>JACKLK010000001.1 GCA_024236015.1 Rhodoferax sp.
GCTGTGGCATGACACGCTGGCGGTCGCCGTGGCCAAGCGCTCCCACCTGCTGGCCTACCGTGAAGTGCCGTGCGAGGAAGTGCTCAAGCAGCCCTTGATCTGCTCGCAGTCCACGGCCGATGAACCATGGCGCGTGACCGTGCAGCGCGTGTTCGAAAACGCGCTGCAGGAGCGGGAGCAAACGGTGGAGACATTCGATGTGGCGATGACGCTGGTTGCTGCCGGGTACGGGATCGCCATTGCGCCTGCCGCGAGACTGGCGAGCTACCTACGCCGAGGCATCGCCGTACGGCCGCTGGCCGGCGCACCAATGATCGTGATGGCTTACCTGCTCCGCCGCAACGCTACCTTGTCGGACACCCAGGCAAGATTCGCCCGCCGCGCGCGCTTGGTGTCCTGACTGATGCGCTGGCCTTCCCATTGATGCGTAACGGCCGGAACTGCACGTCTTCGGCCCTCCGGCTCTGCCGCCATACGTAGTCGCCGATCAAATTGATGTGCTCCCAGCCCAGCGGCGACAGGTATTGCAGCAACCCGTCGTCGATCCCGTTGCCGGAGTCGCGCAGCGCCTGCGTCGCAGCTCATCCTGACAACAATCTACCCTTGTTACCCTTGTCTCGAATTTCAAGGAACCTAGCGATCAAACAGCCGACTCCGATGGAGATCGCAACATCGGCGAGGTTGAACGCGGGCCAGTGCATGCCCTGCCAGTGGAAGTCGAGGAAGTCCACAACCTGACCGCGCAGCAGGCGATCCACCACGTTGCCAAGTGCCCCGCCAAGAATGAGGCTGTAGCCGACGGCTTCGAAGCGCGGCAGCGTCTGCTTCAGTTGTCGGATGAGCCAGACCGCGACGAGCAGTCCTAACGTGATGAAGAAGTAACGTTGCCAGCCACTCGCTCCGGCCAAAAAGCTGAACGCGGCGCCCGGATTGAGCACATGCACGAGGTTGAAGAACGGCGTGATCTCGACCTGTTTGCCATAGACGAACGCCCGTTCGATCGAGAGCTTGGCTGCCTGATCAGCAGCAACCGCTGCCGCAGCCACCCCGTACCACGGCAAGGCCGGCGCGAGCAGCCCCTTTGCGCGCGCCGCAGTGGCGAACGAGATCAGCCACCGCGAGAGCACGGTGCAGCCCAAGCCCAGCCCCCAGCCTGCCAGCACGTCGCCCGGGAAGTGCATACCTGCCGCCATGCGTGACCAGCCAACCAGGGCGGCATACATCAACAGGCAACCGCGACCGCGCCAGGCCAGCAGCGGCCACAACGCAGCGGCCACCAGCGCCGCGTAGGTCGCGTGCCCGCTGGGCAGGCTGTAATGCAGCTCCACAGCGCCGATGACATGCACCGCTGCGCCCAGCACCGCATGCGGGCGCGGAAAGTCGAGCCACCACTTCAAGGCCGACGCCGCCGCCAAGGCCAGCAAGAACGCGACGCCGAAGTGCAACAAACGGCTCCGCACTAGCCGAACGCGGGCCGGATCGGAAGATGCCTTTGACCATGCCCATAGGCCCAGTACGGTTAGGGGCGCGGTCCAGTAGCTGCCGATTAGGCTGAAGAGCGACGCCAGCGGCCACAGCACTGCGGGCGTCCCAGCATTGATCGCTTGAAATAGCGCGAGATTCAGACCGGCCCAGTCATACAGCACGAATTTCCAACTCATCGGCGCAGCAGCCTCAAGCCATTGCCCACCACCAGCAGGCTAGCTCCCATGTCGGCGAACACCGCCATCCACATGGTCGCGTGGCCGGTGAAGGTGAGCACCAGGAACACGGCCTTGATGCCCAGCGCAAGCGCGATGTTCTGTGTGAGCACCTGTGCCGTGGTGCGGGACAGCCGCACGAAGGTCGGAATCTTGCGCAGGTCATCGTCCATCAGCGCCACGTCGGCCGTCTCGATGGCCGTGTCGGTGCCCGCCGCGCCCATCGCGAAGCCAATGTCGGCACGAGCCAACGCCGGAGCGTCGTTGATTCCATCACCGACCATGCCGACCCCGCCGGACTGGGCAAGCGCTTCGATCTCGCGCAGTTTGTCATCGGGGAGCAGGTTGCCTTGTGCGCGGTCGATCCCGGCCTGTGTGGCAATCGCCTTGGCGGTGTGTGGGTTGTCGCCGGTCAGCATCATGGTCTGGATGCCCAGCGCGTGCAGTTCGGCCACGGCGCTCCGGCTGCTGTCCTTGATGGTGTCGGCCACTGCCATGAGCGCCTGCACGCCCTCGGGCTCCACCAGCATCACCGCCGTCTTACCCTCGGCTTCCAGTGCGGTGATGCGTTGTTCCATTGCGGGGGAGCAATGTCCCAGCTCGTCGAGCATCCGATGGTTGCCGAGGTGATAGGCCACTCCGTCGATCACGCCGCGCACGCCTCGGCCGGGCAATGCGGCGAATTCCGCGACTTCGCGCAGCGCCACGCCGTCGGCAAGGGCGGCTTGCGCGATTGCCTTGGACACCGGATGGTCGGAGCGGCTGGCCAGGCTGGCCGCGAGACTACGGGCGTGCTGGGGCGAAGCGTTACCCAAGGCAACGAAGTCGGTCTGCGCGGGCTTGCCGTGGGTGATGGTGCCGGTCTTGTCCAAGGCCAGCCAGCGCAGCTTGCGGCCCTCTTCCAAATACACGCCGCCCTTGATGAGAATGCCGTGGCGTGCCGCTGCGGCCAACCCGCTGACGATGCTGACGGGTGTCGAAATCACCAGCGCGCACGGGCAGGCGATCACCAGCAAAACCAGCGCCCGATAGATCCAATCCAGCCATGCCGCTCCCACAAAGAGCGGCGGCACCAGTGCGACGACCACGGCCAAGGCGAATACGGCGGGCGTGTACCAGCGCGCGAACTGATCCACGAAGCGCTGGGTCGGCGCGCGGCTGCCTTGTGCGGCCTCCACCGCATGAATGATGCGGGCCAGCGTGGAGTTGTTCGCCAGCGCCGTGACACGGTACTCGAACGAGCCTGACTCGTTGAGGGAACCCGCAAAGACGGGATCGCCTAGGCCCTTGTCGACGGGCAGACTCTCCCCGGTGATCGGCGCTTGGTTCACGGTCGAGCGGCCTTCTACGACCTCCCCATCGAGGGCGATGCGTTCGCCAGGCCGCACTCGCACCCGGCTGCCGATCGCAACCTGCTTGGCATCCACCTCGCGCCATGAGCCATCAGGCTGTTGCACCGTGGCTCGCTCCGGGGCCAGATCGAGCAGCCCCGCGATGGCGTTGCGGGCGCGGTCCAGCGACTTGGCCTCGATGACCTCGGCCAAAGCGAACAACACCATCACCATCGCCGCCTCCGGCCAGTGCCCGATCAACATGGCCCCGGTGACGGCAATCGACATCAGGGCGTTCATGTTGAGGTTGCGGTTCTTGAGGGCAATCCATCCTTTCTTGTAGGTGGACAGGCCACCGGTGAGGATGGCGACCAGAGCCAGAACCATCACCGACCAATGATTGCCGCCTTGGAGCCAGTACACGGCCTCCGCCGCAACAGCGGCGACTAGCGAGATGCCGAGCGGCCACCAATGGGTCGTGGTCTGCCCCGGTGCTGATGACGCAGGCGTGCGGTTGGCTTCTTCGAGCACTTGGGCCTCGAAGCCGAGCGATTGCAGAGCACCCAGCACGTCAGGCAGCACGGCTGGGGCATGGCGCACGGTGAGCGTGCGTTGCATCAGGTTGAAGTCGAGATCGATCACACCGGCCAGCGTGGCGAGATTGCTGCGGATCAGCGCCTCCTCGGACGGACAATCCATCTTGGCGATGGCAAGGCGGGTGGTCTGCACCGCCGAGCGGTCGTCCTGTCGCACCGCCTGCATATCGACAGCCGCCAAGGCTTGTTCCACGGGGGCCAACGACGCCAGGGTGTGCCGCACGGTCAAGGTGCGCCGCATCAGGTTGAAATCGAGCTCCACCACGCCGGGCACGCCGCCCAGCTTGCCCCGGATCAGCGCTTCTTCCGTGGGGCAGTCCATGTTCTCGATGTGATAGACGGCAACCGCCACCCCGGTAGTGGCGCTGGTCTGTGTTTCTGATTTGAGAACGGGAGCATCAGCACAACCGTACCCGCTTGATCCGCAACTCATAGCAATTCCTCGGCGTCGTCATTCGTTCAAATGCATTAAAATCCCTATAGTGGCTATAGGGTCAAGCATTGGAGGACCAGCATGGAAATCAGGATCGGCGAACTGGCGCAGCGCACGGGATGCGAGGTCGTGACCATTCGTTACTACGAAAAGGAAGGGCTATTGCCTGAGCCGGCGCGAAGCAGCGGGAACTATCGGCTGTACGGCGAGGAGCAAGTCAAGCGCATGCAGTTCATTCGCCACTGCCGTTCGCTGGACATGTCGCTGGGCGAGATTCGGACCTTACTGAACCTGTGGGACAGCCCCACCCAGGATTGCGGAAAAGTGAATGCCCTGCTGGATGACCATATCCGGCAGGTGGAGGCGCGGGTCGAGGCGTTGTTGCAGCTAAGGCTGCATTTGACGGCCTTGCGTGAAAAGTGCGCCGGCGCACGACCCGTCGAGGCGTGCGGCATTCTTCAAGGGCTCGTGAATTGTTCTTGCCATACCGTCAGCACCCGAGACGAGGCCAGCGCTGGCGTTTAGCGTACGATTTTTCCCAAATTCTGTGGCTTCCCCTGCTAGGCGACCCCGACTCGCGGCGGGGTCCATTCGCTTTCCTTCACGGCCGTGCTCACTGCCATGGCGAGCTTGTCGAGATTGCTGGCAGTCACGCCCTCCAGTGCCGAACGCCCCCGCAGCATCGAGCGCGGTTGCAGCAGTGCATGGTAGATCTGCCAAGGGTCCGCATCCCTGGTCAGCTTCAGGACGGACTGGATCAGCTCGTGCTTGAGCGGGTCGAGGTGCCAGTCCGGCACGCGCTGGCCGCGGTTGCCTACGTTCAAAGCCAGCAAGTTGCCCGCCTTGATCTCGTAGCTGATCCACCTGCGGGATTTGCCTGCCATCTTGGCAAACGCAGCGACGGGAAGGTTGTGCGGCGCTTCGAAGACATCGAACAGCTCCATCCGCTCGCGCTGAATGTCCGAAGGCACCAGCGGCGCGGCCGATCGAGGGGGCGGAACCGCCGGCAGCCGATGTGCGGCGGCAGAAACCAACGGCATGGCGTCACCCGGCTTTGTCACGAGCAGGATTGGCGAAGCAGCAACCGGCGTAGAGGGGGCGTTTGCGGTTTGCTCACTCGGGAATGCGGGCACGCCTTCCAGATGCACGGTGAGGGGCATGCTGGCCGCCTCGACCTGGTTCTGCTCGAAGAGGTCGAGCCGATCGGCCCAGTCCTGCATCATGCGGCGACGCTGCTCCACGTACTCGGCATGGTTGTAGGTCGCGCTGACCTTGTTGGGATCGACATGCGAGAGCTGTGCATCCACCCAGACCTTCGGGTAGCCGATCTCGTTGAGCGCAGTGGACATCGTGCCGCGGATACCGTGTCCGGTCAGGCGTTCCTGATAGCCCATGCGTTTGAGCGCACCATTGAGCGTGTTCTCGCTGATGCGCTTCTTCAAGTCGCTGTCGTGCCGGAACAGGTAGCGCTGGGCCGGCTTGAACTCATCCAGCAGGTGCCGGACGATCTCCATGGCCTGAATCGACAGCGGCACGATGTAGGGCGGGATGTCCTTCGGCTGCTGCCGCTTCTTGCGCATATCCACCTGGAGTTGCTTCACGACGTCGGGCGGGATGATCCACAGTCCACGGTCCAGATCGAATTGATCCGGCATCGCCTGTCGCAGCTCTCCGGTTCGCACGCCGGTCAGCAGCAGTAGCCGCAGCCCGAGCTGGGTCTGCCGCCTGCCGCGATAGCTGCGCAGCCTCTGCAACAGCTTCGGCAACTCGGCCATGCGCAGGAACGGGTTGTGGTTGACGGGTGGCAGTGGCAGCGCCACCACATCGAGATCGGAGGCAGGGTTCTGCTCCAGGCCCGGCACGATCACCAGCGCGTAGCGGAACAGTTGGTTGAACCACGTCCTGACTTTCTCGGCGACGGAGAGCGCCCTGCGCTTCTCGATCTTGGCGATCACCTCCAAGAGGTCGGGACGCTTGATCTCATAGATCGACCGCTTGCCCAAGGCGGGCAGCACATCCTTGTCGAAGATGCGCGGAAGTATCGAGAGGGTCGTCTGCCGGCCTTCCTTGAGGCTGAGCCCGCGATGCTTGAGCCACTTGCGATACACCGCCTCGAAGGTGTTTTCGTCGGCGAGCCGGACAGCGGTGCGCTTCTGCTTGCGGTGAACGCGAGGATTGGTGCCTTTGGCCAGCAGGGCGCGCGCTTCGTCGCGCAGGCTGCGGGCCTCGCGAAGCGTCACCTCCGGGTAGGTGCCGAGCGACATCCGCTTCTGCTTGCCCGCCCAGTAGTAGCGGAAGTGCCAAGTCCTGCCCCCTGCAGCCGTGACGGCCAGGGAGAGGCCATCCAAGTCAGGGAGGGTGTATGCCTTGCCAGTTGCCTTGGCCTGTCGAACGGCCAGGTCTGAGAGTGCCATGCTCTTGCTCCTGAACATGAGTCAGGAACCAGATGCTGGTCACGTCGACCTCGCCCCTCCATCAACAATCCGGAATCAGCCGCGCCCGCAAAAATGGACTTGTTTGTGGACTTAAAAGTCCCGGCTGTAGGCGGATCGCAGTGGACTACGGCAGAACGTCAAAGAGAGGAAAAGTCCTTGTGTGGCAACGACTTGCAGACTCTCTTGGACTTCTGCGGAAGTCCGCAGAATGATGCAGTGGAGCGGGTGAAGGGAATCGAACCCTCGTCTAAAGCTTGGGAAGCTGCCGTTCTACCATTGAACTACACCCGCGAAGGCTGCGAGTTTAAGCGATCGGCGCCGCCATCCGGGTGAAACCTGCGCAGATGGCGGCACCTTGCTTTTGGCGCGTGCCGGCGCCTTCCGAGCAGTGACGGCGGCGTGCAAACCTCGGTGCGATTGGGTCCGGATTTGGTATTTGCAGGCATCTGCGTTAAACTTCAGCCCTTCTTTCGCTATCGCAGGTCAATGTGGGCGATGCCGATCTTGACGAGAGGTGCCTGACCACGCTGCGCTGGTGCAGAACATCCGGTCCACGACTGGGCGCTGGCGACGGTTGTCCGTCACCAGCGTGATAGTCATCGTTGTCCACCCATACCTGGGTGGTTTCGCTCCGGCAATTGACAGGCCCCCCGTGCAAGCACCCCTGTTCTTGGGCGTTGTGCGAGGGCATACTGATGCTGGATTCTTGCCATCGCATCTGCCGGCCATTGCATGGGCCGGGCGATACGCGCCGTTCATCCCGTCAACAAAGGACTGACCATGAAAAAGACTCCCACCCTGTTGCTGGCTGCCTCGCTGCTGGCTTCCCTGCCCGCATGGGCCGCCGAACCCGCAAGTTGCCGCAACGTGCGTTTCGCCGACGTCGGCTGGACCGACATCACCGTGACCACGGCCGTGACCAGCAAGGTGCTCGAGGCACTGGGCTACAGCACCAAGACCAACCTGATCTCGGTTCCGGTGACCTACAAGTCGCTCGAGAACAAGGACATCGACGTGTTCCTGGGCAACTGGATGCCGACCATGGAGGCCGACATCAAGCCCTACCGCGACAACGGCAGCGTCGAGACGGTGCGCGCCAATCTCGAGGGCGCCAAATACACGCTGGCCGTGTCGGCCGCGGCGTACGACGCCGGGCTGAAGTCGTTCGCCGACATCGCCAAGTTTGCCAAGAAGCTCGACAACAAGATCTACGGCATCGAGCCGGGCAACGACGGCAACCGGCTGATCCAGGGCATGATCGACAAGAACCAGTTCGGCCTGGGCGAGTTCAAGCTGGTCGAATCCAGCGAGGCGGGCATGTTGTCGCAGGTGCAGCGCGCCGAGCGGCGCAAGAACTGGGTCGTGTTCCTGGGCTGGGAGCCGCATCCGATGAACAGCCGCTTCAAGATGAAGTACCTCGAGGGCGGTGACGACGTGTTCGGCCCCAACCTCGGCGGCGCGACCATCTATACCAACGTGCGCAAGGGTTACGTGCAGGAATGCGCCAACGTGGGCAAGCTGCTGACGAACCTGAAATTCAGCCTGGAGATGGAGAACGCGCTGATGGATGCGGTGCTCAACGGCAACAAGAAGCCCGAGCAGGCCGCCACCACCTGGCTCAAGGCCAACACCAAGACGGTCGAAGGCTGGCTCGACGGCGTCACCACGTTCGACGGCAAGCCCGCCATGCCGGCCGTGAAGGCGGCGCTGGCCAAATAGGCCCCCTGGTCCCTGGCATGACCATGCCGCTGCCAGGGACCGTCGTACGCCCGTCGCTGCCGCGGCGGGCGATCGCGCCCGTGCGCTGACCTCTGCATCACGATCAATCCATGGACATACCCCGGCTACCGCTCGGCGAGGTCATCGCCGAATTCATCGACTGGTTGACGCTCAGCGGCGCCGACTTCTTCGACACGTTTGCCGATGCGATATCGGTTTCGATCACGGCGTTCACTGGCGGCCTGTTGTGGGCCCATCCGCTGGCGATGGTGGCCGTGTTCGGCCTGGTCGCGCACGGCATCCAGCGGCGCTGGGGGCTGACCCTGTTCTGCGTGTTGTCGTTCCTGCTGATCCTGAACCTGGGCTACTGGCAGGAGACGATGGAGACGCTGGCCATGGTGCTGTTCGCCACGCTGGTATGTGTCATCGTCGGTGTGCCGGTGGGCATCTTCGCGGCGCACAACCCGCGCTTCTACACCGTGCTGCAACCGGTGCTGGACCTGATGCAGACCGTGCCGACCTTCGTCTACCTGATTCCGACCCTGACGCTGTTCGGGCTGGGCGTGGTGCCGGGCCTGATCTCCACCGTGGTGTTCGCCGTGGCCGCGCCGATCCGGCTGACCTACCTGGGCATCCACGACGTGCCCGGCGAACTGATGGACGCCGGAAAGGCCTTCGGTTGTTCGCGCAGCCAGCTGCTCACGCGCATCGAGTTGCCGCACGCCATGCCCAGCATCTCGGCGGGCATCACGCAATGCATCATGTTGTCGTTGTCGATGGTGGTGATCGCCGCACTGGTGGGGGCCGACGGCCTGGGCAAGCCGGTGGTGCGTGCGCTCAACACGGCCGACATCGCGGTCGGCTTCGAGGCCGGACTGGCCATCGTGCTGGTGGCCATCATGCTCGACCGCGTGTGCAAGCAGCGCACGCCCCGTGGCGGAGACAACGCATGAGCCAGAAATCCCCATCCAACGGCGCATCCGGCGCAGCGCAACATCAGGGCGCGTCGGCGCCGCTGATCCGCATCGAAGACGTGGACGTGGTGTTTTCCAGGTCCCCCAAGCCGGCGCTGGACCTGCTCGACCAGGGCTTGTCGCGCGACGCAATCTTCAAGCAGACCGGCCTGATCGTCGGTGTCGAGAAAGCCAACCTGACGGTGCAACGCGGCGAGATCTGCGTGCTCATGGGTTTGTCGGGTTCCGGCAAGTCCAGCCTGTTGCGCTGCATCAACGGCCTGAACACCGTGAGCCGGGGCCGGTTGCTGATCGAGCACGAAGGCGCGGACGTCGACATCGCCCAATGCTCGGCGGCCACCTTGAAGGCGATGCGCACGAAACGCATCGCCATGGTGTTCCAGAAGTTCGCGCTGATGCCCTGGCTCAGCGTGGCCGAGAACGTCAGCCTGGGCCTGGAGATGCAGGGCCTGGCGTCCGCCGAACGCAAGAAACGCATTGACGACAAGCTCGAACTGGTGGGCCTGAGCCAGTGGCGCGACAAGCGTCCGGATGCGCTCTCGGGCGGCATGCAGCAGCGCGTGGGCCTGGCCCGGGCGCTGGCCATGGATGCCGACATCCTGCTGATGGACGAGCCGTTCTCGGCGCTCGATCCGCTGATCCGCCAGGGCCTGCAGGACGAACTGCTGGAGTTGCAGCGCAAGCTGAACATGACCATCGTGTTCGTCAGCCACGACCTGGACGAGGCGCTCAAGCTGGGCAACAACATCGTCATCATGAAGGACGGGCAGATCGTGCAGCACAGCCGGCCCGAGGACATCGTGCTCAAGCCGGCGAACGACTATGTACGCGCCTTCGTGGCCCACACCAATCCGCTCAATGTGCTCCGCGGACGCAGCCTGATGCGGCCGCTGGCCGAATGCGTGCAGCAGGGCGGCGAGACCTGCCTGGACGAGCAGGCCGACATCTGGTTGCGGCTCGACGGCGGTGGCGCGTTGCAGGACGTGCGCCGCGGCGCCGACGCCTGGCCGCTGCAACGCTGGTCGAGCGGCGATGCGATCGAATCGCTGGAGCCCCGTGCCACGCTGGTCGACGCCGACATCGGCATGCGCGACGCGATGCACATCCGCTACCAGACCGGCCAGAAGCTGGTGCTGGGCGAGGGGGATCGTCCCGTCGGCATACTCGGTGACCGCGAGCTCTACCACGCCTTGCTGGGCAAGGCCATGGGCTGATATCGTCGAGGGTTCGCCCGGATGCGGCCGACAGGCGGGCGCATCGATTTTTTCCTGAACCAAGGAGGCATGGCATGCCTGCCATTGCATTGCAACAACTGTTTATCGGCGGCGCGCGTGTCGACGCCACCGGCGTGGATACCTTCGACACCGTCAATCCGGCCAACGGCGAGGTGCTCGCCACGGTGCAAAGCGCATCGCGCCAGGACGTCGACGCCGCCGTGGCCAGTGCCCAGGCCGGACAAGCTGTGTGGGCCGGCTTCACCGCCATGCAACGTTCGCGCGTATTGCGCCGCGCGGTGGACATCCTGCGCGCGCGCAACGACGAACTGGCCGACCTCGAAACGCTGGACACCGGCAAGCCGCGTTCGGAGACCCGCGCCGTCGACATCGTGACCGGCGCCGACGTGCTCGAGTATTACGCCGGCCTGGCCACCGCGATCGAAGGCCTGCAGGTGCCGCTGCGCGAAAGCTCCTTCGTCTATACCCGGCGCGAGCCGCTGGGCGTGGTGGCCGGCATCGGCGCGTGGAACTATCCGATCCAGATCGCGTTGTGGAAATCCGCGCCGGCACTGGCCGCCGGCAACGCGATGATCTTCAAGCCCAGCGAGGTGACGCCGCTGACCGCGTTGCGCCTGGCCGAGATCTATACCGAGGCCGGCTTGCCGGACGGCGTGTTCAACGTGCTCAACGGGCCGGGCGCCACGGTCGGGGCGTGGCTGACCGAACACCCGGGCATCGAGAAAATCTCGTTCACCGGCGGCACCGTGACCGGCAAGAAGGTCATGGCCAGTGCCTCGGGCTCGACGCTCAAGGATGTGACGATGGAACTCGGCGGCAAGTCGCCGTTGATCGTGTTCGCCGACGCCGACCTGGACCGCGCCGCCGACATCGCGATGATGGCCAACTTCTACAGCTCCGGCCAGGTGTGCACCAACGGCACGCGGGTGTTCGTGCACCGGTCGGTGCAGCGCGCATTCGAGGCCAAGGTGCTGGAGCGGGTGGGGCGCATTCGCATCGGCGATCCGCAGCATCCCGAGACCAATTTCGGGCCGCTGGTGAGCCAGGCCCACATGGCCAAGGTGCTGGACTACATCGACTCGGGCAAGGCCGAAGGCGCCCGGTTGCTGGCCGGCGGCGCGCGCATCACCGATGGTGCGTTGGCCCGGGGTGCCTATGTCCAACCCACCGTGTTCACCGACTGCAAGGACGACATGCGCATGGTGCGCGAAGAGATCTTCGGCCCGGTGATGGCGATCCTGGGTTTCGACGACGAGGACGAGGTGGTGCGCCGTGCCAACGACACGCCCTACGGACTGGCCGCGGGCCTGGTCACGCAGGACCTCAACCGGGCGCATCGGGTGATCCACCGCCTGCAGGCCGGCATCTGCTGGATCAACACCTGGGGCGAATCGGCGGCGGAGATGCCGGTGGGCGGCTACAAGCAGTCGGGCGTGGGGCGCGAGAACGGGCTGGAGACACTGCGTGCCTATACCCGTACCAAATCCATCCAGGTCGAGCTCGGCGCGTACGCGTCGGTGTTTTGAGCAAACAGAGCAGAGGGCACGACAGGACATGCAGGCCAAGAAGGAATACGACTACATCATCATCGGCGCCGGTTCGGCCGGCAACGTGCTTGCCACGCGCCTGACCGAGGACGCCGACGTGCAGGTGCTGCTGCTCGAGGCCGGCGGCCCGGACTACCGGCTCGACTTCCGTACCCAGATGCCGGCGGCACTGGCCTTCCCGTTGCAGGGGCGGCGCTACAACTGGGCCTACGAGACCGAACCCGAGCCGCACATGGGCAACCGGCGCATGGAGTGCGGGCGCGGCAAGGGGCTGGGCGGCTCCTCGCTGATCAACGGCATGTGCTACATCCGCGGCAACGCGATGGACTATGACGGCTGGGCCGGCCGGGCCGGGCTGGAGGATTGGTCCTACCATGACTGCCTGCCGTATTTCCGCAAGGCCGAGACCCGCGACATCGGCGCCAATGACTACCACGGCGACAGCGGCCCCTTGAGCGTGACCACACCGAAGAACGGCAACAACCCCTTGTTCCACGCCATGGTCGAAGCCGGCGTGCAGGCTGGCTACCCGCGCACCGAGGACCTGAACGGCTACCAGCAGGAAGGTTTCGGGCCGATGGACCGCACGACGACACCGCAGGGCCGGCGCTCCAGCACGGCGCGGGGTTACCTGGACCAGGCCAAGCTACGGTCCAACCTGACCATCGTCACGCATGCAACGACGGATCGCATCCTGTTCGAGGGCAAACGCGCCATCGGCGTGGCCTGGCTGCACGGGGGGCAGGGCCATACGGCGCAGGTGCGGCGCGAGGTGCTGCTGTGCGCCGGCGCGATCGCGTCGCCGCAGATCCTGCAGCGCTCGGGTGTCGGTCCGGCGCCGCTGCTGCGCGAACACGACATCGCCGTGGTGCACGACCTGCCGGGTGTGGGCGCCAACCTGCAGGACCACCTCGAGGTCTACCAGCAATACGAGTGCAAGCAGCCGGTGTCGCTGGTCGGTGCCCTGAAGTGGTGGAACCAGCCGGCCATCGGCGCCGAGTGGTTGTTCCTGGGCAGCGGCATCGGCGCCAGCAACCAGTTCGAGGCCGGCGGATTCATCCGCAGCTCCGAGCAGTTCGCGTGGCCCAACATCCAGTACCACTTCCTGCCGGTGGCCATCAACTACAACGGCACGAATCCGATCAAGGTCCATGGCTTCCAGGCCCACATGGGCTCGATGCGTTCACCGAGCCGTGGTCGGGTGCAACTGCGCTCGAAGGATCCGCACCAGCATCCGAGCATCCTGTTCAACTACATGTCCCACGAGCAGGACTGGGCGGAGTTCCGCGCCGGCATCCGGATCACGCGCGACATCATGCGCCAGAGCGCGCTGGCGCCGTTCGCCGGGCGCGAGATCACGCCCGGCGAAGCCGCGCAAAGCGATGCCGAACTCGACGCCTTCGTGCGCCAGCATGCCGAGACGGCCTACCACCCCTGCGGTACCAATGCCATGGGCACGGACGACATGGCGGTGGTCGACAACCAAGGCCGGGTGCACGGCATGCAGGGCCTGCGGGTCGTGGACGCGTCCATCATGCCGGAGATCGTCACCGGCAACCTGAACGCGCCGACCATCATGATGGCCGAGAAGATCGCCGATCGCATCCGCGGGCGCGCGCCGCTGCCGCGGTCGGATGCGCCGTATTTCGTGGCCGGCGACACACCGGCGCGGCGCAGCTGAGGCCATGCCCGCGAACGGGCAGCACGCCGCGTTTCACGGCCGGGACCGCAGCGCCTGCTCCACCGCCTGGACGATCGGCGCCGACAGGGGTTCGACCTGGCTCGCGAACTGCGCCGTCACCGTGCCGTCGCGGGCGATCAGGTACTTGTGGAAGTTCCATCGGGGCGCGACGCCGGTGGCCTGGAGCAGCCCGGCATACAGCGGGTTGCGGCCGGGGCCGGCGACCACGGTCTTGGAGAACATCGGGAAACGCACCGCGTAGGTGTTGAAGCACAGGTCGGCGATCTCCTTGGACGATCCCGGCTCCTGTTGCCCGAAATCGTTGGACGGAAAACCCAGCACGACCAGCCCCTGTTGGCGGTAGCGGGCAAACAGTTTCTCGAGGCCTTCATACTGGTGCGTGAAACCGCAATAACTGGCGGTGTTGACCACCAGCACCACCTTGCCGGCGAACTGGCACAGGTCCTGTGGCGCCTCGTCCTGCAGGCGGTCGAAGCGGTGCTGCAGGATGGGCGGGCAGGTCGGTGCCGAGGGCTGTTGCGCCAGCGCGGCCGGCGCCACGACCATGGCGGCAGCGGCCGTGGCGCAGCAGGCCCACAGGCGTCGCAGCCCAGACAGGCCTGCCATTCGCGGCGCCTGGCAATACCGCGCAAGCGATCGGGGCAACTTCGGCCGCTGCATGGCGTGCCGGGTTACAGCCCGCTCTTGTCGCCGATGGCGGTCAGCGCCTTCTCGAGCTCCAGCCCGATCTTCTGCAACACGCCCTTGACGCCTTCGCTGCGCGCCACGGTGTCGGCGGTTGCGGGCCTGGGCAACTGGCCCAGCGCTCGCAACTCCTGCGTCGCCTGCCCGTGTTCCTGCTCGAGGCGGGGCAACGCGCTGGCGGCGTCCGCGGCCAGCTGCTGCCTGGCCTGCGCCTCCCGGGCCTTGGCCATCAGTTCGTCGATGTGCTTGAGATGGGATTCGGATTCGAGGATGTGCTGGTTGGCCAGCCGGTCGAGTTCACTCATGAGGACCTCCAGTTGCGGTGGTTGCGGTCGTGCGCGGGGCGCAAGGACCTGCTGCCAGCCAGCCGCCGATCGGGTCTGCATCGGCGCTGGTCCGCAACACGTGTGCGTCTCGCCTGCAAGCATCCTAGCAGCCACCGCGGCATCGCGCACCCCCGCTTACCCGGATACCTCCTGCCAGCGCAGGCTCATCCAGGCGCCGGCGAGTCCGGCCAGTCCCAGCAGCATCACGGTGCCGGCGACCGACCAGGTCGCGGCCAGCGCTCCCAGCGCGCCGGTGGCCAGCAGCAACACGCCGATGACGGAGTTGCTGACCGCCACGTAGGCGGTTCGCCGGTCGCCCTCCGCGAGGTCGACCAGATAGGTCTTGCGGCCCAGGCGCACACCGGCGTGGGCGATGCCCAGTGCAAAAAAAGCAATGGGGTAGAACCAGGCCGACGCCGGACCCTGCGGGTTCCACCATGACCATGCGGCCACGAGCATCGACAGCACGGCGGCCATCGCCGAAGCGGTCGCGAATACCTGCCGGCTGGACCGGTCCGCCATGCGGCCCCATACCGGCGAGCTGACCAGGCCGGCCAGGCCCTCGATGGCGATGAAGATGCCCAGCAGCATGATGGCCTGGCCGAGCGCGTCCCGGGCCAGTGACACGTAGAACGGCGCCGCGAGCGACGATCCCATGGCCAGTGCGCGCGCCAGCACGAAGCGGCGAAACGGCGCGTCGTCGCGCAGCAGTGCCAGTTGCCCGACGATGGTGTCGGAACCGGAAACACCGCCTTCGGTGGCGCCGCCGAACTCCCGGATGCCGGCGAACAACCAGGCCGCCAGCGCCCAGGCCAGTGCGCCGAGTCCGAGCAACGCGGCCATCTGGTGCGACGAGGCACCGTCGGGCAACATGCCCAGGCCCAGGCCGACCAGCATCGCCAGCGCACCGGCGATCGCGGCGATCCATCCCGACAGCCGTCCGCGGCGTGTCTTGGGTATGGTCTTGCCCTGCACGTCCTTGTAGGCGACGGAACATCCGGCACGCGCCAGGCTGAACACCACCAGCAGGCCGAGCACGGCCCAGCCCGCACCGTCGCCGCGCAGTTGCAGCGCGGCCCAGCCCAGCGCCGCGAGGCAGGCCGCCTGCACCAGCGCGCAGCCGACCCAGATCCATTTGCGCACCGCCAGGCGCCGCACCGCCGCACCCAGGAACAGTTGCGGCAACATCGAGCCCGATTCCCGGATCGGTACCAGCAGCGAGGTCATCCAGGCCGGCGCGCCCAGATGCATCAGCAACCACGGCAAGGTGGTCTTGGCACTGGCCACGCTGTCAGCGACCTGGCTGGCGGCATTCGCCAGCAGCATGCGCATGAAGTTGCCCGGTACCTCGCGGCAGGCCTGGTCGGGTATGGCCTTGCAGACGCGGCCCTCGTCGTCCGCGGCCAGGCGTTCATAGACGGACTCGACCCAGCTGCGCGGATCGGCCGTGTGCGTGGCGGAAGTGTCCATGGGGGTCGATCATGGCATGGCGTGGCATGGCCCGGCATGGCACTGCCTGCGCCGCGCGCCGTGCCGTCATGCGGGCGGGCCCCGGCCCCGGTTCGTTACCATGGGGCCCTGGCCGGATCGCGCCAACACGGCCCGGCGTGTGCGCCCTGGCGGCGTGCCCGTGACCGCTGCCTGCAACTGACGGACGACTTCCATGACCGCTTCCCACGACTGGCTTGCCTTCGGCATTGGCTCCGCCTTGTTCCTCTGCTACGAGGTATGGGTGTTGTGGGTCGGTTGGCGCCATCCGGACCGCATTGCACGCTCCGCCCACGCGTTCATGCGCGCCAGCTGGGTCGACGCCTTGAGCCGGCAGCCGGGTTTCGAGATCGTCGCGGTGCAGGCCTTGCGCAATTCGCTGATGTCCGCGACGATTTCCGCGTCCACGTCCGCACTGGCGCTGATGGGCACGGTCAGCCTGGCCGGCAGCACCATCGAGTCCGCCGCCTTCGCCGGCACGCCGCCGCTGCGCATCGTGCTGGAGATGCTGCTGATGGCCACCTTGTTCGCGTCCTTCGTCTGCTCGGCCATGTCGATGCGGTACTTCAGCCATGCGGGCTTCGTGATGTCGATGCCGATGGCCGCGCCCGAACGGGCATCGCTCAACCCGATGGCCAAGGAATACGTCAAGCGCGCCGGATTGCTGTACAGCTGGGCGCTGCGTTTTTTCCTGATCATCGCGCCCCTGGTGGTGGGCATCGTGCGGCCGCTGGCCATGCCGGCCATGACGGTGGCGCTGATCGTCGCGTTGTGGTTCTTCGACCGGCCGGCGCGCTTGGCACTGGCGGTGCAGGCTCCCCCGGGTTGATGCCGTGGCCCGACCCGGGCCCGGTCGGCGGTGCGATGCTGGCGCGGCCCGCACGGCGGGCGCGCGCTGGCGGCGTCGACGTGTCGTGCGGGCTCAGCGGGCGGAAAAGAAACGGTTCTTCACGTCGCTCTGGCTTTCGTAGATCGACCCCTGCCGGCGTGCTGGTGGAAACGGCAGCCGTACCGGAACCGCGGCGGTGCGCGGCTCGAGCGTCTCGTCGCCGGCGACCAGCGCGGCATGCCAGTCGTCCCAGCTGCGCGGCTGCGTGACCAGCGGCCAGGCGTCGGCGCAGCGGTACTGCAGCAGCAGGAAGCGGCGCGGCGCGCCCGAGGTATTGGGCGCCGAGCCGTGCACGGCGCGCACATGGTGGATCGTGATGTCGCCCGCGCGGCCCAGGCAGGGGCGGGCCGATGCCAGCTGCAGTCCCGGCGCCAGCGCGTCGATGGCGCCGCAGAAGAAGCCATCGGCATGGTGGTCGAACACCGGCCCGCGGTGCGAGCCGGGCACGACCTGCATCGGGCCGTTGTCGGGCGTGATGTCGTCGAGCATCACGCCGACCGCCGCCAGGTCGTCGTTGGTATGCGGGTAGAACGCCCAGTCCTGGTGCCATTCGACCGGCGAGCCGAATCCGGCCGACTTCATGTTGAGCTTGGAGATGTCGAAACGCACGCCGCGCCCGTCCCACAGCTGCTGCAGGCAACCGGTGATGCCCGGGTGGCGGGCCAGCGCGGCAAACACCGGGTCGACGCGTTCCGGGTTCTTGATGCGGCGCACCCGCGGCGCCGCGCGGCTGTGACCCGGTTCGAGGTCGTAGACCGCATCGTGCTGGTCGACCTGCGCGGCGCCGGCGACGATGCGTTCGGCGGCGGCGCGCAGCGCGCCGAGCGTGCCTGCATCGACGATGCCGGGCACGACGATGAAGCCGTCGGCGTGGTACTGCGCGATCTGCTGTGCGGATAACATGGTCCTGCCCTCGGGGTTGTGACGATGTGCGACAGCGGATTATGGCCAGCGGATGCCCGCTCGGCCATGGGTCCGGGCACCGGGATCCGGCGCCAACACGGGGCGCAAACCGGCGGCGGCAATGTCTTTGGCCCGGACGCACCACACAAAAAATGGGGCGGCCCGTGGGCCGCCCCTGTTGGTTGCCGCGCTAGCCCGTGGCAGCTGGCCCGGCAGCGATGCTCAGTCCTTGAATTTCCTGATTTCGCCGGAGCGGATCCGTTCCATGAAGGAGTCCAGCTCGCGTTTCACGATCGGCATCAGGAAGTACAGGCCGGTGATGTTCACCACCGCCATCGCGAAGATCGCCGCATCCGAGAAATCGATGACCGGGCCGAGGTTGGCCGCCGCACCGATGACGACGAACAGGCAGAACATGAGCTTGAACACCAGTTCGGCCGTCTTGCCTTCACCGAACAGGTAGGTCCAGGCCTTCAGCCCGTAGTAGGACCAGGAGATCATGGTCGAGAACGCGAACAGGATCACGGCGAACGCCAGCAGGTAGGGGAACCAGCTGAACGCACTGGCGAATGCCGCGGAGGTCAGGCCCACACCGGACGTATCGCCGATGGTCTGGATCTTGCCGCCTTCGGTCAGGTACTGGCCGGTCGCCGGGTCGAGCATCAGCTGGCCGGTGATCACGATGACCAGGGCCGTCATCGTGCAGATCACGACCGTGTCGATGAAGGGTTCGAGCAGCGACACCAGGCCCTCGGTGATCGGCTCGCTGGTGCGCACCGCCGAGTGCGCGATCGCGGCGGAGCCGACGCCGGCTTCGTTCGAGAATGCCGCCCGCTTGAAGCCCTGGATCAGGGCGCCGACCATTCCGCCGGCGACGCCAAGCCCGGTGAATGCTCCCTCGAAGATCTGCCCGAACGCCCAGCCGATCTTGTCGTAGTTGACCAGCAGGATGATGAGGCCCGCGCCGACATAGATGATGCCCATGAACGGCACGACCTTTTCGGTCACCCGGGCGATGGACTTGATCCCGCCGACGATCACGGCGAACACGACGCCCGCAAAGATGACGCCGGTGATCCAGCCCGGGTAGTCGCCGAACACGCCGGCCAGTTGCTGGTGCGCCTGGTTGGCCTGGAACATGTTGCCTCCGCCCAGGGCGCCCAGAATGCAGAAGACCGAGAAGGCGATCGCCAGGAACTTCCCGCCCGGCAGGCCGCGCTCGGAGAATCCCTTGGACAGGTAATACATCGGGCCGCCGGACACCGTGCCGTCGTCGTATTCGTTGCGGTACTTGACGCCCAGCGTACATTCCGTGAACTTGGAGGCCATGCCCAGCAGGCCGGCCAGGATCATCCAGAAGGTGGCGCCGGGGCCGCCGATGCCCACCGCCACGGCCACGCCGGCGATGTTGCCCAGGCCCACGGTACCCGAGAGCGCGGTCGTCAATGCCTGGAAGTGGCTGACTTCACCGGCGTCCTTCGGATCGGAGTAGTCGCCCTTGACGATGCTGATCGACAGCATGAACGAGCGGAACTGGATGAACCCGAAATACACCGAAAACACGGACGCGGCGATCACCAGCCACATCACGATCCACGGAAAGCTGGTGCCGGGAATGGGCGCGAAGATCAGGTTGACGAACGGCCCGGTGAGGGATGCGAATGCCGCGTTGACCTTCTGGTCGATGGTTTGCGCTTCCTGCGCGATGGTCGCCGGTGCGACGGCCAGTGCCGAGAGTGCGGCCAGGGTGGGGGTATGGAGTGACTTCATGCCGTGCGTCCTCAAACAACCACCGTGACCGGCACGCTGGCATGGGTCACAAGCTTGACGGTCGAGGACCCGAAGATGCGCTGCACCAGTCCGCCTTCGGAGGTGCGTGCCACGATGATCTGTTCGGCGCCCGCCTCGACGGCGATGGTGTTCAGGATGTCGGCGACGTCGCCATGGCGCACCACGCCGCTGGCCTTGTATCCGTCCTTGGTCAGGTCCGCGACGGCGGGATCGGTGATGCGTGCCGTGGCTGCCGCGAGTTCTTCCTTGCGCTGCTTGTGGCGGGCCGCGTTCTCTTCCGGTGTCTGGAAGGAATAGGGCGACCACTCGATCACATGGACCACGATCAGCTCGGATGGCTTGATCAGCTTGGCCATCTTCTTGGCATGGGCCAGGGCCCGATCTCCGGTTGGATTGCCGTCCAGGCCAATGACGATTTTGAATGGCACGGTAGATTCCTCCTGTTTGGAATTTGGGTAAAACCACCTTAACATGGTGTTACTCGTTCGTATTGCGTTCTCTCGCAGCTTGATGGCAGGGATTTCCCGCGAATTCGGGAGTTGCCTGAAGTCGATCCGCGCGGAGGATGGAATGCGTCCAGCCGTGAGCCAACGGTGCGCCCGGGCATCCGGTTCGTTGCGGCCGGGCGCGTGGCCGGCCCGGTGGTGGTGCGGGTTCGGTCCCGGTTTTCGGGGGCCTGCGCCAGTTTGCGAAAATAGCGCCCATTGCCGCCTGGCAGCAGCGCGGATTTCCTGTTTCCACCACCATCCACCACCATGACCCGCAACGTCTCCGTCGCCGACATCCGCCAGATCTTCCTGGACTTTTTCGCCTCCAAGGGCCATACCGTGGTGGCCTCGAGTCCGCTGGTGCCGGGCAACGACCCGACGCTGATGTTCACCAACTCGGGCATGGTGCAGTTCAAGGACGTGTTCCTGGGCACCGACAAGCGCTCCTACGTGCGCGCCGCTTCGGTGCAGGCCTGCCTGCGTGCCGGCGGCAAGCACAACGACCTGGAGAACGTCGGCTACACCGCCCGCCACCACACCTTCTTCGAGATGCTGGGCAACTGGAGCTTCGGGGACTACTTCAAGCGCGACAGCCTGAAGTGGGGCTGGGAACTGCTGACCCAGGTCTACAAGCTGCCGCCCGAGCGGCTGCTGGCCACGGTCTACATCGACGACGACGAGGCCTACGACATCTGGACCCAGGAAATCGGCCTGCCGCCCGAGCGCGTGATCCGCATCGGCGACAACAAGGGCAAGAAGTACGCGTCCGACAACTTCTGGATGATGGCCGACACCGGCCCCTGCGGCCCGTGCAGCGAGATCTTCTACGACCACGGCCCCGAGATTCCCGGCGGCCCGCCCGGCAGCCCCGGTGAGGACGGCGACCGCTTCATCGAGATCTGGAACCACGTGTTCATGCAGTTTGACATGCAGGCCGACGGCAGCCTGGTCAAGCTGCCGGCGCCATGTGTCGACACGGGCATGGGCCTGGAGCGGCTGGCGGCGATCCTGCAGCACCGGCACAGCAACTACGAGATCGACCTGTTCACCGCGCTGATCGCCGCTGCGGCGCGCGAGACCGGCTGTGGCGACCTGGCCAACAACTCGCTCAAGGTGATCGCCGACCATATCCGCGCGACCGCCTTCCTGGTCAGCGACGGCGTGATCCCCGGCAGCGAAGGGCGCGGCTACGTGCAGCGGCGCATCATCCGCCGCGCCATCCGCCACGGCTACAAGCTCGGCTGCAAGAAACCGTTCTTCCACAAGCTGGTGGCCGACCTGGTCGCACTGATGGGCGAGGCGTATCCGCGCCTGGCCGAGCAGCGCGAACGCATCACCGAGGTGTTGCGGCTCGAGGAGGAGCGTTTCTACGAGACGCTGGAGACCGGCATGGGCATCCTGGACGCGGCGCTCGCCGGTGGCGTGCAGGTGCTGCCGGGCGAGGTGGCGTTCAAGCTGCACGACACCTTCGGTTTCCCGCTCGACCTGTCGGCCGACGTCTGCCGCGAGCGCGGCCTGACCGTGGACGAGGCCGGTTTTGCCGCCGCGATGGACAAGCAGAAGACGCAGGCGCGCGCGGCCGGCAAGTTCCGCATGGACAAGGCGCTCGACTATGCCGGCGACGCCAACGACTTCGTCGGTTACCAGCACCTGTCGCAGGACGATTCCACGGTGGTCGCGCTGTACCGGGACGGTGCGGCGGTCGGGAAGCTGCAGGCGGGGGAACACGGCATCGTGGTGCTCGACACCACGCCGTTCTATTCCGAGAGCGGCGGCCAGGTGGGAGACCAGGGGACGATCGCCTCCGCCGCGGCGACGTTCGCGGTGGCCGATACGCAGAAGATCAAGTCCGACGTGTTCGGGCACCATGGCTCGGTGACGTCCGGCGTGTTGTCGGTCGGCGACAAGGCCACGGCCCGGGTCGACGCCGAGCGGCGTGCCGCCACGATGCGCAACCACTCGGCCACGCACCTGATGCACAAGGCGCTGCGCGCCGTGCTCGGCACCCATGTGCAGCAAAAGGGCAGCCTGGTCGATGCCGAGCGCACCCGCTTCGACTTCACGCACAACGCGCCCGTGAGCGACGCGCAGATCCGCGAGATCGAGGCGCAGGTCAATGCCGAGATCCTGGCCAACGTGGCAACCCGGGAACGACACATGGACATCGAGTCGGCCAAGCAGACCGGCGCGATGATGCTGTTCGGCGAGAAATACGGCGACGTGGTGCGGGTGCTCGACATCGGCAGCACGACCGAGTTGTGCGGCGGCACCCATGTGCAGCGCACCGGCGACATCGGCCTGTTCAAGGTCGTGGGCGAGGGCGGCGTGGCCGCCGGCGTGCGCCGCATCGAGGCGGTGACCGGTCAGGGCGCGCTGGCCTACCTGCAGCAGCTCGAGTCCACCGTCACCCAGCTTGCCGGTGCGGTCAAGGCGCCGGTGGCCGAGCTCGGTGGCCGCGTCCACCAGGTGCTCGACCATGTCAAGCAGCTCGAGAAGGAAGTCACCGCGCTCAAGGGCAAGCTCGCGTCCAGCCAGGGCGACGAACTGGTGCAGCAGGCCATCGACATCAACGGCGTCAAGCTGCTGGCGGTACGCATGGACGGCGCCGACAGCAAGACGCTGCGCGAGAGCATGGACAAGCTCAAGGACAAGCTCAAGTCGGCCGTCATCGTGCTGGCCGTGGTCGATGGCGCGAAGGTGCAGCTGGCCGCCGGGGTCACCGCCGACCTGCTGGGTCGGGTCAAGGCCGGCGAGCTGGTCAACCACGTGGCCAGCCAGGTGGGCGGCAAGGGTGGCGGCAAGCCGGACATGGCGATGGCCGGCGGCACCGAGCCGCAGGCCCTGCCGCAGGCTTTGGCGAGCGTGCGCGCCTGGGTCGAAGCCAAGCTGTGAGCCTGGCTCCGGTGACACCATGGTCGCCGGACCTCCCCCCGGTCACACGAGCGCGCCGGGCCGCCCCCAAGCGCGAATCCCGCAGCGCGCAGGGTAGCCCCGTGAGCGCGAGTCGCGTGCCCGGCGTTGGCCTGGCGGCCGGGCGCGCTCCCCTGGCCGGGGCGTCCTGACATGCTCGAGCTCGATACCGCGCGCAATCGCCAGCTCGGCATTGCGATGGTCAGTGTCACCACGCTGTGTTTTGCCGCGCTCGACAGCACCGCCAAGTGGCTGGTGCTGGTGCTGCCGGTGTTCCAGGTCGTGTGGCTGCGTTTCGTCACCCATACGCTGCTGGCCATGGTCACGCTGACGCCGCGTTATGGCTGGTCGCTGTACCGGCCCCGGCTGGTGCGTCTGCAGCTGTTGCGCGGCTTGATGCAGGCGGTGATGACGGCGCTCAACTTCTGGGCCCTGCAATACCTGCAGCTCGACGTGACCGGGGCGATCCAGTTTTCGGTGCCGATCCTGATCGCCATCATCAGCGCCCGCCTGCTGGACGAACGGCTCGATGCCCGTCGCTGGGCGGCGATCCTGACCGGTTTCGCCGGCGTGCTGCTGATCGTGCGCCCCTGGTCCCAGGGGTTTCACCCGGCCGTCGTGTTGTCGCTGATCAACGCCGTGTTGTATGCCTTGTTCAACATGCTGACCCGGCGCATGGCGGCCACCGAATTGCCGGCGACGACGCAGCTGTGGTCCGCCGGCAGCGCGGCCCTGTTGCTGACACCGCTGGGGCTGTGGCAGTGGACCCCGCCGCAGGACACCGTGACCTGGATCCTGGTGCTGATCATGGGGGTGTTCGGCGGGCTCGGCCACCTGATGGTGACCCAGGCCCACCGCTATGCGTCGGCCGCGGTGCTGGGCCCCTTCCTGTACCAGCAGATCATCTACATGACCCTGTTCGGCTGGCTGATCTTCGGCGACGTGCCCGATGCCACGGTGGTCGGCGGCGCGGCCGTCGTCGTGGCCAGCGGCCTGTACCTGCTGTACCGGGAATTTCGCCGGCGCTGACCCCGCCCGGTCGCGGTCCGGCCGTGCGTGCGTGCGTGCGTGCGTGCGTGCTCAGCGTGCCGACAGGACGGGTTCGCAGCGAATCTCGGTCAGCACGGAGTTGGCGATGAAACACTCCTCGTGTGACCGGTGGTGCAGCTGCGCGAGCCGGTCCGTGTCGGGCTGGTCTGGCCCGGAGAATGCCACCTGCGGGCGCAGCGTGACGCGGCTGACGAACAACTTGCCCTGTGCATTCTTGCGCATCTCGCCTGCCGCGTTGTCGTGGTACCGGTCGACGCAGAGTCCGTCCTTGGCCGCCAGCGCCAGGAACCACAACATGTGGCAGCTGGCGATCGACGAGACGAAGGCTTCCTCCGGGTCCAGTGCCGCCGGGTCCGACCAGGGCGGGGGCACGACATGCGGCGACGCAGAGCCGGCGATGTCGATGCCGCCATCGAAGCGCAGCCGGTGTGCCCGGCTGTAACGGCCGCCACGAAAATCCTGGTCGCCGCGTTCCCAGAGTACTTCGGCCGTGTAATGGCCCATGCTGAACTCCTGTCGATGGTGCCCGGGCACCGGTGGGTCGATCAGCCGCGCGGGCCGGACTCCCGTTCGCGCAGCCTGAAACGCTGGATTTTGCCCGTGGCGGTCTTGGGCAGGTCGGGCACGAACTCAATCAGCCGCGGGTACTTGTGCGGCGCCAGCCGTTCCTTCACGAACGCCTGCAGTTCGGCTTCGTCCACCTGCGCGCCGCCCTTGAGCACGACGAAGGCCTTGGTGCGGGTCAGGCCGTCTTCGTTCGGCACGCCGATCACCGCGGCCTCCAGCACGGCCGGATGCTGCACCAGCGTGGCCTCGACCTCGAACGGCGAGACATAGATGCCGCTGACCTTGAGCATGTCGTCGCTGCGGCCGCTGTAGGTGTAGCTGCCGTCGGCGTTACGCACGTATTTGTCGCCGCTGCGGGTCCAGTCGCCCTGGAAGGTCTCGCGCGACTTCGCGCGGTTGCCCCAGTACATCAGCGCCGAGCTCGGCCCCTGCACGTACAGGTCGCCGGTTTCCCCGTCCGCGACCGGCCGGCCGTCGTCGCCGCGCAGCGCGATGGTGTAGCCGGGCACCGGCCAGCCGGTCGTGCCGTACCGCACCTGGCCGGGTCGGTTGGACAGGTAGACGTGCAGCATCTCGGTCGAGCCGATGCCGTCGATGATCTCGACGCCGTAGTGCCGGGTGAATCGTTCGCCCAGGTCGGCGGGCAAGGCTTCCCCGGCCGACGAGGCCAGGCGCAGTGCCACCTGCGCCGGGGCGGGCAGGTCGCTGGCGGCCAGCATGCCGGCAAAGCCGGTCGGCGCGCCGTAGAAGACCGTGGGCTTGACGCCGGCCTGCTGCGGCCGCAGCGCCTGCCAGCGGCTGAAGACGGCGGCCGGTGTCGGCCGCTCCGCCATCAGGATCGTCGTGGCGCCCACGCTGAGCGGGAAGCTCAGCGCATTGCCCAGGCCGTAGGCAAAGAACAGCTTGGCGGCGGAAAAGCAGACATCGTCCTCGCGCAGGCCGAGGATGGCGCTGCCGTACAACTCGGCGGTCCAGTACGGATTGGCCTGGCTGTGCAAGGTGCCCTTGGGCTTGCCGGTGGAGCCGGACGAATACAGCCAGAAGCCGGGATCGTCGGCGCCGGTGTCCGCGGCCTGCGCCAGCGCCTGTTGCGGTTGCAGCCAGTCGTCCATGGCCACCGCGCCGGCCGGCAGCGCGGCATCCGGATGCGAGACGACGGTCAGGCCGACCTCATGCCCGCCGCGGGCCATCGCGGTGCCCAGCACCGGCAGCAGTGCGCCCGAGGCCAGCACGGCCTGGGCCCGGCTGTGCGCCAGCATGTAGGCATAGTCGTCGGCCGTGGCCAGCGTATTGACCGCCACCGGCACGATGCCGGCGTACATGGCACCGAGAAAGGCCACCGGCCAGTCGTTGCAGTCGTGCATCACCAGCAGTACCCGCTCCTCGCGCCGGATGCCGGCGGCGAGCAAGGCCGACGCCATGCGCCGCACGCGGTCGTCGAGTGTCGCGTACGACATCGGGCCATGGTCGTCGATGTAGGCGATCCGGTCCGGCCGCTGCCGGTTGCGATCGAGCAGGTGGCGGGCGAAGTTGAACCGTTCCGGTGGTGGCGCGGCGGGGGCGGGGCTCGTCACGATGGTGCTCCTCGGGTCGGTGCCGGTGCGGCGCAGCTGGCGGTCGGCTTGCGCGCCCTGGCGATATGAACTATTCTGCGTATCGGACCTTAACGCCAGCGAAGATCAATGTCAAGCACTATATTGCATGTTTCCGGACCGCCGGCCAGCCAGCCCATCGGCAACGAAGCCGCCGTGGACTCGGGCGAGGACAAGAATCCGTTTCTGGTTGCGATGGGCGAGCGGGTGCGGGCGTTGCGGGCGCGCCGCGGCATGACGCGCAAGGCGGTCGCGCTGGCGGCCGACGTGTCCGAGCGCCACCTGGCCAACCTGGAATACGGCACCGGCAACGTGTCCATCCTGGTGTTGCTGCAGGTGGCCGGAGCCCTGCAGTGTGCGCTGGCCGAACTGATCGGCGACGTGACCACCTCGTCGCCGGAGTGGCTGATGATCCGCGAGATGCTCGAGCGCCGCGACGAGGCGACCTTGCAGAAGGTCCGCGTCGCGGTCGGCGAACTGCTCGGCACCGGCGGCGGCAATCGCGCGCGCAGTCCGCGTGTCGCGCTGGTCGGCCTGCGCGGGGCCGGCAAGTCGACGCTGGGCCAGATGCTGGCCGGCGACCTGGGTTATCCCTTTGTCGAGCTCAGCCGCGAGATCGAGAAATTCGCCGGCTGCAGCGTGGCCGAGATCCAGGCGCTGTACGGCGTCAACGCCTATCGGCGCTACGAGCGCCGCGCGCTGGAGGAGGCGATCCAGATCTATCCGGAGGCGGTGATCGCGACACCTGGCGGCCTGGTGTCCGATCCGGCCACGTTCAACCAGTTGCTGGCGCACTGCACGACGGTCTGGCTGCAGGCGTCGGCGCAGGACCACATGCAGCGGGTGGTGGCGCAGGGTGACATGCGCCCGATGGCCGGCAGCCGCGAGGCCATGGACGACCTCAAGGGCATCCTGGCCGGACGCGCCGCCTTCTATTCCAAGGCGCAGCTGCGCATCGACACCAGCGCGCAGGGGCTGGCCGAGACCTTTGCCTTGTTGCGGGAAGCGGTGCGGCGGGCATTGGAATTGGAAATATGAATTATTTTGCAGATATGCATTGGAGTGCTTGACCTGTATCGATTTGTGCAATATCATGCATGTCATCAACCAAGACCAACCCGGCCGATCCGGTGAACCGGACGCCCCACCCAGGAGACAGACGTGCAAGCTCCCGCCCCCGTGGATTACCAGACCAGCCCGGCGCAGTACCGGCACTGGAAGCTGTCGTTCGATGGCCCGGTGGCGACGCTCGCGGCCGACTTCGACGAAAACGCCGGCCTGCGGCCGGGCTACAAGCTCAAGCTCAACAGCTACGACCTGGGCGTGGACATCGAGCTCAACGACGCCGTCAACCGGATCCGTTTCGAGCATCCCGAGGTGCGCACGGTCGTCGTGACCAGCGCCAAGGACCGGGTGTTCTGCTCCGGCGCCAACATCTTCATGCTCGGGGTCAGCAGCCATGCCTGGAAGGTCAATTTCTGCAAGTTCACGAACGAGACCCGCAACGGCCTGGAAGACTCGTCGATGTACAGCGGCCTCAAGTTCCTGGCCGCCGTCAACGGGGCCTGTGCCGGCGGCGGTTACGAGATGGCGCTGGCCTGCGACGAGATCATCCTGGTCGACGACCGCTCGTCGTCGGTGAGCCTGCCCGAGGTACCCCTGCTCGGCGTGTTGCCCGGCACCGGCGGCCTGACCCGGGTCACCGACAAGCGCAAGGTGCGCCACGACCTGGCCGACATCTTCTGCACCAGCGTCGAAGGCGTGCGCGGACAGCGTGCCAAGGACTGGAAGCTGGTCGACGACATCGCCAAGCCGGCAGTGTTCGCCCAGAAGGTGCAGGAACGCGCGCTGGCGCTCGCCGCCGGCAGCGACCGGCCGGCGGACGGCAAGCCGGTGCCGCTGGCTCCGCTGGAGCGCAGCGTCGAGGCCGACGCGTTGCGGTATCCGCTGGTGACGGTCGAGATCGACCGCGCCCGGCGCCTGGCCACGTTCACCATCCAGGCGCCCGCGGGCGAGCAGCCGTCGGACATTGCCGGCATCGAGGCGGCCGGCGGCCACTGGTATCCGCTGCAGCTGGCGCGCCAGCTGGAGGACGCGATCCTGATGATGCGCACCAACGAACTCGAGATCGGCCTGTGGCAGATCAAGACCACGGGGGATGCGGCGGCCGTGCTGGCCATGGACGCCACGCTGCTCGAACACGCGGCGCACTGGTTCGTGCGCGAGACCACCGGCTGGTTGCGCCGCACCCTGAGCCGGCTCGACGTATCCTCGCGCAGCCTGTTCGCGCTGGTCGAGCCTGGATCGTGTTTTGCCGGTACCTTCCTCGAGCTGGCACTGGCCTGCGACCGCATCTACCACCTGGCCTTGCCCGATGACGCGGCCAGGGCACCGCGCATCACGGTGGCCGACACCAATTTCGGCATCTACCCGATGGCCACCGGCCAGAGCCGGCTCGCCCGGCGCTTCTACGACGACGAACCGCAGATGGCCGCGGTGCGGGCCCAGGCGGGCCAGGCACTGGATGCCGACGCCGCGCTGGCGCTGGGCCTGGTCACCAGCAATCCGGACGACATCGACTGGGACGACGAGGTCCGCATCGCGGTCGAGGAGCGCGTGGCGATGTCGCCCGACGCGTTGACCGGCATGGAGGCCAACCTGCGCTTCAACGGCACCGAGAACATGGTCACGCGCGTGTTCGGCCGCCTGACCGCCTGGCAGAACTGGATCTTCCAGCGGCCCAACGCGGTCGGCGACAAGGGTGCGCTCAAGGTCTATGGCACCGGCGAGAAATCCGCGTTCGACTGGAACCGGGTCTGACCGCTTGACAACCTGTTGTGCGGCGCGAGACCGGGTGGCGCGCCGCAACCGAATGTTTTTCCCCCGTGCAACCGCATGATCGGAGGCCATGATGTCTGGCATCAACTACAGCGAAAAGATTCCGAACAACGTCAACCTGGGTGAGGACCGCACGCTGCAGCGCGCGCTCGAGCAGTGGCAGCCCAACTTTGTCAACTGGTGGGACGACGCCGGTCCGGAAGACTCGCGCGACATGGAGGTCTACCTGCGCACCGCCGTCAGCGTGGATCCGCAGGGCTGGGCCGAGTTCGGCCATGTGAAGATGCGCGACTACCGCTGGGGCATCTTCCTGAACCCGGGCAGCGCCGATCGCGAGATCCACTTCGGCGACCACAAGGGCGAGAAGGCCTGGACCGACGTGCCCGGCGAACACCGCGCCAACCTGCGCCGCATCATCGTCACGCAGGGCGACACCGAGCCGGCCTCGGTCGAGCAGCAGCGCCACCTCGGACTGACGGCGCCGAGCATGTACGACCTGCGCAATCTGTTCCAGGTCAATGTCGAGGAAGGGCGCCACCTGTGGGCCATGGTTTACCTGCTGCACAAGCATTTCGGCCGCGACGGGCGCGAGGAGGCCGAGGCCTTGCTCGAGCGGCGCAGCGGCGACCAGGACAACCCCCGCATCCTGGGCGCGTTCAACGAAGCCACGCCGGACTGGCTGAGTTTCTTCATGTTCACCTATTTCACCGACCGCGACGGCAAGTTCCAGTTGTGTGCACTGGCCGAGAGCGCGTTCGACCCGCTGGCGCGCACCACCAAGTTCATGCTGACCGAAGAGGCGCACCACATGTTCGTCGGCGAATCCGGCGTCTCGCGCATCATCCAGCGCACCGCCGCGGCGATGAACGAGCTCAAGACCGACGACGAGGGCAAGCTGCGCGCGGCCGGCGTGATCGACCTGCCGACGATCCAGCGCTACATCAATTTCCACTTCAGCGTGACCATCGACCTGTTCGGCGCCGACGAGTCGAGCAACGCTGCCACCTTCTACAGCTCCGGCCTGAAGGGTCGGTACGAGGAGGGCAAGCGCGACGACGACCATGTGCTCAAGGGCCAGACCTACAAGGTGCTCGAGGCCAAGGAGGGCAAGCTGGTCGAGAAGGAAGTGCCGATGCTCAATGCGCTCAACGAGGTGCTGCGCGACGACTTCATCAAGGACTCGGTGGCCGGCGTCAACCGCTGGAACCGGGTGCTCGAGAAGGCCGGGCTGCCGCACCGCCTGAGCGTGCCGCACAAGGCCTTCCACCGCAACATCGGTGCGCTGTCGGGCATCAAGGTGTCGCCGGACGGCCGCGTCGTGTCCGAGGCAGAATGGAAGGCCAAGCTCGACGAGTGGTTGCCCAGTGCCGACGACCGGGCTTTCGTGGCCAGCCTGATGGGGCGGGTCGTCGAGCCGGGCAAGTTCGCGAATTGGATCGCGCCTCCGGTGATCGGCATCAATCGCCAGCCGGTGGACTTCGAATACGTGCGCTTCGCCTGAAGGCGTGGCGCAACAGCTGGGAAGGAATGGCGGCATGGGTGCATCCGAGTCGGCAATGATCAAGCAGCATCTGATCGATCCGGAGATCTGCATCCGCTGCAACACCTGTGAGGCCACCTGCCCGGTGGGCGCGATCACGCACGACGACCGCAACTATGTCGTCGACGCGTCCAAGTGCAATCTGTGCATGGACTGCATCGCGCCGTGCCCGACCGGCTCCATCGACAACTGGCGCACCATGCCGCGGGCCATCGCCTATCCGGTGGACGAGCAGTTGTCGTGGGACGAGTTGCCGGCGGAACTCACGCCCGAGCAGTTCGCTCAGGCTGGCGTGGCCAACGATGCCGTGGCCGAGGCACCGGCCACGGCGGCGGCGGCGACGGCCACGCGCGCGGACGCCGTGGAGACGGTGTTTCGCGGCGCCGACTATGGCGCCAGCCTGCCGCCCTGGTCGGCCGCCCATGCCTACACCAACCTGTACGGACCGAAGGCGGCAGCCAAGTCCATCACCGCGACCGTGACCGGCAACGTCCGGGTCACCGAGGTGGGCCGCGAATACGACACCCATCACATCGTGCTCGATTTCGGCAGCATGCCGTTTCCGGTGCTCGAAGGCCAGTCGATCGGCATCGTGCCGCCGGGGCAGGATGCGCAGGGCCGGGCGCATCATCCGCGCCAGTATTCGGTGGCCAGCCCGCGCAACGGCGAGCGTCCCGGCTACAACAACCTGTCGCTGACCATCAAGCGGGTGCTGGCCGATCACCAGGGCCGGCCGGTGCGCGGCGTGGCGTCGAACTACATGTGCGATCTCAAGGTCGGCGACACGGTGCAGGTGACCGGGCCCTTCGGTGCCAGCTTCCTGATGCCCAACCATCCGCGCAGCAACATCGTGATGATCTGCACTGGCACCGGCAGTGCGCCGATGCGTGCGATGACCGAATGGCGCCGCCGCTTGCGTGCGTCGGGCAGGTTCGAAGGCGGCAAGCTGCTGTTGTTCTTCGGTGCCCGCACGCAGCAGGAACTGCCGTATTTCGGTCCGCTGCAGAACCTGCCGCGCGATTTCATCGACACCAATTTCGCGTTCTCGCGCGCGCCCGACGGCCCCAAGCGGTATGTGCAGGACGTGATGCGCGAACGCGCGGCCGACCTGGCGCCGCTGCTGGCCGACGACAACACCTTCATCTACGTCTGTGGTCTCAAGAGCATGGAAGAAGGGGTCGTGCTGGCCATGCGCGACGTGGTGCGCGAGGCCGGCCAGGACTGGGATGCGCTGGCCGCGCGGCTCAAGTCACGCGGCCGGCTGCATCTGGAAACCTACTGAGCGCCTGGCGCGGCCTCAGCGGGTCGGCACCGCGCCCAGGCCCGGCCATGTGTGCGGCTCCGCGTATTCCACGGGCGCCTTGGCATGCGTCACCCAGACCGCGGTCGATCCCAGCGCCACCAGGATCACGATGGCCATGGCGGCCATTGGTGTCCTGGGCCGGGACGCACCCGGCCGGGGTGCGCCAGCCCGGCGGCGACCGGTCTGCGGGTGGGCGTTGCCGCCCTGCGCCCGCAGGCGTCTGGCCGCCGTCCGTGGCGGCGGACCGCGCCGCGGGTGCGCAGGCGGCAACATGTCAGCTGCCCACGCGCAGCTGGTTGTCGACCGCCGTCACGCCGGCCACGGCCAGCGCCTTGGCGGCGGCGCGCTCGCGGGCCGCATCCGAGGGGGCGCTGCCCTTGAGCACGACCTTGCCGTCGGTCGTATCGACGTCGATCTTCAACGCGCTGAGCTCCGGATCGCGTGCCAGATCGGCATTGATCTGGGTCGTGATCGCGGCGTCGCGGGCCGTGTCCGAGGCGCTGTCGATGGCGTTCTGGGCGCCTTCCTTGGCGGTCTCGACGCCTTGCTTGACCTCGGCGCCGACGGCGTCGGCCTTCTGCTCCATGGTGTTGATGGCGGCATCGACCTTCTGGCCCGCCGTCTGCTCGGGTGCGCCGTTGTCGCAGGCCGCCAGCGCCAGCAGCGCGGCGCAGGCGATGGCGGTCATCGTGGTACGTTTGTGAGATGTCAGCATGGGTTTTCCTCCTTGATTTGCCGATGTGTGGCAATGCGGGGAAGTGTCCCGCCGAGGCTGCGTGCCTGCCATAGGCGGGCGCCGAAAGCGGGTGTGGGAATTGTCCGACGGCACGGCGCCGCCACGGCGTTCAGGCGTGTTGCTTCTTGTGCCGGTACATGGCCGCATCGCTGCGATGCGTCAGGGTCTCGAGCGTGTCGCCCGGCTCGGCGGCGGCCACGCCCACGCTGATGCTCGCCTGCAGTCCGGCGGCGATGGACGACCAGTCGAATACGCGGACGGCCCCGACGATACGCTCGCAGACCTGGCGCGCGATGTGCAGCTCCACGCTCTTGAACACGATGACGAACTCGTCGCCGGCCAGGCGCGCGGCCATGTCGTCCTCGCGCACGTAGGAGCGCAGGATCTGTGCGATGCGCTTGAGCACTTCGTCGCCGACCTGGTGCGAGAAGGTGTCGTTGATCTGCTTGAACTTGTCGACGTCGATCAGCGCCACGCAGGGCGGCAGTCCGCGTTCGGCGCTGCCGCGCAGCAACTCCCCGGCATAGAGCTCGAAGTTGCGCCGGTTCGGAATGCCGGTCAAGGTGTCTTCGAGCGAGAGTTTCTCGAGCTGGCGCGACGTGATCTCCAGCAACTGCACATGTTGCTGGCGCTGGCGCAGGTCGACCTGCCATTCGATCACCTTCTCGCGCGTCTCCAGGCCGTCGGTGCGGATCAGTTGCTCGCGCAGGCGCAGGCGGCGCAACTCGTCCAGCGCCTGGCCGTGGCGCCCTTGCGCGCCGTGCAGCTGCGAGGCCAGCAGATGGCCGAGGCAGGCCAGCTGTTCGTGCTCCACCTCGACCGCGATCTCGATCATGCGCGCGACCTGGGGAATCGCGGTGGCCCAGTCGCGCTGGGCCCAGGCGATCTCGGCCCGCACCCAGCTCTCGAGCGCCGACAGCCAGGTCACCGTCTGGTAACGTGCCGCCCACTGGGCCAGCACCTCGACGTCCAGGCGTGCCTGGCCGATGCGGCCATGCCAGATCTGCTCGAGGCACAGGCCGAACTGCAGCACGGCCTCGGTGGTGATGTGCGTGCCCGGCGAGGCATGGCCCGCGTCGCCGTGCGCGATACGCGCGATGATGGCTTCGCGGCGGATGCGCAGCTGGTCCAGGGCCGGGAACGCGCCGACGTAGTGGCGCTCGTGGAAGATGCGCACCACCTCGGTCCACCACAGGTTCACCCGCGGCTGGAAGGTGCTCAGTGTCGGCTCGGCGCTCTCGGCAATCTGGATCGCGGTCTGCAGCGCCTGATCGGCCTTGTCGAAGCCATTGCTCCAGTAATAGGCCACGCCCAGCGCGTTGTATGACAACACGCTGTGTTCGTCGTTGTCCAGGAACTGGCTCAGGCGCACGCTGAGCAACGCCGCCTCGAGGGCCTCTTCGTTGCGGCCGAGCGTGACCGACACGATGGCGTGGGTGGTCAGCGCCATCACCTCGCCCGAGGTGTCGCCCAGCAGCTGGAACTGGTGGGCCGCCCGCTGGCTGGCGCGGTGCGCGCGCCGGTAGCGCGACAACATGCGGTCGCAGTGGGCCAGGCACAACAGCGCCTTGGCTTCGTAGCGCGGGTTCGACAGGCCTTCGGCGGCCTTGAGCACGCGTTGCGAGGTTTCGCGGCCGGACTGCACGTCGCCGCGGTCCAGCGCCGCATGGGCATCACGCAGCAATGCCTCCAGTCCATCGTTGCGGCGCGGCTGGGGCGGATTGTGCATCCGCCGATTTTGCGCCAATGGCGCCACGTTGCAGCCACGCAACGGCTCAGGGCCTGGCGCGGGCGCCCGCCGGTCGCGCCGCGGCCTACACTGCGGCTGATGACGAGGGGAGCACATCCATGGCGGACCGGTCCCGGCCGGGCATGACGGCAGGCGGCGCCGTGCTGGGTGCGCTGGCACTGGTCATGGCCCTGTACGGCGTGGTGCTGGGGGGCTTGTGGTGGGGCCAGGAGAAGCTGCTGTTCATGCCGGATCGGCTGGCGCAGGACCATGGGCTGGCCACGGCCGACGACATCCACGAGCTCCGGATCCCGGTTGCCGGCGCAGAACTGTCGGCACTGCACCTGCGCCTGCCCGATCCCCGCGGCGTGGTGTTTTTCCTGCACGGCAATGCCGGCAGCCTGGAGAGCTGGTTCGTCAACCCGGACTACTACCGCCGGCTCAACTACGACCTGTTCATGATCGATTACCGCGGTTACGGCAAGAGCCGGGGCGCGATCAGCAGCGAGGCGCAGCTGCATGCCGACGTGCGCGCGGCCTGGGACAGCATCGCCGCGCGGTATGCCGGGCGCAAGCGCGTTCTCTACGGCCGGTCGCTGGGGTCCGGCCTGGCGGCCCGGCTGGCGGTGGACCTGCCTGCGGCGCAGGCCCCCGACCTGACGGTGCTGGTGTCTCCGTACCGCAGCATCGCCGCGCTGACGGCACAACTCTATCCGTGGGTGCCACAGGCCTTGCTGCGGTACCCGATGCGCACCGACGCATGGATCGGGCGGATACCGAACCGGCTGCTGCTGATCCACGGCGAGCACGACGCGCTGATCGCGCCGCAGCACAGCCAGGCGCTCAAGGCCCTGGCGCCCCAGGCCGAATTGCTGCTGGTGCCGGGCGCGGGGCACAACGACTTGCAGCTGTTTCCGGTCTATCTGGACGGTCTGGCGCGGGCGCTGACGCAGTTGTAGGCACTGCCGCGGCGCGGTGCCGGCGGCCGCCCGTGGGGTCAGGCCGTCGGGTGTGCCGTCAGCTGGCGCCCTTGATCAGGCCGATCGGCGCGCCCAGCGGGTCGATGATGACCGTGAAGCGCCCGATGCCCGGAATGTCGGTGGGCGGCACGATGGTCCGGACCGCCCCCAGTTCCCGGGCCTTGGCGCCGGCGGCATCACAATCGGCGACGTGGATGTAGGGCAGCCAGAACGACGGCATCGGCGACTCGGGCGCTTGCTGCATCGCGCCGGCGCGCATCGCACCGCCGCCGTCCTTCAGGATGTAGTAGGTGCCTTGCGGCCCCATGTCCATGGTGTCGATGGCGTAGCCCAGCGCCTTCGCGTAGAACGCGGTGGCGGCCTTGACGTCGGTGCTCCACAACTCGTTCCAGAACCAGTTGCCGAACGGTGTCGTCGCCGTGTCTTGCGGGTCGTCCGATGCCCCCTTCCACAGGCACACCATGGCGCCGCTCGGATCTTGGATCGCGGCGCCACGGCCGACACTGCCGAATGCGGTCGGTGGCATCACGAGCGTGGCGCCCGCTGCCGTGCTGGCCTTGGCGCTCTTGTCGACGTCCGGAACCGACAGGTACGAGGCCCAGTGCGTGGCAACGCCCGTGTCGGCAGTGCGCCAGCCGCCGATGGCCTGCTCGCCGTTCATGATCATGTCGTAGGTCTGGTCGCCCATCGGCATGGACTGCACGGCCCAGCCGCACAGGCCGCCGTAGAACGCCTGCGCCTTTGCGGGATCGGGCGAGACATGTTCGAACCAGACGAATTTACCGGGCAGGTGGGCCATGGCGGGAACTCCTTGGGTTGGTGATGGGTGATCGCGTGGCGGTCGATCAACCGGGCTGGGTGTTGGTGAAGCTGGGGCGTGAGGCCATCGTGTCGTGGGCGCGCATCACGTTGGCATATTGCGCCAACAGTGCGCCGCCCTGCGGCATCATCTTGACGTAGGCCAGGATCGGCGCGAGGAACAGGTCGGCCGACGACAGGCTGGAGCCGGCCAGGAAATCGCGTGTGCCATACGCCGTGTCCAGCGCCTTGAGCTGGGCCGGCATCTCGGCCAGCGCCTTGTCGATCACGGCGATATCGGGTTTGCCGCCTTCGCCCTTCGGGAAAATGAACTGCAGCACGAAGCGTCGCACCATGGTGTCGTAGCAGTAGTTGTTGATGCTGCTGATCCACTGCAGGCAACGCGTGCGTTCGATGATGGAGCCTGGCCGCAGCGTCGGCGCGTCACCGAAACACTCGTCGATGTAGTTGACGATGGCCTCGGTCTCCCAGATCGCGATGTCGCCGTCGCGCAACCCCGGGATCTTGCCGAACGGGTGCACCGCCAGGATGTCGGGCGTGTGGGCCCTGCTGGTATGCATCGTGTAGGCCACGCCTTTTTCGGCCAGCGCCATGCGCGCGGTGCGGGTGTAGCTGCTGCGTACGTCGCCCAGCAGCACCACCGTGCCGGCACTGCCTTGCGGATCAAGCGCGTCGCTCAGGCGGTTGAAGGTCGAACTCCAGCCCTGGTTGTGCCCGTCTCGCGCCGCGGCAGCCGGGAAACCGCTGTGTGTCATCTGCATCTCGGTGCCGCCGTCCTTCTCGTGCAACGCGATCTCGACCAGGGTCTCGACGCCGGGCATCGGGTTGTGTTCGCCTTTCCATTGCCAGGTGTAGGCCAGGCTGGCCGGCCTGTTCAGCGCCGTGAAGTGCCCGCCCACGACGAACAGGCTGCCGTCGCGCGACTGCATCTCGACCTGCCAGGCGCCACCGACTTCGGCGTGCACCTGCGCCGCGTTGACCCGCATGCCGCGCGGGCCCATCCAGGACGCCAGACCGGCCTCGGTGGTGAAGGCGGCAAAAACCTTGTCCCGCGGGGCCCGGATGAAGCGGGTCATCCGCAGCGTGAATCTCTCGGGTGCGTTCATGATTTTTTCCTCGGGTGGCGGTGAGCGGGTTGGAGCTCGCGCGTGCGCGCGTCCGCGGGCGGACGTTCGTGTGGCGGCGATGCGGGCGGCGGCTCTGCGGCGACATGGGGTGGCGTCGCGGGCACGGGATCGGTGGCGGCAGGCCCCTCGAGCACCTCGACCAGGCGGTCCAGGCTGTCGTCCCAGAACGCGCGGTATTGGGACAACCAGTCGTTGGCGCGCCGCAGGCCCGGCGCATGCAGCCGGCAGATGCGCCATTGCGCGTCGACCTTGCGTTCGATCAGGCCGGCGCTCTCGAGCACGCGCAGGTGGCGGGAGATCGCCGGAGCGGATATCGGAAACGGCTTGACCAGGTCGCCCACCGGCGACTCGCCATGGGCCAGGCGGGCCAGGATCGCACGCCGGGTCGGGTCGGCCAGCGCCGCGAAGGTCGCGCTCAGGGAATCGGTAGCGGGCAGGGGCATGCTGTTATTTAACCAATGTGTTAAATAGATGTCAAACACATTTTTTTTGCCATCGTCGACCCCATCGGTGGCCCTGGATCGTTTCAGGGGGTTCCATCCACTTGCAGGGACCCTTCCATGAAATTGCATCAACTGGCCGTGTGTGCGCTGGCGGCGGCCGCAGCCCTTCCGTCCCATGCCGTCGGCCGCCTGGTCGACGTCGACGTGCTCGATCGCGCCACCGGCGCCGTGTTGCCGGTGCTGACCCACCGCGGCGAACACTGGGTCGCCGGCAGTCCGGGCCGCAGTTATGCCATCGTGCTGCGCAATCGCTCCGGCGAGCGGCTGCTGGCCGTGACCGCGGTCGATGGCGTCAATGTGCTCAGTGGCGAGACCGCCGGCTGGGACCAGTCCGGATATGTGCTGGCACCCGCACACCGCTACCAGGTCACCGGCTGGCGCAAGAGCCGCAGCGAGGTCGCGGCATTCGCGTTCTCCAGCAGCGGCGACGCCTATGCGTCGCGCACCGGCCGGCCGGACCATGTGGGCGTGATCGGCGTGGCGGTGTTCCGGGAGCAGCGGCCGGCCGTCGCGCCGCGCGTGATGCCGCCGGAGATGGACAAGCGGTCGAACCTGGACCGCGAGACTTTCCCGGGCGCCGGCCGGCGCGAAGCGCCGCCTGCGAGCGCGTCGGCCCGTGACGCCGGTGGCGGCGAGGCCCGATCCGAACGCGCGGCGCCGGCCGCGCAGGCCGAGGCGGGGGCCGATGCGAGCCGGGCCCTTGGCAAGGCCTTGTCGCCGGCGGCCCCCGCGCCGCGGCTGGGCACCGCACATGGCGAGCGCGAGTCCTCGTGGGTGACGCACACACAGTTCACGCGACGGCACGATCGCCCGGACGACATCATCCGGATCCGCTACGACAGCAGCGAAAACCTGATCGCCCGCGGCGTGATCCGGGCGCCGCTGCCGCCCCGTGTCGATCCGTTTCCGGCATCGGCGCAGGCCGGCTACGTGCCGGATCCGCCGCCGCGGTATTGACGGGGCTGGCACGGCCCGGGCGATGGCGATAATCGCGCCGATGCCAGGCCATGCCGACGCCGACGATGCGAGCGACGAAGCGATGATGCTGCGCTACGCGGCGGGCGACGTGGCCGCGTTCGACGTGTTGTACGCGCGCCATGCCACCAGCGCGTGGCGCTACCTGTTGCGCCATGTCGGTGATCGCGCGGTCGCCGACGATCTGCTGCAGGATGTCTGGTTTGCCGTGGCCCGCCAAGCGACGCGTTACCAGGTCACGGCACGGTTCCGGACCTGGTTGTTCACCATGGCGCACAACCGCATGGTCGACCATCTGCGCACACGCCGGCAGCACCAGAGCCTGGACCCGCCCGCATTTGGCGGCGAAGAGGCCGACGCGCCGGCGCTGGCGGCCACCTGGGCGGCGGACTCGGGTTTCGGGCCGCTGCGCCAGTTGCAGGGGCGCGAACAGGCCGTCGCATTGCTCGATGCGATCGCGCAGCTGCCCGTCGAGCAGCGTGACGCCTTCCTGCTGCAGGCCGAGGCCGGCATGTCGGTGCAGGAGATCGCGGCCACGACGCAGGTGACGTTCGAAACCGCCAAGAGCCGGCTGCGGTATGCGCGCCAGACCTTGCGCCGGCTGTTGCAGGAATACGCATGAAACCAGGCACTCCCCACGGCGATGATGACGACCTGATCCGGCTCTACCACGCGGCCGCCGACCGGGTGGGCGGCGCGCCTTCGCCGGCGGTGGGCGACGCGGTGCGTGCCCATGCGCGGGTCATGGCCGCGTTGCGGCAAGGGGCGGATCCGCCGGACACGCCCGTCGTGCCGGACGCCGGGCGCGACACGGCGGCCAACGCCGCGCGCTGGCGCGTGTCGATGCTCGCGAGCCTGGCGGTGGTCGCGCTGGCCGGTCTGCTGGTGCTGCAGTTCGACCGCGGCACGCCGCAGGAGCAGGATCTCGTGCGCGCACCGGACGCCGTGGTGCCGCTGCGTGGCGGCGCCGAGCGGTCTGCATCGGTTTCCGCGCAGCAGTCGGCCTCGGAGTCGGCGCGCGACCTGCCGCAGGCGCGGGCGCCGGCCGCTGCCACGGCCACGGCCAACGACGCCGCCGCGGCTGCGGCAGCGACACCGGCGGCTGGGCCGGCCCGGGGTGCGCGGAACGGTGCCGATGCCGTATCCGCCAAGGCGCTGGCGCCAGCGCCGCCGGCCGCATCGACGCGGCCAGCCGCCGAGGCGGCCGCGGACGCGTCGGCCGCGGCGGCGCCACCCATGGCCGAGGCCACCGGCTCCTTGCGGGCTGCGCCGTCGCCCGAACGGTTTGCGGGTGCGGCCCGGCCGGGTGCCATGGCGGACGATGCCCATGGCATGGCCGCGGCCGGCAACTGGCCCGCGCTCGCGTCGCGCCTGGCCGCCGGCATGTCGGTCGATGTCCGCGATGCCATGGGTCGCACCCTGCTGATGCGCGCTGCCGGCGCAGGGCAGGTCGACATGGTGCGGCGGCTGCTCGATGCGGGGGCCGATCCGCGCCTGGTCGACTCCGGTGGCCGGACGGCGGGCGATGGGGCCCGACGCGCCGGCCGGCCCGACATCGCCGCGCTGCTGGACGAGGCGCAACGCGATCGCGGCCCCGGGCGCTAATATGGTGGCCAGGCAACGCGTCCACCATCAGGAGACAACGGCATGGCCCAGACCGATATCGCGATAGCACAGGCAGCCACGCTCAGGCCCGTGCTGGAGATGGCCCGGGATCGCCTGGGCATTCCGCCCGAGGCGCTGGAACCCTATGGCCACTACAAGGCCAAGATCGACCTGGCCTGGCTGCACCGACAGACCGGACCCGACGGCAAGCTGGTGCTGGTCACCGCGATCAGCCCCACGCCGGCCGGTGAAGGCAAGACCACGACCACGGTGGGCCTGGGCGATGCGCTCAACCGCATCGGCAAACGCGCGGTGATCGCGCTGCGCGAACCGTCGCTGGGGCCGGTGTTCGGCATGAAGGGCGGCGCCGCCGGCGGCGGCTATGCGCAGGTCGTCCCGATGGAGGACATCAACCTGCATTTCACCGGTGACTTCAATGCAATCGCGCTGGCGCACAACCTGCTGGCCGCGTTGATGGACAACCACATCCACCATGGCAATGCATTGGGTTTCGACGTGCGGCGCATCGTCTGGCGCCGGGTCATGGACATGAACGACCGCGCCTTGCGGTCCACCGTGGTGTCGCTGGGCGGCCCGGGCAACGGTTTCCCGCGCGAGGACGGCTTCGACATCGTCGTCGCGTCCGAGGTGATGGCGATCTTCTGCCTGGCGACCTCGCGCAAGGACCTCAAGGAACGGCTGGGCAACATCATCGTCGGCTACACCCGCGCACAGACGCCGATCCGCGCGCGCGACCTGAACGCGCACGGCGCGATGGCTGCGCTGCTCAAGGATGCGATCAAGCCCAACCTGGTGCAGACGCTGGAGAACAATCCGGCCATCATCCATGGCGGCCCGTTCGCCAACATCGCGCATGGCTGCAACACCGTCACCGCGACGCAGGCCGCGCTCAAGCTGGGTGAATACGTCGTGACCGAGGCGGGTTTCGGCGCCGACCTGGGTGCCGAGAAATTCATCGACATCAAGTGCCGCAAGGCCGGGCTGCGTCCCGATGTCGCGGTGGTCGTGGCCACGCTGCGGGCGCTCAAACACCATGGCGGCGTCGACGCCAGCGACCTGAACACACCCGATGTGGCCGCGCTCAAGAAGGGCATTGCCAACCTGGAGCGCCATGTCGACAACATCCGGCACCACTACGGATTGCCCTGTGTCGTGTCGATCAACCATTTCACCGCCGACACGCAGGAGGAACTCGACCTGCTGCGCCGCGAGATGGACCGGCAAGGTGTCCCGGTCGTGGTCGCGCGGCACTGGTCGGAGGGGTCGCGCGGGGCCGAGGACCTGGCGCGCGAAGTCGTGCGCCTGGCCGAGGGCGGCACCGCCAGCATGAAGCTGGTCTATCCGGACGAGGCCAGCTTGTGGGACAAGATGAAGACCATCGCCACGACGATCTACGGCGCCTCCGACATCTCGGCCGACACGGCGGTGCGGGCGAAGATCGCGAAACTGCAGGAGGACGGGTTCGGCCACTACCCGGTATGCGTGGCCAAGACGCAATATTCCTTCTCGACCGATCCCAAGCTGCGCGGTGCGCCGAGCGGCCACATGGTCAACATCCGCGAAGTGCGGCTGGCCGCCGGTGCCGAGTTCGTCGTGATGGTCTGCGGCGACATCATGACCATGCCCGGCCTGCCCAAGGAGCCGGCGTCGGCCCGGATCGACATCGATGACGACGGACGTATCTCGGGATTGTTCTGAGGCCGCGCGGCATTGCGTCTTGGCGTCGACACCCAGGCCCGCATGAACCCGCCGACGGCAGCGCCGCTGCGCCCCTTGCAGGGCACGACCGTGGTCACGCTGGAACACGCGATCGCCGCGCCGTATGCCACGCGCCAGCTCGCCGACCTGGGTGCGCGCGTGATCAAGATCGAACGCCCCGGCAGCGGCGATTTCGCGCGCGGCTATGACGACCGGGTCAAGGGACTGTCCTCGCACTTCGTCTGGACCAACCGCTCCAAGGAAAGCCTGACGCTGGACCTCAAGCATCCCGAGGGCGCGGCCATCCTGCGCCGCCTGGTGCACGAGAAGGCCGACATCGTGGTGCAGAACCTCGCACCGGGCGCGGCGGCGCGGCTCGGCCTGGGCTGGGACCGCCTGTCGGCCGACAAGCCGGGGCTCATCTTGTGCGACATCTCCGGCTACGGCGGTGACGGGCCGTATCGGGACAAGAAGGCCTACGACCTGCTGATCCAGAGCGAGGCCGGTTACCTGTCGGTCACCGGCAGCGCCGAGGCGCCAGCCAAGTCCGGCAATTCGATCGCCGACATCGCGGCTGGCATGTTCGCGTATTCGAACATCCTGGCGGCCGAACTGGAGCGGCGCAGCAGCGGACGCGGACGCCACATCGACGTGTCCATGCTCGAGTCGCTGGTGGAGTGGATGGGTTTCCCGATGTATTACGCGTTCGACGGTGCACCGCCACCGCCACGGGCCGGTGCCAGCCACGCGACGATTTATCCGTACGGGCCGTTCGCGGTCGGCGATGGCAGCAGCGTCATGCTGGGACTGCAGAACGAACGCGAATGGCCGGCGTTCTGCAGCGTCGTGCTGCGTCAGCCCGCACTGGCGCAGGACCCGCGTTTTCGCCGCAACGCCGGGCGCAGCGCCGCGCGCGACGCCTTGCGCGCCATCATCGAGGCCTGTTTCGCCGAGCTGGACGCGGCGCAGGTGACCGAACGGCTGGACGCAGCGCGTATCGCGAACGCCAGCGTCAACACCATGGCCGATGTCTGGGTGCATCCGCAATTGCGCGCGCGCCGGCGCTGGAGCGAGGTCGATTCGCCGGTGGGCCCACTGCCGGCGCTGGTGCCGCCGGGCCTGGCTGCCGATGGGCTGCCGCGCATGGACCCATTGCCGTCGCTGGGCCAACAGACCGACGCCATCCTGCGCGAGCTGGGCCTGTCGGACGGCGACATCGGTTCGCTGCGCGCGCAAGACGTCGTCTGATGCCGCCGCCGCGGTCTTGACCTGGGTCATGCCATGACAGCCACGGTGTGACGCAGATCATGGAAACCGCAGGTTGTTCCGGGCCGATGGTCATGCGCTCAACCACCTTAATCCTGGCTTAAGCTTGCGCGCCCAGGGTGCGGAAACCGGCGGCACGTTGCCGTCGCATCACGTCACGAGGGGGACAGCCATGCGGATCAGAACCTGTTTGCGCGCCCTGGCCACGGCATTGCCGTGTGCCGGCTTCGCGGTAGCGGCCCATGCCAGCGTATTCGGCACCCTGGGCAACTTCGACGTCGTCAACGACACCGGCAGCGTGGCCCACGGCTTCGAGATCGAACTCGAGGACCTGCATCTGGGCGACATCTCCGATACCTTTGGCGGCGTCGGCCGGGGATTCCCGTCGGGGCGGGGCTTCGACCCGCAGCTCGCGGTGCAGCGCTACGGTGCGCCGACCGTGACCGAATACGATGCCGGAGGCGGCATCTTCGGCGTGCGGGTCACCTACCGGGGACTGTTCGATCCGGCCACGATGCGGTGGGACTTCGGAACCCCGTCCGGCAACCAGGTCACGCCGGGCGACAACTGCTGGACCGGCGGCGGCATCGGCTACGGGCCCGCGACGTCCTGCGACCATTTCGGCGTGGGTACCCGCAAGACGCCGACCCGGACCACCTACAGCTGGCTGCTCGAGACCGCGCCCGATTCCGCCGACCTGACCAAGGGCGGTGTCGTGTTGCCGGCGCCCGTGTGGCAGGTGATACCGAATGCGCAGGTGCCGGCCGGCCCGCCGCGCGTGATTGCGCGCATCGAGGCGCCCGAGCCGCCGCATGCGGCCGAGTTCGGCGACGCGATCTGGGTCAAGGTGTTCACGACCGAGATCGAGCGGGAAGTCGGACTCGAGGACCTGATCGGCGGCAATCCGGTGATCGAGCAGGTGCAGACCGAGATCGAGTGGCAGCTGGTCCAGAAGGAATTCAACAACCCGAACTCGGGCTTCGTCGAGGTCGATCGCGAGGCGGGCGGCAACGCCGCCGCCATCGTGCGCCGTTACGAGTTCTTCGCGTACGCCGGCACCTACGACGAGAACCACGAGGCCAAGGTCATCATGGACAACGGTTTCGGAGACTCCAATCCCGCGCCCGGCGACCTGGGTGCGTACCTGGGAGCGCAGAACGGTGCCGTCAACCTGGCGGCGGTGGCGCCGATTCCCGAGCCGCAGACCTATGCCATGCTGCTGGCCGGACTGCTCATGCTGACCGGGATCGTGCGCCGCCGGCGCCGGTCAACCTTGTCCGCGCTCGACCGGCCGTGACGGATCGCTGCACCATTCGCTCCAGCTGCCGGCGAACAGCGCCTGGCGGCCCAGGCCGGCGATTTCCATCGCCAGCAGGTTGGGCACGGCGGTGACGCCGCTGCCGCAGTGGTGCACGACCGAGGGCAGAGTAGGGGTGTCCTGCCCGGCGCACGACCGCGTGTCGGCCTGTCGGTGCCCGCTCCGCAGCCGCAGGACTGCGTTCGCTGGCGCATCGACGCCGTGATGGGGGTGTGGTGTTCGTATTGTTAATGCGAATGATTCGCATGCGCTGATAGAATGGCGGCTTTTCGGTCCGAATCGAGGAGTCCCATGATGCGCAAACGCGAATTTCTGCAGAAGCTGACGATCCCCCTGTTGCTGGGGTCCGCGGCGTCGTGGAACGTCCAGGCCGCCGACACCTCCGTCGACAAGGTGCTGCGGCATTACGGCGCCCTGGTGCTGGCGGGCTACGAAGATGCACTGGCCGGCGCACGCGCGTTGCAGGCGACGATCGCCACGTTCATCGCCAAGCCGGGTGACGAGGCATTGCAGGCCGCGCGCCGGGCCTGGCTGGCGGCGCGGGAGAGCTACGGGCAGACCGAGGCCTTTCGCTTCTATGGCGGACCGATCGACGACGAACACGGGCCCGAGGGGCGGTTGAACGCCTGGCCCATGGACGAGGCCTATGTCGACCGGGTCGACGGCAAGCCGAACGCGGGCATCGTCAACAACCGCAAGATCGCGATCAGCAAGGCCGCGCTGAAGCGATTGAACGAGCGTGGCGGTGAGGAAAACGTCGCGACCGGCTGGCATGCCATCGAATTCCTGCTGTGGGGCCAGGACCTCGATGCAAACGGGGCCGGTGCGCGATCGTACGAGGACTATGTCGATGGCAAGGCGCCCAACGCGGATCGCCGGCGCCAGTACCTGGGCACGGTCACGGGACTGCTGGTCGATGACCTGCAGTCGCTGGTCGTGGCGTGGCGTGCGGGAGCCGCGAACTACCGGCGCCGGTTCGAGCACGGCGGTATGGAGTCGGTGCGCAAGATGATCGTCGGCCTGGGCGCGTTGTCGCGCGGCGAACTGGCCGGCGAACGCATGGAGGTCGCGCTCAACACCCAGGACCAGGAAGACGAGCATTCGTGCTTCTCCGACAACACGCACCGCGACATCGTCAACAACGCACTGGGCATCGAGAATGTCTGGCTCGGACGATTCCTGCGCCGCGACGGCAGCACGCTGCAAGGCGATTCGCTGCGCGACCTCGTGGCCGCGAAGGATGCGGCGCTGGCGCAGCAGGTCTCCGAGCGCGTGGCCGCGTCGGTCGCCGCGGCACGCGCGATCGTGCCGCCGTTCGACCGGGAGATCATCGGCGGCAAGGATGCACCCGGCCGCCTGCGGGTGCAGGCGACCATCGACAGCCTGGTGCAGCAGTCCAAGGATCTGGCGCTGGCGGCCGCGGCGCTGGGCATCACCCGGCTCAACCAGGCCTCGTCGGGTTGAGGCCGGTCGTGTCGGGGCAGACGATGCGCGCGGTCGTGCTGGCAATGGCGCTCTGTGGCGCTGCAGGGGCGCATCTGCGCGCCGACGATGTCGCCGACCCGCGCGGGGAGCGCACCGGCGGGGCAACCACTGTGTTCGCGAATGGCCGCAATGCGTTCTCGTTCCCGTTCGCCAACCTGTCCGACGCCGAACGCACGCGTTTTGCGATCGGCAACTCGTTTTTCCGCCGCAACTGGGTCGAGGCGCCGTCCTCGACCCAGGCGCGTGACGGGTTGGGACCCCTGTTCATTGCACGCTCCTGCGGCGGCTGCCACGACCAGGACGGTCGCGGCGCGCCACCGGCCGGCAGCGACGCGCGCACCGAACCGGCGGTGGCCTTGTTGCTGCGCCTGTCCGTCCCCGGCGCAGGCCCGCACGGCGGGCCACGGCCCGATCCGGTCTATGGAGACCAGATCGCGAATGCGGCGGTGCAGGGCGTGATGCCGGAGGCGCGCATCGTCATCGAGCATGTTGCAATGCCGGGCCGTTTTGCCGACGGCACCCGGTACCTGCTGCAGCAGCCGCACTACCGCCTCGAGGATCTCGCCTACGGACCCGTGGCGCCGTCGCTGCTGATGAGCCCGCGCATCGCTCCGCAGCTGGCGGGCATCGGCCTGCTCGCGGCGATCGCGGACGCGGAGATCGAGCGCAATGCGCGCGAGCAGGCTGCCGCCGGCGGCCCGGTCCGGGGGATGGTCAACCGGGTCTGGGACGCGCCATCCGCGTCCATGCGGATCGGCCGGTTCGGCTGGAAGGCCAACGTCGCGTCGCTGGCGCATCAGACGGCGGCCGCCTTCCATGGCGACATGGGCATCACGTCGACGTTGTTTCCGGACGAGTCGTGCACCGTCGCGCAGGCGGCCTGCGCCGCGGCACCGCGCGGAGGACCTGGCGGCAAGGGTCCCGAGATCGACGATGCCACACTGGCCCAGGTGGTGTTCTACCAGGCTACGTTGGCGCCGGCGGCGCGGCGCAAGCCGAACGCGGCGCAGGTCGTGCACGGACAGCGGCTGTTTGCGCAGGCGCAGTGCGCGGCCTGCCATCGACCGAGTTATGTCACCGGGCCTGTGACCGGTGCGGACGGGGGCAGCTCGGCCGCCGCGGGGCAGCGCATATGGCCCTACACCGACCTGCTTGTGCACGACATGGGCGATGCGCTGGCCGACGGGCGTCCTGATTTCGCCGCCAGTGGCGCGCAATGGCGCACGCCGCCGTTGTGGGGTGTCGGCCTGATCCGCGACGTCAACGGCCACCAGCGTCTGATGCACGACGGCCGGGCCGACGGCACCTTGCAGGCCATCCTGTGGCATGGCGGGGAAGCGGCGGCCTCGCGCGACCATGTGTTGCGCATGAGCCGGGTCGAACGCGAAGCCTTGATCGCCTTTGTGGACTCCTTATGAACCTGAATCGATGGTGCCGGATGGTGCTGGGTGTGTTCGCGGGTGCGAGCCTGTGGGTCGGCAGCGCCGGTGCGCAAGACAACTGGCGCACGACCGCGGTGCCGTTCTATTCGCCGGAGCAGTATGTACAGGCATCCGGGCGCCAGCGCCTGGCCGACGCCATGCAATGGAAGGCGGCCGCAGCGACTTTGCGATCGGACTTGCAACGCTGGTGTACCGGCGCACCGGCGCCCGCGGTGGCCGCGACGGCGCTGCAGCAGGAATGGCGTGCGGCGGTGACCGCATGGGACCGGCTGGACAGCATCGCGCTCGGACCGCTGATCGAGCGTCGCAGTGCACGTTCGGTCGACTTCATGCCCGCGCGTGCGGCCATGCTCGAGCGCGCCGCGCGCAGCGGCGCGAAGGATGCGGCCGCGATGGAACTGGTGGGCGCGCCGGCCAAGGGCTTCGAGGCGCTGGAGTGGTTGTTGTGGCCCGACGTGCCGACGCCCGGCACGCCGCCATGCGGCTATGCGCTGTCCGTGGCGGAACACCTGCAGCGCGAGGCCGATGCCGTCGTGCCGGCCTTCGGCACGCTGGCCGCTGCAGAACCCGACCAGGAGCAGACCCAGGCCGCCTTTGCCGAAGCCGTCAACCAATGGGTCGGCGGGGTGGAACGCCTGCGCTGGGCCTTCATGCGCAAACCGGTCGAGGTGGCGCGCAGCCGCAACGAAGCCGCGGTGTTTCCACGCCAGCGCAGCGGACAAAGTCGCGACAGCTGGGCCGCGCGCTGGAGCACCTTGCGGGACTATGCGGTTCTGGGTGCACGCGCGACGCCGCAGGCCACCGGCAGCGAGCAGCTGATTGCGTTCGAGACCTGGCTGCGCAGCCGCGGCGCCAATGACCTGGCGGACAAGCTGGTGCTGGCGACGGCGCAGGCGGATCGTGCGATGGCGCAGGCGCAGCCGCAGCAACCGGCATCGGTCGAGGCCGCCGCCGATGCGCTGGGGCAGTTGACGCGTCTGATGCAGGCCGAACTGGCACCGGCGTTGAACGTGTCGATCGGGTTCAGCGATGCCGACGGGGATTGACGTGCCGCGCTGGACCCGGCGTCGCAGCCTGGCGGCCGCATGCGCCGGCATCGGCGCCGCAATGGTGGCGCCCGTGTTCGCGATGGAGCCGCCGGGTCCTGGCCGTGCTGCGCCATCGCGCCGTGTCGCCGCCGCCTGGGACGACGCGGCTGGTCGCCACCATGTCGGCCTGCTGCACATGGACCACGCGCGGGTACACGTGTCGGCCTCCATCGAGGTGCCGACGCGGGCGCACGGACTGGCGCTGGAGCCCGACGGCAGCATCTTGGCGGTGGCGCGCCGGCCGGGCGAGTGGCTGCTGCGCTGGCGACCGCAGCAGCCGGGTGATCGGCATGCGGCGTCGTGGCATTGGCTGGAAGGCGACAGCCGGCTCAACGGCCATGTGCTCGTCGATGGCGACCACCTGTTGACGACCGAGACCGACCAGGAGTCGGGCGAAGGCCAACTCGTTCGCCGCGACCGGGCGTCGCTGGCGGCGACCGCGCGATGGCCGACCCGGGGGGCCGACCCGCACGCGATGCTGATGCTGCCCGACGGTCAGCTGCTGGTCGCCAACGGAGGGATCGCCTCGCGGCCCGAGACCGGCCGCGCAGGGCTGACGCTCGAACGCATGGACTCATCGCTGGTATTCATGTCGGCGTCGGACGGCGCCGTGGGCCGCTTGCTGCAGGTGCCCGATCCGCGGCTGAGCCTGCGGCATCTGGCCTGGCATCGCAGCGGTCGGGTGGCGGTTGCGATGCAGGCGCAGCATGACGATGCACAGCAACGCGCCGACGCGCCGGTGCTGGCCTTGCTGGACCTGGCACGGCGCCGATTGCACGTCGTCGCGTCCAGCCACGGTGTTGCCGGATATGCCGGCGACGTGGCCGCCATCGACGATCACTGGTTCGTCAGTTGTCCCCGTGCCGGGGCCGTGATGCAGTTCACGCTCGACGGCACCCTGGTCGGGCCGTTGGCACTGCAGGACGCCTGCGCACTCGCTGGCGCGCCCGACCAGAGCTGGGGCTGGGCTTCAGGCCGGGCGCTGGCCTGGCAACTGGAGACCGTGCCGCGTTCGGCCGGCCTGGGCGTGAGCGCGGACAACCACGCGCTCGCGCTGTGAGAGCGCTGTCTCAACCACCTGCCGGATGGCTCAGCCCTTGGCCACCGGCCGTGACGGATCGCTGCACCATTCGCTCCAGCTGCCGGCGAACAGCGCCTGGCGGCCCAGGCCGGCGATTTCCATCGCCAGCAGGTTGGGCACGGCGGTGACGCCGCTGCCGCAGTGGTGCACGACCGTGGACGGGTCGCGCCCGTCGAGCAGTTCGAGCAACTCGGCCTTGAGCACGATGGCCGGCTTGAACAGGCCGTCGTCGTCGATGTTGGTGGGGAATGGCCGGTTCAGTGCGCCGGGAATGTGGCCGGCGACCGGATCGAGCGGCTCGACCTCGCCGCGGTACCGCGGCTCGGCACGGGCGTCGATCAGGCACTGGCCGGCAGGGTCGGCGAGCCGTTCCTGTACCTGCTGCGCGCTGACCAGCACCGCGCGCTCGGGCTTGAGCTGGAAATCCTGCGGCGCATGCACGGTGGCCGCGCCGCTGGTGACCACGCCGCCGGCCGCGTACCAGGCGGGCATGCCGCCGTCGAGCACGGCCACGCGTTCATGGCCGACCCACTTGAGCATCCACCACAGGCGGCCGCAGTAGTTGACGCCCTGGCGGTCGTAGACCACGACCTGCATGTCGTTGGCCAGGCCCACGCTGCCCAGCCAGCGGGCGAAGGCGGCGCGGTCGGGCAGCGGATGGCGTCCGCCGCTGGCGGCGTTCGGATCGCCCTTGGCGCTGAGATGCCGGTCCAGGTCGGCGCGCACCGCACCCGGAATATGGGCTTCGGCGAACTGCGCATCGCCCGATCGCGGCTGGGTCAGGTCGAAGCTGCAGTCGAAGATCATCAGCGGCCGGTCCGCTTCGCGCAGGACCAGCAGTTGGTCGGCGGAGATCAGCGTGGTGTAGTCCATGCTCATTCGTCGTTGGGCAAGGGCTGCGGGCCCATCGCGTTGCGGTACCACTCGTGGAAATGCTGCATGCCGTCTTCCATCGGGCTCTGGTAGGGGCCGCGTTCGTTGACGCCGCGTTGCATCAGCGCACGCCGGCCGGCATCCATGCGCAGCGCGATCTCGTCGTCCTCGACGCAGGTCTCCATGTAGGCCGCCTGTTGTGCCTCGACGAAGTCGCGCTCGAAGGCCGCGATCTCCTCCGGGTAGTAGAACTCGACCACGTTGAGCGTCTTGTTCGGCCCCATCGGGTGCAGCGTGGAGACGGTCAGCACGTGCGGATACCACTCGACCATCACGTGCGGGTAATACGCCAGCCAGATCGCGCCGTGCCGGGGCGTCTTGCCGTCGCGGTAGTTCAGCAGCGCCGACTGCCAGCGCTCGTAGGCCGGGCTGCCGGCCTTGCCCAGGCGATTGGCGACGCCGACCGTCTGCACGCTGTAGGTCTTGCCGAACTCCCAGCGCAGGTCGTCGCAGGCGACGAAACTGCCCAGTCCGGGATGGAAGGGGCCGACATGGTAGTCCTCGAGGTAGACCTCGATGAAGGTCTTCCAGTTGTAGTCGCATTCGTGCATCTCGACATGGTCGAGCACGTGGCCGCTGAAGTCCAGGTCGGCCAGGGGACCGAGCCCCGCCAGGTCGGAGGCGACCGATACGCCTGGGCCCGTGCCGGGACGCGCCGCCTCGAACAGCAGGCCGTTCCACTGCTGCAGCGCATAGTTGTCCAGGTTCAGGCAGGGGTCCTGCGGAAAATGCGGCGCGCCGATCAGGGTGCCGGTCTTGCCCGCGGCCGCCGCGCCGCCGCCGCTGTAGGTCCAGCGGTGCAGGGGACACACGATGTTGCCGAAGGCGCTGCCGGGCTGCTCGGTGAGCAGGCTGCCGCGGCCCTTGAGCATCAGCGCCTGGCGATGGCGGCAGACGTTGGAGATCAGCTCCACGCCCTGGGTGGTGCGTACCAGTGCCCGCCCCCCCGCCTCGTGGGGCAGGGCGTAGTAGTCGCCGATCTCGGGTACGGCCAGCTCATGCCCCACGTACCGGGGCCCGCACTGGAAGATGCGGCTTTGCTCGCGTTGGTAGATGGCTTCGTCGAAATAGCTGGCAACCGGTAATTGGCTTGCCGCCTGCTGCAGTCGAAGACTTAAATCAGACATCGGGGACCTGACCTAAATGCTCCCCACAGGGAGAAGACAGCCGCCGGTGCATGATTGACCGACGGTGACAAGATATTCCGGACGGACCGGCGGCGAAACGCTCGATTCTACCTTCGCAGCGAGGGGTCGAGGCGCCGCGTGCGAGGTGGCTGTCGCGCCGGTGCAAGGGGGTCGGGCCCTGCGTGCCTAAAATGGCAGGTTTCCAGGACAGCGACACTCCATGGCCAAGGCGACCGCCCCAGCGACCACGACGACGACTCCCGCGAGCTACGAGGCTGCGCTGCAGGAACTCGAACAACTGGTCGGCCGGCTCGAATCCGGCGACATGCCGCTGGAGCAACTGCTCGGCGGCTACCAGCGCGGCGCGGAGTTGCTGCAATATTGCCGCGACCAGCTCCAGGCCGTGGAAAACCAGATCAACGTGCTCGATGCGGGCACACTCAAGACATGGATACCCGAGTGAAGCCGGCCGTATCGCCGCGGCCCGCGCAGGCGATCGATCTGCGGGTCTGGTCGGCGGCCCGGCTCGAGCTGGTCGAACGCGCACTCGAGCGCTGGGTCACGGCGGATCCCCCCGAGGGGCTGGACCACGGGGCGCCGGCCGAACTGGTGCAGGCCATGCGTTACGCCGTGCTCGATGGCGGCAAGCGGCTGCGCCCGTTGCTGGTGATGGCGGCCTGCGAGTCGCTGCAAGGTCACACCGGAGCGGCCTTGCGCGCGGCCTGTGCGGTCGAACTGATCCATGCCTATTCGCTGGTGCACGACGACATGCCGTGCATGGACAACGATGTGTTGCGCCGGGGCAAACCGACGGTGCACGTGGCCTTCGGCGAGGCGACGGCGCTGCTGGCCGGTGATGCCTTGCAGGCGCTGGCGTTCGAGTTGCTCACGCCCGACGGCCCCGACGCGGTGCCGGTCGAGATGCAGGCCCGGTTCTGCCGCTTGCTGGCCCGTGCGGCCGGCAGCGCGGGCATGGCAGGCGGACAGGCGATCGACCTGGCCAGCGTCGGCTGCCCGTTGAGCGAGAAGCAGTTGCGCGACATGCATGCACTCAAGACCGGCGCCTTGCTGCAAGGCAGCGTGCTGATGGGTGCCGCGTGTGGCAGCGCAACTGCCGCGCAGTGGCGTGCGCTGGAAGAATTCGGCGCCGCCATCGGCCTGGCGTTCCAGGTCGTCGACGACATCCTGGACGTGACCGCCGATTCCGCCACGCTGGGCAAGACCGCCGGCAAGGACGCGGCGGCCGACAAGCCGACCTATGTGTCGGTGATGGGCCTGGAGCCTTCGCGCGCGTTTGCCCGCGCGCTGCTGGCCGATGCCCATGCGGCCCTGGACCGCGCCGCCCTGCCGTACGACCAGGCGCTGCGTGCGCTGGCCGACATGGTCGTGCACCGATCGAACTGAAGACTGCCCATGCCCGATACCGACTACCCGTTGTTGCAACAGATCCGTGATCCGTCCGACCTGCGACGCATGCCCCGCGGGCAGCTGGGCGCACTGGCGGCGCAATTGCGCGCCTTCCTGCTGGACAGCGTCTCGCGCACCGGCGGGCACCTGAGCTCCAACCTGGGCACGGTCGAACTGACCGTGGCCCTGCATTACGTGTTCAACACGCCGCACGACCGGCTGGTCTGGGATGTCGGCCACCAGACCTATCCGCACAAGATCCTGACCGGGCGGCGTGATCGCATGGCGAGCCTGCGCCAGTTCGGCGGCCTGAGCGGTTTTCCGCAGCGCGCCGAGAGTGCATACGATGCGTTCGGCACGGCCCACTCCAGTACCTCCATCTCCGCGGCGCTGGGCATGGCGGTGGCTTCGAAGATCCGCGGCGACGACCGCCACAGCGTGGCCATCATCGGTGACGGCGCATTGACCGCCGGCATGGCGTTCGAGGCCCTCAACAATGCCGGTGTCGCGGACTGCAAGCTGCTGGTGATCCTCAACGACAACGACATGAGCATCAGCCCGCCGGTGGGAGCGCTCAACCGTTACCTGGCCCAGCTCATGACCGGGCAGTTCTATTCGGCGGCCAAGCAGGTCGGCAAGACCGTGCTCAAGGGAGCGCCGCCGCTGTTCGAGCTGGCCAAGCGCTTCGAGGAACATGCCAAGGGCATGGTCGTCCCGGCCACCCTGTTCGAGAAGTTCGGCTTCAACTACACCGGCCCGATCGACGGTCACGACCTGGATTCGCTGATCCCGACACTCGAGAACATCCGGCATCTGGACGGCCCGCAGTTCCTGCACGTGGTCACCAAGAAGGGCCAGGGCTACAAGCTGGCCGAGGCCGATCCGGTCGCCTACCATGGTCCGGGCAAGTTCGACCCGGCGGTGGGGCTGCAGAAGGCGGCGACGCCGGCCAAGCCGACCTTCACCCAGGTGTTCGGCCAGTGGTTGTGCGACATGGCGGCGCAGGATCAGCGCCTGGTCGGCATCACGCCGGCCATGCGTGAAGGTTCCGGGCTGGTCGAGTTCGAGAAGCGTTTCCCCGACCGGTATTTCGACGTCGGCATTGCCGAGCAGCACGCGGTCACGTTCGCGGCCGGCATGGCCTGCGAAGGCATGAAGCCGGTGGTGGCGATCTACTCCACGTTCCTGCAGCGTGCCTATGACCAGCTGATCCACGACGTCGCGATCCAGAACCTGCCGGTGGTGTTCGCACTCGACCGCGCCGGCCTGGTCGGCGCCGACGGTGCGACCCATGCGGGCAACTACGACATCCCGTATCTGCGCTGCATCCCCAACCTGTCGCTGGCCTGTCCGGCCGACGAGAAGGAATGCCGCCAGTTGTTGTCCAGTGCGTACGAGCAGGACCACCCGGTGGCAGTGCGTTATCCGCGTGGCGCGGGTGCGGGCGTGGCGGTCGAGCCGGGCCTGGCGGGCCTGCCCTATGGCAAGGGCGAGATCCGGCGCACCGGGCGCGGCATTGCCATCCTGGCGTTCGGCACCTTGCTGTATCCCGCGCTGGCGGCGGCGCAGCAGATCGATGCCACCGTGGTCAACATGCGCTGGGTCAAGCCGCTCGACCAGGCCCTGCTGCGCCAGATCGCCGAGCAGCATGCGGTGCTGGTGACGATCGAGGAAGGCGCGGTCATGGGCGGCGCGGGCAGTGCGGTCGACGAGTTCCTGCAGTCCATCGGGCAGCTGCGCCCGCTGCTGCAACTCGGCCTGCCCGACCAGTTCATCGAACATGGCGATCCGGCGCGCCTGCTGGCCCTGCATGGCCTCGATGCCGACGGCATCGTGCAGTCGATCCGCCGTCGCTTTCCGGAGCTGGTCGAAGCCGCACGCCCATCGCTGAAGGTGGTCGGCTGAAGCCTGTGGCGGATTTCGGCGCCGGTCGGCGCGTTTTCTGCGCGCAAGCCGTGTTTTCCCCTAGTTTCATCGGCTAAACTCGGCCGCCTTTTGCCCCCTGCAGGGGTTACCCTAGAGTCTGTTGCAGACGGCTGCTGCGCGAGCGTGCGCATCGCCCGCACGCCGTGTTCCTGTTGGAGTGCTTATGTCCTTTCTTTTATCCGTGTCCAGACTGATCGACGCCATCAGCCTGGGCCTTGGCAAGCTGATCATGTGGCTGATCCTGGGGGCGACCGTCATCAGCGCGGTCAATGCCGTGCTGCGCAAGGCGTTCAGCGTGGGATCGAACGCGGCGCTCGAGATCCAGTGGTACCTGTTCGCCGGCGTGTTCATGCTCGGTGTGGGCTACGTGATGCTCAAGAACGACCATGTGCGCATCGACTTCATTTCCGGCAAGTTCTCCAAGCGCACCAATGCCATCATCGATGCGATCGGCATCGTGGTGTTCACGATTCCGCTGGCCATCATCATGATCGACCTGGCCTGGCCGTATTTCATGCGCGCCTATGACAGCGGCGAGATGAGCCAGAACGCCGGTGGCCTGATCCGCTGGCCGGCGATCTTCCTGATCCCCGTCGGGTTCGCGGTGCTGCTGATGCAGGCCGTGTCGGAGCTGATCAAGCGCATCGGTTTCCTGACCGGCCATCGCGACCAGCCGTTCTCGGTCGAACACGACAAGACGGCCGAGGAAATCCTGGCTGAGGAAATGCTCGCCGAGGAAGAAGCCGAAAACGCCCGGGCCCAGGCCGCGCGCACCCAGACCACCGGAACGAACTGACATGATCGAACTCATCACCCAGAACTTCGTCCCGATCATGTTTGCGGGGCTGATGTTCTTCCTGCTGACCGGTATTCCGGTCGCGTTCGGATTGGCCGCCACCGGCCTTTTTTTCGGCCTGATCGGCATGGAACTGGGCCTGTTCTCGACCAACCTGTTCCAGGCATTGCCGCTGCGGGTGTTCGCGATCATGTCCAACGAGACCTTGCTCGCGATCCCTTTCTTCACCTTCATGGGCATCATCCTGGAGCGCTCGCGCATGGCCGAGGACCTGCTGGCCACCGTCGGCCAGGTGTTCGGCCCGGTGCGCGGCGGCCTGGCGATCGCGGTGATCCTGGTGGGAGCGCTGCTGGCGGCGACCACCGGCGTGGTGGCTGCGGCCGTGATCTCGATGGGACTGATCTCGCTGCCCATCATGCTGCGCTACGGCTACAACCGCACCGTCGCCACCGGCGCCATCACGGCATCCGGCACGCTGGCCCAGGCGATCCCGCCCTCGCTGGTGCTGATCGTGCTGGCCGACCAGATGGGCCGTTCGGTCGGCGACATGTATTCCGGCGCGCTCAAGCCGGCGTTGTTGCTGGTGGGCCTGTACATCGCCTACATCGTCGTGATCGCCATCATCAAGCCCAAGTGGGTGCCGGCGCTGCCGCCCGAGGCTCGCATCTACCGCGAGAAGAACGGCGCCAGCGGCCATGTGTCGCTGATCATCCTGCTCACGCTGGCCGGGCTTGCGGGCTGGTACTGGTCGACGATCCACGACGGCCTGATGACGCAATGGCTCGAGCGCACGATTCCGTCCCCGGGTGACGAGATCGTCATCCTGTCGCTGACCGTCTCCTCGTTGCTGGCGTTGGCGCTGGCCATCATCAACCGGGTCACGGGCATGGGCCTGCTGTCCAAGCTGGCCGAGCAGGTCACCTTCGTGCTGATTCCGCCCCTGGTGCTGATGTTCCTGGTGCTGGGCACGATCTTCCTGGGCATCGCCACGCCGACCGAAGGCGGTGCCATGGGTGCCATGGGTGCGCTGATCATGGCGGTCTCGCGCCGCAGGCTGAGTTTCAAGCTGCTCAAGCAGGCGCTCGACGGGACGGCCAAGCTGGCCACCTTCGTGATGTTCATCCTGGTGGGTTCGACCGTGTTCAGCTTCACGTTCAACGCCGCCGATGGCCACGTCTGGGTCGAACACCTGTTCACCGACATGCCGGGCGGTGCACTGGGCTTTCTGATCGTCGTCAACCTGATGGTGTTCATCCTGGGTTGCTTCATCGACTTCTTCGAGATCGCGTTCATCGTGATCCCCATCCTGGTGCCGGTGGCCACCAAGATCCTGCCCGAGCTGATGCCCGGCGTGCCGATCGATGCCGTGATGATCTGGTTCGGCGTGATCCTGGCGGTGAACCTGCAGACCTCGTTCCTGACGCCGCCCTTCGGATTCGCGTTGTTCTATCTGCGCAGCGTGGCGGCCAAGACCGAATACCAGGACCGTGTCACCGGCGCCACCATCCCCGCGGTCAAGACCTCGCAGATCTACAAGGGTTCGATCGCCTTCCTGTTCCTGCAGGTGATCGTGCTGGCCAGCATCATCACGTTCCCGCAACTGGTGGTCAGCGGCATCAGCAAGGGGCCGCAGATCGATGCCGACGCGGCGCTCGAGGCATTCCGCCTGCCGGGTCCGGGCAAGCTGGCGCCGGTTCCGTCCTTCGGCTTCCCGGCGCCGGGGGCCAGCGCGCCGGAAGGCGGCGCCGCAGCGCCAGCCGAGCCCGGGGCCGCCGCCGACGATCCGATGAAGGCCATCCTGGAGGCGGTCCAGAAGGAAGCCGAAGCCAAGAAGTAGTCGCGCCGGCTGCATGCGTGCACGCCCCGCTGACCCTGGGTCGCGGGGCGTTTTCCATGCGCGGTGCGCTTGCCGCCATGCGGCAGCCCGCCGCGCGGTCATGTCGGGTCAGGCGATGTCGCTGCCTCTGCCAGGTGGTCGATCAGGCTGCGCGTCTTGAGCGGCAGGTGCGAGGTCGGCGTGTAGACCGCAAACACCGTGCCGGTATAGGGAGCTGCCAGGGTCCAGCCGGGCAACACCTCCTGCACGCGTCCGTCGTCCAGCGCGGACCTCGCGCTGAAATCCGGGACCAGGCCGATTCCGCCATCAGCCGCCGCCATCGACACGATGGCGGCGCTGTTGTTCACCAGGGCGCGGCTGCGGACCTTGACCTTGACCGCATCCGACGGTGCCGCCGGCCGCTGCGCTGACGCACCGGCGCGACGCGATGCCCTGGCCGGCGCCGGTGCGGTCAGCGGGTGCAGCGTCCAGGTGTTGCCGAACGCTCCGTAGCCCAGGTAGATGCAATGGTGCTCCGCCAACGCGAGCGGGTGCTCGGGTCGACCGTGCCGCTGCAGGTACGCGGGACTGGCGACCAGGACATACCGCATCGGGCACAGGCGTCGTGCCGCCAGGCCCGGACTCAGTTCCCGCGCGATCCGGATGGCCAGGTCCACGCCATCCTCGACCAGGTCCACGTTGCGGTCCACCAGGCTCAGCTGGACGGTCACCTCGGGATATCGGGCCAGGAAACCCGGCAGTCGCGGCGCCAGCCAGACCTGCCCGAACACCACCGGTGCCGTCACCCGCACCAGGCCGTTCGGGCGCGCGCCATAACTGCCGGCCATGGCCTGGACCTCGCGCGCGGCGGACAACATGCGGGTGCAACCCGCATACACCTGCTCGCCCAACTCGGTCAGGCGGACCGAACGCGTGGTTCGCTGCAGCAGCCGTCCGCCCAGGTGCGCTTCCAGTCGCGTGACATGGCGGCTGACGGCCGACGTGGTCAGTCCGATCTGGCGTGCCGCGGCGCTGAAACCCGCACTGTCGACGACACGCACGAAGACGGCCATCTCGTTGAGCATTTCCATCGGTGGACCCCTTGGCACCGCGATCGGCAGGCGGCGCTGAATGTTGAATTAGAAGCAACAATGTTTTGGTTCTATGGATTATTGTTATTTGAGAGTGGCAAGTCCACACTCATGCCCGTGACTTCAACTGGAGGAATGGGAACCATGCAAACGCAATTCAACGAGCGCCACGGCGGCGGCACCTGGCGCATGGCCGCAGCGATGGGGCTGTCCGGGACGATAGGGTGGTTCGTGCTCGCCAGCGGACAAACCGCGCTGAACGTGGTCTGGATGCGCTGCCTGGTCGGGGGTCTCGCATTGCTGGCCTGGCTGGGGGCGCGCGGCGGCTGGCGGCCCATGGGGCGCGCCGCGACGGCCTGGCTGCTGGTGGGTGCGGCGGCCCTCATCGTGAACTGGCAACTGTTGTTCATGAGTTACCGCGCCAGCGGCATCGCGGTGGCAACGGTGGTCTACCACCTGCAGCCGTTCTTCCTGCTGCTGCTCGCGGCGCTGGTGCAACGCGAGCGCCCCGACTGGCACAAGTTCCCGTGGTTGCTGGTGGCGCTGCTGGGGGTGGCCCTGACGTCCGGCCTGCGAGGGGAACTGGCCGGACAGGACGCCATGCTCAGCGGTGTCCTGCTGGCGCTGGCCGCGGCGTTTTTCTACGCCGTAGCCACCTTGGCCACGCGCAAGATCAGCGGCATCGCATCGGCGCAGATTGCCGGCGTCCAGTTGCTGATCGGTGCATGCGTGTTGATCCCCTGGGTGGACATCGCGTTGCCCAGCCTGTCGCCGCTGGCCTGGACCAGCCTGCTCACGCTGGGTCTGGTGCATACCGGGTTGCAGTACAACCTGTTGTACGCGGCCTTCCAGCGGCTGACGGCGGAACGCATCGCCGTGTTGTCGTTCATCTATCCGCTGGTGGCCATCGTTGTCGACCTGGTCTGCTTCGACCTGGCCCTGGACGTCGTGCAAGTGGCCGGCATGGTTCTGATCCTGGTGGCCATCGTCGCGCATCAGCGCAACTGGCGCCTGGTGCCGATGCCTGCGCGACGGCTTGCGCCTTGAGCGCGCCGGTGATCGACCCGGTTCGGGGCCTGGCGGTCACCCGATCGACGGCTTGCACGGCATGAACAAAAAAAAGCCCCGCATGCGCGGGGCTTGGCTGCTGCGGCGGGCGCCTGTGGCCAGGTGCCCGTGCCGCGGCCGGCTTACAGCTTCTGGCGCTGCATGAAGTTGTCGAAGGTCGACTCGGTGAAGCGGAACCACAGGTTCTGGTCGCGACGGAAGTTCGCGTAGTCCTCGTAGATCTTCTTCCAGGCGGGGTTGCTGCCGTTGAGCTCCGAATACAGGGCCATGGCTTCCTTGAACGCGGCCTCCATCACGACCTGCGGGAACGGGAACAGCTTGGCACCCAGGCCCACCAGCTGCTTGAGCGCGGCGGGGTTCCAGGCATCGTACTGGGCCTGCATGTTCGTGTGGGCGTACATCGAGGCGGCGTTGATGATCGCCTTGTATTCCGCCGACAGGCCGTCGTAGGCCTTGGTGTTGACGTGCAGGTCGAGCTGCGGGCCGCCTTCCCAGAAACCGGGATACGCATAGTTGTTGGCGACCTTGTAGAAACCCAGCTTCAGGTCATCGTACGGACCGACCCACTCGGCCGCGTCGATCGTGCCTTTTTCCAGCGACTGGTAGATCTCGCCGCCGGGGATGTTGGCTGCGATGCCGCCGATGCGCTCCCAGACCTTGCCGCTGAAGCCGCCGGTGCGGAATTTCAGGCCCTTGACGTCATCGAGCGTCTTGATCGGCTTGCGGAACCAGCCGCCCATCTGCGCACCGGTGTTGCCCATCGGGAAGTTGATGATGTTGTACTGGCGGTAGAACTCGCGCGTGAGCTTCAGGCCGTTGCCCTGCATCATCCAGGCGGTGGTCTGGCGGCTGTTCAGGCCGAACGGGATCGCGCAGCCGATGGCGAACGTCGGGTCCTTGCCGAAATAGTAATACGGGGCCGTGCTGGCCATCTCGACGGTGCCGGCCTGGACCGCGTCCACGGTGCCGAAGGCGGGAACGAGTTCGCCGGGACCGTGGGTGGTGATCTCGAACTTGCCGCCCGACATTTCCTTCACCTGCTTGGCGAACACGTCGGATACGCCGAACAGCGTGTCCAGCGATTTCGGGAAGCTCGAGGTCAGGCGCCAGCGCAGGTTGGCCTGGGCATGCACGATGGCCGGTGCGACACCGGCGGCCAGGACTCCTGCCAGGCCTGCATTCTTGATGATGGAACGACGATCCATTGAATTTTCTCCTCGATGAAAAACGAAGCGGGTCGCATCGGCTGACGCGAACCTGGAATTGCAAGCACATGGTGCTGCAGACATTTTTTTTGCCTCGACCATTCTGTGCGCATTGGCATGCGTTTGGCAGCGGGGTTTCCCTTAGTTTGATGCCGTCTTGCGCATTCGAAACCCGCATGGATAGACGCTTTGTCGCCACACCGACATTCTGGAGACCCACGGTGGTGCATCGTCCTCGCATAAGATCGACACCATGACCGCTGCCCTGGTTCGAGGTATCGATTCGCCCGACATGCGCGCGGCCGGCCGCGAGTTGTTGTCGGTGGCGCTGATGGATGCGCGCAACCACACGCTGCATCTGGCCGACCAGATCGCATCGCATGCAAAGGCCGGCGGTGTCTCCGTGACCGAGGCCGTCGAACTCGACCCGCTGGCCTGGCAACTCGGCCACGTGGGCTGGTTCCAGGAATGGTGGATTGCGCGCAACCTGCAGCGGGGCCGCGGGCGCCAGTGCGATCCGCGCGGCACCCGGCTGCCGTCACTGGAGTCCGATGCCGACCTCTGGTGGGACGATGCGCAGGTCGCGCGCGCGCAGCGCTGGCAACTGGCCATGCCCGATCTCGACACGCTCAAGACCTATCTGCTGGCAACGCTGGAGTCCACGCTGGAATTGCTCGAGAAGGCGCCCGAGACCGACGATGCCCTGTATTTCTACCGCCTGGCGCTGGCGCACGAGGACATGCACGGAGAGGAACTGATCGCCTCGGCACAGGCGCTGGGTGTGCCGCTCGATATCGAGTTGCCCGGCCCGCTGCCGATGCGCGCGCCGCTGGCGATGCCGCGAACCTCCTGGCGCATGGGCAGCGACGACGCGGGTGGTTTCTGCTTCGACAACGAGCGGCCGGCCCATCGGGTCGAGGTGCCCGATTTCGAGATCGATGCGCAGGTCGTCACCTGGGCCCAATACGTCGAGTTCGTCGACGACGGCGGTTATGACCGCGCCGAGTTGTGGCATCCCGACGGCTGGCAGTGGTTGCAGGACAAGGCCAGCGCCGAAGGCGCCGATGCCGGTGGCAGGGCGCCGCGATACGTGCAGCAGATCGGCGTGGCCAGCGGCGCCGTGATGCAGACCCGGTTCGGTTCGCCACGGCGCATGCTCGGCGCCCAGCCGGCGACCCACGTCAGCTGGTGGGAGGCGGATGCCTGGTGCCGCTGGGCCGGCCGGCGCCTGCCCGCCGAGGTCGAATGGGAACTGGCGGCCTGCAGCGCGTCGCAGCGCGGCTTTCGCTGGGGCGACGTGTGGGAGTGGACCGGCAGCACGGCGCGGCCGTATCCGGGTTTCGTGGCCGACCCCTGGCGCGATTATTCCGAGGCCTGCTTCGGCAGCCACAAGGTGTTGCGCGGCGCCTCGTTCGCGACCCGCGAACGCATGAAGCATCCGCGTTTCAGGCAGTTCCAGTTGCCGCAGGCCGAGTTGCTGTTCGCGGGCTTCCGCTCCTGCGCCGTGTGAACTGCCACCAGGGCAGGACGGCGCGCAACGACAGCACCTCGCCGCAGTGTTGCGGCCGATAACCTTCCATCGCCGCGAGTTCGCTCTGCCAGGAGTCACTGGACAACACGGCGCGCAGGGCGCGCGTGGCGGGCTGCTCGAGCGCCGACTTGAGGCAGACCAGGTGGTAGGACTCCTGCGCCAGCGGCACGAAGTCGAGCCGCAGCTGCCGCGCAGCCGATTCGATGCCGAGCGCGCAATCGGCACTGCCGTGCGCGACGGCGTGGGCGACGGCGCCATGCGAGGGCTCGGTGCGTGCGAAACCGTCGATGTCGGCGGGCGCCAGCGCCGCTTGCTCCATCAGCTCGGCCAGCAGCAGCCGGGTGCCGGTGCCCAGGGCCCGATTGACGAACCGGGCGCGGGTGGCGGCCACGTCCCGCAGGCCCTGCAGGCGCAGCGGATTGCCGCGCGCCACGATCAGGCCCTGGGTGCGCTGCGCGAAACCGATGATCTTGTGTTGCCCGGGACGCAGCAGCGGCTTGTAGGTGCGTTCGGCCAAGGAGCCCGGTGCCGGTGTCTGCAGCGTGTGGAAACCGGCCATCGCGCAACGGCCCTCGTTGAGCGCGCGGATCGCGTCCACGCTGCCGCAGAACCGGATGTCCAGGTGCAAGGGCCCGTGCGTGTCGTGGTGCGCCTGCTGCGTCGGCCCCAGCGCCAGCGCGTGTTCGCGCAACGCGGCCAGGGCCATGTCGTGGCTGGCGTACAGCGTCAGCACATGGGCGCGATCGTCGAACGCGACCGCGAATGCGCGTTCCAGGTCGCTGCGCAAGGCCTCGATCTGGGGCGCCAGCCGGACCTGGGCCTGGCGTTCGGCCCACATCAGCTTGTGGCCGAAGGTGGTCAGCCGGGCCGGCTGGCCCTTGTCCCAGGTCACCAGCCCGTCGCCCAGTTCGTCCTCCCAGCGCTTGAGCTCGCCCCAGACATGGCGATACGAGTACCCCAGGGCCCGTGCCGCGGCCGAGATCGAACCGTGCAGCTCGACCGCCTGCAGCAGGTCGATCAAGGGGTTGCGCACCCGTGCCGGGCCGCTGTCGCGACCCAGCGTGTAGTGGAACTGGAGCCTATGCATGAAGTTTCATATCGCGGGGAATTGTGCCCGTGCCTACGATACCCGAACATGTCCACCTTCTCGCAAAGCGCGGCTACAGCGCTGCAGTTGATCAGCGCGTTCGACCCGGCCCTGTGGACCATCGTGGGCCGGTCGCTGCTCGTCAGCAGCCTGGCATGCCTGCTGGCATGCGGCTTCGGATTGGCATGTGGCGCCTGGCTGGGAGTCGCGCGGTTTCGCGGGCGCGGCACCTGCCTGACCTTGCTCAACACCTTGCTGGCCGTGCCTTCGGTGGTGGTGGGGCTGGTGGTTTATCTCTTGCTGTCACGTTCGGGCCCCCTGGGGGGATTGGGTTGGTTGTTCAGCATCAAGGCAATGGTGCTGGCGCAGGCGATGCTGGTGGTGCCGGTGGTCACGGCGTTGACCCGGCAGGTCGTGGAGGACGTCGAGCATGGCCATGGCGAGCAACTGCGTTCGCTGGGCGCCGGTACCGCGCTGCGTGGCGCCATGCTGGCCTGGGACGAGCGCTTCGCGTTGCTGACCGTGCTGATCGCGGCGTTCGGCCGGGCCGTGTCCGAGGTGGGCGCGGTGATGATCGTCGGCGGCAACATCGACGGCTTCACTCGGGTCATGACGACGGCGATCGCGTTGGAGACCAGCAAGGGCGACCTGCCGCTGGCCCTGGGCCTGGGCCTGGTGCTGCTGGCGGTCGTGCTGCTGCTCAATGCGCTGATCGCGCTGCTGCGCGCCTGGCGCCAGCGGGTCGAGACCGGCGCCGTGCCCGTGCTGGCAGGCGGTGCGGCGTGATGGCATGGCCGTGTGTGTCCCTGTCGTCGTTCACGTCCTCGTCCTGATGCGGCGCCTGTTGAGCCTGCGCAACGTGGGGCTGCGTTTCGGCGCGGTCAGCGCCCTGGAACGGGTCGACCTGGACCTGCACGCCGGCGAGCGGCTGGCCCTGGTGGGCAGCAACGGCAGCGGCAAGAGCAGCCTGTTGCGGGTGTTGCACGGGTTGTTGCGGCCCACGACCGGCAGTCTGCAGGCCGAACCCGGCCTGCGCCAGGCCATGGTGTTCCAGCGCCCGTTCATGCTGCGCATGTCGGTGCAGAACAATGTCGCACTCGGTCTGTGGTTGTCGGGCACCGGCTGGCGCGCCGCGCGCGAGTCGGCGCTGCACGGCCTGGACCGGGTGGGCTTGCGGGAGCTGGCCGCACGCAGCGCGCGCGGCCTGTCGGGCGGCCAGCAGCAGCGCGTGGCACTGGCGCGGGCCTGGGTGCGCCAACCCGCGTTGTGGCTGCTGGACGAACCCACGGCCAGCCTGGACCCGCATGCCAAGCGCGAGATCGAGGCCCTGATGGCGACGTTTGCCCAGGGCGAGCCGGGGCACCCGATGACCATGGTGTTTGCCAGTCACAACCTGGGCCAGGTCAAGCGCCTGGCCAGCCGGGTGATCTATCTCGAGCACGGCCGTGTGCTGGCCGACCTGCCGGTCGCCGACTTTTTCCACCCGCAACGCCTGAAATCGGTCTCGGGCGCCGCCGATCTTTTTGTCAAAGGAGAACTCGCATGATGCTGTCACCAACCCCCCGCACCTCCATCACCCGTCGGCCACGCAGCGGCTGGCCGCGACGCCTGCTGTTGCTGGCGGCCGGCTGCGTGTTGTCCCTGGGTGCGCACGCCCAGGCCACGATCACGATGGCCTCGACCACGTCGACCGAACAGTCGGGCCTGTTCGCACACCTGCTGCCCGCGTTCAAGGCGGCCAGCGGCATCGACATCAAGGTGGTCGCGCTGGGCACCGGCCAGGCGCTGGACATGGGCCGTCGGGGGGACGCCGACGTGCTGTTCGTGCACGACAAGGTGGCCGAGGCGAAGTTCGTCGCCGACGGATTCGGCGTCAAGCGCCATCCGGTGATGTACAACGACTTCGTCGTCATCGGGCCCAAGGGCGACCCCGCCGGCGTCCGCGGCAAGGACATCGTGCAGGCGTTGAAGAAGCTGGCCGCGGCCAATGCCGGCTTCATCTCGCGCGGCGACAAGAGCGGCACCCACGCCGCCGAGCTGCGCTTCTGGAAGGCGGCCGAACTGGCGGACGGGAAGGGATCGGGCTACAAGGAGTGCGGTTGCGGCATGGGCCCGGCGCTGAACATGGCCGCAGGCAGCAACGCCTACGTGATGGCGGACCGCGGCACCTGGCTCAATTTCAAGAACCGCGGCGACCTGGCGGTGCTGGTCGAGGGGGACAAGCGCCTGTTCAACCAATATGGCGTGATCCTGATCAACCCGGCCAAACATCCGCACGTGAAGGTGGCCGATGCCCAGAAGTTCATCGACTGGGTGATCTCCGCGCCGGGCCAGTCAGCGATCGCGCAATACCGGATCGGCGGCGAACAGCTGTTCTTCCCGAACGCCGGCGACGACCAGTAGACCGCTACGCTGCAGGGGCGCGCGGTCCCACCGGGCTCACCTCCGTGCGACGCGCTGCGGGATTCGCGCCCGGGAACGGCCCGGCGGGTTCATGCGCGGCGCATGCCGAGCCGGCGGTACACGGTGGCTCGGCTTACGCCCAGCCGTGCGGCGGCTTCGGCCACGTTGCCGCGGGTTTCCTCGACCGTCCTGCGGATCAGCGCGGTCTCGATGTCGCGCAGCCGGCGTTGGCCGGCGCCCGTGGCCGCCGACGGCGCGGCGGACATGCGAAGGCCAGCAGGTGTCGGCATCGCCGACTGGCCAGCCGGCACGGCCAGTGCCTGCAGGTGCAGGCCGGACCACAAGGGCAGGTCGATGGTGTTGCCGTGCGCGCCGGCATCGAACAGCATCTGGAACGGCAGCGCGAACAGCTCGCCCGCATGCGGCGGCGGCAGGTGGACGCCGGCAGGGTGCTGCAGTTGCGGCACCATGTCGCGCGCAGCACGGTTGCAGGCCACGACCTGGCCGTCCGCGTCCAGCGCCACCAGCGCGTCCGTGTCCCCGCCCAGCGCATGGCCGGGCCAGTTCAGCCGCAACAACAAGGCGTGCGCAACCTGCAGCGTCATCGCGTTCTCGATGCTGCGCGCCGATTGCTGGGCCAGGTGCAGCAACTCCGGCCGCTCGGCGACCTCGACACCGGTCAGGTCCAGCATGCCGACGCAGGATCCGGTGGGGCCGAACAGCGGCACACCGGCACAGCTGTAGACCGAGGTGTCGACGAAGAAATGTTCGCCCCGGTGCAACCACACTGGCTGCAGGTCGGTCAGCGCCGCGCCGATCGCGGTGGTGCCGACGCAGTGTTCGGACAGGTCGACGCCGACGCGGGTGATCAGGTCGGCGCGCCGGTCGCTGCGGTCGATCGGACCGCTGACGTCGACGACCACGCCGTCGGCGTTGGTGAGAATCGCGAAATACCGGGTGTCTGCCAGGGCCCGTCCCAGGCTGTGCAGCGTGCCGCGCGCCGCCTGGGTCAGCAGCCGGTTGCGCTCGCGCGCACGGCGCATGGCGGCCGCCGGCAGTGGGTCGAAACCCACCCGTTGCTGTGGCGCATGGCCCAGCGCCAGGCAACGCTGCCAGGAGCGGGCGATCCAGGGGGCGATCAGGCTGCCGGCGTCGGCAGCGCGTTCGACCAGCATGCGCTGGCGTGCGCGCGTGATGCCTTCGAGCCGCGCCAGTGGCGTGCGTGCTGCGTCCTGTCCGTGGGCAAGCGGTTGCATGGTCATGCCCATTGTGCACGATGCCGCGGCGCGGGTGCCGGCTGCGGCTACGATGGCGGCATGTTGACGCTGCCGTCCGATCTTCCCGACATCGAGCCTGCGCTGGCGACCGCCTTGCGCGCCACGCTGCTGGCCGGGAACATCATCCGCGCCGCGGCCAGGAGCCCGTCGTCGGTGGCGGTGCGCGAGAAGCGGCCGAACGATTTCGTGACCGAGGTCGACCTCGCGAGCGAACAGGCCATCGTGCAGACCTTGCTGGGCGCGTACCCGAACCACGCGGTGCGGACCGAGGAGTCGGCCATGGCCCATGGCCATGCGGCGTCCGATCATGTCTGGATCGTCGATCCCCTCGACGGCACGACGAACTTCCTCCATGGCTATCCGCATGTCGGCGTCAGCATTGCACTGGCGGTGCGCGGGCACATCACACATGCGGCGATCCTGGATGTGATGGCCGGCGAGTGGTACCACGCCAGCCGCGGGCAGGGCGCGTTTCGCGGCGCAAGCCGCCTGCACGTGAGCGGGCGCGCCGACCTGCCGTCGGCCCTGATCGCCACCAGCTGCCCGGCCCGTGCGGCGCCCGATGGCGCGCGTGCGATTGCGATGTTGTGCGATGTGATGGCGCGGGTGGCCGCGGTGCGTCGCAGCGGTTCCGCGGCGCTGGACCTGGCCCGTATCGCGGCCGGCCAATGCGACGGCGGCTTCGATCAGGGCCTCAACGCCTGGGACGTCGCCGCCGGCGGCCTGCTGGTGCAGGAAGCGGGCGGCCGCGTCGGCAACTTCACCGGTGCGCCGGATTTCCTGGAGGCGCGCGAGATCGTCTCGGGCGGGCCGGCGGTGTTCGATGCGCTGGTGGAGGTGCTGCGGCCTTATTCGGGCTGCACCGGCCTGTCTCAAATTGAGAATATCTGACCCTGCAGATCCGGGAACCTAGGGTTCTCCCTAGGTCTTATCGCGGTGCCTGCTTCAACAATGCCTATGTTCACCCGTTCATAGGCAAGGCGTCTGGACAACGCCAATACCCACAGGAGAGACAGATGCAAAAGGTGTTGCACATCAACCCGGAGAAGTGCACCGGCTGCCTGCAGTGCGAGATGGCTTGCTCGTTCGAGAACTACGGCACCTTCGCCACGGCCAAGTCGCGCATCAAGGTGTTCGACTTCCACCACACCGGCAAGAAGGTCCCGTACACCTGCACCCAGTGCGATGAAGCCTGGTGCCTGCATGCCTGCCCGGTGGAGGCCATCACGATGAACAAGGCCACCGGCGCGATGGAGGTCAACGAGGCCACCTGTGTCGGTTGCAAGGTCTGCACCATCGCCTGCCCGTTCGGCACCATCAACTATGTCGAGGAAACCGGCAAGGTCCAGAAATGCGACCTGTGCGGCGGCGAGCCGGCCTGTGCCGACGCCTGCCCGACCGGCGCCATCACCTTCATCGACGCCAACTGGACCGGCCTGGGCAAGATGGCGCAGTGGGCCGACAAGCTGGGCAATCAGCCCAGCGCAGCTTGATCAAGGAGAACGACCATGTCATGGACTGGAAAAATCCTCCGCGTCGACCTGACCAAGGGCACGGTCACGGTCGAACCGACCAACATGGAATGGGCGCAGGCCTACATCGGCTCGCGTGGCCTGGGTACCAAGTACCTGGTGGAAGAGGTCGACGCCAAGGTCGATCCGCTGTCGCCCGACAACAAGATCATCTGGGCCACCGGCCCGCTGACCGGCACCATGGCCAGCACCGGCGGGCGCTACACCGTCATCACCAAGAGCCCGCTGACCGGCGCGGTCGCCTGCTCGAACTCGGGCGGTTACTGGGGTGCCGAGTTCAAGATGGCCGGCTACGACATGCTGATCTTCGAGGGCAAGAGCCCCAAGCCGGTCTACCTGTACATCAATGACGACGTCGTCGAGCTGCGTGACGCGGCCCACCTGTGGGGCAAGAGCGTCTGGCAGACCGAGGAGATGCTCAAGAAGAGCCTGCAGGATCCGCTGACCCGCATCTCCAGCATCGGCAAGGCCGGCGAGAACGGCGTGCTCTACGCCAGTGTCGTCAACGACCTGCACCGCGCCGCCGGCCGCTCGGGCGTCGGTACGGTGATGGGCAGCAAGAACCTCAAGGCGATCGCGGTGCGCGGCACCAAGGGCGTGGGCAACATCCGCGACCCCAAGGCCTTCATGAAGGCGGTCACCGAGAAGAAGAAGATCCTGGCCGAGAACGGCGTCACCGGCCAGGGCCTGCCGACCTACGGCACCCAGGTGCTGATGAACGTGATCAACGAGGTCGGTGCCTTGCCCACGCGCAACCACAAGGATTCGCAGTTCGAGGGCGCCAAGGACATCTCGGCCGAAGCCATGGCCACGCCGCGCAAGACCGACGGCAAGAAGCACCTGGTGACCAACCAGGCCTGCTTCGGCTGCACCATCGCCTGCGGTCGCATCAGCAAGATGGACGAGACTCACTTCACCGTGGCCAACAAGCCGCAGTACTGGGGTGCCTCCGGCGGCCTGGAGTACGAGGCGGCCTGGGCACTCGGTGCGGCCAATGGCGTGAACGACCTCGAGGCGCTGCAATACGCCAACCTGCTGTGCAACGAGGAAGGCATCGACCCGATCAGCTACGGCGCCACCATCGGCGCGGTGATGGAGCTGTACGAGATGGGCGTGCTCACCAAGGAGCAGATCGGCATCGAGGCGCCGTTCGGTTCCGCCAAGGCGCTGGCCTTCCTGACCGAGCAGACCGTCAACGGCGAAGGCTTCGGCAAGGAGATCGGCCAGGGCTCGAAACGCCTGACCGAGAAATACGGCCATCCGGACCTGTCGATGAGCGTCAAGGGCCAGGAGTTCCCGGCCTACGACGGACGCGGCATCCAGGGCATGGGCCTGGCCTACGCCACCAGCAACCGCGGTGCCTGCCACCTGCGGGGTTATACGGTGGCCTCCGAGGTGCTCGGCATTCCGGTCAAGACCGATCCGCTCGAGCACGAAGGTAAGCCGGAGCTGGTCAAGGCGTTCCAGGATGCGACCGCGGCCTTCGATTCGTCGGGCCTGTGCATCTTCACCACCTTCGCCTGGGGCCTGGCCGACCTGGCGCCCCAGATGGCGGCGGCATGCGGCGAGCAATACACGACCGAGGAACTCGAGAAGATCGGCGAGCGCATCTGGAACATGGAGCGCGAGTTCAACAACCGCGCCGGTTTCACCGACAAGGACGACAACCTGCCCAAGCGCCTGTTGACCGAGGCCACCAAGACCGGCCCGGCCAAGGGCAAGGTCAGCATGTTGCCCGAGATGCTGCCCAAGTACTACCAGGCGCGTGGCTGGGATGCACAAGGCCGTCCGACGGCCGAGACCAAGGCACGGCTGGGGTTGTAAGCCCCGTCCGCCCCTGCTGACAAGGCGGCTCCGAGGGCCGCCTTGCGTTTTTCTGAAAGTGAGACCCTGATGCACCACGTCATACTCGGAGCCGGCCCGGCCGGCGTGATCGCAGCCGAAACCCTTCGCAAGCATGCCCCGGGCGACACCATCACGATGGTCGGCGACGAGAAGGAGCCGCCGTATTCGCGCATGGCGATTCCCTACCTGCTGATCGGCAACGTCGGCGAACACGGCACCTACCTGCGCAAGAGCCTGACCCATTTCGATGACCTCAAGGTCGACATGGTCCACGGCCAGGCCGTCGGCGTCGATGCGAAGGCCAGGACCGTGACGCTGGACAACGGCAAGGTGCTGAACTTCGATCGCCTGCTCATCGCCACCGGCTCGCGGCCGGCCAGCCCGCCGATCCCGGGCATGGACCTGCCGGGCATCCACCCGTGCTGGACCATGGACGATGCGCGCGCGATCATGAAGCTGGCAACCCAGGGCGCGCGGGTCTTGCAGATGGGCGCCGGCTTCATCGGCTGCATCATCATGGAGGCGTTGGCGGCCCGGGGTGTCAAGCTCAGCGTCGTCGAGATGGGCGATCGCATGGTGCCGCGCATGATGGGCCCCACCGCCGGCAACATGATCAAGCAGTGGTGCGAGGCCAAGGGCGTGCAGGTGTTCACCAAGACCAAGGTCGAAGCCATCGAGAAGGGCGATGCCGGCGCGCCGCTCAAGGTCAAGTTGTCCAATGGCAAGACCATGGACGTCGACCTGGTGATCAGCGCCACCGGCGTCAAACCGGCGATCGGTTTCCTCGAGAACTCCGGCGTGACCTGCCTGCAGGGCGTGCTGACCGACGAACACCTGCAGACCAACGTGCCCGGCATCTACGCGGCCGGTGACTGCGCCGAGGCGTTCGACAAGGTCAGCAACAAGACCATCATCAGTGCCATCCAGCCCAATGCCGCCGAGCAGGCGCGCGTGGCGGCGCTGAACATGGTCGGCCGCACCACGGCGCTCAAGGGGGTGACCCAGATCAACGTGCTCGACACCCTGGGCCTGATCTCCACCAGCTTCGGCAACTGGGAAGGCGTGCCGGGCGGCGAACACGTGGAGCTGACCGATGCGTCCGCCGGCCGCCACCTGAGCCTGCAGTTCAAGGACGACGTGCTGGTCGGCTGCAACAGCGTCGGCTGGACCGACCACGTGGGGGTCATGCGCGGCCTGGTCGAGGGGCAGATCCATCTGGGCGCCTGGAAGGACACGCTCAAGAAGGACCCGACCCGGCTGATGGACGCCTATCTGGCCAGTGCGCAGGCACAAAGTGGCTGGAACGGCGCGCAGGACGAGCGACGCAGGTAAAGTCGCGGCATGAAGATCACGCTCAAGCTGTTTGCGTCGCTCACCGACTACCTGCCGCCGGCCGTCAAGTACACCAACATGCTGGAGCTGGACGTTGCGCCCGACGCCAGCATCAGCCAGATCATCGCCCCGATGGCGCTGCCGGAGAAGATGGTGCATCTGGTGCTGGTGAACGGAAAATACGTCGAGCCGCAGGACCGGCTGACCCGCACCCTGGCCGAAGGCGACGTGCTGGCCATCTGGCCGCCGATTGCCGGCGGCTGACCGGCGACTGCCGCTGCCGGGCCGGCGATCCGACCGTACCCCGCGCAGCGGACCTGAGCGAGACCATTGCATGCAAGCGTTCTACGCAGAGAAATTCGATCGCGAGATGGGGTGCACCGAAAAGGAATGGCTGGGCTGGCTGCCCCAGGCCATGGGTCCGCATCCGTACAAGCTGGTTTCGCAGGCCGTCACGGCCGACATCGACGGCGGCAGCCTGTCGTTGTCATGGCGTGTCGGCGAGCCGCGCACCATCGCGCTGGCGCGTATTCCGCGCCTGCTGGTCAGCTTCCGGTTCGCCGGGCTCGACGAGGCGCAGCGTTATCGATTCATGAAGCGCTTCGACCTGTACATGCAGCGCGGCGGAGGTTGACCGCGCAGCGGCTGCCGCGGCCGCGACTTTGATCATGCTTCGATGCAGACGAACAACACCTCGACCATGCCCCGCTTGCCGACCACCATGAGCGGCGTCCAGCTGACCGGCCACGGCGACGTCGACCGGTTGCGGTGGAGCGATTCCATTCCCGTTCCCCGGCCGGCCCGCGGCGACGTGTTGATCCGGGTGCGTGCGGCCGGCGTCAACAACACCGACATCAATCTGCGCACCGCCTGGTATTCCAAGGGCGACGGGGCCGCCCGGGATGCCGCCTGGTCCGGCAGCCCGGTGCAGTTCCCGCGTATCCAGGGCATCGACGCCTGTGGTCACGTGGTGGCGGTCGGCGCGGGGGTCGATGCCGCGCGCATCGGCGAGCGGGTGCTGGTCGAGCCCTGCCTGCTGCAGGCCGGCGGCGAGGCGCTGGCGCAACCCTGGTTCCTCGGCTCGGATTGCGACGGCGCGTTTGCGCAGTACCTCGTCGTCGCGGCGCGCCATGCCCATCGCATCGACAGCACGCTCGGCGATGCCGAACTGGCCTCATTCCCTTGTTCCTATTCGACCGCGGAGAACATGTTGACGCGTGCCGCCGTGACGGCGGCGGATCGGGTCCTGGTGACCGGCGCATCGGGTGGTGTGGGCTCGGCCGCGGTGCAACTGGCCCGTGCCCGGGGCGCCGACGTGATCGCCATCACCAGTGCCGACAAGCGCGATGCCTTGCGGGCCCTGGGCGCCTCCCGGGCGCTGTCACGCGACGAGAACCTGATCGACACCCTCGGTCGCAGCAGCGTCGATGTCGTCGTCGATCTCGTGGGCGGAGAACAATGGCATGACCTGCTCGAGGTGTTGCGCAGCGGCGGCCGGCTGGCGGTCGCCGGCGCGATCGGGGCGCCGACGGTGCCGGTCGACATCCGCACCGTCTACCTGAAGGACTTGTCGATCTTCGGATGCACGGTGCTCGAGCCGCAGGTGTTCGCCCGCCTGGTCTCGCGCATCGAACAGGGCGAGGTGCGCCCGCTGGTGGCCAGGACCTATGCGCTGTGCGAGATCCGCGAGGCGCAGCAGGACTTCCTGGCCAAGCGCCATGTCGGCAAGATCGTGCTGACCATTCCCGATTGACGCTGGCTTCGCCGCCGAGCCACATGCACGTCGAACGTAGCGGGTGCGCACGGAATCGTGCATGGACCGGCGCACGGCGCAGGCGATGGCCCGACAAGGGGTTGCCGGCATCGGTCTGGTGCGTGACGCCTGCGCTTGGTGCGCACGCGCCGATCCGGTGCATCGGCGCGGCGTCGCTCAGCCGAGAGCTTCCTGCGGTTCGGGGGCCGGCAATGTCCGCTGCACCGGAGATGCCTCGGCGATGACGCGTTCGCGCAGCCAGGTCTGCAACTCGTGCGCCGGCATCGGACGTGCGAACAGGTAGCCCTGCAGTGCGTCGCAGCCCGATTGCCGCAGCAACGCGGCCTCGGCCTCGTGCTCGACGCCTTCGGCGACGACCTGCATGCCCAATGCGTGGCCCAGCCCGATGATGGCCTGCGTGATCGCGCGGTCGGCCGGGTCCTGCAGCATGTCGCGCACGAAACTCTGGTCGATCTTGAGCTTGTCGATCGGAAAGCGGTGCAGGTAGTTCAGGCTGGAATATCCGGTGCCGAAGTCGTCGATCGCCAGCGCGACACCGAGGGCCTTGAGTTTGCGCAGCGACTCGACCGTCGACAAGGAGTTCTCCATCAGGAAACTTTCGGTCAGTTCCAGCTGCAGCATGCGCGGGTCGACGCCGTGTCGGCGCAGCGTCTGCGCCAGCGCCTGCGGCAGGTTCTTGTCGCGCAGCTGGATGCTCGACACATTGACCGACACCATCAGCGGCGCGATGCCCTGGCGCAGCCAGGCGGCATGCTGCCGGCAGGCCTGCTCCAGGATCCAGGCTCCGATGGCCACGATCTGGCCCGACTCCTCCGCGATCGGGATGAACGTGGCGGGCGAGACCATGCCGCGCGCGGGATGCTGCCAGCGCACCAGCGCCTCGACACCGATCACATGGCCGCTGGCGCCATCGAGCAGGGGCTGGTAGTACAGCTGCAGTTCGTCGCGGTCGATGACCTGGCGCAGGTCGTTTTCGATCGACAGCCGCTGCTGCGCCTGGGCATGGAGCTCCGGCGTGAAGAACACCGCCATGTTGCGCCCGCGTGACTTGGCCTGGTACATCGCGGCGTCGGCATGGCGCATCAGATGGTCGACGTCGCGCCCGTCCTGCGGGAACACCGAGATGCCGGCGCTGCACGACACGTGCAGCGGCACGCCTTCGACCAGGTGCGGCTTGCGAATCGTCTCGACGATGCGATCGGCGACGATGTGCATGATCTCGTCGTTGTCGCGCGCGCCCTGCAACACGATGACGAATTCGTCGCCGCCCAGGCGGCAGACCGTGTCGCCGGCGCGCACCGTGTCGAGCAGTCGCTGGGCGACGGAGCGCAGCAGGCCGTCGCCGACATGGTGGCCCATCGAGTCGTTGATGTTCTTGAAGCGGTCCAGGTCGATGAACACCACCGCCACCGGCGTGTGGTGGCGCGCGGCCTGTTCGAGCGCCATGGTCAGGCGCTCCATGCACAAGGCGCGGTTGGGCAGGTCGGTCAGCCCGTCGTGGTGGGCCAGGTGGTGGATACGCTCCTCGTTCGCCTTGTGTTCGGTCATGTCGACGCAGGACGTGACCATGTGCGTGATCTGGCCTGAGGTGTCGCGCACCGCATTGGACACCATCCAGGCCGGGTAGTCGGTGCCGTTCTTGCGCCGCAGCCACACGTCACCCTGCCAGGACCCGCGGATGATCGTCTGCTGCCACAGGCCTTCGTAGAAGCGCGGCTCGTGGCGCGTGGAATGCATGAACTCGGGCGTGCGCCCTGCCACTTCACTCAGGTCCCAGCCGCCGCTCTTGGCAAAGGCCATGTTGGCGATCAGCAGCCTGCGATCGACGCCGAAGATCGCGATCGCCTCGGACGAGGATTCGAACACCTTGGCCCACAGCTGCAGCCGCTGCTCGAGCGACTTCATCTGGCCGATCGGCGTGAATACGGTGAGCATGGCCGGCGCGCCCTGGTAGGTCAGCCGGCGTCCGGACAGCAGGGCCCAGCGCCGTATCGGTGCTCCGTTCTTGTCCACGCCGGTCTGCCACTGCACTTCGAATCCGTCCACGGCGTCCTCGTCGCTCATGCGCTGGAAGTAGTGGGCGCGCGCGGCCGGCGTCAGCGCCTTGAGCCATGGATCGCCATCATGGTCGCCGAGCCAGGACGCGGCGGGCTGGTTGGCGTGCAGGATCCGGTGCTCGGGGACGGACGTGACGATCAAGGGGCTGGGAAACGACGCCAGCAACGCATGCTGGGCTTCCCGCGCGCGCGCGGTGGCGGCCAGGTCTTCCCGCGCGGCACGCTCCAGGTCGAGATCGGCAAGCATGCTGTTGAAGGCGTTCACCAGGTGCCCGATCTCGTCGCTGCTGTCGTGCGTGGCGCGCACCGAATAGTCGCCGGAGACGCTGACCTGGTCCGCCACCGCGGCCAGCGATCGGATCGGACGCGAGATCTGGCGCGCGATGAAATACACCAGCGCCAGGATGATCAGCAGCAGCACGGCCGCCGTGCCCAGGTGCAGCCACATCCGGGCCAGCAGGTGCGAGATGCGTGCCTCGAGCAAGGCATCCAGGCTGGTACTGGTCTGCTGCCAGGCGCGCACCATGCGCTCGCCGGTTGCTGCGTGCAGTCGCTCCACCGCTGCCGCGTCGGTGGTGCTGGCCCTCGTGCCGTCGTAGCCGGTGCGTTGCTGGAACTGGTCGAGTGCGGTGAACAAGGCGGTGAAGGAGGGCGCCAGTTCATCGCGCAGTCGCGCGGGGCCAGCTGCCAGCGCTTCGGCGTAGTCCGACCGGATGCCCTTGATCGTCGCGGCCAGCCGTCCCTCGGAGATCAGCATCTCGTTGAGCAGCACGGCCCGCGCTTCACCTTCGCTGGCGGCGAACGCGACCGACTTGCTGGCCAGGCGGCCGATCAGGTCCTGCAGTTCGGGAAAACGCAGCACCAGCAGCGACATCGTGTAGTAGCTGTCCAGATCGGGGTCCAGGATCAGGTTCGACTGGTTGCCCAGTCGCGTGATCAGTTCCCGGCCGGCGTCCTGGACGGCACCATGGTCGTGTGTGCGCAGTCGGTCCACACCTGCGAGTGCGCCCAGGCGCGAGATCAGCGCGGCGCTGCTGTCCTGGCTCGCCATGCCCTGACCATATCTTTGCTCGGCCTCGGCCAGGCGGTGCGTCCATCGGTCGACCTGCTCGCGCGAGGGGGGCTCGCTGGCGGGTTTGCCGTCGGCCGCCAGCACGATGGGTACGCGCAATCCCGTCAGCACGTCGCGCACCTCGGCGATGTAGGCGCTGCCAGCCACCTCCTTGCGTGCGAAATTGATGGCGATGTATTTCTCGTTGATCAGGATGCCCGAGACATAGATCACCGCGCTGAGGTCCAGCAGGTAGATCAGCAGCAGCTTTCTGCCGACGGGCAGGCGGCCCACGAATCTTGAAAAAATGCCTCTCACTGCGTTCACTCCAGTCGATCCGATGCCGGTTGCGACCAGACTGAACCTGAGCGCCCATGGGTCGTTGCCGGCGCGGAACCCGGCCCGCACCGACCCCGGCATGCAGCAAAATGCGTGCCAAAGGCGGTCAGGGTGCAGGCGACCGGGCCGGCGCGGTGGCTACACTGCTGCCCAGTACAAGGAGCAGGCCCATGACGACCCAGGTCGAGATCGCGGATTTCCTGAGGCGGGAATTCCCGCAGAACAAGTCCACCGTCGAATCGGTGGGCGAGCGCATGGCGACGGTGCGCCATCCGGTCGGCCAGGCGGAGTTGCGTCCGGGGGGCACGGTGTCCGGCCCGGTCATGATGACGGTGGCCGACGTGGCACTGTATGTCGCGATCCTGGGCGAGATCGGCATCGTGCCGCTGACGGTGACGACCAGCCTGAACATCAACTTCATGCGCAAGCCCGCGAGCGACCGCGACATCATCGGGGTCTGCAAGCTGCTCAAGCTGGGCCGCTCGCTGGCCGTGGGCGAGGTCACCATCTACTCCGAAGGGCTGGCCGAGCCGGTGGCGCACGCGGTTGGAACCTACGCGATTCCCCGCTAGCATCGCGTCATCATGCGCGCGCGGCCCGTTGCCCCGCAAGCTCCGGAGCCGGGCGTGTCCCGCGACCCGGCAGTGCACCGGCAACGAGGTGCGGGCCTGGAGAAGCCGCCGACATGAAGCCGCATTTCCTGTATTTCGCCTACGGCTCGAATCTGCTGTCGAGTCGCCTGCGCGCGCGCACGGCCTCGGCGCGTGTCGTCGGCCGCGCCGTCCTGCGATCCCATGTGCTGCGCTGGCACATGGCCTCGGCCGATGGCTCTGGCAAGTGCGACGTGGTCGCGATGGATGACGCGGACGCGGCCGTGCACGGTGTCGTGTACCGTATCGACCTGGCCGAGAAACACCTGCTCGACCGCGCGGAGTCCCTGGGTGTCGGATACCGCGAAGAGCGGGTGACGGTGGAGCTGGAGGGACACCGGGCCATGGCCTGCGTCTACCGCGCGCTGCGCATCGACGCCGCGGCCGTGCCCTACGACTGGTATCACGCCCTGGTGCTGGGTGGCGCGCGCGAACACGACCTGCCTGCGCACTACCGGCAGCGGCTCGCGGCGGTGACGACCCGGCCGGACCCGGATCCGCAACGCGCGTCGCTGCATTTCGCGCTGGTGCACGGCGCCGGTGTCGACCTGTCGGGGCGCCCGGCATGAGCGCGCCGGGCCGTTCCCAAGCGCGAATCCCGCAGTGCGTAGCGCGGAGGGTCGTCCAATGAGCGCGGTGCGGGCCTGTGCGTTGCCGGCCGCCGCCTTGCTGCACGACAGCGTGGCACAAGGCGCCTATGCCGATTGTTTCTGCATCGACGTTCCGGTTGCGGTCTCGCATGCCGCGTTCGTCGAAGCGTTCTACACCACGCCGGTGTTCCGCGTCGAACGCTGGATCCTGCGTTGGGCCTTGTCGCGGCCGTCGAGCGACGCGGACGCGCACCGGCTGGCGACCGGAGCCTGCGACACCTTTGCCGCATGGATCGTGCGCGGGCGTGCCCCCGATCAGCTCCATCTCGTGGATGTGACTGGCCGCACGCAGTCATGGCTGATGGTGGCAGCCGTCGGCGACGACGCAGCGCCCGGCGGTACCCGGCTGTATTTCGGCTCGGCCGTGATGCCCGCGCGCGGCCGCGCCAAGGCTTCGGTGCGCAGGGGCTGGCTGTTTCGTTCCCTGCTGGGTTTTCACACGCTGTATTCGCGCGTGCTGTTGTCGGCGGCGCGATCCCGCGTGCTGGCGATGCGGCGGGGGTGACGCCTCGCGGCCGGTGCCTGGTGGCGCCTTCGCCGCACCGCTGTCGTATGCTGTCGACTCCCGTACGGTCCCCATCCACCGCTCATGTCCTCACACATCATCGTTGCCCTCGATGTCGATACCCGCCAGGAAGCCTTGCAACTGGTGCGTCGGCTGGGACCGGCGGCCGGGCACTACAAGGTCGGACTGCAACTGCTCACGCTGGCCGGTCCGGACCTGGTGCGCGAGTTGGTGGGCATGGGCAAGCAGGTGTTTCTCGACCTGAAACTGCACGAGATACCGAACTCGGTGGCCGCTGCGGTGCGCGCGGCCGCACAGTTGGGCGCCGGCATGGTGTCGGTGCATGCCTCGGCCGGATCGGCGGTGCTGCGCGCCGCGGCCGAGCAGGCGCGGTCGGTCGGCGGGATCCGCGTGCTGGCACTGACGGTCATCACCAGCCTGCGCGACGACGATCTGCCGGAGATCGGCCTGGCGCCATCGGTGCGCGAGCAGGTCTGCCGGCTGGCACGCCTGGCCAGTGCACAGGGCTGCGACGGCGTGATCGCGTCGGCGCAGGAGGCCCGCTGGCTGGCGCAGCAGCTGCCCGCGCGCAGCCTGATCGTCACACCCGGCATCCAGCTGGCCGGCCTGGGCGGGCACGACCAGTCGCGCGTGGCGACACCGCGCGATGCGCGTGACGCCGGCGCGACCCACGTGGTGGTGGGGCGCGCGATCACGCAGGCGCCGGATCCGGCGCAGGCCTTTGCGCGTGCCTGCGCCGATTTCGCGCAACCGGACTGAGCAAACGTATCGGCCCGTGCCGGACACGGTGTATCGTGTGCCCATCGACTGAACGGAGATTGTTCCATGGGTGTTGATCCGATTCCCCTGTCCGCCGACACGGTGCGCGCCTTGTCCAGCGTCACGACCGCCACCTTGACCACGGTGCTGCTCAAGAAAGGCCTGCGCAATGTCTGGATGCGCGGAGCCCGGCCGTTGAAGAAGGGCCAGCCGCGTCTGGTCGGACGGGCGTTCACGCTGCGTTTCGTGCCCGCGCGCGAAGACCTGGCCACGCCCGCGTCCTGGGGCGCACCGATCTCCACGCGCGCGGCGATCGAGTCCATGCCGGAGGGTTGTATCGCCGTCGTCGATGCCATGGGCGTGACCGATGCCGGCATCTTCGGCGACATCCTGTGCGCGCGCATGCGCAAGCGGGGCGTGGCCGCCCTGGTGAGCGATGGCGTGATCCGCGACATCGACGGCGTGCTCGAGACCGGCCTGCCGGTCTGGTGCCAGGGTACGGCGGCGCCGGCATCGGTGGCCGGCCTGACCTTCGTCGCCTGGCAGCAGCCCATCGGGTGTGGGGGCGTCGCGGTATTTCCGAACGACGTGGTGGTGGTAGACGCCGACGGTGCGGTTTTGATACCCTATGCCATGCTCGACGACGTCGTGCAGGCTGCGCTCGACCAGGAACTGCTCGAGGGCTGGATCATGAAGCAGGTCCATGACGGCATGGCCCTGCCAGGCCTGTATCCGCCCAACGCAGAAAACAAGGCCCGCTTCGAGGCCTGGGCTCGCAGCCGGAGTTGACGGCCGGCCCGGTGCGTCCGGGCCACGGTGGGCGCTGTCCAATTCGTTACGCATCTTGCACCTTGCGCGGCGCCAGCCTGCAGGGATCTGCCTACCATCGACTACTTTACTAGGAGAAATCACCCATGGCATTGCAGTCCCCCTTCTTCGGCAAGCGCGACACCGAAACCACCGGCTTGCGGCGGCCCACGACGATGGCACAACCCAACGTCCACCACGGCGTACAGCCGTCGTCCGCGGCTCCCGGCGCGTCCACGTCGTCGTCGTCGCCGGCACCGGCTGCGGTCGCCGCCGTGCCCGCCGCTGCGGGTGATGCAACGCCCGAGACCACACCCTCTGGTGGCAGCCGCCTGACCGTCGGCCCCAACATCAAGCTCAAGGGCGTCGAGATCACCGACTGCGACACCTTGTTCGTCGAAGGTACGGTCGAGGCCACGATGGACTCGCGCCTGATGCAGATCGCCGAGTGTGGCGCGTTCAAGGGCTCGGCCTGCATCGACATCGCCGAGATCCATGGTCACTTCGACGGGGACCTGACGGTGCGCGACAAGCTGATGGTCTATTCCACCGGCAAGATCACCGGCAAGATCCGTTACGGCAAACTGGTCGTCGAAGAAGGCGGGCAACTGTCGGGCGAGGTGATCTTCGGCACCGCCGAGTCGTCGGCGAGCAAACCGGCGGCGCGCGAACGCGCCGGATTGCAGGCGGCCTGAGCATCGCGCGCCCGTCGGCCGGGCGCGACGCCTGCGCCGGGCCTTCGGTCTGCGGCGCCGCATCACCGCGCTACCATCGTCCTGCGGCGCTTGGATATGCCGCGAGGAAATTCCAGATGCGCACATGGTCCCGACGTCGGGTGTTCTCAGGCTTGGGCGTGGCTGCAGCCGCGGTCGGCGCCGGTGTCTACTGGGCCGCGCGGCCGACACCCGCGCCCATCGGTTTTCCCATTGCACCGGACGAACTGGCCGCGGCCCGGCAACTGCTGGCGCGGCATCCGGCCGTCGATGCGCATGCACACCCGGGCCGCAGCTTCGTCGACGGTGCGCAGAATCTCTCCGGACTGGTCTGGATCTACGCCCGGCTGGGCAGCTTCGAGGACGACACCATCGCCGACATGCGCGCGGGTGGCCTGGCCGCCGCGGCATTCGCCGCGGTCGCCGACTTCCAGGCGCTGGGGCTGCAGGGAGAAGGACTGGCCGCAGTACGCGCGTTCGAGCCCGGCGAGGCCTGGGCCAGCTACCGGCGCCAGATCGACCGCCTGAAAGGCCTGGCGTCCCGGGGGCTGGTGTTTCCGGTCAAGACGGTGGCCGACGTCGCCGCGGCGCGTGCGGCCGGCAAGGTGGGCGCGCTGCTGACCGTCGAGGGCGGCGACTTCCTCGAAGGCCGTGTCGACCGCGTGGCACTGGCGCATGCCGACGGCGTGCGCTCCATCACCCTGATGCACTACCGCAACAACGAACTCGGCGACATCATCACCGGCGAGCCGGTCCACCAGGGACTCACCCCCGCGGGCAGGGCCGTGGTGCGCGAGATGAACCGGCTGGGCATGCTGGTCGACGTGGCCCATGCGTCCGAGGCCACGGCGCTGGGCGTGCTTGATGCGTCGTCGCAACCGGTGATCGCCTCGCATGTCCATGTCCACGGCAAGGCCACGCATCCACGCTTCATCTCGCCCGCGCTGATGCGGGCGGTGGTGGCCAAGGGTGGTGGCCTGGTCGGTGCCTGGCCGGCCGGCATCGCCATCGTCGACCTGCGCGGATTCGTCGACCGTGCGCTGGAGCTGGTGGAACTGGCGGGTATCGACCATGTGTGCCTGGGTACCGACATGGACGCCAACTACAAGCCGGTGTTCGACACCTATGCCCACCTGCCGCATTTCGTCGCCGGCCTGGCGCAACGCGGACTGGCCGAGGGCGACATCGCCAAGCTCATCGGCGGCAACTACCTGCGGCTGCTGGCGGCGGTGCAGTCCGCCGGCGCCTGAGCGGCGAACGCGTCAGCCCGCGGGTCGGGTACGCACCCAGGCCGCGATGAACAGCAGGCCGAGCAGGAAATCGAGCGCGGCCGCGGCGACGGTGAGACCGGGCACCCGTTCCATGGCGTACAGCACGAATACCGGCACCGAAAAAAGCAGCTTCTCGGCGATGGCGGGCAGCATGAACATCCGGAACCGCATCACGTCGCGCGCGATCAGCAGGAACACGAACTGCCAGGCCAGCGCGGTGCCGATGAAGCCGTAGAACTGCTCCGGATACTCCAGCGGCGCGGTGATCAGCCGGCCCACCTTCTGGTCCTGCACGTATTGCGGAACCAGCACCGCAATGCCGTAGATGCCGCCCCAGAAGAAAACGCGACGGGCAAAGTTGTCGGGGTTCGTCGACATGGGGCGGGCTCCTTCAGGCCGGATGTGATGGAACGGTGTTCACAGGGACATGTTGTCGATGTTCAGCCGGGTCTTCTTGACGTGCACCGAGATGATGGCGACCACCTCGTCGGGTTGCGCCGGGCGCAGCAGCTGTTCGGATTCGATCGACACCTTCGTGACGAGCGAGTCGTCCTCCAGCAGGCAGAACATCGGCGACGGATCCGCGTGTTCGGGCAACTCCGTGCGACCTTCCATCGAGCCATGCGGCACCCGCAGGCCGTCGAGCAGGGTCTTGAGCCGGTTGTCGATGTCGCCGCCATCGGTGATCAACATGCCGCGCGGCTGCTGGCGGAACAGCAGCACCGACAGCTCGGCGTACAGGTTGAGCCGCTGCGTGACCAGCGGGGCGAACAGCAGGCCGCCTTTTTCGACGATCACCGACAGCTCGCCGGGGTGGGGTGGATGGGACAACAACGGGCCGGCCACTTCCTTGAGCGGGTGCTCGCGCCACAGGCGCTCGAGCTGCGGGTGCAATGCGCGGCGGATCTCCCATTTGTGCGGCGACTTCGCTCCCTGCCCGCGCAGCGGACCTTCGTAGATCAGGCGGAACTCCATGGTCGGCCGGCCCCGTTCAGTCCTGGGCGCGGAAGCGCTGCTCCAGGTAGGCCAGCAGCGTGCGGATGGTCTGTGCCTCGCCGCCCACCGGCCGACCGGCGCGCGCGGCATCGTTCCATGCGAACAGGTCGATGTGCAGCCAGTCCTGCTGCTCGGGAACGAAGCGTTCGAGGAACAGCGCCGCATTGATGGCGCCGGCCATCGCGTTGCGGCCGGTATTGACGATGTCGCCGACGCTGCTCTCGATCCCGCCGCGGTAGGGCGCCCACAGAGGCAGATGCCACATCGGGTCCTCGATGCGCAGGCCGAGATCCACCAGTTGCCGCGCCGTGCCCATCGAGCGACAGAACAGCGCCGGCAGTTGCGGGCCGAGTGCCACGCGCGCCGCGCCGGTCAGGGTTGCCAGGTCGATGATCAGGTCGGGACGGGATTCGACCGCATAGGCCAGCGCGTCGCACAGGATGACGCGGCCTTCGGCATCGGTGTTGCCGATCTCGATCTGCACGCCGGCGCGGGTCCGGATCACGTCACCGGGCCGATACGCATTGCCGGCGATGGCGTTCTCGACCGCCGGTATCAGCACTTGCAGGCGCACCGGCAACCCCAGCGCCATCACCATCGCGGCCAGGCCCAGCGCATGGGCGGCGCCGCCCATGTCCTTCTTCATCTGCCGCATGCCGTCGGGCGTCTTGATGTCCAGCCCGCCGCTGTCGAAACACACGCCCTTGCCGGCGATGCTCAGCAGCGGGTGGCGGGCCTTGCCCCAGTTCAGTTCGATCAGGCGTGGCGCACGGCTGCTGGCACGGCCGACCGCATGGACGGCGGGGAAGTTCTTCTTGAGCAGTGCATCCCCCTGCACCTGATGGAAACGCGCACCATGGCGTTTGGCCAGCGCCTGCGCGCAGCGGGCGAGATCCTGCGGTCCCATGTGTTCGGCCGGCGTGTTCACCAGGTCGCGCACCATTGTGATCGCCTCGGCCTGCAGCATGCCACGCTCGGCGGACTCGCCGGTGCGCAGCACCAGCGTGGCTGGCGCGCGCTTGCGCGCCTTGTAGCGGTCGAAGCTGTAGGCGCCCAGCGACCAGGACAAGGCGGCGATGTCCGGCGACAGTGCCAGGCCCTGGTCATCGAGCCGGTAGATGCCTTCGGGCAAGGCCGATGGCAGCGCCGCCAGCGCAAACGGATCGTCCGCGTGGGCGACGCCGGCCAGCACCTGGGCCAGTGCGCCATCGGCGTCCGGCACCAGCGCATGGCTGTCGGCCAGGCCGCGAAAGCCCAGCGTCTCCAGCCAGGCCGCCGCGGGCCGCGGCAGGGTCGGCAACAGCGCCTGGTAACGGTTGGCGTCGACCACCGTGATGGGGGTGGCCTTGGCCGGAATGTTCTTCTTCTGCTGGACGCTCATGGGGCAGTGGCAATCAGGCCGCGCGTGCGGGTTGGGAACAACATGCCCGCGTCGTCCGGTGTGCCGTGACCCATGCGCCGCCGTGGCGGTCGGGGGCGGGCTCATGCAGTCGGACGCAGGCGCTTGCATGGGCCGACTATAGGGGATCGACGCCGCCGCAGCGCCAGCCGCGCAGCAGGGCCGTAGTAATGTGCTGTTACCACGGGCAGGGCCCGAGCCGTCACACTGACGACTCCCATTCACTTCCGATCGGAGACAAGCATGACGCGCAAGATATTGTTGCTGTGTGGCGACTACGGCGAGGACTATGAAACCATGGTGCCGTTCCAGGCCATGCTGGCCGTGGGTTACACCGTACACGCCGTTTGCCCGGACAAGAAGGCCGGCGACTATGTGATGACGTCCATCCACGACTTCGAGGGGGCGCAGACCTATAGCGAGAAGCCGGGACACCGCTTCGCGCTCAACGCCAACTTCGACGACGTCGTGGTCGACAAATACGATGGCCTGCTGCTGCCCGGCGGTCGCGGCCCGGAATACCTGCGCCTGAACAAGCGTGTGATCGCCATCGTCAAGGAGTTCGGCGATGCGGGCAAGCCGATCGCCGCCGTCTGCCACGGCGCGCAGATCCTGGCGGCCGTGCCGGGGCTGATCAAGGGCCGCCGCATCAGCGCCTATCCGGCCTGCCAACCCGAGGTGGAACTGGCGGGCGCGGAATATGCCGACATCGCCATCGACGCCGCGGTCACCGACGGCCCGTTCGTCACCTCGCCGGCCTGGCCCGCGCATCCGGCCTGGCTGCAGCAGTTCTTTGCCCTGCTCGGCACGAAGATCACGCATTAGTCGGCCCCGGGGCTTCGGCCGCTGGACCTTGCAGGCGCCGGCGATTATGCTGGAGGCCAAAAGTGCTTGTGCGGCTTCAGGAGGCAGGGACATGTGCCAGATATTCATTCGCGCGAATACGCAAAGTTATGAAGCGACCACGCGCAGCATCCGCCTGCATGGCGTGGTCACCAGCGTGCGGCTGGAAAACCTGTTCTGGGACACGCTCGAAGAGATCGCCACGCGTGATGCCTTGACGGTGCCGCAACTGCTGTCCACGCTGTACGACGAGTTGCTGCTGCACCGTGGCGACATTCCCAACTTCGCCAGTTTCCTGCGCGTGAGCTGCCTGCGCTATCTCGCGTTGCAGGCGGAGCAGCGCATTCCGCGCGACCTGAACATTCCGATCCGGTCGCTGGACGCGCACGCGGTGCTGCGCGGCCTGCGGCCCAACCTGGTGCAGGATGCATTGACCAGCGCCGCCTGATTCGACGGCGGCCGGCCAAGCGCCACAGGCGGGGATGCTCGCGCGACATCACGTATCATCGTTCCATAATTTCATTCGACCATGGTCGGTGATGCCAATTCAAATGCAGCCAGCGCGGTGGCTGTGCTTGGCAGGTCCGGTCTGGGTTCCAGCGTCGGATCTCAGGGCACAGGGAGGCACCGCAGTGCCGAAGGACCATGCCCGTAGCCATCAGCCCGATACCGTACGGTTTCCAACGACAGGTTACCTTGTGGGCGTGCGCATTGGTGATGCTGACGGCATTGCTGGTGCTGGTGGGGTGGGTGATGGGTTTCGCGACCCTGGAGTCGGTGGCCCAAGGCTGGCCGACCATGAAGGTCAACACGGCCATGGGATTCCTGGTCAGCGGCCTTGCATTGTTCCTGTTCGGATGGTCGCGGCAATCCAGTCGCGCCGTGACCGGGATCATCGCGCTGCTGGCGACCGTGCTGGTCGTGGTCCCGGTGTTGACGCTGTTGCAGGACCCCATGGGCTGGGGCCAGGGCATCGATCGCATGCTCAGTCCGCTGATGGCGCTGTCCCATCCCGAAGGTTTCGGGCGCATGTCGCAGGCATCGGCCGTCGGATTCGTGCTGGTCGGCCTGGCGATTGCGCTGCTCCAGGGCAATTCGCGCTGCATCTGGGCCGCGCAATCGCTGGCGTCTTCGGTGCTCCTGCTGGCACTGCTGTCGCTGCTGACCTACCTGTCCGACAGCCGCAGCGACGTCGCGCGGCCGTTTTCGTCGATGGCCGTGCACACGGCCTGCGCGTTTGTCGCGTTGTCGATCGCGCTGGTGGCGGTGCGATGCCAGCAGGGCTGGGTGCGCGAGTTCTTTCGGGACACGCCCACGGCGCGCATCGGACGCCGATACCTGGCCAGCACGGTGCTGGTGCTGCCGCTGCTGGCGCAATTGACCATCATCGGAGAACGCAACCTGGGCTGGTACGGTCCGCATTTCGGCATCGTCATCCTGACGGCGGCCAGCATCGCGGTGCTGGCCTCGCTGAACTGGACGGCGGTGCGCCTGGGCAACGAGGCCGATCGCAAGCTCAGCAACCTGCGCCGCGTCAACGCGACGCTCAGTGGCATCAACACCTTGATCGTGCGGGTACAGGACAAGGAAAGCCTGTTCAACGAAGCCTGCCAGATCGCTGGTGAGGCCGGATCCTTCCCCTGGGTCTGGATCGCCAGCATCGACCCAGAGCGGCGGCAGGCCGACCTGCAGGCCTGGGCCGGGAGCAGGGACTCGCTGCTCCAGGGCCTGGGACCGCGCCTGGATTTCGGCGGCGCGGCGGGGGGCAACGGCGGCATGCTGGACCAGGTGGTGCGTACCCGCTCGCCCGTGATCGTCAACGACCTGTTCAGCGCATCGGCCGCGGGCGAGCCGGAACAGCGCCGGGTGCGCGAACTGCTCGATGCCGGTATCCGCTCCCTGGTCGCGTTGCCGCTGGTCGTGGGCGACGCGGTGGTCGGTGTCTTCGTGCTGCATGCCGAACTGCGCGACTTCTTCAACCGCTCGGAGATGCGCCTGCTCGAGGAACTGGCCGGTGACGTGTCGTTCGCGATCCGCCATCTCGAGAAGGAAGCCAGCCTCAACTACCTGGCCTATTACGATCCGCTTACCTCGCTGCCCAATCGGACGCTGTTCATGGAGCGGTTGGGCCGGCAGCTGCGATCGGCCGCCAGGGAGCAGGGCCAGGTGGCGCTGGTCCTGGGCAACCTGCAACGCTTTCGCATGGTCAACGAGACCTTCGGGCGCCACGTGGGAGACGAGCTGCTGCGCCAGCTGGCGCAGCGCCTGGTCCAGTCGTCGCCGTATCCGGACAATCTCTCGCGCATCAACTCCGACAGCTTCGCCTGTTTCATGCCGGGAGACGACCTGCACCTGCTGGGGCACCAGGTCCAGTCCATGTTCGACGGTGCGCTGGAACAGCCCTTCCAGTTCGGCGAGCAGCCGGTCACGGCCGAGTTCACGGTGGCGGTCGCGGTGTTCCCGGCCGATGGCAACGACGGCGAGACCCTGATGGCCAATGCGGAAACGGCCTTGCGCAAGGCCAAGGCGGCGCATGTGCCGCTGATGTATTACGAGGCGGCCATGAATGCGCGCGTGGCCGAGACCCTCGATCTCGAGCATCGCCTGCGCCGGGCGGTCGATCATGGCGAACTCGAGCTGCATTACCAGCCCAAGGTCGATTTTTCCGAACGGCGCATCCGTGGCGTGGAGGCCTTGATGCGCTGGCGCGACCCCGAGCGCGGCCTGGTTCCGCCGGGGCAGTTCATCCCGCTGATGGAGGAGATCGGCTTGATCCGCCAGGCCGGGGCTTGGGCCTTGCGGCAGGCGGTCACCGACATGGAGCGTTGGCGCGCGATGGGGCTGCAGGTGCCGCGTTGTGCCGTCAACGTGTCGGCGATGCAACTGCGCAACAAGGACTTCGTCAAGACCGTGGTCGATGCCATTGCGGGCGCCGGTGACGGTGACGCCATGCTCGACATCGAGCTCACGGAAACCCTGTTGATGCAGGACGTGAGCCAGACCCGTACCGTGTTGCAGACCTTGCGCGGCGTCGGCGTCAACGTGGCCGTCGACGACTTCGGCACCGGGTATTCCTCGCTGGCCTATCTGGCGCGCCTGCCGATCAATGCGCTGAAGATCGACCGTGCGTTCATCATGGAGATGGAGCAGCATGTGCAGGGCGTCACCATCGTGGCGGCCATCATTTCGCTGGCACATTCGCTCAACCTCGAGGTGATTGCCGAAGGTGTCGAGACCGAGGTGCAGGCGGCGATCCTGCAAGGCCTGCAATGCAATCTGATGCAGGGCTATCTGTTCAGCAGGCCGGTGCCGTTCGACGCGCTGGCGAAGATGCTGCCCAGCGCGCATGCAGGGGTCGGCATCGTGCCAGCGGCCTGAGACGGATCCTGCGCCGCTGCCCGCATCACCCGATGCCGGGCTGTCCGTGCGTCAGGCCTGCCACTGTGCCGGTGCACTGCCCAATGGTGTCGCCGGCCGCGTCCATCCAGGGGTGACACCGGCCACCTGCAGCGGCCAGCGCACGCGGCGTGCCGCGCCCCACACCAGGTGTTCGCTTGCGTCCTCCCAGTCGGCGGCCGACTCCGGTGCCTGCGGTTGCGGCTCGGGCATCGGCCGGGTTCCGCCCGCCATCAACACGGCGCCGGTGCGCGCCAGCGAGGCCCGCACGATGCTGCCGATGCCGCGTTCGGCGCGCAGCGTCAATGCGCGCACGGTGGCCGCCGCCATCAGGTAACCGGTGGCATGGTCCAGCGCCTGCACCGGCAAGGGCAGGGGCTTGTCGGCCCGGGCGCTGCGTTGCCCCTGCTCGGCGAAACCCATGCTCATCTGCACGATGCTGTCGAACCCCCGCCGCGCCGACCAGGGCCCGGTGAAGCCATAGGCGTCGAGCGAGACGTCGATCAGTCCCGGGCGCAGCATCTGGCGCGCATGAACGTCCAGGCCCAGGCGCGCGAGGGCGTCGCTGCGGTAGCCATGCACCAGCACGTCGGCGTCGCGCAACAGCGTCTCCCAGCGCTGGCGATCCTCGGCCCGGCGCAGGTCGAGTCGGGCGCAGTGCTTGCCCAGCGTGATCTCCGGCTCCAGCACGGCCTCGTCCCAGCCGGGCGGATCGATGCGCAGCACCTCGGCGCCCAGGCTGGCCAGGAAGCGGGTCGCGACCGGACCGGCCAGAACCCGTGTCATGTCCAGCACCCGGATGCCGGCCAGGGGCCGCCGCGGGTCGAAATCCCAGTCACTGCGCGCCGCGGGGCCTGCCGCTTCCCAGTGCAGCAGCGGTTCCTGCAGGACGGCCCGGCCCTGCGGGTGTTGTTGCCATTGCAGCCAGCTGTGCATGGCGCCGGCGCAGCCGCCCCGTGCCACCACGGCGGTTTCGAGATCCTGTGCCTGCCACTGCTGCACGGCCTGCGCCACGGCCGCCCGTTCGGGCGCCACCTGCAGCACCGCCAGTGCCGCGGCCCGGTGGTGGGCCGCATTGGTGTGCAGCCGGATCCAGCCATCGCGGGCGCGGTAGTCGCCCGCCACCGCATCCCAGATCGGCGGCAACTCCCAGCCCTGCGGGCGTACCGACATGCCGAACCACAGGCTGGCGAGCCGGCGGTCGACCACCACCGCCGGCATGGCGGCGGCCGCCGGCACGCCCATCTGGCGGCGCAATGTGGCTACGGCCACGCCAGCCGTGGCGATGGATGCGGACGCGAAGGCATCGACCGGGAACACCGACCGCAACAGACCCTGTCCGCGGAAGCGGGCCAGGTCCCGCTCGGCGGGCGATCCCTGGCAGGCCTCCCAGAACGTGGTGACGAAGTCGTGTTCGTCGGTCGTGGTCGATCCGGTGTCGTGCATCGTGTTGCTCCCGTGGCGGCAGAGGGCGCCATGGCGACTGGGGCATCGCGCATGGTCGGTCCGATTGTGCGCGGCCCGTCCGCCCGCCAGACGGCCAGGCAGCCCTATGGCCGCCAGGATACCGCTGCCCCCCGTTCGAACGTGCCTGGCCGGAATTCGCGTCGCGCGCCAAGACCCGCGCCGATTCAACGCTGCGGCATGTCCTTGTAGGAATATCCCATGTGCACCATGGCCTCCTGCGGTATCTCCGGCATCGTGTCGTTCCATGCCTCCCATTGCGCACGCATGGCCTGCAGGCGCTCCGGTTCGCGTTTGCCCTTGTTGGCCCGTTCGCGTGCGTCGCCGGGAATGTTGAACAGGTAGTCGTTGTCGTCGACGCGCAGGTATTTCCAGTCACCGTCGCGCAGCGCGCGTTGGCCGCGGTGTTTCATGCGCCAGTGCATCGGCCGATGGAAACGGTGCGACGGGTCGCGCAACACCGCAGCCAGCGAAATGCCGTCGAGCGGATAGTCCGGATGCGCCGCGACGCCGGCGACGTCGAGCATGGTGGCCGACCAGTCCATCGTCATGCAGTGCTGGGCGCTGACGCCGCCGGCCGCGATGCCGGCCGGCCAGTGCGCGATCCATGGGACCCGGATGCCGCCTTCGGTCAGGTCCATCTTGCCGCCGACCAGCGGCCAGTTGTCGGAGAACCGTTCACCGCCGTTGTCGCTGGTGAACACGATCAAGGTGTTGTCGAGCAGGCCGTGCCGGCGCAACGACGCGACCATCTCGCCGATGCCTTCGTCCATGTGGTGGATCATGCGCCGGTAGGTGTCGATGTTGCCGCCATCGAGATGGAACAGGTTGTTGCTGATCTGCGCCGGCGTGTCGGCGTCGTCGCGGGTCTCCCACGGCCAGTGGGGCGCGGTGTGGTGCACGCTCAGGAAGAAGGGTGTACCGGTCTTGGCACCGTCGGCCATGCGGTCGATGAAATCGATCGAGTGCCGGGTGATCAGGTCGGTCATGTAGCCGTCTTCGGCATGTTCCTGCTCGCCCAGGTACAGGTCGTGCGCGCCGGTCGAGTTGCGATGCGTGAAATAGTCGGCGCCGCCGGCCATCAGGCCGAAATATTCCTCGTAGCCCGATTTCAGCGGGCCGAAATGGGGCAGGAAACCCAGGTGCCATTTGCCCATCAGCGCCGTGCGATAGCCGCTGTCCTTGAGCAGCGAGGGCAGCGTGGGATGCTCGGGCGACAGGCCCAGCTGCGGGTCGCCCGCGTTGCGGCTGCTGATCGGCTCCTCGGCCGCGCCGCGCAGGCGGTACTGGTAACGCGCGGTCATCAGTGCGAACCGGGTGGGCGAACACACGGGCGAATTGGCGTATCCCTCGGTGAATCGCATGCCGGCGGCGGCCAGTGCGTCGAGTTCGGGCGACACGGCACCGAACGAGGCCTCTCGGCCGCCGTAACACCCCAGGTCGGCATAACCGAGATCGTCGGCAACGATGAAGATGATGTTCGGGCGTCGGGGGGTCGTCGGATTCATGGCGTCTGCTTGGCTGTTGGGTGGTTTGCTTGAATACGCGGCGGATGCGGCGTCGGCCCCGGCAGCGGCACCCGGGCATGGCGTGCCCGCGTGCCGACCCGGGACGGACCGGCGCGTGCTTTCAATCCAGGCTGATGCCGGTGGCCTTGATCGGCTTTTCCCAGCGGGCCAGGTCGGCGCGCTGGTGGGCCGCCAGCTGGGCGCCGGTGGAGCCGACCGGCTCGTACCCGAGTGACAGCAGGCGCTGCTGCACCGCCGGCTTGCGCACGGCCGCGGCGACCGCTTTCTCCAGCCGCGCCACGGTCTCGGCCGACAGGCCGGCCGGGCCGTACATCGCGAACCAGGCGGTGGCGACCATGTCGATGCCGGATTCCTTCAGCGTCGGTACCTCCGGCACCTGCGGGTCGCGCTTGTCGCCGGTGACGGCGATGATGCGCACCTTGCCGCCGCGGTGCAGTTCGGCCGTCTCCGACACCACGTCGAACTTGTAGCCGATGTGGCCGCCCAGCAAGGCCGTGTTGGCCGGGGCGCCGCCCTGGAACGGGATGTGGACCAGCTCGGTGCCGGCACTTTGCGACAGCAAGACGCCCAGGAAATGCGGCAAGGTGCCGGCGCCGGGCGAGCCGTAGGTGGCGTTCTTCGGGTCGGTCTTGGCCAGGCTCATCATCTCGGTGACCGTCTTGGCCTTGCTGGCCGGGCCGGCGACGACGCCGAACTGGAAGCCGGCGATCTCGGAGATCGGCGTGAAGTCCTTGACCGCGTCATAGTCCAGCTTCTTGTAGACATGGGGGAACAACACCATCGGCCCGCTGGGCAGGATGATGACGGTCTCGCCATCCGGTTTGGCGTTCTTGACCGCGCCCAGGGCGATCCGTCCGCCGGCGCCGGGCTTGTTCTCGACGATGATGGCACCGAAGTCATCGCGCATCGCGTCGCCGATCAGGCGTGCGATCACGTCGGCCGAGCCGCCGGGGGGAAACCCGACCAGGATCTTGAGCGGGGGCTTGGCCTGGGCCTGGACGGCCGGCGCCATCAGGCAGGCGGCCGCCAGCAGGGCCAGGGGTGCGAGCAATCGTGAACGGATCATCATGGGGTGTCTTATATGGATGCCTCCCGGGTAGCAAGAAGAATTTGTGTTGCGATGCGAAGAAGTCGGCTGCGTCCTTATATCCGGCCTTGATTGCGTAGTCCGTCTTGTTTCCCAGACTCGCCCGCTGGCCCCGATGCATATCCGCTGACAAGCGCCTCATCTCCGGTAACGGACTATTGATGTCCGACACCCCATGCAGGTTTAGCTCGCCCCGGTCTGACCTATTTCACATCACTTCACTTTTTACTGCCTCACTACCCTACAAAGACTGACCATATCCTTTCGGTTGGTTGGTTGGTTGATAGATTGGCACTTCGTCCTCAGGCCGCTTGTGGCCTGAGGCTTTGGTGCCCGCGTTGGTAATCCTGCTGCTTGGCCGTCACCGCCCATATCGCGCGCGCCGTCTTGGCCGCCTGCGCCACGATCACCACATTGGCCGGCCGGCGGCTCTTGATTCCTTCAAGCCATGGCCCAGGCTCCTTGGAGCGACTGAGCACGCTCCTGGCCCCGTGAATGAGCAAGGTGCGCAAATACGTGTCCCCACGCTTGGAGATCGGCCCCAGGCGCACCTTGCCACCGGTGCCCGTTTGCCTGGGCACCAGCCCCAGCCAGGCGCAGAACTCACGCCCAGACCTGAAGGCGCTGGCCTGTCCCATCGTGGCAATGGCCGCCGTGGCCGTGAGCAGGCCCACGCCGGGTATTTGGGCCACGCGGCACATGTCCTGGTCGACCTTGAGTTGCAGCGCCAGGCGCTTCTCTATCCCGGCCATGTCCTGGCTCAGCGCCTTGATGCGCGAGATCTGCTCACGCAGGCTATCGACCACCATCTGCGGCAATTCCGCGCTGAGGTCAACAAATGCCTGTTCGACCTCGGCAAACAGCGCCTTGTGACCTTTGGCAAAGGTGGCTCCAAATTCGTACAGCAAGCCGCGCAGCGCATTGACCTGCATGGTGCGCATCTTCATCAGCAGCTCGCGCTGACGGTGCAGCGTCAGCGTGGCCTGCTGCGTCGTACTCTTGATACCCACGAACTTGACGCCGGGTTGCTGCACCGCCAACCAGATCGCCCGCGCGTCGGTCGCGTCCGTCTTGTTGCCCGACACAAACGGGCGCACCGCCTTGGCGTGCAGCAGACGCACGGTGTGCCCCAGTGCCTGCAACTCGCGCGCCCAGTGGTGTGCGCCCCCGCACGCTTCGATGGCGATCAGACACGCTGGCTTGTTTACAAAATGCGTCAGCACCCGCGCCCGCTTGATCTGCATGTTCACAATCTCGCCCGTTCCCATGTCCACCGTGTGCAACTGGAACACATGTTTGGCAATGTCCAGACCCATCACCTGCAGGCCATTCATCGTGCCGATGATTTGTCCGACGTTCATTCCTGTATTACGATTCATGACGGATCCTCTATGGTGTTTGTGAAGACCGTGGTCTATCACGCTTGGGCACTTTGATGCCGTATCCATCAGAGGATCCACCCCGCATGCGCGGGACTTCTCTTCCTGATAGGCGGCTGTTCATCTCAGCGCTCCAATTTCCTTGCCCGTGGGCAGGGAGGCATCCATAGCATCTCCTGGATCTCGGGTTGAGGGGAAGCTTGCACTGTAGGACCGGGCGTCATAATTGTTCAAATCAATCGTTGTGCGTGTTTACCCTCATGACAAGACCGAGCCCGACCCCATCGACGCGCCTGGTCGTGTCGCGCTCCATCGACGACCTGCTGCTGCTGCGCATCAGCCGGTTGCTGGCCACGGCCGGTGGCATGGTCACACGGCTGTGCGAAGGACGCTTCGGCATCACCCGGCGCGAATGGCGGGTGCTGGCCGAGCTGGTGAAGCAGCCCGGCGTGTTGCCGTCGCAGCTGGCCGAGCAGATGCAACTCGACCGGGCACGCACCTCGCGCGCCATCACGTCGATGGTGCACAAGGGCCTGGTGGCCCGCGCGCGCCGGCCCGGCAACCGGCGCGAGGTCGTGCTCAGCGTCACCGACAAGGGTCGCGAGGTCCATGATGCGATGGTGCCGCTGGCGGTGGACATCAACCGGCGTCTGGTCGCGGCATTGACCCCCGAGGATGCGCAACGGCTCGACGCGTCGCTGGACGTGCTGCAGGCCTGCGCCGATGGCCTGGTGGCGCGGGCGGAACTGCCCAAGGCCGATCGGCGGCGCGGGGCGAACGCAGCGCCGCCCTGACGGCGCGCCACGGCCGGCTCAGCGCAACAGTGCCGCGCTGTCCATGAACTGCACCAGCTGTTCCTGCGCCGACGGCGTCAGCGGCCAGGCCGATGGCGGGCGGGTCGCACCGCAGTCGGGGCCCAGGATCCGCAGCGCGGCCTTGACCACCGTGACGTTGGTGCCGTTGTTCTCCAGCGCGCGCAGGTCCTCGAACGGCCGCATCGCGGCGATCAGCACGCCGGCGCGCGCATAGTCGCCGTCGTCCAGCGCGCGGTGGATGGCCATGGCATGCGATGGAAAGACGTTGATCAGGCCCGATGTGAAGCCGCGCGCGCCCACCGCGTAAAACGGCGGCGCCCAGGTTTCGGCGAGGCCGCCGACCCAGGCGATGTCGCGCCCGGCGGTGCGGCGGATCGCCTCGGCCAGCATCATCGGCGTGGGCGAGGCCCACTTCACGCCGACGACCGGGTCCAGGGCGCACAGTTCCTCGATCGCGGCCAGGCCGATGGCGTCGTTGCGCAGGTAAAGCACCAACGGCAGTCCCTCGGCGGCGCCGGCGATCCGCCGGACATAGTCGACCACGCCGCGCGGCGACACGAACGGGTCCGGGGGTTGATGGACCATGATGGCCGCGGCACCTGCCGCCTGCGACGCCCGGGCCAGGGCGCAGGCCTCGTGCACGCTGCGGCCCACCCCGGCGAGCAGCGGGACGCGGCCGGCGACCTGTTCGGCCGCGACCTGCACCATGCGTTCGGCTTCGGCCGCCGTCAGGCCGTAGAACTCGCTGGTGTTGCCGTTGGCGACCAGGACGTGTACGCCGGCGGCGATGGCGCGGTCGACGACCGGCTGCAAGGGCGCGGGATCGAGTTGGTCACGGTCATCGAATGGCGTGACCAGGATGCCGGAGATGCCATCGAGGGCGCGGCGCAGCGACATGGGGACTCCTGCGGGTTGTGAACAGAGGGCGGGCACCGGGCAAGGGTACCGCGTCGCGGCGGCAGCCGGCAAATCGACGCCTGTGCCGCGTGCCGGCCGCACGGGGCGAAGGGGCAGCGCCCCGCTGGCGCGGGGCCTGCGGCGATGCCGGACCGTCAGACGCGCCGGCCGTCCTGACCCACCACCGGCGCGCCGTCTTCCTTCGAAAACGCACCGCGTTGCGGCGACGGCAGCAGGTCGAGCACGGTCTCCGACGGCCGGCACAGCCGGGTGCCAAGCGGCGTCTCGACGATGGGGCGGTTGATCAGGATCGGGTGCTCCATCATCGCGTCGATCAACTGTTCGTCGGTCCAGTCGCCGGAGCCCAGGCCGAGTTCGTCGTACGGCGTGCCCTTCTGGCGCAGCAGTTCGCGCGGGCCGATGCCCATCTGCGCGAGCAGCGCGCACAGGCGTTCACGGGTCGGCGGGTTCTTCAGGTATTCGATGATCTGCGGCTTGGCGCCGCTGTTGCGGATCAGGGCCAGGGTATTGCGGGACGTGCCGCAGGCGGGGTTGTGGTAGATCGTGATTTCAGCCATGGCGTATTGTCATCGGATCGGAGTTGTTGTCCCGCGGCCTTGCCTCGGTGTCGGGAATCGGGCCATGGGCCCAGCGGAACAGCACCACGGCGAGCAGCGCACCGATCAGCTGGGCGGCGATCACGCCGGCCACGGCGCCGAGCACTTGCGCGGCCAGGTAGAGCCTGGCCTTGCGCCAGCGGCAGCGACCGAGTGCGCGTTCGGCCAGCGTCACCAGCGGATTGAAATGCGCGCCGGACGTGGGCCCGAAGGTGGCGATCAAGGCGACCAGCACGGCTCCGGTGGCCAGTGTGTTGGCCAGCAGTGCGATGGCCACGTTGCCGCCGGCCAGGCGTTCGCCCATGATGCCCGAGTCGACCACGGTGGCCAGCAGCAATGCCGTGCCGATGGCCTCGGCGACGACGGATGGACGCAGGCTCACCGGGCGACCCTCCGTGCTGCGCACTGCGGGATGGGCTTCGACCCGACAGGCGCTGCGCGCAGTTGTCGGCCTGCGCCGCAATGTCGTTGTCGCCTTGGGGCGGCCCGGCGGCTCATGATGTCTTGCCGATCGCATCGAGCCGGGTTTTCAGGCTCATGCGGTCCAACGTGGCCGTCGGCAGTGCGACGAACAGCTCGATGCGCTTGCGCAGCGTCGTGGCCGCGTCCTTGAAGGCGCGCCGCTTGGCCTCGTCGCTGCCGTCGACCGCTGCCGGGTCGGCGATGCCCCAGTGGGCGGACATCGGCTGGCCGGGCCAGAACGGGCATTGCTCGCCCGCTGCCTGGTCGCAGACTGTCAGCACGTAGTCCATCCTTGGCGCGTCCGGTGTCGCGAATGTATCCCAGGACTTGCTGCGCAAGCCCTCGGTCGGCATGCCGACCGAGGCCAGGAACTCGATGGCATAAGGATTGACGGTGCCGCCGGGATGGCTGCCGGCCGAAAAAGCCTTGAAGCGGCCCCGGCCGAGCACGTTGAGCTGGACCTCGGCCAGGATGCTGCGGGCGGAATTGCCGGTACACAGGAACAGGACGTTGAAGACTTTGTCGCTCATGGAGGATCCCGGTAGTGGATGAATGGTTGGTTGGATGTATGGGTCTGGTCGCGATGCGCCGCGGTCACGCGCAGTCGGCTGCGATGGTGTCCGTCAGGTCGCAATGCGCGCCGCCGCAGCAGTTGGCGGTCAGGTGCGCGATGAGCGCGCTCATGGCGCCGAAATGCGCCGCGTAAAGAATGCGCCTGCCGTCCGGATGTGCCGTCAGCAAGCCGGCCTGCGTCAGTTCCTTGAGGTGGAAGCTCAGGGCCGACGGCGCTATGGCCAGTGACTGCGCGATGGCACCCGCGGCCAGCCCGCCTGGCCCGGCCTCGACCAGCAGCTTGAACACCGCAAGGCGGGCGTCGTGGGCCAGGGCGGCCAAGGTACGGACGGCGTCTCGGGATTGCATCGTTTCATTGTTTCTTGAACAAATGAAGCTTTCGTGACAGCAACCACGAGGGAGCGCTGTGGTCGGTCAATGAAGACGTCCGGGTGGACCCGTCCGAGGATCGGCGCGTCTGCGTGGATAATCCGGCCGCTTCATGTGCGGGGCAACATAAGGGAGACTCTATGCAAAGCGGCGCAGTCCTTTCGATCATCGGCAGCCTGTTTCTGTCAGCCTGCGCGAAGGCGTCCACGGACGTCGCCGCGGCTGACGGGTCGCCGCTGCGATACCAGGCCTACGAATGCGATCAGATCGAGGCGGAAGCCCGGCGCCTGAATACCCGGCTGTTGCAGGTCGGAGGAAGACGCGAGGAGGCCACGTCGAACGACAGGGGCATCACGGCGGTCGACGCGGTGCTGTTCTGGCCGGCGCTGTTCGCGCCAGGCGGCACCGCAGACCAGCAAGTGGAGTTTGCGCGCCTGATGGGCGCGCGCGACGCCTTGCATCAGGTATCCATCCAGAAGCGATGCGGCATGGGCCCCAGCCGCGATACGGCGCTGCCATCGACCACGGCGGCACTGCGTGCGCCTGCTGCCGCCGTGACGAAAGGCCATGCAGCCCGGTTTCCGGGCCCGTTTGGCACCCTGGTGCTGACGGACTCCTTGACCAAGGTGAAACGCAGCATCGTGGTCAAGGTAGAGGAGGACGGCCCTGCCAGGACGGTCTATTCGACCGGTGACGTCATCGCAAGCGACGGCACGTTGCTCGAAACGCGGGTGGGCGAATTGGTGATTCGCACCGAGAGCGGCGCGTTGTGGGCCGTGCCCGTGCGCCCTGGAATCAGCGGCCAGGCTGCGTTCGTGACGACGCTCGGTGGCTTCAAAGGTGTGATCCGGTGGCAGGCCGTGGCCGAAGACGCGACCCGCGTGCGCATCGACGCAACGACCTACTGGGCCGGTGGCGGTGGCAGCGGACGGTTCGTCGCCAGCTACGCACCGGATTCGCCGGTCGCACTGTCGTTCAAGACGGAGATTTCCAGTCCTGCGGCAGCATCGTATGCACAAGGATATGCGCCGCCCGATCGGACGACGGCCGTGTTGACGCGGCGTTGAAGGCGCGCTTCGCGATGCTGGCCTGGCAGGCGCGTTGCCCGCTCACGGGGTGCGACCCTGCGTGGCCTGCGGTGGTTCCGACCGGCGGGACCGATCAACCGCGCTGCGCCATCAACACGACGGCCGTGCGCATGCCGGCCACCGTCAGCAGCAGGGAACCGAACAGGTGCATCGCCGCCGTGCCGCAGGCCAGCAGGTAACGCTGTTGCCCCAGCATGCCCACGACCTCGGCCGAGAAACTGGAGAAGGTGGTCAAGGCGCCCAGGAAACCGGTCACCAGGGCCAGGCGCCAGACCGGGTCCAGATGGGGGGCGGCCTGGAACACCGCGATCACCAGGCCGACCAGGTAACCGCCCAGCAGGTTGGCGGCCAGCGTGCCCCAGGGGACCAGCGCGCCGGGACTGAGCCACAGGCCCAGGCCCCAGCGCAACAAGGCGCCGAGGCTGGCGCCGATACAGATTGCGACGACGGACCACATCGGCTGATGGTACTCACTGCCCCATCTGCTGCGGCAACCAGGACACGATGCCGGGAAAGACATAGATCAGGGTCACGGCCAGGCACATCAGCAGGAACATCGGCATCGTGACCTTGGCGATCCAGGGCAACTGCCGGCCGGTCATGCCTTGCAGCACGAACAGGTTGAATCCCACCGGCGGGGTGATCTGCGCCATCTCGACGACGATCACGACAAACACGCCGAACCAGATCGGGTCGATTCCGGCGGCGTTGACCGTGGGCATCAGCACGCCCATGGTCAGCACCACCATCGAGATGCCGTCCAGGAAACACCCGAGCAGGATGAAGAACAGGGCCAGCGCGGCGATCAGCTGCGCCTGGCTCAGGCCCAGCGAGCTGATCCATTCGGCCAGGTGGCGCGGCAGGCCCACGTAGCCCATGGCCAGCGTCAGGAAGGCGGCACCGGCCAGGATCAGTGCGATCATGCAATAGAGCCGGGTCGCGCCCATCAGCGACTGGCGGAAGGTGGTCCAGCTCAGCGAGCCCTGCAACGCCGAGATCAGCAATGCACCGACGACACCGATGGCCGCGGCCTCGGTGGCCGTGGCGATGCCGGCATAGATCGAGCCGAGCACCGACAGGATCAGGATCACCACCGGTATCAGGCTGCGCGACGCCGAAAGTTTCTCGCGCAGGCTGTAGCTGCGCTCGGCCGCAGGCACCTGCTCCGGATGGCGCAGCGCCCAGAACATGATGTAGCCGGAAAACAGCGCCGCCAGCAACATGCCGGGAAAGACGCCGGCGATGAACAGCTTGGAGATCGACACCTCGGCGGCGACACCGTAGACGATCATGATGATGGACGGCGGAATCAGCAGGCCCAGCGTCGACGAACCCGACAAGGTGCCGATCACCATGTGATCCGGATAACCGCGCCGGCTCAGTTCGGGCAGCGTCATCTTGCCGATGGTGGCGCAGGTGGCCGCGCTCGAGCCGGAGACGGCCGCGAAGATGGTGCAGCCGATGACATTGGTATGCAGCAGCCGGCCGGGCAGGCCCTGGACCCACGGGGACAGCCCCTTGAACATGTCGGCGCTCAGGCGGGTCCGGAACAGGATCTCTCCCATCCAGACGAACAGCGGCAGCGCGGTGAGGGTCCAGCTCGACGACGAGCCCCAGACCGTCACCGCCATGGCGTCGCCGGCGGGCCGGCTGGAGAACAGCGTCACGGCCAGCCAGGCCACGCCGGTCAGTGTGAGGCCGACCCAGACGCCGCTGCCCAGGATCAGCAGCAACGAGACCAGCAGCAGGGCGGTGATGGCGAAGTCATTCATGGCGTTGGGCGTCTCTCATTCGTTGCGAGCCGGTTCATCGCTGATCGGCGACACCCGCAGGCCGCGCCACTCCAAGACGGTCTCGTCGATGAAGGCAATGGCGAACACCACGGTCCCCAGTGCCATGGCAATCTGCGGGATCCACAGGGGCGTGGCATCGTTGGCCGTGGAAATGTCGTGAAACACATGGGACTGCCAGGCCAGCTTGCAGCTGTAGAACGCAAACATCGCGGCAATGGTGCTGCCCAGCAGCAGCGCCCACAACTCCATCACGTGTTTCCAGCGTCCGGACAAGGCGCCCAGCACCAGGGTCACGCGGATATGGTCGCCGTGCTTGAGCGTATGCGCCAGTGCCAGGAAGCCGCTGGCGGCCATCAGGTAACCGGCATAGGCGTCGGTACCTGGCACATACAGATTGAGCTGGCGGCCGAAGATGGACAGCAGCACCATCAGCAGCACGCCGACCAGGAACAGCGCCGCGAGTACGGCAGCGCTGTCGTAGAGGGTGTCAAGAAGTTTGCGCATCGGGTGGATCCGCCTGGGGGCGCGTTCGGGGTTGGTATGTCGTCGCGCCGTTCCCGTGGGGTACGCGACAGGGTCGGCGGCCAGGGAACCGCTCGCCGGCCGTGCCGGCGGCGGTCCCGCATGCAGGACGACCGATCAGGGCTTCTTGAAGGCGTCGACCAGGGCCTTGCCTTCGTCACCGGCCTTGGCGAGCCATTCGGCCAGCATCGTTTCGCCGACCTTCTTCATGTCGGCCTTGAGCTGGGCCGACGGTTGCATGATCTGCATGCCACCGGCCTTGAGCTTCTCGAGCGAGTCGGTGTTGGTCTTCTTGCTGGCCGCCCAGCCGCGCACTTCCGCGTCCGCGGCTGCCTTGAGCACGGCGTCCTGGGTCGGCTTGTCGAGCGCGTCGAAGGCCTTCTTGTTGACGATGACGGCGTCCTTGGGCAGCCAGGCCTGTGTGTCGTACCAGTACTTCACATGCTCGTAGAGCTTGCTGTCGGCGCCGGTGGATCCCGAGCTCATCATGCTTTCTGCAACGCCGGTGGCAAAGGCCTGGCTGACTTCGGCCGCCTGCACCGTGACCGCCTGGGCCCCCACCAGTTCCGCGATACGGGCAGTGGCCGGGCTGTACGCGCGCCACTTGATGCCCTTGAGGTCGGCGGCGGAGTTGATCGGCTTTTTCGAGTAGATGCCTTGCGGTGGCCATGGCACCGAATACAGCAGCATCATGCCGTCAGAGGCCAGCTTCTTTTCCAGCAAGGGCTTTTGCGCCTTGTAGAGCTTCATCGCCTCGTCATAGCTGTCGGCCAGGAATGGCATGCCGTCGGCGGCATAGATCGGCCACTCGTTGGCGAAGTTGGCCAGCAGGATTTCGCCGGCCTGGGCCTGACCGCCCTGGACGGCCCGCTTGATCTCGGGCGCCTTGAACAGGGAGGCGCCGGGATGGACGGTGATCTTGAGCTTGCCGCCGGTCGCCTTGTCGACGTCGTTGGCAAATTCGGTCAGGGTCACCGAGTGGAAGTTGGTGGCCGGGTAGGCAGCGGGCAGATCCCATTTGGTCTGGGCCATGGCGCCGGCGGACAGGCCGGCGAATGCGAATGCCACGACGGTGGCGAGTGTGCGGCGGGTCAAGTTCATGTGAAGCACTCCTGGGTCAAGAAAAGTTGCGATCGTCGAAGGTTCAAGGATAGGTTTTCTGCGCCGACATGTCCGCGCATCGGTCCAGCGTTTGCTTGGTGTTTTCCCGCAAGTGGCAACACCGGGCTTGCGCCGCGCTTGAAGTCTATCGGCGTTGAATGTAAAGTGTCAATAAATTACAAACAATTTATCTTCGAATTGCTTTTAATTCAGGGAAATCCCTATGCCCAAATCCACTAGCAATATTCCGGCCAAGCCCTCGCCGCGGCCGGTTGCTCCCGCCAAGGCTGCGGCGCGGCCCATCGTGTCGTCATCGCATCTGGTCTCGCCGCGCAGCAAGGAGACGTCCGAACTGGAGTTCGGCTTGATCATTGCGTGGAATGCGTTCTCGCGCTGGGCGATCCGCTGCATGGCCGCCGCCGGGGTGCCGGACCTCACGATCACGGATGTGCTGATCCTGCACCACGTGAACCATCGGGCGCGCAACAAGAAGCTCGCAGACATCTGCTTCGTCCTGAACTACGAGGACACCCATGTCGTGGCCTATTCGCTGAAGAAGCTGGTCGGTGCCGGCCTGGTTCGAACCGAAAAAATGGGCAAGGAGGTGCTGTACGCACCGACGGTCCAGGGGGAGGCCGTCATAGCGCGTTACCGCGAGGTGCGCGAAGAATGCCTGATCGGCAACCTGGGCGCCGAACTCAACGACAACATCGGCGCGGTCGCACGCACGCTGCGCACCATGTCGGGCCAGTATGACCAGGCCGCCCGCGCCGCGACATCTCTCTGACACAACCACCTGCATCATGACCATGACCAAGACAACTGAACCCCAAACGCCGGTCAGCGACACCCGCTGGCAATTCTGGATCGACCGTGGCGGCACGTTCACCGACATCGTCGGACGCAAGCCCGACGGATCGCTGGTCACGCACAAGCTGCTGTCAGAGAACCCGGAGCAGTACAAGGATGCCGCCGTTGCCGGCATCCGGCATCTGCTGGGTGTGAAACCTGGAGAGCCGGTGACGCCGGACCGCGTCGAATGCGTGAAGATGGGCACCACGGTGGCCACCAATGCGCTGCTCGAGCGCAAGGGCGAACCCACGCTGCTGGTCACCACGCGTGGATTCCGCGATGCCTTGCGCATCGCCTACCAGAACCGGCCGCGCCTGTTCGACCGCCATATCGTGCTGCCCGAGCTGCTGTACCAGGTGGTCGTCGAGGCCGACGAACGCATGGGCGCCCATGGCGAGGTCGTGCAGGCGCTGGATGCCGACGCGTTGCGCCGCGCGATGCAGGCCCAGTTCGACCTGGGGCTGCGCAGCGTGGCCATCGTGTTCATGCACGGGTACCGCTATACCGCGCACGAAGAGGCGGCCAAGCGCGTCGCGCAGGAGATCGGCTTCACGCAGATCAGCACCTCGCACGAGACCAGCCCGATGATGAAGTTCGTCAGCCGGGGCGACACCACCGTGGTCGATGCCTACCTGTCGCCGATCCTGGGTCGCTACGTGGCGCGGGTCGCACAGGAGATGCCCGGCGTGCGGCTGTTTTTCATGCAGTCGTCCGGCGGATTGACCGACGCCCATGCATTCCAGGGCAAGGATGCCATTCTCAGCGGCCCGGCGGGCGGCATCGTCGGCATGGCACGCACGGCGGCGCTGGGCGGACACGCCAAGGTCATCGGCTTCGACATGGGTGGCACCTCGACCGACGTGTCGCATTTCGCCGGCGAATTCGAGCGCGAGTTCGAGACCCAGGTGGCCGGTGTGCGCATGCGTGCGCCGATGATGAGCATCCACACGGTGGCGGCCGGTGGCGGTTCCGTGCTGGCGTTCGATGGTGCGCGCATGCGGGTCGGGCCGGACAGTGCCGGCGCCAACCCGGGCCCGGCCAGCTACCGGCGCGGAGGACCGCTGGCCGTCACCGATGCCAACCTGATGCTGGGCAAGATCCAGCCGCGCTTCTTTCCCAAGGTGTTCGGTCCGAACGCCGACGAGGCCTTGAGCCTGGAGGTGGTGGAGCAGCGGTTTGCCGAACTCGCACGGCAGACCGGACTGAGTGCGCAGGACACGGCGGAAGGCTTCGTCAACATCGCCGTCCAGCAGATGGCCAACGCGATCAAGAAGATCTCGGTTGCGCGCGGCTACGACGTCACGCGCTACACCTTGCAGTGCTTTGGCGGTGCCGGTGGGCAGCACGCCTGCCTGGTGGCCGACGCGCTGGGCATGACGCGCGTGTTCGTGCATCCGCTGGCCGGCGTGCTCAGCGCCTATGGCATGGGACTGGCCGATCAGACCGTGATCCGCGAGCAGGCGATCGAGCTGCCGTTGACCGAGGATTCGGTGCCGCAGATTCTGGCCGCACTCGACACGCTGGCGAGCGCGGCGCGCGCGGAGCTGGTGCAGCAGCAAGTCAGCCGCGGCCAGGTGCAGACCCTGCACCGGGTGCATGTGCGCTACAGCGGCAGCGACGCGGCCCTGGTCGTGGCATGTCCACAAGGTGGCCCGACAGATGCGCCGTCCGTGGTTGCACGGATCACCAGCGGCTTCGAGGCGGCATATCGCCAGCGCTTCGCATTCCTGATGCTGGGCAAGGGCATGGTCGTCGAGGCAGTGTCGGTCGAGGCGGTGATCGCCGGTGACGCGCCGTCCGAGCCGATGCACGAGATGCACCCGGTGCGGGAGGTTCCACGCCGTGACACGGTGCAGATGTACTCGGGTGGTGCATCGCATGCCGCCGCGCTGGTCGTGCGCGAGGACATGCGCAGCGGCGACGTGATTGCCGGGCCCGCGATCATTGCCGAAGCCAATGCCACCACCATCGTGGAGCCGGGCTGGGAGGCGCAGCTGACCGCGCGCGACCACCTGGTGCTGGAGCGCCGCATGCCGCGCAAAGCCGTGTTCGCCGTCGGCACGACGGTCGACCCGGTGCTGCTCGAGGTGTTCAACAACCTGTTCATGAACATCGCCGAGCAGATGGGGCTGCAACTGCAGAACACCGCCTATTCGGTCAACATCAAGGAGCGGCTGGATTTCAGCTGCGCCTTGTTCAACGCCCGGGGGGAACTGATCGCCAACGCGCCCCACATGCCGGTGCACCTGGGCTCAATGGGCGAGAGCATCAAGACCGTGATCCGCGAGAACGCCGGCACCATGGCCGATGGCGATGTCTTCGTGCTCAATGATCCCTACCATGGAGGTACGCACCTGCCGGACATCACGGTGATCACGCCGGTGTATCTCGACGGTGTGCCGACCTTTTATGTGGGCTCGCGCGGACACCATGCCGACGTGGGCGGCACCTCGCCCGGCTCGATGCCGCCTTTCTCGACGCGCGTCGAGGAAGAGGGCGTGCAGATCAACAACGTCAAGCTGGTGGACCGGGGGGTCCTGCAAGAGGAGGCCATGGTGGCGCTGCTGCAAAGTGGCGAGTTCCCCAGCCGCAATCCGCAGCAGAACATGGCGGACCTCAAGGCGCAGATCGCGGCCAACGAGAAGGGCGTGCAGGAGTTGCGCAAGATGGTCGAGCAATTCGGCCTGGACGTGGTGCAGGCCTACATGGGCCATGTGCAGGACAACGCCGAAGAGTCGGTACGCCGCGTCATCACCCGGCTCAAGGACGGCCACTTCACCTTGCCGCTGGACAATGGCGCGCAGATCCAGGTGGCTATCCGGGTCGATGCGCAGGCGCGCAGCGCGGTGGTGGACTTCACCGGAACCTCCCCGCAGCAGAGCAACAACTTCAACGCGCCGACCGCGGTGTGCATGGCGGCCGTGTTGTACGTGTTCCGCACGCTGGTGGACGACGATATCCCGCTCAACGCCGGCTGCCTCAAGCCGCTGGAGGTGATCATCCCGCCGGGCTCGATGCTCAACCCGAATCCGCCGGCCTCGGTCGTGGCAGGCAATGTCGAAACCTCGACCTGCATCACGAATGCCCTGTTCGGCGCGCTCGGGGTGCTGGCGTGCAGTCAGTGCACGATGAACAACTTCACGTTCGGCAATACCCGCCACCAGTATTACGAGACGATCTCGGGCGGCTCGCCGGCGGGGGGCGAGATCGATGCCCAGGGCCGTCCGGTCAACGGCTTCAACGGCACCAGTGTCGTGCAGACCCACATGACCAACTCGCGGCTGACCGACCCGGAGGTGCTGGAGTTCCGGTATCCGGTGCGGCTCGAAAGTTACGAGATCCGGCAGGGGTCGGGCGGTGCCGGTCACTGGCATGGCGGCGACGGCGGCGTGCGCCGCATCCGTTTCCTCGAGCCGATGACGGCCAGCATCCTGTCCAATGCCCGCATCGTGGCGCCCTTCGGTGTCGCCGGCGGCTTGCCGGGGGCGGTCGGCATCAACCGGGTGGTGCGCACGGACGGTACGGTCGAGACGCTGGCGCACATCGGGCAGGCCGAGATGGCCGTCGGTGATATCTTCGAGATCCACACGCCGGGCGGCGGGGGATTCGGCACGCCCGACTGACACGACACTGCCGCTGCCGCCGCAATGGCGAGACGAAGGAGCGCACGATGCTACCCGATGGCCTGGACCACTACCGCTGGATGGCGCGTTACAACGCCTGGTTCAACGAGCGGCTGTACGACGCCTGTGAAACGCTCGACGATGGCGCGCGCAAGCAGGACCGCGGTGCGTTCTTCGGCTCCATCCATCGCACGCTCAACCACCTGATCGTGGCCGACCAGATCTGGCTCAAGCGGCTGCGCCAATGTGCTCTGGACCACGGCTTCGATGTGTCGTCGCTGTCCGACGCGGTGCTCGACCTGGACCCCGGCCACGGACTGGGCGAGCCGGTCTACGACGACTGGGCGGCCCTGCGCGCCAAGCGCCGGCAACTGGACGATGCGATGGTGCTGTGGCTGGCCGCGATGCCGGTGTCGTTTCCGGGTTGCACCATGCGTTATGCCAACAGCAAGGGTGTGCAGCGCCAGCATCCGGCATGGCAGGCGATGTCGCATTGCTTCAACCACCAGACCCACCATCGGGGCCAGGTCACCACGCTGCTGATGCAGGCCGGTGTCGACGTGGGCGTGACCGACCTGATCGCCTTGCTCGGGCCGGACAACCCGGCCTGAATGCGGCGCCGGACCGCACGCGGCCCGGTCGTGGCCGATCGCGGCTAGTTCTTCGGCGCGGTGCCGGTCTTGGCGTCGGTCGCCGGCACGCCGATGCGGAAGCTGGTGCCGCCGACGGTCAGGCCCTCGGCCGAGAGCCGGGCCGCGCTGGCCTGGCCCACGCCCTTGACCCGCGCCATCAGGTCGCCCCAGTCCTTGAACGGCCCCTTCTTGCGCTCGTCCAGGATGCGGGACGACATGGCCGGGCCGATGCCCTTGATGCCGTCGAGTTCGGCCACACTGGCCTGGTTCACGTCGACGGCGGCGAACGCGCCGCTCGCGCAGCACAGGGCCAGCGCGATCAGGATCTGCTTGAACATGGTGTTTCCTCTCTTTCGGTGGGTTGTCGTGGCGTATCGTGGCCGCCGCAGCCGGCGACCACGGTTGCAGCTTAGGTGGCCTGGCGCGCGGCGGGCCCGGCCGGCATCCGTCAAAGACAGGACGTTCCCGGCGTGCGGGCCGGGCGATGCCGCGCATGCGGATGCGCAACAATCGGTGCGTCCCGTCCACCGGATTTCGCGCACCCCGTCATGAACAAGATCGACGCCTCCCTGCTCAACATCCTGGTCAAGGACGGCCGGGCCTCGTACGCCGACATTGCCCGGCAACTGGGCATCTCGCGGGCCCATGCACGCACCCGGGTGCAGGCGCTGGTGGACAGCGGCGTCATCGAGTTGTTCAGTGCCGTCGTGAATCCGGAAAAGCTGGGCAAGGTGATCTCGACCTTCATCGACCTGAAGGTGGCGCCGGCGGCGATGAACGCGATCTCGCAGGAACTGGCGGACTGCCCGGAGGTGGTCAGCCTGTACATCATGAGCGACCTGCAAAGCCTGCATATCCACACGCTGACCGACAACTACGAAAGTTTCGACCGTTTCGTGCGCGAACATGTCTTCAACCGGCCGGAAGTGCTGTCGGTGGACTGCAAGTCGCTGATGACCCGGGTCAAGAACCGGCGCGGCGGCGCGCGACTGTAGCCGGCAGCGGCCGCACCGCGATGGTGTGCGGTGCACCAAATTCTCCGTATTTACCCTTGGTCGACGACGCGCCGCGCAGTTGGATGATTCCGTGCGCGGCTTGCGCCGGGAATCAGACGAATGTAAACAGAATCATCGATGTCGTTTCATTTGTAATGCGAATTGGCGGGTCTGCGTCAACATTCGATTGACCGGCCATCCGGGCCGTATTCCGGGTATTGAAGAAAATCTGTTTCAAATCAACAGTTTGCGTGAATGGCCCTGATGGCATGGCCCTTGCGTTGGAGCGGTGCTTGTTGTTTACAAATGGCATCCGGCCACTACACTTCGCATCCATGCACCGATTGCAGCCATACCGATTGATGATCCCCGTGGCCGGTCCCAGGTCGATGGACCGGGTCGCCGACCCATCGCCCCGCACCGCGGATTCGGCCCGCGCAAAGGCCGCCGCATGTTGACGTTCGGCCTGGATGGATACAGCCCGCTGTGGCTGGCCACCATGGCCCTGGCCCTGGTGTCCACCGGCGTGGTCGCCGGTGTGCTGGCCGGCATGCTGGGCGTCGGTGGCGGCATCGTCATCGTGCCGGTGCTCTACCACGTGTTCACGCTGATGGGGGTCGACGAGTCGGTGCGCATGCATGTGGCGGTCGGCACCTCGCTGGCGACCATCGTGCCCACGTCCATCATGTCGGCCCGCGCGCATCGGCGCCGTGGCAGCCTGAACCCGGACATGCTCAAGCGGCTGGTGCCTCCGGTGCTGGTCGGGGTGCTGGTCGGCTCGGTGTTGTCGGGAGTCGTCAGCGGCAAGGTGCTGACCTCGGTGTTCGCCACCGTGGCACTGCTTGTCGCACTGAACATGGCGATCAAGCGCGACGACGTGGCGCTGCGTGACGGCTTGCCGGGTCGTGCGGGCACCTCGGCACTCGGCGTCTCCATCGGTGGCCTGTCCACGCTGATGGGCATCGGCGGCGGCACGCTGAGCGTGCCCATCCTGCATGCCCTGCGCACGCCGATGCACGTGGCGGTGGGTACCGGCGCGGCACTGGGCATGGTCATCAGCCTGCCGGGGGCGATCGCCTTTGTCGTCAACGGGCTCGGCGTCGCGCACCGGCCGCCGACCACGGTCGGTTACGTCGATTGGCTGGGCATGGCCTTGATCGTGCCGGCCACCATGTTGACCACGCAGTGGGGTGCGCGGCTGGCGCATGCGATCGATGCCCGTGTGCTGCGGCGCGTGTTCGCACTGTTCCTGGCGCTGACATCGGTGCGCATGTTCTACGGCTTGCTGAGCGCGACATGATGCTTTTTCCGCATGCGAGGATGAAGACACGATGACCTGGTCGATTCTGGCGCGCGACGCCAACGGACATCTCGGGGTGGCGATCGCCAGCCGCTTCTTCTCCGTCGGTTCGCTGTGTGTGCACACCCGCCGCGGTGTGGGCGCGATCGCGACCCAGGCCTTGATGAACCCGCTCTACGGCCAGGCCGGACTCGACCTGCTGGCACAGGGTCGGCCGGCCGACGCGGTCATCGCGGCGCTGGTGGCGGGCGACGACGGACGCGAGCAGCGCCAGGTGCATGTGTTGCCGCTGCACGGCCCCGGCGCCGCGCACACCGGCGCCGAATGCATCGACTGGTGCGGGCATCTGCTGCGCGACGGTTTCAGCGTGGCCGGCAACATGCTGGCCGGTGCACGGGTCATCGAGGCGACGGCCGAGGCCTTCGCCGGCAGTCGCGCACCGACGCTGGCCGAACGCCTGCTCGACGCCATGGATGCCGGCGAGGCCGCCGGCGGCGACAAGCGCGGCAAGCAGTCGGCCGCCTTGCGCATCCATGCCGACGAAGACTACCTGGCCCTGGACCTGCGCGTCGACGACCATGCCGATCCGCTGCCGGAGTTGCGCCGGCTGCACACGGTCAGCCTGGAGCGGTTCCAGCCCTTTCTGAGTTGCCTGCCCGGCCGCGGCCGGCCCAGCGGCATCACCGATCGCCCGACCATCGAGGCCACGATCGAGCGCTTCCATGCCGCGCGCCGGGGGCAATCATGACGGCTCTGCTGGAGGTGCGCGACCTGCGTACCGTGTTCCGCGGCGATGACGGCGACGTCGCGGTCGTCGATGGTGTGAGTTTTTCGGTCGACGCCGGGCGCACGCTGGCCATCGTCGGCGAGTCGGGCTGCGGCAAGAGCGTGACCTCCTTGTCCATCATGGGCCTGTTGCCCCGGCCGCACGGGCGGGTGGCGGCCGGATCGATCCGCTTCGAGGGCCGGGAACTGGTCGGCGCCGATGAACGCACGATGCAGGACCTGCGCGGCAACGGCATGGCGATGATCTTCCAGGAGCCGATGTCCTCGCTCAATCCCGCGTTCACGGTCGGCGAACAGATCATCGAAGGCCTGCTGCGCCACCGCAACATGACCCGCGCGCAGGCGCGCGAGCGGGCCATCGCGATGTTGCGCAAGGTGCGTATTCCGGCGCCCGAACAACGCATCGACGAATATCCGCACAAGCTCAGTGGCGGCATGCGCCAGCGCGTGATGATCGCGATGGGCCTGGCCTGCGAGCCGCGCCTGCTGATCGCCGATGAACCCACGACCGCGCTCGACGTGACGATCCAGGCCCAGATCCTGGAGCTGATGCGCACGTTGCAGCAGGAGACCGGCACCGCCATCGTGCTGATCACGCACGACCTGGGGGTGGTGGCCGAAGTGGCCGACGAGGTGGTCGTGATGTATGCCGGCCGGGTGGTCGAGCGTGCGCCGGTGCAGGCCTTGTTCGACGAACCGCAGCATCCCTATACCGTCGGGCTGCTCGGTTCGATTCCGCGCCTGGACACCAACCAGGAGCGGCTGACCTCGATCGACGGGCAGGTGCCGGCGCCGGCGGCGCTGCCCGCCGGCTGCAGCTTTGCCGAGCGTTGCCCGTTTGCCGATGCCCGCTGCCGCGCCGAATCGCCGGCGCTGGTCGATGTCGGCAGCGGCCATCGGTCGGCCTGCTTCAAGGCGCCGCTGGACCCGGCGGTGCTGCTCGGGCCGCTGCGCGAGGAGGCGCTGGCATGAGACCCGGGGCCGCTCACACGGTGAATAGTCCCGCGGTGCGCCGCACGGAGGGTCGTCCAGTGAGGAACCGCCGGCCGCTTCCGAGGCGAATGGTCACGCAGCGCGTGGCGCGCAGGGGCGTCCGGTGAACCGCGACACCGCCGCGCTGTCGCCGCCGGTGCTGCTGCAGGCCCGGGGCCTGGTCAAGCATTTCGCGGTGCGCAAGGGATTGTTCAACCGGGTGCGCGGACAGGTGCGCGCCGTCGACGGCGTCGACCTGAGCCTGGTCCAGGGCGAGACGCTGGGCGTGGTCGGCGAGTCGGGTTGTGGCAAGTCCACGCTGGGCCGGATGCTGCTGCGCCTGATCGAGCCGACGCGCGGCGAACTGCAACTGGACGGCAAGGACCTGATGGGCCTGGACGCCACCGCGCTGCGCGCGCAGCGGCGCGACATGCAGCTGATCTTCCAGGACCCGTATTCATCGCTGAACCCGCGCAAGACCGTCGGCCAGACGCTGCAGGAGCCGCTGCGCGTGCACGGCCTGCACCGCGGCGCCGAGGCGCGCCGCGTGGCCGAGCTGTTGCACACGGTCGGCCTGCCGGCCGAGGCGGCGCAGCGTTATCCGCACGAATTCTCCGGCGGCCAGCGCCAGCGCGTCGGCATCGCGCGTGCGCTGGCGGTCGAACCGCGGCTGATCGTCTGCGACGAGGCGGTGTCGGCGCTCGATGTGTCGGTGCAGGCGCAGGTGGTGAACCTGCTGCAGGACCTGCAGCGCAGCCTGGGCCTGTCCTACCTGTTCATCGCCCACGACCTGGCGGTGGTCAAGCACATCGCGCATCGGGTGGCGGTGATGTACCTGGGCCGCATCGTCGAGGTCGGCGAGAAGGCGCGCATCTTCGCCGCGCCGCGCCATCCGTATACCCAGGCGTTGATGCAGGCCATTCCCTTGCCCGATCCGGCGCTGCGCCGCGAACGGGTCGTGCTCGGCGGCGACGTGCCCAGCCCGCTCGATCCGCCCAGCGGCTGCCATCTGCATACCCGGTGTCCGCAGGCGCAGCCGCGCTGCGCCCAGGAGGCGCCCGCGTTGGTCGGTGACAGCCGGCATGCGGTGGCCTGCCATTTCCCGCTGCAGCCCGGCGTGCCGATCGCGGCGGCGCAGGGCGTGCCGAACCCCGCGCGCGCGCGGCTGTTGCGGCTGCAGTCGGCCTTTTCCGTACCCCTGGCCCCGACGGCCTGATCGACCCCTGGCAATCATCCATTCATCGAAGGAGAAAGCACCATGAAACCACGCTCGTTCACCCTGGTCGGCGCAGCGCTGCTGTCCGTCGTTCCGCTGTTGTCGCAGGCCCAGGTGCTGCGTGTCGGCCTGGCCGAGGACCCCGACATCCTCGACCCGACACTGGCGCGCACCTTCGTCGGGCGCATCGTGTTCTCGGCCATGTGCGACAAGCTGCTCGACGTCGACGAGAAGATGGCCATCGTGCCGCAGCTGGCCACCAGCTACCAGTGGTCGGCCGATAGCAAGTCGCTGACGCTCAAGCTGCGCAGCGGCGTCACCTTCCACGACGGCGAGAAGTTCGACGCCGAGGCGGTCAAGTTCAACATCGAGCGCCACAAGACCATGCAGGGCTCGAACCGCAGCGGCGAACTGCGGCCGGTGACCTCGGTCGACGTGGTCGACCCGATGACGGTACGCCTGAACCTGAGCGCGCCGTTCTCGCCGCTGCTCGCGGCCCTGGCCGATCGCGCCGGCATGATGGTCTCGCCCAAGGCGGCTGCCGCCGGCGGCGCCAATTTCGGCACCGCGCCGGTGTGTTCGGGCGCCTTCAAGTTCGTCGAACGCGTCGCGCAGGACAAGATCGTGTTCGAGAAATACGCCAACTACTGGAACAAGGACAAGATCCACTTCAACCGCATCGTCTACACGCCGATTCCCGACGCCACCGTGCGCCTGGCCAACCTGCGTTCGGACCAGCTCGACTTCATCGAGCGCGCCGCCTCCAGCGACATCGCCAAGATCGCCGCCGACCCCAAGCTCAAGGTCAGCAAGATCACCGAGATCGGCTACCAGGGCATCACGATCAACACCGGCAAGAGCGACAAGGCCCAGGCCAACCCGCTGGGCAAGGACGCCCGGGTGCGCGAGGCGTTCGAACTGTCGCTGGATCGCCAGGGCATCGTGCAGGTGGTGATGGACGGAGAGGCCGTGGCCGGCAACCAGTGGGTCGCGCCGAGCAGCAGCTTCTATGCCAAGAACGCGCCCATGCCGAAGCGGGACGTGGCGCGCGCCAAGGCCTTGCTCAAGGAAGCCGGCGTGACCAACCCCAGCTTCACGCTGATGACGGCCACGACCTCGGATGCGCAGAAGATCGCCCAGGTGGTGCAGGCCATGGCCAAGGAGGCCGGATTCGACGTGAAGATCCAGTCGACCGAATTCGCCAGTTCGCTCAAGCTGGCCGACCAGGGTGACTTCGAGGCCTACATCCTGGCCTGGAGCGGCCGCGCCGACCCCGATGGCAATGTCTACAGCTTCCTGGCCTGCAAGCAGCCGCTGAACTACGCCGGCTACTGCAAGCCCGAGATCGACACCTTGCTCAACGACGCGCGCTCCAAGCTGACCATGGCAGACCGGCTCAAGGCCTACGAGCAGGTGGCCGCACAGGTGCAGAAAGACCGCCCCATCATCTACCTGTACCACCGCAACTGGCTGTGGGCCTACAACAGCAAGCTCAGCGGCGTGCGCGAGGTGCCCGACGGCCTGCTGCGCGTCGAAGGCCTGAAGCTGAACTGAAGCCGTCCCCGCAACCGCCGCAGGTCCTCGCACGATGTTCGTCTATTTCGTTCGCCGCCTGGCATCGCTGGTGCCCACGCTGGTGTTCGTCTCCATGCTCATCTTCGGCCTGCAGCAGTTGCTGCCGGGCGACCCGGCGCAGATGCTGGCCGGCGAGGACCAGCGGCCCGAGGTCATCGAGCACTACCGCCAGAAGCTGCACCTGGACAAGCCCATCGTGGTGCAGTATGGCTACTGGATCGGCGGCGTGCTGCAGGGCAATCTCGGCGAGTCGACACGTGCACAGCTGCCGGTGTGGGACCTGATCGTGCAGAAGCTGCCGGTGACGGTGGAGCTGGCGCTGCTGTCGATGCTGATCGCGTTGCTGATCAGCATTCCGGCCGGCGTCATCTCGGCGGTCAAGCGAGGCAGCGCCTGGGACCATGGCGCCACGGTGTTCGCGTTGTCCGGCCTGTCGATGCCGAATTTCTGGCTCGGCATCATGATGATCCTGCTGTTCTCGGTCGAGCTGGGCTGGCTGCCGGCTTCGGGTTATGTCAGCCCCTTCGAGGATTTCGGTGCCAACCTGGCCGCGATGATCATGCCCGCCATCGTGCTGGGCACCGGCATCTCGGCCGTGCTGATGCGCCACACCCGCAGTTCCATGCTGCAGGTGCTGGCGGCCGACTATGTACGCACCGCCCGCGCCAAGGGCCTGAGCGAACGCGTCGTCGTCGTCAAGCATGCCTTGCGCAACGCGCTCACGCCGGTGATCACGCTGGGTGCGCTGGAACTGGGCACGCTGCTGTCCGGCGCGGTGCTGACCGAGCAGGTGTTCACCATTCCCGGTTTCGGCAAGCTCATCATCGACGCGGTGTTCAATCGCGACTATGCGGTGGTGCAGGGCGTGGTGCTGGTCACGGCGACCGCCTACATCCTGCTCAACCTGATGGCCGACATGGCCTATTTCCTGTTCAACCCGCGGCTGAGGCATTAGATGAAGGACGCCCCCCGTCTGTCCGGTCGCACTGCGTGTCGACCGTCCGAACCCCCCACTGGGGGGCGGGCCGGCCGCTTCGCAGCAGCCGTGCGCGGCGGCCTCTGGATGAAGGACGCCCCCCGTCTGTCCGGTCGCACTGCGTGTCGACCGTCCGAACCCCCCGCGGGGGGTGCTCCCTACGGCCTGGCCGAGCCAGATCCGTGGGGGCCTGGGCTGGCCGGCTCCGCGGCCTGCTGCGATTTCATGCCCCAGGGGTGGCGCACTGCGGCGCGGGAGACTGACACATGAACACCATGACACACGCCGCCACCGCACCGCTGCCCGTCCCGCGGCGCGCGCAGGACGGGCCGTGGCGCCGCGCCTGGCGCAAGCTGGCGCGCAACCGCATCGCCATGGCCGGATTAGCCGTGGTGGTGTTTTTCGTCGTCCTGGCGGTGTTCGCGCCCTGGATCGCGCCACACGATCCGCTGGCGGCGGGCTGGAGCACGATCCGCAAGGCGCCGAGCGCGGCCCACTGGTTCGGCACCGACGACCTCGGGCGCGACGTGTTGTCGCGTGTCGTCTGGGGCACCCGTGCGTCCCTGATGGCCGGTGTGGTGTCGGTCGCGATCTCGCTGCTGCTCGGCGTCGTGATCGGCATGGTGGCCGGCTTTTTCGGCGGCTGGATCGATGCCTTGATTTCACGCGTCACCGATGCCTTCCTGGCCTGTCCGTTCCTGATCCTGGCGATCGCGCTGGCGGCTTTCCTGGGCCCGAGCCTGACCAACGCGATGATCGCCATCGGTGTGTCGGCCGCGCCGATCTTCGTGCGCCTGACGCGGGCTCAGGTGCTCAACGTCAAGGTCGAGGACTACATCGAGGCCGCACGCGCTGTGGGGTGCTCGCCGCTGCGCATCGCCGTCTCGCACATGTTGCCCAACATCACCGCACCGGTGATCGTGCAGTCCACGCTGGCGATCGCCGCGGCGGTGATCGCCGAGGCCAGCCTGTCCTTTCTCGGGCTGGGCCAGCAACCGCCGGCGCCGAGCTGGGGCAGTATGCTCAACACCGCGAAGAACTTCATGGACAGCGCGCCGTGGATGGCGATCTGGCCCGGCCTGGCGATCTTCATCCTGGTGCTGGCCTTCAACCTGCTCGGCGACGGCTTGCGCGACGCGCTCGATCCGCGCCACCGCTGACCCCGTATCCCTTTCCTGATCCAACCGGAACAACACCCCATGCAATTCAACTGGCAGAACCCTTACCCGACGATCCGCAGCCCGCTGATGGCGCGCAATGTCGTGTCCACCTCTCATCCGCTGGCCTCGCAGGCCGGCTTGCGCATGTTGCTCAAGGGCGGCAATGCGATCGACGCGGCGATCGCGGCGGCGGCGGCCCTGACCATCGTCGAGCCGGTGTCGAACGGCCTGGGCAGCGACAACTTTGCCATCCTGTGGGACGGCAAGGAATTGCACGGCCTCAATTCCTCGGGCGTGGCGCCGGCCGCGTGGAACCCGGCCTATTTCGAGAGCCGCCACGGTGGCGCCATGTGCGAACGCGGCTGGGACTCGGTGACCACGCCTGGCGCGGTCGCCGGTTGGGTTGCGATGTCGAAACGTTTCGGCAAGTTGCCGTTCGCCGATCTGATGGAGCCGGCGATCGAACTGGCCGAACGCGGGCACGGCGTGGGCTGCATCGTCGCCGACAAGTGGGCGCGCCAGATCCCCGCGCTGCACGACAAGCCCGGTTTCGCCGAAGCCTTCATGCCGCAGGGCCGTGCACCGTTGCCGGGCGAGCGTTTCGTGTTCGCGGCGGCCGGGCAGACCTTGCGCAAGATCGCAGCCACCACTGGCGATGCGTTCTACCGCGGCGAGGTCGCCGAACAGCTGGTGGCGCACGCCGCAGCCAACGGCGGCAGCATGACGATGGCCGACCTGGACGGATACCGGCCGGAATGGGTCACGCCGATCCGCAAGGATTTCGCCGGCTACACGGTGCACGAGATTCCGCCCAACGGCCAGGGCATTGCGGCGCTGATGGCGCTGGGCATGCTCGACAAGCTGGAGCTGGCGCGGTTTTCCGTCGACAGCGTCGAGTCGCAGCATCTGCAGATCGAGGCGATGAAGCTGGCGTTCGCCGACACCTACCGCTGGGTCGCCGACGCCGGTCACATGACCGAGGTCACGGCCGAGGACCTGTTGTCCGACGCCTATCTGTCCGAGCGGGCACGCTTGATCGATCCGGCCAGGGCCCAGACCTTCTCGCATGGCACGCCGCCGCGCGGTGGCACGATCTACCTGAGCGCGGCCGACGAGAGCGGCATGATGATCAGCCTGATCCAGTCCAACTACATGGGGTTCGGCAGTGGCATCGTGGTGCCGGGCACCGGTGTCAGCCTGCAGAACCGGGGCTTCGGCTTCACGATGCAGGAGGGCCATGCAAACCGGGTCGCCGGCGGCAAGCGGCCGTTCCACACCATCATTCCCGGCTTCCTGACCCGGGACGGCCGGCCGCAGATGAGTTTCGGCGTGATGGGCGGCAACATGCAGCCGCAGGGCCATCTGCAGACGCTGGCACGCATGCTGGTCTACAAGCAGCAGCCGCAGGCGGCCTGCGACGCGCCGCGCTGGAAATTCAGTGCCGGGCAGAGCGTCGACTTCGAATCGACGATGGCCCCGTCGCTGATCAACGGACTCAAGGGCCTGGGACACCGGTTCGAAGAGGTGCCGGACAACTACATGGATTTCGGCAGCGGCCAGTTCATCTGGCGGCTGGGCGACGACATGCAGGACGGCTACGTGGCCGCCAGCGATTCGCGTCGCGACGGGCAGGCGGTGGGATTCTGAACGCCGCGCCGGCACGGGCGGGGCGCGGTGCTCCGCCGCACCGCGCGGGCGGTCAGTGCTCGCCGGTGCGGGTGTAGGTCTCGGGCCGGCGGTCGCGGTAGAACTGCCAGGCGGTGCGTACCTCGCGCAACACATCCATGTCCAGGTCGCGGATGACCACCTCGGTCTTGTCGGTGCTGGCGACGGCGCCGACGTAGTTGCCGCGCGGGTCGACGAAATAACTCGAGCCGTAGAAGGTCACGGCCTTGTCGCCGAACTCGCCGGCTTCGTTGCCGATGCGGTTGTTGGCGGCGATGAAATACTGGTTGGCCGCGGCAGCGGCCGGTTGCTCGAGTTCCCACAGCCGGTTCGACAGGCCCGGCTTGGTGGCCGAGGGGTTGAACACGATGGTCGCGCCGGCCAGGCCGAGCTCGCGCCAGCCTTCCGGGAAATGCCGGTCGTAGCAGATATACACGCCGATGCGCCCGACGGCGGTGTCGAACACCGGGTAACCCAGCGTGCCGGGGCGGAAATAGAACTTCTCCCAGAACTGCGGCAGGTTGGGGATATGGTGCTTGCGGTACTTGCCCAGCAGCCGGCCGTCGGCATCGATGACGGCGGCGGTGTTGTAGAGCAGGCCCGGCATCTCCTCCTCGTAGATCGGCAGCACGATGACCAGTTTGAGCGCCTGTGCCAGTTTCTGGAACCGTTCCACCGTCGGTCCGGGGATGGACTCGGCGTAGGCGTAGTACTTGGTGTCCTCGATGATGCCGAAATACGGCCCGTAGAACAGCTCCTGGAAGCAGATGATGCCGGCACCTTGGTCAGCCGCGTCGCGCGCGAACTGTTCGTGCCTGGCGATCATCGATTCCTTGTCGCCGGTCCAGTCGGTCTGGGTGATGGCTGCGCGTACCACGCTCATGGGGTCCTCCGTTCGGTGAATGGCCCGGCCGGTCGGCCGGCGCGGGACCTGCGGCCCCGTCGGCAGCAGGGGATCCCACGGTAGCCGTTTGTGCCCCCGCGTGTCAAATCCCTAGAATGGTCGTCCAGCATCTTCTGGCGCCAGTTTCCCGGAGATGCTATGGATGCCTCCCTGCCCACGGGCAAGGAAATTGGAGCGCTGAGATGAACAGCCGCCTATCAGGAAGAGAAGTCCCGCGCATGCGGGGTGGATCCTCTGATGGATACGGCATCAAAGTGCCCAAGCGTGATAGACCACGGTCTTCACAAACACCATAGAGGATCCGTCATGAATCGTAATACAGGAATGAACGTCGGACAAATCATCGGCACGATGAATGGCCTGCAGGTGATGGGTCTGGACATTGCCAAACATGTGTTCCAGTTGCACACGGTGGACATGGGAACGGGCGAGATTGTGAACATGCAGATCAAGCGGGCGCGGGTGCTGACGCATTTTGTAAACAAGCCAGCGTGTCTGATCGCCATCGAAGCGTGCGGGGGCGCACACCACTGGGCGCGCGAGTTGCAGGCACTGGGGCACACCGTGCGTCTGCTGCACGCCAAGGCGGTGCGCCCGTTTGTGTCGGGCAACAAGACGGACGCGACCGACGCGCGGGCGATCTGGTTGGCGGTGCAGCAACCCGGCGTCAAGTTCGTGGGTATCAAGAGTACGACGCAGCAGGCCACGCTGACGCTGCACCGTCAGCGCGAGCTGCTGATGAAGATGCGCACCATGCAGGTCAATGCGCTGCGCGGCTTGCTGTACGAATTTGGAGCCACCTTTGCCAAAGGTCACAAGGCGCTGTTTGCCGAGGTCGAACAGGCATTTGTTGACCTCAGCGCGGAATTGCCGCAGATGGTGGTCGATAGCCTGCGTGAGCAGATCTCGCGCATCAAGGCGCTGAGCCAGGACATGGCCGGGATAGAGAAGCGCCTGGCGCTGCAACTCAAGGTCGACCAGGACATGTGCCGCGTGGCCCAAATACCCGGCGTGGGCCTGCTCACGGCCACGGCGGCCATTGCCACGATGGGACAGGCCAGCGCCTTCAGGTCTGGGCGTGAGTTCTGCGCCTGGCTGGGGCTGGTGCCCAGGCAAACGGGCACCGGTGGCAAGGTGCGCCTGGGGCCGATCTCCAAGCGTGGGGACACGTATTTGCGCACCTTGCTCATTCACGGGGCCAGGAGCGTGCTCAGTCGCTCCAAGGAGCCTGGGCCATGGCTTGAAGGAATCAAGAGCCGCCGGCCGGCCAATGTGGTGATCGTGGCGCAGGCGGCCAAGACGGCGCGCGCGATATGGGCGGTGACGGCCAAGCAGCAGGATTACCAACGCGGGCACCAAAGCCTCAGGCCACAAGCGGCCTGAGGACGAAGTGCCAATCTATCAACCAACCAACCAACCGAAAGGATATGGTCAGTCTTTGTAGGGTAGTGAGGCAGTAAAAAGTGAAGTGATGTGAAATAGGTCAGACCGGGGCGAGCTAAACCTGCATGGGGTGTCGGACATCAATAGTCCGTTACCGGAGATGAGGCGCTTGTCAGCGGATATGCATCGGGGCCAGCGGGCGAGTCTGGGAAACAAGACGGACTACGCAATCAAGGCCGGATATAAGGACGCAGCCGACTTCTTCGCATCGCAACACAAATTCTTCTTGCTACCCGGGAGGCATCCATATAAGTTCCCCATGAAGAAATGTCTCTTGCTGCTGTCCTTCCTGTTCATGTCGGCGGGCGCATTTGCCCACAACTGCCCGAACGAGATGAAGGCCATCGATCTCAAGCTGACCGGCAATCCCAAGCTCAGTTCGGCCGACATGAGCCGGGTGATGAGTTTGCGCACCGATGGCGAGAAACTGCACAAGGAGGGCAAACACGCCGATTCGATGAAGGCCTTGGCCGAGGCGAAGAAACTGCTCGGCATGTAAGCCAGCGCGCCGGCCTGTGGACCCAGGCCGGACATGCCCGCAGCGCACGCTGTGCTGCGCCGGCGCGGGGCACCCGCGGTGGTGTGCCGGTGGCGCCTGTCAGGCGGCTGCCGGCGGACCGACGAATGCCCGGATCATCCGGTTCACCGCATCGGGCTGTTCATGCGCAAGCCAGTGGCTGGCATCGGGCAGGTATTGCACCCGCAAGTCGGGTACGACCTGTTCGAGACCGTCCAGGCAACCGGGCAGCAGGTGGCGGTCCTGTTCACCCCACAACACCAGCGTCGGCATCGTGACCTGCACCGTGGCCGGATCGATCTTCACCGCACAGGCGCCCGGCTCGGTGGCCGTGGCCGGGTGCAGCGGGCTGGCCCGGTAGTAGTTCAGCGCCGCCGTGATGGCACCCGGCTGGGTCCAGGCCGCCACGTACCGCTGCGCCGTCGCATCGTCGAACCATCGCGGCGCCGTGCCGTCGGGGTCGGCCAGCATGCCGCGCAACCAGGCACAGTCGTTGGCGAGCAGCGTGGCGGCGGCATCGGGTCGGCGAAACAGGTTCATGTACGCGCTGGCGTCGATCTGCTGCCGGTTGTGGCACAACTCGCGCGCAAAGGTCCAGGGATGCACGGCGTTGAGGATCACCAGCTTGTGCACCATGTCGGGACGGGTGATCGCCATCGCGAAGGCCAGCGCACCGCCCCAGTCATGGCCGACCAGCACGCACTGCCGATAGCCCAATGCCTGCACCAGTTCGACGAGGTCGGTCACGATGGCCTGGGCGCGGTAGTCGGACAACCTGGCGGGCCTGTCGCTGAGGTTGACACCGCGCGTGTCGGGTGCGACGACGAAGTGGTCGCGTCCGAACTCCTGCAGTTGTGCATGCCAGGCGAACCAGAATTCGGGGAATCCGTGCAGGAACAACATCAGCGGCCGGCCGGGTTCGCCGGCCTGGGCATGGTGCAGGCGCACTCCGTTGACGGAGGTGCGGGCAAAGGTGATCGTGTCGCTCGGCATCGGTCTTGCTGCTGTTGTGTTGCGCCCGGATCTGTCGGCGACCGACTGCAGGCCGGCCCTGCCGCCGGTGCGCGACGGTGGCTCAGAGCTCCTCGACGCGCCGCGCCGGGTAGCTGTCCCAGGCCTGGCAGCCCGGGCATTGCCAGAAGTGCTGCTTGGCCTCGAAGCCGCAGGCCGCGCAGCGGTAACGCGTGAGCGGCTTGACCGCATGCTCCAGCGCCCGTTGCACCGAGGGCTGGGCCAGGGCCTGCTCCTCGCTCGCGAGCCAGCGTGACGCCGCCACCAGCGAGGGTTCCTTCTCGAGGTGGCGCAGGTACCACTGGCGCGTCTCGGCCGGGCTCTTGCCCAGATGGGTCTCGAGCGTGACGATGGCCTCCAGGCAGTCGATGCAGGGCGCCTCGGCATAGTGCGCCTTGATGCGTTCGAGCACCTGCGGCGCCTGCCCGCTGGCGATGCCGAGCTGGGCCAGGTGCGCGGCGATCAGCGGCACCGCCGCCGGTGCCACGTCGTGGACGGATTGCAGCGTCGCCAGTGCCTGGTCCGGATGGCCGCGCTGGCCCAGCAACTTGGCCAGCTCGATGCGCGGCCGCGGGGCATTGGGGGCGTTGTGCATCGCCTGTTCCAGCAGCTTCTGCGCGGCCTCGGGTTCGTGGGCTGCCAGATGCGCGGCGCTTTGTTCGCACAGATAGTGGGCGAGCCGGCCGGCAAAACTGCCGTGTTCGGCGTTCTCCAGGCGCTGCGCCACTTCGGCGGCCCGGACCCAGTCGCGCGAGCGCTCGTAGTTGGCCAGCAGTGCCAGCCGTGCCTCGGACTGGAACGGCGTGCCTTCGAGCTTGAGCAAGGCTTCTTCGGCGCGGTCGAGCAGGCCGGCGCGCAGGTAGTCCAGCGCCAGCGCATGCTGGGCCCGGTGGCGGTCGGCCGAGCTGAGGTCGCCGCGCGAGAGCAGGTGCTGGTGCACCCGCACCGCACGTTCGTATTCGCCACGCCGGCGAAACAGGTTGCCGAGCGCGAAATGCAGCTCCGATGTGTCCGGATCGTTCTGCACCGCCTCGATGAAGGCGTCGATGGCCTGGTCCTGCTGTTCGTTGAGCAGGAAGTTGAGGCCGCGGAAATAGGCCTTGGGGGCGCGCCGGTTCTCCAGCCGCAGCTGGCGCAGGTCGAAGCGCGATGCGGCCCAGCCGAGAACGAAGGTGACGGGAAGGCTCAGCAGCAGCCAGCTGATGTCAAAGTCCATGGGCTGCGCCAGGGTGGGGCGGTTGGTCCGCGTTCGGGGTGCTCGCCGGCGGCGGGGCCTGCACGCGTTGCGCCATGTCGCTGCGTCGCCAGCGCCGGGGGGCCATGCCCAGCACGCCGACGACGAGGCCGACGGCGAACGCCGCGAGCACGATCAGCACCATCGGGCTGCGCCATTGCTGGCCGAAGAACAGATGCAGGCTGGCCTCGTGCTGGTTGTTCAGGGCAAAGGCGAACAGCGTGAAAAAGATCAATGCCTTGAGCACCCACTTGAGCAACCGGATGGCGTTCTTCATGGGGATCGATTCTACGGGGGCGACTGTCGGCGGCGATGGTGCGCCGAGCACTCGTGCAGGCGGCTGCGCGGCGCAGGCCGGCCGCGCAGCGGCGCCGGCGCATCTAGGCGCGGCGCTTGTCGACTTCGCCGGGCGCCAGCGTATCGGCGGTTCGACGATCGACCGCCTCGCGCAAGGCCTTGCCAGGCTTGAAATGGGGAACCCGCTTTTCGGGTATGGCGACGCTTTCGCCACTGCGTGGGTTGCGACCCATGCGTGGAGGGCGCCGATTGATCGAGAAACTGCCGAAGCCGCGGATCTCGATCCGGTGTCCGGCCACCAAGGCGTCGTTCATCGCGTCGAGAATCGCCTTGACGGCGAACTCAGCATCGCGGTGGGTGAGTTGCCCAAACCGGTTGGCCAGCAACTCAACAAGATCCGATCGGGTCATGGTAGGTGTCGAGAAAAGGACAAGGTCGTGACACGCACGCAGGGTGGCGCGCCACGACCTTGTGGTCAGGCAACGATCAGTTGTTGTCCAGTTTGGCGCGCAGCAAGGCGCCCAGGCTGGTCGTGCCGGCGTTCTCACGCTGGGAGCTCTGGCTCAGGCTGGCCATGGCTTCCTGCTGGTCCACGGCATCCTTGGCCTTGATCGACAGCTGGATGTTGCGGGTCTTGCGATCCACGTTGACCACCACCGCGGTGACTTCGTCGCCTTCCTTGAGCACGTTGCGCGCATCTTCGACGCGGTCACGGCTGATCTCGGAGGCACGCAGGTAGGCGATGATGTCGTTGCCCAGGTCGATCTCGGCACCCTTGGGATCCACGGTCTTGACCTTGCCGGTCACGATCTGGCCCTTGTCATTCACCGACACGAAGGTCGTGAACGGGTCGGAGTCGAGCTGCTTGATGCCCAGCGAGATGCGCTCGCGGTCGACGTCGACGGCCAGCACCAGGGCTTCGACTTCCTGGCCCTTCTTGTAGTTGCGCACGGCGGCTTCGCCCGGCTCGTTCCAGCTCAGGTCGGACAGGTGCACCAGGCCGTCGATGCCGGCGGCCAGGCCGACGAACACGCCGAAGTCGGTGATCGACTTGATCGGACCCTTGACGCGGTCACCGCGCTTGGTGTTCTGCGCGAATTCCTGCCACGGGTTGGCCTTGCACTGCTTCATGCCCAGGCTGATGCGGCGCTTGTCTTCGTCGATCTCGAGGACCATGACTTCGACCTCTTCGCCCAGCGTGACGATCTTGCTCGGGGCCACGTTCTTGTTGGTCCAGTCCATCTCGGACACGTGCACCAGGCCTTCAATGCCCGGCTCGAGTTCGACGAACGCGCCGTAGTCGGCGATGTTGGTGATCTTGCCGAACATGCGCGTGCCTTGCGGGTAGCGGCGGTTCACGCCCAGCCACGGATCGTCGCCCATCTGCTTGAGACCCAGCGAGACACGGTTCTTCTCGGTGTCGAACTTCAGGATCTTGGCCATGATTTCCTGGCCGGCCGTCACCACCTCGCTCGGGTGGCGGACACGGCGCCAGGCCATGTCGGTGATGTGCAGCAGGCCGTCGATGCCGCCGAGGTCGACGAACGCACCGTATTCGGTGATGTTCTTGACGACGCCGTTGACGATGGCGCCTTCCTTCAGGGTGGCCATCAGCTTGGCGCGTTCTTCGCCCATGCTGGCCTCGACCACGGCACGGCGCGACAACACGACGTTGTTGCGCTTGCGGTCGAGCTTGATGACCTTGAATTCCAGGGTCTTGTTCTCGTACGGCGTCAGGTCCTTGGTCGGACGGGTGTCGACCAGCGAACCCGGCAGGAAGGCGCGGATGCCGTTGACCAGCACGGTCAGGCCACCCTTGACCTTGCCGCTGGTGGTGCCGGTGACGAATTCACCGGACTCGAGTGCTTTCTCGAGGGCCATCCAGGAGGCCAGGCGCTTGGCGGTGTCACGGCTGACGATGGTGTCGCCGTAGCCGTTTTCCATCGCGACGATGGCCACGGAGACGAATTCGCCCACCTGGACTTCGAGTTCGCCCTTGTCGCTCTTGAACTCGCTCAAGGGCACGTAGGCTTCGGATTTGAGGCCGGCGTTGACGACCACGAAATTGTGCTCGATACGCACCACTTCGGCGGTCACGACCTCGCCAACGCGGGTTTCGGAGCGCTTCAGTGACTCTTCAAAGAGATCGGCAAAAGATTCAGACATTGTGTTTGCGGATGAACCGCGGGTTGTTGCGTTGTCCACCACACGACCAGTGCGCCATTGAGGCGCGAGAGGAGTCGTGTGGACCATCACGACGGCCGGGGCCATCGTGTTTGTCCCTTGGCGCCTAGGCGCCGCGGAACGGCTGCATGCCTTGCCACCAGTCCAGCACCTGATCGACCGATGCTTCGACGGTCAGATCGGAGTTGTCCAGTAGCCGGGCGTCCTGCGCGGGCTTCAAAGGGGCGGTGCTGCGACCGGTGTCGCGGGCGTCGCGGGCCTCGAGGTCAGCGCGAAGACCGCCGAGTGTAGCCGAAATGCCCTTTGAAATCAATTGCTTATATCGACGTTCCGCGCGCCGCGCGGCGCTGGCGGTCAGGAACACCTTGAGCGGCGCCTGCGGGAAGATCACCGTGCCCATGTCGCGGCCGTCCGCCACCAGCCCCGGCAGGCGTTGCGCCGCATGTTGCAGGTCGATCAGCGCGTTGCGCACGGCCGGCAGCGTCGACACCCTGGAGGCGTTCATGCCCATGGCCTCGGTGCGCACCAGGTCGCTGACGTCTTCGTCGCCCAGCAGGATGCGGCCATCGGCAAAATGGATCTGCAACGTCCTGACCAGGGCGGCGATGGCCGCCTCGCCGCTGGCATCGAGCGCCAGGCCGGCCCGGGTCGCGGCCAGGGCGGTGATGCGGTACAGGGCACCCGAGTCCAGGAACTGGTAACCCAGCCGCTTGGCCAGTTCGGCTGCCAAAGTGCCCTTGCCCGAGGCTGTCGGCCCGTCCACGCAAATGACCGGGATCTGCTGCAACGGCGTCTGCACCACGGAGAACAGCGTCTCGAAATAGTCGGGAAAGGTCTTGGCCACGCACTTCGGGTCGCGGATGCGCACCGGCAGTGCGGCCGGGTTGAACGCTGCCAGCGACAGGCACATGGCCATCCGGTGGTCGTCGTAGGTATCGACGCTCGCTGCGCACCAATCGGCCCGCGCGGCCGGTGGCGTGATGCGGATGTAGTCGTCGCCTTCGTCGACGTGGGCGCCGAACTTGCGCAGCTCGGTCGCCATGGCGGCGAGACGGTCGGTTTCCTTGACCCGCCAGCTCGCGATGTTGCGCAGCGTGCTGGTGCCGTCCGCGAACAAGGCCATCACGGCCAGCGTCATCGCCGCATCCGGAATATGGTTGCAGTCCAGGTCGATGGCGCGCAGCCGCCGATCCGGCCCGGGGCCCGACACCTCGAGCCAGTTCGGGCCGCTGAGCACCTGCGCGCCCATGTCCCTCGCGGCCTCGATGAACCGGATGTCGCCCTGGATCGAGTCCGCGCCGACACCGTTGATGCGCAGGCCCTGCCCGTTGCCCGGCGCAATCGCGCCCAGTGCGATGAAATAACTGGCCGACGAAGCGTCGGCTTCGACGTGCAGGTCACCCGGCGAGACCAGCCGGCTGCCCGCGGGAATCGTGAATCGGCTCCAGCCATCGCGATGCACCTGCACGCCATAACGTGCGAGCAGGTTGAGCGTGATTGCGATATAGGGCTTGGAGATCAGCTCGCCTTGCACGTCGATGACGATGTCGTCGCGTGCGACCAGCGGCAAGGCCATCAGCAGGGCGGTCAGGAACTGGCTCGACACGTCGCCGCGCACACCGATCGGTCGGTCCAGCACCAGGTGCGGCCGGCCGATGCGCAGCGGCGGATACCCGGGCTGCTCGAGATAGTCGATGCGGCAGCCGAGCTGGCGCAGCGCGTCGACCAGGTCGCCGATCGGGCGTTCGTGCATGCGCGGTACGCCGCGCAAGGTGAAGTCTCCACCGAGCACCCCCAGCGCGGCGGTCAAGGGGCGCATGGCCGTGCCGGCATTGCCCAGGAACAGATCGGCCTGGTCGTTGGGCAAGGTGCCGCCCAGGCCGCCGATGCGCACGGCGCTGCCGTCGCGCTCCACGGTGCAGCCCAGTGCCTGCAGGGCTTGCAGCATCACGCGGGTGTCGTCCGAGTCGAGCAGCGCGTGCAGGGTGGTCGTGCCTTCGCACAGCGCGGACAGCAGCAGCACGCGGTTGGAGATGCTCTTGGAGCCTGGCAGTTGCACCTGGCCTCCGGCGGTGGCCAGTGGCGGCAGGTCCAGGAATGCGGTGGAGAACATTATTTTTGCTGCTGCTTGGCCATGCTCCAGTTGGCACGGGTCTCGCTGGCCTTCTCGATCTGCTCGAGCAGGGCATCTTCGTTGCCGTTGGAGATCATCAGTTCGAGCGCCTGCAGGTTGCGCTGGAAGATCTTCGATTGCGCCAGCAGTTCTTCGCGGTTGGACATCAGCACGTCGCGCCACATCGACGGTTCGGCGGCCGCGATGCGGGTGAAGTCGCGGAATCCGGGGCCGGCCAGCGACAGGAAATCCCGGCCCATGGGTTGGCCCGAGATGGCGTTCATCATCGCGAATGCGATCAGGTGCGGCAGGTGGCTGACCGCGGCGAATGCCGCGTCATGCGACTCCGGCGTCATCTTCAGCACCCGGCATCCCAGGGCGGCCCAGACGTCGACGGCCTTCTGCAACTGGATGCGGCTGGTGCGCTCGATCGGCGTCAGGACCACCTGGCGGCCATGGTAGAGATCGGGGTCGGCGTTCTCGACACCGGAAAGCTCCTTGCCCGCGATCGGGTGCGCCGGGACGAAGCAGCCGATCTGCTCGCGCAGCGATCGCCGCGCGGCATCGACCACGTCGCGTTTGGTGGAGCCGACGTCCATGATCAGCATCTGCGGCGTGATCAGGTGCTTGATGGACTTGAACGTGGTCTCGGTGGACGCCACCGGAACCGCCAGCAGCACGATGTCGGCGCCCGAAGCGGCCAGCAGGGCGGAAGGCGCTTCCACGTCGATCACGCCGAGTTGCCGCGCGCGCTCGGTGGTGGAGGGGGACTTGCTGTAGCCGACGACGCGCTTGACCAGGCCCGCGCGTTTGAGCGCCAGCGCGAACGACCCGCCCATCAGGCCGCAGCCGATCAATCCGAGTTGTTCAAACATGTGCGGGAGTTGGCGAAGCCATCATGGGGTTGCGACCGGGTACGAACCCAGGATCTTGTAGAACGCGCACAGGCCCTTGAGTTCGGCCAGCGCGGCGGCGACGTTGTCCTGGTCCGGATGGCCCTGGACGTCGATATAGAAATAGTAGTCCCACTGCCCCGAGCGGGCGGGGCGGGATTCGAAACGCGTCATCGACACCCCATGGCGCTTGAGCGGCACCAGCAGGTCATGCACGGCGCCGGGAACGTTGGGCACCGACACGACCAGGCTGATGCGGTCGTTGCCGCTGGCCGCCGGCCGTTCCATCACCTTGGGCATGCAGATCACGTTGAAGCGCGTGCGGTTGTGCGCGTCGTCCTGGATCGCACTGGCCACCAGGTGCAGTCCGAATTCGCTGGCGGCACGGTCGCCGGCGATTGCTGCCCACGCCGGGTTGGTCGACGCCAGGCGTGCGCCTTCGGCGTTGCTCGATGCGGCGCGGCGCTCCACCTGCGGCAGGTGGGTGCCGAGCCAGTGGTGGCACTGGGCCAGCGCCTGCGGATGGCCTAGCACCACCGAGATGCCGTCCATGGAGTTTTCCAGGCGCATCAGGTGATGGCGTACCAGCAGGCTGACTTCGCCGACGATGTGCAGCGGCGTGTTGAGCAGCAGATCCATGGACCGTGCCACCACGCCTTCGGTGTTGTTCTCGATCGGCACCACGCCGAAATCGGCGCGGCCCGAGGTCGTGGCATGGAACACTTCGTCGAAGTTGGCGCAGGGCACGTGGTCGATGCTCGAGCCGAAGAACTGCAGTGCCGCCTGTTCGCTGAAGGTGCCCGCCGGACCCAGGTAGGCCACGCGCTGGCGCGCTTCCAGCGAGCGGCAGGCCGACATGATCTCGCGCCAGACATGGGCAATGCCGTCTGCCTTGATCGGGCCGGCATTGCGTTGCTGCAAGGTGCGGATGACCTGCGCCTCGCGCTCGGGCCGGAACACGACGGAACCTTCGGCACGCTTGACTTCGCCCACTTCCAGCGCCAGTGCGGCCCGGCGATTGAGCAGGTCCAGCAATTCGACGTCCAGCGTATCGATCTGTTTGCGAAGCTCCGGCAGGTCTTGGGTCATGGATGGATGCAGGGGAAGGGGCCGGGCTCAGGTGCCGGTGCGCTCAAATTCTCGCATGTAGTCCACCAGCGCCTGCACGCCCTCGAGCGGCATCGCGTTGTAGATGCTGGCGCGCATGCCGCCGATCGATTTGTGCCCCTTGAGCGACAACAGGCCCCGCTCCCGCGCACCGGCCAGGAAGGCGTCGTTGCGGGACTCGTCCCGCAGGAAGAACGGCACGTTCATGCGGGAGCGACAGGCCGGGTCGACCCGGTTTTCGTACAGCTGCGACTGGTCGATCGCGTCATACAGCAGTCGTGCCTTGGCGATGTTGCGCTGCTCCAGCGCCGACACGCCGCCCTGGCGCCGGATCCACTGGAACACCAGGCCGGCGATGTAGATGGCATAGGTCGGCGGCGTGTTGTACATGGACTGGTTGTCGGCCACCAGCCGGTAGTTGAAGGCACTCGGGCAGATCGGCAAGGCATGGCCGAGCAGGTCTTCGCGCACGACGACCACGGTCAAGCCGGCGGGGCCGAGGTTCTTCTGCGCACCGGCGAAGGCCAGGCCCACGCGGGACCAGTCAACCGGACGCGACGCGACGTGCGAGGAGAAGTCGACCACCAGCGGCGCATCGCAACCCAGCGACCGGAGGTCGGGCAGCGACTGGAACTCGACACCGTGGATGGTCTCGTTGCTGCACAGGTGCACGTAGGCGGCCCCTGGCCGGATGTCCCAGCTTGCCGGATCGGGTATGCGGCGGTAGCCGTCGGGCTCGCTGGTGGCCGCCACATGGGTGGCCAGGTATCGTTCGGCCTCGCGGCTGGACTTCTGGCTCCAGCTACCGGTGACGACGAAGTTGGCCTGCGAGCCGGCACCCGGTGTCGAGCCACGGGCGGCGAGGTTCATCGGCACGATGGCGTTTTCGGCCAGTCCCCCGCCCTGCATGAAAAGGATGCGGAACTGCGCCGGCACGGCCAGCAGTTCGCGCAGCGTGGCTTCGGCCGCCTCGTAGATGGAGATGAACTCCTTGCCGCGATGGCTCATCTCCATCACGCTCATGCCCGAGCGCACGCCGCGTGCGTCCGGCCAGTCGAGCATCTCGCTGGCGGCTTGTTTGAGCACCTCCGGTGCGATGGCGGCCGGGCCGGCCGAAAAATTGTAGGGTCGATGCGTCATGGTGTGTGTGTCGGCGCTGCCAGCGGTGGCCGCGCGCCGCCACCACCACGACAGGCGCGGCGGTCGGTCAGCTCTTGTCGTCTCCGGCCGGCTCGTCGGCGGCGCCCGGGGCGCCGTCGGCCTCGGATTCGACCTCGGCGGCATCGTTGTCGACCAGGCGTTGCAGGCCGCTGAGCTGGGAGCCGTCGTCCAGGCCGATCAGCGTCACGCCTTGCGTGGCACGACCCATCTCGCGGATCTCGCTGACACGGGTACGGACCAGTACCCCCTTGTCGGTGATCAGCATGATTTCGTCGTCCACGTGCACCAGCGTCGCGGCAACCACCTTGCCGTTGCGTTCGCTTTGCTGGATCGCGATCATGCCCTTGGTGCCACGGCCGTGACGGGTGTATTCGGTGATGCTGGTTCGCTTGCCATAGCCGTTCTCGGTGGCTGTGAGCACGGATTGCTGTTCGTCCTCGGCCACCAGCATGGCGATCACGCTTTGCCCGTCGTCCAGCGTCATGCCGCGCACGCCGCGCGCCGTGCGGCCCATCGGGCGGACGTCACCTTCGTTGAAGCGCACGGCCTTGCCGCCGTCGGAGAACAGCATGACGTCGTGTTCGCCATCGGTCAGGGCCGCGCCGATCAGGTAGTCCCCCGGATCGAGGTCGACGGCGATGATGCCGGCCTTGCGCGGATTGCTGAATTCGTCGAGCGCGGTCTTCTTCACGGTGCCCATGCTGGTGGCCATGAACACGTACTGGTCCGGCGGGAAACTGCGCTTGTCGCCGGTCAGGGGCAGCACGACGGTGATCTTCTCGCCCTCCTGCAACGGGAACATGTTGACGATCGGGCGACCGCGCGAGCCGCGCGAGCCTTGCGGCACCTCCCAGACCTTGAGCCAGTACAGCCGCCCGCGGTTGGAGAAGCACAGGATGTAGTCGTGGGTGTTGGCGATGAACAGCTGGTCGATCCAGTCGTCGTCCTTGGTCGAGGTGGCCTGCTTGCCCCGGCCGCCGCGCTTTTGCGCCCGATATTCGGACAAGGGCTGGCTCTTGACGTAACCGCTGTGGCTGAGCGTCACGACCATGTCGGTCGGCGTGATCAGGTCTTCGGTGCTCAGGTCGAACGAGCTGTGCTCGATCAGGCTGCGCCGCACGCCGATCTTGTTCTGGCCGAACTCCTGCTTGATGTGGCCGAGCTCGTCGACGATGATGGTCGTCACCCGCGCCGGCTTGGCCAGGATGTCGAGCAGATCCTCGATCTCGGCCATGACATCCTTGTATTCGGCAACGATCTTGTCCTGCTCCAGGCCGGTCAGGCGTTGCAGGCGCATCTGCAGGATTTCCTGGGCCTGGGTGTCGCTGAGGCGATACAGGCCGTCCGCTCCCATGCCGTAGGCCTTCTCCAGGCCCTCGGGACGGTAGTCGTCGGCATTGATGACGCCGCCATCGGCGCGGGTGCGGGTGAGCATCTCGCGCACCAGCTTGCTGTCCCAGGACTTGGCCATCAGTTCGGACTTGGCCACCGGCGGCGTGGGCGCGTTGCGGATGATGGCGATGAACTCGTCGATGTTGGCCAGCGCGACGGCCAGGCCTTCGAGCACGTGGCCGCGTTCGCGGGCCTTGCGCAAGGTGAACACGGTGCGCCGGGTCACGACCTCGCGGCGGTGATCCAGGAAGACCTCGATCAGGTCCTTCAGGTTGCACAGGCGAGGCTGGCCGTTGATCAGCGCCACCATGTTGATGCCGAAGGTGTCCTGCAGCTGGGTCTGCTTGTAGAGGTTGTTCAGCACCACTTCGGGCACTTCGCCGCGCTTGAGTTCGATCACCAGGCGCATGCCCGACTTGTCGCTCTCGTCCTGGATGTGGCTGATGCCTTCGATCTTCTTCTCGTGCACCAGATCGGCCATGCGCTCCTGCAGCGTCTTCTTGTTGACCTGGTAGGGCAGCTCGTCGACGATGATGGCCTGGCGCTGGCCGCGGTCGATGTCTTCGAAATGGCACTTGGCCCGCATCACGACGCGCCCGCGGCCGGTACGGTAGCCGTCCTTGACGCCGTTGATGCCGTAGATGATGCCGCCGGTGGGGAAATCGGGCGCCGGGATGATCTCCATCAAGTCGTCGACCGACGCGTCCGGATGGCGCAGCATGTGCAGGCAGGCGTCGACCACCTCGTTGAGGTTGTGCGGCGGAATGTTGGTCGCCATGCCCACGGCGATGCCGCCCGAACCGTTGACCAGCAGGTTGGGCAACTTGCTGGGCAGGACCAGCGGCTCTTTTTCGGAGCCGTCGTAGTTGGGGCCGAAGTCGACGGTTTCCTTGTCGATGTCGGCCAGCATCTCGTGTGTGATCTTGGCCAGGCGGATCTCGGTGTACCGCATCGCCGCCGCGTTGTCGCCGTCGACCGAGCCGAAGTTGCCCTGGCCATCGACCAGCATGTGGCGCATCGAGAAATCCTGCGCCATGCGGACAATCGTGTCGTAGACCGACTGGTCGCCGTGGGGATGGTACTTGCCGATGACGTCCCCGACGATACGCGCCGACTTCTTGTAGGCGCGGTTCCAGTCGTTGTTGAGTTCGTGCATCGCGTACAACACGCGCCGATGCACCGGCTTGAGCCCGTCCCGGGCGTCCGGCAGGGCTCGCCCGACGATCACGCTCATGGCGTAGTCGAGGTAGCTGCGCCGCATTTCCTCTTCTAGACTGATAGGCAGGGTTTCTTTGGCGAACTGGGTCATGAACGGGTCTTGCGGCGGAAACAAGGGATTTTAGGCCCAAGGGGGTGTCGTTATCGGGCAACACATGGGGCCAATCGAGCTGATTTCCTACAGGAGGGGCGCGATTCTGGCGTTGTCTGGCGAACCCACTATGGCACAATAAGTCCATGCGCTCGGTGGCGGTCACCCGGCGCGTCCAACGTTTCGCAGCTCCGCTGCGGCTTATGTCTCGATAAGGAGAATCATGAAGAATCTTAATAAAGTGGCCATGTTGTTTGCTACCGTGGCACTCGCAACAGCCGCTAGCGCACAGTCTGTCGACAACTGGAAGAATGGCTCTGGCGACCTGGTCTGGAAAAACGGCAGCAACGAACTGTGCTGGCGCGACAACTACTGGACCCCGGCAACGGCAGCTGCTGGTTGCGATGGCGCCATCGTGGCTCCCAAGGCAGCCGCTCCCGCCCCGGCCCCGGCTCCGGCTCCTGCCCCGCGCGCTGCTGCCCCGGCTCCGGCCCCGGCTCCTGCCGCCGCACCGGCTCCCGCACCTGCTCCGCGTCCGGCTCCGCCGCCGCCCGCTGCGACCAAGGTGACCTACGCTGCCGACGCCTTCTTCGACTTCGACAAGTCCGTGCTCAAGCCCGAAGGCAAGGCCAAGCTCGACGACCTGATCAGCAAAGTCAAGGGCATCAACCTGGAAGTCGTGATCGCAGTCGGCCACACCGACTCCATCGGTAGCGACGCCTACAACCAGGGCCTGTCGATGCGCCGTTCCGAAGCCGTCAAGGCTTACCTGGTGTCCAACGGTATCGAGAAGAACCGTGTCTACACCGAAGGCAAGGGCGAGAAGCAGCCGGTTGCTGACAACAAGACCCGCGAAGGCCGTGCGAAGAACCGTCGCGTGGAAATCGAAGTGGTCGGTACCCGCACCAACAAGTAATCCCTCCAAGGATTGCATCACGGAGCCTTCACCGGCTCCGCACGAAACCCCGCTTTGGCGGGGTTTCGCCGTTTTTGTGCCCTGCATATGCCCTGGTTCCCGCAGGGCAGCGTCTCCATTGCCGATAATTCGAACATGACAAGCAGCACCAATGTGGACCCGGCCGAACTGGCCAAGTTTTCGGATCTGGCTCACCGCTGGTGGGACAAGGACAGCGAGTTCCGCCCCTTGCACCAGATCAACCCGTTGCGGCTCGACTGGATCGCCTCGATCTGTCCCTTGCAGGGCCTGACGGCGCTGGATGTGGGTTGTGGTGGCGGCATACTGGCCGATGCCATGGCGCGCCGGGGAGCACAGGTGACCGGCATCGACCTGGCCACCAAGCCGCTTCGGGTCGCCCAGCTGCATGCGCTCGAGGCGCAGACGCCCAATGTGTCCTATCGCGAGATCAGCGCCGAAGACCTGGCTGCCGAGCAGGCCGGCAGTTTCGACGTGGTCACCTGCATGGAAATGCTCGAGCACGTGCCGGATCCGGCTTCGGTCGTGCGGGCATGTGCACAATTGGTCAAGCCGGGTGGCTGGGTCTTCTTCTCCACGATCAATCGCAATCCGAAGTCCTTCCTGTTTGCCATCGTCGGTGCCGAATACGTGCTCAACATGTTGCCGCGCGGCACCCACAGTTATGAACGCCTGATCCGGCCCAGCGAACTGGCCCGTTATTGCAGGGATGCGGGCCTGGACCTGCAGCAATCCAAGGGCATGGAGTACAACCCCTTGACCCGTCGATACTGGCTCAGCGGCGATACCAGCGTGAACTACCTGTTTGCCACCCGCAAGCCGGCGCCCGCTGGCGACCCATCATGAGCACCCACCGGTTCGCCGAGGTCGGCGTTGTCCTGTTCGACCTGGACGGGACCTTGATCGACAGCGCCCCGGACCTGGGCGCCGCTGCCGACCGGATGCGCGTGCAACGCGGCATGCCGTCGCTGCCGCTGGAGCAATACCGCCATATGGCGGGTGCGGGTGCGCGTGGCATGTTGTCGGTCGCGTTCGGCATGACCCCGGAACACGCGCAATTCGCCGAGCTCAAGGAGGAGTTCTTCGGCAACTACGAACGCTGCATGACCGAGCGGACCCATGCCTTCGACGGTGTACAGGCATTGATCGAGCAACTGCATCACCAAGGGCTGCGCTGGGGCGTGGTGACCAACAAGTCGGCCCGCTTCACCGAACCCCTGACCCGCGCGATGCCCTTGTTTGCCAGTGCCGCGGTGGTCATCAGCGGCGACACCACCCCCCATGCCAAGCCCCATCCGGAGCCATTGTTCGAAGCGGCCCGCCGGATCGGCGTCGATCCCGGCCACTGCGTCTATGTCGGGGACGACGAGCGTGACATCGTCGCCGGGCTGGCGGCCGGCATGGGCACGGTGGCCGCTACCTACGGATACCTGGGTCTCAAGGCCGACACCTCCGCCTGGGGCGCCCATGCATCGATAGAAAATCCGCTGGCCCTCTTGCATTTGCTGGGATAGGCCTAAAATGCTTGCTGAGGGGCTGCATTGGTTTCGACGTGGGTACGGAATCGCTGTGGTGCATGTCGAGCATGGGCTACGCTCGTAAATCTTGGTTCAACAAACTAACTGCAAACGACGAACGTTTCGCACTCGCTGCTTAATAACCAGTGAGCCTTACAACAGCAGGCCGATGGGCTGGGCAAGGGTGTCATGACCGCAAGGTCCTGATGTCCAGGCTGTAAGGTTATTCACATCGGCTGGCTTCTGACCGGGTACCTTGGTCAGGGGCGAGACAATAGGGTACTGGCGTTCGGTATAGCGTGTGGCTGCGCGATACCGGAGGCGAGACTCAAATCAGACCACTAAACATGTAGATCTGCTCGAGGATGGCTTGCGGACGGGGGTTCAAATCCCCCCAGCTCCACCAATAGCCCTGCCAAAAGGCCGCCAGGCGTCACTGCCTGGCGGCTTTTTTTTCGGCAATCCCGCAAACGGTGCACGTGCCTGGCGGACATCGGCTCAGTCCAGACGCAACCGCGTCGCTTCTCGCCGTCCTTGCGATACTCGGCGCATGCAATTGCAGGACATTCTTTATTCCCAGGGTTTTGGCACCCGGCGGGTCTGCGCCGGACTGGTGCAGCAAGGCCTGGTCCAGGTGTATGCCGACGCCGATGCTGCGCAGCCCGAAACCTGCCTGGACGCCGGCGCCGACTTCGACACGACGGATCTGCGCCTGCAGGTCCAGGGAGTGACCTGGCCTTACCACGAGAAGGCCTACCTGATGCTGCACAAGCCGGCCGGCACGGAGTGTTCGCAGAAGCCGTCGACCTATCCCAGCATCTACACCTTGTTGCCGTCACCGCTGCGCATGCGTCCGAACAAGTCGGCGGTGCAGGGTGTGCAGGCCGTCGGCCGGCTGGACCAGGACACGACCGGGCTGCTGTTGCTGACCGACGATGGCAACTTCATCCACCGCATGAGTTCGCCGCGCCACCACGTGCCCAAGGTGTACGAGGTGACGCTCAAGCATGCGCTCGACGACACGCAGCTGCAGCGCCTGCGGGACGGCGTGGTACTCGACGACAGTCCGCGGCCGGTACGGGCCGCGGACTGCGAAGCCACGGATACCCATCGGTTGAGCCTGACCCTGACCGAAGGCAAGTACCACCAGGTCAAGCGGATGCTGGCCGCGGTCGGCAATCGGGTCGAGGCCTTGCACCGTTCGCGTATCGGCCAGTTGTGCTTGCCGCCGGACCTGGCGCCCGGCCAGTGGCGCTGGCTGGGCGCGCGGGAACTGGCGCAGATCACCGGCTGAGCGGCCGCGCAACGGCGCCGGCCCGGCGCACCGGGCCTGCAACGGGCCCGGGCTGATGTGGCGGGGAAGGGCAGCGCCTCCCGCACACAAGAACCATGCGCGCGCTTGGCCGACAAGCGAATCGGACAAGACCTACAGCGCGCGCTTTCGCCGCTGCGGCGGATGTTCTAACCTGCCGGCGTGGACTCGACGCTGCGGGCGGCGGCGACGCAGGCGCCAACCACCGACGGAGCATCGAGATTCGTTGATGGGACAGGTAGCGCGGAGATCAGCCATGCAGAACAACCAGCCGCCGGGTGGCGTCGACAGCGAGCAGGCAGGCGTGTGGCTGGATGCCGCACGAAGGTGCAGGCATTGTGCCGGCGGGAGGTGATGCATGGGGCCGCTTGACGAGATCCTGGTCGCATTGCGCAGCGAGTTCTCCGATCTCGCCGAGATCGGCGAGGCGACCCGCATCGCCGTGCGGATTCTGCTCGCCGGATTGCTTGGGGCCTTGCTCGGCGCCAATCGCGAGCGTCACGGCAAGGCCGCCGGCTTGCGCACCCACATGCTGGTGGCCATGGGCAGTGCGGCGTTCGTGATCGCGCCGCTGTTTGCCGGCATGGAGATCGCCGACCAGAGCCGGGTCATCCAGGGCGTGATCGCCGGCATCGGATTCCTGGGTGCCGGCACCATCATCAAGCACAGCCGGGATGAGGAGGTCGTCGGCCTGACGACGGCGGCCAGCGTGTGGATGACGTCGGCCATCGGCGTGGCATGCGGACTGGGCCGCGACGCCACGGCCATCATCCTGGCGCTGCTGGCCTGGGTCGTACTCCATCTGGTCGAAGCCCTGTCGCGATGGGCCGCGACGTCCCGGCGGTCGTGAGCAACCGTACCGGCGCCGATGCCGGACGACGTCGCGTCGCGCGGGGCCGGCCGGCCCGCGCCCGCGTGTAAGACCACGCCGACAGGCAGCGAAGGCGCGGGCCGATGGCGCCATCGGCCTGCACGGTCGAAGATGGCTTCCACGGGCCACGTACGGCCCCGAGTTCGAACAGGAGTGCTACATGAACAAGTCAGATCCCCCCCGTTCCTTCGGCGTCTTCAAGCCGGTCGGGCATACCGTGCTGGTGTTTCCCGATGCGCATGCGCTGGAGCAGGCCGTCAGCAAGCTGGTCGCGGCCGGACTGTCGGACGGTTCCGAAACCCGATACACCCCCCAGGAGATGCAGGCGCAGGTCGCGTCGGACCTGGCGAACGCCGGTGTATTGGCCCATGTCGGCCAGGAACTGAATCTGGTGAAGGTGCATGGCCAGCTGGCCGAGCGGGGTTGTCATTTCCTGGTCGTTCCCACCGATTCGGATGCGGCGGCACGCCAGGTGGCGGATGTCGCGCGCTCCGGCGGGGCGGTGGCGGCGCAGCATTATGGAACGCTGCTGGTCGAAGACCTGATCGATCCGGCCGACGGCAAGGATCAGGTGTTCGAGTCACCCGATCGCGGGCTCGACACCAAGCTGCCGACTCCGTAGCCCACAGCGGCGGCAGCGGCTCGACGTCGCGCGTTACGGCCGTTGCCGCAGGAAGTCGTCGATGTACCGGTTGACCTCCTCGGGCTGGTCCCGGTGTGGCGAGTGGCCGCAGTCGGGCAGCACGATGCGGGTGATCTGTGTTGCGGGGAGCGCGATCTCGTCGATCTGGGCCAGGCTGCCGTAGGGGTCGTCCTGGCCCTGGATGGCCAGCACGGGCGCCGTGATGGCCCGGCAGTCGGCGCGAATGTCGAAGTCGCGAAATGCCGGATCGAGCCAGATATCGTTCCATTGCCAGAACGCGCAGTCGACGTGCTGGTGGTAACGCGCCAGGCGCTGGCGCAAGTCGCCGTCCGTGAACGCGGCCCGGGCCTGGGTGATGCTGCGGATCGACACGTCCTCCACGATGACATGGGGCGCCATGACGATGCAGGCAGCGGTGGCATGGCGGCTTGCATGCAGCAACGCGATCGTGCCGCCGTCCGAATGCCCGACGAGCACGGGCCGCGCGACATCCAGCTGCGCGAGCAGGGCGGGCAGCACGGACCAGGCCTCGTGCTGCATGTAGTCCGGTCGCAGGCGCCCGTTGCGCTTGCCATCGGCCTCGACCGACGGGCCGCGCACGTCGACGACGGGCTCGGAGCGGCCATAGCCGCGCCGCGAATAGACCCAGCCTTCCCGGCCGAGCCGGGTGCACAGCTGCCGCGGCCAGTCGCGCCACATCGCGACCGAGCCCAGGCCTTCATGCAGGAAGACCAGGGGCGCCCTGGACATGGCGGCCCGGGGGCCGGGCAGGTGCTCGACTTCCAGTGCGGTGTGGTCGACGGTCATCAATGGCATGGCCTGCATCGTATCGAAAACCGGATCGGGGCCCGGTCGCATCTGCCGGCGTTATGCTCGGCGCCATGAACCTGTTTCTCGACTCCTTCTGGCGCGCGGCGGCTGACTGCCTGCGACCGCGCGTGATCGTGTTGTCGATTCTTCCGCTGGTCCTGATGGTGGCCTTGTCGCTGACGCTGGGTTATTTCTACTGGGACGCCGCGCTCGACGGCGTGCGCGGCCTGCTGGAGGGTTCGTCCCTGGTCACCACCTTGTTCGAATGGTTGCAAAGCATCGGCGCCGAAGGGTTCAAGACCGTGTTGGCACCCTTGATCGTCGTGTTTGCGGTCACGCCGGTGATCGTGTTGCTGTCGCTGCTGGTGGTGGCGCTGCTGATGACGCCGGCACTGGTCACGATGGTGGCCGAACGCCGCTTCTCGCAGCTCGAACGCAAGCGGGGCGGCTCGCTGCTGGCGAGCCTGTTGTGGTCGCTGGGTTCGACCTTGCTGGCCATCGTCGCGCTGCTGGTGTCGATCCCGCTGTGGTTGATTCCGCCGCTGATCCTGGTGTTGCCGCCACTGATCTGGGGTTGGCTGACCTACCGGGTCATGGCCTTCGACGCGCTGGCCGAACACGCGAGCAAGCCCGAGCGGCTGGAGATCCTGCGCCGCCATCGTGCCTGGCTGCTGGGGATCGGCGTCGTCACCGGTTACCTGGGCGCGGCACCCAGCCTGTTGTGGGCGTCCGGAGCGCTGTTCGTCGTGGCATTCGTCATCCTGGTGCCGATCGCGATCTGGGTCTACACGCTGGTGTTCGCGTTTTCGTCGTTGTGGTTTTCGCATTACAGCCTGGCGGCGCTGCAGAAACTGCGCGACGAGGGCCGTGGCCCCGGTGCGCCGCCGGCGGTGCAGCCGGTACCCTTGCCGCCCCACCGGGCCGCCTGATGCGGTGCCGCAAGCCCGGCCTTTTATGGCCGCACGGCTGCGCACCGGCGCCGCAGCCAGCCTTTCCGATCACCTGAACCACGAACCCCATGGCTCACGACACTCCCGTACCCGCATTCGGCCTGATCATCATCGGCGACGAGATCATGTCCGGCAAACGGTCCGACAAGCATCTGCCCGCCGTCATCGAGCGTCTGCATGCGCGCGGCCTGCAACTGGCCTACGCCGACTATGTCGGCGATTCGCGCCAGCGCATCACCTCGTCGCTGCAGCGAGCGTTCGCCTCGAGCGACGTGGTGTTCTCGTGCGGCGGCATCGGCGCGACGCCGGACGATCACACCCGCCAGTGCGCGGCGCTGGCCCTGGGTGTTGCCCTGCAGCTGCATCCCGAGGCCCGGTTGTTGATCGAGGAACGCATGCGCGACGTGGCGCTGGAGCAGGGCGTCGCATACGAGCCCGAACGCGCCGACAACCAGCACCGGTTGAACATGGGCGTGTTTCCCGTCGGCAGCAGCATCATTCCGAACCCGTACAACAAGATCCCGGGTTTCAGCTGCCGTGCCGCCGATGTTCCGGGCAAGGGCGCAGGCACGGTTCATTTCGTGCCGGGTTTCCCGGTCATGGCCTGGCCGATGATCGAATGGGTGCTCGACACCTGGTACTCATCCTGTTTCCATCGCGACCCGTCGGTCGAGCGTTCCGTCATCGTCTTCGGAGCCATGGAGGCCGCACTGACCCCGTTGATGGAGGCGGTGGAGGCTCGCTTCGCAGCCGTGCGTGTCTTCAGTCTGCCCAGCGTCGACCATCCGCAGCACGGTCGGCACATCGAGCTCGGTGTCAAGGGTCCTGCGGCCGAGGTCGATCCGGCGTTCGAGGTTTTGCGCGCCGGTCTGCGGGAATTCGACGTCCGTCTGGGCCCCGAGATGGTGCGAAACTAGGTTGCACCAATGGGGTGCATATTGGTGCGATTGCACCAAGATGGTTCTTGCTGAGGGCTCGTTTCGGTGATTTCATGGCGTTCAGGTCGCCGATCCCGCGCCAACACAGGGCAAAATGGCGGGCTGGCGAAGAGAGTGCATGCGCCGACGTTCTGGCACAGAAACTGCGTTTATCCGCCGGTTCGACTTTTCAGTAACAGCCCAACAGGAGTATTTGATGGCCAAGACCGTCGCAGACGTGATCAAGATGGTGAAGGAAAACGAAGTCAAGTTCGTCGACTTCCGCTTCACCGACACCCGAGGCAAGGAACAGCACGTGACCGTGCCGGTGTCGCACTTCGATGAAGACAAGTTCAGCTCGGGCCACGCGTTCGATGGTTCGTCGATCGGTGGCTGGAAAGGCATCGAGGCGTCCGACATGTTGTTGATGCCCGATCCGAACACCGCCAACATTGATCCGTTCTTCGAAGAGCCCACGCTGTTCATGAGCTGCGACGTGGTCGAGCCCGGCGACGGCAAGGCGTATGACCGCGACCCGCGTTCGATCGCCAAGCGCGCCGAAGCCTACCTGAAGGCATCCGGCATGGGCGACACCGCCTACTTCGGCCCGGAACCCGAATTCTTCATCTTCGACGATGTCCGCTGGAACGTCGACATGTCCGGCTGCTTCGTCAAGATCGACGAATACGAAGCACCGTGGAACACCGGCAAGAAGATCGATGGCGGCAACCGCGGCCATCGTCCCACCGTCAAGGGCGGTTATTTCCCGGTTCCCCCGGTCGACAGCACCCAGGACCTGCGCGCCGAATGCGCGTTGATCCTCGAGTCGCTCGGCATTCCGGTCGAGGTGTTCCACCACGAGGTGGCCGGTGCGGGCCAGAACGAGATCGGCACCAAGTTCAGCACCCTGGTGCAACGCGCCGACTGGACGCAGCTGCTCAAGTACGTCGTGCACAACGTCGCCAATTCCTACGGCAAGACCGCCACCTTCATGCCCAAGCCCGTCGTCGGCGACAACGGCTCCGGCATGCACGTGCACCAGTCGATCTGGAAAGACGGCAAGAACCTGTTCGCTGGTGACGGCTACGCCGGCCTGTCCGACTTCGCGCTGTATTACATCGGCGGCATCATCAAGCATGCCCGTGCGCTCAACGCGATTACCAACCCGGGCACGAACAGCTACAAGCGCCTGGTCCCGCACTTCGAGGCTCCGGTCAAGCTGGCCTATTCGGCCAAGAACCGCTCGGCGGCGATCCGCATCCCGTACGTGGCCAATCCCAAGGGACGTCGCGTCGAAGCCCGCTTCCCGGATCCCCTGGCCAATCCCTACCTGTGCTTCTCGGCACTGATGATGGCGGGCCTGGACGGCGTGGAGAACAAGATCCATCCGGGCGAGGCTGCCACCAAGGACCTGTACCATCTGCCGCCGGAGGAAGATGCGCTGATCCCGACTGTCTGCCACAGCCTGGAACAGGCCCTGGAATACCTGGACCGCGAGCGTGCGTTCCTGACCAAGGGCGGCGTCTTCACCGACACCATGATCGACGGCTACATTGAACTCAAGATGCAGGAAGTCACGCGCATGCGCATGACGACCCATCCGGCCGAGTTCGACATGTATTATTCGCTGTAACCTGACCCTCGCCGGCACGGCTTCGACCGTGCCGGTGGTCGCAGGACGCAAGGGCGGTATCGACCGCCCTTTTGCTTTTGTGGGAACCCTGACGGTTTGGTCAATCCCGTCAATTGGCGCATACTGGCAGACCGTCGATGCATCTGTAGACGCGTGGAGATAGCATGAAGAGCCTTTCGTTGATACCCCTGATCGCATCCGTGCTGGCGCTGTCGGGTCTTGCCCGGGCGGACATCTACCGTTGCGGCAACGAATACACCAACCGGATTACCGATGCCCAGAAGGGCCAGTGCAAGCTGGTGGAGGGCGCAAACGTCACGGTGGTCGAAGGTTTCAAGCCGCCGGTGACCAAGCCTGTCGCGGTACCGCAGTCGCCGGTGCGGCTGGCTTCCGCCACCCCTCCCGCGGCACGGGTCGACAACGCGGAGCAGAAGGCCCGCGATTCCGACGCCCGGCTGATCCTGGAGGCCGAACTGAAGAAGGCCGAGACACGGTTTGCGGAATTGTCGCGCGAATACAACAACGGTGAGCCGGAAAAACGCGGCAACGAATCGCGCAATTACCAGAAATATCTCGACCGTGTGGCGGAACTCAAGGCTGATCTGTCGCGGACCGAAAGCGACATTGCCGGCATCCGCCGCGAACTTGGCCGCATCTCCGGCTCGAAATAGTGCGCACCGGATCCGGCCCCGATTCACACCCGCCTGAAACCGTCCCCGTCCGATTTCGCCCGTTCGACCGCCTGGCCACCCTGGTTGCGGTGGTGCGGGAGGACGGTATCGTCGTGTTCGCGAACTCGGCCCTGGAAGACGCGTTGGGTGTGTCGCGTCGAACCATCGAGGCGTCGCAGTTTGCCGACAACTTCGTCGAGCGCCAGACGCTGCTCAATGCGCTGCACGGCGCCGGCGTCAACGAGTTCGCCGCGCTGCGCTACGACGCCTGGCTCAACCGCCCCAGCCATGACCCCTTGCCGGTGCATGTCATCGTCACCCAGACCGAATCGCGTGGCGAGATCATCGTCGAGCTGTTGCCGCTGGAGCAGCAGGCGCGTCAGGACCGCGAGGAACGGCTGACCGACCAGGCAGAGGCCAACAAGGAACTGATCCGCAACCTGGCGCACGAGATCAAGAACCCGCTCGGCGGCATCCGCGGGGCGGCGCAGCTGCTCGAGATGGAGATCGAGGGCCGCGGCCTGACCGAATACACGCAGGTCATCATTCGCGAGGCCGACCGGCTGCAGTCGCTGGTCGACCGGTTACTGGCGCCCCATCGTTTCCCGCACCGGGTCATGGACGTCAACATCCACGAGGTCTGCGAACGGGTGCGCTCGCTCGTGGTGGCCGAGTTCCCGCGCGGACTGAAATTCGTGCGCGACTACGACACGTCGATTCCCGAACTGCGCGCCGACCGCGAACAACTGATCCAGACCGTGCTCAACATCGCGCGCAACGCCTGCCAGGCATTGGCCGAGCGGATTGCGGCGGGTGATGCCTGTCTCACATTGCGGACCCGGGTCGTGCGGCAGGTCACTTTCGGCAAGCAACGCTACAGGTTGGCACTGGAATTGCATGTGATCGACAACGGGCCTGGTGTTCCAGACTCGATCAAGGATCGCATCTTCTACCCGCTGGTGTCGGGGCGCGACGGTGGATCCGGACTGGGGTTGACGCTGGCACAGTCGTTTGTCCAGCAGCACCACGGAATGATCGAGGTGGACAGCGTGCCGGGACGCACCGACTTCAAGATACTCATTCCATTGCCCTGAACCTTGTCCAACCACAACCGAACCCCCATGCGCCCGCCGCGCGGCCCTGCATCATGAAGCCGATATGGATTGTTGACGACGACCAGTCGATCCGCTTCGTGCTGGAGAAGGCCTTGCTCAGGGAGAACCTGGCCACCCGCAGCTTCACCAACATCCGTGACGTGTTGTCGGCGCTCGAAGGGGCCGGCGAGCACGACGGTCCGCAGATCCTGGTCAGCGACATCCGCATGCCCGGCGGTTCCGGCCTGGAACTGCTCGAGAAGGTCAAGCGGGACCATCCCGGCCTGCCGGTCATCATCATGACCGCGTTCTCCGATCTGGAGAGCGCGGTGTCCGCGTTCCAGGGCGGTGCGTTCGAGTACTTGCCCAAGCCGTTCGACCTGCCCAAGGCGGTCGAGCTGATCCGTCGCGCGATGCAGGAGAGCCAACGCGAGGAGGTCTCGGAGCATCGCGCCGTCGCGCCGCCCGAGATGCTGGGGCAGGCACCGGCCATGCAGGACGTGTTCCGGGCCATCGGTCGCCTGAGCCAGAGCAACGTGACGGTGATGATCACCGGCGAGTCGGGCACCGGCAAGGAACTGGTCGCGCGTGCCCTGCACAAGCATTCTCCGCGCGGCGGTGGCGGCAGCGCGCCGTTCGTCGCGATCAACACCGCGGCGATCCCCAAGGACCTGCTCGAGAGCGAGCTGTTCGGCCATGAACGTGGCGCCTTCACCGGCGCCCAGACCATGCGGCGCGGGCGCTTCGAGCAGGCCGACGGCGGAACCCTGTTCCTGGACGAGATCGGCGACATGCCGTTCGATCTGCAGACCCGCTTGTTGCGCGTCCTGTCCGACGGCAACTTCTATCGGGTCGGTGGCCACGACGCCATCAAGACCAACGTGCGCGTGATCGCCGCGACCCACCAGAACCTGGAGCAACGCGTCAAGGACGGCGCGTTTCGCGAAGACCTGTTCCACCGTCTCAACGTGATCCGCCTGCGGCTGCCGCCCCTGCGCGAACGCCGCGAGGACATACCGGCATTGACGCGCCACTTCCTGCAGCAAAGTGCACGCCAGCTCGAGGTCGAACCCAAACGCATCTCCGACGCCGCGCTGCAGCAGCTCTCGCGCTTCGGTTTTCCGGGCAACGTGCGCCAGCTCGAGAACATCTGCCACTGGTTGACCGTCATGGCACCGGCGCAGGTGATCGACGCCAAGGACCTGCCGCCCGAGGTGCTGATGGGCGCCGCCACTGTGCCGGCGGGTGAACAACCGGCATCCGGGTTGCAAGGCTTCGCAGCCGCCGTGTCGTCGCAGGAACTGCCCGACTCGGTCGCCAGCGCGGTCAACCGGTCGTCGCCGGCACCCGCACCGGTCGTGGGCGAACCGGAGCACACGGCGTCCGTCCACCCGCCGACGGCCATGGGTGCGGACTGGGAATCCGGTGTCGAGATCGAGGCCAGCCAGATGCTGGCGGCCGGCCAGCCCGACGTCTGGGAAGCCCTGACCCGCCGGTTCGAGTCACGCCTGATCCTCACCGCGCTGGCCAATACCCGCGGCCGGCGCATCGAGGCGGCGCAGAAGCTGGGCATCGGCCGCAACACCATCACGCGCAAGATCCAGGACCTGGGCCTGGAGTAGGCGCGCGGCACCGTCACGGCCGGCGCGGCGTGCCGGCGCCGTGCCGTCAGTCCGCCAGTTCCACGACCACCGGTGCGTGGTCGCTGGGCCGCTCGTTCTTGCGCGGGGCCTTGTCAATGGTGCATGCCGTCACGCGGGCTTTGAGCGCCTCGCTGACCAGCACATAGTCGATGCGCAGCCCGCGGTTGCGCCGGAACGCGAACTCGCGGTAGTCCCACCAGCTGTAGGTCTTCTCCGGCTGCTCGAACATGCGGTAGCTGTCGTGCAGCCCCAGCTGCAGCAGCGCGCGGAAATGTTCGCGCTCCTGCACCGTGTGGTGGATGGTGTCGCGCAGCCCCTCCGGATCCCAGCTGTCGCGGTCCTCGGCGGCCACGTTGAAGTCACCCAGCACGACCAGCTCGGGATGGACCGCCAGCTCGCCGCGCAGCCAGTCCTGCAGGGCCTGCAGCCAGCGCATCTTGTACGCGAACTTCTCGCTGCCGGGTTCCTGGCCGTTGACGAAATAGCCGTTGACCAGCCGCAGCGGACCCCGTGGCGTATCGAGCGTGGCGGCGATCACGCGCGACTGCTCGTCGGCGAAACCCGGGATATTGGTCACGACCTCGCGCAGCGGCGTGCGGCTGAGGATGGCGACACCGTTGTAGGTCTTCTGCCCGAACACCGCGCAGTGGTAGCCGGCCTGTTGCAGTGCGTCGCGCGGGAACTTGTCGTCGCTGAGCTTGAGTTCCTGCAGGCACAAGGCATCGACCGGGTTGGCGGCGAGCCAGTCCAGTACCTGGGGCAGGCGCACGGTCAGGGAGTTGATGTTCCAGGTGGCAAGTTTCATGGTGTGGTCAAGGTGGCGCAACGACGTTCGCCCGAGCGGGCCCGACGTCTGCATTATCGACAGCCCGGCGGGCGCCGCCACGTCGTGCCGTGCTACCAGGGTATGGACTGCCCGTCGTAGGTGCAGAACACACCGGTCTCATGGTTGCCCATGCGCGCGATCGTGTTGCGCATCGCCTGCACGCTGTGTTCGGCGCTCAGTGGTGCGTCCGCGCCGCCGCCGCCCGCGGTGTTGACCCGGCCGGGGTGCAGCATGGCTACCGTGATGCCGCGCGGGAACAGGTCGATTGCCAGGCTGCGGCCGATGGCGTTGAGTCCGGCCTTGCTGGCCCGGTAGCCGTAGTGACCACCCGACAGGTTGTTGCCGATCGATCCCATGCGGCTGCTGACCATGACGATGCGCCGCAGCGTGCTGGCCGCGACGTTGTCGACCAAGGCATCCACCAGCTTGAGCGGGCCCACCGTGTTGGTCTGCACGATGCGCTTCAGGTAGTCGAAGTCCAGCGAGCCGATCCGGCCGGTTTCCAGGCCGATGCCGGCGTTCGAGAGCAGCAGGTCGATCGGTGTGCCCTCGAGTTGCGACTTGAGCGCCGCGAACTGTGCGAAGTCGGTCACGTCGAGTGCGAAGTGCCGCATCGTCGGGTCGGCCAGGCGCGTCGACAGGTCGCGGTAGGTGGCCAGCACGGACCATCCGGCCGCCGCATACTGGCGTGCGAACTCACGCCCCAGGCCGGTGTCGCAGCCAGTGATCAGCACCGTCGGCATGCGGACCTCGTGCGGTTCATGGCGCGCCGAAGAACGGTTCGGCCACGCCGGTGGCGCCGATGCCGTCGATACGCAGCAGGGCACCGGCCTGCGGCCAGGCCGCGCGTTCGTCTTCGGGCAACAACTGGCGTGCCGTGGTCACGTAAAGCTGGTCCAGCCGCGGGCCGCCGAAGGTGACCATGGTCGGATGGCGCACCGGCAGCGCGATGCGTTCGATGATCCTGCCCGCAGGCGAGATACAGGCCACCGCCGCACCGTGCACCAGCGCGCACCAGTAGTTGCCGTCGGTGTCGCAGGTCGCGCCGTCGACGCGGCCTTCGATGCCGGCGGTGGAGAAGAAGCGCCGCTTGCCGGCAATCCGGCCGCGGTCGAGGTCGAAGTCGTAGACCCAGACGGTTTCGTCCCGGCTGTCGGCCAGGTACATGCGGCTGTCGTCGGGTGAAAACGCGATGCCGTTGCCGATGACGAAGTCGCCGTCCATGCGTGTCACCGACAGGTCGGGATCGAGCCGGAACAACTCGGCCTGGCGGCCGATGAAGTCGGAATGCACCGAGGCGCACCAGTAGCGGCCGCGCCGGTCGCACTTGCCGTCGTTGAGCAACAGCCGCCGGTCGCGCGCCAGCGGGTCGGCGATCACCGTGCAGTCGGCGCCGCCGTCTTCGCGCATGCGGATGCGCTGGAAGCCGGCCCGGGTGCCGCCGATCAGGCTGCCGTCCTCGCAGAACACGAAGGAGCCGACGTCGTCCGCCAGCTGGAAGCTGCGCACCGATCCGTCGGCAGGGTCCAGCCGCCGGATCGCGGGCGCAAAGGCATCGACCCAGTACAGGCGCTGCTCCCGGACGTTCCATTGGGGGCCTTCGCCGAGCCGGTCCGGCTCGAGGTGAACCATGCTGATCGACGACGTCATCGGCAGGCCCTTGCGCAGGCGGGCGGCGTGGCACGGGTTCCGCGATGCATCACAGCCGCGTCCCCGGCGCATAACTGCGCCCCGGCGAATTGCGCCAGCGGCCGACGGTCTCGCGCCGCGCCGGCTGCAGCCGCTGCGGCGGCAGGTCGGCCAGAATCAGGCCCAGGTCATCGACGACCATCTCGCCGATGGCCGCCAGCGCACTGGCCAGCCCGCCGGCGCGGTGGGACGACAGCAGCAGGCCGTCGACCTGGCGCGCGCGCAGGTCCGCCGGTGCGGGTTCGACCGGGAACACGTCGGTGGCCGCGCGGAATCGGCCTTGCGCCACCAGGTCGACCAGCGCGTCGAAATCGACGATGCCGGCGCGCGACATCAGCAGGAAGATCGCGTCGCCGCGGATGGTCGCCAGTCGGTCCCGGTCCAGCCAGCCCTGGTTCTGTTCGGTCACGCCGGCCAGCGCGAAGATGATCCTGGGCTGGCCCAGCACCTGCTCCAGGCTGGCGGGTTCGCCACCGAGTTCGCGCACCAGGCTGTCGGGCAGCCAGGGGTCGTGGATCAGCAGGCGCGGGCGAAACGGTGCCAGCAGCGGAATCAGCGCCCGTCCCAGGTTGCCGCAGCCGATCAGGCCCATGGTCTGGCCGTGCAGCGTGAAGGCGCTGCGGTTGCCGGCCAGGCCGTATTGCTCCTGGCCGGCGCGCATCAGCTGGTCGCCGCGCGTGATGCCGCGCGCCAGGTCGATGGCCATGCCCAGCGCCATCTCGGCCACCGGCTGCGCGAACACCGGCGCGATGCCGAGCACCTGGATGCCCCGCGCGAAGCAGGCCGCATAGTCGATGTTCTGTGTGAAGTTGCCTTCGACATTGATGATGGCGCGCAGGTGCGGCGCCCGCGCGATGCGCTGCGCGTCCATGTCGGTCTGGCCGACGATGGCCACGGCCCGCGCCAGGTGCGCGTCGACGAACTCCGCGGGCAGCTTGCCGCCGGCGCTCTCGGCCAGGCCGACAACCGTGCCCAGGGCCTCGAAACGCGTGCGCATGGCGGGGCTGAAGATCAGATCGGCGCTGCGCGGCCAGGGATCGAACAGGATCACCGGCGGCTCGGACGTTGCGGTGCCGGTCATCGGCGCTCGACCTGGCGGGAGGGGGTGGGCAGCAGGGGTTTCATGGAGTGGTCTTGAAGCGCAAGGGTTCGGGCAGCCGCGCGTCCTGGGCGGCGAACCACAGGCGCAACTCGTAACGCTCCGAGCGGCCCAGGGCCTCGGTCTCGGCTTCGAGCTGCACCGAGTGGCTGGTGTTGTCGGTGATGCGAAAGCGGCCTTGCGCATCGGTCCGGGTCCGGCCGCGTTCCTGGTGGGTCACGAAACCGCGGTCGAAGATGCGTATCGTCGCGTCCGCCACGGGCTGGCCGGCGGCGTCGACGACCCGGCCTTCGATCAGCCCGTTGGCGTGCCGGCCGACGTAGAGTATCCAGCCCAGCCACACGACCAGCATCAGCGTGGGCACGATGCACCAGCGCGACATCCACCAGCGGCTCGTCATCCCTTGGTCGCTCCCGAGGTCAGGCCGCGGATGAATTCCTTCTGCGCCATCAGGAATACCAGGATGGACGGCGCCAGCACCATGACGGCGAACGCATACAAGGCCCCGGTGGTGTCCTCCAGGTAGGACAGGAAACGCGCCAGTCCGAGCGGCAGTGTCTGCATCAGCGGGTCGCGCGTGATCAGCAGCGGCCACAGGAAGTTGTTCCACGACCAGATGAAGGTCAGGATCACGTTGGTCGCGATCGCAGGCTTGGACAGCGGCATCAGCACGCGCAGGATGATGCGCCATTCGGACAGGCCGTCGAGCCGCGCCGCGTCGATCAGCGAACGCGGCACGGCCTCGAACGCGGCCTTGAACACGAAGATGCAGACGATGGTCGAGAGCATCGGCAGCGCCAGCCCGAAGTAGGTGTTGAGCAGGTTGAGCTTGGCGGTGATCAGGTAGGCCGGGATGATGGTGGCCTGGAACGGGATCAGCATGCACGACAGGAACAGCGCCAGCACCGCGTTGCGGCCGGCGAATTGGCGCGTCAGCGCGTAGCCGGCCATCGCGTTGAACACCACGTTGCCGACCACGGCGATGGTCGAGACAACGATGCTGTTGAGCAGGTAGCGCGGGAACGGGATCAGGTACCAGACGTCGACGAAATTGAAAAGGTGCGGGCTTTGCGGCAGCAGGTTGGGCGGGTAGGCGTAGATGTTTTCGTTCGTGATCGCGGTCTTGATGACCCAGTAGAACGGCACCAGCATCAGGAAGGCGATCACCATCAGCGTCAGGTGGCGCAGCCCCAGCCAGGTCGCCTGCTTGCGTGCGCTGGCCATGGTTCAGTCCTGCTCCACGGCGCCGGCGTTGCCACCGGCGGCCTTGTTGGCGACGAAGGTCAGCCCGACCAGCAGCGCGAACTGCACCACGGTCAGCGCCGCGGCATAGTCGAACTTCGTCTGCACGAAGCCGGACTTGTAGATGTGCGTGATCAGCAGTTCGGTCGCATGGCCCGGCCCCCCGTTGGTCATGATGTAGACCAGGTCGAAGCTGGAGAACGAGTTCAGGATGCCGACCACCACGCACAGGAACAACGACGGCCGCAACATCGGCAAGGTGATGCGGAAGAACCGTGCCCAGGCCGGAGCCCCGTCGATGCGCGCGGCCTCGTACAGGTTCTGCGGAATGCTCTGCAGCCCGGTCAGCAGGATGATCATGTAGAAACCCAGGATCTGCCAGATCTCGGCGAAGATCACCGAGGGCAGGGCCCAGTCGAAGTCCTGCAGGAATCCGATCGGCTGGTCGATCAGGCCGCTCGAACGCAGTGCGTAGTTGATGATGCCGCCGCGTTCGTCGTACATCCAGCGCCAGATGATGCCCACCGCGATCGCCATCAGCGGATACGACAGGAACACGATGGTGCGGTAGACCGAAGCTCCCTTGAGGTCGGAGTTCACCAGCAGCGCAATGCCCAGCGCCGCCGCAATGGCCAGCGGCGATGCGGCGATGAAGATCAGCGTGTTCTTGAGCGCGATCCAGAACACGTCGTCGTATTCCCACATCTCGACATAGTGTTCGAACCCGATCCATTCGGCCGGGCGCAGCGGCGACCAGGACTGGAACGACAACACGACGTTCCAGCCCAGCGGCAGCACCCGGTACAGGAAGAAGATGATCAGCGACGGCAGCAGGAAACACACGATCAGCGCAAGCTGACGGTTGCGCTGCTGCCCCCACCAGGATGTTGCCCCCACGCTCGTCACTTCGTGTATTTCGCGGCCCCCCGAGGGGGCCGGTGTTTGCCAGGGAGCGGCCCGGCGGGAAAATCCCGCCTGCACGCCGTTGCTCGCATCAGGAGCGTCCGAGCTCGCGGGTCACGCGCCGGTCGGCATCGGCCAGCGCACTCTTGGCGTCCTTGCGGCCGAGCAGCACGCTTTGCACCTCGGGCCAGAACGCCTCCTTGACGCGGCTGTCGTTGCCCAGGCGCCAGTTGCCGGTCATCCTGTCGGTATGTTCGAGCTGGGTCGTCAGGATCGTGTGGACCACCGGGTCGTCCTTCTGCAGCATGGCCAGCGTGGCCTTGTCGACCGCCACATTGCCGGTGAGCAGCTTGCGCCGCGTGCCCAGTTCGCTGGCCTGGCCCTGGTCGGTGATGAACTTCAGGAAATCCCAGGCCAGTTCGGGTTGCTTGCTGCTCTTGGAGATGCCCAGTCCGTGCGAGTTGGGCGTGGCCCAGTTGCCGGGCATGTGCGCCACGCCCAGCGACTCCGGCGTGACCCAGCTGCCCTGGCCCTTGAAGAAGAAGTAGGCCGGAGAGTGCGCATGCAGCATGCCGATGTTGCCGGCGCCGAAGGCGCCATTGGGCTCTACCCAGCGTCCGGTCCAGGCGATCTTGTTGATGGAGCCGTTGGCCGTGGCCTTGGCCAGCCGGTCGAACACCTCGATCGCCTTGGGCGTGTTGAAGGCGGTCTTCTTCAGGTCGGGCGTGAGCAGTTCCACGCCGTTCATCTTCAGCAAGGGCCAGTACAACCAGTCGAAGTTCAGCGTCATGAAACCGGATGACGCGTCGCCGCTGGTCATCTTCTCGGCAAAGGACAGGATCTCGTCGAAACTCTTCGGCGGCCCGGACAGGCCGGCCTTGGCGAACATCGGCTTGTTGTAGAACAGCAGCGTCTTGGTGATGTAGAACGGCACCATGTAGTTCTTGCCCTCGTACATCCAGTTGCCCAGGTAGTTCGGGTCATAACGGCCCTTGACGGCGGCCTCCTTGGCGAACAGCGGGGTCAGGTCCATCAGCGCGCCCTGGGCCGCGTATTCGAGGCCGAGCGCGCCCTGCGTGTTGATCACGTCGGGCGCGGTGCCTGCGGCCAGCTGGGTCTGGTAGAACGGGCTGAACTCCGGACCTTTCTTGTCCAGCCATTCGACCTCGACGCCGGGGCGGGTCGACTTGAAGCGGTTGATCCAGCCCTCGATCAGCTCCTTCTGGTCGATGATGTTCCAGGTCAGGAAGCTGATCTTCTTCGTGCCCTGGGCGATGGCGGGCGCGCCGATGATGGAGGTGGCGGTCGCGGCTGCGGCGGTCTTGAGCAAGGTGCGGCGAATGATCACGGTGTTGTCTCCTGGTTGTTGATGAACGAAACCGATGGTGGGGTGATCGCATGCGGGCCGTGGTGCCGGCGACGGCGGCATCGACGGGCCGGATGTGCGCTGGAATCTTCCGCCCCGCGTGGGCGCGCGTCAAGTCGGCGCCCGGGTGGTGCGACAGAGAGTCCGGGCGGCAGCGGTGTCATATCCGGCGCTGGCTTTCGGGGTCGAACAGATGGATGGACTGCGGCGCGATGCCCACCCGCACCGCGTCGCCGGGGCGCCGCACCACGCGCGGCGGCAGGCGTGCCTGCATCTCGTGGCCGGCGATGTCGAACACCACCAGCGTGTCCGAGCCCAGGGGCTCGACGACCTGCGCGGCGCCGCTGAGTCCGCCGCCGACGGCCTGTTCCTGCCATTGCAGGTGTTCGGGCCGCAGGCCTGCGGTGACCGTTCGGCCGGCCATGGCGGCGAAACGCCCGGGCGGCAGTGCCAGCCGCGCGTGCGGTCCCAGCACCAGCGAGCATTCCTGCCCCTCGGCCTCGATGCGTCCGGGCACGAGGTTCATTGCCGAGGCGCCGACGAAGCCGGCCACGAACAGCGTGGCCGGTGTCTCGTACACGTCTTCCGGCGTGCCGATCTGCTCGACCCGCCCGTTGTTCATCAGCACGATGCGGTCGGCCAGCGTCATCGCCTCGATCTGGTCGTGCGTGACATAGATGGCCGTGGTGCGCACCCGGTCGCGCAGTTTCTTGATCTCGGTGCGCATCTGCACCCGCAGCTTGGCGTCGAGGTTGGACAGCGGCTCGTCGAACAGGAACACCTCGGGTTCGCGCACGATGGCCCGGCCCATCGCGACGCGCTGGCGCTGGCCGCCCGAGAGCTGGCGCGGCTTGCGCTGCAGCAGCGGCTCGATGTCCAGGATGGCGGCCGCCTCCGCGACCCGGCGCGCGATCTCGGCCTTGCCCACGCCGCGGTACTGCAGCGAGAACGCGATGTTCTGGAACACGGTCAGGTGCGGATACAGCGCGTAGTCCTGGAACACCATGGCCACGTCGCGGTCCTTGGGGTCGATCTGGTTCACGACCCGCTCGCCGATCGCGATCTCGCCCCCCGTGATGTCTTCCAGGCCGGCGATCATGCGCAGCAGCGTGCTCTTGCCGCAACCCGAGGGCCCCACCAGCACGACGAACTCCTGGTCCGCCACCTCCAGATCGACCCCGTGCACGACCGCAAGGGAGTCGTAGGACTTTCGAACCTGACGCAGGCTGACAGAGGCCATGGTGTGCGGACCGGCATCGGTTGCGCCGGCGTTGGTTAATCGAATACCGTTCCACTATCGTAGCACCGGCACGCCATGCGGCACGCGCCAATGGCCGCCAGCGCGGCCCGCCGAAGCCATGCCGGTGTTTCGGCACAAGAAACGCATGCATGCCGGAGCGCGCGCGCGGTGTCGATAATCCGCTGTCCGTCCCGTCACAACACCGAAAGGAAAAGCCGCATGTCCACCATCCGATCCCGATTCCAGCGTCCGTTGCGACTGGCCGTCGTCGGCGGCGGGCCCGGCAGCTGGATCGGCGAGATGCACCGCGGCGCGGCCCGGCTCGACGGCAACTGGGTCATCGTGGCAGGGGTGTTCTCCAGCGACCCGCAACGCTCGCGCGACGCCGGCGCGGCCCTCGGTCTCGACGCCGCGCGCAGCTACGGCGACGTGGCCGAGTTGCTGGCACGCGAGCGCGAGCGCGACGACGGCGCCGATGCACTGGCCATCATGACACCCAACGACACCCACTACCCGTATGCCGCGGCCGCCCTCGACGCAGGCTTCGACGTCATCGGCGACAAGCCGGTGACGCACAACTTCGCCCAGGCCTGCGACCTGCTGGACAAGGCGACGCGGGGTGGGCGGCTGTTCGCCATCACCCACGGTTATTCGGCGTATCCGATGATCCGCCATGCACGCCATCTGGTGCGCGAAGGCGTGCTCGGCGAGATCCGGCTGGTGCAGGTCGAATACCTGCAAGGCGGCATGGCGACCCGGGTCGAGGACGGCCCGCGTGCGCCGCGGTACGACTGGTTGCTGGACCCGCAGCGCAGCGGGCTGGCCCTGGTCATGGGCGCCATCGGATGCCACGCGCAGCACCTGGCCTGTTTCACGGCCGACCGGCCTATCCGTCGCGTCAGCGCCGACGTCGGCGCGCTGGTGCCCGGGCGCACCGTCACCGACCATGTGTCGGCGCTGCTGGAGTTCGACGGCGGCGCGCGCGGCACCTTCACGGCCACGCAGGCGGCCGCCGGCGCCGAGAACGACATCCGGCTGCGCCTGTTCGGCGCCAAGGGTTCACTGGAGTGGTCGCACCGCCAGGCCAGTTACCTGCAGTTGTCGATCCAGGGCGAGGCAACCCGGCTGATCGGCCGCGGTGACACCTTCCTGCCGCCCGAGGTGCTGGCCGCCGGCCGCACGCCACGGGGCCATCCGGAAGGGCTGCGCGAGGCCTTCGCCAACATCTACAGCGAACTGGCGTACGAGCGCATGGCGCTCACGCTGGGCGAGCCGTTCACGCCGGCGCCGTACCCGCGGATCGCGGACGGGGCCCACACCATGGCGGTCATCGAGGCCTGCATCGCGTCGCACGCCAGCGGTCGCTGGGCCGACGTGGCGCCGTTGCCGGTTATTGCGGGTTGAACTCTTGCGTGGGCGCCTGCGGTTCGCGCACATAGGTCACGAACGCGAAATGCAGGCCGTCCGGGGCGACCTGTTCCTCGCGCGATGCTTCCGTCCACGGTGCCTCGAGGGTCGGCGCAAACACGTCGCCATCGAAGTCCCGCGCCAGTTCGGTGACCACGGCGCGCCGGGCCAGCGGCATCGCGGCGGCGAACAACTGCGCGCCCCCGATGACCCAGACCTCGCTCGGCCGGGGTTGCAGGGACGTGCACAGCGCCAGCGCCCATTCCAGGCTGTCGGCGGCCAGCGCGCCGTCGCTGTTCCAGTCGCGCTGGCGCGTCACGACGATGTTGGTGCGTCCCGGCAGCGGCTTGAAACGCGGCGGCAGGGAATCCCAGGTCTTGCGCCCCATGATCACCGGCGCGCCGGCGGTCAGGCGCTTGAAATGCGCCAGGTCCTGCGGCAGGTGCCAGGGCAGGCTGTTGTTGGCGCCGATCACGCCGTTGCGGGCGCGAGCGTAGATGAGGTTGATGCGCATCGGTGTGGCGTCCGGGCTCAGACCGCCACCGGCGCCGAGATCGCCGGGTGGCACTGGTAGTCCAGCACCTCGAAATCCTCGAACGCATAGTCGAACAGCGACGGCGGCCTGCGCTTGATGCGCAGCGTCGGATAGGGATACGGCGCGCGGGCCAGCTGCAGCTGCACCTGCTCGTGGTGGTTGCTGTAGATGTGGCAGTCGCCGCCGGTCCAGATGAAGTCGCCCACCGCCAGGTCGCATTGCTGCGCCACCATGTGGGTGAGCAGGGCATAACTGGCGATGTTGAACGGCACGCCCAGGAAGATGTCGGCACTGCGCTGGTACAGCTGGCAGCTCAGCCGGCCCGGCTCGCCGGGGCGGGTCGGCGGCGCGACGTAGAACTGGAAGAACGCGTGGCAGGGCATCAGCGCCATCTTGTCGAGTTCGGCCACGTTCCAGGCGCTGACGATGATGCGGCGCGAGTCCGGGTTGGTCTTGAGCGTCTCGATCACGTTGGCGATCTGGTCGATGTGACCGCCGTCCGGCGTCGGCCAGCTGCGCCATTGCACGCCGTATACCGGCCCCAGGTCACCGTCGGGTCCGGCCCATTCGTTCCAGATGCTGACGCCGCGTTCCTTGAGCCAGTTGTTGTTCGACGAACCGGTCAGGAACCACAGCAGTTCCTGGATGATGGAGCGCAGATGCACCTTCTTCGTGGTGACCAGCGGAAAGCCCTCGTTCAGGTCGAACCGCATCTGGTGGCCGAACACGCTGCGTGTGCCGGTGCCGGTGCGGTCGCTCTTGTGCACGCCATGGTCGAACACATGGCGCATGAAGTCTTCGTACTGGGATCGGATCGGCGCGGTCATGGCGGAATTGTGCCTCAGCCGGTGATGCCGTCCGCGCTGAGATGCAATACGCGGTCGGCCTGCTGCGCCGCCGCGGCCGAATGGGTCACCAGCACCAGCGAGGCGCGGTGTTCGCGCGTCTGCGCGACCAGCGCGTCCATCACCCGGGCCGCCGTCGCCGGGTCCAGGTTGCCGGTCGGCTCGTCGGCCAGCAGCAGCGAGGGCCGGTGCACCAGCGCCCGCGCGATCGCCACCCGCTGCAGCTGGCCGCCGCTGAGCTGCTGCGGCAGCCGCGCGCCGAGTCCGTCCAGGCCGACCGCATGCAGCATGGCCTGCACCCGCGCGCTGTCGTGGCGGCCTTGCAGCATCAGCGGCAGCCCCACGTTCTGCGCCACGTCCAGGTGCGGCAGCACATGGAAGGCCTGGAACACGAAGCCGACATGGTCGCGCCGCAGATGGGCCCGTTGCATGTCGTCCAGCGTCGCCAGGTCGATGCCGTCCAGCGACACGCTGCCCGCATCCCAGTGGTCGAGGCCGGCCATGCAGTTGAGCAGCGTCGACTTGCCGACACCGGACTCACCGACGATGGCGACGAATTCGCCGTCTGCCACGTCCAGCGACACGTCGCGGAACACGCAGCTGCTGCCGTAATGCTTGCGCAGTCCGCGCACCTGCAGCGTCATGGGCCCGCCCCCGCCAGTTGCCGGCCGAGGCGCAGCACCTGTTCCAGCGCGTCGTCGTCGTCGCAGGCGACGACGTGGCGCGCCGGCATGCTGCGCAACCAGGTCAGCTGGCGCTTGGCCAGCTGGCGCGTGGCGGCGATGCCGCGTTCGCGCAGTTGCTCCAGGCTACCGCCGTGCTCGAGGGTTTCCCAGGCCTGGCGGTAACCGACGCAGCGCATCGCGGGCAGGTCGGCGTGCAGGTCGCCACGGTCGCGCAGCGCGCGCACCTCGTCGAGCAGGCCGTGCGCGAGCATGGCGTCGAAACGTTGTTCGATGCGCGCGTGCAGCCATGCGCGATGACGCGGCTCCAGCGACACCATGGGCATGCCGGCGAAACGCGAGGCCGCCGCCGGCGCGCCGCCATCGCCGTGCAGGCTGCTCAGTGCGCGGCCGGTCAGCCGGTAGACCTCGAGTGCGCGCTGGATGCGTTGGCTGTCGTTGGGCGCGAGCCGGGCGGCCGTCACCGGGTCGACCCGTGCCAGTTCGGCGTGCAGGGCGGGCCAGCCGCGCGCGCGCGCCGCCTGTTCGAGTTCGGCGCGCACACCGGCGTCGGCCGGCGGCATGTCGTGCAGCCCGTCGATCAGCGCCTTGAAATACAGCATCGTGCCGCCGGCCAGCAGTGCCATGCGGCCGCGGCCGTTGATGGCACGCACCAGCGTGTCGGCGTCCTGCGCGAAACGCGCCGCGCTGTAGCTCTGCGCAGGGTCGACGATGTCGATCAGGTGGTGGGGAACCAGGGCCCGTTCGTGCGCACTGGGCTTGGCCGTGCCGATGTCCATGCCGCGGTAGACCAGCGCCGAGTCGACGCTGACGATCTCCAGCGGCAGGTCGCGGGCCAGCGCCAGCGCCGCGGCGGTCTTGCCCGCGGCGGTGGGCCCGGCCAGCGCCAGGCACCAGGGCCGATCGTCGTCAGCGCGCGCCGGCGACGGCATGGCCGGGTTCTCCGTAACGGTGCACCAGGAGCCAGCCGGAAGCCGCGATGATCGCGCTCCAGAACCAGATGCCGTAGGTCAGCGGCAATACCGTTCCATCCATGCGCTGGCCCAGCCAGCCGCCGACGCCGAAGGCGGCCAGCATCATCAGGAAGCCGTTGAGCGCCGACGCGGCGCCCGCCGCCTGCGGGAACGGGCCGACGGCCCCACTCTGCCCGCAGGGCTGGTGGATGCCGTGCGCGAGCATGAACACATATATCGGCAGCATGATGAACCACAGTCCGTGGGGGCCGGCGCTCCAGCCGGCCAGTCCGAACAGGCCCATGGCGCTGCCGCTGCACAGCGTCAGGCCGCTGGCGATGGCCACGGTGCGCCGGATGCCGTAGCGGTGCAGCAGCCGCCGGCACACGAAGGTGCCGGTCATGAAGAACAGCGACGCCGACGCCATCAGCAGCCCGTAGGCTGTCTTGCCCAGGCCCAGCACCTGGATGAACACGAACGACGACGTGGCCAGGAAGGTGAACAGTCCGGCGTACGAGGCCACCGACAACGCGGAAAACGCGACGAAGGTCGGATGGCGCGCGATCCGGCCCCAGCTGCGCAGCAGCGCGAGCGGCCGCAAGGCATGCGGATCCTTGCGCGGCAAGGACTCCTGGAAGCGCAGGAACACCAGCGCCAGCGAGGCCGCGCCGAACACCGCCAGCACCGCCAGCGCGGCGCGCCAGTTGAACAGGTCGGACATCAGGCCGCCCACCGGCGGGCTCAGGAAGGCGACCACGGCCAGGCCCGACAAGGCCTTGGACATCACGCGCGCGCCGTCGGCCGGGTGATAAAGGTCGCGGATGATGGCGCGTGCGCAGGTCACGCCGGCGCCCATGGCTGCGCCCTGGATGGCGCGCCACATGACCAGCAGCTCCATCGACGGCGCCAGCGCACTGCCGACGGCCGCCAGCGTATAGGCCCCCAGGCCCAGCAGCAGCACCGGGCGCCGGCCGAACCGGTCGGACAAGGAACCCCAGACCAGCTGCGAGACGCCGAACGCGATCAGCAGCGCCGACAGGGTCAGCTGGGCCTGCGCCATGCCGGCGCCGAAACCCTCGGTCAACGCGGGCAGGGCGGGCAGGTACAGGTCGGTGGTCAGCGGCTGCACGCCCAGCAGCGCGGCTAGGATGAGCACCACGGTGCCGTCGCCCATGGACCGCGGCCGTGCCTGCGGGCTGGGCTCGGTCCGTGCGCCCCGGGCCGGCTCCGGTGCGCGCTGGCGGGCTTCGGACGGAGAGGGTGGTGGCGCGGACATGAATGCCGAGGGTAGCAGAAGGGTTCCGGCTGGCCACTGGCCGACCCGGCACCCGGCGGTCGATCAGCGCAGCCCGAACAACTGCCCGATCGCGTCGCGGTACAGGTCCTGGCCGATGGCGTTGGTGTTGTGGTGGGTGCCGCCGTCGACCAGCACGAAGCGCTTCGGACCGCTGGCCGCCTCGAACAGCGCGCGGCCCAGCTCGGGCTTGATCAGGCTGTCCTTGGTGCCGTGCACCACCAGCAGCGGCGAGCCGATCCCGGCCACCTTGCTGCGCGCGTCGAAACGCTGGGTGATCAGCGGACCCACCGGCAACCAGCCCCAGCGCATGCTGCGCACCACGTCGGGGATGGACGTGAACGTGCCCTCGACCATGGTGCCGGCTTCGTCATCGACCTGGCGCGCCAGCTCGATGGCGATCGCACCGCCCAGCGAATGACCGAAGATGTAGCGTGGCCGCTGCGGGTATTGCGCGGCCAGCCAGTCCCAGGCAGCGCGCGCGTCTTCATAGGCCAGGGCCTCCGACGGGCGGTCCGGATCGCTCTTGCCGAATCCGCGGTAGTCCAGCGCCAGCACGGCGAAACCGAGCTCCTGCATGCGCCGCGCGCGGAAGGCCGAACTGGTGACGTTCCAGCGCGAGCCGTGCAGGTACAGCAACACCGGCGCGGCATCCTCGCCCGCGGCCCTGGCTGGCCGCAGGCGCGCCGGCGCATCCTGCCACAAGGCATGCAGCCGCACCCGCTTGCCGCTGAGTTGCGAGTCGAACTCGATCCAGCGGTCCTGCATGTCGTCGGCCGTGCGGCCGCCCCAGGTGCGCTCGCTGGGCTGGAAGATCCATTCGCCCTGCTTGTCGTGCAGCGAGGCACAGCCCGATGCGAGCAGGCCGGCCAGGGCCAGGATGCCGATGGCGGCGTGGCGGGAGAAGGAGAGGGTGGACACGGTCGAAAGGGCGGGCAGGAGACGAGACGGCAGCGCGCATGCTAATGCAGGAGCAGCGCGGGTGTGGTTCGTGTCGCGTACGACCGAGCGCGGCGCGGGGGCATCGCCGCCGCCCCGACGCGGGCCGCCGCCGCGCCCGGACCGCCCGTGCGTCGGGTGTTGTCCGGTCAGCCAGGCAACACGGCCCGCGCCGGCAACACCTGGGCGCGGCAGATGCCGAAACCGATGGACCGTGCGCCGTCGCGGCGGCAGCGCCCGCGCAGCGTGATGCTGTCGCCGTCGGCGAGGAAGTCGCGCTGCTCACCGCCCGGCAGCTGCAGCGGCTGGCGGCCGGCGCGGGTCAGCTCCATCAGCGAGCCGGCCTGCTCCGGTTGCGGGCCGGACAAGGTGCCGGTGCCCAGCAGGTCGCCGGTGCGCAGCTGGCAGCCGTTGGCGCTGTGGTGCGCGATCATCTGGGCCAGTGTCCAGTAGGCAGCGTCGGCATAGTTCGAGCGCGACAGCAGCGCGCCGTCGATGCCGGCCTCGCGCATGGCCGCGCTCTGCAGCCAGACCTCCAGTTCGACGTCGACCTGGCCCTGGGTGCGGTTGTGCGCGCTGTCCAGGTAGGGCAACGGTTCGGGGTCGCCCGCCGGCCGCGCGAACGGGCGCCGGAACGGCGCCAGCGCCTCCATCGTCACGATCCACGGCGAGACGGTGCTGGCGAAGTTCTTCGACAGGAAAGGCCCGAGCGGCTGGTACTCCCAGGCCTGCAGGTCGCGCGCGCTCCAGTCGTTGAACAGTGCCAGGCCGAACACGTGGTCTTCCGCGTCCGCCATCGCCACCGGCGTTCCCGCCGCACTGGGCCGGCCGACGAAGACGGCGAGTTCGAGCTCGAAGTCGAGCCGCCGGCTCGGGCCGTACACGGGCTGCGTGGCGTCCGGCGCCCGGGTCTGGCCGCAGGGGCGCGGGAAGTCGTTGCCACTGACGCCGACGGTCGACGCGCGGCCGTGGTAGCCGATCGGCACCCACCGGTAGTTCGGCAGCAGCGGGTTGTCGGGGCGGAACAGGCTGCCGATGGCCGTGGCATGGTGGATGCCGACATAGAAGTCGGTGTAGTCGCCGATGGCGCAGGGCAGCGCCATGACGGCCCGGGACTGTGGCAGCAGCGCCGCGCTCCAGCGTGACTGCTCGCTGCTGCCTTCGCGCAGCCCGGCGCTGAGCCTGTGGCGCAAGGCCCGGCGCTCGGCCACCGGCAGTGCCATCAGGCGCGCCATGTCGTCGTGGTCGATCAGCCCAGCCTGCGACAGGCCCAGGATCCGGTCGCCAATGGCCACGCCGATGCGCAGCGGCGCGTCGGCCGGGTCATCGGCGCGGCGAAAGCGCCCGAACGGCAGGTTCTGGATCGGGAAGTCGGTGTCGGCGTCGTTGGCCGACGCGACCCAGCTGCGCAAGTCCGGGTCGTGGGTGTGGTCGACCGCGCTGCGCACGGGACGGGCATGCGTGCTGCCTGCATCGGGGTCATTCGCGTTGGAGGCGGCCCGGTCGCTCATTGCGCGAACTCCCGCGCGTGCAGGAAGGCCGCGTGTTTGGGCGCCCGTTTGGTCTGGGCCCATTCGTCGAGCATCTGCCATTTGACGGCGTCCATGCGCGCGAGCATGGCGGCCTCGTCGGGGTCCGGACAGGCCAGTTCCACGCGGTGGCCGTTGGGGTCGAAGAAATAGATGGAATGAAAGGCGCCATGGTCGGTGACGCCCAGCACGTCCACGCCCCGGGCCTGCAGGTGGTCGCGAAACTGCAGCAGTTCGGCCCGGTCCTTGACCCGGAACGCGATGTGTTGCACCCAGTCGGGCGTGTTCGGGTCGCGGCCCATCGGGGGCTGGGTCGGCAATTCGAAGAAGGCCAGCACATTGCCGGCGCCGGCGTCGAGGAACACGTGCATGTAGGGGTCGGGCGCCTTGGTCGAGGGCACATGGTCTTCGGCGATGGCCAGCACGAAGTCCATCTTGAGCATCTGCTGGTACCACAACACGGTCTCGCGGGCGTCCTTGCAGCGGTAGGCGACATGGTGGATACGATCGATCTTCATGGGGGTGGTGGCTCCTGTCGGGTCCGGCGTGGCGCCGGGTGGGTCTGGTCGGGACGGTCCGCGGCGGACCGCGGCTGCGGCGCCGATTGTGGGCGCCGACCCCGACCGCGACAACGCCGGCGAGCCGCGATACATAAGCAGCTTTTATGAAATAGCGCGTGGCGGACGGGTGCGCGGCAGGGCGGCAGACACATTAATCCGGCTTATGTTTTCGACGGCCTTTGCATTGATCCCGATCAACCGGCGGCCAACAATGCAGCCATTGCAACCCCCCGATCGAGGAGACACCGTGATGATGATGAAGATGACGAAACGTTCCTGCCTGGTACTGGCCCTGTCCGGCCTGCTGGCATCGCCCACGCTGGCCACGGCCCAGGACTTCCCGAACAAGCCGGTGCGCATGGTCGTGGCCTTCTCGGCCGGCGGCCCGACCGACGTGCTGGCCCGCGTCGTGGCCAAGGGCATGGGCACGGCCCTCGGCCAGCAGGTCGTGGTCGACAACAAGGCCGGTGCCGGCGGCGTGATCGGCACCCGTGAAGTGGCCAAGGCCAGCGCCGACGGCTACACCATCCTGTTCGGTGGTGACGCGGCGCTGACCGTGCAGCCCCAGATGTCGAAGAACGCCGGCTACGACGGTGTCAAGGATTTCACGCCGCTGCGCCTGGTGGCGGCCCAGACCAATGTGCTGGTGGCGCACAAGTCGGTCGGCGTCTCCAGCGTGGCCGAACTCATCGCCAAGGCCAAGGCCAAGTCCGAAGGCATCAGTTTCGGCTCGGCCGGTGTCGGCACGCCGGCGCACCTGATCGGCGCCTTGTTCGAGTCGCAGGCCGGCGTCGACCTGCTGCACGTGCCCTACAAGGGCGCAGCCCCGGCCATGACCGATCTGATCGGCGGCCAGGTCAACCTGATGTTCGTCGGCATGCCGGTGGCCAACCAGAACAAGACCCGCTCCGAACTCGTGATGCTGGCGGTCACGGGCGACAAACGCGCCCCCGGCATGCCCGAGGTGCCCACGTTCGCCGAAGCCGGCATCAAGGGCCTGGGCGGTGAATCGGCGATCTGGTGGAGCGTGATGGGCCCGCCCGGATTGCCCGCCGACGTGAAGGCCAAGCTCGACGCGGCCCTGCAGACGGCGCTGAACGACCCCGAGGTGCGCAAGGGCCTGACGCTGCAAGGCGTGGACGTGCTGAACCTGGATGCCGCAACCACCACCCAGTGGCTCAAGCGCGACACCGCCAAGTGGGGCAAGCTGATCCAGGAAAAGAACATTTCCGCTGACTGAGTGCGCCGCTGATGCAACGCCCCAACTTCCTGATCTTCATCACCGACCAGCACCGGGCGGACCACCTGGGTTGCTACGGCAACCCGGTGGTGCGGTCGCCCCACATCGATGCGCTGGCGCGGCACGGGGCGCGATTCGACAAGGCCTACGTGGCCAACCCGGTGTGCATGCCCAATCGCGGATCCATCATGACGGCGCGCATGCCGTCGGCGCACGGCGCGCGCAGCAACGGCATCGCGTTGCCGCTGGAATCGGTGACCTTCGCCGACCTGCTGGCCGAGTCCGGCTACCACACGGCCCTGATCGGCAAGAGCCACCTGCAGACGATGGAGGACAAGCCGCCGTTGCTGGCGCCCACGGTGTTGCCGCCCGGCACCCAGCCCTCGACGCACTACCGCGAGGCGCGCCGCGACACCGCGCCGGCGGCGCGGTACGAGCAGGAACTGCGCTCGCGATGGGACGATCCGCAGCACAGCATGCAGCTGCCGTATTACGGCTTCCAGGACGTGATCCTCTGCAACCACCATGCCGACGAGTGTTTCGGCGACTGGCTGCGCTGGCTGCAGGCCGAGCACCCCGAACAGGCCGCGCGCATCGGCCGCGCGCATGGCGCGCGCGACCCGCGCTACAGCGCGCCCCAGGCCTGGCAGACCACGCTCGACGAAAACGCCTACCCGACGCACTACATCGCGCAGCAGACCGCGCACTGGATCCGCGACCATGTCGCGCAGCGCGGCGAGCAGCCGTTCGCGGTGATGTGTTCGTTCCCCGATCCGCACCATCCGTGGACGCCACCGGGCCGTTACTGGGACATGTACGACCCGGCGGCGATGGAGGTGCCCGAGAGCATGCGCCGCGGCCAGGCCGACGCCCAGCACGTGCGCTGGTTGATGGACGAGCGGCGCGACGGCAAGGCCAACCTGGAAGGCCCGCGCCTGTTCGCCGCGAACGCGCGCGAGGTGCAGGAGATGATCGCGTTGACCTACGGCATGATCACCAACATCGACGACCGCGTCGGCATGGTGATGGACGCCTTGCGTGCCAGCGGCGCCGACCGCAACACCGTCGTCGTGTTCACCGCCGACCACGGCGACCTGATGGGCGACCACGGCATCGTGCTCAAGGGGCCGCTGCATTACCAGAGCCTGGTGCGCGTGCCGCTGATCTGGCGCGAGCCGCCGGCCGACGGCGCCGTGCAGCCGGCGGTGCGCGAGGACCTGGCCTCCTCGATCGACCTGCCCGCCACCATCCTGCGCCGCGCCGGCATCGCACCGGTCAACGGCATGCAGGGCAAGGCGCTGTTCTCGGCCGATGGAGCCTCGACACCGACAGCACGCACCTCGGTGCTGATCGAGGAGAACCAGCAACGCGCCTACCTCGGCTTCACCCAGCCGGTGCAGGTGCGCACCCTGGTCACCGCGACCCACCGCATGAGCGTGTTCGTCGAAGGCGGCTGGGGCGAGCTCTATGACCTGCAGGCGGATCCGCATGAAATGGACAACCTGTGGGAGCGGCCGGAGTATGCGCCTTTGAAGCTGCAACTGATGCAGGAGCTGGCGCAGCAAATGATGGCGATGTCGGATGCCAGCCCGCGCCCGACGCGGATCGCCTGAGCCGGCCGGGCGGGGCCGGGCTGGCTGTTGGGCGGGGTCGCCCGCCGCCTTTTGCGCAAGCCGGCCGGCTAGGCTTGAAAATCCGTTCCGGCAGCGATGGGTTTCTTGTCGGGCGTATGGATCGCGCCGCAGGCCACCCCAGCGTCCGATGTGGCGAGCCATGGCCTGTGGACCGCGCAAAGCCGTCGGCGATGACCGGGACCGTACGTCTTGAATTACTGGAATCGGATCGGAGGACGGCGTCATTGGCGTCGGGCTCGGCGGTCGAAGTCAACGGTCAAGACGCCATGAACCGCCTTCGGTCGAGACTCGCTCGGTGACGCAATCGCTGCATCATGGGCCGAGCTGTCACGTGGACAACCCTCCCTGTCCGTTGTGATGGCGACTGGAATACCTGCGGGTCGACGCGGTCGACAGCCGGTCGAACGTTCCGGACGATGCCGCCATGCTCGAAACCCCGCAGGAAGCGGCCGTGCAACTGGGTCGTTCGTACCAGGGCATGTCGCAGCGCTGGAAGGCTGGAGCGGCGCCGAAAGCCTCGCCTGCGCGCACAGCGGCCTGCAGCCGCGTCAGTCCGCGTCCTTGAGCAGCGCCACCAGCTGGTCGAACGGCAACGGCTTGCTGAACAGGTAACCTTGCATCAGATCGCAACCCATGTCGTGCAGCTGGGCCGCCTGCGCCTCGGTCTCGACACCTTCGGCCACCACCTGCAATTTGAGCGAATGGGCCAGCGACATGATGGATTTGACGATCATGACGCTCTGGCGTCCTTGGTCCAGGCCGAGCACGAATGCGCGATCGATTTTCAGTGCATTGAGCGGCAGCTGCACCAGATACGCCAACGATGAATAACCGGTCCCGAAATCGTCGATGGCCACCTCGATGCCGACACCACGCAAGGTCTGGAGCACGCGAATGGTCTGCCGCACATCCTGCATGATCAGCGACTCCGTGATCTCGATGTCCAGCTTCACGTCATCGTCGCCGAATCCGGCCAGTTCGTCGAGCACGGTATGCACGAAATCGGGATCGCGCAACTGGATTGCCGACACGTTGACGGCGCAGCGTGGTGTCGGAAGTCCCATGGCACGCAAGCGCACTAGGTCCGCCACCGCCTGGCGAATGGCCCAGGCCCCCGCCTGGCCGATGAGGCCGATCTCTTCCATCACGGGGATGAACCTGCCTGGCGGTACCAGGCCCGACTCCGGGTCACGCCAGCGCATCAAGGCTTCGACGCTTTGCACCCGGCGTGTGGCGAAATCGACCTTGGGCTGGTAATGCAGTTCGAGCTGGCCGAGCTCGACCGCGCGGCGCAACTTGAACTCCAGCTTGACCGCGTCCGCCACCTTGGCATTCATCGCCGCCTCGTAGAACATGCTGCGCTCACCCGTATCCTGGGCCCGGCGCAGGGCTGTCGCCACATTGGCCATCAGGGTTTCACCGTCGGTGCCATCGGCCGGAAACACTGCGACCGCCAACGTGGCATCGACGATCAGATCCTGATCGCCAATCTTGAAGGGCCGGTCCAGGACCTGGTTGAAGACGGCCTGTATCCGATGGCCAGCGTGCGCCGTGCCAAGCGTGGGCATGAATGTCGCAAAGCTGTCGCCGTCGATACGCGCCAGGTTCTCGGGGTACTCCATGACCTGCTTCATCCGGCTCGCCAGTTGGCGCAGCAATTCGTCACCGACATGGCGGCCAAAGGTTTCGTTGATCAGCCGGAAGCGCCGCAGATTTCCAAGCAATACCACCACCTTGCCCACGTTGCGGGCCGACTCCTTCAACTGGCGATGGAGACGCTCCATGAACAGTGCCCGATTGGGAAGGCCGGTCAGCGGATCGTAGAACGCCAGGTATTTGAGCGCCGCATCCTTGTCGATGTGGTTGATGGCGAACGCGATGTCGCCGGCCATCTCCTCGAGCAGTTCCAGCTCCGCCGCATTGAAGAAGCCGGCGAGCTCGGCGTGCAGCGCAAAGGTGCCCACCACCTTGCCGTCGATGATCAAGGGCAAGGCCACCAGCGACTGGATTCCGCCATCGACCAGTTCCTGCCGGTGCTTGCGCTGGATTGCGTTCAGTGTCGGCGGGAATTCGATTTCGTTCATCACCACGGTTGCCTTCGTCGCAATGACGCGCCGCATCAGGCCATCCGGCCCCGGGTTTTCTGGCGCCAGGTTCAATGTTCTCGGCATCCGCTCGCTCAGATGGTTCGCAGCAGCGCCACGGGCAACATGGATCTGCGCCGTCCGTGCTTCAGCATCGAAGGTTGCGATCCATGCCAGTGGAAACTGGCCGACCTCGGTGGCGATGCGGCAGGATTCTTCAAACAGCGCCTGCTTGTCCCGCACCCGGACGATCAGCGTATTGATGCCGCTCAGCGTGGCCAGCACACGCTGCATGCTGGCGACCTTTCGATCGGCGGCGTTGCCGGCACTGGTGGCATGCCAGTTCAATGCCGCCAAGGCGGCGATGCTGCCCACCGTCAGCAGGGCCATGCCGAAATAGGGGCCATACCAGTGCAGGTCCCGTTCGCCGGACATCCCCAGGACGGCAAACAAGGGCAAGACCAGCAACGTGCCCAGGAGATACCGCCGGCTGTTTCTGGCGCTGTTGGAGTCCTGCATGAACACGCTGAACCAGCCCTCACCGCCGCGCAGCACCAGCAAGCCCATCGACAGTGAAGCAAATGCGAACGCGGTATGGACCGCCATGGTCGAGAACAGCGTCACCCGGGCAAAGTCCGCGCCCAGCAAATACGACAACAGCATCAGCAACGCCATCAGCAGCGTCAGCGACGCACAGGCTTGCGCAAGTCCGATCGCGGGGCGCTTGCCTGCCACCAGCAGCAACGAAGCACAGCACAGCAGGAACAACGCGGCCGTCCCGAGCGGCATTCGCCCCGGCGGGACAAGATCCGTCACTTCGCCGTTGCCGAGGAAAAACCGGTCGAAGCCGGGATCCCAATCGAAGGCATGTGCCACCAAGGTCAGCAGTGCTACCAGCAGTACCAACCCTGCACACACCAAAGCCGCCACCCGAAAGCCCGGCGCGGCTGGAACGCCGACACGCATCGCGCGTTGCCAGGCCAGCAACGACAGGCCGGCCAGGATCAAGCACACCGCGGTATTGACCTTCATCGTCGGCCAGCCCGCCACGATGCTTTGCAGTGCCGGCAGCCCGATGGCCCATCCGAGCAGAACCGCGACTCCCACGAAAACCACCGTTACGCCGCTACCCAGACAAATGCGATCGAGGATTGGAGCCAGACGCAACGCGCGCTTGATCGGCATGAAATTTTCGACTTCCGTACAACAGCAGATTTTCGACCTTGGACCGTCCGCAAGCATGCGACAAGGTCGCGGCCACCTCTGCACGTGGAGCTCATTGCGAAAGACTGTCCTTGCGTGCCGCAAGATGCAGGGTCACATTGACTCGGATCAACAATACTGGATATTGCCAACCAACGATAGCCCCGTTGGACGGACACCACAATCGAACAGGCAGCGGCGACCCAGGTTGGCACCGGAGTACGAACTGGCCCTGGGTGCGGTCGGCACCCGATGCGTTGCGCCAGTCCAACCAGGTTGGCGTGCAGGGGCTGACGGGCCATGTGGCGATGTCGGACACCCGCCCGCGCCCGACGCGCATCGCCTGAGCCGGCCGATTCGCCGGGCTTCGCGCGCCGTCAGGCGGGCCGGCTGCCCGGTGCGGCCGTGCCCGCTGCGCTGTCGCCATCGGCCGCCAGGGCCTTGAGCGCGCGCACCACGGCCGCTACCGCGGCGTCGTCCTGGCCACGCCGGGGCGTGCGCCAGAACAGGCACACATCGTATTGCGGCAGGCCTTCGCGGATATGCAGGGCCTGCACGGTCGGCGGGTCCTGCGCCGGCAGCAGCGCCGGATGCGGCACGACGCACAGCAGGTCGCTGCGTGCCACCAGGTTGAGCATGGTCGGATAGTCGCCGCACTGCACCAGGATGCGCGGATCGGGCAGGCCGCGCACCCGGTGCGCCTCCTCGACCACGTTGCCCGCGGTGCCGGCACGCCCGGCCACCACCCAACCCGCATCGCGGATCGCGTCGAGCGAGGTCGCCGCGGCCAGCGGATGGCCGACCCGCGCATGGACCGTCGGCGTGCTGGTATGCAGCGTGTGGCGCCGGATGCCGCTGGGCCGGTAGCGCCGGGGCCGCGGCGCGATCACCAGGTCGAGTTCATGGGCCTGCAGCGCGGCCAGCAGCTCGGGCCCGCTGCCCCACATGATCTGCAGCAGGCCGTCGCCCTGGTGCGCGTGCCAGGCCTGTTCGATGGTCGGGCCGTACAGTAAAGCGGCGGCGTGCGCCATGCCGGTGCGCAGCCGCTTGACGCCGGGCGCCGGTGTCCAGCCGGTGGCCTGCGACGGCCCGCGCGCGAGGCCGTCGAGCGTGGACTGCAGGTCGGCGGCGCGTTGCGCGGCCTGTACCGCGACCCGGGTCGGCAGCTTCTGCCGGCCGGCCTTCTCGAACAGCGGCACGCCCCATTCGCGCTCGAGTGCCTGCATGGCCAGCGTGATGGCGGGCTGGCTCACGCCGGCGGCGCGCGCAGCAGCGGCGAAGCCGCCGTGTTCGACGACGAGTCGCAGGTAGGTGAGTTGCTTCAGGTGCATGGCGGAGCCAGGGGTGTCGTCTCGGGCGAATCGCCATCGGCGGACCGGCGCCCGTGCGGTGATGCGAGCGCAACGTCGCGACGACCGTCGCGCGCAGATGGCGGCCTGCCACCGCTCACCGCGCGACCACCGCGTCCTGGAGCAGCCGCAGTGCATCCAGGTAGATGGCCGACACCTTGCGGTACATCAGGGCGATATAGGTGGGCGGCAGGGCGGGCCGGACATGCACGACCGACAGGCGACCGGCGTCGATCTCGATCTGTGCGGCCTTGAGGGGAACCACCGCCAGTCCCAGGCCGACCGATGCCAGCTGCACGTTGGCGGCCAGCGAGCCCGATTGCAGCACTTCGGCGGGCGCCTGCACCCCGCGCGCCGTGAACATCTCGTCCAGGGAGCGGCGCAGGTGGGTGCTGGCAGGCGGCAGGATCCAGGGGTACGACAGCAGTTCGTCCCAGCGCAGCCGGCGTGCGGGCACCTTCCATGCGGGCGAGGCGACGACCACGATCGGCAGCTCTGCCACGGGCCGGATTTCCAGCTGCGAGAGATCGAGCCCGTCGACCGCACGCGGCGCGTACAACGCCAGCAAGGCATCGATCTCGCCTTTGAGCAGCATTTCGATCAGTGCCGACAGCCGCCCTTCGCGCAGGGTGACTGCGCGCTGGCCGGCCGTGGCCAGTCGTTGCAGGATGGGCGGTGCGACATGCTCGGCGACAAACGTCGGCATGCCGATGCGCAGCGGCGTCGGGCGCTGGACCGCGGCAGCTGCGGCATCGGCGGCAAGGTGGCGCAGGTCGTTGACCAGCAGCCGGGCATGCCCGGCCACACGCAGTCCGGCGGCGGTCGGCACCATGCCCTTGGGCGAGCGCAGGAACAGCTCCTGCTCGAGCGTGCGTTCGAGTTCCTTCAAGGCCTTGCTGACGGCGGCGCGGCTCAGATGCAGGCGCCTGGATGCTTCGCCCAGGCTGCCGGTGTCGGCCACCTCGAGCACCATCTCCAGCTGCGAGAAGCGCACGCGCCGGCCGAGTGATCGAGGAGCTGCAGGGCGTTCGGTCATCGGGGGATGTTAACTGGCGGTTGATGCACGGTGGCGAATTGCCGCTACCCCGTGATGGCCGATCCCCACTAGCATCCACCCCGCAACAAGGAGACACACCATGCCTATCGATTCCGCGGACCTGCGCCGCCGACAGTTCATCACCCGTGGCGCCGTCGCAGGCGCAGCCCTGGCGCTGCCAGGCCTCGCGCTCGCACAGAGCTTTCCCACACCCGGAACACCGCTCCGTATCGTGATCCCCGCGCCGCCGGGTGGCCCCGCCGACATCCTCGCGCGCGCCGTGGGCACGCATCTGACCACGGAGCTCGGCGGCAATCCGGTCATCGTCGAGAGCAAACCCGGCGGCGCCAGCGTGCTGGCGGCCTTGGCGGTGGCGCGCGCGCCTGCCGACGGCTACACCCTGTTCCTGGGCATCAACACCACCCATACGCAGGTGCCGCACATGTTCAGCAAGCCGCCGTACGACCCCTTCAAGGAGTTCACGCCGATCACGCAGGTCTATCGCGCCGGCTCGTTCATGGTGGCCCATCCTGCCGTGCCGGTTGCCGATCTGAAGGAGCTGGTCGCATGGAGCAAGGCCAACGGGCCCGTACCGGCCGGCTCGCCCGGACCCGGCACCAATGGCCACCTGTACATCGAGATGCTCAATGCGGCAGGCGCCAACTTCAACCACGTGCCCTACAAGGGCAGTGCGGACGCGATGCGCGACCTGATCGGCGGATTCATCAAGGTGCTGTTCGACTCGCCTGCCACCGCCTTGCCGCATATCCGCAATGGTCGCATCAAGGCGCTGGCCGTCACCGGAACGACCCGCTTCAAGGAAATTCCCGAGGTGCAGACCGGGCGGGAGCAGGGCTTCGCGCAGCTCGACATCACCGGGTGGATGGGTTTCTTCGGTCCTGCCGGGATGCCGCCGGCGGTGGTGGATCGCCTGAACAAGGCCCTGGTGGCGGCCATCCGCAGACCGGAACTGCGGGCGCAGTTCGAACCGCTGGGGCTGGAACTGACCGGAAGTACGCCGGCCGAGTTTGCGGCGCTTGTGCGCAACGACCACGACACCTGGGGTCGCATCATCCAGAAGACCGGCATCAAGCTCGATTGACACGAACATGGAACCCATCACCAACGACGACACGACCACACAGGCCCTGCTCGCACGCATCGACGCCCTCGAACAGCGCGTGCAGCGTGCCGAGGATACCGAGTGCATCCACAAGCTGACGCGTGCCTATGGCTATTACCTGGACAAGGCGCTGTGGGACGAGATCCTGCCGCTGTTCACCGACGACTGCGAGATCGAGATCTCCGGGCTGGGCGTCTACGTGGGACAGAAGCAGGCAGACGTCCTGTTTCGCGAACTGCTGGGCAAGGGGCCCGCGAAGAGCGACGCCAACGGGCTGCTCTGGGGTCAGCTGTACAACCACATGATCGTGCAGGGAATCGTCGACGTGGACGCCGGTGGCCGCACCGCGAGCGGACGCTGGCGGTGCTTCATGCAGATCGCGGAGTTCGGGCAGAAGGCGGTCTGGGGCGAGGGCCCCTACGAAATCCGTTACGCCAAGGGGGATGACGGCTTGTGGCGCATCAGCCGGCTGCACTTCTACCGCACCTATCACACGCCCTTCGACGAAGGCTGGGCCAAGGCCAGGTCGCCCGCCGGTGGCGTGCGTGCCAACCTGCCGCCCGATCGCGGCCCCAGCGTGGCGTACGAGCCATACCCCGGCAACTACATCCCGCTGTTCTACTATGCCAATCCGGTATCGGGAGATCGCCGCCACACGCGGGAGGATGTCGATCGGCCGTGATGGCCGCTGACGCGTTGCCATCGCGAGCGAAGGGCCCGGCCGACGTGCCCACAGCCCCGCGGCGTAGTGTGGCCGATCATGCAATGCCCAAGGGCGCTTGCAGGCTGGCCTGCACCGGGGCGATTTCGTCGATGCCCTGCCAGTCGTGGATGAACGCCGCCACGGCGTGCGCGGGCATCGGGCGACTGATCAGATAACCCTGCAGGCAATCGCAGCCATGCTCGGCCAGCATGCTGGCCTGCCGGACGTCTTCCACACCCTCGGCAACCGTGGCCATGCCCAACGCCCGGGCCATGGCCACGATGGTTTCCACCAGCACCTGTGCCTCGTGGTCGGTGTACAGGTCGCGCACGAAGCTCCGGTCGATCTTGAGCGTGTCGAACGGAAACTGGCGCAGATACCCCAGGGCCGAATAGCCGGTGCCGAAGTCGTCCAGCGCCGTGCGAAAACCCAGCGCGCGCAGCCGGCGCAACGAGGCAACCGCGGTATCGCCATCGTCGATGAGCACGGATTCGGTGACCTCCAGTTCCACGCGGCCACTGGCAATGCCGCTGGCGGCGGACTGCACGCGGGCAACGAAATCCGGCGCGGTGAGCTGCGCCGCCGAGATGTTGATCGACACATTGATGTCTTCGCGCCACAACGCCGCCTCTTGGCAGGCCTTGTGCAGCACCCAGTCGCCGATCGCATGCATCAGGCCGGCGGACTCGGCGATCGGGACGAATTCGGACGGTGATACGTCGCCGTATTCCGCATGGTGCCAGCGCAGCAGCGCCTCGAAGCCGCAGATGCGCTGGTCGCTCGTGGTGACCTGCGGCTGGAATGCCAGTCGCAGTTCGTCGCGCTCGATGGCGCCGCGCAGGGCCTGGGCGAGCGCAGCGCGTCGCCGGTTGCCATCGGCCAGCGACGGCTCGAAGAAGCGGTACTGGTTGCCACCGGCGTGTTTGGCGGCATACAGCGCGAGATCGGCATGGTTCAGCAAGGTGTCGACATCCTTCCCGTCGCCCGGAGCAAAGGCCACACCCATGCTTGCCGGCAGGTTTTCGGCATCGACTGCCTGCGGGTCGCTGCCGTTCAGCGCCTGCAGCAGGCGGTCCAGCATGGTCCGCACCTCCTGCTGCTCGATGGCACCCCGCAGCACCATGGCAAATTCGTCGCCGCCCAGGCGTGCCACCGTGTCGCTGCGTCGGCTCACGGCGAGCAGGCGCTGCCCGAACAGGCTCAGCGCGTGGTCGCCCGCGGCGTGGCCCCGGCCGTCGTTGATCTGCTTGAAGTCGTCCAGATCGAACACCACGACGGCGAATGCGTTGTCACCCTGCGCCGGAGACTGGAGCAGGGTTTCGAGCATTTCCCGGAACTGTCGCCGGTTCACCAGGCCGGTCAGGCTGTCGTTGTTGGCCAGCCAGCTCAGCCGCATGTGGGCCACCTGCTTGTCGGTGATGTCGGCGGCCACGCCGCGCCAGCCCAGCGTGTTGCCGTTTTCGTCGACCAGGGGACGTGCGCTCAGCGCCCACCAGCTGCGCCCCCTGCGGGTGAGCAGCGAGAGGTGCTGGTCGCGGAACGCGCGTTGGTTCCTGAGGTGCGTTTGCAGCTGCTTCCACTGCTGCACTCCCTGTTCGTCGCGCGGCATCCAGCGGCGCAGCAGGGCCAGGCCATGCAGCCTGGCCAGGCGCTCGCCGGGCACACCGACGACATGGGCCAGGCGCGACGACACATGGACGAAGCGGCCGGACCGGTCCAGTTCCCACAGCAGATCGCTGGTGTGGTCCTCGAAATCCTTGAGCAGGAGGCTGATCACTTCGTTCTGGCGTTCGGCGCGGGCTTCGGCCACCAGCCGCGCGCCGAAGGACTTGGCATGGCTCCATACGCTGTAGACGACCACCACGCTGTACACCAGCAGCAGGCCGGCGAAGCCGCGCGACTGCTCCAGGCCGGAGCTGAACAGGGCCCAGGCCGCGGCCGAGCCGAGGCAGACCACATAGGCCGTTCCGGCGGCCGGCATGCTGGACAAGGCAAAACCGCCGGCGCAAACCATGCCGACCGTCACCATGCCCACATAGAACTGGGCCGTCGAATGCAGGTCGGCCTGGAACAGCAGCGGCAATGCACCCCAGGCCAGGCCCAGCATGGCCGCCTGAAACACGCCATGGCGCATCGCGCGGCGCGAGGCCGTCTTGTGCTCCGGGCGCGAACGCGCACGGAGCCAGCCGCGAAACCCCAGGACGGACAGTGCCGTGACGGTCACTGCCCAGCCCAGCAGGATGCTGCGGTTGACCGGTTCCGACCACAACGCAAAGGCGACGACCAGCACGTTGAGAAAGTTGATGAGCATCGCCAGCGGCGTCAGGCGCAGGATCGCCTGGATCTGACGGGCGCGGAATCGTGCCGCGTCCACTTCATCGGCTTCGTACGCCCGAAACAGCGTTGCCAGATAGGAAGTGAATCGCCCCAGCATCAGTCCCGTCTCACGGGATGTGGCGGTAGCGGCCGGTACCGGGGGACATGACCACGCGGCCCGGGTCGACCTCTTCGTGAGGTCTGGTGTGCCACGCGGTGGCCGCTACCCGTGTGTCGACAGTGTCCATGGTTGCTGGGAGTATGGTCTTGCGTGCCGGCCTGCGTCAAGATGGGAGTCATTCCCATTCACGGCCACGACAAATGCCGGTCGGCTCTGCGATGCCGGCCGGTTCCGCCGGCGTTGCGCGTTGCCGCCGGCCGGGGGCCGGGCATCTGGCCGCGGCGCCACGCGGACGAAACCCGCCGTGATGGTGCTGGCGCCGGTCAGCGCGCGCCGGCCGCCTGCAGCATGGCCGCCACCTGCGCCTGGCCACGTCGCAGCGCGTGTTGCAGTGGCGTCACCCCGTCGCGGTCGGCCAGGTTCAGCGCCGCGCCGGCCGCGATCAGCAGGCGCACGATCTCGGCATGTGCCGGCCCGCCGTCGCCCAGGATCACGGCTTCGAGCAGCGCAGTCCAGCCCAGCTTGTTGACATGGTCGACATCGATGCGGGTCTGCAGCAGCAACCGCACCGTCTCCACGTGGCCGTAGTGGCAGGCGGGGATCAGTGCCGTGCCGCCATACCGGTTGGTGCTGGCCAGGTCGGCTCCCGCGTCCAGCGTCGCGCGCACGATGGCGGCATGGCCGCGTGCGCCGGCCAGCAGGAAGGCGCTGTCGCGCTGGTCGTCCTGGGTGTTCACGTCGGCGCCGCGCGCGATCAGCAAGCGCACCACCGGCAGATGGTTGCCGTCGGTGGCCGCCAGCACGGCGGTGCGGCCACGGGCGTCGCGCTGCCCGATCGGTGTGCCGGCGTCGAGCAGCGCGCGCACCCGGGCCAGGTCCCCGCGTTGCGCGGCCTCGACCAGCGGCGCCCCGGCGTTGCCGGGTTGCGGCCAGGCCGCTCCCGCGCCCAGGGCCAGGCCGAGTGCCACCAGGCGGGCGACGGCGCGGCGTTGCAGGTCGGGGCGTGTGCGGGAAAGCTCGGTCATGGTCGTGGGTTGTCGGCTTGCGCCATCGGTGGGATGGGGCGAAGTCGGTATGCTAGCGTCCCATCATGCAGGCCATCGATACCCCCTTCAGCCCGGCGGCGGAACGCAACAAGCAGCCCATCCTCGACGTGTTGCGCACCGTGCTGCCGCCGCGCGGGCGCGCACTGGAGATCGCCTCGGGCACGGGGCAACACCTGGGCTGGTTCGCCGCCGCGTTGCCGCACTGGGACTGGCAACCGAGCGACATGGTCGCAGCCGCCTTGCCCGGCATCGACGCGGTGGCGCGCCAGCCGGGCCGGCCGAACGTGCGGCCGCCACTGCGGCTCGACGTGTGCGACAACCCCTGGCCGTCGCAGGGCCCGGCCTTCGACCTGCCCTTCGACCTGGTGTATTGCGCCAACATGATCCATATCGCGCCATGGGCGTGTTGCGTCGGCCTGATGGCCGGGTGTGCCCGGCACCTGGCGGCCGATGGGCGGCTGGTGACCTACGGCCCGTATTTCGAGTCCGGCGTCGCGCCGGCGGCGGGCAACCTGGCGTTCGACCGGAGCCTGCGCGAGCGCGATCCGCAATGGGGTGTCCGGCAACTCGACGACGTGGCCGCTTGCGCGGCGCAGGCCGGATTGGGTCTGCTCGAGCGCCACGCGATGCCGGCGAACAATCTGCTGCTGGTCTGGGGCCGGCCCGCCGCCTGACGCAGGCGGGGCAGGGCGTTGTGGTGCGGGGCTGGCGCGACGCCGGTCAGCGTCCGCGCAGGAACAGGTTGTCGAGTTCGCGCAGGCTGACCTGGCGCCAGGTCGGGCGGCCGTGGTTGCACTGGTCCGATCGATCGGTGGCCTCCATCTGGCGCAGCAGCGCATTCATCTCGGTCAGTGTCAGGCTGCGGTTGGCGCGCACCGCGCCGTGGCAGGCCATGGTGGCCAGGATCTCGTCGCGCGCGCGCTGCACCACGGTGCTGGCGTCATGCTGTGACAGTTCCTCGAGCACGCTGCGCGCCAGCGCGGCGGCGTCGCCCTGGGCCAGCGTGGCGGGCACGGCGCGCACCGCCAGCGTGGTGGCCGACAGCGGGGCGATGTCCAGGCCCAGCGTGTGCAGCGTGTCGGCATGGGCCTCGGCCGCGGCGATGTCGTGCGCGCTGGCGGCGAAGGTGACCGGGATCAGCAGCGGTTGGCTGGCCAGGCGCTGGCTGGCGCCGGCCTTGGCCGCGGCGTCGAACTGGGTCTTGAGCCGTTCGTAGACGATGCGTTCGTGCGCCGCATGCATGTCGACGATGACCAGGCCCTGGGTGTTCTCGGCCAGGATGTAGACACCTTGCAGCTGGGCCAGCGCGCGGCCCAGGGGCCAGGCAGAGGCCGCCGCGTTGTCGTCGTGGCCCACGTCGGACGGGGCCACGGCTGCCGTGACACCCGCAATGGCGCCGCCCGCCGGAACGGCGCCGTGCGCGCCGGTGTCGGCGGTGGTGGCGAGCGGCGGTGCATCGCTGCGGCGCACCGGCCACAAGGCCTCGAAGTCGGACACGCGGTGGCCGGCGGCCGCGGGTGCGGCGTATGGCATGGCGGGCTGGGACCAGCCGCGGGCGACGAATGGGGTCGTGGCACCCGCGGTACCGGCTGCTGGCGCGGCCGGCTCGTTGCCTGCGGGCAGGCCCGGCGCCGGCACGGCGTTTTCGGAGCCGCCGGCCCGGGGCCGCGCCAATGCGTCCTGCACCGCGCGGCGCACTGCCTGGTGCACCTCGCGGCTGTCGCGGAACCGCACCTCGATCTTGGTGGGGTGCACGTTGACGTCGACCCGGGTCGGGTCCATGTCCAGGTACAGCACGTAGACCGGCTGGCGCTGGCCGTGCAACACGTCCTCGTAGGCGCTGCGCACCGCATGCTGCAGCACCTTGTCGCGCACGAATCGGCCGTTGACATAACAGAACTGCTGGTCGCCGCGGGCACGGGCGGCGTCCGGGATGCCGACGCGGCCGCGCACGCGCACCGGATGGAGCGGGTTGTCGCGGCGGAGCGTGGGCTGCTGGTCGCCGGAGGTGCCGGAGTTGCCGTCCTTGTCGCTGTCGTCGTCGTTGTCCGCCAGCGCGACGGAGCGTTCGACGAAGTCGGCGCCGAGCACGTCGGCCATGCGTTGCGCATGGTGGGCCGGCGTCGCGGCAGAGGCGGGGTCGGCGCAGGCGCGCCATTGCTGCACCAGCCGGCCCTCGTGCCACAACGCGAAACTCACGTCCGGCCGCGCCAGCGCCGGGCGGCGCACCGCCTCCAGGCAGTGGGCCAGTTCGGTGGCATCGGTCTTGAGGAACTTGCGCCGCGCCGGTGTGCTGAAGAACAGCTCCTTGACCTCGACCGTGGTGCCGGTGGCTCGCGCGATCGGCCGCAGTTCGCCGCTGCGCCCGTCCAGCGCGAACGCGCCGCTGGCGCCGTCGGCGCGCGAGGCGATGGTGCAGTCGGCAATGGCGTTGATGGCGGCCAGCGCCTCGCCGCGAAAGCCGAAGCTGCCGACCGATTCGAGCTCCTGCAGGTTGCCGATCTTGCTGGTGGCATGGCGCTTGAAGGCCATCGGCAGTTCCTCGCGCACGATGCCCATGCCGTCGTCCTCGACCGCGATCAGGCGCACGCCGCCGGCGAGCAGGCGCACGGTGATGGAGCGCGCGCCGGCGTCCAGCGCGTTGTCGATCAGCTCGCGCACCACCGAGGCCGGGCGTTCGACGACCTCCCCGGCGGCGATCTGGCTGATCAGTTCATCGGGGAGTTCACGGATGGCGCGGCGCGGCGCGGGGGGCGACAGGATGGCATTCACCCGGGCATTTTAGGAGCCGTGCCATGGGCCGGTCATGGCGGCGGCGATAATCCTGCCCCATGGAACTTGCCGCCTTCATCCTCGATTTCATCCTGCACGTCGACCAGTACCTCGATGCCTTCGTGCAGAACTACGGCGCCTGGGTCTACGCGCTGCTGTTCCTGATCATCTTCGTCGAGACCGGCCTGGTCGTGATGCCGTTCCTGCCCGGTGATTCCCTGCTGTTCGTGGTGGGCGCGATGGCCGGCGCCGGGCTGATGGACTACCCGACCGTGATGGGCCTGCTGGTCGTGGCCGCCATTCTGGGCGACCAGTGCAACTACAGCATCGGCCGGTATTTCGGGCCCAAGGTGTTCCAGTGGGAGAACTCGCGTTTCTTCAACAAGCGCGCATTCGACCAGGCCCATGCGTTCTACGAGAAATACGGCGGCATCACCATCATCGCGGCGCGTTTCCTGCCGTTCCTGCGTACCTTCGCGCCGTTCGTGGCCGGCGTGGCGTTCATGACCCGCTCCAAGTTCACCGCGTTCAACGTCATCGGGGCGATCCTGTGGGTGGTCGGCATCGTGACCATCGGTTATTTCTTCGGCAACATCCCGATGGTCAAGGCCAACATGGACAAGGTGATCTGGGCGCTGATCTTCGTGCCCGGCTTGTTCGTGTTGCTAGGGGCCTGGCGGGCGAAAAGAAAGGCGGCCCGGCAGGCGACTGCCGGTTGACGTTCCTTGCGGTGCGTCGTCCGAACAGCGTGGGCGCAGTCACCTCGCTTTTCGTGCGCAAGGTCGTCGCTGCTGCGGGCGACACGGTCGACCACCCGTCCTTGCTGCGCTCGGTGGGCCTCGACCCGACCGGCGGGACGGACGTCAGCCAGATGGTCACCGACACCGCCTACTATGAATTGCTCGAAGCCATTGCGGCGCGCCTGGACGATGCGACCGGTTTCCCGCTGCGGGTGGGCGCCTCGATGGACTGCGATGACTATGGCGCCTTCGGCCTGGCCTGGAAGACGGCGCCGACGCTTCGCGGATCGTTCGAACGCGCCGAGCGGTTTGCGCGGCTGTTGACATCCGTCGCGGCCTACGAGCTCAGAGAGGACCGCCGGGGTACGTTCCTGATCCTGCACCGCGAGGGTGAACGGCGGCTGGGCATGCGGCTGTCCAACGAGGCCACGCTGGCCAGCGTGGTGGCGATCGCGCGGCAGGTGTCTCCGCAGCCGTTCACGCCACTGGAGGTGCACTGCAAACACCCGGCTCCGGCATCGGTGTCCGCGCACGAGGCGTATTTCGGGTGCCCGATGTTTTTCGGATCGGACAGGGATGCCCTGCTGGTGGGGTCAGACGCCCTGGACCGCACCAATCGCCTGGGCGACCCGGCGATCTCACGTTTCCTCGTTGCGCATCTCGATTCCGAGCTGGCGGCCCGTGCCAGCGAGACCTCGTTCGAGCAGGTGGTGCTGCGCCATCTGTCGGACCGGCTCAGCGACGGGCTGCCGAAGGCCGCCACGGTCGCGCGGCAGATGGGGCTCAGCGAACGCACGCTGCACCGTCGCTTGTCCGGGCTCGGGCTGTCCTACCAGAGCGTGATGGAGAAGGCGCAACGGCGGCTCAGCGAAGGACTGCTGGTGCGCAGCGCGCATTCGATCGCCGAGATCGCGTTCCTGAGCGGCTACTCTGAGCAAAGCGCCTTCAGCCGTGCCTTCAAGCGCTGGTCGGGGCAGACACCTGCCGCCTACCGCGAGGCGCACAGGAGCCGGTGACGCATTCCCCGGCCAGGCCGCATTGGCAGGCTTGGTCAAGAGGTTGGCGGGCACTGTCAATACGGCCGGCGGCGTGTGCGGCATCCTGATGGCACCTCATCAGCGAAGGAGCCACACCATGCAGACCTCTCCCATTCTCGTCACCGGTGCCAGCGGCAAGACCGGGCGCCGCATCGTCGACACATTGACCGAGCGGGGTCACGCCGTGCGCGCAGGCACGCGCCGCGCCCCCATCCCGTTCGACTGGGACGACCCGAAGACCTGGGCCCCGGCACTCGACGGCGTGGCCTCGGCCTACGTCTGTTATTTTCCCGATCTCGCCTTCCCGGGCGCGGTCGACAAGATCGGTGCGCTGGCGGAGCTTGCCCGGTCCCTGGGGACGCGGCGGCTGGTTCTGCTGTCGGGTCGCGGCGAAACCCATGCCGTGCAATGCGAGGACGTCGTTCGCGACTCGGGCGTGGATTACACGCTGGTGCGTTGCGCCTGGTTCGCGCAGAACTTCAGCGAAGGATATCTGCGCGACCCGGTCATGGGCGGCGCCATTGCGTTGCCAGCGGGCGACGTGCGCGAGCCGATTGTCGATGTCGACGACATCGCCGACGTGGCCGTTGCGGCGTTGACGGAACCGCGACACGGCGGTGAGTTGTACGAGGTCACCGGTCCGCGTCTGCTGCATTTCTCCGAAGCGGCAGCGGAGCTATCGGCCGTGGCCGGGCGACCGGTGCGTTACGAACCCATCACGCTGGCGCAGTTCCACGCGGCGATGGTGCCGATCGGCGGTGCGTTCATCGCCGACGTGTTCACGCACGTGTGCAAGGAGGCACTCGACGGGCGCAACGAATGGCTGGGCGACGGTGTGCAACGCGCGCTGGGCCGCCAGCCGCGTGACTTCAGCCACTTCTGCCGCATGGCCGCCGCGTCCGGCGCCTGGCGCGCAGCGGCGTAGTGACGCCGGGCGGCGCCGGACGACCGCGCCGCAACTGTCAGTTCCACGGAAGGAGTCCATCTCATGACCACGACATTGACCCAGAAAATCATCCTGTTCATCAGCGGTGCGACGGCCGTCGGAATCGGCGCCGCGATCCTGGCCGTGCCGATCGCATTCCATGCGACCAACGGGATCGCACTGGGCGACAACACCAGCCTGCTGAGCGAGATCCGCGCACCGGGCGGCGCGTTGCTGACCATGGGATTGTTCATGCTCGCGGGTCTCTTACGCCAGCGGCTGGCCGGTTTTTCGCTGGCTGTCGGTGCAGCTGTCTTTCTGTCCTATGGCCTGTCCCGATGCATCGCGATCGCCGTCGACGGTTGGCCGGAACAAGGTCTGGTGGCCGCAGCGGTGATCGAACTCGTGATCGGTGCGTCCTGCGTGTTCGGATGGCTCGGCTGGCGACGGGCTACCGGCCGCGCGGGGCTGTTGGTGTTGCTGGGAACCTGGGGGGCGAAAAAGGTGGCTGCTCGGTAGGCGGCTGCTGGCTGATTCGTTTCAAGTCGCGTTCCTGGTACGCGTCGCGGCAGCCGGGATCCGGCGCGGGCGCATGGCGGGGCGAACGTCGGGCGCCGAACGCGCCCGACTGCCCTTTGGTGCTCGTGGGCAGGGCGCATCGCGCAACTCACTGCGCGCCCGCTGCGCGGGCGCTCCGTTCAGACAGGCGCGATGAGAATGACAACGAAGCGCGCTACGCGCGCCGCCCCGCCCGCTGCGCTACTCGGCGCCCCACAATGCGCCCGCGCCGGATCCCGGCTGCCGCGAGGGGGGAACGGGCGCAATCGGATGCCGGGAAATTCAGCCTCAAGTGCGCAGCATGGATGGCTGGGACAGCCTTGAAGGCGAACAGGAGGTTTCGACCGCTATGTGCCCTCAGCTGACATAGACTTGACCCGACTGAATGCCAGCAATGCTGCGTCTGCGGACGTCTCCAAAAGCAGAAAGCGGCTACTCAGCGCACTGCTCGATGCTGATTCGACGCTCATCTTCAGCGGATACCGAAGGCGAGTTGTTGGAACTCGCCATTAACCCCCTTCGGTAATCGAACCTCCAGAATTTGGTATGGCGGACTCACGACTACGCAACGCATTTAGCGACTGCCAGATTTCATTTCTGATCCTGGTACGCTGCTCCTTTTCTTCCAGTGGAATGATGAAATAAAAGTCGATCATGTCGCTAACCGTCCGGTAGCCAGCCTTCATTTCAGTATGGAATCGCCACCTTGGACCAAAGCCAAGAGATCGCTCAAGGGCAACAAAAAGACCGGCAAACGCTGATAGAACCGCGGGAAGCCATTTAACTGAATCGTCCAGCGGAACAACCTTTCCTGAAAGTACCGCAACTGCGCCGGTTAGAAACAAAATCAAAACTGTTCCGCCGTTATATAGCCACCCGTCGAACGCCGTGTGATGCCCCCGAATCGATTGAGCAATGCTCTCGCGAAGCTTGTCAAAACCCTGTTGCTCGCGAGATACTGTTTCGTCAGCCATGCTGCTCTCCATTGTTTGACTCTAGGGGCAAGCGTTTTGCACACCGCAAAATTTTCAGCATGTTCTCGACGCTGAGAGACAATTTCCAAAAGAAGATGGCACTGGCAATAGCTCCGCTGATCGATGCAAATGTATTAATTTGGGTAGATCGCATCTGACATGCCACGCAGTTGCTCGCATTGAGCATAGATATCCCAATAGGCTTCAGCCATCCCCCAAACGGATGGATTTAGGTTGCATTTCAGCGTGAATGACCTCCAGCGAGCAAGTTTGCCACTGACGCCTTACTGCCATCAATAGACGCTCGCTGCGCAACGACGATCGGCAGCAAATGGTCGGGAACTGCTGGACTGCACCGCTCCCATAGTTGTCTTGAATGTCGGCAGCAACAGGTATTTCACAGCGAAGCAACTCTTTGCTGGGACAAGTCACGTCTGACGAATTGATTGGTCCTTGTCGGTCACATTCGATATGACGGCGCGAACCGGTAGCATGCCAAGCAAAGTGCCGACTGATCCGAATGCTGAGTTCGGGTAGCGTGAACTACGCGTCACGGCAAATCTAATGGTATGTACGGCAAGGTCGCATAGAGCAACACCACCAAGACAAAAGTGCCGCAGAGGGCGAACACGGAGCGCTGAAAGCTTGAGCCACGTGTGACGACAAATGTGCGGAGGCAAACAGACGCGGGAATTGCCGCTATAAGTGCAAACAGCACAATGAGGTCGCCCGCGCCGCTTCGCCGGACACCCGACCCAGCAAGAAAAAACCAAAGGACAAAAGGCAGAAATAGATGCATCAAATCGGGCGTTTCGATTTCCTTTCTCCTATTGAGGCGTACAAACGACGCAATCAGCGCAAACGCGCAAATGCCCAATATCACGCAAATTGCCAATAACGATAGGACGGTCAGAAGATGCATATATGGAACTGACGTTCAACGACAGCCGCGGGACCAGAACTACCGGTACACGTCCACTGGACGGACCGCCTGGGCACTTTCACTTGGCAGGCCCGATGTCCATACCATCGTAGGACTCGAGCTGAAACTGGTTGGCTAGCTCGTAAAACTCTCGATTTCTATGATTCAGGGACTCAGGTGTGTGATGCTCGATTTTCTCCACATGAAGGAAGAATGTGCCCTTGTCGTCGGCTGGATAGACGCTGAATCGCCCCGGGTTTGAACTGACCCCCAGAAGTTGGACGAACTTCAAGGGGTCCTATGGAGAAGTACGAAACCGAATTCAAGCTCAAGGTCGTGGAGAGTTTTCTTGCTGGCGAGGGCGGTGCGAAGTTGCTTGCACGGCGCTGGTCGGTGCCCGAGGAGAAAATTCGTGCCTGGGTCAGTCACTACCGGTGGCACGGAATTACCGGCTTACGGCCCAAACGGGGATCCTATACCGGGCATTTCAAGCTTCAGGTGCTGGCGCATCAGGATCGTGAACGGCTCTCGAGCCGCCAGGTGGCCGCGATCTACGATATTCGCAATCCGAACCAAGTCGTCGTCTGGCGGCGTGCCCTCGATGACGGCGGTGTGGCGGCACTCGAAAGCACAAGACAAGCGCGTCCTATGAAGGCACAGAATCCTAATCCAGAACCACCTGACACGGACGGCGCCAGATCGCACCGTGCGCTGCGTGAAGAAGTCGAGCGACTGCGCGCGGAGGTTGCGTACCTAAAAAAATTGCAGGCCTTGGTTCGGGATCGGCAAGCTGCGCAGAAAGAGCGCAAGCCGTCCTCGCACTGAGGCCAAACTACCCGTTGCTAATGCTGCTGAAAGCAGCCGGCTTGTCGCGCAGCACGTTCTACTACCAAGCCAAGGCCTTGGAGGTCGGGGACAAGTACGCCAGCCTGAAATCAAGCATCATGGCCATCTACGAGCGCCACAAGGGTCGCTACGGCTATCGGCGCATCACTGCGCGGCTTCGCCAGACAGGCCAGGCCGTGAACCACAAGACTGTGCAACGGTTGATGAACAACCTTGGCCTGAAATCCCTGGTTCGGCCGAAGAAATACCGGTCTTACCGAGGCGAATGCGCGTCATCACCCAATGTGCTCAATCGCCAATTCAACGCAGCGCGGCCGAACGAGAAGTGGGTGACTGATGTGACCGAGTTCAAGGTCCGAGGCGACAAGCTCTACCTATCGCCGATCATGGACCTCTACAACGGGGAAATCGTGGCCTACGAGATGCAAGCACGTCCCCTGTATTCCCTCGTCGGAAATATGCTCAGGACGGCGTTCGGAAAGCTAAAGGGACGGACCGATGCGCCACTTCTGCACTCCGATCAGGGGTGGCACTATCAGATACCAGCCTATCGCAAACAACTCAGCGACCAGGGTCTCACCCAGAGCATGTCGCGCAAAGGAAACTGCCTGGATAATGCCGCGATGGAGAGCTTCTTCGGAACGCTCAAGTCCGAGTTCTTCTATCTCAACAGATTCGCCAACATCGAGGAATTGCAAGCGGGCATACACCGCTACATCCACTACTACAACCATCAACGTTTAAAGCTCAAACTGAATGGCCTGAGTCCGGTGCAATACCGCATTCAGGCGTTGAGTTGCTAGCTTCCAACTGTCCAACTTCTGGGGGTCAGTTCAGTTCCGCGGAGGCCATTTGGTTGGAGCTCACGCGACGTCTGACTGAACGTCCGGTTCCGGACAACCTGGCGAACGTCCGAAGTTGGTCGCAACCAGCCCTAGCCAAATTCATTAGCGGGTCTCCCGCCCTGCCAGCCCCCACCCCTGCTGCGAAGGCCCGCGGGGCCCCAGCGTGGCGCGACTCTGTGGCGCCGAGGATCGCAGGGCTTGCGCCTCGCGCGCAGCGCGTTCGTCATCATGCTCATCGCGCTTGTCTGAACGGAGCGCCCGCAGGGCGCGCAGTGAGTTGCGCGATGCAGGCGCAAGACCGAGAACCGCAGGGCAGTCGCAGGCGCGTTTAGCGCCCGACCGCCACAGTGAAGCGCCACGCTGGGGCCCCGCGGGCCTTCGCAGCGCGCGTACCACGGCTGCCACACCGATCTCGGAACCGTCGCTTCAGGACCCCGGAAGACCATCGCCAACTCGCTCCGCGACAATCAGCCTGCAACAAGCCGCGACCACCACCCCATGAACACCCGCCGCAACGGCTTCACGCTGATCGAACTGATGGTCGTCGTCACCGTCATCAGCATCCTGGTGCTGATGACCCTGCCGACCTACTACAGCAAGCTGATCCGGGACCAGATCGTCGAAGGCAGTGCCCTGGCCAACCTGGCGAAGGGCCCCATTGCCGCCCGATGGGCCGCCGACAAGTCCTTTCCCGTTGACAACGCCGCGGCAGGCCTGCCGGTGGCCGAGCTGATCGTGGGCAACGTAGTGCGCGCCGTCTCGGTGCAGGATGGCGCGATCCACATCACCTATGGCAACCGTGCCCATGGCAAGCTCAAGGACAAGACCCTGTCGTTGCGCCCCGCGGTCGTCGAAGAGGCGCCGGTGGTGCCGGTCGCGTGGGTCTGTGGGTTTGCGTCCGGCCCGGACAAGATGACCGTGATGGGTCAGAACCGAACCGATATTCCCAAGGAGTACTTGCCGCTCAACTGCAGGTGAGCCGGGCGGGAACCCGAGCGACCGCGTCAGCTGCAACGGCTGCGGTAGTTTTCCTCGAATCGGCGCAGATCCGCTTTCTCGCCATCGCTCAGGTCGGTACGGGCACGCTTCTTGAACAGAATGCGTTTGGACTCGTCGCATTGCTGCTGCTGAAGCTGCGTGCGTTCCTTGTTCAGGGCCTGCGCTTTCCTGGCTTCGTTGAGCCTGTCCCTGTCATCCCTGCGCTCCTGGGACATCAAGGCGTTCGCTTCGCGCTCGCTTTCCGCACATTCCTGCCGGTATTCCTGCTGCATCTGGGCGATGGTGTCGTATTTGAGTCCGCGCGCCTGGGCGGTTCGCAATGCGTCGTTGAGCGAGGCACAACGTGGGCTCAGGTACTTCAGATTGGCCGGCGCCTGGCCGATCCTGGGTACCCGGGGTTCCGGGCTTGGCCGGCTCGGCGCCGGACCATAACTCGTGATGTTCCCGCCACCGGGACACGGCCGCGTGGACTGGTAGGTCGTGCCGTTGATCGTGCAGACATAACGGGTCTGGGCCTGTACGCCGGTGGACAGGAAAGCCATGGCCAGCACGAAGAACAACGCGATTTTCACTACGCCATCCAAGCTTGGGTTCGTTAAAGGCGACAGCTCTGTCGGCTGCAGCCGAGGCAATATACCAGGGTCGATTCGATGATCACGGCTTGGCAGGCGACGACGCATGGCCGAGCCCCCGAGCGCGTGCAACGGAGGCTAGACCGAGCGGCTGCGCGCCAACGGCGGATTGCGCGAGAAATACCCTTCGATGCCCCGGATCAGCGCGTCGGCCAGCGTCTGCAGGTACTTGTCGTCGTTGAGCTTGGCTTCTTCTTCCGGGTTGCTGATGAAGGCCGCCTCGACCAGCACGCTCGGAATGTCGGGCGCCTTGAGCACGGCAAAACCGGCCTGTTCGACGCGCGGCTTGTGCAGTTTGCCGATGCGGCCGATCTCGCCGAGCATGGCGCTGCCCAGTTTCAGGCTGTCGTTGATCTGGGCCGTGGTGCTCATGTCGAGCATGGCGCGTTGCACCGCTTCGTCGCGCGAGGCCACGTTCAGCCCGCCGATCAGGTCGGCCTTGTTCTCCTTGTCGGCCATCCAGCGCGCGGCGCTGCTCGAGGCGCCGTTCTGGCTCAGCGCGAACACGCTGGCGCCTTGCGGGCGGGGCGTGTAGAAGGCGTCGGCATGCAGGCTGACGAACAGGTCGGCCTGCACCCGGCGCGCCTTCTGCACCCGCACGTGCAGCGGCACGAAGAAGTCGGCGTCGCGCGTCAGGTAGGCGCGCATGGCGTTGCCGCCCACCGTCATGCCGTTGATGCGCTCGCGCAGCTTGTGCGCCAGCCGCAGCACCACGTCTTTCTCGCGCGTGCCGTTGGGGCCGATCGCGCCCGGGTCCTCGCCGCCGTGGCCGGGGTCGAGCGCGATGATGATCAGGCGGTCGGTTCGGTCCGGCTCGGCCGGGGCCGGCCGAGGTGGTGGTGGTGTTGGCGCCGGCGTGGCGGCGACGGCCGGTGCACCAGGGCGGGTCGGGGCGGTCGGCGCGGTCGGCACTCCCAGCAGCAGCGCCGCCGGGTCGCGGGTGCCGCTGGCGCCGTTGCGCTGCGCGATCAGATCGCCCAGCGGGTCGGCCGCCGGTGCCGTGGGCACGAAGGGGGGCGGCGCCGACGGCGCGGTGACCGAGGCCACGGCCGGGGCCGGGTTGCTCGGGCTCTGCGCCGGCGTGGGGCCGATGCGTTCGGCGATCAGCGTCTCCAGCGGGTCGGCCACCTTGCTCGGGTACAGGTCCAGCACCAGCCGATGCTGGTAGGCCGACACCGGCAGCAGGCTGAACACCTGCGGCCGCGCGTCCTGCTTGAGGTCGAGCACCAGGCGAACCACGCCGGGCGCGAACTGGCCCACGCGGATGCCCTGGATGTTCGGGTCGTCGGCGCGCACCTTGGCCACCAGCTCGCGCAGCGCCGGGTTGAGTTCGATGCCTTCGATGTCCACCGCCAGCCGGGGCGGGTTGGCCACGAACAGCTGGCTGGTGTTGAGCGCACCGTCGGATTCGATGGTCACGCGCGTGTAGTCCGGCGCCGGCCAGACGCGCACTGCCAATATGGTCGCGCCGCGCGCGATCTGGGCCGTGCCCAGCAGCAGCACCAGCGTGCCCGATTGCAGCAGGTCGCGCCGCTTCATGCCGGGGACACGGCGGCCAGCAGGGCCGCGCCGGTCGGGGTCTGTGCGATCAGGCGCACCGCGCGGGCCTCGTCATCCTGCACCTCGATGTGCAGCGCCAGGTCGGCGAGCGGCAACATGCCGTGGGCCTTTTCCGGCCACTCGGCCAGCTTGAGTCCGCTGCTGGCGAAGATGTCGCGGAAACCCGCGTCTTCCCATTCCTGCGGATCGTCGAAGCGGTAGAAGTCGAAATGCCAGATCGCCAGCGGCTGGTCTGCGGTCGGCGTGCGGGCAAGTTCGTACGGCTCGACCACCGCATAGGTCGGGCTCTTGATGCGGCCCTGCACGCCCAGTGCCTGGAGCAGGTGACGCACGAAACTGGTCTTGCCGGCGCCCAGGTCGCCATGCAGTTCGATGAAGCAGTTCGCCAGCGCCGGCTGCTGCGCCAGCGAGGCGGCGAACAGGCGCGTGGCGGCCTCGTCGCTCCAGACAAGGCTTTTTACAATCAGGGGGTGAACAACATCACCCGTGGCTTGGTCGATCAAGGTCAATTGGTTTCCCGCATCAGCCGCTGGGGGCAGGAACTCGGATTCGCACAGATCGGAATAAGTTGCATCGATCTGTCGGACGCAGAACCGGGATTGCTGGCGTGGTTGGAGCAGGGCTTTCACGGCGATATGGCATACATGGCGGCGCATGGACTCAAACGTGCCCGACCGGATGAACTCGTGCCTGGCACAGTGACTGTGCTGACCGCCCGCTTGAACTATTTGACCACAGCGGATGCGGATGACGCCCATTCCTGGCAGGCAATCGAGTTCGATCGTCTCCAACGCGCAACAGAAGGCGTGATCTCGCTGTATGCGCGGGGCCGCGACTACCACAAGGTGCTGCGTCAGCGGCTGGCGCAACTGGCCGAACGCATCGCCGCCGAGGTGGGCGAACTCGGCTACCGCGTCTTCACCGACTCGGCGCCGGTGCTAGAGGTCGAACTGGCCACGCGCAGCGGACAGGGCTGGCGCGGCAAGCACACGCTGGTGCTCAACCGCGAGGCCGGCTCGATGTTTTTCCTCGGCGAGATCTACCTCGACCTGGCGCTGCCGCCGACCGATCCGGTCAGCAACCATTGCGGAAACTGCAAGGCCTGTATCGATGTGTGTCCGACCCAGGCCATTGTTGCGCCGTACCGGCTCGATGCGCGGCGCTGCATCTCCTACCTGACGATCGAACATCCCGGCTCCATCGACGAGGCCTTGCGTCCGCTGATGGGCAACCGCATCTACGGCTGCGACGACTGCCAGCTGGCCTGCCCGTGGAACAAGTTCGCGCAGCCCAGCCCGCTGCCCGATTTCGCGCCCCGCCAGGGGCTGGTCGGCGCCGACCTGGTCGCGTTGTTCGGCTGGAGCGAGGCGCAATTCCTGCAGCGCCTGGAGGGCAGTCCGATCCGGCGCATCGGCCATGTGCGCTGGCTGCGCAACATCGCGGTCGCCCTGGGCAATGCGCTGGCCGCCGCGCACGACCCGCGCATCGTGCAGGCCTTGCAGGCGCGCGCGGACGATCCGAGCCCGCTGGTGCGCGAACATGTGGCCTGGGCCTTGGGCTACCATAGTGCCAGGCATCCCGAATGACCCGTCGCCGGCGGGTCGCCCCCCTCTGACACGACCCGCATGCGACTGCTCATCATCGACCCCCAGAACGACTTCATGGACCTGCCCGAAGCGGCCTTGCCGGTGCCCGGTGCGCAGGCGGACATGCATCGCCTGGCCGGGCTGATCGACCGCTTGTCGGCGCAGATCGACGACATCGTCGTCACGCTCGACTCGCATGCCGGCTACGGCATCGAACGCACCACGTTCTGGGTCGACGCCGACGCCGCGCCGGTGGCGCCGTTCACCGCCATCACCGCCGCCGATGCCCAGGCCGGCCGCTTCCGCCCGCGCGACGGCGCCCGCGCGGCCGAGGTGCTGGCCTACCTGCAGGCGCTCGAGGCCGGTGGCGAACGCACGCTGGTCGTGTGGCCGGTGCATTGCGTGCTCGGCAGCTGGGGCCACAACATCGAGCCCGTGCTGGCCGCCAGCATCGCCCGCTGGGAACAGGCGCGCGCCCGGGCCTGCGACAAGGTGGTCAAGGGCCTGAACCCGATGACCGAGCAATACAGCGCTTTCCGCGCCGACGTGCCACGCGCCGACGATGCGCGCACCCAGCTCAACCTCCCGCTGCTGCAGCGGCTGGCGCAGGGCGACGATGTGCTGGTGGTCGCGGGCGAGGCCGCCAGCCACTGCGTGGCCGCGTCCGGCCAGGACATGCTGGCGCAGTGGGACGCCGCGCGGCTGCGCAACACGGTGTTCCTGACCGACTGCATGAGCCCGGTGCCGGGTTTCGAGTCCGCCGCGCAGGCCTTCCTGCAGCAGCTGCGTGATGCCGGCGTGTCGTGCCGCAGCGCAGCCGAACTCATCGCCGCGCCGCGCGACTGAACCAGGCCATGCGGTGCCACCGGCAAGCAACGCCCACGCCGCCCCGATGACCGATTCTGGCCCGCTTCCCGAACGCAGCGGCGGCGCGGCGCGCCGGCGCATGACACGCGTCGTCGATGCCGGTCTCGAGCTCGGCGACACCGCCTTGCAGCAACTCGATCCGGCGCGCTGGAGCCGTTCGCCGGTGCGCTGGCTGCTGGGCTGGTGGATGGTGGCGCAGTTCGCCGCCCAGATGCTGGTGCTGGCGCTGTCGCCGTCGAGTTACCGGCGCAGCCAGCGGCCGGTCATTTACCGCCAGCTCCATGGCGCGACGGCGCCGCTGCTGGCCGGTTTCGTCGCCTTGTCGGCCTTGCTCAGCCTGGTCATCATTCGCATCGTCATCGCCAGCGCCGCGGCCTACGGCCTGTCGCAATACGCGCTCGACGTGCTGGTGCGTACCCTGGTGCTGGAACTGCTGCCGCTGCTGGTGGCCTTGTACGTCGCGTTGCGCTTCACCATGCCCAGCGGCGAGGAGGTGGCCGACCTGCGCCAGCAAGGCGTGTTGCACGTGATGTGGCGCAGCGGGGGCGACCCCGCGCGCGACCTGCTGTTGCCGCGGGTGCTGGCGGGCGTGTTCTCGGTCGTGTTCCTGGCCGCGCTCAGCGCGGTGCTGGCGCTGGTCATGACCTACGTCTCGCTGTACGGCTTCAACGCCTGGGGCTTCGGCGCCTATACCCGCGACGTGGGCCACGTGTTCACACCGGTGGTCACGCTGATCCTGTGCCTGAAGGCGTTTTTCTTCAGCCTGGTGGTGGCGATCCTGCCGATTGCGCCCAACCCGCGCTACGATGGCGCCCCGCTGCGCCGGCGCGACGAGATCAGCCAGCTCGGCCGCCTGTTCGCGCTGATCCTGCTGATCGAGGTGTTCTCGCTGGTGGGCAACTATTATTGATTGACAGAACCGGCCCCGCGCCCGATCCATGCCCGAACCCATCGAATCCCCGCCGCCGCCGGTGCGCCATCTCGAGCTCAAGGCCCGCTTGTTGCTGCTGGCCATGGTGCTGCTGGTCTCGGGCGCCATCGGCTACCTGATGTATGCGCGCGGCGCGTTCGAACGCACCCAGCAGCTGGTGCTGATCGCCGACGATTCCGAAGGCATCGTGGTCGGCATGAACATGACCTTCTCCGGTTTCCCGATCGGCCGGGTCGGGCGCATCGAACTCTCGTCCGAGGGCAATGCCCGCATCATCGTCGACGTGCCGCACAAGGACGCGCACTGGCTGCGCACCTCCAGCGTGTTCACGATGGAAAGCGGCCTGGTCGGCGGCACCAAGATCCGCGCCTTCAGCGGCGTGTTGACCGATCCGCCGCTGCCCGACGGGGCCGAACGCAAGGTGTTGCGCGGCGACGCGGCCGCCGAGATTCCGCGCATGGTCGCCAGCGTGCGCGAACTGGTCAGCAACCTGGGCGCGTTGACCAGCCAGGAGGCGCCGCTCAATGCCAGCCTGCGCAACCTGCAGCTGGCCGCCGAGCGGCTCAACGGCCCGCGTGGCGCCATCGGCGTGTTGCTGGGCAACGATGCCGATGCGCGGCAGCTGTCGCAGGCACTGGCGCGCACCAATGCCTTGCTGGCGCGGGTCGACGGCCTGGTGCTCAAGGCCGACGGCATCGCCCAGCGCACCGATGGCATGATCGCGCGCGCCGACCAGCAGGTGTTCGGCCAGGACGGCGTGGTGTCCGAGACCCGCGCCACCGTGGTGCAGCTCAACGGCCTGCTGATGGACGCACGCAACAGCCTGAAGAAGGTCGACGCTGTGCTGGTCGAGGCCCAGGCCATCGGTGCGAACACGCGCGAGGCCACCACCGACCTGGGCAGCCTGCGCGCCGAGGTCGAGGCCAGCCTGCGCAAGGTCGAGCACCTGGTCAACGAGATCAACCGCAAGTGGCCATTTGCGCGCGATGCGCAGATCAAGTTGCCATGACGCCGATCGTCGCCACCCGATTCCTTGCGGCTGCGCTGGCCGTGGTGCTCGCCGGCTGCGCCGGCACGCCGCCGCCGCCGGACTGGCAGCTCAATGCGCAAGGCGCGATCGAACGCGCACAGGACGCGTATCTGTCCGGCCAGGGCCGCATCGAGGAGCTGGAGTTCGCACGGGCCCGCGCCGAGATCGCGCGCACCGGCCGCGCCGACCTGCTGGCCCGCGCCGAACTGGTGCGTTGCGCGACCCGGGTGGCCAGCCTGGTGTTCGAGCCCTGCACCGGCTTTGACGCCTGGCAGGCCGATGCGGCGCCCGCCGAGCAGGCCTATGCGCGTTACCTGCAGGCGCAGGCCACGGCGCCGGACGCCGGGTTGTTGCCGCCGCAGCACCGGTCCATGCTGGCGTCGGCCGCCGGCGGCGCGCAACTGGCCGCGGTGCAGGAGCCGTTGTCGCGGCTGGTCGCCGCCGGCGTGTTGCTGCGCGGCAACCGTGCCGATCCGCAGACCATCACGCTGGCGATCGATGCCGCATCGAGCCAGGGCTGGCGCCGGCCGCTGCTGGCCTGGCTGGGTGTGCAGGCGCAACGCGCCGAACAGGCCGGCGACGCGGACGCGCTGGCGCGCATCCGGCGGCGCATGCAGCTCGTCGGCGGCGAGGCGCCGGCGCGCCGGCCCTGACGCAAACCGGACCGCTCGTGACGCCGAACCGCTATTTCCGCTTTGCCAGCCGCACGCCGGTGCTGCTGGCCACCGGCACGGGGGTGCTGGTCTGGCTGCTGCTGGTGTTTCCGTCCCTGCCCATCGGCGGCGACGTGCTCGACATTCGCGCGGGTTACGGTTTTGCGGAGTTCCAGGCCGCGATGGAGCAATACGGCGCGGCCGGCCGGCGCGTCTACGCCTGGTCGAGCCCGACGCTGGACACGATTTTTCCGGCGCTGTACGTGACCCTGTTCGTCGGCCTGCTGGTCCGGCTGCGGCCATCGGACGGCTGGACCTGGCTGGCCTGGATCCCGGTGTTCGCCGGCGTCTGGGACCTGTGCGAGAACGCGCAGATCACCGCCATGCTGCTGATGTACCCGGACGTCGGCCCGACCCAGGTCGCCTGGGCATCGTTCTTCACCTACATGAAGAACGTCTGGATCGGTCCGGCCTACCAGTTGCCGACGGTGGCGCTGGTGCTGGCGGCGCTGATCCGCGGGTGGTGGCGCCGCCGGCGCGACCGCGCCACCCGCTAGGCGGCCAGCGGGGGGGTGCCACGGAGCCGATGCGATACTCTGGCGCACGGCGGCCGGGCGGCCCGCTGCCGATGCCGGCGCATGCCGCGCCGTGGCAGGCACATGTACAGGAGGTATCGCGTCGATGACAACCACAACCCTGGTCCTGCTGGTGCTGCTGGCGATCGTGCTGGTGCTGGGTATCGTGATCTACAACAAGCTCACCCGGCTGCGCAACGCGATCGCCAACGCCTTTGCGCAGATCGACGTGCAGCTCAAGCGCCGCTACGACCTGATTCCCAACCTGGTCGAGACCGCGCGCAAGTACCTGCAGCATGAACGCGAGACCCTCGAGGCGGTGATCGCCGCGCGCAACCAGGCCCAGGCGGCCGCCGGCAAGGCGCGTGCCGACCTGGCCGGTGCCGGCAACGTCGCCGCGCTCGGCGCCGCCGAGGCCGCGCTGGGCGGCGCGCTGGGCAAGCTGATGGTGGTTGTCGAGGCTTATCCCGAACTCAAGGCCGACCGCAACATGCGCGAGTTCGCCGAGGAGCTGACCTCGACCGAGAACCGCATCGGCTTTGCACGCCAGGCCTACAACGACAACGTGCTCGACTACAACGACGCCGCGATGCAGTTTCCCGCCAACCTGGTGGCGCGGCTGTTCGGCTTCGACGAGGCCGCCACGCTGCAGTCCACCCAGTCCGCCGCCGAACGCAGTGCGCCCGCGGTCCGCTTCTGAGGCCGTGTAGCAGCCCTGCGACCGCGCCGTGCGTTTTCGCCAGCACCAGGACCAGGCCCGGTCGGCGACCCGGCGCCTGCTGCTGCTGTTCCTGCTGACCGTGCTGGCGACGGTGCTGGCCGTCAACGTCGTGCTGGCGCTGCTGTGGTCCTTGCAGACCGGCAATCTGCTCGACTATCCGCGCTGGTTCTTCGAGACCAACAGCGTGTTGTGCGCCGCCTTCATCCTGGGCGGCAGCTGGATCGAGACCGTGCAGCTGCGGCGCGGCGGCGCCCATGTGGCGCAGATGGTGGGCGGGCGCGAGTTGCTGGTGCCACGCGACGGCCACGAGCAGCGGCTGCGCAACGTGGTCGAGGAGATGGCGATCGCCAGCGGCCTGAAGGTGCCGCGCATCTTCGTGCTCGACCGCGATGACGCCATCAACGCCTTTGCCGCGGGCTGGGAGCAGAACGACAGCGTGGTGGCGGTGACGCGCGGCGCGTTGCAGCGGCTCAACCGCGACGAGCTGCAGGGTGTGGTGGCCCATGAGTTCAGCCATATCCTGCAGGGCGACGCCCGGCTGAACATGCGCCTGATCGGCCATGTGTGGGGCTTGCAGCTGCTGTTCCTGCTCGGGCGCGACCTGTTCGGCGCCACCGACGCGCGTGGCCGCCGCACCGCCTTCGTGCTGATGGGCCTGGGGCTGATGGTGGTGGGCAGCATCGGCTGGCTGGCCGGGCGGCTGCTCAAGGCGGCGGTGTCGCGCCAGCGTGAGTTCCTGGCCGATGCGGCGGCGGTGCAGTTCACGCGCCAGCGCGACGGCATCGGCGGCGCCTTGCGCAAGATCGCCGGCCAGCATGCCGACGGGCAGGGCAGCGTGGCCAGCAGCCGCGCCGAGGTGATCTCGCACATGTTGCTGTCATCCGACATCTTCCGATCTGCTGGCGCGCTGGCCACCCATCCACCGCTGGCCGAACGCATCCGGCGCATCTACGGCCGGCCGATGGCGGCGCTGCCCAGCGAAGTGGTGGCCGCCGAGCGGCCGGCGACACCGACGGTGGCGGACATGGCCATGGCCTTCGACGGCGGCATCGGCGGCGGGCCCTCCGTTGCGCCCGCGGAGGTGCAAGGTGACGGCGAGGGAACGGGCAAAGGCGAAGGCGATGGAAATGGCGAGGGCGATGGAAATGGCGAGGGCGATGGAATCGCAGAGGGAGTCGGTGTCGGCGTTTTGCCGACGACCGGCGACCCCGCCGCGGCGGCGCCGCCGCCGCCGCAGACCTGGCTGGATGACCTGTTGTCCATCGCCTGGCCACACGATCTGGAGCCGGCCACGCTGGCCTTCCTGGTTCCGGCGCCGGACGGGCCGGAGCACCGGGCCTGGCGCAGCGTGTGCGCGACGCCCGAGAGCGGCCGGTCGGACCATGTGCTGCAGCAGGCCTGGGCCCTGCCGGCGAACATGCGCCAGGCCGGGTTCGAGCGCCTGCTGACGCGGTGTGCGTCCCTGCCGCTGGCCGAGCGCGCGCAGCTGCGCCGACATGCCCACCGGATCATGGGCTCGGACGGTCGGCTGGTGTTCGCCGAGATCTGGCATCGCCTGTTGCTCGACCATGTGCTGGCGTTGCACCACGAAAGCGTCATGCGCGAGACCCATGCCTTGTCCTTGGCTGCCTGTGCGCCGGCCATCGCCGTGGTGACCGAAGTGCTGGCCACGCAGTGCGGCGCTGGTGCGGATGCGCGTGGCGGCAAGCCTGCACCATGGCACGCCGCGCTGGCCACGGCGCTCGAGCTCGACGCCTTGCCGGCAGCCGCGGCGGCGCCGACCTTGCCGGCCATCACCGGCGCCGTAAAGCGGCTCGCCTGCCTGTCGTGGATGCTGCGGCCCCGGCTGATGAAGGCCTGGTGCGCCCTGGTGCTGGGCGGGCCGGACGGGGGAGTGGGGGCGCCGCAGGAGGTGGCCGATGCCCTGCGCACCTTGTGCATCCTGATCGACACGCCGATGCCGCCGTTGCTGCGCCAGCGTTATCCGCAGGGGGAGCCGGCCGCAGGTTGAGCTTGTACCGGCGGCGGGCGCCGGCGCCTTACAGCGCGCGCAGAATGCCCAGTGCGAACGGCACGCTGAGCAGTCCCAGCAGGGTCGACACGGTGACCAGGCCCGCGGTGTAGCCGCCGTCGTATCCCATGCGCACGGCCAGCACATAACAACTCGATGCCGTGGGCATGGCCGAGAAGATCAGCAGGGTCGTGGTCTGGGCCGGGTCCAGGCCGATCAGGCGCGCCAGTATCCAGGCCAGCAGCGGCAACCACAGGTGCCGGATCGACAGCAGCGCCACCGACAGGACCTTGTCGCCGCGCAGCCGGCCCGGCTGCAGGCCGGCGCCGGCGGCCATCAGGCCCAGGCCCAATGCCGCGGCACCGATGCGGCTGGCCGTGGGCTCCAGGAACGCGGGCATGGAGAAACCGGCCAGGTTGGCGCCCAGGCCGGTCACGGTGCCGATGATCAGCGGGTTGCGCACCAGCTCGGCCAGCAGGCCACGCTGGGCGTGGCGGGCCATCGGCCAGACGGCGCCGATGTTGAGCACCGGCACACATACGCCGACCAGTACCGCGATTAGCACCGTGCCTTGGGCGCCCAGCATCCGGTCCGCCAGCGCCAGTGCGATGAAGGTGTTGAAGCGGAACGCCACCTGGGCGCCTGCCGCATGTTCGCGCCGGTTCACGCGCGGCCCGATCCAGGGCAGGTAGGGCAGCACGTAGGCCATGCCGATGCCGCCCAGGCACAAGGCCCAGCCGGCCAGCACCAGTTCGGATGCCGCGGTCAGGTCCAGCGGCTGGCGCACGATGGAGTGGAACAGCAGCACCGGGAACAGCAGGTAGTAGACCAGGCGCTCGACGGCGGTCCAGACGCTGCGATCCAGTGCGGTGAACCGGCAGACCAGGTATCCCAACAGGATCAGCGAGAAGTCGGGAAACAGCAGTTGCAGGTAATTCACGGCGGTGAGCATAACAGCCGCCCCGGGGCGTTACAGGGTGCCGAAACACGGGGTGCCGGGGCGGCGTCCGGCCCGATCGCAGGGGGGCTGGCGCGCGGGTACCATCGGCGGCGTGGCCACCGACTCCCAGACCGACAATGCCGCGATCGACGCCTTCACCGACGCCTTGTGGCTCGAGGACGGCCTGTCGCGCAACACGCTTTCGGCGTACCGCCGTGACCTCGAACTGTTCGCGCACTGGTTGCGTCCGCAAGGGCTGGCGCTGACGGACGTCGGCGAGCAGCATCTCCATGCCTATTTCTCCGCGCGCCACGCGCAGAGCAAGGCCACCACCGCGAACCGGCGCCTGACCGTGTTCAAGCGCTTCTTCCGCTGGGCGCTGCGCGAACGCCTGGTCGGCGCGGACCCGACCTTGCGCCTGCAGTCGGCGCGCCAGGCGCTGCGCGTGCCCAAGACCCTGAGCGAGGCCCAGGTCGAGGCGCTGCTGGCGGCCCCGGACGTGGACACGATGCTGGGCATCCGCGACCGCACCATGCTCGAGCTGATGTATGCCAGCGGCCTGCGCGTGAGCGAACTGGTGGGGCTGCGCACGCTCAATGTCGGCTTGCAGGAGAACGTGCTGCAGGTCGTGGGCAAGGGCAGCAAGGAGCGGCTGGTGCCGTTCGGCGAGGAGGCCGGGTTGTGGCTGCGGCGCTACCTGGAGCAATCGCGCCCGGCGCTGACCGGTGCGCGCCAGACCGTGGCCCTGTTCGTGACCAGCAGCGGCGTCAATGCCGGCAGTGCGATGTCACGGGTGATGTTCTGGAGCATCGTGAAGAAATACGCGCTGCGCGCCGGCCTGGACACGGCGCCGTCGCCGCACACGCTGCGCCATGCCTTCGCGACCCATCTGCTGAACCACGGCGCCGACCTGCGCGCGGTGCAGATGCTGCTCGGCCATGCCGACATCTCGACGACGACGATCTACACCCATGTGGCGCGCGAGCGGCTGCGGCAACTGCATGCGCGCCACCATCCGCGCGGATGAAGCTCACCAGCTGCGCGGGCGTCCGGTGTCCAGGTGCACGAACCGGTCGCGGGTATAGGTGCCGACACCGCCGGCCTTGAGCGACAGCGCGGCGTCGCGCAGCTCGGTCAGCGGCACGCCGGGCAGGCGCACGTCGATGGCCTTGCCGTCCATGTGCAGGCTGCGCTTGGCGACACCGCCGCCGCGCGTGGTGCGCAGCCGGTTGTTCGTGGCCGGGCAGCGATACCCCGAGATCACGTGGAACGGCCGGTCGGTTCCCAGCGCCGTGCGCACCGCATGCAGCAGGTCCAGCAACTGCGGATCGATGGCCCCGACCTCGCCGGTGTAGTGGTCGCGCAGGAAATGGTTGGCCTGTTCCAGCGCCTGCGGCAGGTAGCGTGCGCCGCTGGCGTAGGTCAGTTCGATCGATTCGCCGGTGTGGGTGTGGCTGAATGCCAGGGTACGCGAGGCGGCGGTCGAGGCCCAGGCGGCTGGAGCGAGGGTGGCCAGGGCGGAACCGGCCAATGCGATCCGGGTGCTGCGCCGAAGAAACCAGCGGCGCTCCTGGTGAAGCAGGTCGATAGGCATGCGCGCAAGATTAACATGGCGCCCCTCACGGGCCGGACAACGGCGTTCGTGTGCGCGCCAGCGCGGCCGATCGGGCGCGCAAGGCTTCGTCCAGCAGGCGGTCGTGGCCATAGAGGTCGTCGTGGAAATACACCTGCCCGTGCTTGACCACGACCGTGCTGTAGGCGATCAGCACCGGCAGCGTCTCGCGCAGCCGTATCGTGCGCGACACGCCGGCGTTCATCGCCTCCTCGATGCGTTCATGGTTCCAGCGCGGATCGTCCTGCAGCACGAAACGCGCCAGCGCCACCGGCGCCTCGACCCGGATGCAGCCGTGGCTGAAGTCGCGCCGCTGGCGCGCGAACAGCCGCGGCGCCGGCGTGTGGTGCAGGTAGATGTTGTCGTTGTTGGGGAAGATGAACTTGATCGCGCCCAGTGCGTTGTGCGGGCCGGGACGTTGCCGGATGCGCCACTGGCCCTGCTGCACCGCCTCGATGGCCGCGTCGGACAACACCTCGACGACGCGGCGATCCGGGGTCACGAACTCGAATCCCTGCTGCGCGAAATAGCCCGGCTCCTCGCGCAGCTTGGGCAGGGTCTCCTGCAACGCGATCGAGCGCGGAACGTTCCAGTAGGGGCTGAACTCGATGTAGCGCATGTCCTCGTCGAACAGCGGCGTGCGCGTGTCCAGCGCCTTGCCGACGATGATCTTCATCTCCAGCTGCACGTCGACCCGGCCGTCCTCGACCGTGTAGGCGCGCAGCATGAACTCGGGCACGTTGACGACGATCATGCGCCGGCCCTGCAGCAGCGGCGTCCAGCGCAGCCGTTCCATGGTCAGCGCGATCTGGCGCGCGCGTTGCGCCGGCGTGACGTTGAGCTGGGCCAGCGTCAGGCGCCCGACGACGCCGTCGGGCTCGAGGCCGTGGCGCAGCTGGAACCGGCGCACCGCGGCGATCAGGATGTCGTCGACCTGCGGCGGCGCCGGCCGTGCCTGCAGGTCGCCGACGGCCGTGAGCCTGCGCTCGAGTTCGGCCAGGGCGGGGTAGCCGTCACCGGCGACCAGCTTGCCGCGGGCCGGTACCGGCAGCGGGGTTTGCCAGCCCGGTTGCCCGGCCAGGCTTCGATACTGCCGCAAGGCCGCCTGCAGCGGCTGCGCCATCGGCAGTTGCCGTGCGAGATCCTGCGCCGTCTCGGCCAGCCGGCCGCTGGCCAGCGCATGGCGCAGCAGTGTGGCGGCGTCCAGCGGGCCTTGCGGCCGCGGCGCGAACCGGGCCCGGACCTGGGCCGGCGTGACCCGGCCCGCGTACAGGTCGGACAGGTAGCGCTGCATTGCCGCGGTCAATGCGGCGTCGAACACCACGCGGCGGGCTTCGTCGTTCCAGTGGCCGGACTGCGCCTGCTGCGATGCCGCGTCGGCCAGCGCCTGGGCATGGTAGTCGGCCGGATCGAGACCGTGGTCGGCGGCCTGGCGCAGCAGGTCGATCGCCACCGTCACCTGCGCCGTCGGGCCGTGGGTGTCGAACCAGTCCAGCGGCGGCGCGGCGCTGGCCGCCGGCGTGCCCAGCCCCAGCGTCGCGGCCAGGCACGCCACGAGGCCCAGGCGGCGGATCGGGTTCATGCGCGGGGCCATGGCGCGCCTCGCTCGGGTGTGAAAGGGTCATGCAGCATGTCCGCACAGGGTAACGGATATGGCACCATGGACCCATCATGCCCGACTCCGATCTTGCGCAATGGTTGCAGAGCCGCAGCTTTTATCCGCTGCTGATCCTGCTGCTGCTGGCCGTGGGCCTGTTGCTGGCCTTGTTGCGCCGGCGCCGGGGCCGTCCGCCGCCACCGCCCGGCAAGCTGGGCCCCTCGCACGGCCGTTCACGTCGCAGCCGCCGCATGCGCTGATCGCGCCGGTCATTGCATGCGCGGGTCGCCGGGCCGACGCGGCCGGGCGGCGCGGGTCAATTCGGCTCGTCGCTCCACAGGTCCTGCATGGCCTGCGCGAATGCGTCGCCGATGGCGGCCTGGTCCGGGTGGCGGCCATCGCGCAGCACGACGGCGCCGGCCACCAGCACCTCGTGCAGCGCCGGCTCGGTGCCGGAGAACACCAGCGCGTCGAGCCGGTGGCCGGGCGCAATGCCCAGCAGGCCGGGGGCGCGGGTATCGAGCACCAGCGCATCGGCCCGCGCACCTTCGACCAGGCCCCAGCGCGGCTGGCCCGCGGCCGGTCCGCCGGCGGCCAGCGCCGCGTCGAACAACCGGGCCGCGGTGGCGTCCTGCCGTCCCGGCGCGGCGGCGACGTTGCGCTTGCGGTGCAGCAGGCGTTGCCCGTATTCGAGCCAGCGCAGTTCCTCGGGCCAGTTGCGCACCACATGGCTGTCGGAGCCGATGGCCATCGGCACGCCGGCGCGCAGCCAGCCGTCCAGGTCGCTCAAGCCGTCGCCGAGATTGGCCTCGGTCGCCGGGCAGATCACGATGGCCGCGCCGCGGTGGGCCACCGCGTCGATCTCGCGCGGCGTCGCATGCGTGGCATGCACCAGCTGCCAGCGGGCGTCGGGCGCGAATGTGTCGCACAGGTACTGGATCGGCCGGGCGCCGGTGGTCTTGACGCAGTCGTCGACCTCGCCGGTCTGCTCGGCCACATGGATGTGGATCGGCATGCCATGCGGCTCGACCTGCCGCAGCAGCGATTCGATGGCCGGCCGGCTGGCGGCGCGCAGCGAATGGATGGCCACGCCCGCGTCCACGTGCCGGCGGCGGCCGGCGCGCACCGCCTGGGCCAGCGCCATGACCATCTCGGGCGTGCCGGCGAAGCGGCGCTGGTCGTCCTGCAGTTGCGGGCGGTTGAAACCGGCGCGTTCGTACAGCACCGGCAGCAGGGTCAGGCCGATGCCGGCGTGTTCGGCCGCATCGGCCAGCGACCAGCACATGGTGGCCGGGTCGTCGTAGGGCTGGCCCTGCGGCGTGTGGTGCAGGTAGTGGAATTCGCAGACCTGGGTGTAGCCGCCGCGCAGCAATTCCAGGTACAACTGGGCGGCCACGGCGCGCATCTGCGCCGGCGTGATGCGCAGCGCCACGCGGTACATGCGCTCGCGCCAGGACCAGAAGTCGTCGGATGCGCTGGCGCGCCGCTCGGACAGTCCGACGAAGGCGCGCTGGAACGCGTGGCTGTGCGCATCGACCAGGCCCGGCAGCACCGGCCCGGCCAGGCGCCGGGCATGGGCCGGCGGCGTCTGCACGCCGGCCGTGATGCGTTGCCAGCGGCCGTGCGCATCGATGTCGAACAGCACCGACGCCTGCCAGCGGCCGTCGATCCAGGCCTGTTCGGCCCACAGGCTGTGTGGTGCTTCAGCCATGCGCCGGGCTCCAGTCCAGCATGGTCTGCACCAGGGCGCGCAGCACGGGTGTGAGGCGGGCGGCGCGGGCCGGGTCGACCTGGTAGGGCGGCTGCTCGGCCATGTAGGTGCTCCAGCACATCTCGAGCTGGATCGCGTGTTGCCCCTGGGCCGGCTGGCCGAAGTGGCGGGTGATGTGGCCACCCTTGAAACGCCCGTCGGTGACCTGGGTGAAATCCTGCTGCGCGGCCAGCACCTGCGACAGCGCCGAACGCAGGCCGGGTGCGCAGCTGTTGCCGCTGGCGGTGCCCAGGTTCAGGTCGGGCAGCTTGCCCTCGAACAGCCAGGGCAGCGTGGACTTGATGCTGTGGCCGTCGAACAAGATGGCATGGCCGTGGCGCTCCCGGATGCGCGCCAGCTCGGCCGTCAGCGCATCGTGGTAGGGCTGCCAGTAGACGCTGCGCCGACGCGCGATCTCGGCGGCGTCCGGCGCCTGGCCGTCGCGGTAGATCGGGTCGCCGGTGAAGAAACGCGTGGGGCACAACTCGGTGTTGTTGGCGCCGGCGTACATCGGCGCGTTGTCCGGCGCGCGGTTCAGGTCGATGACGAAACGCGAATGGCGCGGCACGATCAGGCCGGCGCCCATGTCGACGGCAAAGGCATAGAGCTGTTCGAGGTGCCAGTCGGTGTCCTCGACCTGCAGCGCGCGCGGCAGGTATCGCGGCGCCAGCGTGTCCGGGATCCCGGTGCCGACGTGCGGCACGCTGATCAGCACGGTGCCGGTGCCCGGGCGCAGGGTGTAGATGTCGTTGTTCATGGGGTTCTCTCGATGCCGCCGGCAACGACGCGCCGGCAGGGGTTGTGGCCGAACCAGTAGGCCAGTTCGTTCGGATGCTCCAGGTCCCAGACCGCGAAGTCGGCGCGCAGCCCGGCGACCAGCCGTCCGCGGTCGGGCAGCCCCAGCGCATGCGCGCCGTGGGCGGTGATGCCCAGCACGGCCTCGAGCGGCGTCATGCGAAACAGCGTGCAGGCCATGTTGGCCATCAGCAGCAGCGACAGGCCGGGGCTGGAGCCGGGGTTGTGGTCGCTGGCCAGTGCGATCGGCACCTGTTGCGCGCGCAGCTCCGCCACCGGCGGCAACTGGGTCTCGCGCAGGAAATAGTAGGCGCCCGGCAGCAGCACCGCCACCGTGCCGGCCACCCGCATGGCGTCCACGCCCGCATCGCTGAGGTATTCCAGGTGGTCGCAGGACAAGGCGCCGAACTCGGCCGCCAGTGCGGCGCCGTCCTGGTCGCTGAGCTGCTCGGCATGGAGCTTGACCGGCAGGCCGAGCGCGCGCGCGGCCACGAAGACGCGCCGGGTCTGGGCCGGGGTGAAGCCGATGGTCTCGCAGAAGGCGTCGACGGCATCGATCAGCCCGGCCGCGTGCAGCGCCGGCATCCAGGCGCAGACCGCGGTGATGTAGTCGTCGGCGCGGCCGTCGAACTCCGGCGGGATCGCGTGTGCGCCCAGGTAGGTGGTGCGCACCGATACCGGCAGTTCGGCGCCCAGCTGGCGCGCGATGCTCAGGCAGCGGCTCTCGTCGAGCAGGCTCAGGCCGTAGCCGGACTTGATCTCCAGCGTGGTCACGCCTTCGGCCATCAAGGCCTGTGCGCGCCGGCGCGCACCGGCCAGCAGTTCGGCGTCGCCGGACGCGCGGGTGGCGGCCACCGTGGAGCGGATGCCGCCGCCGCTGCGCGCGATCTCCGCGTAGTCCACACCTTGCAGGCGCATCTCGAATTCGCGCGCGCGTTGTCCGCCGTAGACCAGGTGGGTGTGGCAGTCGACCAGGCCGGGCGTGACCAGCGCGCCGCCGAGGTCGTGCTGCACACCGGCCTGGGCGCGCAGCGCCGCCGGCATGTCGTCCAGCGCGCCGACCCACAGCAGCCGGTCGTCCTGCACCAGCAGGGCGCCGTGTTCGACCAGCCCCCAGCCGGTGTCGTCGGCCAGCGTGGCCAGGCGGGCGTTGTGCCACAGATGTGTTGTTGCCATGGTGCTCTTTCAGTCCTTCGGCGTGTAACCCAGCCACCAGGCATGGCCGCCGGCGCCCGGCTCGGGCGTGAACGTCCATGGGCCGGGCGCGTCGGCCACCGGTTGCCATGCAAGGGTATGGGATGCGAGCCGGCACGGGCCCTGCGCGCTTTGCCAGGTGCCGGCAACCGTGGTGTACAGGCCACACAGGGTCCAGGCCGGGTTCCAGGGTGCGCCGGGCGTCACTCGGGCCATCGTCGATGCGCCGCCGATGGCCATCAGGTTCAGGTCCTGGGTCGGGCCGTCGATCAGCGTGCAGCCGGGGGCCAGCGCGCCGTCGAAACACAACGCGTCGCCGTCGGCCAGCACCCGATGGCGCCGGCCGTCGAGGGTCAGCTCCACGCCTTGGCCCTGCAGCACCGAGAACCAGCGGGTGACGCCGGGAAAGGCGGAAAACGGGCCGTCGGCATCGATGTCGGCCCGGCTGATGCGCAGTCGCCAGGGGCCGTCGGCCGGCCAGGTGAACAACTCGCGGGTCTGGCCGCCGCCGTTGCGCCAGCGTTGCGGTTCGATGGAGTCGGCGGAGATCATCGCAGGGGGCGTCATGGCTTGAAATGGCCCTCGAGCCGGTAGCTGTGGCCCGGATGCACCAGGCGCACCAGCGTGATCGGCACGTTATGGTTCACGGTGCGGCGCACGATCACGAGGCAGGGGTCGGTGCGGGCGATACCGAGCAACCGCGCCTCCTGCGCCGTGGGCCTGCCGGCCTCGATCGCATATTGTGCCTCCCACAAGGGCGCCACCGTGAGCAGGTAGTGGGTGGGGGTGATGCGGGTGAAGTCGGTCTGCAGATAGTCCGGCGCGCACGCGGGATTGACGAAACGGTCCTCGCACTGCAGCGGCACACCGTTCTCATGGTGCACGATCAGTGTGTGGAACACCGGGTCGCCCGCGGACAGTCCGAGCTTGGGGGCCAACGCGGCATCGCATGGCTCCTCGCGCGAGAGGTGCACCTCGGCATGGTGGCGGTGTCCGCGCCCGACGATCTCTTCGTGCAGGTCGCGGATGGTCAGCGTCGACGACACCGGTGCGAGATGCGCGGCGTAGGTGCCCAGGCCCTGCACCCGGTGCACCAGGCCTTCGGTCTGCAGTTCGCGCAATGCGCGGGTCACGGTCATGCGGCTGACGCCGAACTGGTGCACCAGTTCGGACTCGGAGGGCATCAGGGTCTCGGGCGGCCAGCGTCCGCTGGACAAGCCCTGCTTGAGGTAGGCCTTGACCCGCGCATACGGTGCGCGGGCCGGTGCCGGCGCGGCACCGGCGGAGGCGTGGGATGCGGGTTGGGTGGCCATGAACCTTGCATGCGGTATCCGAATGTCGGCAGTGTAGTTGCATATACTTGTCTAGGCAAGTACACTGCCGACTTTCCAAGCCCGTCCCAACCCCCTTGAAGGAGATTGCCATGTCCGACCTGTTCCCCATGCACCAGCGCGCCCAGGCCCGTCCGGTCCGTGCGCCGCACGGAACCACACTGCATTGCAGGAACTGGCTGATCGAGGCCGCCTACCGCATGGTGCAGAACAATCTGGACCCGGACGTGGCGGAGAACCCGGATGCGCTGGTCGTATACGGCGGCATCGGCAAGGCCGCGCGCAACTGGGACTGCTTCGAGGCCATCCTCGAGAGCCTGCGCAAGCTGCAGGAGGACGAGACGCTGCTGGTGCAGTCGGGCAAGCCGGTGGGGGTGTTCAAGTCCCACGTCGACGCACCCCGGGTGCTGATCGCCAACTCCAACCTGGTGCCCAAGTGGGCGACCTGGGAACATTTCCACGAACTCGACCGCAAGGGCCTGATGATGTACGGCCAGATGACGGCCGGCTCCTGGATCTACATCGGCAGCCAGGGCATCGTGCAGGGCACCTACGAGACCTTCGTCGAGGCGGGGCGCCAGCACTACGGCGGCGACCTCGCCGGTCGCTGGATCCTGACCGCCGGCCTGGGCGGCATGGGCGGCGCGCAGCCGCTGGCCGCGAGTTTTGCCGGTGCCAGCTCGCTGAACATCGAATGCCAGCAGTCGCGCATCGACTTCCGGCTCAAGACCCGTTACCTGGACGAGCAGGCCCGCGACATCGACGACGCACTCGAGCGCCTGGCGCGGTACACCAAGGAAAAGAAGGCGGTGTCCATCGGTCTGCTGGGCAATGCGTCCGAGCTGCTGCCCGAGCTGGTGCGCCGCGCCCAAGCCGGCGGACTGCGCCCGGACCTGGTGACCGACCAGACCTCGGCGCACGACCTGGTCAACGGCTACCTGCCGGGCGGCTGGACGGTGGAGCGCTGGCGCGCCGCACAGATCGACGACGCACAACACGCCGGATTGCGCCGCGCGGCCGCGGCCAGCTGCGCCACCCATGTGCAGGCCATGCTGGACTTCCAGGCCATGGGCGTGCCCACGGTCGACTACGGCAACAACATCCGCCAGGTCGCGTTCGACGAAGGCGTGAAGAACGCGTTCGACTTCCCCGGCTTCGTGCCGGCCTATGTGCGGCCGCTGTTCTGCCGCGGCAAGGGCCCGTTCCGCTGGGTGGCGCTGTCCGGCGATCCGGAAGACATCCGCAAGACCGACGCCAAGATGAAGGAGCTGTTCCCCGAGGACGCCCACCTGCACCGCTGGCTCGACATGGCCTCCGAGCGCATCGCGTTCCAGGGCCTGCCGGCCCGCATCTGCTGGATCGGCCTGGGCGAGCGCCACCGCGCCGGTCTGGCCTTCAACGAGATGGTGCGCAGCGGCGAGCTCAAGGCGCCGATCGTGATCGGCCGCGACCACCTGGACAGCGGCTCGGTGGCCTCGCCCAACCGCGAGACCGAGGCCATGCGCGACGGCTCCGACGCGGTGTCGGACTGGCCGCTGCTCAATGCCTTGCTCAACACGGCCGGCGGCGCGACCTGGGTGTCGCTGCACCACGGCGGCGGCGTGGGCATGGGGTATTCGCAGCATTCGGGCGTGGTCATCGTCTGCGACGGCACCGATGCCGCCGCCCGGCGCATCGAACGCGTGTTGTGGAACGATCCGGCCACCGGCGTGATGCGCCACGCCGATGCCGGCTACGACATCGCCGTGGCATGTGCACGCGAGCAGAAGCTGAACCTGCCGATGCTGGGCGCCTGACATGCTGATCGATCCCGGACATCTGACGCTCGAGCAGCTGCAGGCCATCCACAACACCGACGCGGCGCTGACGCTGGTCGAGTCGGCGCGTGCCGGCATCCGCGCCAGCGCCGCCGTGGTGCAGCGCGCGGCCGACGGCGACGCGCCGGTGTACGGCGTGAACACCGGCTTCGGCAAGCTGGCCAACCAGCGCATCAGCAAGCAGCAGCTGGCCACGCTGCAGCTCAACCTGATCCGCTCGCACAGCGTGGGCGTGGGCGAGCCGTTGTCGCCGCCGGTGGTGCGGCTGATGCTGGCGCTCAAGGCGGCCAGCCTGGCGCGCGGACACTCCGGCGTGCGCGAGGTCGTCGTCGACACCATCCTGGCCGTGGCCAACGCTGGCCTGGTGCCGTACGTACCCTCGCGCGGGTCGGTTGGCGCCTCGGGTGACCTGGCGCCGCTGGCGCACATGACGCTGGCCCTGCTCGGCGAAGGTTCGATGCTGCGCGACGGCCAGGCGGTGCCGGCACTCGAAGCCCTGCGTCAGGCCGGCATCGCGCCGCTGACGCTCGGCCCCAAGGAGGGCCTGGCGCTGATCAACGGCACGCAGACCTCGGCGGCGCTGGCGCTGCACGCCTTGTTCCGCTTCGAGCCGGTGCTGGAGTCGGCGCTGGTCGTCGGCGCATTGACGGTGGACGCGGCGCGGGGCAGCGACGGACCGTTCGATCCGCGTATCCATGCCTTGCGCGGCCAGCCGGGGCAGATCGACGTGGCCCAGTATTACCGCGGCCTGCTGCACGGCAGCGAGATCCGCCATTCGCATCTCGATGGCGACGACCGGGTGCAGGACCCCTACAGCCTGCGCTGCCAGCCGCAGGTGGTCGGCGCCTGCCTGGACCAGCTGCGCCATGCGGCCAAGGTGCTGGTGCGCGAGGCCAATGCGGTCACCGACAACCCGCTGGTGTTCGCGCAGGACGGTGTGATGGTGTCCGGCGGCAACTTCCATGCCGAGCCGGTTGCGCTGGCGGCCGACGGCATGGCGCTGGCCATCGCCGAGGTCGGCGCGATCGCCGAGCGGCGCATCGCGATGCTGATCGATGCCGGCGTGTCGCGGCTGCCGCCGTTCCTGACCGCCGACGCGGGCCTGAACAGCGGGTTCATGATCGCCCACGTGACGGCGGCGGCGCTGGCCTCGGAGAACAAGTCGCTGGCGCATCCGGCCAGCGTGGACAGCCTGCCCACGAGCGCGAACCAGGAAGACCATGTGTCGATGGCCACGTTCGCGGCGCGCCGGCTGCAGTCCATGATCGACAATACCGCGCATATCCTGGGCATCGAACTGCTGGCGGCGGCGCAGGGCATCGACTTCCTGCGCCCGCTGCGCAGTTCGCCGGCGCTCGAGCAGGCCCATGCCGTGTTGCGCGAGCGGGTGCCGGTGATGCAGGAGGATCGTTATCTGGCGCCCGACATCGCGCATGCCACCGATCTGGTGCGCGGCGGCGCCTTGTCGTCGATCTTCCGCGCGCTGGACGATCTGCCGGCCTTGTGGATACCCGACTGAGGCCCCGGGCGCGGGCCCGGCCACGCCGCGGCCCGCGGCGTGGCGTTGTTGTCGTTTGCTGGAGTCCATGACCATCATGTCTGCCGAGCTTCCCCCCCGCCTGGATGCCGACGCGTTGCGCCGGCGCGTCGATGCACGGCTGTCGCAGGCCGACGTCGAGGCCTTTCGGCGCGACGGCGCCATCGTGATCCGCCAGTTCCTCGATGCCGACGAACTGGCGCTGCTGCGCGACGGGATCGAGGCCAACCTGGCGCAACCCAGCCCGCGCGCCAAGATCGCCAGCCGGCCGGACGATCCGGGCCGGTTCTTCGAGGACTTCTGCAACTGGCAATCCATCGGCCCGTACCGCGACTTCATCCACCGCACGCCGCTGGCCCTGCTGGCGCAGCGGCTGATGGGCACGCGCCAGGTGCGCCTGTACCACGACCATTTGCTGGTCAAGGAACCGGGCACGCGCCAGCGCACGGCCTGGCACCAGGACCAGCCTTACTACAACATCGAGGGCCAGCAGAACGTCAGCATGTGGATTCCGGTCGATCCGGTGTCGCGCGACGCGACGCTGGAGTTCATCGCCGGTTCGCATCGCGGGCCCTGGCTGATGCCGCGCAGCTTCCTGTCGAATGAGGCGCGCTGGTTCCCCGAAGGCAGCCTGCAGGAGCTGCCCGACATCGAGTCCGACCGTTCGCGCCATCCGATCGTCGGCTGGGCGATCGAGCCGGGCGACTTCGTGTGTTTCCACATGCTCACGCTGCATGCGGCCGGCGGTGTCGAGGGCGACCGGCGCCGGCGGGTGTTCAGCCTGCGATTCCTGGGCGACGACATCACCCACGCCCCGCGGCGCTGGGTGACCTCGCCGCCGTTCGAGGGGCTGGAGCGCGAACTGCCCGCGGGCGCCCGGATGGACCATCCGCTGTTCCCGCTGTTGATCGCCTGATGGGCCGGTCGGCCCCTCGGACGCGTGCCTTCGACGCACGCCCGCGGAACCCGGGCCGGCATCTTTCGCGGCGCACGCATGCCAACTTGTGCGCAAGCGGATGACGCGCTACTGGTATTTGCCCTCATGCAGGCCTGGCGCGAGGTGCCGATGATAAGATTTGGACGCTTGCAGACGGGCATCAATAGCCGGCTGGTTCATGGCGCGGTGCCATGGCCAAGTCATCCTGATCGGACGGTTCGACTCCCGGAAGTCCCGACCCTGCCGATGGGAATCGTCTGAAGAACCGGGAGTTTGCACTTATGGATTCTGCGTGGCGCCTGGCGCAAGGGCTTGGCGTATGGCTGACGGCGGTGTTCCTGCGCTGAGCGGGCAGTTGCGTTGATGGCGACACCTGCCGCGCCTCCTGCCCGCGCGCCTTGGCATCTGGGGCGCGGGTCGATCCGGCTGCAGTTGACCGTCCTGGTGCTGCTGGTCGTGCTGCCGACCTTCGGCGCCATCCTGTGGCATCTGGTGGACGAGCGCGAACGCGACCGGCGCATGGCGATCGACCGGGTGCGCCAGATCGCCGACAACGTGTCGGCCCGTCTGTCCTACCAGGTGGGCGACTATGCCAATACGCTGACGCTGATCGCCTCGCAACCCCGGGTGCGGGCCATGACTCCCGGCCAGTGCGACCCGCTGATCGAAAGCTTCGCGCGGCTGAATCCGGAATTCGTCACCATCGGCACGCGGGACCTGCAGGGCAACCCGGTCTGCACCTACCTGTCCGAACCGCCCGGGCGCGAGGATGTGGCGCAGTTCCCGTGGTTCTCGGCCGCACTGCAACAGGACGGGTTTTATGCCGGCAACGCGTTCTTTGCGCCCAAGGCCAAGCGCTGGGTCACCGTGCTGACCATGCCGGTGCGCGACGATGCCGGCCAGGCGCAGGGCCTGGTTGCGTTGCCGCTGGACCTGATCATGCTCAACCAGCAGATCATGAAGGACGTGCCCGAAGGCCTGCTGGTGACGGTGCTCGATCGCCAGTCCCAGATCATCTTGCGCTCGGCGGAACTGCGCAGCTTCCTCGGCCACTCGGTGGCGGAGCAGCTGGCCTCGGTTCGCGACGCGGTCGAGTCCAACCGGGTCGGGGTGTTCGAGTTGCAGGACCAGACGGGTGTGAACCGGGTCTTCGCGTACCGGCGCATGCCGACCACGGGATGGCTGGTATTTGCGGGACTGCCGCGCGACGAGGTCTTCGCGGCCGCCGACACGGCGCTGCAGCGCAGCGTGCTGGCCAGCATCGCGCTGCTGGCGCTGGCGCTGGCCCTGGCCTGGCGCCTGTCGCGTCGTATCGTGCAGCCGCTCGAGGCGATGGCGGCCACCAGTTCGCGCATCGCGGCGGGAGATGTCTCGGCGCGTGTCACGACCGACGACGCGCCGCCGGACGTGGCCGAACTGGGCAACGCGTTCAACCAGATGCTGCAGGCGCGCCAGGTGGCGGAGGCGGCGCTGCGCGAGAACGAGGAGAACCTGTCGATCACCTTGCAGTCGATCGGCGACGCCGTGATCGCCACCGACCTGGGCGGGCGCGTGATCCGGATGAATCCGGCCGCCGAACGGCTGACCGGCTGGCCGCGCGAGCAGGCCAACGGATTGCCGCTGGCGCAGGTGTTCCGGATCTCCGATGTGGACGGCGGGGTGGCACAGGATCCGGTGGAGCAGGTGTTGCGCACCGGCGAGGTCGTGGGACTGAGCAACGGCACCGAACTGGAGTCGCGCGACGGCACCCGCTACCACATCGCCGACAGTGCCGCGCCGATCCGCGGCAAGTCGGGCGACATCGTCGGCGTGGTGCTGGTGTTCAGCGACGTCACCGCGCAGGTGGCGGCACAGCGCGACCTGCGCGAGGCGTTCAACTTTTCCCGCCAGATCATCGACAGCCTGCCGCTGGGCCTGAACGTGATGGATGCGCAGGGCGTCTGCCTGGAGTGGAATCCTGCGATGGAGGCGATCCGCGGCCTGAGCCGCGAATCCATGCTGGGCCGCTCGATCGTCGAGAGTTTCCCCGAGGATGCCCTGGCACGACGCGGCGAGGTACTCAACGCCATCGGACGGGCGCTGCAAGGCGAGGAGGTGATCCGCGCCGACGTTCCGATGATCGGTCGCGATCCGCCGGTCTGGACCACGGTGCGTTACCTGCCGTTTCGCGATTCCCGTCGCCAGATCGTCGGCGCCCTGACCATCGTGCAGGACGTCACCGAGCGCAAGCTCGCCGAGCTGTCGCTGCGCGCCAGCCAGGAGAACCTGGCGATCACGCTGCAATCCATCGGCGACGCGGTGATCGCGACGGACGTGCAGGGCCGCATCACCCGGATGAACCCGGTGGCCGAACGCATGACCGGCTGGCCGGTCGACGAGGCGCTGGGCCGTTCCCTGACCGAAGTCTTTCGCATCGTGCATGCGGTCACGCGCGAGGCGCCGGTCGATCCGGTGCGCCGGGTGCTCGAGACCGGAAAGGTCGTGGGCCTGGCCAACCATACGTCCCTGTTGTGCCGCGACGGATCGGAGCGCCATATCGCCGACAGCGCGGCTCCGATCCGCGACGCCGCGGGCAACCTGGTAGGGGTGGTGCTGGTGTTCAGCGATGTCAGCGAACAATATCGCCTGCAGCAGGTGCTGGTCGAGAGCGAGGAACGCTACCGGGCCCTGGTCGACGCGTCGCCGATCGGCGTGCTGGTACACCAGCAGCACCGGCTGGTGTTCGTCAACCCGGCTGCGGTGCGTCTGCTGGGGGCGTCCGACGCCGACAGCCTGCTGGGACGCCCGATCCTGGATTTCCTCCATCCCGACCAACATGCGCGGCTGGCGCAGCGCGCGCAGCAGGCCCAGCGGGATGGCGTCGATTTCCCGATGCAGGAATGGCGCTACCTGCGCGTCGACGGCTCGGTCGTCGAAGTCCAGGCGCAGGCCAGCCTGATTCGCCTGAACGGCGAAACCGCGGTGCAGGTCAGCTTCCTGGACATCACGGCGCGCAAGCAGGCCGAGGAAAAGCTGCGCGAGAACGAGGCCCGCTTCCGCGCCTTGACCAGCCTGTCGTCGGACTGGTACTGGGAGCAGGACGAAGAGTTCCGCTTCGTGCGCGTCAAGGGCGAACAGGCCGACTGGACCGCATCGGCAAGCCAGCATTTCATGGGCGACCGCTACCTGGGCAAGACACGCTGGGAGATGGGCGAGACCCAGCTCACGCAGTCGCAATGGGAGCAGCACCGCAACGACCTGCGCGCCCACAAGGAGTTCCGCGACCTGCAGATGAAGTTCGAAAAGCCCGACGGCAGCTTCCGCTGGGCGTCGGTCAGCGGCATGCCGATCTTCGACGCGCAGGGCACGTTCCGTGGCTACCGGGGCATCGGCCGCGACATCACGGCCGAGAAGTCGGCGCAGGACCAGATCAATGCGCTGGCGTTCTACGATGCCTTGACCAACCTGCCCAATCGCCGCCTGCTGATCGAGCAGCTCAAGCAGGCCCTGGTGACCCATGCGCGCAGCCTGCAGCATGCGGCGCTGCTGTTCATCGACCTGGACAACTTCAAGACGCTCAACGACACCCTGGGCCATGAAACGGGCGATCAGCTGCTGCTGCAGGTGGCCCAGCGACTGCTGACCTGCGTGCGCGGCGCCGACACGGTGGCCCGGCTGGGCGGCGACGAATTCGTCGTGATGTTGCAAGGCCTCAGTGCCAAGGCCATGGACGCGGCCGCCGACGCGGAACATGTCGGCCACAAGATACTCGACGCGTTCGCGCCGCCCTTCATGCTGGCCGGGCGCGAGCACCGCAGCACGCCCAGCATCGGCATCACGCTGTTCGGGCACGATGGCCAGAGCGTCGAGGATCTGCTCAAGCAGGCCGACCTGGCCATGTACCAGGCCAAGGCGGCAGGGCGCAACACGCTGCGCATGTTCGACGAGGGCATGCAGGCGGCCGTCGATGCCCGTGCCGCGATGGAGTCCGACCTGCGCGCCGCGCTCGAGCAGCGGCAGTTCACGCTGCATTACCAGCCGGTGGTCGGCAGCAACGGACTGGTCATCGGCGCCGAGGCCTTGGTGCGCTGGAAACATCCGGTGCGCGGCCAGATCTCCCCCGGCCAGTTCATCCCGATCGCCGAAGCCACCAGGCTGATCGTGCCGCTGGGCCTGTGGGTGCTCGATGCCGCCTGCGCGCAACTGGCGAAGTGGGGCGCCAGCGAGGCCACCCGGCATCTCAGCCTGGCGGTGAACGTCAGTGCGCACCAGTTCATGGAGCCGGACTTCGTGTCCCAGGTCGAGGCCGCGCTGCAACGCAGCGGCGCCAACCCGGAATGCCTGAAACTCGAGCTGACCGAAAGCCTGCTGGCGGACAACATCGACGACGTGATCCACAAGATGACGGCACTGCGCTCGCGCGGCGTGGCGTTCTCGCTGGACGATTTCGGCACCGGCTACTCGTCGCTGAGTTATCTCAAGCTGTTGCCGCTGGCCCACCTGAAGATCGACCAGTCCTTCGTGCGGGACCTGCTGGTGGACCCCAACGATGCCGCGATCGCCCGTACCATCGTGGCGCTGGGCGCAAGCCTGGGCCTGGCGGTCATCGCCGAGGGGGTCGAGACCGACGGGCAACACCAGTTCCTGCTGGCCATGGGTTGCGAGACCTACCAGGGTTATCTGTTTGCGCGTCCGGTGCCGATCGACGAATTCGAATCCCTGCTGCTCGGGCCTTTGCCCCGGAAGGCCGCTTAGGCCGGGCCCGGCCGGGCGCGAGGCGCGCGTCAGTCGTCGCGCGGCGGCGGGTCGAGCACGAAGCGCTCCTCGAGCAGCCGGGCATCGTCGAAATGGCGGCGGCCCACGAACGCGGTGGCGTGCCGGCCCCACTGGCGCATGCTGCCCGCGCGCGCGATGCCCATGGGCCAGAACAACCAGGCCTCGGCGCGATCGGTCCCCGGTATGAATCCGTGGGGGTCGAACACGCTGCGATGGGTGCCCTCGGGGGTGGGCAAGGAGCGCAGGAGGTCGTAGTCCTGCCATGCATACGGGGTGCCGTCGGCGGGTGGGCGGGCCTCGAGGCGGGTCAGGTAGTGGGTCACCGGCGCCACCCCCAGCACCAGGTAGTGCCCCGGCACCGTGCGTGGCGCGGGTGCCGGGCTGAAGGCCCATTCGGCATGGGGGTCAGGTGCCGGTCGCGGCCGCACCCAGGGTGGCGGAAAGAACTGATGGTAACAACCGCAGGGATGGATGCTGTCGTACATCAGCGGTACGCCGTCGGATGACAGGGTGACGCGCCATACCAGTCCGTCGAGCCGGCCGGCCAGCAGGTCGATCGGCCACGATGTCGGCGTGCGCCCGCCGAACCAGACCGTGTAGACCAGTTGCAGCAGGCTGGCCTTTCCATGCCGCGTCCAGGCGAGCTGGCGATAGACCACCGGCCGCGCGATGTCCGGCACCGGCGGCGTGCCGCTCGGCGGTTGGGCCGGCCAGCGCAGCGCGCCGGCGCGGTCGTCGTCGCTGCGGATGCCCAGCATGAACGAGGGCGCGAAATGCGCGAACAGGATCTCCTGCTGCGCCGGTGTCGGCGCCGGGATGCCCAGCGGGTCGTGCGCCGCCGGTTGCAGCATCGCGCGCAGCTGCTCGGGCGTGACCTGTACGGGCGACGGACGCGATGGCGGCACCAGCAGCTGCCGCGGCGTGCCCGTGTCGGGGGGTGGGTCCTGACGGAACACGGCGCGTGTCGCGTCCTCGAACCGGCGCACCCCGTACAGGAACGGGATGCGGGTGACCGGATACAGGCCCAGCACCCGGTACGCGGGAACATAGTCCGGTGCCACCGCCAGTGCCTGCAGGCTCGCATGCGCCCGCGCCGGTCGTGCCAGCGCCGATTGCAGCAGCACCTGGCCGCAGGTGCGGGTGTGTTGCACCAGCCCGGCGACCGTGGCAGGGCGCTGCGCCAGCTCGGCCAGTGCGCTGCGCGACGCCTGCGTCAGGTTGGCGATCTCGTGGCCGCGCGCCTGCAGGTCCAGCGCCAGCAAGCGGGCCATGAGTGCGGCGCGCACCGAAGCGGCGGTCGGCGCATCGGCGCGGTCCGGCAACCGGTCGCGCAACGACGCATGGTAGCGATCGACGCGCAGGAACCGATGGCCGGGTACCGGCGAGGCGGCGGCATCGCGCACCTCCGCCTGCGCGACGGCTTCGTCGAGCCGGAGGTACCAGTGCGCACATGCGTGCGCGGCATTGCCCTCGAGCGCCACCGGATCGGCGGGTGCGGGCGCGGGCGGCGCCAGCGCGCAGCCGGTGCACAACAGCACCAGCACGACGGCCAGGGCGCGGCGCGGCCCGTGACCGTGACCGTGCAGCGTGCCGGGCCAGCGTATCAGGTCGGGCATGGCGGCATCGTCCGGACGGTGTCGCGCGCCATGGGCAGCGTCAACGCGCCAGCCGCCGGTCGGTCGGCGCGTCCGGGGGCAGGCGGCCGGCGCGGCGTTCGATCTCGCGCACCATGCCTTCGAACTGGTCTTCGATCGACAGCCTTGCCAGCGCCGTGCTGATCAACGGCGGCAACTCGGCTTCGGACGACAGGCTGCCGGTCCAGCGCAAGCGCACCCGGCGTCCCGGCAGCGTCGTGGCCTCGTAGCGTCCGTCCAGATGGCGCAGGCTCCCGGCGATGCGGCGTACCTCGACGACATGGGGCGGGTGTTCGGTGGACACCAGTGTGACCTCGATCGGCAGGCTCAGGAACAGGAAGCGGGCCTGGCCGGTCTGCGCGACCGTGATCCGGTGGCCATCGCGCGCGAGCACGCGGCTGGTCTCGATACCGGGGATGAATTCCGGCAGACGTTCGTAGTCGGTCAGCGTGGCCCAGACGATGGACAGCGGCGCCTGCACCACGGCCTGGGCTTGCACATGGATCAGTTCGCCGATGCGCTCGGCCTGCACCTCCATGCCGGGACGTTCGCCCGCCATTGCCAGCGGCATCAGTGCCGCCAGGCCGGTCAGCAGGCACAGGCGTCGGCGCGTGGCAGTCCTGGCGCCAGGGATGGCTGCCGGTATCGGCGGGGGAGTCTGTCGCATGGTGTGTGCGGCCAGTGTACGACCGCCACGCGTCATCGGGGCAGTCATCGGGGCGGTGTCGTGCCCGCCTGTCGTGCGCGTGTCACACGCTGGTGCGTGGCGAAGCGACCCGCACGGCCGGGTGGTCGGCAGTCTCTCTTGGTGCGGCCTGCCGGTCACTGCTCTGGTGCGCGCTCGGCCCGACTGCAGCTGTGAACGGGGCGTGGCGCGGCGTGGTGCGGGCGATAACGGCCGTGGGTGCCGCGCACGGCGCCTGCGTGCATGCACCGGTGTGGCGGGCCGCGCTCGATGCGTCGGATCGGCCATGCTCGGATGGGGCCTTGGCATGCTCCTTGCGGCTGGATCGCCACGCGCTGCCGTCGCCGCACCTGCGGCCGCCGGCGATCCTTGTCCATTCGGCCCTCGCGGGGCCGATCCCACGTGAAAGATGTTTCAACATGGAAAAACCTGTCTTCTCCCTGCCGTCGTTGACCCGCCGGGCCCTCGGTATCTCGATGATGACGATGATGGCCGGCGCCGCATGGGCGCAGGACCCCCCGATCAAGTTGCTGGTGGGTTTCCCCGCCGGCGGCAGCACCGACGCGATCGCCCGCCATCTGGCGCTGGGCATGGAAAAGGAGCTGGGCCGCACCGTCGTGGTCGAGAACCGCCCCGGCGCGGGCGGGCAGATCGCCGCGCAGGCGCTCAAGGCCGCCAAGGCCGACGGCACGACGATCTTCCTGTCCAACAGCCACACCGTGTCGATGATTCCGCTGACCCTGCTCAAGCCCGGCTACGACACGCCGCGGGACTTCGCGCCGGTCGCGCTGGTGGCGATCAACCCGGACGTGTTCGCGGTGAACCCGTCCGTGATGGGCAATCCGCAGGCCGACCTGCGCGGTTTTGCGCAATGGGCCAAGGCCAATCCCACCAAGGCCAACGTCGGTGTGCCGGCGCCCGCCAGCGCACCGGATTTCGCGGTCGGTGTCGTGGCCAAGGCCCTGGGTGCGCCGCTGGCGTCGGTGCCGTACCGCGGTGACGGCCCGGTCGCGCTCGACCTGGTCGGCGGGCAGATCGCCGGCGGCATCGGTTCCGTCGGCGCGATGATGCAGCATGCCAAGGCCGGCAAGGTGCGCATCGTCGCGGTGAACGGCACCACGCGGCTGCCGTCGATGCCGGAGGTGCCGACCTATGCCGAGCTGGGCATCAAGGGTTACGAGGAGGTGATCTTCACGGCCGTGTTCGCGCCAGCCGGCGTGCCGGCCCCGCTGATCGAGCGCTACAACGCGGCCATCGTGCGGGTCGTGCAATCGGCCGATTTCAGCGACAAGCTGGCGGCCCTGGGCATCTCGGCGACGCCGAGCACACCGGCCGAACTGGCCAAGCGGGTGCAGGACACGCACCTGGCCTGGAGCACCATGGTGAAGAACGCCGGCTACCAGGCCCAGTGATGGCACCGGCTGCGTGCACCGTGCGGCGAACCGTCAGCACGGTGCGCGCAGCCCGCGGCGCCGTCGCGCCGCGGCGGATGTCAGTCCTGGCGGCCGAGCAGCAGGTATTCCATCAAGGCCTTCTGCGCATGCATGCGGTTCTCGGCCTCGTCCCAGACCACCGATTGCGGCCCGTCGATGACGTCGGCATCGACCTCCTCGCCACGGTGCGCCGGCAGGCAATGCATGAACAGCGCCTGCGGGTCGGCCGCGGCCATCATGCCCGCGTCGACGCGCCAGTTGGCGAAGGCCTTGCGCCGCTCCTCGTTCTCGGCCTCGAAGCCCATGCTGGTCCAGACATCGGTGGTCACCAGGTCGGCGCCGGCGCAGGCCTGCTTCGGATCCTTGAACACCTGGTAGCTGGCGCCCGAGCGGATGCCGGCGACCGACTGGTCGATCTCGTAGCCGCGCGGGGTGCTGACATGCACCTTGAATCCGAGGATCTCGGCCGCCTGCAGCCAGGTGTTGGCCATGTTGTTGCCGTCGCCGACCCAGGCCACGGTCTTGCCGGCGATCGAGCCGCGGTGCTCGATGTAGGTGAAGATGTCGGCCAGGATCTGGCACGGGTGGAACTCGTTGGTCAGCCCGTTGATCACCGGCACGCGCGAGTGCTGGGCAAAGGCCTCGATCTTGGTCTGCTCGAAGGTGCGGATCATGACCAGGTCGACCATGCGGCTGATCACCTTGGCGCTGTCCTCGATCGGCTCGGCGCGGCCGAGCTGGCTGTCGCCGGTGGTCAGGTGCACCACGCTGCCGCCCATCTGGTACATGCCGGCCTCGAAACTCACGCGGGTGCGGGTCGAGGCCTTCTCGAAGATCAGCGCCAGCGTGCGGTCGCTCAGCGTCTGGTGTTTTTCGTAGGCCTTGAAGCGGCGCTTGATCAGCGCGGCGCGCTCGAACAGATAGGCGTATTCGGATGCGTCGAGGTCCGAGAACTGCAGGTAGTGCTTGATCATGGCGCGGCCCCCAGCATGGCCTTGATCAGCGGGCACAACAGCCGCACCACCTCGTCGGCCTGCGCCGTGTCCATGATCAGCGGCGGCAGCAGCCGCACCACGGTATCGGCCGTCACGCTGATCAGCAGGCCGTTGTCGGCGCATTGGCCGACCAGCGCGCCGCAGGGGCGGTCCAGCTCGATGCCGATCATCAGGCCCTGGCCGCGGATTTCCTTGACCCGGCCGTTGCCGATCTCGACCGCCAGCTCCCGCTCCAGCGCGGCGCGCAGATGCGCGCCGACGCGGCTTGCGTTGGCCAGCAGATCGTCTTCCTGCATGATGCGCAAGGTCTCGACACCGGCGCGCATCGCCAGCGGATTGCCGCCGAACGTGGTGCCATGGTTGCCGGGCCCGAACAACTGAGCCGCCTTGGGGCCGGCGACCACCGCGCCGATCGGCACGCCCGAGCCCAGGCCCTTGGCCAGCGGCATCACGTCGGGCTGGATGCCGGCCCACTGGTGCGCAAACCATTTGCCGGTGCGGCCCATGCCGCACTGGACCTCGTCGATCATCAGCAGCCAGTTGCGCTCGTCGCACAAGGCGCGCACCTGGCGCAGGTATTCGGCATGCATCGGACGGATGCCGCCTTCGCCCTGGATGGCCTCGAAGAACACCGCCACGACGTCGGGGTTGCCTTCGGTGGCCTTGCGCAGCGCGTCCATGTCGTTCAGGGGCACCCGGATGAACCCTTCCACCAGCGGTCCGAAACCGGCCTGCACCTTGGCGTTGCCGGTGGCGCTGAGGGTGGCGATGCTGCGTCCGTGGAAGGCGTTCTCGTAGACCACGATCTGCGGGCGCGCGATGCCGCGGTCATGGCCGTATTTGCGCGCCAGCTTGAGCGCGGCCTCGTTGGCTTCAAGCCCGGTGGAGCAGAAGAACACGTTGGTCATGCCCGAGAGCTCGACCAGCCGCGCAGCCAGTGTCTCCTGCAGCGGTATGTGGTAGTAGTTGGAGGTGTGGATTAGCTTGGCGACCTGGTCCTGCAGCGCGGGCACCAGCCGGGGGTGGTTGTGCCCCAGCGTGTTGACCGCGATGCCCGCCAGCGCGTCGAGGTATCGCTTGCCGTTGACGTCCCAGACATGGCAGCCGTCGCCGTGCGACAGCGCGATCGGCACGCGGCCGTAGGTGTTCATGACATGGGGCGAAGCGGCGGCGATCTCTTTCGGTGGGGCGGCGGTCATGGTGTTCCTGTCAAAGCAAAGCGGCCCATCGGGCCGTCATGCCGCCATTCTATGGCCATGGGCGGGCCGCGCTGTCGCTGGCGGCGGCCCGTGCGTGCCGCGGTTCCCCCGGAATTCGCCGTGTCGCCGGCGAGAGCCGGTCCGCATCCTGTTAGAGTCGCTACGCGGCGAAGTCACGCCTGTTCCCGATATTGCAAGTCCGATGAATGATCCAGCCGCCAATGAGTTCCTGATCGTGGGCAAGACGCTCGACGGAAGGACGTTCCGCCCCTCCGACTGGAGCGAGCGCCTGGCCGGCGTCATGAGCCAGTTCCGGCCCGGCGGTCCCCGTCCGGGCAGCCACCTGGGATATTCGCCCTGGTGCCACCCGGTGGTGCGCGGGGGCGTCAAATGTGTCGTCGTGCACGCGGATCTGCGCGATCACGACGTCATGGCCTGGGACTTCTGCGTCAACTTCGCGCGCGACAACCAGTTGGTGGTCGAGTCGGGCCGCGCCAAGGAGCGGGTCAGGACGGCGGCGGACGCAGCAGACACAAAAAAACCGCCCTGAGGCGGTTTTTTCGCTTTTGCTGGCAGCGCACCCGTTACAAACGGCGGAGGCCCGGGTTCAGGCGGACGTCCGTGCGGTGGGTTGTGGGTTGCCCGGCCTTCAGGCCGCTGCGGGGGTTTCTGCCAGGGCCAGGGCCTTGACCTTGGTCGACAGGCGGCTCTTGTCGCGAGCGGCCTTGTTCTTGTGGAAGATGCCCTTGTCGGCGACCGAGTCGACGATGGCCTGCATCTTGCCGAACAGTTCGGTGGCCTTGGCCTTGTCGCCGGCGACAACCGCCTTCTCGACGTTCTTCACCGCGCTGCGGTATTGCGAACGCAGCGAGGTGTTCGCGGCGTTGATCTTGACGTCCTGGCGGACGCGTTTGCGGCCCGACGCCAGGCGCGGGTTCTTTTTCTTGGGTTTGGTGGATGCCATGGTGATGTTTCCTAGTGTCTGTGGATGTTGCCAGCAAAGCCCGCCATTCTACCCTCCACCCGCGACCAGAGGCAAATTCGGCGCCATATACGGGTTGCGGACCGCTACACTCGCTGCCGTGAGCCTGTTCAAAGCCGCTTCCACCGTATCGATGCTGACACTGGCCTCACGGGTCACCGGCATGGCCCGGGACCTGCTCATGGCGTCGATCTTCGGCGCCAGCGCCATGACCGACGCGTTCAATGTCGCATTCCGCCTGCCCAACATGTTCCGCCGCCTGTTCGGCGAGGGTGCCTTCAGCCAAGCCTTCGTGCCAGTGCTCGGCGCCACGCTGGGCGAGCAGGGCCCGGAGGCGACCAAGCAGCTGATCGACCGGGTCGCGACCGCGCTGAGCCTGGTACTGGCGGTGACCTGCCTGGCGGGCGTGATCGCCGCCCCGGCGCTGGTCTGGCTGCTGGCCAGCGGCCTGCAGCAGAATCCGCGCAGCTTCGACGCCGCCGTGGTGATGGCGCGCTGGATGTTCCCCTACATCGGCTTCATGTCGCTGGTGGCCCTGGGTGCCGGCATTCTGAACACCTGGAAACGATTCGCCGTGCCGGCCTTCACGCCGGTGCTGCTGAACCTGGCCATGATCGCGGCGATCGGGCTCGGCGCGCCCTGGTTCTCCGGCATGGGCATCGAGCCGATCTATGCGCTGGCGCTGGGCGTGATGGTCGGCGGCGTGTTGCAGCTCGGGCTGCAGGCGGTGTCGCTGCGCCGGCTCGGCCTGTTGCCGCGCATCCGCTGGAACCCGGCGGCGGTGCGCCAGGCCTGGGCCGACGCCGGAACCCGGCGCATCGCGACCTTGATGGGGCCGGCGCTGCTGGGCGTGGGCGTGGCCCATCTGTCGGCCATCATCAACCTGCAGATCGCCTCCTACCTGACGCCGGGCAGCGTGAGCTGGATGAGTTATGCCGAACGCCTGATGGAATTCCCGACCGCGATGCTGGGCGTGGCGCTGGGCGTGGTGCTGACGCCGCAGCTGGTGGCGGCCAATGCGGCCAAGGATGCGCAGCGCTACTCCGACATGCTGGACTGGGGCCTGCGCCTGGTGGTGCTGCTGGCCTTGCCGTGCACGATGGCGCTGATGGTGTTCGCGCAGCCGCTGGTGGCGACGCTGTACGCGCGCGGCGCGTTTGCCGCCAACGACGTGCAGCAGACCACGCTGGCCTTGATGGGTTACGGCGCCGGCCTGATCGGCCTGATCGCGATCAAGGTGCTGGCGCCGGGGTTCTACGCCACGCAGGACATCCGCACCCCGGTGCGCATCGCCATCATGGTGCTGGTGTTCACGCAGCTGATGAACATCGTGCTCGTGCCCCTGTTTGCCCATGCCGGGCTGACGCTGGCGATCAGCCTGGGCGCACTGGTCAATGCGTCGGCGTTGTTGTGGGGCCTGATCCGGCGCGGCCGGTACACGCCGTCGCCGGGCTGGACGGTGTTCGTGCTGCGGGTCGTGGCGGCCACCGCCTTGTTGTCGGTGCTCCTGATGTGGTCCGCCAGCCAGGTGCAGTGGGTCGGACCCTCGGTGCGCGAGGTGCCCCGGATGCTGTCGCTGGGCCTGATCATGCTGGTGTCCGCGGCCCTGTATTTCGGTGCCTTGTGGGGAACGGGACTCAAGCTGCGTGAATTCGCGCGCCGCTGAGCGGCGCGCCGGCGATGCCCGCATGGCATGCGGGGCGGAATCGGGCCGGTTTGGCGCTGTGGCCAATCGGCGTCAAAATGGCTGCGTGCGCGCTGGTGCGCCGCCGACCGACCTCGGAGAAAAAAGGCCTCATGCAGTTGTCCTACGCCGTTCCCACGCCGCTGGAGTATTTTGCGGCGCTGGTGCAAAGCGATGCCGAGTTTCCGCTGCTCGAGGCCGCGGTCAGCCTGGCGCAGGACGAATACCCCGATCTCGACGTGCAGCAGGTGCTGGGCGACGTCGACCAGATGCTGGCCCGGCTCAAGCGGCGCATCCCGGCCGATGCCGTGCCGCTGCAGAAGCTGCGCGCGCTCAACCAGTTCTTCTTCCGCGACCTCAGTTTCCGGCCCAACGTCAATAATTTCTACGACCCGGACAACAGCTACCTGAACGTGGTGCTGCGCACGCGGTGCACGATCCCGATCTCGGCCGCGGTGTTGTGGCTCGAACTCGCGCAAGGCCTGGGCCTGGCCGCGCGCGGCGTCGGTTTTCCGGGGCATTTCATGGTCAAGGTCAACCTGCCCAAGGGCCAGGTGGTGATCGACCCGCTCGACGGCCAGTCGCTGAGCCGCGAGCAGTTGTCCGAGCGCCTGGAGCCGTACCGGCGCAGCAGCGGCCTGGTCGACGAGTTCGAGGTGCCGCTGGGCCTGTACCTGCAGGCCGCGCCGCCGCGCGAGATCGTCGCGCGCATGCTGCGTAACCTCAAGGAGATCCACCGCACCCAGGAGGACTGGGGCCGCATGATCGCGGTGCAGGACCGGCTCATCGTGTTGCTGCCGCAGGCCTGGGCCGAATACCGCGACCGCGGCCTGGCCCATGCCGAACTCGGGCACAGCGCCCAGGCGGTGCAGGACCTCGACGCCTATCTGGCCAACGTCGAGGAAGGCCTGGACATCGACGCGATCGCTGCGCGGGTCGCCGAACTGCGCCGCGCGCGCAGCGACTGAATTCGCACAGCCTGCGCTGGCGTGGTCAGCGGATCTCGACGGCCGCGCCGTCGGCCCGGGGCGCGATGGCGCCGATGCGGTGCACCGTTTCGCCGTGCTCGCGCAAGCTGCTGGCGGTGGCGTCGGCATGGGCCGCGTCCACGACCACCACCATGCCGATGCCGTTGTTGAAGGTGCGGTTCATCTCGTGGTCGTCGATGCCGGAGGTCTGCTGCAGCCAGGCGAACAGTTCGGACTGCGGCCAGCTGCCCTTGGTCAGGTGGGCCGCCATGCCGTCGGGCAATACACGCGGGATGTTCTCCAGCAGGCCGCCGCCGGTGATGTGCGCCAGCGCCTTGATCGGGTGCAGCGCAAGCGCGGCCAGCACCGGCTTGACATACAGCCGCGTGGGCGCCATCAGCGCGACGCGGAAGTCCTGGCCGTCGAGTTGTGCGGGCAGCCTGGATGCGTCGTACGCATCGCCGGTGCCGGCGACCCGGTCGATGCACTTGCGCACCAGGCTGAATCCGTTGGAATGCACGCCGCTGCTGGCCAGGCCCAGCACCACGTCGCCCGGCTGCACGTTCTTGCCGGTGAGGATGGCGGACTTCTCGACCGCGCCGACCGCAAAGCCGGCCAGGTCGTATTCGCCCGGTGGGTACATGCCCGGCATCTCCGCGGTCTCGCCGCCGATCAGTGCGCAGCCCGAGAGCTCGCAGCCCCGTGCAATGCCGCCCACGACGGCCGCCGCGGTGTCCACGTCGAGCTTGCCGCAGGCGAAATAGTCCAGGAAGAACAGGGGTTCCGCGCCCTGAACCAGCACGTCGTTGACGCTCATGGCCACCAGGTCGATGCCCACGGTGTCGTGCATGTTCCATTCGAACGCCAGCTTGAGCTTGGTGCCGACACCGTCGGTGCCGCTGACCAGCACCGGTTCGCGGTAGCGCTTGGGCACTTCGAACAGGGCGCCGAAGCCGCCGATGCCGGCCAGCACGCCCTCGCGCATGGTCTTGCGGGCCAGCGGCTTGATGCGCTCGACCAGCGCGTCGCCGGCGTCGATGTCGACACCGGCATCCTTGTAGGACAGGGCAGAGGAGGGGGTGGCAGTGGTCATGGTGTCAGAGGGCGGTCGGCCGGCGGGGGAGGCCGGCGGTCAGGGGCCGCTGCGGACCCCGATAGAATTTGCCCAGATTCTACGGGTTGACACCCGCACGCTTGTATGCAGTTCACCGCAACCCAGAAGTCCGCCGCCGCATGGGGCGCGATTGCTGCGTTCGTCATCTTTTTTCTCTGGTTGCTGGGACCGGTCCTGACGCCCTTCGTGGTGGCGGCGGTGTTCGCGTACGCGCTCACCCCGCTGGTGGACCGGCTCGACCGCAAGCGCGGCGGCAGGTTGCCCCGGCTGCTCGCGGTGTTGCTGGTGCAGTTCCTGCTGTTCGTCGTGTTGCTCAGCGTGGCGCTGCTGATCGTGCCCATCCTGGCCCGGGAACTGCCGGTGCTGCGCGAGCAGATCCCGGTGTTGTTCGACCGCTTCAACGCCCTTGTCAAGCCGCTGCTCGAGCGGCTCGGCGTGGGCCTTTCGATGGACGTCGCCAACATCAAGGAGTTCGTGCTCAAGTACCTCAACGCCAACGTCGGCGATGCCTTCGGCTCGATGATGGCCTCGCTCAAGCTGGGCGGCAGCGTGGCGTTCGCGCTCATCGGCAACGCGGTGCTGATCCCGGTGGCGCTGTTCTACCTGCTGATGGACTGGGACCGGTTCGTCGCATCCGTGATGCAGCTGGTGCCGCCGCGGCTGCGCGGTGCCGTCAACAGCTTCACGCAGGAGGCCGACCAGGTGCTGGGCCAGTACCTGCGCGGGCAACTGCTGGTGATGCTGATCCTGGCGGCCTTCTACAGCATCGGACTGGCCCTGTTCGGGCTCGACCTGGCCCTGCCGATCGGCGTGTTCACCGGGCTGGCGGTGTTCGTGCCCTACCTGGGGTTCGGCCTGGGGCTGGTGCTGGCCACGCTGGCCGGCGTGCTCGAGTTCTCGGCCAATGCCGGGCCGGGCAAGGCGATCCTGATGGTGGCCGTCGTCTATGGCCTGGGCCAGACCATCGAGAGTTTCTACCTGACGCCGCGCCTGCTGGGCGAGCGTATCGGACTGCATCCGCTGGTGGTGATCTTCGCGCTGCTGGCGTTCGGGCAGCTGCTGGGATTCGTCGGCGTGCTGATCGCCTTGCCGGCCAGCGCCGTGTTGCTGGTCGCCATCCGCCGGGCCTTTCGCAGCTACCAGGACAGCGGTCTGTACAAGGGCGATTGAGCGGGCATGAAGCAGATCGCACTGGATATCGGCCTGAGTACCGGGCCGACGATGCAGAACTTCTTTCCGGGGCCGAACCGGCCGGCCTGGGAGCACCTGAACCTGTGGCTGGGGCGCGGCGGAGCCCAGGCCGCGCGCTCCCCGGTCCCGACCTACCTGTGGGGCGCCTCGGGCAGCGGCAAGACGCATCTGCTCAAGGCGGTGCGCGAGGCCTTGCGCGAGCAGGGCGCCGTGGTCGGCTGGCTCGATGCCGGCATGCAGGAGCCGCCGGCGTTCTCCGAGGCCTGGGCCGCGGTGCTGCTGGACGACGTGCACCTGTTCACCGCCGTGCAGCAGCAGGCCGCGTTCAACTGGTTCGTGCATGCGCAGACGCTGCAGCGCACCGTCATCGGCAGCGGCGACCAGCCACCCGCCGGGCTGCGCCTGCGCGACGACCTGCGCACCCGGCTGGGCTGGGGCCATGTGTTCGCACTGGCGGTGCTCAGCGAGCCCGAACGGCGCGCGGTGTTGCGCCAGGCCGCCGATGCGCGCGGCGTGTTCCTGGGCGACGAGGTCATGGACTTCATGTTGACCCGCTTCAGCCGCGACCTGCCCAGCCTGATGGAACTGCTGGACTTGATCGACGCCTATGCCCTGCAGACCAAGCGCGCGATCACCGTGCCGATGATCCGCGCCATGATGGAAGAATCCTGAACCGATGAACCCGACCCCTGCGGCCTCCCGTGCCGGCGCCGCTGGCGGCGCGCAACGGGTGACGCTGTTCGACCTGGACCATACCCTGCTGCCGATCGACTCCGACCATGCCTGGGGGGTGTTCACCACCACCATCGGCTGGACCGACGCGCAGCAGTTCGCGCAGCGCAACGAGGAATTCTTCGCCCAGTACCAGGCCGGCACGCTGGACATCCACGACTATGTGCGTTTCGCCACCGAGGCCGTGCGCCGGCACGGGCCGCAGGCCGCGCGCGAAGCCCATGCACGGTTCATGGAGCAGGTGGTGCGGCCCGCCATCCGCGAGGAGGCGCTGGCGCTGGTGCGCCATCACCAGCGCCAGGGCGACCTGGTGGCGATCATCACGGCCACCAATGCCTTCGTCACGCGGCCGATCGCCGAGGCGCTGGGCGTGAGCGAGCTGATCGCGGTGGAACTGGAGATCGACGATGCGCCGGGCGGCACCGGCTGGATCACCGGCGCCATCGCCGGCGTGCCGTCGGCGCGCGAGGGCAAGGTGCTGCGCTTCGAACAATGGCTGCACGCGCGTGGCCTGGACTGGGCGGACGTGGCCGTCACCTTCTATTCCGATTCCACGAACGACCTGCCGCTGCTCGAGCGTGCCCATGAACCGGTGGCGACGAACCCGGACCCGCGCCTGCGCGCGATTGCCCAGGCGCGCGGATGGCGCATACTGGACCTGTTTTCCCCCACACCATGATCAAGAACTTCATCGACAAACTCCTGGGCAAGAAGCCCGCCGCCGCCAGCCGATCCTTGTTCGGCAAGCGCCGCGACGTGATGGCGGACGAACACAAGATCGACCCGGCGTTGGTCGACGATCGCGCCGCCACCGTGGTGCGCACGCTCAAGCAGGCCGGTTTCGAGGCCTATATCGTCGGCGGCGCCGTGCGCGACCTGCTGGTCGGCCTGCGGCCCAAGGATTTCGACGTCGCCACCAATGCCACGCCGGAACAGGTCAAGGGCTTGTTCCGGCGCGCCTTCATCATCGGGCGGCGTTTTCGCATCGTGCACGTGGTGTTCGGCCGCGGGCGCGAACACGAGGTGATCGAAGTCTCGACCTTCCGCGCCTACCTGGACAATGCCGCCGCCGGGCAGGTCAGCGGCAACGAGCGCACCAGCAAGAACCAGCTGGCCAGCATGACCCATGCGGTCGACGCCAGCGGCCGGGTGCTGCGCGACAACGTCTGGGGCCCGCAGGACCAGGACGCGGCGCGGCGCGACTTCACGATCAACGCGATGTATTACGACCCGGAAACCCAGGTCGTCGTCGACTACCACGGCGGCATCAAGGACTCGACCAAGCGGGTGTTGCGCATGATCGGCGATCCGGCGCAGCGCTACCGGGAAGACCCGGTGCGCATCATCCGTGCGATCCGGTTCTCGGCCAAGCTCAAGGCGCTGGGTTTCACCATCGAGCCCAAGACGGCGGCGCCGCTGGTGAAGATGAAGGACTTGCTCGCGGACGTGCCGCAAAGCCGCCTGTTCGACGAGATGCTCAAGCTGCTGCAGACCGGGCATGCGCTGGCCACCATCGAGCAGCTCAAGGCGCTCGGACTGAGCAAGGGCATCTACCCGCTGCTCGACCTGGTGGTCGAGCGTGCCGACAGCCCGTTCGTGCGCAGCGCGCTGCAGGACACCGACCGCCGGGTTGGCGAAGGCAAGCCGGTGGCACCGAGTTTCCTGCTCGCCTGCGTGTTGTGGTCGGACGTGCGCGACGGCTGGAGCAAACGCATGGAAGAGCCTGGCCGCCAGCCGCCTTTCCCGGCGCTGCAGGACGCGATCGACCAGGTGTTCTCGGAGCGGATCGGCGACGTGTCCGGCGGCGGCCGCCTGGCGTCTGACATGCGCGAGATCTGGATGATGCAGCCACGCTTCGAGAAACGTGTCGGCAGTTCGGCGTTCAGCCTGGTGGACCAGCCGCGCTTCCGTGCCGCGTTCGACTTCATGCGCCTGCGCGCCGAAACCGGCGAGATCGAGGAAGTGCTGGCCGACTGGTGGCAGGAGTTCAGCATGGCCAACGACAACCTGCGTGCCGACATGGTCGAGCAGGTGCGCGCCGAACAGGGCCGTGGCAAGGCCACGCGCGCGCCGCGCCCGCCGCGCAAGCGGTCGGCGACGCCGGCCGCCGAAGGTGCCGACCCTGCGCCAAGCGATGCATCGGCAGGCGCAACGGCGGCAACGACCGCAACGGAGGATGGCGAGCCTGCGTCGGACGCACCGCGCAAGCGCCGCCGTCGTCGTCGCCCCGGTGGCGCGCGTCCGGGCGGCGACGCGGGCAACACGCCCGAGGCGTGAACGTCGCCGTGCGGCGCGAGCCGGTCGTCGCCTATGTCGCACTGGGCGCCAACCTGGGCGACGCCGCGGCCATGGTCCGGCGCAGCATGGACGCCATCGGGCAACTCGCGCAGGTCGAACTGACGGGCCGCTCCAGCCTGTACCGCACCGCGCCGGTCGACTCCAGCGGGCCGGACTACATCAACGCCGTCGTGGGCCTGCGCAGCACCGGCACCGCCTACGACCTGCTCGAGGGCTTGCAGCGGCTCGAACGCGACGCGTTGCGCGAACGCCCGTACCGCAATGCGCCGCGCACGCTCGACCTGGACCTGCTGCTGTTCGGCGACGCGACGATCCACAGCGCCACGCTGGAGGTTCCGCATCCGCGCATGGGCACCCGCGCCTTCGTGCTGGTGCCGCTGGCACAGGTTGCACCGCAGCGGGTGGACCCGGCCGCACTCCGGGCCGTCGCCGACCAGCCGTGCGAGCGCCTGCCGGACTGAACACCCGCTGCCACGGCGCGCCGGTCATGCGACACTGACGCCATGGACGCCGGGAACTTCGAGAACCACCTGACCTTCATCCGCGAGGCGCAGCGGCTCAAGGACGTGCTGCGCAGCGGCCATACCGCGCAGGGGCGGCGCGAAAGCACGGCCGAACACAGCTGGCGCCTGTGCCTGATGGTGCTGGTGTTCGCCCGCGAACTGCCCGGCATCGACCTGCTGCGCCTGCTCAAGATCTGCATCATCCACGACCTCGGCGAAGCCATCGGCGGCGACATCCCGGCCATCGAACAGGACGGCTCCCCCGACAAGGCGCTCCGCGAACGCGAAGACCTGCTCACGCTGCTCGCGCCACTGCCGCCGGCGCTGCAACAGGATTTTCTCGACCTGTGGGACGAATACGATGCCGCCGCGACGCCGGAGGCGCGCGCGGCCAAGGCCCTGGACAAACTCGAGACCCTGATCCAGCACAACCAGGGCGCCAACCCGCCGGATTTCGACTACCGGTTCAACCTGACGTACGGGCAGAAATATACGGATGCCGATCCGCTGTTCGCGGCGCTGCGGGCGCTGGTCGATGTGGATACGCGGCGGCGGGTGGAGGGGGGGTGACGGTGGGGGGTGATGGGGTGGCTTGTGGCGTCGCCTGTCATTGAATCGGGGTGCTCGACTGGCCGTTGGCGACCACAACCGGTCATTCGTCAATCTGCCCAAAAGCGGTCGTTCAGGCCAGTCCGAGCGGCACCCCTTGCACTCTGGTAAATGGCGATGCCGATAGGCGACACTATCGGTCACGATGAGAAAGAAGCGAATCCTGGTGCTCGGCGCCAGCGGCATGATTGGCCAGGCCATCCAGGCTGCCGCGCGGCTGGAGCCTTCCCTCGAAATACTACCCGCATCCCACCGCGACAAGCCGGGGCATATCCGGGTCGACTTCGCGTCCCTGACTACACCAGAGTCCTGGGCAACCATTCTTCATCATCACGAAGTCGACGCGGTCGTCAATTGTGTTGGGATTTGGTCGGGCACGGCCGCAGAGTTCGAGTTGGTGCAGCACACGGTACCCGTTGCCTTGTTCGACGCATGCGCCGCAAGCAGCCTGCGGGTCGTTCACATCTCTGCACTTGGTTTTTCCGAGGACTCACCGCTGCCCTATGCATCGACGAAGGCTCGCGCTGACCGGTATCTGCTCGCACACTGTCCGACGGGGACGGTCATCTACCCCTCATTGGTATTTGGCAACCAGGGAAACAGTTCCAGATTTTTCCTGAGTCTAGCCGCACTGCCAGTCCAGGTGGATTTTGGACTTCCCCGTAACCTGCAGCCGGTTCATGAGCGCGAGGTCGCAATCGCTGTAGTGCGTGCCTTGACCGGCAGTTCCGAGCAGGTGGTCGAATGCGCCGGTACGCATCAGGTTGCGGTATCCGAATATCTTGCCGCATTGCGTGTTGGCATGGGTCTTCGTCCGGCCTGGCTGACACTCAGGATTCCACGAAGCTGGAGCGCCTGGCTGTTCAGGGTGGGTGAACTGCTGCACTCCCACTTTGTCAACAACCAAACCTGGGTCTTGCTACAGACTGGCACGCATAGTGAACGGAACAACGAAGCGGCACTTCCCTACACGCAGTTTGCGACGGCCCAGGACCGACAGATGGTCCAGGAAACACAGCTCTACTGGTTCGCTCGGTTGAGCGTCGCGTTTATCTGGCTCTGGACGGCCGTCGTCACTGCCTTTGGCTGGCCCAGGGATGAGACGCTATCCTGGCTGAGCAGCTTCTGGCCGGGATTGGGGACGCCATCTTGGCTGTTCGCATCGTGTGCCCTGGATGCAACCATGGGAGTGCTCTCCCTGTTTCGACCAAGTTCGCGGCTGTGGAAGGCCCAGCTTGTGCTGACCGTCGCCTATTCAGTTGGCCTGGCTGTGGCTCTGCCTACGTTTTGGTTGCACCCTTTCGGACCGCTGACCAAGAATTTGGCGGTGTTGGCGGCAATGTTCTATCTGCTCCTGCACGAAGACAAGAGGGCACGCTGATGTATCTTGCCATGAAGACGCTCCATATCGTCTCGTCGACGATATTGTTCGGGACAGGGATTGGCACGGCATTCTTCATGTGGATGGCAAATCGAAGCGGCAACCGCTCGGCAATAACGGTTGTCACTGGACACGTGATGCGGGCCGACCTCTACTTCACGACACCGGCGGTTGTTGTCCAACCGCTGTCCGGTTTCAGTCTCATGCTGATGGCGGGGTACCCATTGGACTTCACCTCCCCGAACTGGCTTGGCGTTTCGGTGCTGCTGTACTGCGTTGCAGGGGCCTGCTGGCTGCCGGTCCTGTGGCTGCAGTGGAAGATGCATCGTATGGCGGTCAGTTCACCACCGGAATCGCCGCTACCGGCTCGGTACTGGCGGTACGAAAAACTGTGGGTGCTGCTTGGAATTCCGGCATTCTTCAGCCTGGTAGTCGTCTTTTGGTTGATGACGGCAAAACCGTTCTGACCGAAGTTTGGCGCGTGTTCTAGTCGCTCCCGCGTCCCAACACGACGTATTGGATTGGCAACTCGCGACCAGGAGCGGGTGCTCGCGGGTGTCAGCTTCCGGGGCGAGAGAAATTCCCCCTGTCGCGGTTCCAGAAAGCTGCCGCTCAGTTCGGGGCGTCATATCACATCGCATTGCCGACTTTGGTGCCGGGAAAGTCTGAGACGCACGCTTCTTGAGCAGTCGGTCGCCTTTGGCAAGCCAGCGATCCCTGTACGCTGCACAGCTGTCATTGGGAGCTCTGTCGGGTTGAGCCAGATGAACGTGAGCGACATTAATCGGCCGGTGCTCGGAGCCGCCCAAGCGAAATCTTGGCTAGGGATGCGCTGAAGTAGCGCCCGTTTTTTTAATCAACAAACAGCTTGCGGTCGCAAATGAGCGTTCGAACTCGATTTCCGACCCCTTCAGGGGGCTATAGGTCCTCGATTCGGGGCCGGTTGGCCCATATTTCGCCCTCATGGACGCACCTGTGCCATCAGTGGTCCTCGCGCGAGGTAAATATTGGCCAGCGCAAGTGCCGTGAACGCCCGCGTCGCGTTCTTGGCCAAGCCGCGATAACGCGCCTTGTTGAATCCCCACAGCCGCTTGACCACGCCGAAGACATGTTCGACACGGGCGCGTATGCGCGACTTGTTGCGGTTCCTCGTTCGCTTGGCCTCATCTACTTCACCGATATGGTTGCGTACCCGATCGTTGGTGAAGTCCTTCGCCTCAGGTGCCTTGCTGGCGATCAGGCCTTTCTGGCTGGCATAGGCGCTGTCTCCGTACACGCGCCTCTCGTTGCCGTGCAGCAGGTCGGGCAGCGGGTGCTTGTCATGGACATTGGCCGCCGTGACAACAGCGTGGTGCGCCAGGCCACTCTGGCTGTCCACACCGATGTGCAGCTTCATGCCGAAATACCATTGCTGTCCCTTCTTGGACTGATGCATCTCGGGGTCGCGCTTGCGCTCCTTGTTCTTGGTCGAACTCGGCGCGCCAATGATGGTGGCGTCCACAATGGTTCCGGTCTTGAGTTTGAAGCCACTGGCCTGCAGCACCTGTCCTACCTTGGCAAACAGTTGCTCACCCAATTTGTTGTCATTGAGCAAGCGACGGAACTTCAACATCGTCGTGGCGTCCGGCACCGGCTCCTTGCCCAGATCGATGCCAACGAAGCGCCGCAAACTCGCGCTGTCGTACAAAGCCTCCTCGCACGCAAGATCAGCCAGGTTGAACCAATGCTGCACGAAGTGAATACGCAGCATGCGCTCCAGGCCAATCGGCGGCCGGCCGCCCACACCTTTGGGATAAACCGGTTCAATCACCGCGCACAGTTCGGACCACGGCATGATCGTGTCCATGGTGCTCAGGAATTCATCGCGCCGCGTGGGCTTGCGAAATTGTTCGAATCCAGCGTTCTGGTCTGCGGCCATGGCAAGGGTCTGTTGCTTCATCTTGTATCAACGCTTCAGGCTTGAATTCCGTGGACCTTCTTCAGCAAATCCCTAGCAGTAAGGCTGCAGATGCTTCTGCTATCGAAGCGATTCGACAAATTCTCTGGCGTCGCGTAGGAACTGACGTAGGTTCAAAGAGTTGGCGTACTGCAGCGCGACCGAATATGCCGGAAATTCGCCAGCATGCGCATGGGCGTTCATCAGCTGGTACACCTGAAAGAAAGCCACAAGGACGGCGTGCCAGTTGGTGGCTTCGACGGACATCTTGTTTGCTGGTCGCCACATGACCGCGAAAAAAGTCGGCTTCAGCGCCCTTGCGTCGGAGCCTTGAAGGTTGCGGCTCAGCTCTTCCGCCGCAGTGGCGAGTTGTTTCGGAGGGTGCCCCAGCACGAGCTTGAGAATTCGCGCCGCAAGGAACTTAGACCTATCGGCTGCATTCGGGCGGTAGGCGCGTGGATCCACTGTTCCAGCCAAGTGGGCAGAAAACAGCGAAAGGGTGGCTTGGGCATCTGTGCATTTGGGTCCGCTGGGTTGCAGTGCATCTATGCACGCTGCAACGCGCGCGGGGTCCAGCACATAGACTTCAGTGAGCTTGTCGCTGATGGCAGACTCGAGCTCGAAGAGTAGCTCGGCGATGTTCTCCATCCGCGCGTCAGGGAGGTTGAGCGGTTCGATCTCCGCTGCATCTCCCAGATCGTTTACTGAGAAAAACGTGGACGTGGTCGGCCGTACGGGGAACCATTCCGGAAGCTCAATGGGAGAGCTCGCATTCACCAGCCGAAAGTCGTCTTTCGACAAGATCAGAAACGTTATGCGCTCGGGAGCGTCCGCACAGAGTGTCTCGATTCGCTGTCGGTTGGCTTCGAACAACTCCATCGCGTCGGCCAAGACCGAGTTGGAATTCTTGAAGCCTGCGCTTCTTAGAACCATTGGAACGACGGCCTCTCTTTCGATCCATGTCCAGAGCTGTTCGGCAAGAGCATCGCGCGATCCCTCGGCATGGCGTACCCATAACATTCGGATGCAGCTGTTAGCGCTCCAAGGCACTGCGCGGACCAGTTGGAACACCTGTTGAGGCGTGTATTGCATGGTCAGTTCAGCCTTGGAGCTGCAGCGCCGGCGAGCCGGGCAAGTAATCTAACCCCTGCTGAGACCTGCCCGCCGTTGTCCCTAAGGAAATTCGCCTGCGAGCCGGTCGTGAGGAGGCGAGCTGCAGTCATACGCGCGACGGCACCGATTGGTGCCCCCCATTGCTCGTAGCTGCTGAACGCACAGGTGAAGTTCTTCGGGTGCTTTGTCGCCAGTGTCCGAAGGATGGTCGCGATTGCGTTAAGCCACGGCTCATTCGTGCGGGCTTGTTCGCTCAAGTATTCGGCCATCTGCCCATGGAAAAACTCGTAGTGGGGGCTGCGTTTCAGCGCGGAAACCGCCAGCCTGTCTCGGGTGAAATCATCGAATAGTTGCACGGTCAGCGAAGGTCCTCCCAGGCGGTACCTGTTGCCGATGAGGTAGTCGCAGAAATCCACCATCAGGTTGACAGTCAAGTAGGGGTGGCCGCTCGTTTCATTGTGCACCGCAGCCGCGAACGATGCATCGAAGGACAGCTTCTCCCCAAGGACATACCTCAGGAGTTGTGAGAACTCGGTCTCCGCGCCACCTACTACGTGCTCGAACAGTGGGAAACTCAATTGACGCACGAGCGGGCTCAGCTGATTTTGGGCGGACAAGATCAAGTAGGCGTCGGGTCGTTGGCCCATGAAGATCAGCAGGTTACTGGTCGCGAAGTCGACCATTTGGCTCAGTAGCGGCAGAGCCACCATGACCTTCAGAGCTCTGTCGCTACGCGAATACGCATCAATCGATTCGAACAAGGACTCGTACTCGTCGATGATGAAAACGATGCGGCTGTCGCCTGCGTCATTCGCCGTGGCGGCCAAAGCGCACTCTCGGACAACCTTGGCAAAGAAGTCATCCGGCAGATCGGCTGCAGCCTGGAAAGCCTCTCGGACGCGAGTCGCGAAAATGTTCTGGAGCGGAGACCTCGGCACGCGATCCATGGTTTGCGTGACTACGACCGATCCGCCGCTACTATCCGCGAGCTCTTGTGCGGCGGTTGTCTTTCCTGACCGGCGCACACTGCACCACAGATGAATGCCGTTGCTGCCGTCGAATTCCTGCAGCAGAAGCTTCACACTGTGCCGCTGCACCAGGAACTGGCGCCTGAAGTCTGGATCGTCGAGGGGAAAGTCACCTGCGAAGTTGTGTGTCATCACGCTCGACGTGCCGTAGGCGTCGTCGCGGATTTCTTGGGCTTCGAGGCAGGCAAATATCAATTCGGAAAGGTGGTGAATCTGTTGTGGCTCCGCTGCGTGCCCTTCGGCATTGACTACACCAGAGATTTCTTCACGTTCAATCCAGCTGGCGGTTCGATCATCAAGCGGTGCTACCACGACGGCTGCGCGTAGTGCCTGAGCGCTGGTTATTGGCTGGTTCGACTGAAGTGGCCCTTGCAAGAAGCAGGTCACCAAAAGGTCCTGCCGTCGCGTGCCACGTTTGGCAGCCAATGTGATGTCGAGGCGCGCAGGCAACTGGACTGACATTCGGCTCAGACGAGGGAGGAGGACGTCATCGCCATAGAACTTGTGCGCCAAGCGATCGATTGCAAGTGACGTACCAACGAGCGCTCGGAACAGATCATCATTCCGATGGGAAGACGGAAAGTCCTCAAAGAGCGCCATGAGTTCTACGCCGCGGCAGAACCCCATTGGTGGAACCCAACTTCGCAGACTCTTGGACAACAGGTGCCACCCAGGCACGCCGCCGAGGTCGGATGATCCGTATCCGCCGACGATTCCGGACAGGATGCCAGAGGTGAGGCTCCACAGGATGCCTGCCTGTGTCGCTGAATCCACGCGTTGGCGTCGCTCAAGATAAATCGACACAACCAGATCCAGGAACGCTTGCAGCCCGCTAATCGATTTGAGTTCCGCAACCGTTGAAGTAAGCCCCCGCCTGATCTGGAACGAATAGCCGTTACCGAAGATGTCCTTGGAGTGCGCAGCAAACTGACCGGAGATCACAATCAGCTCTGCTTCGATCGACCCTGATTCGGGGAACTCCTCGAGGGCACTATCGACCATGAATCGAAGCGCGTCACGATAGTGGGGGGACCATTTAAAGATGTGGTTATTGAAAAGGTCCCTGAGCATCCTGCTGACACGTGCGCTGAGCAGATGCTCGGTCGACGCGAGTGACACCTGAGGTCGGACCTTGATCCCGTCGCTAACACTCGGGGCGGAAGCCACATTTCCTAGACGCCGCTCCAACTCCTCCCGCAGATCACGGCGGCGCTGCTTCTGAAAGCCTTCAATCAGGATGCGGAGGTCGTGCGAAGCCAGCACAAGTTCTTGCGGCCCAAGCTCTCGAATCAGATTCCTCATATCTTGGGTGGCCTGGCTCACTAAGTTCGCCTGGATGAGCCCAGAAATAGCCGTCAAAGTCTGACGGGTTTGTGCGCTGACAGAAGCCATGAAGCGTAGATCCTTTGTCGATTGCTGACGATGGTAGACCGATTTTGAGCGGGTGACCTTTGCGTTTTCAGTGTTTGAATGGCCGCTCTGAACGGAAGTTTCCGATGTCATGCGCCACAGGGGTGGTCCGGTCCTAGCCTTAAAGAGTCGGATGGTGGGAAATCTTGATTGGCAGCTCACCGTCGTCCACAGCAACTTCAAACTGCGGACGGGATGCAGTAAGGCTGACGACCAGCGGGCGCGGCAACCAGAATCAAGCCTATCGAACCAGGCGCCCGCACAATCCGTACAGGTTTACCGAGCGCGGCGCCATGATATTTCTACCAATCTCGCCGCGATGGTGGCGTCAAGCCTCCGTGTCCTCTGCCATTTCGAGCGCGTCATCAACGTCGATACCCAGGTACCGGACTGTGCTTTCAATTTTTGCGTGGCCAAGCAGTAGTTGCAAAGCACGCAAGTTTTTGGTTTGCCAGTAAATGAGCGATGCCTTGGTGCGCCTCATGAAGTGAGTTCCGTAGGCAGCGGGGTCAAGGCCGATCTGGCGCACCCAGCCTGACCGGCCGCAACCGCTGCAGTCCTGTCCCAGACTTTTCCGCCGCCAATGTCGGCAATGTGATTTGGTGAGGCAAATTGGAGGGCTGCTTTACGGATCTCCGCCGTCAGTCCAGTGAGCAGCATCCCGAGAGTCCAATGACCGCTATCAGGCCGGCATTTCGGCAATCCGAACTTCGGCTTTGGGCACATTCCGGACCGCCACCAACGGCTGCTGTCTGGCATTGAACGGGACAACCCGATACCGGACCGTCGTGTAGACCTGCACCCCGTCCAGTTCCGGCACCCCGCTGGCGCTGGCCAAGGCCATCGGATGGCCGCAAACGCAACCAGGCTGAAGCACCCAAAAAAGGCCCTAAAGACCAGCCAGCCACCCCCGCCCACCGGCCGTGAAGCTGGCATCGCAAGAAACTGCACGCCACCGGGCCGATCGGCTCGACGCGACGCGACGCCATTGCGGGCCACGCATCCCTTCGCCTTCACTCACCCCGGCATCGTCTCGAACCCCGGCAGCGCCTTGTCGCTGCACGACCAGGACGTCCGCGAGCCCTGGAAGATCCGTCCCTGGGGTTCGAGTCCCGGGTCGACGTCCAGCGAGCCCATCGGGATCATGACCATGCCCGAGCCCGGGGCCGAACGCGGCACCCGTGCGCCACATGCGCTGCAGAACGCATTCGTGAACCGTTGGGCCTCGGGCACCTTGAAATGGTGCACCAGCGCCTCGCCGGCGTCCCAGGTGAGGGTGCCGGCGACGAACAGGTTGGTCGCATGGCCGGTGCCGGTCGCCTTGCGGCAACGCGAACAGTGGCAGTGAAAGGCGCGCTGCGGCTCGCCGTGTACGGTGTAGCGGACGGCTCCGCACAGGCAGCTGCCGGTCAGGGTTCTGGTGTCCATGGAAAGGGTTCCTCGAAGCGGTGACACGAACAGGGTAGCGGCAAATGCCTGCCCCGGCGCTTCGCCATCCTGGCGCACGAAGGGGACACGGCCGCGTGATCCGGCGCCCGCGGGGCTATGCGATCTCGGCGATCATCTCGATCTCGACGCAGGCGCCCATCGGGATCTGGGCCACGCCGAAGGCGCTGCGGGCATGGGCGCCGTTGTCGCCGAACACCTGGCCGATCAGTTCGCTGGCGCCGTTGGTCACCAGATGCTGCTCGGTGAAGTCACCGGTCGAGTTGACCAGCGCCATCAGCTTGACGATGCGCTTGACCCGGTTCAGGTCGCCGCCGACGGCCACGTGCAGCGTGCCCATCAGGTCGATGGCGATCGCGCGTGCCGCGGCCTTGCCTTCGTCGGTGGTCATGTTCTTGCCCAGTTGGCCGACCCAGGGCTTGCCGTCCTTCTTCGCGATATGGCCACTGAGAAAGACCAGCTTGCCGGTCTGCACGAAGGGCAGGTAGGCTGCGGCGGGCATGGCCACCGGCGGCAGCGTGATGTCGAGTTCGGTGAGTTTGTCGTAGACGTTCATGGTGATGTTTGTGACTGTGACTGTGACTGTGACTGTGACTGTGATGGGGTTTGCGTGGGGGCGGCGGGTGCCGCCGCGGGCAACGCGTCGAACAGTGTATGGCCTGTGTCGGCCTCGGGGTCCAGCGGCGCGACGGTGACGGCCACCGTCAGTTCATGGCTGGCGCCGCCATGGATCACGCCGCGGATCGGCGAGACGTCGGCAAAGTCGCGCCCGAGCGCCAGCACCACGTAGTCGTCGCCGGGCGCGCCCCAGCCCCAGCGGTCGTTGGTCGGGTCGAAGTCGCACCAGCGGGTGACGCCGTCCTGCGTGGGCAGCAGCAGCGAGATCCAGGCGTGCGAGGCGTCGGCGCCGACCAGCCGCGGCTGGCCCGGCGGCGGCTGGGTCAGCAGGTAGCCGCTGACGTAGCGCGCCGACAGGCCCAGCGAGCGCAGGCAGGCGATCATGATGTGGGCGAAGTCCTGGCACACGCCATGGCGCTGGCGCAGCGCCTCGAGCGCCGGCGTATGCACCTCGGTGCTCTGGCTGTCGTAGCGGAACTCCTGGTGGATGCGCTGCATCAGGTCCAGCGTGGCCGCATGCAGGTCGGCATCGGGCGTGAAGCTCGGTTGCGCATAGGCCGCGAACTCGGCGTGCCGCGGCACGTGCTGGGACGGGAAGCGGAACTCGACATCGGCGTCGTAGACCGCGTCGGCCCGGTAGCGGAAATGCTCGGCAGCCTGTTCCCACGGCAAGGCGACCGCCGTCATGTCCAGCGAACGGGTCTGGACCACGCTGGTGGCCGTGACCTCGAGCCGGTCGTGCGGGATCTGCAGCGACAGGAAGCTGCGCTGGTTGCCGAACGCGTCGACTGACGCGCGGCATTGCGACGGCGTCGGCGAGACGCTCAGCTGGTGCGACAGCAACTGCTGCGCGACGGTAGTACGTGGCCGCAGGCAGGCGATGTGCTGGGCCACGTCGACCGGGGGCGCGTAGTCATAGCGGGTGGTGTGCGTGATCGACAACTGCATCAGGCCCCCACGCTTTGTTCGGACGCGCCGGAATGGGTGAAGTAGGTGGCGCTGATGAGTTCGGACACCGCATGCGCGGCATTGCCGCATTGCTCGAGCACCTCCAGCAGGTGGGGCCATGCGGTCGGCACGCCGGTGTCGTCCGTGGCCTCCTCCAGCGCCGGCTGGGACGTGCACAGGTGGGCCAGGCTCCAGCGTGCCGGATCGGGCACCTCCAGCGACATCGGGCTCAGTTCGTTCGGCTCGCTGCCGGCGAGCTTGGCCAGGCGCCCGCGCAGCGTATGCGCGACCCAGGCCAGCGAGCGCGGGTTGTCCCGGTTGAGCACCAGCAGGTCGACCAGGGCCGGCATTTCGCGGCTTTGCTGGAACTTCGCCCGGAACGAGATGCTGCTGTCGAACAGCGCCAGCATGGCCTCGAAACCGGCAGGGTCGGCGAGCGAGCCGGCTTCCAGAGCGAGGTCGAGCGACGCGGCCAGGAAACCCAGCCGTTCCACATGGCGGCCGATGCTGAGCAATCGCCAGCCGTCGTCGCGCGTCATCCGGTCGGTCTGCGCGCCGGTGATGGCGGCCATCTGGCGACCGATGTTGCGCAGCAGGTCGAGCGCCTCGAGCGCACCGTATTCGGCCGGTCGATCGAGTTCGGCGAAGGTGCGGGCCAGCTCATCCTGCGCGCGTTCGATCAGTTGCCAGTGCTCGAGCGACAGGCGTTCGCGCACCGACGATCCGGCCTGGCGCACCGCGCGCAGGTTGTAGCCGACGCTGCAGACCTGCGATTCGCTGCCCAGGCTGGCGATCAGCGAGCGCTCGAACACCCGGCGCGACTGCTCCAGTGCCGGCACGTCGGGCAGCACCAGCCCGTGGAAGCGGGCCATGGCGTCGAGCCAGGCCAGCAGCCGGACGTTGGTCTGGTCCTCGCCGCCCAGGCATTCGAGGGTCAGGCGCGCCAGCGCGATGGTGTTCTCGGTGCGTTCGGTGTACCGCCCCAGCCAGTACAGGTTCTCGGCCGCGCGGCTGGTGACCAGCGGCTTGCGCTGGGCCACCATCTCCACCGTCAGCGCCGGCGCCAGCAGCGTGGTGCGGTCGGGCTTGGCATCGGTCATGACCCAGACGTCGGCGCTGCTGCCGCCGCGTTGCATCGCGGCGATCTCGGCGCGCGCATGGGCAACGCGGGCCAGCCCGCCGGGCAGCACGCGCCAGGACTGCGGACCGTTGCTGACCGCGAACACCCGCAGCATGGCCGAGCGCGGCACGATCTGGCCGGTCTGCGGCGTGCTGCCGCCTTGCCAGGTCGGGATCTGCGACAGCGGCATGTAGGCCTGCACCGTATGGTCGTCGCCCTGCAGCGCGATGCGCCCGGCCCATTCGTCGATTTCGCGGGCCGACAATTCCCGGCCGAGTACCGACTGGAAACCCTCGGACGATTCCCCGGGCGGATAGGTCGGCTTGATGGCGCAGGCGGCCAGGCGCGGCAAGGCCGCATCCATGGCCGCGCGTTCGCCGCACCACCAGGTCGGCAATGCGGCCAGTTGGAGTTCTTCGCCGAGCAGCTGGCGCGACAGCGCCGGCAGGAAACCGAGCAGCGCGGGAGACTCGAGGAAGGCCGAACCGGGCATGTTGGCCATCAGGACATTGCCGGCACGCACCGCCTGCAGCAGCCCGGGCACGCCGAGGCTGGAGTCGGCGCGCAGTTCCAGCGGGTCCAGGAAGGCGTCGTCCATGCGCTTGAGCAGGCCGTGGATCGGCACCAGGCCCCGCAAGGTCTTGAGGTACAGCCGTTCGTCGCGCACGACCATGTCGCCGCCCTGCACCAGGGTCAGGCCCAGGTAACGTGCCAGATACGCGTGCTCGAAATAGGTTTCGTTGTAGGGGCCGGGCGTCAGCAGCGCAATATGGGCATCGCGTCCGCCCGGGCTGGAGGCCTTGAGGTTGTCCACCAGTGCCCGGTAGGTGCCGCCCAGGCGCTGCGCATGCATGTTCTCGAACGCCTCGGGGAACAGCTGCGAGATCGCGATCCGGTTCTCGAGCAGGTAACCCAGGCCCGAAGGTGCCTGGGTGCGCTGCGACACCAGCCACCAGTTGCCGTCCGGACCATGGGCCAGGTCGAATGCGGCGATGTGCAGCCGGGTGCCGCCCACCGGCTCGGCGCCGCGCATCGCGCGCAGGTAGCCGGAGTGGCCTTGTACCAGCGCCGGCGGGATCAGGCCCTCGCGCAGCAGTTCCTGGGGGCCGTAGATGTCGGCCATGACACGTTCGAGCAGCCGGGTGCGCTGCAACACGCCGGCCTCGATCTGGCGCCAGCTCTGCGGCGTGACGATGAGCGGGAACAGGTCCAGCGACCAGGGGCGCGGCGGGCCGCCGGCATCCGCATAGACGTTGTAGGTCACGCCGTTGTCGCGCAGCTGGCGCTGCAGCCGGCTGGCGCGGCGATTGAGGTCCTGCGGATCGAGCGGGCCCAGGTGTTCGAAGAACGATGCCCAATGCGGCGCCATCGGCGCCGCATCGGCGGCGTCCGCGGATGCGCTGCGCACGGCCTGGTGGTGCACTTCGTCCAGATGGCCCGGCGCCGCGGCGGCCGGACGCAAAGGGGCATCGTCCGGCATCGGCGGTGCCGGCGGTTGCGCGCGGGGAGTCGTCGGGTCCTGGCTCATGCGGTGCGTCAGCGCTGGCGCAGGTCCAGCGTGAACGGGAACTCGCGGTTGCCGGCGATCGCAATGCTGGGCGCCACGTCGGGCATGCTGCCGGGCGTATGGCCCATGGCGACGAAGCGTGACAGGCGCCGGCTTTCCGCCTCGTTGGCGTTGACCGGCAAGGTCTCGTAGCTCAGGCCGCCCGGATGCGAGACGTGGTACTGGCAGCCGGCGATCGAGCGGCGCATCCAGGTGTCGACGATGTCGAAGGTCAGCGGCGAATGCACGCCGATCGACGGATGCAGCGCCGACGGCGGACTCCAGGCCTTGTAGCGCACGCCGGCGACGAATTCGCCTTCGGTTCCGGTCGCCTGCATGGCCAGCGCCCGGCCGTTGCAGGTGATGGCATACCGGCTTTCATTGAAGCCGGTGACATGCACCTCGATGCGTTCGAGCGAGGAGTCCACGTAGCGGGCCGTGCCGCCGGCGCTGTTTTCCTCGCCCATCACATGCCAGGGCTCGAGCGCATTGCGCAGCGTGAGCTCCATGCCGGCGGCGGCGATGCTGCCCACCAGCGGGAAGCGGAACTGCAGGTGCGGCGCGAACCAGGCGGCGTCGAAGCCGTAGCCGGCCTGCCGCATCTCGGCGATCACGTCCTCGAAGTCCTGGCGGATGAAGGTCGGCAACATGAAGCGGTCGTGCAGCGAGGTGCCCCAGCGGCTGAGCCGCGCCCGGTACGGCTGCTTCCAGAACCGGGCCACCAGCGCGCGCAGCAGCAGCTGCTGCGCGATGCTCATGCGCGCATGCGGCGGCATTTCGAACGCCCGCAGCTCGAGCAGGCCGAGCCGGCCGGTCGAGGAGTCGGGCGAATACATCTTGTCGATCGAGAACTCGCTGCGATGGGTGTTGCCGGTGACGTCGATCAGCACGTTGCGCAGCGTGCGGTCGACCAGCCAGGGCGGCATGGAGGCACCGAATTTCTCGCGGTTGGCGTGGATCTCCTGCAGCGCGATCTCGAGCTCGTAGAGCTGGTCGTTGCGCGCCTCGTCGACGCGCGGCGCCTGGCTGGTCGGCCCGACAAACATGCCGCTGAACAGGTAGCTCAGGCTGGGGTGGTTGTGCCAGTAGGCCAGCAGGCTTGCCAGCAGCTCGGGCCGGCGCAGGAACGGGCTGTCGCTGGGCGTGGCGCCACCCATCACGAAATGGTTGCCCCCGCCGGTGCCGGTGTGGCGGCCGTCGGTCATGAACTTCTCGGCCGACAGGCGCGACTCCCAGGCCGCGTGGTAGAGGAACTCGGTGTTGTGCACCAGTTCGCCCCAGCTCGACACCGGATGCACGTTGACCTCGATCACCCCCGGGTCGGGCGTGACCTGCAGCAGCTTCAGGCGCGGATCGCGCGGCGGCGGATAACCCTCGATCACCAGGCGCACGCCTTGTTCGGTGGCCGTGGCCTCGATCGCGGCCAGCAGTTCCAGGTAGTCCTCGAGCTGCTCGAGCGGCGGCATGAAGACATACAACACACCCGAGGCCTGACCCTGCACTTCGGCCTTCGGGCCGTTGGCCCGGCGCGGGTCGCGCACCTCGACGCACAAGGCTGTGCGCGAGAGCCAGTGCGCCGATTCCTGGCGATCGGGCACACGCGCGAAGTCCGCTGGTTCGGCCTGGTCGACCCGATGCGCATGCGCACTGGTGACGCTGGCCGCTTGCGACGCACGCGCCGCTTCCTGCGTCACCCGCGCCGCCTCGGACGGCGCGCCGGTTCCGGCCAGGTAGGGCGTGATGCCGGGTTGCGCAGAGCGGGCGTCGGCGCCACCACCCGTGGCGGCCATCGGCGACGACGGCGGCACCGCATAACGCTGGGCCAGCGCCGCATGGGGCGGCAGCTCGCCGCGCGCGTCGTACGGGTCCTGCGGGATGTGGTACGGGTAGTCGGCCTCGCTGACCCAGGGCAGGGAGTCCAGCGGCAGGCGCAGGCCCATCGGCGAGTCGCCGGGCATCAGGTACAGGCGTTCGTCGCGCACGAACCAAGGGCCGGTGGCCCAGCGTGCACCGCCGCCGGCGGCACGATCGGCCACCTTGAGCGGCAACACGTAGCCGACCACGCTGTCGAGCTTCTGGGTGAACACCCGGCGCAGCCGTGCCCGTTCCATCTCGTCGTCGAGGCGGGACTTGAACGGGTCGACGTTGACCGGCAGGCGGCGCTCGCGCCACAGGTAATACCAGCTGTCCTCGTAGCCGGGCAGGATGTGTTGCCCGCTCACGTCCAGCCGCTGCGCCAGGCCGTGGACGAATTTTTCGGCGACAGCGCTGGTGTAGTGGGTCGGCTCGCGCTCGTCGACGAACAACTCGGGCTTGGCCCAGACCGGCTGGCCGTCGGCGCGCCAGTAGATGTTCAGCGCCCAGCGCGGCAGCTGCTCGCCCGGATACCACTTGCCCTGGCCGAAATGCAGGAAGCCGCCCGTGCCGTATTGCGCGCGCAGCTTGTGCACCAGGGCGGTGGCGAAGCCGCGCTTGGTCGGCCCGAGCGCGTCGGTGTTCCATTCGGCCGCGTCGCGGTCGTTCACGGCCACGAAGGTCGGCTCGCCGCCCATGGTCAGCCGCACGTCGCCGTCGATCAGTTCCTTGTCGACCGCGGCGCCGAGTTCCATCACCTGGGCCCACTGCTCCTCGGTGTAGGGCTTGGTGACGCGGGGCGCCTCGTAGAGCCGGGAGATCTTCATCTCGTGCGCGAACGTCACCTCGGCGATCTCGACGCCGCCTTCGATCGGGGCCGCGCCCGAGGGTTGCGGCGTGCATGCCAGCGGAATATGGCCTTCGCCGGCGAGCAGGCCGGAGGTCGGGTCCAGGCCGATCCAGCCGGCACCGGGCAGATAGACCTCGCACCAGGCGTGCAGGTCGGTGAAATCGACCTCGGTGCCGCTGGGACCGTCCAGGGCCTTGACGTCGGGCACCAGCTGGATCAGGTAGCCGGACGTGAAACGCGCGGCCAGCCCGCAATGGCGCAGCAGGTTGACCAGCAGCCAGGTCGAGTCGCGGCAGGAGCCGCTGGCCAGCGACAGGGTCTCGTCGGGCGTCTGCACGCCCGGCTCCATGCGGATCAGGTAACGCACGTCCTGGCTCACCATGCGGTTCACGTCGATCAGGAAATCGATGGTGCGCCGCTCGCTGCGGTCGATACGCGCCAGATAGGCCTTCATCGGCTCGGAGGCCGGCTCCACCGCCAGGTAGGGCGCCAGTTCCTGCTGCAGCAGGGCCTCGTATTTGAACGGGTATTTCTCGGCCGTCGGTTCGAGGAAGAAGTCGAACGGGTTGTAGACCGACATGTCGGCGACCACGTCCACGGTGATCTTGAATTCGCGGGTCTTTTCCGGGAACACCAGGCGCGCCTGGTAGTTGGCGAACGGATCCTGCTGCCAGTTGATGAAGTGGCCGGCCGGCTCGATCTTCAGCGAATACGACAGGATCTTGCTGCGGCAATGGGGCGCCGGACGCAGCCGGATGACCTGGGGTCCGAGCGTGACCGGACGGTCGTACTGGTAGTGGGTGACGTGGTGCAGGGCTGCGTGAATGGACATGCGGCGGTCTCGTGTTGTGGTGCCAGGCGGTGGCCGCTGGGCGGGCGGATCAATTGCCCATCCGGTGATACTAGCAGCCCGTGCGGTTTTTCCGCATGCGACGACGCCTGCGCAAGCAAACCGCGACGGAATGCCCGTGCGGAGGGCGTGTCGACGACAGCAATTTGCGCGCCACCCGCGTGGTGCGACTGGAAACGAGGGGAATTCGATGCAAGCCGCCTTCTACGAACGTACCGGCCCGGCGCGGGCCGTCCTGCAACTCGGTGAACTGCCCGATCCGGTGCCCGGGCCGGGCGAGGTGCGGGTGCGCCTGCGCTGGTCGGGTGTCAATCCGTCCGATGTCAAGTCGCGCGCGGGCCTGCGCAGCGCGGTCATGCCGTTTCCGCGCGTCGTGCCGCACAGCGACGGCATGGGGGAGATCGACGCCATCGGCCCGGGCGTGGACACGGGCCGTATCGGCGAGCGGGTCTGGGTCTGGAATGCCGCCTGGGGCCGTGCGAACGGCACGGCCACGCAATACGTGGTGCTGCCGCAACAGATGGCGGTGGTGTTGCCGCCGGCCACCGGCGACGAGGCGGGTGCCTGCCTGGGCATACCGGCCATGACCGCCTTGCACGCGGTGCTGGCGCGCGGCGGCGTTGCCGGCCAGCGGGTGCTGGTCGCCGGCGGCGCCGGCGCGGTCGGCCACTATGCGTTGCAGTTCTGCCGCCTGCTGGGCGCGCGCCAGGTGCTGGCCACGGTCAGCAGCGCGGAAAAGGCGGCGATCGCGCACCAGGCTGGTGCGGACCTGGCCATCAACTACCGCACCGAATCGGTGGCGCAGCGGGTGCGCGAGGCCACGCAGGGCCAGGGCGTGGACCGTATCGTCGAGGTCGACATCGCCGCCAATGCCGCACTCGACCTGGAACTGCTGCGTCCCGGCGGCACGCTGATGGTCTATGGCAGCGGCAAGCCCGGATTCGAACTGCCGTTTTTCCCGCTGATCGTCAACAACGTGTCGCTCGGCTTCTTCATCGTCTACAACCTGTCGCAGGCCGACCGGGCGCATGCCGAATCGACGCTGCACGGCTGGCTGGCGCGGGGTGAACTGAACCATGCCATTGCGCAGCGTGTGCCGCTGGCGCAGATCGTGTCGGCGCACGAGGCGGTGGAGCAGGCGACCACACCGGGCAACGTGGTGGTGGAGATCCCATGAGTCGCCGCGCCGCCCCACGACGACGACGCCCGCAGCGCGCTGCGCGAAGGGCAGCCCCATGAGCCTGGTCTATTCCACCGACAGCGGACGCATGTGTCCCGCATGCCGGCGGCCGAAGGCCGACTGCATCTGCGGCCGCGCCAGGCCGGCGCCCGCCGGCGACGGTGTCGTGCGTGTCAGCCGCGAGAAGAAGGGGCGCGGCGGCAAGACCGTGACCCTGGTGCGCGGCCTGGCGCTGGCCCCCGACCAACTGGCGGTGCTGGGGCGCCAGCTCAAGACCGCCTGCGGCAGCGGCGGCACGGTGGCCGACGGCGTGATCGAGATCCAGGGCGATCACGTGGAGCGGGTGATGCCGCTGCTGCAGGCCAAGGGTTTCGTGGTCAAGCGGGCGGGCGGTTAGGCGCGGATGTCCCGGCGCCACGGCTGCGGCTGCCGACGCCTGGCGGGCACCGCCATGGGCCGCAGGCCGTCGATGGCCGGCCTCACGGCGTCTGCACAGCGCTCCGTGCGGGCCTGCGCATGAACCGGATCGGCACCGCCTTGACCGGGCGGGCCGGCGCACCGTGTTGTTGCAGCGCCTGGTCCAGGGCCGTACCCGCTTCGTCGGCCAGCGCCGCGGTGCGGGCTGCGCGGATGGCCTCGGCGCGTCGGCGGTCGGTCTCCAGCGTGGGTGATGTGGCCAGGTGGTCGACCACGTGCAGCAGGTTGTCCTTACCGCGTTCGTTGGTGCTGCCATAACCCTTGATCAGGCGTCCGCACAGCGCGATCTCGTGGCCCAGTGTCCAGTCGGTCCGGGCGCCGTGTTCGACGGCCGCCAGCCAGCGCTCGATCAGGTTCTGCTCCAGTGCGAAGCGGCTGCCCCGCCGGCGCAGCCAACGCAGGCTGGCCAGGGTCCGCAGCGACAGAAAACCCAGCACCTGGTGGGTGCCGACCTTCAACGCCAGCGAAAACGGCTCCTTGCCCCGGGCCTGGCGGCGCCGGTCCCAGCGCAGCAGGGCCTGGGCCGGGCCCGCCGGCAGCAGCGCGGCCGCTTCGGCCACGCCGGGCTTGAAGTGGTCGTACACCCGCAGCAGTTCGCCTTCTGCGACCTTGACTTCCTGTCGCACGCGGTCCCGCCGCGAAACCCTGCACTTGAGGTCGGCCACCCGCACGATGTCGTCGAACGCCATCCACAGCGCCAGGTAGCGCGCGGTCTCGCGGGTGATGGCCCAGCCCTTGCCGCCATCCGGATCGCTCGCGCGTTCGGCCGCCAGGATGCGCTGCAGGCGCTCCAGGTAGAGCTCGCCATAGGCGCGGTCCTGGTAGTCGACCATGCGCGCCAGTCCCAGGGTCAACAGGTCATGGGTGGCGGCGGGGAAGGCGGCGGCCGTTTCGCGCGGCAGCTCTGCTTCCGTCGGTGCGCGTGCCGCAGCCGCGGCAGGTGGCGGGTCGCCGGCCACCACCTGGCGCACGAACGTAGTGTGCTGGCGGGCCGACGACACGATGTCGAATGCGCGCGCAAAGCCGCGCAGGCTGGCGTCCACGCCCCGCTCGCCGGCGCGGATCACCTGTTCGCACACCGTGCGCGGGAACGGCAGCAGGCCGCTGGCGGCCACGGCGCCGAACATCACCGCGCTGACCACGGTTCCCGCTTCGCGGGTGACGGCGGCCATGTCGAAGACCTGGTGTTCGCGGCTGTGGCGCGCCACGACCTCGCGCAGCGGCGCGTCGGGCATGCGCCCGTCGCCGAGCTGCATCCGCTCGTGGGTGGTCAGCGTGCGGGTCGACGAACTGATGACCTGGGTGCGCTGCGCCGTGGCGAAGCCGTTGCCGATCTGGCGCACCGTCTCCAGCAGCTCCGACGACACCAGCAGGTCGAGCGCACCGGGTACCGGATACAGGCTGAACACCGGCCGGCGCCCGGCGAGCTCGGACTGGGGCACCGGGAAGATCTCGACGTAATAAGTCGTGGCGCCGGTGCGTTGCGCGACACCCGGGATCGAGGTGCCCTGGACCGGATAACCGGCCAGCAGGGCGGCCTGCACCAGCCATTCGCTGAGCACGCCGCCGCCTTCGCCGCCCAGGGCGCAGACCAGGATGGAAATGGGTTGGGTCTTGTGGTGCATGGGGGTTCCTGCTGCGCGGGTCATGCCTTGGCCATCGCCTGCACGAGGCGCCCGCGTATCGTGTCGAGCAGCCGCTCGTGCCACTTGGGATGGGTGATGACCTCGGCCCGGTAGAAACTCGGGCACAAGGTGGCGGCATGCGCGTTTTCGCCGCACAGGCCGCAACCGACGCAGCCGTCGATCACGGTGGCCACCGGATCGACCTTGAGCGGGTCCGGGTTGTCCTTGATGGTCAGCGTGGGGCAGCCCGACAGTCGGATACAGGCGTGGTCGCCATTGCACACGTCTTCGTCCACGCCGTATTTCACCCGCATGACGCGTTCGCCGCGCCGGAGCAGGCCGGCCAGCCAGGGCTTGATGCGGCGCTGGCGTTCGAGCTGGCATTCCCCTTCGGCGACGATCACCTTCAGGCCGTTGAACGGCGAGGTGAACGCTTCGTGCAGGGTTGCACGCATGTCTTTCACGCGGTAGGTGTGCACGGTGCGCATCCACTGCACGCCCAGGCCCTTGAGCGTGGTCTCGATGGTCTGGTTGGTGTCGGTCAGGCTGGCCAGCTTGTCGGCGCTGGCGGCGCGTGCATCGTCGTCGGGCGTGGAGATGATCTCCTGCGTGCCGGTGGCCGACGTGTAGCCGTTCTTGAAGATCAGCAGCACCGCGTCGCTGTTGTTGAACAGTGCCGACTGCACGCCGGTGATCAGGCCGTTGTGCCAGAAGCCGCCATCGCCCATGATGGCCAGCGTGCGGCCCTGCATCATCGGGGCAACACCGGCGCCGCTGGCCAGGCTCATGCCGTAGCCCAGGATGGAATGGCCCGACGAGAACGGCTCGAAGGTCGCGAACGCGTGGCAGCCGATGTCGGCGGCGATATGCACCTTGCCGATGTCCTGCTGCACCAGCTTGAGCGCGGAGAACACCGGTCGCTCCGGGCAGCCGACGCAAAAGCCGGGCGGGCGGGCCGGCAAGGGCCGTTCGAACTGCTGCGGCACGCCGGTGCGGCGCTCCTGGTTGGCATCGAGCCACTGCTGCGCCGCGTCGACGGAGTGCGCCGGCAGGTGGCGGCGCACGAACGCGAGCAGGCCGCGCGCCATGACCTCGATCGAATATTCGCCGGCCGACGGCAGCATGTCCTTGCCGTGCAGCGGGGTCTGGATGTCGCGCCGGCGCAGCAGCGTGGCGATCTCCTGTTCGATGTATTCCGGCTGGCCCTCTTCCACCACCAGCACCGCCTGCTTGCCGATGAAGAAGTCGGCGATCTGCTCGGGCACCAGCGGATAGGTCACGTTCAGCACCAGGATGGGAATGGCGCTGTCGCCGAAGGCGTCGGCCAGGTCGAACTGCTGCAGCGCGCGGATCAGCGAGTTGTACAGACCGCCCTGCACGACGATGCCCACGTCGGCCAGCGTGCCCGGCATCGACTCGTTCAGGCCGTGCTCGACGATGTAGCGGCGCGCGGCGGGCAGGCGTTCGGCGGTCTTGCGCTTTTCATGGGCGTAGGTCACCGGTGGGTGGGCCAGCTTGTCGTAGTCGAAACGGGCGGGATCCGATATCAGCTGGCGCGTCGACCATGGCGGCGCCAGGTTGTCCTTGCAGGTGAAGCTGCCGCGGACATGGCAGGTCCGGATGCGCAGCTCGAGGATGGCCGGCATGTTCGAGGCCTCGGACAGCCGGAACGCGTGTTCGACCATGTCGACCATCACGCCCAGGTCGGGTCGCGGGTCGAGCAGCAGCATGGACGACTTCAGCGCGAAGGCATGGGTGCGCTCCTGGATCACCGACGCGCCCTCGCCGTAGTCTTCGCCGACGACGATCAAGGCCCCGCCCAGCACCCCCGGCGAGGACAGGTTGGACAAGGCGTCGGATGCGACGTTGGTGCCGACGATGGACTTCCAGGTGACCGCGCCCCGCAGCGGGTAGTGAATGGAGGCGCCCAGCATGGCGGCCGCCGATGCCTCGTTGGAGCAGGCCTGCACATGCACGCCCAGCTCGTCCATGTACGACTTGGCCTGCACCATCACATCGACCAGGTGCGAGACCGGCGCGCCCTGGTAGCCCCCGACGTAGGACACGCCGGACTGCAGCAAGGCCTTGGTGATGGCCAGGATGCCCTCGCCGTGAAACGTGGTTCCCGCGCCCTGGCGCAACTGCTCGACTTCCTTGCCAAATGAAACTTCCACGCGTGTTCTCCGGTGATCAAGGCGGGAGTGTCGGCCCGGCGATTGATAACGACAATAATATGAGGCTGCTAAGTCTCATTTGATTCATGAATATCGAGAAGATCGACCTCAACCTTTTGCGCCTGTTTGCGGAGGTCTACGACAGCGGCAGCGTCAGCGTGGCCGCCGAGCGCCTGGGCATCAGCCAGCCGGCCGCCAGCAACGGCCTGGCCCGGCTGCGCACCGTGCTCGGCAATGCGTTGTTCGCGCGCGCCCATGGCGGCGTGCGTCCGACCCCCATGGCCGACCACCTGATCGGTCCGGTGCGTTCCGCACTGGCCCAGCTGACCGATGCCTTGCGCCAGACCTATGCGTTCGACCCGCGCACCTCGCGGCGGCACTACCGCATGCACATGAGCGACATCGGCGAGGCGCGTTTTCTGCCCGCCCTGATGGCTGCGCTGCAGGTGCAGGCGCCGGGCACCAGCGTCGAGTGCCATGCCATGCCCCACGGCGGCATCGCCGAGCAGCTGGACAAGGGCGAACTCGACTTCGCGTTCGGATTCCTGCCCTCCGTGACCGGCACGGAACATGTGACGCTGATGGAGGAGCGTTATGTGCTGATGCTGCGCGAAGCCCATCCGCTGGCCACCCTGGTGGGCGAGGGCGGCCCCGATCTGGCGGCGCTGGCACGGCTGTCGTTCGTGGCGGTACGCTCGCATTCGGACACTTTGCGCATGCTGGAGATCCTGGGCCTGCGCGAGCGCATCAAGCTGTTCGCGTCCAATTTCCTGGCCTTGCCAGCGATCGTGCGTGAAACGGATCTGGCGGTCATCATGCCCAGCCAGATCGCGACGGAATTCAATGCGGGTGGCGGCTACATTGTCGTGGCACCGCAGCTGCCGCTGCGCGATTTCACGGTGTCGCTGCACTGGAGCCGGCGCCAGCACTCCGATCCCTCGCATATCTGGATGCGCCAGTTGATCTGCGGCATTTTCAACAGCACCTGAGGCGCGCAGAGGCGAAGCGGCGAAGCTGCGAAGAGGCGCAGTGGCGAGCGTCCGCCGCAGCGCCCGCCTGGCCGCCTTGCGCGGCGGCGCACCGCATGGACCGGCAAGCGCCGGCCCCGTCCTGTTGTCTATGGCGAGGGGGCGTCGCTGCCGGCAGACGCGTCGTCGGCCTGTGGCTCGAGGTCCTGCAGCCGGGCCGCGCCCAGCAGCGTCATGGCCAGCGTCAGTTCGCGCGCAAGGATCTGCAATACGGCTTCGGCGCCGGCCTGGCCGGACGTAGCCAGGCCATACAGCACGGGGCGGCCGACGAAGACGGCGCGCGCGCCCAGTGCCAGTGCCCGGGCCACGTCGGCGCCGCGGCGCACACCGCTGTCCATGAACACCGGAATCTGTCCGCGCACCGCCTGCACGATCGCGGGCAGCACGCTGATGGCGGACGGTGCCGCGTCGAGCTGGCGGCCGCCGTGGTTGGAGACGACCAGTCCGTCGACCCCATGCTGCAGGGCGCGCGCGGCGTCCTGCGGATGGAGGATGCCCTTGATCAACAGCGGCCCGTCCCAGAGACTGCGCAGCCACGGCAGGCTGTCCCACACCAGCGAGCGGTCCATCGCGCGTGACAGCAGCGCCGCCTGCGCCTGCGCCGACAGCGCGGCGTCGGGATCCTCGACCAGGTTGGCGAACTGCGGCGCACCCGCGCGCGCCATGCGCAGCGACCAGCCGGGATGGCTGGCCAGGTCCCAGGCCAGTTTCGCGGTGGGGCGCAAGGGCAGGGAGAAGCCGTTGCGCGCATCGCGTTCGCGGTTGCCGCTGACCGGCACGTCCACCGTCAGCACCAGCGCCTGCACGCCGCACTGCCGGGCACGGCGCACCAGTTGCTCGGCGATCGAACGGTCCTGCATCACGTACAGCTGCAACCAGTGCGGGTTGTCGGGTGCTGCCTGGCGTACGGCTTCCAATCGCTGGTTGGACGCGGTGGATTGCGTGAATGGCACACCCATGGCGGCGGCGGCCCGCGCCAGCGCGGCATCGCCCCCGGGCCGGACCAGGCCGTTCAGGCCGGTGGGCGCGATGGCAAAGGGAAAGCGCCAGCGCGTACCGAACACCTCGACCGCGGTGTCGGTTGCGCGGGTGTCGCGCAGCACGCGGGGCACCAGCGTGATGGCGTCCAGGTCCCGGCGGTTGCGCGCCAGGCAGTGCTTGTCGTCCGCGGCGCCATCGACATAGTCGAACACGAAGCCGGGCAGGGTGCGGCGCGCAGCGCGCCGGTAGTCGTCGATATTCAGCAGCAAGGGGCGGATCCAGGCACGGGGGCGTCAGTCGGGTGGGGGAGCGCGGCGTTCGGACCCGGGCCGGCCCGCTGCTGTGGGCCGCGGGCAACGGGTACGTCCGCTGTCGGTATGGATCAGGCGGCGGCAGGGCGCTGTTCGGCGCCTGCGGCCGGACGCGATAGGGGCGCGGGGGCCTCCCTGTCCCCGGCTGGCTGGAACAGCCGACCATACCGCGGTGACGCGGGGTCCTGCCCGGCCAGCCGCATCACGTCCCAGAACCCGGCCGGCGAACTCGCGGTGACCGGCCGCTGCAGGTCCCGCTCGAGCGGCGGGATGACGTCGAGCGTCAACAGGCCGCCGCACGAGATGAAGATGCCGTCGGCCGAGGGGTCGCGGGCAAACACGCGTTGTGAGAGCGTTGTCAGCGTCTGCGGTGTCACTTCGCCGACCTCCTTGACGCCGACGATGGACAGGCCTTCGATCGCCGTCACGTCGAAGCCCGACACGGTCAGGTAATCGACCAAGCGGTCATTGAGTTCGCCGATGTAGGAGGTGGCCACCGCCACCCGCTGCATGCCCAGCGCCCGCAGTGCAGCGACGATGGCATGGCTCATCGTCGTGCACGGCAGGCCGGTGGCCTGCTGCATCGAGTCGCGCAGGTCTTCGGTGAACGCGAGGCCGCGGTAGAAGCTGATCGAGGTTCCCATCAGGGAGATGGCCTGCGCGCCGGCGTCGCGCAGCTCGCGTGCCTTGTCCAGGATGGTGTCGACGACGGGATCGAAACCCGCCGGCGACACCCCGCCAATGCCCAGCCCGCGGGCGATGAAGCGGACCTTGTCGCCGTACAGTAGCGCGGCGTCCACCGGCACTTCGCCGGCGGCCGGGGGAACGATCAGGCCGATGGTGGGCCGGGGGTCGGAAGTCATGGCAGATGCTCCTGTGCGGGTCGGGTGGGTGCGGACCGGGTCAGTCCACGGTGATTTTCTGCTCCTTGATGGTCCTGGCCCAGGTCGCCGATTCGCGCACCAGGTCGGCGGCCAGTTCGGCTGACGGCAGAAAGGCCGGAACCGCGCCTTGCAGGTTGGCCGAGCGGATGACCTCGGGGTTGGTCAGCGCGGCGCGCACCGCTTCGGTCAGCTTGTCCACAATCGGCGCGGGCGTGCCGGCGGGGGCCAGCAGCATCAGCCGCGGTGCGACGCTGAAGCCGGGCAGCGCGTCGGACATCGGGGTGACGTTCTCGGCGCCGGGCAGGTTGACATTGCTCATCATCGCCACCGCCTGCAGCTTGCCGGCCTTGGATTGCGAGATGCCGGCGGTGGCGCTGACCACGCCGAACGGGATCTGGCCGCCGATCACGTCCGGCACGATCTGCGATGCCCCGCGGTACGGCACATGCACCACAAAGGTGCCGGTCTGGCCCTTGAGCATCTCGAAGCCGAGGTGCTGCACCGTGCCCACGCCCGAACTGGCGTACGAATATTTGCCGGGGCTGGCCTTGAGCAGGGCCACCAGCTCCTTGGCGTTTTTCGCCGGCACGTTGTTGCCGGCCACGATCATCAGCGGGGAATAGAACAGCCCGGCCACCGGCGCAAAGCTCTTGATCGGATCGAAGCTCATGCTCGGTTGCAGATGCTGGGCGATCAGGAGGCCGCTTTCCCCGAGCAACAGCGTGTAGCCGTCGGGTGCGGCCTTGGCCACGGCATCGCCGGCGATCAGGCCCGCGGCTCCGGCGCGGTTCTCGACCACGACCTGCTGGCCCAGTTGGGTCGACAGGTGGGGCGCCAGCAGGCGCGCCATGGTGTCGACACCGCCACCGGCGGAATAACCCACCAGGATGCGCACCGGTTTGGTCGGAAAGGTTTGCGCGTGGGCGGTGACGGTCAGGCCCAGCAAGGCGGCCAGCACCAGGCCGCGGCGACGGGTGAGTGGGTTGAGAAATGTCATGGTTGTCTCCTGTGGGTAATGAATGCAGCGCCCGGCCGGGTGCCGGGCGTCGATGGAAGTCAGGCCTTGCCTACGCCGCGTGAGCCCGGCCGTTGGGCGAGTTCCTGGACCCGCTCCGGGTTGGGGGCGAAGCCCAGCCCTGGACGGGTGGGCAGTTGCAGCACCCCGTTCGATGGCTCGGGCAGGTCGTCGTAGACCAGCTTGCAACACTGGACCGCCACCGAGTGGTACTCGACCAGCGAGCCGTTCGCCAGCCCGGCGTGCAGGTGCATGTTGTGGTGCGGCCAGGCACCGCCGTTGGCAAAACGCGTATTGAAGGCGCTGGCCATGCCGGCGATGCGGCCGCACTGCGTGAACCCGCCGGAAATACAGGCATTGGGCTGGACCACGTCCACCGCCTGCGCGACCAGCATGTCGCGGAAGCGGCTGGCCAGGCCTTCGTTCTGGCCGGCGGCCAGCGGAATGGCAGTCCTGGAGCGCAGCTTGACCAGGTTGGGGATGTCGTTCTGCGACACCGGCTCCTCGAAGAACGCGATGTTGTAGGGTTCGAGCTGCTGTGCGAGCTTGAGGGCATGGAAGTAGTCCAGGCTGCAGTTCGCGTCGATGTAGATCTCGACCTCCGGCCCCACGGCCTCGCGCACGGCGCGGATGCGCTGCACGTCCTCGGTGATGACCTCGGCCAGCGGTCGGGGCTCGTCGCGCCGCTGCAGGGCGTGGTGACCCACCGTCATCTTCAGGCGCTTGAAGCCGCGTGCGACCCAGTCCCTGGCAGCATGCGCCAGCTCGTCGCGGTCGAAAAACGCGAAACCGAAGGTGGCGTAGACCGGCACCTGGTCGCGCGCCGCGCCCAGCAGCTTCCAGCACGGTTCGCCGTAGGCCTGGCCCTTGATGTCCCACAGGGCAATGTCGATCGCGGCGATGGCATGGCTGGCATAACCCGACTGGCCACGCGGCGACAACAGCCAGTACATCCGCTCCCAGATCTGCTCATGGCGCAACGGGTCCATGCCGACCAGCGTGTGGGCGGCGATGTCGTTGACAATCGAGCCGATGACCTCCTCTTCGGTGATGGCGGTCAGGCCGGTACCCACCAGGCCGGTGTCGGTTTCGATGCTGACCAGGCACATCGACAGCGCGGTGGTCTTGGTGCGGCCGTTGATGTCGACCGAGACCGGCAGGTTCAGCGGGGTTGCGTGTACGCGGGTGATTTTCATGAAGCTCGTGTGCGCCCGACTGGCGCCAATGGAAGGTGAGCGCAAGGTTAGGGGCGGCTGCCGCGTCCGGCAAGAATCTGCGCCGAAAGCGGCCTTCGCCATTCGCGAAGGCAAGCAGGCAGGCATGCGCCCGCAACGCGCTCAGTGGCTGGCAGGGGCGAGCAGTACCTGCATCAGATGCCGGGTCGCGGCGGTGGGCGCCACACCTTCGCGCAGGGCCAGCCGGTGCGTGCGCCGGGCCCAGGGGTCGGACAGCGTAATGGCCTTGATCGGCAGGCCCGCCAGTTGCGGCGCCAGTGCTTCGATGGGCAACACGCCCACGCCCAGGCCGGCGGCGACCATGCGGCAGATCGCGTCGAAGCTGCGCATCTGCATGCGCATGCGGATGGGTTGCCCGATCTGGGCGGCGACCGCGGTCAAGCGGGTGGTGAGTGCATTGCCGTCGGTCAGGCAGATGAAGTCCTCGGTCAGGGCGTCCTGCAGGGCGACTTCGGTGCGCTGCGCCAGCGGGTTGGCGCCCGGCACGATCAGCACCAGGGTGTCGCGGGCCAGGTCCTGGAACTGCAGGCCCATCAGCGGGTGGGCGATGTCGACGATGCCCAGGTCGGCCCGGCCGTCGAGCAGCGCCAGCGGAATCTCGGGACTGGGCCGCTCTTCGACGTCGACCCGGATCTGCGGATGGCTGCGCGCGAACTGCATCAGCCGCTCGGGCAGCAGTTCGAGGATCGACGAGGCATTGGCCAGCACCCGCACGTGGCCTTGCAGGCCCTGGCTGTAGTCGTGCAGGTCGACCGTCAGCCGGTGCGCGTCGGCCAGCAGCTCGCGGCTGCGCTGCACCAGCATGTGGCCGGTCGGCGTGAGTTGCACGCCGCGCGAGGAGCGCTCGAAGATGCGCACGCCGGTGGCGGTCTCGAGCGCCGAGATCCGGGCGCTGGCCGCGCCCAGCGCGAGTTGCACCCTATCGCTGCCGGCGCTGATGGAGCCGCAGTCGGCCACGGCCACGACCAGGCGCAGCGTGACGAGATCCATCGGCAGGGGGTTCATGGGCGGCGGCTGTGCATGGGCTCGGGGCATGTTACCGCGACGGTACGCGCGGTATCCATGAAACGGGGGACGCCCGCCGGTGTTGCCCCCGATGCCGCCCCTAGCATGCCGGCATGCATCCCGCCACCTGGCATCGCCCCGGCGCAGCTGCCGGGTTGTTGCCGGCGCTGCTCGGCTGGCTGGGCGGTTGCGCGCTGCAACTGGCCCAGCCCGTGTTGTGGCCCTGGTGGGCCTATGCCGCGCTCGTGCTGGCCGGCGTAGCGGGATGGCTGGTTTTGGCGCACACCGGGTGGGGCGTGCGGGCGGCGCTGCGCCATGCCTGCCTGGCGTGCATCGTTGCCGCGCTGGCGTTTGGCCAGGTCGGCCTGCGCGCCGTGGGGTTCCAGGCGAACCGCCTGTCGCCGGACCTGGAAGGCCGCGACCTGCTGCTCACCGGCGTTGTCGCCACCATGCCGCAGCGCGGCGCCAACGGCCTGCGTTTCCAGATGCGGGTCGAATCGGCGCAGGCCGACGGCGTGGGGGTGCCGGTGCCGCCCCGGATACAGCTGGGCTGGTATGCAGGTTTTGGTGTCGATGCAGCGCGTGGTGCCGGCGGCATGCCGGCGTTGTGGGCCGGCGAACGCTGGCGCATGGTGGTGCGCTTGAAGGCGCCGCACGGCAACAGCAATCCGCTGGGCTTCGACTACGAGTTGTGGTTGTGGGAACACGGCATTCAGGCCACCGGATACGTGCGCGACAACGCCGCCGCACGGGCGCCGCAACGCCTGGCGCAGACCGGCCGCCATCCGGTCGAATGGTTGCGCCAGCGGGTGCGCCAGCGTATCGACGACCGCTTGTCCGAGGCGCCCCAGGCCGGCTGGATCACGGCCCTGGTGACCGGCGACCAGAACGCGATCGACCGGGCCGACTGGGACGTGTTCCGTGCCACCGGCGTGTCCCACCTCATGAGCATCTCGGGCCTGCACGTGACCATGTTCGCCTGGCTGGCGGCGACGCTCAGCGCCGCCGTGTGGCGCGCCAGTGCGCGCCTGTGCCTGTGGTTTCCGGCGTCGCACGCCGGATGGATCGGCGGCCCGGCCCTGGCCCTGGCCTACGCGGTCTTCAGCGGCTGGGGCGTGCCCGCGCAGCGCACCGTGGTCATGCTGGCGGTGGTCTGCCTGCTGCGCCTGTCCAGCCGATCCTGGCCCTGGCCGATGGTCTGGTTGCTGGCCGGCGTGGCGGTGTTGCTGATCGACCCCTGGGCGCTGCTGCAGCCCGGGTTCTGGCTGAGTTTCGTCGCCGTCGGCGTGTTGTTCGCCTCCGGCGATCGTGCCCATGGTCAGCCCGCGTCCGCATGGCACCGCCTGCACGCGTTGCTGCGCGAGCAATGGATCATCACGCTGGCGCTGACGCCGCTGGTGCTGCTGTTGTTCGGCCAGGTGTCGCTGGTCGGCTTCGTCGCCAACCTGTTCGCCATCCCGTGGGTCACCCTGCTGTTGACGCCGCTGGCCATGCTGGGCACCGTGTTCGCGCCGACATGGGACCTGGCGGCGCTGGCGGTCGCGGTGCTGGCGCGGGTGCTGGCCTGGCTGGCCGGCTTCCCGTTCGCGACGGTGTCGGTGGCGAGCGCGCCGTTCGCCGTTGCGGTGGTCGCCGTGCTGGGCGGTGTGCTGGTGTCCATGCGGCTGCCGGCGGCGCTGCGCCTGGCTGGCGCCGCCCTGGTGCTGCCGGTGCTGTTGTGGCAGGCGCCGCGCCCGGAGCCCGGCCGGTTCGACCTGCTGGCGGTCGACATCGGGCAGGGCAATGCGGTGCTGGTGCGCACCGCCCGCCATGCGCTGCTGTACGACGCCGGTCCGCGCTACTCGCGCGACAGCGACGCCGGCCACCGGGTGCTGGTGCCGCTGCTGCGTGCCCTGGGCGTGGCGCCCGACCTGCTGGTGCTCAGCCACAGCGACAGCGACCATGTCGGCGGCGCTGCCTCGGTGCTGGACATGTATCCGGCCATGGCGCTGACCGGCTCGATCGCGCCGGACCATGCGCTGTGGGCCTTGCGTGCGGGGCGGCGCTGCGCGGCCGGCCAGCGCTGGCACTGGGATGGCGTCGAGTTCGTGGTACTGCACCCACGGGAGGCGGACTATACGGTGCGTGGCAAGCCCAATGCCGTGTCGTGCGTGTTGCGGATCCGCTCGGCCGCGACCCGGCACACGCCGGTGGCCACGGCCTTGCTGGCGGGCGACATCGAGTCGGCGCAGGAACAACAGCTGGTGACGGACAGGGCCGACCTGCGCGCCGACCTGCTGCTGGTGCCGCACCATGGCAGCAAGACCTCCAGCAGTGGCGTCTTCCTCGATGCGGTGCAGCCGCGGGTGGCGCTGGTGCAAAGCGGCTACCGCAATCGGTTCGGCCATCCGGCGCCGGAGCCGATGGCGCGTTACCAGGAGCGCGGCATCGCCGTGTTCAATTCGCCCCATTGTGGTGCCATGGCATGGCGCTCCGAACGTCCGTCTGTTGTTTCCTGCCATCGGCTCGCGCAGCCGCGCTACTGGCAGCATCGCGCCGACGGCCAAACCCGGTTCTAATGGACACGGGCATACCCGCTGTGGGTACGGCCCGAAAGTTGCTAAGCTTGCCGGGAAGCCAAGTCCTGTGCGTGTGTCGGAGGCCATCGCCTTCGTCGCCGGACGGACCCAGTCCTGCCTGGAGACACCGGACCATGATGAAATTCGACGAGATGTACACCTCCTTGCCCTACGAGTTCTTCTCGGGTGGCGAGAAGATCCGCGACCACTACAAGATCTACGACGAGTGGCTGGCACGCCAGCCGGGCGACATGATGGCGACCCGGCGCGAGGAGGCCGAGGTCATCTTCCGCCGCGTGGGCATCACGTTTGCCGTATACGGCGACAAGGACGATACCGGGGCCGGCCATGAACGCCTGATTCCGTTCGACCTGATACCGCGCATCATCGCGGCGCGCGAATGGGATGCGCTGGAGAAGGGCCTGGCGCAACGCGTCACCGCATTGAACCGTTTCATCCACGACTGTTATCACGACCAGGAGATCTTCAAGGCCGGCATCGTGCCCAACGACCAGCTGGTGGGCAATGCGCAGTTCCGCGAGGAGATGGTCGGGGTCGACGTGACCGGCGGCATCTATTCGCACATCTCGGGGGTGGACATCGTGCGCGCGGCCAATGCCAAGGGCGAGCCCGAATATTTCGTGCTCGAGGACAACCTGCGGGTTCCCAGCGGCGTGAGCTACATGCTGGAGAACCGCAAGATGACGATGCGCCTGTTCCCCGAGCTGTTCAGCGCGCACAAGGTCGCTCCGGTCGCGCATTACCCCGACCTGCTGCTCGAGACCCTGCGCGAATGCAGCCCCGAGACCACCGCCGAGCCGACCGTCGTGGTGCTGACGCCGGGCATGTACAACAGCGCCTACTACGAACACGCATTCCTGGCCCAGCAGATGGGCGTGGAACTGGTGGAAGGCCAGGACCTGTTCACCCGCGACCAGTTCCTGTACATGCGCACCACGCGCGGGCCCAAGCGGGTGGACGTGATCTACCGCCGGGTCGACGACGACTTCCTGGATCCGAAAGTGTTCCGTCCGGATTCCACGCTGGGTTGTCCCGGCCTGATGGACGTCTATCGCGCCGGCCACGTGTCGATCTGCAACGCGGTCGGCACCGGGGTGGCCGACGACAAGTCGATCTATCCCTACGTGCCCAAGATGATCGAGTTCTACCTGGGCGAGAAACCCTTGCTCAACAACGTGCCGACCCTGATGTGCCGCAACGCGGACGACCTGCTGTATACGCTGGACAACCTCAAGGACCTGGTCGTCAAGGAGGTCCACGGCGCGGGCGGCTACGGCATGCTGGTCGGCCCGGCCGCGACCAAGGACGAGCTAGAGGAATTCGGCAAGTTGCTGCGCGCCCATCCGGAGCGCTACATCGCGCAGCCGACGCTGAGCCTGTCGAGTTGCCCGACCTTCGTCGAAAGCGGCATCGCCCCGCGCCACATCGACCTGCGCCCCTACGTGCTCAGTGGCAAGAAGGTGCAGATGGTGCCGGGCGGCCTGACCCGGGTCGCGCTGAAGGAGGGCTCCCTGGTGGTGAACTCGTCGCAGGGCGGCGGCACCAAGGACACCTGGGTGCTCGAGGAATGACGGTCTGCGATGCGCACGACCCTGCACAACCGGGAATAACGAAGGAGCGACCATGCTGAGCCGAACCGCCGACCACCTGTTCTGGATGTCACGCTACACCGAACGGGCCGAGAACACCGCACGCCTGCTCGACGTGAACTACCAGACCTCGCTGCTGCCGCAATCGGACGCCGTCGCGCTCGTGGGCTGGCAGGGCCTGATCAGCATCAGCGAGCTGATGCCGGCCTACACCGAGAAATACGGGGCCGTCAACGCCCGTGACGTGATGGACTTCATGGTCAAGGACGAGACCAACCCGTCGAGCATCGTGTCCTGCCTGACCGCGGCGCGCGAAAACGCACGGGCGGTGCGCGGCACCCTGACCACCGAGGTCTGGGAGACCCAGAACCAGACCTGGCTCGAGGTGCGGCGCAACCTCAAGGCCGGCGTGTTCGAACGCGATCCGGCGGCGTTCTTCGAGTGGGTCAAGTTCCATTCCCACCTGTCGCGCGGTGTGACGGTGGGCACCATGCTGATGGACGAGGCGCTGCATTTCATGCGCCTGGGGACCTTCCTGGAGCGGGCCGACAACACGGCGCGCCTGATGGACGTGAAGTTCCATGCGGTGCAGAGCGACTTCTACGGCGCGGCCAGCGAAAAGGACCAGGAATACGACTTCTACCACTGGAGTGCCATCCTGCAGAGCATCTCGGGTTTCGAGATCTACCGCAAGGTCTACCGTGACGTGATCAAGCCCGAGCTGGTGGCCGAACTGATGATGCTGCGCCCGGACATGCCGCGTTCGCTGCTGGCCAGCCTGAACGAAGTCGTCAACAACCTGGGCCTGCTGGCCACGGAGCGTTCGAGCGACACGATGCGCCGTGCCGGCAAGTTGTGTGCCGAGCTCAAATACGGACAGATCGACGAGATCCTGGCCACGGGGCTGCATGCCTACCTGACGCAGTTCCTCGATCGGGTCAACGACCTGGGTTCGCACATCAGTCGCGACTTCCTGGTGCCCTTGCCGAACTGAGCGTCCAGCGATGCCGCGGCCTGCGGGGCCGCGCATCGGCCTGCCTGCGTCGATCGGGGGCAGAATGCGAGTCGAGGCACCCTGATTCGATGGTCTTCCTATCCTGTTCGCGGCGAACCCCGTCATGACCCAGGCTGCAACGGCGGCGGGTGATGCGGAGCTGCTCGTGCGCGACGAGCAGGTCCGCCAGCATCGACTGATCCTGCCCGCCGCCGTGGTCGGCAGCAGCCTGCTGGGGCTGATCGTCGCTGCGGTCCAGTCGCGGGTCGTCGGCCTGGCGCCGGCGGCGACCTGGCTGCTGGTGCTGGCCGTGGCGCTGGTGGCCCGGATCTGGGTCTACCGCCGGCACCAGGGTGCCGACCCCGAGCATCGGCAGGCGCAGCGGTGGATCGGGCGTTACCGGCTCATGTCGCTGGCGCATGGCGTGGTGTGGGCGCTGGCGGCCTACTGGCTGTTTCCGCCGACCTCGCTGGCGCACCAGTTGTTCCTGGTGTTCGCGCTGGCGGGCATCTGCGTCAGTTCGTTGTCCGGCTACGCGTTCGACCTGCGCTCCGCGTTGTGGTTCAGCCTGCCCGTGACGCTGGCATGGGTGCTGCGCCTGATGACGCTGGACAACGACACCGGCATGATGATGGCGGCCATCGGCGTGTTGTTCATCCTGTACATGCTGGCGATCGCCGCGCGCGCCCAGCGCACGATGCGCGAGGCGGTCCTGTTGCGCGCGGCACAGGCCGCGCAACTGGCCGACGTGCATCGCAGCCATGCGCAGATGCAGCAGGCCGAGGCGTTGGCGGACCTGGGCAGCTTCGTGCTCGATTGGCAGGCCGACACCCTGCATTGGTCCGATGGCCATTTCCGCGTGTGGGGGTTGGAGCCGGGCAGCGTGGTGCCCGATCGCGAGCTGTTCCTGGCCGGCGTGCATCCGGACGATCGGCAGCGCATCGCGGCGCAACTGCAGCTGGCGATCGACACCGGCGCCGTGCCCGATTGCCGCTACCGGGTCTGCTGGCCCGACGGGCAGGTCCGTCACGTGTTCGCGCGCAGCGAGATCCAGGTCGATGCGCAGGGACGCGCCGTCGCCATGACCGGCACGGTCCAGGACGTGACACAGCAGACACAGACCGAAGCCCGGCTGCAGGAGCAGCAGCAACTGCTGTCGGTGATGCGGCAGACCACGCAACTCGGATTCTGGTTCGTCGGCCGGGACGGGCGCACGACCGGGGTCAACCCGGCCTTGCAGACCATGCTCGCCAGCTCCGAGGCGGCGCTGATGGACGTGGACATCCTGGAGCGGGTGGACGCGCCGTACGCGCAGCGCCTGCGCCACTGCCTGGCCGGAGTCCATGGCGCCGGTGATGCCGGCGCGCTGGTCGACGTCTCCCGTGCCGACGGCAGCGTGGTGCGTTGCCTGGCGCACGAGACCGCCCTGGTCGACGCGGCGGGGCAGGTGAGCGGCCTGCTGGTGACGCTGTCGGACCTCAGCGCCATCGAGCGTGCCCGTGCGGCGCAACATGTGTCGGAGTTCGTCGTCAACTCGGTGCGCGACATGGTCAGCGTCACCGATCTAGACGATCGTTATCGTTTCGTCAACGATGCCTGGTGCGCGCGCCATGGGCTGCGGCGCGAGGACGTGCTGGGGCGCACGATCGCCGAGGCGATGCCGGTGGTGATGACGGCCCGTCGCCACGAGGCGCTGCGGCGCTGCATCGCCGATCGGCAGATGCAGATGGTGCGGGCCGAGATCGATTACCCGCAGCTGGGCCGGCGCACGATGGAAACCACGATGACGCCGTACCTGACCAGCGACGCGGACGTGCGCGGCGTGGTTGCCGTCACGCGCGACGTGACCGAGCAGGAACATATACGCGCCGCTCTGTCGCAGAGCCTGGAGAACCTGCAGCGCATCTTCAACGCGACCACCGACGGCATGTTCGCCTATGACGCGGCCGACCCGACCGGCCGGCTGCTGTTCGCCAACGACCGGCTGTTCGAGATGTGGCAGATGCCGGCGCGCGCGGCACATACGGTGACGCGGGCCGACATGATGCAGGCCGCGGGCAAGTTGTTCGTCGACCCGCCGCTCGAGTTCGCCCGCATCGAGCGCATCCTGGCGTCGGACGAACCGCACACCGACCGGCTGGAGCTGCGCGACGGCCGTGTGCTGGAGCGGCACAGCGTGCCGATGAAGAATGCATCGGGCCCGACCCGGGTCTGGATTTTCCGCGACATCACGGTGCAGGAGCAGGCGGTGGAAGCGCTGCGCGCCAACGATGGCCAGCAGCGCGCGCTGATGGACGCCTTTCCCGGTTACGTCAGCGTCATCGACCAGGACTTCGTCTACACCTATGTCAACGCGCGCATGGCGGCGTTGTTTGACCTGCAGCCGGCGGAGATTGTCGGGCGCCGGGTCCGGGATCTGATGGGCGAGGAGCAATACCGCCAGAACGTGCGCGAGATCGCACGGGTACGCGCCGGCCAGCGGGTCGCCGTCGAGCAGCGTTTCGAGGCCACCGAGCACCGGCCCGAGGTCTACCTGCAGGTCACGCTGGTCATGGGCGCCAGGGGCACGGGCGGGTTGCAGCGTTATTACGCCTTCGGCATCGACATCACCGAACTCAAGCGGGCCGAGGTGGCGCTGCGCGCCGCCAAGGACGACGCCGAGCGCGCGGACCGGGCCAAGAGCGCGTTCCTGGCCAGTGTCAGCCACGAGTTGCGCACGCCGCTCAACGCCATCCTCGGGTTCTCGCAACTGCTGCGTGCCGATGCGCAGGGCACGCCGTCGGCGAGCGAGAACGCCGGCGAGATCGAACGCGCGGGCCGGCACCTGCTGTCGCTGGTCGACGACCTGATCGACCTCGGCGGCGTCGAGGCCGGCCACCTCGAGCTGACGATGGAGCGGCTCTCGATCGAGACCGTCATCAACGAGAGCCTGTCGATGGTCGCGCCGCTGGCCGCCAACCAGGGCATCCGCATCGTGTTCGAAGGTGGCAACGCGCGCAACGCCGTGGTGCTGGCCGACGCGGTTCGCCTGCGCCAGGTCGTCATCAATCTGCTGTCCAACGCGATCAAGTACAACCGGCCCGAAGGTTCGGTGCGTGTCTCGTGCCTGCGCCAGCCCGCGGATGCGGACAACCAGGGCCCCCGGATTCGCATCGCGGTCACCGACACCGGCAACGGCATATCGCCCGAGATGGCCCACCAGGTGTTCTCGGCGTTCGAGCGCCTGGGCGCCGAGCGCGGCACGATCGAGGGCACGGGCATCGGATTGTCGATCTCGCGGCGGCTGGTGGGGGCGATGGGCGGCTCGATCGGTTACGAGAGCCGCATGCAACAGGGCAGCACGTTCTGGGTCGACCTGCCGTCGCTGACGCCGGCCACGGCCACCGGGGCCACCGCCGAGGGCAACCCGGCATCTCGCATCGTCCAGCCGCTGGCGCACCGCGACCGCTCGCGCGTGCTGGTGGCCGAGGACTACGGGCCGAACCAGGCGGTGCTCAAGCTGCAGCTGTCCAGCCTGGGCTGCACGGTCGACATGGTCAGCGATGGCGTGGAGGCGCTGGCGTGCTGGAAGGCCAAGGCCTACGACCTGGTCCTGAGCGACCTGGACATGCCCAACATGGGAGGCCACGAGCTGGCGCGTGCCATCCGCGCGCTGGAATCAGACGATGGCCGGCGGGTGCCCATCGTCGCCATCAGTGCGGCGGCCGTGGCCGGCGAACGCGAGCGATGCCTGGCCGCCGGCATGGACGACATGTTGACCAAGCCGGTCTCGCTGGAGATGCTGGCAGCCATGCTGGGGCGCTGGCTGGGCGTGGTGCGCCAGGCGCCGGCCGCGGCACCTGCGCCGTCGCCGGCCGGTACGGCGCCGGTGCAAGCCGAACCGGCGGTGCTCGACCTCGATGCCTTGTATGCGGTGCTGGGCCGCGTCAGTACCGCACAGGCCCGCTCGCTGCTGGCCACCTTCGTGGACACCGCGCGCAGCGGCATCGACCGGCTGGCCGCGGCCGATCCCGAACCGCAGGAACTGGCGCGCGAGATGCACCGCCAGCGCTCGTCGGCGCGCACCGTGGGGGCGCTGCGCTACGCGGCCCTGGCGCAGGCGATCGAGCGGGACGCCCACCAGCGCGCGGGTGCGGAACTGGCGCCGTCGCTGCAGGCGCTGGCCGAGGCGCTGGAGCAGGTCCGCCAGCGCGCCGCCGACGTGGATGCGATGGACGAGACCTCGATGCCGGCGCCGCTGCAGGTCGAGGCGCAGGCACAGGATCTGGTCGGCTCGGTGCTGGTCGTGGACGACGACCCGGTGGTCCTGATGCAGATGCAGCAGATGCTGACCGGCATCGGCATCGGCGAAGTGCTGACCGCCAGCAACGGTGTCGATGCCTTGTGGCAGATGAACGGCCGCCCGGCACCGCCCGATGTGGTGGTGTGCGACCTGAACATGCCCGAGATGGATGGCGTGGAGATGATCCGGCGCTTCGGACAAAGCGGTTTTCGCGGCGCGTTGATCCTGATGAGTGGTGCCGACGAGCAATTGCTCGCCACCGTCAGCAACCTGGCGCAGCTGCAGGGCCTGAGCGTGCTCGGCGAGGTCCACAAGCCGGCCACGCCGCAGCAGATGATTGCGCTGCTGCACGCGTCGCTGCCCGACCAGGCCGCGCGGCAGCCGGCCGGCGGCCCATCGGTGCTGACGCCCCAGTCCATCCTGGCCGGGATCCGCAACGGCGAGTTCGGCATCTGGTTCCAGCCCAAGGTCCGGGCCGACACGCTCGAGCCCGTGGGCGTGGAGGCGCTGGCGCGCTGGCAGCAGGCCGACGGCAGCCAGGTCTCGCCCGGCCTGTTCATCGTCGCGGCCGAACGCGCGGGCATTATCGGCCAGCTGTCGGCGGTGTTGCTCGACACCGCCCTGCGCGATGGCGCCCGGCTGCACCGGGCCGGTCATCCCTTGTCGATCGCGCTGAACCTGTCGGCCTTGTGGCTGGACGACCTGAACCTGCCGGATCTGCTGCTGCAGTCCGTACAGGCGCAGGGCTTGCGGCCTTCCGACATCAACCTGGAGGTGACCGAGACCGGTGTCACCAAGGACATCCCGACCGCGCTCGACGTGCTCAGCCGCCTGCGCCTGAAGGGCTTCGGCCTGTCGATCGACGACTTCGGCATCGGCTACTCGTCGTTCGAGCAGCTCGGCCGGATCCCGTTCACCGAACTCAAGCTCGATCGCAGCTTCGTGGCCCGCGGCACCCGGGATGCCGCCGCGCGCGCCATTCTCGAGAGCAGCATGGCCATGTCCACCAAGATGGCGCTGCGCACGGTGGCCGAAGGTGTCGAGACCGAGGAGGAGCTGGCGATGGTGCGCGCGTTGGGATGCGACGAGGTGCAGGGTTTCCTGATCGCCCGGCCCATGCCGGCCGAGCAACTCATCGCCTGGCTGCAGCAGCGCGCCGGCTGACGGCCGACGCCGGTGTGCGTCAGCGTTCGCGTGCCTCGGCCACGGCGCGGCCGAGCTCGATCACCGCCAGTGCGTAGTAGCTGCTCCAGTTGTAGCGGGTGACCACGTAGAAGTTCTCCGTGCCGGCGACGTACAGCGGCTCGCCGCCGCCGTTCTCCAGTTCCACCAGGGCCAGCGGGCCGGCATGCTGGCGGGCGGCGCCGTCGAGCAGCGCGCCCTTGGCCGCCATCGCATCGGCACTGAACGTGGGCAGGATGTCGGGCGCCAGCAAGGCGTCCAGGTCGAGCACGGCGGGGTCGAACCGCACCGGGTAATGGGTGGGCATGCCCTTGTTCCAGCCGAATGCGACGAAATAGTTCGCCACCGAGCCGATCGCGTCGGCCGGGCTGTCGAACAGGTCGATGCGCCCGTCACCGTCGAAGTCGATCGCATACTTGACCCAGCTCGACGGCATGAACTGCGGCAGGCCCATGGCGCCGGCATAACTGCCGCGCAACTGCAGCGGATCGGTGTCCGAGCGTTGCGCCAGCGACAGCAACTGCTCGAGTTCGTCCTGGAAGAACGCGCGCCGCTGCGCCGCGCGCGGATGGGCCTGCGGGAAGTCGAAGCTCAGCGTGGCCAGCGCATCGACGACCCGGAAGTTGCCGGTGTTGCGGCCGTAGATGGTCTCCACGCCGATGATGCCGACGATGATCTCGGCCGGCACCCCGAACACCTGCTCGGCGCGTTCGAGCGCGGCCTGGTGGGCCTGCCAGAACGCGACGCCGGCGCGGATCCGCACCGGATCGATGAAGCGGCTACGGTAGACGCGCCAGTTCTTCGGGGTTCCGCTGGGCGCGGGCAAGACCCAGCGCGTGACCTGCGGCAGCAGCCGTGCCTGGCCGATGATGCTGCGCACCCAGTCGCGGTCGAGGTTGCGGCGTTCGGCGATCTCGTCGGCGACGCGCATCGCGTCGGCGCGGTCGGCGTACAGCACGGAGGCGGCGTTCGCGCCGGCCTTGCGCTTGCTCTTGGGTTGGGCCGCCCAGCTGGCGGACAGGCCCAGCGCCAGCGCGATGCACAGGATCAGGGAAAGACGGGCGCGGGCGTCGTACATCAGCGTGGCCATGGTAACTGCCTGAATTCTCGCCGCAATGCGGCCAGGTCCGCGCCCTGCTGGCGGCGCGGGGCGTAGCGCATCGCTTCCAGGCGCAGCAGCCAGCGCACGATCGCCTGCGTGCGGTCATCGTCCGGCCCCCAGCGCGCGCGCAGCAGATCGGCCATGGCGCGCGGCGGCGTGCTCGCGGCCAGCGGGGCGTCGTCGGCGGCGAGCCGGCGCCGGGCGTCGCGCAGCAGGCGCAGCCACGGGTCGTGCCGGCTGCGCTCCCACAGGGTCCAGGCGGCGCCGACCAGGCTGGACAACACGATCAGCGCCAGCAACACGTAGCCCAGGTCCTCCCAGCTCGGCGATGCGAAGCCGATGTCCTTGAGCAGGTCCAGCTGTGTGGCCTGGCTGTAGTTCAGCACCCACTGGTTCCAGCGGTTGTTGACCGCCTCCCAGGCCGCGCGCAGGTTGAACCAGATCGCCGGGTTGACCGCCTCCATCGCACTGGCGATCACGTTGCGCGGTGCGCTCAGGCGCTGCAACGAGCCGATGCGTCCGGGCGAGACCGCGGCGGTCGGGTCGACCCGCACCCAGCCGCGGCCGGCCAGCCAGACCTCGGCCCAGGCATGCGCGTCGCTATGGCGCAAGGTCCAGTACCCGTCCAGTGCATTGATCTCGCCGCCCTGGTAGCCGGTGACGATACGCGCCGGAATGTCGAGCGCACGCATCATGATCACGAAGGACGATGCGATGTGTTCGCAGAATCCGGTGCGCCGGTCGAACCAGAACTCGTCGGCGGTGTCGACGCCGTAGACGCCCGGCTCCAGCGTGTAGGTATAGCCCCCGGTGCGCAGGCGCTGCAGCACGGCTTCGATCAGCTGCGGTGCGTCGCCGGCCTGTTGCGCGTTGCGGCGCAACTCGGTGGCCCACTGCATGGTGCGTGGATTGAGTCCGGGTGGCAGCTCCAGGTAGTCCTGCAGCGCCGCGGTACGCCGCATCGGGCCAGCGCTGTAGTCGGTGTGGCTGCTGGCCGAATACCGCAGCAGCTCGGCCACCGGCCGGTCCGCCAGCCATTGCAGCTGGCGCGACATGCGCAGTTCCATGCCCTTGACGTCGGGCTTGTCCGCGGCGGCGTCGAGCACGAAGATCCAGGGCCGGTTGTGGGGCTCGAGCGTGACCTGGTAACGCACCGGCGCACCGCGCACCTGCAGGTCGGGTGCATCGCGCATGCGCTCGGGAAAACGCGAGCGCAGCGGTAACCATTGGCGTCCCTGCTGGGTCGACAGCACCGGGCCGCGGAAATACAGCTCGTTCTGGCGCGGCACCGCATCGTCGAAGCGCACCCGCAACGCGATGCTGTCGTCCAGCGCCAGCTCGGCGATGGAGCCGACCTCCATCGTCGAGGACAGGCCGCTGCGCCCGGTCATGGCGTCGCCCGGCATGCCCCATAGCGGCGCCAGGCGCGGGAACAGCATGAACAGCACCAGCATGATGGGTGCGCCCAGCGCCGCCATGGTCAGCGCGGTCGCGGCGGCCTCGCGCAGGGGCGGCTTGCCCACCGGCATGTGGGTGTTGACCAGCGCCGTCAGCAGGCCCATCAGCGCGACCAGCATCGCGGCCGCCGTGGCCAGCGACTGCGAGAAGAAGAAGTTGGTCAGCATCGTGAAGAAGCTGAGGAAAAAAACGACGAAGGCGTCCCGGCGCGCGCGCAGCTCCAGCGTCTTGAGCGTGAGCAGCACGACCAGCAGGGTCACGCCGGCATCGCGACCGAGCACGGTGCGGTGGGTGAGCACGGTCGCGGCGATGGTCAGCGCCAGCAGGCCCAGCAACCACCAGCGCGAGGGCAGCGGACGCGCCTGCCAGGCCAGCACGCCGCGCCAGGTCAGCACCGCCAGCGCGAGCGCCGAACACCACAGCGGCAGCCGGCCCAGCTGCGGCACCAGCACCCAGGCGATGACCAGCAGCAGGAACAGGGTGTCGCGGGTGTCGCGCGGCAGGTGGCGCAAACGCTCGAGCATCGTGTCAACGCCCCTGGTCGTTGTGCGGGGCGCCCGCATCGGCCGTGCCATGGACGGCCAGCGCCTCGAGGCAGCGCCGCTTGTGCGCCTCGCCGCTGGCCGGCGCGATCTCGCGCGCGCCCAGCCGCAGGCCGTATTCCAGGTCCTGCTTGTCGGCGGCCAGCACCCAGGCGCACAGGCGTGCGATCGCGTGTTCGAGCGGCGCGCCGGTCACGGACGGCGAGGCGGCCACGCCGGTGTTGGCCAGGTCCAGCCACAAGGTGTGCCGCTGTGCCTGGTGGGTATCGCGGCTGACCAGCTCGTCGGCCTTGGCCAGCTTCTTCCATACGACCAGCTTGAGCGGGTCGCCGCGCTGGTAGCTGCGCACGCCGTCGAACTCGCCGCTGGCGCGTGCCATGCGGGCCGCGGCCGCGCCGCCGGAGCGGGGTTCGCCCTCGGGCAGTGGCGGCGGCCAGGTCTCCGGCGCGGGATAGACCAGCACCCGGGACGCCGGCCGCCAGATGGTCCAGACCCGGAACGTGCCCAGCGGAAACCGTGTCTCGGCGGTGAGCGTCGGGATCGGCTGCAGGCCGCGGCGCGAGGGCTTGAAGGCCACATGGACGGTTGCGCGACCCTGGCCCGGCACATCGGTCCAGATCCAGTGCCCGCTGCCCAGCACGCTCAGGCCGATGCCATGGCGCACGCGCTTGCGCGTGCTGACCAGGTCGATGCTGATCGTGGTGTTGCTGCCCATGAAGCCGGGGTCGACCGGTTGCAGCTGCAGCGTCAGGCCGCGCAAGGTGCCGTGGCACAGGTGCATGCCGACCAGGGCGCTGCCCGCGAGCAGGAAGGTCAGCAGGTAACCCAGGTTGAGCTGGTAGTTGATCGAGCCCACCAGCAGCACCAGCAGCGTGGCCGCCAGCATGAAGCCCGGGCGGGTCGGCAGGATATAGACGTTGCGCTGGGTCAGCAGCGTGACGTCACGGCGCGGCAGGCGCGACGTGAACCATTGGCGGAACCGGGCGCGGGCATGGGCGAACGGGCTTCGCAACGGATGGGGCAGGGGTTGCGCCAGGTCCATGGCGGTGGATCTTCTTTCTCAGGCCAGCGGCACCGACTGCACCATGGCACGGACCTGTTCCACCGCGCCGCGACCGGCATCTCCGACCGGGATCAGCCGGTGCCCGATCGACTGCGGCAGGATGGCCTGCACGTCGTCGGGCGCCACGTAGTCGCGCCCGCTGAGCAGGGCCTGCGCCTTGGCGGCGCGGATCACCGCGATGCCGGCCCGCGGGCTCAGGCCCTGCAGGAACCACTGGCCGGAGCGGGTGGCGGCGATCAGGTCCTGCACGTAGTCGAGCAGCGCATCCGATGCATGCACCTGCAGCACCCGTTGCTGCGCATCGAGCAGGTCCTGCGGCGACATCAGCTGGTCCATCGAGGCCACCAGGTCGCGCCGGTCCTGGCCGGTCAGCAGGCCGCGTTCGGCGGCGCGGTCCGGGTAGCCCAGCGAGATACGCATCAGGAAGCGGTCGAGCTGCGACTCGGGCAGGGCGTAGGTGCCGAGCTGGTCGTGCGGGTTCTGCGTCGCGATGACGAAGAACGGCACCGGCAGGGCACGCGTCTCGCCCTCGGCCGTCACCTGTTTCTCCTCCATGGCCTCGAGCAGCGCGCTCTGGGTCTTGGGGCTGGCGCGGTTGATCTCGTCGGCCAGCAGCACCTGCGCGAAGATCGGTCCGGGGTGGAAGACGAAACTCTCCTTGCCGCGTTCGTAGATCGATACCCCCGACAGGTCGCTGGGCATCAGGTCGGAGGTGAACTGCACGCGCGAGAAATGCAGGCCGAAGCTGCGTGCCAGCGCATGGGCCAGCGTGGTCTTGCCGACGCCGGGCACGTCCTCGATCAGCAGGTGGCCGCCGGCCAGCAGGCAGGCCACGCAGTCCTGGATCTGGGCCGATTTGCCGACGATGACCGTGTTAAGCTGATGGAGTACCTGTTCCAGTTTTTCTTGTGGATGCATGGCATGACGTTACCCGAAAATCGCGACCGCACTTCGACGCCATGAACAAGACCGGATACTTCACCCATCCCTCGTGCCGTCAGCATGAAATGGGTCGCGGCCACCCTGAATGCCCGGAGCGGCTCGATGCGATCGAAGACCGCCTGCTGATCTCGGGCCTGGATGTCGCCCTCGATCGGCGCGAGGCGCCCGCCGCACCGCTGGCCGACATCGAGCTGGCCCACGACCGGATGTTCGTCGCGTCGCTGCGCGGCCTGACCGACGAGTTGCGCGACGAGATCGATGCCGGAGGCCCGCAACACGCCCAGGTCGATCCCGATACCGCCCTGAACGTGTTCACCTGGGATGCCGCACTCAACGCCGCCGGCGCCGCCATTGCCGCCACCGACGCGGTCATGGCCGGCGAACTCGAAAACGCGTTCTGCGCCGTGCGCCCGCCCGGCCACCATGCCTGCCGCAGCCAGGCCATGGGCTTTTGCTTCTTCAACAACGTGGCGGTGGCGGCCAAGTACGCGCTGCAGCGCCACGGGCTCAAGCGGGTGGCCATCGTCGACTTCGACGTGCACCACGGCAATGGCACCGAAGACATCGTGGCCGGCGATCCGCGCATCCTGATGGTCAGTTTCTACCAGCATCCGTTCTATCCGCATGGCGGGTCGAAGTCGAATGCGGGCAACCTGGTCAACCTGCCGGTGCCGGCCTATACCAAGGGCCCGGAAGTGCGCGAACTGGTCGAACACGGCTGGATCCCGCGCCTCGAGGAGCACCGGCCCGAGATGATCTTCATCAGCGCCGGCTTCGACGCCCATCGCGAGGACGACATGGGCCAGATGGGCCTGGTCGAGCAGGACTACGCCTGGATTACGCAACGCATCAAGGACGTGGCCCGGCGCCATGCCCGCGGCCGCATCGTGTCCTGCCTGGAAGGCGGCTACAACCTCAGTGCACTGGGCCGCAGCGTGGAGGCCCATCTGCGGGTGCTGGCCGACGTCTGAGTTTTTTTGGGGCCCATCACGATCGTCATGGCGGAACGATGAGCCACTGGCCATGCCGGGCTGCTGGCCAATACCCGTCAGGCGGACAGCGCCGGTGGGATCAGGCCGGCGGGGTACTCTGCTCCGCGAATGTCCCCCGCGGCGGGCTGCGCCCGCCGCTCCTCCTTTATTTCGCTACGCAGAGCACCCCACCGTCCTGATCCTGCTGCGTTAACAGTACGCGGAGAACTACTGCCGTTGCCCAGGCCAGGCGAGGCGGGTGGGGGGCGCAGTGAAGTAAAGGGGGAATCGATGGGCGCAGCCCATCGAGGAGGACATGAACGGAGCCCCCCACCCACCTCGCTTGGCCCACCACTGCCGTTACGCCGAAGCAAGCAACCACGGTCTTTGCCAGCCCGAAGGCTAATCCCGGTCAGGCGAACAACGCCGGTGGGGTCAGGCCGGCGCCAGGGCCGAATGAACCGCAACTACTGCATGAACGATGGCAGCCACAGGCTCAGGATCGGGAACGCCACCAGCACGATCAGCATCAGCACCTGCACCACGACAAAGGGCCACACGCCCTTGAAGATGGTGCCCAGCCGCACGCCGGGCAGCAGCGTGTTGAGTACGAACAGGTTCATGCCTACCGGTGGCGAGATCAGGCCGATCTGGATCACCATGACGATCAGCACGCCGAACCAGACCGGGTCGAACCCCAGGCTCACGACGATGGGGAAAAACAGCGGAATCGTCAGCAGCACCATGCTGAGCTCTTCCATCACCGTGCCGAGCAGCACGTAGATCACCATCATGGCCGCGACGATCATCGGCGGCGACAGGCCCAGGTGGGTGATCCATTCCTTCAAGTCGCCGGGCATGGACGTGAAATTGACGAAGTTCGCGAACACCGTGGCGGCGATCAGCAGCGTGAACAGCATCGCCGTGGTGCGCGCCGACTCGACCAGGATCTCGAACAGCGTCTTCCAGGTCAGCGCGCGCCGCGCCAGCGCGAACAGGAAGGCGCCGGAGGCGCCGATGCCCGCGCCTTCGGTGGCCGTGAAGACGCCGCCGTAGATGCCGCCGAGCACCACCACGACCAGCAGCAGCACGCCCCAGATGCCGCGCACCGCCGCCAGGCGTTCGGACCAGGTCGACTTCTCGCCCGGTGGCGCGTGTTCGGGATCGCGCGAGGTGACGATGACCACGGCGACCATCATCGCCAGCGCGGTCAGCAGGCCGGGCAGTACCCCGGCGGCGAACAACTTGCCGATGTTGGTCTCGGTCACGATGCCGTAGATCACCATGATGGTCGAGGGCGGGATCATGATGCCCAGCGTGCCGCCGGCGGCCATGACACCGGTCGACAGGGACTCGCTGTAGCCGAGCTTCTGCATCGACGGGTAGGCGACCTTGCTCATGGTCGCGGCGGTGGCGATGGACGAGCCGCAGATGGCGCCGAAACCGGCGCAGGCGGCAATGGTGGCGTGGGCCAGGCCGCCGCGCAGGTGGCCGATGAACACGAAGGCGGCGCGGAACAGCTCATGCGCCAGGCCCGCGCGGGCGACGAAGTTGCCCATCAGGATGAACAGCGGGATCACCGACAGCGTGTATGCGAAGCCGGTCTCGTACACCACCTGCGAGGTGCTGTAGAACGCGGCCGGCCAGCTGCGCGTCAGGCCCATGCCGACGACGCCGACGATGCCCATCGCAAAGGCAAGCGGCACCCGCAGGAAGGCCAGCAAGAAGATGGCGCCGAAACCCAGCAGTGCCTCGGTCATGGTGTGTCGCCCCCGTGTGGCGCCGGAGCGTCGGGGCGCCGCAACACGAATCGCAGCAGGTGCACCAGGCCGGTCAGGCCGCACAACACCGACATGCCGTAGATGAACGGTGCCTTGAGCAGCTTGAGCTGGGCCGTGGTTTCGCCGGATTCGGCGAACTCGCCCGCGGTGCGCCACATCAGGTAGGCCAGCGCCATCAGCAATGCGCCGCACACCAGGTTGACCAGCATGGTCTGTACCCGCCGCAGCAGCGGCGACAGGACATGGTCGAGCGAGTCGAACACCACGTGTTCGCGCCGGATGGATACCAGCGGCAAGGCGGCGAAGATCACGATGACCATCAACAGCTCGGTCACCTCCAGCGAGCCGGGAATCGACGCCGAAGCGAACTTGCGGCCACCGACGTCGAAGAAGGTCAGGACCATGATGGCAAACAGCGCTGCGGCGGCCAATGCGCCGCACGCCCATTCGAAGATTCGGTTCACGGGGAAAGGCCGGATGGGGTCAAAAAAAATGCGGCCCTCATTGTGCATGAGGCCGCATCCAGGCCGGGCCGGCGGTCATCCGGTTGCCGGCCGTGCGTCATTTCTCCTGGCGGGCGATCTCGGCGCGGAAGTCGGCCAGCACCTTGGCGGCGTCCTTCAGGCCGGCCGCCTGGGCATCGTTGACCCACTTGGCTTCGAGACCGGCGGTCCTGGCCTTGACGTCGGCGACGAATTTGGCGTCGGCCTTGGTGATCTGCACGCCGTTGGCCTGCATCAGCGCCGTGGCACGCAGGTCGACCTTGTCCCAGGCACGGCCGAACATGCGGGCATAGACCTCACCCGAGACGGCGTCGATCGCCTTCTTCTCGTCGGCGCTGAGCTTGTCGTAACGCGCCTGGTTCATGATGGCGACGAAGCTGGTGTTGTACAGGCCGCCGGGGAAGGTGGTCGCATGGCGGACGATCTTGTCGATCTTGAACGACTCGGTGGACTCGGCCGGGAACAAGGTGCCGTCCATCACGCCGCCGGACAGCAGTTCGTAGGATTCGGGGGCGGGCTTGAGCGTGACATTCATGCCCAGGGTCTTGGAGATCTCGTTGACCATGCCGCCGCCGACGCGGAACTTCAGGCCGCTGAGGTCGTCGACATTGGTGATCGGCCGCTTGGTGTTGAACACGATGCCGGGGCCGTGCGTGAACAGGGTCAGCACCTTCACACCCTGGTGTTCCTTGTTGAACTCGGGGTGTTTGGCCGCGATCTTGTTGAAGGCCACGGAGATCGACTCGGCGCTGTTGCCCAGGAACGGGAATTCCGCCATCTGCGCGAGCACGAAGCGGCCCGGCGTGTAGCCGTGCACGGTGTAGGAGACGTCGGCCAGGCCGTTCTTGACGGCATCGAAGGTGCCGGGAGGGGCCGACACGCCGCGCGGCAGGATGTTGCACTTCATCTTGCCGGCCGTGTTCTTCTCGAGCAGGTCGCACCAGTCCTTCTGCGTGGAGCTCAGCGCGTGGCTGGGTGGCAGCCAGGACGATACCGTCAGGACGGTCTGTGCACCGGCGAGGCTGGCAAAGCAGCCGGCAGCGACGGCGAGGGCGGTGAAGGCGAAACGTTTCATGGTTCAGGAACTCCGAAGGAATGCGAAAGTCGCCCGAATATAGGCCCGATGACGGTGCTTGTCTGTCCATGGAAACCCGCACGCTGGCCGCCGTGCGGGCCGTCGACGGCGCGGCTCTACAATGCCGGTCACGGAAAAGCACGACCGTTCTATTCATCAGGCCTTGTGCGTGTCGTCGCGGTGCCCGTGCCTGTCGCACGGGCGAAGTCCGCGCGGCGGATGCCCCGCATAGAATGGTGCGTTTTCCTTCGGGCCCCATCGGACCGGAGCCGCTTTCCCATCAATCGATCTAACAAGCAATGGAGTCGCAACAATGAAGGTACTGGTGCCTGTGAAGCGCGTCGTGGACTACAACGTCAAGGTGCGCGTCAAATCCGACGGCAGTGGCGTGGATATCGCCAACGTCAAGATGAGCATGAATCCGTTCGACGAGATTGCCATCGAGGAGGCGGTCCGCCTGCGCGAGAAAGGTGTTGCGACCGAGGTGATCGCGGTGTCCTGCGGTGTGTTGCAGTGCCAGGAAACGCTGCGCACGGCCATGGCCATCGGCGCCGACCGCGCCATCCTGGTCGAGACGGCCGAGGAACTGCAGCCGCTGGCCGTGGCCAAGCTGCTCAAGGCCCTGGTCGAGAAGGAGCAGCCCGGCCTGGTGATCCTGGGCAAGCAGGCGATCGACGACGACTGCAACCAGACCGGCCAGATGCTGGCCGCATTGTGCGACCTGCCGCAGGCGACATTCGCCAGCAAGGTCGAGGTCGCCGACGGCAAGGCCAGCGTCACGCGCGAGGTCGACGGCGGCCTGGAGACGGTGTCGATCACGCTGCCGGCCATCGTCACCACCGACCTGCGCCTGAACGAGCCGCGTTACGTGACCCTGCCCAACATCATGAAGGCCAAGAAGAAGCAGCTCGACAACGTCAAGCCGGCCGACCTGGGCGTGGACATCAAGGCCCACATCAAGACCCTGAAGGTCTCCGAGCCCCCGCAACGCGCCGCCGGCATCAAGGTGCCCGACGTCGCCACGCTGGTCGACAAGCTGAAGAACGAAGCGAAGGTCATCTGACAGCCGTACCCGGCAAGCATGTCCGCTTCCGTGTCAGGCCGCAAAGCCCTGGCACCCACCGATTAATGGAGATTTGATTCATGACCGCTCTCGTCATCGCCGAACACGACAACAACAGCATCAAGGGCGCGACGCTCAACACCGTCACGGCCGCATTGCAGTGCGACAAGGACGTCCATGTCCTGGTGGCCGGATCCAACGCCGGCGCCGCAGCCGCCGAGGCCGCCAAGATCGCCGGCGTGGCCAAGGTGCTGCATGCCGATGATGCCGGCATGGCCCATGGCCTGGCCGAAAACGTCGCCGCGCAGGTACTGGCCATCGCCAAGGACTACGGCCACATCCTGTTCCCGGCCACGGCCTCGGGCAAGAACATCGCGCCGCGCGTCGCGGCCAAGCTCGACGTGGGACAGGTGTCCGACATCACCAAGGTCGAGTCGCCCGACACCTTCGAGCGCCCGATCTATGCCGGCAATGCGATCGCCACCGTGCAAAGCCTCGACCCGGTCAAGGTCGTGACCGTGCGCACGACCGGCTTCGACGCCGCTGCCGCCGATGGCGGTTCCGCTGCGGTGGAGACCCTGACCGCGGCCGGTGCCAGCGACAAGGTCTCGTTCGTCGGCAGCGAAATCGCCAAGAACGACCGTCCGGAACTGACCGCCGCCAAGATCGTCGTCAGCGGCGGTCGGGCGCTGGCCAGCGCCGAGAAGTTCACCGAAGTCATGACCCCGCTGGCCGACAAGCTCGGCGCGGCCCTGGGCGCCTCGCGCGCGGCGGTCGACGCCGGTTATGCGCCCAACGACTGGCAGGTCGGCCAGACCGGCAAGATCGTCGCACCGCAGCTGTATATCGCCTGCGGCATCAGCGGCGCGATCCAGCACCTGGCCGGCATGAAGGACAGCAAGGTCATCGTCGCGATCAACAAGGATCCCGAAGCGCCGATCTTCAGCGTGGCCGACTACGGGCTCGAGGCCGATCTGTTCGTGGCCGTGCCGGAGATGGTTGCGGCGCTGTAATTGCATTGCGGATTTTTCCGGCTCGCGCCACCCCGGCGCCGTGCGTGTTTCGGCTGCACCTGAGCGACCGCTGGTCGGTCCGGTGCAGCCTTTTTGATTTCTGGAGGTTGCCATCATGAGTTACGTCGCTCCCGTCAAGGACATGTTGTTCAACATCGAACACCTGGCCGGCCTGGCCGAGGTGGCCGCCATGCCCGGGTTCGAGGATGCCGGCATCGACACGGCGCAGGCGGTGCTCGAGGAGTCGGCCCGCTTCAACCAGGAGGTGCTGGCGCCGCTGAACTGGGACGGCGACCAGAAGCCTTCGTCCTGGAGCGACGGTGTCGTGACCACCACGCCCGGCTTCAAGGAGGCGTTCACGCAATTCGTGCAAGGCGGCTGGCAAGGGCTGCAACATCCGGCCGACTATGGCGGCCAGGGCCTGCCCAAGACCATCGGCGCGGCCTGCATCGAGATGGTCAACAGCGCCAACATGAGTTTCGCGTTGTGCCCGCTGCTGACCGACGGCGCCATCGAGGCCTTGCTGACGGCCGGTTCGGACGAACTCAAGGCGATCTACCTCGAGAAGCTGGTCAGCGGCCAGTGGACCGGCACGATGAACCTGACCGAGCCGCAGGCCGGCTCCGATCTGGCCATGGTGCGCAGCCGCGCCGAGCCGCAGCCCGATGGCAGCTACAAGGTGTTCGGCACCAAGATCTTCATCACCTACGGTGAACACGACATGGCCGAGAACATCGTGCACCTGGTGCTGGCGCGGGTCAGCGGCGCGCCCGAAGGTGTCAAGGGCATCAGCCTGTTCGTCGTGCCCAAGTTCCTGGTCGGCAAGGACGGATCCTTGCGCGAGCGCAACGACGTGCACTGCGTGAGCATCGAGCACAAGCTGGGCATCAAGGCCTCGCCGACCGCGGTGCTGCAATACGGCGACCACGGCGGCGCCATCGCTTACCTGGTGGGCCAGGAGAACCGCGGTCTCGAGTACATGTTCATCATGATGAACGCGGCGCGTTACGCGGTCGGCGTGCAGGGCATCGCGATCGCCGAGCGGGCCTACCAGAAGGCGGTGGCGTTCGCCCGCGAGCGCGTGCAGTCGCGGCCGGTCGATGGCTCCATCAAGGCCAGCGCGCCCATCATCCACCACCCCGATGTCAAGCGCATGCTGATGACCATGCGTGCGTACACCGAGGGTTGCCGCGCGATGGCCTCGGTGGCCGCGGCCGCCTACGACGCGGCGCACCACCATCCGGACGCCGACACGCGCAAGCAGAACCAGGCCTTCTACGAATACCTGGTGCCGCTGGTCAAGGGCTACAGCACCGAGATGAGCCTGGAGGTCACCAGCCTGGGTGTGCAGGTGCACGGCGGCATGGGTTTCATCGAGGAGACCGGCGCGGCCCAGTATTACCGCGACGCGCGCATCCTGCCGATCTACGAAGGCACGACCGCGATCCAGGCCAACGACCTGGTCGGGCGCAAGACGGCACGCGACGGCGGCCAGACCGCGCTGGCGATCGCCGCGCGCGTCGAAGCAACCGAGCAGCAGTTGCTGGCCAGCGGCAACGCCGACGCCAAGGCGGTCGCGGCCCGGCTGTCGGCCGCCCGCACGGCCTTCGCCGACGTGGTGCGTTTCATCGCCGAGCAGAGCAAGACGGCGCCGAATGCGGCGTTTGCCGGCAGCGTGCCCTACCTGATGCTGGCCGGCAACCTGATGGCCGGATGGCAGCTGGGCCGGGCCCTGCTGGTGGCCCAGCAGCAGATCGCCGACGGCAATGACGACACGTTCTTCCACGCCAAGATCACGACCGCGCGTTTCTACGCCGACCACCTGCTGACCAAGGCCCCCGGCATGCGCGACAGCATCGTCGAGGGTGCCGGGAGCGTGTACGCGCTGGCGCCCGACGCGTTCTGACGCCAGGCCTACCGGACACCGATCGCCCGCGTCGTACCGCGGGCCGTTGCCGGCGGCGCAGCGCCGCCGGGCCGCAACCCGCAAAGGAACCCATGTCGACCTTGCCACCCCCTCTCGACGCGCTGCCGCTGCCCATCATCGGCGCGCCGCTGTTCATCATCAGCAACCCCAAGCTGGTGGTGGCGCAATGTATTGCCGGCGTGGTCGGCTCCATGCCGGCGCTCAATGCCCGACCGGCCGCCCAGCTCGAGGACTGGCTGGCCGAGATCACCGAGACGTTGGCCGCGCATGACCGCGCCCATCCGCAGCAACCGGCGGCGCCGTTTGCGATCAACCAGATCGTGCACAAGAGCAACGACCGGCTCGAGCACGACATGGCCTTGTGCGTCAAGTACAAGGTGCCGGTCATCATCACCAGCCTGGGCGCGCGCGAGGACATCAATGCCGCCGCGCACGGTTATGGCGGCGTCGTGCTGCACGACGTGATCAACAACCGCTTCGCGCACAAGGCGATCGAGAAGGGGGCCGACGGCCTGATCGCGGTGGCCGCCGGCGCCGGCGGACATGCCGGCGTCAAGAGTCCCTTTGCGCTGGTGCAGGAGATCCGCCAGTGGTTCGACGGCCCGCTGGCCCTGTCCGGCGCGATCGCCACCGGCGATGCCGTGCTGGCCGCGCAGGCCATGGGCGCCGACTTCGGCTACATCGGTTCGGCCTTCATCGCGACCGAGGAGGCCCGCGCCTTCGATGGCTACAAGCAGGCCATCGTGGACGGCAATTCGGACGACATCGTCTACAGCAACCTGTTCACCGGCGTGCATGGCAACTACCTCGCACCCAGCATCCGCGCCGCCGGGCTGGATCCGGACCAGCTGCCGGTCAGCGACCCGAGCAAGATGAACTTCGGCGGCGACGCCAAGAAGGCCTGGAAGGACATCTGGGGCTGCGGCCAGGGCATCGGCGCGATCGACAAGCTGCAAAGTGCGGGCGAATACATCGCCCAACTGCGCCGCGAATACCAGCAGGCCCGGGCCCGGCTGCTGGGATCGGTCGCGAACGCCTGACGGGTCGGGAGCCGGGGCGGCCGTCCGCCCGGGTCGCGGTGGGGTAGCCGGAACCGGACGGGGACGTGTCATGCAGCGCCAGTCGTTGACGCCCAGGAGTGCCGGCGCATATACTGGTTGCATGAACAGTATCCGTGGTACGAATACAAGCCGTGCGGGTTCCAGGAACCTGGCCGGGCAAGGGCCGGCCCATGCCTGAGGTCCGTATTCCGCTGGCGTCGATCAAGGGTCGCGGTGCGGCCAGCAGCGTCGCACACCGTTTCGCGGCGGACGCACGCGCCACCTTCGACGATGGCTGGGGAACCCTGGACGCGCGGGAATCCGGCCCGGCCGCGGGCGGCCTGCGCACCACGGTGACACCGACGGCGGTGGGCAAGGCCATCAGCCGCAACCAGTCGCCCGACATCCATTTCGACTACGGCCTCAACCCGTACCGCGGCTGCGAACATGGCTGCGTCTATTGTTACGCGCGCCCGACCCACAGCTACCTGAATCTCTCGCCCGGCCTGGACTTCGAGACCCGCATCTTCGCCAAGCAGGACATCGCCGCGGCGTTGTCGCGCGAGCTGCAGGCCGCGTCCTACGTGCCCAGCCAGATCGTCATCGGCTCGGCCACGGATGCCTACCAGCCGGCCGAGCGGTACTGGAAGATCACCCGCTCGGTGATCGAACTGCTGGCACGCTGCGACCATCCGCTGGCCATCGTCACCAAGGGCAGCGGTGTCGAGCGCGACATTGACCTGCTGGCGCCGATGGCGCGGCGCAACCTGGCCGCGGTCTATGTCACGATCACGACCCTCGACGGCACGCTAGCCCGCGCGCTCGAGCCCCGGGCGGCGGCGCCGCAGCGGCGGCTGCGCACCATCCGCGCGCTGGCCGATGCCGGCATTCCGGTCGGCGTCAGCGTCGCGCCGCAGATTCCGTTCATCAACGACGACATGGAGCAGGTGCTGGAGGCAGCGGCCCAGGCCGGTGCCAGCTGTGCCTTCACCACCGTGTTGCGCCTGCCCTGGGAGCTCAATGCGGTGTTCCAGGAGTGGCTGGAACTGCACTACCCGCAACGGGCGGCGCGGGTGATGGCGCGCATACGCGACATGCGCGGCGGCCGCGATTACGACGCCGATTTCTCCACCCGCATGAAGGGCCAGGGCATCTGGGCGCAGCTGCTGGCGCAGCGCTTCGCCAAGGCCTGCGCGCGGCTGGGCCTGGGGCGCGAGCGCCGGCCGCTCGACCTCGGCCTGTTCAGGCCCGGCGCCTTGTCGGCGCAACAAAGCCTGTTCTGATCGCGCGCGGCGTACCGCCGGCGGCCAGCAAGCGGCGCTCGCCCGTCCTGGGCCTGGGCCATCGTCGCCGCGGCCCCACGGTTGACGAGCCGGTTGCCCAGGCCGCGCGCCAGCAGGTCGGATTCGGTTGCCGGTGGGTCGCGCACGATGATGCGTGCGGTGCTTGCCCGCACCATGGACGGCAGGATATTCGTGGATGGTTTCCGCTCGGGGAAGGTGCACACGGGCGAGACTCGATGCGCATCCATGCGGCCTGCAGTCAGCGGGCGGTCGCGGGCGGACGCCCGGCATGCACCGCTGCGGGCTGTGCGACGCCGGGCGGCAGCACGCGCCGGCAGAAATCCGACAAGGCTGTGCCGGCCTGCGCGGCGGTGCCCGTCGCCGCGACGAAGCGGTCCGGGCGCAACAACACCCAGTCGACGCCGGCCTGGGCGAACCAGGCATTGAGCATGTTTTCGTTGTCCTGCAGCAGCCGGGGCGGCTCGGCCGCCGCGGTCACCGCGTCGATCTCGTGCCGGCCGCTGCGGGCGCGCACGCCGACGTAGCGGTCGCAACCCAGCCGTTCGAGTTGCTCCAGCAGTTCGGCCGGCGCATCGGCCAGCGGGTCGGTGCGCCAGCTCAGCAGCGCGAACCGCCCGCCGACGACGTCGTCCAGGCGCTGCGCCTGGCCGGGCCTGCATTCGACCTGCGGCTGGATGAACATGCGCCCGACCCGTTCGTCCTGTCGGCGGTCGCCGCTGTTGCGCACCACTCCCCGGGCAAAGCGCGGCATGGGCTTGAACTTCATCTGCAGCACATAGTCGCGCACGCGCGGTATGTTGCGGATGGACAGGAAGAACCGGTCCCGCATCCAGGCGACGAAGCGGTTGCGCTGCGACAACACGGCGCCGAACAGGTCGGCCAGGTCGATCATGGCCTTGGCGTGGGCGTGGCGCTCGTCGTGGTAACTCTGCAGCAAGGCCGGGTCCATGCGGCCCTGCACGATCCAGGCCAGCTTCCAGGACAGGTTGAAGGCGTCGCGCAGCCCGGCGTTCAGGCCCTGGCCGATCCACGGCGGCGTGATGTGGGCCGCGTCGCCGGCCAGGCAGATGCGGCCCACGACGAACGACCGGGCGACCCGCGAGTTGTGCGTGTAGACCCGGGCCCGGATCACCTTCAGGCGGCTGGCGTCGGCCACGTGGTGGCGCAGCAGTTCCTGCACCTTGTCCGGCGCCAGCATCTGTTCGCCGTCTTCGCCGGGAAACAGCATGAACTCCCAGCGCCGCAGCCCGTAGGGCAGGCGCAGGCATACGTACGGCCGGCGGGGCTCGCAGTGCAGCGCGGTGTAGGGCGCGTCCAGCGGGTCCTGCTCGCATTCGATGACGACCCACTTGTTGGCATGGGTCTGGCCTTCGTATGCGACCTTCAGCGCCTCGCGCACCGTGCTGCGGCCGCCGTCGCTGCCGACGACGTAGCTGGCGCGGGTCGTGTGTTCGTGCCCGTCGGCATCGCGCAGCGTGACGTCGACCCCGTCCGCATCCTGGGACAAGGCGATCAGTTCCTGGCCCAGGGCCAGCTGCACGTGGGGGTAGCGCTGCAGCCCCTTGCGAAGGGTTTGTTCGCCCAGCGGTTGCGAGAACAGGTTGCGCCGGCACCAGCCGAATTCGCGGGTGGCGGGCTGGATCTCGGCGAAACAGCGCTTGTCGGCGGTGTACATGCGCATGGGCACGTTCTGGATCATGTCGCGCAACATGTCCTCGGCCAGCCCGGCCGCCTGGAAGGTGCGCAAGGCCTCGTCGTCCAGGCCGACGGCGCGCGGGAAGTCGAGTACCTGCGGGCTGCGGTCGACCACCAGTGCGGGCACGCCGTAGTGTCCGAGCAGGTTGGCCATGGTCACGCCGACCGGGCCGGCGCCGACAATCAGGACGGGGACGTGCTTCGCGAGCGTCATGGCCGGGTTTCCTGTCGAAGCGTCGATTCAGGCCACAGCTGCCGGCGCGGGCAACAGGAAGTCGCGCACCGCGTCGTGCACCAGCGCCGGCTGGTCGTCGTGGATGTAGTGGCCCGCGTCCGCGATGACGATGCCGCTCAGGCGCGGATTGAGCGCGGTCATCGCGTCCAGCATCGAGGCCTGCAGGTAGTCGGAACGTGCGCCGCGCAGCACCAGCGTGGGGCAGGCGATGGCCCGGATCGGTTCGTGCAGGTCGACCACCTGCGCGGGGTCGGGATGCAGCCGGGTGGCGGCGATGCCGGCGTGGTCGTAGCGCCAGGTGAAGCCGCCGCCGTCCAGCGGCTTGAGCATGTTGCGCAGCCGTTGTTCCCGCGCCTGCTCGGTCACGGTGGGCCGCAGCGCCCGCATGAATTCGAGGGCCGCGTTCCAGTCGTCGAAACGCGTGGGTGTCTGCTCCAGCTCCTTGCGGATGCGGCTGGCGCCCGGGCTGGCCTCGAAGGCGCCCGGCCCGGCATCCTCGATCACCAGGCGGCGTACCCGCCACGGGTGCCGGGCCGCGTACACGATGGCGTTGATGCCGCCCATCGAATGCCCGAGCAGGTCGAACTGCGCCAGCTCCAGCGTATCGACCAGGGCCGCGAGATCGGCCACGTAGGCATTCGTGTAGTACTGCCGCGCCGGATCCCAGTCCGAACCGCCGCGACCGCGCTGGTCCAGCGCGATCACCCGGCACGCCGGCTGTAAGGCCTGAGCCAGTCCGACGAAGGTCTCGCCGTAGCCGCGGATGCCGTGCAGCATCACGACCGGCCAGCCGGACTGCGGACCCCATTCGGTGACCCGCAGGTCCAGGCCGTTGAGCGTCAGGGTGGATGCGCGGCGTTGCATGGCGCGCTCGCTCAGTTCAGGCCGTCCAGGCCCTTCACGTCCTCGGCCTTCAGGCCTCCCAGGCGCGCGTTGAGCCGGCCGCGGGTCGCGAAGGCCCAGCACAACAAGACCTCGTCGCGGTTGGGTGCGTCGCTGAAGGTGGCGCTGATCGTGTCGTAGTGCGACCGCACGTACAACGCGTCCTTGTGGGCCAGCGGGATGTCGATGACGGTGCCGGGGCCGCCCCGCTTGCCGGTCGATGGAACCCAGGACTTGGCGCCACCGAGCGCGTCGCGCACCGGGTTGGCGGCCGGATTCGTCAGCAAGGCGTTGCCATGCTCGTATTCACCGTCGATGCCGACCAGGCAGGCCTTGCCGTAGCTGACGATGGCGCGCCCCTGCGCGGCCTGCACCGCGCGCCGGCCGAATTCCTCGCCCAGCGGTGGCGAGGCCTGTATCCATTCGCCCAGGTCGGCGACGTAACGACCGGCATACGGGTTGTGGATGCAGGCGGCCAGCACGAACTTGCGCAGCGGCTCGCCGTCGGCCGCCGCGCCGGTCTCGCCGGCCAGCGTGTCCTCGACCTGGAGAAACCATTTGCGGATATGGAAGGCGCCGAAGTTGGGAAGGTGTGCGGTCATGGCGTGTCGGGGTGGGTGGTGTGGATGGGGGCAGGCCGGATCACAGCGGCTGCAGGTCGTACGGGTCGCTGGGCGCGTTGTAGGCGCCGAGCAGGCGTTTGCCCTCGGCGTCGTCGTGCACCGTCTCGCAGAAGAACTCCAGGCGATGGCCGTCCGGGTCGGTGAAATACAGGCCGATGCCGACCTTGTGGTCGGTGGTCTTGACGATCGGCACCTTCTTGCGCAGCAACATGCCGTGCAGGCGCCGCAGTTCGTCCAGGTCGCCTTCGATCTCCAGGCCGTAGTGCTGCAGGTTGATCTGCCCCCGGGGCTGCTGGCCTTCGGCCGGCGGGTCGGCCTGGATCAGCGCGATGTCGTGGTGCTTGGTGCCGAAGGACAGGAACACCCACTTCTCGCCGCGTGCGGTGACCTGCATGCCCAGCACGTCCTCGTACCAGCCGGCGGCGGCGAATGGATCCTTCACGTACAGGGCGATGTGGGTGCGCCGGATGCGTGGCCGGATGTCGTTGTCGGTCGTTGTCATCCCGAAGCCCTGTGTCAGTGGATCGATTGCGGATGAGCCCGCACCGGCGCCTCGAACGGCGTCCAGGCGACGGCGGCGATCTCGCTGAAATCGCGCCACTCCTTGAACCAGCTGCGGCCGGCGTCGGTGGAGCGCAGCAGGTGGCCGTATTTGGTGCCGGCGAACAGCAGCGACGGATCGCTGGCATGGGCGCCGAAGGCCCAGACGGTGGAGTTGGGGGCCGTGTGCAGCGTCGCCGCCGACCAGCTCGCGCCGCGGTCGCCCGAGCGGTAGATGCGGCTGCGGGTGCCGGGTGTGCCGTCGCCGATCGCCAGCAGCAGCTGCACGCCTTGCGGATCGACCGCCTGCACGGTGCGGGTGTAATACATGCCGTCGAAGCGGGTCCTGGACGCGACGCCGCTCCAGGTCTTGCCGTCGTCCACGCTCTCGTACACCGTGTTGACAGTCAGCACCAGGTGCTTGCGCGGCGCATCGGCGGTGGGCAACAGGACCGCCACCGCATGGATGTCGGAGTTGCCGATGCCGCTGTCGGGCGTGTCGACGCGCTCCCAGCGATCGCCGCCGTCGCGGCTGCGCCAGGCGCCACCTTCCTCGACGCCGAACCAGACCTGCTCGTGGCGCGACGGATCGACGCAGATGGTCAGGATGCGCGGACGGTTCACGCCCTGGCAGAACTCGGGCAACTCCAGGTCCAGCGTGCTCCAGCTCGCGCCGCCGTCGCGCGAGCGGTACATGCGGGCACGCGCCGGTGCACCGGTGCCGGCATAGACGATGTGCGGGTCGACCGGATCGAACGCGATCGACCAGACGGACTGCCCGTTCATCGGCGATTCGACGCGGCTGAAATGCGCGCCGCCATCGGTGCTGACGCACATGCCGACATCGGCGCCGGCGAGCACGCGCGCCGGGTTGGCGGGGTCCACGGCCAGGCTGCGCACCGTGCCGTCGAATTCGATCGCCTCCTTCAGGCCGAGCCGGTGCCAGCTGGCGCCGTCGTCGACGCTGCGCAGGATGCCCTGGCCGGCGGTTGCGACAAGAATGGTTCCCTGCATGGTGCCTGTCTCCTCGTGACGATGGTGTTTCAGATGTAGATGCCGCGCGTGATGCCGCCGTCGACCGCGATCGACTCGCCGGTGATGGCCGCGGCGCGATCGGAGGCCAGGAACAGCGCGACATCGGCGATCTCGCTGGGCTGCAATACGCGCCGGATCGGCGTGACCTTGCAGTAGTTCGCCTCGATCTGCTGTGGCGTCAGGCCCTGCAGCCGGGCTTCCTTGGCATACAGCTCGTGGATGTGCGGCGTCTCGACGACGCCCGGATGGATGACGTTGACGGTGATGCCGCTGGGGCCGAGCTGGTCGGACAAGGTCTTGGTCAGGTGGCACACGGCGACGTTGCGCATGCCCGAGAGCTGCTTGCTGCCACGCCCGGTCAGGCCGCCGATGTTGATGATGCGGCCCCACTGGTTGCGTTTCATGTGGCTGGCGGCGGCCTTGGCGCACCGCATGTAGCCCACGACCTTGATGTTGATGTCCTGCAGCAGGCCCTCGGGGTCGGCGTTCTCGATCTCGCTGCGCACCAGGCCGCCCGGATGCGCGGCGCCGTTGACCAGGATGTCGATGCGCCCGAACCGCTTCGCCACCATCTCCATCATGGCCTCGACCTGTTCGGTGCTGCTGACGTCGGCCGGCGCGGCGAGGATCTCGACCCCGCTGGCCACGCCGATCGCGTCGGCGGCCTGTTGCAGCGCATCCTTGCTGCGCGCGACGATGGCCACCCGCACACCCTCGGCGGCCAGCGCCTCGGTGATGGCGCGGCCGATGCCCAGACTGCCGCCGGTGACGACGGCGACTTTTCCCTTGAGTTTCAGATCCACGGTAGTTCCTGTTCGTGATGAAGATGCGGGCGCAGGGCGCTGGAGGGTTGATGCATGGGCGCGGTCACAGCGCCATTTCGATGAGCCGCGGGCCGCGTTGCGCGAAGGCCTGCTGCAACCGGGATTGCAGTTCCCGTGTCGTGCCGACGCGGCTGCCCGGCACGCCATAGGCCTGGGCCAGCGTGACCCAGTCGATGCGCGGCTTGTCCAGGCTGGTCATCGCGGCGGCCTTCTCGCCCAGCGTCGCGTTGCCCCGGCGCAGTTCGTTGCGCAGGATCGCGTATTGGTGGTTGGCGGCGACCAGCACCACGATGTCCAGCGCTTCGTGCGCCATCGACCACAGCGTCTGGATCGTGTATTGGGTGCTGCCGTCGGACACCAGCGCCACGACCTTGCGATCCGGGCAGGCGACCGCCGCCCCCATGGCCACCGGCAGGCCCTGGCCGATAGCTCCGCCGGTGTTGGTCAGCGTGGTGTGGGGGCGCGCGGCGGCCGACGCGGCATAAAACGGATAACCGCAGGTGCCGCCCTCGACCGAGACGATGGCCTGCGCCGGCAGTTCGTGGGCCAGCACCGCGGCGATGCCGGGCGGTGTCAGTGCGCCGTCGTCCCAGGCGGGCAGCGTGGCACCGGATGCGGCCAGGGCCGGTGCCTGCAGGTGGTCGGCCAGTTGTTCCAGCCGGCTGGCCGCGTCTTCGCCGGGCGCGCTGAGCGCCAGCAGGCGGTCCGCCTCGACCAAGGCGCTGGCGTGTCCCTCGTAGCCGAAATAGGTCACCGGCGGCAGGGCCCCGGCCAGCACGACGACGTCGGCCGGGTCCAGCGCGGCGCGCGCCGGTTCGGGGAAATAGGGCAGGCGGTCGAAGTCCGGCAACCCCTGGCCACGCTCGGCGCGGGACGGGAAGGTTTCGGCGTAGGCGCGTGCACCCAGGGCTGCGCACAGACGGGCCGTCGCCTGCTGCGCACGTACGCCCAGGCCGCTGGCGTCGCCGCCGCCACCGAGCAGGAAGACGATGTTGCCGGCGGCCTCGAGGCGCCGGGCGCAAGCGGCCAGGTCGAACGCCGAGCCCGCCTGCCTGGCCGGGGCCGAGGCCACGCGGGTTGTCGGCGCACCGGTGGACAGGCCGTACTGGAAGTCGGCCGGGACGATCAGGGTGGCGCCTTGCCCGCCACGGGCAAGGCTGGCCCGGACCGCGGCCCGGGCAGCGGGCGCGGCGTCGGCCACGCTGGTGATCCGGTGCACCCAGCCCGAGACCGGTGTGGCCAGCGACTCGATGTCCGAGGTCAGCGGCGCGTCGAAGGGCAGGTGCCAGCTGGTGTGGTCGCCGACCAGGTTGACGATGGGAGTCCGGGCCCGCCGCGCGTTGTGCAGGTTGGCGATGCCGTTGGCAAACCCGGGGCCCAGGTGCAGCAGCGTGCATGCCGGCTTGCCGGTCATGCGACCGTAACCGTCCGCGGCGCCGGTGCAGACGTTCTCCTGCAGCCCGATGAAACCACGCATGCCGTCCTGGCGTTCCAGCGCACGGACCAGGTCCAGCTCGGTGGTTCCGGGATTGGCGAAGCAGACGCAGACGCCGTTGTCGACCAGGGACGCCAGCAACGCGTCCGCGCCGCGGGCTTGATGTGTGTCAGTCATGGATTGCAAATTTATCGTATAGACAAAAAATGGTCAACTGGTATTTGTCCATGGTCAAAGATGGCTACACAAATTCTTCTTAGACGAAACTTTCCGTGTTGGTGGTGTTCGTGCCGAGGCCTCCGCGCTCCCGGTGGGCGCGTGGCGCAATGCACTAAGCTCGCGGTCTTGTGTTTGCGCCCCGACCGGATGGATAACGACCCATGAACAGCCTTCGCCGCATGCTGGACGTCCTCGACCTGTTCAAGCCGGAGCAGCCGGTGATCTCGGTCGAGATGATCTGCAACCAGCTGAACTACACGCCGGCCAGCGCCTACCGCTACGTGCGCGAGCTCAGCGCGGTCGGCTTGCTGGTCAAGCTGCCACGGGGCTACGCGCTGGGACCGCGGGTGATCGAGCTCGACCGCCAGATGACCGAGTACGACCCGCTGCTGGTGGGCAGCCGCGCACTGGCGGACGACCTGGTGGCCCAGACCGGACTCGACGTGCTGGTCAGCGAGCTGTACCGCGATACCGTCATCAGCGTGTTCCAGAAGTCCGGTTCCGACGCGCAGCCGGTGAGTTTCGGCCGCGGCCGGCCGATGGCGCTGTTTCGCAGCGCCACCTCACGGGTGATCCTGGCCTACCTGCTGCCGCGCCAGTTGCGCCGGCTGTTCGAAGCACATGCCGGCGCCCCCGACCTGGAACGCCTGGGGCCGACCTGGAAGGATTTCTCGCGCTCCATGCTGCTGATCCGCAAGCAGGGGTATTGCCTGAGTGTGGGCGAGCTCGATCCGGGCAAGAGCGGCATTGCGGCGCCGATCTTCGACGAGAAGCAGAGGATCCTGGGCAGCATCTCGCTGGTCGGCACGAACGAGCGGTTCCAGGCGTTCAACGAGAGTTTCCTGGTCAAGCTGATCGTCGACGCCGCGCGTCAGGTCACCGCGCGTATCGACAGCAGCGAAGGCTGAGCGGCGGCGCTGCCGGCACCGCGTCGGCCCCGCCGCACGGTTCTGGGCCGTCCGTCAGGTCGGCCAGGTCGAGCCGTGCTCCGGCACCACGGCACGCCAGCCCAGTTCGTGCTTGATGCGCTTGCGCAGTTCGTCCGAGGCCGTGCGCTCGCCATGCACGACATACACCTGGCCCGGTGCCTGCGGCATGGTGCGCAGCCAGGCGATGAGCTGGCGCGCGTCGGCATGGGCCGAGGCCGCCTGCAGCTGTGCCACTTCGGCCTGCACCGGTACGTCGCGGCCATGGATGCGTATCGTGTCCGCGCCGGCGGCCAGGGACGCGCCCCGTGTGCCCGGTGCCTGGAAGCCGGTCAGGATCACCATGTTGCGGTGGTCGCCCAGGTAATGCGCCAGATGGTGCAGCACCCGCCCGCCGGTGGCCATGCCGCTGGCCGACAGGATCACCATGGGCCCGTGGCGCCGGGCCAGCGCCTTGGACTCGTCGGTACTGGCCACCATCGTGGCGCCCCGCGTCAGCGCCTGCGACTGTTTCTCGGTCAGGCGATGCAGGCCGGGGTGCTGGTCGAACAGCCGGGTCGAATGCACGGCCATCGGGCTGTCCAGGAACACCGGCAGGGAGCGCGGGATGTCGCGCCGGTTCTTCAACAGTGCGATCGCATGCAGCAGGGCCTGTGCGCGGCCGACCGCAAACACCGGCACGACCGCGACGCCGCCGCGCGTGGCGACGGACTTGAGCAAGGGGCCCAGTTCGTCCAGCAGCGTGTCGTGCGGGTGTTCTCGGTCGCCGTAGGTCGATTCGATCAACACGGTGTCGGCCATCGGCGCGTTGGCCGGCGGGTTCATGATCAGGTCGTCGCTGCGACCCAGGTCGCCGGAGAACAGGATGCGCCGGCCCGCAACCTCCAGCAGCACGCTGGCCGCACCCAGGATGTGGCCTGCCTCCTGGAACGTGATGCGCCAGCCCGGCATCGGCGAGACCGTGCGGCCGAAGGCGGTGGCCTTGATGTGCCGGAGGCTGGCCACCGCGTCGTTGCGCGTGTACAGCGGCTGCGCAGGCGCGTGTTTGGAGAAGCCGTGGCGGTTGGCGAACGCCGCGTCTTCCTCCTGCAGGTAGCCGCTGTCGGGCAGCAGGATCTTGCACAGGTCACGGGTGGCGGGTGTCGCGTAGGCCTTGCCGCTGAAGCCCTCGCGCACCAGCAGCGGCAGGTAGCCGCTGTGGTCCAGGTGCGCATGGGTCAGCACCACCGCGTCGATCTGCCCCGGCACCACCGGCAGCGGTGACCAGTTGCGCAGGCGCAGCTGCTTGACGCCCTGGAACATGCCGCAGTCCACCAGCAGGCGCCGCCTGTCGTGGGTCACCAGGTATTTGGAGCCGGTGACGGTGTCGGCTCCGCCCAGGAAAGTGATGGTCACGGACATGGGGTCTCCTTGGTGGGTCGTCGTGCCGCGGTTGCCGTCGGGCGCCGCGCATGGCTGCATTCTCGGGCACGCCGGTCCGTCGCGAACGTGGGTGACGCCCGGCGGCGCTGCCCCCGCCCGCGTCGCCGAGGGCGGCCACCATCCGCTGCGGCTGGCGCGAGGTCATGCGAACTTTGCATCGTCCCATGCCGATCTTGTCATGGCGAATGGGCCTGGCTTGACCTCGGTCGATGCGGGATTTCCCTGTGTGCACGCTCTGCGCGCAGGCCCGCGCGGACCTTGTGGCGCGCGCGGGCGGGTGCCGGCGGTATGCGTTTCGGCGCTGCCGGCGGTAACACTGCTGTTAAACTTCCGAGTCTGCGCTGGCCGTCCGCGGGCGGGCGGCGCAGTCAGATGCGGCTGTCCGTGCGCGATCGAGCGACGCGGCAGATGTACAACTCGGCAGCGGGGCTGCCCAACGACAAAAGAGACGGATGACAAGAACGGCGACGCGAATCAAGAGCCAGAAAGACTTTTTCTCTGGCCTGTTGTTCATGGTGGTGGGCGTGGGTTTTGCCTGGGGCGCCACCAGTTACAAGATCGGCGATGCGTCCCGCATGGGTCCCGGATATTTCCCGCTGATGCTCGGCATCCTGTTGGCGGTGGTGGGCCTGGTCGTCATGTTCCTGTCGCTGGTGGTGGAAACCGAGGATGGCGACCCGGTGGGCAGCATTGCCTGGAAGCCGCTCTTCTTCATCATCCTGGCCAACCTGACCTTCGGTGTGCTGCTCGGCGGCCTGCCCAGCATCGATCTTCCCCACATGGGCCTGATGGCGGCCATCTTCGCGCTGACCTTCATCGCCGCGTATGCCGGTGACGAGTTCAAGCTCAAGGAGGTGTTCATCCTGGCCATCGTGCTGGCGGCGTTGAGTTACATCGCCTTCATCTGGCTGCTGTCATTGCAGTTCCCGGCCTGGCCGGCTTTCATCAGCGGCTGAGGGGCGCACACCATGGAATTGTTTTCCCACCTGTCGATCGGTTTCGGCGTCGCATTCACGCCGATCAACCTGCTGTATGCGTTCATCGGCTGCCTGATGGGCACGCTGATCGGTGTGTTGCCGGGCATCGGCCCGCTGGCGACCATCGCCATGTTGCTGCCTGCCACCTACGCCTTGCCGCCGGTGTCGGCGCTGATCATGCTGGCCGGCATCTATTACGGCGCCCAGTATGGCGGCTCCACCACGGCCATCCTGGTCAACCTGCCGGGAGAGGCGTCGTCCGTCGTCACGGTGATCGACGGTTATCAGATGGCGCGCCAGGGCAGGGCGGGTCCCGCGCTGGCCGCAGCCGGCCTGGGATCGTTCTTCGCCGGCTGTGTCGGCACCCTGGTGCTGGCCGGTTTCGCGATTCCGCTGACCGAGGTGGCCTTCCTGTTCGGACCGGCCGAATATTTCTCGCTGATGGTGCTGGGCCTGATCGGCGCCATCGTGCTGGCCTCGGGCTCCATCCTGAAGTCGGTCGGCGTGATCCTGCTGGGCCTGATGATGGGCCTGGTCGGCACCGACGTGAACTCGGGCGTGGCGCGCTACAGCTTCGACATTCCCGAGCTGACCGACGGGATCAGCCTGCTGGCGATCGCGATGGGCGTGTTCGGTTACGGCGAGATCATCAGCAACCTGGGCAAGCCGGCCAGCCAGCGCGAGGTGTTCTCGGCCGACGTCAAGAGCCTGATGCCGACCAAGGAAGATTTCCGCAACATGGCACCCGCGGTATTGCGCGGCACGGTCCTCGGTTCCGCGCTGGGCATCCTGCCCGGTGGCGGCGCGACGATGTCGGCGTTTGCCGCCTACACCATCGAGAAGAAGGTCAAGGCGCGCGCGGGCGAGGTTCCGTTCGGCACCGGCAACATCCGCGGCGTCGCGGGTCCCGAGGCGGCCAACAACGCGGCCTCGCAGACCTCGTTCATCCCGCTGCTGACGCTGGGTATTCCGCCCAATGCCGTGATGGCGCTGATGGTCGGCGCGATGACCATCCACAACATCCAGCCGGGCCCGCAGGTGATGACCAGCAACCCGGAGCTGTTCTGGGGCCTGATCGCTTCGATGTGGATCGGCAACGCGATGCTGGTGATCCTGAACCTGCCGCTGATCGGCCTGTGGATCAAGCTGCTGACCGTGCCCTACCGCTGGTTGTTCCCGGCCATCGTGATGTTCTGCGCCATTGGCGTGTATTCGACCAACAACAACACCTTCGACATCTGGATGGTGGGCCTGTTCGGCATCCTGGGTTATGCCTTCATCAAGCTGGGCATCGAGCCGGCGCCACTGGTGCTGGGCCTGATCCTGGGGCCGATGATGGAGGAGAACCTGCGCCGGGCCCTGCTGCTCTCGCGTGGCGACTGGACGGTGTTCTTCACCCGCGGCCTGTCGGCCTCGCTGCTGGCCATCGCCGCGCTGCTGCTCATCATCGTGCTATCGCCGGCGGTGCGCAAGAAACGCGAGGAGGCGTTCGTCGAGGATTAGCGGCACCGCCACGTAGCGCCACGCAGCGGCTCCGCGGCGACCGTAGCAGCGCTTCGTCGACCCAGTCTCAGCTTACCGCGGCGCTGCGCGTCACCAAAGAGGCACGGAAGGTAATGCCGCCTCGGAGCAGTCCAGGCCAGGGGCCGCCGCGCCCGGCCGCTCCGAAGCGGCCGGCCCGCCCCCCAGTGGGGCTGAGGCCCGCGGCTCCAAGCCTGCCTGCGCAGGCTTGGACGGGCCAAAGGGGCGCCTGCCTCTGGCAGCGCCACGACTCGGCCGGCTTACACGAAGTGAAGCCGGACAGACGGGGGGCGTCTTAACCTCAAGATGTGAAGAAGTTCTTCAGCCGGTCGGTCCAGCTGTCGCCGCTGGGCGAATGTTTGCCGGCGCCTTTCTGGAACGACTCGTCGAGCTCGCGCAGCAGCTTGCGTTGCGCTTCGTTGAGCTTGACCGGCGTCTCGACCAGGATGTGGCAATACAGGTCGCCGGGATAACTGGCACGCACGCCCTTGATGCCCTTGCCGCGCAGCCGGAACTGCTTGCCGGTCTGCGTGCCTTCGGGAATGTCGATCGCCGCCTTGCCGGCCAGCGTGGGAACCTCGATCTCGCCGCCCAGTGACGCGGTGATGATGCTGATCGGCACCGAGCAGTGCAGGTCGTCGCCATCGCGCTCGAAGATGTCGTGTTTCTTGAGCCGGATCTCGATGTACAGGTCGCCGGGCGGGCCGCCATTGGTGCCGGGCTCGCCGTTGCCGGTGCTGCGGATGCGCATGCCGCCGTCGATGCCCGCCGGAATCTTGACCTCGAGCGTCTTCTGCTTCTTGATCCGGCCCTGGCCGTGGCAGGCCGTGCAGGGCTCGGGAATCACCTTGCCGGCGCCGCGGCAGGTCGGGCAGGTCTGCTGCACGCTGAAGAAGCCCTGGCGCATCTGCACCGCACCGGCGCCGCCGCAGGTGCCGCAGGTCTTGACCTGGGTGCCGGGCTTGGCGCCCGATCCGTGGCAGGTGTCGCAGGACTCCCAGCTGGGAATGCGGATCTGCGCATCCTTGCCGCGGGCCGCTTCCTCGAGCGTGATCTCCATCGCATAACTGAGGTCGCCGCCGCGAAACACCTGGCGCCCGCCGGCGCCTCGCCCGCGCTGCTGGCCGAACATGTCGCCGAAGATGTCGCCGAAGGCCTCGGCAAATCCGCCGAAACCCTCCGCGCCCGGGCCGCCGCGCATGTTCGGGTCCACGCCGGCGTGGCCGTACTGGTCGTAGGCCGCCCGCTTCTGCGGATCGGACAACATCTCGTAGGCTTCCTTGCACTCCTTGAACTTCTCCTCGGCGACCTTGGAGGTCTCGCCCTGGTTGCGGTCTGGGTGGTGCTTCATCGCATGCTTGCGATAGGCCTTCTTGATCTCGTCGTCCGAGGCGTTCTTGGGAACCCCCAGCGTTTCGTAGTAGTCTTTCTTGGACATCGTCGTCGTTCTCGGTCAGCGCTTGCGTGCAGGCCTGCGGGCTGGTGCACGCGCTCGCTCATTCAAAGCAGAGCGCCGCGCCGGGGGACGAACCCCCGAACGCGGCGTCGGTGGTGCCATCAAGGCCGGGTTCCATCAACCCTTCTTGACTTCCTTGACCTCGGCGTCCACCACGTCGTCGTCGGCCGCGCGCGATGCGCCGCCAGCGTCCTGCGGGCCGGCCGCGGTATCGTCGCCGCCACCCATGCCACCGGCGGGCTGCTCGCCGCCCTGCTTGGCCTGCATGTCGGCATACATCTGCTCGCCCAGCTTCTGGCTGGCGGTCATCAGGGCCGTGTTCTTGGCGTCGATGTCGGCCTTGTCGTCACCCTTGAGCGCTTCTTCGAGGTCCTTGATCGCGGCCTCGATCTTCTCCTTCTCGCCGGCCTCGATCTTGTCGCCGAACTCGGTCAGGCTCTTGCGCACGCTGTGCACGCTGGCCTCGCCCTGGTTGCGGGCCTGCACCAGCTCGAGCTTGCGCTTGTCGTCGGCCGCATTGAGCTCGGCATCCTTGACCATCTGCTGGATCTCGGCCTCGGTCAGACCCGAATTGGCCTTGATCGTGATCTTGTTCTCCTTGCCGGTGCCCTTGTCCTTGGCGCCGACGTGCAGGATGCCGTTGGCGTCGATGTCGAACGACACCTCGATCTGCGGCGTGCCGCGTGCGGACGGCGGGATGCCTTCGAGGTTGAACTCGCCCAGCATCTTGTTGCCGGCGGCGATCTCGCGTTCGCCCTGGAACACCTTGATCGTCACCGCCGGCTGGTTGTCCTCGGCGGTCGAGAAGGTCTGCGCGAACTTGGTCGGGATCGTCGTGTTCTTCGAGATCATCTTGGTCATCACGCCGCCCAGCGTCTCGATGCCCAGCGACAGCGGGGTCACGTCGAGCAGCAGCACGTCCTTGCGGTCGCCTGCCAGCACCTGGCCCTGGATCGCGGCGCCCACGGCCACGGCCTCGTCGGGGTTGACGTCCTTGCGCGGATCGCGGCCGAAGAAGGCCTTGACCTTCTCCTGCACCTTGGGCATGCGGGTCATGCCGCCGACCAGGATCACGTCATGGATGTCGGACACGTTGACGCCGGCGTCCTTGATCGCGGTGCGGCAGGGCGCGATGGTGCGCTCGACCAGGTCGTCGACCAGCGACTCCAGCTTGGAGCGGGTCAGCTTGATGTTCAGGTGTTTCGGGCCCGAGGCATCGGCGGTCACGTAGGGCAGGTTGATGTCGGTCTGCGAGCTGTTGGACAGTTCGATCTTGGCCTTCTCGGCGGCTTCCTTGAGCCGCTGCAGCGCCAGCACGTCCTTGCCCAGGTCCACGCCCTGTTCCTTCTTGAACTCGGCGATGATGTAGTCGATCACGCGCTGGTCGAAGTCCTCGCCGCCCAGGAAGGTGTCGCCATTGGTCGACAGCACCTCGAACTGTTTCTCGCCGTCGACATCGGCGATCTCGATGATCGAGATGTCGAAGGTGCCGCCGCCGAGGTCGTACACCGCGATCTTGCGGTCGCCGCGTTCGGTCTTGTCCAGGCCGAAGGCCAGCGCGGCCGCGGTCGGCTCGTTGATGATGCGCTTGACGTCCAGGCCGGCAATACGGCCGGCGTCCTTGGTGGCCTGGCGCTGCGCGTCATTGAAGTAGGCCGGCACCGTGATGACGGCGTCGGTGACGGCTTCGCCCAGGTAGTCCTCGGCGGTCTTCTTCATCTTGCGCAACACGTCGGCGCTGACCTGCTGGGCCGCCATGGCCTTGCCGCGCACCTTGACCCAGGCGTCGCCGTTGTCGGCCGCCACGATCTCGTAGGGCATCAGCGCGATGTCCTTCTGCACTTCCTTCTCGACGAACTTGCGTCCGATCAGGCGCTTGACCGCATACAGCGTGTTGCGCGGATTGGTGACGGCCTGGCGCTTGGCCGAGGCGCCGACGAGCACCTCGCCGTCTTCCTGGTAGGCGATGATCGAGGGCGTCGTGCGGGCGCCCTCGGAGTTCTCGATCACCTTGGGCGTGTTGCCCTCCATGATGGCCACGCAGCTGTTGGTGGTGCCAAGGTCAATGCCGATGATTCTTCCCATTTTCTTCTCCAAAATTGCCCGGATCGTGCTTCTGGCACCGCCGTGCGTGATTGACTGATCTATCCTGATCCAGATGTGCGGATAAGCCCGCGTTTTTCAAGGGTTTATTTCGGGCCTGCCACCACCACCAGGGCGGGGCGCAAGACGCGATCGGCAATGAGGTAGCCCTTTTGCAGCACGTTGACGATGGTGTTGGCTTCCTGCTCGCTGGGCGCGACCGAGATCGCCTGGTGCTGGTGCGGGTCGAACTTGTCGCCGGCCTTGGGGTCGATCTGCAGCACCTTGCTGCGCTCAAGCGCCGACATCAGCTGGCGCAGCGTGGCCTGGGCGCCCTCGCGGATCTGTTCGAGCGTGGCGTCCTTGATCACCAGGCCCGCCTCCAGGCTGTCGATGACCGGCAGCATGTTCTCGGCAAAACTCTCGACGGCGAACTTGCGCGTCTTGGCGATCTCTTCTTCGGCGCGGCGGCGGGCGTTCTCGGCCTCGGCCTTGGCGCGCAGGTACTGGTCGGCCAGTTCGGCACTCTTGGCCTGCAGGGCGGCCAGGTCGGCCTGTGCCTTGGCGAGCAGATCCGACTCCTGGGCTGCCTGTGCGGCAACCATTTCTTCGGTGCTCTGGTATTCCTGGGCCGGTTGGGGGGTGTCGGGTTGTTTGTTGTCAGACATGCGTTGAATTCACGAAATCGCAGGCAATGCGGTGCTGGAAGGACGATAGGGCGCACTTGGTGCCGGTTCGGCAGGATTCAAGACCCTGCCGTGAACATGGACGAATGGCGCGTCCGCCGCGCGGCCAGCCGCCGGCCGTCGGCCGGGCGCCGCGCAGGGGTATCGGATCAGCCCGATACGCCCAGCAGTTCGACGTCGAACTTGAGCGTGGCGTTGGGCGGGATCACGCCGCCGGCGCCGCGGGCACCGTAGCCGAGTGCCGGCGGGATGATCAGCGTGCGGGCACCGCCGACCTTCATGCCGGCCACGCCTTCGTCCCAGCCGCGGATCACCATGCCGGCGCCGAGCGAGAACGCGAACGGATCGCCACGGTCCTTGCTGGAGTCGAACTTGGCACCCTGGGTGTCGTCGGCATAGAGCCAGCCGGTGTAATGCACCGTGACCTGCTGGCCGGCCTCTGCCTGCGGGCCGTCGCCGGTGGTGGTGTCGAGATATTGCAGTCCGGATGCGGTCGTGATCATGGGGCTCTCCAATCGGATGTGTGAACGGGCGGCACACCGAGGGGCGGAACTGGCGGGCAGGACAGGCGGTGTGGCGCGAGACGGCCGCTCGCGCGGGGCGCCGGCCGGGGAAAGCCTGAAATTATGCCAGCAGTCCGCGCCGGGCCAGATCGCGCATCAGGGCCGCGGCGCCGTAGTTCCAGGGCGCGACCCGGTTCGCATGGTTGACGCGGTTGACCAGCGTGCCCAGGGCCGGTGTCGACACCGCGACCTCGTCGCCGATCTCATGGGTGAAGCCCTGGCCGGGGCCATGGCGGTCCTGCGTGGGCGCGAACATGGTGCCCAGGTACAGCATGAAGCCGTCCGGATACTGGTGTGTGCGGCAGTGCGCGTCGCCCATGGCCTGCTCGACCAGGTCCAGCGGGTCGCGGCTGATCATGGCCAGGCTGCTGGCGCCGTGCATGTCGAAGCCGTTGGCGCCGGTGACCCGCATCGACAGTTCGCAGCGGCGCACGTCGTCGATGCCGAAGTGCGCATCGAACAGCCGGATGAACGGGCCGATCGCGGCCGACGCGTTGTTGTCCTTGGCCTTGCCCAGCAACAAGGCACTGCGGCCTTCGAAGTCGCGCAGGTTGACGTCGTTGCCCAGCGTGCAGCCGACTGTTTCGCCGCGGCTGTTCACGGCCAGCACGATCTCGGGCTCGGGGTTGTTCCAGGCGCTCTTGGGATGCAGGCCGATCTCGGCGCCGATGCCCACGGCGCTCATGGGCTGCGACTTGGTGAAGATCTCGGCGTCTTCGCCGATGCCGACCTCCAGGTACTGCGACCAGACACCCTGCGCGATCAGCACCTCGCGCAATTGCGCGGCCTGCGGCGATCCGGGCCGGATGCTGCGCAGGTTGTCGCCGATCACGGCCACCACCGAGCGGCGGACCGATTCGGCGCGGCTGGCGTCGCCGCGCGCCTGCTCCTCGATGACGCGCTCGAGCATCGAGGCCACGAAGGTCACCCCGGCGGCCTTGATCGCCTGCAGGTCGCACGGCGCCAGGAACCAGGGCAGGGCGGGGTCGCGGCGGTCCGCATGGGAATTGACCAGGATGTCGGCGGTCGCGCCGATCCGCCGGCCCTGCGCGGCCTGCACCCTGGCTGCCGCATCCGGCAACTCGAGCAGTTCCGCGCTGGTCGGCGCCAGCTCGGACAGGTCGGTCACGTCGTCGGCCGTGATCCGCACCAGGCTCGGGCCCAGGCCTTCGCTCCAGACCCGCCCGATCAGGACGGCATGTTCATGGTCCTGTGGCAGGAGGGACGCGGCGCGGGACAGGATCTGTTGCATGGTCGGATGGTTTCTTTCTGGCTTGGCTGGCGGCCCACCGGCTGGCAAATGCCGGAACGTCGGCCAGGCGCCTGAGCAGATCGGCGCCGGACGGCGTGACTATATAACCATCCTTGCCGTGCGCCATCAGTCCGGCCTGGCGCAATTCCTTGATGCGCGTGTTGAGCGTGTTGGGGGTGATGCCCCCCACGCTGTCCTGCAGCAGGCGAAAGGTCTGGGGATGGCCGTCCTTGAGCGCCCACAACACCCGGATGGCGTAGCGCGACTCCAGCAGACTCAGCAACTGACTGATCGCTGCAGGTTCTCTGGCAACCATCGGGTGTCTCCTCGCCACGGGCTTGTCGTTGTATTTGGTCGGTCAGTTTAGGGGCCCTGGGCCGTCGCAACAATAGTCCGCCGGGGGCGGCGCGCCAGCGCGCTATCGAAACCGGAGCTTCGATGCCAGCGCGGCCGGGTCGGTGGGCTGAATCGGGCGGCGAATGTGGGCAGTCCTGCATTTCATTTCACGGAACGAACAGGTCGCCGGCAGCGGCTGTGGACGGTCCCGGCCGGGTCGGTTGACCGTTGCGGGTCATGGGTGACAATCGAATGAGGGCGACGGCCGGAGCCAGGCCGTACCCCGTCCCAGGCCTTTTGCTCCGTCAGGAAGATCTCCATGGACCACCACAATCTCATTGCCATCGACATCCACACCCACGCCGAAGTCAGCTGCTGGAATCCGTTCGACAACTACGGCGAGGAATACGACCGCGCCGCCGACAAGTATTTCCGCAGCAACCGCCGGCCGTCCATCGCCGAGACGATCGCCTATTACCGCGAGCGCAAGATCGGTCTGGTGATGTTCACCGTCGACGCCGAGACGCAGATGGGCCGCCGGCGCATTCCCAACGAGGAGATCGCCCAGGCCGCGCGCGACAACGCCGACATGATGATCGCGTTCGCCAGCATCGACCCGCACAAGGGCAAGATGGGCGCGCGCGAGGCACGCCGGCTGATCGAGGAGGAAGGCGTCAAGGGCTTCAAGTTCCATCCCACGGTGCAGGGCTACCATCCGTACGACCGCATGGCCTGGCCGATCTACGAGGTGATCGCCGAACACCGGATGCCGACGATCTTCCACACCGGGCACAGCGGCATCGGCAGCGGCATGCGTTGTGGCGGCGGCCTGCGGCTGGAATACAGCAATCCGATGCACCTCGATGACGTGGCCATCAGTTTTCCGGACATGCAGATCGTCATGGCGCACCCGAGTTTCCCGTGGCAGGACGAGGCGCTGAGCGTGGCCACGCACAAGCCCAATGTCTGGATCGACCTCAGCGGCTGGAGCCCGAAATATTTCCCGAAGCAGCTGGTGCAATACGCCAACACCTTGCTCAAGGACCGCATCCTGTTCGGCAGCGACTACCCGCTGATCACCCCCGACCGCTGGATGAAGGATTTCGAGGACGCCGGCTTCAAGCCGGAGGTGATGCCGGGCATTCTCAAGGGCAACGCGGTGCGGCTGCTGGGCTTGCCGACGGCGTGATCGCACAGGGTAATCCCTGATCGGGATCGCGATGCGGCATTGAACCATCGGCCGGTGGCGGAGTCATTCGATGACCATTCATTCACCTGCCCAGGAGGTTCCCCATGCCACGCAAGACGGCCGCCGATTTCGACCAGGAACTGCTGATACTGTTCGACGCCTATGTGCACGGCGGCATCGACCGCCGCGGCTTCCTGGAGCGGGCGCAGAAGTTCGCCGTGGGCGGCCTGACCGCCAGCATGTTGCTGGCCTCGCTGAGCCCGGACTTTGCTGCGGCCCAGGTCGTGCCCAAGGACGATGCGCGGCTCAAGACCCAGATGCTGGAATACCCCTCGCCGGCCGGCTCCGGGACCATGAAGGGTTATCTGGCGGTGCCGGCCAACGCCAGCGGCAAGTTGCCCGGCATTCTCGTGGTGCACGAGAACCGTGGCCTGAACCCGCATATCGAGGACATCGCCCGTCGCCTGGCGCTGGACAACTTCGTCGCGTTCGCGCCCGACGCGCTGACGCCGCTGGGCGGTTACCCGGGTGACGAGGACAAGGCACGCGAACTGTTCGCCAAGCTCGACCAGTCCAAGACCCGCGAGGACTTCGTCACCGCGGCCCAGGTGCTGCAGGCGCGCCCCGAATGCACCGGCACCATCGGCGCCGTCGGGTTCTGCTACGGCGGCGGCATGGTGCATGTCCTGTCGACCCGGCTGCCGAACCTGGCCGCCGGCGTGCCGTTCTACGGCAACCATCCGGCGGCCAGCGAGGCGGCCAAGGTCAAGGCGCCGCTGCTGATCCATTTCGCCGGCATCGACGAACGCATCAACGCGGGCTGGCCCCCGTACGAGGCCGCGCTCAAGGCCGCCGGCGCCCGCTACACCGCCCATACCTATGCCGGCACCCAGCACGGATTCAACAACGACACCACGCCGCGTTTCGACGCCGCCGCCGCCAAGCTGGCCTGGGAGCGGACGCTGGCGTTCTTCAACCAGCATCTGCGCGCCTGACGCGGCGCCGCGCCGGCGCGTACTGTCTTCTTGCCGGCATGGCCTTGCCGGGGATATGCCGCGCCGTTATAGCAGTTAGTGACACAGCCGGCTGCATCGCACGCGCCAAACCGATGACAATCAGCGGCTTGCCGGCGCGGCGATTCCCGCGGGATGCGCGCCGGCCGGCGTCCCGGGGCCGCGCGCGGCCACGGGCATTCACCAGCAACACGCAGGGACGGTCCGTCGACCGTCCGGCGATCAGGAGACAGGCATGCGATTCTTCACACGATGCGCCATTGCGGCAGGGCTTGCCGTGCTGGCCCTGGCCAGCCAGGCCCAGACCTTCCCGAGCAAGACGGTGCGTATCGTCGTGCCGTTCGGTGCCGGCGGCGTGGCCGACATCACGGCCCGCACCGTGGCGGAGAAACTCAGCCAGTCGCTGGGCCAGGCCGTGGTCATCGACAACAAGCCGGGTGCCGGCGGGGTGGCGGCCGGTGACATCGTCGCCAAGGCCGACCCCGATGGCCATACGCTGCTGCTGATCTCCAACGGCACGGCGGTCAGCGCCGGGCTGTTCAAGTCGCTGCCGTTCGATACCCAGCGCGACTTCGCGCCGATCTCGACACTGGCGACCTTCGACATCGCGGTGATCACGCAGGCGGACTCCAAATTCAAGTCGCTGGGCGAACTGGTGGCCTTTGCCAAGGCCAATCCCGGCAAGCTCAACCTGGGCACGGTCAACATCGGCAGCACCCAGAACCTGACCGGCGAGCTGCTGAAGTCTGCCGCCGGCATCGACGTGCAGATCGTGCCGTTCAACGGCACGCCGGCGGTGATCACCGCGCTGCGCGGCAACCAGATCGATGCCGCGGTCGAGATCCTGGGCCCGGTCATCCCGCATATCGGCAGCAAGGCGGTGCGCGCATTGGCGGTGACCGGCGCCAAGCGCTCGGCGGTGCTGCCCGATGTGCCCACCGCGATCGAAAGCGGCGTGCCGGGCCTGGTGGCGTCGTCGTGGAACGGCCTGGCCGCACCGGCCAAGACCCCGGCGGCCGTCATCGCGCGGCTGAACAAGGACATCACCGCCGCCGTCGAGGCGCCGGACGTGAAGACCAAGCTGCGCGCGCTGAACATGGACGCCCACGCGAGCACGCCGGAACAGACGGCCGAACTGCTGGCCAGCGAAACCAAGCGCTGGGGTGACGTGATCGTGCGTGCGAAGATCCCGACCCAATAAGCCAGAACCGGCCACGAGACGTGACAACAGCAGGAGCAGGGGCATGCAGGTGCGACACATCGGACTCATCGGATATGGCGAGGTCGGCAAGACCTTCGGTGCCGGCTTGCGCGCCCGGGTCGACGCGATCTCGGCCTGGGACCTGAAGTTCACCGCTGCGGACCGCGACCTGGCACAGGCGCAGCAGGCCCATGCGTCGGGCGCCGACGTGCATGCCTGCGATGGCATGGCCCGGCTGTGCGAGCAGGCCGAGCTGCTGATCTCCGCCGTCACCGCCTCGAACACGCTGGCGGTGGCCCGGGAGGCCGCCGCCCAGCTGCGGCCGGGCACCGTGTTCCTGGACCTGAACTCGGCCTCGCCGCAGACCAAGCAGCAGGCAGCCGCACTGATCGACGCGGCCGGGGGGCGTTATGTCGAAGCCGGCGTGATGACCTCGGTGCCGCCGTACGGCATCCGGGTGCCGATGCTGCTGGGCGGAGCCAGCGCGGCCGAACTCGCGCCGCTGCTGAGCGGCTGGGGCATGGACGCCACCGTGGTGTCGGACCGGCTGGGCGTGGCCAGCGCGATCAAGATGTGCCGCAGCGTGATGATCAAGGGCCTGGAGGCGCTGGTCATCGAGAGCTACACCACGGCGCGCCGGTACGGCGTCGAGGACCATGTGATCCCGACACTGCAGGAGACCTTTCCCGGCATCGACTGGCCGCAGGTCGGCGCCTATTTCTTCAGCCGCGTGGTGCAGCATGGCCAGCGCCGCGCCGAGGAAATGCGCGAATCGGCCAACACGGTGCGCGAGGCCGGATTCGAACCCTTCATGGCCGCGGCCATCGCCGGCAAGCAGCAGTGGGTGGCCGACCAGGCCAGGGCCGGCGTGTTCGACGGGGTCGATACCAAGAACAGCGCCTGGCAGGTGTACGCGGACCGGTTGATCGGCGACGACACCCGCTGACGCGCTCAGCGTGTCGGCTGGCCGTCGGCGCTGTCGAACTCGATATCCACCATCAGCTCGTTGGCCAGGCCCTCCAGGCCGTTGCGCAGCGTGTCGGTGTCCAGGTCCTGCGGCACGGTCAGCTGGGCATCGAGATGGAACATCTGTTCGCCCGACATCGCGCCGCTGGCGATATGGGTCTTCATCGTGTCGATGCTCACACCCTGGCCGGCGAGCCGGGTCGAGATGCTGTGGATGATGCCGGGCCGGTCGTGGCCGACCAGGGACAGGTGCAGCCGGCGTGGCGCCGGCGCGGGTGCGGCGTCCTGGGCCTGCGCGACCTGGACATGCAGGTCGTCGGATTCCAGCGCGCGCAGCGCGGCCAGCAAGGCGGCGCTGTTGGCCGCCGGCACCTGCAGGTGCACGATGCCGGCGAACTGGCCCGCGAAGTTGGCCATGACGCTGTCGGTCCAGTTGGCGCCGTGTTCGGCGGCCTTGTCGGAGATGGCGCGGACCACGCCGGGGCGATCGGGGCCGATCAGGGTGACGACGATGGCGCTCATGGCGGTCTCCTTGCGGGGTGTCGGGTTGTCGGGGTGCTCGCCAGGCGGCGCGCCATCGCGCTGGCCGGTGCGTACGCGACTATCTTAATGATGCCGCTCACGCGGCGTCGCCGCGCGCGGCCGGCGCCGACGGCTCGCCCGGCTCGCGTGGCGGCAGCATGGTGGCCAGGGTGTCGACGATCAGCGCCAGGGTCGCCTGCTGGGTCAACGTGGCGGGGCGTTGCGCGCTGACGGCCAGCGCAATCTGCACGTGCAGCTGCGGCTCGCGGATGGGGCGCAGCCGGAACAGTTCCGGACGGGCCGAACTGGCCACCGCGTTGCGCGACAGGATGGCGCTGCCGACACCTTCGGCCACCAGGTCCAGGATGGCCGAGACGCCGTCGATCTCCAGCGCGATGCGCGGGCTGCAAGCCAGGGCCGCCAGTTCGCTCTCGACCCGCATGCGGATCGCGTTCGGGCGGCTGGGGATGACCAGCGGCAGCGCCGCGATGTCGCGCAGCCGCACGGGCGCGGTGGTGTTGCTGTGGGTGCCGGCCTGCACCAGGAACAGTTCCTCGGCCCGCAGCGGCGTGATCTCGATGTCCGGGCTGGGGCGTGCGTTGTACAGCAGCACGACGTCGAGCCGGCCGTTGACCAGGGACTCCAGCAGTGCCGTCGACAGTCCCTCGCTGATCGAGATCGTGGCCTCGGGCATCTGGCGGCCAAAGGCACGGGTCAGCGGCACGGTCAGCATCCGGGCCAGGCTGGTCGGCAGGCCGACGGCGACACGCCCGGCCAGCGCGCCGCGCAACTTGCCCAGTTCCTCGCGTGCGCGCTCGACCTGGTGCAGGATGCCGCGACCATGGGCCAGCAGCAACCGACCGGCTTCGGTGGGTACCGCGCCGCGCCCGTCGCGGGCCAGCAGGGTCTGGCGCAGTTCCACCTCGAGCAGCCGCACCTGCCGGCTCAGCGCCGGCTGGGCCACGCCCAGTGCCGCGGCGGCACGGGTGAAGCCGCCAAGCTCGGCGACGCGTACGAAATATTCGATCTGCTTGAGGTCCATCAGAAGTCTTTCGGATGCCGGAGCCGACAATGTAAGCTTCGAATACCATTGTAGGCTCCATGCCGGATTGTTATATCTGCTAGTGGCCTGCCGGTCTTTTTTTCGACGGTCGGTGCGACCACAATGCAGGCATGCAGCCGGTGCCTCGGCCACGCGGTCCATCCGCGGGCTTGCCCGGCGCCCGATTTCCCGACAACCCGAAGACACGAGGAGACAAACCCGTGAAAAAACCGATGGTCATCGATTGCCACGGCCACTACACCACCGCCCCCAAGGCCTTGGAGACCTGGCGCAACCGCCAGATCGCCGGCATCCAGGATCCGGCATCCATGCCCAAGGTATCCGAGCTCAGGATCAGCGATGACGAACTGCGCGAGTCCATCGAGAGCAACCAGCTGCGCCTGATGAAGGAGCGTGGCTCCGACCTGACCATCTTCTCGCCGCGGGCCAGCTTCATGGCGCACCATATCGGCGACTTCAACGTGTCGTCGACCTGGGCGGCGATCTGCAACGAGTTGTGTTACCGGGTCTCGCAGCTGTTCCCGGATCATTTCATCGGTGCGGCCATGTTGCCGCAGTCACCCGGTGTCGACCCGGCGACCTGCGTGGCCGAGCTGGAGAAATGCGTCACCGAATACGGTTGTGTCGGCATCAACCTGAACCCGGACCCGAGCGGCGGCCACTGGACCTCGCCACCGCTGAGCGACAAGCACTGGTTTCCGATCTACGAGAAGATGGTCGAGCACGACATCCCGGCGATGATCCATGTGTCGACCAGCTGCAACCCGTGTTTCCACACCACCGGCGCGCATTACCTCAACGCCGACACCACGGCCTTCATGCAGTGCCTGACCTCCGACCTGTTCAAGGAATTCCCGACGCTGCGTTTCCTGATTCCGCACGGCGGCGGCGCCGTGCCCTACCACTGGGGCCGCTTCCGCGGCCTGGCGCAGGAGCTCAAGAAGCCGCTGCTGCAGGACCACCTGCTGAACAACATCTTCTTCGACACCTGCGTCTACCACCAGCCCGGCATCGACCTGCTCAACACCGTGATCCCGGTCAAGAACGTGTTGTTCGCCTCCGAGATGATCGGCGCCGTGCGCGGCATCGACCCCGAGACCGGCAACTACTACGACGACACGAAGCGCTACATCGAGGCGTCGAAGATCCTCAGCGACGCGGACCGGTTCCAGATCTACGAAGGCAATGCCCGGCGCGTGTTTCCGCGCCTGGATGCCGCACTGAAGCAGAAGGGAAAGTGACATGACACAACTCGGAATCGTCAAGCGCACCATCGTGCGTGCCGACAAGGCGGCGGTCGACAAGCTGTCCGGATTCGGCGTCGCCACCATCCACGAGGCCATGGGCCGGGTCGGCCTGATGAAGCCCTACATGCGGCCGATCTACACCGGCGCCCATGTCTGCGGCACCGCGGTGACGGTGCTGCTGCATCCCGGCGACAACTGGATGATGCACGTGGTGGCCGAGCAGGTGCAGGCCGGCGACGTGGTCGTGGCCGCGGTCACGTCCGACAACGCCGACGGTTTCTTCGGCGACCTGCTGGCCACGTCGTTCCGTGCCCGCGGTGCGCTGGGCCTGGTCATCGACGGCGGCGTGCGCGACATCAAGGACCTGAGCGCGATGCAGTTCCCGGTGTTCTCCAAGGCGGTGCATGCCAAGGGCACGATCAAGGCGACGCTGGGTTCGGTCAACATCCCGGTCGTGTGCGCCGGCGTGCAGGTCGAACCCGGTGACGTGGTCGTGGCCGATGACGACGGCGTCGTCGTCGTGCCGGCGGCACGTGCCCAGGAGGTGGCCGATGCCGCCGCCGCGCGCGAGGCCAACGAGGCCGAGAAACGCGCCAAGCTGGCCGCCGGCGTGCTCGGGCTGGACATGTACAACATGCGTCCGGCACTCGAGAAGGCCGGTCTCAAATACATCGACTGAGCAGGACGAACCCCGATGGCAACGGCATTCACCAAGACTCCCGGCTGGCTCGACTGGTTTGACGGCCCGAGCAAACCCCGCTTCACGCTGCCCCCGGGCGCGGTCGATGCACATTGTCATGTGTTCGGCCCCGGCGACGTGTTCCCGTACGCGCCCGAACGCAAGTACACGCCGTGCGACGCGTCCAAGGAGCAGCTGTTCGCATTGCGCGATCACCTGGGGTTCGACAAGAACGTGATCGTGCAGGCCACCTGCCACGGCAGCGACAACCGGGCGCTGGTCGATGCGCTCAAGGCGTCGAACGGCAAGGCGCGCGGCGTGGCCACGGTGGGCCGCAACGTCACCGATGCCGAGTTGCAGGACATGCATGCGGCCGGCGTGCGCGGCACCCGTTTCAACTTCGTCAAGCGCCTGGCCGACTTCACGCCGCGCGAGGTGCTGCTGGAGATCGCCAACCGCATCGCGCCACTGGGCTGGCATGTGGTGGTTTATTTCGAGGCGCAGGACCTGCCCGAGCTGTACGACTTCTTCACCGCGTTGCCGACCACCGTCGTGGTCGACCACATGGGCCGGCCCGACGTGTCCAAGCCGGTCGACGGGCCGCAGTTCGCGCTGTTCCGCAAGATGATGCGCGAGCATGCCAACGTGTGGAGCAAGGTCAGCTGCCCGGAGCGGCTGTCGATCACCGGGCCGAAGGCGCTCGATGGCGAGCAACACGCCTACCAGGACGTGGTGCCGTTCGCACGCACGCTGGTCGAGGATTTCCCGGACCGGGTGTTGTGGGGCACGGACTGGCCGCATCCCAACCTGAAGGACCACATGCCCGACGACGGCCTGCTGGTCGACTTCATTCCGCAGATCGCGCCCACGGCGCAGCTGCAGCAGCAACTGCTGGTCGACAACCCGACGCGCCTGTACTGGGCGTGATCCAGGAGGAACACACGATGGCACTCGACAAGCCCTACAAGGACGTACCCGGCACGACGATCTTCGATGCCGAGCAGTCGCGCCTGGGATACCACCTCAACCAGTTCTGCATGTCGCTGATGAAGGCCGAGAACCGGGCCCGCTTCAAGGCCAATGAGCGCGCCTATCTCGACGAATGGCCGATGACCGAGGAGCAGAAGCAGGCCGTGCTCGCGCGCGACCTGAACCGCTGCATCGCCGCGGGCGGCAACATCTATTTCCTGGCCAAGATCGGTGCCACCGATGGCAAGAGTTTCCAGCAGATGGCCGGCAGCATGACCGGCATGACCGAAGACGAATACCGCGCCATGATGGTTGCCGGCGGCCGTTCGCCGGACGGCAATCGGGTCGTCGGTGAAGACGGCGACGCCCAGGCGCACCGCCAGCCGCAGGGCCGCGCGGCACAGACCCACCAAGGAGCCGCCTGATGGCCAGCATCACCGCCAGTGTCTATACCTCCCATGTTCCGGCCATCGGTGCCGCGGTGGACCTGGGCAAGACCGCCGAGCCGTATTGGCAACCCGTGTTCCGGGGCTACGACTTTTCCCGACAGTGGATGAAGGACCACACGCCCGACGTGATCTTCCTGGTCTACAACGACCATGCGACGGCATTCAGCCTGGACATGATCCCGACCTTCGCCATCGGCACCGCGGCCGAGTTCCAGCCCGCCGATGAAGGCTGGGGTCCGCGTCCGGTCCCCAAGGTCATCGGGCATCCGGAACTGGCCTCGCACATCGCGCAGTCGGTGATCCAGGACGACTTCGACCTGACCATCGTCAACAAGATGGACGTCGACCACGGCCTGACGGTGCCGCTGTCGCTGATGTGCGGCCAGCCCGAGGCCTGGCCGTGCCCGGTGATTCCGTTCGCCGTCAACGTCGTGCAATACCCGGTGCCGTCGGGCAGGCGCTGCTTCGAACTGGGCAAGGCGATCGGCCGCGCCGTGGCCTCCTTCGACCGGCCGCTCAAGGTGCAGATCTGGGGCACCGGCGGCATGAGCCACCAGTTGCAGGGCCCGCGCGCGGGCCTGATCAACAAGGCGTTCGACAACATGTTCCTGGACCGGCTGATCGCCGACCCGGCCGGCCTGGCGCAGGTGCCGCACATCGACTACGTGCGCGAAGCGGGTTCGGAAGGCATCGAACTGGTGATGTGGCTGATCGCGCGTGGCGCGATGGCCGATGCGGCGGGTGGCGCCAAGCCCCACGTCGCCCATCGCTTCTACCATGTGCCGGCATCGAACACGGCGGTCGGTCATCTGATCCTGGAGAGCGGGTCGTGAGCATGGCACGCCGTGCGGCGCTTCGGCTAGGGGAAACACCGTTTGCCCTGCGGCACCGCCGTGTTAGCTTCAGATCGTCATTCTTGTCGTACTAGACGCGGACCCAACCGTGCTGTTTTCGTTCGTTCAACACCCAGGAGACCAACCATGAAATTCACCCTCGCTTCCGTGCTGGGCGCATTCGCGTTCACCGCGGCGATGCAGTCGGCGCAAGCGGCTGACGTGACCCTGCGCCTGCACCAGCTGCTGCCGGCCCAGGCCGCCATCCCGGCCAAGGGGCTCGTGCCCTGGGCCGAGAAGATCGAGAAGGAAAGCGGCGGGCGGATCAAGATCCAGCATTTCCCGGCCATGCAGCTCGGCGGCAAGCCGCCGGATCTGTACGACCAGGCCAAGGACGGCGTGGTCGACGTCATCTGGACCGTGCTCGGCTACACACCAGGCCGTTTTCCGAAGACCGAGGCGTTCGAGTTGCCGTTCATGAGCGGCTCGGCGGAAGCCTCGTCCAAGGCCTTCATGGAGTATGTCCAGAAGAACGCGATGGACGAGTTCAAGGACGTCAAGCTGATCGCCGTGCACACGCACGGCCCCGGCCTGTTCCACAGCAAGGATCCGATCAACAAGCTCGAGGATCTCAAGGGCATGAAGGTGCGTGGCGGCTCACGCGTGATCAACATCATGCTCGAGCAACTCGGCGCAACCCCGGTCGGCATGCCGGTGCCGGCGGTCGGCGAGGCCTTGTCCAAGGGCGTGATCGCGGCCACCACGATTCCGTGGGAAGTCGTGCCTTCGCTCAAGGTGCAGCAGATCGTCAAGAACCATACCGGCTTCAGCGGCGAGAAGGGGCTTTACACGCAGACCTTCACGGTGGCGATGAACAAGGCCAGCTATGACAAGTTGCCGGCCGACCTGAAGAAGATCATCGACGCCAACTCCGGCATCGAGGTCGCCGGCAAGCTGGGCAAGGTGATGGACGATGCCGACAAGCTCGGCCTGTCGCTGGCGCAGAAGGCGGGCAACAACATCGTCACGCTGGACGCGGCCGAGACGGCGCGCTGGCAACGTGCGGCCAATGGCGTGCGCGCCGTATGGTTCAAGGAAGTCGGCGACAAGGGCATGGACGGCCCCAGGCTGGCCGCCGAAGCCGAGGCCCTGATCGACAAGTATTCGAAGAAGTAGGCATGACAGGATCGGCGCGGGACGCCCGCCCGGGCGGACGTTCCGCGCCACTTTTTTGGGTGTATCCATGAGCAAGACCATCTACCGTTTGAGCCAGTGGCTCGCCTGGTTCGGCGCGCTGGTGCTGGGTGCGCTGGCCATCATGACGGTGATCAGCATCGGCGGTCGGGCCCTCTCGTTCGCCGGTCTGGCGCCGGTGCCGGGCGATTTCGAACTGGTCGAGGCCGGTACCGCATTGGCCGTGTTCTGCTTCCTGCCGTGGTGCCACCTGAAGAACGGCCATGCGGTCGTCGACATGTTGTGGAAGGCCTATCCGCCCGCGATGCGCCGGGTGCTGGAAGTGTTGTCCGATGCGTTGATGCTGGTCGTGTGGGGTTTGCTGGTCTGGCGCATGGGCATCGCGATGCTGGACTACCGCGACAACGGCGAGGTCAGTTTCATCCTGCAGATGCCGGTGTGGTGGGGGTATGCCGCCTCGTTCGGGCCCGCCCTCGTCGGTTGTGTCATCTATGCCTGGCGGCTGCTCGAGACCCTGGGCCTGGCGGATCGTCCGCGGGACTTCGTCGTTTCCGGGAGTAGCCACTGATGGATCCCTTGCTGCTTGCCGGGCTGTCGTTCCCGGTCCTGCTGTTGCTGATCTTCCTGCGCGTGCCGATCGGCCTGGCCATGCTGGCCCTGGGCCTGCTCGGCTCCTGGCAGGTCTACGGCAGCGCCGCGCCGCTGCTCAACCAGATGAAGAGCTTCGCCTACGGGCAGTTCTCCACGCACAGCCTGTCCATCGTGCCGCTGTTCCTGCTGATGGGCCAGTTCGCCACGCTGGGTGGCATGTCCAAGGCCTTGTTCAAGGCGGCCGAGGCGTTCATCGGCCATCGCCGCGGTGGTGTCGCGATGGCCGCGATCGGTGCCTGCGCCGGGTTCGGATCCATCTGCGGCTCGTCGCTGGCGACCGCCGCCACGATGGGGCAGGTGGCCCTGCCCGAACTGCGCCGCGCCGGGTATTCCGGTGCCTTGTCCACCGGCGCGCTGGCCGCGGGCGGTACGCTGGGCATCCTGATTCCGCCCTCCATCGTGCTGGTGATCTACGCCATCCTGGCCGAACAGAACATCGCCAAGATGTTCGCCGCGGCCTTCGTGCCCGGCATCCTGGCGGCGCTGGGCTACATGATCGTGGTCAACATCTACGTGCGGGTTTCACCGACCTCGGGCGGCCAGATCGAACCCATGCCATGGAGCGAGCGCATGCAGGCCCTCGGCGCCGTGTGGCCGGTGCTGCTGATCTTCATCGTGGTCATCGGCGGCATCTACACCGGCATCTTCACGCCGACCGAAGGTGCGGCTGTCGGAGCCGTCACGACGGCCCTGCTGGCCTGGTGGCGCGGCGGCCTGAAGCGGGGCAAGTTGCGCGAGGCCTTCGAGTCGACCGCGTCGGCCACGGCCATGGTGTTCATGATCGTGCTCGGCGCGGCGGCCTACAACACCTTCCTGGCCTTGTCGCAGCTGCCGCAGGAACTGGCCACATGGGTCGGCGACCAGGGTTTCGGCCCGTATGCCGTGTTGTCGGCGATCCTGATCTTCTACCTGATCTTCGGTTGCGTGATGGACTCGCTGTCGATGATCCTGCTGACGATTCCGATCTTCTTCCCGATGATCTCCGGGCTGGACTTCGGCCTGTCGCCCGAACATACGGCGATCTGGTTCGGTGTGCTGGTGCTGATCGTGGTGGAGGTCGGGCTGATCACGCCGCCGGTGGGCATGAACCTGTTCGTGATCCAGTCCATGGCACCCGACATCGCGATCCGCGATACCTACCGCGGTGTCTTGCCGTTCGTCGCCAGCGATCTGCTGCGTGTGGTGTTGCTGGTATTGTTTCCAGCCATCACCTTGTTCATCCTGCAGTTCTAGCCCGGTCGCCGCGCACGCGGCCGCCGCCATGAACCGCACCCGTTTGTATTGGAAGAAGGAGTCCCCATGACCAAGAACATCAAGCTTGCACTGGCCGGTGCCGGTGCGTTCGGCATCAAGCACCTGGACGGCATCCGGAACATCGATGGCGTCGAAGTCGTCTCGCTGGTCAGCCGCGAGCTCGAAAAGACAAAGGAGGTCGCCGCCAAATACGGCATTGGCCATGTCACGACGGACCTGGCCGACAGCCTGGCCTTGAAGGAAGTCGATGCGGTGATCCTTTGCACGCCGACGCAGATGCATGCCGCGCAGAGCCTGGCTTGCCTGAAGGCCGGCAAGCACGTGCAGGTCGAAATCCCGCTGGCCGACAGCCTGAAGGACGCGCAGGCCGTGGTGGACCTGGCAAAACAGACCGGGCTGGTCGCCATGTGTGGCCACACGCGACGCTTCAATCCCAGCCACCAGTACGTCAAGCAGCAGATCAGCGCCGGCACGTTCAACATCCAGCAGATGGACGTGCAGACCTATTTCTTCCGCCGCACCAATACCAACGCGCTGGGCCAGCCGCGCTCCTGGACCGACCACCTGCTGTGGCACCATGCCGCGCACACGGTGGACCTGTTCGCCTACCAGTGCGGCAGCCCGATCGTGCAGGCGAATGCGGTGCAGGGGCCCATCCATCCGACGCTGGGCATCGCGATGGACATGAGCATCCAGCTCAAGGCGCAAAGCGGTGCGATCTGCACGCTGAGCCTGAGCTTCAACAACGACGGGCCCTTGGGCACGTATTTCCGCTACATCGGCGACAGCGCCACCTACATCGCGCGGTACGACGACCTGTTCACCGGCAAGGAGGAGAAGATCGACGTATCCCAGGTCGCGGTGTCGATGAACGGCATCGAGTTGCAGGACCGCGAGTTCTTCGCCGCGATCCGCGAAGGACGCGAGCCGAACGCCAGCGTGGCCAGCGTCTTGCCGTGTTACCAGGTGCTGCACCAGCTCGAGCAGCAACTCGGTTGACGCCGTCCACGCCACCGAACCCGAGGAACCCCACGATGCAGACACGACCTCTCGGCCCGTTCAGCGTCTCGGCCATCGGCCTGGGCTGCATGAACCTCAGCCATGCCTACGGCACGCCGCCGCCGCCCGAACAGGGCGAACGGGTGCTGCTCGCGGCGCTCGATGCCGGCGTGACCCTGTTCGACACCGCGGCCCTGTATGGCTTCGGCGCGAACGAGAAGCTGGTGGGCCGGGTGCTCAAGTCGCACCGCAGCCGCTTCACGCTGGCCAGCAAGGGCGGCATGGCCGGCGTGGCGTTTCCCGACGGGGTCAAGCGGGTCATCGACGGCTCGCCCGAGGCGATCCGCCGTGACTGCGAGAACAGCCTGCGCAACCTGCAGACCGACGTGATCGACCTGTATTACCTGCACCGCTGGGACAAGAAGGTGCCGATCGAAGACAGCGTGGGCGCGATGGCCGACCTGGTGCGCGCGGGCAAGGTCCGCACGCTGGGCCTGTCCGAGGTCTCGGCCTCGACGCTGCGCAAGGCGCATGCGGTGCATCCGATCACGGCGGTGCAGACCGAATATTCGTTGTGGAGCCGCAATGCGGAAATCGCCGTGTTGCAGGCCTGCAAGGACATCGGTGCCGCGTTCGTCGCCTTCAGCCCGGTTGCGCGCGGTTTCCTGTGCGATGCGCTGCCCGACGTCGCGACGCTGCAGGACAAGGACATCCGCCGCGGCATGCCGCGGTTCGCCCCCGACAACTACGCAGCCAACCTGAAGCTGCTGCCGGCGTACCGCAAGCTGGCCCGGGAAGCCGGCTGCACGCCGGCCCAGCTGGCGCTGGCCTGGTTGCTGCACAAGGCCCCACACATCATTCCGATTCCCGGCACCACCAGCGTCGAGCACCTGCACGAGGACCTCGGCGCCGCGCAGGTGCCGTTGCGCCCCGAGCACATCGCCGCGGTCGAGGCCTTGATCAACCAGGACACCGTGACCGGCGCCCGATACAACACGCAGGCCTCGGGCGAAGTCGACACGGAAACCTTCTGACGCCGGCGGCGGGCGCGCGATCGAGCGAAGAACCGTCGATGTGCGCGCCATGGTGCCGGGCCGGGGCGCCGCCGCACCGGTTCGACGGGCCGGTCCCGGCGCGCGCCGGGATGCCTACTTGTCGCCCACCAGGCGGATGCCGGGCAGCAGTTCCTTGGCCAGTTCGGGGCTCTCCAGCGCGTAGTCCAGGTTCATGCGGGCGATCTCCACGTGTTCCTCGCCCAGGGCCTGGGCGCGTGAACCCTGGCCGCGTTCGATGGCCTGCACCATCGCATGGTGGGTGCGATGGGCCTGCTTCATCCACTGGTGGCCTTCCTCCATCGACGACTGCATCGGCAGCATCGCGCTGGGCGAGGCGAACGGCTGGCGGTCGAGCATGTCCATGACGCGTTGCAGCGCGACATTGCCGCAACCCTGCATGATCAGGGCATGGAAGCGGTCGTTCATCTCGACATAGGCGGCATAGTCGTCGAGTCCCATGTCGGCCTTGTTGACGGCCTTGTCGCCCGCGTCCAGGCATTCGTGCAGTTCGCGCAGCAATTGGCGCGGTGCGCCGTCCTCGGCCAGCAGGCGCGCGGCAAAACCCTCGATGACGCCGCGCACCCGGATCGCATCGGCAATCTCCTTCGACGTGAAGCGGCGCATCTGGTAGCCGCCGTTCGGAGAGAGCTCGATCAGGCCTTCGTGTTCCAGGCTGCTCAGCGCCAGGCGCACCGGCGTTCGCGATGCCCCGAGCCGCTCGGCCAGCGGAATCTCGGCCAGGCGCTCGCCCGGCACGAACTCGCCTTTGAGAATCAGGTCACGCAGGTGAACCAGTACACGGGATTGTTGGGAGTCCATGGGTTTGCTCGGTCGGAAAGACGTGTCGATTGTAGGAACCCGGTCGTTGGGCAGGATGAACCTGGCTGAACGATGGTATTCCTGTATGCAGCAGCAACCACGTGATTGCCGCTTTTCCTGATGTTAGTCGTTCTTATGACATTCATAGTCGTTTATAGAGGTTTTGTATCATGAATGAGTAGTTTTTTTGGGGTGGACAGGATTGATTGAATTCCGTTGCATACAATGGCATTCACCGACACCAACCCGATCTTCTTTCTTGATGGAGCAGCCATGATCAGTGCCGAACAGAACGACACCATGACCCGGGTGGGCCCGGGCACACCCGCGGGCGCATTGCTGCGCCGCTACTGGCAGCCGGTGGCGCTGTCCGACGAACTGGCCGGCCCGCGGCCGGTGCGGCCCGTGCAGTTGATGGGGCAGCACTTCGTGTTGTTCCGCGACGAGAACGGGCAGCTGGGCCTGCTCGATCGCGACTGTCCGCACCGCGGCGCCGACCTGGCCTTCGGCCGGCTCGAGCATGGCGGACTGCGTTGTCCGTTCCACGGCTGGTTGTTCGACGTCAAGGGCAACTGCCTGCAGACACCGGCCGAGCCGGTCGGCAGCAAGTTGTGCAGCCGGATCAAGCAGGCGGCCTACCGGGTGGTGGAGCGCGCCGGCACCATCTTCGCCTACATCGGAGAGGGCGAGCCGCCGGCGTTCCCGGACTTCGATTGTTTCGTCGCCCCCGACACGCACGTATTCGCGTTCAAGGGCCTGTTCGAATGCAACTGGCTGCAGGCGCTCGAGGTCGGCATGGACCCGGCACATGCGTCGTACCTGCACCGCTTCTTCAAGGATGCCGACACCTCGGCCAGTTACGGCAAGCAGTTCCGCGGCGCCTCGGCCGATTCCGAGATGCCGATCACCCAGGTGCTGCGCGAGTTCGAGCGCCCCGACATCGCGGTCGAGCCGACCGACTACGGCCTGCGCCTGACCGCCTTGCGCGAGTTGTCCGAATCGAAGACCCATGTGCGCGTGACCAACGTCGTGTTCCCGCAGGCCTTCGTGATCCCGATGAGCGCGGAGATGACGATCTCGCAGTGGCATGTGCCGGTCGACGACACGCATTGCTACTGGTACGCCATCTTCACCAGCTTCGCCGGCCCGGTCGACAAGCAGCAGATGCGCGAGCAGCGGCTGCAGCTGTACGAACTGCCCGACTACACCTCGCGCAAGAACAAGCGCAACCACTACGGCTACAACGTCGACGAGCAGTTGACGGAGACCTATACCGGCATGGGCGACGACATCAACGTGCACGACCAGTGGGCGATCGAGTCGCAGGGCCCGATCCAGAACCGCACCCGCGAGCACCTGGGCACGACCGACAAGGGCATCATCGCGTACCGGCGCATGCTGGTGAAGGCGATCGACGCCACCCGGGCCGGGGAAGCCGCGCCGATGTTGCCGGACGCGACACAGGCCGCGGCCTTGACCGGGCCCGCGTCCATCGACGGGGTCAGCGCCGCCGCCGAGGTGGACGGCTACTGGCAACGCGCCGATCAGGCGCGGCGCATGCAGTGCGACTGGGCGCGTGCGCGCCTGGACCGCTGAACCGGAGCCACGACCATGCAGACATTCGTAGACCGCCACGGCCTGTGGACCGATACCCAGCAGCAGCAGGCGCGCGAACTGGTGGGCCGCATCGATGCCGGCGAACTCGACCTGGTGCGTTTCGCCTGGCCGGACCAGCACGGCATGTTGCGCGGCAAGACCCTGGTGGCGAGCGAGGCGCGTGATGCCTTGTGGGCCGGCGTCAACCTGACCACGACGTTGCTGGCCAAGGACACCTCGCACAAGACCGTGTTCCCGGTGTTCACGGCCGGCGGCGGCTTTGCCGTCGAAGGCCTGCAAGGGGGCGCCGATTTCACGATCGTCGCCGATCCGTCCACGTTCAAGGTATTGCCCTGGTCGGCGCGCACCGGCTGGGTGTTGTGCGACGCGTACATGAACGATGGCCGCCCGTGTCCGTATGCCACGCGCCAGGTCATGCAACGCGCATTGCAGCAGCTGCACGCCACGGGCATGGAGTTCGTCGCCGGGCTGGAGGTCGAATTCCATGTGTTCAAGCGCGAGGCTGATGCGCTGGAACTCGGTGATTCCGGGCAACCGGGCGAACCGCCGCGGGTCTCGCTGCTGTCGCAGGGATACCAGTACCTGACCGAACTGCGCTACGACCGGGTCGACGCGGTGATGGAACTGCTGCGCGCGAACCTGAGCGGCCTGGGCCTGCCGTTGCGCTCGCTGGAGGTCGAATACGGTCCCAGCCAGTTCGAGTTGACCTTCGGGCCGATGGCCGGCCTGCTGGCCGCGGACACCATGGTGCTGCTGCGCAGCGCCATCAAGCAGGTGTGCCATCGTGCCGGCTACCACGCGACCTTCATGTGCCGGCCGCGGATTCCGAACGTCATGTCCAGCGGCTGGCACCTGCACCAGTCGCTGCGCGGCAGCGACGGCGCGAACGCCTTCATTCCGTCACGCGAGGGTCGCGACCTGAGCGACATCGGCCTGCATTACCTCGGCGGGCTCAAGCAACACGCCTGTGCCGCGGCCGCGCTGGCGAGCCCGACCATCAACGGGTATCGCCGCTACCGGCCGTTCTCGCTGGCGCCGGACCGCGCGATCTGGGCACGCGACAACCGCGGTGCGATGCTGCGCGTGCTCGGCGGCGTCGGCCAGGCGGCGACCCGGATCGAGAACCGGGTCGGCGAGCCGGCCGCCAATCCGTATCTGTACATGGCCTCGCAGGTGTTCTCCGGCCTCGACGGCATGCACAACAAGACCGATCCCGGTCCGTCGGCCGATGCGCCGTACGACACGCCGGCCGAGCAGTTGCCGCGTTCGCTCGGCGATGCGCTGGCCTGCCTGCGCGCCAGCGAGATGCTCAACCGGCAGATGGGTGAGGACTTCGTCCGCTACCTGTGCCACATCAAGCAGGCCGAGATCGACCGCTTCAACCTGGAAGTCAGCGCGTGGGAACACCGCGAGTACTTCGACCTGTATTGAGTCCGCATGCCCACGATCCACTACATCCTGAACGACGGCAGCCGCCAGAGCGTGGAAGCCAAACCCGGCTCCAGCGTGATGGAGAACGCCATCCACGGCAATGTCCGCGGCATCGATGCCGAATGCGGCGGCTGCTGCTCTTGCGCCACCTGCCATGTCTACGTCGACGCGGCCTTTGTCGAGCGGCTGCCGCCGCCGGACGAACTGGAGGCCGAGATGCTCGACTTCGTGGCCAGCGAACGGCGTCCCGAGAGCCGCCTCAGCTGCCAGATCCCGATGACCGCGGAGCTCGACGGCCTCGTGGTGCGCATCCCCGAGAAACAGTCCTGAGGCGGCGCACGCGGCCCGGCTGATCGTCGGCGCCGCGCGCCTGTGGACGCGTCGATCCGCGGACGCCGCAGCGCCCGGCCTCAGCGCGCCGGACGCAGCGCCACCGCCTCGATCTCCACCTTCACCGGTGCGATCAGGCCGGCGATCACGGTCGAGCGCGCGGGTGCGCTGGCCGCCGGGAAGCGCTGGGCGTAGGCCTCGTTGAAGCCGGCATAGTCCTGGCCGTCGACCAGCCAGACCGTCGTCTTGACGACGTCGGCCAGCGTACAGCCGGCGTCGTGCAGGATGGCCTCGATCAGGTCCAGCGTGTAGTGGGTCTGGCTGGCGATGTCGTCGCCGGCCGGCTGGCCGTCGCGCATCGGCACCTGGCCGGCGACGAAGACCAGCCGCTCGTCGACGAGCACCGCGGGCGAGATCGGCTGGACCTTGCCCGCGCGTTGCACGGGCGGGCCCAGATGGCGGATGCCGGTCGCTGGCATGCGCGGATCAATCCACCTTGACGCCGGCGGTCTTGACGATGTTGGCCCACTTCTTGACCTCGCTCTCGATGAAGGCCTTGAACTCGTTGGCACTGCTGCCGCCGAGCGTGAAGCCGCGCGAGCCGAAATACTCCTGGAACTCCGCACTCTTGAGAGCGGCGTTCACGTCCTGGTTGATCTTCTCGACGATGGCCGGTGGCGTGCCGGCCGGCGCGAACAGGCCTTGCCACGACAAGGCCTCGAAGCCGGGGTAGCCGCTCTCGGCCACCGTGGGCACGTTGGGGAACATCGGGTGGCGTTCCTTCGACGTCACGCCCAGCGCGACCAGCTTGCCGGCGGCCAGTTGCGGCGTCACGACCAGCACGTCGCCGAACATCAGGTCGATCTGGCCGCCCATGGTGTCGGCCAGTGCGCCGGCGCTGCCCCGGTACGGGATGTGCAGGAACGAGGCCTTGGTCGCCAGCTTGAACATCTCGCCGGTCAGGTGCATCGAGGTGCCGTTGCCGGGCGAGCCATAACTCAGTGACGCGGGCTTGGCGCGGGCGGCCGCCACCAGTTCCTGCAGGTTGTTCGCCGGTACCTTGGGGTTCTTGACGATCAGCAGCGGCGCGCTGACCACGATGGTGATCGGCGAGAAGCCCTTGACCATGTCGTAGGGCAGGTTGGGGTACAGCGAGCCGGCGATGCCGTTGCTGCCGGTCACGCCCAGCAGCAGGGTGTGGCCGTCGGGCTCCGACTTGGAGACATGGTCCGCACCCACGGTGCCGCCGGCACCGGCCCGGTTCTCGACGATGACGGTCTGTTTCCATTTCTCGGACAAGCGGTCGCTCAGCCGGCGCGCCAGCAGGTCGGTGCTGCCACCGGGCGGGAAGGGCACCACGATGCGGACCGTCTTGCTGGGATAACTCTGGGCCGCGGCCGGCGCGGCGGTCAAGGCGCCCAGGGACAACGCGGCAATGGCGGTCAACGCGGTCAGGATGCGGGGCAGGCCCCGGGTGGTGTGCGCAAGTGGTTTCATGGCAGTTCGTGCTTTCAAGTGGTTCCAATGATGATGTGGTGCCCGGGTGGGGCCGGAATCGCTTCCGGTTCGCCCCAGGCGCCGCCGCCGGCCGTTTCTATGACGAGCCTGTCTCCTTCGGACCAGTCGACCCGTGCCCGGGCGGGCAAGGTGTCGACGCGTCCATCCGATCTTTCGATGCGCGCGGCCGACGGCGCACCGTCGCCGCCTCCGTGGCTGCCGCGCGCACGGCTGACATGGCGTTCGCCCCGGTAGGAGACGCTGCCATGTCCTTCGAGCAACTGGTAGATGCGCCGCACGCCGTGGCCGCCGCCCATGCGCCCCTCCCCGCCGGAGCCGCTGCGGATCGCATAACAGAGCACGCGCAGCGGCGCTTCGGATTCGATCACCTCGAGTGGCGTGTTGCGGGCGTTGCCCACGTCGGTCGAGACGCCGCTGGCGCCGTGCGCGGTGGCGCTGGCCCCGGCGCCGCTGGCGATGATCTCGGTCAGCAGCCAGCGCCGGCCCTGGCGGTCGGTGCCGCTGAGCGACAGCACGGTGGCCACGCCGGCATTGGAGGCCAGCGGCGTGCGCGATGCGCCCAGTGACCATGCGCCCAGCATCGCGTTGCAGGCCAGCTTGACCGTGGCGGTGCGGGCATTCACGGCCGCGGGCAGGCGGGGATGGACCACGCTGCCCTCGGGCAGGATCCAGCGCGCCGGTGCCAGGCAGCCCGCATTGTTCGGCGCCTGCGGCGCCAGGGTGCGCATGAAGAACAGGATCGCCGCCATCATGCTCGAGGGCGAGGCGTTCACCGGGCCGCGCGTCTGCGGTGACGATCCGCTGAAGTCGATCGTCAGGCTGTCGCCCTGCTTGTGCAGGCTGACCGCGATACGCACCGGCTTGTCGTCGATGCCGTCGCCGTCGAGCTGGTCTTCCCAGTGCCAGTGTCCGTCGGGCGCTTGGCGCAGGGCCTCGCGCGTGATGCGTTCGGACTGCGCCAGCAAGGCGTCGCAGATGCCGTGAAACCCGTCGCCGGTGCGCGCGCGCAAGGCGACGGTTTCGCTCGCGCCCTGGGTCACCGCCGACCATTGGGCACCGAGGTCGCCCATCAGGTTGTCCGGCGTGCGGCTGTTGGCGCACAACAGGCGTTCGATGCCGGCATCGGCCTGGCCCGCGCTGCGCCAGCGCAGCGGTGGAATCCGCAGCCCTTCCTGGAAGATGTCGGTCGCGTTCGGCGGTATCGATCCGGCGCTCATGCCGCCCACGTCCTGGTGGTGCAGGATGGTGGCGGCCAGCGCGATCAGCCGGCCCTGGTGCATCACGGGCCGCACCACGACCAGGTCGGGCAGGTGGGTGCCGCCGGACCACGGGTCGTTCATCAGGTAGGCGTCGCCGTCGGCCATCTGCGCCGGCGCGAACTGGCGCAACACCCCGGCCACCGCGGGAATCAGCGAACCGAGCAGCAGCGGCAGCGATCGCGCCTGCGCCAGCAGGCGGCCGTCGGGCAGGAACAGTGCCGCCGCGCAGTCGCCCCCTTCGCGCGCGATCGACGAATAGGCGGCCCGCATCATGCGGCCCTGCATGCGGTCGACGATGCCTTGCAGCGCGAGCCGCACCGGCTCCATCTGGATCAGCCGTTCAGACATGGGCCGCCTCGCCGTCGTGTTGCCGGCTCAGCAGCAGCGAGCCGTCGGCCTGGGCCTGCCAGCACCAGCCGGCGGGTACCCAGACGGTGGTGGTGGCGGCGAACAGGGCTTGCGGTCCCGCGCCGCGGTCGGCATGTCCGGCCAGCAGTCCGGCATCGGCCTGCAGGTGCCGGGCTTCGACACCGGGGGCCGGCACGGCGCGCTGGAACACGCCGCGCAGCAGGCCGACCTGTGCCTCGAAACGTTCCGGCATCTGGCCGCGCAAGGCCTGGTACCGCTCGGCGAAGCGCGATTGCAGCGCGTGCAGGTCCTCGCCCGGCCACCAGCGCACCTCCACCGGGCTGCCCTGGCCGGCGAGCATGATCTCCACGCTCCAGTGTTGTGCCGTGTCCGCGACGTCGTCGGGCAGCAGCGCCGCGCGCAGGTCCTGCAGTGCCGCCAGGCCGTCGTCCGTCAGCGTCAGCCGGCATGCGGATTCCACCGTGCGTGTCGGCGCGGCCGCCAGCAGGCCCAGCGCGGCGACCACACCCGCATGGGCGATCACGCGCACCCGGCGCACGCCGGCGAGTTCGGCCACTTCAGCCACGTGTTGGGCGCCGCCGCCGCCGGCGGCCACCAGCAGGCAATCGGCGGGATGCAGGTCGCGCTGGAATGCCCGGGTCTTGAGGCTCTCGGCCATGGCCGTGGCCGCGGTGGCCACGATGGCCTGCGCCGCCTCGATGACCGGAATGCCCAGGGCTTGCGCGACGTCGCGCTCCACCGCGGCCCGGGCCTGTTCGCGGTCGAGGGTCACGCCGCCGGCCAGGTGGCGCGGCAGGCGCTCGAGCAGCAGCAGCGCGTCGGTCAAGGTGGCGTTGACACCGCCGCGTCCGTAGGCGGCGGGGCCGGGCGAGGCGCCTTGCGAGCGCGGGCCCAGGCGCAGGCCGCCCCCGGCATTGACACTGGCCAGGCTGCCGCCGCCGATCGGCAGCGACTCCACGTCGGCGCAGCGCAGTCGCAAGCGCAGGTCGCCGCACAGCAGCGTGTCGGTGAACAGGGGCTGACCGCCTTCGAGCAGGCCGATGTCGGTGCTGGTGCCGCCCACGTCCAGCGTCATCACGACCCGCGACGCGTCGTCCGCGGGCAGGCTGGCGGCCACGCCTTGCAGCGCCGCGCACGGGCCGGACATGGCCAGTGCGACCGGGCGTTGCAGTGCCTGGCGCCAGTCGGCGATGCCGCCTTCGGCGCGCATCAGCGACGGGTCGGGCAGGCCTTGCGCCGCGAAGGCCTCATGCAGCGCATGCAGGTAACGCTGCACCATCGGCTTGCTGTAGGCGTCGAAGGCGGTGACCAGGAAACGTTCGAACTCGCGCGGCTTGGGGTCGACCTCGCTGGACACCGACACCATCAACGCGGGTTGTGCGTCCAGCAACCAGCGGCGGACCTGCTGCTCGTGCCGGGGCGACACATGCGAGAACAGCAGGCACACGGCCACCGCCGACACTCCGCGTGCGGCCAGGTCGTGGGCCAGCGCCGTGACCTGCTCGCGCTCGGGTGCTTGCACCTCGCGCCCGGCGGCGTCCAGCCGGCCGGCAATCTCGTATCGCCATTCGGCCGGAAACAGCCGGCGCTCCGGTGTCGGGGGCGCGACGGCGGCGCTGTACAGGTCGTGCCGGTCCTGCCGGGCCAGCGCCAGCACGTCGCGCATGCCGGTGTTGGTCAGCACCGCCACCGGTCCGTCGGTCTGTTCGAGCAGCAGGTTGGTGACCACGGTGGAGCCATGCACGATGCGCGCCACCTGCGCGGGCGCGATGCCGGCGTGCGCGAGCATCTGCCCGAGTGCCTGCACGATCGGCTCCACCATGCGGCCTGCCTCGCGCGGATGCTTGAGGCTGCGCAGTTCACCCTCCGACGACACGGCGACCACGTCGATGAAGGTGCCGCCCATGTCGATGCCGATGGCCCAGCGTGTCGTCATGCGGCGTGTCAGTGGAAGCGGGCCGCGCGAAACGGTGCCAGGTCGACCTGGGTCGCACGGCCCGCGATCAGGTGGGCGATCTCGCGTCCGGTCGTGGCGCCCATGCACATGCCCATGTGGCCGTGACCGAACGCCAGCCAGGCGTTGTCGGCGTTGCGCGAATGGTCGATCACCGGCAGGCTGTCGGGCATGCAGGGACGGTGGCCCATCCATTGGGTGACGTCGGCGGTGTCCAGATGCGGGAACAGCTGCCGGCCCTGGCGCAGCAGGGCCTGCGCGCGCGCGTAGTTCGGAGGCGGTGCCAGGCCGGCGAATTCGACCGTGCCGGCCAGGCGCAGGCCCATGGCCATGGGATTGACCATCAGGTTGTTCTCCGACGCCATGACGGTATGGCGCAACTGCAGGTTGGAGCTGCGCACGGTCACGTGGTAGCCGCGCTGCGATTCCAGCGGCAACCGGTCGCCCAGTTGCGCGGCCAGCGTGCCCGACCATGCGCCGGCGGCGATCACGACACCGTCGACGGCCAGCGGTTCGCCCCGGTCCATGCGCAATGCGGTGACGCGCCGGCCCTGCCGTTCGAAGCCGGTGACGGTGCGCCGGTCGTGGCGCGCGCCATCGCGCAGGCTTTGCCGGCACAAGGCCTGCACCAGCTGCGACGGATCGAGCGTGGAGCCGTTGTCGGGCGCCAGGATGCCGAAGCGGAACCGGCCCTTGAGGTCGGGCTCCAGGGTCTCGAGTTCCTCGCGGTCGACGTCGATCAGGTTGACCCCGAGCGAGCGCCGCAGGTCCATGCCCCATTTCCACTGCGCCGCGGCCTCGCGCGAGGAATACACATACAGGCAGCCGGAACGCTGCACCAGCGACTGGGCCTGGGCGTGTTCCAGCAGCGGCTCGTAACACTCGAAGATCGGGCGCAGCAGCGTGACCAGCGAGCCGGCGATGCGCGTGACTTCCTTCGGTGTCGAGTGCCGCAGCATGCGCACCAGCCAGGGCAGCACGCGCGGCAGGTAGCTGGTGCGGATCGTCAGCGGCCCCAGCGGATCGAGCAGCCAGCTGGGCACCTTGCGCCACATGTTGGGCATGCCCACCGGCAGGCAGGCGCTCGGCGACAAGGAGCCGGCGTTGCCGAAGGAGCAGGCCTGGCCCGGCTCCAGCGGGTCCACGAAGGTGATCTGGTGGCCGTCGCGCTGCAGCCAGGCGGCGCTGCATGCGCCGACGATTCCGGTTCCCACTACGGCGATGTGCATGAAATCAAGAGGTGTTCGGTGTCGGTTTCGGAGCGTTCGGGCCATTCTAGGAATCGGCTCCTGTATCAGACAAGCGAATTCTTTTGATGTGTCCATCATAGAATCTGATGACGTTGCAGGCGGCGTCTCCCATGCTGCCTGCGTGAACCCGATTGGTGCACCATGAATATCAGCTTGAGACAGATGCGGGCGTTCGCCGCCGTCACCCAATACGGCAGCTTCACGGGCGCGGCGCGCCAGCTCAGCCTGACCCAGTCCGCGGTCAGCATGCTGGTCCAGCAACTCGAACAGGAGCTGCGGCTGCAGTTGTTCGACCGCAGCCGCACCGCGATCACGTTGACCGAAGCCGGCAAGAACCTGCTGCCGCGGGCGCAGCGCATCCTCGAGGACGTGCGACAGGTGGTGGAAGGCGCCTCGGAAATCCGGGCGCTGCGCCGCGGCTTCCTGCGCGTGACGACGTCGCAGATGATGGCCTGTACCTGGGTCGCTTCGGTGCTCAACGACTTCGGCCAGCAACACCCCGATATCAGCATCCGCCTGAAGGACGTGGTAGCCGACGACGTGGTGGACACCGTGCGCCACGGGGCGGTGGAACTGGGCATCGGCCCCGAGCGCCCGGTCAGCGACGACGTTGCGCGCACCTTCCTGATGCATGTGCCGTTCCGCCTCGTCTGTGCGCCGGGGCATCCGGCCTACGACAAGGCCAGCGTTGCGTGGAAGGACCTGCGCCGCGAGCGCTGGATCAGCTACTCCAACGAGTTCACGCGTTACCTGGACCGTTGCCTGCAGGCGCACGGCCACGATCTGCCGTTCCACTCCGTCAGCGACGTCGGCTACCTCACGACGGCCATGGCACTGGCCCGCCACGGCACGGGCGTGCTGATCGCGCCCGACTATGCCAGCGCGTTTGCCGAGAGCTTCGGCGTGCGTTTCGTGCCGCTGCGGGCCCCGGCGATCCGGCGCGAATATTTCGTCTACCAGCGCAAGGGCCAGTCGCTGGCGCCGGCGGCCGAGGTCTTCCTGGAGATGTTGCGCAGGAAAGGCAAGGCATCGATGCGCAGCAGCGGTGACGCCGCTGCTGCAGCGGCCTGAACGTCGCGGGCAAGGCGGCCCGCAGGCCCGCGGCCGGTGCCGGTCAGAGCGCGCCGAATGCCTTCGTGAAGAAGTCGTCGGTGCCGAAGTTGCCCGACTTGAGCGTGATGTGCACGGGACCCACCGGCGTGTGTGCATGGCACCACGGCACGCCCGGGTCGATCTGCGGTCCGATCTGCATCTGCGTGATCTCCAGCGCCTGCACGCAGGCGCCCGAGGTCTCGCCGCCGGCGACGACCAGTTGGCGCACGCCGCGTTCGACCAGGCCGCGCGCGATCGCGGCGATGGCGCGTTCGACCATGGCACCGGCTTCTGCCACGCCGAGCTGCGACTGCACCGTCTTCACCGAACCGGCTTCGGCGGTCGAATAGACCAGCACCGGCCCGTCCGCGAGCCGCTGCTCGGCCCAGGCCAGGGCCGTGGCCACGACGTCCTCGCCGGACGCGAGCTGTATCGGATCGATGGCCAACGCCGGCCGGCCGGTGGCCTTGAACGCCGCCACCTGGCGGTTCGTCGCCAGCGAGCAACTGCCCGACACGATGGCCTGGCGGCCGGTGGCGGCGGGCAGGGCGCTGGCCTGCGACGAGGGGCGGATGCCGAAGTTCTGCGGCAAGCCGATGGCGACGCCCGAACCCGCGGTGACCAGCGGCAAGTCCTTCAGCGCGGGGCCCAGGCGCAGCAGGTCGTCGTTGGTCACGGCATCGACGACGGCCACGCCCACGCCTTGCGTGCGCAGTTCGGCCATGCGTTGCTGCACGGCCGCCGCATCGCGCGCCACCACGCTGTAGTCGATCAGTCCGACCGGCCGTCGGGTCTGGGCCTGCATGACCCGCACCAGGTTTGCATCGGTCATCGGGGTCAGCGGATGGTTCTGCATGCCGCTCTCGTTGAGCAGCGTGTCGCCGACGAACAGATAACCCTTGAACACGCTGCGCTTGTTGTCGGGAAAGGCGGGCGTGGCGATCGTGAAGTCGGTGCCCAGCGCGTCCATCAGCGCCTCGGTCACCGGGCCGATGTTGCCCTCGGCCGTGCTGTCGAAGGTCGAGCAGTACTTGAAATAGATCTGGCGTGCGCCCTGGGCCTGCAGCCAGCGCAGCGCCTGCAGCGATTGCGCGACCGCATCGGCGGGGGCGATGGTGCGCGACTTGAGCGCCACGACGACGGCCTGCACGTCGGCATCGAGCGCGGCCTGCGGCACGCCGATGGTCTGCGCGGTACGCATGCCGGCGCGCACGAGGTTGTTGGCCAGATCGGTGGCACCGGTGAAATCGTCGGCGATGCAGCCCAGCAGGATGGAAGCCATGGTGGTCGAGGTTCGGGTGGTGGGGTTGGACAAGCGGAACGCCGGCTCAATCGGCGGATCCGGGCTGGGGCAGGTCGATGCCCGGGAAGATCTTGATGACGGCGCTGTCGTCCTCGCGCCCGTGGCCAGCGGTCGATGCCTGCATGAACATCTGGTGTGCGGTGGACGACAACGGCAACGGAAACTTGCTGGCGCGCGCCATGTCGAGCACCAGGCCGAGGTCCTTGACGAAGATGTCGACCGCCGACAGCGGCGTGTAGTCCGCCGCCAGCACATGGGCCATGCGGTTCTCGAACATCCAGCTGTTGCCGGCACTGTGCGTGATGACCTCGTACAGCGCGGCGGGATCGACCCCTTCGCGCAGGCCCAGGGCCATGGCTTCGGCCGCCGCGGCGATATGCACGCCGGCGAGCAGCTGGTTGATGATCTTGACCTTGCTGCCGGCACCGGCACTGTCGCCGAGCTGGTAGACCTTGCCGGCCATGGCCTGCAACACCGGTTCGGCCTTGGCATAGGCCGCCGGCGTTCCCGCGGTCATCATCGTCATCTCGCCGCTGGCGGCCTTGGCGGCACCACCGGAGATCGGCGCATCGATGTACAGCAGGCCCTGGTCCGTCAGGCGTTTTTCCAGTGCGATCGACCAGTTCGGATCGACGGTGGAGCACATCACGAACACCGAGCCCGGACGCATGGCCGCGGCGCATCCATCCGTGCCGTAGAGCACCTGCTCGGTCTGCTGCGCATTGACGACCACCGACACGACGACGTCGCAGTCCTGCGCCAGCTCCGCTGGCGACGCACAGGCCACGCCGCCGTCGCGGGCGAAGGCCTGTGCCGCCTCGGGGCGCACATCGAACACCCGCACCGTGTATCCCGCGCGCCGCAGGGTTTGCGCGATGCCGCCCCCCATGGCCCCCAGGCCGATCACTCCTGTCACCAATGTCATTCGGATCTCCTCGTTGTGCGGCGGCGCCATACCGCTGCCGTCGGACGGCGCGCCGGCCTTGCCGCCGGCCCGCCATCCGGGTCGAGCGCGGATTGTCGCTCAGCCCACGGCCGGGCGCGTTCGGGGCGCGGCCCTCGTCAGCGGCTGCGTCCGGCGCGCAACATGAAGATGCCGGCGGCGACCATCAGCACGATGCCGGACCAGGCCAGCAGGTTCGGCACGTCGCCCCAGACCAGCCAGCCCAGCGCCAGCGCATAGATCAGCGCCGTGTATCTAAACGGCGCAACCAGGCTCAGTTCGCCGGTGCGCATGCCGACGATCACCATGTAGTAGGCACTGCTCAGGAATACGCTGGCACCGGCCAGCAGGGCGAGCTGGGACCCGTCGACCGGCTGCCAGCCCTGGACCAGGCTCCAGGGGCCTGTGAGCAGCAACACCGCGATCGACGTGGTCAGCGTGATCAGGATGGAGGGCACGGTCAGTGCGATCCGGCGCGTGATCAGGTCGCGGCCGGTATGTAACAAGGTGGCGAACAGGCACATCGGGCTCCAGGCGTTGAAGGCCTCGGCTGCGGGCTGCACGATCAGCAACACGCCGATGAAGCCGCCGGCGATGGCCAGCCAGCGCGCCGGCCCCACCCGCTCACGCCACACGACGGCCGCGTAGACCGCGATGAACATCGGCGAGGCCATGTTGATGGCCGATGCATTGCCGATCGGCAGGTGGAACAGGGACGTCAGGTAGGCCATGGTGGCCAGGGCGTCGAGCGCCGCGCGCAGCAGCACCGGGCGTTGCGTCAGTTGCGTCCAGGCGCCGTCGCGCAGCAGGGTGCCGGGTCGCAGCGCGCCCATGGCGACGGCGGCGGCCAGCAGCAAGCCGGTCGCGAACAGGCCGCGGATGAAGATCAGCTGCGCCGCCGGCAGCGTTGCACTGACATATTTGACTAGCGCGTCGTTGGCGATGAACAGGCCCATGGCCAGCGACATGGCGACGATGCCTTTGCGGTTGTCGATGTCGGTGGATGCAGGCATGGCCTGCGATGGTAGCGCCTGCCCGCCGATCGACGCCCTGTCCGGCGCGCGACGCGGTGCCTGGCCATGCGCGCATACCATCGTCGTCATGCAGACACCACCGACCCGCCACCTGGCCTTGCAAGGCAGCACGAACTTCCGCGACCTGGGCGGTTACGCCGGCCGCGACGGCCGCAGCGTGCGTTGGCGCCGCCTGTTCCGCTCCGACCATCTGGGCGCCTTGTCCGCGTCGGACATCGCCACTGTGTCGGCGCTGGGACTGGCCCGGGTCTGCGACTTGCGCGGCGCCCAGGAACGCACCGCCCATCCCTGCGTGTTGCCGGGCGTGACCGTGATCGCACTGCCGATCGAGCCCACCGTGGTGCAGGGCCTGCAGTCGATGCTGGCCGCCGGCCAGGCGTTGACCGTGCAGGCGACGACCGCGTTGATGGAGCAGACCTATCGTGATTTCGTGCACGACAACAGCGCGCGTTTCGCCGAGTTGTTCGATCACCTGCTGCACGATGACACGCCGCTCGTGTTCCATTGCACCGCGGGCAAGGACCGCACCGGCTTTGCCGCCGCGTTGATCCTGTCCGCGCTGGGCGTGCCCCGGCCGGTCATCGAGCAGGACTATCTGCTGACCAACACGCACTACCGGCAGCCGCACCTGCCTTCAAGCATGGCGTCGCAGGAGGTGCTGGACGTGTTGTGGACGGTGCAGCCGGGTTTTCTGGCGGCGGCATTGCAGGTCGTGGATGCCGACTACGGCGGGATCGAGGCCTACCTGGAAAAGGCGATCGGCCTGGCCGCGCCCGCGCGCACGCGCTTGGAGCAGATGTACCTGGTGCGGTGACCGCGACGCGGGCAGCGGGCCGGACAGGCGGGCGCGCCGCCATTCACGGCGCTTCGAGCGCCTGCCAGAATGCCTCGGCCGCGGCGTTCTGGTCCGCGCGGCGACGGAACAGCCGTACGTCCAGTGCGACATGCCACTGCGGCTCGCCGGCCAGCTGCAGCCGCCCGTCGCGCAGGTCCCGCTCGATCAGGCTGCGGGGCAGCCATGCGACGCCGCGCCCCTCCAGCACCATGGTCTTGAGCAGTTCCGCATGGTGAGCGGTGAACACGCTGTGGTGCTGCTGGAACGCCGCCGGCAGCAGGCTGCGCATGATGCGGCCCAGACCGGAGGCTTCGCTGTACGCGAGCACCGGTATCTCCGCCGAGATCTGCGCGCCGATCATCCATCGGGCTTCGCGGGCCGGTCGGCTCGCGGCGACCGGCATCAACACGTCGTCGCCGATGCGGGTCGAGACGAACCGGGTGTCGTCGAGCCGGTTCGGCACGGCCGGATGGCTGTGGCACAGCAGAAACTGCACCTTGCGTTGCAGCATCAGTTCCTCGCAGGCCGCCATGTTGTCGGACACCACGTCGATCGGGCCCAAGGCCAGCCGCGCTTCGATGCCGGCAAGCCAGGCCGGGAAATAATGCAGCGACAACACGTGCGTGGCGGCAAAGCGCAGGCTTTGCGCGGCCAGCGCGTCGAGCGCGCACGCCGCGCGGCGCGCCGCCAGCAGATCGTCCAGCAAGGCGTGTGCGGCGGGCCGGAATCGCTTGCCGGCCGGGGTCAGTGAAACCGGGTGCGCGCTGCGATCGACCAGTGCCACTCCCACCCATTTCTCCAGCGACTTGATGTGCCGGCTCAAGGCCGGTTGCGCGATGCTGCGCAACTCGGCCGCACGCGAGAAATTGCCGCATGCGGCCAGCGCCAGGAAGTCCTCCAGCCAGGCGAGGTCGAGCGGACGATTCCCGGGGCCCATGGGTGAATAGTTGTATGCGATTCGAGTATTGGACGCGATGGTGTCGGCCGATGGATGATGCGGCTTTTCGATCACGGGAGCCCGAAGACCACCATGCCACAGACGATCGATTATCGAGGGATTGTTCCCGCCATTGCCGGCCCGTTCACCGGGGATGGCCGGCGCGCGCCCTGGCCGGCCGGTGGGGGCGCCGCCAGCAACCGGCACCGCCATGCCGGCCGCCCGCGTGCGTGCGGGTGCTGTCTGATTCGCGACCGCCGCCGATCGGGCGCTGCGTCGCTGCCACTGTGAGGAACCCAGCAATGAAGATTGTCGACATCGTCGAATCCACCCGTCCCATCAGCTCCAACATCCGCAATGCGTTCATCGATTTCTCGAAGATGACTTTGAGCCTGGTTGCCGTCGTCACCGACGTGGTGCGCGACGGCCGGCCGGTGATCGGTTACGGCTTCAACTCGAACGGCCGCTACGGCCAGGGCGCGCTGATCCGCGAGCGTTTCCGCCCCCGCGTGCTGGAGGCCGATCCGGCCAGCCTGCGTGACGAGACCGGCGACAACCTCGACCCGCACAAGGTCTGGGCCTGCATGATGCACAACGAAAAGCCCGGCGGCCACGGCGAACGGTCGGTGGCGGTGGGCACGATCGACATGGCGCTCTGGGATGCGGTGGCCAAGATCGCCAACCAGCCGCTGCACGAGATGCTGGCGCAGCGGTACGGCAACGGCGCGGCGAATCCGCGTGTCTTCGTGTATGCGGCCGGCGGTTATTACCATCCGGGCAAGGGTCTGGACGGCCTGCGCGCCGAGATGGCGAGTTACCTCGAGCGCGGCTATTCCGTGGTCAAGATGAAGATCGGCGGCGCGCCGCTGGCGCAGGACATCGAACGCATCGAGGCGGTGCTGGCCATGTTGCAGCCCGGCCAGCAACTGGCGGTGGACGCGAACGGCCGCTTCGACCTGCCGACGGCGCTGGCGTACGGCAAGGCCTTGTCGCAGTACCCGCTGTTCTGGTACGAGGAGGCTGGCGATCCGCTGGACTACGAACTGCAGGCGCGCCTGGGCGAAGCCTATGCCGGAGCGCTGGCCACCGGCGAGAACCTGTTCTCGATGCAGGACGCACGCAACCTGATCCGCCACGGCGGCATGCGGCCCGACCGCGACTGGCTGCAGTTCGACTGCGCGCTGAGTTACGGCCTGGTCGAATATCTGCGTACGCTGGACATGCTCAAGGCGTACGGCTGGTCGCCGAGCCGCTGCATTCCGCACGGCGGCCACCAGATGTCGCTGGCGATCGCCGCCGGGCTGGGGCTGGGTGGCAACGAGTCGTATCCGGACCTGTTCCAGCCGTACGGCGGCTTCCCGGATGGCGTGAAGGTCGAAGCCGGCCATGTGACGCTGCCGGCGCTGCCGGGCATCGGGTTCGAGGGCAAGGCGGATCTGATCGCCGAGATGCACGCGTTGGCGCGCTGAGCCGGCGCCGCTCGGCGCGCCAGACGTGAAAAAAGCCGCTGGCCCCGACCGGGGCAGCGGCTTTCTTGCCGGGCGCGATGCGTCGACTTACAGGCTGTCGGTGAAGCTGCGCAGCTTGTCCGAGCGGCTCGGGTGCTTGAGCTTGCGCAGCGCCTTGGCCTCGATCTGGCGGATGCGTTCGCGGGTCACGTCGAACTGCTTGCCCACTTCTTCCAGCGTGTGGTCGCTGGTCATCTCGATGCCGAAACGCATGCGCAGCACCTTGGCTTCGCGCGGCGTGAGGCTGTCCAGGATGTCCTTGACCACGTCACGCAGGCCGGCCTGCATGGCCGCGTCCATCGGCGCGGTGTTGGCGCTGTCCTCGATGAAGTCGCCCAGGTGGGAGTCGTCGTCGTCACCGATGGGGGTTTCCATCGAGATCGGCTCCTTGGCGATCTTCATGATCTTGCGGATCTTGTCCTCCGGGATCTCCATGCGCTCGGCGAGCACGCTGGCGTCGGGTTCGAAGCCGAACTCCTGCAGGTGCTGGCGGCTGATGCGGTTCATCTTGTTGATGGTCTCGATCATGTGCACCGGGATGCGGATCGTGCGCGCCTGGTCCGCGATGGAGCGGGTGATGGCCTGGCGGATCCACCAGGTGGCGTAGGTCGAGAACTTGTAGCCGCGCCGGTATTCGAACTTGTCCACCGCCTTCATCAGGCCGATGTTGCCTTCCTGGATCAGGTCGAGGAACTGCAGGCCGCGGTTGGTGTATTTCTTGGCGATCGAGATCACCAGGCGCAGGTTGGCCTCGATCATCTCCTTCTTGGCGCTGCGCGAGTTGGACTCGCCTTCGTTCATGCGCTTGTTGATGTCCTTGAGCTGCCACAGCGGCACCACGACCTGGGCCTGGATGTCCATCAGCTTTTGCTGCAGGTCCTGCACCGGCGGGATGTTGCGCTCCATGATCGCCGACCAGGGCTTGCCGGCGGCGGCCTGCTTCTCGATCCACTTGAGGTTGAGCAGGTTGCTCGGCACGCTGTTGCCGTGCTTGTCCTTGCCGCTGAATTCGGCGATGAACTGTTCCTGCGGATAACCGCACTTGTCCACGATGATGCGGCGCATCTCGCGTTCCTTCTTGCGCACGTCGTCGACCTGGCCACGCACCATGTCACACAACTTCTCGATCGCCTTGGCCGTGAAGCGGATCGACATCAGCTCTTCGCTGAGCGTCTTTTGCGCCTTCATGTAGGCCGGCGTGCCGTAACCTTCCTTGTCGTAGATCTTGTGGATCTTCTCGAACAGTTCGCGCAGCCGGTCGAAGCGGCTCAGCGCCTCGCGCTTGAGTTCCTCGAGTTTCTTGGTCAGCGCCTTGGAGCCGCCCTTGCCGTCGTCGTCGTCTTCTTCGTCGAATTCGTCGAAGTCTTCCTCGGCCACGTAGTCGTCGGCCTCGTTCGGGTCGGTGAAGCCGTCGACGATGGTGGTGATGACGACCTTGCCTTCGCGGATTTCCTCGCCCAGGCGCAGGATCTCGGCAATGGTGGCCGGCGAGGCGGAGATCGCCTCCATCATGTCCATCAGGCCGCCTTCGATGCGCTTGGCGATCTCGATCTCGCCTTCACGCGTGAGCAGCTCGACCGTGCCCATCTCGCGCATGTACATGCGCACCGGGTCGGTGGTGCGGCCGAATTCGCTGTCCACGGTGGACAGCGCGGCTTCGGCTTCCTCCTCGGCCTCTTCCTCGGTGGTCGAGCCGCTGGTGTTGTTGAGCAGCAGCGTCTCGGCGTCGGGGGTCTGTTCGTAGACCGCCACGCCCATGTCGTTGAGCATGGAGATCACGACCTCCATGGTCTCGGCGTCGACCAGCTTGTCGGGCAGGTGGTCGGAGATCTCGCCATGGGTCAGGTAGCCGCGCGTCTTGCCGAGCTTGAGCAGGGCCTTGAGCTGCAGCCGGCGCTTGATCAGGTCTTCCTCGGAGAGCACGGTCTCGTCGAGGCCGAACTCCTTCATCAAGGCGCGTTCCTTCGCCTTGCTGATCTTCATGCGCAGCGGCTTGACCTTCTCCGCGGGGCCGGTGGAGGCCTCCACCTGCTCCTCGGGCTCGTCGTCGATGATGTCGTCGTTGTCGCCGTCATCGTCGATCAGGCTGCCCTTGGGTTTGGGCCCGCGCTTGGCGCCGGTCCGCGCCGGCACGCCGGGCTTGGCCGAAGCGGCCTTGGGCGGACGGCCGGGTTTTTTCTTGGCGACCGGTTCGGCCGTGGCCGTGGCCTTGGTGGGATCGGCCGCCAGCGCAGCGGCTTTCTTGTCCTTGGCGGTGGTCGGGGATGCGGTCTTGGATGCTGGCACGGGCGAGGCTTTCTTCGTGGTCGGGGTGGCAGTCTTGGCTGCTGTCGCGGCCTTTGCAGGCACCTTGGCGGCCGTTTTCGCGGCTACCTTGGATTTGCCAGCGGCAACACGTTTGTCAACGGGCGATACAGACTTCGGCGACTTTTGAGCGGGCATGTACAACCTCAAGGCATCAAAAAAACAAAGAAGACCGGCGCCCGGGCACGGCGCGCAGACGGTGGTGGAGCAGACAAGGTCGAACCCGGCAAGATGGATGGGCGATCATTTGGTGTGCAGTCCTTGCGGTAGGTTGGCCGGTCGTGAACGTCGTCATCGGTTGGCCGGGCCCGGAGGTGCTGCTGTCGCTCTTGCGCGGAAAACGGTGGATTATACCGTGCGAACCGCGGAAAGCGACTGTTTCTGCGGCTTTTGGCCCTGTCGGCTCAAGGGGCGGAGGGTATCGTCGACCCCGTCACGGAGCCGGGGCATCGGACGATTCGAGCCCGAGCCGGCGGGCCTGCAACTCGCGATACCGGGCCAGTGCCGCCGGGTCGCTGGCGGCGGCTTCGATCGCCAGCGTCTCCTGCGACTTGAGGTGTTCGATCAGCATGCGGCGCAGCAGGTTGCGCAATTCGTCGACCGCATCCTTCTGGTCGTCGATGGCCGCCAGTTGCGGGTCGGCCATCACGCGCAGGGCCAGCTCCTCGCAGGCATGGTCGCGCAGGCCCTCGCGCAGCGCGCCCCAGGGTTGCGGTCCGTGTTCGTGCAAGGCATGTTCGAGCCAGACGAACAGCGGTCCGTGGGGCGCCGGCAATTGGCACAACATCGCGTGATCCTCGGCCGAGAACAGGTCCCAGGCCGACAGGTGGCCGAGCAGCACGCGCGCGGCGTGGTCGGCCCGGCTGGCGGGCATCACCCGCCCGGGCGGACGGGGCAGGGACGGCGCCCGGTTCCAGCGCCCCCGCGACCGATGATGGCTGGTGCCGCCATCGTGGCCGTCTGCGGCCGGTGCCCGTGGTTCCCGCGCCGGCGCGGCGGCCGCCGGTGCGGCGGCGGGCGCCCACAACTCGGTCAGCTCGCGCGATGGCAGCTGCACCTGGGCCGCGATCTCGCCCAGCAACTGGCGCTTCAACGCGCCATCCGGCAAGGCGTTCCACAAGGGCCTCGCATTGCTCGCCATCAGCGAGCGGCCCTCGGCCGTCATCAGGTCGCAGCCGTCACGGGCGGCGTCGATCAGGAAGCGGCTCAGCGGCACGGCGTCGGCGATGCAGCGGGCGAACCCATCCTTGCCATGGGCGCGGATGTAGCTGTCCGGATCATGCTCGGGCGGCAGGAACAGGAACTTGACGTTGCGGATGTCGCTGGCATGGGGCAGGGCGGCCTCCAGCGCCTTGCGCGCCGCGCGCCGGCCTGCCGCGTCGCCGTCGAAGCTGAACACCACGGCGTCGGTGAAGCGGAACAGCTTCTGCACATGGTCGGCCGTGCAGGCCGTGCCCAGCGTGGCCACCGCGTTCGGGAATCCGAGCTGGGCCAGGGCCACCACGTCCATGTAGCCCTCGGTCACGAGTGCGAAGCCCTGTTCGCGCAACGCGGTGCGCGCCTCGAACAGGCCGTACAACTCGCGGCCCTTGTGGAACACCGGGGTTTCCGGCGAATTGAGGTACTTGGGTTTCTCGTCGCCCAGCACCCGGCCGCCGAAGCCGATGCATTCGCCCTTGACATTGCGGATCGGGAACATCAGCCGGTCGCGAAACCGGTCCCAGCGCTTTTCTTCGCCGCCGTTGTCGTCCTGGCCCACGATCACAAGTCCGCTCTCGACCAGCAGCGGATCCTCGTAGCTGGGGAATACGCTGGCCAGGCTGCGCCAGCCTTGCGGCGCATAACCCAGGCCGAAGCGGCGCGCGATCTCCCCGCTCAGGCCACGCCGTTTGCAGTAGTCGATGGCCCGGCTGGCATCCTTGAGGTGCCTGCGGTAGGCCTCGCCGGCCTTCTCGAGCACGTCGGTCAGCGTGTTCTGCTTCTGGCGCTGCTCGGCGGCGCGGGCCCGCTGCTCGGGCGAGAGATCCTCCTCGGGCACCTGCATGCCGTACTGGCCCGCCAGTTCCTTGACCGCGTCGATGAACCCCATGCCGGTGTGGTCCATCAGGAATCCGATGGCGTTGCCGTTCTTGCCGCAGCCGAAGCAGTGGTAGAACTGCTTGGTCGGACTGACCGTGAATGACGGCGATTTCTCGGAATGGAAGGGGCACAGGCCGGAGAAATTGGCCCCGGTCTTCTTCAGCTGGACGTAGCGGCCGACGATCTCCACCACGTCGGCGCGCGCGACGAGTTCCTGGATGAATGACTGGGGAATGGCCACGGGGCTATTGTCGCCGCCCCGGGCCGGCGCGCCCCGGCAAGCGCCGGCTCAGAGCGGCGCCGGGAACGCGCTCGCGTACTTGTCGCAGAACGGCTGCAGCATCGGGGCGATGCTGGGATGCAGCGCGACACCTTCGGCCTGTTGTGCCGTGCGCCGCGCCATGCCGCCTTGTCCCGGCAACCGTACCGCGGGCCGGCCCGGCACCGGTGGGTTGCGGGTGCAGGCATCGGCCAGCCAGTCCATCTGGCGCAGGAATGCGGAGGGGCCGCCATACGCATCGGGGTCGTGCAGCGTCACGTGCACCGTCGCTCCCCAGCCTTCGGCCGCGTCGGCCCGGCCGTGGCCGGCCAGGCCGGCCGTCAGCGCCTCGACCGTCAGGCCCAGGCCGAAACCCTTGTGGCCGTAGCTGAGCCCGCCGATCGGCAGGATGGTTCCCGGCGGGTCCTGTGCCAGCACGGCCGGATCGTTGGTCGGCTGGCCATGGGCATCGAGCAGCCAGGGTTCGGCAAAGGTCTCGCCGGCGGCCGCCTTGCGGTTGCTCATGCCATTGGTCGTGATCGAGGCCGAAATGTCGATCAGGACCGGGGCGCCCGAGGTCGGGAACCCGATCGCGATCGGATTGGGTGTCATCACCGCGCGGGTGCCGCCGAAGGGCGCCACGCTGGCGACGTTCGGGTCGGAGCAGGCGATGATGCCGAGCAGGCCTTCTTCGGCCACCCGCATCAGATATACCGCCAGGCAGGCGATATGGTGGCTGCGCCGGATCACCAGCGAGGCGACGCCGTATTGGCGCGCAGCGGGGATCATGTGGTCGAGGGCGCGCTCCATCAACCAGGGGCCGGGCAGGCGTCGCCCGTCCCACAACATGGCCGCGGGCTTGCGGTTGACCACGTCGGGCTCTCCGCTGCGGGTCATGCGTCCCTGCTCGACCTCCTTGAGGTAGGGCGCCAGCAGGGCCAGGCCATGCGTGTCGTGGCCGAGCAGGTCGCCGTCGAGCAGCGTACGCGCCACGCTACGGGCGATCGGCGCGTCGAGGCCGGCCGCCTGCAGCAGGTCTTGGGCCATGGTGAGCAAGGCGTCGGCACGGTAGCGTGGGGGCATGGGAGGATCCTGTCGTGGTCAGTGGCGGAGGGATTTGCTGTAATGATGCCAGAGCCACAGCTGCCGATCGCGCAATCAAACATCACGAGGAGTCACGCCATGCCCGGTATCTTCGACCAGGACCTGCCACGCAACCCGGCCAACTACGCCGCCATCTCGCCGCTGTCGTTCCTCGAGCGCACGGCCGAGGTCTATCCGCAGCGACTGGCCGTGGTGCACGGCGACCTGCGGCGAAACTGGTCCGAGGTCTACCGGCGTTCGCGCCAGCTGGCCAGTGCGCTGGTGGCACGCGGCATTGGCAAGGGCGATACCGTGGCGGTCATGTTGCCCAACACGCCGCTGATGGTGGAGGCCCATTTCGGCGTGCCGATGGCCGGTGCCGTGCTCAATGCGCTCAACACCCGGCTCGATGCCGAGACGATTGCCTTCATGCTCGACCATGGCGAGGCCCGGGCCGTCATCGTCGACCCGGAGTTCGCGCCCGTGATGCAGCAGGCGCTGGCACTGCGCCAGTCCACCGCGCCGATGCTGGTGGTCGACGTCGAGGACGCGGTGTTCGGCCCCGGCACGCCCATCGGCAGCATCACCTACGAGGACCTGCTGGCGCTCGGTGATGCCGAATTCGCCTGGGCATTGCCCGACGACGAATGGGACGCGATCGCGCTGAACTACACCAGCGGCACCACCGGCAACCCCAAGGGGGTGGTCTACCACCACCGGGGCGCGGCGACCAATGCGATCTCCAACATCCTGGAGTGGGACATGGCGAAACATCCGGTCTACCTGTGGACCCTGCCGATGTTCCATTGCAACGGCTGGTGTTTTCCGTGGACGATCGCCGCGCGTGCCGGCGTCAACGTGTGCCTGCGCAAGGTCGAGGCCCAGGCGATATTCGATGCCATGCGCAAGCATGGCGTGACCCACTACTGCGGCGCGCCGATCGTGCACGGCCTGCTGGTGCATGCGCCGGCGGCAATGAAACACGGTCTGCCGACGGGCATCAAGGCCATGGTCGCCGGCGCTGCGCCGCCGGCGTCGATGATCGAGGGCATGGAGCAGATGGGATTCGATCTGACCCATGTCTACGGCCTGACCGAGGTCTATGGCCCGGCCACGGTGTGCGCGAAACACCCGCAATGGGACACGCTGGACATCGGCGAGCGCGCACGGCTCAACGCCCGCCAGGGCGTGCGGTACCACCTCGAGCGCGACGTGCGGGTGCTCGATCCGGCCACGATGACGCCGGTGCCGCAGGACGGTGAAACCATGGGCGAGATCATGTTCCGCGGCAACATCGCGATGAAGGGTTACCTGAAGAACCCGAAGGCCACGGGCGAGGCGTTTGCCGGCGGCTGGTTCCACAGCGGCGACCTGGCCGTGATGTACCCGGACGGCTACATGAAGATCAAGGACCGCAGCAAGGACATCATCATCTCGGGCGGCGAGAACATCTCGTCGATCGAGGTCGAGGACGTGTTGTACCGGCATCCGGCCGTGCTGGCCGCGGCCGTGGTTGCCAAGGCCGATGCACGCTGGGGCGAGACGCCGTGCGCTTTCGTCGAACTCAAGGCCGGCGCGCAGGTCAGCGAGCAGGACATCGTGCTCCATTGCAAGCAGCACCTGGCCGGTTTCAAGGTGCCGCGCGCCGTCGTGTTCGGTGAGCTGCCCAAGACCTCGACCGGCAAGATCCAGAAGTTCGAGCTGCGCCAGCGCGCGGGTTCGGCGCAGGCGATCGACGTGTAGCCGGTGCAAGCGTGGCGCCGCCCGCTGCCGCATGCCGTGCGGTGCGGCGCCAGCGGGCTTCAGTCACCCATCACGATGCCCTCGCGCCGCGGGTCGGCGCCACCCAGCCACAGGGTCTGGCCATGCGCCTGGCCCCGCGTGATGGCCTGCAGGCCACTGGTCATGCCGATCTCGCGCACCTCATGGCCGCGCGCCTTGAGCGCGTCGACGGTGGCCGCGGGGAAGCGTTTTTCTTCCAGCAGCGTCGGACCGTTGAGCGATGCGAAGTTGGGCAGGTTGATCGCCTGCTGCGGCAACATGCCCCAGTTGAGCACGCCATAGATGGTCTTGGCGGTGTAGTGGATGATCAGCGCGCCGCCGGGGCTGCCGCCGCTCATGACCAGGGCGCCGGTCGCCTTGTCGAACACCAGCGTGGGCGCCATCGACGAGCGCGGGCGCTTGCCAGGCTGCACCCGGTTCGCGATCGGCGCGCCGTTGGCGTCGGTGGGCGCGAAACTGAAGTCGGTGAGTTCGTTGTTGAGCAGGAAGCCGCGCACCATCTGGCGTGCGCCGAAGCCGTCTTCGATGGTGGTGGTCATGGCCAGTGCATTGCCATGGCTGTCGACGATGGAAATGTGCGAGGTGCCGTATTCGACCTGGTCGGGCATCGGCGCGAACGAGGTCTTGATGCCGCCGGGGCTGCCCGGCTGGGCCGTCTTCATGCTCTGCGCGCCCGGGGCCTGGCCGATCAGCCTGGCGCGGGTCGCCAGGTAGGCCGGGTCGAGCAGGCTCATCCAGGTTCCGGCCGGCGGCGACACGAAGGCCGGGTCGGCGAGGTACAGGGCGCGGTCGGCGAAGGCCAGCCGCGACGCCTCGGTGTACAGGTGCAGCCAGTCGGCCGACGGCACGCCGTCCTGCAGCGGCAGCGATGCGGCCTGGGTATGGGCCAGGATGCCGAGGATCTGGCCGACCGCGATCGCGCCGGAACTCGGCGGCGGGAAGCCGCAGATCCGGAAATCGTGTGCATGGGCGCGGTAGTCGCTGCAGATCGGCTCGCGCTTGATGCTCTGGTAGCCGGCCAGGTCGGCCATGCTCAGCGTGCCGGGGTTGGTCGGGTGTTTCTGCACCTTGTCGACGATGGCCTGCGCCACGTCGCCTTCGAGCAATGCCTTGGAGCCGCCGCTGGCGATCTTGCGCAGCACCTGCGCGAGTTCCGGGTTGCGCAGGGTTTCGCCGACCGCGCGCGGGGAGCCATCGGCACGGTAGAAATACGCGGCGGCCACCGGGTCGTTCTGCAGGAACTTCTCGCTGGCCAGCAGGCTGTTCAGGCGCGCGCTGACCTTGAAGCCGCGTTCGGCCAGCGTGATGGCGGGTTCGAACAGGCGCGCCCAGGGCAGCTTGCCGTGTTGCCGGTGCGCCGCTTCCAGCATGCGAACGGTGCCGGGGACACCGACCGATCGGCCGCCGACGACGGCTTCGCGGAACGGCATGGGTTTGCCGTCGGCGCCAAGGAACAGCTTCTCGTCGGCGGCGGCCGGCGCGGTCTCGCGGCCGTCGAAGGCCTCGACCGCCTTGCCGTCGAAATGCATCAGGAAGGCGCCGCCACCGATGCCGCTCGATTGCGGTTCGACCAGGGTCAATACCATTTGCACCGCGATCGCGGCGTCGACCGCGCTGCCGCCGGCCTTGAGCACCTGGTAGCCGGCATCGGTCGCCAGGGGATTGGCGGCTGCCACCGCGAACTTGCGCGTGGCCCAGCCGGGTTTCTCGGCGTAGCCCGAGGCGCCTTCCGGCTGGTCGGGAACCGAATAGCTGAAGTTGCCGGGGCCGCCGGCGCAGGCGGCGAGCAATGTGGCCAGCGCAATGGCACCCAGGGCGCGGTAGGGGCGGTTCGACATGGAGTTCCTCTCTGAGTTCGGCGTGGCAATCGGCGGGCTGTCGGCGGGTGTCGTCAGCGCGGCGGCGGGGGGGTCATGCCGAGGTCGGTTCCGGCGCGGGTTCGGCCGCGTCGAAGTCGAGTTCGACCTTGGCACCATCGGGGTCGTTGAAAAAAAGCTGCCAGGTGCCGTCGCCGGGCAAGCGGCGCAGCGCATATTCGACCTGGTGGAGTCTCAGCCTGGCCACGGTTGCGGCCAGGCCGCTGGCGCTGAATGCCATGTGGTCGATCACGCCAGCGGGCGATGGCGGCAACGCACGCCCCGCGATCACGTGCAGCACCGCCGTGTCGCCGCAATAGAGCCAGGCGCCGGGGAAATCGAAGGGTGGGCGCGCACCCGCGCGCAGGCCCAGCAGATCGCAGTAGAAACGCAGCGTGGCATCCAGGTCGGATGCCAGCACCGTGAAGTGGTTCATGCCCTGGATGGCCATCGTCGCCGGGTCCGGTGGTTCGTGACGTGTGTTCGGGGTCCGGCCTCAGCGCGGCGCCAGGCGGATGGCGCCGTCGAGTCGGATCACCTCGCCGTTGAGCATGTCGTTCTCGATGATGTGCCGTGCCAGCTTGGCATAGTCCTGCGGCGTTCCCAGGCGCGACGGGAAGGGCACGCCCGCGGCCAGCGAGTCCTGCACCTCCTGGGGCATGCCGAACAGCATCGGGGTGCCGAAGATGCCGGGGGCGATCGTCATGTTGCGAATGCCGTTGCGTGCGAGATCGCGCGCGATCGGCAGTGTCATGCCCACGATGCCGCCCTTGGATGCGCTGTAGGCGGCTTGCCCGATCTGTCCGTCGTAGGCCGCCACCGACGCGGTGGAGATCAGCACGCCGCGCTCGCCGGTCGACTCCGGCTCGTTCTTGCTCATGGCATCGGCGGCCAGGCGGATCATGTTGAAGCTGCCGATCAGGTTGATGGTGACCGTCTTCGCGAAGCCGGCCAGCGCATGCGGGCCGGTCTTGCCCACGGTCTTTTCCGCCGTCGCGATGCCGGCGCAATTGACCAGGCCCATGAGCTTGCCCATGGACACGGCCTTGGCCACCACGGCCTGGCCATCGGCCTCCTGGGTGACATCGCACTTGACGAACACGCCGCCGATGTCCTTGGCCACCGCCTCACCCTTGTCGACCTGCATGTCGGCCACGACGACCTTCGCGCCGTTGGCGGCCAGCATCCGTGCCGTGCCTTCTCCCAGGCCGGATGCGGCGCCCGTGACGATGAATACCTTGCCAGAAATTTCCATGATGCTTGTCCTTCTTCAGTGTGTCGGGATGCGCCCGGAAGGCGCATTCGATAATTATGACCGAGCGACTTCGAATGGCGAAAAACTTGCTGCTATACTCTGCGCTCTCGAACATCCTTAGGCGCGTAGCTCAGCTGGTTAGAGCACCACCTTGACATGGTGGGGGTCGTTGGTTCGAGTCCAATCGCGCCTACCAAGGAACCATGAATGTCGGCATCTTCGGATGCCGTTTTCATTGGTGTCCCTGGCCGTTGCAGATCAGATCATCTGCACCACTACAATGATTGCCGGGCATGCGCGCATGGTGCCGCCCGCCGCCATCGGTACCCACGACGCAGACTCAGGGAAATCCATGGGACTCGTGCAAGGGCCCGCTGCCTAGAATGGTTCGCAGCATGGTCCGGTTACGCGAGCCGCAGACAGTTCCGAAGGAACCCCTTAATGAGCAGCAAAGACGCGCAGACCCCCGGCAAGGACAAGAGGGTCATCAAGAAATACCCGAATCGTCGCTTGTATGACACCGACAGTTCGGCCTACATCACCTTGTCCGAGGTCAAGCAACTGGTCATGGACTGCGTGCCTTTCGTCGTGCTCGATGCGAAATCCGGCGAAGACCTGACGCGCAGCATCCTGCTGCAGATCATTCTCGAGCAGGAGGCGAACGGGTCGCCGATGTTCACCGCGCCGGTGTTGTCGAACATCATCCGCTTCTATGGTCACACCATGCAGGGGTTCATGGGCGGTTACCTGGAAAAGAACATGCAGACGCTCGCCGACGTGCAGGCGCGGATGAGCGAGCAATCGCAGTCGCTGACGCCGGACATGTGGAAGCAGTTCATGAACATGCAGATGCCGATGGTGCAGGGCATGATGGGCTCCAGCCTCGATCAGTCCAAGGCCGTGCTGACGCAACTGCAGGAGCAGATGCAGAAGCAGACGGAGCAGGTCCTGGCCAGTTTCGGCCTCAAACGCTGAAAGGCGGGCGGGGAACGACAATATCAACATGCAAGAAGTGATCACCGCCGAAAACGCCATACCAACCAAGACACCGACCGTCGGATTCGTCAGCCTGGGTTGTCCCAAGGCACTGACGGACTCCGAACTCATCCTGACGCGACTCAGCGCCGAGGGTTATCAGACTTCCAAGTCGCTGGCCGGGGCCGACCTGGTCATCGTCAACACCTGCGGATTCATCGATGATGCGGTGCGCGAGAGCCTGGACTCGATCGGCGAGGCGCTGAGCGAGAACGGCCGGGTCATCGTCACCGGCTGCCTGGGCGCCAAGTCGGGGTCCGACGGTGGCAACCTGGTGCGCCGGGTCCACCCCAAGGTGCTGGCGGTGACCGGGCCGCATGCGACGCAGGAGGTGATGGATGCGGTGCACCAGAATCTGCCCAAGCCGCACGACCCGTTCGTCGACCTGATTCCGAACGCCTTCGGCGTCGCCGGCATCAAGCTCACGCCTCGGCACTACGCCTATCTGAAGATCAGCGAAGGCTGCAACCACCGCTGCACGTTCTGCATCATTCCATCGATGCGCGGTGACCTGGTGTCCCGGCCGGTGGGCGACATCTTGAAGGAGGCCCGGGCCTTGTTCGACGGTGGCGTGAAGGAACTGCTCGTCGTCAGCCAGGACACCTCGGCCTACGGTGTCGACGTCAAGTACCGCACCGGCTTCTGGGATGGCAAGCCGATCCGCACGCGCATGCTCGACCTGGTGCAGGCGCTGGGCGACCTGGCCGAGCCGTATGGCGCCTGGGTGCGGCTGCATTATGTGTATCCGTATCCCAGCGTCGACGACGTGATCCCGCTGATGGCCACCGGCAAGGTGCTTCCGTATCTGGACGTGCCCTTGCAGCACAGCCATCCGGATGTGCTCAGGCGCATGAAGCGTCCTGCCAGTGGCGAGAAGAACCTCGACCGCATCCAGGCCTGGCGAGCCCAATGTCCGGAGTTGGTGGTGCGCAGCACCTTCATCGCCGGCTTTCCGGGCGAGACAGAAGCCGAATTCGAACACCTGCTGGACTTCGTGCGGGAGGCCCAGATCGACCGTGCCGGCTGTTTTGCCTACAGCCCGGTCGAAGGGGCTGCCGCGAACCAGCTCGACGGCATGTTGCCGGCGGAGTTGCGCGAGGAACGCCGCGCGCGTTTCATGGCCGTGGCCGAGCAGGTGTCGACCGAACGGCTCAAGCGTCGCGTCGGCGCGACGATGCAGGTGCTGGTGGATTCCGCTCCGGCCTTGGGTCGCAAGGGTGGCATCGGCCGCAGTTATGCCGATGCGCCGGAAATCGACGGCACCGTGCGGCTGTTGCCGCCGGAAAAAGCCAGCAAGACGTTCAAGGTGGGTGATTTCACGCGCGCCCGCATTGTCGGAACGCAGGGACACGACCTGCTCGCCGTCCCGATATGACGGTGTTGCCAATGACAGTCCGGTGCCGCCACGGCGGCCCGGCGACAGGAAAGGCCGCTGCAAATGCGCCGGCCAGACGAAAAAAAGCCGTTGCGGTTGCAACGGCTTTCATTCATAACCAACTTGGTGCCCAGGAAGGGACTCGAACCCCCACGATGTTACTCGCTAGTACCTGAAACTAGTGCGTCTACCAATTCCGCCACCTGGGCATTTCAGGAAAAAGGAGATTCTATCAAGAATTTGAGCACTTCCAGCGTTGTGCTGGACGAAATTGAAGGAACCATTCAGGGACACCGGGATGGACATGGTTTTGTCACTCGCGATGACGGCGAGGCCGACATCTATCTGCCACCGAACGAGATGCGTGCGGTGTTGCACAAGGACCGGGTCAAGGTCCGCATCGTGCGCAGCGACCGCAAGGGCCGGCCGGAAGGCCGGGTGGTCGAGATCGTCGAACGCCCGCCCCAGCCCATCATCGGGCGGCTGTTGCAGGAGGGCGGGGTCTGGCTCGTCGCGCCGGAGGACAAGCGATACGGCCAGGACGTGCTGATTCCCAAGGGTGCGACCGGGACCGCCAAGACCGGCCAGGTCGTGGTGGTCGACCTGGTCGAGCCGCCGGCGCTGTACGGACAGCCGGTCGGGCGCATCAAGGAGGTGCTGGGCGAGATCGACGACCCCGGCATGGAGATCGAGATCGCCGTGCGCAAGTACAGCGTGCCGCATGAATTCTCCGAGGCCTGCATCGCCCAGGCGCGGACGCTGCCCGAGAAGGTGCGGCCCCAGGACAAGAAAGGCCGCATCGACCTGACCGACGTCCCGCTGGTCACGATCGACGGCGAAGACGCACGCGACTTCGACGATGCCGTGTATTGCGAGCCCGCGACGATGGGACGCGGCAAGTCCGCAACCAAGGGCTGGCGCCTGCTGGTGGCGATCGCCGACGTGAGCCACTATGTCGAAACCGGCTCGGCGATCGACATCGATGCCTACGACCGTGCCACGAGCGTGTATTTCCCGCGTCGGGTGATACCGATGCTGCCCGAGAAGCTCTCCAACGGCCTGTGTTCGCTCAACCCCGAGGTCGACCGCCTGTGCATGGTCTGCGACATGTTCGTCGGTGCCGATGGCGAGGTCACGGCCTACCAGTTCTACCCGGCCGTGATGTGGAGCCATGCACGATTCACCTATACCGAGGTGGCCGCCATCCTGGCCAACACGCGGGGGCCCGAGGCAGCCCGGCGCAAGGAGCGGATCGGCGACCTGATGAACCTGCACGACGTGTTCCGGGCCCTGTCGGCCGCGCGCAGCAGGCGTGGAGCCGTCGATTTCGAGACCGTCGAGACCCAGATCGTCTGCGACGAGAGCGGCCGTATCGACAAGATCGTGCCGCGCACCCGCAACGACGCGCACAAGCTGATCGAGGAGGCGATGCTGGCGGCCAACGTCTGCAGCGCCGACTTCATCCTGCAGAGCAAGCATCCCGGCCTGTACCGGGTGCACGAGGGTCCGACACCGGAAAAGCGCGAGATCCTGTCCGGCTACCTCAAGGCGCTGGGCGTGGGCATGTCGATCGGGGACGATCCCAAGCCGGGCGACTTCCAGGCGATCGCGCTGGCGACCAAGGATCGGCCGGACGCCCAGCAGATCCATTCGATGCTGCTGCGTTCGATGCAGCAGGCCATCTACACGCCGACCAACAGCGGCCACTTCGGCCTGGCCTTCGAGGCCTACACCCACTTCACCAGTCCGATCCGGCGTTACCCCGACCTGCTGGTGCACCGGGTGATCAAGGCCATTCTCGGCAAGCATCGGTATGCGTTGCCGGAATTGCCCACGCCGGGCGAGGCCCATGCCAAGTTGTCGCGCCGCCTCGAGAAGGCGGCCGCCACACGCGCCAAGACCGCATCCGACAAGCCGCGCAAGCTGTCGACCGAGGGCCTGGCCTGGCAGGCGGCCGGCCTGCACTGCAGCGCCAACGAACGCCGGGCCGACGAGGCCAGCCGCGACGTGGAGGCCTGGCTCAAGTGCAAGTACATGCGCGAGCACCTGGGCGAGGAATATGGCGGCGTGGTGTCGTCGGCGACCAGCTTCGGCATCTTCGTCACGCTCGACGCGATGTACGTCGAAGGCCTGGTCCATATCACCGAACTGGGCGGTGAATATTTCCGCTTCGACGAGTTGCGCCAGGAACTGCGTGGCGAGCGCACCGGCATCCGGTATGCGATCGGCACCCGGGTCCGCGTACAGGTCAGCCGCGTGGATCTCGACGGACGTCGCATCGATTTCCGGCTGGTACGCGAAGGTGAGGACATGGCCTTGCGACCGTCCAAGGACAAGGGTGGCTCCGGCGAGGCCCATGGCCGGGCGCGCCGCGAGGAGGCGGGCACCGACGGTCCGGCCCGGCGCAAGGCGCGCAAGGCGGCCGATGGCGCGCCCCGTGGCCGCGGCAAGGCGGTCGGATCCTCGGGCAAGGCATCGCCGCGCAGCGCCGCTGCCGGCAAACGTGGACGGTCGTCGCGGCGCTGAGGGGCGCCACGGCTACCATCGCAATTCTCTCAATCTCGACAACAACGGAGCAGCAACAATATGTCGTCAGAATCCAAAGTGGCCATCGTGACAGGCGCTGGCAGTGGTGTGGGCAAGGCCGCGGCGCTCGCCATGCTGGCGGCCGGTTACCGGGTGGTGTTGGCGGGCCGCCGCGCCGAGCCGCTCGCATCGGTTGCAACGGAAAGTGCTGCGCCCGGGCGTGCGCTGGCCGTGCCCACCGACGTGTCCGATCCGGCCTCGGTACGCGCCTTGTTCGATGCCGCCGTTGCCGCCCACGGGCGGGTGGACGTGCTGTTCAACAATGCCGGCGTCAATGCACCGGGCATCCCGCTCGAAGACCTGACGGTCGAGCAGTGGCGCAACGTCGTCGACATCAACCTGACCGGCATGTTCCTGTGCATCCAGCAGGCGTTCCGGGTCATGAAGGGCCAGGATCCGCGCGGCGGGCGCATCATCAACAACGGCTCCATCTCGGCGCACACGCCCAGGCCGAACTCGATCGCCTATACCGCGACCAAGCATGGCGTGATGGGCCTGACCAAGACCGCGTCGCTGGATGGGCGCAAGTACGACATCGCCGTCGGCCAGATCGACATCGGCAATGCGGCCACCGACATGGCCCAGCGCATGGCGACCGGCGTGCCGCAGGCCAATGGCGAGATCGCCGTCGAGCCGCTGATGGACGTCAACATCGTCGGCCAGTCGGTGTTGTACATGGCCAACCTGCCGCTGTCGGCCAATGTGATGTTCCATACGGTCATGGCCACCAAGATGCCGTTCGCCGGCCGCGGTTGAGCGTCGTTCAGGGGCGGCTTCGGTCCCAGGCCGCGCCGCCGGCGCGCCGCGCCAGCGCGGACGCGGTCAAGGTCTCGCCCGGCGGCCAGTGATCGGCCGCCGCTGCGTGACGGTAGACCGCGTGGCAGGCGGCATCGAACGCGCAGAACCCGGCCGCCAGCGCGCTGCCGATCAAGCCGGCCAGCACGTCTCCACTGCCCGGGACCGCCAGCCGGGCGTTGCCGGTGGGATTGATGCCCATCGTGGCGTCCGGCGCCGCGACGATGGTGCCGGAGCCTTTCAGGACCACGGTGCATCGATGCTCGCGCGCCAGTTGGCGGGCCGCGTCCAGCCGATCCGACTGCACCTGTGCCACGGTCGTGCCCAGCAGGCGGGCCGCTTCCAGCGGGTGGGGTGTGAGCACGGTGGCCCGTGCGTGTCGGGCCCGTTCGTGCAACCGGCTGCGCAGCGCGGCATCGTCCGCCACCGCGTTGAGCGCATCGGCATCGAGCACGAGTCGCGCAGCGCCTGCCAGCAGTGCCGGCAGCACCGCCTGCACCCGGTCCCCACCCCCGCAGCCACAGACGATGACCGTGCGGTCCAGGTCGAGGTCGTCGACCGCACGGTGCATCAGCTCGGGCATGCCGGCGGTGGCGTCCGGGCCGGCCGATGCTTCCCCGAGCAAACAGACGAAGACCCGCCCGGCGCTGCCGTGCAAGGCGGCGCCGGCCGCCAGTGACGCCGCACCCGCCATGCCCGGTGCGCCGCCGACCACGGCCACATCGCCGTAGCTGCCCTTGTGGGACGCGTGCCACCGCGCCTGCGTCGGCGGGGCGGCGATCAACGTGGCGGTCGGCGCCTGTGCCGGCAGCAGGGCGGAGGCGTCGCATTGCAGATCGTCGAGCCAGACCTGGCGGGACACGTCGCGGCCGTCACCCGTGAACAGTCCGGGCTTGAGCGTCAGCAGGCACAGGGTGGCGTCGGCCCGGACATGGGTGGCGGCCGCCACACCGGTGTCGGCATGCAGGCCGGTCGGTATGTCGACCGACAGCACCGGCGCATCGCGCTGGCCGATACGGGCAATCCATTGCGCCATCGTGCCGTGCGGCTCGCGACTGCCGCCGATGCCGAGCAAGGCGTCGATGCACAGGTCCCAATGCTCCGGCGGGGCTTGCGCGAGGGGGATGCCGGCCGCACGCACCCGGTCATGGGCCGCGGCCGCGTCGTCCGGCGTCGCATGGCGATCGCCGAGCCAGGTCAGCACCACCCGTTTGCCGGCCGCATGCAGGTGCAGGGCTGCCTCCATGCCGTCCCCGCCATTGTTGCCGGGTCCGGCGGCGATCCAGATCGTGCCGGCATGGGGATGCAGGGCCAGCGCCAGCCGCGCCGTCGCCAGCCCGGCGCGGCGCATCAGCACATGCGGGTCGGTGGCGGCCAGGCCCGCACGCTCCAGTGCGCGCGTGGCGTCGATGTCGTGCAAGGGCCAGGCCGGGCCGGGCACGACAAGCCGGGGTGCCGGCGCGGTGGTGTCCATGGGCCTCAGAACGTGAAGCTGTCGCCTTCGCGCGCGAGCCGGATGTCCAGGCCGTCTTGGGCGCCGGGGTTGTCCTGCAATGCTTGCGCGAACGCGGCCTCGAGCGCGTCGTCGCTGCGTGTGGGCTCATGGTGGGTACAGAACAAGGTGCCGACCTTGGCCTGCCGCGCATAGGCGATGCTGGTGTCGAAGCTGCCGTGGCCCCAGCCGCGCTTGGAGGGCATTTCCTGGCGCGTGTACGAGGTGTCGCAGACCAGCACGTCCACACCCTGCATGCCGCGCAGGATCGCCTCGGCCTTCTCGTCGACGAACTGCTGGTACTCGGCGTATTCCGCGTCGTCGGGTTCGTAGATGTTGTAGGGCGGCTCATGGTCGCCGGTGAAGAACATCGACTTGCCGCCGCTCTCGATCCGGTAGCCGAGGTTGATGACCGGGTGGTTGAGCAGATGCGGGGTCACCGTGGCACTGCCGATCTGGATGGACTCGCCGGGTGTCAGCGTGACGTATTCCATGCGTGCCTTGAGCTCCGCCTCGCGAACCGGGAAGTAGCTGTATTGCAGTTGCACCGCCATGACCTGCTCCACGCCGTTGCCCGATACCGGGTCGAACGCTCCGTGCAGGCGCAGTGTGTTGCCGGGGATGAAGTTGGGAACGAACAGCGGCAATCCCTGGATATGGTCCCAGTGCGAGTGCGTGAGCAGCACGTTGGCGGTCAACGGCATTTCGCCCAGCAGCGCGTGCGACAGCGGGAATATGCCGGTGCCGGCATCGATGATGATCAACTCGCCGGCATCGGTGCGCACTTCGATGCAGGTCGTGTTGCCGCCGTAACGCACGGTCTTCGGACCGGGCGACGCGATGGAGCCCCGTACGCCCCAGAATCGGATTTTCATGCTTGCCTCCCAGCGACGAACTGGTGCCGAACCGGGTCCCGTCCGGTGCGGTCACATGGGGGACGATAGCATCCCGCGTGCCCGCGTGCTGCGGCGCGCCCGCAACGATCCGCCTGGCTAGCGGGCCAGTCGCGACAGGTCGAATCCCTGCATGTCGATTTCCGGCGCCTTGCCGGCGATCGCGTCGGCCAGCGCGCGGGCCGAGCCGCAGGACAGCGCCCAGCCGCTGGAGCCGTGGCCCAGGTTGAGCCAGATGCCGGCCGTGCCGCTGGCACCGACGATGGGCGGGCCGTCCGGCAGCATGGGGCGCGCGCCTTTCCACTCCTGGATGCCGTTGTGGATGCTGGCCGCGCCCGGGAACCAGTCCTGCAGAACCTTGTACAGGGTCCGCAGCGTATCGAGGTTCTTGCGACTGGCGTGCCCGCCGACCTCGGCTCCGCCCGCGACCCGCACCCGGTTGCCGAGCCGGGTGATCGCCACCTTGTAGTGCTCGTCCATGATGGCGCTGCGCGGCGCGTTGAGGGGCTCGCGGATGCTGGCGCTGAGCGAATAGCCGTGCACGGCGATCAGCGGCAGCGCGATGCCGAGCGAGCGCAACAGGGGCGCCGAGTCGACCCCGGCGCACATGACGATGGCGTCGAACGGCTGGGCCTGGGGTTCGCCACGCAGCTGCACGGCCGGCCTGGCATCGGCCACGATGGCCGCGACGCTGCAGTTGAACCGGAACGTCACGCCGACGCGCTGGGCTTCGTTCTTGAGCAGCAGCGCAAACTGGCGGCAGTTGCCCACCTCGTCGTCGGGCAACTGGATCGCGCCCTGGAAGGGCGTGTCGGTATTGAGCGCCGGCTCGACCATGCGGGCCTGTTCCGGCTCGAGCTGGCGGAACGCGACGCCTGCCTCGCGCAGCACCTGCAGGCTGGGTTGCACCATGTCGCGATCGCGTTCGGTGCGCAGCAGCACCATGTAGCCGTCGCTGCGGTCGTATTCGAGCCGCAGCGCGTTGCGGATCGTGTGCAGTCGCGCGCGGCTGTAGAACGCCAGCCGGCGCATGTGGGTGCGGCTGGCCAGGTATTGCTCCAGATTGCAGGCCCGGTACCAGCGCCACATCCAGGCGAGCTCGTCCCTGGCCAGGGGCAGGCGGACCCGGATGCCGGCATGGCGCTGCAGCATCTGGCCGATCACCTTGCGCGGCATGCCGGGCGCGGCCCAGGGCGTGACATAGCCGGGCGCGATGATGCCGGCATTGGCGAAGCTGGTTTCTTCGGCCGCAGCGCCGCGGCGTTCGAAGACCGTCACCTCGTGGCCGTCCTGGCCCAGTTCGTACGCGGTGGTGACGCCGATGATGCCGGCGCCAATGACTGCAATTTTCATGAATCCCTTTTGTGCGGCCGCCCGGCCCGGTGCTTGGCCGGGCGGTGTCCCGGGACCGGGATTATCCGGCGCGAAGCATCTGCTCGATCTGCAGGCCGATGTTGAGTACCGTATCGTCGCGCAGCGCCCCGTGCCAGACCATCAGGCCGACCGGCAGTTCGTCGCCGGCGTGACAGGGCAGGCTCAGCGCGCAGCCATCGAACATGTTGACGACATTGGTATTGCGCAGCAGCAGGCCGTTGACCCGGAAGAACTCCTCGTCGCGTTGCGCGCCGGGCGCCACCGAAGCCAGGGGCGGGGCCACCAGCGGCACGGTCGGGGACACGACGGCGTCGAAAGCCTGCAGCCGCTGCTCCATGCGGGCGATCCAGTCGCGGCGGGCGTGCACCAGGTCGATGTAGTCGGCCGCGCCCATCGCGGCCCCCCGTTGCACACGGGCGACCACGCGCGGGTCCATCTGGTCGGCGACCGTCGCCAGGGCGGCGCGATGCAGCGCATAACTCTCGGCTCCCGAGAAGCCGCCCTGCGCCATCAGGCCGGCGAGTTCGCGCAATTCGGGCAGGTCGATCTCGGTGACCTGCGCACCGGCCGCGCGCAACTGCGCCAGTGTTCGCTGGTAGGCCCCCGCCACCGTCGCGTCGACATCGTCGAGCATCAGCGTGCGCACCATGGCCAGCCGGTAACCCGCCAGCGGCGCGTGGCTGCGCGTCACGCTGCGCGCGGCAAGGATTTCGTGGACCACGATGGCGTCGGCCACCGATCGGGTCATTGCACACACGGTGTCGAGCGTGGTCGACAGCGGCACGGCCCCGTCGGTCGGCACCAGGCGGGCGGTGTTCTTGAAGCCGACGATGCCGTTGAGCGCGGCCGGTATGCGGATCGAGCCCGCGGTGTCCGAGCCCAGCCCCACGAAGGCCGCTCCCGTGGCCACCGACACCGCCGCCCCGGACGATGACCCGCCGGGGATCAGCGCGACGTCGCGGCTTGCCGCGTTGGCCGGCGTGCCGAAATGCGGATTGACGCCGACACCGGAGAACGCGAACTCGGTCATGTTGGTGCGGCCGATGATGGCACCACCGGCAGCGCGCAGCCGCGACACGGCGCTGCAGTCGCGCACGGCCGGGGCATCGCCGGCGCGGGTGCGGGAGCCGGCCCCGGTCACCTGTCCCTCGATGTCGAACAAGTCCTTCACCGACACGGCCAGGCCCGCCAGCGGCTTGTGCTGCCGGGACGGATCCGCGGCCACGGACTGCGCCTGCTCGAACATCGTGTGCAGGAACACCTTGTCGCAGGCACCGGAGCGGGCCACCTCGAGGCACGAGCGCATGATGTCGGCGGCGCTCGTGCGGCCGTGGCGGATGCGTTCGCGGGTCTGGGACAGGTCGGAATGGGGGGGCTGTTGCATCGGTCGGATAGGTGGCCTGTGTTATAGTCCTTGGGTTTTGCCGGGGCCGCCATCTTGGTGCCTTTGCGCAGGACAAATCGCGAATCCGGACCCACCCAGGTGTTCAATGCGGGCGAATCGGTTGTGCCGTGAAGAGGGCGCATCCGCTGGCCACATTGGATCGAGGACCGGATTTTAGACCCAACCTTTGGAGAATCCCATGTCAGTCACCATGCGTGAAATGCTGGAAGCCGGCGTCCATTTCGGACACCAGACCCGCTTCTGGAACCCCAAGATGGCCCCCTACATTTTTGGCCATCGCAACAAGATCCACATCATCAACCTGGAAAAGTCGCTGCCGATGTTCCAGGAGGCGGCCAAGTTCGTGCGCCAGCTGACCGCCCGCCGCGGTACCGTGCTGATGGTCGGCACCAAGCGCCAGGCGCGTGAAACCGTGGCCGCCGAGGCGCAGCGCGCCGGTGTGCCCTATGTCGACCAGCGTTGGCTCGGCGGCATGCTGACCAACTTCAAGACCGTCAAGACCTCGATCAAGCGCCTGAAGGAAATGAAGGTGCAGCAGGAGGCCGGCCTGGACAGCATGAGCAAGAAAGAGCAGCTGATGTTCGCCCGCGAAATCGCCAAGCTCGAGAAGGACATCGGCGGCATCCAGGACATGGGCGCCTTGCCGGACGCGATCTTCGTGATCGACGTCGGATTCCACAAGATCGCCGTGGCCGAAGCCAAGAAGCTCGGTATCCCGCTGATCGGCGTCGTGGACTCCAACCACTCGCCCGAAGGCATCGACTATGTGATCCCCGGCAACGATGACTCGGCCAAGGCCGTGGTCCTGTATGCCCGCGGCATCGCCGACGCCGTGCTCGAAGGCCGCGCCAACGCCGATGACGATGTCGTCAAGGCCGTGGCCGCCGAAGGCGACGATGAGTTCGTCGAAGTGAACGAGACCGAGGCCTGATCGATTTCGGCCCAATCAAAGGGGCCGAGGCCCCTTTTTTTTAGTCTCGCGTGAAATAGTGTCGTAACAAGTACGGAGAAGAATGATGGCAGCAATTACTGCAAGCATGGTCGCTGAATTGCGCGGAAAAACCGATGCACCGATGATGGAGTGCAAGCGCGCGCTCACCGAAGCCGAAGGAGACATGGTCAAGGCCGAAGAGCTCCTGCGCGTCAAGCTGGGTACCAAGGCCGGCAAGGCTGCCGGACGCATCACGGCCGAAGGCGTGGTCGCGATCGCGCGTGAAGGCGATGCCGGCGCGATGATCGAGATCAACTGCGAAACCGACTTCGTGACTAAGAACGACAGTTTCCTGGCCATGGCCGACGCGGCGGCAGCGCTGGTGGCCAGGCACGACCCGGCCGATGTCGAGGCGTTGGGCGCCCTGGCCTACGAGCAGGATGGTTTCGGTCCCACGCTCGAGGAAGTTCGCAAGGGCCTGATCGGCAAGATCGGCGAGAACATGAGCTTTCGCCGTTTCAAGCGTTTTGCCTCCGGCAGCAAGCTGGCCACCTACCTGCACGGCACGCGTATCGGCGTGGTCGTCGAGTTCGACGGTGACGAGGCGGCCGCCAAGGACGTCGCGATGCACGTCGCGGCGATGAAGCCCGTGGCGCTGTCCAGTGCCGACGTGCCGGCGGAGATGGTCGAGCGCGAGCGTTCGGTTGCGGCGGCCAAGGCTGCCGAGGATGCCGCAGCGGCCGTGGCCAACGGCAAGCCGGTACAGTCGGCGGAAATCGTGGCAAAACGCATCGAAGGCGGTGTGCAGAAGTACCTCAAGGAGGTCTCCCTGTTCGACCAGTCTTTCGTCAAGAACGACAAGCAGACCGTTGCGGCCATGCTCAAGGCCACCAATACCACGGTGAAGGCATTCACCTTGTACGTGGTGGGCGAGGGCATCGAGAAGAAGGTGGACGACTTCGCTGCCGAGGTCGCGGCGCAGGTTGCGTCGGCCAAGCAGGGCGCCTGAGCACTGCGTTGCCATGCCATCCCGGCCCTGGGGGCCGGGTCGTTTACTGACTGACAACCAGGAGAGTTCCATGTCCCAAGCCACACCCGTCCACAAACGTGTCCTGCTCAAGTTGTCGGGTGAGGCCTTGATGGGGGATGACCCCTTCGGCATCAATCGTGACACCATCGTGCGCATGGTGGACGAGATCGGCGAGGTCACCCGCATGGGTGTGGAGGTCGCCGTGGTGATCGGCGGTGGCAACATCTTTCGGGGCGTGGCTGGCGGATCGGTCGGCATGGACCGTGCCACGGCCGACTACATGGGCATGCTGGCCACGGTGATGAATTCGCTGGCGCTCGGCGACACCATGAACAAGGCCGGCCTGACGTCCCGCGTGATGTCGGCGATCTCGATCGAGCAGGTGGTGGAGCCGTACGTGCGCCCGAAGGCGCTGCAATACCTCGAGGAAGGCAAGGTCGTGATCTTCGCGGCCGGCACCGGCAATCCGTTCTTCACGACCGACACCGCCGCCGCATTGCGCGGCGCCGAGATCGGCGCCCAGGTGGTGCTCAAGGCCACCAAGGTCGATGGCGTCTACACTGCGGACCCGAAGAAGGATCCCACGGCGACACGCTACAACCGCATTTCGTTCGACGAGGCCATGGCGAAGAACCTGGGCATCATGGACGCGACCGCGTTCGCGTTGTGCCGCGACCAGAAGCTGCCGATCAAGGTGTTCTCGATCGTCAAGCATGGTGCGCTGCGACGTGTGATCCTGGGGGAAGATGAAGGTACCTTGGTCTATGCCTGACAATCCGGGGCTGGCACGAATGGTCGGGCCCGACGGGTCCGGCGCTTGCAGGAGTTGAAGATGGAGCTTGCAGAAATCAAACAGACGGCCGAGAGCCGGATGGACCAGTCGATCGAGGTCTTCAAGGCCAACCTGACCAAGATCCGCACCGGGCGTGCGAATCCGGCCTTGCTCGATTCGGTGCATGTCGAATATTACGGTTCGCTCGTGCCCATCAGCCAGGTGGCGAACGTGGCCTTGCTCGACGCGCGCACGATCAGCATCCAGCCCTGGGAGAAGGGCATGGGCGCGAAGATCGAGAAGGCGATCCGCGAGAGCGACCTGGGCCTGAACCCGGCGTCGATGGGCGACCTGATCCGGGTGCCGATGCCGGCCATGACCGAGGAGCGCCGCAAGGAACTGACCAAGGTCGTGCGCGGCGAAGGCGAAACCGCGAAGATCGCAGTGCGCAACCTGCGTCGCGATGCGAACGAAGCCGTCAAGAAGCTGGTCAAGGAAAAGCTGGCCACCGAAGACGACCTCAAGCGCAGCGAGGCCGAGATCCAGAAGGTCACCGACCGCCATGTCGCGGCCATCGACCAGTTGGTGGCGGCCAAGGAACAGGACATCATGGCGGTTTGACCGCCTTGTGCCGGTCGTGAACGTCGCGCATGCCTAACGCAGGACCGATTCCCCGTCACGTTGCCATCGTCATGGACGGCAATGGCCGCTGGGCGACGCGGCGGCTGCTTCCCCGGGTGGCCGGGCACAAGGTCGGTGTCGACTCCCTGCGCCGGTGCGTGCGTGCCTGCGCCGCGCGCGGCATCGCGGTGTTGACGGTGTTCGCGTTTTCGTCGGAGAACTGGAACCGGCCGCAGGACGAGGTCTCCGGGCTGATGGACCTGCTGGCCATGGCGCTGGCGCGCGAGGTGCCGCAGCTGGTCAAGGACGGCGTGCAGCTGCATTTTGTCGGTGAGCGCGAGGGCTTGTCGCCGTCGGTGCGCGGCGGCCTCGCGCAGGGCGAGCGGGCGACCGCGCACAACACCGGCCTGATCCTGAACGTCTGCTTCAACTATGGCGGGCGCTGGGACATCGCGCAGGCGGCCCGGCGGCTCGCCGCCGCGGGCACCGAGATCAACGAAGACAGCCTGAGCCAGGCGATGGCGCTGGGCCATGTGCCCGATCCCGACCTGGTCATCCGTACCGGCGGGGAGCAGCGGATCAGCAATTTCATGTTGTGGCAGTCCGCCTATTCCGAACTGTATTTCACCGATACCCTCTGGCCCGATTTCGACGAAGCCAGCCTCGATCAGGCGATCGCCGCATTCGCCGGTCGGGAGCGCCGTTTCGGCAAGACGTCCGCGCAGGTTGCCGGAGGCGAACAACGCCGCCCGCAAGCTGCCTGAGCGCGAGTTCCATGCTCTGGCAGCGTGTCGTCACCGCCCTGGTGCTCCTGCTGGTCCTGCTGCCGGCCTTGTTCTATCCGTCCGCCGTTCCGTTTTCGGCTGTCGCCATGGTGTTCATCGCCGCCGGCGCCTGGGAATGGGCGCGGCTGGCCGGGTATGGCCCGGGCCTGGCCCTGGGCAGCGCCGCATTCACCGTGCTGGCCTGCGCGCTGGCCTGGTGGGCCGGCCTGCTGCAGTCGACCTTGACCGCGTGGTGGGCCGCGGTGGCGCTGGCCTGGGTGGTGGGCGGTGCCATCCTGCTGCGCGGCGGCACCGGCATGTGGCTGCGCCTGCCCCCCGTTATCAAGCTGGCCATCGGCCTGGTCGTGCTCGTGGCGGCCTGGCTGGCCGTGGCGCAGGCGCGCCATGTCGGCGTCAATTTCCTGTTGTCCGTGCTGGCGCTGGTCTGGGCCGCCGACATCTGCGCCTATTTCGCCGGCCGTGCCTTCGGTGGCCGTGTGGCCAGGGGCAAGCTGGCGCCGAGCATCAGCCCCGGCAAGACCTGGGAAGGCGTCTGGGGCGGCATGGCCGGCGTGCTGGTACTGGCCGTTGCGTGGTCCTGGCTGGATGGCCAGCTGGGTGTGGATACGCCCAGCCTGTACGGCCAGGTGTTGTCCGGTAACCGGTGGTACATGCTGCTGGCGATCATGGCCATGGCGGCCATGAGCGTGGTCGGTGACCTGATCGAATCCCTGCTCAAGCGCGCGGCGCAGGTCAAGGACAGCAGCCGCCTGTTGCCGGGCCATGGCGGCGTGCTCGACCGCATCGATGCGTTGTTACCCACGCTGCCGATGGCCATGTTGCTGCACGCAGCCTGAAGAGGGAGCCCGGATCACGATGCGCCAAGCCGTTGCCATTCTCGGCTCCACCGGATCGGTCGGAGCCAATACGCTGGACGTGCTGGCGCGCCATCCGGATCGATTCGAGGTGTTTGCACTCACCGCATCGACACGGGTCGACGTGATGCTGGCGCAATGCGTGAGCTTCCGGCCGCAGTTCGCGGTGATGGCCGATGCCGAGCGCGCCGCGGAACTGGCGCGGCGCTGCCGCGAACAAGGCCTGCCGACCCAGGTGCTGGCGGGCGCACAGGCCATTGCCGACGTGGCCGCCGACGAGCGGGTGCAGATCGTCATGGCGGCCATCGTGGGCGCCGCCGGGCTCGAGGCCTGCATGCGTGCGGCCCTTGCCGGCAAACGCCTGCTGCTGGCCAACAAGGAGGCCCTGGTGGTCGGCGGCCCGGTCTTCATGCAGGCGGTGCGCAAGGGCGGTGCGCGGCTGCTGCCCATCGACAGCGAGCATTCGGCGATCTTCCAGTCATTGCCGCCGGACCCGGCATGCTGGGCCGGGCAGGTCGACAAGCTGATCCTGACCGCTTCCGGCGGTCCGTTTCGGGACCGGGACCCTGCGACCTTGCGTGACGTGACGCCCGAGCAGGCCTGCGCCCATCCGAACTGGGTCATGGGACGCAAGATATCGGTGGACTCGGCCACCATGATGAACAAGGTGCTCGAAGTCATCGAGGCACGCTACCTGTTCGACATGGAGCCCGATCGGATCCAGGTCGTCATCCATCCGCAGAGCATCATTCATTCCATGGTGCAGTTCCGCGACAACTCCATCGTCGCCCAGCTGGGCACGCCCGACATGCGGGTGCCGATCGCCTATGGCCTGTGCTGGCCCGATCGCATGGAGTCCGGGGCGCAGGCGCTCGATTTCCATGCGCTGGCGGCGATGAGCTTCGAGGCGGTCGACAGCGCCGAGCACCAGGCCCGTTTCCCCGGACTGCAACTCGCCTGGCAGGTGCTGGCCGCCGGCGCGGGTGCGCCAGCGGCGCTCAACGCCGCGAACGAAGTGGCGGTGGCCGCGTTTCTCGACGGCCGCATCCGTTTCGACCAGATCCATGCCGTCAATGACCACACGCTGGGCAGGATCGACACACAGGCCTCAGACTCGCTGGAGGCCTTGCTGGCCGTCGATGCGGCCGCGCGCGATTGCGCGGGCCGGATGGTCGGGACCTTGGCCGTCTGAATGGCGGGGTGGAGAACAGCATGTTGACGATTGTTGCTTTTGTCGTGGCGCTGGCGCTGTTGATCGCCGTCCACGAATATGGCCACTACCGGGTTGCGGTCGCCTGCGGCGTGCGGGTGTTGCGCTTCTCGGTCGGTTTCGGCAAGACCTTGTGGCGCTGGCAACCCAAGGGTTCACCCACCGAGTTCGTGGTTGCCGCATTTCCGCTGGGCGGTTATGTGCGCATGCTCGACGAGCGCGAGGCGCCCGTGGCGCAGGAGCTGCGCCACCTGGCGTTCAACAACCAGCCCCTGGCCGCGCGTGCGGCCATCGTGGCGGCCGGCCCCTTGATCAACCTGCTGCTGGCCGTGGTGCTGTATGCCCTGGTCAACTGGAGCGGCGTGCAGCAGGCCAGCGCGGTGCTGGCCAGTCCGGTCCCGGGCTCCATTGCCGAGCAGGCCGGCATCACGGGCGGCGAGCGCGTGCTGCGCATCGCCGTCGGGACCCAGGATCCGGTGGACGTGGCCTCGTTCGACGACCTGCGCTGGCAACTGGCGCAGGCGGCGTTGCACGGGCAGGACGCACGGCTGGTGCTGGGTATCGGCGCCGGCGCGGTGACCCGTGAGGTCACGCTGGCTTTTGCGCAGGAGCGCGCCAGCGACGTGGATGCCGCCTTGTTCCGGCGCATCGGCATCGTCGGCCCGATGACGCAGCCGGAGCTCGGCGAGATCCTGCCAGACGGAGCCGCGCAGGCGGCCGGCTTGCGCAAGGGCGACCGGGTGCTGAAGATCGACGCCACGACGGTGGTCGACGGCCAGCAGTTGCGCGACCTGATCCGGGCGTCGGGCAGCGATGGCGCCGCGAGCACGCAGACCTGGCAGGTCGAGCGCGACGCAAGACCGTTGACGCTGACGGTGACACCGCTGCGGGTCCCGGAAGGCGAGCGCACGATCGGCCGGATCGGCGCCTACGTGGGTGGCGCGCCGGAACTGGTCATGGTCCGTTACGGGCCGATCGACGGGCTGGTCCAGGCGTTCGAGCGCACCTGGGAAGTGTCGACGCTGACGCTGAGCATGATCGGCCGCATGATCACCGGCGAGGCCTCGCTGAAGAACCTCAACGGCCCGCTGACGATCGCCGACTACGCCGGCAAGTCCGCCAGCCTGGGATTGACCCAATACCTGCTGTTCCTGGCCTTGATCAGCGTCAGCCTGGGCGTGCTCAATTTGTTGCCATTGCCGGTCCTCGATGGAGGGCACCTGATGTATTATCTTTGGGAGGCCGTCACGGGACATGGCGTTTCGGATGCCTGGCTTGAACGCCTGCAACGCGGCGGTGTCGCTGTGCTGTTGCTGATGATGGGCATCGCCTTGTACAACGATCTGGCCCGAATCCTCGGGTAGTTTTCATCTCGCCGCGTGCCTGCGCCCCTGGCTGACACAGACCAACAACATGCAACTCAATCGTATTCGTAGGCAGGCCACTGCCATTGCCGTCGCCGCTGGTGTGTTCGCCGGTTCCGCCTGGGCCGTGGACCCGTTCACCGTGCGCGACATCCGGATCGAAGGTCTGCAGCGCGTCGAGGCGGGCACCATCTTCGCGTCGCTTCCGGTGCGGGTCGGCGACACCTACGACGACCAGAAAGGCGCGGCTGCGATCCAGTCGATCTTCGCGCTGGGCCTGTTCAAGGACGTGCGCATCGAGGCCAGCGGCGACGTGCTGGTGGTGATCGTCGAGGAACGCCCGACGGTGGCCGATGTCGAGTTCGGCGGCAACAAGGAATTCGACAAGGACACGCTGCGCCGGATGATGCGCGACATCGGCCTGACCGACGGCCGGCCCTTCGACAAGGCCTTGCTCGATCGTGCCGAGCAGGAGATCAAGCGGCAATACATCAATCGCAGCCTGTATGCGTCGGAGGTGGTGACCACGGTCACGCCGATCGAGCGCAACCGCGTCAACCTGTCCTTCTCCATCACCGAGGGTGAACGCGCCAAGATCAAGGAGATCCGCATCGTCGGCAACCAGGCCTTCGGCGATTCGACGCTGCGCGACCTGTTCGACCTCAACACCGGCGGCTGGCTCAGCTGGTACACCAAGTCCGACCAGTATTCCCGTGCCAAGCTCAATGCCGACATCGAGACGCTGCGCTCGTATTACCTGACCCGCGGCTACCTGGAGTTCCGCATCGATTCGACCCAGGTCGTGATCTCGCCGGACAAGCAGGAAATCGACATCGTCATCAACATCACCGAAGGCGACCGTTATGTGGTCTCCGGCGTTCGGCTCGAGGGCAACTACCTGGGCAAGGACGACGAATTCAAGAGCCTGGTGGCGATCCGCCCGGGCCAGGCCTACAACGCCGACGACGTCGTGCAGACGACCCGGGCCTTCACCGACTATTTCGGCAACTTCGGTTATGCGTTCGCGCGCGTGGAGGCGCGGCCCGAGGTCGACCGGACGAACAACCGGGTCGCACTGGTGATCCAGGCCGAGCCATCGCGCCGGGCCTATGTGCGACGCATCAACGTGGCGGGCAACAACCGCACCCGCGATGAGGTCGTGCGCCGCGAGTTCCGCCAGTTCGAGTCGGCCTGGTACGACGCCGACAAGATCCGCCGTTCCCGCGATCGCGTGGACCGCCTCGGATTCTTCACCGAAGTGGGTATCGAGACGCAGGAGGTGCCCGGCGCGCCGGACCAGGTCGACCTGACCATCACCGTGGTGGAGCGCGCCACCGGCAACCTGTCGCTCGGCGCCGGTTATTCCAGTGGCGACGGCCTGGGCCTGACGGCCGGCATCTCGCAGGAGAACGCGTTCGGTTCCGGCAATTCGCTGGGCATCCAGATCGATACCAGCGACACCTATCGCACCGTGGTGCTCAGCACCACCGATCCGTATTTCACGGTGGATGGCGTCTCGCGCTCGATCGACGTCTACCATCGCACGACCCGGCCCTACACCGTGTCCGACAGCTACAGCCTGAAGACCACCGGCGCCAGCCTGCGGTTCGGTGTGCCGTTTACCGAGACCGACACGGTCTATTTCGGCGCCGGTGTCGAGCAGACGAAGATCGTGCCCGGAACGTCGCTGCCGGCCGCGTACACGACCTATGCCAACCAGTTCGGCTACACCAGCAACGGGGTGCCGCTGACGATCGGCTGGGCGCGCGATACCCGCGACAGCGCACTCGTGCCCAATTCGGGCCGTTACCAGCGGATCAACGGCGAATGGGGCGTGGGCGGCGATACGCGTTATCTCAGCGCCAGTTATCAGTTCCAGCAATACTGGCCGCTGAGCAAGCAGTACACCTTCGCGTTCAATGCCGACTTCGCCTACGGCAAGGGCTTGTCGGGCCGGCCGTTCCCGCTGTTCAAGAATTTCTACGGCGGCGGCCTGGGCTCGGTGCGTGGCTTCGAGCAAGGCAGCCTGGGCGAGGTCGAGGTCACCAATGGCGGCAGCCTGGGCGGCAACAAGAAGGTCAACCTGAACTTCGAGATCATCACGCCTTTCCCCGGTGCGGGCAACGATCGGACCTTGCGCATGTTCAGCTTCCTGGACGTCGGCAACGTGTTCGGCGAGTCGCAGCCGATGCGCCTGAACGAATTGCGTGCCTCCCTGGGCGTGGGCATCAGCTGGATCTCGCCGGTCGGCCCGTTGCGGCTGGCCTTGGCCTACCCGATCCGGAAGTTCACAAACGATAAAATCCAGCGCGTGCAATTTCAAATCGGAACATCTTTCTAATGAACACACTGACCAGTCGCTTGTTGGCCGCCATCATGATGGCGGCTTTGACGGTGGGCGCGTATGCGCAGGAGTTCCGGGTTGGCTTCGTCAATACCGATCGCATCTTCAAGGAGGCTGCGACCGCCAAGGCGGCACAGTCCAAGCTGGAGCAGGAGTTCTCCAAGCGCGAGAAGGAGCTCGTCGACCTGGGTGCCAGCATCAAGTCCCTGGCTGACAAGCTCGAGCGTGATGCGCCCACGTTGTCGGAATCGCAGCGCAACACCCGCCAGCGCCAGCTGGTGGACCAGGACCGCGAGTTCCAGCGCAAGCGTCGTGAGTTCCAGGAGGATCTCAACGCACGCAAGAACGAAGAGCTGCAACTGGTGCTCGAGCGTGCCAACAAGGTGGTCAAGCAGGTCGCGGAGACCGAGAAATACGACCTGATCCTGCAGGACGCGGTCTACATCAACCCCAAACACGACATCACCGACAAGGTGATCAAGGCGCTCAACGCCGGAGTGAAATAGCAGGACGAGGCGGTATTCGTGTGGCGCTGACCCTCGGACACGTTGTCGACGCTCTGGGGGGCGTACTGCACGGCGACCGCTCTGCCGTCCTGAGCGGCCTGGCCGCGCTGGCCACGGCGCAGCCCGACGAACTGAGCTTCGTCAGCAATCCCCGCTACCAGCAGCAGCTGGCGGCATCGCGGGCGCTGTGCGTGATCGTGGAGCCCGCGCTCGAGGAGGTGGCCCGTTCGCGAGGCGCCTGCATCGTGACCGAGCAGCCCTATCTCTATTTCGCCCGCGCCACGCAGATGTGGCGTCGCCACGTCCGGCCGATCGGCCGGCCGACCATCCATGCCAGCGCCGTCATCGACCCGCAGGCGACGATCGACGGCACGGCGTCGATCGGCCCCTTGTGTGTCGTCGAGCGGGGCGCACATATCGGGGCCGGCACCGTGCTCAAGGCGCGGGTGACCGTCGGCGAGGATTGCCACATCGGCGCGCGTTGCCTGCTGCACAGCGGGGTGGTCATCGGCGCAGACGGTTTCGGTTTTGCGCCGAACGCCGGTGCCTGGGAAAAGATCGAGCAGCTGGGCGCGGTGCGGATCGGCGACGACGTCGAGATCGGCGCCAACACCTGCATCGACCGGGGTGCCTTGTCCGATACCGTGATCGAAGACGGCGTGAAGCTCGACAACCTGATCCAGATCGGCCACAACGTGCGCGTCGGACGCCATACCGCGATGGCAGCCTGCGTCGGCGTTGCCGGCTCGGCGAACATCGGTGCGCATTGCACCATCGGTGGCGCCGCCGTGGTGCTGGGTCATCTGACGGTGGCCGACCATGTGAACATCTCCGCGGCGTCAGTGGTGACTCGCTCGATCCACAAGGCCGGTCACTACACCGGGCTGTTTCCGATCGACGACAATGCGCAATGGGAAAAGAACGCTGCCGCGCTCAAGCGGCTGCACCATTTGCGCGAGCGCATGCGCGCGCTTGAAAAAATCCTCCAGGACAACTCGACGCCATGATGGACATTCACCAGATCCTCAAGAAACTGCCGCACCGATATCCGTTCCTGCTGGTCGATCGGGTGGTCGAACTCGACAAGGGCAAGAGCATCGTGGCATTGAAGAACGTCTCGATGAACGAGCCGTTCTTCACCGGCCACTTCCCGCATCGTCCGGTCATGCCGGGCGTGCTGATGCTCGAGGCACTGGCGCAGGCAGCCGCATTGCTGGCCTTCGATACCCTGGGTGTCACTCCCGACGACAAGACGGTCTACTATTTCGCCGGCATCGACGGAGCGCGGTTCAAGCGTCCGGTCGAGCCGGGAGACCAGCTGATGCTGCACGCACAGCTCGATCGCATGAAAGCCGGCATCTTCAAGTTCAAGTCGCGCGCCATGGTCGGCGAGGAGCTGGCGGTCGAGGCCGACCTGATCTGCACGATGCGCTCCATCGCCTAGGCGGTATCGCGCCTGTCCCGCGTGCAGAACATCCATCCCACCGCCGTTGTCGATCCGGGTGCCGAGATCGACGCTTCCGTCATCATCGGCCCTTATTCCGTCATCGGCCCCCATGTCCGCATCGGGGCCGGCACGACGGTGGGGGCGCATTGCGTCATCGAAGGGCACACCACGATCGGACGCGACAACCGCATCTTCCAGTTCAATTCGCTTGGTGCGATCCCGCAGGACAAGAAATACGCCGGCGAGCCCTGCGAGCTGCAGATTGGCGAGCGCAACACGATTCGCGAGTTCTGCACCTTCAACATCGGCTCGCCCGGCGATGTCGGCGTGACCCGTGTCGGCGACGACAACTGGATCATGGCCTATGTGCATCTGGCCCATGATTGCCAGGTGGGCAACAACACCATCTTCGCCAACAATTCGCAGCTCGCCGGCCATGTGCACGTGGGCGACTGGACCATCCTGGGCGGCTTCACCGTGGTGCACCAGTTCGTGCGCATCGGCGCGCACAGCATGACCGCGATGTGTTCCCTGTTGTTCGCCGACCTGCCACCGTTCGTGATGTGCCAGGGCCAGCCCGCGGCCGCCCGTTCGATGAACTACGAGGGTTTGCGTCGCCGCGGCTTCTCGGCCGAACGCCTGGCGGTGGTCAAGGCCATGCACAAGCTGCTGTACCGGGACGATCTGACGCTGGAGCAGGCGCGTACCGCCATCGATGGCCTGGCCGCCAGCCACCCGGCCGCGCAGCAGGACGTGGCCTTGATGGGCAGCTTCCTGGCCGGCGTGACGCCGCGCCGCGGCATCGTCCGGTAGCCGCCAATGCCAACGGCGGTGGTGACGCCCCAGCGGACCGAGGCGGCCCCGCAGGTGGCGATGGTCGCGGGAGAAACCTCGGGCGACCTGCTGGCGGGACTGCTGCTCGATGGCATGCGGCAACGGTGGCCCCGGCTTGTGTGCGGCGGTATTGGCGGCGCGCGCATGGCGGCGCACGGCTTCGATGCCTGGTGGCCGAGCGAGGCGCTGGCCGTGCGAGGCTATGTCGAGGTACTGCGCCACTACCGGCGCATCGTCGCGATCCGCGACCAGTTGCGCGAACGCCTGCTGCGCGAACCGCCCGACATCTTCGTCGGCATCGACGCGCCCGACTTCAACCTGGCGCTCGAACGCGACCTGCGCCGCCGCGGCATCCGCAGCGTGCATTTCGTCTGCCCGTCGGTGTGGGCCTGGCGCGCCGACCGGATCGACACGATCCGCGACAGCGCCGACCATGTGTTGTGCCTGTTTCCGTTCGAACCGGCGTTGCTGCACGCCCATGGCATTGCCGCGACCTACGTCGGGCATCCGCTGGCCGACGTGATTCCCATGCGCGCCGATCGAACCGCGGCGCGTGCCGCGCTGGGATTGCAGCCCGGCGTACCGGTGCTGGCCATCCTGCCCGGCAGCCGGCGCTCGGAGGTCGGATACCTGGCCGAGCGCTTCTTTCGCGCCGCCGCGCTGCTGCAGCGCGAGCGCCCGCAGCTGCAATGCGTGGTGCCGACCGTGCCTTCGCTGATGCCCGCGGTCGAGCAGATCGCCCGCAGCTGCGGCATGTCCGACCGCCTGCGCATCGTGGCCGGGCAGTCCCATGCCGCGCTGGCGGCCTGCGATGTGACGCTGATCGCCAGCGGCACGGCGACGCTGGAAGCGGCGCTGTTCAAGCGGCCGATGGTGATCGCCTACAACATGCACTGGTTGTCGTGGCAGATCATGCGCCGCAAGCGCCTGCAACCCTGGGTCGGCCTGCCCAACATCCTGTGCCAGGACTTCGTCGTACCGGAACTGCTGCAGGAACAGGCCACGCCACCGGCCCTGGCCGCCGCGGTCGGCCAATGGCTGGACGCGCCCGAGCGCGTCGCCGCGCTCGAACAGCGGTTCGATGCCCTGCACCAGCAGCTGCAATGTGATACTTCCCGGTGTGCAACCGATGCGATCGAAAAAATCCTCCATTCCTGAGCAGGCCGCGTTGCCGTGGGACGCGCCCGGCCTGGTCGCCGGCGTCGACGAAGCCGGCCGAGGTCCGCTGGCCGGCCCGGTCGTGGCCGCGGCCGTGATCCTGGACGACCGCAATCCCATCGATGGCCTGGCAGACTCCAAGAAGCTCAGTGCCGCCCAGCGCGAGCGGCTGTTCGACCTGATCTGCGCGCGGGCCTTGTGTTGTGCGGTCGGCTCGGCCACGGTGCAGGAGATCGACCAGCTCAACATCCTGCAGGCCACGATGCTGGCCATGCGCCGGGCCGTCGAGGGCCTGCGCCTGACGCCAGCCCGGGTGCTGGTGGACGGCAACCGCATCCCGGTGCTCAAGGTGCGCGCCGAGGCGATCGTCGGCGGTGACGCGCGGGTGCCGGCAATTTCGGCCGCGTCCATCGTTGCCAAGGTGCACCGCGATCGCTGGTGCGCGCAATTGCATGCCCAATATCCGGGCTACGGCTTCGCCGACCACAAGGGTTACGGCACGGCGCAGCACCTGGCCGCGTTGCGCCGGCTGGGCGCCTGTCCGGAGCACCGGCGCACGTTCGCGCCGGTGGCGCAGGTGCTGGCGTGACGGACACCGCCGGATCGCGCGTCAGTCACGTTGTCTCGCGCGACAACGCCGTGCTCAAGACCGTGCGCCGACTGTCGCGCGACAACACGGCCTACCGCAAGCTCGGCCAGGCCTGGCTCGAGGGAGATCATCTGTGCCGCGCCGCATGCGACCAGGGCGTGTTGCCCGCGCTGGCGGTGTTTGCCGAGTCGGCCTGGCGTGGCGCAGCCCCTGCGTGGGAGCTGGGCTCGGCCCGCGTGGTCGTCGTGCCGGACCACCTGTTCGACGAGATCAGCGCGCTGGAGTCGCCGGGACGCATGGGTTTCGTGATCGATCTGCCGACGGCGGCAGGCGTGCTGCCGCACCAGGCCTCGGTCGTGCTCGACCGGGTCCAGGATGCCGGCAACGTCGGCTCGATCCTGCGCAGTGCGGCCGCCCTGGGTTTTGGCCAGGTGCTGGCGATCAAGGGCAGTGCGGCGCTGTGGTCGCCCAAGGTGCTGCGCTCCGGCATGGGGGCCCATTTCGGGCTGCACCTCGTCGAGGCGCTGGAGCCGGCGGACCTGGCCAGCCTGGAGTTGCCGATCATCGCGACCAGTTCGCACCAGGGCGAACCGGTTCACGCGAGCGCGTTGCCCTGGCCGTGTGCCTGGGCTTTCGGCCATGAAGGCCAGGGTGTGGGCGAGGCCGTCGCGCGGCAGGCCCGGCTCTGGTGCAGGATCGGACAACCCGGCGGCCAGGAATCGTTGAACGTGGCCGCAGCAGCGGCAATCTGCCTGCATGCCAGTGCCGTGGGACGGCCGCCCGGCTGAGCTGCGCAGCGGTCTGCGCAGGGCCGTTCGCCAGAGGGGCTGGGCTATAATGAGCGGCTTTCGCGAAAGCAAGCGCCCCAAGCGATTCTCCAATCAAATCCCCCTGTAGAGAGCAGCCACCTGGCAGCATCCAGAGCCCAGTCGCGGGGATGCTTGGGAGTACCCGAAATCAATCCGGAGATCCTCGTGCTTTTGTCTCTCAAGGGAAACAAACCTCTCGCCATACTGGCGCTCGCCGACGGCACGATCTACCTGGGCGAATCGATCGGAGTCGCCGGCGAACGTGTCGGTGAAGTCGTGTTCAATACCTCGATGACGGGGTACCAGGAAATCCTGACCGACCCGAGTTATTGCCAGCAGATCGTCACGTTGACCTACCCGCATGTGGGCAACTACGGCGTCAATACCGACGACATGGAGTCTTCCCGGGTCCAGGCCGCCGGCCTGGTGATCCGCAACCTGCCTGCCGTGGTGTCCAATTTCCGCGAGATGGGTTCGTTGCAGACCTACCTGGCGGCCGAGAACACGGTGGCCATCGCCAACATCGATACCCGCAAGCTGACCCGCCAGATCCGCAACCAGGGGGCGCAGAACGGCTGCATCCTGGCGCTGGAGGCCGGCCAGGAGGTGACCGATGCGCGCGTCGCGCAGGCCCTCGAGAAGGCGCGCTCGGCACCGTCGATGGCCGGCCTGGACCTGGCCCGTGTCGTCACCACCGAAAAGCCGTACGCCTGGACCCAGACCGAATGGTCGCTGGGCGCCGAACCCGGCCAGGGTGGACCGGGCTTCGGCGTGTTGACCGAGCCGCGGTTTCATGTCGTCGCCTACGACTTCGGCGTCAAGCGCAACATCCTGCGCATGCTGGCGGCGCGGGGATGCAGGGTCACCGTCGTGCCGGCAAACACCTCGGCGCAGCAGGCGCTGGCGCTCAAGCCCGACGGCATCTTCCTGTCCAACGGGCCGGGCGATCCCGAGCCCTGCGACTATGCGATTGACGCGGTGCGCGAACTGCTCGACACGCAGATCCCGATCTTCGGCATCTGCCTGGGCCACCAGATCATGGCGCTCGCATCCGGCGCCCGGACCTTCAAGATGAAATTCGGCCACCATGGTGCCAACCATCCGGTCAAGGACGTCGAGACCGGCCGCGTCAGCATCACCAGCCAGAACCACGGCTTCGCGGTCGATGCCGACAGCCTGCCGGACAACCTCGTGGCCACCCACGTGAGCCTGTTCGACGGCACCTTGCAGGGCCTGCGACGCACGGATCGCCCGGCACTGTGTTTCCAGGGGCATCCGGAAGCGTCACCGGGACCACACGACATCGCCTACCTGTTCGAGCGCTTCGTCGCGCTCATGGACGCGTCCAGCCGGAGCCAACATGCCTAAGCGTACCGACATCAAGAGCATCCTCATCATCGGCGCCGGGCCGATCATCATCGGCCAGGCCTGCGAGTTCGACTACTCCGGCGTGCAGGCCTGCAAGGCCTTGCGCGAAGAGGGTTTCAAGGTCATCCTGATCAACAGCAATCCGGCCACGATCATGACCGACCCGGCCACGGCCGACGTCACCTACATCGAACCGATCACCTGGCAGACGGTCGAGAAGATCATCGCCAAGGAACGGCCCGACGCCATCCTGCCGACCATGGGCGGCCAGACCGCGCTCAACTGCGCGCTCGACCTGTGGCACAACGGCGTGCTCAACCAGTACAAGGTCGAGCTGATCGGTGCCAGCCCGGACGCGATCGAGAAGGCCGAGGACCGGCTCAAGTTCAAGCAGGCCATGACCCGCATCGGACTGGGTTCGGCCCGCTCGGGCATCGCCCACAGCATGGACGAGGCCTGGGCGGTGCAGAAGTCGGTCGGTTTCCCGACCGTGATCCGCCCCAGCTTCACGCTGGGCGGCAGCGGCGGCGGCATTGCCTACAACGCCGAGGAGTTCGACACCATCTGCAAGCGCGGCCTGGAGGCATCGCCGACCAACGAGTTGCTGATCGAGGAGTCGCTGCTGGGCTGGAAGGAATACGAGATGGAGGTGGTGCGCGACAAGGCGGACAACTGCATCATCGTGTGTTCGATCGAGAACCTCGATCCCATGGGCGTACACACCGGCGACTCGATCACCGTCGCGCCGGCGCAGACCTTGACCGACCGCGAATACCAGATCCTGCGCAACGCGTCGCTGGCGGTGTTGCGCGAGATCGGCGTGGACACCGGCGGCTCCAACGTGCAGTTCGCGATCAACCCGAACGACGGCCGCATGGTCGTGATCGAGATGAATCCGCGCGTGAGCCGTTCGTCGGCGCTGGCCTCCAAGGCGACCGGCTTTCCGATCGCCAAGATCGCGGCCAAGCTGGCCGTGGGCTACACGCTCGACGAGCTGCGCAACGAGATCACCGGTGGCGCGACGCCGGCCAGTTTCGAGCCGAGCATCGACTATGTGGTGACCAAGATCCCGCGTTTCGCGTTCGAGAAGTTCCCGACCGCCGATTCGCGCCTGACGACCCAGATGAAGTCGGTCGGCGAGGTGATGGCCATCGGCCGCACCTTCCAGGAGTCGTTCCAGAAGGCCTTGCGTGGGCTCGAGGTCGGTGTCGACGGCATGAACGAGAAGACGCAGGACCGCGAAGTGCTGGAGAAGGAACTCGGCGAGCCCGGCCCGGAGCGCATCTGGTACGTCGGCGACGCGTTCGCGCAGGGCATGAGTGTCGAGGAAGTGTTTGCGCTGACCAAGATCGACCGCTGGTTCCTGACCCAGATCGAGGAGATCGTGAAGATCGAACTCGAGCTCGAGACCCGTTCGCTGGACGACATCGATGCGCCGACGCTGCGCGCGCTCAAGCGCAAGGGTTTCTCCGACCGCCGCCTGGCACGCCAGCTCAAGACCACCGACACCGTGATCCGCAAGCTGCGCCGTGCGCTGGGCGTGCGCCCGGTCTACAAGCGCGTGGACACCTGCGCGGCAGAGTTTCCGACCAATACCGCCTACATGTATTCGACCTACGAGGACGAATGCGAGGCGGCCCCGACCGACCGCAAGAAGATCATGGTGCTCGGCGGCGGGCCGAACCGGATCGGGCAGGGCATCGAGTTCGACTACTGCTGCGTGCACGCGGCGCTGGCGATGCGCGAGGACGGCTACGAGACCATCATGGTCAACTGCAATCCGGAGACCGTGTCCACCGACTACGACACCAGCGACCGGCTGTATTTCGAGCCGTTGACGCTGGAGGACGTGCTCGAGATCGTCGACAAGGAAAAGCCGGTGGGCGTGATCGTGCAATACGGCGGCCAGACACCGCTCAAGCTCGCGCTCGACCTCGAGGCCAACGGCGTGCCGATCATCGGCACCAGCCCGGACATGATCGATGCGGCCGAAGACCGGGAGCGCTTCCAGCAACTGCTCAACACGCTGGGCCTGCGCCAGCCGCCCAACGCGACCGCCCGTACCGAGTCCGATGCGCTCGAGAAGGCTGCCAAGCTGGGGTACCCGCTGGTCGTGCGGCCGAGCTACGTGCTGGGCGGCCGTGCGATGGAGGTGGTGCACGAGCAGCGCGATCTGGAGCGCTACATGCGCGAGGCGGTCAAGGTCTCGCACGATTCGCCGGTGTTGCTGGACCGATTCCTCAACGACGCCATCGAATGCGACGTGGACGCCATCTGCGACGGCGAGCGGGTCTTCATCGGCGGCGTGATGGAGCATATCGAGCAGGCCGGCGTGCACAGCGGCGACTCGGCCTGTTCGTTGCCGCCGTATTTCCTGTCGGCGGCCACCGTGGCCGAACTCAAGACGCAGACCGCGGCGATGGCGCGTGCGCTCAACGTCGTCGGCCTGATGAACGTGCAGTTCGCCATCCAGCAGATTCCCGGCGACGATGGCGCCGTGCAGGACGTGATCTTCGTGCTCGAGGTCAACCCGCGTGCTTCGCGCACCGTGCCCTTCGTCAGCAAGGCCACCGGCATCCAGCTGGCCAAGGTCGCGGCCCGCTGCATGGTCGGGCAGAGCCTGGACGCACAGGGCATTGCCGAGGAAGTCACGCCGCCGTATTTCAGCGTCAAGGAGGCGGTGTTCCCGTTCGTGAAGTTCCCTGGGGTCGACACCATCCTCGGCCCCGAGATGAAGTCCACCGGGGAGGTGATGGGCAGTGCCAAGACCTTCGGCGAGGCCTTCGTGAAGTCGCAGATCGCCGCCGGTACCAAGTTGCCCCGTTCGGGCAAGGCCTTCATCTCGGTCAAGCCGAACGACAAGCCGCGCGCGGTCGATGTCGCGCGGGGCCTGGTCGCGCTGGGCTTCGAGCTGATCGCCACCAAGGGCACGGCCGCGGCCATCACGGCCGCCGGCCTGGCGTGCCAGACGGTCAACAAGGTGACCGAAGGGCGCCCGCATATCGTCGACATGATCAAGAACGACGAGATCGCGCTGGTGGTCAATACGGTCGAGGAGCGTCGCAATGCGATCGCCGACTCCGGCCAGATCCGCACCTCGGCCTTGGCGGCCCGGGTGACGACCATCACGACCATCGCGGGTGCAGAGGCCGCGGTGGAAGGCATGCAATACCTGGACCAGCTCGATGTGATCTCGGTGCAGGAGCTGCACCGGCAACTCGCGGCATAATTTCAGCACAACCGCAGGGAGCACCCGGTGCAGCGCACCGGGTGCTCCCTGACACATTTTCAGGCAGACCATTCATGACGACCATTCCCATCACCAAGCGCGGCGCGGAAAAACTCAAGGCGGAACTGCACCGGCTCAAGACCGTGGACCGGCCATCGGTCATCAGTGCGATCGCGGAAGCCCGGGCCCAGGGCGACCTGAGCGAGAACGCCGAATACGAGGCCGCCAAGGACCGTCAGGGATTCATCGAAGGCCGCATCCAGGAAGTCGAAGGCAAGTTGTCGGCGGCCCAGATCATCGACCCCAGCTCCGTCGATGCCGGTGGTCGCGTGGTGTTCGGCGCCACGGTCGAGCTCGAAGACGAGGCGTCGGGCGACAAGGTCACCTACCAGATCGTCGGCGAAGACGAGGCCGATCTCAAGCAGGGCCTGGTCAACATCAGCAGCCCGATCGCGCGTGCGTTGATCGGCAAGGAAGAGGGCGACAGCGCCGAGGTGCGGGCGCCGGGCGGGACCAAGTACTTTGAAATCGTCGCGGTCCGCTACCTTTGACTGGATCGCTGCCTGGCCCTTGTGGCTGGCGGCCTTGTGGTGGGGCAGCCTGAGCGCCTTGGGCATGTGGGTCGTGCCGACCCTCTTCGCCCAGTTGCCGACCAAGGCGCTGGCCGGCAACGCGGCAGCAGCGCTGTTCAGCGTTCAATCGATGGTGTCGGCGGTGCTCGGTGCCGGCCTGCTGCTCGCCTCGCGTGCCGATGCGACCCGCTGGCACGGTAGCCGGGCGCGGGATGCGCGTGGCTTCGTGCTGGCCGGCATGTTGCTGGCCTTGCTGCTGGAGTTTGCGGTCGCGCCCCGCATCACCGCCCGCGTCAACCTGCCCGTGTGGCACGGCCTGGGCACGGCGATGTTGTTGTTGCAGTGGGGGTGCGCGGCGGTCGTGTTCTGGAAGCTGGCACGCCCCGTGCGCGCGACGCAGATTCAGGACTGACTGCGTTTCTTGATGCTGACCGTCTTGGGCTTGGCGCGCTTGATCTGCCCGCCAGGGGTCAGCCGCTGGTTGCCCAGCACACGCAAGGTGCGCACTTCGGGCCGTTGTCCGCCACGCTTGCTGTACTTGAGCACCTTGACGTCGCGGGGCCCGGGCTTGCGATCCTCGTCCAGCGTCTTTTCCCGGTCCGGCAGCGGACGCCAGAGCACCAGCAACTTGCCAATGTGTTGTATCGGCGCCGCATGGAGCTCTTCGGCGATGGCCTGGAACAGCGCCTCGCGCCCGACGCGATCATCGGAGAAGACCCGGATCTTGATCAGTCCGTGGGCGGCGAGCGCGGCGTCGGTTTCCTTGCGGACGGCGGGATTCCAGCCATCGGAGCCGATCATGACAACGGGGTCGAGGTGATGGGCGTTGGCGCGGTGCTCCTTGCGTTGCGCCGGCGTGAGTTGGATTTGGGGCATCGCGCTATTATCGGGCGAACCAGCAGGCCTGCGCGACTGCCGGGGGGCAAGTGCCTCCAGCACGGGAAAACGGGAAAGCAGTCATGAACAAGAGCAAGAGCAAGAAGGTCAACCGGGCCTGGTTGAACGACCATGTCAACGACCCGTACGTCAAGATGGCGCAGCGCGACGGATACCGGGCCCGCGCGGCGTACAAGCTCAAGGAGATCGACGAGGCGCTGGGTCTGATCAAGCCGGGCGACCTGGTCGTGGACCTCGGTTCGGCTCCGGGTGCCTGGAGCCAATACGTGCGCAACCGGCTGTCGCCCAGGACGGCCACCGGGGGTGGGGCGGCCGTGGGCGCGCTCAACGGCAGCATCATCGCGATGGACATCCTGCCGATGGAACCGGTGGAGGGCGCCGTCTTCCTGCAGGGCGATTTCCGAGAACCCGAGCTGCTCGAGCGCCTCGCATCGGCGATGCAGGGTCGATTGGCCGACGTCGTGGTCTCGGACATGGCGCCCAATCTCTCCGGCATTGCGTCGGCCGACGCGGCTCGCATCACCCATTTGGTCGAGCTGGCGGTTGACTTCAGTCAACGCTACATGAAGCCGCAGGGTGCGCTGGTTGCCAAGGTATTCCATGGCAGCGGCTACAACGAGCTGGTAAAACTGTTCAAGGACTCGTTTCAGGTCGTAAAACCGATCAAACCCAAGGCTTCGCGCGACAAATCGTCCGAAACCTTTCTGGTCGGGCTGGGTCTCAAGGCCATGGGGCCGTAAACGCGGTGCAAGGAAACGCCGGGACAATTGCCGACAAACCCTCTTCGCCGCAGAGGTTGAAGTGGCGCGGAATCGTCATTGCGCACCTTGAAACGCCTAAAATGAGTCGCAACTACCCTCAGGGTCCGTATATGCCCCAGGATTGGAGCCTTGCTTGAATAATCAGTGGTTTTCTAAAGTCGCCGTGTGGCTGGTCATCGCCATGGTGCTTTTCACGGTCTTCAAACAGTTCGATACGCGCGGCGCCGCGGCATCGGGCTACATGGGCTATTCCGACTTCCTGGAGGAGGTCCGGGGCAAGCGCATCAAGAGTGCGCTGATCCAGGAAGGCCAGGGCGGCACCGAGATCATCGCGGTCACGAACGACGACCGCAAGATCCGCACCACCGCCACCTACCTCGATCGCGGCCTGATCGGCGACCTGATCAGCAATGACGTCAAGTTCGACGTCAAGCCCCGCGAAGAGGGTTCCCTGTTGATGACCCTGCTCGTGAGCTGGGGTCCGATGCTGCTGCTGATCGGCGTCTGGGTGTATTTCATGCGCCAGATGCAGGGTGGCGGCAAGGGCGGCGCGTTCAGCTTCGGCAAGAGCAAGGCCCGCATGCTCGACGAGAGCACCAACCAGGTGACCTTCGCCGACGTCGCCGGCTGCGACGAAGCCAAGGAAGAGGTCAAGGAGGTCGTCGACTTCCTGAAGGATCCGCAGCGCTTCCAGAAACTCGGCGGCCGCATTCCGCGCGGCCTGTTGCTGGTCGGCCCTCCCGGCACCGGCAAGACCTTGCTGGCCAAGGGTATTGCCGGCGAGGCCAAGGTGCCGTTCTTCTCGATCTCGGGTTCGGACTTCGTCGAGATGTTCGTCGGTGTCGGCGCGGCCCGCGTGCGTGACATGTTCGACAACGCCAAGAAAAATGCGCCGTGCATCATCTTCATCGACGAGATCGATGCGGTCGGTCGCCAGCGCGGCGCCGGGCTCGGCGGCGGCAATGACGAGCGCGAACAGACCCTCAACCAGATGCTGGTCGAGATGGACGGCTTCGAGACCAATGCCGGTGTCATCGTGGTCGCCGCAACCAACCGCCCCGACATCCTCGACGCCGCCTTGTTGCGCCCGGGTCGTTTCGACCGCCAGGTCTATGTGACGCTGCCCGACATCCGCGGCCGCGAGCAGATCCTGAACGTGCACATGCGCAAGGTCCCGTTGGGCCAGGACGTCAACGCCAGCATCATCGCGCGCGGAACGCCCGGCATGTCCGGTGCCGACCTGGCCAACCTGTGCAACGAGGCCGCGCTGATGGCGGCGCGCCGTGGCGCCCGCGTGGTCGAGATGCAGGACTTCGAAAAAGCCAAGGACAAGATCCTGATGGGCCCGGAGCGCAAGAGCATGGTGATGCCCGAGAGCGAGCGCATCAACACCGCCTACCACGAGTCCGGCCACGCGCTGATCGGACGCCTGTTGCCCAAGTGCGATCCGGTGCACAAGGTCACCATCATCCCGCGCGGTCGTGCGCTCGGTGTCACGATGAGCCTGCCGGCGGAAGACCGCTACAGCTACGACAGCGAATACATGCTCAACCAGATCAGCATGTTGTTCGGTGGTCGCATTGCCGAGGAGGTGTTCATGCACCAGATGACCACCGGCGCGAGCAACGACTTCGAACGTGCCACGCACATCGCCCGCGACATGGTCACGCGTTACGGCATGACCGACGCGCTGGGGCCGATGGTGTATGCCGAGAATGAAGGCGAGGTCTTCCTCGGCCGCTCGGTGACCAAGACCACCAACATGAGCGAGCAGACGATGCAGAAGGTCGACGCCGAGGTGCGGCGCATCATCGACCAGCAGTATTCGCTGGCGCGCAAGCTGATCGAGGACAACCAGGACAAGATCCACACCATGGCCAAGGCCTTGCTTGAATACGAGACCATCGACATGGATCAGATCGACGACATCATGTCCGGCAAGCCGCCCCGTCCGCCCAAGGACTGGACGCCGCGCACACCGGCACCCGGAGGCGGCGGCGGCTCGGGCGGCAACCCGGCGGTGACCACCGATCCCGCGCCGACGGCGGCCTGAGCCGTGTAGCCACGGCATTTCTTTCACCATGGGGCTGCGGCCCCATTTTCGTTCCACCCCTTCGATGATCTGGCAGACCTCCCGATTCCAGCTGGACCTCTCCCGGCCGTGCATCATGGGGATCGTCAACGTGACGCCGGATTCGTTTTCCGACGGCGGCCAGCATGCCAGCGAGGCGGACGCGCTGCGTCACTGCGAGAAGCTGCTCGAAGACGGCGCCCACGTGCTCGACATCGGTGGCGAATCGAGCCGGCCGGGGGCGCAGCCCCTGTCGCTGGACCAGGAACTGCAGCGCGTCTTGCCGGTGGTTCGGGGTGCCGTGGCCATGGGCGCGGCGGTCTCGGTCGACACCTACAAGCCGCAGGTCATGCAGGCCGTGCTCGATCTCGGCGCCGATATCATCAACGACATCTGGGCGCTGCGCCAGCCCGGGGCGATCGACGTGGTGGCGCGGCACCCGGCCTGTGGCGTGTGCCTGATGCACATGCACCGCGAGCCGCAGACGATGCAGGCCGAACCCATGCATGGCGACGTGCTGGTGCAGGTGCGGGACTTCCTCCGGGCGGCCGCATCGGGGCTGCGCACGCGCGGCGTTGCGGCCGAACGCATCGTGATCGATCCGGGCATCGGGTTCGGCAAGACGGTGGCACAGAATTTCAGCCTGCTGGCGCGCCAGCGCGAATTGCTCGCCGAGGGTTATCCGGTGCTGGCGGGCTGGTCGCGCAAGTCGTCACTGGCAAGCGCGACCAGCCGCTCGCTGGCGGACCTGGCCACCCTCGACGTGCACGCGCGCATGGTGCCCAGCGTGGCGGCCGCGTTGCTGGCGGTCGAGCGCGGCGCACGTATCGTGCGGGTCCATGACGTACGCGAGACAGTGCAGGCGCTGGCCGTGCTCGATGCGACCACGCAGGCGTGCAACAACAACATCACACAAGGGGAACAACAACGATGACACGACGATATTTTGGTACCGACGGCATACGCGGCACGGTGGGCAAGCCGCCGATCACGCCCGATTTCGTGTTGCGCCTGGCGCATGCGGTCGGACGCGTGCTCAAGCGCTCGGAAGAGCGCCCGACCGTGCTGATCGGCAAGGACACCCGGATCTCGGGATACATGCTCGAGAGCGCGCTGGAGAGCGGTTTCAACTCGGCCGGTGTCGACGTCGTGCTGCTCGGGCCGCTGCCGACACCGGGCGTGGCCTACCTGACGCGTGCCCAGCGCGCGTCGCTGGGCGTCGTGATCAGCGCCAGCCACAATCCGTTTCCCGACAATGGCATCAAGTTCTTCAGCGCACAGGGTGCCAAGCTGCCCGATGCCTGGGAGCAGGCGGTCGAGGCCACGCTGGAGGAGGACCCGGTCTGGGCCGACTCCGCCTCGCTGGGCCGCACGCGCCGGCTCGAGGATGCCGCCGGTCGTTATGTCGAGTTCTGCAAGAGCACCTTCTCGTCGGAGCTGACGCTGCGCGGACTCAAGATCGTCGTCGATGCGGCCCATGGCGCGGCCTACCAGATCGCGCCGATGGTGTTCCACGAACTGGGCGCCGAGGTGTTCGCCATCGGCTGCACGCCCGACGGACTGAACATCAACCATGAGGTGGGCGCGACCCATCCGCAGGCCCTGGTCGACGCCGTGCAAACGCACAAGGCGGACTTCGGCATTGCACTCGATGGCGATGCCGACCGGCTGCAGCTGGTCGATGCCCAGGGGCGCCTGTTCAATGGCGACGAATTGCTGTATCTGCTGGCCGACGACCGGCTCGGTCGCGACGAGCATGTGCCGGGTGTGGTCGGCACGCTGATGACCAACATGGCGGTCGAGGTGGCGCTCAAGGCGCGTGGCGTGCATTTCGTGCGCGCCAAGGTCGGTGACCGCTACGTGCTCGAGGAACTGGAGAAGCACCGCTGGCTGCTGGGCGGAGAAGGCTCCGGCCACCTGCTCGCACTGGACAAGCACACCACCGGCGACGGCCTGATCTCGGCGCTGCAGATCCTGCAGGCCTGCGTGCGCAGCGGCCAGGGACCGGCCCAGTTGCTGGCGGACCTGAAACTGTTCCCGCAGGTGCTGATCAACGTGCGGCTCAAGCCCGGCGACGACTGGACCGCCAACAGTCGCCTGGCCGACGAGACGCAACGAGTCACCACCGAACTGGGCGAGAGCGGCCGCGTATTGATCCGCCCCAGCGGCACCGAGCCCTTGCTGCGCGTGATGGTCGAGGCGCGCGATGCGGTGCGCGCGCAGGCGTGCGCCGAGCGGCTGGCGCTGGCAGTCGGCGCATGACGGCCGCACCCGCACCCATCGCCGGAGCGGCCGTGTCGGTCGTGCGCGCGGATTACGCCAATCCCGTGCATGCCAAGGCGGTCGTGGACATGCTCGATGCCTACGCGCAGGATCCCGCCGGTGGCGGCAAGCCCCTGAGCCCCTATGCGCGCGAACACCTGGTGCGCGAACTGGCGGCCCGACCGACCGCCTACAGCGTGCTGGCCTTCGACGGCGAGCAGGTCGTGGGCCTGGTCAACTGCATCGAAGGTTTTTCCACGTTCGCCTGCAAGGCCCTGGTCAACGTGCACGACGTGGCGGTTGCCGCAAGCCACCGCGGACGGCGCGTGGGCGAGCGGATGCTGGCGTTGGCTGAAACCATCGCGCGCGAGCGCGGCGCCTGCAAGATGACGCTCGAAGTCCTGTCGGGCAACCGCAGTGCCAACACGCTGTATGCCCGCATCGGTTATGTGTCGTACCAGCTCGATCCGGCGCTGGGCCACGCGCAGTTCCTGCAGAAGTGGCTGGACTGACGCGCGCCGTCCGACGCGTCAGACCGCGGGCGCGATCCGTGCGCCGCTGAGCTGCTCCTGGGCCGTGACCAGCGCCGGTACGTACTTGGCGCCATGGCCCAGCGCCGATGCGATCGACAGGCTCTGGTGCACCGCCTGGCCCACAGGGGCCGGCACGACCATGGTTTCGGCGAGGTGTCCGTAATAACGCACGTCCTTGCGCGCGTTGTCGAGTTCGAAGGTCAGCCCGCTGAAGTCGCCATCGAGCGTCTTGGCCATGGCCTGGAACAGGCCCGAGTTGACGCCGCCGGCGGAGATCACCCGCACCAGTTCACGCAGATCCACCCCGGCCTTGGCGCCGACGGCGAACGCCTCCGCGCTGGCCGTGCAGATCGCCTGCGCGACGAAATTGTTCAGCAGCTTGATGGTGTGGCCGGCGCTCGGGCCGCCGACATGGAAGATGTTCTCGCAATAGGCCTTGAAGATCGGCTCGATCCGCGCGAAGACCTCGGGCGTGGCGCCGACCATGGTGTTGAGCTTGCCGGCCTCGGCCTCCGGTGCCGAGCGCGCCAGCGGCGCGTCGACCAGCACGACGTTGCGCGCGGCGCATTGCGCGCCCAGCCGTTGCGTCGACTCCGGCTCGCTGGTCGAGGTGTCGATGATGACCATGCCGGCCTTGGCCGCCGGCAGCAGGCCGTTCTCGCCGAGCAGGCATTCCTCGACCTGCGGCGTGCCGGTGACGCACAGGATGACGACGTCGCAATCGCCCAGGGCGTCCGGCGCCCGGGCCTCCTGGGCACCGTTGGCCAGCAGGTCGGCGACCCGTTCCCGGTTGTGGTGTACCGTGAGCGTCAGCCTGAAGCCCTTGGCCAGCAGGTTTTTGGCGATGCCGTGGCCCATGAGGCCGGACGCGCCGATGAATCCGATGTGTTGCTGTGGCATGTCTGTGTTCCTGCGTGACGGTTGGGACAAGGGGGCATGGTAACGGTTCATTGTGCACCGGGCACCGGCGCCGATGCCCGTCGCGGCCGCGGTGCCGGGCCGGCGCAGCGCGGATAATCGAGCCATGGCCCGGCCATGCGTCCCGCGGCGCACCGCCAGGTCCCTGATGCCGACGCCCGTACCAAGGAGAACACCACTTGTCCGCCGATGCTTCCCTCACGATGTTGTCCTCGATGGCCACCCGCGGCCTGTTGACCGAACTGCTGGCCGATTTCCGCCGCCGCACCGCGCATGCCGTGCAACTCGAGAGCGCCGGTGGTGTCGATGTCGCGCGCCGGGTGCAGGGCGGCGAGGCCGTCGACCTGGTCGTGCTGGCGGCCAATGCGATCGACTCGTTGATCGACAGCGGCCGCCTGCTGGCCGGCAGCCGGGTCGATGTCGCGCGTTCCGGCATGGGCATCGCGGTGCAGACGGGCCATCTGCGCCCCGACATCGGATCCGAGGCCGCCGTGCGCCAGGCGGTGCTGGACGCCCCCACGATCGGGTATTCGACCGGCCCCAGCGGCAAGTACCTGGTCGCGTTGTTCGAGCGCTGGGGTATCGCACAGCAGATCGCCTCGCGCATCGTGCAGGCGCCACCGGGTGTGCCGGTCGCCGCACTGGTGGCGCGCGGCGATGTCGCGCTCGGATTCCAGCAGCTCAGCGAGTTGCTGGGCGTGCCGGGCATCGACGTGCTGGGGCCGTTGCCGCCGGAGATCCAGCATGTCACGGTGTTCGCCGCCGCGGTGTCGGTGACCTGCGCGCAACCCGACGCCGCCCGCGCCTTGCTCGACTTCCTGGCCGGGGCCGACGCGGCGGCCTGCAAGCGCCAGCATGGCATGGAGCCGGCTTGAGCGGCGGTACGGTGTGCCGCTGCAGCAGCCGGCCGGGCGACGGTGGCTGCGCCGACATGCGCCACGGGGTCGGGCATGACTGAATCCGAGGCACTGGACGTGGTCGCGGTGCGCGTCATCGAGAGCGCGGACCAGGACCGGTCCGTCTGGAGCGACGCCGACCGGGCCTGGGCCAGCCACGAGGCGGCGGCCGCGGTCGGAGAAGCCGCCGAGCCCGGCGTGTTCCTGGCGCATCGCGCCCGCTTGGCCATGGGGCGGCTGAACAGCCGCATGGCGGCGCTGGGCAAGGGCGTGCATGCACTGGCCTGGAAGCCCTGGCTGGGCATCGTGATCGTCCTGGCGGCCTTCCTGGTCGGCCTGCTCGCGGACCGGGTCGGCAGCGCCCAGCGCATCAATGTGCTGGCGCCGCCGGTGCTGTTGCTGCTGGTCTGGAACCTGCTCGTGTACCTGTTCCTGTTGACCGGCCCACTGTGGCGCGGCGCGGCCGGGCACGCCATCGATCCGTTGCGGTCACTGGTCGCCCACCTGGGAGCCGGCTGGCATGGCACGCGCAAGGCCGCACGGGATACGTCGGTCGCCACCTGGGTCGCCAAGGTGGCCGCCGAATGGGCCGGCCTGACGGCAAACCTGTATGCGCTGCGGGCCGCGCGCATGCTGCACCTGGCGGCAGCCGCACTGGCCGTGGGCATCATCGCCGGCCTGTACCTGCGCGGCCTGGCGTTCGAATACCGTGCCAGCTGGGAGAGCACCTTCCTCGAGCCCGGCGCGGTGCACACGCTGCTCGCGTCGGTACTGGCGCCGGGGGCCTGGTTGGGCGGCATCCCGATACCGGGGCCGGAGCGCATCGCGGCCATGCGCGCTCCAGGGTCGGAAAACGCCGGCACCTGGTTGCATCTGATGGCGCTGACCCTGATCGCGCTGGTGGTGCTGCCGCGCCTGCTGCTGGCGGCCATCGCCGGCTGGCGCGAGCGGCGGCAGGCGCACCGGCTGCCGCTGCAGCTCGAGCAGCCGTATTTCCGGCGCCTGTTGCGCGGTTTTCATGTGGAGCCCCATCCGGTGCAGGTGGTGCCGTACGCGTTCCAGCCGTCGGAGGCGGCCGTGGCCCATCTCGAGACCCTGTTGACGCGGCTGGTCGGCGGCGCGGCGTCGATTCAGGTCGCGCCACCGGCCGCCTATGGCGACGATGACGACCGTTCGCTGCAGGACCTGGCCGGCGTACCCGGCCCGTTGGTGCTGGTGTTCAACCTGGCCGCCACGCCCGAGCGCGAGACCCACGGCGCCTTCGCGCAGGCCGCCAAGGCCATGGCCACGGCCGCGCGGCCCTTGCTGGTGGTCGTGGACGAAACCAGCTTCAAGGCCCGCACCCGCGACGAACCGCAACGCCTCGGGCAACGGCGCGACGCCTGGCGCGCCTTGCTGCAACCGGCGGGTATCGAGCCCGCCTTTGTCGACCTTGCCGCGCCCGACGCGGCAACGGTCGACGCCGCGATGGATGCGGCGCTACTGGTACCGAAACGATGACGTCTGGCGCCACCATTTCCCTGTCGCTGATCTCGCACACCAACGCGGGCAAGACGACTCTGGCCCGGACCTTGCTGGCGCAGTCGGTCGGCGAGGTGCGCGATGCGGCCCACGTGACCGTCGCGACCACCGCCTACCCGCTGATCGACACGCCCCAGGGCGACCAGCTGGTGTTGTGGGACACGCCCGGCTTCGGTGACAGCGTGCGGCTGGTCAAGCGGCTGCGCCAGCACGGCAATCCGATCGGCTGGTTCATGTCCCAGGTCTGGGACCGGTTCAGCGACCAGACCTTCTGGCTCAACCAGCTCGCGGTGCGCAATACCCGCGAGCAGGCCGATGTGGTGCTGTATCTCGTCAATGCAGCGGAGGAACCGGACGATGCCGGCTACCTGGCGCCGGAGCTGTCGGTGCTTGAGTGGATCGGCAAGCCGGTCATCGTGTTGCTCAACCAGACCGGCGCACGTCGCCCGCGCGAAGACGAAGCCCGCGACGAAACGCGCTGGCGCAGCCTGTTGCAGCAGTGGCCCCAGGTCAAGGCGGTGCTGAGCCTGGACGCGTTCGCGCGCTGCTGGGTCCAGGAATTCGCCTTGTTCGACAGCGTCGACGCGGTGCTGGGCGCGGCACAGCGCGGTCCGTTCGCACGGTTGTCGCTGGCCTGGCGCGAGCGCCGCATGGCGCAGTTCTCACAGGCCATGCGCGCGCTGGCGGTGCCGCTGGCCCGCGCGGCCTGTGACCAGGAAGCCATGCCGCCGACCAGCATGCGCGAGCGGGCGATGCGCATGACCGGCCTGGCGCGGGGCCGGCAAGGCGGGGCGCAAGGCCGTGCCATGTCGGCCATGGCGACGCGACTGGAGGCCGGACTGCAGGAGAGCATGCAGCAACTGATCGCGATCCACGGACTCGAGGGCAAGGCCGCCCGGGAGGTGGTCGAGCAGGTGGTGCGCGACGTGCAGGTCGACGCCCCGGTCGACGAAAGCAAGGCCGCACTGGTCGGTGGTGCGATGTCCGGCGCCTTGAGCGGCGTGGCCGCCGACCTGGCCACCGGTGGCCTGTCGCTCGGCGCCGGCATGTTGACCGGCGCCGTGCTGGGTGCATTCGGCGGTGCCGGACTGGCGCGCGGTTTCAACACCTTGCGCCACAAGTCGCAGACCGTGATCCGATGGGATCCGGCCTTTCTGCAGCAGCAGGTCAGTGGCGCCGTGTTGCGTTACCTGGCCGTGGCCCATTACGGCCGCGGCCGTGGTGAATGGCAACAGCGCATCTATCCCGAGTTCTGGCATGCGCTGGCCGTCAAGACCGTGGCCGACCATGTGCATGCGCTCGACGAGGTCTGGGAGTTGCGGGAGGGCCCGCCCGAAGCCCTGGTCGACGCGCTCGCGCCGCTGCTCGACGACATGGCGCGCGCGGCGCTCGACAGCCTGTATCCGGGTGCGCTCCAGCAGGCCGAATCGCCCACGCACTGAGCTTGCCCCCGTCGGGGTCGGCGTCGCGCTCGGGCCGCGTCAGCGTTCCACCCGGGCCAGCGACCAGGACGTCTTCTGCCAGGCCAGCACTTCCTCGCGCAGCAGGTGTGCCGATTGGGGATAGGCCTCGCTCCAGCCGGCGCGGCTCGACAACACGAAGCCGCGGTCCAGTGACGGGTCGGGTGACAACACCAGGCCCGTGATGTCGGGTTCGCGGCGGGCATGGCACAGGATGATGGCCAGTCGCAACGCGAGCAGTTGCTGCACCAGGATGGCGTCGTCGAAATAGGCCGCGAGCTTGCGCAGCTTGCCGCGATGCCCGAGCACCAGCAGGCTCAGCCGGTGCAGCTCGTTGAGCGCAAAGCCGGTTGCGTCGGCGTTGTCCAGGATGTAGGCGCCGTGCTTGTGGTAATCGCTGTGCGAGATGTGGGCGCCGATCTCGTGCAGTTGCGCCGACCAGCGCAGCTTGCGCATGTTGCGGTCGTGTTCGTCGCGCGCGAGACCCGTGGCATGCTCCATCAGCTGGCCGAACAGGCGCGTCGCGACCTGTTCGACCCGGGCCGCATGGGCCGGATCCACGTCGAACTTGGTCATCAGCCGCTGCACCGATGCGGTGCGCACGTCGTAGTGGCTGGCGGCCGGGCCCAGCATGTCGCCCAGCAGCCCGTGGCGCAGCCCGCCATTGGCCGTGGTCATGTGGTCGATGCGCAGCAGGTCGAAGATCGCGCGCAGGATGGCCACGCCACCGGCGATGATGTTGCGCCGGTCTTCCTTCATGCCGGGCAGGCGCAAGCGGTCCGCGCTCTGGGCCTCGAGCAGGCGCGCCATCAGCCAGTCCAGTCCTTGTTGCGTCACGACGCCTTCAGGCGCGCCCGCGGCGACCAGGATGTCGCCGACGGCACCGACGGTGCCGGCCGAGCCATAGGCGGCGTCCCATTTGCCTTCGCCGTAGGTGTCGAGCGCCTCGTCGAGCACGGCCTTGGCGGCGACTTCCGCGGCCCGGAATGCCTGCTTGGAGAACTGCCCGGCCGGAAAATAACGGGTCGACCAGGCGATGCTGCCCACCCGGTATGACTCCATGCGCAGCGGCTTGCTGCCCTTGCCCACGATCAGTTCGGTCGAGCGGCCGCCGATGTCCACCACCAGCCGCCGTTCTGCCGCGCGCGGCAGCATCTTGACCACGCCGAGGTAGATCAGCCGGGCCTCTTCGCGCCCCGAGATCACGTCGATCGGAAAGCCGAGGATCTGGTTGGCACGTTCGAGGAAGGCGTCGCGGTTGCGCGCCTCGCGCAGGGTCTGGGTGGCGACCGCACGCACCTGGTGGCTGTCGAAGCCGGACAGGCGTTCGCCGAAGCGGGCCAGGCATTCCCAGCCGCGCTGCATGGCCTGCGGGCTGAGGTTGCGATCAGCATCCATGCCCGCCCCCTGGCGGATGGGTTCCTTGAGGTATTCGGTGCGCTCGAAATGGCCGTGGTCCAGCCGGACGATCTCGAGGCGAAAACTGTTGGAGCCGAGATCGACCGCCGCCAGACGTGTTCCGTTTTGCATGAAGCTGCGCTTGCTGTTGTCGGCCCCAGCATACCATTCGGGCAGGGGCCGAAAACGCGCGGGAGCGCGCATGTGCGTCAGTAGTTCGCCATCATGCGGGCCCGACCCCGGGAAATGAAGCTTGGGGCGTGACTCGCCGGCGATGGCGCTTGGTTATACGATGCTGGCGGGCACTGCTGATGAGGTCGGCTTTCCCTTGGTGCGTTAAGCCCGTTCAGTAGTTGGACCCGCAGTCCTGCGAGCACCCCGGAGTGTGGCAGAGGGCGGCGACGCCCCGAAGCACGACTAGTAGAGTTCGATGACGAGGACTGCCTGCGGTGCCCAACAACTGCAAGGAGGTTCTCATGCAAGTGCTTTACACGCGCTGTGCGGGCCTGGACGTGCACAAGGACACGATCGTGGCCTGCGTGCGCTGCGTCTCGCCGCCCATGCATCAGGAGGTGCGCAGCTTCGGCACCACGACGGCCCAATTGCTTGAGCTGGCCGATTGGCTGGCCGAGCATGACTGTACGCACGTGGCGATGGAAGCCACGGGCGTGTACTGGAAACCGGTGTGGCATGTGCTGGAGGCCGAGTTCGAGTTGGTTCTGGCCAACGCAGCGCACATCCGCAACGTTCCCGGCCGCAAGACCGACGTCAACGACGCGATGTGGATTGCCGATCTGCTGGCGCACGGCCTGATCCGCTCGAGCTTCGTGCCGCCGCAGGCTATCCAGCAACTGCGCGACCTCACCCGCACCCGCAAGCAACTCGTTCGGGAGGTCTCCCAGCATTCGTTGCGCATCCAGAAGGTGTTGGAGGATGCCAATCTCAAGCTCGCAAGCGTCCTGTCCGATGTGCTGGGCAAGAGCGGTCGCGCGATGCTCGATGCCATCGTGGCCGGCGAGACCGACCCGACGCGCCTGGCCGCCCTTGCCCAAGGCACGGCGCGTAAGAAGACGGCCGAATTGCGCGAGGCGCTGCGCGGGCGCATCACCGAGCACCACCGCACGATGCTGCGGTTGCACCTGCAGGTGGTCGATGCCTTGCAGCGCACGCTGGCCGAACTGGATGCAGCCGTGGGAAAAGCGCTGGCGCCGATCCAACAGCGCACCCGCCTGCTTACGACGATGCCCGGGGTCTCTGATCTGACGGCCAGCGTCGTGGTGGCGGAGATCGGCGTGGACATGTCGCGCTTCCCAACTGCAGGCCATCTCGTGTCCTGGGCCGGGCTGTGCCCGCGCAGCGACGAGAGCGCCGGTAAGCGCAGATCCACCCGTGTGCGCAAGAGCGGCACCTGGATCAAAACGTCCCTGGTTACCGCAGCCTGGGCAGCCGTGCGCGTCAAGACCAGTTACCTGCGTGCCCAATTCCTGCGCATCAAGGCCAGGCGTGGCGCCAAGAAAGCCATCCTCGCCGTGGCCGCTTCCATGCTCACCGCCGCCTTCCACATGCTGCGCGACGGCACCGAGTACAACGACCTGGGCAGCGAACACTTCGACAGGCAAGACAAATCCAAGACCATCCGCCGCCTGCTCAAGCGGCTTCAAGACCTCGGCTGTGATGTTCCTGAACTGGCTCATGCGACGTAGAGCTTCCTAGTAGACTTCCGGCACCAGCCACTCCGATGGCACCGGCCGGCGCACGTAGTCGTCATGCCGGATGCGCGGGGGCAATTCGATCGCCGGATGGTCGACCTCGACATACGGCATCTGTCCCAGCAGGTGGTGGATGCAGTTGAGTCGCGCCTTCTTCTTGTCCACCGCCTGGACCACCCACCAGGGTGCTTCCGGGATGTGGGTGCGCTCCATCATGATCTCCTTGGCCCGGGTGTAGTCTTCCCAGCGCCGGCGGGACTCCAGGTCCATCGGGCTGAGTTTCCACTGCTTGAGCGGGTCGTGGATCCGACCCAGGAAACGCAGATGCTGCTCCTCGTCCGAGATCGAGAACCAGTACTTGATGACCTGGATGCCCGAGCGCACCAGCATGCGTTCGAACTCGGGTACGGTGCGAAAGAACTCCTCGTATTGCGCATCGGTGCAGAACCCCATGACCCGCTCGACGCCGGCCCGGTTGTACCAGCTGCGGTCGAACAACACCATCTCGCCGGCGGCCGGCAGGTGGGATACGTAGCGCTGGAAATACCACTGGGTGCGCTCCCGGTCGTTCGGCGCCGGCAAGGCGGCAACCCGGCATACGCGGGGGTTCAGGCGCTGCGTGATGCGCTTGATCACACCGCCCTTGCCGGCGGCGTCCCGGCCTTCGAACAGGATCACGACCTTGTGGCCGCTGTGCACGACCCAGTCCTGCAGCTTGACCAGCTCGCCCTGCATCTGGAAGAGCGCGTGGAAATACGCGCGCCGCTGAGCGGCAAGCGCGTCGCCCGGGGACTGGCCGTCGTCGTGCGCCAGCGGATCCAGGTTGCGATCGTCCAGTTCCAGTTCGAGCTCTTCGTCGTAGCCGTCGGCCAGTTCGTGGCGGATGCGGCGCACCAGTTCGTCTTCTTCGAAACCCACGTGATCTCCTCGAGCCGTCCCAGGGCAGGACCGAAGCCGGAGACGATAGCCGGCGTCGATGACGCGGCCGTGACAACGCGGCCGAATGGCGGCCGGCGGCGGCCGCCGCGCGCCGGTCAGCGCATGGCCCGTCCGGTCGCGACACCACGCACGAAGGCGCTCAGGTCGGCGCGGGCGTCGAGGCGCTCGAGCAGCACGATGGCCTGTGCCAGGTCGCGACGGGAGCCGATGTCCCGCTGCAGGTCGATGGCTTGGGCATACCACGTGCGCACCATGCGCCGCGGCAACACGCCGCGCAAGGCCTCGATGCTGTAGCGGGTGCGCTTGGCCAGCAGCCGCACCTGGTGCAGGGCCCGGGGATCGTCGGCCGCCGTGCGCTCGCGCACGAGCCGCCGGTGCAGGCGCGTCGCGCGGCGGGCCGCCCACGCCCGCAACGAGGGGTCGTCGGTGCCAGCCGGGCCTTCGTCCGGGGTTTCCAGCCACCGTGTGGCCTGCAGCAGCCATTGGCCCACGGCCGGATCCTGCAGCCGATGGCGCACGGTCGCGCGCTGGTTGGCGCTGGCCTGCGCAAGCCTGTGTTCCATCGCCTCCCAGGCCTGTGCACGACCGGCGTCGCCAGCCACGAAATCCTCGCGCAGCGCGGGCAGGGTTTCGGTGCGCGCCACGTCGAGGTCGCGCAAATCGCCCAGGGACACCCGCAGCGGCTCGATCGCGCTCCAGTCGGGGCGTCCGTCCGCGGGCAGGACCGACCTGAACAGGCGCGCCGCACTGCGCAAGCGGCGCCAGGCCACGCGGGCCTGGTGTACGACCTCGGGATCGTCCGAGCGCAACAAGGCGTTCAGGTTGGCGGTGAAATGCCCGAACATCTCAGACATCACCCGGTGTGCCGCCTCGCGCACGCCCATGCGCGACGCAAGCCGCGGTGCGGCGGCCTTGGTCGGCGCGTCGATCGTGCCGGCCGCCAGCGCATAACCCCGTTGGGCCTTGCTCATGGCCGACGGCAACACGGCCACGGAACGGGCGATCTGCTGCGCAATGTCGAACAGCGCGGACACCGGGCCCGCCTTGCGTTCGAGCTCGAGTTCGCAGATCGGCGCGCTGCGGCCGGCGTGGGTCACCGAACCCAGATCCAGCGCAACCTCGACGATGCTGCCATCGCGCCGGCGCACCATCCAGATCGTGCGCGTGAATGTCGTGGCGAAACACGGCTCCAGGGCGCCGAGCCAGGTGCCGTCGGGGTCGATACGCGACCAGGCCGCGGCATCCAGAGCGCCGGGCTCGAGCGCCGGCCCGTCGACCGGCACTTCCCATTCGCCGCGCCGGCTCAGTGCCGACGACCCCGGCGCACCGGTCTTGAGTGTCTGCAGCCAGCGGGGCGCCGCGCCCGCGTCCACCCGGCGGATGCGCAGCGCAGCCTGGGCCTGACGCAGATCATGGCCGGGTGTGTCGAAGTAGATGCTGTGCAACGCCTGCTGCTGCGGTTTGCGCCGCCGCAATACCGCCGTGCGCGAGAGTCGTTGCACCAGGTCGGCCGGGTCGTCGATCGGCAATGCAAGCTTGAGTTCGGTTTCCGTGGGGGAGGGCATGGCGGTGGTTTCGGATCTGCGCGGCATGATCGATTATGGGCAGGGGCGGAAATGGCGCGCCGGCGGCGGCGCATCACGGCCGCAGTGGCTGCGCCGGCGTCCCGGCCAGCGCGCTGGCCATGGCCTCGGTGACGCGTGCGATCTGCAAAAGTGGCTGCGGCACGGGCCCATGGTGGGTTCGACGCGCAACAGTTTGATGACAGTCGCATGATGCAAACGGCGCCCCCGGTCTGCTCGCGGGCTTTAGTCGCGTGCCAGCGTGTAGGCGATCCAGCCAGCCAGGGCGGTCAACGCGACCGCGATGGCCACGATGATCCAGAACCCCTCGTCGCTGTGTACCAGCGGCACGCCGCCCACGTTCATGCCGAACAGGCCCGCCATGATGTTGACCGGCAGCGCCAGCACGGTGACGATGGTCAGCAGGAACAGGCTGCGGTTGTTGGCTTCGGCCACCCGGCCGGCGATGTCTTCCTGCAGCAACTTGATGCGTTCGACCAGCGTGGCCATGTCGCGCAGCGCCACGTCGAACTCCTCGGTGGCCTGGCGCAGGCCATCGAGGTCGGATTCGACGATCCACTCCGGCGGCAGGCGCAGCAGGCGGAACAGCGCGGCGGGTTCGGGTGCCAGCAGCCGCTGCAGGCGCACCAGCACGCGGCGCAGCGACCCGAGATTGGCTCGCTTGCGTGCAAGCCGTCCCGCAAGCAGCCTGTCTTCCAGCTGATCCACGCGCGCCGTGGTCTCGCGCACGATCTGCACCAGCACGTCGCCCTGATCGTGCATCAGGTGCACCAGCATGTCGACCGACGAGCCCAGCGTCGCGCCGCGCCGGACCGACTCGCGCAGCCGGTCGATCGCGCGCAGGGGCTGCATCCGGGCGCTGACGACCAGTCGCGGACCGACCGACAACCACAAGGTTGCCACGTCCGTGGGTTCGAACGAGAAGTCGTAACAGACGTCGTTGACGACGGCAATCAGCATGTCGTCGTCCATTTCGATCCGGGTCGAGCGGGAGCCGTCGCGCAAGGCTTCGTGAAACACGGGCGAGAGTTGCAGGTGCGCGTGCAACCATCGCGCCGTGGCGGCCTGGGCGAGATTGAAGTGCAACCAGACGAACCCGGCGCCGGACGGCGACCCGCCCTGGCCAAGCCATTGCAGCGCCTGCCGGGCATCCACCGGCGTGCCCCTGCCTTCCGGCCCGAACCGGAATCCGCACACCAGGCCGGTGTCGTCGGCGCCGTAACCAGGAGATGGGACGGATGTCATGGGGTAGAAGGCATCGGGGCAGGGGCGGGCGGTCGCTTGTCGATTTCACGTCATTGGCATGAAGCTCCCGTGACACGGCCGTGCCGACCTCGGAATCGACGATTGGGCCGCCGATGTCACGGCTTCGTCACATTAGGTTCTTAAAGTCACTGGCGAGCAGATGCAGATCTGACACACCGAACCCGATTTACCAAAGGAATCTCCATGAAATTCAGCTTCAAGACAGCATTGGTCGGCAGCGCCGCCGTCGCCTCGGCCGCTTTCCTGTCCGTCGCGGGTGCGCAGAGCATCACCGGCGCGGGCGCCAGCTTCCCGGCTCCGGTCTACTCGAAGTGGGCGGCCGAATACAACAAGGCCACCGGCGTGCGGGTCAACTACCAGTCCGTGGGCTCCGGCGCCGGCATCAAGCAGATCGATTCCAAGACGGTCGATTTCGGTGCCTCCGACATGCCGCAGACCGACGAGGTACTTAAGGGCAAGGGCCAGTTCCAGTTCCCGACCGTCATCGGCGGCACCGTGCCGGTGGTCAACATCAAGGGTATCGCCCCCGGACAGATGAAACTCGACGGGCAGGTGCTCGGCGACATCTACCTGGGCAAGATCACCAAGTGGAACGACCCGGCGCTCAAGGCGCTGAACCCTGGCCTGCCGTTGCCGGACGCCGCGATCGCGCCGGTGCGCCGCGCCGATGGCTCGGGCACGACCTTCAACTTCACCAACTACCTCAGCCGCGTCCACCCGGAGTGGAAGGCCAAGGTCGGCGAGGGCACGGCCGTCAACTGGCCGGTCGGCGCCGGAGGCAAGGGCAATGAAGGTGTTGCCGCATTCGTCAACCGCCTGCCCAACTCGATCGGCTACGTCGAATATTCGTACGTCAAGCAGAACAAGATGACGTACACCCAGATGAAGAACCGCGATGGCGTGTTCGTGTCGCCCGATGACGCGTCGTTCAAGGCGGCTGCGGCCGGCGCCGACTGGAACAAGTCCTTCTACCAGCTGATCACCGACCAGCCCGGCAAGGATGCCTGGCCGATCTCGACCGCCACCTTCATCCTGATGCACCTCAAGCAGGAGCAGCCGGCCAATGCGACCGAGGTCTTCAAGTTCTTCACCTGGGCCTACAAGAACGGTGACCAGATCGCCGCCGATCTGGACTACGTGCCGATGCCCGACTCGGTCGTGAGCGCCGTCGAGAAGGCCTGGAGCCAGGTCACCGACGCCTCGGGCAAGCCGGTCGCGCTGAAGTAAGCGCAGGCCGGAACGCAACGCCATCGGATCCCAGGAGGTTCAGCTTGTCCACTACACTTTCCCCGGCGGCACCGCCCATCGCAAGAGGTGCCATGTTGCCCCGACGTGCCACGACAAGCCCACCTCCCATGAAAAACGCCCGTTCCGGACCGATGGCGGACCGCATCTTTGGCTGGCTGGCCAAGGGTGCGGCCATCTTCACGCTGGCAACCCTGATCGCGATCCTGACCTCGCTGACCATCAGCGCCTGGCCGGCGATCGACAAGTACGGTCTGGGTTTCCTTACCAGCACGACCTGGGATCCGGTCCAGGAGGACTTCGGCGGCCTGGTGATGATCTACGGCACGTTGGCGACGTCGCTGATCGCATTGCTGATCGCGGTGCCGGTGAGCTTCGGCATCGCGCTGTTCCTGACCGAGCTCTCGCCAGCCTGGCTCAAGCGCCCGCTGGGCACGGCCATCGAACTGCTGGCGGCCGTTCCGTCCATCGTGTACGGCATGTGGGGGCTCCTGGTCTTCAGTCCCATCCTGTCGACCTACGTGCAGCAGCCGATGCAGTCGCTGTTCGGTGACGTTCCGTACCTCGGCGCCCTGTTTTCCGGTCCCCCGGTCGGTATCGGCATCCTTTCCGCCGGCATCATCCTGGCGATCATGATCATTCCCTTCATCGCGGCGGTCATGCGCGATGTGTTCGAAGTCACGCCGACCCTGCTCAAGGAGTCGGCCTACGGCCTGGGGTCGACCACCTGGGAGGTGGTGTCCAAGGTGGTGCTTCCCTATACCAAGGCCGGCGTCATCGGCGGCATCATGCTCGGCCTGGGCCGGGCCATTGGCGAGACCATGGCGGTCACGTTCGTGATCGGCAATTTCAACCAGCTCGACTCGCTCAGCCTGTTCCAGGCGGCCAACAGCATCACCTCGGCGCTGGCCAACGAATTCGCCGAGGCCGGCGAGGGGCTGCACCAGGCGGCGCTGATGTACCTGGGCCTGGTCCTGTTCTTCATCACCTTCGTCGTGCTGAGCCTGTCCAAGCTGCTGCTGTCCCAGTTGCGCAAGAACGAAGGAGCACGCACATGACGACCGGTGAACGCCTGCTGCGCGAGGCCGATCTCGAACAGGTGCGCCAGACCCGCTACGGGCGGCGCAAGACGGTGAACCAGATCGCGCTGACCCTGTCCCTGCTGGCCATGGCCTTCGGCCTGTTCTGGCTGTTCTGGATCCTGTTCGAAACCGTGCGCCTGGGTGTCGGCGGCCTGTCGGTGGCGACGCTGACCCAGATGACGCCGCCACCCAATGACGTCGGCGGCCTGGCCAATGCCATGTACGGCTCCTTCCTGATGGTGCTGCTGGCCACCTTCGTCGGTACCCCGATCGGCATCCTGGCGGGCATCTACCTGGCCGAGTTCGAGACCAAGGGCTGGCTGGCCAACAGCACGCGATTCGTTAACGACATCCTGCTGTCGGCGCCGTCCATCGTCATCGGCCTGTTCGTCTATGCCGTCGTCGTGACCCAGTTCAAGTCGTTCTCGGGCTGGGCCGGCGCCATTGCGCTGGCGCTGATCGTGATCCCGGTGGTGATCCGTACCACCGAGAACATGTTGCAGCTCATCCCCTCCGGACTGCGCGAGGCGGCATACGCGCTGGGTGCGCCGAAATGGAAGGTGATCCTGAGCATCACGCTCAAGGCCGCACGGGCGGGCGTGGTCACCGGAGTCATGCTGGCCGTGGCCCGTATCGCCGGCGAGACTGCACCGCTGCTGTTCACGGCGCTGAACAACCAGTTCTGGACTTCGAGCATGAGCGAGCCGATGGCCAGCCTGCCGGTGACGATCTTCAAGTTCGCGATGAGCCCGTACCACAACTGGCAGGAGCTGGCATGGGCTGGCGTCTTCCTGATCACGCTGGCCGTGCTGGGGCTGAACATTCTTGCGCGGTTGTTCACCCGCGCCAAGTAGACGGCCGTACGCAGCGACGCTCCGCGAACCCCTCAACCCGATTCGAGACACCATGCATACCGAAACACCCGTCCAGGAAAAGTCCAAGATATCCGTGAAGAACCTGAACTTCTATTACGGCAAGTTCCACGCGCTCAAGGGCATCAACCTGGAGATCCCCGAGAACAAGGTGACCGCCTTCATCGGGCCGTCCGGCTGCGGCAAGTCGACCTTGCTGCGGGTGTTCAATCGCATGTACGAGCTGTATCCGGAGCAACGCGCCGAAGGCCAGATCATCCTGGATGACGAAGACCTGCTGACCTCGAAGAAGGATGTCGCGCTGATCCGGGCCAAGGTGGGCATGGTGTTCCAGAAGCCGACCCCGTTCCCGATGTCGATCTATGACAATATCGCCTTTGGCGTGCGGTTGTTCGAGAACCTCAATTCGACCGACATGGACGAGCGTGTCGAATGGGCCTTGCACAAGGCGGCGTTGTGGGACGAGGTCAAGGACAAGCTCAACCAGAACGGATCGAGCCTGTCGGGCGGCCAGCAACAGCGCCTGTGTATTGCGCGCGGCATCGCGATCAAGCCGGAAGTGCTGCTGCTCGACGAACCCTGTTCGGCGCTCGATCCGATCTCCACGGCCAAGATCGAGGAACTGATCGCCGAGCTCAAGAGCGACTACACGGTGGTCATCGTCACGCACAACATGCAGCAGGCCGCCCGGTGCAGCGACTACACGGCCTACATGTACCTGGGCGACCTGATGGAGTTCGGGGCGACGGAGCAGATGTTCTTCAAGCCGACCCGCAAGGAGACCGAAGACTACATCACCGGCCGATTCGGTTGAGTCAACATCACAGCAGGGAGTTGCCATGAGCGACAAACATCTTTCCAGCCAGTTCGACAGCGAGTTGACCGGCGTTTCCACCCGCGTCATGAAGATGGGCGGGCTCGTCGAGTCCCAGATCCGCACCGCGGTGCAGGCCTTGTCGCAGTTCAGCGTCGAACTGGCCGAGCAGGTGTCCGCGAACGAATCGCAGGTGAACACGATGGAGGTCGACATCGACCACGACCTGTCGTCCATCATTGCGCGGCGCCAGCCGACGGCGCGCGACCTGCGCCTGCTGATCGCGATCTCCAAGACCACCGCCAACCTGGAGCGCGCCGGGGACGAGGCCGACAAGATCGCGCGCATGGTCCGCTCCATCATCGAGAGCGGGGCGGCGCGCAACCTGCCGGCCTCGGACGTGCGCGTCGCCTCCGAGCTGGCCTCCGCACTGCTGCGCAAGTCGCTCGACGCGTTTGCGCGTCTGGACGCCAACATCGCGCTGTCGATCCTCAAGGAGGACGACGCGATCGACCGCGAGTTCGACGGTTTCGTGCGCAAGCTGATCACCTACATGATGGAAGACCCGCGCACGATCTCGCCCAGCCTGGACCTGCTGTTCCTGGCCAAGGCGGTCGAACGCATCGGGGACCATGCGAAGAACATCGCCGAATGCACGATCTACGTGGTCAAGGGCGCCGACGTGCGCCACACCCCGATGGAACAGATCGAATCGGTCGTGCGCTGAACGCAGGAAGGACGACAAGCAGATGGCGAAATTGCCGCGAATTCTGGTGGTGGAGGATGAACCGGCCATCGCCGAGCTGATCTCCGTCAACCTGCGCCATAACGGCTTCCAGCCGATCTGGGTGGCCGATGGCGATGGCGCGCAGCGCGAGATCAACGAGGTATTGCCCGATGCCATCCTGCTCGACTGGATGTTGCCGGGCCACAGCGGCCTGACGCTGGCACGGCGCTGGCGGGCCGATCCGCGCGTCAAGCCGGTGCCCATCCTGATGATCACCGCGCGCGGCGACGAACCCGACAAGGTGGCCGGGCTGGACGCCGGAGCCGACGACTACATCACCAAGCCGTTCTCGACGCAGGAACTGCTGGCGCGCATCCGCGCCGTGTTGCGCCGTCGCGCGCCGGAGAATGTCGCCGACAGCGTGTCGATCGGCTCCCTGCACCTGGATGCGGCCACGCACCGGGTCAGTTACGAGGATCGCATGCTCAAGCTGGGGCCGACCGAGTTCAAATTGCTGAACTACCTGATGAAACATGCCGAGCGGGTGCACAGCCGTGGCCAGTTGCTCGACAAGGTCTGGGGCGACCATGTCTACATCGAGGAGCGTACCGTCGACGTGCATGTGAAGCGCCTGCGCGAGGCGCTGGGCGATGCCGGCGCGATGGTGGAGACGGTGCGTGGCGTGGGTTATCGCCTGACGGCCCTGACCCCGTCGCAGCCGAACTGAAGCCGCAACGCTTCACCCGTGGCCGATGATCTGGCGCGTCTTTCGCTTCTTCCTGTTCCAGCTCGCCGGTGCGCTGGTGGGTTATTTCGCGTTGACATTGGCGCAAGCCGAACACCGTGTCATCGTCGGCATCCTGGTCGCGAGCATGGCGTGGGTGTTGATCGACCTGCGCCGCGGGCAGAAGCTGCGCAGCTGGCTGCGCGAGGGTGACACCAGCCGCCCGCCGGTGATACCGGGGTACTGGGGCGAAATGGCGGACCGGGTCCGGCGCCTGGTGCGCATCCGGGACCGCAAGCTGATCGAGAGCGAGCAGCGCCTGCAGGAGTTCCTGTCGGCGATCCAGGCCTCGCCCAACGGCGTCGTGCTGCTCGATGCCGAGGGCCGCATCGAATGGTGCAACCAGACCGCGGCCGACCACTTCGGCTTCGATCCCCAGCGCGACCTGATGCAGCAGGTCTCCAACCTGGTGCGCGACCCGCAGTTCGCCGCCTACCAGGCCAAGGGCGACTATGCACACGATGTGGTGATACCCGGCCCGGCCAGCAGCAACAGCCGCCCGGTGCGCCTGTCGGTGCATCTGCATCCGTATGGCGAGGGCCGCAGCCTGATGATGTCGCGCGATGTGACCGCCCTCGAGCAGGCCGAAACCATGCGGCGCGACTTCGTGGCCAACGTGTCGCACGAGATCCGCACGCCGCTGACCGTGCTGGGCGGATTCGTCGAGACGATGCAGAACCTGCCCATGGACGGCCCCGAACGCCAGCGCTACCTGGCCTTGATGTCGCAGCAGGCGCAACGCATGCAGACCCTGGTCAACGACTTGCTGACGCTGTCGCGGCTCGAGGGCAGCCCGCTGCCGCGGCTCGACGAATGGGTCGACGTGCGCGCACTGATGGACACCTGCGCGCAGGAGGGACGGGAACTGTCGATGCTGATGACCCAGGTCGGCCACGACATCACCGTGCAGATCGATACCGACTGCCGGATCGCCGGTTCGCAGATGGAGTTGCACAGCGCCATGGCCAACCTGGTCAACAATGCGATCCGCTACACGCCCAATGGCGGCACGGTGACGATGCAATGGGTCCGCCATGCGGACGGCAGCGGCGAGTTTTCGGTCACCGATGACGGGCCGGGTATCGCGCCGGAACATCTGCCCCGGCTGACCGAACGTTTTTATCGGGTCGATCGCAGCCGCTCGCGCGAGACCGGCGGCACCGGACTGGGCCTGGCGATCGTCAAGCATGTCGTCCAGCGCCATGGCGCGCAGCTGCTCATCACCAGCAAGCCGGGCCAGGGCGCCCGTTTCGCCATCACCTTCCCCGCCAGTCGCGTGCAGCGGGTCGGTGCGCACGCGTCGCGCCGCGACGCGCAGGCCGTCACGGCGTGATGCGGCGGAACAGGTGGAATTCGTCGCCCTTGCCCGACGCGCGCTCGATCAGCGCCTGTGACAGCCATTGCGCCGGATCGGGCTGGTGGCGACGCTGCGCGAGCAGTTCCGGATCGGCGATCAACCAGGGGCAGTCGGACGCGGGCGTGGCCGGCGTGAGCCGGAAGCCGCCGTGGTACTGCAGCGCCGCGATCTGGTCGCGCTCGAGGTCCATCACCTGCAGACAGGCGTTTGGCCCGACCTGCGCGGTCACGCGCTCGGTCACCAGCTGGTAGCTGCGCACGAAGTCCAGCAGCGGCATCCACAAGGTCATCAGCAGCAGCCAGCACCATACGGCCCCGCTGGCCGGCAGGACCAGGCTTTTCCAGATCGCCGCCTGGTGCCGTCCGACCCGCCACTGCACCAGCCAACCCCAGATCAGGGTCGCGCACAAGGCGACGATGAAGGTCGTCGGGTCGAACGTGGCCTGGAAGTCGGGTGCCTGCTTGAACACGTTGGCCGCCGGCTGGCGCGGCACGCCGGTCTGCATCGCGACCCAGATCACCCAGATGACGATGCCGCAGCCGGTGAAGAACAGCAGCGTGAACCAGTCGATCAAGGCCGCCATGCTGCGGCGCAGCGTCGGCAGCGCGAACGCGGCCAGCGTGGCCAATGCGGGCAGGGCGAGCAGCAGCGTGCGGTCGGCCGGCTTGGTGGTCACGGTGGCGGCGATCGTCACGACGGCGAACCACAGCGGCAGGACCAGATGCAGGCTCACCGGCACCATGGCGAGCTGGCGCCGCCAGCGCCATACCGTCCAGAACACCAGCGGCCAGGCCGGCCAGGTGAACCACAGCAGCAGGCGGGCCAGGCTGCGCCAGTCCTTGCTGCCGGCGTCCTGGGACAGCAGCACACGCCATTGCCACAGATCCAGCGACGACGCCAGGGCCGCGGCCAGCACGGTGAGCAGTGCGATCACGCCGGCACTGCGCAAGGCACGGCGCCGGCCGGCCGGCCCGGGTTCGGCGGCCAGGAAGTGCAGCAGCGCCGCACCGGCGCCGAACAGAATGGCCAGGCTGGGGGCGCCGCTGAGCACCAGGCCCGCGAGCCCGCATGCCAGTGCGCTGGCGGGAGCCCACAGGCGATGGCCGATGGCCGCCATGCCGTAGAAGGCCAGAGCGGTGAAACACAGCTGGGCCAGATACGCCGTGACCTCGTGCGAGAGCTGGGCCAGGCCCAGGCAGGCGATCAGGGCCAGCAGGGCGCCGTCGCCGATGGCCCGCGCGTAGTCGGTCGGATGGGCTTCTCCGCCGAACGCGAACGCGACCGGCTGGGCACGCGGATGCGAGGCCAGGTTGTAGACGGCGTACCAGGTTGCGGCCAGTGTCGCTGCGAGCATCAGCGCGAACGGCAGGCGCGCCAGCAGCACGGGCGAGATCCAGGCCGGCCCCCATTGAACGAACCAGGCGCCGATCCAGTACGGCAGCAGCCCGTCGAGTTCCGGACGCAGGTTCAGCAACACCGGGTCGAACCAGCTCGTCGCACCACGCGCGATCTGCTCCATGTAGCCGAAGCTGGCCATGTCGGCATTGCGCCAAGGTTCGCGACCGACCAGGCCGGGCACGATGTAGGCCAGGCACAGCAGCAGCAGCGCGACGCGGGGAAGGCGGCGCACCGCGCCCTGGGCGACGATGGCGGGGCTGGGCTGGTTCACGGTCTGCGGGAGGCGGGGTGTATCGGGGCTCGGTAAAGACAGAAGGGCAGCACGGTCGCCCGGGCTGCCCTTCGTCTGGGTGCGATCGATGCTTACTTGGCGCTCGTCTTGCCGTAGCGGTTGCGGAATTTCTCGACGCGTCCACCCATGTTGTCGACCGACTTCTGCGTGCCGGTGTAGAACGGGTGCGACTCGCTGGAGGTCTCGAGCTTGTACAGCGGCAGTTCGCGGCCGTCTTCCATCGTGATCTTGTCCTTGGCGCTGACGCACGAACGCGTCACGAACTTGAAGTTGTTGGACAGGTCCTGGAAGCAGACTTCGCGGTAGTTGGGGTGGATTCCGTCTTTCATGGGTGTTCCTTCAGTTGCGTCAGCCGCGTCTGGCGTTGCGCAAACCATTGCGCAATCTGAAAATTCCAGGCGTACTTGTCGCGTAAAGCCTGCGATTATGGCACGGTTTCCCGCTCGCAGGCCGTTCGATCAGCCGCCGCGGCGCATCTGGTCGAAGAACTCGTTGTTGTTCTTGGTGGCCCGCATCTGCTTGAGCACGAGTTCCATGGACTCGATTTCGTCCATGTTGTACAGGAACTGGCGCAGGATGCGGGTCTTTTGCAGGATCTCGGGCGCCAGCAGCAGTTCCTCGCGCCGGGTGCCGCTGCGGTTGAGCTGGATCGAGGGGAACACCCGTTTCTCGTACAGCCGGCGGTCGAGGTGGATCTCGGAGTTGCCGGTGCCCTTGAACTCCTCGAAGATCACCTCATCCATGCGGCTGCCGGTGTCGATCAGCGCGGTGGCGATGATGGTCAGCGAGCCGCCTTCCTCGACGTTGCGGGCCGCGCCCAGGAATCGCTTGGGCCGCTGCAATGCGTTCGAGTCGACGCCGCCGGTGAGCACCTTGCCGCTGGAGGGCACGACATTGTTGTAGGCGCGCGCCAGCCGGGTGATGGAGTCGAGCAGGATGACGACGTCCTTCTTGAGTTCGACCAGGCGCTTGGCGCGCTCGATGACCATCTCGGCCACGTGCACGTGGCGCGCTGCAGGTTCGTCGAAGGTCGATGCGATCACCTCGCCCTTGACGGTGCGCTGCATCTCGGTGACCTCTTCGGGGCGTTCGTCGACCAGCAGCACCATCATGTAGCTGTCCGGGTAGTTCGCCGCGATCGCGTGCGCCATGTGCTGCATCATCACCGTCTTGCCGCTCTTGGGCGGCGCCACCAGCAGGGCGCGCTGGCCCTTGCCGATCGGGGCGATGATGTCGATGATGCGTCCGGTCACGTTCTCGTCGCTCTTGATGTCGCGCTCGAGCTTCATCTGCTCCTTGGGGAACAGCGGCGTGAGGTTCTCGAACATCACCTTGTGCTTGTTCTCTTCCGGCCCGCCGCCGTTGACCTTGTCGAGCTTGTTCAGCGCGAAATAACGCTCGCCGTCCTTGGGCGTGCGCACCTCGCCTTCGATCATGTCGCCGGTGTGCAGGTTGAAGCGACGCACCTGGCTCGGGCTGATGTAGATGTCGTCGGTGCTGGCGGTGTAGCTGGTGTCCGGGCTGCGCAGGAAGCCGAACCCGTCGGGCAGGATCTCCAGCACGCCATCGGCAATGATCTGCTCGCCGGTGCGCGCGCGTTTCTTGATGATGGCAAACATCAGCTCCTGCTTGCGCATGCGGCCGGTGTTTTCGATCTCAAGCTCTTCGGCCTGCTTGAGGACTTCAGACACGTGCAGTGCCTTGAGTTCGTTTAAGTGCATGGAATGACCCGGAAGGGATGGAAAGAGGGATCGCTGATCGGGGGGGTGGACTGGGGCAAGAGTGTGGCCCCTACCAGTTGTTCCGCAGCCGGAACTTGAACCGGCCTGGATTGCAGACCGGTGTTGGGTTTTGATTATGACAGGAAAAATTGCGGCCGCAACACGCGGTTGCGGCGCCTGCACGGCGGCGCTGCTGCTGCGCCGCTGGCGTGCGTGCCCCGGGCCTGGATCAGGCCAGTTGCTGGTCGATGAACGCGGTCAGTTGCGACTTGCTCATGGCGCCGACCTTGGTGGCGGCGAGTTGTCCGTCCTTGAACAGCATCAGGGTCGGGATGCCGCGAATGCCGAACTTGGCCGGGACTTCCCGGTTCTCGTCGACGTTCATCTTGGCGACCTGCAGCTTGCCTTCGTAACCGGTCGCGACCTCGTCCAGGATGGGTGCGATCATCTTGCACGGGCCGCACCATTCGGCCCAGTAATCGACCAGCACGGGGTTGGCGGATTGCAGGACATCGGCTTCGAAGGAGGCGTCGGAGACATGTTTGATGAGTTCGCTGGCCATGGTGGCTCCTTGGTTCTGTCGGTACAGGTAAAGTGGGGAAATTGTGACAGAAACCAATACCGTCTGCCCGCTGCGGCCATGCAATGGATGCGATAGCCATCAACGATCACTACCGGCTTGAATGGGACCGGCTCATCACCACATTGCGTCGCGAGATCGGGCAGCGCGGGGTCCATGCCGCGCACGTGGTCGTTTTGTTGCCGTACGTGCAACTGATCGGCATCGCCCGCGCTGCGTGGATGCGCGGTGCGGACGCCGGCCCGGCCAGCACTTTTTTCATGCCGCGGTTCGAGACCACGATGAACTGGAGCCGCACCCTGGCGGGTTTCGTGCCGGCGGCGGACGACCTGGTGCGCGACCCCGCGCGCGACCTGCTCACGGCGGCGTCGATGCTCGAGCGCGCGGGGCTGCGCGGTGCCGGCGGCGCGCTGGCCGCCCGCCTGATGGAGGCTGCCTGGAGCGTCGCACCCGTGGCCGCCGCCGTGCATCCGGACCAGCGTGTCGCCTGGGGCCAGCGCATGGGCCAGGCGCTGCAGGGCGAAGGGGCGGCGCCGCTGCTCGACTGGGAACTGCGGCTGGGCCGGATCGCGGTGGTGTGGGCCGCGCACAGCGCGTATCCGACCGACGCGTTGTTCTCGGCGTCGGCGGACCTGCTGGTGCTGATCGAGGGGCTGCAGCAGGATCCGCTGTTCGCTGCCTTGCAGGCGCGTTGGGGCGAACGTGCCGTGAGCCTGCAACTGGCCAGTCCGGCCGAGTCCGGGCATTGCAGCCTGCGCCAGGCGCTGGACGCCGAGGACGAGGCCGAACAGGCCTGCGCCTGCGTACTGGCCCATCTGGCCGCGGGCAGGGCGCCGCTGGCGCTGGTCGCCCAGGACCGCGTGCTGACGCGGCGCGCACGCGCGCTGCTGGCCGAGCGGGGGGTTGCGGTGCGCGACGAGACCGGATGGACCTTGTCGACCACCCGGGCCGCTGCGGCGATCATGGGCCTGTTGCGGGCCGTGGCGCCGGATGCGACGTCCGATGCGGTGCTCGACTGGGCCAAGCAGGCCGGTGCCATCGCCGCGCCGGACCTGGATCGGCTCGAAGCCCGCTTGCGGCGCGCTGGCGTTCGCGACTGGCGCGCAGCCGCGCCGGACGATCGCGCCGCGTCCGTGGTGGAAACCCTGCGCAGCGCGTTGCGCGAGCCGCGGGACCTGCCCGGCTGGCTGCACAGCCTGCGCTCGGCACTGCAGACCGCAGGCCAGTGGACCGAGCTGCTGCAGGACACCGCGGGCCAGGCCGTGATCGACGCCCTGCATCTGCACGAGCAGTCCGACGGCGATTTTGCCGACGCCACGCAGCGCCTGACGCTGGCCGGATTCACCGCCTGGGTCGGGCAGGTCCTCGAGGCGGGCAGCTTCGTGCCGCCGCACCCGCCGCAGGAGCAGGTGGTCCTGTTGCCGCTGAGCCAGTTGCTGGGACGTTCGCTGGCCGCCGTCGTGGTGCCGGGTTGCGACGAGAACAATCTGGCGGCCTCGCCGGATCTGCCCGGCTTGTGGACGCCCGCCCAGCGGGCCCTGCTGGGACTGCCCTCGCGCGAACAACTAGCCGCCATGCTGGCCAGCGCTTGGGACAACGCCCTGGGCATGCCGCGGGTCGACATCCTGTGGCGCGCCAGCGACGCGGGCGAGTTGCTGATGCCCAGCGTGCTGGTGCAGCGGCTGCGGCTGCGCATGCCGGAACTGGCGCCGGACCTGCGCGCGACGCAGACGCTGCACCGGCAGCCCATCACGATGCCCCGGCCGTCGGCGCCCGCGCTCGGGGTGACGCAGCTCTCGGCCAGCGCGTACGCGGACCTGCGACGCTGCCCCTACCGTTTCTATGCGTTGCGCATGCTCGGCCTGCAGGAGACGGACGAACTCGACACCGCGCTGGGCAAGCGCGATTTCGGCAACTGGCTGCACGCCTTGTTGCGCCATTTCCACGACGCGCTGGCACTCGAGCCGCAGGCGACGCTGGCACAGCGTCACGCCATGCTCGACCAGGCCGCCGAACGCACCACCCGCGAACAAGGGCTGGCGCCCAACGAGTTCCTGCCGTTTGCCGCGTCCTGGCCGCTGGTGCGCGCGGCCTACCTGGCGTGGCTGGAAGGGCATGAACGCAGCGGTGCCCGTTACCAGGCGGCCGAGGTGCAGCGCGAAATGGGGCTGGGCGGAATCACGCTGGTCGGCCGCATCGACCGGATGGACCGGCTGGCGGACGGGCGTGCACTGGTGATCGACTACAAGACCGAGGCACGGGCCACGACGCAAGCGCGGGTGCGCCATCCCGAGGAGGACACCCAGCTCGCGTTCTACGGCGCCTTGCTCGACGACGACAGCCTGCAGGCCATGTACCTGAACATCGCGGAGTCCGACAGCACCAAGGCATTCGACATGCCCGACATCGACGCCTGGCGGGACCAGCTGGTGGCGGCCATCGTCGACGACATGGCGCGGATTGCGGCAGGCGCCGAACTGCCGGCCATCGGCGCCGGCTCCGCCTGCGAGCATTGCGCCGCACGTGGCTTGTGCCGCAAGGATTTCTGGAGTGCCGACGCCGGAGCCGCCCATGGCTGAACATGCCGCAGTCGCGGCCTACGAACACAACGGCGCGACCGTCAGCGCCGCGCGTTTCTACACGGTGGCCTGCGATCCACGCCGGCACGTGGCCGTCGAGGCCTGTGCGGGCGCGGGCAAGACCTGGATGCTGGTGTCGCGCATCGTGCGCGCCCTGTTCGACGGCCTGGACGATGGTGACGGCCGCCTGGCGGTGCAGCCGCACGACATCCTGGCCATCACCTTCACCAAGCGCGCGGCCAGCGAAATGCGCGAGCGGCTGTACAAGTGGCTGCAGGAGTTCGCCGGAGCCAGCCAGGAGCGGCTGCTGCGCGAGTTGCGCGACCGCGGCGTCGTGGTGCCGGCCGATGCCGCCGCGGCCGCGGCCATGGCCCGGCGCCTGGCCGGCTTGCAGCACGCGGTGCTGCAATGCCCCCGGCAGGTGCAGATCCGCACCTTCCACAGCTGGTTCGCGGCCTTGCTGCGGGCCGCACCGATCGCGGTGCTGCAGCAGCTGAACCTGCCGCTGCAATACGAATTGCTGGAGGACGACGCGCCGGCAAAGGCGCTGGTGTGGCGCCGCTTCTACCAGGCCCTGATCGAGCAACCCGGGCAACGGGCCGCGTTCGAGGCGGTGGTGCGCACCCATGGCCGGTTCCAGACGGAAAAGGCCTTGGGTGTCGCGCTGGACAAGCGCATCGAGTTCGCCCGTGCCGATGCGGCCGGCCGCGTCGAGCCGGCGGTGCGCCATTTCCACGATGTGTTTCCCGCACTGGCGTCGCTGGCATCACCTGCCGACGCGGTGATGGGCGACGGAGCGCGGACACGCTGGCTGGCGTGGTCGGCAGCCCTGGGGCGCGAGTCGAACAAGACACCGCAAAAGGCGGCACAGGCCATGGTCGAGGCGTTCGCCCGACGCGATGGCGCTCCCGCCGGCGACCCGGACGCCGCCGCGACCTGCCTGGCCGCGCTGCGCAAGGCCTTGTTCGTCGAGAAGGAAGACAGGCTCAACACCCACCTGCTCAAGTTCGACGCCGCACAGGCCGCCGCCGCCGAGCTGGCCCAGTTGTGCGCGGCGCAGCGCCACCATGCGGCCTGGCAATACCAGCAACACATGGCGGGCCTGGCCCGGGTGCTGATCGATGCGTTTGCCGCGCTCAAGCGCGAGCGCGGATGGATCGACATGACGGATGTCGAACGCGCGGCCATGACCCTGTTGTCCGATCCGCAGCTCAGCGGCTGGGTGCAGGAGCGGCTGGACACGCGGGTGCGCCATCTGCTGATCGACGAGTTCCAGGACACCAATCCGTTGCAGTGGCATGCCCTGCTGTCGTGGCTGGGCAGTTATGCCGGGGCCACCGGCCAGCGGCCCAGCGTGTTCATCGTGGGGGATCCGAAGCAGAGCATCTACCGCTTCCGGCGCGCCGAGCCGCAGGTCTTCCTGGCCGCGCAGGATTTCGTGGCCACCGGCCTGGGGGGCGACCTGCTGCGATGCGACCATACCCGGCGCAATGCGCCGGACATCATCGGGGTCGTGAACCAGGTCATGCTGGCGGCACGCGACGACGACGGCTACGACGGCTTTCGTGCCCACACCACCGGCGCCGATGCCGCCGGGCAGGTGCTGCGCCTGCCGCCGATCGCGCGGGATCGGGCCGCGCAGGAGGAGCGCGACGGCGACGGGCCGCCCGCCTGGCGCGACAGCCTGACCCAGCCCCGGGACGTGCCCGAGGAAACCCTGCGCAGCCTGGAGGCGCGCCAGGTCGCCCGCTGGATCGCGCAACAGGTGGTGCAGCAGGGCCAGGCCGCGTCGGACGTCATGGTGTTGTCGCGTCGGCGCGCCAGCCTGATGCCCTTGCAGGACGAACTGCGTGCCTTGCAGATCCCCGCGCACGTGGGCGAGAACACGGCCTTGATCGACTGCTGCGAGGTGCAGGACATCGTGGCCCTGCTCGACGTGCTGGTATCGAGCCGGCACGACCTGTCGATGGCGCGGGTGCTGCGCTCGCCGCTGTTCGACGTGCCCGACCCGGCGCTGGTCGATCTTGCCATGCGCCGGCGTGCGCAGGCCGATTCCTGGTTTGCGCTGCTGCAGCAGCCGTGGCCGCAGGACCATGCGCTGCACGGCATCGGTGCCCGGCTGCTGGCGTGGAAGGACTTGCTCGACCGATTGCCGCCGCACGACGCGATGCAGGCGATCTACAGCCAGCACGACGTACTGGCCCGTTTCGCCGTGCGCGCGCCCGAGGTGCAGCGGGCCGCCGTGCTGGCCAATCTGCGTGCCTTGCTGGCGGCGTCGCTGCAGGTGGCCGGCGGGCGTTTCGTCACGCCATACGCCTTCGTGCGTGCCCTCAAGGCCGGTGGCGTGCAGGCGCCCGCGACGGTGACTTCCGATGCGGTACGCCTGTTGACCGTGCACGGGGCCAAGGGCCTGGAAGCCGATGTCGTGGTGCTGCTGGACACGGATACGCCGCCGCGCGCGGCCGAGACCATGGGCGTGTTGATCGACTGGCCGGCGCAGGAGGCCCATCCGCGGCAGTTCTTCTTCGTCAGCAGCGAGGCGAATCCGCCGCAATGCGCCCAGGCCACGCGCGACCATGAACTGCAGCAGCGCCAGCGCGAAGAACTCAATGCCTTGTACGTGGCGCTGACCCGGGCCCGCAACACCTTGGTGGTGTCGTCGATCGAGCCCCACCGCGAGGCTCCCGGCAGCTGGTGGCGGCGCTTGTCCGACGTGGCGGCGCCGATCCCGGCCGCGGCGGAGACGGCGTGCGCGCCCGCGCCGCCGGATCCGCTCCAGGACGGCATGTTCTCGCTCAAGGTGCTGCCGCCCGGGCCGCCGCCCGTGACGCCGGTGCCGGTCGAGGCGGCGCCGGTCGATCCCGCGCTGGACCTGCTGGCGCGGGTCGGCCAGGCCATGCACCGCCTGCTCGAATGGGGCGGTGTCGATGTACCGGCAGTGGCCGCGGTGCGGCGCGAATTCGCGCTGGACGCCGAGGGCGCCGATCGTGCCGCGGCGATGGCGCGCAACATCCTGGCCGGACCGGGTGCCTGGGCCTGGGACGCCGCGCAGCTGTCCTGGCAGGGCAACGAAGTCGAACTGGTGTCCGACGGCACAGTGTTGCGGCTGGACCGCCTGGTGCAGCGCCGCGACAACGGCCAATGGTGGGTGCTCGACCACAAGTCCAACCTGGCGCCACTGCGCGATCCGGACCTGGTCGCGCAACTGGCGCGGTACCGCGCCGCGGTGCGGGCCATCGATCCGGCGCAGGTGGTCCATGCCGCGTTTCTCAATGGCCAGGGCGAGTGGATCGAGCTGCCCGAGACCCCGGCGGTGCGGCCATGACGCGCCGTGCCGCCGTTGTCGGGGGAGGACCGGCCGGGCTGATGGCCGCCGACGTGCTGGCCGCGGCCGGCGTCGAGGTCCACCTGTACGATGCCATGCCCTCGGTGGGACGCAAGTTCCTGTTGGCGGGCAAGGGTGGACTCAACCTGACGCATTCGGAGCCGGCCGCGGTGTTCGAGACCCGATTCGGCAAGCGCCAGGCCGAGGTCGCGGCCTGGTTGCGGTCTTTCGGTGCGGCGCAGCTGCGCGCGTGGGCCCAGGCGCTGGGTGTCGAGACCTTTGTCGGCAGTTCGGGCCGGGTGTTTCCGGTCGACATGAAGGCGGCGCCGCTGCTGCGCGCCTGGTTGCACCGGCTGCGCCATCCCGATCACGGTCACCCGGTGCAATTGCACATGCGCCATCGCTGGCGCGGTTGGGAAGAAGACCCGCCGGCGGACGCAACACGGCTGCGGTTCGACACGCCCGACGGGCCCCGCGTGGTCGCGGCCGATGCCGTGGTGCTGGCGCTCGGCGGCGCAAGCTGGCCGCGGCTGGGATCCGATGGAGCCTGGGTCGAGCCGCTGCGCGCGCTTGGCGTGCCGGTCGCGCCGCTGCTGCCGGCCAATTGCGGTTTCGATCGCGCTGGAGGCTGGAGTCCGCACTTCGTGCAGCGTTTCGCCGGCCAGCCGTTCAAGTCGGTGACCATCCATGTGCCGGCCGGGCCTGCCGGGCCGGCGTTCGAGCGCAAGGGCGAGTTCGTCGCCACCGCGACCGGCATCGAAGGCAGCCTGGTCTATGCGGCCTCGGGCTTGCTGCGCGACACGATCGCGGCACAGGGCTGGGCCGAACTGTTCGTGGACCTGTTGCCGGATTTCACGCCCGAACGGGTGCTGCACGAGGTGGCGCACCCGCGGGGCTCGCGGTCCCTGTCCAGCCATCTCAAGAGTCGCCTGGGCATCGGCGGCATCAAGGCCGGCCTGTTGCACGAGGTACTGGGACGCGAGCAGCCGGCCGACGCGCAGCGCATCGCGCACACGCTCAAGGCCTTGCCGTTGCGCCTGCAGGCGGCGCGGCCGGTTGCCGAGGCGATCAGCAGCGCCGGCGGTGTCCGGTTCGACGGCCTGGACGCGCATCTGATGCTGCGTGGCTGTCCCGGCGTGTTCTGCGCCGGCGAGATGCTCGATTGGGAGGCCCCGACCGGGGGTTACCTGCTCACCGCGGCGATGGCCAGCGGCCGCATCGCAGCCGACGGCGCCTTGCGATACCTGCATGGCGCGGCGTGACCGGCACCAGGCCCGATGGTGCGCGCCATGCTTGCCTGTCGGAGCTGCCGATAGAATCCGGGCGGGGAATCACAAAAAGATAACTCAGACTGCGCAACATGGACCACGAGAACACCATACCTTCCCAACTGGGCCCGGCCAGCACCATTCCCGCTGCCCTGGTTTCCAGTACACGACAAGCATCGCCCGAATCCGAAGGCTCGGGCCTCGGCGGGTTGTTGTTCAAATTGCTGCTGCTGGCCGTCACGGTCGGCTTCGCGCTGTATTTCGCGCGATGACCGGGTAGCTCCGCGGTACGGTGGCCGCGATGGCCACCGGCTGCGCCTCGTGTTCGAGGCTGAAAATTAGGTGACGAGCCTTGACCCCGGCACTGGTTCCACAGTTAGGGCTGCTTGGTTCCCCACCTGACCCGGTTGGCCGCTTCTCCATGCGGGAAGGCCCGTCACGAACGATTGTACGGCCTCGGCCACGGTGATCTGTCGCGGCAGCGGCGATGGCCGTTTCGGCGGCAAGGTCGTCGCGTCGCCGGCATCTAGAATCGTCGCATGTCCTACCTCGTGTTAGCCCGCAAATACCGTCCGAGGCACTTCGGCGAGATGGTGGGGCAGGAGCACGTGGTGCGCGCCCTGACCAACGCGCTGGACACGCAGCGCCTGCACCATGCCTACCTGTTCACCGGCACACGCGGCGTGGGCAAGACGACGGTGTCGCGGATCCTGGCCAAGTCGCTCAACTGCCTGGGCGCCGACGGCAACGGCGGCATCACGTCGACGCCGTGCGGCGTGTGCCAGGCCTGCTGCGACATCGATGCCGGTCGCTTCATCGACTACACCGAACTCGACGCCGCATCCAATCGCGGCATCGACGACGTGCAGACGCTGCTCGAGCAGGCGGTCTACAAACCGGTGCAGGGCCGCTTCAAGGTCTTCATGATCGACGAAGTGCACATGCTGACGACGCCGGCGTTCAACGCCATGCTCAAGACGCTGGAGGAGCCGCCGGACTACCTGAAGTTCGTGCTCGCGACGACCGATCCGCAGAAGGTGCCGGTCACGGTGTTGTCGCGGTGCCTGCAGTTCAACCTGCGGCCGATGGCGCCCGACACGGTGCGCGAACATCTGACGCGCGTGCTCGAGGCCGAATCGGTGGCCGTCGATGCGCAGTCGCTGCGCTTGCTCGCGCGTGCGGCGCGCGGCTCGATGCGCGACGCCCTGTCGTTGACCGACCAGGCGATCGCCTTCGGGGCCGGCAGCCTGACCGAGGACAACGTGCGGCACATGCTGGGCAGTGTCGACCGCGGTTTCGTGCTGCGCCTGATCGAGGCCCTGGCCCTGGGTGACGGCAGGACGGTGGTCGAGACGGTGGAGCAGCTGCGCGTGAACGGGCTGAATCCGGCCTCGCTGCTCGAGGAGATGGGGGCGGTGCTGCAGCACATGGCCGTGCACCAGGCCGTGCCGGATGCCACGGACGACGCCGATCCCGAGGCACAGGACGTATCGCGCCTGGCCGCGCTGATGCCGCCCGACGAGACCCAGTTGCTGTACAGCATGTGTCTGCACGGCGGCGGCGAGCTGGGCCTGGCGCCGGATGAATATGCCGCGCTGACGATGGTGTTGCTGCGCTTGCTGGCATTCAAGCCGACGGCGCCGCAGGAAAAAAAAACTCTGAATGACAGCCGGCCGGCCGCCGCGGCGCCGGTATCCGCACGCTCCGCGGCCGCGCCGCGAGCGCCAGCGCCAGCGCCAGTGCCAGTGTCGCTGCAGGCCGCGCAGGCGGCTGCCGCACCGGCTGCGGCAACTCCGGCAGCTTCGGCAGCTCCGGCAGCTCCGGCAGCTCCGGCAGCTCCGGCAGCTCCGGCAGCTCCGGCAGCTCCGGCAGCTCCGGCAGCTCCGGCAGCTTCGACAGCTTCGGCTATGGCAGCAGCGCCGGCAGCGCCGGCTGCGCCGGTCGAGGAGCCCGCGGCCGAGGCCGTGTCGGACGGGCGCGCCGCAGCCCCCGCGCAGCACGATGCCGCTGGCGCAGAACGGGTTGCCGGCGGCCCGGCTCACGCATCCGGAGCATCCGGAGCATCGCCCGTGCCGCCAGGGCGTCGGTTGTCGGTGGTGCAGGGCGGTACCACCCATGCGTCCGCACGTACCGCGGATGCGGACCCGGATGTCCCTCCCCACGGTCGGGACGACGATCGTGTGGTCGCGGTACCGGTGCGCCAGCAGGCCGACGGGCGCAACGACGTGGTGCGACCGGGGCAGGCGCCGGCACCGCTGGTGCCGACCGAGGAGGGCGATTTCTGGTTCGCCACGGTGCAGCAACTGGTGGCGGCGCAGGCGGTCACCGCACTGGCGCGCGAACTGGCCCTGCAATCGCAGCTGGTGGGGCGCGACTCCGACCAGTGGATCCTGCGTGTCGAGCGCGAGGCCTTGCAGCAGGCGGGCAGCCGCGAGCGGCTCACGACGGCCCTGCAGGCGGCCGGGCATCCGGTCACGCTGCTGGTGGAGATCGGACGGGTCACCGACAGTCCGGCGCGCCGGCTGGCGGCGGCTGCGGCCGAACGCCAGCTGGCGGCCGAGCAGCTCATCTTCGACGATCCGTTCGTGCAGACGATGATGCGCGAGTTTGGGGCGAAAATCGTCACTGGCAGTATTCGACCCCTCTAGGCCGGTCACGCCGCGGCAACGCGTGTGGTTCGGCCCTGAACGGCGTCGCCGCACCCTTGCGCCGTGCGGCGATCGAACATCAAGCAAACAACGGAAGGAACGACACCATGTTCAACAAAGGACAACTCGCAGGTCTGATGAAGCAGGCGCAGGCCATGCAGGACAACATGAAGAAGGCGCAGGACGAGCTGGCCAGCATCGAGGTGACGGGCGAGTCCGGTGCCGGCCTGGTCACGGTCGTGATGACCTGCAAGCACGACGTGCGCAGGGTCACCATCGACCCCAGCCTGCTGGCCGACGACAAGGACATGCTCGAGGACCTGGTCGCCGCCGCGTTCAATGCGGCGGTGCGCAAGGCCGAGGAAACCACGACCGAGAAGATGGGCAAGATCACGGCGGGCATGCCGGGTATGCCGGGCCTGCCCGGCGGCATGAAGCTGCCGTTCTAGTTGCCCGCTTGACACCGCATGGCAGACTCGAACGCGCTCGAAGGCCTGATACAGGCGCTGCGCCGCCTGCCGGGCGTGGGCGTGAAGTCCGCCTCGCGCATGGCCTATCACCTGCTGCAACATGATCGCGCCGGCGCACGCACCTTGTCCGTCGCGCTGGCCCACGCCTGCGATGCGGTGCGCCATTGCGAGCGCTGCCATACCTTCACCGAGGCGCAGTTGTGCCACACCTGCCTGGACCCGCGGCGCGACGTCACGCGCCTGTGTGTCGTCGAGACGCCGGCCGACCAGTCGGCGGTCGAGCGCACCGGTGCCTATCGCGGCCTGTATTTCGTGTTGATGGGCAAGCTCAATCCGCTCGATGGCATCGGTCCGCGCGACATCGGCCTGGGCAAGTTGTTCGAACGCGCCACGGACGGCATCGTCGAGGAGGTGATCCTGGCGACCAATTTCACGGCCGAGGGCGAGGCAACGGCCCATGTGATCAGCGAGGGCCTGCGTGCGCGCGGCTTGCGCGTCACGCGGCTGGCACGGGGTGTTCCCGTGGGCAGCGAACTCGAATATGTCGATCTGGGCACCATCGCGCATGCGCTGGTCGATCGGCGCTGAGGCCCGGGTCGGGCCGCGGAGTCTGCACATGGTTTTCAGTCTTGCCCACTGGTGTGTGCTGGTCGCCAGCCTGTTGCCGATCGTGTGCGCGGGCATCGCCAAGTACGGCACGTTTGGCAAGCGCCGCAGCGAAGGGGGCTTCGACAATGACGATCCGCGCGGCTGGCTGGCACGGCAGACGGGCTGGCGCGCACGCGCCAATGCAGCCCAGGCCAACAGTTTCGAGGCGCTTCCGTTCTTCATCGGTGCCGTCGTCATCGCACAGCAGCTGGGCGCCGATCCGGCCCGCGTCGACGGGCTTGCCGCCGCCTTCGTATTGCTGCGTATCGTGTATGTCGGCCTGTATGTGGCGGGCGTTGCCACCATGCGCACGCTCGTGTGGACATCGGCACTGGCGGTGAATATCGCGATCCTGTTCTCCGCGCGCATGGGCTGAGCCACTGCCGCGTCGCGCTGGCGCGGTGTTTTCCCCTACGTAGTATCCCGTGCGGGAAGGTCCCGATGCGGTGGCGCCGCTGCTTTGCTAGTCTTGCAGCGACGGCATTCTTGGGGTGTGGACGTGTCTGGTCGGCGCATGGTTCGGCGAACTTTCTTGCTGGGCGCAGCTGGGGCTGCGCTCGGCGCACGCATGGTCGGTGCACAGTCGTCGGCCCGGCCGGAGAAAAGCCGGCTGGTCATCGCGCTGGGAGCGAAGGCATCGCTGCAACACCTTCCGCTGACCATCGCCGAGCGCTTGAACTTCTTTGCCGCCGAGCGCCTGGAGGTCGAGATCCTGGACCTGGGCACGGGCGTGCGTGCCCAGCAGTCGGTGATGGAGGGGGCAGCCGATGTTGCCTGTGGCACGTTCGAAGGCCTGCTCGATCCGCTGGCACGCAAGCACCTGCTGCAGGCCTTCGTGTTGCTGGCGCGCGCACCCCAGGTCGCGTTCGGTGTGTCGACACGCACCATGCCGATGCTCAAGCGCGTACCGGACCTGCGCGGACGCAAGATCGCGCTGGCGGCGCCGGGAACGTCGGCGCAACTGGTGGCGGCCCTGGTGCTGGCCCGTCACGGGCTGACATTGAAGGACGTGCAACTGGTCGACGCCGGCGCCACGGGGGCGGCCTTGCAGGCCGTGCGCACCGGAAGCGCCGATGCCATCGTGCACATGGAACCCGTGATCACGATGCTCGAGCAAAAGGGGGACATCCGCGTCATCTCCGACACCCGCTCGCTCAAGGGCTCCCAGGACGTGTTCGGCGGACCCATGCCGTCCAACAGCCTGTTCGCGCCGGCCCCGTCGGTGCAGAACCATCCGAACACCATGCAGGCACTGACCCATGCGGTCGTGCATGCGCTCAAGTGGCTGCAGACGGCCGGCCCCAGCGACCTGATCAAGGCGGTGCCGGAGTCCTATCTGCTGGGTGACCGCGGCCTGTACCTGGCGTCGTTCGGCAAGATCCGGGAGTCGATTGCGCTCGATGGCCTGATTCCGGACGAAGGCGCCAGGACGGCCGTGCGCGCGCTGGCGCGCCTGGACCCGGCCGTGGTGCCCGGGAAGATCGATCTCGAGCGTATCTACACCAACGACTACGCGCGTATCGCCAAGGAGAAGTTTCGCGCCTGATCGGCCGGTACGCCCCGCGGCTGCGTCAGTCGCGCGCGAGCTTGACCGGCTTTTGCTTGCTGCGGCCCGTGGAGCGGGACGACGCGGTACGCACCGCGGCAGCCGCGGCACGCGAGCGTGCCGGCAGATAGACGGTGATGCGCTGGCCCTGCTTGAGCGCCGACGATTCCGGCAGCTTGTTCCATTCGGCCACGCTGCTGGCGTCGACCTTGTAGCGGCGCGCGAGCTTGGCGACGGTGTCGTTCTTGGCTGCGCGCACGATGCGGCGCACCTGCAGCTGTTGGCGGCCGAGCGAAAGCTGGGCGTTCTCGGCAATGGCCTCGGCCACGTCCTCCCGCACTTCGGCCGAGCGGCGCACCAGCACGGTCGAGCCGGCCTTGATGACCATGCCGTTGGGGATCTGGTTGACGGCGCGCAGGTCGGCCTCCTTCATGCCGACCTTGCGCGCCACGTCGGCGGTGCGCATGGTCGACGGTGCCTGCCAGGCGGTCCAGCTGGCCAGTTGGCGGCCGGCATTGGCCTGCAGGTTGGCGCGAAAGGTCGCGGCATTGTCCCAGGGCAGCAGGATCTGCGGCGTGCCCGCGGCCAGGATGACCGGCTTGTGCGCCGACGGGTTGAGCGCCTTGAAGTCCTCCAGGGCCACGTTGGCCAGCTTGGCCGCCATTGCCACGTCGATGTCGCGCGTGATGTCGACCGACTGGAAGTAGGGATGGTTCTCGATCACCGGCAACACCGTGTCGAGCCGGTGCGGGTCGAGCACGATGTTCTTCACCGCCTGCAGCTTGGGCACGTACAGCCGTGTCTCCGCCGGCATCTTCAGGTCTTCGTAACCGGTGCCCAGGCCGGCCTTGCGGTTGCGCTCGATGGCCCGGCCGACACTGCCTTCGCCCCAGTTGTAGGCCGCCAGCGCCAGGTGCCAGTCGCCGAACATGCCGTGCAGCTTCTGCAGGTAGTCGAGCGCGGCGCGGGTCGACGCCAGCACGTCGCGGCGGTCGTCGCGGAAGGCGTTCTGCTTGAGTTCGAAGTACTTGCCGGTGGCCGGCATGAACTGCCACATGCCCGCGGCCTTGGCGCTGGAGACGGCCTGCGGATTGAACGCGCTTTCGATGAAGGGCAGCAGTGCCAGCTCGGTCGGCATGTTGCGCCGCTCGAGTTCCTCGACGATGTGGAACAGATATTTGCTCGAGCGCTCGGTCATGCGTTCGATGTAGTCGGGCCGGCTCGCGTACCAGCGTTCGCGCTCGCGCACCAGGTCGTTGTCCAGGTCGGGCATCCGGTAGCCGCGGCGGATGCGTTCCCACAGGTCGGCTGGCGGCGTCAGCGTGGCGACGACGAGCGGATCGGCCTTGTTGGGTGCCAGCGGCGTGAGCGGGCCGGACGGGAACACCTTGGGCAGCGTGGCGGCCGGCGCACGGGCGGGCGTTGCCGGGGCCGCCGCGGTCACGGTCGTGCTCGGGTTCGCCGCTGCGGGCGGGGCCACGCCGGCGGTGGCGCCGCTGTCGGCCGTGGTCACGGGTGTGGGTACCGTCGCCGCGCAACCGCCGAGGAAGATCACCAAGGCCGCCAGCGCGAGCCGTATCCCGTTCGTCATTGAAAACTCCTGTTGTTCGATCGTGCCGATCGACGGCTGGCGGCCGGGCCGGTCAGGCATGCCCGACGCGGGGCTGCCCCCGCTGTACATGTCGACCTGACTAGAATGGTTCGTGGCCACTGCGTGTGCGTTCGCGCGAACGGTTCGTCCTGCCGCGTCGCATTCGACGCCCCATCCATTGCCGCACCGACCGGGTGCTTTTTTTCATTGCCGCTGTAGCAGGGCGCTGGACGCAGTTTCACATTCATGGACCGTCAAATTATAGGTTTGCAGGACTGGTTCCATACGGCGCGCGGTCGGTACATGCTCGACTGGGAACGCCGGCAACTCGACGAGGTCGTGACGGACATCTTCGGCTTTCACGCACTGCAACTCGGCTTGCCGCACCTCGAGGCCTTGCGCTGCAACCGGATGCCGCACCGCTGGCTGGCCTCCGACTGCCGCCCCGCTGACGAGACACCCACCGCAACCCGGACAAATCCGGGGCACGGTAACACGGCCGCCGCCGGCGGTCAACGCGACGGCGCGGGACAGGCCGCGGCATTGGCCTGCGATTTTTCCGCGCTGCCGTTCCCGGCCAACAGCCTGGACCTGATCGTGTTGCCGCACACGCTGGAACTGCACCCGGACCCGCACGCGACCTTGCGTGAGGTCGAACGGGTGCTGGTACCCGAAGGGCGGGTGGTGATCTGCGGCATCAACCCGGTCAGCCTGTGGGGCCTGCGCCAGCGGCGCGCCCACCTGTACCGGCGCCTGGGATTCGGTGAGTTGTACCTGCCGGCCGAAGGCGAGTTCATCGGATACTGGCGCCTGCGCGACTGGTTGCGGCTGCTGAGCTTCGAGGTCGAGTCCGGCCGTTTCGGCTGTTATCGGCCGGCGGTGTCCGATGCGCGATGGCTCGAACGCTTCCAGTGGATGGAGCGTGCCGGCGCGCGCTGGTGGCCGATCTTCGGCGCGGTCTATTTCCTGGTCGCGACCAAGCGGGTGCGGGGCATGCGCCTGCTCGGCCCGGCGTGGAAGACGGCCAAGGCGCGCGGCACGGCGCCGGTGTCGGTCGCCAATCGGCAGCCCCAGGGCTCGCGCCGCGCCGACCCCGCCGGCACCAGGTCCTGAGCCGACCCGGTGCCGCGGCCGCCGGCCTGGCGGGCGCCACCCTTCGAACAACATCCATGTGCAGGAGCGAGAAATGAAGCAGATCGAGATCTATACCGACGGGGCCTGCAAGGGCAATCCCGGCCCGGGCGGATGGGGGGCCCTGCTGATGGCCGACGGTTCCGAGAAGGAATTGTTCGGCGGCGAGGCGTCGACCACCAACAACCGGATGGAACTGATGGCCGTGATCGAGGCGCTGGCCGCGCTCAAGCGCCCCTGCCACGTGATCCTGTACCTGGACAGCGAATACGTGCGCAAGGGCATCACCGAATGGATCGCCGGCTGGAAGGCGCGCGGCTGGCGCACCGCGGCCAAGCAGGAGGTCAAGAACGTCGACCTGTGGAAGCGGCTCGATGCCGCCGTGTTCGGCGGCGGCCATCGCATCGAATGGCGCTGGGTCAAGGGCCATTCCGGCGACCCGGGCAACGAGCGGGCGGACATGCTGGCCAACCGCGGCGTCGAGATGGCGCGGGCGCGCGGACGTGGTGTCGGCGCGACATAGCCGACGCAAAGCCCCCGGTCTTTACGCAACAGACAACTGAAACCCCGGCGGCACTGGTACATTCGCGGGCGATTTCGATTTCTGTCAATCATCCAACCGGGGTAACTCCACCCATGGCTCTACGGGCAATCCATTCGGTCGTCGCAGTTGTGGGTATTGCTGCCGCCTCGGCGGGCGCATGGTGGTACCAGTCCCGGCCCCAGGGTCCGACCGAGGTCGCGGCCCCGACCGGCCCGGCGCGATCCGGTGCCGCGGCACCGGCCACCGCGGCGGGCGGCGGCGGAGCCGGCCCTGCAGCGCCGCGCGCCGCAGGTGTCGAGGTGGCCAAGGCCGAACGTGCCCGGTTGCAGGACGATGCCCAGTCGGTCGGCACCCTGCGTTCGCGCCAGAGCGTGATGCTGCGGCCCGAAGTCGCCGGCCGGGTGCGCGAGATCGGCTTCGCCGACGGCGCCACGGTCCGCAAGGGCCAGGTGCTGGTGCAACTCGACGACACCTTGCAGCGGGCCGAGATCAAGCAGGCCCAGGCCCAGGTGTCGATCGCCCAGGCCAATCTCAAGCGCAACCAGGAACTGGTGGCGCAGAGCTTCGTCGCGCAGCGCGTGCTCGACGAGAGCAACGCCAACCTGCAGGTGGCCGAGGCGCAACTCGCGCTGGCTTGCGCGCGCTGGTCGCGCATGGCGATCCTGGCGCCGTTCGACGGTACCGTCGGCATCCGTAACGTGAACCTGGGCGACTACGTCAAGGACGGCGCCGACCTGGTGAACCTGGAAGACATCAGCAGCATGTATGCGGACTTCCGCCTGCCCGAACGTTTCCAGGGCAAGCTCAAGCCGCGCCAGAGCGTGCAATTGCAGCTCGACGCGTTTCCCGGCCGCATGTTCAAGGCCACGGTCGAGGCCATCGATCCGCTGCTCGACGTCAACGGCCGTTCGGTCGGCGTGCGCGCGGTGTTGCCCAACACCATGGGCGAGCCGCTGGCCCAAGGGGGCGGCAGGCCGGGTGGGCCCGCCGCCGGCGCAGCCGCCGGGTCGCCGGCGCGGCTGTCGGCCGGCCCGGGTGCGCCGGCGCGGGTTGCCGGGCGGGGGCCGGGGCACCGGCGGGCTGCGCGGCGGCGGCCGCAACGCCGCGGTCGTGGCGGAACCGCCGGCTGCCGCCGCAGCCCGTGGGTCGAATGAACCGGCGTCGTGTGCCGGTGTGCGCGAGAGCGCGCCGGCGCAGGCGCTGGTCGCCGGTCGGCCGGCTGGCGGCGCGGGGTGGCCCTGCGCCATTGCGTCCCGGCATGTTTGCCCGCGTGACGACGGTCTTCGCGATCAAGGACCAGGCCATCGTCGTGCCCGAGGAAGCCATCGTGCCGCAGGGGGGCCGCCAGTTCGTGATCAAGGTGGTCGAGCCCTCGCAGGTGCCGGCGGCGGCGGACCGGCCGCTTCCGCCCGACACCACGCTGGTGTCCATGCGCCAGGAGGTCAAGCTCGGCGTGCGCCAGATGGGCAAGGTGGAGATCCTCGACGGGTTGCTCGAGGGTGAGACGGTCGTCGTGGCCGGCCAGCAACGGCTGCAGCGCGACGGCACGCCGCTGCGTGTGGTCGAACTTGGCCGGCCGCCGGCCCAGCGCGGCGGCCCTGCGGCCCCGGCCGGAGCGGCCAGTGCACCGGCCGGTGGCGCCTCGGGTGCGCTGACGGGCGCCTCGCTGGCTTCGGCCGGCAACTGACGCAGCCGGAGCCGCCCCATGCAGCTGGCAGAGACCTCGATCCGCCGCCCGGTCTTCGCGACCGTGTTGTCGTTGCTGATCGTGCTGATCGGCGCCGTGTCGTTCAACCGGCTGACGGTGCGCGAATATCCCAAGATCGACGAGCCGGTGGTCAGCGTGCAGACCCGGTTCGGCGGCGCGTCGAGCGAGGTGGTCGAAGGGCAGGTCACCAAGGTGCTGGAGGACTCGCTGGCGGGCATCGAGGGGGTGGATGTGATCACCTCGATCAGCCGCCAGGAACGCAGCCTGATCACGATCCGCTTCGCGCTGAGCCGCGACCCCGACGGCGCCGCCGCCGACGTGCGCGACAAGGTCTCGCGCGTGCGCCAGCGACTGCCCCAGGGCATCGACGAGCCGGTCATCGCCAAGGTGGAGGCCGAGTCCTTCCCGGTGGTGTTCCTGGCGCTGAGTTCCGATACCCACACGGCGCTGCAACTGACCGACATGGCCAACCAGATGGTCAAGCCGGTGTTGCAGACCGCCCCCGGCGCGGCCGACGTGAATGTATTCGGCGAGCGCAAGCTGGCCATGCGCATCGGCCTGGATCCGGACAAGCTGGCGGCGTTCCGCCTGACCGTGCAGGACGTCGAGGACGCGTTGCGACGCTCCAACCTGGAGGTGCCCGCCGGGCGCATCGAGAGCCGGCAGCGCGAGTTCAACGTGACCGCGGCCACCGATCTGCAGCGCCCCGCGGAGTTCCGCCAGGTCGTGATCCGCACCGTGAACGGCTTCCCGATCCGTATCGCCGACGTGGCGCGGGTGCAGACCGGGGCGGCCGAGGAGCGCTCGAGCGTGCGTCTGAACGGCCGCGACTCCGTCGCGCTGGGCGTGGTGCGCCAGGCCACGGCCAACCCGCTGGAATTGTCGGCCGGTGTCTATGCCTTGCTCGACAAGGTGCGGGCCGACCTGCCGGCGGGGGTGCGGGTCGAGGTGGCCAACGACAACTCGGTGTTCATCGACCGCTCGGTCAAGGCGGTCTACACCACCATCGCCGAGGCGGTGGTGCTGGTGGCCCTGGTGATCTTCGTGTTCCTGCGCACCCTGCGTGCGTCCATCATTCCGCTGCTGACGATTCCGGTCTCGCTGATCGGCACCTTTGCGCTGATGGCGCTGGCCGGATTCAGCATCAACACCCTGACGCTGCTGGCGCTGGTGCTGGCGATCGGCCTCGTGGTGGACGACGCCATCGTCATGCTGGAGAACATCTACCGGCACATCGAGGAAGGGCTGACGCCGTTCCAGGCCGCCATCCGCGGCGCCCGCGAGGTCGGTTTCGCCATCGTCGCGATGACGATGACCCTGGTGGCGGTCTACGCGCCGCTGGCCTTTGCGCCCGGGCGCACCGGCCGCTTGTTCACCGAGTTCGCGCTGGCGCTGGCCGGCGCGGTCGTGGTCTCGGGCCTGGTCGCGCTCACGCTCTCGCCCATGATGTGTTCGCTGCTGCTCAAGCACAATCCCAAGCCCGGTTTCTTCGACCGCGGCATGGAACGCGGCCTGCAGGCGATCACGCGCGGCTATGCGCGGCTGCTGGGCTGGAGCCTGCGGGTCCGCTGGCTGATCGTGCTGCTGGCCATCGGCAGCGGCGTCGTGTCCTGGTCGGTGCTGGGCACCATCAAGCGCGAACTGGCGCCGATCGAGGACCGCGGCGTGGTGCTGGCCCAGGTCAACGGGCCGGATGGCGCGACGCTGGAGTACACCAACCGGTATGCCACCGCGATCGAGCGCATCGGCGAGAGTTTTCCGGAGTTCGACCGGGTGTTCGCCACCATCGGCAACCCGACCGTGGCCCAGGGCAACATCTTTTTCCGCACCGTCCCGTGGGAGGAGCGCAAGCGCACGACGCAGGAGATGGCGCGCGAGATGACGCCGCGGGTCGCCGGCCTGACCGGTGTCAGCGCGTTCCCGATCACGCCGCCGTCGCTGGGCCAGGGCTTCACGCAGCGGCCGGTGAACTACGTCATCATCACGTCCGACAGCTACCAGAACCTGTCGCAGGTGGTGCGCGCATTCCAGGACGAGCTGGCCAAGAACCCGGGGTTTGCGCAGGTCGACACCGACCTGCGGCTCAACAAGCCCGAGATCAAGCTCGAGGTCGACCGCGAACGTGCCGCCGACAACGGCGTGGGTGTGGACGCGATCGCGCGCGCGGTCGAGACCATGCTGGGCGGGCGCATCGTGACCCGGTTCAAGCGCGAGGGCGAGCAATACGACGTGATCGTGCAGACCATCGAGACCGGGCGCGGCACGCCGTCGGACATCGAGCGCATCTTCGTGCGGGGCCGGGGCGACACGATGATTCCGCTGTCGGCGCTGGTCAAGATCCGCGAGGTGGTCGTGCCGCGTGAACTCAACCATTTCGCGCAGCGCCGCTCGGCGTCGATCACCGCCAACCTGTCGGCGAACTATTCGGTCGGCGAGGCGCTGGACTTCATGGACCAGACCGCGAAGAAGGTGCTCAAGCCCGGCTACGCGACCGACCTCAACGGCATCAGCCGCGAGTTCCGCAAGTCGTCCGATTCGCTGACGCTGGTGTTCATCCTGGCCCTGTTCTTCATCTTCCTGGTGCTGTCGGCGCAGTTCGAGAGTTTCGTCGACCCCTTCGTGATCCTGCTCAGCGTGCCCTTGTCGATGGCCGGCGCCTTGCTGGCGCTGCAGTGGTCCGGCGGTACGCTCAACGTGTTCAGCCAGATCGGACTGATCACGCTGGTGGGCCTGATCACCAAGCACGGCATCCTGATCGTCGAGTTCGCGAACCAGTTGCGCGAGCAGGGCATGGAGACGATGGCGGCGATCCAGAAATCCGCCGCCCAGCGGCTGCGTCCGATCATGATGACCACCGGCGCCATGGTGCTGGGCGCGGTCCCGCTGGCACTGGCCACCGGTGCCGGCGCCGAGAGCCGGCGCCAGATCGGCTGGGTCATCGTCGGCGGCATGAGCCTGGGAACCCTGCTGACCATCTTCGTCGTGCCGACCATGTATACGCTGCTGGCACGCCGCCATGCGCCGGGCGCGAAGAAGGAGGTGACGTCGGATCCCATGGTCGGCAGCCCTGCCGGTCCTGCGCATGCGGTGCCGATCCCGCCGGCGGCGGCCGGCGCGTCGCTGCAGCCGGCGGCGCCGGCACGCTGACGCTCAGATCGCGCCGTCGAACATCATCACGTCGACTTCGTCGCCGACGGCCACGTTGCCCTGGTCGTGCCCGAGCACGATCAGGCCGTTGGCCTGCACCATGGAGCTGAGCACGCCCGATCCCTGGTTGCCGGTGGTGCGCACCCGCAGGGCGCCGTCGGGTCCGGAGCTGACGATGCCGCGCTGGTATTCGGTGCGCCCGGCCTTCTTGCGGATCGGTTCCTCGCTGTGTGCACGCAGCATCGGCACCGCAGTGGCCTGGCTGCCCATCATGCGCAGCAGTGCCGGGCGCACGAAGGCCAGGAAGGTCACCATGACGGCCACCGGATTGCCGGGCAGGCCGAACAACACGGCGCTGCGCGGCGCCTGTGGCGTGCCGGCGGCGATCCGGCCCACGGCCATCGGACGTCCCGGGCGCATCGCGATGCGCCAGAACGCCACGCCCCCGGCCGTTCCGGCGAGCTTGTGCATCATCGCCTTGGTGTAGTCGGCCTCGCCGACGCTGACACCCCCGCTGGTGATAATGGCGTCGCTGCGTTGCGCCGCTTCGACGAATGCGGCCTCGAGCGCCTGCGGCGCGTCGGGCACGACGCCCATGTCCAGCACCTCGACGCCCATGCGGGTGAGCAGGCCGAACACGGTGTAGCGGTTGCTGTCGTAGACCGCGCCGGGCCGTGGCGCTTCGCCCAGGCTGAGGATCTCGTTCCCGGTGGAGAAATAGGCAACCTTGAGCCGGCGCCGCACCGGCACCTCGGCAATGCCCAGGCTGGCGATCAGGCCGAGCGCGGCCGGGCCCAGCCATTGGCCCTGGCGCAACGCCGGTATGCCCTGCATCAGGTCTTCGCCGCACTTGCGCCGGTTGTCGCCGCGCGCCAGCGTGTTGGCCGGGATGGTCACGGTGCCGTCGCGCTCGCTGGCGAGTTCCTGCGGTACCACGGTGTCCAGGCCTGCCGGCATCACTGCCCCGGTCATGATCTTGAGGGCCTCGCCGGGGCCGACGGTGCCTTGCCAGGGCTCGCCCGCCAGTGCGGTGCCGACGACCGTCAAGGTGAGCGGCGCGTCGGCGCACAGGGCTGCACCGTCGAAGGCGAAACCGTCCATCGCCGAGTTGTCATGCGGCGGCACGCTGATCGGCGAGACGATGTCGTCGGCGAGCACGCGCTGCAATGCGTCGAACACGCCGACCTGCTCGACCTGCGCGACCGGTTCCACCAGCCGCTCGAGGAACAGGCCGACGTCGCTGGCGCGCAGGCTTTTCGGGTCGTAACCCTGCAATTCGGCGGCGATGGCGTCAATGGTCTTGAGGTTCATGGCTGCAGGGCCTGCAACTGGTCCACGGTATTGGCATTGGCGAAGGCACGCGCATCGTCGAACGGCACCAGCACCGTCTTGTGGAGTGCGGTCCAGGCGTCGATCTTGCGCCGGCCGCTGGCCATGAAGGCGTTCAGGCTGGGCAGCAGGCGCACCGGCAGCAGGCAGAACACCGGTTGCGCGCGCCATGCCGGCGCGCCGCCGTGTTCATCGGCTTCCTGTGCGCTGGCCATGGCGATGTCGGCCTGTTCCCGGACCAGCGCATCGGACAGGCGCGCCACGAGGTCAGCCGGGAACAGCGGCGAGTCGCAGGGCACCGTCACCAGGTACGGCGTCTGGCAGTGTTCGAGCGCGCTGGCGAAGCCCGCCAGCGGGCCGGCGTAGTCGGGCAGCGTATCGGCGAGCACCGGCACGCCGAACGCGCGGTACTGGTCGAGGTGCCGGTTGGCATTGATCATGCACGCGCCGACCTGCGGCTGCAGCCGTTGCAGTGCATGCCGGGCCAGTGGCACGCCATGGAACGGTTGCAGGCCCTTGTCGACCCCGCCCATGCGCGCGCCGCGACCACCCGCCAGCACGACTCCGGTGACCTGCGCTCGGCTCAGAGGCGCCGTCGGCTCCGACGCTGCCGCGGGGATGTCGTGCGGATCGGCTGCGGCAGTGTGCGGGCCCACGGCTCAGCCTCCGATGTAGCTCATTTCCACCCGGGGCCGGGTGGTCGCGCCCGCGGTGCTGCGCAGTTCGGAATACCGGTCGTCGCGCCGGCTCCAGATGTGGCCGATCGCCGACGTCAGTTCCGCGTCGCTGGCGCCGCCGCGCAGCAGGGCACGCAGGTCGTGCCCCTGCGAGGCGAACAGGCACAGGTACAGCTTGCCTTCGGTGGACAGGCGGGCACGGTTGCAGTCATGGCAGAAGGCCTGGGTCACGCTGCTGATGACACCGACTTCGCCCAGCCGCGGATCGTATTGGCCGTCGGTGCCGGCGTAGCCCCAGCGCTGGGCGGTCTCGCCCGGGTTCGTCGCCTCCAGCGGGACCAGCGGAAGTTCCTGCCGGATCATCCGGATCACGTCGCGCGAGGGCAACACCTCGTCCATGCGCCAGCCATTGGTGACACCGACATCCATGTATTCGATGAACCGCAGCACGATGCCGGTGCCGCGGAAATGACGCGCCATCGGCAGGATCTCGTGTTCGTTGGTGCCGCGCTTGACCACCATGTTGACCTTGATCGGGCCCAGGCCGACGGCACGGGCCGCCTCGATCCCGGCCAGCACCTCGGCCACCGGGAAGTCGACATCGTTCATGCTGCGGAACACGGTGTCGTCGAGCCCGTCCAGGCTGACCGTGACCCGTCGCAGGCCGGCCTCGCGCAGCTGCCTGGCCTTGCGCGCGAGCAGCGAGCCGTTGGTGGTCAGCGTGATGTCCAGGGGCTGGCCGTGCGGCGTGCGCAAGGCCGCGAGCTGGGCGATCAGCCGCTCGATGTTCTTGCGCAGCAGCGGCTCGCCGCCGGTGAGCCGCAGCTTGTGCACGCCATGGCCGATGAACAGCCGCGCCAACCGGGTGATCTCCTCGAAGTCGAGCAGGTCGGCATGCGGCAGGTAGGGGTGGTTCTTGTCGAACACCTCCTTGGGCATGCAATAGCTGCAGCGGAAGTTGCAGCGGTCGGTCACGCTGATGCGCAGGTCGCGCAGCGGCCGGTGCAGCGTGTCCTGCAGCAGGCCGTCGGCCTGCATCGGTGTCATGTCGACAAGCGGTGTGGATGCCGCCTGCCGATGGTCGACCAGAGGAATGACGCGTTCAGCCATGGCTGGATTCTGCCGCACTCCGGCAACCCCATGCGTGGTGTGCGGTTGCGCCGCGGGACCGGTCAGGTTGCATGCGGCCTCATCCGTGGCGCACGGCCACGGTCTTGAGCGTGGTGAAGCCCAGCAAGGCCTCGAAGCCCTTCTCGCGGCCGTAGCCGGAGGACTTCACGCCGCCGAACGGCAGTTCGACACCGCCGCCGGCACCGTAGTTGTTGATGAACACCTGGCCGCTGCGCACCCGGCGCGCCATGCGGAACTGGCGCGCGCCGTCGCGGGTCCAGACACCGGCGACCAGCCCGAACTGCGTGGCATTGGCCAGTTCGACCGCATGGTCCTCGTCCCGGAACGCCATGGCCGCCAGCACCGGGCCGAACACCTCCTCCTGCGCCAGCCGGTGCGCCACCGGCACGTCGCGCAGCAGCACCGGCGCCTGGTAGAAACCACCGGCCGGCGCATCGGCGGCGATCTGCCCCTGGGCCACGGTGGTGATGCCGTCCTTGGCCGCCTGCGCGAGAAACTCGCCGACCCGTACCAGCTGGCTTTGCCGGATCAGCGGGCCGAGGTCGAGGTCGAGCGCGGCCGGACCGGCGCGCAACGCGGAAAACGCCTTGCCCAGGCGCTCGAGCAGCGGCTCGTAGATGGATTGTTCGACCAGCAGTCGCGAACCGGCCGAGCAGGTCTGGCCGGCGTTCTGCACGATGGCATTGATGACGGTGGGCAACACGGCGTCGAGGTCGGCGTCGGCAAACACGATCTGCGGGCTCTTGCCGCCGAGCTCGAGCGTGACCGGGCAGTGGCGTTCGGCCGCGACCTGCTGGATCAGCGTGCCGACCTTGGGGCTGCCGGTGAAACTGATGTGATCGATGCCGTCGTGGCGTGCCAGCGCGTCTCCGACTTCGTGCCCGTAACCGGTCACGATGTTGATCGTGCCGGCGGGGAAACCGACCTCCGCGGCCAGCTGCGCGACCCGGATCAGCGACAGGCAGGCGTCTTCGGCCGGCTTGACGACACAGGTGTTGCCCGCGGCCAGTGCGCCGCCGACGCTGCGCCCGAAGATCTGCATCGGGTAGTTCCACGGGATGATGTGGCCGGTCACGCCATGCGGCTCGCGCCAGGTGAACACGCTGTAGCCGTCCAGGTAGGGCAGCGTCTCGCCGTGCAGCTTGTCGCAGGCGCCGGCGTAGAACTCGAAATACCGCACCAGGGCGGCGGCATCGGCACGTGCCTGCTTGACCGGCTTGCCGCAATCGCGCTGCTCGAGCAGCGCCAGTTCGTCGGCATGGGCGGCGACCGTCTGCGACAGCCGGGTCAGCATGCGGCCGCGCTCGGCCGCGGCCAGCGTGCCCCAGCCGGTGTTCGCACTGGCGCGGGCGGCCTGCACCGCGGCGTCGATGTCGCTGGCGTCGCTGCGCTGCAAGTCGTCGAAGGATTGGCCGTCGGACGGGTCCAGGACCGGAATGCTGCGCCCGCTGGCGCTGGCGACGGATGCGTTGGCGATGAAGTTGCGTTGCATGGTGGAGGTCGTATTCGGGGAGGGACGTGGGATGCGATGCCGCTGCGGCGATGCCAGCCATCGAGTTTAAGGCCACCGAGCGGGTGTCGCCGTGTGGTCCGGTGCGGTCGAAAAAAAGGCCCGCTCGGTGGGAGCGGGCCTGTGCCGCGGGCCCGGTACGACGGCCGGGCCCGGGGTGGTTCGGTCTGTCAGTTCTTCACCACCAGTGCCTGGGGCGCGGCGGCCGCCACCGTGGTCGCGGGTGCGGCAATCGCGGCAGGCGCCTCGAGCGCGCCGGTCGTCGCCTTGGGTGCGTGGAACTGCATCACCAGCGGCACGATCAGCAGCGCGACGATGTTGATGATCTTGATCAGGGGGTTGACGGCGGGGCCGGCCGTGTCCTTGTACGGGTCGCCGACGGTATCGCCGGTGACCGCGGCCTTGTGGGTCTCGGAGCCCTTGCCGCCGTGGTTGCCGTCCTCGATGTATTTCTTGGCGTTGTCCCAGGCACCGCCGCCGGTACACATCGAGATGGCCACGAACAGGCCGGTCACGATGGTGCCCATCAGCAGGCCGCCCAGGGCGGCCGGGCCGAGCAGCAGGCCGACCAGGATCGGCACCACGACCGGCAGCAGCGAGGGAATCATCATTTCCTTGATCGCCGCGGTGGTCAGCATGTCGACCGCCTTGCCGTATTCGGGCTTGCCGCTGCCGTCCATGATGCCCTTGATCTCGCGGAACTGTCGGCGCACCTCGACCACCACCGAGCCGGCGGCGCGACCCACGGCCTCCATCGCCATGGCGCCGAACAGGTAGGGAATCAGGCCGCCGATGAACAGGCCGATGATGACCATCGGGTCGCTCAGGTCGAACTTGATCACGCTGCCGTAGGACTCGAGCTTGTGCGTGTAGTCGGCGAACAGCACCAGCGCGGCCAGGCCGGCCGAGCCGATGGCGTAGCCCTTGGTGACCGCCTTGGTGGTGTTGCCCACCGCGTCCAGCGGGTCGGTGATGTCGCGCACGCTGGCCGGCATCTCGGCCATTTCGGCGATGCCGCCGGCGTTGTCGGTGATCGGGCCGTAGGCGTCGAGCGCCACGACGATGCCGGCCATGCTCAACATCGAGGTGGCCGCCACGGCGATGCCGTACAGGCCGGCCATGGTGTAGGACACCCAGATCGCGATACACACGAAGATCACCGGCCAGGCGGTGGAGCGCATCGACACGCCCAGGCCGGCGATGATGTTGGTGCCGTGGCCGGTGGTCGAGGCCTGTGCGATGTGGCGGACCGGGGCGTACTGGGTGCCGGTGTAGTACTCGGTGATCCAGACCAGCACGCCGGTCAGGATCAGGCCGACGGCACAGGAGCCGAACAGCGCCATCTGGCTGCCGCTGGCCTTGATCGCGTTGTCGGGGATCAGCCAGACGGTCACGGCGTAGAACGCCACCAGCGACAGCGCGCCGGCCACGGCCAGGCCCTTGTACAGGGCCGGCATCACGTTCGTCATGCCGGGGGAGGCCTTGACGAAGAAGCAGCCGATGATGGAGGCGATGATGGACACCGCGCCCAGCGCCAGCGGATACACCACCGCGGCGGTGCCGGCGTTGGTGATCAGCAGCGCGCCCAGCACCATGGTGGCGATGATCGTGACCGCATAGGTCTCGAACAGGTCGGCTGCCATGCCGGCGCAGTCGCCGACGTTGTCACCGACGTTGTCGGCGATCACCGCCGGGTTGCGCGGATCGTCTTCGGGGATGCCGGCCTCGACCTTGCCCACCAGGTCGGCGCCGACGTCGGCACCCTTGGTGAAGATGCCGCCGCCCAGGCGCGCAAAGATGGAGATCAGCGAGGAGCCGAAGGCAAAACCGATCAGCGGGTTCAGCAGCTTGGCCAGGTTGGCGTCGGGCGTGTGGTTGCCGTTGCCGACCAGGAACCAGTAGAACGCGGTGACGCCCAGCAGGCCCAGGCCGACCACCAGCATGCCGGTGATGGCGCCGCCGCGGAACGCGACGTCCAGCGCCGGGCCGATGCCCCGGGTCGCCGCCTGGGCGGTGCGCACGTTGGCGCGCACCGACACGTTCATGCCGATGAAGCCGCAGGCGCCGGAGAGCACGGCGCCGATCACGAAGCCGATGGCCGAGGGGGTATCGAGGAAGACGCCGATCAGGATGGCGAGCACGACGCCGACGATGGCGATCGTCTTGTATTGCCGCGCCAGGTAGGCGGCGGCACCGGTCTGGATGGCCGCGGCGATTTCCTGCATGCGCTGGTTGCCAGCGTCCTGGGAAAGAATCCAGCTGCGAGCCCAGAAGCCGTAAGCCACGGCCACCAAACCACAGACGAGTGCCAGTATCAGCACCGAGTTGCCCGTCATAGTCGTATCTCCTCCTAATCATTCGGAGACAAGCCGCAGCGCATCGCGGCTGCCACTCGCTCCGCTTCAGTCACAAGGACCGGGTGATTGCTCTACGGGCACAACGCCTGCCGTGCCCGGCTGCGTTGCTTCCTCGTATGCCCCTGCGGGAGTCGATTGGCCAACGCACGGACTGTAACTGAAAACAACGACGCTTCCGTGGCTGCAAGTCGGGCGTCAGTAAAATCAGGGTTAATCCCAGGGGAGCGGGGCGCCTTGGCGCCTGCCGCGCGCACCGGCTGATCTGCCGGTCCCGATCCCCTGCGACTTCACGCGCAAACCATCAACGGAGAATTTCTTTCATGTCCCTGGACAACGTCACCCCCGGCACCGGCGTGCCCGATTCCTTCAACGTGATCATCGAAATCCCGATGAACGCCGACCCGGTCAAGTACGAGGTGGACAAGGCCACCGGGGCGATCTTCGTCGACCGCTTCATGAGCACGTCGATGCACTATCCGACCAACTACGGCTACGTGCCCAAGACCATCAGCGGCGACGGCGACCCGGTCGACGTGCTGGTGATCACGCCGGTGCCGCTGATTCCCGGTGTCGTCGTGCCGTGCCGGCCGATCGGCATCCTGAAGATGCAGGACGAAGCCGGCGACGATGGCAAGGTGCTGGCGGTGCCGATCGACAAGATCCTGTCCATCTACACCCAATGGCAGAAGCCCGAGGACCTGAACCCGATGCGGCTCAAGACCATCGCCCACTTCTTCGAGCACTACAAGGACCTCGAGACCGGCAAATGGGTCAAGATCCTGGGCTGGGAAGGCCCGGACTCGGCCCGCAAGGAGATCGTCGACGGCATCGCGAACTACGAACGTTCGTTGAAGCAGGCCTGAGGCGGGCCCGGGCCCGCGCGGCGCCTGCCGGGCGAGCGACCACGACCCTGACGGCCGTATCAGCGCCGCGGGTCGGGGAAGATGATGCCGTGCAGGCCGCCCTTGCGCTGGAATGCCTTCCAGTTGCCCTCGGGTTGCGCCAGCCGATCGGCCAGCGCCCACCAGGTGCTGGGATTGAGCCCGAGCCCGACATGGCTGGCCACCACCTCGATGTTTTCCGTGTGCGGATTGTGCGCACTGGGTTGTTGCACGCTGGCCTTCCAGGCCACGACGCCGTCGGTGCGCGAGAAGATCGAACTGGTGGGCATGGGCGGGGCCTGCGGCAGGTCGTAGTCGGAGGTCTCGCGTTCGATGTCGCGGCCGCTGGCCAAGGCGTACAGCCGCCAGGCATTGGTGCTGGTGTGGCGGCCGGCGAACGGCGTGCCCAGCGTGACCACGCTGCGCACCAGGTCGGGCATCTGCTTGGCCAGTTCGCGGGCATAGATGCCGCCCAGGCTCCAGCCGACCAGGCTGGCCTTGCGCCCGGTCTGCGCAACGGCGTCTTCGAGTTGTTCCCGCGCCTGGCGCAACACGCCGGCGCGCGGACCGAAGTTGAAGCCCTGGTTCCAGCCCGAAGGCGTGTAGCCCAGATGGCGCAGATAGCTGCGCAGCGGCGCGGTCGACCCGTCGCTGGCCGACAGGCCGGGAAACACGATGACCGGATGACCATCGCCGCGCGGCGCGCGTTGCAGCGCAAGCCAGGCCGGAAACAGGGCGCCGAATTCCCAGGGGGCACGCATCTCCATCGCCAGCAGCAGGGCATTGGGTGGCGGATGGTCGGCGTGGGGGCGGGTGGAGGGCATCGTGGGAAAGGGGCGCTCGCGGGAGCCTGGCGCACCATTCTAGGCAGTTGCCGGCGCCTGCCGGTTGCGCCTGCGCGCCGGATTGTCGCGCACGGGACGACGGGTACGATACGCAAAAGCATAATGCCCGCTCTGCCACCCTACCTGATCGGAGACACGCCATGACACTCAAGCTGTGCGGCTTTTCTGCCAGCAACTACTACAACCAGGTCAAGCTCCAGTTGCTGGAGAAACAGCTGCCGTTCGAAGAGGAAATGGTCCGTACCGGCAGCACCGATGCGTCCGTGCTCGATCGCTCGCCGATGGGCAAGGTGCCGTTCCTGGACACCGGCATCGGTTGCATCTCCGAATCCATGGCCTGCGCCGAGTTCCTCGAGGCCGCCTATCCCCAGCATGCCTTGTTGCCCGCCGATCCGTTTGCGGCGGCCAAGGTGCGCGAACTGGTCATCTATACCGAGCTGCACCTGGAACTGGTGGCGCGCGAACTGTATGCCGAGGCGTATTTCGGTGGCACGGTGTCCGACGAAACCAAGGAGCGCGTGCGCCGGCGCCTGAGCCGTGGCGTCGAGGGTTTTGCGCGCATCGCGATGTTCAAGCCGTTTGTCGCCGGCGACCAGTTCACGCTGGCCGATTGCGCGGCCATCGTGCACCTGCCGGTGGTGGCAGGAGCCGCCAAGATCATCTACGGCGAAGACCTGCTGGCGGCCCTGCCGGTGAAGGACTACATCAAGGCCATGGGCGAGCGACCGGCGGTGGCACGGGTCAACGCCGATCGCAAGACCGACACCCAGCGCATGATGGCCGAGAACGCCGCCAAGCGCTGAAGCCGCGGGTCGCGGGTCAGGCCTGCCCGGCCTTGAACGGGCTGTGCTGCGCGAGTTCGCCGAGGTAGTTGCGGATGCCGGCGCGTTCGCGCTGCAGGAAGTCGTCCACCGCCTCGGCAAATGCCGGGTGGGCCAGCCAGTGGGCGCTGGTGGTCTGTACCGGCAACAATGCACGCGCCATCTTGTGTTCGCCCTGGGCCCCGCCTTCGAAGCGGCGCATGCCGTGGGCAATGCACCACTGCAGCGGCTGGTAATAACAGGCCTCGAAATGCAGGCAGTCGACCCGCTCCAGCGCACCCCAGTAGCGGCCATAGGCAATGCCGGGCGGGCCGCCGGCCCCGCCGGACAAGGCGATCAGGCTGGCGGCGATCGCCGTGCCGCCACGCTCGGCGACGAACAGCAACCAGTTCTCCGGCATGTCCCGAGCCATGCGTTGAAAGAAGTCGCGCGTGAGGTAGGGCGCATTGCCGTGCTCGTAATAGGTGCGTTCGTAGCACCGATAGAAGAAGTCCCAGTCCGCCGCCGTGATGTCGCTGCCGCGTGACCAGCGGAACACGACGCCGGCCTGCGCCACCTTGCGCCGCTCCTGGCGGATCTTCTTGCGCTTGTCCTGGTTCAGTGAGGCCAGGAAATCCTCGAAATCGCGATACGCGTCCGGCCGGTTCGTCCAGTGGAACTGGACGTTGTGGCGCAGCATCAGGCCCGCGTCGCGGCAGGCCAGGACATCGGCCTGGCTGTCGAACAGCAGGTGCAGCGACGACAGGCCGGACTGCTCGCTCCACGCGACCAGGGCCTGCGCCAGCGCGTGGCGGGCCGTGGCGTCGCGCGCCAGCAGCCGCGCGCCCGGCACCGGCGTGAACGGCGGCGCCACCAGGGCCTTGGGGTAATACGGCACGCCGTGTTGCCGGTAGGCATGGGCCCAGGCGTGGTCGAACACGTATTCGCCATAGGAATGGTTCTTCAGGTACAGGGCACAGGCCCCGAGCAGCTCGCGCGTACCGTGCCGGGGCTGCCACCACAGGGTCGGGAACCGGGGTGTCCAGCCGGTCTCGGGCGTGGCGCTGCCGCTCTCGTGCATGGCGGCCAGGTACTCGTGGCGCATGAACGGCGTGGCGTCGTCGCCTTGCGCCGCCAGCAGCGTGTTCCAGTCGTGGCGATCGATGTCCAGCGGTGCGTCATGGACCTCGATGACATAATCTCCTGCACTCACGCCGGCCCCCCTGCAGCCCGCATGCCCAGGCCGGGCGCGCCGGCCAACGGCCTCGCGTGCACGGGTCCGTTCCTAACCGCTGTTTGTGTTCTCATGACTCTCAAGATCTGTGTGGCCCAACTGGATTTCGTCGTTGGTGACCTGACCGGCAATGCGCAAAAGATCATCGACGCGGCGCACGCCGCGTACCGGGATGGCGCGCGGCTGCTCCTGACCCCCGAATTGTCGATCTGCGGTTATGCGGCGGAAGACCTGTTCCTGCGGCCCGTGTTCATCCATGCCTGCGATGATGCCGTCAAATCGGTCGCGCACGCGCTCGCGGGGTTAAAGGACATGACCGTGGTGGTCGGCCATCCGGTGGGCGGCGGTACCCGCACGCGCTCGGTGTCGGTGCAAAAGCGCTACAACGCGGCCAGCGTGCTGCGCGAGGGCCACATCGTGCAGACCTATGCCAAGCGCGAGTTGCCCAACTACCAGGTGTTCGACGAGCGGCGTTATTTTGCGCCCGGCAATGGCGTATGCGTGTTCGAGGCCGGCGAGGGCGAGAGCCGCCTGCGCGTGGGGCTGCTGATCTGCGAGGACGCCTGGTACGAGGAGCCGGCCCGGCTGGCCCGGCAGGCGGGCGCGCAACTGCTGGCGGTGCTCAACGCCTCGCCGTTCCACGTCGGCAAGGGTTACGAGCGCGAGCAGATCATGCGCGAACGGGTGCTGGCCTGCGGCTTGCCGATGGTGTATGCCCATCTGGTCGGCGGCCAGGACGAAATGGTGTTCGAGGGGCATTCGTTTGCGCTGGCCGCCGACGGCGGGCTGGTCGGGCGGGCACTGAGTTTTCGCGAGCAGCTGTTCGAGGTCGCGGTGCGTGAGCAGGCGGGCGCATTGCAACTGACGGCGGACGTGGCCCCGGTGCGCGAGGCCGATGCCGACCTGTGGGATGCGCTGGTGCTCGGCGTGCGCGACTACATCGGCAAGAACGGTTTTCCCGGTGCCATCCTCGGCCTGTCCGGCGGCATCGATTCGGCCCTGGTGCTGGCGATCGCGGTGGATGCACTGGGGGCGGACAAGGTGCGCACCGTGATGATGCCCTCGCCCTATACCGCCGACATCAGCTGGGTGGACGCGCGCGACATGGCGTCGCGCCTGGGCGTGCGGTACGACGAGATCTCGATCGTGCCGCAGTTCGAGGCATTCAGGACGGCGCTGGCGTCGGAGTTCGCCGGCCTGGCCGAGGACGCGACCGAAGAGAACATCCAGGCCCGCATCCGGGGCACGCTGCTGATGGCCTTGTCCAACAAATTCGGCTCCATCGTGCTGACGACCGGCAACAAGAGCGAACTGGCGACCGGCTATTGCACGTTGTACGGCGACATGGCCGGCGGTTTTGCCGTCATCAAGGACCTGGCCAAGACCACGGTCTACCGGCTGGCGCACTGGCGCAACCGGCACGACCCCTACGGCACCGGCGCGGCGCCGATTCCCGAGCGCATCATCACCCGGCCTCCCAGTGCCGAACTGCGTCCCGAGCAGACCGACCAGGACAGCCTGCCGCCGTACGACATCCTGGACACGATCATCGAGCGCTACATGGAGAACGACGAATCCATCGCCTCCATCGTGGCCAGCGGCATTGCGGCGGCCGACGTCGAACGCGTGACCCGGCTGATCAAGATCAACGAGTACAAGCGTCGCCAGGCGCCGATCGGCATCCGGGTGACGCACCGCAGCTTCGGCAAGGACTGGCGCTACCCGATCACCAGCAAGTTCCGGCAGTGAGCGCCGCGGCGCGGGCCCCGCTCCGGCTGGGGGCGTCGTAAATGGCGCTATCCTAGAGGGGTTGCAACCTGCCACCGGTGTGCGGCCCGATCCGGGTTGCGTCGTCACACGCTCCGGTGCGCATCTTGAAAGCCAGGCTCATATGAAACAGATCACCGCCATCATCAAACCGTTCAAGCTCGAGGAAGTGCGCGAGGCACTGGCCGAGTGCGGGGTCACCGGCCTGACGGTGAGCGAGGTCAAGGGTTTCGGCCGCCAGAAGGGCCATACCGAGTTGTACCGGGGCGCCGAATACGTCGTCGATTTCCTGCCCAAGGTCAAGGTCGAGGTGGTCGTGCGCACCGAAGACGTCGAACCCTGCGTGGATGCGATCGTCAAGGCCGCGCGTACCGGCAAGATCGGCGACGGCAAGATCTTCGTGACCGCCGTCGAGCGTACGGTGCGGATCCGTACCGGCGAAGAAGACGAAACCGCGATCTGATCGTCGCACCAGCGCCGCTGCGCCGTGTCGCGCTGGGCCGTGCCGGCCGGGCGGGTGTCAGATCGCCTGCAGGCGGTCGGCGCCGGGCAGGCCGGCAGCCTGCACCAGGGCCGGCAGCAACTCGCCGGGTTCGGTTCCGACGCGCACCAGGTTCATCTGCCAGTCGTTCATGAACTGCTGGTCCACGCTGCTGCGCAGGAATGCCAGCAGCGCATCGAAGTAGCCGGCGCTGTTGAGAATGCCGATCGGCTTGTCGTGGTAGCCGAGCTGGCGCCAGGTCCAGGTCTCGAACAGTTCCTCGAAGGTGCCGATGCCGCCGGCCAGCGCCAGGAACACGTCGGCGCGCTCGGCCATCATGCGCTTGCGTTCGTGCATGGTGTCGACCACGTGCAGTTCGGTACATGCCCGGTGGGCGACCTCCTGGTTGACCAGGGCCTCGGGGATCACGCCGACGACCGTGCCGCCGGACTCCAGGGTGGCGTCGGCCACCATGCCCATCAGGCCGTTGCGGCCGCCGCCGTAGATCAGCCGGCCTCCATGGCTGCCGATCCACCGGCCGGTGGCGCGCGCATGTTCGGCGTGCAGCTCTGAGCGGCCCGGCCGCGACCCGCAATAGACGCAGACCGAAAAGGCCGGTGGCGCGCGCATGGTGTCGTCCGGCGCCGGCATCAGGCGCCCCACCGATGCCACAGGGCGCTCGCCCAGATGGCGATGCATAGCAGCAGGCTCAGCAGCACCGCGGCGCTGCCCAGGTCCTTGGCCCGCTTGGACAGCAGGTGCCATTGCAGGCCGACCCGGTCGATCGAAGCCTCGATGCCCGAATTGAGCAACTCGACGATCAGCACCAGCAGCACGGAGCCGGCCAGCAGCGCGCATTCGACCCAGCTCTGGCCCACCCACAACGACAGCGGCAGCAGCACGATGGCGGCGATCGCCTCCTGCCGGAACGCGGTCTCGGTCCAGCCGGCGCGCAGCCCGGCGATCGAATACAGCGTGGCGTGCCACATGCGATGCAGGCCGGTACGACTTTTCTGCGGGTTGCTGTCGGCGGCCGGCTCCGGGTGGGGCGATTGCGGGGATGGCATGGCGGCATTGTCGTGCAGCGCGGCTGCATCGGCGCCGACGTGCGCATCGGCGGCGCTCGGCGCGGGGTTCATGATCGGGGGCCTCAGCGTTTCGGCACCCGGGCACGGGTGACGAGCCGCGTGCCGGCGATGGCATCGTGCCAGAACTGCCCTTGCGGATGAAAGCGACTCAGCAGCGCCCAGACCGCGACCCAGCCGAACACGATGACCGTGGTCTCGCCGCCGTTCAGGTGATAGGGCGCCACGGCCGCCAGCGGCGGCAGGAACCACAACCAGCTCGCCAGGTAGCGCAGCAGTGCGCGCGGCTGCGAGATGGACCGGCCGGCGCGGTCGACCACGGCGATATCCCATGTCTTCATGGCCAGCGTCTGGCCGCGGGCCCAGAACCAGGTGAAATAGATGCCGAACACGACGAACAGGAAGGCCTGCAATGCATGCCGGTTGTCCATGGCGTTGCGGGTCTGGCTCAAGGTGCCGAACAGGTAGCCGGCAATGAACACGACGCCGAACAACAGCATGCCTTCGTACAACCAGCATGCCATGCGGCGCATCAGCGGGGGGGTATTCGGCGGGGGAGGGTTCGTGCCCGGTTCCGGGGGGGCGGCAGGCGTGGCCTGGGTCGATCGGGATGGGATGTCGTGCTCGCTCATGGACTGGTGGTCGGGGTTGTCGTGACGGCGGGGTCCGGCGCGGCGGAGGCAGGTTTTGTCGGGGACCGGGCTGCCGCGGACGCGGCGTCGGAGCGGGTGACCGGCACGGCGGCGAGTTTGCCGGTCGATCGTTGCGTGACCGCCGGGGCCGCTCCGACGGTCGGCCGGCTGCCCGCCTGCCGCGCCAGCTGCTCCTTCTGGGCCGGACTCAGCGCCTGGTAGGCCTCCCACTGCGCCTTGCGCTCGTCGACGGACAAGGTGCGGATCTCGGCAAAGTTCAGCCGGGCCCGGTTGCGCTCGACGTTGCTCAGTGCCGCCCATTCGCGCATGCGACCGTGCAAGGTGCTCTGTTCGGCGGGAGTCAACCGGTCGAAATCGGCCGACAGCGCAATCCACTTGCGTTTGCGGTTCGGGCCGATCTGGTTCCAGACCGGAGCCAGGGGTTGCAGCGCCGCCTGTTGCCGAGCGCTGAGCCGGCTCCACGCCAAAGCGCTGTCGGCGGGCTGCGCAGAAGGTTCCGGCGTCCGGGCCCGGGTCGCGGCCTGGGCCGCTGCCGGGCCGGCCGCCAGCGCGAGCACGAGTGCCAGCAGACCGCACAGCAGGCGGCCGGTGTATGTGGCGACGGGTGGGCAAGGCAAGGTGGGCATGGGCCTGGTCAACGGGCCTCGGCGCGGTTGACGCGCAGGAACTGCAGGAAACCCGGATCGGCGTACGCCGCCGGCGGCAGGTCGTCGAGCAGCAGGGCGGCATCCACCTTGGCGACTTCGCGAGCCGCTTTGTCGTCCATCGCCTGGTCGATGGCCACCAGGCCGACCACCAGCGCCAGCATCGGCACGACCGAGAGCATGCGCGGCCACCAGCGGGGCTCCTGGCCGGCCTGACCCAGCACGGCGCCACTGCCCGAGGACAACACGATGTCGGCCGCCGGCCTGCGCTCCGGCTTGCGCCGCGCCAGCGCCTGCATCCGGGCGTGGCGCAGGCGTTCGCCGATGTCGTGCGGGACCGCGTCGCTGCCATCGGACAAGCGGGCAGCAATTTTCAGTCCCAGCCGGTCCTCGAGGTGCTCGATGGGCTGGTGGCGAGATTGGCTCATATGGTGATCCCCCTGGCGCGCAGTGCGCGGGCCAGCGCCTGCACGGCGCGCGAACAATGCGTCTTGACGCTGCCTTCCGAGCATCCCATGGCCTGGGCTGTCTCGGTGACATCCATTTCCTCCCAATAACGCATCAGGAAGGCTTCCCGTTGACGATGCGGCAACAGTTGGATCTCGGTTTCGATCTCCCGCAGGGTCTGGGCTCTTTGCGTGGCGTCCTGCGCACTCTCGCCCTGGCGCGATGTGTCGCTGTCGGACAAGATGTCGAGCAGGTCGAAGTCACCGTCGTCGTCGGGGGATTCGAAGTCGCCGATATTCGAGAACAGGGCATTGCGGGTCTTGGTGCGCCGGAACCAGTCGAGCGTGCAATTGGACAGGATGCGCTGGAACAGCATCGGCAACTCGGAGGCCGGCTTGTCGCCGTAACTCTCGGCCAGCTTCATCATGCTGTCCTGCACGATGTCCAGTGCCGACTCCTCGTTGCGCACATGGTAGAGCGAGCGCTTGAACGCCCGGGTCTCGACGCTCTTCAGGAAATCGGACAGTTCTTGTTCTGTTGCCAAGGGATACCGGTTGCGGTGAGAGCGGCGGGGCACGGGCTTGCGAGGCCTGCCAGGCGCACGACGGCGACGATTATGGCACCGGGCCGCCGAGATTTTCTGTCGCAGCGCGCATTTGGGCGTTCCGCGGTGCGATAATCCGCGTTGCAATTCAAATGGCAAACGGGTCATGGTCTGGCGCATTATTGGTTGCGCCTGTGGCTTTGGCCTCAAGTTCCGACGCGACGTCACGAGCGTTTGCGAAGGAGCACCCAAGGTCTTTCGTCAGAGAAATTCACAAAGGTTCATCATCATGGAAATATCCAAGGCCGAAATCAGTTCGGCGGCCGCGGCGAGCGCGACCACCCCCAAAACCTCTTCCGCACCCGCAGCCCTGGAGCTGCGTGGAGCCGAAATCCTGGTCAAGGCCCTGCAGGCCGAAGACGTGAAGTTCATCTGGGGCTACCCGGGTGGCGCGGTGCTGCACATCTACGACGCGTTCTACAAGCAGGACACCATCCAGCACGTGCTGGTGCGCCATGAGCAGGCGGCGGTCCATGCGGCCGACGGATATGCCCGTGCCACCGGCGACGTCGGCGTGGCGCTGGTGACCTCCGGCCCGGGCGTGACGAATGCCGTGACCGGCATTGCGACGGCCTACATGGACAGCATCCCGATGGTGATCATCACCGGCCAGGTGCCGACCGCGGCGATCGGCCTCGATGCGTTCCAGGAGTGCGACACGGTGGGCATCACGCGGCCCATCGTCAAGCACAACTTCCTGGTCAAGGACGCGCGCGACATCGCCGATGTGATGAAAAAGGCGTTCCACATCGCGCGCACCGGTCGCCCGGGCCCTGTCGTGGTCGACATTCCGAAGGACGTCTCCTTCAAGATGGTGCCCTACCACGGCTATCCCAAGACCGTCGAGATGCGCTCGTACAACCCGGTGCGCAAGGGCCATGGCGGCCAGATCCGCAAGGCGCTGCAGCTGCTGCTCACGGCCAAGCGGCCGTACATCTACACCGGTGGCGGCGTGTTGCTGAGCAATGCCTCCACCGAGTTGCGCGCGCTGGTCGACATGCTGGGTTATCCGGTGACCAACACGCTGATGGGTCTGGGTGCCTACCCGGCCAGCGACCGGAAGTTCCTCGGCATGCTGGGCATGCACGGCACGATCGAGGCCAACAATGCGATGCAGAACTGCGACGTGTTGCTGGCCGTGGGCGCACGTTTCGATGACCGGGTGATCGGCAACCCCAAGCATTTCGCGCAGAACGAACGCAAGATCATCCATATCGACATCGATCCGTCGAGCATCTCCAAGCGGGTCAAGGTCGATATTCCCATCGTCGGCGACGTCAAGGACGTGCTGACCGAGATGCTGAGCATGATCCGCGAGAATCCGCTGCGGCCGGATGCGGATGCGCTCGGGGCCTGGTGGAGCACGATCGAGGAATGGCGGGCGCGCGACTGCCTGCGCTTCGACATGGGCAAGGGCGACGTCATCAAGCCGCAGCACGTGTTGCAGACCTTGTGGGGCATGACCAAGGACACCGAGACCTACATCACGTCCGACGTCGGGCAGCACCAGATGTGGGCGGCGCAGTATTACCGCTTCGACGAGCCGCGGCGCTGGATCAACTCCGGCGGCCTGGGCACGATGGGTGTGGGTATTCCGTATGCCATGGGCATCAAGCTGGCCAAGCCCGACGCCGAGGTGTTCTGCGTCACCGGCGAAGGTTCGGTGCAGATGTGCATCCAGGAACTGTCGACCTGCCTGCAGTACAACACGCCGATCAAGATCGTGTCGCTGAACAACCGCTACCTGGGCATGGTGCGCCAATGGCAGGAACTCGACTACGAGGGACGCTACAGCCACAGCTACATGGACGCCTTGCCCAATTTCGTCAAGCTTGCCGAGGCCTACGGCCATGTCGGCATGCTGATCGAAAAGCCGGGCGACGTGGAGGGCGCGCTGCGCGAGGCGCGCAAGCTCAAGGACCGCACGGTCTTCATGGATTTCCGTACCGACCCCACCGAGAACGTGTTCCCGATGGTCAAGGCCGGCATGGGCATCACCGAAATGCTGCTGGGATCAGAGGAGCTGTAACCACCTTTCGATCCCGACGCGCCCACCCCCGGCATATCGCCGGCCCGTGCAGCGCGTTCCCACCATCCGATGCATCTATTGCTTGCCAAGCCGGGTCGTTACCGCGACCCGGGGAGGGCGGCGAAAAGAGGAATCCATTCATGAAACACATCATTGCTGTCTTGCTCGAGAACACGCCCGGGGCCCTGTCCCGCGTGGTCGGGCTTTTTTCCGCGCGCGGCTACAACATCGAGTCGCTGACGGTGGCGCCCACCGAAGATGCCAGTCTGTCGCGCATGACGATACAGACCACCGGCTCCGACGACGTGATCGAACAGATCACCAAGCACCTGAACCGCCTGATCGAGGTGGTCAAGGTCGTGGACCTGACGGAGGGCGCCTATACCGAGCGCGAACTCATGATGGTCAAGGTGCGCGCGGTCGGCAAGGAGCGCGAAGAGATGAAACGCATGGCCGACATCTTCCGGGGGCGCATCATCGACGTCACCGAGAAGAGCTACACCATCGAGTTGACCGGTGTGCAGTCGAAGAACGACGCCTTCCTCGAGGCGATCGAACGCAGTGCGATTCTGGAAACAGTGAGGACCGGATCGAGCGGGATTGGCCGCGGCGAACGGATTTTGCGGGTCTGAACGACCAATTTAGGAGAAAAGAAATGAAAGTCTATTACGACAAGGATTGTGATCTGAGCCTGATCAAGGGCAAGACCGTGGCCATCATCGGTTACGGCAGCCAGGGCCATGCCCATGCGCAGAATCTGAACGACAGCGGCGTCAAGGTCATCGTCGGCCTGCGCAAGGGCGGCGCCTCCTGGCCCAAGGTCGAGAAGGCCGGCCTGAAGGTGGCCGAGGTCGCCGAGGCGGTCAAGGCCGCCGACGTGGTCATGATCCTGCTGCCCGACGAGCAGATCGGCACCGTGTACAAGACCGAGGTCGAGCCGAACATCAAGTCCGGCGCTTCGCTGGTGTTCGCGCACGGCTTCAACGTGCACTACGGCCTGGTCACGCCGCGCGCGGACCTCGATGTCTGGATGGTCGCGCCCAAGGCGCCCGGCCACACGGTGCGCGGCACCTACACCCAGGGCGGCGGCGTGCCGCACCTGATCGCGATCGCGCAGGACAAGTCCGGCCGCACGCGTGAACTGGCGCTGAGCTACGCAATGGCCAACGGTGGCGGCAAGGCCGGCATCATCGAGACCAATTTCCGTGAAGAGACCGAGACCGACCTGTTTGGCGAACAAGCCGTCCTGTGCGGCGGTACGGTCGAGCTGATCAAGGCCGGTTTCGAGACCCTGGTCGAGGCCGGCTACGCGCCCGAGATGGCGTATTTCGAATGCCTGCACGAACTCAAGCTGATCGTCGACATGATCTATGAAGGCGGCATCGCCAACATGAACTACTCGATCTCGAACAACGCCGAATACGGCGAATACGTGACCGGTCCGCGCATCATCACCGACGAGACCAAGCAGGTGATGAAGCAGGTGCTCAAGGACATCCAGTCGGGTGAATACGCCAAGAGCTTCATCCTGGAGAACGCGGCCGGCGCGCCGACGCTGCTCAGCCGCCGCCGCCTGATGGCCGAGCACCAGATCGAGACCGTGGGCGAGAAGCTGCGCGCCATGATGCCCTGGATCAAGAAGAACAAGCTGGTCGACCAGACCCGCAACTGATCGGCAGATACCGATCCGCACAAAGGCCACTTCGGTGGCCTTTGTCGCTGGAGGACCGGCAGGGCCCGTGGCGCACGGCGGCCCGCGTGTCATACACTGGCCGCTCGCTGGCGCTTGGAACGCATTGGAGAACACACTATGCCTGATGGCGCAGATTCCGAATTGGTGGAACTCGAGACCGTCGTCGTGCCCCGGCGTCGCAAGGGCTTGTACATCCTGCCCAACATGGTGACGCTCGCGGCCTTGTTCGCGGGTTTCTATTCCATCGTCATGGCCATGAACGGCCGCTTCGACATGGCGGCGATCGGCGTTTTCTGCGCCATGGTGCTCGACAGCCTGGACGGCCGCGTCGCGCGCATGACGAACACGCAAAGCGCATTCGGCGAACAGATGGATTCCCTGTCCGACATGGTCTCGTTCGGTGCGGCGCCCGCGCTCATCGCCTATGAATGGGCGTTGCGCGGCCTGGGCCGCTGGGGCTGGATCGCGGCCTTCGTGTATTGCGCCTGCGCCGCACTGCGCCTGGCCCGCTTCAACGTCAACACCGGTGTCGTCGACAAGCGCTTCTTCCAGGGCCTGCCTTCGCCGGCGGCGGCGGCCTTGATTGCCGGCTTCATCCTGGTGATGGCAGAACTCGGCGTCAAGGGGCCGCAGGTCGCATGGCCGATGTTCGCGCTGGCCTTGTGTGCCGGGCTGACCATGGTCACCAATGTTCCGTTCTACAGCTTCAAGGACTTCAGTGCCCGCAGAAGCGTGCCGTTCCCGGTCATCGTGCTGGTGGCGCTGGCCATCGGGGCGATCAGCATCGATCCGGCCAAGGCCTTGCTCGGCCTGTTCGGCGTCTATGGCATCAGCGGCTATGTGGTCTACCTGTGGCGGCGCTACAAGGGCCAGCCGACCAGTGTCATCAGCACCTCGACCGACGATCCGGACGAACGCGGCCTGCATTGAAATGCCAGCCGCCGCCGACTTGTGCTACATTGCAGCCATGAATCGAATCGTGCTAGCGCTACTACTGGGAACCCGATACGGGCGACGACGGTAACCTGCGCTTATCGATCAAACGGCTCGTATGCACCAGCAACGAGCCGTTTTTTCATGTTCAGACGTTGCTGGTTTCGATCACTGAAGGAACCACGATGTTGAATCAACCCAGCACCAAATACCGGGCCTTTGCCCCGGTCCGCCTCGCCAACCGTACCTGGCCCGATGCCGTCCTGACGCGCGCGCCGCTGTGGTGCAGCGTCGACCTGCGCGACGGCAACCAGGCGCTGATCGAGCCGATGGACATCGAGCGCAAGCTGCGCATGTTCCAGGCGCTGGTGCGGATCGGATTCACCGAGATCGAGGTCGGTTTTCCGTCCGCGTCGCAGGTGGAGTTCGACTTCGTGCGCAAGCTCATCGACGAAGACCTGATCCCCGACAACGTCACGATCCAGGTGCTGACCCAGGCACGCGCGCACCTGATCGAGCGGACGTTCGAGTCACTTGTCGGGGCCCCGCGTGCCATCGTGCACGTGTACAACGCGACCTCGCCGGTGATGCGGCGCGTGGCCCTGGGCATGGACGAGGACGAGATCGTGCAACTCGCGGTCGAGCATGCACGGCTGATCCGGGACCTGGCCGCGCGCCAGCCGGCCACGCACTGGACGTTCGAGTATTCGCCCGAGCATTTTTCCGGTACCGAACTGCCATTCGCGCTGCGTGTCGTCGACGCGGTGACCGAGGTCTGGCAGCCGACGCCCCAGCACAAGTGCATCGTCAACCTGCCCTCGACGGTGGAGTATTCGACCCCCAACGTGTTCGCCGACATGATGGAATGGATGCACACCCACCTCGCGCGGCGCGACAGCATCGTGTTGTCGGTCCATCCGCACAACGACCGGGGCACCGGCACCGCGGCTGGCGAACTGGCGCTGATGGCCGGTGCCGACCGCATCGAAGGTTGCCTGTTCGGCAACGGCGAGCGCACCGGCAACGTGGACCTGGTCAACATCGCGCTCAATCTCTACACCCAGGGTGTGTCGCCCGGACTGGACTTCTCCGACATCGACGAGATCCGGCGCGTCGTCGAATACTGCAACCAGCTGCCCGTGCACCCGCGCCATCCCTACGTCGGCGACCTGGTCTACACCTCGTTCTCGGGCTCGCACCAGGACGCTATCAAGAAGGCCTTGGCCGCACGCCGGGACGCCGCTGCGGGAGAGGGCGAGCCGACCTGGGACATTCCGTACCTGCCGATCGATCCGCAGGACCTCGGACGCAGCTACGAAGCCGTGATTCGTGTCAACAGCCAGTCGGGCAAGGGCGGCATCGCCTACCTGCTGGAAGCACATCACGGCGTCGAACTTCCGCGCCGGTTGCAGATCGAGTTCAGCCAGGTGGTGCAGCAGGTGATGGACGCTGATGGCAAGGAGCTGACCGCCCACGACATCTGGCAGGTGTTCGAACGCGAATATGGCCTGGATGCACAGACGATCGCCAGCCATCATGTCGCGGAGGACACGGACGCGGCCGAGCACGAACGGGTGTCGATCCGCGCTCAGCTGCAACTGGCAGGGCAGACCCTGGACGTGCAGGGGCGGGGCAATGGCCCGATCGAAGCCTTCGTCAAGGGCATCAGCCAGGTCACGGGGCGCGCGGCCCGGGTGCTCGACTACCATGAGCATGCCCTGGGTTCGGGCGCCGACGCACGCGCCATCGCCTACCTGGAGTTGCGCGTCGACGAGCGGCAGACGCTGTTCGGCGTCGGCATCGACGCCAACATCGTGGCGGCGTCGCTCAAGGCCGTCGCCAGCGCACTGACCCGTGCCAGAATCACCGACCCGACGCAGGTATCGGCCACGGCGTCGCCTGCGGGCGAATCCATGGCGGCTGCCGCGAGCGCCTGACAAGAGCCAAGAGCCGTATCCTTACAGTCGAACATCCAGGAGATAGCCATGACCGACAAGCTGATCATTTTCGATACCACCTTGCGCGACGGCGAGCAGTCGCCCGGCGCGTCCATGACCCGTGACGAGAAGCTGCGCATTGCACGCCAGCTCGAGCGGCTGCGCGTCGACGTGATCGAAGCCGGCTTCGCCGCCAGCTCCAACGGCGACTTCGAAGCCGTGCAGGCCATTGCCAATGCGATCAAGGACTCCACCGTGTGTTCGCTGTCGCGCGCCAATGACCGCGACATCAGCCGCGCCGCGGAGGCACTCAAGGGGGCCAGCAGCGCGCGCATCCACACCTTCATCGCGACCTCGCCGCTGCACATGGAGAAGAAGCTGCGCATGACACCCGACCAGGTGTTCGAGCAGGCCCGCCAGTCGGTACGGTTTGCCCGCAACCTGGTCGGTGACGTCGAGTTCAGCCCGGAGGATGGTTACCGCAGCGACCTCGACTTCCTGTGCCGGGTGCTCGAGGCCACGATCGACGAGGGCGCCACGACCATCAACGTGCCGGACACCGTCGGGTATGCGATCCCGGAGTTGTACGGCAACTTCATCAAGCTGCTGCGCGAACGCATTCCCAACAGCGACAAGGCGATCTGGTCGGTGCATTGCCACAACGACCTGGGCATGGCGGTGGCCAACTCGCTGGCCGGCGTCAAGCTCGGTGGCGCGCGGCAGGTCGAATGCACCATCAACGGCCTGGGTGAACGCGCCGGCAATTGCTCGCTCGAAGAGATCGTGATGGCCGTGAAGACCCGCAAGGACTATTTCGGCCTGGAGATGAACATCGATGCGCAGCACATCCTGGCGGCCAGCCGCATGGTCAGCCAGACCACGGGTTTCGTCGTGCAGCCGAACAAGGCCGTGGTGGGGGCGAATGCGTTCGCCCATGCTTCGGGCATCCACCAGGACGGCGTGCTCAAGGCGCGCGACACCTACGAGATCATGCGTGCCGAAGACGTGGGCTGGACGGCCAACAAGATCGTGCTGGGCAAGCTCAGCGGGCGCAATGCGTTCAAGCAGCGCCTGGTCGAGCTCGGCGTGCAGATGGACAGCGAGGCCGACATCAATACCGCCTTCGCCCGCTTCAAGGAACTGGCCGACCGCAAGGCCGATATCTTCGACGAGGACATCCTGGCCCTGGCCAGCGACGACAGCGTCACGCACGAGAACGAGCATTATGGTTTCGTGTCCCTGTCGCAACACAGCGAGACGGGCGAGCGCCCCCATGCCAGCGTGGTGTTCACGGTCGACGGCAAGGAGGTCAGCGCCACGTCGGACGGCAACGGCCCGGTGGACGCGTCGCTCAAGGCCATCGAGTCGCATGTGAACAGCGGCGCCGAGATGGTGTTGTATTCGGTCAACGCCATCAGCGGGTCGACCGAAAGCCAGGGCGAAGTCACGGTGCGGCTGCAAAACAGCGGCAGGGTGGTCAACGGCGTCGGCGCCGATCCGGACATCATCGTCGCGTCCGCCAAGGCTTATCTGAGTGCCCTCAACAAGTTACATAGCAAAGCTGAACGAGTGCCTGCACAAGGGTGGATCAACCCCTGATTTGCCAAGAAACATGAAATAAGTGGCGCAAGTGGTTGATCTTGCGCCATTTTTCTGTTTACACTAGTTTCCCCGCGTTCCGTTGCGGGTGGTAACAGTTGTGGCGCTGACGAATCCGAGGTGAAAGATGAATCCAGTTGTACGTTTCCTCGTGTTGTGCGGCTTTCTCCTGGCGCTGCTGGCACCCGCTGCCCAGGCTGGAACCAGCAAGACGGCCGTGTCCAAGTCGGCCAAGAAGACACAGGTTGTCAAAGCGTCCGCCCGCAAGCCGCAGGTTGCCAAGGCATCGTCCCGCAAGCCGCAACTGGCCAAGCGCAGCACCAGCAAGCGCGCGATTTCCGTGGCGGCCAAGCGCAAGCAGGTCGCGGTCGCGCGTCCCGTCGTCCCCGCCAAGCTGTCGTATGGCGTGGCTGCCGGCTTGCAGAACACCGACGACCCGCTCGACCTCAAGTCCAGCGTGGCCTATGTGATCGACCAGGACACCAGCGAGGTACTGCTGCGCAAGAATGACGATGCCGTGTTGCCCATTGCCTCGTTGACCAAGCTGATGACGGCGCTCATCGTCAAGGAACTGAAGCTGCCGATGGACGAGATGATCGTCATCACGCAGGACGACGTGGACACCGAGAAACACAGTCGTTCGCGTCTGCGCGTGGGCACCGAACTGAGCCGCGCTGAACTGCTGCACCTGGCGCTGATGTCGAGCGAGAACCGCGCCGCACACGCGCTGGGCCGCAGCGCGCCGGGCGGTATGTCGACCTTTGTTGCCCAGATGAACAACAAGGCCCGCGAACTCGGGATGAAGGACACCCGCTTCGTCGAGCCGACCGGCCTGTCCAGCAAGAACCAGTCCAGCGCACAGGACCTGGCCAAGCTGGTCAATACGGCCTACGCGGATGCCACCGTGCGCGAATACTCGACCTGGCCGAAATACGAGGTTGCCGTCGGTGATCGCACGCTGCAATACAACAACACCAATCGGCTGGTGAACAACCCGCGCTGGGAAATCGGCCTGCAGAAAACCGGCTACATCTCCGAGGCCGGTCGCTGCCTGGTCATGCAGACCACGATTGCCGGTCGCAACCTGATCATGGTGTTCCTGGATTCCGCCGGCAAGCTCAGCCGCCTCGGAGACGCGGAGCGGGTTCGCAAGTGGGTGGAGTCGGTGGCAACGGCGCGTACCGCGATGCGCTGAAGCGCAATCGTCAGCGGGTTGCCATCGCGTGCGTCAACCGTGGTGGTGTCCCAGGGCGTCGGGCAGGTAACCCAGCGTGCGTGAGATCTCCTGCGCCGTGTCCTGCAGCGGCGCCAGCCAGCTTTCTTCCAGTCGACTGGCAGGCGCCGAGATCGACAGGCCGGCGATGAGCTTGCCCTGGTCGTCGTAGATGCCGGCGGCCATGCAACGCACGCCGAGTTCCAGTTCCTCGTTGTCCTGCGCGTAGTTGAGCTGACGGACCTTGGCCAGTTCGCGCTCGAGGGCCGGCAACTGGGTGATGCTGTTGCGGGTCTGTCCATGCAGGCCCGTGCGGCCGGCATAGGCACGGATGCGCTGGGCATCGTCGGCGGCCAGGAACAACTTGCCGACCGAGGTCAGGTGCAGCGGCGCCCGGCCGCCGATGGCGCGCACCACCTGCATGCCGGAGCGTTCGCTGAACGCACGTTCGACATAGACGATCTCGTCGCCCTGGCGCATGCTCAGGTTCACCGGTTGCTGGATACGCTTGTGCAATTCACGCATCGGACCCATGGCCGCGTCGCGCACGTTGAGCCGGTCCTTGACCAGATTGCCCAGCTCGAGCAGCCGCATGCCCAGCCGATAACTGCCGGGCTGGGGGCGTTCCACGTACCGTCCGATCGCCAGGTCATTCAGGATCCGGTGGGCGGTCGACGGGTGCAGGCCGGTCTTCTCGCTGATGTCCTTCAGCGAGATGGCATCGTCGCGCGATGCCAGCACGTCCATCAACGCGAACATGCGCTCAATGACCTGTACCGTCGGCGTGGCGCCCGGCTGTGTATCGTCCTTCTTCATGCGGCGTGTCGTCGTGCGTTCGTCGAGCCTTGCACGGCCTGCGGGGCCTGCCAGGCGCCGTTGACCCGGACCTGCAGCGGACGAAACCGCGCCTTGTAGTTCATCTTGGCGCTTTCGGCGATCCAGTAGCCCAGGTACAGATGTGGCAGCTTCAGCGTGCGCGCCTGCGCGATCTGCCACAACACGCAATAGGTGCCGTAACTCGTGCCGGGTTCGGGTTCGTAGAAGGTGTAGACCGCGGAGATGCCGTCCTCGAGCACATCGACGATGGAAACGATCTTCAGGGCGCCGGGCCGCCCGTCTTCGCCGGGCTCCCGGAACTCGACCAGGCGCGAGTTGACGCGGCTTTGCAGCAGGAACTGCGTGTATTGCTCGATGCTGTCCTGGTCCATCCCGCCGCCGGCATGACGGCCGTTCTGGTAACGCAGATACAACTGGTAGTGCTCGGGGGCGAAACACAGCTTGATCACCCGGACCTGCAGGTTCGCATGCTGGCGCCAGGCGCGCCGCTGGCTGCGGTCGGCCTGGAACGGCCCAACCAGCACGCGCAGCGGGGTGCAGGCATCGCAGCCGTCGCAATACGGCCGGTAGGTGAACATGCCGCTGCGCCGGAAACCCTGGCTGACCAGTTCCGAGTAGGTGGCGTTGTTGATCAGGTGGCTCGGCGTGGCCACCTGGGAGCGTGCCTGCCTGCCTTCCAGGTAGCTGCACGGATACGGCGCCGTTGCATAGAACTGCAGCGTCTGGAGCGGTAAATCCTTGAGGTGCGTCACTGGTTTGCGTCCCGGTCAGGCAGGAGTTGCTGCCAGTATAGAGGCTCGAAAACCCACGGTGGCGCGGGCAGGGTGATGGCCCGCTGGCAATGCTGCACGAAGGCTGCGCGCGGCATTTCCGCCGCGCCCAGCGAGGCCAGGTGCCGGGTGTTCTGCTGGCAGTCGATGGCCCGGATCCCGTGAAAGCGGCAAAACGCGACCAGGGCCGACAGCGCGATCTTGGACGCGTCGCGCACCCGGCTGAACATGGACTCCCCGAACACGGCCTGTCCGATGGCCACGCAGTACAGGCCGCCGGCCAGCTCGCCGTCGATCCAGGTCTCGACGCTGTGCGCCAGGCCGGCGCGGTGCAACTGGCGGTAGGCCAGCTGCATGTCGGCCACGATCCAGGTGCCGCCGCCGCCGTCGCGCGGATGGCTGGCGCACTGCGCGATCACCTGTGCGAAGTCCGAGTCGAACCGGATCTCGCAGCCGGGCGAGCGGATGAAGCGGCGCAGCGTCTTGCGCATCGACGGGTGCAGGCGGAACCGGTCCACCTGCAGCACCATGCGCGGATCCGGGCTCCACCACAGAATCGGTTGGCCGTCGCTGTACCAGGGGAAGATGCCATGGCTGTAGGCCGCATGCAGGCTGTGCACGTCCAGGCGACCGCCGGCCGCGACCAGACCGGGCGCATCGGTGTCCGGCCCCAGCGCGCACGCCGCGGGCGGAAACGCCGCTCCGGCCTCGAGCCAGGGGATCGTCGGTTCTTGCATGTCGGCCATGGCGCACACTGTAGCCCAAGCAATCTGTGCAGCTCATTGGTGCCCCGGCCCGGAAAGGCGGGGTTCAGCGGATAGAATACGGGCTCGTCGGGGCGTAGCGCAGCCTGGTAGCGCATCTGGTTTGGGACCAGAGGGTCGTACGTTCGAATCGTATCGCCCCGACCAATTCACAAGGGTTAGCCGGTGAGGATGTGCTAACATTCTTTCACTTTTGCGCGGCTTTTTCCCTCATCTCACCCATTCGCCACCCGCAGCACCATCGTGCGATCACGGGTTTTGAGAACTGCGTTGGTCGCCTCGAGCAGCTTGGCCACGGTCGCCGCTGCATAGTGCAGAGGCATTCCGTTGCCCGCATGTCCAAGCAACATTGCGCGGTCTTCCTCACTCACTCCTGCGTCTCGTAAACGCTGGCCATAGGTGTGGCGCAGATCGTGCACCCGCACCTGGCTCAAACCGACATCGTCGCGTGCCTTCTGGAACGCAGAGTTGTTCTGCGTCACCACTCGGCGGTGCGCTTTTGGGGGCATTCCTTCCCTGGCCATCGGCTGGTACGTGAAGACATATTTGCTGTCCACACCCCGCCCGGCGCTGCACGATGGCCCATGCCACGTCGTTTAGCACGATCACGTGTCGGCGCTTCGTCTTGAAGAACTCCGCCGGCACCACGAAGACACTGCGCTTAATCTCGGGCACTTCGACCTCCCACGCCCACCGCAGTCCACATACGTTCTCGCCCCTTGCGCCGGTGTTCACGCTGAACTCCACCATGTCCTGCAGATGAGCCGGCAGTTTTTAGCGAACTTCCTCTGCCTCTTTCTCAAGTTGTTCGATCTGGTTCTTAATCTCGGCGCGCGTCAAGTTACTTGTCGCCTCGTTTATGCAGCCAGCGGCTGTATAACTTTCTCCAAATGGGCCTTGATGACGCAATCGCGCTCGGGGTTGAGCGTGACCGCTCCGATGGGCGCCCAGTTGCGTGTTTTGCCTGACCACCGTGCCGGCTTTAGAGCGCGGGCCTGCAGGTACAACTCATGTCGTGCCGCCAGGATGGCGTGATCCTCGCCAGTGTGGCGCTGCGCCGGCGACACGTAGCGAATGCCGCTATGGCGGTGGTCGTGGTTGTACCAAGCCACGAACGCCACAGCCCAGGCGCGTGCTGCGTCCAGATCGGCAAATCCCTTGGCCGGAAACTCCGGGCGGTACTTGGCGGTGCGGAACAGACTCTCGGCATACGCGTTGTCGTCGCTCACACGGGGACGCGAGTACGACGGCTTCACACCCAGCCAGTTAAGCATCGCCACCACCGTGGTGGCCTTGAGAGTGGTGCCGTTGTCACCATGCAGAATTGGCTTGGTCTGCATCGTTGCAATGCCCTCGGACAACGCCGTGCGTTTGACCAGGTGGATGGCATGTTCGGAGTCGTCGTTGTCGTGCACCTCCCAGCCCACGATCTTGCGGCTGTACAGATCCAGGATCAGGTACAGGTGAAACCAGCGCCCCATCACGACCGCCGGCAGATACGTCATGTCCCACCACCACACCTCCCGCGCCGCGCTGGCGATGTGCGTGGTGGGCGGGCGCACTGGGCGCGGCACTTTGGCGCGTCCCCGATGTTTGCTCTGGCCGTGGGCGCGCAGCACCCGTGCAAAGCTCGATTCGCTGGCCAGGTACACGCCCTCGTCGGCCAGCATGGGCACGATGCGTGCGGGTGGCACCGACGCAAAGCGGGGTTCGTTGGCCACACTCAGCAGCTTCGCCCGCTCATTCGGGCTCAAGGCATGGCCAGGTGTCGAGCGCACCGCCTGAGGCCTGCCATCGCCCTGTACAAGGCCCGCGTTGACCTTCCATCGTTGCAGCGTGCGCTCATCAATTCCGGCGATGTCGCAGGCCAGGCGCAACCGGGCACCAGCACTATGGGCCGTGTCGATGTCATGGGCCAGGCTACGGCGATCTTCGAGGCCGATCATTCGTCCTCGCCCCTGCGGAAGATCGCCTCAACTTTTTTTGACAGTACCAGCAACGCGGCCGTCTCGGCCAGCGCCCGGTCCTTGCGATGCAGTTCGCGCTCGAGCTCCTTGATGCGCTTGCGATCCTTGCGCGAGGCCTGCGGGCTGGCCCGTGCCTCCTCGGGTTCGGCCAGCGAGGCGGTGGCGCTGGACAACCACTTCTCCAGATCGAGCGGGTAGACGCCATGCTCGCGGCACCACGCGCTCTTGTCGGCCTGTGACATCGCCGCCGTGGTGATCACCGCTTCCAGCCGAGCCGCCGCTGTCCAAGCCCGCCCTCGGGCGGGCCTGGACAGCGCATCCTCGCGCCAACGCTGCAGCGTCCCAACCTCTATGCCAACTTCCCTTGCAACAACCTCCGCCGCGGCGCCCTCGGGCGGCAGCAACCGGGCAACCGCACGGTCCTTGGCATACCCTACTGCACCGGCGGGGCGGCTGCGACACCGCCGGAAGACTACGGCAGCGCGCCGGCATACGAGGAGTTCATTGCCGCGATGGCCGATCCGACCCACGAGAAGCACGCCCATATGGCCGCCTGGATGGAGCGCAATAGCTGGGACCCGAATGCGTTCGACACCGCCGAGGCCAATGCCCGGCTGGAATACGTCAAGCTCTGAACGTCAAGAGGGTGATGAGGCCACGCTTACCACCAATTCGGCGCCTTGCCGGGCACGGTGCCGCGCCAGACCAACAGCGGCAAAAGATCCGACTGGGGGCTTCGGTGATGAGAAAGTAGGGTTGGACCGAACCACCGCTGAAACGGGTGGCTGCGAGCCGTCCGCGTTAGGCCTTGCTCGCGCGGGGAGGCGGCCAGTCGTTCGAGATAGAGTGCGGTAGCTTCTGCGGCGGCGATATCAGTGAATCCGGTGCCGATCATGTGATGGAGTTGCCGCCATCGACCACCAGCGTGACGCCGGTGATGTGGCGGGCCGCCTCCGAAGACAGGAAGACGACAGCGCCCTTGAGATCATCCTCTCCTCCCAGTCGTCCGAGAGGCGACCGTGCCAGCAGCACGTCCTCTATCTTCTCGAGCAGGCCCGACGACATGCGGGTCGGGAAGAATCCCGGGCAGATTGCATTCACGTTGATATTGAAGCGTCCCCACTCGGAAGCCAGCGCGCGGGTGAGGTTGATCAACGCCGCCTTGGACGTGTTGTATGCCGCCGTGCGCACGCCGCGTGCAGTGCCGCGCAATCCGGCCACGGAAGCCACATTGATGATCTTGCCGGCGCCGCGCGGAATCATGTGGCGCCGGGCCACCTCCTGTGCAAGCACAAAGGGGGCGGTCACGTTCAAGTTCATGACTTTGTTCCAGGCCGCGATCGGATGCGATTCAGCGGGCGCGCTCCAACTCGCCCCGGCGTTTTTCAGCAGGATGTCGATCGGGCCAAGGCCACGCTCCACTGCGGAGACGAGCTCGACAGCCGCTTGCGGTTCTAGCAGGTCTGTCGGCACCGCAAGCACGCGGACACCGGCGCGGTCGAGCTTTTCAGCGGTTTCATTCAGCTCGGTCTGCCTGCGCGCACACAGCGCCACCGCACAGCCCATCTCGCCCAGCGCCTGCGCCATCTGCAATCCCAGGCCGCGCGAGCCGCCCGTGACCAGCGCGCACCTGCCGTTCAGGTCGAAAAGGTCCTTTACGTGCACCTGGCCCCCTGAACTTGCGCCACAGTCGTGTCCTTCGCAGGCGGCGTTACCGGGATGTGGTCCCGCGTAGGCAGGCCAGCGCGCGTGCCCGCCCTGCGGTACGGATGGGGTACCTCCACGGTAGCGCCGAGTTCCTCAGCAGCGTGCCAGGGCCAGCGGGGTTCGTTCAGGATGCCGCGTCCCAGCGCGATCATGTCGGCCTCGCCGCGCTGGAGGATCGCCTCCGCGTGATGCGGGTCCCGGATCAGTCCGACCGCCCGGGTCGGAACCTCGGCTTCGCGGCGGACCTTGGCCGAAAACGGAACCTGGTAGCCGGGCTCTATCGGGACCTCGGTGATGGTATTGCCGCCGGTCGACACGTCAACGAAATCGCAGCCCAAGTCCCTCAGCGCGGCTGCGTATGCCACCGCCTCATCCGGTGTGATGCCCTCTGCATGCCAGTCCGTGCCATTGCACCGCACGCCGAGCGGCCGGTCCGCGGGCCAGGCAGCCCGCAGCCCCTGAAACACCTCCAATGGGAAGCGCATCCGGGCCTGAAGACTGCCGCCGTAATCATCGGTGCGCCTGTTGGCGATGGGTGACAGAAAGGAGCTGAGCAGGTAGCCATGTGCCGAATGGATCTCGATCATGTCGAAGCCGAGCCGTGCCGCCCGCCGCGCCGCCTGCGCGAACGAATCTATCACGCGCTCCATCCCAGTGCGGTCCAGTTCCTGGGGTGCCCGCCTGTCAACTGCGAATGCGACAGGCGAGGGTCCCACGGTCTGCCACTCCCGCGTGTCCACCGGCCCCAGAGCGTTAGGGGACTTGATGGAAGCCTTGCGTCCCGCGTGGGACAACTGGATACCCAGCGGCATCGTGCTGTAGCGGCGCACCACCGCAAGTACACGCGCAAGTGCAGCCTCCTGGGCGTCGGTGTAGAGACCCAGACAACTGCTGCTGATGCGACCCTCCGGTTCGACGGCGGTGGCCTCCAGGACCAGGAGGCCCGCACCCGAAAGTGCCAAGTGGCCCAGATGGATGAGGTGCCAGTCGGTAGCGCATCCGTCCACCGCGCTGAACTGGCACATCGGTGCGATCACGATCCGGTTGGGCAGCGTGAGGCCACGCATGGTGATGGGTGAGAAAAGCAGGCTCATGTGCAGCATGCGCTCACTCGCTGAGCTTCAGGTTGAGCGAGGGAATTAGCGACCGCCACATTGCCGTGTCCTCGGCGATGAACCGGCGCGTTTCGTCGATGGACATGAGCGGAATCTCACCTTCGGCCTGCGCCATGCGATCCTTGTACGCCTTGCTGGTGATCGCCGTGGTCAGCGCGGCATGCAGCTTCTCCAGCACCGGTGCGGGCGTCCCTGTCGGCGCGAATACGCCGTACCAGGTGTAGGCGTTGAGCGGCACGCCACCTTCCTTCCAGGTGGGAAGGTCCGGCTGGGAGGGCGCGCGCGCATCGCTGCTGATACCGAGTGCCTTGAGTTTCCCGCTGCGCACGTTGGCAAGGCCCGTGCCTGCCCCATCGAACATGATGTCCACGCGGCCACCGAGCATATCTATCAGACCCGGAGCGCTGCCCTGGTAGTGGATGGCCGTCATCTGGATGTTGGCGGCGCGGGCAAACATCTCGCCGTTGAGATGCTGAGCCGCGCCCATACCGTGCGTGGCCCAGTTCACCTTGCCGGGATTGGCTTTCGCGTGGTCCAGGAGCTCTGCCATCGTGTTCGGGGGGAAATGCTTGGCTGCCACCAGCACGTAGGGCACCTTTCCGACCAGTGTGATCGGCGTGATCTGGCTGGCATCGAACTGTACGTTCTTCATGGTCAGCGGGGTTATTGCCGTCGCGCTCGCCGCCGCCAGCAGCAAGGTGTAGCCGTCCGCGGGGGACTTGGCCACATAGGCGGCGCCCAGCGTCGTGCCGGCACCCGGGCGGTTCTCCACCGTCACGGGCGAGTTGAGTGCGTTCTTCATCTGCTCGGCAATCACCCGCATGAAGATGTCCGATTGGCCACCCGGTGGATAGGGGACCACCACCCGGACAGGGCGGTTGGGAAAGTCCTGCGCGGCGGCAGGACCCTGGCCGGCGAGGGCGAGCAGCATCGCGGCCGCAGTGCACCAGAATGGCTTCGTCATGATGGTCTCCAGTTATGTCTGACAGAAAAGCGTAGTTGCCAGCTACATGAGGTCTAGTGGAAAACAGGGGCGACGCACGCGCCGGAAGTCGAGGCTGGCGTAGTCGGAGGTGCAGACACCTGTTCCGTCGCACTCGACGACGGCCCGCATCACCGGCTTGAATCCAGCGCGCCAATGCACGCGGCTCTTGAGCAGCAGGTACCGCTTGGCCTGTGGATCGATGCCGACCGAAGTGAAGCAGGCGTAGTCGTTCGGCTCCTGCTGGTTTGAGGTTACGACGATCTCCATCCGACCGGTGTCGAGCACCACCGTGGGTCCCATGTCGATGAGCACACCCTGGCTCATGGGCCCGCGGTTGCGGTAGCGCCCGTCCGAAATTGTCTTGACGGTGCCGGTCACCGTGCGCGGCTGGCCTCGCAACCCCAGGGCTGGCATGTCCAGTTTGCCGCCGAGCGAAACTGTCACCGTCGCACGCACGCCTGACCGAATCATCTCCTGCACCGCAGCGGGATCGTAGACCGCGAAGGTGGCGACGTTCTCCAGCCCTGCGTCGAGTACGGCACCGATCACATGCATGCAGTCCATGGTGCCGCCAGAGGCGGCGTTGTCGCAGTGGTCGAGGAGGACCACCGGTGCGTCCTGCAGGGCGGCCGCGCGTGCGATTGACTGCTCGAGCGGCTCGCGGCGGTAGACGAAATCCTCGCGCGACTGCCATGCCATGTCCAGCAGTTCGTCGCACCAGCGGCGGGCCAGGGCCGGATCGCCATCGGTCACCACCACCGCGGACAGGCCGGCGTTGGGGATGTCGGCATGCGGGAAGCCGACGAAGACGGATGCCGCCAGCGCCCCCTGAGCCTCCATCTCACGGCAGCGGGCCTGCAACGCGGCGTTGGGAGCGTCGTCGCTGGCCTGACGCATGACGTGCGGCAGCATCGGGCGCTGCCCCCAGGCCATGCTCGGCAGGCATCGTGCCTGCAACACGTCGAGCACCGGGCGGGCCGCGCGCACGCCGGTGTCATACACGTCCACGTGCGGATACGTCTGGTAGCCGGCGATCACCGTCGCCGCCTCGACCATCGCTGCCGAGAGGTTGGCGTGCATGTCGAGGGCGACCGCGATCGGCACCTGGGGCGCGATGGCGCGAATGCGCGCCAGCAACTCGCCTTCACCATCCTCGTGCGCCTGCGTCACCATCGCTCCGTGCAGGTCCAGCAGCACGGCGTCACAACCCGCGGCGACCGCTGAGCAGATTCTGTCCGCCATTTCTTCGAAAGCAGAAGTTGCCACCGGCCCGCTTGGCCAGGCCATCGCGGCCACCGGGATGACCATTTCGGCCCCGGCGGCCTCCGCGAGATCGAAAAAGGCGGCGATCGCCGCGCCCGTCCCCTTGTAAGCCGAGTACGCCTGTTGCCCAGCGGGTGGGCTGCCGCCCCCGCGTGCGAAGCGCGACAGCGGCGTAGGCACGGGCGAGAACGTGTTGGTCTCGTGCTTCATCTGTGCAATGACCACTTTCAAGCGACCTCCGGACGGTCCATCCAGGGAAAGAGCCGATAGCCTGTGAAGAACGACTGGTTCACCACACCATCGCCGAATCGGGCCTGCAGCCGCTGGATTGCGTCATGGCGTGTCGGGCGGTGCGGCCACTCCGACAGCAGCATCCAGCGCGGGCGGTTCGACACGTGTTTGGGTCCCCCTTTCGTGCGGCTGGCGAGCCGCACGCGCTTGGCTCCGGCCAGCAGGATCCGCTCCGCCTCGCCATCGGCAAAATAACTCTCCAGGGCACCCGTGTCCGGCAACTCGCAGTCAAAGCGCTCGATGTTGATCCAGTCGGCGTTAAGCAACGGCCGGTCATCCACGGGAGTCGGGAAGACCTGGACCTGGGTATACACCGAATGCGCCTTGCGCGTGCGACGCTCTAGTATGGCAGCGCTGTACGGGTCCATCTGCGCAACTCCTCGGTATTCGGCCGTATCGAAGATATCGGTGCTCGAGATCTCGTACAGGTCCAGAATCATCATGTCGCCTTCGATCGCCCTGTAGGAGGTGCAGACGTCAAAGCCGATCTGGTAGATGTCTGGTGCGTGCCGGAACGCATACCACTGGAGGAAGGCATCCAGGTACTCTTCAGGCAGTTCCAGTTCCGAGGTGTAGAGCTTGCGCACGGGTCGGGCATCCGGAGCGGTCAGTCCAGCTCGAGCTTAAGAGGCACGACCAACTTGCGCCACACTGCCATCTCGGCTTCCGCGAACTTCTGGAAGTCTGCGCGCGATCCACCCGCGACAATACCGCCCTCAGCCAGGATTCGGGTCTTGAAAGCAGTGGAGTCGATGTAGCGGTTGGTGGCGGCATTCAGCCGGTCCAAGATTTCGTCTGGAGTCCCGACGGGTGCGACCAGCCCGAACCAGGATGATGCGACCAGCGCGGGCAAGCCCTGTTCGACGAAGGTAGGCAGGTCAGGCGCGGCCGGCACACGCACTTCAGAGGTCACGCCTAGAGCCTTGACACGGCGCTGCAGCACCAGCGGCAGCGCCGTGTTGATGCCGTCGAAGTGCATTTGCACGTGACCCGCCATCAGGTCAGCGTTGGCTGGGGCGCTGCCCCTGTACTGTGTGATGGCGAGCTCTGGCAAGTTGGCCGACACCTTGAGTAGTTCGCCTACCAAATGGGACGAGCCGCCAACGCCTTGTCCGGCGAGATTCACTTCCTTCGGCCGGGCCCGCACGAAATCCAGCATTTCCTTTACGTTGTTGGGCGGGAAGCTCGGCGACGCAGTGAGCACGAACGGCGCCTTGGAGATCAGCGCGATCGGCACCAGGTTTTCGGCCTTGTAAGGCATCGTCTTGAGCATCACCGGGTTGATGGCCAGCGTCGAAACGGTGGACATCATGATCGTGTAGCCGTCCGGAGGTGAGTTGGCAACCAGCTGCGCGCCCAGCACGGTACCCGCACCCGGTTTGTTGTCGACGACAAACGTCTGGCCGAACTCGTTTTTCAGGTGCTCGCCCAGGAGGCGCGCAAGGATGTCGGTCGAACCGCCAGCCGGATAGGGCACGACGATGCGCACCGGCCGGCTTGGCCAGCCCTGGGACTGCGCTGCCACGGGCAGTGCGGGATGGACGAGAGCGGCGCCAAGCGCGCCGAGGACGAAACGACGGGAGCGATGCGAATTCATGGTTATCTCCTTGGTGTTCGCGGCACTAGGCCGCATGGAAGCCGTATGCGGTGCGTGCCGCCTCGGGCGTGATGAAGCCCTGTTCGAGGTCGCGCTCCACCTGCGCGGGATCGCGTTCGCGAGGGTCGCCGTAGCCGCCACCGCCGGCGCTGGTGACGGTCACGAAATCTCCCTTGAGCAGCCGGGTCGTATTGCGCAAGTCCACCGGCAGCCGGCGGCCATCGCGCTCCAGCACGGCGGAGGCCCGGGCCGCCTGCATACCGCCGAACAGACCGTCCGGCGCGATCCGCAGCCGATCGCCGTACAACGAAAAATCCACCCCGTCCTGCAGAATTTCGTAGCGGCGGTACAGCCCTGCGCCCCCACGCTGGCGCCCGTGGCCGATGCTTCCTGGTGCCAGCCCGTAGGCCACGATGCGGAAATGCGCGAACTCCATGTCCAGTGCCTCGACAGGCGAGTTGGTGGTGTTCGACAGCGACGCTGAGATGCCATCTGCGCCGTCTGTAGACACGCTGGCGCCGAAGCCGCCGCCGTAGGTCTCCAGGCAGACGCGGTAGCGGCCTTCATCGAACCGTGCTAAGCAGGTGATGAGTGCGGCGTCGAAACCGGAGGAGATGACACGGTCCGGAATCACCTGTGCCAGTGCCTTCATCACCGAGCAGAACGCCCGGTAGCAGGGCTCCATGCGGGCACGTACTGGCGCTGGTGCCCGCGGGTTGAGGATGCTGCCCAGCGGCACGTCCAGGGTCACCGGGCGGAAGCTGCCTTCGTTGAAGGGAGTATCCGAGCCGACCAGCACCGACTTGATGCAGGACATCACGGCCGAGAAGGTGGATGCCCAAGGCGCGTTGATGTTGCGCGGCACCTGGGGGTCGGTCCCCGCAAAGTCGATGTGCATCTGGTCTCCCTTGACGGTAACCCGTGCGCGGATCCAGATCGGCTGGTCATGCACGCCGTCGTCGTCCATCGCGTCCTCACCGGTGTATGTGCCGTCGGGAACCTCGCGTATTGCCGCGCGCAGCTGCGTTTCGGCGTGATTCGTCAGCGCCCCCATGGCGTCGAAAACCGTGGAGCGGCCGTACCGCGCACACAGCTGCCGCATGCGCTCGATGCCGATGCGGTTGGCGGAAAACTGGGCGTTGAAGTCGCCCAGTGTCTGTTCCGGCACCCGGACATTGGCGCGCAGCAACCGCTCGAAGTTTCCGCCATGCCAGTCTCGCTCGTAATCGAAGCACATCGGCGGCAGCAGCAAGCCCTCCTGATACAGGTCGGTGGCGGAGTTGTTCAGACCGGCACCGCCTCCACCGAGGTCCAGGTGATGCGCCACCGTGCCGGAGAAGCCGACCAGTTCGCCCTCGACGAAGACTGGCATGAACAGGAAAACGTCCTGCAGGTGTTGCCCTCCGTGAAACGGGTGGTTGTTGACTAGGAAGTGGGACTCGCGCAACGTGTGCGCCGGAAACGCTTCCAGGCAGGCGCGCAACGTCACCCCCATGGAGCCCAACTGCATCGGGATCATCTCGGCCTGCGCGATGACGTTGCCCTCGGGGTCGAGGATGGCGGCGGACGCGTCCCGCGCTTCCCGGACGATAGTGGAGTAGGCTGAGCGCACCAGCTTCGTGCCCATCTCGCGGGCGGCGGCGGTCAGCGCCTGGCTGATGACAGCGTAATCAACGGGATCGAGCGCCATGTCAGCTACCATTCTTGCGTTGCAGGACCAAGTTGCCGGCATCGTCGTTGCGTGCAGACCATCCCTGAGGGACATGGATCGTAGCGGTCTCGTCCTCCACAAGCAGCGGTCCGTGCAACTCGCCCCGGACCGCCAATTGACCGCGGCTGGCTACACTGCAGCGCCGGTGCTGGCGCCATTCGTAAATCTCCGTGCTGCCCAGCGGCGTTTCATCGCGCGGCTGGGCGCGGCGCGGCGAATCCATAATCTCGGGCGCCGACGCACCCAGCCGAAAGCCGACGATCTCCAGCGGCTTGTCAGCCGCGCCGCCGCGACTGAAGTACACCTGCTCGTGCGCGGCCAAGAAGGCCTTCCGGAGTTCGCCTTCGTCCAGTTTCGGAAGGGACTCGACTGGCACCGCGACATCCAGCTCGAACGCCTGGCCGACGAAACGCATCAGCAGCGTGAGCGTGTACCTGCAACGTGCGGTAACACCAAGGGACTCGAAGCGCATCTCCACGTTGGAACGCTGGGCAGCGAACACCTCCCGCACCTTTTCCGGCGCCGCCGCATCCACCCGTATGCGTCGCGTGAGCACCTCATACTGCGTGAAGTCGGACGCAACCAGGCCAAATGCCGACAGTACACCGGCGTCAGCGGGGATCAGCACGGTGTCGATTCCCAGCTCCTCCGCGATGCGCGCGGCGTGCAACGGCCCCGCTCCGCCAAAAGGCACCAGTACGTAGTCACGCGGATCTTCTCCCAGCGATGTGGAGATGAGTTGCACGGCACGCACCACGTTGGCATCGGCGATCCGGATCGCGTCGTCGGCCATCTGCTGCACATCCACCTTGAATTGCTCTGCGATCTCTTTGAAGGCACGCCTGGAGGCTGCGGCATCCAGCGGCATGCGCCCGCCCAGAAAGGACTGAGGTCGGATGCTGCCGCGCACCACGTGCGCGTCCGTGATAGTGGGAAGTTCACCGCCGCGGCCATAACACGCCGGTCCCGGTTCTGCCCCGGCGGAACGGGGACCCACATGCAGCATGCCGCCCGTGTCGCTCCACACAATGCTGCCGCCGCCCGCACCCACCGACGCGATGTCCACCACCGGTGTACGCACCGGCAGGCCGTCCACGACAGTGCCGGCAGTTACCACAGGCTGGCCGTCTCGGACCAGGCACACATCTGTGCTCGTTCCACCCATGTCGAGGGTGATCAAGTTGCGATAACCCGAAAGCGCCGCCATGCGCACTGCGCCGGTCACGCCTCCCGCCGGTCCGGAGAAAAGGGCGGTGATCGCATTGCGACGGATCGCCGCAGCCGGAAGGCGGCCGCCGTTGGATTGCATGATGGAAAAACGGCCTGCGAAGCCGCCCCGCTGCAGCCGCTCCTCGAAACGCGCCAGGTAGCGCTCGATCACCGGCTGCACGTAGGCCGACAAGGCGGTTGTCGAGGCCCGCTCATACTCGCGGAACTCGCGGCTGACCTCACTAGAGCAGCTGACGTGCAGATCTGGTCGATGATCGCGCAGCCAGCCCGCCAGCGCCTCCTCGTGCGAGGGATCCGCGTAGGCGTTGAGCAGGCAGATGGCCACCGCCTGGTACGGCCGAACGGCCAGGAAGGCGGCCAGCGACGGCGCCACAGCCGCCATGTCCAGCGAGCGCACCTTGGTGCCGTCGGACAGGGTGCGCTCGGGCACCTCGAACACGTCGCGCCGCTGGACCACCGGCTGTGGCTTGGCGTAGCGCAGCTGGAAGATGCGCGGCCGGTCTTGCCGCTGCACGAGCAGCACGTCGCCGAAGCCTTCGGTCGCCAGCAGGGCCGTGAGCGCGCCCTTGCGTTCCAGCACCGCATTGGTGGCCACGGTCGAACCGTGTACCAGGTCCGCGATGGCACTGAGCGGGATGCCGGCCGCCTCGATTGCAGCGAATGCGCCTTCCTCCGGCCGGCTTGGCACGCTGGGCACCTTGCTTACCTTCACTTGCGCTCCATCGCGGGCGACCAGGTCGGTGAAAGTGCCGCCTACCTCCACACCCACGCGCCATGAACCGTCCATGCCTTCTCCTGATTTTTGCCGACGAGCGCCATCAGCTTGCGTGTGAATTATGAGGAGCACATGCAGTTGAGTCCATATACTTGGAGTAACGAAAGACGCTACTTGGAGTTATGCAAATGAACCTGCACCAGCTGGAGGTTTTCGAAGCCATCATGCGCACCGGCACGGTCAGCGAAGCTGCGCGTTCGCTCAACGTGTCACAACCTGCAGTGTCCAAGTCGCTGCGACTGGCCGAGCAGGCGGCGGGCTTCATATTGTTCCGACGGGTTGCGGGGCGTCTTTACCCTAGCCGGGAAGCCGAGGCTCTGCTGCCGCAGGCCCAGCACTTGCGCAACGAGATAAACGCGACCGCATTACTTGTTCGACAGCTGCGTGAAGGCCTCGCGGGCCAAGTGGTGGTGGCTAGTGTGGCCTCGTTGGGACATGCTTTCATCACGCCGGCTGTATTGGAGTTCAGCCGGGCAAACCCCGACGTTCGCATCGAGGTGAAGCTATTGCCCACGTTCCAGGTAGCCGATCTGGTGGCGCAGAGCCATGCGGACTTCGGTCTCGTACATGAGCCGGTCGCAAATCCATACATCAACGGTGAGAACATCTGTCTGGGCGAGGCAACATGTTTCGTGCGACGTGACCACCCGCTCGCCGGTCGCCGCACACTCGGTCCGCGTGACCTGCAGGGTACGCCGCTGCTGTGTTATCGCGAGGACACGGGTATCGGAAGCCATGTACGCCGAGCCATCGCAAATGCCGGCTTGCGGCGTCAGGTGGACATCGTCATCAACCAGTCCGAGCAAGGGCTGGACTTGGCAGAGCGCGGCGCTGGCATCGCCATCGGCGAGCCTTTCCTGTTAATTGCGCGGCCGCGCGCGTCACTCGTGGCCATACCGTTCAGGCCGATCGTTCCGTTTCATCTACGACTGATCCGCGCGCGCGAGCGGCCACGCTCCCGCGCCGCCGGTCAGTTGGAGCGCGCCGTACGCGCCAGCATCGTCAAGGGTCTTCGTAAATCGATGTATGCCGTGAAGGTGGCGTCGCGCTGAGCGACGCCCTTGCCAGCGTCCAAATTCAATCAGTAACGAGATCACTCGGATCATGTTGTTGGCGATGGCGATGGCGATGACGGCCCTGGCTGCGCCCCGTCGAGCGGCCACTTGAATAGCCTGCTACAGCGAGCGGCTGGCCGAGGCTTACATCGAGTCATCGGTGGGCAGCAACGGCGATAGCGACGACAACGCGCTGGCCGAGACCATCAACGGGCTGTACAAAAGCGAAGTCATCCAACGGCGAGCGCACACGAAGACCCGCGAGGCGGTCGAGTTTGGCCACACTGTAATGGGTGCCGTGGTTCAACAACCATCGCCTGCTTGAACCGATCGGCTACATCCAGCCGGCGTATGGCACCACCCGCCTGACGACGGCGCTGATGGGTGGTCGAACACTGCGCTACGTCTACGACTTCGGCGACTATTGGGATCACCGCATCAAGCTGGAGAAAACCTACGCTCCGGACCCTCAGATAAAGCTACCGTATTGCACCGACGGGGCGGCTGCGACGCCGCCGGAGGACTGCGACAGCTCGTCAGGTTACGAAGACTTCATCGCGGCGATGGCCGATCCGGTCCGCGAGGAGCACGCCCATATGGTCGCCTGGATCGGGCGCGATAGCTGGGACCCAAACGCGTTCGACACAGCCGAGGCAAATGCCAGGCTCGAATACGTCAAGCTCTGAACGTCAAGGGGGTATTGAGGCACCGCTTACGTTTGCGCGACTTTTGCGCGACTTCTGCTTGCATCCATAGGCACCACTGCGCAACTTCAAGAGATTTAGGCGTCCGTAAGTCGTTGATTCACAATAAATCGGATAACATAGAGTTGGTTTGGGACCAGAGGGTCGTACGTTCGAATCGTATCGCCCCGACCATTTCATGGGAGTTAGCCGGTTAGGACCTGCTAACTCCTTTTCACTTATGCGCGACTTTTTGCCCTCATTTCACCCACTTTGCCATCCGCAGCACCATCGTGCGATCGTGGGTTTTTGGCACGGCGTTGGTCGCCTCAAGCAGCTTGGCCACGGTCGCCGCCGCGTATGCCCTCGACATGATTCAAGGACCATCTTGCGATGTTAGTTAGTCGGACCTGCAAAATTCTTTTCCCATCCCCGCCGGTATGCGCTGAGGACAGTGAATGGGCCGCGAAAGGTGGTGCTGGCAGGATTGACGCTAGCCAACGCACGAAGACGTAGGCCACATAAAGGCCCAGGCGGGCAATGGCCCGCAGCAGCCAGCGGATGTTGAAGCCGGCGGCGCACAGGACGGCATGCAGCGCATCACCCTGCGTGCCCTTGAGCCAGCAGCGGTCCATGCGGTGGTCTGCCTTGGCGTGACCGATGGCCGGCTCCACGGCCTGTCGTCGTCGCAGCCAGGCCTTTTGCTGCGCGGTGAGCGTCTTGTTCTTGCCGCGGTGGATCACCTGCACCGGGGCCACGTTGGCATCGCTGCCGCGGTAGCCCAGGTCGACCACAGCGGCGCTCGGCGCCACCCCGATGTCCTGCAGCAACGTGCTGGTCTGCTCCAGTTGCGCCGCCAGGGTGTGACCGTCATACGGGTTGCCGGGGAAACTGCGGGCGCCGACCATCAGACCGTGGCGATGGGTGATGGCCACGCTGACCTTCACGCCGAACTCGTAGGGCTTGCGGGCCTTGCCTTAGCCGATGCACTCTGCCTCGGGGGCATGCAGAGCGTAGAGCTTGTTCTTGTCCTTGGGCTTCTGGGTCTGGATGCGCTCGGCGCGTTGCAGCCAGGTTTCCAGGGCAGCCTCGGCGGTGTCGCCATTGCCACCCATCTTGCGGCGCACCTCGCGCAGCAGGCTGCCCAGCAGGGTGCGCTGGCGGCGCAACACCCGTTTGAGGCGTTTGAACTGCTTGGCGTGGGCGTAGCCCGCGGCGCGGCGGCGCAAGGTCTTGCCCTCGCGCTCGTGCGTCTGCTTGAGCTTGATGCCTGCACGCTTGGCCAGGCGGGCGATCTTCTCCCGGGCCACCTCCAGCAGTCGGCTGTCGGTCGGATGGGCGATGGCCTTCGCCTGCACGGTCGAGTCCACGATGACGCGCTCGAACTCGCTCTTCTTTACCGCCTTGATCGCCACCGCCGTCTCTATGGTGGTCTTGAGCAATTGCTCCACGCCGGCCTCGCCCAGCACGCGCCGGAAGAGCCCGATCTGCGTGGCATCGCATGGCAGTCGTGGCTCGTAGTAGGTCATGCCGCTGAAGAACTGCCACTGCACGTTCTCCGCCCAGCGCTCGACCAGTTCCTCGTCGCTGAGGTTGAAGGCATGCTTGAGGTACAGCAGCGAGACCATCAGCCGGATCGGCAGCCGCGGCCGGCCGGCGGGGCTGACACCGGCGCTGACCACCTGCGCGGTCTTGCCAAACAGGTCAGCTTCTTCGACCTGGCGTCCCTTGCGATCCCGGTGGCTCAAGGAAGGCGCCAGCGCCGTCTCGATCTCGTCCCAGGGCATTCGCCGCGCCAGCACCGCCAGCGGCTGACGCAGATCGATCATCGTCTCCAGACGGGCGCGAAAGAAGTCGTCGGTGGCCATCGGCAGCGGTCCAAATCTCCCAGGAATCTCAACCTATTGGATTGGATTACAGGGGATCTTGCCATCGGCGTTTACCCCGCAGACCCAGTGTTCATGCAGGTTCCAGCGGTTTTGCAGTCCGACTACTTCCCTCGGCTACGTTGTTCGTTCATTTCATGCTCCATACCAGCATTCTCCGGCTTGGGCTATGAACTCCGAAATTCGGGGTCAACCTCAAACTTACTTCAGTGCCACTGCCAATGCGTGAAAACGAACGTGTTCAGCGAACGAGTCGAATCGGAAGATGCCCGCTAGTCAAATAGTGTACGTTAAAGGAGCCGGTATGAAAGTTCATAGGCAGGGCGTTGTACTCACCCAGTCCAAATTGGGAATTTAAGTCTGGAGTTGATGACCAATAGGTGCTAGGTCGATCCCACGTTGTAAAACCTGGGAAAGCGACTGTATCAATTGCCGGGCTATATCGACTGCGGTCTGCCAGACTTGATAGCTCCTTAATATTTGGTATGCGCCAACCCGCCTGTGTTTTTGCATGTGCAAGCGCCTCTTCGAAAGTAAAATCGACTCGGGTGCCAGTACATGAGTTGGCGCTGTTGTCCCAAGTTTCACCTTCACTGCAACGACGCCATGTTAAGCCAGTGAGATTATCAATCACCAAAGCGTTGGGAACACCGAATTCATCAGCCGTATACGTGTACGTTCTCTGAGCCAATATAGCGCCGCGCACCAGACGCACCGAAGTATCTCCTTGAGATAAGCTTGGAGTTCGACTGTACGCATTGCCGGGTCTTAGGCTACCTGTTTGGAACAATACTAACCATGCGCCATTACTACTGGGCGCATAGTTGGCTGACGTCCAATAATAGCGCCTCGTAGTGTTAGGGAACCAGGCACTGTCAATTTTCGGGTTTTGAGAGTTGAACCCCACTACGCCGAAGTCAACTATACTAAGCAATTCATCAGGCGTCGGTAGTCGCCAATCACTATACCCACACAAAGCGATGGCATTAACAGCGTTCATATATCCTATCGTATTTGTGCTGGCATCAATTTGTTCCTGCGTAGGTACTACTACGGCCGTGCCAGTCCAAATTTGTGGTTGAGTAAGGCTATCGTAGTTTGTATAGCTTCTATTCATGTCACGCAAACCACCATCAGTTGTCTTCACCTCCCACATCAACCCAGTTACATTGTCCTTTACACAACCTCCGACGACTGCACTGTAGCTAAATCCCAGCTTGCCATCGCTGTTGTCCGTGGAACTCACATCACGCCCAATCATCCCGTCTTGCTTATCGTTCAGTGCAAGGACTGCGGCACTAGTACAACTAACTAAAGCACCGCTACCGGACTGACGGCATTGCGTAGAGGTTATACCTGTGTCAGTCAGTTTGTTCGCAAAGGTCTCAGGCGGTGGATTGGTCGCCACAACCGAGGGAATCGATTGCAAAGGGCCAGTGAATCCAGGTACCGTGTAGTAGACGTTGACTGCGAGGAAAGCGGTTACTGGCGTACAGCTATATTGCCGCTGACTCGCTGATCCACCCGCAATGGCCGTCATTGGGCTTGGCCCACAGTTGCTCGCTGTGAAAGCTATTGATTCAGGCAAATTCGTTCCGGTAACCGTGCACACCATCGGCACACCGACTATGGGTTGCGCGCACCGCGCGGAGGAAACTGTAGCGGCAGGAGGCGGATCAATAACAATCCTAGAGGAACCCCATGCCACCAAATAGGCAGCATCGTTGCCAGTCAGTTTGAGAAAAATATCAAAAGTGCCAGCAGGACTATTCGGCAACGCAAATGGCTTGAGCAGCGTGATCAGATATTTTCCAGGCGAGTTTTCAGCAGTAATTGAAACTTCCGCCTGTCCGTTGACATTCTCATGCTCGTATATAGTCCCCTTCACCAATATCCTCAACTGTAAGTCATCGGCATATTTGGAAAGATCTATTTGATCACCTAGTGCGTTTGACATGTCGACGCGAAGGGTAGGGGAAAAGACATTCGTCGGACTAGATACATTTTCAATGGCCAATGCGCGGAACTCACTGCTGGAATCGGACGATGAAATGCTCCCCAAGTAACTTCCATTGCTGAAGCCTGTCTTCGCGGCCGTCAAAAGGCTGGCGAAATCACCCTCGCGAACAATAGATGCGTCGGAATCCAAGGCGTATTTTGCTTTGGACCAGTCGATCTGTCCGGCATACCTGTCTGCCAATGAGTAGTCGTAAAAGCCTTTACTACTATCCCATCGAATCCAAGCGTTAGGAAGCGGCTGCAAAGCGTAGGCGGGATAATTGGAGTCGTAAACGTCAAATATCCCAGAGTCCTTGGTCCCACGATAATTGTAGACCGTCACAGAATGACCAGCCTTTCCACCACCTTCGCCAAAAGTTAATACAAGTGGTTGGCCCTTCTTTAGAAAGTATGTCGCAATTTGGAACTGCAATTTTAGATTTGAAACGAGTTCATAAACGGGGTTGGCATTCCAACTTGCAGGCCACCTTACGCTCGCGTGTGCACGGCTTGCAAGCTCTGTGGCAATAGCGTCATCGAATGGCTCACTATCTAAATAGTCTACCAACTTTCCTTTTTGTTTAAAGCGATCAGCCAATCCTCTGCCCTCTGCGGCTTTTGCGACACTGAAATAGTAAGAAGCAAATGCGGCAATACCTGTGCAAGACCCCCCTCCAGAGGAGCTTACAATGCCTGCCGGATTCACAATGAAAAATCCATCCAGACTTGGATTGAACTTCGAATCAGCCACAAAGGAGGTAGACTCAAGCATCGGCTTGATACTCGTCTCATGGTAGTCTGAAGTGGCCACAATCCATTGTGAAAAATGCCTTGTTCGGACAATGATTAACCCTCGCTCTGAATCGATCGCCTGAGAAACCACTGGGCGAAACGGCTTGTTGGGGCTTTCTCTCGTCCATACGAAGGGTGTTTTATTGCCGGATCGTAGATACGGCAGCGTCAACTCAACATAATTGTTGAAGTTGCTATTGGAATCTATTCTATTTATTGAAATTAGCTTGCCAATTGGAGACAACGTGGTGTCTCCAATTGCACTCAGTTGTTTCAATTCTGAATACCTGATCTCCACCTTGACAGGAGTATTGGATGCGTTGGAGCCAATGGATATCTTGGTGCCAAGTATCGGTGATGAATTATCGAGCACCTCCACTTCGCCACCAGTCGATGGGATAGAGGCAGTAACCGGGGGGTTGCCAGAGATAGTCCAGCTGAAAGCATTGACGTCGAACGGGACGGCGCGATCATGGCGGATCTTAATGGTGTCACTGGGACTTGTTATTGAGCCTTTGTCGACAGTGCCGACTGAAACGGCGCCGTCAACTATCGAGGTACCCGGGCCTACCACCACCAATTGAGCGTTGACCCCGTCAAGGCTAATTGCCCCTCCTAGAATCGTGACTTGGTATTGATACTCGAATACGGTCCGCGTAACGCGCTTTTCGTTAACTTTGGTTAGTGCTATGACGGTCGGTTCGATTCGGGCAAGGACGCTAGCACCGACTTCGGCGAAAGCAGGTTTGGCGATCAGAGTCGTCGCCCCCAATACGAGAAAACTAGCAAGCTGGGCCAGAGTCTCCCGACACTTAATCAAACAGGATGTCATAGGCGTACTCCGATAACTGGCTTCTCACGACCAGCCGAAAATCGTTATTGGATTTGACTCGCTTTGGTGGACGGCCAATTGGCCTGACCGATGAGTCGGTTCGACGCAATCGCATGGACATTCACCGAGCACGAGCGGCGTGGCACCTGCAATACACACTCGGATGGCGAATCATCGGTTTGCGTCGATCGAGCACCCGCGAAATGGGATGAAGTTCAGATAAGCATCGTATTGATTCGACGCCTCCACCGTACCTGCCCAGCGATCACAAGAAGCCCCATTGCAAGAAGTACTGACTCAGGAAGTTCTGGAACCGCGCTAACGGTCGTCATCCCGGAGAAAACTACCTGAAAGTTTGAGTCAACGATGTCAAACGGCATTTCAGAGGGAGTTCCAAAGCCCAAATATGTGAAGCCGACGGCAAAACCATTTTGACTTTGGCCTGGATTCAGGGCATCGGCCGGATTGAGAACAAGTGCATCGAAAAAACCATCCGCTGGAATGCCACTGTCGGGCTGAATAACAAGAGGATCCCATGTTGCTGGTGACGAGACTACAGACAAGTTCGAAAATTGCGTCACGTCGAAATAGACAGTGAACTCGCTAATCTGCGTCGGACTTCCGTCGTTGATGATGGTCAATGCGGTCAACCAATCGTCGCCGGAAAGGTATTGATAGCTCTGAGTGATACTTGCCGAATGAGCGGAAATTTGAACCAGGAACCCCGCGACGAGTGCTGACAAGTAGTGGCAAACCGAAGGACCAGCGAGTCTGAACAATTCCACAATGCTCTCCCTACATTCTTGGTTGTTCTTCTCCGACCCGGACTAGATGAGTTCTGACCGCGACCGGCACGTTGTTTGGCAAACCAAATGTAAGCAACATTTACGCCGTTGTCGACAGCCTTTTGGAAGTTCAATGAAATCAACGAGCTTCGCGCCAGTCAATGACACTCAATCTGCCACCACTCATGTCGATGTCAAGAACCTCGACGCTGGACCAAGGGTTTACATGTTGAATTTCGCCTCCGCCGAATGAACTTGTCGAATTGACCAATGTTTCATGCGTTCGAATGCTGAGACTGATCGAACCCGATGTCGTAGTCGCGTAGTTGGCTGGTCGCCAGCTCGCGAGGCGGTGTCCGTGCCACTTGACCTGCGCGACTTTTGCGCGAGTTCTATTTGCATCCATAGGCACTCATGCGCGACTTCGAAAAATTTGGGCGTCCGTAAGTCGTTGATTCAAAATAAATCGGATAACATCGCGTTGGTTTGGGACCAGAGGGTCGAAGGTTCGAATCCTTTCGCCCCGACCATCATTTTTCATCGTGTTGTCGAGCTCCTTGCTCCCACTGCCCGTAGCTCAGTTGGATAGAGCATCAGCCTTCTAAGCTGAGGGTCGGGGGTTCGATCCCCTCCGGGCAGGCCATCAACGGTGACATTTCCCGCGATCGAAGCTGAAGCGTGCTGCAGTCGGGGTTATGCCCGGGTCACCTTGGTTTCAGTGGCAATGGCCCACCGACTGCTTGGTCGAGGCAGCGTCGGCTTCCAAACATCACCGGTTGGCATTTGTCCAGATGGCCGATCCCTGCAGTGAACCCGGTTGTTTGCGGTATCGACTCAGGGCGCTGACAGCCCGACACCGATGTCGACGAAATGATGACCGGCTCTGCCAGCTTTCAGGTGGCATGCATCGAGTCGCTGTTCTGCCTGGTTGACACTGGATACTTACCTCAACGCCTGCCAGGCGCCGACCTGCGGCGAGCTCAGCACCACGAATGCGATCACGTTCATGACCACGGTGCCCCAGAACGCGGACCGGAACGATGCCTTCACTGACTTGTGCCGCAGGAATTGCTGCGCCAGCATGGCGCCAGGCCAGCCTCCAACAAGTCCAGTGAGCAACAATGTGCTTTCCTTGGTGCGCCATCCGCCGGACTTGGCCGCAGACTTGTCCGCCGCGTACATGATGAAGCACACAGTGCTGAGCGCAAGGTACGCCAGCCCGACTGTGTTCGGGACTCGCCAGACGACGGCAATGGCAACATACAGGAGAGCGAAGGCGGGGACTGCGAACAGACTGGCGCCACCCCATTGGGCATCGGGGTTCCTCGGGCGCGTCTTGATGGTGTTTGGCGAACGCACCAGCATGACGTTCCTCGCTCGCTTCTTGCCGTCTCGATGGATCTCCAACTCAAACGACACGCGCTGATTCAGCGGTGGTCGCCCGGATCGCGGTGGAAACGCCGTGATATGGACGAAGACATCTTGTCCACCTTGTGCCGGCGTGATAAAGCCGAAAGCGCGTTCTTCGTTCCAGGTCTTGACGACGCCCTCAAATCGCATCGATGCTCTCCCGATAGCTGTAAACAGTGGTCACCGTGTGCCTGGATCTGTTCAGCAGCCAATATCCCGGTATCTCTTGCGCAGCTTGAATAGGTCGTGCTGCACAGCCGTACGCGCCCCGGCAGACGCAGAACGCTCAATCACCTCCGCATCAGCGATGCCAGCATCGAGCGAGACGCACTCGGCCTTGGCGGCTGATGACAAATCCATTCGCCGTGCCGTAACAGCATATCGGTCCGTGGTGAGGCCGGTCCATGGCTTGACCGCTTTCACATACTGCTCGCGCGTCGTCTCTCGCAGAACATCGCGTCCGACAGATCGGCGCCCCGATGCCCGGTCCAAACCACGGGTCGGCTCCACGTCGATGCGCTTGGCTCCCAGACACGGATCGTCCGAATAGACCACCGTGCCAGCCACGTCGCACTTGAATACCGTTCGCGACGGATTCGGCAACTGCAGTGACTGTCCGTGGGCAGGCCAGGAGAAGAGCGCGATAGCCGCGGCACTTGCCACGAACCAGTGCATGCATGGCAACACGCGGCGATGGTCAGCCCATCGCATACATGACCCAAATTTCACCAGTCCGCGCTGCATGGTACCGGGCAATTTCCTCTCGGTGGCGACTGCGTCGTCACCCAAATCATACGGCCATATCCTGCGCCTTTGCGCCGCTCCGCATCGCTTACAACAACCAACCAGATCGATTCCCGTGCCCGCTTCCAGATCCCGCCAGCACGATCTGCCGTTATCGCAGCAAGAGGCCGGCGGCCGCCGGTCGGTACGGCTCGCGCCTGGACAGACGTCGGGGTCGGGGGCGGAGTCCGTCAAATCGTCCCGTTGACCCCGCCGGAGCGCGAATTCCCGGCCGTTGTGGAACATCCAACCCTGATGGCTGCATCGGTCGATACCGGGTGTGTGTCGATGCCATCTGTCCCGCGTTCAAGGCCGGGTTCATCGCGCCCGCGTCGCATCAGACAGACATCCGCAGGGGGAGCCGGAGGCGGTGAGCGTGCACAAATGGACTTGTCGTGACCGGCCGGAAACCGCGGCAATGGATACCGCAGGACAAGGGCTGATGGCATGGCACTCCCCCAGTGCCGAACCGCCGCCGGATGTGTTCTCCATATGAAGCTTCGCCTCGCGCCAAGTCCCCCTCAAGCGTAGTTGATCACCAGGTGCCGGATATCACTCATGTCCTCCATCGCATATCGCGTGCCTTCGCGGCCGGTGCCCGAGGCCTTCCAGCCGCCGAAGGGCATGTTGTCGATGCGGTAGATCGGCACGTCATTGACCATCAGGCCGCCCACTTCCCAGTCCTCGATGGCGCGGAAGGCGCGTCGCAGGTCCTGCGTGAACAGGCCGCCCTGCAGGCCGTACTTGGAGTCGGCGCACCGTTTCACCGCATCGTCGAATTCGTCGTAGGTGTTGAGCGTCAGCACCGGGCCGAAGATTTCCTCGTCCTCGACCTTCATGCCTGCACGGGTGTCGGTCAGCACCGTGGGCTGCACGACGGTCTTGTCGCGCGTGCCGCCACACAGCACCCGGGCGCCTTGTGCCACGGCCTCGTCGACCCAGGACTGGATCCGAATCGCCGAGCCTTCGTCGATGACCGGGCCCACGTCGATGCCTTCTTCCATCGGATTGCCGACCTTGCAGGCCGAGACCTTCTGCACCAGCAGTTCGGTGAAGCGCTGCTGCACCGCGCGCTGTACCAGGATGCGCTGCACACCGATGCAGTACTGGCCACCATAGACGACGCCGCCGCGCACGCAGCGCGCCGCGGCGAACTCCAGGTCGGCGTCTTCGGCGACGATGACGGCGCCGTTGCCGCCGAGTTCGAGCGCGACTTTCTTCTGTCCGGCGATCGACTTGATGTGCCAGCCGACCTTGGCGCTGCCGGTGAAGCTGACCATGGCGAACCGGTCGTCCCGCACCATGGCCTCGGCCAGCGGCACCGGGCAGTGGCAGACTTCGAGTGCACCTTCGGGCAAGCCGGCATCGCGGAACAACTGCTGCAACAGCTGCGAGGTCAGTGGTGTCTGGGGGGCCGGCTTGAGCACCACGCTGTTGCCCACCGCCAGCGCCGGCGCGACCTTGTGCAGCACCAGGTTGAGCGGGAAGTTGAACGGCGCGATCGCCAGCACGATGCCGATCGGGAACCGGCGCGCCAGGCCGACCCGGCGCCGGATGCTGGCCAGCGCCTGCGGATCGAGCTTGTCGAGCGAGACGGCGCGCCCCTGGGCATCGGTCGTCTGGTACTCGAACACACCCGCATCCATGTCCAGCGGCACTTCCTCGCCACCGAAGCGCCGCGCCTCGGCGGCGGCGTTGGACAGGTTGAAGATGGCGCGCGACACTTCGGCAGACCGCCTACGTCATGGATACCGGCCGCATGGTGCGCCATGGCGCCAGTTCCGAGTTGCTGCGCGACCCGGCCGTGCGCGAGACCTATCTGGGCGCGATGTCCGTCTGACACGAACAAGGAGGAGAAAGAACCATGACCACGACCATCTTCGAACCCGGCGGCTTTCGCTATATGCCGGCGGTCTCGCAATATTCCGGCGGTGTCGCCGCGCAACCCGGGTTCCGTATCGAGCGGGCGCGTTTTTCCAGCGTGGTTCCGCTGGCGGAGGGCTTCGAGCGCATCGCGCAGCACCTGGCGTCGCTGGGCCGTCCGAACAGCGCCTTCTGCGCATGCGAACTGCGTTCGCCGGCACCGTTCACCGAAGAAGGTTTTCGCGCCTTCAACGCCATCTACATCACCACGCTGGAACGCTGGGGGCTGATGCAGGGCGGCGTCAATCCGGTGGCGCGCAGCAATGTCTGCCCGGACATCGATCCACCGGCGCAGCCGGGTTTCCATGCCTTCAGCTATACGGTGGTCGACGCTGCCGCCGCACCGTCCTTCATCGTCGCCGGCAGTGCCGAGTCGCCCGAGGGCAAGGGCGACTACCGTGACAACGCGATCGCATTCGGCGATGTCTCGCCAGCCGGCCTGCGCAGGAAGGCGCAGTTCGTGCTGGCGGAAATGGAACGGCGCATGCAGGCGCTGGGCTTCGACTGGTCGTCCACGACGGCCACCCAGGTCTACTCGGTCCATGACATCCATCCCTTCCTGGCGGACGAACTGGTGCGGCGCGGTGCGATGCGCCATGGCCTGTCGTGGCATTACAACCGGCCGCCGATCCAGCACCTGGAGTACGAGATGGATTGCCGCGGGGTGTCGACCGAGATCGTGTTGCCGGGCTGAACGCCAGTCGCCGCCCCGGCGGCAAGCGCTCCGTGACCGCGGCCGCGCAGGATGCCCGGCCGTCAGTCCGTGCGGCGCAGCAGTCGCACGTGCATGGGTTGTTCGAACACCGCGCCATCGGGGCCGCACCGGGCCTCGAAGCGCCGGCGCACCTCGGCCATCGTCGCCGCATCCGGCCGGTGGTCGGCATAGGTCTGGCGGATCATGCGCTGTTCGAAGGCGTCGAAGTCGTCGAACCGTGACGGAACGGCAAAATGCCGCTCGGCCGCCTGGGTCCACATTCCCGTGGCCAGGGCGGCATCGATGGCCGCCTGCGCGGCGGCCCGTACCACCTGTTCGTCGTTGTACAGCCGGATGATGTGGTTCAGCGCCCCGTCGAAGACGGGCTCCGAGATGTAGCAATGACCGCCCGGGCGCACGACCCGGGCGACTTCGGCCAGTGCCTGGGCCATCGCCGGCATCGGCACATGGTGCAGCGACTTGAGCATCAAGGCCAGGTCGAAGGCGTCGTCGTCGCATGGAATATCCTGCGCGACGCCGGCGACGAATCGCAGGCCGGCCTGGGGCGCGGCCAGGTTCTTCGCATGCTGGCGGGCGTCGACCTCGACGCCGGTGACCCGGCTGTCAGGATGGCGCAGCAACAGGGCACGCGCCAGCTTGGCCGCGCCGCAGCCGAGTTCGATGATCCGTTGTCCGTCCAGCGGCACCATGCTCGCCAATATGTCGATCTCGTCGTCGATCAGGTCCAGCGTCGTCTCTGTCATGGTGATGCTCGGGTGGATTGTGCGGCAACCGCCATTGTGGCCGAACACGGACCTGCGGCCCGATGCCGGGTGGCACCGCCGATCATCACCTGCCGGACGTATATCCCTGGCCCCGATGCGGAATAAGGCGGCAATTCCGGCTTCTTGCCCCGGCACGGCCGCAACGCACTACAGTGGAGCCATGTTCACATCCTGCATCGGCATTGCTGCCTGGCTGACACGTCGGCGTCCGGCGTGTCCAGGGCCCGGAGGGCGGAGCATGGCCATGCTCGTCGCGGCATGGGTGCTGGCGCTGCTGTCGGGCCCCGCGCTCGCGCAGCAGCCATCCACCGACGCGCCGAAACCCGGGCCGGTCGTCTACGTCGCGCCGATCGAAGGCACGATCGACCTGGGCCTGGCGCCGTTCGTGCAGCGCGTCATCGACGAGGCCACGGCCGCGGGCGCCGCGGCGGTCGTGCTCGACATCAACACCTTCGGCGGCCGCGTCGATGCCGCGGTGCAGATCCGCGACAGCCTGCTGCGCAGCAAGGTGCGCACGATCGCCTTCATCAACAAGCGGGCGATTTCGGCGGGAGCGCTGATCAGCCTGGCCGCGCACGACATCATCATCGCCAGCGGCGGCACCATCGGCGCGGCCACGCCGGTGCAGATCGGCGGCGCCGGCAAGGCCGCGTTGCCGGTCGAGGAAAAGACCGTGTCCTACGTGCGCAAGGAATTCCGCGCCACGGCCGAGGCGCGCAAGCGCCCGTTGCAGATCGCCGAGGCCATGGTCGACGCGGACGTGGCGATCCGCGGCCTGATCGACAAGGGCAAGCTGCTGACCCTGACGACCGACGAGGCGCTCAAGTACAAGGTCGCGGACCACCGGGCCGAGACGCTGGAGGAAGCCCTCGAGAAGGCCGGCCTTGCGGGGGCCGAGGTCCGGCGCCTGCAGGTCAACTGGGCCGAGGAACTGGTGCGCATGTTGACCCATCCGGTCGTCAGTTCCATCCTGATCACGGTGGCGATGCTGGGCATCATCATCGAGTTGCGCACGCCGGGCTTCGGGGTGCCCGGGGCGCTGGGCCTGACCAGCCTGGGCCTGATCCTGTGGGGCCACTGGCTGGTGCAGCTGGCCGGCTGGGAGGAAGTGCTGCTGGCGGCGGCCGGCCTGGTGTTGCTGGCACTGGAGATCTTCGTCATTCCCGGCTTCGGCATTGCCGGCGCGCTCGGCATCCTGGGCATCCTGGCCGGCCTGGTGCTGGCCATGGTGGGGCAGGGCAATACCACCGAGCTGGTGATGCTGGTGGCGGCGCGGGTGATGTTCTCGCTGCTGGCCGCGCTGCTCGCGAGCCTGCTGTTCCTGCGATTCATGACGCACTCGCGTTTCGGGCGCCGGCTGATTCTCGACACCGGGCTGGGCGCCGCGCAGGGTTATGCCTCCGCGCCCGAGACCGACCAGCGCCTGCTGGGACGCCACGGCGTGACCGCAACACCCTTGCATCCGGCGGGAATTGCGCTGATCGACGGCACGCGCGTGGATGTCGTGTCTAATGGGTCACTGATCGAAGCGGGCCAGCCGGTCGTCGTCGACAAGGTCGATGGCAACCGGGTCGTCGTCGTCCCGGCCCCGCAACAAGAACCCAACAGGAGTACAACATGATCGGATTGGAAGGCGGCCTCGTCGGAGGTTTCGGATTGATCATCCTCATCGTCGCGGCGCTGGCACTGGTGCTGTACCTGGTGCCGGTGCCGCTGTGGATCGCGGCCTGGGCCTCGGGCGCCTATGTCGGCCTGTTCACGCTGGTGGCGATGCGGCTGCGCCGGGTGCCGCCACATACCGTTGTCACCGCGCGCATCAGCGCGGTCAAGGCCGGCATCGACATACCGCTGAACGACCTGGAGGCCCACTTCCTGGCCGGCGGCAACGTGGTGCGGGTGGTCAACGCGATGATCTCGGCCGACAAGGCCAGCATTCCGCTGCCGTTCAAGCGTGCCGCGGCGATCGACCTGGCCGGGCGCAACGTGCTCGAGGCGGTGCAGATGTCGGTGTTGCCCAAGGTCATCGAGACGCCGCGCATCGCGGCGGTGGCCAAGGACGGCATCCAGCTGATCGTGGTCTCGCGCGTCACGGTGCGCACCAACATCGACCGGCTGGTGGGCGGCGCCGGCGAGGAAACCATCATCGCGCGGGTCGGCGAGGGCATGGTCAGCACCATCGGCTCGGCGGCCAACCACAAGAGCGTGCTCGAGAACCCCGACCACATCTCCAAGCACATCCTGAGCAAGGGGCTGGACGCCGGCACCGCCTACGAGATCCTGTCCATCGACATCGCCGATGTCGACGTCGGTGCCAACATCGGCGCCAAGCTGCAGATCGACCAGGCCGACGCCGACAAGCAGATCGCCCAGGCCAAGGCCGAGGAGCGCCGTGCCATGGCCGTGGCGCTCGAGCAGGAAATGCAGGCGCGGGTCGTCGAGGCCGAGGCCGAGGTGCCGCGCGCCATGGCCGAAGCCTTCCGCCAGGGCAACCTGGGCATCATGGACTACTACCGCATGAAGAACCTGCAGGCCGACACCGAGATGCGGCGCGAGATCGCCGACGCGCCGGAGCACGACCCCGGCAGCAAGTCCAACCGCTAGGACACGGCGATGCATGGCGACTTCGAATCGCTGCTGTTCGGCCTGCTGTTCCTGGCCGTGGTCGGCTTCCAGGTGCTCAAGCAGTTCCTGGCGGCGCGCGCCGCGCAGCGCCGTCGCCAGCAGCAGATGCAGGCCGGGGCGGGTGTGCCGCAGCCGTCATACGACGTCGAGCCGGAACCGCTGGAGTTGAGCGAGTCCGACTGGGGGCGCGCACCCGAGCCGCTGCCGGTGACCGAGCTGCCGCTGGAAGTGCAATTGGCGCTCAAGCCGCGGCCGGAGCGGCAACGGGACGCGGCACCGGCCGCCCCCCGGCGCACGGATGCAACGCAGCAGCGCCGCCGCGCCCGCCATCGCCTGTTCCATTCGCAGCGCGCGCTGCGCCACGGCGTCGTGATGATGACGGTGCTGGGGCCGTGCCGGGCCCTGAAGCCCTACGACCAGGACATCTGATGGCGCCGGCGCCGAGCGGCGCCTGTGGCCTGTGGCCGGCGTGCTGATTGAAATATGATCGGGCAGCCATGCAATACGTGCCCGTTCCCATCGATCTGCTGGAGATCGGCAAAAACATCCCGGTCGACCTCTGGGACAAGTCCGGCAAGCTGTTGCTGCGCCGTGGTCACAGCCTGCAGTCCGAGCAGCACCGCGCCATGCTGGCCGCGCACGAGGCCTCGATGACCGAAGGGGATGCACTGGCCTGGACCCGGGGTTATGAACGCATGCTGCACGAGATGCTGCGCGACGGCAGCAGCGCCGAGGAGATCTCCCGGCTGACCATGCCGGGGGAGATCCCGGAGTCCGACTTCCTCGACGAGGAGCCTGCCGACCTGTCCGGTGGCTGGCTGGTGGTGCGCGACAACCTGCAAGGCCTGCTGTACCAGCCGCAGGCCGCGACCGCGCCGGCGGACCAGCTCGAGCGGCTGCGCCATCGGGCGCTGGAACTGCTGGCATCCGAACCGGACCAGTGCCTGTTCGTGTTGTTCCAGGCGCTGGCCGACCCGATGCTGGGGTATTGCGCGACACACGCCCTGTTGTCCGCCGTGGTCTGCGAGCTGACGGCCGTCAAGCTGGGCATGCCGGCGCCGCAGCGCAAGGCCTTGTTCCGGGCCGCGCTGGTGATGAACATCGGCATGGCGCGGGCGCAGGACAACCTGGCCACGCAGAACGCGATTCCCAGCGAAGCGCAGCGTACGCTGATCCGCGACCATCCGCGGCTCGGCGTTGACCTGTTGCGCGGCATCGGCCTGGACGATGCGGACGTGCTCGACATCGTGCGCTGGCACCACGAACCGGACGCGGCGTCGGCGCGGCCGCACAACCAGCAGCAGCGCCACCTGCTGCGGGTGGCCGACACGTTCGTGGCCAAGATGGCCGCGCGCAAGACCCGGCTGGCGATGTCGCCGCTGGGCGCGGCACGTTCGATGGTGCTCGACGCCACGGGCGCCGAGCCGGTGCTGGCCTCGGCCATGGCCACGGCCGTGGGTTTCTATCCGCCGGGTACCTATGTGCAGCTGGTCAGCGCGGAGCGCGCCGTGGTCGTTGCGCGCGGGCCGCGGGCGCACGATGCGCATGTGGTGAGCATCGTCAACCCCGGCGGCATGCCGCTCACCAAATACCTGTACCGCGACGTGCGCGAGTCGCGTTATGCGATCCGCGCGCCGGTCAACGCCGAGAAGATCAAGGTGCTGGTGGACTTCGACAAGGCCTACCAGGCACTGGCCGACGGCCGCGCCTGACCGCCGGCGGCCCTACACGCCGTAGGGCACCCAGATGTTCTTGACCTGGCTGGCGTGGCGAAGGAATTCCTGGCCGCGGCCCTGTCCGGCGCGCGCCCAGTCGCGCCCCCGGCTGCCGCCGACCCAGGTCCGCTTGAGGTTGCTGGCCGAGAGTCGTTCGATCTCCGCGCAACCCTCGGCATCGCCGTCATGGCGCCATACGGCATCGACGTCGGCGTGGCTGGCCAACACGGCCGACAAGGTCTTGCCGGCGTCGGTGACGATGTTGACCACGCCATCGGGCAGGTCCGAGGTGTCGAGCACCTGGTACAGGTCGGTGGCGATCAGCGGCAGGTGGGTCGACGGCAACACGACGACCCGGTTGCCCAGCGCGATGGCGGGTGCGACCAGTGCCAGCAGGCCGAGCAGCGGCGCTTCGTCGGGGCAGACGATGCCGATCACGCCCAGCGGCTCGTTCAGCGCGGTGACGATGCCGTGCATCGGCGGCTGGTGCACCTGCCCGTCGAACTTGTCGGCCCAGGCGGCGTAGTAGAACAGCGTCTCGATCGCCGCATCGAACTCGGCCGCGGCCTGCTGTGCGGTCTGCACCAGGCTCAGCGTCTGCACGAAGCGCTCGCGCTGGGCCTGCAGGTTCTCGGCCAGGAAATACAGCACCTGGGCCCGGCCGTGGCCGGCGGTGCGTTCCCAGCCCACGGCCTTGCGTGCCGCCTCGACCGCATTGCGCACGTCCTTGCGATTGGCCTCCGGCATCACGGCCACCGGCTGGCCGTTCACGCTGAGCGTGCGGCTGTAGCCGCCGTCGGGCCGCACCTGCTTGCCGCCGACATACAGCTTGGCCGTGCGGTCGATGGCCGGCGCCGACGCCACCAGACGGCCCGCCTTGACCGCCCGGGGCCGGGCCGGCCTGGCGTCGTCGTCGCGCGCAACAAGGTATTCCATCAGGCCTTCGCGTCCGCCTTCGCGGCCGAAACCCGATTCCCGGTAGCCGCCGAATCCGCAGCTGGCATCGAACTGGTTCGCGGTATTGATCCAGACCACGCCGGCCTTGAGCCGGGGTGCGACATCGAGCGCCAGGCTGATGGACTCGCTCCAGATGCTGGCCGCCAGGCCGTAGACCGTGTTGTTGGCCAGCTCCACCGCTTCGGCCGGTGTGCGAAACGGCATGGCCACCAGCACCGGGCCGAAGATCTCCTCCTGGACCACGGCGCTGGCGGTGCCCACGTCGGAGATCAGCGTGGGCGGGTAGAAACATCCGCCCTTGGGCAGCCGGGCGTCGGATTGCCAGACGGTGGCGCCGTCGTTGCGCGCCAGGGCGACGTACCCCGCAACCCGCTTGTGCTGGGTGGCATCGACCAGGGCGCCCATGTCGGTGGACTTGTCCAGCGGATCGCCGATGCGGATGGTCTTCATGCGTGCGCGCAGCTTCTCCAGGAACCGCTGCTGCACGCCTTCCTGCACCAGCAGTCGCGAGCCGGCGCAGCAGACCTGGCCCTGGTTGAACCAGATGCTGTCCACGACACCCTCGACCGCGCTGTCGAGGTCGGCATCGGCAAACACGATGTTGGGCGACTTGCCGCCGAGCTCCAGGCTGATCTTCTTGCCGCTGCCGGCCGTGGCCTCGCGGATCAGGCGCCCGACCTCGGTCGAGCCGGTGAACGCGATCTTGGCCACGCCCGGATGTTCGACGATGGCCTGGCCGGTGCGCCCGTCGCCGGTGACGATGTTGACCACGCCCGGCGGCAATCCGACCTCGCTGCAGATCTCGGCAAACAGCAGCGCGGTCAGCGGCGTGAATTCGGCCGGCTTGAACACCACGGTATTGCCGCAGGCCAGTGCCGGCGCGATCTTCCAGGCCAGCATCAAGAGCGGGAAATTCCACGGCACGATCTGGCCGACGACGCCGACGGCGCGGAACTGCGCCAGATCGGTGTCGAGCAGCTGGGCCCAGCCGGCATGGTGGTAGAAATGGCGGATCGCCAGTGGAATGTCGATGTCGCGGGTCTCGCGGATCGGCTTGCCGTTGTCCAGGCATTCGAGCACCGCGAACAGCCGGCTGTGCTTCTGCAGTGCACGCGCCAGTGCGTACAGGTGGCGGGCCCGGCCATGGCCGCCGATCGCCTGCCAGGGTTTGAGCGCGGCCGATGCGGCGGCCACCGCGGCGTCGACGTCTTTCTTGCCGGCCTGCGCCACCTGCGCCAGCGACTTGCCATTGGCCGGATTGCGGGTCTCGAACGATTCCTTGGCAGGGACCCAATCGCCGTGCATGTACAGGCCGAAGCGGTTCTTGTGACCCGCCAGCCAGGCCAGCGCGGTGTCGGGAGATTCGGGAGACGGGCCGTAGTCCATGGTGGTGAGGATGTCTGCGATGGTGGGCATGGTGTGGGGCGCGAAGAGGGTTCGGTTCAGGGCATTGCGTGCCGGTGCGCGGCCGAATACCGGCCGGTGACGAAATGCTCGAGCTGGCGCTCGATGTCGGTCAGCAGGCTGGAGGCGCCGAAACGGAACAACCCGGGTGTGAGCCATTCGTCGCCGAGTTCTTCCTTCATCAGGCTGAGGTATTGCAAGGCGGCCTTGGCGCTGGAGATGCCTCCCGCGGGCTTGTAACCCACCTTGAACCCGCTCAGCGCCAGGTAGTCGCGGATCGCCCGGACCATCACCAGTGACACCTCCGGCGTGGCGTTCACACCTTCCTTGCCGGTTGATGTCTTGATGAAGTCGGCGCCGGCCAGCATGCAGACCCAGGAGGCGCGGGCCACGTTGTCCAGGGTCTGCAACTCGCCGGTGGCCAGGATGGCCTTGACATGGGCGTCGCCGCAGGCGGCGCGAAAGGCCTGCATCTCGGCATACAGCGCGGCCCAGTCGCGCTGCAGCACGTGGCGCCGGCCGATCACGATGTCGATCTCGCGCGCGCCGGCCTGCACCGACAGCTCGATCTCGCGCAGCCGGGTTTCCATGCCCGACAGGCCGGCCGGGAATCCCGTCGACACCGCGGCCACCGGTATCGCATGCCCCTGCAGCGCGCGCACTGCCGGGGCCACCATCTCGTGGTAGACGCAGACAGCGCCGGTCTTGAGCGAGGGCAGGCCGAGGGCGTGCAGCAGGTCGGCGCGCAGCGGCTGGCGGGCCTTGGCGCACAGGCGCATGACGCGGCCCTCGGTGTCGTCGCCGGACAGCGTGGTCAGGTCCATGCACTGGATGGCGCGCACCAGCCAGGCGGCCTGGTACTCCTTCTTCTGCGAGCGCCGGGCCGCCAGCGACTGCACGCGGCGTGTCACCGCAGGGGCGTTCACACGCACCGATTCGATCAGGGCCAGGTCCAGCGGCAGGCCGGCATTGCGGGCGAGGGTCGTCATGTCATCCGATTCAGAAGAGAGGTTCCGTGCGCCAGCGCGGGCACGGCAAGATGCTCGGCGATGGTCTGGCCGAGGTCGCAGAAACTCTGGCGCATGCCCAGGTCGCCGGCACGGATGCCGGGGCCGGCAAACAGCTGCGGCACCTGCTCGCGGGTATGGTCGCTGCCGGGCCAGGTGGGATCGCAGCCGTGGTCGGCCGTGAGTGCCACCAGGTCGTCGTTGCGCAGGCCGCCCAGGAAGGCCGGCAGGCGGGCGTCGAAGTCCTCCAGCGCCCGGGCATAACCGGCGACATCGCGCCGGTGCCCGTATTCCTGGTCGAAATCGACGAAATTGGCGAAGACCAGCGCGCCGTCGGGTGCGGTCGTGCACTGCGCGTCGAGCTGGTCGAACAAGGCCATGTTGTCGGGCGCCTTGACCAGCGTGGTGATGCCGCGCATCGCGAAGATGTCGCCGATCTTGCCCACCGCGATCACGTCGCGTCCGGCGGCCGCGGCCACGTCGAGCAGGGTGGCTCCGGGTGGCGGCACGGCGATGTCCTTGCGACGGGCCGTGCGCCGGAACCGGCCCGGCGCGCCGTCGAACGGCCGCGCGATCACGCGGGCGATGCGGTAGGGCTGCAGCAGCTCGAACGCCTGCCGGCAGATCGCATACAGGCGCTCCAGCGGGAAGTGCTGCTCGTGCGCGGCCACCTGGAACACCGAATCGGCCGAGGTGTAGACGATGGGTTTGCCGCTGGCGATGTGTTCCTCGCCCAGCCGCGCGATGATCTCGGTGCCGGACGCATGGCAGTTGCCCAGGATGCCGGGCAAGGCGCAGGCCTGCACCCAGCGATCGATCAGGTCGGCCGGGAAACACGGGTCGGGCCCATCGAACACGCCCCAGTCGAAGGCCACCGGCACGCCGGCCATCTCCCAATGGCCGCTCGGCGTGTCCTTGCCCACCGACTGTACCTGGGCCGTGGCGAACGCACCGGTGAACCCGTCACGCCGCGCCAGTCCCGCGGGCCAGCGCCCGGTGGCGCGGTGGCTGGCCGCCCCCAGGCCCAGCCGCTCGAGATGGGGAATCTGCAGCGGCGCGCCCTGCGTGTTGCGCCAGCGCGCGATGTGGCCCAGCGTATCCGCATCCTGCTCGCCGAATCGGGCGGCGTCGTGCGCGGCGCCGATACCGAGCGAGTCCAGCACCAGGATGAAGGCGCGGGCCATGGTGTCAGCCGGCCTCGGGCAGGCGCCGCAGGTACTCGGGCACCAGGCGCATCAGGTCCTTGGCACCGACGGCGGCGTAGTGCAGGGTCTGTTCGTGCGACAAGGCGACGTCGGACATGCCTTCGGCCAGATTGGTGATGGTGGCAATCGCCAGCACGTCCAGCCCGCAATGGCGCGCCGAGATGACCTCGGGCACGGTGGACATGCCGACCACGTCGGCGCCCAGCGTGCGCATCATCCGGATCTCGGCCGGGGTCTCGAAACTGGGCCCGCTGGTGGCCAGGTACACGCCTTCGTGCCACGCGATGCCCAACGCCCGGGCGGACTGCTGCAACACCTGGCGCAGGCCGGCGTCGTAGGCATTGGCCATGCTGATGAAGCGCGCGCCGAATCGCTCGTCGTTGGCGCCGATCAGCGGGTTGCCCGGCAGCAGGTTGATGTGGTCGGTCAATGCCACCAGGCTGCCGGGGCCGACCTCGGGGCGCAGCGATCCCGCCGCGCAGGTCAGCACGATGGATGTGCAGCCGATCAGCTTGAAGGTGCGGATGGCCGAGGTCATCACGTCGGCGCCCTTGCCTTCGTAGAAGTGGCTGCGGCCCTTCATGCACAACACCGCCACGTCGCCGAGCCGGCCGCACAGCAATTCGCCGGCATGGCCCTGCACCGTGGACACCGGAAAGCCGGGCAGGTCGCGGTAGGCGATGGTCACCGGGTCGGCGATCTGGTCGGCCAGGCCACCCAGGCCCGAGCCCAGCACCATGGCCACGCGCGGCTGGAAGTCGGGCAGGCGCTGGCGCAACACGGCGACGGCGTCGAACGGGAGTTGACTGCTGGGGTGGGTGTCGGTCATGCGGTGTGGGTTCGGTTGCGCCACGAGGGCCCCTGTGGCCGGGACGCGTTCAGCGCATTGTCCCCGATTCGATGCCCCATGTCGGCCTGTCGACGCGCCGCGCCCGGTCGGGAACGGCAGGGCGCACCACGCGCCGCGAACGCGGCCCCAACCACATGCGTTACAGTTCCTCGACAGGCCCAGGACCCCGCATCGCCCATGTCAGCACCGAAACAACACCCCCATTTCATCACGTCGCTGCAGGGGGAGTTGTACGACTGGCGCTTGTGGACGGCGCGTGCGGTGGTGCTGGCGTTCGCCAGCATGGCGGGCCTGACCGTGGTGCTCTTCACCTGGATGTGCGAGTTCGCCTTCGAGCATTTTCGAAGCGTGGAGCGGGAATACTGGTGGTCGCCGTTGCTGTGGACACCGGTGCTGACGGCCGTCATCGTCTGGCTGACCCGCCGTTTCGCGCCCGGTGCCGCCGGCTCCGGCATTCCGCAGGTGATGGCGGCGCTGGCGCCGGAGGTGCACGCGCCGGTGCGGCATTTCTTCGTCTCGATCTGGCTCACGATCTCCAAGATGGTGCTGACCGCGCTGGGCATGCTGGCCGGCCTGTCGCTGGGCCGCGAAGGCCCGTCGGTGCAGGTCGGCGCCGGTGTCATGCACAGTTGCCGCCACTGGTTGCCCAAACGCGGCGTCGTCTCCGACCACGGCCTGCTGATCGCCGGCGGCGCGGCGGGCATCGCGGCGGCGTTCAACACGCCGCTGGGCGGCATCATGTTCGCGATCGAGGAACTCTCGCGCCGGCCCGAGCAACGCAGCAACGGCCTGATCATGGCGGCCATCGTGCTGGGCGGCCTGATGTCGGTATCGGTCTATGGCAACAGCAGTTATTTCGGCATCGTCGGTGCGATCCGGGTCGACCGGCTGGACCTGCACATGTTGTGGCCGGGCCTGCTGGTCACGATTGCCTGCGGCCTGGCCGGCGGACTGTTCGCACGGCTGCTCATCGTGTCGCTGTCGGGCCAGTCGACCGACTGGTTCAGTCGCACCCGGGCCCGTTTCCCGGTGCGCTTCGCGGCGCTGTGCGGGTTGCTGGTGGCGGTGATCGGCGTGGCCAGCAACGGATCGATCTTCGGCAGTGGCTTCATGCACACCCGCGCCCTGCTCGATGGCGTCGACGAGTCGTTCGGACTGTTTTTCCTGCTCAAGTTCCTGGCCACCTGGATCACGACCTGGGCCGGCGTGCCGGCCGGCATCTTCGCGCCCTCGCTGGCCATCGGCGGCGGCATCGGCAGCGACATGGCGCAGTTGCTGCTCGGCGTGTCGTCGACCACCCTGATCGCGGTCGGCATGGCAGCCTTCCTGGCCGCGGTGACCCAGGCGCCGATGACCTCGTTCATCATCGTGATGGAGATGGTCGACGGCCACGGCCTGGTGCTCAGCCTGATGGCCGCCGCCTTGCTGGCCAGCGGCATCTCGCGCCTGGTCAGTGCGCCGCTGTATGCGGCGCTGGCCGACCTGCAGGTCCGCCGCGTGGTGCCGGCCGAGCCGCCGCGCCTGACCTGAGCCTGGCGCGGCTTCAGTCCGCGTCGGGCTTGGGTTCGGCCGCCTTGCGCGGGCGTCGGCTGCGGCTGGCGGTCTTGCGCGCGGCGGTCTTTTTCGCCGGTGCCGGTGGTTCGGCCTCGCCCCGGGACTCGCCTTCTGCGCCCGCCGACGTAGCGCGTGGCTCGGATGCCGGTTCCTGCACCGGCGACACGGTGTCCGGCGCCGCCACCTCGGCCGGCGCGGTGGCTGCGGCCTTGCCGCGGCCACCCCGGCTGCCGCGGCGCCGGGGTTCGCGCCGCTCTGTCGACTCCTCGGAAGTCGCTGCCGCGGTTGCTTCGGCGCTGGCAGAGGCGGAGGATGGCAGCTCCGCTGCCACTTCGGACGCCGGCGTTGCAGCGTCGCGGTACACATAGGCGCCGGACTTGTCGTCGCGGCCGAACGACAGCAGGCCGCGGGCCTGGGCCTCCTCGAGCAGGTTGCCGAAGGCGCGAAAGCCGTAGTTCGACTCGCTGAAGTCGGGTTTGCGCCGCTTGATCGCCTCCTTGAGCACCGAGGCCCAGATCTTGCCGGTGTCGCCGCGCTCGGACACCAATGCATCGAAGGTCTGCAGCGCCAGTTCGATGCCGGCGCGCCGGCGGCCTTCGAGTTCGTCCTTGCGGCGTTTTTCCTCGTCTGGCGAGCGGCGCGTGGGCGCCTGGGTTTCGGGGCGTTCGCGCCGGGCCTGGGAGCGCTGGTTCTCGCGTACCAGGTCGTCGTAGAAGATGAATTCGTCGCAGTTGGCGATCAGCAGGTCCGACGTGGAGTTGCGCACACCCACCCCGATCACCGTCTTGGCGTTCTCGCGCAGCTTGGACACCAGCGGCGAGAAATCGGAGTCGCCGCTGATGATGACGAAGGTGTTGACATGGGCCTTGGTGTAGCACAGGTCGAGCGCATCGACGACGAGCCGGATGTCGGCGGAGTTCTTGCCGGACTGGCGTACATGCGGGATTTCGATCAGCTCGAAATTGGCCTCGTGCATCGTGGCCTTGAAACCCTTGTAGCGGTCCCAGTCGCAATAGGCCTTCTTGACGACGATGCTGCCCTTGAGCAGCAGCCGCTCGAGGATGGGCTTGATGTCGAATTTCTCGTGGCTCATGTCGCGAACGCCGAGCGCGACGTTCTCGAAGTCGCAGAACAGCGCCATGCTGAGGTCGTCGTGGTTGCTTGCCATGGGAATAGTCTCGGTTGCGGTGAAAGCGTCGATCATCACACGGATCGGATTTCGGACCCATGCGCCCGGACGTCACAATAGGGGAACGGCACAGCAGTGTCGCCGATCAGGATGCCATGGTGATGATGTCGCACGCAGGTGAAAGCAAGACAGGCGCAGGGGACCCCGCGGCGGCGGGGGACCTCCCGCACGCCGGCGAGAGCTGGGCGTTTGCGCAGTCGCTGGTGCATTCGCGCCGGAACGTCACGCCGCGCCGCCTGGTCGAGCCGGGGCCCGATGCCGTGCAATTGCAGGGCCTGCTGGCGCTGGCCGCGGCCGCCCCCGACCATGGGCAACTCACACCCTGGCGTTTCGTCATCGTGCCGCAGGCGCAGCGCCATCGGCTGGCCGAGGTGTTTGCCCAGGCCCTGTCCGACCGCGATCCCGCTGCCACGCAGCAGCAACTGGCGTCGGCGCGCGAGAAGGCGCACCGGGCCCCGTTGCTGATGGTGGCCGTGGCCTGCCTGGGCCGGCGCGAGCCGGACACGCCGTCGCTCGAGCGCATGGTGTCGATGGGCGCGGCGATCCAGAACCTGCTGCTGGGTGCGCACGCGATGGGCTTCGGCGCTGGCCTGACCAGCGGCAAGGCCATGGCGTCGAACCGGCTGCGGGCCTTGCTGGGCTTGCGCGATGACGAGGCGGCCGTGTGTTGCGTCAACATCGGCACGGTGACGCGCAACAAGCCGCGTGACGGCCTGCGTCCCGAGCCGGGTGCCTTCGTCAGCACGCTGGGGGCGCCATGAAGCGCAATCCCGCGGACAGCCGCACGCCATGCCCTTGCGGCTCGGAGCTGCCGTATGCCGACTGCTGCGGGCGCTGGCACGCCGGCATGGCGCAGGGCGAGCATGCGCCGACGCCCGAGGCGCTGATGCGTTCGCGGTACAGCGCGTATGCCCGGCATCTGCCGGAGTACCTGCTGGCGACATGGCACGGATCCACGTCGCCGGGCGACCTGGAGCTGTTTCCGGTCAAGTGGCTGGGGCTCGAGGTGCGCCATGCCGAAATGCGGGGCGACGCCGGTGTGGTCGAGTTCGTCGCGCGGTGCCGCGACAGTGCGGGCCGGGCCCAGCGCATGCACGAGCTCAGCCGCTTCGTGCGCGAGCACGGGCGCTGGTATTACATCGACGGCCAGGCACCGGCCGATGGCGAGGGCGCGTCCTTGGATTAGACTGGACGGGTTCGCGCCCGCGGTGCCGCCGCGGCGCCGGGGCGATCACACAGGAGGTAGACATCATGGGTTGGCATCACAAGGTGTTGCGGGTGGATCTGAGCGCCGGGACCTGCACGTCCGAGCCGCTGAACCGCCAGTGGGCCGAGCAGTACCTCGGCCAGCGCGGGTTGGCGACCAAGTACCTGATGGAGGAGATCGACCCGGCGGTGGACGCCTTGTCGCCCGACAACAAGCTGATCATCGCCACCGGCCCGCTGACCGGCACGATGTCGCCGACCGGTGGCCGCTGGTCGGCCGTCACCAAGGGCGCATTGACCGGTGCGATCGCCTGTTCGAACTCGGGCGGGCAGTTCGGCGGCGAACTCAAGCAGGCCGGCTGGGACATGGTGATCCTGCAGGGGCGCTCGCCCAAGCCGGTGTACCTCTACATCGAGGACGGCAAGGCCGAGTTGCGCGATGCCGCCCACCTGTGGGGCAAGACCGTGTGGCAGACCGAGCCGGCGATCAAGGCGGCGCACCAGGACCCGCTGATCCGGGTCGCCTCCATCGGCCAGGCCGGCGAGACCGGTTGCCGCTACGCCTGCATCGTCAACGACCTGCACCGCGCGGCGGGGCGCTCCGGCGTGGGCACCGTCATGGGTTCGAAGAACCTCAAGGCGATCGCGGTGCGCGGCACCGTCGGTGTGACACCGATCAACCCGAAGGCCTTCATGACCGCGGTGCAGGCCGCCGCCAAGGCGCTGGCCGGCAACGAAGGCCGCAAGTCGCTGACCCGTTTCGGCACCATCCCGATGATGGACGTGACCGGCACCTTCGGCGCCTTGCCCACGCGCAACAACCGCGAGGTGCAGTTCGAGGGCCTGCTGAAGATGAACGCCAGCTTCATGAACAAGCCCAATGCGAACGGCCACACCAACCTGATCCGCAACGGCGCCTGTTTTGCCTGCACCATCGGCTGCGGCCGTATCAGCCATATCGACCCCGCGCACTGGAGCGTCAAGGACCGGCCCGAATACCACGGCGCCTCCGGCGGCCTGGAATACGAAACCGCCTATGCGCTGGGCGCCGCCGTCGGTGTCGACGACATGGACGCGGCCACGTTCGCCGGCTTCCTGTGCAACGAATACGGCATGGACCCGATCTCGCTGGGCGGTTCGATCGCCGCGGCGATGGAACTGTTCGAACTCGGCGTCATCACCGAGCAGGAGACGGGCGGCATCTCGCTGAAGTTCGGCGACGCCAAGGCCATGTGCCAGCTGGCGGAGCTGGCGGGCAAGGGCGAAGGCTTCGGGCGCGACATTGCGCTGGGCTCGAAACTGCTGTGCGCCAAATACGGCCGCCCCGAACTGTCGATGGCGGTCAAGGGCCAGGAGTTCGCCGCCTACGACGGGCGCGGCATGCAGGGCATGGGCCTGGCGTATGCGACCAGCAATCGCGGCGCCTGCCACCTGCGCGCCAATCCGTACAGCCATGACTTCGGAACGACCGAGATCGCCGGCAAGGCCAAGGTGGTCAAGGAGTCGCAGGACTTCATCGCGGCCATCGATTCGACCGGCCTGTGTTCGTTCACCAGCCATTCCGGCGTGACGAACGAGCTGTATGCCAGCCAGGTCGATGCGGCCGTCGGTGGCGGCTGGACGGTCGAGCGCATGCGCGAGACCGGCGAGCGCATCTGGAACCTGGAGCGCCAGTTCAACCTGGCCGCCGGCCTGACGAAGCAGGACGACACCTTGCCCAAGCGCCTGTTGACCGAACCGGCGCCCAGCGGCACGGCCAAGGGCCTGGTGGCGCGGATTCCCGAGATGCTGCCGGAGTATTACGCACTGCGCGGCTGGACGGCGGACGGCGTGCCGACCTCCGAGACGCTGGCACGGCTGGGCCTTGAGCGCGAAGCGGCGCACGCGGCCTGAGCACCGGTGACAGCGGCGTCGCCGGTCAGCGGCGGCGCGGCAGGCGCGTCAGAGATACACCTTCTGCAGCAACTGCAGCAGCGTCCGGTGCTGCGCTGGCGTGAGTCCGAGCGACTTCGCCTCCTCGATCTCCAGTGCCGCCTGTTCCGCCTGCTGCATCAAGGCTTGCCCCTCGGGTGTCGGGTGCAGGCCGACGGCGCGCCCGTCGTGCGGATGGGGCAGCCGCGTCAGCAGGCCGCGGGCATCCAGCGACTGGATCAGGCCGACCAGGTTGGGCGGCAGCAGGTTGAGCGCGGCGCACAACTGGCGCGAGGTGACGCCGGGGTTGTGGTGGATCACCGACATCACCGAGAACTCGACCGGGCGCAGCCCGAACTCCTCCATGCGGACCAGGAAGCGCTCGATGATGGCCAGCGCGGCACGGCGCGCGTTGTAGCCCAGGAGCGACTGCAGGAAGCGGGTGTCGACCTGGTCGACCGCGCTCACCTCGGGCAGGTCCGCCAAGTCCGCATCGGCGTTGCGGCGCACGGGCCTGGCAATGGGGCGGGAAGTGCGGCTGGTGCGGGGCATGCGCCGGATTATCCCGTCACCGCTTCGCATTGCCGGCCGATGATGCCCGCGCGCATCTCGAATTCGGGCAGCACCCACTGGCGCAGCGCCCGGGCCGGCGCTTGCCAGCGCGCGCCGGTACCGGGCGCCGACGCGTCCAGGCCGGCGTCGATGCGGTGCCAGGCCCAGTCCAGCAGCACCAGCGCACAGGCGCGCAGATAGTCGTCGGCAACCCGGTACGGCAAGGCTGGGTCACCGGGCGCGGCCTGCACGATACCGGTGGTCAGGCCGCGCAAGGTATCGATGCGTGCACGGGTCTGCGCCTGCGTATCGGCCGCGTCCGGCACATCGGCCTGCAGGCCGTCGAGCAGCGCGAGCATGTCCTGTCCGCCGTCGACCAGCACCTTGCGCACCAGCAGGTCGATGGCCTGGATCTCGTTCGTGCCCTCGTAGATCATCGCCACGCGCGCGTCGCGCACGATCTGCTCGATGCCCCATTCGCGCACGTATCCGTGGCCGCCGAAGACCTGCAGGCAGTCGCTGCCGCCGTGGAAGGCCTGGTGCGTGAAGACCGCCTTCATGATCGGTGTCACCAGTGCGCACCAACGCTGGGCCTGCGTTTGGGCCTGCCCCTGCGCATGCGCGATCCGGTCGAGTTCGATGGCGGTGCGGTAGGCCAGCACACGGCCTGCGTCGACCCAGGCGCGCTGGCTGTCCAGGATGCGCCGGATGGCCGGGTGTTCGGCGATCGGGTCGGGTGTCGTTGCACCCTTGCCGGCGCCGGGTGCGCGCATCTGCCGGCGTTCGCGCGCATAGGCGTCGGCCTTCTGCCAGGCCGCATCCAGCAGGCCGATGCCTTGCAACGCCACATGCAGCCGGGCCGCATTCATCATCACGAACATCGCGTTCAGGCCCTTGCCCGGCGCGCCGACGAGGGAGGCGGCGGCCGCGTCGAATCGCAGCACGCAGGTCGGGCTGCCGTGCAGCCCCATTTTTTCCTCGATGCGCTCGCAGACCACGGCGCTGCGCGTGCCATCGGGCTCGAACTTGGGCACGACGAACAAGGACAAGCCCTTGGGGCCCGGCGGTGCGTCGGGCAACCGGGCCAGTACCAGGTGCACGATGTTGTCGCTCAGGTCGTGTTCGCCGCCGGAGATGAAGATCTTGGTGCCCGACAGCGCATAGCGGCCGTCCGGCAGGGGCTCCGCCCGTGTGCGGACCAGTCCCAGGTCGGACCCGGCATGGGCCTCGGTCAGGCACATCGTGGCCAGCCACTCGCCGGTGGCCAGCTTCTCGAGGTAACGCTCCCGCAGCGCATCGCTGCCGTGATGGCGGATGCACTCATAGGCGCCGTGCAGCAGGCCCGGGGCCATGGTCCAGCCGTGGTTGGCCGCGGACAACATCTCGTACAACATCGCCTCGAGCACGCTGGGCAGGCCCTGGCCGCCGTGCGCCGGGCTGGCCGACAACGCCGGCCAGCCGGCCTGCCAGAACGCCTGGTAGGCCTGGCGGAAACCGGGCGGTGTCGTGACCACGCCGTCTTTCCACGAGGCGCCGATCTCGTCGCCGTCACGGCTCAGTGGCGCCACGACCTCGGCCACGAACTTGCCGGCCTCGTCGAGCACCTGCTGCATCAGGGCCGCGTCGACTTCGGCGTACGGAGACAGCGCCTGCAGTTGCGCGGGGCCGTCGAGCACACGCGACAACACGAAGAACATGTCGTCGGTACGGGCTTGGTAGCTGTTCATGCTGTGATCTCCACTGTCAGGGGCCGGATTGCCCCGGCGCACGGATGCGCCCGCCGGCACGGGCGCTCCTACTTCTTCGCGGCACCGAGGTAGGTGTCGATGACGCGCGGGTCCCGGGCCAGGTCGTCGGCCGGGCCCTGCAGCCCGATCTCGCCCATTTCCAGCACGAAGCCCCGGTCGGCCACGGCCAGCGCGGCGCGCGCGTTCTGCTCCACCAGCACGATGGTCACGCCGGTCTGGCGCAGCGTCTCGATGATGGAGAAGATCTCCTTGACGATCAGCGGCGCCAGGCCCAGGCTGGGTTCGTCGAGCATCAGCAGCGAGGGACGCGACATCAACGCACGGCCGACCGCCAGCATCTGGCGCTCGCCGCCCGACAGCGTGCCGGCCTCCTGGCTGCGCCGTTCCTGCAGGCGCGGGAACAGCGTGAAGACGTCGTCGAGCCGGTCGCGCCAGCGCGCATTGCGCAGGCGCACCTGGCGGTAGGCGCCCAGCACCAGGTTGTCCTGCACGCTCATGCTGCCGAACAGCTCGCGTTTCTCCGGCACCAGCGCGATGCCGAGCATCACGCGTTCCTCCAGCGTGAGATCGGTGATCGACGCGCCGTCGAACTCGATGGAGCCCTTGGCGGGCAGCATGCCCATCAGGGTGTTGAGCAAGGTCGACTTGCCGGCACCGTTGGGGCCGATCACGGTGACGACGCTGCCCTTGGCCGCATCCAGGCTCAATCCGTGCAGCACCTCGGCGCGACCGTAACCGGCGCGCAGGTCGGTGACTTTCAGCAGGGGGGCGTTCATCTCAATGCTCCGTTCCGAGGTAGGCTGCACGCACGGCCGGGTTGGCCTGCACCTCGGCCGGCGTGCCGCGTGTGAGCAAGGTGCCGAATTCCATCACCACCAGCTGGTCGCAGACGTCCATCACCAGGTCCATGTCGTGTTCCACCAGCAGGATGCTCATGCCTTCGCCCTGCAACTGGCGCAGCACCTGGATCAGGTCCTGCTTTTCCTTGTGGCGCAGTCCGGCCGCGGGTTCGTCGAGCAGCAGCAGCGCCGGGTCGCAGCACAAGGCGCGGGCGATCTCCATCAGGCGCTGCGGGCCCATGGCCAGGTTGCCCGCCTGTTCGTGCAGGAATGCACCCATGCCGATGCGTTCGAGCTGGCGCTGCGCCTCCTTCATCAGGCGCCGTTCCTCGGCGGCGTTCGTGCGCAGCATGGATGCGACCACGCCGCGCGAGCCGCGGGTATAGGCGCCCAGCGCGACGTTCTCGAGCACCGTCATGTCGGCAATCATCTTGACGTGCTGGAAGGTACGGGCCATGCCCTGGCGGGAGATCGCGCGCGAGGGCAGGGCGGTGATGTCCTGGCCGCGGAACCGCACCTGGCCCGAGGTCTTGCCCAGCACGCCGGTGATCAGGTTGAAGGTCGTGGACTTGCCGGCGCCGTTGGGGCCGATCAGCCCGACGATCCTGCCGGCCGGGATGTCGAAGCTGATGTCGTTGACCGCCACCAGGCCGCCGAACTCCTTGCGGACCTTGTCGACCTGCAGAACCGGTTCACCGGGCGCGGGCCGCGCGCGTACCGGCAGATCGGCGGCCTGCTGCCAGTCGACCTTGCGCGGCGGCGCCGGGAACCGGCGCGCCACGACCGACCACAGGCCTTCGGGCATGTACTTGAGCAGCAGCACCATGGCAATGCCGAGCACGATGACCTCGTAGCTGCCGCTGGTGCCGATGAGCGCCGGCAACGCGACCTGCAGGTAGTCGTCGAGCAGCTTGACCAGGCCGGCGCCGACGATGGCGCCCCAGACATGGCCCACGCCGCCGATCACCGCCATGAACAGGTATTCGATGCCCATCTTCAGGCCGAACGCGGACGGGTTGACGGTGCGCTGGAAATGCGCGAGCAGCCAGCCGGCCACCGACGCGAACAGCGCCGCGATCAGGAAGATCGTGACCTTGTAGCGGAAGGTGTTGATGCCCATGGCCTCGGCCATCTGCGAGCCGCCCTTGAGGGACCGGATCGCGCGCCCGGGCCGCGAATCGAGCAGGTTCAGCAAGGCCACGGCACCGGCGATCAGCATGGCCCAGCACAACACGAAGAACAGGCGGCCCTGGCCGATGTCGACCGGGCCCACCGACAGGCTCTTGAGGCCCAGCAGTCCGTCGTACTTGCCCAGCGCATCGAGGTTGCCCATCAGGTAATACAGGGCCAGGCCCCAGGCGATGGTGGCCAGCGGCAGGTAGTGTCCCGACATGCGCAGCGTGACGAAGCCGACGACCAGCGCGCTGATGGTCGTGAGCGCCAGGCCGACGAACAGGGTCAGCCAGGGCGACATGCCGGTGTTGAGCGTGAGCCAGGCCGTGGTGTAGGCGCCGATGCCGACAAACGCGGCCTGGCCGAACGAGGTCAGGCCGCCGACCCCGGTCAGCAGCACCAGGCCCATGCTGACCAGTGCATACAGGCCGATGTAGTTGAGCTGGGCGATCCAGAAGTCGGGCAACGGCAGCACCGCGACCAGCGGGATCGCGGCGATCAGCAGCAACAGGGCGATTCGTTGACGGGTCATGTCAGTTTTCCTCGGCGCAGCGCGCCACCCGCAGAGCATGAAAGGTCAAGCAGTCGTGGAGCAGGCCAGTCCAGGGGCCGCCGCGCACCGCCGCTCCGAAGCGGCCGGCCCGCCCCCCAGTGGGGGGTTCGGACGGTCGACACGCAGTGCGACCGGACAGACGGGGGGCGTCCGTCGTCCAGGGGCCGCCGCGCACGGCCGCTCCGAAGCGGCCGGCCCGCCCCCCAGTGGGGGGTTCGGACGGTCGACACGCAGTGCGACCGGACAGACGGGGGGCGTCTTTCATCTCAGTGCTCCTCGTCCGAATGGCCGCTGCGCAAGGATCGGATCAGCAACACCGGCAACACCAGCGTGAACACGATCACTTCCTTGAAGGCACTGGCCCAGAACGCGCCGAAGGCCTCGACGATGCCGACGAACAGCGCGCCGAGCAGCGCGCCGGGATAACTCGACAGGCCGGCCACGACGGCGGCGACGAATCCCTTGAGGCCGATCAGGAAGCCGGAGTCGTAGAACACCGTGGTGGTCGGGCCGATCAGCAGGCCCGACAAGGCGCCGATCAGCGCGGCCATCAGGAAGGTCAGCTGGCCGGCGGCCTGGCTGGAGATGCCCATGAGCCGGGCGCCGGTGCGGTTGACGGCGGTGGCGCGCAGCGCCTTGCCGCGCAGCGACTTCTCGAAATACAGCCAAAGCAGCACGATCAGCGCGATCGACACCAGGAAGATGATGATGGTCTGGCCCTTGAACGTCACCGGGCCCAGCGGCACGCGGATATCCCAGAAACTGGGGTTGCGGAAACCCTCGGCGCCAAAGAACAGCAGGCCCAGGCCGGTCATCGCGAAATGCACGCCGACCGAGACGATGAGCAGCACCAGCGGCGTCGCGGATTCCAGCGACTGGTAGGCCACCCGGTAGACCAGCGGGCCGTACGCGGTGACGATGGCCACGCTCAGCAGGGCCTGCATCCACAACGCGAACTGCTGGGGTGCGGCCCAGATCGCGAACAGGCAGACGATGACCGGGAATGCCAGCGTGCCCAGCGCCGACCGGCCGGCACGCAGGACATGGCCGTGGTGGCGCCATTGGCCGAACCCCTCCATCAGCGCGGCGGTGCCGGCCAGGATCAGCAGCAGCCACACGGTTCCCGGTGTCTTGCCGGTCTGCAGCATGGCCAGTGTCAATGCACCGTAGGCGACGAATTCACCTTGCGGAATGAAGATCACCCGGGTCACGGTGAACACCAGGACGGTTGCGAGCCCGAGCAGCGCGTAGATCGCGCCGTTGGTCACACCGTCCAGCAGCAGGATGCTGGCGATGGAGGAGTCCATGGGGTACCTTGAATCAAAAAGGGGCGGTGCTGGACGCAGCCGGCGTGCCGCGCGCCAGGCGGCACGCCGCGCACGATCCGCCGCGGGGACCGGCCCCGCGGCACAGGTCAGGCGGCAGGGTTTATTCGACCTTGAACTTGCCGTCGACGACCTTGGTCATCACGCCGGTTTCCATGGTGTAGCCCCAGTGGTCGGCCGGCGTCCAGTTCATCACGCCGTGCGAGAACACGGTGCGGCCCATCGTCTCGAACGCGTCGCGCAAGGCGGCGCGGAACTCCGGCGTGCCCGGCTTGGCCTTCTTCAGTGCCAGCGGGACGGCTTTCTCCATCGCGACCTGGAAGTCATAGGAATGGCCGGCGAACTGGTTGCGCGTATTGGCTCCGAACTTCTGCTCGAACTTGGTCACGAAGTCGATCGCCAGCTTCTTGGACGGATGCGTGTCGGGCAACTGGTCGCCGAGCAGCGCCGGGCCGGACACCACGAAGGAGCCCTCGACGGCCTTGCCGCCCAGGCGGATCAGGTCGGGCGTGGCGGCCGCATGGGTCTGGTAGATCTTGCCCTTGTAGCCACGGTCGACCAGCGCCAGCTGCGGCATGGCGGCGCCGGAGCCGGAGGCCACGACCAGGATGGCGTCGGGGTTGGCGGAGGTCAGCTTGAGTGCCTGGGGCGTCACGCTGGTGTCCGGACGCGCGAAACGCTCCGTGGCCACGAGCTTGATGCCGGCCTTGTCGAGCAGCGGGCCGATGGCGTCCAGCCACTGCTGGCCGTAGGCGTCGGTATAACCGAGGAATCCGATGGTCTTGATGCCCTGGCCCTTCATGTGCTCCACCACGGCATGGCCCATCACGGTGTTGGACTGCGGCAGGCGGAACAACCACTTGTCCTTGCCAGCGGGCACGCCGACCGGCGAGCCGGCGACCTGGACCGTGCCGGCTTCGGCCGCGATGTCGGTCATCGCCGCCGCCACGGCGGTGATGCACGAGCCGAAGATCACGTCGACCTTGTCCTCGGTGACGAAGCGGCGCGCGTTCGCCGCACCCTTGCCCGGGTCGGTGGCGTCATCGAGGATCTCCAGGATGACCTTTTCTCCGGCGATCGTCTTGGGGAACAGTTCGAGCTGCTTCTGCATCGGAATGCCCAGGCCGGAGCCGGGTCCGGTCAGCGCCAGGCTGACGCCGATCCGGATGTCGGCCAGTGCCGCGGCGCTTGCAGCGGCGATGGCCAGGGCCAGCAGGGTTTTCTTGAAGGTCATGCGTGTCTCCTAGGGAGGGGGTTGAAAAACAACGGGAAAGCGGTGATGCGTGCGGGTTCAGCTGCACCGTGCGCGAATGTCCTCGGGCACGGGGATGGCCTTGATGCGTTCGGGATCGTCTGGGTGGCGGATGCAGAACGCGCGCGTCTCCTGGCCTTCGCACAGCACGGTGTCGCCGCGCTGCACGACATGGCGATGCAGGAAGACCTTGTCGCGCCATTCCTGCACGCTGGTGTGGATCTGCAGCCGTTCGCCATAGGTGGCCGGGCGCATGAAGCGGGTGTGGATCTCCAGCAGCGGCGTGCCGATGATGCCGCGTGTCTTGACCAGTTCGCGCCAGGGCGGCACGCCGCACCGGACGAAGAAGTTCAGCGACGACGCGTCCATCCACTTCGAGAAGTTCGGGAAGAACACGATGCCCGCCGGGTCGCAGTCGCCGAACATCACGTCGACTTCGTAGACGACGGTCCTGGGAATGTTCGTCATCGCGGCGCCATCCGCAATGCACCGTCCAGGCGGATGGTCTCGCCGTTGAGATGGTCGTTCTGCACGATGTGCGCGGCCAGGGCGGCGAACTCCTCGGGTTTGCCCAAGCGTGCGGGAAACGGGATGCTGGCCGCCAGCGACTGCTGCACCGGCTCGGGCAGCGCCTTGAGCAGCGGCGTGGCGAACAGGCCCGGCGCGATGGTGCATACGCGGATGCCGTGCTGCGCCAGGTCGCGCGCCATCGGCAGCGTCATACCGACCACGCCGGCCTTGGACGCGCTGTAGGCCTGCTGGCCGACCTGGCCGTCATAGGCGGCCACCGACGACGTGAACACCATCACGCCGCGAGCGCCGTCCTCCAGCGGGTCGAGCCGGGCGCAGGCGGCGGCAAACAGGCGCGCCGCGTTGTAGGTGCCGACCAGGTTGATGTTGATGACCCGGGCGAAATCTTCCAGCGCCGCGGCATGGCCGTCCTTGCCGACGACGCGCTTGGCGGTGCCGATGCCGGCGATCTGCATCAGGATGCGGGCCGGGCCGTGCGCGGCCGCGGCCTGGTCGATCGCCTGCTGCATGCTGTGCGGGTCGCTGACGTCGCAGCGCACGGCCAGGCCGCAGATGTCCTGCGCCACGCGCCGAGCATTGTCTTCGTTGAGGTCGAGCACGGCGACCTTGGCGCCCAGCAACGCGAGTTCGCGCGCCGTGGCTTCGCCGAGCCCGGAGCCGCCGCCGGTGACCAGTGCGGCCTGTCCTTGTATCTGCATGGTGTGGTTTCCTTTGCGGGTTTCAGTGCGTGGCCTGGGGGTTCTCGAGCAGCAGGGCGATGCCCTGGCCGCCACCGACACAGGCGCTGCAGATGCCGTAACGCAGGCCCGAACGCTGCAGTTCGCGCGCCAGCGTGACGGTCAGCCGCACGCCGGTGCACGCCAGCGGATGGCCGAGTGCGATCGCGCCGCCGTTGACGTTGAGCCGCGCCAGATCCAGGCCCAGCTCGCGCGCCACCGACAGGGTCTGCGCGCCCTGGGCTTCGTTGATCTCGAAGCGGCCGATGTCCGACAGCGACAGCCCGGCGCGCTCGAGCAGCAGCCGGATCGCGGGTGCCGGCCCGATGCCCATGATCTCGGGCGGCACGCCGACGGCCGCCGCGGCGACCACGCGGGCCAGCGGCTGCTGGCCGTGGGTCTTGGCGTAAGCACCCGAGGTGACGACGCAGGCCGCGGCCGCGTCGACCAGTGCGGCGCTGTTGCCGCCGGTCTGCACGCCGCCGTCGAACACCGGCCTGAGCCGGGCCAGCACGTCCACCGGCGACACCCGGGGATGGGTGTCGGCCATGACTTCGGTGACCTTGCCCTGCAGCCGGATGCCGCGCGGCTGGTAGCCGTCCTGTTCGAACTTCTCGCTCACGACCGGGACGATTTCACCGGCCAGGAATCCGCTGGACTGGGCCGCCACGGCCTTGGCGAAGGAGTCCGACGCGAACTGGTCGACCTGCTCGCGGGTGATGCCGTATTTGCGCGCCAGGTTCTCGGCGGTCTGGATCATGTTGATGCCGGCGGCGGGATCTTTCAGCGCCTCCCACATGTAGTCCTTGAAGCCCACCGGCGCACCGAGTTTGAAGCCGGTACGGTGGTCGAACGCGGCAATCGGATTGCGCGTCATGCTCTCGGTGCCGACCACCAGCGCGGCCTCGCATACGCCGGACTGGATCTGCTCGCCGGCCTGGCGGAACAGTTCGAAACCGGTGCCGCAGATGCGCTGGACCATGATGGCCGGCACCTCCTGCGGCACGCCGGCGTACAGGCCGATGTGGCGCGGCAGGAAGAACTGGTCGAAATCGCCTGGCGCCATGTTGCCGGTGATGACCGAATCGATGTCCGCCGCCGGGATGCCTGCGCGCGCCAGCGCCTCGCGCGCGACCTTGATGCCCAGGTCGGTCGGCGACACATGGCCGAGCGCGCCGCAATAGTCGACCATCGGCGTGCGCACGCCGGCGTGCATCCAGACATCGTCGAAGGCGTTGAACAGGCCCTTGCTTTTCATCGGTGCGTTCTCCGGTGGTGCGGTTGGTCCCGGCCAGGCGCGTCGGCGCAGCCGATGGCGGGCGGTGCGATTCGCATGGGGGGTGTGCGGCGACGGTGCGTCATCACGCGCGCGGCTTGAGGATGGTGTGCAGGCTGTCGTCGTGCAGGGCCGCCACCGTGTCGGCGCGGTGCGTGAGCACCGCGCGCTGGTTGATCGAGCCCTTGTCGGTGATCTCGCCCTTGTCGATCGTGGGCGGCTCGGACAACAGGCACAGGCGGGCGATGCGGTTGGCGCTGCCGGTGCTGCTGGCGGCCAGCTCGTCGAGCACGGTCTGGAAATGCGCGAGCACCGCGGGCGAGGCCAGCACGTCGGCCAGCGGCGCGTCGTCCGCCAGGCCGGCCAGGCGGCGCACGGCGGGGGTCGGAAACACCATGGCGCCGACCTCCTTGAGGTTGATGCCGGTCAGCACCACATCCTGGACATAAGGAGCGCCGGCGGCGATGATGCGCCCGCGCAGCGGACCCACGCTGACGAAGGTGCCGGTGGCCAGCTTGAAGTCCTCGGCGATGCGGCCGTCGAACTTCAGGCCCCGGTGCACGTCGGTCTCGTCGATCCACTTGACCGCGTCGCCGGTCTTGAAGAAGCCTTCCTCGTCGAACGCGCTGGACGTGTCCGCCTCGTTGCGCCAGTAGCCGGGCGTGATGTTGGGTCCGCGGTAACGCACTTCGGTCTTGCCGTCCATGTCGACCAGCTTGAGTTCGAGCCCTGGCGTGGGCACGCCCAGGTCGCCGGCGCGCACGTGGGGGCTGGTGACGAAGATGCCGAACGGTCCGGATTCCGTCATGCCCAGGCCGGTGGCCATCACGATGCGTTCGCCGATCTCGCGCTCCTCGCTTGCGTACAGGCTGTCCCAGATCGGCTGGGCCAGCGCCGCGCCTGCGTAGAAGAACATCTTCACGCGCGAGAGCAGTGTCTTGCGCAGCAGGTCGTCGGTCTGCATGGCATTGGCGATGGCCTCGAACCCGGTGGGCACGTTGAAATACACCGTGGGCGATATCTCGCGCAGGTTGCGCAAGGTCTCGTGCATCAGCGCCGGTGTCGGCTTGCCGTCGTCGATATACAGCGTGCCGCCGTGAAACACCACCATGCCGAAGTTGTGGTTGCCGCCGAAGGTGTGGTTCCACGGCAGCCAGTCCACCAGCACCAGCGGCTGCTCGGCCAGCACCGGCATGGACTGGCTCATCTGCTGCTGGTTGGCGCACCACATGCGGTTGGTGTTGATCGCCGCCTTCGGCATCTTGGTCGAGCCGCTGGTGAACAGGAACTTGGCGATGGTGTCCGGACCGGTGGCCGCCATGGCCTGGTCCACGGCCGGGGTTGCCGGCGTGGCGCACAAGGCGGCGAACGGCGTGACCGTGCGGCCCGCGACATCGCCCTCGTGCAGCACGACCTCGACGTCGCTTGCGACGGTGGCCGCGATCGCCTTGGCGTAACGCGCATCCTGGGCGAACACCAGGCCTGGCGTCACGGTGCGCAGCACGTGCTTGAGCTTGTCGTAGTCGACGCTGACCAGCGAGTAGGGCGGCGACACAGGAACGTAGGGCACGCCGGCCACCAGGCAGCCCAGTGCGAGCAGCGCGTGTTCCAGGCTGTTCTCGCTCAGGATGGCGACCGGACGCTCGGCGCTCAGGCCACGGTCGATCAGGCCTTGCGCGATGCCGCGCGCGGTGGTCCAGGCCTGGGCGTAGCTCAGGTGGCGCCAGTCGCCCAGCGTGCCGTCGGGCTGCCTGATGCGACGCGCCATGAAGCTGCGCTCGGGCGCGGCCTCGGCCCAGTGGCGCAGCCGGTCCGCCATGCGCTCGGGATACGGCTGCAGGTCCTGGTCGGCCTGCAGGTAGTGGGTTCCTGGCTGGCCGTCACGCACGCGCACGCGCGTCACGCCGAAGGTGAGGGGGCGGAAGCCGGAAGTCGTCATGGCTGTCTCCTGCGGGTTCTCGTTGTGTTCTGGCCGTTTGTCGGCGGATCGGGTTCTACCGTGCTGCCGCCGGTCGACGCCGGGTCAGGATGATTTGCGGACCTTGGCGGCCTTGCCTTCGAGGAAGGCGCGCACCCGATCCTTGGCCTCGGGCGCCGACTGGGCGATCGAGGCCATCAGGGCTTCGGTCAGGAAGCCGTGGTCCGACGGTTGTTCGGCGATGCGGGGCAAGGCGTGCATCAGCGCGTAATTGGTCAGCGGCGCGTTGGTCGCGATGCGCGTGGCCAGTTCGACCGCCTTGTCGAGCGACTGGCCCTCGGGCACGAGGTACTGGGCGAAGCCCAGCCGTTCGCCGTCCTGCGCGTTGTAGACACGGCCGGTCAGCATCATGTCGGTCATGCGCGCAACACCGATCAGCTTGGGTATGCGCACCGAGCCGCCGCCGCCGACGAAGATGCCGCGCGTGCCCTCGGGCAGGGCGTAGAACGTGGTCTCGTCGGCGACGCGGATATGGCTGGCGCTGGCCAGTTCCAGGCCGCCGCCGACCACGGCGCCGTGCAGGGCGGCGATCACGGGCACACGGCCGTATTGCACCGCGTCGAGCGCCACGTGCCAGCTGCGCGAATGGTGCATGCCTTCGCCGGCGTCGCGCTCCTTGAGTTCGGACAGGTCGAGGCCGGCGCAGAAATGTTCGCCTTCGCCTTCGATCACAGCCGCCTTGGCCTCCATGGGCAGGTGCTGGAACACGTCGCGCAATGCGGCCACGATGGCGTCGTTCAGCGCGTTTCGCTTGGCGGGGCGGCGCAGGCTGACCACCGCGACGGCGCCGCGCATCTCCAGCGCAACTCCATGGCGCGCGGCTTGTTCGAGGATGGCATCGGGCATGGAAATCTCCTTCGGGTCAACGTCGGCCGTAACAGCAATAACGTTATTTTTGATAACGATATTGTGCATCGAAACCGGTGCTGGCCGATTAGGGTAAACCCTGGGATCTCGGATCGGCTCCATGCGCCGCCGTACCGGCCAAGGCCGTCCACGGCGAGCCGCTGCGCAGCGGCTCGTGTCGGCACTGCGGCGTGCCGGAGGGCGTGCGTCAGGTGGCCAGCAGCACGCCGGGCGCCTCGATGTGGCCGCGCACCGCCTGGATGAACTTTGCCGCGTCCTGGCCGTCGACAACACGGTGGTCGAACGACGACGACAGGTTCATCGTCTTGCGCGCGACCAGCGCGCCGCCCACCAGCATCGGACGCTCGACGATGCGGTTGACGCCGACGATGGCAACCTCCGGCGCATTGATGATGGGCGTTGACACGATGCCGCCCAGCGCTCCGAGGCTGGTCAGCGTGATGCTCGAGCCGGTCAGCTCGTCGCGGGTCGCGCGGCCCGAGCGGGTCATCTCGGCCAGGCGGCCGATGGCACGGGCGTTCGCCCACAGGTCGCCGTCCTGGGCATGGCGCAGCACCGGCACCATCAGTCCGGCGTCGGTCTGGGTCGCGATGCCCATGTGGACGGCGCTGTGCCGCGTGATGACACCGGTCTCGTCGTCGAACAAGGCATTGACCTGCGGGAAGTCCGCGATCGCCAGCACCATGGCGCGCACCAGGAAGGGCAGCAGCGTGAGTTTGCCGCGGCTGTCGCCGAAGCGCCGGTTCAACTGCGCGCGCAGCGACTCGAGTTCGGTCACGTCGCATTCCTCGACATAGGCGAAATGCGGGATGCGGCGCTTGGATTCCTGCATCTTCTGCGCGATACGCCGGCGCAGGCCGATGACCTTGATCTCCTGCAGCGTGTCTTCGCCGGCACGGGCCGGCACGGCCGCCGCCGCCGCCGCCGCGCCGGCAGGCTCCGCCGGGGAACGGCCGTGTCGCGCCACATGGGCATCCAGGTCGGCCTGCATGATGCGCCCGCCGGCGCCGGATGCACGCACCTGGCGCAGGTCGACCCCGAGTTCCCAGGCGCGCCGGCGAACGGCCGGCGACGCGATCGGCTTTTCGTCGCCATCGGACACGGCCGGCGCCCGTGGGGCCGCGGCCTGTTGCGTGGTGGCCGACGGCGAAGCCGCGTTGGGCGCTGGCGCACGAGAGGCAGCATCGGTTCGTGGCGGCGCGTCGCGGGCGGGAGCCGATGGCGCTGCGGGCGCCGCGGGCGCCGGTATTGGGCCGGCCGGCGCCGAAGCGACCGCGCCATCGCCATCGCCATCGCCATCGACCGCGATGTCGATCAGCGCCGCGCCGACCGCCAGCACGTCGCCGACCTCGCCGCCGAGCCGGGCCACCGAGCCCGCCACCGGCGACGGGATCTCGACGGTCGCCTTGTCGGTCATCACGTCGGCCAGCACCTGGTCTTCGGTCACCGTGTCGCCCACCTGCACATGCCAGGCCACGACCTCGACCTCGGTGATGCCTTCGCCCAGGTCGGGCATCTTGACGGTATGGTTGGCCATCGTCGTCATGCCTCCATGGTGCGTTGCAGCGCGGCGCCCACGCGCGCCGGGCCGGGGAAATACGCCCATTCCTGCGCATGGGGATACGGGGTGTCCCAGCCGGTCACGCGTTCGATCGGCGTCTCCAGGTGGTAGAAGCAGTGTTCCTGCACCAGCGCGACGAGCTCCGCGCCGAAGCCGCTGGTGCGCGTGGCCTCGTGCACGACCACGCAACGCCCGGTCTTCTTGACCGAGGCGACGATGGTGGGCAGGTCCAGCGGCCAGATGCTGCGCAGGTCGATGATCTCGGCGTCGATGCCGGTCTCGTTGGCTGCCGCCTCCGACACGTAGACCATGGTGCCGTAGGTCAGCACCGTCAGCGCGCGTCCTTGCCGGAACACGGCGGCGCTGTCCAGCGGCACGGTGTAGTGGCCCTCGGGCACGTCGGCCAACGCATGGCCGGACCAGGGCGTGGCGGGCTTGTCGTGGTGGCCGTCGAACGGGCCGTTGTACAGGCGCTTGGGCTCCAGAAAAATCACCGGGTCGTTGTTCTCGATGCAGCTGATCAGCAGGCCCTTGGCGTCGTACGGGTTCGACGGCATCACGGTGCGCAGACCGCTGACGTGGGTGAACAAGGCCTCGGGGCTCTGGCTATGCGTCTGCCCGCCGTAGATGCCGCCGCCACACGGCATGCGTATCGTCAGCGGCGCGGTGAAGTCGCCGGCCGAGCGGTAGCGCAGCCGCGCCGCCTCGGACACGATCTGGTCGCAGGCCGGATAGAAGTAGTCGGCGAACTGCACCTCGACGACCGGGCGCAACCCGTAGGCCGCCATGCCGATCGCGGTGCCGACGATGCCGCCCTCCGAGATCGGCGCATCGAACACCCGCGTCTTGCCGTATTTCTTCTGCAGCCCGTCGGTGCAGCGGAACACGCCACCGAAATAACCGACGTCCTGCCCGTAGATGACGACGTTGTCGTCACGCGCGAGCATCACGTCCATCGCCGAGCGCAGGGCCTGGATCATCGTCATCTGCATGCCGCCACCCCCTTCAGTCGCCCAGGAGCTGGCTGCGCTGCATCTGCAGATGCGCCGGCACCGACTCGAACACATCGTCGAACATGGTCGCCGCGCCCGCCAGGTGGCCGCGGCTCAGCGAGCCGTACGACTCGGCCTTCTTCAGTGCGGCGCCGACCTCGGCGTCGAGCGCCTTGCGCGTGGCCTCGTGTTCGTCCTTGGACCACACGCCGAGCTTTTCCAGGTGTTGCGCCAGCCGGTTGATCGGATCGCCGAGCGGGAAATGCGACCAGTCGTCGGCCGGCCGGTACCGCGAAGGGTCGTCGGACGTGGAATGCGCGCCGCCGCGATAGGTCACCCATTCGATCAGCGTCGGACCCAGGTTGCTGCGCGCCCGCTCGGCCGCCCAGCGCGAGGCCGCATACACGGCCAGGAAGTCGTTGCCGTCGACCCGCAACGAGGCGATGCCGCAACCCACGCCGCGTGCGGCGAACGTGGTCGCCTCGCCGCCGGCAATGGCCTGGAAGGTCGAGATGGCCCATTGGTTGTTGACCACGTTGAGGATCACCGGGGCGCGGTAGACATGGGCGAAGGTCAGCGCCGTGTGGAAGTCGGACTCCGCCGTGGCGCCGTCGCCGATCCAGGCCGATGCGATCCGGGTGTCGCCCTTGATCGCCGAGGCCATGCCCCAGCCCACCGCCTGGATGAACTGCGTGGCCAGGTTGCCCGAGATCGTGAAGAACCCCGCGCGCTTGTACGAATACATGACCGGCAACTGCCGGCCCTTGAGCGGATCGCGTTCGTTGGACATCAGCTGGCAGATCATGTCGACCATGTCGACGTCGTCGCGGGCCAGCAGCAGGCCTTGCTGGCGGTAGCTGGGAAAGTTCATGTCGCCGGGCTCCAGCGCCAGCGCGTGCGCCACGGCGATCGCCTCTTCGCCCAGGCACAGCATGTAGAACGAGATCTTCTTCTGCCGCTGTGCGATCAGCATGCGCGCGTCGTAGGCCCGGGTCTTGAGCATGGCGCGCATGCCCGCGCGCAGCTGCTCGGTGCCGATCTGCGGCGCCCACGGTCCGGTCGCATTGCCGTCGTCGTCCAGCACCCGGACCAGGCTGTAGGCGAGGTCGCCGGTGCTCGCCGGCGGCGCATCCACCGGCGGCCGGCGCACCTGGCCTGCCGGAGAGAGGTGCAGATAGGAGAAATCGGTCTCGCGACCGGGTCGCCCGGTGGGTTCGGGCACATGCAGCCGCAGCGCAGATGGTGGCGTCATCGTCTGACCTCCTGCAGGCATCCTAACGTGCGGCTGGCATCGCTGCAAATCGGCTGCGCAATCCCTGCAGCGGACGGGCCGATGTGCCACGCCCGCTTTGTAAAACACCTTGCACGCGGCGCCGCGCCAGGGTCGTGGCGGCGATTCCGACGGTAGGATGCAGGTTTCAATCGTCACATATCCCAGGAGGTTCCATGGCAGGTTGGTACGAGATCACGAAGAGCGACAAGGGACTTTTCTCGTTTGTGCTCAAGGCGGGCAACAACGAGGTCATTCTGCGCAGCGAGCAATACGAATCCAAGGCTGCCGCGAACAACGGCATCGCGTCGGTGCAGACCAACAGCCCGAACGATGCGCGTTACGTGCGCAAGGACGCATCCGACGGCCGCCCGTATTTCAACCTGCGGGCCGGCAACAACCAGGTCATCGGCACCAGCCAGATGTACGCCAGCGCGGCCAGCCGCGACAACGGCATCGCGTCGGTCATGAGCAACGGCCCGACCACGACGGTCAAGGACCTGAGCTGATAATGGCGGGATGAACCAGCCATTCTCCGTGGACCAGCCCGCGCGGGCCGACATCGACGCCATGCCCGGGCCGGCCTTGCTGCAGTTCGGCACCGATTGGTGCGGGCATTGCAAGGCGGCGCAGGCGCCGGTGCAGCAGGCGCTGCAGGACTTTCCCGGAGTACGCCATATGAAGGTCGAGGACGGACCGGGTCGCGCGCTGGGTCGTTCGTATGCGGTGACCTTGTGGCCCACGCTCGTCTTCCTGCGCGACGGTCAGGAGGTCGGCCGGCTGGTTCGACCGGTGGACAGTGCACCGGTGCGCGAACAACTGGCCCAGCTGGTGGGCCGCCCGGGCTGACCGGCGCACGGTCCGCGGCAAACGTCCCCGGGCAGCGGTCCCCGGGCCAGATTCCGCGGCAGGCGCTGGCGCCCCGCGCCGACGGCGTGTCGGCGGCACCCAATGCACCATCCAGGTGCCAAGTCGCCGGGCTTTCTGCACCAGCTGTGGGTGCCTGACGACAAATCCGCACCAGAAACACGCCTTTTTCATGGGATCTTGTGCGCCGCAGCATCCGCGCATGGATAATCAGGGTTTTCCCTAGTATCCATTCGTCGTCCGGCTTGCGCCGGAGACACCATCACCATGAATCATCTGTTTTTCCTGTGGTCCGCCGTCCGTGCGATGACCCAGGCCTATGCGCGTCACTCCGACAACCAGGAGCAACGGGCCGTCGAGGCCTATCTGGCCACGGTGCAATCGGCCAGCGAGCTGGAATATCGCGAGCGCCAGTGGCTGCGCGCGCACAGCTGATCCTGTCTTCCCCGTTTCATTCCCCCGTTTCCAACCCATCCACCATCATGAGCATCCTGCTTTTCCTCAAGTCCCTGTTCGAGCAGCCGCGTTTCGAGTCCGGCGCCCGCGTCAACCATGTGCGCGGCGGATCCATCCAGCGCACGGACGGTTATGTCGTCGGCCAGACCGAGTTCGGCGTCTGGGTCGAGTGGCCGCGTGGCGGCCGCAGCCTGTTGCCGGGCGGCGAACTGGCCCGCATCGGCTGATGGTTCGCGTCGGACGGCCTGTCACCAGGCCGTCCAGCCTCCGTCGACGGTCAGGTTCTGGCCGGTGATCCACCGGCCCGCCGGCGAGGCGAACAACGCGACCGCACCCTTGAGGTCCCGGGGCTCGCCCAGGCGGCCCAGCGGCACCATGTTGCGGAAGTTCTCGCGCGTGAACGCGTTGAGCGTGGGCTTGGGGATCTGGCCCGGGCTGATGCAGTTCACCGTGATGTCATGCTGGGCCAGTTCACAGGCCAGCGCCCGCGTCAGGTTCAGCACCGCGCCCTTGGCGGCGTGGTAGGACTGCGTCGAGCGCTTGTAGCCCGGCGCATACAGCCGGGGGTCGCTGCCCAGCATCGCGTGCAGCGAGCCGATCGTGATGATGGCACCGCTGCGCCGCGTCGTCATGGCCCGCGCCGCGCTTTGTGCACTCACCAGCGTGGTGGTCACGTTCAGGCGCAAGGTGGTCTCGAAATCGGCCACCGAGATGTGCGGCGCCATGTCCACGCCGTGTGCACCGCCGGCATTGCAGACCATCACGTCGAGCCGCCCGTGGCGGCGCATGATGTCCTGCACGACCTGCTCCATCGCGGTCTCGTCGGCGGCATCCGCCGCGACCGCGTGCGCGGCCAGTCCCTGTGCGGCGAGTTCGGCCGCGCTGGCGCGCACCACGTCCTCGCGTCGGCCGAGCAGGTAGACGGTGGCGCCGAGTTCGGCCAGGCCGGTGGCCATGGCCAGCCCCAGGTGGGTGCCGCCACCGGTGACGATCGCGACCTGCTGGTGCAGGGACATCCAGTCGGGCAGGGCGGGGTTGTTCATGGCCGGTCCTGGGGTCGGGTTCATGTTCATGCGGCCCGCAACACCCGGCCGGGCCGGGAAGCCGTTTGCCGTCCGTCCGTGACGACCGCCACGCCATTGACGAACACGTGCGACACGCCGCCGGCCTGCTGGCACGGCGCCAGGTAGGTCGCGCGGTCCTGCACCTCCTGCGGGTCGAACACCACGATGTCGGCCGCCTTGCCCGGTGCCAGCGTGCCGCGGTCGTGCATGCGCAGGCGTTCGGCCACGCGGCCGCTCATCTTGGCGATGGCGGTGGCCATGTCCAGGTCCTTGAGCTCGCGCACGAAGCGGCCCAGCACCCGGGCCGTGGCGCCGAAGTTGCGCGGATGTGGTTGCCGGCTGCCCTGGTCGAAGCAGATCGCCGAGCCGTCCGACCCCATCACCGAGTGGCGGCAGCGCAGAAAGCTGCGCATGTCCTCTTCGGTGCGGTAGAACAGCACGACCATGATGCGGTTGCCGCCGTCGCGGCACAAGGCCAGCGTCAGGCGCGCCGGCGTCATGCCGGCCTGGGCCGCAGCCGCCTCGAGGCTCTGGCCCTCCCTGGCGCCGAGCACGCCGTCGGTGCGGGCCAGCACGACCCGGTCCCACAACCACGGAATGCGGTTGGCCGACCAGCCCTGTGCGAGGTCGGCCTCGGCCCGGTCCATCACGGCCTCGTCGGACAGGCGTTCGCGCATGGCCGCGACACCGCCCTCCTGGACCCAGGCCGGCAGGTATTGCGTGAGGGCCGAACTCGACGCGTCGTAGGGATAGACATCGAAGGCGGCGTCCACGCCTTGTGCGACGGCCGCGTCGAAACGGTCGGTCCACAAGCCCGCGCTACCCCATTCCGACGGCGTGTTGATGGCGGCATGCGAATACTGCACGCGTGCGCCCGTCGTGCGACCCAGGTGCAGGGCCTCGTTGAGCGGGCCGTAGCGGTGATCGTCGCCATGCAGGTCCTTGTCGCGTGCATGCGACGCATACAGCCGCTGGCGCCGTGCAAGCGTTTCGCATAGGGAAACAAGCTCCTCGGTCGGCGCGTAACGCGAGGGTACGTAGGTCAGCCCGGTGGTCATGCCGAACGCGCCCTGGTCGAGCATGGTGTCCAGCAGCGACTGCATCGTCGCCATCTGCTCGGCGCTGGCCGGCGCGCTGTCCACGCCCATGGCGGCGATGCGCAGAGCGCCATGGCCGACCAGCGGCGCGATGTTGAGCGCGATGCCGCGGCGCTCCGCCTCCTGGCGGTAACCCTGCACGTCGGTCCAGCTCAGCGGCAGGGCATCGTCGCCGATGCCGGCCAGCAGGTCCAGGTGCAGCTGCATGTGCTGCGGGTTGATCGGAAACGGCGAGAAGCCGCAGTTGCCGGTCACCTCGGTGGTCACGCCCTGGCTGACCTTGCTCTGGCCGCGGCCGTCGAGCAGCAGGCTGATGTCGGAATGGGTATGGATGTCGATGAAACCCGGCGCCACGACCCGACCCGTCGCGTCGATCTCGGTATCGGCGCGCATGCCCCGGACGTCGCCGACGCCGACGATCTTGCCGTCACGGATGGCGAGGTCGGCGGCCGTGGGCGGCGCGCCGGTGCCGTCGTACAACTGCGCACCGCGGATCAGTACATCTGCCTGCATGCAATAGCCTCGTGGTTGCGGCGCCGGTACGCCACGACCGGGCCATGCGGCACATGCTAGTGCGGCCCGACGATGCTGTCACGCGGTGCGCCCGGCGCCTGCCGGTTGACAAGCGCCCGGCATGGCGCTAGCGCACCTGCCTCATTCGATCTTGATGTTGTTCTGCTTGATCAGCTCGCCCATCAGCGCGTGGTCGCGCTGCAGCACGGCCTCGAACTCCTTCGGCGTCGACGACAACACGTCGAAACCCTGGGCCTCGATCGGCGCGCGAAAGGCCGGCGACTCGAGCACGGCGCGCATTTCCCGGTTCAGGTAGTCGACGATGGCCGCGGGCGTGCCCTTGCGCATCAGCACGCCGTTCCACACCACCGAGTCGGCCTGCTGCAGCCCGGCCTCGGCCATGGTCGGCACGTCGGGCAGCAGCGGCGAGCGCTTGGCCGTGGCCAGCGCCAGCACCCGGATCTTGCCCGCCTTGTGCACCTGCACCACCGCCGGCAGGTTGTTGAACATCATCGGAATCTGGCCGGCCATCACGTCGTTGAGCGCCGGGGCGCCGCCCTTGTACGGCACGTGCATCAGCCGCGCTCCGCTGCGCGACTGGAACAGCTCGCCGGCCAGGTGCATGGTGTTGCCATTGCCGGCCGAGCCATACGCCAGCGAACCCGGCTTGGACTTGGCCGCGCCGATCACGTCGGCCACGTTCCTGTACGGCGTGTTCGGGTTGACCAGCAGCACGTTGGGCATCTGGTGGGTCAGCGTCACCGGTTGCAGGTCGCTCAGCGGGTCGTAACCCATGGAGGCATACAGGTGCGGATTGATCGCCAGCGTGCTGGTGGTTCCCAGCAGCAGCGTGTAGCCGTCTGCGGGCAGTTGTTTGGCCGCATGCACCGACCCGATGTTGCCGTTGGCGCCCGGACGGTTGTCGACGATCACGTTCTGGCCGATGCGCTGGCTCAGCGCCTGGGCGAACGGCCGCATGAACTGGTCGGCGGCGCCTCCGGGCGGGTAGGGAACGATCAGGGTCAGCGGCTTGTCCGGGTAGCTGCCGATGCCTTGCGCCCACGCGGGAAGCGTGGGAGCCAGGGTGGCGGCGCAGGCGATGGCGGCGAGAAGCTGTCGGCGAAAAATCATGCAGGTGTCTCCAGGGTCGGGCAGGGAAAGGGCGGTGTGGCGCGTGGGCGGAGCCGGTCCATCATGCTTGTTGTTGTCGTTGTGTCAGCAATGTTACCGGTACCACCGCACCAGAGTCGACTGTATAGTGAGCCATGCCCCGTGTCAATTGCCGCCGCCCGCGCCATCGCTGAGCCATGTCCCGCAAGCCCGCACCGACTCCTTCGCCGGACGCCGGCACCACGCCCGTGGCCGGACGCATGCGCCGGCGCCGGCACGGCGGCTACACCATCCACGACGTGGCGGCCCGGGCCGGTGTCTCGTCGATCACGGTTTCGCGGTATTTCAATCAGCCGGACAAGGTGTCGCCGGCGCTGCGTGAGCGTATTGCGCAGGCCGTCAGCCAGACCGGATACGTGCCCAGCCAGGTCGCCGGTCGACTGGCGTCGGGCAGCAGCCGGGTCGTGGGCGCGGTGATGCAGAACTTCGCCAGTGCCACCTTCGCCGACACCGTGCAGGGCATGACCGACGTGCTCGACGACTCGGGCCTGCAGTTGCTGCTGGCCAATACCAACTATGTGCGTACGCGCGAGGAGCGGGCCATCCGCTCCCTGGTCGGCTGGCACCCGAGTGCGTTGATCCTGACACGGCATGACCATGCGCCGGCCGCCGAGGCCCTGCTGCGCCGCTTGTCGATCCCGATCGTAGAGACCTGGGACCTGGGCGAGAAACGCCCGTTCCACCAGGTCGGCTTCTCGCACGAGGCCGTGGGCGCCGAACTGGCCCAGCATTTCGTCGACCAGGGCGCGCGGCGGATCCGCTTCGTGCAGGCCAGCGTGCCGGAAGACTTCCGTGCCCGCCAGCGGTCGCTGGGCTACGGCCGGGTGATGCGCGAACAAGGCCTCATGCCGGACGTGGTCGCCGCCGAGGTGCGCGAGCCGTTCCAGGCCGGCGCGGCGGTCATCGGCCGGTTCGCCGCGGAGCCGGTGTCGACACGGCCGCAGGCCATCGTGTTCGCGAACGACGACATGGCCGCCGGGGCCATCCTGCATGCGGCCGCGCTGGGGCTGCAGTTGCCGCGCGACTGCGCCATCGCCGGTTTCGGCGACGCGGCGCTGGCCGCCCACCTGCAGCCGGCGCTGACGACGATGCGTCCCGATCGTTATGCCATCGGCCGCATCGCCGCCGAGCTGCTGCTCGAACTGCTCGCCGGCGGACCTGCCGATGCGGCGGCGGCCGAGCCGCGATGCATCGTCGTGCCGTGCCGCATGGTGGCCCGCGACAGCGGCCGGGTCATGGCGGTGCGTTGACCGCTGCGGCCGGTGCGCCGCCGCGCCTGGCCGGGGCGATCGCGGAGTGCGCCTGTGCACCCATGCAGGCGTGTCGGCGCCAGGGTTGTGTGGCGCGCCGTGCACGCGGCTGCGACGGCCATGGTAAGAATGGGGGCGGGTGTTCCGACCCAGCAGGGGTCAGCCCTGTTTCAACCGCCGCAGCCGCGGCGCCACCCCGCCCGCAAAGGAAGTCGCCATGCGCCCCTCGAACCGTCCATCTCCGTCGACCTCCGCATTGCCGGCCCGCTCCGGGCGCCATCGACGCGGCCTCGGAGCGCTGATCCTGGCCGTTGCCGCGTCCGCGGCCCTGGTGGCCTGCGTGCCGTCCCAGCCGACACACGGGACGGCGGCGACGGCCCCATCCGCGCCGGCCGCCGCGGGGCCGACGCAGAAGGCGGTGTTCGCCGGCGGATGCTTCTGGTGCGTGGAGGCCGATTTCGACAAGGTGGCCGGCGTGTTGTCGACCACCTCGGGCTACACCGGCGGCAAGACCGCCAATCCGAGCTACCAGGAGGTGTCGTCCCACATGACCGGCCATGCCGAGGCGGTCGAGATCGTGTTCGATCCGGACAAGGTCGGTTATGCGCAGCTGGTCGAGCATTTCTGGCGCACCATCGACCCGACGACGAAGGATCGCCAGTTCTGCGACGTCGGCTCGCCGTACCGCACGGCGATCTATGCGCAGGATGCCGAACAGCTGCGGATCGCGCAGGCTTCGCGCGCCGCACTGGAGAAGAACAAGCCCTTCCAGGCGCCCATCGTCACCGAAGTGGTGATGGCCGACACGTTCTACCCGGCCGAGGAGTACCACCAGGACTACTACCGCAAGAATCCGGTGCGTTACAGCTACTACCGCAACGGTTGCGGCCGCGACGCGCGGCTCAAGCAGTTGTGGGGCGAGGCGGCCGCGCACTGATCCCGGCGCGCGTGGGGCCGCAGGCAGTCCCCTGCGGCGCAACAGCGGCGCAGGGCGGTTCCCGTTGCCTGTCGCCACGCGGGACGCGGCCGGCTGTCGTGTCGGCCAAACGTCCGATGGCCGCCGCGCAACGACAGACACCATAATCGACGCGTCGGCCGCGTGCCGCCGCGCCGGACCTGCACGCCAGGCGGCAGGGCGGGTGGCCATGGCACGGGTTTCGTGGGCACAATCACGAGGCCCGATCGAACCACCCCCGATGGAGACCCCATGTTCCGGCTGCTCATTTGTGATGACCATCCTCCGATCAGGACGGTATTGCGCTTGCTGGCCAAGGAGGCCGCCGGCCTGTGCGATGTCACCGAAACCGGGACCACGCAGCAACTGCTGGCGGCGTTGCAGGGCCGCACGCACTTCGACCTGCTAACCCTCGATCTGCAGCTGCCGGGCGGCTCGGGCCTGGACGTGCTGCAGCAGGTGCGCCAGATGCGGCCCGATCTGCGCGTCATGGTCCTGTCCGCCGACGACAGCCCGGACAGCATGCAACGCGCGATGGCCTTGGGTGCGAACACCTACCTGTCCAAGTCGGTCAGCGAACGCGAGCTGTTCGAGGCCTTGCGTGCCGCGGTGCGGGCCGCGCCCCACCACGACAGCCCGCCGATGCCCGAACACGCGCCCAACCTTCGTCGCGCCACCGATGTCGAACCCGCGGCCTTGACCCAGCTGGCCCTGTCGGCGCGCCAGCGCGACGTGCTGCTGTGCCTGTTGCGCGCCATGTCGGCCAAGCAGATCGCGCGCGAACTCGGCATCTCCAGCGGCACGGTCAAGACCCACACGGTGGCGGTGTTCCGGGCGCTCAACGTCAGCTCCCGGGCCCAGGCGGTGGTGGAGGCCGGTCGGCGTGGCATCGCAATCGGTCACTGACCACGTCGAGCAGGAGGCCCTGGCGTTTGCGCTGGAGCAGGCCGGACGCAGCGGCTCCATCGCGCTGGGCGGCACCCTGGTGATCGCACTGATGGCCTGGCCCGAAACCGGGCCCTGGGCCGCGATCGGCTGGGCCGTCGCCAGCGGCGCCACGCTGCTGACGCGCAACAGCCTGATGCGCCGGGTCGGCGAGCACATCGATTCGCCGCGCGGCATGCGCCAGGCCAACGACGTGCTCAACCTGTCCTCGGTGGTGCTGGCGCTGGTGCTCGGCGCCTTGCCGATGTTGTTCTTTCCCACCCTGGGGCTGGAACTGCGCCTGTTGCTGACGCTGTTCTTCTGTTGCTGGTGCGCCGCGGCCATGTCCTCGATCGGTGCCCGGCCCCGTTTGTACCTGGCGTACCTGGCCGTGGTGCTGGGCAGCCTGGCGGTCGGCTGGCTGCGCGCGCCGGGCGTGCATGCCGCGTACGTTATCGCGGCCCTGTTCATGTACGGCCTGGTGCTGCACGTGTTCAGCCGCAACTTTGCACGCCGGATCGCCGAGGGCATCGCGATCCGTGCCGAAAACGCGGACCTGGTGCGCCGGCTGTCGATGGCCAACGATGCCAAGACCCGGTTCATCATGGCCGCCAGCCATGACCTGCGCCAGCCCTTGCACGCGATCAGCTACCTCGGCGGCGTGTTGTCGCGCCCGCTCGAGCCGCAGGACGCGCGGGAGGCCAGCCAGGCGCTGCTGGTGTCGGTGCGTGCGCTGGACAAGCTGTTCTCGGCCATCCTGGACCTGTCGCGCATCGAGAGTGGCGCGGTGCAGCCCATGCTCACCGACGTGCGCGTCGACCTGCTGGTGGCGCGGCTGGAGAACGACTACCGGCCGGTGTGCATGTCGCGCGGCCGGCGCTGGCAGTGCCAGCTCGAGCGGGCGACCGCGCGCAGCGACCCGGCGCTGCTCGAGCGCGTGCTGCGCAACCTGTTGGACAACGCGCTCAAGCATGGCGGCGACGGCGCGGTCACGATCTCCGTGACGGCCGGCGACCCGATCCGCATCGTCGTCAGCGACACCGGGCCGGGCATCGCGCTGCACGAGCGTGACCGCGTGTTCCAGGAGTTCTATCGTTCGCGCGACAGCGTCGGTGCGCCGGGCCTGGGCCTGGGCCTGTCCATCGTGGGGCGCCTGGTCGAGCGCCTGGGCTGCCGGCTGCAGATCGATTTCACCGATCCATCATCACGCACCGGTGCGCGGATCGAACTGGATGTGCCGATCGGTGTCGAGCAGCCCGATGGCGAGGCGCCGATCGTGGAAGACCCCGACACCGCGCCCGATGTCGGCGGGCTGCGGGTGCTGGCCGTCGACGACGATCCGTCGGTGCTGCAGGCCACGCGGGCCTTGTTGCGCCAGTGGGGTTGTACCGTTGCCGTGTGCAGCGACCTGCAATTGCTCGACGAGGTGCTGGAAGTCTTCGGCGCGCCGGAGGTCGCACTCATCGACTACAAGCTCGAGGACACGCGCACCGGACTGGACGTGGCCGACACCTTGCGCAGCCGCTTCCCCGACATCGGCCTGGTCATCGTGACCGGCGAGTCCGACGCCGATGTGCTGCAGATGCTCAAGGAGTCGGACATGCCGCTGCTCGAGAAGCCGGTGAGTCCGCATGAACTGCGGCTCACCCTGTCCTTGTTCCGTACCGCCATCGATTGAGTCCGTGGCAACGCGCCGGAGTCCGGCGGGGAGTGCAGCATGCATTGGTTGTCGCAGAACGTCGAAGAACTCGTGGCCATCGCCGGCCGGCAGGCCGGCAGCGGGGACGGCGTCGACGTGGTCGTGGTGGGCTCGGGCTACGGCGGTGCCGTTGCCGCCATGCGTTTCGCCCAGGCCGGGCGCACGGTGTTCGTGCTCGAGCGCGGCCGGGAATACGTGGCCGGCGAGTTCCCGAACGACCTGAGCCAGGCCGGCGGGCACGTGCGGGTCGAGGCCGCCGCGCAGACCGGTGTCTCGGTCATGGGCAACGAAGACGCCTTGTTCGACTTTCGCATCGGCCTGCGCGCCGGTGCGCTGGTGGGCAACGGGCTGGGCGGCGGCAGCCTGATCAACGCGGCGGTCGGGCTGGAGCCTGCGCCGCAGGTGTTTCGCCAGCCGACCTGGCCGACGGCGCTGCGCCAAGAGGACCTGTCACCCTGGTTCGCCACGGCGCGCGCCATGCTCGAGGTCCGCACCCCCGCGGCCGCCGGCCCGTCCGGCCTGGCCGATGGCGCGCGCTTCGATCTGCGCCAGACGGCCAAGTACCAGCGGCTGCACGACCTCGGCCGGGTCGCCGCCAAGGGCAGGGCCCAGGTCGACCGCGGTCGCAACGTGGTGGCCCGCTTCGAGGCGGCGCCACTGGCGATCCAGATCGACGGCACGCCGCGCACCGACCGCGGTCCCCGCGCCAACTGCACCGGTTGCGGCGACTGCGTCACCGGCTGCAATGTCGACGCCAAGCTCAGCCTGACCAAGACCTACCTGCCCGCGGCCTTCCAGGCGGGCGCGAAGATGTTCACCGGCGTCAGCGTGTTGACGGTGCAGCACGACCCCGCGGGTTCGGCGGCATTCCCGTGGCTGCTGCGCTGGGTGCGCACCGGTGAACGTCGCCTGCAGCACCAGCGCGCCGCGGCGACGACGGATGGCCCCGAGGCGCAGGACGACTGGGTGCTGCAGCTGCGCGCCCGCACCGTCATCCTGGCGGCCGGCACCTTCGGCTCCACCGAGATTCTGCTGCGTTCGCAGGCGCGGGGACTGTCCGTGCCGTCGGCGGCCCTCGGCGTGCGCGTCTCCGGCAACGGCGACGACGTGTCGGCAGCCTGCAAGCTCGATGCCGACGCCAACGCGGTCGGGCAGGGCTGCGCTGCGCCATCGGCGCAGCCGCCCGGGCCGACGATCTCGGGCATCCTGCGTTTCGAAGATACCGACGACCTGACCCGCAGCACGCTGATCGAGGACGGCGCCGCGCCCGGATTGACGCGCGAGTTCTTCCACGAGCTGCTCGCAACGCTGGGAGCGGTGGCGCAACTGGATCGGTTCGGCCTCGACAAGCGCGACGGCGGAGATCCCCTGGCCCTGCAGCCGCAGCTGCTGCGGCGCAGCCTGTTGTTGCTCGGCATCGGCCATGACACCGCCTCGGGGCGGATCCAGCTCGATGCGGCCAGCGACCGGGTCCGGTGGGAATGGACCGGCACGGGCACGGAACCGGTGGCAGCCCTGCATGAGTCGCGCGTCGCGGGCATCCGCCGGCTCGGCGGGATCCATCTTCGCAATCCGGCCAGCGGGGTATTGCCCGGCGCGGTCGGCGACCTGCTGACCGGGCCGGCCATCGGCGGCGCCTTGTTCACCGTGCATCCGCTGGGCGGGTGCCGCATGGCCGACACGCCGCACAGCGGCGTCGTCGACGACACCGGCGCGGTGTACCGGGCCGACGGGACGGTGCACGACGGCCTGTTCGTGATGGACGGCTCGGTGATCCCGAGTGCGCTGGGCGTCAATCCGATGCTGACGATCACCGCGTTGGCGGAGCGCGCCTGCGCACGCATCCTTGCCGCTGGCGGCGAGCCGGCCGCGGCCAGGGCACCGACCGCGCCGGCGCCGCGCGCGTTGCCGGCGCCGGTGTCCGTACCGGCCTACCGGCGTACCGAAACCGTTGCCGCGGGTGCGGTGCTGCACGAGGTGTTGCGTGGGCCGGTGCAACTGCACGACGGCATCGCCTGCCTCGGGCGCGGCCCGGCCAAGGCCGCCTTGCACCTGCGCCTGCCGGTACCGGACTGGGGCGCCCTGTTCGCCGATGCGCAGCACCGGGTCACGATCGACGCGGCGCCCGACGACGACACCGATCCCTCGTCGTGGCTGGATCTGCAAGGCCCGCAGCAGGCCCTGTGTTGCCTGCGGGTGCGCTCGGGCACCGTCACGCTGTTCCGGCCGCTGGCCGATGCCGGCCGGGCGCGGGCCGGCCGCTTCCTGCGGCTGGCCCTGACCTACCTGATCGGGCGCTGGTGGCCCGATGCCTGCAAGGCGCCGCCGTCCGACGAGCCCCTGGTGCGTCGGTGGTGGCGGCGGGCGCGCGCCTGCTGGCTGGCGGGCAAGGGCCTGGCGCATGCGACCGAGGTGCGGCTGTTCGAGTACCGATTGCAGCTGCAGGCCGACGACGGCATGTGTTACGAGCTGACCGCGTGCAAGCGCATCGACGGGGCGGCCCGCTGGTCGCAGCTCGCCGCCTGGTTGTCGGCCCGGCGCCGTCACGGAGGCTGGCCGGTCCTGCAACGGCCCAGCGTGTGGCAGCAACTGGGCCAATTGCCGTTCGAACTGCGGCGCGCGGACGGCAGCGCGCGCGCGCCCGGGGCCGTGGTGCTGACCGGCACGCTCACGCTCGATGTGATCGACGTGATGCGCCGCGTATTGCCCCAGATGGGGGACAGCCGCGACTTCCTCGGGGCCCTGTTCGCGTCGGCGGCCTACCCGATGTTGCTGCTGCGGTACCTGCTCACGGCGCGGCTGCTGGATTTCCGGGCTCCCGACTACCGGCCCGACCTGCCGCCGCACGACCCGGCGCTGGCGCCACCACGCGACGACGTGTTCGAACTGCTGCGGCCCGGCAACCTGTTCGCGCCGATCCCGGTGCGCGGCGGCACGGTCACGCCCGAGCTCCCGGTACGGCTCGAGGTGCGGCGCAGCCTGGGCGCCGAGCCGACGGAGCGGGTCCGCATCGGCTTGATCCGTTATCGCCAGCCGGTCGTGCGGTGGGCACAGGACGCCAGCGGCGTGTTTCGCGCACGCAGCATCGTGTTGCTCAACGGGTTTGCGCAGTCGACCCGGGCGTTTGTTGCTCCCGAGCTGGGCTCGGGTTGCCTGGCGTCGATGCTGTTCGATGCGGGCTGGGACGTCTGGCTGCTCGAATACCGGGTCAGTCCGCTGCTCGACGCGTCGGCGCAATACGCGACCATGGACGACATTGCGGCATTCGACATTCCCGCGGCGGTCGAACACATCGTGCGCACACTGGCGGTGCAAGAGGGCAAGCCGGCCAGTCGCATCCAGATCGCGGCCTACAGCCATTGCGTGGGGTCGGCGTCGCTGGCCATGTCCATCCTGGGCGGGTATCTGCGTTTGCCCTACCAGCCGCCGCACGCGGGCGCGGAGCCGCCGCCCGAGCTCAGCCGCCTGTCGGCCGTGTCGTTCTCGCAGTTCCTGCCATTCGTCATCGGCTCGCAGACGGCGCAGCAGCGCCTGCAGCTGGTGGCGTTCCTGCAGAACGTGCTCGGCCGCGACATGGTCGAGTTCACCGCGGGCGCGGTACAGCCGGATCTGGTCCATGCGCTGCTCGACCGGGTCTTTGCCAGCCTGCACTACGCGCACGACGAACAATGCCCGCACGAGCGGCACGATCTGCGTCTGCTGCAGCCGGACAGCACCACCTGCAAACGCATGGCCGGCCTGTTGAGCCGCCTGTTCAAGCACGATCAACTGGACGCCCGGACGCATGAGCGGCTGGACTGGTATTTCGGCCGTACCAACCTCGGCGTGTTCCTGCATGGCGTCAAGTGCGTCGAATACGAGCGGCTGGTCAACGCCGAAGGCCAGAACGCCTACGCGACGGACACGCGGCTGCGCCAGCGGCTGACGATGCCGCTGCTGCTGCAACACGGCATGGAGAACGTGTTGTTCGACGCGGAGTCGCTGGGGCGCTCGCACAACCAGTTGCTGCGCGCCTTCGGCCAGGACGCCGCGCACAGCCGGGTCGCGATCCAGCCCTTGCCCGGTTACGCCCATTTCGATTGCACCATCGGGCGCAACGCCCCGAGCGAGATCTTCCCCCGGGTCGTCGGTTTCTTCGACGAAAGCCACCGCGTACCGGCGCCGATACCCAATGGCTCCAGCGTGTGCACCCGGGCGCGGCTGGCGCGCACCGGGCCCATCGTCGGCTGGGTCCGTCCCGCGGGCGAGGGCCGGGTGAGGGTCCGGGTCTGGATCGAACTCGACACCACGTCGGTGGACGAGCCGGTGGCGGCGATGACCGACGTTCGTTACCGCACGGACACGCAGACCTGCCGCGAGGTCCGCGCCTGGGCGTACCAGGAACACCACCTGGCGGTCGGCGACATTGCCGGGCCGTCATGGCCGCCGGATTCCCGGCGGCGCGAGGCCAAGATCGTGCATGCACTGGCCGATGTCGAGGTGCCGGCCGACGCCCATGACCTGTGTATCCGCATGTTCGGCGTGTACCGGTTCATCATTCCGCCGACGGCCGGCGCGGGACCGGATGCCGTGCCGTCGGGTTTCCCGGCCGACTGGGGCCGGCCGATGTCACTGGGCGACGTGGGTTCGGGCTGGGATCCGCTGGGTTCGCCGCTGCTGGTGCGTGTTGCGCGGCCGGTCGCGGCCACGGCCGCGCATGCCGTACCGCACGGCGGCCTGTCCGGGCCGCCATCGGACAGCGCCTGCCCGATGCCGCCGGTCGGGACCCATGCCGGCACAGGCGAGCCTGCCGCTGGCGAGCCGGTGTGCTGCCTGTTCCCGCTGTCGGCCGACGTGGCGGATCGATTGCTGGCGACGCTCGAGGCATCGCTGCAGAACCGCCGGACCATTGCGATGCGCGCCGATCCCGGCACCTTGTCGCGCCAGATGCGCAGCACCCGCGCGCTGCTCGAATGCGAGGTACGGCTGGGTCCGGCCCAACTGGGCGCGGGCGGCGATGCCGCGTCCTTCCTCGCCGCCGGTTGTCGCCACCCCGGCATCACCGGCTTCGAGGTCCGGCGCGCGGACCGCAGCCTGAATGACATCGCCACCGATGCCGCGGCGCACGCGAGCTGCATGTTCATGCTCGGCGACCAGGTCTATGCCGATGCCCGTGCCGGCCTGATGGACACCGCCTCGGTCATCGAGCGCCTGGTGCCGCGCTACCGCACGGCCTTCGGTTCGCCCGGATTCCGGCGCGTCGCCGCGCGCGTGCCGCTGGTGATGGTGCCGGACGACCACGAGATCGAGGAAGCCTGGTCGGGCGAGCATCTGGCGGCCGGCCGCGAGGCGCAACTGCTGCGCGAGAACGCCGCCACCCTGTTCGCCAGCTTCCAGCGCGCCCATGGCCCGGACCACGACCCTTCGTCGCCCGCGTCGGCGAACAGCTATTTGATCGACGGGCCCGCATGTGCTTTCGTCGTGCTCGATACCCGTTTCGACCGCTGGACCCGGCCGCAGCCCGTCATGCTCAGCCCGGCCACCTGGCAGTGGCTGGAGGACAGTCTGGTCCGGTTGCAGGCGCACTACGGCGACCGTCCGAAGTTCATCATGTCCGGCTCGGTCTTCGCGCCCGGCCTGCACGCGGGGCAGGGGCGGTTTCCCGCCGGCGGCGTCGACGGCTGGCAGCAGTTCCACGCCGAGCGGGTGCGGATGTTGCGCATGCTGATGGTGCGGCGTATCCGCAACGTGGTGTTCCTGTCCAGCGACTACCACTGCAGCGCGGTGGCGCATCTGACGGCCGGCGGTGCGTCCGGCTTCAGCGCCTGGGCGGTGGTGGCCCCGCCGCTGCATGCGCCGATGCGTTTCGCGAATACGCAGCCGCACGAGCTGCTGGCCGAGGAGCAGGTGCGGGTGCCCGGCCATGCCGACGTGTCGATCGTGCTGCAGCGCAGCTGGAGCGGGGAGGGCTGGCTGCAATGCGCGCTGCAATCGGGTCCGCAGAGCGCCGGCTGGGACCTGCGGCTGCGTTTCGATCTGCGCGACCTCGACAGCGGCGTGCGCACGTCGCAGCAATACGACGTGGCGCTACCGGTTCGCGCTGCGCCCTAGGATGTCGCCGATCAGCGCGTCCTTGTCGCGCCACAGCTGCTGTACCCAGGCCTGGTATTGCAGCCGCACGTCGGCGTCGCCGCTGTAGTCGGCGCCGATCAGGTGGGTCGGGATCGGCAACACGCGGGCGCGCACGACGACGCGGCGCATGCGACCCTGCAGGAAGTGCCAGAACGTCGGCGTGCCGTCCGGATAGACGATGGTGATGTCGACGATGGCGCGGAACTTCTCGCCCATGGCATTGAGCGCCAGTGCCATGCCACCGGCCTTGGGCTTGAGCAGGTACCGATACGGGGACTGCTGGCGCGCGTGTTTGGCCGGCGTGAACCGGGTGCCTTCGAGAAAGTTCATCACGCTGGTGGGCACCAGCGCGAACTTGGCGCAGGCGCGGCGTGTCGTCTCCTGGTCCTTGCCGCGCATCTCCGGGTGTTTCTTCAGGTAGTCCTCGCTGTGCCGGCGCATGAACGGAAAATCCAGTGCCCACCAGGCCAGGCCCATCACCGGCACCCAGATCAGCTGCTGCTTGAGGAAGAACTTGAGCAGCGGGATCCTGCGGTTGAGCAGATGCTGCAGCACCAGAATGTCGACCCAGGACTGGTGGTTGCTGCTCACCATGTACCAGCTGTCCGGCTCCAGGTCCTCGAAGCCCTGCACGTCCCACTGCGTGCGCTGTGTCAACGCCATCCAGGCGCTGTTGCAGCTGATCCAGGCCTCGGCGATCCACAACAGCACCGGCGCCAGTGCCTTCTGTGCCGCGGTGAACGGCAGCAGCAGCTTGACCATCGAGAACACCAGCAGGATGGGCACCCAGAACAAGGCGTTGAGCACCATCAGCACGCTGGCGATGGCGCCCACCAGCAGCGGCGGCAATCCGTTGAGCATCAGGCGGCTCCGGTGTCGCGTTGCCGGTCCATCGCGCGTACCAGTGCGCGTGCCTCGTCGCCTTCGGGAATCGGCTTGCCGCTGTCGCGCCACTGCACCGCGGACTTGAATCCGTGTTGCTGCGCATGGCGGCGAAACCACAGGCCCTCGGGGTTGTGCCGGGTGATGCCGTCGAACACGGTTGCCATCTGCTGGCTCTGCTCCAGCCCCATGGCCAGCATGACCTGGTTCACGACCATCTTGTGCATGGCCAGGTGCGATGCGGGCACGCCGGCAATCCGTGTGGCCAGCGCCATCGTCGCCGCGTCGAGCCGCTCGCCCGGCACGCAGTCGTTGGCCAGGCCCCAGGCCAGCGCGGTGTGGCCATCGATGGTGTCGCCGGTGAACATCAGCTGCTTGGCACGGGTGGGCCCCAGCCGATAGGTCCACATCGCGGTGGTCGGGCAGCCCCAGACGCGCGTGGGCATGTAGCCGATACGGGCGTCCTCGGCCATCACCAGCAGGTCGCAGCACAGGGCGATGTCGCTGCCGCCGGCCACCGCATGCCCGTGCACCTTGGCAATCGTCGGCTTGGCGCTGCGCCACAGGCTCATGAAGTCGTCGGTGTTGCGTTTCATGAAGGCGTAGTCGACCATCGGATCCCATGGGAACTGCTCCTGCTGGCAGGGATGGTCGATACGGCCTTCCCCGAACAGCGACAGGTCGTAACCGCCACAGAAGCCCTTGCCCGCGCCCTCGACGATGATGACGTGGATGGAAGGTTCGGCATTCGCCCATTCGACCGCGGCGCGCATCTCGCGCGGCGTCTCGTCATTGATGGCATTGAGCTTGTCCGGGCGGTTCAACAGCAGCCGGGCGACGCGCGGGTTGGCGTCATCGGCGTCGATGCGCAGCGTGGTGAAGGTCGGCATGGGTCTCCTCGAGGGTCGGCCGCCGCTGCCCGGGGTTCGGCGCGGCCTTCGGCAACTGTAGCAGCGCCGGCCGCGGGGCACGACACGCGGGAGGACGGCACCGGTCGGCGAGACGGCCGTTCAATCCGGCAGTTCGTCCAGGGGATGCACCGGGCGGCGCACCCGGGTGTGACCGAACGCGGCAAGGTCGAACGAGGTCAGGCCGTCGCCGCTGTCGATGACCAGGATCGTGCGGGCCATCGGGCCGAACGCGGCGCGGAAATGCTGCGACGACTTGACGACGACCAGGTCGTAGTGCGCCGGGTCGAGTCCGGCATGGGTGAAGAAGCCGGGATCGAGCACCTGATGGCGGGTCCCGGCCACGACGATGTCGATGCCGCCGACCCGCACCACGGCGGTCGGACCGATGTCCAGCGTGATGCCGCGGCTCATCGGACCGGTAAACGTGAACTGCCCCGGTTGCACCGACACCACCTGCACCCGCAGCGCCAACGGGCCCAGGAAGGCACCGCCGGAATGTCCGCCGAGCTGCACCCCCAGTGTCGCCCCCGGGCCGGCCGCGATGCAGGCCTGCAGCGTGGCCGGATCGCAGATCATGCCGAACGCGACCCGGTCGATGCCGGCGTCGATCAGGGCTCCGAGCAGGGCCACCGAGTCTTCCAGGCCGCCGCCACCGGGGTTGTCGGCGCCATCGGCGACCAGGACCATGCCGTCGCCGGGAAGCGCCAGCGCATCGGCGATCGCCGCCATGCCGGCCTGTAGCGGCAGGGGTTGCACCGTGGTACGCCGGCGGTCGCGCCAGATCCGTTCGAGCAGCGTCGCGGCGATCGGCGCGGTGTCGCGCAAGCCGGCCTTGCGGTCGTACACGATGACCACGCTCGGGCCGGCCGCGTCGATGTCGGCCCACGGAAAACCGGCGTTGATGCCGATGTCGAGCACGCCCGGCGTGCGGGCGCGCAGGCTGTCGGCATGGGCCAGGGTCTCGAGCATGGGCCCGGGCGCCGTCGTGCGGCCGTGGTCGAGCGCATCGATCATCGGGCCGCGCGCCACCGTGCACGCCGGTCGGATCTCGCCGTCCAGCGTGCGCGCGATCAGGTCGGCGCAGCGCTTGCCGGTGTCGTACTGGTCGACATGCGGATAGGTGCGGTAGGACACGATGACGCTGGCCCGTTGCGCCATCGCGTCGGTCACGTTCGCATGCAGGTCCAGTGTGATGCCGATCGGCAGATGCTCGCCCGCCACGGCGCGCAGGCGGCGCAGCAACTCGCCTTCGCCGTCGTCCACGTGTTCGGCCACCATGGCGCCGTGCAGGCACAACAGCACCGCGTCGAACGGCCGCTGGTCGCGCAGCGCGGCCTCGATGGTTCCGGCGATGGTGTCGAAGGCCTCGCGCGTGACCTTGCCCGAGGGTGTCGCGTCCGCCGCCACCGTGTGCACCAGGTCCCAGCCATGGCGGTGGCCGGCATCGATGAAGGCGCCCATCTCGGTCGCCGTACCCTGGAAATACGCAGGGATGTCGGCGCCGTGGCGCAGGCAACGCGCGGCGTAGGCGGCGAGGTCGGTGGGCAGCGGCGAGAAGGTATTGGTCTCGTGCTTGAACGCTGCGGCGAGGACGCGGGGCATGGTGGACGGTCTCCGGCAAGTCGGCGGACGATGACGACGACTGTACGGCAAACCGGGCGCGGGCCTATCATCCGTTGGCATGGCGGCTTGCCATCGACACATCGACGACGGGAGGATTTTCCATGGGCCGGGCACTGGCAATCGAACACGCCGAACACGACTTCGACGGCGGCCGCTTCTTCGACGATCTGGCGCGCCGTGTGGCGATTCCCACCGAGAGCCAGAATCCGGAACGCGCGGCCGAACTGAGGCGCTACCTGGTCGACGAACTGCTGCCGAGTTACGGGCGTTGCGGATTCCGGTGCGAGCTGTTCGACAACCCGGTGGCCGGTGCCGGTCCGCTGCTGCTGGCCGAGCGCATCGAAGATGCGGCCGCCACGACGGTGTTGTCGTACGGCCATGGCGACGTGATCCGCGGCCAGGACGCAAGCTGGCGGTCCGGCCTGGCGCCGTGGAGGCTGCAGCGCGAGGGCGACCGCCTGTATGGCCGCGGCACCGCCGACAACAAGGGGCAACACACGATCAACCTGGCGGCCGTCGCGGCAGTGCTGGCCACGCGCGGCTGCCTCGGCTTCAACCTGAAGGTGCTGATCGAAACCGGCGAGGAGGTCGGCTCGCCGGGCCTGAAGGCGTTCTGCGAGCAGCAGCGCGAGCGTCTGCGCGCCGACGTGTTCATCGCCTCCGACGGTCCGCGGCTGCGCCCGGAGCAGCCGACCATCTTCCTGGGCTCGCGCGGCGCACTCAACATGGACCTGGTTGTCGACCTGCGCGACGGCGGCCACCACAGCGGCAACTGGGGCGGACTGATCGCCAATCCCGGCATCATCCTGGCCCATGCGCTGGCCACGATCACCGGACCGAAGGGCGAGATCCGCGTCCCCGAGTGGCGACCCGACAGCCTGACGCCCTCGGTGCGCAAGGCACTCGCGGGCCTGCAGGTCGACGGGGGTGCGGATGGCCCTGCGATCGACCCGGACTGGGGCGAGCCCGGGCTGACTCCGGCCGAGCGGGTGTTCGGCTGGTCCAGCTTCGAGGTGCTGGCCTTCACCTGCGGCAATCCGGACAAGCCGGTCAACGCGATTCCGCCCAGGGCCAGCTGCCATTGCCAGCTGCGCTTCGTCGTCGGCGTCGACCCCACGGACATCGTCGGCGCCTTGCAGCGGCACCTGGACAAGGCCGGCTTCGGCATGGTGCGCGTGACATCGGCGCGCGACGGCTTCTTCACCGCGACCCGGCTCGACCCGGAGCATCCGTGGGTCCGGTGGACGGTCGACGCGATTCGACGCACCACCGGGTCGGCGCCGGCCATCCTGCCCAACCTGGGCGGCTCCTTGCCCAACGACATCTTCGCCGACGTGCTGGGCCTGCCCACGGTGTGGATTCCGCATTCGTATGCGTCGTGCAATCAGCATGCGCCGAACGAACACCTGCTGGTGTCGGTGGCGCGGGACGCGCTGCGGCTGATGACGGGCCTGATCTGGGACCTGGGCGAGCCTGCGTGCCGCCCGGCGATGGTCGAGCGGCATTGACGGCGATCGTCATCCACGCGATCACGGCCGTGGATGGCGCAGGCACGCGCGGCCTGCGGGCGGCGGCGAAGCCTGCCGCGGACATTGGGTGAAGCCACGGCGCGCCTGGTGCGCGTTCATACCTGGCTTCCCTTCATGCGAGGCCATCGACTTGTTCTCCGACACATAGCTGCTTTGCGAGCAGGACCGTGACCCCATGCGGGTTATGGCCCTATAAACACGCATCGCTGGTGCGCACCATGTCGATGAACAACATCCACGAACTAGAGGAGTCGACACATGAAACGTCAGCGACATGCTGCGCGCGCGCTGCTGCTTGCACTGGGCACCGGCACATTACTCATCGGTTGCGGAGGCGGTTCGTCCGACCCCGTATCCAACCATAGCCTGCAGGCGATCTCCACACGCGCCGACATGGTCTCGGGCGGCGACGTGCTGCTCAAGCTGCGCGTGGCCACGGACGTGGATCCGGCATCGATGGTCGTGGACCTCGACGGTACCGAGGTCACGTCGGTCTTCACATCCGTCGGCAGCCAGGAACTCAACGGACTCGTTGCCGGCCTGAAGGAGGGCACGAACAAGATTGCCGCGTGGCAACGCGGCGCCGACGGCAGGGCCGTGGCCGGAAGCCGGGTGGAGCTGACGGTGACCAACCATCCGATCACCGGGCCGGTGTTTTCGGGGCCGCAGGAGTCGCCGTTCTATTGCCAGACCCACGAGTTCGAGCTCTACAACAACGGGCCGATGCTCACCAATGCGCCGATCGACCTGCCATGCAGCGTGCCGACCCGCGTGGACTATGTCTACCGCACCACCGGTGGCGCCTACGCCGCCTACGACCCGCTGGCTGCGCCGCCGGTCGATCTGGCCCAGACCGTGACCAACGAGGGCCGGTCCGTCCCGTACGTCGTGCGGATCGAGACGGGCACCGTCAATCGTGCGATCTACCAGATCGCCATGCTCGCGGATCCGGCCGCAGCGTCGGCTGGTTATCCGGCATGGAACAAGCGACTGGTGTATGCCTTCGGCGGCGGTTGCTCGGGCGGCCACTACATCCAGGGCTCCAGCACCGGCGGGGTCCTGCTGGACGACGCGCTGGCGCGTGGATTCGCCGTCGCATCTGCGTCGTTGAACGTCTATCGCAACAACTGCAACGATGTGGTGTCGGCCGAGACCGCCATGATGGTCAAGGAGAAGTTCATCGAGACTTACGGTCCGGTGCGATACACGATCGGCTGGGGCAGTTCGGCAGGCGGCATCCAGCAGATCACGACGGCGAGCAACTATCCCGGCATCCTGGACGGCATCATTCCCCGCCAGAGCTTCCCGGACCTGGTGCAGGCCACGGTCGTGAATTCCCGGCTGATGCTCGAGTACTACAACAACCATGGCGCCGGACTATGGACACAGGAGCAGATGCGGCTCGCATCGGGTTTCGGCACCTTCGGTCAGTTGAACAGCAACGGCGGATCGAACGCGGTGCGATATGAAGCGGTCCCGACCCGGCCGGGATGGCAGAACGCCGCCTGGGCCAGCGTCGTTCCGGTGGGTGTTCGATACGATCCCGTGACCAACCCGACCGGTGCGCGTCCGACCTTCTTCGATCACAACGTCAATACCTATGGCAAGGACGCCAACGGATTTGCACGACGGGCCCTGGACAACGTGGGGGTGCAGTACGGCCTGGTCGCCCTGAACGCCGGGCAGATCACCAAGGAGCAGTTCCTCGACCTCAACGAGAAGATCGGCGGCGTCGACATTGACTTCAACTTCACCGCAACACGTACCGTCGCCGACACGATGGCACTGCGCGCCGCCTACCAGACCGGCAAGGTGACCAATGGCGGTGGCGGCCTGGGCCTGATTCCCGTGCTCGATGTCGACGGCAGTTATGCGGACTACGCCGCCAACGGCAATGTGCACCTGAAGTTCCAGCACTTCAGCGTCCGCGAACGGGTACGCAAGGCCAATGGCGATGCGGACAACTACGTGATGTGGAGCGGTGCCCATGGCACGTCGGCCAGTGCGGTCGGCCAGGCCCTGGTGGCCATGGACGCATGGTTGGCGAACATCGCGAACGACTCCGCCGCCGGTGGCGTGCGCGAGAAGGTGATCCGCAACAAGCCCGTCAGCCTGAAGGACGGTTGCTACAAGGACGGGGCATTCATCGAAGAGGTCCAGTTCAAGGGTCTCACCGGAACGTCGCCCTGCAACACGCTGTATCCGACCGCCTCGTTCCCGCTGGAGGCTGCCGGTGGACCGCTGGCCAATGACATCGTCAAGTGCCAGCTCAAGCCGGTCAATCTCGCCGACTACAACGTCACCTTCGACGCGCTGGAACTGGCACGCCTCAATGCCATCTATCCGGGCGGCGTGTGCGACTGGAGCAAGCCGGGCGTGGAGCAGACAGGCTTGCTGGCGACCTGGTTGCGCTACACCGGCATCGGCACCTACCAGGCAGCCAACTAGCCGTCGGCGCGGGACCATCCTGGGCGCCGGGCGGCAACGCCGGGCGCCATCCAGGCCGTCCGTGGAGGGCACACGTGTCGACAAGACGCGTGTGCCCTTCATCACATCGTGGCCGCGTCTTGCCCATGGCACGCAAGAGACCTGTACCTCGCGCCGCGCCGATCCATGGCGCTCGTCAACGGTCGTCGGCTTGTCGCTGTGCGGCGCATGCAGGGTGGCCAAGCCGGTGGGCATGGAATGTGCCAGGACGAGCAAGGACGCAACCCCCCAAAAAAAAAGCTCCCGACCCGCAAGGGTCGGGAGCAGGCCGATGGCGCGTGTGCGCCACCTGCCGGACGTCAGTGCCGCTTGTGCTTCGATGGCCGCACGATGCGGCTCGCCCCGTGGGGGCCGTGCTTGAGGAAGCGGATCACGGTGGTGTTGAATGCCTCGGGGTTCTCGAACTGCGGCGCGTGGCCCGTGTCGAGCTGCACGTATGCGGCATCGGGGATGTACGAACCCCAGAGTTGCATGTGGGCCGGGGGCGAGTAGTAGACATCGCCGGTGCCGGCCAACAGCAGCGTGCGCATCGTGATCAGCGATCCGAGCTTGGCAAACGTATTGGGGTTGAGCGGATCGGTGCTGGCCATGCCCGGCTGGTTGGCGCCGATGTTGATGAGCCTGCAGCCGTCGAACGTCCGGTGCCGCGCGTTGTCGCCGATGGCCAGGAACTCGCTCACGCCGTCGCGGTCGGTGGCCCGGAACCAGGTGCCGAGTTCGCGATGTTCGATCGTGACCGCCGGCAGGTCGACCGTGGCCGCGCTGGTGCCGCTGATCAGGCGCAAGGGCGCCGGCGGCGGGTTGGCGATGGTCATCGGGCACAACTGCTCGAACGGCAAGGCGATATGGGCCTGCAGTGCGGCCATCTCGGGTTCCTGCTGTGCCAGGCCTTGCGGTCCCAGCGTCGCTGCCAGCACCATGCTGGAAACCTTGTGGGGGTTCTTTGCCGCGTACTGGAGCGCGACCTGCGCGCCCGCGGCGACTCCGACCAGATGGAAGCGATCGAGTCCCAGGTAGGCCGTCAATTCCTCGAGATCCTGGACGGTCGTTCCGACCGGTCGCCCGAGTTCGGCGTCGCGCAGGGTATTGCTGCTGCGACCGACGTTCTTGCGGTCGTAGGCGATGGCGCGATAACCCGCCGCGCTGAATGCCTGCAGGTTGTACTTGAATGCGTCGGCATTGCCGGAGGCGGCGTGCACGAAGATGACGGCCTCGCCACGGCCGCGTCGGCTGGCGCCGGTGTCGTAGTAGAAGAGGTCGGCTCCGGACAGTCTCGCGCAGGCACCTTCGGCGGGAACATAGTGCGGGTGTTCGCATTCGCGTGCGGCGTGCGCGGATGCGGTCGCCAACAGCATCGCGGCGCCGAACAGGGCGCCATAGAGGCGCTTCGGAACACGACGGCCCGATGTGCGCGCTGGGTGACCGTGCTTGACAGCAATTTTCACGTGAGTCTCCTGATCGATGTCCGCCGGTATTGGCGGAACAGGTTGATGGTGCGCGGGCGGATGTGTGCGACCGCCGCATGCCGGGCCTTGAACGACCCGGCTGCACTGTATCCGTCGGCCCGCCGTCAGGAAATGTTCAAAGTGTCATGGCTGATATGCGCCAGCCGATCGCCGAAGGTGCGACCGGCGGGCCGCGCATCAGTCCGGTCCCAGCACCAGCAACACCGGCTGGTGGTCCGATACGCGGGTCTGGCCATCGACGCGCACGATGCGCACCTGGCGCCGCAGGTTCGCACTGACAAAGACGAAGTCGCAACAGATCGGCTCCGGCCCGTAACGCGAATCGAACAGCCGGAACGTCGGCTCATGCGGCTGCGTGCCATGCGCCAGCGGCCAGGCATCGGCCAGGCTGCTGATGCCCACGGGTGCCGGCTCCTGGATCACGCCGTATTCCGCGTCGCGTGCCTCGAAGTTGAAGTCGCCGCACAGGATGGCCTGCGTGGTGTGGACCTTGGTCTGGAACGGACTGCCGGTCTCGTCGTCCAGCGGTGGATCGACGACATGGCCGCAGGCCTGGCGGTGCAGCTCGACCAGGGCGCGGGCCTGGGCCATGCGCTGGGCCGTGGAGTAGAACTCGAGATGCGTGGTCATCACGCGGATCGGACCGAGCGCCGACAACACGGTGGCGGTGGTGCAGATGCGCGGCATGGTGCGTTTGCCGAGGTCGGGCGGGTAGGGCAGCGGATAGGACTGGGCCTGCGCGATCGGCAGCCGGGTCGCGATCAGGTTGCCGAACTGCTGGCGCTGGCCCTGCCGGCCGAGTTCGGTCACGGCGGCGCCGAACACGATCTCGTATTCGGGCAGCAGTTCGCGCAGCCGCGCCACCTGGTCGAAACCGGCGTCACCGGTGAGCTGCGGATAGTTGACGGCGACCTCCTGCAGGCACAACACGTCGAAGTCGGCCATGGAGCGGGCATGGGCGACGACGCGCTCGACGTCGACCCTGTCGTCCAGGCCGCAGAACCACTGCACGTTCCAGGTGATGAGTTTCATCGGATGGCGGCTGCTGTCGGGTGGCGGTCGTTCACGCCTTGGCCGCGGGCCCGAGCAGGCTGACCAGTTCCGGCAACAGGCTGCCCGGCGCCGCCTTGGCCTGCGCGTCCTGCAGCGTGGCCAGCACGGCGGCGGCAATGGCCAGGTGGGCCTGGGCGTCGCCGGCCATGGTCTGGTAATACCCCATGTCCTTGCTGGCGTTGGCGATCGAGAAGCGCAGTCCGGAGGTGTCCTGCGCCAGCAGGTAGGGCTTGAGGCGTTCGAGCGCGATGCCGCCGCCACCGCCCTTGGCCAGCACGTCGACGAACACCTCGGGTGCCACGCCGTTGCGCTGCGCACAGGCGGCGGCCTCGGCGATCAGCGCCACCGAACCCAGCGACACATAGTTGTGCAGCAGCTTCATGCTGTGGCCGCTGCCCACGGCGCCGACGTGGGTGATGTTCTCGGCAAAACAGGCCAGCAGCGCGCGGCTCGCGTCGAACACGTCGCGGTCGCCACCGACCAGCAGGTTCAGCCGGCCTTCGGCGGCTTCCTTCGGGGTCCGGGTCATCGGCGCATCCAGCATCGTGCTGCCCGCCTTGGCGACGGCCTGGGCCATGCGCACGGTCGACGACGGGATGGCGGTGGAGCAGTCGATGACCACGCTGCCGGGCCTCAGCCCCGCCAGCACGCCGTCGGCGCCGGTCAGGACGGCTTCGACCTGTGGCGAGCCGGTCAGCACCAGGATCACCACCTCGGAGCGCGCGGCAAGCTCGGACGCACGGGTGAAACTCTGCGCCCCGGCCGCCTTCAAGGCGTCCAGCGGCTGGTTGCCCTCATGCTCGAGCACCGCCAAGGCATGGCCGTGCTTGAGCAGGTTGCTGGCGATGCCATGGCCCATCATGCCGATGCCCACCATGCCGATGTTGGTCTTCTTCATCATGTGTCGATTCTCCGGAAAAGGGTTGCCATCCATTGTGTTGCATGCGGCCGGCCCGTCATCCGTCGGGCCCGGGCGTCACTTGATGCCCGCCCGCATGAAGCTCTGCACGAACTGGCGCTGGAACAGCAGGAAGCCGACCAGCAGCGGTGCCGAGGTCATCAAGGTGGCGGCGGTGATCACCGACCAGTCCACCCCCTGGTCGGTCGACGAGAACACCTGCAGGCCCACCGTCAGCGGGCGCGCACCGACGCTGTTGGTGATGATCAGCGGCCACAGGAAGTTGTTCCAGTGGAAACTGACCGACACCAGGGCGAACGCGGTGTAGACCGGCCGCGCCAGCGGAATGTAGATGCGCCACAGGATCTGCATCGCGCTGGCGCCCTCGACCCGCGCGGCCTCGTCGAGTTCCTTCGGAATGCCCATGAAGGTCTGGCGCAGCAGGAAGATCGCGAACGCGGAGGCGAAATACGGCAGGCCGATGGCCAGCAGCGTGTCCACCACGCCCAGCGTGGCCATGGTCTTGTAGTTCTCGACCAGCAGGATGTCGGGCATGATCATCAGCTGCACCAGCACCAGCGCGAACAATATGTTCTTGCCGGCGAATTCGTACCGGGCGAAGGCGTAGGCGGCCAGCGTGCTGAGCACCAGCTGGCAGGCCAGGATCATCGCCACCAGCAGGATGGTGTTGAGGAAATACTGCGCAAACGGCGCCGCTTCCCAGGCCCGGGCGAAGTTGTCCAGCGTCAGCGGCGCCAGCAGTTCGAAACGGGTCGAATACTCGGACGGGTGGAATGCGGTCCACACCGCGTACGCCAGCGGCAATATCCACAGCAGCGCCAGCATCCAGGCGGCCAGCGTGTCGATCCAGGTCGGGTCGTTGTAGACCAGGCGCGAGGGGCGTACCGCCTTGCCGCTCATTTGTAGTGCACCTTGCGATCGAGCAGGAAGAACTGCGCCAGTGCGACCGTTGCCAGCACCGCCAGCAGCACGACGGTGATCGCCGCGGCATAGGCGGTGTCCCAGAACTTGAAGCCGACCTCGTACAGGTGGTACAGCAGCAGCGTGGACGCATTGTCCGGCCCGCCACGGGTGAGCACGATGATGTGGTCGACCATGCGCACCGCGTTGATGACGGCGTTGACCATGACGAACAGCGTGGTGGGCATCAGCAGCGGCCATTGCACGCGGCGAAAGAAATACCAGCGCGAGGCGCCTTCGATGGCGGCGGCCTCGCGCAGGCTGGGGTTCAGGCTCTGCAAGGCGGCCAGGTAGAAGATCATGAAGAAGCCGGCTTCCTTCCAGACCGCCACCAGCGTGACCGCACCCAGCGCGGTGCGCTGGTCGCCGAGCCAGTTGTGCGACGGCAGGCCGAACAGCCCGGTGATCTGCTCGAGCAATCCGTAGGACGGCGTGTAGAAGAACAGCCAGATGTTGGCAACCGCAATCATCGGCAGCACGGTGGGCGTGAAATAGGCCATGCGCAGGAAGCCCCGCCCGGCGATGCGTTCGTTGACCCACAGGGCCATCACCAGTGCCAGCGCGATCGACGCGGGGATCGTCGCCAGCGCAAACCACAGGTTGTTGGTCGCCGCCTTCCAGAACACCGGGTCGCCGGCCATGACCTCGTAGTTCTCCAGGCCGACCCAGACCGCCGGACGCGACCCCTTGGGGGTGGAGAAGAAGCTGTCGATCAGCGTGGCCACCGCCGGGTAATGCGTGAACGCGACCAGCAGCACGAAGGCCGGCAGCAGCAGCAGGTAGGCGTGCACCGATCGGATGCCGGAGGTCGGGGAACTGGCGGACACGGTGGAATCGAGCGTGGAGGGCGGGATGTCGGAGAACGACCGAAGGGCCGCCGCGTGGCTTGCGGCCCTTCGACAGGTTCAGGGCGAACGGCGGCCTGCGCCTGGCGCACCCATTGGTTCGTACGGCTTCACTTGTAGCCGCGCAGCAGCCGGTCGGCTTCGCGCTGCGCGTCCTGCATCGCCTGGGCCGGCGTCTTGGTGCCGGTCAGTGCGGCCTGCAGGCCGTCGTTCAGTGCCTTGGTCACGCGCTGGTTGTCATGTGTGGAGAACTCGGACAAGGCATGGGGCAACTGGTCGCGCGCCACGACGGCCGGCGGAAAGTCGCGGCCGTATTTGCGCAGCGTGTCGGTCAGGTAGGCGGCCTCCGAGGTCGCGACATAGCCGGTCTCCATGCTCCAGCGCGCCGCGCGTTCCGGGTGCGTGATCCACTTGACGAACTTGAACGCCGCTTCCTGCTGCGCCGGCGTCGACTTCTTGAAGATGTAGAAGTTGCCGCCGCCGGTGGGCGAGCCGCGCCGCTTGCCGGCCGGCAGCATGGCCACGCCGAAGTCGAACTTGGCGTTGTTGCGCACATTGGTCAGGTTGCCGGTGGTGGTCCACATCATCGCGACCTTCTTCTCGAAGAAGTCCTTGGGTGTGGTGCCCCATTCGACGATGCCCGGGGGATGCACACCCTGCTTGGCCAGGTCGACCCAGTACTGCAGTGCCTCGATCACCTTGGGGTCGTCGAACTTCACCGCATTGCCCGCGTCGTTGGCCATGACCACGTCGTTCTGGATCGCCAGCGCCTGGAACAGCCAGTACGGGAAACCGCTGGACGGGATCTGGATGCCGTATTGCGTGACCTTGCCCGAGCCGTCCTTGACCGTGAGCTTCTTGGCGTAGTCGGCCATCTCGGCCCAGGTCTGGGGCGGCTTGTTCGGATCCAGCCCGGCGGCCTTGAACGCTTCCTTGTTGTAGTACAGCACGATGGTCGAGCGCTGGAACGGAATGCCCCAGGTCTTGCCGCCGGTCTGGCTGTTGAGCATGAAGGCCTTGTAGAAGCCGCCCATCCATTTCTTGTCGTCGGCGGTCTTGGCGAAGTCGTCGAACGGGATGATGGCGTCCTCGTCGATCAATGTGAACATGTCGGTCGACAACAGCACCGAGGTGACTGGCGGCGTGCCGGCCTTGTGCGCGGTCAGCGCCTTGACGATGGTATCCTGGTAGCTGCCGGCGTAGATCGGCGTGACCTTGATCGACGGGTTCTCCTTCGTGAAGTCGGCCGCCAGGCCATCGATGGTCGCCGTGATGGCGCCGCCGACCGCGACCGGGTAGAAGAAGGAGATCTCGGTCTGCGCCTGCGCGGAAGCGCCGAACGGCAGGCTGGCGGCGGCCAGCGCGGTGGCGGCGATCAGGCGGTTGAAGCTTTTTCTGTGCATGGATGTCTCCGTGGAGTGGTTGACGTGAGAAAAATCAGTCGAGCCGGCTGCCCGCGGCGTCGAAGAAATGCTGCTCCTGGCGCGGCCAGCGCAGCTGGACCTGTTCGCCGGCGCGCAGTTCGCAGCGGCCGTCGGTGCGCACGGTGATCTGCTCGGAGCCGACCGCGCAGCGCAGCACCAGGTCCGAGCCCAGGTATTCCAGGCTGCTGACCTGCGCCGGAACGTCGCCGCCGAGCGTGATCGCTTCCGGCCGCACCCCCAGCGTCGCGCCGCCATGGCCGACATGCACGCTGCTGCCGGCGATGTGGCCTTGTTCGAGCTTGAGCAGGTTCATCGCCGGCGTGCCGATGAAACGCGCGGCAAAGGTGGTTGCCGGCATCGCATAGAGCTGGCGCGGCGCCGCGGTCTGCTCGATGCGGCCCTTGTTGAGCAGCACCACCTGGTCGGCCATGCTCATGGCCTCGGCCTGGTCGTGCGTGACATAGACCACGGTCAGCCCCAGGCGCAGCTGCAGTTCGCGCAGTTCGTGGCGCATCTCCTGGCGCAGCTGGGCGTCGAGGTTGGACAGCGGTTCGTCCATCAGGCAGATCTTCGCCTGCGCGACCAGCGCGCGGCCGAGCGCAACCCGTTGCTGCTGGCCGCCCGAGAGCTGGGACGGCTTGCGCTCGAGCAGCTGGTCCAGGCCCAGCAGTGCGGCGGTCTCGCGCAGCCGCTGCTCGCGCTCGGTCTTCGGCACCTTGCGCACCGACAGTCCGAAGCCGATGTTGTCGGCCACGGTCATGTGGGGGAACAGCGCGTAGTTCTGGAACACCATCGCGATGCCGCGTTGCGCCGGCGGCAGCGCGGTGACGTCGCGCTCGTTGACGAACACCTGTCCGCTGCTGGCCGACTCGAGGCCGGCGATGACGCGCAGCGTCGTCGACTTGCCGCAGCCCGAGGGGCCGAGCAGCACGCAGAAACTGCCTTCGGCGATGTCCAGCGAGATGCCGTCCAGGCCCTTGGTGCTGGCCCATTGTTTTGTGACGGACACAAGACGAATCGATGACATGCAGGCAGTATACGGACGCGATGTGACCAATTGAAGGCGCATTCTTGACAATTTCGCGCAGGGCGCTTCGTACAATTCGCCGGCACAGCGCAGCATGTCGGTCCGCTCGGGCGGCGATGGGGCGCCTTCCATCCCCCCCTTTTTCCGGGAGTCGCCCATGCATGCCCCGTTGCTCGCCCGTTCGCGCCGGACCCGTCGCACGCCCTTCACCGACCGCGTCACCGCGGCGGGTGTCAAGGCCTACACGGTCTACAACCACATGCTGCTGCCGGCGGTGTTCCGCTCGGTCGAGGAGGACTACCACCACCTGAAGTCGGCGGTGCAGCTGTGGGACGTGGCCTGCGAACGCCAGATCGAACTGCGCGGCCCGGACGCCGAGCGGCTGCTGCAGATGACCAGCCCGCGCGACCTCTCGCGCATGGCGACCGACCAGTGTTACTACGTGCCCATCGTCGACGTCAACGGCGGCATGATCAACGACCCGATCGTGCTCAAGCTCGCAAGCGACCGGTTCTGGGTGTCGATCGCCGACAGCGACCTGATGTACTACTACAAGGGCCTGGCCGGCGGTTTCGGCATGGACGTGCAGGTGTCCGAACCGGACATCTCGCCGCTGGCGATCCAGGGGCCGAAGGCTGACATCCTGGTCGAGCGGCTTTTCGGCAAGGACATCCGCGAGACGAAGTTCTTCCGCCACAAGACCATCACCTTCCAGGGCCAGGACATGGTGATTGCGCGCTCGGGCTGGTCGCGCCAGATCGGCTTCGAGATCTACATGGACGGCACGCGGCACGGCCCCGCGTTGTGGGATCACATCATGGAGGCGGGCGAAGACCTGGACATCCGCGCCGGTTGCCCGAACGGCATCGAACGCATCGAAGCCGGGCTGCTGAGTTACGGCAACGACGTGACGCTGGAGAACACACCGTTCGAGGCCGACATGGGCAAATACGTGCAGCTCGACCGGGTGCCGACCTGCCGCGCCCGCGCCGCCTTGCTGGAAAAACAGGTGCCGGATCGGCAGCTGCGCGCCGTCGAGATGTCGGGCGATCCCCTGCCCGCATGCACCGAACCCTGGCCCTTGCTAGCCGGCGGCACACACGCCGGCAACATCAATTCGGCTGCCTACTCGCCCGACTTCAAGACCAATATCGGCATCGCGATGATCGAGGCGGCGTATTGGGATGCCGGCACGACGCTGGTCGTGCACACGCCGGTCGGACCGCGCGACGTGCTGGTGCGCGCAAAGTACTGGATCTGACGGGAATCGACCCGCGCGCCTGAGGTCGGCGCGCACCGTGCAGGCCCGTCCATGGGGGCGCACCCGTCGTCGCGCAGCGTCGGCCGGCCGTGTGGTGCCGGCGCCGGCGCCACACCGGCGGGCGTGGCGATCGGGCCTGCGGCACCGCCGATCTGCGGCCGTCATCCCTGGGCGCGGCGTCGCCATCCGTGGCGAAGGTCCAGCGTCGCGATAACCCATGTGGCCGATGCCAGGCGCCCCCTTTGCGGGATTCCGGCACGCCATGGCGCATCCCAGAATGGGCGTCATCACCCATCAGGAAGGAGCGCCCATGTTTTCTGTCGACGACCCCCCGGTACCGGAATGGACGCGCCGCCAACTGCTGTTGGGTGGTGCAGCCGTCGCGGCCGGCATCGGACTGCCCCTGGCGGTTCGTGCCGCCGCAACCCCGCCCGCGCCAGCCCCTGGCGACGGGAACCCGATCCATGAAGGAAATCAAACCATGTCGTTCATCACCACCCAGGACGGAACCCGGATCTACTACAAGGACTGGGGTACCGGTCAACCCATCGTGTTCTCGCACGGCTGGCCCTTGTCGGCCGACGACTGGGACACGCAGATGCTGTATTTCCTGCACAAGGGTTTTCGTGTCATCGCGCACGACCGGCGCGGGCACGGTCGTTCCAGCCAGACCTGGACCGGCAACGACATGGATACCTATGCCGACGACCTGGCCGCGCTCGCGCAGGCACTGGACCTGCGCGACGCCGTCCACATCGGCCATTCGACCGGCGGCGGCGAAGTCGCGCGTTACCTGGGACGCCATGGCAGCGCGCGGGTGGCCAAGGCGGTGCTGATCGGCGCGGTTCCTCCGATCATGGTCAAGACACCCGCCAATCCCGGCGGTCTGCCGATCGAGGTGTTCGACGGCATTCGCGCCGGCGTGGCGAACAACCGTGCCGAGTTCTTCCGGGAGATCACGCTGCCGTTCTACGGCTACAACCGGCCCGGCGCCAAGGTCTCGGAGGGCATACGCCAACACTGGTGGCAGCAGGGGATGATGGGTTCGATCAAGGCCCACTACGACTGTGTCAAGGCGTTCTCGGAGACCGATTTCACCGCCGACCTGAAGAGGATCGAGGTGCCCACCCTGGTCATGCATGGCGATGACGACCAGATCGTTCCGATCGGCGCGTCGGCACCGCTGTCGGCCAAGCTGCTGCGCAAGGCCACGCTCAAGGTCTATCCGGGGCTGCCGCACGGCCTGTGTGCCACCCATCCCGAGATCGTGAACCCGGACCTGCTGGCCTTCATCCGCAACGGGGCTTGAGGCCATGGGCCGCGGCCATCGATCCACGTCGTTCATCACACAGGAGGGTTTTCAGCCATGACAAAGGTACTCGTCGTCTATCACAGCATCTGGGGGCATATCGAACGCATGGCGCAGGCGCAGGCCGAGGGCGTGCGCGAGGTGCCGGGGGCGGTCGCGCAGGTCAAGCGGGTTGCCGAAACCATGTCGGACGAAGCGTTGGCGGCCATCGGCGCCAAGCGCGACCAGGCGGCCCCGGTGGCCCGTCCGGACGAACTGGCGGACTATGACGCCGTCATCTTCGGAACGCCGACGCGTTTCGGCAACATGACCGGGCAGATGCGCACCTTTCTCGACCAGACCGGCGCGTTGTGGGCCCGGGGCGCGCTGGTCGGCAAGGCTGGCAGTGTCTTCACGTCGTCCGGGACTCAGCATGGCGGGCAGGAGAGCACGATCCTGAGCTTTCACCTGACACTGCTGCACCACGGCATGGTCATCGTGGGCCTGCCCTACAGCGAAGCGCGCCAGACCGGCCTGGACGAGATCAAGGGCGGCAGCCCGTACGGCGCATCCACGATCGCCGGCGCCAAGGGCGAGCGGTTTCCCAGCGAGCAGGAACTGGCGATGGCACGGTACCAGGGCCGCCACGTGGCCACGCTGGCCGGCAAGCTGGCCTCATAGACTGATCAGGCCGCGGTGCACCGCCGCGGCAACCGCACTGGTGCGGTTGCTCACCCCCAGCTTCGAGAAGATGCGCTTGGTGTGCGCCTTGACGGTTCCGTCGCTGATGCCGAAGGCGCGGCCGATATGCTTGTTGCTCAGGCCTGCCGCCACGTGTTCGAGCACCTGCATCTCGCGCGGGCTCAGGCTGCCGCCCATCAGCCGCGACGTCAGCTTGGCGGCAACGGGGGGCGGAACAAAGGTTCCGCCCAGGCGGATCGAGCGCAGACACTGGAACAATTCCTGTGGCGTGGTGTTCTTGAACAGATACCCGTTGGCGCCGGCACACATCGCGCCATAGACATCGGCTTCGCAACTGCGCTGTGTCAGCACCATCACCTTGGGCCCGTGGCGCAGCGCGCGGATGGCGCGAATGGTGTCCGACGAGCCGGCGCCCAGCAGGTCCAGATCGACCGACACGACGTCGGGGCGCAAGCGCTCGCACATCGGCAACAGGTCGGCTGCATGGTCAGCCTGGGCGATGACCGACATGTCCGGTTCGGCATCGATCAGGTCCGCCACACCCCGCCGCAACAACACCTGGGCGTCGACCAGGAGGACCGTCAAACGGTTGCGGGCGGCATCGGAAGCGCTGGAAAACTGGATGTTCATGGCCTTCTCGCTGATACGCCGCGGGGCGGCTGGTTGCTGGGTGCGAACCAGTCTATCGGCCGGTCATGACAGCCGTGCGCCGAACACCCGGCGCACTGTGGCAATTGACGTATGGGTGTGTCGTACGTCGTATCGCCCGCCGACACCTGCGGGCAGCTGCGCGTCGACGCGCCGACCCGGCGGCCGGGCCGAAGGACGGCCCGGGCCGTCCGGTCCGGCTGCGCTTCACACCAGGACCAGCCGACGGGCTGCGCGCAGGCGTTGCACTTGCAGCGTCGCCCCGACCAGGAACACCAGAAACAACACGCCGGTGATGGCCTGGATCTGCGGCGCCTCGGGATCGTCGAGCCATGGTGCGCCCAGCGGCAGCCGGGTGGCCGATTCGGCAACAGCCGGGATCATGTGGAAGAACAGCGTGAGCGAATAGGTGACGGTCTCGACGCAGGCGGGAACCAGGCCCGATCGGCGCCTGCCCGCCCACGCGGCCAGCGCCAGCGCGAGCAAGGTGACGACACCCAGTGCATGGGGCTTGCCGAAGCCGCCGTGCTCGAAGATGCCGAAACCGGTCAGACAGGTTGCGATGGTCATGCCTGCATACCAGCGACCGGATCGGCTCGTGGCGTCGATGCCGCCGTGACGCAGCAGCGCCACGAGGCCAAGCGCCACGGCCACCAGGCTGATGACGGTATGCACGCTGCCCAGGGGAGTGAGTCCAGGAATCATGGTGTTCTCCGGTAAGCCACACGCCATGCCGGGCATGCGGGATGCCCGGACGATGGACCCGGTGCACCATGCATCCGGGATGCTGGCAGTGTCGGCATGCCGCGGCGTACTGCCTATCCACCTAAGAGGCAGCGGCATGCACCACCATCGCATCATGCGGGCCTGCCGCCGGCATCGCGCCCACGGCGTCGAGCTCCCGGGTTCACCGGGAGCCGAGGCAGCGGCATGCTGCCGTTGCAGGGGCGCCGGACTCCGGTAGCGGCGTGGCGACCGGGCTACAGCCGCACCACCTGGACGCTGGCGGCGAACAGGTATCCCGCGCCGCGTTCGGTGTGGATCAACGCGGCCCCGCCATGGGCCGCGAGCTTGCGCCGCAGCCGGCCGACCTGCACGTCGATGGATCGGTCATAGACTTCGGCGTTGTGCAGGCGGGACAGGTCGAGCAGGGTGTCGCGACTCAGCACCCGTTGCGGTGCGCTCAGGAATGCGATCAGCAGGTTGCATTCGCTGTTGGACAGCGCGACGTCGGCGCCGCCGGGTGCCTTGAGCCGGCGCAATCGGACATTCATCTCCCAGCCTTCGAAGCGGTAGGACCGGATCCTGGCCAGTTCGCTGGTCATGGTTTCCCGCATGCGGGCGCGGCGCAGCAGCGCGCGGGTGCGCGCAAGCAGCTCGCGCGGCGAGAACGGTTTGGTCAGGTAGTCGTCGGCACCCAGTTCCAGTCCCATCACCCGGTCGGCTTCGTCCTGGAGGCCGGTCAGGATGATGATCGGAAGGTCGGACGTCGCGCGCAGCCGCTGGGCGATCTGCATGCCGCCTTCGCCGGGCAGGCGCAGGTCGAGCAGCAGCAGGTCGATCGACGCATGGGCCAGCACCTGGTCCATCTCAGGGCCACTGGCCACCGCCGTGACGCGGATGTCGTGGTCGCCCAGGTAGTCGGTCACCATCTGCCGGATCGACGGGTCGTCATCGACGGCAAGTACATGGGGCATGTCCCGAGGCGCCGTGTCCGGCGTCGGCGCGGTCTGGATGGCAGGGTTCATGGTTCGGCATCCGCGGGATCGGATCGGTCGGAGAACAATCGGGACAGGCTGTCGGCGAGGGCATGCGCCGAAACCGGGTTCTCCAGGACCTGGTCGGCGCCGTGTCGCATGCGCCGGCTGTGCGGATCCAGGATCAGGATGGACGCATGCAGGCCGGGCGATAGGTCGTCGAACCGGCGGCACGGCTGGTCCAGCACCTGCGTGAGCGACGCGCCCGACGCAATCGTCTCGAGCAGCCGCTTTTCCCCCGCCAGCAGGGCCTGGGCCCGTTCACGTTCGGCGATCTCGTGCCGCATCAGCTCGAACAGCCAGGCATGCGCGAGTGCCATCGTGGCCTGCGCAGCCAGCAGGCCCAGTGTGGCGACCGCCGATGGCGTGAACACCCCGGCGTTGCGCCCGTGTTCCAGATGGATCATGCCGACCAATCGGTCTTGTTGCATCATCGGAGTGCACAGCACGGCGCGCGGCCGGTGCGTCTGCAGGTACGGGTCACCGTCGAATCGGTCGGGTGCCGCGGCAGCGTCGAATCGGACGGTCTGGCGCGTCTGCGCCACGTATTGCAGCACGGTCGACGGCGCGAACGAGTCGGGAAGCGCCCGCGCCCCCACATGCATGCGGATGGCTCCGTCCACGAACTGCGCGCGGGCCTCGATGCACAGGTCGCCATGCCGACAGGACACCAGCAAGCCGGTCTCGGCCCCGGTCAGCCCGAGCACACGTGGCAGCAACACCTCGAGCAACCGGTCCCGTCCGGTTTCGCCCGCGATGGATTGCGCCAGCGCGGCGATGGCCTGGCCATCGGCCAGCACCGGTGACGTTGCGGGTGCCGGCGCGTCCGTTGCGGTCGCGCGTTCCGGCATCGGCATCGGCATCGCGCTGCGTTCTTCGCTGCCGTGCAGTCCCTGTGTCATGGCGTGCATCCGTATTGGAATCGGGCCGCCGATCCGGCCCGGTCTTGCCTGGCGTGTCGTCCAGCCTTCGCGCCACGGGTCCCGACCAGGAACGGTCCGACGCGGCCAGTGGGGGGCCTTGCCGTGACCGATCGGTCCCCGCTGCGCACGCGATCGTGCCACCGCCGTCCGGGTCCCGTCAACTGCCGATCCGGCTCCCATGGGCGCCGCCACATGTCAACGGACACATGGCCCGGCCGCGGTGGTCAGCGTTGGCCGAGCGCCGTACGCAGCGCGGCCAGCAATTCGGCACGGCTGAACGGAATCGGCAGCACAGCATGGACGTCGATCGGGCCTGTGGACACGGCGGCGGGCGACAGGTCGCGGCGGAACAAGGGCGAGGTCAGGATCAGCGGCACCCCGCCCGGAGCCTGCTGGCTGCGGGCCAGTATCAGTGCCTGTCGCCGTGTCGTCACGTTGGCCACGATGGCGTCGGCGGTCACCGCCAACCTGCCATGGTGATGGGCCACCACCATGACCGCGAAGCCGGCATCCGCCAGCCACCGTTCCAGCAACGGGCCGATCAGGTTGTCGGGATTGACGAGTGCGATGACGGGTTGGCGCTGCAAACGGACGCCTCGGCCTGGTTGTCGGCCGCGTCGGCCGTTCACATCCATTGGGCCGCACCCGGGCGGCGCCCGTGCGCCAATTCGATCGCCGATGGTGACAACGGACATGTGGGCCGGCCTGCCGCGCGTCGTCGCCGGCCCCTCGGCAGCACGACGCTACCGTACGGCCTGTGCCGGAAAATCGGTGAGCTGCGCCTTGCCGCCGGCCAGCCTGTCCCGGCTGGCGGCGACCATCTCATGGGGGAAACCCATGGGGACCGCACTGGCCTCGTCCAGTCGTTGCATGTGGTGCGCCGACAAGCCCGCGTCGTCGGCGCGCAGGTTGTCGGCCAGTTGTTCGTCCGTGCGCGGGCCCAGCACCGGAAGCATGCCTTTGGCCAGTACCCAGGCCAGCGCGACCTGGCTCGCCGGCAATCCGGTCTCGTCGGCGATGGCCAGCACGGCATCCAGGGTTGCCGTGGCGCGTGCATCGTTCTCGGTGCGAATCACGGCGCCCAGGCCCTGTGCGCGGCCACTCTCGCCCCTGCGGTACTTGCCGGTCAGCAGCCCGCCACCCAAAGGCGACCAGCCGACCGTGGCCAGGCCGAATGCGGCGGCCATGGGCAGCAACTCGCGTTCGGCCGTGCGTTCCACCAGGCTGTATTCCAGCTGCACCGCCGCCACGGGCGTCGAGCCGCGGAACTGGGCGAGCAGCGCCGCCGTCGCGACACGCCAGGCGGGGAAATCCGACAGTCCGGCGTACAGGATCTTGCCGGTGCGCGCGAGGTCGTCGAGGCCGCGCATGATCTCGTCCATCGGCGTGACACCGTCCGGCATGTGCACCCACAGCAGGTCGATGCGGTCCGTCGCGAGCCGCCGCAGGCTGGCCTCGACCGACTGCAGCATGGCCTTGCGGCTGTTGCCGGTATGCTGCAGGCCGCTGTCCGGCCTGTCGCCCAGCGAGAACTTCGTTGCCAGCACGATCTCGTCACGTTCACTGGCGATGAACGCGCCGACCATCTGCTCGGACTGGCCGAACTGGTACTGGTCGGCGGTGTCGATGAAATTCCCGCCGGCGGCGCGATAACGGGTATAGATCTTCAGTGCGTCGGCTCGGTCGCTGCCGTAACCCCAGCCGGTGCCGAAGTTGGCCGCGCCCAGGGCAAAGGTCGAAACACGCAGGCCGGTCTGGCCAAGAATGCGATAACGCATGCTGTCACCTCACGAAGGGTCGGTACGGATGGCATGTCGCTGGCCGGCTCGGGTGTCGTGGTCGCCGGCCGCCGCGACGGCTGCGGTCAGCCGCCACCGAGATGATCGACCGACCGTGATGACAGTGTGGCGCGCAGCTGCGGTGCATGGCATCCCCCGCAGGGGACGCCCGCGGGCTCCCGGATGGGGGACATGGCCGTTGGCCCCCAAGGGGACGGCGCATCGGCTGGCCCGGACGGCGCCAGGCCGCGATGCATGGCTGCCTCAGGCCGGGTTCGACCGCAACCCGTACAGCTGCCCGTCGATGATCAGGTATTCGACCCGCGCGAACATGTCGCCTTTTTCATCCGGAAAGGTGTAGGCCACGGCCGAGACGGTATCGCCGGCCTTGGGCTGCGGCACCTTCCAGGCGTTGATGCGGGTCATCGGCGACAACTCGATGGTCCAGTCGCCCCGGCGCCGGGGCAGCTGTGCGGCCGCCAGCACCTTGGCGCCGTCGACGCTGCTGGTCTGCGCCGGTACCGACAGGCTGGCCAGGTTGGCCGGCAACACGGCGTCGGCGGTGACGGTGACGACGATTTCCGCGTGCGGGTTCTGCCATTTGACGGCCTTCACCTTGCCGGCGAGGTAGATCGGCCGGTTCTGGTCGAAGCTCGACCAGCCGTGATGGGCCAGGGCGTTGCGGTGTGTGGCGGCAAGTGCAAGGGCGCAGCCGGCCCCGGTGAGGATGTGACGACGTTGCATGGTGATGGTCCTTGGGTCAGACATAGGCGATCCAGCGTCCGCAGGCGATCACGGCGATCCAGATCAGGATCGATAGACCCGCTTGCAGTCGGGTGGTTCCCTGCGCGGCGTCGATGGCGCCGCGGGCATGCAACACGGCCGCGTTGGTGCCGGCGGCGAACAGCAGGCCCATCTTGAGCACGAAGGCCGGGTTGGCGATCAGGTTCGCCACGTTGGTGGCGAACATCGTGAGCCCGGATGCCGCGGCGAGCAGGAAGCCGGCCAGTGTCCATGGCAGGACACGGCGCGCGAGCTGGCGCGGGTCCAGGCCACGTAATCCGCCCAGGATCGCCAGGTCGACGACCCACAAGGTGCCGAACACCAGCGCCAGGCCGACGATGTGTATCGTCTCCAGCGTCGGATAGGCATAGGGGTGGACCCGCAGCCAGACGATGGGTGCCCAGTGGTGCAGGGCGTCGAGCACGGCAGGGGGGGCGAGGGCTGCTGGCGGCGTCATGCGGTGCGGGGAGGTCGCAGGGCCGGGTGCCCGTCGTGCCTATTTCAGGCTGCCCGACAGGAACTGCGCCAGCCGCTCGCTTTTCGGTCGCGCCAGGACCTCGGCCGGCACGCCTTCTTCCTCGATGCGTCCCTGGTGCAGGAAGATCAGGTGGTTGGCGACCTCGCGCGCAAAACCCATTTCGTGCGTGACGACGACCATGGTGCGGCCTTCCTCGGCCAGCGTGCGCATGACCTTGAGCACCTCGGTGACCAGTTCCGGGTCGAGCGCGCTGGTGGGTTCGTCGAACAGCATGACCTCGGGCTCCATCGCCAGCGAACGGGCGATCGCCACGCGTTGCTGCTGGCCGCCGCTCATGTGGGCGGGGTAGCGGTCTTCCATGTTGGGCAGGTCGACCAGGGCCAGGTACTTGCGCGCCCGCGCAATGGCTTCGTCGCGTGGCACCTTCATCACGTGCACCGGTGCCTCGATGATGTTCTGCAGCACCGTCAGGTGGGCCCACAGGTTGAAATGCTGGAACACCATGGCCAGCTTGGTGCGCAGGCGCTGCAGCTGTCGCGCCTCGGCGGCGTGCAGTTCGCCGGTCTTGCCGGGCACCAGCCGGAGTTCCTCGCCGGCCACCACGATGCGACCCTGGTTCGGCTTTTCCAGCATGTTGATGCAGCGCAGGAAGGTGCTCTTGCCCGAACCGGAACTGCCGATGATGCTGATCACGTCGCCGCCATGGGCCTCGAGCGACACCCCCTTGAGCACTTCGTTGGCACCGAAGCGCTTGTGGATGTCGATGGCCTGGAGCTTGAGTGTCTTGTCGTTCATGGCGGATTCGGTCTGTGGCGTCGTGGTTGGCGCAACTCATTGTTCCATGGCGCTGCGCCCTGCGCGCCGCGCACGGCCGCTCCGAAGCGGCGGGCCCGCCCCCCAGTGGGGGGTTCGGCCGGCTTACACGCAGTAAAGCCGGACAGACGGGGGGCGTCCTTCGTCCAGGGGCCGCCGCGCACGGCCGCTCCGAAGCGGCGGGCCCGCCCCCCAGTGGGGGGTTCGGCCGGCTTACACGCAGTGAAGCCGGACAGACGGGGGGCGTCCTTCATCCTATGCGCCCAGCAGGTTGCCGGTGCGAAACGGCACGCTGCCGGCGATGTTGGCCAGATCGTCGCCGGGCAGCGCGTACCGGTCGTCGGTACGGGCGTACATCACGCCGGCCACCTCGGCCCGCACGGTCAGCGAGGTGTTGGCGATCGGGTCGATGATGTCCACCACCGGGTCGCCGGCGGCCAGCGTGTCGCCGGGCACGGCCGCAAACACCAGTACGCCGGCCACCGGCGCCTTGACGGTCTGTGCGCCGGCCAGCGGCGTGGCCGCGCAGCGGGGTTCGGGCAGCGGCGGTGGCGCCCCGGCGATGATGCCGGCATGTTGCAGGCTGGCGAAGATGGCCGCCGCATCGGCCCGGGCCAGGCCGTGTTCGAGTTGCGCCTCGCCGCGCAGCTCGACGGTGGCGCTGCCGCAGGCCTGGGCTACGGGCAGGCCGGCCAGCGCCGGGTCTGTGCGCAGCTTGTCGGCGAGTTTCCACCACAGGCCGGAGAAACATTCGTCGAACGAGACACCGCCGGCATCCTGCGCCAGCAGCACCGCGCGGGCGCCCAGCAGGCGCGCCAGCGGCTCGAGTTGCGGCCAGCACGGCGTTTCGGTGTACAGGTGCAGCACGGCTTCGCAGTCGCAATGCAGGTCGAGCACGATGTCGGCATCGAAGGCCAGCTGCACCAGGGTCTTGCGCAGGCTGTGCAGGGCATTGGCGGGCTTCCACTGCGCCAGCCAGGCCGCGACCGCGGCGCGCACGGCGGCGACGTTGGCCGTTGCATCCTGCGTGAGCTTGTCCTTGACCGTATCGAAGACGGCCGTGGCCAGGTCGGGGTAGTTGCGATTGAAGTTCTCCGAACTGCCCAGCTCGAACCGTCCCATGGACTTGTGGTCGAGCCGCTGGGCCAGGCCGATCGGGTTGGCCACCGGCACCAGCACCACCTCCCCGCGCATGTCGCCGCGGGATTCGGCCGCTTCGAGCAGGGCGCGCAGGTGGTAGGCCGCCAGCATGCCCGGCAGTTCCTCTGCGTGCAGGCTGGCCTGGACATAGGCCTTGGGTCCGGCGCCGGGCTGGCCGAAATGCAGGCTGGTCACCTGGGTCTGGCGGCCCAGGCTCTGGTGTTCCAGCGGATGGTCGATGCGGCGCATGGTGGCGTGTGTCCTCGATTCAATGCCGGCGTGGTGCCAGGTGTGCCAGGAAGCGGCGCTCGGCCAGCTTGAACAGGCCGATCAGGCAGAACGTCGCGCACAGGTAGATCGCGGCGGCCGCCAGGTAGGCCTCGAACGGCAGGTAGAAGTCGGAGTAGATGCGGCTGGCCGCGGCGGTCACGTCGAGCAGCCCGGGCACCGCGCTGGCCAGGCTGGTGCTGTGCAGCATCATGACCACCTCGTTACTGTACGGGGGCAGCGTGCGGCGCATGGCGCTGGGCAACACGATACGCAGCATGACCTGGAACCGGCTCATGCCGAAGGCCTGCGCCGATTCGATCTCGCCGGCGTGGGTCTCGCGGATCGCGCCGGCCAGCATCTCGGCGGTGTAGCCGGCCGTGTTCAGGCTGAAGGCCAGCAGCGCGCAGAAGGCCGGTTCCTTGAAGTGGGTCCAGGGCCAGGTGTCGTCCCAGCGGGCCTGTATCCATTCGAGCTGGCCCAGTCCGTAATAGATCATGTAGACCTGGATCAGCAAGGGCGTGCCGCGGATCACGAAGGTGTAGGCACCGACGATGCGCGCCAGCCATTGCCAGGGGCCGGTCAGCGCCAGCGCGAACAGCACCGCCATCACGCCGCCGATCACCAGCGAGGAGCTCAGCAACCACAGCGTGGTCAGGATGCCTTCGCCATACAGCGCCAGGCTGTCGGGGCGGAAGATGACTTCCCAGTCCATCTACAGGTCCCCCCGTTTCGTGCCCAGGCTGTAGCGCGCATGCAGGCGCCGCAACACGCTCAGCGAGACCCAGGTGTAGAGCAGGAACAAGGCGCCGGTGAACAGGAAGAACGCGAACGGCGAACGCGTCGCCGCGCTGGCCTGCTTGGCCAGGTAGGTCATCTCCTGCAGGCCGATCAGGCTGATCAGCGCCGTGGCCTTGATCAGCACCAGCCAGTTGTTGGTGAAGCCGGGCAGGGCGTAACGCACCATCTGCGGCAAGGTGATGCGAATGAAGGCCTGCACCGGGCCCATGCCGAATGCGGCCGCGGCCTCGAACTGGCCACGTGGAATGGACAGGATGGCGCCGCGAAAGGTCTCGGTCATGTAGGCGCCGTAGATGAAGCCCAGCGTCATCACGCCGGCGCTGAACGGCTCGATGTCCAGCGTCATGTCGGTGCCGGACATCTCGAGCAAGGTGTTGATGCCGATGCTGCCGCCGTAGAACACCAGCAGCATCAGCACCAGTTCGGGAATGCCGCGGATGATGGTGGTGTAGACGGTGGCCAGTGCCACCAGGGGCTTGTTGCCCGAGAGCTTGGCCGCCGCCCCCATCAGCCCGAGCACGATGGACACCGCGAGCGCCGCCAGCGACACGCCGACGGTCAGCAGTGCGCCTTGGAGGATGGACCAGTAGTATTCGGACAAGTACGCGTGGGATGGGGGGAGAGGACAACAGGCCGGCGACCGCGCGGGTCACCGGCCGGGGCGGGTGATGGCCGGATCAGCCGCCGTAGACGTCGATCTTGAAGTACTTGTCGTTGATCTTCTTGTAGGTGCCGTCGGCGCGGATCGCCTTGATCGCACTGTTGAGTTCCTTCTTCAGCTCGGGCTGGCCCTTGCGGATCGCGAAGCCGGCGCCGATGCCGAAATACTTGGGAATGAACAGCTCGGGGCCGACCAGCACGTAGTCCTTGCCTTCGGGCTTGGACAGGAATCCGCCGGTGACCTCGAGCACGTCGGCCACGGTGCCGTCCAGGCGGCCCGAGCGGATGTCGAGGTAGACCTGGTCCTGCGCCTCGTACGGGGTGACGGTCACACCGACCTTCTTGAGCTCGCCGTTGGCGTATTTCTCTTGCGTGCTGCCCTTGAGCACGCCGATCTTCTTGCCCTTGAGCGAGGCCACGCCGTCGAACTTGATGTCGTTCTTGATGACGATCTTGCTGGGCGTGTTGTAGTACTTGTCGGTGAAGTCGACGACCTTCTTGCGGTCCTCGGTGATCGACATCGAGCTGATGATGACGTCGTATTTCTTGGCCTGCAGGCCGGGAATCATGCTGTCCCACAGCTGCTCGACGAAGACGCACTTGCGCTTGAGGTGTTCGCAGACGGCATTGGCGATGTCCACGTCGAAGCCGGTGGGCTTGCCGTCGGCGGTCTTGAAGGTGAACGGTTCGTAGGTCGGGTCAATCGCGACCTTGAGTTCCTTGTCCTGGGCCGCGGCAGTGACGGCCATGGCACCCATGGTCAGTGCCAGGATGAGTTTCTTCATGTGAGGATCCCCTGAGAATGGCCCGGGCGCTGCCCGGGACCGGGTTGTGACAAAAATGCAATTCTAGGCCGGGGTGGCCTGCATCCGGGTCAGTGTTTGCCCTCTAATCGACGCTGGAATAGGGCTAACCCGTACACTCGGGGGTCCCCCCGAATGGCTCCCATGAACGCTCCTGTCGACGTTTCCCTGTTTGCGCGTGCCGCAAAACCGCTGACCAGTTACCGCAGGTACTGGGCCGCGCGCTTCGGCACGGCCCGGTTCCTGCCGATGAGCCGCGCCGAAATGGAGCAACTGGGCTGGGACAGCTGCGACATCATCCTGGTGACCGGCGACGCCTACGTCGACCATCCCAGCTTCGGCATGGCCGTGATCGGCCGCACGCTGGAAGCCCAGGGATTCCGGGTCGGCATCATCGCCCAGCCCGACTGGCACAGCGCCGATGCGTTCAAGGCGCTGGGCAAGCCGAACCTGTTCTGGGGTGTGACCGCCGGCAACATGGATTCGATGATCAACCGCTACACCGCGGACCGCAAGATCCGCAGCGACGACGCCTACACGCCGGGCGACGTCGGCGGCAAACGGCCGGACCGGGCGGCCATCGTCTACAGCCAGCGCTGCCGCGAGGCCTACAAGGACGTGCCCATCGTGCTCGGTGGCATCGAAGGCAGCCTGCGCCGCATCGCGCATTACGACTACTGGTCCGACAAGGTGCGCCGCTCCATCGTCGTCGACGCCAAGTGCGACCTGCTGTTGTACGGCAACGCCGAACGCGCGCTGGTCGAAATCGCGCACCGCATCGCCGCGCGCGAGCCGGTGTTGTCGATCACCGATGTGCGCGGCACGGCCTTCGTGCGCCGGCCGGACGATCCCACCGGGCAGGGCTGGTTCGAGATCGACTCGACCAGCGTCGACCAGCCGGGCCGCATCGAGGCGCATGTCAACCCGTACCAGACGACGTCGGAGCAGGCGGCCGGGCAGGGTGCCAGCTGTGCACGGGAGGACGCCGACACCGGCGCATCCGACGTGAATCCCGGCATCGCGCCGTTGACCTTCATGCCCAACCCCGCACTCAAGGGCAAGCTCAAGGTACCCCCGCGTGAACGTTCGGTGATCCGCCTGCCCAGCTACGAGCAGGTGCGCGCCGACCCGGTGCTCTATGCCCACGCCAATCGGGTGCTGCACCTCGAGACCAACCCCGGTAACGCCCGCGCGCTGGTGCAGGCCCATGGCGACGGCGCGACCGCGCGCGACGTGTGGATCAACCCGCCGCCGATCCCGCTCACCACGGCCGAGATGGACCATGTGTTCGACCTGCCGTATGCGCGCGCGCCGCACCCGCGTTACGCCGACGAGAACGGCAGCCACGACGGCGCCACCAAGATCCCGGCCTGGGAGATGATCCGCTTCAGCGTGAACATCATGCGTGGCTGCTTCGGTGGCTGCACCTTCTGCTCGATCACCGAACACGAGGGGCGCATCATCCAGAGCCGCTCCGAGGATTCGGTCATCCGCGAGCTCGAGGCGATCCGCGACACGGTCAAGGGATTCACCGGCACCATCTCCGACCTGGGCGGGCCGACTGCCAACATGTACCGCATCGGCTGCAAGAGCCCCGAGATCGAGGCCGCCTGCCGCAAGCCCAGCTGCGTGTTCCCCGGCATCTGCAGCAACCTCAACACCAGCCACGAGGCGCTGATCCGGATGTACCGGCGCGCGCGCGGCCTCAAGGGCATCAAGAAGATCCTGATCGGCTCGGGCCTGCGTTACGACCTGGCCGTGCAGTCGCCCGAATACGTCAAGGAACTGGTCACCCACCACGTGGGCGGCTACCTGAAGATCGCGCCAGAACACACCGAGCGCGGGCCGCTGGACAAGATGATGAAGCCCGGCATCGGCAGCTACGACAAGTTCAAGCAGATGTTCGAGAAATATTCGCTCGAGGCCGGCAAGAAGCAGTACCTGATCCCGTATTTCATCGCCGCCCATCCGGGTACCAGCGACGAGGACATGATGAACCTGGCCGTCTGGCTCAAGAAGAACGGTTTTCGCGCCGACCAGGTGCAGACCTTCTACCCGAGCCCCATGGCCACCGCCACCGCGATGTACCACAGCGGCCGCAATCCGCTGCGCCGGGTCGGGCGCGACAGCGAACCGGTGGACATCGTGCGCGGCGACAGGCGCCGGCGCCTGCACAAGGCCTTTCTGCGTTACCACGACGCCAACAACTGGCCGCTGCTGCGCGAGGCGCTCAAGTCCATGGGCCGCGCCGACCTGATCGGCAACGGCAAGCACCACCTGATCCCGACCTTCCAGCCGCTGGTCGATGGCAACTACACCAGCGCGCGGCGCAAGAACTCGACCGCCGCCAGGTCGAAGCCCGCGACACCGGCCAAGGGCCGGCTGCTAACCCAGCACACCGGCTTGCCGCCGCGGGTCACCGGTACCGCGAAACCGCCGCGCAAGCGCTGAAGCAGCGTGCGCGGCGGCCCGGCGGGTCAGCGGCCGCCGGAGCGCGGCAGTCCGATCACCGTGCCTTCGCGCCGCGCATCGGCCGCGCCGTATTGCTTGCCGGTCTTGGGCTCGATCAGCACGGTCTGCACCGAGCCGACGTCGCTCAGGTTGACCGCATAACCCAGTCCCAGGGGCCCGAGCGCGGTGACCGTCGCAGCCGGAAACCACGGATCGACGGTGATCGACGGGTTGGCGCTGGACACCGACAGCCGCGGCGCGTCGACGGCCTCCTGCATCGTCATGCCATGGTCGATCAGGTTGATCGTCACGTTCACCACCGAGTTGATGATGGTCGCCCCGCCCGGCGAGCCGTAGGCCATCAGCGGGCTGCCGTCCGGGTTGAAGATCATCGAAGGCGCCATGCTGCTGCGCGGGCGCTTGCCCGGCTCCACGTCGTTGAAGCCGGCCGTGCCGGTGAACGGGTTGATGGTCGGCGAGGTGTTGAAGTCGGTCAGCTCGTTGTTCAGCAGGAAGCCGTGGTTCTTGAAGCTGCCGTCCGGCCGCTGGTAACCGGCGAACACGCCGATGCCGTAGCCGGATTCGATGGTATTGGTGTACGAGACCACGTTGCCCCACTTGTCGACGACCGAGAAATGGGTGGTGCCGTTTTCATGGCTGACGGGCGGCGCCGCCACGGCCAGGCGCGTGGCGGGCGACAGTCCGGCCACCTCGTACGGCCGCGGATCGTCCGCTGCCGGATTGGGGTCCAGGCGCGCGCCGGGGGTGATCAGCTGGCTGCGCATCGCCACGTAGTCGTTGGCGAGCAATCCTTTGGCCGGTACCGGCGCGAAATCGGCGTCGCCCATCCAGATGGCACGGTCGGCAAATGCGAGCCGCATCGCGTCGGCCATGACGTTGGCGGTCTTGACCGTGCCGAAGCCGTAACCCTGGCTGGCGTCGCCGAGCGGGAACCGCTCCACCAGCTTGAGGATCTGCAGTACCGTCAAGGCGCCGGAGGATGGTGGTGGCATCGACTTGATGCGGTGGCCGCGGTAGCTGCCTTCGATCGGCGTGCGCAGCTTGGCCTGGTATTGCGCCAGGTCGTCCAGGGTCATGGAGCCGCCCTTGCCGATCGGGCTCAGGTGGGGCTGGTTGTATTGCTGGCCTTCGATGATGCCCAATGCGATGTCGCAGCCCTTTTCGGGCATGTAGCGGTAGAAGCAGTCGGCCCCGTGCGTGGCGATCTGCCGGAAGGTCTGGGCCAGCGGCTTGTTCGTGACCAGCGAGCCGACGGCGCGGAAGTCGCCGCCCGGGCAGAAGTAGTCCGCTGCGGCGGGGGAGTTCTTCGCGCGGCTGGTTGCGCTGCTGCATGCGGTGCTGCTGACGAATCGCGGTGTTGCCGCAAAGCCGCCGTCCGCCAGCGCGATCGCCGGCTGCAGCACCTGGGACAACGAGAGCTTGCCGTAGCTGTTCACCGCCATCTCCGTGCCGCGCACCATGCCCGGAATGCCCACGGCCACGCCCTGCAGGGAGCGCCGGCTGAACGGCTGGCCGACGAACATCGACGGGGTTGCACCGGCCGGAGCCTCCTCGCGGCTGTCGATGATGACGGTCTGGCCGGTTTTTGCCATGTGGATCATCATGAATCCGCCGCCGCCGATACCGGCCGATTGCGGTTCGACCACGTTGAGCGCATACGCGACCGCCACGGCCGCGTCGACCGCGTTGCCACCTTGTTCGAGGATCTTTGCGCCGGCTTCGGCGGCGTAGGGGTTGGCCGCCGAGACCACGCCCTGGCGAAAGGCCTTGCCCGCCCAGGCCGGCGGCTTGCCCTGGGACTGCTCGGGCAGGTTGACCGACGACTGGACCCCCGGCGCAGCTTTGCCGCGATCGGCATGCGCCCCGGCGACGACGGTGCTGCAGGCCAGCAATATCGCCACGCGCGTGGTGGTCAGTCGAAACAGGGAAGGGCGGGTATCCATGTGCTTGTCCTTGTGTAGTGGCGGTAGGGCGTTCGACCTTACGCTGCGGTCCTCAGCGTGGTAATCCGGGTTAATGCCCCGCCTGTTCAGGGGGGGGCACGAGCGGCCTTGGCCACCGGTCACGACCGGCCGCACGCCCGGACCTGCGCCAGCAATCGCGCAATGTAGGCGTCATCGATCTCCAGCGCCGCCAGCTGCGCGGCCAGGCTTTCCAGGTAGGCCCGGTTGGAACCCAGCGGCCCGCATGCGGTGGCCACCACGGCCGCGGTCTCGTCGAGCGGCAGTTCGCCGACATATTCCGGGTGCGCGCAATTGGCCGCGAACACCAGGGCGTCGATGTCGCCTTGCGGCGTGGCCAGCCTGTGCCATTGCGGCGCATAACCGCCGCGCACCATTTCGCGCCGCCACAGGATGGTGGTTTCCGCCTCGACCAGTTCGGCCGGGATGCGAAATACCAATCCGGTGCACTGGCCGTGTTCCGGCGCCAGGGTCAGCATCAGCGCCGGGCATTCGGGCGAGCCGCGTCCCGACGTGATGCGGTAGCTGAAACGGCGCTGGAAACCCTCGACCCGGGCCAGCCGGACTTCCGCGAAATGGATGCCGGGGTCCCACATCAGGGACCCGTAGGCGAACACCCAGACATCGGCGTCCGCGTCCCGGTGCCGCAGCACGGCATGTCGGGTGGCCTCGCGCTCCGCGTCGGGCAGGCGCCAGGACGCCGGATGCCCGGCGTCGCGGGCGCGCTGGTCCCATACCGCCAGCCGTTGGGGCGTCATGCGCAGTTCCGAGGTCTCGCTGGGCGTGAGCCGGCCACGCAGGTGCGGGAGGTGGGCGAACGGGTTCTGGGTCATCGTGCTGACACGGTTTTACCATGCCGGTCTGCACAGGCATCCGGACTGTGGTGTGTAGTCATCATTTTTACCCGGATTTAATTGACGTGAAAATTTAACCCGGGTATTATTCGCGGTCGCCGGGCACCCGCCTGGCATGCAGGACCGCACCATGACCCATTCCTATACCTGTTTCGACGGATTTCGCCGCGTGGCGTCCGGCGACCTGTCGACCGTCGCGCCGATGTTCCAGCGCGCGCATGCCCAGCCCGCTCCGGGCCCGGTGCTGCTGTTCGACGATGCCACCGGACGCACGATGGACATCGACACCCGCGGCTCGGCTGAACAACTGCTCGCACGCCTGGCGCACGGGCAGGCCGCCGAGTCGGGGGTACGAACCGGCCGGGGCCGTCCGGCCGCATCGCTCGACACCGACCCTCCGGCAGCGGACGGCGGTGGCGACGAGCCGCGTGGGCGCGGCCGGCCGAAACTCGGTGTCGTCGCCCGCGAAGTCACCTTGCTGCCGCGGCACTGGGACTGGCTGGCGGCACAAAAGGGGGGCGCGTCGGTGGCCTTGCGCAAGCTGGTGGAGCAGGCGCGACGCGCCGACACGGACGATTCGGCCCAGCGCCACGAACGTGCCTACCACTTCATGTCGGCGCTGGCCGGCGATCTGCCCGGCTTCGAGGAGGCCATCCGGGCCTTGTTCGCCAACGACCGCGCGCGTCTGGAACCGCTGCTCGCACACTGGCCGGCAGACGTGCGCGAACATGCCCTGCATCTGGGTTTCGGTGACCGGCCCGTGCCGGGCGCCGCCGACCGGGCGCGCCCCGTGCAATCGCCATCGACGAAGAAAGGCAGACCCGCACCATGACCGACAAACGCAGCCTGCGCAACGGCTACAAGCAATCCTTCGTTCCCATCGGGGTGTACGTCATCCGCAACACCGTGAACCAGCGTGTCTACGTGGGGGGCTCGCGCAACCTCGAGGGCGCGATGAACCGCCACCGGTTCGAACTGGCGACCGGTGCGCACCGCAATGCCGCGTTGCTGGCGGACTGGAAGCGGTACGGCGCCGATGCCTTTCGCTTCGAGGTGCTCGACCAGGTCCGGCAGAGCACCGATCCCGATGTGGACTACGACGCCGAACTGGCGACCTTGCTGGAACTGTGGCAGCACGAGCTGCCGTGTTTCGGCCCTGGTGGCTACAACGGACCCGAGCGGCCGCTCACGCGACGCTGATCGCGCCGGCACAGCACCCGGCTGACTGGCACAAACCCTTTTCAGACACTTGCACGAACATCACCATGACCATGACCATGACCACGACCACTTCCCTGGCCCAATGCCTGCATATCAGCGCCTTGCATGCCCGCATCCGGTTCGCACTGGACGACGATCTCGGAACCTACCACGGCCTGAGCTACGCCGACTACCGGCTGCTGAGCGCACTCGCGCAGTGCGGCGAATCACCGATGGCTATGGCCGATCTTGCGCCATGCCTGGGTGTGCCACTGTCGGCCGTGGTGCGCCAGATCCTGCCGCTCGAGAAGACCGGTCTGGTGCAACGCCAGGGCGCCGACGGCGCGCCGGGGCGGGGCACCGTGCGCCTGCGTCCCGCCGCGCGCCAGGTGCTGGTCAATGCCACCGAGACGGCCCAGGACGTGTGCCGCAGGCTGGCGCTGCCGGACCTGGGTTGCGGCATGGCGGCATCTGCCGCCGCGTAGTCGACCCGGCGGGTGCCTGGCCGCTGATCGACTCCTGCGTGACACCAAACTGCGGCTTCGCTTGCGGCGGTGGACCGCAGGTGCCAGGGACGGCCGCAGCGGGGCCGATGCCGTCAGGCGACGGCGTCGGGGTGGCGCAGCAGCAGCCGGTCGATGCTGTTCAAGGTGTCGTAGCTCTCGGCGAAATCGGCGAACAGCGTGGCGTCGTCGGGTGGCGTGGCCTGGCCCTGCCAGTCGCGGCGCAGCTGCGCAAAGATCTCGCCGAAGCTGCGCCGGCCGTCGATCAGGCGCAGGATCTGCGGTGCGTAGCGACCGGGATGCACGGTCACCACCACACCTGAATGCTGGTGCCGCAACTGGAACGGCTGGCCGCGGTTGCTGCCGAACAGCCGCGCCAGGGTTTCGCCGTCCAGCGGCTCATGGAAGAAGAACGGCACGTAGGCCGGATCGCCGTACGGCGCCGTGCAGGCCGCATCGCGCGTCGCATAGAACACGTGCATCGTGATCGTGCCGCCCAGCAACTCGGCCATCGCATGTTGCCGGCGCGCCGGCAGCTGTCGCCATTGCGGCATCGTGTCCGGTGGCTTGACGCCCAGCACCATGTGCGGTAGGTAGGGCGCGCGGCCGCGCTGCACGTCGGTGAAGGCCAGATGCAGGCCGTGGCCGCCGCCGCGCCCGTCGTCGCTCAACCAGTCGTACAAGGCGTCGACGCTCCAGCAGTGGTCGTGCGGCAGCAACAGCAGGTTGACCAGTCCGGCGTCTCCGTCGCGGTGGTCCTGGTGCAGGTCTTCGGCGCGGCGGAACCCGTTGCCGGCCGGCAGCGATGCCAGGATCTGCCGGGTGCTGTCGATGCGCCGTGCCAGGTCGGGCTCGTCGGCGTGGGCCATGCGCAGCAGCTCGCGCAGCTGCTGCACGCCGGCGCGACCGGCCTGTGCATGCACCATCAACGCGAGTGCGCCATCGGGCTTGAGCACCGCGCGCAAGGCCCGCAGGCCGGCGTCCGGGTCGGGGAGATGGTGCAAGACACCGCTGCAGCTGATGTAGTCGAAGGCCTCGAGTCCGAGCGTGGGCAGATCGAGCAGCGAGCGCTCGATCCATTCGATGTTCTGCAGCCCGCGTACATGCGCGCGTTCGCGCGCCATCGCCATGCTGGCGGCGTGCGGCTCCAGGTGCACGATGCGGGCGCCGTGCCCCTTGAGCTGCTCGGCCAGGTACAGGCTGGCGTCGCCGGTGCCTGCGCCGGCGACCAGCACCCGAAAACCGTTCCGAAAGTTCTGCCGGCCGGCGAAGCAGTAGTGGTTGATCATCGGCAGGTCGTCGAGCCAGGTCTGGACCAGGCGTTGCCGCTCGAGCGCCGGATCGCGGACCGGGTACGGCATCGACGGGTACGGGTTCGGGGACTGGGGATGGGGGGTGTCGTGTTCGCGCATGACGCTGTCTCTCAGGCGGTGGTGAAGGCTGCGCCCCAGGCCGGTGGCCAGGGCGCGGGTTGGTGCGGGGGAGTATCCCATGGTGCGTGCGCGCACCTCGGGTGGGCGCTCGCAGCGGGTGCGCGCACACGGCGCAGCGGATGTTTCATGCGGCGAAACATGTGTCGGCGGCTCGCGCCGCAGTGCGTCGTTATCATGAAAAACAACGAGACCCCAGGGTTTCGCCCGAGTATGCGAATAGTCCGCCTGACGGGTTTGCGCGTGTTGTTCCGACCCGTGTGTGGCCCGCCATCACGCAACCCCCAAGACCCAAGGATGCGACATGACGAACACGATCTTTCCCTCCCGCACGCCGACCCAGCCGGAGCCGGCATTGGCCGAGCCGCTTGAAGCCATGCATCGACGCACCATGCTGCGCCTGGCGCTCGCCAGCGGGGCCCTGTCGCTCGCGCCGGCGGCCTGGGCCCAGGGCGGCACGCCCAAGCGCGGCGGCACCCTGACCATCGGTGCCGATGCCGATCCGATCGGACTCGACCCGGTCACCGTCACCGCGTTCTCGTCGTTCGATTTCACGTCATTGCTCTACACCGGCCTGCTGCGCTGGAACGCCGAGATGAAGATCGAGCCCGACCTGGCCACGGGTTACCTGACGCCCGACGACACGACCTACATCTTCCGGCTGCGCCAGGGCGTGAAGTTCCACAACGGACAGCCGTTCAGCGCCGAGGACGTCAAGCACACCTTCGAACGCATCCTCGATCCGTCCAACACCGCGCCGAACGCCAACCTGTTCTCCGGCATCAAGGCGGTGACCGTCGTCGATCCGCATACGGTCAAGTTCGAGCTCAAGGCGCCGAGCGCGACCTTCCTGAGTTACCTGGCGACCAATCCCATGGGCAGCATCGCGCCACGGGGCGTGAACGATCTCAAGACCAAGCCGGTGGGCACCGGGCCGTTCGTGTTCGATTCCTACGAGCCGAACCAGCAACTCACGCTCAAGCGCAACCCCGACTACTACGAACAGGGCCAGCCTTACCTGGACACCGTGGTGTTCAAGTTCTTCAAGGACCAGGGCTCGCTGGCGTCGGCGCTGCGCTCCAAGGCCATCGACATGACCTGGTTCAAGGACCCGAAGGTGTCGGCGCAGATCGTCAAGACCACGCGCGACCTGGTGTCGGCACCCGGCAAGACCTCGCGCACCTTCCCGGTGTGGATGAACGTGCAGGCCAAACCCTTCAACGACGTGCGCGTGCGCCGGGCCCTGAGCCTGGCCAGCGACCGCAAGGCCTGCCTGCAGACCGTGCTCGGCGGTTCGGGCAAGGTCGGCGCCATGGTGCCGGAGAGCCAGGTCGGCGGTTACGACGGCGTGAGCCCGATGCCGTATTACAAGCACGACATCGCCGGTGCGAAGAAGCTGCTGGCCGAGGCCGGCCATCCGAACGGCATCGACCTGGGCGATTACATCGTCGTGGCGGCCAACGCGCTGGACGTGCAGTGTGCGCAGATCCTGCAGCAGCAGTGGGCAGCCGCCGGCATCAAGGTCAACCTCAAGCCGATGGAGACGGCGCCGCTGCTGTCGACCTGGCTCAAGGGCGACTTCGGGCTGTTGTCGGTGGCGCTGGCCTGGAGTGCCGACCCGGACGTGATCGTCTCGCGCCTGAGTTCGGCGCATCCGCACGGAAAAGCCATGGGCATGGACGACGCGGCGCTCGACAAGATGATCGTCGACGCACGCTCCATCCTGGACAACGGCAAACGCGCCGCGGCCTACCAGGCGATCCAGAAACACATCGCCGAGCAGGCCTACATCCTGCAGATCTACCAGTACCCGCTGCGCTGGGAAGCCTGGCGCGGCTACGTCAAGGGTTACGTGCCGCTGGCCGCGAACATCCGCAGCTTCGTGCGCACCACCTGGCTGGACCAATAAGCCGGTGGCACGCGGGCCTGTGGCGTCGCGCGGGGCGGGCCGATGATACGGGTGGTGCTGGTCCGCCTGGCGTGGATGCTGCCGATCCTGCTGGGCGTGTCGATGGTGGCATTCGCGCTGATGCGCGCCTTGCCCGGCGACTTCGCGCAGGCCGCGGCCGGCACCGCGGACATCTCGCCCGAGGCGCTGGACGCGATCCGGCGCGAACTCGGGCTGGACCGGCCGATCTGGGAGCAATACCTGCAGTGGCTGGGCCAGATCATGGTCGGCGACTTCGGCACCTCCTTCGTCACCGACAAGCCGGTGCTCGGTGAACTGCTGCCGCGCCTGGCCGTCACGTTCGAGCTGACGCTGCTGGCCGGCATCATCGCGATGCTGCTCGGTGCCGGCAGCGGCCTGGCCTCGGCGCGACTGCGCGGGCGCACCGACTGGTTCGTGCGCGCGGTCAACGGCCTGCTGCTGGCGATTCCCAACTTCGTAGTCGCCACGTTGATCGTGTTGCTGGCCGGCCTGTATTTTCCCGAGCTGGGCATCTTCAACTACGTGCCCTTCTTCGAGGACCCGCTGGGCAACCTGGGCAGCATGGTGTTGCCGGCGGTGTCGCTGGCACTGGCAGTGTCGGTGACGATCTCCGAGAACACCCGCGCCGCGGTGCTCGAGGTCTCGAGCCAGGATTTCGTCATGGTGGCCCGCGCCAAGGGGCTCGGGGCAGGCACGGTGCTGCGCGACTACCTGATCCGCAATGCGCTGACGCCGGTGATCACCGTCACCGGCCTGCAACTGGCGCAACTGCTGGGCGGCAGCATCCTGATCGAGACCATCTTCACGATTCCCGGCATGGGCCAGTACCTGTTCGACTCCATCACCAGCCGCGACTATCCGGTGATCCAGGCCATCGTGCTGGTGGCCGCGGTGATCGTGCTGCTGGTCAATGTGCTGGTCGACGTGGCCTACGCGCGGGCGGACGCGCGGGTGAGTTATGGCTGACGCGCCGATGGCCGCAACACGCTCGGGTGCCGGCGCCAGGCGCGGGCGGCTGCTGCTCGCGCTCGGCGTCGCCATGCTGGCGACGATGCTGGTGGTGACCGTGTTCGGCCCGCAGATCGCGCCGCACAGCGCGATCGCGTTCTCGCCCGATTCGCTGGCCGGGCCCAGCGCCGAACACTGGCTGGGTACCGACTCGATCGGGCGCGATGTGCTGAGCCGGCTGATCATCGGCGGGCGCACCACCTTGCTGATCACCTTCGTCGCCGTCTCGCTGGCGGTGGCCGCCGGCCTGGTGCTCGGCCTGACCTCGGGCTACGTCGGCGGGCTGACCGACGAGATCATCATGCGGGCGCTGGACGTGGTGTTCGCGTTCCCGGTCTTCCTGCTGGCGATCGCGGTGGTGGCCGCGCTGGGGCCGACGGTGCCCAACCTGATCCTGACCATCGCCATCGTCTATACGCCGACGATGGCACGGGTCGTGCGCGGCCCGGTGCTCAGCGTCAAGCGCTGGGACCATGTGGAGGCCGCGCGCAGTGTCGGTGTCGGCGAGTTCACGATCGCGATCCGCCATGTGTTGCCGATGGTGATCTCGCCGATCCTGGTGCAGACCAGCCTGACGCTGGCCAACACCATCTTCACCGTCACCGCCTTGTCCTTCCTGGGCATCGGCCCGCCGCCGCCGGACCCGAACTGGGGCGGCATGTTGTCCGAGGCACGGCAGTTCATGGAACTGGCGCCGTTGACCGTCATCGGTCCGGCCGCTGCCATCGTGTTCGCGACCCTGACCTTCATCGTGCTGGCCAACGGCCTGCGCGAATGGCTCGACGTGGGTAATCGCTGATGGCCGCTGCCGACACACCCCTGTTGCAGGTTCGCGACCTGACCGCGCAATTCGGCCATGGCGGCGTCGTCTCGCAGGTGGTCAACGGCATCTCGTTCGAGGTGGCCGCGGGCGAGGCGGTCGGATTCGTCGGCGAGTCCGGCTCCGGCAAGAGCGTGACCGCGCGCGCGGTGATGCGGCTGGCACCGGAGGGTTCATCGGTGCGGCTCGGCGGCTCGGTGCGTTTCGACGGACAGGAGATCCTGCAACTGCCCGAGGCGGCGATGCGCGACATCCGGGGGCGCCGCATCGCGATGGTGTTCCAGGACCCGATGACCTCGCTCAATCCGGTCATGACCGTGGGCGCGCAGGTCGACGACATCGTGCGCCGGCATACCGGGCTGACCCGCCGGCAGGCGCGTGCGCGCAGCATCGAACTGCTCGAACTGGTGGGCATCCGCGACGCGGCCCGGCGTGCCGACGACCATCCGCACCAGTTCTCCGGCGGCATGCGCCAGCGCGTGCTGATCGCCATGGCCGTGTCCTGCGAGCCGCAGCTGCTGATCGCCGACGAGCCGACCACCGCGCTCGACGTGACTGTGCAGGCCCAGATCCTGCGTCTGCTGCTGCGCCTGCGCGAGGAACTGGGCATGGCGCTGATGCTGATCAGCCACGACTTCGGCGTCATCGCCGGCATGGTCGAGCGGGTGCACGTGATGCTCGAGGGCGACATCGTCGAGTCCGGCCCGATCGACGCGATGTTCGTGCAGCCGCGCCATGCCTATACGCGTGCCTTGCTCGATGCCGTGCCGCGGCTCGACGGGGCGGGAGCAGGCGCATGATGGTGGTTGCCAACGCGGTGCCGGATGCGCGCGCCCCGGCGGCGGAGCCGGTGCTGCGCGTGCGCGACCTGTCGGTGGTGTTCCCGCCGCGCCGCGGCGCGCCCGCGGTGCGGGCGGTCGATGGCGTGTCGTTCGAGATCGCGCCGGGCCAGACCCTGGGCCTGGTGGGCGAGTCGGGTTCGGGCAAGACCACCACCGGCCGCGCCATCCTGCAACTGCAGCCCGCCAGCGGCGGCTCGGTGCAGCTGCTGGGCCGCGAACTCACGACCATGGCGCGCGGCGAGGTGCGGCGCATGCGCCGCCACATGCAGTTCGTGTTGCAGAACCCGTATTCCAGCCTGAATCCGCGCATGACGGTCGGACGCATCCTGACCGAGCCGCTGCTGGTGCACCGCTCGGTTCCCAAGGACCGCATGGCCGAGCGGGTCGCGCAGCTGCTGGGCTTCGTCGGCCTGGAGCCCGACGTGGTGCAACGTTACCCGCATGCCTTCTCCGGCGGCCAGCGCCAGCGCATCGTGATCGCGCGGGCGCTGGCGGTGAACCCGGACTTCGTCGTCTGCGACGAGCCGGTGTCGGCGCTCGACGTGCGAACCCAGGCACAGATCGTCGCGCTGCTGCACGACCTGCAGCAGCGCCTGGGCCTGTCCTACCTGTTCATTGCGCACGACCTGGCGATGGTGCGCAACGTCGCGCACCGGGTTGCCGTGATGTTCTCCGGCCAGGTGGTCGAACTCGGCGACACCGCGCAGGTGTTCGGGCAGCCCGGCCATCCCTATACCCAGGCCTTGCTCGACGCGGTGCCGATCCCGGATCCGGCGCGCCAGCGCGCAAAGCTGGCGGCATCGCCACCCGACGTCGAGTTCCGGCGCGGCGCGGCCGCGGCGGGCCCGTGTTGTTTCGGCGAGGACCATGCGCGCACCGGCACGCCGCATTGGCATTGGCTGGGCGACGGACACGGCGTATCCTGCCGGTTCCGGCCGGAGTCCGGCTGAACCGGGCCCGGGCTTCATCCGCATCATCACAAGGAGTCATCATGCGATTGGCGATGGTTTCCCGGCCGCTGGCCGAATCCGATCTGCGCCTGGCGCGGCAGATGGGCATGACCGACGTCGTGACCACGGTGCCCGGTGTCACGATGGCGCCCGAGCGCGAGCAGGGGCCGCCGCTGCGCTACGAGGACCTGCTCGCGTTGCGCCAGCGCGTCGAGGCCGCCGGCCTGCGCCTGTCGGTCATCGAGGGGTACCAGTTGTCGGATCGCATCACGCTGGGTTTGCCCGGTCGTGACGACGACATCGCGCGGGTGTGCGAGAGCATCACCAACATGGGCCGCGCCGGCATCCCGGTGTATTGCTACAACTTCATGGCGGTGTTCAACTGGTTGCGCACCACCAAGGACGTGCCGGGCCGGGGCGGGGCGCTGGTGACGCGATTCGACGCCGGTGCGCTGGCCGACGTGCCCGACACCTATGCCGGCACGACCACGGACGCGCAGATGTGGGAGAACTTCGAATATTTCCTGCACCGGGCATTGCCGGTGGCCGAAGCCGCCGGCGTCAAGCTGGCCTTGCACCCGGACGATCCGCCGATGTCACCGGTGCGCGGCCTGGCCCGCATCATGCGCGACATGGACGCGTTCAAACGCGTGCTCGACATGGCCGACAGCCCGAGCAACGGCATCACCTTCTGCCAGGGCAATTTTGCCGCCATGCCCGGTGTCGTGATTCCGGATGCGATCCGCTACTTCGGCGCGCGCAAGAAGATCTTCTTCGCGCATTTCCGCGACATCCGCGGCAGCGTGCCGGCGTTCGAGGAAACCTTCCACGACGAAGGCAAGACCGACATGGCGGCGGCGATGCAGGCCTATGTCGACATCGGCTTCGACGGCCCGATGCGGCCCGACCATGCACCGACGATGGAGGGCGAGGACAACGCCAACCCGGGATACATGGTGCGCGGACAGATCTTCGCGGTCGGCTACATGAAAGGCCTGCTCGACACGATACGCGCGCGCACGGCATCGGCCTGAACGCCTCGCGCGTGCCGGCTGCCGCGCAGCGCCACTGCGTGCGTCTCAGCTGGCGGCCTTGCGCGCGGCGCGTGGCGCCCGCGGCTGGCGTGCGCGTCTACGGGGCGACCGGCGTGTCCAGGCACCCGGCACAGCTGGCGTTGAACCATTGGCCGCCGTGGCCACCGGTGCCGCCGCGATTGGCCAGCATGTTGGTGAGCCAGTTGCTGAAGGGCATGCCGGTAGAGTTCTCCAGGTAGAACTGCGGGCTGCGCAGCAGCGTGTGGTAGCTCCCGGCGGCCAGGTAGTAGCGGAAATTGGGCAGGTCCGCGGCATAGGACTGCAGTGTGTCGAGCATCTGCAGGTTCCAGTCGATGGCCGAGTTCGGCGACCATCCCGGATACTGGTAGAGCGACTTCATGACGTCGTAGAAAAGGATTTGCACGCCATCGAACGCCGTCGTGAATTGTGCGACCTTCACATGGGGGTGTGCGGCCGTCGCCACGCGCAGCAGGTCCGGCCCGGCAATGGCGGTCGGGTCGTTGCCGTAGACCCACGGTGCCAGCTGCATGTTCCAGGAGGTGCGCCCCAGGGTGTCGAACGCCGGCGCCGTGACTCCCTGGCTGGCATCGGCCAGCACGTAGGTATGGGCGTTGCGGAACGTGCGTTCGATCCACGGGAAGTTGGCCGAGGCGCCGTAGCCGCCGGCGCTCGAGCCGGTGACCAGCACGTTCTTGGGCTTGTCGATGTTCTTCTGCATCCAGTCGAGAACGACCATGAAATTGTCGAAGCCGCGGTGCTCGATCGCGAACGCGGGCGGCAATGGCGGAAGTGCCGCTGCCACCGGCGGCGGCAGGACGGCGCCGCGCGCATTGAAATAGGTCTTGCGTGCCGACCCGACATGCAGGTCGCCCGTACAGTACGGGATGTAGACGATGCTCCAGTCCTTGATCGGGTTGGCCGGGTTGTCGGCCCTGAACACGCCGTCGTAGTTCGCGGGCTGGGTGCCGGCCGCAATGGCCGGTGAAAAGAACTGCGGAATCGACGCCGGCAGGCTGCCGTTGAGCGGGAAGGTGCAGGTCAGGTTGTCCCAGCAGGCGCCGCCGCCTTCGAAGTACACCGCCAGGTTCTTGGACGTGCCTTTCCTGGTCCAGAAACTGAATGTGGGGTCGGTTCCGGGATAGCCGGAACAGGTGGGCGCGTGTGATTTGCCGTCGGCCCCCACGGCCAGTGTTCCAGGGGTGATCTTGGTCCAGCCGGTATCGACCGGTTGCTTTGCGCCTGCGCTGGTCGCCAGCAGGCCGATCGCCACTGCAGCCAGGCTGCGCCACATCAAGCCGGAACGGATGGTCATGTCGAGGATCCTTTGAGAGTGGACGAGGCTCGGACAGCGAATCTGGACGACCCCTTGGGCAGCATATCGTTGCATCGACAAGGTCGAGCCGAGGGTTTTCCCGCGTTTGCCGCCCGTCGGCGCCTGCGCCAGCAACGGCCAGGTGATTCAGGGCCAGCGGGTGTCCGGTTCGAACGGATACAGCGGCACGCGCCGGTGCTGGTAGGTGAAGGTCGACAGGTCGGCGCTGGTCACGCCCGGCGTGGCGACCCAGATCAGCGCCTTGGCGATCGGCTCCATCGCCGGGCGTGGCGAATGCACGCCCTTGGCCACGACGATCTGGTAGTCGGTTGGTTCGATGCCCAGCGAGCGGAACTGCTGCAGGCTGGCCGATCCGGCGCCGCGCGAGGTCAGCAGCAAGGTATAGCCGTCATCGGTCTTGAGCGCACAACTCGGGCCGTCGTTGAAGAAGCGAAAGCCGCCGTGCGTGGGGCCGGTCTCTTCGTAGCGGCCGTCGCCGAGCGCGGTGACGGTGGCCTCGATGGGGAAGGGCGCACCGTGCAGGTGGTCGCTCTTGCCGCCCACCGCGGCCGAGATGCGGCCACCGACGCCGGCCGCCTGGCATTGCTGCACCACCTGCGGATCGCAGACCGCCTGCAGCAGGTTGGCGATACCCAGGGCCCGGGCCGCATGCAGGATGTGGGTGGAATCGCCCGGGCTGCCGCCGCCGACGTTGTCGCCGACGTCGAACAGCACCACCGGAGCCGCGCTGGCCGCATGCGCCTGCCGCAGGGCGTCGTCGACCGCGGTGCCGCCATGGTTGAGCGGCTCGCGCAGATCCCAGGCCGCACGCGCCAGCTGCTGCGCCACGTCGTCGGCCAGGGCCTGGTCGTTGTCGGTCACGGCGATGAACGACATGCCCATCTCGGGCACGTCGGCATAGGGGTAGCCCTCGACGACGCTGACCGACAACACGCCGGGTCGCCGGCGCTGGATGTCGGCCGCCGCCAGCAGCTCGGACATCGGCTGGTCGTTCGTGCCCTGGCACAGGATGTTGACCACCAGCGGCGGCGTGGCCAGCGCCATGCGCGGCCGGATCGTGCCGCGGATGGTCTGCACCAGCAGCCGGGCGCACAGCAGCGCCTGTGCGCGCGCGTCGATGTGGGGGTTGGTCTGGTACACGGTCACGATGTCGGCCGGCTCGACCATGGCCGGCGACACGTTGGCGTGCATGTCCAGTGCCATGCCGATCGGCACGTCGGGCCCGACCAGTTCGCGCACCCGACGCAGCAGTTCGCCATCCGGGTCCAGATAGGGCTCGGACACCGCCGCGCCGTGCTGCGGCAGCAATACGCCGTCCCACGGGCCGTTGTCGCGGATGGCGTCGACGATGCGCTGGAACAGGTGTTCGATCGCATCGGGCGTGATGGCGCCCATCGGCGTGAGCCGGCTGAACACCAGCGGCACGACCTGGACCTGCGGGTCTTCCTGTTCCAGGGCCAGGAAACCCGCCAGCGTGGATTGGGATTGCGCGTATTCCCTGCGGATCGCGTCGCCGTCGAGGATGCCCGAGCGTTGCCACAGGTCCAGGCTGGCGGGGATGGCCGAGAAGGTGTTGGATTCGTGCAGGAAACCTGCGCTGGCGATGCGGATCATGGATGAATTCCCTCGTGGTTCGACGACAGGAAAACATTGTGCGGCCGGAATCCGGTGTCCCGGCCCGGCGGCGCGGTGCGGGGTGTGCGGCGATGTTTCGCGGCGCGAAACATCTTGTGGCGGCCGTTTCGTCGGCCGCAACAATCAGTTCAGCGCGGAGGAGATATCGATGGATCCGGCGGTGCCGGCGAGCACGCGTCCCATGCGCGCCAGCATGTCGTCGCTCATCAACTGGCAAGGGCCGGAGATGCTGATCGCGGCCATGGCGCCCCGTCCCGAGGGTTCGGTGATCGCGGCCGCCACGCAGCGGGCACCGACCTCGTTCTCCTCGAGGTCGAGTGCGTATTTGCGTGCCGCGCTGCGCGCGATGTCGTCGAGGAAATGTTCGCGGTCGGTGATGGTGTACGGCGTGCGCGCCACCATGCGCCGGGGCACGGCGCGGTCGATCTCCGACATGCCCAGCGTCAGCAGGATGGCCTTGCCCAGCGCGGTCGAATGCAGCGGGTCGCGCTTGCCGATCTTGGCCTCCGCATGCAGCAGCCGGCTCGATCCGACCATGTCGATGTAGATGATGTCGGTGCCGTCGCGAATGCCCAGGTTCACCGTCTCGTTGAACTGGCGCTGCAGCCGCAACATCGCCGGCTGCGCGATCTCCTTGATGCGCTCGGCGTAGCTGGGCAGCGGCGAGGCGACCGCCACGCGCGGGCCGATCGCATAACGCTCGGTGCGCTCGTCGTAGGTGACGAATCCCGAGGCGCGCAGCGTGTAGAGATAACGGAAGGCGGTGGTCTTGGGAAGTGCGGTGCTGGCCGCGAGATCGGACAAGGCCATCGGCTCCTTGCCACTGACGAGTGCGTCGAGCAACTGCATGGACTTGTGAACCGGCGCAACGATGTAACGACGATCCAGACTCATGGTGCTGACTCCCTTAACAAACGATGTTCGTACGGATCGACTCTGCCTGTGGCGGCAGGCGCCTGGCATGCAGATGTGACGGGGAAACAATGCGCATAGCCGAATCAATATACACGATCTGGCGCGTTGCGCCAGTCCCCATCGCGCGGCGCCGCGATTGAAGTTCCGCCGGTGCGGCAGTAGCATCCGCCCAACTTTGTCGTCCGATCCACAACACCAGGGAGCACACATGAACAAGCTGGAACTGTCGCAACTGCATGCATTGAGTTCCTCCATCCTGTCCGATGTCATGGACAGCCTGGGGCTGGTTCGCCGTGCCATGAAGCCGTTCGTTCGCCCGATCGACGACGGCAAGGTGCTGATCGGGCGGGCCCGCACCGGCCTGTACATGCCGGCCTACGGCGTGCGCGAGGGCGAGAATCCGTACGAGGTCGAGATCGCGCTGGTGGACGACCTGAGGGCGGACGAAGTGATCGTGCTGGCCTGCAACGGCCCGAGCGATCGCATCGCGCCGTGGGGCGAGCTGCTGTCCACGGCCGCCGAGGCGCGGGGCGCGGCCGGTTGCATCACCGACGGCCTGGTGCGCGACGTGCGGCAGATCCGCGAGATGGGTTTCCCGGTGTTCCACGGCGGCATCGGGCCGCTGGACACGAAAGGGCGTGCGCGCATGGTCGAGCGCGACGTGCCGGTCGAATGTGCCGGCGTGGCCATCGATCCGGGCGACATCGTGTTCGGCGACATCGACGGCGTCGTCGTGGTGCCGCAGGCGCATGAAGCGGCCGTGATCGACAAGGCCAGGGCCAAGGTGCTGGGAGAGAACAACACGCGCGACGCCCTGCGCAAGGGCGAGTCGCTGGCCGTGGTGTTCCGGCGCTTCGGCATTCTCTGAGGGCCGGTCCGCGATGAACCCGGCCGCCGCCGCAGACCCTTCCGCGCTGGCCCAGCTCGCGCGGGCCAGCCGCTATCTGCCCGGCGGTGTCTGTGCCTCGGCCCGGCGCAACGATGCGATCGGCCACCCGTTCTTCGTCTCGCGCGGCGACGGTCCGTGGCTGTACGACCTGCAGGGGCGCGCGTTCGTCGACATGTCGACGTCCCACGGCGCGTCGCTGCTCGGCCACAACCATCCGCGCATCAAGGCGGCGGTGCAGCAGGCGCTGGACATGGGCATCGTGTGTTCGGCCGAAACGGTGCACCATGCCCGGCTCGCCGAACGGGTCACCGAACTGGTGCCCTGCGCCGACATGGTCCGATTCGGCGGCTCGGGTACCGAGACCGTCATGCATGGCCTGCGCTTGGCACGCTGCGCCACCGGCCGCGAGAAGCTGGTCAAGTTCGAAGGCCACTTCCACGGCTACAGCGACGCGCTCAACTACAGCGTGATGCCGCCGCTGGCACAGGCCGGTCCGGCGCACACGCCGACGCCGTATGCCGAGTCATCCGGCGTACCGGCCAATACCCGCGACCATGTCATCGTGCTGCCGTTCAACGACCCGCATGCGCTCGAGGCGGCGTTCGCCGCGCATGGCGGCGAAATCGCGGCCCTGTTGCTCGAGCCGATCAACTACGACCAGGGCTGCGTGATGCCGCAACCGGGCTTCCTGGAGCTGTGCCGGCAGCTGTGCGACCGCCATGGCAGCGTGTTGTTCTTCGACGAGGTGCTGACCGCGTTCCGGGTGGGGCCGGGCAGCGCGCAGCAGGCGCTGGGCGTGACGCCGGACCTGTGCGTGCTCGGCAAGGCGTTCGGTGCCGGCATGCCCATCAGTGCGCTGGCCGGGCGGCGGGCGCTGATGGAGCACCTGCAGCCGCTGGGCAGTTGCCAGATGAGCGGCACCTTCCTGGCCCATCCCACCGCCGTGCTGGCGGCATTGGCGGCGCTGGAGGAGTACAGCAGCCCGGGCTTCTACGAGCGGCTCGACGCCGCATGCGCCGATTTTTATGCCGGCTTCGCGTCGTTGATCGAACGCAGCGGCGTGACGCTGCGCCTGCAGCATGCCGGGCCGCGGTTCGGCCTGTATTTCGGCGTGGCCGGCCCGATCCAGGAGTACCGCAAGGCGGCGTCGAAGAACCACGATGCCGAGCGTTGCTTCGTGCGCGGCTGCTACGAGCGCGGCGTGTATTTCCAGCCGGCGGCGCATCACGGATTCTCGGCCGTGCACGGCAAGCGCGAACTGGACCAGGCGCTGGACGCGATCGCCGGCGCCCTGGCCGATGTGCAGGCGGCGGGGCTCGCATCATGAGGGCCTTGCCTGCCGGTGGCGACAGGGCCCGCGCGTTGTCCGCCCCATGTTTCGTGCCACGAAACATGCGTTGCGCGGATGCGCGCGACGCCGTGACTATGATGGAAAAACGGCCCCACGGGGACGACTCGATACGGCTTGCCGTCACGGATGCGGCCCCCGGGGCCGGCCGTACCGGTGCCGCTGGAACAGGAGGGTTCGGATGCGTATTGCGTTGATTCATGTCGGCCAGGAGACCAACGACTTCAACCCGTCGCCGACCACGTTGCGCGACTACCAGTCGTTCGGCATCATCGAAGGCCAGGACATGCTCGAGCGCTTTCGCGGGCTGGGCCAGATCGGTGGCTACATCGAGGCCGTCGAGCAATCCGGCCAGCCGGTCGAGACGGTTCCGATCGTGCGGGGCTGGGCCGTCGCAGGCGGGCGCATCGACCGCGCGTCCTATGACTTCTTCGACGACAAGATCCGCTCCGGCCTTGCCGCGGCGGGCCCGCTCGACGGCGTGGCGCTGCAACTCCATGGCGCCTGTGCCAGCGAAGACATGGACGATGTCGAGGGCGCCCAGCTGCAGGCCTGCCGCGACGTGCTCGGCCCGGACATACCGATCGTGCTGGGCCTGGACCACCATGCCAACATCACGCGCAAGATGGTGGCGCTGGCCACGGCCATCGTCGGCCATCGCACGCAACCGCACGATCCCTTCGACACCGGCCGCATCGGCGCCGAGGTGCTGCTCAAGATCCTGTTCCATGGCGTGCGGCCGACCACGGCCTGGCGCAAGCTGCCGCTGCTGTCGCACCAGGAGCAGTTCCTGACCTCGCGCGCACCGATGAAGACCTGGTTCGACCGTGCCCGCGCGATGGAAGCCGACCCCCGGGTGGTGCAGGCCTCCAACTACCCGATGCAGCCCTGGCTCGACGTGGCCGAGGGTGGCTGGTCGACCATCGTCGTGACCGACAACGACCCGGCGTTGGCCGAGCGGCTGGCGGACGAACTCGCCGACCTGGCCTGGTCGCTGCGTGCCGAGTTCCAGAAGAAGGACGCGGTGGCCATCGACGACGCCGTGCGCATGGCCGATGCCGCCGACCAGGGCCTGGTCGTGCTCAGCGATACCGGCGACACCGTGTTCGGCGGCGCGGCGGGCGACAGCAACCTGATCCTCGAATCGATGCTGCGCCTGGGCATCCGCGGCCGCGCCCTGGTGCCGCTGATCGCGCCCGAGACGGTCGCGCGGCTGGTGCAGGCCGGCGAGGGCGCCACGGTGACCTTGCCGGTCGGCGGCAACGTGGCCACGGCATTTTTCCAGCCGATCGAGGTCACCGGCACGGTGCGCCGCATCGCAGCGGGCAAGGTGAACCTCAAGCAGCACCACCAGGACGAGATCGACATGGGGCGCACCGTGGTGTTCGATGTCGGGCCGGTGACGCTGCTGGTCAGCGAACTGCGCGGGGTGGCCGGCAACCTGCCCGACGTCTACCGGGCGTTCGGCGTCGAGCCGCGGGACTACAAGATGGCGGTGCTCAAGACCGCATCCAACTTCCAGTATTTCGCGTCCATCAGCTCGCAGGTGATCCGTGTCGACACCCGCGGCCCGGGCCAGTCCGACGTATTCGGCCTGCCCTGGAAACGAATCCCCCGGCCGGTCTATCCGCTCGATCCGATCGACGACTGGCGCCATGCCGTCGGCTGAGCGCAGGCAGACATCCACCGTGGACCCCGCATCGCGTGTTCTTTGACCCACCCTGAGAGGAAGCATCACCATGAAAACCAATCTCGTACGCCGCTCCGTACTGATGGCCGGCTCGCTGCTGGCTGCCGGTGCGCTCGTCATGCCGACGCTGGCCCAGGCGCAGGCGCTCAAGCCGGGCAAGTTGCGCGTGGCCATCCTGGCCGACATCGCGAACTTCGACCCGGCGCAGTTTTCCTCGGTGAACTTTCCGCTGATCAAGAACCTGTATGACAGCCTGATCGAATACACGGCCGAAGGCCAGGCCATTCCGAGCCTGGCCAGCGCCTGGCAGATCGGCGCCGGCAACAACTCGGTGACGCTGACGCTGCGCAAGGACGTGAAGTTCCACAGCGGCGCGCCGTTCAACGCCGAGGCCGTGGCGGCGACGCTGAAGAAGTCCGCGGATCCCAAGACCGGCAAGAACGTGTACCCGACGATGTCCGTGGTCAAGGACTGGACCGTGGTCGACCCGTACACGATCCGGCTGAACTTCAACAATCCGGTGCCCGACAAGCAGATCACCGACCTGCTGCAGTTCATCTCGCCGATCGAGCCGGCCGGCATCGAGACCGCCGAGACCAAGCCCGCCGGCACCGGCGCCTACATGCTGGCCGAGCGGGTGCTGGGCCAGCGCGTGCGCATGGTCGTCAACCCCAATTACTGGCGCGCCGAGAAGCCGCTGATCAGCGAGGTCACGCTGACGGTGTTCAGCGACAACGACGCCGCCAGCGCGGCGCTGGAGTCCGGTTCGGTCGACATCGTCTACGGCGGCAGTTCGCGTTCGGCACTGCGCCTGCGCAATGCCGGCAACCAGCTGATCCAGGGGCCGGGTCCGCTGGTGCAGGTGTTTCGCATCAACAGCACGCAGGGGCCGTTCAAGAACGACAAGTTCCGCCAGGCGTTCAACCACCTGATGGACCGCGCCGCCATCCTGCAGATCGGCTACGCCGGCCTGGGACAGGTCACCGCCTTGCCCTGGGCGCCGGCCAGCCCGGCGGTCGACAAGTCGTATGACACCAAGTACGCGTTCGACCTGGACAAGGCCAAGGCCTTGCTCAAGGAGTCCGGCCTGTCGGAGGCCGCGATGAACGACTGGAAGATGCTGGTCAACGGCGGCGACCAGGCCTCGCTGGCGATCAGCCAGGTGGTGCAGAGCACGCTGGCCAAGGTCGGCATCAAGATCGAGCTCGACCTCAAGCAGGGCTCGGAATACATCGACGCCTTGCTGGGCGGCAAGTTCGCGGCCACCTTCGGCGGCATCGGCAACGTGCAGAAGTTCCCGACCCGCGTGGCGACCAACAGCATCTACCGCACGGTCAAGAACCCGGTGCTCGGCGATCCGCATCCGCATCCGGCCTACGTGGCGGCGATCGAACGCGTGAACACGGCGTTCGGCACCGATGTCAAGCCCGCGTACGACAACCTGAACAAGGTGCTGGTCGAGTCGGCGTTCGCGATCCCGACCAATACCTACGACATCGGCCTGATCGTGGCCTCGCCCAAGGTGGGCGGCATCTCGCGCGAGATCGACAACATGCTGGTCGTTCGTACCATCGGGCTGCGTTGACCTGCGCATGACGACGACGCCGACGGCCGTGCCCCGCGAGGTCGACGTCGCGCCCACGAACGGCGGTGCGGTCCCCGCGCAGCGGGTGGGCGAACCGCTGCTGTCGGTGCGCGGCCTGACCGTGACCTTCGTCGGTTCCGGCCGTGCGGTGCCGGCGGTGCGCGGCATCGACTTCGACGTACACGCCGACGAGGTGCTGGGCATCGTCGGCGAGTCGGGTTCGGGCAAGAGCGTGACCTCGCTGGCCATCAGCGGCCTGCTGGACGACACGGCGCAGGTGCAGGGTTCGATCCGGCTCGGCGGCGTCGAGGTCACGACACTGGACGCGGAGCGGCTGCGCCAGATGCGCGGGCGCGACGTGGGCATGGTGTTCCAGGATCCGACGACGACGCTCAATCCGGTGTTGCCGATCGGCCGCCAGGTGATCGAAGGGCAGGTCGCGCACGGCCAGGTGGCGCGTGGCCAGGCCCATGCGCGGGCGGTGGAACTGCTGCGCGAGGTCGACATTCCCGATCCGCAGGGCCGGGTGGACCAGTTCCCGCACCAGTTCTCCGGCGGCATGCGCCAGCGCGCGGTGATCGCGATGGCCATGGCCGGCAAACCCCGGCTCATCATCGCCGACGAGCCGACCACGGCGCTGGACGTGACCGTGCAGGCCCAGGTGTTGTCGGTGCTGGCCCGGCGCCAGCGCGACACCGGCGCGGCGGTGATCCTGATCACGCACGACCTGGGCGTGGTGGCCGAGGTGGCCCACCGTGTCGCCGTGATGTATGGCGGGCGCATCGTGGAGTCCGGTTCGGTGCAGGCCATCTTCCGCGAGCCGCGCCATCCGTATACCGTGGGCCTGTTGCGCAGCGTGCCGCGCATCGACACCGTCGACGAGCGGCTGGTGCCCATTCCCGGCCAGCCGCCGAGTCCGGCCAGCTTGCCCAGCGGCTGCAGCTTCCATCCGCGTTGTGCGATCGGGCGCGATCGGCCGCTGTGCGCGCAGCAGACGCCGGCGCTGCGCGACGTGGGACCGGCCCATGCGAGCGCCTGCCACTATCCCGACGAAGTGGTCGAGTTGTTGCGCGACAGGCCGGCAGCGGTTGCCGTTCAGCCGACGGCCGCGAACACGCCCGTGCCGGCCGGCGCGGCCGCGGCGGCGCCGGGCAAGCCCTTGCTGGAAGTGGATCGCCTGCAGGTGTTCTTCCCGGTCAAGGCCGGGCTGCTGCGCCGGCGCGTGGGCTGGGTGCGCGCGGTGGACGGCGTCAGCCTGACGGTGCGCGCCGGCGAGACGGTCGGCCTGGTCGGCGAGTCCGGTTGCGGCAAGACGACGACCGGCCGCGCCATCATGGGCCTGGTGCCGGCCTCGCACGGCACGGTGCGGTTCGACGGCCGCGACATCACGCACCTGGCGCCGTCCGAGATGCGCAAGGTGCGGCGCCACATGCAGTACATCTTCCAGGACCCGTACTCCTCGCTGAACCCGATCAAGACGGTGGGCGAGATCGTCGCCGAGCCGCTGCGCATCCACGGCCTGTACGACGAGGCCGGCGGCGCGCGCTGGGTTGCCGAACTGTTCGACCTCGTCGGCCTGCCGTCGAGCATGGTGAACCGGTTTCCGCAGGAGTTCTCGGGCGGGCAGCGCCAGCGCATCGGCATCGCGCGGGCGCTGGCACTCAAGCCGCGGCTGCTGATCCTGGACGAGCCGGTGGCCGCGCTCGACGTGTCGATCCAGGCCCAGGTGATCAATCTGCTGCAGGACCTGCAGCGCGACCTCGGCCTGGCCTACCTGTTCATCGCGCACGACCTGTCGGTGGTGCGGCATATCTCGAACCGGGTCGCGGTGATGTACCTGGGCCGCATCGTCGAGGAGAGCGAACGCACCAGCCTGTACGAGCATCCCATGCATCCCTACACCCAGTCGCTGCTGTCGGCCGTGCCGGTGCCCGACCCGTCGACGCGCGACAGCCGCAAGCGCATCATCCTGGAGGGCGACATACCGAACCCGGCGGCGCCGCCGGCCGGCTGCCACTTCCATCCCCGCTGCTTCAAGGCCAGCGCGGTGTGCCGCAGCGAGGCGCCGGTATTCCAGGCGGTGCCCGGCTTGCCGACCCACGTGGCCTGTCACCATGCGGGCCCGATCGATGCGGTGGCCGGCACCGGGACGCAGCCGCCGGCAACGGAGGCCTCGGCATGACACCGATCGGCAGGCGCAGCCTGGACGTGCTGCGGCGCCTGCTGCAGCGCAAGGGCGCAATGCTCGGGCTGCTGTTCCTGGCCGTGCTGGTCGTCACCACCAGCGTGGCGCGCTGGATCCTGCCCTTCGATGCGCTGACGCAGGATTTCACCGCCATCCTGCAGGGCCCGAACCGGGTGCATTGGTTCGGCACCGACGAACTGGGCCGCGACATCCTTGCGCGTGTGGTCTACGGTGCGCGCACCTCGCTGATCACCGCGGCCGGCGCGGTGGCCATTGCCGCCGCCGTCGGTGTGCCGATCGGCCTGGTGGCCGGGTTCTTCGGGGGCTGGCGCGATACGCTGCTGATGCGATTCGTCGACGTGTTGCTGTCGCTGCCCGGCATCCTGTTCGCGATGGCGCTGATCGCCGTGCTCGGTCGCAGCCAGACGGCGGCGCTGGTGGCCGTGGGCATCACCGGCATCCCGAGTTTCGCCCGCATCACGCGGGCCCAGGTGCTGTCGCTGCGCAAGCGCGACTTCGTCACGGCGGTCGAGGCGCTGGGCGGCTCGGCCGGCTACAACATGTTCCGGACGGTGCTGCCCAATTCCTGGAGCCCGATCCTGGTGCAGGTGGTGATCCTGTCGTCGGTGGCCATCCTGATCGAAGCCTCGCTGGCCTTCCTGGGGGTGGGTATTCCGCCGCCGACGCCGAGCTGGGGCGAGATGCTGCGCACCGGCAAGACCTTCCTGTACGACTCGCCGACCTACGCGGTGTTGCCCGGCCTGGTGCTGACCTTCACCATCCTGTCGCTGGACACGATCGGCCGCGCCCTGGCCGGCGTGCTGGCCGATCGCCACGAGAGCGTGGCCGACAGCGGCGACGCCGCGGGGAGCCGTCCATGATGGGTTTCGTGCTGCGCCGGCTGGCGCAACTGCTGCCGGTGCTGCTGATCGCCTCCACCGGCATCTGGGCCATGATCTACGCCGTGCCGGGCTCGCCCATCGGCGCCATCGTCGGCGAGAACGCCACGCCCGAGCAGATCCAGGCCGCCATGGTGCGCCTGGGCCTGGACCAGCCGATGGCGGTGCAGTACTGGAGCTGGTTGCGCAACGCGCTGGTGGGCGACTTCGGCTTGTCGATCCAGAACCGCGAACCGGTGCTCGACCTGATCGTGCAGCGGATTCCGGCCACGATACAACTCGGCGTGTCGGCCACCGTCGTCGGCCTGCTGCTGGGCGTGCCGGTGGCGGTCATCAGCGCGCTCAGGCCCGGCTCCTGGGTCGACCGCTGGCTCAGCGGCTGGAGCGCGCTGGCGCTGGGCGTGCCGACCTTCTGGCTCGGCATCCTCTTGATCCTGCTGTTCGCCGTATACCTGCGCTGGCTGCCGTCGGCGTCGGGCTACGTGTCGATCTGGGAGTCGCCCTGGCAGGCGCTGCGCAACGTGTTGTTGCCGGCGGTGACGCTGGGGGTGTACGTGTCGGGCATCTTCGCGCGTTTCCTGCGCGCCTCGCTGCTGGGCGAGTTGCGTGCCGACTATGTGCGCACCGCCCGTTCCAAGGGCTTGCTCGAACGCGACGTGGTCGGCCGCCATGTGATGCGCAACGCCTTGCTGCCGTTCGTGACCATCGTCGGCCTGATGATGGCGACCTTCATCGGCGGCACCGTCGTGACCGAAGCGGTGTTCACCTACCCGGGCCTGGGCCGGCTGCTGATCCAGGCCATCCACACCCGTGACTACCCGCTGATCCAGGGCTGCATCCTGTTCATCCTGGTGGTGTTCGTGCTGATCAACCTGGCGGTCGACATGTTGTACGCGTATATCGATCCGAGGATCGACTACGGTTGACCGCAAGCACGGCTTGCGACCGGTTTCATCGCGCCGCCCGGCTGCCGGCCAGCGCCGCGTGCACCCGCTGCAGGATCTCGGCATGGCGGCCTTCCCCAGCCCTTGCGGTCGGATCGGTCGGGCGCTCGGCCAGCGTGAAATGGCCATGGGTGTCCCGCCCGCGCACCAGCATCGCCAGCGGCTGACGTCCACCGGCCTGTTGCACGCAGGGAGCGACATAGCGGATCGCAATGCCGATGCGCGGTTCGCCGGACAGGTTGGCATTGGAGCCATGCACGATCCACAGGTGGTGCAAGGACATCTCTCCAGGCTGCAGCACCAGGTCGACGGCCTGCGATGCATCGACCGCCACCGCGATCTCCTGGCCGCGCGACAGGGCGTTGTCGTCGGCCCAGGTGTCGCGCTGCGGCAGGTGGGGGCGCTGGTGCGAGCCCGGTATCACGCGCATGCAGCCGTTGTACGGCGCCACCGGGCCCAGTGCGATCCAGGCGGTGGCCACTTCCATCGGCGACAGGCCCCAGTAGGCGCCGTCCTGGTGCCAGCTGACAAAGGCCTTGTCGCCAGGCATCTTGACGAACCAGCTGGTGTTCCAGGCCAGCAGGTCGGGGCCCAGCAGCTGCTGCACGGCGTCGAGGATGCCGGGCTCGCGCGTCAGAGCGTCGACCCAGGGCAGGACGAAATGGGTATCGGCATAGATCTGCCAGCGTCGCGCGGCGGCCAAGGCGTCGAGCTGGCTCTGGTGGCCGGCATGGAAGTCGAGATAACAGCGGCGGTAATGCGCCGTCTGTTGCGGGTTCAGCGCGGGCAGGGGGCAGACGAACCCGTCGCCATCGAAGCGCGATCGCATCGGCGACGGGGCCGGCCTTGCCGCGTTCGCCTGCGACGCGTCGTCCTGCGTGGGGACTGTACCTGGAGCAGGCGACGGGTTCGATGTCGCGCCCATGTCGCCCCCGTCCCGGCGCCGTCCTCAGATCGTGATCTTGCGCGCGCGCGCGACCACCGGCCAGCTGGCGTCGGCCACACCCTTGTGCACCGCCCAGACGTCGCTGTGCAACGCCATCGTCGGGCAGATATGGCGCGGGATGCCGTAGACCACGTCGCCCACCGCGTATTCGGCTGCGCGCGGCGTCTGTACCACCAGGTGTTCCTCACTCTGCGAGACCAGCGCCGCGTCTTCCAGGCCCATCAGCCGCACCCGGGGCTGCGGCATCTCGGCGGCGACCGCCTTGTGGCCCAGGTCCAGGCACAGCCGGTCCGCCGTGGGTTTGCTGATCACGCGGGTCATCAGCATCGCGCCGTTCAGGAAATGGTGGTCGGGGCAGACCTCGGCCTGGCCGAAGTCCCACAGCACCGTGGTGCCGGCGCCGACCTCGGTGTCGGGATGTTGCGCCAGCACGGCGAAGGTGGGGGTGCCGCTGGCGATCAGGCGCGGCACGGGAAGATCTTCCGCCAGCATCTGCTCGCGCAATTGCCAGACCGGTGCGAACGCGGCGTCGACCTGCCTCGCCAGTTCCTGGCTGTCGCTGTTGCGCAGGTGCCCGTCGTAGGCGTGCAGGCCACCGACGCTGATGCCGGGCGCCTTGCACAAGGCACGGTACAGGTCGGCCGCCGCGGCATCGGGAATGATGCCGGTGCGGTTCATGCCCACGTTCAGGTCCATGTACAGCGTGATCGACACGTTCTCGGCCACCGCAACCCGGCTGATCGCATCGAGGTTGGCCGGGTCGTCGACCAGCGTGGCGAACCGGGTGTCCGGGAAGCGGCGCATCAGGGCCACCAGCCGCACGATGTTCGGCCCCACGGGCTGGTAGGCCAGCAGGATGTCCTCGCCACCGGCGGCGGCGGTCATCTCGGCCTCGGCAATGGTCGAGACCTTGAACTTGTGGATGCCGGCCTTGCGCTTGAGCGCGATGATCTGCGGCAACTTGTGGGTCTTCACGTGGGGGCGCAGCCGCTCGGCGCCGCCGGCCATCGCGACCATGCGCTTGAGGTTCTGCTCGACCCGATCGGGATACACCAGCACGGTGGGTGTGGGGATGGCGTCGGCGTTGGAGATGGCGTACCAGTCGGACACGGTGGGGCTTTCGTCGGTTGCGGGGGCGGACCCGGACGCGCGCGCGTCGCCTGCAGGGCAACGTCGCGCGGGATCCGTGGCATTCATCTTAGCGGCGCGGGTCGCGCCGGTCGGTGCGGGGCTGTTTCGTCGGGTGAAATAGCGGCGCTGCCGGCGCCTGCGGGCGTTGCGCCGGCATTGGCCTGCGGAGCCGGCGGCCACCGGCCCAACCCTTGGGTTTGGCGACCCCGCCTGGTCCATTCGCCTGCGCGCGGACCCATCGTCGCCTTGTCAATCCCCAAGACATACATATGTGCACTGCATGGTTATGGGGCCGCTCGCCGTCCGGTGCGCTACGCTGGTGGCCACAGGTGTACGAGGACTGTCGTCCGAGCTTTGCCTGACGGACTTTGCCTTTTCCGACCAAGGAGATGACCATGCGATTCGATCGAATTTCCCGCTGGGTGCTTGCCGTGGCGATGGCGACGCTGAGCTTGTCCGCCGGCGCGGCGACCAAGACCTATGTCTTCTCCCTCGACGCGATGCAGGAGGTCCCGCTGGCGGCAGTCCCCTCGAGCGCCATCGGCAGCGCAACCGTGACCATCGACGACAGCCTGGACCTGATCACTTTCTACGGCACGGTGTTCGGGCTGGACTTCGCGTCCGTCGTGGGCGGCCACATCCATGCAGCGCCCGCGGGGGTGTCCGGTCCGGTCGTGTTCGATCTTGCGCCGGCACTGGACTTCTTCGGGCCGGTCTCCATCGGTGCCTTGCCCCCGGTGCCGACCAGCCTGGCGTTCGGCGGTGTCGCCAAACCGATGCCCGTAGGGCTGGCCTCGGCCATCAATGCGATGCCGTCGGATTTCTACATGAATCTCCATACCGCCGCCTATCCGGGTGGTGAGGTGAGAGGCCAGCTCGCCGCAGCGGTTCCGGAGCCTTCGGTCTATGTGCTGATGGGGGCCGGACTCGGGCTGATTGGCTTCATCGCGCGCCGGCGGCGCGAGCGACGCTGAACGCGCGGCCGCCCCGTGTTCGACAAGCCCCTGGCGGCCGAGAGGCCGCCAGGGGCTTTTGCATGCGCCGACCGGCGCGGCCTCATCCCGCCAGCGTGAACAACGGAATATCGCGCTTCACCGCCAGGGCCTCGAGCTTGCGTCGTGTCTGCCCGGCCAGAAACCGCGCAATCGCCTCGTGGGTCGCGGGCGCCGACATCGTGTTCCGATCGACCGTCTCGATACCAGCCGCCGAGCACAGGGCCGTCGCGAAATGCGGCTCCAGCGCCGCTACCGCAACCCTGCCGTCCTTGCAGGCGTAGACCCGGTATCCGGCATGTGCACCGCCGACTGCGCCCGCCGGCGCGGTCAGGCCCCAGGCTCGGGGAAGCCCGAGGTAGGCTGCCGCTTCGCCCAGTGCGACCTGCGCATGGCTGCCCTTGCCGGTGACCCGTTGGCGCAGCAAGGCACCCAGCACCGCTTCGACGGCCATCAGCGAGCCGCCCATGTCGGCGAACAGGCTGGGCGGCAGGTCGAGGCCGCCGACCAGTCCGTGTTCGGCCATGTAGGTCAGGTCGTGGCCGGGTTCCTCGGCACGGTCGCCACGGCTGCCGACGATGTCGATCTGGCTCAGCCGCGGGTAGGCCTTGCGCAGCGTGGCCCAGTCCATGCCGAGCTTGCGCAGCGCGGAAGGCCGGAACGACGTCAACAGGACATCGGCGCGGACCAGTTGCCGGTGTACGGCCTTCTGGCCGGTGTCGAGCCGCAGGTCGGCGCAGGACACCTGGATGCCCTGGTGCAGCGTGTCATACGCGCCGCGCTGGTACAGGCCGAGCGGGTCGCCGGACGGCGGTTCGACCTTGCTGCAGTGCGCGCCCAGCGCCTTCAGGCGCATCAGCGCGGCCGGCCCCGGGATATTGAGTGCCAGGCTCAGGATGCGAACGCCGCGCAGCGGCTTGAAGGGCGCAGGCGCGGGGAGGGATGTCGTGGTGTGGGTCGGCATGGTGGCTGCAATTTACCGCATTGCACGCACGGCGACGCCGGCGCGATCGTGCAGGCCACGGCCGTGCCGCCGCCTGCGGGTCATCGGGCCGCCGCGATGACCATCACGGCTCGGCGAAGTCCAGTGGCAGGCCGACATAGTTCTCGGCCAGCGAGCGCGCGGCGGATTCGGAGTGGATCAGGTAGTCCAGTTCGGCTTCCTGCACCTTCTGGCCGAATCCGGCGGTATCGGGGAAGCGGTGCATCAGCGACGTGAACCACCACGAGAAACGTTCGGCCTTCCAGACCCGGCGCAGGCAGCGGTCGGAATAGTGGTCGATGCCGGCATCGGACTTCTCGCGGTAGTGTTCGATCAGCGCGGACGACAGGTATTTGACGTCGCTGGCCGCCAGGTTCAGCCCCTTGGCGCCCGTGGGCGGAACGATGTGGGCGGCGTCACCGGCCAGGAACAGCCTGCCGAACCGCATCGGTTCGGCCACGAAGCTGCGCAGCGGCGCAATGCTTTTTTCGATCGACGGACCGGTGACCAGCTGCTCGCGTGCCTGCGGATCGAGCCGTGCACGCAGTTCGTCCCAGAACGCGTCGTCCGACCACTGTTCGACCCGGTCGGTGAGTTCGCATTGCACGTAGTAGCGGCTGCGTGTCTCGCTGCGCATCGAGCACAGCGCGAAGCCGCGCTCGGTGTTGGCATAGATGAGTTCGTGCGACACCGGCGGCACGTCGGCCAGGATGCCGAGCCAGCCGAACGGATAGACCTTTTCGTAGGTGGTCAGTGCATCCTGCGGTACGCTGGCACGGCACACGCCATGAAATCCGTCGCAACCGGCGATGAAGTCGCAGTCGATGGCGTGTTGCTGCGGTCCATCGGGCCCTTCGGTCTGGTACAGCACGCGGGGCCGCGGGCCGTCGAAGTCGTGCACGCTGACGTTGGAGGCGCTGTAGATGGTGGTCAGGCCGGCGGCGCTGCGCGCGTCCATCAGGTCGTGCGTCACCTCGGTCTGGCCATAGACCATCACCGACTTGCCGCCGGTGAGCGCGTGCATGTCGATGCGGTGGCGCCGGCCCTGGAACAACATCTCGAATCCGCCATGCACCAGTCCTTCCTTGTGCATGCGCGTGCCCACGCCCGCTTCGTCCAGCATGTCGACGCAGACCTGCTCCAGCACGCCGGCGCGGATGCGGCCCAGCACGTAGTCCGCGCTCTGGCGCTCGATGACGACGGCGTCGATGCCGGCCTTGTGCAACAACTGTCCGAGCAGCAGGCCGGACGGGCCTGCTCCGATGATGGCAACCTGGGTTCGCATGGTGCGGTCTCCTGCGGGGAATGAACTGCACCGAGCATAGGTCGCAGCGGGCCGGCGGGGCAAGCCGGTGCCGCCGCCAATGTGCGATCATCGGATCAACTGTGCGATAGTCGCACAGGTTTTCCGCGCCGCGGGCAGCGGCGCCAGGAGGCTGCATTGGACAAGGCGGATCGCATCGACGGCATGGCCAAGGGCCTGGCGGTGCTCGAGAGTTTCGACACCGAGCGCCAGCGCCTCAACGCGACGCTGGCCGCGCAACGCGCGGGCCTGAGCCGCGCGTCGGCGCGGCGCCATCTGCTGACGCTGGCCGACCTGGGATACCTGGAAACGGATGGCAGCTACTACTGGTTGTCGCCCAAGGTGCTGCGCTTTGCGGGCAGCTATCTGTCGTCGGCGCGCCTGCCCCGCGTATTGCAGCCGACACTGAGCCGCATCGCAGCCCAGACCCGCGGCGCATTCTCCTGCGTCGTGCTCGACGGCGACGAGGTCGTGATCATTGCCAACAGCGGACAGGGTTTCAACCTGGCGCCGGCGGCGCCGACCCGGCTGCACGCGTATGGCCTGCATCTGGGTGCGCGGTTGCCGGCACATGCCACATCGACGGGCCAGTTGCTGCTGGCCGCCAAGTCCCGCACCGAGCTGGCACACTGGTTGCGCGGGCGCCAGCTGCCGCGGCTGACGCCGCACACGCTGTGTACGGCTGCCGCGTTACGCGCCGCGCTCGAGCCCTTGCGTGCCGCCGACTGGTGCCTGGCCAGCGAGCAGCACGAACTCGGCGTGCATGCGCTGGCGGTGCCGTTGCGCAACCTGCAGGGCCGAACCATCGCCGCGCTCAACGTTGTCCTGCCCGGCCCGTGTACGGACGTGGCGCAGACCTGCGGTCAGTGGCTGCCGGTGCTGCAGCAGGCGGCGCGCGAACTCAGTCCCTTGTTGTGAGCATTGCGGAATCCGCCGGCGTCACCGTCGGAGCCAGGCGCAGGCACCGTGGCCAAGCTACCGGCGCGCTCGCGGGCCACGGGCCGGATCGTCGCGTCAGGCGATCTCGGCCGACAGCAGGCAGCTGAATTCGCGCGCGAAATCCACCGACACGCGGGCATGGACCGCGCCCTGCTTGTCGAAGAACTTCTGCTTGCCCGACACGGCGAACACGCCTTCGTGCCAGATGTTGGGGTGGATGTACAGACCTTTCGTGCCGTCGAAGCGAAAGCAGGTGAACTTGTCCGGCATGATGTCGTCGCCGGGCAGTGCCAGGGGAACCAGAAAGGGTTCCTTCTGCTGCGGAAAGAACAGCTGTCCGCCGTCCGGATGGTAGTTGGCGTGCCACAGCAACATGCGCTTGGGTGGGCGCTGGTGGTCTTCGCGCGCCACGTCCGGCGGCTCGGCGTAGGCCAGGATGTAATGGCCGCCGATCGCATCGTTGCGGCCGTACAGCACGTCGCCTTTCCATTCGCTGACGAAGATGCCTTCGGAGGTTCCGCCTTCGCGGCCGGTGTCGGGGTCGACCGGCCGCCAGCCGGTGGCGGGCCAATGCGTGATCTCGACCAGGACGTTGTCAGGATTCGTCACCAGGCGGCCATACCCTTCGAGGTTCTCGTCCGTGGCATCGACGACCGGCATCGGCACGATGCGCAGGTCTGCGGGCAGTTCGGGATTCAGGTAGTCGATGGCAGGGGTCATGGCGGTTGCCGCCGGGGCAATGGCGGTCTACGGGTAAACCAGCAGTTTACCCCTCGCGGGTGGCGGGACGCGTCTTGTGCCCCAGTGCCAGCACGAGCGCTGCCACGCACGAGGCCATCGAGACCAGCTGCAGCGGGCCGAGCGGCTCGCCGTGCACGATGGCACCCGAGACCATGGCGACCACCGGCACCATCACCGACGACAGGCCGGCCACGTTGGCCGGCAGCAGGCCGACGATGGCGAACCAGCACACATTGCCGATGCACATCGGGATCAACGTGATCCAGGCAATCACCGCGATGGACTGCCAGCTCGGCAGGAACCACGGGCTGTCGGCAATCGCCAGCGCGACGATGCCAATCGGAATCGAACCGAGCACCAGTTGCCAGCCGGTCAGCACCATCACGGGCACCAATACGTTGCCGCGCTTGAGGATCATGGTGCCGATGGCCCAGCCGATGGCAGACAGCAGTCCCATGGCCAGGCCCAGCGGCGCCGCCGCATAGGCCTGGAAGCTGGGCACCATCAGCAGCGTGACGCCGATGCCGCCCAGCACGACGGCCAGCAGCAGCCGCGGGCTGAGCCGTTCGCCCAGCACGGCCCAGGCGATCAGCGCGCCCCACAAGGGCATCGTGAAGCCCAGCACCGCCGCCTGGCCGGACGGGATCAGCACGGCGGCGTAGGTGCTGGCCACGTTCCAGATCACCAGGTACAGGAATGTTGCCAGTGCCACCGTGCCCCAGTAGCGCCGGGCCACGGCGAGCGAATGGCCGCGCATGCGGGCGATCAGCAGCAGCGTCGCGCCTGCACCCAGCATCGCGATGCCGCGGAAGGTCCAGACCGATATCTCCCGTACCGCCAGCGGGAACAAGGGCCAGTTCGTGCCCCAGACCAGGGTCAGGGCGATCAGCATGACCAGGGCGCGGCGGGGGACGGGTGCGGAGGCGGCGGGAGCGGACATCGGGCAGGCAACGGGCGTGTGTGGGTCCGTGTCCGGGCCGGACACGCAACACGCGCATTGTCAGCGCGAACGGCGTTCGCCGCTGGCGCCGCCGCAGGGTCGGTTTCGCCGGACGCCGGGCGCGGGCGCGCCGCGGTCCGTCAATGCTTCAGGTGCGTGTCGAAAAATGCCATCGTGCGGTTCCACGCGTGCTCGGCCAATGCGGCGTCGTACTTGAGCATCGCCAGGCCCTTGCTGTCGGCCTCCTCGTTGGCAAACGCATGCTTGGCCGGATAGCGGTGGAACTCGAACTGCGTCCCGGCATCGCGCAGTTTTTTCTCCAGCGCGTCGACCTTGGCGATCGGGAAGGCCTCGTCTTCCAGCGCGAAATGGGCCATCAGCGGGGCCTTGATCTTGCTCGCGTCGATGTATTCGAGCGGTGGATAGCCGTACCAGACCACGCCCGCATCCATGCCCGGCACCAAAACGGCCGACAGCAGCGTCAACGCGCCGCCCATGCAAAAACCGGTCACGCCGACCTTGGCGCTGCCGCCGGATTTCAGGTGCGCCACCGCGCCGGCAATGTCCTGGCTGGCGGCATCGGCGAAATCGAGTCCGTCCATCAGGTGCTGGGCCTCCTCGGCCTTGAGCCCCAGCTTGCCGCGGTACAGGTCCGGCACCAGGGCCCGGTAGCCGGCGGCGGCCAGCCGGTCGGCCACGCCGCGGATCTGGTCGTTCAGGCCCCACCATTCCTGGATCACGACGATGCCGGGGGCGTTCGTGCCGCCGCCGGCCGGTTCGGCCAGGTAACCATCGACGTCCTTGCCGTCGGGACGCTTGAATCGGATCGTGCTGCCCATGGGATCTCCTTGTTGTTGCATGTGACGCTGGCCACGCCAGCAGCGGCCTGGCGGCGTCGGTTCGGCAACCATAACGCGTCATCGAGGCCTGTGTCAACCCAAAGTAGAAATGTCCCCTTTTGCCCAAAGTAGAGATGTCCCCTGGGTCGAGTGGTGATTCGGGTTGCGTCGATCGAGTCAGCCGGCTGCGCAGGGCGTAGCCCGTAGCTGCCGGCTGACTCGCGGTGGCACGATCGGCGGGGTGTCAGGACGGTAGATGCCTCGGGCCCGCTGGCTGGCCTGGAATTCCAGTTCGGCCTTGAGTCTGGCGATGCGCGTTCTCTCTGGGTTTGTGGGCTTGCGCAGGGAGTCGATCTTGCCTGGCAACGTCTTGGCGTCGGCCAATTTGCCGTTGTTCAAATGGTCATGCAAGGCAAATGCTCGGTGTTGCAGTGGTTTGCCCCGATAGCTCAGGCTCAGCTGTCCGTCAGCGAACTGCACGATGTTGATTTTTGCCCGAGCCTTTGGCGCATGTGATTGACCAGGCTCGAGCTGCAGGATCTGGCCTTCGAATTTGCATGCGCCTTGCGCGCTGAGGTCGCGTTGGTGGTGTAGGGCGCAGATCTCGCTCAATGCCCTTGCCGTTCCCATCCATGGCCGATGCAAGTCGATAGCCTCGCGAGCGGCCACAGCAAAGCGCTGGTTGTGCTGGCGCAGATAGCTGCCCAACCAGGCGTTGGCGTCATCCATGTTGGCCACCCCATCGAGCCGCAGCGCCTTGCACATGCGATCTTGCAGCGTCTGGAACAGCCTCTCCACCCGTCCCTTGGCCTGGGGCGTGTTGGCGCAGATGGGCTCGATGTGCAACTGCAGCAACGCGCGCTCGAACTGCGTGGGCTTGGCGTCTTCTGGATTGGATTTGGTGAAGATGCTGTGGCGGTCGCTGTACAGCGCCAACGGTGCTCCGTGTCGATCGACCACTTCGCGCAGTACCGCCAGGTAGGCCTCGGTGGTCTCTTCGGCGCTGAAGCGCGCGCCCAGAACCTGACCCGTGGCGTCGTCGATGAAGGCGATCAGGCAGCATTTGCCCGCGCGACCTTCGAACCAATCGTGGTGGCTGCCATCGATCTGCACCAGTTCGCCTAGGCAGGATCGGCGCGGGCGCGGGCTGTGCACGCGCTTGGCCCGGCGCACCTTGGCCTTCCACAGACCGGCCTGAATCATCCAGCCTCGCAGCGTCTCGGTGCTGTAGCCGAACCCGTGATCGCGTGCCAGGTACTCGCGTGCCAGCTCAGGGCCAAAGTCCGCGTAATGCCGGCTCACCAAGGCCATGAAGTGTTCGTGCTGCTCAGCCCCAATGCGCCGGTTGCTCGGCTTACCGCGTTTGCGCGAGATCAGCCCCGACGGCCCCTGCTGCCGCACTTGCCGGCACAGGCGCTTGACCTGGCGCACAGAGAGGCCCAGCGTCGCTGCCGCCTGCATCTGGCTCAATTCGCCCGCGCCAACTCGCTGCACCACGGCCAGCCGCTGTGCTTCCTTCTGACTCATCAGTCCCCATTCCTGTCCCAAGATGCATTCCCCTGCTCGATCTGCAAGGGGACACTTCTACTTGGGGCGAAGGGGACATTACTATCTTGGGGCCACACGTCATCGAGGCCTGTGCAATGGCCGCTACACTGTTTGCAGCCTGCGCGGCGGACCATCGCGGAGGTGGCCGTCCCAGGGGAACCGATGGATGTCACGAAAAACAAGTCCGGTTACATCACCTCCGACCGCCGGGGCCATTGTGCAGCGGCGCGGCTGCCGCGCCGGCGCGTCCACGGCGTCGCCACTGCCGGCAAGGACACGTGATGGTGGGTGACCAGCGCGCCCGCCCGGGCCGCGATCGCCCGCCGATCGAACGCCTGGCGCGTGTCCATCAGCGACTGGCGCGGCCGTCGACCGAACCCGCGCTGTGCCGCGTGATTGCCGCGGAGGCGGCCGACCTGCTGGGCGCGCAACGCGTGATGCTGGTGTTGCAGCCCGATGCGACGACGAACCACGTCGCTGCCGCGCGATTGCCGCGGAGCGAGCGATCCCGCGGCTTGTTGCCGTTGGTTGCTCCCTGGCTGGACGAGGCGCGCCGCCATGCCGTGGGGCGCCTGCGCCACGGGCCCGACGGCGCGGCCGCGGTCGACCAGCGCTCGTGCCTGGTCGTACCGCTGCAGGCGTCCGATGGCGTGCTGGGCTGCATCTATGCCGACGTCGACGGCCGCCATGGTCGTTTCGACGAAGCCGACCTCCAGGTGCTCGTGCTGTTGGCCGGCCAGGCGGCTTTCGCGATCCAGAACCAGCGTCTGGCCCGGCAGGCACGGCAGGCACAACAAGGCCAGCGTGCGGCCGCTGACATCCTGCGCGTCATCAGCGAGTCCCCGGCCGACGTGCAACCGGTGTTCGATGCGATCGTGACCACGGCGCGGCGGCTGATCGCGTGCGACCGGGTCGTGATCCTGCGCTGCGACGACGAAGCATTCTGGGCGGCAGCCAGTGCCGATGGGAACGGCCTGCGAACCATTCTCGATGCCACGCGTGTCCCGATCGATCCCGCCGCGAACTTTCCATCGCGCGTGATCCGCAGCGGCACGAACCTGCATGTGCCGGACCGATCGAAGGCCGAACTGCCGGAGCATGAGCGTCGCTTGTGGGAGTCGGTCGGCATCCAGTCCGGGCTGCAACTGCCGATGCAGCGCCAGGGTCATTGCATTGGCGTGATGGCCTTGATGCGCATGCGCGTTTCGCATTTCACCGATGCCGAGATCGCGCTCGCCCAGTCGTTCTGTGACCAGGCGATGATCGCGATCGACAACACGCGGCTGTTCAACGAGACGCAGGAGGCGCTGCAGCGCCAGACCGCAACCGCAGACATCCTGCGCGTGATCAGCCAGTCGCCGACCGATGTCCTGCCGGTGTTCGATGCGATCACGGCTGCCATCTGCCGTCTGTTGTCGGTGCAGGGCGCCTATGCGTTCCTGCGCAGGGGCAACGGGTTCTCCGTTGTCTCGCACAGCACGAACGGGCGCACCGACCCGCGACCGGCCAGCCTGGAAGTCCATCCGATCGATGCCGATGGCGACTTCCCTTCCTGGGTGCTGGTGCACAAGCGGATGCTGCACATTCCGGACTGGTCGGCGATCGAACTGCCGCCACACGAGCAAGCGGTGTACGAGAGGACCGGTACGCGCTCGTCATTGTCTTTGCCATTGATGCGTGGCGACGAATGCATCGGCGCGCTGGCGGTGGGAAACGATGCGCCGCACCGGTTCACCGACCAGGAAATCGCGCTGATGCGCAGTTTCGTCGACCAGGCGATGATCGCTATCGAGAATGTGCGCCTGTTCAACGAGACGCGCGAGGCACTGGAGCAGCAGACCGCGTCGGCCGAGGTGCTGCAGGTCATCGGCAATTCGATCGCCGACGCCCAGCCGGTCTTCGACAAGATACTGGAGAGTTGCAAGCACCTGTTCGCCGGCACGCAGATCGGGGTCAACCTCGTCGGCAAGGACGGCAACCTCTGGATCGGTGCCTACGATGGGCCGGGGCGCACGGAACTGGAGCGCCTGCAACCGTTCCCGGCAGGCGAAGGATCGGGTTCGGGCGCAGCCATCGTGCACCGGCGTGTCATGCATTACCCGGATGCCACCGCAGACGACGTGCCGCCGGTGACGCGCGAGGGCTGCCGGGCAACCCGCATCCGATCGGTGCTGTTTGCGCCCATGCTTTGGGAAGGGCGCGGCATCGGCACCATCTTCGTGGGCCGGGATGTCGCCGGGCCGTTCTCGGACAAGGCGATCGCGCTGTTGCGCACGTTTTGCGACCAGGCGGTTATCGCGATCCAGAACGCGCGGCTGTTCCGGGAAACCAACGAGGCGCTGGAACGCCAGACCGCAACGGCCGAGATCCTGAAGGTCATCGCCGGTTCGCCCGATGACGTGCAGCCGGTGTTCGATGCCATCGCTGCCAGTTCGAACCGGCTGCTGGGCGGTTTCTCCACCATGGTGGCGCGCATCATCGACGACATGCTGCACCTGGTGGCGTTCACCCCGACGACGCCGCAGGGCGATGCCGCATTGCAGGCCTATTTCCCGGTGGCGCTGGGGCAGTTGGGGGTCGCCGAGAACCTGTTGCAGGGCGAGACCGTGCTGATCGAGGACGCCCGGACCCAGGCCGATGTGCCGGAGTCGCTGCGCCAGGTCGCGCAGGCGCGTGGCTGGCGCAGCGCCGTGTTCTGCCCGCTCTTGCGTGGCAGCGAGTCCATCGGAATGATCAGTGTCGCGCGCCGCGACCCGGGCCGCGTGTCGCCGCATCAGGTGGCGCTGTTGCAGACCTTTGCCGACCAGGCCGTGATCGCGATCGAGAACGTGCGGCTGTTCAACGAGACGCAGGAGGCGCTGGAGCGCCAGACCGCGACCGCCGAGATCCTCAACGTGATCGCCAGTTCACCCGACGATGTGCAGCCGGTGCTCAATGCGATCGTGCACAGCGCGCGCAACTTGATCGGCGGGTTTTCGGCCACCTTGCTGCGACGCGTCGGCGATGACATCCATCTTGCCGCCTACACCAGGACCACCGAAGAGGGCGACCGTGAGCTGGTGTCGTTCTTCCCGGCGCCGCTCGGCTCGGATTCGCTGTACCAGCCGCTGATCACCGGAGAGCCGAACATCGTCGAAGACATCGAAACCGACGCGGTCATTTCCGACGGCCTGCGCAAACTGGCGCGCAGCCGGGGCTGGCGCAGCCAGATCCTGGTGCCGCTGCTGCATGAGGGCGCCGCGGTCGGCGTCATCAGCGTCACGCGCAGGGAAGCGGGGACTTTTTCCGAGCACCAGTTCGACCTGCTGCGCACCTTCGCCGACCAGGCGGTGATCGCAATCCAGAACACCCGGCTGTTCAATGACACGAAGGAGGCGCTGGAACAGCAGACGGCCACGGCCGAGGTGCTGGAGGTCATCAGCAGTTCGGTGGCCAACGCCGCGCCGGTGTTCGACAAGATCCTGGCGAGTTGTGAGCGCTTGTTCGACGGGACTCAGATGGGCGTGGTGCTGATCGACGAGGCGAATGCCGTCATGCGCGTCGTTGCCCACCGCGGCAGTGGGGCTGAGGCTTTGACACGGATATTCCCGCAGCCCTTGCGCGATGAACCAGTGACGCATTCAATGCGTCGACACCAGGTGCTGCGTTATGACGATGTGTTGCACGGAGCCGATGTACCCCGTGGCGTGCGCCAGGTAGCGCTTGCCTTGGATATCGGCAACTTCTCGCAGGTGTTTGCGCCGATGCAATGGGAAGGCAATGGTGTGGGATCCATTTACATCGTGCGCGTGCCGCCGCGTCCATTCAGCGACAAGGAGGTCGCCCTTCTCGAGACCTTCGCCGACCAGGCGGTGATCGCGATCCAGAACGCGCGCATGTTCCGCGAGACGCAGGAGGCTCGCGCGGCGGCCGAGGCGGCCAACGCAGCCAAGAGCAGTTTTCTTGCCACGATGAGCCACGAAATCCGCACGCCGATGAATGCGGTGATCGGCATGAGCGGGTTGTTGCTGGATACCCCGCTGAACGACGAACAACGTGATTTCGCTTCCACGATTCGGGATAGTGGCGACGCGCTGCTGACGATCATCAACGACATTCTGGATTTTTCCAAGATCGAGGCCGGGCGCATGGACATCGACGCGCACCCGTTCGACCTGCGCGAATGCGTGGAGGCGGCGCTGGACCTGATGAGCACACGGGCGGCGGAGAAGAAGCTCGATCTGGCCTACCTGTTCGAGGGCGAGGTACCGGCGGCGGTCAACGGCGACGTGACGCGGCTGCGCCAGGTGCTGCTGAACCTGCTGGCCAACGCGGTGAAGTTCACCGAGCAGGGGGAAGTGGTGCTGACGGTCAGCGCCAAGCCAGCCGAAGGCGGCGTGGAACTGCAGTTTGCGGTGCGCGACACCGGCATCGGCCTGTCCGCGCAGGGCATGGCGCGGCTGTTCCAGTCGTTCTCGCAGGCCGACTCGTCGACCACGCGCAAGTACGGCGGCACCGGGCTGGGGCTGGCAATCAGCAAGCGACTGGCCGAGCTGATGGGTGGCAGCATGACGGCCAGCAGCGAGGGGCCGGGCAAGGGCTCGACGTTCCGCTTCAGCATCGTGGCGCCGGTGGCGGAGTCGCCGAGTGCGAACCGGCGCGACTTCCTGGGCCAGCAGCCGGCGCTGGCGGGCAAGCGCATGCTGGTAGTGGACGACAACGCGACCAACCGCAAGGTGCTGGCGCTGCAGTCCGGCAAGTGGGGCATGGTGGTGCGCGACACCGAGTCGGCGGCAACGGCGTTGGGCTGGCTGAAGCAGGGCGAGGCGTTCGACCTGGCGGTGCTGGACATGCACATGCCGGAGATGGACGGGCTGACGCTGGCGGGCAAGGTGCGCGCGCTGCGCCCGGACCTGCCGCTGGTGTTGTTCAGTTCGCTGGGCCGACGCGAGGCGGGCGATACCGAGGGGCTGTTCAGTGCCTGCATGGGCAAGCCGCTGCGCCAGTCGCAGCTGTTCGACACGCTGGTGGGCATCCTGGGCGAGGGCGAGAAGGCGCTGAAACCGGCGGCCGCGCCGGTCAAGCCGAAGATCGACGCGGAACTGGCCAGGCGCCATCCGCTGCGCATCCTGCTGGCCGAGGACAACGTGGTGAACCAGAAGCTGGCGCTGCGGCTGCTGCAGCAGATGGGCTACCGGGCGGACCTGGCCAGCAACGGCAAGGAGGCGCTCGATGGTGTGGCGCGCCAGGTCTACGACGTGATCCTGATGGACGTGCAGATGCCGGAGATGGACGGGCTGGAGGCATCGCGCCGGATCGTGGCGCAGTGGCCAGCGGACAAGCGCCCGCGCATCATCGCGATGACGGCCAATGCGATGCAGGGCGACCGCGAGGCCTGCCTGGCCGCGGGCATGGACGACTACGTGACCAAGCCGATCCGGGTCGATGCGCTGGTCGAGTCCCTGCTGGGCGTGCCGGCCAGGGCAGGTAGCTGACATGGCGGACAAGGCATCTGCGGCGGCGAACGTGGTGCAGCACATTCGTGCACTGGCATGGAGCGGCCAGCATGGGGCGGTCATCGAGCGCTGCGGTCGTGCAATTGCCGCTCGGCGGTTGGCGGCGTCGCGTCGGATGGAGTTGATAGGGCTGCGGGTCGAATCACTGATTGCCGACGGACGCTTTGCCGAAGCGGCGGACGACGCTGCGTCGATGCGCGTATTGGCTGACGCGCATCCGGATCCGGTCATGGTCACGCGGGCGCGCGACAGTGAGGCGCTGGTGCTGATGCGCCGTGGACGGGTCAACGATGCCGTACCGGTGGCACAGCAGGCACTGCGCAGCGCACACGCGACGCGTGACATCGCGTTGGTCGCGCATGGCCTGCTGCGGCTGGGCGAGGCGCAGCTGCGCGCCGGGCAATACGCGGGTGCGCTGGCCGGCGCAAGCGATGCACGGGAGCGGTTCGAGCAGTTGGGTGATCAGGTCGGTCAGGGCCGCAGTTTCTGGCTCACGGCCTTTGCCTACGACAGGCTGGGGCAGCCGGCCGACTCGCAGGCAGCGGCGAAACAGGCAGTCATGCTGGCACGCGCTGCGGGTGACTTCTGCGGCCTGGGCCATGCGTTGCAGGTGCAGAGTTTCAGCAGCAATGACATCGCCGATCGCATGGAGCTGCTGCGCCAGGCGGACACGGCATTCGCGCGTGCCGGGCAGGTGATGGGGCGTGGTATGGCGTTGGGCAATCAAAGCATTGTGCTGGCCCAGCTCGGCCTGTACCGGCAGGCCACCCGGCGCGGCCAACCGGTAGCGGCCATGGCCGAGCGACTCGGATTGGTGCATCACCTGGCCCTGCATCGGGGCGCCGAGATCAGTCGGTTGATCGCGCTGGGCGAACTCGATGCTGTCGACCAGCAGTGGCCCGCGTACAGCGCGCTGGTGGATTCGGTCGACTTTCGCGAGTGCCATGCCGACCGGCTCATGTGGGCCGCCGAACTGGCGCTTGCCCGAGGCGACAGCGACGCCGCGATCAGGGCCGTGCGTGCCGGCTTGAAGGCGTCCCGCGACCAGAATCAGCCCCGGTATATGTCCTTGCAGATTCTGCTCGCCCGTGCGTTGATGCACAGGCGTGATGCAGCGGGCGCGTTGCGCGCCACCCGTCGCGTCGCCCGATGGCATGCGGCGCAGGCGTATGGACGGGCCGAGTTCGGCCATAGCCAGGCGATCTGGTTGATGCACGCACGCGCCCTGCGCGCTAATGGCCAGGGTGACGCAGCATGGGCGGCGCTGCAACAGGCCTACACGCTGCTGTTGAAGGGCGTGCTCAACATCCGCGACGAGGGCCTGCGCCGCAGCTTCTTGAACAAGGTGGCGGACAACCGGGACATCGTGTGGGAGTGGTTGCCGGAGTCAGCACGGCGTGGCCTGGCGCCGGCCGAGCGGCTGGCGCATCTGGCGATCGACAGCAGCACCAGCGAGCCGTTCAAGCGGCTGGTGGATACCGGCATGCGGCTGAACGCCTTGCGCAGCGCCGATGCGCTGCAGGACTTTCTGGTCGAGGAGGTCTCGGAATTGTCCGGTGCACAACGGGTGCTGTTGGTGCGACAGGCGGACGGCGCGATGGAAGTCGCCAGCGCGTTGCTTCCCCAAGGCGAAGACGCCGCAGCGCTGCTGGTGGCGATCACGCCGTGGTTGCACGAGGCGGGCGAAACCCGGGTTGCGCGTCTGCGCCACGGCCCGGGTGGGGCAGAGCCCGTGGACCAGCGCTCCTGTCTGGTGCTGCCGCTGGTCGTGCAGGATCGCCTGCTGGCCTACTTGTATGCCGACATCGACGGCGCATTCGGCCGTTTCCACGCATCCGACCAGGACCTGCTGGCGATGCTGGCGTCCCAGGCGGCCGTGGCGCTGGACAACACGCAGTGGGCCCAAGGGCTGGAGGCCAAGGTGCGGGAACGCACCACCGCCCTGAACGACCGGGTCGCCGAACTGGAGGTGATCTCCGCGATCCAGCGTGGTGTGGCCGGCGAACTGGACTTCCATGCCATCGCGACGCTGGTGGGCGACAAGCTGCGCGAGGTGTTCCGCACCGGCGACGTGAGCATGGTCTGGTGGGACGCCGCCGCGAACACCTTGCACACCCTGTATAACTACGAACACGGCCAGCCGCTGGCCCACCGGCCGCCGCGCGCGGTGGTGCCTGGCGACTGGATCGACAGCATCCTGCATGGTCGCGCAGTGCGCGTTCTCAATACCAGGGCCGAGCAGGAAGCCGTGGGACTGTTTCCCGCGCCGGGAACCGATCAATGCCTGTCCGGCGCATCGGTGCCGATCATCGGCAGCGATCGGGTGCTGGGTTTCTTCACGCTGCAGAACCATGAGCGCGAATACGCGTTCGGCGAGGCCGACGTGCGCCTGCTGCTGACCATCTCGGCGAGCATGGGCGTGGCGCTGGAGAACGCGCGACTGGTGCAGGAGACCAAGGAGGCGCTGGAGCGCCAGCATGCGACGACCGAGGTGCTGGGCGTCGTCAGCACCTCGGTGGCCGATGCCCAGCCGGTGTTCGACAGCATCTGCGCCGCGTTGCACCGCTTGTTGCCGGATGCCGAGCTGGTGATCGCGGCAGCCGGCGACGACGGGCAATTGCACTGGAAGGCGGGCTGGGGCAGGGCGGTCGACGCATTGCGCCGGATCTTCCCGCGGCCGGTGCCGGACGGCACCGTCCTGACCGGCGCGCCTTCGCACTGGCCCGACATCCTGCATGGCGACGGGGTCCCCGACAGCGTGCGCGCCGCCGCGCGCATCGTCGGCAGCAACGCGGCGATGGTGACATCCGCGATGGTCTTCCAGGGCCGGGTGCTGGGCACGATCGCCGCCCTGAACCTGGACGTTCGTCCGTTCGGCGAGCGCGAAGTCGGCCTGGTCAAGTCGTTTGCGGACCAGGCCGTGATCGCGATCCGCAACGCGGCGATGTTCAATGAACTGCAGGCGCGCAACCGGGAAGTGACCGAGGCACTGGAGCAGCAGCGGGCCACCGCGGACGTGCTGCAGGTCATCAGCAGTTCCATCGCCGATGCAACGCCGGTGTTCGAGCGCATACTCGAGAGTACGGACCATCTGATGCCGTGCCGGGATGTTGCCGTCTTTCTGGTCGACACCGGACAGCTGCGCTGCGCAGCGATTCGCGGGCCCAGCGCGGACACGGTGCGCGGCATGTATCCGCTGCCGCTGGAGCGGACGTCGGCGCCGTTCGTGATCGCGCAGCGCAGGCAGCTGTGTTTTGCCGATTCGGCCCATGATCCCGACGTTCCGGATGCACTGCGGCGCATTGCGCAGGACAGTGGCGCGTTCTCCATCGCCATCACGCCACTGATGTGGAAGGGCGAAGCCATCGGCATGATCGACGTCGCACGGGATCCGAACGTGGGATTCTCCGACAAGGAACTGGCGCTGCTGCGCACGTTTGCCGACCAGGCGGTGATCGCGATCCAGAACGCCAGGATGTTCAACGAGACGCAGGAGGCCCTGGCGCGCCAGACGGCGAGCGCCGACATCCTGCGGATCATCAGCAGTTCGCCCACGGACGTCCAACCGGTGTTCGACGCCATCGTGGCCAGCGCGGTCCGGCTGATCAATTGCGACGGCGCATTCGTCATCCGTTGTGACGAAACGACGTTCACGCCGGCGGCAGGTGCAACCGTTGAGGGCCCGATGGACGACCTGGGGCCGAGTCGCTTGCCGATCGATCCGGCACTGAACTGTCCATCGCGCGCGATTCTCGACCGGACCATGCTGGATCTGCCCGATTGGTCGGAGCTCGAATTGCCGTTGCACGAGCGCGCCATTCGCGAGCAGTTCGGTGTCGAGTCGGCGCTGTACCTGCCCTTGATGCGGGGCAACACCTGTACCGGATTGCTCGCGTTTGTCAGCAGCCGGGCACATGCGTTCGGAACCAAGGAGATGGCCATCGCCGAATCGTTCCGCGACCAGGCACTGATCGCGATCGAGAACGTGCGGCTGTTCCAGGAGACGCAGGAGGCGCTGCAGCAGCAGACCGCCAGCGCCGACATCCTGCGTGTCATCAGCCAGTCGCCCGATGACGTGCAGCCGGTATTCGACGCAATTGCCGAAACGACCGCTCGCCTGATGGACTGTTCGTCGTGTGCGGTGCTGCAGCGCGACGGCGACGCCTTCTTGATCGCGTCTGCCAGCGCAAATGATGCGTTCAAGGGCACTTGGACTCGGTCCGGCAGGCGCAATCCGATCGATCCCGACGCCAATTTTCCGAGCCGCGTGTTCACCAGCGGGAAGTTGCTCCATGTGCCGGACTGGGATCAGGTCGACCTGCCGGTCGACGAGAACCTGCAGTACGAGAAATACGGCGATCGATCCTCGCTGATGGTGCCCTTGCTGCGTGCGGACGAGTGCATCGGGGTGCTGGCGGTTGCGCGCACGACGGCCGGTGCTTTCCACGAACGGGAAATCGCGTCGCTGCAGGGCTTCGCCGACCAGGCGGTCATCGCGATCGAGAACACACGGCTGTTCAACGAACTCGAGGCGCGCAACCGCGATGTCACCGAGACGCTGGAACAGCAGAGGGCGTCGGCCGATATCCTGAACGTCATCAGCCAGTCGGTGTCGGACTCGCAGCCGGTGTTCGACATGATCCTGCACAGCTGCCAGCATCTGTTCGGCGGCGATGAACTCGATGTGTTGCTGGTGGACGAGCAGGGCATGTTGTACATCGGCGCCTACCTGGGCAAGGCACGCGACGTGGTTGCCGCGACCTTCCCGGCCCCGGTCGAGCGCACGCCCGCTGGGCGCGCGATGCGCGAGCGGCGCGTCCTGCACTGGCCGGATCTGGTCCATGGTGCCGACGTTCCCGGCGTGTTGTGCAAGATGGCTGCGCAAATCGGGTACACGTCGCTGATGTTCGCGCCGATGTTGTGGGACGGCCGCGGCATCGGCGCCATCGGGGTAGCCCGTTCGACTGGCCCTTTCCGACCCAAGGAACTGGAACTGCTGCAGACCTTTGCGGACCAGGCTGTGATTGCGATACAGAATGCGCGCATGTTCCGCGAGACGCAGGAAGCCCGCGCCGCCGCCGAAGCCGCCAACGAAGCCAAGAGCAGCTTCCTGGCCACGATGAGCCACGAGATCCGCACGCCGATGAACGCGGTGATCGGCATGAGCGGGCTGCTGCTGGATACACCGCTCGACGACGAGCAGCGCGACTTCGCATCCACCATCCGCGATTCGGGCGATGCGCTGCTGACCATCATCAACGACATCCTGGATTTTTCCAAGATCGAGGCCGGCCGCATGGACGTCGAGGCGCATCCGTTCGATGTGCGCGAATGCGTCGAGTCGGCGCTGGACCTGATTGCCGGGCGGGCACAGGAAAGGCAGCTCGAGATCGCCTATGTGTTCGAAGGCGATGTGCCGGCGGCCATCGTCGGTGACGTGACCCGGTTGCGCCAGGTGCTGCTGAACCTGATGTCCAACGCAGTGAAATTCACCGAACAAGGCGAGGTGGTGCTGACGGTGCGCCGTGCCACTGCCGACGACGGGCGGCTGCAGCTCGAATTCGCCGTGCGCGACAGCGGCATCGGGCTGAGCCCGGCCGGGATTGCCAAGCTGTTCCAGAGCTTCAGCCAGGCCGACAGCTCGACCACGCGCAAATACGGTGGCACTGGCTTGGGGCTGGCAATCAGCAAGCGGCTTGCCGAGCTGATGGGGGGCACGATGTGGGTCGAAAGCGAAGGTGCCGGCCACGGTTCGATATTCCGCTTCACCATCGCCGCGCCGGTTGCCGAATTGCCGCCGGCCAGTCGACGCGACTTTTCGGGCGAGCAGCCTGATCTGGCCGGCAAGGGCATTCTGATCGTCGACGACAACGCGACCAACCGCAAGATCCTGTCGCTGCAGACGGGGCGCTGGGGCTTGCGGGCGCGCGACACCGAATCGCCGGAGCAGGCCTTGCGGTGGCTGGGTGAGGGGGAAAGCTTCGACCTGGCCATCATCGACATGCACATGCCCGAGATGGACGGCGTGACGCTGGCGCGCCGGCTCAAGGCGACCCGCGCGGACTTGCCGCTGGTGCTGTTCACGTCGCTGGGACGGCGCGAGGCGATGGCCGAGGGCGAGGACCTGTTCAGTGCGACCTTGAACAAGCCGCTGCACCAGAGCCAGTTGTTCGACTGCCTGATGATGCTGCTGGCCGCGGGCAAGGCGCGCGAGTCGGTCCAGGCCAAGACCAAACCGACCATGGACCCGGGCATGGCGCAGCGCCACCCGCTGCGTATCCTGCTGGCGGAGGACAATGTCGTGAACCAGAAGCTGGCGCTGCGGCTGCTGCAGCAGATGGGTTATCGCGCGGACCTGGCCGGCAACGGCGTCGAGGCGGTTGAATCGCTTGAGCGCCAGACGTACGATGTCGTGCTGATGGACGTGCAGATGCCCGAGATGGACGGCCTGGAGGCGGCGCGGCGCATCACGCAGCGCTGGCCGGCCGGCCAGCGTCCGCGCATCATCGCGATGACGGCCAACGCCATGCAGGGCGACCGCGAGGAATGCCTGGCCGCGGGCATGGACGATTACCTGACCAAGCCGATCCGCGTCGACCGATTGGTCGAGGCGCTGGGCAACAGCCGACCACGCAAGGAGCACTGAACCATGACGGATGCGACGATCGATGCCACGACTTTTGCGGAACTGCAGGACGCCGCCGGCTCCGACTTCGTGGCCGAGCTGATAGCCACCTTCCTGGAGGAGGCGCCGGGCATGCTCGCCGCGTTGCGCAGCGCGCACGCCGGTCCGGATGCCGACGCGTTCCGGCGCGCGGCGCATTCGCTCAAGTCCAATGCGCACACCTTCGGCGCCACGCGGCTGGCTGCGCTGGCGCGCAAGCTGGAGCAGGGCGGCCTGATCGTCGACACCGCGCCGCTCGACGCGCTGGAGGCCGAATACCGCAAGGTCGCCGCGGCGCTGCAGGAACTGCGCAATGGCTGAGCGCGGCGCGCGGCTGCTGGTGGCCGACGACAACAAGGTCAACCGCCTGTTGCTCACGCGCAGCCTGGAGCTGCAGGGGCATCGGGTGTCCAGTGCCGAGAACGGCCGCGTGGCGCTGGAGATGCTGCGCGCCGAGTCCTTCGACCTGGTGCTGCTCGACATGGAGATGCCCGAGCTCGACGGCTTCGGCGTGCTCGAGCAGATGGTGGGCGACCACAAGCTGCGCGACATTCCTGTGATCGTGACGAGTTCGCTCGAAGGGCTGCAGGACATCGTGCGCTGCATCGAACTGGGGGCGGACGACTACCTGAACAAGCCGGTCAATCCGGTGTTGCTCAAGGCACGCATCAATTCCAGCCTGGAGAAAAAACGCCTGCGCGACCAGCAGAAGGACCTGGTCAAGCGTTTCGCCACGTCGGAGGTGGCCGACGACATGGAACAGTCGGGTTTTGCGCTCGGTGGTCGCCGGGTCCAGGCCACGGTGATGTTCTCCGACATCCGCGGCTTCACGTCGCTGGTGGAGTCGCAGCCGCCGGAGGAGACGATCGAGCTGCTCAACACCTACTACACGCTGATGTTCGACGCCATCACCGGGCACGGCGGCGTGGTGAACCAGATGATCGGCGACGGGCTGATGGCGATCTTCGGTGCGCCGCAGCCGCTGGATGCTGCGCCGCTGGCGGCGGTGCGTGCGGCGCAGGACATGGTCGAGATGATCGCGTTGTTCAACGTCGAGCGGGTCGGCCTGGACAAGGCGCCGATCCGCATCGGCATCGGCGTCGCATCGGGCGAGGTCGTGGCCGGTTACACCGGCACGCAGCAACGCGCCACCTACACCTGCATCGGAGACACCGTGAACCTGGCCGCGCGGCTCGAAGCCCATACCAAGGAGGCGGGACGCGGCATTCTCGTCGACGGCGCGACGCACGCGGCGCTGGGCGGGCAGTTGCCGCTGGAGTTGCTGGGCGACGTTGTGTTCAAGGGCAAGGCATTGGCGGTGCCGGTGTTTGCCGTGAAGACCCAGGCGCAAGCATGAACGCGCTCTGCAGGACTGCGCCAGCATGGAGGACGCCGTAGTGCGGTGCCGGTCGGCGTTGCTGCCGTGCCTGATGGTGGTGTCGGCCCAAGGGGCAGCCCTGGCGCAGCGCGCGCCACCCGTGCAGCCGCCGCAGCTGCCTCCCGTCGTGCCCGCGCCAGGTCCGGGCATGCTGGTCGTGAGCTGCGACCCCGGTGGCTGCTGGGACGAGTTCGGCATGCGTTACGACCGCGCCGACGCCGGTGTGTTCATCCGGCGCGACGGCAGGAGTTGCCTGATGGTCAAGGGCCGCATGCGCTGCGAATGAGTGCGTGGCCGTCGTGGTCGGCGTAGTCGAGCGCCCACCTAGAATGGTTCGCCCGCCCCGGGCCTTCCATTCACCAGATCGGATCCTGCCATGCACCTGTTGCGTTCCATCGTACTGCTGTTGACCCTGGGTGTGTTGCCGCTGGCCGCGATGGCGGCGGACGCGCCTGCGCCGGAGAAGGTGCGCGCCTTGCTGCAGATGTTGGCCGACCCCGAGGTGCAAGGGTGGATCGAGCAGCAACGCAGTGGGGCCGTGGCACCGAACGCGTCCGTGGCGCTGGCCGACGGAGAGGGCGTGTTGGCCGGCCAGATCGACGGCATGCGCGCGCACCTGCAGGCGGTCGCGGCGGCCGTACCCAAGGTGCGCAGCGAGCTGGCCGAAGCCGCAGCGCGTGTGCACGGCGAGATGGCCACCCATGGCGTGGACCACTTCTTCCTGCTGCTGGCGGCCTTCGCGGCGCTGGGTTTCGGTGTCGAGCGGCTGTTCTGGATGGTTTCGGGCGGCGTGCGGCGCTGGATCATCGCCTCGCCGATGAACACGCCCGGCGAGCGCTTGCGCGCCATGTTCGCGCGTTTCGGTTTCGGCTCCAGCTGGGTGGCCGCATTCGCACTCGGCACCGTCGGCGCCTTCCTAGCCTTCGACTGGCCGCCGGCCTTGCGCGACGCGTTGTTGCGCCTGCTGGTGGCCATTGTCATGGTGCGCATGGCGATGGTGTCGGGCCGCCTGCTGTTCGCGCCCGGTGCCGAGCGGTTCCGCATGTTGCCGCTCGATACCGCCGAAGCCTGGTTCTGGCATCGGCGCCTGGTGCTCAACGTGGCGTGGTTCGCGTTCATCTATGCGGTCATCGAATGGCTGATCGCGCAGGGAGTCGAGGAGGGCGTCTGGCGCCTGGTCGCGTATGTCTTGTCGCTGGTGCAGCTGGCGCTGATCATGGAGATGGTGTGGCGCCGGCCCGGCCCGCGCAACGAACACTACAAGTCCGTGGGCTGGCTGCTGACGGTCGCGTTCGTCGTGTTGCTGCTGGCACGCGTCGTCGGGGCGTTTGCGGTGTTCTGGCTCGGCGCGCTGGTGCTGGGCGTGTACGGCATCATGCGCCTGGTCAATGCCATCGCCATCCATCTGCAACGCACGCCCGGCGCGCCGGCGGACGAGCCGGTCGTGCCCAGCGTGCAGGCTGCGGCGGTGGTGCGCGCAATCCGGCTGGTGCTGATCATCGCCGCCGGCGTGGTGCTGGTGCGCAACATGGGCATCGACCTGGCGGAACTGATGCGTGGCGGGTCGGTGTCGGTGCTGGTGCTGCGCGGCCTGTTCAGCGTCATTGTCATTGCGCTGTTCGCCGATCTCGTCTGGTTCGTGTTCAAGGCCATGATCGAGCGCCGCCTGGCCGAGGTGCAGGCCACGGCCGATGGCGACAGCGACAGCAGCCATGCCGGCCAGGCGACCCGGCTGCGCACCGTGTTGCCGATCGTGCGCAACGTGTCCTTCGTGACGCTGGCGGTGATCGCGGTGCTGACCGCGCTGTCGGCGCTCGGGGTCGACATCGCGCCCATGGTGGCCGGCGCCGGCGTGGTCGGCATCGCGGTCGGATTCGGCGCCCAGACACTGGTCAAGGACATCGTCAGCGGTGTCTTCTTCCTGTTCGACGACGCGTTCCGGGTCGGCGAATACATCCAGAGCGGCAGCTACAAGGGCACGGTGGAGTCGTTCAGCCTGCGCTCGGTGCGGCTGCGCCACCACCGCGGGCCGGTCTACACGGTGCCGTTCGGCGAACTCGGCGCGGTGCAGAACATGAGCCGCGACTGGGTCATCGACAAGCTGGCCATCGGCATCACCTACGACAGCGACCTGGAAAAGGCGCGCAAGCTGATCAAGAAGATCGGGCAGGACCTGGCGGCCGACGAGGAGATGGGTCCGAACATCCTGGAGCCGCTGAAGATGCAGGGCGTGGAGCAGTTCGGCGACTTCGCGATCCAGATCCGCATGAAGATGATGACCCGCCCCGGCGAGCAGTTCGTGATCCGGCGCAAGGCGTATGCGGCGATCAAGACCGCGTTCGACGCCAATGGCATCAAGTTCGCGTTCCCGACGGTGCAGGTCGCTGGCGGCACCGACAACGCAGTGGCCGCGGCGGCGCAGAACATGCTGGACGCCAGCAAGGCGGCGGCCCCGGTGTGACGGGTACGTGCCGCGCGCCGTGATGCGCCGGCACGGCCGGGACTCAGGGGGGACGAGCGCCGGCCGCCGGCAGCTCGAAGCGCAGCAGGCCCGGATCGTGGTCCGACACCGCGTCGCTGAAATCCGCGTTGACATGGACGACCCTGTACGTGGGCGCGCCCCGGGCGCGCAGGCCGGGTGACACGAACATGTGGTCCAGTGCCTGCAGGTTGCCTTCGTGGTTGTAGGTGTAGCGTTGCGTTTCGGGCAGCGTATCCGTCAGGTTGAACAGGCCGGCGGCATGCAGCGGCGCCAGCGTGTCGGCGAAGGCGAAATCGTTGAAGTCGCCGGTGACGACGATGAGGGCCTCGGGGTCGATGGCCAAGACGTCGGCAACAAAACGTCCGACGACCCGGGCCTGTGCCAGGCGCTGGGTCGCCGATGGCAGGGCTGGTGGTTGTCCGGTGCCGAACAGCGGCGGGTCCGCTCCCTTGCTGTTGAAATGGTTGTTGACCACCAGCAGCGGCTGGCCGTCGATCGTGAACGCGGCCACCAGCGGCTTGCGGCTGTGGGTGAAGGCGCGATGCGTGGGGTCCAGGCGACCGGCGCCCAGGTTCAGCCGTACCCGGCCGTCGGGCCCTGCGCGGACCCGGACGGCGTCGCGCGCTCCGCCGACCGGCCCGGCAAATCCGATGCGCGCGGAATCGTACAGGAAGGCCTGGCGGATATTGGCGCCGGGTGCGCCGCCATCGGCCAGGTCGATCGGATCGACGCCGACATACCGATAGGGGCGCCCGGTCAAGGCTTCCAGTTCGGCGCTCAATCGCGCCAGCGTGGCATCGGCCGATACCGCGCCGCTGTCGACCACGCCGTCGTCGTCCTGGATCTCCTGCAGCGCAAGCAGGTGCGGCGCGCCCAGCGCGTGCACGATCTGCGCGGCGACGGCGGTGACACGCGCTGCGTCGGCGTCGCCGCCGAGGTTGCGGACGTTGTAGCTGGCCAGCGCGATCCGTCCCGGCGCCGTCGTCGCGGCGGCAGCAGGGGTCAGCGGGTTCGACACCACGGTGACGGACTGGGTCAGCTGCAGCTTGTAGTGGCCATGGCTGTAGTCCAGCACACCGACGACACCCTCGAGCCGTGCGCCACTGTGCACGGCCGGTGTCGGGCGCAGGCGATCGTCGAGCACGATGCGATGCCCGTTGAACCGGCCTGGCCCCACGAGCAGGCCGCCACTGGCCGCGGTGACGATGCCGGCCATGCCCGCCTGGGCGGTGGCGACGACCGGGATTTCGCCATGGCGGTTGCGCGGCCCGACCGACTGCGCCGCGTCGATGGCCACGCGCATGCCTTCGAGTGCCTCGAAGAAGTCGATGGCATAAGCCGCCGGCTGCAGCCGATAACCGGGGTGGATCTTGATGTCGCCGACCGCCGGGCCGATGGCCATGGGCGGGAGCAAGCCGGGACCGATCACGACCGGGTCGGGAAGGCGATTGCCGGATGACACGTGGCGCCAGCCGTTGGAGGATCCACGACTGCCGCGGGCGTCGATCCGGGTCGTGCTCAGGTTGTGCGCCCCGGCAGCGCCACCGGGTCGAAACTCCTGCACCTGGCCGCTGACCCGGACCGCGTCGCCGACCCGTGGCTTGCCCAGGCGCGGGCCGCGGAACACGTAGATCGCGTCGGAACTCAGCGGGTCGTCGTCGCCGGTGTCCTGCATCCAGAAGCCGTCGCGCTCGACGGCCGTGACGATGCCGGCGATGTCGTCGACCCGGGTATCGGCAACGGGTGAGCGGTGGGATCGGCCTTGCAGGTCGCCGATGCGTTGTCGCGCCTGGGCGCCGTCCGCCAGCACCAGCGCCAGCAGGGTGGCCAGCGCGATGCGCCAGGCCGTGGCGGGGCGACGCAGGGCCGCGCCTGCGCCTGCGAGAGGCAACACGGCGGTGGCGAGGGCGGGGCGGTGCGGGCGTGCAGGCATGTCGCCGGATTCTGACGCGCTTCAGCCCATCGGGAACGCGCCCGCTCACCTCGACGCAGGATGACGCGCAGCCGGCGCGCCGGCCGCGCCGTCAGTCGTCGGACTTGCGGGCCACGGCACGCCGGGGTTGGGCGGTCGCCGTGCGCACGCTCAGCAGCATGGTCACGGCCAGCACGCCGATGATCACGCCCAGCGAGGCCAGCACCGGGATCTTGATGATGTCGATCAGGCACATCTTGACGCCGATGAAGACCAGGATCACGGCCAGCCCGTAGTTGAGCAGGTGGAACTTGTTTGCCACGGCGGCCAGCAGGAAATACATCGCGCGCAAGCCCAGGATGGCGAACACGTTGCTGGTGAGCACGATGAACGGGTCGCTGGTGATCGCGAAGATGGCGGGAATCGAGTCGACCGCGAAGATGACGTCGGTCACCGCTACCAGGCAAATGACCATGAACAGCGGGGTGGCGATGCGCGCACCGTTCTCCCGGGTCCAGAACTTCTCGCCGTCGTAGTGCTTGCTCACCGGGATCAGCTTGCGCAGCAGCCGGAGTGCCGGGTTGTCGTGCAGGTCCGGCTCCTGGCCGGCAGCCCACCACATCTTGATGCCGGTGATGACCAGGAAGGCGCCGAACAGGTACAGGATCCAGTGGAACTGCTGCAGCAGCCAGCCGCCGACCAGGATCATGATGGTGCGCAGCACGATGGCGCCGATGATGCCGATCATCAGCACCCGCTTCTGGAACTGGGGCGGCACCGCGAAGTAGGAGAAGATCATCAGGAAGACGAAGATGTTGTCCACCGCGAGCGACTTCTCGATCAGGTAGCCGGTAAGGAATTCCAGCGACTTGGTGTTGGCGATCGCCACCGAGCCGGTCTCGTTGCGCACGGCCCACCAGAACAGCCCGTTGAAGACGAAGCTCAGCGCGATCCAGATCAGCGACCAGTTCAGCGCCTCGCGCATGCCCACGGCGTGCGCGCCCTGCTTCTTGAGCACGACGAAATCGATGAACAGCGACACCAGCACGATGCCGACGAAGGTGGCCCACAGCCACAGCGGAGCGATAGTTTCCACGACAAGACCTCACAAGGGTTGAAAAGCGACACACGGCTTTCCAGAAGGTCTTGCGGGAGAGCGCCAGGCGGCACCTCTGCATGCTCCGGCCGCATTGCCGTCACGGGGACGGAACTGCGACGTACTGACGAAACATGCGAACCCGTCCGTTGCGGATCGGGACTGCTACTCCCCTTGAGGAAGCCGCCATTGTGGCCGAGCGGCCGGAATCCCCACGCCAATCGGGCTAATTGCGATCGTACGGAGGTGGATGCACCGGTGCGCGCTCGTCGCCCGCCGGGTCGGGGTCGGATCGCAGTTGCTTGAAGATCTCCTCCAGCACGCCGTTGACGATCTCCATCAGCGGGTTCTCGCGCGCGGGCTCCGGTGCGGGTGCCGGCGGTTTCGGTTTCGGGCGCGGAATGTCGAACTCCGCGCGGTTGTCGATGTGCTTTTGCCGCAGGGCGTATTGAAACACCTCGCCCACGATCGGCAGTGCGCTGCGGGCTCCCTGGCCCCAGCTGCCCATGGTCACGCTGTTGTCGTTGAAACCGACGCGGGCACCGGCCACCAGCTGCGGATGCGCCAGGATGAACCAGCCGTCGGTGTTCTCCTGCGTGGTGCCGGTCTTGCCCGCCACGTCGGCCCGGATGCCGTAACGCGAGCGGATCGCGCTGCCGGTACCGGTGTCGATGGTGCCGCGCATGGTGTCGATCAGCGTCAGCGCGTCCTTGTACGGCATCCCGCGTTCGGGATTGCGCGCGGGAGCGAACTGCTGCAGCACCTTGCCGTGCCGGTCCTCGACGCGCTGCACGAACAAGGGCGGACGCAGGTTTCCGCCATTGGCGATGCTGCCGTAGGCCGTGACCATCTCGATCAGCGTCACCGGGCTGGTGCCCAGGGCCAGCGAAGGAACGATGTCGAGCTTGCTCTGGCGCACGCCCAGGGACTGTGCGAGCCGGGCCACGTTCTTCGGTCCCACCTGCTGCATCAACTGCGCGGTGATGGTGTTCCTGGAATACGCCAGGCCGTCGCGCAGTGTCATGCGTTGGCCGGTCGGCTCGGTTTCGTCGCGGGGTGACCAGACCGGTCCGCCGCCTTCGGGCCGGAATGCGACCAGCTGGTCGACCAGGGTGTCGTCCGGATCGAACCCCTGCATGAAGGCCGCGCCGTAGACGAAGGGCTTGAACGTCGAGCCGGGCTGGCGCCGGGCCTGGCTGACATGGTCGAACTGCTCGCTGGCGAAGTCGCGGCTGCCGACCCAGGCGCGCACCGCGCCGTCGCGCGGATCGAGCGCAACGAAGCCGGCCTGCAGCGGGGGCTTGTCCTGTCCGCGACGCACCCGGCTGTCGGCCAGTCGCTGCAACTGCGCCAACTGGCGTGCCAGCGCCTGGTTGGCCGCGCGCTGCAGTCCCGCGTCGAGTGTGGTCACCACACGCAGGCCGTCGACATGGATGTTGTAGTCGTTGTCGTCGGCCCAGGCGACCAGCCAGGTGCGCAGGTGCTGCGCGATGTGCGGGGCGGGGCCGGGCGACTCGACCTGGCGTTCGAAGTCCAGCCGCAGCGGTTGGCGCGACAAGGCCTGGACCCGGGCCGGATCGAGCGTGCCGTCGCGCGCCATCTGGGCCAGCACCAGGTTGCGTCGCTGCAGCGCCCGCTCCGGGTTCAGCACCGGGTTGTAGTAACTCGTGCCCTTGAGCATGCCCACCAGCGTCGCGCCTTCGAGCACGTCGAGGTCCTTGGCCGACTTGTCGAAATAGGTGCGGGCGGCCATCTCGATGCCGAAGGCGTTGTACAGGAACGGCACCGTGTTGAGGTAGGTCTCCAGTATCTCGGTCTTGGAATACAGCGCCTCGATCTTGAGCGCGGTGATCGCCTCCTTGATCTTGCGGGTGATGCTGGCGGCACGGCCGATCTCGTCCGGATACAGGTTGCGCGCCAGTTGCTGTGTGAGCGTCGAGCCCCCTTGCAGCTCGCCGCGCAAGGTGCTGAGCAAGGCGCCGCCGGTGCGCCGCAGGTCGATGCCGTGGTGCTGGAAGAAGCGCCGGTCCTCGATGGCGATCAGCGCGTTGACCACGCTGGCCGCCACCTTGTCCAGCGGGACCCATTCGCGGTTGATGTTCTTGTACTCGGCCAGCACGCTGCCGTCGGTGGCCAGCAGCACCGAGGGCATGCCGACCTTGGCCTTGCGCAGGTCGCCGATGCCGGGGGTGAAGGGCACCAGCGCCAGGACGTACAGCAGCACCAGGGCGGGCGGCAGCAGCACGATGCGCCAGGGATGGCGGCGCAGCGCGGCGCCGGCCTGCCGCAGCGCTGCGGCAGCCCGCTCCAGGATCTGGCGAATTGCAGGGTGCATGGGCGCAGAGTGTACGGAGGATGGCGCAGCGCGTCGCCAGCAGCCCGTCGCCGGTGCCGGCGCGGGCCCGCCGCACGCCTGGCGCTCGGGTACGATGCGGGCGATGTCAACGCAGCACCCCGGCGGTTCCTGGTCCATGGCCGGCGCAGCACACGCCGCGCGCGGCAGTCGCCGGGTGCCGGCCCCATGAATGCCAACCTGCGCGGCATTGTCGGCATGCTGGCCGCGATGGCCATGTTCTCGTGCATGGATGCCCTGCTCAAGGCGCTGGCCGGCTTCTACCCGCCGCTGCAGGTGACGGCCCTGCGCGGCCTGACGGCGCTGCCGCTGGTCTGTGCCTACATCCTGTGGCGGCGCGAGGCGCGCGCGGTGTTCGGCCGCGCGCTGCGATGGCGACTGCATCTGCTGCGCGGCGTGTTCAGCGTGTCGATGATGGCCTTGTTCACCTACGGGCTCAAGACGCTGGGCCTGGCCGAGGCCTATACGCTGGCCTTCGTGGCGCCGCTGGTGCTGGTCGCGTTGTCGGTTCCGGTGCTCGGCGAGGTGGTCGTGCCGCGGCAATGGCTGGCGATCGCCGTCGGCCTGGCTGGCGTCGTGATCGCGATGCGTCCGCAGCCGGGGGCGCTGGTCTCGCTGGGGGCGCTGGCCGTGCTGCTGGCGGCCATCTGTTATGCGGCATCGAACGTGGTGGGCCGCCTGATCAGCCGCACCGAACCCAGCGCCACGCTGGTGTTCTGGACCACGACCAGCCTGGCGCTGGGCGGCGGCGTGCTCGGCGCGCCGGACTGGGTTGCGGTCCGGCTCGAGCATGGGTGGATCCTGCTTGGGCTGGCAGTCACCGGTTTCCTCGGCCAGCTGGCCATCACCGAGGCCTTCCGCCATGGCCAGGCGGCGGTGATCGCGCCGTTCGAATATTCGGCGCTGGCCTGGGCCGTGATGCTGGACTGGATGTTCTGGCACGCGGTGCCGCAATCGCACACCTTGCTCGGTGGCGCCATCATCATCGCCAGCGGCCTGTACCTGATCCGGCGCGAACGGGTCCCGGTGCCGGTGTCCAAGGCCGGTTGATCGGCCGCCGGCCCGGTTGCGGCGGCGGGAAAAACCCCGGTTCGGCCGCCGGCCGCCGGGCACGGGACAATCGGGCGATGGATGTCTTCACACCCCTGGCCGCGTTTGTCCTGAACCATCCGCGCCTGCTGGTGCTGACCGGCGCCGGTTGCAGCACCGGCGCCGGCATTCCGGACTACCGTGACGCCAATGGCGCCTGGAAACGCAGCGAGCCGATGCGTTTCCAGCTGTTCGTGGCCGATGCGCTGGCGCGCAAGCGCTACTGGGCGCGCAGCATGGTGGGCTGGCGCACGATGGCGCAGGCCCGGCCCGCGATGGCGCACCACGCGCTGGCGCGGCTCGAGGCGGCCGGTCATGTCGAACTGCTGGTGACGCAGAATGTCGACGGCCTGCACGCCGCAGCCGGCAGCGCCCAGGTGGTGGACCTGCACGGGCGCATCGACACCGTGTGTTGCCTGCGGTGCGGGGTGCGTTCGCCGCGACGCTTGCTGCAGGCCGAGTTGCTGCGGCGCAATCCGGGCTGGGCCGAGCTGCCGGCCTTGGCCGCGCCGGACGGCGATGCCGACCTGCTGGCGCATGACTTCGCGGATTTCGACGTGCCGGCATGCACGGTCTGCGGCGGCATGCTCAAGCCCGACGTGGTGTTCTTCGGCGAGAACGTGCCGCGCGAGCGGGTGAGCGCGGTCCGCGACGCGCTGGCGCGCTCCGATGCCTTGCTGGTGGCCGGCTCCTCGCTGATGGTGTATTCGGGCTACCGCTTCGTCGAGGATGCGCGGGCCGCCGGCAAGCCGGTGATCGCGGTGAACCAGGGCCGCACCCGCGGCGACGACGTGTTCGCGCTCAAGCTCGAGCAGGAGGTCGGGGCGGCGCTGGACGCGCTGGCCCACCGGCTGTGCGGCGAAGCCGCGCCGCAACGCTGAAGCGCCGGCAACGACCGCCCTCAGACGCCCAGGTATTGCTCCAGCAGCTGCGGCTGGGCCGCCAGTTCCTGTGAACTGCCCGAAAACACCACCTCGCCCTTGACCAGGATCACGTTGCGGTCGGTGATCCGGGTCACGTGTTTCCAGTTCTTGTCGACGATGACGCTGGAGATGCCGCTTTCGCGGATCAGCGCGCAGATGCGCCAGATCTCGCGCGCGATCAGCGGCGCCAGCCCTTCGGTGGCCTCGTCCAGGATCAGCACGTCGGGGTTGGTCATCAGGGCGCGGCCGATCGTCAGCATCTGCTGCTCGCCGCCGCTGAGTTGCTGGCCGCCATGGCCCAGCCGCTCCTTGAGTCGCGGGAAGGTGTCGAGCACGCGTTCGTAGTGCCAGTCCTGGCCGGCCTTGGCGCGGGCGCGTGCGGCCTCGGTCTGGCCGGCGCGCGCCGCCATCCTGAGGTTCTCCACCACGCTGAGGTTGCCGAAGATGCCACGGCCCTCGGGCACGTAGGCGATGCCGAGCTGCGCGATCTCGTAAGGCGGCCGGCCGGTCATGTCGCGACCCATGATCTGCACCCGGCCCGAGCGCGGCTTGACCAGGCCCATGATGCTCTTGAGCAGGGTGCTCTTGCCCATGCCGTTGCGCCCCATCAGGCCGATGGTCTCGCCGCTGGCGACCGAGAAGTCGATGCCGCGCAGGATGTGGCTGGCGCCGTAATAGCTGTTGATTGCGCGCGCGTCGATGAGCGTGTCGGTCATGTCAATCTTCCGCGCCGCAGCGTCCGACCCGCGCTCGGTGGCAGGCCCATGGATTGCGAAGCCGGCTGGCCTGGGCCCCCACGGAACTGGCTCTGCCAGGCCGCAGGGGGCGGCCCCCAGCGGGTGGGTCGGACGGTCGACGTGCGCGATCGGCAATCGCCGATTGCGGGGCCGTGCGACCTGTACAGACAGGGGGTGTTCTTCACGTCAATGCTCCTCGCCCAGGTAGGCCGCCTGCACGTTGGCGTCACCGCGGATCGCATCCGGCGCACCGCTGGCGATGACCTGGCCGTTGACCATCACGGTCAGTGCATCGGCCAGCGCGAAGACCGCGTCCATGTCGTGTTCGACCAGCAGGATGGCGTGGTCCTTCTTGATGCGCAGCAGCAGCGCGACCATGCGTTCGGCCTCGGCCACGCCCATGCCGGCCAGCGGCTCGTCGAGCAGCAGCACCTGCGGCTCGGTGGCCAGCGTCATCGCGATCTCGAGCTGGCGCTGCTCGCCGTGGCTGATGGTGGCGGCGACCGCGTCGCGCCGCTCCTGCAGGCCGGCCATTGCGATGGCCGCCTCGCAGCGCCGGCGAGCGTCGGCCGAGCGCGCGGCCGGGCGCAACCAGCGCAGCGGATTCCAGGGTTGTTGCGGATCGCGGGCCTGCGCGGCCAGGAATACGTTGTCCCAGACGCTGAACGGCAGGAAGATGTTGGTCTTCTGGTAGCTGCGGCCCAGGCCCTGGCGTGCCACGCGCTCGGGCGTCCACCCGGTCACGTCCTGGGCACCGATCATGACCGTGCCCGAGCTCGCGGGCAGGTCGCCCGACAACAGGTTGGTCAGCGTCGACTTGCCGGCGCCGTTGGGGCCGATGACGGCGTGGATCCGGTTGCGGCTCAGCGTGATGGATACGTTGTCGACCGCCGCCAGGCCGCCGAAGCGCTTGGTCAGCGCGTTTGCGCGCAGCAGCACCTCGTCAGTCATGGCCTTCGCCCTGCTTGCGCCGGCCGCCGGTGAGCGACTGCACGATGCCCAGCACGCCGCGCGGCGCGAACACGACCACCAGCACGATGAAGCTGCCCATCCACAACTGCCAGTGCTTGCCCAGGTGTACCTCGCCGATGTAGGGCAGGTCCTTGAACAGGTGCAGCACGTATTCGAACGTGAACGCGCCGACGATGGCGCCGGCGAAATTGCCCATGCCGCCCAGGATCACCATCATGATGGCATGTGCGCTGGTGTGGAAACCCATCAGCTCGGGGTTGATGTATTCGGTCTGCACGCCCCACAGGTAGCCGGCGAGGCCTGCCAGCGCGCCGGCCAGCGTGAAGGCGCTGAGCTTGTAGCCGAAGGTGCCGAAACCCATGGCCCGCATGCGATGCTCGTTGACGCGGATGCCGGCCAGCGCGCGACCGAACGGGCTCCACAGCAGCCGGCGCAGGAACAGGTAGACCAGCAGCACCAGCGCCAGCGTGAAGTAATACATGCTGGTCTTGTCGTGGAGCGCCAGCAGCGTGAAGCCGCCCACGGCCAGCGTCGGCTTGAAATAGATGTACAGCCCGTCCGAGCCGCCCAGGGCGCGGTTGTCGAAGAACACGAAGTACACCATCTGCGCGAACGCCATCGTCACCATGATGAAGTAGATGCCATGGGTGCGCACGACGAAGAAGCCGATCACCAGCGCTGCCAGCGCCGAGGCCAGCACCGACAGCGGCAGGCTCCACCACAGGCTGATGGCCTCGGTCTGCGGCGTCAGGAACGCCAGCGCGTAGCCGGCCAGCCCGAAGTAGGCCGCGTGACCCAGCGACACCAGTCCGGTGACGCCTTGCAGCAGGTCCAGGCTCATCGCGAAGATGGCCATGATCATCATGCGCGTGACCACCTGGGTGTAGAACTCGGTACCGACGAACGGGAACACCAGCAGCGCGGCCAGGCCCAGCCACAGTGCCACCTGCACGCCGACCGGAAACCGCTCCAGATTGGACTTGGCCATGCTCATGACTTGAACAGCCCTTCGGGCTTCCACAACAACACGCCAGCCATCAGCATGTAGACCAGCATGCCCGCCACCTGGGGCAGCAGGACCTTGCCGAAGGTGTCGACCAGGCCCACCAGCAACGCGGCCACCAGTGCGCCGCGCACCGAGCCGATGCCGCCGATGACGACGACGACGAAACACATGATGAGCACCTGCGAGCCCATGTTCGGGTACACGCTGGAGATCGGCGCGGCGATGATGCCGGCGAACGCGGCCAGGCCGACGCCGAGCGCGAACACCACTGCGTGAATCCGCTTGATGTTGACGCCCAGCGCCTCGGCCATGTCGCGGTTGAACGCGCCGGCGCGGATCTTCATGCCCAGGCGTGTCTTCGAGATCAGCAGGTACAGGCCGATCGCCAGCGCGATGCACAGCCCGGCCATGAACAGCCGGTACACCGGGTAGGACAGGTTCTCGGTCAGCGGAATCGAGAACCGCAGCAACTCGGGCACCTGCACGCTGTGCACGTCGTCGCCCCAGGCCAGCGAACGCAGCTCCTCGAACACGTAGATCAGGCCGAAGGTCAGCAGGACCTGGTCGAGGTGGTCGCGCTGGTAGAAGAACCGGAACAGCAGCCGCTCGAGCAGCAGGCCGAACACGATGGCCAGCGCCGTGCCGCCGAAGATGGCGACGGTCAGGCTGCCGGTCATGCCGGTGAGTGCATAGGCCACATAGGCACCGAGCATGTAGAAACTGCCATGCGCCAGATTGACGACGCCCATGATGCCGAAGATCAGCGTCAGGCCGGCCGCCAGCATGAACAGCAGCAGGCCGTATTGCACGCTGTTGAGCAGCTGGATCAGGAAGGTCGGGAAATCCATGGATTGCAAAAAAAACGGGAGGTGAGGCCTCCCGTGTTCGAGCCCGGCGGGCGGTCAGCCCATTTTGCAGCCAGCGCCGGAGTCGGCCAGTTGCTTGGCCGCGACACCGATGACCTTGTTCTCGCCGTCGACGACCTGGCGCAGGTAGATGTCCTGGATCGGGTTGTGCGATGGGCTCATCTTCCACTTGCCGCGCGGGCTGTCGATGGTCGCGCTGCCCATGGCGGCATACAAGGCCTTCTTGTTCGACAGGTCACCCTTGACCGCGTTGGCGCCGATGATCAGCAGCTGGCCAGCGTCGTAGCCCTGGACGGCATACACATCGGGTTGCAGCTTGAAGTTCTTGGCATAGGCCAGTCGGAATGCCTTGTTGCGGGCGTTGTCGAGGCCGTCGGCGTAATGCATGGTGGTGACCACGCCGTCGGCGGCCGCACCGGCCGCGTCGAGCACGCCTTCGGTCAGGAAGCCCGAGCCATACAGCGGAATCTTGCCCTTGAGGCCGGCTGCCGCGTAGTCCTTGAGAAACTTGACCGCGCCGCCACCGGCGAAGAAACAGGCGACGGCGTCGGGATTGAGCGAGGCGATCTCGGTCAGATGGGCCTGGAACTCCACGTTCGGGAACGGTACCGCGATCTCCTTGACGATGGTGCCGCCCGCCTTGAGGAAGCCGTCACGGAAACCCTGGAAGGCTTCGTCGCCGGCGGCGTATTTCCAGGTGATCCATACCGCTTTCTTGTGGCCCTTGGCGACCATCGGCGCGCCCAGTGCCAGCGTCGGCTGGGAGTTGGTGAACGAGGAGCGGAACACGTTGGGGGCGCACAAGGCGCCGGTGGCCGCCAGCACACCGGCGTTCGGAATGATGTTGAGCACGCCGCTGTCGCGCGCGACCTTCTGGATGCCCATCTGCACGCCGGAGTGGACGGTGCCGATCAATACGTCGACCTTGTCGCGCTGCACCAGCTTGTTGGCGTTCTCGACACCCTTGGGCGGATCGGACTCGTCGTCGACCTTGAAGAATTCGATCTCGCGGCCGCCCAGCTTGCCGCCTTGTTCGTCGATGGCCATGCGAAAGCCGTTCTCGATCGCGACCCCCAGCTGGGCGAAGGTGCCGGTGTAGGGCAGCATCAGTCCGACACGGATCTTGTTGCCCTGAGCGGTGGCGAAGCGGGGCAACAGCAGTCCGGTGGATGCGGCGCCGATCAGGGCGGCGCTGCGGGACAGGACCAGGCGGCGGGAAGTCATGTTCAATCTCCTTGTGTGGCGGCGTCGGCTACGCGGTCGACACCCGATGGCGATGCGATGATGGTACCCAGGGCGGGACGACCCGCAATAGAGGATAACCCGAGCTTTAGAACAAAATTGTTTAGCTTTAAAGCAATTGGGCGGACGCAGCGGCCGCTCAGGCGGGTGGTTGGGTGCGCGCGCGGCGCTTGCGCCGGGTGTCCAGATGCCAGGCCAGGAACGGCAGGATCAGCATCGAGCCCGGAACGGCCCACACCAGCAGGTAGGGACTGACCGACGAGATCGAACGCAGCATCTGGCGCAGGCGCTGGCGTTCCTCGGCGGTCCAGCTGCCGCCGTTGCGTTGTTTCATCAGCAGCGGCAAGGCGCCCTTGATCTGGCCCAGCTCGCTGCGCAGGCGGTTCTTCTCGCGGCTGTTGCCCGCCACCATGGACGACACCCAGACCGGCGCGCGCGGCATCCGGACCTGGAAAGTCTGGGTGCTGTCCGGGTCGAACCGCGGCGGTTCGGCGGCCGGTGCGGTCGGCGTCGGGTCGGCAGCGTCGTTCATGCGGCCATTATCCCGCAGCCCTGCGGCCGGCCGGCGTTCGGCCGCCCCCCGCATCAAGGGGTGGTGGCGACGAGCTGGTCCGCCGGATATGGCTGGAGCAGGGCCATCGCCTGGTGGGCCGGGGCGTCGAGCCAGTCGTCATGGGCGGCCCGGGGCAGGATCACCACCATGCGCTTTTCTTCGTTGGGCCGGTGCATGTTGCGCATCAGCGGATGGTCGTCGGCATTGATGGTCAGCATCGTGAAGCTCAGCACCGTCTGCCCTTCGGGCGAACGCCACCAGGACCACAGCCCGGCAAGTCCCATCGGCTCGCCGTCCGCGCGGGCGATACGCGTGGCCACCGCCTTGCCCGAGCGCCAGTCGGGCTCGAAGATCGCCTCGGCCGGGATGATGCAATGCTGGTTGCGCCGCCAGGCGTCGCGAAAGCTCGGCTTCTCGTGCACCGTCTCGCTGCGCGCATTGAAGGTGTTGCGCGCCAGCTTCGCATCCTTGGCCCAATGCGGCAGCAGGCCGAACAGGCCGGCCACGGCTTCGACGGGCGGCACCGCCTCGTCGCCGGCATCGGCCTCGCGCGGTCGGCGCACCATCACGCCGGTGTAACCCGGCCACATGTCGAACTTGCCGTCGGCGTCGGGCGGATAGACGCCGAACAACCGGAAGAAGCGCTCGCGTTCCTTGATGGCCTGGTAGTGGCTGCACATGACCGGAAAGTATAGGGACCGTCCGGCACCTGGCCGCCGGCGATGGAAACGGTCGGCGACCGCTCTTACCGGGGCGCAGCCTGCGCCCGCTCCCACACCAGCTGCGCCGCGGCCAGGTCTTCCAGTGCCGTGCCGACCGACTTGAACAGCGTGATGTCGTCCGGTGACTGGCGCACGCGGGTTTCGTTGCGCGCCAGTTCGGCCAGTTCCGCGAGGATGTGGCCACGCGCGATGCGGCCCTCGCGCAGTGGCTGCACCAGGTCGCCGGCTTCCGACAAGGCGCCGGCATAGGTGTCGACGCAGATGCGGGACATGGCCACGGCGTCGTCGTCGACCTCGCGCATGTCGGGCTTGAAGCCGCCCACCAGGTCCAGGTGGGTTCCGGGCTGCAGCCAGGCGCCCCGCACCAGCGGCTCGGTCGACGTGGTGGCGCAACTGACGATGTCGGCGCAACGCACGGCGGCCTGCAGGTCGTCGCAAGGCGTGGCTGCGATGGACTCGCGCGCCAGTGTCCCGGCCAGCGCATGGGCGGCCTGTGTGTTGCGGCCCCAGACCAGCACCCGTTCCAACGTCGGTTGCGTCGCATGGTGGGCGCGGGCCATCCAGGCGGCGAGCTGGCCGGTGCCGACGATCAGCAGGCAACGGGCGCCGGGCCGGGCCAGGTCACGCGCCGCCAGCGCCGACGCTGCCGCGGTGCGGCGCAGGGTCAGGGCTTCGCCGTCGAGCATGGCCAGTGGCCGGCCGCTGGCGCGATCGAGCAGCAGATAGGTCGCCTGCACGGTGGCAAGGCCCCGCTGAACATTGCCCGGCATCACGGTCACGAGCTTGATCCCCACGACCGCGTCGCTCCAGGCGGGCATCAGCAGCAGGGCGTCCGGGCCACCGAGGGCGTGCGCATGGCGCACGGGGGCATGGGCTCCGGCGGCAAAAGCCCGCGCCAATTGCTCGACCAGCACTGGCCAGGGCAGGGCGGCGTGGATCTCGTCGGCGCTGAAGACACGCATGGCGTCGGATCCGGTATCAGGGCGCCGGGCCCTGTGCGCACCGGTGGCGGCAGGCGGAGTTGTTCATCGGCGCGCCCGTATCGTCCGGGCCGACAGCCACAGGCTCCAGCCGAGCAGCAGGCCCATGGCATCGGCCAGCAGGTCGTTCCATTCGGCGAACCGGTAGCCGGTGAACGATTGCAGCACTTCGATCAGGCCGCCATAGGCCAGCAGCGCCGCCAATGCGGCCAGGGTGCGTTGCGGCCAGCACTGGCAGGCCAGAATCGCGAGCAGTCCGAAGGCGAACAGGTGGTCGGTCTTGTCCCAGCCGGTCGACGGTGTGTGCGCGCCGACCGGCAGCAGCGACATCGTGGTCACCACGACGAGTGCGCCGGCCAGAGCCAGGTGCCAGAAACGGGACGGGTGGGGCGAGGAGGCCTTGGTCATGTGCACCGGATGTTACGCCGACCGCTGCACGGTCCCGCGTCCGAGCCGCCCCGGCGGTCAAATTACCGCATTGCGCGGCGGATGCAGGGTTTGCGCGCCGGCTGCGGCCCGAACCGGTTTAGCATAGGGGCTGCAGACTCTTGCCGGGACCGCCATGAACACCACACCGTCGATTGCACTATCGGGCATGCAGGCCGCGCAGACGCGCCTGCGTGCCTCGGCGCACAACGTCGCGAACCTGTCGACCGAGGGATTCCGGCGCCAGGAGGTGCAGCAGACAGCCCACAGCCAGGGTGGGGTTCGCACCGAGGTCGTGCGTTCAACGGTGCCCGGCCCGGACCTCGTGCGCGACACGGTGGAGCGGTTGCAGGCCAGGAACGCCTTCATGGCCAATCTTGCAGTCTTCAAGGCCAGCGACCAACTGGCCGGCGCCTTGCTCGATACCCGCGCCTGATCGCCGCCCGGCCCACGGGCCGGCCATGCACCGGGCTTCAGTTGGACGCAGGCGCGGCCTGCGCCGCATAGGCGCCGGCCTTGTCGCGGTACTCCGTGTTGTCCGGATCGAGTTCGGCCAGCCGGGCGTAGATCTTCGCCAGCTTGTCCGGCGCGGTCTCGGACAGGCCTTGTTCCACCAGCGCGCGGATCTGCAGTTCGGTGTCGATCAGCGCCAGCATCCGGGTGATGCGTTCGTCCTGCAGCGATGCGAATCGCGCAAGCTCGTCGCGCGCCTGGGTCAGGGTGTCGCGCTCGATGTTGCGTATCGTGCGCTCGGCCAGCATCGCGCGCACCGCATCGATTTCGGTCGCGATCCGGGTCTGCAACACCTTGGCGATCCGGTCGCGCTCGCGCAGCTCGGCCTGCAGGCGGCGCTCGTTCTCCTGGTCCTGCAGATGGCGCTGCGCGTAGGCGACCACGGCCAGCGCGACACCGGCGACCAGCACCAACGCCAGTGTTTCGCGCAGCCGGGCCGCGGTGGAGACCCGATGGCGCCGCCACTGTACGGACAGCCGCCACAAGGCGGCCAGCGCGATGCAGGCGATGATCGCGTAGGCCGCGAGAACCAGCGCCGGCGCCGCGCCCAGGTATTCCTGCAGATCGTCTGCCAATGTGTTTCCTTCGGATTCGGTCCGTCGTGCCCGAGTCTGCGCCGCCGGCATCGTGGTCACCTCCCTGGTGATGTTCGATAGCATAATCGTTCGTCGGGCCTTGCGGCCGCAATGCGAAAGGGGCTCACGATGGCATTCGAAGATCACCAGCGCGGCGTGCGTGACGGTTATGCGGGCATGCCGACCGCGCCGCCGAAGAGCGCCGCCGAGGCCATCGGCCGCGCCGAAGGGCAGAATCAGCGCGCGGCCGACGACGAGCGGCTGCGCCAGGCGTCGTCGGACGATGGCTCGGCAGCGTTGCCGGCGCGGCTGGTCCTGGTCGGGCTCGGACTGCTGGTGGCCTGGCTGATGGGTGTGCGGGTCATGGTGATGCTGCTGCTCGCGGGCGGCTTGCTGGGACTGGCCCTGACTCCGCGGCTGCGCGGCTTGTTGCGACAGGCGACCCCGATCTACCTGGGCGCCATGCTCGGCGTGTGCATGAGCGCGGTCTCGCTGATGTTCAGTTCGGCACCCTTGATCGCCGACAACATCGTCATCTTTCCGGGCCTGGGCGCCATTGCCGGCGCCGTGGTCGTGATCGTGCGCGTGCTGGTGCGGCGGCTGCGGGGTTGAGCGGGGCGCCGGGCTCGCGGTTGATCAGCGGCTCTCGATCGCCGCCATGATGCAGGCGATGCAGTCGTTGCTGCGGGCCGGGTCGATCCAGCGCAACACGCACACCAGTTCGTGCTCGGCGTCGATCCAGGTCAACGACGAGCCGGCACCGATCGCGAACCAGGAACTGCGCGGCGCGGCGGCGAACAGGTGTCCACCCTGGTTCAGCCAGACCAGGTACCCGTAATACGGCGCCACCGGGCAGGGCTGCTGCATGCGGGCGATCCAGTCCGACGACAGCACCTGCCGGCCATCGACGCGCCCGCCGTGCATCAGCATCAGGCCGATGCGCGACTGGTCCAGCGCCGAGATGGATACGCCGCCGCCCCAGTGGCTGCCGCCGGGCACGGACATCAGGCGCCGGCCATCGACCAGGGTCCAGCCTTGTTCGTAACCTTCCCAGCGAAACTGGTCCTGGCAGTGCAGCGGCTGCAGGATGCGCTCGGCGAAGACCTCGGGCAAGGGGCGCTTCCACAGATGCAGCAGGGCCAGCGAGAGCTGGTTGATGCGCACGTCGTTGTATTCGTAGCGGCTGCCCGGTTCGCCCAGCGGGCGCGGATCGCCCTTGACGCCCGGCGCCGGACCACCCTGGTAGTCGAGCCAGCGGTTGCGATCGACCTGCTCGGGAATGCCCAGGCATGTGCCTTCCCATTCGCTGGTCTGCTGCAGCATGTGGTGCCAGGTGATGCGTGCGTGCCGCTCCCCTTCGAAGCCGATGCCCGGGCACCGGCGCACCACCGGCTCGTGCAGATCGGGCAACAGGCCGTCGTCGTGGGCGAGCCCGGCCAGCAGGGCGAGGTAGGTTTTGGCGACGCTGAAGGTCAGGTCGGCGCGATGCACGTCGCCCCATTGCGCGAGCAACGCGCCACGGTGGTGGATCACGCCGGCCACGCCGCCGCGCGGATGCACGGGGCCATACAGGCGGTTGTAGGGTGCGGGGTCCTTGTCGTGGATGCCCCACGGTGGACGGGTGTCGCGCGACCAAGGGCTTTCCCAGCTGCTGATGGTGTCGATGACCGCTTGCAGGTTCGGGGTGCCGGAGTCGATGGGGAGGGCCATCGCGGCATTGTCGTCGCAAGTGTCCGACCCGGATGAAGACGCCCCGCGCCACGGGTCGTGGCGCGGGGCAAGGCGGCATGCCGGTGGAGTTGCGTCTCACCCGGTGCGGTTGCGCCAGGGTGGTGTTCTCCTTATGGATGTGTGACAGCGTTGTTCGATGGATACGGGGGCTGGGTCGTGGACCGACCTTCAATCGTGCCCTCCGCAGGCATGGGGCGAGTCTATCATTGCTGACAAGAAAAAATAGCATTGTTGTATGAATCTGTCGCAAAATGGCCCCGTGCACACAGGACACCACATCCGTGCGGCGATGGCCCGCAGCAAGGTCAGCTCCAAGGCCATGGCCGCGTATTGCGATGTGACGCCTGGCGCCGTTTCCGCGTGGTTCAGCACCGGCCGCATCTCCAAGGCCAATCTGCTCAAGGTGGCGCAGCGCCTGCAGATCGACGTCGCCGAACTGATCACCGGTGTTTCGACCGCGCGTTCGCCGGAGCCGGCCGCGGTATCCGTCATGTCGACCGCGGTGGAGGTCACGCCGGCGGCCATGCAACTGGCGCAGATCTACGACTGGCTGAGCGATCCTATCGACCGGGAGATCGTGCGCAACCTGATGACCCAGGCCGTGCTCGAGCGGCTGAGCCGCGTCAACGCGCCGGCGGACGCCGAGCGAGGGTCAACATGGCCTGAGACTCGCTCCAGCGGTAGGCCAACTCCAGCTGGCTCGAAATGAACACCGCCCGGCTGATGCCGATATGGGCCAGGTTGCGCGCATGCACCGCCCATAACTCGTACTGCTTTTCATGGGTGACCACCGCCTGCGGCGGCGGATCCACCAGGCGATAGATCTGTTCGCTGACCTGCGGCGGTTCGATCATCACGTCGAGCGCCGTGTCCAGGCGCACCACGACCGCCGGCGCGTCCTTGGTCGCCTCGAGCACCTCGGGGCGGAAATGGTTGAAGGCGTCCTGCAACAAGGGGCCCCAGACCGAGACCTCCATCACGCCATGGCGGCTGGACTTGAGCGTGGTGATATGCACCGTTGCGGACTGGTATCGAAGCACTTTCATCTTCTTGTTGGGCTGGAATACCGGGGACCAGTGCCGAGTCTACGGCAATGCCGGATCGGCGCATCAGCCGCGCCAGCGGCCGATGCAGGCGCGATGCGACGCGCGGATGCCGGTCAATATCCCTTGACCCGTGTCAACCTCAGCGGAGGTGGCATTCATTGATTCCTGGGATTTCAGAAAATACTGAAAATTCAGAAACTAGCGATCGCCATGAACCTTCCCCCCCTGACCCAGAAGTTCGTGCTGCATTTCGGCGAGATGGGCAGCCGCTGGGGCATCAACCGCACGGTGGGCCAGATCTACGCGATGTTGTACGTGGCGCCCCGGCCGCTCAATGCCGACGAACTCGGCGAGGCGCTGGGTTTCTCCCGATCCAACGTCAGCATGGGCCTCAAGGAATTGCAGTCCTGGGCGCTGGTGCGGCTGATCCACCAGCCGGGTGACCGGCGGGAGTATTTCCAGGCGCCGGACGATGTCTGGGCCATCTTCCGCACGCTGGCGGCGGAGCGGCGCAAGCGCGAGATCGACCCGACCTTGTCGATGTTGCGCGACGCATTGATGGAGCAGCCCAGCGTGCCCGATGACATCCATGCCCAGGAACGCATGCGCCAGATGCACGCCTTCATCGAGATGATGACGGACTGGCTCGACGACGTGCAGAAGATGGATTCCGAGACGCTGGCCAGCCTGATGAAGATGGGCGCGCAGGTGCAGAAGCTGCTGGAGATGAAGGACCGCGTGAAGCAGGCATTCGTCCCCGCGACCCGGATGCCGGCCGGACCCGCCATTGCCGGTGTTGCCAAGCCGCCCGAAGACCCGGGCCACTGAACACGAAACACCGAGCAACAGACCATGGACACCTGGGATCCCTTCGTACTGGCGCGCATCCAGTTTGCCGCCAACATCACCTTCCACATCCTGTTCCCGACCATCAGCATCTCGCTGGCCTGGGCGCTGCTGTTCTTCAAGACGCGTTTCGTCGCCACCGGGCAGCAACACTGGATGCAGGCCTACCAGTTCTGGGTCAAGGTGTTCGCGCTGACCTTCGCGCTGGGTGTGGTCAGCGGCATCACGATGAGTTTCCAGTTCGGCACCAACTGGCCGGGCTTCATGAACACGGTCGGTAACGTCGCCGGCCCCTTGCTGGCCTACGAGGTGCTGACCGCGTTTTTCCTCGAGGCCACGATGCTGGGCATCATGCTGTTCGGCCGTCCGCGGGTCAGCGAACGGGTGCACACGCTGGCCACCTTGCTGGTGGCCGGCGGCACGACGGCATCGGCGTTCTGGATTCTCGCGCTCAACTCCTGGATGCACACGCCGGCCGGATTCGAGATGATCGACGGGCAGGCACACGTGACCAGCTGGATGCAGGTCATCTTCAATCCCTCGTTCCCGTACCGGCTGACCCACATGCTGATCGCCTCCGGCCTGACGGTGTCCTTCCTGCTCGCCGGCATCAGTGCCTACCGCTGGCTGCGCCACGATCGCGGCGCCGAAGTGATGGCCACGCTCAAGGTCGGCATCTACGCGGCGGCGGTGCTGATTCCGCTGCAGATCGTGGTCGGCGACCTGCACGGGCTCAACACCCTGGAGCACCAGCCGGCCAAGCTCGCGGCGATGGAAGGCATCTGGCAGACGCAGAAGGGCGCGCCGGCCGTATTGTTCGGCCTGCCTGACGCGCAGACGCAGTCCAACCGCTACGAGGTGTCGATTCCCAAGCTCGCCTCGTTCTACCTGACGCACGACTGGGATGGCGAGATCCAGGGCATCGCCGCGTTCGGCGACCAGCATCCGCCCGTGGCACCGGTGTTCTGGGCCTTTCGCATCATGGTGGGCATCGGTCTGCTGATGCTGGTCGTGAGCTGGTTCAATGTGTGGCGGATGCGCCGCGGCCGCGCGCTGGCGCCGTGGATGGCGCGCGTGCTGGTGGCGATGACGTTCTCGGGCTGGCTGGCCCTGGTGTCGGGCTGGTACGTGACCGAGATCGGCCGCCAGCCCTGGCTGGTGCAGGGCGTGCTGACCGCCGCGCAGGCTGCCTCCGCGGTGCCGGCCGCCAACATCGCTTTCACCCTGGTCATGTATCTGTTGCTGTATGCGGCGTTGCTGCTGGCCTATGTCCGGGTGATCTTCCACCTGGCGAGCAAGCCCGCCAAGGCGCGGCAGGATCTGGATCCCGCCGGCGTGGCGCCGCCGCCGACGCGCGAACCGCAAGGAGCCGCATGATGGAACTGATACCCGACCTGACCCAGCCGGCCGGCTGGTTGCCATTGGCTTTTGCCGGCGTGATGGCCTTGTCGATGCTGGCCTACGTGATCCTGGACGGATTCGACCTGGGCGTGGGTGTGTTGCTGCGCCATGCCGACGACGGTGCGCAGAAGGACACCATGATCGCCAGCATCGGCCCGTTCTGGGACGCCAACGAAACCTGGCTGGTGCTGGGGGTGGGCGTGTTGCTGGTGGCCTTCCCGATGGCCCACGGCGTGATCCTCGGGCACCTGTACCTGCCGGTGGCCCTGATGCTGGTGGCCCTGACCCTGCGCGGGGTCGCGTTCGACTTCCGGGTCAAGGCGCAGGCCAGCCACAAGCATCTGTGGGACGGCGCATTCCACCTGGGTTCGGTGCTGGCCGGCTGGTCGCAGGGCTTCATGCTCGGCGGCCTGATCACCGGGTTCCGCGACGACCTGTGGAGCCATCTGTTCAGCGCGCTGATCGGCCTGTGCCTGCTGGCGGCCTACCGGCTGCTGGGAGCGGGCTGGCTGATCATCAAGAGCGAAGGGCGTCTGCAGCGCAAGGCGGTGGATTGGGCCTGGTCCAGTCTGTGGCTGACGGCGCTGGGCATCGCGGCGATTTCCATCGTCACGCCCTGGGTCAGCAGCCGCATCTTCGACAAGTGGTTTGCTTTCCCCAACTTCATGCTGCTGCTGCCGATTCCGCTGGTCACGCTGGTCCTGTTCGTGCTGATCGCACGCAGCCTGCGGCGCCTGCCCACGCGGCTGGAGCAGGGCAACGAATACGGCGTCGGCGTGCCGTTCGCCGGCACCATCGGCGTCATGCTGCTGGCGTTCTACGGCCTGGCCTACAGCCTGTTCCCGTGGCTGGTGATCGATCGCATCACGCTGTGGCAAGGCGCCAGTGCACCGCAGGCGCTGATGGTCATCTTCTACGGCGTGGTGGTCGTGCTGCCGGTGATCATCGCCTACACCGTGTTTGCCTATCGCGTGTTCTGGGGCAAGTCGACAGCGCTGGAGTATTGAACACGGCCCTGGCCTGGCGCATGCCCTGCGCAGTTGCCGCAGGGCCACGCCGCATCGACCCTTGTTGATCCGGGCCATGGCGGGCAACCGCGCGCTGTGGCAAGATGTTCTGCATGAGTCAAACCTACGGCATCGAGGCCCACGGTCATCACGACCCGGCGCCCCATCGCAAACCGGTCCGCTACGTCGTCGTCATCGATGCCGGCGGCTCGACGGTCGCCATGTTGTTCCTGGAGTCGCGCGAACGGGTGGCCGAGGTCGACGCCGGCGCGGAAGAGGTCAACTCGATGATCTCCGGCATCCAGCCGGTGATCGGCGCCCTGGGGCCGGAGTGGAATGCCGCGCTGAGCGGGCACAGCACGCGCGAGCGCGGCGACGCGCGGGTCTACACGCTGGGCGTCTGAGCGCCGTTCGGTCAACCCTGGCAGCGGTCTTCCAGCACGGCCGTGGTCCCGCCCGACCGGACCGATCGCGCGAGCGCCTGGCACAACGGGCTGGTCGATGTCCGCACGCGGTATGGGGCGGCGATGGCGGTTTCCATGTCGAGCTCCGCGGTCGCGCCGTTGTGCGCCTGCGGGTAGCTGCCTGTCCATCCGAATGGTCATCCATGGCAGGCAGGTCACAATGGGTCGACCATCGTGCACGGGCAAGGGAGGCGAACGAATGGGTGTTTCTTTCGGAATCCGGCCGCAGGCGGACCCGCGTACCCGGGGCATGGGGCTGCGGGCGACCCTGCTGCTGGCCTTGTCGCTGGTATTGGCCGCCTGCGCCAGCGGCCCGCGCCTGGTCGACCATGGCTTCGGTTTCGATGCGGTCGCCGACAGTCCGGGCGTGCAGGTGCTGGACTATCGATACGGCCAGTCGCATGCTCCGGGCGCCCGCATGCCGCAATGGGTTCGCGACGACGCCGGTGTGGCCGGAGGCACCCACACCCGCGGGCCGATGCCCGTGGGCGAGAGCCTGTATGTACGCTGGCGCATCCGGGCCACCGGTGAAGTCCTCGAAGACACGGTGGATCTGCGCGGCCGGCTGCCGGGCGACATGGCGGGCCGCGAGATCTATTTCGTCGTCGATCAACGCCAGCTGCGTGTCTACCTGGTCGGTACGCGGGCCCGCGGGGCGGGAGATGCCGGCATCGGGCCGGCGAAGTTCCGGCTGCGCGAGATCGAGCGCATCTACCCGCCCTGAGAACCGCGTTCGCATCGTCAATCCAACCACGCCAGGAGTCGCCGCCATGCCGAAATCACACGACTTGCCGTTCGAGGCCAGCATCGTTGCCGAGCTCAACGACAGGGAGATCGCCGACACGCAGGCCGCCTGCGCCGCGTTCGCGGCGCCGGGCGCGGCCACGGTGGCTCCCGGTCAGTTCGTGTTCTTCGGGGCGTTCGACGGAACCAACAACGACAAGGCCAACCTGCCCTTGTCCTGCACGCCGCAGCAGACCAACGTGGCGCAATTGTTCGAACAGGTCGACAGCCAGCGCGATCCCCACCCGGGCACGCCCAATCCGCAACTCAAGACCGGTTATTTCGCCGGCGTGGGTACGGGCGCCGAACGCGGCGGTTTCGATGCCCGCTCGAGCAACCCGACGCCGTATATCGAGGCCACGGCCGAAGCCGCCTACGAGGCGTTTGCCGGCGAGGCCGACAGCTGGCTGGCGGGGCCGCACACGCCGCTGCTCGACGACGTCACCGTTGCCCTGACCGGCTTCAGCCGGGGGGCGGCGACGGCCGTCGCATTTGCCCGCCTGGTGAACGATCGGGGCCTGGTGTTCGGTGGGCGGACCCTGATACCGCCCGGACTGGTGCGTGTGGCGGCATTGCTGCTGCTCGATCCGGTGTATACCCACGTCGAACTGGACCTGAACCTGCCAGCCAACGTGACCGGTCATGCGACCGTCGTGCGCGCGCAGCACGAATACCGCTACAAGTTCCGGGCCGCCGACTACAGCGCGGATGCACGGGTCGACACCGTCGTCGTCCCCGGCAACCACGGCAATGTCGGCGGCATGTACGACAACGGCATCGGAGCCCTGGTGCTCGAGGGCGCGACCGGGTTTTTCAGGGCCTGCGGCGTGCCGATTGCCGACGTGCCAGCGGCGCGGTGTTTCGATCCCGGCCAGCCCGCTCGCGTCTACAGCGAGGGCGTCGACCGGTGGGGCAAGCGGATCTGGTCGGAATCCGGCAGGTGGGGTGCCACGCGCCTGACGACCGGCCTCGACAATCGCCGCCCCCATGGATGACGGCCGCCGAAGCGGCCCGCCCGCGTGCGGATGCAGGCATGCCGGCCCAGCATCAGGGGTGGTGGGCGCAGGGCTCCCAAGGCAAGACCTCGCATCCGCAATGCGGCAACACCGTGACCGATTGGGTGACGGTGCCGGCTGCCGACGCACCCGCCACGCGCGCCGGCCGTTGCCGGTTCGCGGACGCAGCGTTGGCCGCCAGCGTGTCGGCACCGGCGGGAATCCAGCGCTGGAAGGGCGTCAGGTCCGCAACGTCCTGGATGTACCAGGTCTTCCTGGCCGAGTCCCAGCGTGCGCCCAGGGCCTTGGCAGCGTCCTTTTCCGCGAACGGTGTCACGAGGTTGATTCTCATGCCGGGCATTATCCGTTGCCGGCAGGGACGATGGAGCCGCCAGTGCGCGACCAAGTGCCAGGACCATGGAGCTCACAGGGTCGTTGCGTCCCGTGCGCCGCGCCGGTGCCTGTGCTAAAACCGACAGGCTGTGGCCTGTGCCATGCAGCCCGACAGCCTTGTTGAACCACTACCAGGGAATAACACCATGTCCATTCGCATCAACGATATCGCGCCGGATTTCACCGTCGAGTCCACCGCCGGAAAGCTGAACCTGCATCAGTGGATCGGCAGTGGTTATGCCATCCTGTTCTCGCACCCGAAGGATTTCACGCCGGTGTGCACGACCGAGTTCGGCGCCGTCGCCCAACTGGCGCCGGAGTTCGCCAAGCGCAACACCAAGGTGCTGGGGGTGTCGGTCGACAACGTCGAAGAACACAAGAAGTGGAAACGCGACATCGAGAGTTTTGCCGGTTCGCCGGCCGACTTTCCGATCATCGACGACACCTCGCTGCATGTCTCCAAGCTGTACGACATGCTGCCGGCCGATGCCTATCTGCCCGACGGGCGCACGCCCGCCGACAGTGCCACCGTGCGCACCGTGTTCATCATCGGCCCGGACAAGAAGGTGCGCCTGACCATGTCGTACCCGATGTCGGTGGGCCGCAATTTCGCGGAGATCCTGCGTGCGCTGGACGCCGTGCAGGCCACGGACGGGGTACCGATCGCCACGCCGGCGAACTGGGTGCCCGGCCAGGACGTCATCGTCGCGCTGAGCCTCAACGACGCGCAGGCCAAGGAGAAGTTCGGCGAGATCGACGTGAAGCTGCCGTACCTGCGGTTCGCGAAGGCCCCGAAGAAGTAGGCGAACGACGAGTCGCAGACGCCAGGGCGGCGGAGCCCGCCATGGGCACCGCGGCCTGGGACCTCAGTGTGCGAACGCCTGCGCCGGAACCGCGACCAGGTCTCCGTCGGCGCCCGGCGTTCGCCACAACAGGCGCAGCGTCCAGGTGATCCGGCGTTCGAAGAAATCGACCGCAATCGGGTACCAGCCGGGTGTGGCGACCTCCATCGTGCCGAGGTCGGAGAACTGGTCGTCGTGCACACCCGGATCCTCGACGATCATCTTGCCGTCGATCGTCAGCCGCACGCCGTCGTTCGATTCGAATGCGAACTTGTAGGCGCCCGCCTTGTCGAGGTGGATGAAGCCCGTGATGCGCGCCATGACGCCGTCGTCGGCCTTGCTGGTCAGCACCTTGTCGGTGCCGCCATAGAAGTCCAGGTTGGCCAGCGGTGCGCCCGGTTCGCATTCGAGGCTCTTGTGCCAGGTCGCGATCTCGTCGACATGCCGGATGAACTTGTACATGTAGCAGACCGCCAGGCCCGGCTTGCGCGCGGCACCGGTCGCGGATGCCTGGGCACTGGCGCCCGGGGTCCAGGCCAGCAGCAGGCTGCCTGCCACGAGGGCACAGGCACCAAAGGTTCTCAGATTGCGCATGGTTTCCTCAGGGAAGGAGTGGCGACGGCAGGCCGGGACTTGGCCGACTGCGCTCAAGCAGGGTCAGCCACGGCCCGTTGGTCGTAGCATACACGGGCCATGGCGTGCCGGCGGCAAGCGGCAACACCGGTCATTGCGGCCGTGCGAAGCCCGATTCGACCCAGGCCAGGGCACTGCGCGCATTGAGCGTGAAGGCTGGTGACACGGCGACCTGGGCCAACGGCTCTCCGAACGCGTCTTCGGCCACCAGCGATGCCGTGGCGCCGTCGTCGTCCGGCACGATGGCCATGGCGACGCGGATGCGGCGACCGTCGACGGTCACGGTGACGTTGCGATGGAGCCGGGCGTGCAGTTGCTGCTCGTGCCGGCGCAGGATCTCGTTGGCGGTCTTGACCAGCGTATGGAAGGCCGTCACGTCGAGCGGCTTGGGGTTTTTCTTGTCGCGCCCCATGGTCCAGGGGCCGACGAGGGCGGGCTCCGACTCGCTGTGCAGCGTCATGGAGACCGCCCAGCCGTCGTCGTCTTCGTTCTTGATCACGCGTGCGATCCAGCGCTCGTCGCTCCAGACGCGGTCTTCGTGGATGGGCTCGGGGATGTTGTCGTCGGTCATCGGCGTGTGGCTGTGGTTGTGGCGGCGACGTTGCATTCGCGTCGCAACAAGGCCATTGCATCCTGCTGCGCATACGGCTTGTCGCTGCGCAGCAGTGGCTCGGCCTCCCGCGCGAAGACGTCCCACAGGTGCAGGTAGTCGTCCTGCAGCGCCACCGGCGCATGCTGGCGGATGAACTGGCGCGGGAGTTCCGGATCCAGGCCGGACTTGCGGACCTTGCGTACCAGGCTGGCGGCCGCGGCCGGCGTCAGCAAGGTGGCGTGGCTGCTGCCGGCGGCGATACGCAGTAACAAGGTCAGCAGCGAACTGTCGTCCTGGTGGCCGCCGGTGGCCTTGTCCCAGGCGGCGGAGTTCTGCCGCTCGAATTCCTCGACCTGCGCCAGCGCATCCTCGTCCCAGAAATAACGCCCGATGAAGGCCGGCGTCTGCGTGAACAGGCGCCGAATCGGCAGGGCCGGGTCGCAGATCCGCGGCAGGTCGTGCAGCACGGATTGGCGTACCGATTCCACCACCTCCCGCAATGACGCAGGCAGCTTGGCTGGCACGGGAATGGCGACGGCGGCGTCGGCCGCCGCGCGTGCGGATGCACGGCCGGACGACTTGCGCAGTGCCGCGACCTGCCTTTCGAAGGCGGGCCAGTCCGGCATGGTGCGCGGTTGCCTGCCGGCGCCCATGAGCAGCGCGGTGCGGATGACGGCTTCCGCATCGGCACCCGCGTCGGCCAGTGCGTCCGCATCCATGCCCAGGCTGGCGGCCATCCAGCGCGCCGCATCGACCACCTGGCCGACGTGCAGGCGTTGCGCACGTTCGGCCCGGTACTCGTCCAGGGTGCGCAACGACCACTTGGCCAGCAGCGGGATGTGTTCGTCGCGAAAGCCCGGCGCCTCCTGCATGCCGAAGTGGCTGCTGCGCGGCATGCCGATTAAGGCCTTGAGCATGTCGGCTCCGCCCTTGGAACGCGACAGCAGGGAGTGGTCGCGCAGGGACTGCGCGGCGCGGTCCAGGTCGGCATCGCAGCTGTCTTCGAGGTACAGGCTGATCAGGTTGACCATGCGGTCCCGCGCCAGTTCGAGCTCGGGACGCAGGAACTCGGTGCCGAAATAACGCGCGATCTGCACGATGCCCTTGGGTGCCTCCTGGCGCATCGTGTCCAGTCGCTCCGCGGGGATGATGCCGTGGCGCACGCCGTGCTGCAGCGCCTTCTCGAAGAAGGGGCGGTGGTCGAACAGCGCGACGGACTGGGTGGCGGATTCGGCCTGGTTCGGCGGCATGGTGATGGATGGCATCGATCGCCGCCGCTCAGATGGCGGATTCCTCGTCGTCGTCGCGCGCCGCCGGCGTGACGTGCCCGCGGTCGGTGTCGCCGGTCTCGACCTTGCCGCCGTCCTCGTCGGGCCGTTCTCCGTCATCGCCCGCGCCGAGGTCGAAGGCCTGTGCCTGGGCCCGCATCACCAGCAGCATCTCGATGAACAGGTCGGGGCACTCGTAGCGCAACAACCAGGCCAGCTGCATCCAGTCCTGGTCGGCGACCTCGTCGAGATCGACCCGCGGCTTGGCATAGGCCGACGCGAACAAGGCCTGTTCGGACAACATCTCGCCGTCTTCCTCGGCGGTGTCGAAGGTGCCGGTGCGGGCGAAGGCCTCGATACGGCTCCACTTGTCGGCGAAATAGTTGGCCACGGCCTCGCTGCCGCCTTCCAGGTCGGCGATCGCGTTCAGGAACTCGACCGGATCGGCGTCCTCGCGAAAGATCACCGAGTTGACCATGCCCCGCAGATGCGTGTGGGTCAGGTCTTTGTACTGCTTTTCGATCACCATGGCGCGCGCGAACTGGCTCGGCGTGACCAGCAGGTTGATGATGGACTCGCGCGACTGGTCGTACTCGCGGATGACGGCCAGGATGTCCTTGGGCGCCAGTTGTTCCAGCACCACAACCAGGGCGCCGTCGCCTTCGGTATCGGCCAGGTCGGTCAGGGCGGACTCGGCACCCGTGATGTCGCCGGCGGCGATCAGGCTGCGGGTCTTTTCGATCAGCGCAAGATGGTTCATGGTGTGGCGGGGTTGTCTCGGATGCGGGTCAGTCCTTGCGGTCGAAGCCTTGCTCGACCATCCAGTCCGCGCTGGCTTCTTCACGGGCTTGCGCGTCGGTGCCGACATCGTCATCGGCCGAGAGGTAGTGCTGCTCGTCGTCATGATCCGCGGGCTCGACGCCATCGGCGTCGTGAGCGTCGTCATCCGCATGCTGCTGCGACAGGCTGCGCCCCGACATGCCCAGCATGTATTCGGCACCGGCTGCCACCGTCATGAACCAGTCGCCGGCGGGCTGGGCGCGAATCGTGCGCACCATGGGCTGGGCCCAGGGTGCGATGGTGATGGTGCCGGCAATGTCGTCCCAGTCGGGCAACTCCTCGGATTCGCAGCCCAGCATCTGCTCGATGACCAGCGGCTGGCCGAAGGCGAATGCCTTGTGAAAGACGACCGCCACCATCTCGGGGCTGAGTTCGAGCATGTGGACCAGGAACTCCAGCTCGCCGCGCCGTTGTGCCAGACGCTGCTGCAGCACGAACCCGCCTTCCGAATCCTGGCTCAGGTCCTCGATCTCGGCCACGTAGGCCGAGCGTAGTTGGTGGAAGAAAGGGGACAGATGCATCATGCGGTCGGAGTCAGATCAGGCGATTGAAATAGGCCGCCCAGATCTCGCCGGCCGTTTCCAGCGGGTTGTCCAGCAGATTGCGCTTGCGGTTGTTGTCGTAGGCGCCGCGGCGGGTGGAGTCCGACAGCACGTCGTACGCCTCCTGGATGCTGCGAAACCGCGCGGCCGCGCCTTCGGCGGCGTTGCGGTCCGGGTGGTAGCGGGCGGCCTGCTGGCGATACGCCGTCCTGATTTCGGCAAGCGTGGCTGCACTGCTGACACCAAGCGCGGAATAGTGGTCTTTCAAGCAGGGACTCTCGTGGTTGGATATCGGTGCGGATCGACGTGATCGCTGGTGCTTCGGCCGCCGGCGCCCGTCGGCTCCGTACCCGCGATCGTGCTGCAGCCCGCAATGGCCAGCGCCGATCGCCAGCAGGAAGCCGGCGATTATATTCCTTGCGGATCAATCACTTGCAGCGCGGTCGCGGAGCCGCCGACGCAATCGCCGCACGCGGTCGGGACGCGGCCGCGGCAGTTGTTGTGCGTATCGACCGGCCTCAGCCCTGCGGCAGCAACCACCGCTTCTGCCAGTTCGGCAATGCGAACGATGCCTGGTGGACCTCGGCGTTGTAGTGCCTGCCCTCGAACGCCCGGACCGGCTTGCGCAGCGAGACGCCGTCGCGGCTGTACAGGAAGAAGCCAAAATCGGCTCCGGGGTACAGCGGGATGTTGGTGTGATAGACGTCGATGTGCGGCAGCAGCCGGGTACGTTGCATCACCGTCATCAGGTTGTCGCCGTCGCCGCTGACCTCCTGCAGGAAGTCGCCACCGGCCTTCGACAGGTAGATGCTGTCCGAATCGAGGATCACGCCGGTGTCCGAGACGAGGCCGACGACCTCGGTCAGGAACTTCTCGGTGAACAGGCACGACGAAGGACCGACGGGTTCGGTGAGGTCGAGCACGATCAGGTCGTAACGTTTGCCGTCCTGGAGTGCCTGGCTGACGAAGTTGGCCGCGTTGTCGATGACGAGGTTCACGCGTGGATCATCGTAGTCGCCGTTCACGGCAAGGTATTCGCGCGCCAGGTCGACCACGCGCCGGTCGATCTCGACCATGGTGACGCTGGTCACGAAATCATGCTTGAGGCTTTCGCGTACGATGCCACCGTCGCCACCCCCGATGACCAGCACCGAGGCGTTCTCGCGCGCTCGGCCCAGCAGCGGCACATGCACGGCCATCTCGTGGTAGATGAACTCGTCGGCCTGGCTGGCCTGGATATAACCATCGAGCACGAGCATCCGGCCGAACGACTGGTGGTCGTAGATCTCGACGCGTTGATGCGGGCTTTGCTCCGCATGCAGGAGCTTCACTTCGACCGACGTGGTGATGCCCAGTCCGTCGCAACGTTCATGCCACCATTGGTATTCACTCATGGACTTCACCTCTTAATAGTTCCTGTACGTCTGCGCGCTCGGCCTCGAACGCCTCGCGCATGATGTCGATGCACGCGTGCGGATCGGTGTCGCCGCACATGAACACGTCGAACGCGGCAAAGCGGCTCTCGGGCCAGGTGTGCACCGATATATGGCTCTCGGCCAGCACCGCGACCCCGCTGATGCCATCGGGCTCGAAGCGATGCAGATGGATGTGCAACAGCGTCGCCCGCGAGGCCTCGATGCAGCGGCGCAGGGTGTTTTCGATGTACGCGGCGTCACTGAGATGGGAGGCGCCATGCAGGTCGATGATCAAATGGACTCCGGCGTAGCGTTTGCCCGCGCGGGTGACGAAGTAGTCTTGCTTCCCCTGCGTCGATGGAGGGGCGGGTGCGGACATGTGTGCGGGTACTCCTTGGGTTGTGCGACGAATGGATCGACGGTATGGCCTGAGCGCCACTTCGGCGGCATGTGCCGGCACGCGGCTTGGGCGGACGCTCCAGGCAGGAGCCGCGGCCCAAGGTGGTGCCCGCAGACTCAAGGCCGGACATCGACGGACCGCGCGCGGAGCCATGCGATGGCGTGCGCCGGGGTTCAGCCTTGGTTATACCGCACGAATAGCGGGTGGTTGGCTCGATCGCCATTGACGGCCAGGACATGGGAGCGGACGCCACGCATCTGCGATGGTTCGTCCATGAGGATCCCTGCCTGACCTGGCCTATCCATGACTCACCGCAACGCCGCCGCAATATTCCCCCCATCCACCGTCATCACGTGCCCGGTGGTCTTCTGCGCCAGTGCCAAGGTCAGGAATGCCTGGGCGACGTCCTCGGGCAGCACCTCCTGGCCCAGCAGGTTGCCGCTCATGTAGCTGCTTTCGTCGAGTCCGCGCGCCTGCGAGCGCGAGGCGATCATCGCGTCGGTGAGCAGGCCGCTGCGAATCCGGTCGGCGTTGACCGCGTTGCTGCGAATGCCGTCGATGCCATGTTCCAGTGCGTACTGGCGGGACAGCAGCAGGGTCGCCGCCTTGGCCGTGCCGTAGGCGCCGAAATGGACGCCGGGGTTGACCGCCTGCTTCGATGCATTGAACAACAGCGCGCCACCGGTGCGCTGGGCCTGCATGACCCGCACGGCGTTTTGTGCCACGGTGTGGTGGGCAAAGAAGTTGAGCTCGAAGCTCTGGCGCAGGCTCTGGTCGTCGATGGTCGCCATCGCGCCCTCCCAGGCGGCGCCGGCGTTGGAGACCACGATGTCAATGCCGCCAAAGGCGGCGCAGCCGGCGTCGAAAGCGGCGCGCACCGCCTGCGGATCGGTCACGTCGCAGGCCACGGCCAATGCGTGGGCGCCGAGTGCGCGTGCCGCTTTCGCCACCGCTTCGCCATCGCGATCGATCAGCACGACGGCCGCCCCCTGGGCAGCAAACAGCCGGGCCGTGGCCAGGCCGATGGTCCCGGCGGCACCCGTGACCAACGCGACCTGGCGCGCCAATGCGGGCTCCTTCGCCTGCCCCAGCTTGGCCTGCTCCAACGACCAGTACTCCATTTCGAACAGGTCGGCTTCGGGCAGCGGCTCGAACTGGCCGATCGCCCGTGCTGCCATCACCGTCTCGATCGTGGCCTGCGCCAGGTCCGCATGGATGACGGCATCCTTCTTCGACTTGCCCCAGGCGATCAGGCCCAGGCCTTGCACCAGCACCACGCGCGGCATCGGATCGAGCTCGCGGCGTTTGCCGGGCAGCAGCGGGTCGTTGGTCTGGAAATAGGCATGGTAGTGCTGCACATACGCGTCCAGGCGCTGTTGCAGCGTCGGCCGGAACGCCGCGAGTTGCTGCGTGTCGGGCTCCGGCAGGACCAGCGGCCGGTTCTTGATGCGTATGTTGTGGTCCGGCGTGATGACCCCGGTCCATGCCTGCGCCTCGAGATCGGGGGCGGCGCAGAACGCGCCGATCGCTCCGCCCGTGCGCAGTTCAGCGACCATGCGCGAATATCGGCCTTGCCCCAGGGGCATCGCCAGCGCGCCGCGCACCATGGGCGCGACCTGTGCCAGCCGCTCGAGGCATTGAGCGTCCGACGCACGCGGCGTTGCAGCCGCAGCGTCGGCGCGGCTGTGCTGCCGGATATGGTCCTCGGCGCGCGTGACCATCTCGATCATGCGTTCATAAGCCTGCCGGGCCGAATCGCCGAACGTGAAGATGCCGTGCTTGTGCAGGATCAGGCCCTCGATGTCGGGCGACGCTTCATAGACCTGTGCCACGGCCTTGGCCAGGCGAAAACCCGGCATGACATAGTCCACGACCGCCATGGTCGGCCCGAACACCTCGCGGCACAGCGCCATGCCGCCGGGCTGGTCCGACAGCGCCAGCACCGCGTTGGCATGCGTGTGATCGATGAACTTGTGCGGCACGAAGGCGTGCAGCAAGGCCTCCACCGACGGGTTGGGGGCGTTGCTGTCGAGCAGGTTGCCCCGCTGGGCGTTGACCATGTCTTCGTCGCTGAGCTCCGATCGGTCGCGCAGGCGCAGCAGCGGGGCAAGCCGGACCGCGGGAATGCCGGCGGGTTCAATGACCGCCATGTCCCAGCCCGAACCCTTGACGCAGATGACGTCGATCACCTCGCCGGTGAGGTCGGGCAGGCGCGTCTTGACCGAGGTGTTGCCGCCACCATGCAGCACCAGCGTGGGATCCTGCCCCAGCAGGCGCGAGGTGTAGACCCGCAGTGCGACATCGGCCGAAACGCCCTGCGCGCCGTAGTGCGCGACCAGTCGCTGTGCTTCGTCGTCCTGCCAATTGCTTTTCATCCGATTCCCCTTTCGATGGACGGCCCGGTGCCAGCAACAATGGTTGAAGCCGCGCCTGTCTGCATGTTACGCAAGGCGCGAGCGCTGGCGATCATCCAACTGACGCGCGGCAGCGGGCGACTCACGTCGGCCGCGACACATCGACCGCGGCGCGGGCCAAGCGGCGCAGCCCCTCTTCGAACGGCGCCTCGATGATTCCATGTTCCGTGATCAGGCCACGGACCAGCGCATGCGGCGTGACGTCGAACGCGGGGTTGCGCACCGCCATGCCCTGCGGCGCGGTTCGCGAATCGCCAAAGCCGGTGACCTCGTCGGGTGTGCGTTCCTCGATCTCGACCTTGTCGCCGCTGGCGGTGGCCGCATCGATGGTCGACGATGGGCATGCCACGTAGAACGGCACACCGAAATGCTTCGCCAGCACCGCGACCCCGAGCGTGCCGATCTTGTTCACGACGTCGCCATTGGCCGTGACCCGGTCCGTTCCGACGATGACCAGTTGCACCTGGCCGCTGGCCATCATGCTGGCCGCCATGTTGTCGGTGATCAGGGTCACGTCGAGCCCGGCGCTTTGCAGCTCCCACGCGGTCAGGCGCGCGCCCTGCAGCAGGGGCCGGGTCTCATCGGCAAAAACCTTGAAGCGGGTGCCGCGCTGGTGCGCCAGATACATCGGTGCGGTGGCCGTGCCCAGGCCGGTGGTGGCCAGGGCGCCGGCGTTGCAGTGCGTCAGCACGCCCATGCCGGGGCGGATCAGGTCGACCCCGTGCTGACCGATGCCGGCGCAGATGGCGGTGTCTTCGGCGTGGATGCGCCGGGCCTCGGCCACCAGGTGGTCGTACAAGGCCGCGCTGTCATTGGCTTCGTGAGCCGCGGCCACCGCCAACATGCGTTGCAAGGCCCAGGCGAGGTTGACCGCGGTGGGCCGGGCCGTGTTCAGGTACTGCGCGTTTTGCCGCAGGGTTTCGCGAAACTCCGGCAGGCCTAGCGCCTGGTGCGGTCGCATGGCCACGCACAGGCCGTAGGCCGCCGCCACCCCGATCGCCGGCGCCCCGCGCACCTTGAGTTGGCGGATGGACTGCCAGACCTGCTGGGCGTCGTCCTGCCGCTCGATGTGGATCTGCAGCGGCAGCCGCGTCTGGTCGAGCAGATGCAGTTCGCCGTCACGCCATTCCAGCGTGGCGGGCACGTGATGCGATGCGCTGCTCATGCCCGCACCCATGTCAGTACATCCTGCATGGAGCCGGCCTGATGGCGCTGCAGCAGCAGTCGTTCCGCCAAACGCAGCGCGCCAGTTTCGGCGGATGCGCGGGCCACCGGGTCGGCAACATCGGCGATGTCTGCCACCTTGGCCAGACCCAGCACCCGGCGCACCATTTCGCAGCCGGCAAAACCAAGGCTGTCCTGGAACACTTGGCGCATGAACGCGTCGCGGTAGGCCTGGGCGCTGGCGCCGTCCAGGTCGCGTCCGATGAAGCCCGCGCCGCCATGTTCGTGCGCCTGCCATAGCTGCATGAACTGCTGCGCAAAACCGTCCCAGCATTGCGCGGCGGTGCGCAACAACCAGTCCTGGGTATGTGTTGCGTCAGCGCCCCCTGGCGCGCGTGCACCCTGTCCGTACCAGGCCAGGAAGAAGTTGGCCAGCAGGATACCGATGTCGAAACCCATCGGACCGTAGAAGGCGAACTCCGGATCGATGACGTAGGTTTCCTTCTCGCTGACCATCACCGAGCCCACGTGCAAATCGCCATGCAGCAGTGTCTCTGCACGGGTCATGAACGCGTATTTGAGTTCGCCTACGGCGGCGCGCAGCAGGGGGTTGCGCTGGATGCGGTCGATCGCGTCGCGCGGCAACGCCGGGTTGTAGCTGTTGGTCGGGCTGTCGTCGTAGGGGTGCGTGAAGATCAGGTCCTCGGTGATCTTGCACAACTCCACGTTGGTGAAGCGTTTGACCGCATCCCGCTTGGCCGCAGGTGTCAGATACAGGTCGCTGCCATGAAACAGGCTGTGCGCCATGAACGTCGACAGGTGAGCCGCAACCGAGTCGAAGGTGTGGCCGTCCAGCAGCGCGCCACGCAGGATGCGGTGGTCCCGCAAACGCTCCATCACCACCAGCGACATGTCGGAATCGGCGTGGAACACCTCGGGCAAGTGCTGCGGGCACAACGCACGAAAATGGCGAAGCGCCGCAGTTTCGATATCCATCCGGTGGCGCGTCAGCGGCCATGACTGACCCACCACGCGCAGGTAAGGTACCGCCTGCTTGACGACCACGGTCTGCTGCGGGTCGCGCCGATGGCTGACCAGGAATACGAAGTTGAGGTTGCCGTCGCCGACCTCGCTGACGTCGAGGTCGTCGAAGTCCGAAAAGCGTGCCTGCATGGCCGGCACGTCTTGCAGGTAGCCGGGTATCTCGGCTTCGGTCAATCGGCGAAACTCCATGATTCGGTTTTCCTGGGTCGGTTCTTGGCGGTGCTCTCGATGGTTACCTCGCTGCGAAACGGGTGGGGCGCCGGGCGTGTTCCGCCTGGCATGGGTCGCCGTTCTCGCATGGGTTTGCGGTCGAGGCTAACCGAGCATTCCTGTTGGCGTCAATGAGGATAAGACCTTCGCGGCAGTTGCGTGTTGCTCGGGTGGCCCACTCTGCCATCACCCGTGCGCCAAGCAGCGTTGACGACAGCACAACCCACTTCTTGGAGCACAACGGTTGGTTCAAGTCCTGGAACACCGACGGCACGATGAACATCCGCTGCCCGTGGGAGCAGGACCACACGACGGGCGACAAGGACGACAAGGACGACAGCAGCACCAAGTATTTCCCCGCGGGTGTGGGCAAGAAGGCGGACGGTGAGTTATTCGCCGTTGGGCACTTCAAGTGCCTGCACGCGCACTGCGTCGGCAGGAGGGACCATGACTTCTTGGAGGCGATGGGGGTCGTGGCCAGTGAGTTTGAGGACCTCTCTATGGCTGGTGAACTGGTGATGTTGGACGGCACCGTCGCGCTACCAATTGTGGACTTGGCGAACATATCCGCCTCGGTGCCGACGACTGCTGCCGCACAATTGCCCCTACCGGGCGATGTAGTCGCGTTTCCGGCGCCTTTTCCTGGCGCTATGGCCGCGGCGGTGGAGGCTGCGCTGGCGTCGGCGCCAAAGCCACAGGCTGCTTTTTTGGCGGCTCCCGGCCATGGTTCTTGTGCCCCAGGTGCGAGCACCGCGTCACGATCCTATACCTGCACGACGGCGCATTCCGCTGTCGGCAGTGCCACGACCTGCGGTACCAATGCCAGTCCGAAGACGCGATCGACCGAACCTGGCGGGCACAGGCCAAGATTGAGCGCAAGCTGGGACAACGCGGGCGGCGCCCGAAGGGCATGCACAAGTCCACTCACGAGCGCCTAGCGGAGAAGGTCATCCAGGTTGAGCGCGAACGGCGAGCGGTCATGCATGTTGCGCTGAGGCGACACCTCGGGATGGACGAGTAGATCGTTGTTGCGAAAAGATGACAAGGCCAGCGTTCGGTCGAAGCCGTCGCTGTCCGGGAACGCGCCAGGGGCGTTTTCGGTCTGTCCCGACACTACCCTGCATGCGTGCTCCAGAAAGTGCCGCCAGGAGGCCAGCAAGGACCAGCTGCAATGCGGTGGTGATTCGGGTACCTCTCTGACGGACTCGACTGGCTGCAAGGCAGCGATCAGAGGTTTGTCACGCCAGTACGTCTGAACTGCCCGGTTGCCTAGAGGGCGAACGTCCGCCAGTTCTACGTCGGACCGCAGCAAGGGCGGCAAGCGCGAGCCCCGTGAGCGCTAGGCTGGAGGCTGTTGGCACTTGGTTGCTGTCTCCCGGACCTTGGACGAATTGCACCTCCAAATTTTTTCGAAGCCCCTGGAACGTGACAGAGTACGGGTCCCCTGCCAGCGTTGGGTCCATGCTGAAAATCGACAACTCGTCCCAATCTAGAAAGCCAACTTCGAAAATCGGCAATAGCTCAGGAAAGAACGTTTCTAGTGCGATTTCGGAATTGCCGCTTGAGTCGACAAACAGATGAATCCCTGCGTCGGCTCCGAACCTGAAACTGTCGGCAATATATATTTGATCCATGCCCGAAGCGAGGCGTTCGAGTTTCAGTACGCCGGACTGCATATCTACGTCTCCCGTGAACCGCATGAATCCGGGCGAAAAGCCGGGGTCTAAAACTGTTTCAATTCCTTCAATAAGAATGTCTGTGCCGCGTATGTCTGCGTTGCCGGACATTGTCGTGTTTTCAATCCGAACGGCTACATTCAATCCGTTGAGGACGGAAGTGCCTTGAAAAACAACGAATGAGTTATTGAAGCGAAGGACTGGCATCGGGCCAAAGTCAGGTTTTGGCTGCGTGTAAAGCGTCGAGTCGGTAAGTGCGATCCTGGCTATATTGGCCTCCAGACTTTTGAACTGCACCGACGAGTTAGTCAGGTTCAGCCGCGCACCACCTGACAGGCTCCCTCCCTGTAGCACTGCGAGGCCCGTATTGACTAGGTCAATCGATCCGCCTTCGTTCGCCGTAAGGGTCCCAACAAATTTGGTACTCTGCATGTCAGTGAGCGCAAGGCCGCTCAATGGTCCCTGAATCGTTATTGCTCCGATACCAGGCCAACCGTCACCGATTGGTGCCTGAGTCACATTGCTAAGAGAAACATTACCAGCAAAGTACCCAGCTTCGAAATCTGCAGTGGCCGACAGGCCGCGCAAGTCTGCCAATACGGCGATGTCCGCAGTCGAAGGTAGATAGCGGCCACCGATCGCAGGGGCTTTGGTCATCATGGAGTTGTCGAGCGACAAGGTGCCCGACAAGGGCCCCGAAAGGGAGAAATGCGTCCCCTCATTGAAAACATTGTCGATAGGCAATATGGTGCCAGCGTAACGACCGGTCGACAGGGTATAAGTGCCTGCAGCAAGGTCTTTGAACCCTAATTGGTGGCCAAGTTCGTGAAGAGCCACAGAAAACAGGTCGTATCGGTCGATAACCGAGGTGTCGTTTAAGCTAGGCCCAAGGGCCCTGCCTGTGGTCATCACTCCAGAGCCAATACTTCCGACGTTGGGCGGCTGGTAGGCGAATTCTTCATGGCTGAATGGCGTTCCGTCCAGAAACCATTTCTGCGAGTTCGAGAAAAGGATGTTATTTCCCAAACCGGATGTTGCTATTTTGAGGCCCGGCGCCCAGCCGTATTCGACGTGGAGGTTCACTCTGCCGTCAAAAATATCGTTGTAATAAGCGGCTGCAGCCTGCATGACGGAGTCGATTGTTCCAGTGCCCGAGGTCCCAGACGGGTCGGTGAGCGAGACTGGAGACCGTGAGACCGTAAGCTCTGACAATGCTGGTGACGCTGCCAGTATGCACGCAATCATTGTCCCTAAGAAGCGGCCAGTACTCTTGGTAAGTTGACGATGAAAGCGATATGCCCGACAGGTGTCATTGCAATTGGGTAAAGGACAGGCTTCTTGCAAATAGATCATTTGGAAGTCCTCAGAATGCCATAGCTGACTGGCTGCGATGAATCGCTCCGTGTTTTTGGGAGGCGCCTGTCGCCCAACGACAGAAAGCGCAACCTAAAGAAACACTGCCTCTGTTCCTGGGCTTGATGGTCGGACTGCGTGCCTTAACTAACGCGCACGTCGTTTGTTCGCGACGACGACTCCAACCAAGCCGAGCACCAGCAGTGGAAGCATGCCGGGTTCGGGCACGGAGTGCGAAGTTGTAAAGCTGACACGAGCTCTGTCCGTTCCATTCCAGACCCCACCACCCCTAAACGTGATCGAGTTGGACGTGAAGGTAGCTGAACTGGCGGCTGGACCCGTTCCCATAGAGCCGCGCCCCCCCAAAAAGTCGTCGAAGCTTGTCACCGTGACGCTGGTAATCGAACCATTCATGCCGACCCAGTCCATGTCTGAGATGGTGATGTAAGAGCTGCCAAGCAACGGGAGAGTTTCCCCTCCGATATTCGCGGTCGTGAAATCAATGTAGGTTTCCTCAATGTCAATTGTGATTCCGCGACCACCGCCGATGGTGATCTGGAATTCAGGGCCGCCGACTGCGACCGTATTTGAGTTTCGGTCGAGGCTCCAGTCGGAGGAGGGAACACTGAAGGACGCGGTTACGGTGTCACCAACCAGCGATGCGTGTACCGACGTACCAAGCAGCGATATCAGTGCCCCCAGCACCAAACCACTAAGTGACTTCTTATTCATTGGCTTGCCTCTCTTGTTTGTTGTGCTTGACAGGCAAGGGCCCACCCTGGCTGTCCAACCGAGCAAGCAAATTTCGCGCCGAAGACCCTTTCTCGCAGCAATTCATGGGCTTGGCTTATGAGTGTCAAAATTCTTGACTCGAAATGTAAAAATATTCGACACCCTTCGGGCCGAGAACTCAGGCAGGGGTAGATCAAAAATAGGAGCAGGCTTTGACAAGCGAGTCGAATGGCGATTGGGTTGCCAGATGTCGATCTTGAACAACAGTCGTCAGTGTTCAGTGGTTAAGCGATAGGCCGGAAACGGACAACGGATATGACTTAGACCCAGAATTTGCAGCCCCAGACCGCAACGAGCATGGCCCATAGCCAGCGAAAGTTGCATTTGAAGCCAACATCACCGAAATCGCCCGATTGAATCGGATGCTTGCGGGGCACCTGCGGCAAAAATTCAATTTCAAGCATAGCCGAGATATCGGTTATCCCTCCGGCCACTTTCGAAACGATGTCTATTTTGAGCATCGCGCCGGAGAGGCCGTGCGCGCTTGGTCGCCCTACGTCGAGGGAGACAAGCTGGGCAACTTCATGCTTACCGGCGATCCAGGTTCTTCTAGAACAATGGTGATCGACGTCCAGCTAAATTTTCCCGCGACAAAGTACCATCGCCTCATTGCAGGCGCATTCGTCAAGGACGAATATGGCGACATTTTCGTTGCGCACCGCGGAAAGCTGACTAAAGGAAAGGCGGGCCTGCCCAAAGACAGAGTATTTAGGGAGTTCGCTGCTCGAACGGTGTATGCAGACGATGACGGCCAGGTCTCGCGACTCATCCTTCTGTCGGCGCTTGATGATCCCGAATTGGCTGACCGCTTATGGGCATTTGCCGCAGAGGCCCGCGAGGTCGCCATACGAATCAGCCTCGAAGGCGACACCGAAAATGAAGCACAGGGCTCGCCTGCGGGCCGCGGCGAGGCGGCGACCGACCGTGGCGGTAGAGGGGCACGGATTGAGCCGAAGGACCCAGTGTTGAAGCTGCGGGACTACTTTGACGAGTACGCTGGCGAGGGGCGGTCAAAGGGGCACGGCGGCGGCCGACGTACCGTCGAGCACGGGGACGTAGTGCGATCGTTGGAGCAACTGCTGCGGTCAAAGGGAAAAACACAGAAAGCCCAGGCCATAGACTTGGCTGTCGTCCGCGGTGATGTCTTGTTGTTCGAGGTGAAGACCACTTCGGGAACCACCGACGTCTATACGGGTGTTGGCCAATTGTTCATACACGGCGAATGCATCCGCGAGATGCTCAAACTACCGGTGCGGCGATTCCTAGTGCTCCCTGATCAGCCTCGCGCTAGCCACGGCAAACACCTTCGTGAAAAAGCTGGTATCCATGTGGTCACGTTTGCAAAGCACGGCAGCTCTTATCAGTTCTACGACTTGCCTTGACCTGCCAGTGACGCTGTGTGTTCTAGGTTTGGTTGGAGTGTCGGTAGCGGCAAGTCCGAGGTTCTTTGAGCATGGAGCGGCTGTGCCTACGGTCGCAGCGGCTGCTCCGGTAGCCAGGCGCGTGTAGCCGTGGTTCTAATGGATGACCTTGTTGGTGCCGGGGACGGGAATCGAACCCGTACGCAGCCTCTCAGCAAGCGGCGGATTTTCATCACACCACGGTTTTCACCGCCAGCCGGAGTTGTTCGTGCGCTGGACGATGCCTTCGCCATGACGTTGCCGCCGTGGGCGCCTGGCCTCGCACCCCATCTAGACAAGAATCGTCTATGTCAGCAGACCTCGCTCAATTTGCCTACACGGGTGCCTACATGACTCAAAATCGAAAAAGCCCGCTATCTTTACAGTAGCGGGCTTTCCAGTTGCCGTAAGGCTTATTTGGCTCCTCGACCTGGGCTCGAACCAGGGACCTACGGATTAACAGTCCGGCGCTCTACCGACTGAGCTATCGAGGAACAAGCCCAAGAGTATAACAACACTTTTGGGCGATTTTTCCCAGGGTCAGTCAAAAACTGGGGTGTCGACGCCCAAAACTTTGTGCAGTTTCGGGCTGGTGGTCGTGTACTGCAGGTGGATCTTCTTTTCCGGGAACACGAACGGGGCCGCGGCGAAGGCGGCGAGGGCGCATTCGTGGAAACCGCTGAGGATCAGCTTCTTCTTGCCCGGGTAGACGTTGATGTCGCCCACGGCGAAGATGCCCGGCACGCTGGTGCTGAATTTCTCGGTGTCGACCTTGAGCTGCTTGCGCTCGATGTCCAGGCCCCACTCGGCGATCGGGCCGAGCTTGGGGCTCAGGCCGAAGAACACCAGCAGCATGTCCAGCGGCACGACGCGGGTCACGGCGTCGCCGCCGGTGACCTTGACGCCGGTCATGCGGCCGTCCTTTTCCTCGACGCCGGTGACCTGGCCGACGATGAACTGCATCTCGTAGGCATCGCACAACTCGCGCATCTTGGCCACGCTGGCCGGCGCGGCCTTGAAGCCGTCGCGGCGGTGGATCAGGATCACGCTCTCGGCCTTGTTCGGGCCTTCGGCGACGAAGTTCAGCACCCAGTCCAGTGCCGAGTCGCCCCCACCGACGATGACCAGGTTCTTGCCCGCGAAATCAGCCGGGTTCTTGACCCGGTAGAACAGCTGGGAGTCCTGGAACTTGTCCAGGCCGTCGACCTTGAGCAGCCGCGGCTGGAACGCGCCGACGCCGGCGGCAATGAAGATGGTCTTGGTCAGGAAGCTCGTGCCCTTGGAGGTCTGCACGAAGAAACGCCCGTCGTCCTGCTTCTCGACCACGGTCACTTCCTGGCCGAAGTGGAACACCGCGCCGAACGGCTCGATCTGCTTGAGCAGCGAGTCGGTCAGTTCCTGCCCGGTGCACACCGGCACGGCGGGAATGTCGTAGATCGGCTTGTCGGGATACAGCTCCACGCACTGGCCGCCGGGATAGGCGAGCGAGTCGATGACATGCGCCTTGATCTCCAGCAGGCCGAGCTCGAACACCTGGAACAGGCCCACCGGGCCGGCGCCGACGATGACGGCGTCGGTCTCGATCGCGCCCTCCGTGTTGCGGGCGGGAGGTCCTTCGTGGGCGAGGGCCGTATTGATCACTTCTTGGTTCAGATGAGGTTCCATGTTGACGATTTCTTCTTCATTGTGCAGCGGCCCGTCGAGGGCCGCCAGTGGTGCGCAACGAACAAGACGCGGGGGGCTTCAGCGCTCGAGCAGGCTGAGCTTGTCGGTCTTGTCCTTCCAGTCGTCCGCGTCGGGCAGCGGGTCCTTGCGTTTGGTGATGCTTTTCCAGGTCGGCAGCTTGGCCAGTTCGGCGTTGAGTGCCGTCATGTGCTGCTGGTCCGCGGGTACGTCTTCCTCGGCATAGATGGCATTGACCGGGCATTCGGGAATACACACGGCACAGTCGATGCACTCGTCCGGATCGATGGTGAGGAAGTTCGGGCCCTCGCGGAAACAGTCGACGGGGCATACATCGACGCAGTCGGTGTATTTGCACTTGATGCAGGCTTCGGTGACGGTATGGGTCATTTTTCTGGATGGGTGTCGAGCGGGTCGGAACCCATGATTTTATGGGCTTTCATCAACCACCCCGCTCGGGCGGCCTTCACAGCGCCGCTCTTGTTTGCCATGGGTCAATGCAGCAGCGCCGCTCCGGCGGTCTTGTGGCTGGCCACATCGACCAGTACCAGGGCTCCGAGCGCACGTGAAACACCATACGGCAACACCGCGATCGGCGCCTGCAGCGCCAGCTCCACCTCGCCGATGGTGTTGGTGCCGAGCTGCTCCGCACCACGGCGTTCGAGCGTGTGCACGTCGAGCTGGTGGCCGATGCGTGTCACCCGTGCCTTGACCCAGCGATGCCCGTGCACCGCCCAGTACGTGCGCCCCACCTGCAGCGGCTCGTCGTCGAGCCAGGCCACGGTGGCCACCACCTCGCGCCGGCTCGCGAACGGTTCGGACCGGTCGTCATGGGCCAGCAGCCAGTCGCCACGCGACACGTCGACCTGGCGATCCAGCACCAGGCCGGCGCTGCGTCCGGCGGCCACCTGGTCAACCGGGCGCCGGGCATGGTCGAGCACCCGGGTCACGGTCGCGACCTGGCCCCCGGGCATAACGGCGACCCGTTGGCCGGCGGCCAGCTGGCCGGTGGCGACGCGGCCCCAGAACACCCGGTGGCCGTTTCCGGCGGAGGCGCCGGCGCCGTTGTCGTCGGCCAGTTTTTCGACCCATTGCACCGGGAACGCCGGCGCGACGGTGGTCTCGGTCGAGGTGGCCGGAAGTTGTTCGAGCAGCTCGAGCAGCCCGGGCCCGCGGTAGCCGCACCAGCCCGCATCGGCGCGGGCCACGTTGTTGCCGTGCAGCGCCGAGATCGGCACGATGCCGGCCAGCGCAATGTCGGCCTCGCGTGCGAACGACTCCAGCGCGTGGCGGATGTTGGCGAACGCCAGCGCCGCATCGGCCACGGCGTCGAGCTTGTTGACGGCGAACACGATCGAGGGCACGCGCAACAGCCGCGCCAGCAGGCTGTGGCGCCGCGTCTGGGGCAACAGCTGGTGATGCTCCTGCGATGGCGCGGCATCGCCGTGCCAGGCCAGCTTGGTCGCGTCGACCAGCACCACCGCGGCGTCGGCGCTGCTGGCGGCCGTGACCATGTTGCGGGTGTATTGCTCATGGCCCGGCGCGTCGCCGATGATGAACTTGCGCCGCGCGGTCGAGAAATAACGATACGCCACGTCGATCGTGATGCCTTGTTCGCGTTCGGCCGACAGGCCGTCGGTGAACTGCGCCAGGTCGACGGCGCCGCTGCGCGAGACGCTGGCGAGCTGGTCCTGCAGCACGCTGCGGCTGTCGAGCAGCAGGCGGCCGATCAGCGTGCTCTTGCCATCGTCGACCGAGCCGCAGGTGATGAAGCGCAGCGCGGGGCGCGTGTCTTCGGCGGTCGCGGCCGCGACGGTGTTCGCCGGCTCGGCGGTCGTGTCCTGCGCCGGTTGCGGCGCATCCAGCAGTTCCATCAGCAGGTCCATCAGAAGTACCCCTCTTTCTTGCGGTTTTCCATCGACGCATCCGAGGTCCGGTCGTCCATGCGGGTCGCCCCCCGTTCCGAGATGTCGGTGCCCAGGGTCTCGATGACCACTTCGGCGGCGCTGGCGGCCAGGCTGGCCACCGGGCAGGTGCAGGTGATGTCGCCCACGGTGCGGAAACGCACGTCGCGTTGTTCCACCGTCTCGCCGTCGCGCGCCGGCGTCAGCTCGGTCACCGGCACCAGCATGCCCTTGCGCTCGACCACGTCGCGCCGGTGGCTGTAATACAGCGCCGGCAGGCCGACGTGTTCGCGCTCGATGTATTGCCACACGTCGAGTTCGGTCCAGTTCGAGATCGGGAACACGCGGAAATGCTCGCCCGGCTTGAGCCGGGTGTTGAACTGCGTCCACAACTCGGGGCGCTGGTCCTTGGGTTGCCACTGGCCGAACTGGTCGCGGTGCGAGAAGATGCGCTCCTTGGCACGGGCCTTTTCCTCGTCGCGCCGGGCGCCGCCGATCAGCGCGTCGAAACCGAATTCCTCGATCGCCTCGAGCAGCGTCACCGACTGGTGCACGTTGCGCGATTCGCCCGGGTGCGACAGGCGCACCGTACCGCGCGCCATCGAGTCCTCGACGCTGCGCACGATCAGCCTGGCCTGCAGTTCCGCGGCGCGCTGGTCACGGAAATCGGTCACTTCCGGGAAGTTGTGGCCGGTGTCGATCATCAGCAGCGGGTACGGAATGCGGCCGATGCCGAAGGCCTTCTCGGCGCACTTGAGCAGCACCAGCGAATCCTTGCCGCCCGAGAACAGCAGGGCCGGGCGCTCGAATGCCGCCGCCACCTCGCGCAGGATGAAGATCGTCTCTTCTTCCAGGGCGTCCAGGTGCTGGTTGCTCAGCTGGGCCAGCAGGGCCGGTTCGGTACGTGCGTTCATGCGTGCGATTCCTCTTGTTGTCGTCGTTCGGTGTCCTGGGCCACGTGCAGGCCGCATTCCTTGGCGCTTTCGTCTTCCCACCACCAGCGGCCGGCGCGGAAGTCCTCGCCCAGGCTGATGGCGCGGGTGCAGGGCGCACAGCCGATGCTGGGGAAGAACTGGTCGTGCAGCGGGTTGTAGGCCACGCCGTGCGCACCGATGTAGTGCCACACGTCGCCCCAGGTCCACTCGGCCAGCGGATTGAGCTTGACGCGCGCCGCATCCGAGGTGTCGAGCAGCGGCACCTCGGCGCGCGCGCCGGATTGTTCGCGGCGCAGGCCGGTGATCCAGGCGCTCTTGCCGTCGAGTGCGCGCGCCAGCGGCTCCATCTTGCGGATGCCGCAGCACTGCTTGCGCAGCGCAATGCTCTTGTACATGGCGTCCTTGCCTTCGCGCGCCACGAACTGCACCACCGCCTCGGCCTGTGGCTCGTAGACCGTCACCGGCACCCGCGCGTCGCGCCGCAGCTGCTCGAGCAGCGCCAGCGTCTCGGGGTGCAGCATGCCGGTCTGCAACACGAAGATGCCCACGTCCAGCGCGAGCGTGTCGATCAGGTGGCTGATGACCATGTCCTCGGCGCCCAGGCTCGAGGCCTGAACGACGCGCGGCGCGGGTGCACCCGGCGCTCGGGCGTGTTCGCGGTCCAGGGCCAGCAGGGCCTCGCGGCTGCGCTGCAGCTTGGCCATGAAATCGGCGCTGGCGTGCGCGTGGGTGTCGATGGCGGACGGCATCACGCGCTGCGCCGGAAGTGGGGCGCGTTCGAGCGCTCGTCGCCCTGGTAGAACGCGCTGAAGCGCTCGAACTGGCGCTGGGCGACGGCCAGGTCCTGGTCGGCGCGCAGCACCGCGCTGTCGAAGCCGCTGCGGTGCATCTGCACCACCTGGTCGACCAGCACGTCGCCGATGGCGCGCAGCTCGCCGGTGAAGCCCAGGCGCCGGCGCAGCGTCACGGCCTGGCTGAACGCGCGGCCGTCGCTGAACTTCGGAAAGTTCAGCTCGATACGGGTCACGCCGGCCAGGTCCAGGCCTTGCAGGTCGGCGTCGTTGGGCAGTTGCAGCACGCCGGCGGCGGGCACGTTGCTGCCGAGTTCCTGTTGTGTGATGAGTTGCATGGTGGCTCGCAGATGGAAGGTGTGGGGTTCGGCCGCGGTGATCACGCCGCCTGCTTGTGCACGTGGCGCGCGGCATTCGCGGCGAGCTTGAACGGCTCGATGCCCACGCGGCGCAGCGTCGTGATGAAGGTCTCGTGGCGCCCTCCGGCGTCGCTCTCGACCCATTGCCGCTGTTCGCGGTAGACCGTGATCAAGGCCTCGATCACGTCGGGCACTTCGGTGGCCGAGAACGACGGGCCGACGACCTTGCCGGGGGTGGCCGGGCCTGACAGGTTCGACCCGTCCGCGCCGCCCAGCGTCACCTGGTACCACTCCTTGCCGTCCTTGTCCACGCCCAGGATGCCGATGTGGCCGCTGTGGTGGTGGCCGCAGGAGTTGATGCAGCCGCTGATGTGCAGGTCGATCTCGCCGATGTCGTGCAATTCGTCCAGGTCCTGGTAACGCTCGGTCACGGCTTCGGCGATCGGCAGCGAACGGGCATTGGCCAGCGAGCAGAAGTCGCCGCCGGGGCAGGCGATCATGTCGGTCAGCAGGCCGATGTTGGCCTTGGCCAGGCCGGCGGCGCGCGCGGCCTGCCACAGTTCGGGCAACTGCTCGACGCGCACCCAGGGCAGCAGCAGGTTCTGTTCGTGCGTCACGCGCAGCTCACCGGCCGAGAAACGGTCGGCCAGGTCGGCGGCCTGTTCCATCTGCTCGGCGGTGGCGTCGCCCGGCGCGTAGCCGAGGCGCTTGAACGACAGGTTCACGGCGCGCAGGTCCGGGTTCTTGTGCGGCAGCACGTTCTGGTTGAGCCAGCGCACGAACTCCGGGTTGTTGGAGGCGAAACGCGCCATCTGCGCCGTACGCGTCTCGGCGTCAGTGCGGTTGGCCTCGATCGTCGGCGCGACGAAGGCGGCGGCGACCCGGTCGTATTCCTCCTGCGTGATCGTGTGCGGCGCGCCGTCGTGCTCGACGATCTGCCGGTATTCGGCCTCGACCTGGTCGATGTAGCGCTGGCCTTCGGCCTTGACCAGGATCTTGATGCGGGCCTTCCACGCGTTGTCGCGCCGGCCGTAGCGGTTGTAGACCCGGATCACGGCCTCGAGGTAGTTCATCAGCTGGTTCCACGGCAGGAACTCGCGCACCACGGTCCCGATGACCGGGGTGCGGCCCATGCCGCCACCGACCAGCACCTTGAAGCCGAGTTCGCCCGCGTCGTTGCGCAGCAGCTGCAGGCCCACGTCGTACCAGCCGATCGCGACGCGGTCCTCGCGCGCGCCGTTGACCGAGATCTTGAACTTGCGCGGCAGGAAGGCGAACTCCGGATGCAGCGTGCTCCACTGGCGCAGGATCTCGCAGAACGGCCGCGGGTCGGCGATCTCGTCGTCGGCGATGCCGGCCAGCGCGTCGCTGGTGATGTTGCGGATGGTGTTGCCGCTGGTCTGGATGCCGTGCAGCTGCACCTCGGCCAGCAGATCCATCACGTCGGCGCTGCGGGCCAGCGGGATCCAGTTGAACTGCACGTTGGTACGCGTCGTGAAATGGCCGTAGCCGTATTTCAGCTTCGAGCCGATCATGCGGCCGTCGTGCAGCGGGATCTGGCCGAGCTGGTCCTGCGTGTGTTGCGCACGCGCCAGCAGTTCGGCGTCGGGTTGGTCGTATTCGCGCGCCACGCGCGCCAGCGTGCGCAGCTGCAGGCTGGACAACTCGCCATAGGGCACGGCCACGCGCAGCATCGGCGCATACCGCTGCACATACCAGCCGTTCTGCAGCCGCAGCGGCTTGAACTCGTCGTCACCCAGCGTGCCGGCCAGGTTGCGCTCGAGCTGGTCGCGGTATTGCGCGGCGCGGTTGCGGATGAACTGGCGGTCGAAGTCGGTGTACTGGTACATGGTCGTTCTCGTTATGGGTGGGATTGCAGGTGTGTCGGGGGGACGGTGCGTCAGAAGGCAATCAGCTTGAGGCCGGCCCAGGCCATCAGCAGCGACAGCAGCGAACGCACCAGGCGCTCGGGCGTGTGTTGCATCAGGTGGGCGCCGATCCAGATGCCGGGCAGGGAACCCGCCAGCAGCTTGGCCAGCAGCGCCCAGTCGACCGAACCCATGGAGGCATGGCCCAGGCCGGCGACCAGCGTCAGCGGCACGGCATAGGCGATGTCGGCGGCGACGATGCGCGGCAGCGGCAGCAGGGGGTAGAGCAGCAGCAACACGGTCACGCCGATGGCGCCGGCGCCGACCGAGGTCAGGGTCACCAGCGTGCCGATGGCCGCGCCGAACAGCAGCGGCAGGCTCCAGTGGCGGGGCCGTGCGGCCGCACGGTAGTCGAGCGGGCGGTTCGCGGGCGCACGCACCGGGCCCCGGAACGCCTTGTACAAGGTGGCCGCGGAGGTCAGCAGCAGCGCAAGCCCCAGGCCGCTGGTGATCCAGGTCTGGACCTGCTCGCCCGCCGGGCCCGTCTGGCGCAGCACCCACAGGGTCAGCAAGGCCGCCGGAATGCTGCCGGCCGAGAGCTGCAGCACCACGCGCCAGTCGATCAGCCGGGCACGCGCCAGGCGCACCGTGCCGCCGAACTTGGTGACGGCCGCGAACAACAGGTCGGTGCCGACCGCCATGACCGGCTTGACGCCGAAGAAGAAGATCAGGATGGGCGTCATCAGCGAGCCGCCGCCCACGCCGGTCAACCCGACCACGAGGCCGACCAGGAATCCGGCAAGAATGAACACCACGTCATGCATGAGGAGCGACTCTAGGTGTCAATCTATATATTGCAAACTACATTTATGTGATGTTGTTATATGAATTGACGCATATGGAGTCCGTGAGCCCCTGACCCGGTGGGTGCGGCGCAGTTCCGCGCGCGTGCGGGAATGGGCAGTGGCAAGCACGCAGGCCTGCCGCGGCGCGTGCCGGGGCAGGCAGGCGGGAGCGCAAGGCCGCGCGCCCCGGGGCGAGCGCACCCGCCGGGTTGCCGGCCTTGCCCGGTGCATGCGTGAGGCGCAGTGCGGCGGCCGGCCGTGATGGCCGAGGCGGCCGGGGCGGCCGCGGCCGCGTCAGAGCGCGATCAGGGTCCGTCCCGAGGTCGTGCCCGCCAGTTGCGCCGCCGCATGCGCCAGCAGCTCGGGCAGGCCGATCTGGTGCAGGTGCGGGGCGAGGGCGGCAAAGTCCGGCCGCCAGTCGGTCGCCAGCCGCTGCCAGACCCGTTCGCGCACCGGCCAGCCTGCATTGGCGACCACACCGAACATCGTGATGTTGCGCATCACGAACGGCAACACGTTACCGGCAAAGTCGTTGCCGCCGGCGTTGCCGACCACGGCCAGCTGGCCGCCGTCGGACAGGCTGCGCAGCAGCCAGCCCAGCATGTCGCCACCGACGTTGTCGATGGCCGCGGCGAATCGCGCCTTGTCCAGCGGGCGCACCTGCGCACCGATGCCACCTGCGTCGATCACCTCGTGCGCGCCCAGGGCCTTGAGCACCGGCTCGAGTTCCATCTTGCGGGTCATCGCGGCCACCCGCCAGCCCGCCTGGGACAGGATCTGCATGGCCAGCATGCCGACGGCGCCGGTGGCGCCGCTAACGGCAATCGGGCCGTGCTCGGGCGTCAGGCCTTGTGCGATGAAGCGGTCCAGCGCCATCGCGGCGGTGAAACCCGGCACGCCGATGGTGGCGGCCTGCAGCGCGTCCAGGCCCTGCGGCACGGCCATCAGGTGGGCCGCCGGCACCCGCGCGAACTGCGCAAAGCCGCCGTCGAATGCGATGCCGGTGCGAAAACCGTGCGCCATCACCAGCTGGCCGGGTGCGAACCGGTCGCTGTCGCTGCGCACGACCTCGCCCACCAGTTCGATGCCGGCGGTGCGCGGATAGGTTTCGATGATGCGCGCGCGTCCCAGGATGGCCAGGCTGTCCTTGTAGTTCACGCCCGCATACCGGTTGCGCACCACGACCTCGCCGGCGGACAAGCCGTCGATGGCGGTGGTCTCCAGCCGGCTTTCGATGCGTTCACCCTGCTGGTGGGTGCGAAGGCTCAGGAAGTTCTCGGGCGTGGCAAGGTCGGTCACGGCAGTCCATGCGGTAGTGGTGGGCAGCGCCGATGACACCATGCGAGCGGCATGCGGTGCAAGACACCGTATCGCCTGTCGAAACACCGGCTGGACTTTTCCGGGCGGCGTGGCAAAGATGTGCGGTCATCTTCTCCAGAGAGCCGTTCATGCCCGATCGCCTGTTTTCCGACCACCTGTTGCAAGGCCTCGAGCCCGATGAACAGGCCGTGGTGCACCATGTGCGCCGCCTGTGCACCGAGACCATCGGCCCGAACGCGGCCGCGGTCGGGCGCGAGGACCGGTTCGCCTGGGACACCTTCCGCCTGCTGGCGCGCGAAGGCATCGTGGCCACGGCGTTTCCGAAGGCGTTCGGCGGAACCGATGCGCGCCAGGTGCTGCGCATCCGCATCATCGAGGAGCTGGGCCGGGTCTGCAGCACGGCCGCGTCGATGATCACCGGCACCGACCTGTCGGCGCGGGCCATCGTCGCCGGGGCCTCGAAGGCCTTGCAGCAGGAACTGCTGCCGCGCCTGTGCCGCGGCGAGATCCAGTCCGCGTTCGGGCTGACCGAGGCGCAGGCCGGCTCCGACGTACGCGGACTGGCCAGTGTCGCGCGGCGCGACGGCGACGGCTACGTGCTCGATGGCAGCAAGAAATTCATCACCCGCGCCAGCACCGCCGACTGGCTGATGGTGGTGGCGCGGTTGCAGGACCACACGGGTTTCGTCGGCCTGCTGGTGCCGCGCGACGCGCCCGGCCTGACCATCAGCCCGGAGGTCGGCAAGCTGGGCTGGTTCGGCGTGCCGATCAGCTCGCTGCGGTTCGACGCGGTGCGGGTGCCCGCCAGCCATCGCCTGGGTGAGGAGGGCGACGGTTTCTCGCTGGCGCAGGATGCCTTGTTGCGCGCGCGCATCGGCCATGCCGCGATGGCGCTGGGCCGCGCGATCGGCGCGGTGGAGATCGCCGCCACCTATGCCGGTGACCGCCGCCTGTTCGGCAGGCAGCTGGGCGAGCACCAGGGCGCGCAATGGATGCTGGCCGACATGGCGACCCAGATCGAGGCATCGCGCGCCTTGCTGCATGCAACGGCGCAGAAATACGACCGGGGCGATGCCGACTGTGCGATCTTCGCGTCCATGGCCAAGCTGCATGCCACCGACCTGTGCATGAAAGTCGTCACCGATGCCTTGCAACTCACCGGCGGCCGCGGCTACCTGCAGGACTTTCCGCTCGAACGCTTCTTCCGCGACGCCAAGCTCAACCAGATCGGCGAAGGCGCCAGCGAGGTGCACAAGACCGTGATCGGCCGCGACCTGGTGCGCCGCAGCGTGCAGGCCGAGCGCAACCCCTGCCTGCGCGAGGGCCCGCTGACCGATTACTGACGCGGTTTGCCCGGCGTCTCTCCGACGCGGGCGCCAGCCGCCACCGCGCATACCCCTGTCGGCGCTGTACCTCAGCAGACCGGCCCGGGCGCGCGAGACGCGTGTGCGGCTTCTCAGACCACACCGTCGGCGTGCAAGGCCTGCAGCGCCTGCGCGTCGACGCCGAAACGCGCATAGACCTCGGCGTTGTGTTCGCCCACGTCCGGGCCGGTGCGCGGCACCGGCATGTCGCGGCCGACGATGCGCGGCACGATGCACGGCGCGGGCAGGCTGCCGTACAACGGGTCGGGCAGGCGCACGATGGCCTGGCGCGCGGCGAACTGTGCATCCTGCTCGATGTCGGCGATGGTGTAGACCTTGCTGAACGGCACGCCGGCGGACTCCAGCGCGGCCGCGATGTCGGCGAACGGCCGCGTGATGAACCAGCCGGCCAGCGCGGCATCGAGCACCTGCAGATGGGCCACGCGCGCCGGGTTGCTGGCAAAACGCGGATCGCTTGTCCACTCCGGATGGCCCACGGCCTGCGCCAGCCGCGCGAAGATCGGGTTGCTCGAGGCCACCAGCGAGAAGAACACCCGTTCCTGGCTCATGTACATGTTCGACGGCGCGGTGTAGCTGGCGCAGTTGCCTTCGGGCTGGCGCACCAGGCCGAGTTGCTCGTGCTCGACGGCCAGCGGGTCGAGCAGCCGGAACAGCGCCTCGGTCGCGGCCAGGTCGACGACGCAGCCACCGGCCTGCGGGTCGCCGCGCAGGCGTGCCACTTCGCTGGCGATCGCGAACGCGGCGAACAGGCCGGCCACGGCGTCGCCGACCGGGAAGTTGGTGTGCAGCGGCGATCCGCCGCGTTCGCCGGTCAGGCTGGTGAAGCCGCTCATGGCCTCGAAGATGCGCGCGAAGCCCGGTCGTCCGGCGTACGGCCCGGTCTGGCCGAAGCCGGTCAGGCGCAGGATCACCAGCCGCGGGTTCGCCTGCAGCAGCGTCTGCGCGTCCAGCCCCCAGCGGTCCATGGTGCCGGTGCGAAAGTTCTCCACCAGCACGTCGAACTGCGCCAGCATGCGCAGCAGCAGCTCGCGCCCCTGCGGCTTGCGCACGTCCAGCGTGATGCCTTTCTTGCCCCGGTTGGCGACCTTCCACCACAGCGGCACGCCATCCTTGACCGGCTGCAGGCCGCGCAGGGGATCGCTGCCGTCCGGCAGTTCGAGCTTGACGACCTCGGCGCCGTGATCGGCGCACAAGGTGGCGCCGAACGGCGCAGCGAGCACCGTGGCCATGTCGAGGATGCGCACGCCTGCCAGCGCGCCGGTGTTCGGATGGGTTTTCAACGGGAGGGACTCCTTCGTGTTTCCGCACGGCAAGGTGTGCGAACTGCGGACCAAGCCGCATACAGCCGTGCCGGTTTTTGCCACAGGCCCTGTGTATCCACAATCGGTGTTTCGCACAGCAAAACACCTGCTGCGAATCCATTGACGCCCCTGCCACGGAACCCGATCATGAAAAAAGAACGCACCCCATCGATGGCATCCACCCGACAACCCCGCAACCGCACCATGTCCGCGATCACCTTGCCCGGATTGGTCAATCCGCACGACCTGAGCACCGACCGCCAGTTCTCGATGAACCTGGCGCGCGGCATGGAGGTGTTGCGCGCGTTCACGATGGTCGATCCCATCCTGGGCAACCGCGAGATTGCCGACCGCACCGGCCTGCCCAAACCGACCATCTCTCGGCTGACCTATACGCTGACCTTGCTCGGTTACCTCAGCCGCGTCGAAGGTCTGCAGAAGTACCGACTCGGCTCGGGCGTGTTGTCGCTGGGTTATCCGCTGCTGGTCAACATCCGGGTGCGCCAGATCGCCCGACCGTTCATGGAGCAGGTGGCCAAGGAGACCGGCTGCACCGTCAACCTGGGCATGCGCGACCGCACCAACGTCGTGTATGTCGATACCTGCCGAGTCGACCAGGGCAACATCTACCAGCCCGACATCGGCAGCACGCGCCCGCTGCTGTCGACGTCCATCGGCCGCGCGCTGGTGCTCGGCGCGCCGGCCGGCGAACGCGAGGCCATCCTGAACCGGATCAAGCTCGAGGATCCCCAGCGGTACGCGGCGGACCTGCCGGCCTGGCGCCAGGAGCTCAAGTCGTTCGCCGAACGCGGGTATTGCCATTCGCGCGGCGACTGGCGCCGCGAGGTCCACGCCGTCGGCGTGCCGATCCGGGTGCCGCGGCGCGAAGAGCCGGTGGCCATCAATTGCACCTTGTCCGCCTACCGCCTCAAGCCCGAGACGCTCGAGCGCGAGGTCGCGCCGCGCCTGCTCGACGCCGTGCGGCAGATCGAAGTCGCCTGCGGCATGCCCTGAAACCCTGTCACTTCATCCGACCCACTCCATGACACTTTCCAACGAGACCTTCGAGCAGCTGCTGCACGAGGTGCGCCGATTCATCGTCGACGAATGCATGCCGCTCGAGCAGCAGGTCGACCGCGACGACGTGATTCCCGAATCCGTGGTGCAAGGCATGCGCGCGCTGGGGCTGTTCGGCCACAGCATTCCGCAGCAATACGGTGGTGCCGGCCTGGACACCGAACAACTGGCGCGCGTCAACATCGAGGTGTCGCAGGCGGCCACGACGTTTCGCGCGCGTTTCGGCGGCAACACCGGCATCGCGTCCGAGTCGCTGGTCGTCGACGGCACGCCGCAGCAGAAGCAGGCCTGGTTGCCGCGCCTGGCCAGCGGCGAGATCACCGGCTGCTTCGCGTTGACCGAGCCCGAAGCGGGTTCGGACGCCACCGCGATGCAGACCGTGGCCGAACGCGACGGCGACGACTACCTGATCACCGGCCGCAAGTGCTTCATCACCAATGCCCCGATCGCCGGCCTATTCACCGTGTTCGCGCGCAGCGAACCCGGCACCACCGGTGCCAGCGGGGTCTCGGCCTTCCTGATCGAGCGCGGCACGCCGGGCCTGCACACCCCGCCGGCCTATCGCAAGATGGGTCAGCACGGCTCACCGGTGGGCGAGGTCGTGCTCGAGCGCTGCCGCGTGCCGGCCAGTGCCATCGTCGGCGACGCGCCGGGCCAGGGTTTTCGCACCGCGATGAAGGCGCTGAACAAGCAACGCATCAACCTGGCGGCCCTGTGTGTCGGCCCGGCGATCCGGCTGGTCGACGAGATGGTGCGGTTTGCCGCGACTCGCAAGCAGTTCGGCCAGCCGATCGGCGAATTCCAGCTGGTGCAGCAGATGATCGCCGAGAGCAACACCGAGGTGCATGCCGCGCGTGCGCTGGTGCTCGAGACCGCGCGCAAGCGCGATGCTGGCGCCGACGTGACGATGGAGGCGTCGATGTGCAAGCTGTTCGCCTCCGAGATGTGCGGCCGTGTCGCCGATCGCGCGGTGCAGGTGTTCGGCGGCAGTGGCTACATCGCCGACAACGTGGCCGAGCGCTTCTACCGCGACGTGCGGCTGTTCCGCCTGTACGAAGGCACGAGCCAGATCCACCTGGTCAACATCGCGCGGCGCACCATGGCCCGCGCACGCGCAGCGGAGCACGCGGGCGCATGAAACCGTACACCGGCTTGCGGGTGGTCGAGTTCGCCACGGTGGGTGGCGTGCCGTTCTGCGCCTGGTGGCTGGCGCAGCAGGGTGCCCGGGTGTTGCGGGTGCAGGCGCCCCGGCCGCCCGAGCTCGGCGTGCCGGTGCCCGCGCATGGTGACATCGGCCAGTGGCAACGCGAGAAGGTCGTGCTCGACCTCAAGACCGCCGAAGGGCGCGACGCCGCGCTGCGCGCGCTGGACGACGCCGACGTGGCGATCGAAGGGTATCGGGCCGGCGTGATGGAGCGCCTGGGGCTGGGCCCGGCCGACTGCCACGCGCGCCATCCGGCACTGGTCTATGTCCGGCTGGCGGGCTGGGAGCGATCGGGCGAGTGGGCGCAACGCGCCGGCCACGACATCAACTACGCGGCCATGGCCGGCGCCCTGCATGCGACCGGTCCCGACCACGTGCCGCTGAACCTGATCGCCGACATCGGCGGCGGCGCGTTGTATGCATGCGCCGGCATCGGCGCGGCCTTGCATGCCCGTGCCAGCGGCGGCGGTGGCCGGGGTTGTGTCGTCGACGTCGCGATGACGGCCGGCAGTGCCCACCTGTTGTCGGCGGTCTACGGTCGCTTGCAGGCCGGTGCCTGGAACGACCGTGCCGCGGGCAATGTCATCGACGGCGGCGTGCCCTGGTACCGCACCTACCGCACGCGCGACGAACGGCACATGGCGGTGGGTGCGATCGAGGAGCGTTTCTACCGCAACCTGTTGCAGGCGCTGGAACTGGACGCCACGCAACTGCCCGCGCGCAGCGACTCCGCGCGCTGGGGCGACATCGCCGCCTGCCTGCAGGCGCGTTTCGCGCAACACGACCAGGCGCACTGGGCACGGCATTTCGAGACCGTCGATGCCTGTGTCACGCCGGTGCTGAGCCTGCACGAGGCGCGTGCCCATCCGGTCAACCGGCACGTGTTCCGCGCCGGCGCGCCCGCCGCGGTCCCGGCCGCGGTTCCCGATTTTTTCCCCGCGGGTGCCTGACAGGCCCGCATTCCGTTCCCGATCCATCACAACCAGGAGACATCCATGCCATCAGCCTTGCGTTCCTTGACCCTTGCCGCCGCCGTCTGCGCCGGCGCATTCGCCGCACCCCTGGCGCATGCCCAGGCCGAGTCCTATCCCAACCATCCGATCCGCATCATCGTGCCGTTCACGGCCGGCGGCATCGTCGACTCGATCGCGCGCCTGGTCGGCGACAAGTTGTCGGCCCGCTACGGCCAGCCGGTGATCGTCGAGAACAAGGCGGGAGCGGGCGGCTCCATCGGCACCGACGTGGCCTCCAAGGCGCCGGCCGACGGTTACACGCTGCTGTGCGTGTCGCCGGGCCATACCGTGGCGCCCAGCCTGATGAAAAGCGTCAGCTGGAACCCGGTGCAGGACTTCCGCGCGGTGCAGGGCTTCGGCGTGATCTCCAACGTGTTCGTCGTGCACCCCGACCTGCCGGTCAAGAACATGACGGAACTGATCGCCCTGGCCAAGAAGAGCCCGTCACCGCTCACCTACGGTACCGCCGGCAACGGCACCTCGAACCACCTGTCGGGCGAGTTGCTCGGCCAGATGGCCGACATCAAGCTGACGCAGGTGCCGTACAAGGGCCAGCCCGATGCGATGAGCGACCTGCTCGCCGGCCGCATCTCGATGATGCCGCTGACGGCGGCATTGGCCTCGGGCCATATCAAGACCGGCAAGCTGCGTCCGCTGGCCGTCACCACGGCCCGTCGTTCCCCGGCCTTGCCGGACGTGCCCACCGTGGCCGAGGCCGCCAACCTGCCCGGCTACGAGGTCGGCACCTGGTTCGGCCTGGTGACCCAGGCCAAGGTGCCGGATGCCATCGTGCGCAAGCTCTCGGCCGACATCACCGAGATCATGCAGATGCCCGACGTGAAGGCCAAGTTCGCGACGCTGGGCCTGGACCCGAATCCCCAGGGTCCGGCCGAGTTCGACAGCTTCATCGCCGGCGAGTTCAGCAAGTGGAGCCGGGTCATCAAGCAGGCCGGCATCGTTCCGCAATGAGCGTGCGCACACGCGTGAACGCGCATGCCGCGCTGCGCAGGGTCGTGCCATGAGCATGGGCACGACCTGGCGCACGCCGGTATGCGAACGGCTGGGCATCGCGCATCCGATCTTCGGTTTCTCGCATGCGGTCGACGTGGTGGTCGAGATCGCGCGTGCCGGCGGTTATCCGGTGCTCGGCCTGGCGCGCGAGATGCCGCACGAGATTCCGGAGATCCTGCGCGAGGTGGATGCCCGCATGCAGGGCCGGCCCTACGGTGTCGACCTGATGCTGCCCTCGCAGGTGCCGCCGCGCGGCGACATCGACGGCGTGCGCGCCGCGTTGCCGCAGCAGCACCTGGACTTCGTGGCCGGATTGCGCGAGCGATTCGGCGTGCGGCCGCCGGTCAAGCCCAGCTTCTTCACCAGCCAGGTCCGCTCTGAAGAACTGTTCGAGTCGCAGATCGAGCAGGTGCTGGCCTCCAACGCCACCGGCGTGGCCACGGCCATCGGATTGCGGCAGGACCTGATCGCCCGCGCCAAGGCGCGCGGCAAGACCACGTTCTCGCTGATCGGCTCGGTGCGCCACGCGCGCAAGGCGCTGGCGATGGGGGTCGACGTGCTGGTGGCCCAGGGTTACGACGCCGGCGGCCACACCGGCCCGGTCGGCACCTATTCGCTGGTGCCGCAGATCGTGGCGGTTGCCGGCGACACGCCGGTGCTGGCCGCCGGCGGCATCGGCAAGGGGGCGCAGATCCTGGCCGCGATGGCCATGGGTGCCCAGGGGGGCTGGCTCGGCACCTTGTGGATGGCGGCGGCCGAGAACCACACGCCGCCCGCGCTGCTGGAGCGCCTGGTGGCCAGCGGCAGCGAGGACACGGTCATCACGCGGGCGCACAGCGGCAAGCCGTGCCGCGTCGTGCGCAGCGCCTGGATCGACGCCTGGTCGGAGCCCGCGGCCCCGGACGCCTTGCCCATGCCGCTGCAGCAGGCGCTGACCGGCGACGTGTTCGCGTCCATGCACGAACACGACGATGCCCGGCTGATCTACGAGGCGGCCGGCCAGAGCGTGTTCGCGATCGAAGGCCGATCGACGGTGGCGCAGCAGATGCAGGAGCTGGTGTCGGACATGCAGGCGGCGGGCCGGCGCCTGCAGGGTTTCGCGCGCGGCGGCGATTGAAGCGGCGGGCCCGCGGCCCGCGCGGCGCGGCTCAGGCCGGCAGCCAGTCCGCCAGCATGGTCTCCTCGAACACGGCGAGGCAGCCGGGCGCGTCGACCTGCATGCAGACCTGGGTCCGGTGCCGGGTCTTTTCCCAACCGGGCTGCGGATAGTCGATGAAGTCGCGCTCGTTCATGATGGTCTGGCCCTGCGCCAGCCCTTCGGTGGCCACGCGCACCGACTTGACGGTGGTCGTGAACAGCCCGGGTTGCACCAGGTAGATGAAGGCCAGCAGGTCGTGCGCGAAGCAGCCGGGTGTCTTGGCGACATGGCTGTACAGGCCGCTGTAGAAGCGGGCGTAGAACTCCACGGCCTTGAGCAGGGTGTCGGTCGCGACATGGCGATGCTTGTCGGCGATGCGCTGGAAATGCTCGAGCGTGGTCACGACGCGGTGGGTCACGTCCAGCCCGACCATGGTCAGCTTCCAGCCGGCGGTGAACACGCGGTCGGCCGCATGCGGGTCGTTCCAGATGTTGGCCTCGGCCACCGGCGACACATTGCCCGGTTCGACGATGGTGCCGCCCATGACGATGACCTCGCGCAGCAGCAGGGGCAGCCTGGGCTCGAGCATCAGCGCAAGACTCAGGTTGCCCAGCGGACCGACCGCCACCAGCACGATCTCGCCCGGATGCGCCCGTGCCATGTCGACGATGAACTGGGCCGAGGCGCGCGGATCGAGCTGGCGCCCGATCGGCTGGCGCGGCCCGAGGTTGCCCAGGCCGTCGGCGCCGTGGATATGCGCGGGCGGTTTCTCGGCGGGCTTGCACCATGGCACGGCCACGCCCTTGGTCACCGGCGCATCGCAGCCGGCGATCGCGGCAAGGTACAGGGCATTGGTGGCGGCCTGCTCGACACTGACGTTGCCGAACGTGGTGGTGATGCCCACCAGATCGATGTCCGGATGCGCGAGCGCGAAATACAGCGCCATCGCGTCGTCCACGCCGGGGTCGGTGTCGTAGATCACCTTGGTCTTCTTGCTGGAGCTCATGCGGTTGTCGTCGGGTTCAGGTGTACCGGTTCAGTTGTTGTATGCGTGTTCGTCGATGGCGCCGAAACAGGCCGCTTGGGCTCAGTTGTCCAGGCCGCAGGCCGCGCGCAAGGCTGCCATGCGGGCATCCCCGGGTGCGGGCTGCGCCGCCAGCCAGCGCTCGACCGTCGCATTGTCGGGGATCGCGGTCTGTGCGCCGGCGCGGGTACAGGCCAGCGCCGAGGCCGCACACGCGCTCTGCAATGCCGATGCCAGCGGCGCGCCCCGGTCGAGCGCGGCCACCAGCACGCCGCAGAAGGTGTCGCCGGCGCCGGTGGTGTCGACCGGCTCGATGGAAAAACCCGGTTGCAGCAGGAACTGCTGCGCCTGGCGCGCGCAGCAGCCGCGCGCGCCCAGCGTGACCACCACCAGCGGCACCCGCAGGCGATCGAGCGCGTCGCGCACCCGGCCGCCGGCTCCGGCGATGCTGGTGAGTTCACCCTCGTTGACGATCAGGATGTCGACCAGGGCCAGCAGTTCGTCGTCCAGTGCCTGCGCCGGCGCGGCATTGAGCACCACGCGCACGCCGGCGGCGCGCGCGGCGCGCGCATAGGCGATGACAGTCGGCAGCGGCGTCTCGAGTTGCATCAGCAGGTGGCTGTATCCGTCGAGCGGCGGCAGGTGGTGCGGCGCCAGGCGGGCATTGGCGCCCGGTGCGACGGTGATGGCGTTTTCGGCGTCGTCCGAGACGCAGATGAAGGCGGTGCCGGTGGCCGTGTCGGCGCAACGCACGATGTGGGCCTGCACGCCGGCCTCGCGCAGCGACTGCTCCAGCGGCTCGGCATGGGCATCCGCGCCGAGAGCCAGCAGCATGTGGGTCGTGGCCGCGCCGGCGCGTGCGGCGGCCACGGCCTGGTTGGCGCCCTTGCCGCCGGGATGGGTGGCCAGCGAATGGCCGAGCACGGTTTCGCCCGGTGCCGGGATGTGCCCGGCGCGCACGACGAAGTCGAGATTGGCGGAACCAGCGACGAGAATCATGGTTAAATCGATCGGTTGTGGGGCGGGCGGTCCGGGGGTGTCGATGTCCCGCCACAGACACTCGCCCGAGGGTCAGGTCGCAACAGATTATGGGCTACAAACCGCGCAGGCCTGCCGGTTTGGACCGGGGCCGCACCGCAGCTGGCGCGGCCATCCGGTCTTTCGACGAGGGATCATTGACAACCATGGGTAGTACGGTATTCGTCAAGGTGGTGGGCTTCCGGGATGTCGAGCGCCACGCGCTCAACACCGTGTTCCGGGTCTCGGCCGAGCAACCCACCTGTTATGCCTTGTGGACACCCGAGGCCCCGGTGATGCCGCATATCGCGCTGATCGACGTCGAGAGCTACGAGGCCGGCATGGCGCTGGCGTCGCCCGGGCTGAACCGCAACCTCAAGCTGATCTGTGTCGGCGAGGGTGCGCCGGAGCGGGCGTGGCGGGTGTTCCCGCGGCCGATCAACTGGTCGGCCATCCTGCATTGCATGGACCAGCTGTTCGCCAAGGTGGGCGTGGACATCGATCTCGACCCCGACGGCCAGCCCACGACGATGATCCCGCCGGGCGTGCGCCAGACCCTGGTGATCGATCCCACGCGCGACGACCGCCTGTACCTGCGCGCCCGGCTGGCCCTGGCCGGTCTGATCGACGTCGACGAGGCCGATTCCGTTGCGCAGGCCCAGGGCAAGCTGCGCGAGCGGCATTACGACGTCGTCATCGTCAACGTCGACATGCTGGACGATCCCTGGTCGCTGGTGGAGCGGCTCGTCTCCGCGCATCCGCCGGTGGGCAGCGTGGTCGTCACGACGGCGAACCGGTCCTGGGCCATGCACGACCGGGCCGAACAATCGGGGTGCCGGGCCTTGCTGGACAAGCCCTTCGACCCGGGCCACCTGTACCGGGTGTTCCAGATGGTCTAGCCGCGCCGGGGCGCCGGGCTGCGGGACGTGGCGGCGCCGGCGATGCGCCCGACGTCGATGCTGCGCAGCAGGTCGGCGTCGATCGGCAGGGGTTCGGCGCCCATCTGCGCCGCAATCAGTTCTCCGCACAGGGCCGCATGGGTCAGGCCGCGCGAGCCCATCGCGGTGCTCAGCCACAGGCCCGGCATTCCCGGCTCGACGGGCATCGGCCAGGCGCCGGCCACCGGCAGGCGGTCAGGGACGGTCCAGCGAGTGCCGCGCCAGGCCTGGGGTGCGGTGCCGGTCGACGCCCGGGCGACCCGGCCCGCCGCGTCGGGCAGCAGATCCGCCAGCCGCGCCAGGTTCTGCGCATGCGCCTGCGACGGCGCATACGGGTCCCGCGGCTCGTAGGTGGCGCCGGCAAACCAGGCCGTGGCGCCGTGCCACGGCACATGGGCGGCCACGCTGCCCGCGCCATTGACCGGGAACGGCGGAAAACCCGCGGCATCGTGCGCCGTGTGCATGGCCCAGGACACCTGCCCGCCGACCGGTGTCAACGCCAGCGGCGCGGCCGCGTGGGCCTGCCCGGCGGCCGACAAGGCCTGTTGCAGCAGAGCCGGGCTGCCGCCGGCGCTGGCGATCACCAGTTGCGGCGCCCCGGCCAGCAACCGGCCCTGCGGGCCGAACAATTGCCATGCGCCGCCGTCCTGCGTGATGTGCTGCACCGGGCAACACGGCTGGAATCGTACCCCGGGCTGCTGCAGCCACGCCCCGACCAGTTGCCGCGGCTTGATCCAGCCCGCCATCGCGTGCCACACGACCTGTTCCGCGTGGGCCACCGTCGACAAGGCGTGTTCTTCGAGTGATGCCGCGCCGGCCGGCACGGCCCACGGATGGCCCTGGGCCGGCCAGTGGCGTGGCAAGGCATCGGCGGGGTTGGCGGCGGCGCAGACATGGGCGACGCCGCTCGGGGCCCAGTCCTGGCCGAGCCGCAGCAGGCGTGCCGCGGCCTGCAGGGTCGCGCGAATGCCGGCGCGCGACAGCCGCGAGCGCGGGCCGTCGTCGCGCGAGATCTGGGGTGCGAACAGGCCGACCGGCAGGCCCGAGGCACCGGCGGCAGGTTCGGCCTGCGCGTCAAGCACCGTGACCCGCCAGCCGCGCACGGCCAGCGCGGCGGCGACGGCCGCGCCAGCCAGACCGGCGCCCACCACGACGCATTCGGACACGGCGCGCGCCGGCTGCGGCCAGCGTGTGCGCGTGGTCTTGATCTGCCACGCGGGCTCGTAGGCGAAACAGCGGACCCCTGGCGCGGATGTGTCGGATGCCGCCGGCCTGTCGGCCACCCATCCCGAGGCCGACAGGTCGGCCGGGTTCAAGCCGCAGCCGGGCATCACCGCCAGCCGGCTACCGCGCCGGCACACCCGTGCCAGGGCCTTGACCGTCCAGCCGTCCCACGCATCGGCTGCGACGCCGGATGCATCCGCTTGCAAAGAACCGCCCGGCGGGCCGACGACCGCGCCATCGGCATGGAAACGCTGTTGCCGCAGCAAGGCTTGCTTCTGGCCGACGCACAGCGTCAGCTGCAGCCGGCCGCCGTGCAGCGCGAACCGGTGCAAGCCCGGCAGCAGGCCAGTCCAGGACGATGCGAGCGCATCGACCAGCGGTGCGGCGCTTGCCTCGGTGGCGAGCACGGACCGCACCCGGGACCACTCAGGAGCATGGCGGACAAAGGCCACCACATGCAGCATGTGGCAGGCATCCGGATCCTGATGCCAGGCCTGCCACAGCGGCAGCAGGCGTTCGCCATGCCCGAAATCGGTGTCGAGCACGCGCCATGCCCGGCGGCCGCGCCAGGCCTGCGGCAGGCCCAGGGCCTGCAACCACGCCGGATCGGGCGGCGACACGCAGGCCATGCCCTGGTCCCGCGGACGGACTCAGTTGGCGGGGGGGACGTAACCCTGGGCGGCGTCGGCGCCGTCGCCGAAGAAATGGGCTTCCATCTGGCGCGCCAGGTATTGGCGGGCGCGGGCATCGGCCAGGTTCAGGCGGTTCTCGTTGACCAGCATGGTCTGGTGCTTGAGCCAGGCAGCCCAGGCTTCCTTGCTCACATTGGCCCACAGGCGTTTGCCCAGCTCGCCCGGATACGGGGGAAAGTCCAGCCCTTCCGCCTCCTTGCCCAGCTTGATACATTGAACCATTCGTGCCATGGAATACTCCCTCTTTCGCAATGTTCACCAAAGCGTGAAATTGTCGCCGCTTTTGCAAGGCCCCGAATTGGTGGCGGTTGCGCGCGGCGCATCCTTGTTCATGGAGAAGAAATGCTGGGTTTCCTGAGTGTGCGTCAGACGCTGGTCTTGGTATGTGTGGGTACGGTGGGGTTGCTGGCCTATGGCCTGTACCTGCAGCACGTGGTGGGGCTCGAACCCTGCCCGATGTGCATCGTGCAGCGGTATGCGATGGTGCTCGTGGCCCTGCTGGCCGGCCTCACGGCCCTGGGCAAGGGGCGCGGCGTGCACCTGGCCGGTGTCGTGCTGATGTTGCTCGCGGCCGGTTTCGGCGCCTTCGTCGCGGCGCGCCAGAGCTGGTTGCAGTGGTATCCGCCCGAGGTGACGTCGTGCGGGCGCGACTTCTACGGCATGATCGAGACCTTCCCGCTGCAGCGGGCGATCCCGATGATCTTCAAGGGCAGCGGCGACTGCGCCGCGATCGACTGGACCTTCCTCGGCGGCTCGATCGCCAACTGGTCCTTCCTGTGTTTCGTTGCGATTGCGCTGGTGGCGGTGATGCTGATCGCGCGCCTGCTGACGCGCCGTTTCGCTCCCGCCTGAGCCCCTGGCGCCGCCGACGGGTCCGGCCGACCGCGCCGCCCCCGTCGTCGCACGCCGCTCCCCAACCGCTCCCCCAACCGCTTCACTTCCGCCCGGCCGCACCGCCACGTGCCGGTGCGCCTACCGTCATCACGACGGTGGAAGCGCGTTGACCGCCCGCAGCGGCCACCGTAGTATCTTTTGGCCGGAACACAGCAGCGGTACATGGCGACAAGCCTTTTTGAAAGGGCGGCAACATGGGAGGGGCGGCAGCGACGGTGGACGAGGCGTCGGCCATGGCCGGCGGCGGTGCGCGGGCGCGGCCAGCCGCCGGCACGGCTGGCAGCCTGTCGACCCCGGCCGCAACGGGCTCGCAGGGCGATGCGGCCTGGCTGGCCTTGTGTGCCATCGCCCGATGGCACCAGGTGGCGGCGGACCCGGCAAGCCTGGCCCACCAGCTGGGCCTGGCGCCCAGCGAACCGGTGCGCGTGCCCGACCTGTTGCGTGCGGCGGCGCTACTCGGCCTCAAGGCCCGGTTGGTCCGGACCCGTGCCGATCGCCTGTCGCAGACACCGTTGCCAGCCCTGGCCGTGATGGGTTGCGGGGAGGCGTCCAGGCGGCGTGATGCCGTCGCCGACATCTGCGTGCTGGCCCAGTGCGATGGCAGCCGGGTCCTGCTGAGTGCTCCGCGCGCCACGCCCGATGCAGCAACGGCCGCGGACCGCGACCGCGGCGGGCAAGCCGCCGGCCCGCGCATCGAGCCACTGGAAGTGTTCGCGTCGCGCTGGAGCGGGCAGCTGATCCTGGTGACCAGCCGCGCCAGCGTGGCCGGTGCGCTGGCGCGGTTCGATTTCTCGTGGTTCGTGCCCGCCCTGGTCCGGTACCGCCGGCTGCTCGGCGAGGTGTTGCTGGTGTCGTTCATGCTGCAGCTGTTCGCACTGGTGAGCCCGCTGTTCTTTCAGGTGGTGATGGACAAGGTGCTGGTGCACAAGGCCATGACCACGCTCGACGTGCTGGTGGCCGGGCTGCTGGTCGTCGTCGTGTTCGAAAGCGTGCTCGGTGCGGTGCGCAACTACGTGCTGAGCCACACGACCAGCCGCATCGACGTGGAACTGGGCGCGCGCTTGTTCCGGCACCTCGTGGCCTTGCCGCTGGCGTATTTCCAGGCGCGACGGGTCGGCGACTCGGTGGCGCGGGTGCGCGAACTCGAGAACATCCGCGGCTTCCTGACCGGCAACGCGTTGACGGTGGTGCTCGACCTGTTCTTCTCGCTGGTGTTCCTGGCGGTCATGATGGTCTACAGCGTGCCGCTCACGCTGATCGTGCTGGCCAGTGTGCCGCTGTATGTGTTGCTCAGCGTGCTCGTCTCGCCGGTGTTGCGGCGCCGCCTCGACGAGCAGTTCGCCCGCGGCGCCGAGAACCAGGCCCTGCTGGTGGAAACCGTCACCGGCATCCAGACCGTCAAGGCCGCGGCACTGGAGCCGGGTTTCGCCCGGCGCTGGGACAACCAGCTGGCGGCCTACGTGCAGGCGGGCTTTCGTACCCGCACACTGGCCAACCTGGCGCATGAGGGGGTGGGCCTGATCGGCAAGCTGGTCCAGGCCGCGACCCTGTGGCACGGCGCGCACCTGGTCATGGCCGGCGAACTGACGGTGGGGCAATTCGTGGCGTTCTCGATGTTCGCGCAACGCGTCGCGCAGCCGATCATGCGCATGGCCCAGCTGTGGACCGACTTCCAGCAGACCGGGGTTTCGATGGCGCGGCTTGGCGACATTCTCGACACCCGCACCGAGCTTGCCAGCGCGAGCGCCATGCAACTGCCCGCGATCAAGGGGCGGATCACACTCGAGCAGGTGCGGTTCCGGTATCGGGCCGACGGCCCGCCGGTGCTCGACGGGGTCGAGCTGGACGTTCTTCCGGGCCAGGTCATCGGCATCGTCGGGCGCTCCGGGTCCGGCAAGAGCACCGTGACCCGCCTGGTGCAGCGCCTGCACACGCCGCAAGCCGGCCGGGTGCTGGTCGATGGCCTCGACATCGGCCTGATCGATGCCGCGCAACTGCGCCGCCAGATCGGTGTGGTGCTGCAGGAGAACCTGCTGTTCAACCGCAGCATCCGCGAGAACATCGCCATCGCCGACCCGGCCGCGCCGCTGGAGTCGGTCATTGCCGTGGCACAACTGGCCGGCGCCCATGCCTTCATCGGCGCGTTGCCGCAGGCCTACGACACCGTCGTCGGCGAGCAGGGAGCCAACCTGAGCGGCGGGCAACGCCAGCGTATCGCGATCGCGCGGGCGCTGTTCACGAACCCGCGCATCCTGATCCTGGACGAGGCCACCAGCGCGCTGGACTACGAAAGCGAAGCCATCATCCAGCACAACATGGCGCAGATCTGCCGCGGGCGCACGGTGCTGGTCATTGCGCACCGGCTCAGTTCCGTGCGGCGGGCGCACCGCATCATCGTGATGGACCAGGGCCGTGTCGTCGAGACCGGCCGCCACGCGGAGCTGCTGCAACGTCCGGGCGGCTTGTACGCCCACCTGTGGTCGTTGCAGGACGGTGGCGAGCCCGGCAACACGCCGGCGGGAGCCGCGTCGTGAAGCGCAGGCCGCCGCAGATGCACACCGGTCCCAACCGGCCGCCAAGGACGCAGCCATGACGGGCCGCATCGACCTGCGCGCCGCGCCGTTCGTCGGCGCCTGCGCCGACCTGCTGGGCCGGTATGCCGCCGTGTTCGGCTGGGCCTGGCGCCATCGCCGCGCGGGCGAGGGGTCGGTCCATACGGCGGACGAACGGGCTTTCCTGCCGGCGGCGCTCAGCCTGCAGCACACACCCGTGCATCCGGCGCCGCGCTGCACCGCGTGGCTGCTGATGGGCTTGTTCGTGCTCGCGGTGGCCTGGGCCTGGTTCGGCCGGGTCGACATCGTCGCGGTGGCGCCCGGGCGCATCATCGTGGGCGAACGCAGCAAGATCATCCAGCCCTTGGAACGCAGCGTGGTCAGGCAGGTGCTGGTGCGCGACGGCGATCACGTGCAGGCAGGCCAGGCGTTGGTTGAACTCGATCCGACCAATGCCGTGGCGGACACGGCAGGCCTGCGGGCGCAGCTGACGGCGGCCGCGGCGGACGCCATGGCTGCCGGGCTGTTGCGCCAGGCCTTGGCCCATGCCCGGCTCTCCGCACCGCAGTGGCCACCTGCGCGCGCGCCCGGGGTTGCTGGGCCCGGGATCGCCGAGGCCATTGCGCGCGACGGAGAGTCGCTGGCCAACCTGCGCACGCTTGTGTTCCCCGCCGCCGAGCGGGCCGCCGCTGTGGCGCAGCTGGACGCCGAATGGCGCGACATCGTCGCCCGGCTGGACCGGTTTGCGGCTGAAGATCGCCGTCGCCAGGCCGAGAGCGCCACCGTCCGCGAGACCATCGCCAAACTCGAGCTCACGCTGCCGCTGGCGCGCAAGCGCGAAGACGACTTCAAGGCCTTGTCGGCCCAGGGATTCATCGCCAACCATGCCGGCCAGGACCGCACGCGCGAACGGCTCGAACTCGAACGCGACCTCGCCACCCAGCGCGCCCGGTTGATGGAATCCGTGGCCGCGACCACCGAAGGCCAAGCCGCGCGCGCCGCCTACCTTGCCGAAACCCGGCGTGCGCTGGCGCAACGCGAGGCCCAGTCGCGCCTGTTGTTGCGGCAAGCGCTGCATGGGTTGACGAAGGCTGCGCAGCGCGAGAAGCAGATGGTGTTGACCGCACCGGTGGCCGGCGTCGTGCAGCAGCTGGCAACCCACACCCCCGGCGGCGTGGTCACCGAGGCCCAGCCCCTGATGGTGATCGTGCCCGACCAAGCCCCCGGCACGCCGGTCGTCGCCGAAGTCGCACTCGAGAACAAGGACATCGGCTTTGTCCGCGCGGGCCAGGTGGCGGAGGTCAAGTTCGAGACCTTCGCCTACACCCGATACGGCACGGTGCCGGCGAAGGTCCAGCTGGTGACCGCAGATGCCGTGGCCGATGACCGGCGCGGTGCCGTGTTCCCGGCGAGGCTGCTGCTCGATGCCAGCCGCATCGACGTCGATGGCAGGATGATCCGGTTGAGCCCGGGCATGAACGTGACGGCCGAGATCAAGACGGGAAGGCGGAGGGTGATCGAGTACCTGCTCAGTCCGATCCAGCGGGCGGGCAGGGAGGGGTTGCGGGAGCGGTAGTCGGGGTGCGGAGCGTTGGCAATTTGACAGGGAGTGATCGATGTTCAGGACGATTGGCTTGGTGTTGCGATGGAGCGCGCTTGGTGTGCTGGTGCTGGTGGCGTTGTATATCACTCAGCTCATGTACTCGAGCCATGTGGTGAGTCGTTGGGACGCCAAGATCGACGCGTTGTGTGCGGCGAATGGCGGCAAGGATGTGGAGACGCGGGTGTACGAGACGGTGATGGCGCCTGAAACGAAGGAATACTTCTCTGACCTGAAATCCGCGCGGTCGCTATTTGTTCCATCGCGCTCGGTAGGGACGGTTCTTGGTCCACAGTACCCGTATGTAATGGAGACACGAGTGGTCGAGGTCCTTCGCGAGAAGGATCCGAGTGTCGTGAAGTATGTGGAACGTATTGTTAGATCCAGTGACAACAAGGTTCTTGGCGAGCGCTTCAGGTACCAGCGCGCGGGGGGGATACCTGGGCCAGACCCTGGGGAGATTCGGACCTGCCCTACGGATACTTTGGCACGACGACTGGAGCCCAATGTATTTCTGAATCACCCGCTTAGAGCGCGTTTGGAGAAATGATGAATATCAACTCTATCCTCGACTTCTCAGAGATTGCCCTTGCTGGATATGGTCAGTTCAATATTTCGGGGGTCCAGCCAACTGCAGGTGAACTCACAACTCTGAATGGAGATGTGAACGGGTTTGCAGTGTCGCAGGCGGAGAGGTTTCTTGATCACTATCTAGTTGGAGTCGAGACGTTCAACGATGCGACTTCTAGAAGTGGTAGTGGGCTGACTAGTTTCGATGTGACTGTGTTCAAGAGCCGAAAGAATAGCGAGGGCGTTGAACTATTCATCAGCTTCCGCGGCACCGGTCAACAGAGCTTCGACGTATTCCCGAACGACCTGACCTCTGCGGCTGAAAACCTGATCAACGGCGCTGCCGTCAGTCAGATCGTTCAGATGTTCAACTGGTGGAAACGCGTCAGTGTTCCAGGTGGCATTGATGTTCCGCAGTTTGCGTTGACCGGTGAAGGCGGGCAGTTGATCCGGATCTCCGACGCAAAAAGTACTGGCGAAGTGGCACAGGTGCTGGCATCTTCCGAAGGCGCAAAGATCTATGTCACCGGTTCCTCGTTGGGTGGTCACCTGGCGATGGCGTTTGCCGGCCTGTTTGGAGATCAGATCGAGCATGCTGTTGCGTTCAACGCGCCGGGATTCGGCAGTGTCGCATCGCTCGATACCTTGTTCGCCACATTGGGCGGGCAGGTGCCGGTTGCCGGTGATCCCTTGATCACCAACGTTGTTTCATCCGAGGGCTACCTGTGGTGGGACGGGCTCAAGCTCATTGCCGGGTTTCCCTTTGGCAGCTATCCCGGAACAAAGGTGTTGGTTCCGATCGAGGACCAGTTTCTCGGCGATGTGGTGGATCCGAAGCCGCATTCCTTCAATCATGATCAACGCCAGGTGACGGATGCACTGGCCGTGTACGACCTGTTGCAGCGGCTGGATCCCTCCATGACGCTCGACCGTTTCAGTGTCTTGCTCAAGGGCGCAGCGAACGGCCAAACCCGCAGCCTGGAGAACATCGTGGACGCGGTCGAGGCAGTGTTGGGCATTGATCGGTCTGCGATGAACGCTGGCAACGAATACAGGGACGAACTCCATGAGGCCGTGCAGCGCATGGTGGGTGGCTCCCCCGCTTTTCCCGACCCGGACTCACGCTTTGCTGCTCTAGCTGGAAAGGCTTCGGTCCAGCCCCTGAAACGAGACCTGTTGGCCATTGCGCATGACGATTTCGGCATGGTCGCGGCGTTGCAGGACATGAGTCCGCTGTACCTGACGCGTTCGACGACCGATCCGGCTGCCTCCCAGGCGCTGCTCGATGCGATGTGGCGCGAGACCCGGGGCGAGGAATACGCGGCCTGGTTGGCCTACAAGACCCATCACAGAACGGCCGCATTCTCGGAGAACTGGCTCCGCGACCGGTCCGCGATGATGCAATTCATCGTGCAACAGAACGCCGTCGACATGCCCGACGGGTCAGTGATGCAGGGCAATGCCAACCTGGACTACATCGACCTTGCGACGGGCCGTACCATTTCAGTGTCAGCCGGCATTCAGTGGCCAGGGGGCGATGAGGCGCATGTTGTCTTCGGCGGTATGTCCGGTGCACCGCTGATCGGTACGGATGGAAACGACCGTCTCTATGGCATGTCCATCGATGATCACCTCGACGGTCTTGCTGGCGACGATGTGCTCGAAGGAGGACGAGGCAATGACGTCTATCATTTCGACGCCGAATTCGGTCGCGATGTCGTGCACGATGCCGATGGAGTTGGGTCGATCCGGGTCGACGGCCGAATCCTCACCGGTGGCCTGTCCTCCGGCCTCGCCAACGAATGGTGGGGCGATGGCGCCAACGGTGCGAACGAGCGGTACCTCGTGCGCGACAGCAAGGACTCCGCCACCGGGAAGCAACTGGTCATCACGCGGGCGGGTGACAGCGTCAACAGCATCACCATCAACCATTTCGACCTGACGGCGGCAACCTCGGCCGTCGGTGGCTATCTGGGCATTCGGCTGGACGACAGCCAGCAGTGTTTCATCGCGCAAGGCATCGGCGATGGCGTCGATCGGGCCGGCGCTTTCTGGGACACGGTGGTGCACACCGTTGCGGGCGCGACGACGATCGGCGAGAGTGGCGCTGCCTTGTTCACGGTGTTCCTGCGCAGCGCGGCCCGGCTGGGTGAAACCGTCCGCCTGCAGCTGTCGGCGCTGGCGGATCGATTCCAGCTGGTGCTGGGCGAGCAGACGCGCAGCCTGGCCGATGCCGTGATCGTGTTGCAGGAGGGACAGACCCAGGTGTCGTTCGGGCTGCGGCAGACGGGGGCCTTGTCGGCGGACGCGTCCGCGCAACTCACCGCCAGCGTGGTGCGCAACGGCGAGACGGTGGGCTCCAACGCCTGGACGATCCAGGCCCAGGACAACGGTGGGAGGGACCTGGTTCTCGGTGGCGACCAGACCTATGCCACGCATGTCAGCAGCCACCCGATCGTTCGCGACGGGCGCATCGTCGTCCATCCCGGCGAGATCGCCTACAACGTGGAGCCATCCGGCAATCTGCTGGCGGGTGTCGACGGCGTCGCCGTGTACCACAACGTGTTGTATGGCGCGCCAGGCAACGACCAGATCGACGGCTTGTTCGGCAACGACGCGCTCGATGGCGGCGATGGGAACGACAGGCTGGACGGAGGCCCGGGCGACGATCTGATCGCGGGTGGGGCCGGGCGTGACCATCTGATCGGCGGCAGCGGCAACGACTTCATCGCGGGCTCGGCGACGCTGAGCCGCAACCTGCAGCAATGGGGACCCGACGACACCTGGCTGGCGCCTGCCGGCAAGCAGACTCTGGGCCGCGGGTTGACCTGGGGCGTGTATCTCGATGCGCCCGATCTGGTGATCTGGGATGGCGTGCTGCATGCCGGCGCAACCGCGGACGCGAACATCATCGATGCCGGCGATGGCCATGACTTCGTGCTGGCCGGCAACGGCGACGACCGGGTCGATGGCGGCGAGGGCGACGACACGCTGGACGGCATGGGCGGGTCCGACGACATCGACGGCGGCGCGGGCGACGACGTGATCCGCGGCGACGGCATCGTGATCGCCGGCTACCTGAACTCGACACCGGTGCAACTGCATGGCGCGGACCGGATCGATGGCGGCCTCGGCGACGACGTGATCCACGGGGGAGGGGGTTCCGACGTATTGCTCGGCGGCGCCGGTGCGGACCGCATCTACGGCGACAGCGGCGGGCGGACCGATGACCCGTTCTTCGTCGATCTGGCGCACCATGGCGCCGACACGATCGACGGCGGCGATGGCGACGATTACCTGGAAGGCAACGGCGGCGCCGACAGGATTTCCGGAGGCGCCGGCGATGACACGATCTGGGGTGACACCGCGGCGAGCAACATCGTCGGCCATGCGAGCGGCGCCAGCGCCCTCGCGCTGGCAGCCCTGGCCTACGGGAACGACTTTCTCGATGGTGGCGCCGGCGCCGACCTTATCGTCGGCGGCGGCGGCGACGACGTGCTTGTCGGCGGCGATGGGGACGATGCCTTGTGGGGCGACGAGAGCCATATCGACCTGGCCGGTCAGTTCCACGGTCACGACACGCTCGATGGAGGCGACGGGCACGACCGGCTGGTCGGCGGTGGCGGCAATGACACGCTGCTGGGCGGCGCAGGCGACGACCATCTCGATGGCGACGATGAGCCTGCCATGCTCGCGGGCGCCTTCCATGGCGCCGACTACCTCGACGGAGGCGACGGCAACGACGTGCTCATCGGCCGCGGCGGCGCCGATGTGTTGTTCGGCGGCAGCGGCAACGACACCCTGGTCGGAGACCACCTGGCCGGCGACGGCGTGTCTTCGGTATTCGATGGCAACGACATGCTCGACGGCGAGGCAGGCGACGACCGGCTGTTCGGTGGCGGTGGCAACGACATGCTGATCGGCGGCAGCGGCAACGACCATCTCGACGGCGGCGCGGGCGCCGACACCCTGTGGGGCGGCGCCGGAGACGATGTCTACATCGTCGATGACATCGGCGACAGGGTGGTCGAATTCCAGGACGAGGGCTTCGACACCGTGTGGAGCTCGGTCGACATCGCGCTGCCGGATCACATCGAACAGCTGTTCATCACAGGTGATGCCGCCGTCTCGGTCATCGGCAACGACCGCGGGAACACCATCGTCGGCAACGACGCGGCCAACCATATCGTCGGCGGTGCCGGCAACGACCTGTTGCGGGGCGGCGGCGGCAGCGACCTGCTGCAGGGCGGCACGGGTGACGATGTCTATGACGTCGACGATGCCGGCGACCAGGTCGTCGAGCAGGCCGACGAGGGGTTCGACCGGGTTCGTACCACGGTTTCCTATACCTTGCCCTCGCATGTCGAGCAGCTCGCCGCCCTGGGCAGCGGCCCTCTCGCGCTGTACGGCAACGCGGCGGACAACGACATCTTCGGCAATGCGGGCGACAACCTGATCGCCGGCGCGGGGGGCGACGACTATCTGGTGGGCGGCGCGGGCAACGACGTCTACCTGTTCGGCCGCGGCGACGGACACGACACGCTGGACAACCTCGACCTGTTGGCCGACACGGTCGACGCGTCGGCGACTGGCGCGGTCGACACGCTGCGTCTGGGCCCGGGCATCGCCGCCGGCGACGTCGTGGCCTGGCGTCAGGACGACGACATGGTGCTGGCGATCCGGGGTAGCTCCGACCGCGTCGTGGTGCTGGACCATTTTGCGGCCCCCGTCATCCAGGGCACGCAGGTGTTCGACCGTCAACTCGACCGCCTGGTCTTCGCCGATGGCATGGTCTGGGACGCGTCGGACATGCAGGCTGCCGTCGTCAAGGCCGGGATGAACCGGGCGCCCGGCCGGCAGGCGCCGCCGCCCGCCTGGCATGGCCGCGTCAACGAGTGGTTCGAGTTCGGGCTCGACGCCAGTCTGTTCGTCGACCCGGACCCGGGCGACGTGATCCGCTACGAGCTGCGGCTGGCCGACGGTGCCGACCTGCCCGGCTGGCTGGCCTTTGATCCGGATACCCTGGTGGTGTCCGGACGCCCGCGGGTGGCCGATGTCGGCCCGCTCGACGTGGCGATCTGGGCCGTCGACAGTTACGGCGTGTCGGCCGGAGTGGTGACGACGCTGACGGTCCATCCGATGAACCGCGCGCCCGTGCTCGCCACCGCGGTACCGGACCAGATGGTGCCGTACCGGGCTGCTTTCAGCTTCGAGGTGGCCGCCAGCAGCTTTGCCGATCCGGATTGGGGCGATGAAACGCTGCAGTTCGCCGCCAGCCTGGCCGATGGCACGCCATTGCCGGATTGGCTGAGCTTCGATGCATCGACACGCAGGTTCAGCGGTTTCGCCGACAGCGCGCAGGTGCTCGATGTCCGGCTCACCGCGACCGATCAGGGGCAGTTGGCGGCGACCGACACCTTCCAGATCGTCGTGGGCGGACCGGTGCTGCAAGGCAGTGCCGGCGATGACGTGATGAGCACGCCCGCCTCTGGCGGAACCTTGCACGGGCTGGGCGGCAACGACACGCTCAGCGGTGGCGCGGGCAACGACATCCTGCTCGGGGGAGCGGGCAACGACCGGCTCACTGGCGGGCAAGGCAGCAATCATCTCGATGGTGGCGACGGAGCCGATGTGCTGGTCGTTGGGGACGATGTCTTCGGCTCCATCGGCAACATCCTGATCGGCGGCGCCGGCAACGACACCCTGCAGGCGCGATCGTTTGCCGACGACAACCTGTTCGAGGGCGGTGCCGGCGACGACACCATCACGGGCAGCGGCATGCGCGACACCTACCGCTACAACCGGGGAGACGGTGTGGACACCATCGTCGAGCGGGAGACTGCCTGGGGTTATCGCGGCGACGACGTGCTGGTGTTCGGCCCGGACATTGCACCCGCCGACGTGATGGTGTCCCGCTCTCTGTTACCGGGACAGGCGAACGACCTGGTGTTCACGTTCGCCCACGGCGGCGACCGCATCACGGTCAAGGACTGGTTCGTGTCGACGCCCACCTTCTCGCAGACCGAGAGGCGCATCGAACGCGTCCAGTTTGCGGACGGCACCACCTGGCTGGCGGGCGACCTGGGCGCGCAGGCCCTGGTCGTGCACGCGGGTGCCGGAGACGACACCATGACCGGCTCCGACGGCGATGACGTCCTGCTGGGGCTGGGCGGCAACGACAATCTGCGCGGCGGCCGCGGCCACAACACGCTCGACGGCGGCGACGGCGACGACGTGTTGTATGCCGACAGCGGCGAATATGTCGTCACCATCTATTACGCTGGCGGCGTCGTGCAGAACACCTACTGGGGCAGCAATACCCTGATCGGAGGCGCCGGCAACGACAGCCTGATCGCCGGCAGCCTGGCCCGCGATACGGTGTACCTGGGCGGACCGGGCAACGACCTGCTGCAAGGCAGCCGCTACAACGACAGCTACCGGTTCGCGCTGGGCGACGGTCACGACACGATCGTGGAGGCTGCTGTGCCCGTGGCCGGCTTCGACGACGAGCTGCAATTCGGTCTCGGCATCTCGGCCTTCGACATCGGGGTCCATCGGGACGGCAACGACCTGGTGTTCAGCCACGGCGACGGGCTCGATTCCGTGCGGCTACGCGACGGCCTGTCCGGGTCGGGACATCCGGTCGAGACGGTCAGTTTCGCCGACGGAACGCGGTGGGACACATCCGCCGTCGCCGCCTTGCTCGCCACCGACATCGTCGGCAGGGCCGGCAACGACAGCCTCACCGGCGGTGCCGGCGCCGACAAGTTGCTGGGCATGGCCGGAGACGACGTGCTGCACGGACTCGACGGCAACGACCACCTGCACGGCGGGCTCGGCAACGACGCGCTGTACGGCGGTAACGGCAACGACCATCTGCATGGCGGAGCCGGCAACGACCGTATGTACGGCGGTAACGGCAACGACACGCTGGTGGGCGATGCCTTGGGCGAGATCGCCGAAGACATGCGCATCGAATCGCTGGTGGTGGTGGCGCGCGGGACGGTCTGCCTCGGCATAGGGCCGCGCATGGAGGTCTGGGTCGCCGGCGTGCGGGTGCAGGTCTTCGATGTCACGTCGGCCGACTTCGCCGAATATGTCGTCGACCTGCCACCGGGCATCCGTGCCAGCAGTATCGACATCGCCTTCGTCAACGATGCCTGGCGCCCCGATCTGGGTCAGGACCGCAACCTCTATCTCGATCGCATCGTCGTCAACGGGCAGGTGTTCGGCGCCCGGGACGCCGGCGCCGTCACCGATTTCGGCAGCGGCGCGGCGGCGTTCGACGGCGTCAACACGATGACCAGTGCCGGCAACCTGAGCAGCAACGGAGCGATCCGGTTCAGCCTGCATGGCAGCGACCTGCTCGACGGCGGTGCGGGTGCCGACACGATGGCGGGCGGCTTCGGCAACGACCGTTACCTGGTCGACCATGCGGCCGACGTCGTCGTCGAGGCGCCCGATGCCGGCCACGACATCGTGCGCGCGAGTGTCAGCCATGTCCTGTCCGACCATGTCGAAGACCTGGAGTTGACCGGTTCGGCCGCGATCGACGGCACCGGCAATGCGCTGCGCAACACCTTGCGCGGCAACGCCGTCGCCAACCGTCTCGACGGCGGGGCGGGAGCCGACGTGCTGGTCGGCGGCGCGGGCGACGATCATTATGTGGTGGACGATCCGCTGGACCTGGTCTACGAGGTGGCCGGCGGTGGCATCGATACCGTGTGGAGCTCGGTCAGCCACAACCTGCGACAGGAGGTGGAGAACCTGGTGCTCACGGGAGACGCGGCCATCGACGGCACCGGCAACACCCTGGACAACCAGATCACCGGCAATGCCGCCAACAACCGGCTCCAGGGCGACGCCGGCCAGGACCGCCTGTTCGGCGGGCGCGGCAATGACCGCCTGTACGGCGGTGACGGCGTGGATACCTTGTTCGGCGACGCACCGCCGGACGGGGAGGGGCCTGCTGCGGCGGTGCGCGTCGATGCGCTGGTCGTGTACGCCCGGGGCACGGCGTGCCTGGGCGAATGGCCGATCATGCAGGTCTGGGTGGGCGACGTGCTGGTGCAGAGTTTCCGGGTCGAGTCGGCGCAGTTCAGTGCGTACGCGGTCACCGAGCCGCTGGGCATGGCGTCGGCGACGGTCTCCGTGGTGTTCGGCAACGACGCCTACCGGCCCGAACTGGGCCAGGACCGCAACCTGTACGTCGACCGTATCGAGGTCAACGGCCGCACCCTGGGTGCCCGCGATGCCGGCGTGGTGCTCGACTACGGCAGCGGCGCGGCCGCCTTCGACGGCTACAACACCGCGACGAGCACGGGCAGCCTGAGCAGCAACGGCGCGCTGCATTTCGGGCTGGAAGGCGCCGACCTGCTCGACGGCGGCAGCGGCGCCGACTGGATGCACGGCGGCCACGGCAACGACAGTTATGTCGTCGACCACAGCCAGGACCAGGTGATCGAGCACGACGGCGGCGGCCACGACATCGTGCGCGCCAGTGTCAGCTTCACGCTCGGTGCCTTCGTCGAGGACCTGGAACTCACCGGATCCGGCGCGATCGACGGCACCGGCAATGCGATGCAGAACAGCCTGCGCGGCAATGGCGCGGCCAATCGCCTCGATGGCGGTGCCGGCGCGGACATGCTGGTCGGCGGCAAGGGCAACGACACCTATGTGCTGGCGCGCGGCCATGGTTCGGACACCATCCACGAGAACGACAACACGCCGGGCAATACCGATGTCGCCGCGTTCGTCGGCGACATCGCCGCCGACCAGTTGTGGTTTCGCCGGCTCGGCAGTTCACTGGAGGTCAGTGTCATCGGCACCGCGGACCGGTTCATGGTCAATGGCTGGTACAACGGCAGCGCCAGCCGCGTGGAGGAGTTCCGCACCGGCGACGGCCGCACCTTGCTCGACGGCCAGGTGCAGGCGCTGGTCGATGCGATGGCATCGTTCGCGCCGCCGCCGATGGGGCAGCTAGTGTTGCCCGATACCCTGGCCGCTCCACTGGCGCCGGTGATCGCCGCCACCTGGCATTAGGCGCTGGCCTCGGCGCCGTATGCGCCGTGGGTCGCGCCTGCCCGGGCCACACGCGACGGGGCGCCCGTGCGCGGGAGATCCGTGCCGCGCGATGCTCGGTCTACACTCGCGCGACCACAACAAGCAGCTTATGCGCGACATGACGAATCACATCGACCGACTGGAATGCTGGGTGCTGCGTGCCCCGATCGACGAACCCGTGGCCAATGCGTTTGGTGCCATGACGAACCGCCCGGCGGTGTTTCTCAGGATCACCGCCGACGACGGCGCCTTCGGCTGGGGCGAGGTGTTCAGCAATTTCCCGCAGGTGGGCGCCGAGCACCGCGCCCGACTGGCACGCAGCATCTTCTCGCCCCTGCTCAAGGGTTTTGCATCGGCGGATCCGCACGCCGTGCGCGCCATGCTCGACCAGCGCACGCGCCAGATGGCGATCCAGTGCGGCGAGCCGGGTCCGTTTGCGCAGATCACCGGCGCGGTGGACCAGGCCTTGTGGGACATGGCCGCGCGCCGTGCCGGCCAGCCGTTGTGGAAACACCTGGGCGGCACCAGCGGCAAGGTTCGCGTGTATGCCAGCGGCATCGGTCCGGACAAGGTGGTCGAGGTCATGCAGGCCAAACACGCGGCCGGTTATCGCGCCTTCAAGCTCAAGGTCGGATTCACGCCCGAGCGCGACCTGGCCAACATGCAGGCGGCGCGCGCGGCGATGGGTCCCGACGCCGTCATCATGTGCGACGCGAACCAGGGCTGGCAGCCGGCGGACGCGGCCGATCGCATTGCCGCGCTGGCGCGGTTCCATCCGTTCTGGATCGAGGAGCCGATCGGTGCGGACCAGCCTCACGACGCGTGGTCGGCTTTGGCCAAGGCCAGTGCCGTTCCGTTGGCAGCGGGCGAGAACCTGCGCGGAGAACAGGCTTTCGCACAGGCATTGCAAGCCGGTTACCTGCGATGTGTTCAGCCCGACGTCGGCAAATGGGGCGGCATCGGCGGCGGACTGGCCGTTGCCCGGCAGGCCGCCGAGGCGGGCGTCGCTTATTGCCCGCACTGGCTGGCCGGTGGTGTCGGGCTGGCGGCGTCCATGCATGCGCTGGCGGCCAGCGGCCATGCGGGCGGCTGGGCCGAGGTCGATGCCAATCCGAACCCCTTGCGCGAGCAGGTGTTCGCGCCGGAGATCCGCGATGGCTGGGCGACGCTGCCGGACGCCCCGGGCCTGGGCGTCGAGCCCGACCTGCGGGCACTGGCGGATTTCGTCGTGGCCTGCTGAACGCTCCTCAGGCCTGCGCGACCTGGCGCAGGGCCGCCACCATCAGGTTGGCCGCGGGCGAGAGCACGCCGTCGCGCCGGGTGACGATGCCGTAGGACTCGGTCCTGGCGCGGATGTCCAGCGGCAGGCGGCAGCCCAGTCCATGGCGTACGCACAGCTCCATGTTTTCGGCGGTCAGCAAGGCCACGGGGTGGTAGGGCTCCTGCAGCAACAGCATGGTGACGAAGATCGACGAGGTCTCGGTCGTGTATTCGGGCAGCGGCAGGCCGGCCTCCCGGAACTCGCGCTCCAGCAGGGTCCGCAGCGGCATCAGGCTGGGATACAGGATCCAGTTGAGCCCGGCCAACTGGGCCAGGCTGACATGTTCGGCATGCGCCAGCGGGTGCCGCGGGCCGACGGCCACGGCCACCTGTTCGGCGCGCAGCATTTCATAGACATAACGCTCTGGCTGCGGCGCGACCGTGGTGCGGCAGATGGCCAGGTCCAGCCGGCCCTCGTCGAGCGCGGCGAGCAGTCCGGCGCTGGTGTCTTCGCGCAGGTTGACCGACAGTGCCGGCTGCGACTCGCGCAGCAGCGTCAACGCCGGCACCACCACGGCGGGTAGTGCGCCGCCGATGGCGCCGACACGCAACCGTCCGCCCTTGCCGGTCAGGACGCCGGTGAACTCCTCGCGCAGGTGTGTGAGATCCGACTGCAGCAGCCGGGCATATCGCACCACGCAGCGGCCCAGATCGTTGGCTTGTACGCCGCGCTTGGAGCGCTCGAACAACCGGGCGCCGAACGTCGTCTCGATCTCATGGAGCATCTTGGTCGCACCCGGCTGGGTCATGGCCAGTTGCTCGGAGACCTGGTGCAAGGAGCCGACCTCGTCCAACGCGACCAGAAAAACCAGCTGCTTGAATCGCAGGCGCGCACTGATGGATTGCAGGCTGGGGGTCTTATCAATAATCATTGGTTATCAATAGATGGCGACATTTCATTATGCACGTCGCGGCATGTCTTCAATAATTCGGCAATAGCCAGAGGGAATGGTCTGTTCCACGTCCTTCTGAAGTCCATTGTTCGTCTAGATGCAGGATATGCCATGAAGTTATCACGTAAGGGTTTTCCCGAGCGCCTTGGGGCCGCTTCGCAGCGCCGGCGGCACGCCATGGCCTGGGTCGGGTCCACGTTGGCCGCGGCCGCCTTGATGGCCGTGCCCACCGCGGCGTTCGCGGCCTACCCGGACAAGCCCATCCGCCTGGTGGTGCCGTTCCCGCCGGGTGGTGCGGTCGATTTCTATGCCCGCGTCGTGCAGCCGGCCCTGGGCGAGGTGCTGGGCCAACCGGTCATCATCGAGAACAAGGCCGGTGCCAGCGGCATGGTCGGTGCCGCCCTGGTGGCGCAGGCGCCACCCGATGGCTACACGCTACTGCTGGGCAACATCGCGTCGCTGGCGATCAACGTGGGTATCTACGCCAAGATGCCGTACGACCCGCGCAAGGACCTGACCCACATCGTGCGCACCGTCGACGTCAACTACGTCATGGTGGTGCATCCGTCGGTACCGGCCAGGACCGTGCCCGAGTTCATCGCGTATGCGAAGGCCAACGCCGGAAAGGTCGCCTACGGCACGGCCGGCAACGGCAGCCTGCCGCACCTGGGCACCGAGTCGTTCAAGGCCATGACCGGTACCGAGATGACGCATGTACCGTACAAGGGCGGTGGCCCCTTGGTGACCGACCTGCTCGGCGGCCAGATCCAGGTCGCGATCGCGGACCAGGCCAACCTGATGCCGCATGTGCAGTCAGGCAAGCTGCGTGCGCTGGCCGTGGCCACCGCCAAACGCTCGCCGAATGCCCCCGACCTGCCCACCATCGCCGAAAGCCTGCCGGGCTTCGAGGCGACGGCGTGGCAAGGGCTGGCGGCACCGGCCGGTCTTGCGCCGGATGTCACGAAGAAGATCAACGAGGCCTTCAACAAGGTCATGGCCATGCCGGCCGTGCGCGACAAGCTGATGGCCGCCGGACTCGCGCCCGTGGGCGGAACGCCGGAGCAGTTCAGCCGCTTCATCGACAGCGAGATCAACAAGTGGACCAAGATCGCCAAGGACGTGGGAGCTACTGCGGACTGATGGCTGTCGCCAGGGTCGCGGCGCAACCCGGCGCCGACCATCGGTGACATAAACGGTGCCCATTGCCGGACGCGAACTTCACGGAAAGAAAGGACTTGAACATGTCAGTTGGTCGTTTGAAAGACCGCAATGCCGTCGTGACCGGTGGCGCGCAAGGCATCGGACTTGCCGTGGCGCAGCGCCTGCTGCAGGAGGGCGCCCGCGTGGCGCTGTGGGACATCGACGCGCCGACCCTGGCGCAGGCGAAGTCGCAGCTGGGCGCCGATTCGGCAGTGTCGACCCACATGGTCGACATCACCTCGCTGGAGCAGGTCGAGGCGGCCACGGCCGCCAGCGCGCAGGCGCTGGGTTCGATCGACATCCTGGTGAACAGCGCCGGCATCGCCGGCATGAACGCGCCGGTGGCGACCTATCCGGCCGACGAGTGGCGCAGGGTCATGGACATCAACCTGCTGGGCACGTTCCACGTCAATCAGGCGGTCGTCAAGCGCATGATTGCCCAGGACTACGGGCGCATCGTCAACATCGCGTCCATCGCCGGCAAGGAGGGCAACCCGAATGCGGCGGCCTACAGCGCCTCCAAGGCCGGCGTCATCGCGCTGACCAAGAGCCTGGGCAAGGAGACAGCGAAGCACAACATCGCGGTCAATGCGATCACGCCGGCAGCGGCGAAGACCAAGATCTTCGACCAGATGCTGCAGGAGCACATCGACTACATGTTGTCGCGTATTCCGCGCGGTCGTTTCGTGCAGGTCGAGGAGATTGCCGCCATGGTGGCCTGGCTGGTGTCGGAGGAGAATTCCTTCACCACCGGCGCGGTGTTCGACCTCTCCGGCGGCCGGGCGACCTACTGATCACGGCCGCCAGCGCGGCGCACGGGCAATTGCTACGGAGCCGTTCGCCTTGGGAGCGGCCCGGCGGCTTACAGATAATCCTCCGCGCTTCGCGCTGCGGAGCCGTTCGCCTTGGGAGCGGCCCGGCGGCTTACAACGGCAGTGCGTCGAGCATGGCGTAGCAGTTCTTCAGCCAGGTCTTGACGCGCTGGCGTTCGAGCATGCCCAGTGCGTCTTCATCGGTGGATCGGTTGTTGATGGCCGACCAGAAGCTGGCGTTCTGGCGGTCGATCTTGCGCATGCTCGACTCATGGAGCTGGGGCAGGTTGACGACCCGTGCTCCCAGGGCCAGTGCTTTCTTCAGCGCTGACGATTCCTCGAGCTCGGAGAAGTCCTGGCCGCGGCCTTCGTTCTTGACCACGATGTAGTTCGGGCCGGCGCCATAGGTGTTGAGCAGGCGGTCGAGCAGGTCGACCGAGTCCTTGCCGGCATCGGCCAGGTGCCAGAAGTTCACCGTCACGCCCATCTCGCCCATCAGCGGCAGCAGGTCGGAGTCCTTGATCCAGCGCGACAGGGGCAGGGCGGTCTGCGCCGCCAGGTCGACGATGACGCTGCCCTGTTGCCCCACGGCCGGCACCTCCTCGAAGCAGCTGGCGATCTTGTCCAGCCCTTCGTAACGGTCGACGATGACCGGCGATGCGTAGTCGGCGTAGAAGCGGGTGAACGAGGTGTGCGAGCGGTCGGTGTCGAAGCCCGTGAACGGGCGGCCGCGGTCGATGAAATACTGCGCCAGCAGGCGCGACAGCACCGATTTGCCGACGCCGCCTTTTTCGCCGCCAATGAAATTCAAAGATGCCATGGTCGGGATTCCTTGTAGAAGCGGAGCATGGGCCCGATCCGCGGGCCCGAGCGCAAAGGATAACCGCTGGCCGCATCCGGCCGTCGCGGTCAGCCCAGTTTCTTGACCAGCACCAGGCTCTTGCGGTCCCAGTTGTACAGGCGTCGGCGCGCTTCCGGCAGTTTGTCCGGGTCGGCCTGCACGAAACCGCGCTTGAGGAACCAGTGCTTGGTACGGGTGGTGAGCACGAAGATGCTTTCGAGCCCCTGCGCCTTGGCGCGTTGTTCGATGCGCTTGAGCACGCGTTCGCCGTCGCCCTGGCTCTGCGAGTCCGGCGACACCGTCAAGGCCGCCATCTCGCCGGTGCGCTCCTCGGGGTAGGGGTACAGCGCCGCACACGCGAAGATCACGCCGTCGTGTTCCAGGATGGTGTAGTAGCCGATGTCGCGCTCGATCTCGGTGCGTCCGCGCTTGACCAGGGTGCCGTCCTTCTCGAACGGCTCGATCAGCTGCAGGATGCCGCCGACATCGTCGCCGGTGGCTTCGCGCAGGTTCTCGAGCTTTTCGTCGACCACCATGGTGCCGATGCCGTCGTGCACATAGACCTCGAGCAACAAGGCGCCGTCGATCGCGAACGGAATGATGTGGCTGCGCTCCACGCCGGCCTTGCAGGCCTTGACGCAGTGCTGCAGGTAGAACGCGGTGTCGAACGGCGATTGCGCCGGCGGCAGTTCGGCCAGCCATTTCTCGGCCGTGGCCAGCGGCAACTCGGTGTCGATCGGGTTGTCGTCGCCCATGGGTTCGCCCGGACGCACCAGGATGCCCGGCACCTCGGTGACGAAGATCAGCTTGTCGCTCTGCATCGCGATCGCGACCGAGGTCGCCACTTCTTCCATCGTCAGGTTGAAGGCCTCGCCGGTGGGCGAGAAACCGAAGGGCGAGACCAGCACGATGGCGCCGAAGTCCAGCGCGCGCTGGATGCCGGCGGTATCGACCTTGCGCACCATGCCGGAATGCTTGAAGTCGATGCCGTCCACGATGCCGACCGGACGCGCGGTGACGAAGTTGCCCGAGATCACCCGCACGGTGGAGTCGGCCATCGGCGTATTGGGCAGGCCCTGGCTGAACGCGGCCTCGATCTCGTAGCGCAACTGGCCGGCGGCCTCCTGCGCGCAGTCCAGGGCGACCTCGTCGGTGATGCGCATGCCGTGCGAATACTTCGGCTCGTGGCCCTTGGCCTTGAGCTGCTCGTTGACCTGGGGCCGGAACCCGTGCACCAGCACGACCTTGACGCCCATGCTCTGGATCAGTGCCAGGTCCTGGGCCAGGTGGTGCAGCTTGCCCGCGGCAATGGCCTCGCCGGCGACGGCCACGACGAAGGTCTGGTTGCGGAACTTGTGGATATACGGCGCGACCGAGCGGAACCAGGGCACGAACGTGAAGTTGAAAACGGTGGACATCGGCGGTCGGGCCAGGTCGTGGCAGCGCGGGGATGGCAAAAGTGTAGCAGTCACCCGGCAGCCGTTTGCCGCAAGCCGGGATAATCGCGCCATGCCAGAGCCGGTGATCGAATTTCCTGAGTCTTTGCCGGTATCGGCGATGCGCGAGCAGATCATGGACGCCATTGCGGCGCACCAGGTCGTCATCGTCTGTGGCGAGACCGGCTCGGGCAAGACCACGCAGTTGCCCAAGATGGCCCTGGCCCTGGGGCGCGGCAAACGGGCCGTCGCGGCGCCGGGCCGGGGCAAGCCGGCCTATCCGCCGGGCCAGGGCAAGCTGATCGGCCATACCCAGCCGCGGCGCATCGCCGCCAGTTCGGTGGCCAAGCGCATCGCGCAGGAGCTGCAGACGCCGCTGGGCGAGGTGGTCGGCTTCAAGGTGCGGTTCCAGGACCGGCTCTCGCGCGAGGCCTCGGTCAAGCTGATGACCGACGGCATCCTGCTGGCCGAGACGCAGACCGACCCGCTGCTCAAGGCCTACGACACGCTGATCATCGACGAGGCGCACGAACGCAGCCTGAACATCGACTTCCTGCTCGGCTACCTGCGCCAGATCCTGCCGCGCCGGCCCGACCTGAAGATCATCGTGACCTCGGCCACCATCGACGCGCAGCGCTTCGCCGACCATTTCGCGTCGCGCAAGGGGCCGGCGCCGGTGATCATGGTCTCGGGCCGGATGTTCCCGGTCGAGCAGCGGTACCGGCCGTTCGAGGAGAGCCGCGAACACGACCTGAACGACGCAATCTGCGATGCGGTCGACGAGTTGTGGACCGGCGGCGGTCCGCGCCAGGACGGCGACATCCTGGTGTTCCTGCCCGGCGAGCGCGAGATTCGCGAGGCCGCCGACGCGCTGCGCAAGCACCTGAGCCATCAGCCGGCGTTGCGCAACGCCGAGGTGCTGCCGCTGTTCGCGCGGCTGTCGCAGGCCGAGCAGGACCGGGTGTTCGACACCCATGGCCAGCGCCGGGTCGTGCTGGCGACCAACGTGGCCGAGACCTCGCTCACCGTGCCCGGCATCCGCTATGTCATCGACGTGGGCACGGCGCGGGTCAAGCGCTACAGCTTTCGCAGCAAGGTGGAGCAGCTGCTGGTCGAGCCGATCAGCCAGGCCGCGGCCAACCAGCGCGCCGGGCGTTGCGGCCGGGTCGCCAACGGCATCTGCATCCGGCTCTACGCGCAGGACGATTTCGACCAGCGGCCCCGCTTCACCGACCCGGAGATCCTGCGCAGCTCGCTGGCCGGCGTGATCCTGCGCATGAAGTCGCTGCACCTGGGCCAGGTGGAGGATTTCCCGTTCATCGAGCGGCCGCAGGGGCGGGCCATCGCCGACGGCTACCAGTTGCTGGCCGAGCTCGGCGCCGTGGACGACGCCAACGAGCTGACCGGCATCGGCAAGGAACTGGCGCGGCTGCCGCTGGACCCGCGCGTCGGGCGCATGATCCTGGAGGCACGCGAGCGCCAGGCGCTGGACGAGGTGCTGGTCATCGCCAGCGCGCTGAGCGTGCAGGACGTGCGCGACCGGCCGCTCGAGGCGCAGGGCGCGGCCGATGCGGCCCACGTGAAATTCGACGACGAACGCAGCGAGTTCACCGGCTACCTCAAGCTGTGGAAGTGGATCACGCACGCGCGCGGCGAGAAAGGCAGCGCCGAGCACCGGCTGTCGAACCGCCAGTACGAACAGTTGCTGCGCCAGAACTTCGTCAACGTGCGCCGGGTGCGCGAATGGAAGGACATCCACTCGCAGCTGCACACCGTCGTGGCCGAACACAAGTGGCGCATCAACACCGCGCCGGCCAGCTACGAGCAGCTGCATCTGTCGATGTTGTCCGGCTTGCTGGGCAACGTGGGTTGCAAGATCGACGACGACGAGGCCTACCTGGGCGCGCGCGGCATCAAGTTCTACCGCCATCCGGGCGCGCACCTGAGCAAGAAGCCGGGCCGCTGGATCCTGGCCGCCGAGCTGGTGGAGACGACCCGGCTGTTCGGCCGCGGCATCGCCGCGATCGAGCCGGCCTGGATCGAACAGGTCGCCGGCCACCTGCTCAAGAAGCAGCTGCTGGACCCGCACTGGGAGAAGAAGGCGGCGCAGGTCACCGCGCACGAGCGCGCCACCTTGTACGGCATCGTCGTCTACAGCGGGCGCCGGATCGATTTCGGCCGCATCGACCCGCAGGGCGCGCGCGAGATCTTCATCCGCGAAGCGCTGGTGGCCGGCGAGTGGGATACGAAACTGCCGTTCCTGGCGGCCAACCGCAAGCTGGTCGCCCAGGTGCAGGAACTGGAACACAAGTCGCGCCGCCAGGACGTGCTGGTCGACGACGAGCTGATCTACGCGTTCTACGACCAGCAGCTGCCGGCCGACGTGTGCAGCGGCTACGCGCTCGAGCGCTGGTACCGGGAGGCCGTGCGGCAACGCCCCGGCCTGCTGCTGCTCACCCGCGAGGAGCTGATGCGCCACGAGGCGGCCGGCATCACGACCAGCGCGTTCCCGCGTACCGTGCGCCTGGGCGGCATCGATTGCCGGGCCGACTACCTGCACGAGCCCGGCGACGCGCGTGACGGCCTGACGGTGACGATACCGCTGTTCGTGCTCAACCAGGTCAACGAGGAGCGCTGCGAGTGGCTGGTGCCGGGCATGCTCAAGGACAAGATCCTGGCCCTGCTCAAGAGCCTGCACCAGAAGCCGCGCTCGCGATTCGTGCCGCTGCCCGACAGCGCGGCGCGTATCGCCGAGCAGTTCGCCGCGCCCGAGGTGTTCGGCCACGGCAGCCTGGTCGACGCCTTGCTGCGACTCGTGCGCGAGCGCACCTCGCTCGACGTCAAGCGCACCGACTTTAAGCTCGATACGCTGAGCCCGCACCATTTCATGCATTTCCGGGTGGTCGACGACAACGGCCGGCAACTGGCCACCGGCCGCAACCTGGCGGCGATCAAGTCTGAACTCGGGGGCCAGGCGCGCGGCGCGTTCCAGGCGCTGGCCGGCCTGAAGGTCGCCGCGCAACCGGCCGCCGCGTCGGTGTCGGCGCCAGCGGCAGCCCCGCAGGCGCGGAGCGCCGGCAACGCCGCCGGCGCCCCGGCCAAGGCGGCGGCAGAGCTGCCCAGCGCCGCGCAGCGGCATGTGGCCTGGACCTTCGGCGAACTGCCCGAGTTGCTGGAGATCCGGCAAAAGGGCCAGGTGCTGGTCGGTTTCCCGGCGCTGATCGACGGTGGCGACGCGGTGACGATGGAGGTGTTCGACGAGCCCGACGTGGCGGCGGCGAAACACCGCGCCGGCCTGCGCCGCCTGTTTGCGCTGCAGTTGCGCGACGCGATCAAGTACCTCGAGAAGAACATCCCGGATCTGCAGAAGATGGGCGCGGCCTACATGCCGCTGGGCACGCTGGAGGAATTGCGCGGCCAGATCATCGACGTGGCGCTCGAACGCGCGTTCCTGATGGAACCCCTGCCGACCGACGCCGAGGCCTTCAAGCGCCGGCTCGACGAGGGGCGAGGGCGACTGACCCTGATCGCCAACGAGGTCGCCCGGCTGGCCGCGACGATCCTGGTCGAGTTTGCCGCCGCCAGCCGCAAGATCAAGGACAACCGGCAGTCGGTGGACGCCGCAGCCGACGCCACCCAGCAGTTGCAGCGCCTGGTGCCCAAGGATTTCCTGGCGCGCACCCCCTGGGTGCAACTGCAGCATGTGGCGCGGTATCTCAAGGCCATCGTGTTGCGATTCGACAAGCTGCGCGCCGACCCGGCGCGCGACCAGTCCCGGCTGGCCGAGTTGCGTCCCCAGGAAACCCGCTTCTGGCGCCTGGTGGCCGAACGCAAGGGGGTCACCGATGCGCGGCTGCAGGAACTGCGCTGGATGCTCGAGGAATTGCGCGTGAGCTTTTTTGCGCAGGAGTTGCGCACCCCGTACCCGATCAGCGTCAAGCGCCTGGACAAGGCCTGGGCGCAGGTCAACAGCTGACCATGTCGCGTCGCCGGACCCTGGTGCAAGCCCCCTGGCTGCGGCAACTGGTGCTGCAGGCTCGCCGTGTCGAGCGGCTCGATCCGAACGTGCGCGGCCTGTTGTGGATTGCGTTGTCGGGCCTGGTCTTCGTGCTGCTCAATGCGGTGCTGCGCAGCATGAGCCAGCAGCTGCACCCGATGCAGGCGCAGTTCCTGCGTTACCTGGGGGCGGTCGTCGTGATGCTGCCGCTGGTACTGCGCATCGGCCTGCGGGCCTGCTGGCCGCGCCGCCTGGGCGGCCAGTTCTGGCGCGGCGCCCTGCACACGATGGGCTTGTTGTTGTGGTTCACCGCGTTGCCGCATATTCCGCTGGCCGACACGACGGCGATCGGTTTCATCCAGCCGATGTTCATCATGCTCGGCGCCTGGTTCTTCCTGCGCGAGGTCATGCGCTGGGAGCGCTGGGTTGCCGCACTGGTCGGGTTCGGCGGGGTCATGGTGGTGGTCGGCCCGCAGCTCTCGGGCGACACCGGCTGGTACCACCTGCTGATGCTGGCCTCCAGTCCGGTGTTCGCCGCTTCGTTCCTGATGACCAAGACCTTGACGCGTTACGAGAGCATCAGCGTGATCGTGTTGTGGCAGGCCGTGACGGTGATGCTGTTCAGCGTGCCGCTGGCGGCCTGGTACTGGCAACCGCCCGGGCCGGGCATGTGGTTGCTGGTGGCCGCATCGGGCGTGCTCGGCGTGGCCGGGCATTATTGCCAGACCCGTGGCCTGGCGATCGCCGAGGCTTCGCCCACGCAGTCGATCAAGTTCCTGGACCTGGTCTGGGCGGCCCTGCTCGGCTGGTTGTGGTTCGGCGACCTGCCCACGCGCACGACGCTGATCGGCGGCGCCATCATCAGCGCATCGACGATCTGGATCGCGCAGCGCGAGTCTCGCCGGCGCCCGATCTGAGCAGCACAGGGCCGGCGTGCCGGCTTTTCGCTACAGGCGGGCCAGGCGCTCGAGCGCGGCGTGCAGTGTCTCGTCCTTCTTGGCGAAGCAGAACCGCACGACATGCTGGTCGAAACCGTTGCCGTAGAAGGCCGACAGCGGGATCGCCGCCACGCCGATCTCGCTGGTCAGCCATTGGCAGAACTCGCCGTCGGGCAGGGTGCGCTCCGGCACCGCCAGGCCCGTGATGTCGACGCACTGGAAATAACTGCCTTCGCTGGGCAGCAGGCGAAAACGGGTCTGGGCCAGGCCGGCGCGAAACAGGTCGCGCTTGCGCTGGTAGAAGGCCGGCAGTTCCAGGTAATGGCGCGGTTCGGCCATGTAGCGGGCCAGGCCGTATTGCATCGGCGTGTTGACCGTGAACACGTTGAACTGGTGCACCTTGCGGAATTCCGCCATCAGGCTGGCCGGCGCGGCCACGAAGCCGATCTTCCAGCCGGTGACATGGTAGGTCTTGCCGAAGCTCGAGACGATGAAGGCGCGGGCGGCCAGGTCGGGGAAACGGGCCGCGCCCTCGTGCTCGCGGCCGTCGAACACCATGTGTTCGTAGACCTCGTCGCTGATCAGCAGGATGTCGGTCGGGGCCAGCAGTTCCTGCAGCCGCAGCATGTCCTCGCGGCTCCAGATGCTCGCGCTGGGGTTGTGCGGGCTGTTGATGATGATGGCACGGGTGCGCGGGCCGATGGCGGCGGCGATCGCGTCGAAGTCGGGCCGGAAGCTGCCCGGCGTCAAGGGCACGCGCACCGCCACGCCGCCGGCCAGTTCGATGTTGGGCACGTAGCTGTCGTAACACGGATCGAGCACAATCACCTCGTCGCCCGCGCCGACGATGGCCAGCACGGCGGTCAGGATGGCCTGCGTCGCGCCGGCGGTGACCGTGATCTCGCTGTTGGCGTCGTAGTCGCGCCCGCCATGCGGGCCGTGCCAGCTGCGCAGCTTGTCGGCGATCGCCGTGCGCAGTTCGGGCACGCCGGTCATCGGCGGGTACTGGTTGTATCCGCTTTCCATGGCCTGGGTCACGGCGCCGACCAGCGCCGGGTCACACGGGAAATCCGGGAATCCCTGGCCCAGGTTGACGGCCTTTTTCTCGGTGGCCAGGCTCGACATGACCGTGAAGATGGTCGTGCCGACCGAGGGCAGCTTGCTGCTCAATGCGGGGGTGCGGGGGGTGGGGGCGCTCATGGTACGGGGGTCGGGGGGAGGGGTCAGTTAATGGGTGTCGGTGCCAGAGCAGAATTGCTTCGCAATTCCTGGTCTGGCACACGAGGTCGGGACAGCCGGGACATCCGACGAAATGTCGGTGCCAGAGCAGAATTGCTTCGCAATTCCTGGTCTGGCACACGAGGTCGGAACAGCCGGGACAGCCGACAAAATGTCGGTGCCAGAGCAGAATTGCTTCGCAATTCCTGGTCTGGCACACGAAGTCTTACAACTCATAATCACTCACATGCCCTGTCATCGCGTGGGCGACGAGGTGGCGGTCGAGGCGCTCGCTGAGCAGTTCGGCGAAGGTGAGCACGAAGTTGCGCAGGTAGGCGCCGCGTTTGAACGCGACGCGGGCAACGTTCTGGCCGAACAGGTGGCCGAGCGGGCGAATGACCAGCGCGTTGCCGCCGGTGTTCTCGGGCAGTTCGCGCACAGCCATTTCGGCGACGATGCCCACGCCTATGCCCAAGCGCACGTAGGTCGTGATCACGTCGGAGTCGATGGCCTCGAGCACGATGTTCGGCTGCAGGTTGCGGGTGGCGAAGGCCTGGTCGATGCGGGTGCGGCCGGTGAACGACGGGTGGTAGGTGATCAGCGGCAATTCGGCCAGGTCTTCCAGGCTGATGCGTTCGCGGCCGCACAAGGCATGGTCCGCCGGCAGCACCAGCATGTGCTGCCACTCGTAACACGGCAGCGACACCAGGCCGGCGTAGGCGGCCAGCGATTCGGTGGCAATGCCGATGTCGGCGGTCTCGTCCATGACCATCTGCGCCACCTGGTCGGGCGCGCCCTGGTGCAGGCTGACGTTGACCTTCGGGTAGGCCTGGCGCAGCTTGGTCACCGACGGCGGCAACACGTAGCGGGCCTGGGTATGGGTGGTGGCGATGGACAGGGTGCCGCTGTCCTGCGCACTGTATTCGTTGCCGATGCGCTTGAGGTTGCCGACCTCGCGCATGATCAGGTCGATGCTCTTGAGCACCTGCTGGCCCGGTTCGGTGACCCGCTTGAGGCGCTTGCCGTGGCGGGTGAAGATCTCGATGCCGAGCTCTTCCTCGAGCTCGATGATGGCCTTGGATACGCCCGGCTGCGAGGTGTGCAGGGATTTGGCCGCCTCCGTCAGGTTGAGGTTGCGCCGGACGGCCTCCTGGACAAAACGGAACTGGTGCAGATTCATGTCGTAAGCGGGCCCATGGCGCCTGATTATGCCTGCCGCACGGGGCCGGACCGGCGGCGCGCCGCGGCTCAGTCCAGCGCGATCCGGGCCAGCAGTTCCACGATGCGGGGGTCTTCGCCGACGGCCGCTTGCAGCCGGATGCGGGTGCCGGGAATGGTCGGCGCCAGTTGCGCCACCAGCGCCGGCAGGTCGTCGCGCGCGTGGCGACCGACGCCGAGGAACATCGGCACCACGACGATGTCGTCGTAGCCCTCGTCCACGCAGGCGCGCACCGCCGTGGCCAGGTCGGGCTGCATCAACTCGAGGTAGGCACACCGCACCCGCGCGCCGGGCTCGATCTCGCGCATGCGCCGGGCCACGGCCTGCATCGGCTGGCTCCACAGCGGATCGCGCGAGCCATGGGCGAACAGGATGGTGGCGCGCGTCATCAGCGTCTGAGCACCAGCCAGGTGAACGCCGACAGCGACAACAGGGAGTAGATCAGTCCCGGCGCCGCCGCCGCCAGCCAGGGCCACCAGTTGCGCAGGTTGCCGAAATGCCCGAACAGGTTGTTGAGCAGGAAGAAGCTGATCCCGGTCATGACGCCGATGAAGACATAGGTCGAGATGCCGGTGGTACGGAAATGCAGGTAGGCAAAGGGCAGGGCGAGCACGACCATGACCAGGCAGCTCAGGGGGTAGAACACCTTGCGCCAGAGTTCGATCTCGTAGCGCTGCGAGGCCTGGTCGTTGGCGTCGAGGTGGCGCATGAACTGGAACAGGTCGATGATGGGCATGCGGTCGGGCTTGAGCAAGGCCACGGCCGCCATTTCCGAGGTCAGTGTGGTGGGCCAGCGAAACTGCTCCAGGTTGGCGCTGCTCGCCTGTGCCTGGCCCTCCTGGTCGGGCTTGAACTCGGTGCGCTGCACGTCGTGCAGCAGCCAGGCGTCGTTGCCGACGAACTCGCCGCTGGCCGCCTGGCTGGTGGACAGCAGTTTGCCCTTGTCGTCGAACTCGATGATCCGGATGCGGCGCATGCCGCCGTCAGGCTGCAGCGCGCCGACGTTGACCCAGTACGCATGTTCGCCCTGCTTTTCGCGCAACCACGCGCCGGTTTGTCCGACGGTGATCTCGCGCAGGTAGGTCGCCTTGAGGAACTGGCCGGCGCGATCGGCCACCGGCACCAGGAAATCGCCGATCACGAAGGTCACGATCGTGAACAGCAGGCCCAGCCCCAGCATGCTGCGCAAGGCGCGCCAGGGATCCAGGCCGCTGGTGCGCAGCACGGTGAATTCCGAGTTCTGCGCCAGCCGGGCCATCGCGAACACCGAGCCGATCAGCACCGTGATCGGCAGCAGGTCGTACAGGCTGCTGACCGACAGGGTTCCCACATAGGCCAGCGCATGGCGCAGCTGGTAACCCTGTTCGCCGTTCGAGTTGACCCAGCGCAGCTCGCCGACGAAATCGATGAAGGAGAACAGCGCGAGGAAGGCCAGGGTCGTGAATCCCACAGCGGATACGACCTCGCTGTAGATCATGCGGCGTACGGTCTTCATCGCGATGCCGCCGGTGCCTTCGAGGCTGGTGCGCGCGCGCGCAGGCGCAGGCCGAAGTTCCAGTGTTTCATCGCCAGCAGCGTCGCCGTGAGCCCGAAGATGCCGCCGTGCAGGCCGATGTTGAAGCTCCAGAACTCGGCGGTCGCCGAACTGATGCGGCTGGTGCCGAGGTTGACCAGGTTGTAGTAGGCGATGAAGGTGAACATCGCGAACAGCAGGTTGCCGTTGCGCCCGATACGCGGGTTGACGGCCGAGAACGCCAGGCCGATCAGCACGAAGTTGATGGAGGCCAGCGCCAGCCCGAAGCGCCAGGACAACTCGCCCATGAACGGCGCCGTGCCGCCGGCCAGCAGGACCCGGGTCGACAACACATGGGGCGGCAGTGCGCGCGCATCCTGCTGGGCCTTTTCATCGACCAGCACGCCGTATTCCTTGAACTCGCTGATCTTGAAGCCGGGCGATGCGGTCTCGTTCTCGAGGCGTTGTCCGTTGGACAGCAGCAGGAACCGGTCCGGGCCCATGGTCTCGATGCGGCCGGCCCGCGCCGACGTGACGATCTGCTTGCCTTTCTCGTTGGCGGCAATGAACACCTGGCCCGCCGTCTTGCCGCCGACCGAGTCCTTGTCGATGAAGAACACGCGGTCGCCGCTGGCCGACTCCTGGAACTGGCCGGGAATGACGCGTTCCAGGTCGCCGCGCTGCTCGTAGCGGTCGCGCAGGGTCTGGGACTGCTGGTTCGACCAGGGCCAGACGAAGATCACCAGCACCGCGATGGCCAGCCAGATCGGCCAGGCGAAGCGCACCAGCGGCAATACGAAGCTGCCCAGGCCCTTGCCGCTGGCGAACCAGATCGTCATTTCGCTGTCGCGGTACATGCGCGACATGGTCGCCACGATGGCCACGAACAGGCTCAGCGTCAGGATGGTCGGCGCGTGTCCGAGCACCGTATAACCCAGCACCATCATGACCTCGGCCGGATCGACGCTGCCCCGCGAGGCCAGGCCCACGGTGCGGATCAGGAACATCGTCATCACGACCGTTGCGAGCACCACCACCGTGGCGCCGAACGACCGGGACATCTCCTTGTGCAGGGAAGAATGGAATAACATCGCTGTCAATGAAAGACCCGATTATGAACTTTGATCTCAAGTCCCTGGACCTCGCTCAGGCGGCCTCCCACAAGGGCGACGCGTTGCTGGTGCTGGTCCCCGAGGGCTTCAAGCCCGGCCAGGACGAACTCGGCCGACTGATCGCCGCGGCGCTCAAGTCCGGCGACCTGCAGACCAAGACCGGCAAGCTGCTGATGGGTTACCTGGCATCCGGTGTGACCAGTCCCCGGCTGGTGCTGGCGGGCTGCGACGAGGGCACGCCGCGCCAGGTGCGCCAGGCTGTCGCCGCGGCGGTCGGCGCATTGCGGTCGTCACCCTGCCGCAAGCTGGTGCTGTGCCTGTCGGCGCTGGCCCACGACGACGCGGTCCGGATGGCGGTGCAGGCGGCGGCCGATGCCAGTTATGTCTACACGACGACCAAGTCCAAGCCCGAGCCGCGCACGCTGGAGCAGGTCACGATCGGTGTTGCCGACGCGGCGCTGTCGCGTCCGGGCTTCGAGCGCGCGGTGGCCGCGGTGCGGGGTGTCGAATACGCCAAGGAATGGGCGAACCGCCCGGGCAACCATGCCACGCCGACGATGCTGGCCGACGCCGCCCGGCGCCTGGCCAAGGCGCCGCACCTGCAGTGCACCGTGATGGGTCCGAAACAGGTCGCCAAGCTGGGCATGGGTGCCTTCCTGGCGGTGGCCCAGGGTTCCCACGAGGAACTGCGTTTCATCGAACTGCGCTACAACGGCGGTGCCAAGGGCGAGGCGCCCACGGTGCTGATCGGCAAGGGCATCTCGTTCGACAGCGGCGGCATTTCCATCAAGCCGGCGGCCGAGATGGACGAGATGAAATTCGACATGTGTGGCGCCGCCAGCGTGCTGGGCGTGTTCCGTGCGCTGGCCGAACTCAAGCCGGCGATCAACGTGGTCGGCCTGATCGCCAGCTGCGAGAACCTGCCCGATGGCAAGGCGGTCAAGCCGGGCGACGTGGTCACCAGCATGAACGGGCAGACCATCGAGATCCTGAACACCGACGCCGAGGGTCGCCTGGTGTTGTGTGACGCGCTGACCTACGCCGAACGCCTCAAGCCCAAGGCCGTGGTCGACATCGCCACGCTCACGGGTGCCTGCGTGATCGCGCTCGGGGGTGTGCGCAGCGGCATGTTCTCCAGCCACGACGACCTGGCCGCGGCCCTGCTGGCGGCGGGGGAGTCGGCGCAGGACCTGTGCTGGCGCATGCCGCTGGACGACGAATACGGCGAAGGCCTCAAGACCCATTTCGCCGACGTTGCCAACGTCGGCGGCCGGCCCGGCGGTGCCATCACCGCGGCCAAGTTCCTGCAGCGTTTTGCCGACAAGTTCCCGTGGGCGCACCTGGACATCGCCGGAACCGCCTGGAAGGGCGGCGCGGCCAAGGGCGCAACCGGCCGGCCGGTGCCGCTGCTGCTCGATTTCCTGCTGGCGGGTGCCGGTGGCGGTGCCGCGACTTCGGTCGCGAAGAAGGCCCCGGCCCGTGCGCGACGCAAGGCCTGAGGCCGCGGTGCCGGCCCGTCCCGCCCTGGCGCGATCGGGCTCGGCCGGCATGCGCCGGGTCACGGGCCCAGCGTGCAGCCAGGCCGGGATCGAACACCCATGACTGAAGTCGCGTTTCATTTCAACATGCCGGACAAGACCCGGTATCTGTGCCGCCTGTTGCGCAAGGCGGTCTCGCAAGGCGCGCAGGTGGCGGTCACCGGCCCGGACGCGGCCATGGACGAGCTCGACGCCGCCTTGTGGTCCTTCTCGGACACGGATTTTGTTCCCCATTGCCGCTCCGACAGCGACCCGGTCGTGCTCGACGCGTCGCCGGTGGTCCTGGGCGTGCAGGCGTCGCAGGCGCGGCACCACGATGTCCTGCTCAATCTCGGCGCCGAGGTTCCGGCCGGCTTCGAGCGTTTCGAGCGGGTGATCGAGGTCGTGGGCCCGGACGACACGCAGCGGGTGCAGTCGCGGGCGCGCTGGAAGTACTACCAGCAGCGGGGTTATGCGCTGGTCCGGCACGACCTCTCCGGCCAGGGGCGTAGCTGATGGTCACCACGGCACGCGGGTTTCCGCGTTTTCTCCCGACCCTGACCGAGGTGGTCCAGGTGCCGGCGCAGCCGGTCGAGCCGCCGGAGGACCTGGCCGCCAAGGAGGCCGAACGTCGCGAGGCCTTTGCACAACGGGTGCGCCAGCAGTTGCGCGAGGCCCTGGACCTGCGCATGCAGGACGCCGTGGCCGACGCCATGCTCGAGCAGGTCGATGTCATCGGCGATCGGCTGCGTCGCCAGATGGAGGACATGGTGCGCGAATCGCTGGAGACGGTGGCGGAACGGCTGCGTGCGGAAATCGACGTGATGGTGCGTGACGCGGTGGAACTGGTGCTGGCCGACGAGGATCCCCAGACCGTGCTCGATCCGGACGCGCGGGCGCCGGAAGAACCGTCATCCTGACGACATTTCGGGCGGCCGCGGCGGCGTTGTTTTTTGGCGCATCGCGGGGTGTGTCGTGGTGTTTCCCCAGTGGTATCGGCCCTCGATTTGCGCTATCCTCGCGGGCTGTTGGGACAAATACGTGTCCATCAACTGAACAACCCCCCTTGGAGTTCCTATGCAAATGAAATTTCGTACTACGTTGACGTTGTGCGCGGCCGCTGCCTTGATGGTTGCTTGCGGCAAGAAGGAAGAGCCGGCGCCTGCCGCCGCACCCGCTGCTCCTGCCCCCGCCGCCGCTCCGGCCGCACCTGCGCCCGAGGCCGCTTCCGACGTCATCAAGATCGGCCACGTCGGTCCGACCAGTGGTCCGATCGCCCACCTGGGCAAAGACAACGAGAACGGCGCCCGCATGGCGATCGACGAACTCAACGCCAAGGGCATCATGATCGGTGGCAAGAAGGTCACGCTCGAGCTGCTGCCCGAGGACGATGCAGGTGATCCGAAGCAGGGCACCGCTGTGGCGACCAAGCTGGTCGACGCCAAGGTCAACGGCGTGATCGGTCACCTGAACTCGGGTACCACGATTCCCGCCTCGGCCATCTACGACGCTGCCGGCATTCCCCAGATCTCGCCGTCGGCGACCAACCCCAAGTACACCCGCCAGGGCTTCAAGGGCGTGTTCCGTGTCGTGGCTGACGACGTGCACCTGGGCAGCACGCTGGGCAAATACGCGGTCAACACCCTCAAGGGCAAGGCCATCGGCGTCATCGACGACCGTACCGCCTACGGCCAGGGTGTTGCCGAGGAGTTCAAGAAGGCTGTCGAAGCCGCCGGCGGTACCGTCGTGGGCCATGAGTTCACCACCGACAAGGCAACCGACTTCAACGCCATCCTGACCACCCTCAAGGGCAAGAAGGTCGACGTCGTGTTCTTCGGCGGCATGGACGCCGTTGCCGGCCCGATGATCAAGCAGATGGTCCAGCTCGGCATCAAGGCCAAGTTCATGGGTGGCGACGGCATCTGCTCGGGCGAACTGCCCAAGCTCGCAGGCGAAGCGCTCAAGGACGACATGGTCTACTGCGCCGAAGCCGGCGGTGTCGAAGGCGAGCAGAAGGCCGGCATGGAGAAATTCCGCGCCGACTTCAAGGCCAAGTTCAACGCCGACGTGCAGGTGTATGCACCCTACGTCTACGATGCGCTCAACGTGATGGTCGCGGCCATGGTCAAGGCCGATTCGGCCGATCCTGCCAAGTACCTGCCCGAGCTCAAGGCCACCGACTACAAGGGTGTGACCGGCAACATCGCCTTCGACGAAAAAGGCGACATCAAGAACGGCGCCCTGACCCTGATGACCTACAAGGGCGGCAAGCGCACCGAACTGGCCGTGATCCGCTGATCCAGCGTTTCCGACTCCAGCAAGAGGCCCCGCGATGCGGGGCCTTTTTTCTTGCGGCCTTGCTGCCGGAGCCTCCACGTCGACCAAAGCCGCCAGCCGTCCGAACCGCAGGCGCGGCCGTGCACGATGCGGACCGACGAAAAAAAGGAAAGCCCCGGGGCACACGGCCTGCGGGGCTTTCGGGGGCATCCGGTTCCGTTGTGCACGGTGGTCGGGAATGCCAAATCTGGCGGAGAGGGCGGGATTCGAACCCGCGGTGAGTTTTACCCCACGCACGCTTTCCAGGCGTGTGACTTAAACCGCTCATCCACCTCTCCGGTGGCCGGGATTGTAGCAGTGCGCCCGGGCTCGATTCGCGCCTGGCCGACGGTCGGTGCGGTGATGGAGCCATGTTTTCGGTCGATCGTGTTGAGCGATTCGCACGCGTCGTGCAGCGCAAACCCCGTGGCCACGGCTGCCGCGTCATGCCCACTGTGTATAAAGGGAGCAACAGTCGGCACCCCAATGTCTGCGTTCGTTCGTCGACTACCCGGCCACCGGCGTTCGAATTCCTTACACTGCCCGGCTTGGACAGTATTTGCCGGGATCACCCGGCCGCACGGAGATCGCATGAAATTTCGCTTCCCCATCGTCATCATCGACGAGGACTTCCGCTCCGAGAACACCTCCGGCCTGGGCATTCGTGCGCTGGCCCAGGCCATCGAGAGCGAAGGCTTCGAAGTCCTGGGGGCGACCAGTTACGGCGACCTGTCGCAGTTCGCCCAGCAGCAGTCGCGCGCCAGCGCGTTCATCCTGTCGATCGACGACGAGGAGTTCACCAACGACGCCGATCTCGGGCCGGCGATCCAGAACCTGCGCCATTTCATCGCCGAGGTGCGGCGCAAGAACCTGGACGTGCCCCTGTACGTCTACGGCGAGACCAAGACCTCGCGCCACATCCCGAACGACATCCTGCGCGAGCTGCACGGCTTCATCCACATGTTCGAGGACACGCCGGAGTTCGTCGCGCGCCACATCACGCGCGAGGCGCGCAGTTACCTCGAGGGGGTGCAGCCGCCGTTCTTCAAGGCCTTGCTGGACTATGCGGAGGATGGTTCGTATTCATGGCATTGCCCCGGGCATTCCGGCGGCGTGGCCTTCCTCAAGAGCCCGGTGGGCCAGATGTTCCACCAGTTCTTCGGCGAGAACATGCTGCGCGCCGACGTCTGCAATGCGGTGGAGGAGCTCGGCCAGCTGCTCGACCACACCGGTCCGGTGGCCGAGTCGGAACGCAATGCCGCGCGCATCTTCAATGCCGACCACTGTTTTTTCGTCACCAACGGCACCAGCACCTCGAACAAGATGGTCTGGCATCACTGCGTGGCGCCGGGCGACGTGGTGGTGGTGGACCGCAACTGCCACAAGTCCATCCTGCACGCCATCATCATGACCGGGGCTATTCCCGTGTTCCTCAAGCCCACGCGCAATCACTTCGGCATCATCGGCCCGATCCCGAAGGAGGAGTTCGAGCCGGCGGCGATCCAGGCCAAGATCCGCAAGAACCCGCTGCTCAAGGGCGTGGACGCCAAGAACGTCAAGCCGCGCGTGCTGACGATCACGCAGTCGACCTACGACGGCGTGCTGTACAACACGGAAACCATCAAGCAGATGCTCGACGGTTATGTCGACAACCTGCATTTCGACGAGGCCTGGCTGCCGCACGCGGCCTTCCACCCGTTCTACGGCGCCTACCATTCGATGGGCAAGAAGCGCAAGCGGCCGAAGAAGGCGGTGGTGTATGCCACGCAGTCGATCCACAAGCTGCTGGCCGGCATCAGCCAGGCCAGCCAGGTGCTGGTGCAGGATGCGCAGGAGACCAAGCTGGACCGGCACCTGTTCAACGAAGCCTACCTGATGCATACGTCGACCAGCCCGCAATACAGCATCATCGCCAGCTGCGACGTGGCTGCCGCGATGATGGAGCCGCCCGGCGGCACGGCCCTGGTGGAGGAGAGCATCGCCGAGGCGCTCGATTTCCGTCGCTCGATGCGCAAGATCGCCGACGAATACGGCAGCGACTGGTGGTTCAAGGTCTGGGGGCCGGATCACCTGGCCGACGAGGGCATCGGCCGGGCCGATGACTGGATCATCAAGGGCGAGTCCCGCAAGGGCAAGGGCAGCGTCAACTGGCACGGCTTCGGCAAGCTGGCGGCGGGCTTCAACATGCTCGACCCGATCAAGTCGACCATCGTCACCCCCGGCATGGACCTGAACGGCAAGTTTGCCAAGACCGGCATTCCGGCGAGCATCGTGACCAAGTTCCTGGCCGAACATGGCGTGGTGGTCGAGAAGACGGGGCTGTACAGCTTCTTCATCCTGTTCACCATCGGCATCACCAAAGGCCGCTGGAACACCTTGCTCACGGCGCTGCAGCAGTTCAAGGACGACTACGACAAGAACCAGCCGATGTGGCGCATCCTGCCCGAGTTCTGCCGCGACAACCCCAAGTACGAAAAAATGGGCCTGGCCGACCTGTGCCAGTTCGTGCACCAGCTCTACGCCAAGTACGACATCGCCCGGCTGACGACCGACATGTACCTCAGCGACCTTGCCCCGGCAATGACGCCGACCGAGGCCTATTCGTGCATTGCGCGGCGCAAGACCGAGCGGGTCGAGATCGACGATCTCCAGGGGCGGGTCACCGTGGGCCTGGTCACGCCGTATCCGCCGGGCATTCCGCTGCTGATTCCCGGCGAGGTGTTCAACCGCAAGATCGTCGACTACCTCAAGTTCTCGCGCGAGTTCAACGACCAGTGCCCGGGTTTCGGCACCGATATCCACGGGCTGGTGACCGAACTGGACGAGTCCGGCAAGCTGCGTTATTACGCCGACTGCGTGGTGCAGAGCTGATCAGGGCGCGGCAGCGCCGCGCGTGCTGCCGCGTCGACGGGCGCGGACTCAGGCTGCGCCGTCGCCCACCGTCGAGATCGCCACCGCGTTGAAGCCGCCGTCGACATAGGTGATCTCGGCGCTGACCCCGCCGGCCAGGTCGCTGAGCAGGAAGGCGGCGACATTGCCGACATCGTCGATCGTCACGTTGCGCCGGATCGGCGAGGCGTCGGCGACCACGCCCAGCAGCTTGCCGAAGTCCTTGATGCCGCTGGCGGCCAGCGTCTTGATCGGGCCGGCGCTGATGCCGTTGACCCGCGTGCCGCGCGGGCCCAGGGCCTCGGCCAGGTAACGCACCGAGGCCTCGAGCGAGGCCTTGGCCAGGCCCATGGTGTTGTAGTTCGGCACGATGCGTTCGGCGCCCAGGTAGGTGAGCGTCAGCAGCGAGGATTTGTCGCTGAGGTAGGGCAGGGCCGCCTTGGCCATGCCGGCGAAGCTGTAGGCGCTGATGTCGTGGGCGATGCGGAAGTTCTCGCGGCTCAGGCCATCGAGGAAGTTGCCGGCGATCGCCTCGCGCGGCGCAAAGCCGATCGCGTGCACGAAGCCGTCGAACTGCGGCCAGGTCTGCGACAGGTCGGCGAACAGGCGCTCGATCTGGGTGTCGTCGCCGACGTCGCAATCGAAGATCAGGTTCGAGTCCAGGCTGGCGGCGAACTCGGTGATGCGGTCCTTGAAGCGTTCGCCCACGTAACTGAAGGCCAGCTCTGCGCCCTGCGCCCGGCAGGCCTTGGCGATGCCGTAGGCGATCGATCGGTTGCTGAGCACACCGGTGATCAACAGTTTCTTTCCAGCGAGAAAACCCATGCCTCAATCTCCATCAAAAATCCTGCAGAATTGTCGCATGCGCAAATGGATGTTCGTGATGCTGATGCAGCTGGCCTGGCCGGCGTGGGCCGCACACGGATATGCACTCTGGGGCGACCTGAAGTACCCGGCCGGTTTCGACCACTTTGCCTATGTCAATGCGCAGGCCCCCAAAGGCGGCGAACTGCGCCTGGTCAGCAACCTGCGGGTATCCACGTTCGACAAGTACAACCCGTTTACCATCCGCGGCAATGCGCCGGCCTATCTGTCGGCGCTGATGTTCGACACCTTGCTGACCGGCTCGCTGGACGAGACCGCGTCCGGATACGGCCTGCTGGCCGAGGACGTGGTCGTGGCCGAGGACGGCCTGTCGGCCACGTTCCGGCTGCGGCCCGAGGCGCGGTTCCACAACGGGGATCCGGTGCTCGCTGCCGACGTCAAGCACAGCTACGACACCTTGATGGGGCCCTTCGTGTCGCCGGCCTACAAGACCATCCTGCAGGAGGTGGCCGGCATCGAGGTGCTGGACCCGCGCACCGTGCGTTACCGGTTCCGCCAGCCGAACCGGGAACTGCCGCTGACCGTGGGCGGGCTGCCGGTGTTCAGCCGCAAGTGGGGCATGGAAAACGGCCAGGCCAAGCCCTTCGACAAGGTAGTGATGGACATCCCGATCGGCAGCGGGCCGTATCGCATCGGCCCGGTGACCTTCGGCAAGGACATCACCTACGTGCGCGACCCCGATTACTGGGCGCGCGACCTGAACGTGCGGCGCGGCACGGCCAATTTCGACCGCATCACGGTCAAGATCTACAAGGACAACACCGCGCGGCTGGAGGCGCTCAAGGCCGGCGAGTTCGACCTGATGCGCTTCTTCTCGGCCGGCGACTGGGCCCGCCGGGTCACCGGCAAGCGGTTCGACTCGGGGGAACTGGTCAAGGCCGAGTTCCGGCACAGCCTTCCGTCGGGGTTCCAGAGTTACGTGCTCAACCTGCGCCGGCCGAAGTTGCAGGACATCCGGGTACGGGAGGCACTCGGCCTGGCGTTCGACTACGAGTGGATGAACCGCCAGATGTTCTATAACTCCTACCAGCGGGTCAATGGCCTGTTCGGCAATACCGAATGCCACGCCACCGGTACGCCTTCGAGCGAGGAACTGGCGCTGCTCGAGCCCTGGCGCGGCAAGGTGCCCGAGGCCGTGTTCGGCCCGATGACGGTGCCGCCGCGCACCGACGGCGACTCCTCGCTGCGCGCCAACCTGCGCAAGGCCAAGGCCTTGCTCAACGCGGCCGGCTGGTCGGTCAGCGAGGGCAAGTTGCGCAACGCCCGCGGCGAACCGCTGGTGCTCGAATACCTGGACAGCAACGAAGGTGGCGCCCGCGTCGTCACGCCCTGGGCGCGCAACCTGGAGAAGATCGGTGTCACGCTGGTGTTCCGTCCGGTCGACTTCGCGCTGTACCAGCAGCGGCTGCAGAAGTTCGATTTCGACATCACCACGCTGGCCTACCAGGGCACCCACAACCCGGGGCAGGAATATGCCGACCTGTTCGGCAGCAAGGCTGCCGACATCGAGGACTCCGGCAACGTGACCGGCATCAAGAGCCCGGCCGTCGACGCGCTGGTGGACCGCATGACCCGCGCCCGCAGCAAGGCCGAGTTGCTGCCCGCCTGCCGCTCGCTCGAGCGCGTGATTGCGCACAGCCACATCCTGATTCCGCAGTGGTTCGCCAGCACCCACCGCATCGCCTACAACGCCTGGCGCCTGGCGCGGCCGGCGCAGATGCCGCCGTATGCCCAGGGCGAGGGCTGGGCCATCGACACCTGGTGGGCGAACAAGCCGTGAGCCATCGACCATGACCGCCTACATCCTCAAGCGACTGCTGCTGATGGTGCCCACCTTGCTCGGTGTGCTGACGATCACCTTCATCGTGATCCAGTTCGTGCCGGGCGGCCCGGTCGAGCAATACCTGGCCGAGGCCAAGGCTGGTGCCATTGCCGGCGGCAGTGCCGAAGGCGGGGGCCTGGCCTACCGCGGCGCCCAGGGGGTGGACAACCAGCGGCTGGAGCAGATCAAGGCCTTGTACGGCTTCGACAAGCCGCCCATCGAACGGTTCGTCGACATGCTGGCGCGGTTTGCCCGCTTCGACCTGGGCCGCAGCTTCTTCCAGAACAAGGACGTCGGCGAGTTGATCATCGAGAAGCTGCCGGTGTCGATCACGCTCGGCCTATGGACCTTCTTCATCAGCTACGGCATTGCGGTGCCGCTGGGCGTGGCCAAGGCGGTGCGCGCCGGATCGCGCTTCGACTTCGTCACCACGCTGATCGTGCTCGTGGGTTATGCGATTCCCGGTTTCGTGCTGGGCGTGGCCTTGCTGGTGGTGTTCGGCGGGCAGTTGCAGTGGTTTCCGCTGCGCGGGCTCACGTCGAGCAACTGGGAGGAGCTCTCGTGGGGCGCACGCATCGTCGACTACCTGTGGCATATCACGATGCCGGTCACGGCCATGGTGCTGGGCAGTTTCGCCGTCACCGCGATGCTGACCAAGAACGCCTTCCTGGAGGAGATCCGCAAGCAATACGTGGTCACGGCGCGGGCCAAGGGCCTGAGCGAGAAGCAGGTGTTGTGGAAACACGTGTTCCGCAACGCCTTGATTCCCATCATCACCGGTTTTCCGGCGGCCTTCATCGGCGCGTTCTTCACCGGTGCCTTGCTGATCGAGACCCTGTTCTCGCTCGACGGGCTGGGCCTGCTCAGTTACGAGAGCGTGATCCGGCGCGACTATCCAGTGGTGCTGGGCACGCTGTTCCTGTTCACGCTGATCGGCCTGGTGACCAAGCTGATCTCCGACCTGTGTTACGTCTGGGTCGACCCGCGGGTCAAGTTTGATTAGGATGACGAACGCCCCCCGTCTGTCCGGTCTCACTGCGTGTAGACCGTCCGAACCCCCCACTGGGGGGCGCCCCCTACGGCCTGGCAGAGCCAGTTCCGTGGGGGTCCCCACGTGCCTGCTTCACAGCCGCTCGACCTTTCATGCCCTGTGGGTTGCACCGCGTGCGGTGGAGCAACTGACATGATGCAGTCGACCACCCGCGTCCCCAGCCATTCCCCCGCCCGCCGCGCCTGGACGCGGTTTCGGCGCAACCGGCTCGGCTACTGGAGCCTGGTCGCGTTCTGCGCGATGGCGGTGCTGAGCCTGTTCGCCGAGCTGATCTCCAACGACCGGCCGCTGCTGGTGCGTTACGAGGGGCAGTATTACTTCCCGCTGGTGCAGGACTATCCGGAGACCACGTTCGGCGGCGACTTCCTGACCGCCACCGACTATCTTGATCCGTTCATCCGCGAGCGTCTGGCGCAGGAGGGCAACTGGGCCATCTTCCCGCTCAACCGGTACGGGCCCAAGACGCTGAACTACTTCGCCGCCAATCCCAACCCGTCGGCGCCCACGCGCGAGAACTGGCTCGGCACCGACGACCGCGGTCGCGATCTGCTGGCGCAACTGATCTACGGCTTTCGGGTGAGCGTGTTCTTCGCGCTGGCACTGACCGTGACCGGCGTCGCGCTGGGCGTGCTGGCCGGCGCGCTGCAGGGATTCTTCGGCGGCAAGATCGACCTGGCGTTCCAGCGTTTCATCGAGATCTGGGGCGCAATGCCCGAGTTGTACCTGCTGATCATCTTCAGCGCCATCTTCGCGCCGAGCCTGGCGCTGCTGCTGGTGCTGCTGAGCCTGTTCGGCTGGATGGGATTGTCGGACTACGTGCGCGCCGAGTTCCTGCGCAACCGCCAGCTCGACTATGTGCGCGCCGCCCGTGCATTGGGCGTGGGCAACTGGCAGATCATCGTGCGCCACATCCTGCCCAACAGCCTGACGCCGGTGGTCACCTTCCTGCCGTTTCGCATGAGCGGCGCCATCCTGGCGCTGACCTCGCTCGACTTCCTGGGCCTGGGTGTGCCGCCGGGCACGCCGTCGTTGGGCGAACTGCTGTCGCAGGGCAAGAACAACATCGACGCCTGGTGGATCTCGCTGTCGACCTTCGCCGTGCTGGTATTGACGCTGCTGCTGCTGACCTTCATGGGGGACGCCTTGCGCGATGCGCTCGACCCGCGCAAGGCCGACACGCCGCCGGTGCCGGAGACGCAGCCATGACCGCGCTGCTCGACGTCACCGGCCTGCGCGTGGCCTTCGGCGGCAAGGATGTCGTCAAGGGCATCGACTTCTCCATCGCCGCCGGCGAGAAACTCGCGCTGGTGGGCGAGTCCGGTTCGGGCAAGACGGTCACCGCGCTGAGCCTGCTCGGGCTGGCAGCCAACGCGCACTGCCGGGGCACGGCCCGGTTTGCACTGGACACGGGTTCGGTCGACCTGCTGGCCATGCCCGAGCCCGATCTGCGCGCGATCCGCGGGCGCGACATCGCGATGATCTTCCAGGAGCCGATGACGGCGCTCAATCCCTTGTTCCCGGTCGGCAACCAGATCGCCGAGGTGTTGCAGCTCAAGCAGGGCCTGGACAAGGCCGCCTGCGCCAAGGCGGTGGTCGACCTGCTGGCCAGCACCGGCATTCCCGATCCCGCGCGCCGGGCCCAGGCCTTCCCGCACCAGTTGTCGGGCGGGCAGCGCCAGCGCGCGATGATCGCCATGGCGCTGGCCTGCAAGCCGCGCCTGTTGCTGGCCGACGAACCGACCACCGCACTGGACGTGACCGTGCGCGCCCAGATCCTGGAACTGCTGGCCGAACTGCAGCGCGAATACGGCATGGCCGTGCTGATGATCACGCACGACCTGAACCTGGTGCGCAAGTTCGCGGACCGGGTCGCGGTGATGGAACAGGGCGCGCTGGTCGAGCATGGCACGGTGGCGGCCGTGTTCGCCGACCCGCAGCATGCCTATACCCGCAAGCTGATCGACAGCCGGCCCGTGCGCGATGTCGACGAAATTGCCCCCGACGCCGCGCCCGTCGGTCCGCCCCTGCTGGAGGCGGCCGACGTGTCGGTGGCGTATCCGGTGCCGGTGCCCGGCGTGCGCGGCTGGTTTCGCAAGGGCGCCTTCGTCGCCGTCAAGGGGGCCTCGTTCAGGATCACGCCGGGGCGCACGCTGGGCGTGATCGGCGAGTCCGGCTCGGGCAAGTCCACGCTGGCTCTGGCCGCGCTGGGCTTGCAGCCGTTCGATGGCGAACTGCGGGTTACCGGCCAGCCCTGGGGGCGGGACAAGGCGCTCGACAAGTCCTTGCGGCGCAAGGTGCAGGTGGTGTTCCAGGATCCGTTTTCGTCGTTGTCGCCGCGCATGACGGTCGAGGAGATCGTCGGCGAGGGCTTGCTGGTGCACCAGCCGGCATCGTCGCGCGCCGAGCGGCAGCAGCGCGTGTTGCAGGCGCTGGCCGAGGTCGGCCTGGACGAACGGCAGTTTCCCAACCTGCTGAGCCGCTACCCGCACGAGTTCTCCGGCGGGCAGCGCCAGCGGCTGGCCGTGGCCCGGGCGCTGATCGTCGAGCCGCAGCTGCTGGTGCTCGACGAGCCGACCAGCGCCCTGGACGTGACGATCCAGCAGCAGGTGTTGCGCCTGCTGCAGTCGCTGCAGCGCCAGCGCCGGCTCAGCTACCTGTTGATCACCCACGACGTGGACGTCATCCGGGCCATGGCGCACGACGTGTTGGTCATGAAAGACGGCGAGATCGTCGAGGCCGGCCCGCTGGCGCAGGTGCTCGACGCGCCGCGCCACCCCTATACCCGCGCCCTGGTGGCGTCCGTGGCTTGACGCCGTGGCGGTCTGGGCGCAGCGCCGGTGATGCCCTCCGGCGCGCAATTTCATGTTGCTTTCCCGCGCAAACAGGGGGGAAAGGGGTGGTAACGCGCAATATTTTGCAGTAGAATCCTAGCTTCACGACCAAACGGGCGGGTTTTCACCGCCCGTTTTTTTTGGTCGGGCAGATTGTGGTTCCGGGAACACTGATTGGGGACGTGGATCGAATGGCATTGCAGCAGCTTGTCGAGCAGACGGTGACCGGGTTGGGTTACGAGCTGGTCGAGATCGAGCGGCTGGCAGGGGGCCTTTTGCGCATCACGATCGATCTGCCGTGGGAGCCGCAGGCTCGCGACGCGGCAGCTCCGGCGCAGTTCGTCACGGTCGAGGATTGCGAGAAGGTGACGCGCCAGCTGCAGTTTGCGCTGGAGGTCGACGGTATCGAATACCGGCGCCTGGAAGTGTCGTCACCCGGCATCGACCGGCTGTTGCGCGGGGAGAAGGATTTCGAGCGCTTCGAGGGCTCCGAGGTCGATATCACGCTCAAGGCGGCTGTCGGCGCGGCGGCCCAGGGCCAGGTGAATGCGAATCGCAAGAAGTTTCGCGGCACGCTCGAGCGGGTCGTGGCGGCCGATGGCAGCCCCGCGGGCTGGCAGGTGGTCTGGAGCGATGCGCCCAAGGTCAAGCCGGGGCAGCGGGTCAGCAAGCATCGGGCGCCCGCGCCGCTGCAGTCGCTCGGATTCGTGCTCGATGAGGTGCGCGAGGCTCGCCTCGCGCCGCTGGTGAATTTCAAGGGCCGTGGTGCTGCCACGGGTGCGGTCGAAGGTTGAGCAGGGTCGTTGCCGTGTTGTTGCGGCTGGCGGTGGGCCGCGGTGGGCTTTCCAGGCGGTCCTGGATTTGGATTGAAACGGGAGTGGAGTGACATGAATCGCGAAATGTTGATGTTGGTGGAAGCCATCTCGCGCGAGAAGAGCGTCGAGCGTGACGTCGTGTTTGCGGCGGTCGAGGCCGCCTTGGCCCAGGCCACCAAGAAGCTCTACTCGGGCGACGTGGACATCCGCGTGGCCGTCGACCGGGATACCGGCGCCTACGAGACCTTCCGGCGCTGGCACGTGGTGCCCGACGAAGCCGGTCTGCAGCTGCCCGACCAGGAAATCCTGTTGTTCGAAGCGCAGGAACAGATTCCCGACATCGAGGTCGACGAATACATCGAGGAGCCGGTCGAGTCCGTGCCGATCGGCCGTATCGGCGCCATGGCGGCCAAGCAGGTCATCCTGCAGAAGATCCGCGACGCCGAGCGCGAGATGCTGCTCAACGACTTCATGTCGCGTGGCGAGAAGATATTTGTCGGCACCGTCAAGCGCATGGACAAGGGCGACATCATCGTCGAGAGCGGCCGGGTCGAAGGCCGGTTGCGCCGCAGCGAGATGATCCCCAAGGAGAACCTGCGCTCCGGCGACCGGGTGCGCGCCATGATCATGGAAGTCGACCTGACGCTGCGCGGCGCGCCCATCATCCTGTCGCGTTCGGCGCCGGAGTTCATGATCGAGCTGTTCCGCACCGAGGTGCCGGAGATCGAGCAAGGCCTGCTGGAGATCAAGTCCTGCGCCCGCGACCCGGGTTCGCGCGCCAAGATCGCCGTCCTGTCGCATGACAAGCGGGTCGACCCGATCGGCACCTGCGTCGGCGTGCGCGGCACCCGCGTCAACGGCGTCACCAACGAACTCGCCGGCGAGCGTGTCGACATCGTGTTGTGGAGCGAGGATCCGGCGCAGTTCGTCATCGGCGCGCTGGCCCCGGCCAACGTGTCTTCCATCGTCGTGGACGAGGAGCGCCACGCCATGGACGTGGTGGTCGACGAGGAGAACCTGGCGATCGCGATCGGCCGTGGCGGCCAGAACGTGCGCCTGGCGTCCGAGCTGACCGGCTGGAAGATCAACATCATGGACGCCAACGAGTCGGCCCAGAAGCTGGCCGACGAGACCGATTCCGGCCGTCGCCTGTTCATGGAAAAACTCGACGTCGACGAGGAGATCGCCGACATCCTGATCGCCGAGGGTTTCACCAGCCTGGAAGAGGTGGCCTACGTGCCGCTGCAGGAGATGCTCGAGATCGAGAGCTTCGACGAAGACACGGTCAACGAACTGCGTACCCGCGCAAAGGACGCGCTCTTGACCATGGAAATCGCGCACGAGGAAAATGTCGACGCGGTTTCGCAGGATCTGCGCGAGCTCGAGGGCCTGACCCCGGAGCTGATCGGCATGCTGGCCGACAAGGGCGTCCATTCGCTGGACGACCTGGCCGACCTGGCCGTGGATGAACTCACTGAAATCACCGGCCAGTCCGAGGACGACGCCAAGGCTCTGATCATGAAGGCGCGTGAACATTGGTTCACGGACGAGCCCGCCTCGCAAGAGTGATGATCATGCGACAACAGATTCAGTGAAGGCTAACAATTGCCCGTAGCGCTTGTTATGCCGAACAAAAGGTAGCACAACATATGTCCAGTACGACAGTCGCCGAGTTCGCCAACGAACTCAAGAAATCCACCGCAACGCTGCTTGAGCAACTCAAGGCCGCAGGCGTGCCCAAGACTCAAGCGACCGATCCCGTGACCGAGGCGGACAAGCACAGCCTGCTCAACTATCTGCATACCAGCCACGGCACGGCGACGTCCGAGCGCAAGAAGATCACGCTGGTCAAGAAGCAGACCACCGAGATCAAGCAGGCCGATGCCTCGGGCAAGGCGCGCACGATCCAGGTCGAGGTGCGCAAGAAGCGCACCTTCATCCGGCGTGACGAAGGTGTGGAGGCCGAGGCGCCCGCACCGGTCGAGGCTGCGGCGCCCGCCGCCGCGCCGGCCCAGCCGGTGGTGGACAACGCGGAGCTGTCGCGCCGCGAGGAAGAGGCGCGTCGCCAGGCCGAACTGATCCGCCGCCAGGAGGAAGACCTGGCCGAGAAACGCCGCCAGCGCGAAGAGCAGGAATCCAAGGCGCGCGCCGCCTCCGAGGCCGCCGCCGCGAATGCCGCTGCCGCCGCTGCCGCCAACAAGAAGGCCCTGGCCGCCGTGTCCGAAGGCGCGTCCGACGAGCGCGCGTCCGATGACCGCGCAGCGGAAGAGGCCGCCGCCAAGTCGGCGGAGAAGGAACGCGCCGACGCCAAGCAAAAGGCCGCCGCGCAAGCCAAGGCGCGTGCGGACGAGGAAGCCGCCCGCGCCGCCGACCTGAGCGAGCGCCGGCGCAAGGCCGAGGCCGAGGCCGCGGCCATCCGCGAGATGCTGGCCACGCCCAAGAGCGTGCAGGTCGCCAAGAAGCCGGAGGAGGCCAAGCCCGCCGCCAAGGGCACGCTGCACAAGCCGGCCGTGGGCAGCGCCGTGGCGCGCGCCAAGCCGGGTGGCACCGCCAGCCCGGGCGCTGCGCCCGGATCCGGCAAGGAAGTCAAGTCGGCCAAGCTCTCGAGCAGCTGGGCTGGCGATCCGTCCAAGAAGAAGGCGATCCCGACCCGTGGCGACACGGGCGGCGGCCGCGGCAACTGGCGCGGCGGACCGCGCGGGCGCCGTGGCAGCCATGACCGTGGTGGCCACAGCGACGAGCGCATGTCGGCGCCGGTCGAGTTCCGCGCCATCGAGGTGCACGTGCCCGAGACCATCACCGTCGGCGAACTGGCCCACAAGATGGCGGTCAAGGCATCCGAGGTGATCAAGCACCTGATGAAGCTGGGCCAGATGGTGACCATCAACCAGGCGCTGGACCAGGACACCGCGATGATCGTGGTCGAGGAAATGGGCCACACGGCCGTCGTGGCCGCGCTCGACGATCCGGAGGCCTTCACCGACGAGGAATCGAGCCAGACCGAAGGCGAGGCACTGCCACGCGCGCCGGTGGTCACCGTCATGGGCCACGTCGATCACGGCAAGACCTCCTTGCTCGACTACATCCGCACGGCCAAGGTCGCCGCGGGCGAGGCCGGCGGCATCACCCAGCACATCGGTGCCTACCATGTGGAAACGCCGCGCGGCATGATCTCGTTCCTGGATACCCCGGGTCACGAGGCGTTCACCGCCATGCGTGCCCGTGGCGCCAAGGCCACCGACATCGTGATCCTGGTGGTCGCGGCCGACGACGGCGTGATGCCGCAGACGCGCGAAGCCATCAAGCACGCCAAGGCGGCCAACGTGCCGCTGGTGGTGGCGATCAACAAGATCGACAAGCCCGGCGCCAATCCGGACCGGGTCAAGAACGAGCTGGTGTCCGAGGAGGTCATCCCCGAGGAGCTGGGCGGCAACTCGCCGTTCGTGCCGGTGTCGGCCAAGACCGGCGAGGGCATCGACGCGCTGCTCGAGCAGGTGCTGCTGCAGGCCGAGGTGCTCGAGCTCAAGGCGCCGGTGGAAGCCATGGCCAAGGGCATCGTCATCGAGGCCCGGCTGGACAAGGGCCGCGGCCCGGTGGCCACGGTGCTGGTGCAGTCCGGCACGCTGGAGACCGGCAACATCGTGCTGGCCGGCTCGACCTACGGCAAGGTCCGTGCGATGCTGGACGAGAACGGCCGTTCGATCAAGTCGGCCGGCCCGTCCATCCCGGTCGAGATCCAGGGCCTGACCGAAGTGCCGCAGGCCGGCGACGAGTTCATGGTGCTGCCGGAAGAGCGGCGCGCGCGCGAGATCGCGACCTACCGCGCCGGACGTTTCCACAACACCAAGCTGGCCAAGCAGCAGGCGGCCAAGCTCGAGAACATCTTCACCGACATGACGGCGGGCGAGGTCAAGTCCCTGCCCATCATCGTCAAGGCCGACGTGCAGGGTTCGCAGGAGGCTTTGTCCCAGAGCCTGCTCAAGCTCTCGACCGACGAGGTCAAGGTGCAGCTGGTCTATGCCGGTGTCGGTGGCGTGACCGAGTCGGACGTCAACCTGGCGATCGCGTCCAAGGGCGTGGTCATCGGCTTCAATGTGCGCGCCGACGTGGGTGCGCGCAAGCTGGCCGAGAACAACGGTGTCGACATCCGCTACTACAACATCATCTACGACGCCGTGGACGAGCTCAAGGCCGCGATGTCGGGCATGCTGACGCCGGACAAGAAAGAGGAAGTCATCGGTACCGCCGAGATCCGCCAGGTGTTCAAGGTCAGCAAGATCGGCTCCATCGCCGGCTGCATGGTCACCTCGGGTGTGGTCCGCCGCAATGCGCGCCTGCGCCTGCTGCGCGACAACACGGTCATCTTCACCGGTGAACTCGAGTCGCTCAAGCGGTTCAAGGACGACGTGCGCGAGGTCAAGGAAGGTTTCGAGTGTGGCTTGAACATCAAGAACTACAACGACATCCAGGAAAGCGACCAGCTCGAGTTCTTCGAAATCCGCGAAGTGGCGCGGACGCTGTAAGCACGGGCAAGCCGGCATCGTGGCACGCAAGTCCGCAACCCCCAACCGCGCCTTCAAGGTGGCCGATCAGATCCAGCGTGACCTGACGGAGCTGATCGCGCGCGAGTTGAAGGATCCGCGGGTGGGCATGGTCACGATCCAGGCGGTGGAAGTCACGCCCGACTACGCCCATGCCAAGGTGTTCTTCAGCCTGCTGCAGGGCGACCCGGCGCAGACGCAGGAGGGCCTGAACCAGGCCGCCGGCTTCCTGCGCGCGGGCCTGTTCAAGCGCCTGCACATCCACACCGTGCCCACCCTGCATTTCGTGTTCGACCGCACCTCCGAACGTGCCGCCGACATGAATGCGCTCATCGCGCAGGCCGTCGCCTCGCGTTCCAAGAACGAGGACTGAACAAGCGGGGTCAGAATCCAATTTCCTGATTGGGCGCTGGCCGGCAGAGCCAGCGTATGGGAAACAGACCTGACAACATGGGGCGCCAGCAACGCGTGCAGCGCCGCGCGGTGCACGGACTGCTGCTGCTCGACAAGCCGCTGGGCCTGTCGAGCAACCAGGCGCTGCAAAAGGCCAAGTGGCTGCTGCGCGCCGAGAAGGCCGGCCACACGGGCACGCTCGACCCGCTGGCCACCGGCGTGTTGCCGCTGTGTTTCGGCGCAGCCACCAAGTTCAGCCAGTTGCACCTGGACGCCGACAAGACCTATGACGCGGTCGCCCGGCTGGGCATCACGACGACGACCGGCGACGCCGAAGGCGAGCACGTGCAGGTGCGCCCGGTGGCCGTCGACGCCGATGCGCTGGCACGGGTGCAGGCCCGCTTCACCGGCCCGATCGCGCAGACCCCGCCCATGCACAGCGCATTGAAGAAGGACGGCAAGCCCCTGTACGAATACGCGCGTGCCGGCATCGATGTCGAGCGCAAGCCGCGCCAGGTCGTGATCCATGCGCTGGAGCTGACGCTGTCCGAGGATGCCGGCGGGCCTTCGCTCATGATGCGGGTGCGTTGCAGCAAGGGCACCTACATCCGCACACTGGCGCAGGATATCGGCGAGGCACTGGGCTGCGGCGCCCACCTGACGCTGCTGCGCCGCATCGAGACCGGCGGGTTTCAACTGGATGCGTGTGTCGCGCTGGACGCGCTCGAGCAGATGGGCGAGGCCGAACGGCTGGCGCGACTGCTGCCGGTGGAGACCCTGCTGCGCGATCACGTGCCGGTCACACTGCCGGCGCAAGATGCGGGGCGATTCCTCAGCGGCGTGCGCCGGCGCGGCCCCTGGCCGGACAACCCCCGCGTGGCGGTGTTCGGGCAGACCCCTCATGCCTTGCTGGGTTCTGCCCACGTGCGTGCCGGCGAGCTGATCCCCGACCGCCTGCTGAGCCCGCTCGAGATCGAGCAAACCCTGGCCGGCCACTGAATTTCCGAAAAAAGTATCCCGAAAGACCACCATGAGCTACAAACAGATTCGCAACATCGCCATCATTGCCCACGTCGACCACGGCAAGACCACGCTGGTCGACATGCTGCTGCGCCAGAGCGGCACCTTCCGCGCCAACGAGAAGGTCGCCGAACGGGTGATGGACAGCAACGACCTGGAGAAGGAACGCGGCATCACCATCCTGGCCAAGAACTGCGCCGTGGACTGGAAGGACACCCACATCAACATCGTCGACACCCCCGGCCACGCCGACTTCGGTGGCGAGGTCGAGCGCGCGTTGTCGATGGTCGACGGCGTGATGCTGCTGATCGACGCGGTCGAGGGCCCCATGCCGCAGACCCGTTTCGTGACCAAGAAGGCGCTGGCGCTGGGCCTCAAGCCCATCGTCGTCGTGAACAAGGTCGACCGCCCGGGCGCGCGCCCGGACTACGTGATCAATGCCGCGTTCGACCTGTTCGACAAGCTCGGCGCGACCGAAGAGCAGCTCGACTTCCCGGTCGTGTACGCGTCCGGCCTGAACGGCTGGGCGTCGATGGACGTGGGCGAGGCGGGTGAACAATGGGGCAAGGACCTCGCGCCGTTGTTCGACACCGTGCTCTCGCACGTGCCGGCCAACCAGGGCGATCCGAACGCGCCGCTGCAGCTGCAGATCAGCTCGCTGGACTATTCGACCTATGTCGGGCGCATCGGTGTGGGCCGGGTGAGCCAGGGTACGCTGCGCGTGAACCAGGACGTGCTGGTGGCCGAGGGCGCGGACGGTCCGTCGAGCAAGGCGCGGGTGCAGCAGATCCTCAAGTTCGAGGGCCTGGAGCGCGTGGCCGCCACCGACGCCGGCCCGGGCGACATCGTGCTGATCAGCGGCATCGAGCAGGTCGGCATCGGCGTGACCATCACCGATCCGCTCAAGCCCACGCCGCTGCCCATGCTCAAGATCGACGAGCCGACGCTGACGATGAACTTCTGCGTCAACAATTCGCCGCTGGCCGGGCGCGAAGGCAAGTTCGTCACCAGCCGCCAGCTGCGCGACCGGCTCGATCGCGAGCTGCAGGCCAACGTCGCGTTGCGCGTCAACGATACCGACGAGGACGGCATCTACGAGGTCAGTGGCCGCGGCGAACTGCACCTGACCATCCTGCTGGAGAACATGCGCCGCGAAGGTTATGAACTGGCCGTGTCCAAGCCGCGCGTGGTGTTCAAGATGGTGAACGGCGAGAAACACGAGCCGATCGAGATGCTGACGGTCGACATCGAGGAAGGCCATCAGGGCGGCGTGATGCAGGCCCTGGGCCTGCGCAAGGGCGACCTGGTCAACATGGAACCCGATGGGCGTGGCCGCGTCCGGCTCGAGTACCGGATTCCGGCGCGTGGCCTGATCGGCTTCCAGAACGAATTCCTGAACCTGACCCGCGGCACCGGCCTGGCCAGCAACATCTTCGACGGCTACGAGGCCTACCGTGGCGACATCGAGAGTCGCAAGAACGGCGTGCTGATCAGCATGGACGACGGCGAGATCGTCACCTATGCGCTGGGCAAGCTCGACGACCGCGGCCGCATGTTCGTCAAGGCTGGCGATCCGGTCTACGAGGGCATGATCGTGGGCATCCACAGCCGCGACAACGACCTGATCGTCAATGCCGTGCGCATGAAGCAGCTGACCAACTTCCGCGTCAGCGGCAAGGAAGACGCCATCAAGATCACGCCGCCGATCCAGCTCACGCTGGAATACGCGGTGGAGTTCATCGAGGAAGACGAACTGGTCGAGATCACGCCCAAGAGCATCCGCCTGCGCAAGCGCCACCTGAAGGAACACGAGCGCAAGAAAGCGAGCCGCGAGAGCGTCTGATGCTCTTGCCGGACGGGGCGGGGCCAGCGAGCGGCACCACCCGCGCGGCAGGGCATCTCGCTCAGTGGTGGCGCACGCCGCTGGTGCGGTGGCGGAACAAGGGGTTGGACTTCGGAAACAGCTGGCTGATGCGGGCCAGCGAACCCCGTGCATGCGATTCGCCCCGGGTGGTGGCAATGGCATGCATCAGCGCCGATCGCGTGTACCACAGCGCTTCGAGGTCGGCTGCGAACAGGATCTGGCGCTCCACCTGCGCCAGGTCGGCACCCGCGTCATCGCCCAGGGCCGCCAGCATGGCCCGGCGGATGCCGTCGACATCGCCTTCTTCTTGCGCGTTCGCGGGCCCGCGCAACAAGCCGAACAGGCTGTCGCGCAGCTTGGTTCCGACCAGCCTGGTGCGCGCCAGGCGAGTGCTTGTTGCCGGCTTCATGATGCTTGCATTCTGAACCGCGACGCCGCTGCAGGCAAGTGCGGCGGTCAGGCACCGCAGGCCCGGGCGCGGGCATGGGGCCAGGTCCACGCCCTGCGTGGGGTGCTGCGAGGGATGGACCCGAGCCTCTTGACCCGGTTCACTTGTGGCGTGTCTTCATCGCGCGTTCGACCTCGCGCTTGCCTTCGCGGTCCTTGATCGTGTCGCGCTTGTCGTGTTCGGCCTTGCCCTTGGCCAGCGCGATCTCGCACTTGACCTTGCCGGCCTTCCAGTGCAGGTTGATCGGCACCAGCGTGTAGCCTTTCTGCTCGACCTTGCCGACCAGCCGCTTGATCTCCTCCTTGTGCATCAGCAGCTTCTTGGTGCGGACCTTGTCCGGGCTGACGTGGGTCGAGGCCGTGCCCAGCGGGTTGATCTGGCAGCCGATCAGGAACAGTTCGCCCTCGCGGATCACGACATAACCGTCGGTCAGCTGCACCTTGCCGGCGCGCAGGGACTTGACCTCCCAGCCTTCGAGCACCAGGCCGGCCTCGAACCGCTCCTCGAAGAAGTAGTTGTAGGCCGCCTTCTTGTTGTCGGCGATGCGGGAGGATTTCTGCGCTGCGGATTCGGAGTTCTTTTTTGCCATGGGTGCAAGATGGGGGTTGTCTATCGTGCGAACAAGGCTTGTCTACAATCCTGCGCATTCCCGCATTCTATGAAAACAGTCCACAAGTCGGTCCTGATCTGGTATCACCCTCAGGAAATGTATGCGTTGGTCACCGATGTGGCTTCCTATCCGCAGTTCCTTCCCTGGTGCGACCATGCCAACGTGCTCGAAGAGCACGAGGACGGCATGACGGCCGAGATCGGCATCTCGATCGGCGGCGTGCGCCAGACCTTCACCACCCGCAACCGGCATACGGCCGACCGCGCGGTCGACCTGCAACTGGTCCGCGGCCCGTTCTCCCGGCTCGAAGGTCACTGGAAGTTCTCGCCGCTGGGCGATGGCGCCGAGCGGGCCTGCCGGGTCGAACTGAACCTGGACTACGGGTTCGACAACGTGGCGCTGGGCAAGCTCGTCGGTCCGGTGTTCGACCGCATCGCCGCCAGCCTCGTGGATGCGTTCGTCAAGCGGGCACAGCAGGTCTACGGAGCCTGAGGCGCCATGTCGATCCGGGTCACGCTGGTGTTTTCGCCCGGCCCGCGCATGGTGCACGAGGAAGCGCTGGACCTGCCCCCAGGCTCGACCGTCCGGCAAGCCCTGCAGGGCGCCGCGGCGCTGCTCGATCGCCATGGTTTTGCGCCCGGCCCCGGCCTGGCGTTCGGCATCTGGGGGCGCAAGGTCGATGCCGGCCGCCGGCTCGAAGACGGCGACCGGCTGGAGCTGTACCGGCCGCTGCGGGTCGATCCCAAGGTGGCCCGGCGGGCCCGGTTCGAGGCCCAGGGCGCGGGGCCGGCCGGCTTGTTCGCGCGCCGGCGTCCGGGCGCCAAGGCGGGTTACTGACGCGCCAACCGGGTGGTGGCGCCGGGGGGGGGGGCCGGTCGTCAGTCGCAGTTGGTCGCGATCACGGTCTGGATTTTCTTCTGCTCGGCGGCCCGGGCCGCGTCATCGAGGATTTCCCGCTCGCCCTTGGCATTGGTGATCGACACCCGCACGCCCGAGTCCATCAGCGCCTGGTTGGCCCTGGCCTTTTCGCAGTTCGTGGAGCGGACCTTGGCCAGGCGTTCGGCCTCCGCCTTGACCTTGGCCTTCGCTTCGGCCTCGGCCTGCCGGGTCTTGGCCTGCAAGTCCTTGTCGTTGTCGCCGAGTTGCGGCGCGGCCGGCCCCGAGGCCGCCGCGGGTGCGGTCGCCGGCGCCGGCGCGGCGGCGTTGACTGCGGCGGGCGCGACGGTGGTCTTGCCCGGCTGCTTGAGGATGTTCTTCACCGGAATGTCCGACGGCGGGGGCTGGTCGCTGTAGACCTTGCGGCCACTTTTGTCGATCCATTGCCACTGCGCCTGGGCTGTCGCGGCGATCAGCCACATGGAACATACGAGTAGGGTTCGGATGCGTCGCATGGGAGGCAGTTTACGCCGATGGGGCCTTGCCGTGACGGGTACAATTCCCCATTTGGAGCTTTCACATGCGCCTGCTCGGCAAAGCGCTCACCTTCGACGACGTGTTGCTGGTGCCAGCGTTCTCCCAAGTCCTGCCCAAGGACACTTCCCTTTCCACCTCGTTCTCGCGCAATATCCGGCTCAACCTGCCGCTGGTATCGGCCGCCATGGACACCGTGACCGAAGCCCGGCTGGCGATCGCGATCGCCCAGGAGGGCGGCATCGGTATCGTGCACAAGAACCTCACGGCCAAGGAGCAGGCGGCCCAGGTCGCCAAGGTCAAGCGCTACGAGTCCGGCGTGTTGCGCGACCCGGTCGTGATCACCCCCTCGCATACCGTGCGCCAGGTGATCGACCTGTCCGACCAGCTCGGCGTATCCGGTTTTCCGGTCTGTGACGGCGGCAAGGTCGTGGGCATCGTCACCGGACGCGACCTGCGTTTCGAGACCCGCTACGACGCGCCGGTCAGTTCCATCATGACGCCGCGCGACAAGCTGGTGACCGTGCCCGACGGCACCACCCTGCAGGAGGCCAAGGCGCTGCTGAACAAGCACAAGCTCGAGCGGCTGCTGGTCGTCAACGATGCCTTCGAGCTCAAGGGCCTGATCACCGTCAAGGACATCACCAAGCAGACCAGTTTTCCCAATGCCGCCCGAGACGCGCTGGGCAAGCTGCGCGTGGGCGCCGCGGTCGGCGTGGGCGAGGGCACCGAGGAACGCGTCGAGGCGCTGGTGCGTGCCGGCGTCGACGCCATCGTCGTCGACACCGCCCACGGCCACAGCCAGGGTGTTCTCGACCGGGTGCGCTGGGTCAAGAAGAACTATCCGCAGGTCGACGTGATCGGCGGCAACATCGCCACCGGCGCGGCCGCGCTGGCGCTGGTCGAGGCGGGTGCCGACGGCGTCAAGGTCGGTATCGGCCCGGGCTCGATCTGCACCACCCGCATCGTGGCCGGTGTCGGCGTGCCCCAGATCATGGCGGTCGACAACGTGGCCACGGCGCTCAAGGGCAGCGGCGTGCCGCTGATCGCCGACGGCGGCATCCGCTTCTCCGGCGACATCGCCAAGGCCATCGCCGCCGGCGCCAGCACCGTGATGATGGGCGGCATGTTCGCGGGTACCGAAGAGGCGCCGGGCGAGATCGTGTTGTACCAGGGCCGCAGCTACAAGAGTTATCGCGGCATGGGCTCCATCGGCGCCATGCAGCAGGGCAGCGCCGACCGGTATTTCCAGGAGGCCAGCACGGGCAACCCGAACGCCGACAAGCTGGTGCCCGAAGGCATCGAGGGCCGGGTTCCGTACAAGGGCTCCATGGTCGCCATCGTCTACCAAATGTCCGGCGGCTTGCGCGCCAGCATGGGGTATTGCGGCTGCCCGACGATCGAGGACATGCAGAACAAGGCCGAGTTCGTCGAGATCACCGCCGCCGGTATCCGCGAGAGCCATGTGCACGACGTGCAGATCACCAAGGAAGCGCCGAACTACCGGGCCGATTGACAGCCCCTTCGCCTGTCGTTTCGTCCACCGCGTCGTCCCGTGACGGAGCCGGTTTCCACCGGGACGTCCCGGCGTGCGAACCGGGTGGCGCCACGAAGCGACGGGCGGCCGATGCGAAGAACCATTCCATGAACCACCACAAGATCCTGATCCTCGATTTCGGCTCCCAGGTCACGCAACTGATCGCGCGGCGCATTCGCGAAGCCCATGTGTTCTGCGAAGTCGTGTCCTGCGACGTCGGCAACGACTGGGTACGCGAATACGCGCGCGACGGCAACCTCAAGGGCGTCATCCTGTCGGGCAGCCACGCCAGCACCTACGAGGCGCACGAGTTGCGTGCGCCGCAAATCGTGTTCGAGCTCGGCATCCCGGTGCTGGGCATCTGCTACGGCATGTTCACGATGGCGGTGCAGCTCGGCGGCGTCGTGGCACCCAGCAACAAGCGCGAGTTCGGCCATGCCGACGTGCGTGCGCACGGCCACACCCGATTGCTCGACGGCATCCAGGACTACGCCACGCCCATGGGCCACGGCATGCTGCAGGTCTGGATGAGCCACGGCGACAAGGTCACCGAGATGCCGCCGGGCTTCCACCTGATGGCCAGCACCGACAGCTGCCCGGTCGCCGGCATGGCCGACGAGGAGCGTCGTTTCTACGCCGTGCAGTTCCACCCGGAGGTCACCCACACCAAGCGCGGCGCGGCCATCCTGGAGCGGTTCGTGCTCGACATCTGCGGCGCGCGCGCCGACTGGATCATGGGCGACTACATCGCCGAGGCGGTCGAGAAAATCCGCGCGCAGGTGGGCGACGAGGAGGTCATCCTCGGCCTGTCCGGCGGTGTCGATTCCTCGGTGGCCGCCGCGCTGATCCACCGCGCCATCGGCGACCAGCTCACCTGCGTGTTCGTCGACCACGGCCTGTTGCGCCTGCACGAGGGCGACATGGTGATGGACATGTTTGTCGGCAAGCTGCACGCCAAGGTGGTGCGGGTCGACGCCGAGGACCAGTTCCTGCGGCACCTCGCCGGTGTCAACGACCCCGAGGCCAAGCGCAAGATCATCGGGCGCGAGTTCGTCGAGGTGTTCAAGTCCGAGGCCGCCAAGCTCAAGAACGACCATTCGCGCCACGTGGCCTGGCTGGCCCAGGGCACCATCTACCCGGATGTCATCGAGTCCGGCGGCGCCAAGAGCAAGAAGGCGGTCACGATCAAGAGCCACCACAACGTCGGCGGCCTGCCCGAGCAACTGGGCCTGAAGCTGCTCGAGCCGCTGCGCGACCTGTTCAAGGACGAGGTACGCGAACTCGGCGTGGCGCTCGGCCTGCCGCACGCCATGGTCTACCGCCACCCGTTCCCCGGCCCGGGCCTTGGCGTGCGCATCCTGGGCGAGATCCGGCGCGAATACGCCGACATGTTGCGCCAGGCCGACGCCATCTTCATCGACGAGCTGCGCACCTTCATGGACCCGGACACCGGCAAGAGCTGGTACGACCTGACCAGCCAGGCCTTCGCCGTGTTCCTGCCGGTCAAGAGCGTGGGCGTGATGGGCGACGGCCGCACCTACGAATACGTCGTCGCGCTGCGCGCGGTGCAGACCAGCGACTTCATGACCGCCGACTGGGCCGAGTTGCCGTATGGCCTGCTCAAGCGCGTATCGGGCCGCATCATCAACGAGGTCAAGGGCATCAACCGCGTGACCTACGACGTGAGCAGCAAGCCGCCGGCGACGATCGAGTGGGAGTAAGGGCGTCGAGCGCCGTTGCCCTCGATGAAACGCGCCGCCGTCTAACGCCCCGCCGTACCCGCCGGCAGTTCCATCACCACGACCGGGCCCTTGGACGGCGACGGGGTGTTGGCCGCCAGACGCGGCTTGCCGCCTTGCTTGAGCACGGCCGCGTCGGACATGATGCTGACGGCTTCGTCGAGCAACACGTCCTTGATCGCGTCGCGGCTCTTTTCGGCGGCCAGGTCCTTGCTGAGGCTGCGTTCGTTGGCCTGCAGGCCATCGTCGGCCAAGGCGGCGCGGGCCGCGCCCTGCAGGCTGGCCATGCGTTTTTCCGCCTGTTCGCGTTCCTTGCGCCGCGTGGCCTCGTTGAGCGAGATCACGTTGTTCTTGCGCATCTCCCGAACCCGCGCCACGTCCTGCAACAGGTTCTGGAAGTCCTTGTCGCGCTGGATGCGGTTCTCGTGCCGCGACTGCAGCACCGGCAGCAGGCTTTTCACCTCGCCCACCGGCGCATAGTCGGCCGCCGCGATGCGGGTCCAGGGCAGGGCGTTGTCGAAGCTCGACTCGCCGTATTCGTCGGGATCCATGGTGCCGGGGAAGCTGATGTCCGGCGTCACGCCGCGCAACTGGTTCGTGCCGCCGTCGACCCGGAAGAACTGGGCGATGGTCATCTGCAGTTCGCCGAAGGCGGGCTTGGCGTTGCGGGCCAGCTGGTCCAGGCTGGCCACGGTCTGCACCGTGCCCTTGCCGAAGCTGGGCTCGCCGATGACGACCCCGCGGCCATAGTCCTGGATGGCTCCGGCGAAGATCTCCGACGCCGACGCCGAGGCGCGATTGATCAGCACGCCGAGCGGGCCTTGCCAGGCGATGCCGCCGCCCACGTGTTTCTCGACCGTGACGGCGCCCTGGGCATTGCGTGCCTGCACCACCGGCACCTTGCCCACGAACAGGCCGGTCAGCTCGACCGCCTCGCGCAGCGAACCGCCGCCGTTGTTGCGCAGGTCCACCAGCAGGCTGTCGACCTTCTGCTGCTTCATCTCGGCGATCAACGCGGCCACGTCGCGCGAGGCGCTGCGGAAGTTCTTGTCGCCTTTCTGCCGCCCTTCGAAATCCTCGTAGAACGAGGGCAGCGAGATCACGCCGACCCGGCGCTGCGTCGCGCCGTCGGGCACCTCGTAGATCTTGGCCTTGGCGGCCCGGTCCTGCATGGTGATCACGTTGCGCACCAGCACCACGTGCTTGTTGGGCATGTCGACCCCGCTGCCGGCGGGCAACACGTCGAGCCGCACGGTCGAGTTCGCGGTGCCGCGGATCAGCGACACCGTGTCGTCCAGGCGCGCGCCGACCACGTCTTCCATCGGGCCGTCCGCACCCTGGGCCACGCCGACGATGCGGTCGCCCGGCTGCAGCTTGCCGGACCGGCTGGCCGGTCCCCCGGGCACGAGTTCGCGGATCGTCGCGTAACCATCGACATCCATCAGCACGGCGCCGATACCCACCAGCGACAGTCGCATCGAGATGTCGAAGTCTTCGGCCGCGCGCGGCCCGCGGTAGTTGGTATGCGGTTCGATCGCCATGGTGTAGGCGTTCATGAAGGCCTGGAACGCGTCGGCACTGGTGATCTTGGCCAGACGCTTGATCGCGTTGTCGTAACGCTTGTCCAGGATCCGGGCAATGGTCCCGTCGTCCGTGCCGGCCAGCTTGAGGCGCAGCCAGTCGTTCTTGACGCGTTTGCGCCAGAGGTCCTTCAGCTGGGCTTCCGTGCTCGGCTGGGCCTGGTCCTTGCGGTCGATCAGCATGGTCTCATCGCCCTGGAAGTCGAAGCCCTGGCGCAGCAGGCTGCGCGCATGGACCATGCGCTCGGTTGCGCGGCAGGCATACAGGTTGAAGATCTCGAACGGCGCGCGCAGGTCCTCGGTGTAGATGGCGTCATCCAGGCGGGTGCGGGCTGCGGCCAGGCGATCGATGTCGGACTGCAGGAAATACAGCTTCTCGGGGTCGAGCGCCTTGAGGTACTGGTCGAACATGCGGCTCGACAAGCTGTTGTCGAGCGGCGTGGGTTTGTAGTGATAACGGGTGAGCAGTTCCGCCGCCAGGCGGGCCGCCTTGGCTTCCTGCACCGCGGGCTTGAGCGCCGGCGGGCAGACCTCCTGCGCGTTGACCGTGGCGGCCTGCACGGCCATCAGCAGGCCCCATACGAACCAGACCAGCTTTTGCTTCATGTGTACTCCCAACGGGTCGCGCTGCCCGGCAAAACCGCGATCATCCCATGACACCGCATCCGGGCGCCGGAATCACCGAATCACGTGGTTACAGGCGGTTTCGGCAATGATGGGAGAGCGTAGCACCAAGCCCTTTGCCCCGTCCGTTGCGGGTCTTGTCGCCGGTGCCGTCGCGAGCGGGCGCGGGCCGGTTCGTGCCCGCGCTGGCCGGGCTCCGGCTGGCGGGCTCAGGAGCCGCGCAATCCGCGCCGCGCGGCCTTGACCACCTGCCGCATATGCAGCGCCAGGCCGAGCTCGGCCATCTTCGGGCCCTGGCGGCCCAGGATGGTCTCGGCCAGCGGCAGGAAACGTTCTTCCTCCAGCCGGGCATGGGCGTGGTAACGCTGCACCAGGCTCATCACGGCCTGCCGGTCGACGCCGGTCGTCAGCTGGCCCTTGGCCAGCTTGACCAGGCCGGGCTCGAGCCCGCGCCAGAGCGCTTCGATCTCGCGGTGCTCGGCCACCAGCGCATCGACCAGGCCCTTGACCTTGTCGCGTTCGGCGCCGGCGTGCGCTGCGGCCAGCACGGCGGGAAACAGGTCTTTTTCTTCCTCGGCGTGGTGGTCGAACACCGCCACGCGGAAGAACTGCAGTGTCTCCTCGGCAATCGCGCTGGTCCGCTGGGCCGTCTCGAGCATCGCCGGCAGTTCGCCGAAGGAGTCCAGGTGCGAAATGATGCCTTCATGGCAATGCGAGAAATTGGTCAGTGGCGCCTCGATGAGGGGGTTGGTCACGGCAGATGTGTTCGCGGTCATGGTTGCGCTCTCCAGTCTTGTTGCCATCGGCGCACGGCGCCGCTCGGCGATGGCATCAATGTAACCAGGCTGGGTGCGGCCGTGGGCGCTAACAGGCGCTTGTTTGATCTGGCGCAGACCGGCCATCGGCGCGCCGGCCGTTCAACCGATGTCGATGTTCGCGCGCGCGACGATGGCCCGGTACCGCGTGATCTCCTCGTCCATGATCGCGCGCATGCGGTCGGGGCCGAGCATCACCGGTTCCATGAACTGCTGCGCGAGCTTTTGCTGCAGCGCCGGGTCCGCCATCGTGGCCTTGAGCGCCGTGCCCAGCGCCTGGGTCACGGCGGCCGGCAGGCGGGCCGGGCCGGCGAACGCGTACCAGGCGTCGAACAGGGCCGACGACAGGCCCAGCTCGCCGAAGGCCGGCACCTGGGGCATGAAGTTGCTGCGCTTCTCGCTGACCACGGCCAGCGCGCGCATCTTGCCCGACTTGACCTGCGCGGCCGCGGCGGCCAGCGTGTCGATGCCGAAGGCCACGTCGTTGCGGATGATGGCAATCGTCGACTCGGAGCTGCCCTTGTAGGGAATCGCCGTCAGCTTGATGCCCTTGGCGTAGGCCAGCATCTCGCTGAGCAGGTGCGGGCCCGAGCCGGGGCCGAAACTCGCATAGTTCAGTTCGCCCGGCTTGCGGGCCGCCTGGGCCACCAGCGCATCGAGTGTCTGGTACGGGCTGTCGGCGCTGCAGACTACGACCAGCGGTGCACGCGCCACCAGCGCCAGCGGCGAGAGTTGCGTGAACGGGTCGTACGCCAGCTTGGCGCGCACGGCCGGATTGACCGTGTAGCTGGTGGAGCCGGAAAACAGCAGCGTGTAGCCGTCCGGCGCGGCGCCGGTCACGGCCGCCACGCCGATGGCGGTTGCGGCGCCCGGCTTGTTGTCGACGACGATCGACTGGCCCAGTTCGCTCGCCAGGCGCTCGACGATCAGCCGGGCCGCGATGTCGGTGCCACCACCGGCCGAGAACGGCACCACCACGTGGATCGGGCGGGCCGGCCATGTCTGCGCACCGGCGCGGCCGGGCCAGGCCAGCGCGGGTACCGACCCGGCGAGGGCGGTGACAAAGGTTCGACGATCGAGCTGGGGCATGGCAATCTCCGGTAGGTTGATGAAGAAGCAGGGATGGGTGTCAGGCGCGGGTCGGCCAGGGTGCGGTGTCGGTATTGCCGAGGTCCCAGAACAGGCCGCCCATGATCTGCAGGCCTTCGCGCGCGACGTCCACCAGCAGGTGCTCGTTCGGCGCATGTTGCGCACAGGCGGGGTAGGAGTGCGGTACCCACAAGGTGGGCAGGCCCAGGATGTCGCTGAACACGTCGTTGGGCAGGGTGCCGGCCAGGTTGGGCAGGATCGCGATCGACTTGCCCGTGCTGCGCGCCATCGACTGCGCCGCCCAGTCCACCCAGGGGTCGGACACCGGCGTGCGGGACGCGGCGGCGCTGGCCACCACCTCGACCTCGACCTGCTGCAGGCCTTCGGCGTCCAGGTGCGCGCGCACGATGGAGGCCAGGTCGCGCCACGGCGTTCCGACGACGAAGCGCAATTGCGCATGCATCACCGCGGACGATGGAATCGCGTTGATCGGCCGCGCGGGTGATCCGGACTCCATCGCCAGGATCTCCAGCGTGTTCCAGGCCACCAGGCGTTCGATCGGCGTCAGGCCGGGTTCGCCCCAGTCCGGATCGAGCGTCGGGTCGTCCGGTGCGCCGCCCACGGGCAGGCCGGCGAGCACGTCGCGCACGTCGGCCGGCACCTGTGCGGGCCGCAGCGCCGGCACGCGGATGCGGCCGTGCCGGTCGACCATCGACGCCCATGCCTGTGCCAGCACCGTGGCCGGGTTGACCAGCACACCGCCCCAGTTGCCGGAGTGAAAGGCGCGGTCGCGGGCGCGCACCCGCAGCGTGAAGTTGACGGCGCCGCGCGCCCCCAGGAACAGCGTCGGGCGCTCGGCCGACACGCGCGGGCCGTCGCAGGCGATCAGCAGGTCGGCACGCAGCTGCTCGCGCTGCTGGGTGCAGAACGCATGCAGGCCCGGCGAGCCGGCTTCCTCGCCGGTTTCCATCAGCACGGTCACGTTGTAGCCCAGCCGGCCCTGGCGCGCGTCGATGGCCTGGGCCAGCGCCGCCAGGCTGATGCTGTGCTGGCCCTTGTTGTCGGCGGTGCCGCGGCCGTACCAGCGCTGGTCGACGCGGGTCAGGGTCCATGGCGAGAGCCCGTCCTGCCAACGGCCCTCCTGCCCGTTCACGACGTCGCCGTGGGCGTAGGTCAGCAGTGTCGGCAATCGCGGGTCTTCGACGCGGCGCGCCACCAGGAACGGCCCGCCCCTGGGATCGGGGTTGTCGTGCACGGTGCAGGCAAAACCCATGGGCGCGAAGGTCAGCGCGATCTCCTCGCGCAGATAGTCCGCCAGCGCCGCGGGCGCGGTGCCCAGGTCGCTTTCGGTGCGCCAGGCCACGCGCCGCGCCAGGGATTGTTCGAAGGCGCCGGATGCGAAATGGGCGTCCAGTGACGCATCCAGTTGCCGGCGGGCAGAGTCCTTGGCGGTGGGGGTGGTGACGTCGAGCATTGCGAAAATTGTATGAATCGACGCAACAGTTCACAATAATCGAATTCGCAACTCCCTCTTGCGTTTATCGCAATCGCCTTGCATGGCTGCTCCGCTGTTATCCATGGCCAGTCGTTACTTCCTCGAGGTGGTGCGCACCGGCTCGGTCACCGAGGCCGCGCACCGGCTGCATGTCGCGCCGTCGGCGGTCAGCCGCCAGGTGGCCAAACTCGAGGAAAGCCTGGGCTGCAACCTGTTCGACCGCCAGGCCCGCGGCATGGCGCTGACCGAAGCCGGCCAGCAGCTGGCGGGCTGGGTCGGCGCCAGCGTGATCGACACCGAGCGGCTCGCCGATGCGATGCGCAGCGCGTCGACCCGTCGCAGCCATCGCGTGCGGATCGCCTGCACCGAAGGCTTCGCGATTGACTTCATGCCCGCGGTGATGTCGGCGTTCCGGCGCGAGCATCCGCAGACCAGCATCCATCTGCAGGTGGGCGTGCCCGAGCAGGTCAGCCAGTGGTTGCAGCGCGGCGACGCCGACCTGGGCCTCAAGTTCGCGACGGCGCCGGAAAAAGGCATGCGCACGCTGCACCGGGAACCGTCGCCGGTGCTGGCCATCTGCAGCCCGGGCCATGCGGTGGCCGGCATGGGCACGATCGGCATCGCGGAACTGGTCCGCCATGCGCTGGCCGTCCCCGACGTCGGCACCACCGTGCGCCAGGCGCTGGACCTGTGCTGCGCCGAGCACGGCCTGGCTTACGAGATCGCGTTCTCCGGCAACCTGCCGTCCTTGCTGGCACTGGCGCGCCGCGGCGACGCGGTGACGCTGAGCAGCCTGCTCGGCGTGGCCCACGAGATCGCCAGCGGCCAGCTGGTGGCGCTGCGCCTGGCCGAACCCCATTTTGTCGAGCGCACCATCGAGCTGCTGGTGCCTGAGGGGCGGCCCGCAAGCGAATCGCTCGACCGGTTCGCGTCGGCGCTCAAGGCGCAGTTGCGGCTGGTGTCGGCGCAGGCGCCGGCGCGAGCGGCTGTGCCGCGGTCTCGCGGCGGCAAGAACCGGCTGGTGCCGCCGCCACGCCCGGCCTGAACAGTATGAAGCGATAGTGATGGGCGGGTTGGTCCCCCTTGGTTGCAGATTCATCCACCCCTGCGCAACAACCCCAGCAACGGCTTGACGCTGAACCCGTGCAGCAGGATCGACAGCGTCACGACGATCAGCGTCAGCTGCACCAGTTGCAGCGCCAGCGGCTCGGGCAGGCCGTGTTCGATGGCGTACATCAGGTAATACAACGAGCCGATGCCGCGCACGCCGAACCAGGCGGTCATGCCGCGGATGCGCAGCGGTGAGCGCTGGCCCGCCAGGCCCAGGAACACGCTGGCCGGGCGGGCGACGCAGAACAGGAACAGGGCCAGCGCCACGGCGTCCCAGCTCCACGAGTTCAGGAACAACGAGCCCCCGACCAGCAGCACCAGTACCACTTCCGACAGCCGCTCCAGGTGTTCCTTGAACACCAGCGAGCCTACGCTGACCAGGGGTGGAGGCTGGGTAGGGTTGTCGGCCATCGGGTCGGCGCCGGATGCTTGCGCGGGGCGAGCGGCGGTTCCGGTTCCGGTTCCGGTTCCGGTTCCGGTGCCAGTGCCGGTGCCAGTGCCGGTGTCGGTGTCGGTGTCGGTGTCGGCGCCAGTGCCAGTGCCAGTGCCAGTGCCGATGCCGGTTGCGACAGCGACCGAAGTCTCGGCGGCGGGGTCAGGCGCCCGGCCTTGTCGGGAATCCGCCCGGTGGGCCAACCGCATCTCTGTCTGGCGCAACGCGACGGCGGCAAAAAACACCGCCAGGAAACCCCAGGCACCGGCCGCGACCGACAGGCCGTAGACCACGCCGATCAGGCCCAGGCCGAGGAAGTCGTCCATCACGCCGTGTTGGTGCGGGCCGCGGCGCAATATGTCCACCACGCGCGCCAGCGCGGTGCCGGCCAGCACGCCGATGGCCACGCCCGCCAGCGTGGCCCACACCACGTCCTTCCAGATCCAGCGCAGGCCCATGTCGCCCAGGTCGTGCAGTCCCAGCAGGCCCAGGCCGAGCACGACGAACGGGAATGCGCTGCCGTCGTTCAGGCCGGCTTCGCAGGTCAGCTTGAAACGCAGCCGGTCGCGGTCGCCGGGGTGGCGGATCTGCACGTCGGTGGCCAGCACCGGGTCGGTCGGCGCCAGGATGGCGCCCAGCAACACGCCGGCGCCCAGCGGCAGGCCCAGCACCCAATACGCGAAGGCGGCCACCAGCGCGACCGTGATGGCCATCGACACCGTCGCCAGCAGGATCGGTGCGCGCCAGCGCGGCAGGCTGAACGGCACCGGCATCTTCACGCCGGCCGAGAACAGCGAGATCAGCACCGCCACCTCGGTCAACACCTCCAGCAGCGCCGACTCCTTGAGCGGGTTGAAATGGAACAGGCCGAGCACGGTCGGCCCGAGCACCATCCCGACCGCCAGGTAGATGATGGCCGAGGTCACCGGCCCGCGCTTGAGCAGCGAGGCGGTCAGGCCCATCACCAGCAGCAGGCCGCCGATGAGCAGGAACCATTGGGTGTTGGTCACGATGGTGTTTCCGTCCGTGTGTGTTCGAGGTGGGCGTGGGTGCATGCGCCCGCGTGTGGCGCTGCGCCCGGGCGCAATGCATCACGCGGCATACGCGTGGCGCAGCCCCGACTGTAGGAACAGGCACCGGTGGCAGGCATCGGCGCCGGCCGCATGTGCGCGTAGGACGTCGCCGCCCTGGCGTCAGCCGTCCAGGGCCCGTGCCAGCTTGCCGCTGGCCACGCGCAGGGTCGGCGCGGCCAGCGACGCAAAACCGAGCAGCAGGCCGTTGCGCCGCGGCTGCGTGGGGCTGCCGGTGCCGCCGGATCGCAAGGGCAGCACCACCAGGCCCTGGGCCTGGCAGCGTTGCAGCACCGTGTCGATGTCCAGTCCGGGCGCCAGCCAGCACGGCAGGTTCAGCCCGGTCGGGTGGTCGGTGAGCTCGAGCGCACCGGCGGCCTTGTGTTGCAGCAACTGCACCAGCAGGGCGCGCCGCTCGGCATACAGCTGGCGCATGCGGCGCAGATGGCGCGCGTAATGGCCTTCGCGCATGAAGGCGGCCAGCACCAGCTGGTCCAGGATGGGCGGGTAACGGCTGGTGACCGAACGGCCCGCCGCGAACCCGTCGACCAGGGCCTCGGGCAACACGAGGTAGGCCACGCGCAGCGCCGGAAACAGCGTCTTGCTGAAGCAGCCCACGTACAACACCGGCGCATCGGCTTGCAGCGCGCGCAGCGGCGGCAGCGGCTTGCCGGAATAACGGTATTCGCTGTCGTAGTCGTCCTCCAGGATCCAGCCGCCGCTGCGCCGCGCCCAGTCGAGCAAGGCCAGGCGGCGCGGCAACGACAGGCTCATGCCCAGCGGCGCCTGGTGCGCCGGTGTCACGCAGGCCAGGCGGGCCCGCGGATGGTGGCGCTGCGCCCACGCCACCACCATGCCGTCGTCGTCCACCGGCACCGGGCACACACGGACCCCGGCCGCGCGCAATGCCGCCTGGGTGCCGGCATAACCCGGGTCCTCGCACCAGGCGGCGTCGCCGGCATCGAGCAGCAGCCGCGCCGCCAGGTCCACCGCCTGCTGCACGCTGGACAACACCAGCACCTGTTCGGCCCGGCAGGCCAGGCCCCGCGTGCCGCCCAGGTATTCGGCAATGGCCTGGCGCAGCGGCAGGTGCCCCATGGCGTCGCCGTCGGCCATGGCCGACGGGCCCAGCGCACGCGCCTGGCGCGCGGCCAGTGTCGCCCACAGCCGCACCGGAAACTCCTGCAGCGCCGGCACATGTGCCGCAAACGGCACGCCGGCCGCCGGCAGCGGAAATGCGCCGAACGGCGAGCGCGCCAGCAGTGCCCCGCGTTGCGACAAGGCGGCAGCGGCCGGCGGCGAGTGCACCGCAGCGCCGCGCCGCGCCCGGGCCACCGCCAGCAGGCTGTCGGGCAACACCGCGCTGACGCGGGTGCCCGAGCCCACGCGCGACTGCAGGTAACCCTCGGCGATGAGCTGCTCGTAGGCGGCCACCACGGTGCCGCGCGCCACACCCTGGCTGGCCGCCAGCACCCGCGACGCGGGCAGCCGCGCGCCCGGCGCGAGTTGCCCGGCCAGGATGGCGCCGCGCAGCTGCGCATACAGGTCGGCCGCGCCTTGCCGCTCGGCGGTTGGCGCCATCAGCAGGTCGTAGGTGGAGGCTTGGCGGGGCATGGTGGAGGTGGCAGCGGAGGTGGCAGCGGAGGTGGCAGCGGAGGTGGCAGTGGCAGTGGCAGTGGCAGTGGCAGTGGCAGTGGCAGTGGCAGTGGCAGTGGCAGTGGCAGTGGCAGTGGCAGTGGCAGTGGCAGTGGCAGTGGCAGTGGCAGTGGCAGTGGCAGTGGCAGTGGCAGTGGCAGTGGCGGCCCTGAAAGTGGTCCAGCCAGATTATCCAAACTGGCCCTGGATCGGTAAACCATTCGTTCCTACGATGACGCCCGTTTCACCGTTCATCCACACCCATCCGCACAGGAGACAACCATGATCGACAACGACACCATGCAACTGGTGGCCCGCCACCTGGCCGCCGAAAACGCCCACCAGATGGACGAGACGCTGGCAACGCTGCACCCCGACTGCGTGTTCGAGGACGTGGCACTGCAGCAGACCTTCCGCGGCCGCGCCGGCGCCCGCGACTACTACGCGACCTGGTGGTCGGCGTTCGACGTGCAGGTGCAGGGCGAGCGGCGTTACCTCGGCACCGACGGCACGATGATTGCCGAGGCGCGTTATATCGGCCGCCACGTCGGCGACTTCTACGGCATCGCGGCCAGCGGCAAACCCATTGATTTGCGGCTGGCCGTGATCATCGGTTTTCGCGACGGGCTGATGAACGGCGAACGTTTCTATTACGACCTGGCCGGCCTGCTGCGCCAGATCGGCGCCCGCACCGAGCATCTGCGCGTCGGCGGCCTGCAGCGGGTGGCGGCATGATGATGCGGCCCCCACGCTTCTCCAGCACGACCCGGAGTGCCGCGCCATGACCCCGCACCGTCGCATCGCCGTCGTCGGCGCCACCGGTGTGCTCGGCCGGCCGGTCGTGCAGCGCCTGCTGGCGCGTGGCCACGCGGTGCGCGCCATCGTGCGGCGCCCCGAGGCCACGGCCGGCCTTGCGCCGGCACCGCTGCTGGAGGTCGTGCCAGGTGACATCCTCGAGCCCGATTCGCTGGTGGTCGGCCTGCGCGGCTGCGATGCGGTGTTGCACCTGGCCACGGCCATCCCGCGGCCCGGCGCGGCGCCGGGCGACTGGTCGCGCAACGACCGCATCCGGATCGACGGCACGCGCCACCTGCTCGCCGCGGCGGCCCGCACCGGTTGCCGGCGCTACGTGCAGCAGAGCGTGGCCATGCTGCACGCCGGCGCGCCGGAGCCGATCGCGACCGAAGACGCGCCGCTGCAGGGGCAGGGCGTGCTGGCGTCGGCGCTGGAGATGGAGCGGCAGGTGCAGCAGGCGAGCGACCTGCAGTGGGTCATCCTGCGTGGCGGCCTGTTCTAAGGCCCGGGCACGGACTTCAGCGCCGAGACCAACCGCCGGGCGCGCGAAGGGCTGCTGCAACTGCCGGGCCAGGGGCAACACTACGTCAGCCTGGTCCACGTCGACGACATGGCCGATGCCGTCGTGCTGGCGGCCGAGTCCGACGTGTCGCAGATGGCGCTGAACATCGTCGACGACCATCCGGTCCGCTGGCGGGAACTGCTGGGCCATGTCGCCACATGGCATGGCGCGGCCGCACCGCAACCGGGTGGGGCGCCGGGTTTGCCGGGTTTCCGGGTCGGCAACGGGCGCGCGCGGGAGGTGCTGGGGTGGGCGCCGCGGTATGCGGACTACCGCAGCGGGTGGCGGGCCGCGTAACGGCACCCGCCGCCGGGCCGACCGTTCAGGGCATCGCGGCGGCGAGCAGCGTCATGCCAGGCTGCGCCGATACGCCCACTCCAGCACCACCGGCTGCCGCGCGGCCGCGGTGCACAGCCGCTCGGGCAGGGGGCGGATGCCGACGCGGCCCAGGTCCAGTCGGTCGGCGTCCCAGCAGGTCAGCACGGTGACGTCGTGGCCGGCCCGGTGGCCGTCGCTGTGGCCGCGGCAGGCGGCCTGCAGCAGGCTCAGCTCGTCCGGCGGCAGTTCGTAGCAGCGGCCGTTCAGCTCGCCAGCCAGTTGTGCGGCGCGATAGCCGTGCTGCGGGTCATGGTCGTCGTTCAGCCGCCGGGCGTCGTGCAGGAAGGCGAACAACTCGACGACGTGGCCACGGGCAGCGGTGGACTCGGCCAGCTTCAGGCCATTGAGCCGCACCCGGGACCAGTGCGGAGCCCCGTGGATGCCGTGCCAGTCCAGTGCAAACACGCTGCGCAGGTGGGCGATCAGGTCGGGGTGGATGGTCGTCATGGGGTAAGGGCAGGGTGCAAGCGGGTTCAACGCCGCGGCACGGGGAAATGCCCCGCAGTGTGCGCCGCGCCAGGCTCACCCGATGAGCCTGGTTCCGTGTGCGTGTATCCAGTGCAACGCGCCGCTTGTTGCAGATTGGCAGCATCAGCCCAGGAGCCCGCCAGGAATCAGAATTCATAGGCATAATATTTGTAACAATCAATAAAAAATATCAGCACAAATAGGGAGGCTGTCGGATGAGCGAAGCGGTGCGTCTGTATCAATACAGGAGTCTGTTGAACGACCGCGTCGCCGTATCCGCAACCCAGCTGGCCCAGCGCCTGGAGATCTCGCCCGCCACCCTCAAGCGAGACCTCGCCAAGCTGCGCGACCAGCTGCATGTGCCCATCCGCTACGACCGCGACCAGGGCGGCTACCTGCTGGACAAGGCATCGGGCAACGCCGAACTGCCGGGCCTGTGGTTCAACCAGGACGAGATCCTGGCGCTGGTGACCATCCAGCAACTGCTGACCCAGCTCGAACCCGGCCTGCTCGGCGACAAGCTGCGGCCCTTGCAGGACCGCCTGGGCGAACTGATGGAGAAACACGGCTTGACCAGCCGCGACATCGCCAAGCGCATCCGCATCGTGCACGCCGGCAAGCGCCGCGTGAAAGCCAAGGAGTTCGAAGCCGTGGCCGCCGCCACCGTGGCGCGCAAGCGCCTGAAGATCCACCACTACAACCGCCAGAGTGGCCAGACCGTGGAACGCGAAGTCTCGCCCCAGCGCCTGGTGCATTACCGCGACAACTGGTACCTGGACGCCTGGTGCCACCTGCGCGACGACCTGCGCAACTTCAGCATCGACGCGATCGCCAGGCTGGAAGTGCTCGACACCGCCGCCAAGGAAGTGTCAGCGCGCGGCATCGACGAGGCGCTGGGCGCGGGTTACGGCATTTTTGGCGGCACACCCAAGGCCTGGGCGGTGCTGAAGTTCACCAAGGAACGCGCGCGCTGGGTCGAGCGCGAAACCTGGCATGCGCAGCAGGAGTCGCGCACCGAGGCGGACGGGAGTTATGTGTTGTCGGTGCCTTATTCGGATGACCGGGAGATATTGGGGGACATCATGCGGTTTGGGGCGGATGTGGAGGTGTTGCAGCCTTTGGGGCTGCGGGTGAAGGTGCAGAAGGGCTTCTTGGAGGCGGCGAGTAGGTATGTGAGCTGATCTACTGGATAGTTTGAAGCCGATGCGAGCCATAGCTCAATCTTCACTGCTCGCAAGAATCGATTTACCCGGACAGTTACCCAGCCATTTCTACGGGTCCTTCAAGGCAATACCAAGGTTTGATAGTACATGCGAGCACAGGTTGACACAGAACATGCGGACGCAGTGATCAGGAGCAAAGGCTTGGTCTGATGGCGTCTGTTTCGAAGCTGTCCATCACGCGACGGGTTCGCGCACTTGGCCGCGTAGCCGAGAAGTGCGAATGTGATGCGTCGACACTTGTCGGTACGGTGCTGCGGCTATGGTGCCGCAGAGCGTTCCCCGCGCTGCCAAAGCCCTCCCTCTCCTTTTCAAAGGAAGTCGCCTCTGCACCTGAGGTGTCTGCGTTTGTGGATGTTCTGTGCCAACTGAATTTTCTTGAGTCGACGTACTGGCTGAGCTCAGCGTACGCAATCCATTCCGATGAGAACTACCGGAAGAGTTTGGCCATGTTCTTCACCCCCGCTTCGTTGACCGAAGGACTGCTTAACGACCTTTCGCAGCAGGGTGTCGACTTTGGAAGCCAGTCCTTCATGGACCCCGCCTGTGGCGGTGCAGCCTTCCTGACCCCCATCGCGCTGCGCATGCGAGCGACGCTCTCGTCGAAGGGGGCTGGTCCGCTGAAGGTGCTTAAGCACATCGAGAGGCACCTCCATGGCTGCGACCTGGACAATACGCTGTGCAAGCTGTCCAAGCACTTCCTGTGCATGGCTCTGCACTCGGAAATACAGAAGACCGGCTACGTCCCCTCGTTCAACGTCTACAAGGCCAACTCCTTGACACACCTGGTCGCCAGGCTCGGTACGGTCGACGTCGTAGTCTGCAATCCACCGTACCGCAAGATGCGCGCCGTCGAGCTCGACTTGCTGCGTGACACGTATGCGGACGTCATTGCGGCACAACCTAATCTTTATTGCCTCTTCATTGCACTTTGCGTACGCCTGCTCCGTGTCGGCGGACGTGCCGCTCTGGTCACGCCGACCAGTTTCCTGTCCGGGCAGTACTTTGGCCGGCTGCGCAGATTCCTCGTCCGCAATACCGACGTCGAGCACATAGGCATGGTCAGCGACCGACAGGGTGTGTTCATCGACGTCGAGCAAGAGACGGCCCTGACGGTGCTTCGCCGCCGCACCGAAGAGGACCGCACGCAAGTGCGAGCCAACGTTTCTGTAGTCTCAGGCGCCGGCCAGTACACGAGCGTCGGCGAATGCATGTTGCCCAGCGCAGGCACCGTGTGGCCCATTCCCCGCTCCGTGGACGATGTAGCGCTACTCAACAAGGCCTCGTTGTCCAGGTTCCGCCTTTCTGACTACGGCTACCGTGTGCGCATTGGGGCCTACGTCTGGAATCGGGACAAGCGGCCCAAGTTCGAGTCCCTGCAGGACGCAAGACGGGTCAAGGCGCACACAGCGATGCCGCTCATGTGGTCCCGGGACATCGTCTCCGGTGGCATCGTTCGGCTAGAGGATACATCGGCCTATGACGGAGAGCATCGCTTCGTCGACCTGGGCGACAAGGAGCACTCGTCTGTTGTTGCATCGCCGTGCGTGGTGATGCAGCGAGTGACGTCCAACGACCAGCCGCGACGTCTTGTAGCTGCAGCGGTGTCGCCCGGCGTCTTCGAGACATATGGAGGATTCGTTGGCGAGAACCACATCGTCATCATAGAGGCGGTCTGCGACAAGCCGACTTTGCCACCTACCAAGCTGGCTAAGCTCCTGAGCGCACACGCCGTCGACCGCTACTTCCGGTGCATTTCGGGCAGCACCAACGTCTCAGCATTCGAGCTCAATCAGCTCGCGCTTCCCGCCCCGCAGGCACTTAGGGAGGGTCTCGCCAATGGCGGGTCCATGGAGGAAGCAGTGCGGCTCGCGTTCGGACTCGTTTCCGAGGGATGACTAGACAAGGCTAACGATAGTTCGGACTTTGCAATGCCTCAATTCAAATCACTAGCCGACCGCCAGGCAGACCAAGCGAAAGCCCGCGAGAAGCAAGCCGAACGGGCACGTAAGTACGCGATGAAGCCCGTCGGCGGGAAGCAGCCACCAACCAGGTCGCGAGTGATGCCGCTTCCCTCTCCTCCGCCGTCGGCCCCGGCTCGTCCAAATCGGCCCTGGGCAGAGGTTCGCGCAGGCAATGCCGGCCTGACTTATCAGTCGCGGACAGCCAACGAGACCGTGGCTGAGCAGCCCTGGGCCAAGGGGCTCGTTTGCACGGTGCTCGCGGCAGCCGACCAAGGCGGGGTGACACTGTGCCTGGTCTGGCCGGCGAAGGTGTCTGCCCTGCCGTTGTTGCACGCGCTGGCCAACGTCGAGCGCGTTTTCGCCAGGGATCTGCGTGGTGTTCGCACCTTGCTCTATCCGGGCACGCATGCCTGCCGTGCGCCGCTCCATAGCGTGCTTGCCAATCGTGAAGCGTTGAGCGCTTTTTATCGGACATTGTGGGTGCAGAAGCCGAGCGGCGCGTTGGAGGCGGAAGCATTCACGTCCTCACCGGCATTCCTTGGCGCTTTGTGGGCGCTGAACGACTTGACCCAGCACACGCCTGACGCCCCAAGCCCTTCCCTCGCGGAGCTCGTTCCGACGTTCGTCTTCGACCCTGCCGAGCGTGCCTGGGCGACGACGGCATCCAACCCGCTCGAACGTACCCTCGCGAAGGTCGAGCGCCTGGCGCTTCGGCGCGACCTTCGCCAGAGGGTGAATCTCGAGTGGGACAGCCCCAACAAGGCACCCTGTGCCCTCATGGTGATGCACCATACGGCGAGGAAGGAGTCGTGGCGTGCGGCCTTGGCTGACCAGGCCTTGAAAGGCCTGGGCCGCCCGGAGGTCTTACTGCTGGATGCGACGGACGCCGCGATGAAAACAAACTATGCCGCGGTCAATCGAATCCCCGATTTCCTGTCGTTTGCACGAGAGAACGGGTTCTCTGACACCGGGCGTGTTATCGTGACCGACGATCCGAAGACCTTCTTCATCTTGCGGGCGCAACTTCGCGACGCCGGGGGCATGTTCAACACGAAGGTCTGGGCCGCCGAATCAGAGGAGGCATTGTTCTCAGCGCACCCGGTCGCTGACGACTGGCAGCCTGCTCAACGCAGCAACTCAAACTTCAGCGTGAGCATCGTCGACCGGGACGCATCCCAGCTTGCACTGGCATTCCAACGCCTGACCGCTTCGGCAGGCAACGAGGAGAGCCAGGCCTATCAGGCGCTGCTCGAGGCCTGCATGTACGTCCTGCGGCTATCGAACATGCCGGCCGGATACACCGACCTGACAGCGGCTTCGGCGGAGGCCGGCGAAGTAGATTACGGCAGCCAGCAGAACGCCTGGGCGCCCGTGAAGCTCCGGCTCGCCTCAGCGCTCGACTCCGGCGCATTGAATTCAGTGCGCGAGTCAGTTGAACGCGCCATTGCACGGGCTGAGAAGCTCGTAGACGATTGGAATGACGCCACGCCGATGGCGTCTCGGATGCTGGCGGAAGTCCGCAAGCACGCCATTGCTGGCCGACAGGGCATCTCCCTGGTACTCCCTAGTAACCGGTATGTGCTGCTGGCGCATCGCTTCTTGCAGCGGAAGCTGGGCGCGGAATGGGCCGCCGCCGAAGGACGTATCGAATGGCACACGCTGTCTGCGGTGGGAAAGACACTCACAGGTAACCGCAAAGGCAAGCACTTCACGTTCGTCGGCATCAACCCCGACGTACTTCGCATTCTGGTGACCCATCCGGAGGTGCCGCACGGCACGGCGGTGATGGTGGCCTATCGTCAGGCCGAATCCATGCTCACGACGCTAACCAGCATGAAGGAGGTGGATGCTTTCAAGGCCTACCGTGGGCGTATTGGCCTGCTGGCCCAGGAACTGGAGCGACGCCTGGCGGACGTGCCGAACCCACTGGTCATCGGCAGGCTGCGAGAGATGCCCCTCACGTTCAAGTTCGATGACAACATCCACAATGGCCAGGGCGGTGAGCAGGCCTACTACAAGTTTGAACTGGAGGGGGGGGGCCGTGCGTCTGCGTCTGGCTGGGTCTATCGCCACGTGCCCGATGAGGACCCTCCCTTCCGGCGGGCGACCGCGAGCGCCATCCAGCCCGGCGACTTCATCTTCGATATGAGCGACGAGCTGCGGGCCAAGCTGGAGTCGTCACTGCAGCTGAATGGCGAAGGTGTGAGCTCCGTGGTGGACCCTGTGCGTATGCTGCTCAAGCTCTACCACGACGATGTTCAGCGACGCTGCACGTTGATGTTCAAGTCCACCAAGCGGTCGGCGCTGGCTCGCGAGATTCACGCCAAGATGGTCGAGCTGGACCCGAAGGCAGCGGATTGCCGGCCGGGCCGTGTGTATTACTGGCTGGATCTGCAGGCAAAGGACGACACACGGCCCCACGCCTCCAAGGATTCCAAGTACTTCAAGGTCTTCTGCAAGGCCTTGGGCTTCAGCGACGAGGCGGCAGAGCTGCACTGGGGCTTCGTGCGCAATGCGCGGCGTCTGAATCAGTATTTGGGGCGAGAGCTGGTCGCTCGGTACGCCGAGGTACTTTTCCAGCCCGAGAGCGCCGCGGCTTATCGCAAGGTGCCCGATGTCGTCATCCGGCAACTGCAACAAGATGCGTTGCGCTGCGTTTATCGCGTCGAACACGTCGTACCGCCGCCAGCGCGTGTGACAACAAGCAAGTAGGGAGAGACAAGTGCCCATCCTCAGTAAGAACCCCCGCGACATCCATCCGGCCTACAAAGAGGCTATCGTCGACAGCCTACTCAATGGACTGTCGGCGCGGCTCGCCGGCCGAGGTGACTTCTACAGGGTTATCTACGGGGCCAAGCCAAGCGCCGCATTGATGTCGGAGTTCATCGTGCCGATGCCGCCAGAGGAGCGTGGCGGCGACGAGGAGGCGGACCCAATCCGCATCAGCGCGCACGGCATGGACTTCCAAATTCGCTCGGCTGCTGCGGGAACCACGCTAGGCGTGTCGCTGACTGGCGCCGCATACGTCCGCATTCTGCCGACCGAGGACGAAGTGAAGTTCGGCGGACGACTGGAGGCAACATTTCCCCTAACACGGGAGGCCCGCGCTGACATCCGGAGCAAGGTCAAGGACGCGCTGGGGAAGCTCGTCGCCGCACTGCCGGGTGGCAAGACGCACCCGGAGTGGGCAGCGCGAAGCTACGACGCCCGCAAGGCTGTCTACGAGTCGATTGGGCTGCCCTTCGACAACCGACTCGACCGTGCACCAGCCGAGGGAGACGAGGAAGCTGAAGTCGCCGAAGGTGAGAGTGGCGAAGGTGGCGAGGAAGGCGCGGCACGCCCGGTTCAAGAGGTCGTCGCGGGCGTGACGACTCCTGACCACCTGGCCGACGACATTCCTCCCCCTCCGAAGTGGCTCCGGCTCCAGCTCGCACTGCCTGCATTCGAGTTCACCCCGGCGACAGCCGAGGCCGACGCGAAGAAGGCGACTGCTGCCCTGAATGAAGCCATCGCCAAGCAGCTCGCCGACTGGGCAGCGAGTTCCGATCCGGAAACAGGTGGCAAGTTGTGGGGATACCGGCGGACGCGAGTGCGGCCGTCCGACGTGCGCAACTGGAAGGGCTTCTTGGAGCGCGTTCGAAACTCGAGCCTGGCGGTCATCGTGCCCCAGATTGAGCTGCGTTGGGTTGTCCAGGCGGTGCCAGACCCGGTCGATGTAAATCGCATGACCGTCCACGTGGCGCTGGAGAACTGGACCGCTCCGCTCACCAAAGCAAACTTCAAGGAGCTGGAGGCATCGCTCTTCCAGCTGTCGATGACTACTACCGTGCCGGCCGCGGACCACCAGTTCCTGAGTTTGGACCGCGTCAAACCGTCCTATCGGTACAACCGGTACCTCAAGTACCCGGCCCTGGGGTTCAATGGTGGTATCACGCTGACGGTCGAAGACGCGCTGCATCGCCTGACCACAACGTGGGCTCCGCGCTACGTACTGCCTCGAATCATTCCGACCGATGGCGCGGTTGAGTGCAACATCGGCAAGCTGTCGCAGCCGGACTGCCTCACTGGCCTCAAGCCACTTATCACAGCCTATGAGGAATGGTTGACCAAGGTCGAGAAGCATCCGGTGGACCAGGGTTTGGACGGGCAGAACGCCGCAGAGCAACTGGCGGCCGAGAAGGAGAAGCTGCACCTGGACGTCGCCGCCTGGCGCCGAGAGTTGGGCGCCATCCGCTGTGGCCTGGATATCCTCGAGAAGTCCCGCGCAAGCTGGAGCGGGCCTGGCGTTCAGAAATCCCCGCTCGGCATCCCGTTCGAAGCGTGGGTTTCGATGAACACCGCTATGGCCAAGGTGGCGGCGTCGAAGGGCTATGACGAGTGGCGTCTGTTCCAGCTCGCCTTCATCCTTGCGTCCATACCTGCTTTCGCGACGCGCATTCCGGAGTTCCATAGCTACTACACGCCCGAGGTCGCGAAGCACGCCAACGCCGTGACGCTGCTGTACTTCTCGACCGGCGGCGGCAAGTCAGAGGCGTTTCTGGGCCTATTGGCATTTGTGCTCTTCCTCGACCGTCTGCGGGGAAAGCACCGAGGCGTGTCGGCCCTGATGCGCTATCCGTTGCGCCTGCTCACCCTGCAGCAAGCGCGCCGCACCTTCGCGACGATGGGCGCAGCCGAGGAGGTCCGACACACGCGCGGGCATCCCGGGGAGCCGTTCTCGCTCGGGTTCTGGGTGGGCGGCAGCAACACGCCAAACTGGCATTCCGAGGACGGCTACACCGAAGTACCCAGCGATGATGAAGTCGCCCCGAGTGCAGAGGCCATGCACCAAGTCGTCCAGCCTTACAAGAGCGCGCGCGAGCGCTGGCTGAAGCTGTCCTCGTGCCCGTTTTGTGGGAACAAGGACGGTAGCCTCTTGGCACTACGCCGTCAATCGGGGACGGGTGCAAACGCAATGGGGCACTACTGCACGGCCTCGAAGGACAAATGCTCCTGGAACGCCCGATTCGCCCAGCCCAAGCCGCTGCCCTTCTACATCGTCGACGAGGACATATACGACCTGGCGCCATCCGTCCTCCTTGGCACGGTCGACAAGCTCGCAGCCATCGGTCAGTCGCAGGGCACCATCCGCAAGTTCTTCGGGATGTTCGGCTTTGCTCCGCTGGTCGAGACTGGCAGTGAGCGCCTGTACGTACCGATGAAGCCAAAGGACTGGGATGGTCACCCGGGCGCTGGCACGCGCGCGTTGTTCCCCTCGTTCGCTTCAGGCGAGAAGAGGTTCTTCGACCCGTTTCCGGCACTGCTGATTCAGGACGAGGCCCACCTTCTGGAAGAGTCCCTAGGGACGTTCTCGGGTCTGTTCGAGTCTGCACTGGAAGCGGCGCTCGACCAACTCTCACCGCTGTTGATGGGCCATCTCTCGTACGAGCCCGAGTCGACGGTCCGGCGAAAAATCAAGGTCATTGCCGCGTCAGCAACGGTCAGCGAACCGCAGCGGCAGATGCGCAACTTGTACCAACGCGACAACACGGTCCAGTTTCCGTATCCTGGACCCGCCCTCTACGACTCGTTTTACGCAACGCCCCTCCAGCCCGACGCCACGTGTGATGACGCCGAGCGCGCGGCCATTCCTGCGGGCGACGTGGAGCCGCGCAGCCACTGGGCGCGCGTTTACGCCTCGGTCCTTACCAACGGGCACCGCCATACTGTGGCCATGGCCTCAGTGCTGGGCCACTACCATTTGATGCTAACTGGCCTGTATGAGCGCCTGCGCAGCGAGGACCCGACCAAGGAGCAGGCAGCCCGCACTGAGCTGATTCGATGGGTATCTCCTGGACCTCTACATGCCCAGTTCGTTCGGCTCCTGGCAGGCGCGGATGCCGCCACATTGCTGACGTTGGTGGACCTGCACCGCATTGCCCTGACCTACGTCACCAACAAGAAAGGTGGTGACCAGGTCATCGACACCGAAAAGGTTCAGTTCGAAAAGCTCCATCAGGTCGAGGGTTACGCCGACCAAGCTCTGAGTTCGGAACTCATCTCCGGGGCGGTTTCTGCCGCAGATATACAGGATATTGTCCGGCGGGCGGAGACCCGCGTTGGCGTCAACAAGCCGTTCCCGGAACTCAATGACACCCTGCGGTCGGTCATTGCCACCTCTGCCATCTCGCACGGCGTCGACGTGGAAGAATTCAATGCGATGTTCTTCGCGGGCATCCCTTCAGACATCGCGGAGTACATCCAGGCGTCGTCACGCGTCGGCCGCACGCATGTTGGCTTCTCGCTGCTTGTGCCTGTGCCGCAGCGCTATCGCGACCGGTTCGTGCTAGAGATTCACGATATCTTCCACCGGTTCCTGGAGCGCATGATTCTGCCGGCGGCCGTGGACCGCTGGGCCGAGAAGGCGCTGGTGCGGGTGATGCCGAGCTTTTTCCAGGAGTATGTCTGTGGGATGAACGCCATCGAGCGCCTGTGCGCGGCGGATGACGACAAGAAGCGCAACAGCCCCACCTTCGCCATGGCGCCCGACGTGCGTGACTTCCTGGCCGTCCCAGCCAACATGAAGGCCACAGAGGCATTTATGGAGAAATCGCTCGGGTTGTCCTTTTCGCCGTCGCCTGAAGGGAAGAATTACTACCGCTCGCTGCTAAAGAGCCAGCTCACGCACTACCAGCAGGACCTGGGTGTCGACCGCCTGGTAAACAGTACTCGCCTGGTTCAGTTCTTTGCTGCGCGCAACAGCCTCCTGCGACCGATGACATCGCTGCGCGACGTAGACCAGCCTGGCCTTATCCACGAGTCGAGTGCTGACGCAGCATACAAGCGCGTGGCAGACGGGATGACAGCGCGGGCGATGACCTTCATTCGCCGAGGCTCCGGCGCCGACATCGATTCGACCGATAGCGCGACCGAAGCACGGAGCTGACGGAGAAACAAGATGGCAAAAGCCAAATCGATGAATCGGTCGCGCAACCAGCTCGCGACAGCCTACGCCCCAGAAAGTTTTTTCACCTTTGAAGGCGGGATGGGGGCTTGTATTGCCCGCTCTTCGGCCGGCGAGCCCATCCAGCTATCGGAGTCCACCATCGACTTGGTGTTCGAGCGGATGAACGAACTGGGACGTGCCTGGTTCAACACCGCCTCGTCCGCGCGCGATGGCGACCCGACGAAGCCGCGCATCCTGCCGGCGCAGTGCGCTGATCAAGTGCTGCTCGACCCGACGAGGTCGGAGTTCCAACTGCCGGGTCAGGACCGCTTTTATTTGTGCCGGCCCTCGCACATGGAGTACACGCCGGCGCCGCTGACATTTGTGTGCCGGACCTGTGGAATGTTCCAGGACTACGAGACCCTCTCACAGCTGGACAAGGACCTCGAAAACCTGACGCCCGAGCAATGCCCCAATCCCAGGAAGAAGGGGCAGTGTGACTGGGAGCAGCTCGATGTGGTCTTCGTGCACTGGTCCGGTCGCTGGGAGGCAGCCTTCCCGGGACAATGGCACTGGAGCGACCGCGACGCCAAGGTCGTCAAGCGCCGCGACAACTGCGTCTGTGGGAGCTACCAGTTCAAGTTGAATCGGCGCTCGACTGGCATCGGCGATTGGTTCTTTGAGTGCGCTGCTTGCGACAAGCCTCTGTCACCGAAATGGCTGCAAAACGACCGCGACACCTTGCGCATTCTTGGACCGGCGATGGGACCGGATCGACTGACCGAAGTGCGGATGCAGGCGACCCCCTATCGCGCGTCGAGCGCCTACTACGTCAAGTCCGACCTATTTATTGATTTCAAGGACGGCAGCCAGCAGCTGCTGACCCGGTTGCGGCCTGGTCGGGAAACAGAGCTCAAGGACTTCGTGGCGAAGCAATATGGCTTTGCTGGGCAGCCCATCACGGACGAGGACGTGCAGAAGGCCTGCGAGGGCAAACCAGAATGCGCCAAGGACCTGGCGGACTACCTGGCTGCCGTGGAGCAGATTCGTACGCTCGAGGGATTCGAGGAGCCGATCCGCACTGCGCTCAAGGGTGCAATTGAGATGGCATTCACCAGCAGGCAGCGAATTCTGGAGGACCTTCGACGGCGACAAATTTTGCTGCCCAAGGTGGACCTTCCGGCAGCTGTAGTCTTGAATCTTCAGAACAGGCAGTCAGCGTTCGCATCCAAGTTCGACCCTTTCCGCCTGTCAGTCGAACATGCGGCGCTCAAGAGCACGCGTCTGGATGTGGAGACGAGGACCAACGGGAAGAAGCCTTATGTCTCCTTCACCCGGCTGGACGAAGACATGGCGCCAGAAGACAAGGACAAGACCAGCCAGGTTCAAAGCGCCACGCGTGCGTTGCTCAACAAGCTCGGTCTGGAGGACATGGGCCTCATCCGGGAGTTTGACCTGTGTCGCTTCAGCTTCGGATACACGCGGATGGAGTCGACGCCAATCCTGCGGGATAAGCGGGGCATGGACATGCCGGTTCGCCTCAATCTGTTCCCACCGGTGAAGCAAAACGACAGCTATCGGTTTCCCGTCTATGTGGTGCAGCAAGGTAATGAGGCTATCTATGTGCGGCTCAAGGAAGAGCTCGTTCTCGAATGGCTGCGCGGCCTGAAGTGCCCGGACATGTTCACCTTGAACGCGGGCGAGAAGATAGGCGCCGGCCTGCTGGGTGGGGCTCAACCGATGAGTCCGTTCCTGGACAATCTGCCAGAGACCACGGCGCCGCCGGTGTATTTCTTCCTGTACACCTTGCTCCACAGCTACTCGCACATGCTGATGAAGCACCTGTCAGAGTACTCTGGCTTGGATTTGGGCTCGCTTGGCGAGTACATCTTCCCGGCTGACTTGGCCTTCGTGGTCTACCGCAATGGCACGACTATGGACCTGGGTAACCTCTCAGCGCTGTGGCGCAACGCTGGCACGGCGATGCTGACCGCGATGTTGGGCTCTAAGGCAACCCAGTGTGGAACAGGCTCGCTGTGTACAGAGCGTGGAGGCGCCTGCCCGGACTGCCTGATGATGCCGGAGACGTCCTGCATTGCCGGCAACAAGCTGCTGTCGCGGTCGGTCCTGCGTTCTATCGGCGGCCGGCCCCGACTCGACAATCGCAGCGCGCCGATTCGCGGCTACCTTGACATGATCAAGCCTTAGACCAGCAATGTCTACCCAGAAGCTGACAGCATTCGAGCAAGTCGTATTGGCGGGTCTGGCCGACAAGGCCGGACTAGCGGCGGCGCTGTTTGAGGCCTGGGCTGACCTTCCCGCCGACTCAGTGCAGTCCGCACGATCACTTGTCAATGCGGCGCAGCTGGGAGTAACCGAAGAGGGCGCGACCAGGGACCTGCTGGAGCGGTCGTTGAAGTTGGGGCTGCTCGACGCGACGCCTGTGGGCTTCAAGCCCAGAAGCGGTATGCACACGCGCTTTCAGCGTCTCGCGTTCTCCCTTCACGCGGTTGAGCACTATCGATCGTCCGTCCATCGGGATGCAACCGTCGCACAGGTCGTGCTTACCAAGCCGCCGCGGCCAAGCGTGCTGGAACAGAAGCTGTCGGCGCTAGGTTGGCGAACCACAGACCTGGAGCCCACTGAGCATGCATTCCACGGCCTGGTTCGGGCGGCGCAGCGACGTGTGGTGGTGATGACGCCGTTCTTTGACAGCACCGGGGCCGCCTGGCTGCAGGAACTCTTGTCCTGCGTGTCACCCGGGGTGGAGCGCACCCTGATTCTTCGTAGCCTGGAAAACAATTCGCGGAAGGACTATCCGTTCGGATTTGACGCGCTCTCTCCATGGCTAAGAGCGCAGGGCATCCGCGTCTTCAACTACTCAATTCCGCGCAAGGAAGGCGGACGAGAGACCTTTCATGCGAAAGCGGTGTTATGCGACCGCAGCGCGGCCTATTTGGGCTCATCGAACGTGACGGCAGCCTCCCTTGAACATTCCATGGAGATGGGTGTCGTGCTGCAGGGGCGTGCCGTTGCCAGTATTGCTGACGTAATAGATGCTGTTCTTGAATCCGCGGCAGCATGGGGTTGAGCCCCTGCAGGCCCAACTTAGTCGCTCGCTGGCTACACCCGTCAGCAGCGCTGGCCAAAGATGAGTATCTTGCGAAAGGCTCTCACCTCAACGCCTACTCGTTTGACTCCAATTCGTCGAATCAACTCTTTTGGTAACACCTTCGTGAGTAGCTGATGCAGAAAACCTACTTCATCGAGACCTTCACTCACGGCCAGCCCGACTACTTCATCCAGTACATTGACCCGTACTACAGGGCCGTGCGCAACAATCTCCCCGACGTTGTGTTACGGAGAGACGAGCCGAGTTAGTGGGACGATGAACAAGAACATGACGTCGATGAAGACGATTTGAGCCTCATCGTCGCGTTGTTCGCTCAGTGAGTGTCCGGGGTCGCGCAATTGATCTCTTTCGACTGGCGTACGGCGAACGGCACATGCTGCTTTTTTTGACGTGCGAACAAGTACGCGGCAAGGACTATCCCGGACGTTTATTGCTGCCACGTGTCATCAAGCTCGTAATTGGTACTCCGCCCCCCCGCCTCCGATTTACGCAACACCCCCCGCCCCACCAGATCCGTGATATCCCGCAGCGCCGTGTCCGGTGAGCACTTGGCGATCACCGCCCATTTGCTGCTGGTGAGCTTGCCGTCGAAGCCGTCGAGCAGCAGGTTGACCAACTTGACCTGCCGCTCGTTCATCGGCGGCGAACCCGGCCCCGCCCAGCGTTGCCAGAAGCGCGTCTTGACCAGCACGACATCGAGCGTGTGCTGTGCCTGGTCGATGGCACGATGCAGTGCGGCGAGGAACCAGGCCAGCCACTCGGTGACATCCAGGGACGGCTGTTTCTGGGTGCGCTCCAGGATGTCGTAGTAGGCCTTGCGCTCGCGCTGGATCTGCGCCGAGAGGCTGTAGAAGCGCTGCGGGCTGCCATCCGCGCGGGCCAGGAACAGGTCGCCAATGGCACGTGCAATGCGGCCGTTGCCATCGTCGAACGGATGCAGGGTGACGAACCACAGGTGAGCGAGTCCAGCCTTGATCAGTGGCGGTTGGTTCGACGCGTTGGTGCCCATGGTGTCGTTGTTGGCCCATGCCAGAAAACGGCCGGTTTCGGACTCCAGCCGCTCGGCCGGTGGTGCTTCGAAATGTACGCGTCGACGTTGGCCCAGCGGGCCGGAGACGACTTGCATCGGGCCCGTAGCGTCGTCGCGCCAGCCGCCGATGTTGATGCGCGCAAGCCCTGAATAACCCGTGGGGAACAAGGCGGCATGCCAGCCGAACAGGCGTTCCCGGGTGATCGCGGCGTTGCAGTTGGTGGTGGCGTCGAGCACCATCTCGACCACGCCTTCGACGTGGCGGTCGACCGGGGCCAGGGCGCCGATGTCGATGCCGAGCCGGCGGGCGATGGACGAGCGCACCGACTCGGCGTTGAGCTGCTCACCTTCGATCTCGCTGGTCTTGACGACGTCCTGCGTCAACACCGACAGGCTGGCCTGGTCGCGCAGCGCCATGCCGACGTCGGCCAGCCGACCCATCAACATGCCTTGAACGTGGCTGACCTCGGCCAAAGGTTTGGCCAGCGCGGCGAGGTCGAACTCCCAAGTGGGCCAGTCGCTGCTCTGCCAGATGTATTTGTAATCACCGCTGATCATGCGGAGATTGTGCGGGCTATTCTCCGCACGGGCAAGGTATTCGCCGCATCCCGTGCGGTGAATGGGGCTGTATTCACCGCACGGTCGCTTGAGTGGCCTCGGCAAAGCCGATGTGCCGCCGTTGTCGCCGAAAGTATCCGTGCCCCCAGGCTCGCCAGATGAGCCCGCCACCCATCCCATCCCACCCCCGCCACTGTACAAACCCGCAGCCCCGCCAGCCCACACCCTGATCCCGCGCCCGCCCATCATTGCTCCACTGTCACCCATCAGCAAGGAGCCGACGATGACCATCTCGACGCAGCCGCCAGCACCTGGCGCAACAGCCGGCAGCGCCATGCCGGCAAGCGGGGGCACCCGCCGCCCGAACTTCCCGCTGACCCGCCACGCCACCCGCCGCGTCCAGCAGCGCGGCATCCCGCCCTGGTTCCTGCAGCTGCTGCTGGCCTACGGTCACAGCCGGCACGATGGCCATGGGGCGGTCATCAAGACGGTCGACCGCGCCGCGCGGGGCCGCATGCAGGCGGCGCTCAGCCGGGTGGCCTTCGTGGCGGCCGAGGCGTATTTCGATGTGTATGCGGTGGTTGCGCTGGACGACGACGCAGTGGTCACCGTGGCGCATCGCACACGGCGCCGGCGGCTGCACTGATTGGCGCAATGGACATGAGGGGGCAGGGCGATCGACTCAGTGCCTTGCCGCGCAACGGAACGTGCCGGCCCGCCGGCAAGCCGTAGCACCAATACACCGCGCAGCAATCCGCCCATGGATCATGTTTTCCCACCCCAACCCCGAATTTCCCGCTGTCACACCCAACCCATCAACCCCGGAGCCATCGACAACACCATGAACACGCCCACCAACCCCACAAATCCCCACATTGAACCGTCCGCGCAGGCGCAGCCCGCGACAGTCTTCATCACCCCCATTCGCCCCGCCATCCCCACCACCGGCGGCACGCTCGAAGTGCTGGTTCGTGTCCAGGCGCCCGCGCAGCCTGACGACAAGCAAAGCGAGGGCAGTGCGGCAAACCGCGCCCCGTTGCGCCTGGCCCTGGTCGTCGACCGCTCCGGCAGCATGGACGGCGAGCCGCTGGACGAGGCGTTGCGTTGTGTCGAACACATCGCCGGCCGGCTGGCCCCGCGCGACGAGCTGGCCGTGGTGCTGTACGACGACCAGGTACAGGTGCCGCTGCCACTGGCCGCCGGCGGCGACCCGGCCCGGTTGCGCGCGGCTTTGGAAGGCGTGCGCAGCGGCGGCAGCACGGACCTGCATGCCGGCTGGCTCGCCGGTGCGCGGCAGCTGGAGGCGGGCGGCCGGTTGCGCGCGGCCACAGCAGACGAGGGCGCTGGCACGGCCGGCAACGGCGAGCACAGTCTGTCCCGCGTCATCCTGCTCTCCGACGGCCAGGCCAATGCCGGCCTGCTCGACCCGGTGCGCATCGAGCAGCAATGCGCGCATTGGCTGGCGCAAGGCGTCAGCACCACGACGGTGGGCCTGGGCCGCGGCTTCAACGAGGACCTGATGCTGGGCATGGCGCGTGCCGGCGGCGGGCAGCAGTATTACGGCCAGACGGCGGCCGATCTGGTCGACGGCTTCGACGAGGAACTGGCGCTGCTGCAGGCCATGGTGCTGCGCGGCTTGCGCCTGAACCTGGTGCCCGGGCCGGGCGTGGTCGCCGAGGCGCTGGGCCAGGTGCACCGGCTCGGCGATGGCCAGTATGTGCTCAGCGACCTGGCCTGGGCGGCGGAGTCGTGGCTGATGGTGCGGCTGCACGTGGGCGCGCTGACGTCGAACGACCCCGGCAAGGCGGCCCACCCGTTGCACGACCAGCACCGCGCCTTGTTGTCCGTCACGTTGCAGGCCGAGGATATGCTTGGCGCGAGCCGCACGCTGCACAGCCCGGTGTTGTCCCTGCCCGTGCTCGACGCGTCGGCCTGCAAGGACCTGTCGTCGGATCCGGTGGTGGCGCAGCGCCTGCAGGAGCTGCAGTTCGGCGACGCCGCGGCCGAGGTGCGAACCTTGCTGCTGGCCGGCGACACGCTGGCCGCCCGGCGCAAGCTCAAGCTGATGGAGCCCACCGTGGCCGACCACCCCTGGTTGCGCGACAAGCTGGCCCGGCTGCGTGAGCTGACCGAGCGCGATGCCGCGATGTCGGTCAAGGAGTTGCGTTTCTCCGTCAAACGCATGTCGTCGCGGCTGGCCTCGACGGCGCAGTTCCAGTATTCGGATCTGGAGGTGCAGGACGACGCGATTCCGGCTTATCTGCGGCGCAAGGGGGCGGAGGGGCAGGGCCGAGGAGGAAACAACAACCCCCGATCCAAGTTCTGATGACGTTTGGCGGGCTTGTCGGAGGCGCCGCGTGAGCACACTGCCGCCTGGCGAGACGCACCAGGCCCCTTTTGCATTCGGCAAGGCAATGATTAAACTGCCGCAATGCCCGTTGCCTTTCGCCATAGGTCGTTCAGGTTCTTCTTTTATTCGAATGAGGGCAATCCGCGCGAGGACATGCATGTGCATGTTCGAAACAGCGATGGCGAGGCAAAGTTCTGGCTGCATCCGACGGTCAGTTTGGCGGACAGCGATGGCTTCGATGCCCGTACATTGCGAGAACTGCGGGCTATAGTTTCAGAAAACCGGGAAAAAATCGAGAAAGCTTGGAATGAGCACTTCGCCTAAATCCGTACGTTTCGACGACGACACCATGTGGGTGGGCTTGACCGATGGCCGAACCATTGCGGTGCCGTTGGCCTGGTTCCCGCGGCTGTTGGAAGCAACGCAGGAACAACGCGCCCAGGTCGAATTGAGCAAGTCGGGATTGCACTGGGACGCGTTGGACGAAGACGTTTCGGTTGCCGGGCTATTGGCCGGGCAACCCGATTTGTCTCGACGTGGAACAGGCCTGGCCGTCTAGACCCTCGCGCCACCGGCGCCTGCGCCTGCGCCTGGCCAGGCGGGATGCAGCGCTGCGCTTGCCGTTGAAGGGTATCCGGGTCGGCGGGCAAGCGAGTGTTTAGCCCGCATCCACCTCCACGCTACAAAATCGCCTCCCTCTCGATCACCGTCCCCACCACGAACACACAATCTCCCTGTTCCGTGATCGGGATCGCCCGCGTCACGACCACGACCCCATCCACCGGCGAACACAGCAGCTCCGGCGCGCGCGACGGCTTGTCCATGAACCACAGCCGTCCCACCGGCTGGCCGGCCTTGACCGGGTCGCCGGGCTCGAGCATCACCTCGAACAGGCCGTCTTCGGGCGAGACGACGATGTTGCCCGGGTCGCGGCCGTCGATGATGACGGCCGGGGGCAGGCCGAGCGAGGCGCGGGTCTGCACTTCGCCCTTCATCGCGCCCACGTGGCGCAACACGTTGTTCAGGCCGTTCCAGGCCAGGTCCTGCACCGCCACCGGCACGCGGCCGCCGCCGTAGAGTTCGGTGGTCACGACCAGCTTGCCCTGGTTCTCGGCTTCCACCGGCAGCAGGCCGTTGCCGTTCACATCAATATATAAGTAGTGCCAGTCGCTGCACCAGGCCTCCATGGCCTCGAGCATGGCCTTGCGTTGTTGCGGGTTGTCGACCACGTGCATGTGCGAACACGGCAAAAAGGTGCTGCTGCGCCCGCCCGAGTGCATGTCGATGACGACGTCGGCCATCGGAAACAACACGCGGGTCAGGTAGTCGGCCAGCTGTTCGTGTGGCGGGCCGTCCGGCCGGCCGGGGAAGGCGCGGTTGAAGTTCGCGCCCGAAGGCCAGGTGCGGGTGTTGGCCTTCGAGGCCGGCGGCGACAACACCGGAATGATGATGACGCGCCCGTGCACCTGCTCGGGTTGCAGTTCCTGCAGCAGCCGCAACGCGGCCAGCTGGCCGGCGTATTCGTCGCCGTGGTTGCCGGCCAGCACCAGCACGGTCGGGCCCTTGCCGTTGACGACGCAGCCCAGGTGGATGAAGGTGCTGGCCCAGCCGGCGGTGTTGGTGATCTTGTTGATGCGCAGGTGGCCGATGCGTTTGCCCTCGGCCTGCAGGTCGATGCTGCACGAGACGGTGGACGGCATCATGGCCGGCCTCCCGCTATTGCTGCCGTGGCGGCATCTGCGTGCCGGGTATCGATGCGTGCTGTGTCGGGTGAACGGGCGCAGGCGATGGGGTGCATGGGGTGCGGGCTCCGGTTGGTGGTGACGACGATCAGGACCGAGCCGACCGGGCCAGGCTGTCTTCTCCGACCCGCGGGCGCGGCGGTCGTGTCTGCGTGTCGTGTGGCGACGATGCGAGGGCATGGCCTGCCTGGCACGGTCGCCGGTCGGGCCGGTGAATCCATCCTGGCCAGCGCGGGTCTGGCGCAATCACTGTAGCGAGAAACCGCCGGTGGCGGCCACCGGTTTCATGCGATGAAACAGCAGCGCCGAGGGGCTCAGCGCCGGGGCGGCGGTTCTTCCACCGGCACCGGCGGGCCGGGTGTGGGTTGCGGGTCCGACACCGGCGGTTCGTTGGGATGCGGCTGGGGGTCGCGGATCTTCGGCGGCTTTTCGGGCTTGCGTTCTCCCGGTGCCGGCGGTATCGGTTCAGGTGTGGGTATCGGTGCCATGGGTCATCGTATCCTTCCTCGGGCGGCCGCGCCATCCGCGCGGGGCGCCGTGTGGTTCTCGTTGCGTGGTTATCGGTGCGACGCCACGGACCGCCCGAAGTTCAGCCCCGCGCCGGATTGCCAAGACGGGCCGACGGCCGGAAGCTCCCTTGTCCTACAGCCAGTGGCGGCGGCTTTTGCCAGACTGGTTGTCATGCCGTCGGCCCATCTCCCACAGCCTTCCGGCGGCGCAACAGGACAAGGAGGTTCCCCATGCAGCAATGGCATGAACTCGAAACCCTCAAGGGTTATTCGCTGATGGCCGCCGACGGTGAGATCGGCACGATCACCGACGTATGGTTCGACGACGACCGCTGGACGGTGCGTTACCTGGTGGTGCGCACCGGCGGCTGGTTGCTGGGCCGCAAGGTGCTGCTGGCGCCGTCGGTCGTGCGCGGGGTCAACGTCGCCCGCGAGCAGATCGCCGTCGAACTCACGCGTGAGCAGGTCGAGAACAGTCCGCCCATGGACTCCGAGCAGCCGGTCTCGCGCCACCATGAATCGCAGCTGCACAAGCACTACGGCTGGACGCCGTATTGGGTGGGCGGCAATTTCGGTGCCCTGGGCACGATGGGGGCCGACGTCGCGCCGCCGCCCGAGCCGCAGGCACCGGTGATGGACCCGCCCGAGCCGCATCTGCGTTCGTCCGACGAGGTGCGGGGTTACGCCATGCATGCCCGCGACGGCAACATCGGCGAGGTCGTCGACTTCGTCATCCACGAGGAAGACTGGACGATTCGTTACCTGGTGGCCGACACCCGCAAGTGGCTGCCCGGCCGCACCGTGCTGCTGGCGCCGAGCTGGGTGCAGGCCATCCGCTGGTCCGACCGCGAGATCGCCATCGACATGGATCGCGAGACCCTGCGCACGGCGCCCGAATACCAGGGGCCGCAGGCGATCGACAAGTTGTACGAGGTGCATCTGTACCAGCATTACGGCGTTGCGCTGCGCCACGCGCACGAGGAGCCGGCATGACGGGCACCGCCGTCGCCGGCGACCCTGGGCGGCCGGCCGAGCCGGTATCGCCCGTGCATCCGCGGCCCGAGGCGCCGCAGCCGGCGCATCCGCAACCGGCCACCGTGCCGGAGCCGTCACCGCCGTCGGCGCCTCGGCCCGCACCGCCGCAGCCGGCACAGCCAGAGCCGGACCGCGGCCCCAAGCCGCATCCGGATCCGGTGCAGCGGGCCGGCGACGGCGCCAGGCCAGCGGCTTAGGCGCCGCCGCTTCCCGGTGTCGTGCGCCGGCATCGCCGTGCGCGCGACGCGAGACGCCGCGCCGCTTCGGGCGGCATACCCCCCAGGTAAGCCGGGTTCCGGCCGGGGGCGCGCTATGGTACAACCTGCTGAAGGTGGCAGCACGCGGGCTCAACGGCTTAGTCAACCGGCCCGCGCGCAGATGGTCGCCCAACAACATACACAAGAACATGGCGGGGAAACCAAGCGATGGCCGACAGCAGCGCGCGGGCAGAGGGTGACGGCGAACCGGCACGGTTGGCCGCATTGCGGCGTTATGCCATTCTCGATACCGCCGCCGAGGCGGCCTACGACGATGTGACCCACCTGGCCGCGCAACTGTGCGCCACGCCGATGGCGCTGGTCTCGCTGGTCGACGAGTCGCGGCAATGGTTCAAGAGCAGGCTCGGCCTCGACGTCGCCGAGACGCCGCGCGACATCGCGTTCTGCAGCTGGGCCATCCAGGGCGATGACCTGTTCGAGGTGGCCGACGCCGCCCACGACACCCGTTTTCGCGACAACCCGCTGGTCACCGGCGACCCCAACATTCGCTTCTATGCCGGCGCGCCGCTGTGCACGCGGGACGGCCACCGCCTGGGCACCCTGTGCGTGCTCGACCGGGTACCGCGCGTGCTGGCACAGGAACAACGCACCGCGCTGCGGGTGCTCGCGCGCCAGGTGATGCTGCAGTTCGAGATGCGCCGCACGCTGGACGAGCTGGCCGGCACCCGGGCCGAGCTGATGGCCGAGACCGGCCGACTGGCCGACAGCGAGGCGGTGCAGCGGCAGGCGCAGCGGTTCATGCGCGGCACCATCGATGCGCTGCACGACCACATCGCCATCGTCGATCGTGATGGCGTCATCGTCCACGTGAACCGGGCCTGGACCGAGTTCGCGCAGGCCCATTCCGCGTTGCCCACGCTGGCCTCGTGCCTGGCAGGCGCCAACTACCTCGCCGAGTGCGACCGGGCCGCGCAGGTCGGCGCGCCCCAGGCACGCGAGGTCGCCGCGGCGGTGCGCGCGGCCTTGTCGGGCGAGGCCGTGGCCGTGTTCGCGCTCGAGTACCCCTGCCATGCGCCCGACGAGCAGCGCTGGTTCGAGGTGTCGGTCACCCGGTTCGACGATGGCGATCAGGCCTTTGCCGTGTTGTCGCACCGCAATGTCACCGAGCGCAAGCGGGCCGACGCCAAGGTCGCCAGCCTCAACGCAACGCTGGAGGCACGGGTGCACGAGCGCACCCATGCGCTGGAGGCGGCCAACGCCGCCTTGCGTTCGAGCGAGGAGCGTTTCCGCTCGGTGTTCGAGAACACCTCGGTGGGCGCCATCGTGGTCGAGCGCGACGGGCGCATCGTGCAGGTCAACCGCGAGTTCGCCGCCATCACCGGCCGCGAGGTCGGCACGCTGATGGACTCGCGCTACAGCGACATCGTGCATCCGGACGACCTCGCGCAGCTGCTGGCGCTGCGCCAGCAGCTGCTGGACGGGCAGATCCCGGGCTACGTGCAGGAGGCGCGCATCGTGCGCCCGGGCGGCGCGATCGCCTGGGTCCACATCAGCGTCGGCGCGGTGCGCAACAGCGCGGGCCGTGTCGCGCAGACCGTGGCGCTGGTGCACGACGTCAGCGGCCACAAGCGGGCGGTCTACGAACGCGACCAGTTCTTCGAACTGTCGGCCGACATGTTCGTGATCGTCGACCTCGGCGGCGTGATCCATCGCACCAATGCGTCGTTCGAGCGCATCCTGGGTTTTGGCGCCGACGAGCTCAACCGCATGCATTACCTCGATCTGGTCCATGCGGACGACCGCGATCCGATGCGGCTCGAACTGGCCCGTCTGTCGGCCGGCCTGCCGGCCGATCTGGTCGACGTGCGCATGCGCGACAAGGCCGGCCGGTATCACGACGTGCGCTGGAGCGCGGCGGTCTGGAACGAGCGGGGCCTGGTGCTCGCGGTCGGGCGCGACATCACGACGCGCCGCGAGGCCGAACGTGCCTTGCGCGCCCGCGAGGCCATGCTCGCGCGCGCCGAACAGATGGCGCTGATGGGCAGTTTCCACGTCGACCCGCGGCAGGGCGCCGTGCAGTGTTCGCCGGGTTTGCTGCAACTGGCCGGGCTGGCGCCACAGGACGCCCCGGACAAACTGGACGCGGTGGTCCGGCTGTTCGAGCCGCAGGATCAGCCGGCATTGCGCGCCGCGATCGCCGGTGCCGAGTCGCACGGCACGCAGCAGGAGCTGTCGTTGCGCCTGGCGCGCGGCGATGGGCCGCCGCGGGAGTGGCAGATCTATATCGAGCCGGGCAACGCGCCGCAGGGGCCCGGCGGCGGCGGCGTCGCGGTCGCGTGCCTGGACGTGAGCGCGTTCCGGCGCGCGACCCGGCAGGCGCAGCAGTCCGAGCAGCGCCTGCGCGCGCTGGCCGACCGGCTGCAGGGCATCCGCGAAGAGGAACGCACCCGCATCTCGCGCGAGATCCACGACGAACTCGGCCAGTTGCTGACCGCGCTGAAGATCGACATCACGATGCTGGCGCGCGACCTCGGCGGCGCCGGGCCGGCGCTGGACAAACCCCGGCTGCTCGAGGACATGCGCTCCATGGGCCGCATGGTCGACTCCACGTTGTTGTCGGTGCGGCGCATCGCGCGCCAGCTGCGCCCCGAGGTGCTCGATGCGCTGGGGCTGGTGCCGGCCATCGAATGGCAGGCCTCGGACGTGCAGGCGCGCACCGGGCTGCAGTGCACGGTCGAGGCACCGCAGACCTGGTCCGACATCGCGCCGCGCCTGGGCACGGCGCTGTTTCGCATCGTGCAGGAAGCCCTGACCAACATCGTGCGCCATGCCGGCGCCAGCCGGGTCCGGATCCGGCTGCACCGCACGCCTTGCGAACTGCTGATGACGGTGCAGGACGACGGCGTCGGCTTCGACGCCGACAACGACGAGGCCGTGACGTCGCTGGGCATCCTGGGCATGCGCGAACGCGCGATCTCCAGCGGCGCCAGCTTCGGCATCGACAGCCGGCCCGGCGAGGGCACCTGCATCACGGTGCGGGTACCGGTGCACCAGGCGCCGGACGCGGCGGATCAGCAGCCATGATCCGCATCCTGATCGTCGACGACCATGCCCTGATCCGCGAGGGCCTGCGCAAGGTGTTCCGGCGCGAGGACGACATCGAGGTGGTCGCCGAGGCGGCCGACGCGGCGCAGGCGGTGGCTCAGGTGCGGGCGCATCCGGTCGACGTGGCGGTGCTCGACTTCAACATGCCCGGGCGCAGCGGGCTCGACGCCTTGCCGCAGATCCATGCCTGCAAACCCCGGCTGCCGGTGCTGATCCTGAGCATGGCGCCCGAGCGCGACCTGGCGCTGCGCGTGTTCAAGGCCGGTGCCGCCGGCTTCGTGTCCAAGGCGGACGCGGCCGACGAGATCGTGGCCGCGGTGCGCCTGGTGGCCACGGGACGCAAATACGTCAGCCCCGCGGTGGCCGAGCAGCTGGCCACCGGCATCGGCGTGCCGGAACACGCCTTGCCCCACGACGCCTTGTCCGACCGGGAGTTCCAGATCGCGGGCATGATTGCCGCGGGCAAGGGCACGCGCGCCATCGCCGACGAACTCTCGCTGAGCGTCAACACCATCGCGACCTACCGCCGACGCATCCTCGACAAGCTCGGCTTGCGCTCGGACGTGGAGATCACCCGCTACGCGATCGAACACGGAATCGCCCGCTGAGCTGCCGGCACGCGGCGTGTCACGGATTCCGTGACACGCGAACGGGCGCTGCCGCGACACCCTTGCCACGACGCGCGTGATGCGCGCGCGCCACCCCCTGCGTAAGCTCGAACCCAGGCAATTTTCGAGGCAGGGAGCCCCCATGAGAGTATTGATCGTCGACGACGCACCCATCGTCCGGGGCCGGATGGCACGGCTGGTGGGCAACCTCCCCGGCGTGGGTGAGGTACTGCAGTCGGAGGACTACCGCAACACGCTGAGCCTGATCGAGCAGGAGCGGCCGGACGTGGTGCTGCTCGACCTGTTCATGCCCGGTGGCAGCGGCCTGGAGCTGCTGTACCGCATCGGCGCGGTGGCGCCGGCGCCCAAGGTGATCGTGATGTCCGCCTGGACCGAACCGGGCATGCGCGAGCGCTGCATCGACGCCGGCGCACGCTGCTTCTTCGAGAAGGGCACGCAGGTGCTCGAGACCCTCGACGCCGTGCGCCACATGGCGGTGGAGCACGCGGACGACACCATTCCCGGCGGGCTGATGCCCGAGCCGGCCGCCACCGATGCCCCGGCGCAGTCGTTTGCACTGCCGGTGACGGACCCGGCCAATGCCGCACTGACCGTGCTGGTGGTCGAGGAGCAGGATTTCTCGCGCAAGGTGCTGGTGCGCCAGTTGCGCGCGCTCGGTGCCGTCGACGTGCTGCAGGCCAGCGACGGCGAGCAGGCGCTGGAACTGCTGCGCCGGCCGGACAACGCGGTGGGGCTGATCCTGTGCGACCTGGACATGCCGCGCATGGACGGGCTGGAGTTCATGCGCCACCTGGGCGCCATCCGCAGCGCCGCGTCGCTGGTGATCACCGGTGCCGTCGACGTGGCCCTGCTCAATTCGGTGCAGATGATGTGCCGGGCCTACGGCATCCGGCCGCTGGGGGTGCTGGAGAAGCCGGTCAACTCCGAATGCCTGCGCACGATGATGGCGCGTGCGCGCAAACCCATGCCCGGGCCGGCCCTGGTGGATGCGGCAGGCGGGCCGGAGTTTTCGCTCGACGAGATCCTGGGCGGCCTGCAGCAGGAGCAGTTCGAACCGTTCTTCCAGCCCAAGGTGGAACTGGCGGGCGGGCGCATCGTCGGCGCCGAGGCGCTGGCGCGCTGGCGCCATCCGCAACACGGACTGATCTCGCCGCGGGCCTTCATCGAGCCGCTCGAACGATCCGGTCATATCGACACCTTGACCTTCAAGATGCTGGAGCAGGCGGCGCACGCCTGCCATCGCTGGAACCGCAGCGGGCACGACCTGTCGGTGTCGGTGAACCTGTCGCTGGTGTCGCTGGCCGACACCCGGCTGGCCACGCGCGTGGCCGCCGTGGTGCGTGCGGTCGGGCTGGCGCCGCGGCGCCTGACACTGGAGGTCACCGAGACGGCGGCCATGACCGACGTGGGTCCGGCGCTGGAGAACCTGGCGCGGCTGCGCCTGCGCGGCTTCGGCCTGTCCATCGACGATTTCGGCACCGGCTTCGCGAGCATGCAGCAGATCGGCCGCATCGCGTTCAGCGAACTCAAGATCGACCGGGGTTTCGTGTCCGCCATGGGCGATACCCGCGAGGCCCGGGCCATCGTCGAGTCGAGCATCGACATTGCGCGGCGCCTGGGCATCCCGGCCGTGGCCGAAGGCATCGAGACCCAGGCCGAGTGGGATGCCTTGCGGTCCGCCGGCTGCACGCAGGCGCAGGGGTTCTTCGTGTCCCGTCCGGTGCCGGAGACGGAGTTCCTGTCGCTGTGCTTGCAGCAGGCCGCCTGACGCCGTGGCAAGCCCCGTGCATGCCGGGCAACTGGTAATTACCCTCTGCCGTATTCGACGCTGCCGATCTAGAATGAACTTGTTGGTCCTGATGCGACCATACAGTATGCGGGCGCGCTTTGCTGCGTGTTCGCCGGCCGCTGTGCGGCCGGCTCACCGCGCCATTCCACCATGTTGCAACGCCTGAGACAACTCCTCACCAGCGTCCCGTCGATCACGGTCGTGGGCCTGCTGTCGGCCTATCTGCTGATCGGCTTTTTCGTGGTCCCGGCGGTGCTCAAGTGGCAACTCGAGTCCCAGCTGGCCGAGCGCGGCCATGCGATGCGGGTCGGTGCCGTGCGCTTCGATCCCCTGCGGCTGCGGCTCGACGTGGACCAGCTCGCGCTGGCCGACGGGCAGGGCGAGGCCATGCTCGGTTTCGAGCATCTGATGGTCGACCTGGAGTGGCGCAGCATCATCGACGGCGCATGGACGATTGCCGACAGCCAGCTGCTGTCTCCCCGCGTGCGATTCGAACGGGCCCGGGACGGCAGCCACAACTTCAGCGCCTTGCTGGCGCAGTTCCGCTCCGATGCGCCGGACGCGCCCGACGACACGGCGGACTCCGCGATGCCGTCGCTGCGGCTGGCCCATGTCGTGCTCGTCGACGGACAGATCGAATGGCGGGACAAGATGCTCGAGCAGCCACTGGTGAGCCGGATCGCTCCGCTGCAGCTGGAGCTGCACGGCCTGTCCACGCTGGCCGACGCGCCTGGCCGATACCGGGTCCGCGCACGCACCGAAGCCGGCGAGTCGCTGGATCTGCACGGCAGCATCGCCCTCGCGCCGATGCAGGCCAGCGGCCAGCTGGTGCTGCAGGGCTTGCAGGTGGCCACGCTGGCGCGCGGGCTCAACCGCGAGCTGGCATTGCAGTCGCCGCGGGGCAGCCTGGATGCCGGCGGCAACTTCGACCTCGCCCTGGGTGCCGACGGCGTGCCCGCCGGCAATGCGCACGACCTGCAACTGACGCTGGCCGATCTGTTCCTGCAGCCACCGGGGCAGGGCGATACACCCTTGCTGGCGCTGCAGCAGCTGGCCTTGCGGGCGGGCCGCCTGGATCTTGCGAAGCGCACCGTGCATGTCGACGCCTTGACGATCGCCGATGCGTCGGGCAACGCCGGTATCGATGCGCAGGGCAGGGGCAGCTGGGAGGCCATGCTGCGCGTGGCGCAGGCGGCGCCGCCGGCGGGAACGGTGGCGCCTGCTGTTGCTGCTGCAACCGCATCGTCTGCCACGTCTGCCGCATCCGCCGCATCCGCAACTGCGGCGCCTGCCGCGACCGGACCAACCCCACCGCCCAGCGCCGAGGCTCCATGGACGGTGTCTGTCGGCGAGGTCCGCGTCGATCGGGTCGCGCTGGACTGGCGCGACGCCGCCCAGCAACGCAGCGTACGGATCGCCGCGCTCGGCCTGGGTACGGCGCTCGACGCGCAGGTCGGTGGTGCTGCGGGCAGCCGTGTGCGGCTGCCGCAGCTGCGGCTCTCCGTCGACAGCCTGGCGCTGGCGCAGGGCGACGCCGCGCTCACGCTGCCGTCGACACGGCTGGACGCCGCTGCGATCGTGCTGCAGGCAAACGGCGATAACGTCGACGCGACGCTGGGCAAATCGACGCTGGCGCTGGCCCAGGGCGGGTCGGCGCGCAGCGGCGGCCAGACGGCTTCGCTGGGCACGAGCGGACTGGACATGGCCGGCGTGCGCGCACGTGTCGCTGGCGGGGCGACGCGGGTCGAGGTCGATGCGCCGCAATGGCAGTCGAGCGCGCTGGCGGCCGGGCAGGAGGGCCAGAGCGCCCGCATCGGCCAGCTCGGTGTCGGCGGCACGCGGCTGCTGTTCGACATGGGCGCGAACGGTGGCACGGGCATGGCGCTCTCGCTCGAGGCTCCGAAGCTGCAACTCGATGCCGTGGCCGCATCATCCTCCGCGACCACCGGGTCTGTGCCGGCGGCCAGCCAGTCGGTCGAACTCGGCCAGCTGACGCTGCAGGCGCAGCGACTGGCTCTCGATCTGGCTGGCGGCGAGAACAGCCTGGCGCTCGACGCCTTGCAGTCGCAGCTGCAGAAACTGCAGTTGCTTGCCGAAGGCCAGACCGTGTCGCTGGACATGCTGTCGCTCGACAACGCCCGGCTGCAGCTGCGCCAGGGCGCGGCCGGTGCGCAACTGCAGGCCGAGACACCGGCACTGCGGCTGTCCGGCATCGCGGCGCGCCGTGGCACCGAACAAGCCGATCTGGCCGAGTTCACCCTGCAGGGTTCGCGCATCGACGTGGGCAGCGGCGCCGATGGTGCGACCGAACTCGGTTTCACCGGTATGCAGGCCAGCGGCCGGCAACTGGTGCTGGCGCGCGCGGCCGACACCGTGCAGCTGGCCAGCATGGGTTTGGGCACGGAGCTGCTCGAGCTGGCGCTGGGCACGCAGGCCACACGTTTCTCCGGCCGCGGCGCCACGGCCGCGTTGACCGGTGTGCAGGCCACGCAGGCCGGCAATCGGGTGGCGCTGCAGGACGCGCGCTGGACGGCCCGTGTCTTCGAGGGCAGCGCCGCGCCGGGTGACGGCGCGGCACGCGCCAGCGCGCGTATCGACGACAGCGAACTGAGCCTTGTCTCGCTGGGCCTGGGGCGGGGTTCGGCGGCTGCCGCCGGCGCGACGACGATCGCCGCCACCGGTGCCGGCGCCACGGACCTGGCATCGCTGGCCTCGGCGACCTGGTCGGCCGGCAGCCTGACGCTGGACATGGTCGACGGGCCGCTGCAACTGCACGGCAATGCCATGGCGCTCAAGCTCGGTCGCGCGCTGCTGCACGATCCGGCCGGCCAGGACAGCCAGTTGGTGCAGCTGGGCGACATCGATCTATCGGGCGCGGTGTTCAGCCTGGCCGACCAGTCCGTCACCGCCGATGGTTTGCGGGTCAGCGGGGCGCGCGCGTCGGTCTGGCTCGATGCGCAGGGCCGGCTGAACCTGCTCGACGTGCTGGGCCTGCCGGGTCCGGACACCGGCGTGGCAGCCGCGACCGGGGATCCAGCGGCCGCACCATCGACGGCGCAGCCGGTCGTCGCGGCCGACAGTGCCGTTGTCGTTCCGCCCGCGCCCGCGCCCGCCACGGCTTCCGGCGCATCCAGCCCCTGGCGCGTCGCCATCAAGACCGTCGATCTGCAGGATGCCGCCGTGCGATTCGAAGACCGCCGCAGCGACCCGCCACTGGCATTGGGACTGGACGCGCTCACGCTGAAGCTCTCCGGCGTCGACACGGCCGCCGGCGCACCGCCCATGCAGGTCGCGTTCGGCGCCACGCTGGCCAGCGGCGGCCAGCTGCAGGCCAAGGGCAGCGCCGCGCTGGAGCCGCAGGCCGTCGACCTGCAACTGGCGGTGAGCGGCCTGGCGCTGGCGCCGGTGCAGCCCATCCTGTCCACCTACGCCGAGCTCACGCTGGCCTCGGGCACGGCCTCGACCCAGGGCCGGCTGACCTACGGTGCGGTGGCCGGCGCAGCGGCGCGCCTGTCGTATACCGGCGGCTTTGCGGTCGATGACTTCCTGCTCGAGGAGATCACGCCGAAGCGGCCGTTCCTGGCCTGGAAAACCATCCGGTCCGACGACCTCAAGCTGACGCTCGAGCCCAATGCCGTCGACATCGGCGAGGTGCTGCTCGAGCAGCCGGTCGGCCGCCTGATCATTGCCGAGGACCTGAGCCTGAACATCACGGACGTGCTGAAGCAACGCAATGGCGACAGCGAGCCGGCTCCCGCTCCGGCGCCGGTCGCGGCCGACGGCGAAGTGGCCGCCGACCCGTTCCCGGTCACGGTGGCGCGGGTCAAGGTCGACGACGGCCAGCTGGAGTTCGCCGACCTGAGCCTGCGCCCGCAGTTCGGCACCCGCATGCACCAGCTCAAGGGTGTCGTCACCGGCCTGGGCACCGACGCCAACCGCAGTGCGCAGGTGCAGCTCGATGCGCGGGTGGACAAGTTCGGCTCGGCGCGGATCCGCGGGCAGATCAGCGTGTTGCAGCCGGAGCGGCTGACCGACATCGCGATGGCGTTCCGCAACCTGGACATGAGCGCCATGTCGCCGTATGTCGTCAAGTTCGCCGGCTACGAGATCGCGTCGGGCCGGCTGACGCTGGATCTGCAATACAAGGTGCGCGACGGCAAGCTGCTGGGCGAGAACAAGGTGGTGCTGACCAAGGCCGAACTGGGCAAGAAGGTCGAGAGCCCCGGCGCGCTGGACCTGCCGCTCGAATTGGCGCTGGCCATTCTGAAGGACTCCGACGGTGTCATCGACATCGGCGTACCGGTGCGCGGCGACCTCAACGACCCGCAGTTCGACTACGGCGCGGTGATCGGCAAGGCCATCGGCAACCTGATCGGCGGCATCGTCACCGCGCCGTTCCGGGCGCTGGCCGGCATGTTCGGCGGCGGCGACAAGCCGATCGACACGATTGTGTTCGAGCCCGGCATGGCCACGCTGGCACCGCCCGAGCAGCAGAAGATCGAGACCGTCGCCCAGGCGCTCAGGGAGCGGCCCCAGCTGATGCTCAAGGTCGCGCCGGTGGTGGCGCCCGAACAGGACACGCCGGTGTTGCAGTCGCTGGTGGTGCGCACCGAGATCGCGCGGCGCATGGGGCTGGAGCTGGCGCCGGGCGAAGACCCGGGCCCGATCGACGCCGCCAACCCGCGCGTGCCGGCGGCCGTGGAGGCGGCGTTCGGCGCGCGTTATGCGCCATCGGTGTTCGATGCGCTCAAGCAGCGCGCCCTGGAAGCTGCGGCGCCCGCGGCGGGCGGTGCCGCGGATGCGCCTGCCGGCACGGCGTCGGCCGCCGCGGCCGGGGCGGCGACGCCGGCGGCTTCGGGCGGGGCGGCCACGGCGCCTGCCGCAACCGCGGCGCCAGCGCAGGCCGCCGCCGCGCAGCCTCCCGCGGCCTTCTACCAGGGGCTGATCGCGCGCATGATCTCGGAACAGGCCGTGACCGACGACATGCTGGCCCGCTTGGGCGCCCGGCGCGCCGAGGCCGTGGTGCAGGCCGTCACCGGGCCGGATGCCGGTGTTCCGGCCGAGCGGGTGCATACGGTAGAGTTGCGCACGGTCACGGATGCCGCGCAGGGCGTGGTACCGTTGAAGCTGGAACTCGACGTTGTGAAATGACCCAAACACCTCCTGGCTCGCTGGTGGACCGGATCGAGGCACTGGTCTGGGCACCAGGCGAAGACAACGGCGCGCGCGCCGGCGTGCTGCGACTGGTGCGCACCATCCTCATTCTCGGCCGCGACCTGGCCTTCGGGCAGCTGACGCTGCGCGCGATGAGCCTGGTCTACACCACGCTGCTGTCCATCGTGCCGCTGCTGGCCCTGAGTTTCTCCGTGCTCAAGGCCTTCGGCGTCACGAACCAGATCCGGCCGATGCTGCTGAACCTGCTCGAGCCGCTGGGCGAGAAGGGCGCCGAGGTCGCGGTGCGCATCACCGGCTTCATCGAGAACATGAACGTCGGCGTGCTCGGCGCGGTCGGCCTGGTGTTGCTGCTGTACACCTCCATCTCGCTGATCCAGAAGATCGAGGAGTCGCTGAACTACATCTGGCACGCGCCGCGGCCGCGCCCGCTGGCGGAGCGTTTCACGCGTTACCTGACGGTGCTGATGGTGGGGCCTATCCTGGTGTTCTCGGCGCTGGGCGTCACCGCCACGGTGATGAACATCGAGATGGTGCGCGGCCTGATGGCGGTCGACGTGCTGGGCCAGGTGGTGCAGGCCTTCAGCCGCCTGGTGCCGTATCTGCTGATCATCGCGGCCTTCACCTTCATCTACCTGTTCATGCCCAACACCCGCGTGCGCCTGTGGCCGGCGCTGGTCGGGGGCATCGTGGGCGGCATCGCATGGCAGACGGCGGGCTGGGTGTTCGCGGTGTTCATCGCCGGTTCGAACAACTATGCGGCGGTCTATGCCAGCTTCGCGATCCTGATCCTGTTCATGATCTGGCTCTACCTGAGCTGGCTGGTGCTGCTGTTCGGCTCCAGCGTGGCCTTCTACGTGCAGCATCCGGAATACCTGTACCTGCGCGGCGGCGAGCCGCGGCTGAGCAACCGTACGCGCGAGCAGCTGGCCTTGTCGGCGATGGAACTGGTCGCGCGGCGCTTCATCCACGGCGACGCGGCGCCCACGCAGCAGGTGTTCACGCAGGAGTTGCAGGTGCCCGGCCATGTGCTGATGGTGGTGCTCGATGCGCTCGAGCGCAGGCACCTGGTCGTCGCATCGGCCGACGATCCGCCGAGTTACCTGCCGGCGCGCGACCCGGGCCGCATCCTGGTGGCCGACGTGCTCGAGACGGTGCGTGCGGCCGGCGAGGACGGTTTTCTCTCGCCTCGGGTCCTGCCCACGCGCCCCGCCGTGGCCGGCCTGGTCGCGCAGCTGCAGCAGGCCAGTGCCGATGCGCTGGCCCACATGAGCCTGCGCGACCTGGTGCGCCAGGGTGACGACGCGCCGGTCGAACCGCTGCCGCCAGAGCCGGTCTGGGTCGAGCCGAGTCCGGAGACCTGAAACCGGCCGCGACTCAGGGCGCCGTGCGCCGGTAGGCACGCACGCGCTTGCTCTCGACCCAATCGGCCGTCGCCGCATTCATGGCCTGGAAATGTGCCGAGCGCATGTGTGCGTCGATCGCCGCCTGGTCGTCGTACAGCTCGTACAGGAAGAACAGCCGCTCATCGTCCGGGTCGCGGCAGACGTCGAACTGCCGGCAGCCGGGTTCGTCTTCGCGCGAGGCGCGCGCGTTTTCGGTGATGGCCGCGTCGAACGCGGCGACGTGTTCCGGCTTGATGCGGAATTCGACGATCAGGGCCAACATGGTGCGGGACTCCTCACTGGAAAAGCGGTGCGTCAATCGAGCTGCAGCCGGGCCTTCTGGGCCAGTGCGGCGAAACGGGTGATTTCGCCGGCGATCTGCTGGCGCAACTGCTCGGGCGTGTTGCCGATCGGCTCGGCGCCCATCAGCGCGAGCTGCTGACGCATCTCGGGTGTGCCGAGCATTTTCGCGATTTCAAGATAGGTCTTCTGGATGATCTCGGGCGGCGTGCCGGCCGGCGCCATCAGGCCGAACCAGGACGACACGTCGAAGCCCTTGAGGCCGGCCTCGTCCAGCGTCGGCACCTCGGCCAGTGCGGACGAACGTTTGCCGGTGGTCACGGCCAGCGCGCGGATCTTGCCGGACTTGATGTGCGGCAGGCAGGACGCCACGGTGTCGAACATGATCTGGATCTGGCCGCCGATCAGGTCCACCAGCGCCGGTGAACTGCCCTTGTAGGGCACGTGCAGCAGCTCCACGCCGGCCATGTCGGCGAACTGCTCGCCGATCAGGTGGTGGGCCGTACCCTGGCCGGTGCTGCCGTAGCTGAGCTTGCCCGGTTGCGCCTTGGCCATGGCGATGAGGTCGGCCACGTTCTTCACCGGCAAGCTGGCCGGCACGATGACCACGTTGGGAACCACGGCGACCACCGAGATCGGCGCCAGGTCGCGCTGGAACTCGTAGCTGCGCTTGGTGTAGATGGCCTGCGCGATCGAATGGTGCACCGCGCCCATCAGCAAGGTGTAGCCGTCGGCCGGCGACTTGGCCACGAAGTCGGCGCCCAGGCGCAGGCCGGCTCCGGGCTTGTTGTCGACGACCACGCTCTGGCCCCAGGCGTCCTGCAGGCGTTGCCCGACCAGGCGCGCGAGCTGGTCGGTGCTGCCGCCGGGGGGCGAGGGCACGATGATCTTGATCGGCTTGGCCGGGTAGGCGCCGGACTGGGCCCACAGCGGGGCGGTGGCCAGGGTCAGCATGGTGGCCGTCACCATGCGGCGACGCGTGAACGTGGGGTGCATCGAATCGATCTCCGTCAAGGGAAGAAGGGGACAGGGGAACAAAAGAAGGGGGAGGCGACGCGCACCGGCGCGTCGCCGCGCGCCGTGCGCTACAGGGACTGGATGAAACGCGGGAACCAGGTCGACAGCCACGGGATGTAGGTGATCAGCAGCACCACCGTGAAGGTCGCGGCCATCAACGGCCACAGGTGGCGCGTGATCTCGCCGATGCCGGCCCGGGCCAGCTTGGCGGCGACGAACAAGGTGCCGCCGACCGGCGGCGTGTACAAGGCGATGGCCAGGTTGGCGGTCATCACGACGCCGATGTGCACCATGTCCATCTGGAAATGCTTGGCCAGCGGCAGGAACAGCGGCGCCGACAGCAGCATGGCCGGCAGCGGCTCGATGAAGATGCCCAGCAGCAGCAGGCAGATGTTGAACAACAGCAGGAACATCCACTGCTCGGTGGCGACGATCTGTATCCACTGCGCCATCTGCACCGCGACCTGCTCGACCGTGATCAGCCAGGCCATGGCGCCGGTGGCGCCGATGACCAGCATCACGGTGGCGCTGGTGACGAAGGCGTTGAGCAGCAGCTGCGGGATGCGTTGCCACTTCAGGTCGCGGTAGTAGAACAGCGACACGCCCAGGCCGTAGAACACCGCGATGGCCGCCGACTCGCTGGGCGTGAACAGGCCGCTCCAGATGCCGCCGATGATGATGACCGGCATCAGCAGCGCCGGACCGGCGTCGCGGGTCGCGGCCCAGATCTGTGCCGGCGTGGAGCGGTCCTCGCCGTTGTCGCAGCCGGTCCTGCGGCCGTGCCACATGCACACGATGATCAGCGCAATGGCCGAGGCCAGCGCCGGCAGCAGGCCGGCCATGGACAGGGTGCGCATCGACACGCCCGAGATGAAGGCGTAGATCAGGAACGGGATGGACAGCGGCATCAAGAGCGCGATGGTGCCGGCCACCGCCAGCAGCGCGGCGGCGAAACCGCGCGAATACCCCCGCGCCACCATGGCCGGTATCACCAGCGAACCGATGGCGGCGGTGTCGGCGATGGCCGAGCCCGACACGCCGCCGAACATGGTGCAGCTCATCACCGTGACCACGCCCAGGCCGCCCGGCAACCAGCCGAACAACACGCGGGCGAACTCGACGATACGCTTGCCCACGCCGCCCTGGGCCAGCAATTCGCCGGCGAAGATGAACAGCGGCACGGCCAGCAGGATGAAGGGCTCCACGCCGCCGATGAAGGACAGGAAGATGGTCTCCAGCGGGTGACCGAGGTCCTGCACCCAGATGATGCCGGTGGTGGTGATCAGGATGGCGAACAGCAGCGGCACGCCGGCCAGTGCGATGACGAAGAAAACGCCGAACAGGGTCAGGGCCAGCATGGCTTATGTGCTCACGGGATAACGTTGTTCGCGCGGCACGCCGCGCAGGATCTGCCAGACGTCGAAGGCGACGAACACGGCCATCAGCGAGCAGCCCACGGCCATGCCCATGTACTGGATCGCCATCGGCCACTGCAGCACGGTGAGCTGGTTGCCCCAGTTGCCGTCCACCAGCGACCAGCCGTACCGCACCAGCACCAGCAGCATGACCAGGCAGGCGCCCTGCACGGCGGCATCGGCCCAGCGGCGCGCGGGCGGCTCGAGCTTGTCGATGAACTCGGTGATGGTCATGTGGGCGCCGCGCTGGGCGGCGCAGGCGCCGCCCAGGAAGGTCACCCAGACCATCAGCAACTCCCCGAACTCGGTCACCCAGGCCAGGTCCATGTGGACCAGGTGCAGGCAGACGTTGACGAACACCATGGTCGCCATCACGGCGCCGATGGCGATCACCGTCCAGTCGACGATGCGGCCGAGCACGCGCACCGGCAGCGGCGCGGCCGCCACCGGCGCGAGCAGGGGGAGTCGTTCCTCCATGACAGGGCCCGGCTTACTTGACGCTCTTGCGGACCATCTCCGCGTCCTTCAGGAACGCGTCGACGTCGGCGCCGTATTTCTCGCGCGCCTTGGCGTAGACCGGCTGCACCGCGGTGCGGAACGCGTCCACGTTGGGCTTGGCGTTGATCTTGGCGCCCTTGGACGCCATCTCCTTGAGCTGGTTGGCGTCGTTGCCCGAGATCATCTCGCGCGAGAACTTGGCCGAGACCTGGGCCGCCTCCATCACCGCCTTCTGGTCGGCGGGAGAGAGTTTCTGCCAGGTCTTCTCGGAGATCGTCAGCGGGATCGGGCTGTAGACATGGTTGGTCAAGGTGACGTTGGGTGCGACCTCGTAGAACTTGTTCGAGTAGATGGTGTCGACCGGGTTCTCCTGGCCCTGCACCGCGCCTTGCTGGATCGCCAGGTAGACCTCGGGCAGCGGCATGATCTGGATGTTGAAACCCATGGACTCCAGCGTCCAGCGCATCATCTCGTTGGGGAAGGTGCGCAGTTTCTTGCCCTTGGCGTCGTCGGGCGAGTTCAGCGCGTCCTTGGTCGTCATGCTGCGGAAACCCGCCTCCCAGGTCGACAGGAAGCGGAAACCCTTCTCCGGCGCCTTGGCGAACTGGTCCTTGAGCCATTTGCTCTCGTCGTAGAGTTTCCAGCCCTGCTGGTAGTTGTCGACCAGGAACGGCATCATGGTCAGGTTCAGGCTGGGCACGTGCGGCGCGTACGAGCCGGTCGAGGACACCGTGAAGTCGATGCCGCCCAGCGCGAGCTGCTCGATGTTCTTCGGGTCGTTGCCGAGCTGGCTGCAGCAATACACGTTGACCTTGTAGCGGCCCTGGGTCAGCTCCTCGACCTTCTTGGCGAACACCTCGGCGGCGGCCTGGCGCGCGCCGGCCTGCTGGTCGGTGTGGCTGAACTTGAGCACGGTCTGCGCGGCGGCGGGCAGGGCGAGGGCCATGGCGGCCACGGCGGTGGCGGTGAGCACGAAACGTTTCATCTGGCTGTCTCCTTCAGGGTGTGAAACCCGTAGTGGTTTCTCGGTGGTGGTGGGGATCGAACTGCGCCATCGCGACCCGGCGCCCAGTGTGGTGGGAGTGGTAGACGGCCGCCTGCACGCGCAGGTTGGCCAGGTAGTCCTGGGCGCTGTTCTCCAGCGTGGCGCCCTGCTGCAGGTGGGCCAGCACATGGGCCTGCAACGCGCTGCAGGCACCGCCGAACGCGCCCGGCGCGTCGTGCGGGTAGACGTGTTCGACCTCCGGCCCGTGGTCCGGCTTCCACCACATACTGGCGTCGCCGTCCAGGCGCATCACGCCGGTTTCGCCTTCGAGCCACATCTCGCCCATGGTCAGGCGGGTGTTGCGGGCCACGTGGTCGTTGAGCCGGTTGCCGTCGAACAGGCCGCAGCGGTTGTCGTCGAACTCGAACAGGATGACACCGGCGTCCTCGGCGGCGATGGCCGGGTTGAGCCGGCGCAGCCGCGCGGTGACCGCACGCACCTCGCCCAGCAGGTAACGGAAGCTGTCGATGAAATGCACCGCCGTCTCGCGCACCAGCAGTTGCGGCATGGTCTGGAAATACGGCTGGCGGTCGAGGTAGGCGCCGGGCCCCTGGCCGTCGCCCGGGCGCAGCCGGAAGCTGATGCCGTGCACCCGGCCGAAGAAACCCGCGTCGATCAGGCGGCGGCACTCGCGGAACCAGGGCGTGAAGCGGAAGTTCTCGTGCACGGCCAGCATCGTGTCGTGGCGCTGCGCCGTTGCCGTCATCGCCTCGGCCTGCGCCAGGTCGATGCCGAAGGGTTTCTGGCAGATGGTCGCGATGCCGCGCGCGAGCGCGGCGGTGACGACCGCGTCTTGCGCCGCCGGCGGCAGCACCACGTCGAGCAGCGTCGGTTCGACGGTATCGAGCAGCACCTGCGCGTCGTCGACCACGAATGGGATGTCGAACTCCTGCGCCAGCGCCTGCGCGCGATCCTGCCGGGTGTCGCACAACGCGACCACCTTGACGCCGCAGTCGCGCCAGCCCTCGAGCTGGAAGCGCGCGAAATATCCCGCGCCGACCATGGCCACGCGTGGCGCTTGCATCACAGGCGCTCCACCACCGCCCGCACCACGTCGTCGGTGCCGCTGGCGCCGCCGAAGTCGCGCGGCAACACGGCCTTGTCGGAGAAGGCGCCCTGCAGCGCGCGCTCGATGGCGCGTGCGCCATCGGCCAGCGCGGCGTCGCCATGGCGTACCGACAACCAGTCGAGCATCATCGCCACCGACAGGATCATGGCCGACGGATTGGCGATGCCCTTGCCGGCGATGTCCGGCGCCGTGCCGTGGGCCGGCTGGAACAAGGCATAACGGTCGCCGATGTCGGCCGACGGCGCCATGCCCATGCCGCCCACCAGCGCGGCGATCAGGTCCGACAGGATGTCACCGAACATGTTCTCGGTCACCAGCACGTCGTATTCCCAGGGTTTCATCACCAGGTTCAGCGCCATCGCATCCACGTAGGCGTGGGTGGTGCCGATCTCGGGGAAACCCTTGGCGCGATCCTCGAACACCTGGCGCCAGAACGCCATCGACGCGAACACATTGGCCTTGTCGACGTTGGTCACGTGGCCGGGCCGGCCCTGGGCCTTGCGCTGGCGTGCCAGTTCGAACGCGAAGTCGCAGACCCGCGCGGTGCCGGCGCGGGTGATCTTCATGGTGTCGTAGGCTGCGTCCGCCTCGACCACGCCGCGGCCGCGGGCGTAGAACAGGCCTTCGGTGCTCTCGCGTACCAGCACCAGGTCGATGTCCGAGCCGCGTGCGTGCGACAGCGGGCTGGGCAGGCCGCGCCAGCTGCGGATCGGCCGCACGCCGGCGTACAGGTCGAGCGCGAAGCGGATGTCGAGCTGCGGAATGATCTCGGTGCCGTCCGGCTTGCGCACGTGCGGCAGGCCCATGGCGCCGAACAGGATGGCGTCGGCGGCGCGGCAGGCATCGAGCGTGGTCTCGGGCAGCGACTCGCCGCTGTCGAGGTAGTGCTGCGCGCCGGCCGGATGTTCGGCGAGCCGGAATTCCCGGCCCATGCGCGACTGCGCCGCGCGCAGCACGACGAGCGCGGCGGCCATCACTTCGCGGCCGATGCCGTCGCCCGGCAATACGGCGACCGAATACGTGGTTGTTCCCATGGTGTGTCTACTACATCTGTGCGAGCTTGTAGCGCTCGAAAATGGCCAGCAGTTCGCGGTTGGCCCGTTCGCGGTGTGCACGGTTGACGCGGGCTGCGCCTTCGGGGTCGCCCGCGCGCAGGCTGTCGACCAGTTGCATGTGTTCGCGTGTGGAGTTGACCGGCGCCGGCCGCAGCCGCAGGCTGAACATGCGGGCCCGGTGGGCGCGGTCCCAGTAGTTCAGCACCGTGGCCTGCAGCTGGCGGTTGCCGGCGAGCTCGAGCAACTGCGCATGGAAACGCTCGTCCGCGCGGGCCCAGGCGTCGAGGTCTTCGGCCTTGAGCGCGGCGTCCATCGCGTCGGTGGCGTCGACCAGCGGCTGCAGTTCGGCGTCGCTCGGTTTCTTGCGCGCCAGCAGTTCGGCCGCCATGCATTCGAGCGCGGTCAATATCTCGTAGATCTCGCGCATGTCGGTCGGCGAGACCGGCAACACGCGTACGCCGTGGCGCGGAATCACCTCGACCAGCCCTTCGTTCTGCAACTGCAGCAAGGCCTCGCGCACCGGCGTGCGGCTCATGCCGAGTTCGAGCGCGACCTCCTGCTCCAGTGCGCGGTGGCCGGGCGGCCAGACGTTGTCCAGGATGCGCCGGCGGATCTGGTCGTAGGCGGCGTCGACCAGCGAGGCGCCGGGCAGGGCGGCTTGGGCATTCATGGGTAGCTCCAGTGGATGGGGGCCTGGCCGGCGACCGGCAGGCGCAGGCGGTGCAGCGTGTCGCCGAGCAGGCAGCCGAGCAGCGCCGTACGCCGGTCGGCGCCGGCGAAGGCGATGCTGGAGATGCTGCGCAGGCGCTGGCTGCGGATGCCGTCGAGATGGGGGCGGTCCATGGTGTTGCTGCGGTAGGCCGCCTCGACCCCGTCGAGGTGGGCCGGGTCGCAGTCCTGCAGCCAGAGCGTGCGGCGGCCGTCGGGCGCGATGCGGATCAGCCGGTTGCTGACGATGCTCACGACCCAGGCGTGGCCTTCTTCGTCGAACGCCAGGCCATCGGGAAAGTCGCCGGGACCGAACTGCGTCACCGTCTCGCGTGCGCCGAGGCTGCCGTCGTCGTGCAGCGGGAAACGGGTCAGCCGGCGGGCGAAGGTTTCGTTGACATACAACCAGCGGCCGTCGGGATGCACGGCGACCTCGTTGGTGTAGCCCAGGCCGTCGGCGGCGATGCGGGCCTGGCCGTCCGGCTGGACGCAGACGATGAACCCGTCGTCGCAGTCGGCGCGGTAGCCCAGGGCGCGCGGCCGGCGGCGCGTGCTCACCGTGATCCAGGTCCGGCCGGCGGCATCGGGCAACACGAAGTTGGTCGGCGGCAGCTGCTGCCCGTCGACCGCGGTGAGCCAGGGCGTGATGGCGCCGGCCCGGGTCAGCCGGAACACGCCGCCGGTGTCCGCGCCCAGGTGGGCGAACAGGAAATCGCCGTCGGGCAACAAGGCGATGCCGTTGGGTTTGGGGTCGCCGCCGTCGGGCATGGGTCCGCGGTACAGCGCCTGTGTGCCGTCGGGCCGGATGTGGGCCACGCCGCCGCGCCAGTCGGCGCAATAGATGTCGCCGCGTTGCGTGGCCAGCACGCATTCCGGCCGCACCAGGCCATGGCCGATCGTGTCCAGCGCCGCCGGATCGGTGACCGGTGCGGCGGCGGCTGCGTCTTCGGGACGCGGCGCTGTCATGGTTGATGCGTTCATTGACCAATACTTTAACGTATACGTTAAAGAATGCGACAAGGGTTTTCCCGCGGATGCCTGCTTGCCGCGTCGGGTGTTCCCCGGCCGGCGACGCGCCCAGGCGCACCGGCTTGCGATACATTTCGACCACCATGTACATGCCACCCCACTTCGACTCCAAGGACCGCGCCCTGGCCGTCGAACTGATGCGCGCGCACCCGCTGGCCACGCTGGTCAGCACCGACGAGACCGGATTCCCGTTCCTGTCGCACGTGCCGCTGCACCTGGAGCAGCGCGACGAACAACTGGTGCTGCTCGGCCACTGCGCCAAGCCCAATGTGCAGTGGCGCCATCTGCAGCAGCGACCGCGCGCGCTGGCCAGTTTCATGGGGCCGCAGGCCTATATGTCGCCGCGGGTGTATCCGGACGTCGCGCGCGTGCCGACCTGGAACTACCTGGCCGTGCAGTGCACCGTCGAGGCCCGGCTGATCGAGGAGCCGCTGGACAAGGACCGGCTGCTCAAGAAGCTGATCGGCGACCACGATCCGGACTACATCGCGCAGTGGATCGCGCTGGGCACCGAGTTCCAGCACAAGATGCTGGCCGGCATCGTCGGTTTCGAGCTGCAGGTGCTGGAGCTGCAATGCAAGCTCAAGCTCAACCAGCACCGGCCCGAGTCCCACGGCCGGATGCGCGAGATCTACGGCGCCGGCAACGAAGACGCCCGCGCGCTGGTGGCCTGGATGGACCGCCTGGGCATGGGGGGCGGCGGGTCCGGCGCGAACACGTGCTGAACGACGACGACGCCGCCCACATGGCGCTGGCGCTGGCCCAGGCCCGCCTGGCCGGCGCCGCGGGCGAGGTCCCGGTCGGCGCGGTGGTGGTGAAGGATGGCAAGGTGCTCGGCCTGGGCCGCAACAGCCCGGTGGCCAGCCACGACCCGACCGCCCATGCCGAGATCGCCGCGTTGCGCGCGGCGGCCGCGGCGCTCGGCAACTACCGGCTCGATGGCTGCACCTTGTACGTGACGCTCGAGCCCTGCACCATGTGTGTCGGCGCCATGCTGCATGCGCGGCTGGCGCGCGTGGTGTATGGTGCACCGGACCCCAAGACCGGCGCCGCAGGTTCCGTGCTGAACCCGTTCGCCGACAGCCGCATCAACCACCAGACCCGGATCGAAGGCGGCGTGTGCGCAGCCGAATGCGGCGCGTTGCTGCAGCAGTTCTTCCAGGGCCGACGACAGGAGCTCCGCATGACCACCACACCGCTGCGCGACGACGCCTTGCGCACGCCCGACGCGCGTTTCGACAACCTGCCGGACTATCCGTGGACGCCGCATTACGTGGCCGACCTGCCGGCGCTGGCCGGCCTGCGCCTGCATTACCTCGACGAGGGCCCGCGCGATGCGCCGCGCACCTGGTTGTGCCTGCACGGCAATCCGGCCTGGAGCTACCTGTACCGCAAGATGATCCCGGTGTTCCTGGCCGCCGGCGACCGCGTCGTCGCGCCCGACATGCCGGGTTTCGGCAGGAGCGACAAGCCCAAGAAGGTGCAGAGCCACACCTTCACCTGGCACCGCCAGGTGCTGCTGGAACTGGTCGAGCGGCTGGACCTGCAGCGCGTGGTGCTGGTGGTGCAGGACTGGGGCGGCCTGCTCGGCCTGACGCTGCCGATGGCGGCGCCGCAGCGCTACAGCGGCTTGCTGGTCATGAACACCATCCTGGCCACTGGCGACATGCCGCTGGGCCCGGGTTTCCTGGCCTGGCGCGAGATGTGCCAGAAGAACCCCGAGTTCGACATCGCGCGCCTGTTCGCGCGCGGCAACCCGCAGATGACGCCGGACGAATGCGCCGCCTACATGGCACCGTTTCCCGACGCCGGCCACCGCGCGGCCACCCGGGCCTTCGCGCCGATGGTACCGGAGTTTCCCGATTCGGATGGCGCCGCGGTGTCGCGCCAGGCGCGCGATTTCTGGCGCGACCAGTGGCAGGGCCGCACGATGATGGCGGTCGGCCAGCAGGATCCGGTGCTCGGGCCGCCGGTGATGGAGCTGATGCGCAGCTGGATCCGCAACTGCCCGCCGCCCATGGTGCTCGAGCAGGCCGGGCATTTCGTGCAGGAACACGGCGAGCCGGTGGCCCGCGAGGCGGTGCGCGTGTTCGGCCGCGGATAATGGCGCGTTGCGTCGCCCTTCGCGGCGCTGCCTGCCGCTGTTCATGAGCCATATCTACATCTATTCCCCCTCCAGCGCGCAGCGCGACAAGGCCGCGTTCCGGCGCGGCGTGGCACGCCTGCAGGCGCTGGGCCATGAGGTCGAGGTCGACCCCGACGCGCTGGCCACCCACATGCGTTTCGCCGGCGACGACGCGACGCGGCTCGCGGCGGTGCACCGCGCCGCGGCCAGCGGCGCCGACCTGGCGATGATCAGCCGCGGCGGTTACGGCCTGACGCGCATCCTGCCGGGCATTCGCACCAAGGCGCTGGCCAGGGCAGTCGAACGCGGCACGCGGTTCGTCGGCTTCAGCGACTTCACCGCGCTGCAGTGCGCCTTGTATGCGCAGACCGGTGCCGTCAGCTGGATGGGGCCGGTGGTTCACGACGACTTCGGCCGGCCCGAGGTCGTCGACGACATCATGCAGGCCTGCCTGCAGGACCTGCTGGCCGAGCAGGGTGAAGGCTCGGGCTGGCAATTGCCGCGCGTGGCCGCACGCAAGCCGGACGCCTTTGATGCCCGGACCGACAAGCCGCTGCTCGCGCGGCCGGTGCGCAATGCGGTGTTGTGGGGCGGCAACCTGTCCGTGCTGACGTCGCTGGTCGGCACGCCGTATTTCCCGCAGATCGACGGCGGCGTGCTGGTGCTCGAGGACATCGCCGAACACCCCTACCGCATCGAACGCATGTTGACCCAGCTGCTGCACGCCGGCGTGCTGGCGCGGCAAAAAGCCATCGTGCTGGGGCAGTTCACCCAATACCAGCTGGCGCCCAACGACAAGGGCTACAAGCTGCAGACCGCCATCGACTGGCTGCGCAGCCAGCTCAGGGTTCCGGTGCTGACCAACCTGCCGATCGGCCACGTGCCGACCAAGGTCGTATTGCCGTTCGGCCTGCCGGTGGACCTGCTGGTGGACGGGCGCGATGCGCTGATCTACTGGGGCCACGCGCACTGAAACCGCCGCGTCCGCAAGGCTCACGCAACCCCTCACCATGAACCCGGCCCCCGTCTCGCGCATCGACCATATCGCCGTCACCGCCCCGAGCCTGGCGCTTGGCGCGGCCTGGCTCGAGCAGGTGCTGGGCGTGGCGCCGCAACCAGGCGGCGAACATCCGCTGATGGGCACGCACAACGTGTTGCTGCGCCTGGGCGACGACATCTATCTCGAGGTGATCGCGGCCGATCCCCGGGCCGCCGCGCCCGCGCGTCCACGCTGGTTCGGGCTCGACGCGCTGGAGCCGGCCAGCCCGCCCAGGGTCCGCAACTGGATCGCGCGCACCACCGACATCACGGCCGTGCTGGCCGCCGCTGGCGAAAAACTGGGAACCGTCACCGAGATGCAGCGCGGCGACCTGCGCTGGCTGATCACCATCCCCGACGACGGCAAGCCGCTGATGGGCGGCACCGCGCCGGCCCTGATCGAATGGCAGACCGGCCCGCATCCCGCCTCGCGCCTGCCGGATCAGGGCGTGCGGCTGCAGGCGCTGGAGCTGTTCCATCCGAGGCCGCACCGGCTCATGGCCTTGCTCGAGGCCATCGGCATGCAGGGCCCGGTGCGGGTGCGCCGTTCGCTCCAAGGGCAGGGGTCGTCGCTGGTCGCGCATGTGGCGACGCCGCACGGGCCGCGCAGCTTGTCGATCGCCTCCTGAAAACGGCGATGCCCCGCGGGCGGGGCATCGTGTGTCGGCAGGTGGACCGTGCGGCCGGCGCCGATGGCGGCCGGCCCCGGCAAGCCCCTTTTATTGCGGCTCGATGTTCGCGTCCTTGATCGCCTTGGCCCACTTGGCCGTCTCGGCGACGCTGCGCTTGGCCAGGTCGGCCGGCGTGCCGGGCTCCACGGCAAAACCGTTGGCGGCGAATTTTTCCTGGATGTCCTTGCTCTGCGCGGCCGCGTTGACGGCGGCGTTGAGCTTGTTGATGACGTCGGCGGGGGTGCCGGCCGGCGCGAACGCGGCGAAATAGGCGATGAGTTCGTAGTCCTTCAAGCCCAGCGCCTCGTTGACGGTCGGGATGTCGGGCACGACCGGCGAGCGCTTGGTCGAGGTCACGGCCAGGCCGCGGATCTTGCCGCCCTTGATCTGCGGCACGGTGACCGCAAAGTCGGCGCTGAACATCATGACCTGGCCACCAATCAGGTCGGTCATCGCGGCCGGGCCGCTCTTGTAGGGCACGTTGGTCATCTCGATGCCGGCCATGCTGGCCAGCACGCCGGCCGACACCAGCTGCGAGGTGCTGGCGCTGGCGAAGGTCACGTGGCCGGGCTTGGCCTTGGCCAGCGCGACGAATTCCTTCAGCGTCTTGGCCGGCACGTCGTTGTTGACGGTGACGATCAGCGGCACCGACCCCATGTAGCCGATGGGCGCGAAGGCGGTGTCCTGGTCATAGGGCAGCGACTTCATCAGGCTCTTGAGCGCGGCGTTCGTGCTGTTGGTGCCGAACAGGATGGTGTAGCCGTCGGGCGTGGCCTTGGCCACGGCGTCGGCCCCCAGCATGCCGTTCACGCCCGGCTTGTTCTCGACGACGATGGTCTGGCCCAGCGTCTCCGACATCTTGGCGGCGAAGGCCCGGCCGATCTGGTCGGTGGCGCTGCCGGCGGCGAACGGCACGATGGCCTTGATCGGCTTGGACGGATAGGCCTGGGCGAAGGCAGCCGAACTGGCCAAAGCGGCCATCGAGAACAGTGCGAAGGAACGGAATCCGTGACGCATGGGGAAATCCTGGAGGTTGAGGAGGGCGCAGTTTAGGGCATATCCGCGTCGATCCGGATGCCCAGGACCGCCGAACACAAGGTCTTTCCATGCGCGTCGAGCGCCAGCGAACGCGTCACGCCGCCGGCCAATGCGTCGTGCAGCACGAACTGCAGCGCGCCCAGGTGCGGCAGCGCAAAACGTTCGATCCGGCCCAGCACAATGCCCTGGTAATGCTGTCGCACCCGCTCGGCGCTGAGCGTGCGTTCGAGCAGCGCATAGTCGGCCGCGTCGCGCGCGATGACGCTGAGCGTGGCCCGGTTGCCCTTGTCGCCGGAGCGCGCGATCGCGACGTCGCGCACCGTGCGTGCTTGTTCCTGGTTCATGTCGTTCAAGCCTCCAGCAGGGTCATGCGCGGCGACACGGCCGTGCGGGGAATCAGCGCCGAGGCCGCGGCCACGACCTCGCGCACCGACTGGGTGACGCCGCCGCCGGCGGCCGGGCCGCTCAGGTACAGCGCCTCGACCTCCTGTGCGACGCGTTCGGCCATGGCGCGTGTCTCGGCGCGCAGCGCCAGCCGCACCCGCACCTCGTAGGGTTCGGCGTCGCCGGCCAGCGCCACGCCGTGCATCGCGCCCACGCCGATCAGCTCCATCCGGTGTTCCCGCCCGTCCCAGCCCAGGCGCCGCAGCCGTTCGCGCAGCACCGCCAGCGCGAGCTCGCCACGGGCGCGGGCCCCCGGGCCGGCATACGAGATCTGGCCTTCGCCGATGAAGCCGTCGCGGTAACCCAGCGTGGCCTTGAGCGTGTCCGGCCGGGCCCGGCCACCGGCGCCGTTGGCAAGCACCCGGTCCGGGCCGAGCTCCTCGAAGCGCACCTGCGAGAAATCGGCCACCACGTCGGCCTGCAGGTAGGCGGCCGGGTCCTCGATCTCATACAGCAGCTGCGCGGTGCAGGTGAGCCGGTCGATGCGCCCGCCGGTGCCATCGAGCTTGCCGATCACGGCGCTGCCGTCAGCCGACACGTCGGCGAACGGGTAACCGACGTGGGCCAGGTCGGGCACGTCGAAGAAGCCCGGATCGGCGATATACCCGCCGCTGACCTGGGCCGAACATTCCAGCAGATGGCCGACCAGCGTGCCCCGGCCCATTTTTTCCCAGTCGGCGCCGTCCCAGCCGAAGTGGTGCATCAGCGGCGCCAGGAACAACGCCGGGTCCGCCACACGACCGGCGATCACCACGCCGGCGCCCGCCTGCAGCGCCGGCAGCAAGGCGTCGGCGCCCAGGTAGGCGTTGGCCGAGATCAGCCGCGCGCCCAGGTCGCGCACCGTCTGGCCGGGCAACTCGAGCAGCGGTGCGTTGTTGGCCAGCATCCAGTCCAGCACGTCGTCGCCCTCGACCACGCCCACCGTCAAGCGGCCGTGCAGTCCGAGTTCGCGCGCCACCGCCAGTACCGCATGCCCGCCAGCCAGCGGGTTGGCCGCGCCCATGTTGCTGACGATGGTCGTGCCCCGCGCATGGCAGGCTGGCAGCACCGCCGCCATGCGCTCGCGCAGCAGCGGGTCGTAACCCAGCTGCGGGTCCGCACTGCGGCGCAGCTGCGCCAGCGCGATGGTGCGCTCGGCCAGGCATTCGAACACCAGCGCATCGAGTTGTCCGCGTTCGGCCAGGTCCTGCGCGGGGTCGATGCGGTCACCGGAATACCCGGCGCCCGAGCCGATGCGGAAAGTGGGGGGATTCGTCATGCGGGGGATTGTGCACGCGGAACGCGGACCCGATCCGGCGCGGCGCCGCATTCGGAAAGTGCCTGCCTCAGGTCCCTATGAGCATCACCCCGCGCAGAGCCGGGGCCTGCCTCAATGCACCGCCGTCTTCGAGAACAGGTTGATCACCGCCACACCCGAGACGATCAGCCCCATACCGACCAGCGCCGGTGTATCCAGCACCTGATCGAACACCAGCCATCCGACCAGCGAGATCAGCACGATGCCGACACCGGCCCAGATGGCATAGGCAATACCGGTGGCGATGCTGTTCAGCGAGAGCGCCAGGAAATAGAAGGAGATCGCATATCCGGCAACCGTGGCGATGCTGGGCCACAGGCGCGTGAATCCGGCTGAACTCTTCAGCAGGCTGGTGGCGATGACTTCGGCCACGATGGCGATTCCCAGGTACAGGTACGGGTTGTGCATGCATGGACTCTACCTTGCGCCGCGCCTTGTTCGGTTCGGGCGCGCACGACAGCCTGGCCGGCAACGCAGCCTTGCCTACAATGCGCCGCTGCGAGGCCACGTCCTCCCCCGATATCGGGCATCGACGACCGGGACGACCCGGCAACATGAAGGAGGGGCTGCATGGCCTGGGTCTATCTGCTGGTCGCCGGCGCGCTCGAAGTCGTCTGGGCGTACACGATGAAATTGTCGAACGGCTTCACCCGGCCGGTTCCGGTCGTCATCACGCTGGTTGCGATGATCGCCAGCTTCGGCTTGTTATCGATGGCCATGCGCGATCTGCCACTGGGTACGGCCTATACGGTCTGGACCGGTATCGGCGCCGTCGGCGCGTTCATCGTCGGTGTGGTGTTCCTCGGCGAGCACCTGTCGGCAGGCCGGGTCCTTGCCGCCGCATTGATCGTCGCGGGCCTGGTCCTGATGAAGTGGACGAGCGTGGAGTAGTCGTCACGGCCCCGCCGGCATGTCGCCCGCGCGCGTGGGGCGCGATATCGGCAAGGGCCGTGGGGCTATTGGCTTGCCCCACAGGGCCGGCCTGCCTACACTCGGGCCATGCGAACCATCGCCCACCTGTCCGGCAACGTGTGCCGCTCGAACGTGTTGTTCGGGTGGACTGCCGCGCGCGCGCAGCGCGCCACGGGTGCGGCAGACCTGAAGCTCACCGCCGCACTCCCCTGAGCCCGGCGGTCCGCTCCCTCGTTTCTTCTTTTCGAATCAGCGCAAACCATCGACCGCCGGGCACCTGACCCGCGCATGCGCGATCACTCCTGGTTTGGGGTGTGTCGTCACCGATTGGAGCGTTTCATCATGCCACCCACCATCACCACGCGTGCCATCGAGCGCACGCTGACCGAGCTCGATTTCGCGCGGCTGCACCGGCTGGCCGGCGTCCACCCGCCGCAATGGCTGGCCGATCTGCTGGACGGCGCCGACGTCATCGACGGACACGAGGTGCCGCCCGATACCGTGACCATGTATTCCCGCGTGCGTTGCGAGGATCTGCACACGGGCCGGCAGCAGACGCTGACGGTCTGTTATCCGGCGCATGCGCAGCCGCAGGCCGGCTTCGTGTCGGTGTTGTCGCCGGTGGGCTGCAGCCTGCTCGGGTTGCGCACCGGCGACATCGCGCGCTGGCGTACGCCGCAGGGCGAAGACGGCGCTGCCAAGGTGCTGGACGTGTTGTTCCAGCCCGAGGCCGAGGGCGACTACACCTTGTAGGCACGCCCGCCGCATCGGCGGCACAAGCCTTTTTTCTCATTCACTGCCCATCGACCGGGCAGGCATCGCCCGGCGCCTGGGGCAGGGTGGTGCTCGTCCATCTCAAGGAGTCTCACGATGTTGTTCTCATCCATTCTGGCGCTGACGGATTTCTCCGCAGCGGGCGACAAGGCGCTCGAGCGTGCCGCCCAGATCGCGCTCGCGCACCGCGCGACGCTGCGCCTGATGCTGCTGCCGGCCGATCACGAGACGGCCTGCCTGGACCCGGACACCCGGCTGCGCCAGACGGCGCAGGCCCTGGCAATGCGCCTGGGCACGCCGGTGACGGCGGCCGGCAGCGTCGACGGCTCGCCGGACGCGCTGGCCGCATACGCCCGCGCCGGCGACCTGCTGGTGCTGCCGCAACGCAGCCGGCGCTCGATGACGCATTGGCTGGCAGGGCCCGACGCCATCCGCATCCTGCGGGCCTGCCCCTGTCCGGTGCTGGTGGCTCGCGGCGCGGTGCGCCGCCGCCTGCGCCAGGTGGTCGTGGGCGTGGAGTTCACGCCGGCGGCACAGCAGCGCGCCATGCTCGCCTGCCTGCTCGCGCCGGGCGCCGATGTGGAACTGTTCCATGCAGTGGACACCCACGGAGAAAGCCAGCTGCGCCAGGCCGAGGTCGATGACGCCGTGCTGCGGAACTACCGCGACAACTGCATGGAGCATGCGCAGATGCGGCTGCGCTGGATGACGCAGTCACTGGCGGCGCTGGGGCACGAGGTCGTCACGGCGGCGCTGCGGGGCGAGCCGGCACGGCAACTGGTGCTGCGCCAGCAGTGGATCGGAGCCGACCTGCTGGTGGTGGGCAAGCAGCGACGCCACGCCTTGTTCGATGCGGTGTTGCGCAGCACCGCGCACCAGGTGCTCGCGCAGGCGCGGTGCGACGTGTTGCTGGTGCCGCATGACTACGTGGTGTCGGCCACCGCGGCGCGGCCACGGCCTGCCGTGGCGCAGGACCCGGCCGGCGCCGCGGTGGCGGTGTGACTGAGCGGATCGACACACCGGCGGGCGACGACGTCTGTTATGGTATCGGCCACGGCGGTGGTCCGGCGGGTGGGAGGCCCGTGCGCGGGTCGCACCCGCAACACTTGCCAGCATGAAGAAGGTCTGTATCGTCGGTGCATCGGGAAAGCTGGGCCAGTACATGGTGCAGCATGCGCTCGAGCGCGGATGGTCGGTCGTGGGCGTGTGCCGCGCCCGCAGTGTCGCCAAGCTCGACCGGTTCAAGGACCGCATCACCATCGTTGCCGGCGCCACGAACGACCGCGACGTGATCCGCACGGCGGTGGCCGGTTGCGACGGCGTCCTGACGGTGCTGGTGCCGTGGGGGGTGCAGCAATATGCGTCCGGCACCGCCCAGGCGGTGATGGACCATGCCGAACCCGGCGCGCGACTGGTGTTCTCCTGCGGCTGGCACATCAGCCGCGACGGGCAGGACGTCTATTCGTGGAAGTTCAAGACCCTGGTCGCGATCGCCGGGCGCATCGCCCGCCTGCTGCGGCTGGTGGAACTCGACGACCAGGTCGAAGCCTGCCGGCGCATCTTCGCCAGCGACACCCGCTGGACCGTGGTGCGCGGCAGCGATCTCGAGGAGGGCGAGAGCCAGGGCCTGCCGGTATGGAGCCGGCATGTCGGCGACGCCGTCCTGGCCAGCAACCGCACGCGCCGGGTGGATTTCGCGTTGTTCATGGTCGCGGCCCTGGAGAACGACGCGCTGGTGCACGAGGCGCCGGCCATCGTCGGCTGCCAGACGCCTTCGGCATTGGCCGCAAGGGAACCACGGCCATCGACATGAGACTTGCCGCGGTTGCGTGCGGTGCGGCCGCCAGCGCAGGGAGGCTGAGACGTCGTACGATGGCCGTGCCGGCGCGATCGTCCGCCCGCAGGAGGTGACACCCCATGAGCGAGAAATCCAGGCCCATCGTCCACCACATTCCCGTCTGTCCGTTCAGCCAGCGACTCGAGATCCTGCTCGCGCTCAAGGGGCAACGCGACGCGGTGGAGTTCCGCGTCGTCGACATCACCCGTCCCCGCGCACCCGAGCTGCTGCGCAAGACCCGCGGCACCACGGCCTTGCCGATCATGGACCTGGGCGACGACCGCATCCTCAAGGAGAGCATGGTCATCCTGCGGTATCTGGAAGACGTGTTGCCGCAGCCGCCGCTCGCGCAGCGCGATCCGTACCGGCGCGCGGTCGAGAACATGCTGGTGGCGATGGAAGGCGGATTCGCCACCCAGGGATACGTCTGGGTCATGAACCAGGACCCGGCGCGGCGCCAGGCCTTGCGCGACGGCATGTTGCAGCACTATGCGCGCATCGATGATTTCCTGCTGCACCATGGCGGCTCCGGCCCGTTCCTGTTCGACGATTTCGGCTGGGCGGAAACCGTGTTCACGCCTTTCTTCATGCGGTTCTGGTTCCTCGCGTATTACGAGGATTTCGCGCTGCCCGATGAGCCGGCCTATGCCCGCGTGCGCCAGTGGGTCGAGGCCTGCCTGGCCCACCCGGCGGCGCAGCAGGTGACGCGGGAGCAGATCGTCAAGCTCTACTACGATTACGCCAGGGGCGCGGGCAACGGCGCCCTGTTGCCGGGCCGCCGTCGATCGTCGTTCAGCTTCGAGCCCGATTGGCGGCTGCGGCCCTGGCCACCGAAGAACAAGTACGAACACGGCGCCAGCGACGCGGAACTGGGGTTGTGATTGCCGCCAGGGTCGTGGCCGCGTTGCCACTGGCGCCGCGCCCGGACCCGTCCCACCTCCCACCTGACGAAAGCCCGACCATGCCCAGCACCGACACACTCGAACGATTCATCGCACGCGTCGAGGAGAACGCGCACGCCGAGGCGATCGAGGAGTTCTACACCGCCTTCGCCTCCATGCAGGAAAACCAGAAGCCGCCGCGGGTCGGCCGCGACCAGCTGGTCGAGCGCGAGCGCCGCGTGCTGGCGCGTGCGAAGTCGCTGCGCTCGCGCTGCATCCGTCCGGTGTTCGTCGACGGCAACCACGTGGTGCTGCGCTGGAAGTTCGAATTCGAATGGCTCGACGGCACCCGCACCACGCTGGAGGAACTGGCCTACCAGCGCTGGGATGGCGAACGCATCGACGAGGAGCAGTTCTTCTACGATCCGGCGCAGGCCGTTCCGTCCAAGGCATGAGGCGCCATTCGCACGGCGCCCCGCCGTGGCCCGGCGCGGGCGGTGTCAGCCGACGCGGTAGCGCTGCAGCAGCGCCATGTCCGGCTCGAAGCCATGGCCGGGCCGCTGCGGTATCGCGACCCGGCCATCCGCGGGCAGCGGCGTGCCGCCCAGCGCGAGGTCGGCGTCGAGTTGCACGTACAGGTGTTCGAACAGCGGCTCGCCGTGCAGGCCGGCCATGAGCTGCAGCGTGGTGAAATAACCGACGCCGAAATACGGCGAATGCGGCATCACCGCCTTGCCATGGGCCTTGGCCAGCGCGGCCACGGCAACGAATTCGGTCACGCCGCCGACCTTGGTCACCGAAGGCTGCAGGTAGGTGACCGCGTCGGTGGCGATGATGCGGGCGAATTCGTGGCGGGTGCAGGCGTTCTCGCCGGCGCCCAGCGGGAACGCGCGGTTCAGCGCCGCCTGGGCGATGACGTCCTCCGGCGGAAATACCGGCTCCTCCAGCCATGCGGCGTCGATGGCGCGCATGGTTTCGAGCTGCGCCTGCGCCTGCTCCGGCGTCCAGGCGCAATTCACGTCGACCGAGATGCCGATCTCCGGTCCGCAGGCCGCGCGCCCGGCGCGGATCACCTGCGGATCGACCTCGTGCAGCTTGACGTTGCGGTAACCCCGGGCGAGTGCGTGGCGGCACCAGGTGTCGACCAGCGCCGCATCGCCGTAACGCACCAGGCTGGCGTAGGCCGGCACCGTGTCGCGCCGGGCCGGCCCGAGCAGCGCGTGCAGGGGCTTGTCCTGCGCCTTGGCGGCGATGTCCCACAACGCGATGTCGAAGCCCGAGATCGCGTACATCGCGATGCCGTAGCGGCCGAAGATATGCAGCTTGCGCTGGATCTCGAGGTTCAGTGCTTCGGGCGTGGCCGCCAGTTCGCGCCCGAGCACCAGCGGCGCGATCATGTCGCGCGCCGATGCCGCCACCGCGGTGCGGCAGGAATAGGCGAAACACTCGCCCCAGCCGACGATGCCGGTGTCGGTCTGCAGCCGCACGAACACGGCGTCCAGCGTGTCCCAGCGGGTGGGCGTGATGCCCATGCCCGATCCGCCGTCGGCGAACGGCATGACGGCTTCGATGATGTCGATCTGCGTGATTTTCATGGTGCGTGCGGGTTGGTTCAGCGGTGCGCGGGCTTCGGGCGCGGCGGACGTGGGACACTCCAGGGGTATGCCTGCGAACCTGTACCGGTCTTGCGCCGCCGCCCTGGCGATGGCGGGTGTGCTGGGCACACCTGCCGTCCGCGCCGAGGATACCGCCTTTGTCCGGTCCTGCCAGGCCATGGTCGCACAGGCCAGCATCCGCGTGGTGTTCGAGGACGCGGTGCTGGCGCGCGACAACACGCGCAGCCTGGACGAACTCAAGGCCTTGTCGCGGCAGTCCTCCGGTCCCTACCACCAGGTCTACGGCCTGACGCAGGCGCAGGCCGGTGCGCGTTATGCGGTGCGCGCGGCCATGCTGGCCCATGCCGATGGCCGGGTCTGCGCCGTGCCGTCGCTGGAGGTGACGATCTCGGTCACCGGGCTGACGGTCTACCTGGCGCGCGAGCTCGGCGCCAACGCCTGCAAGCGCGCCATCGTCGACGAACACGAGCAGGAGCACGTGGCCGTCTGGCGCAACCACCTGCGCGCCGGCGCGCGGCTGCTCGAGCCGATACTGCGCCAGCGGCTGGACGCGCCGTTCATGTTCGCATCGGCCCAGGAGGTGAAGGACGGATTTCGCGGCCGGGTCGATGCAGTGCTCAACCCCTTGTTGCGGCAGCTGCAGGACGGCATCGTCGCGGCCAACCGGCAGATCGATTCGCCGCAGTCGTACCAGGCCACCGGCCAGCGCCTGATGGCCTGTCCGTGAACGCCGGCCGCTCAGTCGTCGTGTACCAGCAGGTCGACCAGCCGTAGCTGGTCGCCGCCGGCATGGCGGGTCAGCGGCCCGTCGCAGCCGGGGCAGGTGTCCTGGTAACCCGTGATCGGCACCTCGGCCGCGCAGGGGATGCACCAGGCCGTTCCGGGCGGCGTGTCGATGTCGATCCGGGCCTGGGCCAGGCAGGTACCGGGCACAATGGACGCGAGTGCAAAACGCAAGGCATCGACCTCGACCCCGGCCAGGGCCCCGACTTCGAGCCGCAACTGGCCGACACGGCGAAAGCCGTCGCGCACGGCGGCGGTCTCCACCATGTCCACGACTTCGCAGGCCAGGCTCAGTTCATGCATGGTCGGCCATCCGGGTCGTCGCCGGCGTCTCGCCCAGGCCTGCCCACCACTGGCCGAACCAGGCCAGGGCCTGTTCCAGGTGGGCCTGCGCCTGCGGACCCAGTCCCGTGCCCAGTGCGAACGCCTGCGCCCGGATGGCGAGCAAGCTGCACGGGGGCGGCGCGTGGCCGTGGATGCGCTCGAACACCTGCATCACCGCCTGCGGCGCCATCGCATGGCTGGTCAAGGCGTGGTTGGCGGCGCTGCGCAAGGGTTCGACCTGGAACGGTGCCTCGCATGCCACGCTGGCATCGACGAACAACACATGGCTGCGGCCGACCAGGTCCAGCGCATGTTCGACCTGCAACTGGAAGTCGGTCAGCCACTCCACGGCAGGCGCACCGGGCGGCGCGGGCAGGGCGCTGGCGCGGGTGATGAATTCCGGCCCGAGTGCATCGTCGCCGCGGCTCGGGTTGCCCCAGCCCAGCACCAGGACGGGCGCCAGGCCTGACGCGCCTGGGGTCATCGGACCGCGGGAACCACGGGCGCTCCGGACGACGGGCGGCTCCAGTCGCCGGCGTGCGAACGCAGCACATGGTCTCGTGGGGCCCCATCGGCGCCGATCAGCACCACGTCCAGTGGCATCCGGCCCAGCGCATGGGTGGCGCAGGACAGGCAGGGGTCATAGGCCCGGATCGCGACCTCGATATGGTTGAGCAGGCCCTCGGTGATGGCGCGGCCGTCGAAATACTGGCGCGCGACCGAGCGCACGGCCTCGTTCATGGCCTGGTTGTTGTGCGTGGTCGAGACGATCAGGTTGCACATGCTCACCAGGTCGTCGTCGCCGACACGGTAATGGTGGATCAGCGTGCCGCGCGGCGCCTCGATGACGCCGATGCCTTCGCGCTCGCCCTGGGCATGGCGCTGTGCCCGCGCCGGGTCGCCGGCCATGCGTTCGCCGTGCAGGATGTCCGGATCGTCGAGCAGTTGCGCGATCACCTCGATCGTGTGCAGCACCTCGATCATGCGCGCCCAGTGGTAGGCCAGCGTGGCGTGGACAGGCTCGCCGCGGCCCCAGTCGACGAACTCGCGCCGCTCGCGTTCGGCCAGCGGCGTCGGGATATGGTCGCAGTTCTGCACCCGCGCCAGCGGCCCGACCCGGTACCAGCCGGTGTCCGGGCCCAGGCGGCGCAGGTAGGGGAATTTCATGTAGGTCCAGGGCCGGACCTCTTCCTCGATCAGGTCCAGGTAGTCCTGGTCCGGCACGTGGTCATTGATGATGGCGCCGCTGGCGTCGCGCACCCGCAGGTCGCCGTCGTAGAGTTCGAGCGCGCCGTCGGGCGCGACCAGCGACATCATGCTCGAGCGGAACGCGCCGAAGTGGTCGTACAGCGCGGGGTTCTGCGCATGCAGCTGCTTGGCGATGGCCACCGCGTCCTGCGCGAAGTCGCGCATCTGCCCGATGTCGGCCTTGAGCAGCGCATGGTCGGCCGCGCTGACATGCTTGTTCACGCCGCCGGGCACCGAGCCGGTGCCGTGCACCCGCTTGCCGGCCGTGGCGCGGATCACCTCCTGGCCGAACTTGCGCAGCAACACGCCCTTGCGCGCGATGTCCGGGTGCTGCTCGGCCACGCCGATGATGTTGCGCCGGTTCACCTCGGAGTCGAAGCCGAACAGCAGGTCGGGCGAGGACAGGTGGAAGAAATGCAGCGCGTTGGACTGCATCACCTGGCCGTAGTGCATCAGGCGCCGGATCTTCTCGGCCGAGGCGGTGATCGGTATCGCGCCGACGACCCGGTCGAAGGCCTTGCTTGCAGCCAGGTGGTGCGACACCGGGCAGATGCCGCACAGGCGCTGCACCATCACCGGCACTTCCCAGTACGGCCGGCCTTCGATGAATTTTTCGAAGCCGCGGAACTCGACGATATGCAGCCGTGCCTGCTGCACCCGGTTGTGTTCGTCCAGCAGCAGCGTGACCTTGCCGTGGCCTTCGACGCGCGAGACCGGGTCGATCGCGACCCGGCGCAGCGTGTCCGGGTTGGCGGCGGTTTCGAGATCGAAGGCCATGGCGGGTGGTTCTTTCCGGTTTCAGTCGTAATGCAGCAGGCCGTGGCCCAGGTGCGGCGTGCGCCCGGCCATCAGGTCGTTCAGGAAGGACCAGAACGCGTCCGCCGACGGCGGGCAACCGGGCAGGAAATAGTCGACGTGCACGACCTCGTGGATCGGGTGCACCTGGTTCAGCGGCAGCGGCAGCTCCGGGTCGTCGGGGATGCGGCTCGACGCGCTCAGCCCGGGCCGGGCGCGGTACACCTCGGCCAGCACGTCGCCGACGTCCATGTGGTTGCGCTGCGCCGGCAGGCCGCCGGTGATCGCGCAGGCGCCCACGGCCACCAGGGTCTTGCAATGGGCGCGGAACTCGCGCAACACGATCACGTTCTCGGCATTGCACAGGCCGCCTTCGATCAGTCCGATGTCGCAGCGGCCGACCTGCTTGATGTCGGTCAGCGGCGAGCGGTCGAACTCGATGTGCTCGATCAGTTCGAACAGGCGCTCGTCGATGTCCAGGAACGACATGTGGCAGCCGAAGCAGCCGGCCAGCGACACGGTGGCCACGCGCAGCTTGCGCGGTGCATGGTGGATGTCCAGCGGGTCGGTCGTCATGGTGTGTCCTCGCGGCGCTTCGGTGCATGGGCGTGGGGTACCGGCTCCGTCTGCGCCGAGACCGGCTTGTCGTCGAAGCGGCGCTCACCGATCGGCACCGCGAAACCCCGCCGCTTGGGCAGGATGACGCCGACCGGGCAGACTTCCATGGCCCGGTCCCCCAGTGCCATGGAGGTATCGGCGAGTGTGCCGCTGTCGCTGTTGACCAGCAGGTGTGTCCCGACGCCGTGCCCGCCGATGGCGAACACGTGCTTGCCATCGACGTCCCGGCTGGCGCGCACGCACAACTCGCACAATATGCAGCGGTTGAATTCCAGCAGGATGTCCGGATGGCTGGCGTCGACCGGCCGGTCCGGATAGAACTCCTCGAAATGCGGGCCTTCCATGCCCATTTCGTAGGCCGTGGCCTGCAGCAGGCAGTTGCCGCTTTTCTCGCAGCTCGGGCAGAAGTGGTTGCCCTCGACGAACAACATCTGCAGCAGGGTCTTGCGTTGCGCCTGCAGCGTGTCGCTGCGGCTGTGCACCTCCAGCCCGGCTTCGGCCGCCAGCGTGCACGAGGCCACGGTACGGCCGTTCACCTGCACGCTGCACAGGCGGCAGGAGCCGTGGGGTGCGAAATCGGGCAACCAGCACAGGTGGGGCACGTAGTGGCCGGCGCGGGTGGCCGCGGCCAGCACGGTGTCGCCGACCTCGAAGGGCACCTCGACGCCGTCGAGCAGGAACACCGTGTCCGGGCTCGTCGATTCGGCCGTCATCGCGGTGGCTCCAGGTAGGCGCCGGCGTCTTCACGCCCGGTCATGCGCCGCGCGATCGACAACTCGGCGTCGAGGTCGAAGGCCGGCTCGAAATACAGCGACTGCAGCCGGCGTTCGTACGCGGGCCGGAACTTGGCGACCGTGTCGCGCAGCGGGTTGCAGGCCGACGCGCCCAGGCCGCAATGGGTCGTGGCATGGAGCAAGGTGTCGAGTTCGAACAAGACGTCGATGTCGTGGCGCGAGCCGCGGCCCTTGGCCAGCTTGTCCATGCGGCGCGCCACCAGTTCGGTGCCGACGCGGCACGGCGTGCAGAAGCCGCAACTCTCGTGCGCGAAGAAATGCGCGAAGTTGCGCGCCACCTCGAACATGTCGCGCGTGCGGTCGAACACCATGAAGGCGCCGGCCGTGGGCACGTCCTCGAACGCGATGCGCCGGCCGAACTCGAACGCCGAGACGCATACACCCGAGGGCCCGCCGACCTGCACCGCCTGGGTGTCGCGCGCGCCACAGTCTTCCAGGATGCGGCCGATCCGGGTGCCGAACGGGTATTCGTACAGGCCGGGGCGTTCGCAGTCGCCGGACACCGAATGGATCTTGGTGCCGCTGGACTGGGGCGTGCCGATGCGCGACCACCAGTCGCCGCCGCCCAGCGCGACCCGGGCGGCGGCACAGAAGGTCTCGACGTTGTTGACCGTGGTCGGATGGCCGAGGTAGCCGTGTTCGACCGGAAACGGCGGCCGGATGCGCGGCGTGCCGCGCTTGCCTTCGAGCGACTCGATCAGCGCCGACTCCTCGCCGCAGACATAGGCGCCGGCGCCCACGTGGATGTCGATGTCGAAGTCGAAACCGTCCTGCCCCTGGATCGCGGTGCCGAGCAGGTGGTCGCGCCGGCGCCGCTCCAGCACCTGCTGCAGCGACTCGAGCAGGTAGCGGTATTCGCCGCGCAGGTAGACCAGGCCGTGGCGCGCGCCGATCGCCAGTGCGGCGACGGTCATGCCTTCGAACACGTCGTCGGCATGGCGCGAGAGCAGCACCCGGTCCTTGAAGGTGCCCGGCTCACCCTCGTCGGCATTGCATACGACGTAGCGCCGCTCGCCCGGCGCGTCGCGGCACAAGGTCCACTTGCGGCCGGTCGCGAAACCCGCTCCGCCGCGGCCGCGCAGGCGCGAGGTGACGATCTCGTCCAGCGTGGCTTGTGCACCGCGTTCGCGCGCCGCCCGCACGGCCGCGCCACGTGCCAGCGGCAGGCCGAGCAATACGTCGGCGCGGCGGATGTGGTCGTCCACCGCGAACCATTGCGCCGGCCACTGGGGCACCGGCACGTCGTGCAGCACCAGCTCGGCGAGTTCGGCCACGCGCGTCGCGTCCAGCCGCGTGATGACCTGGTGGTGGTTGACCAGCAGCGCCGGGCCCTGGTCGCACAAGCCGGTGCAGGAGCAGGTGTCGACGCTGACCAGGCCATCGTCGCGCATGCGCCCGGGCTCGACACCCAGCCGGGCGCACAGGTCGGCCAGCAAGGCTTCGCTGCCCAGCATGCGGTCGGTGATGTTGTCACTGAACAGGATGCGGGTGCGCCCGACCGGCCGGGTGTGGAAGAAGCGGTAGAAACCCGCGACCCCTTCGACATGGGCGAGATCCAGTCCCAGCGCCTGCGCCAGCTGGGCCAGCGTGGCACGCGACAACCACCCGTGCATGGCCTGCGCCTCGCGCAGCAACTGCACCAGTGCATGCGGCGAGCGGCCGTGGCGAGCGACCAGGTCATCGAGGCGGGGGTCGGGCTGGTTCATGAATGAAGCGGTACCGACGCGTGGCGTGCGTGTCGGCGGGCCAGTGGACATTGCACCAGTTTGATCGCCTGGCCGCAAGAGGACTTGACGCATGTCAATGGCTGGCCAGCCGATCCGGGTAGATTGCGGGGTATCACCCAAGCCAAGGAGTTCACCATGACCCTCAACGTCGGCGGCATCGACCGCTTCGCCCGTATCGCCATCGGCCTGATCCTGATCGGCCTGACGCTGACCGGCACCATCGGTGTCTGGGGCTGGCTGGGGGTCGTCCCGCTGGTCACCGGGATCATCGGCTGGTGCCCGCCTTACGCCATGTTCGGTTTCAGTACCTGCGCCATGAAGAAAAAGAGTTGACGCGCGAAAGCCGTCGGAGCCGGGCCATCGGGGTTCAGGCCGAGGAGGGCAGCGAGGAGGCCGGGCAGGCATCGTCGGCGCGGGTCCATTGCATCAGGACCAGGCATGCGGCCGATACCAGGGCCCCGGCGATCGCCGCCCCGTTCCATCCCCAGCGTTCGACACAGGCGGCGAACATCGGCGGGCCCAGCAACGAGCCGGTGGCGCCGAACTGCAGCGTCAGGCCGTTGGCCACCGCCATCTCGCTGTCCGAGCGCGCCAGCGCCGGCAACTGTGCGAAGGCCAGGCCGGAATAGATGCCCGAGATGGTGTTGAGCACCAGCATCACCACGGCCACGCGCCAGACGCCGGCGCCCTCGGCGAACACCGCGAACAACAGCGCCGACGGCACGACGATGGCCACCACGATCCAGGCCATGCGGTCGCCGCCACGGTGGCGCAGCCAGGCCGCGATCAGCACGCCCAGCACCGAGATGAATGCGGCCAGGCCGCCGATCAGGCCGGCCACGCGCGGCGGCGCACCGGCCTGCTCGACCAGGAAGGTGGGCAGCAGCGCGATCAGGCCGACCGCAAAACTCGCGTAGCAGCCGAAGGCCAGTGTCAGCGCCCAGATCGGCCAGCGCGGAATCGTCAGCCGACGTGGCGACGCGCTCGCGGGCACACGCGCAAACGCCATGCGCCAGGATGCCAGCAGCATGACGGCCGCCACGGTGCCCCATGCCAGCGTGGCCGCCCGCCACGACACGCCGTCGGCGATCCAGCCCGAGGTGGTGGCGCCGAGCGCGAAACCCACCGGCACGAAGCTGCTCCACAAGGCCAGGGCCACGCCCTGGCGACCCGCCGGCGCGGTGCGAAAGATCAGCAGCGGCGCGGCCACGACGACACACAGGTAGGCCGCACCTTCGAGCAGCCGCAGGCCCACCAGCGTGGCCACCGATGGCGCCAGCGACTCGCCGAAGCCGGCCAGCGCGAAGAAACCGATGCCGGTCAGCAACACCCGCCGCACGCCGATGCGGTCGACGAACAGGCCGGCCGTGAAGCCCAGCGTGGCGCCACCGATCTCCAGCAGCGAGATCAGCACGCCGGCCACGGTCAGGCTCATGGCCAGTTCGATCGAGATCAGCGGCACCAGCGCCGACATCTTGCCCAGTTGCGCGGCAGCGAGCACACCGAGTGCGTACAACCAGCCTATGCGTGCCCAGCTGCGATCCATGTCCGGTGTGCTCTTTGTCTGTCGTCGGTATGTACGGAGCCGACAGTCTAAGGGCTGGGCCGGCCCGACCCGGGGCGGCCGCTCAGTGCCCGCGACGCCGTCAGGGTGGAGCGCGGCGCGCAGGCGGCCAAGGTCACTGGAACGGATTGGCGGTCGCGAACCACAGGCCGATGCCGGTGGCGATGATGAAGGCGCCGTCCGTCACGCCGACGGCCAGGAAGTACTTGGTCTGCAGTTCGGGCGCCAGTTCCGGCTGGCGCGCGACGGATTCGAGCATCTTCATGCTGGCCAGGCCGATGCCGATGCACGAGCCGAAGGCGGGAATGCCGATCAGCAGGGCGATGGCCAGTGGGAGAAGGTCGATCGACGCCATGGTGGTTTCCTTTCAACTTGTATCGCCATGACCGCTGCCATGGCGCCACCAGTGTCGGCCCACCCGCGCGGCGCGTCGATGACCTGACAGGTCATGGCCCGGCTGCCGCCGGTGCGCCGCATCCCCGGATTCAGCGCCGCTTGCGCGACTGGTCGTACTTGCGCCAGTAGTCGAACTCGTCCGCGTGCAGCTCGATGTCGACCTCCATCACCCGGGCCTGCAGCCGTTCCTGCACGTCGGTGACCGCCTGGTTGTAGACGACGGGGCCGATCTCCTCGAGAAAATAGCCCAGCAAGGCGCCGGCGGCGACATTGCCGATGCGTTCTTCCATGTTTTCGGCGAAATACCGTTCGATGGAACTGATGGCGCGTTTGCGCGCTTCGTCGGGGATCTGGATCTGCATGGTCATGACATCGTGATCTGGAACCTGCATTGTCACCTGCCGCGTTCGCAGGCCGTGCGCGCCGCGGACGTCAGGGCAACCGGCGCTTGCGGCGCTTGAACCAGGTCCAGGCGTGCCAGGTCAGCGCGATCAGCGCATAGGACAACACGCCCATCAGGGTGGCGATGATCGCCAGCCCCAGCAGCAGGGGCTTGCCGACCGACGTCATGCGTTGCCACAGCCGCACCTCCTCCTTGGGCAGTCCGGCCGCGTGCAGTTCGTCCGCCGACTTTTCATCGTGCTCCGCCTTGGGCGGGCTGCCCGTGACCCAGTGCCCGAGCTTGAACGCGGCGTAATACAGGGGCCCGAAGGTCAGCGGGTTGGTCACCAGCGTGCTGACCGCGGCCGCGGGCACGTTGGCGCGCAGCACCACGGCAGCGCCCACCGACAGCGGAATCTGGGCCACCGGGATCAGCAGGCCGAAGAAGATGCCCAGCGCCACGCCCAGCGCCACGCCGCGGCGCGACCAGCGCCACAGGCGGGGCCGGCGCAACAAGGGCCCGAGCCAGCGCAGCCAGCGGTTGTCGTGGATCTGCGCCCGGGTCGGAACCAAGGCGCGCAGGCGATCACGCAGGCCCATCTACAGGCTCCGTATGCGGTTGCGGCGCAAGATCCATTTCTCGGCCTCGACGACGAGGAACTTCGCCAGGCCCAGTGCGACGATCAAGGCCCATGACGCGGCGTCCAGTGCCGTGGTCTGGAAAACGTGTTGCAGGGTCGGGGCATAGGTGAAAAGTAGTTGCAATGCGATCAAAATCAAGGCCATGGCGCTGGCAACCGTGTTGCCGGTGAACAGCGTGCGGTCGAATGCCGTGGCGGTGAAGAATCGTACGTTGAAAAGGTAGACCAGTTCACCGACCACCAGCATGTTGACGGCCGCGGTGCGTGCAGTATCGATGCTGTTGCCGCGTGCCAGTTCCCATTCGAACACCGCGAAGGTCACCAGCACCATCAGCAGGCTGACGATGGCGATGCGCAGGCCCAGCAGCGGCGTGATCAGCGGCTCGCGGGGCTTGCGCGGCGGGCGGCGCATCACGCCGGACTCCGCCGGCTCGAATGCCAGCGCCAGGGCCAGCGTGATCGTCGTGACCATGTTGATCCACAGGATCTGGCCGGCGGTCACCGGCAGCGCCAGGCCGGCGAACACGGCCAGCAGGATGACGCCGGCCTCGCCGCCATTGGTGGGCAGGATGAACAGCAGCGACTTCTTGATGTTGTCGAACACCACCCGGCCTTCGCGCACCGCGGCGGCGATGGTGGCGAAGTTGTCGTCGGTGAGCACCAGGTCGGCCGCTTCGCGGGCCGCGTCCGTGCCCTTGTGGCCCATGGCCACGCCGATGTCGGCCGCCTTCAGGGCCGGCGCGTCGTTGACGCCGTCACCGGTCATGGCGACCAGTTCGCCCTCGGCCTGCAAGGCCGCGACCAGCCGCAGCTTGTGTTCGGGGCTGGCGCGGGCGATGATGTCCGTCTCGAGCACCGCATTGCGCAGTTGCGCCTCGTCCATGTCCTGTATCGCGTCGCCGGTCAATACCCGGCCCGTGGCCAGTCCGAGCTGGGCGCCGATGGCGCTGGCGGTCACCGCGTGGTCGCCGGTGATCATCTTGACGCGCAGCCCGGCGCCGCGGCAGTCGGCCACCGCCGCGATGGCTTCCTCGCGCGGCGGGTCGATCAGCCCGACCAGGCCGAGCAAGGTGAAATGCGGGCCGATGTCGTCCATCGCGAGCTCGTGCGTGTCGAGCGGCATGTCGCGCCGCGCCAGCGCCAGCACGCGTTGGCCGATCGCCGCCGCGGCGTGGACCTGCTGCTGCCAGTAGGCAGGGTCGACGGGATTGCCGTCGGCGTCGCGCACGCACAGCCCGAGCACCCGCTCCGGCGCTCCCTTGAGCAGGATGAAACGGTGGCCGGCATGGTCGTGGTGCAGCGTGGCCATGAAGCGGTGTTCGGATTCGAACGGAATCACGTCGATACGCGGCAGCTGCAGGGCCGCGTCCTGCGCATCGACGCCGGCCTTGCGCGCCAGGGTCAGCAGGGCGCCTTCGGTCGGGTCGCCGACCAGCTGCCAGCCGGCCTGGTCATCGTGCTTGAGCTGCGCGTCGTTGCACAACAAGGCACAGCGGGCCAAGGCCTGCAGCGCCGGCTGCTGGTCGGGATCGACCGCTGCATCGTCGCGCTGGAATCCGCCTTCGGGCGCATAGCCGCTGCCGCTGACGGCGTAGCGGGCGCCGGGCACGATGACCGCGACCGCCGTCATCTCGTTGCGCGTGAGCGTACCGGTCTTGTCCGAGCAGACCACGGTCACCGAACCCAGGGTCTCCACCGCCGGCAGGCGGCGCACGATGGTGTTGTTGCGCGCCATGGCCCGGGTGCCGATGGCCAGCACGATGGTGACGATGGCCGGCAGGCCCTCCGGGATCGCGGCCACCGCCAGGCCGACGACCGCCAGGAAGATCTCGAGCATGGGCAGCTCACGGCCGAAGTAGCCGAACAGGAAGGTCAGCAGCCCGACGACCAGGATCAGCAGCGTGATCTGGCGCGCGAACTGGTCCAGCCGGCGCGTCAATGGCGTGGCCAGCGCCTGCACCTGCCCGACCAGCGTGCCGATGCGGCCGATCTCGGTCTCGCGGCCGGTGGCCACCACCAGGCCATGGGCCTGGCCGACGCTGACCGTGGTGCCGCTGTAGGCCATGTTCCTGCGGTCGGCCAGTGCGGCCGCGGCGTCGACGGCGTCGACGTTCTTGTCGACCGGTACGGATTCGCCCGTCAGGGCCGCTTCGTTGATCCGCAGGTTGCGCGAGCGGATCAGGCGCAGGTCGGCCGGCACGCGGGCGCCGGACTCGACCAGCACGATGTCGCCCGGCACCAGCCTGGTTGCGTCGATCTCGTGCAGCTCGCCGCCGCGCAGCACCGTGGCATGGCTGGCCAGCATGGCCTGCACCGCCTCCAGCGCCTTCTCGGCCTTGCCCTCCTGCACGAAGCCGATCAGCGCATTGATGACCACGACACCGAAGATGACGCCGGCATCGATGTAGTCCTGCAGTGCCACCGTCATGCCGCCGGCCAGCAGCAACACGTAGATCAGCGGGTTGTGGAACTGCATCGCCAGTCGCAGCCAGCGGCTGCGCCGCCCGACCGAAGGCAGGGCATTCGGGCCATGCGCCTGCAGGCGCTGGTGCGCCTCGGCCGCCGTCAGCCCGCTGGTGCGGTTGCTGGCGAGCCCGGCCAGCGCGTCGTCGGTCTCGCGCGCATGCCAGCCGGCGCCGGCGTCCGGTGTCGACGGCGTCATCGGATCAGCCTGCGGCACCCGTGCGCTGCAGGTCGAGCGCGATCGCACGGGTGCCGTCGGCGTCCGGGTCCGCGACCGCGACGAAGCCGAGATCGCGCTGCAGGGCCAGCATGCGCTTGTTGTCGTTGAGCACCGTGGCCACCAGGCGTTGCGTGCCCTGGGCGCGCAGCGTGCGGATCAGCTTGTCCATCATCAGGCGGCCCAGCCCCTGGCCCTTGAGATCCGAGCGCACGATGATGCCGAACTCCGCATCGATGTTGTCGGGGTCGGTCACCGCGCGTGCGGCCGCCAGGGTCTGCGGCCTGCCGTCGGGGCCGGTGCTCTCGGCCACGAAGGCGATCTCGCGTTCGTAGTCGATCTGGGTCAGCCGGGCCAGCTCGCTGGGCTCGATGCTGCGCCGGCTGTAGAACACCCGCATGCGCACGTCCTCGGGATCGAGCTGCGACAGGAACTCGAGGTGCTGCTCCTCGTCGCCCGGCCGGATCGGGCGTACCAGCATCGAGCGCCCGTTCCATTCGATGGTTTCGGCCAGTTCGGCCGGGTAGGGCTTGATCGCGAAATGTTCGGCGCCGCCGGCGCGGCTGGCGTCCACGCGGATCCGGGCGTCGAGCGCGATCGCCCCTTGCGGGCCGAGGATCAACGGGTTGATGTCGAGTTCGATGATCTGCGGATGATCGGCCATGAGCTGCGACACGGCGACCAGCACCTTGTCGAGCGCGTCGAGGTCGGCCGCCGGCGTATCGCGGAAGCCGTCGAGCAGCCGCGCAACGCGGGTATTGCGCACCAGCGCGCGCGCCAGGCGGCTGTTCAGCGGAGGCAATGCGATGGCGCGGTCGGCCACGACCTCGACCGAGGTACCGCCCGAGCCGAACAGGATCACCGGGCCGAAGACCGCGTCGATGCTGGCGCCGACGATCAGCTCGCGCGCATGGGCCGGGCGCACCATGGCCTGCACGGTGAAACCGTCCACGCGGGCCTGCGGCCGTTCCCGTGCGACCCGCGCGAGCATGGCGGCGGCGGCCTCCCGGACCGCGGCCGCATGCGCCAGGTCGAGCACCACGCCGCCCACGTCCGACTTGTGCGAAATGTCGTCCGACAGGATCTTGAGCACGACCGGGAAACCGATCGCCTGTGCCGCACTGGCGGCCTCGTCCGCATTCGGCGGCACGATGCGGGTGGCGACGACCGGAATGCGGTAGGCGTCGAGCACCGCCTTGGCCTGGGGTTCGGTCAGCAACGGCCGGCCTTGCGCGAGCGCCGATTCGAGCAAGGCGTGGACCGCGGCGCGGTCAGGACTGGCGCCGGCGTCGACCTCGGCGGCCGGCGCCTCCAGCAGCTGGGCCTGGTTGCGCCGGTAACGCACCAGCATCGCGAATGCGCTGACAGCCTCCTCCGGCGTGTCGTAGCTGGCGATGCCGGCATCCTGGAAGGTCTTGCGGGCGTCGGCCACGGCGGCCTCGCCGAGCCAGCACGACAACAGGCGCGGATGCTGGCGATCGGCCAGCGGCACCAGGGCCTGCGCGATCTGCTGGCTCGGCACGATGGCCGTGGGCGCGTGGATGAACAGGATGGCACCGGCCTGGCGGTCCTGCTGCAGCACCTGCAGCGTCTGCACGTAGCGATCCACCGGGGCGTCGCCGATGATGTCCACCGGGTTTCCGTGGGACCAGTTGGCCGGCAGCACCCGGTCGAGCGCGGCCAGCGTGTCCCGTCCCGGCGTGGCCAGCGCGATGCCGGCGTTCTCGGCGGCGTCGGCCGCCATCACGCCGGCGCCGCCGCCGTTGGTCAGGATGGTCAGCTGGTCGGACGGGTTGGTGCGGAACCGGGTCAGGGTCTCGGCGGCCAGGAAAAGCTGCTGCAAGGTGTCGACCCGCAACATGCCGGCGCGTGCGATGGCGGCCTCATAGACCAGGTCCGACCCGGCCAGGGCTCCGGTGTGCGAGGCCGCGGCCTTTTGCCCCTGGGCGGAGCGACCGGCCTTGACGACGATCACCGGCTTGTTGCGCGCGGCCGCGCGCGCCGCGGACATGAACTTGCGTGGCGCTTCGATGGATTCGATGTACAGCAGGATGGCCCGGGTCTTGGCGTCGCTGGCCAGGTAGTCGAGCATGTCGCCGAAATCGACGTCGGCGTGTTCGCCCAGCGAGACGAAATGCGAGAAACCGATCGCCCGGGCGCGGGCCCAGTCCAGCATGGCGGTGACCAGGGCGCCCGATTGCGACACGAACGCGATCTCGCCCGGCGCTGCCGAGGTATGCGCGAAGCTGGCGTTCAGGCCCTGGTGCGGCGACAACATGCCGATGCAGTTCGGACCCAGGATACGCAGCAGGCTCGGGCGGGCCGCATCCAGCATCGCCTTGCGCTGCGCGGCATCCAGGCCGGCCGTGAGCACGATGGCGGCGCGGGTCCCGCAGGCGGCCAGTTCGGCGATCAGGCCCGGGACCACCGCCGCCGGCGTGCAGATCACGGCCAGGTCGGGCACGGCGGGCAGGTCGGAGGCGCGGGCGAAGACGGTTTCGCCGTCGAGCGTGGCATGGTTCGGATTCACCGGGTAGACCGGCCCCTGGAAGCCGCCGCTGCGCAGGTTGTTCCAGACGGTGGCGCCCACGCTGCCCGCGCGCGACGAGGCCCCGAAGACGGCCACGGATGCGGGGTCCAGCAGATGGTCCAGATTGCGAATGCTCATGGTGTCAGCCTGACATCGGGTTCGGGGGCAGGGGAGCGGCAGTCGCCGCCTTCGAAGGAACCGGCGCGGCACGCGGGCCCGGTTGCGCGAGCCGCTGCCGCCATGATACGTAAGCCCGTGCGGGCGCACGCGCATGGACGCCGGCGGCGGGCACCCCGGTTTGATTCTTGTCAAGCCAGGGCGGGTTTTCAGCCTGAGCGCAACGGTCCATGGTAGCGTGTGCGATTGAGCTTGAGAATCGCGAGGGGATGATCGGATGAACGACGACGCGCAGCCTGTTCGCCACGAATACCATTCCCGTGGAGCGGCAGTGTCGCCCAACGACGCCCATCTGCTGACGAGCCAGTGTTACGCCGTGGTGCTGGCCGGTGGCCGCGGCAGTCGACTGCACAACCTCACCGACTGGCGTGCCAAGCCGGCGGTTCCGTTCGCCGGCAAGCTCAAGATCATCGATTTTCCGCTGAGCAATTGCGTGAACTCCGGCATCCGGCGCATTGCGGTGCTGACCCAGTACAAGTCCCAGAGCCTGATCCGGCATATCGAGCGTGGCTGGAGTTTCCTGTCGCCCAGCCTGGGTGAGTTCATCGACATTGCGCCGGCGCAGCAGCAACTCGGCGAGAGCTGGTATGCGGGCACGGCCGACGCGGTGTACCAGAACCTGCACCTGGTGCGCGATTCCGGTGCCCGCCATGTGCTGATCCTGGCCGGCGACCATGTCTACAAGATGAACTATGCCGCCATGCTGGCGGACCATGTGCGCGCGGGGGCGGATGCCACCGTGGCCTGCATCGAGGTTCCGATCGCCCAGGCCCGCCATTTCGGCATCATCACCGTCGACGCGCAGGCGCGCGTGCGCGATTTCATCGAGAAGCCGTCGCGGGCGCAGCCGATGGCGGACGGGTCCGAACAGGTGCTGGCCAGCATGGGCATCTATGTGTTCGACATCGACTTCCTGTGCGAGCAACTTGCGCGCGACGCCAGCGATCCGGCGTCGAGCCATGATTTCGGCAAGGACCTGTTGCCCCGGCTGGTGGCCGGGCACCGGGTGCTCGCGCACCGGTTTGCCGACAGTTGCGTGAACATGGTCGGCGAGCGTCCGTACTGGCGCGACGTCGGCACCGTGGACGCCTACTGGGAGGCCAACATGGACCTGACCACGGTCCAGCCCGAGCTCAACCTGTACGACGATCACTGGCCCGTCATCAGCCTGCAGCCGCAGTTGCCACCGGCCAAGTTCGTGTTCGACGACGACAGCCGGCGCGGTGTCGCCGTGGCCTCGCTGGTGTCCAGCGGTTGCATCGTCAGCGGCGCCACGGTGCGCCGCTCCATCCTGTTTGCCAAGGTGCGCGTGGGCGAGCACAGCGTGATCGAGGATTCTCTGGTGTTGCCGGACGTGGTCGTCGGTCGCCATGTGATCCTGCGCAAGGTGGTGGTGGACAAGCGTTGCATGTTGCCGGACGGTTTTTGCGCCGGCGTGGATCCGCAGCAGGACCGCGCCCGCTTCCATGTCACCGAAGGCGGCGTCACGCTGATCACGCCGGCCATGCTGGCGGCGCTGGGCGAAGGTCCGGTGCCGGGTGCCGACGAGGAGTCGGGCTTCGGCGCACTGACCCCGTGAGCGGCGCGGGCGCCGGCGCCGCTCAGATCGCCAGTCGCATCGGCCGCGCAAATACCGAGTTGGCCGCCACCACGACCATGCGCTCGCGCACGCCAACCCCCTTGGCCGTCGGCAGCCGTGCCGGCGTCGCCGCCGCAGGCTGGGCCGGCACCAGGTGCTTGCTCGGGGCGATGGCGTCGTCCAGCGAGGTTTCCTCCAGCTGGCGCAGCATCTGCGCCTCGAGTTCGACCGCCCATTCGGCGCCGATGCTCTGGCCGCCGCGCGGGCGGTTGGCAAACGAGCGATGGCCGTTGCCACCGGCGTCGCCGCCGTCATCGGCGGCACTGACGATGTCGGCCAACGAGATCGAGGTGGCCTCGCGTGCCAGCGTGTAGCCGCCACCGGGACCGCGCAGGCCCGTGACCAGACCGCTGCGGCGCAGGCGGCCGAACAGCAGGTCGAGGTAGGACGGCGACACCTGCTGCCGCGCGCTGATCGCGGACAAGGGCACCGGCCCCTGGCCCTGGTGCAAGGCAAGGTCCATCATGGCGACGACCGCGAGGCGGCATTTCGGGGGTATGAACATGGGGGTTCCAGTAGCGGTGGTGAGGGTGGATCGGTGCGCTCGGTCGTCGTGTCTCATCGTGCCGGACTCGTGCGGGCGGCCGGGTCACCGGACGGGGCCAGTCCTTCGGCGGGAAGTTGCAGCGCGCCACTGAGCGAGGGGCGTTGGCGTCCGAAGCGGTTGCGTTCGAGCTGCTTGGCAACGGCGCGGGATGCCCGGTCGCTGGCGCGGTCGATGACGGAATACAGGTCCGGCCCGCAGTCGCGGATCACGACCTGCGGCGCATCCACCAGCGTGACCTGCAGGCGGCAGAACTTGTCGGGACCTCCGCGCGGGCCGTTCTCGTCGCCCAGCCGCACCACGACGCGCGAGATCCGGTCGGCATGGCGCGTCAGGCCGAAGCCCAGGCGGCGGCGCGTATGGCTGGTCAAGGCCGCGGTGTCGGGAAAGTCGAGACTCTGGATGTCGAACTGCATGGGTCCTCCTTCAGTGATACGCACGATGGCGTTGGAAGGAGTCTGGCCCGTGCGATTCATCTTGTAAATTCGAATTATTTGTCCTTATGATTCGATAAAACCTGATTGATACCCGCGCGGGCCGATGCGCCCATGGAGCACCCGATGAACTACAAGCACCTCCACTATTTCATGCAGGTCGCCAAGACCGGCAGCGTGCTCGGCGCCAGCGAGCGGCTGCACGTGACGCCGCAGACCATCAGCGGGCAGATCCAGCTGCTCGAGGAGCAGCTGGGCAGTCCGCTGTTCGGCAAGAGCGGCCGCGGGCTGGTGCTGACCGAGGCCGGACGGCTCGCGCTGGGTTACGCCGAGGACATCTTTTCGCTGGGCGCCGAGCTCGAGCAGGCGGTGCGTGAACACCCGAACAATCGTCCGGCACTGGAGTTCCGCATCGGCGTGGCGGACGCCTTGCCCAAGCCCATCGCCTACCGGCTGGTCGAGCCGGCGACGCGGCTGGAGGAACCGGTGCGGCTGGCGTGCCGGGAATGGAAACTCGACAACCTGCTGGCCGAGCTGGCGCTGCACCGGCTCGACCTCGTGTTGTCGGATGCGCCGATCCCGCCGTCGGTCAGCGTCAAGGCCTTCAGCCACCAGCTGGGTGCGTCCGGCCAGACCTTCTTCGCCGCGCCCGCGCTGGCCGAGCGGTACCGGGCCGGATTCCCGGACAACCTCGAGGGTGCCCCGATGCTGATGCCGGCGCAGGATTCGGCCACCGGCCAGAAGCTGCAGTCGTGGTTCCAGGCGCGGGCCCTGCACCCGCATATCGTCGGCGAGTTCGACGACAGCGCGCTGGCGATGGAGTTCGGCCGCCGCGGTCTGGGCCTGTTCGTGGCGCCCACGGTGCTCGCGGACGACATCGAACGCCAGTTCGGCGTCGCCGCGATCGGGCCGGCAGACGGCATCACGGTGGAGTATTTCGCGATCTCGGTCGAGCGCCGCATCACCCATCCCTGCGTGGTGGCGATCACCCGTTCGGCGCGCCAGGCCCTGTTCGCCGGCACGGCGGGCAATACCCGGCGCCGGCGCCGGCCGGCGGGCTGAGGGCTGTTCAGCCCGCCCGGGTGTGCAGGGCGCGCGCGACCATGGCGGCGGCGAGCGCCACCGCGGCATCGGCCTCGTCGATGACCTTGCCCATGGTGATGAAGCCGTGGATCTGGCGTTCGAAACAGACGTGGTGGCATCGCACGCCCGCTTCGCTCAGCCGCTGGCTGTACATCAGCCCTTCGTCGCGCAAGGGGTCGTACCCGGCCGTGATGACAAGGGCCTCGGGCAGGTCGACCAGTCGCTCGCATAGCAGCGGCGAGGCGCGCCAGTCGGCGTCGTGCGCCGGATCGTCGATGTAGTGGTCGTGAAACCAGTCGATGGTGTCGCGGGTCAGCAGGTAACCCTGGCCGTTCGTGGTGTGGGATGGCGCCAGCCGGCGCATGTCGGTGGCGGGGTAGATCAGCAACTGGAATCGCAGCGGCAGATCGCCGCTGTCGCGCGCGGCGATCGCGACGACGGCCGCGAGATTGCCGCCGGCGCTGTCGCCGCCGACCGCCATGCGCGAGGCGTCGAGCCCGAGGCGGTCCGCGTGCGCCCGGCACCAGCGGGTGGCTGCCAGGCAGTCGTCGACCGCGCATGGGAAGCGATGCTCGGGCCCCATGCGGTAGTCGACGGCGAGTACCGCGCAACCGGCGGCGTTGGCCAACTGCCGGCACAGGGTGTCGTGGGTGTCCAGGTCGCCGATGACCCAGCCGCCGCCATGGAAATACACCAGCACCGGCAGCGCAGCGCCGGTCGCGGGCGTGCCCAGCGGCCGCACCAGGCGCAACGCGATCGGGCCATGCGGGCCCTCGGCGAGCAGGTCCTCGCTCGACGCCACCGGGGGCGGATCGGGCTGGGTGAAGCCACGTCGGTCGCGGTAGGCCGCGCGTGCTTCCTGCGGCGTCAGGGTATGGGTCGGTGGTACGGCGCGTTCGACCATCAGGTCGAGCAGGGCGCGGGCCTGGGGATGGAGCATGGCGGTCGGCAGTTCAGGTTGAAGCCCGGTGGCAGCCGGGGCGATCGTGCCAGTGTAGCGAGGCGCAGGCCGCGGCGGGTCGGCGTTTGTGGCTATGCTATCGGCCCATGAAGCTCTACAACTACTTTCGTTCGTCCGCCTCGTTCCGGGTGCGCATTGCGCTGGCGCTCAAGCAACTGCCCTATGAATACGTGCCGGTGCATCTGGCGCGCGGCGACCACAAGCTGCCGGCCTACGCCGCCGTTGCGGCCGATGGACTGGTGCCGGTGCTCGAGGTCGGCGAGCTGCGATTGTCGCAGTCGATGGCCATCATCGAATACCTCGACGAAACCCATCCGCAGGTGCGGCTGGTGCCGGCCGAGCCGGTCGACCGCGCCCGTGTGCGTGGGCTGGCGCAAAGCATCGCCTGCGAGATCCACCCGCTGAACAACCTGCGCGTGCTCAAGTACCTGGTGCGCGACCTCCAGGCCGACGAAGCGGCCAAGACCGCCTGGTATCGCCACTGGGTGCGCGAGGGCCTGCTGGCGTTCGAGCGCCAGCTGGAGCAGTTGCCGACCGGCACCTATTGTTTCGGCGACACCCCGACGCTGGCGGACTGCTGCCTGGTGCCGCAGATCTTCAACGGCAAGCGCTTCGATTGCGACTTCTCCGGATTGCCGCGCACCATGGCGGCCTTCGATGCCTGCATGGCGCTGGAGGCGTTCCAGGCGGCCCAGCCGTCCGCCTGCCCGGACTTCGAGGCATGACGGCGCCGCGTGGCCGATCGGCACGCGCGCCATGAGCCGGGGCGACTGGCATCCGGACTGGATCGTGCCGCAATGGCCGGTTCCCGGGTCGGTGCATGCGGTGTTCACGACGCGCCACGGGGGCGTGTCGCAGGCGCCGTTCGACACGCTGAACCTGGGTCGCCCCAGCGACGACGATGCACAGGCCGTGCGGCGCAATCGGGACCGCCTGCATGCGGCGCTCGGGCCCGAGCCGATCTATCTCAGCCAGGTCCATGGCTGCCGCTCGGTGGAGTTGTCGGGACCGTCCGAGCCCGGTGCCATCGAGGCCGATGCCTGCTGCACCCGGACGGCCGGCGTGGTCTGCACGATACGGGTGGCCGACTGCCTGCCGGTATTGCTCGCCCATGCCGGCGGGCGGGTGGTGGCGGCGGCCCACGCGGGCTGGCGCGGGCTGGCCGAGGGTGTGCTGGAGGAGAACTTCGCGCAGTACCGGTCGCTGGCGACGGAACCAGGCACGGCGGCCGGCGCCGGCGGGACGGTGGCCGCGGACACCGTGGCCTGGCTCGGCCCCTGCATCGGGCCGCAGGCGTTCGAGGTCGGGCCGGAGGTGCGCACCGCGTTCCTGGCGCGGGACCCGGGTGCCGACGCGATGTTCCGACCCGGCAAGCCTGGCAAGTGGTTCGCCGATCTGGCCGGCCTGGCCCGCATGCGCCTGCGCGCACTGGGCATCACGCGCATCCACGGCAACGATTCGAGTCCGCCCTGGTGCACCGTGGGTGATCCGTCACGGTTCTTTTCGCACCGGCGCGACAGCGTCGCCCTCGGCGGCAGCGGCCGCATGGCTGCCTGCATCTGGTTCGATTGACGCGGCCGCTTCGCGTGCGCGCAAGGCCTTGCGGCGCGCGGGCGTGCGCAGCAGGTACATCAGCAGCGACACCGGGCCGACGCCGTACAGGATGAAGGTGAAGAAGGCGCCCAGCACCGTTCCCTGCGAGCTGGTGGCCTCGGCCACGGCCATCATCAGGGTGACATACAGCCAGGCAATGAGGACAAGGTACATTGCAGCTCAAGTCTAGCGCGTCTGTCAGTTTGACGAAGGACGCGTCTGCGATACTCTTGGCGTACCGCCCGGGTATTGCTGGAGACACGATGAAACAGGACAACACGGACCTTTGGAGCCAGTCGGCAGAACAGCTGCAGCAGCAGATGGCGAGCGGCTGGACGGGTGCCATGCAGGCCTTGCAGAACCTCATGCCTCCCCTGCAGGCCGGACTGCCGAGCCTGCCCCAGGGCGCGGCGCCCGCGCTGCAGTTCTCGCCCGCCAAGCTGCAGGAGTTGCAGCAGCAGTACCTGCAGGAGGCCGGCCAGTTGTGGAGCCAGGCCCTCGAGGGCAAGCCCCAGGTGCACGACAAGCGATTCGCCGATCCGGCCTGGAGCGGCAACCCGATGGCGGCCCTGACGGCGGCCAACTACCTGCTCAATTCGCGCGCGCTGATCGGGCTGGCCGACGCGGTGCAGGCCGACGAGAAGACGCGGGCCCGGGTGCGATTCGCCGTCGAGCAGTGGCTGGCGGCGGCGGCACCGAGCAACTTCCTGGCACTCAATGCCGAGGCCCAGCGCAAGGCGCTCGAAACCCAGGGCGAAAGCATTGCCAAGGGCATGCAGAACCTGTTGCACGACATCCAGCAAGGCCACGTGTCGATGACCGACGAGAGCCTGTTCGAGGTCGGCAAGAACGTTGCCACGACCGAAGGCGCGGTGGTGTACGAGAACGAATTGTTCCAGTTGCTGGAATACAAGCCGCTGACGGCCAAGGTGTACGAGAAGCCCTTGCTGCTGATTCCGCCGTGCATCAACAAGTACTACATCCTGGATCTGCAGCCCGAGAATTCGCTGGTGCGTTATGCGGTCGAACAAGGCCATCGCACCTTTGTCGTGAGCTGGCGCAATCCGGACGCCTCGCTGGCCAAGACGACCTGGGACGACTACATCGAGAACGCGGCCATCCAGGCGATCGGCGTGGTGCAGCAGATCAGCCGCAGCAAGACCATCAATGCACTGGGCTTTTGCGTCGGCGGCACCATCCTGTGCACGGCGCTGGCGGTGCTGGCCCAACGCGGCGAGAAGCCGGTGGCCAGCGCGACCTTCCTGACGACCTTGCTCGACTTCACCGACACCGGCATTCTCGATGTCTTCATCGACGAGTCCTTCGTCAAGTACCGCGAACTCGAGATGGGGCAGGGCGGCCTGATGAAGGGCCAGGACCTGGCGTCGACGTTCTCGTTCCTGCGTCCGGTCGACCTGGTGTGGAACTACGTGGTGGGCAACTACCTCAAGGGCGAGACGCCGCCGCCGTTCGACCTGCTGTACTGGAACAGCGACTCCACCAACCTGCCCGGGCCGTTCTATGCCTGGTACCTGCGCAACACCTACCTCGAGAACCGGCTCGTGCAGCCGGGCAAGGCGGTGGTGTGCGGCGAGAAGATCGACCTGCGCAAGGTCGACCTGCCGGTCTACATCTACGGCTCGCGCGAGGACCATATCGTGCCCATCGGCGGCGCCTACGCGTCGACCCAGCACCTGCCGGGCAAGAAGCGTTTCGTGATGGGCGCCTCCGGCCATATCGCCGGCGTCATCAATGCACCGGCCAAGAACAAGCGCAGCCACTGGATCGGCCCGGCCAACAAGTTCCCGGCCTCGGTCGACGACTGGATTGCCAGTGCCAAGGAGCATCCGGGCAGTTGGTGGCCGGACTGGGCCGACTGGCTCAAGGCCCAGGCCGGCAAGCAGATCAACGCCCCGAAGTCCTATGGCTACGGGAAATTCAAGGCCATCGAAGCGGCACCCGGCCGTTATGTCAAGGCCAAGGCCTGAACCCGCTTTCATTCAAAGGAGAACAGCATGGAAGATATCGTCATCGTAGCCGCAGCCCGTACCGCCGTGGGCAAGTTTGGCGGCAGTCTGGCCAAGGTGCCGGCCACCGAGCTGGGGGCCATCGTCGTGGCCGAGGTGCTCAAGCGCAGCGGCGTGGCCGCCGACCAGGTCGGTGAAGTCATCATGGGCCAGGTCCTGGCCGCAGGTGCCGGCCAGAATCCCGCGCGCCAGGCCCTGATCAAGAGCGGCCTGAACCAGGCCACACCGGCGCTGACCATCAACGCCGTCTGCGGCTCCGGCCTCAAGGCCGTCATGCTGGCGGCGCAGGCCGTGGCGTACGGCGACAGCGAGATCGTCATTGCCGGCGGCCAGGAAAACATGAGTGCGGCGCCACACGTGCTGCTCGGCTCGCGCGACGGCCAGCGCATGGGTGACTGGAAGATGATCGACTCGATGATCGTCGACGGCCTGTGGGACGTCTACAACCAGTACCACATGGGCATCACGGCCGAGAACGTCGCCAAGAAATACGGCATTTCGCGCGAGGCGCAGGACGCATTGGCGCTGGCCAGCCAGCAAAAGGCGGCAGCCGCCCAGGAAGCCGGTCGTTTCAAGGACGAGATCGTGTCGGTGAACATTCCGCAGCGCAAGGGCGATCCGGTGGTGTTCGCGGCCGACGAGTACATTAACAGGAAGACCAATGCCGAAGCCCTGGCCGGCTTGCGGCCGGCGTTCGACAAGGCCGGCGGCGTCACCGCCGGCAATGCCTCGGGCATCAACGACGGCGCCGCCGCGGTGATGGTCATGACGGCCAAGAAGGCTGCGTCGCTCGGCCTCACGCCCATGGGGCGCATCGCCAGTTTTGCCACCAGCGGCCTGGATCCGGCCATGATGGGCATGGGCCCGGTCCCGGCGTCGACGAAGGCGCTCGAGCGTGCCGGCTGGAAGGCCAAGGACCTGGACCTGCTGGAGATCAACGAGGCCTTTGCCGCCCAGGCCTGTGCGGTGCACCAGGAAATGGGCTGGGACACCAGCAAGGTCAACGTCAATGGCGGTGCCATTGCGATCGGTCACCCGATCGGCGCGTCCGGATGCCGCATACTGGTGACCCTGCTGCACGAAATGCGCAAGCGCGATGCCAAGAAGGGCATTGCGTCGCTGTGTATCGGCGGCGGCATGGGCGTGGCGCTGACCATCGAACGCTGAACGGCCGGCGCGCGCAAGACCATTTCAACAAGAGGAGATCGACATGAGCAAAAAAGTAGCGTACGTGACCGGAGGCATGGGGGGGATCGGAACCGCGATCTGCCAGCGCCTGCACAAGGAAGGGTTCACGGTCATCGCCGGCTGCGGGCCGACCCGCGACCACGCCAAGTGGATCGCCGAGCAGGCGGCACTGGGTTTCACCTTTCATGCATCGGTCGGCAATGTCGGCGACTGGGATTCCACGGTCGCCGCCTTCTCCAAGGCCAAGGCCGAGCATGGCCCTATCGACGTGCTGGTCAATAACGCCGGCATCACCAAGGACCGCATGTTCCTGAAGATGACGCGCGAGGACTGGGATGCGGTGATCGAGACCAACCTCAATTCCATGTTCAACGTGACCAAGCAGGTCGTGGCCGACATGGTCGAGAAGGGCTGGGGCCGCATCATCAACATCAGTTCGGTCAATGGCGAAAAAGGCCAGGCCGGCCAGACCAACTACTCGGCGGCCAAGGCGGGCATGCACGGCTTCACGATGGCGCTGGCGCAGGAGATGGCGACCAAGGGCGTGACCGTCAACACGGTCAGCCCCGGGTACATCGGCACCGACATGGTCAAGGCGATCCGCGAGGACGTGCTGGCCAAGATCGTCGCGACGATTCCGGTCAAGCGCCTGGGCGAGCCGAGCGAGATCGCGTCCATCATTGCGTGGCTGGCGTCCGACGAAGGCGGTTACTCCACCGGTGCCGACTTCTCCGTCAATGGCGGCCTGCACATGGGCTGATGGCCGGCAAACCCGCGGCAGGCGCCAGCAGCGCCTGCCGCGCGCGACCGACAACCCGCCGCGGCGGGTTTTTTTTTCGGCCCGGCGGTGCCGGTGCGCAGCCTAGAATGATCGGCAGCGCAGGCCGATCGCAACACCCGGGCAGGGCCGCGTCGGCACTGCGCACCCGAGACCGCCTGTGACCTCCTGCGACCCCTTCCATGCGTATGTTGCCGGCTTCGAGCAGTTGCTCGCGCAGGGGCGGCTGCTCGGCGCCGGGCAGGCCCGAGCGGCTGCGCTGCCGGCGGTGCCGGACGGCGCACCGGTGTGCCTGGTGTTTTCACCCCATCCCGATGACGAGGCCATCGCCGGGGGCCTGCCGCTGCGGCTGCGTCGCGAAGGTCCGTGGCGCGTCGTCAACGTCGCGGTGACATTGGGCTCCAACCGCGCGCGGCGTCGCGCCCGCTGGGACGAACTGCGCCAGTGCTGCGACCTGCTGGGGTTCGACCTCGTGAGCGCATCCGGGGAGTCGGAACACGGGCTCGAGCGCATCGATCCGATGTCGGCACAGGCAGATGCGGTGCACTGGGCGCGTTGCGTCGAGCGGGTCGCGGCGTTGCTGCGCTTGCATCGTCCGCAACTGGTCGTGTGCCCGCATGCACAGGATGGCCACCCGGCGCACGTGGGCACGCACGCGCTGGTGATGGACGCCTTGCCCGTGGCCGGCCTGCAACACCGCCTGCACCTGGCCTGCAGCGAATACTGGAACACCCAGCTCCATCCGGGGCTGATGGTGGAACTCGGCTGCCGGGAAGTCGCGGATCTGGTGGCGGCCTTGAGCCAGCACGTCGGCGAGGTGGCGCGCAATCCGTATCACGTCGGCCTGCCGGCCTGGTTCATCGACGGCGTGCGCCGCGGTGCGGAGCGGGTGGGCGCGGCAGGTGCGGCGGCGCCGGATTTCCGGTTCGCGGCCCTGTACGGCTGGCAACGCTGGGAGCAGGGCGCGCTGGTGGCCATGCCGCCTCGCGCCGTGCCGCTCACGACGCCGGCGCAGACGCTTTTTGCCTGAGCGCGGCCGCGCGCACCAGCACCAGCCGATCGTTGCCGAAATACATGTCGTTGCCGACGAACATGGTCGGGGAGCCGAACCCGCCCCGGCGCACCAGTTCCTCGGTATGGGCCTTGAGCCGGTCCTTGATCGGCTGCGTGGTGATGCCTTGCATCACGGCGTCCGTATCGAGCCCGCAGCGATCGCAGGCCGCGGCGATGACGTCGTCGCGCGAGATGTCCTGGTCGTCGCCCCAATAACTCTCGAACACGGCACGTGCGAACGGCACCATGGCCTGCGGTTGCCCCTGTTCCAGCAGCCAGGTGCAGGCGCGCATCGCCTTCACGCTGTTGACCGGAAACACGCTGGGCGGCATCTTGATCTTCAGGCCGGCCATCGACGCCCAGTCCTGGATGTCCTTGTACATGTAGTCGAGCTTGGCCGGCACCGGATGCTCGCGTTGGGCATAGACACTGGGGTTGACGCTGTTGAAGACGCCGCCCACGAGGATGGGACGCCAGCGCACCGGCACGCCGATCTCCTGCGCCATGGGCTGGATGTTGTGAAAAGCCAGGTAGGTCCAGGGGCTGGAGCAGTCGAAGAAGAACTCGATCATGGTGTGTTTCCTGTGTGTCCGCGCAGCGAGTCCGCGGTCTGTCCGAACAAGGCCTTGCGGGCCTCGTCACTGAGGGTGTCGGCGCGCAGTTCCTTGCCCAGGTCCAGCGCGCGTTGCACCGCCGGACGCTGCCGTACCGTCTCGTACCAGCGCGCCACATGTGCAAAACGCGCGAGATCGACCTGTTGCTTGCGGTGGATCCGGATCCACGGAAAGATCGCCATGTCGGCAATCGTGTAGTCGTCGCCGGCGACATGGGCGCCGGTTTGCGCCAGCCGCCGGTCGAGCACGCCGTACAGGCGGTCCACCTCGTCGGCGTAGCGCCGCTGGGCATACGGCACGGACTCGGGCGCATACAGCAGGAAGTGCCCGAGTTGCCCGGCCATCGGTCCCAGGCCCCCCATCTGCCACATCAGCCATTGCAGCACCGTGTGTCGCTCGCGCAGACCGGCAGGCAGGAAGCGCCCGGTCTTTTCGGCGAGGTAGATCAGGATGGCGCCGCTTTCGAAGACCGCAAACGCGGCGCCGGCGTCGGCTGGCGCATGGTCCACGATCACGGGCATGCGGTTGTTCGGCCCGACGGCAAGGAACTTCTCGTGAAATTGTTCACCTTTTCCGATGTTGACCGGAACCATGCGGAAGGGCAACCCGCATTCTTCGAGCATGATGGAAATCTTCCATCCGTTGGGTGTGGGCCAGTAGTACAGGTCGATCATCGGTGGGACATGGCTTGCAGCTGCACGACGTTCGCAACGGGCCATGATACCCATCGGTGTCGCATGAAAGAAACATGCAATGGGTTTTACCATTGCTGGCCAGTGGCAGTAGTAAGCTCGTGACCATGACCGCCCTGTTCAGCCTGCAGCACGCGTCGCTTCGTCGAAGCGGGCCACGGCCATGAGGGCGTCCGGTTATGCGTATGTGACGCCGGACGAGTTGCGCGTCGGCCTGTACGTCGATCTCGAGTTGGGCTGGATGTCCCATCCATTTCCCAAGGGCAGCTTCAAGATCACGTCGGCGCGACAGATCGAGACCCTGCGCAGCCTGGGACTGTCCAGGGTGCGGATCGTCCCGGCGCGCAGCGATCCCGTGCCGCAGGCCATGGCGCCGCACGAGCCGCCGGCTCCACCCGTGGCCGAACCAGCGGCCCATGCACTGGACCCGGTCGACGCTCCGGCCGGCCCGGCGCCTGCCGCCGCCACGACGTCGCCGCCCGATGCGCGCGAACTGCAGCGGCTGCGCCATGCCGAACGGGTCGCGGCGCAGCGTGCCAGCCTGGAGTCGTGCGATCGACAGTTCGATGCCGCGATCCGCCAATACCGTACCGTCGTCGAACTGATTCCGCACGACGCGCAGGCCGCGTCCGGGCATTGCGTGCAACTGGTGTCCTCGCTGGTCAGCGACATGCTCGGGCAGAGCGAATCGTCGATCCGGCTGTTGTCGGAGACCACCGGCGACCGGGCCTGGATGCATCCGGTCAACGTCACGGTGCTGTCGCTGCTGCTGGGCAAGGCGCTGGGCATGTCGGCGCAGGCCCTGCGCGACCTCGGCCTGGCCGCATTCCTGCACGACGTCGGCAAGATGCAGCTGCCCGACCAGGTCCGGCTGTCGGATTCCAGCTTTGCGCCTGCGGAATACCGGCTGTACCAGAGCCATGTCGGGTTCGGGGTCGACATCGCGCAGCAACTCGGCCTGTCTTCCGAGGTGCAGAACACTATTGCGCAACACCATGAGATGCTCGACGGCAGCGGCTTTCCGAACCAGATCCGTGGGGCCGACATCAGCCAGGCCGGCAAGGTGCTGGCGCTGGTGAACCGCTACGAGAACATGTGCAACCCGCCGCGCCAGTCGGCTGCCGTCACGCCGCACGAGGCCTTGTCGCAGATCTTCTCCCAGATGAAGGAGCGCCACGATGTCTCCGTGCTGGCCGCCTTCATCCGGATGATGGGTGTCTATCCGCCGGGGTCCGTGGTGCAGTTGTCGGACAGCCGTTTCGCGCTGGTCGTGTCCGTCAACTCGGCACGCCCGCTCAAGCCGCGGGTCATGGTGCATGATGCCGGCTTGGCCAAGGAGGACGCCTTGATACTCGATCTGGAACAGATGCCCACGGCCGGCATCCGGCGCAGCCTGCGCCCCGACCTGCTGCCCGCCGACGCCCGGGACTATCTGGCACCGCGACTGCGGATCTGCTACTTCTTCGAACGGGCGTCCGATCCGGTACGCGGCGAGGTCGTGCCGTGATTCCGGCCGGCTACTCGCTGCTGATCGAGGCCTTGATCGAGGCGGTCTGGCTGGTGGATCCGGTCAGCCTGCGCATCGTGTCGGTGAACCAGGCCGCGATCACGCTGGCCGGGTTGTCGCGTGAGGACCTGCAAGGACGGGTGGCCATCGAATTGACGGCCACGCCGGAAGACCACTGCTTCTGGGAGGATGTCGCGGCCGGACTCAGCCACGACATCCATTCGGAAACCCTGCTGCGCACGGGTGACGGTGTGGCGATTCCGGTCGACCGCAGGGTCAGCCGCGTCTGGATCGACGCGGCGACGCCGCTGTACCTGGTCTGCCTGCAGGACCTGCGCCAGCAACGGCGCACCGAGGTCGAACTCGAGCGCCTGGTGGCGGAGCTGCGCGCCACGCTGGAGTCGACGGCCGACGGCATCATGGCCAGCGACCGCCATGGCCGGGTGCGCAACTACAACCGTCGATTTGCCGAGATCTGGGACCTGCCCGAGGCCTTGATGGTGCGGCGCAACGATCCGGCCCTGTTCGCCCACATGGCGGCGGCCGTCGTCGACAGCGATGGGTACGAGGCGCGGCTGGCCGAGATCGCGGCGTCGCCGCTGCTCGAGGCCGACGACGAGCTCGTGTTGCGGTCCGGGCGCATCGTCGAGCGGCGCTCGTTGCCGCAGTACCAGCGTGGTGAAGCCAGCGGCCGGGTGTTCGCGTTTCGCGACATCACGCAGCAGGTGGACAGCCAGGCTCGCTTGCGCCTGGCGGCCAAGGTGTTCGAGTCGAGTCTGGACGCGATCTTCATCACCGGGGCCGATTTCCGGCTGCTGGCGGCCAATCCCAGTTGCGAACGCCTGACCGGCAACGCACAGGCCTCGCTGCTGGGCGGCTCGGCGAAGCAGTTTTTCCACGACCCGCACGACCAGGGCTTTTTTGCCCGCATCGAGCAGCATCTGCAGGCCGACGGTTTCTGGGAGGGCGAGGCCCAGCGGCGCAATGCCGGCCAACCGGCACGCACGGTGCAGGTGTCGTGGGTGTTGCTGCGCGACGAGCACGGCCAGGCGGTGAACAGCATCTGCTTCTTCAAGGACCTGAGCGAGAAATACGCGGCGCAGCAGCGGATCGAGACCCTGGCCTACCGCGACGTGCTGACCGGGCTTCCGAACCGCTTGTTGCTGACGCAACGGGTGGACTTCGCGCTGCGCATGGCCGAGCGCAGCGGCGGCCGGTTCGCGGTGTTCTTCCTCGATCTGGACCGGTTCAAGAACATCAACGATTCGATGGGCCACGCCTTCGGCGACCGGGTGCTGGTCGAGGTGGCGGCGCGCATCGATGCCTGCCTGCGCGACGTCGACACCTTGTGCCGGCTCGGCGGCGACGAGTTCGTCGTGTTCCTGCAGGAGGCCGACGCAGCCGGCGCCGAGGCCTGCGCGCAACGCGTGCTGCAGGCGATGGCCGCCCCTTTCGTGCTCGACGGCATGAATTTCTCGGTCGGTTGCAGCATCGGCGTGGCGCTGTATCCCGACGACGGCAAGACGCTCGACGACCTGATCCAGTTCGCCGACACCGCGATGTACCGGGTCAAGGAACGCGGTCGCGGCAGCTTCCGCTTCTACCAGCCACAGATGAACGTCGACGTGCTCTCGCGCATCAAGATGGACCATGCCATGCGCCAGGGCCTGCAACAGGGCCGCTTCAGCGTGCATTTCCAGCCCCAGGTCGCATTGGACGGGGGCAGGATGATCGGCGCGGAAGCGCTGGCGCGCTGGAACGACGACGAATTCGGCGTCGTGGCGCCCACGGCCTTCATCCTGCTGGCCGAGGAGACCGGCTTCATCATCTCGATCGGCAACTGGGTGCTGGAGCAGGCCGTGCGGCAGGCCGCGGCATGGCAACGTGCCGGCCGTCCGATACGGGTGTCGGTCAATGTGTCGGCGCTGCAGTTCCAGCAGGCGGACTTCGTATCCATGGTCGATGACGCGTTGCGGGCAGCCGGCTTGTCGGCGGAGCTGCTGGAGCTCGAGCTCACCGAATCCATTCTGCTGCGCGACGCCGACGAGGCGCTCGAGCGCCTGCACGCGCTGGCGCGCATCGGCGTCGCGATGTCGATCGACGACTTCGGCACCGGCTATTCGAGCCTGTCCTACCTCAAGCGTTTCCCGATCTCGCGGCTCAAGATCGATCGTTCCTTCGTGACCGGCCTGCCGCAGGACGACAGCGACCGTGCCATCGTCAGCGCGACCATCGGCATGGCGCGCGCGCTCGGGCTCGACGTGGTCGCCGAGGGGGTCGAGACACAGGCCCAGGCGGATTGCCTGCGCGAACTCGACTGTGCGGCGTACCAGGGTTTTCTGTGTTCACCCGCGGTGCCGGCGCAGCAGTTCGAACACCTGATGGACACGCTGGGGAACGAATAAGCCGCCACGGCGCAGCAGCGGGTGCGGTCCGCGGCACGGCGCCGTGCGCAGGGCTACGATGCCAGGCCCAGCTTGGCCGCCAGCCCGATACGCTGGAGCTTGCCGGTCGCGCCCTTGGGAATCTCGGCCAGGATCAGGATCCGGCGCGGAACCTTGTAGTCGGCGACGCGGCTGGCCACGAAGGTGCGCAGGCCGGCTTCGTCGGCCGGTGGTGCCGACTCGCGCAGCACGACGGCTGCGGCCACCTCTTCGCCGAGCTTGGGGTGCGGCATCGCGAAGGTCACGGCCTGGGCCACGGCCGGATGGTCCATCAGCACTTCGTCGATCTCGCGCGGCGAGATCTTCTCGCCGCCGCGGTTGATGATCTCCTTGAGCCTTCCGGTGAGGGTGAGATAACCGTCGGCATCGAGCACGCCCTGGTCACCGGTGCGGAACCATCCGTCGACAAAGGCCTCGGCATTGGCTTTCGGATTGTTCTCGTAACCCGCGGTCACGTTGTCGCCGCGGATCACGACCTCGCCGACCTGGCCGCTGGCCAGTCGTTGCCCGTGCTCGTCCATGATGGCGATCTGCGGACCGGCCGCCGGACCGACCGAGCCGGGAATGCGCCGACCCGGCGGCAACGGACTGCTGGCCATCTGGTGCGTGGCCTCGGTCATGCCGTAGGACTCGATCAGCGGGGCGGCGAACACCTGCTCCAGTTCGGCGATCACCTGCGGCGGCATCGACGATGACGAGGAACGCAGAAAACGCAGCGGATGCTCGCGGATCACGTCCCGGTTGTGCGGTGCACGCGCCAGGATGGCCTGGTGCATGGTGGGCACCGCGGTATACCAGGTCGCATGGCTCTCGCGCAGCCAGCCGAAGAATCGCAGCGCATGGAAGCCGGGCGTGCAAAAGACCCGGCTGCCGACGGACAGGGGTGCCAGCAACCCGGCGATCAGGCCGTGGATGTGGAACATCGGCATCACGTGCAGGCCGCAGTCCGACGGCGTCAACTGCAGTGTGTGGCTGACGTTGCGCGCCGACGCGCACAGGTTGCCGTGACTCAGCGGCACGATCTTGGGCCGCGAGGTCGTGCCCGAGGTGTGCAGGATCAGGGCCACGTCGGTGGCGCCGGCCGGTCCCGCGTCCGGCGCTGCCGGGTGGGCGCTCGCCGGCGCGTCGGCCGCGGCATGCAGCGTGAAGCTGCCGGCCGGCGCGGCGGGGTCTGCCCGCAGCTGCAATACGAGCATGCCCAGACCGCGCGCGGCCTCGATGGCCGCACTCTCGCTGCCCTGTGCGACGATCAGCGCCTTGGCACCGAGGTCCGACAGGTAGAACGCGAACTCCTCGCCCCGGTAGGCCGGGTTGAGCGGTGCGGCGGTGCAAGCGGCGGCCACCGCGACGAAGGCACAGGCCATCTCGGGCCCGTTCTCGAGCACCAGGGCGACACGATCGGAGCGCGCCAGGCCATGCGCACGCAGCTGCTGCTCCGTGTGGCGCACCAGTTGCGCGAGTGCGCCGTAGGGCAGCGGGTCGCGCGCGGGCGCCATCAGGGCAACGGCCTCGTGCGGCTGGGCCGCGATCATCTCGGGCAGGGTGGCGAAACGGGTCATGGTCGGTTCCGGGTGGTCGACGCAACCGAGAGCCGCGCCTGGTGTTGTTGCAGCGTGCGCGCCAGCAGGCTGGCCAGCGCCCAGACCGCGTCGATCGACGGTGTCGGCGTCTGCGTGATCCGGCCGAGCTCGGCGACCGAGCCGACCAGCGCCTGCAGTTCCAGCGGGCGTCCCTGCTCGACGTCCTGCAGCATCGAGGTCTTGTGCTGGCCGACCGCCTGGGCGCCGGCAATGCGCTTGTCCAGGCTGACCTTGAACCGCACGCCGAGCTTCTCGCCGATGGCCTGGGCCTCGGTCATCATGCCCGCGGCCAGCGCGCGCGTCGGCCCGTACAGGCAGATGTCCTCAAGCGTGGCATGGGTCAGGGCGCTGATCGGGTTGAAGCTGAGGTTGCCCCAGACCTTGAGCCAGATCTCCGAGCGGATGTCGCTGGTGACCGGGGCCCGCAGGCCGGCCGCCATGAACACGGCGCTGATGGCCCGTATCGATGGCGTGTCGCTGCCGTCCGGTTCGCCCAGGCTGAACCGGTTGCCTTCGATCACCCGGATCACGCCGGGACGTATCACTTCGCAGGCCGGGTAGACGACGCTGCCGATGATGCGCTCGGCCGGCACGTGGCGCGCGATGCTGCCGTCGGGGTCCAGGCTGTGCAGTGCCGTTCCGTGCCAGGGGCCGGTCAGGCCGTGGAAATACCACCACGGGATGCCGTTCTGCATGGTCACGATGCGGGTGCCGGACTCCAGCAACGGGGTCAGTTGCGCCGCTACGTCGGCCACCTGGTGCGCCTTCATGGCCAGCACCACGACATCCTGTGGCCCGAGCTCGGCCAGGGTGTCGGTTGCGCACGCCGGCCGGGCCACATGCTGCACACCGGCATCGTCGATCAGTGCCAGTCCGTCGCTGCGGATCGCCTGCAGATGTGCGCCGCGCGCGACCAGGCTGACGGTGTTGCCGGCCTGCGCCAGTCGCGCGCCCAGCATGCCGCCGATCGCACCGGCTCCGACCACGCAGATTCGCATGTTCCGTCGTCCTTTCAGGTTCAGCGCAGGATGAAATAGGTAGCCAGAGCGTACAACACCAGTGCGAACAGCCGCTTGAGCGGCGCCACGTCGATGCTGTGGGCGACCCGGGCGCCCAGGGGGGCGGTCACGATGCTGGCCGCAGACAACACCAGGAATCCCGGCCAGTACAGGTAGCCGAGCGCTCCGGCCGGCATGTCCGGCAGGCTCCAGCCCGCCACCAGGTAGCCGATCGAGCCGGCCAGCGCGATCGGGAAACCCAGCGCCGCGGACGTGGCCACCGCCTGGTGGATGACGACGTTGCACCAGGTCATGAACGGCACGGACACGAACGCACCACCGGCGCCGACCAGCGAGGACAGCAGGCCGATCAGGTTGCCGACACCGAACATGCCGGGGGTGCCGGGCAGCGTGCGCGAAGGCCTGGGTTTGCGGTTGAGCACCAGTTGCGTGGCCGAGAAGGCGACGAAACCGGCGAACAGGTAGCCCAGCAGCCGTGCCGGCATGGCGGCGGCGATTTGCGCCCCGACGAAGGATCCGAGCACGATGCCCGGCGCCAGCACCCGCACGATGGGCCAGCGCACGGCACCGCGCCGGTGGTGGGCGCGCACCGACGCCAGCGAGGTGAAGCAGATCGTGGCCAGCGACGTGGCCACCGCCATCTTGATCACATGTTCGGGTGGGTAGTCGCGGGTGCTCAGGATGAAGGTGAGGAAGGGCACCATCATCATGCCTCCGCCCAGTCCCAGCAGTCCGGCCAGGAAGCCGGTGCACAGCCCCAGCAGCGCCAGTTCGAGAATCAGGGTGAGGGAGAAATCCACAGGAGGAGAAGGTGCCTGCAGGGGCCACCGAACCGCATCCTGAACCGGGGTTCAGGTGGGCGAGGTCAGCGTTGGCGTCGGGTTCATCTGACGCGAGATGATCACACCAGCCAGGCGATGTTCCAAGCCCGAGCTACGAGAGCATTGGTTCAAGGAATTAAAAGCCCGATGGGCACTGCAGACGCAACCATTGTAGGCGGACAGGACGGACCGTGAAGCGAAAAGACCCACGATATGCAGGTCTGTGCTCAGATCAGCTGGCCGTCTTCGCCCAGCGCGCGATCGAGCCGGTCCAGCAGCGAGGCCAGCATCTGGTTGTCGTCGGCGTCCAGTTCGGAGGAGGCGGATGCAGGGTGCGCGGCCGGGGCCGCGGCGGGAGCGGCGGCATTGCCGGCGTTCTCGCCGAGATCGAATGCCAGGTTCAGCGCCGCCAGCACGGCGATCCGGTCGCGCGCGCGCACCTTGCCGACGTCGCGTATCTTGCACATGGCGGTATCGACACGTTCCACGGCCTCGAGCAGGCGGGCCTCGCCGCCCGGCGGGCAACCCAACAGGTAGTTCTGGCCCATGATCTGGACTTCAAGCTGCTTCATGACCCATCTTTGCTGTTGTTGCCGACACCGGCCTCGGGCAGCCGGTCGAGCAAGGCGTCCACCCGTGCCCGCGCCGCGCCCAGGCGGGACTTCAGGGAGTCGCGCTCGGTGGTGAGCGCCTCGACCTGGCTCGCCAGCAGGGTGTTGGTTCGCTGCAATTCCGCGTGGCGCACCAGCAAACGTTCCACGCGTTCGGCGATCTGGTCGATTTTGGACGGGTTCGACATAGGTGGCCCATTGTAGAGTTAGCGCCTGGGCGGTCGCATAGAATTGCCGCGTTGGTGCTCGCAGTGTGGTTCGCATGCTGCAGTTCAACGGGAAGCAGGGGGCCCGGCTGGCAATGGTCGGGCTAACCTGCGCTGCCCCCGCAACGGTAAGTGGACGGGCCCTCGGGCCCCGTTGCCATCACAGCCACTGGACGTCCTGAACAAGCGTCTGGGAAGGCGATGGCGGTTGCTCCACCAGCCCGGATACCGGCCAACGACGCGGCCGGCTGCCTGCAGCCGGTCATTGCGCCCGCATGCCGTCGGGGACGACGGCCAGGGTACCAGCTGGGTCTTGTCTCATGAATGTCTCCTCTTCTTCCTTTCCCAAGGCTGCGGCCGTGCGCCTGTGCGCGATTCCGATGGCGGTTGCCGTCGCCGGCCCGGCACTGGCGCAGTCGCAGTCGCAGTCGCAGTCGCAGTCTCAATTGCCCGCGGTCACCGTGACCGCGACGCGGTTCGCCGAGCCGGCCGCTTCGCTGCCCTTCGGTGTCAGCGTCGTGACGGCCGACGACATCCGCGCCTCCGGGGCGAGCACCGTCAACGAGGCGCTGATGAAGCTGCTGGGCGTGGTCGGCCGGCTCGATACGTCCGGCGGCAACAACTACAGCCTCGATCTGCGTGGCTTCGGCTCGACCGCAGGCAGCAACCAGGTCGTCATCGTGGACGGCTTGCGGCTCAACGAGGGCGATCTGACCAGCGCAGGCCTGTCGTCGATCCCGATCGACACCGTCGAGAAGATCGAGGTGCTGCGCGGCACCGGTGCGGTGCTCTACGGCGAAGGCGCCACCGGCGGCGTGATCGTCGTCACCACCAAGGCCGGCAGTGGCGCCGCGCGCCGCAATGCGGCCCAGGTCTACGTGGCCGGCGGGAGCCAGGGCCTGCGCGAATCGCGCGCGACGGCCACGCTGGCCGCGGGCGGGTTTTCTGTCGACGTGGCCGCCAGCGACCGCAACAGCGACGGTCACCGGGACAATTTCGCCTCCGCCAACGACGCGACATCGGCGTCCGTGCAATGGAGCAACGCCTGGCTGCGCCTGGGCGTGCGCGGTGGCCGCGACGCGTTTCGCAGCGGCTCGCCGGGCGCGCTGACCGCCGCGCAATACGCGGCCGATCCGCGCCAGGCCAATTCGCTGACGGAATACGCCGCGGCGCAGAAAGACCACGCCGGCCTGTTCGCCGAAGCCTTCGTCGGCGCGTGGCAACTGGTGGCCGACGCCAACCAGCGCACCAAGGACTACGACAGCCTGGCCTTCGGCACGCCGTTCGCCTATTCGGTGGACTCCTACAACACCAGTCTGCGTGCGCGCCACGAGGGCATGCTGGGCTCGCTGCCCAATGTCTTCGTCGTCGGCCACGACAACACCCGCTGGGAGCGCACCATCGTCGCGTCGCTGTTCACGCCGGCCGGCACGCAGGCGCGGGCCCACAATGCGGCCTGGTACGTCAAGAACGACCTGTCCTGGCCGACCAGCGGCACCCGGCTCTCGCTGGGGTATCGCAACGAGGGCCTGGACAAGTCCGAAGCCCAGTCGGCCACCACGCTGGACCAGCGCGAACATGCCTGGGAGATCGGCCTGAGCCAGGAGCTCGGCGCCGGCGTGACCGGCTACGTGCGCACCGCACGCAGCTTCCGGCTGGCCAACGTGGACGAGTTCTCGTTCACCAATCCCGCCGTGGCGCTGCAGCCGCAGACCTCGCGCGACACCGAGGTCGGAGCCCGATGGCGCGCGGGGCCGTCGGCGCTGGAACTGCGCTGGTACCGCAGTGCCTTGCGCAACGAGATCGGCTACGACCCGGCCGGCAACGGTCCGTTCGGTCCGTTCGGCGCCAACGTCAACTTCGACGCGACCCGGCGCCAGGGCCTGGAACTGGAGGCCTCGCACGCGGTCAACGCGGCCCTCGACCTGCGCCTGAACGTGGCGCTGCGCCAGGCGCGTTTCACGGAAGGACCGTACAAGGGCAACGATGTGATGCTGGTACCCAGGCGCACCGTTGCCTTGCGCGCCGACTGGCGCCCGGCTGCCGGCCATGCGATCAGCGGCGGCGTGACCTGGGTGTCGAGCCAGAGCCCGGACTTCGCCAACCAGTGCAGGATTCCGGGTTATGCCACGGCCGACCTGCGGTATGCCTACACCTGGGGGCCGGCCGAACTGGCGCTGGGCATCGCCAACCTGACCGATCGCAAATACTACACGCAGGCGTTCGGCTGCACCGCGGCCGGCGTCACCACGTCGATCTATCCCGAGGCCGGGCGTACCATTACCGCATCCGTCCTGTACCGGTTCTGAGACCATGCTCCACGATGCCGCCGCCACGTCCGCCCTCGGGCCGCAGCGCATCGTGTGCCTGACCGAGGAGACCACCGAATGGTTGTACCTGCTGGGCCAGGAGCATCGCATCGTGGGCATCTCCGGCTACACGGTGCGGCCGCGCCGGGCGCGCCAGGAGAAGCCGCGGGTCAGCGCCTTCCTGAGCGCGAAGATCGACAGGATCCTCGCGCTCGAGCCTGACTGCGTGTTCGGCTTCTCCGACCTGCAGGCCGACATCGCATCCGCATTGATCCGCCAGGGCGTGCAGGTGACGGTGTTCAACCAGCGCAGCGTGGAGTCCATCTTCTCGATGCTGTACCAGGTTGCCGCGATGGTCGGGCAGGCCGGAGCGGGACTCGCGCGCATCGCCGCGATGCGCGACGGTCTCCAAGCCATGCGCACGGCGGCCGGGGCGCTGCAGCGCCGTCCGCGGGTCTATTTCGAGGAATGGGACGAGCCGGCCATCAGTGCGATCCGCTGGGTGTCGGAGTTGATCGGCATGGCCGGCGGCGACGATGTGTTTCCCGAACTGGCCATGCAGCCCATGGGCCGCGATCGCATCATCGCGGACCGGCTCGAGATCGTGCGCCGCGACCCCGACATCATCGTCGGCTCCTGGTGCGGCAAGAAGTTCCGGCCCGACCGCGTGGCCGCTCGGGCGGGCTGGTCGGAGGTGGCCGCCGTGCGCCACCGGCAGATCTTCGAGATCAAGTCCGCCGACATCCTGCAGCCCGGCCCGGCGGCGCTGACCGACGGCGCCGCGCAGTTGCACCGCATCATCATGGACTGGGCCGCGCACCATGGCTGAGGCCAGCTGCCGCCTGCGTGCGGGCCAATACCCGGGGCTGCGGCACGGCTGGCTCGCCGGGCTGGTGCTTCTGTTGCTGGGCCTGTCCTTCCTGGGCACGGCGGCCGGCGCCACGACGATCACCGACGACCGGGGGCATCGCGTGAGCCTGGACGGTGTGCCGGCGCGCATCGTCAGCGTCTATCCGTCGTTGACCGAGATGGTGTGCCAGCTCGGGCATTGCGATCGCCTGGTCGGTGTCGATCGTTATTCCAATTTTCCGCCGCCGGTGCGCGCCTTGCCGCGGGTCGGCGGCGGGCTCGATCCCAGCGTCGAGGCCATCGTGGCGCTGCGCCCCGACCTCGTGCTGCTGGCAACCTCGTCGCCGGTGGCCGCAAGGCTGGAGTCGCTGGGCCTGGTGGTGCTGGCGCTCGAACCCAAGCAATATGCCGACGTGCGCCGGGTGCTGGAGATCATGGGCCAGGTGCTCGACGCCCGCGCGCAGGCGCGCCGCTTGTGGGCCGACATCGACGCGGGCGTGGATGCGGCGGCACGGTCCTTGCCGCCGTCGGTGCGCGGTGCACGCGTGTATTTCGAGGTCAACGCCGCGCCGTATGCGGCGGGGGAGTCGTCGTTCATCGGCGAGACGCTGCAGCGCCTGGGCCTGCGCAACATCGTCCCGCGGGAACTGGGACCGTTTCCGCGCATCAGCCCGGAGTTCGTCGTGCGCGCCGACCCGGACCTGATCATGGTCGGTGACGCCGGCTTCGCCGGCATGGCCCAGCGCCCGGGTTGGACCCGCATGCGTGCCATCGAAAACAAGCGGGTCTGCGTGTTCGAGCCGGCCGTCGCCGACATCCTGGTGCGCGCCGGCCCGCGCATTGCCGAGGCGGCGCAGGCCATCGCCCGCTGTGCGTCGGGCCACCTGCCATGATGGGCCAGGGTGACTCCGCGCTGGCCCGGGATGCGCGGCTGCCCGTGGTCGTGGCCGGAGCCTTGCTCGCCGGTTCGTGCGTGCTGCTGCTGCTGTCCGCGGCCATCGGCAGCACCGGCCTGGACAGTCTGCTGTCGCTGCGTGATGACCCGGTGGCCTTGCAGATCATCCGTGACATCCGGGCCCCGCGCGCCTTGGGCGCCTGGCTGGCCGGCGCCTTGCTCGGCCTGGCGGGCGCGATCGCGCAGGGCCTGTTCCGCAATCCGCTGGCCGATCCGTATCTGCTGGGCAGCGCCTCGGGGGCTTCGCTCGGGGTCGCAGCCGCGCTGGTGGCCGTGGGCGGCACGCCGCACGCCGGCGACTGGTTGTCGCGCCTGGGCCTGACGGGGGCCGCGTTCATCGGCGCCACCGGCGCGGTGTTCCTGACCCTGATGCTGGCGCGTGGCGTGCACCAGACGATGCGCCTGCTGCTGGCCGGCGTCGTGGTCGGCGTGGTGCTCGGCGCGCTGGCCTCGCTGGTCATGATGCTGCAGCCCGAGGTGATGCTGTCGCTGCAGGCCTTCATGCTGGGCAGTACCGCGCTGGTCGGCTGGTCGGCCTGCGCCGTGATGGTGCTGGTGTGGCTGGCCTGCATGCCGCTGGCCATGGCGCTGGGCCGGGTGCTCGACGGACTGTCGCTGGGCGAGGCGACGGCCGTCAGCCTGGGTCTGCCGCTGCCGCGGGTCCGCGTGGTGCTGGTGGCCACGCTGGCGCTGGCCACGGGCGCGGCGGTGGCGCAGACTGGCCTGATCGCCTTTGTCGGGCTGGCCGCGCCGCACCTGGTGCGCTCGATCGTGCGCACCACGCATCGGCGTTTCCTGCTGCTGGCCAGCCTGATGGGCGGTGTGTTGCTGCTGGCCGCCGACACGCTGGCGCGTTCGCTGATCGCGCCGCAGGAACTGCCGGTCGGCGTGTTGACCGCGGTGCTGGGCGGGGGCTACCTGTTGTGGCTGATGCATCGGCGCGGTGGCGCGATGGGAGGCTAGGCGCATGTCCGGCCTGCCATCCTCGCCGTGGGCGCTGCAGGCGCGCGGCATCCAGGCGCAGCTGGGCCGCTCGCCGGTGCTGCACGGCATCGACATCGATCTGCCGCGCGGCCGCTGGACCAGCGTTGTCGGGCCCAACGGGGCCGGCAAGTCGACGCTGCTCAAGGTGCTGGCACAGCTGATTCCCCATGCGGGCACGGTCCGCCTGCTCGGCGACCCCCTGGCCGGCGTGCCGGCGCGTGAACGCGCGCGGCGCATGGCCTGGCTGGGGCAGAACGAATCGAGCGGCGACGACCTGCGGGTCTGGGACGTGGCCATGCTCGGCCGCCTGCCACACCAGGCCTGGCTGGCCGGCCCCAGCGCGGCCGATGTCGCGGCGGTGGAGCAGGCCTTGCGCGCCACCCAGGCCTGGGACTGGCGCGCGCGCACGCTCGGCCAGCTCTCGGGCGGCGAACGCCAGCGCGTGCTGCTGGCGCGTGCGCTGGCCGTGCAGGCCGAGGTGCTGCTGATGGACGAACCGCTGGCCAACCTGGATCCGCCGCACCAGTCCGACTGGTTGCGGGTGGTGCGCCAGCTGCTGGCGCAGGGCCGCACCGTGGTCAGCGTGTTGCACGAGATCTCGTTTGCGCTGCATGCCGACGAGATGCTGATCGTGGCGCAGGGGCGGGTGCTGCACCAGGGTGCCTGCGGCGACGCCGCCACGCACCGGATGCTCGAGCAGGTGTTCGACCACCGGATCGCCATCGTGCCGGTGGCCGGTCAGTGGGTCGCGCTGGCCCGCGACGACTGATCCGCAGGCGCGCGACACGGGAGTGGCCCTGCATGCAGAACGACAGCGAAGATCCGGTTGTGTCGGTGTCTGACGGAGGCGCCAGTCGGCGCGCACGGGCCGTCATGGTGCTGGGCACCAGCAGCGGTGCCGGCAAGAGCTGGCTGGCCACGGCCTTGTGTCGCTGGTATGCGCGCCAGGGGCTGCGCGTGGCGCCGTTCAAGGCCCAGAACATGAGCAACAACGCCCGTGTGGTCGCCGCCGCCGGCGCGGGGGCTCCGGCCGGCGAGATCGGCAGCGCCCAGTATTTCCAGGCCCTGGCCGCGCGCGCGGTGCCCGACGTGCGCATGAACCCCTTGCTGCTCAAGCCCGAACGCGATACCCACAGCCAGGTCGTGCTGCTGGGGCGGGTCGACGCCGCGCTCGGCGCAACACCGTGGCGCGGCCGCAGTGTGCGGGTCTGGCCGGTGGTCACCGCGGCGCTCGATGCGTTGATGCGCGAGAACGACGTGGTGGTGATCGAAGGCGCCGGGTCGCCGGCCGAGATCAACCTGTCCGATGTCGACATCGTCAACATGCGGGTGGCCGAACATGCCACGGCAGCCTGCCTGCTGGTGACCGACATCGATCGTGGCGGTGCCTTCGCACACCTGTACGGCACCTGGGCGCTGCTGCCGCCCACGCAGCGCGGTTTGCTGCGCGGCTTCGTGCTCAACAAGTTCCGCGGTGATGCGGCGCTGCTCGATCCCGGCCCGCGGCTGTTGCAGCAACGCACCGGCGTGCCCACGGTGGCCACGCTGCCGATGTGGCGCGAGCACGGCCTGCCGGAGGAGGACGGGATCTTCGACGAGCGCGCGGTCGCGGCCGCGGGCGAGGTCCGGCTGCGCGTGGCGGTCGTGGCGTTTCCGCACATCAGCAACCTGGACGAGTTCGCGCCACTGCGCAACGTGCCGGGCCTGAGCCTGCATTGGGTGCGCACGCCCTCGCAGATCGATGGCTGGGGCGCGCGGGACTGGATCATCCTGCCGGGCTCCAAGTCCACCAGTGCCGACCTGGCGTGGTTGCGCCGCCAGGGGCTGGACCGGGCTGTCGCCGCGCATGCGCAGCGGGGCGCCCCGGTGCTGGGCATCTGCGCCGGCCTGCAGATGCTGGGCGAGGCCATGATCGATCCGCACGGCATCGACGGCAATGGGCCCGGGCTGGGACTGTTGCCGCTGGTCACGACGTTTGCACAGGACAAGACGGTGGTGGTGCAGACCCGGGCGAGCTTCGGCACCGTGCGGGGTGTCTGGCAGCCCCTGTCGGGGCTGGAGGTCCGGGGCTACGAGATCCACCATGGACGCAGCGCCGAGCACCCGGCCATGGCCGCCGCCGGCCGCCATGGCCACCCGGTGATGGGGTCCGGCCTGGCCTGGCAGGACGACGCCGGCAACGTGCTGGGCGTGTACCTGCACGGCCTGTTCGAAGACGGTGCCGTGATGCAGGCCTTGTTCGGCGTGCACACGCCGACGCTGGACGCCGTGTTCGACGGCCTGGCCGACCATGCCGAGCGGCATTTCGACGCCGGCGTGCTGGCTTCGCTGGTGCACTGACGGCCCGGGCGGCCCGCGGCCACGGCCGTTCAGCCGAGAACGACCTGGTCGCGGCCTTGTTCCTTGGCCTTGTACATCGCCCGGTCGGCGCGGGCCATCAGGCTGTCGACCGAATCGGTGTCGGGCAGGTTGGTGGCCACGCCGATGCTGACCGTGAACTGCCCGGGGCTGTCGAGTTCGCGCACCTTGGCGCGGATGCGCTCGGCGACGACCCGCGCCACCTCGGTCGGAGTCTCCGGCAGCAGCACGACGAACTCCTCGCCCCCCAGCCGACCGATCACGTCGGCGCGCCGCAGCAAGGTGGAGACGCCTGAGACGAACTGGACCAGCACGCGGTCGCCCGCCTGGTGGCCGAAGCTGTCGTTGATGACCTTGAAATGGTCGATGTCGATCAGCAGGATCGACATCGACCGGCCATGGCGGCGGCAACGCTCGAGCTCCTGCTGGCAGGCCACGGTCAGGTTGCGCCGCGTCAGCGCGTTGGTCAACGAGTCGTGCGAGGCCAGGTGCTCGAATTCGGCGCGCACCCGGTCGGTGGCCATCAGCACCAGGCTGATCGCGCTGAGCAGCATCAGGAAGGGGTAACTGATCATGTAGATCAGGTTCTGCGGCGTCGTGTCCAGGATGCCGGTGCCGGTGGGAAACAGCCAGGCCGTGGCAAAACGCAGCACCTGGCTGAGCAGTGCGCAGACCAGGATGAGCACGGCAAAGCGGTAGGCGAAGCTGCGACCGCCGTGGCGCAGGATCAGCCAGGCATGGGCGGAAAACAGCGCCGACATCACGATGATGGAGATCATCAGGCGCGGCATGTAGAGCGGATTCACCACCGTGAACCAGCCCGAGACCAGCGTCAGTGCGCAGATCATCGCGTAGCGGGGCCAGAAACGCGTCTTGCGCTCGAAAAACTTCTCGGTGCCGAAGAACTGCAGGTAGACCCCGGTGAAGATCAGCAGGTTGGCCAGCATGATCGACACCACGTCGGGCGTCAGGCCGCGCGTGGCCGCGGTGAGCCCGGCGGCGAACAGCACCGCGGTACCAGCCGTCCAGTAACGCAGGCCCTTGACCGATGGCGGGTAGTTGCGCTGCAGAAAATACAGCACGACAGCCATCAAGCCGCCCATGACACCGGTCAGCAGGACGATCGTGCGCGGATCCACGAATGGAACGGGAGAGCCTGTACCCATGCAACGATTATGCCGGGCCGCGCATCACGATCCCATCACACATGCGGGTGAGGGCGCCGCCGCGTGGGCCGTGCCGGTTCGGCGCTGGCGGCGGGGTAATCGCAATAGGGGCGGACCGCGCAACGGTCGCAATGCGGCTGGCGGGCCGTGCAGACATAGCGGCCGTGCAGGATCAGCCAGTGGTGCGCGTTGACCAGGTATGGCGCGGGCACGCGCCGCAGCAAGGCACGCTCGACCTCCAGCGGCGTCTTGCCTGGCGCCAGCCCGGTTCGATTGCCCAGGCGCAGCAGGTGGGTGTCGACCGCGATCGTCGGTTCGCCGTAGGCCGAGTTCAGGATCACGTTGGCCGTCTTTCGCCCGACACCGGGCAAGGCCTCGAGTTGTTCGCGCGCCCGCGGCACCTGGCCGCCATGGCGCTCGACCAGCATGGTGCAGGTCTGCAGCAGGTGGCGTGCCTTGCTGCGGTACAGGCCGATGGTGCGGATATGCTGCTCCAGCCCCGGCAGGCCCAGGCGCAGCATCTTCTGCGGTGTGTCGGCGACCAGGAACAGGCTGCGCGTGGCCTTGTTGACACTCTTGTCGGTGGCCTGCGCACTGAGCAGGACCGCCACCAGCAGCTCGAAAACGCTGGTGTATTCGAGTTCGGTGACCGGCATCGGATTGGCGGCCTGCAAGGTGCGGAAAAAGCCTTCGATCGCGGCTGCTTGCATGGTGGATGGCGGTGCGGTGTGGTGGCGCTGCGGGGCCGGGTCAGGCCAGCTGGCGCAGTTCGCGCAGGGCCACGGATACCGGGGCCAGGTCGGCGGCCTGGGTCGAGACCAGGGTCAGCAACTGGTTGATCCGCCGGATCGCGGCCGCGTGGCGCTGGCGCCATTGCGCGAGGTCTTCGTTGCGCGACAACAGGCCGAGCGTGATCTGGCTGGCAATGGAATAGACGTCGTCGCGTGCGCTGCCGCGTGCCTGGGTCTGCCACAGTGTCTCGGTCGGCAGCCGGGCGATCTCGGTGCGCCAGCCCGTGAGGCCGAGTTCGGCATCGACGTTGAAATAGGTGCGCGCAGCGACTTCGAGGGTCGAATCCGCACTCTGGGCCAGGTTGACCAGGTCCAGCGCCGGGAAGATGTATTCGAGTGCGCTGAGGTCCTGGGCCAGGGCCGGCTCGACGCCGGCTTCGCACAAGGCGTCCGATGCGGCCTTCCAGCCGGCGCGTCCGGTTTCGGGCAGCCAGTCCTGCAGCTGTGCGCGCATCGTCGCTGCGCCGGGCTGGTAGCGGCTGATCAGGCTGGGCAGGTCGGTGTTGTCCGAGCGTGCGCGCATCATCCAGCGCGACGCGCGTTGCGCGATCGCCGTCAGCTTGCTGAGCAGGTCGAGTTGCAGCTGGGCCGGGACCTTGTAGTCCAGCGCATCGATCTGGTCCCACAGCCGCTCGAGGTCGAACACCTCGCGCGCCAGCGTGAACGCGCGGATCACGTCGGCCGCCGTGGCCACCGATTCGGCGGCGAGGAAGTTGACGAAGGTCGCGCCGGTGCGATTGACCACGGTGTTGGTGATGTAGGTTGCGATGATCTCGCGCTTGAGCGGATGGCTGTCGACCGCGGCGGGGAAACGCTCGCTCAATACCTTGGGGAAATACGCCTGCAGCGAACGGTTGAAGTAGGGGTCGTCGGGCAGGTTGCTGGCCAGCAGTTCGTCGAACACCGACATCTTCGCGTAGGCCAGCACCACCGCGCCCTCGGGCGCGCTCAGGCCCTGCTTGCGCGCGCGGCGCTGCGCGATTTCCTGGTCGCTGGGCAGGTATTCGATGACCCGGTTCAGCCGGCCGGCGCCTTCGAGCCATTGCATCAGGCGCTGCTGCCCATCGAGCAGGTACAGCGGCCGGTGCGCGGCGATGTCCAGGGCCTGGGTCTGGTAGTAGTTGTCGTGCAGCACCAGCTGGGCGACTTCGTCGGTCATCGACGCGAGCAGTTCGTTGCGCTGCTTGAGCGTGAGGTCGCCGGACTCGACGATCTGGCCCAGCAGCACCTTGATGTTGACCTCGTGGTCGGAGCAGTCGACGCCGGCCGAATTGTCGATCGCGTCGGTGTAGATGCGCCCGCCGGCCTGCGCGAACTCGATCCGGCCGCGTTGCGTGGCGCCCAGGTTGCCGCCCTCGGCAAACACCTTGCAGCGCAGTTCGCGCCCGTCGACCCGGAACGCGTCGCTGGCCTTGTCGCCGGCCTGGGCATGGGTCTCGTGGCTCGCCTTCACATAGGTGCCGATGCCGCCGTTGTACAGCAGGTCGACCGGGGCGAGCAGGATGGCGCGCAGCAGGTCGTTGGGCGCCATCTCGGTGGCGTCGGTGCCCAGGACCGCACGCGCCTGCTCGCTGAGCTTGATCGACTTGGCCGTGCGCGGGAACACGCCGCCGCCCTCGGAGATCAGGCTGCGGTCGTAGTCGTCCCAGCTCGAGCGCGGCAGGTCGAACAGGCGCTTGCGCTCCTGCCAGGAACGCTCGGCGTCCGGATCGGGGTCGATGAAGACATGGCGGTGGTCGAACGCCAGCTGCAGGCGGATCTTGCGCGACAGCAGCATGCCGTTGCCGAACACGTCGCCGGACATGTCGCCGATGCCGGCCACGGTGAATTCGGTGGTCTGCGTGTTCACGCCCATGGAGCGGAAATGGCGCTTGACCGACTCCCAGGCGCCGCGCGCGGTGATGCCCATCTTCTTGTGGTCATAACCGACCGAGCCGCCGGAGGCGAACGCGTCGCCGAGCCAGAATCCGTATTCCTGCGACACGGCATTGGCGATGTCCGAGAACGTGGCCGTGCCCTTGTCGGCGGCCACGACCAGGTAGGGGTCGTCCTCGTCGTGGCGCACCACGTCGGCTGGCGGCACGAGTTCGCCCTTGACGACGTTGTCGGTGATGTCGAGCAGGCCCGACAGGAACATGCGGTAGCAGGCGATACCCTCGGCCATCAGGGCTTCGCGGTCACCGGCCGCCGGCGGCTTCTTGAGCACGAAGCCGCCCTTGGATCCGACCGGCACGATGACGGTGTTCTTGACCTGCTGCGCCTTGACCAGGCCCAGGATCTCGGTGCGGAAGTCCTCGCGCCGGTCGGACCAGCGCAGCCCGCCGCGCGCGACCTTGCCGCCGCGCAGGTGCACGCCTTCGACCCGGGGCGAATAGACCCAGATCTCGAACGCCGGCTTGGGTTCGGGCACGCCGGGCAACTTGCGTGGCTTGAGCTTGAACGACAGGTAGGGCTTGTGCGCCCCCGAGGGCAGGCGTTGCCAGGCGTTGGTGCGGGCGGTGGCGCGGATGCTCGCATAGAACTGGCGCAGGATGCGGTCGTCGTCCAGGCTCTGGACCGACGACAGGATGTCCTCCAGCTTGGTGCGCAGGTCGGCCCGCATCTGGTCGCGGTCGCCCACCAGCTGCGGATCGAAGCGGGTCTGGAACAAGGCCATGATGTCCTGCGCGATCGTCGCGTTGCGGATCAGCGCGTCTTCGATGTAGCTCTGGCTGAAGGCGAAGCCCAGTTGCTTGAAATACCGGGTGTAGGCGCGCAGCACGCTGATCTGGCGCGCGTCCAGTTCGCTGACCAGCACCAGCTTGTTCAGGCTGTCGCTTTCCACCTCGCCGCGCCAGACCTGCACGAACAGCGATTCGAAACGGTGCTTGATGGTCGACAACTCGGTGCCTTCGGGCAGGTGCAGGCCGATGTCGTGGATCCACAGGTCTTCGCTGCCGATGTCGTAGGGGTGTTCGTCGAGTACGCGCGCGCCCATGTTCTCGAGCAGCGGCAGGGAGTCGGACAGTGCGACCTTGGAGGTGTTGTAGATCTTGAAGCGCAGCAGGCCGGCCGGCGCATTGAGCGGACGGTACAGGCGCACGACCAGGGGCTCTTCGGGGGTCAGGCCCACCAGCATGCCGGCGTCCTCGGCCGCGACCGCGGCCGAGAAATGCTCCCGATACGCCAGCGGGAAGGCTGCTGCGAAGCGGTTGGCCAGCACCAGGCCCTGGCCTTCGCCATGGGCGCGCAGCAATTCGGCGGTGCAGTCGTCTTCCCAGCGTTGCGCGAGTTTTTCGACCCGGGCTTCGAGTGCGGCCAGGTTGACCGTCGTCGGCGCCCGGTTGCGGGCGCGTACCAGGTAGTGGATGCGTGCCAGCGGGCTGTCGGTCAGCATGGGCGTGAACTCGAGCGACTCGCCGTCGAGCACGGCCATCAGTTCCTGGCCCACCTTGACGCGCAACTCGGTGTTGTAGCGGTCACGTGGAACGAACACCTGGGCCGAGGTGAAGCGGCCGAACGGATCACGGCGCAGGAACAGCCGTGTGCGCTGGCGTTCCTGCAGCCGCAGGATGCCGATGGCGTGTTCGGCCAGCGTGTCGGCGTCGATCTGGAACAACTCGTCGCGCGGATAGACCTCCAGGATGGACTGCAGCGACTTGGCCGCGTGGCTCTCGGGCACCACACCGGCGCGGGCCATGACCTGAGCGGCCCGCTGGCGCACCTGCGGTATCTCCTCGATCGACACGGAATAGGCGGTCGAGGTATACAGGCCCAGGAACCGGGTCTCGCCGATCACCTGGCCCTGGTCGTCGAACCGCTTGACCGCGATGTAGTCGAGCCAGGCCGGGCGGTGCACCGTCGATCGGGTCATGGCCTTGATCACGAGCACCAGTTCGTCGGTGTCGATCAGGGCGACCGCCTCCGGCGGCAGATGGGTCTCGGTGGTCTGGACCGGGCCGCGCAGGATGCCCAGGCCCGAGTCTGGCCGCGCGACCAGGGACGCCTTGTCGCCGTTGCGGTGCAGGTCGTAGTCGCGGGTGCCCAGGAAGGTGAAATGCCGGTCCTCCAGCCAGCGCAGGAAGGCGATGCCCTCCTGGCGGCTGGCCTCGCTCAGCTTCGAACGGCTGGCCTCTTCGCAGACGTCATGCAGGCGGCCCAGCATGGCCTGCCAGTCCTGCACGGCGTTGCGCACGTCGCCCAGCACACGCTTGAGCTCGAGCGCCAGCGCGTTGCGGTCGGCGTCGGGCACGATGCGGTCACATTCGACCGTGATCAGCGACTCGACGGCGCTGGCCTTGCGCTGGGCACGGTCGGCCGGCACGCGCCGGATCTGCGTGGCCAGGCCCTTGTCGTCGCGTTCGACGGCCATCAGCGGGTGCACGATCCAGTGCGCGGTGCGACCGCTGCGGTTGACCGCCATGGTCACCGAGTCGACCAGGAACGGCATGTCCGCATGCACGATCTGGATCACGGTATGGTCGCTGACGTAGCCGTCCTCGGCCAGGGTCGGGTTGAACACCCGGATCCGCGCCGTGTCGGGCGCACGCGCGGCTTCGAGCAGCCGCCAGTGCGCATGGGCGATCGCGAACAAGGTGGCCGGCCCGCGCGCGGCGATCTCGTCCGGATCGGCATTGTCGAAATACGCCTGCACGAACTCGGACATGCGCGTGCCGGCCGATCCGCTGTGGGCCGAGGTGTAGTTCATCAATTCCGCAAGCGCACCAGTGGTCATGTCAGCTCCGATCGGCCATCCCGCGACCTGCAACAGGCAGGCAGCGGCAGCCTGCGGCCGATTCTAGGCCGCGGTACCCGTCCGGCAGCGGGCATCCGGACCGGGCGCATGGGCTTATGCCGCAGTTGCATCGCGCCCGGCGCGGGCCGGAACTTGTGGCCTCAGCCGGCCTGCGACAGGTTGATGAAGCTCGCCGGCTGGGGGAAGTTCGCCTTCATCCAGCCGTACTTCAAGCCCAGTGCATCCATGACCGGCACCGGCAGCGTCTCGATCGCATCGGCGGTCGCGTCCGGCTGGTCGGCCAGCAGGCTGCCCAGGTGCACGACGGCGGCCAGCGGCGTGATCGGCTTCTCGGCCAGCGGGGCCGATGCCAGCAGCAGTGCGTGCACGTAGTCGGAGGGAAAGTTCCAGCGCCGCGCCAGCTCGGCCGTGACCTCGGCCTCGTCGAAGCCGACGCAGGCGTGCTCGCGTTGCCAGCGTTCGCCCGGCGCGCAAGGAAGCTTCTCGATGATGGCCACCGACTCGGGCTGCGCATCGGCGATGATGAGTTCGCCCAGGCGCAGCATCAGGCCGACCAGCCAGGCGCTGTTGCCGTCGATCTGGTGCTTGCCGTCCAGGCCGGTGGCGAACCATTGCGCGTAACCGGCGCAGTCGGTGCTGTAGCGCCAGAAGTCGGTGCTGTCGATACCCTCGGGCATCGAGAACGCATTGTGCAGGCAGGCGGACAGTGCCAGGGTCCGGATCCTGGACAGGCCCACCAGCTTGAGCGCGTGGTCAAGGCTGTCGACCTTGCGCGGCAGCCCGAAGGCCGCGCTGTTGGCCAGGGCGAGCAGCTTGGCGCTGAGGGTCGGATCCTGCGCAATCAGCGAATGGATCTTTTCCAGCGACGTCTTGGGCTGGTCCAGCGTATTGATCAGGGCCATGCCCACTTCCGGCATGACCGGCAAGGCAATGGACTTGAACAGATCGGCGATATCGGACATCGGGGCTCTCCTGTGGTGCACGTGTGCCGCGGCGGCGCGGCGGGTCCGTCATTCTGACCGATTCGCGCGGTGCCTTCAGTCTTGCCACAATAGCGGCTTTCGTACGGAAAGCGCCACGCGCCATGCCATCTGCCAGCCACCTTCTGAACGTCGGGACTCCGGACATCCGGGAGCCATCCGCATGACCGGCCCGCATCATCGATGCCGGATGCGCAACGGCGTCCACGGGCGCGGCGTGTTGCGGCCCGGCCGTGCCGGAGGCCCGTCATGATGGAACTCGGTACGCGGCTGGCCAAGACCGAGGCGGGCCGGCAGGAGATCAACCACCGCAGCGGCCGCCTGTCGACGGTCGAACGCCGTCTGCTGATCCTGGTCGATGGTCACAAGACGATCAACGAGCTCGGCGCCTTCGTGCGCGTGGGCGAGCTCGAACCGGCGCTCGAGCGGCTGGTGGGCCTGGGCCTGGTCGGGCCCGAAGGCGAGAGCGTGCCGCTGCCGCCGCCGGTCGCGCCCGGATTCACCGCTGCGATGCCGCAGGAGCCCGAGCGGCCGGCCACCAGCGTGCAGGCCTTCGAGCAGACCCGTGCCGAGGTCGCGCGGTTCGTGCACAACCGGCTCGGCGAGCCGGCCGAACCGATCTGCGAGGCCATCCACCGCTGCCGCAATCCGCAGGAGTTGCGTGCCTTGTTGCGGGGTATCGAGGTCTTCATCGGCCAGCGGCTGGACCCCGCGACGACACAGGCGTTTGCCCGCCACTTCGGCAGTCTGCTGCTGTAGCCCCCGGCGGGCCGGTCGGCGAGCGGGCGCCGATGGTATTCTCTTGCGGCCCGCGCCCGGTCCGGTATTCGCATGCCGGGCGCGCCGCCTCTTGCGCGGGCCACGATCCGCTCGCGCGTTGTCATTTCCACCCCCTGGAGCCCTACGCCATGATTCACGTGATTGCCGTCATCACCGCCAAACCCGGACAACGTGCCGCCTTGCTGGAGGCGTTTCGCGCCAATGTGCCGGCGGTGCGTGCGGAGGAGGGCTGCATCGAATACGGGGCGGCGGTCGATCTCGACGGCGGGCCGGCGTTTCAGGCGCCGTGCGGACCGGACAGCTTCATGGTGATCGAGAAATGGGCCGACCTCGACGCACTCAAGGCGCATGCGGCGGCGCCGCACATGGTCGCGTATGGTGCGCGCACGCGCGAACTGGTCGCGCAACGCGCGATCCACATCCTGCAGCCGGCCTGAACGACCCCGCGCCGTATCTGCGGCCCGATACCGAGGATCACGACGGCCGCCTGATCGCCTGGGCATTGCCGCCCGATTCGTGTCCGGCTACCTGTACGACGAATCGTTGGACGCCGATGGCGAGGTCGCAATGGTCGGCTCCGGCGTCACCCATGCCTGGTTGCAGGTGTTCCTGCCCGGTGCTGGATGGTTCACCTACGATCCGACCAACAACCTGATCGGCGGCAGCCAGCTGATCCGGGTGGCGGTGGTGCGCGATCCGTCATTTGCGGCGCCGATTTCGGGAATTTGGTACGGTGAGCCCGATGCTTACAAGGAGATGAACGTGACGGTGCAGGTGACTCGGCGCAAAATGGGACGTATTGCCTGATCGGCCGAGCATGGCGTGGTCCGACGGGCCCGTCGCGCATCGGTTCCCTGTCATCGGATGCAGATGCGCCGTAGTCACCGACATCGAATCAAGAAGGGAGCGACCATGGAATTGATCAAGCGGCTGTTCGGAGGCCCTTTTGAAACCGGCGGCGCGACCAGCGAACCGGTGTTTGCCGACTCGGCGCACCAGGCCCAGGATTTCGCCGCCCAGTTGCCGACCCGGCGTGAATTGCTGCGGGTGCGCACCCGCAACACCTTGCGCATGGCCGGCATCCCGGAAGCCTGGGTCGAGCCGCAGGTGCTGGTGGAGCCCCAGGGCAGGCGCACCTTCCTGCATCTGCGCCTGGTCGTGCGCCACTGGGACGAACGCCTGCTGAGATACGCCGTCGCGTTCCAGACCCGACTGATGAGCGAGATCGAACGCATCGATCCGCAGGCACGCGAGTGGCTGCTCAGCATCGTCTGGTGTTTTCCGCCCGACATGGCCAGCCCGTATCCGGAATTGCCGCAACCGTCGGCCTGGCTCGATGCCGAGCCGCAGCCACAGCCACTGCAGGCGTCCGAACAGGACGACGTGCAGTCGGACCTGGCGCAATTGCTGGCGCTGCGGGACGCGGAGCTGACCCGCTCGGAGTCGCCGGGCGACGTACGCGGCCATTGACCGCCAGCACCGGGCCCCGCGCGTGCGTGCGGCCGCCTGGTGGCGCATCCGCGCACGTGCGGGGGCGTCGGCAACGGTAAGGTTTGCGCGGCCGGTGCGACTCAATGGGCAGCAGCCGGTCATGGGTGGCCGGTTGCCAACCGAAGGAGAAAGCACCATGCGTACCGTTTTGCTGGCGTTGGGCCTGTGCCTGTCGTCGATGTTCCTGCCCGCCCAACTGGCGCATGCGGCGAGTGATCCGGTCTATACCGGGTTCTTCAGCAACGTGGCCGTCGGTGGTTACGACACGGTCGCCTATTTCACCGAGAACAAGCCGGTCAAGGGGGACAGCCGCTTCTCGACCAGCTACAAGGGTGCGCAATGGCATTTCGCGTCGCAGGCCAACCGCGATCGTTTCATCGCCGATCCCGAGCGGTATGCGCCGCAATACGGCGGGTATTGCGCCTGGGCGGTGTCCGAGGGCGACACCGCGTCGTCGGACCCCACGCTGTGGAAGATCGTCGATGGCAAGCTGTACTTGAACTACGATGCCGGTGTGCAGAAAAAATGGGAGCAAGACATCGCCGGTCATATCCGCAAGGCCGACCGCAACTGGCCGGGCGTGTTGGGCCGGTGAAGCCGGATGCTGCCATGGCCCCACATGCCGCGACCGCCCATGACCTGCCCCATGACGCCATGGCGGCAGCGCCGTTCCCGGCAAGGCCGACATGATGCAACTGTGGCACGACGCAGTGACGCTCTACGAGGCAGCCGTGCGTGGGGCGGCCCAGCCCTGGGTCATCTGCATCGTGCTGATCCTGATCACCTTCGTGCTCGAAGACCTGGCGATCGCGGTGGCCGCGGTGCTGGCGGTCCAGGGCCTGCTGTCCTGGGAACTGGCCGTGTTGGCCGTGGCCGCCGGCATTGCGCTGGGCGACCTGGGCCTGTACGGACTGGGCGTTGCGGCCAACCGGGTGCCCGCCCTGCGCCGGCGCCTGATCGATGGCCGCGGCCGCTGGATGGGCGAGCAGATCGCGCGGCGGTATGCCGGCGCCATCGTGCTGGCGCGGGCGGTACCGGGCCTGCGCCTGGTCACCTACACCGCCTGCGGTTTCTACCGGCTGCCGTTCGTACCCTTCTGCCTGTGGGTCGTGCTGGCCGTCCTCGTGTGGACGGGAGGCCTGATGTGGCTCAGCGCCACGATCGGTTCCGCGCTGAGCGCGGCGCTGGGCATACCGCCCGCGCTGGCGGTGGCATTGCCGATCGTGTTGCTGGCCCTGGTGCTGATGGTCTGGAACCGTGCACCACGCGCACCGGTGGTGCGCGAGACGGGAGGCGTACCGTGAGCCCCCTGCGCCGGTGGTGGTGTTCCATGAGCCTGTCCAGGGCGATGACGGTCGCGGACCGCGGGAGGCGGGCAGTGAGCGCGCCGGGCCGTTCCCAAGCGCGAATCCCGCAGCGCGTAGCGCGGAGGGTCGTCCAGTGAGCGCGCCGGGCCGTTCCCAAGCGCGAATCCCGCAGCGCGTGGCGCGGAGGGTCGTCCAGTGAGCGCGTCGCTCGATCATGGCGCCGGTACCGGTCAGCTGCCGCACCAGGGCATGCCGCCGCTGGACGAGTCCGGCCGGCCGCTGAGCTTCTTCGAGTTCTGGCCGATGTGGGCCTTCTACCCGCCGATCGTGGTGTATGTGTTGTGGCTGATGCTGCGCTACCGCGGCATTTTGCTGCCCACGGTGGCCAACCCCTCGTTTCCCGGCGGCGGCTTCGTCGGCGAATCCAAGGCCGAGATCCTGCAACTGGCCATGCAACACACGCCGGAATGGGTGGCGCCATTCATCGTCGTCGACCGGGCGCCGGCCGACGACGCCGCCGGCGACGACCTGGATGCGGAACTGGCACAGGCACTGCACCGGCTGAAGGCCGCCGGGCTCGGACTGCCGGTGGTGGCCAAGCCCGACCTGGGATGTCGCGGCGCGGGCGTGCAGCTGGTGCGCAGCGTCGACAAGCTGCGCCGGTATCTGGCCGCGTTTCCGCGCGGCGCACGGCTGCTGCTGCAGGCCTATGTACCGTACGAAGGCGAGGCCGGCATCTTCTACTGCCGCCGGCCGGGGCAGGACAAGGGGCGCATCATTTCGGTCACGCTCAAGTATTTTCCGCACGTCTATGGCGACGGGCGGCGGACCCTGCGCGAACTGATCCTGGACGACCCGCGCGCGGGGCGGCTGCCGCACCTGTACCTGCGCCGCCATGCGGCGCGACTCGAGGAGGTGCCGGCGCCCGGACAGGCGATCCGGCTCGCATTCGCCGGCAGCCACAGCCGTGGCGCGATCTTTCGCAACGGCAATGACCTCGTGACCGCGGCTATGGAGGCGCGATTCGACGCGATCGCCCAGCGCCTGCCCGAGTTCTATTTCGGGCGCTTCGACATCCGTTTCGCCGATTTCGCCCAGGTCCGCGAAGGCCAGGCCTTCACCATCGTCGAGGCCAATGGCGCCGGCGCCGAAAGCACGCATATCTGGGACCGCCGCACCACCTTGCTGCGGGCCTGGGCCGACCTGATGCGGCAATACCGGCTGTTGTTCCAGATCGGCCGCGCCAACCGCGACCGCGGCTTTCGGCCCTTGTCGCTGCGCGAGTTCCGGCGCTGGCACCGGCGGGAGAAGGAACTGACCCCGCTGTACCCGGCGACGGACTGATCACCGGCCTGCCCGGCGTCGCCACGACGTCGGCCATGGCCGGCGCGGGCAGCGTCCGGGCCGGCCCCGGCTCAGAGCGGGATGCCGAAACGCGCCAGCCGGCGCTTCTGTGTCGGCGAGGCGAGGTCGACCAGTGTGAGGAAGTCGATGGTGCCGAAATCCCGGTCGATCGCCGGTGCGCTGCACATCATCGCACCCAGGCTCAGATAGGCCGCCAGCAGTTTCGGCGTCTTGGGCGCATCCGCGGCCACGATGTCCAGCGGGCACGCGAAACCCGGCATCGGCGTGGTGCGCCAGGCCGGCGGGGCCAGGTGCGGCAGCAGGCGTTGCCAGGTGGCCGCGCCGATGGCGCCGTCCTGGCTGGTCAGCGAACTGCAGCCGATGAGGTAGCGAACCTGGTGCTGCTGCGCATAGTCCGCAATGCCCCGCCACAACAGGCTGAGCACGGAAAAGGAGCGGTGATCGCGATGAATGCAGGCGCGGCCCAGCTCGAGCATGCGGTCCCGGTGGGGCTCGAAGGGCTGGAAATCGAACTCCCGCGCGCTGTAGTAGCCCAGGTGCTCGCGGGCACGCAGCCCGGTCTGCAGCCGGTAGGTGCCGACCACCTCGCCGCTGCGTGCGTCTTCGACCAGCAGGTGGTCGCAGGCGGCGTCGAAGTCGTCGGCATCCAGGCAGGTCGCGAACGACTGTGCCAGGCCCTCGCGCATCTCGACGTTGAACACGAGGAAACGCAGCATCTGGGCCGCGCGCAGGTCGCACGCGCCATCGGCCAGCCGCAGCCGGTAGTCCGGCCCGCTGATGCGCAGGCGTTCGCGCAGGGACCGGGACGTCGCAGTGCTGTTCATGGTGCTGGCGGGCGGCATACGACCATCAGTCGTGCCGGATCGCAAATACTTTCATCGTGCATGCGCGGTCGCCGGACTGCGCCAGGGTTAAGCTGTGGCCTGTCGACCGACGAACCGAAAGTCCGAACATGCCAGAGCCCACTGTCCGCGCCGTCTCCGATCCGCCACCACCGCAAGCGGCACTGTACCCGACCAAGGTCGTCAACATCATCGGCGGGCCGGGGTGTGGCAAATCCTTGTTCTCGGCTGCCATCATGCTGCATCTGCACCAGCACCACAAGACCGTGGAGCAGCTGCCCGACCATGCCAGGCTGCTGGTATGGCGTGGCGATCACGACGCATTGCGCAACCAGTACCAGATCGCCTTGCAGCAGTTCCGCCTGCTGGAGCTGCTCGACGGCAAGGTCCAGTACCTGGTCAGCGAGTGTTCCTTGCCGCAGTTGCTCTACTACAACGCCCATTACGCCGGCAATGTGTGTGATGTCGCACGCACGCGCGCGCAGATCCTGCACTGGCACGGGCGCCATGAGACCATCAACGTGCTGGTCGAGCGGGGCGATGGTGCCTACCTGCGGGCCGGCCGCCTGCAGGACGAAGAGGGTGCACGCGCGGTGGACCGCGAGTTGCGCGTATTGCTCGACCGCGAGCATATCGCCCACACCATCGTACGCGCCGACCTCGATGCGATCCGGGCGTTTGCCGACAGCCTGATGTGAGGCGGCCCGACGGCGTGCCGCGCGCGCGGCGATTGCGCTCAGCGCAGCCGACGCGGCGAGACGGCGTCAGCCACGACGCCCTGGGCCAGCAGCGCATCGGGCACAGGCCGGTTCAGCAACAACGCCGCTGCCAGTTCGGACGCTCCCGGTGCACTCTGGATGCCGTAGCCACCTTGTGCCGCCAGCCAGAACAGGCCGTCGCAGGACGGGTCCCAGCCGATCACCAGCTCCCCGTCGGGCACGAAGGAGCGCAGTCCGGCCCAGGTGCGCAGCGGGCGGCGGATCTGCAGCGTCGTGACCGATTCGATCTCGTGGATCGCGGTGGCGATGTCGATCTCCTCCGGCACCACGTCGTGCGGGACGGTCGGGTCGGCGTTGGCGGGTGAACCCAGCAACACGCCGGCGTCGGGCTTGATGTACCAGGTTTCGTCCATGCTCGACACCACCGGCCAGCGCGATGCATCGACCCCGCCGGGGGGACGGAAGGTGAAGGCGCTGCGCCGGTGCGGCACCAGTCCGATGGGGGGCGCACCACACAAGGCGCCGACCTCGTCGGCCCAGGCACCGGCCGCGTTGACCAGGGCGCGCGCGCTGACGCTGCGCCCGTCGGCCAGGTGCAGTTGCCACAGGCCATCGCCGCGACGTGCCTGCGTGACTTCGGCCTTGGTGTACACGGAGCCGCCGCCGCGGCGCAACAGGCGCAGAAAGCCCTGGTGCAAGGCGTGCACGTCGATGTCCATGGCCATCGGGTCGAGCAGGCCGGAATCCACCTGTTCCGGCCGCAGGCAGGGGACCAGCGCCAGCACCGCGTCGCGATCGAGCGTGCGCAGGCCGGGGCAGGTGTCGGCCAGTTCGTCGCGCAGTGCCTGCAGCGTGTGTTGCTGGCCCTGCAGCGCCAGGTACAGGGCGCCGCGATCGGACAGCAGCGGCGTGTCCGTGAAACCCGCGGGCGGCTGCAGGTAGAACGCGCGGCTGGCACGGGTCAGTGCGCGCACCATGGGCGGGCCGTAACTCTCCATGAACATGGCGGCGGAACGCCCGGTCGAGTGGTATCCGGGTTGCGACTCGCGCTCGAGCAGGACCACGCTGGCCGTGTCCGCGAGGCGGGCGGCGACCGAGGCGCCGGCGATGCCGGCACCGATGACGGCGAAATCGAATACGGAACGATCGGTCATGCTGGTTGGCAATGGAAGCGGGGCATGCGGCCATTCTCGCACCGGCATCGATGGGGCTCGATTAACATCGGTCGCTCCAGCGACTCGACCATTGCCATGAACCCGTTCCACCGCATTCCCGGCCGCCGCTTCCTGCATGCGCCGGGGCCGACGCACGTGCCCGACGAGGTCGTCCATGCGATGAGCCGCCAGCCGATGGACATGGCCGATCCCCGGCTGGACCAGGTGATCGCGTCCTGCGAACAGGGCTTGCGTCGACTGCTGCAGACCGAATGCGCCGACGTGTTCCTGTATGCCTGCAACGGACACGGGGCCTGGGAGGCGGTGATTGCCAACCTGGTTTCGCCCGGCCAATGCGTACTGGTTCCGGGCACTGGCCATTTCTCGGACTCCTGGGCGCTGCAGTGCGAGGCCATGGGGGTGCGGGTGCTGCGCACGCCGTGGATCGAAGGCGAGCCGATCGACCCGGCGGTGGTCGAGCAGATGCTGCGCGAGGACGCCGGACACGCCATCACGGCGGTGTTCGCGGTCCATACCGATACGGCCAGCGGTGTCTGCAGCGACCTGGCGGCGCTGCGCCGTGCCATTGACGCGGCCGGCCATCCGGCGCTGTTCGTCGTCGACGTCGTGGCCTCGCTGGGCGCCAGTGCGTTCGCGATGGATGCGCTGGGCATCAACGTCGTGCTCGGTGCCTCGCAAAAGGGGCTGATGTGCCCGCCGGGTCTGGGGTTTGCCGCTGCCGATGCACGCGCCATGGCGGTCTGCGAACAGGTGACGACGCCACGTTATTACTGGGACTGGCGGGTACGCCGCAGCGAGCTGGCCTACCGCAAGTTCTGCGGCACGCCGCCGCAGACCTTGTTGTTCGGACTGCAGGCCGCCTTGGAGCTGATGTTCGCCGAAGGCCTGGAATCGGTGCTGCAGCGCCATCGCCTGCTGGCGTCCATGGTGCATGCGGCGATCGCATGCTGGAGCCGCGGCGGACAGGTCGACTTTTTCGCGCGCCAGCCGCAGGCGCGCTCGGACTCGGTCACCGCGATCGCGGTCGCAGCCGGCATCGATGTGGAGGCCTTGCGCACGGTTGCGCGCGAGCGCTTCCAGGTGGCGCTCGCGGGCGGCCTGGGACCGCTCAACGGGCGCGTGTTCCGGATCGGGCACCTGGGCGACATCAACGCGCCGATGGTGCTGGGGTGCCTGGCGGGAGTCCAGGCGGCGATGGCGGTGCAGGGGATTGCGTTCGGGCCGGGGGCGCTGGATGCCGCCGTGGAGCGACTCGCGCGCGGTTGATGCTGGCCATGGCCGATCCGACTGTCCACGGCATCGAATCGCGTCACGCCTGGATCCGGTTGTTCGCCTCGCTGGCGCTGATGACGATCGGCGGCGTCGGCATGTATGGCTCGGCGGTCGTGTTGCCGGCGATACAGGGCGACTTTGCGGTTGCGCGCGGCGACGCGTCCTTGCCCTATACGCTGACCCTGATGGGCTTCGGTGTGGGCGGCTTCGTGATGGGGCGCCTGGCCGACCGGTTCGGCGTGATGGTGGTGGTACTGGTGGGCGCGCTGTTCCTGGGCGTCGGCTTTGCCGCCGCCGGCATGGCCGGCAGCCTGTGGCAGTTCAACCTGGCCCACGGCCTGCTGATCGGCCTGCTGGGCACGGCGGCCTCGTTCGCGCCACTGGTGGCCGACACGGTGCAATGGTTCGACCGGCGCCGGGGCATTGCGCTGGCGATCTGCATGAGCGGCAACTACCTGGCGGGCGTGGTCTGGCCGCCGCTGATGCAGCACTTCATCGACAGCGTCGGCTGGCGCACCACCTATGTCGGGCTGGGCGTGGCCTGCGTGTTGACCATGGTACCGCTGGCCCTGGTGCTGCGCCCGCGCGCGCCCGCGGCGGCGCCGCCCGCTGCCGCGGGGACGGCGCCGTCGGCGCTGCGTTCGGCGCGGTTCGTCGGCCAGTCCGATCCGGCGCGTCCGCTGGGCCTGCATCCCAACCTGCTGCAAATGCTGCTGTGCGTGGCCGGCGTCGCATGTTGCGTGGCAATGGCGATGCCCCAGGTGCATATCGTCGCGTATTGCACCGACCTGGGCTTCGGCGCCGCGCGGGGTGCCGAGATGCTGTCGCTGATGATGGCCAGTGGCGTCGTCAGCCGGCTGGCATCGGGATGGATCTCCGACCATATCGGCGGACTGCATACGCTGCTGCTCGGCTCGGTGCTGCAAGGGATCGCGCTGCTGATGTTCCTGCCGTCCGACGGGCTGGTACCGCTGTACGTGGTGTCGGGGCTGTTCGGCCTGTTCCAGGGCGGCATTGTTCCCAGCTACGCCTTGATCGTGCGCGAGTACTTCACGCCGCTGCAGGCCGGCGCACGGGTGGGCACCGTGCTGATGGCCACGCTGCTGGGCATGGCCCTGGGCGGATGGATGTCGGGCGCGATCTTCGACTGGACCGGTTCCTATCATGCGGCCTTCATCAACGGCCTGGCCTGGAACGGGCTGAACCTGAGCATCGTGGTGTTCCTGATCCTGCGAGCGCGGCGCGGCCCGCGCACCGGATCTCCCGCCGCGAGTGCGGCGCCCATGGCCACCTCCTGACGGGCGCCGGGCGCGAACGCGCCAGGCCGCGCGAGCGGATCAAGGTCGAGGGCGGCTACGGTGTCAGGTGCAGCGGCACGGAGCGTTTCTCGTGTTTTTTCTGCATCACCAGTTCGACGCTGCCGTCGTCGTTCTGGCGCTCCAGCCGCACCGTGAAACCCCACAGGAAGGCCAGGTGTTCGATCACGGTCTCGCTGGCGGCATCCAGCGGTCGGCGCTGATGCGCGTAATGGCGGATGGTCAGCGAACGGTCTCCGCGCAGGTCGACGTTCCAGACCTGCAGGTTGGGCTCGCGGCGGCCGAGATCGTATTGTTCCGACAGGCGCTGGCGCACCGCCCGGTAACCCCCTTCGTCGTGGATGGCATCGATGCGCAACTTGCTGCGGCTGTCGTCGTCGAGTACCGAGAAGAACCGGAACTCGCGCATCAGCTTGGGTGAGAGGTATTGCGCAATGAAACTCTCGTCCTTGAAGTTCTGCATCGCGAAATCGAAGGTTTCGCGCCAGTCGGTGCCGGCGATCTGCGGAAACCATGCGCGGTCCTCGTCGTCGGGCTGCTCGCAGATGCGCCGGATGTCGCGCCACATGGCGAATCCCAGCGCGTACGGATTGATGCCGGAGTAATGCGGGCTGTTGTACGGCGGCTGGTAGACGACGTTGGTGTGCGACTGCAGGAACTCCAGCATGAATCCGTCGGACACGCCGCCCTCGTCATACAGGCTGTTGAGCAAGGTGTAGTGCCAGAACGTGGCCCAGCCCTCGTTCATGACCTGGGTCTGGCGCTGGGGGTAGAAATACTGGCCGATCTTGCGCACGATACGCACCACCTCGCGCTGCCAGGGTTCGAGCAGGGGCGCGTGTTTCTCGACGAAATACAAGAGGTTTTCCTCGGGCTCGGCCGGGAAGCGCTTTTCTTCCTGCGGTTGCGCGCGCTCCTGCGTCGGGGGGAGCGTGCGCCACAAGGTGTTCACCTGCGACTGCAGGTAGTCCGAGCGCGCCTGCTGCCGCTCGGTCTCCTTGGCCAGCGACAACTGGGAGGATCGCTTGTAGCGATCCACCCCCACGCTCTGCAACGCATGGCAGGCGTCGATGACCCGCTCGACCGCGGCCACGCCGTGGCGTTCCTCGCACTCGGCGATGTAGTTGCGGGCGAACACCAGGTAGTCGACGATGGCGTCGGCACTGGTCCACTGGCGGAACAGGTGGTTGCCCTTGAAGAACGAGTTGTGCCCGTAGGCGGCATGGGCGATCACCAGGGCCTGCATCGGCAAGGTGTTCTCGTCCATCAGGTAGGCGATGCAGGGGTTGGAGTTGATGACGATCTCGTAGGCCAGCCCCATCTGGCCACGCTTGTAGCGGTTCTCGGTGGCCAGGAAATGCTTGCCGAAGGACCAGTGGTGGTAATACACCGGCATGCCGATCGACGCATAGGCGTCCATCATCTGCTCCGTGCTGATGATCTCGAGCAGGTGCGGATAACAGTCGAGCCGGTAACGCGCGGCGATGCGGCCGATCGCCGCGTCGTATTGCTCGAGCGCCTCCACGGTCCACTCGGAGCCGCCGGGCAGGGTCGGAGCGTTCACGGGACGACCCTCCGCGCGTCGCGCTGCGGGATGCGCGCTTGGGAACGGCCCGGCGCACTCATGCCGCCTCCAGCGTGCGCTTGCGAAACAGCTCGCGGAACACCGGATAGATGTCCTTGACGGTGGCGATGCGCTGCATCGCGAACAGATCGGGATGGCTCGACTGCAGCCTGCTGTATTCGCGCCACAGGTTCTGCGGCGGGCCGTCGGTGATCTCGATGTAGGCGAAGTACTGGACCAAGGGCAACAGCGACTCCTCCAGGATCGAGCGGCAGCGCGGCGAATCGTCGTTCCAGTTGTCGCCGTCCGAGGCCTGCGCCCCGTAGATGTTCCAGCTGGCGCTGGGGTAACGCGCGGCGACGATGGTGCGCATCAGTTCGAGCGCGCTCGACACCACCGTGCCGCCGGTCTCGCGCGAGGTGAAGAAGTCGTCCTCGTCCACCTCCATGGCTATTGTGTGGTGCCGGATGAACACCACCTCGGTGTGTTCGTAGTTGCGCGTCAGGAACAGGTACAGCAGCATGAAGAAACGCTTGGCGATGTTCTTGCGTTCCTCGTCCATCGAACCGGACACGTCGAGCAGGCAGAACATCACCGCCTGGGTCGTGGGCTGGGGAATCCGCACGCGGTTGTTGTAGCGCAGGTCGAAGGTGTCGATGAAGGGCACGGCCTCGATGCGTGCGCGCAGTCGTGCGATCTCGCGGCGCAGCCGTTCGACATCCGGGTGGTCGCTGTCGTCGGCCGTGGTGCCCGCCGGCAGCGTCGCGAGCAGGTCACGCAGTTCCTGCTCCAGCGCACGCAGCCGGGCAGAGTGCGGCGCTCCGATGGCGATCCTGCGCCCGGCGGCGCCGCGCATCGTGCGGCCGAGGTTGATGTTGGTCGGCACGCCGCTTTGCGTGTAGCCGGCGCGTACCCGCTTGTACTGGTCGATCCGTGCGAGCTGGCGCTTGACCATGTTGGGCAGCGCCAGTTCGTCGAAGAAGATGTCGAGGAACTCGTCGCGGGTCAGCGTGAAGACGAACTCGTCCAGGCCCCGGCCGTCGCGGCTGGCCTGGCCGCGGCCGGAGCCGCCGCCACCGCCGCCGATGGGCCGATCGACTTCGTCGCCCTGAGAGAAACGGTCGTTGCCGGGGTTGACGCTGTCCCAGACGCCACCGCGCCCATGGGCGAACTGCGGCTCCTCGATGTCCTTGCCCGGTATGCCGATCTTCTCGCCATTGTCGAGATCGCGCACGCCGCGCTGGCCGATCGCATCGGACACCGCCTTGCGGATCTGCCCCTTGAAGCGCTTGATGAAACGCGCGCGATTGACCGAACTCTTGTTCTTGCTGTCGAAGCGGCGATCGACGATACGTACCGTCATGTCAGCGTGGCCCGGTGGTTGCCGGCATGGTGACGACCCCCATCCGGGGGGGCAGCGAAATCCGTGAGCGGGCAGGCAAACGCATGGCAGGACCCGGGCGCTGGTGCGATCAGGACGACTTGCGCACGCGCAGGTACCACTCGCACAGCAGCCGGACCTGCTTCTCGGTATAACCCTTGCTGATCATGCGGTCGACGAAATCCTGGTGCTTCTTCTGGTCGTCGGCACTGGCCTTGGCGTTGAACGAGATCACCGGCAGCAGGTCCTCGGTGTTGGAGAACATCTTCTTCTCGATCACGGTGCGCAGCTTCTCGTACGAGGTCCAGCTCGGGTTGCGGCCTTCGTTCTTGGCCCGCGCCCGCAGCACGAAATTGACCACCTCGTTGCGGAAGTCCTTCGGATTCGAGATGCCGGCCGGTTTCTCCATCTTCTCGAGTTCGTCGTTGAGTGCGGAGCGGTCGAGCATCTCGCCGGTGTTCACGTCGCGGTATTCCTGGTCCTGGATCCAGAAATCGGCATAGGTCACGTAGCGGTCGAAGATGTTCTGGCCGTATTCGGAGTAACTCTCGAGGTAGGCGGTCTGGATCTCCTTGCCGATGAACTCGGCGTACCGCGGCGACAGGTATTCCTTGATGGTGCGCAGGTATTTCTCTTCGACTTCGGGGGCGAACTGCTCCTGTTCGATCTGCTGCTCGAGCACGTACATCAGGTGCACCGGATTGGCAGCCACCTCGCGGTGGTCGAAGTTGAACACGCGCGAGAGGATCTTGAACGCGAAACGCGTCGACAGCCCGGTCATGCCTTCATCGACACCGGCGAAGTCCCGGTACTCCTGGTAACTCTTGGCCTTGGGATCGGTGTCCTTGAGGTTCTCGCCGTCGTAGACCCGCATCTTGGAGAAGATGCTCGAGTTCTCGGGCTCCTTGAGCCGCGAGAGCACCGAGAACTGCGCCAGCATGCGCAAGGTGTCCGGCGCGCACGGGGCCTCGGACAACGAGGAGTTGGCCAGCAGCTTCTCGTAGATGTGGATCTCGTCCGACACGCGCAGCGAATAAGGCACCTTGACGATGTAGATCCGGTCCAGGAAGGCCTCGTTGTTGCGGTTGTTCTTGAACGTCAGCCACTCGGCCTCGTTGGAGTGCGCCAATACCAGGCCGTCGAACGGAATCGCGCCGAAGCCCTCGGTGCCCTTGTAGTTGCCTTCCTGGGTGGCCGTCAGCAGCGGATGCAGCACCTTGATCGGGGCCTTGAACATCTCGACGAACTCGAGCACGCCGCGGTTGGCCAGACACAGGCCACCGGAATACGAATAGGCATCCGGATCGTCCTGCGAATACGATTCGAGCTTGCGGATGTCGATCTTGCCCACCAGGGACGAGATGTCCTGGTTGTTCTCGTCGCCCGGCTCGGTCTTGGCCACGGCGATCTGCGACAACACCGACGGATTCAGGCGCACGACCCGGAAACGCGTGATGTCGCCGCCGTATTCCCGCAGCCGCTTCACTGCCCAGGGACTCATGATCGTGTTGAGGTAACGCCGTGCGATGCCGTAGTCGTCCTGCAGCAACTGCCCGTCCTCGTGCGGGTTGAACAGGCCCAGCGGCGACTCGTGCACCGGGGACCCCTTGATCGCGTAGATCGGAATCCGCTCGATCAGGTACTTGAGCTTTTCGGCCAGCGTCGACTTGCCGCCGCCCACCGGGCCGAGCAGGTAGAGGATCTGCTTCTTCTCCTCGAGTCCCTGGGCCGCGTGGCGGAAATAGGACACGATGTGTTCGATCGCGTCCTCCATGCCGTACAGGTCGCCGAAGCTGGGGTAACGACGCAGCATCTTGTTGGCGAAGATGCGCGACAGGCGCTGGTCGGTGCGGGTGTCGACCAGTTCCGGTTCGCCGATGGCGGCCAACATGCGTTCGGCAACGCTGGCATAGACGGTGGGATCCTTCTTGCACAACTCCAGGTATTCCTGGATCGACATTTCCTCTTCCTGTCCCGCCTCGTATCGACCCTGGTAACGCGCAAAAATCGACATCGACTTCCTCCTTGAAGCGGGAGCGGGTCACGGTGCCAATGAGTCGCTCCCTGGCTAAGCTGATTTCATGATAGCCATTCCAGCACGCACCTGCCAGTGAGGGTTATAGGGGCTGAACGCATGGCCGGGGGATTGGTTGACTTTGTGCAACATCATGTTGCAATCCGGCCCGGTGTCGGCGGCCGCACAGGCCGGCCGTGCAAGCGCGGTGGCGGGCGGGTCGGGGGCTCAGGTCGCCGAGCCCCGTGCGAAGGACTGCAGTTCTTCCAGCAGGCTGGCGAACATCTGTTCGTTGTCCGACGCGTTGCGCATCGGCTTGTCCAGGCCCTTGGTCAGCGAACCGACCTTGAGTTCATCGGCGCACATGTACAGCTGGCCCATCTTCTCGGCCACGGCGCGGTAGCTGTTGTTGATGTCCTGCACGCGGCGGGTGAGCTCAACGATCCCCTCGGGCCCGATGGTCTCGAGCTCGGCAAGCATCTTGGTATCGTCGTTCATGGTGGCTCCATTCGGATGGCCGGTGGCGCGGCGCGCAGCCGCGTCACCGGCGCTGCGCTCATCGGATCAGGATGTCGTTCTTCACCTGCCGCACGCCGGGTACCGCGCGCGACAGCTTCACGGCCAGGTTGCGTTCAGCGACCGTCTTGACGAAGCCCGACAGTTGTACCGTGCCCTTGAAGGTCTCGACATTGATCGACAGCCCGCTGACGTTCGGATCGTTGAGCAACGCCGACTTGACGCGCGACGTCAGCACCGTGTCATCGATGTATTCGCCGGTGCTTTCCTGCTTGGCACTGCCGGCACAGGCGGCGAGCATCAGGGTCAGGGTGAAGGCCAGCAGCATCTGGCCGAGTTTGCGGATGGTCATGGTGTCTCCTTCTCGTTGGTTGATCGGAATCGACCGGGCGGCGGCCCGGCCACTGGATTCAGCGGCGTGCCACCAGTTCGGTCAGCGACAGGGGTTGGGCTTGTTCCTGGTTGGCATCCGAGGGCACGGCCATGACATTGGTCGTGGCGATGCGCTCGTTGAGCAGGCGAAATTCGGTCGAGATCAGCTGGTGCAGGTTTTCCATGCGCGAGGCCTCGGCCTTGTCCGCCAGGGCCTGTACGCGCTGGATCTCCTTGAGCAGCTTGCGGTTTTCCAGCAACGAACTGATCTGGTTGTTCAGGTAGGCGAACAGGAAGAACACCAGCAGCACGCCGGCCATCGCCAACAGCACGATGCCCAGCGGCGCATCACCTTGCCAGACCACCAGATCCAGCGGCGCGACCGCGGCCAGCGTCTGCCAGTTCAGGAAACACAGGGCGGCGACGATGGCCAGCGCTCCCCACGCCAAAAGATTGCTTACCCGTTTCATGTTGTTCTCCGGTTGTGGACGAAAGGCACACGTGCCTGCACTCGGTGCGATGTGGTCGTGGACTCTGGATCAAGTCTATATTGCGATTCTTGCAAAGTAAACGCGTAGATTGATAATACTGGTTCGCAGAAATGAAAAACAATGTCATTCCGGCCGCTTCCGCAGCCACCGCGGACGCACCGGTTCAGCGCCCATTGCTGGACTGGACCGATTTTCATCTGGTGTTGCAGATTGCCCGGCATGGCAGTGTGGCCAAGGCCTGCGCGGCGCTGGGCACGACGCATTCGACCGTGCTGCGCAAGCTCGACACCGTCGAGACCCGGCTCAAGACCCGGTTGTTCGAGCGCACGCGCGGGCGTTACGTGCCGACGCCCGCGGGCCATGAGATCGAACAGGCCGCCAGCGTCTTCGAGCCGCTGGCGCAGCTGGCCGAGACCCGCGTCCGGGGCCAGGACATGCGGCCCAGCGGCGATGTGCGTGTGGCTGTCGCGTCCATCCTGGTCGAGCGGCTGATTCCCGGCGTGCTGGTGCAGTTCCGCTCGGCGTTCCCCGACGTGCGCATCGAGCTGGTCGCCTCGCGCGACCATGTGAGCCTGTCGCGCCGCGATGCCGACGTGGCGATCCGGGTCGCCGACCATGCACCGGAATGGATGATCGGTCGCAAGCTGGCCGACGTGCAGTTCAAGGTCTACGCACTGCGGCGCGCGTCCCGGCAGGTGCCGCTGCGCAGTGTGGCGGCGCTGGCGCAGGAGCGGCGCTGGATCGCCTTCGAGCGCGATGCGCGCGAACTCAAGTTCGACCGCTGGCTGGCGCGGCAGGTGCCGGACTCCAGCGTCGTGTTGCGCGTCGACAACTTCAGCCACGCGCTGAGCATGGTGCGCTCCGGCTTGGGCATCGCGCTGTTGCCGGCGTTCCTGGAGGAGGAACTGCCGGAACTGCAGCCGCTGACGCCGGCGGTCACCGAGCTGCAGACGCCGCTGTGGCTGTTGACCCATCCGGAATTGAAGAACACCACCCGCATCAAGGTGCTGATGCGGGCCTTCGGCCCGGCACTGGCCCATGCCGTGCAGGCGGCGCAGGTCGCGCGCGGCAGCGTCGCCACCGGCGCCTGAGCCGGTCCGCGACCCGTGTGCGGGCGTGCCTGCCGGACGGAACGCCGGCGCTAGTCCTGCAACACCTCGAGCAGGCGATCGAGTCCGCCGGACTGGATGGCGACATGCGCCTGCTCGCGTACCCGTGGCTTGGCATGGTAGGCCACGGACAGGCCCGCCACCGACATCATCGGCAGGTCGTTGGCGCCATCGCCGACGGCGATCGCGCGGCGCGGCTCCAGGCCCAGTTGCGCGCAGGTCGCCAGCACCATGCGTTTTTTCTCGTCGCCATCGCAGATGTCGCCCCAGTGCTGGTCGACCATGCGGCCGGTCAACCTGCCGTCGACGATCTCGAGCTGGTTGGAGCGGGTGAAGTCCAGTGCCAGACGGTCGCGGATCCGGTCCGAGAACCAGGTGAAGCCGCCGCTGACCAGCAAGGTCTTGAGGCCGGCGGCCTTGCATCGCGCGACCAGCCGCTCGACGCCGGGGTTGAGTTGCAGCACGTCACGGTAGACCGCCTCCAGGTGGCTGACCGGCACACCGGCCAGCAAGGCCACCCGCTGGCGCAGGCTTTGCTTGTAGTCGGTGATCTCGCCGCGCATCGCCGCTTCGGTGATCGCCGCCACCTCGGCCTTGCGGCCGGCCGCCGCGGCGATTTCATCGACACATTCGATGTTGATCAGGGTCGAGTCCATGTCGAACGCGATCAGGCCGAAGTCGCGCAATGACAACGGTGGCGCGAAGCCGCGCACGAACAGGCCGGAGGCCACTTCGGTGGCGGCGGGCGGGCAGGGATGGGTGGTCTCGGTCATGGTGTGGTTCAGGCAACGGCGGGGGCCGTACGGGGCAGGGGTTGGCCCAGGCTGCGCAGCAGGTCGCGCACCATCTGGGCCCGTTCATGGGGTTCGGCCAGTTCGCGCTCGATGCGCAGCTTCTCGTTGCCGACCAGCTTGATGTGCCGATGCTTGCGGATCAGCTCGATGATGCGCATCGGATCGATGGGCGGCTCCTTGCAGAACGTGACGATGGTCACCGCGGGCGTGGCGTCGACCTTCACGACACCATAGGCGCGTGCCATCACGCGAAGCCGGTGCACGTCGAACAGCGTCTGCGCCTGCGCCGGCAACTTGCCGAAGCGGTCGACCAGTTCCTCGAGCAGCGTGTCGATCTGCTCGCTCTTGTGTGCGCTGGCCAGCTTCTTGTAGAAACTCAGGCGCAGGTGCACGTCGCCGCAATAGTCGCTGGGCAACAACGCCGGCGCGTGCAGGTTGATGTCGGTGGTGACGGCCAGCGGCGCCAGCAGGTCGGGCTCGATGCCCTGCTTGAGCGAACGCACGGCTTCGGACAACATCTCGTTGTACAGCTGGAAGCCGATCTCCATGATGTTGCCGCTCTGGTTCTCGCCCAGCACCTCGCCGGCGCCGCGGATCTCCAGGTCGTGCATGGCCAGGTAGAAGCCCGAGCCGAGTTCCTCCATCTGCTGGATCGCCTCGAGCCGCTGGCTGGCCTGCTTGGTCAGTCCCTGCAGGTCGGGCACCATCAGGTAGGCGTACGCCTGGTGGTGGCTGCGGCCGACCCGCCCGCGCAGCTGGTGCAGCTGCGCCAGGCCGAACTTGTCGGCGCGGCTCATCACGATGGTATTGGCGCTGGGCACGTCGATGCCGGTCTCGATGATGGTCGAGCACAGCAGCAGGTTGCTGCGCTGGGCGATGAAATCGCGCATCACCGCCTCGAGCTGGCGCTCGGGCATCTGGCCGTGCGCCACCGCGATGCGGGCCTCCGGCAGCAGTTCCTCGAGCTTGGCGCGGCGGTTCTCGATGGTCTCGACCTCGTTGTGCAGGAAATAGACCTGGCCGCCGCGCTTGAGCTCGCGCAGCACCGCCTCGCGGATCACGCCGTTGCCCTCGGTGCGCACGAAGGTCTTGATCGCCAGCCGGCGCTGCGGCGCGGTGGCGATGACGCTCAGATCGCGCAGGCCCTCGAGTGCCATGCCCAGCGTGCGCGGGATCGGGGTGGCGGTCAGCGTCAATACGTCGACCTCGGCGCGCAGTGCCTTCATCGCCTCCTTGTGGCGCACGCCGAAGCGGTGTTCCTCGTCGATGATCAGCAGGCCCAGGTTCTTGAACCGGGTGTCCTGGCTCAGCAGCTTGTGCGTGCCCACGACGATGTCGATCGTGCCGTCGGCCAGGCCCTTCATGGCCGCGGTGATCTCCTTGGCCGAGCGGAAGCGGCTCATCTCGGCGACCTTGACCGGCCACTTGCCGAAGCGGTCGACCAGGGTCTGGTAGTGCTGCTCGGCCAGCAGCGTGGTGGGCGCCAGGAAGGCGACCTGCTTGCCGCCGGTGACGGCCACGAAGGCGGCGCGCAGTGCGACCTCGGTCTTGCCGAAACCCACGTCGCCGCACACCAGCCGGTCCATCGGGCGCGGGCTGATCATGTCCTGGATCACCGCATGGATGGCCGCCTGCTGGTCGGCGGTCTCCTCGAAGCCGAAGTCGTTGGCGAAGGCCTCGTAGTCGTTCGGCGAATAGCGGAACGCATGGCCTTCGCGCAAGGCGCGTCGGGCATAGATGTTGAGCAGTTCGGCGGCCGAGTCGCGCACCTGCTGGGCCGCCTTGCGCTTGGCCTTTTCCCATTGCCCCGACCCGAGCTTGTGCAGCGGCGCCTCATCGGCGCTCACGCCGGTGTAGCGGCTGATCAGCTGCAGCTGGCTGACCGGCACGTACAGCACCGCGGCGCCGGCATATTCGAGGTGCAGGAACTCCTGCGTCGCGTTTTCTCCGTTGGCGTCCTGCGGCCCCAGCGCCAGGTTGACCAGGCCGCGGTAGCGGCCCACGCCGTGGGCGCTGTGCACGACCGGATCACCGACATTGAGTTCGCTCAGGTCCTTGATCAGGGCCTCGACGTCGCTGACCTGTTCCTGCTTGCGGCGCCGGCGCGTCACCGGTCCGGTGGCGAACAGCTCGGTCTCGGTGACGAAGTCGATGCCCTGCGTCAACCACGAGAACCCGTTCATCAGGCTCGAGGTGGCCAGTCCGAGCCGCTCCTCGCTGTCCAGGAATTCCTGCAGGCTGTCGAAACGCACCGGCTCGACCTGGCTGGCATGCAGGAAGTCGAGCAGGCTTTCGCGCCGGCCCTGGCTTTCGGCCAGCAGCAGCACCCGATGTGCCGTGTTGTCGACATGCTGCTTGAGCCGCGACAAGGGTTCTTCGGCGCCCCGCACGACGGTCAGCGGCGGCAGGCTGCGCCAGTCGTTCTGCGCATCCTCGTGCCCCGGGTCCGATTCCGGGGCCGCGCGCATGGCCAGTTGCGCGTAGGGCTTGGCGCGGGCATAGAACTGCTCGGCGTCCAGAAACAGGGCCTGGGGCGGCAGCACCGGGCGTTCCGCATCGCCTTGCAGCAGACGGTAGCGGTCGCGCGTGTCCTGCCAGAAACGCACGAACGCGGCCTCGATGTCGCCGTGCAGCACCAGGGTCGCATCGTTGCCGAGGTAGTCGAATACGGTGGCGGTCTCGTCGAAGAACAGCGGCAGGTAGTATTCGATGCCGGCCGTGGCCACGCCCGTGCCCATGTCCTTGTAGATGCGGCTCTTGGTCGGGTCGCCTTCGAGCAACTCGCGCCAGCGGCTGCGAAACCGGGCCCGCGCGTCGTCGTCCATCGGGAATTCGCGTCCCGGCAGCAGCCGGACCTCGGGCACCGGGTACAGGCTGCGTTGGGTATCCGGATCGAATCCGCGGATGCTGTCGATCTCGTCGTCGAACAGGTCCACCCGATAAGGCATCGGCGAACCCATGGGGTAGAGGTCGATCAGGCTGCCGCGCACCGCGTATTCGCCTGGGCTCACGACCTGGCTCACATGGTTGTAGCCGGCCAGGGTGAGCTGGGAGCGCAGCCGGGCTTCATCGAGTTTCTGGCCGGTCTTGAAATGGAAGGTGTAGGCCGCCATGAACGCCGGCGGCGCCAGCCGGTACAGCGCGGTCGTGGCCGGCACCAGCACCAGGTCGGCGCCGTGTTCCTGGCCGTGGCGGGAGATCTGCCACAAGGTGGCGAGCCGTTCGCTGATCAGGTCCTGGTGCGGCGAGAAGGTGTCGTAGGGCAGGGTTTCCCAGTCCGGGAACACCGCGGCGCGCACCGCGGGCGCGAAAAAACCGATCTCTTCGATCAGCCGCTGCGCGTCCGTGGCCTGGGCCGTGACGATGACGGTCAGCCTTCCCTGGGCCTTGTCCGCAGCAGCTTGCTGCGCCAGCATCAGTGCATCGGCGGAACCGGTCGGTCGCGGTACGGTGAAGCGGTGGCCGGGTTTGAGTCTGGGCAGGTCCATGCGGTGGGGGTGGTGTCGAAAGGGGATGGCGGGCACAGGTGCCGCGTCCCCCTCGTGCGCAATGCGATCGGGAGGAGCGGGGATTTTAGAATGCCTGTCTCTGCCATGGCCGATGCTCCGCCCAAGACCCCCGACACCTGCGACGCTGGCGCACCCGCGCGCGCGCCGCTGGCGCCGGCGATCTGGGCACTGATACCGTGCGCCGGCGTCGGATCCCGCGCGGGCACGGCCCAGCCGAAACAGTACCAGCCGCTGGCGGGCCGGGCACTGGTGCTCCATACGTTGGACGCCTTTGCCCAGGCAGGACGGGTGCGCGAGACGCTGGTCCTGCTGGCGCCCGAGGACCGTCTGTTCGCGACGCTCGCCGGCGACACGCCGCCCCGCTGCGCCAGCGTGGCCTGTGGCGCGGCAAGCCGTGCCGGCACGGTGGCCAACGGGCTGGCGGCCCTGCGCGCACGCGGCGCCGGGCCCGATGACTGGGTGCTGGTGCACGATGCCGCCCGCTGCCTGATCACGCCGGAACTGATCGATCGCCTGATCGATGCCTGTGTGGACGACGCCGTTGGCGGCCTGCTGGCCATGCCGGCGGCCGACACGATCAAGATGGCCGAGGGCGGCCGGGTCGTCGCAACGGTCGACCGCAGCCGGCACTGGCTGGCGCAGACGCCCCAGATGTTCCATGTCGGCGAGTTGCAGCGCGCATTGCAACGGGCCGGCGATGCGGTCACCGACGAGGCCTCGGCGATCGAGCTGTCGGGCCAGGCGCCGCGGCTGGTGATGGGTGAGCCGACCAATTTCAAGGTGACCGTGGCCCAGGACTTCGTGCTGGCCCAGGCCATCCTGCTGGCGCGCCGCGGCGCCCATGACCCGGAGAACAACCATGCAAGAACCTGATGCGTCCCCTTGTCCGCCCCTGGCGTTTCGGATTGGCGAAGGCTGGGACGTGCATCGGCTGGTCGAGGGCCGCGCGCTGGTCCTCGGCGGCGTGACGATCCCGTACGAACGCGGGCTGCTCGGTCATTCCGATGCCGATGTGTTGCTCCATGCCATCACCGACGCGGTGCTGGGCGCCGCCGCACTCGGTGACATCGGCCGGCATTTTCCCGACACCGATGCGCGCTTCAAGGGGGCGGACTCGTCCGTGTTGCTGGCCGAGGCCCTGGCGCGGGTACGCGCGGCCGGCTGGAGCGTCGGCAATGTCGACAGCACCGTGATTGCACAGGCGCCGCGGCTCATGCCCTGGATTCCGGCCATGTGCGAGGCCATCGCCAGGACCATGGGCCTGCATGCGGATCAGGTCAACGTCAAGGCCAAGACGGCCGAAAAACTCGGCGCGGTCGGGCAGGGCGAGGCCATGGAGGCACGCGCCGTCGTGTTGCTGCTGCGCCAGTAGCGGCTCGAGCCCGGCGTGCGCGCGGGTTCAGCCCGCCCGGTTGAGCTCGATGCGGGCCGACAGGCCGCCCGAGGTGCGGTTGCGCAGCACCAGCGTGCCGCCCATGCGCTGGATGTTCTTCTCCACGATGGCCAGGCCCAGGCCGGCACCGGTGGCCGCGGTGCGGGCCGAGTCGCCGCGGAAGAACGCCTTGGTGAGTTGCTGCAGGTTCTCCGGCGACACGCCGGGACCGTGGTCGCGCACCTCGAGCGCCACCCGCGAGCCCTTGGCCAATGCCACGATGGCGATCTCGGCGATGCCGCTGTCCGCGGACTTGCCGTACCGGCTGGCGTTCTCGATCAGGTTGGACAGCACCCGCAGCAGGTCGACCTCGTCGGCCAGCACCATCAGGTCGGACGGCACGTCGACGCGCAGCCGGATGTCGCTGGCATCCTTGAGCGCATAGACGCAGCGATGAACCAGTTCCGCCAGCGCGATCGGCACCACGGCCACCTGGTCGGGCCGCGCATAGTCGAGGAACTTGTTGATGATGGCATTGGCCTGGTCGATGTCGGCCGCCATCTGGTCGCGCGCGCCGTCGTCGGTGACGCTCAGTTCGGTCTCCAGCCGCAGCCGTGCCAGCGGCGTGCGCAGGTCGTGCGAGATGCCGGCCAGCATGATGACGCGGTCCTGCTCGATCTGCGCGAGCTTGCGCGACATCCGGTTGAACTCGATGTTGACCTCGCGGATCTCCCGGGTGGCGACCGTCTCGTCGAGAAAACCCCCTGCGAAATCGCCTTCCCGGACCCGGCCCGCGGCCACCGACAGGTCACGCAGCGGGCGGTTGATCAGGCCGGCGATCAACGCCGCGCCCGCCAGCGACAACGCGGCGGCGATCACCAGCCAGATGATCCAGGTCTCCCCGACCGGCGGGTTGAGCCGGGCCCGGTCGGTCAGCATCCAGTAGCGGTCCTCGTCGATGGTGAAACCGATCCACAGGCCCGGTTCGTCGTTGACGCTGTTGGCGACCACGGTATCGGAGCCCAGGCGCAAGGCCAGCTCGCGCGTCATGCGTTGCCCCAGCGCATCGTCGGGAAAAGGCTCGAACCGGTCGTCGGGCTCGCGCGGCAGGATGCGCACCGCCTCCTGTTCGGTCATGGTCTTGATCAGCGACACCCGCGCGATCGAGTCCGAGTGGATCAACGCGGCCCGGCTGAGGTTGACGATGGACGCGATCTGCTGCGCCGTCTGCACCGCGCGCGGTTCGAGTTCGAAGACCCGCAAGGTCTGCAGCCAGGCCAGGATGCTCACCAGCAGCAGCGCCGCGAGCAGGAAAAACGTGCGGCCGAACAGCCCGACGCCGCGCCGTGTCACCGGTGCCGGCAAGGGGGCGGCGTCGGTCAGGCCGGCCGGCTCGGTCGAAATGCTGGCGCCGCGCACGGGGTCTGGCGTGAATGTCTCTCAGCCCGTCAGGCCGCGCCGTCCGGCACGAACACGTAACCCACGCCCCAGACCGTCTGGATGAATCGGGGACTGGCCGGATCGGACTCGATCATCTTGCGCAGGCGCGAGATCTGCACGTCGAGACTGCGGTCGAACGGCTCGAACTCGCGGCCACGCGCCAGCTGCGCGAGCTTTTCGCGCGACATCGGTTGGCGCGGGTGGCGTACCAGTGCCTTGAGCATGGCAAATTCGCCGGTCGTCAGCGGCAGTTCCTGGCCGGACTTGTGCAGGCTGCGCGCGCCCAGGTCGAAGCTGAAGGGACCGAACTGCACCACCTCGTTCTCGCTCGACGGCGCGCCTGGAGCCTCCGCCACCGGTCGCCGCCGCAGCACGGCATTGATGCGTGCCAGCAACTCGCGGGGATTGAAAGGCTTGCCCAGGTAGTCGTCGGCGCCGACCTCCAGGCCGACGATGCGGTCCACGTCCTCGACCTTGGCGGTCAGCATGATGATGGGCGTGCGGTCGTTGGCTGCGCGCAGGCGGCGGCAGATCGACAGCCCGTCCTCGCCGGGCAACATCAGGTCCAGCACGATCAGGTCGACCGTTTCCCGCAACAGGATGCGGTTGAGTGCCTTGCCATCTTCGGCCTGGAAAACCTCGAAGCCTTCCTGGCTCAGATAACGGCGCAAAAGGTCGCGAATGCGGCTGTCGTCGTCCACCACCAGAATCTTGTCGCTACGGCTGTTTGTTTGCGCCATGGCTTCTCCTTGTATTTGTAACAGTGACCATTCTGAAGGCATCGACCGGCGCTCGCGGGCCGTTTCGCGCGATGCCTGACACACTGTTACAACTCTCGCCGCATCGCCACAATTGCCCCGCAGTGTGGTGCAGGCGCAACCTTCGTGACAACGGTTATTCTCGTGCCATGGATAAATGGCTGGTGTTCGTGATGGCGGTCGGCGCAGGGGGTGCCGCGTTGGCCCAGGGCGCCCCGGGACCCGGACGACCGCACCAGGATTCCGGCGCAGAGATGACGCGTGCGCAAAAGCGCATGGAACTGCGCAACGTCCTGTCGGCCGACCGCAATGCCGAGACTGCCGAGCCGAGCGCCGAGCCCGCCGCGCTGGGGCGTCAGCTGACGCCGCAGGAACGCGCGGAGATGCGCGAGCAGTTGCGCCGCTTCCAGCCGGTGTCGACACCGCCGCCGCTGCAACCTTGATGCGGCCGGCAAGGCAGGGTCTGCGGCACGTCGACGTCAACCGCGTATCGCGGCGGAGTTCAGGACCATTGCGGGTCGATCGTTAACCTCTCAGGGAGTAATAAAGTGAAATCGTATGTGCGCATGCTGGCCGCAAGTTGCCTCGGCCTGGTGACCTGCTGGGCGCTGGCCCAGCCGACGGCGACGGTGCCCGTGCCCCAGGACGTGGTGCAACTGTCCGCCAGCGCGACGCTCGAGGTGCCGCAGGACTGGCTCAGCCTGACCTTGAGCACCTCACGCGAAGGTCCGGACGCCGAGACCGTGCAGACCCAGCTCAAGCAGGCGCTGGACACGGCGCTGACGCAGGCACGCAGCCGCGCTCAGGCCGGCCAGCTCGATGTGCGCACCGGCAACTTCCAGTTGTCGCCGCGTTACAGCCGGGAAGGACGGATCACCGGTTGGCGGGGCAGCGCCGCCCTGGTGCTGGAGGGCCGTGATTTCGGGCGCATCGCGGCGCTGGCCGGCAGCATCCAGACCATGACCATCGGCGGTGTGCAGTTCAGCCTGAGCCGGGAGGAGCATCACCGGGTCGAGGCTGCCGTGCAGGCGTCGGCAATCGAGCGATTCAAGGCCAAGGCCGGCGACATCGCCAAGGGTTTCGGATTCGCCGGCTACGGACTGCGGGAGGTCTCGGTCCATGCCAACGACCAGGAATACGCGCCCCGCCCACGCATGATGGCCATGCAGGCCAAGGCGGCCGAGGCCGATGCCCCGGTGCCGCTGGAGGCCGGCAAGAGCATGGTCACCGTGACCGTGTCCGGCTCCGTGCAGCTGCGTTAGTCCGGCCGGATTCCCATGGACACCGTCGAGGCCGTTGTCATCGGCGCCGGTGTGGTCGGGCTGGCCGTGGCCCGTGCGCTGGCACTGCAGGGCCGCGAGGTGCTGGTGCTCGAGCAGGCGTCCGCGATCGGCACCGGGACCAGTTCGCGCAACAGCGAAGTGATCCACGCCGGCATCTATTACCCGCAAGACTCGCTCAAGGCGCGCCTGTGCGTGACGGGCAAGGCGCTGCTGTACGCCTATTGCGCGGAACGGGCCGTCGCGCATCGGCGCTGTGGCAAGCTGATCGTGGCCACCAGCACCGACCAGCTGGCCCAGCTCGACCGGATTCGCGCGATGGCCGAGGGCAATGGCGTCACCGACCTGCAACTGCTCGGCCGTGATGCGGCACGTGCACTCGAACCGGCGCTGGAATGCGTGGGGGCCTTGTTGTCACCCAGCACCGGCATCGTGGACAGTCATGCACTGATGTTGTCGTTGCAGGGCGACATGGAGAACGCCGGTGGCGCGTTGGCGGTCGGCTCGGCGCTGGCCTCGGCGCGATGCGCCGGACACGGCATCGAGTTGCAGGCGGCGGACGGAACCGAATTGCGTGCATCGGTCGTGGTCAACGCGGCCGGGCTGGACGCTCCGCTGCTGGCGCGGCGCTTCGACGGGCTGGCGGCCCGACATGTGCCGACGCCGCACTACGCCAAGGGCAACTACTTCACGCTGGCCGGGCGCTCGCCGTTCGATCGCCTGATCTACCCGGTTCCCGAGGGCGCCGGCCTGGGGGTACATCTGACGATCGACATGGGAGGCCAGGCGAAGTTCGGGCCGGACGTGCAATGGGTGTCGTCTCCGCAGGACCTGGTCGTCGATCCGTCGCGCGGCGATGCCTTTTACGCCGAGGTCCGCAAGTACTGGCCGGCGTTGCCCGATGGTGCCTTGTTGCCGGGTTACGCCGGCATACGACCCAAGCTGCAGCCGGCCAGCGACGGGCCAGCCGACTTCGTCATCCAGGGGCCGCGCCAGCACGGCGTGGCCGGGCTGGTGAATCTGTTCGGGATCGAATCGCCCGGCCTGACCAGCGCGCTGGCGATCGCCGGCGCGGTGGTGGAACAGCTCAGGACCTAGCGGGCCCCGCGGGGCGTCGTCGACGCGCCAGCCGCGGATGCGCCATGGCGCTTGATGGCGGCAGCGGCCTGTTGCACCAGTGCCGGCCCCTTGTAGATCAGTCCGGTGTAGATCTGCACCAAGTCCGCTCCGGCGGTGATCTTTGCCACGGCGTCGGCGGCGCTGAGCACGCCGCCCACGCCGATGATCGGGAAATCCGTGCCCAGGGCCGCGCGCAGCATGCGGATGACGCGGTTGCTGGCCTCGAACACCGGAGCGCCGGACAAGCCGCCGGTTTCCTGCGCATGGGGCAGGTGGGCGACGGCACCGCGTTCGATGGTGGTGTTGGTGGCGATGACGCCGTCCATGCCGTGCTGCTGCAGGGCGCGGGCTATGCCGGCCACCTGCGTGTCGTCCAGGTCCGGCGCGACCTTGACGAACAGAGGCACGTTGCGGCCATGGCGCTGGCGCAGTTGTTCGCGCCGCGCCTGCAGCGCAGCGAGCAAGGTGTCGAGCGCGTCGTCGCTCTGCAGTTCACGCAGGTTGCGGGTATTCGGGCTGGAGATGTTGACGGTCACGTAGTCCGCATGGGGATAGACGCCGTCGAGGCCGGTGAGGTAATCCTGCGCCGCCTGGGCGATCGGCGTGCTGGCGTTCTTGCCGATATTGAGTCCCAGGATCCGTCCCTTGGCACGGAACGACGATTGCCGGACGTTGGCGACGAAGGCGTCGAGGCCGTCGTTGTTGAAACCGAGCCGGTTGATCAGGGCCTGCGCCTGCGGCAGGCGGAACATGCGCGGCTTGGGGTTGCCCGGCTGCGCCTGGGGTGTCACGGTGCCGACCTCGACGAAGCCGAAACCCATGGAGCCAAGCGCATCGATGCAGCGGGCATTCTTGTCCAGGCCAGCGGCGAGCCCGACCCGGTTGGGGAAACGCAATCCGGCCAGTTGCACCGGATCGTCGACCATGCCGGCGCAATAAGCCCATGCCAGCGGCGTGCCATGGGTGCGGGCCAGTGTCTCGAGCGTGAGTTCGTGGGCGGTCTCGGGGTCCAGGCCGAACAGGAAGGGACGGGCCAGGGCGTAGGGAATCAGCGGCATTGGATAATTCAAAGTTGACCCTTCATTGTCCCAAACTGCAGCGGCCCCGGCCGCAGGAAACACGCATGCCATCTCAAGACGAACTCAAGACCATGGTCGGCCAGGCCGCATTGCACTATGTGGTGCCCGGCGAGATCGTGGGGGTCGGCACCGGCTCGACGGTCAACAAGTTCATCGATGCGCTGGCGGGCATCAAGGACTCGATCCGCGGGGCGGTGTCGAGTTCACAGGCCAGCACGGAGCGGCTGCGCGCCGCCGGCATTGCGGTGTTCGACAGCAATGCGGTCGAGACCTTGTCGGTATACGTCGACGGCGCCGACGAGATCGACGCACACGGCTACATGATCAAGGGCGGCGGCGCGGCGCTGACCCGCGAGAAGATCGTCGCCGCGCAATCGCGCCGATTCGTGTGTATCGCCGACGAGTCCAAGCTGGTGCACACGCTCGGGGCGTTTGCGCTGCCGGTCGAGATCATTCCGATGGCCGGCGCCCGCATCATGCGCCAGTTCGCGGCCCTGGGCGGCACCGCGCGGGTGCGCATGGCGGGCGACCAGCCGTTGCTGACCGACAACGGTCAGCAGGTGCTGGACGTCTCGGGCCTGCGCATCGATGATCCGCTGGCATTCGAGAGCCGCGTCAATCAGTGGCCCGGCGTCGTCACGGTCGGCGTGTTCGCCCACCAGAAGGCCCAGGTCTGCCTGCTGGGTACGGCCGCGGGTGTGACGACCATGGAGTTCGACGCCGCCTGAGGCGCAGGCCTCGTGGCCGGCGTCTGCGCCGGGCCGCACCCGGCCTGCCCGCAACCGGCGGGACGGCCAGGTTGGGTCGGGCGCGACTAGAACTTGATGCCGGCCGGGTTGGTCGGTGACGGACCGGGTGGCGGTGCGACCGGCGCGGCGGCCGTGGGTTCCTCGCCGACCTCGCGCGCCTCGGCCGCGTCGGGTTTGGGCGAGATGGCTTGTGTGCTCACGAGCGGCTTGGGCACCGGGTAACGGAAGTTGGCCGGCAGCTGGGAGGTGGCGGGGTAGTTGGCTGCGTTCAGGAACTGGGTCCACTCGGCCTCGGAGTACCCCTTGATCTTCTGGCCGCCGATGGTCAGGAACGGCAGGGACTTGTCGCCGCTGAGCCGCTGCAGGGCTTCCACGTCCTCGTTGCTGGCGATGGCGTATTCGGTGTAGGGAACTCCGCGCGCCTGCAGCATCAGCCGGCCGGCGTTGCACGGCACGCAACCTGCGCCCGAATACAGTGTGACCGGGTAACGGGCAACGACCTGGCGCAGCTCGTACGGCAGGTTGCTGTTCTGGGCGTTGGCATCGACCGGCCGGCCCGCAGCCGAACGCGCGGTCACATTGGCGGCGGCGGCGGCCGCCGGAGGTTTGTCCGAGAACGTCACCTTGCCGTCCGGCCCCACGATGCGGTAGACCGTCTGTGCCTGGGCACCGGCCGTGCCGAACAACAGGGCGGCTGCATGCGCAAGTCCCAGTGCCAGCTTGAGATACTTCATGTGATCAATCCTTCGCTACGGTTGCGCTCGCGCCATCGTTGGCCATGCCCTGGTGGCGCAGCAAGGCGTCCAGCGTCGGTTCCCGGCCACGGAACGCCTTGAACGAATCCATCGCCGGGCGGCTGCCACCGGCTTCGAGAATCGCCTGCCGGTATTTTCTACCGGTTTGCGCGTCTGGCAAACCCGAATCGTCGGCGGTCTCCTCGAAGGCCGCATAGGCATCGGCACTGAGCACTTCCGCCCACTTGTAGCTGTAATAACCCGCCGCGTAACCACCGGCAAAGATATGGCTGAAGGTGTTCGGGGTGCGGCTCCAGGATGGCGGTCGAATCACCGCCACCTGCTCGCGCACCTGCTCGAGCAGCGGCAGGATGTCGTCGGTGGGTGCATGCGTACTGTGCAGCAGCATGTCGAACAGCGCGAACTCGATCTGGCGCAGCGTCTGCATGCCGCTCTGGTAGTTCTTCGCCGCCAGCATCTTGTCGAACAGGGCGCGCGGCAAGGGCTCGCCGGTCTGCACGTGGCATGTCATGTGGCGCAGCACATCCCATTCCCAGCAGAAGTTCTCCATGAACTGGCTCGGCAACTCGACCGCATCCCACTCGACGCCGCTGATGCCCGAGACCTGGCGCTCGTTGACCTGGGTCAGCATGTGGTGCAGGCCGTGGCCGAACTCGTGGAACAGCGTGATGACGTCGTCATGGGTCAGCAGCGCGTCCTGGCGCCGGCCATCCTTCATCACGCCCTGCGAAAAATTGCACACCAGGTGCGCCACCGGGGTCTGCAGCTGCCGGTTGTCCGGCCGCAGCCATCGGCCGCGCGCATCGTCCATCCAGGCGCCGCCGCGTTTGCCGTCGCGCGCCGTGGTGTCCAGGTAGAACTGGCCGACCAGCCCGGTGCCGGCACGTTCGATCCGGTAGAACGCCACGTCGGGATGCCATACGGGCGCCTGGTCCGGGCGGATCGCCACGTCGAACAAGGTCTCGACGATCTTGAACAGTCCGGCCAGCACCTTGGGCAGCGTGAAGTACTGCTTGACCTCCTGCTCGCTGAAGGCATACCGGGCATGCTTGAGTTTCTCGCCGATGTAGGCCCAGTCCCAGGGTTGCGGGTCGGCCAGGCCCAGTTCCCGGGCGGCGAACGCTCGCATGTCGGCCAGGTCCTGCTGCGCAAACGGCCGGGCGCGCGCCGCGAGGTCATGCAGGAACTCGATCACGGCCTGCGGCGAGGGTGCCATCTTGGCCGCAAGCGAGAGTTCGGCGAAATGGGCGAAACCCAGCAGCCGGGCCTCCTCCTGGCGCAATGCCAGGATTTCGCGGATCAGCTCGGTGTTGTCGTACTGGCGCAGGTCCTCGGGCGCCTGCTCGGATGCACGCGTGGCATAGGCGCGGTACATCTGCTCGCGCAGCGCGGCCGATTCGGCAAACTGCATCACGGGCAGGTAACACGGCAGCTTCAGACCGAGCTTGTGTCCGTCGCGTCCCGCGGCCTTGGCCGCTTCCCGGGTGTTGTGCACGACGTCCTCGGGCACGCCGGCCATCGCCTCGGTCTCGACGTACAGGCTGAACTTGTCGGTCGCGTCGAGCGCGTTTTCGCTGAATTTCTGGCTCAGTTCGGCCTGCCGCTCCTGGATCGCGGAAAACCGCTGCTTGTCCTTGCCGGTCAGCTCGGCACCGCCGAGCACGAAGTCGCGCAGGGCGTTCTTGCGCGCCTGGAGCTGCTCCGCGTCGAGCGTGGATTCCGGTATCGCCTTGTATTTGGCATACAGCCGTTTGTCGGAACCCAGCGTGGTCCAGAACTCGGTCACCTTGGGCAGGCTGGCGTTGTAGGCCTCTCGCAGCGCCGGTGTATCGGCCACGCTGTTGAGATGGCTGACGGCACCCCATGCATGACCGAGCCGTTCGGTGGCGACATCCAGCACCGATGCCACGGCGTTCCATTCGGCCGGAAAGTCCGCTTGCGTGACCGTCTCCAGCGCAGTGCGGGCTTCGGCGAGCAACTGGTCGATGGCCGGTGCGACGTGATCTGGCGCGATCTGGTCGAATTGCGGCAGTCCGCCGCTCTGCAATAGTGGATTCATGGTGTCAGGCACAGACGGTGGCGGTGGCGACCGATGCGCCACCTGGGATACATGTCGGGGTCGAGCGACCAGTTTACAAGGCCGCAGCGGCGCGTTGTGCGGCTTCCACCGTGTTGACCAGCAGCATCGTGATCGTCATCGGCCCCACACCACCGGGCACGGGGGTGATGAAGCCGGCCACGTCGCGCACGCCGGCGTAGTCGACGTCGCCGCACAACTTGCCTTCATCGTTGCGGTTCATGCCCACGTCGATGACGACGGCGCCCGGCTTGACCATGTCGGCCGTGAGCACGTTGCGCCGGCCCACGGCCGCCACGACCACGTCGGCCTGCAGCGTATGGTGCTTGAGGTCGGCCGTCGCGCTGTGGCAGATGGTGACGGTCGCGTTCTGTTGCAGCAGCATCAGTGCCATGGGCTTGCCCACGGTATTGCTGCGCCCGATCACCACCGCGTGCTTGCCGCGCAGTTCGATGCCGGTCGAGGCGATCAGCTTCATGCAGCCATACGGCGTGCAGGGGTTGAAGCCGGGCAGGCCGGTCATCAGTTCGCCGGCGCTGAGTGTCGAATAACCGTCGACGTCCTTGGCGGTGGCGATGGTCTCGATCACGCGGTGCGGATCGATGTGGCGCGGCAGCGGCATCTGCACCAGGATGCCGTGGATGGACGCATCGGCGTTGAGCGCCTCGATGCGTGCGAGCAGGTCGTCCTGGCTCAGGCTGGCGTCGTATTTCTCGAATACCGAGTGCAGGCCGGATTCTTCGCAGGCCTTGATCTTGTTGCGCACATAGACCTGGCTGGCCGGGTCTTCGCCGACCAGGATCACCGCCAGGCCCGGGCGCACGCCCTTGCGGGTGAGTTCGCCGGCGCGTGCGGCGACGTCTGCGCGCAGTTGCCGCGAGATCGCGACTCCATCGATGATCCGGGCCGAGGGTCGTTCTGTCATCGTTTCAGGTCTTGGTGGCGTTCTGGCCCAACGCGATCTTGAGCAGGTCGGCAACCGTGTTGGCGTTGAGTTTTTCCATGATGTTGGCGCGGTGCGCCTCGACCGTCTTGATGCTGATGCCCAGGTCGTCGGCCATCTGCTTGTTGAGCCGCCCGGCCACGATGCGCTCGAGCACCTGCGACTCCCGCAGCGTCAGCTTCGACAACAGGGCGTCGCGGCTGGCCGCGAGCTGGTGTTCGGCAAAGGTGCCCTTGGCATGTTCGAGCATGCGTTCGACCAGGCGCAGCAACTGTTCTTCCTTGAACGGCTTCTGGATGAAGTCCATCGCGCCCTTTTTCATCGTATCCACCGCCATGGGCACGTCGCCGTGACCGGTGATGAAGACGATGGGCAGCGGGGAGTGGTGCTCGAGCAGCCGGTTCTGCAGCTCCAGCCCGGTCATGCCGCCCATGCGGATGTCGACGATCAGGCACGCGACTTCGCGCGGGTCGTAGCGGCTGAGGAAGGATTCCGCGGAGTCGAAGCAACGCACCCGGTAGTCCTTGCCTTCGAGCAGCCACTGAAGCGAATCTCGGACGGCTTCGTCATCGTCGACGACGTAGACAGTACCCTTTTTCGGTATCAAACTCATGCGGCTATCCTGGGGACTTGATCGGTTTGCGTTCGGGTTCGGACCCGATGCTGACGGGTTCGCCAACGGGCAGCCAGAAGGAGAATCGGCAACCCGCAACGAGGTCGTCATTGTAGAGGTTCTCCGCCCGTATCCTTCCCTGGTGCGATTCGACGATGGAACGGCACAGGCTCAGGCCGATGCCCATGCCGTAGCTCTTGGTCGAATGGAAGGCTTCGTACAACCGGTCCAGCACCTCGGGCGGCAGCCCTCCGCCCGAATCGAGCACCGAGAACTCGACCAGCTGCCGTCCGTCGACCACGGCCTGCACGACCGTCAATTCCACCTTGCGCTGTGCCGTCGGGCGCTGCGCGCTGTCCACCGATTCGGCCGCATTCTTGAGCAGGTTGATCAGCACCTGTTCGATCAGGATCGGGTCGACCATGAGCATGGGCAGTCGCGGGGCGACCTGGCAGGTCAGCCGTACGTTGCGCCGGCGCAGTTCGATCTCGGCCAGTTCGACCGCCTCGTCGACCATGTCGGCGACGCGGGACCAGGAGCGCTTGGGTTCGCTGCGTTTCACGAACGAGCGGATGCGCTGGATGATCTGGCCCGCGCGCTGGGCCTGGCGGGCTGTCTTCTCCAGCGCGTCGAGCAGGTCCTGCTGCGAGATCTGCTGCGACTGGATCCGCGAGACCATGCCCTGGCAGTAGTTGCTGATCGCGGTCAACGGCTGGTTCAGTTCGTGCGCCACGCTCGAGGCCATCTCGCCCATGGTGATCAGCCGGCTGGCGTTCTGCGCACGGTCGGCCTGCGCGGCGGCCTGTTGTTCGGCCAGGCGGCGCGCGGTGATGTCGGTGGCGATGACCATCTGCGCGAGCCGGCCGTCGACCCAGCTCAGGTAACGCGTGCGGACCTCGAGCCAGCGTCCGAGTTCGCTCAGGTAGATTTCCGCGTTCTCGGGCTCGGCTTCGGGCAACACGTCGGTGGGCAGGCCGACGAAGGAGTCGACATGGTCGAGCGATTCGTCGTTGACCGCCTGGGTCGGAATGCCGGCCTGTGCGACCAGCCGCAGGTGTCCGTCGGTCTGGTTGCCGAACCACAGCCGGTACAGCTTGTTGGCGAACAGCATTTCGTCGCTGCCCAGTGGCGCCACGGAAATCGACGCGTCCAGTGCCTCGAGCACGGTGGTGAAACGCTCGAACGACGCCGACAGCTGTTCGCGGATCCGGTTGGGCTCGGTGATGTCGGTCATCGCGGTGATCCAGCCGGTCTGCGTACCGCGCGCATCAATGAGCGGCGACACGTAGAGCCGGGCGTCGAACAGCGAGTTGTCCGGTCGCTTGACACGCATCTGCACGCCGCCGGGCGTGGCCGCCTGGCCGGAGAGTTCGGTGCTGAGCAGCTGGCTCAGGTTTTCGTGGTCGGTGTCGGGCCAATAGGGGAAGGGTGCCGTGCGCCCGACCAGTTCGGACTCCTTCCAGCCGGTCATCTGGCAGAAGGCAGCGTTCACGTAGGTGATGCGGCCTTGCAGGTCCATGGCGCGCATGCCGGTGAGCATCGAGTTCTCCATCGCCCGCCGGAAGTTGGCTTCGGCCACCAGGGCCTGCTGCGCCTGGTGGCGCCGCCGGTTGTGACGCCAGTTCGCGATCAGCATCCAGGCGGTCATGACGCTCAATACGCTGACCAGCCAGAACAGGCCGCTGCCGATCACGCCCAGCGACGTGCGATAGGCCTGGGCCCGCAGGATCAATCCGTTGCCCACCGGCGACACCGGCACCTCGTATTCGTTGGCCGACACCACCCACGGCAACCAGGTGCTGGCCGGGTTGCGCACCGGCACGTTGGTGCCCGCGAGACGGGCGCCCTTGTCGTCGAGCAGGGAGATCGCGTACCGGGCGGAGACCTCGGCCGGCACGCCATACCGGTACAAGCCGTCGACGGAGTATTCGGCCAGCACCACGCCGAAGAAGCGCGCGCCGTCGTTCATCGGGATGTGCAACTGCAACAGGGGCACGGCGGCGCCGCTGGCTCCCCGCTGGGCATAGATCGGCTGCAGGGTTTCGCGGGCCAACGCAAAGTTGTTGCGGGTTTCGTCCGATGCCAGTATTTCGCCGGACTGGGGTGCGATGCCGGGCTGCAGGCTGGCCGTGGCGTAGGTGGAGCGCACCTGCATGTCGGCGTCGACCCAGCTCAGCCGCTCCAGGTCCGGGTACTGGATGACCAGGGCCTCGGCCCGGACCTGGAATTCCTCCGGGTCGAGATCCCGGTTGGAGATGTCGCGCGCAATACGCATCAGCTGCTCCTGGCGCTCGAGCAGCCGCAAGCGCAGGCGTTGCTGTGTGTATTCGACGTCGCGCCGGACCGCCTCGTGCTCGCGATCGATCTCTTCCAGGCGCAGATATCCGAACGCCGCGACGATTGCCGCCAGGAACAGCAACACCGCGGCCAGCGGCGCCAGCACGGCAAACCGGTCCTGCCGGTGCGGGTTGAGCTGCCACCACCAATGGCGCACGCGCTGCGCCGTGGCAGCGGCCTGCCGCGTGTTGCCGGTGGGTTCGGAGGACATGCGGCGAGTGTATGGGAGCGGACGCCGCCAGCCGGTGTCCGCAGGCATCGGCTGGCCATCCTATTTCACATTATGGATTCATTGATCGTTATTTGAAAATTTTGAATCTCTGTGCGAGAATCGCGCTACAGTGTTTAATTGGGCCACAACAGAGGAGACAGAGATGTCAGATGAGTCCCGCAACGCAACCGGCTCGGTCGGTGGTGACAACGACGCGCAGGAAACCCGGGAGTGGATGGACGCCCTGTCCGCGGTGATCGAGGCCAACGGCCCGGAGCGTGCACACGAACTGCTGGAACAACTGCTGGAACATGCCCGGCAGAGCAGCATCGACATGCCGTTCTCGGCCACCACCGGCTACGTCAACACGCTCGAACCCGGCGAACAGGCACGAAGCCCCGGCAATCTCGAACTCGAAGGTCGTTTGCGGGCCTACATGCGCTGGAACGCGATGGCGCTGGTCGTCAAGGCGAACCGGCTCGACCCGGCCGACGGCGGTGACCTCGGCGGTCACATCAGTTCGTTCCAGTCGCTGGCGCACATGTTTGCGGCCGGCTTCAACCATTTCTGGCACGCCGAGAGCGAAGGCCATGGCGGCGACCTGCTCTATATCCAGGGCCATTCCGCACCCGGCATCTATGCCCGGGCCTTCCTCGAGGGCCGGCTGAGCGAGGAGCAGTTGCTCAACTTCCGCCAGGAGGTCGGCGGCAAGGGCTTGTCGAGTTATCCGCATCCCAAGCTGATGCCCGATTTCTGGCAGTTCCCCACCGTCTCCATGGGCCTGGGCCCGTTGATGGCCATCTACCAGGCGCGTTTCCTGAAGTACCTGCATGCGCGCGGCATCGCCGACACGTCCAAGCGCAAGGTCTGGGTGTTCTGCGGCGACGGCGAAATGGACGAACCCGAGAGCCTGGGTGCCATCGGCCTGGCCGCACGCGAGAAACTCGACAACCTGGTGTTCATCATCAACTGCAACCTGCAGCGGCTCGATGGCCCGGTGCGGGGCAACGGCAAGATCGTGCAGGAACTCGAAGGCGAATTCCGCGGTTCGGGCTGGAACGTCATCAAGCTGTTGTGGGGCTCCGATTGGGACGCGTTGCTGGCGCGCGACAAAGATGGCGCCTTGCGCAAGATCATGATGGACACGCTGGACGGCGACTACCAGGCGTTCAAGGCCAACGACGGCGCCTTCGTGCGCAAGAACTTCTTCGGCCGCGATCCGCGCACGGCGGAGATGGTGGCCAACATGAGCGACGAAGACATCTGGAAACTGCGCCGGGGCGGCCACGATGCGCAGAAGGTGTTCGCGGCCTTTACCCGCGCCAACGAGACCGTCGGCCAGCCGACCGTGCTGCTGGTCAAGACCGTCAAGGGTTACGGCATGGGCAAGGCCGGCGAGGGCAAGAATACCGCGCACCAGACCAAGAAACTGTCGGACGACGACATCCGTTATTTCCGGGACCGGTTCAACATTCCGATCCCCGACAGCGAACTGCCCAAGATCCCGTTCTACAAGCCGGCCGACGACACGCCGGAGATGCGTTACCTGCACGAGCGGCGCAAGGCACTGGGCGGTTACCTGCCCAAGCGGCGCATGAAGGCCGACGAGACGTTCACGATTCCGCCGCTGGAGACGTTCAAGGCGGTCATCGACGCCACGGCCGAAGGGCGCGAGATCAGCACCACGCAGGCCTATGTGCGTTTCCTGACGCAACTGCTGCGCGACAAGGAACTCGGCCCGCGTGTGGTTCCCATCCTGGTCGACGAGGCCCGCACCTTCGGCATGGAAGGCCTGTTCCGCCAGATCGGCATCTACAACCCGGAAGGGCAGAAATACACGCCGGTCGACAAGGACCAGGTCATGTATTACAAGGAAGACAAGGCCGGCCAGATCCTGCAGGAAGGCATCAACGAGCCCGGCGGCATGAGCAGCTGGATTGCCGCGGCGACCTCGTATTCGACGAACAACCGGATCATGATCCCGTTCTACGTCTATTACTCGATGTTCGGATTCCAGCGCATCGGCGACCTGGCCTGGGCGGCTGGCGACATGCAGGCACGCGGGTTCCTGCTGGGCGGCACCTCGGGCCGCACCACCCTCAACGGCGAGGGACTGCAGCACGAGGATGGCCACAGCCATATCCTGGCCAACACCATTCCCAACTGCGTGAGCTACGACCCGACCTTCGCGCATGAGGTCGGCGTGATCCTGCACCACGGACTCAAGCGCATGGTGGAGCAGCAGGACAACGTCTTCTACTACATCACGCTGCTCAACGAGAACTACCCGATGCCCGGGCTCAAGGCGGGCACCGAAGAGCAGATCATCAAGGGCATGTACCTGTGCAAGCCCGGTGCCAAGAAGACGCCGCGTGTGCAGCTGATGGGTTCTGGCACCATCCTGCGCGAGTCGATCGCCGCGCAGGAGCTGCTCGAGAAGGACTGGGGCGTGGCCGCCGACGTCTGGAGCTGCCCGAGCTTCAACGAGCTGGGCCGCGATGGCCAGGACTGCGAGCGTTTCAACCTGCTGCATCCCGAGGCTGAGCCACGGGTGCCGTTCGTCGCGCAGCAACTCGAGAAACACGCCGGGCCGGTGGTGGCATCCACCGACTACATCAAGGCCTATGCCGAGCAGATCCGGCCGTTCCTGCCCAAGGGCCGGACCTTCAAGGTGCTGGGTACCGACGGTTTCGGGCGCAGCGACTTCCGCAGCAAGCTGCGCGAGCATTTCGAGGTCAATCGCCACTACATCGTCGTGGCCGCGCTCAAGGCGCTGAGCGAGGAGGGCACGGTTCCGGTTGCCAAGGTTGCCGAGGCGATCAAGCAGTACGCGATCAACGTCGACAAGGTCAACCCGTTGTACGCTTGACGGTCAATTCCGCCGCGCCGGACGACCTCCGGCCGGCGACAGTGGCGTTGCCGCCACAACAGCATCTGGAGGCTAGAACATGGCGTTGGTAGACATACAGGTACCGGACATCGGCGATTTCGACGAAGTCGCGGTGATCGAATTGCTGGTCAAGGTCGGCGATACGGTCAAGGCGGAACAGTCGCTGATCACGGTCGAGTCGGACAAGGCATCGATGGAGATTCCCTCCAGCGGTGCCGGCGTGGTCAAGGAGTTGCTGGTCAAGCTCGGCGACAAGGTCAAGCAGGGCGTCGTGATCGCACGGCTCGACAGCGACGCCGCGCCGGCGGAGAAACCCGCGGCGCCAGCGGCAGCGTCGGCGCCCGAATCGAAACCCGCACCGGCGGCGGCCGCCGCCCCGGCGCCTGCCGCCGACAGCAGTGGCCCGGTCAAGGTGCTGGTGCCCGACATCGGCGACTTCAAGGACGTCGCCGTGATCGAGGTGCTGGTCAAGGTCGGCGACACGGTCAAGCTCGAGCAGTCGCTGGTCACGGTGGAGTCCGACAAGGCGTCGATGGAGATTCCGTCCAACGTGGCCGGCGTGGTCAAGGAGATCACGGTCCAGCTGGGCGACAAGATCAATATCGGCGACCCGATTGCCGTCGTGCAGGCCAGTGGCGCCGCGGCGCCGACAGCGGCTGCCGCACCGGCCCCGGCCGCGACGAGCGACAAGCCGGATGCACCGGCGGCAACGCCGGCGCCGGCACCCGCCGCAGGTACGCCAGCCGCAGCGCCAGCGGCAGCCCACGACCCGTCGGCGCCGGTGCGCACCGGCCTGCCGCACGCCTCGCCGTCGGTGCGCAAGTTCGCACGCGAACTCGGCGTGCCGCTGGAAGAGGTCAAGGGCAGTGGCGCCAAGGGGCGTATCACGGCCGAAGACGTGCAGGCCTTCACCCGCGCCGTGATGTCGGGCGCGAGCCAGACCCGCGCGGCGGCCGCCAAGGGTGGCGCCGGCAGCGGGGCCGACAGTGGCGCCGCCCTGGGCCTGATCCCGTGGCCGAAGGTCGACTTCAGCAAGTTCGGCCCGATCGAGCGCAAGGACATGTCGCGCATCAAGAAGATCAGCGGCGCCAACCTGCATCGCAACTGGGTCATGATCCCGCACGTCACCAACCATGACGATGCCGACATCACCGACCTCGAGGCGTTCCGCGTCTCGACCAACAAGGAAAACGAGAAGTCCGGCGTGAAGGTCACGATGCTGGCCTTCCTGATCAAGGCCTGCGTGGCCGCGCTGCGCAAGTTCCCCGAGTTCAATGCCTCGATCGACGGCGAGCAGCTCGTCTACAAGCAGTATTACCACATCGGTTTTGCCGCCGACACGCCCAACGGCCTGATGGTGCCGGTGATCAAGGATGCCGACAAGAAAGGCATCATGCAGATCTCCCAGGAGATGGGCGAACTGGCCAAGAAGGCGCGCGACGGCAAGCTCAGCCCCGGGGAGATGTCCGGCGCCAGCTTCACGATCTCCTCGCTGGGGGGTATCGGCGGCCGGTATTTCACCCCCATCATCAACGCACCCGAGGTGGCCATCCTGGGCGTGTGTCGCTCGACCATGGAGCCGGTCTGGGACGGCAAGGCTTTCGCACCCCGGTTGATGCTGCCGTTGTCGCTGAGCTGGGACCACCGGGTCATCGACGGCGCGGCCGCGGCCCGCTTCAACGTCTACCTGGGACAGATCCTGGGCGACTTCCGCAGGGTGCTGCTCTAGCAAGGGCGGGGCGGGCAGCCGGCCAGCGGCCCGCCCATGAACAAACGAATACGAGAGGGGCGTTCACATGGCGCAGATGGAGATCAAGGTTCCGGATATCGGTGATTTCGCCGAGGTCACGGTGATCGAGTTGATGGTCAAGCCGGGCGACAGCATCGCGCCCGAGCAGTCGCTGATCACGGTGGAAAGCGACAAGGCGTCGATGGAGATTCCGGCCTCGCATGGCGGCGTCGTGCGCGAACTCAAGGTCAAGCTCGGCGACAAGGTGGCCGAAGGTTCGGTGATCCTGACGCTCGATGCGGCCGACCAGCCGGCATCGGCCGGGTCGGACGGCAAGCCGCAAGCAGCATCGCCGGCGCCGCAGAAGGACACGTCCGCACCGGCAGCCCAGGCACCGTCGCCGGCATCCGCTCCCGCGTCCGCCCCCGCATACGAAGGCAAGGCCGATCTCGACTGCGACCTGCTGGTGCTGGGCGCGGGTCCGGGGGGGTATTCGGCTGCCTTCCGCGCCGCCGACCTGGGGCTCAAGGTGGTGCTGGTCGAGCGGTATGCATCGCTTGGCGGGGTCTGCCTGAACGTCGGCTGCATTCCGTCCAAGGCCTTGCTGCATGTGGCCGCCGTGATGGACGAGGTGCGGCACTTTGCCGACCTGGGCGTGAACTATCCCGATCCGCTGGTCGACATCGACAAGTTGCGCGCCCACAAGGGCAAGGTCGTGGGCAAGCTCACGGGCGGCCTCGCCGCCATGGCCAAGATGCGCAAGGTCACGACGGTGCGCGGCTACGGCGCGTTTGCCGGCCCCAACCATGTCGTGGTCGAGGAGACCACCGGCGACGGCCAGGAAAAGACCGGCAAGACCCAGACCATCGCCTTCCGCAACTGCATCATCGCCGCCGGTTCGCAGGCCGTGCGCCTGCCGTTCATGCCCGACGATCCGCGGGTGGTCGACTCCACCGGCGCGCTGCAACTGCGCCAGGTACCCAAGCGCATGCTGATCCTGGGAGGCGGCATCATCGGCCTGGAGATGGGAACCGTCTACAGCACGCTGGGCGCGCGGCTCGACGTGGTCGAGATGCTCGATGGCCTGATGCAGGGTGCGGATCGCGACCTGGTCAAGGTCTGGCAGAAGATGAATGCACCGCGCTTCGACAACATCATGCTCAACACCAAGACGGTGTCGGCCAAGGCCACACCCGACGGCATCGAGGTGACGTTCGCCCCGGCGCAGGAGGGCGGCAAGGCGCCGGAGCCCCAGGTCTACGACCTGGTGCTGCAGGCCGTCGGCCGCTCGCCCAACGGCAAGAAGATTGCCGCCGACAAGGCCGGTGTGGCCGTCTCCGACCGCGGTTTCATCGCGGTCGACGTGCAGATGCGCACCAACGTGCCGCATATCTTCGCCATCGGCGACATCGTCGGCCAGCCGATGCTGGCGCACAAGGCCGTGCACGAGGCCCACGTGGCCGCCGAGGTGATCGCGGGTGAACTGCAGGGCAACAAGGAACTGGCCAGTGCCGCGTTCAATGCCCGTGTTGTGCCCAGCGTCGCCTATACCGACCCCGAAGTGGCCTGGGTCGGCCTCACCGAAGACCAGGCCAAGGCCCAGGGCATCAAGGTCAAGAAGGGCCTGTTCCCGTGGACGGCGTCCGGCCGTGCCATTGCCAACGGCCGCGACGAAGGTTTCACCAAGCTGCTGTTCGACGATTCGCCCGAGGCCCATGGTCACGGGAAGATCCTGGGTGGTGGCATCGTCGGCACGCACGCGGGCGACATGATCGGCGAAATTGCGCTGGCCATCGAGATGGGCGCCGACGCGGTCGACATCGGCAAGACCATCCATCCCCATCCGACACTCGGCGAGAGCATCGGCATGGCAGCCGAAGTGGCGCATGGCAGTTGCACCGACCTGCCGCCCGCACGGCGGTGATGCACCGCCGCGTGGCCTGTGCGCAGGAGCACGCGGCGACAGCCCCGTCGTGGCCACGATGGTGGTTCCGGGTGACGCCGTGGTGTGCCCGTGAAAGGCAAGGGTGAGCAAGCAAGCCGATGATGGTGCCGGTACCGGCAAGCGCCTGCCGGGCAAGGATCCTCGTGTTGCGAGTCGCCGCGCGCCACGTGCGCCGGATGCTCGCCCGGTCGGCACGCGCACCCCGAGCCGGGCGCTGGGCTTGTTGCGCAGCTTGCCGTCGTTGTGGCAGTTGTTGCGCCGCAAGGCGGTCTCCGAAGACAAGTTGCCGCACGCGCGCTTCAGCGCGACATCGTTCGGCATCCGTTCGCTGGTCGTGGCGGGTACGGGCAGCCCCACCGTGGTATTCGAGTCCGGTATCGGACAGGGCAAGCGCAACTGGGCACCGGTGTTCAACCGGATCGCCGAACTGACCCGGGCCGTGGCCTATGACCGCGCCGGCTACGGCCAGAGCGAAATCTCGGACCAGCCCCGCGACGGCCTGCAGATCGTGCTCGAATTGCGCGAGATGCTGCGTACCGAGGGGCTGGAGCCACCTTATGTGCTGGTCGGCCATTCGCTGGGCGGAACCATGGTCAAGCTGTTTGCCAAGACCTGGCCCGACGAGGTCGCCGGCGTGGTATTGGTCGATGCGCGACACGAGGAGTTCACCCAGCGTTGCCGCCAGGTCGGTGTACACCGCTTGTTGTACGAACCGCCGGAGACCTTGCTGAACATGTTGCCACCGGTGCCGCGGGCCGAGTTGCTGGCGGCGCCGCTGACCTTGAAGCAGGCGCGCCGCGCCGGCAGTTTCCCCGACGTGCCGCTGATCGTGCTGACCCAGAGCAATGCCACCAGCCGCTGGCCAGAATCCCTGGGCAAGGTCTGGCTGGCCAGCCAGCGCAGGATGGCCGGCATGTCGGCACTCGGCCGCATCAAGGTCGTCGGGGATGCCGGACACAACCTGCACATGGACCGTCCGGATGTCGTGGTGCGGGCGGTCACCGGCGTCGTGCGTGCGGCGCGCCTGATCCGCGGCAAGCGGCTCCGGACCCGGCGCTGAGCCGAGGTCCGCTGGCGCGTCGCCCGGTCGCTGTCAGGGTTGGGATTCGAGGGATTCGACCCGGCGCGCACCGTTGAACCGGGTACGCCAGTAACCCACCCGCATGTCCTCGACCCGGACCTGGGCCCCGGGCTTGGGGGAGTGGATGAACTTGTTGTCGCCGACGTAGATGCCGACATGGCTGAATGCGCGGCGCAAGGTGTTGAAGAACACCAGGTCGCCCGGCTTGAGGTCGCTCTGATCGATCTCCTGGGTGGCCGCGGCCTGCTGGTCGGCGGTGCGCGGCAACAACAGGCCGACCGTCTGCTCGTACATCGCGCGGACGAATCCGCTGCAGTCGAACCCGGTCTCGAGCGAGGTTCCGCCGCGCTTGTAGGGCACGCCCAGGAATCCCATCGCACTGACGACCAGTTCCGAGGCCTTGTCCTTGGCTGTCTGGCCGGCCTGGGAGATCTGGCGGAACAAGCCGCGTTCGGCTAGCAGTTTTTCCAGGTCGTCGGTCGTGCCGGCGGGCGGGGCCGCATGGGCTGCGCCGGCCAGCAACAGGGTTGCCGCCAGAGCCATCAGTGAAGCCTTCGTGCGCATCGGCGGACGATAACGGCTGCGCGGCGCAGCGTCAAGCGATTCGTGATGCCAAGTGCTTGATTTCATTGAATATGTGGCATTCGTGACACGATCGGGGCCAGGCGCTGGCCGGACGCAGGTCCGCGCCGCCAGGCCGGCGAATCCCTTCGCAGGCTGCGCCGAAGACGATTGGGCTACCATCAAACCGAGCGCGCCGCTTTCGCCTGGCCCATCACGCCGCTGGCTCGCCAGGCCGGATCCGGCTCCTGTACAACCAACCGGGGACACGCCATGTTCAGCGCCATCTACCTGACCAGGACCGACGACTTTGCCGCACAGTTGACCGAACTCGACGAGGCGCAGCTGCCGCAGGGCGACGTCACGGTTCGTGTGGAATATTCGACCCTCAACTACAAGGATGGGCTGGCCATCACCAATCGTTCGCCGGTGGTACGCCACTGGCCGATGGTGGCCGGCGTCGACGGCGCCGGCACCGTGATCGCATCGAGCCACCCGGCCTGGAAGGCGGGGGACCGTTTCGTGCACAACGGCTGGGGCGTCGGCGAGACCCACTGGGGCTGCCTGGCCGAGAAGGCGCGGCTCAAGGGCGATTGGCTGGTGCGCCTGCCCGATGCCTTTACCGCGCGCCAGGCCATGGCCATCGGCACCGCCGGTTATACCGCCATGTTGTGCGTGCTGGCCCTGGAAGACCATGGCATCGCACCGGCCTCGGGCGAGATCCTGGTGACCGGTGCCACCGGTGGCGTGGGCAGTGTTGCGGTGGCCTTGCTGGGCCGGCTGGGTTATACGGTGGTGGCCGCCACGGGCAAGGCGTCGGAGGAAGCCTATCTGAAGCAACTCGGTGCGAGCTCGATCATCGCGCGTGACAGCCTGTCGGCGCCCGGCAAGCCGTTCCAGAAGGAGCGCTGGGCCGGTGTCGTGGACGCCGTCGGCTCGCATACCCTGGCCAACGCGATCGCCCAGACCCGGTACGGCGGTGTCGTCACCGCCTGCGGCCTGGCGCAGGGCACCGACCTGCCGACCACCGTGTTGCCCTTCATCCTGCGCGGCGTCACGCTGGCCGGCATCGATTCCGTGATGGCTCCGCTGACGCGGCGCCAACGGGCCTGGGACCGGCTGGCCCGCGACCTCGACCCGGCCCTGCTCGAGACGATGATGGTCGAGATCGCCTTGCCCGACGCCATAACCAAGGCCCATGAACTGCTCGATGGCAAGGTGCGCGGCCGGGTCGTCGTACGGACCGGAGCCTGACATGCGAGGGCTGGCACCGCTGATCGGCTGGTGGTGGTTCGCCGCCATGCTGTTGTCGCCATCGCTGGCGCAGGCCCAGGACGTGCGGCCGCAGATGGTCGCCGCCGGATTGGCCCACCCCTGGGCGCTGGCCTTCCTGCCCGACGGCCGGATGCTGGTGACCGAACGCCCCGGCCGGCTGCGCGTCATCGACGGGGACGGCAGCATGGGCCCGCCGGTGTCGGGGGTGCCCGAGGTCGTGGGGCAAGGGCAGGGGGGCCTGCTCGATGTGATCGTCGACAGCGATTTCGCCCGCAACCGGGCCATCTTCTTCTGCTTCGCGCAGGCGGCCGAGCGCGGCAGCGGCAACAGCACGGCGCTGGCGCGCGCGCGCCTGTCCGCCGCCATGGATAGGCTCGAGGATGTACAGGTGATCTTCAGCCAGCAGCCCAAGTACGCCAGCAGTGCGCATTTCGGCTGCCGCATCGTCGAGAGCCGCACCGATGGCAAGGCCGATGGCCATCTGTTCCTGACCCTGGGAGACCGGTTTCGCCGCATGGCCGACGCACAGACCCTGGACAACCACCATGGAAAGGTCGTGCGCATCGACAAGCAGGGCGGCGTGCCCAAGGACAATCCCTTTGCGGGCAACGGCCGGGGCCTGCCGGAGATCTGGAGTTACGGCCATCGCAACCTGCAGGGGGCGGCGCTGTCGCCCGATGGCCGCTTGTGGGTGCACGAACACGGCCCGCAGGGGGGCGACGAGATCAACATCCCGTCGCCCGGGCGCAACTACGGCTGGCCCGTCATCACCTATGGCGTGAACTACGGTGGCGGACAGATCGGCGAGGGCATCAGCCGCAAGGACGGCATGGAGCAGCCGATCCATCACTGGGTGCCGTCGATTGCGCCGTCTGGCATGGCGTTCCTGACCAGCGACCGCTACGGACCCGCGTGGAAGGGCAACCTGTTCATCGGTGCGCTCGCGGGGCGGCACCTGGTGCGCATCGAATGGCGCGGCGATGGCGACAGTGCCCGTGTCGTGCGCGAACACCGCCTGCTGACCGGACTCGGCGAACGCATCCGCGACGTGCGCCAAGGCCCGGACGGGCTGCTGTACGTGTTGACCGACTCGTCCAACGGCCGATTGATCCGCCTGCTGCCGCCGGGTTGACGCCAGGCTGGCGTCGGCTGGCTCCGGGATCAACGCCGTCCTGCTGCCGCGGGTCGGTCAGCGCTGCAGCACGACGAACAGATAACGGGAGCCGTCGCCCAGCGTCGGTCCGCTGATGGCCGGGCGCATGGCCGCCGACTGCACCACGCTGCATTGCCGGATCGACAGGCCGGCACCGGTGGCCAGTTCGGTGACGGTCTGTTCCGAAGCCAGCGGGTAGTTGCGGGTATGGCGGGCAAACGCGAGCGCCATGCTGCGTACGCGGCCGGCATCCAGGTCGGCCGGCGGCGGCAGGTCGGCGCTGAGCCGGGCCGCCATGTCGGCGAATGACTCCGCCTGTTCCGGCGTGAACCCGACCGGCACGTCTTCGGGCGCCGCGCGCAAGCGGTTCGAGAAGACCAGTTGCCCGCCCTCGCGCAACAGGTGGCGATAGGCCTGGAACAGCGCCGCACGCGCCTTGGGACTGAAAAAGCCCAGGAAGCTGCTGGTGACGATGAGGTCGTAGCCCAGCGATGGCCGGTGTGCCAGCACGTCGGCGCATACGGTGTGCACCGGTCGGCCCTGGCGCTCGGCATACCAGGTGTTCAGGCGCAGCGGCGTCGGGCAGATGTCGAGCACGGTGACATGCAGGTCGACGCCCACGGTGGCACCGGCATGCCACAGGTGCGCCAGCATCGAATAGTCGGCGCAACCGGAAATCAGGACCCGGCGCACGCCTCCATGGGGATGCGGCTGCGCCGCCCAGGCCGCCATGGCCTCGAGGTAATGCGCCGGATGGCCCCCCAGCGTCGCGCCCAGTCGCATCAGCCGCATCGTCTGCCAGAAGCCGTGATAGGCGTCGCAACACGCACCGTCGCCATGGTGCACGCAAAGTTCGGCCGCCCAGGCCCGCGCCAGGGCCGCGGATTGCGCCAGCGGTTCGACCGGGCCGGGGCGCGGCGCCATAGGTTCCGGCTTCATGGCGCAGCAGGCGCGGCAGCGCGGTCGGACGGCACGATCCGCCCGGCCAGCAAGGGCCACAGTTGATCGGCCAAGCGGGTGTCGCCATCGTCGATGCACTGCAGCGGCAACGCGCGTTGCTCCAGCATGGTGGTCGGGAGCGTGTGCATGTGGCTCGACGCACATGCCACCGCACCATCGACATGCGCCAGCACCATCGGCCACACGGCCTGCGGCACCGGTTCCGGCGGCTGATCGGGAGTCGCGCGCTCGGCGGTGACAACCAAGAGGCACAGCCGATCGAAGGGCAGGCCGTCGCGCAGCAGTTCGGCTGCCGTCATCACGATGATGGCGCCGCCGATGCTGCGACTGCCGGCCAGCACACGCGCCGCGGCAAAGCCGCCGCCCGGTGCGGGGGCGAGCTGCTCCCGGTCTTCCCAGACCCCCTGCGCGCAGGCCAGGCCCCACGGGGGCACTCGGTCCGCGAGCCGCGCGTGCAGTTGCCGCGCCGCGCCCGCCCCGGACGCGAGCATCAGCACGACCGGGATGCGCCAGGGGCCCGGCAACAATTCGCGCAATACCTGCCGGTAGATGCCGGGCGTGGTGCTCGAGCCCAGCTGCGGCTGCCCGTTGACCTCGCAGATCAAGGCGCCTGTCTCCAGCCAGGATCGCCCGATGTCGGCCATGATCAGGTCGACGCCGGCCAGGTCGAGCTGCAGCGCCGCCGCCGCCCGTTCCGCGAGCCGGCGATTGTCCGGATGGATGAAGCCCTGCACCAGTGCCGGCGTACCGCCGGCGGATACATTGGCGCGTCGGCGCAAGCCGACCATGCGGCCGCTGGCGGGCACGGTTTGCGGCGTCAGTCCGTTTTGCGCCAGCAACTCCAGGGCCTCGGTGTCGAGCCCGATCGGCGCGTGGCCGCGCAGCTCTCCCGCGCGCAGGTGCGCCGGATCCTGGCGCTGGTGTTGCACCAGTTCGGCGATCGTGTGTCGACCATCGCCGACGACACCGGCGGCCTGGCGCACGATGGCCTTGATCAGGCGCCCGTTGAGCACGGTCAGGCGGTAGTCGTTGCCTTCGGCATGTTTCTCCACCAGGATGTGATCCGAACATCCGGCGGCCAGCGCGAACGCCGCCAGCACGGCGGCATCGTCGCGCAGATCGGCCGAAACACCTTGTCCCTGGTCCCGGTCCGCCGGCTTGACCACCACCGGATAACCGAGCTGGCGCGCCAGCTGCACCGCCATCTGCGGGTTCGCGGCCCGCGCATGGACCGGGGCGGGGAAACCCAGCTGGCGCAGCACCTGGGCGGTGCGGAACTTGTCGCGTGCCAGCCGCGTGCCCACGACCGGCGTGCGATCGGTGTAGCTGCTCTCGAGCCAGCGGCAGGCATGACCCTGCCCGTAGGCGATCACCCCGGGCACGACGCCGCGCCAGGGAAGGTCCAGCGCATGGGCGGCCTCCAGGAAACGGATGGTGTTGAATCCCGGTGCCTGGAACGGCCGCAGCGCGCGCATCAGATCGTCGACGGCCGCGGCCGAAGGGGTCTGTCCCCGCATCGCGTGCTGCGCGCTGCGCGATACCCACTCGATCGCCAACTTGCCGGCGTCGACGCCGGCATACGGCAATGCGAAGCGGATCGGCTGCGCCGCACCGGTGCTGCCATCGCGCCACAGGCAGGGGGCTTCGAACACCGGGACCTTGGCGCGCCGCTGCACCGCCAGCGACCATGCGAGCAGGCGTCGTACCAGGGCGAGTTCGTCGTCCGGGCCATCGGACGTTCCGCCACCAGCCGCCGTGGGCTCGGAGAAGAACCCGGCCATGGCCCGCTCCCACGGGCCGTGGTCCCAGTGGCCGCGCACGACCTCGCACAGCCCCAGCATCACCGGCTGCCGCGAGCCGTAGGCCATGCCGGGCAGCACCTGCCATTGCGGCGAAAACCGCCAGGTCGGGGGTGTGCCGGTCGTCGGTGCTGGAACCATGCCGCCGATCGTAGCGCCAATGCCCGCGGACCCCGCGGCTGGTACGTCAGGCAGGTGCAAGTTGCATCGTCACAATGGGCGGGTGACCCGTATCACAAAGCAAGGAGCAATTGCCATGGCCGCGTATGCCGATTTCTACCGCCGATCCATCCAGGACAAGGACGCTTTCTGGGCCGAGCAGGCCGCGCTGGTGGATTGGCACACACCCGCCACGCAGGTCTGCGACTACAGCCGTCCGCCGTTCGCGCGCTGGTTCGTCGGCGGCACGACCAACCTGTGCCACAACGCGGTGGACCGCCATCTCGCACAGCGGGCCGCGCAACCGGCGCTGATCGCCGTGTCCACCGAGACCGGCCTGGAGCAGGTCTACAGCTTCGCCGAGTTGCACCTGGAGGTGCAACGCATGGCCGCGGCCATGCTGGAACTGGGCGTGACCCAGGGCGACCGGGTATTGATCTACATGCCGATGGTGGCCGAGGCGGCCTTTGCGATGCTGGCGTGTGCCCGGATCGGTGCCATCCACTGCGTCGTGTTCGGCGGCTTCGCCTCGGGGGCGCTGGCCTCGCGCATCGAGGATGCATCGCCCCGGCTGGTGGTCAGTGCCGATGCCGGCTCGCGCGGCGGCAAGGTGGTGGCGTACAAGCCGCTGCTCGACGAGGCGATCCGGCTGTCCAGCCACAAGCCGGACGCGGTGCTGCTGGTCGACCGGCAGTTGTCGGAGATGGCGCTCGAGCCCGGCCGCGACCATCTGTGGGGCCCGCTGCGCGAGCGGCACATGGAGGCGACCGTGCCGTGCGAATGGTTGCCTGCCGAACATCCGAGTTACACGCTGTACACCAGCGGCACGACCGGCAAGCCCAAGGGCGTGCAGCGCGATACCGGCGGATACGCGGTGGCGCTGGCGGCCAGCATGAAACACATCTTCTGCGGCAAGGCCGGCGAAACCTATTTCGCCACCAGCGACATCGGCTGGGTGGTCGGGCACAGCTACATCATCTACGGGCCCCTGATCGCCGGCATGGCCACCATCATGTACGAGGGCTTGCCGATACGCCCCGATGGCGGCATCTGGTGGAGCCTGGTCGAGAAATACAAGGTCACGGTGATGTTCAGTGCGCCCACCGCGATCCGGGTGCTGAAGAAGCAGGATCCCGCGTTGCTGACGAAATACGACCTGTCGTCGCTGCGCGCCTTGTTCCTGGCCGGTGAGCCGCTGGACGAACCGACAGCGCAATGGATCGCGTCGAGCCTGGGCAAACCCATCATCGACAACTACTGGCAGACCGAGACCGGCTGGCCGATTCTCGGCCTGGCCAATGGCATCGAGCAGGCACCCAGCAAGTTCGGCAGCCCGGGCAAGGCCATCTATGGCTACGACGTCAAGCTGATCGACGAGAACACCGGCGAGGAACTCCAGGGTGCGGGCAAGAAGGGCGTCGTGGCCATCGAAGGCCCGCTGCCCCCGGGCTGCATGCAGACGGTCTGGCGCGACGACCAGCGTTTCGTCGACACCTACTGGAAGAGCATCCCGGGCAAGCTGATCTACAGCACCTTCGACTGGGGCATTCGCGACGAGGACGGATATTTCTTCATCCTCGGCCGCACCGACGACGTGATCAACGTGGCCGGCCACCGGCTGGGCACGCGCGAGATCGAGGAAAGCATTTCCGCCCACCCGAATATCTCCGAGGTCGCCGTGGTGGGCGTGGCCGACCCGCTCAAGGGGCAGGCCGCGATGGCATTCGCCATCGTCAAGGATGCCTCGGTGCTGACCGACGATGCGGCCCGTCTGCGCATGGAGGGCGAGATCATGAAGCAGGTCGACAAGGACCTGGGCGCCGTGGCGCGTCCGTCGCGCGTGCAGTTCGTCAGCCTGTTGCCCAAGACCCGCAGCGGGAAGCTGCTGCGCCGCGCCATCGTGGCGGTCTGCGAGGGGCGCGATCCGGGTGACCTGACGACGATGGAAGACCCGGCTGCATTGCAGCAGATCCGGGATCTGGTCAAGCGCTGAGGCCGGTGCCCACTGGCGTGGCCGGCTGGGCCGGCACGTCGAAGGCGGCCGGCGGCAAGCCATCCGCATGGCGCTGCGCCATGGTTTCCCAGGCCGCTTCCCACTCCCGCAGGCGTGCCTGCGCATCGAACAGCGGCGCGGTGGCGCGCTGGCTGGCCAGCTGTGCACGCATGGCGCGCAGTGCCGCGGCGTCGCGTCCGAGCCGGACCACGGTGTCGACGAAGCCGGCCGGGTTGCGCGTCACGCCCTCGGGCAGGCCCGCCGCGCGGATGATGCTCGCGCCCAGCCGCGATGCCATGCTCTGCCCGGCGCAGGTGACCGCCGGCACGCCCATGCGCAGCGCATCCACCAGCCCCTGGTTGGCGTTGAAACGCACCGTGTCGACGAACAGATCGGCCAGCGACAGGCGTGCCAGGGTCTGTGCGCGATGGGCCCGCTGCTGGAACACCAGCCGCGCGGCATCGACGCCGGCCTGGGTGGCCGCCTGCTGCAGGTTCTGCCGTGCGGGCGCCGCATAGCCTGGCAGCCACAACACCGCGTGCGGCAGCGCGGTCAGCATCTTCATCCACAGACCGAAGCTGTGGGGGTCGACCATCAGGGCCGGCAACAAGGCGCACAACACGAGCGCATCCGGCGGCAGGCCGGCGTCGGCCCGGTCCGGCGCCGGGGCGGCAGGCTGGTCGTCATTCAGCGCCAGCCAGCAGGTATGGGGAAGGCGCACCACCGCACCGTATTCGTCCATGTCCAGCTCGTCGGGGTGCACGAAGCGATCGGACATGTTGTATTCGCACGGGCGGCTCGGATGGTGCCGATGCCAGGTGGTCTGGCGGATCTGGATCGGTGCGACCCGGCGTTCGGGAATCTCGGGCCGGCACCACGGCGAGTTGAACGCCATGTCGACGAAGATGTCGAGTTCGTCGCGGCGCATGCGGCTCACGGCCTCGTCGTCGCTCATGTGGGCGATTTCGACCGCCCCCGCGCAGTCCTGCGCGATCCGGTTCGTCACCGCCGCATCGGGCTGGGGCGTCGGCGAATAGACATGGATGGCGAAACGCGTATGGTCGTGCAGGGCCAGCTGGCGTTGCAGCGCATTGGCCACGCGCGGATCGCGCAGGCTGGGAACGGCCAGGCCGACGTGGATGCGGCGGTCGCGGCCAGGTGAACGGGTGGCCTTGAACGGCGCCTGCGCGGCCGGCAGCCGCTGGCCGATGGTGTCGATCGACACGCGGCGCAGTTGTGCCATCTCGTCTTCGCGCAGGGGCAGCATCAGGCCGCACAACTGGGCATCGCGCCAGTCCCGGCCCTGGCCGGTCCGCGCCACCCGGGCCAGCATCTCGCGCAGCACGGCGGTCAGTCGGTCATGGTCACGCCAGTCGCAGACCTGCATGGCCTCGAAGGCCTGCTGGCAGAACAATTCGTAGGCGTCGGGGCGGTTCGGTATCGGCCTGCGGTTGAGGCGCTCGGCACCGCGGTTGGAGGCGGCGATGTGTTGCTCCAGCAATTCCTGCGCCTGCGGCGTCAACGCATCCATCGCGTCCTGGGCGGCCTCGATCTGGCCGTCGAAGGCCCATGCGATCGCCTGGCGCACGACGAACTCCGGCGCGTCGTGGAACCGGGCCACGGCCTGCGACAGCGTCACCAGTGCGCCCGCATAGTGGCGTGCCGCGATCTGCATGTCTGCCAGGTTCATCCACAACACCGGGTTGTCCGACTGGATGTCCCGGCATTGTGTCAATGCGTCGATGGCCGATGTCCAGTCGCCGGAGCGCGCACGCATCAGGGCCAGGTTGTTGAGTGCGCGCACGTGGTGGGGGTCGAGAGCCAGCGCCCGGCCATAGGCGGCCTCGGCTTCGTCCAGCCGTCCGACGTTTTCCGACGCAATGGCATAGTTGGTCGCGCCATCGGCATCACGCATCAAGGCGTCGCGCACGCGGTGCAACACCGCCATGGCGGCGTCCGGCTTGCCCAGTTGCGTCAGCACCGTCGCGCATGCATTGGCCGCGTCGACGTTGTCCGGCTGCGCCGCCAGGGCCTTTTCGAATTGCGCCAGCGCCTGTTCGGCCTGGCCGGCGGCATGCAGGCGGGAACCCTGCTCCATCAGTGTCGTGAATGCGGCGTTGTCGGTCATGATGCAAAAGTCTGCGCGCCGGTGCCGACGTTGCGCCGGCTGCCTTCGATGGTCATGCGCTCGCGCGCGTCAGCGACGCTGCCGGACACCAGGGCAGGGCGCGCGGCCGGGTGACGTGACCACCGGTGCCACCAGCCCCCTCGTGCCGGTTTGCGCGCGATCACGCACAGCGGTGCGGCGAGCGTCGCCGCCGACTCATTCGGCCACGACCGGCGGTGTGATCGCACCACGCTCCAGGCCGACCGCGCCGCGAACCACGCCCAGGTCGGTTCCGGTGTCCTTGCGGTAGATCAGTCCGGCGCGCGTGGCCTGGTTGCCGGTGAAGAAGCCGTTGATGTTGTTGCCGCACAACCAGGCACCATTGACATACATGTTGGTGTCCTGGACCGACACTCCGACCGTGGCGCCGCCATGCTGGAACTCGGTGCTGATCGTCGTGCTGGCCCGGCTGTTGGAGAAGTCGACGTTCATGGTCGCGCCCAGCAGCCGGCCCATGATCGTCGTATTGTTGTAGGTGGCCGTCGGAGAGGTTCCTCCCACCATGGTGTAGGTGGCCGTTCCTTCGATCGGCATCTGGGCGTCCGTCGTCGGCCGGCCGACGAGATAGTGCACGCCTTCGACGGAGGATCCGCTGTATTGCGACTGGATCGTCCCCTTGGCCCAATACCCCCAACCGATGAAGTCGGCGTCGCCCGGGTTGCCCCGCGAACCGGCCTGGCTGACCGCCTTGCTCGTGGCCAAGTAGGTGCTGCTGCCGCCATACCCATAACCGTTGTAGCTGTCTTCGCCGTCGTCGTGCAGGTAGAGCTGGTTGCCGACGAAATATCCGGTGCCGTAGCTCGGGTCGACGTCCCCACGCGGGTAGTAGTCGAACAGGTAATCGTCGGTCGACGCAAACATGGCCGACATGCCGGCCTGCTCGGTGAACGCCAGCCCGGCGCCGGCCTTCAGGAACACCGCCGAGCCCAGGACGGTGCCCACGGAGCTGCCGTAACCCTGGTAGACCAGGCCGGCGCGCACCGCCTGGTCACCGATGAAGAACCCGTAGTAGGAGTCGCCGTCGCCGTAGTAGTAGCCGTTGCCGTAGCTGTCGGCATAGAAGGTCGTGCCGTCGATGTAGCCGTATCCGCTGACCTGGACCGCAACGCTTTGGCCACCGTTCATGAAGACCGTGTTGACGAAGGCATTGAGCCGGCCGGCGCCGAAGTCCACATTCAGGCCGGCCCCGGTCAGCGTGCCGACGCGGAAACTTTCGCCGTCGAAGGCTGTGGGAGCCGTTCCGCCGATCAGGATGTAGTTCGCGGTGCCGGTCATCGGCATTTGCGCCAGTGGCGTGGGACGACCGACGATGTAGTGCACGCCCTGGCTGAAGTCGTAGCTGCCCCCGTTGGCCTCCTGCACCAGCTGCCCGGAGTTGTCGTAGCTGATGCGTCCGGTATCCCAATAACCCCAGCCGGCAAAGGCGGGGTCGGTGGCGCTGCCGACCGTGCCGAAGCTGCCCGCTTCCGCGCTGGTCTTTTCCACCGTCTCGACACCCGAGCCGATCAGCTCGGTCAGGCGCAGGCGGTAGTCGTTCGAGCCCACGTGCTTGACCATCTGCCCGTCGACGAAAGTGCCTTCGCCGTCGCTCGGGTGCTCGCCGCCGCGCAGGGTGTAGTCCAGGCCCTCGTCGCCGAAGGCGAACATCGCCGACACGCCCGTCAGCACGCCGTTGATCAGGGTCTGCTCGGGCAGGGTGATCTGCTGCACGAACAGCGGATTCTCGGGCTCGAACAGGTCCTGCCGTGCGACCAGCGGCGGCACGTTCGAGCGTTCGGCGGTGCGCACCGGCAGGCTGTCGCTGCTGGTGACGCGGACCGCCTCGCCCACGATCAGCTCGACACAACCGGCATTGGTGCACACGACGATGCCGTCCTGCTCGCCCGCCACATTCAGGCTGCCGTCCGGGTTGTAGTTGGCGGAGAACGCCGATCCGCGGATGCCGATGGTCGCGGTGGTGGTCGTGATCTTGTAGCTCTCGCGGTTGCGCTTGCCCACCAGGCCGGTGATGGCACGCATGCCGCCCCGCAGCAGGCTGGCGAAGAAGCCATCTTCCTCGGGCTTGTTGGCGTCGACGTATTTGTCGATGTTGAACTGGCTGTTGGGCGCCAGCGAGACCAGGCCGCCGTCGGAGAAGCGGATCTGCGTCTGCCCGGCTCGCCCGGTGATGACGTTGTCGCCCGAGTTGATCACCGCACCCCGGTTCAGCGGCATGGTCGTCGCACCGCGGCGCACATTGACGTCGCCGACCGCGAACTGGGCGATGCCGGTCGCGGCCACCGCATGCACGGGATAGATGGCCGCCAGTGCCATCAGCAAGGCGGCGTTCTTGAGCTTGAAGGGATGGTTCATGGAGAGACCTATGTGGGTGAGCCGTCGAGGGCGATCAGAATTCCTTGCGCGCCGTCACCGAGAACAGGGTGCGATCGTAGTCGTTGATCACGATGCTGGAGTTGTTGCGGATATGGCTGAGCTGCGGCGTGATGCGCCAGCTCCTGGCCGGCACCCAGTTCACGCCCAGCGCCAGCGTGGTCTGGTTGTCGCTGCGCTTGACCAGGAAGATGGGGTCCTGGCCTCCATAACTGCGGTGCTCGTAGTTCAGCGCCGCGAAGCCGGACACGTCGTTGCGGATGATCTTCTGGACGCCGAGGCGCAGGCCGCCGAGCGAGTGGCCCAGGTGCGCGACCCCGCTGGCCGATTCGTTCTCGGTGCCGGCATACAGGCCGCCCCAGGCCAGCCAGCCGCCCTGCAGCCGCTGCGCATAGGAACCGCCGACGACGGTGCGGTGCGAGTCGCGCAGCGTCTGCGACGGATAGTGCAGCCGCGACCATTGCACATAGGCGCCGACTTCACGCTGGTCGTCGATGCGGTAGGCCCATTCGCCGACCAGGCCGCGCTGGGTGCGATTGGTGGAGCCGTTGTAGTGGTAGTCCTCGTAGACCGCCGCCAGCGTGAACTCCTGGCGGTCGACACGGTAGGACACGCCACCGAGCAGGTTGACCTGGTCGTTGTTGAACACCGACTCGTTGCGGTTGGCGCGCTTGTTGAGGCTGGCATTGCCGACGATGGACCAGCGCGAATCGAGCACATGGCGGCCGGACACGCCCGCCCCCAGATTGGCAAAGGAGGCGTCGCGCTTGACCGAGTTGGCTCCCAGTACCACGCCGCCGATGACCGGCACCGCCACGTTCGGGTTGCCGGGGCCGCTGGAGACGTTGCTGTCGTGACCGACACCGAGCTCCACATAGGCCTTGATCGAGGAACGCATCTGGGCCTCGGCCACGTCGATGGCGCGCAGGAACTGGTCGATCGTGAGCGCGGCCTCGGCTGGTGCCCCTTGCGCCTTGGCCTGCTCGAGCAGGGTACGGGCCGACTTGCTGTCGCCGACCGCGAACATGGCCCGACCGAGTTCCGCCCGCGCCCGGGTATTGCCCGGCTGCACGATGGTGACGCGTTCCAGTGCCATCACGGCCCGTGCATGTTCGCCGCTCTGGTTGGCGGCAATGCCGAACACCGTGTCGAAATCCGGATCCCCCGCCCGCCGGACCTCGTGCGGCTCCAGCAGGTCGTAGGCCTGGCGCGCCTGGCCCGACTCGGTCATCGCCAGCGCCTTGCGAACCAGATCGTCCATCTCCGCGTGCACGACCCCGTGGGCGAGGAATGCTGCGCAAACTGCGGCGCACAGGCGTTTCATGGGCAGATGTAATGTCATGGGCGTGGTCCCGCTGGATTCTTGTAACCAATGCTTATACCATCGCAGCCGCCGCGTGGGAATTGCCCGGATGTCGCGCGTTGCCTGATCGACACACATGATTGACACGCGTTGCCGGCGCTGGTGCTGCACGCCGATCGTGGACTGCGACCGGTGATCCATGCGCAAGGCGTGCAAAGTCTGGCGCGCGCAGGCATTTCGGAGTTGTCCGCGCATCAGTGGCACAATCGGCGGGTCAACAGGCCCTTCCCAAGCCACAGTCGCATCCGCCATCCGGTTCAGCCGTGCCGCGGAAGGTTAGTCAATCGATGAGACCGACAAATGTTTCCTCAAGGGAAACGGAGTTAAGCGAATCATGAGTCAAAACCCGTCCGGCGCTTCCGCCCCGCCTTCGATCTACCACGCCTATCAGTCCAACACCTACCTCTTCGGTGGCAACGCGCCCTACGTCGAGGAGATGTACGAAAACTACCTGGCCAATCCGGGCAGTGTTCCCGATTCCTGGCGCGAATATTTCGACAACCTGCAGCATGTGCCTGCGGTCGACGGCAGCAATGCCAAGGATGTCGCGCACCAGCCGGTGATCAACGCGTTTGCCGAGCGTGCCAAGATGGGCGGCACCCGGGTGGTGTTCGGCAGCCGCGACCAGGAAATGGGGCGCAAGCGGGTTGCCGTCCAGCAACTGATCGCCGCCTATCGCAACGTCGGCGCCCGCTGGGCCGACCTCGACCCGCTCAAGCGGCGCGAGCGCGACAACATTCCCGAACTCGAGCTGTCGTTCTACGACTTCTCCGATGCCGACCAGGAGATCGTGTTCAACATCAGCAACACCTTCTTCGGCAAGGAGACGATGAGCCTGCGCGACCTGCGCAATGCCTTGTTCGAGACCTATTGCGGCAGCATTGGCGCCGAATACATGTTCGTGACCGACCAGGCCCAGAAGCGCTGGTGGCAGCAAAAACTCGAATCCACCCGCGCCAAGCCCAACTTCGATGCGGCCAAGAAGCGTCACATCCTGGACCGGTTGACCGCGGCCGAAGGCCTGGAGCGTTTCCTGCACACCAAATACGTGGGCCAGAAGCGCTTTTCGCTCGAGGGCGGCGAGAGTTTCATCAACGCCATGGATGAGCTGATCCAGCGCGGTGGCGTGGTCGGCATCCAGGAGATCGTCATCGGCATGGCGCACCGCGGCCGGCTCAACGTGCTGGTCAATTCGCTGGGCAAGTTGCCCGCGATGCTGTTCGCCGAGTTCGACCATACCGCGCCGGAAGACCTCACCAGCGGCGACGTCAAGTACCACCAGGGTTTCAGTTCCGACGTGTCCACCCCGGGAGGCCCGGTGCACCTGACGCTGGCGTTCAACCCGTCTCATCTGGAGATCGTCAACCCGGTGGTCGAAGGTTCGGTGCGTGCCCGCATGGACCGGCGCAACGACCCGCTGGGCAAGCAGGTGTTGCCGGTGCTGGTGCACGGTGACGCCGCGTTTGCCGGCCAGGGTGTCGTGATGGAGACGCTGGCGCTGGCGCAGACGCGCGGGTATTCGACCGGCGGCACGGTGCACATCGTCATCAACAACCAGATCGGCTTCACCACCAGCGACCCGCGCGACAGCCGCTCGACGCTGTATTGCTCGGACGTGGTCAAGATGATCGACGCGCCGGTGCTGCACGTCAACGGCGACGATCCCGAGGCGGTGGTGCTGGCGACCCAGATGGCGCTCGACTTCCGCATGGAGTTCCGCAAGGACGTCGTGGTCGACATCATCTGCTTCCGCAAGCTCGGCCACAACGAGCAGGACACACCGGCGCTGACCCAGCCGCTGATGTACCGCAAGATCGCGCAGCACCCGGGCACGCGCAAGCTGTACGCCGACAAGCTGGCGGCCCAGGGCTTCGACGCCAACCTCGGTGACGAGATGGTCAAGGCCACGCGCGCCGCCCTCGAGGCGGGCAAGAACACCTTCGACCCGGTGCTGACCAACTTCAAGAGCAAGTACGCCGTCGACTGGATGCCGTACCTGAACAAGAAGTGGACCGACGCCGGCGACACCGCGATCCCGCTGGCCGAGTGGAGCCGCCTGGCCGAGCGCATCACGGCGATTCCGGAGTCGGTGGCGCCGCACCAGCTGGTCAAGAAGGTCTATGCCGACCGCGCGGCGATGGGCCGCGGCGAACTGCCGGTGGACTGGGGCATGGGCGAACACATGGCGTTCGCCTCGCTGGTGGCCAGCGGCTACCCGGTGCGCCTGAGCGGCGAAGACTGCGGGCGCGGCACGTTCACGCACCGCCACGCCGTGATCCACGACCAGAATCGCGAGAAATTCGACGAAGGCACCTACACGCCGCTGCAGAACGTGGCCGAGGGGCAGGCGCCGTTTGTCGTGATCGACTCCATCCTGTCCGAGGAGGCGGTGCTGGCCTTCGAATACGGCTACGCGTCCAACGATCCCAACACGCTGGTCGTGTGGGAGGCGCAGTTCGGCGATTTCGCCAACGGCGCGCAGGTCGTGATCGACCAGTTCATCGCCTCGGGCGAGGTCAAGTGGGGCCGCGTCAACGGCATCACGCTGATGCTGCCGCACGGCTACGAAGGGCAGGGGCCGGAGCACAGTTCGGCGCGCCTGGAGCGGTTCATGCAGCTCAGCGCGGACACCAACATGCAGGTGGTCCAGCCGACGACGGCCAGCCAGATCTTCCACGTGTTGCGCCGCCAGATGGTGCGCAACCTGCGCAAGCCGCTGATCATCATGACGCCCAAGTCGCTGCTGCGCGCCAAGGACGCCGCCTCGCCGCTGTCGGAGTTCACCGAAGGCGGGTTCCAGACCGTGATTCCCGAGCGGGGTGACATCAAGGCCGACAAGGTCAAGCGCGTGATCGCCTGCAGCGGCAAGGTCTATTACGACCTGGTGCGCAAGCGCGAGGATCGCGGCACCGACGACGTGGCCATCATCCGGGTCGAGCAGTTGTACCCGTTCCCGCACAAGGCCTTCTCGACCGAATTGCGCAAGTACCCGAACGCCTCCGAGATCGTCTGGTGCCAGGACGAACCGCAGAACCAGGGCGCCTGGTTCTTCGTGCAGCACTACATCCACGAGAACATGCTGGAAGGCCAGCGGCTGGGTTATTCCGGCCGCGCGTCGTCGGCTTCGCCGGCGGTGGGGTATTCGGCCCTGCATCAGAAACAGCAAAAGGCGCTGGTCGACGGTGCATTTGCAAAGCTCAAGGGGTTTGTCCTCGCGAAATGAAGACACGCCCCTGCTTTTGAACATTCACCGTACGTAGTTGAAAGAGATATATGGCCATCGTAGAAGTCAAGGTACCCCAGTTGTCGGAGTCGGTCGCCGAAGCGACGCTGATGCAGTGGAAGAAGAAGGTCGGCGAATCCGTCACCGCCGATGAGATCCTGATCGAGATCGAGACCGACAAGGTCGTGCTGGAGGTTCCGGCCCCGTCGTCCGGCGTGTTGTCCGAACTGGTGGCCGAGGACGGCGCCACCGTCGCCGCCGAACAGGTGATCGCCCGCATCGACACCAGCGGCGGCGCCGTGGCCGCTGCCCCGAAGGCGGCCGACAAGCCGGCGGCAGAACCGGCCAAGGCGGCAGCCCCAGCGGCCGCATCCGCACCGGCGCAGGCCGCCGGCGACAAGAGCCGCGTCGCCATGCCGGCGGCCGAGAAGATGATGGCCGACAACAAGGTCGATCCTGCCAGCGTCACGGGAACCGGCAAGGATGGCCGCATCCTCAAGGGCGACGTGGCCGCTGCGATGGCCAAGCCGGCACCGGCCGCGGCACCCACCTCCACGGTCGTGCCCCGTGCCGCCACCTTGCTGCCGCAGGTGTCGGCCGCCCAGCCCAACCTGGGCGAGCGCCCGGAGCAGCGCGTGCCGATGAGCCGCCTGCGCGCCCGCGTCGCGGAGCGCCTGCTGCAGTCCCAGTCGACAGCGGCCATCCTGACCACGTTCAACGAGGTCAACATGGCGCCGGTGATGGAGATGCGCAAGCGGTTCCAGGAAAAGTTCGAGAAGGAGCACGGCGTCAAGATCGGCTTCATGAGCTTCTTCGTCAAGGCCGCGGTGCACGCGCTCAAGAAGTTCCCGGTGCTCAATGCCTCGGTCGACGGCAACGACATCGTCTACCACGGTTACTTCGACATCGGCATTGCCGTCGGTTCCCCGCGCGGCCTGGTCGTGCCCATCCTGCGCAACGCCGACCAGATGAGTTTTGCCGAGATCGAGAAGAAGATCGCCGAATACGGTGCCAAGGCGCGTGACGGCAAGCTGGGCATCGAGGAGATGACCGGCGGCACGTTCTCGATCTCCAATGGGGGCGTGTTCGGCTCGATGTTGTCCACCCCCATCATCAACCCGCCGCAGTCGGCCATCCTGGGCGTGCATGCGACCAAGGAACGTGCGGTGGTGGAGAACGGCAACATCGTGGTGCGACCGATCAACTACCTGGCCATGAGCTACGACCACCGCATCATCGACGGTCGCGAGGCCGTGCTCGGCCTGGTGGCCATGAAGGAAGCGCTGGAAGACCCGGCGCGCCTGTTGTTCGACATCTGAGGCGCACACCATGTCCCAAGAATTCGATGTAGTGGTGATCGGCGCCGGCCCCGGCGGATATATCGCGGCCATTCGTGCCGCCCAGCTGGGCATGAAGGTCGCGTGTATCGACGAATGGAAAAATGCCGACGGCGGGCCCGCTCCCGGCGGCACCTGCACCAATGTCGGTTGCATTCCGTCCAAGGCCCTGTTGCAGTCGTCCGAGAACTACGAACATGCCAAGCTGCATTTCGCCGACCATGGCATCGGCGTCAAGGGCCTGAGCCTGGACGTCGGAACCATGGTGGCGCGCAAGGACGCCGTCGTGAAGCAGAACAACGACGGCATCCTGTACCTGTTCAAGAAGAACAAGGTCAGCTTCTTCCACGGCCGTGGCGCCTTCGCCGCGGCCAAGGACGGGCTCTACCAGATCGCGGTCGAGGGCGCGAAGAAGGAGCAGTTGACCGCCAAGCATGTGGTGGTGGCCACCGGTTCGAACGCGCGTGCCTTGCCGGGCGCCGACTTCGACGAGGACCGCATCCTGTCCAACGACGGTGCCTTGCGCATCGGCGAGGTGCCGCGCAAGCTGGGCCTGATCGGTTCGGGCGTGATCGGACTGGAAATGGGTTCGGTGTGGCGCCGCCTCGGCGCCGAGGTGACCATCCTGGAGGGTCTGCCGACCTTCCTCGGCGCGGTCGACCAGCAGATTGCCAAGGAAGCCCAGAAGGCCTTCGTCAAGCAGGGCATGAAGATCGAGCTCGGCGTGAAGGTCGGCGCGGTCAAGGCCACCAAGAAGGGGGTCACCGTCGCCTATACCGATGCCAAGGGTGGCGAGCAGAACCTGTCCGTGGACCGGCTCATCGTCTCCATCGGCCGGGTGCCCAACACCAACGGCCTGAATGCCGAAGCGGTGGGCCTGGCGCTGGACGAACGCGGCGCGATCACCGTCGATGCCGAATGCAAGACCAACCTGCCCAACGTCTGGGCCGTGGGCGACGTCGTGCGGGGCCCGATGCTGGCGCACAAGGCGGAGGAAGAGGGCGTGGCCGTGGCCGAACGCATCGCCGGCCAGCATGGGCATGTCGATTTCAACATCATTCCCTGGGTCATCTACACCAGCCCGGAAATCGCCTGGGTCGGCAAGACCGAGCAGCAGCTCAAGGAAGCCGGCACGGCCTTTCGCAGCGGCACGTTCCCGTTCCTGGCCAATGGCCGGGCCCGCGCGCTCGGCGACACCACCGGCATGGTGAAGATGCTGGCGGATGCGAGCACGGACGAGATCCTGGGCGTGCATATCGTCGGCCCGATGGCCAGCGAGCTGATCGCGGAGTGTGTCGTCGCCATGGCCTTCCGGGCCAGCAGCGAAGACATCGCGCGCATCTGCCACGCGCATCCGTCGCTCAGCGAGTCGACCAAGGAAGCGGCGCTGGCGGTCGACAAGCGCGCGTTGAACTTCTGACCGCCGCGGTGCTGCCCAGCGACGGCGTCGGCGTGGAGCCGCGTGCATGACGGGGGGGGTGCGAGCGGCGTACGACCGCGAACTGGCGCTGCGCGGCTACAAGAGCGATCCGGGCCAGCTCGCCGTCATCGACGAACTCGAGCGTTGTGCGCGCGACTGGAAGACCTACCTGTCCAAGCGCTCGAACCGCATCAAGAAGCTGCTCAACCGTCCGGAGATCCCGCGCGGCGTCTACATGTACGGCGGTGTCGGACGCGGCAAGAGCTTCCTGATGGATTGCTTCTACAACGCGGTCGGCGTCAAGCGCAAGACCCGTCTGCATTTCCACGAGTTCATGCGCGAGGTGCATCGCCAGCTCGCACAGCTGCAGGGCACGGTGGATCCACTGGACGAACTGGCACGGCAGATGGCGCGCAAGTACCGGCTGATCTGCTTCGACGAGTTCCACGTTGCCGACATCACCGATGCGATGATCCTGCATCGGCTGCTCGAGGCCTTGTTCGCGCAGGGGGTCGGGTTCGTCACGACGTCGAATTTCAAGCCCGATGACCTGTATCCCAACGGCCTGCACCGGGCCCGGATCCTGCCGGCCATCGCCTTGCTCAACGAGAAGCTGGCGGTGGTGCCGATCGGCGACGGCACCGACTACCGCCTGCGTGCGCTCGAAGACGTCGTTTTCTATCATGTGCCCAACGGCCCCGAGGCTGATGCCGCGATGACCGAAGCCTTCGAGCGCCTGGCCGAGGTCCACGACGAGGATCCGGTGCTGCATATCGAGGCGCGCCAGATCACCGCGCGCCGGCGCGCCGGCGGCGTGGTGTGGTTCGACTTCAAGGTTCTGTGCGGCGGCCCACGTTCGCAGAACGACTACCTGGAGATCGCGACCCAGTTCCATACCGTGCTGCTCAGCGACGTGCCGCAGATGCCCCAGCGCATGGCCTCGGAGGCGCGGCGCTTCACCTGGCTGGTGGACGTGTTGTACGACCGGCGCGTCAAGCTGATCCTGTCCGCACAGGTGGAGCCGCAACTGCTGTACACCGAAGGTCCGCTCGCCCATGAATTCGTGCGCACGGTGTCGCGCCTGCGCGAGATGCAGACCCAGGCATTCATGGCGCAGGAGCGCCGGATGGTCGATACTGCACTGACATGAAACTCCCTGCGATGTACCTGACACTGGCCCTGGCGGCGTTGACGCCGCCGCTGGCCGCACAGAGCGACACGGATCGCGTTCTCGAGCTGCGCGAAGCCCAGCAGCGCGAGTGGATCGAACAGACCCGGGCCAGGTACCAGGCCGAGTTCCGCAAGCAGGAAATCGCCTGCTACCAGCGTTTCGCCGTCAACGACTGCCTGCAGGACAGCCGCCGCACCGAACGCGAATTGATGGCCGACCTGCGACGCCAGGAGATCCTGATCAACGACGCGCAGCGCAAGCGCCGCGCGGCGCGCCAGTTGCTGCGCACCGACGAAAAGCTGCACGGCCAGGGCGAACCCTGAGACGCCGCGCCAACGGCATTCAGGTGTCCAGCGGTTCGAGCTTGACGACCACCAGCGACAGGTTGTCGCCACTGCCTTGCGCACGCTCGCGGGCCTTGTCGATCAGGAACTCGGCGGCTTCGCGGGCCGACAGCCGGTTCAGCACGTCGGCCATCTCATCGTCCTTGAAATAGTGCCAGACGCCGTCGCTGCAGGCCACCAGGCAGTCGCCGGTGCGCAGGCGCGGAATGAAATGCACATCGACCGGCGGTTCGGTTTCGGTGCCCAGGCAACCCATCAGGATGTTGGACTGCGGATGCACGTTGGCCTGTTCCTCGGTGATTTCGCCGCGCTTGACCAGCATCTGCACATAGGAGTGATCGGTCGTGCGGCGGATCAGCTTGCCACCATGGAAATGGTAGATGCGCGAGTCCCCCGAGTGCGCCCAGTGGCAGTCGCCGCCCGCGTTGATGACAAAGGCCGCGACCGTGCTGTGGGGTTCCTCTTCGGCCGAGATGGCCGTGAGCTTGATCACCACATGGGCTTCCCGTGCCACCTGCATCAGCATGGCCGCCGCGTCGTCGGTGGCGGGCGAATACCGCTCGAACAACTGGCGCGCGGTCATGATGACCTGGTCCGAGGCCTTGCGTCCGCCGCTGCGTCCGCCCATGCCGTCGGCGACGATGCCCAGCACACAGCCGTTGGCGCGCGCATGGCTGAGCAGGTCGACGCGGTCCTGCTGGTAGTCCCTGTCACCCTTGTGGATGCCAGTGGCCGCGGTCAGTCGGTAACCATTGGTCATTTTGCGCCGTTCAACAGCATCGATGGACAAAAAAGCGGGACAATCGCGACAGCCCTTCGGCGCGCCGTGTCATCCCAGCATACGGGCCAGGCCCTGCGGCTGATTCTAGACCCTCGCCGTGCAAGCCAACCTCCATTCCCCCGAGCGCCACCTGATCGAGCTGACGATGGAGCATGCCGACCTGGATGCGCTGATCGACAACGCGTCGCGCAACCTGCCGGCCGACGAGCTGGTGCTGCGCCGGCTCAAGAAGCGCCGGCTGGCGCTGCGTGACCAGATGCAGCGCATTCGCGACCGACTGCTGCCGGATGGACCGGCCTGACCCATGCCCTTGATCGACCAGGTGGAACAGGCTTTCGCGCCCGACGGGGTGTTGTCGCGCACCGTGCGCGAGTTCCATCCGCGCGAGGGCCAGATCGCGATGGCGCGGGCGATCGCCGAGACCATCGATACCGGCGGCCCCCTGGTGGTCGAGGCCGGCACGGGGGTCGGCAAGACCTTTTCCTACCTGGTGCCGGCCTTGCTCAGCGGTACCCGGGTGCTGTTGTCGACCGCCACCAAGACCTTGCAGGACCAGCTGTTCGGGCGCGATCTGCCGCAACTGGTGCGCGCGCTCGGCCTGCCGATGCGCACCGCATTGCTCAAGGGGCGCTCGAGTTACCTGTGCCTGCATCGGCTGGAGCAGGCGCGCCAGGATCCGGCCTTGTCCGATCGCACGCTCAGCCGCACGCTGGGCAAGATCGAACAATGGGCCCAGGTCACGCGCAGCGGCGATCTGGCCGAACTTCCCGGCCTGGACGAACGTTCGCCGGTGCTGCCGCACGTCACGTCGTCGCGCGACAACTGCCTGGGCGCCTCATGCCCGCAGTTTCGCGCCTGCCATGTCAACCTGGCGCGGCGCGAGGCGCTGGCGGCCGACGTGGTCGTCATCAACCACCATCTGTTTTTCGCCGACCTGGCCGTACGCGAATCGGGCATGGCCGAGCTGCTGCCGACGGTCCAGACCGTGGTCTTCGACGAGGCGCACCAGCTCAACGAGACCGGCCTGCAATTCCTCGGACGCCAGCTCTCGACCGGGCAGGTGATCGACCTGGCGCGCGACCTGCTGGCGGTGTGTCTGGCGCAGGCCCGCGGCCTGGGCGAATGGCAGCAGATCGCGGCCCGGCTCGATCGCGCGGCGCGGGATCTGCGCATGCTGGTGGGACGCATGCCGGCCAACAGCCGGCTGCGCTGGGCCGATACGGCGCCGGACCAGGTATCGGGTGCGGCATGGCAGGAGGCGCTGGCCGCGCTGCAGGCCGCGTGCGCGGCAGTGCGCAAGGCACTCGAGCCGGTGCAGGAGACCGGCCCCGATTTTGCCCGGCTGCTAGAGCGACTGGACCAGGTCGAGGGCCATGCCGAGGCCTTCCTGCTGCCGCGCGATCCGGCCAGCGTGCGCTGGCTCGATGTCGGTGCCCAGTTGCGCCTGGTCGAGTCGCCGCTGGACATCGCACAGGCGGTGCAGACGCGGCTGCTCGCGGGCGATGCGGCCGAAACTGACCGGCGCGCCTGGATCTTCACCTCCGCCACCCTGGGCGACGAACCGAGCCTGCGCTGGTTCACCGAGCCCTGCGGGCTGGGCGATGCCCGGACCTTGCGTGTCGAGAGTCCGTTCGATTACCAGCGCCAGGCCGCGGTGTACGTGCCGCGCCAGATGGTCAAGCCCGCCGATCCGGCGCACAGCGGCCAGGTGGCGGCCCTGGTGGCGCGCCTGGCCACGGCGCTGGGCGGCCGCACGCTGGTGCTGACCACCACCTTGCGGGCGCTGCGCGCGATCAGCGAGGACCTGCAGCGCCGCTTTGGCGAGTCCAGGGACATCCAGGTGCTGGTACAGGGGCAGGGGCCCAAGCGGGAACTGATGGACCGCTTGCGCAATGCGGTGGACGACGGCGGTCCCGGCTGCATCCTGGTGGCATCGGCCTCATTCTGGGAGGGGATCGACGTACCGGGCGACGCGTTGCAGATGGTCGTCATCGACAAGCTGCCGTTCCCGCCGCCCAACGACCCATTGGTCGAGGCACGGGCGGGGCGCCTGGAGGCATCGGGCCGCAGCCCGTTCAACGACTATTTCATTCCCGAGGCTGCGGTCGCGCTCAAGCAGGGCGCCGGCCGGCTGGTGCGCCGCGAGAGCGATCGGGGGGTGCTCGTGTTATGCGACACCCGGCTCACGGGCATGGGTTACGGACGGCGCCTGATGGCGGCCTTGCCGCCGATGCGCGTGCTGCGCGAAGAGTCGGAACTGATGGACCTGCTCGAAGGCCTCACCACAACTTCCACCACGGCTCGTCATCACGCTGAAAGCCGCGACTGAAAAAACGGCTGTCCGGATAATTCGCCATCATCACGCGCTTGGAGTCCTCGTGCAGCTTCTCCATGCCGAGCTTCTCGTAGGACTTGACCATGATGTACAGGGCTTCCTCCAGCGCCGGCACGTCCCGGTAGTCGGCGATGGCGGACTGGGCGCGGTTGACCGCCGCCAGATAGGCGCCGCGCTGATAGTAATACCGCGCGACGTGCACCTCGTACTGGGCCAGCGAGTTCACGATGTAGGTCATGCGCAACCGCGCATCGGGCGTGTACTTGGACTCGGGGAAACGGGTCGTCAGTTCCTTGAACGCTTCGAACGACTCCTTGGCCGCCTTCTGGTCGCGTTCGGAGAGGTCCTGGCGGGTCAGGAAGGACAACATGCCCAGGTCGTCGTTGAAGTTCACGACGCCCTTGAGATACAAGGCATAGTCGATCGCCGGGCTGGCCGGATGCAGCTTCATGAAGCGATCGATGGTCGACAGCGCCTGCGCCCGCTCGGCCGCGCGGTAGTGCGCATAGGCCTTGTCCAGTTGCGCCTGTTGCGCCAACGGGGTTCCGGCGGCCCGGCCTTCGAGTTTCTCCAGCAGCAAGGTCGCCTTGTCGTAGGAGCCGGACTTCATCTCGTCCTTGGCCTCGGCATACAGGCGGTTCGGGCTCCAGTCGGCGGTCTTGTCTTCGACCGCTGTCGAGCACCCGCCCAGCCAGGCCACGGCCGCGGCCATCACCGCGATGCGCACCGTTGATAATTTGACTCGCAGCATGGGGACAACCTTGGTTACTAACAGCCGGCCGATTATATCGGCCATGTCATCGACGACGGACCTGGACGATCCCGCCGACACGGCGGCGGAACACGAGGTCCGCCGGTGGCAGGTCGAGGCGCCGCACCACCGCGAGCGGCTCGACAAGGTGCTGTCGGCCACCATCTCCGGCTTCTCGCGCAGTTACCTGAGCCAGCTGGTCGAGCAGGGCGCGGTGCTGCGCAACGGCCAGGCATTGCGCAAGCCCTCGGCCAGGCTGCAGGCCGGCGACACGCTGGAGGTCACCCTGCGCCCCACGCCGCAAAGCCAGGCCTTCGTACCCGAGGCGATGGACCTGGCCGTGGTGCACGAGGACGCCGACCTGCTGGTCATCGACAAGCCGGCGGGACTGGTGGTCCATCCGGCGCCCGGCAACTGGAGCGGTACCTTGCTCAACGGCCTGCTGGCCCGGGATGCCCGGATGGCGGAGCTGCCCCGCGCCGGCATCGTGCATCGGCTGGACAAGGACACCAGCGGCCTGATGCTGGTGGCCCGCAGCCGGCCCGCGATGGATGCGCTGGTACGCATGATTGCGCAGCGCGAGGTGCGGCGCCAGTACCTGGCGATTGCCCACCGCCCCTGGACGGGCCCGTCGCCCCGCGATGTCGACGCCGCCATCGGGCGCGACCCGGCCAACCGCCTGCGCATGGCAGCGCTGTCGGCGGGCAGTACCGGCGCCAAGGACGCGCGCACCACGATCGAGCTGCTGGACAACGCCGACACGGCCTGCCTGGTGCGGTGCACCCTGCATACCGGACGCACCCACCAGATCCGCGTGCACATGGCCTCGATCGGACACCCGCTGCTGGGCGACACCGTCTACGGGGCGCAGGCCGACCCGCGCATGGCGCGCCAGGCCTTGCACGCGTATCGGCTCGCGCTGGCGCATCCGTTGAGCGGGCAGCCGCTGGCGTTCGCGTCCGCGTTGCCGACCGACATGCAGGCCGCCTTGGCGCTGTGGGGGCTGCGCTACAATCCGGCCAGATAGCTGCCAACCAGGCCGGCCTGTGTTGCCCGCTGTCCCTCGCACCGCAGACGTTCGATCTGCCTGTTGCGTCCTCTTTTGACTGGCACCGATGCGCACCGTGAAGGTGCCACTTCCGGAACCCCTCGACCATGAATACCGCTCAGGCAAAGCGTGTACTGGAAACGGCCCTGATCTGTTCGCAACAACCGCTGCAGATCCGGGAGATGCGCGCCCTGTTCGACGAGGCGGTCGGCACCGAGACACTCAAGCAGCTGCTCGGCGATCTCAAGCTGGACTGGGCGCAACGGGGCGTGGAGCTGGTGCAGGTGGCGTCGGGCTGGCGCTTCCAGAGCCGCCCCGAGATGCGCGAATTCCTGGACCGCCTGCACCCGGAAAAGCCGCCCCGGTATACCCGGGCCACGCTGGAGACCCTGGCCATCATCGCCTACCGGCAACCGGTCACCCGGGGCGACATGGAAGACATCCGCGGCGTGACGATCAGCTCGCAGATCATCAAGCAACTCGAAGACCGGGGCTGGATCGAAGTGATCGGCCACCGCGAAGCGCCGGGCCGACCCGCACTGTTCGCCACGACCCGCCATTTCCTGGACGACCTGGGCCTGGCGTCGCTGGACGAACTGCCGCTGCTGGACAAGGATGCCGCCGGCACCGACATGTTCGAGTCGCTGGCGCAGCCGGCGGACGACCCGCTGCCCGAGCCATCTTCGAACGAGGTGGATGCGGCGCAGCAGGGCGAGGCAGCCGGCACGGCGCCGGCCTCGGACCCGCCGGCCTCGGACCCGCCGGTCTCGGACCCGCCGGTCTCGGACCCGCCGGCCTCGGACCCGCCGGCCTCGGACCCGCCGGTCGTGGCCGACGCCGAACCCGCAGCCGACCTTCCGCAGGCGCCGCCCGGCCCCGATGGTGACGACCAGTCCCTGGCGGCCGAGCCGTCGCCCGCGGCGGCAGACGTGACGCAAGCCCTGCAAGCCCAGCCGTCCAGCCACGCATCGAAAGCCGCGCAGCCGGGCAACGCCGCTGCCACAACCCGGGGCGGTGCAACGCCCTTGCCGGAAACCTCAATGGTGGAACCAGACAATGAATGAATCGGACCAGGACGATTTTCCCGTGACGCCGCCGCCGGACGACGGTTCGCCGACCCCGGCCAAGCCGCGGCGCGCGCGACGGCGCCCCGCGGCGCAGGCGGCCGAAGCCGATTCCGCGCAGCCGGCGCAGGAGGGATCGTCGCCGGAGGCGTCGCCGCGGCCCGAGCCGGCCGATACGCCGCCCGTGGACGATGCAGCGCCGGTCGCCGCATTGACCGGTGCTGCGGTGCCGGACGTCGACGAGCCGCCACGTCCGTCGCGTGCCACGCCGGGCGGGAGCGACATCATCCGGTTCGAGGACATCGTCTCGGGACAGTTCGATGCCGACGAGCAGAGCGACGAGGTCGTGCTGGCCAAGCGCGTGCTGGCGCCGATGGCCGAGACCCCCAAGCTGCACAAGGTGCTGGCGCAGTCCGGCATGGGCTCGCGGCTGGAGATGGAGCAGCTGATCATGGAGGGCCGGATCACGGTCAACAACGAGCCGGCCCACATCGGCCAGCGCATCCAGTTCGGCGACCATGTCAAGGTCAACGGCAAGCCGATCCGGGTCCGGATCGATGCGCCGCCGCCACGGGTCATCGCCTATCACAAGCCCGCCGGTGAAGTCGTGACCCACGACGATCCGCAGAACCGTCCCACGGTATTCCGGCGCCTGCCCAAGTTGCAGCAGGGCAAGTGGCAGTCGGTCGGGCGGCTCGACCTCAATACGGAAGGCCTGCTGCTGTTCACCAGCTCCGGCGAACTGGCCAACAACCTGATGCACCCGCGCTTCGGTCTCGAGCGGGAATACGCCGTGCGGGTGCTCGGCGCATTGAGCAACGAGGAAAAGCAGCGCCTGCTCGACGGGGTGCGGCTCGACGACGGGCAGGCGCAGTTCGGCTCGATCGAGGACGGTGGCGGCGAAGGCGCCAATTGCTGGTACCGGGTCACGATCTCGGAAGGGCGCAATCGCGAGGTGCGGCGCATGTTCGAGGCCGTGGGCCATGCGGTCAGCCGCCTGATTCGCATCCGGTACGGCGCCATGCTGTTGCCGCGCGGCCTCAAGCGCGGTGCCTGGATGGAGCTCGACGACGCCGATATCCAGGCCTTGCGCCGCGCAGCCGGCGGCGGCTCGGCCGGTGGCAGCCGCGAGAAACCACGCGCCGACAACGGCGGTGCCGGCAACCGCAAGCGCCGGCGCGGCGGCCGGGGCAATGCCCAGCCGCGCGACGGCATGCCGCGCGATCCGATGCGCGGCCAGGCTCAGCCCGCAGGCAACGATGGCCGCGGCCGCAACCGCAACCGGCCGCAACACGACGATGGCGGGGAACGCGCCGACCGGCAGGCTGCGGAGTCGCAGCCCGATCCGATGAAGACCGCGTTCGGCTACATCGGCGCCGACAGCTTCACCCGCCAGCGCCAGGGGCCCGGTCAGCGCCGTGCGCCGGGCCGGGCAGGCCCCGGCGGCGGTTCGCCGGGCGGCAACAACAACAAGCGCCGCCGCGGCGGGCGCGGCCGCTGAACCGGCCGCGCGCGGCCGGCCCGGCGAATGTTTCCCCAAGGGGCCAGGGTCATATGCCCGCGCTAGAATACAAGGCTTTGCCCCACCGGGTACAACTGCTCATCCAACATTCAGGAAAACCAGCATGACAATCGAACGCACTCTTTCCATCATCAAGCCGGACGCGGTGGCCAAGAACGTGATCGGGCAGATCTACGCGCGCTTCGAAGCCGCCGGCCTGAAGATCGTCGCCGCGCGCATGATGCAGCTCTCGCGCGCCGACGCGGAAGCGTTCTATGCGGTGCACAAGGAGCGTCCGTTCTTCAATGACCTGGTCAGCTTCATGATCTCCGGTCCCGTCATGGTGCAGGCGCTCGAGGGCGAGAACGCCGTGGTCAAGAATCGCGACCTGATGGGCGCCACCGACCCGAAGAAGGCCGCTCCCGGCACCATTCGCGCGGACTTCGCCGACAGCATCGACGCCAATGCCGTGCATGGCTCCGATGCGGCCGAAACCGCTGCCGTCGAACTGGCGTTCTTCTTCCCGGCGATGAACGTCCACAGCCGATAGTCCCGTCCATGTTGGCCAACCTGCTCGATCACGACCTCGAGGGTTTGGCCGCTTTCTGCGAGCGCCTGGGCGAGAAACGCTTCCGGGCGACGCAACTGTTCCGCTGGATCCACCAGAAGGGCGCCAGCAACTTCGACGACATGACCGACCTGGCCCGGCCGCTGCGCGAGAAGTTGCGCGGCGTGGCCCAGGTGCAGCCGTTGGCCGTCAACACCGAGCAGCGCTCGGCCGATGGCACCATCAAATGGCTGTTCGACGTCGGAGGCGGCGATGCGGTCGAGGCCGTGTTCATTCCCGAGAGCGACCGCGGAACCCTGTGCATATCGTCCCAGGCCGGCTGTGCGGTCGGCTGCCGCTTCTGCTCGACCGGGCACCAGGGGTTCAGCCGCAACCTGAGCACGGGCGAGATCGTCGCGCAATTGTGGTACGCCGAGCATTTCCTGCGCCGCCACCTGCAACGCGACGAGCGTGTGATCACCAACGTCGTGATGATGGGCATGGGCGAGCCGCTGCAGAACTACGCGGCGCTGGTTCCGGCCCTGCGTGTGATGCTCGACGACCACGCCTACGGGCTGTCGCGGCGCCGCGTCACGGTCTCCACGTCCGGCGTCGTGCCGATGATGGAGCGTCTGGCCCGGGATTGCCCGGTGGCCCTGGCGGTGTCGCTGCATGCGCCGAACGACAGCCTGCGCGACAACCTGGTTCCGCTCAATCGCAAATATCCGCTGCACGAGTTGCTGCAGACCTGCGTGGCCTATCTGGACCATGCGCCGCGCGATTTCGTCACGTTCGAATACTGCATGATCGACGGTGTCAACGACACGCCCGAGCATGCGCGCGAACTGGTGGAACTGGTGCGGACGGCGGGACCGCGATCGAACTGGTGCAAGTTCAACCTGATTCCGTTCAATCCGTTCCCGGCCTCCGGGCTGGAGGGCTCTTCCGCCGCGCGCATCGCCGCGTTTGCCCGCATACTGGTCGACGCCGGCCTGGTCACGACGACCCGCAAGACCCGCGGCGACGACATCGACGCGGCCTGCGGGCAACTCGCAGGAGATGTCCGCGACCGCACCCGGGTGGCAGGGCGGATCGCGCGGCAACGCACGATCACGCTCAAACCGGTGACGACTTTCGCCACCGAACACGAGAAGGATGACTGACACATGGCTAGCTACGACCGACGGGTTGCGGGGGGCATGACGCGGTGGGTGTCCGGCCTGATGCTGGGCCTGACCTGCCTGCTCCTGGCGTCCTGCGCCGCCCCGGGCGGCAGCGCCGACAGCGGCCCGCGCGCGGACCTGGTGACCGCCTCCGACGAGCCCGAGGCACGGACCCGGGCACGGATCCGGCTGCAACTGGCGGTCGGTTATTTCGAGCAGGACAAGACCACGATTGCACTGGACGAACTCAAGCTGGCGCTGGCCGCCGACCCCACCTACGGCGACGCGTACAACCTGCGTGGCCTGGTCTACATGCGGCTGAAGGATCTGCCGCTGGCCGAGTCGAGTTTCCGCCGTGCGCTGGCGCTCAAGCCGGGCGATGCCGATACCTTGCACAACCTGGGCTGGCTGATGTGCCAGCAGGATCGGCACGCGGAGTCGATGCAGGCCTTTGGCCAGGCGCTGGCGGATCCGGCCTACCTGGGCCGGGCCAAGACCCTGATGACGCGGGGCCTGTGCCAGATGCGTGCCGGCAAGCCCGCCGAGGCGGAAGAAAGCCTGCTGCAGTCGTTCCAGCTCGATGCCGGCAATCCCATCACCGAATACAACCTGGCACTGCTGATGTTCCAGCGCGGCGACCTGCAACGGGCCCGCTTCTACGTGCGCAGGCTCAACAACAGCGAGTGGGCGAATGCCGAGTCCTTGTGGCTGGGCATCAAGATCGAGCGCCGGCTGGGCAACCAGGACGCGGTCGAACAGTTGGCGGTACCGCTGCGCAAGCGTTTTGCCCAGTCGCGGGAAGCCGGGTTGTATGAACGGGGGGCCTTCAATGAATGAACCGGTGCTGGATGCGCCGCAGCAGGCGATGCTGGACGCGGCGGCAGGCAAGAGTGCCGGAACCTTGCTGCGGGAGGCGCGGGAGGCTGCGGGTCTGCATGTCGGCGCGCTGGCCGTGTCGCTCAAGGTGCCGGTCAAGAAGCTCGAGGCACTCGAGGCCGACGATCTCGAGCAGCTGCCCGACGCCGTGTTTGCACGCGCCCTGGCCGCCACGGTCTGTCGCTCGCTGAAGGTGGATCCCGAGCCCGTGCTGGCACGGCTGCCGCAACTGCACACCCCGCCGCTGCAGGTCGGCTCCCAGGAGACGCCGGTGCGGCTGGACAGTCGCGGTGGCGGCATGCGCATGCCGTCGATCGGCGGGCTGCCGCGCTCGGTCGTCTATCTCAGCGCCTTGCTGGTCATCGGTGCCATCGCCGTCAGCCTGCTGCCGTCGTTGCAGCTCACGGGTGACCCGACCGTGGCCGATGCACCCGACGGTGTCGCCATCCGCACGGTTCCCAACCTGGTGACCCAGGTGCCGATCGAGCCGATGGCGCAGGCCGCGTCCGACACCGTGGCATCGACATCGATCACGACGGCAAGCACCACGACGGCGCCGGTCGTGCCCGCGGCGGCCGCGTCCGCGCCGGCCGACACGGCATCCGCGGCCGCGCCCCAGGCGGCGGCGTCGCAGGCCGCGCCAGCGGGTGCCGCAGCAGCGGCCGCCGACGCCAAGGTCGCGCCGGCCGCCGCCGGTGGCGGTGCGATCGCCGTATTCACGACGCGCGAAGCCTCGTGGGTCCAGGTCGTCGATGCCGCCGGCCTGGTGCATCTGCGCAAGACCATGGGCGGTGGGGAGACGGTCAGCATCAACGGCACCTTGCCCCTGTCGGTGGTGATCGGCCGTGCCAACGCCATCGATGTGATGGTGCGTGGCAAACCCTTCGACGTGCAGGCAGTCGCCAAGGACAACGTGGCGCGATTCCAGATCAAGTGATGCAGCAACAACCGCAGCAGGCCATCGAGCCCATCGTGATGAGCCGCCATGCCACGCGCCAGGCCCGCGTCGCATGGGGCGACCGCGTCGTGACCGTCGGCGGCGACGCGCCGGTGCGCGTGCAGTCGATGACCAATACCGATACCGCCGATGTCATCGGCACCGCGATCCAGGTCAAGGAGCTGGCGCTGGCCGGCTCCGAGATGGTGCGCATCACGGTCAACACGCCCGAGGCGGCCGAAGCGGTCGCGCCGATTCGCGAACAGCTCGACCGCATGGGCATCGACGTGCCGCTGATCGGCGATTTCCACTACAACGGCCACCGCCTGCTGACCGACTACCCGGCCTGTGCGCAGGCCTTGTCCAAGTACCGCATCAACCCCGGCAACGTGGGCAAGGGCGACAAGCACGACAAGCAGTTCGGCCAGATGATCGAAGCGGCGATGCGCTGGAACAAGCCGGTACGCATCGGCGTGAACTGGGGCAGCCTGGACCAGGAACTGCTGGCGCGGCTGATGGACGACAACGCCGCGCGCACCTCGCCGTGGGATGCCAAGTCGGTGATGTACGAGGCGCTGATCCAGTCCGCCGTCGGCTCGGCCGAGCAGGCCCGCGCCATGGGCATGGATCCGAACCAGATCATCCTGTCGTGCAAGGTCAGCGGCGTGCAGGACCTGGTGGCCGTGTACCAGGCGCTGGCGCGCCGTTGCGACTACCCGCTGCACCTGGGCCTGACCGAGGCCGGCATGGGCGCCAAGGGCATCGTCGCCTCCAGCGCGGCCTTGTCGATCCTGTTGCAGCAGGGCATCGGCGACACCATCCGGGTCTCGCTGACGCCGGCGCCGGGCGAGGCCCGCACCCAGGAGGTGGTGGTGGCGTCCGAAATCCTGCAGGCGCTCGGCGTGCGCGCGTTCGTGCCGTCGGTCACCGCCTGTCCGGGTTGCGGCCGCACCACCAGCACCACGTTCCAGGAGCTGACGCAGCAGATCGACGATTTCCTGCGCGCGCAGATGCCGGTGTGGCGCGAGAAATACCCCGGAGTCGAGAAGATGAAGGTCGCCGTGATGGGTTGCATCGTCAACGGTCCGGGCGAGAGCAAGCATGCCGACATCGGCATCAGCCTGCCCGGCACCGGCGAGGCGCCGGCGGCGCCGGTCTTCATCGATGGTGAAAAACGCATGACCTTGCGCGGTGACACGATCGCCCGCGATTTCCAGGTCGTGGTGGAGAACTACATCGCGCAGCGCTTCGGTACCGCCGGCACGCTGGCCCAGTCGAACTGAACATGTCCAGCAGCAGCAACAACACGGGCGCACCGGAGCCCATCCGGATGCGCAAGCTCTCGGCCGTCAAAGGCATGAACGACATCTTCCCGCCCGAATCGGCGCAGTGGGAGTGGTTCGAGCAGCATGTGCGCGACGTCATGGGCCAGTATGCCTACGGCGCCATCCGCACGCCCATCGTCGAACACACCCAGTTGTTCGTCAAGGGCACCGGGGAGACCACCGACATCGTCGAGAAGGAGATGTATTCCTTCGAGGACCGGCTCAACGGCGAACACCTGACCCTGCGGCCGGAGAACACGCCCGGCGTGGTACGGGCTGCGATCGAGCACAACCTGACCTACGACGGGGGCAAGCGGCTGTATTACATCGGCCCGATGTTCCGCCACGAGCGTCCGCAGCGCGGGCGCTACCGGCAGTTCTACCAGGTCGGTGCCGAGGCGCTGGGGTTCGCCGGGGCCGAGGTCGACGCCGAGCTGATCGTGCTGGCGTCGCAGCTGCTCGAGCGCATCGGCCTGCCCGGTGTGCGGGTCGAGCTCAACAGCCTGGGGTTGCCGGCCGAGCGCCAGCAACACCGCGTGGCGCTGATCCGCCATTTCGAGCAACATGCGGACCTGCTCGACGCCGATGCCCAGCGACGCCTGCACAGCAATCCGCTGCGCATCCTGGACACCAAGAACCCAGCCATGCAGGAGATGGTGGCGCAGGCGCCGCAGCTGCTCGGCTTCCTGGGCGAGCAGTCGCTCAAGCATTTCGAGACGGTGCAGGCCTTGCTGAGCGCCTGCGGCGTGCCGTGGAGCATCAATCCGCGTGCCGTGCGCGGGCTGGACTACTACAGCCACACGGTGTTCGAGTTCGTCACCGATGAACTGGGCGCCCAGGGCACCTTGTGCGGCGGCGGACGTTACGACGGCCTGTTCGAGGTGCTGGGCGGCAAGCCGACGCCGGCGGTGGGCTGGGGCCTGGGCATCGAACGGGTGCTGGAACTGCTGCGGGTGCGGGGGCTGGCGGCCGCGGCTCCCGTTCCCGATGCCTACGCCGTGATCCCGGATGCCGAGCTGCTGCCGGTCGCCTTCCAGACCGTGCTGGCGCTGCGCCGCGCCGGCGTGCGGGTGCAGATGCATGCCGGCACGCAGGCCGGGGCCGGCAGCATGAAGTCCCAGTTCAAACGCGCCGACAGCAGCGGTGCCCGGTACGCGCTGGTTTTCGGCCAGCAGGAAGTCCAGCAGGGCACGGTGATCATCAAGTCGCTGCGTGACGGAGCCGGCGCCCAGGAACTGCGTTCGCTGACCGGCGTGGCAGATTGGGCCGCGACCCTACAATCGCCCACCTGAGCAAATACAGTCCATGGCAAAACAACTCGACCTCGAAGAACAAGAGCAACTCGACCAGATCAAGCATTTCTGGAAGCAGTATGGCAACCTGATCACCTGGGTGCTGATTGCCATCCTGGGCACCTATGCCGGCTGGAACGGTTACCAGTACTGGCAACGCAGCCAGGCGGCCCAGGCCTCGGCGCTGTACGACGAACTCGAGCGGCTCGGCGCGCAGGGCGATCCGGCCAAGGTGCAACGGGCGTTCACCGACATGCGCGACAAGTTCGGCGGCACGGTCTTCGCGACCCAGGGCGGACTGCTGGCCGCGCGGCTGCTCCAGGAGGCCGGCAAGGCGGACGAGGCCCAGGCCGCGCTGACCTGGGTCGCCGACAAGGCCTCCGACCCGGCCTACCAGGCGATCGCACGGCTGCGACTGGCCGCGCTGCTGGCACAGGCCAAGGACTATGCGGCTGCGATGGCCCGGCTCGATGGCGAATTCCCGGACGAGTTCAAGCCGCTGGTGGCCGATCGCAAGGGCGACCTGCTGATGCTGCAGGACAAACCCGCCGATGCACGCACCCAGTACCAGCAGGCCTATGCCGGACTGGATGCCCGCAACGAATACCGGCGGCTGGTCGAGATCAAGCTGACCGCGCTGGGCGCCGACCCCCGTCCCGCCGCCGACGCAGCCAGCGCCGCGGAGAAACAGAAATGATGGCCCGCGGCGAGACCCGCAGCTGGCGCAGCGCCCGGCGGCTGGCCGTGGCGGCCATGGCGCTGGTGCTGGTTGCCTGTGCCAGTGGTCCGGACAAGCCCCAGCCGGCCGAACTCAGTCCGAACGCTGCGCTGATCAGCGTGCGGCTGGCCTGGAGCGCGCGGATCTCGCCGGTGCGGTATCCGCTCGACGTCGACGTCAGCGGCGCCACGGTCACGGTCGCCGGTTCGGACGGCAGTGTCGCGGCCTTCGACAGCGGCAGCGGCGCCGAACAATGGCGGGCCTCGGTGGGTGCCGACATCGGTGGCGGTGTGGGCAGCGACGGCCGCTACACCGCGGTCGTGACCCGGACCAACGAACTGGTCGTGCTCGAACGCGGGCGGGAGCTCTGGCGCGAGAAACTGGGTGCACTGAGTTTCACCGCCCCGCTGGTGGCCGGAGAGCGGGTGTTTGCGATGACGGCCGACCGGGTCGTCAGTGCCTACGATGCACGCTCGGGCCGGCGCCTGTGGAGCTACGCGCGGCAGGGCGATTTTCCGCTGGCATTGCGCCAGTCCAGCGTGATGCTGCCGGTGGGCGACACGCTGGTGGTGGGCATATCGGGCCGGCTGGTGGGTATCAATCCGCTGACCGGCAGCCTGCGCTGGGAGTCGCCGATCGCCACTGCACGCGGCACCAACGATGTCGAGCGACTGGTCGACCTGGTCGGGCGCGTCAGCCGGGACGGCAACGTGGTGTGCGCGCGGGCGTTCCAGGCCGCCATCGGCTGCGTGGACACGACACGCGGCAGCCTGTTGTGGTCGCGGCCGGCCGCCGGCGCCAATGGCATCCATGGCGACGGCGAGATGATCTTCGGCACCGAGAGCGACGGCAAGGTGATCGCCTGGCGGCGCAGCAATGGCGAGCCGGCATGGACCTCCGATCGCCTGCGGTACCGCGGCCTGACCGCGCCGCTGGCGATCGGCCGCTCGGTGGCGGTCGGTGATGCGACCGGCCTGGTGCATTTCCTGTCGCGCCAGGACGGAAGCCTGCTGACCCGCATGCCGACCGATGGCTCGCCCATCGTCGCCGCACCGGTGCTGGCGGGCAATACCCTTGTCGTGGTGACCCAGAACGGCGGCGTATTCGGCTTCCGTCCGGACTGATGCGCAGGCAAGGGCGCGCAGCAGCACCATGAAACCCGTATTGGCCCTGGTCGGTCGACCGAACGTGGGCAAGTCGACGCTGTTCAACCGGCTGACCCGCACCCGCGACGCCATCGTGGCCGACTACGCCGGCCTGACCCGTGACCGCCACTACGGCAACGGGCACCAGGGCAAGGTCGAGTTCATCGTCGTCGATACCGGCGGCTTCGAGCCCGACGCGGCCGACGGCGTCGTGCGCGAGATGGGCAAGCAGACCCGCCAGGCCGTGGCCGAGGCCGACGTCGTGTTGTTCATCGTCGATGCCCGCAACGGCCTGTCCGCCCAGGACCACGACATCGCCACCTTCCTGCGCCGGCTCGGCAAGACCTGCGTGCTGGTGGCCAACAAGGCCGAGGGCATGACGGACGGCACCCGGCTGGCCGAATTCTTCGAGCTGGGCCTGGGCGAGGTGCACCCGATATCGGCCTCGCACGGACAGGGCTTGCGCTCGCTGCTCGACCAGGTCCTGGCCCCGTATGCCATCGCGCAGGAAGAAGCCGGGACGGACGAGGACAAGGATGCCAGCGCGATCAAGCTCGCGGTGGCGGGCCGTCCGAACGTCGGCAAATCCACACTGATCAATACCTGGCTGGGCGAGGAGCGGCTGGTCGCGTTCGACCAGCCGGGCACCACGCGCGATGCGATCATGGTGCCGTTCGAGCGCCACGGGCAACGTTTCGAGCTGATCGACACGGCCGGCTTGCGCCGGCGCGGCAAGGTGTTCGAGGCGATCGAGAAATTCTCGGTCGTCAAGACGCTGCAGGCCATCGAGTCGGCCAACGTGGTGTTGCTGCTGATCGACGCCACCCAGGGCGTCACCGACCAGGACGCCCATATCGCCGGCTACATCCTGGAGAGCGGACGGGCCGTGGTGGTGGCGATCAACAAATGGGACGCGGTCGACGAATACCAGCGTGAACTGGTCAAGCGTTCGGTCGAGACCCGGCTGCCGTTTCTCAAGTTCGCCTCGCTGCACCTGATCTCGGCACGCAAGCGCCAGGGCCTGGGCCCCTTGTGGGCCTCGATCGCGCAGGCGCACAAGGCGGCCAACTGCAAGATGTCGACCCCGGTGCTGACGCGGCTGCTGCTCGAGGCGGTCCAGTTCCAGAGCCCCAAGCGTGCAGGCATGTACCGGCCCAAGCTGCGTTATGCCCACCAGGGCGGCATGAATCCGCCGGTCATCGTCGTGCATGGCAATTCCCTCGAGCACGTGACCGATGCCTACAAGCGCTTCCTGGAAGCCCGGTTTCGCAAGGAATTCAACCTCGTGGGCACGCCGTTGCGCATCGAGATGAAGACATCGCACAACCCCTACGCAGACAAGGACAAGTCCTGAAAGCGGCCAGCGGGCGGCGCAATGACCGTCGTTCGGCCGTGTCCGTGGGGGCAATGCCGGCCGCGCGGGGGTCGCGTGCTGCCGCTGTGGTATCGTCCCTCCTTCATTTCACGTCTTGAACACGGAGAATATCGTGAGCAACAAAGGTCAACTTCTGCAGGATCCCTTCTTGAACGCCCTGCGCAGGGAACATATCCCCGTGTCCATCTACCTTGTCAACGGCATCAAGCTGCAGGGTCAGATCGAATCCTTCGACCAGTACGTTGTCCTGTTGCGCAACACGGTCACGCAAATGGTCTACAAGCATGCCATCTCGACCATCGTGCCCGGGCGCGCGGTCAACTTTTCCGTGTCCGAAGGCGGTGAAGCGCCTGCGGCCACCTGAGCCGGCTTGGTGCCGGCCCGGCTGATGGCCGTGTGTTGATCGCCCGTCCGCCTGTTTCCCGACTTGTCCAACCCTACTGAATCCTCCGACGCCGCCACCATCCTGGTGGGTGTCGACCTGGGACTCGCGCACTTCGATGGTGCCCTGGAAGAACTGAGCCAGCTGGCCGTGACGGCCGGGCTGGATCCGGTGGCGCGCGTCACCTGCAAGCGCAAGGCGCCGGACGCCGCCTTGTTCCTGGGCAGCGGCAAGGCCGACGAGATCAAGCTGATGGCGCAGCAGCTCGGCGCCAGCGAGATCGTGTTCGACCAGAGCCTGAGCCCGGCCCAGCAGCGCAACCTGGAGCGTTACCTGGAGTTGCCGGTCAACGACCGCACCATGCTGATCCTCGAGATATTCGCCCAGCGTGCGCGCAGCCACGAGGGCAAGCTGCAGGTCGAGCTGGCCCGGCTGCAATACCTCAGCACGCGGCTGGTGCGCCGCTGGTCGCACCTGGAACGCCAGCGCGGCGGCATCGGCGCCCGTGGCGGTCCCGGCGAAACGCAGATCGAACTGGACCGCCGGATGATCGGCGACAGCATCAAGCGCACCAAGGAGCGTCTGCGCAAGGTCAAGCGCCAGCGTCAGACCCAGCGCCGCCAGCGCCAGCGCCGCGACACCTTCGCGATCTCGCTGGTCGGATACACCAATGCCGGCAAGACCAGCCTGTTCAACAGCCTGGTCAACGCGCGTGCCTATGCGGCCGACCAGCTCTTCGCGACGCTGGACACCACGACCCGCCACCTCTACCTCGGTGACGCGTCCCGTTCGGTGTCCTTGTCCGACACCGTGGGATTCATCCGCAATCTTCCGCACGGGCTGATCGATGCTTTCGAGGCCACGCTGCAGGAGGCCGTCGATGCCGACGTGTTGCTGCATGTCGTCGACGCATCCAACCCGAATCACCTCGAACAGATGGATGAGGTCGCGCGGGTGCTGCGCGAGATCGGGGCCGCCGATATCCGGCAGATCCTGGTGTTCAACAAGCTCGACGCCATGGAGCCGGAGCGCCGGCCCCTGGCGATGCAGGACTGGATCACGTTCTGCGACAACCCGACCGAGCGGCTGTTCGTCAGCGCCCGCACCGGCGAGGGCATGGCCGAGCTGCGCGCACGACTCGCGCAGCTGGCGCGGGGTGACGGCGACGAAGAAGCACCGGGGCACGAGAATTCCCACGGTGAAGCGGAGGCTGTTGTGCAATTGGGCACAATCGAACGATGACGAAAACGAGAACCTGAGATGAAAGCGTATCTACCTGCTTCCGGCTGGTCCCGGATCGGCCAGCGCGCACGCGGCATGTTCAATCTGAACGACTCGCGCTGGGGCCGTGGCGACGACAAGCCGGGCGAGGAGGGCAAGCCCGATCACGGCTCGCGCGACGACGACCCGCCCGAGCTGCCACCCCCCTCGAACAACGGCCACAACGGCCGCCCTCGGGGCCAGGGTCCGCAACAGGGTCCGCCCGACCTCGACGAGTTGTGGCGTGACTTCAACCGCAAGCTCGGCGGTCTGTTCGGCGGCGGCCGCGGCGGTGGCCGTGGCGGCAATGGCGGCGGCACCGGCGGCGGTGGCTTTCAGCCGGACATGAAGAGCGCCGGCATCGGCGCCGGCCTGATCGCGGCGGTCGTGGTGCTGATCTGGCTCGGTACCGGCTTCTTCATCGTGCAGGAGGGCCAGCAGGCCGTCGTGACCCAGTTCGGCAAATACAAGACGACCGTCGGTGCCGGTTTCAACTGGCGGCTGCCGTTTCCGATCCAGCGCCATGAACTGGTGTTCGTGACCCAGATCCGTTCGGTGGACGTGGGACGCGACATGGTGGTCAAGGCCACCGGACTGCGCGACTCGGCCATGTTGACCCAGGACGAGAACATCGTCGAGATCAAGTTCGCGGTGCAGTACCGGCTCAGCGATGCGCGGGCCTTCCTGTTCGAGAGCAAGAGTCCGACCGACGCGGTCGGCCTGGCCGCCGAGACGGCGGTGCGCGAAGTCGTGGGCAAGATGCGCATGGACTCGGCCCTGTCCGAGGAGCGCGACCAGATTGCGCCGCGCGTGCGCGAGATCATGCAGAAGATCCTGGACCGCTACAAGGTCGGCATCGAGATCGTCAACATCAACCTGCAGCAAGGCGGCGTGCGGCCACCCGAGCAGGTACAGGCCGCGTTCGACGACGTGCTCAAGGCCGGCCAGGAGCGCGAACGTGCGAAGAACGAGGCCCAGGCCTATGCCAACGACGTGATTCCGCGCGCGGTCGGTTCGGCCTCGCGGCTCAAGGAAGAGGCCGATGCCTACAAGGCGCGCATCGTCGCGCAGGCACAGGGTGATGCGCAACGCTTCAAGTCGGTGCTGGCCGAGTACCAGAAGGCACCCCAGGTCACGCGTGACCGCATGTACGTGGACACGATGCAGCAGATCTATTCCAACGTGACCAAGGTGCTGGTGGATTCGCGTTCGGGCTCGAACCTGCTGTACCTGCCGCTGGACAAGATCATGCAGCAGACCCAGTCAGGCGCCGATGCGTCGGCGGCTGCCCCGGCCCCGTCGACGACCGTCGTGCCCCCGGTCTCCAGCACCTCCGACTCCCGCTCGCGGGATGCCACGCGGTCGCGTGAGCGTGAAACCCGCTAGGACACCATCATGAACAGGTTAGGATTTCTATTCACCAGCATCTTGCTGTTGCTGGCCATCGCCAGCTCCATGTTGTTCGTCGTCGACCAGCGGCAGTTCGGCGTGTTGTACGCCCTGGGCCAGATCAAGGAAGTGATCACCGAGCCGGGACTGAACTTCAAGCTGCCGCCGCCGTTCCAGAACGTCACCTACATCGACAAGCGCCTGCTCACGCTCGACAGCACCGACCAGGAGCCGATGCTGACGGCCGAGAAGCAACGCGTGGTCATCGACTGGTACGTGCGCTGGCGCATCACCGATCCGGGCGAATACATCCGCAACGTCGGTCTCGACGAGACCGCGGGCGCCAACCAGCTCAACCGCGTGGTGCGCAACGCCTTCCAGGAAGAGATCAACAAGCGCACCGTCAAGGAACTGCTGTCGACGCGGCGTGAAGACCTGACGGCCGACGTGCAGTCCGAGGCACGCGAGAACGTCGGTGGCGCCAAGCCCTGGGGCATCGAGATCGTCGACGTGCGCATCACGCGTGCCGACTACGTGGACACCATCACCGAGTCGGTCTATCGCCGCATGGAAGCCGAGCGCAAGCGGGTCGCCAACGAACTGCGCTCCACCGGTGCGGCCGAAGGCGAGAAGATCCGCGCCGATGCTGATCGCCAGCGCGAGGTGACGATCGCCAACGCCTACCGCGATGCGCAGAAGATCAAGGGCGAGGGCGATGCCGAGGCGGCGCGTATCTATGCCGAGGCATTCGGACGCGATCCGCAGTTCGCGCAGTTCTATCGCAGCCTGGAAGCCTACAAGATGAGCTTCAACAAGAAGGGCGACATGATGGTGATCGACCCGCAGTCGACGGAGTTCTTCAAGTCGTTGCGCGGCACGGTCACACCGGCACCGGCCGCGAAGAAATAAGGCTTGGACTCGGGCGACGTCTTCTGGCTGGCGCTGGGCCTGGTACTGGTCATCGAGGGCCTGTTCCCGTTCCTGTCGCCGGCGCATTGGAAACGCATGTTCCTGCAACTGGTGCAGATGCAGGATGGACAGATCCGGTTCTTCGGCCTGTGCAGCGTGCTCGGCGGGTTGTTGCTGATCTGGTTGCTCAGCTGAGCGGTCGGGCGTGGCGCAGCCGGTAGAATCGCTGTTTTAACAGCCTCCGAGAAAACATGTCCGCCTGGGTCCTGCCGGATCACATCGCCGATGTCCTGCCGTCCGAAGCGCGCCACATCGAAGAGCTGAGGCGGGACCTGCTCGACACCGCCCGCCGTTACGGCTACGAGCTGGTCATGCCGCCCGTGCTCGAGCACCTCGAATCCCTGCTCACCGGCACCGGCAAGGCGCTCGACCTGCAGACCTTCAAGCTCGTCGACCAGTTGTCCGGCCGCATGCTCGGCCTTCGCGCCGACAGCACGCCCCAGGTTGCACGGATCGACGCCCACCTGCTCAACCGTGCCGGCGTCACACGTCTGTGTTATTGCGGGCCGGTGCTGCATACCCGCCCCGACAAGCCGCATGCCACGCGCGAGCCGCTGCAGTTCGGCGCCGAGATCTACGGCCATGGCGGCCTGGAAGCCGACCTCGAGATCCTGCTGCTGGCACTGGACTGCCTGCGCGCGGCGCGGGTTCCCGCGCCCATGGTCGACCTGGCCGACGTGCGTATCGTCGATGCGCTGCTCGACGGTGTCTCGGCGCAGTCCACGCAGGTCCAGGACATCCACCATGCGCTGGCATCGAAGGACGCCAGCGCGCTGGCCTCGCTGACACGCAACCTCGATCACGCCGCGCGCGAAGCCTTGCGGGCCCTGGTCGACCTGTACGGCGACGCCACGGTGCTCGAACGTGCGCGCACCGTGTTGCCGGCCAGGCCGGCCATTGGCGCCGCGCTGGACCATCTGGGCTGGCTGGCCAGCCACCTGCACGGAGTGGCCGTGAGTTTCGACCTGGCCGACCTGCGCGGTTATGCGTATTACAGCGGTGCGCGGTTTTCCATCTTTTCCCCGGACGCGGTCGATGCCCTGGTGCGCGGCGGGCGTTACGACGAGGTCGGCGCGGCGTTCGGACGCAAGCGGCCGGCCGTCGGATTCAGCCTGGATGTCAAGGCCCTGGTGGCCGCCGTGCCGCCGCGGCAACTGCATGCGGCCATCCGCGCGCCCTGGAGCGAGGCCGACGACGTGCGCAAGGCCATCGCCGGCTTGCGCGCCAAGGGCGAGACGGTGGTATGCGTGCTGCCGGGACACGAGAGCGAAGTCGATGAGTTCCAGTGTGATCGCGAACTGCTGCAGGTTGCGGGGCAATGGGTGGTGCAGGCAATTTGAAGCGGACTGTTGAACATGAAAGCAAGCAAGGGGCGTAACGTCGTCGTCGTCGGTACCCAGTGGGGCGACGAAGGCAAGGGCAAGCTCGTGGACTGGCTGACCGAAAGCGCGCAAGGCGTGGTGCGTTTCCAGGGCGGGCACAACGCCGGCCACACGCTGGTCATCAATGGCGTCAAGACCGCGCTGCACCTGATCCCCAGCGGCATCATGCGCGCCGGCGTCAAGTGCTACATCGGCAATGGCGTGGTGTTGTCGGCCGGCAAGCTGTTCGAGGAGATCGAGGGGCTCGAGCGTGCCGGTGTCGAGGTGCGTTCGCGCCTGCGCATCAGCGAGGCCTGTCCGCTGATCCTGCCGGTGCACGTGGCGCTCGACGTGGCGCGCGAAGCGGCGCGCGAGCAGGGCGGCCATGCCCGCATCGGAACCACCGGACGCGGCATCGGCCCGTCCTACGAGGACAAGATCGCGCGGCGCGCGCTGCGCGTGCAGGATCTGAAATATCCCGAGCGTTTCGCCGCCAAGCTGCGCGAACTGCTCGCATTGCACAACCACGTGCTGACCGGTTACCTGGGCTCGGCGGCCTACACGTTCGACGGGCCCCTGGCACAGTACATGGCCGATGGCAAGGTGCAGTTCCAGCCGGTGTTCGACGAGGCCATGCGCCATGCCGAACTGTTGCGCCCGATGATGGCCGACGTGTCGCGCGAACTCAACGAGGCCCATGCCCACGGCGCCAACCTGCTGTTCGAGGGCGCGCAGGGCACCTTGCTCGACGTCGACCACGGCACCTATCCCTACGTGACGTCGAGCAACTGCGTGGCCGGCAACGCGGCTGCCGGCTCCGGGGTCGGACCCGGCCTGCTGCATTACGTGCTGGGCATCACCAAGGCGTATTGCACCCGCGTTGGCGGCGGCCCGTTTCCGACCGAGCTCGACTGGGAAAAGCCGGGCACGCCCGGCCACCACATGAGCACCGTCGGCGCCGAGAAAGGTGTCACCACCGGGCGCTCGCGGCGTTGCGGCTGGTTCGATGCGGCCCTGCTCAAGCGCTCGGCCCAGGTCAACGGACTGTCCGGCCTGTGCGTCACCAAGCTCGACGTGCTCGACGGTCTCAAGACCCTGAACCTGTGCACCGGTTATGAGCTCGACGGCGAGACACTCGACATCCTGCCCATGGGGGCGGACGAGATCGCCCGCTGCAAACCGATCTACGAGGAGATGCAGGGCTGGAGCGACAGCACGGTCGGCGTCACCCGCTACGCGGACCTGCCGATCGCGGCCCGCCTGTACCTGCAACGCATCGAACACGTGGTCGGGGTTCCGATCCACATGGTCTCGACCAGCCCGGATCGCGACCACACCATCATGATGCGTCACCCGTTCCTGGCCGACTAGGGCCGATTCCATCCCACCCCAGCACAACCCGGCCCCGGAAGGATCCCAGCATGTTGACAGAAGACGGCAAGCACCTGTATGTCAGTTATGACGAATACCACAACCTGATCGAGAAACTCGCGATCCGCGTCCACCAGTCGGGCTGGCAGTTCGACACCATCCTGTGCCTGGCGCGCGGCGGCATGCGCCCGGGCGACATCCTGTCGCGCATCTTCGACAAGCCGCTGGCCATCATGTCGACCAGTTCCTATCGGGCCGAAGCCGGCACGCAACAGGGCAACCTCGACATCGCGCGCTACATCACGACGCCCAAGGGCGAGATCGCGGGCAAGGTGCTGCTGGTCGACGACCTGGCCGATACCGGCAAGACGCTGGCCGCCGTGATCGACCAGCTGCGCAACAACTACAAGCCGATCACCGAGTTGCGCAGCGCCGTGATCTGGACCAAGGGCGTTTCGGCGTTCAAGGCCGACTACTCGGTCGAGTTCCTGCCCACGAACCCGTGGATCCACCAGCCCTTCGAAGGTTATGACGCGATGCGCCCGGAGCAGCTGATCGAGAAGTGGAGCGTCTGAACCATGGCGTCCGGACCTCCCGTCGGCTCCACCGGCCTGATCCACCATCCGTACGTTCCGCCGCACGGTTTTGCCGCGCCCCAGCCGGCGGTGCACAAGGCCTCGACGGTCATCTTTCCCGACGTGGCCGCGATGCGCAGCACGGAATGGAAGGACAAGACCGGCTACACCTACGGGCTGCATGGCACGCCGACCACCTTCACGCTCGAGGAGCGGCTGGCCACGCTCGAGGGCGGCCTGCAATGCCTGCTGGTACCCAGCGGCCTGTCGGCGATCGCCACCACCTGCATGTCGCTGCTGCGCACCGGCGACGAAGTGCTGGTTCCCGACAACGCCTACGGCCCGGCCAAGACCCTGGTCCAGGGCGAATTGATGGCCTGGGGCATCACGCACCGGTACTACGACCCGATGGACCCGCAGGACCTGGCCGACAAGATCGGGCCGGCGACCCGGCTGGTCTGGCTGGAGGCGGCCGGTTCGGTCACGCTGGAGTTCCCCGACCTGCCGGCGATGGTGCGCATCTGCCGCGAGCGCAACGTGATCACCGCGCTGGACAACACCTGGGGTGCCGGCCTGGCATTCGCGCCGTTCGACCTGGTCCCCGGCACGGGCGAGGCACCGTTGGCGGTCGACCTGACCGTGCATGCGTTGACCAAATACCCCAACGGTGGCGGCGACGTGCTGATGGGCAGCATCGTGACGCGGGACCCGCAATTGCATCTGCGGCTCAAGCTCACCCACATGCGCCTGGGGCTGTCGGTCGGCGCGAACGACGCCGAGGCCGTGTTGCGGGGCCTGCCCAGCATCGTGTTGCGATACCAGGCCCACGACGCCACGGCGCGCGCATTGGCGACCTGGGCCCAGAGCCAGCCCGCGTTCGTCCAGGTGCTGCATCCGGCCCTGCCGGACTCGCCCGGCCATGCCCATTGGCGAGAACTCTGCCATGGCGGCCCCGGCAGCGCAGCCGGCCTGTTTGCCGTGATCATCGACCCGCGCTTCGGCCAGGACCGGGTCGATGCCTTCTGCGATGCGCTGCAGCTGTTCAAGCTCGGCTACAGCTGGGGGGGACCGATGAGCCTGGTCGTGCCCTACGAGCTCGCCCAGATGCGCACGCAGTGGCCGGCCTACCTGCGCCGCGGCACCGTGGTGCGCTTCTCCGCGGGGCTCGAGGCGCTGGCCGATCTGCAGGCGGACATCGAACAGGCCTTGCAGCGCAGCTTGCGCTGATACCGCGTTTTCATCGATAGGCCGCGAGCCGGGCCTGCGCTAAGCTCGTGGCATGTCCACAGGCACACCCCCCCGTTCGTCCGATCGCGGCGCGCCGCCAGTGCCCGATCCGATGGAAACCACGTCTCCGGCACCGTATTTCCTGCCACCTCCCGAAGGGCCGCGCAAGGCCATCGCCCAGCTCGACGCCGCGGCGCCCTGGCGCTGGCTGGCGCGGGGCTGGCAGGACTTGCGGGCCCATGCCGGCATCGGCCTGTTCTATGGTGTCAGCTTCTGGCTGATGGCGGTGGTCCTGGCGCTGGTGTTTCGCAACAAGCCCGAATATGCGATATCGATCGCCTCGGGTTGCCTGCTGATCGGCCCGTTCCTGGCCATGGGGCTGTACGAGGTCAGCCGCCGGCGCGAATCCGGACTCCGGCCCGACCTGGCGTCCTCGTTGACCTGCTGGGACGTACGGCTGCGCAGCGTCGGCCTGCTGGTCCTGGTGCTGATCGTGCTGGAACTGGTCTGGGGCCGGGCGTCGCTGGTGGTGTTCGCCGTGTTCTTCAATACCGGCATGCCGTCGACGAGCGGTGTCATCGAGGCGGTGTTCAATCCGCAGAACTGGGAATTCGTCGCGGTGTACCTGGCCGTTGGCGGTTTCTTTGCCGGCCTGGTCTACGCGATCGCGGTCGTGTCGATCCCGATGATCCTCGATCGGGACACCGATGCGATCTCGGCCGCCATCACCAGCTTGCAGGTGGTGTTCACGAATGTCGGCGTCATGCTGCTGTGGGGCGCCACGATCACCGTGCTGGTGATGCTGGCCTTGCTGCCCTGGGGCCTGGGCCTCGTGCTGGTCGGCCCCTGGCTGGGCCATGCGAGCTGGCACGCCTACCGGGGCTCGGTGCTCTGGCAGGACGACGACGAAGCGGAGGCTGATCGGGGCGAGCAGGTGTCCACCGATTGAGGGAGCCGGTTTTGCCCCGGGCGGGTTGAACTGTTACAGTGGGGCTTCAATACGAAAGGTCAAATTGGCAACACCTAACTACGGATACGAGAAGCGACAGAAGGAACTTGCGAAGAAGCGCAAGAAGGAAGACAAGCTCCGGGAAAAGGCCCAGCGCAAGCAGGGCGGTTCGAGCGATGGAGATTCGGCTGCGTCCTACGTGGATCCCACACCGGCCCCCGGTGACCGTGCTCCCGGCAGCCCGATGTCGTCCTGACGACGGCCGAACGCGGTTCAGGCGGTCTGCGGTTGCGCGAAGCGGCCGAGCTCCATGGTCGCGGCAAGTGCGTCCATGGCCTGCGCGCTGTGGTCGGCCGGGCTCAAGGTCCTGGCCGTGCCGAAGTTGCGGAAGTTGCGCTGCATCGACTGCAGGTAGACGGGATCGTAATGCTGGGTGAGCAGGTCCTGCACCACGCTCGCCAGCCGTCCCTCGCGCACCGCTGATTTCCAGGCCTGTACCACGGCCTTGCCACGGATTTCGGTCAAGGCGTCGAGCCGGGCGCAGAATGCCTCGGTGTCGCGTACGAAGAAATCGTAGTCCTCCATCAGCAGGGCCACGCGTTCGGTGTCGGGCAGCACCAGATTCAGGCAGTGGCCACGCGATCGCATCGCCTCCATCAACGCGATCGGCACCGCCACGTTGCCGACCTTGCGGCTTTCGCTCTCGACGAACACCGGCCGCGCAGGGTCGAGCCGGCGCAACACGTCCCAGACCCGGGTGTCGAAGGCCTTTTGCGAGGGTTGCGGCAGGCCGGGAATCGCGCCCAGCACCGAACTGCGATGGTGGGCCAGTGCCTCCAGGTCCAGCACCTGGGCACCCGCCCGACCCAGTGCATGCAGCAGCCGGGTCTTGCCGGAGCCGGTGGTTCCGCATACGACCTGGTATTCGAATTTCTCGGCCAGGTGTTCGGTGTCGGCGACCAGCGCGGCCCGGAACGCCTTGTATCCGCCCTGCACGATGTGCACCCGAAACCCGATCTGGTCGAGCACCAGCGACAACGAACCGCTGCGCTGGCCACCGCGCCAGCAATACACCAGCGGGCGCCAGCTGCGCGGCTTGTCGAACGCGCGCTCCTCGATATGACGGGCGATGTTGCGCGCCGCCATGGCCGCACCCATCTTGCGGGCCTCGAACGGGTTGACCTGCTTGTAGGTCGTACCCACGACGTGACGCTGTTCGTTGTCCAGGGTCGGCCAGTTGACCGCGCCGGGCAGGTGATCGAGCGCGTATTCATCTTCGCTGCGCGCGTCGATGACGGCGTCGAACTCGTCGAGCCGGCGCAGCAGGTCGACCGCATCCACGGGAGACAGGCTCACACGACCCCCTTCGATCCATGCGACACGGGCATCGCGGCGGGAACGGCGCGGCGGTTCATGGCAGCAACTTGCGCAGCACCGGCCAGACGTTGGCCAGCATGATGGGTTGGGCCTGTGCGGTCGGGTGGATGCGGTCGCTCTGGAACAGGCGCGTCGCGTCTTCACCGTCGGCCACGCCCTTGAGCAGGAACGGCACCAGCGCCGCGCCATGGTCACGGGCCGCCTCTTCGAACAGACTGGCGAATCGGTTCGCATAGTCGCTGCCGTAGTTCGGCGGCACCTGCATGCCGACCAGCACCACCTTGGCACCGGCCTGGCGCGCCAGATCGGTCATGTGTCCCAGGTTGTCCTGCGTCATCTGCAGCGGCAGTCCCCGCAATGCGTCATTGCCGCCGAGTTCGATGATCACGTGGCTGGGCTTGTGCTGCTCCAGCAAGGCTGGCAGCCGGCTGCGTCCGCCCGACGTGGTGTCGCCGCTGATGCTGGCATTGACGACCTGTGCCGAGATCGATTCGCTGCGCAACTTCTGCTCCAGCAAGGCCACCCATCCGCTGCCGCGGCGCAGGCCGTATTCCGCGCTCAGCGAGTCCCCCAGGACGAGGATCGTGCTGGCAGCCGCTTTGCCCTTACCATTGCCGCTGGTGTTGGCCTTGGCGGCGGCAGCGGATTGCGCCCGGGCACCGGCGCCGTAAAACCCCACGCTGCCGGCCGCGCCTGCTGCCACGATAAAGTGTCGTCGATTCAAAACCATAAGCCTTTCATGCCCAACGCCAGCGCAGAGCCCATCATTGCGGTCGATCACGTGTTCAAGTCGGTGACCGATTCGACCGGTACCCTCGATATTTTGCGCGATATCGATTTTTCGCTGGCGCCAAGGGAGACTGCCGCCATTGTCGGTGCCTCCGGCTCGGGCAAGAGCACGTTGCTGTCGATCATCGCAGGCCTGGACACCCCCACGCGCGGCACCGTGCGGCTGGCGGGTCAGGACCTGTTCGCGATCGACGAGGACCAGCGCGCGGCGCTGCGCGCCGACAAGGTCGGCTTCGTGTTCCAGAGTTTCCAGTTGATGGGCAACCTCAACGCGCTGGAGAACGTGATGTTGCCGCTGGAACTCTCCGGCCGGCGCGATGCGCGCAAGGCCGCGGCCGAGATGCTGGCGCGCGTGGGCCTGTCCGAGCGGCTCGGCCACTACCCGAAAGTGCTCAGTGGCGGCGAGCAGCAGCGGGTGGCGCTGGCGCGTGCCTTTGTCGTGCAGCCCGCCGTGTTGCTGGCGGACGAGCCGACCGGCAGCCTGGACTTCGCCACCGGCGAGACCATCATGGAGCTGATGTTCGACCTCAACACCGAACTGGGCACCACGCTGGTGCTGGTCACCCATGACCGCGGCATCGCGCAGCGTTGCACCCGCCGCATCACGATCGAGGCCGGTCGCATCGTCGAACCCGCCACCGTCGCCTGATCGCGCGGCGGCGCAGGAGCCGGTTTCGGTCACACCCGATGCACGGTGTTCGGGGCTGCCCGGATCACCCGGCCCGCGGCACCGGATAATCGCCGCATGTCCAGTCCCAAGATCGTGTTCGGCTTTCACGCCGTCGGCGTGCGCCTGCGCACCGCGCCCCAGTCCATCATCGAACTGCATGTCGACGCCAGCCGGCGCGATGCGCGCATGCGCCAGTTCATGGAACGCGCCGCCGAAGCCGGCGTGCGCCTGATCGAGTCCGACGGCCTGCGCCTGTCTCGGCTGTGCGGCGGACACGGCCACCAGGGCGTGGCCGCGCGGGTTCATCCCTTGCCCGTGACCCGCTCGCTCGACGAACTGCTCGAGAACCTGGAGGAGTCGCAGGCGGCGCTGCCGCCGGCGCAACGCACCGCGCCCTTGCTGCTGGTGCTCGACGGCGTGACCGATCCGCACAACCTCGGCGCCTGCTTGCGGGTGGCCGACGGCGCCGGCGCCCAAGCGGTGATCGCGCCCAAGGACCATGCCGCCGGCATCAACGCCACGGTCGCCAAGGTGGCCAGCGGCGCCGCCGACACGGTGCCGTATTTCATGGTCACGAACCTGGCCCGCACGCTGGGCGAGCTCAAGGAGCGCTCGATCTGGGTCATCGGCACCAGCGATGCCGCGCCCCGGTCCCTGTACCAGGCCGACCTGCGACAGCCCGTGGCGCTGGTGCTGGGCGCCGAAGGCTCCGGCATGCGCCAGCTCACCGCCAAGACCTGCGACGAGCTGGTGCAGATTCCGATGCGTGGTGCGGTCGAGAGCCTGAACGTGTCGGTGGCCAGCGGCATCTGCCTGTACGAGGCGCTGCGCCAGCGCAGCCTGCCGCCAGGCGCCTGATCAGACCCAGCCCAGCGCACCCACCACCGCACCGGCGCCGAGCAGCCACAGCAGGTGGATCCGGGTGCGCCAGACGACGAGCGCGCTGGCGACGGTCAGCAACCACGACACCCAGGCCGTCGATGAGCCGCCCGCGGACGAGGCCAGCACCCAGGTCGTGGCCAGCAGCAGCGCGATCACGATCGGCGCCATCGCCATCTTGAACGCACGCACCGATCGACGGTCCCGGTTTTCGTGTCCCCAGCGGCTGGCCGTGTAGGTCAGCACGGTGCTGGGCAGCAAGACGCCGACCAGCGCCACCAGCATGGCGGGCAGCGCGAACAGGAAGCCCCCGAGGTTGAGGCCGACATTCCAGCCGAGCAGGGCGATGAACAACACGTTCGGTCCGGGCGCGGCCTGGGCCAGCGCGATGCTAGAGGCAAACTGCGGATCGCTCAGCCACATGCGCTCGTCCACGAGGTAGCGGTGCATCTCGGGCGCAAGCATGATGGCGCCTCCGACCGCCAGCAGCGACAAGGACAGGAAATGGCTGAACAAGGCCAGCCATTCGGACCAGCCGAACACCATGGTCACGGGCGGCCCAGCCGATACCAGGCCCAGGCCCAGGCCGGCACGCCCAGACCCAGCAACACCCACAGCAACGGCACCCGGAAATGGCCGACCGCCAGCAGGCAGGCCAGGCCGACGATGGCGCAGGCGATGCGGCCCATCGCGTTCCTGCGCAGCGCCGGGAGCATCTTCAAGCCGGTGGCCGCGATCAGCCCGGCGGCGACCGCAGCCAGGCCGCGCAAGGCGCCCTGCGCCATCGGATGGTCGGCGATGCCGGCGAACAGCACCGCCAGCGCCAGCACGATCAGCAGCGGGAAGGCCAGCATGCCCGCGAGCGCCACCAGCGCGCCACGCCAGCCGAAGTGGCGCCCGCCGATCATCAACGACAGGTTCACGACGTTCGGCCCGGGCAGCACCTGCGCGACCGACCAGTCCTCGACGAACTCGTCGAGCGTCAGCCAGCGCTTCTTCTCGACCAGCTCACGCTGTACCACGGCCAGCACGCCGCCAAAGCCCTGCAGCGCCAGCAGGCTGAAGGACCAGAACAGGTCGCTCAGCGAGGCTGGCCGGCAGTCGGCAGTGGATGCGGCGGATGGCGGCATCGCGAGACTATCGGTGGACGCCGGAAGCCCGCCGGTGCCGCTGCGGCCAGGCGCCAGCGACGATGCGCGCGGGCACGACTGTGCGGCGGCTCACGTTGCGGCCGGGTCGGCCCCGGTGGCGTCCGCCGGCGGGCCGGCCGCGGGCTCGGCGACCGGCTCGGGAAGCGGGCCGGTGATCGCGGCCACCAGCGCGTCGATCCGGTCCAGCCATTGCTGCATGGGCACGGGATAGGTCTCGTCGGCCCCGTTGCGCCAGCGTCTGCGGGCCTCCCGGCCGAGCGTGCGCAGCTGCCAGCTGGCTTCGCGCGCCAGCAGCGTGAGTTCGGTCTGCACCGACTCGTCCTGCAGCGCGTCGCCAAGCTGGGCCAGCTGGTCGGGCACGGCGCCCACGCCGGCCAGCGCGCGCCGCAGCTTGAGACCGTGATCGGCGACCAGGGCCATGGCCTCGCCACGTGCCGGCGTCATGGCCGGGTCCGACGCCAGATCGAGCGGCAGCTGCGCCAGGATGGCATCGATCTCGCCGAGCAGGCCCACCGGATCGTCGAGCAGCACCACGGCGGCGCTGAGCACGTCGAGTTGCGGCTGCACCATGGTCAGCACGCGCGCCGACAGGTCGGGGTCATACCGATGCGCGTTGAGACGCAGCAGCACCGACAACTGCATCTCGGGCGCGCTGCGCCCGGGCGCAAACATGGCCGCCACCACCTGCGACAGGCATATCACCCGCCCCAGCGTGCTGATCGCGTCGCCCGAGAGATTGCGCGGATAACCCGAGCCATCGAGGTATTCCTGGTGTTCGGACACCGCCCGGATCACCTCGCGCGGGTACTGGTGGTGGCGTTCGACCAGCGTCGTCGAGAGCAGGGGGTGCGAATACAGCTGACGGCGCTGTTCCCGGTTGAGCCGGAACGCCGGTTGCAGCAGCACCGGGTCGACATGCAGCATGCCGATGTCGTGCAACAGGCCGGCAGCGGCCGCCATGCCGAGGTCGAAACGCGACACCAGGGGCGGCTTGTTGACCAGCCAGATCGCCACCAGGGCCGTGCGCACCAGGTTCATGTAGATCTCCGGCCGCACGTCACGCGCCACGGTCAGCTGGAAGGCCATGGCTTCGGGCAGCGGCACGGTCTCGATCACGTTGAGCAGCAACTTGCGCTGCGGGCCTTCGGGCCCGAGCCGTCCGAAGAAGGGCACTTCTTCCATGATGGAGGCCGCGGTGCGCTTGAGCGATTCGCCGGAGACCCCGTCGGCACTGACGACCGAATCCTCCAGCGGCGCACTCAGCGAGTGCCGCATCAGCCGCTCGTACAGGCCGACGTTGATGCGTGCGCCCTTGTCGACGACCTTCAGGCCCTGGCTGTTGAAGATCGCCTTCGACGCCACCACGTCCTGGCGCTCGCCCAGCTGGGTCACGGCCTGGGTGAAATGCTGTCGATCGTCAGGAGCGTCGGTCATCGGATGCGGGCGCAAGGCAGGGCGAAGCGGGAAGCATAACCCAGTGCCGTTTCTGCGGGCCGTGCGCCTCCTCTATGATGGCGCCAGATGGCATCCATTTCCAGACCGCTTTCGCCGCCAGCCGCCGCCGGGCGGGACAATCGCGCCCTGCGGGTCGCACTCGGGCAGTTCGCCACCGGCGTGACCGTCATCACGACGCGGGCGCCGGACGGCGCCTTCGTCGGACTGACGGCCAACTCCTTCGGCGCCTTGTCGCTCGATCCTCCCTTGATCACCTGGGCGCTGCGCCTGGGTTCTGCCAGCCTGCCGGTGTTCCAGGACAACGAGCGCTTCGTGGTCAACGTGCTGACCGAGGCCCAGGTCGAGACCTCGCGCCTGTTTGCCTCGCCGGCGCCCGACAAGTTCAGCCAGGTCGCACATGCCGAGAACCAAGACGGCATGCCCTACCTGCACGGTTCGGCCGCCTGGTTCGAATGCCGCCGGCTGTCGCACCAGGTGGCAGGCGACCATTGCCTGTTCATTGCCGAGGTCGAGCGCTACACCCATGCCGAGACCGCGCCGCTGCTGTTCCACGCCGGTGCGTATTTCACGCTGGGCTCACGACTGTGATACCGCGGGAGGGCCAACGCCGATGATGCAGCAACGAATCGAGGCGAAATGGATCGACGCCTTTGCCAACGTGTTCCGGCTGTGCGGCGTACAGCCGGGTGAGGTCGCCGCCATCCTGTCGGAAACCCAGTCGCGGCCGGTCAATGTGCAACTGGCCGAACTGGCCCTGCAGGGCCTGGGCGCGCGGGTGTTCCATGTCGTGTTGCCCAGCCCGCGCCTGCAGGCGCCGGTGCCGGTGCGCTCGACCGGTGCATCCGATGCCATCGGTGGCCTGGCGCCGGCGGTGGCGGCGCTGGCCGGCAGCGGCTTCGTCGCCGACCTGACGGTCGAGGGACTGCTGCATGCACCGGAGTTGCCGCAGATCCTGGGCGGCGGCGCGCGGGTGCTGATGGTGTCCAACGAACACCCCGAGGTGCTGGAGCGTTGCGCACCCGATCCGGCGCTGGAGGCCAAGGTCAAGGCCGGCATGCGACTGCTCAAGGGCGCGCGGCGGATGCGGGTGACATCGGAGGCCGGAACCGACCTGGCGATCGACCTGGCCCACGCCCGGGTGGGCGGCGGATGGGGCTACACGGCCCGTGCCGGCAGCATCTCGCACTGGCCGGGCGGGCTGTGCCTGGCGTTCCCCGCCGCCGGCAGCGTGCACGGCCGCCTGGTGATGGCCGAAGGCGACGTCAACCTGACCTTCAAGCGGTATCTCGAAAAGCCGGTCGTGCTCACGGTGCAGGACGACCATGTCACCGACATCGCGGGCCACCACCTGGACGCCGAGCTGATGCGCAGCTACTTCGCCGCCTGGGGCGATCGCGCCGCCTATGCGGTCTCGCACGTTGGCTGGGGCATGAACCCGACGGCACGCTGGGATGCGATGGCGTTCTACGACAAGAACGACTTCAACGGCACCGAGCTGCGTGCCTTCGCCGGCAACTTCCTGTATTCCACCGGAGCCAACGAGGTCGCCGGTCGCCACACGCTGGGCCATTTCGACCTGCCGCTGCGCGGCTGCACCGTGACGCTGGACGACACCGTCGTCGTCGCAGACGGACAACTGCAGGGCGATCTCGCCTGAGGCCGACGGCATGACAGCGATGCGTCAACGACCCGCCACCATCGAGCGCGGTGCCGGCGCGACGGCCGTCTTCCTGCTGCATGGCGTCGGCGGCGGCAAGCAGGCCTGGCGGGACAACCTGCCGGGCATCGCGCAGGCCGGTTATCGCGCCATCGCATGGGACATGCCGGGTTATGGGCAGACACCCGCGATCGACCCTTATACGGTCGGCGCGCTGGCCGAGTCGCTGGGCATGCTGATCGACCATGCCGGCGCGGATCGCAACATCGTGCTGGGCCACAGCATGGGCGGCATGGTGGCACAGGAACTGGTGGCACTGGCACCAGGGCGGGTCCACGGGCTGATCCTGTCGGGTACCTCGCCCGCGTTCGGCCGCGCCGACGGCAACTGGCAGCAGCAGTTCCTGCACGACCGCTTCGCACCGCTCGACGCCGGCCAGACCATGGCGCAGCTGGCCGCGCAGCTGGTGCCCGCGATGATGGCGCCCGATGCCGGACCGCAGGGCCTGCAGCTGGCGCGCGACGTGATGGCCGCGGTTCCGCAGGCCAGCTACCGTGCTGCGTTGCAGGCCATCGTCGCGTTCAACCGCCTGGACGATCTGGCGCGCATCGCGGTGCCCACCCTGTGCCTGGCTGGTGAACACGACCGCAACGCATCGCCGTCGGTGATGCGCCGCATGGCCGAGCGTATCCCGGGCGCGCAGTACCTGTGCCTGCCTGGGGTCGGCCATCTGGCCAACATGGAACAACCGGCCGCCTTCAACCAGGCCGTGCTGGCGTTCATGCAGGCCCATTTCCCCGTCTGAGGAGGACCCATCGATGTCGACCGCCCCCGAAGCTTCCACCGCCAGCCGCTACCAGCCGCCGTCGATCGCCGGCGACTACACCGCGCTGACCGACAAGCAGGCGCAGCTGCTCGCGATCGCCTCCGACCTGGGGCGCAACAAATTTGCTCCACGCGCCGGCCAGATCGACCGCGACGCCGTGTTCCCGTTCGAGAACTACGCCGACATGCATGCGGCCGGTTTGTTGCGCATCTGCGTGCCGGAGCAATACGGCGGCTGGGGTGCCGACTTCGCGACCTACGTCATGACCGCCGCCGAGATCGGCCGCCACTGCGGAGCCACCGCACTGACGCTGAACATGCATGTGAGCTCGACCATGTGGACCGGCTTCATCGCCGACGACCTGGACATGACGCCCGAGCAGCGCGCCAGCCATGAGCAGCACCGTGCCATGCACTACAAGCGCATCGTGGAGGAGGGCAAGGTGTATTCCCAGCCGTTCTCCGAAGGCGGCGCCGCCGCCGCCGGCAAGGCGCCGTTCGGCACGCTGGCGCGCAAGGTCGACGGCGGCTACATCGTCAACGGCCGCAAGATCTTCGCCTCGCTCGCCGGCGCGGCCGACTACTACGGCGTGTTGTGTACGCTGGACAAGCCCGGTGCGACGCAACGCGATGCCTTGTATCTCGCGGTCGACCGCAACCTGCCCGGCGTGACCGTCAGCGGCGACTGGGACCCGCTGGGCATGCGCGGCACGGTCTCGCGCAACCTGTTGTTCGAGGACGTGTTCGTGCCCGAGGCCGAGCGGCTGATGCCCGAAGGCATGTATGCCCAGGCGGCGCTGCGCTGGCCGCACATGTTCGCCACGTTGTCGCCGACCTACATGGGCATTGCCCAGGCGGCCTACGACTTCACCGTGCAGTACCTGCGCGCCGAGGTGCCGGGCATGCCGCCGGTCAAGCGCCGCATGTATCCGACCAAGCAGATCGCCGTGGCCGAGATGAAGGTCAAGCTCGAGCAGACGCGGGCGATCTTCCTGCAGAACGCGCGCGCGGCACGGGTCGACCCGTCCAAGGAGATCCGGCTCGGCCTGCTCGCCGCCCACTACACCATCATGGAAAACGCCAACGACATCTGCCGCCTGGCGGTGCGCACCTGCGGCGGCCAGTCCATGCTCAAGACACTGCCGCTCGAGCGCATGTACCGCGACTCGCGCTGCGGCTCCTTGATGTTGCCGTGGACCGCCGAGTTGTGCATCGACCGGCTGGGCCGCGAATGCCTGTACGAAGCCGGCGAGCGCGACGAACCGGACGTGTTGTAGGCCGCCGGCAGCCGGAGCGCCGCGCATGAACCTCTCGCGCATCATCGAGCGCCATGCGCAGTTCACGCCCGATCGGGTGGCACTGCATTGCGAGGGCGAAGACATCACCTATCCGCAGCTGTGGCAGCGCATCCGGGTGGCCACGGCCGTGTTGTCGGCGCATGGCGTGCGCGCCGGCGACCGGGTCGCCTGGCTGGGCCTGAACGACCCGGCCATGCTGGTGCTGCTGTTTGCGCTGGCGCGCCTGGGTGCGATGCTGTTGCCGCTCAACTACCGGCTCGCCGCCGCCGAGCATGCCGCCATCCTCGCGCATGCCGAGGCCCGCATGCTGGTGCACGATGCCGACCACCGGGAGCAGGCCCGGGCGCTGGCCGATGCCCGTACCATGGACCTGCTGGCCAGTACGGGGCTGGAAGGCGAGCCGGCCGGCGCGGATGACGCTGCCGAGGCCGGCGAGGACGCATCGGCGGTGTTGCTGGTCTACACCTCGGGCACGTCCGGCCAGCCCAAGGGGGCGGTGCACACCCAGGCCGGACTGCTGTGGAACTGCATCAACGCCACCCACGCACAGGACCTGTCCGCCGGCGACCATGTCTTGACCATCCTGCCGCTGTTCCATGTCGGCGGCCTGTGCATCCAGACCCTGCCCACCTTGCATGCGGGCGGCTGCGTGACGCTGCATCGGCGTTTCGCGCCGGGCCCCTGGCTGGCGGACGTGGCCGCGCGTCGCCCCGACCTGTCGGTGATGGTGCCCGCGACGCTGCGGGCGGTGATCGAGCATCCGGACTTCGCCGCCACCGACCTGTCGTCGCTGCGCCTGATCGTGGCAGGCTCCTCGGTGGTTCCGCACAGCCTGATCGCGGCCTTCCATGGGCGGGGCGTGCCGGTCGGCCAGGTCTACGGCGCGACCGAGACCGGACCGGTCTCGATCTACCTGCGTCGCCAGGACGCCATGGCGGTGCCGGGCGCGGCCGGCAAGGCCGGGCTGCACGTGGCGGTGCGACTGGTCGACGACACCGGCAATGACGTGGCGCCCGGCGCGGTCGGCGAGATCTGGATCCGTGCTCCCAACCTGATGCAGGCCTACTGGCGCGATGCGCACAACCCGTCGTTCGCCGGCGGCTGGTTCCGCAGCGGCGACCTGGCCCGCCAGGACGCGGATGGTTATTACTGGGTCGTCGGGCGTTCGCGCGACATGATCATCTCCGGCGGCGAAAACATCTATCCGGCCGAGATCGAGAACCTGCTGCTCGCGCACGCAGACATCGCCGAGGCCGCCGTGCTCGGCCAGCCCGATGCGCGCTGGGGCGAGGTCGCGGTGGCGATCATCGTGTGCCGGCCGGGCGTGGTGCTGGACGCCACTGCGGTCATGGCGCTGCTCGAAGGCCGCATTGCACGCTACAAGTTGCCGCGCCGCATCCTGTTCCGCGAGGACCTGCCCAAGACCGCGCTGGGCAAGGTGCAGAAGGCGCAGTTGCTGGACTGGGTGCGCCAGGACTGATGCCGTTGCCGCGCCAGCGGGGAGTGCCGGCGCCGGCAGCCTCAGTTGGCGCTGCGCCCCTGGTGCGTGCGCGCCACGTACACCGTGAAGGGCCGATCGATGAAGCCGGCGGGCGCGACCTGCATCAGATCGACGGCACTGCGCGAGCCGTCGAACCGCCAGGCGAAGGATGCTTGCCCGGACACGAAGCGGACGGATTCGCCTTGCTGCACATTGGCCCATCGGGTGTCGGCGCCGATCGTGATGCTGCGTTCGGCCTGGGAGGCCTCGATGGCCGTGCCGAGCCGGAAATCGGCCGACTGGGCATGGCTGGCCGGCAAGGTGCTGCCGAGGGCGAAGATGGCGAGCGCCATCGCTGGCACGGGATTTTTCATGTGGAATGACTCCTGGCGCGGTCGGCGCAACGACGGGTGACGATGACCGGGTGGGGCAGGCAGGATGGGCCCGCCACATCTGTGCCGTCGATGCTAATCGGCCGTCGCGCTTCGCGCATTGCCCCTTTCGAGGTAGGGGACACCATGCCCGAAGGGGTTTGCACCCGCCGGTGCGGGTGCGTCAGTCCCGCGCCGGCGTGACGTCGAGCACGGCGGTGCGGGCGAACGCGCCGGCGGCCGAGAAATAGTCCCAGCGTTCGATGCTGCAACGACCGGCAGCGGCGTGCCTGCCCCAGCGCAGCACGTTGACCGAATTGGGTGCGGCCTCGCGCAGCCGGTCCGACACGGCGGTACCGGCCTGCACGACCCACAGGGGACGGGGCAGGCCGGGCGGGCTGGCCACGTACGGCAGGTGGATGTGACCTCCCAGCACCATGTCGGCGCCGGCCTGCGACCAGCGCGCCAGCGCATGGCCGGAGCCGCGCAGGCGATTCGCACGGTCTTCGGGCCGGGTCACGGCGGCGGGCTGGTGGACCACGACCAGGCGCAGTTGCGCCGGTTCCGCTCGCGCGAGCAGCCGGGCGACCCGCTCGACCTGGGTGCGCGACACCTGGCCGTGCTTGTGGCGCCAGGCCCGCGTGGTATTCACGCCGACCACCAGCAGGTCGTTGCCACGGAACACCGGTTCGAGGTCGGAGCCGAACGCGGCGGCATGGCGCGCATACGGACGTCGTATCCGGGCCCACAGGTCGTACAGCGCGATGTCGTGGTTGCCGGCGATGGCCAGCACCGGCGCCTGCAGCCGGTCGACGAAGGCACGTGCGGCCTGGAACTGCTCCGGCCGGGCGCGCTGCGTGATGTCACCCGACAACACGAGAAGGTCCGGCTGCAGCTGTCGCGCCAGTGCCACCAGCGCCTCGACCACCGGCGCCTGTTCGGTGCCGAAATGCGTGTCCGACAAGTGCAGTACCACGCTCATCCGCCGCCGCCCGAGCTGTCGGGTTGGTTGTCGCACGCCAGCAACTGCAAGGGTGTCTCGAGTACCCGGAACTCGAGCGGCCCGGACATGCGTGTCACCTCGCCGTCCAGCGCGACCTTGACCCGGCGTCGACCCAGCGGGTAGGGCGAGAGGTGGACCGTCATGCGGGTACACCGGAAATGCTGGACGCTGGGTGCTTCGCCGAGGGTTCCGAGGGCACCGTGCGCCATCAGGCCGATCATCTCCAGCGTGCCCACCGGTCGCAGCATGATGGCGGTCAGGCGCCCGTGCTGCTGCGGATCGGCTGGTGCATCCGCGGCGGCCGCGGGCGGCTGCAGGTCCGACGGCAGGCCCAGCTGGGCCAGCTGCAGCGGGTTGTTGCCGACGAACAGCGTCAAGGTGCGGACGGTGCGGCGGCCGTCGCCGGTGTCGAGCTGCAGCCGCAAGCGGCGTTGCGCCCGCAACAGGGTGACGACCCCGGCGCCGAAGGCCACCCAGCGGTTGCGACCGAAACGCGCCTTGTAGGCCTCGCGGTCCTGCAGCAGGTCGGGATACAGGCCCAGGCTGGCGTTGACCAGGAACAGCTGCCCGTTGACAGCGGCGACCTGCACCGGCTTCGGCCGCGCGTGCAGCAAGGCACGCAAGGCCTGCAGGGGATCGTCCGCAATGCCGTGTGCGCGCGCGAAATAGTTGAACGTGCCCCGCGGCACGATGCCCAGCGGGCAGCCGGCCGCGTGTGCGGCGCCCGCCACGGCATTGATCGTGCCGTCTCCGCCGACGGCCACGACGGCACCGCCGCTCGCCGCGGACTCGCCGGCCGCGCGCCGGGCCGTCGGCGCCAGGTCTGCAGGCGTGCAGATCAACAGTTCGCCCGGGCGCCGGTGCTCGCGCAGCATCGTCTCGATGAGCGCGGCCTGGGAGCGGGCTTCGCCATGGCCTGCCGCCGCGTTGATGACGAACCGCAGGGGAGCGGCGTCGGGTTGCGGCAGGGGATGTGCAGCCATGGTGCCGTCACGGCCCGGAGCGCTGGCGCCGGCCAGGGCGGCACGCCCGCATCATGCTGCCTCCCGCGCCGGTGGCGGGTGGCTCGGCGCGCAAGGCAGCGGCATCGAGCGCCCCTTCAGAACGACGTGGTGATCGCGTCGCACACGGTGTAGTGGTCGTCGACCAGGGGCATCCAGCGCCATTTGTCGAACGTGGTACAGGGATGGGAGATGCCCAGGCCGACCCGGTCACCGACCTGCAGGTCGATCGGCGTTCCGTCGGGCGTGCGCAGGTAGGCATGCTGGTCGTTCAGTCCGGTGACCGCCCAATCGGACGGTGCCGGCAGCACCGATTCGCCGCCGTGGCGGCAGATCCAGACCGGGATCGGCATCGTCACGTCGAACGACAGGTCTCGCTTGCCGGCCGCCAGGATGGCCAGGCCCGGCTCGGGGCGCGACTGCACGGTGGCCCAGACCTCGAGCGCCGACTGCAGGCCGTGGCCGCAGGACAGGCGGGTGTTCATCACGCTCATCATGCGCTTGTAGTTGCCGTGGTCGTAGGTCACGTAACACCCCGAACGCAGCAGGGCGCGGACCGGGCGCGACAGTGCCGGACGCATGTGCCGCGCCACCAGGTCGAAGATCGACGAGCCGCCGGCACTGATGATGATCTCGGGATGGGCGAACATGCCGCCGGCATCACACTCCTGCGCGACGGCGACGACCCGGGCCATCAGCGCGTCGGCCAGCTTCGTATCCTGCGCCGAGTCGCCCTTGGCCCACAGGCCCTCGTAACATTCGATGCCGACCAGCTGCGTCGCCTCGCTGGCGTGCAGCTGGTGGGCCAGCTGCTGTGCGCTGACCAGGTCGCGGCAACCCGTGCGCCCGCCGTCGAGCCCGACCTCGAGCAGGACCTCGAAGGCCTGCCCGGCGCGCGCGCGGCCGAACCATTGCTCGATCAGCTCGAGCTGGCGGATCGAGTCGACCAGGAACACGATGCGCAGGTCGGCAAACTGCCGGCGCAGCTGCACGATGGCCTCCAGGTCGGCATCGCTCAGCACCTGGTTGGCGATCAGGCAGTTGCGCACGCCGGCATCGATGCCCACGCGTGCCTGGCCGACGGTGGCGAAGGTGATGCCCCAGGCGCCGGCCTGCAGCTGGCGCTGGAACAGCTGGGGCGACATCGTGGTCTTGCCGTGCGGCGCCATGTCGGCGCCGTGTTCGCGCGCGAAACCCTGCATCCAGTGCAGGTTGGCCGCCAGTGCATCGCGGCGGATCACGGCCAGCGGCAGCGGCAGGTCGCCGCGCAGCACGTTCCAGCCCTGGCTGCCGATGGCCGATCGGCGCAGCGGCGGCTGGTGGTGCGGGAAACCCTTGTAGCCGGAGTCGATCAGGGGGTCGGTGTAGTCAGGCATGCGTGCTCCCGTATCGTGATCGGATGGCTTCCCGCGGGCGTGCTTCAGTACTGCGGCTGATGCCGGCGGATGGTGTCGCGTACCGCCTGCGGGACGGCAAAGCCGGGGCCGTGGTGCTGCGCCAGCGCATCGGCGCGTTGCAGGAACGTGTCGATGCCCATGCCGTAGATGAACTGCATCGCGCCGCCGGCCCAGGCCGGAAAGCCGATACCGAAGATCGAGCCGATGTTGGCATCGTGCACGGTGGTCAACACGCCTTCGTGCAGGCAACGTGCGGTCTCGACGGCCTGGCGATACAACAACCGGTCCTTGACGTCCTGCAGGTCCCAGGCGTGGCCGGGCTTCTCGAACAGGCGCTGCAGTTCCGGCCACAGGCGCTTCCTGGAGTCCTTGTCGGCCGGGTAGTCGTAGAAACCGCCGCCGCCGGCACGACCGGGACGCTTGAACTCCTTGACCATGCGTTCGACCAGCAGCTCGCCGGGCGTGGCGGCATAGGTCCTGCCTTCCGCCGCATAGTCGGCGCGGGTCTGCTCGAGCACGTGCACGCTGAGCGACAGCGCCGTCTCGTCGAGCACCGCCAGCGGGCCGACCGGCATACCGCACTGGATGGCGGCGTTCTCGATCACCGGTGCCGGAATGCCTTCACCCAGCATGGCCGCACCTTCCATCACGTAGGTGCCGAAGGTGCGGCTGGTGTAGAACCCGCGTGCGTCGTTGACGACGATGGGAATCTTGCCCAGCGCCTGCACGTAGTCGAAGGCCCGCGCGACCGTCTCGTCGTCGGTCTGCGCGCCGCGGATGATCTCCACCAGCTTCATCTTGTCGACCGGGCTGAAGAAATGGATGCCGATGAATTTCTCCGGCCGGCCGCTGGCCTGGGCCAGGCCACCGATCGGCAGCGTCGAGGTGTTGCTGGCGAAGAAGCCGTTGTCGGCCAGCATGGGCTCGGCCTCGCGCGTGACCGTCGCCTTGAGCTCGCGTTGCTCGAACACCGCCTCGATGATCAGCTCGCTGCCCTGCAGGTCGCCGACATCGGCCGTCGGCGTGATGCGTGCGAGCAGTTCGGCCTGGTCGTGCGGCCCCAGCTGGCCCTTGTCGACCCGTGCCTGGGTGCGCAGCACGCTGTAGGCCTTGCCGGCATCGGCCTTGTCCTGGTTGACGTCCTTGAGCACGGTGGCAATGCCGCGACTGGCCTGCACGTAGGCAATGCCTGCGCCCATCATGCCGGCCCCCAGGATGCCGACCCGGGTCGGCCGGTAGCGGGGTACGCCCTTGGGCCGGGAGGCGCCGGACTTGATCGCATTGAGGTTGAAGAAAAAGGTGTTGACCATGTTCTTCGCCACCGGGTTCACGATCAACCGGGCGAGGTATCGGCTCTCGATGCGCAAGGCGGTGTCGAAATCGACCTGTGCACCTTCGACCATGGCTGCCAGTGCCGCCTCGGGGGCGGGGTAGAGGCCCCGCGATGTCTTCTTGAGCATGGCCGGCGCCACCGACAAGGCCTGCGCCAGCTTCGGGCTGCTGGGCAGGCCGCCGGGGATCCGGTAGTTCTTGTCGTCCCAGGGCTGGACCGCCACCGGATGCGCAGCGATCCAGGTCAGCGCGGCGGCACGCAGGGCGCCGGCGTCGGCCACCAGTTCGTCGACCAGGCCCATCTCGTGCGCCTGGCGCGGGTTGAACAGGCGGCTTTCGAGGATGTAGGGCTGGGCGCCCATCAGGCCGAGCAGCCGGACCATCTTGGTGATGCCCGATGCGCCGGGGATGAGCCCGAGCGTGACTTCGGGCAGGCCGAGCTGGATCTTCGGGTCGTCGACGGCGATGCGGCAATGCCCGACCAGAGCGACTTCCCAGCCGCCGCCCAGCGCGGCGCCGTTGAGGCAGCTGACCACCGGCTTGCCCAGGGTCTCGAGGGTGCGGAAGTTCTTCTTGTTCTGCTCGATCTCGTGAAACACCGCACCCGCATCGGATGGCTGCAGGCGCATCAGGCCCTTGAGATCGGCGCCGGCGAAGAAGGTGGTCTTGGCCGAGGCCAGGATGATGCCGCGGATCGCGTCCTTGTCGCGCACCACCTGCTGCGTGACTGCGGTCAGGTCCTGCTGCCAGTCGCGGCACATGGTGTTGACCGGCGAGCCCGGTTCGTCGAAGGTGATGGTCGCGATGCCGTCGGCGTCGCATTCGTATCGAATGGTTTTCATTGCTGCGGGTTCGGGTCGGGTTGCAATGCAGTCGCGCTCAGACGCGCTCGACGATGGTCGCGATGCCCATGCCACCGCCAACGCACAGGGTGGCCAGTCCGTAACGCAGCTTGCGCCGGTGCAGTTCGTCGATCAGCGTGTTGAGGATCATCGCGCCGGTCGCGCCCAGCGGATGGCCCATGGCGATCGCGCCGCCGTTGACGTTGACCTTCTCGTGCGGCACGCCCATCTCCTTCATGAAGCGCATCGGCACGGCGGCAAAGGCCTCGTTGACCTCGAACAGGTCGATCTGCTCGATCGTCATGCCGGCCTTGGCCAGCGCCTTGCGCGCGGCCGGCATCGGGCCGGTCAGCATGATGGTCGGGTCGGCGCCACTGAGCGCGGCGGCCACGATGCGCGCGCGCGGCACGAAGCCGTGCGTCTTGCCGGCGGCCTCGGAGCCGATCAGGATGGCGGCGGCCCCGTCGACGATGCCCGAGGAGTTTCCGGCATGGTGCACGTGGTGGATGCGCTCGACCTGCGGGTAACGGCCCAGGGCCACCTGGTCGAAACCCATCGCGCCCATCTGCTCGAACGCGGGCCGCAGTGCGGCCAGGCCTTGCATCGTGGTGTGCGGCTTGATGAATTCGTCGGCGTCGAGGATGGTCTGGTCGAGGAAATCCTTGACCGGCACCACCGAGCCGGCGAAGAAGCCGCCTTCGCGCGCCCGCGCGGCCCGTTTCTGGCTCTCGAGCGCAAACGCATCGACGTCCTCGCGCGCAAACCCCTCGATGGTGGCGATCAGGTCGGCACCGATGCCCTGGGGCACGAAGGCGGTGGCACTGTTGGTCTCCGGATCCTGCGCCCAGGCGCCGCCGTCGGAGCCGATCGGCACCCGGCTCATGCTCTCGACCCCGCCGGCCACGACCAGGTCCTCCCAGCCCGAACGCACCTTCTGCGCCGCCATGTTGACCGCCTCCAGGCCGGAGGCGCAGAAACGGTTGAGCTGCACGCCCGAACAGCGGAAGTCCCAGCCGGCCTTGAGCGCCGCCACCTTGGCGATCACCGATCCCTGCTCGCCGATGGGCGAGACGACGCCCATGACCACGTCATCGACCTGTGCGGTATCGAAGTCGTTGCGTCGTTGCAGTTCGGTCAGCACGCCGGCCAGCAGGTTGACCGGCTTGACCTCGTGCAGGCTGCCGTCTTTCTTGCCTTTGCCCCGGGGGGTGCGGATCGCGTCATAGACGAATGCTTCGGTGCTCATGGTGGCGTCTCCTGTGGGTCGATGGACTGGGCCGGCGCATGCAGCGCAAGGCACGCAACCGTGCCCGGGGCCCGCAAAAGAGTATAGGCATGCACGCCGGCCGGGCTGTCGCCCAGGTGCCGATGGCGCCTGTCCCGCCACCGGTGCGCTAGCATGGAGCCACCGAGGGGCGCCGTCGGCACCCCTGCCACACCACTGGACGCCCGATGATCGAACGCACCCTCTACACCCCCGAACACATCGCGTTTCGCGACAGCTACCAGCGCTTCGCCGACAAGGAGATCGCCCCCCACCATGCGGCTTGGGAAGAGCAGGGCTACGTCGACCGCGCGGTATGGGAGAAGGCCGGCGCCAACGGCTTCCTGTGCATGACCATGCCCGAGGACTGCGGCGGTGCCGGCGCCGACCGGCTGTATGCGGTGGCCCAGATGGAGGTGAATGCCGCCGGCGGTTACAGCGGCATCGGATTCGGCCTGCACAACGAGATCGTCGCGCCTTATGTCGAGCGTTACGGCACGGCGGCCCAGAAGCAGAAATACCTGCCGGCCATGGCACGCGGCGAGATCATCGGCGCCATCGCGATGAGCGAGCCGGCGGCCGGCTCCGACCTGCAGGGCATCAAGACCGCCGCGGTGCGGCAGGACGACGGCAGCTACCTGCTCAATGGCAGCAAGACCTTCATCACCAACGGCTGGCATGCCGACCTGGTCATCGTCGTGGCCAAGACCGATCCCACGGCTGGCGCGCACGGCATCAGCCTGCTGCTGGTCGAACGCGGCATGCCGGGTTTCGAGAAGGGCCAGCGGCTGAAGAAGCTCGGACTCAAGGCCCAGGACACCTCGGAGCTGTTCTTCGACAACGTGCGCGTGCCCGCCGAGCAGGTGCTCGGTGGCGAGGCGATGGTGGGCAAGGGTTTCGTCTGCCTGATGCAGGAGCTGCCCTGGGAACGGCTGCAGATCGCGATCGGCGCCGTCGCGTCGGCGCAGGCCGCGATCGACCAGACCATCGCCTATGTCAAGGAGCGCAAGGTCTTCGGTGGTACCGTGGCCGGTTTCCAGAACACCCGTTTCACGCTGGCCGAGTTGCAGACCGAGGTCCAGGTGGCGCGGGTGTTCGTCGACAAGTGCCTGGAGCTGGTGTTGCAGGAGAAGCTGGACACGGCCACCGCCAGCATGGCCAAGTACTGGTGCAGCGACCTGCAGTGCAAGGTCATGGACGAATGCCTGCAACTGTTCGGCGGATACGGCTACATGTGGGAATACCCGATCACGCGCGCCTTCGCCGACGCGCGGGTGCAACGCATCTATGGCGGCACGAACGAGATCATGAAGGAGGTGATCACCCGGTCCATGGGCCTGGCCGGCAAATGACGACCGGCCGACGGCCCGCGCCCGTCGCGCCTGCGCCAGTGCGGCACGGCCGCAGCGGTTCACGCCAGGGGCCGATGGGTTTACAGTGGGCCCATGCGTGACCGATACGAATTGCACTACTGGCCGTCGATCCAGGGCCGCGGCGAATTTGTCCGGCTGGCCTTCGAGGCTGCCGGCGTGGATTATGCGGACGTGGCGCGGACACAGGGCGTGCCGAACTCCGGCATGCCGGCCCTGCTGGACTGGAAGCACGATGGCGTGTTGCCCACGCCACCATTCGCGCCGCCGGTGCTGCGGCACGGCAAGCGTGTCATCGCGCAGACCGCCGCCATCCTGATGTACCTCGGCCCCCGGCTGGGCCTGGTCGGGCGGGGCGAGACGGCGCGGCTGTGGACGCACCAGATCCAGCTGACCATAGCCGACGCGGTGACCGAGGCGCACGACACCCACCATCCGATTTCCGGCGCCTTGTATTACGAAGACCAGCAGGCCGAGGCCCGCAGGCGGGCCCAGGACTTCCGCAGCAACCGCCTGCCCAAATACCTGGCCTGGTTCGAGGCCATTCTCGCGCGCAACAAGGTCAACGACGGCGCCGACCGGCTGCACCTGGTCGGTGGCCGGCTCAGTTATGCCGACCTGTCCCTGTTCCAGCTGGTCGAGGGTTGCCTGTACGCGTTTCCCCATGCCACCAGCGCGGCGCTGGACGATGCACCGCTGGTGCTGCGGCTGCACGACGAGGTTGCGCGCAACCGCCGCCTGGCGCTTTACCTGCGCAGCGAACGCCGCATCGCGTTCAACGAAGACGGCATCTTCCGGCGTTATCCCGAACTGGACCGCTGACGCCGCGGCAGTTCACCAGCTCAGCGGATCGACGCAGTAATACTGGCGCAGCTGCGCGAACAGGGCCGGGTGTTCCTGTGCCATGCGCTGCGCCTGCTCGAAGAACGCCTCCGAGGCCACCGCGAAGAACTCGCCCGGATTGGTTGCGCCATAGTCGCTGAGCAGGCCGCCCGCGTGGCCGGCGGCGACCCGCTGCTGCAAGGCGGCGAACTCGTCGCCGAACACCCGGGACCAGTCGCGGTAGGAGCGCCGGCTGCCCAGGGCCGGTGCCCCGTTGGCCTGGCCGCTTTCCTGGTCGAGCTGGTGCGCGAACTCGTGGATCACGACATTGCGCCCGTCGCCCGGGTCGGAAATGCCGTTTTCCACGTCCTGCCAGGACAGGATGACCTGGCCTTGCGACCAGGATTCGCCGGACAACACCTGGCGCAGGTCCTGGATCACGCCCATGCCCACCGGCTGTGCGCGCGCGACGACGAACGGCCCCGGGTAGACCAGGATCTGCCGCAGGCTGGGGAAATACCCGGCGTCGCGGTTGAGCAGCAGCACGCAGGCCTGGGCCGCGATCGTGACCCGCATCGCGTCGGTCAGCGCGATGCCGCCACAGGCGATGAACGGCTTTTCGGCCAGGAACACCTGGATGTGCGCCTTGAGCTGCAGTTGCAGGTCGGCCGGCAGGCGCTGCACGAAAGGCAGGCGCTGCAGCACCGCGCGCCAGGGAGCCGGGAAGGGCCGGGCGCGCAACCGCGCGCGACGGCGCTCCAGCAACCAGGGGCGGGCCAGCAACCAGACCACGAAGGCCAGCGCGAGCAGGGAAAAGATCAGGAAGGACAAGGGACCGTGGGGCGGGTGATCGGTTGTTGCAGCACATGGGTGCGATCGCGCCGCTTGCAATGGCTTCGGCATGCCGGGACCCGCAGGCATTGTCCGGCCTGCGACAGCGACGCGCCATTTTTCCGTTGACACTAGACCGACCGGTCTATAGAGTACGGCCCCATGGACCCCAACCCGACCCGCGAACGCCTGATCGCCGCGATGAGCGACCTGCTCGAGCGCCGCGGCTTCCATGGCGTGGGCCTGAGCGAGCTGCTGGCCCAGGCCCAGGCCCCCAAGGGCGTGCTGTACCACCATTTCCCCGGCGGCAAGACCGCGCTGGCGGTGGCGGCGATCGAGGCCATCGCCGCACGGATCGCCGACAGCCTGGAACGCCTGATGCACCAGCAGCCTGATCCGATTCCGGCACTGCATGGCTGGATCGCGTCGGCCCAGCGCCGGCTCGATGCCAGCGGATTCGAACGGGGTTGCCCGCTGGCCACGGTCGCGCTCGAATCCACGGCCGACGACGTCGCGCTGCGTACGGCACTGGCCCGCGCATTTGCCGACATCCGCGGCCGCATCGCGGCGGCCCTGGCCGGCGCCGGCGTGCCCGAGCCGCGTGCACGTGGATTGGCCAGCCTGATGGTCGCCGCCTACGAAGGCGGCCTGTTGCAGGCCCGCGTGGCCGGCAGCGGCGAGCCCATGGCGCTGGCCACGCAAACCTTGCTCGAACTGTTGCAGAACACCCCATCGACCGGAAAACCGACATGAACCCGCCTCCCACCACGCCCCAGGTCCTGCCGCTGACGACGCAGGACGGCTGCACCATCCGCGCCACGGTGTACCCGACCGCACAACCGGCCCGGGCCCATCTGGTCGTGGCCGGCGCCACCGGCGTGCCCCAGGGTTATTACCGCCGCTTCGCCGAATACGCGAGCGCGCGCGGCTACCGCACGATGACGCTGGACTACCGCGGCATCGGCCTGTCGGCGCCGCCTTCGCTCAAGGGTTTCCGCATGGACTACCTGGACTGGGCACGGCAGGACCTGGCGGCGGCGGTGCAGGCCATGGCCAGCCCGGACCTGCCGCTGGTCATGGTCGGCCACTCGTACGGCGGTCACGCCTTCGGCCTGCTGCCCAACCACGACAAGGTCGCGGCGTTCTACACCTTCGCCACCGGCGCCGGCTGGCACGGCTGGATGCCGCCGGGCGAACGGCTCAAAGTCTGGATGCTGTGGAACCTGGTCGGCCCGCTGGCCACGCGCTTGAAGGGTTATCTGCCCTGGCGCTCGTTCGGCATGGGCGAGGACCTGCCGCTGGACGTCTACCGCCAGTGGCGGCGCTGGTGCCAGTTTCCGCGTTATTTCTTCGACGACCCGCAGGTGCGGCCGCTGCTGGACGGTTTCCATGCGGTGCGCACGCCGATCCTGGCCGCCAATGCGCTGGACGACTGGTGGGCCCAGCCCCGTTCACGCGATGCCTTCATGGCCGGTTACCGCAACGCGGCCTGGCAGGCACTGGACATCGACCCCGCCCGTGCCGGGCTGGGGCCGATTGGTCACATGGGATATTTCCGCGCGCATGCGGCGCCGCTGTGGGACAACGCCTTGCGCTGGCTCGAGGCCCACGCCAGGGTGCCGGGCGGGGCGCCTCAGGCAGCCAGCTGATCGGCCAGGTCGAGGAAGTCGCGCGCGTGCAGCGTGTTGGCCGGGTCGGGGCTGACGTCCTTGAGCCGGTCGGCGCCGAACTCGGCCGCTCGCTCGACATAAGCCGTCTGCAGACCGCAGGCGCGGGCCGCGGCCAGATCGTCCTGGTGCGCTGCCACCAGCATCACGGCCGTGGGCGCAACGTCGAACACCCTGGCCACGCCGAGGTAGGTGGCGGGATCGGGCTTGTAGGCCTTGAACACCTCGGCCGACAGGATGCAGTCCCAGGGCAGGCCGCCGTGCTTGGCCATGTGGGTCAGCAACCCGATGTTGCCGTTGGACAGGGTGCAGATCAGGTAACGCTGCTTGAGCCGGGCCAGACCCCGGACCGCGTCGGGCCAGGGGTCGAGCCGGTGCCAGGCCTTGTTCAGGTACAACTTCTCGGCCTCGCCAAGGTCGTGCACGCCGAACTGCTCGAGCACCTGTTCGAGGATCATCCGGTGCAGGTCGTCGATCAGCGTCCAGCCCAGTTCGCCCGACATCACGCGGCGCATCGCCGGCTGGTAACCGGCGCGCCAGGCCAGTGCAAACGCGCCCGCATCCACACGAGGCCCCAGCGCCTGGGCGACTTCGCGCCGGATGCCGCCATGCCAGTCGACCACGGTACCGAACACGTCGAATGCCAGGACCCGGGGAGCAAGTGGTTTCATGCCGCCATGTTACCCATGATCGACCCGGGTGTCGCCGCCGGTGCGCGCCCGTCGGCGGTACGCGCGGGGTCCGGCTTCATGTTCGGTTAACAATGTCCCGATACAGTCCGGTGCTTGTTCCTGTCGAACTTGAAAGGGTTTCATCATGTCGTCTCACGCCCGGTGGTTGTTGTGCGTCGCCTGCCTGTGCGGCGCGTCCTGGTCGCATGCGACCGGTCTTGCCACCTGTGACTCAGGGCCCAGGACCGGCTGGCAACCGAAGGAAAAACTCGAGCAGCAACTCAAGGAAAAGGGCTACACCGTGCGCCGCATCAAGGAGGACGGCGGCTGCTACGAGGTCTATGCGCTGGACGACAAGGGCCAGCGCGGCGAGTTCTATTTCCATCCGGTCACGCTGGCACCGGTGCCGACCAGGTCCCGATGAACGCAACGGCGCCACGCGCGGCGACGCGGCTGGTCTGGAGCGTGCCGGTGCGCCTGCTGCACTGGACCCTGGCGCTGTCCATGATCGCCAGTTTCGTCACCCACGAAGGCGGCGGCGCGCTGCACGAATGGACGGGCTACGTCGCGCTGGCCGCTGCGCTGCTTCGTGTGGCCATGGGCCTGTTCGGCAGCGGCCTGTGGCGCTTTTCCGGTTTCGTGCGCGGCCTGCGTGCCACCCGCGACTATGCCCTGGCGATCTGGCGTCGGCGCGAGCGGCACTACGTCGGCCACAACCCGCTGGGCGCGTGGATGGTGCTGGCCTTGCTGGCCGACGCCGTGGCCACCGGTTTCACGGGCTGGCTCTACACCACCGACCGCTTCTGGGGCGTGGCCTGGGTCGAGGAACTGCATGGGGCGCTCGGTCACGCCTTGGTGCCCCTGCTGGCCCTGCATGTCGCCGGCGTGGTGTTCACCTCGCTGCGGCAACGGGAAAACCTGGTCGCATCGATGCTGCATGGCCGCAAACGCGTCGAATCGCCCGCCGACGGGAGCCGTGCCGAGACCTGAGCGGCGCGCCGGTTGCGTGGCAAGGCAGTTTGGCTACACTGGGACTCAACTCAGCTCTGGTCACAGGAGGCGCCATGAAACCGATCGTTGAACTGCTGCACAAGCGCGATTCCACCGTGTACAAGGTCGCGCCCGACGTGACGGTGTTCGATGGCCTCAAGCTGCTGTCCGACTACGGCGTGGGCGCCATGCTGGTGATGGACGGCGAGACGCTGGTCGGCGTGTTGTCCGAACGCGACTACACGCGCAAGGTGGCACTACAAGGCAAGAATTCGCGCGAGACGCGGGTGGCCGAGATCATGACGCGCGACGTGATCACGGTCGGCCCGCAGACCCGCACCCGCGAATGCATGGCGCTGATGAGCCAGCACAAGATCCGCCACCTGCCGGTGGTGGACAACGGCAAGGTGATCGGCATGATTTCGATCCGCGACATCATGGACGACATCATCGCGGACCACGAGCAGACCATCGCCCAGCTGCAGACCTATATCAGCAGCTGAACGGGCGTCCCCACCGGCAGGTATTCAGCTCTTGGAGCGCCAGCCCGGCTGCTCGTGATCCAGCCTGCGCTTGATGGCGGCGAAAAACAGGTCGCTTTGCGCACGTTCGCCGGCGATCTGCGTCGCCACGGCGCGGCAGTCCTCCTCGGCGATCTCGCGCAGCGGCCGGCCGCCCGCGGCCTGCATGGCCAGGCCCTGGTGCATGCAGGCGCGCTCGAGGTAATACAGGTCGTCGAAGGCCCAGGCCATGGTCGCACCGGTCACCGTCACGCCATGGCTGGCACTGAACATGACCTCCTTGCCCTCCATCGCGCGACCGATGCGCGCGCCTTCGTTCTCGTCGAGCGCGATGCCGCCGTAGGTGTCGTCGTATCCGATGCGGCCCCAGAACCGCAGCGCGTTCTGGTGGCTCATCGTCAGCCGGCCGCCCTCGATCAGGGTCAGGGCCGTCGCATACGGCATGTGGGTGTGCAGGATGGCCTTGGCATGCGGATTGAGGCGATGGATCCAGGAGTGGATGAAAAACGCGCTGGGCTCGATCGCATGCCGGCCTTCGATGACCGAGCCCTGGCCGTTGATCAGCAGCATGTCCGAGGCGCAGACCTCCTCCCAGTGCAGGCCTTGCGGATTGATGAGGTAGCGGTCGGGTGCGACCTCGAGCGAAAAATGGTTGCACACGCCTTCGCTCAGGCCGAGCCGCGCGGCCCAGCGCAGGGCGGCGGTGAGGTCTTCGCGTTCGTTGGGGTGGCTGGTCGGTGTCATGCAGTGCCTCTTGCGTCGGATCGTCATGGATGAGCGAACATTATCTGCAAGCCGGCAACGGCGCCGCGTCGGCCGGGCCGTCCGGCGTCACTCCGAGGGCCGCGTCTGGGTCAATCCGGTTGGCGGCCCGTCGATCGCGGTCCAGCCGCCGTCCACCGACAAGGAACTGCCGGTCACGTAGCTGGCCGCGTCCGAGGCCAGGAACGCGACCGCTGCGCCCACTTCGGATGCCTGTCCCCAGCGGTTGAACACCGTATGCGCGGCGTAGGTGTCGTAGATGTCCCGGCGTTCCTTCAAGGGTGCCGTCAGCCGTGTTTCGATGATGCTGGGCATCACGGCGTTGACCCGTACGCCGTATTCGCCGACTTCGGCGGCAAAACCCTTGACCAGCTGGGCAATGCCGGCCTTGCTGGCGGCATAGATGCCCAGTCCCGGCTCCAGGGTCACCGCGCGCATCGACGAACACAGGATCAGGCTGCCGCAACGGCGCTGCGTCATCGGGCGGCCGAACGCGCGCAGGAAATGGAATGCACCCTTGAGGTTCAGGTCCATGACCTGGTCGAACTCGTCGTCGGTGTAGTCCAGGATCCGCTTGCGGATGTTGAGCGCCGGGGTGGATACGGCCACGTCCACCTGGCCGTGGCGCACCAGCACCTGTTCGGCCAGCGCGAAGATGTCGGCGCCACTGGCGGCATCCACCGCGCGGTGCTCCGCCGATCCGCCACCGGCGGCGATCTGTTCGGCCGTGGCCTGGGCGCCCGCGGCGTCGCGGTCGGCACAGATCACATGCGCGCCGAACTGGCCCAACGCATGGGCCGAGGCCTGGCCGATGCCCGAGGAGGCACCCAGGACGACGGCGATCCTGCCGTCGAGCGATACGAGTTGTCGGTAGTCGTGCATGGTGAATTCGATTCGTGTCTTGGCGCACGGGGCCGGCGCCAGCATGGCGCGCGGCGGGGGCTTGCGAGTTGCGGGCGGATGGCGTGCTAGGAGGCGACGGCTCCCGGCGGCTGGAAGAACGGCGCGCGCACCATCAAGCGGTTCTCCTGACGGATCAGGTAACCGGCGTCGGCGCTTTTCTCGAGATAGGCGAGCCACTGCGGATCGCGCATCATCGCTGCGCGGCGCGCCTCGCGGTCCGCGGCATTCTGGTAGACCCAGATATGCAGGTAGCTGTTGACATCACCGGTCTCGGTCAGCAGGTAGACCAGTGGATCGCCGAGGTGGCGTTTCTGCACCTCGAACCCGTGTTCCAGGTACAGGGCCTGGTGCTTCCTGATGGTGCCGGGTCGGCAGGTATAGGTGCGAACGTCGTAGAGCATGGTGGGGCGGTCGGCAGGGGTGTGGCAATGGAACGCAGGGCGTCGGACGGGGCGCTCGGGCCGGCCTGGATCGGCCTGGAGCGCACAACCTGAAATGTAGTGCCTGCCGAGGTTGTGCGCCAAACGGGCGCCGGAGCCGAGGCCGACCCGGATCAAGGCACAATGGCCGCATGCTTCCCAGCTACGTGATGCTCGACCTGGAAACCACCGGCGGCAATCCGGTGTCCGACCGCATCATCGAGATCGCCGCGGTACGGGTGGAGGAGGGTCGCGAGGTGGCGCGCTGGAGCACGCTGGTGAATCCGGGGCGCTGGGTGTCGCCGTTCATCACCAGCCTGACCGGCATCGACAACGCGATGGTCAGCGAAGCGCCGCGTTTCGAGGCCGTGGCGCCGCGGTTGCTGGAGTTGCTCGACGGCGCCGTGCTGGTGGCGCATAACGCGCGTTTCGACCACGGATTTCTCAAGAACGAGTTCCAGCGCATCGACATCGACCTGCGCACCCGGCTGATGTGCACGGTGCGGCTGTCGCGCAAGCTGTATCCGCAGCACAAGAGCCACGGCCTGGACGCCATCCTGCGCCGGCACAACCTGCACAGCGCGGCGCGGCACCGTGCCATGGGCGACGTGGACGCGGTGCTGGATTTCCTGGCGCTGGCCCGTGGCGAGCTGGGCGTGGAACGCCTGCGCCGCGCGGCCCGCGAACTGGTCAGTGGCGTGGCCAGCGTGCCGCCCCACCTGGAATCCGCGCTGCAGGACATACCGGACGCCACCGGCGTCTATCTGATGTACGGCGACAACCGTCAGCCGTTGTATGTGGGCAAGAGCCTGCACCTGCGTGCGCGGGTGCTGTCGCATTTCCAGTCCGATCACGCGACCGGACGGGACATGCAACTGGCGCAGGGCACGCGGCAGGTCGAGTTCCGCCGCACCGCCGGCGAGCTGGGCGCCTTGCTGCTCGAGTCGCGGCTGGTCAAGGAACTGCAGCCGGCGTTCAATCGCAAGCTGCGGCGCACCGTGCCGCTGTATGCCTGGCAGCTGGCGGACGATCCCGATGCCAGACCGCAGGTGCGGCTGCTCGAACTCGGGGACCTGCAGGCCGGATTGCCCGAGCGCCTGCACGGCATGTTCAAGTCCGCCAAGGCGGCGCGGCAGGCCTTGCTCGCGCTGGCCGACGCGCACGGCCTGTGCGCACGGGTCCTGGGCCTGGAAGCGGGCACGGGCCGCTGTTTCGCACAGCAGGTCGGGCGTTGCCGCGGCGCCTGCTGCGGGCAGGAGGACGGGCGCCGGCACCTGTTGCGGGTACAGCTGGCCCTGGCGGCGCAACGCATGCAGGACTGGCCATTTTCCGGCCGTATCGGCGTGCGCGAGCACGACCCGCATACCGGCCGCACCGACATCCATGTGTTCGACCGCTGGTGCCATCTGGCCACCGTGCACGATGAAGCCGCGCTCGACGATGCACTGGACACACGCAGCGCACTGGCGTTCGATGTCGATACCTACCAGTTGCTGCGCAAGCGGCTGCTGGCCGCGGACCGGAAACCCGGGCTCAGCGTGCTGACATTCGGCACCGCAGCGTCATCGGCGCGTCGCATGAGCGCCTGAACCGGCGCCGGTGCGCCGAGCGGTTCGCGTCGATCAGGGCCGCCGTGCCGGAAACAGCCGCGCCATGACGGCAAAGATCGTGGCTCCCAGCACCAGCGCGCCGGCGGCGACCAGCAGTGCGAGCGCGAAACCCCGGTCGACCGACGCACTGCGCGCGAGGAACAGGGCCGTCAACGGCGGCCCGGCCACCTGGCCCAGGCCGTAGACCGTCGTCAGCAGCCCCATCAAGGCCACGCTGTGCCGGGGCGCGACCCGGCGTGCCTCCTGCATCGCGAAATAGGTGGTTGCCGTCATCGGCAGGCCGAGCAGCAGGCTGCCCAGCGCAAAACCCGCGCTGCTGGGCCACCACAGGCCGATGCCGATGCCCAGGGCCTGGATCAGGCTGCACACCAGCAGCCGCCAGCGCAGGTCCGAAGCCGACCGAATGCGCGAGGCGAGCAGGGCGCCCACCATGATGCCCAGGCCGAACAAGGGCCAGAACAGATCGAGCCAGACCGAGCCGGGAATCGCCTGGCGCGCGATCACCGGCAGAAAGGTGGCGCTGACGATGTAGCCGAGTCCGGCCAGTCCGTAGCCGATGGCCAGCAGTGCGATTTCGACGGCGCCGTGCGCGGGTGCGGCGGCAGTGTCGCCGCCGGATGGAGCCGGCTGGGCCGACGTGGCCGATGGCACGCCCTCATCGGCGCGCAAGACCCGCCAGACCAGGGCGCTGAGCCCGACCGCCAGCACCGCGAACACCAGCCAGCCGACGGCCGCCGAACCGTGCAGGGCCACCATGACGCTGGCCATCATGCCGCTGAGCACGATGCCGGCGCCCGGCCCGATGAAAATCAGCGCGCCCATCTCCGGCTGCCTGCGTTGCGCCAGCTGTGCCAGGCACCAGCCCGCCACATAGACGAACACCACGGCACTCGCCACGCCGGCCAGGAAGCGCAGCAGCGGCCACAGCCCGGGCAGATGCAGCGCCATGCCGGCGGTCAGCACGGCGGTCGCGACCAGACCCAGGCGCACCATGGCCGGACCATCGACCGCCCGGTGCCAACCCAGGCGGCGCCATATCCAGGGCTGGAACGTACACCACACGGCGCCGACCAGGTAGCCCAGGTAATTGGCGCTGGCCAGCCAGCTGGCCTGGGCCAGGTCGGTCACGCCGTCGGCCAGCATCATCGGCAGGATGGGTGTGAACGCGAACCGGCCGATGCCCATGGCCACGCCCAGGGCGACCATGCCGGCCAGCACGACCTGCCAGGCGGACATCGACGGCCGGTCGGGTTGCTGCTGCATGCGCAATCAGGTCGGTATCGGATCGGCGTGTTCGGCGCGCCAGGCCGCCAGGTCGATGTCCCGGTCCAGCGGGAACAGCGGCCGCGGCACCTTGCGGTACGGCTTGGTCGCGTAATGGGGCGAACACAAGGCGCCGCTGTCGCAGACGATCACCCGGGATGCGATGGGTTCGAACGCGGCACGGAAATGCTGCATCGACTTCAATCCCACGACCTTCTTGCCGGCCGGATCGATGCCGAAGGCGGTGAACTGTGCCAGGTCCAGCATCTGCGCCGGCTGGGTCACGACCAGCACCTCGATGCCGTCGACCCGCAGCACGACGGTCGGGCCCCAGGTCTTGTCCAGGCCGCCGGTCATCGGGCCGTCGGCGAAATACCGCCCGTCGCTGCGCAGCAGCAGCGTGGCCTGCAGCGCGAGCGGACCGCCGCCCAGGCTGGGGTCGGTCTTGCCGCCGAGCCGGACCGCGACGGTGTCACCGATCGCGGCGTGTTGCAGCTGCTGCACGGTCTCGGGGTCGACGATGGGGCCGAAGCAGGCCTCGGTGATGCCGGCCTCGAGCAGGGCGGCCAGCAGGTTGGTGGCATCGCCATAACCGCCGCCGCCGGGATTGTCGGCATAGTCGGCCACGATGATCGGGCGCGTGTCGTCGCCGGCGTCGTGGTCGCGGCAGATCCGCGCGGCCTCGCGCACGTCGAGGAAGCGGTTGATCTGTTCGTGGCGCTGGTTCCAGATGTCTTCGGCCAGTTCGTGGGCGAAGCGATGGTGCGGCGCCAGGTCGCCCTGCGCCACGACGGTGACCGTGGGGCCGATCTCGGCGATGTCGGCACGGGCGAATCCGGCATTGATGCTGACGGAGAACACGTCGGCATGTTGCTGTTCCCAGGCGCGGGCGCGTTGCAGCCGCTCGCGCATGGCGCCGACGTCGGTGCGACCGCCGTTGACCTCGTCGATCATCGGCAGGTGGGCACGGATGGTGCGTGGCCGGATCTCGCCGGCCATGGTGCGTTGCAAAATTTCGCCAGCCTCCAGGCCGGTACGGCGCATGTCCACGTGCGGATAGGTCTGGTACGACACCAGGATGTCGGCATGCCGGCACATGGCCCGCGTCACGTTGGCATGCAGGTCCAGCGTGACCGCGATCGGCAGCTCGGGGCCGACCACCGCGCGCAGGCGCGCCAGCAGTTCGCCTTCGCCGTCATCGCAGAAGTCGGTGACCATGGCACCGTGCAGGCCCAGGATGATGCCGTCGAGCCGTTCGCGGTTCTCGCGGGCCGCGGCGACGATGGGATCGGTCAGGCGGTCGAACGCATCTCGGGTGACGGCGCCGGCCGGTTGCGCGATCGCCGACAACACATGGACCAGTTCCCAGCCATGCGTGCGCGCCGCATCGCAGAAGCCGGCCAGTTCGGTGTTGGAGTCGCCGCGCCCGCTGATCGCCGAGGCGCCATCCAGGAAGAAATCCTGGGCCTGGAAGCTCTCGTAACGGGTCGGGACCTGGCTGAAGGTATTGGTCTCGTGGGCGAACTCGGCGCTCAGCACGCAAAAACGGGTCATGGCGGAAGTGGGGTAGGGACGGGACCGGCATGCCGTGGCCGGCAGCCGGTCGAGTCAGGTGGCTGGTATCGGGAAGCGCGCAGCTTACATCACACCGAAGGTGTTGAAGGCCTCGACCGTGCCCATGCCGGCGCGGATCGCGTCGCGTACCTTGTTCTCGGTGCTGGCCTTCTCCAGCGCCTTGCCGATGGCTTCGTGCTCCACGGCACGCGGAATCACCAGCACGCCGTCGAGGTCGCCGAACACGATGTCGCCCGGCTCGACGCGAACGCCATTGATCTCGACAGCGACCCGGTAGTCGACGACCTTGCCGCGCGCGCCCTGGTCCTGCGCGTAGCCGCCATACGAGAACACCGGGAAGCCGGCCTCGAGCACTTCGGGCGTGTCGCGCGAATAACCGTCGAGCACGGCCCCGGCGGCCTTCAGATGCTGGGCACGTGTCGTCATCAAGCCACCCCAGAGCGCGAACTGCGGTGCGCAGCCGGTGGCGACATAGACCTCGTGCTGCTTCAGGTCGTCCAGTGCCTCGAACAGCAAGCCGAACGGCTTGCGGCTGAGTTCGAGCTTGCCCTCCGGTTCGCTGGCGGCGAAGCAGTTGGTCTCGAGTACCGGCATGGCGCGGCCGCACACCACCATGTCGCTGCGCAAGGCCTTGATGCCCGGACTCAGGAACTGGTGCAGCAGGCCCATCGTGTCCAGGATGTCGCCCACCACGGCCGGAAACAGCCGCGATTTCATCAGCGCGAACAACTCGTCATCGTCTTTCCACATGGCTACTCCGGTTGGGTCAAGGAAGCGGCCATTCTAGGAGCGGCGAGGCCCTGGGCAGGCCCGGGCGTCAGAGTTGCGCGCCCCCGGTGGCCTGCAAGTCGTTTCCCGTGATGAAACTGCCTGCATCCGAGCACAGCAGCAGCGCCGCACCGGTCATCTCCTCGGGTGTACCGGCCCGGTGCATCGGGTTGGCATCGTGGGTGATGGATTGCCACTGCTTTTGGTCGACGCGGCGCCACTGGTTGCGCGCGGTGGCCACCAGTCCGGGTGACAGGTTGTTGACGGTGACACCGAACGGCGCCAGTTGCCGCGCCAGGTTCAGCGCCAGGTTGTGTTGTGCGCTCTTGAGCGCGGCATAGATCGCCAGTTCGGGATCGGGGCGGGTCTGGTTGATGCTGCCGATGGTCAGGATGCGCCCCCAGCCGCGTTCGCGCATGCCCGGCACCACCGCTTGCAGCAATTCGACGCTGGCTTCGAAATTGATGCGGATCTGGCGCTGCATGGATTCGCAGGCGATCTCGGTGAACGCCTCGCGTTGCTGCACCGAGGCACACACCACCAGCACGTCGACACCCCCCATGCGCCGCTGGGCCTCGGCCACGGTGCGGCTTCCCGCGCCGCGCTGGCTGAAATCGGCCTCGATCAGGTGGTGCACCACGGCGCGCTGCTGCAGCTCACGCGACAGTTCGGACGCCGCGTCGGCATGCTGCAGCCCGGTGTCGGCCGAGCCGGCGTATTGCAACGCCAGCTCCGCACCGGCATCGGCAAACGCCAGCGCGATGGCGCGGCCGATCGACAGGCTGGCGCCGGTGACCAGCGCACGGCGGCCCTGCATCGTGAACCGCTGGGCCAGCGCGTTGGCGCCGCTGGGCCGGTTCACACCTTCAGGTTCCATGACGCGGCCTCCCACACCGGCCGGCCACGCACATCGCTGCGACCGTCGTCGAATACCGCGCGCTCGGGGAACTTGCCCACGACCTCGTACGCGGCGCGTGATACGTCGGCGCCAAGCGCAAAGATCTTCTTCGCCGCCTCCGCGTCCAGCGCCTGCTGGAAAATGGCCTTGGTCGTGGACAGTCCCACCAGCGTACGCGCATCGCCCTCGGTGATCCATGACCAGCCGCGCCGGTTCCACAGCACCTGGTCGATCCAGTCGGTTTGCGCCTCCTTGGTGCCGGCCCAGTTCGGTGCACCGTACTTGATGATCTCCGGCGTGCCGGCCTTGGACAAAGCGGCAACGGCGCGATGGTTGGCCACCAGCAACGCCGTCACGGCCTTCGGGTTGGCCGCCAGGAAGTCGCGCCGCGCAACGATCCAGATCCGGTGCGGGTAATACGCCTCGGGCGCAAACGGCGTCTTGGCGAAACTGGCGATGGTCTTGCCGGCACCATTGCCCTCCGGACCCTGGTAGGCCGGGCCGGTCTTGCCGTCATTGCGCAGCACGGTGACCAGGTCGCCGGCTTTCTCCGCCATCACCGAGGTCGGACTCAGGCTCAGGCAGGCATCGATACCGGGCTGCGCACGGCCGAGTTCGGTCAGCGCATTGATGTTGCGCACGGTGATACCGACGTCCTTCGGGTCGTCGACACCCATGTGGGCCTTGAGCATGCGCACCAGCACCAGGTGCAGGTCGGAACCGACGATGGTCAGCACGTTCTTGCCCTTGAGGTCGTCCAGGTTGTGGATCGGCGAGTTCGGCGGAACCTGCAGCGGAAACAGGTTGCCGCCCCCGACGATGGCGATCGGCACCACCGGGTCGGGCCCGCTCAACGAGCGGATGCAGGGCGTGGAGCCCAGCGTGCCGAACTGCAGCTGACCGGCCGCGATGCCCTGGAGCATGCGCAGCAGCACCGGGAACGAGAGGTACTCGGTCTCCATCGCGCCGGCCCCGAGTTCCTTCATCGCCTGCTCGATCAGCTTGTCCTGCTGCATCTTCATGACCAGGGCGCCGGGCTCCTGCGCCAGGCCGACGCCGAAACTCAGCCTGGCGGCCTGGGCCAGCGCCGGGCTGGCGCGAAACATCGGCAATGTGGCGATCAGTGCGGCGCCGCCGATCAGGTTGCGGCGATGGATGTGGGTCATGGTGTGTCTCCTGGTGTGGGTGGGAACGGGGATACGGGATCAATGGGTCTCTTCGCTGATCGCCTGCGCCGCCTCGTCGCGGATCAGGCTCCAGATGTGGTCGGTCAGCCGCGCCATCTCCAGGCTGCTGCGCTGGCGATCGCGCGGACGCGGCAGGTCCACGTCGACGACCGCCTTGATGCGGCCGGGGCGCCGCCCCAGCACCAGCACCCGGTCGGCCAGCAATACGGCCTCGTCGATGCCGTGGGTCACGAACATGACGGTCGGCCGCTCGCGACCGGTGTCGGCGTCACCCCACAGGCGCAGCAACTCGTCCTGCAGGATGATGCGGGTCTGCAGGTCGACCGCGGCCAGCGGTTCGTCCATCAGCCACATGGTCGGGTCGTTGGCCAGCATGCGCGCCAGTGCACAACGCTGGCGCATGCCGCCCGAGAGTTCATGCGGAAAACGCGTCTCGAAACCGGTCAGGCCTACGACCTCGATCAACTGCTGCGCCTTCCTGCGGCGTTCCGACGTCGCCACGCCACGCGCGAAGGGCCCGAACTCCACGTTGCCCAGCACGGTGCGCCATGGAAACAGCGCATAGTCCTGGAACATCACGCCACGTTCGGGCCCCGGGCCCGTGACCGGCTTGCCGTCGAACAGGATCGAGCCTTGCGTCGGAGCGTTGAAGCCGGCGATCAGCGACAACAGCGTCGACTTGCCGCAACCGGAAGGGCCGACGACCGTGAGGAATTCGCCGCGACGCAGCGCGAAGTCGATGCCGTCGAGCGCCTGCACGCGCTGGCCGTCACGCGCCGACACATAGGTCTTGCCGACACCGTGCAGTTCAACCAGTGTTTTCATGAAAGAGTCCTTTGGCGAATTCAATGCGGGCTCCATGGCAGCAGCCGACGCTGCAACCAGCGCAAGCCGGAGTCGATGAGCAGACTGACCAATCCGATAGCGAGCATGTAGAACACCAGCGCGTCGACATCGCGCTGCACGTACAGGGTCTCGACCATCAGCTGGCCGATGCCGGCCACGCTGCGGCCCTGGCCCTGGATCTTGATGCCGATGGCCAGTTCGGCGGCCACGATGGAGGCCCATGCAAACGCGAGCGCGATACGCGCGCCGGTGAAGATCGTCGGCATCGATCCGGGCAGCAACACCGAGCGCAGTACCACCCATGGGCCGGCGCCGAGTGCGCGCGCCGCCGACAACAGCCGGCGGTCGATCTGCCGCGCGGCCTGGGCGGTGTTGACGATGAACGGAAATACAGCGGCATAGGCCACGACGAACAAGGCAGCGTCGCCGCGCACGCCCAGCCACAGGATGGCCATCGGGATCCAGGCAATCGGGGCGATCGAACGCAATGCATCGAGCACTGGCCGCAAGGCACGGTCCATGGCGGGCACGACGCCGATCAGCAGGCCCAGCGGAACCCCGATCAGGGCCCCGACCACGAAGCCGATGAGCACCCGCGTCAGGCTGCCCGACATGGCCTCGAAGATCACGCCATTGCTGCTGAGCGTGACAGCGCTGCGCACGACGCCCGAGGGCAGCGGCACCAGCCCCTGGGCAGCGGCCAGCCGCACTGCGGCCTCCCAGAACACCAGCAGCACGGCCAGCACCAGCAGTGGCAGCCACCCGCGGGTGCCGGGGGGCAGGGGGCGGGTCGCCTGCAGACTCATGGCGTGGCCTCCGGCGCGGGGTTCCAGCGACTCGCGCGTTGTTGCAGCAGGCGCAGCGCGGTATCGGCGGCCAGGCCCAACACCCCGACCACCAGGATCGCGGCCATGACACGGTCCATCTGGAAGAACTCCTGGTACCACAGGATGCGCCAGCCGATGCCGGCGTCGCCGCCCACGATCTCGCCGGCCACCAGCGCCATCCAGGCCACGCCCATCGACAGGCGCGCGCCGGAGACGACCGCGGGCAATGCGGCCGGCAGGATCACGTGGCTGATCACCAGCCGCCGCGGCGCACCCAGCGAGCGGGCCGCATGAACCAGGTTGGCATCGACACGCCGGATGCCGACCAGGGTGCTGACGAATACCGGAAAGACGGACGCATAGAAGATCAGGAAGATCGGCACCGCGCGCCCGACGCCCAGAAACAGGATGGCCAGCGGAATCCAGGCGATGGGGCTGATCGGACGCAGAAACTCGGCGAACGGGTCGATCACCGCATCGAGCCAGCGCGAACTGGCTGCCAGGAGTGCCAGCGCCAGGCCGCAGAGCGTACCCAGGCCGTAACCGATGGCCAGATGCAGCAGGCTGGCCAGGATGTCCCGGGGCAGGTCGTCGGCCATCATGGCCAGGAACGCCTTCCACACCATGGCCGGCATCGGCACCAGCGTTGCATTGGCAACCTGGCGTCCGGTGACTTCCCACAGCATCAAGGCGGCGGCGATGCCGATCAGGGGTTCGGTGCTGCGTCGCAGGCGGCGGATCATGGGATGCGTTGTCATGGGTCAGCCTGCAAACGGAGTTTCGGGCAAGCCGGATACGCCGACACGTAAGGCCAGCACGCTGCCGGCCAGCGGTTCGTCGGCCAGCGCTTGTGCGTCCAGGCGCTGGCGCGAACTGGTGACGAACAAGGTGTCGAGCGTGTCACCGCCAAAGGCCAGGCCGGTGGGCTGGGACACGGGCAAGGGCAGGGTGCGGTCGAGCCGCCCCTGCGGCGTGAAACGGGCGAGGCAACCGGCGCCCGAACGCGTGCTCCAGATGCAGCCGTCGCTGTCCACGACACTGCCGTCGGGCTTTCCCGGGACCACACCCGGTTCGACCAGGGTCCGCCAACGGCCTGGACGGCCGGATTGCGGGTCGTAGTCGGCCACCTCCAGGCGCCCGGTCGGCGTGTCGACGAAATACATGGACCGGCCATCGGGCGCGAACGCGAGCCCGTTCGGCACGGTGATGTCGCTGCGCGCACAGGTCACCGTTCCATCGGCATCCATGCGGTACAAGCTGCCGCGGGTCTGCACGCCGAAATCCCACATGCTGCCGCACCACAGGCGGCCCTGGCGATCGCAGCGCGCTTCGTTGAGCCGGTTCTCCGGTACGCCGGTTTCCAGCGTTGCCATCGCCCGCAGGCTGGCGTCGGCAGGGTCGAACCGGAACAGGCCGTGGCGCAGTGCGAGCACCACATGCCCGTGCCTCGAGGTGACCACGGCGCCAGCCGACTCCGGCATCTGCCATTGCTGCGTGACCTGGCTGGCGCTGTCCCAGCACATCAGCGCCGGCGCCCGGATGTCGACCCACCACAACCGTCTCCGCTCGCCGCACCAAACCGGCGTCTCGCCCAGTGTGTCGCGCTGCGGACGCAGCACCTCGAACGGGAACGGCGCGTGGCTCATGTCGCGATATGCATGTGCAGGGCCGGTGCCATCGCATGCCGCTCCAACTCGGCGTCACGCAGCCGGGCTCCCAGGCCAGCGCCGGCGGGGAACCGGCAGTGCCCGTCCACGACAGGCCCGAAATCGGCGTCGACGAGTTGGCCGAACACGGGCGATTCGTCGAATTGCAGCTCGAGCATGTCGAACGATCCGGCCGCCGCGGCCAGTTGCAGGCTGGCCGCATGGCAGATCGGGCCGGTCGGGTTGTGCGGCGAGAACTGCACGCCGTGCAGCGCGAACCGGTCCGCGGCATGCAGCATCTCCTGCAGACCCCCCATGTATTTGACGTCCGGCATCATCACGTCGTAGGCGCCGGCTTCGCAATAGGGGCGGAACGCCTCGAAGCGGATGCCTTGCTCCATGCCGGCCATGCGGATGCCCTTCGCGTTGGCCAGTGCCCGCAGGCGCACCAACGCGTCGATGTGCTCGTCGGTCTCCGGCAACGGGCATTCGATCCAGTACAGGCCGAGTTCGGCGGCTGCATGCACCAGCGCACGGGCCGTCGCCTCGTCGAAACGCCAATGGCAGTCGACCATCAGCCGGCGCTGCGGGCCGACGACGTCGCGCACCGCCGCGATACGCGCCAGGCCCTGCTGCATGGCCGCGATGCCGTCACCGTCGGCGCACACCGTGGTACTGACCTCGTCGAACGGTGCCAGCTTGAAAGCCACGTGGCCTGCCGCCAGGGCATCCCGCGCGCTTTGTGCAAATCCTTCGGGCGTACGCGGATCGGTGCGCCGGTTGATGTTGGCGTAGACCGCGATACGGTCGCGGCATATGCCGCCCAGCAGGTCGGCCACCGTTCGTTGCTGGCTGCGGGCATGCAGGTCCCACAAGGCCTGGTCGATCGCCGACACCGCCGCCGACTCGGCGAGCGTGGCGGGAAGGAGACCGGCGGCAAATGTGGCCGGGTGCGCGGAATCGGCCTGGCCCAGACGCGCGGCGAGCTTGTTCGCCGCGGCGATCACCGCGGCTTCCTGCCCGGCCAGGGAGGCTTCGCCGCAGCCGACCGCACCGTCGTCCAGGCGCAACTGCACGAATATCCAGCAGGTCTTGGCGCTGACCCGGATCTGGTGCCAACGTGCGCTCTCTACCCGTCGCACGCTCATGCGGAATGCTCCCGGGCAGCGGGCGACAGGGAGGGCTGTGCATGGCACGGCGCGGGACAAGGATCAGGCTGGTGATGGTGCATGGTCGAATCCAGAGAAATGGGTTGTTATGCGCTTTATTGATCAAATGCTACACCAATCATCGATAAAAGACAAAACTTAATCCATATTTTGATCAAAACTAGACTAAGTTCAGGATTGACCGAAGCCGGCGGACGACCCGGCGGCGCCGTCGACCCCGGCGTGCGCGAGGTCGGCAAGGGCCAGGACCTGGCCCTTGCGACCGATACGGACCCATCAATTCCCGGCACCGCGGTTCGGGCGCATGACCGCCCACCGACGCGGCACAGCCGAAAAAAATATACTTGGCGGTTTGCGCCAGCAGCGCCCCCAGCCCCGCGTCACGCGGGCCATGGCGAGTGCGACACCCCGCCATGACAACCAGCCAGACCTCCGTTGCAGCTCGACCCGATCCACATCGGTGGCGGCTTTCGGTCGCCCCGATGATGGACTGGACGGATCGCCACTGCCGGTTTTTCCACCGCCTGCTGACCCGCCGCACCTTGCTGTACACCGAGATGGTGACCACCGGCGCGCTGATCCACGGCGACGTGCCGCGGCATCTGCAATTCAATGCCGAGGAGCATCCGGTTGCGCTGCAACTCGGCGGCAGCGAGCCGGCCGACCTGGCGCAGTGCGCGAAGCTGGGCGAGGACTGGGGCTACGACGAGATCAACCTCAATTGCGGCTGCCCGTCCGAGCGGGTGCAGCGTGGCGCCTTCGGCGCCTGCCTGATGGCCGAGCCGCAGCTGGTGGCCGATGGCGTCAAGGCCATGGTCGACGTGGTCTCCGTGCCGGTCACGGTCAAGCACCGCATCGGCATCGACAAGAACGAGGACTACGGTTTCGTGCGCGACTTCGTGGGGCAGGTGAGCGAGGCCGGCTGCCAGGTCTTCATCGTGCATGCGCGCAACGCCTGGCTCAAGGGTCTGTCGCCCAAGGCCAACCGGGAGGTGCCTCCGCTGCGGTATGCCACCGTGCACCGGCTCAAGGCCGATTTCCCGCACCTGGTATTCGTGCTCAACGGCGGGATCACGACCGAGGTGCAGATCGCCGAGCAGTTGCAGCAGCTCGACGGCGTCATGCTGGGCCGCGAGGCGTACCACAACCCCTGGCTGATGGCGAACTGGGACGAACGGTTCTTCGACCAGCCGGCGCCCGCCGCGGAGCGCGAGCGGGTCGAGCAGCAGATGGTGGACTACATGGCGCGCGAGGCCCGTGTGCACGGTACACCGTGGAGCTCGATCGCCCGGCACATGCTCGGGCTGCGCCACGGCCTGCCGGGTGCACGGCGTTGGCGCCAGGTCTGGAGCGATCATCGCCTGCGCGATGTTGCGCCACAGGAGGTGATGCGCCTGGCCCATGCGGATGCGCGCACGCCGGTCGTGTCAGCGGAAGCGCTGCATGCCTGAGGCGAACCCGCATCATCCGCAGCAGCAACTCGCACTCACGCTGATCTGGCTGGTGCCGTCGTTGTGGACGGTCAACTACATCGTCGCGCGCATGGCGCCCGGGGTCATCGGACCCTATCTGCTCGCGCTCGGGCGCTGGGCCATCGCCGGTGCCGTACTGGTCGCCATGTGTGCGCCGGAACTATGGCGCGAACGCCGCCATATCGCCGCACACTGGGGCCAGTATCTGGTGCTGGGTGTGCTGGGCATGCTGATCTGCGGAGCCTGGGTCTACCAGGGCGCGCGATCGACCGGCGCCATGAACATCGCCCTGATCTATGCGGCGTCGCCGGTGCTGATCGCGCTGGGCGCCGGCCTGTGGCTGGGCGAAGCGTTCGGCAAGCGCCAGGCGCTCGGGGTGGCGCTGGCACTGGCCGGCGTGCTGCACGTGATCGTGCGCGGGAACTGGCTGGCGCTGGCCGACATGCAGTTCGTCGCCGGCGATGCATGGGTGCTGGCGGCGACGATCTCCTGGGCGGCCTTTGCCTTGCTGCAAAAGCGCTGGCCCAGCCCGCTGAGCGCCACGGCGCGACTGGCCACCATCTGTGTCTTCGGCGTGGCGACGCTGATCCCGTTCAGCCTCTGGGAACTGACCCAGCCGGACCTGCTGGTCTGGGGCCCCGAAGCCTTGTGGCTGGTGCTGGCGGTGGCGGCGATGCCCGGCCTGGGCGCCTACTGGATCTATGGCTGGGCCCAGCGCATCGTCGGCGCCAGCCGCGTGGCCGTGGCCTTGTACCTGGGGCCGCTGTATGCGTCCATCGGCGCGTGGTGGATGCTGGGCGAGCCGCCGGGATGGCACCATCTGGTCGGTGCGATGCTGATCCTGCCGGGTGTGTTCCTGGTCACCGCCGCGCGGGGCCGCTAGGCGACTGGCCGCAACCCGCGCGCGCCGCGGCACTGGCAGCGCAGCCTGGCGTTCAGGTGGCCGCTTCCAGCCCGTTCTCGAAATGCCGCTTCATGGCGCGTGCGGCAGCCGCCGCATCGCGGGCGAGCAGGGCGTCCATCACCGCCTGGTGTTCGTCCAGCGATTCCTGGATGCGGCCCTGCTTGAGCAGGGAATGTTGGCGGTTGAGTTTCATGACCTTGCGCAGATCGGTCGACAGCTGCCGGCTCCAGCGGTTGCGCGCGATGTCCAGCAACCGCATGTGGAACTGTTCGTTCAAGGAGAAGAACGCGGTACGACCGGCCGGGCCCTGGCGTGCCGCAGCGACCAGTTCCTGGTGCAGGGACTGCAGTTGCGCCAGTTCATCCGCACTGGCCTGGGTGGCCACCAGGCCGGCGGCATCGGATTCGAGCAGGGCGAGCACATGGTAGACATCGGCGAGGTCCTGCTCGGAGACTTCGGTCACGTAGGCGCCGCGGCGCACCTTCATGGTCACCAGGCCTTCCGTGGCCAGCACCTTGAGCGCCTCGCGCAGCGGGGTGCGGCTGATGCCGTAGTCCTTGGCCAGCCTGAGTTCGTCGATCCAGCTGCCGGGCGGCAGCTCCCGGTTGAAAATGCGCTCACGCAACTGCTCGGCCACCTCCTGGTACAGCGCGCGGGGCGCAAGGGATTGTTCGGACGTCATGATGGGGTTCAGGCGAAGACTGTCAGGTTGCCGGAAGATTTGTGAATTTATAATTATAAATAACGACACTCAATTTACACCACTTGCGTCTTGCCGGTCGACCGCCGCGACAAACAGGACGCTACAGCCCGGAGGCTCGCCATGAGCAAGAACCCACAAGCCCAGTCCCGACCCGCGAGCGCCGCCAGCCACGACACACCGACGCTGGAGCAATGGCAGGCGGCCGCGCGCAAGTCCGCTCCCGGCGGCGACCTCGACGCGCTGAACTGGCACACGCCCGACGGCATCACGGTCAAGCCCTTGTATACCGCCGACGACCTGCAAGGACTCGCCCATGCCGATACCTTGCCGGGTTTTGCGCCCTACCTGCGCGGGCCCCAGGCCACCATGTACGCGGTGCGTCCGTGGACGATCCGGCAATACGCCGGTTTCTCGACCGCCGAGGAATCCAATGCCTTCTACCGCAAGGCCCTGGCCGCCGGAGGGCAGGGCGTGTCGGTCGCCTTCGACCTGGCCACGCACCGTGGTTACGACTCCGACCACCCGCGCGTGACCGGCGACGTCGGCAAGGCCGGGGTGGCCATCGACAGCGTGGAGGACATGAAGATCCTGTTCGACCAGATCGACCTGGGCAAGGTCAGCGTGTCCATGACCATGAACGGCGCCGTGTTGCCGGTGCTGGCCGGTTACGTGGTGGCGGCGGAAGAGCAGGGCGTGAGCCAGGCGCAACTCAGTGGAACGATCCAGAACGACATCCTCAAGGAGTTCATGGTCCGCAACACCTATATCTACCCGCCGGTGCCGTCGATGCGCATCATCGGCGACATCATGGAATACACCGCGGCCCACATGCCGCGGTTCAACTCGATCAGCATCTCGGGCTACCACATGCAGGAAGCCGGCGCCAATCAGGCGCTGGAGCTGGCGTTCACGCTGGCCGATGGCCAGGAGTATGTGAAGACCGCGATCGGCAAGGGCATGGACGTCGACGATTTCGCGCCCCGGCTGAGCTTCTTCTGGGCCATCGGCATGAACTTCTATCTGGAAGTGGCCAAGATGCGCGCCGCGCGGTTGTTGTGGTGCCGCATCATGCAGGGTTTTGGCGCCAAGAATCCGAAGAGCCTGATGCTGCGTACCCATTGCCAGACCTCGGGCTGGTCGCTGACCGAGCAGGACCCCTACAACAACATCGTGCGCACCACCATCGAGGCCATGGCGGCGGTGTTCGGCGGCACGCAGAGCCTGCACACCAACAGCTTCGACGAGGCGATCGCGCTGCCCACCGATTTCTCCAGCCGCATCGCGCGCAACACCCAGCTCATCATCCAGGAAGAAACCCATATCCCGAACGTCATCGATCCCTGGGCCGGCAGCTACATGATGGAGAAGCTGACCCAGGACATGGCCGACGCGGCCTGGAAGATCATCGAGGAGGTCCAGGCCATGGGCGGTATGGTCAAGGCCGTGGACAGCGGCTGGGCCAAGCTCAAGATCGAGGCGGCGGCGGCCGAGAAACAGGCACGCATCGACTCCGGCCAGGACGTCATCGTCGGGGTCAACAAGTACCGGCTCGACAGCCACGACGAGATCGAGGCCCGCGACATCGACAACGTCGCGGTGCGCGAGGGCCAGATCGCACGCCTGCAGAAGATCCGCGCCTCCCGTGACGCCCAGGCGGTCGACGCGGCTCTGGCGGCGCTGACCCAGGCGGCGCAGGACGGCACCGGCAACCTGCTCGACCTGTCCATCCAGGCGGCCCGGGTACGCGCCACCGTGGGCGAGATCAGTGATGCGCTCGAGAAGTCCTTCGGCCGCCACCGTGCCGATACGCACAAGGTCAGCGGTGTCTATGCCGCGTCGTACGACAATGCCGCCAATCCGGGAGGCGTGATGCAGCAGTGGGAGTCGATCAAGCACGACATCGCGCAGTTTGCCGAGCAGCAGGGGCGGCGTCCGCGCGTGATGATCGCCAAGCTCGGCCAGGATGGCCATGACCGCGGCGCCAAGGTGGTGGCCACGGCGTTTGCCGACCTGGGTTACGACGTCGACATCGGGCCGCTGTTCCAGACCCCGGAGGAATGTGCGCGCCAGGCGATCGAGAACGACGTGCATGCCGTGGGCGTTTCCACGCTGGCGGCCGGCCACAAGACGCTGGTGCCCGCCATCATCGCCGAATTGCGCAAGCAGGGCGCCGACGACATCGTGGTGTTCGTCGGCGGCGTGGTTCCGCGCCAGGACTATGACTTCCTGGTCCGGGCCGGCGTCAAGGGCATCTACGGGCCGGGCACGCCGATCCCGGATTCGGCGGCGGACGTGCTCAAGCAAATTCGCGCCGCCCAATCGGCCTGATCGTCCGTTCCATGGATTCGAAGGCCAACAACGCCACGGCGCGCACGGGGGAGAACGCCACGGCGCCTGCGCTCGCCGACGCCGTGCTCGGCCCGCCGGGCCTGCCCCGCCGCCGTGCGATCGCCAAGGCCATCACCTTGCTCGAATCGACCCGCGCCGACCATCGGACGCAGGCAGACCAGCTGCTCGCGCGCCTGCTAGCGCATGCCGGCGGCGCGTTCCGGCTCGGCCTGAGCGGCGTTCCCGGTGTCGGAAAGTCGACACTGATCGAGGCGCTGGGCCTGTACCTGATCGCACAGGGCCTGTCGGTTGCGGTGCTGACCATCGACCCCTCGTCGGCGGTCTCGGGCGGCTCCATCCTGGGTGACAAGACCCGCATGGAACAACTCTCGGTGCACGAGCGGGCGTATATCCGGCCGAGCCCGTCCAGCGGCACGCTGGGCGGTGTGGCCGAAAAGACACGCGAGGCGATGCTGGTGCTCGAGGCGGCCGGCTACGACGTGGTCATCGTCGAGACCGTCGGTGTCGGCCAGAGCGAGGTGGCCGTGGCCGGCATGACCGACATGTTCGTGCTGATGCAACTGCCCAATGCCGGCGACGAACTGCAGGCGATCAAGAAAGGCGTGATGGAGATGGCGGACCTGGTGCTGATCAACAAGGCCGACCTCGACCCGGACGCCGCCAGCCGCGCGCGCGCGCAGATCACGTCGTCGCTGCGCCTGCTGGGCCAGCACGGCAACCCGCAGCGGGCCGAACACGACAAGGCTGCCTGGCACCCCCGGGTGCTGCAGCTGAGTGCCTTGTCCGGCCAGGGCGTGGATGCGTTGTGGTCGGCCGCCACCGAATTCCGCCGGCTGCGCAGCGCGGGCGGCGCATGGGAGTCGCGCCGGCGCCAGCAGGCCCTGGCCTGGATGTGGGAGCGTATCGAGGCCGGGCTGCGCCAGGCCTTCCGCGCCGATCCGCCGGTGCGCGCGCGCCTGGGCCCGCTGTCGAAGCAGGTCGCCGACGGCACCATGGTGGCGTCGGTGGCCGCACGCGAACTGCTCGGGCTGTTCCACCCGGACGCAAACCAGCCCGCTGGTGGCCCCGCGCAGCGGGAGGGAACGGCGCCGTGATCTCGCTGACCTCGATCGCCCGGATCGAATCCTCCACCGTCTGGCGCCAGAAGCGGGTCGAGATCATAGACCTGCCCGAAGGCCGCATGCTGGTCAAGGGCCAGCGGCCGTTGCGCGGCCCCTGGGCCCACCGGGTGCTGAACCTGTTCGCCTGGATGGCCGGCGTGCCCTACCTCAAGGCGGTGCCGGTGCACGGCGGCGCACAGTCGCAGGCCATCGAACTCGCCCGGCTGGCGGCCTTGCGCGAAGCCGGCATCCAGGTGCCGGAGGTGCACCACGTGGCACCCGACTATTTCGTCATGTCCTACCTCGGCTCCAACGACCTGGCGCGCGCCTTGCGCGAACAGGGGCCGCAGGCGTATGGTCTGTGGATGGCGGCGATGGAACACCTGCTGCTGGTTCACGCCCGCGGCCAGTACCTGAGCCAGTGTTTTGCGCGCAACATCATCGTGTCGAGCCGGTTCGAGGGCCTGATCGACTTCGAGGACGACCCGCTCGAGGTGATGACACTCGAACAGGCCCAGGCGCGCGACTGGCTGATCTACCTGCAGTCCACGCTGTTCAACCTGGCGCTGGAGCCCGATCGGCTCGACGCTGCGCTGCGTGCGGTGTTGTCGCGCGAATCGGAGCCGGTACGCGCCGTGTTGCGCCATGCGGCGCGCCGCCTGTCCTGGTTGCGCCACCTGCCGACCAACCGCAGGATCTGGGGCAAGGATTTTGTCAGCCTGCAGGCCGTCGGCGCCGCGATGGTCCGGCACCACCAGCCCCACAACGAATCCCCCTTACCGGAGAAAAACGATGCATGAAATACTGGACCAACTCGAAACCATGCGCGAACGCGCGCGCAAGGGCGGCGGCGACAAACGCATCGAGGCGCAACACGCCAAGGGCAAGCTGACGGCGCGCGAACGCATCGAACTGCTGCTCGACGAAGGCACGTTCGAGGAATGGGACATGTTCGTCGAACACCGCTGCGTGGACTTCGGCATGCAGGACCAGAAGATCCCCGGCGACGGCGTCGTGACCGGCTACGGCATGATCAACGGCCGCCTGGTGTTCGTGTTCAGCCAGGACTTCACCGTGTTCGGCGGTGCCTTGTCCGAGGCGCATGCCGAGAAGATCTGCAAGGTCATGGACCAGGCGATGAAGGTCGGCGCGCCGGTGATCGGGCTCAACGATTCCGGCGGCGCACGCATCCAGGAGGGCGTGGCCTCGCTGGGCGGTTATGCCGACGTGTTCCAGCGCAACGTCATGGCCAGCGGCGTGGTGCCGCAGATCAGCATGATCATGGGCCCGTGCGCCGGCGGCGCGGTGTATTCGCCGGCCATGACCGACTTCATCTTCATGGTCAAGGACAGCTCCTACATGTTCGTGACCGGTCCCGAGGTCGTGAAGACGGTGACGCACGAGGAGGTCACGGCCGAGGAACTCGGCGGCGCGATCAGTCACACCACCCGCAGCGGCGTGGCCGACCTGGCGTTCGAGAACGACGTGCAGGCGCTGCTGATGCTGCGCCGGCTCTACAACTACCTGCCGCTGAACAATCGCGAGAAGGCGCCGGTGCGCGACAGCGGCGATCCGACGGACCGGATGGACTACAGCCTGGACACCTTGATTCCGGACAATCCGAACAAGCCCTACGACATGAAGGAGCTCATCCTCAAGTCGGTCGACGACGGCGATTTCTTCGAGCTGCAACCCGACTACGCGCGCAACATCCTGATCGGTTTCGCCCGCATGGGCGGGCAGACCGTGGGCATCGTGGCCAACCAGCCGCTGGTGCTGGCCGGCTGCCTGGACATCAAGTCCTCGATCAAGGCGGCGCGTTTCGTGCGTTTCTGCGACGCGTTCAACATCCCGGTGGTGACCTTCGTCGACGTGCCCGGTTTCATGCCCGGCACCAGCCAGGAGTTCGGCGGCATCATCAAGCACGGCGCCAAGCTGCTGTACGCGTATGCCGAATGCACCGTGCCCAAGATCACCGTGATCACCCGCAAGGCCTATGGCGGCGCCTACGACGTGATGGCGTCCAAGCACCTGCGCGGTGACGTGAACTTCGCCTGGCCCAACGCCGAGATCGCGGTCATGGGCGCCAAGGGCGCGGTCGAGATCATCTTCCGCCAGGACAAGGGCGATGCCGCCAAGCTGGCGGCCAAGGAAGCCGAATACAAGGCGCGTTTCGCCAACCCCTTCGTGGCCGGCGCACGCGGCTTCATCGACGACGTGATCCTGCCGCACGAGACCCGCAAGCGTATCTGCCGCTCGCTGGTGATGCTCAAGGACAAGAAGATCGAGAACCCGTGGCGCAAGCACGGCAACATTCCGCTGTGAGGAGACACCGACATGTTTGACAAGATACTGATCGCCAACCGTGGCGAGATCGCGTGCCGCGTCATCAAGACCGCGCGCAAGATGGGCATCCAGACGGTGGCGGTGTTCTCCGACGCCGACCGCGACGCGCGCCATGTCGCACTGGCCGACGAGTCCGTGCACATCGGCGCCGCACCCAGCCGCGAGAGTTACCTGCAGGCCGATCGCATCATCGCCGCGTGCAAGCAGACCGGGGCACAGGCGGTACACCCGGGTTACGGCTTCCTCAGCGAAAACGCCGAATTCGCCAAGCGGGTGGAGGACGAAGGCATCGTCTTCATCGGCCCCAAGCATTATTCGATCTCGGCCATGGGCGACAAGATCGAGTCCAAGCGGCTGGCCGGCAAGGCGGGTGTCAACTGCATTCCGGGCGTCAACGACGCCATCGACGACGCCGACAAGGCGGTGCAGATCGCGCGCGACATCGGTTACCCGGTGATGATCAAGGCCAGCGCCGGCGGTGGCGGCAAGGGCCTGCGCGTGGCGCACGACGACAAGGAGGCCCACGAGGGCTTCACCAGCTGCCGCAACGAGGCGCGCAACAGCTTCGGCGACGACCGGGTCTTCATCGAGAAATTCGTCGAGGAACCGCGCCATATCGAGATCCAGCTGGTCGGCGACGCGCACGGCAACGTGGTCTACCTGAACGAGCGCGAGTGCTCGATCCAGCGCCGGCACCAGAAGGTGATCGAGGAAGCGCCCAGCCCCTTCATCAGCGATGCGACCCGCAAGGCCATGGGCGAGCAGGCGGTGGCTCTGGCCAAGGCGGTGAAATACCAGAGCGCGGGCACGGTCGAATTCGTCGTGGGCAAGGACCAGAGCTTTTATTTCCTGGAGATGAACACCCGGCTGCAGGTCGAGCATCCGGTCACCGAATGCATCACCGGGCTGGACCTGGTCGAGCTGATGATCCGCGTGGCGGCCGGCGAAAAGCTGCCGCTGACGCAGGCGGACGTCAAGCGCGACGGCTGGGCCATCGAATGCCGCATCAACGCCGAGGATCCGTTCCGCAATTTCCTGCCCAGCACCGGCCGGCTGGTGCGGTTCGCGCCGCCGGCAGAGACCATGTTCGCGGCCGACACCAGCCAGTGGCAGGGTGTACGCGTCGACACCGGCGTGCAGGAGGGCGGCGAGATCCCGATGTATTACGACTCGATGATCGCCAAGCTGATCGTGCACGGCAAGGATCGCCAGGAGGCGATCGCCAAGATGCGCTTTGCGCTCGACGGTTTCGTGATCCGTGGCATCAGCAGCAACATCCCGTTCCAGGCGGCGTTGTTGTCGCATCCGGACTTCGTCTCCGGCAGCTTCAACACCGGCTTCATCGCGACCCACTATGCACAGGGTTTCCGCGCCGAGGACGTGCCCCATGCCGACCCGGACTTCCTGGTTGCGCTGGCGGCCTTCGTGCGGCGCAAGTCACGCGAACGCGCGATGGCGATCTCCGGGCAACTGCCGGGATACGGCGTCAAGGTCGGCCACGATTTCAGCGTGATCACGCTGGACGATACCGGCCAGCACCGCTACACCCAGGTCCATGTCGACGAAGTCGTGGGGCAGCTCGGTTCGGCGGTGGTCACGCTGGCGGACAAGAAATACGCCATCACCAGCCACTCCCGACTCAACGACATCTGCATCAGCGGCGAATGCAACGGGCAGCCGTTCACGGCGCAGATCGAACGCGGCACGCCCCGCAACCCGCTGGCGATGCTGGTGCAGCACAACGGCACGCGCATCGAGACCATGGTGGTATCGCCGCGCATGGCCGAGCTCTATCAGAAGATGCCGTTCAAGCCGGCACCGGACATGAGCAAATACGTGCTCTCGCCGATGCCGGGGCTGCTGGTGGACGTGGCGGTGCAGGTCGGCCAGAAGGTGCAGGCCGGCGAACGCGTGGCGGTGATCGAGGCCATGAAGATGGAGAACGTGTTGTTCGCCGCCGCCGACGGCATCGTGGGCAAGGTGCTGGCGGCCAAGGGCGACAACCTGACGGTGGACCAGCCCATCGTCGAGTTCGCGTGAAGGAGGCCGCCACGATGCAACGCCCGTTCAAGGTGCTGGGAATCCAGCAGATCGCGATCGGCGGCCCGGACAAGCAGCGACTGCGCCGCCTGTGGGTCGACATGCTGGGCCTCGAGGTCACCGGCAACTTCGTCAGCGAACGCGAGAACGTCGACGAAGACATCTGCGCCATCGGCAGCGGCGTGACCAGGGTCGAGGTCGACCTGATGCAGCCCATCGATCCGGACAAGAAGCCGGCGGTGCACGCGACGCCGCTGAACCATGTCGGCCTGTGGATCGACGACCTGCCGGCGGCCGTGGCATGGCTGAGCGAACACGGCGTGCGTTTCGCGCCCGGTGGCATCCGGGCCGGGGCCGCGGGTTTCGACATCTGCTTCCTGCACCCCAAGGCGAATGACGAGTTTCCGATCGCCGGCGAAGGCGTGCTGGTCGAACTGGTCCAGGCGCCGCCAGCGGTGGTGGACGCATTTGCGGCTTTCGCGCAACAGTCCGACGCCCCGGCAGGGTGAATCCGGCAATATTCGCGACACGGGATCCGGATTACGGGTAAGGTTACAACGCAGTTACATCAAAGGTCGCCTCTCGCCGGCGGCCGGATGTGGCGCCGGATCGGTCGAAGCTGTGACTGCCGTGGACCGTATCCATGCCGCCGCACGCAGGGCGGCGAGGAGACGATTGCTTGTTGCCTACCGACACCGGTGATCCGGCCTATTTCCACAAGGTCGTCGATTGCCAGCTGGCCTGCCCAGCCCATACCCCCGTTCCCGAATACATCCGACTGATCGCCCAGGGGCGCTACACCGACGCCTACATGGTGAACTGGGCGTCCAACGTGTTTCCCGGCATCCTGGGGCGCACCTGCGACCGCCCCTGCGAGCCGGCCTGCCGACGCACCCGGGTCGAGCAAAACGGCGGAGCACCGCCCGAGCCGGTGGCGATCTGCCGGCTCAAGCGGGTCGCCGCCGACATGAAGCAGGACATCGGCGATCGGCTGCCCGCGGTGGCCGAACCCAATGGCAAGCGTATCGCCTGCGTGGGCGCCGGGCCGGCGTCCCTGACGGTGGCGCGCGACCTGCTGCCGCTGGGATACGCGGTGACGATCTTCGACGGCGAGGCCAAGGCCGGCGGCTTCATCCGCAGCCAGATTCCCCGCTTCCGGCTGCCGGAGACCGTGATCGACGAAGAGACCGGCATCATCCTGGACATGGGCGCCGAGTTCCGCGGCGGTGAGTCGGTCAATTCGATGCGCGCGCTGATGGCGCAGGGTTACGACGCCATCTTCGTGGGTTGCGGCGCCCCGCGCGGACGCGACCTCGACCTGCCCGGTCGCAAGGAGGTCGTGGACAACATCCATATCGGCATCGACTGGCTGGCCTCGGTCTCGTTCGGCCACATCACCACCATCGGACGGCGGGTGATCGTGCTCGGAGGTGGCAACACCGCCATGGATTGTTGCCGCTCCGCGCGCCGCCTGGGTGGCGATGATGTCAAGGTGGTGGTGCGCAGCGGTTTCGACGAGATGAAGGCCTCGCCCTGGGAGAAGGAAGACGCGCAGCACGAGGGCATCCCGATCATCAACTGCCATGTGCCCAAGACCTTCGAGCATGTGGACGGAAGACTCACCGGCATGACCTTCGAAGTGGTCAAGTCGATCCGTGACGCCAACGGCCGGCGCAGCCTGATTCCCACCGGCGAACCCGACGTGCTGATCGAATGCGACGCCGTGTTGATCGCCGTCGGCCAGGAGAACGCGTTTCCGTGGATCGAAGCCGACTGCGGCATCGCCTTCGACCAATGGGGGCTGCCGATCGTCGACGCCCAGAGCTTCCAGTCCAGCGTGCCGAACGTGTTCTTCGGCGGCGATGCCGCGTTCGGGCCGAAGAACATCATCACGGCGGTCGCCCATGGCCACGAGGCCGCGGTGTCGATCGACCGCCTGCTCAACGGCGAGTCGGTGACCCAGCGCCCGCCACCGCGTACCAACCTGGTATCGCAGAAGATGGGCATCCACGAATGGAGCTTCGACAACGACGTGTCGCCGGCGCACCGGTTCAAGGTGCCCTGGGCCAAGGCGGAGCAGGCGCTGGCCAGCATCCGTGTCGAGGTCGAACTGGGCTTCGACGCGTCCACCGCGCTCAAGGAGGCCGGACGTTGCCTCAACTGCGACGTGCAGACCGTGTTCACCAAGGAGACCTGCATCGAGTGCGACGCCTGCGTCGACATCTGCCCGATGGACTGCATCACCTTCACGACCAATGGTGACGAGGCCGACCTGCGTACGCGGTTGAAGGCGCCGGCCCTGAACCTGGCGCAGGACCTCTACGTGTCGGGCGAACTCAAGACGGGCAGGGTGATGGTCAAGGACGAGGATGTCTGCCTGCATTGTGGCCTGTGCGCCGAGCGGTGCCCGACCGGCGCCTGGGACATGCAGAAGTTCCTGCTGACGACCACGCAGGCCGGGCCCGCCTGCCGCGACCCGCGCCCCGCGACCGAAACCCTGGAGACAGCATGAGCAGCACCACACCCCCCCGGATCGAAGGCGTCAATGACTTCGTCATCAAGTTCGCCAATGTCAACGGTTCGGGATCCGCATCGGCCAACGAATTGTTCGCCAAGGCAATCCTGCGCATGGGGGTGCCGGTGAGCCCGCGCAACATCTTCCCCAGCAATATCCAGGGCCTGCCCACCTGGTACGAGGCCCGGGTGTCCGAGCAGGGCTACCAGGGCCGGCGCGGCGGCATCGACATGATGGTGGCGATGAACCCGCAGACCTGGGACACCGACGTGGCCGAGATCGCGCCGGGCGGCTACCTGTTCTACGACAGCACCCGTCCGATGCCCGAGTCGAAGCTGCGGCCGGACATCCAGGTGCTGGGCATGCCGCTGACCGAGATCTGCAACGCGGTGTATTCCGACCCGCGCCAGCGCCAGTTGTTCAAGAACATCGTCTATGTGGGCGCCTTGTCGGTGCTGCTGCAGATCGAACCGGAGGTGATCGAGCAGCTGTTCGCCGAGCAATACAAGGGCAAGGAAAAGCTGCTGGCACCCAATGTGCAGGCCTTGCACCTGGGGCGCGACTTCGCGCGCGAGCACCTGCCGGCACCGCTGGGCATCCAGGTGCAGCGGCGCGACAAGGTCGGCGAGCGCATCTTCGTCGACGGCAACAGTGCGGTCGCACTGGGTTGCCTCTACGGCGGCGCCACGGTCGCGGCCTGGTACCCGATCACGCCGTCGTCCTCGGTGGCCGAGGCCTTCCTGCGGTATTGCGCCAAGTTCCGCGTCGATCCGCAGACCGGACGCAACAACTACGCGGTCGTGCAGGCCGAGGACGAGATCGCGTCGATCGGCATGGTGGTGGGGGCAGGGTGGAACGGGGCGCGGGCATTCACCGCGACCTCCGGCCCGGGGGTCTCGCTGATGACCGAGTTCATCGGCCTGGCGTATTTCGCCGAGATCCCGGTGACCATCATCAACGTGCAACGGGGCGGCCCGTCCACCGGCATGCCGACGCGGACCCAGCAGGCCGACATCATTGCCTGCGCGTATGCGTCGCACGGCGACACCAAGCACGTATTGCTGTTCCCGCAGGACCCGCATGAATGTTTCGTGCATGGCGCGGCGGCGCTGGACCTGGCGGACCGGCTCCAGACGCCGGTGTTCGTGATGACCGACCTCGACATCGGCATGAACCAGCGCCTGTGCGACCCGCTGGTGTGGGAGGCCGATCGCGAGTACGACCGCGGCAAGGTCATGACGACCGAGGAACTCGAAGCCGGCAAGGACTTCGGTCGCTACAAGGATGTCGATGGCGACGGCATCGGCTGGCGTACCCTGCCCGGAACCCATCCGACCAAGGGCAGTTATTTCACCCGCGGCACGACGCGCGATCCCTACGCCCGGTATTCGGAACGCGGGCCGGACTATGTCTACAACGTCGAACGACTGCTGACCAAGTTCCGGACGGCCGCCGGCCTGGTGCCGCCACCCGTCCTGCGCGCGGCGCCGCGCAAGACCAAACTCGGCGTGATCTATTTCGGCTCCACCAGCCCGGCCATGCACGAGGCGCTGGACGTGCTGCTCGAGCGCGGCATCCTGGTCGATGGCCTGCGCCTGTGCGCGTTCCCGTTTGCGGACGAGGTCGCCGCGTTCATCGCCGCCCACAAGACGGTCTATGTCGTGGAGCAGAACCGCGACGCGCAGATGCGCCAGCTGCTGGTCAACGAACTCGAGGTCGATCCGGCCCGCCTGGTGCCGGTACTGCATTTCGACGGGACACCCATCACCGCGCGCTTCATCACCCGCAGGATCACCGAACACGTCGAACTGAACCCGCCGGCGGCGCCCAAGGGTGTCACGCGCAGTCGCAGGAAGGACACGGAGGCCGCCGCATGACCTACATTCTCAAGCCCCGTCTGCACCACCCGTCGCTGACGCCGAACAAGGTCGGCTACACCCGGCGCGACTACGAAGGCAAGGTGTCCACGTTGTGCGCCGGTTGTGGCCACGACTCGATCTCTGCGGCCATCGTGCAGGCCTGCTGGGAGCTCGACATCGAGCCGCACCGTGTCGCCAAGCTCTCGGGCATCGGCTGCAGTTCCAAGACGCCCGACTATTTCCTGGGCGCCTCGCACGGGTTCAACACCGTGCACGGGCGCATGCCGTCGGTACTCACCGGTGCCAACCTGGCCAACCGCGACCTGTTGTACCTGGGCGTGTCGGGTGACGGCGATTCCGCGTCGATCGGCCTGGGCCAGTTCGCGCACAGCATGCGCCGGGGCGTGCGCATGGTCTACATCGTCGAGAACAACGGTGTCTACGGCCTGACCAAGGGACAGTTTTCGGCCACGGCCGACCAGGGCTCGCGCAGCAAGAAGGGTATCGTCAACAGCGACAGCCCGGTCGACCTGGTGGCGATGGCACTGCAGCTGGGCGCCACCTATGTGGCGCGCAGCTTCTCCGGCGACAAGCAGCAACTGGTGCCGATCATCAAGGGTGCGATCGGCCATGGCGGCGCGGCCTTCATCGACGTCGTCAGCCCCTGCGTGGCCTTCAACAACCATGCCGGCAGCACCAAGAGCTACGACTACGTGCGGGCCCACAACCAGGCCGTGAACCGGGTGGACTTCATCGATCTGGCGCAGCCCGTCGAGACGGACATCGCACCCGATACCGTGATCGAACTCGCGCAGCCCGACGGCAGCACCTTGCGGCTGCGCAAGTTACATGCGGGTTACGACCCGACCGATCGCCTGTCGGCGATGAACCATGTGCAGACCCACCAGGCCAGGGGCGAGGTGGTCACCGGCCTGCTCTACATCGACCGGGAGGCCAGCGACCTGCATGCCGCCTTGCACACCAGTGCAGCGCCGCTCAACAGCCTGGGCGCGGACCGCCTGTGCCCGGGTGCCGACGCACTGGCCCGATTGAACAGGTCGCTGCGTTAGCGGAGCCGGTCGCGGCGGGTGGCGGCCCAGCCGGCCGGGCTGGGCAGGGAACGGGGCCGAATCGCCCGTCAGCGCTGGCGCAATGCACGAGCGCGGGCCTGCGCCTGCGCGATGGCCTCGCGCTTGCGATCGAGCGGTGCCGCCCCCCGCTCCGGGATCGGGCCCGGTCCGGCGGTCGGCTGCGCATGCGCAGGCGGTTCTTTGCCAGACGGCGGCTCGCGCTCCCGCCGGACTCGGGCTTCGTAACGGGCACGGGCCTGGGCGGCCAGGGCATCGGACCATGCATCCCAACCTGTGGCCTCGCCGCTGGCGTTCTCGAGCACGATGCAGTCCACCGGGCACACCGGAATGCACAACTCGCAACCGGTGCAATACGGCTCGATCACGGTGTGCATGCGCTTGTTGCTGCCGACAATGGCATCGGTGGGACACGCCTTGATGCACAGCGTGCAGCCGATGCACCAGTCCTCGTCGATGTACGCCACGGCGCGGGCACTTTCATGGCCGTTGTCCGGGTTCAGTGGCGCCACAGGCTGGCCGGTGATCGCGGACAGTCGCGCAATGCCCTGTGCGCCACCGGGAGGGCACTGGTTGATCGGCACCTGATCGAGCGCGATGGCGCTGGCGTAACGCGCGCAATCCGGATAACCGCAGCGCGTGCATTGCGTCTGGGGCAAGGCCGCCAGGATCCGCTCGGCCATGCTTGCCATATTGCCGCGTTATTTCGTGCCCGGTTTCGCCTTGCGTTGGGCCGCGGGCTTGCTGGCCGAAGCAGGCGCAGCCGCACGGGCCGCACGCGCAGGGCGGGCACGGCCGGAACCGGAACCCGTCGCGGCGGCAGGCGTTGCGACCGCGGTTGCGGCAGGCTTGGATTCTGCCGACGACTGCGCAGCCTGGTGTTCCAGGATGAAGGCCTTGACCTCCGGATAGACCTTCTCGCGCCAACGGCGGCCGGAGAAGATTCCGTAATGCCCTGCGCCCTTGACCTCCAGGTGCTTCTGGTGCGTCTTGGGCACGCCGCTGCAGATCTCGTGCACGGCCTCGGTCTGGCCCGAGCCGGAGATGTCGTCCAGTTCGCCTTCGATCGAGAACAGTCCGGTGTTGCGGATGTCCTGCGGTCGTACCCGTTCGAGCTTGCCTTGCGGCGACTTCACGTCCCAGGTTCCCTTTGGCAGGCTGAACTCCTGGAACACGACCTTGATCGTTTCGAGGTAGTAGTCCGCATCCATGTCCAGCACCGCGTTGTATTCGTCGTAGAACTTGCGGTGTGCCTCGGTGCCGGCGTCGTCGCCCTTGATCAGATCCTGGAAATAATCGTAGTGGCTGCGGGCATGGTTGTCCGGGTTCATCGCGAGGAACCCTGAGTGTTGCAGGAAGCCGGGATACACGCGCCGTCCCGCACCCGGGAAGTTGCTGGGCACGCGATAGATGACGTTGCTCTCGAACCAGCTGTGGCTCTTGTTCATCGCCAGGTCGTTGACCGAGGTCGGCGACTTGCGGGCATCGATCGGACCGCCCATCATCGTCATGCTCAGCGGCGTCTTCTCGCCGCGCGTCGCCATCAGCGACACCGCAGCCAGCACCGGCACGGTCGGCTGGCAGACGCTCATCACATGGCAGTTGCCGTAGATGCCCTGCACGTGGCGGATGAAGTCCTGCACGTAGTTGACATAGTCATCCAGGTGAAATTCACCCTCGGACAGCGGCACGTTGCGCGCGTTCTTCCAGTCGGTGATGTAGACCTTGTGGTCTCGCAGCATGGTCCGGACGGTGTCGCGCAACAAGGTCGAATGATGGCCCGACAAGGGCGCGACGATCAGCACCGCCGGCTGCCCCTTGAGCGAGTCCAGCGTGGTCAGGTCGTCGCTGAATCGCTTGAAACGGCGCAACTCGCAGAAGGGGCGGGCGACCTCGACGCGTTCGTCGATGGCTACCGCCACCCCATTGACGTCGACGGTGCGGATACCGAACTCCGGCTTCTCGTAGTCGCGCAACAGGCGGTGCATCAGATCGAAGCCGGCCGACATCCGCTGGGAAAAGGGCGCCTGCCCGAACGTGGACAGCGGGTTCGAATACACCTTGGACGCGACTTTTGCCAGATCGGAGAACGGTTCCATCATGGCGCGTTGCGCTTCGTACATTTGATACAGCATTGTCTCTGGGCCCTTTTCTGGTATGTTGCAGTGCAATATACCAGCACTGGGCACCGGTTTGTGGAGTCACCGCCCAAAAGCGTGCACGCTGCAAAGCGGGACAGGCAAGGCGATGATCTAAACTCGCCACTCGTGGACTACGCCAATTCCAGCGCATGAGTGTTCAGACAACCGTTGTGTTTGCAGACCTGACGGGCAGCACCGGGGTCTACGAGACCATTGGGAGTGCGCGCGGGTCACGGGTGGTCACGCAACTCACGCAATGGATCTCCGGCATCTGTGTGGCCCACCAGGGTCGGGTCATCAAGACCCTGGGCGACGGTGTGCTGGCAGTCTTCCCCCATGCGCCCGATGCGATCGACGCCGTGGTCGAAATGCAGCGCGATCACCAGAAACGTCTTGCGCAGTCGAATGCCGGTACCCGCCTGCCGATCCGCATCGGTGTGGCGCGCGGCGAGGTGGAGTTCATCGACGAGGACTGTTATGGTGATGCGGTCAATGTCGCCTCGCGGCTCAGCGACCTCTCCGGCCCGCACCAGATCTGGGTCAACCAGCAATCCTTGGAAGACTCGATCGAGGCCGATGGGGTGCGGTTTCGTCCGCTGGGACCGATCACCATCCGGGGCAGGGCGGAAGCCTGCCAGGCGTTCCAGGTGGAATGGCATGAAAACCTCAGCAGCGACCTGATGACCATGCAAGCCAGCATCGACTCCCAGCAGGACCAGTTGGACAAGGTCGTGCTCGGCGGGGAGATCGAACTGACCTGGCTGGACCAGCACAAGAAGTTCCGCTCGTCGCAGTTGCCCATCCACATCGGCCGCATCTCCCAGGCCGAATTCACCGTCAACGATCCCCGGGTATCCCGGGCCCATGCCCGCATCGACTGGCGCAACGGCAGCATCCTGCTGGTCGACGTCAGCACCTACGGCAGCTGGGTGCGGTTCTTCGGCGGCGGATCGGACCTGTTGCTGCGGCGCGAGGAGTGCGTGCTGCACGGTACCGGAGAGATAGCACTGGGCGCCTCGTTTGCCGACCTGACCGTGCCCACGGTCAAGTTCTCGATTTCCTGATACCGGTTGCCTTGCGCTGGCTACATCGATACGGTAGTTAACATAATATACATCGTATCAATCATAGATCAGCAGTCACCAAGTGCCCTTGGGTTGCCTGGCACGGACAAATGCCGCGATGATCTCCGCCGAATCGGCGCGGTTGGCACGATGCGCGAAATCGATTGCGCTCAGGTCCTGCTGGTTCTTCAACAGCGGATCAGCCCCGCTTTCCAGCAGCAACTTGACCGCCGACGGGGTTCCGTAATACGCCGCCATCATCAAGGGCGTCGTGCCATTGGGCGAAGCGGCGTCGATGTAGGCGTTGCGCTCGAGCAGGTAGCGCATGACCGCGACATGGCCACGCGTGGCCGCGTAATGCAGCGGCGCCCAGCCCGGCTTGTTCACGTCCGCACCACGTTCGACCAGTTGTTGCGCCATTTCCAACTGTCCCGCCAGGCAGGCCAGCATCAGCGGACTTTCGTCGACCTTGTTGCGCGGCTCCACATCGAGCTTGTCCCATTGCAGCAGGGCCGCCACGGCTTTCCCGGCATTGTCGCGGGCCGCCAGATGCAGGGCATGTTCACCCTTGGGATCTCGCACGTTGGCGTCGAAGCCCTGGCGGATCAAGGTGCGAATGGCATTGCCGTCGTCGTTACGCACCGCCACGAAGAAATCTTCGTAGGAGCCCGCTCTGACCAGAGAACATCCAATTAAAACAACAAGATATACAGCATACTTCATGTCGATTCCATAGAATTTGGATGAGGTATTTCGATCAAATTCAATACGGTTCATGCCAGAACTCCGGAAAACAGGCGTTCGAAATTGGCATTGGTACGGTGCCCGACTTCGGCCACGGAGCAGTTGCGCACCTGTGCGATCTGCTCCGCAACGTAACGCACCAGCGACGGATCATTTGTCTTGCCGCGGTACGGCACCGGCGCCAGGTACGGGCTGTCGGTCTCGATCAGCAGGCGGTCCATCGGCACGAATGCCGCGACATCGCGCAGGTCCTGTGCATTCTTGAAGGTCACGATGCCGGAGAACGAAATGTAGAAACCGAGGTCGAGTGCCGCGCGCGCAACGTCCATGGTTTCAGTGAAGCAGTGGAAGACGCCACGCGCGTCGGGCCCGGGACCGCCCTGCCCCTGCTCGCGCAGGATCGACAACGTGTCCTGCGAGGCGCTGCGCGTGTGGATCACCAGCGGAAGGTCCAGCGCCCTTGCCGCCTGGATATGGACCTGGTAACGATCCCGCTGCCACTGCATGTCGGCCATCGAACGGCCATTGAGCCGGTAATAGTCGAGCCCGGTCTCGCCGATCCCGACCACGCGTTCGAGCCGCCCCCGCGTCAGCAGGTCGTCCAGGCTCGGCTCGGTGACGCCCTCGTTGTCCGGATGGACCCCCACGGTGGCCCAGAAATTGTCGTGGTCGGTCGCCAGCGCATGCACCTGCGCGAATTCCTCCAGCGTGGTGCAGATGCACAAGGCCCTTTGCACGCCGGCATTGGCCATGGCCTGGCGGATGCGCGGCAGGTCCTGCGCCAATTCGGGAAACGTCAGGTGGCAGTGGGAGTCGGTGAACATGCGATGGGCTCGAATCGGGTATGGCAAGGAGCCGCCGACAAGGGCGGAGACGACCGACCGGCCGGTCGGCTGTCCTCAAATGGTCTGGGTCGGCCGGTCGGAGCCGAGCGCCGCACCCAGTATCTCCTCGATCTTGATCTTGAGGAGCCTGGACTTTTCGTCCTTGGGAAACTGGATGCCCACGCCCTGGGTACGGCTGCCGGCAGCCTTGGCCGGTGTGACCCAGGCCACCTTGCCCGCCACCGGATACCGCTGCGGGTCATCCGGCAGGGACAACAACACATAGATATCGTCGCCCAGTTTGTATTCCCGAGCCGTCGGAATGAATATTCCACCTTCGGCGAACAAGGGGATATAGGCTGCGTACAGCGCTGCTTTTTCCTTGATGGCCAGTTGGATGACGCTGGGACGGGGAGAGGTGGACGAGGTGCTCATGGACAAAGGGTCAATGCCGGGAGTTTAGGGCGTTTTTCGCCTGGCTCAGCAGCGCCTCCTGCATCAGCCCTGGATTGAACGGATGCTCGACGGTGCGTGTGGCCCGCGCCAGCGCCTTGCCCCATTGGCTCAGGGCTGCAAACGATGCGGGCCGGGGAAGGTCCTGCGCCCGGAAGAAACGGGGCGCTGCACCGCAGTGATGCAACTGCATGTCGTGGCAGATCTTGTGCAAGGTCAGCACGATCTCGGCGGGCGACCACCCCTGCATCACGGCAGGGTCACCGCGCTGTACCGCCTTTGGCAGCCCCGACCATCGGCTGGCGTCCATGCCATTGGCACCGAGCGCCAGCGCATCCTCGGGGCGGCCACCGGCTGCGCGCAGCCAGACGGCTGCAGCGTCCGCGTCCATGCCCTGCTCCGCCAGCCACGGCGCCAGTTCCTGTTCCTGGGGCCAGGCCATGGCGTGCATCAGGCAGCGGCTGCGAATGGTCGGCAGCAGTTGCTGCGCCGCCTCACTGGCCAGAACGAACTTCACGTCGCCGGCCGGTTCCTCCAGGGTCTTGAGCAAGGCGTTGGCGGTCACCGCATTCATGCGTTCGGCGGGATACACCAGCACCACCTTGCCACGACCCGAGGCACTGGTGCGTTGCGAGAACTCGATCGCGTCGCGCATGGCATCGACCCGTATCTCGCGGCTGGGCTTGCGCTTCTTGTCGTCCAGTTCGGCCTGGGCCTTTTCGCCCAGGGGCCATTGCCGCTGCTGCATCACGGTCTCGGGCATCAACACGCACAGATCGGCATGGGTGCGCACGTCGATCGCATGGCAACTCTCGCATTGGCCACAGGCACCGGCGGGCGTGGGCTTTTCGCACAACCACGCACGCGCCAGGTCCAGCGCCAGCGTGTATTGGCCCAGCCCGGACGGCCCTTGCAGCAGCCAGGCATGGCCCCGCTGGGTCAGCAGCTGGCGCAGCTGGCGGGTCAGCCAGGGGGCGGACAACAGCTGGCTCACCGGCCCGCCTCGATGCTGCGCACTGCGGCATCCACCTTGGGAGCGGCCCGGCGGGTCATCGGACTAGCCTCCGTGCTGCGCACTGCGGCATTCGCCTTGGGAGCGGCCCGGCGGCTCATGCCATCCATCCCCGCGCACGCACGGCGGTGGAAACGGCCTGCCAGACGTCTTCGCGCGCCGCCGCTGCGTCGATGCGCACGAATCGCGCCGGGGCGGCGCGTGCGCGTGCGGCATAGGCATCGCGCACGCGGCCGAAAAAATCTTCGCCGCGGGCCTCGAAGCGGTCCGGGGAACGCGCCTGCGCCAGCCGTTGCGCCGCCTGGGATGGCGGCAGGTCGAACCACAGGGTCAGGTCCGGCTGCAGCAGTTCGCCGTCGCCGGCCGCTGCGTCGTGTTGTACCCAGTGCTCGAGCTGCTGCAGGACCGCGGCGGACAAACCCTGGCCGCCGCCCTGGTAGGCGAAACTCGAGTCGGTGAAGCGGTCGCTGATCACGACGTCGCCGCGTCGCAGGCCCGGCACGATGACCCGCACCACATGATCGCGCCGCGCGGCAAAGACCAGCATCGCCTCGGTCAGGCTGTCCATGGGTTGGCGCAGCACCAGTTCGCGCAGTTGCTCCGCCAGCGGTGTGCCGCCGGGTTCGCGCGTCACGGTGACCCGCCGCCCGTCCCGGCGAAACTGCTCGGCCAGTGCGTCGATGTGGCTGGACTTTCCGGCCCCGTCGATCCCCTCGAAGCTGATGAAGACGCCCTGTTCCTGCGTGCTCATGGGCTCATCGCTTGCGCTGGTACTGGTTGACCGCGCGGTTGTGTTCATCCAGGCTGTTGCTGAAGGCGCTGCTGCCGTCGCCACGGGCCACGAAATACAAGGCCTTGGTCGAAGCCGGCGCCACGGCCGCGAGCAGGGATTCGCGTCCCGGCATCGCGATCGGCGTCGGCGGCAGGCCGGCGCGGGTATAGGTGTTCCATGGCGTGTCGGTCTGCAGATCCTTCTTGCGCAGATTGCCGTCGAACAATTCGCCCATGCCGTAGATGACCGTCGGGTCCGTCTGCAGCATCATGCCCAGGCGCAGGCGGTTGTTGAAGACCCCGGCAATCAGGGCCCGGTCGGCATGGATACCGGTTTCCTTCTCGATGATGCTGGCCAGGATCAAGGCCTCCTGCGGCGTTCGCAGCGGACTGTCGGGCGCGCGGTTCTCCCAGGCGGCCTGCAGATGGCGGTCCATGGTGCGCAAGGCCAAGGCCAGCAGCTTCAGGTCGCTCGATCCCTTGGCATAACTGTAGGTGTCCGGGAAAAACCGCCCTTCCGGATGCTGGCCCATGCGCCCGAGTCGCTCCATGATGTCGGCGTCGCTGAGTTCCGCGGTGTCCTGGCGCAGGTCCGGCGCCTTGGCCAGCGCCCCGCGCAACTGCCGGAACGTCCAGCCCTCGACCAGGGTCAGCGAGCGCAGCGACTCCTCGCCGCGCACCAGCTTGCGCAGCAGGCTGCGCGCCGTCGTGCCGCGCTCGATTTCGTAACTTCCGGCCCGGATCTGGCGCGCATCGCCCGACACCCGGAACCACAGGTGCAACAGCAGCGGCGACACGTCGATGCCCGAGCGGGCCACGACATCGGCCACGCCGCGCGCGCTCGTGCGCGGGTCGATCGTCACGTCGACCGAGTCGCCGGCCATCGTCAACGGTTGCTCCAGCCACCAGAAGGCCGCGCCGGCCAGGCCGGACGCAAGCAACACGAGTATCAGCAGAAAGCGTCGCACAGGCCTGTTCAGTCACGAGTCATTGATCGACGATGATAATTGAGCCCATGCAAACACCATTGAACGGGGTCACCCCGCTGCCCCATCTGGGCGTGATCCGCGCCCAAGGCCCGGACGCCGCGAGCTTTCTGCATGGCCAGCTGACGCAGGACTTCGCGTTGCTGGGTCCCTCCGAGGCACGCCTGGCCGCCTTCTGCACGGCCAAGGGCCGGATCCAGGCGAGTTTCATCGGCTTCAAGCGCAGCCCGGAAGAAATCGTGCTGATATGCAGCCGCGACCTGCTCGCGCCCGTGCTCAAGCGCCTGTCGATGTTCGTGCTGCGGGCCAAGGCGCGGCTGAGCGACGCCAGCGACGACTTCCAGCTGCTGGGAATCGCCGGCGGGGCCCTGGACGCCCTGGCGCCGGCGTCCACAGCCCCCTGGTCCCGCCACGAGCTCGGCGACGCCAGCCTGGTGCAGCTCTACCCGGCGGACGGCCAGGCGCGGGCGTTGTGGGTTGCGCCAACCGGAACGGAACCGCCTGCCGGCCCCCCCTTGTCACTGGCGTCGTGGATGCTGGGCGAGGTGCGTGCCGGAGTCGCGACGGTCGGCGCGGCCGTCGTCGAAGCCTTCGTGCCGCAGATGCTCAACTACGAATCGGTCGGTGGCGTCAACTTCAAGAAAGGCTGTTATCCGGGCCAGGAGGTGGTTGCCCGCAGCCAGTTCCGCGGCGTGCTCAAGCGCCGCGCGATGCTGGCGCACTGCTCAGCCGAGATGCGCGCCGGCCAGGACATCTTCACGCCGGACGACGCCGAGCAGCCCTGCGCCACCGTGGTGCAGGCCGCGCCCTGCCCCGACGGCGGATGGGATGCCATCGTCTCCGGGCAGGTCGCAGCGATGCAGCAGGCTGCCACGTTGCACCTGGGATCGGCCCAGGGCCCGGCGCTGCAGGTTCGCGCCATGCCCTACCCCTTGCTCGAAGACGTCTGATGGATATCGGCGCCGGCGGGCCGTACCCGCCTCACAGCGCCCCGATACGCCGCGCCATGTCGATATGCGGCACGCCGGCCTCGTCGTACGGCTCGCCGATCGGGTTGAAGCCCAGCCGGGTGTAGAAGCCTTCCGCGCTGCACTGCGACTGCAGCAGCACCCGCGTGTCGCCCCGCTCGGCCGCCAACTGCATCAGTGCCTGCATCACGATGCGTCCGAATCCGGTCGAGCGCATGGTCCGGCTCACCGCCACGCGGGCGATCCGGGCCAGTTCCGGCCCCTCCTGCACCAGGCGGGCGGTGGCCATCGGCTGACCCATGCGGTTGCGCACCAGGGCATGGACCGCGGTTTCATCGTCGGCATCCGCATCCAAGGCATGGTCGATGCCCATCTCCTCGATGAACACCTCGCGCCGCACGGCCGATGCCTGCGCGCCGAGATCGGCCCAGTTGCCCACCCGGACCTCGATCGGGGACGCGCCAGCCTCGTAGGACTGCAGCATCTCGCGCAGCGCCTCGGGCACCGGCCTGGACGTCTGCGTCGCCGGATCGGCGAACACGTAGACCAGTTCTCCGGTGACCAGCAAGCGATCGTCCCGGAAGATGCCGGCATGGAACAGCATCGACGAGTTGCCGATGCGCCCGCACTGGATGCCGACGTCGAGCAGGTCATCGAGCCGGGCCGAGCCGTGGTATTCGAGTGTCGACTTCTTCACGTACAGGTCGCCACCGAGCTGGGCCGGGATCGATTCGTACGGAATCGCCATCGCTCGCCAGTACTCGGTGAACGCGGTGTCGATGTAGGTCAGGTAATGCGGGTTGAAGACGATCCGCTGCAGATCGACCTCGGCCCAGCGCACCCGCAGCCGGTGGATCAGTCGGAATCGGTTTCGGGTCAGGTCGGTCATCGCGGTCGGGGGCAGCCGCGGCGCCCGGGCGCCAGCTGCGCATTCGTGTTCTTGCTACAGTGACACTCTGATCCTACACCGGTACCCATCATGGCTTTCATCAATTACGTGACCCAGATCCAGTTCGAAGCCGGCGCGCTGAAGCTGCTGCCACAGGAATGCGAGCGCATCGGTATCCGCCGCCCGCTGATCGTGACCGACGCCGGCATCAAGGCCGCCGGCCTGCTGCAGGCCGCGCTGGACGCCTTGCCGGGCATGGAGGCCGCGGTGTACGACCAGACACCGTCCAATCCGACCGAAGCGGCGGTCCGCGAGGCCACCAACGTGTTCCACGACCAGGCCTGCGACGGCCTGATCGCACTGGGCGGCGGATCGGCGATCGACTGCGCCAAGGGCGTGGCCATCGCCGCCCGCCACGAAGGCCCGCTCAAGACCTATGCCACGATCGAAGGCGGCTCGCCGCGCATCACCGATCGTTGCCTGCCGCTGATCGCCGTTCCGACCACCAGCGGCACCGGCAGCGAGGTTGCGCGCGGCGCCATCCTGATCCTCGATGACGGCCGCAAGCTCGGCTTCCATTCCTGGCACCTGGTGCCACGCGCGGCCATCTGCGACCCCGACCTGACGCTGGGCCTGCCGGCGCGGCTCACGGCCGCCACCGGAATGGATGCGGTGGCGCACTGCATGGAGACCTTCATGGCGCCGGCCTTCAATCCGCCCGCGGACGGCATCGCACTCGACGGCCTGGAGCGCGCCTGGAAACACATCGAGCGCGCCACCCGCGACGGCAGCGACCGCGAGGCCCGGCTCAACATGATGAGTGCGTCCATGCAAGGCGCGATGGCGTTCCAGAAAGGCCTGGGCTGCGTGCACTCGCTCAGCCACAGCCTGGGCGGCATCGACCCGCGCCTGCACCATGGCACGCTCAATGCGGTGTTCCTGCCGGCGGTGGTGCAGTTCAACGCCAGTGCCCAGTCCATCCGCAAGGAAAACCGGCTCGCGCGCATGGCGCATGCGATGGGCCTGCCGGCGCCCGACACCATCGGCCAGGCGATCAAGGACATGAACGCGCGCCTGGGCCTGCCCGACGGCCTGGCCGCGATGGGTGTGGGCGAAGCGCAGTTCGACGCCATCATCGACGGCGCGATGGCCGACCATTGCCACAAGACCAATCCGCGCCTGGCCACGCGCGACGACTACCGGGCGATGCTGCAGCAGTCGATGTAGCGTCGATGCGCCGGCCAGGTGCCGGCGGCGCTCACAGGCCGGCGCAGCGCGCCGGCAGCAGGACGTCGGCGCGGTGGCGGGATGCCGCCACGATCTGCGCGTTGAGCCGGTCGTTGGCCTGTACCCGTGCCGTTGCGGCCGCGCGGTCCAGGCCCCAGCTGGCCATGTGGCGCCGCGTCAGCCGCTCGAGCGCCGCATCGGCATCGACGTCCAGGTACCAGCAGGCATCGAGCAACCCGTCCAGGTCCCAGCCGTCGTGGCGGTGCAGCAGGTACAGGCCCTCGATCACGACGAGGCGGGTCGCGGGCGGTACGGCGACGGCATCGGGCACCGGGTCGCCGACGCCGTGCGCGAAGGACGGCCAGCGGACCACCGCGCCATCGGCTGCGTCCGTCGAAGCCGGCTCGGCGCGCAAGCGGCGCAGCCGCTCGGCCAGGGCACGGGCATCGAAGGTCCACGGTGCCCCGCGGCGCGCAAGCGCCCGTGCCGGATCGGGAAACCGCGCCAGCTGCGCCCGGCTCAGGTGAAAACCGTCCATGCCCAGCGCGACGGCGGTGCCCGGCCCTTCCCGGCGATCGAGCGCGGCCACCAACCGTGCGGCCAGCGTGCTCTTGCCGGAGCCCGGCAGGCCCGCCAAGCCGACGACGATGCGCCTCGCCGCATGGGGGCCCTCCCGCCGCTCGTGGCTGCGCAACAACTCCTGCAACATGCGTACCGGCGCGTGCAGGCCAGGGTCGTCAGGCAGCGATGGGGTATCGGTCATCGTCACATCCGCCTTCACGGCAGGACGCGCTCAGTCAGACACAACCGTCCTGGCCGGGCGCACCGGCATCTGCGCCGCAATATGCGTCGTGCCACGGGCGCGCGCCAGGGTGACCTGGCGCTGGCGCTCGGCCAGTGCCTGCCGACGGGCCGCATCCAGCGTGTCATGGCAGTGCGGGCAGGAGACCCCCTCCTCGAACAAGGGCGACGCCATCGCGTCGGCGTCCAGCGGACGCCGGCAGGAGCGGCACAACTGCAGCTCGCCTTGGGCCAGGCCATGGCCGACCGACACCCGTTCGTCGAACACGAAGCACTGGCCCTGCCAGAGGCTGTCCTCGGGCTTCACCGTTTCGAGGTACTTCAGGATGCCGCCTTGCAGGTGGTAGACCTCGTCGAAGCCGCGCATGCGCAGCAATGCCGTCGATTTTTCGCAGCGGATGCCGCCGGTGCAGAACATCGCCACGCGCGGCTTCTTTCCGTCCCGTTCCGCCAGCAGGCCGCCCGGGCGCGATTGCTGCTCGACCCATTGCGGCAACTCCGAGAAACTGCGCGTGCCGGGATCGACGGCGCCGTCGAAGCTGCCGACAGCAACCTCGTAGTCGTTGCGCGTATCGACCACGACCACGTCGGGTTGCCGGATCAGCGCGTTCCATGCCTGGGGCGGCACGTAGCGGCCGGCCATGGCCGCGGGACGCAGGCCCGGCACGTGCATCGTGACGATCTCCGCCTTGAGCCGGACCTTCATCCGGTGAAACGGCGGGGTGTCGGCCCAGGATTCCTTGTGCTCGAGATCGGCCATCCGTGCATCGCTGCGCAGCCACTGCAGGACGGCGCGCACACCCTGCGGCAAGCCGGCGATCGTGCCGTTGATGCCTTCGGCCGCCAGCAGCAGCGTGCCCTTGACACCGTGCTCGCGGCACAGCGCCAGCAGCGGCGCCTGCCAGCCGGCGTAGTCCGGCAGTTCGACAAACTTGTACAGGGCGGCGGTCAGGTAACGGGACATGGAGCAGAGGCTGGAAGATCCGCGCCGCGAGGCGCACCCCGGTATTGTCGCCGCTGCACGCAGGCCGGCCGCGGCCGGGCCGCGCGCCCGGTCACAAGGGCTGCAGCGTGTCCAGGTCGGGCGCCTCCACCCAGCGGACGAACTCCTCGGCCAGTTGCTCGCTGGCGCTGGCCGCCGCACTCCAGTCCCGGATCCGGCCCGCCAGGTCATGGCGGTGGTGGATGAAATCGTTGCGGTCGGGCAACTTGCCGCGGGGCAGCCGGGCCACCCATTGCGGATTGGGGGCGAGCAACAGCAGGTTGTCCAGGAAGCCGGTCGGCTTGTGGCGCCACTTCAGGCCCTTGTCCAGCCAGCCGGGCACGACGGCGCGCTGGAAATGCGGATACAGCACCAGGCCGGGCCGGACGTCGGCCTCCGGCGGCGCGACCCCCGCATAGTTCAGGTGCAGGTGGTAGTCGGTGATGCCGCCGTCCCAGTAGGCACCGGGCGGTGCTCCGGGGATGTCGTGCACGGCCCGCAGCATGAACGGGATCGAGCAGCTGGCCTGCAGCGCGGCATGGAAATTGGCCGTCGCCAGCGGCACCTGGCGCGTACGGTAGTCCTGCGTGGCAAACGGCAGCGCGGCTCCAGGCGTGGAGAAGACCACCCGCTCGAGCCAGGCGCCCATGGCCTTGCGGTGCACGGTGTTGGTCAGGAATGCGCCCAGGTAGCCCAGGGGCGTGCGCAGGCGGTGCTCGCGTCCGAGCAGGTGGCGTCCACGCGCGGTCAGCACATGCAGGCGGTAACGCGGGTGGCTCAGCACCTCGCCGACACGCTGGCCGTAGAACGCCTGCAGGTTGCTGCCGAACAACTCGCTCACCTGGTCCGGTGTCGGACGCGACTGGCCCGGTTCCAGCGCATAGTCCTGGCGGATGTAGTCGTGTTCGAGCCGCGCGAATGCGGTCACGCAGTCGTCCAGGCAGGCCGTCGCCATGCGCCAGGCGCCGATCGACGCGCCGATCAGGTCCACCGGCGTGTCCGCCTGCGGCAGCCACTTCCCGAAGATCCAGCGGTCGAGCGGACCGAGGATCAGGCCCTTGGGCCCCCCGGCGGCGCCGGCCACGGTGCGGATGTCACCCGGCTGCAGGCCATGCTGGCGGATATGCCGCATCGCGCCCGGCCCGGCATACAGGTGCAGTGCGCGCATGAGGCCCGCTCCGCTCAATGCTGGCTGGTCCAGTCGATCGGGTCCTGCTGCAGCACCATGTCGATGTCCAGCGCCAGCACCTCGCCGACCGGCCCGGGAAAGGTCACCGCCATTTCGCGCTGGTTCAGCCCGCCGAGCTTGCAGCGCGCGCGCCACACCGCCAGATGCAGCACGCCGGCCAGCGGTTCATAGGCGTCGTTCATGAACGGCGAATCCTGGTGCGCCATCGCGTCCACGATGGGCTCGGGAAACATCCATTGACGCGCATATCCGGCGCCGACCTGCGCATGGTCGAAATCGAAACGCTTGCGCTCGGCCCGGGCCCTGCGCGCATCGAGCGCCGGCACTTCGCGGTCGAGCGCGGCCATTTCCTGGGGCATCGCGATACGCATCGCCAGCTCACCGATGAAATGGATCAGCCCGGCCGTGAAGGCGGCCTGCTGGTTCTGCCGTACCACGCCCGCGAGCGACCGGCAGACCTTGGCCACGTCCAGGCTGAAGTCCCAGTAGGCCTGCAGGTTGATGCCGGGAACGGCCTTGAGCGAGGCCTTGCTGGCCGCGGCGTTCGCCATCGTGCGCACGTGGCTCAGTCCCACCACCGCCAGCGACTCGGGCACGCTGTTGACCTTCCCCGAGAGCCGGAAGAAACCGGAGTTGGACACCTGCAGCAAACGCGTCGCCAGCGCCGGGTCGGTGCTGATGAGCTGGGAGATCTTCTTCAGGTCGGGCTGCTCGCGCTCGAGTTCGCTCAGCAGCAAGGCCACGACCTTGGGAATACTGGGCAGGATGAACTGTGACGCCAACAGATCGCGCAACAACATGGGGCAATGGCTCCGGACAGAACGGTCGATACAACCCGGATTATGGTGCGGCGGGCCTCGCCACTGCCAATCGGGTCCGTCCGCGGCCCGCTCAGCCCTTGAGCCGCGCGAAGGCCGAGGCCATCGCCGTGGTGGTCGCGGCCGACGGCGCCGAGCGCATGCCGCCACGCCCGGCGTCGCCCGACCCGCGGCGCCCCGGCTCCGCCGCACCCCGTCGCGCCGGTGTCGGCGCGCCCAGCTTCATCGTCAGCGAGATGCGCTTGCGCGCCAGGTCGACCTCCAGCACCTTGACCTTGACGATGGCGCCGGTCTTGACCACTTCCCGCGCATCGTTGACGAAGCGATCGCTGAGCTGGCTGACGTGGATCAGCCCGTCCTGGTGCACGCCCAGGTCGACGAAGGCGCCGAACGCCGCCACGTTGCTGACCGTGCCCTCGAGCACCATGCCTTCGCGCAGGTCCGCGATATCCAGCACGTTGTCGTTGAGCCTGGCCGCGCGGAACTCCGGCCGCGGGTCGCGACCGGGCTTCTCCAGTTCCGTCAGGATGTCGCGCACGGTGGGCACGCCGAACACCGCGTCGGCGAACATGTCGGGCCGCAGGCTGGCCAGCGTGGCACCGCGGCCCATCAGTTCGCCCACCGGCAGGCCGGTGTGTTGCAGGATCTTCTCCACCACCGGATAGGTCTCCGGATGCACGCCGGTCATGTCCAGCGGGTTGTCGCCGTCGCGGATGCGCAGGAAGCCGGCACTCTGCTCGAAGGTCTTGGCCCCCAGTCCCGTCACCTGCAGCAGCTGCGCGCGGCTGCGAAAACTCCCGTTCGCATCGCGCCAGCGCACCACGGAGGCCGCCACGCTGGGCGACAGGCCGGACACCCGGCGCAGCAGCGGTACGCTGGCCGTGTTCAGGTCCACGCCCACCGCATTCACGCAGTCCTCGACCACCGCATCCAGGCTGCGCGCCAGCTCGCCCTGGTTCACGTCGTGCTGGTACTGGCCCACGCCGATCGACTTGGGATCGATCTTGACCAGTTCGGCGAGCGGGTCCTGCAGCCGCCGCGCGATGCTGGCCGCCCCGCGCAGGCTGACGTCGACATCGGGCATCTCCTGCGACGCAAACGCACTGGCCGAATACACCGAGGCGCCGGCCTCGCTGACGACGACCTTCTCGGGCACCGTGACCGGCGCGTGCGCCGGGTCGGCCGCCTGGGCCGCGCGCTGGAGCTGGCCGATCAGGTCGGCCGCCAGGCGGTCGGTCTCGCGGCTGGCCGTGCCGTTGCCGATCGCGATCAGGTTCACGCCGTGGCGCAGGCACAACTGGCGCAGCTGGTGCAGCGAGCCGTCCCAGTCCTTGCGCGGCTCATGGGGGTAGATGGTCGCGGTATCCACCAGCTTGCCGTTGCGGTCGACCACCGCCACCTTGCAGCCGGTGCGGATACCCGGATCCAGGCCCAGCACGACCCGTGGGCCGGCCGGCGCGGCCAGCAACAGGTCGCGCAGGTTGTCGGCGAAGATCTTGATCGCGGTCGCCTCGGCGGACTCGCGCAGCCGCGAGAACAGGTCGCGTTCGGTCGACAGGCTGAGCTTGACGCGCCAGGTCCAGGTGATGCACTTGGCAATGAAGTCGTCGCTGGCGCGGCCCTGGTGGCGCCAGCCCACGTGCTGGCCGATGCGGATTTCCGCCAGCGCACTGGACGCGGCGCCCGTGGGCGACGGCGCCGGATCGGGCTGCGGCAGCTCGAGCTGCACGTCCAGCATCTCCAGCGCCCGGCCGCGGAACACGGCCAGCGCCCGGTGCGACGGCACCCGGGCGATCGGCTCCTGGTAGTCGAAATAGTCGCGGAACTTGGCCACGTCCGGGTTCTGCTCGTCCTTGCCGCTGCGCAGGCGGCTGGCCAGTTGTCCGCTGTCCCACAACCATTCGCGCAGCGTCTGCACCAGCGCCGGTTGCTCGGCCCAGCGCTCGCTCAGGATGTCCCGCACCCCGTCGAGCACCGCCTGCACGGTGGAGAAATCCGGCCGCTTGTCCGCCGGATCGGTCGGCACCTCGTACGGGACGACAAAGGCCTTGGCCTCTTCCTGCGGCACCAGCGTCGGGTCCTGCAACAGCCGGTCGGCCAGCGGCTCGAGACCGGCTTCGCGCGCCAGCTCTCCCTTGGTGCGGCGCTTCTGCTTGAACGGCAGATACAGGTCTTCCAGTTCCTGCTTGGTCGCCGCCGCCAGCAGCGCCTGGCGCAGTTCGGGTGTCAGCTTGCCCTGCTCCTCGATCGCGGCCAGGATGCTGGCACAGCGTTCCTGCATCTCCCGCAGATAGGTCAGCCGGGTGTCGATCTCGCGCAAGGCCACATCGTCCAGGCCACCGGTGGCCTCCTTGCGGTAACGGGCCACGAACGGCACCGTGGCGCCGCCATCGAGCAGGTCCACGGCGGCCTGGACCTGGGCTTCGCGCACCCCCAGTTCGTGGGCGATGCGGCTGACGATGGCTGACATGGTGTGTTCCTCCCCGGGGTAAGTTCTGCTCGCCCGCCGCCGACCAAGCCGCAGCGGGCGCAAAGCCGGCGAGTGTGCCACAGCCCGGCGCGGCTCCCGCGCCCCGCGGAAATGTCACAGGAGGTAACGCATGACGAGGGACAAACCAGGCGCATCCGCGCCGCGTGCCGCGGCCTGGGCGGCCGTATCGGCCGCGATGCTTGGGGCGCCGATGGCGCTGGCGGCGACCTGCCAGGTGCAATCCGGCGCCACGGTGGCGCCGGTGGTCGAGTTGTACACATCGCAGGGCTGCAGTTCCTGCCCGCCGGCGGACCGGTGGTTGTCGCGGCTGCGACCCGGCAGCACCGCGCCAGAGGGCGCCGTGATCCAGGCGTTTCATGTCGCGTATTGGGACTACATCGGGTGGCCCGACCCGTTCGCGGCGCCGGCGCATACCGCGCGCCAGCGCCAGATCGCGGCCTGGAACGGATTGCGCAGCATCTACACCCCGCAGGTCGTGCTCGATGGACGCGACTGGCGCCAGTGGCGCAACGCACCGATGCCGCTGGCCTCTGCCGGCCGCCGCGCCGGCGCCAGCATCCGGCTGGTGCGGGGCGCGCCGGACCGGTTCGATGCCACGGTGACGCTCGAACGCGGCGGCCCCGACGCCTGGGCCGCATACTGGACCGTGACCGACAGCGCGCACCACACCGCCGTGGGCGCGGGCGAAAACGCCGGCGAGACCTTGCGCAACGACCATGTCGTGCGGCAATACACGCTTGCCGGGCACTACCGCGGCCAGCCCGGGACACCGCAGCCGCTGGTGCTGCATGCCGTGCCGGCGGCGGCCGGACACGCGCGCACCGTCAACCTGGTCGTGTTCGACCCGCGCAACGGCGACACCGTCCAGGCCGTGTCGCTGGCCTGCCAGCAGCAGGCACCGTCCCCGGGCGCGGCCGCGCCGACACAGCCCGGCACGTCCGCCGCGCAGACAGGCGTGTAAGGAGACTTCCTACAGACGATCGAGACAAACGGCGACTTAGCAGAAGCGGCCCCGAAGCCTACATTTATTTACAAGGGCGTCACTGCCTACCTGCCGAGTCAATCCACCCAATTGTCTAAAGGACGTCATCATGATCCAACCGTCGCGCTTCTCCGCCCCGCCCCGCCACATTCCCGTCGCCGATCTGCCGCCGGCGACCCTGTCCAGCGAGCAGCCCCGGATGGCCGAGGAACGTCTGCCGTTCACGGTTCGCGTGGTGCGTGACGACGCGGCCTTGTCCAAGGCGGTCAGCATCCGGGCCGAGGCCTATGGGCGGCACATGCCGGAGTTCGGCGAGAAGCTGCGCACACCGGAGGCCATCGACAGCGAGCCCGGCGTTGCGGTGCTGCTGGCCGAATCCAAGCTCGACGGTGCCCCGATCGGCACCTTGCGCATCCAGACCAACGCCTACATGCCGCTGAAGGTCGAGCAGTCGGTGACCTTGCCGCGCTGGCTGCGCGACCGTCCGCTGGCCGAGGTGAGCCGCCTGGGCATCGTGGGTGGCACCATCGGCCGCCTGGTCAAGATCGTGCTGATCAAGGCCGCGTTCCAGTATTGCGAGCAGGATGGTATCGACTGGGCCATCGTCGCCGCACGCGCGCCGCTCGATCGCCAGTACGACCAGCTGATGTTCGAGGACCTGTATCCGGAGCAGGGCTTCATCCCGATGCGCCATGGCAACAACATCCCGCACCGCGTGCTGGGATTCGAGATCGAGACCGGCGCGCAGCGCTGGACGGAGGCCCAGCACCCCTTGCTCAAGTTCTTCGTGCATACCCATCACAGCGATATCGACGTGCAGGTCGAGCGCGAAACCAGCCTGGGCGGCCTGTTCCCGGATGCGCCGATGCTGCGGGTCACCCCACCGCTGGGCCGCCGCCCTGTTTGAATTTCGCAACAAACCGCCCATTCAGGCCGTTGTGGACGGCCAAAAGAAGTGATAGTGTTTTGAGTTGCCCTTGTGTCCGCGTAGACTGACGCCAGCTTGGAACGGTTCCAAGGTCTACAAGGACGCATGGTAGCGCGCATCGACTCACGGAACGCACGGATGTGGCCCCGCTTCGGCGCGGCCATGGATGCCTTGCTGTGGGCGTTGTCCATCTACATGGTTCCGATCGCGATCGGTCTGGCATCGATCGCGGCCATCGTGTTGTGGGACGACCAATACGCGGGCGGCGGCTCCCAGCCCATGCCGTTCCAGGTCCTGCTGGACGCCTCCGGCGAACTCAACGTGGCACAGGCCGGGGCGCAACTGGACCGGCAGCCCTGGGTCCCGCGCTTCGACACCCGCCGCTCCGAAAAGCCGATCTGGTTTGCGCTGGCCGTCCCGGCCGAGGCCTCGAGCCGCAGCGCCACGATCGAGTTTCCATCGCGCCATGCATCGGCCATCGCCTGCTGGGACCGCAACGGCCTGGCACCGCTGGGCGAGGCCACGCGCAGCGCGGCCAAGGGTCGGCTGTCGCTGGCCAAGGCCGGATTCGCCTTGCAGCTGGACCAGGGCGCCTCCCAGGCGGCCATCTGCCGCGCCAACTTCGTGGGGCCCGCCACGCTCAGCGCGTCCTTGTGGGGCACCGAGGATTGGCTGCGGTCCATCAATGAATTCCACCGCAACTCCGGGCTGCTCGACGGCGGCCTGATCGTGCTGGCCGTCTTCGTGCTGATGACCGCCTGGATCAACCGCCAGATCCTGTACGTGCTGTTTGCCGCCTGGCTGGTGCTCACGCTGCGCATGAGCGCGATTTCGGCGGGATGGGATATCCAGTGGCTGGGACACACGCTGCCGGCGGAGTGGTTGCAAACCGGCCGAGCCGTCACCGTATCCTTCTACGGCCTGCTGACGCTGATGCTGTACCGCACGCTGTTCCACGACGAACTGGCCAAGACCCGGTACAACCGTCCGCTGCAGGTGATGCAGTGGGTCTGCCTGCCCTTCATCGTCGTGTCGCTGCTGCTGCCCTACAAGGTGTGGCTGCCGATGATGTGGGTCGTGACGGGCCTGGGCCTGTCGCTGATGACCGTCAGCCTGATCAACATCCTGACCCGCACCCAGTCCCGGGTTGCCATGTGGTACGGCGCCTCGCTGGGCGTGACCTTCCTGTCGAGCCTGACCGAGATCTTCGCCGCGGTGTCCGGCATCAAGGAATTCGTGGTCGCCACCAATTTCGTGACCGTGGCGTTGTCGTCGAGCCTGCTGGCGGCGCTGGCGATCGCCGAACAGATGCGCATGGAGCACCAGCAACGCATCAAGGTGCAGGCGGAACTGGAACACAACTTCAATGCGATGCCGATCGGCCTGTTCAGCCTGGACCTGCAGGGCCGCTTCATCAGTGCCAATCCGACGCTGCGCGCCATGCTGGGCGAGCAGGTGCTGGCGCCGGGCCGCAACACCTGGCAGCTGTATTTCGACCAGGGGGCCTGGACGCAGCTGCACCATTTCGTCTACAGCCGGGTCGACGGCGAGCTGGAGATCAAGGGCAAGAAGCCGACGGACGGCAGCGAACAGCGCAAATACCTGGTCAAGGCCACGCAGGCCAACGAGCGCATCGAAGGCTCGTTGCAGGACATCACCGAGAAGGCCCGGGCGTCCGAAGACCTGAATTTCCTGGCCTACAACGATCCGCTGACCAAGGTGCTCAACCGCCGCGGCATCGAGAACGCGTTCCTCGACGCCAGCGCCACGACCCCCAAGGCGCGGCCGTTCGCCCTCGCCTACCTCGACCTGGACCGGTTCAAGCTGATCAACGACCTGTACGGCCACAGCGCCGGCGACGAGGTGCTGCAGCAGGTATGCCGGCGCATCACCGACGTGGTGTCCGGATCGATCCGCATCGGACGGGTCGGTGGCGACGAATTCGTCATCGTGCTGCCCGACACCAAGATGGCGCTGGCCTCGCTGGTATGCCAGGGCATCGTGCGCAACATCGGCAGCACGCCGTTCCGCGTGGGCGACAAGGCCTTCACGGTGCGCGGATCCATCGGCCTGATCGAGGTCATGCCCGGCACGTCGATCAAGGACGCCTTGTCCACCGCCGACCGTGCCTGCCGCGACGCCAAGCGCGGCCACCACGACGGCCTGGTGGTCTACGACCGCAATGCCGATGCCTTCCGCCAGCACGAGGCCGAGCTGCGCCTGGTCGAACTGCTGTCGTCGAGCGCCGCCACCGACGGGCTGTACCTGGAAATGCAGCCGATCATGTCGCTGAAGACGCCCAACGAGTCGCTGAACTTCGAGGTGCTGCTGCGCATGCGCGACAGCGAAGGCAAGCTGGTACGGACCGACCGCCTGATCGCGGCCGCGGAGAACAGCGGCCGCATGGGCGTGATCGACCGCTGGGTGATGTCGACCACGCTGGCCTGGCTCAGCGAGCACCAGCGCAGCCTGACCAACACCCGTTTCGTCTGCATGAACCTGAGCGGCGCATCGCTGAACGACGAGAAGTTCATGCAGGACGTGTTCGCCATGCTCGCGGCCAACGCCGACATCGCCCGCCACCTGTGCATCGAGATCACCGAAAGTGTCGCGCTGCACGATCTCAACAACACGCGCCATTTCATCGACCGGGTGCGCAGCTTCGGCGCCAAGGTCGCACTCGACGATTTCGGCGCCGGTTATACCTCGTTCTCCTATCTCAAGGAGTTGCCGGCCGACCTGCTCAAGATCGACGGCAGCTTCATCGTCAACATGAACCGCCATCCGGCCAATGTCGCGATCGTCGAGGCCATCGTGAACCTGGCGCGCAACCTGGGCATGCAGACCATCGCCGAATGGGCGGAAGACACGGCAACCGTGCAGACGCTGGCCGAGATCGGCGTCAACTATGTCCAGGGCTACATCGTGGCCCGGCCGCAGACGGCGGACCTGTTGTTGACCGCGCAGTCGTCGGCCAGTTTCATCCAGGACGAGGAACTGCTGCGTTTCACCAACATCCTGGGCAAGTCCGAGGACATCCGGGCCCAGGTCGACCTGTTCGACCAGATGGGTTCGCGCCAGGTGCATTGACACCCGGCGCCACCAGGCGCCGCAGCCGCAGCCCCAGCTGCAACCTCCCGATCAGGCGCGCAAGGCCTTGCGCAGTTCCGCGCCGAGTTCGGGCTTGTCGGCGAACGGATCGGTCGGGTTGCGTGCCTGCATGATGTCCTCGAGCCGGGTCTGTACCGACTTGATGGCCTTGGGATGGCTGTAGATGTAGAAGCGATCGGCCGCCACGGCATCGAACACCAGCTGCGCCACGTCGGCGGCCGATACCTTGCCCGACCCCACGGCCTTGTCGCTCATGGCCTGGCCGATCAGCTGGCTGCGCGTGGGCCTGGCCGCCCGATCCGACAATTCCGCCGGCCGGTTGCGATGGCTCTGGCTGATGCCGGTGGGAACAAAGAACGGACACAACACGCTGGCGCTGACCTGGTCCGTGACCAGCGACAGATCCTGGTACAGGGTTTCGGTCAAGGCCACGACCGCGTGTTTGCTGACGTTGTACACGCCCATGTTGGGCGGCGCCAGCAGGCCCGCCATGCTGGCGGTGTTGACGATGTGCCCGCGCCAGGCCGGATCGGCGGCGGCGGCGTCGAGCATCATCGGCGTGAACACCCGCACACCATGGGCCACGCCCATCAGGTTCACGCCCAGCACCCATTCCCAGTCCTTGACACTGGTCTCCCAGATCAGGCCGCCGGCGCCGACGCCGGCGTTGTTGAACACCAGATGCGGAGCGCCGAATCGCTCGGCAACCGCGCGCCCGAGGGCCTCGACCTCGTCGGCCCTGGACACGTCGAGCCGGCAGGCCAGCACCTGGGCGCCGGCGGCCTGCATCTCGTCCCGCGCGCGGTCCAGCGCATCCTGCTGCACGTCGGCCAGCACCAGGTTCATGCCCAGCCTGGCGCCGATGCGCGCGCATTCCAGGCCGAAGCCGGAGCCGGCACCGGTCAGCACGGCGGTCTTGTTCTTGAAATCATCGATCATGGTGGTCTCCTGGTTTCATGGGGTCCTGAGCATCTGCACGTGGTCGATGCCGTCCTCGACATAGTCGATGCCGGTGTCGACGAACCCGTGCCGGCGATAGAAGTCCTTCAATCGGGCCTGGGCGCCGATGCGCACCGGTTGCGCGCCCCAGGTGCGGCGCACCAGATCCAGCGCCTGCTCCACCAGCTGATGGCCCAGACCGGTACCCCGGGTATCGAAGCGTGTCGCGATCCGGCCGATGCTGATCTCGGGAAAGTGCACGCCGGGCGGAAAACACCGCGCATAGGCCAGCAGTTCGCCCTGCCGTTCACCGGTCAGGTGCATCGCCAGGTGGTCGGTACCGTCGAGGTCCTGGAACAGACAGTGCTGCTCGACGACGAAGACCGCGCTGCGCAGCTGCAGGATGGCGTACAGCGTCGCCGGGCGCAGTTGCTCCAGGGATGCGCTGTTCCATTCCAGCACCGTCGCCCCGGCATTCATCGGCACACCTTGCGCTGTGCCCGGCGGAAGGGGGGTGGCGTGGCACTGCGCCGGCTCATGCCGGCTCCGCCGCGCGCAGCACGTAGCCGATGCGCGGGAAATGCACGTGCACGGTGCCGGCGCGCGCATCGGTGCGGCGCAGCGTGTAGTGCATCCGGGTCGCGGCCACGAGTTCGCCTTCGGTCGGCTCGGGTCCGACGTCGTTGCCGGAGATGCTCACCCGCGATCCCAGCGCAATGCCGTGGTCGTCCTGGAATGCCGCGTCGTCGACGGGCAACGGGGTCGATTGCGCCGCCAGGGCGATGGCCGCATCGGCATCCAGGCGCGTGGAGCTTGCGTGGCCGATGGCGGCCATGCGGTCCATCCAGGCAAGCACGCCCGGCGTCGCATCGAGCACGTCGGCCATGACGCTGGTCTGCACACGGGTGAACCACAGCCCATGGTAGGCGGCGAAATCGGCCACGCACGGCTGCGCACCGAGCAGGAAGTCCTGCCCTTCGAGCATGTTGGCGAGCCGGCGCAGATAGGACTTGTAGGCGCCGGCCGCATCGCCGGGGCGGATGCGCGGCGTGGCCACGCGCATGGCCGCACGATCGGCGCCGAAGGCCTTGGCGGCATCGGGTCCGGCCGTGCCGAACATCTGCGCCACGCCCTTGGGCGACAGGCTGTAGGCCATCGATGTCCAGAACAGCGTGGTGTCGGCCCATTGGGCCAGCACCCGTGCCATGCCCTTGCCACGCGCCGGATACAGCGTCGGCTCGGGCTGCAGGTGCTCGAGCACGTCGCAGATCAGCGCGGTGTCGCAGTAGATGTCGGCACCGAGCTGCAGCACCGGCGTCTTGCGGTATCCGCCCGTCAATGCCAGCAGGTCGGGCTTGGGCATGACCATCGGGATATGGACCGATTGCCAGGCCAGTTTCTTGTAGCCCAGCACGAGCCGGACCTTCTCGGCAAACGGGGACTTGGGGTAGTGGTGCAGGATCGGTTCGGTCATGGCAGGGGTCGAGCGTGTCGGGAATGGATGCGGACTCAGCGTGGCCGGGCCCGCGCGAGGATGGCGTCGAAATCGGTGTCGTCGGCCAGGCAGCCGAAGACCTGGCCTGCCGGCCCAGCCAGCCGCGACTGGCAGAAGGCGCGGGCGACCGGCTCCGGCGCCGTCTGCACCAGCAAACTGGACTGCACCGCCAGCGCGATGTCCTGCGCCAGCCGTCGGACCTCGCTCTCGGGGGGCGCGGCATCGATGCGATCGGGCAGGCCCGCCACGAGGCGGTCCAATGCCGGGTGGAAACCACGCGCCGGCGCGCACTCCCGCAACAGCGTCGTCGCCGCGTCCGCCTGGCGCAAGGCGCGCAGCAGGTCGAGCGCCATGATGTTGCCCGATCCTTCCCAGATCGAGTTCAGCGGCATCTCGCGGTAGATGCGGGCCATCACGCCGTGCCCGCCCTCTTCCACATACCCGTTGCCACCCAGGCACTCCATCGCCTCCTGCGCGAAGTGGCTGCCGCGCTTGCAGATCCAGAACTTGCTCACCGGCGTCAACAGGCGGGCCAGCGCACGTTCGTGATCATCATCGCTCCGGTCGAAGGTGCGCGCGAGCCGCAGCGCCAGCGCGCAGGCGGCCTCGCTCTCGAGCGCCAGGTCGGCCAGCACGTTGCGCATCAGCGGTTGGGTCAGCAGCGGCTTGCCGAAGGCGCTGCGCTGGGCCGTGTGGTCGATCGCGATCGACAAGGCCTGGCGCATCAGTCCGCTGGTGCCCAGCGCGCAGTCGAGCCGGGTCATCGAGCCCATCGCCAGGATCTGCGGTATGCCGCGGCCCTGTTCGCCGACCAGCCAGGCCGTGGCACCGGCGAACTCGACCTCCGAGCTGGCATTGGCCTTGTTGCCCAGCTTGTCCTTGAGCCGCATGATGCGGATCGGGTTCGCCGAGCCGTCGGGCAAGACCCGCGGCAGGAACAGGCAGGACAGGCCGGCCGGCGTCTGGGCCAGGATCAGGAAGGCGTCGCACATCGGTGCCGACATGAACCACTTGTGGCCGGTGACCCGGTAACGCGCCCCCCAGTCATCGCTGCCATCGGGATCGGCCTGCGTGGTATTGGCGCGCACGTCCGAGCCACCCTGCTTCTCGGTCATGCCCATGCCCATGGTCAGGCCGGTCTTGTCGCGCCACAGGGCTGGCGCCGGATCGTAGACGCGGCTGGCCAGGCCCTGTGCCCAGTCTGCGTGGATCGCGGCATTGCCGCGCAAGGCCGGCGTCACCGCATAGGTCATCGAGATCGGGCACAACACCGAGGGCTCGAGTTCGGTGAACAACATGAACCCGGCCGCGCGCAGCACATGGGCATGGCTGCCCGCCGGTGCGGACCAGGGCGTACCGTGCAATCCGGCCGCCATGGCGGCGGACATCAGCGCGTGGTACGACGGGTGGAACTCGACCTGGTCGATGCGCCGGCCACTGCGGTCATGGCTGCGCAGCTCGGGCGTGTGCACATTCGCCAGCCGCGCATGCGCCTGCATCTCGGCGCGCCCGAGCAATACACCGAGCTCGCGCAATGGCGATGGATCGAGGCCGGGGGCGTTGAAGGCCAGCGCCGCCTGCAGCGCGTGGTTGGCATCGAACAGCGGATAGTCCGCCAGCACGTCGGCTTGGTTGAATACCGTGTGTGTGTCCATGGTCCACCTCCTGTTCGACGGTGCGCCCGGCCGTGGCCGCTACACCAGCTTGACCAGCTGCTTGCCGAAGTTGCGGCCCTTGAGCAGGCCCAGGAATGCCTGGGGCGCCTGGGCAATGCCTTGCGCGATGCTCTCGCGCGGACGCAGCTTGCCGGAGGCGACCAGCGCGCCCAGTTCCTTGAGCGCCGCCGGCCAGTGCTCCATGTGCTCGCTGACGATGAAACCCTGCAGCTTGATGCGGTTGGTGAGCAGCAGTTGCGGATAGTCCATCGGCACCGGTTCGCCGTTGTAGCCGGCGATCATGCCGCACAGGGCAATGCGCCCGAAAGCATTCATGCGTGGCAACACGGCGTTGAGCACCATGCCGCCGACGTTCTCGAAATAGGCATCGACACCGTCCGGGCATGCCGCCTTCACGGCCTTGGACAAGGACGCCGCGTCACTATGCTCCTTGTAGTCGATGCAGGCGTCGTAACCGAGCTCCTCGGTCGCGTATCGGCATTTCTCCGCTCCGCCGGCGATGCCGACGACGCGGCAACCCCGCGCCTTGGCCAGCGCCGCCACCGCACTGCCCACGGCGCCGGTGGCCGCGCTGCACACCACGGTTTCGCCTTGCCGGGGGGCGCAGATCTGGGTCAGGCCGTACCAGGCCGTGACGCCCGGCATGCCGACGGCGCCGAGATAGTGGCTCAGCGGGACGTGGGTGGTATCGACCTTGCGCATCGCGCCGGGCTGGTCGGCCTGCACGACCGAATATTCCTGCCAGCCGCCCATGCCGACGACCGTGTCGCCGACCGCATATTTGGACGACCGCGACTCGACGACTTCGCCGGCGGTACCGCCGCCCATGACTTCACCGAGGGCCTGCGGCTGGGCATAACTCTTGCCGTCGTTCATGCGACCGCGCATGTACGGATCGAGGCTCAGGTAATGGTGGCGCACCAGCACCTGCCCTTCCTGCAAGGCCGGCGTCTCGCTGGTGACCAGCTTGAAGTTGCTCTCGACGGCCTCGCCCTGGGGACGGTTGTCGAGCAGTATCTGGTGGTTGGTTGGCATGGGAACTCCTGGGTAAATTGTGGACCGGGCCGGAGCCCGGATGCAAGACCACCGCTGTTGCCGCCGGCATCGTGGCGGCGATGGTCCCGTTTGCTCGAAATGCCGGCGCCCGCGCGGTCGACACCCTGCGCGGAGCGATCGTCGACCGGTACGGCAGCGTCAGCCCCCGGTCACGATCGAGACGCCGCCATCGACCGCCAGCCATTGACCGGTGATGTGCTTGCCGGCGTCGGATGCATACAGCAGCGTGATGCCCTTGAGATCCTCGTCGTCCCCCAGGCGCAGCAGGGGCGCATGCGAGGCCATTTCGTCGACGCCCTGCTCGCGCAGGGTGCCGGCCGTCATCTTGCTGGGAAAGAAGCCGGGACAGACGGCGTTGACGTTGATGCCGTACCGGCCCCACTCGGCAGCCAGCGCGCGGGTGAAATTGATGACGGCGCCCTTGGACGTGTTGTAGGCGATGGTCTGCATCTCGGGCGGGTTGCCGCCCAGGCCGGCGATCGACGCCACGTTGATGATGCGGCCGCTCCTGCGCTCGATCATGCATCGCTTGCCGATCTCCTGGCACAGGATGAAGTAGCCGCGGATGTTGAGGTTCATGACCTTGTCCCAGGCCGATACCGGGTAGTCCTGTGCCGGCGCGCCCCAGGCGGCCCCGGCGTTGTTGACCAGGATGTCGACCGGCCCCATGCGCTCGAGCGTCTCGCCGGCCAGGCGTCGGATATCGGCTTCGTCGGCGCAGTCGGCGGCGATCCAGCGCGCGTCGATGCCCGCGGCCTGCAGCTGGGCGCAGGCCTGTTCGAGATCATCCGCCTTGCGCGAGCTGAGCATCAGGCGTGCACCGCCCTCGCCCAGCGCATGCGCCATCTGCAGTCCCAGGCCACGCGAGCCACCGGTGACCAGGGCGGTCTTGCCCGTGAGGTCGAGCAGCTGTTGTACGGTTCGTGTCATCGTCGTCGATCCTGTTCGTTGTCAATGCGACTGGCGCCCGGGTGTCTTGGCGTCCGATGCCGGCGGGCCTTCGCGCAGCCGCGAACGCACGAAGATCAGGATCACGCCGAGCACGGCCACGCCGATGCCGACGCCGGTCAGCCACGGGCCCGCGTCATCGCCGTCACGCTGCATGAAGTAGCCCACCAGCGCCGACAGCAGTCCGCCGTAGATCAGGGTCCAGATCAATTTTTCCAACCGGGCGAGTCGCTTGTTCATGGTTCCGTTGTACTTCTTGAAAAACGACATCAAAAGGCCTCTTCCGGCATGTCCGCGCAGGTCGTGTCCCGCTGCCGTACCGGTGCCAGCCAGGCATCGATCTTGCCGAGTTCATAGTGGTAGAAATAACGCATGCAAGCCATGGTACCGGCTGTCGCCGGGTCCGGGTCCGCCGGCGCGGCGCGGGACAACGCGGCCGTGGCGACGTCGAGCCAGATCCAGGCCAGCACACCATGGCCGAAGGCCTGCATGTAGGGCACGGCATTGGCCAGCGCCCGGCCGGGATCGCCGTCGGACCAGGCCGCACGGGTCGCCTCGGTGATGTTGCTCCATGCCGACTGCAGCGCCGCCGCGGGGCCTGACAACGCCGCATGGGCGCTGGCCCGCGCGACGGTGGCGGCGATGCGCGCCGCCAGCAACTCCATGGCGCGCCCGCCCTCCATGCGCACCTTGCGCCCGAGCAGGTCCAGGCCATGGATGCCGTGCGTACCCTCGTGGATCATGTTCAGGCGGTTGTCGCGCCAGTATTGCTCGACCGGGAAGTCGCGCGTATACCCGTAGCCGCCGTGGATCTGGATCGCCAGCGAGTTGGCCTCCAGGCACCATTCGCTGGGCCAGCTCTTGGCGATCGGCGTGAGCACCTCCAGCAGCAGCCGCGCATCCGCGGCCGCCTGCGCTTCGCCGGTATGGTCCTCGTCCACCAGGCGCGCGCAATACAGTTCCAGCGCCAGCGCCCCTTCGCAATAGGATTTCTGGGCCAGCAACATGCGCTTGACGTCGGCGTGTTCGATGATGCGCACCGGCGCGCTGGCGGCGTCCTTGCCGCCGACCCCCACGGGCCGCCCCTGCGGCCGGTTGCGCGCATAGTCGAGCGAGGCGTAATAACCGGCCAGGCCCAGCATCACGGCCGCGGTGCCGACACCGATGCGTGCCTCGTTCATCATGTGGAACATGCAGCGCAGTCCCTCGTGCGGCTTGCCGACCAGGTAGCCGATGGCTCCGGCGCGGCCGTCCACCGGATATTTGCCTTCGCCGAAGTTGAGCAGCGTGTTCGTGGTCCCGCGCCATCCCAGCTTGTGGTTCAGCCCGGCCAGCGCCACGTCGTTACGCACGCCGGTCAGCTGCCCCTCGGTGTCGACCAGCTTCTTGGGCACGATGAACAGCGAGATGCCGCGCGTGCCGGGGATCAGCTTGCCGTCCGGCCCCGGGATCTTGGCCAGCACCAGGTGCACGATGTTCTCGGTCAGTTCGTGGTCTCCCGAGGAGATCCACATCTTGTTGCCGCGCAGGCGGTAACGCGGACCGAGCGGGTCGTCCTGCGCGCCTTCGCCATCGGGCTCGGCGCGGGTCGTGATGTCGGACAGGCTCGAGCCGGCCTGGGGCTCGCTCAGGCACATGGTGCCGGCCCAGCGGCCGGAGAACTCGTTGGCGGCGAACACCTTCTTCTGGTTCTCGGTGCCGTGCACCAGCAGCAGGTTGGCGTTGCCCACGGTCAGCAGGTTGCTGCCGATGCTGACCGAGGCCAGCGCGAAGAAGGCATTGGCGCTGGCATTGACGGTATAGGGCAGCTGCATGCCGCCGACGTCGTAGTCCTGCGCCGCGCCCAGCATGCCGGACGCGACGTAGGCCCGGTGCGCGTCGTGGGTGGCCTGCGGCAACACCACGGTGTCACCGTCGACATACGGCTCCTGCGTGTCGACGAGGCGATTGAATGGCGCATATCTTTCGCGCGCGATCCGTTCGCAGGTGTCGAGCACCGCATCGAAGGTCTCGCGCGAATGGTCGCCGAATCGCGGCCGCTGGCACAAGGCCTCGGTATCGAGCCACTCGTAGAGCAGGAACTGCAGGGTCTGGCGCAGCTTCACGGCGATGACGGGCGGATCGGGCCGCGGCTCACAGGACTTCGAACACGCCGGCGGCGCCCATGCCGCCGCCGATGCACATGGTCACGACCACGCGCCTGGCACCGCGGCGCTTGCCTTCGATCAGCGCATGGCCGGTCAGGCGCTGGCCGCTGACGCCATACGGATGGCCGACCGCGATCGCGCCGCCGTTGACGTTGAGACGGTCAGCCGGAATGCCCAGCTTGTCGCGGCAATACAGCACCTGGACCGCAAAGGCCTCGTTCAACTCCCACAGGTCGATGTCGCCCACCGACAGGCCCAGGCGCGCCAGCACCTTGGGCACCGCGAACACCGGGCCGATGCCCATCTCGTCGGGCTCGCACCCGGCCACGGCAAACCCGAGGAAACGACCGAGCGGCTGCAGGCCCTTCTTCTCGGCCAGCGACTCGTTCATGACGACGCAGGCGCCGGCGCCATCCGAGAACTGGCTGGCGTTGCCGGCCGCGATCAGGCCGCCGGGGATGGCCGGCTTGATGCCGCTGATGCCTTCCTTGGTCGTGCCTTCGCGGATGCCTTCGTCGCGGCTGACCGTGACCTGTTTCGTCATCAGGCCCATGACCTTGTCGGCCACACCGGCGGTGACGGTGATGGGTGCGATCTCGGCCTCGAACTTGCCGGCGGCCTGTGCGGCCGCGGCCTTTTGCTGGCTGGCGGCACCGTATTCGTCCATCGCGTCGCGGCCGATGCCGTAGCGCTTGGCGACCTGTTCGGCGGTCTGCAGCATGTTCCAGTAGATCTCGGGCTTGTTCTTGGCCAGCCAGGGATCGGCCAGCATGTGGGTGTTCATCTCCTGTTGCACGCAGGAGATGCTCTCGACACCGCCGGCCACGTAGACATCGCCTTCGCCGGCGATGACCCGCTGCGCCGCCAGTGCGATGGTCTGCAGGCCGGACGAGCAGAACCGGTTCACCGTCATGCCCGAGACGGTGATCGGGCATCCGGCACGCAGTGCGATCTGGCGCGCGATGTTGGCGCCGGTCGCGCCTTCCGGATTGGCACACCCCATGATCACGTCCTCGACTTCGCCGGCCTCGATGCCGGCGCGCTCGATCGCGTGTTGCACCGCATGGCCGCCCAGCGTGGCGCCGTGCGTCATGTTGAAGGACCCTTTCCAGCTCTTGCCCAGCGGCGTGCGGGCGGTGGAAACAATGACGGCGTTGCTCATGTTGAACTCCTGGTTGCAATAAGTGTCAGGATGCCTGCGCACCCATGGTCAAAAGGCGGTGGTAGAAGCGGATCAGTTCGGCCAGGTTGTCAACCGAGATCCGCTCGTTCGTGCCGTGGAAGCGTGCAAGATCCTCGGGTTTCGCGCGCACCGGCGAAAAGCGGAACACATGGTCGCTGATACCCAGGAAGTGGCGCGAATCGGTGCCGCCGATCATCAGGCCCGGCGCCACGATGGTGCCGGGAAACACCTCGCGTACCGTGCGGTTGATCAGTTGGTAGGGCTCCGACGTGGCGGGCGACACCGGCGACGCCTCCGACGCACCGGGCAACGCCATGATCTCGAAACGGGAATGGCCGAACGACCGGGTCACCTGGCCCCGCAGCCGCTCGATGACGTCATTGACGCTGTCGCCGGGCAAGGTGCGGTAGTTCACCGTGGCCTCGACCTGGCCGGGCATCACATTGTCGGCATTGCCCGCATGCACCATGGTCAGTGCGGTGGTCGTGCGCAGAAGTGCATTCGTGCTGGCACCCGCTTCGAGCTGTTGCTGGACGACGGGCCCCAGCAGCCAGAGGTTGGACATGGCGACCCGCAGCGGCCAATCCATTTCGGGAGCGACGGTATCGAGCATCTCGCCCGCGATGCCGCGGATCGCTGCCGGCATCTGTTCGTTGTCGATCGTCGTCAGGGCCGCACTCATCATCGCGATCGCGCCCGTACCGGAGGGCGGCGGCATCGACGAATGACCGGGCGTGGCCGGCAGGCGGACCACGACCGACACATAACCCTTCTCGGCAACCCCGATCAGTGCGGCCGGTGACCGGAGTCCCGGCATGATGCCCTCGGTGATCAGCAAGCCCTCGTCCAGCACGAATTGCGGACGCACGCCGCGCTCCTTGAGCAAGGCAGCAATCTGCGCCGCACCCCGCTCGCCCGCGACTTCCTCGTCCGCGCCGAACACCAGCATGATGCTGCGCCGCGGCTGGAAACCGGAGGCCGCCAGCATCTCGATGGCCTCCATCTGCGCGATCAGGTTGCCCTTGTCGTCCCAGGCCCCGCGGCCCCAGACGAAACCGTCCTTGACCGTACCGGCGAACGCCTGCTCGCTCCATTGCGATTCGGTTCCGGGCGACACCGGCACCACATCCTGGTGCGCCATCAGCACGATGGGTTGCAAAGCGGGATCGCTGCCCCTCCAGGTGTAGAGCAGGCTCAGTTCGTTGACCACCTCGCGCTCGAGCACGGCATGTGCCTTCGGGTACCGCGCCTGCAGCATGGCATGCAATTGCAGGAACTGGTCGGCATTCTGCGCCGCATCGGTGCGTGACGAGACCGTCCGTGCGCGCACCGCCTCGGCCAGTCGTTCGGCCGCACCCGCCTTGTCGACGGCCAGCTCCGGCACCGCCGGCACGTCGAGCTGGCGCGAGCCCTTGCGCAGCGTGTTGACGGCCAGCGCCAGCGCCAGCAGCAGCACCGCCGCCAGCACCAAGAGCAACAGGCGCCTGATCATCGCGTCACCCCGACCGCCGTCATGTCGCGCCCGGATCTCAGCTGAAGGTCTTGCCCGCAGCCACCAGGCGCTGGATCAGCGGCGCCGGCGTCCAGAACTGCGCATCGTCCATCGGGTTGCGCGCGAACCGCTGCATCGCCTGCATCACGTTGAACAGGCCGAACTCCGATGCATAGTGCATCGGGCCGCCACGGTAGATCGGGAAACCGTAGCCGGTGATGTAGACCATGTCGATGTCGCTGGCCTTGGACGCGATGCCGTCCTCGAGGATGTGTGCACCCTCGTTGACCAGCGAGAACACCAGGCGCTGCACGATCTCCTCGTCGGAGATCTTGCGCGGCGTGATGCCCTGCTCCGCGCGATGGTCCTCGATCATCTTGACCACCAGGTCGGACGGGATCGCGTCGCGCTTGCCGGGCTTGTAGTCGTACCAGCCGGCGCCGGTCTTCTGGCCGAAGCGCCCGAGTTCGCACAATTTGTCGGCGGTCTTGCTGTATTGCATGTCGGCGCGTTCGACGGCACGGCGCTTGCGGATCGCCCAGCCGATGTCGTTGCCGGCCAGGTCGCCCATGCGGAACGGCCCCATCGCAAATCCGAATTTCTCGACCGCCTTGTCGACCTGCGCCGGCGTGCAGCCCTCGTCGAGCAGGAAACCGGCCTGGCGGCTGTATTGCTCGATCATGCGGTTGCCGATGAAGCCGTCGCAGACACCGGAGACCACGGTGGTCTTGCGGATCTTCTTGCCCAGCGCCATCACGGTGGCCAGCACGTCCTTGCCGGTCTTCTCGCCGCGCACGACCTCGAGCAGGCGCATCACGTTGGCCGGGCTGAAGAAGTGGGTGCCGATGACGTCCTGCGGCCGGCGGGTGAAGGACGCGATCTTGTTCATGTCCAGCGTCGAGGTGTTGCTGGCCAGGATGGCGCCGGGTTTCATCACCTCGTCGAGTTTCCTGAACACGGTCTCCTTGACGCCCATGTCCTCGAACACCGCTTCGATCACCATGTCGGCGTCCTTGAGGTCGTTGTAGTCGAGCGTGGTCGACAACAAGGCCATGCGCTGCTCGTATTTGTCCTGCTTGAGCTTGCCGCGCGCGACCTGCGACTCGTAGTTCTTGCGGATGGTCGCGATGCCGCGGTCCAGCGCCTCCTGCTTCATCTCGAGCATCTTGACCGGGATGCCGGCATTGAGAAAGTTCATCGTGATGCCGCCGCCCATGGTGCCGGCCCCGATGACGGCCAGCGACTTCACGTCACGTTTCGGGGTGTCGGCCGGCACGTCGGCGATCTTGGAGGTGGCGCGTTCGGCCACGAACAGATGCCGCAGCGCCTTGCACTCGGGCGTGAACATCAGGTTGGTGAAGATCTCGCGTTCGATCGCCAGGCCCTGGTCGATCCTGTTCTTCGTGGCCGCCTCGATGGCATCGACACACTTGAGTGGCGCCGGATAGTTCTTCGACATGCCGCCGACCATGTTGCGCGCAAACTGGAAATACGCATCGCCCAGCGGATGCTTGCACGGCAGGTCGCGCACCAGCGGCAGCGGACGCGTGTCGGCCACCGAGCGGGCCAGTTCCAGCGCCTCGTCGAGCAGCGACTCGTTGGAGGCGGCCATCTTGTCGAACAGTTTCTGCCCCGGCAGGCTGGCCAGCAACTCGCTGGCCTGCGGCTCGCCACTGACGATCATGTTCAGTGCCACCTCGACACCGAGCACGCGCGGCAGGCGCTGCGTACCGCCGGCGCCCGGAATCAGGCCCAGCTTGACCTCGGGCAGGGCCACCTTGCAACCGGGGGCGGCGATGCGGTAATGGCATCCCAGCGCCAGTTCCAGTCCACCGCCCATGACCACCGAATGCATGGCCGCGACGACCGGCTTGGTGGCATGCTCCAGCGCCTTGATGACACTGAGCAGATTGGGTTCCTGGATCGCCTTGGGCGAGCCGAACTCCTTGATGTCGGCTCCGCCCGAGAAAGCCTTGCCCGCACCGGTGATGACGACGGCCTTGACCCTGGCATTGGCCAGCGCACGCTCGAGGCCCTTGACCAGGGCGCGGCGGGTGTTGAACCCCAGGCCGTTGACCGGCGGATTGTCCAGGGTGATGACGGCCACGTTGCGGTGGAGTTTGTATTGTGCTGTCATGGGTGTTCCTTGCGAGAAGTGGGTGCCCGAGAAAAATAGAACGATCGTTCTTTTTGAGCCATTGTAGGTTCATGGCCCGTGCCGTGAAGCCCCCGTTGTCACGGCCGGGACAAAACGCCGCGGCGCGTATCCGCTAGACCTCGAGCCACTCCTGGCGCGTGGCGGCGTCCTCGCGCAAGCGCGCCGGCGTGCCTTCGAACACGATGCTGCCGTGGCCCATGACCAGCGCACGGTCGGAGATGGCCATCGCGATGGTCAGTTTCTGCTCGATCAGCAATACCGACACGCCGCGGCCCTTGAGGTTCTGCAGGTATTCGCCGACCAGTTCGACGATCTTGGGCGCCAGTCCTTCGGTCGGCTCGTCGATGATGACCAGGTCGGGGTCGCCCATCAGCGTGCGGCACAAGGTCAGCATCTGCTGCTCGCCGCCCGACAACACGCCCGCCTCCGTGTGTTGCCGCTCCTTGAGGCGCGGGAACATGCGGTACATGTCGTCGAAGCTCCAGCGGCTGCCCTTGCCGCTGCCCTTGCGCCCGAGCAGCAGGTTCTGCTCCACGGTCAGGCGGGGAAAGATGTCGCGGTTCTCCGGCACGTAACCGATACCCCGATGGGCGATCTCGAACGGCTGTCGGCCCAGGATGGCTTCGCCGCGCCACTGGACCGACCCGGTGCATTCGACCATGCCCATGATGGCCTTGGCCGTGGTGCTGCGCCCCGAGCCGTTGCGCCCGAGCAAGGCGACGATCTCGCCCTGCTCGACCGCCAGGTCGACCCCGTGCAACACATGGCTTTTTCCATAGAAGGCGTTGAGGCCCTTGACGTCGAGCAGCATGTCACGGCCCTCCCACTTGTGCGTCGGCCACCGACGAGCCCAGGTAGGCTTCCTGCACGCGTGCATTGGCGCGCACGGCTTCGGGCGTGTCGAAGGCCAGCACCTCGCCATACACGACGACGGCGATCTTGTCGGCCAGCCCGAACACCACACCCATGTCGTGCTCGACCGTCAGCAAGGTCTTGCCCACGGTGACCTCCTTGATGAGTTCGGTGAAGCGGGCGGTCTCGCTGTGGCTCATGCCGGCCGTCGGTTCGTCGAGCAGGATCACGTCGGCACCGCCGCCGATGGTGATGCCGATCTCGAGCGCCCGTTGTTCGGCGTAGGTCAGGTTCATCGCCAGGGTCTCGCGCTTGGCGCCCAGGTGGATCATGCGCATCAATTGCTCGGCCCGCTCATTGGCGTCGTGCAGCTTCGACAGGAAGCGCCAGAAGCTGTACTTGTAGCCCAGGCTCCACAACACGCTGCAGCGCAGGTTCTCGAACACGCTGAGCTTGGGGAAGATGTTGGTGATCTGGAAGCTGCGCGACAGCCCCATCCGGTTGATCTCGTACGGCTTGAGGCCGTCGATGCGCTGGCCGTTGAGCCGCACCTCGCCGCTGCTCGGACGCAGCCGCCCGCTGATCAGGTTGAACAGGGTCGACTTGCCGGCGCCATTGGGGCCGATCACGCCGATGCGCTCGCCCTTGTGCACCACCAGGTCGACGCCGCGGATGATCTCGGTGCGGCCGAAACTCTTTCGCAGGTCCTTGAGTTCGAGTGCGCCCGTCATGCCGCCTCCCGCCGCCGGATGTCGGCTTCGATTGCCGCCTGGATCAGCCCCCAGCGACGGACGAAGCCTCGCCGGACCCATTCGAACAGGCCGCCGCCGACGGCCAGCACCACGGCGGCGCCCACCCAGTGCAGCATCTTCTCGACATCCAGTTCCATGCCCAGGTAGGCGAACACCGGCCCTTCGGACTGGTTGAGCTGCAGGTGGTAGACCATCTCGACCAGCGAGGTGCCGCCGGCGAGCATCACGATGCCGGTGAGCGCCAGTCCCAGGTAGGGCAGCGCCAGCTCGCGCAGCCGGCCGAACATCGCGACGCGCACGTTCATCATGATCAGGCTGGCAATGCCGCCGGGCGCGAACATCACCATCAGCAGGAAGATCAGGCCCAGGTACAGCAACCAGGCCTGGGTGAACTCGCTGAACAACACCAGCGCCAGCACCATCAGGATGGCGCCCAGGATGGGGCCGAAGAAGAACGTGGCCCCGCCCAGGAAGGTGAACAGCAGGTACCCGCCCGAGCGCGCCGCGCCCACGACTTCGGCGGTGACGATCTCGAAGTTCAGCGCCGCCAGACCGCCCGAGATGCCGGCGAAGAAACCGGCGATGATGAACGCCAGATACCGCACCCGCTGCGTGTCGTAGCCGACGAATTCGACCCGCTCCGGGTTGTCGCGTACCGCATTGAGCATGCGCCCCAGCGGCGTGCCGGTGAACGCGTACATCAGTGCGACGCAGACGAAGGTATAGATCGCGATCAGGTAGTAGACCTGGACCTGGGGCCCGAAGGTGATGCCCCACCAGCCGTCGCGCACCATGCGGTTGCCCGATACGCCGCCCTCGCCTCCGAAGAACTCGGGCACCATCAGCGACATCGCGAACACCAGTTCGCCCAGGCCCAGCGTGATCATCGCGAACGTCGTGCCCGACTTGCGCGTGGTCACGTAACCGAACAGCACGGCGAAACCCAGGCCGGCCAGGCCGCCGGCCAGCGGCACCAGGGCCACCGGCAGCGGCAGGCCGCCCTCGGTCGCCGCATTGAGCGCATGGATGGCCATGAACGAACCCAGGCCGGTATAGACGGCATGGCCGAAGCTGAGCATGCCGCCCTGGCCGAACAACATGTTGTAGGACAGGCAGGCGATGATGCCGATGCCCATTTGGGACAACACGGTGATGCCCAGGCCGCTGTCGAACACCTGCGGCGCGAGCGCCATGACCAGCGCGAACGCGGTCCAGACGATCCAGCGCAAACGATGGTTCGGGCTTGTCATGGCTCAGCCCTCCCGCGTTCCGAGCAGGCCCCGGGGCCGGAAGATCAGCATCAGCACCAGGAACAGGAACGGCAGGATGGGAGCGATCTGGGACAACGTCATGTTGATGTAGGTGTTGTTGCTCAGCCCCTCGCTCAGCGACAGGCCCAGTTGCCCGGCCAGCGTCGCCAGCGAATAGTCGAACGCCACGGCAAAGGTCTGGATCACGCCGATCAGCACCGAGGCCAGGAAGGCACCGGACAGGGATCCCATGCCACCGACGACGACGACGACGAAGATGATGGGTCCGACCGTGGCGGCCATGGCCGGTTCGGTCAGGAAGATGCTGCCGCCGATGACACCGGCCAGGCCGGCGAGCGCCGTTCCGGCGCCGAACACCAGCATGAACACCCGCGGCACGTTGTGCCCCAGCGCCTCGACCATGTGCGGATGGGTCAGCGCGGCCTGGATCACCAGCCCGATGCGGGTGCGCGTCAGCAGCAGCCAGACCGAGAACAGCATGACCAGGGCCACCAGCATCATGAAACCCCGGGTGGCCGGAAACGGCGAACAGACGATGCGGATCGCGGCGTCGGCGGAGCGGCACATCTCGGCGGGTGCGGCCCCCATCATCATGCTCAGGCCGTCGCCGGTGCGGTTGATCAGCGTGAACAAGGGCCCGTTGAGCACCTCGGGCGGTTCGAACTCCAGCGCAATGCGGCCCCAGACCAGTTGCACCAGTTCCAGCACGACGTAGGCCAGGCCGAAGGTCAGCAGCAACTCGGCCACATGGCCGAACTTGTGCACCCGACGCAGGCAATAACGCTCGAACAAGGCCCCCATCGCGCCGACGACGATCGGCGACAACACCAGCGCCGCCCAGAAGCCGGTGACCGACGCGATCGAGTAGCCGACATAGGCGCCCAGCATGTAGAAGCTGGCGTGCGCGAAATTGAGCACGCCCATCATGCTGAAGATCAGCGTGAGGCCCGAGCTGAGCATGAACAGCAGCAGTCCATAACTCAAGCCATTGAGCATCGAGATGACGAAGAACTCCATGGAAACCAGCCTCGCTCAGGACTCCACCACCGTGCGCCCGGCGCGCGATGCGCGCGGGCTCACGGACCTACGGGATGCCGGCCCCGGGGCCGGCAACAGGCGCCCGGCTCAGCCGGGCCGCTTCATCTGGCAGCTCGTCGGCGTGCTCGACACGTAGTTCGGGTACTCCTTGACCGGCGCCAGCGTCATGCCGGTGTTCTCCGGGCTGTACGGATATTTGGCATCGGCCTTCTGCCAGACCGACACGTACAGCTTCTGCTGCAGCTGGTGGTCGGACTTGCGCATCTCGACCTCGCCGTTGAAGCTGTCGACCTTCAGGCCTTCCATCGCCGCCGCAACCTTGACCGGGTCGGTGGACTTGGCCTTGGCCATGGCCGCGCCCAGCATCTCGAAAATGCGGATGGTCGAGCCGGTGTAGAAGTCGTCGTTGTATTTCTCCTTGAACTCCTTCATCCACTTGTCCATCTGGCCGCCCATGTTGTAGTGGTTGTAGGCCACCTGGTAGACACGTCCGGCACCGTTCGTGCCCATGGCCGTCGGGGTTCCGGTGACACCGGCGTAATACGTGAAGAACTTGCCGTTGTAGCCGCCTTCCGTGGCCGCCTTGATCAGCAGCGACAGGTCGGAGCCCCAGTTGCCGGTGATCACGGTGTCGGCACCGGAGGCCTTGATCTTGGCGATGTAGGGCGCGAAATCACGCGTCTGCGCCAGCGGATGCAGGTCCTCGCCCACGATCTGGATGTCGGGCCGCTTGCGCGCCAGCGTCTCCTTGGCGTATTTGGCCACCTGCACGCCATGCGAATAATTCTGGCCCAGGATGTAGACCTTCTTGATGTCTTTCTGGTCCACCATGAAGCTGGACATGGCCTCCATCTTCATCGAGGTGTCGGCATCGAAGCGGAAGTGCCAGTAGTTGCACTTGGAGTTGGTCAGGTCCGGGTCCACCGCCGAATCGTTCAGGTAGATGACCTCCTTGCCCGGGTTGCGTTCGTTGTGCTTGGCCACCGCGTCGGACAGCGCCAGTGCCACCGAGGAACCGTTGCCCTGGACGATGTAGCGCACCCCGTTGTCGATGGCGGCCTTGAGCGCGTTCAGGCTCTCGGTCGGGCTGAGCTTGTTGTCGATGGTCGAGAACTCGAAGTTCACGCCGGCCGGATTGCCCTTGCCGCTGAACTTCTCGGCAAAGAACTTGTAACCCTTCTCCTGGCTGAGTCCGACCGGGCCCAGCAGGCCGGTCAACGGGTCGATACGCACCATCTTGACCGTCTCGCCCTTCTGGGCGAAGGCGGCACTGGCGCACACCAGGGCCGCAGTCGCGGCCACGCACTTGATCGTTGCGATCTTCATTGTCTTTGTCTCCTCTGGTTGACGTCACCATGGCAGGTAATCTGCCACGGCACTGAAAGGGTCTGGCTCTGATATCTCCGGGATCGTGTCCCTGAACACACGTTACCACGGCCCGGCACCGGGCTGACCGTGGGCGTCAGATTCCCGGCAATACGTAGTCCTTGAGTTGCTCGCGCAACTTCGTCTTCTGCATCTTGCCCGTGCCGCCCAGGGGAATCGCGTCCACGAACACGACATCATCGGGCACCTGCCACTTGGCGATCTTGCCCTCGTAGAACGCGAGCAACTCCTCGCGCGTGACCGTGGCGCCCGGTTTCCTGACCACCGCGATGATCGGCCGCTCGTCCCATTTCGGATGCTTGACGCCGATGCACGCGGCCATCGCGACCGCCGGATGGGCGACGGCGATGTTCTCGACATCGATCGAACTGATCCACTCGCCGCCGGACTTGATCACGTCCTTGCTGCGATCGGTGATCTGCATGTAGCCGTCCGGATCGATCGTGGCCACGTCGCCGGTCGGGAACCAGCCGTCGACCAGCGGCGAGCCGCCTTCGGCCTTGAAGTAGTCGGCGATGATCCACGGGCCCTTGACCAGCAGGTCGCCGAAGGCCTTGCCGTCCCAGGGCTGCTCCTTGCCGTCGGGGTCGACGATCTTCATGTCGACGCCGAAGATGGCCCGGCCCTGCTTGAGCCGCACCTTCATCTTGTCCTCGGACGAGAGCGCCTGGTGCTTGTTCTTGAGCGTGCACACGGTGCCCAGCGGCGACATCTCGGTCATGCCCCAGGCGTGCAACACCTCGACGCCGTACTGGTCGTTGAAGGCAGTGATCATGGCCGGCGGGCAGGCCGAGCCACCGATCACCGTGCGCTTGAGGGTCGAGAACGTCAGGTCGTTCGCCGCCATGTGCGACAACATCATCTGCCAGACCGTGGGCACGCCGGCCGCGAAGCTGACCTTCTCCGACTCGATCAGCTCGAAGATCGACTTGCCGTCCATGGCCGGGCCCGGAAACACCATCTTGCAGCCGGTCATCGCGGCCGAATAGGGCAGGCCCCAGGCATTGACGTGGAACATCGGCACCACCGGCAACACGGCGTCGCGTGCACTCATGTTGAGCGCGTCGGGCAAGGCCCCGGCGAACGCATGCAGCATGGTCGAACGATGGCTGTACAGCGCCGCCTTCGGGTTGCCGGTCGTGCCGCTGGTGTAGCACATGCTCGAGGCCGAGTTCTCGTCGAACTCTGGCCAGCGGTAGGTGTCGGGCTGCTGGCCGATCCAGGCCTCGTAGCTCTGCAGGCCGGGAATGCCGCTGTCGGCGGGAAGCTTGTCGGCATCGCACAAGGCGACAAAATGCTTGACGGTGGTCAGGTGCTTGTGGATGGCCTGGATGATGGGCACGAAGGTGGTGTCGAAACACAGGACCTGATCCTCCGCATGGTTGACGATCCAGGCGATCTGCTCGGGATGCAGCCGCGGATTGAGCGTGTGCAGCACCCGCCCCGATCCGCTGACGCCGAAATACAGCTCCAGGTGGCGGTAGCCGTTCCAGGCCAGTGTCGCGACCCGGTCGCTGAATGCCAGCTTCATCGCGTCCAGTGCGTTGGCGACCTGGCGCGAGCGTGACGCCACGTCCTTGTAGGTATAACGATGGATGTCACCCTCGACCCGGCGCGACACGATTTCCCCGCCGCCATGATGCCGCTCGGCAAAATCGATCAGCGATGAAATCAACAAGGGCTGGTTCTGCATGAGGCCGAGCATGGCGAGTCTCCTGGGTGCTGGAATGAATGGGTCCGGCCGTCACCGGCCGTGCAAGCCCTGATATTACGCAATCGGCCGCGCCGCCCTGCGCCCCAATACCCGGATGGCGGTGTACGCTTGTCAACTACGGGACAATCGCCGGCATGGTCGTGCCGGTATCCCCTGCCGCCGCTGATCGGCGCACAGGCGCGGGCGCCGGAGGCACTCGGGTCGTCCCCGTCGGTGTTTCCCGGATCCCTGCAGCAGCGCTTCGCGGCCAGGCCGGGCCTGGCCGGTTGATGAGCCGACCGGGCCCGCGGCATCCAGATCGACCGCTCGTCCCGGTCCCGTGATGGGCTCTGTGCTGGCGCAAACCCCGGCGCTCCCCGGATCGGAGACAATGCCGGGTCGGGGCCGGGCGGGCGCCGCGCCGCAGGCCATCTGCGTGGCCCCGGACTCACTGGAAATGCCACCTGCATGAAGATACTGATCGACTTCTTCCCGATACTGCTTTTTTTCGGTGCCTACAAGTTCTACGACATCTATGTCGCCACCGGCATCCTGATGGCCGCCACCGTGGTGCAGACCGCCGTGATGTACGCCGTCGACCGCAAGGTCACCACGATGCAGAAGATCACGCTGGGCATGATCCTGGCATTCGGCGCGCTGACCCTGTACCTGCAGGACGAGCGCTTCATCAAGTGGAAACCGACCGTGTTGTACCTGGCGATCGCGATCGCGCTGACGGTCACGGTGGCGATCTTCAAGAAGAGTTTCCTCAAGCTGATGCTCAGCTCGCAGATCGAACTGCCCGACCGGATCTGGATGCGGCTGAACGTGGCCTGGATCGTCTACTGCGTGTTGATGGCGGCGGTCAACGCCTATGTCGCCGCCTATTTCAGCACCGAGGCCTGGGTCGACTTCAAGCTCTGGGGCTATGTGTTCCCGCTGGCCTTCATCGTCGGCCAGGGTTTCTATATCGCGCCCCACCTCAAGGGCGACGAGTCCGGCGCCAAGGGGTGACGGCCATGGACATCACCGCCGCCGCTCTCGAACAACGCCTGCGCGAACGCCTGGCGCCGCAACAGCTCGAGGTGCTGGACGAAAGTTACCAGCACGCCGGTCATGCCGGCGCCAACGGCAGCGGTTTTGGCACCCATTTCCGGGTCCGCATAAAGTCCCCACGATTCGACGGGCAGGCCCGCGTCGCCTGCCATCGCCTTGTGTATGATGCGCTGCAAGAATTTATCGACCAGGGCCTGCATGCCCTGGCGATAGAAGTGGTCCGTTGACCACGCCGCCCGGCGCCGATCCGGCCCGGGTGCCAATTTCCCGCAAACTCTCGAGATTCACCATGAACCGTACCCTGATGGCCGCCCTGCTTGCGGCAGCATTCGCGAGCTTCGCGCCCCTGTCGGTATCGGCGCAGAACATCGCCATCGTCAACGGCAAGGCCGTTCCCACCGCACGGGTCGACGCGCTGGCACAACAGCTGGCCAAGGCCGGCCGGCCGGTCACGCCGGAAATGCAAGGCCAGTTGCGCGAGGAGATCATCACGCGTGAGGTGTTCCTGCAGGAAGCGCAGAAACGCGGCCTGGACGTGACCGAGGACTTCCGCATCCAGATGGACCTGGCGCGCCAGTCGCTGCTGATCCGCGAGCTGTTCAACGACTACCAGCAGAAGAACCCGGTCACCGACGCCGACGCCAAGGCCGAATACGACAAGTTCGCCGCGGCCAACGGCGGCAAGGAATACAAGGCCCGCCACATCCTGGTCGAGAAGGAAGCCGAGGCCAAGGCCATCATCGCCAGCCTGAAGAAAGGCGGCAAGTTCGAGGAGATCGCCAAGAAATCGTCCAAGGACCCGGGCTCCGGCGCCAATGGCGGCGACCTGGACTGGGCCGCTGCCGGCAGCTACGTGAAGGAGTTCTCCGACGCCATGGTTGCGCTGGAAAAGGGCAAGACCACGGAGACCCCGGTCAAGTCCCAGTTCGGCTACCACGTCATCCGCCTGGACGACGTGCGCGAGGCCCAGTTGCCGAAGTTCGAAGAGGTCAAGCCGCAGATCCTGCAGCAACTGCAGCAGCAGAAGCTGGCCCAGTTCCAGCAGGACCTGCGCGCCAAGGCCCGGATCGAATAAATCCGGCCGGTCGGCCCTGGGCCGAACACGGCGAGACGCGGCCGCTGGCCGCGTTTGTCATTGGTGCGGGCGCCGGCGCCGTCAGCGCGCCACGGCGGTGTACAACCACAGTGCGCCGATCAGCACCGGTTGGTGCACCATGTAGAACAGCAGGCTGCGCCGGCCCAGCCAGGTGGCGGCCCGTCCCGTGGCGGACCGCATCCGCCAGCCGGCACCCGGAGCGCCGGCGCCGTGCCACAGGCTGGCCGCGGCAACGCCGATCCAGACCACGCCCATCCATGGCAACACGGGCACGTAGTCCTCGGTGACCGGCTTGCGGGTGATCAGGCCCAGCCAGTTCAGCGCCGGTGCGTTGAAACCGTCGGCCCAGCCGCTGGCCTGCAGCCAGGGGGCTGCCAGCGACGGCGCCGCCAGCGCCAGTGCGGCGGGAGCCAGGCACCAGGCGCCCCACCCGGCTGTCAGTCGCGCCAGGACCAGCATCACCGCCATGCCGTGCAACACGCCGAAATAGATGAAACTTCCCGGAAACATCAGCCAGGAGCCGGCACTGACCAGCACCGCGCAGCCGGCAATCATCGACCAGCGCCGCCAGAACCGTGGCCAGCGCTGCCCGCCGCGCCAGGCCAGCGCCTGACCGAAGCCGGCGCAGAACAGGAACAGGCTCAAGATGGCGGTGCGTTGCAGCGTCCAGGTCGGATCGCGATAGAAGTCCTGGTGGATGAGACCGAAGTTGTTCAGGTCGAACGCGAAGTGGTACAGCGCCATCCAGACCAGCGCGAAGGCGCGCAAGGCGTCGAGCGCATCGAGGCGTCCGGACATCGGCGGCCTGCCTACCCGTGTTGCCCCAGCGCCGGCAGACGCCGGCGCTGCGCCGTCAACCAGGCGCTGGCGGCGCCGCAACAACTGACCAAGGCCATGCCGGCCAGCGACGCGCCATCGGGCGCATGGTCGAAGAACACCATGCCGGCGATCACGGCAAACCCGACCTGGCAATACAGGTAGGGCATCAGCGTGATCGCACTTGCGTACTGGTAGCCCAGCGTCAGCATGAAATGCCCTCCCGCAGCCAGCACCCCCATCAAGGCCATCAGCAGCCACGACTGCGCCGAGTCCACCGGGGCCCAGGTCAGGGGCAGTGCCAGCGTGAGCACCAGCGCGCCGGTCCAGCCGCTGAAGAAATGGGTGGCGGCCGGATGCTCCTGCAGCCGCGCCATGTGACTGGTCAGCAGCTGGAACGTGGTGGCGCCGGCCATGCAGCCCAGGGCCAGCAGTGCCGCCCAGCCGAACTGACCGCTGCCGGGACGGATGATGACCATGGCGCCGGCGAAGCCGCCGATCACGCACAGCCACTGCAGCGGCACGACACGTTCCTTGAAGATGAACACGGCCAGCACCGTGCCCGCCAGGGGCGTGAGCATGACGATGGCGGTGAACTCGCCCACCGGCATGAAACGCAGCGCCAGCAAGGCGAGCAAGGTGGTGCCGGCCAGCAGCAGGCCGCGTGTCAGTTGCAGCCACGGATGGCGCACCTGCACCAGCGCCCGGCCGTAGCGCGGCGTGAGCATGGCCGTCGTGAAGAGCGCCTGCATCACATAACGCGCCCAGATCGCCATCAGCACCGGCACGCTGGCGACGACCATCTTGCTGACGCTGTCGAGGATCGCGAAACAGGCGCAGGCCAGCACCACGAAGACGACGCCACGCAGCGGCGAACGGAAGTCCGTCACCACGGCGTCGCCATCCGCAGGATCATCCCACCCAGCGCCGCGCGTTGTGCCACAGCTGCATCCAGGCGCTGGCGCCGTCCTTGTCCTGGTCGGTCCAGCTCATCTGGATGTTGCGGAAGACCCGCTCCGGATGCGGCATCATGGCCGTGAAGCGCCCGTCCGGCGTCGTCACGCCGGTCAGTCCGCCCGGGCTGCCGTTCGGATTGAACGGATAGACCTCGGTCGACCGGCCATGGTTGTCGATGTAGCGCAACGCGCCCAGCACACGGCCGGCATCGCCCCGGCGCGAGAAGTTGGCAAAACCCTCGCCGTGCGCAACCGCGATCGGCAACCGGCTGCCCGCCATGCCGGCCAGAAACAGCGATGGCGAGTCCAGCACCTCGACCATGGCAAGGCGCGCCTCGTAACGCGCGCTCTGGTTGGCCGTGAAACGGGGCCAGTGCTCGGCTCCGGGGATGATGTCGGCCAGTTCGGCGAACATCTGGCAGCCATTGCACACGCCCAGGCCGAAGGTGTCGCCGCGCCCGAAGAAGGCGCGGAACTGGTCGGCCAGTTCCTGGTGGAAGGTGATCGAGCGCGCCCAGCCGATGCCGGCGCCCAGCGTGTCGCCGTAGCTGAAGCCGCCGCAGGCGACGATGCCCTGGAACTCGGCCAGCGCCGCGCGGCCGGCCAGCAGATCGCTCATGTGCACGTCGAGCGCATCGAAGCCGGCCTCGGTGAACGCGTAGGCCATCTCCACGTGCGAATTGACGCCCTGCTCGCGCAATACCGCCACCCGCGGACGCGCCTGCAGCACGGCCGGCGCCGCGGGCGTGAACGACAGCGCGACATGCAGGCCCGGATCGGTCGGATCGCCGGCGGCCGCATGTTCGGCGTCCGCACACGCCGGGTTGTCGCGCTGGCGGCAGATCTTCCAGCTCACCGCGTCCCAGACCTGGTGCAGGTCGTGCAACGGGGCGCTGAACACCACCTTGGCATCGCGCCAGACCTGCAGCGCGCCGACACCGGCATCGATGGCCGAACCCGGCGGCCGGGTCTTGCCGATGCAGTGGCTGTGCCGGCTCAGGCCGTGCTCGCGCAACACCTGCATCACCGCGCTGCGATCGGCGCTTCGGATCTGCAGCACCGCGCCGAGTTCCTCGTTGAACAAGGCCTTGAGCGTGAGTTCGTCGCGCCGCGCCTGCACCTGGGTCGCCCAGTTCTTGCTGTCGCCCATCTCGGCGCGGCTGTCGCTGATGCCGTCGCCCTCGGTGACCAGCATGTCGACGTTGATCGACACCCCGAGCTTGCCGGCGAACGCCATCTCGCAGACGGTGGCGAACAGGCCGCCGTCGCTGCGGTCGTGATAGGCCAGCAGCAGGCCCTGGTTGCGCAAGGCGTTGACGGCCTGCACCAGCGCCACCAGGTCCTGTGCGTCGTCCAGGTCGGGGGCGGCGTCACCGACCTGCTCGAGCGTCTGCGCCAGGATGCTGCCGCCCATGCGATTGCGGCCGCGGCCCAGGTCGACCAGTACCAGCGTGCTGTCGGCCTCCCGGCTGTCGAGTTGGGGTGTCAGCGTGGCGCGCACGTCGTCCAGCGTGGCAAAGGCGCTGACGATCAGCGACACCGGCGAGGTGACCTTGCGTGCGCTGCTGTCATGCGGGTCGACCCATTGGGTGCGCATCGACAAGGAATCCTTGCCCACCGGTATCGAGATGCCGAGCGCGGGGCACAACTCCATGCCGACGGCGCGCACCGTCGCATACAGGTCGGCGTCTTCCCCCGGCTCGCCGCAGGCGGCCATCCAGTTGGCCGACAGCTTGACGCGGGACAGCGCGATCGGCGCCGCCAGCAGGTTGGTGATGGCCTCGGCCACCGCCATGCGGCCGGAGGCCGGCGCGTCGATCACCGCCAGCGGGGTGCGTTCGCCGATGGCCATGGCCTCGCCGCGGAAACCGCGGAAATCGGCCAGCGTCACCGCGCAATCGGCCACCGGCACCTGCCAGGGACCGACCATCTGGTCGCGGTGCGTCAGGCCGCCGACCGTGCGGTCGCCGATCGTGATCAGGAAACGCTTGGAGGCGACGGTCGGGTGCGCCAGCACGGCGATCGCCGCGGCCTGCAGGTCGGTACCGGACAGGTCCAGCGGCGCGAATGTCCGTGCCACGCTGCGCACGTCGCGGTGCATCTTGGGCGGCTTGCCGAGCAACACGTCCATCGGCATCGCCACCGGCGTGGCCTGCCCTTCGTCGTGCACGACCAGCTCGCGCTCTTCGGTCGCCACGCCGACAACGGCGAACGGACACCGCTCGCGGGCGCAGAACGCCGCGAACTGCTCCAGCGATGCGGGCGCGATCGCCAGCACGTAGCGCTCCTGGCTCTCGTTGCACCAGATCTCGCGCGGGCTCATGCCGCTTTCGTCCAGCGGCACGGCGCGCAGGTCGAAGCGTGCGCCGCGGCCGGCGTCGTTGGTCAGCTCCGGAAACGCATTGCTCAGGCCGCCGGCGCCGACGTCATGGATGGCCAGCACCGGGTTGGCCTCGCCGAGCGCCACGCAATGGTTGATGACCTCCTGGGCGCGGCGCTGCATCTCGGGGTTGTCGCGCTGCACCGAGTCGAAGTCGAGCGCGGTCGCATTGGTGCCGGTGGCCATGGAGCTGGCGGCGCTGCCGCCCAGGCCGATGCGCATGCCCGGCCCGCCGAGCTGGATCAGCAGGCTGCCGGCCGCGAAGGTCTGCTTGTGGGTCAGCCGGGCATCGATGCTGCCCAGGCCGCCGGCCAGCATGATCGGCTTGTGATACCCGCGGCGCACCGTGTCGGCGCTGGACGCGGCCGTCTGCTCGAACTCGCGGAAGTACCCCAGCAGGTTGGGACGGCCGAACTCGTTGTTGAATGCGGCGCCACCCAGCGGGCCCTCGATCATGATCTGCAGCGCACTGGCGATGTGCGCGGGTTTGCCATAGGCCGAAGCGCCACCGTCCAGGTCCAGCTTCGAGACGCTGAAACCGGTCAGGCCGGCCTTGGGACGCGAACCGCGACCGGTCGCGCCCTCGTCGCGGATCTCGCCGCCGGCACCGGTGGCGGCACCCGGGAACGGCGAGATGGCGGTCGGGTGGTTGTGCGTCTCGACCTTCATCAGCACATGCTGCAGCGCCTCGGTGGCCCGGTAGGTCTGCGGCGTCGCGCCGCCGCCATCGCCGCCCCCGGCGACGAAACGCTGCACCATGCCGCCTTCCATGACCGAGGCATTGTCGGAATACGCCACGACCATGTGTTGCGGATGGGTCTTGTGCGTGTGCCGGATCATGCCGAACAAGGAGTCGGCCTGCGCCACGCCGTCGATCGTGAACCGGGCGTTGAAGATCTTGTGGCGGCAGTGTTCGCTGTTGGCCTGGGCGAACATCATCAGTTCGACATCGGTGGGGTTGCGCCCCAGCTGCGTGAAGGCCTGGACCAGGTAATCGATCTCGTCCTCGGCCAGGGCCAGGCCGAAGTCGCCATTGGCCTGCACCAGCGCGTCGCGACCACCGGCGATCACGTCGATCTGCGCCAGCGCCGGCGCCGGCAACTCGGCAAACAGCACGTTGGCCTGCGCACGGTCGAACAGCGCGCTTTCGGTCATGCGGTCGTGCAGCAGGTCGGCCGCCTGGCGCAGCTGCGCTTCGCTGAGTTCGGCGCGCGACAGCAGGCCGTTGCGCAGGCCGATCCGGTATTCGACGATGCGCTCGATGCGGTGCACCTGCCCCAGCCCGCAGTTGTGCGCGATGTCGGTGGCCTTCGAGGCCCACGGCGACACGGTCCCCAGGCGCGGCGTGACGACAACCAGCGGGCCGTCGGTGGCGCCCGCATACGGTTCACCGTATTGCAACAGCGCGGCCAGTTGCGCGGGCAGCGGATCCTGCAGGGCCTGGTCGGACCAGACCAGGTGCACGTGGCGTGCGTCGAGTCGCACGATCCGGTCGGAAACCGCCTGCAGGCGCGTGAGCAGTTGCTGCGCGCGGAAAGGCCCTAGCGCGTTGCCGCCTTCGAATGGGGTGATGGTCTGGGTCACGAAATGGGTAGGAAAAGGTCGCAGCCGCTGTCAAGCCAAATCCGCGATCCTGGGATGGCCGGGCTGGTAGCGGAATTTTAGCGGGCCGGCGATGGGATAATCGCGCGATGACAATTACCTACAAGGACGCCGACGGCGTGGCGGGCATGCGCGTCGCCGGCCGTCTCGCCGCCGAGGTGCTGGACTACCTGACCCCCCATGTGGTGCCCGGTGTGTCGACCAACCATCTGGACCAGCTCGCCCATGCCTACATCACCGAAGTCCAGCAGGCCATTCCCGCGCCGCTGAACTACCGTGGCGGCGGCAACATCCCCTACCCCAAGTCGATCTGCACCTCGGTCAACCACCAGGTCTGCCACGGCATCCCGAACGACAAGCTGCTCAAGAAGGGCGACATCGTCAACATCGACATCACCGTCATCAAGGACGGCTGGCACGGCGACACCAGCCGCATGTTCATCGTCGGCGACACCTCGATCGCCGCGCGGCGCCTGTGCAATCTGACCTACGAGGCCATGTGGCGCGGCATCGTCATGGTGCGCCCGGGCGCCCGGCTGGGCGACATCGGCTGGGCGATCCAGAAATTCGCCGAGTCGCAGGGGTTCAGCGTGGTGCGCGAGTTCTGCGGCCATGGCATCGGCAAGGTGTTCCACGAGGAGCCGCAGGTGCTGCACTACGGCAAGCCCGGCACGCTGGAAGAGCTCAAGCCCGGCATGACCTTCACCATCGAGCCGATGATCAACGCCGGGCGCAAGGACATCAAGGACGGCCCCGAGAAGGACGGCTGGACCATCGTCACCAAGGACCATTCGCTGTCGGCCCAGTGGGAGCACACCGTGCTGGTCACGCAGGACGGCTACGAGATCATGACCTTGTCCGCGGGCAGCCCCCCGCCGCCCGATTTTGTCGGCGCCCGCTGACGCAGCGGCGCGGACGGAGGAGTCTCCGATGCGCGCGGTCCAGGAACTGCGCGAAGATTTCCGCACCAAGAAACGCGCACTGCTGGAGGCGATCCGCGCCAGCGCCGCGTCGACGCGTGCCGTCGGCAAGACGCTGACCCAGCTGTCCGACCTGGCCGATGCGACCCTGCGCACCTTGTGGGAGCAGGCGGGCATGCGCGGGCGCTGCGCCCTGGTGGCGGTCGGTGGTTTCGGCCGTGCCAAGCTGTTCCCGCACTCCGATGTCGACGTGCTGGTGTTGCTGCCGGACGATGAACGGCCCGAGAACGGCAACAGCCTGCAGTCGCGCATCGAGACCTTCATCGGCAGTTGCTGGGACACCGGGCTCGAGATCGGCTCGAGCGTGCGCACCGTGTCGCAGTGCCTGGCCGAAGCCGACAAGGACGTCACCGTCCAGACCTCGATCCTGGAGTCGCGGCTGGTGGTCGGCCACCGCAGCTTGTACGCGACCATGCGCGCGCGGCTGGGCGAGGCCATGGACCCGCGGGCCTTCTTCGTCGCCAAGACGCTGGAGATGCGCCAGCGCCACAGCAAATACGAGGACACGCCGTACGCGCTCGAGCCCAACTGCAAGGAATCTCCCGGTGGCCTGCGCGACCTGCAGATGCTGCTGTGGGTGTCCAAGGCCGCGGGCATGGGCAAGAACTGGGACGAACTGGCCCGCTCGGGCCTGGCCACGCCGCTCGAAGTGCGCCAGATCAAGCGCAACGAGGCGCTGATGCGGCTGATCCGCATGCGGCTGCACCTGATCGCCGACCGGCGCGAAGACCGCCTGGTGTTCGACATGCAGACCGCCGTGGCCGAATCCTTCGGCTACCGCACGCCGCCCAACAATACCGCGCCGATCTCGCTGGGCCTGACCGAGACCTCGGTCAAGTCCACGCGCAAGATCACCGTGGTGCGCGCCAGCGAGGCGCTGATGCGCCGCTACTACTGGGCCGCCAAGGCGATCACCCAGCTCAACCAGATCGTGCTGCTCAACATGGAGGAGCGGCTGTACCCGTCGGCCGCCCAGCCGCGTCCGATCAACGCCTGGTTCAACGAGAAGGCCGGCATGATCGACGTGGTCAGCGACGACCTGTACGTGCGCGAGCCGCACGCGATCCTGCAGACCTTCCTGCTCTACCAGACCAGCAACGGGACCAAGGGGCTGTCGAGCCGCACGCTGCGCGCCCTGTACAACGCCCGCGCGGTGATGGACGCGAAGTTCCGCAACGACCCGGTCAACCGCCAGACCTTCCTGCAGATCATCAAGCAGCACGACGGCCTCACGCACGCGATGCGGCTGATGAACCAGACCTCGGTGCTCGGGCGCTACCTGTGGGTGTTCCGGCGCATCGTCGGCCAGATGCAGCACGACCTGTTCCATGTCTACACGGTCGACCAGCACATCCTGATGGTGTTGCGCAACATGCGGCGCTTCTTCATCGTCGAGCATGCGCACGAGTACCCGCTGTGTTCGCAACTGGCCGCCGGCTGGGACAAGCCCTGGATCCTGTACCTGGCCGCACTGTTCCACGACATCGCCAAGGGCCGGGGCGGTGACCATTCCAAGCTCGGCGCCACCAGCGTGCGCCAGTTCTGCCGCCAGCACGGCATCGCGGGCGAGGATGCCCGCATGATCGAGTTCCTGGTGCGCGAACACCTGACGATGAGCCATACGGCCCAGAAGGCCGACCTCAGCGATCCGGACGTCATCATGCGATTTGCCGCCAAGGTGGGCACCGAGCGCCGCCTGACGGCGCTGTACCTGCTGACCGTGGCCGACATCCGGGGCACATCCCCCAAGGTCTGGAACGCGTGGAAAGGCAAGCTGCTCGAGGACTTGTACAAGGCCACGGCCCGCGCCCTGGGCGGCGAGGTCCCCGACCCGCAGGCCGAGGTCGAGGCGCGCAAGCGCGAGGCCCTGGTGACGATCGCGCTGTATGCCTTGCCGCACGAGGCGCACAAGAAACTGTGGGACACGCTGGACGTCGGATATTTCATGCGCCACGACGCGGCCGACATCGCCTGGCACACGCGCCACCTGTCGCGCCATGTCGGCTCCGACAAGCCGGTCGTGCGCGCGCGCCGCTCGCCGGTGGGTGAAGGCCTGCAGATCCTGGTCTACACCCGCGACAAGACCGACCTGTTCGCGCGCATCTGCGGGTATTTCGACCGCAGCCGTTTCAGCATCCTGGACGCGCGCATCCACACGGCGCGCAACGGTTTCGCGCTCGACACCTTCCAGGTCGTCACCGCGGCCATGCCCGAGCATTACCGGGAACTGACCAGCATGGTGGAGTCCGGCCTGACGCAGGCCATCGCCGACACGGCGCCGCTGCGCGAGCCCAGCAAGGGACGGGTGTCGCGCCGGGTCCGCAGTTTCCCGATCACGCCCCGGGTCACCCTGCGCCCGGACGAGAAAGGCCAGCGCTGGCTGCTCAACATCACGGCCAGCGATCGTGTCGGCCTGTTGTATGCGGTGGCCCGCGTGCTGGCGCGCCACCAGATCAACCTGCAACTGGCCAAGATCGCCACGCTGGGCGAACGCGTCGACGACACCTTCCTGATCGACGGGGCACAGCTGCAGTACAACCGCGACCAGATTGCCGTCGAGACGGAGTTGCTGCGGACACTGGCCTGACGCGGCCGTCGCGCGGCGACGCCTGGCGCCCTGCCGTCAGTCGTCCTGCGACGCGTCCAGGCCGGGAAACAACACCTCGGTGAATCCGAAGCGCGTGAAGTCGCGCACCCGCATCGGATACAACACGCCGGCGAGGTGGTCGCATTCGTGTTGCACCACGCGGGCGTGGAAGCCGTCGACCTCGCGTTCGATCGCATCGCCATACGGGTCGAAGCCGGCATAACGCACCCGGCCGTGGCGCGGCACGACGGCCCGCAAGCCGGGGACGGACAGGCAGCCCTCCCAGTCCTCCACCAGGTCCACCCCTCCCTGCGGAGCCGGCAGCGGCGTCACGACGGGATTGATCAACACGGTGCGGGGGATCGGCGGCGCCTGCGGATACCGCGGGTTGACGGCGTCGGTGCCGAAGATGACCAGTTGCAGGTCGACGCCGATCTGCGGTGCCGCCAGGCCCGCGCCGTTGGCCGCATGCATGGTGTCGAGCATGTCGCTGATCAGCAGGTGCAGCGCGTCGGTGTCGAACTGCGTCACTGGCCGGGCCACGCGCAGCAGGCGCGGGTCGCCCATCTTGAGGATCTCACGCACCGCCATCGAGCATCTCCTGGAGTCGGGTTTCGTCGATCACCGGCACCCCCAGCGCCAGCGCCTTGTCGAGTTTGCTGCCGGCCTCGGCCCCGGCCAGCAGGAAGTCGGTCTTCTTGCTCACCGATCCGGCGACCTTGCCGCCGGCGGCCTCGATCAGCGCCTTGGCCTGTTCGCGCCCCATGGACGGCAGCGTCCCCGTGACCACGAAGGTCTTGCCGCTCAGGGGCAACACCGCGCGCGGCGCCGGTTCGCCCTCCTGCCAGGTCACGCCGCAGGCCCGCAACTGCTCGACGACCTCGCGGTTGTGCGGCTGGGCGAAGAACTGGTGCAGGCTCCTGGCCACGATGGGCCCGACGTCGTCGACCTCCAGGTACTGCTCCTCGGTCGCGTCCATGATCGCGTCGAGCTTGCCGAAGTGGCGCGCCAGCTCCTTGGCCGTCGCCTCGCCGACATGGCGGATACCCAGGCCGAACAGGAAACGCGGCAACGTGGTCTGCTTGGAGCGTTCCAGCGCATCGAGCAGATTGCGCGCCGACTTGTCGGCCATGCGATCGAGCCCGGTCAGCGCAGCCAGGCCCAGGCGGTACAGGTCGGGCAAGGTCCGGATCAGCTGACCGTCGACCAGCTGGTCGACCAGCTTCTCGCCCAGACCCTCGATCTCGACCGCGCGGCGCTGCGCGAAATGCAGGATCGCCTGCTTGCGCTGCGCGCCGCAGAACAGCCCGCCGGTGCAGCGGTAGTCGGCCTCGTCCTCCTCGCGCACGGCCTCGGAACCACACACCGGACAGCGGCGCGGCATCGAGAACTGCGGCGCACCGGCCACGCGCTTGTCCGCCATCACGGACACCACCTCGGGAATCACGTCGCCGGCGCGCCGCACGACGACGGTGTCGCCGACCCGCACGTCCTTGCGCCGCGCTTCGTCCTCGTTGTGCAGCGTGGCATTGGTGACGGTGACCCCGCCGACAAACACCGGCGCCAGCTTGGCCACCGGCGTCAGCTTGCCGGTGCGGCCCACCTGCACCTCGATGCCCAGCACGGTCGTCACCTGCTCCTGCGCCGGATACTTGTGCGCCACCGCCCAGCGCGGCTCGCGGCTGACGAAACCCAGGCGCTGCTGCAGCGCGATGCGGTCGACCTTGTAGACCACGCCATCGATGTCGAAACCCAGGCTGTCACGCAAGGCGCCGACACGCCGGTGGTAGTCGACCAGCGCCTGCGCCCCGCGGGCCATCTCGACCAGGTCGCTGACCGGGAAGCCCCAGGCGCGCAGCCGCTGCAGGATCGCGAAGTGTTCGCTGAATGCCGGCCCGCCCTGTTCGGGCGGCGTGACCTCGCCCAGCCCGTAGGCGAAAAAGCTCAGCGGCCGTTGCCGGGCGATGGCCGGGTCGAGCTGGCGCACCGCGCCGGCGGCGGCATTGCGCGGATTGACGAAGGTCTTCTCGCCCTTGGCACCGGCGGCGATCTTGTCGCGCTGCCCGGCGTTGAGGCGTTCGAAATCGTCGCGGCGCATGTAGACCTCGCCACGCACCTCGAGCAGCGCCGGCGCCTGCGGCGGCAGCCGCAGCGGGATCTGGCCGATGGTGCGGATGTTCTGGGTCACGTCCTCGCCGGTCTCGCCGTCACCGCGGGTGGCGGCCTGCACCAGCACCTGGTCGACGTAGCGCAGGCTCATCGCCAGGCCGTCGAACTTGGGTTCGGCGACATAGTCGACCGCGGGCGCGTCCGGCCCCAGGCCGAGTTCGCGGCGCACCCGCGCATCGAAGGCCTCCGCGCCGCTGGCCAGGGTGTCGGTCTCGGTGCGGATGCTGAGCATCGGCACCGCATGGCGCACCGGCGCGAACTGGGCTAAGGGCTTGCCGCCCACCCGCTGGGTCGGGGAATCGGGCCGCAACAGGTCCGGCCGGCGCTGTTCGATCGCCTGCAGCTCCTGGAACAGCTGGTCGTACTGGGCGTCGGGAATCAGCGGGTCGTCGAGCACGTAGTACTGGTGCGCATGCCGGTGCAACGTCTCGTGCAACCACCGTGCCCGCGCCGCGTCGGCGTCGTCGGGCCTGTCGCTCGTGTCTTCGGCTGGTGCCATCGCTGCCGGGGCCGCGCGCAGGCGCGACTCAGGAGAACAGGCGCCTGGCCAGCGCCGATCCGGCGGCCAGGTCGCGGGCCTGCAGCGTGTCGTACAGGCCCTCGAGTTCGCCGCCGATGTTGTCCATGGTCTCGCGCGCCAGCACCTGGCCGTTGTCGTCGGTGACGATGCCGTCCATCGCCTGTGCCATCGACTGGGCGACCTCCCGCAGCCGCACGAAGGGTTGTTCGGCCCGGTCGACCTGGGACACGTCCAGCGCCAGCGACACCTCGCGCACCGCGGCCTGCGCGGGATCGTCGGCCAGCGCCGCCTGGGTGTCGAAACCCAGGCTCAGCACCGGCGGCAGGCCGGCACCGGCAGCAGGCAGCACCATGCGCCCGGGCAAGGAGCCGGACACGAAGCCCAGCCGCGCCGCATGTTGCTGCACGTAGCCGGGGCTCCAGGCGGCGCTGCGCGCGCGCAACGTGAAACCCAGCTGGGCGTCGTGGCCGCTGGCGAACTGGTCGAGCTCGCGGGCCCGCGCCACCTCCTCGAGCATGTCCGGGAAGTCCGGCGTGCCGCCGACCGCATCGCTGAAGGCCTGTGCCTTGGCGACAAACTCGGAGAATTCGATCTCGTTGAGCGCCCCGGACCGGTTCGCCAGCTGCACGCCGGCCTGGAACGCCTCGTAGCTCTGGCCGGCCGACGGCACCTCCCAGTGCCGGCTGCGCACGTTGAGCCCCTCGACCGCGAACGGCTTGCTGCCGACCCGACGCGTCGTGGGCAGCGCGGCCAGCGCCACCTCGGCCCGCACCTCGGCTTCGAGCGCGATCGGTGCGATGACGTCGATCAAGGCATCGAGGCCCGGCCGTTTTTCCGGCGGCGCCGGCGGCACCGCGGGCGCGACGAATTCGGCATCGTCCAGGCTGGGTTCGATACCCGCGGGTTCATGGGGCGCCGGGTCCTCGGCCTCACCGGGCTGGGCCTGGCGTGGCGCCACCTTGCGGGCCGACCAGGCGCCGTGGGCCACGACGGCCGCCAGCACCAGTCCGCCGGCGATGGCCAGGCCGATCTGCAGGGTACTCATGCCGCCCTCCATGGCGTCAGGCGGCTTCGGCCATGTCGAGTGCCGCGTCCATGTCGACCGCGACGATGCGCGACACGCCCTGCTCCTGCATGGTCACACCGATCAGTTGTTTTGCCATTTCCATCGCGATCTTGTTGTGGCTGATGAACAGGAACTGCGTCTCCTGGCTCATGCTGGTGACCAGCTTGGCGTAACGCTCGGTATTGGCGTCGTCCAGCGGAGCATCGACCTCGTCGAGCAGGCAGAACGGAGCCGGATTGAGCTGGAAGATCGCAAACACCAGGGCGATGGCCGTCAAGGCCTTCTCGCCACCCGACAGCAGGTGGATCGTCTGGTTCTTCTTGCCCGGGGGCTGGGCGATGACCTGGACGCCGGAGTCCAGGATCTCCTCGCCGGTGATCACCAGCCGGGCATTGCCGCCGCCGAACAACTCGGGGAACATGCGGCCGAAATGCTCGTTGACGGTGTTGAACGTACCCGAGAGCAGTTCGCGCGTCTCGGCGTCGATCTTCTTGATCGCATCCTCGAGCGTCGTCATCGCTTCCTGCAGGTCGGCCGACTGGGCATCGAGGAACTGCTTGCGTTCGCGCGCCGCGCTCAGCTCGTCGAGCGCGGCCAGGTTGACGGCACCCAGGGCCGTCACCTCGGCGCCCAGGCGGTCGATGGACTGCTGCAACCCGGCCAGCCGCACGTTGTCCTGGGCGATCGAGGCGCGCAAGGCCTCGATGTCGGCGTGGGCGTCGTCGAGCAGCTGCTGGTATTGCTCCGAACCGAGCCGGGCCGCCTGTTCCTTGAGCTGCAGGTCGGTGATGCGTTGGCGCATCGGGTCGAGCGCACGTTCGAGTCCGAGGCGGCGTTCGTCGCTGGCCCGCAGCTGGGCGGTCAGATCGTCGTATTCGCTGCGCCTGGCGCCGAGTTCCTTCTCGCGCTCGAGCTTGACCTCCAGCGCGCTGTGCAGACCGGCCTGCGCCGCTGCGTCGCTCAGGCGGGCCAGGTCCTGCGCGGCGCTGGATTGCTCCAGTTCGATCGCGGCGGCCTGCTGGCTGGCGGTCGTGATGGCGCGTTCGAGCTCGGACTGGCGCGCGCGCAGGCTGCGCAGCGCGAACTCGGCCTCCTGCGCCTGGCGCTCGACGCTGCGCTGCTGCTCGCGGCTCTCGGCCAGCGCGCGTTCGGCCTGGATCACCCGGTCGTCCACCTGGGTCTGGCGCTCCTGCGCATCGGCCAGCTGCATGTCGAGTTCCTCGAACCGGGCCTCGGCCGTCACGCGGCGCTCCTGCAGTTCCTCGAGCAGGGCGTCGATCTCGGCCAGCTCGCCGGCCAGCTGGCTGCCCCGGGCCCGCACCTGCTCGGCCTGCTGGCGCACCCGCAGGGTCTCGACCTGCAGCGCGTGCGACTGGCTCTGGTGCGCGGCCGCATCGCGGCGCAGCTGGGCCAGGCTGCTCGAGGCCTCGGCCAGCGCCGCCTCGCTGCGTGCCAGGTCGTGCCGGCTCTGCTCGCAGATCAGGGCCTGGGCCCGCGCTTGTTTCTCCAGGTTCTCGATCTCCTGGGCCCGGGCCAGCATGCCGGCCTGCTCGGAATCCGGCGCATAAAAGGTCACGCTGTGGGCGCTGACCGCATGGCCGTCGCGGACATAAATGGTCTCGCCGGGTTGCAGGCTGGCGCGTGCGGCCATCGCCTCTTCCAGGCTGGACGCGGTGTAGCAGCCGTGCAGCCAGCCGCGCAGCAACGCGGCCATCCCGGCGTCGTTGAGCTGCAGCAGGTCGGCCAGGCGCGGCAGCGTTGCCGCCGGCGCCGGTGCGGCCACCTCGGGCAGGCTGAAGAACACCAGCTTGGCCGGCGGCGGCTCGGCGGCAAAGGCCCGTACCGTCTCGAGCCGCGACACCTCGAGCGCCCCCATGCGCTCGCGCAGCGCCGCCTCGAGCGCGTTCTCCCAGCCCTGCTGCACATGGATGCGGCTCCACAGGCCGGCCAGGGACTCCAGTCCGTGTTTCTGCAGCCAGGGCTGCAACTTGCCGTCGGTGCGGACCTTCTCCTGCAAGGCCTTGAGTGCCTCCATGCGGGCGTTCAGCGCGGCCTGGCGCGAAGCCTCGGCATTGACGGCCTGCTGGTGGTCGCGCCGGGTCTGCTCCAGCGTCGGCAACGCCTCCTGCAGTTCCTGCAGGCGCGCCTCGGCCATGGCGACCTCCTCCTTGGCCCGCTCCCATTGCGACTCGAGTTCGGCCAGCTGCTGTTCGTCCGGCGCCTGCAAGGCGCGCTGGTCGGCGTCGAGCCGCTCACGCCGGGTTTCCTGCTGGCGTGACTGTTCCTGCACGCTGCGTTGCTCGGCCGCCAGCACCTGGATCTGCTGCTGCACCTGGCCGACCAGCGCGCGTTGTTCGCTGGCCTGGGCCTGGGCCGAACGCAGCGCCTCCTGCAACTGCGGCTGCTGCTGGGCCTGGTCCTCGACCCGCGCGGCCAGCACCGTGCTTTCTTCCTCGGCCTGCTGCGCGTTCTGCACCAGCGTCTCGATCTCCTGCTCCGCATCGCCGCGGCGCTGGGCCCACTGGGCCGCCTGCTCCTTGAGCGTGGCCAGGCGCTGCTCGGCGCGCTGGCGGCCTTCGACGACGAAACGGATCTCGGCCTCGAGCCGTCCGACCTCGGTGCTGGCTTCGTATAAGCGCCCCTGGGCCTGGTTGACCTGGTCGCCGGCCGCGTAATGCGCCTGACGCACCGTCTCCAGGCTGGCTTCGATCTGGCGCAGGTCGGCGACCTGGCTCTCCATGGCATTGACCGCGCCCTGCACGTCGCGGTGGATGCGCTCCTGGTCCGTCTGCGCCTCGGTCAGCTTGAGCAGCCACAGCTGCTGCTGCCGACGCGTGATGTCGGTCTGCAAGGCGTTGTATTTCTGCGCCACCTCGGCCTGCTTCTCGAGCTTGTCGAGATTGCTGCCGAGCTCGCGCAGGATGTCCTCGACCCGGGTCAGGTTCTCGCGCGTGTCGTGCAGCCGGTGCTCGGTCTCGCGCCGGCGCTCCTTGTATTTCGAGACGCCCGCCGCCTCCTCCAGGAACAGGCGCAACTCTTCGGGCTTGGACTCGATGATGCGGCTGATCGTGCCCTGGCCGATGATGGCGTAGGCGCGCGGACCCAGGCCCGTGCCCAGGAACACGTCCTGCACGTCGCGCCGGCGCACCGGCTGGTTGTTGATGTAGTAGCTGCTGGTGCCGTCGCGCGTGAGCACCCGCTTGACCGCAATCTCGGCGAACTGGCCCCACTGGCCGCCGGCGCGGTGATCGGCGTTCTCGAAGATCAGCTCGACGCTGGAGCGGCTGGCCGGCTTGCGCGTCGTGGTGCCGTTGAAGATCACGTCCTGCATCGACTCGCCGCGCAGTTCGCTGGCGCGGCTCTCGCCCAGCACCCAGCGCACGGCGTCCATGATGTTGGACTTGCCGCAGCCGTTCGGCCCCACGACCCCCACCAGCTGCCCGGGCAGCTGGAAATGCGTGGGTTCGGCGAAGGACTTGAAACCCGATAACTTGATCGAATTGAGACGCACGGACGACTACTGCTGGTGGTTCACGACGGGATTGGAAAATGAAACCGCTAGGGCATGGCCCCGCTCCCACGGACGGGCCGCGGCAGGATGTCCGGATGATACCGTGTCGGACCGCCGCCGCCGCCAGGCCGGATCTGGAGCGCGCGCGATCGGCCCGCATCGGCCTGGGGCCATCCGATCCGCGCTATATTGGGTCTGACACCATAACGAACCCCATGCCGACCGCCCTCGATCTCGCCAAAGGCAACGCCGCGCTCACGACGGCGGTGCTGGACTGCCGCAAGCTGCTGCACCGCCGCTCGCTGGTGTCTGCCGCCGCCAGCACGGTGCCGGTTCCCGGCCTGGACTGGGCGGTCGACGCCGCGATGTTGTCCAAGCTGGTGCCACAGATCAATGCCCGTTTCGGCCTGACGCCGGCACAGATCCAGCGGCTCGGCCCGCGCAAGCGCGAACACCTGCAAAAGGCGATCAACGGCGTGGGTTCCCTGCTGGTCGGCAAGACCATCACGCGCGAACTCATCCTGCGCGCGGCCCAGGTCGTCGGCGTGCGGCTGACGGCCAAGCAGGCCGCCAAGTACGTGCCGCTGGCCGGGCAGGCGGTGGCCGCGGTGGTCGGGTATTCCGCCGTGCGTTACCTGGGCGAGCAGCACCTCAAGGAATGCGTGCAGGTCGTGCTCGATGCCAGGCTGGCGCTGCCGCCACCGCAGGCCGCACCGGCCGACGCGCCGCGGCTCAGAACTGGTAGCTGACGTTCAGGTGCGCCCGGTCGCGCGAGGTGCCGGCCGGCAGCTTGCTGCGCCCGCTGAGCACGTGGCCCAGGTCCAGGCTGGCCGACAACTGCTTGCCCATGCTCCAGCGCACGCCGAGTCCGAACGAGCTGACCGAGGCCGACGGCAAGGTGGCATCGTTGTGGCGGCGGATCCGGCCGAAGTCGTAGAACACCAGCATGCGCAGGTTCTCGGCCAGTGCCGGCGTCCAGAACTCGAGATTGCCCCAATGCCCGGAATCGCCGGACAACACCCGTTCGGGCAGTCCACGCAGGGACAAAGCGCCGCCGATGCCGAACTGCTCGCCCGGCACCAGCGCATCGCCGCTGTCCTGCCCCCGCAGCCGGGCCATGAACAGCCACTGCGCGGGCAACGGGAAGGCGACATCGAAACCGTAGCGCAAGGCGTTCCAGCTGGTCGACGCACCCGCGCGGTTGGCCCCATAGGCTGCGTCGTCGTTGCCACCCCCGCTCGAGAGGTTGTGCGCATATTCCAGGTTGTAGCCCCACTGGCCCCACTGCTTCTGGAACCGCCCGGTGTACGACAAGGTCAGGGGCCGGGTGCGGTAGTTCGGAAACAGCGCCGCGCCGCCCAGTGTGGTGATCTTGTCATTGCGGAAATGCTTGTCGTCCAGCCCCAACGTCAGGTACGAGCGGTAGTCGCCCTTGGGCGCCAGGTAATAACTCACGGCGATGCCGGCGAAATCGCCGCGCCCGGTCACGTTGATGGTATTGGCGACCACGCCCGAGGACACGCTGGATGTCGTGTAGTAGCCCGACACCATGGCGCCGTGGTCGTACAGCGGCGCCCGGTAATAACCACCCCACTGGTGGACCCGGCCCGGCTCGGTCGGCGACGTGGTGTAGGTGAAGGTCGCCTGGTGATCCTTGTCGAACAGGTTGGCATGCGAGGCACCCAGCGTGAGCCGGCCGTTGCCGGTCTGCGCGGTTCCGGTGTTGTTGAGCAGCACGAAGGCGCTGACGGTGCGCGAGTCCTTCACGTCGACACTCGCATCCACGGTGTCGTCCAGTTGGCCCTGGCGGAAGGTCACGTTGACCCGCTTGCTCGGGTTCTCGTTGGCCAGCGCCAGGTCGCGCGCCAGTGCATTCGTATTGGGCGACGATCCGGTTGCCAGCTGCGGCAGGCTGCGCAGGATGTTGTCGTTCGAGAAGAACTGGTTGCCCTTGATCTCGACCGTACCCACGGTGAACCGGAACATCTGCAGGCGGATCACGCCGCCGATGTCCTGCGGCGGCAATACCACGCGGTAGAAGCCGTAACCGTTCTCGCGCAACAAGGTCTCCAGGGCCGTGGCCGCCTGCTGCAGGCGTTCGATGCCCACATGCTGGCCGACAAACGGCGCCAGGGCGGCCTGCGTCTGCGCCTCGCCCAGCGGATTGTCGCCTTCGACCGCATAACCGCTGACGGTGAAGCTGGCCTCGGCGGGTGGCGGCGAACTGATCTGGGCATGGGCCGGATGCGCGATCGCGGCCAACGCCAGGGTTGCCAGGGCAATGTGTTTCTTGTGCATCTGCATGTGTAGGATGTCCCGGTTCTATCGGCAGACCTGGGCCCGGACGCGGAACGCGCCGGCAAGATCGAGCAGGCGCGCCGCATTCGGATTGAGGCGGTCCGGCCGCGGAATGAAGTCGAACTCCAGGAAGTTCGGCGTGACCACCGCGCGCACCAGTTGCGTGCCGTCGGCATTGAGGAAGCCGGTTTCGCCGCGGGCGATATCGATGCTCTTGTCGCCACTGGTCAGCGACAGGTGGCCGTCCCGCGAGAACACGAACAGGCCGACGTCGGCCTCGTTGATCTCGTTGGCGCTGAACAACTGCTCGGCGCTCGCAGGCACGGTATCGGGCCGCGGCGTGGGAATGTTGATCAGGACCGGTGGCGGCGTGGGCAGGGTCCGCGGCGCGGACGTGGTGCTGTCCTGTATCGCGAACACGCCGGTGGGTACCGGGAATTCGTTGGCCGTACCCGGGTTGAGCACCCCCTCGCCGTCCCAGGTCGCCACCATGGTGCAGCCCGCGGCGCCTCCGGGCACGGCGCAGCTGTCCGGTTCGCTGACGATATCGACGCCGGTGCCGCGAATGCCCACGGTCGCGGTCGGCGTCGTCATGCGCACGGCCTGTGGCCGCGAGCGCCCCACCAGCCCGGTCAGCACCCGCATGCCGCCGCGCAGCAGGTTGAAGATCACGGACCCGTCGCTCGGACTCTCGCGGTTGTAGACGAAGTTCTCGACCCTGAACTGGGTACGGGGCTGCACCGTGACCTTGGTGTTGTCCCGGAACACCAGCACGGCATGGCCGTTGCTCGACGTCTCGAGGATCTCGCCCGGGTAGACCGGCCCGCCTTCGATGACGTTGCGGCGTTCGCCGCCGGGCGCCACGGCCGACAGCGGCCCGAGCAGCGCAGCCACCCGCGCACTGGCCGCGACGTTGGCCGGCCCGGAGGGCTGGGCGATGCGGCCCGCATCGGTGGCGCAGTCGGTGCCGCAGATGCGGGCATCGAAATCGGTGCCGCGGATGCCTACGGTGGCCGTCGGGGTGGTCAGCCGCGCCGCGGTCGGCGAGGTCTTGGCGATCAGGCCGGTGACCATGCGCACCCCGCCCTTGAACAGGCTGGTGAAGAACCCGTCCGGCTTGTCGGGCTCCTTGTAGGCGTATTCGTCGAAACGGATCGCCGTGTTCGGCCGCAGGGTCATGCGCGTGCCGTCGGTCAGCCGGAGCACCGCAAAACTGTTCGAGCCCATGGTCACGGTATCGCCGGGCTGGATCGGCACGCCCTGGCTCAGGATACGCGGCACGCCGGAAGCGGCCTGCGCCGCCCCGACGCCCTTGGCGAATTCGACCTCGCCGGCGGGCGCGGCAAGCACGATGACCGGCATGGCGAGCAGCAAGGCCAGAAAGCAGGGGTTCTTCGTAGTCTTCGTCATGGTCTGGCCCGATTATTGGCAGGTCTCGCCGGCGTCGATGCCGATCTCGTCGTCTTCGTCCGCCGACTGGCGCTTGAACACGTCGGGGAAATTGTCCTGCAGCGTCAGCAGGGAACTGGTGATGACGTCGATGATGCTGCCGTTGGCACCGGTGATCTCGAAGTCCGACACGACGGTGCAGCCGATACATTGCGAGCCCGACAGGATCAGCGGGAAGGTACCCGGCGGATTGACGATACGCGCCGACGAGCCTGCGTTGGTCAGTGTCAGGATCGGCGCCGGATCGACCAGCGGATCCGGCGAGGCGATCGTGATCTGGCCGTCGGCCGACAACAAGGCCTGCGCGCCAGCGCTGCCGCCGAGCAGCGACACCGAGGTCTTGGCGATGATGCTGGCGTTGCCGAGCACGACGATCTCGCTGGGTGCGGTCGCCGCTTCGGCGCCGATGAGCACGGCCCCGGTGTCGGACCGGGCCAGCAGCGTGCCCGCGCTGATGCTGCGCATCTGGATGCCCAGTGCGGCGGCCTGCAGCCCGGTCCGTCCGGCCCCGTCGCGCAGCAACAGCTTGACCGCGCCGGCACCGGCGTCGAGCCGGGTGCCGTTGGCCATGACGATCTCGGCAAGGCCGGGATCGCGATGCGACGTCAGCACACCGTTGCTGGCCAGTTCGTTGGCGATGACGTCCAGGTCGCCCCCGTCGGTCACGATGTTCGAATGCAGGTAGATGCTGCGCCCGGCCTGCAGCGTGAGCTTGCCGCCCGTGCCCGAGGGGTTGTTGACGATGATGTCGGACAACACGTCGAGCGTGATGTCGTTGTTGGCCTGCAAGGACACGGCGGTGCCGGTATTGAGGATGGCCGTCAGTTGCGCCGGACTGATCGTGATCAGGCTGGCCAGGTTGTCCGAGAACGCCTGCCCGCCCAGCGGGCCGCCCGGGCCGCCACCGCCACCGGCGCCGCCGGAATAGATGTGTACCCGGCCGTTGTTCGACAGGCCGCCGCTGTCGGCGTTGGAAGCCCGCACCAGCAGGCGAGAGCCGCTGATCTCCTGGACCGTGCCGCCGTATCCGTCGTTCGCGTTCTGTCCGACCAGGCTGTTGGCGGCCGACACGACGCCCGAGATGCCGCCGGCGGCAGCGCCGACGGACACGGCTCCGGCATTGCCACCGAAGTTCGTGCTGCGCACGTAGTAGTTGCCGTTGGACATGAAACTCACGCCGCTGCTGCCGACGAAATCATTGGGGTTGGCGCCGACCAGGCTGTTGGCCGAGGACACCACCCCGGTCAGCGGCGCGCCGACATCGACCCAGGTCACCGCGCCCCGGTTGCCGCTCCACGACGTGCTGCGCAGCAGCACGTAGCCGTTGCCGTAGCTGAAGCCGCCGCTTCCGACCTGATCGCCCGGTGCCGAGCCGACCAGGCTGTTGAGCGGCGTGACCACACCGACCGTGGGCGCCGCGTGATCGATCCAGGTCACGGCGCCGGCGCCACCGCCCCAGCCTGTGGTCCGCACGGCCGATCGGGTGCTCGAGAGGAAGTCGGCGCCGCTGGTGCCGACCCGGTCGCTCGCGGCAGCACCGACCAGGCTGTTGGCCGCGCTGACCGCACCGGTGATGCCGTTGAACGCGTCCGCCCAGGTGATGGCACCGGCGTCGGTGATCAGGCCGTTGTCCCAGTTCGGGCTGCGAATGCCGATCCAGTTGCCGGCGTTGGTGCGGCCGGACGACCCCACCGCATCACCCGCCGTGGAGCCGACCAGGCTGTTGGCCGCTCCAACCGTGCCGCTGGTCCCGTTGACGGTGTCGAACCAGGTGACGGCACCCATGCCGCCGTTCCAGCCCGGGCTGAGCACCAGCGCCTTGCCGTTGAACAGGTTCTGCACACCGCTGCCACCGACCTGGTCCCCGGCCGAGGCGCCCACCAGGCTGTTGCCGGCGCCCACGGAGCCCAGCAACGGTGCAGCGTTGGGATTCACGAAGGTCACCGCGCCGGCGTTGCCGTTCCAGCTCGACGACAACAGGTAGTAGTTGCCATTGCTCAGCGAGGCCAGCGAGGCATTGCCGACCCGGTCGTTGGCCTGCGTGCCGACCAGGCTGTTGGCCGCCGACACCACGCCGGTGATGCCGCCCAGCGGATCGACGAAGGTGACGGCACCGGCCAGTGCGGCGGCACCATTGTTCCAGTTGGGCGCGCGCAACACGATCATGTTGCCCAGGTTCTGGTACCCCAACGCACCGATGCGGTCGCCGGTGGCGGTCGTACCCGACGTCGAACCCACCAGGCTGTTGCTCGCATCGACCACACCCACCACACCGGTGGCATGGTCGAGCCAGGTCACCGCGCCCTTGTTGGCATGCCATGCCGGACTGAACACGATGGACTGGCCATTGAACAGGTTCTGCACGCCCGAGCTGCCGACCTGGTCGCCCGCGATGTCGCCGACCAGGCTGTTGGCGGCGCCGACGGCACCGACCGGCGCTGCGTTGGAGTCGATCCAGGTCACGGCACCCATGCCGGTGTTCCAGTTCGGGGTTCGCACCAGGTAATGGGTGCCGTCCAGGTAGTCGATGCCGTTGTTGCCCACCCGGTCGTTGGTGGCCACGCCGACCAGGCTGTTGCCCGCCGCGACCACGCCCACCACGCCGACGGACGGGTCGGCCCAGGTGATCGCGCCCGCGGCGCCGGCCAGGCCGTTGCTCCAGTTCGGGCTCAGGATGGCGATCTTGCTGCCGACGTATTCGAAATCGGCGAATCCGCCCACCTGGTCCCCCGCGGTGGAGCCCACCAGGCTGTTCGTCGCATCGACGATGCCGGAGCCGCCGCTTGTGTTGTCGAGCCAGCTCACCGCGCCCTTGCCGTTGTCCCAGTTGCGGCTGAACACCAGGCTCTTGCTGCCCACGCTGTAGACGCCTTCGTTGCCCACCCGGTCATTGACGGCACTGCCCACCAGGCTGTTGGCACCACTGACCACGCCGGTGACCGGCGATGAGGAGTCGACCCAGGTCACGGCGCCGCGCGAGCCGTTCCACTGCGGCGAGACCACGGCGACATGCGTGCCGTCGAGCCAGGTGATGCCATCGGAGCCGACCCGGTCGTTGGACTGGCTGCCGACCAGGCTGTTGCCGGCGCCCACCGCCCCCACCAGACCGACGCTGGCATCGACCCAGGTCACGGCACCGGCTTGCGGTGCGGCCGGCGTATTGGCCCAGTCTTCGCTCAGGATCGCGACACGGGAGCCACTGAGATAGCTGTATTGGCTGAACCCGCCGACACGGTCACCATCGTTCGTGCCCACCAGGCTGTTGGTGGCATCGACCACCCCGTTCCCGCCGGTCGTGGTGCCGATCCAGCTGACCGCGCCCTTGGCGGCGTTCCAGTCCGGACTGAACACGGCGATCTTGCCGAAACCGAAGTCCTCGAACCAGCCCGAGCCGACCTCGTCGCCCGGCGCGCTGCCGACCAGGCTGTTGTTGGTCGAGATCACGCCGATGGGCGGCGCATTGCTGTCGACCCAGGTCACGGCGCCGGTGTCGTTGTTCCAGCGCGTGTTGACGATCAGGTAGCGGGTGCCGTCGATGTATTCGAAGCCGGTGTCGCCGACCCGATCGTTGGCTTGGCTGCCCACCAGGCTGTTGGCCGCCGACACGGCGCCGGTGACGATCGAGGCCGAATCGAACCAGGTGATCGCGCCGGCCGCGGTTGCGGTCGGGCCGTTGGCCCAGTCCGGGCTGAGGATCGCGATCTTGCCACCGACGTAGTCCCAGTATCCGTTGCCGACCCGGTCGCCCGGATCGGTTCCCACCAGGCTGTTGGCCGCGCCGACGATACCCACCAGGCCACTGGCCTGGTCCATGAACGTGACGGCGCCGCGGGTGCCGCTCCAGTTCGGGCTGAAGATCGTCCACTTGCCGCCCAGGATGTTGTAGATGCCGCCCGATCCGATCTGGTCGCCCGGCACTGCGCCCACCAGGCTGTTGGCTGCACCCATCACGCCGACCACCGGCGAGCCCGGATCGATCCAGGTCACGGCACCGGCATTGTTGTTCCAGGCCGAGGTGGCGACGTAGTACCGGCTGCTGCCGATCGACGACAGGCCGCTGTTGCCGACCCGGTCGTTGGCCATGGCGCCGACCAGGCTGTTGGCCGACGAGACCACGCCGGTGATGCCGGTGCCGCCGTCGGCCCAGGTGATCGCGCCGGCGCCGCTGTTCCAGTTCGGGCTGAAGATGGCCAGCTTGCCGCCGGACATGGCCGTGATGCCGCTGCTGCCGATCTGGTCGCCCGTGCTGGCGCCCACCAGGCTGTTGGTCGACGACAGCGCCCCGGAGACACCCGCGGCCATGCCGAACGGCGTCAAGGCGCCGGCCGAACCGTTCCAGAACGGGCTGGACACCAGCACATTGCCGCCACTGAGATTGCGCACCACGCCACTGCTGCCGATGCGGTCGTTGGCCGCGCTGCCGCGCAGGTTGGAGATCAGCGCGCCCGTGAGTCCATCGAACAGGTAGATGGCGCCCGCGTTGGTGGCGGCAAAGTCGTCGTTCGAGTCGAAGACCAGGATGTTGCCATTGCCCAGCACCTGCAGGCTCTGGCCGAACAGGTCGCCCGTGCCGGGGTTGGGATCGAGCAATTCGACCGAGACGCCCGGCACGAACACCGGGGTCTGGATCAGGATGTTCTTCGGGTCGAGCAGGAAATGCCCGCCCTGCCCCATCGGTGCGCCGGCGTCGGCGTTGCCGCCGAACTGCACCTGCTGGCGCGCCGAGACCTCGAGCGTGCCGCCATTGCCACCCTGCGCGCCGCCGCGCGCCGTCATGGAACCGGCGAACCGGTTGTCGCCATCGGCCCAGGTCGTGATGCTGCCGCCGTCGCCGTCGACGCGCGCACTGGCCTGCAAGGCGGTGGAAGCCGAGACCGTCAGGTTGCGCGCGTTGTCCATCGTCGCGTCGGCGCCGGCGCGACCGCCGCCGACGCGGATGGTGCCGCCGCCGGCATCGCCGTCGGCACGGACCTGCGCCGCCGCCAGCGTGACATCGCGGCCGGTCACCGTGATCGCGCCGCCGACGCCGCTGCCGGCACTGGCGTCCAGCGTGGCGGAACTGAACAGATGGCCGTCGCCGTCGGGCGCCGCGTCGACACGGACCTGGATGTCGCCGCCCCGCAACACGCCCTGCGCCGACGCGGTGGCCGAGGCTCCCTGGATCAGGCGGCTATCGGCCTGCAGGCGGATGGTTCCGCCCATGCTGCTGGAGCCGTCCGCGTGGACCGCGCCGTCTTGCACCAGCCTGGCGGCCGACACCTGGATGTCGCCACCGCGGCCGCCATCGGCCGACAACCGGGATCCGGCCTCGAGGGCCACGAAACCGGCGTCGGCCGAGACCGCGATGCTGCCACCCACGGTGCTGGCCTGCGTCGCGGGCGACGCGGCCGTGGCGCTGGCGCTGATCTGCGCGCCGCCGTCGACCGTGACATGGCCCGACTGCGAGGCCAGCGTGACGGTGCCGCCGACCGTCAGGCCGTCGGCGCGCGCCTGGCTGTCGGCGGCGACATGCACGTCGCCTTGCGCCTTGAGCACCAGGCGCCCGCCTTCGCGGGCCAGCGTCTGCGCCTGAACGACGCCCGAATGTTTCAGGGTTCCCGCAAAAACGCCGACGGCGCCGCCTTCCAGTCGCCCCAGGTTGATGACGCCGTTGCCCTGGTTCTGCACCTCGAAGCTGATGTCGTTGAGGTTGCGCCCGGTGATCTCGACCATTTCGCCGGCGGCGAGCACGACATTGCCGCCTTCCGAGCGGATCACGGCATTGCCGTCGGTGCCGACGTTCGGCGCGATCAGGTAGACGTCGCCGTTGCCCGAGCTGATGCGCCCTTGCACCTGGATGTCGCCGGCGGCGCCGTCGCGCGCGAACCTGAACTTGCCGGCCTTGAAATCGTCATCGTTGAGCGACAGCGTGGACGCAACGAAACCCTGGGTGTCGATGACACTGCCCGGGCCGAACACGACCCCGTTGGGGTTGATCAGGAACACGCGGCCGTTCGAACCGAGCGTGCCGTCGATCTGGCTCCTGAGTGCCGGGTTCTGCGTCTGGACCCGGTTGAGCACGGTGCTTGCCGCGTTCTGCTGCTGGAAATACGTGGTCTCGCCGGCGCCGATCGAGAACTGCTGCCAGTTGATGATGGCACCCGGGGTGTTGGTCACGGTCAGCCGGTTGCCCTGGGTCTGCATCGATGCCTGGCCGTGCACGACGACGGCACCACCCGGATTGGCCTGGGCCAGTGGAGGCGCTACGCCGTACGCGGCTGCCAGCGCAATGGCCAGTGCGTGTCGACGCTTGCCGACCCGCAAGATGCGAGAACCTGAATGGACCATGGTGTGAAACCCTTGCATGCCAAAAAAAATGGCCAGCTGTCGCGCGAGAACGACACCAATGGCCGCCAAACCGGAGGCACCACCACCATCATGGACACAATCGACGCGCTGGCTCCTGCAATCGGGCGCCACGCCCCGGGAGGAGCCTGTCGCCAACGGGCAAATTGAGTCACATTTTGATGCATTTGTCTACCCTGCGAATGGACGATGCCGCCTGCGATTCGCAGCGTTCCGGCGCCGCGGTTGCGGTCCGTACCCCATGCGCGCATACTGGCCGGCTGCTCACCCACACGCGAAGGTTCTCGACATGACGTTATGCCCGATTGCCATCGTCTCCGGCTGCGAAAAATGCCCGGCCTTCAAGATCTGTCCGCTCAAGTCGGTCATCGGCAATGCACCGGCCAAGGCCGAGCCCCGGCCGCCAGCGGCCCGGTCCGCGGCGTCCGCACGGGGCAAGGACAAAACCAGGTCCTGAAGGGAACGATCGCGGCAGCCGGAGCCGTGCTGGCGTCCGCACCGCGCGCGCGGCCTGGCCGCGTGTCCGGCAGGCAGGATAATCGCGCCCCATGAACCCCTTGCTGGACCGACTGCAGCCCTATCCGTTCGAGCGCCTGCGCGCCCTGTTTGCCGACGTCAAACCCAATCCGGCCTACCGCCCGATCAGCCTGGGCATCGGCGAACCGCGCCATGCGACGCCGGACTTCATCAAGCAGGCCTTCACCGAGGCCCTGCACCGCGAGCCGAGCGGCCTGGCCGGCTACCCGGCCACGGCGGGTGACCCCGCGTTGCGCCGGGCCTGCGCCGACTGGTTGCACCGGCGCTACGGCCTGCAGATCGATGCCGCGACCCAGGTGTTGCCGGTCAATGGTTCGCGCGAGGCGCTGTTCGCGTTTGCGCAGACCGTCATCGACCCCGGCCCGGGCGACGACGGCCCATGGGTGGTGTGCCCGAATCCGTTCTACCAGATCTACGAGGGTGCGGCCTTGCTCGCCGGCGCCAGGCCCTGGTTCGTGGCGGCCGATCCGGCACGCAATTTCGCGCAGGACTGGGACGCGGTGCCCGAGGCGGTCTGGGCACGCACCCAGTTGCTGTATGTCTGCTCGCCCGGCAACCCGACCGGCGCGGTGATGCCCTTGTCGGAATGGGAGAAGCTGTTTGCGCTCAGCGACCGCCACGGCTTCGTCATCGCCTCGGACGAGTGCTACAGCGAGATCTATTTCCGCGACGAGCCGCCGCTCGGTGGGCTGCAGGCGGCCTCGTTGCTCGGGCGTCACGATTTCCGCCGCCTGATGGCCTTCACCAGCCTGTCCAAGCGCAGCAGCGTGCCGGGCATGCGCAGTGGCTTCGTGGCCGGCGATGCCGCCCTGATCAAGGCCTTTCTGCTGTACCGGACCTACCACGGCAGCGCGATGAGCCCGGTCGTGCAGTCGGCCAGCATCGCCGCCTGGGGCGACGAGACCCACGTGGTCGAAAACCGCGCCTTGTACCGGGCCCGGTTCGCCCGCATCACGCCCATGCTCTCCGAGGTGCTCGACGTCGCGCTGCCGGACGCCGCGTTCTACCTGTGGGCGGGCGTGAACGGCAGCGACACCGCGTTCGCGCGCGACCTGCTCGCTCTCTACAATGTCACCGTCCTGCCCGGGAGTTTCCTGGCCCGGGAGGTCGACGGCGTGAACCCGGGTGCCGGACGCATCCGGATGGCGCTGGTCGCCGAAACCGCGGAATGCGAAGAAGCCGCCCAGCGCATCGTGCAGTTCGTGCGTGGCAGGCGCTGAGCGCACTGCCCCACCTCATTTCCATAACCTGATCCAGATCCATGACCGACCAATTGCAGAAAACCATCGAAACCGCGTGGGACAACCGTGCCGAATACACCGCCAAGTCGGCGCCTCAGGAAGTCGTCGACGCGGTCGAACATGTCATCGCCGGCCTCGATGGCGGCAGCCTGCGCGTGGCCACGCGCGAATCCGTCGGCCAGTGGACCACCCACCAGTGGATCAAGAAGGCCGTGCTGCTGAGCTTTCGCCTGCGCGACAACGCGGTCATGCGCTCCGGCGACCTGGGTTTCTTCGACAAGGTGCCGACCAAGTTCGCCGATATGGACGAGGCCAGCCTGCGCGCCAGCGGCGTGCGGGTCGTGCCGCCGGCGGTCGCCCGCCGCGGGAGCTTCTGCGCCAAGGGCGTGGTGCTGATGCCGTCCTACGTCAACATCGGCGCCTACGTCGATGAAGGCACGATGGTCGACACCTGGGCCACCGTGGGCTCGTGCGCCCAGATCGGCAAGAACGTGCACCTCAGTGGCGGCGTCGGCATCGGCGGCGTGCTCGAGCCCATGCAGGCCGGCCCCACCATCATCGAGGACAACTGCTTCATCGGCGCGCGCTCCGAAGTGGTCGAGGGTGTCATCGTCGAGGAAAACTCGGTGATCTCGATGGGCGTGTACCTGGGCCAGAGCACCAAGATCTACGACCGCGCGACCGGCACCGTCAGCTACGGCCGCATTCCGGCGGGTTCGGTCGTGGTGTCGGGCAACCTGCCCAGCGCCGACGGCACCTACAGCCTGTATTGCGCGGTCATCGTCAAGAAGGTCGACGCGCAGACCCGCGCCAAAACCAGCCTGAACGAGCTGCTGCGCGACTAGGCATACCGGTCTGTTGATCGATCGAGCACGAGGGGATACCACCATGGCAACCACCGCGACACCGGGAACGATGGAGCGCATCTTGCGCCTGATGAGTGACAAGAAGGCCTCGGACGTGTACCTCTCGGCCCACGCGCCGGCCCTGATCAAGATCAACGGCCTGTGCATCCCGATCAACAACCAGGTGCTGCCGCCCGACGCGCCGCGCAACCTGCTGGCCGAGGTGCTGCCGGCGGACCGGATCGCCGAACTCGAGGCCAAGGGGGAACTCAACATGGGTTTCCCGCTGCCCGGGGTCGGCCGGTTCCGGGTCAGCGCCATGCGCCAGCGCGGCTCCATCGCGGCGGTCGTGCGCTTCATCACGCTCGAGGTGCCGCCGCTGTCGAGCCTGGCGCTGCCCGACATCCTGAGCGAGCTGATCATGGCCAAGCGCGGCCTGCTGCTGATGGTGGGCGCCACCGGTGCCGGCAAGAGCACGACGCTGGCGTCGATGATCGACTACCGCAACGAAAACCTGGCCGGCCACATCCTGACCATCGAGGACCCGATCGAGTTCCTGTTCAAGAACAAGCGTTCGGTGATCAACCAGCGCGAGATCGGCACCGACACCGAATCGCTGGAAATCGCGCTGAAGAACGCGTTGCGGCAGGCCCCCGACGTGATCCTGGTGGGCGAGATCCGCGACCGCGAGACCATGTCGGCCGCACTGGCCTATGCGCAGTCGGGCCACCTGTGCCTGGCCACGATGCACGCCAACAACAGCTACCAGGCGCTGAACCGGATCCTGAGCTTCTATCCGGTCGAGGTGCGCGAGACCATGCTGGGCGACCTGGCCGCCGCACTCAAGGCGGTCGTGTCGCAGCGCCTGCTGCGCACCGTCTCCGGTGGCCGGGTGCCCTCGGTCGAGGTGCTGCTCAACACCAAGCTGATCGCCGAACTGATCGAAAAAGGCGACTTCTCCGGCATCAAGGAGGCGATGGAAAAGGCCATGGCCGAAGGCTCGCAGAGCTTCGAGGCCGATATCGCGCGCCTGATCGTCGAGGGCATCGTCGACCGCAAGGAAGGCCTGGCCAATTCCGATTCGCCGACCAACCTGATGTGGCGCATGGAGAACGACTTCTCGCTGGTTCGCGCACCCAAGCAGGACGAAGAACCGGACGACGAACCCTCGTTCACCGAGATCACCCTGGACGTCAAGCATTGATGCCGGCCACGCGGGCGCCAGGCGATCCACCGATGGCGCGGGCCTGCGTCGCGCCCGCGCGTGCAGGGTGCCGTCGACGCATCGCACCGCAGGTGGGCGACGCCGCGCCCCCGTCCCGCATCGAGCGGCGCCGGTGCGAACCCGTCGACGCCCGGGTATGGCCATGACCATCGGCCAACTGATGGAAGCCAGCGCCCAGGCGCTGGAGGCGGCCGGCGTCTCGTTCGGCCACGGCACGACCAACGCCTGGGACGAGGCCGCCTGGCTCGTGCTGTGGCGACTGGGCCTGCCGCTGGACTCCGAACTCGACGGCCCGCACGGCGTGGCCGAGCGGGTGGTCGACGCCGCGGACGCCGACCAGGTGCGGACGCTGGTGCAGCAACGCATCGATTCGCGCAAGCCGGCCGCCTATCTCACCGGCGAGGCCTGGTTGCAGGGCGTGCCGTTCCACGTCGACGAACGTTGCATCGTGCCGCGCAGCCTGATCGGCGAATTGCTCGCTGCCGGCGTGCTGGACACCTGGATGCCGCAGGACGCGCAGCGCCTGCTCGATCTGTGCACCGGGGGCGGCAGCCTGGCCATCCTGGCGGCGATGGCCTGGCCGCAACTGCAGGTCGACGCGGCCGACATCTCGGTGGATGCCCTGGCCGTGGCGCGCATCAACCTGCAGCGCCATGGGCTCGAGGCGCGGGTGCGCCTGTGCCAGGGCGACGGCCTGGCGGCCGCGCAGGGGGTCTACGACATGATCCTGTGCAACCCCCCGTACGTGAACAGTGCCAGCATGGCACAATTGCCGGCTGAATACCGGGCCGAGCCTGAACTGGCACTGGCCGGCGGCGCGGATGGCATGGATTTCGTGCGCCGGCTGCTGCGCGATGCGGGCGACCGCCTGCAGCCACACGGTGCGCTGGTGCTCGAGATCGGCCACGAACGGGCCTTTTTCGAGGCGGCGTTCCCCGGCCTGCCGGCCCTGTGGCTCGAGACCAGTGCCGGCGCCGATCAGGTCTGCCTGCTCGGCCGCGACGCCTTGCTGGCCCTGCCAACCACCTGAACACGAGATTCGGCCGGATGAACGGCCGGACAGTTATCGATCATGATCACCCTGAAGAACGTCACCCTGCGCCGCGGCACCAAGGTCCTGCTGGACAACGCGTCGGTGACCCTGAACCCCGGCGAGAAAGTCGGCCTGGTCGGGCGCAATGGCGCCGGCAAGTCATCGCTGTTCGCGCTGCTCGATGGCTCCTTGCACGAGGACGCCGGCGACTTCAGCGTGCCCGCGCAATGGCGCATGGGCCAGGTGGCGCAGAACATGCCCGAGACCGACATGTCGGCCACCGAATTCGTGATCCAGGGCGACGTGCGCCTGCTCGCGGCACAGCAGGAAGTAGCCGCGGCCGAGGCCAGCGACGACGGCGACCGCATGGCCCATGCCTACATGGAACTGCACGACGCCGGCGCCCATGACGCGCCGGCGCGTGCCCAGGCGCTGATCCTCGGTTTGGGATTCAAGACGACCGAACTCGACAACCCGGTGAACAGCTTCTCCGGCGGCTGGCGCATGCGGCTGCAACTGGCCCGCGCGCTGATGTGTCCGGCCGACCTGCTGCTGCTCGACGAGCCGACCAACCACCTGGACCTGGACGCGCTGGTCTGGCTCGAAGCCTGGCTCAAGAAGTTCGAGGGCACGATGCTGGTGATCAGCCACGACCGGGAGTTTCTCGACGCGGTGACCGACGTCACGCTGCACATCGACGCGGCCAAGCTGGTGCGGTACGGCGGCAACTACAGCAAGTTCGAGGACATGCGCGCCGAGCAGATGGAACTGCAGCAGAACGCCTATGCCAAGCAGCAGGAGAAGATCGCCCACCTGCAGAAATTCATCTCGCGCTTCAAGGCCAAGGCCAGCAAGGCCAAGCAGGCGCAAAGCCGGGTCAAGGCGCTGGACCGCATGGAGAAGATCGCGCCGCTGCTGGCCGAGGCCGACTTCAGCTTCGAATTCAAGGAACCGGCGAACCTGCCGAACCCGATGCTGTCGATGCAGGATGTCAGCGTGGGCTACCCACCGCCGGAGAACGCGCTCGAAGGCACCGAGCCCGCGGTGATCGTGCGCCATATCAACCGCTCGGTGCTGGCCGGTCAACGCATCGGCATCCTGGGCGCGAACGGCCAGGGCAAGTCGACGCTGGTCAAGACGATCGCCCGCGAACTGCAGGCGATCGAGGGCGAGATCACCGAGGGCAAGGGCCTGAACATCGGATATTTCGCGCAGCAGGAGCTCGACGTGTTGCGTCCCGCCGATACGCCGCTGGACCACATGATCGCGCTGGTGCGCGAACTCACGGCCGCCGGCAAGATCGCCGGACAGGCCACGCGCGAGCAGGATCTGCGCAGCTTCCTGGGCAACTTCAACTTCAGCGGCGACATGGTCAAGCAGGCCGTGGGCAGCATGAGCGGCGGCGAGAAGGCGCGCCTGGTGCTGTGCATGATCGTCTGGCAACGCCCCAACCTGCTGCTGCTCGACGAGCCGACCAACCACCTGGACCTGGCCACGCGCGAGGCCCTGGGCATGGCGCTCAACGAGTTCGAAGGCACGGTGATGCTGGTCAGCCACGACCGCGCGCTGCTGCGTTCGGTCTGCGACGAGTTCTGGATGGTCTCGCGCGGCGGCGTGGCGCCGTTCGACGGCGACCTGGACGACTACCAGCGCTACCTGCTGGACGAAGCCAAGCGCCAGCGCGAGCTGGCGAAGCAGGAGGCGAACGCGGCCGCCAAGGCGGCGGCCGGCGCCAGGGACTCGGCCGCCGCCGGCAACCGCAAGCCGGCACGGCCGGGGCCGAGCCGCAGCAGCCTGCAGATGGAGGTCGACAAGCTCGACGCCCGCATGCAGCAGCTCGGCACCGAAAGCCGTACCCTGGAGGCCGAGCTGGGCCGTGCAGCGGCGCCCGGCGAGATCGCGGACCTGGGGCGCCGGCTCCAGGCGGTCAACGACGAACTGCGCGCACTCGAAGAGCGCTGGCTCGATCTGTCGAGCCAGTTGGAAACCAGCGCCGCCTGAGCCAGAATGGCGGGAACAGGCCATCGACGGCCTGGCCCCGACCATGCAAGCACCGGCTCCCGACGCTGCCGCAGCCCCTGCGGCCCCCTACCGCGACCGCAAACGCCTGGCCTGGCTGTTCTCGCTGGCGGTTCCGGCCTCGGTCATCGCCGGGCCGCTGCTGGCGGTGTGGCTGGACGATGCGCGCATGTTGTGGCTGCCGGTGGCCGCGTTCTACGTCGGCGTGCCGCTGCTGGACCTGCTGCTGGGCGAGGACCTGAGCAACCCTCCCGAGGCGCTGGTGCCGGCGCTGGACGCCGACCCCTACTACCGCCGGATCACCTGGCTGCTGGTGCCGATCCTGTGGGCCTCCTTCGTCTTCAGTGCCTGGTTCGTCGCCCGCCACGCATTGCCCTGGCACGGCCTGCTGGCCATGGTGCTGATCACCGGCTCCATCGGCGGCTTCGGCATCAATGTCGCGCACGAACTCGGCCACAAGAACACGCGTCTCGAAACCTGGCTGGCGCGCATCAGCCTGGCGCCGACCGGATACGGCCATTTCACGGTGGAGCACAACCGCGGCCACCATCGCGACGTGGCCACACCGCAGGATTCGGCCTCGTCGCGCATGGGCGAGTCGATCTACCGCTTCGTGTTGCGCGAGATGCCCGGTGGCTTGCGGCGTGCCTGGGCCCTCGAGAAGCACCGGCTCGCGCGTGAGGGCCGGCCCCTGTGGTCGTGGCACAACGCCGTTCTGCAACCGGCGGCGATCACGCTGGTGTTGTGGACCGTCCTGCTGGCCTGGCTCGGGCTGCAGCTGCTGCCGTTTCTGCTGGCGGCATCGTTCTGGGCAAATTTCCAGCTGACCTCGGCCAACTATGTCGAACACTATGGGCTGCTGCGCCAGCGCGATGCCCATGGCCGGCTCGAGCCCTGCCGTCCCCACCATTCCTGGAACAGCAACCATGTGTTCTCGAACTGGGCCCTGTTCCACCTGCAGCGCCACTCCGATCACCATGCCCATCCGCTGCGGCGCTACCAGTCGCTGCGCCATTTCGACGGACTGCCGCGGCTGCCCAGTGGTTATTTCGGCATGTTCCTGCTCGCCTATTGCCCGCCCCTGTGGCGCCATGTGATGGACCGGCGGCTGCTGGACCATGTCGGTCGCGACTGTCGTCGACTGCACCTCGACCCCCGACATCGCACCAGGCTGGTGCGGCAATACCGCTTGCATGAGCCGCAGGCCTGAGACGCCGTCGAAGTCGCCGCCCCGCGTGCGCCGAATCTCCCTTCGCGCCTGATGGCCGCGTCACCGGGTAAACCATGTTGGATTTAAATTTGTACGAATATAAACTGGGTCACGAGCACGAACCGCACGCTGCGGCCAGGCGACCGGTGCTCCAGGCACCCGAAGGATGACACATGCATTCCCTGAACCCTGTACTCCCTCCCGACGACACCACGGCCGACCTCGATGCGCAAGACGCATATGCCGCAGCCCGGGTATTGCGCCAGTTCCGGCTGGTGTTCAACGTCGTCAAGACCCACTTCCAGCAGGTGGAGAAAAAAGTCGGCGTCGGCGGCGCGCAGGTATGGGCCTTGCATGTGGTGAGCCAGCAACCCGGCATCGGCGTGCACGGGCTGGCCCGCGCCATGGACGTGCGCCAGCCCACGGCCAGCAACCTGGTCAAGTCCCTGACCGACCAGGGGCTGCTGCAGGTCCGCAAGGAGGGGCCGGATCGGCGCGCGGTGCAACTGCACCTGCTGCCGCCCGGCCACGAGATCCTGCAGCGCGCGCCAGGCCCGTTCGCCGGCGTGCTGCCGCAGGCGCTGGCCAGCCTGGACGCGGTCACGCTGGCGCGGCTGGAGCAGGACCTGGGCCAGCTGATCGGCCGGCTCGGTGCAGACGATAGGGGCGCCGGCATTCCGCTGGCCCAGATGTGACGCGTCACCGGCGCTGCCGGATGGACGGACGGACATGAACATGAACACGGGTTGACGCGATCGCGCGGCATCCGGACACAAACAGGGAGCATCCATGCACAACGATACCGACACCTACCTGTTTCGAGAAGGAACCCACAGCCGCCTGCACGACACGCTGGGCTGCCACCTCGGCGACGACGGTGCCCATTTCGCGGTCTGGGCTCCCAATGCGGAGTCGGTCAGCGTGATCGGCGACTGGAACGGCTGGTCGGCCGACGCGGACCCGCTGGCGGTGCGCCACGACGGCACCGGCATCTGGAGCGGCGTCGTCCGGCAGGCGCAACGCGGCCAGACCTACAAGTACCGCATCCACTCGCGCCACCGGGGCTACGTGGTCGACAAGGCCGATCCGTTCGCGATCTGCGCCGAATCGCCGCCGGCCACCGCTTCGCGCATCTGGAGCCTGGAACACCCATGGGGCGATGCGCAGTGGATGGCCGAACGCGGTGCGCGCAACGCGCTCGATGCGCCGATGTCGGTCTACGAGGTGCACCTGGGTTCATGGCGGCGCAAGGACGGCGAGTTCCTCGGCTATCGGGAACTCGGCCACCAGCTCGCCACATACGCGCGCCAGATGGGATTCACCCATGTCGAGCTGATGCCGGTGACCGAACACCCGTTCTACGGTTCCTGGGGCTACCAGACCACCGGCTACTTCGCGCCCACCGCACGCTACGGAACGCCGCAGGACTTCATGGCCATGGTCGACCACCTGCACCAGCAGGGCATCGGCGTGCTGCTGGACTGGGTGCCGTCGCATTTTCCGACCGATGAACACGGGCTGGGCTTCTTCGACGGCACGCACCTGTTCGAACACGAGGATCCGCGCCAGGGTTTCCATCCGGAGTGGAGTTCGAGCATCTTCAACTACGGACGCAACGAGGTGCGCAGCTTCCTGATCTCGTCCGGCCTGTTCTGGCTCGACAAGTACCACCTGGACGGCCTGCGCGTCGACGCCGTGGCCTCGATGCTGTACCTCGACTATGCGCGCAAGGACGGCGAGTGGATTCCCAACCGGCACGGCGGGCGCGAGAACCTGGAGGCGATCACCTTCCTGCAGACGCTGAACACGGCGCTGTACCGCGAGTTTCCCGACACCGTCAGCATCGCCGAGGAGTCCACCGCCTGGCCCCGCGTGTCGCGCCCGGTGGACATGGACGGCCTGGGCTTCGGCATGAAATGGAACATGGGCTGGATGCACGACAGCCTGGACTACATGAAGGAGAGCCCGATCCACCGGCGTTACCACCACCACAAGATGACGTTCTCGCTGGTGTATGCGTTCAACGAGAACTTCGTGCTGCCGCTCTCGCACGACGAAGTGGTGCACGGCAAGGGCTCGCTGCTGGGCAAGATGCCGGGCGACAACTGGCAGCAGTTCGCCAATCTGCGCGCCTTGTACGCATGGATGTGGGCGCACCCTGGCAAGAAGCTGCTGTTCATGGGCGGCGAATTCGGCCAGCGGCGCGAATGGACCCACGACGGCGAGCTCGAATGGTGGGTCACCGAGCAGGACGACCATGCGGGACTGCAGCGGTTCGTGGCCCAGCTCAACCGCGTCTACCGCGCCTCGCCATCGCTGTACCAGCAGGACTTCACGCCGGCCGGCTTCGAATGGGTGGCGGCGGACGACGTCGACGCCAGCGTGTTCGCCTTCCTGCGCAAGCCGCGCGAGGGCGGCGCGCCGATGCTGGTGGTGAGCAACATGACCCCGGTGCCGCGCAGCAACTACCTGCTCGGCGTACCGCTGGACGGCCAGTGGCTCGAGCGCATCAACAGCGATGCGCGCGAGTTCGGCGGCTCGGGCTGGGGCAACCTGGGCGGTGTGGAAGCCAGCCCGGTACCGGCCCACGGCCGTCCGTATTCGGTGTGCCTGAGCCTGCCGCCACTGTCCACGCTGATCCTGGAGCACGTGCCCCATGCCTGAAACAACACGAACACCCCGCAAGACCCCGCGGGCCCCCGCCGCCACCGCCGCGATTGCCGGCCTGCCCTCCAATGGACGTGTCCGTGCCGTCATCGACCAGGTGCTGCCGGCCGTCGATGCGGGCCGCTTCGCCGTCAAACGTGTCGTCGGCGACGCCGTCGCCATACGGGCACATTGCTTCACCGACGGCCACGACGTGTTGCGGGTCGTGCTGCGCTGGCGCCGCGAAGACGACGACAACACGCACGAGGTGCCGATGAAGCCGCTTGGCAACGACGTCTGGAGCGCCAGCTTCGTGCCCCCGGAGGTGGGTCGTTATCGCTACACCGTGATCGCCTGGGTCGATCCGTTCGAGTCCTGGCGTCACGAGATGGTGCGCCGCGTCGACCCGGACGACATCCGCATCGCGGCGCGGGTCGGCGCCCAGGAGATCAGCGCCTGCGCGCGGCGCGCCGGTGGCGCCGATCGCAAGGCGCTGGACGCCTGGGCCGGCGCCTTGCAGGCGATGGCCGCCGACGCCCGGGCCGAGGTGCGCGCACTCAAGGCGCTGGCGCTGGACGACGTGCAGGCGCAACGCGCACGGGCGTACCCGGACCGCTCGCTGGCCACCGAACACCCGATCGAGCTGCCGCTGGTGGCCGACCGGGAACGCGCCCGTTTCAGCAGCTGGTACGAATTGTTCCCGCGTTCGAGCTCGCCGACGCCGGGGCGCCACGGCACGTTCAAGGATGTCGTGGCCCGCCTGCCGGCGATTGCCGCGATGGGCTTCGACGTGCTGTATTTCCCGCCCATCCATCCGATCGGCCGCGAGCAGCGCAAGGGTAGGAACAATGCGCTGGTGGCCCAGGCCGACGATGTCGGCAGCCCGTGGGCGATCGGCGCCGCCGAGGGCGGACACAAGTCCATCCTGCCGGCGTTGGGCAAGCCGGCCGACTTCCTCAACCTGGTGAAGAAGGCGCGCGCGCTGGGCATCGACGTGGCGATGGACATCGCCTTCCAGTGCGCGCCCGACCATCCCTATGTCAAGCAGCACCCGCAGTGGTTCCGCTGGCGGCCCGACGGCACGGTGCAATACGCCGAGAACCCGCCGAAGAAATACCAGGACATCTATCCGTTCAACTTCGAGACCGACGACTGGCAGGCCCTGTGGATCGAGCTCAAGAGCGTGTTCGAGCACTGGATCGGCGAAGGCGTGACCATCTTCCGGGTCGACAACCCGCACACCAAGTCGTTCGCGTTCTGGGAGTGGGTGATCGGCGAGATCAAGCGCGACCACCCCGAGACGATCTTCCTGGCCGAGGCCTTCACCCGACCCAAGGTCATGCATCGGCTGGCCAAGCTCGGCTTCTCGCAGTCCTACACCTACTTCACCTGGCGCAACCACAAGCACGAGTTGCAGGAATACTTCACCGAACTGGCCAGCGGACCGGGCAAGGACTATTTCCGTCCGAACGCCTGGCCCAACACGCCCGACATCCTGCACGAGCAGCTGCAGACCGGCGAGAGCGCGGTCTACATGACCCGCCTGGTGCTGGCCGCGACGCTGGCGGCCAGCTACGGCATCTACGGGCCGGCCTACGAATTGCGCGAATACCGGCCGCGTGATCCGGGCGGCGAGGAGTACCTGGATTCGGAGAAATACCAGCTGCGCCACTGGAACCATGACGACCCCGGGAGCCTGGCGCCGTTCATCACCCGCATCAACCGCATCCGGCGCGAGAACCCGGCACTGCAGCAGGACGGCAGCCTGCGTTTCCTGCCGGTGGACAACGACCAGCTGCTGGCATATGCCAAGACCTCGGAGGATGGCAGCAACGTGATCGTGACCGTCGTGAACCTGGACCCGCACCAGGCGCACAGCGGCTGGCTGCAACTGGATCCGGCGTCGATCCAGGTCGATCCGCAACAGGCGTTCCAGATGCACGACCTGCTGAGCAACCAGCGGTTCTCCTGGCGCGGTGCGCACCACTACGTGCGGCTGGATCCGCACAGCGTCCCGGCCCATGTCTTCGCCGTGCGCCGACGCCTCCGCGACGAACGCGATTTCGACTACTACCTGTGACCACCAACCGCGACGCCAGACGCCCATGCAAACATCCGTGAACCCATCCGCCCTGGCCGGCACGACGGCCCTGTTCGCCGACGACCCGCTGTGGTACCGCGATGCCGTCATCTACCAGCTCAACGTCAAGGCCTTCTTCGACACCAACGGCGACGGCATGGGCGACTTCAAGGGCGTCACGGCCAAGCTCGACTATGTCAAGGAGCTGGGCGTCAACACCATCTGGTTGATGCCGTTCTATCCGTCGCCCTTGCGCGACGACGGCTACGACATCGCCGAATACGAGGACGTGCATCCGCAATACGGCACGCTGGACGACTTCCGCGAGATGCTGGACGAAGCGCACAAGCGGGGGTTGCGGGTGATCACCGAACTGGTCATCAACCACACGTCGGACCAGCATCCCTGGTTCCAGGCCGCACGCCGCGCACCGCCCGGCTCGCCCGAGCGCAACTTCTATGTCTGGAGCGACACCGACCAGATCTACCAGGGCACGCGCATCATCTTCACCGACACCGAGACCTCGAACTGGACCTGGGACCCGGTGGCCAAGCAGTTCTTCTGGCACCGCTTCTTCAGCCACCAGCCGGACCTGAACTTCGACAACCCGGCGGTGCTCGAGGCGGTGCTCAAGACCATGCGTTTCTGGCTCGACATGGGCGTGGACGGATTCCGGCTCGACGCCATCCCCTACCTGGTCGAGCGCGACGGCACCAGCAACGAGAACCTGCCCGAGACCCATGCGGTGATCAAGAAGCTGCGCGCGGCCATCGATGCCGAATACAAGAACCGCTTCCTGCTGGCCGAGGCCAACATGTGGCCGGAGGACGTGCGCGAGTATTTCGGCGACGGCGACGAATGCCACATGGCCTACCACTTCCCGCTGATGCCGCGCATGTACATGGCGATCGCCCAGGAGGAGCGCCATCCGATCGTCGAGATCATGCAGCAGACGCCCGACATCCCCGAGGGCTGCCAGTGGGCGATCTTTCTGCGCAACCACGACGAGCTCACGCTGGAGATGGTGACCAGCAAGGAGCGCGACTACATGTACAACATGTACGCAGCCGACAAGCGCGCGCGCATCAACCTGGGCATCCGCCGGCGGCTTGCCCCGCTGATGGACAACGACATCGATTCCATCAAGCTGATGAACGGCATGCTGCTGTCCATGCCGGGCTCGCCCATCATCTATTACGGCGACGAGATCGGCATGGGCGACAACGTATTCGTCGGCGACCGCAACGGCGTGCGCACCCCGATGCAGTGGAGCCCGGACCGCAATGCCGGCTTCTCGCAGGCCCATCCGCAGACCTTGTACCTGCAACCCATCCTGGGCGCCCTGTACGGCTACGAGGCGCTCAACGTCGAGGCCCAGGCGCGCGACACCAGTTCGCTGCTGAACTGGACCAAGCGCATGCTGGCGGTGCGCAAGACCAGCCACGCCTTCGGTCGCGGCAAGCGCATCTGGCTCAAGCCGGGCAACCGCAAGATCCTGGCCTACATCAGCACCTACGAGGACGACACCATCCTGTCGGTGTTCAACCTGTCGCGGGCGGCGCAGCCGGTCGAACTGGACCTCTCGCCGTGGAAGGGCCACGTGCCGGTCGAGATGCTCGGACGCGTCTCCTTCCCGCCGATCGGCGACCTGCCCTACCTGCTGACCCTGCCCTCGCACGGCTTCTACTGGTTCCGCCTGTCGAAGGAGGCCGACATGCCGCTCTGGCACCAGGAAGGCACGCCGCTGCAGGAAGCCCCGACGCTGGTGCTGTTCGACGGCTGGACGAGTTTCTTCCGGGACCGGGTGATGCCCTGGCGCATGGGCATGGCCGAACGCATGCGCACGCAGTTCGAGACCGACACCTTGCCGCGGTTCATCGAACTGCAGCGCTGGTACGCGAGCAAGGGCAGCCCTATCGAACGGGCCCGGCTGCTCGACCAGGCCATCTGGGACCACGCCGGTGCGAGCTGGATGCTGCCGCTGCTCGCGCTGGACGGCCCGCCCGGCGAGTCGACCTACTTCGCGCCGCTGGCGCTGGCCTGGGAAGACCTGGAGGAAGAACGCATGCAGGCGCTGGGCCATGCGGCCCTGTCCAAGGTCCGCCAGCAGGCCAGCGTGGGCCTGATGGGCGACGCCTATTTCGACCAGGCCTTCTGCCAGGCCCTGGTCGCGGCGGTGCACGACGGCCTGGACCTGGACACCACGCACGGGCAGCTGCGTTTCCGCCCCAGCAGCCGATTCGCCAGCCAGGACCTGGACGTCGCCGCATTGCCGGTGTCGCGGCCCAGCGGCAACAGCAGCAACACGGTGATCATGCTCGGCGAGGCCCTGTTCCTCAAGGGGTACCGGCGCGTGCGCGAGGGCATCAACCCGGAACTGGAGATGGGCCGCTTCCTGACCGACGACGTGGCGTATGCCCATTGCGTTCCGGTGCTGGGCGCACTCGAATACTTCGGCCACGACGGCCAGGTGATGACGCTGGCCATGGTGCAGGCCCATGTGTCGAACCAGGGCGACGGCTGGACCTTCACGCTCGACTACCTCGAGCGTTATCTGGAGGGCCTGCGCACCCGCATGGCGCACACGCCGGACGCGGCCGGCATCGACGACTCGCACGGCGGCTTCCTGTCCCAGATCGCGACGCTGGGGCAACGCACGGCCGAACTGCACCTGGCCCTGGCGCACAACACGGGCCACGCGGCCTTCGATCCGGAGCCGATGGGCGCCGACGACATGGCGGCGCTGCTGGCCCGCGGCAGCGACGAGGTCGACGAGACACTGGCCCTGCTGCGCGCGCAGGTGCATCGGCTGCCCGAGGCGGCGCAGGCCATGGCCCATGAGGTCATGGCCTTGCAGGATGTGCTGCGGTCGCGTTTCGCCGGCGAAGGGCCCGGCCACGCAGGACGCATCAAGACGCGTTTCCATGGCGACTATCATCTGGGCCAGGTCCTGGTGTGCGGCCATGACTTCGTCATCATCGACTTCGAAGGCGAGCCGGCGCGCAGTTTCGCCGAGCGGCGCGCCAAGGGCACGCCGCTGCGCGACGTGGCCGGCATGTTGCGCTCGTTCAGCTACGCACGCTGGTCGGCGCTGCGCCGGATGAACGCGGATGCGCAGTACGATCCCCGGCTGACCGAGGCGGCGTGGCAATGGGAGGCGGCAGCCCGCCAGGCCTTCCTGAACGCCTACAGGGCCACGCACGGGACCCACGGCACGCCAGAGGCCGGAGACGACTCACTGCTGGGCTTGCTCGAACTCGAAAAGGCGTTGTACGAACTGCGCTACGAGCTCGACAACCGCATCGACTGGGCGACGGTGCCGCTGCGCGGCATCCTCGACCTGCTGCATCCGGCCAGGGCCGGATGACGCAGCCCGGCCGGGGCCAACGACGACGACAATCGATTTCCAACCGGAGGAACACGCATGGATACCCTTGCCATTCAACTGGAGCCCGCCCGGGCCATCCTGTACCAGATAGCAGCCTTCATGCCGCGCCTGCTGATGGCGGCCCTCGTCCTGCTCGGCGGCTGGCTGGTGGCCAAGATCGCCCATGTCGCGGTGACGCGCATCCTGCGCGCGGTCAACTTCAACGTGCTGACCGAACGCGCAGGCCTGGACGGGTTTCTCAAGCAAGGCGGGGTATCGAAGGACACGACGGGCATCGTCGGCCTGCTGGTGTACTGGCTGGTGATACTGGCGGCGCTGCTGATCGCGTTCAACGGGCTCGGCCTGACCACCATCACCGAACTGCTCGGCCGCATCGTGTGGTTCGTGCCGAACGTCTTCGTGGCCATCCTCGTGCTGGCCTTCGGCGCCTATTTCGCGCGCTTCGTCGGGGACGCCGTGGCGGCCTATTGCCTGAACATCAAGCTGCAGGACGCCGCCTTTCTCGGCAAGCTGGCGCAATACGCCATCATGGTGTTCGTCGTGCTGATCGCGCTCGACCAGATCCAGATCGGCGGCGACATCGTGCGCCAGAGTTTCCTGATCATCCTGGCCGGCATCGTGTTCGCGTTCGCGCTGGCGTTCGGCCTGGGCGGCAAGGACTGGGCCGCGCAACGCATCGCGCGCTGGTGGCCGAGCGCGGTGGCGCAGCGCCGGGACAACGACCAGCGGAGTGACGAATGACACGACACACCCCCTTCGGCATCGACCGCGGCACGCCTGCATGACCCAGGACCCGCCCATCACCGAGATCTGGCCCGGCGCGTCGTATCCACGCGGCGCGCACTGGGACGGGCAAGGCGTCAACTTCGCCCTGTTTTCCCAACATGCCGAGAAGGTCGAGCTGTGCCTGTTCGACGGCACCGGTCGCCACGAGCGCCAGCGCATCGTGCTGCGCGAGCGGACCGACCATGTCTGGCACTGCTACCTGCCGCAGGTACGGCCGGGCCAGGCCTACGGCTACCGCGTGTACGGGCCCTACAAACCCGAGGACGGCCACCGATTCAACCCGAACAAGCTGCTGCTCGACCCCTATGCCAAGGACACGGTAGGCCAGTTGCGCTGGAGCGACGCCTTGTACGGCTATACCGTGGGCAGCAGGCGCGAGGACCTGTCGTTCGACCGGCGCGACAGCGCGGCCATGATGCCCAAGGCGCGCGTGCTGGAGACCGCGTTCACCTGGGGTGACGATCGTTCGCCGCGCATCGCGTGGCAGGACATGGTGGTCTACGAGCTGCACGTGCGCGGCTTCACGATGACGCATCCGGAGGTGCCGCCGGCGCTGCGCGGAACCTATGCCGGCCTGGGCTGCGCGCCGGTGATCGACTACCTGCGCCGTCTGGGCGTGACCACGGTCGAACTGCTGCCGGTGCACACCTATCCCAACGACCGCCACCTGGCCGAACAGGGGCTGCAGAACTTCTGGGGCTACAACACGCTGGGTTTCTTCGCGCCCCAGCCACGCTACAGCGCGTCGCGCAAGGTCAAGGAGTTCAAGACCATGGTGCGCAGCCTGCACGCGGCCGGCATCGAGGTGATCCTGGACGTGGTCTACAACCACACCTGCGAAGGCAACCAGCTCGGGCCCACGCTGTCGCTGCGCGGCATCGACAACGCCGCGTATTACATGCTCAGCGGCGACAACCGGCGCTACTACGACGATTTCACCGGTTGCGGCAACACCGTGAACCTGGAGCATCCGCGTGCGCTGCAGCTGGTCATGGACTCGCTGCGGTACTGGGTGCAGGAGATGCACGTGGACGGGTTCCGCTTCGACCTGGCGTCGGCGCTGGCGCGCGAATCGGGCAAGGTCGAACACCTGGGCGGCTTCTTCGACGCGATCCGGCAGGACCCGGTGCTCAACCAGGTCAAGCTGATCGCCGAGCCCTGGGACCTGGGCCATGGCGGCTACCAGGTCGGCAACTTCCCGCCCGGCTGGGCCGAATGGAACGACCAGTATCGCGACCAGATGCGCGGCTTCTGGAAAGGCACACACGGCCTGCTCAGCGATGTGGCCTACCGGCTCACCGGCTCCCAGGACCTGTACGGCTGGTCGGGCAAGCGGCCCAATGCCAGCATCAATTTCATCACCGCGCACGACGGCTTCACGCTGCACGACCTGGTCTCGTACAACGACAAGCACAACGAGGCCAACGGCGAGGACAACCGCGACGGCCACAGCCACAACCTGTCGTGGAACTGCGGCGTCGAGGGGCCGACCGACGACGCCGACATCCTGGCGCTGCGCCAGCAGCAAAAGCGCAACCTGCTGGCGACGCTGCTGCTGTCGCAGGGTGTGCCCATGCTGCTCGCCGGCGACGAGATGGGCAATACCCACCAGGGCAACAACAACGTTTACTGCCAGGACAACACCCTGGCCTGGCTCGACTGGACGCCGGCCGAGGACAAGACCGCGCTGCTGCAGTTCGTGCGCCAGCTCGTGGCCTTGCGCCGGCGCCATCCCTCGTTCCGGCGGCGGAATTTCCTGCTCGGCCGTCCGGTGGACGGCGACACCATCAAGGATTGCGAATGGTTCCGCGCCGACGGCCAGCCGATGGAGCAGCAGGACTGGGACAACCACCATGCGCTGAGCGTGGCCATGCTGCTGTCGGGCAATGGCATCGCCGAACACGGGCCCCGCGGCGAACGACAGCGCGACGACCATTTCCTGCTGCTGTTCAACGCCCACTACGATGCGATCGATTTCACCCTGCCCGCGCCGCCACCCGGTGCCCCTTGGCAACGCATCCTCGACACCCATGACGGTTACGCCGCGCCGTCCGAAAGCCTGCCGCCGTATGCCGCTGCGCCGGCCTGGGAGCTGCCGGCGTACCCGCTGCAAGGACGCTCGGTCGTGATGCTGCGCAGCGAAAACTTCGCCATGCGCGATTCGGAGGTCGCATGAGTGCGCCGGGCCGTTCCCAAGCGCGAATCCCGCAGTGCGTAGCGCGGAGGGTAGTCCAGTGAGCCACGATGCCTTTTCCATGCCGTTCGGCGCCACGCTGATCGACGGCGGCGGTGTCGCGTTCGCATTGTGGGCACCGGGCGCCGAGCGCGTGGTGCTCGAACACGCGGCGCTCGAGCAGTTCAGCGAACATCCGATGCAGCGTGATGCGCAGGGCTGGCACCGGCTCGACCTGCTCACCGCGCGCGCCGGCGACCGCTATCGCTACCGCCTGCCGGATGGCCTGGTCGTTCCCGATCCGGCATCGCGTTTCAATCCGGGCGACGTGCATGGCGCCAGCCAGGTGATCGACCCCACGGCCTACCAATGGCAGGACGGCCACTGGCGCGGCCGGCCCTGGCACGAAGCGGTGGTCTACGAACTGCACGTGGGCACGTTCACGCCCGAAGGCACGTTCGCGGCCGCCGCGCGGCGCCTGCCCTACCTGGCCGAACTCGGCGTGACGGCCGTCGAGCTGATGCCGCTGGCCCATTTCCCGGGGCAACGCGGCTGGGGTTATGACGGCGTGTTGCTGTTCGCGCCGCATCCGTGTTACGGCACGCCGGACGAACTGCGTGCCCTGGTCGATGCCGCGCACCGGCTCGGCCTGATGGTGCTGGTGGACGTCGTCTACAACCACTTCGGCCCGGACGGCAACTACCTGCACGCCTACTGCCCGCCGTTCTTCAACCCGGCCCACCAGACACCCTGGGGAGCGGCCATCAACTACGACGGCGAGCAGGCGCGCACGGTGCGCGACTTCATGATCGGCAATGCCCTGTACTGGGTACGGGAGTTCCATGCCGACGGCTTGCGCATGGATGCCATCCATGCCATCCGCGACGACTCGCCCCGGCATATCGTGCACGAGATCTGCGCCGCGCTGCGCGACGGACCGGGCCGTACGCGCCAGGTGCACGTGGTGCTCGAGAACGATGCCAACCAGGCCCGATGGCTGCGGCGCGACGACGCGGGCACGGCCCTGTGCGCACAGGCCCAGTGGAACGACGACCTGCACCATGCCGCACACGTGCTGCTGACCGGACAGACCGACGGTTATTACTGCGACTTCGCCGACCGGCCGCTGCACGGTTTCGGCCAGGCACTGGCACAGGGCTTCATCTACCAGGGCCAGGCGTCCGCGTTTCGCGATGGCGACCCGCGCGGCGAGCCCTGCGACGGCCTGCCGCTGCAGGCCTTCGTCTCGTTCCTGCAGACCCACGACCAGGTCGGTAATCGCGCCCTTGGCGAACGCCTGCACATGCTGGCCGACCCGCCGCTCGTGCGGGCCGCGCTGGCCTGCGTGTTGTTGTCGCCCCATGTGCCGATGCTGTTCATGGGCGAGGAGTTCGCCGCGTCCTCGCCGTTCCAGTATTTCTGCGACTTCGGCCCGGCGCTGGCGCAGCAGGTGGCCGACGGCCGGCGCGCCGAGTTCGGCCGGTTCGCCGCCTTCGCCAGCGAGGCGGCGCGTGCGGCCATTCCCGACCCGAATGCACCCGCCAGCTTCACCGCGTCGCAACTGACCTGGGCCGAACTCGAGCGCGAGCCGCATCGCCAGTGGCACGCCGACGTGCGCAGCCTGCTGCAGCTGCGCCAGCGCACGCTGTTTGCGTTGCTGCGCCACGGCAGCCAGCGTGGCGAGGCGACGGTGGACGGCGACACCTTGCGCCTGTGCTGGCCGCTGGGTGCGCAGGGCCAGGCCGGGCGCCTGAGCCTGCTGGCCCATTTCGGCACCGGCAGCGTGGGCGACGTCGCGCCTGTGCCCGGACGCGTGTTGTTCTCGCTTGGCCCCGAACCCCAGCCGGGCGGTCCCTGGACCCTGACCCGTGGCGCGGTGGTGCTGAGCTTCGACGGACCCGACCATGGCTGACCACTGGCACGACAACACCCGTGCGGCGCTGCACCGGCTGTGCGCGCACCACGGCATCGCAACCCATTACCACGACGTCTGGGGCCACCACAAGGAGGTCGGCGCCGACGCCTTGCTGGCGCTGCTGCGGGAGTTCGATGCCGGCATCGACACACCGGCCACGCTGGAGGCGGCCTGGGAACGGGCACGCGACGCCGTCTGGGACCAGTCGGTCACGCCGGTGCTGGCCTTGCCCGAGGGCACCGGACAGTGGCGTGTACCGATACGCCTTCCGATGGACCGCGCCAGGCTGCGCTGGCGGTTGCTGGATGAACAGGGCGGACTGCTGCGCGACGGTGACGTCGACGCCCTGTCGCTGGAGCAAGGCCAGACCACCGAACGCGCCGGCGTCGCCTGGTGCCTGCGCCACCTGGTGCTGGAACTGCCGCTGGCGGTCGGCTACTACCAGCTGCTGATCGACGGCCTGGCGCCGCAGGGCACGACCCGCACGTTGCTGGTCTGTGCACCGGCGCAGTGTTACCGGCCACCGGCCCTGCGCGACGGCGGCCGGGTCTGGGGGCCGGCGGTGCAGCTGTACACGGTGCGCTCGCAGCGCAACTGGGGCATCGGCGACTTCGGCGACCTCGAGCAGCTGGTGCGGCAGATGGCCGAACGGGGCGCCGACATCGTCGGGCTCAATCCGCTGCACGCGATGTTCGCGCACAACCCCGCGCATGCGAGCCCCTACAGCCCCAGCTCGCGCCGGCAACTCAACGTCCTGTACATCGACGTGTCCGCGGTCGACGAATTCAGCCATTGCACCGCCGCGCGCCAGCGATTCGCCGCGCCGGAGTTCCAGCAGCGGCTGGCCCGGCTGCGCAACGCCGCCTTGGTCGACTATGCCGGCGTGGCAGCGGCCAAGCAGGAGATCCTGCAACTGCTGTACGCGCATTTTGTGCAGCACCACCTGGGTGCCGACGGTGCTGCCGCGGACGACCATGGCCAGGCCTTCGTCGACTTCGTCAACCACGGCGGCGACGCGCTGCGCCAGCATGCCGTGTTCGAGGCGATCCAGGCGCGGCTGCATGCCGACGACGCCTCGGTGTGGGGCTGGCCGGTCTGGCCCGACGCCTGGCGCGACCCGGATGGCGCGGCGGTGCGCGACTTTGCCCGTGACCATGGCGACGCGGTCCGGTTCCACCAGTACCAGCAATGGCTGGCCACGCGACAGCTGGCCCGGGTACGGCAATGTTGCGAGGACCTGGGCATGGGTGTCGGCCTGTACCTGGACCTGGCGGTCTCGGTCGACCGCGCCGGCTCGGACAGCTGGAGCCACCAGCATTGTTTTGCCGCCCATGCCAGCGTGGGCGCTCCGCCGGACGAGTTCAATCCGAATGGCCAGGGCTGGGGCCTGCCGGCACTGCGGCCCGATCGGCTGCGCGCAGACCACTACCGGCTGTTCATCGACACCCTGCGCAGCGCGATGCGGGCATCCGGCGCCTTGCGCATCGACCATGTCATGGGCTTGATGCGGCTGTTCTGGATCCCGGGCGGTTATTCGGCGCGCGACGGGGCCTATGTGCATTACGCGCTGGACGAGATGCTGGCCATCGTCGCGCTCGAAAGCCAGCGCAACCGCTGCATGGTGATCGGCGAAGACCTGGGCACCGTCGCCGACGAGATGCGCCAGGCACTGGCCCGCCGCGACGTGTTGTCGTACCGGCTGCTGTACTTCGAGCGCAGCGGCGACGGCGGCTTCCGTTCGCCGTCTGACTATCCGGGCGCCGCACTGGCCGCGGTCAGCACCCACGACCTGGCCACGCTGGCCGGCTGGTGGTGCGGGCACGACCTGCAGCAGCGGCTGCGGCTGGGCCTGTACCCCAGCGAGCACCTGTTCGAGAAGCAACTGGCGGACCGTGCGCAGGAACGCACCCGGCTGCTGCTGGCACTGCGCCATGCCAACCTGTTGTCGGCCGAGGCGGTTGCCGCGGCCGCGGGCAAGGAACAACTGCCGGGCGACGTGATGCGGGCCGTCCATGCCTATCTGGCCGGCGCGCCGTCGGCGGTGATGATGGTGCAGATGGAGGACGTGTTGTCGGTGACCGACCAGGTCAACATGCCGTCGACGACGCACGAACATCCGAACTGGCGGCGCAAGCTGCCGATCGGCCTGGCCGAGCTGCGTCGGGACGACGGCCTGGGCCGACTCGCGCAGACCTTGTCGGCCATCCGCCCGCGCCGGATGGGCGCGCGCACACCCGGCCCCGCCGGCCAGGCGCGTATCCCCCGCGCCACCTACCGGCTGCAGTTCCAGCAGGATTTCGGTTTCGACGACGCGGTGCGCTTTCTTCCCTACCTGGCGCAGCTTGGCGTGAGCCATGTCTATTGCTCGCCGATCCACCGCGCACGGGCCGGCAGCACCCATGGCTACGATGTCGTGGCCCACGACGAGATCAATCCCGAACTCGGCGGACCACAGGCATTCGAGCGCTTCTGCGCGGCCTTGCAGCACCATGGCATGGGCCAGCTGCTGGACATGGTCCCCAACCACATGGGCGTGCTCGGTGGCGACAACGCCTGGTGGAACGACGTGCTGGAGAACGGGCCGTGTTCGCTGTATGCGCGGCACTTCGACATCGACTGGCAACCGCTCAATGCGCAGTTGCGCGGCAAGGTGCTGCTGCCGGTGCTGGGCAACCACTATGGCGAGGTGCTGATGGCCGGCGAGCTGCAGCTGGCCTTCGACGCGAGCGGCGGCAGTTTTGCGCTGCATTATTTCGATCACCGCTTCCCGCTGGCACCGGAGACCTACGCGACGCTGCTGCAGCCGGCGCTGGAACAGGTCACCGACCCCGATCTGGCGGCCGCCCTGGCCAGCGTCTCGGCTGCGTTCGGCCACCTGCCCGAGCGCGAGGACACGCGCGATGCCACCCGCCATGAGCGCGCACGCGACAAGGAACTGCTCAAGGCCCGGCTCGGCCGCCTGGTGACGCGCCACGATGCGCTCGCGCATGCGATCGCGGGCGCGGTTGCCGAGCTCAACGTGGAGCCCTCCCGCGACGGCCTGCACCGGCTGATCGAGGCGCAGGCCTACCGGCTGGCGTTCTGGCGCGTCGCGGCCGACGAGATCAACTACCGGCGCTTCTTCGACATCAACGACCTGGCGGCCTTGCGCATCGAGCGCAGCGCGGTGTTCGAGGCCACGCAGTCGATGGCGCTGGACCTGGCGGCGCGCGGCGTCATCGACGGGCTGCGCATCGACCATCCCGACGGCTTGTACGACCCGGCCCACTACTTCGCGCGCCTGCAGCGCGGATATGCGGCGCGCCGCGGATGGGCGCTGCCCGCGACCGATGCCGACGGCCGGCCGCAGCGGCCGCTGTACGTGGTGGCCGAGAAGATCGCCGCGGCCCACGAGGAGATCCCGCTGGACTGGGCCATCCACGGCACCACCGGCTACCGTTTCGCCAACGTCGCCGGCGGCGTGCTCGTCGACACCGAGGCGGGCCAGCGTTTCGCCCATATCTGGCGCAATTTCACCGGCGATGCGCGCAGCTTCGAGACGCTGGCCCATGACGGCAAGCGCGACATCATGCGTTTCGCGCTGGCGGCCGAACTGCAGGTGCTGTCGACCGAGCTGGTGCGTATCGCCCATGCCGACCGGCGCACCCGCGACTACACGCACAACGAGTTGCGCCGGGCGCTGGCCGAGGTCGTGGCCGCCATGCCGGTCTACCGCAGCTACATCCGCGAACTACCGTCGCAGCAGGACCGGCGCTATATCGAATGGGCCGTGACCGAGGCCCGCAACCACAGCCAGGACGCCGACCTGTCGATCTTCGACTTCGTGCGCGACTGCCTGCTGGCCCAGCCCATCGAGGGGGCCGACGCCGCACTGCGTACCCGTATCCGGCGCTTTGCCGTGCGGTTCCAGCAGTTCAGCGCGCCGGTCACCGCCAAGGGCGTCGAGGACACCGCGTTCTATCGGTATTTCCCGCTCAGCTCGCTCAACGAGGTGGGCGGCGAGCCGGCGGTCTTCGGTTATGCGCCGGCGGACTTTCACGCCGCCAATGCGGACCGGGTCCGGCGCTGGCCCCATACCATGCTGGCCACGTCGACCCACGACAACAAGCGCTCCGAGGATGTGCGTTGCCGCATCCACGTGTTGTCCGAGATACCGGCGCGATGGCGACTGGCGCTGCGGCGCTGGCGCCAGATGAATCGCGCGTTGCGCTCCGAACTGCAAAGCCAGGGGGAGCACATGCTGGCGCCGTCACGGGCCGACGAATACCTGCTGTACCAGACGCTGCTGGGCACGCTGCCGGTCGGCGGCCTGGACGACGCGCAGGCCCGCGAGACCTATGTGCTGCGGATCGTGCGCTACATGCACAAGGCCGCGCGCGAGGCCAAGGTCCACACCCGCTGGACCGTGCCGAACACGGCCTATGAAGATGCGCTCGAGCATTTTGTCCGCGGCCTGTTGCGCCCGGGCCCGCACAACCACTTCCTCGACGACCTGCGGGCCTTGACCGCTTCGCTGGCCTGGTTCGGCGCCTTCAACAGCCTGGCGCTGGCCATGCTCAAGTTCAGCTGCCCCGGTGTACCCGACCTGTACCAGGGCATGGAGACGCTGCAGCTGACCCTGGTGGATCCGGACAACCGCTCGCCGGTGGACCATGCGCGCCTGGCCGGCATGCTGGACGCGTTGCGCCGGCACGACCCCGGGCAGGCCGTGTCCCTGCTCGCGCATCCCGAAGACGGCCGCGCCAAGATGTGGGTCACCTGGCGCATGCTGACGCTGCGCCGGCAACGACCTGAACTGCTGCGCGACGGCGACTACACCGCGCTGGCCACCACCGGAGCGGCAGCCGACCATGTGATCGCGTTCCGGCGCGGCCTGGGCGACACGTCGCTGATCGTGCTCGTGCCCCGGCTGCTGGCCCGCCTGATGGAGCTGCGCAACGTGTTGCCCGTCGGAACCGACGTCTGGAGCGACACCGGTGTGGAACTGGATCTGCCCGACGGCACCCGCATGACCGACACCTTGACCGGCCGCACCATCGAGGTGCAGGCCGGTCGGATCGGCGTGGCGCAAGCCTTCGCGCACTTCCCCATGGCCGCATTCGTGACAGGCCCGTGACCGCCGGCCAATAGCCTCGGCCGTGGTGTGGCAACCATGGCCCGGGCCGGCGCCCCGCCCGGCCGCTGCCGGTAAAATGCCAGCCTGGCGACCGGCCAAGCCGTTCGCCCCGTCCTCCCCTCGTGTGCCGGCATCCGCCGTGCGCACCACCCTCCCCCCACCCAGGTCCTCCTTGCTGCATGCCCGCCATTACCAGTGAAGTCGTCTATCTGCTGCTGATCTTCGGATTGCTGGTCATCCCGCGCGCGCTGCAGCGCTTCCGGATTCCGGCGCCGCTGACCAGCTTCGCGTTCGGCATGGTCGCGGCGGTATTCCTGGTCGGGTTCAGCCAGGACGCCACGCTGGCGCTGCTGGCCACGCTGGGCATCTCGTCCCTGTTCCTGTTCGCGGGCCTGGAGGTGCAGATGGACGAACTGCGCCGCGGCATGTGGCCGCTGCTGAGCCATCTGGTGGCGCGCGCCATCACGCTGACCGGCGCGGCGCTGTTGTCGATGCATTACCTGGGCCTGTCCTGGCAGGTATCGGCATTGCTGGCGCTGGCGCTGCTGACGCCCTCCACCGGCTTCATCCTGGACACCTTGTCCCGCCTGGGCCTGACCGAGGACGAGCGTTACTGGGTGACCGTGAAGGCGGTCGGCGGCGAACTACTGGCGCTGCTGGTGCTGTTCCTGGTGCTGCAATCGGGCTCGATCGAGCGGCTCAGTTATGCCTCAGGCGCACTGGTGCTGATGATCGTGGGCATGCCGCTGCTGTTCATCGGCCTGGGCCGGCTGGTGCTGCCCCATGCGCCCGGTTCGGAGTTCTCCCTGCTGGTGATGGTGGGCCTGATCGCGGCCTACATCACCTACCAGCTGGGCGTGTATTACCTCGTGGGGGCGTTCCTGGCCGGCTTCATCGCCCGGCTGCTGCGCCAGCGCATGCCCTTGCTGGCCTCGGACGAGAATCTGCGCGCGATCCAGATGTTCGCGTCGTTCTTCGTGCCGTTCTATTTCTTCTACATGGGCATGCGGGTGCCGTCGGGCGCACTGAGCTGGGAAGCCTTGTGGTGGGGCCTGGGCCTGACGGCGGTGGTGCTGCCGCTGCGCATCGGTTCGATCTGGCTGCACCGGCGCATGACCGGCGGCGAAACCGCGCGTGGCAGCCTGCGCGTGGCCACGGCGTTGACGCCCACGCTGATCTTCACGCTGGTGCTGGCCACCATCATGCGCGAGCGATTCCAGGTCTCGGACGCCCTGTACGGCGCGCTGCTCTTCTATGCCGGCGTGTCGACCCTGCTGCCCTCGCTCGTGCTGGCCAAGCCGGTGGACTTCAACGTGCTGGTCGGCCCGCTGCCGGAGGGCCATCACAACAAGATGGTGAAAGCCGCAGAAGCCGCAGAAGCCGCAGAAGCGGCAGAGGCCGCGAAGGCCGTGGACAAGCCGGACACGGCAGCGGCGCCAGCCGACGCGGCGCAGCCGCCCGCGCACACCGAGGCCACGCAGCCGGGCGAGACCCGGCCCAGCGCCGGCTGAGGCTGCGCTCCGTCGGCGCCGGCGCCGTCAGTTGCGCGCCGTGGACTGGCCGTCGCCGGCCGCAGCGACGCGCGGCGGTTCGGCCTGCGTGTCCGGCAGGCCGTCGTCCCGATGCCGGTGCACCGTGAGCTGGGGAAACGGGATCTCGATGCCATGGACATCGAAGGCCCGCTTGAGGCGCAGCAGATAGGCCCGGCGCACCGCCCACTGCGACAAGGCCATGACCCGGAAGCGGGCCCGGATCTTCACCGACGAGTCGGCCCAGTCCTGCACACCGGCAATCTCCAGGTCGTCGAGGATCTGGGGCGCGAAGTCGGGCTCCTGGCGCATCTGCGCCGCGACCTCGCGCATGAGTTGCATCACCTGGTCCAGGTCGGCGCCGTAGGCCACACCGATGTCGATCACCGCGTGCGCGAATCCGCGACTCATGTTGACCACCGTGGAGATGGTTCCGTTCGGAATGAAATAGACGTTGCCGCTGTAGTCGCGCAGGCGCACGTAACGCAGCGTTACCTCCTCGACCGAGCCGCTGAACTCGCCCAGCTGGACCACGTCGCCCTGGCGGATCTGGTTCTCCACCAGCAGGAACAGGCCGGTCACGTAGTCCTTGACCAGACTTTGCGCACCGAACCCGACCGCCAGGCCGACGACACCCGCCGCACCCAGGATCGGCGCCACCGAGACCCCGAGCTCCGACAACACCGCGATGAAACTGATCAGGCTGATGATGACGGTCGTGATGTAGCGGAACACCCGGCTCAGCGTGTCCGCGCGCTTGATCGCCTCGGCATCCTCCAGCCGCACGGCGATCCGGGCACGCAGGACGCGCAGCGCCCGTCGCGAAATGCTCAGTGCCAGCCAGGCTGCGAGCAGGATGCCGACGATGCGCGCGCCGGACACGGCCAGCGAGCCCAGGCTGTGCCATATGCGCGCCGCGGCTTCCAGCAGGGTTTCATTCATGGGACGGCACCACCTTCTTCATGCACGGACACGCAGGCGAATTTACACCAGGGCCTGTGCGCGCCCACCGGCGTCAGACCGCGGTTCGACCCAGACCGGCCGCTTGGCCATGACGGCCTCGAACCACGGGCTGGCCAGCCAGAACGCCAGCCATCGGCGCAGCGACGGCACGGCGGCTTCGTCGGCGAACCAGGCCGGCTCGACCATGGCGAACTGCCGCACGAACGGGAACACCGCGACGTCCGCCCAGCCGGGCCCCGTGCCGCACAGGAACGGCCGGCAAGCGAGCACGTCGTCGAGCGGCCCGACGAACGCCTGCAGCGCCTTGTCGCGATGCTGCCGGGCTGACATTTCGGGATGGCGTGGCGCGTATTTGTAGCGGTCCAGCAAGGGCTTGAAGTCGGTGTCGTTGCACGTCACCCAGCGGCGCACCGCGTCGTCATCCACGCCTGCCAGCCAATGCTCGGGGTCATGTTGCCGCAAGGCCCAGAGCAGGATGTCCAGGCTTTCGTCGAGCACCGTGCCGTCGGGCAGTTGCAGCACCGGGACCGTCGCCTTCGGCGACAAGAGCCGCAGCGACGCCGGCTTGTCGCGCAACGCCACTTCGCGGATCTGCACCGCGACGCCGGCCGCGTGCAGACCCATGCGCGCACGGATCGCATAGGGACAGCGCCGGAACGAATACAACACCGCCGGCGGTGCATGCCCTTGCGCTGTCATGCCGATGCCGCCTCCCTCGGGCCCATGCGGACACGTGCACCCACAACGCCTCAGCGCGAACCGTTCTTGATCGCGATCTGGTCGTTCAGCGTCCAGTAGTCGTACAGATAGCCGATACCGAACAAGCCCAGCGTGACCAGGTACAACAGGCCGGTGAACCACTTGCCCATGTACATGCGATGGATGCCGAACAGGCCCAGGAAGGTCAGCAACACCCAGGCGATCGAATAATTGACCGGCCCCGGACGGAAACGGATGTCGGCCTGGCGATCCATCGACGGGATCAGGAACAGATCGATCAACCAGCCGATGCCGAGCAGGCCCAGCGTGAAGAACCAGATGGTGCCGGTCACCGGCTTGCCGTAATAGAAGCGGTGCGACCCGGTGAAGCCGAATATCCACAAGGCATATCCGACCAGTTTCGAATGGGTGTCGCCCTCCTGCGCCATGGTGGCCCTCCTTGATGATGTCGTTCGTGCATGGTGCCTGAAGCAGGCATCGGGACATTGTGGCATGCACCCAGGTGACCGATGCGCGACGCCGACGCACTGCCTGCCGAACAGGCAGGCTCCGCAAGCCCAATACCGACGCCGCTTGCGCGAGTTATCCAGCAACTTGTCAACAGCTTAGACCACAAGCACGGTGGACAACCCGAAGCCGCGGCCATGAAAAAAGGACTTAGCCTTTTGGGCTAAGTCCTTGAATCATTTGGTAGGTCGTGGCAGGCTCGAACTGCCGACCAACGGATTAAAAGTCCGCTGCTCTACCAACTGAGCTAACGACCCACACTTTTCTTTTGCGTTGCGGTTTTCACCGTGCTGCAAAGCCTGAAATTATAACCAGAAAAAATCGCGTTTTTGGCTGCGCTCACACACGATTTGCAATTGTGTTGAGTACCCATCCCGCGGCGCACTGGCCGAAGGTCGCGGTGACGCTGACCATCGAGCCGTATCCATGGCAGTTGAGTGTTCCATCGGACTCGACGATGGCGCACGAGGCATCGACGTCGCGCACCGGCTCGCGGCTGAACACACACGGCAGGCCCATCGCGCGGCCCGCGCCCGGCGCGCCGTGGTGCTTGCGCAATTGGTTGCGCATGCGCGCAAGCAAGGGGTCGTGGGTACTGCGCGACAGGTCGTCGATGTCGACCTGGTGCGCGAGCCGCTTTCCGCCGGCCGCACCGACGGTGATGAAGATCGACTTGTTGCGCCGGGCCCAATCGGCCATCGCAAGCTTGGCCCGCACCTGGTCACAGGCATCGATGACGGCGTCGACCGCGCCGGGCAGGACGGCTGGCCAGTTGCCCGGCTCGACGAATTCCTCCACGCACTGCACGACACAGCCCGGATGGATCAGCGCAATGCGCTCGCGCATCGCCTGCACCTTGGCCTGGCCGATGGTGGTGTCCAACGCATGGACCTGCCGGTTGATGTTGGATTCGGCGACATGGTCGAGATCGACCAGCGTCAATGCACCCACGCCGCTGCGCGCCAACGCCTCGGCGGCCCACGAGCCGACACCGCCGATGCCGACGACGGCCACGTGTGCCTGTCGAATGCGTGCCGCCGCGGCAACGCCGAACAGGCGTTCCATGCCGCCGAACCGGCGGGCCAGATCCGCGTCGGGATCCGCTGCAATCGATTCCGTCATCTGCAAGGCTTGGTTCGTCGGACCGGCTGGCGGCCGTGCGCGCGAGTACGAGTGCGAGGTGAGTGCGTGGCGCTGTCGCGGCACACTCAGCGCAGCCGCGCGAGTCGCTCCTTGCCGGCCTTCGCCGCGTCGGACTGCGGGTAGCTGCGCGCGAGTTCATCAAGTGTCTTGCGCGCGCCGGCCACGTCCTTGAGTTCGATCTGGCAGTTGGCGATCGACAACAGCGCTTCCGGCGCCCGCACATGGTCGGGCGTGGCCGTGAGCATGATCCGGAAGTTGACGATGGCCTCCTTGTAGTCGCGGGTCGCATATTGCGCGTTGCCGAGCCAGAACAATGCCGAGGGCAGATACCCGCTCTTCGGATACCGTGCGATCAGGCTGTGGAAACCCGTCTGTGCACCCGGAAAGTCCCCGCTGCGAAACAACGCCAGCGCCGCGTCGTAGGCCCGGCGTTCGGCCGGTTCGACGACGATCTCGCGCCCGTCGACCGTCAGCTTGACCGGCTCGAGCTGGCTCACGCGTTCCTCGACACCGCGGGCGATCTCCTGCTGGCGTTGCAGCATGTCTTTCTGCTCGCGCTGCAATTCGGACAACTCGCGGCCGAACTGCTCGCGTTGTCCGTTGCTGCGCGCCAGCTCGGTGCGCAAGGATTCGATCTGGTTCTGCAGGTCGAGCAAGGACCGGCGCAACTGCATGTTCTCTTCGGTCGACCTGCGCAGCAGCTCGTTGTGCGACTCCACCAGGCGCTGGATCGCGGCGTCGGTCGCGATGCGATTGGCCTCGATGCGCTTGCGCGCCTCCAGGATGGCGGTGCGCGCTTCGGTGTCTTCGAACAGCGCGGCCTGCACCGGCCCGACCCACAAGGAGCCGACCAGCACCAGGGCCAGCACCAGCGCGTTGCGGCCTGTTGCGCGATGTTGGCTGAGGCGGTTCATCGGTAGACGATCTCGGCGCGACGGTTCTGCGCCAGCGCGGCTTCATCGCTGCCCTGCACCGCCGGTTTTTCCTTGCCGTAACTCACGGCCTCGACCTGCGCGTCGGCCACGCCGAGCAGCGCCAGTGCACGACGCACGGCCTCGGCCCGTTTCTGGCCCAGCGCCAGGTTGTATTCGCGCCCGCCGGTCTCGTCGGTATGACCTTCGACCACGGCCTTGCGGGCCGGGTCGGCGCGCAGATAACGGGCATGGGTCTCGATGAGTGACTGGAACTCGGGCTTGATGATGAAGCTGTCGTAATCGAAGTAGATGATGCGCGGACCTTGCTGGATCGCGGCATTCGTCCCCGCACCGGTCAGGTCCACCGGCGCCACGCCTTGACTGGCCAGCGCTCCGGACCCGGTTCCACTGGCCGTGGCACCACCGGCCGCGCCGGCACCCGCACCCTGGGCGCCCACCGGCGTACCGGCCTTGTCCTCCACGGCGACATCATCCAGCTTGACCGACGAGCCACAACCTGCCAGCAGAGCGGCGCACGCCAGGGCCAGAAAAATTCGTTTCATCCGTGTTCTCCTTGTGATGTCACTGTTTTTGAAGCGGGCCCCAATCGGGCTCGCGAATTTCACCCGACGCTCCGGCCAGGCGGGTCTTGACACGTCCATCGAGGGTCGTGGTCGTCAGACGCTCCCGGCCTTGACCGGAAGTGGCGTAGATGATGAGGCGTCCGTTGGGTGCGAAACTGGGGCTTTCGTCGAACGACGTGTCGGTGATTGCAGTGGCATTGCCGCTGGCAAGGTCCATCACGTGCAAACGGAAGGCGCCACTCACACGGGAAATATAGGCCAGCGATTTGCCGTCCGGACTGATGGACGGGGAAATGTTGTAACTGCCCGTAAAGGTCACGCGCTGCACACCGCCGCCGGTGGCCGCCATGCGATAGATCTGCGGCGAGCCGCCGCGATCGCTGACGAAATAAATGGTCTTGCCGTCGGGCGAGAACATCGGCTCGGTGTCGATGCTCGAGGACTGCGACAGGCGCCGCGGTTCGCCGCCCTGCGCATCGATCAGGTACAGCTGCGAGCCGCCGTCGCGGCTCAGCGTCACCGCCAGCGTGCGCCCGTCCGGCGACCAGGCCGGTGCACTGTTCGAGCCCCTGAAATTGGCCAGCAGACGGCGCTTGCCGGTGGCGATCTCGTGCACATACACGACCGGCTTGCGCGACTCGAACGACACATAGGCCAGCTGTCCGCCCATGGGTGACCATGCGGGCGAGATGATCGGCTCCGGACTCGCCAGCGCGGACTGCGCGTTCTCGCCATCGGCGTCGGCGATCCACAGGTTGTAGCGCTGCGCGACCTTGGTCACATAGGCGATGCGGGTCGAGAAGATGCCCTTGTCGCCGGTCAGCTTTTCATAGACGAAGTCGGCAATTCGATGGGCGGACTGGCGCAGGTCGCCTTCGGTGACCGCATAACTCTGCCCGCCGAGGTCCTGGCCGCGGGTCAGGTCCCACAGGCGGAAACGCACGTCGTAACGTCCGTCCGCCAGCCGGGTCACACTGCCGGCGACCAGCGAGTCCGCACCCTTCTGGCGCCAGGCCGTCAGTTCCGGACGCGTGACTTCATCGAGTTCGGTGGCCACCAGGTCGGTGCCGCGGAACTGTCCGCTGCGCTCGAGATCGGCCTGCACGATGGCGGCGATCTTCTGCGGCGCGGCATCCTGCCCGCGAAACGGTGCAATCGCAATCGGCAGCTGGGTCAGCCCGACGCCGGAGACTTCGATGCGCAGCTGCGCCGAAGCCGGCATGCACGCGGCCATCAGGCCCACGACGGCCAGCATGCGCAGGCACACCGCGACACGGTCGAATGGACGGGAATTCAAGAAACGAAACATGGTTGGGAAGTTGCTCCTGGAGGCGGCCCGGACTTGGACATGAGCCTAACACGCGGGTGGACCGAAACGCCCTCGCATGCGCGCCAGACGGGCGCCCACGGGGCGTGCGGACGATGCCCCGATAATAAACCCTCTCAATTGCACAGCCATGATCTCCAGCCCGACGAACCCCTTCGCCGCACCTGCCCACACCGCCGTGGCAGGGGGTCTGCGCGCATGCCGGTGAGCCCAGCGCAGGGTCCTGGCCAGGACACGGCGGCGCTGGCCGGCAACCTGGCCAAGCGCCTGATGCGCCTGTGGCCGTATTTCGGCCGTCCGTTGTGGGTCTGGTGCGCCGCGGCCGGTGCCACGCTGGCACTGGCCCTGTCCGAACCGCTGATCCCGGCCCTGCTGCAGCCCCTGCTCGATCGGGGCTTCCAGGAAGGCCAGCTGCCGTTGTGGGCCGTGCCCGTGTCCTTGATCCTGCTGTTCGCGGTGCGGGGCCTGTGCAGTTTCACCGCGCAGCTGGCCATGACCAAGATCACCAGCACCGGCCTGATGGTGTTGCGCAAGGCCATGTTCGACAAGTTGCTCGACGCCCGGCTGAGCCTGTTCGCAGGCCAGACATCGAGCTCGCTGGCCAACACCATTGTCTACGAGGTGCAAAGCGGCTCGCAGTTGCTGGTGAGCGCGCTGATGACCCTGGCGCGCAACAGCCTGACCCTGCTCGCCCTGGTCGCCTACCTGATGTACCTGAACTGGAAGCTGACCCTGATCGTCGTGTTTCTGTTCCCGGCCGTGGCCTATGTCATGCGCATCCTGTCGCGCCGCCTGTACCGGGTCACGCGCAACAGCCAGGACGCCACCGACCGGCTGGCCTATGTGGTCGAGGAAAACGTGCTGGCGCACCGCGACATCCGGCTGCATGCGGCGCAGCAGGCGCAGTCGCACCGCTTTGCCGGGCTCAGCGACGCCTTGCGTCGCCTGTCGATGAAATCGACCGCGGCCTCGGCGGCCATGACCCCGCTGACGCAGATGCTGGCCGCGGTGGCCTTGTCGGCCGTGATCACCGTGGCACTGATCCAGAGTGCCGACAACACCACGTCGGTGGGCGGTTTCGTCGCCTTCGTCACCGCGATGCTGATGCTGATCGCGCCGCTCAAGCACCTGACCGAGGTGGCCAACCCGATCACCCGCGGCCTGGCGGCCATGGAGCGGGGCCTGGACATGATGGCCCGTACGCCCGACGAGACCGGCGGCAGCTACCGCATGGAACGCGCCACCGGCGTGATCCGTTTCGAGCAGGCCTGCGTGTCCTATTCCGACGACGCCGTGCCGGCGCTCGACCATCTCAGCCTGGACGTGATGGCCGGCGAGACGGTGGCCCTGGTCGGCGCCTCGGGGTCGGGCAAGTCGACGCTGGTCAACCTGCTGCCGCGCTTCGTCGAACCCAGCGCGGGTTCGATCTACCTCGACGGACATGAATTGCGCGAATGGGACCTGGCCTCGTTGCGATCGCAGTTCGCATTGGTCAGCCAGCACGTGCTGATGCTCAACGACTCGGTCGCGGTCAATGTCGCGCTGGGCCAGGCCGTCGACCGCGACCGGGTCGCCCATTGCCTGGCTGCGGCCAACCTGCAGACCCTGATGGACGAACTGCCGCAGGGCCTGGACACCATCGTCGGTCACAACGCGATGCAGCTCTCGGGTGGACAACGCCAGCGCCTGGCCATTGCCCGCGCCCTGTACAAGGACGCCCCGGTACTGATCCTCGACGAGGCGACGTCGGCGCTGGACGCGGAATCCGAACGCGCGGTGCAGGAGGCCTTGCAGCGGCTGATGCAGAAACGCACCACGCTGGTCATCGCCCACCGCCTCTCCACCGTCCAGCACGCGGACCGCATCGTCGTGCTGGACAACGGCCGCATCGTCGAGACCGGCCATCACGCGACACTGCTGGCCGCCGACGGCCTGTACGCGCGGCTGTACAACCTGGGCCTGGGCGGCCCGTCGGACAGCGGCGAGGATGCCGCCGCCTGATCCGACACGGGCCGCAACCGGTCAAGCGGTCTTGGCCAGGCGCTCGTTCTGCGGAAACAGGGAACGCAAGGCCTCCTCGTCGACCTCGGTCTTGAACGTGTGCCGCGTCTTGAGCGCCTCCGCCCGCTGGGCCGCGGGCCGGGCATTGATCTCGTCGACCAGGCGCTTGACGTGCGGCAATTTCTCCCAGGCCTCGGGACCGCCGAGGATGTACGGCACCATCCGGGCCCAACCCCATACCGCCATGTCGACGATGGTGTAGGTGTCGCCGAGCATGTAGCGCCGCTCCGCCAGGCGGTCGTTGACGATGTTCCAGTGGCGCCAGGCTTCGAAGTCGTAGCGATTGAGTGCGTAGACCTTGGGTTCGGGCGCGGCGTGGCGGAAGTGCACGCATTGGCCGGAGAACGGGCCGACGCCCGAGGCCACGAACATCATCCACGCATACAACTGCGCGCGCTGCTGCGGCGTGTTCTCCGGCAGGAACCGGCCGGTCTTTTCGGCCAGGTACAACAAGATGGCATTGCTGTCGAACACCGTCACGTCGCCGTCCTTGATCGCGGGCACCTTGGCGTTCGGATTGACGGCCTTATAGTCCTCGCTGTGCTGCTCGCCCTTGCGGGTATCCACCGGCACCGTCTCGTAGGCCAGTTCGGCCTCCTCGAGAAACAGGGCGACCTTGAGCGGATTCGGGGCGAGGTTGTAGAAAAACGTGATCACTGCATATCCTTTCTTGGGGCCAGACAATGGCCCCGGCATTCTGCGCCATTTCAACGGCCGCTGCCGTCGTGCGGGCTCCCGCCGCGCCGGCAGTCCCCGCTCCAGGCACTGACGAACCATGCGTCCCCTGCATCCCGCACTGGTGACCCTGGTCGCCATGCTGGCCTTTGCCGGCAATTCGCTGCTGTGCCGCGTCGCGCTGCGCGACACCGCCATCGACCCGGCCAGCTTCACCAGCCTGCGTATCGTCTCGGGCGCCCTCGTGTTGTGGTGGATCGTGCGCCTGCGCGCCGGGGCGCGGCCCGCCGCCGCCATGGCCGGCAACTGGGCCTCGGCCTGCGCCCTGTTCGTCTACGCCGCCGCGTTCTCGTTCGCCTATGTCAGCCTGGCGACCGGGACCGGCGCCTTGCTGTTGTTCGGCGCCGTGCAGGCCACGATGATCGGGGTCGGCCTGTGGCGCGGCGAACGCCTGGGCGCCGCCCAGACCGCCGGGTTGGTGCTGGCCTGCGCCGGCCTGGTCGGGCTGCTGCTGCCGGGCCTGTCGTCGCCCCCGCTGGCCGGCGCGATGCTGATGCTGGCCTCGGGCGTGGCCTGGGGCATCTATTCGCTGCGCGGCAAGGGTGCGGGCGATCCGACACAGGTCACGGCGGGCAACTTCATGCGGGCCACGGTGCCTGCGATCGTGCTGAGCCTGGCCACGCTGCCCCTGGCCCGGCTGGACCTGGCTGGCAGCGCCTACGCGATTGCATCGGGTGCGCTGACCTCTGGTATCGGTTACGCGATCTGGTACGCCGCCTTGCGCCACCTGCGCGCCACGACGGCGTCCACGGTGCAGCTCAGCGTGCCGGTGATCGCCGCGCTGGGCGGCAGCCTGCTGCTGGCCGAACCGCTGACCGCGCGGCTGCTGTGGGCCTCGGCCGCCGTGCTCGGAGGCATTGCCCTGGTGATCCTGCGCAAACCCGCACGTTGATGCGCAGCGGGCGCCTCAGTCCCGGTCCGCCAGGCAGATCGTCAGCAGCGCCGAGGCATCCTCCAACGCCGTGAGCGCATGCGGCACGCCGCCGCGCAGGTGGATGAAGTCCATCGGGCCGAGTTCGACCGTGCCGTCCGTACTGCGGAACGACAGGCGCCCTTCGATGCACAGTACCGTGATCTCGCCCGGCACCTGGTGCTCGGGCAGGGTCTTGCCCCTGGGCAAGACGAGCCGCACGACCTCGAGTTGGCGCGCCTTGAGGATCGCAGTGGTGCGCGCGCCAGCAAGCTCCTGCGCCAGCGGCATCAGGTTGACGACCTCGGCGGATCGGGCATGGGGTTGGGCCATGGTGTCGGTCTCCTGCATCGGGCCGGGGAAGGCGGATCCCACCCCATGCCCGGACCTGCATTGTCCGATCTTTCAGGCATTGTCTTGCGCCAGGTCAGACACGCCGGCGGCGGATCGGCCTACCATGCCGGCCATCGCGCATCCGGAATCGTGCCGTTGTCATGGCCCCCGCCGGATGGGCGTACGCAACGCGTGATGCCGTCGGACGTCACACGCCCCGCCACCGATCCGACACAACCCCCGACCCTGAGGATGGATGATGATTGCGAATCGACGTGTATTCATGATGACCGTGGCCGCCACCGGAGCCGGAGCAGTCTTGCTGCAACCCGCCCACGCGCAGGCCACGCTGGACGTGAAGGATCCGCAGGCGGTGGCCCTGGGTTATGTCGTCGACACGGCCAAGGCCGACGCGAAGAAATACCCGAAACACAGCGCCGACCAGACATGCAGCAACTGCGCGCTGTACCAGGGCAAGGCCGGCGACGCGGCAGCTCCCTGCACCTTGTTCGCCGGCAAGCTGGTGCCCGGCAAGGCCTGGTGCAGCGCCTGGGTCAAGAAGGCCTGAGCCCCGCACACACGATGCAACGGCGCGCGCGGGCCGGCCCGCCGTTGCGTCACAGCAGGATGATGTCGTATTGCTCCTGCCCCATCGCCGCCTCGCTTTGCAGCGATACCGTCTTGCCGATGAATTCGCACAGGCCGGCCAGGTGCTGGCTCTCTTCGTCCAGGAACAGTTCGATGACCCGTGGCGAGGCCACGACGCGGAACTCGCGCGGATTGAACTGCCGCGCCTCGCGCAGGATCTCGCGCAGGATGTCGTAGGCCACGCTGCGCGCGGTCTTGACGCTGCCCTTGCCCTGGCAGGCCGCACACGGTTCGCACAACATGTGCGCGAGCGATTCGCGGGTGCGCTTGCGTGTCATCTCGACCAGGCCGAGCTGCGAAAAGCCGCCGGCCATGGTCTTGACCCGGTCGCGCCCGAGCTGCTTGCGGAACTCGGCCAGCACCGCATCCCGGTGATCCTCGCGCACCATGTCGATGAAGTCGACGATGATGATGCCGCCCAGGTTGCGCAACCGCAACTGGCGCGCGATGGCCTGCGCCGCCTCCAGATTGGTCTTGAAGATGGTGTCGTCGAAATTGCGCGCACCGACATAACCACCGGTGTTGACGTCCATCGTCGTCAGCGCTTCGGTCTGGTCGACGATCAGGTAGCCGCCGGACTTCAGGTCGACGCGGCGTCCCAGGGCCCGCGCGATCTCCTCGTCGACACCGTACAGGTCGAAGATCGGCCGCTCGCCCTTGTAGTGCTGCAATTTGCCGACCGCCGACGGCATGAAGGCACGCCCGAAGGCCATAAGCTGGTCGAACTGCTCGCGCGAATCGACGCGGATCGATTGCGTGGATTCGCCCGTGAGGTCGCGCAATACGCGCTGGATCAGGCTCAGGTCCTGGTGCAGCAGGCTGCCCGGTGGCGAGCGCAGCGACGCCTGCTTGATGCCGGCCCAGGTCTTGCGCAGGTAGGCGATGTCCTCCGCCAGTTCGGCGTCGGTGGCGTCCTCGCCATTGGTGCGCAGGATGAAGCCGCCGCCTTCCGGGCGGGTCAGGGTCTGCAACCGCTGGCGCAGTTCGTCGCGCAGCGTCGGCGCGATCTTCTGCGATACACCCACGTGGTCGTCCTGCGGCAGGAACACCAGCAGCCGTCCGGCCACGCTGATCTGGGTCGACAGGCGCGCGCCCTTGGTACCGATAGGATCCTTGATGACCTGCACCATCAATGCCTGGCCTTCGAACACCTGGCGCTCGATCGGAATCTGCGCCTGGCTGGAGCGCGCGACCTGCGGCGGCTCACCTTCGGGCTGGCGGTTCCAGACATCGGCCACGTGCAGGAACGCGGCGCGTTCGAGCCCGATGTCGATGAAGGCCGACTGCATGCCGGGCAGGACGCGCGCGACCTTGCCCTGGTAGACATTGCCGACCAGGCCGCGCTCGAGCGAGCGCTCGACGTGCAATTCCTGCACCGCACCACTTTCCACCACCGCCACGCGGGTTTCCTGCGGCGACCAGTTGATCAGAATGTCCTGTTGCATGGCGGCATGGGTTTGAAGGTCTGGCTAAGGTCCGACCGGATGTCCCACCGCCTGCAACAACGCGGCGGTCTCGAACAAGGGCAAGCCCATGATGCCAGAGTAGCTGCCGCGGATCTCGCGGATGAACGCCGCCGCCCTGCCCTGTACGGCATAGGCCCCGGCCTTGCCCATTGGCTCGCCCGAGGCCACATAGGCGCGCACGGCTGCGGCCCCCATCGCGGCAAACCGGACCTGCGAGACGTTCAGCGCCTCGTGGCGCCGGCGCCCGCTGCCGACCGCCACGGCGGTCAGCACCCGATGGCTGCGACCGGCCAGTTGGCGCAACATGTCGGCGGCCTGCGCCGCGTCCGCGGGTTTGCCCAGGATGCGCCGCCCCAGCGCCACGGTGGTGTCGGCGCACAACACCGGGCCCGGTGGCAGGCCGCGCCGCCGGCGGCGTGCCAGCGCCGCGTCGAGCTTGAGCCCGGTCACGCGCACGACATAGTCGGCGGGCCCTTCGCCCGGCATCTCGGCTTCGAGTGCCTCCGCGTTTTCGTCGGCGTCCGGCAGCAGCAGTTCGTGCCGCACGCCCAGTTGCTCGAGCAACTGGCTGCGGCGCGGGCTTTGCGAGGCCAGGTAGACAACAGGGGTCATGGATGAAGCGCGGTGGTGCGAGTCATTCCCGATGATAGGGATGATTGGCGTTGATCGACCAGGCGCGGTACAACTGCTCGACGAGCAACACCCGGGCCATGGCATGGGGCAAGGTCAGGTCCGACAGGCGCAGCCTTTCGTGGGCCGCCTGCTTGAACGCGGGCTCCAGGCCATCCGGCCCGCCGATCACCAAGGCGACATCCGTGGCGTCGAGCTGCCACTGCCGCAGCCGGGCGGCCAGGGCCATGGTGGTGACCGCACTGCCATGTTCGTCGAGAACCACGATGCGGCTGCCCGGGCTGATCGCCGCCTCGATGCGGCTGCGCTCGGCGGCCAGCAGGGCCGGCAAGGCCTGCGATGCACGGGCCTGCGTCTTGACCGCCTTGAGCTCGAGCCGCAACTCGGGGGGGAAACGCTTGGCGTAGTCGTCCCAGGCCGTCTGGGCCCACGCCGGCAGGCGCTGGCCGACGGCGACGACGACCAGTTTCACGGTGCCAGGCTCAAGCGATGACCTTGGTCAGGTTCATGCCTTGCGTGCGGGTGTTTTGCGGGTCGCCGACCTGGCCGGCGCCGCCGTGGCACCCCGCTTGCCCGCCGGTGCGGCCTTGCGCGCCGGTTTTCCCACCACGACGGTCTTGATGGCGGCCTTGGGGCGGCTGGCGTCCGGCGCCGCGGCACGCGTCGACGCCCGCTTGGCGGCAGGCTTGCCGGTGGCGGCGGTACGGCTGGTCTTGCCCGCGGCCGTGCCGCCGGCGGCGGTCTTGCCGGCGCCCGGCTTGCGGGCCGGAGCCTTGGCTGGCGTGGCTGGCGCGGCGGACTTCTTCGCCGCCGCCGCTTCGACCACCGGTTTGCTGGCGCCGAACTTCAGCCGCACCGGTTTCTCGCCCCACAACTCCTCGAGGTGGTAGTAGGAGCGGAACGTGGGTTGCATGATGTGCACCACCGCCTGCGCGCAGTCGACGATGATCCATTCGCCATTGGCCTCGCCTTCGATGCGCGGCTTGGGAAAACCCGCCTCGCGGACCGCATCGCGCACGCTGGCGGCCAGGGCCTTGGTCTGCCGGTTCGAGGTGCCCGAAGCCACGATGACCCGCTCGAACAGCGACGAGAGATGCTCGGTGTCGAACACCTGGATGTCCTGGGCCTTGACGTCCTCGAGCCCGTCGACGATGGCTCGCTGGAGCTTCTGGGTATTGCGTTTGGCGGCGGTGTCAGTGGTCATCAAGTGGTTTGGTAGAGGCGATGAAGAACAATATAACGCGCAACCGGCTCGCCAACCAGAGGAACAATACTCTGGCCGCTGCTGGCGCGGTGGCGGATGTCGGTGGCGCTGGTGTCGGAAAGGGGCAGGCGCAGCTGCAGGAATCGCTGCCGCAGGCCATCGGGCGCCTGGAACCCGGTGGCCGCCGCCGTGGGATCGGCACGCCCGGCCACGCAGATTGTAGCGAGCGCCACGACCTGTTCCCAGGCATGCCAGCTGGGCAAGGCCTGCGCCTGGTCCTGGCCGATGATCAGGAACAACGCGGCCTGGGGCCATTCGCCGCGCAATTCGCGCAAGGTGTCCACGGTATAACTCGGCCCGGAGCGCGCGATCTCGCGAGTGTCGATCTGCACCCGCGGCAGGTCGTCGAACGCGAGATGGGCCATCGCTACCCGATGCGCGGCATCGGTCAACGGCCGGCGCTTGTGCCAGGCCTGACCGGTCGGCACGATCTGCAGACGATCGAGTTGCAACTGTTCCAGCGCGGTCTCGACCAGCACGCGGTGCATCAGATGCGGCGGGTCGAAGGCGCCGCCGAACACGCCCAGGCGCCGCACGTCGCCGTTCGCTGGTGTCAAACCCAGTCCCTTCGCACCAGGAAACGGTGCAGCAGATCATGCTCGGCCGTTCCCGGTCGCGGCTGCTCCTGGTACGACCATCGCACCAGGGGCGGCATCGACAGCAGGATGGACTCGGTCCGTCCGCCGGACTGCAGGCCGAAATGGGTGCCGCGGTCCCACACCAGGTTGAACTCGACATAACGACCGCGCCGGTACAGCTGGAACTCCCGCTCGCGCTCACCGAACGGCATCGCGCCGCGTCGCTCGACGATGGGCAGGTAGGCTTGCAGGAAGGCGTCGCCGACCGCGCGTTGCAGCGCGAACCCGGCGTCGAAATCGGATGCGCTGAAGTCGTCGAAGAAGATGCCGCCCACGCCCCGCTGCTCCTGGCGGTGCTTGAGAAAGAAATACTCGTCGCACCACTGCTTGAAGCGCGGATACAAGTCGGCCCCGAAGGGCTCGAGCGCAGCCTTGCAGGTGGCATGGAAATGCACGGCATCGTCGTCGAAGCCGTAATACGGCGTGAGATCCATGCCACCGCCGAACCAGCAGACCTGCTTGTCCGTGCCCGGAAACGCGGCCAGCATGCGTACGTTCATGTGGACCGTGGGTACGTACGGATTGCGCGGATGGAACACCAGCGACACACCCAGTGCCTCGAACGGTGCACCGGCGAGTTCGGCCCGGTTCTGCGTCGCCGATGGCGGTAGTGCCTTGCCGCGCACATGCGAGAAGCCGCAACCCGCGCGTTCGAACACCTTGCCCTGCTCCAGGATCCGGGTCAGGCCGTCGCCTTGCAGCGGCTCGGACGGCTCCTTGCGCCAGGCATCGTCGAGGAAAGGCGAGCCGTCGATGGCGGCAATCGCCGTGCAGATGCGCTGCTGCAGGTCCAGCAGGTACCGGCGCACCGCCGGCACGCGCTGCAGCGGCGGCAGGCCCGGCTCAGCGGACATCATGGTGCACCGCGGGTTGGCCGTGACGCCCGCGGACGCGCTCAGGCGGCACGATGACCGATGTCGCCACGGTATTGCATGCCATCGAACTGGATCTCGCGCACCACCTCGTAGGCGCGCTGCTGGGCCTGGCGCACGTTGTCGGCCAGGGCGGTCACGCACAACACCCGCCCGCCACTGGTGAACACATCGTCGCCTTCGCGCCGGGTCCCGGCGTGAAAGACCATCACGTCGGCACCCGGTTGCGGCAGGCCCCGGATCCGGTCGTCGGTGCGCGGTTGTTGCGGATAGTCCTTGGCGGCGAGCACCACGCCCAGCGCCGTGCGCCGATCCCACTGCAGTTCGATCTGGTCGAGCTTGCGATCCTCACCGGTCTCGGTGGCCGCCAGCAGCAACTCGAGCAGGTCGGTCTTGAGCCGCATCAGGATCGGCTGCGTCTCGGGGTCGCCGAGCCGGCAGTTGAACTCCAGCGTGCGTGGCTGGCCATGGGCATCGATCATCAGCCCGGCGTACAGGAAGCCGGTATAGGCGATGCCGTCCTTCTCCATGCCGCGGATCGTGGGCAGGATGATCTCGCGCATGGCCTTGGCGTGCACGGCCGGCGTCACCACGGCGGCCGGTGAATACGCCCCCATGCCCCCGGTGTTCGGGCCCTGGTCGCCATCGAGCAGGCGCTTGTGGTCCTGGCTGGTGGCCAGCGCCAGCACGTTCTTGCCGTCGCACATGACGATGAAGCTGGCCTCCTCGCCCTCGAGGCACTGCTCGATCACCACCCGGGTGTCCGGATCTGCGACTTCGGGCAGCATGCGGTCGATCGCCGCGTGCGCCTGTTCGATCTCGCGGGCGACCACCACGCCCTTGCCGGCCGCCAGGCCATCGGCCTTGACGACGATGGGGGCACCCCGGTCCGTCACGAAGGCATGCGCCTGTGCCCGGTCGGAGAAGGTCATGTGCAAGGCCGTCGGGATGTTGTGGCGCTGCATGAAGTCCTTGGAAAAGGCCTTCGAGCTCTCGAGCCGTGCCGCGGCCTTGGTCGGGCCGAAGATGCGCAGTCCGCGTTCGCGGAACAGGTCGACCACGCCCGCGGCCAGCGGCACTTCGGGACCGACCACGGTCAGGCCGATCTTCTCGTTCACGGCCCAGTCGCACAACTGCGCCAGGTCGGTGATCTCGATGTTGCGGATCCGTTCGGCCTGCGCCGTGCCGCCGTTGCCCGGCGCGACGAACACGGTCTCGATCCGGCTGGACTGGGCCAGCTTCCAGGCCAGCGCATGTTCGCGGCCGCCGCCGCCAATGACCAGTACCTTCATAGCGCGGCGTTGTGGTAGACCGCCTGCACGTCGTCGAGGTCTTCGAGCACGTCCAGCAGTTTCTGCATCCGGGCGGCATCGTCGCCCTCGAGATCGATCGGATTGTCGGCGCGCATCGTGACTTCCGCGACCTCGGCCTTGAAGCCGGCCGCCTCCAGCGCCGACTGGACCGCCTCGAAGTCGCCCGGCGCGCTCAGCACCTCGATGGCACCGTCGTCGTCGACGATCACGTCCTCGGCCCCGGCCTCGAGCGCGACGTCCATCAGCTTTTCCTCGTCGGTGCCTGGCGCATAGACCAGCTGGCCGCAGTGCTTGAACTGGAAGGCCACCGACCCTTCGGTGCCCATGTTGCCGCCGTGCTTGCTGAAGGCGTGGCGTACCTCGGCCACGGTGCGCACCCGGTTGTCGGTCATGGTGTCGACGATGATGGCCGCGCCGCCGATGCCGTAGCCCTCGTAGCGGATCTCCTCGTAGTTGACGCCTTCAAGATTGCCGGTGGCCTTGTCGATGTTGCGCTTGACGGTATCGGCCGGCATGTTGGCCGCCTTGGCCTTCTCGACCGCCAGCCGCAGCCGCGGATTGGCCGTCAGGTCGCCGCCGCCGGTACGGGCAGCCACCATGATCTCGCGGATGACACGGGTCCAGACCTTGCCTCTTTTTTCATCCTGCCGCCCCTTGCGGTGCTGAATATTGGCCCATTTGCTGTGTCCTGCCACGCGGATTCCTTCAAAAAATTGGTTACCCTTGCGCCACGATTGTACTTTTGGGAATCTCCATGATCGAACCCTTCGTGATCGCACAGCGCGACGCCATCCGGTGCTGCCTGCAACCGGACAAGGCCAATCGCCACGGACTGATCACCGGCGCCACCGGTACCGGCAAGACCATCACGCTGCAAACCCTGGCCGAAGCCTTCTCCGCGGCCGGCGTGCCGGTGTTCATGGCCGACGTCAAGGGCGACCTGACCGGCATCTCCCAGGCCGGCACGCTGGGCGACAAGCTGGGCCGGATCATCGCCGAACGCAAGCTCGACACGCCGGCCTTCTGCCCGTTCCCGGTCACCTTGTGGGACGTGTTCGGCAAGCAGGGCCATCCGGTGCGGGCCACCGTCAGCGACCTGGGCCCGTTGCTGCTGGCGCGCATGCTCAACCTCAACGACACCCAGGCCGGCGTGTTGCAGCTGGTGTTCCGCATCGCCGACGACCAGGGCCTGCTGCTGCTCGACATGAAGGACCTGCGCAGCATGTGCCAGTTCGTCGGCGACAACGCATCGCAGTTCACGACCAGCTACGGCAACATCAGCGCGGCCAGCATCGGCGCGATCCAGCGGGGCCTGATGCAGATCGAGAGCCAGGGCGGCGACCAGTTCTTTGGCGAGCCCATGCTCAACATCGCCGATTTCATGCAGACCGACGGCAGCGGCAAGGGCGTGATCAACGTGCTCGCCGCAGACCAGTTGATGAACGCGCCACGGCTGTATGCGACCTTCCTGCTGTGGCTGCTCAGCGAACTGTTCGAGAACCTGCCCGAGGTCGGCGACCTGGACAAGCCCAAGCTGGTGTTCTTCTTCGACGAGGCCCACCTGCTGTTCGCCGATGCGCCCAAGGCGCTGATCGAGCGCATCGAGCTGGTGGTGCGCCTGGTGCGCAGCAAGGGCGTGGGCGTGTATTTCGTGACCCAGAACCCGCTGGACATTCCCGACGCGGTGCTGGCCCAGCTCGGCAACCGGGTGCAACACGCCCTGCGCGCGTTCACGCCACGCGACCAGAAAGCGGTGAAGTCCGCCGCCGAGACGATGCGCCAGAACCCGGCGCTGGACATCGCACAGGCCATCACCGAGCTGGCCGTGGGCGAGGCACTGGTCAGTTTCCTGGACGCAAAAGGCCGCCCCGGCGTGACCGAACGCGTGTTCGTGCTGCCCCCGCGCAGCCAGATCGGACCGATCACGGCCGCCCAGCGCCAGGCGCTGATCGCCGGCTCCATCGTCGCCGGCGTCTACGAGAAGGCCGTCGATCGCGCGTCGGCGCACGAAGCCATCAAGGCCCGCGTCGAGGCCACGATGGCCGACGAGACCGCCGCCAAGGAACAGGCCGCCAGCATGGCGCGCACGGCGAAGGACCAGGCCGGCGCGGCGGCGGACGACGACGGCGGCCTCCTCGGTTCGCTGGGCGGTCTGCTCGGCGGCGGCAAGAGCGGCCGGCGCATGAGCGCCGGCGAACAGCTGTTCAAGAGCGCCGCCAGCGCCATCGGCAGCGAGGTCGGCCGCCAGATCATCCGCGGCGTGCTCGGTGGCATATTCGGAAGCAAGCGGCGCTGAGCCGCGCCTGCCTTGCAGCCGCCGGGCCGGACACACCACCCCATACCCACGACAAGGACCCCCCATGACCGACCTGTCCCGATTCCCCAACCTGCACCTGGTGGACCATCCCCTGGTGCAGCACAAACTCACGCTGATGCGCCGCAAGGAGACCAGCACCAACGGTTTTCGGCGCCTGCTGGGCGAACTCAGCACGCTGATGGCCTACGAGGTCACGCGCGACATGCCGACCCAGCCGATCGAGATCGAGACACCGCTGGAGACCATGTCCGGCACCACCATCGACGGCAAGAAACTGGTGCTGGTGTCCATCCTGCGGGCCGGCACCGGCATCCTGGACGGCATGCTCAGCGTGGTGCCCGGCGCCCGCGTCGGCCACATCGGCCTGTACCGCGACCCCCAGACGCTGCAGCCGGTGGAGTATTACTTCAAGATGCCGCAGGACATGCAGGAGCGCGACGTGATCGTCGTCGACCCGATGCTGGCCACCGGCAACTCGGCCGTCGCGGCGATCGAGAAGGTCAAGGCCATGCGCCCGAAATCGGTCAAGTTCCTGTGCCTGCTGACCTGCCCCGAGGGGCTGGACACCATGTACAAGTCCCATCCCGACGTGCCGGTGTTCACCGCGGCCGTCGACCGCCAGCTCAACGACCACGGCTACATCCTGCCCGGCCTGGGCGATGCGGGCGACCGGATCTTCGGCACCCAGTGACACGGGCCCCGGCTCGCCCCGTCAGGCCAGCCGATACACGCCCACCTCTTCTTCGATCCCCTTGAGGACCTGCTTGCCGATGAATTCGGCTTCGGGTGCGGGGTCGAGCTGGGCAAAGGTGTTTTCCGACAGCAGCAGCTGGCTCCTGAACGCCTTGTTGAGCTGCTCGATGCGCGCGGCGATGATCACGTGCTTGCCGGTCAGCGAATAGAACTTGCGCGCCTCGTTGCCCACATTGCCGGCAATGACCGGCCCGGAGTTGATGCCGATGCCCAGACGGGTGGGCGGAATCGCCCCTTGGTCGGCCAGTGCCGCGACGCTGTCCAGCATGGCCAGCGCCGCCGCCACGCTTTTGCGCGCGTGGGCGGGATCGGCCACCGGCGCCCCGAACACGGCCATGATGCCATCGCCCAGAATCTGCAGCACCACGCCCTGGTGCGCCTTGACGATGGGAATCAGTTCGCCGAACACCGTATTCTGGAACCGGGCGACCACGGCAGGCTCATGCGCGTCGGCAAACACCGTGAAGTCACGGATGTCCAGGAACAGGACACTGACATCGTACTGGCGACTGGAGAAATCGATCTCGTTGGAGATCAGTTCCAGAGCGATTTCTTCCGACACCTGCTGACCGAACAAGGCCTCGACCTTCCTGAGCATGGCGCTGGTCTTTTCCTTCTCGGCCTTGAGTCTGGCCTCGGCCTTTGTCGCCGCTCTGGAATAGTAGTTGATGAGCAGCGAGATGATCAGCATCGTCGTCAGCGCACTGCTCAGGTTGTTCTGGCTCTTCTGTGCATCGGCGATCTGGTAGATGCCATGCTGGTGGTAGAGAAACAGGTACACGTAGCTGGCAAGGATGAGCCCGAGCAAGGCCAGCTGCAGCCTGGGCTTCCATGAAGGGTTGAAGAACACCAGGCCGGCCAGGTACATGAGCCAGAAATGGGCGCCGAAATCCCAGCCCAGGTACACCGTGGCCATCACCTGGTGCAGGACCAGCTCCATGAAGGCCAGGCTGAACGCCAGGTTGTGGCGTCCCTTGCGATTCAGAAGGAACGCCAGCGCAAAACACGGAATGCTGAACGCGAGGTTGAACCATGCCGCTTCGACAACGCCATATTCCCGAAACCGGAAGTACGCGAAGGCGTGACCGGTCAATCCGATCAGGTAAGCGGCCTGCGTGATGACATAGAACCGCTGGTTCTCTTCGGCAACGAATCGCGATCGGAAGAACTGCACCGCATCCCCCAAGGTTCGAGCCGAACTGCCGGCAACGGGTCGGATTGTCGAGCATCGGGCCCGTCTGCGCAGGGCATCGCACGGCCAAGGCAGCCAGCCGCTGGTGCGACCAGGTGCCACCCGCCGGTGCCGACGTGCGATCAGGGCGGGGTCTGCGCCGGCACGCGCAACACGGTGCGCAGCACCATGTCCACCAGCAGCTGCTCGCCGGCCGCGAAATCCTCGGGCTCCATTTCCGATTTGCCCAGCACCAGGCAGATCTGGCTGGCGAAGTCCGCGTAGGCCTGGGTCGACGACCACAGGATCACCATCAGGTGCGCGGCATCGACCTTGCGGCACACGCCTTGTTCGGCCCACTGGTTGAAGACCGCGATGTCGGCCTGCAGGGCCGGCAACACGCGGTCACGGATCTCCTGGGCGAACAGCGGAGCGCCGGAGATGACCTCGTTGGCATAGACCCGTGAATCGAACGGATGCTCGCGCGAGAAGCGCAGCTTGCCGGCGATATAGCGGCGCAGCGCCCGTTCCGGGTTGTCGGCGTTCTCGGTGATCGCCGCCATGTACGACAACCACACGTCCAGCACGCCGTGCAACACGCGGCGGTACAGGGCTTCCTTGCTCGAGAAGTAATACAACAGGTTCTGCTTGGCGGTGCCGACCTCGCGCGCAATGTGGTCCAGTGACACGCCTCCGAAACCGCGTTGTGCGAACAGGCGTTTGGCCGCTTCGAGGATTTCCTGTTCCAGCCGCTCCCGGCTGTCGCTTCGTTTTTCCCTGACCGGTCCCGGTTTTCGCTTGATCGCCATGCCGCGGATGGTAGCGGCAATTGCCGGCGCTCCCTGGCCCGACTCTTGCAGAGACGGGAAAGCGGGTAATCCCTAGTTGAAGGGGCACCGCGATGACGATCAAATGCACCAAATGTTTACCAGTTGGTAAGAGTTGAGAACACAACGCACCACAACGAGGCACACGATGAGTTCAACCGAGACCTCCCGCACTGCGCCACCGGACATCCGGGCCGGTCGCCTCGATGCCGGGCAATACCCGCGCAACTTCTGCGACGCGCATCCGCCACTGACGCTGGCCCAGGCCCGGATCGAGGCCGATCGCTGCTATTACTGCTTCGAAGCGCCCTGCCAGGTGGCCTGTCCGACCGGCATCGACGTGCCGAGCTTCATCCAGCGGATCGCCGACAACAACATCCGGGGCTCGGCACACGCCATCCTCAGTGCCAACCCGCTGGGCGGCATGTGCGCCCGGGTCTGTCCGACCGAGGTGTTGTGCGAAGAGGCCTGCGTGCGCAACACCCACGAGGACAAGCCGGTCGAGATCGGCCAGTTGCAACGGTATGCGACCGACGCCTATTTCGCCGACCCCGGCGCGCCGATGTTCACCCGGGCCGCGGCCACCGGCCGCACCGTCGCCGTCGTCGGTGCCGGCCCGGCCGGCCTGGCCTGTGCCCACGGCCTGGCGCGGCTCGGACACGCGGTCGTGGTGTTCGACGCCAACGCCAAGCCCGGCGGCCTGAACGAATATGGCCTGGCCACCTACAAGACGGTCGACAACTTCGCGCAACGCGAGGTCGAGTGGCTGCTGTCCATCGGCGGCATCGACATCCGCAACAAGACCGTGCTGGGGCGTGACGTCACGCTCGAGCAATTGACCCGCGACTACGACGCCGTCTTCCTGGGCATGGGACTGGCCGGCGTCAACACCATCGGCATCCCGGAGCCCGAAGCCGCGGGTGTGCGCAACGCGGTCGAATTCATCGCCGAGTTGCGCCAGGCCAAGGACTATGCGCAGGTACCGGTCGGCCGCCGCGTCGTCGTGATCGGTGGCGGCATGACGGCGGTGGACGCGGCCGTGCAGTCGCGCAAGCTCGGCGCGGACGAGGTCAGCATCGTCTACCGCCGCGGCGAAGACGCCATGTCGGCGTCCGCGCACGAACGCGACTGGGCGCGCACGAACGGCGTGCAGGTGCGGCATTGGGCCACGCCCAAGGAGATCCTCGCCCAGGATGGCCATGTCACCGGCGTGCGGTTTGCGCGCACGCGACTGCAGGCCGGCAAGCTGGTCGAGACCGGCGAGGACTTCACCGTGCCGGCCGACATGGTGCTCAAGGCCATCGGCCAATCGCTGGTGGCGCAGCCCCTGGGAGCGATGGTCGAACTGCAGGGCGGACGCATCGTCACCGACGCCGACGGCGCAACCTCGCATGCCCGGATCTGGGCCGGAGGCGACTGCCGCTGCGGCGGCCTCGACCTGACGGTGGAGGCCGTGGAACACGGCAAACGCGCGGCGCTGGCCATGCACAAGGTGCTGAGCACATGAGCCGCCGGGCCGCCCCAAGGCGAATAGCCCCGCAGCGCACCGCGCGCAGGGTCCCAGTGACGCCGCACCGCAACCCCGGCACAACAACGATCACGGAGCAACACCATGGCTGACCTGAGCACCGAGTTCCTGGGCATCAAGAGCCCCAACCCGTTCTGGCTGGCGTCCGCGCCACCCACCGACAAGGAATACAACGTAGTACGCGCCTTCGAAGCCGGCTGGGGCGGCGTGGTCTGGAAGACCGTGGGCGAAGACCCGCACGTCGTCAATGTCTACGGACCGCGTTACGGCGCCCTGCTGGGCAATGACCGGCGCGTGATCGGCTTCAACAACATCGAGCTGATCTCGGACCGCCCGCTCAAGACCAACCTGGACGAGATCCGCCGCGTCAAGCGCGCCTGGCCGGACCGCGCCGTGGTCGTGTCCATCATGGTGCCATGTGAGGAGGCATCCTGGAAACGCATCCTGCCGATGGTCGAGGACACTGGCTGCGACGGCATCGAACTGAACTTCGGCTGCCCGCACGGCATGAGCGAGCGCGGCATGGGTTCGTCGGTAGGCCAGGTGCCGGAATACATCGAGATGGTCGCGCGCTGGTGCAAGACCTATTCCAAGCTGCCGGTGATCGTCAAGCTCACGCCCAACATCACCGACATCCGCTACCCGGCGCGCGCCGCCAAGGCCGGCGGCGCCGATGCGGTCTCGCTGATCAACACCATCAACTCCATCATGGGCGTCGACCTCGCGACGATGACGATGTCGCCCAGCGTCGACAAGCAGGGCTCGCACGGCGGGTATTGCGGCACCGCGGTGCGCCCGATCGCACTCAACATGGTGGCCGAGATCGCGCGCGACCCGCAGACCGCCGGCCTGCCGATCTCGGGCATCGGCGGCGTGCATACCTGGCACGACGCGGCCGAGTTCATCGCGCTGGGCGCGGGCACGGTGCAGGTCTGCACCGCGGCCATGGTGTACGGCTTTCGCATCGTGCAGGACATGTGCGACGGGTTGTCCAACTTCATGGACCAGCAGGGCTACACGAAGGTGTCGCAGATGGTCGGCAAGGCGGTTCCCAGCATCACCGGCTGGAACAACCTGAACATGAACCATGTCGAGAAGGCGGTCATCAACCAGGACAGCTGCATCCAGTGCGGTCGTTGCCACGTGGTGTGCGAGGACACCTCGCACCAGGCCATCTTCGCCACCAAGGACGGCAAGCGCCATTTCGAGATCAACGAGGCGGAGTGCGTGGGCTGCAACCTGTGCGTGTCCATCTGCCCGGTACCGGACACGATCACGATGCGCACGCTGGCCGCCGGCGAGGTCGACCAGCGCACCGGCAAGCCGGTGCCGGGCCACTACGCCAACTGGACCACCCATCCGAACAACCCGATGCGGGTCGCGGCCTGAGCCGGCGCACCACGCATATGATGTTTGTCTGAATCAACCCGACGCAAAGGTAACCCATGAGCTCCATCCTGATTCGCGGCGGCACGGTCGTCAACGCAGACCGCCAGTTCAAAGCCGATGTGTTGTGCATCGACGGCGCCATCCACAGTGTTGGCACCAAGCTCGACAAGCCCTCCGGCACCAAGACCATCGACGCCAGCGGCCAGTACGTGATGCCCGGCGGCATCGACCCGCACACCCACATGCAGCTGCCCTTCATGGGCACGGTGGCGGTCGACGACTTCTACTACGGCACCGCGGCCGCACTGGCCGGCGGCACCACGTCGATCATCGATTTCGTGATTCCCAATCCGCAGCAGCCGTTGATGGATGCCTACCAGCAGTGGCGCGGCTGGGCCGACAAGGCTGCCGCCGACTACGGCTTTCACGTCGCCGTGACCTGGTGGAGCGAAGGCGTGCATGCCGACATGGGCAAGCTGGTCAAGAACGAAGGCATCAACAGCTTCAAGCACTTCATGGCCTACAAGAACGCCATCATGTGCGACGACGAGACGCTGGTGAACAGCTTCAAGCGTGCGCTCGAACTCGGCGCCATGCCCACGGTGCACGCGGAAAACGGCGAGCTGGTCTACCTGCTGCAGCAGGAGGTCATGAAGATGGGCATCACCGGCCCCGAGGGCCACCCGCTGTCGCGCCCGCCGATGGTCGAGGCCGAAGCGGCCAACCGCGCGATCGCGATCGCCGACGTGATCGGCGTGCCGATCTATGTCGTGCACGTGTCGTGCATCGAATCGGCCGAAGCCATCGCCCGCGCCCGTGCGCGCGGCCAGCGCGTCTACGGCGAGGTGCTGGCCGGCCACCTGGTGGTCGACGACTCGGTCTACCGCAACCCGGACTTCACCGCGGCCGCCGCGCACGTGATGAGCCCGCCGTTCCGGCCCAAGGGCAACCAGGAATTCCTGTGGCGCGGCCTGCAGTCGGGTAACCTGCACACCACGGCCACCGACCATTGCGTGTTCTGCGCCGAGCAGAAGGCGGCCGGCAAGCTGGACTTCAGCAAGATCCCGAACGGGACCGGCGGCGTCGAGGAACGCCTGGCCGTGATCTGGGACCAGGGCGTCAACACCGGTCGCCTGACGCCCAGCGAGTTCGTCGCCGTCACCTCGGCCAACACGGCCAAGTTGTTCAACATCTATCCGCGCAAGGGCTGCATCCATGCCGGCGCCGATGCCGACATCGTGGTCTGGGACCCGGAGGGCAGCAAGACCCTGTCGGTCAAGACCCAGCACAGCCGCGGCGACTACAACATCTTCGAAGGCATGACGGTGCGCGGCGTTCCGAGCCACACCGTGAGCCGGGGCAAGCTGGTGTATGCCAAGGGCGAGTTGCGCGCCGAGAAAGGCGCCGGGCAATATGTCAAACGCCCGGCCTTCGGCAGCAACTTCGAAGCGGCCGGCAAACGCGCCGAGGCGACCCGGCCGACCGCCGTCAAGCGCCCGGCCGCCAAACGCAAGGCCAAGGCCTGAGCGTACTGCGCTCCCCTGCCCCTGGCACCCTCGACCCCATGACAAGGACAAGCCCATGAACGAAGCCGTGATGAACCCCAAGACATCCGCCGCGGACATCGACGCCGTGCGTATCGATGGCGAGCGCCTGTGGAACTCGCTGATGGAACTGGCGCAGATCGGCGCCACGCCCAAGGGTGGCGTGTGCCGCCTGACGCTGACCGACCTGGACAAGCAAGGGCGCGACCTGGTGCTGCAATGGGCGCGCGACGCCGGCATGACGGTCACCATCGACAAGATCGGCAATGCCTTCATGCGCCGCGCCGGGCGCAACAACGCGCTGCCGCCCATCGTCACCGGCAGCCATATCGACACCCAGCCCACCGGCGGCAAGTTCGACGGCAACTACGGCGTGCTGGCCGGCATCGAGGTGGTGCGCACGCTCAACGACCACGGCATCGAGACCGAAGCCCCGATCGAGGTCGCGTTCTGGACCAACGAGGAAGGTTCGCGCTTCGTGCCGGTGATGATGGGCTCGGGCGTGTTCGCCAAGGCCTTCACGCTCGAACATGCGTATGCGGCGAAGGACACGGCCGGCAAGTCGGTCAAGGAAGAACTCGAGCGCATCGGCTACATCGGTACCGAGGAGCCGGGCCAGCACCCGATTGGTGCGTATTTCGAGACCCACATCGAACAAGGCCCGGTGCTCGAGGACAACGATGTCACGATCGGTGTCGTGCAAGGCGTGCTCGGCATCCGCTGGTTCGACTGCACCGTCACCGGTATGGAGGCCCATGCCGGCCCGACACCGATGGCCTTGCGCAAGGACGCGCTGCAGGTCGCCACCCACCTGATGCAGGAGGTCGTCGCAGCCGCCCTGCGCCACAAGCCGCACGGGCGCGGCACGGTCGGCATGGTGCAGGTGTTCCCGAACAGCCGCAACGTGATCCCGGGCCGGGTCCAGTTCTCCATCGACCTGCGCAATGCCACCGACGCGCTGGTGGACACCATGGCCGACGAGGTCAAGGCGTTTGCCGCGAAGCTGAGCCAGGAAAGCGGCCTGCCGATCGAGATCAAGCAGGTCTCGGGTTATCCGGCCCAGGCCTTCCACCCCGACTGCGTCGACGCCGTCGGCCGGGCCGCGGCCAAGCTGGGTTATTCCAACATGCCGGCCGTCTCCGGAGCAGGCCATGACGCGGTCTACATGGCACAACTCGCACCGGCGGGCATGATCTTCATTCCCTGCAAGGACGGCATCAGCCACAACGAGATCGAGGACGCCAAGCCCGAACACATCACGGCCGGTTGCAACGTGTTGCTCCATGCCATGCTCGAGCGTGCCGGCACGTAACTTGCTGAGATCGTCTTGCCCGGCATCGACGCAGCCATGCCCGGCCACGGCTGCCATCCGAACCACAACTCCGTCCACCGCTGATCAACCTCGAAGGAACACCGCCATGACCATTCTCAATCGCCGCCACGCCGTCGCGCTGGCCGTATCGCTGGCCACCCTGGTACCCGGCCTGGCCCTGGCCCAGGCCAAGCTCAAGGTCGCAGCCATCTACACGGTGCCGTTCGAACAGCAGTGGGTCAGCCGCATCCACAAGGCGCTCAAGGCCGCCGAAGCCCGTGGCGAGATCGAATACAAGGCCAGCGAAAACGTCTCCAACGCCGACTACGAACGCGTGATGCGCGAATACGCGACCGGCGGCAACAGCCTGATCGTCGGCGAGGCCTTTGCCGTCGAAGCCGCCGCACGCAAGGTGGCCAAGGACTTCCCCAAGGTCTCGTTCCTGCTGGGATCGTCGGGCAAGCCGCAGGCGCCGAACTTCAGCGTGTTCGACAACTACATCCAGGAACCCGCCTACCTGACCGGCATGATTGCCGGCGGCATGACCAAGACCCACAAGATCGGCATGGTCGGCGGCTTCCCGATTCCCGAGGTCAACCGCCTGATGAACGCCTTCATGATGGGCGCCAAGGAGGTCAATCCCAAGGTCGAGTTCAGTGTGAGTTTCATCAACAGCTGGTTCGACCCGCCCAAGGCCAAGGAAGCGGCGTTCGCGATGATCGACAAGGGTGCCGACATCATGTACGCCGAGCGTTTCGGCGTCAGCGACGCGGCCAAGGAAAAGGGCAAGCTGGCGATCGGCAACGTGATCGACACCCAGCCCCAGTACCCGGACACCGTCGTGGCCTCGGCACTGTGGAACATGGAGCCCAGCATCGACCGCGCGATCAAGATGGTCAAGGACGGCACGTTCAAGGCCGAGGACTACGGCCCGTATTCGATGATGAAACACAAGGGCTCCGAACTCGCGCCGCTGGGCACCTTCGCCTCCAAGGTGCCGGCCGACCTGATGGCCAAGGTCAAGGCCAAGGAGAAGGCCATCCTGGACGGCACGTTCACCGTCAAGGTGGACGACGGCCAGCCCAAGTCGACGGCCAAGTAGGCCGCAGGTGCTGCAGGGGACACCCCCATCGGCGGGTGTCCCATTTTTTTGACCCACAGGCATGACCGAACCGGTACTCCAGCTCGATCGGATCACCAAGCGATTTGGCGATCTGGTCGCCAACGACGCCATCTCGCTGCAACTGCACGCGGGCGAGGTGCTGGCCTTGCTGGGAGAAAACGGTGCCGGCAAGTCGACCCTGGTCTCGATCCTGTTCGGCCACTACGTGGCCGATGCGGGCCGGATCACGGTGTTCGGCAAGCCACTGGAGCCCGGCAATCCGAAGGCGGCGCTGGATGCGGGCATCGGCATGGTGCACCAGCATTTCACCCTGGCCGACAACCTCAGCGTGCTCGACAACATCGTCATGGGCTCGGAGCCGCTGTGGCAACCGTTCACCCGGCGCCGGGCCGCGCGCCAGCGGCTGGCCGACGTGGCGACACGGTTCGGCCTGGACGTGAATCCGGACGCCTTGATCGGCTCGTTGTCGGTCGGCGAACGCCAGCGCGTCGAGATCCTCAAGGCCTTGTACCGCGGCGCCCGCATCCTGATCCTGGACGAGCCGACCGCGGTGCTGACACCGGGCGAGAGCGAAGCGCTGTTCGAGGTGCTCGGCCAGATGGTCGCGCAAGGCCTGTCCATCATCTTCATCAGCCACAAGCTCGGCGAAGTGCTGCGCGTGTCCGATCGCATCGCGGTGCTGCGCGGCGGCAAGCTCGTGGCCCAGGCCGAGGCCAATGCGACGACGCAGGAACAACTGGCCTTGTGGATGGTCGGCCACGCGGTCGACACGCCCCAGGCGCCGCCGGCTGCCGCGGTCGGTGACGTGGTGTGTTCGCTGGAACGGGTATCGGCCGGGACCGGCCGCGAGCGGCTCGACGACGTGTCGCTGGAACTGCGCGCCGGCGAGATCGTCGCCATTGCCGGGGTCTCCGGCAACGGGCAGACGGCGCTGGCCGAACTGCTCTGCGGCACCCGGGTTGCCACCAGCGGTACGGTGCGGTTGTTGCAGGCACCGCTGGCACGCCGGCCGTCGCGGCTGGTCGCCCTGGGCGTGGCCCGTATTCCCGAGGACCGGCACGCGGTCGGTGTCGTCGGCGACCTGCCGGTATGGGAAAACGTGGTCTCCGAACGCCTGCGCAGCCCGGTGTTCTCGCGCGGGTCCTGGGTGCGGCGCGCACGGGCACGCGCGCACGCGGACACCGTCATCGACCGTTTCGACGTGCGTGGTGCCGGCGCCCTGGCGCCGGCGCGTGCGCTGTCGGGCGGCAACATGCAAAAACTCATCCTCGGGCGTGCCTTGCTGCATCCCGACAGCCATGCATCCGGCCCGGCCATCACGCCGCGACTCATCGTCGCCCACCAGCCCAGCTGGGGCCTGGACATCGGCGCCGTGGCCTTCGTGCAGCAGCAACTGATCGCGGCACGCGACGCCGGCGCCGCCGTGCTGCTGATCTCGGACGACCTGGACGAGGTCATGGCCATGGGCGACCGCATTGCCGTGATGCATGCCGGCCACCTCAGTGCCGCGCGCCCTGCCACCGACTGGAGCCGCGAAACGATCGGACTGGCCATGGCCGGCGCGAAGGCCGAAACCGGGGCCGGCGCATGAGGCTGGAAAAACGCAACACCCATTCCACCGCCGCGCTGGTGCTCGCGCCGATCGGCGCGGTCGTGTTCACGCTGCTCGTCAGTTCGGTACTGGTGTGGTGGGCCGGCGCAGCGGTCACGGAGACCTATGCCTTGTTGCTCAAGGGCGGTTTCGGTTCGGTGTTCGCGCTCAGCGAGACGCTGACCCGCGCGGTGCCGCTGATCCTCACCGGCCTGGCCGTGACCGTGGCGTTCAAGGCACGGCTGTTCAACATCGGCGCCGAAGGTCAGCTCTACGTCGGCGCGCTGGCTGCCGTGGCGGTCGGCGGCATGCACGGCGGCACCGGTTTCGACCTGCCCCCGGCCCTGTTGTTCGCACTGATGCTGCTGGCCAGCGCGCTGGCCGGAGCCTTGCTGCTGCTGGGTCCGGCCCTGCTCAAGTCGCGCCTGGGCGTCGACGAGGTGGTCACCACGCTGCTGCTCAATTTCATCGTGCTGCTGTTCGTCTCGATGATGCTCGACGGCCCGATGAAGGACCCGCTGGCCATGGGTTGGCCGCAAAGCGTGGGCCTGCTGGGCGAGCTGGAACTGTCCAAGCTCATCGCCCAGACGCGCCTGCACACCGGGCTGTTGTGGGCCTGCGCGCTGGCCGTCGTCGTCTGGGTGCTGATGCGCTACACGGTGCTCGGTTTCGACATCCGCGCCATCGGCGCCAATGCCCGCGCGGCGGCCTTCGCCGGCGTGCCGGTGACCCGCACCGTGGTGCTGGTCGCCATGTTGTCCGGCGCGCTGGCCGGGCTCGCCGGCGCGATCGAGGTTGCCGGCCGCACCAGCTACGTCACGCTGGACATGTCGCCCGGCTACGGCTACACCGGCATCGTCATCGCCATGCTGGCCGGCCTGCACCCGCTGGCCGTGGTCGCCGCCAGCGTGTTCGTCGCCGGCATGCTGGTGGGCGCCGACAGCATGAGCCGTGCCGTCGGTGTGCCGACCTTCATCGCCGACGTCATCGTCGCTGCCTCGCTGATCGCGGTGCTCGTGGCAACCCTGCTGACGCAATACCGGGTGCGCCGATCATGAGCTGCGCCGGGCCGCCCCAAGCAAGCTCGCACCGCAGCGCGCAGCGCGGAGGTTTCTCCATGATCTGCGCCGGGCCGCCCCAAGCAAGCGCGCACCGCAGCGCGCAGTGCGGAGGTCTCTCCACGAGCGCAGCGCCGGGCCGCCCCAGGCAGGCGCGCACCGCAGCGCGCAGCGCGGAGGTCTCTTCATGATGGAAGTGCTCGACATGCTGACGCAACCGGCGTTCTGGATCGCCGTGCTGCGCATCGCCACGCCGCTGATCCTGGGCACGCTGGGCGTGTTGTTGTGCGAACGCGCCGGCGTGTTGAATCTGGGCATCGAAGGCATCATGGTCGCCGGGGCGTTTGCCGGCTGGCTGGCGGTCTACGGGGGCGCCTCCTTGTGGACCGGCGTGCTGGTCGCCGCGCTGACCGGTGCCGTCTTCGGCCTGCTGCATGCGTTTCTCACCGTGTCGCTGGCGCTGTCGCAACATGTCTCCGGCCTGGGCATCACGCTGCTGGCGACCGCGCTGAGTTATTACGGCTACCGCGTCAGCTTCCCCAAGGTCTCGACACCGCCGACGGTGGAGCCGTTCGCCGAGATGGACTGGATCGGCATCCCGGTGCTGGCCCAGCAGACGCCGCTGACGCTGCTGGCCCTGGTGCTGGTGCCGCTGTTGGCCTATGTGCTGTACCGCACGCCGGTCGGGCTGGCGGTGCGCATGGTGGGCGAGAACCCGCAGGCGGCCGAGGGCCAGGGCGTGTCGGTGGCCGCCGTGCGCACCGGGGCCATCGTCGCCGGCTCTGCGCTGATGGGGGTGGCCGGCTCCTTCCTGACCCTGTCGGCCTTCAACGCGTTTTTCTTCAACATGGTCAACGGCCGCGGCTGGATCTGCGTCGCGCTGGTCGTGTTCGCGTCCTGGCGGCCCGGCAAAGCCTTGCTCGGCGCCGTGTTGTTCGCGTTCTTCGACGCGCTGCAGCTGCGGCTGCAGCAATCGGGCGGCGCCACCCTGCCCTACCAGATGTACCTGATGCTGCCGTATGTGTTGTCCATCGCCGCGTTGGTGCTGGTCGCGCGCAAGGCGAGTTACCCGCAGGCCCTGATGAAGCCGTACCGCAAGGGAGAACGCTGATGAAAGACGCCCCCCGTCTGTCCGGTTTCACTGCGTGTCGACCGTCCGAGTCGTGGCGCTGCCAGAGGCAGGCGCCCCTTCGGCCCGTCCAAGCCTGCGCAGGCAGGCTTGGAGCCGCGGGCCTCAGCCCCACTGGGGGGCGGGCCGGCCGCTTCGGAGCGGCCGTGCGCGGCGGCCCCTGGGCTGGGCTGCTCCGCGGCCACTCGAACTTTCGTGCCCCTTGGGGGCGCGCAGCGCCATGGAGAGCAGAGATGGTCTCGCACCATGACCCGGCCGGCATAATGGCCGACCACCGCGCAATGACATGGCCACACACCGCGCCGCATGCGGGCCTGCGCCGTCCGGCGCCTGACAAGAACCTTTGAGAAATCGTGATGACCGTGGCATCCCCCGAAACGAATCCGGCAACCCTGGCAGTCGACGTCAAGAACGCGTCACTGATCTACAACCCGCACAGCGACGCTCCGGTGCATGCGCTGAGCAACGTCGACCTGGCCATCGAGCCCGGTCAGTTCGTCTCGCTGATCGGCCCCTCGGGCTGCGGCAAGACCACCTTGTTGCGCGTGATCGCCGACCTGGAACACATCACCTCGGGCAGCGCGCTGGTCAATGGTGTATCACCGCACGAAGCCCGGCTCGCACGCGCCTACGGCTACGTGTTCCAGGCGCCGGGCCTGTTCCCGTGGCGCACCGTGCTGGGCAACGTCAAGCTGCCGTTGCAGATCCACGGCCGCAGCGCCGCCGAATGCGAATCCATCGCGCGCGAGCAGCTGCAACGCGTGGGCCTGGCCGGCTTCGAGTCCAAGTACCCGTGGCAACTCTCGGGCGGCATGCAGCAACGGGTGTCGATCGCCCGCGCCTTGTCGTTCGAGCCGCGCATCCTGATGATGGACGAGCCCTTCGGCGCGCTGGACGAGATCACCCGCGACCGGCTCAACGAACAGCTGCAGCAGCTGTGGCAACGCGAGCGCCGCACCGTCGTGTTCGTGACCCACTCGATCGCCGAGGCGGTCTACCTGTCCAGCCGCATCGTCATCATGTCGCCGCGGCCCGGGCGCATCGTCAAGGTCATCGATTCGCCGCTGCCCGACGAACGCACGCTGGACATGCGCGACTCGGCCGCATTCGTCCAGGTTGCGCACGAGGTGCGCGAGGCACTGGCCCATGGCCATGACGAATAAGCAAGGCGCCGACAGCCGGGTCGCGGCGCTGGCCCACCAGGGCGTGCCGATTGCGGTCGTGCTGGGGCTGATCGTGCTGGCCTGGTACGCACTGGCGGTCGCGCTCAATGCCCAGGGCGCGATCGAACGCGACCTGTCCGATGTGCAGTGGGACTGGCAACAACTCGTCGCCACCACCTGGTCCATGGAGCGCCCGGTGCTGCCGGCACCGCACCAGGTCGCTCTGGACCTGTGGGGCAGCATCACCGGCTGGCCGCTGGGCTCGCCGCGCAATCTGCTGTTCCACACGGCCGTCACCGCGGAGTCGACGCTGGTGGGTTTCGTCATGGGCACGGCCCTCGGGTTGCTGCTGTCGATCGCCATCGTGCATTCGCGCACCCTGGACCGGGCCCTGCTGCCATGGATCGTCGCGTCCCAGTCGGTGCCGGTGCTGGCGATCGCGCCCATCGTGCTGGTCATCCTGGGCTCCATCGGCCTGACCGGCGTGGCGCCCAAGGCGGTGATCGCGATGTACCTTTCCTTCTTCCCGGTCACCGTGGCCATGGTGCAGGGGCTGCGTTCGCCCCAGGTGATCGAGACCGAGATGCTGCACACCTACGCCGCCACGCCGTGGCAGGCCTTGTGGATGTTGCGGCTGCCGGCGTCGCTGCCCTTCCTGTTCCCGGCGCTGCGCATCGGCGTGGCGGCCAGCCTGGTCGGCGCCATGGTCGCCGAATTGCCGACCGGCGCCCAGGCCGGCCTGGGTGCCCGGCTGCTGACCGGCTCGTATTACGGCCAGACGATCCAGATCTGGTCGGCCCTGGTGATGTCGGCCATGCTGGGCCTGGTGCTGACCGCCGCCATGGCCGGCCTGGAACACCTGGTGTTGCGCCGCAGGAGGCAGGCGTGAACCGCCAGGCCGCTCCCAAGGCGAGCAGCCCCGCAGCGCGTAGCGCGGAGGGGAGTCCAGTGAACGCCGCCGTCACGAACGCCCCCGACGGCAAGGCGACGGCCGTGCTGGTTGTCATCTCGTTTGCGCTGGCGCTGGCGCTGATGTTCTCGCCGCTGGCGTCGCCCGAGGCGCCGGTGGGCATCGCGTTCTGGAGCGCCACCGCCGTGCTGGCCGTGCTGGCCTCGGTCGGCATCCGCCGTGTGGCGGCGATCCAGGGCACCGGCAGCGGTTTGTACGCCAGCATGACCGCGGCCTTGTTCGGCATCTGGATCGTCTATTTCTGGCAGCTGCTGGTGGTCGCGGCCGAGGTGCCGCGGGTATTGTTGCCCTCGCCGGCGCTGATCGTCAGCGCGTTGTGGGAGAACCTGGGCACGCTGGGCGGCGACTTCGTGCAGACCGTCGTCAAGGCGGTGTTCGTGGGTTGGGCGCTGGGTTGCAGCCTGGGTTTCCTGGTCGCGATCGCGATCGACCGCATGCCCTTCCTGCAACGCGGCCTGCTGCCGATCGCGTCCTTGACCAGCGCGATTCCGCTGGTCGGCGTGGCGCCGATCGCGATCATGTGGTTCGGCTTCGAATGGCCGTCCAAGGCCGCGGTGGTCGTGTTGATGACGTTTTTCCCGATGCTGGTCTCCACGCTCGCAGGCCTGCAGGCCTCGCAGCGCCTCGAGCGTGAGCTGATGCACAGTTACGCCGCCAGCTACCTGCGTACCTTGTGGTCGCTGCGCCTGCCGTCGGCCGTGCCGTTCATGTTCGCCGCACTCAAGGTCAACGCCAGCCTGGCGCTGATCGGCGCCATCGTGGCCGAATTCTTCGGCTCGCCGACGACCGGCCTGGGCTTTCGCATCTCGACCGAGGCACTGAAGATGAACATGACCCTGGTCTGGGCCGCCGTCGTGGTCGCGGCCGTGACCGGGTCCACCGCCTACGCCCTGCTCACCCGCCTGGAGCGCAAGGTCGCGTTCTGGCACCCCTCGATCCGGGGCCGCCGATGAGCTGCGTCAAGACATCGCGTCAGCACCGATTGCCGTCCATGGCGGCGTCGATTAGGCTGTCGTGTCGATCACCCGTCCCTTTTTTCCAACCCCAAGGAGTGTTTATGTTCCGACGTTCGAAGTTGACCCAGATCCTGCTGGCCGCCGTGGTGGCCGCCACCGGTTTCGCCGCCACGGCGCAGGAAAAAGTCACCGTGCAGCTCAAGTGGCTGCCGCAGGCGCAATTCGCCGGTTATTACGTGGCCCAGGCCAAGGGGTATTACAAGGCCGAGGGCCTGGACGTGACGATCAAGGCCGGCGGCCCCGACATCTCGCCGGTGCAGGTCATCGCCGGCAAGGGTGCCGACGTGGTCGTCAACTGGATGCCCGATGCGCTGGCCGCGCGCGAAGCCGGCGTGCCGCTGGTCAACATCGCCCAGGTGTTCAACCGCTCCGGCATGATGCTGACCTGCAAGAAGGCCAGCGGCGTGTCCAGCCCGAAAGACCTCAAGGGCAAGACGCTGGGCGTGTGGTTCGGCGGCAATGAATACCCGTTCCTGAACTGGATGGCCAAGCTCGGCTACAAGCCCGACACCGACATCAAGATCATGAAGCAGGGCTTCAACGTCGACCCGCTGCTGCAGAACCAGGCCGCATGTATCTCGACCATGATCTACAACGAGTACTGGCAGGTGATCGACGCCGGCGTCAAGGAAAGCGACCTGGTCACCTTCTTCTATGAGGACCAGGGCGTGGCCTCGCTGGAAGACGGCTTGTACGTGCTCGAGTCCAACCTGAAGGACCCGGCCTTCGTCAAGCGCATGGCCAAGTTCCTCAAGGCCACCTTCAAGGGCTGGAACGAAGCCGTCAAGGATCCGGCCGGCGCGGCCAAGATCGTCGTGGCCGCGGACATGTCCGGCAGCGCGACCGAGAAGGTGCAAAAGCGCCAGATGGAAAACGTCGCCAAGCTGATCACCACCGCCAACTCGCCGAAGATGGGTTACCTGGAGCCGGCCGCGTACGAACGCACGGTCAAGGTGCTGCTGTCCAGCGGCAGCGCACCGGTGATCAAGAAGGATCCGGGCAAGGACGGTTACACCCACGCGGTGTGGGAGGCCGCCAAGTAAGACGGTTCGCCACGCCTGCCGCACCCGCGTCACCGCGTCACCGCGTCCGCGGCAAGCGTATCGAAGGCCCCGGCTGTCGCGACAGCCGGGGCTTTTTCTTGTTTTGCACCATGTGCCGGACCGGACCCGGCCAGGCTAGTACCGCCGCCAGCCCACACGCGCCGCGTACAGTGCCGCGGCACCACAGGCGAACATCAGCAGCCCGAGACCGCCCCAGACGAACCAGCGCGACGCCAGTTCGCGCCAACCCCAGACCACGGCATATTCGACCGGCGCACCGTCACCGGACATGCGCCGCAACGACGGCAACTGCCCGCTGCGATCGAATGGCAGTCGCCGCTCCAGCATTGCCGCCTCTCCCGGCGTGCGTACCCTCGGCGAGGCCAGCGCACCCAGGCGGCGCTGGAATTCCGCCCGCGCCTGCTCCTGCGTCATGCCGGCATACGGGTCGGGCGCTGCTCCGGACGCAGGCCCCGATGCCGCCGGAACCAGGACCAGTTGGCAGTCCCACAGTCGCATGGGCCCGTTGCGCAGACGGCTGCCGAATGATTCGGGCGAACAATGCACCGACCGCACCATGGGCACCGCATCCGAACGACCGGCACCCAGGAACGCACGGGTGTCGGGCAGCAGCATCAGGCCGCCGGGCATGAGCAAGGCGGCGAACGGAAACACCACGCCGATCAACCCGATGGCCGCCAGGAAGACCGCCAGCATGCGGTAGATGACACGTTGCATCGAAGTTCTCCCGCCAACCGTTGCGCGACCATCCCGACGCGGCGAGTCGATCCCGGCCCGCCGATACCACGCGCGCCGTGGCCGCAGCCGCGTACGGTAGCAGCAATTGCCCGCGGGCGGACATCGGCGGGTGTCATCGCCAGCGCCCGCGGCGCTACCATCGACCCATGACCGACGCAACCGGCGCCGGTCGACCGCTGCCGCGGACACATCGCGCCGCGCTGCAACGCACCCGAGAGGAGAAAGACACCATGCTCGACCTGCTGCTGCACAATGCCACCCTGCCCGACGGCCGCAGCCCGATGGCCATCGCCGTGCAGGGCGGCCGCATCGTCGACGTGGCGAGCGTCATCGACGCGCCGGCGCGCGAGACCATCGATGCCCAGGGCTTGCTGGTCAGCCCGCCGTTCGTCGACGCCCACTTCCACATGGATTCGACGCTCAGCTACGGCATGCCGCGGGTCAACCAGAGCGGCACCTTGCTCGAAGGTATCGCCTTGTGGGGCGAACTCAAACCGACCCTGACCCAGGAGGCCGTGATCGAGCGGGCGCTGGCGTATTGCGACTGGGCCGTGGCCCGCGGCCTGCTCGCCATCCGCTCGCACGTCGACACCAGCGACGCGCGGCTGCTGGCGGTCGAGGCGCTGCTCGAGGTGAAGCAGCGGGTCGCCCCGTATCTCGACCTGCAACTGGTCGCCTTCCCGCAGGACGGCGTATTGCGCAGCCCCGGTGCACTGGCCAACCTGGAGCGGGCGCTGGACATGGGCGTGGACGTGGTCGGCGGCATCCCCCATTTCGAACGCACGATGGCGGAGGGCGCGGCCAGTGTCAAGCTGCTGTGCGAGATCGCCGCGCGCCGCGGCAAGCTGGTCGACATGCATTGCGACGAGTCCGACGACCCGCTCTCGCGCCATGTCGAGACCCTGGCCTTCGAGACCCAGCGACTGGGCCTGCACGGCCGCGTGACCGGCTCGCACCTGACCTCGATGCACTCGATGGACAACTACTACGTGTCCAAGCTGCTGCCGCTGATGGCCGAGGCGCAGCTGCACGTGGTCAGCAATCCGCTGATCAACATCACGCTGCAGGGCCGCCACGACAGCTACCCGAAACGCCGCGGCATGACGCGGGTGCCGGAACTGCTGGCCCACGGCGTCAACGTCGCGTTCGGCCAGGACTGCGTGATGGACCCGTGGTATGCGCTGGGCAGCGGCGACATGCTCGAGGTCGCAGCGATGGGCCTGCACGTGGCCCAGATGACCAGCCGCGCCGCGATGCAGCAGTGCTTCGACGCGGTCACGACCAGCGCCGCCCGCATCCTGCAACTGGAAGACTACGGCCTGACGACCGGTTGCCATGCCGATTTCGTGCTGCTGCAGGCGCGCGACCCGGTCGAGGCGATCCGGTTGCGCGCAACCCGGCTCAAGGTGTTCCGGCGCGGCAGGCTGGTGGCCGAATCGCCGGAGGCCACCGCGTCCTTGTACCTGGACGGCCGTCCGGATGGCACTGCTTTCCTGTCACCGGCGACGCCGCCAAGCCGATAGGCGTCAAGGGCATGGCGGCGCGTGGTGCTCGCCGCCCGGTCAGGGGCTCTTGGCCCCGTGGTGCATCATCGTGTTCATCTCCGTGACGCTGACCGTTCCGCCGCTGTTCTTCGGCATGCGGTCGTACATGGCGCCGTGGTAGTTCATGAACTCGTCGCGGGAGATCATGCCGTCCTTGTTGGCGTCCATGGCCTGCGGGCCCATGCCGCCCGCCATGCCGGCGCCGCCGTGCATTGCGCCATGGCGCATCGTGCGGTCGTGTGCACACCCGGCGGACAGCAGTGTGGTCAGCACAAGGGCTCCGAGGCCCACGATGGTTGGTTTGCGCATGATTCGTTACTCCGGTTCGACGATCGATCCATCCATCACCCACGCCGTCGCGGACCTTGCGGGCCCGCCCGGCGGGGATTCAGGCACATGGCCGACAGGTCCGAAGACGCGCGGCACATGACCTCGTTCCATTAGACACCCTGCGCATCGGCCGCCGCTTGCGCTCGCGCAGATGCGGTGCGTTTTCCTGCGCTCCGCTGGACGGCGAGGCCCGGACACGATGGAGCCGCAACGCATCGGAGCGCCATGTGTGCCGCCATGACCCTGACGACGGTAGCGGCTTGACCCTTCCGCGCTTTTCGGCGCACAATCGTAGGAAGCAATCAATTACTTACCACGACATGCAGAACGTCAGAAACCCTGCCGAACGCCTACCGACCGACGAGCGGCAAAGCGCCATCGTCGGGGCTGCACTCAGCCTGGCGGCCGGCAACAGCCCTGCCGCCATCACCACGACCGAACTGGCCAGCGCCGTCGGGCTCAGCCAGGGCGCCTTGTTCAAGCATTTCGCCAGCAAGGATGCGGTCTGGCGCGCGGCCATGGACTGGGCCGCCGAACAGTTGCTGCGGACCCTCTCCGACGCCGCGTCATCCACGCCATCGCCCTGCGCGGCGCTGCGCGCGGTGTTCGACGCCCATGTCGCCTTCGTCGCAGCGCATCCGGGTGTTCCGCGGCTGGTGCTGCACCAGCTCCAGCAAGCCGGCGACACACCGATCAAGCAGCGCGCGCGCGACCTGATGCAGGCGCACCGCACGCTGGTGCAGGACCTGCTGCGCAAGGCCGTGGCCGCGCACGAGGCAGCCGACGATCTCGATGTACCGGCGGCGGCCACGATGTTCCTGGGTCAGATCCAGGGACTGGCCATGCAGTCCGTCATGAGTGGCCAGACCGGCGCCATGCGGGAACTGGCGCCCCGGGTATTCGCCATCTACGAGCGCGGGATCCGCGTACAGCGATGATGCCGCGCCGCTCGCTGTTGCGTTCCGTGTCGCTGGGCCTGCTCGGCGTGTCGCTGCTCGCCGCGGTCGTCTACGTCATGCGCACCACCGGGCCGCTGGCCCCGGTGCCGGTGACCGTCACGACCGTGTCCGAGGACACGCTGGCGCCGACGCTGTTCGGCATCGGCGTGGTCGAGGCGCAGCGCAGCTACCTGATCGGACCGACCGGTGCCGCACGCGTGCTGCGCGTGCGGGTGGACGTCGGAGACCATGTCGAACCAGGGCAACTGCTGGCCGAGCTGGACCCGATCGACCTGGACGAACGGTTGCGCGCCATCGATGCGTCGCTGCGACGCGCGGGCAGCACGATCGCGGCGGTGCAGGCGCAGCAAGCCGACACCCAGGCGCGCCGGGAACTCGCCGCGGCCAACCTGCGCCGTTATGGCGACCTGGAACGCCAGGGTTTCATCAGCAGCGGCGCCATGGATGGCAAGCGCCAGGAACTCGCCTCCGCCGAAGCCGGCGTGCGCAGTGCCCAGGCCAACCTGGCTGCGGCACGGCATGACCGCGAACGCCTGCAGGCCGAACGAGCGGGCTTGCTGCAACAACGTGACAACACCCGCCTGCTGGCCACACGGGCCGGCATCGTGTTGTCACGCGAGGCGGAACCGGGGTCCACCGTCGTTGCGGGCCAGGCGGTGCTGCGCGTGATCGATCCGGCCAGCTTGTGGATCCGGGCGCGATTCGACCAGGCCCGTTCGGGAGCCTTGGCAGCCGACCTGGCTGCCACGGTCGTCCTGCGCTCGAAGGAGGAGCAATCCTTGACCGGCCGCGTGGCGCGGGTCGAGATGCAGGGTGACAGCGTGACCGAAGAGCGCATGGCACAGATCACCGTCGATGCCTTGCCGGCGGGCACGGCGGTGGGCGAAATGGCTGAAGTGACCGTGTCGCTGCCGACCACCCTGCCGGCCCTGGTCGTGCCCAATGCGGCCATCCGGCGTGTCGACGGGCGGCTCGGCGTCTGGCGGCTGCAGGACGACAGCCTGCAGTTTGTCGAACTGCGCCTGGGCCAGTCCAGCCTGGACGGTCGCGTACAGGTGCTGGATGGGCTGGCCTCCGGCGACCAGGTCGTGGTCTACAGCGCGAAAACCCTGGATGCCGGCAGCCGCATCGCCATACGGCCTTCCCTGGTCGCGCAAAAGCCATGATCAGCCTGGCCGGCCGCGACATCGTGCATGCGTGGAGCAAGTTCGTCTTCACCGGTTTCGGGCTCGGCCTGCTGATCGGCGTGACGCTGACCATGGCCGGCGTATACCGTGGCATGGTCGACGACGCGCGCATGCTGCTGACCAACAGTGGCGCCGACCTGTGGGTGGTGCAGAAGGACACGCAAGGTCCATACGCGGAATCGTCGAGCCTGCGCGACGACGTCTACCGCTCCATCCTGGGCCTTCCCGGTGTGGCCCGCGCCGCCAATGTCACCTACTTCACGATGCAGGTGCGCCGCGATGCGACCGACATCCGGGCCATGGTCGTCGGCATGGAGCCGGGTCAGCCCGGGCAACCCGACTACCTGATCGCCGGGCGCCACATCACGCGCAACCACTACGAAGCCGTGGCAGACGAAAAAACCGGATTCCGGGTCGGCGACCGCATCCACATCCGCCGCCACGATTACACGGTGGTCGGCCTGACCCGGCGCATGGTGTCCTCCGGCGGCGACCCGATGGTCTTTGTCGGGCTGCAGGACGCGCAGGAGGCGCAATTCCTCAAGGACAACGATGCCATCCACAACGACCGTGCCCGCACCACGGCCAACCCGGCGCTGAACCGCCCGGGCGTGCCGGGCCTGCTCGACGCGGTGCTGCAGGCGCAGTCCGCCAACCGCAACGTCAACGCGGTGCTGGTGCAAGTGCAGCCCGGCCACGACGCGGAGCAGGTGGCCGAGCCGATCCGGCGCTGGAAACACCTGGAGGCCTACAGCCGCTCGCAGATGGAAGAGATCCTGGTGGCCAAGCTGATCGCGACCTCGGCGCGCCAGATCGGCATGTTCCTGGTCATCCTGGCCATCGTCAGCGCCGCCATCGTGGCCTTCATCATCTACACCATGACGCTGGGCAAGCTGCGCGAGATCGCCGTGCTCAAGCTGATCGGCACGCGCAACACCACCATTGCCAGCATGATCCTGCAACAGGCGCTCGGCCTGGGCCTGATCGGTTTTGTCGTTGGCAAGATCTCGGCCACCGTGTGGGCGCCGATCTTCCCCAAATACGTGTTGCTGGAAACCGGCGACGCGATGCGCGGCCTGGTCGCCGTGATGGTGGTCTGCGCGCTGGCCAGCACGCTGGCGATCCGGGCCGCATTGCGGGTCGATCCGGCGGCGGCGATCGGATGAGGGCGCACCATGGCTGAACTGGGCATCCGCATCTCCGCGCTGAGCAAACGCTACGGCGAAGGCGCGTCGGCCGTCGACGCGCTCAAGAACGTCAACATGCAGGTGGCGCCGGGCGAAGTGGTCGGCCTGATCGGCCCGTCGGGCTCGGGCAAGAGCACGCTGCTCAAATGCCTGGGCGCGGTCATCGAACCGACGGCGGGCCGGATGCAGCTCGGCGAGCGGACCATCTACGACAACGGATGGCAGCTGTCCGACCTGCGCGCGCTGCGGCGCGACAGCATCGGCTTCATCTTCCAGGCTCCGTTCCTGATTCCGTTCCTCGACGTGACCGACAACGTCGCGCTGTTGCCGATGCTCGCCGGCCAGCCCAACGGCAAGGCCCGCCAGCGGGCGCGCGAACTGCTCGATGCGCTGGGCGTGGGTCACCGTGCGCAGGCCGAACCGACGCAACTCTCCGGCGGCGAACAACAACGCGTGGCAATCGCCCGCGCGCTGGCCAACCAGCCCCCGGTGATCCTGGCCGACGAGCCCACCGCGCCACTCGACACCGAACGCGCGCTGGGCGTGATGCGCATCCTGCGCGACATGGCGCAGCACTACCGCACCGCCATCATCGTCGTGACCCACGACGAAAAGATCATTCCCACCTTCCGGCGCCTGTACCGCATCCGCGACGGAGGCACCGAAGAGGAAGCCGGCCAGGGGCTGGAGCTCTGAATCCTGGCACCCCCACCACCATTGTTTGGAGGAACCACCATGAAACACGCTCGATCCGTCAGAATCCTGGCCGTCGTCGGCCTGGCGTTCGGCGTCCTCACGATCGCCAGTGGCGCACGCGCGTTGTTTGGCGACGCCGCGGCACGCGCCGCAGTCGGCAATGCCGTTCCGTATGTCCTGTGGTTCAACTTCCTGGCCGGGTTCGCCTACGTCGCCGCCGGGATCGGGCTGTGGTGGACGCAGCGCTGGGCCGTGGTGCTGGCCGCCATGCTGGCGCTGGCGACTGCGGCCATCGCAACGGCCTTCGGCTTTCACGTGCTCGGTGGTGGCGCGTACGAGATGCGCACGGTCGGCGCCCTCGCACTGCGCTTTGGCTTCTGGGTCGTCGTCAGTGTGGTGGCTTGGCGCAGCCTCGCACGACGGACCCCCGCGGCGCCGTCGGGCCTGGGCTGACGGCCGGTGCGGCGCGCCTAGCGCCGCCGCGCCGAGCGTATGCCCGGCAGCATCACGAGTTGGCCCAGCACCTGCTGCAGGCGCATCGCGTCGGACGTCTCGACGGTGAAGGTCATCCAGGCGACGTCGCGCAGGGTTTGCGACTGCACCCCGATCACGTTCATCTTTTCCTTGAGAAACACCTCGGACAGGTCGCGCAGCAGGCCCTGGCGGTCGATCGCCTGCACGACCACGTCCACCGGATAGACCGGCGCCTTCTCGGCCCGTGGCTGGCCCCATTGCACGTCGATGACCCGCTCCGGGTTGCGGGCGCGGAACTCCCGCACGTTGGGGCAGTCGGCGCGGTGCACGCTGACGCCCTTGCCGCGGGTGACGAAGCCGCAGATCGGGTCGGGCGGCGCGGGCTTGCAGCAACGCGCGAGCTGGGTCATCAGCGAATCGACCCCCACGACCAGCACGCCGCCGCCGGCCTTGCGGTCCTCCTGGGTCGGCGCCTTGATCAGCGGGGCATCGGCATCCTGGTTCGTGGATTCGCCAGGCCGGTACAAGGCCTCGATCTGGCGCAGCGAAAACTCGTCCTTGCCGACCGCCTCGAACAAGGCGTCGGCCGCATCGAAGCCGAGTTCGCGCGCCAGCTCCTCATGGTTGACCGAGGTCTTGCCTTCGCGCTGCAACACCTTCTCGACCGCCTCGCGGCCACGCGCCACGGTCTCGTGCACGGCACGCGCATTGAACCAGGCACGCACCTTGCCGCGCGCACGCTGACCCGCCAGGTAGCCCAGCTCGGGATTGAGCCAGTCGCGCGACGGCCCCCCCTCCTTGGCCACGACGATCTCCACCGTCTGGCCGTTGCGCAGCGGCGTATTGAGCGGCACCATCGCGCCATCGACACGCGCGCCGCGGCAGCGGTGGCCCATCTCGGTATGCACGTGGTACGCGAAATCCACCGGTGTCGCGCCTTCGACCAGTTCGACGATGGCCGCCTGCGGTGTCAGCACGTAGATGCGGTCCTCGAACAGGCCGCGCGGCTGCTCGCCCGAGAGTTCGCGCTCCCAGTCCAGCAACTGGCGCAACACGGCGATCTTGGCGTCGTATTGCCCGACCGCCGCGACGCCGGCATACCCCTTGGCGCCCGCCTCCTTGTACAACCAGTGCGCGGCGACGCCGTGTTCGGCATGGTCGTGCATCTCCTGGGTGCGGATCTGGATCTCGATGGGTTGCCCCTTGTCGTCGCGCACCACGGTGTGCAAGGAGCGATAACCGTTGGGCTTGGGCTTGGCGATGTAGTCGTCGAACTCCTCGGGCACCGGCGTGAAACGGCCGTGCACGGCGCTCAAGACGGTGTAGCAGTCGGTCACGGTCGGCACGATGACGCGCAGCGCGCAGATGTCGTAGACATGCTCGAAATCGAGCGACTTGCCACGCATCTTCTTGACGATGCTGTAGATGTGCTTGGGCCGGCCCTGCACCTTGGCATGGATGCCGTCGCGGCGCAGTTCGCGTTCGAGCCGGGTCCGCAGCTGCTCCACCTCGCGCTCGCGCTGGGCACGCGTCTGGTCCAGGTGCTGCGCCACGTCGCGGTAGGTGCCGGGCTCCAGGAAACGGAACGCCAGGTCCTCGATCTCCCACTTGAGGTCCCAGATCCCGAGCCGGTTCGCCAGCGGCGCGAACACCAGCAAGGCTTCGGCCGGAACCGCCGGCGGCGGCGCCAGCTTGGTGGCGGCATAGTGGCGCAAGGTCTGCAGGCGCGAGGCCAGGCGCAGCATCACCACGCGCAGGTCGCGCGAGAACGCGAGCAGCATCTTGCGCACGTTCTCGACCTGGGCCGCGGCGGTCTGGGCCATCGGCGCCGGTGCCGTGAGGGTGTCGCCGTCACGGGTCGTCCGCGCCTGGCGCTGCACCCGCACGAGCTTGTTGGTCTCCATGGCCAGCGCCGCCAGGTTGGCGCCGAAACGCTTGGTGATGGCCTCCTGCGGGCGCGTGAGCTGCTCGCAGGCGTAGACCAGGTAGACCGCGGCCTGCATCAGCTCGGAGCCGCCGATCGTGCGCAGGATGCCTGCAACGCCGTGGGCATGCTCGAGCGTGTTTTCGCCGGAGTCGAGGGTCTCTCCGTTGAGCAAGGGTTCGGCAAAGGCCCGCGCGCGCACCAGCACGTCGACCAGTTGCGCATCGGCCGGTGCCGATGCCGGAGATACCGAAACCGCAGCGGCGTCCTTGGTGCCCGTGCCGCCCTGCTTCATCCGCCCTCCGCCTGCGATGCGCCGAGCAGGAATACGGCCACGCAGTCGATCTGGTCGGAGGCAACCAAAGTGGGCGCATGGCCGACACCGGGGAATTCCACCAGGCGCGCCCGCGGACCGCGGGTGGTCATGGCCTGCGCGGTGTCATGCGACAACAGATCCGACTCGGCACCGCGCAGCAGCAGGGTCTCGGCGCGGATCGCGTCGTACAGCCGCCACAGGGCGGCCTCGCCCTGGGCCGCCGATTCGGCCGTCACGGTGCGGAACGGCACGGCGATCGCCGGGTCGTAATGCAAGGTCAGCGCGCCGCTGCCATCGTCGATCGGCCGGACCATGGCACGGGACAGGTCCAGCCATTGCTCGGGCGTATGGGGGCCGAAGCCGGTGGAGATCATCCGCATGGCGTCGGCGGCCTGCTGCAGATCCGCGAAGCGGCCGGTCTGCCCCAGGTAGGTTCCGATACGCGCCAGGGCCTCCCAACGGATGCTCGGACCAACGTCGTTGAGCACCAGCCTGCGCACCGCAACCGGCATCGGCAGGTCGGGCTGGCCGCACAACACCATGCCGATCAATCCCCCCATGCTGGTGCCGACCCAGTCGAGCCGGGCCGGGGCCAGTTGTGCCAGCAAGGCCAGCATGTCGCCCGCGTAGGTCGGGATCTGGTAGCCCATCGGGTCCTTGAGCCAGTCGCTGCGGCCGCGGCCCACCACGTCCGGGCACACGACGCGGATCGGTTGCGTGCTGCGCGCGCACAGGCTGCGCGCCAGCGCGTCGAAGTCGCGCCCCTGGCGCGACAGCCCATGGGCGCAGACCACCACATGGCCGGCCGAGGCATCGCCCCATTGCCAATAGGCCAGTCGATGGCCGCCCTGCGCGTCGGGGCAGTGGACAAACAGCAGTTCGGGTTCGGTCTTGGACATGGCGTGGGTGTTGTCGGGTCGTCGAATCGGACGCTCGGATCCAGGCAGCATAATGCCTCAGGCACATCCTAAATGAATTGGAGGTACATCTTGCTCAAAGGAAAAACTGCACTGGTCACCGGGTCCACCAGCGGCATCGGTCTGGGTATTGCGCAGGCGCTGGCGCAACAAGGCGCCAATATCGTGCTCAATGGTTTCGGCGACGTCGAAGGGCCCAAGGCGGCGATCGCCCAGCACGGCGTCAAGGTCGCCTACCACGGCGCCGACATGAGCAAGCCGGCCGAGATCGAAGACATGATGCGGGTGGCGGCCGAACAGTTCGGCCGCATCGACATCCTTGTCAATAACGCCGGCATCCAGCATGTTGCGCGCATCGAGAACTTTCCCGCCGAGCGCTGGGACGCGATCATCGCGATCAACCTGTCCAGCGCGTTCCATGCAACCCGGCTCGCCCTGCCGGCCATGCAGGCGGCGAAATGGGGGCGCATCATCAACGTCGCATCGGTGCACGGCCTGGTGGCGTCGGCCGAGAAATCCGCCTATGTGGCGGCCAAGCACGGCATCGTCGGGCTGACCAAGGTCACGGCGCTGGAGAACGCCACCAGCGGCATCACCTGCAACGCCATCTGTCCGGGCTGGGTTCTGACGCCACTGGTGCAGAAGCAGGTCGACGCCAAGGCGGCCAGCCAGGGCGTGCCGAACGACGAGGCGATCAAGCTGCTGCTCGGCGAAAAGGAACCGTCGATGCAGTTCACGACGCCGGAGGAACTCGGCGCGCTGGCGGTGTTTTTCTGCTCGCCTGCCGCCAACAACGTGCGCGGCGTGGCCTGGAACATGGACGGCGGCTGGGCCGCGCAATGAGCCGACCGTAGCGCGGCGTCGAGCCCGCGCCCACGCGTGAGCGCACGCCACGCTCAGTTGCGGGTCGCCTGCTGCTGCTTGCGCGCCAGTTCCGCCGCGCGCCGCTGTTCGCACACGGCATGGCGTGCATACATCGGCTTGGCGCACTGTTCGGCCATGCAGATCTGGTAACCGAGCAACACGCGACCAGAACAGGCCTGCTCCGGATCGGCAACGCCGGAGGCCAGCGCAGGCGGCGTGTCGCTCGCCGCCGCCGCGGCTGCAGTCGCAACCGCGGAGGTCGGGGCCGACGACGGCGCCGCCCGGGCCGGCGGACTCGCATCCGCGGATCCCGGGACACGGGCCGCCAAAGGCCGGGTCTTGGCACTGGCCACGGGCTCGGCGGCCGGCGCCGGGTCTGCGGGCGCCCCAGCCTTCGCCGCGACCGGCGGCGTGGACGGAACGGGAGACTTCGGCGTCGGTTCGGATGTGGGTGCGGGTGGTACGGGCGGCGGGGTCTGGGTCTGGGCGAGTGACGACGCCATGCCCGACGCCGTATCGGCGGGTTCCGCGGGCGCCGCTGCCAGGGGAGCCGGTGGCGCCACGGCCGCCAGCCGATCCGCAGGACCGTCGCTGGCCTGCATCCAGACCAGCCCGACCGCGGCCATCATGATGGCTGCGACCACCGCGGAACGTATACGCACCGCGCGGCGGCGACGCGCGTCGTGTTGCGCCGCCGTCGGGTCGGCGGCATCGCCCCCGGTGCGGGGCGGCGAACCGGCTGCCGAGGCTTCGGCATCGGCGATGCGCGGCTCGACCCGCGTCGCCGTCTGCTCGCCGAGGAACACGACACCGAGCTTGCGCAGGCGCCGGCGCGCCAGGTCGGCATAGATGCCGTCCGGGAACCGGTCCAGGAAACCCTGCAGGTCCAGCGGATCGTCGGAGTCGCGGACATCCTTCCAGTACACGAGCTCGAGTTCCTGCGTGACCGTCGGTACCGACCCACCCGTGACCGAGCCGCCGGAACCCGACGACGACGACGCGGATCGCCTGCGCCAGGTGCCGGAACCGGAGCCGGAGTCCAGCGGCATCGGCGCCGTGGACAGGTCCTGCACGTCGTCGCAGGCCTGGACCAGCGCGTCGTGAAACGCGCGCGCGCCGGCAAACCGTTGTTGTGGTGCCTTGGCCAGGGCGCGCGCGAGCACGCCGTCGATCGCAGCCGGCAGCGCCGGCTGCACGGTGGTCGGTGCCGGCGGGTCGACGCCGACGATCTGCGCGATGATCGCGAACTCGTTGTCGCCGCGGAACGGCTGTCGTGCGGTCAGCAACTGGTAGAGCACGATGCCGGCCGAAAACAGGTCTGCCCGCGCGTCCACCGGCTGGCCCTGGACCTGTTCCGGCGACATGTATTTCAGCGTTCCCACCATCGCGCCACGGGTGCGGGTCGCGTCGGCGGCGTCCTGGATCCGGGCCACGCCGAAATCGGTGAGCTTGACCCGACCGTCGGCCTCGATCATCAGGTTGGCCGGTTTCACGTCGCGATGGACGATGTTCTGGGCGTGTGCATAGGCAAGCGCCGCCAGCAGGTCGCGCATGATGCGCAAGGTCTGCTCCAGCGTGAACGCAACGCCGCTGTCCAGGTGATGCTTGAGATCCTGGCCTTCGACGTATTCCATCACCAGGTAGGCGGTCTCGCCATCACGACCGGAGTCGTAGACACTGACGATGTTCGGATGCTGCAGCCGGGCGGCCGACCGTGCCTCGGTTCGGAAGCGCGCTTCGTAGTCTTCCACCCCCTCGGGCGAGAGACCGTGCACGGCGATGGTCTTGATCGCGACCCGGCGCTCGAGGTTGGGGTCGCGCGCCTCGTAGACCGTGCCCATCGCGCCCTTGCCCAGCACGCGCACGATGTCGTATCGACCCAGCTTGCTCAGCGCAACCATCGGCAACCACAACTGCTCATGGCAACGATTCTCACCGATATCGCACCGGCGCCGCCTTTTGGGCCTGCCTGCCGTCGGGTCTCCCACGGCACCGGCGGCGCGACACGCGCACAATGGGCCCGATGACAAGCTCCGGATCGAACCCCGCACCGGGCGCGGTTGCGTGCAAGATGGACAGCCTGCGTGAGGGTTATCGCGCGCTGGTGCTCGGATCCACCGGCAGCCTGGGCAGCGCCTGCCTGCAGGCCGTGCGCGCCGATCCGCGTTGCGCCGGCGCCATCGGCCTGTCGCGCAGTACCGAGCCCGCCATCGCCCTGGAGGACGAGGACAGCCTGCGCCGCGCGGCCGACACCCTCGCCCCGGCGGGCGCGCTGCACCTGGTGCTGGACGCGACGGGCGCCCTGACGATCGACGGCCGGGGCCCGGAAAAGCGGCTCGACGAACTCGATGGGCCGGCGCTGCTGCGCGCCCTGCAGGTCAACGCCATCGGACCGGCGCTGGTCATGAAACACGTCGTGCCGCTGCTGGCCACCGGCGAACGCGTGATCTGGGCCAAGTTGTCGGCGCGTGTCGGCAGCATCGAAGACAACCGCAGGGGCGGCTGGTACGGATACCGGGCATCGAAGGCGGCGCTCAACATGCTGCTGCAGACCGCCGCGATCGAGATCGCCCGCCGCCGGCCGCTGGCTGTCGTGGCGGCACTGCAGCCGGGCACGGTGCGTTCGGCATTGAGCCGGCCGTTCGTCGGAGACGATGCACTGGAGCCGCTGGCGTCGGCATGCGGCATGTTGCGCGTCCTTGATGCGCTCGAAGCCACCGGCCGGGCGCAGTTCGTCGACTATCGGGGTGGCGCCATTGCGTGGTGAGGCCGGCCGGGGGGCTGTACACCCGGTTGTGGTGCCCGCAAGAAAAAAGCACCGAGTGTCTCCACCAGGTGCTTGATTCATATGGGTATTTTGGTGGGCGGTGGAGGCTTCGAACCTCCGACCCCAGCAGTGTGAATGCTGTGCTCTACCCCTGAGCTAACCGCCCTGTTGCCGTTTCCGGAACAGCCGCGAATTATGCCACAGCATCCTGCGGCTTTTCCCGCGCGGCCTGAAGCCAGACGGTTTTTCCGCCGCTGGCCTTGTCGAGGTCCTTGAGGACCTGGTCGTGCGCGGCCTGCTCGGCGTCGCTGGCCAGCAGCACCGGCAGCTCGAAGCGCGACAAATCCACGACCACCGTGGTGCCGGTGTCGTTCCGGGTATCGTCGGATTCGATCAGCAGGGCTTCCTGCCCGCGCGTCATGTTGATGTAGACGTCGGCCAGCAACTCCGCATCGAGCAAGGCGCCGTGCAAGGTGCGGCCGGAGTTGTCGACCTCCAGGCGGTCGCACAACATGTCGAGCGAATTGCGCTTGCCGGGAAACAGTTCCTTGGCCATTGCCAGGCTGTCGGTGATGCTGCCGACACAGGGCGGGAACGGGCCGCGCCCGAGCAGTTCGAGTTCCTTGTTGAGGAAGGCCACGTCGAACGGCGCGTTGTGGATGATGACCTCGGCGCCCGCCAGGTAGGCCAGCAGTTCATCGACGATGGCCGAGAACGGCGGCTTGTCGCGCAGGAACTCGTTGCTGATGCCGTGCACCCGCAAGGCATCCTCATGGCTGTCGCGCCCCGGGTTCAGGTAGAAATGCAGGTTATTGCCGGTGAGCTTGCGGTGCAGCAGCTCGACGCAGCCGATCTCGATGATGCGATCGCCGTTGTCGGGCGACAGGCCGGTGGTCTCGGTGTCCAGGAAAATCTGTCGCATGGCGGTGCTCCCGTCAGTGGTTTTCCTTGGCGTGGTTGATCGAATAGCGCGGAATCTCCACCACCACGTCGGTCTGCGCAAGAATGGCCTGGCAACTCAGGCGCGAGTTCGGCTCCAGGCCCCAGGCCCGGTCCAGCAGGTCTTCCTCGCTCTCGTCGAGTTCGCCCAGCGAGTCGAATCCCTCGCGCACCACCACGTGACAGGTGGTGCAGGCGCAGCTGAGATCGCAGGCATGTTCGATGTTGATGTTGTTCTCCAGCAGTGCCTCGCAGATGGAGGTGCCGGCCGGTGCGGACACCTCGGCGCCCTGCGGACAATATTCGGCGTGGGGCAGGATCTTGATGGTGGGCATGGTGGGCTCTGGCTGTCGGCCGTTCAGACGGCCGCGATGTTCTTGCCCGACAGGGCTTGCTGGATGCCGCGGTTCATGCGCCGGGCCGCAAAGGCTTCGGTGCCGTTGGCCAGGGCCTTGGTCGCCGCCTCCACGACGGCCGGATCGTCCGCGTCGCGCACGGCCTTCAAGGCCTCGACCAGGGCATCGATGTCGGCGCGTTCGCTTGCTTCGAGCAGGTCGCCATCGGCGTCCAGCGCGGACCGGGTCGCCAGCAACATGCGTTCGGCATCGAGCCGCGCCTCGGCAATGGCACGCGCGCGCATGTCGGCCTGCGCCGTGGAAAAACTCTCCTGCAGCATCTGGGCGATGGCGCTGTCGTCAAGCCCGTAGCTGGGCTTGACCTCGATGCTGGCCTCGACGCCACTGGTCATCTCGCGCGCAGCGACCTGCAGCAGGCCGTCGGCGTCGACGGTGAATGTCACGCGGATCCGGGCTGCGCCCGCCGTCATCGGCGGAATGCCACGCAACTCGAAGCGGGCCAGGCTGCGGCAGTCGGCGACCATGTCGCGCTCGCCCTGCACCACGTGCAACGCGAGCGCCGTCTGGCCGTCCTTGAAGGTGGTGAAGTCCTGCGCCATCGCGGTCGGGATGGTCTGGTTGCGCGGCACGATGCGCTCGACCAGGCCTCCCATGGTCTCGAGGCCCAGCGACAAGGGGATCACGTCGAGCAGCAGCAGGTCGTCGCCCTGGGGGTTGTTGCCGGCCAGCTGGTTGGCCTGGATCGCGGCGCCCAGCGCCACCACCTCGTCCGGGTTCAGGTTGTTCAGCGGTTCATGGCCAAAAAATGCGGCCACGGCGGCCTGCACCTGCGGCATGCGGGTGGAACCACCGACCATGACGACGCCCTTGACATCGGCCGTCGACAGGCGCGCATCGCGCAGCACCTTGCGGGCGGACGCAATCGTGCTGTCGGTCAGCTGGCGGGTCGCCTGCGCGAACTGCTCGCGGGTCACCTCGACCCGTACGACGCCGGCCTGCAGCCGGGCTTCGAACCAGGCGCGCTCGTTGTCCGTCAGTTGTTCCTTGCAGGCGCGCGCGGCCCGGGCCATGGCCGTCTTGTCGGCTGCGGACGTGATTTCCAGATCGCCGTGCTGCTGTTGCACCATGGCCGCCAGCGCGCGATCGTAGTCGTCGCCGCCCAGGGCCGAATCGCCACCGGTCGCGATCACCTCGAAGACGCCCTGGGTCAGGCGCAGGATGGAGATGTCGAAGGTGCCGCCACCCAGGTCGTAGATCGCGTAGACACCCTCGCTGGCATTGTCCAGGCCATAGGCGATCGCGGCCGCGGTGGGTTCGTTGATCAGGCGCAGCACATGCAGGCCCGCCAGCCGCGCCGCGTCCTTGGTGGCCTGGCGCTGCGCATCGTCGAAATACGCCGGCACCGTGATCACGGCCCCGACCAGGTCGTCGCCCAGGCTGTCTTCGGCCCGATAACGCAGCGTCGCCAGGATGTCGGCACTGACCTCGACCGGCGATTTCTCTCCGGCCGAAGTGTCGATGGCGAGCATGCCGGGCTTGTCGACGAAGCGGTACGGCAGGCGCCCGCTGTCGGCCACGTCCTTCAGGTTGCGGCCCATGAAGCGCTTGACCGAGGCAATCGTGTTCTGGGGATCACCCTGCATCGCCTGCACGGCTGCGGCGCCGATCTCGCGCCGGCCATCGGCCAGGTAACGCACGACCGACGGCAGGATGACCCTGCCCTGCTCATCGGGCAGGCATTCGGCCGAGCCGCTGCGCACCGCGGCAACCAGCGAATGGGTGGTGCCCAGGTCGATGCCGACCGCCAACCGGCGCTCATGCGGGTTCGGGGTCTGACCGGGTTCGGAAATCTGCAATAAAGCCATGACTCACCAGGGGCCCACAGGCCCCGCTTCAGCCGCCGTCCGTGGCACCGCGGCCAGCGGCCGGTGCAAGGGCTTGCGACTGCAAGGTTTCAAAACGGGTATCGATATCGGCGCAAAACCGTTCGATGAACATCAGTGCACGCACCACGCCGACCGCCTGCGCGGCATCGCCGGCGTCATCGAGCAACTGCTCGCAGCGCGCCAGCGCCTGCTGCCGGCTGAGCATCACCTCGTCCAGCAGCGCCTGCACCTGGTCTGGTTCCTGCGCCTCGTCGAGCGCCTCGCGCCAGGCCATCTGCTGCATCAGGAACTCGGCCGGCATGGAGGTGTTGTCGTGCGCATTGATCGGCGCGCCAGCGAGTTCGCACAGGTAGGCCGCTCGCTTGAGCGGGTCCTTCAGGCGCTGGTAGGCCTCGTTGATGCGCACCGACCACTGCATGGCGCGGCGCTGCGTGGCGGCGTCCTGGGCCGCGAACCGGTCCGGGTGGGCTTCACGCTGCAACTGCTTCCATCGCGCATCGAGCGCACTGCGATCCTGTGCAAAGCGCTGCGGAACGCCGAACAGCTCGAAATCGGTGGCCGCCAGCGTCAGCGGTGTCTCAGACATGGCATGGCCCCGCATCGCTCTGGCGACGCAGCCCTATACCCGGAACGACTCGCCGCATCCGCACTTGTCGCGTTCGTTCGGATTGTTGAACCGAAACCCTTCGTTCAAGCCTTCACGCACATAGTCGAGCTGCGTGCCATCGATGTAGGCCATGCTCTTGGGATCGACCAGCACCTTCACGCCATGTTCTTCGAACACGACGTCATCGCCGGTCAATTCGTCGACATACTCCAGCGTATAGGCCAGGCCCGAACAGCCGGTCGTCTTGACACCCAGGCGCACGCCGACGCCCTTGCCACGCTTGGCAAGATAACGATTGACATGCCGGGCTGCGGCTTCTGACAACGAAACACCCATGTCAGTTCGCGTGCTTCTTCTTGTAGTCGTCGACTGCGGCCTTGATGGCGTCCTCGGCCAGGATCGAGCAATGGATCTTCACCGGCGGCAGCGCCAGCTCTTCGGCGATCTCGCTGTTCTTCAGCGCGGCGGCCTGGTCCAGTGTCTTGCCCTTGACCCATTCGGTGACCAGCGACGACGACGCGATGGCCGACCCGCAGCCATAGGTCTTGAAGCGCGCATCCTCGATCACGCCAGTCTGAGCATTGACCTTGATCTGCAGCTTCATCACGTCGCCGCAGGCGGGTGCGCCCACCATGCCGGTGCCCACGGCCTCGTCGCCCTTGTCGAAGGAGCCGACGTTGCGGGGATTTTCATAATGGTCTACGACTTTTTCGGAATATGCCATGGTGTTACCTCACTCTTCAAAACTCTGAACGCATGCGTCAGTGGGCGGCCCACTGGATGGTGCTGATGTCGATGCCGTCCTGGTACATCTCCCACAGCGGGCTGAGATCGCGCAGCTTGGCCACGTTGCTCTTGATCGTGTCGATTGCGTAGTCGATTTCTTCCTGCGTGGTGTAACGGCCGATCGTCATGCGCAGGCTGCTGTGCGCCAGCTCGTCGCTGCGACCGAGCGCGCGCAACACATAACTGGGCTCCAGGCTCGCCGACGTGCAGGCCGAACCACTGGATACCGCCAGGCCCTTGATGCCCATGATCAGCGACTCGCCTTCGACATAGTTGAAGCTGATGTTGACGTTGTGCGGCACGCGCTTTTCCGGATGGCCGTTGATGAACACCTGCTCGATACCCTGCAGGCCCGCGACCAGGCGGTCGTGCAAGGCCTGGATCCGCAGGTTTTCCTGGGCCATCTCTTCCTTGGCGATACGGTAGGCCTCGCCCATGCCGACGATCTGGTGCGTCGGCAAGGTGCCCGAACGCATGCCGCGCTCATGGCCGCCACCGTGCATCTGGGCCTCGATGCGCACCCGCGGCTTGCGCCGCACGAACAGCGCGCCGATGCCCTTGGGTCCGTAGGTCTTGTGCGCCGTCAGGCTCATCAGGTCGACCGGCAATTCGGCCAGATTGAACGCAACCCGTCCCGTGGCCTGCGCGGCGTCGACATGGAAGATCACGCCCTTGGAGCGGCAGATGGCGCCGATCGCGGCGATGTCCTGGATCACGCCGATCTCGTTGTTGACGAACATCACGCTGGCCAGGATGGTGTCGGGGCGGATCGCCGCCTTGAACACCTCCAGGTCGAGCAGGCCGTCTTCCTGCACGTCCAGGTAGGTCACCTCGAAGCCCTGGCGTTCCAGTTCGCGGCAGGTATCGAGCACGGCCTTGTGCTCGGTCTTGACCGTGATGATGTGTTTGCCCTTGCTCTTGTAGAACCCTGCCGCGCCCTTGAGCGCGAGGTTGTCGGACTCGGTCGCGCCGGAGGTCCAGACGATCTCGCGCGGGTCGGCACCGATCAGAGCCGCGACATGGCCGCGCGCGGTCTCGACCGCCGCCTCGGCTTCCCAGCCCCACGCGTGACTGCGCGACGCCGGGTTGCCGAAATGCTGGCGCAACCACGGCACCATGGCATCCACCACCCGCTCGTCGCAGGGATTGGTGGCGCTGTAGTCCATGTAGATCGGGAAATGGGGCGTGGTATCCATGGCGGGCTCTTCAATATCTTTCTGTTTCAGGTACGGGTCCAGCAGGGTGCGGCACGGTCGCGGCAGCGGGTCGCGGACCCGCTGCCGAACAGCTCAGGACTTCATCAAGGCGTTGCCCAGGGCGAACACCGAATTGGGCGCATTCACCCGCAACGGCTTGGTCACCGGCATGGCCGAGATGGCGCGCTTCACGTGGGGCTTGTCCTCGATCTGCAAACCCTTGGCCAGTTGTTCATCGACCAGTTTCTGCAGCGTGACCGAGTCCAGGAACTCCACCATGCGCACGTTCAGCGAAGCCCACAGGTCGTGCGTCATGCAACGGGCGCCTTCGCCCAGGCAGTTTTCCTTGCCGCCGCACTGGGTGGCATCGATCGGCTCGTCGACCGACACGATGATGTCGGCCACCGTGATGTCCGCCGCCTTGCGCGCCAGCGTATAACCGCCGCCCGGGCCCCGGGTCGACTCGACCAGTTCGTGGCGACGCAACTTGCCGAACAACTGCTCGAGATAGGACAAGGAAATTTGCTGGCGCTGACTGATCGCGGCCAGTGTGACCGGCCCATTGCTCTGGCGCAGACCCAGATCGATCATTGCGGTCACGGCGAAACGACCTTTGGTTGTAAGACGCATTGCAAACTCCTTCAGTTGGATTGAACTCATCAACGAACCCGTCCGGATGCCTTGTGGGCCTCTGACGCCACCCATCTGGAGCACCGCCTGTACGGTTCCGGACTCCATGCGTGGATAGATTGGTTGTTGACTGAATAGTTCAAGTATATCTGAAGACCTATTGATTTAGTCGAGTAAACAAACCGAATGGTCACAAAAAGGGCCCGGTCGTATGCGACTGACGCGTATGCGACCCATGCCGGCCCAGATGCGTCACCGCAGCGACACGCAGACCCGTGCCGTGCCCTGCCCGACCCGGGATGGTAACGCCTGGCCGGGCGGGTCCGGTGCACCTGCCCCGGACGTCGCGCCGACCCGACGCCCTCGGCCGCCGGCTGGTTAGCATCGCGACGTGTCCCTCTCCCCCGAACACGTTCTTGCCGGCGCGCAACGTCCGTCCGCGCGCACCGCCGACCGGCCGCGCCTGCTGATCGCCGGAGCCACGGGCGTGCTGGGCAATGCCGTCGTGCGTCGCCTGGTCGGCATGCACCGGGCACGCCATACCGATGTGCTGGCCACGATGCCGATGCACCAGGGCATGCGCCATGTCGACCTCCACGTCGTGCCCCTAGCCGAAGCTGGCCACGACGACTTCTCGCGCTGGCCGCGATTGACCGCCGACATCGCCGTGGTGATGTTCGATCCGCCCCGGATGTTCTACGGACGCGAAAAGGCCTTGTGGACGCCCCGGCCGGACCAGCTGCCGGCCCTGGGCGCCTGGCTCGCCAACTGCGGCATACACACACTGGCCGTCGTATTGCCCCATGCGCAAGGCAGCCTGCCGGAGTCGCTCAAGAGCGGCCTGGCCAACCTGGACGAACACGCGTTGGCCGCACTGCCGATCGATCGGCTGATCCTGGTGCGCAGCGCCCGCAAGCCGGCCCGGGCGGCGCATCGGCACCCCCTGGACCGGCTCGCGGGCTGGATGCTGGGTGTCACGCGTTTCATGGTGCCTGCGTCGGAGCAACCGGTGCGCGCCGCCAGGGTTGCCGAACTCGTGGACCTGGCCCTGCACGAACTGCCCAGGGGCAGTCACGTCCTGGCGCCCGCCCTGGTGTGGCAGGCGGCACAAGGCGACTCGCTGCACATGCGCCGGCTGCTCCGGCGCCACGCGGCCGGCGGCACCGGTCCGCAGGCCGGCGCACCCGCCCCGGCCACCCCCGCCCGACCGACAGCGTGACCGCAGCCGCCACCATGGCGGGCGACACCGATGTGGGCCGCGTCAAGCGGCGCTCGGCAAAAACGGATCGCTGCCCGCAGCACCGAAGGCGCGTTTCTTGAGGTTGGCCAGCTGATCGCGCACCTGGGCCGCCTGCTCGAACGCCAGGTTGCGCGCATGCTCCATCATCAGCTTCTCCAGCCGCTTGATCTCGCGGCTCACGTCCTTCTCGCTCATCTCCTCGACCTGGGCCCGCTGCATGGCGTCCTGCTCCATGCGTTCGAGCTCGCGTCCGGCCTTCTCGCTGTAGACGCCGTCGATCAGGTCGCGCACGTTCTTGATGATGGACCGCGGCGTGATGCCATGGGCCTCGTTGTAGGCCAGCTGGCGTTCGCGCCGGCGGTTGGTCTCGCCGATGGCACGCTCCATCGAATCGGTCACCCGGTCGGCATACAGGATGGCGCGTCCGCCCAGGTTGCGCGCCGCGCGGCCGATGGTCTGGATCAGGCTGCGCTCGGATCGCAGGAACCCTTCCTTGTCGGCATCCAGGATGGCCACCAGCGAGACCTCGGGAATGTCCAGCCCTTCGCGCAGGAGGTTGATGCCCACCAGCACGTCGAACGTGCCCAGGCGCAGATCGCGCAGGATCTCGACCCGCTCGACGGTGTCGACGTCGCTGTGCAGGTACCGCACCTTGACGCCGTTGTCGGTCAGGTAGTCGGTGAGTTGCTCGGCCATGCGCTTGGTCAGCGTGGTAATCAGCACCCGCTCCGAGCGCTCCACCCGCAGCCGGATCTCGTGCAGCACGTCGTCCACCTGGTGGGTGGCCGGCCGCACCTCGACCTGCGGGTCGACCAGGCCGGTGGGCCGCACCAGCTGCTCGACCACCTGGCCGGCATGGTCCTTCTCGTATTGGGCCGGCGTCGCCGAGACGAAGACCGCCTGGCGCATGCGGGCCTCGAACTCCTCGAACTTGAGCGGCCGGTTGTCCAGCGCGCTCGGCAGCCGGAAGCCGTATTCGACCAGCGTCGTCTTGCGCGAACGGTCGCCGTTGTACATGGCGCCGAACTGGCCGATCAATACATGCGACTCGTCCAGGAACATCACCGCGTCCTTGGGCAGATAGTCGGTCAACGTGGCCGGCGGATCACCAGGCGCGGCGCCGGACAGGTGGCGGGTGTAGTTCTCGATGCCCTTGCAGTGCCCGACCTCGGACAACATCTCCAGGTCGAAGCGGGTGCGCTGTTCGAGCCGCTGCGCCTCGACCAGCTTGCCGTCGGCCACCAGTTGCTTGAGCCGGTCCGCCAGTTCGAGCTTGATCGTCTCGACCGCCGCCAGCACCCGGTCGCGCGGCGTCACGTAGTGGCTGCTCGGGTAGACGGTGAAACGCGGGATCTTCTGCTTGATGCGCCCGGTCAGCGGGTCGAACAGCTGCAGCGTCTCGATCTCGTCGTCGAACAGCTCGATGCGGATCGCCAGCTCGCTGTGCTCCGCCGGAAACACGTCGATGGTGTCGCCGCGCACGCGGAACTTGCCGCGCGAGAAGTCCTCCTCGTTGCGCTGGTACTGCATGCGCACCAGTTGCGCGATCACGTCGCGCTGGCCCATCTGGTCGCCCACACGCAGCGTCATCACCATCTGGTGATAGGCCTCGGGCTGGCCGATGCCGTAGATTGCCGACACCGTGGCGACGATGACCACGTCGCGCCGCTCGAGCACACTCTTGGTACACGACAGCCGCATCTGCTCGATATGCTCGTTGATCGCCGAGTCCTTCTCGATGAACAGGTCGCGCTGCGGCACGTAGGCCTCGGGCTGGTAATAGTCGTAGTAACTGACGAAATACTCGACCGCATTGCGCGGGAAAAACTCGCGGAACTCGCTGTACAGCTGCGCCGCCAGCGTCTTGTTGGGCGCAAACACGATCGCCGGCCGGCCCAGCCGGGCGATCACGTTGGCCATCGTGAAGGTCTTGCCGGAGCCGGTCACGCCGAGCAGGGTCTGGAACACCTCGCCGTCGTTGACCCCTTCGACCAGCCTGGCAATGGCTTCGGGCTGGTCGCCGGCGGGGGGATACGGCTGGTACAGCTCGAACGGCGAATCCGGGAAACGCACGATTTCGCCGGTCGCCGGCGTGGCGCCGCTCGGGGCGGCGTCGGGCAATTCCGCATCGACAACACTCAGGGGAGAAACTGGCATGGCAAGGTGGGCCGCGCGCGCAGCGGCGGCTAAAATCAGGGGCAACCGGCTAGCGTACCGCAGATACCCGCCACACGCACACGATGGCCCGGCCCTCCCCCGATTTGCAACATCGTCCAACCGCCAAGAACCCACCATGTCCTTGTTTACCGCCGTAGAAATGGCCCCACGTGACCCGATCCTGGGTCTGAACGAACAATTCGCCGCCGACACCAATCCGTCCAAGGTCAACCTGGGCGTGGGCGTGTATTACGACGAGAACGGCAAGCTGCCGCTGTTGCAGTGCGTACAGGCGGCCGAAAAGGCGATGATGGAAGCGCCCAAGGCGCGCGGCTACCTGCCGATCGACGGCATCGCCGCCTATGACGCCGCGGTCAAGGCACTGGTGTTCGGCGCCGAATCCGAACCCGTCCAGTCGGGCCGTGTCGCCACCGTGCAAGCCGTCGGCGGCACCGGCGGTCTGAAGATCGGCGCCGATTTCCTGAAGAAGCTCAGCCCGCACGCCACCGTGCTGATCAGCGACCCGAGCTGGGAAAACCACCAGGCGCTGTTCACCAACGCCGGCTTCACGGTCAAGTCCTATCCCTACTACGACGCCGCCACTCGCTCGGTCAACTTCGCCGGCATGCTGGCGGCACTGGAGGCCGCCGAAGCCGGCACCATCGTCGTGCTGCATGCCTGCTGCCACAACCCGACCGGTTACGACATCACGGCCGAGCAGTGGGACCAGGTCGTCGCCGCGTGCAAGGCGCGCAAGCTCACGCCTTTCCTCGACATGGCCTACCAGGGTTTCGGCTTCGGCATCCAGGAAGACGGCGCCGCGGTCCAGAAGTTCGTTGCCGCCGGCATGAGTTTCCTGGTCTCGACCAGCTTTTCCAAGAGCTTCAGCCTGTATGGCGAACGTGTCGGCGCACTCAGCGTGTTGTGCGAATCCAAGGACGAAGCCGCCCGGGTGCTGAGCCAGCTCAAGATCGTGATCCGCACCAACTACAGCAACCCGCCGACGCACGGCGGCGCCGTCGTCGCCGCGGTCATGGCCGACCCGAAGCTGCGCGCCTTGTGGGAAGAGGAACTGGCCGCGATGCGGGTGCGCATCAAGTCCATGCGCCAGAAACTGGTCGACGGCCTCAAGGCCGCCGGTGTCCAGCAGGACATGGGTTTCATCACGAAACAGGTCGGCATGTTCAGTTATTCGGGCCTGAGCAAGGACCAGATGGTGCGCCTGCGCAACGAGTTCGGCGTCTATGGCACCGACACCGGGCGCATGTGTGTCGCCGCGCTGAACGACAAGAACATCGACCACGTCTGCGCGTCGATCGCCAAGGTGGTGTGACGCCGGGACACGGCGCCGCCCACGCGCCGACCGACGCTGCGGCACTGGCGGCGCGTTTCATCGGGCAGGCGCTGCAGAACGACCACAACCGGGCCATTCTCGAGCGGCTGCCGTCGCTGGACCTGCCCGACGCCTGGCTGGTTGCCGGCTGCCTGTTCCAGACCGTCTGGAACCTGCAGGCCGGCCGCATGCCCACGGCCGGGATCAAGGACTACGACATCTTCTATTTCGATGCCTGCGACCTGTCGGAGCAGGCCGAGACCGCCGTCGGCCAACGGGTCGACGCCTGCCTGCGCGACCTGGGCGTGACCGTCGAGGCCAAGAACCAGGCCCGCGTCCACACCTGGTATCCGCAGTGGTTCGGCCGCCCCTACCCCGCACTCACCAGTTCCCGCGACGGCATCGACCGCTTCCTGGTGCCCTGCACCTGTGTCGGCCTGCGCAACGCCAGCGGCTCGCCGGCCTCGCTGTACGCCCCCTACGGACTCGAGGAGTTGTACCGCGGCGTGTTGCGACCCAATGCCTTGTGCGACCACCGCGAACTGTTCCGCGCCAAGGCGCAGAGTTACCGCGCGCGCTGGGACTGGCTGCAGGTCGTCGAGACCTGACCCCCGACCCGACCGGGCCGCGCCCGCGTCGCAGGCGCGGCCTCAATGCGAGTGTTTCGGCACCTCGGATCCGCGACAGCCGACCAGGAAGTCGAAGTCACAACCCTCGTCGGCCTGCAGCACCCGATCGATATACAACTGCTGGTAGCCGGACTTGAGCTTGCCCGCGGGCCGGGCCTGCCACGCGGCCTGGCGCCGGGCGATCTCGTCATCGCTGACTTCCAGGTCCAGCGTACCGGCCTTGCAATCGAGCACGATCCAGTCCCCGTCGCGCACGATGGCCAGCGGCCCGCCCGCCGCCGCCTCCGGCGCCACATGCAGCACCACGGTGCCGTAGGCGGTGCCGCTCATGCGGGCGTCCGAGATGCGCACCATGTCGGTCACGCCTTGCGCCAGCAACTTCGGCGGCAGCCCCATGTTGCCGACCTCGGCCATGCCGGGGTAACCCTTGGGTCCGCAGTTCATCAGCACCATGACCGAGTTCGCATCCACATCCAGTTCCGGGTCCCCGATGCGTGCCTTGTAGTCGTCGAAATCCTCGAACACCACGGCTTTGCCGCGGTGCTGCATCAGCGCCGGCGTGGCCGCCGACGGCTTGAGCACCGCGCCGCGCGGCGCCAGGTTGCCGCGCAGGATGCACATGCTGCCATCGGCCACCAGGGGTTTGTCCAGCGGGCGGATCACCTCGTCGTTGTGGATCGGCGCGTCCTTGACGTTGTCCCACAAGGTCTGCCCGTTCACCGTCAGTGCCTGCTTGTGCGGCAACAACCCGGCCTCGCCGAGCCGGCGCAACACGCCCGGCAGGCCGCCGGCGTAATAGAACTCCTCCATCAGGAAACGGCCCGAGGGCTGCAGGTCGACCACGGTCGGCGTGCCCTTGCCGATGCGGGTCCAGTCCTCCAGTTCGAGCGGCACACCCATGCGCCCGGCGATCGCCTTGAGGTGGATCACCGCATTGGTCGAGCCGCCGATCGCGGCATTGACGCGGATCGCGTTCTCGAATGCCTCGCGGGTCAGCACCCGGCTCAGCTTCAGGTCTTCCCAGACCATGTCGACGATGCGCATGCCCGACATGTGCGCCAGCACGTAGCGCCGCGCATCCACGGCCGGAATCGCCGCGTTGTGCGGCAAGGCCGTGCCCAGCGCCTCGGCCATGCAGGCCATCGTCGAGGCCGTGCCCATGGTGTTGCAGGTGCCGGCCGAACGCGACATGCCGGCCTCGGCCGACATGAAATCGTGCAGGCTGATCTTGCCCGCCTTGACCGCCTCGTGCAGTTGCCATACCACGGTTCCGGAGCCGATGTCGCGGCCTTCGTGCTTGCCGTTGAGCATCGGCCCGCCGGTCACGACGATGGTCGGAATGTCGCAGCTGGCCGCGCCCATCAGCAGCGCCGGTGTGGTCTTGTCGCAACCCACCAGCAGCACCACCGCGTCCATCGGGTTGCCGCGGATCGATTCCTCCACGTCCATGCTGGCCAGGTTGCGTGTGAGCATCGCGGTCGGCCGCAGGTTGGACTCGCCGTTCGAGAACACCGGAAACTCGACCGGAAAACCGCCCGCCTCCGACACGCCGCGCTTGACGTGTTCGGCGATCTTGCGGAAATGCGCGTTGCACGGCGTCAGTTCGGACCAGGTGTTGCAGATGCCGATGATGGGCTTGCCCTGGAACTCGTGGTCCGGGATGCCCTGGTTCTTCATCCAGCTGCGGTACATGAAGCCGTTCTTGTCCTGGGCGCCGAACCAGGCGGCGGAGCGCAACGGGCGCTTGGGGTTTTTTTCGGTCATATCGGTTCCTCGAGAGCTCCGGGATTATGGCGGCCGGAACCCCCGGCGCCTTGCGACATACCGATGATTTTTTGCTCAGGCGGGGCGGCCATGCGCCCGCACGCGGCGGCGCATCACCACTCGGCGATGCTGCCGTCGGCGTGGCGCCAGACCGGGTTGCGCCAGTCGGGCGCGTTCCGGCTGGCGGCGACGACCCGTTCCTCGTCGACCTCGACGCCCAGGCCGGGTCCGGGCAAGGCGTGGATATGACCCTGGTCGATCCGGAAGTCCTGCCGGTTGACCACGTAGTCGAGCAGCTCCGCGCCCTGGTTGTAGTGGATGCCCATGCTCTGCTCCTGCAGCACGGCGTTGTGGGCCACGAAGTCGATCTGCAGGCAGGCCGCCAGTGCCACCGGGCCCAGCGGGCAATGCGGCGCAAACGCGACGTCGTGGGCCTCGGCCATGGCCGCGATCTTGTGGCATTCGGTGATGCCGCCGGCATGCGACAGGTCCGGCTGCAGGATGGCGATGCCGCCGGCCTGCAACACCCGCTTGAACTCGAAGCGCGAGTACATGCGCTCGCCCGCCGCCAGCGGGATCGAGGTGAACTCGGCCAGCCGGGCATAGGTCTCGGCCTGCTCGGCCAGCACCGGCTCCTCGACGAACAAGGGCCGGTACGGCTCGAGCTCGCGCAGCAGCACCTTGGCCATCGGCGCCGCGACCCGGCCGTGGAAGTCGAGCCCGAAACTCACCTGCATGCCCAGCGCGTCGCGCACCCCGGCCACCTTGGCAATCGCCGCATCCACCGCGCGCGGCGTGTCGAGCATGGCCATCTCCTCGGTGCCGTTGAGCTTGAAGGTGTCGAAGCCGCCCTCCATCAACTTCTGCATGCCTTCGACGATGTCGCCCGGCCGGTCGCCGCCGACCCAGCTGTAGACCTTCATCCTGTCGCGCACCCGGCCGCCCAGCAGCTCGTATACCGGCACCCCTAGATGCTTGCCCTTGATGTCCCACAAGGCCTGGTCGATGCCGGCGATCGCGCTCATCAGGATCGGTCCGCCGCGGTAGAAGTTGCTGCGGTACATCAGCTGCCACAGATCGTTGATGCGGGCGGCATCCTGGCCGATCAGGTCGCGCGTGAACTCGTGCACCGCGGTCTCGACCGTGCGCGCGCGGCCCTCGACCACCGCCTCACCCCAGCCCGAGATGCCCTCGTCGGTCTCGATCTTGACGAACATCCAGCGCGGCGGCACGCGGTAGGTGGTGATGCGGGTGATCTTCATGCTGCGTCATTCTGCCAATACGATGCCGGCCTTGCTGATCACGTCGTTCAGCCGCTTGCGTTCGGCGGCGATGAAGGCCGCGAAGGCCTGGCCGCCGCCGGTGGCCGGAACCACGCCCAGGCGCGTGATGCGCTCGTGTACGTCGGGCAGCGCCAGGACCTTGGTCATTTCGGCTTCCAGCTGCTTGACGATGGGCGCCGGCGTCCCGGCCGGCACCGTGATGCCCCAGGATTGCGAGATCTCGTACCCGGGCACGGTCTCGGCGATCGTCGGCAGCTCGGGCAGCGAGGGATTGCGCTGCGATCCCGTGGTCGCCAGTGCGGTCACCTTGCCGTTGGCGATATGGGGGCCGGCCGCCAGCGGCCCGGTCAGGATCGCCTGCACGTTGCCGGCGATCACGTCCAGCAGGGCGGGTGCGGCGCCCTTGTAGGGCACGTGCGTCATCTTGATGTCGGCCAGCAGGTTCAGCATCTCGCCGGCCAGGTGGGCCGGTGTCGCGATGCCGGCGGACGCGTAGTTGATGCTGCCCGGGCTGGCCTTGGCCAGCTTGACCAGGTCGGCCACCGACTTGACCGGCAGCGCCGGGTTGACCACCAGCACGTTCGACGCGGTGGCGATGCGAGAGATCGGGATGAAGGCGTTGTCGGCGTCGTACGGCAGGTTCTTCTTCACGCTGGGCAGGATCGCCCACACCGACGTGGTGCTCATGAACAAGGTGTAGCCGTCGGGCGCCGCGCGTGCCGCCTGTTCCGCGGCCAGCAGTCCGGCCGCCCCGGGACGGTTCTCCACCACGATCTGCTGGCCCATGCTGTCCGCGAGTTTCTGCGCCAGCAGCCGGCCCAGCACGTCGGGCGAACCGCCGGGCGCGTCGGGAACGATCAGCCGGATCGGCTTGGTGGGGTAGGCCTGGGCCATGGCGGTGGGCGCCATGGGCAATGCCAGCGCCGCGACGCTGATCAGTCGCAACAGGAATGCGGTCGGTGTCTTCATGGGTGTCTCCTGGGTGGTGGTTCTGATGGGTGATCGAAGCTAGGGCCGTCGCCGCAGCGGGTCCAGAACCCGCGCAACGCCGCGACCGGGCGCATCGCGACCAGCGCGCGATTCATGTGGCAAAACCCGCCTTCTCCCCCGGCGCGGGCGTGTATCCGAAATCGCCGCGCGCACGGATCGCCGTCTCCCCGCCATGGGCGGCGATCATGGCGTTCTGGTCGGCGAAGGCCTGGCGGGAAACCTGTTCCGGATCCAGCGTGGCGCGCAGCGCCGTCTCGCACTCGGCCAGCACCGCGCGCATGTCGGAGCGGCCCGCCAGGTCGGTCGATTCGAACGGGTCGGTTTCCAGGTCGAACAGCTGCGGCGCATAACCGACGAAGTGGATGTATTTCCAGCGACCGAGGCGGATCATGTAGGTGCCGGTGTTCGATCCGGCCGCATGGTATTCGGACAGCACCGCGCGCCGCGGATCGCCACCGTGGGCGGCCTCCCAGAGCGACCGGCTGGGCAGCACCAGATCCTGCGGCGGCAGGGGCACGCCGGCGCCGTCGAGCACGGTGCGGTAGCAGTCGATCAACGACACCGCGCCATCGCTGACGGCGTTGCGCGGCACGTCGGGGCCGGCGACGATCATCGGAATCGCGGCGGACTCCTCGTACATCACCGACTTGCCCCACAAGCCGTGGTTGCCCAGGTTGTCGCCGTGGTCCGAGGTATAGATGATGCGCGTGTTGTCCATCAGGCCGGCCTGCTCCAGCGCGCCAAGCACACGGCCGACGTTGTCGTCCAGGAGGGACACCAGCGCGTAATACGCGGCGATGGCGATGCGCGCCTTGGCCTCGTCGAAATAGTCGTCGTAGTTCATGCAGTCGCGCAAGGCCCGCACCGCCTCGTGGGTCGGGCGCTCGCCGCTGGCGTACAGGCGCGGCAGCGGCATCTGCTCGGGCGGATACATCGCGAAGAATTCCGGCGGCGCGATCAGCGGAAAGTGCGGCCGCACGAACGACACGAACAACACCCACGGCTTGTCGGATCTGGCCGCCGGCTGCGCCTTGCGCTGCAACCAGGCACAGGCCTCGGCCGCGATCTGGCGGTCGTAGTCGGTGTAGCTCGACGCACCCGGCCCGGCGTCGCGTGCCAGTGCCTGCATGTTGCCGCGCGGCGCGGGCGGATTGCGGATCAGCCCCAGCAGATCGCCGATGCCGCCGAGCACGTGCAGCGGCAGGATCTCTTCGGAAAAACCGTTCGGATCCTGCGCGTCGCGGTAATGCAGCTTGCCGATCGACACCACCTCGTGGCCGGCATCCATCAGCCGGTGGCCCCAGCTCGGGATTTCGCCATGGTAGGGATGGGCGTTGTCCCACGAACGGGTCTGGAACACATGGCGTCCGGTCGCCAGCGCCGTGCGGGCCGGAACACAGATGGGACACGGCGTGTACGCGCGGGTGAAACGGGTGCCGCGCGCCGCCAGCGCGTCGAGGTTCGGCGTCTTCACCAGGGTGTTGCCGTAACAGCCGGTGATGTCGCGCTGGTGTTCATCGGACAGGATGAACAAGGTGTTGCAGGGTTTCATGCGCCGAAAACCCCGCGAAGGGCCCGGCACAGGTGGGCCGGAAGATGATCTGGAAGGCCTTGGGCCATGGTGTGTCCTTGGTTGCATCGGATGGGCCGGTGGCCCGACTGGGGGAGCGTGCTCGGCACCGGTGCGGGTGCCGATGCGCCGCAGTATAGGCACGCAATATCGGACGCACAATGACACGGACAGGCAAAATCCATGCACCCAGGTTATAGCTATATCGATCGCCCCGATGCCGGGAGAACGTCGTGCAGCGTAGCAAATCGTGGTCCATGCTACAGCGCTGCAAGTGGCGGACCGGGTTACCATCCGCGCAAGGAGATCCATGCTTGTATCAGCATGATCTTTCACCTTCAATGACCATGGAGCATGGATCGTGGACCTGACCCAATTGCGCCAGTTTCTCGCGGTCGCCGAACGCGGCAGCCTGAGCCAGGCGGCAAAGATGCTGAACGTCTCCCAGCCGGGGCTGACCCGCAGCATGCGCCGGCTCGAGGCCGAACTCGATGCGCCGCTGTTGCGCCGGCGTCCGCGCGGCGTCGAACTGACCGAGGCCGGCGTCGCATTGCAGCGCCATGCGAACGCGGTGCAGATCCAGCTGGCCGATGCGGCCCAGGAAGTGGCGGCATTGACCCATCGCCGCGACACCCTGGTGCGCCTGGGTGCCGGGCCGTCCTGGCTCGATCCCCTGTTGCCGAAGGTCGTCGCCCGGGCCATTGCGCGCGACCCCAGCCTGCGGATCCAGGTCACGACCGGCCAGACCGACCATCTGTTCAACCGGCTGCGCGAAGGCGCGCTGGACTTCGTGCTCGCGGCCATTCCGGAAGGACCCGCCGTCGCCGGCCTGCAGACGGTCGAACTGACGCGCGACGAGGTCGTCGTCGTGGCCCGGCAAGGCCACCCGCTGACCCAGCGCCGTCAGGTATCGATCGAGACACTCGCGCAAGCCCGCTGGGTGCTGGCCGGCCCCGACATGCTGCTGCGCAGGCGCCTGGCGGCCTTGTTCGCGTCGCGCGGACACCAGTTGCCGCCACCCACGGTCGAGTCCGATTCCACGCCGTTCATCCTGTCGGTGATCCGCGACAGCGACCTGCTGGGTATCTCCACCCGCGACATCCTGCGCGGCCCCGCCGGCCAGGGTATTGCGGCGCTGGACGTGCGCGATGCGGCGATGAGCCGCTCCACCGGTATCGTGCGGCGCAGCAAGACGGCGCTGTCCGTCGTCGCCGAACACCTGATCGACGCGATCGAACGGGCAGCCAAGGCCGAGGCCCTCTGACACCCAGGCGCCCGCGCGCCCGGCGCCGACCGGTTAGCGCACCAGTGTGTTGAGCTGGATGATCGGCAGCATCACCGCCAGCACGATCAGCATCACGACCAGGCCCATGGCCACGATCAGCAGCGGCTCGAGGATGGTGGCCAGCTGCATCGCGCGGCGCTGCACGTCGGCCGACAGCTGCGCGGCCACGCGCTGGAGCATCTGCGGCAACTGGCCGGTCTGCTCGCCGAGCCGCGCGAACATCGGCAACAGCGGTGGAAACCGCTTGTGCCGCCCCAGCGCCAGCGCGATCGGCGCCCCCTCGCGCACCAGCACCAGTGCCGCCAGCGCGTCGGCGCGCATCGCCCGGTTGTTCAGCGTCTCGGCCGCGGCCTGCAAGGCCTTGAGGATGGGCACACCCGCGGCCGCCAGCATGGCCAGCGTGTTCGCGAAACGGGCCGCGTTGTAGCCGCGCGCCAGCCGGCCGACCAGCGGCAGGCGCAGGAACGCCGCATCGTAGCGTTCGCGCAGCATGTCGCTGCGCAGCGCGTAACGGAACCCGACCAGCCCCAGCACCAGCAGCGCCAGCACCACCAGGCCGTAGTCGCGCACCAGGGCGCTGACCGCCAGCATCACCTCGGTCAACCAGGGCAGGCTCTGCTTGGTGCCAGCGAACACGTCGGCGACCTGCGGCACCACGTAAGCCACCAGGAAGGTCACGATCAGGATCGCGATCAGGGTCACGATGGCCGGGTACAGGGCGGCGGCGACCAGGCGCGACTTGAGCTGCTGCTGTTCGGCCAGGTCGTCGGCCAGGCGCTCGAGCACCATGCCCAGGTCACCGCTGTGTTCACCGGCGTCGATCACCGCGACGTAGATCGGCGAGAACTCGCGCGGGTGTTGCGCCAGCGCCTTCGCAAAGCCGCTGCCGGCATTGACTTCGGCGCGCAAGGCGGCCACCAGGTTGCGCTGGCGCGGATCGTCGGCCTCCTCGCTCAAGGCGGTCAGGGCCCGCTCGAGCGGCAGGCTGGCCGACACCAGGCCGGCAAGCTGGCGGGTCCAGACCGCCAGCGCGGCAGCCCCGAAGATGCGACCGGACCACCAGGACGATGCACCGCCGCCGGCGCCGGCCTGCGCATCGTCGTGCTGCGCCGCACCCACCTGCGCAACCTGCAGCGGCACCAGGGCCTGGGCGCGCAAGGCGCCGCGCGCGGCGCGCGCGGTCTCGGCGTCGATGACGCCCTTGCGCATCGCCCCCTGGGCATCGACGGCTTCGAACGAATACGCGGGCATGGCTCGGGGATACGGGTGCGGCGGCGTCAATCGCGCGTCACGCGCAGCACTTCCTCGCGGGCGGTGACACCAGCGCTCACCAGGCGCTCGCCGTCGTCGCGCATCAGGCGCATGCCGCCGGCGATGGCCGCGGCCCGGATCTCGGCCTCCGAGGCCTGGCGGTGGATCTGGTCGCGCATCGCGGCGTCGGCCACCAGCAGCTCGTAGACACCGGTGCGCCCGGCATATCCGGTGTGCCCGCAATGCTCGCAGCCCTGGCCGTTGCAATGCAGGCACCATTTGCGCACCAGGCGCTGGGCCAGCACGCCGAGCAGCGAGGAGCTGAGCAGGAACGGCTCCACGCCCATGTCGATCAGCCGGGTCACGGCGCTGGCGGAATCGTTGGTATGCAGCGTGGCCAGCACCAGGTGCCCGGTGAGGGATGCCTGGATCGCGATCTGCGCGGTCTCGAAATCGCGGATCTCGCCGATCATGATCACGTCCGGGTCCTGACGCAGGATGGCCCGCAACGCGGCGGCGAAACTGAGTTCGATGCGGGCATTGACCTGGGTCTGGCCGATGCCCGGCAACTCGTATTCGATCGGATCCTCCACCGTCATGATGTTGGTGTGCGCGGCATCGAGACGGCTCAGTGCCGCGTACAGCGTCGTCGTCTTGCCCGAGCCGGTCGGGCCGGTCACCAGGATGATGCCGTGCGGCTGGCCGATCAGTTGCACGAAGCGCTGCAGTGTCTGCCCTTCCATGCCCACCGCCTCGAGATTGAGCCGGGAACCCGACTTGTCGAGCAGGCGCAACACGGCACGTTCGCCCTGGGCGCTGGGCAGGGTGCTGACCCGCACGTCGACCGCCCGCGTGCCGATGCGCAGGCTGATGCGGCCGTCCTGGGGCAGGCGCTTTTCCGAGATATCGAGCTCGGCCATGATCTTCAGGCGCGAGATCAGCGCGCCGTGCAGTGCCCGATTGGGCTGCACCACTTCGCGCAGCGCTCCGTCGACGCGGAACCGCACGCTGCTGTGGCGCTCGTAGGGCTCGATGTGGATGTCGCTGGCGTTCTCGCGCGCGGCCTGGGTCAGCAAGGCGTTGAGCAGTCGGATGATGGGCGCATCGTCGGCGGCCTCGAGCAGGTCCTCGACCGCCGGCAGTTCCTGCATCATGCGCTGCAGGTCGACGTCCGACGCCACCTCGCTGGCGACCAGGGCCGCACTCGATTCGCCCTGCGAATAGGCGGCGCTGATGCGCTGCACCAGGGACTCCGCATCCATGGCGGCCATCGTCGCCTGGGGGTACTTGCGCAGCACCTCGCTCAGCGCGCCATGCGTCGAGCCCGGATGCACGACCAGCGTCAGCGCGCCGCCATCGTCCTCCAGCAGCAGCTGGTGCGTGCGCGCAAAGGCGTACGGCAACGGGAACCGCATGGCCGCCTCAGCGGTCCGAGACCCGGCCCGGCGCCACCGGGGCCGGACGCGGCGCGGGTTTCGGCGGCGGTGGCGGCAACTGGGCCGTGCCCAGGTCCGGCAGGATGGCGCTGGGGCGGGGCTGCACCGCCTGCTGGTCGGCGCGCATGGTCTCGTAGCGCCCCATCGACAGCGCATCGACCGAAGCGCCATCACGCACCACGACCGGGCGGATGAACACCATCAGGTTGGTCTTGGTCCGCGAACGTGTCTCGCTGCGAAACAGGTTGCCGAACAAGGGCACGTCTCCCAGGCCGGGCACCTTCTCCTCGTTCAGCGCCGACTCGTCCTGCAGCAGGCCGCCCAGCACGACGATGGAGCCGTCTTCGACGACGACATTGGACTCGATGGACCGCTTGTTGGTGATCAGTCCGTTGGGCGAATTGACCGACGCGGCCTGCACGCTGGAGACCTCCTGGAAGATCGACAGGCGGATCGTGCCGTTCTCGCTGATCTGCGGCTTGACCCGCAGCGTCAGGCCGACGTCCTTGCGCTCGATGGTCTGGAACGGATTGACGGTGCCGCCACCGGTGTTGTTGTTGGTATAGGAGCCGGTCACGAAGGGCACGTTCTGGCCGATCACGATCTTGGCCTCCTCGTTGTCCAGCGTCAGCAGGTTGGGCGTCGACAGGATGTTGCCGTCGCCGGTGCGCTGTAGGAACCGCGCCAGGAAACCCAGGAAATACACGCCGTTGGCACGACCGGCCACGCCCACGTTCAGTCCGGACGACGGCACGGAGGTGCCGTCGACAGCGCCGGTGGCCAGCGAGATGATGTTGGTGCCGCCGATGTTGAAGTTGGTGCCCAGCAAGCCGATGCTGCCGTCGCCCTTCTGGCCGATCGGCCCCTGCCACTGGATGCCGAACTCGGCCGCCTTGTCGGCATTGACCTCGGCGATCAGCGACTCGACGAACACCTGGGCGCGCGGCGCATCGAGCTTGTCGATGACCGCACGCATCTGCCGGTACTGCGGCTCGGGCGCGGTGATCACCAGCGAATTCGTCGCCGGGTCGGCCTGGATCTGGCCGCCGGTCTCCGCCTGGGACGAAGATGCCGCGGCGGCGGCCGCCGCCGCGGCAGCGGCCGCGGCAGCCGCCCCTCCCCCGATCGTCGGACGGATCGCCGCGGCATTGCCGCCCGACGCACCGGCGCTGGCCATCGCGGCACGCAGCGTGGCGGCCAGCTTCACCGCTTCGGCATTCTTCAGATAGACCACGTGGATGTTGCCGGAGGCATTGTCCGACGTCGGCATGTCCAGCCGATCGACCAGCGAACGCACGAGGGCAACCCGGGCCGGGTTGGCTGCGCGCACGATCAGCGTATTGCTGCGCGGCTCGGCAATGATGGCGGTGCGAAACGAATTGTCGACCTGGCCCTGTACCGCCGGCCCACTGCTGGTCTGCGTCAGTCGCAACACCAGCGGCGCCAGGTCCGAGGCCAACGCATGCTTGAGCGGGATCACCTCCACGTCGGTCGCGTTGGGCATGTCCATCGCCGCGATGATGCGGCCCAGGCGGCGCAGGTTGTCGGCATAGTCGGTGATGACCAGCGCGTTGCTGCCCGGGTTGACGTTGATCGTGTTGTTCGGGCTGATCAGCGGTCGCAGCACCGGCACCAGGTTGAGCGCGCTCTCATGGTCGAGCCGGAAGATCTGGGTCACGATCTGGTTGCCGGCCGGATTGTCGGGCGACACCGAGACCACGCTGCCCTGCAGCTTGCCTTCGGCCTCCGGCACCACCTTGTGGATGCCGCTGGACTCCACCACCGTGTATCCCTGCAGGCGCAGCGCCGCCAGGAACTGGGCATACGCGGCCGCCGGCGACTGCGGCTTCTCGCTGCTCAGGTTGATGACACCGCGCACGCGCGGATCGACCACCACGGTACGACCGGTGATGACGCCCATGGTGCGCGCCACCGCTTCGATCTCCGCGCCGACGAAATTGAGCGTGATCGGTTCGCCCGGCTTCTGGGCCGAGGCCACACCTCCCAGGCACAGGCAACAGACACCGACACGCACGACCGAAGCCGCAAGACCCATGACGCCATTCCAATTCATATTGCAGCCCAATCCCGGCCATCGAAGCCAGCCAACCTCTTCATTCAATCCACCGCAATGATCGATACCGCACCTTGCCGGCGCCCGACGATGTTGAGCAGGTTGCCCAGCACCACCTGATCCTGTGCCGAGGCACTCGCCTGCCCGCGGAAATTCCAGCGTGCGCCGGTCCAGCGTCCCTGGCCGGACACCTGCAGGCTGCCCTCGAGCGTTTGCAGCTGCAGTTCCGGCGGCCCGTTCGATCCGTTGCCGATCAGGCGCAGGCGGTAACTGCCGATCGGCCTGAGCGTGGACAAACGCGACGACAACGCCAGCGCGTCGAGCGACAGGCTACCCGTCACGCGTGTGCGCCCTGCGAGCCATTCTAATGACAAGCCCTGCAGCGTCAGCAGCAGGCGACCCTCGGCCTGCAAGGTGTTCCAGGGTGCCCCCCATCCGACCAGCGCCTGGGCCGGCCATTGGCTGTCGTGATCGGCCCAGGCCAGCGACCCGCCGCCCCAGCGCAGCGCCAGCGTCATGTCCAGCGCTCGCGTCATGCAGCACTCGGCCCGCAACTGCAACCGCGCCCCGGTCCAGGTCGGGCGCAGCTGCCAGGCCATGCGCCCGGGCAATACCCGCGCATCCTGGCTGCCGGCTCCACCGGCCAGGACCAGCCGCGCACTGCCATTCCAGACCGTGCCCCGCGGCTGTGCCGCCTGTACGCGGCCGCCGGTCCCCGCGTGCAAGGCCGCGGCCAGCCATGCGGCGGGCGCGAAGGCCAGCACCCCGGCAGCGATGCCGGCGATCGCCCCCAGCCAGGCCCAGCGCGATTCACGCATGCCGCGCAACCGGGTGGGCGTCGACACGACGCCATGGCAGTGGCAGGCCCATGCCGATGCCGGGGCGGCTCATTCGGGTGGCAATTGCAGCACGACACTGCCGTCCCAGCCGGCCGGCGAACGTGTCAGGCGAGCCTGTTGCACCGACACCCGCGAGGCGTCGCGCACCTGGCCCAGCCACTGGGCGAGCATCCGCGGCTGCACGCCGGACAGGGTCACCGTCACCCGGTCGCCGGCACGGCTGAGTTGCGCGCGCCCGGGCATGCGCTGCTGCAACGCGGACTCGAGCGTCCGCACGGCATCGTCCCGCGGCACCGGAGCACGCCCCTGCAGGGCGCGCGCCTGGGCCGCCAGATCCTGCATGGACTGCAATTGCCGATCGAGTTCGGCCAGGCGTACCGGCGCCGTGCGCAGGACGCCCAGTGCCGGCGCCACCGCCAGCGACCACAACAGCCCTGCCAGCACCACGGCCAGCGCCAGCGCGACCAGTCGTCGCTCGCGCAGCGCCAGGCGCGACCAGGCCTGGCGCAGCGATGCCAGCGTGTTCGCCGTCGTCATGGCCTGCCCTGCCGGCGCACGAGCAGGCGGCCGCCATCGGTGCGCAACTCGTAGCCCTGGCTCTGCAGATCGGCCTGCAGGCTTTCGCGCTGAGGCCCCGCGAGTGCGAGCCCGCGTACCGCGATCTCGCCGGGTACGAAATCGATGCCGGCCGGCGTGGCGCCGTCGGGCAAGGCCGAGCCCAGGGCCGCCAGCATCGCCTCCAGGTCGTCGGCCGTGACACCCCCGCTGGACTGGCGCAGCCGCGCGAGTTCGCGCTGCATCTGCCGCGGTGCGTCGACGATGGTGCGCACGCCGGGAAAGGCTTGTGTCAACAAGGCGTTGACCCGTTGCTGCTTGTCGCGCACCACGGCGTCGAGCTTCCAGGCCCAGGCATTCATGCCGACCAGATGGGCCAGGACCAGTGCCAGCAGTCCCCACCGCGCGGGACGCCAGGCGGGCGCGAACAGCCACTGGCGGGCCTGCTGCTGCCAGCGCCGCGCGAGCCGCCCGCCGCCGCGGGTCGAGAGTTCGAACTGGGCGAGATCCCATTCGCAGCGGCTTGCCTGGCGCAGCACCTGCGAGGCCGGCTGCACCGTGACGGGCCGGCCCAGGACCTGTTCGGCCAGGCCGGCCACGGCCGGCTCCGCGGTCAGGGGACCCTCCGCCTGCGGCAAGGCCCGGTCGACGAAGGCAGCCGTCGCACTGGCCAGCGGCAGGCAGGTCACGCCACGCGCATCGACGATCACCAGGCTTGCGTCGTCCGCGTCGCCGGTGACGTGCAACTGCACCGTCGGGCTGGCCGACGCATCGGGAAATAACGCTGGCACCACCCGGCTGACCGGTCGCTGCGCCTGTTCGAACAGTTCCAGCGCCGCCTGCAGCCAGGATTTGTCGAATGCCACGACCAGCGACTGTCCGTCCTCGGCGCGCCCGGGCACGAGCGCAAACGCGAGCTGCGCCGGATCGTCCAGCAGGTGGTCTTCCAGCAAGCCGGCCAGCGCGGCGCGTAACCGGCTGGCCGCCACCGGCGGCACCCGGACCCGGTGCCAGGACAAGGCGCGGGCCGGAGCCACCAGCACGATGGTGTCGGCGGCCGGCAGCAGCGCCAGCGGCGCGGTTCCGTGGTCCACCTCCGGCCGCGCATCGGACGACAGGACATAGTCGAATTCCGTCGCAGCCGTGGCCTTTGTCGAGGGCAAAGCGAGGATCAGGGTCGGCATCGGCGGATTGTAATGAGGCGCCATGCCGCGTCCGGCGCGCGCGGCCCTGCCGCGCACATCGCGCGGGGCGGCCACGACAGCGATCAACGTCCGGCGTCGGCCGGCGTGCGGGAAGCGCTGACCTCGCGGTCGCGCCAGACGGTCGTGACGCTCATGCCATTGCGCTGCACCAGCGCGATCTCGGTGACGTCGACCTCCTGCAGGCGCAAGCGCCCCCGGACCTCGAAGAAGCGCGAAGACACCCCGACCTCGCTGGGGTTGAGCGCGACGACACCCTGCGGCAACTGCCGCGATGCCTCCGCCAGGTTTCTGAACGGCGCCCGCGCGCGGGCAGCCACCAGATTGCGGGCGTCCGACGGGTCGAGCCCTTCGATGCGGGCGGCGATCACCAGCGCATCGGCGGTATTGAGGTTGAGCTGGGTACGGGTCGGCAAGATCGACACATGGGGCGCCAGGCGCTGCACCGTATCGGCGGACAAGCCGAGCCAGCGCAACTGGCCGACGCGCTGGGGCAGGATGGGGACCGGCGGTGCATCGCTGGGCAGCGCCGCCCCGGCCAGGCCGATCGTGCGTTGCAGGTTCGCCACCAAGGTATCGAGTTCGGAGCGCTCGATGCCCAGGCTGTCGAACAGGCGCTCGAAGCACTGCAGGTCGCGCTCCGACACCCGGTTGCCGACGACCAGGTTGCCCACGTTCAGCCGGGCCTGCGCATCCGTGATGTGCCCGGACAGGAAAACGTCGTCGCCCAGTTCGGTGTTGCCCGGCTCCAGTGCCAGGAAGGTGGTCAGTCGCGTGTCGTGCAGCTCGATGCTCCACGGTTCGGCCAGGTGGTCGGGGCCGCCGCTGCGACCGTCCTCGCGCAGGATCAGCCGTGCCCAGTCGAGCGCGCCGACCAGGATCCAGCCCGCCTGCAGGCGTTCGCGTTCCCGCGCCTCGATCTCCACGCTGCGCCACTGCTGCCACAACGCGGTCGCGGCCAGTGTCGCCACCAGCACGACCGTCAGCATGGCCAGCAACACGGCGGCGCCGCGCTGGCCTGCGCCGAAGCGGCGCTGGCGCCGGGTGGCTAGCGCCGGCCTCATGAGCCCCCCGGCCCCAGGGTCGGACGCACCCAATCGCGCACCAGGGTGCCGCTGATCGCCGAGCCGGCCGACAGCGACAACACCAGGCGCACGCCGTCCGGCAGCGGCTGCTGCCCTCCGGGCGGCACCGCGCCCTCGGCGGCGCTGGACAACGGGCTGCTCCAGCTGTTGCGGCGGAAGTAGAAAATCTGCCACTGGTCGGCCGGCACGATGACGACCTCGCCGCGGCGCAGCGCCTCGCTCGGGTTCTGGCCCCACCAGGCGGCCTGTTGCCAGGCCTGCTCCCATTGCGCGCGGGTATGCACCAGCGCCGACTGCCAGCGCAGCCACTGGCGCCGCCCGTCCACGTCCCGCACGCTCCAGGCGATGACCCGCAATCCGCCCGAGCCGGCAAATGCGCCGGCGGCCGCCGGGTCGTCGACCTGGTACTGGCGCGTGATGCGCAACACCTGTCCGTCGAAGTCCAGCGCGGCAATCGGCGTCGACGGCGCCATCGCGTCGAGGTCCATGCCCCACTGGATCAAGCCGGCCTGCAGCGCCTGCACATCGGCGCTGATGCGCCGCGTGTTGTCCTGCGCCCGGCCCATGGCGTCGACACCGCGCCAGGCCATCAGACCGAGCATGGCCATCACCGCCAGCGCCACCAGCATCTCGACCAGCGTGAAGCCCGGCCCGCGCCGGCCGGCGCCGCCGCGCCTTGTGCCCGTCACGGGAAACTCCCGACGATCGTGGCGACCCGATACACGATGTATTCGCCATCCAGCACCTGGGCGTCGACCCGGCGGAAGATCGGGTTCGGCGTCGGTGCCACGACCAGCCGACCCTGGAACACCTGTCCCGCCTGGTCGCAGGCGAAATCGGAGCGTCCCACCGGCGGCGTCTGGCGCGACAGGCGCAGCCGGATCAGCTCGTTTTCGGCGCACACCTGGGCCAGCAGGCTGTCGGCCTGGCGCTGGGCGTTGTCGGTCAAGGCCATGGTCGCCTTGAGGCCGGCCACCAGCGTGATCGCAACGATGCCCAGTGCGACCAGCACCTCGATCAGCGTGAAACCCCGCAGCGGCCGGCTCACGGTCCACCGCCTGCTGCACCGGGCGACTGCACCGAAAACGCCCGCAGGCCGTCGGTGGCGATGGACACCGCATGGCTGTCCTGCAGCAGCACGATCTGCTGGCGGCCGATGATGGGCTCCGGGCCCAGGCTCACGACCTGCGGGTCACGCACCGACACGCCGTCGCCGAGCCAGGCCATGCGGGGGCTGAAATCCCGGCCGGACCGCGCTGCCGGCGGCTCGTCGGTCGCCGGCGCCGGCAGACCGAGGAACTCGAAGCCCTGTTCGGTGCTGCGCCAGTACACCGGCAAGCCGCTGGCCCGGGAGCGGGCCCGAGCGGCCTCCAGCATGGCAATCAGGCGCTGCGCCTCCCGTTCGAGCTGGCTCTGGCCCATGTTGCGCATCGAAAACGCCACGCCGCCGGTGGCCATGGCGACGATGGCCAGTACCAGCAACAACTCGAGCAGCGTGAATCCGGCCCACGCGCGCCAGGCCGCGGTGTGGCCCGGCCTACTGCCAGGAGCCGACATCGGCATCCTTGCCCTCGCCACCGGCCTGCCCGTCGGCTCCGAACGACAACACGTCGACCTCACCCTGGATGCCCGGATTCAGGTACTGGTACGGACGGTTCCACGGGTCGTTGGGCAACTTGTCGATGTAGGGCTTCCAGTTCGACGGGATCGGCCCACTGGTCGGCTTGGTGACCAGCGCCGCCAGGCCCTGCTCCGCGCTCGGGTAGCGCTGGTTGTCCAGGCGGTACAGCTTGAGCGCCTGCATCAGGTTGTTGACGTCGGTGCGCGCCGCCATGGTGCGCGCGTCGTCGGCACGCTCGAGTACGTTGGGTACGATCAGCGCCGCCAGCACGCCGATGATGACCAGCACGACCATCAGCTCGATCAACGTGAAGCCGCGCCGCAGCGCGGCCAGCGGACGAACGGTTGTGATCGACGACATCGGATGCATAAGGGTCTCACCTGGAAATTGGGGGCGGCCGGCGGACTGCAGGCCGATCGCAGATGATAATCGGCCATGACCATCCGATGGCCGTCACGCATCCTTGCTTTCCTGTTGTGGACCCTGGCCGCACTGTCGGCCGCCTACTGGCTGCTGAAGATTGTCGGCCTGTCCGAGGCTCCGGTCACGGCCGGCGCGGTCAACGCCGAAACCCCGTCCATCGACGTGCCGATGCTCGCGCGGGCCCTGGGCCCGGACAACGCTGCGCCCACCAGTGCAGCGCTGGCGCCGCCGTCCCCGCTGGCACAGGACCCGGGCGGTCGCATGCGCTTGCTCGGCGTCGTGGCCGGGCGGACGTCCGGCGGCGTCGCGCTGATCTCCATCGAAGGCCAGCATCCCCGGCCATACCGGGTCGGCAGCGTGATCGACGAGCGTTACAAGCTGACGCAGGTCGCGACCCGCTCGGCCACCCTGGCACCGACCCAAGCGGGGGCCCCGGCCATCACGCTGGAGTTGCCGCTCGCCACGTCGGAGCCGCAAACGCCACGTCCTGCCGCCGCGGCAAGCCCGGCACCACCGTCCCCCGCAGCGGCGGCCGTCAACCGGGCCATCGCCGCCCGGCCGCCGCAGCCGGAACCACCGTCCGCGGTCGGCGACGCCGAAGAACCCCCCAAGGACTGACGCCGCGCCGTCACTGCCCTGCCGCGGCCGCGGCCGCGGCGCGCCGGCGCATCACGAGGCAGCGTGGGCAGCGGCATCCGGCGCCGCCTCGCCCAGCACCACCAGTGCCATCGGGTCAGTGACACCCGCGACGCGGCAGTCCGGCAGCACCCGATGCGCGCCACCGGGCGGCGCATAACCCTGATCGCATGCCCGCTGGAAGCACGCTTCGCTGGCCAGTCCGCGCACCGACGCCAGCTTCGTGTGGTTCTGCAGCTTGGCCGCCCGATTCACGGGGTTGCCGATGATGGCGTACTCCAGCCGGCCTTCGTCCCCGATCACGCCGCAGGTCACGGTCCCGCTGTCCACGCCGATGCCGACGCCGGGCGCCGGCAGGCCTTGTGCCTGGCGCTGCGACTGCCAGTCGGCCAGCGCCTGCAGCAATGCCTCGCCGCAGCGCATGGCGTCGGCGCAATAGTGGTTCGAGGCCTTTGTCGCGCCGAACGTGACCATGATGCCGTCGCCCAGGTAGGTCGTGATGCTGCCGTTGTGCCGGTGGATGACCGGGACCGCGATCGACTGGTAACCGCGCAGGATGTCGATCAGTGCGCGCGGCGGCAGCTGCGAGGCCAGCGTCGTGAAACCGCGCAGGTCGATGAACATGGCCGCGCTCTGGCGCTGCTCGCCATCGCCCGAATGCAGCAGTTCGTCGGCGGCGGACAACTGCTGGGCGACCTCCGGCGCAAAGAAGCGCGACAACTGCGAGACCGCGGCCTGGTCGCCGACCGCATTGAACAACAGCTGGCGCGCCCGTGCCACCGCCACCGACAACACCAGCGTGACGATCAGGATCGAGACCACCCGATCGACCTCGCCGCCGATCAGGATGCGCGCCGACGTCATGTATTGCACATAGTCATGGGTGACCAGCTCCGCACCGCCTTCGGCCATCAGGGCATACGACAACAGCGCCAGCCAGCCGGCCGCGGCGACCAGGCCGGTGAACAGCACATAGGCCGGCGCAAAGGTCAGTGCACGCAGCGCGATGAAGATGAACACGTAGAGCAGGGTCGGCGCCTTCAGGTAGAACGCCGCCGGCTGGCCGTACTGCAGGTGGAAACTCCAGATCGTGAGCATCAGCATGCCGATGTCCACCAGCACCGACAGGACACGCAGCACCAGGTTCAGCCGGCCGCGGTAGGCCAGCGCCAGCCGCAGCACGGTGAACCCCGCATACAGGCCGAGCGCCCACGGCACCGGATGGAACCGGGCGTCGGTCGGAGCGGTTCCGGGTGCCACCAGGTACAAGGCGCCGAGCACGGAGATCAGTGCGGCCTGCACCCAGCCGATCAGGATCTCGCTGCGGCGGTCCAGGTCGGCCAGCGCCCGGGCCACGCGCGCCGGCAACGCGTGATCGTGCTGGTCGCGCCATTGGCCGAGCCAGCTCAGCACGGTACCGGACCGGGGACTTGTTTGCTCCATGCGGGGGTAGTCGCGCCTGCGGGTCCGATCTTTCATGCCCCCGCAGCGCACGCCCTGGCGTCTGCCGCCCATCACATGCCATCGGCCCCTCGGAGACGGCCGGACACCCGCCCGGCCGGGGCCGGACCGGGTCGTTATCATGGTTCGCCATGGAACCCACCGCCCCCACCCCGACGTCGCCACCGCTGGCCGGCGCAACACGCATCATCTCGCCGTTCGGCGCCCGCAGCACGGCGCTGGAGGTGCTCGACGGCATCTCGCTGCAGGGCCGCCATGCCATCGTGACCGGCGGCGCGGCCGGCCTGGGCCTGGAGACGTCGCGTGCCCTGGCGTCGGCCGGAGCATCCGTGACCCTGGCCGTGCGCAACCTGGTGCAGGGCGAAGCCAGCGCCACCTTGCTGCGCCAGCAGTTCCCGCACTCGGAGGTCGCGGTACTGCAACTGGACCTGGCCAACCTGGCCAGCGTGCGGCGCTGCGCCGACACCTGGATCCAGGGTGGCAAGCCGCTGCACATCCTGGTGAACAACGCCGCCATCATGGCCTGCCCGCTGACCCGCACCGCCGACGGATGGGAGTTGCAGTTCGCGACCAACCACGTGGGCCACTTCGCCCTGACCCAGGCGCTGATGCCGGCATTGCAGGCGGCGGCCGATGCCTGCGGCGACGCGCGCGTGGTGTGCCTGAGTTCGTCCGGACACAAGCTGTCGACGGTCGTGCTCGACGACATCCACTTCGAACACCGTCCCTACGACAAGTGGAAGGCCTACGGCCAGGCCAAGAGTGCCAACGCCTTGTTCGCGCTCGGCCTGCACCAGCGCCATGGCGCGCACGGCATCACCGCCAACGCGGTGCACCCGGGCGGCATCATGACCGGATTGCAGAAGTTCCTGCCGACCGAAGAGATGCGTGCCCTGGGCTGGTTCAAGGACGACGGAACGCCGCTGGACCTGTTCAAGAATCCGGCCCAGGGGGCATCGACCAGCGTCTGGGCGGCCACGTCGCCGGCGTTGGCGGGCCACGGCGGTCTCTATCTGGAGGATTGCCGCCAGGGCGAACCGGCCGAACCGGGCAACCGCATCTCCGGTCATGCCCCCCACATCATGGACACCGCGCTGGCCGGTCGTTTGTGGGAGGCCACGGAGCACATGCTGGCCGCCGCGGCCTGAGCGCCGGCCGGGCACGGACCCCGGTCCCCGGTCCCCGTCCCGGCGATGATGGCACCAACGGTGGATGAACACCTGCCCGATGTGCGTTCGCGCCGCACATAATGGCGCTGCGCGGGCGTGGTGCGGCGGCGCCACCCGCAGACCCTGCCCCTGGACCTGATCGTGGAGATCCCCATGCCCAAGAGATTCCTGCTGCTGTGCTGCGCCTGCCTGATCGTGCCCCTGCTGGGCACACCGGCGCAGGCCCAGGCCTTTCCCGAGCGCGCGATCCGGCTCGTGATTCCGTTCCCGCCCGGCGGCGGGACCGACATCGCCGCGCGGCTGGTCGGCGAGAAACTCGCGGCCGTGCTCAAGCAGCCCGTCGTGCCCGAGAACAAGCCCGGCGCCAACGGCGTGATCGCATCGGAGTTCGTCGCGCGTGCGGCACCCGACGGCTACACGCTGCTGGTGGCCACCGGCAGCAGCCATGCGTTTGCGCCGGCGCTGGGGGTCAGGCTTCCGTTCGATCCGCTCAAGGACTTCGCGCCGGTGGCGCTGATCGGGCAGTTTCCAACCGTGCTGGTGGTCAACCCGGCCGTGCCGGCCAGGACGATGCGCGAGTTCGTCGAATACGCACGACAGAACCCCGGCAAGATCAACTATGGCTCCGCCGGCAACGGCAGCACCAACCATTTCCTGGGCGAACTGATCAAGCAGGTGGCCGGCATCGACATGCTGCACGTGCCATACAAGGGCTCGGGACCGGCGTCCCAGGACCTGCTGGCCGGCCAGATCCAGGCCATGGTCGACAGCGTCGCGGCGGCCAAGGCCCAGATCGAGGCCGGCAAGTTGCGTGCACTTGGCGTGACCACGCCGCAACGCGTGGCGCAACTGCCCGACGTACCTTCCCTCCAGGAGGCCGGCTACGATATCGAATACGCCGGCTGGGTCGTGATCATGGCCCCGGCCGGCACGCCACAGCCCGTGTTGAACCGGTTGCACGATGCGATTGCATCGGTGATGGCCGATGCCGCCGTGGTCGAGCGCTACAACCGGCAAGGCATCATGATCCGCCCGATGACGCTGGCCGAACTGCCGCCGTACCTGCGCAGCGACAAGGAACGCTGGGCCGCGGTCGCGGCCAAGGCCGGACTCAAGTCCGAATGACGCGCCGCGCCGGCGCCGGAGCGACACCATGAACCATTCCGTCCGACTGCTGCTGTCCGCCGCGCTGGCCCTGGCCCAGGCCGGCGCCTGGGCCTGGAGCAACCACACGCTGCCCACCTACCGTGCGTTCGACACCATGCCCGAACTCGCGCAGGCCGCGCCCGTGCTCGCCGAGCCGCTGGAACTGTTCCTGCGGGCGCAGGAGAAACCGATCGCCGACCTGCTCGCCAGCCAGGAGACCTGGGCCCGCACCCACATGCCGCATTACGCGCCGCGCGCCGACACCCTGGTGTTTCGCGCCGACGCGTCGCGCAGCGATGCCGAACGGCGCCAGGCGTTCCTGGCCGCCCTGCGCATCTCGCCGCTGAGCCGGTTCGCGTTGTACCTGCAGCCGGACCTGCGCCATACGCCGGATCCGACGCGGCGGCTGCCGCACGACGCGGTGAACTTCCTGCCCGAGCAGGACAACGACGAACGGCGCTTCGTGCGCGTCGAGCCCGGAGAGGCAGTCGCGCCGCTGGCGGTGCTGGCCAGCGCATCCGACGAACCCGACTACGGACTGGACATCAACCTGTGGGACGACAGCCCCAGCGACTGGGGCAAGCGCTACGGCTTCGGCACCCTGCCCTTCGGCAATCCGGCGCTGTATTACGCGACGCAGGCGCCGTTCCACATGGGCTTCTACCACCAGGACTGGCTGATCTACAAGGCAGCGCCGTTCATCCAGCGCACCTACCCGCTGATGCGCATCCAGCAGTACAGCAGCCTGTCCGCGCTCGCATTCCGCAGCGGCCACGACTACTGGGGCTGGCGTTTCGCCGGACTGGCACTGCACTACATCCAGGACCTGACCCAGCCCTACCACGCCGACCTGTCGCCCGGCGACTCCACGCTGGGCCTGATCGGCACCAACGTGCTGGCCATGGCCGGGTTTCCGAAGCGCCGCGACAACCTGATCGTGCTGTTGTCCAACCGCCATCTCGCGCTCGAGAAATTCCAGAACGAGTCGATGGTGCGCAGCGCGCGCGCCGGAACCGACACCCCGCTCGAAAACGCCTTGCGCGAGTCGCGGCGCGACACGGCCTATCCGGCCTGGTCGCCGCTGTACGCCCGCGACACCGTGGCGCGCGAAGCCCACGAGAGTGCCGAGCAGACCGTGCGCACCATCCTGGCCACGGTGCCGGCGGCCTATGTGTCCGATCCGGCCTTCGACTTCGGGGTCAAGGAGGCCGGCATCCGCTTGCTGGACGACATCGACAGGCAGGGGCCGACCCAGCGCGCCGAACTCGAGCGGCAGGTGGCGCAGTTGCTGGCCCGGTTCGGGTCGCACAGCCGCAACACGGTGCGCGGCATCCTGCGCGCGGCGCGGCAGCAGCAGCCGTAGGCCTGCGGGCCCGGGCGCGCTGCAGCTGCGGCCTAGTCGCGGCGGTCCGGCGCCGGCGCTGCGGCCTCGGACGCCTGCTCGGGCGGCAGTTCGCCGCCGTGCAGATGCAGCGTGCGGGTCGGGAACGCGATCTCGGCGCCATGGCGCTCGATGATCTGGCCGATCCGGATCAACACGTCCTGCTTGACCTCGTGGTACTTCACCCAGACCGTGGTCTTGGTGAAGGTGTAGATCATCAGGTCCAGCGACGAGCCGGCGAACTGGTTGAAGTTGACGATCAGTGTCTGCGTCGTGTCGATCTCGGGGTGCGCACGCAGCATGTCGCGGATGTCGGCCACGACCGCCGGCACCACGGCGAAATCGTCGTACCGCAGGCCGATGGTCTCCTTGATGCGGCGGTGGCTCATGCGCGAGGGGTTCTCCACCACGATGCTGGTGAACACGGCATTGGGCACGTAGATCGGGTTCTTGTTGAAGGCCCGGATCCGGGTATGGCGCCAGCTGATGTATTCGACCGTGCCCTCCAGGCTCTTGTCCGGCGAGCGGATCCATTCGCCGACCGAGAACGGCCGGTCCAGGTAGATCGTCAGGCCGCCGAAGAAGTTGGCCAGCAGGTCCTTGGCCGCGAAACCGACCGCGATGCCGCCGACGCCGCCGAGCGCCAGCAGGCCGGTGATCTGGAAGCCCAGCGTCTGCGCGGTCATCAGGATGGCGACGATCAGTGTCACCAGCCGCGACAACTTGCCCAGCGCGTCGAGCGTGGTGTGATCCACGTCCTCGCCACGCTGCTCGCGCAGCGACACGATGTTGCTCCCCACCTTGCCGATGAAACGCCACAGGAACCATGCGGCGCAGATGATCAGCGCCACGTCGCGCAAGGCCATGGCCTCGGCCAGGAACGGCTCCTCGACCTGGCGCTGCACGACCCGGGCCATCACGCTGGCGCCGATCACCCACATGGCGGCGAGCACCGGGCGGCTGGCCGTCTGCACCAGTGCGTCGTCCCAGACCGATGCCGTGCGTTCAGTGACCTTGGCCGCATGGCGCAGCAGCACCTGCGCCACCTGGTTCAGCGCCACCGTGACCAGCGCGATCGCGATCAGCGAGGCGACCCACAACTCGATCCCGATATGCTCGCTCAGAAATGTGCTCAAACGGTTCATGCCATGGACTGTACGGCATGTGTATTGCCGCCCGGAACCTGTTATGGTGCGCCAGTGGGTCCGGCCCCCTTGCAGCGCGCTGCAAGGGCCTGCGGACCTGCGACGCAAGGGACCCGCCATGCCCAGCAGCACTGCCGCCACCGATGCCGCGACCGATGCCGGCGCCTGCCCGGCGCCGGACACGCCTGCCTGGTCGGGCCTGCCCGACGCCTGGTCGGCGCTGCAGGCGGCCGAGCGCAGCGCGCTGGCCGAGCGCCGACGCCAGGTGCTGGGCGAGGCGTCGGCGCAGGATCCGCAGGCGGATCCGCTGGCGCTGCCACGCGTGGGCCTGGCCCTGTCGGGTGGCGGCATCCGCAGCGCCACCTTCGCGCTGGGCCTGATGCGCGCCATGGCGCAGGACCGCCCGGGCGCCAGCGACGCGACGGCGCCCGACGCCACGCCGGGCGGCCTGCTCGGGCGCCTGGACTATCTCTCCACGGTCTCCGGCGGCGGCTACATCGGCGCCATGTACGGCCGGCTGGTCGCCACCTACGGCCAGCAGCGGGCCCGGCAACTGATGGCGGCGAGCCACTCGCCCGTGCTGGGCTGGCTGCGCCGCAACGGACGTTATCTCACCCCGGGCGGCTCGCGCGACATCGGCATGGCCATCGTCACCTACCTGCGCGCCTGGCTGGCGATCCATGCCGAGTTCATGTTCGCCTGCATCGCGCTGGGCCTGGTCGTCGTGTTGCCGCACCTGTGGCAGCACAGCCTGCAGGTGCTCGACCCCCATGCCTGGGCGCCATGGCACACCGCCTGGTGGGCGCTGTCGCTGGGCATGTGGACCGCGCTGGCGCCGGGCCTGATCGCCGGCTACTGGGCCGCGCGCGACGGGCCGGACCCGACCACCACCGCAACCCGGCTCGGGTGGCGCGACCTGGTCTTCGTGCTGGGCATCGCCTACGGTGCGTTCAGCCTGCTCCGCAGCCTGTATGTCAACGGCGTGCTCGACCCGGTGCGCCACAGCCTGACCTGGCCGGGCGCCGGCGCGCTGGCCCTGGGCTCGGTGGTGATCGGCCAGGTCGCGACCATGGGGTGGCTGGCGATGGACAAGACGCCGCACGCACTCAAGGTCGCCCGCATGCGCAACATCCTGACACGCATGCTGCGCTGGGTCATGGTGGCGACCCTGGCCCTGCTCGGCATCGGCGCGCTGGACCGGCTGAGCTGGTGGATCCTGGAGGAGTTGCAGACCGGCAACCAGTGGTTGTGGCGCGGCGTCGGCGTGGGCAGCGTGCTGATCGTCGTGTTGCGGGCCCTGGTGCAGCCGCTGCAGAAGATCGCCTCCGAGACCAACATGCGCACACGCGAGTGGCTGCCCCGCCTGCTCGACATCGGCAGCCTGTTCGGCGTGCTGGTGCTCGTGATGGCCTGGATGGTGCTGCTGCAGTGGTTCGTGTTCGCACCCGAGACCTTTGCCGCGCTGCGCAACGTGCCGGCCTGGATGCGCGCCAGCCTGCTGCTGGCCGCGCTGCTGGCCTGGATCCTGCTGTCGGCCGGCAACATCCAGATGGCCAACACCTCGTCGCTGCACAGCTTCTATCGTGCGCGGTTGACGCGGGCCTACCTGGCCGTGGGCAACCTGGCGCGCAACCTGGCCGACGAAAACGGCGTGCGTGCCGATGTCACGCGCGTGGTGCGCGGTGACGACACCAGCCTGCAGCACTACCGGCCGGAAACCCGCGGCGGGCCGATCCACCTGGTCAACACCTGCCTGAACCAGACCCGCGACGACAAGAGCGGCCTGTTCAACGCGGACCGCAAGGGCACGGCCGTCACGGCCAGCTGGCGCGGCTTCGAGATCGGCCCGCGCGAATTCGTCGCGCTGCAGGACGGCCACGACGCCGGCACGCTGGGTCGCTGGGTCGCGGTATCAGGCGCCGCGGCTTCGCCCGGCGCCGGCTCCTACACCTCGCGTGGCCTGGCGCTGCTGCTGTATTTCCTGGGCGTGCGGCTCGGCCACTGGATGCGCGCGCCACGCGAGCGGGTCGAGCTGCGCTGGCTCAGCCGATGGTCGTGGCGGCTGATCCCCAAGCCGATGATGCTGGCCAGCGAGGCGTCGGCCACCTTCTTCGGCGTGGAACGCCCGTGGTGGTACCTGTCCGACGGCGGCCATTTCGAGAACACCGGCGTCTACGCGCTGCTCAAGCGCGAGCTCGACTTCATCATCCTGTCCGACGCCGGAGCCGACGGGCGCTACGAATTCGGCGACCTGGAGAACCTGGTGCGCAAGGCCCGCATCGACTTCGGCGCCGAGATCGAGTTCTACACGCGCGAGGAGGCCGCCAGCCTGTTCCCGGGCGAGACGGCCGATCTCACCGTGTTGTCGCCCGAGGACATGGGCAACGTGCATTCCAGCCGCGGCGTGCTGCTCGCACGCATCCGCTACCGCGAGCGGCCCGGCCCGGCGCTGGCCGACGGACGGCCCGGCCCGCCGGTACGGCCCGAAGGCACCTTGCTGGTCATCAAGCCCAACCTGCACGATGCGCTGGACATCGACCTGCTGGCCTATGCCCGCAACCATCCGGGGTTCCCGCACGAGTCCACCGGCGACCAGTCGTTCGACGAGGCGCAGTGGGAGAGTTACCACCGGCTGGGCGAGGACTTCGGCCGCGCGATGCGCGAGCGCTGGCTGGCCCGGCTGCCGGGCTGGAGCACGCCGGCGCGGCACAAGATCCGCATCGCGGCGCGCCTGGTGCCCTCGCCGCCGGCCGGCGAGGTCGCCCGCAAGGAGCCGCTGTGGCGGCGCAACGTGCGCGCCACGGCGATCGGCACCACGCTGGGCGTGGGCGCCTCGGGCACCGTGCTGCTGTCACTGTGGCAGATGCAGGACCAGCTCCAGCGCAACCGCATCGACCAGCAGACCGAGGCGCGCCAGTTGTTCACCGAGGTGTCCAAGGGCCTGCAGGCATTCGACGGCAGTTGTCCGCAGGTGCCCGAACATGTGATCACCCAGGCCGCGATGCTGCTCGAGCTGCGCGCCAGTCCTTCGATGCGCCCGCTCGAGCAGGCCGGGCTCGAACGCATGGCCGCGCGCATCACCGAGGAATGTGCCCGCGTGCCGGCGCCGAGCGAAGCCTGTGTAGCCCAGTTCCGGCGCGTGCAGGGCAGCCTGTGCACGCTGGTGCTCAAGCCGCCGAGCCAGACCACGGCACTGAGCTACTGGCACCCGGGGGCCTCGCCCGAGGAGCAACGCAGCGATAGCGCGGCCGTGCTGCAGCAGGTGGCCGACCGCTTCCCGATCCTGGACAGGCTGCTGGGCACCGAGCCGGCCGCGGACACCGTGGCGGCGGTGGCCGAGCCGCCACAACCCGCCACGGCAACACCGGCACCGGCACCTAGCCCGGCCCCGGCACCCGCGGCCGCCGGGGCCGCCGCTCCAGCCGCGGCCCCGGTGCTGGTCGCACCGGCCCCCACGGCCGCCGAGCCCTCGGCCGCGGCCACGCCGACGCTGCAGAGCTGCGCCCGCCAGGACGCCACCAGCACGCTGTACATGCAGATCTACGACGAGAACACCCGCTTGCCGGCCACCGCGCTGCGCCAGGCACTGCAGGCCGACCCCGACGTGCCCTTGCTGGTGGCCCCGATCGAAAACGTGGTGCGCAGCGCCGACCTGCGCCAGCAGCGCCGTCCCGTGGCCTGGCCGACGCCGACGCTGGTGATCCACGATGCCGGCGGCCGCGCCTGTGCGCGCGCCATCGCCAGCTACATCCAGGCACCCTGGGTGAGCCAGGCCGATGCCGTGCGGCTGCGCGAGCTTCCGGCCTCGCTGCAGGCGCGCCCGGGGGTGATCGAACTGTGGCTGCCGCCGCTGGCGGCGGCGGCGCCCGAGCAAACCCTGCTGAAGTCGTCGTCGCGCTGATGGCGCGGCGGCGCCGCGCGCGCCGCGTGTCAGTCGGCCAGGTCGCAGCGCATGAAGACGCTGTTCGGGTCTTCGCGGTAGTCGGCGAACGGCCCGCACGGCACGAAACCATGGGCGCGATACAGGGCACGGGCGGGCGCGAAGAACGGCATCGACCCGGTCTCCAGACTCACGCGCCGCAGGCCGGCCGCACGCGCCTGCGCCATCGCATGCAGCAACAGGGATCGCGCCAGCCCCTGGCGCCGCAACGCGGGCGCCGTGCGCATGGACTTGAGTTCCCCGTGGTGGGCGTCGAGCTGGCGCAGCGCCACGCATCCCGCCAGTTCGCCGTCGAGCCAGGCACTCCAGAACCGGATGTCGGGCCGGCGCAGTCCGGCCAGATCGAGCGCATGCTTGCTCTCGGGCGGCGAGACGGCCCGCATGTCGCGGATATGCTGCTCGAGGAAGGCCGCGATCCGCGGATCGCTCAGGTCATCGAGCCGGATGTCCAGTGGCATGGCAGTCGTCCGCACCGTGTTCAACCCATGACCTTGCTCGGCAACCAGGTCGCCAGCTCCGGGAACACGCACAGGATGACGATGGCCAGGATCATGCAGCACATGAAGGGGAACGCGCCCTTGAGAATGGTGGGCAGGCGCACGTCCGGCGTGATGCCGTTGATGACGAACAGGTTCAGCCCCACGGGCGGCGTGATCAGGCCCAGCTCCATGTTGATGGTCAGGATGACGCCGAACCAGATCGGGTCGAAGCCGGCCGCAGTGATGACCGGCATCAGGATCGGGGTGGTCATCAGGATGATCGCCGCCGGCGGCAGGAACATGCCGGCCACCAGCAGCAGCACGTTGATGGCCGCCAGGATGACCCAGCGGTTGACCTGCATCTCGCCGATCGCCTCGGCCAGCGACTGCGTCACCTGCAGCGACGACATCATGTAGCCGAACAGGATGGAGGTGCCGATGATCAGCAGCAACATGCCCGACTCGCGCAGGCCGTCGCGCATGATGGCCCACAGCTCCATCGGCCGCCAGACGCGGTAGATCACCATCACCATGACCAGGCACAACATGGCACCGACGCCGGCGGCCTCCGATGGCGTGGCGATGCCGCCATACAGCGCGTACACCACGCCGACGATGACGGCGATGAAGGGCAGCAGCCGCGGCAGCAGCTCGAGTTTTTCCTTCATCGAATAGATGCGGTCCTCGTCCACCAGCTTGGTGCCGCGTTTCCAGCTCAGGAACAGGGCCCAGGCCATGAACAGGCCGGTCAGCAGCAGGCCGGGAATGATGCCGGCGATGAACAGCCGCCCGATCGAGGTCTCGGAGGCGATGCCGTACAGGATCATCGTGATCGACGGCGGGATCAGGATGCCCAGCGTGCCGCCGGCGGCAATGGCACCGGTGGCCAGGTCGGCGTCGTAGCCGCGCTTGCGCATCTCGGGAATGCCCATCTTGCCGATCGCCGCGCAGGTCGCCGGCGACGAACCGGTGAGCGCCGAGAACAGGGCGCAGGCGCCGATGTTGGAGATCACCAGCGAGCCCGGCACCCGATGCAGCCAGCGCGCCAGCGCCTCGTACAGGTCGCTGCCGGCACGCGAGGACGCCACCGCCGCACCCATGATGATGAACATCGGCAGCGAGACCAGCGTGAAGTCGGACAGGCCGGCGAAGATGGTCTCGGGCACGAAATGCACGCTGTTCCAGCCGTCGAACACGACCATGAACAACAACGCAACCGCGCCCAGGCCGAAGGCGATCGGCAGCCCGGTCGCCAGCAAGGCCGTGGTCAGCACGAAGATCAGCAGGCCGATCGCCAGCGGGCTCACTGGACTACCCTCCCTTTCAAGTGATTGATACGGGGGCTGTGGCGCAGGGTTGTCCACGGCGGCGGGCGTCGCTTGCGACGAACGCACGCCGCGGTGGGCAACCCGTCGTCGATCGGTAGCCTTGGCGACTTGACGTGAGAGGGCTGACTGAGAGATGTTTCGTTTCGACTTCCGTGCCCCTGGAGCGACTGCCTGGTGCGCTGGCCACGCGATGGCCCGCATGAGACCCGCAGCCTCCAGGGTGCCGGAAGACCCAGACGGGCTACAGGGTGTAGCGCCAAGGTGAGCAGCCAGGAGCGCCGATCAGTGAGCGACCCGCCGGGGCTTCCGACACGGACAGTCATACCGCAAAAGCAAGGAGTTTGTCCATGACTACTTTCTTCGCCGGGCTGGATTGGGCCAGCCAGTCGCACGCAGTGTGCGTCATCGATGCACAAGGCGGCGTGTGTGAGCGCTTGGAGGTGGCGCACAACGCCACCGGCCTGGCCGAGTTGTTGCGCCGTCTCAAGCATTGGCGCTATCCGCCGGTGGCCATCGAGCGGCCTTCCGGGCTGGTGGTGGACACTTTGGTGGAGGCCGGCTTGACCGTCATCCCCATCCACCCCAACGCGGTCAAGGCCACCCGACCGCGCTACCGCAGCCATGGCGCCAAGAGCGATGCCAGCGACGCCTACCTGCTGGCCGATCTGCTGCGTACCGATGGCCATCGCTTCAAACCGCTGAGCCCGCAAAGCGACGAGATCCGTGCCTTGCGCGCCTTGGTGCGCGGGCGCGACGATCTGGTGGCCACCCGGGTGCAATTGGCCAACCAGCTGCGCAGCCTGCTCGAGTCCTTCTGGCCAGGAGGTGCTGCCGTCTTCGCCGATGTGGACTCGCCTATCGCGCTGGACTTCATCGAGCGCTACCCCACTCCAGAGAGCGCTGCCCGGCTTGGTCCCAAGCGCATGGCAGCCTTCTGCGCTCAGCATGCCTACAGCGGCCGACGCTCGCCCGAGGAATTGCTCGAGCGATTGCACGAGGCGCCTGCATCCATCAACGGCGAATTGGAAACGGATGCCAAAGGAGAACTGGTGCGCTGCCTGGTTCGTACGCTGCAGCGGCTCGTCGAGCAGATCCGCCTGCTGTCGTCTCGAATCGAACATCACGTGGCCAGCAGCGACGACGGCCGCATCCTCATGAGCTTCCCGCGCGCCGGGCGCATCTGCGCCGCCCAGATCCTGGCCGAGCTCGGCAGCGTGCGCGAACGCTTCGGCAGTGACGAGCAACTCGCCGCCGAGGCCGGTGTCGCACCGGTCACTTATGCCTCGGGCAAGTCCAAAGCCGTTGCTTTCCGATGGGCCTGCAACCATCGGCTGCGCGCAGCCCTGACTTGCCAGGCTGACAACTCGCGTCACGACAGCGTATGGGCCGCGGACGTCTACGCCAAGGCTCGTGCACGCGGTTGCGATCACCCGCACGCCGTGCGCATCCTCAGTCGTGCCTGGGTACGCGTCATCTGGCGCGCATGGGTCGAGCGCAAACCGTACGACCCCTCCCAACATCGGGCTCTGCAGAATCTGCTCAAAACGGCGGGGGGTTGACACAGGGTGTCTCATGGGACTCTCCTCCGCGCTGCGCGCTGCGGGATTCGCGCTGGGGAACGGCCCGGCGCGCGCACCGGCTGCACGGCCTGCGCCGGACACCGCGCGACCGGCTGCAACGACACATGCGCACGCCGCCCGGCGCAATCCCAACGGCGGCTCACAGCCCCTCCTCCGCCGACAGGCCGAACGGCAAGGCGCGGTGCGAGGCGACCATGTAGGTGTCGGCGACGAACTGCAGGCACAACACGCTCAGGCCGACCGGAACCGACAGGTAGGGAATCCAGACCCGCGCCTTCCAGATCGACGGCGTGGTCTGGCCGCTTTGCCAGGTTTCCCACCACCAGGGAATGGCGGCATACAGGAAGAAGCCGCAGAACACCAGCGCAATCAGATTGCCGGCGATGCACAGCAGGCGCCGCCCCGGTGTCTGCAGCATCAAGGGCACGACGTCGACCGCGACATGGCCGCGCGTGAGCAGGATGTAGGGGGCGCCGATGAAGGTCGCCGCCACCAGCGCGAAGGTCACGAATTCGGTCTGCCAGATCGAGGACTGGCCGAGCACCGCCCGCACGAACACCATGTGGCAGATGACCCCGATCGAGACCACGATCATGCCGGCGGCCACGACGCCGAACAGGCGCGACACGGCATGCACCGCCGCCACCCAGGCCGGCGGCGCCACCCCCTTACTTGACACTCAGCGCCTTCTCGATCAGCTCCTTGCCGCCAGGGACTTTCTCCGCGAAGGCCTTGTACGAGGTCTTCTGCGCCACGGCGCGCCAGGCGTCGGCTTCGGCATCGCTGAGCGTGACGACTTCGACGTTGTTCTTCTTGTAGGTCGCGACCATGTCGTCGTCGAGCTTCTTGGACTCGGCCTCGAAATAGTCCTCGGCCTTCTTGGACGCGGCGGTCAGGGCCTTCTTCTGGGCATCGTTGAGCTTGTCCCAGCTCTTCTTCGAGATCAGCACCGGCTCGTACATGAACCACAAGGCGTTGTCGCCGGGTGCGGTGACGCACTTGAGCTGCTCGTACAGGCGGAACGACACGAAGCTGCCGGTCGAAGTGTCGGTGGCCTGCGCCACGCCCTGCTGCAAGGCGTTGTAGACCTCGCTCGAGGGGATGGACACGATGGACGCGCCGGCGCCGGCCCACATCTGCGCGAACGTCGATCCGGCCGAGCGCACCTTCAGGCCGGCCGCGTCCTCGGGACGCTTGATGCACTTGTCCTTGGAGCCGAAGGCGCCGGCCAGCCAGGCATCGGCCAGCACGTGCACGCCGCCCTGTTCGATGATGGCCTTGATGTCCTTCATGAAGGCCGAGTCGTTGATACGCCGCGCATGGGCATGGCCCTTGACCAGGCCGGGCATCAGCGTGGCGCCGAACTGCGGATGGAAGCCGGACGCATAGTCGAGCGGAAACGAGGTCATGTCGATCTGGCCGGTCTGCATCGCCTTCCACTGCTCCTGGGCCTTGACCAGGCTCGAGCCCGGGAACACCTTGATCTCCAGGCCGACCTTGGCCGCGGCCACCTCGCGCGCGATCATCTGCACCATCTCGTCGCGCACGTCTCCCTTGCCGCCCGGGAACTGGTGGGACGCCTTGAGCGTGACGTTCTGCGCCCAGGCCGGTGCCGCCAGCGCGGCGGCCAGTGCGCAGCACGCCAGGGCGGCCATGCGCGGCAGGCCACGCGCCCGTCGCGACGTGCCCTCGCCGCGAGAATTCCATTGCCGCCGCCCCGCCGAAGTCGTGTCGATCATGTGTGTCTCCAATGCATGTAGGTAGGATCGCCCGACCGTCACCGTCCAGGCGGACGCGGGCGACCCGGCGCGAGTTTCGTATTTTGCGTTGGTACCGCGGATTTGCCGAACCGATGGCTTAGGGGATTACCCGCACCATGACGCCACCCCGGTGGACGCGCAACGCCATCAGGGCGCGATGACGCCACAGGCCACGCGTGCCCCGCCTCCGCCCAGTGGCTGCGGATGGTCGGCATGGTTGTCGCCACCGGCATGCACCATCAACGAGCGCCCCCGCACGTCGGCCAGGGTCAACCGCGGAGCCAGCACCGGCATGCTGGCGCTGCCGTCGGCCGCCACGTACAAGGGCGGCAGGTCGCCCAGGTGGCCGTCGCCCCAGGGTTCGCCATGCCGACCGGTACCGGCGGGATCGAGATGACCCCCGGCGCCCAGTGCCGCCACCGGCGTGCCGTCGCGCATGCCGGGCGCGCACGACGGATGCTCATGCACGTGGAAACCATGCATGCCGCTGGCCAGGCCCGTGAGCGCGGGGCGCAACACCAGGCCATGGGGCGACTGCTCGATGCGGACCACGCCCAGCGTGGCGCCCGCGCCCGTCGGCCCGGCAGCCTGCATCGTGACGCTGATGTCGGCCGCCGTCACGGGAACGCAGGCCAGCACGGTGGAGAGGAACAGAACGGAACGCGAGGCAATCATGATGGCTCCTGGTTGGGGTCGAACGGACGGCAATCGGCGCACGGGGCGCAGCGTGCCGCACCCGGGCTCACTCCGGCGCCATGCTGCATCGCGCCGCCGCCATGGCGCGATGCAGGATGTCTCACAGCACCAGCCGGGTTGCGGCCGAATCCTCGGCCTGGACACGCTGGGGTGACAACAAGGTCAGGGTCAACACCCGGGCCACGCGGATCCGGGTACCGGGCCGCACCGGCACGTCGCTGCCCTTGGCCACCGTGGCCCCATCGACCTCGGTGACGCCATCGGACACCGGGCGCAGGCGGTAACCGTCGGCGAAGCGCCGCAACTCGAAATGCCAGCGGCTGATCTGCCGGGCCTGCACCGGGTCGACCGGCGCGAGCACGACGTCGTTGGCCAGCGTGCCTTCGTGATCGCGCAGGCGGCCGAAACTGACGATGTCCTGTGCCGGCAGTTCGAGCTCCTCCTGCGTCTCCTCGAAACGGATCCGGGTCGGGAACACCGACAGGTCGCGCCAGTCGAAGGCCAGCATCTCGACCTGCCGCGCGACCCCCTTGAGCTCGACCGCCGCGACCGGACGGCATTGCAGCCGGTGCGCCATCGCCAGTTCCTGGAATACCTCGCGCGTGATCCGCAACTCGCCGCTGTTGGCCGACGCCGCCACACGCGAGCACAGGTTCACCGAGTCGCCGCTGACCACGTCGCCGTCGGTCAGCACCGGCCCGTGATGCACGCCGATGCGCAGCTTGAGCTGGTGGTCCCGCGCACGACCGGCGTTTTCGCTGGTCACGCTTTGTTCGAACGCGATCAGCGCGGCGATGGCCGCATCGGGATCGGCGAAAGCCAGGAAGGCGCCGTCCCCGACGGTGTCGATGATGCGGCCGCCGTGCGGGGGCAGGCAGCGTTGCAGCAGGTCGATGTGCAATTGCTGCAGTTGCCGGCCGGCGGCGTCGCCGAACCGCTCGAAATACGGCGTCGAGGCGACGATGTCGGAAAACCCCAGCGTCATCGGCCTCTCGAAGCGGCGCGTGAGCTCCTGCTGCAAGGCGCCCTGCAGGCGGATGATGTCCGTCATGCTGAGCGTGCTCAAATCAATCATGGGTGCACGATACCTGAGCGGCCGGTGTCGGACAAGCATGCCGTCGCACGGTGGCACGCCGTGGTCGCTGGCCATGACGGCAGGCGCACGCGTATACTTTGCCGATGTCCCCTCGCCCCATGACATCGTTGCGAAACGTCCGGCTGCACTAGGAAAACTCCATGGGATTGCGGCTCAAATTCAACCTGGTCCTGCTGCTGGTGTTCGCCCTGGGCCTGGCCGTCACGGGTTACGTGTCGCGTCATCTGCTGCAGGAGAACGCGCGCGAGGAAGTGCTGCGCACCGCGGGCGTGATGATGGAAGCGGCGCTGGCCATGCGCTCGTACACGGTCTCCCAGGTACGTCCGCGGCTGCGGCCGATGGACCAGGAATTCTTCCCCCAGAGCGTGCCCGCCTACGCGGCAACCGAGATCCTGGGCAAGCTGCACGAGAAATATCCGAACTACGCGTACAAGGAAGCCGCGCTGAACCCCACCAATCCGCGTGACCGGGCGGTGGGTTGGGAGTCGGACATCATCAACGACTTCCGCAACAACCAGACCCGGGTCGAGTTCGCCGGCATCCGCGACACGCCGACAGGTCCGTCGCTGTATCTGGCACGGCCGTTGCAGATCACGGACCCGAATTGCCTGGCCTGTCACACCACGGCCGAATCGGCACCGCCTTCGATGGTCAAGCTGTACGGCAGCAACAACGGCTTCGGCTGGAAGCACAACGAGATCATCGGCGCGCAGATCGTCTCGGTTCCAATGTCGGTGCCGATCGAGAAGGCCAACAGCGTGTTCCTGTCGTTCATGGCATCGCTCACGGCCGTGTTCGCCGTGTTGTTCGTGATCCTGAACATCATGCTGTCGATGCTCATCGTGCGCCCGATCCGCACCATGTCGGCAGCGGCCAACAAGATCAGCGTCGGCGAACTCGACATTCCCGAACTGCCGGAATCGGGCAAGGACGAAGTGGCGGTGCTGGCCAAGGCCTTCAACCGGATGCGGCGCAGCCTCGAGAAGGCCATCAGCCTGATCGACGAGCGCTGAGGCCACAGGGCGGCGGTCATGGACAGCGACATCGCGTTGCCTCGCGGCTACCAGCTGCAGGAGTACCGCATCGACTCCACCCTGGGTGTCGGCGGTTTCGGCCTGACCTACCTGGCCACCGACGCCAACCTGAACATGCAGGTGGCGATCAAGGAATACCTGCCCGGCGACCTGGCCATGCGCGGCGAGGATCATTCGATCCGATCGCGTTCGGAGCAGACCCTGGAGAAATTCACCTGGGGACGCAACCGCTTCCTGGACGAGTCGCGCACGCTGGCCTCGTTTCGCCATCCGAACATCGTGCGGGTGATGCGATTCTTCGAGGCCAACCAGACCGCCTACATGGTCATGGAGTTCGTCGCCGGACAACCGCTCAACGAATGGATCAAGACCCGGCGGCCGGTCTCGACCGCGAGCGTCACCGAACTGGCACTGGCCCTGCTGGGGGGTGTCGAGGTCATCCACCAGTCCGGATTCCTGCACCGCGACATCAAGCCGGGCAATATCTTCATGCGCCAGGATGGCGCGCCGGTGCTGCTGGACTTCGGCTCGGCGCGTGCGGCGTCGGTGGACACCGAGCGCACCGCCATCGTCTCGCCCGGTTATGCGCCGCTGGAGCAGTACCATGCCCACGGCAACCAGGGCCCGTGGACCGACATCTACGCGCTCGGCGGCGTGTTGTACTGGCTGGTCACGGGTCACAAGCCGCTGGAGGCCACGGCGCGTGTACCGCAGGATCCCATGCCGGCCACGGTGCACAGTGCCGAGGCGAGGCGGTTCCCGCCGGCCCTGCTCGAGGCCATCGACTGGGCGCTCGCGCCCTCCGAACGCGCACGGCCGCAGACGGTCGCGGCCTGGCGCCAGTCGCTGCAGGCGCTGGCCGATCGATCCGTGGCGCAACACCGGCCGGTCGATGCCGACCCGACCCTGCTCAGCGATGCCACGACCGTGCTGCAACCCCGCACCGACGCCCCCGGCATGCCGCCACCGACGAGCACCACCGTGGTCTTCGACCCGGCGGTGCTGCAGGCGATGGCCTCCGACCTGGCCGCGCACCTGGGTCCGGTGGCCAACATTGTCGTCAAGTCCGCGGCCCGCAAGGTCGCGACGCTGCAGCAGCTGGTCGACGCATTGGCCCCCGACATCGCCGACGGGGCCGCGCGTGCCGACTTCGTCAAGAAACACGGACGCGCCGCGGCCGAACGCACCGCCACCCCGGTCAGCGAGCGCAGCCGCCCCAGCCACACCAACAGCCTGCCCACCGGGCTGTATCCATCCCAGCCGGTGTTCGATGCCGTCATGCTGGCACGCACCGAATCCGAGCTGGCCCAGCATATCGGTGCCGTGGCAAAGGCCATCGTGCGTCGCGCCGCCGCGCGTGCCCGCACCGAACAGGAGTTGTTCAACCTGCTGGCCGACGAGATCGACAACGCCCAGGATCGCAAGGCCTTCCTGCGCCGCGTGATGTCGGTCTCCGGCCGGGTCTGACCGGCACGGCGATGCCGGGCCGCTGCTAGGCTGGACGCCGCGCGCCCAGCGTGATGCGGGCGAGCAACCACACGATCGCCGCGCACAGCGCGACGCCGGCCACCATCGGTCGCGCGCTGGCATCGGCGAACAGCCCCACCAGCGCCATCATCGTCGTACCGACCAGGAACTGCAGCGTGCCCATCAAGGCCGACGCCGTTCCCGCGATCGCGCCATGGCGGTCGAGCGCCAGCACGGCCGTGGTGGGCATCACCAGCCCCAGGAAGCCGAAACCGACGAACAGCAGCGACAGCATCAGATCCAGCCGGGACACGCCGGCCAGGTTCAGCAGCAAGGACAACAGCATCGCGCCGGCATACCCGATCACGGCGCGCCGTACCAGCGACTCCAGGCCCACGCGCCGGCCCAGGCGCCCGACCAGCTGCGAACAACCGATGAAGGAAATGGCATTGGCGGCGAACACGAGGCCGTATTGCCTCGGCGTCAGTCCATAACCGTTGATCAGCACGAACGGTGAATTGGCCAGGTAGACGAAGAAACTCGACACGCCGAAGGAGCCGATCAGCACCAGGCCCAGGTAATGGCGATCGCGCAACACCACGCGGTACGCGGCCAGCGCGCCCCGCACGCTGCTCTCGGTGCGCCGCTCCACCGGCCGCGTTTCCCGCAACCCGGTGGCCACCAGCGCCAGGCCCAGCATGGCCAGCACGGTGGTGGTCCAGAACACGCTGCGCCAGCCGATCCACTCCGTCAACACGCTGCCCAGCAGCGGCGCCAGGATCGGCGAGACGCTGAACACCAGCATCAGCAGCGCCATCAGCCGTGCCGCATCATGCCCCGTATGCAGGTCGCGCACCACGGCACGCGGCACCACCACGCCGGCGCAGGCGCCCAGCCCCTGCAGGAAGCGGAACAGCACCAGCGCGCCGATGTCGTCGGCCAACGCGCAACCGATGCTGCCCACGGCGAACAAGGTCAGACCGAAGAACAGCGGCGGCCTGCGACCGACCATGTCGGACACCGGCCCGTACACGATCTGGCCCGCCCCCATGGCGATGAAGAAGACCATCAGCGTGGCCTGTACCTGGGCCGCGGACGCGCCCAGGCTGCTGCCGATGTCCGGCAAGGCCGGCAGATACATGTCGGTGGCGAACGGACCGATCGCCGACAGCAGCCCGAGTACCAGGGCGGCGCGAAAGAAACTGGTTTGCATGAACAGGACGGTGATGCCGGCAACGATGAAGACCTGCCGGCGCGCCCGGCCGACGGGCCGGATGTGCGAAGCCCCGAGCATACCGAACACCGGCCGGCGGCATCACCGGCCGGCATGGCGGCGCCCGGTCGGCCGCATGCTGCGGCCGACTCCGGGGTTTTCCCGCCTCGAAACCGGCGGGCCGGGAATTGGTCGTAGACTCGTTGGCATCGCCGACGACCTGCGTGCCACTGCCATGTCTTCCACTTCCGCCTCTCCGATCATCAGCACCGGGCCCCTCGGACCGCGCTGGGGCACGATCGACCCTTTCCTGTTCTGCGTCCACCACGACGACCGTTATCCGCGCGGCAATGCCGCACTGGGCCCGGACGCGTCGCTGGCCGGCCGCGACATCGGACAGGATTTCGCGGGCAAGGACGGCTGGCGCATGTACCACGGCACGCAGGTGCCGGGTTTCCCGGCCCACCCGCACCGCGGATTCGAAACCGTCACCATCGTGCGCGAAGGCCTGATCGACCATGCGGACTCGCTCGGTGCCTCGGCCCGGTTCGGTGGCGGTGACGTGCAATGGCTCACGGCCGGACGCGGCATCGTGCATGCCGAGATGTTCCCGCTGCTGCGCAGCGACGCTCCGAACCGGCTCGAGTTGTTCCAGATCTGGCTCAACCTGCCGGCCAGCCACAAGATGGCGGAACCGCATTTCAAGATGTTCTGGTCGGAACGGGTGCCGCGCCACGACTTCACCGACCCGTCGGGCGCGACAACCACGGTGACCTGCGTCGCCGGCGCGTTGCGCGGCGAGGGCCTGCAGGCGCCTCCCGAACCGCCGCCCGATTCCTGGGCCGCGCAATCGCAGGCCGACGTCGCCATCTGGACCATCTCGATGGCCCCGGGTGCACGCTGGACCCTGCCGGCGGCCACGGGCGACGGAACGCAGCGCTGCCTGTATTTCTTCGAAGGCTCCAGCCTGTCCATCGCGGGCCAGGACCTGACCGCGCATGCGGCCGTCCACGTGCACTGCGGGCGTGACCTCGAGCTGGCGAACGGGCCCGCGCGCAGCCAGTTGCTGCTGCTGCAGGGAAAACCGATCGCCGAACCGGTTGCACAATACGGTCCGTTCGTGATGAACACCCAGGCCGAGATCCACCAGGCGTTTGCCGACTACCAGCGTACCCGCTTCGGCGGCTGGCCGTGGCCCGACGAGGCTCCGGTGCACGGCAAGGAAGCCCGGCGTTTCGCCACCCACCCCGACGGCCGTTGCGAGCGGCTGCGTATCCAAACCGTCTCCCAGGAGTAGACACCGATGATTCTTGAACTTGCCGACATCCGCATCCAGCCCGGCCAGAATGCCGCGTTCGAGGAGGCGATCCAGCGCGGCCTGGCCACCGTGATCAGCCAGGCCAAGGGCTTCAACGGCTTCAAGGTCAACCGCGGCATCGAAAGCCCCGAGCGCTACATCCTGCAGATTTTCTGGAGCACGCTGGAAGACCACAACGTCGGCTTTCGGGAGTCCCCCGCCTTCGCCCAATGGCGTGCCATCGTCGGCCCGTTTTTCGCGGGCCCGCCGACCGTCGAGCATTTCGAACTGGTGGCGCGGTCGCAGTGACCACACTGCCCGCCCACCCAACCCGCCGGCGCCACGGTGCCGGCCTGCCAACCCCACCGAGGACACCATGAGTTTCGTTTTTCCCCCGGCCGAACCGGTCAGCGTACCGGTACAGGGCCAGAGCAGCCGTTTCCCGGTCCACCGCATCTACTGCGTCGGACGCAACTATGCGGAACATGCCAAGGAAATGGGCTTCACCGGCCGTGAGCCGCCCTTCTTCTTCCTCAAGCCGGCCGATGCGCTGGTGCTGGCCCTGCCGGGCCAGACCGCGACCATGCCCTACCCCAGCCTGACCCATGACCTGCACCACGAGATCGAACTGGTGGTGGCCATCGGCACCGGCGGCAGGAACATCGCCGCGGCCGACGCACACAAGCACATCTTCGGTTATGCCGTCGGGCTGGACATGACCCGGCGCGACCTGCAAGGCGAGATGAAGAAACAGGGCCGGCCGTGGTGCATCGGCAAGGGCTTCGACCATTCGGCGCCGATCGGACCGATCACGCCGGCCGCTGAAGTCCCGTCCATCGCCGAGGCCACGATCCACCTGGACGTGAACGGGCAACAGCGCCAGCACAGCAACGTGAGCAAGCTGATCTGGAACATCGCCGAGACCATCGAACACCTGTCGGCAGCCTGGGAACTGCAACCCGGCGACCTGATCTACACCGGCACGCCCGAAGGTGTGGCGGCCGTGGTGGCCGGGGACACGCTGGACGGCAGCGTCGAAGGCCTGCAAGGCATCCGCGTGACGATCGCCTGACCCGGACCGCGGCGATCCCAGCGTGCTGCGCAGCCAGATCAAGCATTGTCGCAACTGCGGCACCGCCGTCGTCCACCGCATTCCGGACGATGGCGACACGCGCGAGCGGGCCGTATGCCCCCAATGCGCGTTGATCCACTACGAGAACCCGCTCAACGTCGTGGGCACCGTGCCCCATCTCGGCGAGCGGGTCCTGCTGTGCAAGCGCAACATCGAGCCACGCAAGGGCAAGTGGACCTTGCCGGCCGGATTCATGGAGCTCAACGAGACCACGTCGGAAGGCGCGGCGCGCGAGACGGTCGAGGAAGCGGGTGCGCTGTTCGAGATGGAGGGCCTGTTCTCGGTGCTCAACGTGGCCCGGGTGGGCCAGGTGCATCTGTTCTATACCGCGCGGCTGCTCGCCGACCATTTCGACCCGGGACACGAAACCATGGAGGCGCGCCTGTTCACCGAAGCCGAAGTGCCCTGGGACGAGATCGCGTTTCGCACCGTCAAGGAAACGCTGGAGCACTATTTCGCCGACCGGCGCAAGGGCACCCTGGCCATCCATGTGATCGACATTGTCTAGGCCGGCCCAACCCGGGCCGTGAACGCGCGGTCGGCACGGCCGCCGATCAACCCCTTGCCGCGCATGGTGGGACGACAAGGCCCGGCGATGGGTGTATAACTTCCCTCAGGCGACAGGTGTTCGGCAAACCCTGCCGGACGGAGGTACAAGATGAAACAGGAACAACATTTCTGGGACGTCGACCTGGTCGAATTGTTTCGGATCTGGATCGACGACATGGGGACATTTCTGCTGACATTGCTGACGTTCGTCGGCCTGTCGCTGCCCGTGCTGATACCGACCTTGATCCTGTGGTACCTGTCGTCGATCAACTGGAGCATGGCGCCCTGACGGCAAGACCCACGGCTTCCTCGGCAGATCAGGCCTCGCTGGCCGCCGCTGTCAGCACCAGGGCGCCGCGTCGTGGGCCAGGCCCATCCAGACCGCCCAGGACGAACTGAGCACCAGCGCCAGCCCGGCCAGCCGCACCCCCCACTGGCCGGAACCGGCGCCCCGCAGCCGCAGCCACAACCAGGGACCGGCCATCAGCGAGACGCTGGTGCCGGCAGCGAACAAGGCCATCACCAGTGCGCCGTCCGCCGGGCGGGCGCTCATGGCAGCGACCATCACGGCCGAATACAGCAGGCCGCATGGCAACAAGGCCCAGACCGTGCCCAGCATCAGCGGAGCGCCGCCACCGGAGCGGCCGACCCAGGAACGGGCCCGGATCCAGATCGACTTGCCCACACGTTCCAGCCAGACCGGCTGTTCGGCGCGCCACACCAACACCAGCCCCAGCACGATGGCGGCCACGTGCAACAGCGTCCAGACCGGCCGCAATGCCGCGGACTGGATCGTCAACCAGCCCAGGCCCTGCATCGACGCCGCGGCCAGGGCACCGAGCGCCGCGTAACCGACGACCCGCCCGAGCTGGAAGGTCCACATCGCACGGCTGCCGCGCGGCGCCGACGCATGGCCGATGCCGGCACAGGCGGCGCCGCACATGGCGATGCAATGCGGCCCGCCGGCCAGGCCCATCAACAGGCCGGTCAAGGCCAGGGAGTTCTGCATCCGGGCAGCTTAAATGATTCGGGAGAACTTCGCGCGGGTACGGTCGGTCTGCAGGTAGCGATCGAACACCATGGCGATGGCGCGCACGAAGTACCAGCCGGTCGCCGTGACCTGGATGCCGGCGTCGTCGACCTGCACCAGGCCCTGCGCCTGCAGGTCCCGCAGTTGCTCCAGCTCGGCGGCGAAGTAGCTGCGGAAGTCCACCAGGTACGCCAGGTTGATCGACTCGAACAGGCAATGCCCGTGGCACATCAAGGCCATGATCACCGCCCGGCGGATCAGGTCGTCCCGGCCCAGGGCCAGACCACGCACGACCGGAAAGCGGCCATGGTCGATCGCATCGCAGTATTCGGACAGCGTCTTGGCATTCTGGCTGTAGGTCGCCCCGACCCGACCGATCGCCGACACGCCGAGCGCGATCAGGTCGTGGTCGGGCTGGGTGCTGTAGCCCTGGAAGTTGCGGTGCAGCCGGCCCTGCCGCTTGGCCACGGCCAGCGGGTCGGTCGGCAGCGCGAAATGGTCCATGCCGACGTAGACATAGCCCGAACCGATCAGCGCCGCCAGCGAACGCGACAACATCTCGACCTTGGCGCCCGCGGGCGGCAGGTGCTCGGCGTGGATGCGCCGCTGCGGCTTGAAACGCTCGGGCAGATGGGCGTACGCATACAGCGCAATGCGGTCCGGGCGCAGCTGCGCCACCTGCTCCAGCGTCCGGTCGAACGATGCCGGCGTCTGGTGCGGCAGGCCGTAGATCAGGTCGACGTTGATCGACTCGAACCCCTTGTCGCGCGCGGCCTGCACCAGCGCGAACACGTCGCTGGCCGGCTGGATCCGGTGCACGGCCTTCTGCACGACCGGATCGAAGTCCTGCACGCCGAAACTGAGCCGGTTGAATCCCATGGCCGCGAGCGCATCGAGCCGGCGGGCGTCGATGGTGCGCGGGTCGACCTCGATCGCATATTCACCGCCGGGCACGAAGCTGAAGTTGCTCCGCAACATGTCCATCAGGCCGTTGAGTTCACCGTCGGACAGGAAGGTGGGCGTTCCGCCGCCCAGATGCAGCTGCGTGACCTTCTGCCGGGTTCCGAGCAAGGCGGTATGCAGTTCCACCTCGCGCTGCAGGTACTGCAGATACGGGGCCGCACGATCATGGTGGCGCGTGATGATCTTGTTGCAGGCGCAGTAATAACACAGCGATTCGCAGAACGGGATGTGCACGTACAGCGACAGCGGCAAGGCCATGGCGGCGGCGCCGCTGCGCCGCTGCTGCAGCGCGCGTTCATAGTCGCGCGCGGTGAACGCCTCGACGAAACGGTCGGCCGTCGGATACGACGTATAGCGGGGGCCGGAAACATCGAACTGGCGCAGCAGCTCGGCAGAAACGGGTGCAGTGGCGGTTGTGGGCATGGGTCCATCTCGGGGATGACCGCAATATGCCTCACCCCCCGACCCGGTGGCTTGACATGCATCAAATGCCTCGATCATGATGTAGCGCACAATTGATGCATGTCAGGAGTGAGCATGTTGCACAGTACCCCGCCCCACCACGATCCCCACGCGGTCACACCCATCGTGCCCTTGAGTTCGAACACCATCCGCGTGGCATGTTCGAGCTGCAACCTGCGAGAGCTGTGCATGCCGCTGGGCCTGACCGCGGAAGAGCTGGACCGCGTCGACGGGCTGGTCGCGAACCGGCGCCGCGTCAAGCGCGGCACCAGCCTGTTCCGCTGCGGCGACAAGTTCACCAGCCTGTACGCGATCCGCACCGGTTTCTTCAAGACCTGCATCACATCCGAGGATGGCCGCGACCAGGTCACGGGTTTCCAGATGGCCGGCGAGGTGGTCGGCCTGGATGGCATCGTCAATGACCGGCACACCTGCGACGCCATCGCGCTCGAAGACGCCGACGTCTGCCTGCTGCCCTTCGACCGCATCGAGGAACTGTCGACCGAGATCCCCGGCCTGCAGCGCCATGTGCACAAGATCATGAGCCGCGAGATCGTGCGCGAGCACGGCGTGATGCTGCTGCTGGGCAGCATGCGCGCCGAAGAGCGCCTGGCGGCCTTCCTGCTCAACCTGGTGCAGCGCCTGCATGCACGCGGCTTCTCCCAGTCCGAACTCGTGCTGCGCATGACGCGCGAGGAAATCGGCAGCTACCTGGGCCTCAAGCTCGAGACCGTCAGCCGCACCTTCTCGAAGTTCGTCGAGGAAGGCATCGTCGAGGTCAAGCAGCGGCACGTGCGCATCGTCAATGCCGACGCGCTCAAGCAATTGGTGAATCCGCAAGTCTGCAACTAGAACCCGTCCCGGTCGGCCCGGGCCACGAGGCCGGCGGCCGGACAACCGCCGCGCTCACCGTCAGTCGTTGCCCTGCGCGCCCGGCTCGTTGACCTCCTGGGGCGTCATCGCCAGCAGGGCCGTCAAGCCACAGCCCAGCAGCGTCAATCCCCAGAACACGAAGAACGCCACGGTATAGATGCCCTGGCGCGACAGCTCCAGCGGTTGCCCGGCCCAATGCAGGTCCTGCGGGTCGACCATGGCGAACACCAGCATCTCCAGCACGCCGGCGACCAGGAAGGCCGGCCACACCACCCACATCAGGCGCTTGGCCCACCGGTTGTCTGCCATCTCCATCGTCGTGGCCTCAGGGTTTGGCCGTGTCGGCGGCCGGTGCCGCGGCAGGCACACCGGTCTGCGCATGGTTGCGCCCTTGCACCGCCGGCGCCAGGCTGGCCGACGGGTTGGCCAGGGTCTGGTTGATCTCCAGGCCCTTGCGGTAGTAGTCCTCGGTGATCACCGGATCGGGGTAGCGCAAGGCCAGGTACAGGGTGACGAAACCGGCAACGACGACCAGCGCCGGGCCGGCAATCACCAGCCAGACATGCCCGAATTTCCACCAGGGAGCGGGCGCCGTGTGATCGGGTGTAGTCATGCGGGAATCTCCTCAACGCGGAACCAGGAACACGGATTTTTCACCGACATGCTTGTTGCTGCCGAGTTCGGTGATGTCGAAGCGGATCGGGTGCGAGCCCGGTTGCGCGCCCTCGTACGGCAGTTGCACCCGCACGGCGATCCAGCGCGATTCGGTCGCCGCGACGCTGAACTGCTCGTCCGATGCCAGGACGACGCCGTCCAGGCCGGTGACGGATATGCGGTAGTCCTGCTTCGCTTCGGTGGCATTCATCACCTGCAGCCGGAACACGTTCTCGATCTTGCCGCCCGAGACGATGCGCGCCAGGGTTCCGCGGTCGCGCACGACATCGACCTTGAACGGCGAGCGCAGCACCAGGCTCACCGCCATCGCGATCACGATGGCCAGCAGGATGCCGGTGTACAGCAGCACCCGCGGTCGCAGCACGTGGCGCAGGATCTCCGGACGGCTCCAGTGCTGCTTGACCGCGTTCTGCGTCGAATACTTGACCAGGCCGCGGGCGTAACCCATCTTGTCCATCACCGTGTCGCAGACGTCGGCGCAGGCACCACAACCGATGCATTCGTATTGCAGGCCGTTGCGGATGTCGATGCCGGTCGGACAGACCTGCACGCACAAGGTGCAGTCGACGCAGGCACCGAGCTTGAGCGTGGCCGGGTCGGCCTTGCGCGAGCGCGCGCCGCGCGGTTCGCCCCGTGCCTCGTCATAGGTGACGATCAGCGTGTCGTGGTCGAACATGGCGCTCTGGAAGCGGGCATACGGGCACATGTGCTTGCACACCTGCTCGCGCATGAAGCCCGCATTGCCGTAGGTGGCGAAGCCGTAGAAGAAGGTCCAGAACACCTCCCACGACGTCATCTGCAGCGCGAGCAGTTCCCGTCCGAGTTCGGTGATGGGCGTGAAATAACCCACGAAGGTGAACCCGGTCCAGAACGCCACCGCCAGCCAGGCCAGGTGCTTGCCACCCTTGCGCAGGAACTTGTCGACCGACATGGACGCGGCATCCCGGCGCATGCGGGCCGAGCGATCCCCTTCGAACTTCTTCTCGATCCACAGGAAGATCTCGGTGTACACCGTCTGCGGGCAGGCGTAGCCGCACCACAGGCGCCCGGCCACCGCCGTGAACAGGAACAGCGACAAGGCCGAGATCACCAGCAAGCCGGTGAGATAGATGAAATCCTGCGGGTACAGGACCAGGTTGAAGATGTAGAAGCGCCGCGCGCCGAGATCGAACAACACGGCCTGGCGTTGCCCCCAGTCCAGCCACGGCAGGCCGTAGAAGACCAGCTGGGTCAGCCAGACCATCGCCCAGCGCCAGTTCGAGAACAGGCCCGAGACACTGCGCGGATAGATCTTCTTGTGCGCCTCGTACAGCGACACCATCTCCGGGTCGGCCGCGATGGCGCCCGCCTCGGCGGACGGCACGATCGGGATGACCTTGCGAGGATCAGGTTTGGAAGAATGCAAGAACGCCGCTCACTCGGTTATGGGCTGGCCACGGCCGTCTTGTTGGAGAAGCCCCACACATAGGCGGCCAGCACCTGGATCTGGGCCGGGCTGAGCTTGTCGGCCTGTGCCGGCATCTGGTTGACCTTGCCGTTGTTGATCATCGAGATGATCGTGGCCTCGCCATAACCATGGAGCCAGATGTCGTCGGTCAGGTTGGGCGCGCCGACGGCCGGATTGCCCTTGCCGTCGTTGCCGTGGCAGGCGGCACAGACACCGAACTTGGACTTGCCCAGTGCGGCGCGTACCGAGTCGTGCGGGCTGCCCGACAGGCTCAGCACGTATTGGGCGACGTTCTTGACATCGTCGGCGGAACCCAGCGCCGCGCCCAGCGGCGGCATGTTGCCCATGCGCCCGTTGGTCAGCGTCTCGACGATCTTGTCCGGGGCGCCGCCGTACAACCAGTCGCTGTCGGTCAGGTTCGGGAAACCCTTGCTGCCGCGCGCATCGGAGCCATGGCACTGCGAGCAGTTGTTCATGAACAAGCGTTCGCCGATCGCCATGGCCTGCGGATCCCGGGCGATCTCCTCGGTCTTCATGGCGGCAAAACGTGCATACAGCGGGGCGATCGCCTCCTCGCCCTTTTGCATCTCCGCGGCATGCTGGCCGGTGGACGACCAGGCCAGGCTGCCCTTGAAGGTGCCCAGTCCCGGATACAGCGCCAGGTAGACCAGCGCAAAGACGACGGTGATCACGAACAGCCACACCCACCAGCGCGGCAAGGGGTTGTTCATCTCGCGCAGGTCGCCGTCCCAGACATGGCCGGTGGTGTTGTCGTGCGCGGTCATGGCCTTGGCCTTGCCGCTGAACCACAGCAGCAACAGGCAGGCCAGGATGCTGACGATGGTGATCCCGGCGACGTACAGCGACCAGAAACCGTGGGTGAAATCGCTCATGCTCGTTCCTCGTGCAATTCGTCAGTCTTGTTCGAAAGGCAGCCGGGCCGCCTGTTCGAAGTCGCTCTTGCGGTTCTTGGACCAGGCCCACCAGACGATGCCCAGGAAGACGACCAGTGCTGCCACCGTGGTGATGGAGCGCAAGGTGTTGATATCCATTTCTTCTTCTCCTGCGTTATTTGAGCGCCAGGCCCAGCACCTGCAGATAGGCGATGGTGGCGTCCATCTCGGTCTTGCCCTTGACCTCTTCGGCCGCGGCCGCGATCTGCGCGTCGGTGTAGGGAACACCCACGGTGCGCAGGGCCCGCATGTTCGCCGCCAGGGCCGCGCCATCGATCGTGCCCTTCTCCAGCCAGGGATAGGCCGGCATGTTGGACTCCGGCACCAGGTCGCGCGGATTGATCAGGTGGATGCGATGCCACTCGTCGTTGTACTTGCCACCCACGCGTGCCAGGTCCGGGCCGGTGCGCTTGCTGCCCCACTGGAACGGATGGTCGTACACCGACTCGCCGGCCACCGAATAGTGGCCATACCGCAGCGTCTCGGCCCGGAACGGCCGGATCATCTGCGAATGGCAGTTGTAGCAGCCCTCGCGGATATAGACGTCGCGGCCCGCCAGTTGCAGCGGCGTATACGGCTCGACACCCTTGATCGGCTCGGTCGTGGACTTCTGGAAGAACAGCGGCACGATCTCGACCAGGCCGCCGACGGCCAGCACGATGAGGATCAGCACGATCATCAGGAAGTTGTTGGTCTCGACGCGCTCGTGCGAGAGCAACGGGGTCTTGGAGTCTTGGTTTGCCATGATCGATGGTCCTCAGGCGTGGGCAGCGGCGTTGGGAATGGACACGGTCACGACCTTGCCGGCGGTGGCGGTCTTCCAGGTGTTCCACAACATGATCAGCATGCCGCCGAGGTACAGCAACCCGCCCATCAGGCGCAGGAAATAGAACGGATAGGTCGCCTTGACCGATTCGACGAAGGTATAGGTCAGCGTGCCGTCCGGGTTGATGGCGCGCCACATCAGGCCCTGCATCACGCCGGCGATCCACATCGCGGCGATATAGATCACGATGCCGATGGTCGCGGTCCAGAAATGGATCTCGATCGCCTTGACGCTGTACATCTGCTTGCGCCCGAACAGGCGCGGGATCAGGTAATACATGCTGCCCATCGTGACCAGCCCGACCCAGCCGAGCGCGCCCGAGTGCACGTGGCCGACCGTCCAGTCGGTGTAGTGCGACAAGGCGTTGACGGTCTTGATCGACATCATCGGGCCTTCAAAGGTGCTCATGCCGTAGAACGACAGCGACACGATCAGGAAACGCAGGATCGGGTCATCACGCAGCTTGTGCCAGGCGCCCGACAAGGTCATGATGCCGTTGATCATGCCGCCCCAGCTCGGCGCCAGCAGGATCAGCGAGAACACCATGCCCACCGACTGCGTCCAGTCCGGCAATGCCGTGTAGTGCAGGTGGTGCGGGCCGGCCCACATGTAGGTGAAGATCAGCGCCCAGAAGTGCACGATCGACAGCCGGTAGCTGTACACCGGCCGCTCGGCCTGCTTGGGGATGAAGTAATACATCATGCCCAGGAAGCCGGCGGTCAGGAAGAAACCCACCGCATTGTGGCCGTACCACCACTGCACCATGGCGTCCTGCACGCCGGCGTAGGCCGAATACGACTTCATCCAGCCCGACGGAATGGCCGCGCTGTTGACGATGTGCAGCAGGGCCACCGCCAGGATGAACGCGCCGAAGAACCAGTTGGCCACGTAGATGTGGCGCACCTTGCGGGTGCCGATGGTGCCGAAGAAGACCACCGCGAACGCCACCCAGACCAGCGCGATCAGGATGTCGATCGGCCACTCGAGTTCGGCATATTCCTTGGCCTGGGTGAAACCCATCGGCAGCGAGATGGCCGCAGCCACGATGACCAGCTGCCAGCCCCAGAACGTGAATGCCGCCAGCTTGTCGCCGAACAGCCGGACCTGGCAGGTGCGCTGCACGACGTAATAGGCGGTGGCGAACAAGCCGCAACCGCCGAACGCGAAGATCACCGCATTGGTATGCAGCGGCCTGAGCCGGCCGTAACTGAGCCAGGGTATGCCGAAGTTGAGCTCCGGCCAGGTCAGCTGGGCCGCGATGATCACCCCGACCAGCATGCCGACGACACCCCAGACGATGGTCATGATGGCGAATTGCCGTACGACGGTATCGTTGTAGGACGTGGCCTTCGCATTGGGAAATTGCATTTTCAGGTCTTCCAAATTGATCTGGTTCAAGTTTCCACTGGCAAACCCTGAGCGGGTTTGACCAACATCAAACGGGACTTGCGTTTTGACACACAAGCAACACTCGGCCTGCTCGCGCAGGCAGTCGCCACGCATGGCACCGGCCTGGCCTGGGCGGAATCATCGTGTCATTCCTCCAGGATGCGCTCGCCTTCACGCTCGATATCCTCGAACTGCCCGCGGTAGATGGCCCACCACAGGCCTGCCAGGATGAAGAACACCAGCACGACCGACAAGGGAATGAGCAGGTACAGGATATCCATCAGTCTTTCCCCTCTTCCAGTCCGCTGGCCAGGCGCAGCGCATTGACCACCACCAGCAACGAGCTGGCGGCCATGCCCAGCCCCGCCAGCCAGGCCGGAATCCAGCCCACCACCGCCAGCGGGATGCAGGCCATGTTGTAGGCCAGGGCCCAGCCCAGATTCTGCCGCACGACCCGCATGGTGCGTCGCGCCAGTTGCAGGCTCTGGCCGATGCGCCGCAATTGCCCGCCCAGCACGACGAAATCGGCGTGGGACTGCGCCAGCGGAGCGGCGTGACCGAGCGCGAACGACACATCGGCACCGGCCAGCACCGGGGCGTCGTTCAGCCCGTCGCCGATCACCGCCACCCGATGCCCCTGCGCCTGCTGCTCGCGCAGGAATGCAAGCTTGTCATCGGGGGAACAACCGGCCCACACCGAGGCAATACCCAGGGGTTCGGCCACCTGCAACGCCGCCTCGCGCTGGTCGCCCGAGACCATGTGCACCCGGTAACCATCGGACAACAGGCCTGCGACCGTGTCCGCGGCGTCCGCACGCAGGTCCTGGTGCAACGTGAAACTCGCCAGCCAGCCGGACGCGTCGGCCAGGTGCGTCGATCCTGCATGATGGTCCGCCTCGGGCAGGCCGCAGAACCGGCTGCTGCCCAGCCACGCCGAACGCGCCGGTGTCGTCCCGTCGCAGGGCTGCAGATCGCCCTGCATCCCCTGCCCCGCATGTTCGGTGACCGCCTCGGCATGCCAGCTCGGCGCGGAGCCCGGCTGCTGCGCCGCCTGCACCAGCGCGCGCGCCACCGGATGCAGCGAGTGGCCGGCCAGCGCCGCCGCCATGGCCAGCGCCTGCTCGCGCGACAGGCCCTCGCGCACGCGCACCGCGCCGAGCCGCAGGCCGTCGCGGGTCAGCGTCCCGGTCTTGTCGAACACCACGGTGTCGACCGCGGCCAGGGCCTCGAGAGCCTGCAGGCGGCGCACCAGCACCCCGCCCCGGGCCAGGTTGCCGGCGGCGGCGAGCATGGCGGTGGGCGTGGCCAGCGACAAGGCGCACGGACAGGTCACGACCAGCACCGCGACGGCCACCATCAAGGCGTGCCCCGCACCGGCCGACCACCAGTACCCGGCAGCCGCCGCCGCGGCCAGCAACACGACGATCAGGAACGGCTTGGCGATGCGGTCGGCCAGTTGCGCCAGCCGCGGCTTGGTCGCCGATGCGTTGCGCACCAGTGCCAGCACCGCCGCGAACCGGGTGTCGGCGCCGGCCTTCTCGACCCGGACCTCGATGACGCCGGCCAGGTTGAAGCTGCCGGCGATGACCGGCGCGCCGACGGCACGGGACACCGGCTTGGACTCCCCGGTCAGCAAGGCCTGGTCCACCAGTGTCGATCCCTGCGTGATCACGCCATCGGCGGCGATCGCCTCGCCGGGCAATACGCGGATCACGTCGCCGACCACGAGGCGGCGCACGACGACGGCCTCGAAGCTGCCATCGGCGCGTCGACGCTGCACCGCGTCGGGCATGCGGTTGACCATCGCCTCCAGTGCCCCGGCGGTGCGGTCGCGCAGGCGCAGTTCGAGCCAGCGCCCGGTGAGCAGGAAGAACACGAACATGGTCAGGGAATCGAAATACACCTCGCGCCCGAACGCCCCGGCCGGATCGAAGGTGCCCGCCGTGCTGACGGCAAAGGTGATCACCAGCGCAATGGCCACCGGCAGGTCCATGCTCACGCGCCGCTGGACCAGGTCGCGCAGCGCCGAACGGAAGAACGGGCCGCAGGAGAACAGCATCACCGGCAGGGTCAGCACCCACGAGGCCCAGCGCAGCAGCCGCTCCGACTCCATGCTCAGGTCGCCGGGCAAGGCGACATAGGCCGGATAGGCGTACATCATCACCTGCATCATGCACAGGCCGGCCACCAGCCAGCGCCACAAGGCGGTACGACTCTCCTGCAGCCGCGCGGCGCGGGCGCTGGCGTCGTTCGCCGGCAGCGGAACATAACCCGCCTTGCGGATCGCACCCATCCAGCCCGAGGGCTTGACGACGTCGGGCGACCACGCCACCGTCGCACGGCGCGAGGCCGCGCTGACGTCGGCACGGACCACGCCGGGCACGGCGCGCAAGGCCTGCTCGATGGTGACCGCACAGGCCGCGCAGGTGATGCCGTCGACGACCAGGTTCGACTCGACCAGGCCCGGCTCGCGCGTGCTCGGGCCGCTGAAGGCGGCCCATTCCTGAGGATCGTCCAGCAACTGCATGGCGTCGACCGCGTGTTCGTGGCCGACCGCGCGCCGCGCCACGGGCGAACGCACGTCGGCAAGGGACACGTTGCTGGTCTGCTCGGGCGTCGCCGCCATGGCACTGGACATGGGACCTGAGCTTAACTCGGACATGCCGACATGTCTTGATCTGCATCAAGGCGACCGGGCGACACCCGGCTATTCTCCAACCATCAACAACACCCGAGGAGTCACCATGTACCAGCGAATTCTTGTCGCCACGGACGGATCCAATCTATCCCGCAAGGCCGTCTCGAGCGCCATCGCCCTGGCCGGGCTGGCCGGTGCCGAACTCGTGGTGCTCAAGGTCGTCGCACGTTATCCCATGACCTACTTCGAGGGCGGCATGGCGGTGCAGGCCGGCGAAGTGGCGCGCATCGAGAAACAATGGGCCGATGCCGCGCAGGCCATCGTCGACGGCGTCAAGAAGACGGCCATGGCCAAGGGCGTCAAGGCCAAGGGGGTCACCGTCAAGTCCGACCTGGTGTCGGAGGCCATCATCGCCACCGCGAAGAAGCACAAGTGCGATCTGATCGTGATGGCCTCCCACGGCCGGCGTGGCGTCAAGCGCCTGCTGCTGGGCAGCGAAACCCAACTGGTGCTGACCCACTCGCACATCCCGGTGCTGGTGCTGCGCTGAACCAGCACGCCTCGCGGCGGCCAGCAGCGCCGCGCGCTCGACGCCCGATCCGGCCTGTGAACGCGCTGCCTCAGCCGGCCGCGAACAGGCCTTTGTGCTGTTCGCGCAACAGGTTCTTCTGCACCTTGCCCATGGCATTGCGCGGCAGCTCGTCGACGACGAAGCAGCGCTTGGGCACCTTGAAGTTGGCCAGCCGTGCCTTGAGTTCGGCCAGGACCGCCTGGCCGTCGAGCCTGGCGCCGGGCCGCGCCGTGACCACGGCCACGCCGACCTCGCCGAAATCGGGATGCGGCACGCCGACCAGCGCGCTTTCGGCCACACCGGCCATGTCGTTGATGAAGGCCTCCACCTCGGCCGGGTAGACGTTGTAGCCGCCACTGATGATCAGGTCCTTGCTGCGCCCGACGATGGTCACGTAGCCGTCGGCGTCGATGCGCCCGACATCGCCGGTCTTGAAGAAGCCGTCGGCCGTGAACTCTTCCCGTGTCTTCTCGGGCATGCGCCAGTAGCCGCCGAACACGTTGGGCCCCTTGACCTGGATGCCGCCCACCTCCCCGGTCGGCACCGGCTGGCCCGCATCGTCACACACCCGCAGCGTCACGCCCGGCAACGGGAAGCCCACCGTACCGCCGCGGCGCTCGCCCTGCGCCGGGTCGCAGGGGTTGGATGTCAGCATGATGGTCTCGGACATGCCGTAGCGCTCGAGGATGGTGTGGCCGGTGCGTTGCTGCCACTGTGCAAAGGTGTCCAACAGCAAGGGCGCGGAACCCGAGATGAACAGGCGCATCGCGCGGCATTGTTCCCGGTTCAGGCCGGGGTCGGCCAGCAAGCGGACATACATCGTGGGCACGCCCATGAAGACCGTCGCGCGCGGCAGGTTGGCCACCACCCAGGCCGGATCGAACTTCGACTGCCACAACAGCGCACTGCCGTTGATCAGCGCGCCGTGCAAGGCCACGAACAGCCCGTGCACGTGAAAGATCGGCAACGAATGGATCAACACGTCGCCGCCGTCGGCAGGCGTGCGCCAGCCCCAGGCGTCGCGCAGCACCAGCGCATTGCTCAGCAGGTTCGCATGGCTGAGCATGGCACCCTTGCTGCGCCCGGTCGTGCCGCTGGTGTACAGGATCGCCGCCAGGTCGTCGCCACGGCGCGCGACGCTGGCATGGCGGTCGGAACAGGCAGCGGCGCGCTCGAGCAGGGAGCCGGTGCGATCGTCGTCGAGCGTGAACACGTGGCCGGTGCCGGCCTTGAACGCGAGCTGGCTGACCCAGCCGAAATTGCGCCGGCTGCACACCACGACGGCCGGTTCGGCATTGCCGATGAAATACTCCATCTCCGCACTCTGGTAGGCGGTATTGAGCGGCAGGAACACATGGCCGGCGCGCAGCGTGGCCAGGTACACCATGGCGGCCTCGACCGACTTGTCGACCTGCACCGCGATCCGCGATGCCGGCGGCAGGTCCAGGCCCTGCAGCAGGTTGGCCATCATCGCGGTGGCCCGGTCCAGGTCGCGCCAGCTGTAGCGCAGGCCGGTATCCGTCTCGATCGCGGTCGCGTCGAGATCGGCCGGGAAGGCATCGCGCAACGCGTCGAACAGGTTGCGGTCGGACGAGGTGGAGATGGCAGCAGGCTTCATGGCGTGGACGGGCGGTTCGGTCGAACAAGGGGCGTTTCAGAATTGCGGCTTGCGCTTGGCGAGAAAGGCAGTGATGCCTTCGCGGTGCTCGGGCGTGTCGGCGTAGTCGTAGGCCTGGTCCACCAGCGCCTGCAACCGGTCCCGGCGGTCGATGCCGCGCGCCGTGGCGTCGGTGGGCGCTTGCGGGCCCGGCGCCGGGTCGCCCTGCAATGCGCGCAACATGCGCTTGTGCATGCGGGCCGCCTGCGGCGCCAGCGCCACGATGCGCTGGCGGGCCTGCTCGAGCGCGTCGGCCACGTCGGCATCGGGCACGCAGCGGCTGAGAAAACCGAGCTGCAGCATGCGCTGCGCATCGAGCACCCGGGCCTCGAGCAGCAGCTCGCGGGTGGCGCTCGCTCCGGCGGCCCGCAGCACCAGGTCGAGCTCGCGCGGCGCCATCGGGAAACCCAGCCGGGCGATCGGCGCGCCGAAACGCGCCGACGCGCCGGCGATGCGGATGTCGCAACAGCTGGCGATCTCCAGCCCGGCGCCCATGCAGTTGCCGTCGATCTGCGCAAGCACCGGCAGGTCGCAGTCGAGCATGGCCTGCAAGGCGCCCCACACCGTGTTCTCGTGGAAATCGCGCAGGCGCTGGCGGTCGAATCGGAATGCCGGGTATTCGGCGATGTCGCCACCGGCACAGAAATGCCCGCCGGCCCCCCGCACGACGACACAGCGCAACGCAGGGTCCCGGGCAATGGACGCGAACGCGGCGCGCAGCTGCTCCCACATGGCCAGCGACATGGCATTGAAACGCGCACCCTGGCTCAGCGTCACCACCGCCAGCGCTCCATCGGTCTCGATGCGTACTTCTGCAGTCACCGTGCGTGGGGTCCTGGATGAAGGCCGGAAATGCCCGGCGCCTAGAACGCCAGCGCGTCGAGCGCGCTCGAGGTCGGGATCTTGCCCTGTTCGAGCTGGCTGCGGTATTTGTCCAGCCGCTTGAGGTCGTACAGGTAGTTCACCATCAGGCCGCAGGACTGCTTGATGCCCTTGGGCGAGCCGTCGGCCATCCAGTTGAGTCGCTCGATGCGCGCGCCGTTGCCCAGGTGGAACCGGGCCACCGGATCCACCGAGCGACCACCCTTGCCGGTCTCCAGCAGGTACTGGGCCGCACATTGCAGCAGCAGCCTGCGCACGGGCGACTTCTCGTCCAGCTCGGCCGCCGCATCGAACCCGGCCAGCACCGCTTCGCCGGTGAGCGCGTCAGGCTCCACCGCCAATGCCTGGGCCAGGCGCTGGCGCGCCTTGACGCCGGCCTTGTCCAGCATCGCGTCGATGTTGCGACCCAGCCAGGCGCGCAGGCCCGGGATCGGCGACAGGGTCGCGAAGGTCTTGAGCCGCGGGAACTCGCCCTGCAAGGCCTCGACGACACGCTTGATCAGCGAATCGCCGAAACTCACGCCGCGCAATCCGACCTGGGTGTTGCTGATCGAATAGAAGATCGCCGTCGTGGCCTTGTCCAGGTCGGCGGCCGACGCCGACTCGTCGAGCAGCGGCGCCATGCTGTCGGCCATCTGGTCGAGCAGGGCCACCTCGACGAAGATCAGGGGCTCGTCGGGCATGTGCGGATGGAAGAATCCGTAGCAGCGGCGATCGCTGTCCAGGCGGTTCTTCACGTCGGCCCAGCTGCGGATCGCGTGCACGGCCTCGTAGCGGATCAGTTTCTCGATCAGCGATGCCGGCGAATCCCAGCTGATGCGGCGCAGCTCGAGAAACGCTACGTCGAACCAGTTCGAGAACAGGCTTTCGAGCTCGGCATCGAGCGCCACCAGCCCCTTGTGGGTGCGCAGCAGCGGCAGCAATTCGGCGCGCAGGTTCACCAGGAAACGCAGGCCCTGCGCAAACCCGGCGAAACGCTGCAGCAAGCGGGTGCGCGGCGACTCCAGCGCCTGGCGCAGCCGGATCTCCGCATGACCCTGCTCGGGCGTGCCCTGCGCGGCCTCGTATTCGGCGCGCGCGGCCTGCATCGTCTGCGGGTCGTGGGCGAACTTGTCGTTCATCAGGAACATGCAGTCGATGCGTTCGGGCGCGGAAGCCTTTTCGTACCACTGCGCAATCACGCTGGCGCGGCGTCCCGCCTCGGCCTCGCTGACGCGGCTGTCGACGACGGACTGCAACTCGCCCAGGATGCGCCGCAACTCGCGCGGGGACAAGGCCTCGTCGCCCTTGCGCACGACGCCATCGAGCCGCGCGTCGAGCGAACGCGCGGGACCGGAGCCGGACGTCGTCTTGGCCTGTTCGGCCTGCGCCTCGGCCTGCACCTGCGACATCAGCCGGCTGACCTTGTCCAGAATCCAGTTCGACGTCGTCATGCTTGCAGGCTCCAGGTCAGGCTCGGCGCAGGCAAGCGGCCGCGACGCCGCAACAGGGCTTGGGGCTGGGCATCGGTGGTCGTCAGAGGCATGCGCATGGAAGTGGGCGGTCGGAACCGGCACGGTCCCGGGTGATGCCTGATTCTAGGGACATCGCCCGGCCCGCCCGGCAGATGCCGCTCACAGCGGCCACTGCGCGTCGCGCCGGCCCGCCCACCACCACAATGCGGCGCCGGCGAGCACCATCGGAATACACAACCACTGGCCCATGCTCATGCCCAGCGACAACAGGCCGAGGTGGGCATCGGGTTCGCGGAAAAATTCGGCGATGAATCGCAACACGCCGTAACCGACCAGGAAGGCGGCGGCCACGCGCCCGGTGGCGCGTCGCCGGCGCGCATACCACCACAACAACACGAACAACAACAGGCCTTCGAGCAGGAACTGGTAGATCTGTGACGGATGACGCGGCAGCTCGCCCGCCCCGCGGAACACCATGCCCCAGGGCAGGCCCGGATCGGCCAGGCGGCCCGGCAACTCGCCGTTGATGAAGTTGCCGATGCGGCCCGCGGCCAGACCGGTCGGTACGCAGGGCGCGACGAAATCGGCCACCTTCCAGAACGGCCGGCGGCGGGAATATGCAAACCAGACCATGGCGGCGATGACGCCGAGCAAGCCGCCGTGGAAACTCATGCCGCCCTGCCAGACCGCAAAGACCTCCAGCGGATGGGCCAGGTAATACAAGGGCTTGTAGAACAGGCAATACCCCAGCCGCCCGCCGAGCACGACACCCACCACGCCCAGGAACAGGATGTCCTCCACGTCCCGGCGGCCCCAGCCGGTATCGCCCCCCAGGGACACGAAAGGTTCGTGGCGCAATCGCAGATGCCCCAGCAGCATGAACAGGCCGAAGGCCGCCAGGTAGGTCAGGCCGTACCAGTGCACGGCGATCGGGCCCAGTTGCAGGGCGACGGGGTCGATATCGGGATGAATCAGCATGCGCCGCATTGTGCACGCCGCGCCATGCCCCGCCGCCGGCCGGGGACGAGGTGGTGTCAGCCCGCTTCCATCGGATCGGGCTCGTCCGGGTGTGCCTGCACATACGCGACGAAACGCGCCAGGGCCGGGTTGTCGTTGTCGCCACGCCACACCAGGCTGGTCTCGCAGCGCGTGCCGACGCCGACCGGCCCGCGGCCGCGGACGTCCCGGTAGATCACGCCCGAGCGCTGGAACTGCCGCACGCTTTCCGGCACCCAGGCCACCCCCAGGCCCGCCGAGACCAGGTTCACGATGGTCTGCATCTGGTTGGCCTGCTGGGCCACCACCGGCACCGCGCCGGCGCCGTGGTACAGGCCGAAGATCGCGTCGTGCAGCGACGGGGCGATGCGCCGGGGAAAGATCACCAGCGGGCACGCCAGCGCATCGTGCAACCGGGGCGGCGCCGCCTGCAGCGCCAGCGGATGCCGCGCCGGCAGCGCCAGCGCCAGCGGCTCGGAGCTCACGCGCAGACTGCTGCGCCCGGGCGGTGCGAAGCCCGGCGCATGCAGCACGAAGCCGGCGTCGATGTCGCCCCGCTCGAAGGCGTCGGCCTGCACATCGCCGGTGGCCTCGCTCAGGTCGAGCAACACGTCGGGAAAGGACGCGCGGAATCCGCGTACCCAGCGCGGCAGCAAGGTGTAACCGACGGTGGACACGAAGGCCAGCCGCAGCCGACCGGCCTCGCCACCGGCGGCCGCGCGCGCCAGTGGCGGCAGGTCGTGGGCGCGCGCCAGCAGGTCGCGGACCTTGGGCAACAAGGCGGCGCCGGCCACGCTCAGGCGCACCTGGCGCTTGGTGCGCTCGAACAGCGGCACGCCGAGCAGCGACTCCAGCTGGGCGATGCCCTGCGTCAGCGGTGGCTGCGTCATGTGCAGCGCGCGCGCCGCGCGGCCGAAGTGCAGTTCCTGCGCCACCGCCAGGAACTGGCGCCACAGCCGCAGGTCGATGGGACGGTCATTCATATGCAATGTGAATCAGTGAGCCATGGAAAGTATATTGGTGCAACTTAGTCGCAGCGCGCATACTCTCGGGTCTGCACCCATGCATGCCGCGCGGCCGACCGCCGCCTGCGGCTGCCGGACACCATCAACCCGACCGAGAGACAAGCACGCCATGGCCACCAAGCCCGTCGAACTCAACACCCGCAGCAAGAACATCACCGAAGGCAAGTCGCGCGCCCCCAACCGCTCCATGTATTACGCGATGGGGTACCAGCAGAACGACTTCAACAAGCCGATGATCGGCGTGGCCAACGGGCACAGCACGATCACGCCGTGCAACAGCGGCTTGCAGAAACTCGCCGACGCCGCCGTGGCCGGCATCGAGGAGGCCGGCGGCAATGCGCAGATCTTCGGCACGCCGACCATCTCCGACGGAATGGCCATGGGCACCGAAGGCATGAAATATTCGCTCGTCAGCCGCGAGGTGATCTCCGACTGCGTCGAGACCTGCGTGCAGGGCCAGTGGATGGACGGTGTCGTCGTCGTCGGCGGATGCGACAAGAACATGCCCGGTGGCATGATGGGCATGCTCCGCGCCAATGTTCCGGCCATCTATGTCTATGGCGGCACCATCCTGCCCGGCCACTACAAGGGCCAGGACCTGAACATCGTCAGCGTGTTCGAGGCGGTGGGCCAGAATGCCGCGGGCAAGATGACCGACGAGGACCTGCTCGAGATCGAGCGTCGCGCGATTCCGGGCACCGGCTCGTGCGGCGGCATGTATACCGCCAACACCATGTCGTCGGCCTTCGAGGCGCTGGGCATGTCCCTGCCCTACTCCTCGACCATGGCCAATCCGCACGACGAAAAGCTGAATTCGGCCAAGGAGTCGGCCAAGGTGCTGGTCAAGGCCATCGGGCTCGGCCTCAAGCCACGCGACATCGTCACGCGCAAGGCGCTGGAGAACGCGGTTGCCGTCGTCATGGCCACCGGCGGATCGACCAACGCGGTGCTGCATTTCCTGGCCATCGCCCACGCGGCCGGCGTCGATTGGAGCATCGACGATTTCGAGCGTATCCGCCAGCGCACGCCGGTGTTGTGCGACCTCAAGCCCAGCGGCAAGTACCTGGCGGTCGACCTGCACAAGGCCGGCGGCATTCCGCAGGTCATGAAGACGCTGCTGGCCGCCGGCCTGCTGCACGGCGACTGCATGACCATCACCGGGCAGACGATCGCCGAGGTGCTCAAGGACATCCCCGACGTGCCGCGCGCCGACCAGGACGTGATCCGTCCGATCGACAAGCCGATGTACGCGCAGGGCCACCTGGCCATTCTCAAGGGCAACCTGTCGCCCGAAGGCTGCGTGGCCAAGATCACCGGCCTGAAGAACCCGGTCATCACCGGTCCCGCGCGTGTGTTCGACGACGAGCAATCGGCACTGGCCGCCATCCTGGCCGGCAAGATCGTCGCCGGCGACGTGATGGTGCTGCGTTACCTCGGGCCCAAGGGCGGCCCCGGCATGCCGGAGATGCTCGCGCCCACCGGCGCACTGGTCGGCCAGGGCCTGGGCGAGTCGGTCGGCCTGATCACCGACGGCCGCTTCTCCGGCGGCACCTGGGGCATGGTGGTCGGCCATGTGGCACCGGAGGCCGCCGCGGGCGGGAACATCGCGCTGATCGAGGAAGGTGACACGATCACCATCGACGCCCACCAGCTGCTGCTGCAGCTCAATGTCGACGATGCCGAACTGGCGCGGCGTCGCGCGGCCTGGAAGGCACCCGCGCCGCGTTACACGCGTGGCGTGCAGGCCAAGTTCGCCTTCAACGCGGCATCGGCCAGCAAGGGCGCCGTGCTGGACAACTACTGATCGATCGAACGGCCGCGGCCCCGGCGCCGCGGCTCCGACGCCACCGCGTGCGGCCCGGCCCGCGCCGGTGCGTCGCGCGAGCCTGTCAGCGCCGCTTGCGCGGCCCGGTGCCGATGGCCTCCTTGTTGCGATCGATCCGGTCCTTGCGCCGCGCGTCCTCGCGCTCCATCGCCTTGCGCTTGGTGTAACCACTCGAATCCGCCCAGGCCCACCAGGCCACCGCCAGCGCAAACGGGGATAACACCCACCACCAGCTCCAGGCGGCCACCGGCCCGATCTCCAGGTACTTCATCGCCAGCAGGATCAGGCCCAGACCCAGAAAATACATCACGCTCTCCCAGAAATTCGACACATTTGCTGACACGGGGCGCCAAGCGCGTTACTTACAATCGCCCGCAGGAACTGTAACCCAACCAAGAGGAAGTCCATGATGAAAGCAACCTGGGCCAGCATGGCGATTGCGCTGTCTGCCACCATCGCCGCGCCGGCATTTGCCGACCAGGCCCTGGCCTCCGCGAAGAACTGCATGAGCTGCCACACGGTCGAGAAGAAGCTGGTCGGGCCGAGCTACAAGGAAGTCGCCGCCAAATACGCCGGCCAGGCCGGCGCCGTCGACAAGCTGGCCGTCAAGATCATGAAAGGCGGCTCGGGCGTCTACGGTCCGGTGCCGATGCCGGCCAACACCCAGGTCAACGAAGCCGAAGCCAAGAAACTCGCAGCCTGGGTGCTGTCGATGAAATAAGCGGCGGCGCACGTGGCGCGTAGCGCCGCACCCCTGCCCACCCACCCGCCCGCCGAGCATCGGCCGGCGGGTTTTTTCATGCCCGACGCTGCGCGTCCCGCCACCCGGCAGGGAACTCGCGCAGGCCCTGGCGGTCACACGGTGCATGCAAGCGTTCTACATGTTCCTGCAGGCATCTTGAAACCAGGTAGCACCCCCGACCCGTTGCGTCGCCATGTCATGGTGGCCGCCGCCGCAGGATGCGCCTTGGTGGCACTGCGCGCCCGGGCGCAAGGGCCTGCCGAAGAGCGGGCGGCCTGGGACGCGTTGCGCGCCGGCGGCATCGTGTTGTTTCGCCATGCCAATGCGCCCGGCGTCGGTGACCCGGCCGCGTTCCGCCTCGGCGACTGCGGCACCCAGCGCAACCTCGACGACGCCGGCCGCGATCAGTCGCGGCGCATCGGCGAGCGACTGCGTGCGCAGAACGTGGCGGTGGGCAAGGTGCTGGCCTCGCAGTGGTGCCGCACCATGGATACCGCGAACCTGGCGTTCCCCGGCCAGGTGGTACCGGAGCCGGCCTTCAATTCCTTCTTCCAGGACCGCGACAACGCACCGGCACAGACCGCTGCCGCGCGGGCACTGCTGCAGCAATGGACCGGGCCGGGCGCGCTGGTGGTCGTGACGCACCAGGTCAACATCACGGCGCTGACGGACCAATTCACCCGCTCCGGCGAAGGCATCGTGTTGCACCGCAACGCGGGCACACTGGAACAGGTCGGCCGGATCCTGCCCTGATGACGGCGCACGCCGCAGCCGCCGCATCCAAGGCGGCCGCGGCAGGCCGGCGCGACTACAGCTTCTCGGCCAGCTGCTCGAGAATGGCGGGGTTCTCCAGCGTCGACGTGTCCTGCGTGATCGCCTCGCCACGGGCCAGGCTGCGCAACAGGCGGCGCATGATCTTGCCGCTGCGCGTCTTGGGCAGGTTGTCGCCGAAGCGGATGTCCTTGGGCTTGGCGATCGGACCGATCTCCTTGGCCACCCAGTTGCGCAGTTCGGTGGCGATCTGCTTGGCCTCGTCGCCGGTGGGCCGGCTGCGCTTGAGCACGACGAAGGCGCAGATCGCCTCGCCGGTCACGTCGTCCGGGCGCCCGACCACGGCCGCTTCGGCCACGAGGTCGGTCTTGGCCACCAGCGCGGACTCGATCTCCATCGTGCCCATGCGGTGGCCCGAGACGTTGAGCACGTCGTCGATGCGGCCGGTGATGCGGAAGTAGCCGCGGTCCTCGCTGCGCACCGCGCCGTCACCGGCCAGGTAGATCGTGCCGCCCATCTCGGGCGGGAAATAACTGGCCTTGAAACGCTCAGGATCCTTCCAGATGGTGCGGATCATCGACGGCCACGGCCGCTTGACGACCAGGATGCCGCCGGTGCCGTTGGGCAGGTCCTTGCCGGCCTCGTCGACGATGGCGGCCATGATGCCGGGCAGCGGCAAGGTGCAGCTGCCCGGGACCATCGGCGTCGCACCGGGCAGCGGCGTGATCATGTGGCCGCCGGTCTCGGTCTGCCAGAAGGTGTCGACCACCGGGCAACGCTCGCCGCCGACGTTCTTGTAGTACCACATCCAGGCTTCCGGATTGATCGGCTCGCCGACCGAACCCAGGATGCGCAGGCTGGAGAGGTCCGAGCGCGCGGGATGCACCTTCTCGTCGCCTTCGGCCGCCTTGATCAGCGAGCGGATCGCGGTGGGTGCGGTGTAGAAGATAGTGCACTTGTGTTTCTCGATCATCTGCCAGAAGCGGCCGGCATTGGGCCAGGTCGGCACGCCCTCGAAGATGATCTGGGTCGCGCCGGCGGCCAGCGGGCCATAGGCCACGTAGGTGTGGCCGGTGATCCAGCCGATGTCGGCGGTGCACCAGAACACGTCGGACGGCTTGAGGTCGAAGGTCCAGTCCATCGTCAGCTTGGCCCACAGCAGGTAGCCGCCGGTGGAATGCTGCACGCCCTTGGGCTTGCCTGTCGAGCCCGAGGTGTAGAGGATGAACAGCGGATGCTCGGCCGGCACCGCCACCGGCGGGCACTGGTCGGACTGGCCCGCGAGCGCCTCGTCGAACGTGATGTCGCGCCCGGCCACCATGTTGCAGGCGGTCCTGGTGCGCTCGTACACGAAGATGGTCTTGATGGTCTCGCAACCGCCCATCGCCAGGCCGTCGTCGACGATGGCCTTGAGCGGCAGCTCCTTGCCGCCGCGCATCTGGTAGTTGGCGGTGATCACCGCGACCGCGCCGGCGTCGATGATGCGCTCTTGCAAGGCCTTGGCCGAGAAGCCGCCGAACACCACGCTGTGCGTGGCACCGATGCGCGCGCAGGCCTGCATCGCGATCACGCCTTCGAGCGTCATCGGCATGTAGACCAGCACCCGGTCGCCCTTGGAGATGCCCTTGGCCTTGAGCGCGTTGGCGAACTGGCTGACCCTGGACAACAACTCGCGGTAGGTGGTGCGGGTCACGTTGCCGTCGTCGGATTCGAAGATCACCGCGGTCTTGTTCTCGACGTCGGTGCCCATGTGCCGGTCCAGGCAGTTGGCACTGGCGTTGAGCTCGCCGTCGTTGAACCACTGGTAGAACGGGGCCTTGGACTCGTCCAGCGTGCGAGTGAACGGTTTGCTCCAGTCCAGGTTCTCCCTGGCCAGGCGGGCCCAGAAACCTTCGTAGTCCTTCTCGGCCTCGGCGCACAGGGCCTGGTAACCGGCCATGCCGGAAACACGCGCGGCCTTGACGATCTCGGCGGAGGGCTCGAACACCCGGTTCTCGACTAGCACCGATTGAATTGCATTACTCATGCCTGCATCTCCTCGACTGATTGATTGGACTGACATTGACTGACCCGACTGTCGCGCAGGCCACTTACAAGGCACTGACGGTGCGGGGATCGCCACCTCCGAACGGTTCGCGCCCAGGCGCGAACCTACAATGCGCCCTTGTACTTTAACCCTGACTGCATGCCATGAGTGAGCCCGTGAAACCCCGCCCGGCGGGGATCGGTCCCCTGTCCAACCTGATCTTCGCCAGCCGCTGGCTGCAATTGCCGCTGTACCTGGGCCTGATCGCCGCGCAAGCCGTCTATGTCTTCCAGTTCTGGGTCGAACTCGTGCACCTGCTCGAGGCTGCCTGGGGCAACCAGGATGCCTTGCAGGCCCTGATCACCAGCACCGGCTACAAGGCCGACTACGAGATCAAGTCGCTGAACGAGACCGTGCTGATGCTGGTGGTGCTGGCGCTGATCGACGTGGTCATGATCTCCAACCTGCTGATCATGGTCATCGTGGGGGGCTACGAGACCTTTGTCAGCCGCATGAACCTGCAGACGCACCCGGACCAGCCGGAATGGCTCAGCCATGTGAACGCGTCGGTGCTCAAGGTCAAGCTGGCCACGGCCATCATCGGCATCTCGTCCATCCACCTGCTCAAGACCTTCATCAACGCCGCCAACTACAGCGAGAAGGTGCTGATGTGGCAGACCATCATCCACATCGTGTTCCTGCTCTCGGCGATGGCGATCGCGCTGACCGACAAGCTGATGGCCGGCCCCCCGAAGGCAGGCGCCAAGGCGCACTGACGCTCCCGTCCGCGAACCTGCGCGAGGCCGGCCCCCAGGGCGGCCGCGTCACTCGCGGACATCACGGCGCCGCGCGCGACTCCTCGACCGGCTTGGCGCGCGAGGCCACCTGCAGGTGCAGCGCCGCCATCGCCATCAGGTTGGCCGACACCGGCGCGGTGACGAACAGGAACAGCGTGATCAGCAGTTCATGCACCGTGGGCTCGCCGCGCGCAAAGCCCAGCAGCATGCTCGCCAGTAACACGCCGCCCACGCCCAGCGTCGTGGCCTTGGTGGGCGCGTGCAGGCGCATGAAGAAATCGGGGAATCGCAACAGGCCGATCGCGCCCACCAGTGCGAACACGCCGCTGACCACCAGCAGGAAGGCGGCCGGCAGTTCGATCCAGAGCGGGTAGTCGTGCATCGTCATCTCCTCCTGTGCGTCATTCGACCACGTCGCCGCGCGTGAGATAACGCGCCAGCGCGACGGTGCCGACAAAACCGAGCATGGCCACGATCAGCGCGGCCTCGAACATCATCGGGGTCTGCCAGCGCACGCCCAGCAGGATCACCAGCGCCACGACGTTGACATACAAGGTGTCGAAGGCCAGGATGCGGTCCGGCATGTCGGGGCCGCGAAACAGCCGGATGCCGCACAACACCATCGCCAGCGCGATGGCCAGCGTCGCAAAGTCCAGTGCCATCTGCAGGATCGTCATCCGAATATCTCCCCCAGCGGCTTCTCGTACCGCTGCTTGATGTCCCGTGCCATGGCGGCCGGGTCGCTGCAATCCAGCGCATGGACCAGGATCAGGCGGCGCTGCTCGTCGACGATGCACGACACCGTGCCGGGCGTCGTCGTGATGATGGTTGCCAGCAGCGTGATCGCGGTCGGGTGGGTCACGTCCAGCGTGATCGGCACCCACGCCGGCTGCGGATCGGACCAGGGCGACAACACGATGCGCGCCACCGTGATGTTGGACACGACGATGTCCCAGAACACGACGAACAGCAGCCGCCAGGCGCTGCGCCAGCTGCGCACATGGAGCCGCTCGCCGATGAATCCGTGGACCAGGCGCGGAATCAGCCAGCCCAGCACCAGGGCGGTCAGGATCTGCGGCACGGCCAGGCTCTGCTGCAGCGCCAGCCAGCCCAGCACCAGCAAGGCCGACAACACCGGATGGGGCAACCAGCCGCGCGGCTTCATGGCCTGGCTCCCGTTGCGCCGGTATAGGGCCGGGTGGTGCGCGCATCCGCCCCGCCCTGCTCGCCCAGCACCGCCGCGGCATAGGCGTCGCGGTCCAGCAGTTGCTCGGCCGCGGCCTGCGTGTAGTGTTGCAGCGGCGCCGCGAACACGCTCATCGCCACGCTCAGCGCCAGCAGGATGCCGGTGGCCGCGACCAGCGGCGTGCTGGCACCGGACGCACCCGAGGGCAGGTCACTGCGCACATGCCAGAACAAGGTGCTGCCGGCCCGGGCCAGGCCGAGCAGGGTTGCAAAGCCCACCAGCAGCACCACGGACCAGACCAGCACCACCTGGGCATGTCCCATCGAGGCCTGCAGCAGCATCAGCTTGCCGATGAATCCGGGCAGCGGCGGCAGTCCGATGCTGGAGGCGGCCGCCAGCAGCAGCATCAGGCCCAGCAGGGTCGGTTGCGCCACCGCCGAAGCCGGCTCGATGCGTCCGCCGACTTCGCCGCGCTGGGCAGCGACCAGTTCGACCAGCAGGAACAGGCCGGCCACGGTCAGCGTGCTGTGCGCCAGGTAATACAGCGCCGCCGACCAGGCCGCGGTGCCGAACAGTCCGACCGCCATCAGAATGGTGCCCACCGAGGCCACGGTCAGCCAGGCGACCAGGCGCGGCAGGGTCTGCGCCGCCAGGGCACCGAGCACCGCCAGCACACTGGTGACGACGGCCAGCGGCAGCAGCAGCGGCTCGACCAGGTTGGCCGACGCGCCGGCCGTGTCGCCGAAGATCACGCCGTGCACGCGCCAGATCGCATAGACGCCGACCTTGGTCATGATCGCGAACAAGGCCGCCACCGGCGCGCTGGAGGCGGCGTACGTGGCCGGCAGCCAGACCGACAGCGGCACCAGCGCGGCCTTGAAGCCGAACACCACCAGCAGCGTCAGCGCGGCGACCTGCAGCACCACCGCATCCGGGCCTTCGACCAGCGGCACCCGCAGCGCCAGGTCGGCCATGTTCAGCGTGCCGGTCAACGCATACAGCAGCGCCACGCCGATCAGGAACAACGCGGATGCGGCGAGATTGAGCACCACGTAATGCACGCCGACGCGCAGCCGATCGCGCCCCAGGCCGTGCATCATCAGCACGTAGCTGGCGATCAGCAGCACCTCGAAGAACACGAACAGGTTGAACAGGTCGCCGGTGGCGAAGGCGCCGTTGAGCCCCATCAGCTGGAACTGGAACAAGGCATGGAAGTACCGCCCCTGGCCGTCCCAGCCGCCGCTGGCGTACAGCAGCACCGGCAGCGCCACCAGCGAGGTCAGCAGGATCATCATCGCCGCCAGCCGGTCCACCACCAGCACGATGCCGAACGGCGCCGGCCACTCGCCCATGCGGTAGACCATCAGGTTGCCGTCGCCCGCCTGCAGGACCAGCTGGATCGCGATCACCAGGCCGATCAGGGCCGACAGGATGGAGATGCGGCCGGACACCACCAGCTTGCGCAGGTTGTGTTCTCCGCCGCCATGGTCGCCGAGCAGCAGCAGCACGATGGCCGTGGCCGACGGCAGCAGCACCGCCAGCGCCGGCAGGTGGTCGAGAAAACCCATCGTCATGCGCGCGGCTCCGGACCGTCATCGGGCTTGCCGTCCACATGGTCGGTGTCGGACTCGTGCCGGCTGCGCAGTGCCAGCTCGATGACGAATCCGGTGGTGGCAAAGCCGATCACGATGGCGGTGAGCACCAGCGCCTGCGGCAAGGGATCGGCGATCTGCTGGCCGCCGGAGCCGATGATGGGCGGCGCATTGCTCCACATGCGGCCCATCGCGAAGATGAAGACGTTGACCGCGTAGCCGAGCACCGTCAGGCCCAGCACGACCGGAAAGGTGCGCCCGCGCAGCATCAGCCAGATGCCGCAGGCGGTGGTCCAGCCGATGCCGGTGGCAACCAGGAACTCCATGCTCGGCATCATCGCGACGGCTCCTTGCTGGCGGCGCCGAGCACCGAGAGCATCAGCATCGTTGCGCCGACCACGGTGATGTAGACGCCCAGGTCGAACAGCGCCGCCGTGGCCAGCGGCAACTCGCCCAGGATGGGAACCGTCGGATGACCGGCGGCACTGGTCAGGAACGGACGGCCGAAGGCGAAGGCGCCCACACCGGTCAGCCAGGCGATGCCCAGGCCGGTGCCGACCCAGCGCGTGTAGCGCCGCCCGCCGGCGGCATGCAGCACGTTGTCGGCGCGGCCCTGCCCGCCGGACATGTATTGCAGCACCAGGGCCACGGCGGTCACCAGGCCGGCGATGAATCCGCCACCGGGCAGGTTGTGGCCGCGCCAGAAGATGTAGACCGACACCACCAGCGCCAGCGGCAGCACCAGGCGTGCGGCCATGCGCAGCATCAGCGGCTGGCGGGCGAAGCTCCAGGCACGTCCGCCGCCATCCTCGGCCGGCTTGCGCACCCGCCAGCCGGACAGCAGCGCCAGCACGCCGACCGCGGCGATGCCGAGCACGGTGATCTCGCCGAACGTGTCGTAGCCCCGGAAGTCGACCAGGATCACGTTGACCGCATTCGACCCACCCCCCTTGGGAACGGAGTTCTCCAGGAAATACCAGGAGATGGACTCGTGGCTGCGGGTCAGCATCAGCCAGGTCACCCAGGCCAGGCCACCGCCGCCGGCGATGGCCAGCGCCGCGTCGCGCCACAGCCGGCTGGGTGACGACTCGCGCGGCGACTTGCGTGGCAGCAGGGCCAGGCCCATCAGCAGCAGCACGGTCGAGACCACCTCGACCGAGAGCTGGGTCAGCGCCAGGTCGGGTGCGGACAGGGCCAGGAACGCCAGCGAGGTGACCAGGCCGACGGCACCGACCAGCAACACCGCACGAAAACGATCATGGTGGCCCAATACCAGCGCGGTACCGGCCAGCAACAGCAACGCCCAGGCCACCAGTGCCGGCGCATCCGCCGGCAACAAGGCCCGCTCGCCGCCCACCGGCGCCACCGGGCCGTTGTTCCAGGCCCAGAGCGCCAGCACCAGGCTCGACGCGATCATCCAGGCGACGTAGCGTTGCAGCGACCCGTTCTCGATCAGCGCGGTGGTTCGCCGCGCAAACGCGAACAGACCGTCGATGCCCTGCGTGAACAACAGCCGCCCGGTCCAGCCCTTGGGATGGTGCAGATGCAGGTTGAACCGGTTCTGCAGCGCGAAATAGAAGATGATGCCGCCGAGCAGCGCAATGGCGCTCATCAGCAGCGGCATGTTGAAACCGTGCCAGATCGCCAGGTGGTATTCGGGCGGCGGCGCGCCGAGCACGGCCGAGGCCGCCACATAGACCATCGGGCCGAAGGTGATGGCCGGCAACACCCCCACCACGATGCAGGTGACCACCAGCAGCATGACCGGCGCCTTCATGAACAGCGGCGGCTCGTGCGGATGGGGATTGGCCAGGGCGCGCGGTTCGCCGTTGAAGAACACGTCATGGATGAAGCGCAGCGAATACGCGACCGAGCAGACGCCGCCGAACGTGGCCGCCAGCGGCACCAGGAAGCCGAACGCGAAGTCGGCCTGCCCCTCGACCGCGGCGGCAAAGAACATCTCCTTGGACAGGAAACCGTTGGCCAGCGGCAGGCCGGCCATCGAGGCCGCGGCGATCATCGCCAGCGTGCCCGTCCACGGCAGGAAGCGGTACAGGCCGCCGAGCTTGCGGATGTCGCGCGTGCCGGTTTCGTGGTCGATGATGCCGGCGGTCATGAACAGCGAAGCCTTGAAGGTCGCATGGTTCAGGATGTGGAAGATCGCCGCCACCGCCGACAGCGGCGAGGCCAGGCCGATCAGGAACACGATCAGGCCCAGGTGGCTGATGGTCGAATACGCCAGCAGGCTCTTGAGGTCGTGGCGGAACACCGCCACGTAGGCGCCGAACACCATGGTCGCCAGGCCGACCGTGGCCACGATGGCCTCGAACAGACCGGTCCCGCCCAGCACCGGGTACAGCCGCGCCAGCAGGAAGATGCCGGCCTTGACCATGGTGGCCGAATGCAGGTAGGCCGACACCGGCGTGGGCGCCGCCATGGCCTCGGGCAGCCAGAAATGGAACGGCAGTTGCGCGCTCTTGGTGAAACAGCCGACCAGGATCAGGATCAGCGCCAGCGGGTACAGGGCATGGGCCTTGATCTCGTCGCCGCGGGTCAGCATCTGCGACAGGTCATAGGTGCCGGCGATCTGGCCCAGCACGACGATGCCGGCCAGCATCACCAGGCCACCACCACCCGTGACCGCCAGCGCCATGCGCGCGCCGGCGCGGGCATCCGCCTTGTGGCCCCAGTAACCCACCAGCAGGAACGAGGAGATGGAGGTCAGCTCCCAGAACACGACCAGCAGCAACAGGTTGTCGGACAAGGCCACGCCCAGCATCGCCGCCATGAACAACATCAGCTGGGTGAAGAACTTGCCGGCCGGGTCGTCGTGGTGCAGGTAATACGCCGCGTACAGGATGATCAGCAGGCCCACGCCCGAGATCAGCAGGCCGAACATCAGTGCCAGGCCGTCGAGCCGGAAGTTCGCGTTCAGTCCGATCGACGGCGCCCACGGCGTCCCGGACAGCAGCGTCTGCCCGTCGAACACCGCCCCGGCCTGCGACAGCAGGATGCCGAAGGCCCCGGCCGTGACGGCCGCGGCCAGCCACGCGACCAGGCTGCGGCGCGCCGGCGAATCGACGCGGTCGGCCCAGAAACACAGCGTGGTGCCCAGCACCAGGGGCAGCAGGACAACGAGGGGAAGCGGTTGGAACATGTTCTTGTAATCGATGCGGCCCGCGGCTGCGGCCGGCCCCTGAAGTCAGGATATTGCGGCGCAGTGAACAGGCCTTGGAATGATACAAGGCGCGACATCCGGGATTTCCCTCGACGGCGCACGGGCTTCGGTAAACTCGGTGGCGTGACACCCGTACGGCGGGCGAGCGCGACGGCGGGCCCCGGCCTGCACCCGTGGCGCAGCGACACGACCGTGCGCCCTCTCCTTTTTCCGGCAGGCCCCCATGACGACCACCAGCACCACGATCCGCCAGAGCGACCTCATCGAATCCGTTGCAGCCGCGCTGCAGTTCATCAGTTATTACCACCCCACCGACTACATCGCCCACCTGGCCCGCGCCTACGAGCGCGAGCAAAGCCCGGCGGCCAAGGACGCGATCGCGCAGATCCTGACCAACTCGCGCATGAGCGCGACCGGCCACCGGCCGATCTGCCAGGACACCGGCATCGTCAACGTGTTCCTCAAGCTGGGCATGGACGTGCGGCTCGAGGGTTTCACCGGCTCGCTGGAGGACGCGATCAATGCCGGCGTGCGCCAGGGCTACCTGCATCCGGACAACACCTTGCGCGCCTCCGTGGTCGCCGATCCGCAGTTCGCGCGCAAGAACACCAAGGACAACACGCCGGCCGTCGTGCACGTGGAACTGGTCCCCGGCAACACGCTGGACGTCACGGTGGCGGCCAAGGGTGGCGGCTCGGAGAACAAGTCCAAGATGGTCATGCTCAACCCGTCCGACTCGGTGGTGGACTGGGTGCTCAAGACCGTGCCCACCATGGGTGCGGGCTGGTGCCCGCCCGGCATGCTGGGCATCGGCATCGGCGGCACGGCCGAACGCGCGGTGCTGCTGGCCAAGCAGTCGCTGATGGACGACATCGACATGTACGAGCTGCTGCAGCGCGGCCCGCAGAACAAGACCGAGGAGCTGCGCATCGAGCTGTACGAGAAGGTCAACGCGCTGGGCATCGGCGCCCAGGGCCTGGGCGGGCTGACGACGGTGCTCGACGTCAAGATCGCCATGTTCCCGACCCATGCGGCGAGCAAGCCGGTGGCGATGATTCCGAACTGCGCCGCCACGCGCCACGCCCATTTCGTCATGGACGGTTCGGGCCCGGTCTACCTCGACCCGCCTTCGCTCGACCTGTGGCCGAAGGTCGAATGGACGCCGGACTACCAGAAGAGCCGCAAGGTCGACCTGAACACCTTGTCGAAGGACGAGATCGCGACCTGGAAGGCCGGCGACACGCTGCTGCTATCGGGCAAGATGCTGACCGGCCGCGACGCCGCGCACAAGCGCATCCAGGACATGCTGGCCAAGGGCGAACCGCTGCCGGTGGACTTCACCAACCGCACGATCTATTACGTCGGCCCGGTCGATCCGGTGCGCGACGAGGCCGTCGGCCCGGCCGGCCCGACCACCGCCACCCGCATGGACAAGTTCACCGACATGATGCTCGCGCAGACCGGCCTGATCAGCATGATCGGCAAGTCCGAGCGCGGGCCGGAGGCGATCGAGGCGATCCGCAAGCACAAGAGCGCCTACCTGATGGCGGTGGGCGGCGCCGCCTACCTGGTCAGCAAGGCGATCAAGACCGCCAAGGTGGTCGGTTTCGCCGACCTCGGCATGGAGGCGATCTACGAGTTCGACGTGGTCGACATGCCGGTGACGGTGGCGGTGGACGCGGGCGGCACCAGCGCGCACATCACCGGGCCGCAGATCTGGCAGAAGAAGATCGCCACGGGCGAGTTCAAGAACATCGCGGTGACCGCGGCCTGAAGCCCGCGCGCGACGCCGGCGCCGCGCCGTACGCGCCGGTCGCTCAGCCCCCGGTGCTGACGCGAATCATCCGATGCGCAGCGCGCTCCTGCGCGTCCGGCTCCTCCCATGCGTCGCTGGCCAGCTCGAAGATGGCGTCGGGCACCGCCATCGCGAACGTCGGCCCCTGGTCGGCATTGCGCTGCGCGACCCGCGCGCGCCGCAGCGCCCGCGAGGCCTCGAGCAGGTGGACCTGCAGGTCGACGCCGGCGTCCTGCGCGCGCCGGTAGAAGTCCAGGCGCATCTGCCGCTGCACCAGGCCGAGCTCCAGGATCGGCGTCACGCCGGCCGCCCGCAAGGCCAGTGCGTGGTGCCAGATGTGGTCGTTCAGTCGCTGCTTGCGCGCGAGGTACCAGGCCATGACGTCGGTGGCCGGGCGGTCCGGGCTGAACAGGCGCACGAACCATGCGTCCAGTGCCACGTGCACGCCCCCGGTGCGAGCGGCCAGTTCCCCGGCATAGGTCGACTTTCCGGCACCGACAGGGCCTTCGATCAGATGCACGGTCGGCACCGTGCGATCAGGCTGCGGGGCCTGGCCCACGGCAGACATCGAACACCGTCAACCGGCGGCCGCGACCACGGTCACCTCGAACAACAGCTGGGGCGATGCCAGCGCGGCCTGCACCGTCGTGCGTGCGGGTGCGGCCCCAGGCGGCAACCAGGCGTCCCAGACCGCATTCATCGCCGCGAAGTCGTCCATGCTGCGGATATGGATCAACGCGCTCAGCAGCCGCGACTTGTCGGTGCCGGCCTCTTCCAGAAGCGCGTCGACCCGGCGCAGTGTCTCGGCGGCCTGGCCAGCCATGTCGGTGAAGTCCGTGCCGCTGGATGTCTGGCCGCACAGGTAGACCAGGTCTCCATGGCGCACGATCTTGCTCATGCGGGCCGTGGTATGGGTTCGGGTGATGTCGTTCTTCAAGGGTGCCTCCATCGCATTGCGTTCGGCGAACGCCGATCGGCGTCGCCAGGGGGTGGTTGCCGCGCGTGTGCGCGAAACCGCGTCCGCCGGCAGGCGTTCGACACAGGCCGGCCCGGCAAGTATCCGCCATGCCGCGGCCATGGCCCCCAGGCCTGCGCCGGTCGAACCGGGCGGCATCGCGGCCGCTGCGCGCTACCGGTACACCGGCGACGGTGGTATCGTGTTTGCACATGATGGCCTCACACGCGAATCCCTGTTCCACGGGGGCCCGGCGACGCGCTGCAACGCCCGGCGTGCGCCGCACGGCCGGATTCGCCGGGAGCGTGGCCCACTGGCTGCTGCACCTGTGCCGGCTTGCGCTTGTGGTGACTGCCCGGCGCGGATGCGCGTCGTCGCGACAGGGCTGGCGCAGGCTTGCCCCGGCCTTGGCCGCCGCCATAGGCACCATGGCGCTGGCCGCCCAGGCCCAACCCCGGTACACGGTGTCGGCCGACCAGCTGCAGCAGGCCGTGGCGCAGCGTTTTCCCATGCGTTTCGGCGTACCCGGCCTGGTCGACCTCGACATCCAGCCGCCGCAGCTGCGCCTGCTGCGTCAGCAGAACCGCGTGAGCGCGCAGATGAGCGTCGCGGCGGCCGGACCGGCACTGGAACACACACTGCGGGGCTGGTTCGACGTGGACTTCGCGCTGCGCTACGAACCCGCCGACCGGACGATCCGTGCGCACCGGCTGCAGTTCCGCAATCTGCAGCTGCCGGGCCTGACACCCCAGGCGTCGGATCTGCTCAATGCCTACGGACCGGCCGTGGCCGCGCAGGCCTTGCAGGAGGTGGTGTTGCACCAGCTGCGTCCGCAGGACCTGGCCCTTGCCGACAGCCTGGGCATGCGGCCCGACAGCATCACGGTGACGGACCAGGGCCTGGTCATCGGATTCGTGTTCAAGCCGCTGTAGCGGCGGCAACGCCCGCTGCGGCGCGCACCCGCGCTCTGGCCAGCGGCGCCCCGGTCACGTGCCATCGACACGGCTGCCGAGGCCGGCTCCGCCGCCATACAGCCAGGGCAACTCGAGCAGCCGGGCGCCCAGCAAGGCCAGGGCCGCATCGCGACCCCAGCGCACCAGGCCACGGGCATGGAACACCTGGCCGTTGCGCCGCGAGCGCTGCTGCACGCGCCGATTGCGCTGCCAGCGCAGCCGCGCGAATTCGGCCAGCGCCGCATCCACCGGCCGGGTCCGGTCCGCCAGTGCCGTGGCGACGGCCTGGGCGTCCTCGATCGCCATGCCGGCGCCTTGTGCCAGATACGGCCGCATCGGATGCGCGGCATCGCCCAGCAGCGCCACACGCCCGCGCGCATGTTCGCCCGACCCGGCCATCGGGGCGCGGTCGCACAGGATCCACAGACGCCAGGCCGGGACGGCTTCGACCAGCGACCGCAGCGGCGGCGTCACCGTGCCGAGAGCCGCCAGCAATTGCGCGCGATCGGCATGCTGGTTCCAGTTCGCCAACTGGCCTGGCGTGGCATTGGCCGCACGCAACCAGTCCGGCGCGCCGTGCACGACAACCACCAGGTTGAGCCAGTCGCCACCCCGCACCGGATACTGCACCACATGCAGTTGCGGCCCCAGCCAGGCCGTGACCTGCCCGCTGCGCAAGGACGCGGGCAGGTCGGACTGCCGCAACAAGGCCCGATACGCGAGATGCCCGGTCGGCTGCGGATCGCCGTCGTCCAGCAATTGCCGGCGCACCTGGCTCCACAGGCCGTCGGCGCCCAGCAGCACGTCGGCCTGCAGTTGCCGGCCACCGGCGATGGACGCCGTGACGCCGGCACCGGACGACTGCGCGAAATCAAGCAAGGCACTGTCGAGGTCCAGCTGCGCGTCGCCGCATGTGCGCACCGCGTCCAGCAACAGGCGATGCAGATCGGCGCGATGCACGGTGGCATACGGTGCGCCGTAACGCTGGCGCATCAGAGCGCCCAGCGGCATGGCCGCCAGCTCCCGGCCCGACACGGCGCTGCGCACCTGCAAGCGATCGGGGAAGGCCACCAGCCGTTCCAGCGGCCGCTCCAGGCCCCAGCCATGCAGGATGCGCGTCACGTTCGGTCCGATCTGGATGCCCGCCCCCACCTCGCCGAACGCCCCGGCCCGTTCGATCACCCGCACCGCACGCCCGGCCCGGCCACAGGCCAGCGCGGCAGCCAGGCCGGCGATACCGGCACCGGATACGAGGAGGCGGGGTTCAGGCATGGGCCGCATGGTACGGCCGTTTGACGCCGGCCCGCCCCGCCGCGTCGATGGATACATCCGCGACCTGCGCCGGGCCGGCTTCCCGCGGCCGCGGCAACGGCGGTTCCGGCGCCAAACACGCGCACCGGCGGCGCCAGGGCCGGATTCTCCGGTAGAATACGCATTGCATACGTATGCAATACAAGATTCCGTTTATGCAAAGCTGGTTCCGGATCGGATCGTACTCAGCGAAATCGCTCAGTAGAAATCACCTTCAACCTGCGCTGCCCTGACCGGGATCCGGATATGCAATCGCATGCAAGACGAGCAAGAAATTCTCATCAACCACCACCGACAAGAGACACACCCATGCCACGCAGCAACCGCCGCATCTTTTTTGCAACCCTGGTGTCGCTGGCTGCCGCCACGGCCTTCGCCGGCGCAGCCCAGGCCCAGCCGGCCTGGCCGGCCAAGCCGGTCAAATACGTCGTGCCGTTCTCGCCCGGCGGCGTGTCGGACGGCGTCGCCCGCCTGATCGCGCAACACCTGGGCGAGCGGCTGGGCCAGTCGGTCGTCGTGGAGAACAAGCCCGGCGTCTCGGGTATCGTCGGCACGCAGGCGGTGGCCCGCTCCGCACCGGACGGCTACACCATCATGGGCGGCACCATCACCACCCATGCCGTCAACCCGTTCTTCAACAAGAACCTCGGCTACGACCCGGTCACGGATTTCGCGCCGGTCGCGATGGTGGGCACGGTCAGCAACGCGCTGGTGGTGCCATCCGGCAGCCGCTTCAATTCCGTGCAGGACATCCTGGCCGAACTCAGGGCCAAACCGGAGTCGCTGACCTACGGCACGGCCGGCGCAGGCACCTCGCAACACCTGTCGGGCCAGCTGTTCCAGTCCATCACTGGCACGCACATGCGCCAGATCACCTACAAGGGCGGCTCGCAAGCCATGGTGGACCTGGTCGGTGGCCAGATCGACATGGTGTTCGAGACCGTCGCGGCAGCGCGACCGATGATCGACGCGAAGAAGGTCAAGGTGCTCGGCGTCACGTCCAAGGCCGCGCTGGCCAGCCTGCCCGGCGTGCTGCCGCTGGCGGCCAGCGGTGTGCCGAATTTCGAGATGCAGTCCTGGCAAGGCGTGTTTGCCCCGGCCGGCACCCCTGCGGCGGTCGTCGACCGGCTGGCCAAGGAGATCGCCGCCATCGTCGCCCTGCCCGACGTGCAGGGCCGGCTGCGCAACTTCGGCGTCGAACCCGATGGCCGTACCGCCGACGCATTTGCCGCCTTCCAGCGCGCCGAGATCACCAAATGGAGCAAGGTGATCCAGCAAGCCGGCATCCAGGCCGAATAACCACCCAACCACAACAGGAGAACACACATGCCGATCCACCACACCGCCAGGCGCGCATTCACGCTGCTCGCAGCCACGCTTGTCGCCGCCGGCGCCTTGCCCTCGCTGGCACAGACCCAGGCCGGTGCCGACAAACCCGCCAACTACCCCGGCGACAGCCGCGTCTCCATCGTCGTGCCGTTCGCCCCGGGTGGCGCGACCGACATCATCGGCCGCCTGATCGCCGACGAGCTCGCCAAGCGGTGGGGCACGCCGGTCATCGTCGAGAACAAGGCCGGCGCCGGCGGCGGCATCGGCACCGAATTCGTCGCGCGCGCCAAGCCGGACGGCACGACGCTGCTGCTGGGCACGCAGACGGCCCTGGCCGTGAATCCCACGCTGCTCAAGCGCGTGAACTACGACACCGAGCGCGACTTCGCGCCCATCACCCAGCTGGCCAACACGCCGCTGGTGCTGCTGGCCAGCAACAAGTCCGGCGCCAGGACCGTGCAGGAACTGATCGCCGCGATCAAGGCCAAGCCGGATGCCGTGTCTTATGGCACCAGCGGCAACGGCACCTCGCAGCACCTGACCACCGTGCTGATGCTCAACCGCATCGGCGGCAAGGCCATCCACGTGCCGTACAAGGGTTCGAGCCAGTCGCTGACCGACCTGGCCGGCAGCCAGATCGACATGCAGTTCGACAACATGGCCACGGCATTGGCGTTCGCCAAGGGCGGCAAGGCCACGGCACTGGCCGTGACCGGCACCACGCGCAGCGAACTCGCGCCCGAGCTGCCGACGCTGGCCGAAGCCGGCGTGCCCAACTTCGCGGCCGCGACCTGGCTCGGCCTGCTGGCTCCGGCCGGTACACCGCCGGCCATCGTCAACTACCTGAACAAGGAGGTCGTCACCATCCTGGAATCACCCGCGGTGAAGGCGCGCCTGGCGGCGCAGGGCTTCGTGCCCAAGCCGATGACACCGCAGGCCTTCGCGAGTTTCATCAAGGACGAGACCGTGAAGTTCGCCGAACTGATCAAGGCCAACAACATCAGCGTGGATTGACCTCGCGATGTTGACGCAATCCCTGATCGACGTATTGCGATCGGTCGATACGCCGACCATCTGCAATGCGCTGGAACTGGCCACGGGCGGACGCAGCGCGCACGGATTCACCTACGGCACGCTGATCGCGGCGCCGTGCCCGATGACGCCCATGCTGGGTTTCGCCCGCACCGCGCGCATCCGGGCCATGGCGCCGGCCAGCGACACGCCGCAACAGCTGCGCGCGCGTCGGCTGGCGTATTACCGCTACGTTGCCAGCACCTCCCCGCTGCTGCCGACCCTGGTCGTGATGCAGGACCTCGACCCGCGTCCGGGCACGGGATCGTTCTGGGGCGAGGTCAACTCGGCCGTGCACCTGTCGCTGGGCGTGGCCGGTGTGTTGACCAACGGCTCGGTGCGCGACCTCGGCGACCTGGCGCCGACCTTCCCCATCCTGGCCGGCAGCATCGGTCCCTCGCACGCCCATGTCCATGTGGTCGACTTCGGCGAACCGGTCGAGGTGTTCGATCTGCCGGTGCAGCACGATGCGTTGCTGCATGCCGATCGCCATGGCGCGGTCGCGATTCCCCTGGATGCAGTGCCGTTGCTGCCCGATGGCATCCGGCGCATGCAGCGCAAGGAAGCCCCCCTGCTCAAGGCGGCACGCAGCCCGGGTTTCGGTGTCGACGCGATCGAACAGGCGATGCGCGACGCCGACGACATCCACTGACGGCGCAAGGCCCGCTGGCGACAGCGCATCAACCGGCGGGGCGCCATGCCCCGTTCGCGTGCCGCAGCCCGGCCCACTGCAAGGCGGCAAACAGCGTGACGGCGACCACGTGCATCAGCAGATACGCCACGCCCCAGAACGACAGATCTGACCCAGCCATGGCGATCAGGCCCAGGCAGCCCACCCCCCAGGCCAGGTTGCCGGCGATGAAGCAGTGCACCGGCGCCGCCGGTATCGGCTGGCGCGTGCCGATCCAGCCGACGAAGGCCGTGTAGACGAACAGGAACAGGCCGCTGGCCAGCAGCAGCGTGGGCTCCAGACCGGTCCAGCGCGCCAGCCATGCGGTGGCCAGCACCTGCGGCACGCCGCTGAGCAGCACCGACGCTGCATCCAGCAGCAGCACGGTGCGCAGGAATCGGGGCGAAGTCGAGAGAGGCATGGGGGTCTCCGATGAAGGTTGAAGCACCGATGATTCCGCGCCATCGGCGCATCGTCCATGACCTCCCGGGTCATGGTCCCCGGCCGCTTTCACGCCTACCATCGGGCCATGAACCACCTGCTTTCAACGGCCGCACGTGGCACCCCGGCGCCGATCGGCCAGCACATCCGGACCTGGCGCCAGCGCCGTCGCCTGAGCCAGCAGGGCCTGGCACAGGAAGCCGACGTGTCCACCCGGCACCTGAGCTACGTCGAGACCGGCCGCTCCGAACCCAGCCGCGAGATGGTGCTGCGCCTGGCCGAGCGGCTGCAGATACCGCTGCGCGAACGCAACACCTTGCTGGTGGCCGCGGGTTATGCGCCGATGTACCGCGAACGTGCGCTGCACGATCCGGAACTGGCCAGCGCCCGCGCCGCGGTCGAGCTGGTGCTCAAGGGCCATGAGCCCTATCCGGCGCTGGCGCTGGACCGCTACTACAACGTCGTGGCGGCCAATCGTGCCGTGCCGCTGTTCCTGCAGGGCTTGCCCGACGATCTGCTCGCGCCGCCGATGAACGTGCTGCGCATCAGCCTGGATCCCCGTGGCGTGGCCCCGCGTATCGAGAACCTGCTGCAATGGCGCAAGCACCTGTTCGAACGCCTGCGCCAGCAGATTGCCGCCACCGCCGACCCGACGCTGGTCGACCTGCTGGCCGAGCTCGAGGCCTATCCGCTGCCGGAGGGCGCCAGCCCGCGGGACGTTCACGGCGAACACCTGGGCGTGGTGATGCCGTTTCGCATGCGCACGCCGGCCGGCGTGCTCGGCTTCATCAGCACCGTCACCATCTTCGGCACCGCGCACGATGTGACGCTGCAGGAATTGATGATCGAGTCGTTCTTTCCGGCCGATGCGTTCACGGCCGACGTCTTGCGCGCACAGCCACTGTGACCGGCCCGGGCCGGACGGGTCGATGTGCCGCGCCACGTTGAACTCGCCGCGTGCGCTGCATACGCCGGGCCAATGACCCGCTCAGCGTAGCTGTGCGGCGGCGGCGCGGGATCCGGGCGCACCGCGATGACCGGGTTGCCGACGAGCCAGGGCAACTGCCACGAGCCCGTTGCAGGCTCCGCTACCATGTGCCCTGCGTCCGTGCTCAAACCCTCCGCACGACGTCGGCGCGTCCGGACGACGTCGACAAGTCAGGTGGCCCGCCATTCGAGGTGACAAACGCATGAGTTCCAGCCCCACCCACTACGATCTGCTGATCCGCCACGGCACCGTCATCGACGGCAACAAGGCGCCACGGTATGACGCCGATGTCGGCGTCATCGACGGACGTATTGCCGCCATCGGCCCGCTGGCCGCGCATACCGCGGACATCTCCATCGATGCCAGCGGACGTATCGTTGCGCCGGGTTTCATCGACTCCCATACCCATGACGACCAGGCGGTCCTGTCCCAGGCTGACATGACGTTCAAGGTCTCGCAGGGCGTGACCACCGTCATTGCCGGCAACTGCGGCATCAGCGCCGCTCCACTGCGCGACGACATGGACTTGCCGATGCCGCTGGGCCTGCTCGAGGCGCCGGTACACGGGCGCTTCACGAGTTTCAAGGGCTATCTCGATGCGCTGCGCGCAACCCCCTCCTCGGTCAATGTCGCCGCCATGGTCGGGCACTCGACACTGCGTGCCGTGGTCATGTCCGGTCTGGACCGCCCGGCCGACGCTGCCGAGATCGCCGCCATGCAGGCCCATGTCGAAGAGGCCATGCAGGCCGGCGCCATCGGCATGTCCACCGGCACGTTCTATCCGCCAGCGGTCAAGGCCACGACCGAGGAAATCATCGCGGTCGGCGAGCCACTGCGCGCGCGCAAGGGCTTGTATGTGACCCACATGCGCGACGAAGCCGACAAGGTGATGGAGGCGCTGGAGGAAACCTTCAGTATCGGGCGCGCACTCGGGATCCCGGTCGTGGTGTCGCACCACAAGGTGCAGTTGCCCAGGAATTTCGGCCGCTCCAGCGTCACGCTGCCGTTCATCCGCGACGCCATGCAACACCAGTGCATCGGCCTGGACTGTTATCCCTACACGGCCGGCTCGACCATGATCCGCACCGACCGCGGCATGCTCGACGGCCGCGTGTTGATCGCCAGCAGCGAGCCCCACCCCGAATGCGCCGGCCGGGACCTGGCCGACATTGCCCGTGAATGGGGTATCGACAAGGCGGCGGCGGCGCAACGCCTGCAGCCGGGCAGCGCCATCTATTTCATGATGGACGAGGAAGACGTGCAACGCATCCTGGCTTTCGACGAAACCATGATCGGTTCCGACGGCATCCCGGTTGGCGAGAAGCCCCATCCCCGGTTGTGGGGCACCTTCCCCCGTGTGCTGGGCCACTACAGCCGCGACATCGGGCTGTTCCCGCTGGAGACGGCGGTCTGGAAAATGACCGGGCTGACCGCGCGCAACTTCGGGCTGCACGAACGCGGTCGCCTGATCGTCGGCCACCATGCCGACATCGTCGTGTTCGACGCCGCGTCGATACGCGATACCGCCAGTTACGAGCAGCCCGCGACGCCGGCACACGGCGTCGATGCGGTGATCGTCAATGGCCAGCTGACCTGGGCCCAGGGCGCGCATCGCGGCAATCGAGCCGGCCAGGTGCTCATGCGCCGGGCCCCCGCGACGGACGCCTGAATCACCCGCGCGCACAGCGGGGCGGCGCCACCGCCGTGTTGACGCGGCTGCGCGCTCAGGCCAGCAGGTCGCGCAACACGTACGGCAGGATGCCGCCGTTGCGGTAGTAGTCGACCTCGATCGGGGTGTCGATGCGCAGCGTCACCGTGAGATCGCGGCGCTTGCCGTCGGCCGAGACGATGACCAGCTTCGCGTCGCTTTGCGGCGTCAGCGCGGGATCCGGATGGACCTCGATGACCTCGTCACCCGTGAGCCCGAGCGACTGCCAGGAGTCCTTGCCCTTGAACTGCAGCGGCAACACGCCCATGCCCACCAGGTTGCTGCGGTGGATACGCTCGAAGCTGCGTGCCACGACGGCGCGGATGCCCAGCAGCTGCGTGCCCTTGGCGGCCCAGTCGCGGCTCGAGCCGGTGCCGTATTCCTCGCCGGCAAACACCACGGTCGGAACGCCGGCCTGCAGGTAGCGCATGGCCGCGTCGAAGATCGACGTACGTTCGCCGGAGGGCTGGTACAGCGTGACGCCGCCCTCTTCCCGCGATCCGTTGGCATCGGGCGGCAACATCAGGTTCTTGATGCGCACGTTGGCAAAGGTGCCACGCATCATGACGTCGTGGTTGCCGCGCCGCGCGCCATAGGAGTTGAAGTCGACCTTCATGACGCCGTTGTGCTCGAGCCACTGGCCCGCGGGCGAGCTCGGCTTGATCGATCCGGCCGGCGAGATATGGTCGGTCGTGATCGAATCGCCGAACAGCGCCATCACGCGCGCGCCGCGCACCGACACGTCGGCATCCTTGGGCGGTGGCGCCATCGCGAAGTCGGCGAAGAACGGCGGCTCGGCGATGTAGGTGCTCTTGGGCCAGCTGTAGGCCTGGCCGGACACGCCCTTGATCTTGCCCCACAAGGCCCCCGGCTCGGTCTTGACCTTGCCGTAGTTCTCGCGGAAGGCCTTGCCCTTCATGGCATAACGCAGCAGCGCGTGGATCTCGTCGCTGCTCGGCCAGATGTCGCCCAGGTAGACGTCGCGCCCGCCCTTGCCCTGGCCGACCGGCTCGGTCATCAGGTCGCGCGTGACGGTGCCGGCGATCGCGTACGCCACGACCAGCGGCGGGCTGGCCAGGAAGTTGGCCTTGATGTTCGGGTGGATGCGCGCCTCGAAGTTGCGGTTGCCCGAGAGCACCGCGGCGCAGACCAGGTTCTGCTCGGTGATCAGCTTGTTGAGCGCGGGCGTCAGGTCGCCGGAATTGCCGATGCAGGTGGTGCAGCCGTAACCGGCCAGCGCAAAGCCGAGTTTCTCGAGGTAGGGCAACAAGCCGGTCTCGGTCAGGTATTCGGTGACGATGCGCGAGCCCGGTGCCAGCGAGGTCTTGATGTGCGGCTGCACCTTCAGGCCGGCCTCGACCGCCTTCTTCGCCAACAGCCCGGCGGCCAGCAACACGCTCGGGTTCGAGGTATTGGTGCAGCTGGTGATGGCGGCGATCAGGATGTCGCCGTTGCCCACCGTCAGTGCTGGCTTGCCACGGGGGCGCACCTCGCTGACGGTCAGCTGGCGCGGCTCGGACTGCAGGTCCGGCCGGTTGCCGGCCATCTCGGCCAGGTCACGCGGTGCGCCGGGCGGGGTCTCGACATTGGCGTCGCCCAGCGGCCCGCTGCCGTCGACCGCCACGGCAAAACGCTGCACCAGTCGTTCGGCATTCTGGTTGAAACCGGACTCCGACGCCGGCTTGCTGAACAGGCTGGCGAACTGCGATGCGACCTGGCCCAGCTCGATCCGGTCCTGCGGTCGTTTCGGGCCGGCCAGGCTGGGCGTGACCGCGCCGAGATCGAGCGTGACCACCTGCGAATATTCGATGTCGCCGGCCTTGGGAATGCCGAACAGGCCCTGCGCCTTGAAATAGGCCTCGAACAGCTCGATTTCCGCCTTGGTGCGGCCGGTGCCTTCGAAATACGCCAGCGTCTTTTCGTCGACCGGAAAGAAACCCATGGTCGCACCGTATTCGGGCGCCATGTTGGCGATGGTCGCGCGGTCCGGCAAGGCCAGCGACCGCGTGCCTTCGCCGAAGAACTCGACGAACTTGCCCACCACCTTGTGCTGGCGCAGGATCTCGGTCACCGTCAGCACCAGGTCGGTCGCGGTGACGCCCTCGCGCAACTGGCCCGTCATCTCGAAGCCGACCACGTCGGGCGTCAGGAAATACACCGGCTGGCCCAGCATCGCCGCCTCAGCCTCGATGCCGCCCACGCCCCAGGCCACGACGCCGATGCCGTTGATCATCGTCGTGTGGCTGTCGGTGCCCACCAGCGTGTCCGGGTAGACGACGCCGTCACGCGTCTTGTGCACGCCGCGCGCCAGGTACTCCAGGTTGACCTGGTGCACGATGCCGAAACCCGGCGGCACGACACGGAAGGTGTCGAAGGCCTGCATGCCCCACTTCATGAACTCGTAGCGCTCGCGGTTGCGCTGGAACTCGATCTTCATGTTCAGATCGAGCGAGTTCTTCTTGCCGTAGTGGTCGACGGTGACCGAATGGTCGACCACCAGGTCCACCGGCACCAGCGGCTCGATGCGCTTGGGGTTCTTGCCCAGTCGCACCGCGACGCTGCGCATCGCGGCCAGGTCGGCCAGCAGTGGCACGCCGGTGAAATCCTGCAGCACGACACGCGAGACCAGGAACGGAATCTCGTCGCTGCGTGCCGCCTGGGGCGCCCAGTTCGCGAGCTGGGCGACATGGTCCTGGGTCACCCGCTTGCCGTCGCAGTTGCGCAGCACCGACTCGAGCACGATCCGCAGCGAAACCGGCAACCGCCGGATGTTCGGAAACTTGCGCGCCAGCGCGGGCAGCGAAAACAGCGTGGCGGATTTGCCGGACGGCGTCGTGAAAGACTTGCGGGTGGTGGCGAAAGCATGGGTCATGGCGTTCCTCTCCTATTGCGCGATGGCGTTCGACGCCATTCTGACAGGCGCCGACGGCGCTGTCGCGCCCGCGGTCAATCCGCGCACGTAGGTGTCGAGCACCTGCAGTCCGGTGACCTGCAGGTCGAAGGCCTTGGGATCGAGCATCCAGTTGTACAGCAGGCCGTCGATCAGCGCGTGCAGGCCGGTGGCCGCCACGCGCGGCGAGGGTTGCGCGCCGATCTGTCCGCGCCGGGCCGCCAGCGCCAGCATGCGCTCCACGTCGAGCATGTGCGCGTCGCGCGAGGCGATGCGGCGCTCGCGCACCGCATGCATGTCACCGATGTATTCGACCTTGTGCATGGCGATCTCCAGCACCCGCTGCACCTGGACGTCACGCACGAGTTGCGCCAGCACATCGCCGATGCCGCAACGCAGCGCCACCAGCGGATCGGTGTCTTCGTCGGCGTCCCGATGTTCCAGCGAGCATTCCAGCGGCAGGACGACCCGCTGCAGCATCGCGTCGAACAGGTCCGCCTTGTTCTGGAAATGCCAGTAGATCGCACCCCGGGTCAGGCCGGCCGCCTGCGCGATCTCCTGCAACGATGTCGCGGACACACCCTTGCGCTGAAACACGCATTCCGCGGTGTCCAGGATCCGTGCGCGCGTGGCCTGGGCGTCTTGCTTGGTCTTGCGTACCATGGTTTGCCTCCTTCTTCATACATACATTCTCGCATGTATGTATACTCGCGCACTTGTTCTGCCGCAAACATCGGTGCTGCTGTCCGGCTTTGGCCGCGGCGATCACCCCCATGGCCCCGGCAACCGATACTGCGAACGACGCCAGACCCAACCACCGAAACCCTGTCCGCGCCGCCCGGTCCGAACCGGTCCGCGGTCACGAAAGAAAATCATGCCCTCGACTTCACGCCTGCGCACGCGCGCGCAACGAACCCGCGTTCCCCACGCCCGCACGGCCGCTGCGCTGGCACTGGCACTGCTGCTGGCGGCCTGTGGCGCCAAGCAGGATGCGGCGCCCGGTGGCGCCGGCGGCCCTCCCAAGATGCCGCCGGCCGAAGTCGGCGTGGTCACCATGCAGCCGCAGGACGTGGCGCTGCAGAGCGAGTTGCCCGGCCGGGTCAGCGCGGTGCGTGTGGCCCAGGTGCGTGCACGGGTCAACGGCGTCGTGCTCAAGCGGCTGTTCCGGGAAGGCAGCGACGTCAAGGCGGGCCAGCCGCTGTTCCAGATCGATGCGGCCATCTACCAGGCTGCGCTCGACAGCGCCCAGGCGGCGCTGGCCAAGGCCCAGGCCAACCTGGCCCAGACAACCGCCATCGCCGAACGTTACAAGCCCCTGGTCGCGCTCAATGCCATCAGCCAGCTCGACTACAGCAATGCGCAGTCGGCACAGCGACTGGCCGATGCGGATGTCGCCAGCGCCAAGGCTGCCGTGCAGACGGCCCGCATCAACCTCGACTACGCCACGGTGCGCGCCCCGATCGCCGGGCGCATCGGCCAGTCCCTGGTCACCGAAGGCGCACTGGTCAGCGCCGTCGAGGCGACGCAGATGGCGCTGATCCAGCAGACCGGCTCGGTCTACGTGAACTTCACCCAGTCCAGCGGCGACGTGTTGCGCCTGCGCAAGGCCATGGCCAGCAAGCAGCTGCGCGGCGCCGGCAAGGACGGCACGGAGGTGCGCATCGTGCTCGAGGACGGCTCCGTGCTGCCGCGTGCCGGTCGCTTGCTGTTCTCGGACCTGAGCGTCGACGCCACGTCCGGACAGGTGACGCTGCGCGCCGAAGTGCCCAATCCCGATGGTCTGCTGTTGCCCGGGCAATACGTGCGGGTGCGGCTCGCCCAGGCAGAGGTGCCCGCCGCGATGTTGCTGCCGCAGCAGGCCGTGACCCGCTCGAACCAGGGCGATACCGTGCTGGTGGTGGGTGCCGACGGTATCCCGGCCAAGCGCCAGGTCAAGCTCGGCGCCAATCAGAACAACCAGTGGATCGTGCTGGACGGCCTGCAGCCCGGCGAGCAGGTGATCGTCGAAGGCTTCCAGAAAATGATGGTGCCCGGTGCGCCGGTCAAGGCCCGGCCCTGGAGCGGCAGCGAAGGCCAGGCGACGGCGATGACCGGCGCCGCACCGGCGAAGGCCGCGGCATCGGGCGCGCCAGCCGGTGGCACGGCCGCGCCCGCATCGGCGGCGGCCAGCCAATAAACAACCACAACAATAAAACGACAAAGGCGCGAGCATGGCCCAGTTTTTCATCAATCGCCCGATCTTTGCGTGGGTGATTGCACTCTTCATCCTGGTGATGGGCGGCGTGGCGATCACGCAGCTGCCGATCGCCCAGTACCCGCCGGTGGCACCCCCGTCGATCGTGATCTCGGCGTCGTACCCCGGCGCATCGGCCAGCACGCTGGAAGACAGCGTCATCAGCGTCATCGAACGCGAGATGAACGGTTCGCCCGGCCTGATCTACATGGAGTCGACCAGCCAGGCCAACGGCAGCGGCTCGATCACGCTGAGCTTCGAGGCCGGCACCGACCCCGACCTGGCCCAGGTCGACGTGCAGAACCGGCTCGCACGGGCCACGCCGCGGCTGCCCTCGAGCGTGACGCAACAGGGCGTGCGGGTCGACAAGGCGCGCAACAACTTCCTGCTGTTCACCATCCTGTCGTCCGACGATCCGAACCTGGACCCGGTGGCCCTGGGCGACTATGCCGCGCGCACCGTGTTGCCGGAGCTGCAGCGCCTGCCCGGTGTCGGCCAGGCACAGTTGTTCGGCACCGAACGCGCGATGCGCATCTGGGTCGATCCGGCCAAACTGGTCGGCTTCAACCTGGCCATGGCCGATGTGACCACGGCCATCCGTGCGCAGAACGCGCAGGTCTCGGCCGGCACCATTGGCGACCTGCCCAATGTCGGCGGCCAGACGATCTTCGCCACCGTCGTCGTCAAGGGCCAGCTCAGCAACGCGGAGCAGTTCGGCAACATCGTGCTGCGGGCCAACACCGACGGCTCCACGGTGCGGCTGCGCGACGTGGCGCGCATCGAACTGGGCGCCGAGGGATACGCCACGTCGGCGCGCCTGAACGGCAAGCCGTCGACCGGCATCGGCGTGCAGCTCTCGCCCACCGGCAACGCGCTGGCCACGGCCCAGGCGGTGCGCACGCGCATGGAGGAACTCTCGCGGTTCTTCCCGCCGGGCGTGCAGTGGGCCATTCCGTATGACAGCTCGCGCTTCATCGACATCTCGATCCGCCAGGTCGCCGAGACCCTGCTCGAGGCCGTGGTGCTGGTGTTCCTGGTGATGTTCCTGTTCCTGCAGAACATCCGCTACACCATCATCCCGACCATCGTCGTGCCGGTGTCGCTGATGGGCACGTTCGCGGTGCTGCTGGCCATGGGTTTCTCGATCAACGTGCTGACCATGTTCGGCATGGTGCTGGTGATCGGCATCGTCGTCGACGATGCCATCGTCGTGGTCGAGAACGTCGAGCGCATCATGAGCGAGGAAGGCCTGTCGCCGCTGGCCGCCACGCGCAAGGCCATGGGCCAGATCTCGGGCGCCATCGTCGGCGTGACCGTGGTGCTGGTCTCGGTGTTCGTGCCGCTGGCGTTCTTCGCCGGCTCGGTCGGCAACATCTACCGCCAGTTCTCGGCCGTGATGGTGACCGCGATCGCGTTCTCGGCCTTCCTGGCGCTGTCGCTGACGCCCGCCCTCTGCGCGACCCTGCTCAAGCCGGTCGAAGCCGGCCATCACCACGCCAAGACCGGTTTCTTCGGCTGGTTCAATCGCGGCTTCTCGCGCACGGCCAAGGCCTATGAAGGCGTGGTCGCGCGCATCCTGCGTCGCGCCGCGCGTTACCTCGTCATCTATGCCGCCATCATCGCGGCGGTCGCGGTGTTGTACAGCCGGTTGCCGACGTCGTTCCTGCCGGCCGAGGACCAGGGCTACATCATCGTCAACGTGCAGCTGCCGCCAGGCGCGACGCAGAACCGCACGCTGGACGTGATGCAGCAGGTCGAAGGTTTCGTGCTCAAGCAGCCCGAGGTGCAGAGCATGGTCAGCGTGCTGGGCTTCAGCTTCTCGGGCAGCGGGCAGAACGCTGCACTGGCCTTCGTCACGCTCAAGGACTGGAGCGAACGCATCGGCGCCGGCAGTTCGGCCCAGGGCCTGGCCGGACGCGTGTTCGGCGCCATGATGTCGGTGCGCGACGCCTTCATCTTCGCCGTGAGCCCGCCGCCGATACCCGAACTCGGCTCGGCCGCCGGCTTCAGCTTCCGGCTGCAGGATCGCGCCGGCCTGGGCCACGACGCCTTGCTGGCGGCGCGCAACCAGCTGCTGGGCATGGCATCGCAGAGCAAGATCCTGACCGGCATGCGCCCGGACGGGCTGGAAGACGCACCGCAGCTGCAACTCGACATCGACCGCGACAAGGCCAATGCGCAAGGGGTGCCGTTCGAGGCCATCACCAGCGCCTTGTCGACGGCCGTGGGCTCGAGCTACGTCAACGATTTCCCGAACAGCGGGCGACTGCAGCGGGTCGTCGTGCAGGCCGACGCGCCGGCACGCATGCAGCCGTCGGACCTGCTGGCCATCAACGTGCTCAACACCCGCGGACAAGCCGTTCCGCTGGCCAGTTTCGCCAGCACGCGCTGGGTCGTGGGTCCGATGCAGACCATTCGCTACAACGGCTACTCCGCGATGCGTATCTCGGGCGAGGCCGCGCCGGGCTACAGCAGCGGCGCCGCGATGGCCGAGATGGAACGGCTGGCCGCCCAACTGCCCAACGGCTTCGGCTTCGAGTGGACCGGCCAGTCGCGCGAGGAGCGCCTGGCCGGGGCCCAGGCCTTCATCCTGTTCGGCTTTGCGTTGCTGGCGGTGTTCCTGGCGCTGGCGGCGCTGTATGAGAGCTGGTCGATCCCGCTGGCGGTGATCCTGGTCGTGCCGCTGGGCGTGCTGGGCGTGCTGCTCGGTGCCAACCTGCGCGGCCTGTCCAACGACGTGTACTTCAACGTCGGCCTGATCACCATCATCGGCCTGAGCGCCAAGAACGCGGTGCTGATCATCGAGTTCGCCAAGGACTTGCAGGCGCGCGGCAAGGGCGTGGTCGAATCGGTGCTGGAGGCGGCGCATCTGCGTTTCCGCCCCATCATCATGACCTCGATGGCCTTCACCCTGGGCGTATTGCCGCTGGTGCTCGCCGGCGGCGCCGGCTCGGCCAGCCAGCGCGCGATCGGCACCGGCGTGATGTCCGGCATGCTGGCCGCCACCCTGCTCTCGGTGTTCTTCGTCCCCGTCTTCTTCGTCGTCGTGCGGCGCATCTTCAAGGGCAGCGAGCGGCAACGCCGCATGTATGCCCACGAGCCGGAACCCGACGCCGTCGCCGTCGCCACGAACGCAACCCCCGAACCGGACAAGTCCGCATGATCCCGACTCCCGCCATCAACCCACCGATCACCGCGCCCGTGGCTGCGTCTGCGCCGGATCGACGCAGCGCCCTGTGGAGCGCAACCGCCCTGGCCGCCGCCCTGCTGCTGACCGGCTGCGGCGCCCTGACACCGGCCTATGAACGCCCGCAGGCACCCGTGCCCGCGCAGTTTCCCGGCACCGGTGCCGCAACGGCCGCAACCGACGGCCAACCGGGCACCAGCGCGCCGGACCTTGCCTGGCAGGACTTCTTCCAGGACGAGCGGCTGCGGCAACTGATCCAGATCGCGCTGGACAACAACCGCGACCTGCGCGTGGCGGTGCTGAACCTGGAACAGGCCCGCGCCCAGCTGCAGGTCCGCCGTGCGGACGAAGTCCCCACGGTGGGTGTCGGCGCCACCGGCTCGCGCCAGTCCACCGCCAATGGCGGCTCGACGACGACGTATACGGCCGGCTTCACGATCACCGGCTTCGAGGCCGACTTCTTCGGCCGCCTGCGCAACCTGAGCGAGGCGGCCCAGGCACAACTGCTGGGCACGATCGAGGCACGCAAGACGGTGCAGATCGGCCTGATCGCGTCGGTGGCCAACAGCTACCTCGCGCTGCAGGCCGACGACGCCTTGCTGGCGATCACGCGCGAGACCCTGGCCAGCCGCGAAGAGTCGCTGCGCCTGACCCGGCTCACGTTCGAACACGGCGTGAGTTCCGGCCTCGAACTGCGCCAGGCCGAGTCCCTGGTCGAAGGCGCCCGCGTGACGCTGGCGCAACTCGAGCGCCAGCGCGCGCTGGACGCCAACACGCTGGACCTGCTGCTCGGCCAGAACCTGTCCGACGCGCAGCGCGCCGCCCTGCCCGCGGGCCTGTCGCTCACCCGCCAGGGCCTGGTCGGCATCATGCCCGGCGGCCTGCCCAGCGAGGTGCTGCTGCGCCGGCCGGACGTGCGCGCGGCCGAGCAGCAACTGCTCGCCGCCAACGCCAATATCGGTGCGGCGCGGGCGGCCTTCTATCCACGCATCACGCTGACCACCAGCATCGGCACCGCCAGCAACCAGCTCAGCGGCCTGTTCCGCAGCGGCTCGTACGGCTGGTCGTTCGCACCGCAGATCGTGCTCCCGATCTTCGACGGCGGCCGCAACCAGGCCAACCTCGACGCAGCCCAGGTCGGTCGCGACATCGCGGTGGCCCAATACGAAAAGGCGATCCAGACCGCATTCCGCGAAGTGGCCGACGCACTGGCCACCCGCGCCACGCTGGCCGACCAGCTGCGCGCCCAGATCGCCCAGGCACAAGCCGAACAGGGCCGGCTCACGCTGGTGGATCTGCGCTACGAGCAAGGCACGGCCAGCGCATTCGAACGGCTCGACGCACAACGCGCCACCTTCGCGGTGCGGCAGGCGGTGATCCAGCTGCAGTTGCAGCAGGCGCAGAGCCTGGTCGCGGTCTACAAGGCATTGGGCGGAGGCTGGAAGGACTGAGGCAGACACGCGTGCGAGTGCGTGCAGCCCTGCGGTAGGCCAATTCCCGTCAGGCGGACAACGCCGGAGGGATCAGGCCGGCGGGGTGCTCTGCTCCGCGAATGTCCCCCGCGGCGGGCTGCGCCCGCCGCTCCTCCTTAATTTCGCTACGCAGAGCACCCCACCGTCCTGATCCTGCGACTTTGCTTGTACGCCGAGAACCACGACCGCCGCCCAGGTCAAGCGAGGTGGGTGGGGGGGCGCAGTGAAGTACAGGGCGAATCGATGGGCGAAGCCCGTCGAGGAGGACATGAACGGAGCCCCCCACCTGCCTCGCTTGGCCCACCACCGGCGTCACGCCGAAACGACCAACAACAGTCCTTGTGAGGCCGCCGAACAATACCTGTCAGGCGGACAACGCCGGTGGGATCAGGACGGCGGGGTACTCTGCTCCGCGAATGTCCCCCGCGGCGGGCTGCGCCCGCCGCTCCTCCTTAATTTCGCTACGCAGAGCACCCCGCCGTCCTGATCCTGCGACTTTGCTTGTACGCCGAGAACCACGACCGCCGCCCAGGACAAGCGAGGTGGGTGGGGGGCGCAGTGAAGTAAAGGGGGAATCGATGGGCGCAGCCCATCGAGGAGGACATGAACGGAGCCCCCCACCCACCTCGCTTGGCCCACCACCGGCGTCACACCGAAACCGCCAGCCAAGCTCCCATTCGGACAAGGACAATCGTCAAGCCGGAACACCGGACGACAGACCGACCCGTCCGCAATAATCCCCAGTTGCGCCTACAAGACCCGCGTCACACGGGCCGGCTTGAATCCCAGATCCGCCGCCTTGCCCTTGCGACCGCGCCCGGCCATGGCGTTGTTCAGGCTTCGGATCTCCAGCGTCTCTTCGCGCGCCTTGCCGCCGCGGCCGACACCTTCGATACGTACGCTGCGGGTATAGGCCGCCGCGCCAGCCAGCGAGTCCTTGGCCTCCAGGTCGATCAGCTTGAGACCGCGTCCGCCATTGGCCATGGTGTTGATCTGTTCGATCGGGAACGTCAGGATGCGACCGCCGACCGACGCACAGGCCACGTGGGTGGCTGGCGGCAATGGCGTGGTGCCGACGATGCCCGCCACCGGCGACGGCGCATTGACCGTCTCGCCATCGGCACAGCTGACGAAGGCCTTGCCGGCCTTCAGGCGTGACGTCATGTTCTCGATCGATGCGATGAAGCCGTAGCCGCCCGAGCCGCTGAGCAGCAGCGTCGCGGTGGCCGGGCCGGCGAAGTAATACGCAAGCTGGGTGCCGGGCTCCAGGTCGATCATCGTCGTGACCGGTTGTCCGTCGCCCCGTGCACCCGGCAAGGTGGATACGGCAATCGAATACACCCGGCCGTTGTTGCCGAACGCCAGCAAGGTGTCGACCGAACGGCACTCGAAGGTGCCGTACAGGGCGTCGCCCGCCTTGAACGTGAAGATCGCCGGGTCGTGGCCGTGGCCGGTGCGTGCCCGTACCCAGCCCTTGGTGCTGACGACCACCGTCACCGGCTCGTCGACCACCTTGACCTCGAGCACGGCGCGTTTCTCGGCCTGGATCAGCGTGCGGCGCTCGTCGCCGAAGGTCTTGGCGTCCTGCTCGATCTCGCGCACCATCAGGCGGCGCAACGCCGCCGGGCTGCCCAGGATCTCCTCGAGCTTCTTCTGGTCGTCGCGCAGGCCCTTGAGCTCCTGCTCGATCTTGATCGCCTCGAGCCGGGCCAGCTGGCGCAGCCGGATCTCGAGGATGTCCTCGGCCTGACGCTCGGACAGCTTGAAACGCTCCATCAGCGCCTGGCGCGGCTCGTCCGACTGGCGGATGATCGCGATCACCTCGTCGATGTTGAGCAGCACCAGCTGGCGGCCCTCGAGGATGTGGATGCGGTCCAGCACCTTGGCCAGCCGATGCTGCGATCGGCGCTCGATGGTCTGCTGGCGGAACGCGATCCATTCGAGCAGCATCTGGCGCAGCGACTTCTGCGTCGGGCGCTTGTCCAGCCCGATCATGGTCAGGTTGATCTGTGCCGAGGTCTCCAGGCTGGTGTGCGCCAGCAACGTGTGGATCAGCTCCTGCTGCGAAATGCGGCTGGTCTTGGGCTCGAGCACCAGCCGCACCGCGGCCTCCTTGCTCGACTCGTCGCGCACCCCGTCGAGCACCGCCAGCACGCTGGCCTTGAGCTGGGTCTGTTCCTGCGACAAGGCCTTCTTGCCGGTACGGATCTTGGGGTTGGTGAGCTCCTCGATCTCCTCGAGCACGCGCTGCGTGCTGACGTTGGGCGGCAGCTCGGTGACCACCAGTTGCCACTGGCCGCGCGCCAGGTCCTCGATGGTCCAGCGCGCCCGCACCTTGAGCGAGCCACGTCCGCTGCGGTAGGCGTCCGCGATGTCGGAGGCGCTGCTGATGATCTGCCCGCCGCCGGGATAGTCCGGCCCGGGCACCAGCGCGAACAGCTCGTCGTCGGGCAGGTTCGCGTTCTTGACGAGCGCAACGCTGGCGGCGGCGATCTCGCGCAGGTTGTGGCTCGGGATCTCGGTGGCCATGCCCACGGCAATGCCGCTGGCGCCATTGAGCAGCGCAAACGGCAGCCGCGCCGCCAGCTGGCCGGGCTCCTCGGTCGAACCGTCGTAGTTGGGAACGAAGTCGACCGTGCCTTCGTCGATCTCGTCGAGCAGCAGGTTGGTGATCTTTGCCAGCCGTGCCTCGGTGTAACGCATCGCGGCGGCGCCGTCGCCATCGCGGCTGCCGAAGTTGCCCTGCCCGTCGATCAGCGGATAACGCTGCGAGAAGTCCTGGGCCATGCGCACCAGCGCGTCGTAGGCCGCCTGGTCGCCATGCGGATGGAAGCGGCCGAGCACATCGCCGACCACCCGTGCCGACTTGACCGGCCGCGCGCCGGTATTGCCGTTGGGGCCGCCGAAGCCCAGGCCCATGCGCTGCATCGCATACAGGATGCGCCGCTGCACCGGCTTCTGGCCGTCGCAGACGTCGGGCAGGGCCCGGCCCTTGACGACGCTCAGCGCGTATTCGAGATAGGCACGTTGTGCATAGTTGGCCAGGTTCAGGTTGTCGTCGCCCTCGGGCTCGGCGCCCGGCGCCAGATCGAGTGTGGTTTGGTCAGTCATGGTCGTGCAGCAAGTCAGGCCCACGCAGGCCCCCGCAAGCCGATGCTCGCAAGGACGGCAGGCCGCGGGTCAGTTGGAAACGGTGGTCGCCGCGTCGGGAGGCAGCGGTACCGATGGAATCTGCGCGGGCAGGTTGCCGCGGTTGACCGCGCCGCCCCGGATCGCCGGGCGCACGCGCGAATGCGGATACCGCGACTCGGGGGTAGCCGCAGCCGGTGGCGCGGGCGGCTTGAGACCGGCGTACAAGGCCATCACGTTCTTGACGTAGTTCTGGGTTTCCTTGTAGTTCGGGATCCGGTTACCGGCACGCATCACGGCCCCTTCGCCGGCGTTGTAGGCAGCCAGCGCCAGTTCGAGTTCGCCGGGAAACATGTTGATCAGGTCGCGCAGGTAACGCACGCCGGCCCGGATGTTGATGCGCGGATCGGTCAGCTTGCGCTCGAGCGGGCCGTGGCGGTCGGAATCGACGCCGTAGCGGCGCGCGGTGTCGGGCATCAGCTGCATCAGGCCGATCGCGCCCTTGGGCGACACCGCACTGGTGTTGAAGCCGGACTCGGTGGCGATCAGCGCCTGCAGCAGTTCATAGTCGATGTTGTGGTCGCTCGAGGCGTCCTGCAGGATCTGCCGCACCGACTTGTAGCTCGGCGAACTGTCGAAAAATGCCAGCAGGCGCGATGGCGGGGGCGGCGGATCCGGCACGGCCGGCGCGGTGACGACCCGCTCGGGTGGCGGCGGGTCGAGCCGGGTATCGAAGGTCTCGGCCTGGCGGAAGAACAGTTCGTAGCGTGCATCGATCTGCTCGGACGCGAAATGCGCCACGCCCTGCGGATCGACGAAGGCCCAGACATCGGCCAGGGCCGACTGCGCGGCGGCGCCCAGCACCAAGCCGGCGACCCCCAGGCGCACGCCACGGGCAACGCCGCGCAACTGCCAGGAACGGGAAAAACGCCAGCCGGCCATCAGACGTCGACCTCCACCGAATCGCCGTGCAATTCCATCAGTTCGCGCCGCGCCGCGGCTTCGCCCTTGCCCATCAGCTTGGTGATCAGGCTCTCGGTGGCGCCGAAATCGATCGCACCCAGGCGCACCGGCAACAGCCGGCGGGTATCCGGATTGAGCGTGGTGTCCCACAGTTGTTCGGCGTTCATCTCTCCCAGTCCCTTGAATCGGCTGATGCTCCAGGCGTTCTCGCGAACGCCTTCCTTGCGCAGCTTGTCCAGGATGGCCGTCAGTTCGCCCTCGTCCAGGGCATAGGCCTTGGACGCCGGCTTCTTGCCGCGCGCCGGGGCATCGACCCGGAACAGCGGCGGACGTGCCACGAAAACATGACCATTTTCAACCAGTTTCGGGAAATGGCGAAAGAACAAAGTCAGCAAAAGCACCTGGATATGCGATCCGTCGACGTCGGCGTCGCTCAGGATGCAGATCTTGCCGTACCGCAGGCCGGACAGGTCGGGGCTGTCGTTCGGCCCATGCGGGTCGACACCGATCGCCACCGCGATGTCGTGGATCTCGTTGTTCGCGAACAGGCGGTCGCGCTCGACCTCCCAGGTGTTGAGCACCTTGCCGCGCAGCGGCAGGATGGCCTGGGACTCCTTGTCGCGGCCCATCTTGGCGCTGCCCCCGGCCGAATCGCCCTCGACCAGGAACACCTCGTTGTGCGACAGGTCCCGGCTTTCGCAGTCGGTCAGTTTGCCCGGCAACACGGCCACGCCGGAGCCCTTGCGCTTTTCGACCTTCTGGCCGGCCTTCTGGCGCACCTGGGCCGCCTTGATCGCCAGTTCGGCCAGCTTCTTGCCGTATTCCACATGCTGGTTCAGCCAGAGCTCCAGCGCCGGGCGCACGAAACCCGACACCAGGCGCACCGCGTCGCGCGAGTTCAGCCGCTCCTTGATCTGGCCCTGGAACTGGGGGTCCAGCACCTTGGCCGACAACACGTAGCTGGCACGGGCGAACACGTCTTCGGGCAGCAGCTTGACGCCCTTGGGCAACAAGGCATGCAGTTCGATGAAGCTCTTGACGGCATTGAACAGGCCGTCGCGCAAGCCGCTGTCGTGGGTGCCGCCGGCGCTGGTGGGAATCAGGTTGACGTAACTCTCGCGCAGCGGCGCGCCGTCCTCGGTGAACGCGACACACCACTGGGCGCCCTCGCCCTCGGCAAAACTCTCGTGCGCGGCATCGGCGAAGGATTCGCCCTCGAACAACGGGATCACCGGATCGGTGGACAGGGCCTGCGTGAGGTAGTCGCGCAGGCCGCCCTTGTACAGCCAGGTCTGGGTCTCGCGGGTCTTCTCGGTGGTCAGTGTGACGGTCACGCCGGGCATCAGCACGGCCTTGCTGCGCAACAGGTGCAGCAGTTCGGCCATGGGGATGGCCGTGGTCTCGAAATATTTGCCGTCCGGCCAGACCCGCACCGCGGTGCCGGTGCGGCGCTCGCCGTCGCCGGCCTCGCGCACCTGCAAGGGCTCGACGACGTCGCCGCCGGCGAACGCCATGTGGGCCACCTTGCCTTCGCGGCAGGACGTGACCTCGAGCCGCTTGGCCAGGGCGTTGGTGACGCTGACCCCGACGCCGTGCAGGCCCCCGGAGAAGCTGTACGCCCCGCCCTTGCCCTTGTCGAACTTGCCGCCCGCGTGCAGCCGGGTGAACACCAGTTCCATGACCGGCGCGTTTTCTTCCGGATGCATGCCGAACGGGATGCCGCGACCGTCGTCCTCGAGGGTCACCGAATGATCGGCATGCAGCGTGACACGGATCTTCTTGCCGTGGCCGGCCAGGGCCTCGTCGGCGGAGTTGTCCAGCACCTCCTGCAGCACGTGCAGCGGATTGTCGGTGCGCGTATACATGCCCGGACGTTGCCGGACCGGCTCCAGGCCCTTGAGGACGCGGATGGAACCTTCGGAATATTCGCCGCCCGTGCGGCTGGTGGTGTTGCTTGCCATGGCGCGCATTGTATTCCGATGATTCCGTTTTTACTGGATGCAAACACAGGTCGTTGCCGCGCCGACACCAGGGCCACCCGGATTCGGTACATTTCCCGCATGCCGTCATCGCCCAGAACCCTTTCCGTGGCCCAGGTCCTGCTGTGTGGCGGGGCCATCGTCACCCTGTCGATGGGCATCCGCCACGGATTCGGCCTGTGGCTGCAGCCGGTGACCCAGACCATGGACTGGACCCGGCAGTCGTTTTCGTTCGCCATCGCGATCCAGAACATCGCCTGGGGCCTGGCCGGCGTCTTTGCCGGCATGGTGGCCGACCGGTTCGGCGCCTTGCGCGTCCTGATGGCCGGCGCCCTGGCCTATGCGCTCGGGCTGGTGGGCATGGCGTATGCGTCCACACCGCTGCTGTTCGTCGGCAGTGCCGGCGTGCTGATCGGCGTGGCCCAGGCCGGAACCACCTACGCCGTCGTCTACGGCGTGATCGGCCGCAACGTGCCGGCCGAACGACGCTCGTGGGCCATGGGTATCGCGGCCGCGGCCGGCTCCTTCGGGCAGTTCCTGATGGTGCCGGTGGAGGGCTTCCTGATCTCCACGCTGGGCTGGCAAAGCGCGCTGGTGGTGCTGGGGCTGATGGTGCTGACCATCGTCCCGCTGGCCTGGGGCCTGCGCGAACCGGAATTCAGCGGCGGCCAGGCGGTGCGGCGGGAACAGACCATCACCCAGGCGATCCGGGAAGCGTTTCGCTACCCCAGCTTCCAGATGCTGACGGCCGGTTATTTCGTCTGCGGCTTCCAGGTCGTGTTCATCGGCGTGCACCTGCCCAGCTACCTGAAGGACCACGGCCTGGCACCGCAGGTCGCCAGTTATGCGCTGGCCCTGATCGGCCTGTTCAACGTGTTCGGCACCTATGCCAGCGGCGTGCTCGGCCAGCGCGTGCGCAAGACCCGCATCCTGGCCTTCATCTACCTGGCGCGGGCCGTCGCCATCAGCGCCTTCCTGCTGGCGCCGCTGACGCCGCTGAGCGTCTACGTGTTCGCCAGTGTCATGGGACTGTTGTGGCTGTCCACCGTGCCGGCGACGAATGCGGCGGTGGCGCAGATCTTCGGTGTGGCCCACCTGTCCATGCTCAGCGGCTTCGTGTTTCTCAGCCACCAGGTCGGCTCCTTCCTGGGGGTCTGGATGGGTGGCCTGCTGTACGACCAGACCGGCAACTACGATGCCGCCTGGTTGATCGCGATCGCGCTGGGCGTGCTGGCCGCGCTGATCAACCTGCCGGTCAACGAGGCCGCGATCCGGCGCGCACCACCCCCGCTGCCGGCTGGGGCGCAAGGATGAGCAGCATGGCGACCCGGACCTGGCGCCGACTGCTGGCCTGGACCCTGGCCCTGGCCGTGCTGCTGGGGGTGTTCGGGCTGTACCTGCGGCCCGACTTCATGGTGCAACTGTCCCAGCAGGTATGGGCATGTTTCTGAGTCGCCCGCTGCACTTCTCGGCGGGCTGCGCATGAGCGGCACGCTCCACGGCGGCGAAGACGTGTCGCCATGGATCCGGCGCTGGTCGCACCTGGTGCCCGCGGGCGGCACCGTGCTCGACCTGGCCTGCGGCCGGGGCCGCCATGTGCGATGGTTCGCCGGGCGCGGCCATCCGGTGGTCGCACTCGACCGCTCGCAGGAAGCGCTGGACGCCATGGCCGACCTGCAGGCCGGGGCAGGCGGCACCCGCGTGCAGACCGTGCAGGCGGACATCGAGAACCAGCCCTGGCCCCTGATGAACGGGCAGGCGCCGCAGACCTTCGACGCCGTCGTTGTCACGAACTACCTGTGGCGCGCGATGCTGCCGACCATCGTCGGCAGCGTGGCTCCCGGCGGCGTGTTGCTGTACGAGACCTTTGCCCATGGCAACGCCTCGGTCGGAAAACCATCGCGCCCGGATTTCCTGCTGCAGCCCGGCGAGTTGTTGCGGGCCTGCCAGGACCTGCGCGTCGTGGCCTACGAGGACGGGTTCCTGGCCGATCCGCCGCGTTTCGTGCAGCGGATCGCGGCGGTGCGCGAGCCACTGCCGGTGCAGCCGCGCGCCGGCGCGGAGCCCGCGCCGACGCGCTACCGCTTGTAACGGCCGCCGCAGCCCGTCTGGGTAGAATGCGGATTTCCCGAACCTGACCGTGCACATGACACCCATTACTGGCAGCATCGTGGCCATCGTGACCCCGATGCACGATGACGGCAGCGTGGACTATCCGACGCTGCGCAAGCTGATCGACTGGCACATCGAGCAGGGAACCGATTGCATCTGTGTCGTCGGCACCACCGGCGAATCCCCGACCGTGACGGTCGAGGAGCATTGCGAGATCATCCGCGTGGCGGTCGAGCAGTCGCGCAAGCGCGTGCCCATCATGGCCGGCTGCGGCGCCAACTCCACCGCCGAGGCCATCGAGCTGACCCGGTTCGCGCACGAGGTCGGCGCCGACTGCCACCTGCAGGTCGTTCCCTACTACAACAAGCCGTCCCAGACCGGCCTGTACCGGCATTTCAAGGCCATCGCCGAAGCGGTCGACCTGCCCATGGTGCTCTACAACGTGCCCGGCCGCAGCGTGGCCGACCTGGCGCACGACACCGTGGTGCGGCTGGCGCAGGTTCCCGGCATCGTCGGCATCAAGGAAGCGACCGGCAACCTGGAACGCGCGCAGTGGCTGATCCGCGACGTGCCCAAGGGTTTTTCCGTGTACTCCGGCGACGATCCCACCGCCGTGGCGCTGATGTTGTGCGGCGGCCAGGGCAATGTCAGCGTCACCGCCAACATCGCCCCGCGCCAGATGCACGAATTGTGTGTCGCGGCCATTGCCGGCGACGCCCGGCGCGCCATGGAGATCCAGCGCACCCTGATGCCGGTCCACAAGCAGTTGTTCGTGCAGGCCAACCCCATTCCCCTGAAATGGGCCATGCAGCGCATGGGCCTGTGCGGCGGCGCCATGCGCCTGCCGATGACACCACTGGAGCCGGAGTTCGAGCCCGTGGTGGAAGCCGCGCTGCGCCAGGGCGGCCTGATCTGACAAACCCCATCCCGAAGGACTATCTGGTGAATGCTACAAAACGACTGGCCTTGCTGGGCCTGAGTCTGGCGCTGGGCGCATGCTCGGTGCTGGAATCGGACAAGGTCGACTACAAGAGCGCCTCGACGGCGCCCTCGCTGGCCGTGCCGCCGGACCTGACCCAGCTCAGCCGCGACAACCGTTACGCCGTGCCCGGCGGACCGGTCACCGCGTCGAGCTACCAGCAGGACCAGGCCGGCCCGTCGGTCCCGGTGGCCGTGGCCACGATCGCCGATGTCCGCATCGAACGTGCCGGCAACCAGCGCTGGCTGGTCGTCAAGCGTCCGCCCGAGGTGCTGTGGGACCCGATCAAGGACTTCTGGCAGGAATACGGCTTCCTGCTGTCGATGGAGCAGAAGAACCTGGGCATCATGGAGACCGACTGGGCCGAGAACCGGGCCAAGATTCCGCAGGACCTGATCCGACAGTCGCTGGGCAAGTTGTTCGACTCGCTGTATTCGACGGCCGAACGTGACCGTTTCCGTACCCGGCTCGAACGCAATGCGGCCGGCGAGACCGAAATCTTCATCACCCATCGCGGCATGATCGAGGTCTACCGGTCGAACAACTCCGGCGTCGTCACCGGCGACGCGTCGACCGTCTGGCAACCGCGTCCGGCCGAACCGGAACTGGAAACCGAATTCCTGCGCCGGCTGATGATCAAGCTCGGCGTCTCGCAGGAACAGGCCAAGGCCGCCACCGCCGCCGGCGCGGTCGAGCCCCCGGCCCGCATCGCCCAGGTCAATGGCCTGCCGGTCGTGCAGATCGACGACAACTTCGACCGCGCATGGCGCCGGGTCGGCCTGTCGCTGGATCGCACCGGCTTTACCGTCGAGGACCGCGACCGCAGCCAGGGCATCTACTTCGTGCGTTACGTCGAGCCCAATCCGGACAAGCAGGAACCCGGCTTCCTGGGTCGCCTGTTCGGCAGCACCCCGAAAGCCAAGCCGCCGATCAAGTACCGGATCGTGGTCCGCTCGCAGGGCAACGCCACCGTGGTGTCCGTGCTCAACGAGGCCGGTGCGCCCGACAACTCGGCCAATGCCCAGCGTATCGTCAAGGTGATCGCCGACGACATCAAGTAATCGGGGCGGCGCGATGTTGCGTTTCAGGAACCTGGGCAGCGGCAGCTCGGGCAACGCAACCATCGTCGAAGGCCGCAGCGGTGCCAGCATCACCCGCTTGCTGGTCGACTGCGGCCTGGGCATCCGCCAGATGGAACAGCGACTCGCGCTCGCCGGCCTCGCGTTCGGCGACGTCGATGCGATCTTCATCACGCATGAACACAGCGACCATATCGGCTGCGCGCGTCAGCTCGCGCTGCGCCACCGCATACCGGTCTGGATGAGCCGCGGCACCCATGCCGGCGCCCGCGATGGCGACTTCGACGACCTGCTGCGCTACGCCAGCGACGGCGTTGCGATGGCGCTGGGCGAACTGTCCGTGATGCCGTTCACCGTTCCGCACGACGCACGCGAACCGCTGCAATTGCGGTGCACCGATGGCGCCACCAGCCTGGGCATCCTGACCGATCTCGGCCACGCCACCGAGCATGTGCTGGGGCATCTGTCCGGTTGCCATGCCTTGCTGCTCGAGAGCAACCACGACCCCGCCTTGCTGGCCGCATCGTCCTACCCGCCGTTCCTGAAGAAGCGCGTGGGTGGCGCACACGGGCACCTGTCGAACGCGGCATCCGCCGCGATCGCCGCGGCCCTGCGACACCCGGGCCTGTCGTGTGTCGTCGCGGCCCATCTGAGCCGCGAGAACAACCGCCCGGACCTGGCCCGTGCGGCGCTGGCCGAGGTGCTGGGCTGCGCCGGCGACGAGGTCGGCGTGGCCGATCCGGTGTCGGGCACGGACTGGATCACGGCCTGAGTCACGCAGCCACCGGCAGGCGAGCAACAGCCGCCCGTGGCATCGCCGACGAACACGCAAAAGAAAAAAGCCGCCCAACGGGCGGCTTTCGTGCGAACGCGATCGGGAAGACCGATGGCGCTCAGGGCTTCTTGGCAGCGGCGGCAGCGGCGTCCGCTGCGTTCTTGACTGCGTCGGCAGCGGCTGCGGCAGCCGATGCGGCATCGCCGACAGCGCCGGCAGCGGCCGAAGCGGCGTCGGAAGCGGCTTCAGCGGTGGCTTCGGTGGCGGCGGAGGCGGCTTCCTTGACCGCTTCGACGGCAGGCGCCGGCTCGGCTGCCGGTGCCGGTGCCGGCACTTCCTCTTTTTGGCCACAGGCTGCAAGAGCAACGGCAGCGACGATCGCTGCCAGGACGAGAGACTTCTTCATGATGGGGAAAAACCTGAAAAGACAGGAAACAGTTGATGGTTCGCCGGCGCCGATACACGTGCCGACCAGGCATGCAGGACTTCACGTCCCGATGCCCGGCGCGATTGTATGCACAATCGCACACGATTCCAGGGTAAACCCTAGGCGGAACCAACTATATTTACAGGCCCAGCGTCGTGGCCGGAAAACCCGGGCTCGACACCTGCATCAACTCCTGCAGCAACTCCTTGTGCTGCACGATGCGCTCGGGCTCGGAGCCGCTGACACCGGCACTGCGCACCGGGTCCAGCAGTTGCAAGGTCCAGTGCGGACTCCACAACAGCGTCGGAAAGTTGGCCGGATCGATCTGCCGGCAGATCCTGGCCTCGATGATGTGGCCCCACATCCTGCGCCAGTGGACAAAGCGGGCATGCTGGCGCACGACGGTGTCGTATTCCGTAGCCAGCAGCGTGCAGGTGCGCCCGGAACGCGACCAGGCCTGCAGGCTGTCCACGACCTGGCGCTCGTGCAAGGGCCAATCGAGGAACCGGGCGTCGCACAGGATCATCTCGCGCCAGCCCTGCTGCGCGGCCACGGCGAACGCGTCGCGCAACCGTCGCGCAAACGCCTCGCGGCCGGAGAAGCGGCCGCTTGCCAGTTCCGGCGGTGGCGACGGGGCCTGGCTGTCAGCAGACATGCAGCCACCCCGCTTCGCACCAGGACTGCAACAACTCCCGCGCCCCGGCACTGGCACGCGCCAGCGCACGCGCATCCAGCCGGCGCTGGTCGGCCAGCTGGCGCATCAGCCGCGCATCGGCGCCGCTGGCGCGGTAACTCTCGCCATTGATGAATACATGGTTGCGGTCGTACATCATGCGGCTCCTGCGATCGAGTTGCACGGCGCCATCGAGCCGGGCGCCATCGGCGTCATCGAACCATACCCAGGGCTTGGGTTCGGTCAGATGTTCGCCCAGATTGCGCGCCAGCACCAGCGGGTCGCGCATGGCGCGATCGAGCGCCTGGCGGGCAAATTGCACCAGCGTGTCCGGCACCGCCGCCGGATCCGCCACCGCACCCTGCCCCGGATCCCGGTACAAGGCCGAACCGAGTTCCTCGCACGCGTCCTGCGCCAGGCGTTGCAGCAACTCGGCGGCCAGGTCACCGGTGGACGGTGCCTTGAAGCCGATCGAATACGTCATGCACTCGTCCAGTGCCACACCGTCGTGCGCATACCGTGGTGGCAGGTACAACATGTCGCCCGGCTCCAGGTCATAACTGGCCTCGGGCTCGAAACGGCGCAGGATCTTCAGCGGCACGCCCTCCTGCAGGCTCAGGTCCTTCTGGCGTCCGATGCTCCAGCGGCGCCGCCCGTGCGCCTGCAGCAGAAACACGTCGTAGCTGTCGAAATGGGGACCCACGCCACCGCCAGGGCTGGCGTAGCTGACCATGACGTCGTCGAGCCGGGCATCGGGCACGAAGCGGAACCGTTGCAACAAGGCGTGCACCGGATCGGCGAGCAGGTCCACGCCCTGCACCAGCAGGGTCCAGCCCGGCGTCTTGAGCGACGGCAAGGCGCGCCGTGTGAACGGCCCTTGGCGCAGCGTCCACGCGTCGGTGCCCTTGCCCTTCGCGCCGGCGGCCACCAGGCGCGACTGCACCTGCGGCTGCGCAGCCAAATCGAACACGGCGGCCCGGTCCAGCGGCGCCCGGAAGCCGGGAATGGCCTGGCGGATCAGCAGCGGCTTGCGCTGCCAGTGCCGCCGCATGAAGGTATGCGGGCTCAGGCCGCCAAGCAGCGGCAACGGGTCATGGATGTTCATGGTGTGGGCGGGGGGAAGTCCTGGACGAAGGGCCGCGGCGCGATCGGCAGTGCCGGCACCGCAGGCCTGGGGGCAATGACAAACTGCGACAATTCTCCTATGGAAATCACACAACAATGCGTGGTCGGCCTGACCTGGACGATCAAGGACACCCTGGGCGAGGAACTCGATGTGCTCGACGAGGTCGTCGAATTCCTGATCGGCGGCAACGACCTGTTCAAGAAGATCGAGGATGCCTTGCAGGGTTACGGGGTCGGCGCCCGGGTGCAGTTGCAACTCGAGCCCGAGGAAGCCTTCGGCGACTTCAACGACCGGCTGGTGTTCCTCGAGCCGCGCAAGCTGTTCCCCGCGGATATCGAGGAAGGCCTGAGCTTCGAGGGCCATGCCCTGCCCGCGGGCTGCAATCCCGAGGCGCCGAAAGACGTGCTGTACACCGTCACCGATCTGTACCCGGACCATGTGGTGCTCGACGGCAACCACCCGCTGTCGGGCATTGCGCTGCGGCTGTCGATGAAGGTCGAGTCGGTCCGCGAAGCCACCGAGGAAGAAATCGGCCGCGGCAGCGCCGGCACCGGGTTCTTCAAGATCCAGGTGCAGCCGCCCGAAGCCTGAGCGTCAACGTGGCGGCGGAATGCGCGCCCGGGCGATCTCGACCTCTTCGGGCGTCATCACCGAGGCCACGCGCTTGACGGACTCCACGGCATACGGAACATCCTGCGCGGCAGCCATGCTGTACCAGACATAGGCCTCGGAGGCGTTGGCCTCCACCCCTTCGCCGCGCTCGTAGAGATATCCCAGCACCAGTTGGGCCTGCAGCAGGCCGGCACGCGCGGCATACCCGATCCATTCCACGGCCTTGACCATGTCCTTGTCGGCGATGACACCGTCGGCATAGGTCACCCCGACGTAGAACTGCATCAGCGTGCGGCCATGGGCGATCATCTCGCTCGAAGCCGTGCCGGAACGCTTCAGCACCACCGGCACTTCGCCCTGGTTGGATGCGAACGCCTCCATCTTGCGCAGCGTATCGGCGAGAAACTGCCGCTGCGCCACACGCGCCCGCTGCTGCGGCGCACCCGCGGGCACGGCCCGCACCACGGCGTTCGTCAGCACGACCACGGCCGCCAGCGGCGACATGCCCGGACGCATCTGCGGCGAGTACCAGGCCCGCACCAGCAGTTCGTCGAGCTCGGTCAATGCATCGACCCGCTGGTAGAAATAACTCAGCACCGTGTCGCCGGCCGGATGCCCCGAGATGCCGATCGCGTGCATGGCCTCGTGCAGCACGCACTGGTAGACGGCATGGTCGCGCATCTTGAGCTCGGCCTTGACGATCAGCGAACGCTCGATCTCCTGGACGCGCACGAAACAGGCCTGGTTGTCCGGCAGGTCGAGGTCGTTGACGATCTGCACGTCCAGGTTGGCACGTTTCTCGGCGTCCTGGGCGTCGGACACGTCGAGCAGCCGCACCCCGGCCAGGGTCGTGACCTTGCCCAGCGCATGCATGATGCGTCCGCGGTGCGTGGACTGGTTGCGCCCGTGGATGCGCACCCGGATCTCCTCGCCCCATCGCACCACCGGTGTCGGCGAGCCTCCCTGGTACCACAGGGATTCCCAGACGGTTTCGAAGCGATCCTGCAGCGCATCGGCCCGGGCCGGCACAACGGCAGCGAACAACACGAACAAGGCCAGCAGGCGTTTCATGCGGACATCCTGGAGGAAGAATGGAAAACGGATGGGGATGGGTGTGAACGGGTTCGGCCTGGCCCGTTGCCGCCGTTCAGGCCTTGCCGGTGGAGCCGTATCCGCCCTCGCCGCGCACACTGGGCGGGAATTCGGACACCCGGTTGAACCGCGCCTGCACGACCGGCACGACAACCAGCTGGGCGATGCGCTCCATCGGTTCGATCGTGAACGGTTCCGGGCTGCGGTTCCAGGCACTGACCATCAGCTGGCCCTGGTAGTCGCTGTCGATCAGGCCGACCAGGTTGCCCAGCACGATGCCGTGCTTGTGGCCCAGGCCCGAGCGCGGCAGGATCAGCGCCGCATAGTTCGGGTCGGCCAGGTGGATGGCGAATCCGGTGGGCACCAGCTGCCAGGCATTGGGCGCCAGCAGCAGCGGCGCATCCAGGCAGGCACGCAGGTCCAGGCCGGCGCTGCCCGGCGTGGCGTAGGCCGGCAACTGGTCTTCCAGCCGGGAATCGAGGATCTTGACGTCTATCTGCATCGTGGCGCGTGCGAAGGGATGGTGGCGAGTTTATGACGGGCGGCGCAGCATCTGCGCGCAGGTCTGCACCAGCGCGCGCGCCAGCTCCAGCTTGGATGCGCGCGGCAGTTCGCGCGCGCCGTCGGCGCTCACCAGCAACAAGGCGTTGTCGTCCTGGCCGAACGCGGCCGGGCCGATGTTGCCCACGATGAGCGGCACGCCCTTGCGCTCGAGCTTGGCCTGCGCATGGGCGAGCAGGTCCTGGCTTTCGGCGGCAAAACCGACGCACAGCAGCTCGCCGCTGCGCGCACGCGGCGACTGGGCCACGGTGGCCAGGATGTCCGGGTTCTCGGTGAACGCCAGCTGCGGCGCGGCGCCCGAGCCATCCTTCTTGATCTTGTGTTCGGCCTCCGCCACCGGACGCCAGTCGGCGACCGCGGCGGTGGCGATGAAAATCGTCGCCTGCGTGGCCTGCGCCAGCGTGGCGTCGAACATCTGCCGGGCCGAGCGCACGTCGATGCGGGTCACGCCGCGCGGCGTCGGCAGCGCAACCGGGCCGGCCACCAGGGTCACCTGCGCGCCCGCCTCCTGCGCCGCCCGGGCCACGGCAAAACCCATCTTGCCGCTGCTGCGGTTGGTGATGCCGCGCACCGGATCGATCGCCTCGTAGGTCGGGCCGGCGGTGACCAGCACGTGCTGGCCGGCCAGCAGCTTGGGCTGGAAAAACGCGATCAGGTCGTGTACGAGTTCGGCCGGCTCGAGCATGCGCCCGTCGCCGGTCTCGCCGCAGGCCTGCTCGCCGCTGCCCACGCCCAGGATGGTCGTGCCATCGCGCTGGAGCTGTGCCATGTTGCGCTGCGTGGCGGGATGGGCCCACATCTCGCGGTTCATCGCCGGCGCCAGCAACAGCGGCACGCGCTCGATCGGCCGGGCCAGGCACATCAGGCTCAGCAGTTCGTCGGACTGGCCCTGCACCAGGCGCGCCATGAAGTCGGCGCTGCACGGGGCGATCACGATGGCGTCGGCCTCGCGCCCCAGGTTGATGTGGGGCATGTTGTTGGGTTCACGCGCATCCCACTGCGAACTGTAGACGGTGCGCCCGGACAGGGCCTGCATCGTCACCGGCGTGATGAAACGTTCGGCCGCGGCCGTCATGACGACCTGCACCGTCGCGCCCTGCTTGACCAGCAGTCGGCACAACTCGGCCGCCTTGTAGCAGGCGATGCCGCCGGTCAATCCCAGTACCAGATGTTTGTTCTTCAAGTCCATGCACAAATGCCATCGAGCGCGATGGTCGCAATGTAGCAGACGCCTATAATCCCGCTTTACCACCCAACCGAACCCTGCGGTTCGCCCCTGACATGACCAAATTTGTCTTCGTCACCGGCGGTGTCGTGTCCTCCCTTGGCAAGGGAATCGCCTCAGCCTCCCTCGCTGCGATCCTGGAATCGCGAGGCCTCAAAGTCACTCTGATCAAGCTCGACCCCTACCTAAACGTGGATCCGGGCACCATGTCGCCGTTCCAGCACGGCGAAGTCTTCGTCACCGACGACGGCGCCGAGACCGACCTCGACCTCGGCCACTACGAACGTTTCGTCGAGACGCGCATGCGGCGCAGCAACAACTTCACCACCGGCCAGATCTACAAGAGCGTGCTCGAGAAGGAACGCCGCGGCCTGTACCTGGGCAAGACGGTGCAGGTGATCCCGCACGTGACCAACGAGATCCAGGAATTCGTCAAGCGCGGCGCGCGGGTGGGCGAACCCGACGCGGTCGACGTGGCCATCGTCGAGATCGGCGGCACGGTGGGCGACATCGAGTCCCTGCCCTTCCTCGAGGCGGTGCGTCAGCTCAGCCTCAAGCTCGGCCCCAACAACACGGCCTTCGTGCACCTGACCTACGTGCCCTGGATCGCCGCGGCGGGCGAACTCAAGACCAAGCCCACGCAACACACGGCCAAGCAGTTGCGCGAGATCGGCATCCAGGCCGACGCGCTGGTATGCCGCGCCGATCGCCCCATCCCGCCCGACGAGCGCGACAAGATCTCGCTGTTCTCCAACGTGCCGGCCTGGGGCGTGATCTCCATGTGGGACGTCGACACCATCTACAAGGTGCCGCGCGTCCTGCACGAGCAAGGCCTGGATGGCCTGATCTGCGACAAGCTGCGGCTGAACACGCCGCCGGCCAACCTCAAGCGCTGGGACGACCTGGTGTACGAGACCGAACACCCCAAGTCCGAGGTCAACATCGCGATGGTGGGCAAATACGTCGACCTCAGCGACAGCTACAAGTCGCTCAACGAGGCCTTGCGCCATGCCGGCATGAAGAACCATGTCAAGGTGCGCATCGAATACATCGACTCCGAGACCATCAGCGCCGACACCGTGAACCAGCTGGCCCGCTTCGACGGCATCCTGGTGCCCGGCGGCTTCGGCAAGCGCGGCATCGAGGGCAAGATCGCAACCGCGCAGTTCGCGCGCGAGTCCAAGGTGCCCTACCTGGGCATCTGCCTGGGCATGCAGGTGGCCACCATCGAATACGCGCGCCACGTGGCCGGGTTGAAGGACGCCAACAGCACCGAGTTCGAACCCAGCAGCCCGCACCCGGTGATCGCGCTGATCACCGAATGGCAGGATGCCGACGGCTCGATCAAGAACCGTGACGAAAACTCCGACCTCGGCGGCACGATGCGCCTGGGCGCGCAAAGCTCCGATGTCGAAAAAGGCACGCTGGCGCACGACATCTACGGCGACGTCGTCACCGAGCGCCACCGCCACCGCTACGAGGCCAACGTGCATTACCTCGACACGCTGCGCGAGGCTGGCCTGGTGATTTCGGCCAAGACACAGCGCGAGCACCTGACCGAGATCGTCGAACTGCCACGCGACGTGCACCCCTGGTACGTGGGCGTGCAGTTCCACCCCGAATTCAAGTCCACGCCCTGGAACGGCCACCCCCTGTTCAATGCCTTCATCAAGGCCTCGCTCGACCACCAGGGCCAGCGCCGAAGCCTGAAGGCGGTTGCATGACGGCCATGGTGGGCCGCGCAACCGGGGGTCGCACGTGAAGTTGTGCGGCTTCGACGCCGGCCTGGCGCATCCGATCTTCCTGATCGCCGGCCCCTGCGTCATCGAGTCCGAGCAGCTGCAGATGGACGTCGCCGGCCAGCTGCGCGACATGACACGCGCGCTGGGCATTCCGTTCATCTTCAAGAGCAGCTTCGACAAGGCCAACCGCACCTCGGGCACGAGTTTCCGCGGCCCCGGCATGGAGCAAGGCCTGGAGATCCTGGCCAAGGTGCGGCGCGAGTTGCAGGTGCCGGTGCTGACCGACGTGCACGACGCCAGCCAGATCGAGGCCGTGGCGTCCGTCGTCGACGTGTTGCAGACCCCCGCCTTCCTGTGCCGCCAGACCGATTTCATCCGCGCCGTGGCGCAGTCGGGCAAGCCGGTCAACATCAAGAAGGGCCAGTTCCTCGCGCCGGGCGACATGAAGAACGTCATCGACAAGGCCCGCGCGGCCGCGCGCGAGAAAGGCCTGCCCGAGGACAACTTCCTGGCCTGCGAACGCGGTGCCAGTTTCGGCTACAACAACCTGGTCAGCGACATGCGCGCGCTGGCCATCATGCGCGAGACCGGCGCGCCGGTGGTGTTCGACGCCACCCACTCGGTGCAGCTTCCCGGTGGCCAGGGCGGCAGCAGCGGCGGCCAACGCGAGATGGTCCCGGTGCTGGCCCGTGCGGCGGTCGCCGCAGGTGTTGCCGGCCTGTTCATGGAAACCCATCCGGACCCGTCCGTGGCGCTGAGCGACGGACCGAATGCGGTTCCGCTCAAGCACATGCGCGCCTTGCTCGAAACCCTGCTGGCGCTGGACCAGGTCGTCAAGCGCAGCCCCTTGCTGGAGGCGGACTTCACGCGCTGAAGTCCCTGTTCAACGTTTTCTTGATCTTGAGGTAATAAAAAGATGAGTGCTATTGTTGATATCGTCGGTCGCGAGATCCTGGACTCGCGCGGCAACCCGACCGTCGAGTGCGACGTGTTGCTCGAAAGCGGCACCATGGGGCGCGCCGCCGTTCCGTCCGGCGCGTCGACCGGCTCGCGCGAGGCCATCGAGTTGCGCGACGGCGACAAGACGCGTTACCTGGGCAAGGGCGTGCTCAAGGCGGTGGAGTTCATCAACACCGAAATCTCGGAAGCCGTGATGGGTCTGGACGCCTCCGAGCAGGCCTTCCTCGACAAGACCCTGATCGACCTGGACGGTACCGACAACAAGTCGCGCCTGGGCGCCAATGCGATGCTGGCGGTCTCGATGGCCGTGGCCCGCGCCGCGGCCGAGGAATCCGGATTGCCGCTGTACCGCTACTTCGGCGGCATGGGCGGCATGCAGATGCCGGTACCGATGATGAACGTCATCAACGGAGGAGCGCACGCCAACAACAACCTGGACCTGCAGGAGTTCATGATCATCCCGGTGGGCGCGCCGAACTTCCGCGAGGCACTGCGCTACGGCGCCGAAGTGTTCCACGCGCTCAAGAAGATCCTGCACGACAAGGGCATCAGCGTGGCGGTCGGCGACGAAGGCGGTTTTGCGCCCAACGTCGCCAACCACGAGGCCGCGATCCAGATGATCCTGGAAGCCATCGACAAGGCCGGTTTCGTCGCCGGCGAGCAGATCGCGCTCGGCCTCGATTGCGCCGCCTCCGAGTTCTACAAGGACGGCAGCTACGTGCTCGAGGGCGAAGGCCTGACGCTGACTTCGGCCGAGTGGACCGACATCATGGCGACCTGGGTCGACAAGTACCCGATCATCAGCATCGAGGACGGCATGGCCGAAGGCGACTGGGACGGCTGGAAACTGCTCACCGACCGGCTGGGCAAGAAGGTGCAGATCGTCGGCGATGACCTGTTCGTCACCAACACCAAGATCCTCAAGGAAGGCATCGACAAGGGCATCGCCAACTCGATCCTGATCAAGATCAACCAGATCGGCACCCTGACCGAAACCTTTGCCGCCATCGAGATGGCCAAGCGTGCCGGCTACACCGCCGTCATCAGCCACCGCTCGGGCGAGACCGAGGACTCGACGATCGCCGACATCGCCGTGGGCACCAACGCCGGCCAGATCAAGACCGGCTCGCTGAGCCGCTCGGACCGCATGGCCAAGTACAACCAGTTGCTGCGCATCGAGGAAGACCTCGGCGAGATCGCCAGCTACCCTGGCCGCGACGCCTTCTACAACCTGCGCTGATCCACCGCCTTCGCGCCGCCCTGCGCTGACTGACATCGCCTCGCTGCCATCATGCGCAACCGCATCGTCCCGCTGGCATTGATTGCCCTGCTGGTGATCCTGCACGGCCAGTTGTGGTACGGGCGGGGCAGCATTCCCGACGTGTCGGCGTTGACGCAGCAGCTGACCGACAAGCAGGCGCTCAACGAACGCGCGCGCCAGGGCAACGAGCGGCTGCAGGCCGAGGTGCACGACCTGCGCGAAGGCATGGACATGGTCGAGGAAAAGGCCCGCTTCGAGCTCGGCATGGTGCGGCCGAACGAGATCCTGGTGCAGATCACGAAATGAGCCACGCCGGCGGCCGCGGGCCGGCCGGTGGCGCCGTCAGTGCGCGCTGGAACTCGAGCCCGGCGTCTGGCTGGCCGGCCGGAACAACTGGGCCGCGTCGATGGCATCGAAGCGGTACTGCATGCCGCAGAACTCGCAGCCGACCTCGATGTCGGCGCGCTCGGCCAGGATGCTGGCCGCCTCCTCCTCACCCAGGCCCACGATCATCGCGCCCACCTTCTCGCGACTGCAGCTGCAGGCGAAATGGGGCCGCGGATCGGTCGGCTGCGGCGCGAACCGCAACACGTCCTCCTGCCAGAACAGCCGGTGCAGGATGGCGTCGACGTCGAGCGAGAGCAGTTCCTCGCGCGTCAGGCTCGAGGCCAGCGTCGCGATGCGGTTGTAGTCTTCGCTGCGCCCGATCTGGTCCTCGTCGAGGCGCCGGCCTTCGGCGTCGAGGTTGCCGGCGCCCTGCAGCGGCAGGCGCTGGATCAGCAGCCCGGCCGCAACCGTGTCGTTGGCCGCCAGCACCAGCGTGGTGTCGAGTTGTTCGCTTTGCAGCATGTAGTGCTGCAACACGTCGCTGAGCTTGTCCAGCGGTTCGCCACGGTCGTCGAACAGGGGCACCACGCCCTGGTAGGGTTGCTGGCCGGGCAGGCGCTCACGCGGGTCGAGCGTGATGGCGCAACGCCCGCCATTGCCGACGTTGACCATGGCGCCGAGGCCCGCATCGGGGGCGACGTCGCCGGTGATCGTGGCCGTGGCGCGCAGGCTCAGGTCGGGCTTGATCTCGGCCACCGTCAGCTTGACCGGGCCGTCCCCCATGATCTGCATCACCAGTGCGCCGTCGAACTTGATGTTGGACTGCATCAGCGTGGCCGCCGCCAGCATCTCGCCAAGCATTTCGGTCACCGGGACCGGGTAGGCGCCGGTCTGGGTGTTGGCCGCGCGGCGACGCAGGATTTCGGTCCACGCGTCGGTGATCCGCACCACGATGCCACGCACCGGCAGACCTTCGAACAGAAACTTGTGCAATTCGGACAAAAGAGAATCCCGCAGTGGGCGGGACCCTGAAGCCCCGCAGCAAATCAGTCGATTTTCGTCAATGTCGTGCGAAAGCGCCGGGCGTTCTCGACATAACCCCGTGCACTGCCCCGCAGGCCTTCGATCTGCTCGGCCGTCAGTTGCCTGACCGCCTTGGCGGGGGCGCCGATGATCATCGAGCCGTCCGGGAACTCCTTGCCCTCGGTCACGAGCGCGCCCGCCCCGACCAGGCAACGCCTGCCGATGCGCGCACCGTTGAGCACCACCGCACCGATGCCGATCAGGCTGCCGTCGCCGATGGTGCAGCCATGGAGCATCACCTTGTGGCCGACCGTCACGTCTTCGCCCACCGTCAGCGGCTTGCCGATGTCGGCGTGCAACACGCTGCCGTCCTGGATGTTGGAGCCCCGGCCGATGCGCATGTGTTCGGTGTCGCCGCGCAACACGGCGCCGAACCAGATGCTGACGTCCTGTGCCAGGCTGACGTTGCCGATCACCTGGGCACTGTCGGCCACCCAGGCGCTCGGGTCGATGGAAGGGGACAGTTCGCCCAGTGCATAGGTCGCCAAGACATTCCTCCGAAGTTGCGGCGATTGTAAAACCCGCCCCTGCGCAGGCCTGGGCCGCGCCGGCTTGCCCAAACCCAGGCGCACTGACATACTTCCCGCCAGCCGGCTGCGCGCCGGAACAACAATAACCCCGAACGTCGGAGGAGACCCACACGATGGCCGAACCAGGGCAAGGCCTGCACGGCGGAGACCGCGTCGCGCTGTCCTTGCAGGCTCATGGCGTACGCCATGTCTTCACGCTGTGTGGCGGGCACATCTCACCCATCCTGGCGGCCTCGCGGGCGCGGGGCATCCGCATCGTCGACGTGCGCGACGAGGCCACGGCCGTGTTCGCCGCCGACGCCACCGCCCGCCTGTCCGGCGTGCCGGGCGTGGCCGCAGTCACCGCAGGCCCGGGCATCACCAACACGATCACGCCGCTGAAGAACGCGCAGCTTGCGCAATCGCCGCTGGTGCTGTTCGGCGGCGCCGCGCCGACCGCGCTGCAGGGGCGCGGCGCCTTGCAGGACATCGACCAGCGCCCGTTGGTGGCGCCCCATGTCAAGCGCTTCTTCAAGATCCGCCGCGTGGCCGAGCTCGGCCCGGCGGTCGACGAGGCGTTCTGGCTGGCGGCCAGCGGCATCCCCGGCCCGGTGTTCATCGAATGCCCGGTCGACCTGCTGTACGACGAGTCCACGATCCGCCAGTGGTATGCCGACGCCGCCGGCAAGGGCACGGCCGTCGGCGACCGCCTGTTGCGCTGGTACCTGGGCCGGCATGTCGAGAAGATGTTCGCCGGCTCCGGCGAACGGCCCACGGCCCACGTGCGCGCGGTTGAGCCGCCGCAACCGCCCGCGGCACGTATCCGCCAGGCGCGGGCCGCGCTGGCCCGGGCCCAGCGCCCGCTGATGGTGATCGGCAGCCAGACGCTGGCGCAGGCCGCGCAGGCGATGCAGATCGCAGCCGCGGTCCAGCAGCTGGGCATTCCGGTCTACCTGTCGGGCATGGCACGCGGCCTGCTCGGACGCCAGCATGCGCTGCAGCTGCGCCACCAGCGCCGCCTGGCGCTGCGCGAGGCCGACTGCGTAGTGCTGGCCGGCGTGCCCTGCGATTTCCGGCTCGACTACGGCAAACACATCCGCCGCAGCGCCACGCTGATCGCGGCCAATCGCAGCGCCAGGGACGCGCGGCTCAACCGGCGGCCCAACGTGCCGGTGATCGGCGACGTCGGCCAGTTCCTGCGGGCGCTGGCGCAGGCCGATGCCGTGCCCGCGCTGCACGCCGAGCGCTGGCAGCCCTGGATCGCGCAGTTGCAATCGCGCGACGCCGAACGGGAAGCCGGCATCACCGAACAGGCTGCCGTGAGCGGCGAACATGTCAACCCGGTCGCCTTGCTGCGCATGGTCGAACAGGTGGCCGGCGACAAGGCCTTGCTGGTTGCCGACGGCGGCGACTTCGTCGGCACGGCCTCGTACGTGCTGCATCCGCGCGCACCCTTGCGCTGGCTCGACCCTGGCGCCTTCGGCACCCTGGGTGTCGGTGCCGGCTTCGCACTGGGCGCAGCCTGCTGCCATCCCGAGGCCGAGGTCTGGATCATCTTCGGCGACGGGGCCTGCGGTTACGGCCTGGTCGAGTTCGACAGCTTCGTGCGGCACCGCATACCGGTCATCGCCATCGTCGGCAACGACGCGGGATGGACCCAGATCGCGCGCGAACAGGTCAAGATGCTGGGCGACGACGTCGGCACGGTGCTGGCCCGCACCGACTACCACGCGGTTGCCGCCGGTTTCGGCGCCGAGGGCATCCTGGTGCGCCAGCTGCAGGAACTGCCGGCCGCACTGCACAAGGCACGCGCGCTGGCACGCAGCGGCAAACCAGTATTGGTCAACATCTGGCTCGACAAGACGGAGTTCCGCGAGGGCTCGCTGTCGATGTAAGGTCGACGAACAACAAGCAAGCTAGGAGACACCATGGCAGAGCAGACGCTGATACTGCAGCAGATCCAGCAACACGCGGTCAACCAGAAGGACACCGTGTTCCTGACCCAGCCGCTCGGTGGCGGCAAGGTCGTCGACTACACCTGGGGCGAAACGGTCGACCAGGCCCGGCGCATGGCCGCCCACCTGCACAGCCGCGGCATCGGGCCGGGTAGCCATATCGCCATCCTGTCCAAGAACTGCGCACATTTCTTCATGGCCGAGCTAGCGATCTGGCTGGCCGGCGGAACCACGGTGGCGATCTTCCCGACCGAAGGGCCGGAGACGATCCGCTTCGTGCTCGAACACAGCGACGCCCGGCTGCTGTTCGTCGGCAAACTCGACACCTGGGAGCAGCAAAAGGCCGGCGTACCGGCCGACCTGCCCTGCATCGCCCTGCCGCTGGCACCGCACACCGACTTCAACCAGTGGGACGACCTGGTCCAGCGCACCGAGCCGCTGGCAGGCACGGTGACCCGGGACGCCGACGACCTGGCGATGATCATCTACACCTCGGGCTCGACCGGCACACCCAAGGGGGCCATGATCACGTTCAAGGCCGTCTCGGCCGTGGGCAAGGGCTACACCGACGACCTGGCCAGCCGCATGACCGCCGACGGCCGCTGGCGTGTGCTGTCCTACCTGCCGCTGGCGCATTCGTACGAACGCGCGGTGATCGCGTCGCCGGCCTGGCACAGCGGCCAGCTGCACATCTACTTCGCCGAGTCGCTCGACACCTTCGTGGCCGACCTCCACCGCGCGCGACCCCAGCTGTTCCTGTCGGTGCCGCGCCTGTGGCTCAAGTTCCAGCAAGGCGTGCTGGCCAAGATGCCCGAGAAGAAGCTCAACTTCCTGCTCGGCCTGCCGCTCATCGGCAAGCTGGTCGGTCGCAAGGTGCTGACCGGGCTCGGCCTGGACCAGGTCCGGCTCGCGGCCAGCGCGTCGGCGCCGATCCCGCCGGACCTGATCGCCTGGTACCGCAAGCTGGGGCTGAACCTGCTCGAAGGTTACGGCATGACCGAGGACTTCGCGTTCTCGCACCACTCGACCGAGCAGCACAACGCGCCCGGCTACGTCGGCATTCCGTACGACGGCGTCGAGGTGCGCATCGGCGCCGGCAGCGAGATCCTGATCAAGTCACCGGGCCAGATGAAGGGCTACTACAAGCGCCCCGACCTGGACGCCGAATCCTTCACCGAGGACGGTTTCTTCAGGACCGGCGACATGGGCGAGCGCCGACCCGACGGCCTGCTCAAGGTGACCGGACGGGTCAAGGAGCTGTTCAAGACCGCCAAGGGCAAATATGTCGCCCCGGCACCGATCGAGAACCGCATCAACGAACACCCGCTGGTCGAGCTCTCGATGGTCTCGGGCGTGGGGCAACCCGCGGCCTACGGCATCGTGGTGCTGGCCGAACATATCCGCCCCACGTTGTCCGACCCGGCGGTTCGCGCCGAGGTCGAGGCCGAGATGGCGGCGCTGCTCCAGCGTGTCAACGAGGGCGTGGCCGACTATGAACGCCTGCAGATGCTGGTGGTCGCGCGCGAACCCTGGTCGATCGAGAACGGCTGCCTGACACCGACGATGAAGATCAAGCGCAGCCGCATCGAGGACGCGCTCAAGGACCAGGTCGACAACTGGTACGGTGCCAGGCGCCCGGTGCTCTGGGCCTGAGGCAGGCCGCCGATCCGCGCCCGGGCCTGCCGCCGGTACGGGGAATCCGACCAGCCCCACCCGGCGGCGACAATGGCCGTCATGACCCCAGACCTGCGCGCCCAGGCGCTCAACCTCCTGCTGTGTGGCGACCCGGCGGCCAAGGCGGCCGGCACGCGCCGCCTGGCGAGCGGCGACCCGGTGGACACCGGCGCGCGCTTCGCCGAGCCGCCCGGCATTCCCGGCCGGCCGGTGCGGCCGGCCCTGGTTCCATTCAATGCCTTGCAGCGTCGCTCCGCCGCAACCGCGCACGGACGGGCCGTGCTGCTCCATGCGCTGGCGCATATCGAGTTCAATGCGATCAATCTGGCCCTGGACGTGGTCTGGCGCTTCGCCGGCCTGCCCGAGGCGTTCTACCGGCAGTGGATCGGGGTGGCGCGCGAAGAGGCGCTGCATTTCGAGCTGCTGCGCGCGCACCTGCAGACACTGGGCCACGACTATGGCGACTTCCCGGCCCACAACGGACTGTGGGAGATGGCCGAAAAGACCCGCCGCGACCCGTTGGCCCGCATGGCGCTGGTGCCGCGCACGCTCGAGGCGCGAGGCCTGGACGCATCGCCGCCGATGAAGGCGCGGCTGCAAGCCGCCGGCGACCACGCCGCCGCCGGCATCCTGGACATCATCCTGCGCGACGAAATCGGACATGTCGCCGTGGGCAACCACTGGTATCGCCACCTGTGCGCGCAGCGCGGGCTCGATCCGGTCACCACCTATGCATCGCTCGCCCGCGAACATGGCGCGCCGCGGCTGCGCGGACCGTTCAACCTGCCGGCACGGCGTGCCGCCGGGTTTCACGAACGCGAACTGGAGCTGCTGCAACAGGACGCACCGGCATGACAAGGCCGACCCGGCAAGCGCAGTGGCTGCCGCGCACCGATGCTCCCTAGAATGGTCCCTAGCCTTTTCGCCTCGCCATGACCGACTTCTCCGACGCCGACACCGAACCACAACCGCTGCGCCCCGACACGCCGGCCTCCGGTGGCCCGGCCATTGCGCGCCAGCCGATCGTGGACCAGGCCGGCAACGTGTTCGGCTACGAATTGTTCGACCGCAGTCGGCCCTCGGATGCACATGACGCGGCCAGCGACGCACAGCTGTTGTTCAACGTGCTCTCGCAGGCCGACAACACCGGACTGATCGACAACCGCACCCTGTTCATCAATTGCGCGCATGACAGCCTGGCCAGCGGGCACCTGGAACTGGTGCAGCCCGAACGTGTCGTGCTGGAGATTCCACCGGTGCCCGGCAACCAGCCCGCCGAGATCGAACGCCGCCTGTCGGGCCTGCGCGATGCGCGCAAGCGGGGCTTGCGGCTCGCGTTCAACCAATCCGTGCTCACCGCCGCATACCTGTCCTGGTTGCCGCTGGCGAACTTCATCAAGATCGACCTGCGGCAGGTCAAGCCGGAGCGGGTCGAACCCATGGTGGCGCTGGCACAGAAGAAGACCCAGGCCCGGCTGATCATGGAGAAGGTCGAAAACGCCGCCCAGCACCAGCTGGCCAGGGACCTGTGCGTCACGCTGTTCCAGGGCTACTGGTTCGCGCAGCCGACGATGGTGACCGGCCAGAGCATCCGGCCCTCGCAAGCGGTCATCATCCAGCTGATCGACCTGGTACGCCAGCAGGCCTCCACCGCGCAGATCGAGGCCGTGCTCAAGCACGACGCCAGCCTGTCGTTCAACCTGCTGCGTTTCATCAACGCATCGGGTTTCGGCCTGACCAGCGAGATCACCTCGTTCCGCCACGCGGTGATGATGCTGGGCTTGAAGAAGCTGTTCCGATGGGCCGCACTGCTGCTGACCACGTCGCGCGACGGCGGCGTTCCACCCGCCGTGGGCACAACGGCCATCGTGCGGGGCCGGCTGATGGAACTGCTGGCGATCGAGTGCAAGCTGCCGGAAGAGCAATGCGACAACGCCTTCGTGACCGGCGTGTTCTCGCTGCTCGATGCCATGCTGGGCATGCCAATGGACACGGCGCTCGAAGCCGTCGCGCTGCCCGACGCGGTGACCTCCGCGCTGCTGCGCCAACGCGGCCCGCTGGCGCCACTGCTCGCACTGTGCGTCGCCTGCGAGAGTGGCGACGACGAAGCCTTTGCACGCACCGCCGCGACACTGCAACTGGACAACCAGCAGATCAACTGGGCGCATCTGCAGGCGCTGGCCTGGGCGGAGACGATGAGCGCCTGAGCCGCGCACCGGACCGAACCGGCCCTCGGCGACCGCGCCGCACCTCCGAAGCAGGACTCGCACCCATGCATCTCTCCGTCAACGGCGCCCGGCTGTATGTCGACATCGAAGGCGCAGGCACGGTGCCCGACGGCGCCACAATGCGCGACAAGCCCACGCTGGTGCTGCTGCATGGCGGGCCGGGCCTGGACCACAGCCTGTTCAAGCCGGCGTTCTCGCAGCTGGCCGATGTGGCGCAGATCGTCTACATCGACCACCGCGGCAATGGCCGCAGCAGCCAGGGCGATCCGTCGAGCTGGAACCTGGCGCAGTGGGGTGACGACGTGCGTGGCGTCTGCGACGTACTGGGCATCACCAGGCCCATCGTCTATGGCGTGTCGTTCGGCGGTTTCGTGGCCCAGTCGTATGCGACACGGCATCCGGACCATCCGGGCAAGCTGGTACTGGCGAGCACCGCGGCGCAGGTCGACTGGCCGGCGGTGTTCGACGCCTTCGAACGCGTTGGCGGGCCGGCCGCGCGCCAGCTCGCGCATGACCGCTGGCGCACGCCAACGCCCGAGAACCGCACCCTCTACCGCGCGCAGTGTTACCCGCTGTACTACACCCGGCCGATCGCCGAGCCGGATGCCCTGGCGCGCGCCATCGTGCACGATCCGGTCAACCAGCACTTCGCCACCGGCGAATGGGGTCGCATGGACTTCCGCGCCGCGCTGGCCCGCGTGGCCTGCCCGACCCTGGTGATGGCCGGCGACCGCGACCCGATCACGCCGATCGCGTTCTCCGAGACCATCGTCGCCCACCTGCCGCCTGCGCTCACGCGATTCGAGCGTTTTGCCGACTGCGGGCACGGCATCGTCAACGACGCGCCCGAGCGCCACTTCGAACTGCTGCGCGAATTCATCCGCCAAGTCTGAGCTTCAGATGCGGGTGCGCGTACACCGTGTACGCCAGCCAGGTGCCCTCGCCCGCCTGCGCCGCGGCCTTGCGGGCGGCGCGTGCGGCCTGGGACATGGTCTTGCCGGCGAGCAGCTGCGCATACAGCTCGGCGACGAAGCCGCTGGCCGGATCGTCGCCCACCGACCACAAGGCACCGACAAAGGCGCCGGCCTTGCCGCGCGAGTCGCCCGTGCCTTCGCGCGTGCCCAGGAAGGCGGTTGCAAACCCGCCCAGTCCGGTCAGCGAATAACCGAGCCGGCCGGTCTGGCAGGCATTGACGATCACCAGCGGGCGGTTGCCGTCCATGCCGCGCAGGTCGGCCACCTGCTCCACCGTCGAGGCCAGCAGCAGTTCCTTGTTCCATTGCGCGCCCCGGGCCGTCTGCACCACCTGGCCCTCGAGCATCAGCGCCGCCGAATCGATCTGCTGCGCATCGGCCTGGCCATGGCAGGCGAAATGCAGGATGTCGAAGCTGCCTTTCTTGCGCAGCAGGTTCAGCACCTCGGCATGCATGGGCTTGACCGCCTTGGCGCCCAGCACCGTCCTGAGCATGTCCTGCTCCGCGCCCTCGGCATTGGCCAGCGTCCACTGCGGATCGGGGTAATGCGGAATCACGTAGCGCGAACGCCCCGGGCGCACCGCGATCTCGCACACCGGCGCGGCGCCGAACAACCAGCGGCACAGGCCCAGTTCGCCGAAGAACTGGCCGTGGCCGCTGGCCGCGGGCGCGTCCGGGTCGTCGAGGAACACCACCTCCCAGGGCAGGAAGGGCTCGTCGCTGTGCACCAGGATGCTGTCGAGCTCGCCGGCCTGCGCCAGGCGCCACAGGGTTTCCTGCATCTTGGGCGGAAACAGGCCGCGGAACATGCGCCCGCCGATGTCCTGCAGCCGCTGGTTGAAGATGTCCACCGCACGCTGGCTGCCCAGCCAGGCATCCTCGATCTCCTTGTAGCGGGCCTCGACATAGGCCTGCGCATCGACCTGCATCGGCGCGGAACGGAAGCGGTCGTTGACGCCGCCCGGACCGACCGAGCGCAACACGAACTCGTATTGCAGTTGCCCGGCGTTGCGCCGGTCGAATATCTCCAGTGTGGTGCAGACGCCGCATTCGGCGCCTTCGACCACCGGCGCGTCGCTGGCCACCGCACCGCGCGCGGGCGTGAGATGCGACGAAATCACCTGCGCATGCAGCGTCATCATCACCAGCCGCTGCGCCCCCTTGCGCACCGCCACCGACACCTCGGCCGGGCCCTCCTCCACCGCCGTGAGCATGAAGTCCAGGATCAGCGGCTCATGCGGACGCGGCAACTCCAGGTCCTGCGCCAACCCCTCGGTCGGGTCGGCGCTGGAATAGTCGAAGCCGCTGCGTGGCACCACCTGCACGCTGATGCGATCGCCCTTGCGGGCCTTGAAACGGCCCTTGGCACTGGCCGCACCCAGCGCCACCTCGATCTGCTCGGCCGACAAGGTGACGGTGACCATCGCATCCTTGCCCAGCGAGGTCTCGCGCGGCATCTCGGCGGCGGCAAACACCTCGGTGCGGGTATCGACGGGCGCGGGCGCGGGCGCCGCGGCGGCCGGCCGCGCCGCGCCGGCCGGTGCCGGCCTGCGTGCCGCGCCGGCGCCGGCGGGTTCCGCACGCCGTGGCGCCGCAGCCTTGCGGGCCGGCGCACGGCGACGGGCGCCTGCCATGCCCCGCGACGGCGGCTCGCGCCCCTGGGACTCGCGATCCAGTGACGGCCGGGCGCGGCGCGCGGGGGGCGTCCAGTCACCACCGTCGTCGCCGTCGGCCGCGGTCTCTTCCACCTCTTGCGCACCTTCGGCCTCCATCTCCTCGTCGGCCTGCGCCGTGTCGGCTGGCTGGCCCTCCTGCATCCGCGGCACCGCCCCCATCGAAGCACCGGCAGGCTCCATGCCCAGGGCCAGGACCGACAAGGCTTCGTTGTCGATGGCGACGAACTCCTCGTCGAGCACCGCCTGCGGCGTATTGCCGCTGACGATCACGCCGCGCCTGGCGTGCGGACGCAGATGCGGCATGCCGACGCTGCTGCCGTCGAACGGCAGTTGCTGCGCGTCGCGCGGATCCGACTGCGCCGTTTCATGCAGGTCGAAGGCGTCGATCAACGGGGCGCCGGGATCGCGGTCCGCCGTGAAGTCGAGCACTTCCGCGGGCGTGGCCGCGTAATGCAGCTGGCGCGCGGGTGCCGACGGATCGGGGCGCGAGATCACGACATACGGCGCGGCGTTGGTCGCCAGCCGCTCGCGCACCAGCTCCATCGGCGTATCGGCACGCAGCCGCAGGAAGCGGCGCTGCGCGCCCACCAGCGACAGCGGATCGACGCCCTCGAGCGGCGTCGGCAGGTGCAGCCACTGCGCCAGCCGGCCGGCCGTCTCGGGCCGCAGGAAATAGTTGGTGTGGTACACGAGCGGGTTGCGGCCGAAGTCGAGCACATCGCGCACATAACCACCGACGGCCTGGTCGATGCCGGTCATGGAGGCCACGTCGACGACCAGGTCGTTGGGCACCGGTGTATGGCCTTCGCCGCGCATCAGCCGGTCGACGACACCGTCGGCCAGCAGGAACGCCAGACGGCGCGGCATTTCCTTGGGCAGGTGCGCGCCGTCATCGAACAGCCGCGCCTGGAAGTCGGACACCACGGCATAACAGGCGATGTCGGCGGGCAGCGGCTGGCCCGGCTGCGTCCGGTTGAGCTCGGCCACGAATGCACCACCCGGGTCCATCGCCGCCACGCCCGGCACCTTGCGCTCGGTCACGGCCACGTTGACCAGGTACTTGACGAAGTCGCCCACGCTGTCGACCACCTCGTCGAACACCACGGCCGCCGCAGCCGCCTGCGGGAACAGCGACAAGGCCTTGCTGGTGGCCGACGCCAGGTTGGTCACCAGGTCGATCAGCGTCTCCCAGTTGTCGGGCCGCGCCAGCTCGGTACCCTGGTTCGTGGCCGCGACGAAGATCGCCCGCCGCACGGCCAGGTCCAGGCCCGCGCCCGGCAGCAGGTGTTCGATCAGCGTGCGCAACACCAGACCGCCGCGGCTGTGGCAGATGGCGTCCACGTCGATGGTGCGGCCGGCGCCAGGCATGGTGCGCAGCGTCTCCAGCAGGGCCTGCGCGTTGTCCAGGGGCGACTCGCCGAGCGAGCGATGGTCGAAGCCGATCACCGCGTCGTAACGGCCCAGTGCCGCGGTCAGCAGCCGCTGGCCCCAGGGTGTGCCGGTCAGCGCGCCGAAGCCGCCGACGGTGCTGGAGAAGGTGCCGTGCACGAACAGCAGCACCCGTGGCGTGCGGTCCTGGGGCAGCTTCAGGCCGGCCAGCGTGCGGGGCGTGCGCCACTGCGTGGCGTCGGTGGCCGACGACAGGATCACCGGGCCGGTACGCCGCTTGCGTTCGAGCAGGTGCACGACGCCTCGCACCGCCACGTCGGCCGCAAAATACAGCACGATGGCCTTGGCACCGGCCACCAGCCGGTCGCGCAACCAGCCGCGCCGCGCGGCCGCGCCGGTCACCGGCTCGGGCGCTCCCACGGGCGGGAAATCCAGGTCGAACACCAGCGCGCGGCTTGCATGGGGGGCGCTGCGACGCACCGGGCCCAGCGCGCTGGCCGGCGCCTCGTGGCCGAACCGCCAGGCCAGCACGCCGTCGCCCTCGACGATGACCACGGCCTGCTCGTCGGCCGCCAGCGGCACGGTCAATCGGGTCGGCGTGGACGGCGGTGCGGCGCGGCGCCGGCGCGTCGGCGCGCCCGGCCCGGCACCCAGCACCAGGGTTTCGCCGGCGCGCCGGACCGTGCCGCGGGCCACCAGGCGATCCGCCAGTTGCCGCACCGGGCTTTCGTCGGCGGCGCCGGTATCGCCAGCCGGCGTGGCCGGTGTCAGCAACTGCGGCTGCGCGTCGAACGAGCGGCCGCCGCGCCGCGCCGCCGGTCGCGCGGACCGGGTGGGTCGCGACACCGCGAACGCCTGCTCGTCGTATTCGAGGATGACGCCTTCACCCTGGGTCACTGTGGCCATCGTGTTCTCCTGCTGCCCCTCGGGCTGTTGTCGACACGGCCAAGCTAAACGCGCCGGCGAGCGCTGTCAACCGCACGGAGGGGCGATGAGGCGGCATCGACGTGCACGGCGGTGCCGAATCCACGCCAAAACGCACGGTCTTGCGGCAGGTCAAGCAGGTCGCAGGTCACTCGGGCATGCAGGCCACGGTTCATGCACCGTCGATCTGCCGTGCGATCGCGGCCAACGCAGCACCCGCGCCAGCCGGCAGGCCGACGTCCCGCGCCGAGGGCACCTGCCATTCGCGCGGGTTGATGCGCACCAGCCGCGCCCCGTGGGCCTGCAGCAGATGCGCCGTGAAATGGCGCACCGACGGCACGGCGGTGCCGGCGCCGATCTCGAGCACGACCGGTCGGCGGGCCGCGGACAGGAATCGCGCCAGCGCCGCGGCCTGCCGGTCGGACCGTTGGGACAACCACTGCCCGTCGCCGAACATCAGCACGTTGGGACGCGCCATGCCGCCGCAGTGCGGGCAGGCCGGCGGCGCGCCGCGCAGCAGGCATTGCGCCTCGTCCACGTCGAGCGCGGCATCGGCCGCGGGCCAGATCGCCGCGCAACAGGGCAACATGCATTGCCAGTGGTGGATCGAGCCATGGCATTCGTGCACCAGCGCCGGGTCGAAGCCGGCACACTGGAACTGCCCGTCGACATTGCTGGTGAACACCGCCAGGCCCTGCCGCAGGTCCATGCCCCAGCGTTGCAGCAGGCCGAAGCCCGCGTGTGGCCGCGTGGCCCGATACAGGTTGAGCCGATGGCCATAGAAACCCCAGGCGCGGGCCGGATGGTCGATGAAGGCCTGCGGGCTGGCCATGGTGTAGAAGTCGAGCTGGGCCTGCCCCAGCGCCGGATAGGCGCGCCAGAAACCCTGGGTGCCGCGAAAGTCCGGCAACCCGGAATCCACCCCCATGCCGGCACCGGCAGCCACCACCAGCGCATCGGCGTCAGCGATCAGGCCGGCCGCGCGGGCGACGGCCTGCGGATCGAGCGGCCCGGACGTCAGCGCCACTTGATCGAGCAACCGATGGACGGCGACTGCGTGGGCGGCACCGCGTCGGAGTGGACCAGGCTGACCATCGCGTCGACCAGCTCGCGCTGGCGCCCCTGCGCCGGCGCGGGCCGGATGCCGTAGGGGTCGAGCCGGCCCCGGTAACGCAACTGCAGGTCGCGGTTGAAGCCGAAGAAGTCTGGCGTACACACGGCAGCATAGGCGCGCGCCACTGCCTGGCTCTCGTCGTACAGGTACGGGAAACACAGGCGGTGTTGCTCCGCGAATTCCTGCATGTGCGGGAATGCATCCGCCGGGTACTGGACGGTGTCGTTGCTCATGATGGCCACGCAACCGATGCCGCGCGACTGCAGTTCGCGGCAATCGTCGTTGAGCCGGTCGATGACCGCCTGGACGTACGGGCAATGGTTGCACAGGAACATCACCAGCAGGCCGTGCGGGCCACGCACCGTGTCGCGGGCCACCGTGGAGCCATCGGTGGCGGGCAGCCGGAAATCGGGCGCGAGCAGATCGGGATCGGGTTGGTGGGAAGGGGTCTGCATGGTTTCTCCGGGGTGGGTGCCTAGGGTGCCCGAAATCCCGCGCAGCCGCAACGATGGACTGGCGTGGCCAGCATGCCAGCGGGTGGCTGCGTATGATGGTTTCATCCGCCGCGACTGCCTGTGCGACGGCGGCAGCCACTACGAGGAGACACCACCATGGCCCGTTTTTCCGGCCTCAGCGCCGTGTTGCTCAATTGCTCGCTGGTGCACGAGGCCCGCAAATCGCACACCCGCCGCCTGCTCGCACGGGTCGGCGGCGTGATGCGCGCCGAAGGTGTGGCCGTGGACATGATCCACATGCTCGAGCACCGGATCGGCTTCGGCATGGTCAAGGACACGACCTCCATCGGCGATGCGCGCGACGACTGGCCAGGCATCCACCGCAAGATCATGGCGGCCGACATCCTGGTGATCGGCACGCCGATCTGGCTGGGCGTGAAGTCGAGCGTGGCCACGCTGGCCATCGAGCGGCTGTATGCCTACAGCGGCGACAAGAACCCGCAGGGGCAGTACCTGTATTACGGCAAGGCGGCCGGTTGCGTCGTGACCGGCAACGAGGACGGCGTCAAGGCGGTCGCGATGGAGACGCTGTACGCCCTGTCGCACATCGGCTACACCATCCCGCCGCAGGCCGATTGCGGCTGGCTGGGCGAGATCGGACCCGGCCCGAGTTACGGCGATGCGGTCGAGGGCTCGGACGTGCCCGCGGGTTACGACAGCACCTTCACCAACACCAACGCGACCATCATGGCCTGGAACCTGATGCACATGGCCCGGATGCTGCGCGAGCAGGGCGGGTTTCCGGTCGGGGGGAACGTGGCAGCGACGTGGCGCGAGGGCAGCAACGCGGCGGACCAGGATCCGGAAGGGTTTTGAGCGGCGGGGCGGAACGGTTCCAGGCCACGGTGTCGGCAACCGCATCGGACAATGCGGCGCAACACGCCGGCGTGCGTCGCCTGCCGCGATGGCTGCGCCCATGGGAGCATCGATCACGCCCTGCGAGAACCGTGCCGCCGTCGCGTCGAACCTTTCGCCTGCGATGCCATCCATCTGACATGAACAACGCCCTCACCCTCGGCCCGCTGCTGCTGCCGTATGCCTTGCTGCTGGTCTTTGCTGCGGCGGGCATCACCATGCTCGTGGGCCGCCACGTGGGCAAGCGCACCGGGGTCGACGTCGAGGGCACCTTGTGGAACGCGATGCTGGTCGGTGCGGTGGTGGCGCGGCTGGCCTTCGTGCTCGAATACAAGACGCTGTATTTTTCGTCGCCACTGAGCATCGTCGACATCCGCGACGGCGGCTGGAACGCCACGGCCGGCCTGGCCGGCATGTGGTTCTACGCCTTTCACCGCTTCCAGAAGCACCCTGCCACGCGCAAGGCCTTGCAGCGCGCCCTGCTCGCCGGCACGGCGGTGTTTGCGCTGGGCATCGGATGGCTGGCGATCCAGTCCGGACCCGGGCAGCAGACCTTGCCCGACCTCGAACTGGCCGCACTCGAAGCCGCCGCCCCGACCGTGCGGCTGGCGCAGTTCACCGGCAAACCCGTTGTCGTGAACCTGTGGGCCACCTGGTGCCCGCCGTGCGTGCGCGAGATGCCGATGTTCGTCGACGCGCAGCGCCGGCATGCCGACATACATTTCGTCTTCATCAACCAGGGCGAGGAGCGCGCACAGGTTGCGCGTTGGCTGCATGCACGGCAGCTGCAACTGGCCAACATGCTGATCGACGACAAGCGCCAGGCCAGCGCAGCGTTCAAGCAGCAGGGTTACCCGACCACGCTGTTCTTCAACGCCCGCGGCGAGATGGTTGCGTCGCGGCTGGGGGAACTGTCGGCGGCCACGCTGGAACAGAATCTGCAGAAGGCGCGGTAGTGCCGACGATGCGTGGCAGCCGCGGCCGCTCGTTCCTGCACCGCGGCGCAGAGGTCATGCGCATGGACTCTTGCACAATACGACGCAAGCATCGTGTGCCGGTAATCGCCTGCAGGGATCGCGCCCTTGCACGACACGGGCGCGAGGCCATCCATCCGGTCGCACCGCGCGATCCGTGCCCTGAACCTGAACCTGAAACTGAACCCCTGGAGCCAGCATGACCCCATCCACGACACGGCCTGTTGCGATCATCACGGGCGCGGCCCGAGGCATCGGGCTGGCGTCGACGCACTGGTTTCTGGCGCGCGATCACGACGTGGTTCTGATCGACAACGACGAAGCCACGCTGACGGCCACCGCACAAGAACTGTCGGCCTCGCCGCACGCCTTGCCCATCCTGTGCGACGTATCGGACCCGGACCAGGTGCAGGCGGCCTTCGCGCAGATCGACGCACGCTTCGGGCGCGCCGACGCGCTGGTGAACAACGCCGGCGTCGCCGTGTTCAAGACGATCGGCGACACCTCTTTCCAGGAATGGCGCCATGTGCTTGCGACCAACCTGGACGGCGCCTTCCTGTGTTCGCAGGCTTGCGTGCCATTGATGCTGAAGTCCGGCAGCGGCGGCTCCATCGTCAACATCGCGTCCATCTCGGGCCTGCGCGCCAGCACGCTGCGCGTCGCCTATGGAACCAGCAAGGCAGCCCTGATCCACCTGACCCGGCAACAGGCCGCCGAACTGGGAACCCGGGGCATCCGCGCCAATGCCATCGCGCCAGGACCCGTGGAGACGGAGATGGCCAAGCGCGTCCACACACCCGCCATCCGCGCCGACTACCACGATGCGATCCCCCTGGGCCGCTACGGCACGCTGGACGAGATCGCCGACGCGATCGGGTTCCTGTGCAGCAAGGCCGCGGGATATGTCAACGGGCAGGTGCTGGCGGTCGACGGCGGCTTCGATGCGGTGGGTGTGGGGTTGCCGACGTTGCGCCGGGATGCGGCGGAGAAAGGCGGCTGAGCTGCACGAGCGTGACCGCCCGATGAAGCCCGCAGGCTTGGGACGCGCACGGGCAATGGCTTGCTGGGTCGCAACACATTCGGCACCCACCGACGAAGCAAAAAGGCCTTCAGGAATCGCTCCCTGAAGGCCTTTGGACTGTCTCTTGGTCGGTGTGAAAGGATTCGAACCTTCGACCCCTTGCACCCCATGCAAGTGCGCTACCAGGCTGCGCCACACACCGAAGACGGCGATTATAGCCCTGCATCGAGGGCATGTTCCCGGCGCTTAGTAGGTCGTCGTCAGCAGGTCGCGGATTTCGGACAACTCGCGGCGCACCATCAGCCATTGGCCGGATGCCGGCACGGCCTGTTCGGCCTCGAGTTCGCTTTCGGTGAAGTCGTCGAGGTCCGCATCGTTGGTTTCGATGACCTCGACGCCATCGAGCAGGACCTCGCCGTTCTTGCGCCGGTCGCGTTCGTTCTGCAGGATCTCCTGCATCTTGTTGCGCGCGCCGCTGATGGTGAAGCCCTGGTCGTACAGCAGGTCGCGGATGCGCCGGATCATCAGCACTTCGTGGTGCTGGTAATAACGCCGGTTGCCGCGGCGCTTCATGGGACGCAGCTGGGTGAACTCCTGCTCCCAGTACCGCAGCACATGGGGCTTGACGCCACACAGATCCCCCACCTCCCCGATGGTGAAATAACGTTTGGCGGGAATCGACGGGAGATTTTTCCCCATTGAAATCAAAGCTGTAGGCGGCAAAGCTTCGAGGTTACTCTAAGACGCCCGCCATGCATAGCGTCAGCAGCAAGGCGCGGCAGAAATACTTGCGCCGTGTGGCTTATCGCGCGATTTGCACGTCGTCCAGGTCGATTTCAGACTCGTTGTCGTCGCCGTTGTCCAACACCACGGGCTGCGGTTGCCCCGCATCCTGGATCTGCTCCTTGAGCTTGTGGCTGGCATGGAAGGTGACGACCCGGCGCGCGCGGATCGGGATCGCCTCGCCCGTGCGCGGGTTGCGGCCCGGGCGCGGCGCCTTGGTGCGGATCTGGAAGTTGCCGAAGCCGGAGATCTTGACGTCGGAGCCGTCGACCAGGCTGCTGGAGATCAGATCGAAGAACGCGTCGATCATGTCCTTGGATTCCCGCTTGTTCAGGCCGATCTGTTCGAACAGCAGTTCGGCCAGCTGGGCCTTGGTCAATGCCGGGGTCTCCAGGCTTTCAATCGCGAGTTCCATCGTGGTTGTCCTCTTGTTGTGCGTCAGTCGGTTGGCGCCGGCGAGCCGGCACCAGCCATGGGGCCTGGTTGCCTATGCGCGCTGGCGTGCGCCCAGGTCGGTGGCCAGCTGGGCCAGCACCGCCTGCACGGCCTGCTCGATCTCCTCGTCGGTCAGGGTAGCGGCGTCGTTATTGAGCGTCAAGCGAACCGCCAGGCTTTTTTCGGCGCCCGTCGGCGTGGCTGCAACACCCTGCCCGTCGACGGCCGCCGCGGGCGTGGCCTTGGGCCGGTACACGTCGAACAGGGTGGCACTGCGCAACAAGCCCTTGGTGGGAGCCGCATGCAGGGCGGCCATCAGCGCCGCATGGCTGACCTGCTCGGCGACGAGCACGGCGATGTCGCGTTCGACCGGCTGGTGCTTGGCCACCGGCCGGAACTCCGGGATCGGGCGCTGCAACACGGCGTCGAGGTCGAGCTCGAACATCACCGGTGCGCTGGCCAGCTCGTAGGCCTGGCGCCAGCGCGGGTGCAGTTCGCCGACGTAACCGATGTCGCGGTCATCGAGCAGCACGCGGGCACAGCGCCCCGGATGCATGGCCGGGTGTTCGGCCGCGACGAACCGGGCCTGGCGCGGCGCGAGCAAGGCCTCGACGTCACCCTTGGCGTCGAAGAAATCGCCCTGGCGCTCCTTGCCCGACCATTGCAGCATGTCGGCGCCCCCCATGGCCATGGCGGCCACGCGCATGGGCTGGCGCAGGCCGGCCACGGCGGCCGGGCCGTCGGAGATGGCAGCGTCGCGTTCGTAGACACGGCCGAGTTCGAACACCCGCACCCGGTCGGCGCGGCGGTCCTGGTTGAACTTGACGACCTGCAGCAAGGAGCCGAGCAAGGACGAACGCATCACGCTCATCTGGCTGGCGATCGGATTGAGCAGCTTGACCGGCTCGGCATTGCCGGCCAGGTCGCGCTCCCAGCGCGCCTCGACGAAGCTGTAGTTGATGGTTTCCTGGTAGCCCAGGGCTGCGAGCTGGCGCCGCACGGCGAAGGCGCTGCGCCGGGCCTCGGGCCGGATGAAGGCGGTGATCGGGCCTTGCGGCGGCGTGGTCGGCAAGGCGTCGTAGCCGACCATGCGCGCGACCTCCTCGATCAGGTCTTCCTCGATCAGCAGGTCGAAACGGTACGACGGCGGCACCACGGTCAAGGTGCCGGCGGCGGCATCGCTGGTGGGCGCCAGGCCCAGGCGCGACAAGGCGTCCTCGCACTGTTCGAGGGACAACGGCATGCCGATGACCTTGGCCGCACGGGCCACGCGCAGCGTCACGGGTGCCGGCGACGGCATGTTGACCTGCTGGTCGTCGATCGGGCCGCAGACGGTTTCCTTGGTGGCGCAGATGTCGATGATCAGTTGCGTGATGCGCTCGACATGCTCGACGGTCTGGTTGGGGTCGACGCCGCGCTCGAAGCGGTGGCCGGCGTCGGTGGAGAAGTTGAAGCGGCGCGAGCGCCCGGCAACGGCCTGCGGCCACCAGAACGCGGCCTCGACGTAGACGTGGCGTGTGTCGTCCGACACGGCGGTGGCGTCGCCCCCCATGATGCCGGCCAGCGACTCGACTTCGCGCTCGTCGGCGATCACGCCGACCTGCTCGTCCACCGTCACCGTGTTGCCGTTGAGCAGCTTGAGTTGTTCACCCGCCTTGCCCCAGCGCACGTCCAGGCCGCCGTGGATCTTGTCGAGATCGAAGATGTGCGAGGGCCGGCCGAACTCGAACATCACGTAGTTCGAGATGTCGACCAGCGCATTGACACTGCGCTGGCCGCAACGCGCCAGGCGCTCGACCATCCAGGCGGGCGTCGTGGCCTGCGGATCGACGTTGCGCACGATGCGGCCGGTGAAACGCCCGCACAGGTCGGGCGCGCTGATCGTCACCGGCAAACGGTCGTCGCAGCCGACCTCCACCGGCGGAAAACCCGGCATGCGCAGCGCGGCGCCGGTCAGCGCTGCCGCCTCGCGTGCCACGCCGTACACGCTCAGGCAATGCGCCAGGTTGGGGGTCAGCTTGACGGTCAGCAGTGCGTCGTCGAGCCGCAGTGTCTCGCGCACGTTCTGGCCCAGCGGTGCGTCGGCGGCCAGTTCGAGCAGGCCGCCGTGGTCGTCGGACAGCTGCAGTTCCTTGGCCGAGCACAACATGCCGTGGCTCTCGACGCCGCGCAGCTTGCCGACCTTGATCTGGAACGGCTTGCCGTCGGCGCCCGGGGGCAACACGGCGCCGACCATGGCGCACGGCACCTTGATACCGACACGCGCGTTCGGCGCACCGCAGACGATGTCGAGCAGATCGCCCTGCCCCACGTCGACCTTGCACACCCGCAGGCGATCGGCATTCGGATGCTGCACGGCCTCCTTGATCTCGCCCACGACGATCTGGCTGAACGGCGGCGCGACCGGCTGGACGTCTTCGATCTCCAGGCCGGCCATGGTCAGCGTATCGGCCAGTTCACGGGTGTTCAGGGCAGGGTTGCAGAAGGTGCGCAACCAGGATTCGGGGAATTGCATGGAATGGGGCTCAGGCTTGCTGGAATTGGGACAGGAAACGCAGGTCGCCGTCGAAGAACAGGCGCAGGTCGTCGACGCCATAACGCAGCATGGTCAGCCGGTCGATGCCGGTGCCGAATGCGAAACCGATGTGGCGCTCCGGATCGAGCCCCATGTTGCGGATCACCTGCGGGTGCACCTGGCCGGACCCGGACACCTCGAGCCAGCGCCCCTTGAGCGGCCCGCTGCCGAACTGGATGTCGATCTCGGCACTGGGTTCGGTGAACGGGAAATAACTGGGCCGGAAGCGGATCTGCAGGTCGCGGGTCTCGAAGAAGGCCTGGATGAAATCGAGGTAGACCGCCTTGAGGTCCTTGAAGCTGACGTTGTCGCCGACCCACAGGCCTTCGACCTGGTGGAACATCGGCGAATGCGTGGCGTCGCTGTCGACGCGGTAGGTGCGGCCCGGGGCGATGACGCGGATATCGGGCATGGGCTCGCCGCGGGCGATCGTATCGGCGTATTTCGCGGCATGGGCCTGGGCGTAGCGGATCTGCATCGGCGAGGTGTGCGGACGCAGGTTGAGCCAGCGGCCTTCGGAGTCCTTCATGTCGACGTAGAAGGTGTCCTGCATCGAACGCGCCGGATGGTTCTCGGGGTTGTTCAATGCGGTGAAGCTGTACCAGTCGGTCTCGATCTCGGGGCCGTCGGCCACGTCGAAACCCATGGAGCCGAAGATGGCCTCGATACGCTCCATCGTCATCGCGATCGGGTGCAGGCCGCCACCGCCGCGCCGGCGGCCCGGCAGGCTGACGTCGAGCGCCTCGGCCTGCAACTGCAACTGCAGTTCCGCTTCGGCCAGCGCCTCGCGCCGTGCCTGCAACGCGGCCTCGATCGCCTGCTTGGCCAGGTTGATCTGCGCGCCCTGGGCCTTTTTCTCGTCGACCGGCAAGGCGGCCAGGCCTTTCATCAGTTCGGTGATGCGGCCGGACTTGCCCAGGAACTGCGCCTTGGCGTTTTCCAGTTCGGCGGGCGCCCTGGCGGCGGCGAATGCGGCCGTGGCGGCGTCAACAATGGCATTCAATGCGGTCATGGTCGAGGAAGAATGGGATTCACGAAAAAGAACGGGGGCTAGCGCTGGTCAAAGCCCTAGCCCCCGCATGCTGAGTCGGTGCCGGCCGCTTGCGCCGCCGACACGCGATCCTGCCGGTCAAGCAGCCAGCTTGGCCTTGACTTGCTCCACGATACCGGCGAACGCCGGCATGTCGTGCACCGCGATATCGGACAGAACCTTGCGGTCGATCTCGATACCGGCCTTCTTCAGGCCGTTGGCGAACTGGCTGTAGGTCAGGCCGCATGAACGCGCAGCGGCGTTGATACGGGCGATCCACAACTGGCGGAACACGCGTTTCTTGGTACGGCGATCACGGTAGGCGTATTGGCCTGCCTTCATCACCGCCTGCTTGGCAACGCGGAAGACGTTGCCGCGGCGACCACGGAAGCCCTTGGCGAGGGCGAGAACTTTCTTGTGGCGGGCGCGAGCCGTTACACCACGTTTGACGCGAGGCATGTGTTACTCCTTGTTCGTCGTGAATCAGATACCGAAACCGGGCAACATCTGCGCCATGTGACCCATATTGGTCTCATGGACAGCGGTTGCACCACGGAGTTGGCGCTTGTTCTTGGTGGTCTTCTTGGTCAGGATGTGACGTTTGAAGGCTTGACCGCGCTTGACGGTGCCACCGGGACGAACGCGGAAACGTTTTTTCGCGCTGCTCTTGGTCTTCATCTTGGGCATTGAAATGCTCCTTCTATTTTGTGCTCGTGAGGCGTCTGCAAACAATTGCAGCCTTGTTGGCCCCGAGCCACTTGTGTGGCGAGTTGTTGGCTCACCACTTGTGTGGCGAGTTGTTGGCTCACCACTTGTGCGGCGAGTCATGCACTCACCACTGGCCGGCGGTTCTACCCGCCAACCTTGCCACCCGACGGGTGACCAAACCCGTCGGACGCAATCTCGATTCTGGTTTACGACGTCGCCGTTGCCGCAGTGTCGGCCGCCGCCTTGGGGGCCGGCTTCTTCTTGCTCGGTGCGATCATCATGATCATCTGGCGCCCTTCCAGCTTCGGAAACTGCTCCACGACGATGGTCTCGCCCAGTTCGGCACGGATACGGTTGAGCAACGCCATCCCGATTTCCTGGTGCGTGATCTCGCGGCCGCGATACCGCAGCGTGATCTTGCACTTGTCGCCATCCGCGAGAAACCGCTTGATGTTGCGCATCTTGATGTTGTAGTCGCCGTCGTCGGTGCCCGGACGAAACTTGACCTCCTTGATCTCGATGACCGTCTGCTTGGCTTTGGCTTCCGCCGCCTTCTTCTGCTCCTGGTACTTGAACTTCCCGTAGTCCATCAAGCGACAGACCGGCGGATTCGCCGTGGGGGAAATTTCAACCAGGTCGACATCGTGCTCCCCAGCCATACGGAGTGCATCCTGGAGGCTGACGATACCCAAGGGTTCGTTTTCGGGGCCGGAGAGTCGGACTTCCGGGGACATGATCTCCCGGTTCAGGCGGTGCTTGCGTTCTTCGCGGTGACGACGGTCACGATATTCAGTAGCGATGGTTCATTCCTTTTCAGTGGTTTGCTGCCAAAGACAGCCATTGCCGCGACACCACGAACGGCACCGAGACCGCCGAGGTGCCCCACGACAGTTCAGTGAGCGATGTCGGCAAGGACCTTTTCCAGGAATGCCTGCTGGGACATCACGCCGAGGTCAACATTGCCCCGGGCTCGCACTGCAACGGCGCCAGCCGCCATCTCCTTGTCACCAACGACAAGGATGAAAGGCGGCTTTTGCAACGAATGCTCCCGTATTTTATACGTGATCTTCTCGTTACGGAGGTCCAACTGCACCCTTATGCCCTGTTTCTGCAGCATTTTGGCCACATCGCGCGCATATTCGGCCTGTGCGTCGGTGATGTTGAGCACGGACACCTGCACCGGCGCAAGCCAGGTCGGCAACGCTCCGGCGCTCTCCTCGATCAGGATGCCGATGAAGCGCTCCAGGCTGCCGACGATGGCCCGGTGCAACATGACCGGACGATGGCGGGCGCCGTCCTCCCCGACGTATTCCGCATCCAGGCGCTCGGGCATCGAGAAGTCGACCTGCATCGTGCCGCATTGCCACGGCCGGCCGATCGCATCCTTGAGCGTGTATTCGATCTTGGGTCCGTAGAACGCGCCTTCGCCCGGGGATATCTCGAACTCGCAGCCCGAAGCCCGCAGGCTTTGCATCAGCGCGTTCTCGGCCGTATCCCAGACCGCGTCCGAGCCGATGCGCTTGTCGGGGCGGGTGGCGATCTTGTAGATGATGTTGGTGAAGCCGAAGTCCTTGTAGACCTTCTGCAGCAAGGCCGTGTATTCGACGCATTCCTGCAGGATCTGGTCTTCGGTACAGAAGATGTGACCATCGTCCTGCGTGAAGCCGCGCACGCGCATGATGCCGTGCAGGCCACCCGAGGGTTCGTTGCGATGGCATTGGCCGAACTCGCCATACCGCAGCGGCAGGTCGCGGTAACTCTTGATGCCTTGCTTGAAGATCAGGATGTGCCCCGGGCAGTTCATCGGCTTGAGCGCGTATTCGCGCTTCTCCGACTCGGTGACGAACATGTTCTCGCGGTACTTGTCCCAGTGGCCCGTCTTCTCCCACAAGGTCTTGTCGATGATCTGCGGGCCCTTGACCTCCTGGTAGCCGTTGTCGCGATACACCTTGCGCATGTATTGCTCGACGCCCTGCCACAAGGTCCAGCCTTTCGGGTGCCAGAACACCAGGCCGGGCGCGTGATCGTCGATGTGGAACAGGTCGAGTTCGCGGCCGAGCTTGCGGTGGTCGCGCTTCTCGGCCTCGGCGAGCATCGTCAGGTATTGCTGCAGTTCGTCCTTGCTGGCCCAGGCCGTGCCGTAGATGCGCTGCAGCATCTCGTTGCGGTGGTCGCCGCGCCAGTATGCGCCGGCGACCTTCATCAGCTTGAAGTGCCGGAGCTTGCCGGTGCTGGGCACGTGCGGGCCGCGGCACAGGTCCTCGAAGCCGCCCTCGCGGTACAGCGACACATCCTCGCCGGCCGGGATGCTGCCGATGATCTCCGCCTTGTAGTGTTCGCCCATGCCCTTGAAATGGGCCACGGCCTCGTCGCGCGGCAACACGCGGCGGGTGACCGGCTCGTCCTTGGCCGCGAGTTCGGCCATCTTCTTCTCGATCGCCACCAGGTCGTCGGGCCCGAACGGGCGCTTGTAGGCGAAGTCGTAATAAAAGCCGTTCTCGATCACCGGGCCGATCGTGACCTGGGCTTCGGGAAACAGCTCCTTGACCGCATACGCCAGCAGGTGGGCCGTGGAATGGCGGATCACCTCCAGGCCGTCGGCGTCCTTGCCGGTGATGATGGACAAGGCGCTGTCGGCCTCGATGCGGTAGCTGGTGTCGACCACCTTGCCGTCGACCTTGCCGGCCAGGGCGGCCTTGGCCAGGCCGGAGCCGATCGACGCGGCCACGTCGGCGACCGTCACCGGGCCGGGGAATTCTCGCTGGGAGCCATCGGGCAATGTAATGTGGATCATGGTTCGGTTGAATATGCTGGGCGCAACAAAAAAGCGCGGAACGAGCCGCGCTTTTCTGGGGGATGAAGACAATAATGAGCCGGGCGCACGAGGCGCGCGGACATGGCCCCGTGAGTTATGAATGACCGGCGGTGGTAGTTCGCGGTGTCATAACCAACAATGCCTTTCTCGTTCTTACATCCGGGTTGAAGATGGCCCGAGTGTAACCCAGGGCCATCGGGTGCTCAGCGATTTCAGTGGAACTGCTCTTCCTCGGTGGAACCGGTCAGCGCCGTGACGCTGGACTTGCCGCCCTGGATGACCGTGGTCACCTCGTCGAAATAACCGGTGCCGACCTCCTGCTGGTGCGACACGAAGGTGTAGCCGCGCTCGCGTGCGCCGAATTCGGGCTCCTGCACCTTCTCGACATAGGCCGACATGCCGCGCTTGACGTAGTCCTGCGCCAAGTCGAACATGTTGTACCACATGGAGTGGATGCCGGCCAGGGTGATGAACTGGTACTTGTACCCCATGGCGCCGAGCTCGCGCTGGAACTTGGCAATGGTCGCGTCGTCCAGGTTCTTCTTCCAGTTGAACGACGGCGAGCAGTTGTACGCCAGCATCTTGCCCGGGTGCACCTTGTGCACGGCGTCGGCGAACTTCTTCGCGAACGCCAGGTCCGGCGTACCGGTCTCGCACCAGACCAGGTCGGCGTAACGCGCGTAGGCGATGGCGCGGGAAATCGCCTGGTCGATACCCTTGCGCGTCTTGTAGAAGCCTTCGGCCGTGCGCTCGCCGGTGATGAAGGGCTTGTCGTTCTCGTCGTAGTCGCTGGTCAGCAGGTCGGCGGCCTCGGCGTCGGTACGGGCGATCACCAGCGAGGGCACGCCGGCCACGTCGGCGGCCATGCGGGCGGCGATCAGCTTCTGGCAGGCCTCGGCCGTCGGCACCAGCACCTTGCCGCCCATGTGGCCGCATTTCTTGACCGAGGCGAGCTGGTCTTCCCAGTGCACGCCGGCGGCACCGGCCTTGATCATGGCCTTCATCAGCTCGAAGGCGTTGAGCACGCCGCCGAATCCGGCCTCGGCGTCCGCCACGATCGGCGCGAAGTTGTCGATGTAGCCTTCGTCGCCGGCATCGATGCCCTTGGAATGCTGGATCTCGTCGGCACGGCGGAACGTGTTGTTGATGCGCTCGACCACGGTCGGCACCGAGTCGACCGGATACAGCGACTGGTCGGGATACATCGATGCGTAGGAGTTGTTGTCGGCAGCGACCTGCCAGCCCGACAGGTAGATGGCCTTGATGCCGGCCTTGACCTGCTGCATGGCCTGACCACCGGTCAGTGCGCCCAGGCAGTTGATATAGGGCTCGGTGTGCAGCAGGTTCCACAATTTCTCGGCGCCACGGCGTGCCAGCGTGTGCTCGATCGGGAAGGATCCGCGCAGCCGGACCACGTCGGCGGCGCTGTAGCCGCGCTCGACCCCCTTCCAGCGCGGGTTGGTGGCCCAGTCTTTTTCCAGGGCTTCGATTTGCTGGGCACGGCTGAGTTGCTCAGAGAGGCTTTGTGGCATGGAACTACTCCTTGGTTGATGAATGGACAAAAAACAATGACTGACGCTGTGGCACGAAAGGGCTTGCTGACGCGTCCTGCAGACCATCCACCCTTCCTGCGCTTGAAATTATTCTAAGTCTTATATAAGAGTTTCGTGCATCTTATGTCTTATACAAGAGTAAAAACTTTTCATTGAAAATCAATAGCTTGCATTCGTCTTTCGCATTAAGAAAACATTTTCCTCATAACGGCAAAATTTGACGCGCCGCAACATCAAGAGATCCTGTATGGTGAAATCGGTGCCAGCATCATGCAAGCGCGCGTGCGACCGCACGGCCCGGACGTTCGGCCCAGGCTCGCCTGCGGGGATCGGGATGGATTCGACGTCCACCGGCCTGGACGCCGGCGGCAATAACGCGACCCGTGGCGCTCAGCGCAGAGCGACCGTCTCCGCGCGCATGGCCGCGGCGATCTCGCGCTCGCGCCGGCGCGTCTGGCGGGCCACCCAGACGCTGTAGGCGATGATGACCGTCGTGACCGTGACGATCAACAACGTCGCCGCCGCATAGATGGTCGGGTTGATGCCGCGCCGTGCATACCCGAAGATCACCTGCGGCAAGGTGTTCACTCCCGGCCCGGACAGGAACTCCGAGATCACGACATCGTCGAACGACAGCGTGAACGACAACAGGAAGGCCGCCAGGATGGCCTGGGCGATATTGGGCAGGGTGATCAGGAAGAACACCTGGTACGGCCGCGCCCCCAGATCCATCGCGGCCTCCTCGATCGAGCGGTCCATTTCCATCAGGCGTGACTGGATCACGACCATGGCGTAGGCCATGCCCAGCAAGGTGTGGCCCATGATGATGGTGAGCATGCCGCGCGGCGGCCAGCCGAGGAAGTCCTGCGCGCCCACCATCAGCAGCAGCAGCGACAGGCCGATGACGACTTCGGGCATCACCAGCGGCGCATTGACCATGCCCGAGAACACGGTGCGACCGGGAAAGCGCCGGTAACGCACCAGCACGAATGCGGCGAACGTGCCCAGCACGGCCGACAACACCCCGGTCACGGTGGCGACCTTCACCGAGAGCCAGAAGCCATCGACGATGCGCGAATCGCGCGTCAGCGCTTCGTACCAGCGCAACGAGAAACCGGTGAAGCGCGCGTCCTGCCGTGTGTCGTTGAACGAGAACAACATCATGAAGAACAGCGGCACGTACAGGAACAGGAAGACGATGCCCAGCCAGAGCTTGCCGACATGCTTGTGCAGCAGGGATGTCATGGCGGCCCTATTTGCGGTTGTCGGCGGATTCGCCGGTGTAGTGGTAGTAGATCGCGAGCGGCACCACGATGAACGCGATCATGATCACCGCCAGCGCGGTGGCCCGCGGCCAGTTGTTGCTGGTGAACATCTCGTCCCAGACCACCCGGCCGATCATGATGTTCTCGGGGCCGCCGAGCAGCGACGGGATCACGAACTCACCCACCGACGGAATGAACACCAGCATGAAACCGGCGACGATGCCCGAGCGGGACAGCGGCACGGTCACCAGCCAGAACGCCTTGAACGGCGATGCGCCAAGGTCGTAGGCCGCCTCGAGCAGCCGGAAATCCATCTTCACCAGGTTCGCGTACAGCGGCAGGATCATGAACGGCAGGTAGACATAGGTCATGCCCACCAGCATCGACACGTTGGTGTAGAGCATGAAGATCGGCACGTCGGTGATGCCCAGCCACATCATCGCCTGGTTGACGATGCCCTGGTCTGCCAGGATGCCCTTCCAGGCGTAGACCCGCAGCAGGAACGAGGTCCAGAACGGCAGCATCACCATCATCAGCAGCGCCGGGCGCACGCTGGGCCGGGAGCGCGCGATGAAGTACGAGAACGGATAACCGATCACCAGGCACAACAAGGCCGTGCACAAGGCATACCAGATCGAGCGCAGGTAGGCCTCGATGTAGATGGTGTCGAACAACGCGCCGTCTTCGCCGCGGCGGAAGATCGACCAGTAGTTCTCGTACTTGAGCTTGAGCACGCCGGTCTCGGTATCCCAGATCGGCTTGAACGGATGGATGTCGTTGCCCATGTCCACGAAGCTGATGTACAGCAGGATCAGGAACGGCAACAGGAAGAACACGAACAGCCACACATACGGCACGCCGATGACGAACCGGCGGCCGGGCATGGGCAGGGAGAACTTGGCCATGGTCGGTGCCCGGCTCAGTCGCGCAGCACGACGCCGGCGTCGTCATCCCACCAGAAGAACACGTCGTCACCCCAGGTGATGTTGCTGTGCGCGTGACGCGAGGTGTTGGACTCGGTGATCCTGACCTGCGTGCCGTCGCTGGCGGCCAGGATGTAGGTGTTGTAGGAGCCGAAGTAGGCGATCTCCTTGACCTTGCCGGTGAACACATTCTTGTCCAGCGCCGGCCGGCTCTTGCCGATCTGCATCTTCTCGGGCCGCACCGCCACCGCCATGCGCATGTTCAGCGTACCGCTGACACCATGGCCGATGTGGATCTCGCCGATGCCGGTCGTCGCGGCGCAGCGGTCGGCCTCGTCGACGCTCATCCGGCCCTCGAACAGGTTGACATTGCCGATGAAGTCAGCCACGAAGCGGTTCGCCGGATGCTCGTACACCTCTTCGGGCGAACCGACCTGCAGCACCCTGCCCTTGCTCATGATCGCGATCCGGTTGGCCATGGTCATGGCCTCTTCCTGGTCGTGCGTCACCATGACACAGGTCACCTCGACCGTCTCGATGATGTTGACCAGTTCGAACTGCGTCTGTTCGCGCAGCTTCTTGTCCAGCGCCCCCAGCGGTTCGTCGAGCAGCAGCAGCTTGGGGCGCTTGGCCAGGCTGCGCGCCAGCGCCACGCGCTGCTGCTGGCCGCCGGAGAGCTGGTGCGGCTTGCGCTTGGCGAACGGACCCAGCTGCACCAGGTCGAGCATCTCGCCAACCCGTTGCCGGATCTCGGCCTTGGGCAGGCCTTCGCGCTTGAGCCCGAATGCCACGTTCTCCCAGATGTCCAGATGCGGGAACAAGGCATACGACTGGAACATCATGTTCATCGGCCGGTCGTACGGCGGAAACTGCGCAACGTCCTGGCCGCCGAGCAGCACCCGCCCGGAGGTCGGTTTCTCGAAACCCGCGAGCATGCGCAACAGCGTCGACTTGCCGCAACCCGAACTGCCCAGCAGCGCAAAGATCTCGCCGCGCCCGATCGACAACGACACGTCATCCACCGCGAGTGCCTCGTCGAACCGTTTCACCAGCTTCTCGGTGACGAGAAACCCCTGCCCCGGGTCATTGTTTGCCATCGATCGATCCTGCTCCGGTCATGCGCCACCCCAAAAAAAACGGGCTGTTCATACCAGGTACAAACAGCCCGCGACACTCGAGACGTGTGCCTTACTTGCCCTTCTTGAACCCGTTGTAGGCGTTGGCCATGGCTTCACGGGCTTCGTTCGTGAAGCTGCCCGGCGGGATCATCTTCTCGAGATAGGCCGACTCGACGAAGATCGTCTTGTTGCCGGCAATCTCCGGCTTGATCTTGTCCATCGCGGCCAGGTTGCCGGTCGGATAGGTCATCTCGTTGGCCATCGCAGCCGCGTTCTCGGCGCGCAGGTAGAAGTCGATGAACGCGTGGGCGTTCTTCGGATGCTTGGCGTCCTTGGTGATGCCCATGGTGTCGAAGAAGATCAACGCACCGGTGCTGGGCAGCATGGCCTCGATCACGTCCTTGGACTTGTTCTCCTTGGCCCGCTCGGCGGCGATGTTGATGTCACCCGACCAGCCGATCGCCACGCAGGCCTTGCCGCTGGAGATGTCGTCGATCATCGTCGAGCTGAACAGACGCACGTCCTTGCGCACCTTGGCCAGCATCTCGGCAGCCGCCGCATAGTCGGCCGGATCGTTGGAATACGCATCCTTGCCGATGTAGTGCAAGGCCACCGGAATGATCTCGGTGGGCGAATCCAAGTAGGCGATGCCGCAGGACTTGAGCTTGCTGGTGTATTTCGGGTCGAACACCAGGTCCCAGGCGTTCTCGGGCATCGGCATCTTGCCCAGCGCCTTCTCGGCCTTGGTCTTGTTGATGCCCACGGTGGTGAAGCCCCAGGCCCACGGCACCAGGTGCTTGTTGTCGGGATCGGCCTTGGTCAGGGTCTTGAGAATCGCCGGGTCCAGGTTGGCCAGGTTCGGGATCTTGGACTTGTCCAGCGGCTGCATCAGCCCGCCTTCGATCTGCGGCTTGGCGAACACGGTGCCGGGCACGACGATGTCATACCCGGAATTGCCGGCCACCAGCTTGGCGTGCAAGGCCTCGTTGGTCTCGAAGGTGTCGTAGTTGACCTTGATGCCGGACTCCTTCTCGAACGCGGCAATCATGCCCTCGGGAATGTAGTCGGGCCAGTTGTAGATATTGAGGACTTTCTCCTCCTCCGGCTCCGGCGGCGGCGCCGGAGCGGCAGCCGGAGCGGCGGCCACCGGTGCCGGCGCGGGCGCCGGCGCTTCTTCCTTCTTGCCGCACGCGGCCAGCATGATGGCGGACAGCGCAAAAGCGCCAATGACCTTGTTCGAGAGTTTCATGACTCTTGCTTCTCCGTTGAAAAAGTCTGCCGTGGTATGCAAAATGCGCCGCCGGGCAGCCGACAGCGCGTATCACAGAAATTATAGAAGCGCGGGCCGGCCCGTCACTGCGGGTAATCCAGCGCCAGCACCTCTTCGAAAATGACGTGCAACATTCATGCCAACCCTTGGGTCTGGACATCCTTCAGTGTCAGGTCCAGGGCCTGCCGGATCAGTCCGATCATCTCGTCGATCTCGCCGGTGGTCATCACCAGCGGCGGCGCGATGATCATCCGGTCGCCCACGGCCCGCATGATCACACCGTTGTTGAAACAATGCGTGCGGCAGATCATGCCCACGCCGGCGTTCTCGTCGAACAGGGTCTTGTTCTTCTTGTCCCGGACCAGGATCAGGCCGGCGACGAATCCGCAGGCCTCGGCCGAGGCGACCAGGGGATGCTCGCCCAGTTCGGCAAAGCGACGACCGAAATAACGGCCGATCTCGCCACGGACCTGTTCCGGCAACTGCTCGCGCTCCATGATGGCGATGTTCTCCAGCGCCACGGCACACGCCACCGGATGCCCGCTGTAGGTATACCCGTGGTTGAATTCGCCGCCCTTGTCGATCAGCACCTGCGCCACGCGGTCGCCGACCATGACGCCGCCCAGCGGCACGTAGCCGCTGGTCACCGCCTTGGCGAAGGTGACCAGGTCCGGCTTGTAGCCGAATTTCTCGTAGGCGAACCAGTGGCCCAGCCGGCCGAACGCGCAGATCACCTCGTCGCTGATCAGCAGGATGCCGTAGCGGTCCACGATGCGCTGGATCTCGGGCCAGTAGGTGTCGGGCGGGATGATCACGCCGCCGGCCCCCTGCACCGGCTCGGCGATGAAGGCCGCGACCTTGTCCGCTCCGACCGCGAGAATCTTTGCCTCGAGCCAGCGCGCGGCGCGTACGCCGAACTCGTCGCGGGTCTCGCCATCACGGGCCAGCTCGAAGAAATACGGCTGCTCGATGTGTTCGATGTTCGGGATCGGCAGGTCACCCTGCGCATGCATGCCGCTCATGCCGCCCAGCGAGGCACCCGCCATGGTGCTGCCGTGGTAGGCGTTCCGGCGACTGATGATCACCTTGCGCTGGGGTTGGCCCAGCAGATCCCAGTACCGTCGCACCATGCGCACGTTCGAATCGTTGCTCTCGCTGCCGCTCGACGAATAGAACACATGGTCGAAGCGGCGCTCGCCCACTGGCGGCGCCAGCGCCGCCAGCTTGGCGGCCAGCAGCGTCGCCGGCACGTTGGTGGTCTGGAAAAAGCTGTTGTAGAATGGCAGCGTCATCATCTGTGCGTGCGCCGCGTCGGCCAGCTCGCGGCGGCCATAACCCACGTTCACGCACCACAAACCGCTCATGGCATCGAGCATCCGGCGGCCTTCGGAGTCCCAGACATGGATGCCCTCGCCGCGCACGATCACGCGCGAACCCCGGCTCGCCAGATCCTTGAAGTCGGTGAACGGATGCAGGAAATGCTCGCTGTCCAGCTGCTGGATCCTGCGGGTGTCGACCTTGCTGTTCAATTGCGGATTCCTTTCCTTGCGCGGGCCCCGGTTCAGACGTGCAGCAGCAGGTGCTCGCGCTCCCACGGCGAGATGACCTTCATGAATTCGTCGAACTCGAGCTCCTTGATCTCGGTGTATACGGTAATGAACTCCTTGCCCAGCACCTCGTGCAGGTCGGACTCGCGGCGCAGCCAGTCCAGCGCCTCGCCGAGGCTGCGCGGCAGCGAATACGGCGACAGATACGCGTCGCCCTTCATCTCGGCCTTGGGCTGGATCTTGTTCTTCATGCCCAGGTAGCCGCACGCCAGCGTCATCGCCAGCGCCACGTAGGGGTTCGCGTCGGCGCCGATGACCCGGTTCTCGACCCGGCGGGCCTGCGCCGACGAGATCGGCGAACGGATGCCGACCGTGCGGTTGTCGTAGCCCCACTCGATGTTGATCGGCGCGGCGGTGTTGCGCGACAGCCGCCGGTAGCTGTTCACGTAGGGTGCCACCAGCACCATGGCCGCCGGCACGTAGCGCTGCAAGCCGCCGATGTAGTGCATGAAGGCCTGCGACGGCGTGCCGTCGGGGTTGCTGAAGATGTTCTTGCCGGTCTGCTTGTCGACCAGGCTCTGGTGCACGTGCATCGAACTGCCGGGTTCGCCCTCGATCGGCTTGGCCATGAAGGTGGCGTACATGTCCTGGCGCAGCGCCGCCTCGCGCACCGTGCGCTTGAAGAAGAACACCTCGTCGGCCAGGCCCAGCGGCGAGGCATGGAAGAAGTTGATCTCCATCTGCCCGGCGCCGATCTCGTGGATCAGCGTGTCCACGTTGAGCTCCATCTTGTCGCAGTAGTCGTAGATCTCCTCGAACAAGGGGTCGAACTCGTTGACCGCGTCGATGCTGTAGGCCTGTCGCGAGGTCTCGGCGCGCCCGCTGCGGCCGATCGGCGGGCGCAGCAGCGTGTTCGGGTCGGTGTTGCGTGCCGTCAGGTAGAACTCGAGTTCGGGCGCGACGATCGGCTCCAGTCCGTCGGCGGCGAACAGGTCGCACACCCGGCGCAGCACGCTGCGCGGCGCAAACGGCACCAGCTTGCCGTTGTGGTCGAAGCAGTCGTGGATCACCTGCGCGGTCGGGTCCGACGCCCAGGGCACGAGGCGGCGGGTGGACGGGTCCGGGCGCAGCTGCATGTCCTTGTCGGTCGGATCGATCACGTCGTAATACGGCCCGCTCTCGGGAAACTCGCCCGTAACGCCCATGGCCACGACCGCCTGCGGCAAGCGCATGCCGCGATCCTCGGTGAACTTGGCGCGCGGCAGGATCTTGCCCCGTGCCACGCCGGTCAGGTCGGGCACCAGGCATTCGACCTCGGTCACCCTGCGCTCGTTGAGCCATTGCTCGAGGTCGTTGAAACTCATCGGTTTTTCGTCACGCATCATGTTCTCCATGGATCTTTCTTGTTGCCGCATGTCGCGGGGTCGAGTCGCGCCTGCCGTCGCACGCGGCAGGATTCACCAAAAGCCGCAAAGATGGCGCCGTCGAGTCCGCCACTGCCGAAATCCCATTCCGGATGCCACTGCACGGCATAGGCGAACGCCTGTGCACCCTCGACCGCGAACGCCTCCACCAGTCCGTCCGGCGCGCGGCCCAGGGCCCGCAGGCCCGGCGCCAGCCGGTTCACGCCCTGGCTGTGCAGGGAATTGACCTGCGCCTGCGTGCCGCCAGCCCACCGGGCAAAGACCGAATCCGGCTCCAGATGCACCGCATGCCGCCGCGCGTACATCACGTCCGGCGGCTGGCCCTCGGGCTCGCGGTGGTCCATCATGCCGGGCAGGTTCTGCACCTGCTGGTGCAGGGAGCCGCCCATGGCGACGTTGATCTCCTGGAAGCCGCGGCACAGGCCCAGCAGCGGCACGCCGGCATCGACGCAGGCGCGCACCAGCGCGAGCGTGAGCGCGTCACGCGCCGGATCGAGCGGCAGATCCAGATCGGCCACCACCTCGTCGAAATGCGAGGGATGGATGTTGGACGGCGAGCCGGTCAGCATCACGCCGTCGACCACCGCCAGCAACTCCCCGATGCGGGCCGGATCGGCCATCGGGAACAACACCGGCTGCGCCTGCGCACCGTGTTTCACCGCCCGCGCGTATTTGTCGCCGACCACGACATACGGCATCTGCCGGCCTTGCGCACCCAGCAGCCGGTGATCGACCGGCAACCACACCAGGCACTGCGCCTCAACCATAATCGGAACCCGCAATTGTCATGGTTGCCATTGTGCCTGCGCCAACCCCTGCCACCGGGGCCGGCAGTTCGAAATTTGCATGGCCTGCGCCGGGCGGCGTTGCTAGATCAGATCGCGCAGTTGCTGGTACCACATCGCCAGGGCCAGGCTGGGTGTGCGCAGCCACGGGCCGCCGGGAAAGGGCCGGTGGCGCAGGCGGGCGAACAGGTCGAAGCGCTGCGCCTGCCCGGCCACCGCCTCGGCCACCAGCCGGCCGGCCAGGCCGGTCAGCGCCACGCCGTGGCCGCTGAAGCCCTGCAGGTAATACAGGTTGTCGCCCAGGCGCCCGAAATCGGGCATGCGGTTCATGCTGATGTCGACGAACCCGCCCCAGACGAACTCGATCGGGACGGTGGCCAGCTCGGGGTACACCCGCCGCACCCGCTGGCGCATCGACGCCTCCAGGTCACGCGGCGTCATCGTCGTGTAGCTGACCCGCCCGCCGAACAGCAGCCGGTGGTCGGCGCTGCAGCGGAAATAGTCGAGCGCGAAATTGTTGTCGCAGACGGCGGCATCGCGGGCGATCAGCTGCGCGCACTTCGCCTGCGTCAGCGGCGCCGTGGCCACCATGTAGGTGCCCACCGGCATGATCCGGGGCCGGATCTCGGCCGCCACGCCCGGGCCGTATTCCGCCAGCGCGCAGTTGCCCGCCAGCACCGCGAACCGGGCGCGCACCTGCCCCCGGTCGCAGACCGCGCGCAGCTGTGTGCCGCGCTCCAGGCTGCGCACGGCCGAGCGCTCGAAGATGCGCACCCCCAGCTGGCGGGCCGCGCGCGCCAGACCCAGGCCGTACTTGAGCGGATGCAGGTGGCCGCTGCGCCCCTCGTAGGCCGCGGCGCAATACCGGTCGCTGCCGATGAACGCGCGCACCGCATCACCATGCACCATCTCGCAGCCCAGCCCGTAGTCGCGCTCGGTGCGCTGCATCTCCTGCTCCAGCGCACGCGCCTTGCGCGGCGAGTCCGCCACGTACAGGTAACCCAGGCGCCGGTCGCAGTCGATGCCGAACTCGGCGATGCGGCTGTCGATCAGGTCCAGCGCCTCCAGCGACATGTCCCAGGCGCGCCGCGCGTCGGCCGGCCCGAGCTGCTGCTCGAAGGCCTGCTGGCCGCTGGCGAAGCCGACGATGGCCTGCCCGCCGTTGCGACCGGACGCGCCGCTGCAGATCCGGTCCGCCTCCAGCACCACCACCTGCATGCCACCACGCGCCAGCTCGATCGCCGCCGACAGGCCGGCAAATCCCGCCCCGACCACCAGCACGTCGGCGTCGATCGACTCCTGCAGCCGCGGCTCGTCGTTGCGGCTGCAACTGGCCTCGTAATAACTGCGCTGGTTCAGCTGCGTGTCGGAGGCCAGGATCTCGGTACGCCACAGGCCCATGCTCATGGCTCCGTCGGCGCGGATACCGTGCGCCCGCGCCGGGCCACCTGGCCGCTCAGGTAGGTCCAGACGAAGGCCGCGGCGGCCTGGCTGCTGAGCTCGGCATGGTCGTAGGCCGGCGCGACCTCGACGCAGTCCATGCCCACCATGTTCAGCCCGGCCAGCTCCTCGAGAAAGGTCATGACCTGCGAGCTGCTCATGCCACCGGGCTCCGGCGTTCCGGTGCCCGGCGCAAAGGCCGGATCCAGGCAGTCGATGTCCAGCGTCAGGTAACACGGCCGGTCGCCCAGGCGCTCGCGGATCTGCCCGATGATGGCGTCGAGCTGCGCGCCATCCTTGCCGCGCAAGGACCGGGCGGTGAAGATCAGGCCGCCCTGGTCGGCGACATATTCCCGCGCAGCGCGGTCGCCGGACGATCGCAGTCCGATCTGGACCACGTGCGGAGCACGGACCAGGCCTTCCTGGATCGCCTCCCGGGTCCAGGTGCCGTGCCCGGACGGCTCGCCGAAATGGTCCTGCCAGGTGTCGCAATGGGCATCGAAATGCACCAGTGCCAACGGCCCGTGGCGCCGGTGCGCCGCGCGCAGCAGGGGCAGCGTCACCGAATGGTCGCCTCCCAGGAAGACACAGTGGTGCGCTGCCATCAGCCGATCCGCCTGCTGCTCGACGGCGGCGCGCACCTGCGTCAGCGCGGCCGCGTTGGGCAGCCGCAGGTCCAGAGCGTCACCGAGATGCTCCAGCGGCGAAACGCCGAAATGCGGATGGATGCCGTCGCACAACATCAGGCTGGCGCGGCGGATCGCCGACGGCCCGAATCGCGCCCCGGGGCGGTTCGTCACCGCGCCGTCGAACGGAATGCCGGCCACGGCAAACGGCTGATGCTCCAGGGCACCGGCCGCCAGGAACCGGTTGCCATCCATTGCGTATGCGAAATCTCCAACGGCCATGTCGCTCCTTGTCGAAAGTCGGGTGCCGCGACGCCGGCACGGACCGGTTTGTCACGGACAATCGCATGCATTCTGCCTGTTCCCGGGCCCTGGTCGACGTCGGCCGGCGGGCCGGTGGCGGCACCCCACCGAACCCACCCGAGCGAAAACCCCCGATGCGCCACCAGCCCAACCGCCTGATCGCCTATGGCTGCCTGGCGCTGAGCATGTCGCTGACCGGCAGTTATGTCGCGCTGTCCAAGCCACTGGTGGCCGCCTTGCCGGTGTTCCTGCTGGCCTGGATGCGCTTCGGCATCGCCGCCATTGCCATGCTGCCCTGGTTGCGCAAGCCGGCCGACGAGGCGCCATTGACGCCGCAGACCCGGCGCCTGCTGTTCCTGGAATCCTTCGTCGGCAACTTCCTGTTCTCGATCTGCATGTTGTACGGCGTCAGCATGACCAGCGCGGTCTCGGCCGGCGTGATCCTGGCCGGCATTCCGGCCGTCATCGCGCTGATGAGCTGGCTGTTCCTGGGCGAACGCATCAGCCGGCGCATGTGGGCCGCGGCATGCTGCGCGGTGCTGGGTCTGGTGGTGCTGGCGCTGGCGCGCGCCGACTTCTTTGCCGCCCGGTCCGCCGCGCACACGCCGACCCCGCCCACGGCCTGGCTCGGCAACCTGCTGGTGTTCGGCGCCGTGGTCTGCGAAGGCGGGTATGCGGTGATCGGCAAGAAACTCACCGGCACGCTCGGCCCCAAACGCATTTCCTCGCTGATCAACCTGTGGGGTTTCGTGCTGATGACGCCGTTCGGGCTGGCCATGGCATTGCAGTTCGAGTTCGCCGCCGTCGGCCCCGGCATCTGGGTGCTGCTGGTGTTCTACGCACTGGCCGCCAGCATGGGCACGGTGTGGTTGTGGATGACCGGCACGCGCCACCTGCCCGCGGCCCAGGGTGGCATCTTCACCGTGATGCTGCCGATCTCGGCGGCGCTGGTCGGCGTGCTGGCGCTGGGCGAAACCATGACCGGCCTGCAGTTGCTGGCCTTTGCGATCGCCTTGTTCGGGGTCTTCCTGACCTGGAACCACCGCTGACGGAACCCTCCCCGACGCCCGGCCGACGGACGCCGGCGGCCAGACCCTAGAAGCGGTCGATGCGGTAGGCCGACAGGTCGACACCGCTCGCCCGCTCCTGCATCAGCGCGCCCATGATGCGCGCGGTGACACCACTGAGGGTCAGGCCCAGGTGCTGGTGGCCGAACGCAAAGAACACCCCGCGATGCCGCGGCGCCGCCCCCATCACCGGCAGGTGGTCGGGCAAGGACGGACGAAACCCCATCCAGGTACTGGCGGCGCCCGTGTGCAAGCCCGGCACCAGCGCCTGCATCTGCCGGCGCAGCAGCGCATACCGCCGCGGGTCGGGCGGCAGATGCATGCCGCCGAACTCCACCGTGCCGGTCATGCGCAGGCCGACCGACATCGGCGTCATGATGACGCTGCGTTCGGTCGATGCGATCGGCCGGCGCATCGCGATCGCGCCGGCGCCAGGTTCCCCGGCGCCGGGCCAGGGTACGGTGATGTGGTAGCCGCGCTCGGTGTCCAGCGGCACCCGGTACCCCAGGCTGCGTGCCAGCGGCCGCGACCACGCACCGGCGCACACCAGCACCTGGCGCGCATGCAGGGCCGGGCCATGCGCCTGGGTCAGCCGTACCGGGCCCCGTCCCTCCTGGTACAACTCGAGCACCCGGGCGCGCTGCACCCGGCCCGCCTGGCGTTGCAGGGCCGCCACCAGTCCGGTGCAGACCGCATGCGGATCGGACACATGGCCGGTATCGGGAAAACACAGGCCACCGGATACGTCGGCGCTGAGCGCCGGCGCCTCGGCATGGATCGCCTGCGCCGGCATCGGCTCGCTGCGAATGCCGTGCGCGGCGACTTCCGCGGCCTGCCGACGGGCCGCCCGCGCACCGGCGTCGCTTTCCCAGACACGAAGGTAACCGTCCAGCGACAGCAAGGGCGCGAGGTCGCACGCCTGCAACAGCTCGCGCAGGTCGTCGCTCGAGGTGCGCTGCAAGGCCATCAGCGCGGCCACGCCGCGTGCCAGCGCGCCAGGCCGGGCCGCCAGCACGAAGCGGGCCAGCCAGGGCAGGATCGGCAGCAGATACGCCATCCGCAGCACCAGCGGGCTGTCGGCCGCGAGCAGGTAGCGCCAGCTGTCGCGGATGACGCGGGGATTCGCCAGCGGGATCAGTTGCTCGGTGGCCACATGGCCGGCGTTGCCGAAGCTCGCGCCAAGTCCGGGCGCTTGCATGTCGAGCAGCAGGACCTCGCGCCCCTCCAGGGCCAGCCGTGCCGCGCAGGCTGCGCCAACCAGGCCGGCGCCGACCACGATGACCTCGCTGTCGATCCGCATCGTCATGCTTCCGTAAGCGCGCGCCAGTGGTTGCGGGCCGGTTCGACGCGGCCGCGCCTCACACGCTCGGAAACGCCGGCCGTGTCGCCAGCGACTGCGCAATCTGGCGTTCGGCATGGGCGAGTTCCTCGCCCGCCAATGGCAGCCGCGGCGCACGGACAACCGCGCTGCCCATGCCGACCTTCGATTGCACCAGCTTGATCAGCTGCACGAACTTGGGCACGACGTCCATGCGCAACAGCGGCAGGAACCAGTGGTACAACGGTGTGGCCTCCGCGACGCGGCCGGCGCGCGCCAGCTCGAACAACACCACCGACTCGCGCGGAAACGCATTGACCAGGCCGGCGATCCAGCCGGTGGCGCCGGCGGCCACACCCTCGACGATCAGGTCGTCGACCCCCATGAGGATATGCAGCCGCTCGCCCATCAACGCGCGGATCGCGGCGATGCGGCGCACATCGGCGCTGGACTCCTTGACCGCGACGAAGTTCGCATGCTCGTGCGCCAACTCCTGCATGTGCAGCGCGCTGAAGTCGGTCTTGTAGGCCACCGGGTTGTTGTACAACATGCACGGCAGCTCGGTGGCGCCGATCACCGCCGCCACATGCGCCTTCATCTCGCGCCAGTCGGTCGAATACACATAAGGCGGCAATACCATCAACCCGGAGCAACCCAGCGCCTGCGCCAGGTGTGCGAAGCGCACGGCATCGGCGGTCGACAGCGCGGCCACGCCCGGCACCACCGCTCCCCGGCCGTCGACGGCCGCCACCACGGTCTGCAGCACCGCCCGCTTCTCCTCCAGGCTCAGCGTCGCGGTCTCGCCCAGCGAACCCAACGGAACGATGCCGGTGCAGCCGGCCTGCATCATCTGATCGACATGGTGGCCCAGGAAATCATGGTCGACGGAGCCGTCGGGTTTGAACGGGGTGGTGATCGCCGGCAGGACGCCGTGCCAGAAAGTGCTCATGGTCAGATCCTCGGTTGGTGGACAGTGGGTGGAAACATCGACGGGCCGCCCGCTCAGGCTGGCGCGACGCCCCAGGCATACGGGTCGGCCGGGTCGATCAGCAGCGTGGTCTCGGCGCACACATGGGCCCGGCCGACGATGGTTGGCATCACACGATCGCCATCGAGGCGATACCGGGCTTCGAACACACTGCCGAGCACGCTTTCCTGGCGCCAGGCTGCGCCGGACGCAAGCCGGCCGTCGGCGGCCAGGCAGGCCAGCTTGGCGCTGGTGCCGGTGCCGCAGGGCGAGCGATCGTAGGCACGCCCGGGACACAACACGAAGTTGCGGCCATGGTTGGCCGCGTCATGGGGCGCCGACATGAGCTCGACATGGTCGATCGCGGCACCGTCGGCGCCGGTGACGCCGGCCGCCTCCAGCGCCTGGCGGATCGCCCACGCGCGTTCGGTCAGGGCGTCGACCTGCGCGAGCCCGATGTCGACGCCGCCGGCATCGCACAGAAAGAACCAGTTGCCGCCCCAGGCCACATCGCCGTGCACCAGGCCGATGCCCGGCACCTGCAGCGGCACACCTTTGCGGTGCCGGTAGGCCGCAACATTGTCGATCTCGACCACGCCCTGGCCGCGCAGGTGCACCGTAACCGTGCCCACCGGCGTATCGAGCGCATAACGCCCGGGGGACACCCGCCCCAGGTGCTCGAGGGTCGCCATCACGCCGATCGTGCCGTGGCCACACATGCCGAGATAACCCACGTTGTTGAAGAACACCACCGAGGCCAGCGAGCCGGCCGCGCGCGGGGGCAACAACACCGCGCCGACGACGACGTCGCTGCCGCGCGGCTCGCACACGGTGGCCGCGCGGTAGCGGTCGTGCCGTGTCCGCAGTTGCTGCACGACCTGCGGCAAGGGCAGCTGCGCCATATCGGGAAACCCCGACATCACCAGCCGCGTAGGTTCGCCGCCGGTGTGCGAATCGAGACAGACGATTTTTTCCATCGCCACATTGTCCGGTTGCACCGGCCGCGCGGCTAGAGCCGCGTCGACGCGCGCCATGCCGATTTCGGCACAATGGCGCCATGCAGCTCAGCGCCGCCTGCTTTGCCCTGTTCGACCAGTTGCCCGACGTGGTGTTCTTCTGCAAGGACACCGCAGGCCGCTACACGCACGGCAACCGTACGCTGCTCGAGCGGCTGGGGCTGGAGCGGCTCGATCAACTGCGGGGCAAGACGACCAGCGAGGTCTTCCCCGAACCCCTGGGCGGCAACTATGCGCAGCAGGACGAACGGGTATTGCGCACCGGTCACAGCGTGGTCAACGAACTCGAACGCCATCTGTTTCCCAACCACCAGGCGGGTTGGTGCCTGACGGTCAAGCATGCATTGACCGAGGGTGGCCGCATCCGGGGCGTGGCCGGCATCTCGCGCGACCTCAAGAGCCCGTCCACCCAGCACCCGGTCTACCAGCGGCTCGCCAGCAGCCTGCAACATGCCCGCGAACACTGCACCGACCCGATCACGGTGCGCGAACTGGCGCGGCATGCGGGCTTGTCGGTGGCGCAACTCGAGCGTCACCTGACGGCGTTGCTGCAGCTCGCGCCGAGCCGGTGGTTGTTGTCGCTGCGGCTGGAGGTGGCGATGCGGCAACTCGAAGCCGACGGCCCGATCGCCCATGTCGCCGCCGACTGTGGCTTTGCCGACCACAGCGCTTTCACCCGTGCGTTCCGGCGCCACGTCGGCCTCTCGCCGAGTGCGTATCGGCGGTTGCGCGCCGCCGCCAGCGTGCCGGCGCGCGCGGGACGTTCCTAGGACAACGCGCCCGCGTGCACCACGACGCCGTCCTCGTCGGCGTACAACCAGTCCCCCGGCCGCACCCACACGCCCTGGATCAGCACCGCCACGTCGCGTTCGCCCTGGTCCTGCTTGCGCGGCGGCATGGGCATCGGCGCCAGCGCCAGGATGCCGATGGGCAGGGGCGCGAGTTCGGCCACGTCGCGCACGCAGCCGTCGATCACCACGCCGGCCCATCCATTGCGCGCGGCGGCCGCGCCGAGGTTGCCGCCCATCAACGCACGGCGCAACGAGGCACCGCCGTCGACCACCAGCACCCGCCCCTGCCCCGGCCCGTCCACGGCCGCCTTGACCAGCGTGTTGTCCTCGAAGCAACGCACCGTGCTGACCGGACCGCTGAAACGCAGGGCGCCGCCGAACGCGCGAAAAACCGGCGGCAATACGCGAAAGGCGCCGCTGGTATCGGCCTTGTGCGCATCGCACAGGTCACACACGGGGATGGGCTGGGACATCGTCTGGCTTCCTTCCTGAACAGGCAATTCGTCAACGCTCGCGGCATGTTAACGCGGCAAGCTGCAGCATCGCGCGAAGCACCGCGCGCGCCGATGCGCCTGCACGGTGCGGGCACCATGTGCACGCATGCGTCCGCGCATGACACGGCAAGGTGCCGATGCAGCGCATTTCTCGAGTGAAAACCCGCGTTTCCGGACGCATGAAAAAACAACACGCCAGAGTGAAAAAGATGCGTTTTCGCTTGGAAACCGGTTTTTTCTCCAGTAGCATCCGCAGTGCCGGAGAAGAAGCAGTTCTTCACTGGTGATTAATCAACTTCCAGAAGGACAATCAATCATGGCAACTGCAAAAAAAGCCCCGGCCAAAAAGGCCGCCGCCAAGAAAGCTGCACCCGCAAAAAAGGCAGCACCGGCGAAGAAAGTAGCAGCGAAGAAAGCTGCCCCGGCCAAGAAGGCCGCTCCGGCAAAGAAGGTCGTGGCCAAGAAGGCCGCTCCGGCCAAGAAAGCCGCAGCCAAGAAGGCTCCCGCAAAGAAGCGCGCCGTCAACGCCGCCTTCATGAAGGCACTGACGCCCAGCGCCGCGCTGGCTGCCGTCGTCGGCCCGGCACCGCTGCCGCGCACCGAAGTGGTCAGCAAACTGTGGGCCTACATCAAGAAGAACAAGCTGCAGGACGCGGTCAACAAGCGCATGATCAATGCCGACGCCAAGCTCAAGGAAGTGTTCGGCAAGATGCAGGTCTCGATGTTCGAGATGGCGGGCCTGATCGGCAAGCACCTGAAATAAGCGCCTTCGCACGCATCAAAGGGCCGACCGTTGTCGGCCCTTTTTTTCTGGTCCGCGCCGAATGGCGATGGCTGCCACAGCGGACCGCGCCGTCAGTCGAGTGTGATGGTCTGCACCAATGCCAGTCCCGCCGGCGCTGCATAGTCGGCGATCACCCAGGCCCGGCCACCCTGCCGGGCGGCGTCACGCAACAGATCGCATGCCGCCATGATCGACGCCTGGTCCAGTGCCGCAAACGGCTGGTCGAGCAGCGTCAAGGCTGCGCCGCTGGCGAATGCCGCCACCAGCCAGACCTTGCGGCGCGAACCGGTGGACAACATGTACATCGGCTTGTTCTGGTGCTCGCGCAGCGACAGGCGCTCGATCCAGGCCGCGACGCCGGCCGCATCGAACGCGGGGTAACGCAGGCGCACCTCGTCGAGCCACTGCAGCGCGGTAAGTTGTAGCGGCAACTCCGATGACGGATCGGTGCGAAAGACCTGGGCACGGTAACGCTGCGGATCCTGGTGCCAGTGCACACCCGCGACCTGCAAGCTGCCGCCATCGGCCACCAGCGTACCGTCGAGCAGGCGCAGCAAGCTGGTCTTGCCGCTGCTCTCCTCGCCCTGCAGCAAGCTCAAACCGGCCGGGAAGCGGGCGCTCCAGTGCGCGAACAGCGTGCGTTGCGGATAGGAAAAGCGCAGGTCGTCGACCTGGGCGATCGGGGACGCTTGCGCCGCCATCACGTCCCCGCGCGCACGCTCACGCGGCCGACGGCGCGGCCAGCCTGGCACGCACGCGCCGCGCGCGTGTCAGCGCCTGTTCGACGTCGGCCACCGCCATGCCGTACATGTCGGCGAATTCCGGCACCGAACGGGCGCCGGACTCGAATGCGCGCAGCAGCGCCTCGTCCCTGGCCTCGGTGGCGCGCGCCTCCTGCAAGGCCTCGTCGAGCAATGCGTTGGCCTGCTCGTCGCGACCGCGCACCAGGCTCGCATACGCCTCGGGGCTCAGTCCGGAGCGCTCGAAGGCCTGCCGGATGCGGCGGCGCAGGGTCGGGGTCAGATCCTCCTTGCTGCGGGCCTGGCGCCGGCGGAAGACCTCGAGCAACGCGTGATGCACATGCTCGGGGGCCATGGGCTCGACCGGCTGACCGGACAGGTCGTGCCGCTGCAGCCCTTCGGCCACGGTCACCAGATACCGGGTGGAGCGGGTGTGCAGGGCCAGCGCAGCCTTCAGGCTGGTCGCATCGAGCAGCTGCGGATGGGCCTGCATCAGGTCCTGGAAGATGCCGCGCTTGAGCGGCAGGAACCGGGCGCCGAACAATGGCGGGTACAGCGTGGCGAGTTGCTCGAGCACCGGCATGGCCTCGGCATGGCGGGCAGGCTTGCGGCCCTTGTTGCGCTCCGGGTTGCGCTCCGTACGTGCCGTAGGCGCGGTGGGTTCGGTGTCAGGGGTCGATGCGGTCATGGGGGGGTCGAACAGGTGTCGGGTGGCGCGTTGTGGCACGCGGGATGGGCCGGTGCCGGCACGGGCCGGCCGATCGGGGGCTCCGGTCGGCGAGGGGTTCCGTGCCAGCGTCGGATCGGCGCGTGGCGGTCAGCGCTTGTTCAGAGCAGATTGCGTGATGGCGCTGAGCGTGCCGCGGGTCGTGATCACCTCGGGGTCGAGCGCGATCTCGATCAGCGTGCCTTGCGTGCGCTCGAGCGCCGCCAGCAACTGGGACTCGAACTCGGCCGTCTTGCCGATCTTCACGCCGACATAACCGTATGCCTGTGCCAATGCGGCGAAGTCCGGATTGCGCAACGCCGTGCCGGCACGGCGGTTGGGATATTCCCGCTCCTGGTGCATGCGGATCGTGCCGAACATGCCGTTGTTGAGCAATACGATGATGCTCCTGGCGCCGTATTGCACGGCGGTCGCCAGTTCCTGCCCGTTCATCATGAAGTCGCCGTCGCCGGCCATCGTCAATGCGATGCGGCCGGTCGTGATGGCAGCGGCGATGCCCGCCGGCACGCCGTAACCCATGGCGCCGACCGTGGGCGCCAGCTGGGTCTTGTGGCCTTTGGCCAGGCCATGGTGGCGGAAGAACCGGTGGGTCCAGCTGGCGAAGTTGCCTGCGCCGTTGGTCAGCACGGCATCGGCCGGCAGGTGCTTCTGCAGCAGGCCGACGATGGCCGCCATGTCGATGTCGCCCGGCAGGGCCTGCGGCTGCAGGTTGGCCTCGTAGTCGGCGTGGCAGGCCTGCGCCCACGCGGCCCAGGGCACGGAGGCCGGCGCCTGCAGGTGCTCGAACGCCGCGACGGCCGCCTGCATGCCGGCGTTGATTGCCAGGTCGGCCTGGTAGACACGGTTCAACTCGTCGGCGCCGGCATGGATATGCACCAGCTTCTGCGGCAGGCGCGGCACCGGCATCAAGGTGTAGCCGCCGGTGGTCATCTCGCCCAGGCGCGGCCCGAAGGCGATGATCAGGTCGGACTCGCGCACACGCGCGGCGAGCTTCGGATTGATGCCGATGCCAACCTCGCCGGCATACAGCGCATGGTGGTTGTCGAACGTGTCCTGGAAGCGGAACGCGTTCGCCACCGGGAGTTGCCATTGCTCGGCGAAGCGCACGAGTGCCTGCGCGCCTTCCGGTGTCCAACCGCTGCCGCCGGCGATCACCAGTGGGCGCTGGCTGGCCCGCAGCAGGTCGCCGAGCGCCTCGGCCTGGCGCGGATCGCATCCGGCCTGCACCGGCTCGACGCGCGCCAGCGCCTGCAGCGACGGGTCGTCGGGCACGGCCTGGGCCAGCATGTCCTCGGGCAGCACCAGCACGACCGGGCCGGGACGGCCGTTCATGGCGGTCGCAAACGCCCGGGCGACGTATTCCGGAATCCGGCGCGCATCGTCGATGCGTTCGACCCGCTTGGCCATGCCCTTGGTGCTGGGGCCGAAGAAGCTGCAGAAGTCCACTTCCTGGAACGCCTCGCGATCGCGGGTCTCGCTGGCCACGTCGCCGACGAACAACACCATCGGGGTCGAATCCTGGAACGCGGTGTGCACGCCGATCGAGGCGTTGGTCGCTCCCGGGCCGCGGGTCACGAAACACACCCCGGGGCGCCCGGTCAGCTTGCCGTGGGCCTCGGCCATGAACGCGGCGCCACCCTCCTGGCGGCAGATCACGAACTCGATGGCGTCCTCGTGCAGGTGGAATCCGTCGAGTGCGGCGAGATAACTCTCGCCGGGCACGCCGAAGGCATGGGTGACGCCCTGGGCCACAAGGCATTCAACAAGAAGATGGCCAGCAATTTTTTCGGTCATGCCGCGATTCTCGCCCATGACGGGCCCGGCAGCCTTACGGGACGACCCTCCGCGCTGCGCGCTGCGGGATTCGCGCTTGGGAGCGGCCCGGCGCGGTCACTGGACGACCCTTCGCGCTGCGCGCTGCGGCATTCGCGCTTGGGAGCGGCCCGGCTCGCTCATGCCGGCTGCAGCCGCATGGCCGTCCGCCGGCCAACCCCCAGTGCGGCGCCGACGGCCAGCAGCAGGATGAGTGCGGCACCATAAAAGGTCTGGCTGAACCAACCCCGGTCCATGAACATGCCGAATACCACCGGCGAAATCGCGAAACCGACGTCCAGCCCGGAATACACGATGCCGTAGACCCGACCGGTGGCGCCCTGGGGCGTGCCTTTCTTGATCATCATGTCGCGCGACGGGCCTCCCATGCCGACCGCAAAACCCGTGGCCGCCAATACGACCATGGTGCCGGTCGCGCCGAACAGCCCGGTTCCGCACAGGCCGAGCAACAAGGCGGCGACACCCATGCACACGGCCACGACCCGCCCGCTGTCCGCGATCCGGGTGGCCACGACACCACCGACCAGGATGCCGGTCGCACCGCACAACATGTAGGCGGTCAAGGTGGCCGTCGCGTCCTGGAAGCTGACCTGGTGCATGGCCTGCAACAACGACACCGCAAAACTCTGGACCACGGCCAGGGTCATGGTCGAGAGCAGGAAAAACGCAAAGCACCACCACACCACCGGCAGCTTCAGGAACGCCAGGTCGTGCTCGGCTGCACCGTCGACGGCGCGCCGCACGACGACGGTGCGGAACTTGTCGCGCTGCAGCACCAGCAGCAGCAGGATGCCGGCATACATCAGCGCCGCCGCCAGGTAGGCCACGCGCCAGTCGAACAGGCTGGTGAACGACGCAAAAAACACCGGGGTGGCAGCCCAACCCAGGTTGCCGGTGATGCCGTGCACGCTGAAGGCATAACCCAGGCGGGGCGCCGACACCCGCTGGTTCATGATCGTGAAATCGACCGGATGGAACGGCGCATTGCCCAGGCCGGCCAGCGCCGCGACCAGCACCAGGGCGCCGTAGCCGGTGGCGCTCGACGCCAGCACACAGGCGCCCATGAACAACACCAGCGAGCCGAACAGCACCGGCCGGGCTCCCAGCCGATCGACCAGGAAGCCGCTGCCGGCCTGGCCGACGCCGGAGACCACGAAGAACACCGACATCAGCAACCCGAGTTCGGAATAACTCAAGCCGAATTCCCGCAGGAACACCGGAAACATCACCGGAAGCAGCAGGTGCGCAAAGTGCGAGCTGGCATGCGCCAGGCCGACCATGCCGATGATGGCGGCGTCCTGGCGCAGGGGCACGGCATCGGCGGATGCAAGGCTGCTCGTGGTCATGGCGACATGGTAGTGAAGAACCGCGCCGCGCAAGCGCGGCAACCGGACAATAATCGTCGGCATCCCGCCAACTGCCTGACGCGCGCCGGCCGCGCTGCCCATGCCCATCGCAACTCCGTCCCGCACCGTGCGCAAATTGCCTGCCGGCATCTGGCTGCTCGGCCTGGTCAGCATGCTGATGGACATCTCGTCCGAGATGATCCACAGCCTGTTGCCGTTGTTCATGGTCACGGCGCTGGGCACCAGCGTGCTGGCGGTCGGCATCATCGAGGGACTGGCGGAGTCCACGGCCCTCGTGGTCAAGGTGTTCTCGGGCGCCTTGAGCGACTATCTGGGGCGGCGCAAGGGGCTGGCGGTGCTCGGATACGGCCTGGGCGCCTTGAGCAAGCCCTTGTTCGCGCTCGCCGGCGGCATCGGACTGCTGGTCGGCGCGCGCCTGATCGACCGGATCGGCAAGGGCATCCGGGGCGCGCCGCGCGACGCGCTGGTGGCCGATATCGCGCCTGCGGAGCTGCGCGGCGCGGCGTTCGGCTTGCGCCAGTCGCTGGACACGGTCGGCGCGTTTCTCGGTCCCCTGCTTGCGGTCGGCCTGATGCTGCTGTGGGCGAACGACTTCCGGGCGGTGTTCTGGGTCGCGGTGATTCCGGGGGTCATGGCCGTGACCTTGTTGTGGTTCGGCCTGAAGGAGCCGCCGCGCCCGCTCAGTGGGCAGGTCCGCACGAACCCGATCCGGCGCGACATGCTGCGCCGACTGCCGGGCGCCTACTGGGCGGTCGTGTCGATCGGGGCCTTGTTCACGATGGCCCGCTTCAGCGAGGCGTTCCTGGTCCTGCGGGCCGAACAGAGCGGCATCGCGCTGGCCATGGTCCCGCTGGTGATGGTGGCCATGAACATCGTCTATGCGGCGAGCGCGTATCCGTTCGGCGCGTGGTCGGACCGGGTCTCGCATCGGGCACTGCTGGCGCTGGGCCTGCTGGTGCTGATGCTGGCCGACCTGGTGCTGGCCCGCGACGCCGGCATCGCGAACCTGATGGCCGGCATTGCCCTGTGGGGCATCCACATGGGCATGACCCAGGGCTTGCTGGCCACCATGGTCGCCGACACCGCGCCGGCGTCGTTGCGGGGCACCGCGTTCGGGTTCTTCAACCTGGTCAGCGGGCTGGCCATGCTGCTGGCCAGCGTACTGGCCGGGTTGCTGTGGGACACCTGGGGCGCCAGCGCCACCTTTCACGCCGGCGCGGCGTTCTGCGTGATCAGCCTGCTGGCGCTGTCGGTGCTGCGGATTCGCCCCGCGCAACACCCGCGCGGATAAGGCAGGTGCGACCGGCGGCGGTCGGACTCAGGCCGACCCGCGAATCCGCAGCGGATCGGTATCGGCCGCGTCGCCCCAGGCCTGGCCCAGCTTGAAGATGCCACTGAAGCGCAGCGCGGGCGCGCCATCGGCGCTGACCAGGCCCTGGCCGAACACCATGTTGCGGGTGGTGCGCAGGATCTGTGCCTCGCCCTGCACCCACGCGCCCAGCGGCGACGGGCCGAGATAATCGATCTGCAGGCTGATCGTGGGCAGGAACCGCCGCTCCCGACCCGGCTCGTACATGGCGGTGCATGGCACCAGCATGTCGACGAAGGTCGCCAGCATGCCGCCATGGCAGATACCCAGCGGGTTCGTATGGCGCTGCTCGACGCGGAACCCGAGCTGGATCGTGTCGCCCGTCAGGCGGGCGTGCAGCGGGCCGTTGAAGGCGATGAAGTCACCGTGGATCCGCGCCGGTCGAAATCCGTCGGGAACCGGCGCGGTGTCGGTCATGGTAGGGGCTGTGGTCATATCGGTCGATGGTATCGCCCTCGACCGCTGCGCCTGTCAGCCGATGCCTACACGGCGACGGGCGGACCGCGGCTGGCCGTGCCGGCGCAAGGCGGATACAGTGTCACGGTGATCATGCCGGCGATGCACACGGCAACGCCGGGCACGCATGGCAACCGGCGGGCCAGCCGTTCGACGGATTCGCCGACCGGGCCCGATCGCCGTCCACTGAAAGTTGAAAGGCAGCACCATGGCTACGAACGATTCCACCGATACCAACCCCGCCTTTGCATCGACCGTGTCGAACCTGTCGGCCGGTGTCGCGACACAGGCGGACAAGGCGATCAGCGCAACCCAGCGCGCCACCGACATCGCGGCCGACAAGGTCCATCGCGGGCTGGACCAATTGCGCGAGGACATGCCGTTCGCCTTGTCCCGCGCAAGTGCCAATGCCGATGCCTTGCTGGCGGAAGGTGCCGAGCGCGCCCGCGAGGCGGCCCGGTTGATCCGCAGCCGGGCCGGCCCGATGCAGCAGCAGGCGCAAGCCTATATCCGCAGGAAGCCGATGCAGTCGGTGCTCATCGCCGCCGGCGTCGGCGCCCTGCTGACCTTGCTGCTGACCCGTTCATCCGGCCGCTGACGCCGGCAGGACCGGCGCCCCGCGGCGCTGCCGCGGCCAGACTTTCACGGTGGCTCAGGCCGCCGATCCCGCGAAGCTGAACTGGCCCGGCGCCTGGATCGGGTCGACATCGACTGCGATCACCGACTTGGGGGCGAACTTGCCCTCGAGCAGCAGTTTGGACAGCGGATTCTCGATGCGCTGCTGGATCGCCCGCTTGAGCGGCCGCGCACCGAACACCGGATCGAAGCCGACCTTGGCCAGTTCGGCCAGTGCGGCTGGTGAAACCTCCAGCGTCAGGTCCATCCGGGCCAGCCGCTGCTGCAACACCGCCACCTGGATCGCCGCGATCGCCTCGATGTGCTTGGCGTCCAGCGCGTGGAACACCACGGTCTCGTCGATCCGGTTCAGGAACTCGGGCCGGAAATAGTTCTTCAGCTCGCCGGTCACCGCTTCCTTGATCTCGTCGCTGTCCTGACCGACCATGCTCTGGATCAGCTGCGAGCCGATGTTGCTGGTCATCACGATCACCGTGTTCTTGAAGTCCACGGTTCGGCCCTGGCCATCGGTCAGCCGGCCGTCGTCAAGCACCTGCAACAACACGTTGAACACGTCCGGGTGCGCCTTCTCGACCTCGTCGAGCAACAGCACCGCATAGGGCTTGCGCCGCACCGCCTCGGTCAGGTAGCCGCCTTCGTCGTAACCCACGTAGCCGGGCGGCGCGCCGATCAGCCGCGCCACCGAGTGTTTCTCCATGAACTCGCTCATGTCGATGCGGATCAGGTGGTCCTCGGAGTCGAACAGGAAGTTCGCCAGCGCCTTGCACAACTCGGTCTTGCCGACGCCGGTCGGGCCCAGGAACAGGAACGAGCCGGTCGGGCGGTTCGGATCACCCAGGCCGGCGCGCGAACGCCGGATCGCGTTGGCCACCGCGGTGATGGCCTCGCCCTGCCCGACCACGCGCTGGTGGATGCGGTCTTCCATCAACAGCAGCTTCTCGCGCTCGCCCTGCATCAGCTTGGACACCGGGATGCCGGTGGCACGCGCCACGACCTCGGCGATCTCCTCGGCGCCGACCTGGGTGCGCAACAGGCGCGGGGCTTCGCCCTCGCCCTTGCCCTTGCTGGACTCCTTGTCCTGCGCTTCCTTGAGCTGGCGCTCGAGTTCGGGCAACTTGCCGTATTGCAGCTCGGCGACCTTGTTGTAGTCGCCCTTGCGCGTGAGCTCGTCGATCTGCTGGCGCAGCTTGTCGATGTCCTCGCGCACATGGGCACTGCCCTGCGCCTGGGCTTTCTCCGCCTTCCAGATCTCGTCCATGTCGGCGATCTCTTTCTGCAGCTTGGCGATCTCGACCTCGATCAGCTCGAATCGCTTCTGCGAGGCCTCGTCCTTCTCGCGGCGCACCGCCTCGCGCTCGATCTGCAGCTGGATCAGCCGCCGGTCGAGCCGGTCCATGACCTCGGGCTTGGAGTCGATCTCGATCTTGATCTTGGCCGCGGCCTCGTCGATCAGGTCGATCGCCTTGTCGGGCAGGAAGCGGTCGGTGATGTAGCGGTGGCTGAGCTCGGCCGCGGCGACGATGGCCGGGTCGGTGATGTCCACGCCATGGTGGACCTCGTATTTCTCCTGCAGGCCGCGCAGGATGGCGATGGTCGCCTCCACGCTCGGCTCGCCGACCAGGATCTTCTGGAACCGGCGCTCGAGTGCGGCGTCCTTCTCGATGTATTTGCGGTATTCGTCCAGCGTCGTGGCGCCCACGCAATGCAGCTCACCGCGCGCCAGCGCCGGCTTGAGCATGTTGCCGGCGTCCATCGCGCCTTCGGCCTTGCCGGCGCCGACCATGGTATGCAACTCGTCGATGAAGACCACGGTCTGGCCTTCGTCCTTGGCCAGGTCCTTCAGCACGTTCTTGAGCCGCTCCTCGAACTCGCCGCGGAACTTGGCGCCGGCCAGCAGCGCGGCCATGTCGAGTGACAGGACGCGTTTGCCCTTGAGCGACTCGGGCACCTCGCCCGCGACGATGCGTTGTGCCAGCCCCTCGACGATGGCGGTCTTGCCGACGCCGGGTTCGCCGATCAGCACCGGGTTGTTCTTGGTGCGGCGTTGCAGCACCTGGATCGCGCGGCGGATCTCGTCGTCGCGCCCGATGACCGGGTCGAGCTTGCCCATGCGGGCCCGCTCGGTCAGGTCGATGGTGTATTTCTTGAGCGCCTCGCGCTGGTCCTCGGCATCGGCGCTGTCGACGTTCTGTCCGCCACGCACCGCCTCGATGGCGGCCTCCAGCGCCTTGCGGCTAAGTCCGTTCTCGCGCACCAGCTTGCCGATCTCGCCCTTGTTGTCGGTCAGCGCAAGCAGGAACAACTCGCCGGCGACGTACTGGTCACCGCGCTTGATCGACTCCTTCTCGGCCGCCTGCAGCAGCGTGACCATGTCGCGGCCGACCTGCACCTGTTCCTGGCCCTGCACCTGCGGCAGGCGTTTCATCGCGGCCTCGGCTGCGGCCAGCAGGCCGGGCACGTTGGCGCCGGCGCGTTGCAGCAGCGCCTTGGGGCCGTCGTCCTGGCGCAGCATCGCCACCAGCACATGGGCCGGTTCGATGTAGGCATGGTCATTGCCCAGCGCGAGGGTCTGGGCCTCGGCCAGGGCTTCCTGGAATTTGGTTGTCAGTTTGTCGATACGCATGGGGAAATCCTTGTGGAATACTGCCCTTCAGCTTAGGCGATTGCGCCGGATTTCAAGGGAGGGGGCGCGGCTGCCGTCTGATCTGGATCAATCGCGCAGGGGAAGCTGCGGCGCGCCGGTGGCGTCCCGCACACCGGGAACAAGCACCCGGGACCGGCACCGCATGTGCCGCCTGGCAGGCCCGGCGGCCGCAGGCTCCTAGAATCCAGCCATGCACGTGCGCCAGATGTCGATCAGCTACCAGCCCGAACAGGACCGGATCCTGGTGCGCGTCAACACCTCCGAGGAGCGGGAACTGCAGTTCTGGTTCACGCGCCGGCTGACGCTGGGACTGGCGCCGTTGCTCGAGCGGCTCACGACGGAAGCGGCGGCACGGCGTGGCGGCCCGGCCACAACCCATCTGGCGAACGCCGACCCGGTCACGAAGAAGGCCATGGCCGACTTCAACCGCAGCGAGACCATCCGCGGCGCGGACTTCTCGACCCCCTACCAGGCACCCCAGGCCAGCGCGCCCCTGTTCGAGACACCCTTGCTGATCACCGAGGTCAACATCGCGACCCTCGCGGCCGGCGCGCTGCGACTCAAGTGCAGCGAAAAACTCAGCGGCGCGCCGCAGGCCCGCCAGTTCGAACTGGCCTTGTCCGAAACCCTGACCCACGCCTTCCTGCACCTGCTCGAGCGTGCCGTGGTGGCATCACAGTGGCGCGAGATCCGGCCACCCGATACGCAGGCGCCGGCCGCGGCGCCCGCCGCGCCACCGCCGCCTGGCTACCTGAACTGACCGGCAGCCGCGTCATCGCGGCCAGACCGGAACAAGCACCGGTCTGCTTCAGGACTTGCGCCGGGCCCAGTTCGAATGGGCGTGGCGCGACAAGGCGTAACCGGCAAAGAACTTGCACCAGATCGTCGAGCCTGCAATCGCCGTCCAGGTGTTGTAGTCGAGCTGGCCCAGTGCGACCGCCACGATCACGGCCACGGCGACGACGCCGGCGACCAGGTTCACGACCATCTCGTAGGGCGCGAACTTCTCCGGGTCCGCCGGGGACTGGCCACGCTTGAGCGCCACTTCCGAGAAGTCGCGCTTGACCAGGATACGCCAGGCCCTGCGCAACCAGAAAAACGCCATCGGGAACAGGGCCAGGTACAGCACCCATGTCAACGCAACGCTGACGTCAAAAACCATCGGTAGCTCCTCGCATCCGGCCACGTGCGCCGCCGGAGCTGTTGAATGAGAAAAGCCCTGCCAGCGTGGCCGGCAGGGCCTGTGTGCGAGCCCATCCTGCGATTGTCGCAGGGCGGGCTTGCAACGGGAGCGGGCGTGCTCAGTGCGCGCCGTCCACGGCGCGCGAGCCGCGCGGAATCCGCACCGCCTCCACCATGGCCTGGATGTGCGCCGGCGGCTCCTTGGTCACCTTGTCGACCAGGAAGGCAACCACGAAGTTCACGATCGCGCCGACCGCACCGAAGGCTTCCGGCGTGATGCCCAGGAAGCTGTTGGGGCCGCCGATCAGATCCAGGTACTCGGTACCCTTGATGAAGAACAGGCCCTTGTGCGCAAACACGTAGAACAGCGTGATGAACAGGCCCGCCAGCATGCCGGCCATCGCACCTTCCTTGTTCATCTTCTTGCTGAAGATGCCCATCATGATGGCCGGGAACAGGGAACTGGCGGCAATACCGAAGGCCAGCGCCACGGTACCGGCCGCGAACCCGGGTGGATTCAGGCCCAGCCAGCCGGAGATCACGATGGCGATCGCCATCGAGACCTTGCCCGCCAGCAGTTCGCCCTTCTCGCTGATGTTCGGCGCGAAGATGCCCTTGACCAGGTCATGGGACACGGCCGACGAGATCGCCATCAGCAGACCCGCAGCCGTCGACAAGGCCGCCGCCAAGCCACCGGCCGCGACCAGCGCGATCACCCAGTTGGGCAACAACGCAATCTCGGGATTGGCCAGCACGATGATGTCGGCATTGACGCTGAGCTCATTGCCTTTCCAGCCGGCGCCTGCCGCCTTGGCCTGGAACTCGGCGTTCTTGTTGCCGTCGTTGTAGTACTGGATGCGACCGTCGCCGTTCTTGTCCTCGAACTTGAGCAGGCCGGTCTTTTCCCAGCGCTTCATCCAGTCCGGACGCTCGTCGTACTTGATCGCCACGTCCTTGTCGAACACGTTGGTGTTCTCCATCACCACGCCCGGTGTGACGGTCCGGATCAGGTTGGTCTTGGCCATGGCGGCCACGGCCGGTGCCGTCGTGTACAGGATGGCGATGAACACCAGTGCCCAGCCAGCGGAAGAACGGGCGTCCTTGACCGATGGCACGGTGAAGAATCGCATGATGACGTGCGGCAGGCCCGCGGTTCCGATCATCAGCGACAAGGTGTACATGAACATGTTCAGCGTGCTGCCCGGCAGCGACGTCGTGTACTTGCCGAAGCCCAGGTCGGTGACGACCTGGTCGAGCTTGGCCAGCAACGAGACATCCTGTCCGACCAGGCTCGAGCCCAGGCCCAGTTGCGGCAGCGGGTTGCCCGTCAGTTGCAGCGAGATGAAGATGGCGGGAATCGTATACGCCAGGATCAGCACGATGTATTGCGCAACCTGCGTGTAGGTGATGCCCTTCATGCCGCCGAACACCGCATAGGCGAACACGATGGCCATGCCGACATAGATGCCGACCTCGCTCGAGACGCCCAGGAAACGCGAGAACGCCACGCCCACACCGGTCATCTGGCCGATGATGTACGTGATGGAGGCGGTCAGCAGACAGATCACCGCCACCGTGCTGGCCGACTTCGAGTAGAAGCGGTCGCCGATGAACTGCGGCACCGTGAACTTGCCGAACTTGCGCAGGTAAGGCGCCAGCAGCATGGCCAGCAGCACGTAGCCGCCGGTCCAGCCCATCAGGAACAGGCCACCGCCGTATCCCATGTTGGAGATCAGGCCGGCCATCGAGATGAACGACGCTGCGGACATCCAGTCGGCGGCGGTCGCCATGCCGTTCATGACCGGGTGCACGCTGCCGCCGGCTGCATAGAACTCGCTGGTCGACCCGGCTCGCGCCCAGATCGCGATGCCGATGTAGAGCGAGAAGCTCAGACCGACAAATATGTAGATGGTTGTTTGCAGTTCCATGGCTCAGTCCTCGTGTACGTCGAACCGACGGTCGATCTCGTTCATCTTCTTGGCGTAATAGAAGATCAGCGCGATGAAGATGTAGATGGAGCCCTGGTGCGCAAACCAGAAGCCGAGCGGATAACCACCGAGCTTGATGTTGTTGAGCCAGTCCGCAAACAGGATACCGGCCCCGAAGGACACGGCAAACCAGATGATGAGAATCCGGGTCAACAGACTGAGCGTGGCTTTCCAGTAGGCATGACTGCTGTCGTCGTCCTTCATGAAGTCTCCTTGTTTTCAGCTAACAGGAACAGCGGCATGAGCTGCTGCGCGAACACCTGCCGAGGACCCTCCACGGCAATGTGTTGCTGATTGTGAAAGCGCTTTCTTACAGTGAACTGATTTCAGGCCGCCGCCATGGCGCGAATACGCGACACAAGGGAAAACCCCTAGTGCTCATGCTGCGGCACACCGTGGCGCGGTCGGAGACAGTCTGTGCCGCGGATGTCCGGCGCCGCGGCGCGAATGCCGATGCGGCGCGCCGTGCGCCGGATCAGCCGTTGGACGCGTCGATGCCCCAGCGCCGCAGCGCGGCATCGTCGGCCACCCGCGCGTCGACCCAGCGCGCGCCCTGGGGCGTCTGCTCCTTCTTCCAGAACGGAGCCTGGGTCTTGAGATAGTCCATGATGAACTCGCAGGCCTGGAAGCTCTCGCCACGGTGCGCCGACGTGACGGCAACGAGCACGATCTGGTCCAGCGGCTGCAATACGCCGACCCGATGGATGACCCGACTGGCCAGGATGTCGAAGCGCCGATGCGCCTCGTCGAGCATGGCCTCGATGGCCTTCTCGGTCATGCCGGGATAGTGCTCGAGTTCCAGCGTGGACACCTGCGCGCCATCGTTGCGGTCGCGCACCGTGCCGACAAAGGAGCACACGGCCCCGACCGCCTTGTCGCCGGCGCGCAAGGCGGCGACCTCATCGGCCAGGTTGAAATCGGACGTCTGGATGGAAACACGCTGCAATGCCATGGCGCCATTGTGGCACCGGCGACGGTTTGCGCGCGTTATCATCGGCCGATGATTTCCAGCTGGAACCGTTGCCACGAACCGTCGCCGCAGGTGACGGCGCGCGTGCCGGCCGCCGGCAAGAAATCAAAGAAACCCATGCTCATCTGACCGGAGCTGCGGTTCCGTCCTCGGATGAGTGATGGAACCGACGCAAACCCGGCCGGCCCCCCGTACGCGCATCCGATGGATGGTTTCCATCGGTCCTTGACTGCCACAAAGGAAATGCGCGTGCAAGCCACTCATACCCCCGCCACGACCACGGACACCGATTTTTCGGGCTTGTGGATTCCCCTCGTCACACCCTTTCGCGCCGGCGCGGTCGACCATGCGGCACTGGACCAACTCGTCCGGCGCCTGCGTGCCGACGGTGTGTCCGGTTTCGTCGCCTGCGGCTCCACCGGGGAAGCCGCCGCGTTGGACAAGGCCGAACAACTGGCGGTGCTGGACACCACGCTGCAGGCGGCCGACGGTTGCCCGGTGGTCATGGGCATGTCGGACTACCACCTGACGCAGGCCCTCGACTGGGTCCGGGAACTGGCGAGCCGGCCGATCGCCGGACTGCTGGTGCCGGCGCCGCACTACATCCGGCCGTCCCAGGCCGGTCTGCTGCACTGGTTCCGCTCCCTGGCCGACGCGTCGCGGGTGCCGCTGATCATCTATGACATTCCCGCGCGCACCGGTGTGCCCCTGGATCGCGAAACCCTGCTGGAACTGGCCTGCCACCCCGGCATCCGGGCGATCAAGGACTGCGGCGCGGATAGCGCCAAGACATTGGCCCTGATTGCCCAGGGCAAGCTGCAGGTGCTCGCCGGCGACGACCTTCAGATGTTCGCCACCGTCGCGCAGGGCGGCGCCGGCGCGATCGCGGCCAGCGCGCATCTGCTGACACCGGCGTTCGTGCAACTGATCCGACGCCTGCGCGCCGGCGACTGCGGTGACGTGCGGGACCTGTGGCTGACCCTGGTGCCGTGGATCGAGGCGGTCTTCGCCGAACCCAACCCGGCGCCTGTCAAGGCCATGCTGGCGTCGCTCGGCGCCATCGACGGGGCGCTGCGCGCGCCGATGACAGGCTGTTCGGCGCGCCATCTGGCATCCATGCGGCAATTGCCGCTGGCGCCGTCGATGCAGCAGCTGCCGGAAGCCTCGTGAGGCGGGTATCGGTGAACCGGACGCGCCAACCGGCTCAGCCGCCGGTGACCGGCGGGAAGAACGCCACCTCGGCACCGTCGTGCAGCACGCGGGACTCGTCGCCCATGTGCTGGTCCACCGCGATCCGCACCGGCTTGCCGCGGGCCAGCGCACCGGCGTAAGGTTCGCCGCGCGCGATCAGGGCATCGCGCAAGGCGGCCGCGTCGCCGGCGTCGGTGGCAAAGGTTTCGCTGCCGTGGCCGACGGCCTCGCGAATGCCGGCAAAAAAACGCAGCGTGACGGTGATGGTCATGGCTCAGGACAGCAGGTCGGACAAGGCGATGAATCGAACGGTGTCGCCACGCGCGACGGTCTGGCCGGGCGGATTGTCGACCAGGCCGTCGCCCCAGACCGCCGAGGTCAACACGCCCGAACTCTGGTTGGGGAACAGGTCGAGCCCGCCCTGGGCATTGCGCCGCACCCGCAGGAACTCGCGCCGCCTGTCGGCCCGCGGCCAGTCGAAATCGGCACGCGCGGACACCGTCACCGGAGCCACGTCGACGACGCCTTGCAGGCGCAGCAGGAAAGGCCGTACCAGCAGCGCAAAGGTGACGAAGCTCGACACCGGATTGCCGGGCAAGCCGATGAACCGGGCCTCTCCGACATGGCCATACGCGAAGGGCTTGCCCGGCTTGATCGCGATCTGCCACAGGTCGAGTCCGCCCAGCGACTGCACGGCCGGTCGGATATGGTCTTCCTCGCCGACGGAGACACCACCGCTGGTCAGGATCAGGTCGTGCTCGCGCGATGCGTCGCGCAAGGCATCGACGGTGGCGTCGCGCCGATCGGGCACGATGCCCAGGTCGCTGACCGTGCATCCGAGGCGTTGCAGCATGGCCCGCAGGAAAAATCGGTTGGAGTTGTAGATCGCGCCCGGTCGCATGTCGGCCGGCGCCACTTCGCCGGGCATCACCAGCTCATCGCCCGTGGAGAACAGCGCCACGCGGGGACGCCGCACCACCTGCAATGCGTCCAGGCCCACGGCCGCGGCCATGCCCAGGCCGGCCGGGGACAGGCGCATGCCGCGCGGCAACACGACCGCCGAACGGGTCACGTCCTCGCCGGCACGGCGGATCCACTGGCCCGCTTGCGGCACGACGTCGACCCGCACGCGTGCCGGCTGGTCGGGCGCGGCCTCGGACACGACGGTGCAGTCCTCCTGCATCACGACCGCATCGGCGCCGGGCGGAATCGGGGCGCCGGTGAAGATGCGGGCGGCCTCGCCCAGCCGCAGCGGCTGGCCGGACGATCCGGCGGCAATGCGCTGGGTCACCGCGAGCACTGCGCCGGCACCGGTCAGGCCGGAGCAGGCCAGCGCATAGCCGTCCATCGAACTGTTGTCCTGCGGCGGCACCTGCAGACCGGACACCACGTCCTGCGCCAGCACACGACCATCGGCGTCGAACGTGGACACCGCCTGCACCTGCGCCAGCGGCGTGACCGACGCGAGCAGCCGCGCCAGCGCGTCATCGAGCGGCAACAAGGGCGGGCGGGACGTCGTCATGGGCAGCGGCTCCGGAGGTTTCGGCGGATGTGATCAGGCCACGGCGGCCGGCACGCCCTGGCAGCGGGCGACGATGAAGGCCTTGATGGCTTCGAGGTCGGGCGGCAGCGTCACGACCCGTTTGGGCAGGTTCTCGATGCCCTCGAAGGCCGCGGGCCGCAGCGGCTCGCGTCCCAGGGCTTCGACGATGGTGGCGGCAAACTTGATCGGCAATGCGGTCTCGAGCACGATCATCGGGTATTGCGGGTGCAGGTGTTCGCGCGCGACCTTGATGCCGTCGGCGGTATGTGTGTCGACCATCTGCTGGCGATCGTTCCAGCATGCGCGGATCGTCGCGAGCCGGTCCGCGTGGGTGCTGCGACCGCTGGCAAATCCGTAGGTCGTCGCCGCCTGGGCAAACGCCGGATGGGCGCCGAGGTCGAACACACCTTCGCGGCCGAGCCGGTCGCCGAAGAGCTCACGCACCTGGGCGGCGTCGCGCCCGAGCAGGTCGAACACGAAACGCTCGAAGTTCGACGCCTTGGAGATGTCCATTGACGGAGAGGATGTCTCGTGGGTATCGGCGCTGCTGCGCACCCGATAGACGCCGGTACGGAAGAACTCGTCCAGCACGTCGTTCTCGTTGGTGGCCACGACCAGCATGTCGATCGGCAGGCCCATCATGCGCGCGACATGGCCGGCGCAGACATTGCCGAAGTTGCCCGACGGCACGGTGAAGCGCACCGGCTGGTCGTTCGCGCGCGTGGCCTGGAAATAACCGGCGAAGTAATACACCACCTGCGCCACCAGCCGTGCCCAGTTGATCGAGTTGACGGTGCCGATGCGGTAGCGGCGTTTGAAGTCCAGGTCGTTCGACACCGCCTTGACCAGGTCCTGGCAGTCGTCGAACACGCCTTCGATGGCGATGTTGTGGATGTTCTCGTCCATCAGGCTGAACATCTGCGCCTGCTGGAACGGGCTCATGCGTCCGGCGGGACTGGTCATGAACACCGACACGCCGCGCTTGCCGCGCATCGCGTATTCGGCTGCGCTGCCGGTGTCGCCGCTGGTGGCACCCAGGATGTTGAGCGTCTCGCCGCGGCGCGCCAGTTCGTATTCGAACAGGTTGCCCAGCAGCTGCATCGCCATGTCCTTGAACGCCAGCGTCGGGCCATTGGACAAGGCTTCGAGATACAGCGGCGCTCCGCCCGCCTGGGCGGGGTCGAGCACCCGCAGCGGCACGATCGCCTCGGTGCCGAACACGGCCGGCGTGTAGGTGCGTTCGCACAGCGCGCGCAGGTCGGATGGCGGAATGTCGTCGATGTACAGCGACAGGATTTCGAACGCCAGCTCGGCGTACGGCAGGGCCCGCCAGCGCGTCAGCGTGGCATCGTCGACCTGCGGATAGTGTTCGGGCAGGTACAAGCCGCCATCGGGCGCCAGGCCCTCGAGCAGGATGTCGCAGAAACGCTGGCCGCTGGCATGGCCACGGGTGGAGACATATTGCATCAGGCCAGCTCCTCCTTGCGGATGCGCGTGATCGGCTGCAACACGCTGGGCAGCGCCTGCATGCGGGCCACCGCGTCGTTCATCGTGCCTTCGCGGGTGTCGTGCGTCAGGATGATGATGTCGGTCTGTTCGACCTGCGATCCGTTGGCGTCGGCGGCGATCTCGTCGGCCTCGCGCTGCAGCATTGCGTCGATGCTGATGTCGGCATCGGCCAGGATGCCGGTGACCTTGGACAACACGCCCGCCTGGTCGGCCACGCGCAGGCGCAGGTAGTAGCTGGTCACCACGTCGGCCATGGGCAACACCGGCAGGTCGTCGCCCGGCGCGCCCGGGTGGAAGGCCAGGTGTGGCACGCGGTGCGCGGGATCGGCCGTATGCAGGCGGGTCACGTCGACCAGGTCGGCGATCACCGCGCTGGCCGTCGGTTCACTGCCGGCGCCCTTGCCGTAATACAGCGTCGTTCCCACGGCATCGCCCTGCACCACCACCGCATTCATCGCGCCTTCGACGTTGGCGATCAGCCGCTTGCTCGGCACCAGGCTCGGATGCACCCGCAACTCGATGCCGCGCGGCGCACCCGTCTTGCCGTCGATGCTGCGCTTGGTGATGCCCAGCAGCTTGATGCGATAACCCAGCTGCTCCGCATACCGGATGTCCTGCGCGCTCAGCGCGGTGATGCCTTCGATATGCGCCTTGTCGAACTGCACCGGCACGCCGAATGCGATGGCCGACATCAGCGTGATCTTGTGCGCCGCATCGACACCTTCGATGTCGAAGGTGGGATCGGCCTCCGCATACCCGAGACGCTGCGCCTCCTTGAGCACGACGTCGAAGTCCAGGCCCTTGTTGCGCATCTCGCTGAGAATGAAGTTCGTCGTGCCGTTGATGATGCCGGCGATCCACTGGATGCTGTTGGCCGTGAGCCCCTCGCGCAAGGCCTTGATGATCGGGATGCCGCCGGCCACGGCTGCCTCGAACGCCACCATCACGCCCTTGGCATGGGCGGCGGCGAAGATCTCGGTGCCGTGCACGGCCAGCAGCGCCTTGTTGGCCGTGACCACGTGCTTGCCGGCCGCGATGGCTTCCATCACCAGCTGGCGCGCAATGCCGTAGCCGCCGATGAGTTCGATCACGATGTCGATGTCGGGGTTGGCGATCACGGCGCGCGCGTCATTCACGACCGTCACGCCCTCGCCGACCAGCGAGCGGGCCCGCGCGACGTCGAGGTCGGCCACCATCGTGATGTCGATGCCCCGGCCCGCGCGGCGACGGATCTCGGCCTGGTTGCGCTTGAGCACACTGTAGGTGCCACTGCCGACGGTTCCTATGCCCAGCAGGCCCACTTGGATCGATTTCATGCAATAGTCTTCTTGGTTGATGGCGTTGGAATGCAGCGCGTTGCCGGCCCCGTGGCTCAGGCCCGGGCTGCCACCAGTTTCACGGATGCCGACGCGGATGCGGCCGCGCGGGCGCGTTCGTCCGCATGGCGATGGCGGTAATGCTCGAGGAATCGGGCCATGCGGCCGATCGCCTCGCGCAGGTCGTCCTCGTGCGGCAGGAACACGATGCGGAAATGGTCGGGCTCGGCCCAGTTGAAGCCGGTCCCCTGCACCAGCATGACCTTGGTCTCCTGCAGCAACTCGAGGATGAACTCCTGGTCGTCGCGGATCGGGTAGATCTCGGGGTCGAGCCGGGGGAACATGTACAACGCGGCCTGCGGCTTGACGCAGCTCACGCCCGGAATCGCGGTGATGAGCTCGTAGGCCAGGTCGCGCTGGCGCCGCAAGCGCCCGCCCTCGGCGATCAGGTCGTTGATGCTCTGGTAGCCGCCGAGCGCGGTCTGGATTGCCCATTGCCCCGGCACGTTCGGACACAGCCGCAGGTTGGACATCATGTTCAGGCCGTCGATGTAGTCCTTGGCCACGAACTTGTCGCCGGACACCACCATCCACCCGGCGCGATAGCCGCAGGAGCGGTAACTCTTGCTCAGGCTGTTGAAGGTCAGCGTCAACACGTCGTCGCTGAGCGAACCCATGGCCGTGTGTTGCGCGCCGTCGTACAGGATCTTGTCGTAGACCTCGTCGGCGAAGATGGCCAGGCCGAACTCGCGCGCGATCTCGATGATGCCGCGCAACAGGTCGTCCGAATACAAGGCTCCCGTCGGATTGTTCGGGTTGATCACGACGATGCCCTTGGTGCGGGGCGTGACCTTGGCGCGAATGTCGGCCAGGTCGGGCATCCAGCCGCGCGACTCGTCGCACCGGTAATGCACCGGCACCCCGCCGGACAACACGACGGCGGCCGTCCACAACGGATAGTCCGGCGACGGAATCAGCATCTCGTCGCCATCGTTGAGCAAGGCGTTGCTGGCCATCACGATCAGCTCCGAGGCGCCATTGCCCAGGTAGATGTCATCGAGCGTCACGCCCGCGATGCCTTGCTGCTGGGTGTAGTGCATGACCGCCTTGCGCGCGGCGAAGATGCCCTTGCTGTCCGAATACCCGGACGAGTTCGGCAGGTTGCGGATCATGTCCTGCTGGATCTCCTCGGGCGAATCGAAGCCGAACACGGCCAGGTTGCCGATGTTGAGCTTGATGATCTTGTGGCCTTCGTCCTCCATGCGCTGGGCGCACTCGAGGATCGGGCCACGGATGTCGTAGCAGACGTTGTCAAGCTTGGTCGATTTGCGAATCGTCTTCATAGGAGTGTCCGGCGCGCGGGCCTGTACAGCGGGAAACCTATAATTTGACCACAGTTGCGCCCGCCGCCGCCCGATGAAACTCCACCCCGATCAATCCTCTGTCCAGACCATCTCCAGCTACGGCGATGGCTGGATCGCCGTCGACGGCGAGCGCATTGCGCACAGCGTGATCATCGGCTCGGACGGCCAGCGCCTGGCCTGGCACTGCGAGCGTTTTGCCGACCTGGGCGCCGCGCATTTCCAGCAGCTGGCCGAGCTCGGCACCGAACTGGTGATCTTCGGCAGCGGCGGCCGGATCCGGTTTCCGCAGCCGGCCTGGCTGGCGCCGCTGATGGAGCGCCGCATCGGCCTGGAGACCATGGATACCCAGGCCGCATGCCGCACCTACAACATCCTGGCGGGCGAAGGACGCAAGGTCGCAGTGGCACTGTTGATCGAAGTTCAGCCGCATTGAGGTTTCTTGCGGGTGTTTTGCGGTTAAAATACCGGACTTCGGTCGAGGCGCTCCACCCCCTGCATCTGCTCCACACGCGAGCGGGCCTGCAGGCCCGGCGCCAGACCCTGACACATCCAGCACGAGAAGACCCAAGCACCTTATGGCGATCGTTGTCAACAAACCCCTCCCCGAATTCGAAGCCGTCGCCACCAACGGTGTGAAGGTGACCAACACCAGTCACCTGGGCGCGACGATGGTGCTGTATTTCTATCCCAAGGACAACACGCCCGGCTGTACCACCGAGGCCATGCAGTTCCGCGACAAGTACAAGGATTTCGTGAAGGCCGGCGCAACGGTGTTCGGCGTCTCGCGCGACAACATGAAGTCGCACGACGATTTCAAGCTCAAGCTGGAACTGCCGTTCGAACTGATCGCCGACACCGAAGAGAAGATGTGCCACATGTTCGGCGTGGTCAAGAACAAGATCATGTACGGCAAGAAGGTCAAGGGCATCGAGCGCAGCACCTTCCTGATCGGCGCCGATGGCGTGCTCAAGGAAGAATGGCGCGGACTCAAGGTTCCCGGCCATGTCGACGAAGTGCTCAAGGCCGTGAAGGCGCTGAAGAAATCCGCCTGACCGACCCCGCTCGACCCCCACACGGCTCATGCATAATGGGCCATGCATCGGAGTTCAGCAACCGTTTCCGCAACGAAGCCGCCTTGGTCCAGGGCGGCTTTCTTGTTTGTGGGCTGCGTGCGGGGCGATCCTCCGGCGCCGACAACTTTCCCTTCCGTGAGTACCCAGGACCATGCCACTGCCACCCGCTCCCACCAAACGTGCTGCTCTGCTGACCAGCAAGGCATTTGAGGCCACCGCCAGCAGCGTTTCCCGAGCCAGACGCAAGACCGCCGGCACCGCTCCGGGCATCCGCGAGACCGTCCCGGACATCGGCATGGCCATGGTGCCTTCCGGCGAACCGACGACAACCGCCCGCCCGCAGGGCCGGGCCCCCGCCAAGCCGGCGGCGCGCGCCCTGCACAGCGTCCCGGTGGCCGAAACCGCAGCGGCCGGTGCCGCCCCCGAGACCGCGCCGCGGCCGCGGCGCCGCAAGACCATGGGCAATCCCAAGCTGTTCGTGCTCGACACCAACGTGCTGCTGCACGATCCGATGTGCCTGTTCCGTTTCGAGGAACACGACATCTTCCTGCCGATGATCGTGCTCGAGGAACTCGACGCACACAAGAAGGGCATGACCGAAGTCGCCCGCAACGCCCGCCAGACCAGCCGCTGGCTCGACGCACTGGCAGGCGCCGACGGCGCCGACATCGGCGCCGGCTTGCCGCTGGACAGCACCGGCCACAGCGACGCCGGCGGCAAGCTGTTCTTCCAGACCCAGACACTGGACTTTTCGCTGCCGACCAGCCTGCCCCAGGGCAAGGCCGACAACCAGATCCTGGGCGTGGTCGAGGCGCTGGGCCGGCAACAACGGGCGGCCCAGCAAGGCAAGACGGCAGACGAGCGCAAGGCGCGCGATGTCGTGCTGGTGTCCAAGGACATCAACATGCGCGTCAAGGCGCGTGCGCTGGGCCTGGCCACCGACGACTACCAGAACGACAAGACACTGGCCGACGGCGACCTGCTGTACTCCGGGGCACAGGCCTTGCCGTCGGATTTCTGGGCCACGCATGGCCAGACCGTCGAAAGCTGGCAACAAGGCGTGCACACCTTCTACCGGATCAACGGGCCGGTGGTACCGAGCCTGATGATCAACCAGTTCGTCTATTTCGAATCACCGGGCGAACCCAGCCTGTACGCGCGGGTCACCGAGATCCGCGGCAAGACCGCGGTGCTCAAGACGCTGAAGGACTACACCCACCTCAAGAACGCGGTCTGGGGCGTGACCACCCGCAACCGGGAGCAGAACTTCGCGATGAACCTGCTGATGGATCCGGAGGTGGACTTCGTCACGCTGACGGGAACCGCCGGCACCGGCAAGACGCTGATGGCGCTGGCCTCGGGACTGACGCAGGTGCTCGACGACCGTCGTTATACCGAGATCATCGTGACCCGGGCCACGGTCAGCGTCGGGGAAGACATCGGCTTCCTGCCCGGTACCGAGGAAGAAAAGATGGGCCCGTGGATGGGGGCACTGGACGACAACCTGGAGGTGCTGGGCAAGACCGACACCGGCGCGGGCGAATGGGGTCGAGCGGCGACCAGCGAACTGATCCGCAGCCGGATCAAGGTCAAGAGCATGAACTTCATGCGGGGCCGTACCTTCCTGAACAAATACGTCATCATCGACGAGGCGCAGAACCTCACGCCCAAGCAGATGAAGACCCTGATCACCCGCGCCGGGCCGGGCACCAAGATCATCTGCATGGGCAACCTGGCGCAGATCGACACGCCCTACCTGACCGAAGGGTCGTCAGGCCTGACCTTCGCGGTCGACAAGTTCAAGGGCTGGCCGCACAGCGGCCATATCACGCTGGCCCGGGGCGAACGCTCCCGCCTGGCCGACTTCGCCAGCGAAGTGTTGTGACGATACCTTGGTGCCAGCGCAAGAATCGCTGCGCTTGTTTCTTGGTCTGGCACACAAGGGGAACAGCCGGACAGCT
>JACKLK010000002.1 GCA_024236015.1 Rhodoferax sp.
AGCCGGTGGCGGCGACGCAGACGACAACAACAACGCCGGCAAGTCGGTCGAGAGCTCGAACTACCAGCCCACGATCGACAGCAACCAGTCGGGCGCGTCGGCCGCTTACGGAGAAGGTGCGATCCAGATCCTGGAGGGGCTGGAGGCGGTGCGCAAGCGCCCGGGCATGTACATCGGCGACACCTCGGACGGCACCGGCTTGCACCACCTGGTGTTCGAGGTGGTCGACAACTCCATCGACGAGTCGCTGGCCGGCCATTGCGACGACATCCTGGTCACCATCCATTCGGACAATTCGGTCAGTGTGGTCGACAACGGGCGCGGCATCCCGACCGGCGTGAAGATGGACGACAAGCACGAACCCAAGCGTTCGGCGGCGGAAATCGCGTTGACCGAACTGCATGCCGGTGGCAAGTTCAACCAGAATAGCTACAAGGTCTCGGGCGGCCTGCACGGCGTGGGCGTGAGTTGTGTCAACGCGCTGAGCAAGATGCTGCGCCTGACGGTGCGCCGCAACGGCAAGGTGCACGTCATGGAGTTTTCCAAAGGGGTGGTGCAGAACCGCATCATCGAAGTCGTCGACGGCGTCGAGACCTCGCCGATGAAGGTGATCGGCGAGACCGAGAAACGCGGAACCGAAGTGCATTTCCTGCCGGACGAGGAGATCTTCCAGCAGAACGCGGACTTTCATTACGAGATCCTGAGCAAGCGCCTGCGCGAACTGAGCTTTCTCAACAACGGCGTCAAGATCCGCCTCAAGGATGAACGGTCCGGCAAGGAAGACGACTTCTCCGGCGCCGGTGGCGTGCGCGGATTCGTCGACTTTATCAACAAGGGCAAGACCATCCTGAACCCGAACGTGTTCCACGCCAGCGGCGACCGCCAGAGCGACCAGAACACCAACATCGGTGTCGAGGTGGCGATGCAGTGGAACAGCGGCTACAACGAACAGGTACTGTGTTTCACCAACAACATTCCGCAGCGTGACGGCGGCACCCACCTGACCGGCCTGCGCGCGGCGATGACCCGCGTCATCAACAAATACATCGACGACAACGAGATGGCCAAGAAGGCCAAGGTCGAGGTCACCGGCGACGACATGCGCGAAGGCCTGTGTTGCGTGCTCAGCGTCAAGGTACCCGAACCCAAGTTCAGCAGCCAGACCAAGGACAAGCTGGTCAGCAGCGAAGTGCGCGGCCCGGTCGAAGACATCGTCAGCAAGCTGCTCAACGACTATCTGCAGGAGCGCCCGACCGACGCCAAGCTCATCGTTGGCAAGATCATCGAAGCTGCGCGTGCCCGTGAAGCCGCACGCAAGGCACGCGACATGACGCGCCGCAAGGGCGTGCTCGACGGCATGGGCCTGCCCGGCAAGCTGGCCGACTGCCAGGAGAAAGACCCGGCCTTGTGCGAGATCTACATCGTCGAGGGCGATTCCGCCGGCGGCTCCGCCAAGCAGGGCCGGGACCGAAAGTTCCAGGCCATCCTGCCGTTGCGCGGCAAGATTTTGAACGTCGAGAAGGCGCGCTACGAAAAACTGCTGACCAGCAACGAGATTCTGACGCTGATCACCGCACTGGGCACCGGCATCGGCAAGGCCGGCGGCAGCACCGGCAACGACGACTTCGACGTGGCCAAGCTGCGCTACCACCGCATCATCATCATGACCGACGCCGACGTTGACGGCGCACACATCCGCACACTGCTGCTGACCTTCTTCTACCGCCAGATGCCCGAGCTGGTCGAACGCGGCCACATCTACATCGCGCAACCGCCGCTGTACAAGGTCAAGTCGGGCAAGGAAGAGCTCTACCTCAAGGACGCCGGCGCGCTCGACAGCTACCTGATGCGGATCGCCTTGATCAACGCGTCGGTGCACACCGGTGGCCCGAACAGCACCGAGATCACCGGCGACACCCTGGCCACGCTGGCGCGCAAGCACCAGGTGGCGCAGGCCGTCATCGCGCGCTTGCAGAATTTCATGGATGCCGAAGCCTTGCGCGCGGTTGCCGACGGCGTCGTGCTCAACCTCGACACCGTGGCCGATGCAGAGTTGTCCGCCAAGTCCTTGCAGGATCACCTCCCCGACGCCGAAGTGGCCGGCGAATTCGACGTGCGCACCGACAAGCCCATTCTGCGCATCAGCCGCCGCCACCACGGCAACGTCAAGAGCAGCGTGCTGACACAGGACTTCGTGCACGGCGCCGACTACGCCGCACTGGCCGAAGCCGCCAACACCTTCCGTGGCCTGCTCAGCGAAGGCGCCAAGGTCACCCGCGGCGAAGGCGAGCGGCAGAAGGAAGCATCCGTCAACGACTTCCGCGAGGCCATGGCCTGGCTGATCAGCCAGGCCGAAAGCGCCACCTCACGCCAGCGCTACAAGGGACTGGGCGAAATGAACCCCATGCAGCTGTGGGAAACCACGATGGACCCGGCCGTGCGCCGCTTGCTGCGCGTGCAGATCGACGACGCGATCGAAGCCGATCGGGTGTTCACGATGCTGATGGGCGATGAGGTGGAGCCGCGGCGCGACTTCATCGAGACGAATGCGCTTCGGGCGGGGAATATCGACGTTTGACTATCCTGTGTAGACGCAGGCAAAACGCGAGAAAAATCGGGCATAAAGCGAGAAGAACAATCGAGCCAATGATTCGATAGTTTTGTCAGCGAATGCCGTCGGATTACCGTTGTCAAACAGATCGGCGTCAGGAAGTGAAATTCCGGGATGTTTGCTCCTAGGAAGACAACTGATTCGGTATCTTATTGATTTTCATAGATTTTTATCTTTGCGAGCCGTTGTTATCCCCCAGTGGGGATAACAACGGCATCGGGTTGTCCGCTACAGAGGGCTCGGTCTAGGCCATGTTGCGTTTGGCACTTCCAGTCATTTACAGAACCTGAAGGTGGCACAACACTACGACTTGGAAATGAACTCAAAACTCACTTTTAGATCGTTTAGCCACCGCACATCTAGAAGTTCATCATGTTGCATTCGTCCTACGACAATGCCTGGATGAATACCTATGGATTCGGCGAAGCCGATCACAGCGGCCTTGGTCTTTGGAATGTCTACAAGAGATCTTGAGTGTTCGGGACTAATGAGAAAGTCCCGCGCCCATGCGTTGGCTTGCTGTTCCTCTACGGATGAGGAGCCTGCTTTTGAGGGATCGTCGAGAAACACGGACTTTTTCTGTTGACTATGCAGCAAAATGTGCGCCGCTTCGTGGAAGAAGCTGAACCAGAAGCGATCGTTCTGTTTGCCATAAAGCGATAGCTGAATCAACGGCCGGCGGGTATTCAGCCAACGGGCAACGCCTGAGACATGCGTCCTTGGTAGCGCGGGAACCAAAACGAACGCAACACCAGATTCATGCAATAAACGCTGCATTTGAGGCTGAAACTCTTGAGGCGATAGACGACTGAGTTCACGCACTTCCTTCAACGCCGTTCTAAAGCGCGTCTCATCGTATGCGGGGCCATCCAACTTCTCGGCGCTGCGTTCACCCATGCGCAGCCAAGCAGAAATAGCAGCCACATCGGCCTGATCTTCCCGGCTGCGACGAAAGGCCAGCTCCATACTGCCGTATTGGTGCTCCCACTGGTCTGGCGCGGCGACGCCAAAGAAACTCAGCAGTTCACCAACAATTTCAGGCTTGGACTTTGCATCGATCCGTCGTTTGGTCAAGACACCAGCGTTCATCATCGCCTTGATAGGAAATCGCTCTAGCCAAGGCACCATGGGCACCTGTCGCTCCGCCGCATCCAGAACAGCTATCCGCTCACGGTATTGCGCCTCTCGGGTGAGCCAGAATCCCACCGAGGCGCCCAAGACGTTCTGCAATCTGATGGCTGCGTCTTCGGTCAAAGGCACTTTGGCCTTGATCAATTGGTTGACATGCTTGAGCGAGTAGCCAAGTCGATCTGCCAGTTGTTGCTGGGTCCAATCGCGCTCTTCTAGCAGGTCAAGAATAGTGTCGCCAGGCGGCGACACCCAATCTGGCCTGAACGCCGCTCCCGCGCCTTGCTCAGGTAGTTCAGTCATGGTAGTTCCCGATGTATTCAATGTTCACGATGGTCACAGCAGACCAGTCGATGGAAGTGTCGTCTCGACGCGGGATGGGATCATTGGCAGGAGCAAAAACCAAACGCCACCCACCTGTCAGGTCCAGTGCGAATTGACCATGGCGATCCCCTTTGAGTGGATGCGGGTTTCCCGCAATCAAGTCAGACACACGAGACGCAGCCGCGATATCCGCCAAGCGCGTTTGCAGCTTGCGCGCACCAATATGCCCAAGCTTTTTGACGGCAACGACCTGCTTGTTGCAAATGTCTTGCAAGTGCTTGTCCTTGAATTTGATCTCCAAGAACACCTCCTATTGGTCGATTGTTATTATATGTGCTATTTACCAATCAGGTAAATAGAATTTTGCTTTCCTATTTTACGAACGCGTCGGCCAGATGCGTTTGGACGATTTGGCGGGCGGCGAGGCGCTGACGCAGGTCGGTGCACAGGCGGCGCAGGGATTTGATGCGGGCGACGATGCGGCGCTGCTCAGCAAGAGGTGGGAGTGGCACCGGCGTTCTGAGCACCACTTCGCGCGAAACATTTTTCATCGAGCTACTTGTGCCAGACGCATTGGCGGCATAGTGCCCGCGAGCGTGGTTTGAGTTGTTGCTTAAATTCAAGAACTCTCGATCCATAGCCTCTGAGACATCCAGGCGAATAATTTTGTCGCTGAGCATTAGGCGCGGCTCAGCCTCACCCACCACCACAGAACGGGCGACCAGGTCTTCCGTATTGGCTCGCGACAACAGGAAGTCTCCAGACTTCACTTCGTACTCAGGTCGCGGGCTGAGGTCAGGCGGGAGCTCCTTGTTCGCATTGCCATCAAACGCACCCCATGAAACGGCGCTAACTTTTAGTACACCCCAGTAGCCCTTGCGTCTTGGACTTCCAATGCATGTTGGACTCCATCCCGCTTCGCTGGAGTTCACTAGATCGCCCATTCGCACCCAGTCCCACCCCTGAGGCAATTCAATCGCCTGCTCCCCTTCGTTGATTGGTGGCAATGGCTTGTCCCGCTTGATCTTCCCCTCAGCAATCAGGCGATCTTTTTCAGCGCGAATCTTATGCAGCAACACGCTGGCGGGTTCGTCCTCGGGGTCTTGGGGCACGAGCAGGCCGCGTACGGCCAGTTGCAGGATGGATTGCTCCAGGGCGTCGATGGCTTCGGGGCGGTCGAGCAGGAGGTCGAAGTGGGTGGCGACGCGTTGCCAGTTGTCGGCCAATTCGTCTGGGGTGGTGCTGGCGGTCAGCGCGCCCAGCAGGGTTTGCACGAGCTGGGCGTGTTGCGCGGCTTCGAGCTCGCCCTTGGCTTCGAGGGCGTCGCACAGCCGCATGAGTTCTTCGACGCGGGTGACGATACGGGATTGTTCGGCGAGGGGCGGAATCCCGAGGATGGCTCGAAGCAGTATTCGTTGATTGAGGTTTGTCATCGTTGCACCGACCGACTCACCAAGAAGAAACCTACGGAACAGTGGATCCTTCAACTGCAGTCCAAAGTAGCGGCGATCACAGCCTTCATACAACTTGGCGAAGAAGCTGCCCGTCCCACACAACCAGCCATCTTCTAGCTCTGTGACCAACGCATAGCGACCAACCTCGCCTCGCCTTGCAAGGAGCACATCACCAGAAGAAAGTCGATACGCGGCTAAAGTGGCAGCCATCTCAGGTGAGACTGCGACATCGGCGTTGTGGCTGACTCGGCCATCGACCATGTGTGAAGGGTTGATCAGCGGAACGCCGCCAGAGACGTAGTCACCCTTGTGGATCAACGAACCAAAGGGGCCGGTACAAAGTTCAAGTACGTAGTCGCCGAACCGTGACCAAGCCCATCCCGGTGGAAGTTGAAACGGTTGCTCTTCGGATGGCACCATTTGGGCAATATCGTCTTCTTGCCGCTTGGCTTTCTGAATCCGTCGAAGCAATTTGAATGCCGGTTCTTCAGTCGGATCCTGCCGCACCAACTTCCCCTGCACGGCCAACGTCAAGATCAGTTCGCGCAACTTCGCCACGCCTCCGGGCGCGGTGGCTATCAGCTCAAAGTGCTGCACCAGCGGCGGCTGCAGGGCGCTTTGGTATCTAGCGCTGGGTTCGTGCGCCTCCATCACAGCACTCATGCGCGGGGTCCGCTGAGCGATTCGGCCAGGATGGCTTTGAGCTGGTCGCGCAGGGCCTGCGCTTCGCGCTGCAATCTGGCGTAGTCGGCCAGCAGCGCTTCGGGGTCGTGGCTGATCACATCGGCTGCATGGGGGTTCTTCTGGTCGAGGTTGTAGTTGGCGGCCTTGATCTGATCGATGCTGACCTTCCAGGCGCGTTCGTTCTCCACGCGTGCGGCGAAACCATCGGCCTCGCTGCCCCACCAGGCCTTCTCAGCGTCGAATTCTTCGATGCGGATGGGTTTGGTCTTGTTGTAGTTCTTTACGCGATCGGGGTATGGGTGTTCGTAGTACCAGATGTGTTGGGTTGGCTCGCCTTTGGTGAAGAACAGCAGGTTGGTCTTGATGCCGGTGTAGGGGGCGAACACGCCGTTGGGAAGGCGCACGATGGTGTGCAGGTTGCACTCGGCGAGCAGTTGCTCCTTGATGCGGGTTTTGACGCCTTCGCCAAACAGCGTGCCATCGGGCAACACGAGGGCGGCGCGGCCGCCCGCCTTGAGGATGTGTTTGATGAGCACCAGAAACAGGTCGGCGGTTTCCTTGGTGCGTACATCGGCAGGGAAACCTTGTTCGATGCCGGGTTCTTCAATGCCGCCGAAGGGCGGGTTGGTGAGCACCACATCGACACGGTCCGCCTGGGTGACTTCGCGCAGCGGGCGGGCGAGCGTGTTGTCGTGGCGGATGTTGCTGGGGACTTCGATGCCGTGCAGCATGAGGTTGGTCACGCACAGCATGTGGGGCAACTGCTTTTTCTCGACACCGCGAATGCTTTGCTGCAGCAGCGTTCCGTCTTCGGTGGTATTGACCTGTTTGCGCAGGTGTTCGATGGTGCAGACGAGAAAGCCGCCGGTGCCGGTGGCGGGATCGAGCACGGTCTCACCGAGCCGGGGGTTGACCATGTCGACCATGAACTGGGTGACAGCGCGGGGGGTGTAGAACTCGCCCGCGTTGCCGGCGCTTTGCAGATCTTTGAGGATCTTTTCGTAGAGGTCGTTGAACTGGTGGCGCTCGCTCTGGCGGTTGAAGTCGATGGCATTGAGCTTGTTGATGACCTGGCGCAGCAACTGGCCGCTTTTCATGTAGTTGTAGGCGTCTTCAAACACGCCGCGCACCACATAGCCGCGCGGGTTGCGCACCGGGTCGGCCGGCAGCTCTTTGAGGGTGACGAAAAGCTTGGTGTTGACGAAGTCTTGCAGGGCATCTCCAGTCATGCCTTCGGGGTCGGCGGCCCAGTTGCGCCAGCGCATGCTCTCGGGGATGGGGCTCTTGTAGGCGTCGCGGGTGAGTTCCAGCTCTTCTTCGAGCGCGTCAAACACCTTGAGGAACAGCAGCCAGGTGAGTTGCGAGATGCGTTGTGCGTCGCCATCTACGCCAGAGTCCTGGCGCATGATGTCTTGAATGGATTTGATGACGGGGGAGAGGTTGGACATTCGTTTGGGAGCTCAGGGAATCAGGTGATCAAGGGACAGAGGACGCGTACAGCTCGCGCTCCAGGGTGTTCAGGGCTTGCAGGTATTGCGGGCGGCCGCCGAAGCTCTTGACCAGTTCGGCCGCGAGGCCGAGGTGGTTGATGGGCGGCAGGCTGAGCACGTTGTTGGCTTCCAGTGTGGTGATGCCCTCATCCGCGTACTTGTCGAGCAGGGCTTCGATTACCTGTCGGGCCATGGGGCCGTATTGGGTGAACACGTTGCGTTTCTTGACGCGGTTGGCCCGCTCGCGCCGGGTGAGCGGCGGCTTGTTGTAGGCCACGTGCAGCAGTAAGTCAAACGGGTCGAGGTCTTTCAGGCCCGTGTGGGCGACTTCGTCGGCGAGCGCTTCGATCAATACGCCCTGGCGCTCCAACTCTTCGATGAGGGCGGCCTTGCGGTCGGCGTCGTTCCAGGCTTGGAGAAACTTGTCGAGCGAGTCGTATTGGCGGGTGAGGTTGATGCGGGTGTAGTCGCGCAGGCTCTCGGTGATGAGCTTGCCATCGGCGTTGAGGTATTGCACGCGCTCGCGGGCGACAGAGACGGTGACCATTCCGCCGACGATGTACTTCTTGGGTTCGTCGCTGCCGCCTTCGCCTGGGCCGGCGGTGGTTGGGCCCACGGGTAGTTGGTCTTCGCCCGGCGGCTGTGGCGCGCCTGAAACATCGACATCCGGCGGCGCTATGGGTTCGCCCTCACCTGGCTCGTAGATCTGCACCGGGTCGCCATCGAAAGCCGGGTCGGCAAACAGTTCGGTGGCGCGCTTGAAGTCCATGATCGTGAACCAGCTCTTGCCCAGGTCTTCGCGCAGACGGGTGCCGCGGCCGATGATCTGCTTGAACAGCGTCATCGATTTGATGTTCTGGTCGAGCACGATGAGCTTGCAGGTTTGCGCGTCGACGCCGGTGCTCATGAGCTTGGAGGTGGTGGCGATGACTGGGAACGGCTTCTCAGGATCGATGAAATTGTCGAGCTCGCGCTTGCCTTCCGGGTTGTCGCCGGTGATCTGCACCACGTATTTGGGCTGGGTGGCGCAGATGTCGGCGTTCGCATTGGCCAGGGCCTGGCGCATGCGGGCGGCGTGGTCGATGTCTTCGCAGAAAACAATGGTCTTGGCGTGGCGGTCGGTGGCCTTGAGGTATTCGGTGATCCTGGCGGCCACGGCTTCGTCGCGCTTTTCCAGCACGAGCTTGCGGTTCATGTCGGCGCCGGTGTAAACGCGGTCTTCGATCAGGTTGCCGGCCTTGTCGGTCATGCCTTCGGTGGGGCGCCAGCCGAAGGTGTCGCGGTCCAGATCGATGCGGATGACCTTGTAGGGCGCGAGGTAGCCGTCTTCAATGCCTTGCTTGAGGCTGTAGGTATAGACTGGTTCGCCGAAGTAGTGGATGTTGGAGGCGGTGTCGGTTTCCTTGGGTGTGGCGGTCAGGCCGATCTGGGTGGCGTTGCCGAAGTAGGTGAGGATGTCGCGCCAGGCCGAGTCTTCGGCGGCGCTGCCGCGGTGGCACTCGTCCACGACGATGAGGTCGAAGAAGTCGGGTGAGAATTGCTTGTAGATATTGCTTTCCTCCTCCGTGCCGGTGACCGCCTGGTAGAGGGACAGGTAGATCTCATAGCTCTTGTCGACCTGCTTGGTGGTCTTGTTGACCGCCAGTTCCACGTCTTCGACCGTGACGCTGCATTGCGCATCGATACGCTCCACGCCTTTGGCGTTCGGACTGAGCTTGGCCATGGCACCTTTGAAGGGGCGGAAATCGTTGACCATGGTCTGGTCGATAAGGATGTTGCGATCAGCCAGGAACAGGATGCGTTTCTTGGCGCCGCTCTTCCACAGGCGCCAGATGATCTGGAAGGCGGTATAGGTCTTGCCGGTGCCGGTGGCCATGACGAGCAGTGCGCGCTGCTGGCCGTTGGCGATGGCCTCGACCGTGCGGTTGATGGCGTTGAGTTGGTAGTAACGCGGGGTTTTGCTGGGTGAATAGTCGGTGGCGGCGACTCTTTCAGCTTCGGGCGTCCACCCCTTCCAGGCGCAAAAGCGGCGCCATAACTCCGCTGGGCTGGGAAACTCATCCAGCGATATGGTCTGCTCCAGCACACCGGTGGTCATGGTGGCGTCGCGGAAGACAAAGCCGTCGCCATTGGAAGAGAAGCTGAACGGCACGTCCAGCAGCTGGGCGTAGTTGATGGCCTGGGCCATGCCGGCGCCAACTGCGTGCTGATTGTCTTTGGCTTCGACCACAGCCAACGGAATATTGAGCTTGTAGAAGAGCGCGTAGTCGGCGCGCAGCACCGTGGTCTTGTCTCGATACGACTTCTGACCGCGAACGACCACGCGGCCCGCGCGCAGTGGGAATTCACGGTAGATCTGGTCCATGCCATTCCAGCCGGCTGTTTCCATGGCCGGTCGGATGAACTTGTCGCAAATGTCGCTTTCGGACAGGGTTTTCTTGTTCATTGTGTGTCCGGCGGCAGGATGTGATGCCTGACGCCCGCTCTTGCCGGAGAGCCGCATCTTGCCATCAAAGAACGCGTGCCGCGGTCGGGATACCCGGGCTGGTGGCCATGGATCCCGGCGCGGCATTCGCCCAAATGGTCTGCGGTTTGGTGCCGCACCGGGTACGCAGGACGCGTAGTCACCAAGCCTCCGATCGGCGGTGCGATCAGCGCCCCGGCGCAGCCGGCCGCTCCCCGCCCAGCGTCGCCGGTGCCTCCGGCCTGGCAGGGCCCGATGCCGCTTCAGCAGCCCCACTCGCCCCTCCCCGCATCATCACCGGCGCCTGTCGCGCCGATTCCAGCGCCTTGCGGAACTTCTCCGCATCCCGGTCGCGCAGGCCTTCGGCCATGGCTTGCGAGGCGTCGGTGCGACGGGCCGCGTAGGCGCGCAGCGCCTCGAGCGCCGGTGCCGATGGCGCGGCGGCGTCCAGGTGCAGCTCCGAGAGTTGTTCGAAGCTCTGCTGGTACGGCGTGGTGACCTTGTCGTCGATGCGACCGGCCAGCTGGTCGAAGCTGAGCCTGTCCTTCTGGCCCTGGCCGAGGATGGATTCCCACTGCTGGCTGATCCGCTGGTCCTGCTGCAGGAACTGGCTGATGGCCTGGCGGGCGCGCAGTTCCTCGCCCAGCCGGTAGCTCGGCGCCGGGATGTTCACGACCAGGGCCGTGGTGGCGGCGACCAGCACCGCGGCGGCGATGGCGCGCGTGGCCCGCGGATGCGGGCTGCGGTGGGTCCAGCGGCGGGCCAGCATCAGGCCCCACAAGGCGCCGGCGACCAGGCCGCCGAGATGGGCGGCGTTGTCGATGCCGGGCACCAGCAGGCCCATCACCAGTGCCAGCACGATGAAGGCGCTGGCGGCGCCGAACAACCAGCGGAACTCGCTTGGATCGACCTGGCGGCGTTCGCGCAGCAGGAACACCAGCAGTGCACCGTACAGGCTGAAGATCGCGCCCGAGGCTCCTCCCGACACTGCCTGGTTGCCCTGGATGGCCAGCGACAGCAGGTTGCCGATGATGCCGCTGCCCAGGTACAGCGTGATGAAGCGCCCGCGGCCGAACAATTGTTCGATCAGCCGGCCGACGTCCCACAGCGCCCACATGTTGAGCGCCAGGTGGACGATGCCGAAATGCAGGAACAGTGCACTGCCCAGCCGCCACCACTGGCCGTCCTGGGTCGCCGGCCCGAAGTTGGCGCCCCACTGCAGGGGCACGGCCGTGCTGCCGTGCCACAGGCTGCCGCCGTTGAGCAGCATGGCCAGGAACACCAGGATGTTGATCGCCAGCAGGGTCACGGTCACCGGTGCCTGGGCCGGCCGGGCATGCAGCAGGCTGGACAGTACCGGTGGTGCGGCGTCAGCGTTGTCGGTGTGGCGGGATGGGCGGTTCAAGGAGGCGGCGGTCGAGATGCGTGCGCAATGCCTGATTAGATCGCAAGCCGCAACCCCTCGGGCGGGCTGGACGCCATCTTCAAAATGAGGACAATCCGCGGATGACTTCCGCCACCGCTGCCCAGACAGCCGCGCCCGCCCTGTCGACCCAGGACGCGACGCGGATCGACGACACCCGCATCGGCGCGGTGCGCCCCTTGATCACGCCGGCCCTGCTGCAGGAGTGGCTGCCGGTGCCCGACCCGGCGCTGGCCCTGGTCGAGCAGAGCCGCTTGGCGATTTCCCGGGTGTTGCACGGCCAGGACGACCGGCTCGTGGTGGTGGTCGGCCCCTGTTCCATCCACGACCATGACCAGGCGCTGGAATACGGCCGCTGGCTCAGGCAGCAGTCGGATGCCTTGTCGGCCGACCTGCTGGTCGTGATGCGCGTCTATTTCGAGAAGCCGCGCACCACGGTCGGATGGAAGGGCTACATCAACGACCCGCACCTGGACGGCACGTTCGCGATCAACGAAGGCCTGCAGATGGCGCGCCGCCTGCTGCTCGAGCTGCTGGCACTGGGCCTGCCGCTGGGAACCGAGTTCCTCGACCTGCTCAGCCCGCAGTTCATCTCCGACCTGGTGAGCTGGGGCGCCATCGGCGCGCGCACCACCGAGAGCCAGAGCCATCGCCAGCTGGCCTCCGGCCTGAGCTGCCCGGTCGGCTTCAAGAACGGCACCGACGGCGGTGTCAAGGTGGCCAGCGACGCGATCCAGGCCGCCTCGGCGATGCATGCCTTCATGGGCATGACCAAGATGGGCCAGGCCGCGGTATTCGAGACCCGCGGCAACCAGGATTGCCACGTCATCCTGCGCGGCGGCAAGAACCCCAACTACAGCGCGGCCGACATCGCCGCGGCCTGTGCCCTGCTGAAGGCCGCCGGGCTGCGCGAGCAGGTCATGGTCGACGTCTCGCATGCCAACAGCAACAAGCAGTACCAGCGGCAGATTCCGGTGGCGCACGACGTGGCCCAGCAGGTCGCCGCGGGCGACGCCCGCATCATCGGGGTGATGGTCGAGAGCAACCTGCGCGAAGGCCGTCAGGACATCGTCGCAGGCGCCCCGCTGGCGCACGGGGTCTCGGTGACCGACGCCTGCATCAGCATCGAGCAGACGCTGCCCTTGCTGCAGGAGCTGGCGCAGGCGGTGCGCAGCCGCAGGGCGTTGCGCGCGTCGCCGGCCTGAAATCGCAAGGAGCCCAGGCGTGGTCGCCGACACGGCCGGCATCCGGCATGCCGTCGACGCCATGTCCGCGCAGAGGGTTCCGGGAGGGTCGAACGTGCGGCTGGCCGTGTCGATCCAGTTAACATGTCGGAGAAAAAAGCGAGAGGAATCGCGCGGATCATGATTCTCAAGGAGTTGGACCCTTTTCTTGGCGGAAGCCAGGACGAGATCGCCCACCGCATCGCCCAGGACCGCATGGCCTACCATCTGCGCCGGTATTTCGGCAAGAGCGAAGAGGTCGACGTGCTCAACTACCTGCGCGTGAACTCCGGCACGGTCGTGACCCAGATCGACCATCTGCTGCTGCATCCGTTCGGCCTGCTGGTCATCGAGCGCGAGAGCCTGCCCGAGCGCGTGCAGATCAAGGACGACGGCCAGTGGATACGCTGGCGCGGCGACGAAGCCGTGGAAATCCGCTCGCCGATCACCCGGGCCTATCTGCGGGCCTTGTCGCTGAAAGCCTTTCTCGACAAATACGTCAAGCAGAAGGGTTTTTTCGATAGTATCGAACTCGATGTCCTGGTCGCGGTGCCCGATACCGACAGGATCGTCTGGCCGTCCATGGGTTTCCTGCCCGAGGTCTGCAAGACCGACCAGGTCCATGAACGCGTGAACCAGCGTATTCTCCAGTGTCGGCGGGCCGCGACAGCCGCGGGCGTGCTGACATCGGCGGAGCGGCGTCGGCTCGGGGATTTCCTGCGATCCCTGCACCGCCCGCTGATCCGCTCGGCGCCGCGATAGGCACAACCATGATTCCGGCCGGAGCGCACGCAGGCTTCGTACCGGGACGAACCGCAGGGAGGTTCTCGCGAAGATGATTCTGAAAGAGCTCGACCCTTTTCATGGTGGAGACGAACAGGCGTTTGCGGCCCGGATCTCGGCCGACCGCATGGCCTATTACCTGCGCCGGTACTACCGGCGCAGCGACACCGTCGACGTGCTCAATGGCCTGCGCATCCGCTCGGGCGGATCGATGGCGCGCATCGACCATCTGCTGCTGCATGCCCACGGCATGCTGGTGATCGAGCGTGAAGACATCAGCGGACGGGTGCTGATCGACGACGACGGCAACTGGACCTCCGTGGACGACGGCGGCCGTGAACTGGTGCTCGGCTCGCCGATCACGCGCGCCTACGTGCAGGCCCTGCTGCTCAAGGCCTTCCTGGACAAGCGCGTGCGCCAGAAGGGGTTTTTCGACAACCTGGAGCTCGACGTGCTGGTCGTGGTGGCCGACGACGCCCAGATCGAATGGCCCCAGACCGGGCAGCTGGTCGAGGTCTGCAACCGCGATGCGGTCTACGACCGGGTGACGCAACGCTTCGAGCAGTGCCGCCAAGGCGCGCGCGGCCCCGGCCCCCTGACCGAAGCCGAACGGCGCACGCTGGGCTCGTTCCTGTGCCTGTCGCACTGGCCGCGTTCGGAATTCGAACCCGAATAGGCCGACCATGCCCGTATGGCCGGGTACAGTGCGGCGATGCGCCTGTTGATCCGGTCCCTGTTGTTGTTGTTGGCAGGGCTGGTGTTTTTTCTGCTCGCCGGCATCGTCGCGGTCTGGGCGCCCGACCAGCCGGTTTCCGCGCTGGCGCCGCGCTGGGCACAAGCGCCGTCGCAGTTCGTTCCAGTGGGCACCATGCTGGTGCATTTGCGCGACGAAGGCCCGCGCGACGATCCCGCCCCCATCGTGCTGCTGCACGGCACCTCGGACAGCCTGCATACCTGGGACGGCTGGAGCGCCGCCTTGCGCGGGCAACGCCGCGTGATCCGTTTCGACCTGCCCGGTTTCGGCCTGACCGGACCGCATCCGCAGGCGGACTACTCGATCGACGCCTATGTGCGATTCGTGCTGGCGGTGCTGGACACCCTGGATGTGCAGACCTTCGTGCTCGGCGGCAACTCCCTGGGCGGGCAGATCGCCTGGCAGACCGCCCATGCGCAGCCGCAGCGCGTGCGGCAGCTCGTGCTGGTCGACGCTGCCGGGTATCCGGTGCCGCCGCAGGACGTGCCCGTGGGTTTTCGCCTGGCACGCAGCTGGCCGGCCAATCGCCTGCTCGAATGGGTGTTTCCGCGGGGGCTGGTGCGCTCGAGCCTGCGCAATGTGTTCGGCGATCCGGACCAGGTCAACGCCGACGTCATCGACCGGTATTACGATATGGCAGTTCGCGCGGGCAACCGGCGGGCGCTGGTACAGCGCCTGGCCTTGTCCGAGCCTGATGAATCGCGGCGGATTCGCGACTTGCGGATTCCGACGCTGGTCTTGTGGGGCGAGCGCGATCGTTTGATTCCCTTGCAGTCCGCGCGGCGGTTTGCGCAGGATATTCCTGGAGCGCAACTCGTGGTGCTGGATGGCCTGGGCCATGTTCCGCAACTGGAGGATGCGCCGCGTTCGGTGGCAGAGGTTCAGCGGTTTCTCGGCATCACGCCCCAACGATAAAGGTTTGCGTTTTATGGTCGACAAGACGGTGCCCGAGCTGGCGCGCGAGACGCTCAAGCAACTGATCGCACGCAAGATGGCGCCCACACCGGCGAATTACCGCTCGGTGTTCAACGAGATCGGTCGCCTGCCCAACGATCCGCCGTTTCCACTGGAGGAGCTGCGCAAGATCGCCCAGTCCTTGCCGACCCGCACGCCGGGCCAGCAGAAGCAGCGTGCCCTGCTCGAATACGCGGTGTCGCAGATGAACTGGCGCGGCGTGCAGGATGCGCTGGTCGCCTACGGGGCGTTCACGCCGCGCGAGAGCGTCGAATCGTCGGGTTTCGGCGGCATGCACAACGGCAACGGCAACGGCAAAGCGGCCGCGGCCACCCATCCCCCCAGGCCCGAGACCCCGGCAGCCGTACCCGGCGCTCCGGGGCTGACCCGGGAGTTCCTGGAACAGATCGCGCGCCTGATCGAGTTCACCCGCCCCGCGCTGGGCAACGACGATGCCCGCTTCGCCGAGCAGACCGCCGAGGTGATCCAGGCACTGCGCGCGCCGGACGCCGACGTGATGCAGGCCAAGAAGTTGCTGTCGACCTACACCCACCGGGTGTCGTTCGCGGCCGAGGACCAGGCCGAGATCCGGTCCACCTTGCTGCACCTGCTGCAGCTGATCATGGAGAACATCGCCGAGCTCAGCCAGGACGACAGCTGGCTCAAGGGCCAGATCGAGGCGCTGATGCAGGCGGCCACGCCGCCGCTGACGCTGCGCCGCCTGGACGATGTCGAACGCCGACTGCGCGACGTGATCCTCAAGCAGTCCGAGGCCAAGGGCCGTGCGCTCGAGGCCCAGGAGGAAATGCGCCAGATGCTGCGCGTGTTCATCGAGCGGCTGGCGGCGATGAGCCATTCCACCGACAGCTTCGGCAACGAGATGGAGCAGAACGCCGGCCTGATCGAGCAGGCCAAGAGCCTGGCCGAACTCACGCCGGTGCTCAAGCAGGTCGTGAGCGCGACTCGCGCCATTGCCCAGCAGTCGCTGGCCGCCCGCGACGAACTGCAAGGCATGCGCGATCGGGCGCAGGAGACCGAGGCCGAACTGGTCAAGCTGCACCTGGAGCTCGACCGGGTCAGCGCCCAGGTGCGGCACGACCCCCTGACCGGCGCGCTCAATCGCAAGGGCCTGGAGGAAGCTTTGGACCGCGAACTGGCGGTGGTGCGGCGCAAGGACGCGCCGCTGAGCCTGGCCATGCTCGACATCGACAACTTCAAGCGCATCAACGACGAGCGCGGCCATGACACGGGAGACCAGGCCCTGTCGCACCTGGCCAAGGTGGCGCGCGACTGCATGCGCCCGCAGGACACGCTGGCGCGCTTCGGCGGCGAGGAGTTCGTCATCCTGATGCCCGACACCTCGCTCGAGAGCGGCATCGACGCCATGATGCGCCTGCAGCGCGAACTGACCAAGCAGTTCTTCCTGACCGGCTCGGACAGGTTGCTGATCACCTTCAGTGCCGGCGTGGCGCAACTGGAGCCGGACGAAGACCGCGCTTCCGCACTCAAGCGCGCCGACAAGGCCATGTACATGGCCAAGCGCGCCGGCAAGAACCGGGTGCTGGGCGCATGAAACCGCTGGGCCGGGCTTGCGCTCGGCATGTCACGCCATCGAACGGAGGGGAATCACCATGGCATATCTGATCCTGGGGCTGGTGCTGTTTCTGGGCGTGCACTCGGTGCGCATCGTCGCCGACGACTGGCGCAGCCGCACCATGGCGCGCATCGGCGAGGGGCCCTGGAAGGGCGTGTATTCGGTCGTGTCGCTGGTGGGCTTCGGCCTGATCCTGTGGGGCTTCTCGCAGGCCCGGATGACGCCGACGTTGCTGTGGAGCCCGCCCCTGGGCATGCGCCACCTGGCCTGGTTGCTGACCTGGCTGGCGTTCGTGCTGCTGGTGGCGGCCTATGTGCCGGGCAACCATGTCAAGTCCTGGGTCCACCATCCGATGGTGCTGGCGGTCAAGACCTGGGCGCTGGCCCATCTGCTGGCCAATGGCAACCTGGCCCATGTGGTGCTGTTCGGTTCCTTCCTGGCCTGGGCGGTGCTCGATTTCTCGTCCGCGCGCCGGCGTGACCGTGCCGCCGCGGTGCGCTACGCGCCCGGCCGCGCCGTGCCGACCCTGGTCACGGTGGTGGTGGGAACGCTGGCCTGGGCCGGGTTCGCCCTGTGGCTGCATGGCTTGTGGATCGGCATCCGGGTGATGGGTTGAGTTGAGGTCGCGGCCGGGCCTGGCCCGGCATCAATCGATGCCCAGCATCCACTGGATCAGGTACTTGGCCACGAAGCCGACCATGCCGAATGCCAGACCCAGGAAGATCACGAAGGCGCCGAACTTGCCGGCCTTGGACTCCCACGCCAGCTGCCCGACGATGAACAGCATGTAGAGCATGAACGCACCCAGGCCGAAGCTCAGGCCGAAGGAGGCGATCTGTTCTTCCGAATAACCGAACATGTGCGTGTTCCCGGCCGGCCCTCAATGGCCCAGCGGGCGCTCCGGCAAGGGGCTGGCATCGACCAGCGCGGCGTAGGCATGCCAGCTGGCGTGACCCAGTAGCGGCACCAGCACCACCAGGCCGATCAGGCCGGTGGCGAACCCGAGCAATACCAGCAACATGATCAGCATGGCCCACATCGCCATCGGTGCCGGATTGGCCAACACCACGCGCCAGCTCGCCAGCACGGCGGGCAGGACGCTGATGCGCCGATCGAGCAGCAGCGGCATGGACACGACGCTGGAGGCGAATATCGGCGCCGCCAGCACGCCGCCCATCAGCAACCAGATCTCGAACAGGTAGTTGTCCCGTGCCAGCACCACCAGGCGCAGGAAGTCGATCGGGGCGTTCACCGGGGCCGGGGCCATCAGCGTGATCAGCGCCGCCGAGGTCATGACCCAGCCGGTGCCGGCCAGCGCCAGCAACAGGCCGAAACGCACCATGCACCAGTAGCCGCCACGCTCGGATATGCGCGAGCCTTGCCAGCTCAGCCAGGTGTCGACCAGCAGCTGCACCCGCACCGAGCGGCCGTGTGCCAGCGCCCGGCTGATCGCATACAGGCTGGTGGCCAGGACCGGCGCCACGACCAGGAAGCCGGAGAAGGCGCCTGCCAGCAACCAGAACTTCTGGTGCCCGACGAGCAGCAGCAGGAGGCCGAAGACGGCCAGCGCGGCGCCGTGCAGCAGGCTGAGCCAGCCGCCGCGAACCAGGTCACGCCAGCCCAGTGCCAGCCAATGCAATGGCGCCAGCAATGGCACGGTGCGGATGGCGACCGCGGCGTTGGCGTTCGGAGCGGGATCGGGAGGGACGGCGGTCATGGATTGCGGGCGTGGCCACGTTGCATCCAAGTGTACGCATGACGCGCCGCCCCATAATGCGGGCTTTGCAGCAGCCGGAGATTATTCATGGCACGACCGATTCTCGACGAGTCCCAGATCCACCCCGCGATCCGCGACACGGTGGCCAACAACCGGCAGGAACTGGTTCGCGAGGTTTGCACGGCGATCGCCGCGCATCCGGTGGTGGTCGTGGGCATGGCGATGAACCCGATGCCGAAGAAGGCGCGCAAGCTGCTCGATGCCGCCGGCGTGCCGTACCACTACCTCGAATACGGAAGTTATTTCAATACCTGGCGCAATCGCAACGCGCTCAAGATGTGGACCGGCTGGCCGACCTTCCCGATGGTGTTCGTCAAGGGCACGCTGGTGGGCGGCGCCGACGATGTCGAGAAGTTGCTGGCCAGCGGCGAGCTGCAGAAGATGCTCGCCTGAAACCCGGCCGCGCGCAGGCAGGCTGCCCATGCGCGGCCGGTCGCGTCGTCATCAGCCGTGGCGATGACCGCCCTTGCCGCCGCGCTTGCCGTGATGGCCGCCGCCCATCATCGTGTTCGCGTCGAACACCTTCTGCTGCTCGGTGCTCAGAAGGTCGTAGAAGTTGCGCGTGGCCTGCTCGCGCTGGCGCATCAGCGTGTCGCGCTCGGCCCGCATCGCGGCCATGCGGTCCAGGCGTTGCGGCGTCGTCATGGCCTGCATTTCCTCGTGCATCTTCTTGCGCTCGTCGCGGCTCATGCGCTGGTGATGGGCCGGCGGCTGCATCGCGGCCAGGTAGTCGTTCCAGCCGCCCTCCTGTGCCGCGTTCAGGTTCAGCTTGGCCTTGAGTTCGGCCATGCGTGCGGCCATGCGTTCCTGCATCCTGGCCGGGTCCATGCGGCCATGTTCGCCGCGGGCGCTGGCGTGCATCATGCCCTGGCCGGTCGGCGCGGTCTGGGCCTGGACCAGTGCGGCCGACGAGGCCAGCACGGCGGAGATGAGCAGGGGTTTGAAGATCGATTTCATGTGACAGTCCTTTCAGTGGTTTGCGACCCGGGCCCGGTGATGGGCTTCAGGTTGAGGACCAGTGTGCGCGGCAGATGTTTCCGCCGCATGCGCGAAGGACAAGCTTGTGTAAAGTTCGGCCGGTCCGCGGCCGCGCCGGCCTGGTTCAGGGCCGCTTGCCCAGCAGCTGCACCAGGCCGACCCCGTTGACCAGCGCAATGGCGTTTTTCTCGGCGAAACGCCGCGTCGTGTCGTTGACCTCGCCCAGTGTGACATAGACGCCGTGGCTGGCGTCGCGCGCCTGGCGCGCCTTGTCCAGCGCACGCAGCGGCTCCACGCCATGGCTGGCGGCCTTCCAGCGCCTGGCGGCCACCAGCGTGGTCTGCGCGCCGCGTGTGAGTTGCAGGTCGGCGGCCTGGCCGTCGAGCCGGGTCACGGTGAAGCCCTGGGCCTGGTAGGCCTGCTCGAGCGTGTCGCGGAACTCGCGCCACGGCATGGCGGCGGCGCGCTCGAGCGTGTGCTCGACCGTGCGTGCGCTGGGTGCCTGCATCTGGCGCCAGGCCGCGATGCACCCGATGACGAAGAACGGAATCGCGCCCATCAGGCCGAACACCACGTATTGCGGCGGCAGCAGGGCCGCCGAGGCCAGCGCGAACACGATCACGACGGTGAAGCTGATCCACCATGGCGATCGCAACAGGATCGCGAACAGTGAATTCTTGGCCATTTTCAGTTTCACGCAACACACTCCAGGGTTCGCCCACGCACGGGTGGACGCCGTTTGTACCATGGCCCGTCCGGCGGGGCGGGCGCACCGGGCGCCGTCGTGTGGATGCCGCAGTCTGGCCGGAACCTGACATGGATCAATTCCCTCGCCGCCGCCGGATGCGAAGCTAGGCCTCGTTGCCGTAGTAGTAGTTGTTGTTGCACTGAAGAGGAGAGGCCGTCATGACCCACGAGAGTATCCGCATCATCCGTGACGAACATGGCGCGCTGGCTGCGATGCTGCGGTCCCTGGTCATGATGGTGGAACGTGGCCCTGGCGATGCCGCCGACCAGTTCTTCGACGTGTTGCGCGCGATGTTGTTCTACATCGACGAGTTTCCCGAACGCCTGCACCATCCCAAGGAGTCCGAGTTGCTGTTTCCCAAGGTCGTGCGCGCCGCACCGCAGACCGGAGAGGCGATCGCCCAACTGGAAAGAGACCACGCGCGCGGCGAAGGTGCCGTGCGCGAACTGCAGCACCAGCTGCTGGCCTGGGAACTGCTGGGCGACTCGCGCCGCGCGGCCTTCGAGGCCGCCGCGCGCAGCTACGTGAGCTTCTACCTCGAGCACATGCACCTGGAAGAAAAGGAGATTCTTCCGGCGGCCGAGAAGGCGCTCGATGCGCAGGACTGGGCCGAGCTGGATGCGGCCTTTGCCACCAACTGCGACCCGCTGACCGGCAAGTACCCGCGCGATCCGCTCTACGACCGCTTGTTCACCCGCATCGTCATGATCGCGCCCGAGCCGATCGGGCTGGGCTCCACGCGCTGACGCGCGGCGCGGCGTCTCAGGCCGCGGTCAGTGCCGGATAGTCCGTGTATCCCTTGGCGGCGCCGCCGTAGAAGGTCGTGCGGTCCGGCGTGTTCAGTTCGCTGCCCTCGCGCAGGCGCCGGGGCAGGTCCGGGTTGGCGATGAACAGGCGGCCGAAGGCCACCAGGTCGGCACCGCGGGCCAGCGACTGCTCGGCCAGCGGCCGGTCGTAGCCGTTGTTCACCATCCAGGCGCCGGTGCCGCCGGCGGCGCGGTAGCGCTCGCGCAACGCGTCGTAGTCCAGCGGCGTGTCGCCCTGCACATGGTCACGCGCACCGCCGGTCGCGCCTTCGATCAGGTGCAGGTAGGCCAGCTGCAACGGGCCCAGGCGATCCATCACATGCGCGAACAGCGCCTGCGGCTGGTCGTCGAACACATCGTTGGCCGGCGTCACCGGCGACAGGCGCAGGCCGACCCGGCCGCCGCCGATGGCGTCGGTCACGGCCTGCATCACCTCGACCAGCAGCCGCGCGCGGTTCTCGATCGAGCCGCCGTAGGCATCGGTGCGGTGGTTGGAGCTGCTGCGCAGGAACTGGTCGAGCAGGTAGCCGTTGGCACCATGCACCTCGACGCCGTCGAAGCCGGCCTCGATGGCGCAACGCGCGGCATGGCGGTAGTCGGCAACGATGCCGGGCAACTCGTCCAGCCGCAGTGCGCGGGGTTCGGAGGTCGGCACGAAGGCCGGCACGCCGTCCTGGATCAGCACCGTCCTGGTCTTGGCCGCGATGGCCGACGGTGCGACCGGCGCCTGCCCGTCCGGTTGCAGGTCCACGTGCGAGACCCGGCCCACGTGCCAGAGCTGCACGACGATCGTGCCGCCTTCGGCGTGCACCGCGTCGGTGACCTTCTTCCAGGCCGCGACCTGCTCCGGGCTCCAGATGCCGGGCACGTCGGCATAACCCTGGCCCTGGTGGCTGATGGCGGTGGCTTCGGTGACGATCAAGCCGGCGCTGGCGCGCTGGCGGTAATACGTGGTCATCAGGTCGTTGGGGATGGCGCCGGGCGCGCGATTGCGGGTCAGCGGCGCCATCACGACGCGATTGGACAGATGCAGGCTGCCGGCCTGGACGGGTTCGAACAAGGAGGTCATCGATCCCACATGGGGTGCCTCGCGCCAATTGCAATGGCAAGGCGCCACCCGTGCGCGCGAACCGGCAGGCGGGTGCTCAGCGAAAGCGCACCTTGCATTTGACGCCGGCCGGCATGTTGCCCGCCGGGTTGGGCAGCTCGAGCCGCACGCCGAAGGTGCCGCTGGCCGAATCGACGACCTTGTCGACGATCTGCACGGTGGCCTTGAACCTGCCCTTGGTCGGTGCCTCGGCCTCGATTTCCGCCGCGGCGCCGGCCTTGATCTGGTTGTACAGGGCCACCGGCAACACCACTTCGACGCGCAGCGGATGGATCTGCGCCATCGTGAGAATGGGACGCGCGCCCTCGCCGGTCTGCGCCAGTTCGCCGGGATGTTGTTCGACCTCGGTCACCACGCCGTCGAACGGGCTGATCAGGGTGCGCTGGCGCAGCAGTTCCTCCAGGCGCTTGCTCTCGAGTACCGCGAGCTGGCGGTTGTCGCGCGCCTCGAGCAGTTCGGCCTGGGCCACACGCATCTCGGCCGCGGCGTCGTCGCGTTCCTGCGACGAGACGAAATTCTGCCGGCTCAGCTCCTCGCGCCGGCGCAGCTTGTCGCGCGCGTAGTCGACCCGTGCCTCGGCCGAGCGCATGCTGCCTTCCATCACGGCGCGGAACTTGGCCGAGTCCAGCGCGGCGCGCTCGACATCGGACTGCAGTTCGACCAGGCGCTGGCCCTTGCGCACCACGCTGCCGCGTTGCACATGGACCTTGTCGATCAGCGCTTCGACGGCGCTGCGGATCTCGATGCGGCGGTAGGGCTCGATCAGGCACTGGTATTCGCCATCGACGGCCCGCGCCGGACCCGCCGTCACGAGGCAGGCCAGTACGACAAGGGCGGCGGAGGTGATCGGTTGGAGGCTCATATCTGGTTTCCGGCGAATGCCAACATGGTATCGAGGTTCTGGTCCTGCTTGAGGGTATCGCGGCGGGTGCGCGCGTGGATGGCCTGCGCACGGCGCTGCACATGGTGGCGCAACCGTTCGACCCAGAATGCCGGCGGACCGTTCGGGAACAGCTGCGTGAGCAGCCGGAGCAGCTGGCCGCCGTGTTCGCGCAGCACCGTGTCGTCGAGCGCGACGATGGCCACCGCGCTGCCCGGGTCACCCTGGCGCGCACAGCGTCCGATCAGCTGGCGGTCGATGCGCGGCGAGTCGTGGAATTCGGTCAGGATCACGTGCAGGCCTCCGGCCGCGGACACGCCGTCGCCCAGGTGGATGTCGGTGCCGCGCCCGGCCATGTTGGTGGCCACGGTGACGACGCCGGCCTGGCCGGCCTGGGCCACGACGTCGGCTTCGCCGGCATCCTGGCGCGCATTGAGCACCCGGTGCTCGACGCCGGCGCGGGTCAGGGCTTCCGACAGGTGTTCGGAGGCCTCGACCGAACGCGAGCCGATCAGCACCGGACGCCCGGCTTCGCTCTGGCGCCGCGCCTCGCGCGCCACCACGCGCCATTTCTCGTCTTCCGTGGCGCAGCAGCGTGTCGGCGCCATGGTGCGGATGCACGGCCGGTTGGTGGGAATGGCGATGGTCTCGAGCGCATAGACGGCCCAGATCTCGCGCCGCACCTCGTGCGCGGTGCCGGTCATGCCCGACAGCCGCAGGTAGCGGCGGAAGAAGCGCTGGTAGGTGATGCGCGCCAGCGTGCGGTTGTGTTCGGACAGCGGGCATCCTTCCTTGGTCTCGATCAGCTGGTGCAGGCCCTGCTCCCAGGTGCGACCGGGCAGGATGCGGCCGGTGTATTCGTCGATGATGTGCACCTTGTCCTCGGCCACCAGGTAGTGCTGGTCGCGATGGAACAGCTGCAAGGCCCGCAGGGCCTGCGACACCATGTGTTCGCGCCCGTGCGCCGCGGTCCAGGCCGGGCCGAGGTCGGCGCACATGTCGGCCAGCCGTGCACGCCCGGCATGCGACAGGTGCAGTTCGCGCCGCGCGATGATCAGTTCGAAGTCGCGGCCGGCCTCGAGCTGGCCGGCCAGCTCCAGCGCCGTGCTGTACAGCGTCGGGTCGCCGGGGCTCTCGCCTTTCTCGGCCAGGATCAGCGGCGTGCGTGCCTCGTCGATCAACACGCTGTCGGCCTCGTCGACGATGGCGAAATGCAGGCCGCGCAGCAGCAAGGCGTTGTTGCCGTCGCCCGGTCCCACATGCGAGCGCAGCCGCAGCTGGGCACGGCTGGCGCGTCCGCCGGCCGTGACCCGGTCCTTCAGGTAGTCGAACACCAGCTCCTTGTTGGTGCAGTAGGTCACGTGGCAGGCGTAGGCCGCGGAGCGCTGCGGCAGCGACAGCCCGGTGATGATGATGCCGGTCGTCAGGCCGAAGAACGCGTACAGCGGCCCCATCTCCTGCGCGTCGCGCTCGGCCAGGTAGTCGTTGACCGTCACCACGTGCACCGGCAGTCCGGCCACGCCGGCGATGCAGGCGGCCAGCGCGGCCGTGAGTGTCTTGCCTTCGCCGGTCTGCATCTCCGCCAGCTTGCCGGCGAACAAGGCGGCCGCACCCATCAGCTGCACGTCGAACGGGCGCTTGCCCAGGCTGCGCGCACTGGCCTCGCGCACCAGCGCGAACGCGCGCGCCGTGGCCACCGGTTCGTCGAGCGCGGCGCGTGCGACGCGGCGCATCTCCTGGCGGATCGCGTCGTCCGACAGGCTGTTGACTTCCTGCGCCTGGCGTGTGGCCGCGCTGGCCAGCGCGGCCAGCCGCATGCGCAACGGGCGCACCGCATGCCACGCGCCGCCGACGACCCTGCGCGTCCAGCCGTCGAGCGCGTTCTCCTTGCGATCGAGCCGCTCCGGATAGACGCTGTGTGCCCGTTCGACCTGTGCCAGGCTAGACATGGAACTGCGACAGGAACAGGCGGCGGATGGATTGCCAGATGCGCACGCCGACCGGTTCGCTGGGATGCGCGAAACGCACGTGGACCCGGCTGCCGATGAAGTCGGCCGGCACGCCGCGTGGCAGCTGGAGCTCGAATTCGAACACGGATTCGAGCGCGGTCGTGCCCTTGTCGTTGCGCGGATCCATCGCGATCACGCCGCCGCCCGCCTGGCCGAGTGCCGGGCTGGGCAGCTCCTTGCCGGCCTTGGGCACTTCGCGCACCAGCTGCGCCGCATGCACCGTGGCGATGTCCTGCGGCATCCGGATCTCGACGCCGCGTGTCGCCGCCCGCACCAGGTCGACCTGCGACTGGCTGACGACCACGCGCACCAGGGGCGTGTATTCGCCCACCACGTAACCCAGCACCTCGCCCTTCTTGACGAAGCGCCCGGGCATGTCCTGGGGCTTTTCGATCAGCAGCGTGCCGCCGGCCGAGGCGCGCAGCGAGAGCTGCGCGGCCTCGTCGAGCAGCCGGTCGAGCGCCGCCTGTTCGCGCCGCATGTCTTCCTCGAGTTGGCCGGCCTGGGCCGGCTGCACGCCCCATGCGGCGTCGTAACGTGCCTTCGCTTCTTCCAGCTTGGCGCGTTGCGCCGCAATGCCCGAGTTCAGCGCCGGGTCGTGGCTTTGCAGCACGAGTTGTCCGGGCGCGATGGGGTCGAAGCTGCGCGCCGAGACCTCGGTGATGAAGCCGCTGCCGCCGGCGCGCAGCAAGGCCTGCTCGGGCAGCCAGACCACGCCTTCGGCATGGGTGTGGCGGGGCAGCGGCACGATGAACAGCAGCAGCACGACGATGCCGATGGTGGCAAGCAGCACGGTGCGTACGCGCAGGCTGCGGGCGGCATATTGCGGGCCGTTGAGCACCGCGGCGATTCCCTTGTAGATCGGCACGCCCAGGCTGGCGATCATCCCCCACAACGCGAGCACGACGCCGACGAAGAAGTACTGCTGGGCGACGAAGATCGCGATGCCGAACAACACGAACATGCGATAGGCGAAGGCCAGCGGCGCATAGGCCAGGAACCAGCGCCGCTCGCCGGGCGTGGCCGGTGGCGGCTCGGCCTGCTTGACGCCGAACAGGTAACGCTCGGCCAGGTATTGCCAGTGCTTGTTGGCGCGGCTGCCCAGGTTGGGGATCTCGGCCCAGTCGGCCAGCACGTAATAACCGTCGTAACGCAGCAGGGGGTTGGCGTTGAACAGCAGCGTGGTCACGCTGGCCAGCACGATGGCGTTGTAGGTCAACGAGCGGGCCAGTCCGGGTTCGAGGATGATCCACAGGTAGAAGGCCAGCGCCGCGATGAACAGCTCGGTCAGCATGCCGGCGGCGCCCACCAGCATGCGGTCGGTCTTCTTGACGAAGGCCGACGAACTCGAGGCCTCGACATACGGGATCGGGAAGAACACCAGCAGCATGATGCCCATCTCGTGCACCTCGCCGCCACGCATGCGGGTCGCGATGCCGTGACCCATCTCGTGGCAGGCCTTGATCAGCGGGAACACCACCGCCATGATGAGCAGGTTGTCGAACGCCAGCATCTGCTCGCCGAAGTTCTCGGTCAGGTCGGGCCAGTACGACGGCACCAGCGCCAGTGCCGGCAACACCACGGCCAGCCAGATCGGCAGGCCCCAGCCGCCGAGCAGCGGACGCATCCAGGCGACCAGCTTGACCAGCACCCGGTCCGGGTCCCACAGCGGAAAGCGCAGCGAGATCGGGTTCATGAAACGGCTCATGAACTTGCGGCGTTTTTCCTTGGTGCGGCGCTCGAACAGCTCGGCCACGTCCGGATCCACGTCGCACTGCACCAGGTCCGAGCCGTGCAGCTGGCCCAGCAGCTTGATCACCTCTTCCTGCGCCGGCGTGTCGTCCGCGAGCTGGGCCGTCAGCCGTTTCCAGATCGCCTCCATGGTGCGTTTGCCGTCCATCAGGCTGATGACCTGGTGCGAAGCCGGATTGAAGCGGTGGTACTTGCCGGCGATCCGGTCTTCCATCACGTACCACACGGCGCCGCGGTAGGCGTGCCGGTGAATGCGCACATGGCCCCGCAGCCGGGGCTTGAGATGCTCGACCCGGTACCAGTTGGTCGACAGCAGGGCGCTGGTCTCGGCGGTCATGTCAGCGGCCCGGCACGCGGGGTCCAATCTGCGCCACACACTGTATCCATGCGATGGCGCTGTTCGTGTGGATGCCGCGCGAGCCTTTGTGCCGTGCGAAGAGAACCCGGGTGCTCGCACGCGTCGCGGCAGGCGGGAATCGGCGCGGGCGCCTGGTGGGGCGGTCGGGCGCTGAACGCGCCGACTGCCCTGCGGTGCTCGCGGGCAGGGCGCATCGCGCAACTCACTGCGTTCGCTTCGCTCTCTCCGTTCAGACAAGCGCGATGAGAATGATCACGAAGCGCGCTGCGCGCGCCGCCCTGCCCGCTGCGCTCCTCGGCGCCCCACAAGTCGCCCGCGCCGATTCCCGCCTGCCGCGACGCTGAGCCGGTGGTGATCGTTGCGCCGCCGTTCGAAGTCCGGGCCCCTTTCGGGCGCCGCGCCAACCACCGGCCTGGCTGCGAAGGCCCGCGGGGCCCCTGCGTGGCGCGCCTGTGCGGCGCCGAGGAGCGCAGGGCTTGCGCCTCGCGCGTAGCGCGTTCGTCATCATTCTCATCGCGCTTGTCTGAACGGAGCGCCCAACGGGCGCGCAGTGAGTTGCGCGATGCAGGCGCAAGACCGAGCACCACAGGGCAGTCGGCGCGTTCAGCGCCCGACCGCCGCACCGAAGCGCCACGCAGGGGCCCCGCGGGCCTTCGCAGCCCGTGCACCACGACGCGACGCTCGGTGGACAAGGCCCGCTCGCCGGAGCCCGACTCGGCCATCACAACATCCATTCCCATGCCTTGAGGCGCAGCCAGTCGGTGAAGCGGTGGGTCCAGATCCACAGCAGGCTGCGTTGCCCGGCGTTGACCTTGGCGACGCCTTCCATGCCCGGGCGCATCGGCACCGGCCCTTGTTCGGCCTTGTCGGACAGTTCGGCCTCGACGCGGAAATAGTTGCGGCCGTCCTCGGCCACGGAGACCGGCGTGATGCGCTTGACGGTCAGTGGATAGGCCTGGCCGGGCAGGCTGGTCAGCACCAGTTCGCCGGGTTCGCCGAGCTTGACCCAGGCGATGTCGCGTTCGTCGACCTTGAGGATCACGCGCCAGGCATCCAGCGGCGCGAGTTCGAACAGCACCTTGCCCTGCTCGACCGGCGAGCCGAGCTCCTGCGACAGGTCGCCGCGCACGACGACGCCATCGAAGGGTGCGACGACCTCGACCCGGCTGAGTTTCTCCAGCGTCAGGTCGAGCTGGGCCCGTGCCTGGTTGGCTTGGGCCGAGGCCAGCCGCAGCGCGACCCGGTCGGCCTTGGCCATGGCCTCGCGTTCCTTGCGCACGGCGACCTCGAGTTCGGATTCCCAGCGCACCCGCTCCAGCCGCAGGTCCTTGTCCTCCAGCACCGCCAGGACCTGGCCCTTTTGCACGATGTCGCCGGCGCGCGCGGGCGCCTGCCGGATGTATCCCTGGAATGGCGCCACGGCGACGCGCTGGATCGCGCCTTCGACGACGGCCTGCGAGGCGACGCGGTGATCGGCCGGGTACAGCGCCAGGAACACGATCAGCAGCGCGCCGAGCAGTACCAGCAGCTTGATGCCCGGGCGCGAGGTGTCGGTGGTCCGGCGCAGCAGCGTCTGCCAGCTGCGTCGGCTGTGCCGCAGCAGGCCTTCCTCGGCGGTCAGCTTGAGCTCGAGGATCGGGGCCATGGTCAGCGCCAGCGTCTCGAGCGCCTCGCATTCGTCGCGCGTGAACGGGGTGTCGCGCTCGAGCAGCCAGACGGCGACGACCCGGTCGGCGGCCTCCAGCGGCACGGCGCACAAGGCCGCGCTGCCGCTTTCGCCGCCATAGTGGCGCAGCGCCGCGGTGATCAGGCTGGCGCCCTCTTCGGGTTCGGGCACGACCACGGTGGCGCGCTGGTCGAAGGCCTCGTTCATGGCCAACGCAGCCAGGTTGACCAGGTTGGTCTTCTCGTCGAAGGTGGCCGAGTGCGAGACCGCGCTGACCTGCACCGTCTTGCCCTTTTCCAGGCCGAGCTGCACCTGGTGGCAGCCGAAGTGTTGCGCCAGCCGGTTCACGATGGCCAGCGATGCCTTGTGCGAATCGGTCTCGGCCAGTGCCGCCAGCGCCAGGTCGAACAGGAAACTCGAACGCGCCAGGCGCGACTCCTGCACCCCGAGCTGGCGCCGGTTGTGCAGGTCCATCAGCCAGCCCACGCCCCAGTGCAGCATGCGCATCGCCTGGCTCAGCGCGTCGTCGGCCTCGGTCTGCAGCTCCAGCACCACGGCGCCGAACAGCCGGCCGCCGCCATCGAGCGGATAGGCGAACTGGGTCGGATTGCCGGCATCGCGGCGGACCACGCCCTGCCCCTTGACCAGGGCTTCCTGGGCCACGTCGCCGAGGTGGCTCAGGTCGGTCTGGCCCGGCCAGATCGCCACCGGTGCATAACTGCCATCGGCATCCTGCAACAGGATGACGCCGCTGCGGGCATGGGGCAACATGCCGCACAGCACCGGCAGCCAGGCCTGGCACAGCTGCTCGGCCGTGCGTGCCTGGGCCAGCGCCGCCCACGGGTCGGTGGCGACGGAGCGGCCGGTGGTGGCGGCGGCGGCCGCCGGCTCGTTCGCCGCCTCGGGCGCGGAAGGCTCTTGTCGCGACAGCATCGTATGGGTCCTGGCGGTTGGATCAATGGTCGGAGCGTATCCGACGGCGGGGCAGCACCGCTGCGCGCGGGCGCACCGGCGGCACGCCGCCCGGGCGGGCTGCAGCGCCGGTCTCGGGCATGGGGCCTACTTGAGTACGCCGTGCCGCGATTCGTACTCCGTCATCAGCTTGGCCAGCAGTTCCGACAGGCGCTTGGCGGCGAACGGACTCATGACGATGCGGTGAGCCAGTTCGATCTCGACTTCCGGCTGGCTGCGGTCCCAGCTGGTGTTCAGGCCGAAGTTCAGCACGACCTCCTCCCGCGTGGAGTTGGCATTGGCGAAATTCACGTAGGAACTCTTGAGGTGCTCGACATTCCACTTCACGCGGGGGCCGGCGGCGCCGCTGGCGGCGGGTGCTGCCGGGGCAGCGGCCGCTGCGGCCTTCTTGGTGGGTTCCTTCTCAGTCGCCATAGTTGTCGTTCCTCTGTTGTTCGGTTGCAAGACAGTCAAACCATTTCACCAGCTAAGCCAGGGCATCGCAAGCCCCGGGAACGGGGGACCCGCGCATGAACCGGCCGGTCACGGCAATATTACCTTCCAGTCGTTTCCTGCCGGCTTGCTCGAGCCGCCGACCCAGCTGACCTGCCAGTTGTCGGCCTGGTTCACCGGCGCGCCGATGCCGAAGTCCAGCAGGCCGCTGTTGAAGCGCACCTGCGGCGTCGACGGGCCGTCGGTGTCCGGGGCCTGCGAGCCGGTGGTCGCTGTGTCGGTGTCGTCGGCGGGCTCTTCGCCGGCCGGCGCGGGTGTCGACGCCGCTTGCGCGTCGCGTTGCGCTGCCGCCTGTGCGATCGCCTCGGCACTCGGCATGGCGGGAATCAGCGGGTTGGCGTAGCCGGCCACCGCCTGGTACAGCCAGGATGCGTCACGGGTGGTGACGTAGCCGTTGCCGTCGATGTCGGCCATGATCAGCGGGCTGATGTCGTCCCATGCCGCAAATCCGGTGCTGTAGCGGATGGCCATGCGCTGGATCAGCTGCACGTCTTCGATGTCGTAGACGTTGTTGCCGTTGACGTCGCCGAAGTAGCCGACGACCTGCAGGCCGTCGTCATCGGCCCCGGGCGCGGCGTCGCCGTTGATCACGACGTTGCGGATGTCGAGCACCTGGCGCGCCTGGGCCGGCGCGTCGAACGGCACCATGGCGGTCAGGTTCAGCAGTTGCAGGTTGCCGGCCGCCAGCGGGCTGTCGTTGTGGATCGTCACGCGCACCACGCCCGGGGTGCCTGCCAGGTCGACGGTCAGTGTGGCGCTTGCCGGAAGGTCGTTGCCGGCCAGCACGGCGCTGATGTCGAGCAGGGCCGGGTCGTAGTGGATCTCGAACTGCAGGTCCTGCACGTCGCCCGGGCTGCTCAGGGTCAGCGGCAGGCCGCCGGCGGTCGCGCTGGGCACATGGACGGCCTGGCCGGGGCCGCGCATGAAGTCGGGCAGGGACAGTGTCGTCGGCGCTGCCGCGCCAATGCTGAACGCATGCACGTAGTCGTCGCCGGTGCTGCCGTCGGCATTGCCATCGAGGTCGCCGCGGCTGCTGGTGAAGGCCGACGCACCGCTCCTGAGGGTCACGGTGTAGTCGCCCGCGGCCAGGCCCGCGCCGGTCTTGAGGAATCGCAGGCCCTGTCCGTCGTCGTCGAACACCAGCGAGCCTTCGACCAGGGCACCGCCGGGGCCTTGCACCAGGATGTCGCCAGGCAGGCGTCCGGCGCCGTACAGGTTGATCGGACCGGGGTCGAAGACCTGGTTGAAACGCACGCTGAAGCCCGACTGCGAGGACGCGAAACTGGCGACCTGCAGCGGCAGCGCCACCACCTCGATGTCCAGCATCGGGCCGGACCAGTTGCCGTCCTCGTCACGTGCCAGCGCCTGGATGCGGGTCGTGCCCAGCCGGGTGTCGTACACATGGCTGGCCTGTGTCGCGTCGCCGGCCACGATGCTTTCGCTGCCGTCGCCCCAGTCGATGACCCATTCGCGCACGGTGTCGTCGCCCGGGTCCTGGTGGGCGAGCAGCACCGTATAGGCCTGGCCCTGGTGGGCCACGGCAGGGCCGGCCAGGCCGAGGGTCGGCGCGACGTTGCGCACGTTGGCGGTGAAGCTGCGCGTGCTGCTGCCGCCGAAGTCGTCGCTGACCCGGACCGTGAAGGCATAGGCATCGTCGCCATCGGTGGCGGTCCAGGTCAGTCGCCCCTGGTCGTCGATCGCGGCGCCGTCCGGCGCCAGGTCCAGGCTGTAGCGGATGGTGTCGCCATCGTCGTCGGTGGCCACCAGGTCGAGCACCAGCGCCTGGCCCTCGTCCAGCGAGACATCGTCGACCTGGGCCAGTTGCGGATCGCTGTTGACCGCACGCACCGTGATCGTCACCGTGGCCAGCGCGCTGTCGAGCTCGCCGTCGTTGGCCACATAGCTGAAGCTGTCCTGGCCATTGAAGTTGGCGTTCGGCGTGTAGCGGAAGCCGCCGTCGGCATCGAGTTCCAGCGTGCCGTGCGACGGACCGCCGACCAGCGCGGCGGTCAAGGTGTCGCCGTCGATGTCGTCGTCGTTGCCCAGCACGCCATCGGCCGGGGCGACCGTCAGCGTGTCGCCTTCGTTGACCGCGTAGGCGTCGTCGTCCGCGCCTGGCGCGTCGTTGACCGGGCGCACGGTGATCGTCACCTTGGCCACGCCGCTGTCGAGCGCGCCGTCGTTGGCCACATAGGTGAAGCTGTCCTGGCCATTGAAGTCGGCATCGGGCGTGTAGGTGAAGCTCCCATCGGCCGCGAGCTGCAACTGGCCATGGGCGGGGCCGTTCACCAGCCCGGCCGTCAGCGCGTCACCGTCGATGTCGCCGTCGTTGTCCAGCACGCCATCGGCCGGGGTGACCGTCAACACGCCGTCCTCGTCCACGGCATAGGCGTTGTCGTCTTGTGCCGTCGGCGCGTCGTTGACCGGGTGCACGGTGATCGTCACCGTGGCCACGCCGCTGTCGAGCGCGCCGTCGTTGGCGAGATAGGTGAAGCTGTCCTGGCCATTGAAGTCGGCGTTCGGCGTGTAGCGGAAACCGCCGTCGGCATCGAGTACCAGCGTGCCGTTGGACGGACCGCTGACCAGCGCGGCGGTCAGGCTGTCGCCGTCGATGTCGTCGTCGTTGTCCAGCACGCCATCGGCTGGGGTGACCGTCAGCATGTTGTCTTCGTCGACCGCATAGCTGGCGTCATCGGCAGCGGTGGGCGCGTCGTTGACCGGGCGCACGGTGAGGGTCACCGTGGCAAGGTTGCTGTCGAGCGCGCCGTCGTTGGCCACATAGGTGAAGCTGTCCTGGCCGTGGAAGTCGGCATCCGGCGTGTAGCGGAAACCGCCGTCGGCATCGAACTCGAGCGTGCCGTGGGACGGGCCGCCGACCAGCGACGCCGTCAATGCATCGCCATCAATGTCGCCGTCGTTGTCCAGCACGCCATCGGCGGCCGCGACCGTCAACACACCGTCCTCGTCGATGGCATGACTGCCGTCGTCGGCCGCGGTGGGCGCATCGTTGACCGGGTCGATGGTCAGCGTCACCGTTGCCGCGCCGCTGTCGGAGAAGTCGTCGCTGACGTAGTAGCTGAAGCTGTCGCTGCCATGGAAGTCGGCGTCAGGCGTGTAGGTAAAGCCGCCGTCGGCATCGAGCTGCAGCGAGCCGTGTTGCGGGCCGTCGACCAGGGTCACGGTCAAGGCATCGCCATCGCCGTCGCTGTCGTTGTCCACCACGTTGCCGACGATGTCGGTGTCCTCGTCACCGCGGTAGGCGTCGTCGCGCGCCAGCGGCACGCTGTTGACCGGCAGCACCTCGAAACTGACCGTGGCCACGTTCGAGCCGCTCTGGCCGTCGCTGAGCCGGTAGCGCAAGCTGTCCGGGCCGTTGAATCCGGGCTCGGTCTGGTAGATGACCTGGCCGTTGCCGATCGCGCGCAGGCTGCCGTGGGCGGGCGGCTCGACGATGAACAACTGGATCGGGTCGCCGTCCGGATCGGGGTTGTCGGTGAACAGGTCCAGTGTCACCGATTCACCCTCGAACAAGGTGATGGCATAGGTGGCCGCGGCCGGAGCCCGGTTGGCCAGGTAGCCGCGGGTGTCGGCGCTGACGGTGGCGGAGACGCCGCCATCGTCGTCCTGGGCGCTGACCTGGATGCGGTAGCCCGGCACCTGGTCGATGGCGAACAGGTGCTGCGCGACGAAGCTGCGCGTCTGCGCGTCGACCGCCACGGATTCGCTGCTGCCGTCGCCCCAGGTCACGGTCACGACATGGGTGTCCTGCAGGCCGATGTCGGCCAGGCTGCCGGTCAGCGTGACCGTGGACGTGGTGCCGTCGTCGACCTCCTCCAGCGCGATGCCGGTGATGATCGGTGCCGCGTTGTCGATGCGGACCACGGCCTGCGCCTGGCCCTGGCCGCCATCGTCGTCGGTCACCATCGCGGTGATGGTGTAGTCGTCGCTCGGCGTGCCGCTCGGGTTGTCGTCGGCGTAACGGTGGCTGGCGCTGAAGGTGTGGGCGAGCTGGTCGACGTCGGCCACCGAGCTGCTGCCGTCACCCCAGTCGATCATCACGCTGTGCGTGTCGGCCAGGCCCTGGTCGACGATGTTGCCGCTGACCTGCACCAGGGCGCCTTCGACGACGTTCACGGCATCGAGCGCGATCTCCACGGTCGGCGCGAGGTTGCCGACCGTGAGTTGCGCGTCGGCGCTGTCGCTGCCGGAGTCGTCGTCGCGCAGCGTCGCGGAAACGGTATAGCTGTCGGCCGTGGTTGCGCTCGGATCGTCGTCCACGTAGACATGGCCGATCGAGAACACGGTCGCGCCGGCGGCAAAGGCCACGCTCTCGGTCTGTCCGTCGCCCCAGTCGATGTCCAGCGTGAAGCTGTCGTTCAGGCCCGGATCGACGATGCGTCCGCTGAGCTGCGCCACGCCGCCCTCGACCGTGTCGCTGGCCTGCAGGTCCAGCAGCTGCGCGGCGACGTTGCTGACGTTGACCGCCTTGTCGACGTGGTAGCTGCCGTCTTCGTCGCGCGCGGTCACGCGCACGGTGCGGGCGCCGTCGTCGACGAAGCGGTGCGTGGCCGTGTCGGCGCTGCCGGCGAAACGGTCGACGACACCGTCGCCCCAGTCGACGATCCATTCGTCGACGGTATCCATGCCCGGGTCGTCGGCGCGGAAATCGAGCCGGTAGTCGGCACCTTCAGCCACCGAGGCGGCGCCGTCCACGGTCAAGGTCGGGGCCTGCTCCAGCACCGTCAGCGTCAGCTGTTGCTCGGTGAAGCCGCCGTCCTTGTCGGTGATGCGCACCAGCACGTTGTAGTCGCCGTTGTCGGCGATCACGTGGGCCGGTATCGTCATGTCGACGATGGCGTCGAGGGACTGCACCGTATCCTGGTAGTTGCCCAGTGGAGTCTGCAACGACACGGTGTAGCTGAAGCCGGCGTCGGTATCGGCGTTCGACGGATCGAAGGCGTTGCTGAACCGGATCACGGCCGCCTCGCCTTCGCGGACCGCGCCCACGCTGATGGCGTCGACGGTCGGTGCGGCATTGTCGACCGTCAGGGTGACCGGGGCGGAGACCGCAAATGCGTTATTGGCATACGTTGCCTGTACGCGAACCGCATATGTGCCGTCGCCGTCGACGGCCGGGCCGAGCAGACCTTGCAGCTGGGACCAGCTCAGCACCAGCGTGGTGTCGGCGGAGGTGGCGTCGACGAAGAGATCGCCATTCACGTCCCAACGGATGCTGTCGGGCGTGCCGGCCACGATGGCGGTGAGCGTCAGGTCCTCGCCCTCGCGGATGCGGTAGGGCCCGCCTGCCGAGACCTCGGCCGCCGACACGGTCACGTCGACGACATGGGTGGCGACGCTGGTCGTGTCCTCGTCGGTGGCGCGCACGGTCACGGTGTAGGTGCCCGGCTCGTCGAACACATGGGTGGCGGAGCGCGTGGTGCTGCCGAAGGTCTCGACCTGCGAGCCGTCGCCGGTCCAGTCGATCTCCCAGGCCGTGACCCGGTCGTTGCCCGGGTCGGTGGCGGAGAAGCCGATCTGGAACGGGGCGTCGGTCGCCACGCTGGTGTTCGCGCTCAGCGCGATGGTGGGCGCGGTATTGCCGATGGTCAGCGTCGTGAAGGCGGTGCTTTCGAACCCGTCGCCGTTGATGGCGCGCGCGCCGATCTGGAACACACCGTCGTCGTCGATGCCCAGCGCCCTGAGTTGGTTCCAGTCGAGCATCACGTCAGTGCCGACGACTTCGCCGTACTGGCCGTCGCCGTCGATGTCCCAGGCCAGCGGGCCGTCCAGGCTGTTGGTGCTGCCCAGCGGCCACACGTTGGCGACCAGGCGGACCGAGTCGCCTTCGTTGAAGGCCACGGGCGGGGTCAGCGAGATGACCGGTGCCGCGATGACCTGCACGCTCTCGAAGGTGTCGTATTGCACCAGGCCGTATTGCGCGAAAAACGTCAACGGGAAACTGCCGGTGAACACCAGGGCTCCGGACTGCAGCGTGCCGGACGATTGTCCTGGCGCGGACGGGTTGACGGTCCAGCCGGCCGGATCGTATTGCAGCACGTCATGCGGGGCCGTGTCGTTGAAGCTGCCGTGCACGATGGTCGAGGCCGACAGCGGAATGCCGGTGCCGGCGATACGCACGGTGTCGGGGCCGGCATCGCCGAAGATCTCGGTGCGACTGGCTTCGCCGCTGCGGCTGATCGTGATCCGGTCGGCGTCGTCGCCACCGTACACGGTGACGTTGGTGGCCATACGCAGCGAACTGAGCTGCGCCTCGTCCTCGCCGCGACCGAGTTGCACCGTGGTGACGGCCGCCAGGTCGGGCAGGTTGACGAGGTCGTCCCCGTCGCCGGTGTCGAGTGCGACCCGGGCGACGTCCAGGCTCGGCGAGCGGGTCAGTGTCAAGGTGTCGTTGCCGGCGCCGAGGCGCACCCCGAGTTCGGCGATGCTGCTGAACGCCACGTCGTATTGCACCGGCTGCGGTGCCGCACTGGCCTGCACGGCGTAGCTGCGGTTGAGCCGTTGCACGGTGGCGTACGCGTTGCCCGAGGCGACCGCGCCTTGTCCGCCCAGCCAGAACACATGGGCGTCGCCGCCGTTGCGGTATTCGATGGCACCGGCGTTGTTGGCGCCCGCCGCGCTGCCGTCCTTCCAGCCGAAATAACGGCCGCTGGTCTGCAGGTCGGCGCCGGCCGCGGCGCCGAAGTCGAAGGTCTGCACGCCGCTGGCATCGATGGTGCGCGTGGCGCCCACGGTGACGATGCGCCAGCCCGAGCCATCGGCCTCGAGCAGCAGCGGGGTGATGGAACGCCCCGCCAGGCTGTTGTTGAACACGCTCCATTGCGCCAGCGTGCCCTGGCCGTCGCCGAACGCGTCGTCGAGCACGAAGATGCTGCCGATGGCGACGTCCAGCAGGCCTTCGTCCTGCACCGTGTTGCCGGCCAGCGTCTGCTGGTCGAACTTGACGATGCCGCCGGCAAAGCCGTTCTGGCCCAGGTTGCCGATGTACACGCCGTGCGCATCGGCGGTCACGGTGGCAGGCCTCAGCAGCCCGGCCACGCCGCCGACCCCGTTGCGCACCACCTGCAGGAAGTGCAGGCTGCCGTCGGCAGCATCGCGCTCGAACACCGCGACGGCATTCTCGGCGCTTCCGGTCACGAACAGGTAGCGGTTGTCGGCGCTGAACACCAGCGCCGTGGCGCCGTCGATGCCGCGCACGCCGTCGGCATTGTTGTTGACGGTCGACACCAGCGTCAGCGTGCTGCCGCTGCGTGCGAACACCGCCACCTGGTCGCTGCCGGCGAGCGCCGCGTACACATGGCGGTCGTCCGCGCTGACCGCCAGGCCGCTGATGCCGTGCAGGCCCAGGCCGGCGGTGTCGATCACGGTGCGGCTGCCCAGGTCGGCGCTGAACACGACCAGCGCACCGCCGCCCTGGGTGCTGGCGTAGACCAGCGTGCCGTCGCGGCTGACGGCCAGCTCGGCGACCCCGCCGATGGCCGCCACGCTGTGGAAGTCCGGCGTGGCCGCGTCGTCGAGATGGTTGGCGAAGACATAACTGGCGCCGCCGGTGTAGACCCGGGTGCCGGCGTCGTTGACGGCCACGGTGTCGTGTGCGTCGAAGCCGGCGTAGTAGTCGATGGTCGGTGTACCGCCGAGGTCGCCCGTGACCTGGTTGCGCGTGAACGTCAGCAGGGCCTTGTCGTCATGGCTGGTGACGAACACCTTGCTGCCATCCGCGCTGACGGCGACATCGGACGCGCCCGCCAGGCGGGTGATGCCGTCGAAGCCGTCCTTGAACAGCTGGCGCTGGCTCAGGTCGTCCGCATTGATGACGACCAGCGCGCCGTCGCCGCCGCTCACCGCGTACAGATGGCGACCGTCGGGGCTGACCGCCACCGCGTCCATGCCGGCGAGTTCGGCACTGGCGACGTCGCTGCGCACCGCGCGGATGAACTCGACCTGGTTGTCGATCATGGTCTTGCCGCTCAGGCCGCTGATGGAACCGGCCACGGTGGCGTTGACCGTCACGGTGGTGTCGGGAATCAGGGTGGCCCAGACCTGGCCCGCACCCAGCGAGCCGAGGTTGCGCAGGTTGCCGACACCGTCGATCTGCAGGTCGCGCAGGATCGATGCGTCTGCGCTGCCGGACAGGCCGACACCGATGCGCGGTGTCGACAGGTTGCCGCCGCTGAGGTTGACAAACAGCAGCATGTCCATGCCGGTGTAGTTGTCGTTGTAGGCGCCGGGGCCGACGTCGAGCCGGATCACGGCCGCCAGCGCGTTGTCGGGCACCGTGCCCAGGATGCCGGCGAGCGAGAACTCGGTGACGCCGCTGAGCAGGCCGAACAGGTCGGCGCCGCCGGCCAGGCCGGCGATGGTGGCTGTATCGTCCAGGGCCGGGTTGGATGCCACGTCCGAGATGTAGACGTTGTCGGCCCGCGTGCCGGCATAACGGCCCACGGTCCTGGCCGTGTCCTGGCCCGCGGGTTCCTGCCCGGACAGGCTGGTGTTGGAGCCCAGGATCAGGCGTCCTTCCTGGCCGGTATAGACACCCGATCCGCCGGAGACATCGATCGTGGCGCCGGACGCGCGGACCGTGGTGCCGGAGATCTTGATCGTGCCGCCGGCGCCACCGCCGCCGGTGCCGCCCTTGCCGCCGTAACCGCCACGTCCGCCGTCGCCGCCCTGGCCGCCGGAGCCGCCATTGCCACCCGTGCCGCCGTCGATCAGGCCGCCGTCCTCGCCGGCGCTGCCGTTGGTCTTGCCCGAGTTCAGGCTGGCGTTCTTGCTACCCGCGCCGCCCGGGCTGCCGGGGTTCGATGCCGCCGTGCCGTCGTCACCGGCAGCGGCGAACGTTGCGCTGGACACCACGTTGACCCGGCCCCGCGCCACCAGTTCGAAGGCACCACCGCCACCGCCGCCGTCGCCGCCACGCGTGCCGTCCGCACCATCGCCGCCGTCGCCGCCCCGGCCGCCGTGGCCTCCTTGGCCACCGCTGCCGCCGTACAGGCCGACCGGATAGACGACGGCGACGTAGGATCCGGAGCCGCCACCGCCGCCGCCGCCGCCGGAGCCGCCGCCACCACCGCCGCCGCCACCGGAACCGCCGCCGCCGCCCTGGCCGCCGCCGCCACCACCGCCACCGGAGATCGACTCTCCACTGCCGGTGTTCAGGCCGGCGCGGCCGGAATTGCCGCCACTGCCCGAGTTGCCGATGCCGCCGTCGTAGACGGAGCGCGTACTGCTGTTGTTGTCGCCGCCGCCACTGCCCCCGGCCGTGCCGGTGCCGCCTGTGGCGAAGTCACCGGGCGCGCCGCCGCCCTTGCCGTCGCCCGCCGCGCCGCGCGTGCCGCCGCTGACAGAGGAGCCGGCGTTGTAGTAGTAGGCGCCCCCGGCACCGCCGCTGCCGCCGCTGTTGACTCCGGAGCCTCCGGCCGAGCCGGCGCGACCGTAGTCACCGCTGGTGCCGGTGCCGCCATAACCGCCCACGGCGCCGTCCTTGCCGGACTTGCCGTAATAGCCGGTGAATCCGTCCGCACCGCTGCCGCCGGCGCCGCCATCGCTGGTGGTGCCCGAATTGCCGCCGCCGTTGCCGCCGGTGCCGCCGTCGCCACCCGAACCGCCCAGGCCGCCGGTGCCGCCGGTGCCGCCGCCGGCACCCGAGGTGCGGCCGGTTGCCGAGAAGTTGAAATAGGCCGCACTGGAGATCGTCACGTCGTTCGCGACCTGGATCGACAGGCCGTTGCCTCCGATCGCCGAGACGTAGGTGTTGCCGGAGACGTTGAGGTTGCCGGCGAACTGGAACGAGGTGACGCCGCCGGATTGCGTGGCCGTGAAGCGCACGCCAGGGTTGGACAACGGCAGGTAGTTGCCGTTCAGGTAGTAGTAATACGTGCTCGCGTTGCCGTAGTAGACGACCTCGTAGTTGTCGAGTTGCCGGTTCCGGTTGTTGTCGGAGATGATCCTGGCATTGCTGGTGTCGAACAGCAGGGAGCCGGACAACGTGACGGTCTCGACCGAGACCGGGCTCGCGCCGGCGGCGCCGTAGTAGGTGGTCGACGCGAGCTCGATGGTGTCCATCAGCGCCGTGCCGCCGGTCCAGCGCACCTCGGTGACCGCCGCGAATTTCACGGGGTCGAACACGAAGCGCTGGAACACCGGCTTGCCGGTGGCCGGGTCAGTGCCCGAGGCGGTGAAGGTCTGGCTCACCGATGAACCGTTGGCCGTCGTGGCGCTGAAGGTCACGCTGTGCGCGTTGCCGGTGTAGGAGGCCAGCGACATCGCTCCGAGGGCGAACACGCCATCGCTGACGCCGTCGTTGTCGGCATCGCGGAACAGGCGGAAGGTGTTGCCGGTGCCGGCGCCGCGCGCGGCCGGGCTGACCTGGCTGTCCTGGCCGATCGCCGCATTGCTGACCAGGCTGAAGCCGTCTTCCCAGTACCGGGTGCTGCTGCCGCCGGTCAGGCCGTCGAAGTCCATCGCCGTGTCGAAGTTGGCCTGGGTCTGCGCGGTGACCGGCACCAGCACGACCTGTCCGGCGGTGAGTTCCACACGGTTGCCGTCGACCTGGCCCTGCACGTCGCTGCCGATGCTGCTGACCACGTCCAGCGCGTCGTCGGCACTGCCGCCGAGGATGCGGATGTGTTGCGCCCCTTCGGCCGACAACACGTACAGGCGGCCGCTGCCGGCATCGGCCTCCACCGCCGCGCCGTCGGTGACGGTCCAGTGCACGGCCGTCGCGTTCAGGCTGTTGTCGATGACCAGTTCCTCCACGCCCAGGCGCAGGCTGGCGAACTGGTCGGGGACGGACGGTGCGTCGTCGATCCGCACGGTGACCGTGTCCTCACCGGTGTCGCCCGTCAGGCTGGTGATCTTGGAGCCCAGCGTCAGGACGGTGAAATGGTCGTCACCCGCGCCACCGCCGACGGCCACCGTGGTGTTGTCCATGTTGTGGTCGATCGCGAGGCGGTCGTTGCCACTGCCCAGCTTCACCTGCAATTGCCCGATGCCCTCGAAGCCGATGGCCCCGAGCGTCATGCCGCTGAGCACGCCGGCATGGCCGGCACCACCCAGCGTGCCGTTGCCTTGCGCCGTCGTCGCGGACAGGTCGATGATCAGCGTGTCGCCATCCTCGTCCTGCGCCAGGTTCGACACGGCAATCTCCGCGCCGGCATTGCGGATGGTCGCGGTATCGGTACCCTTGCCCAGTTCGGCCGTCAACACGTGGCGGTTGTTGTCGATCTCGAGCTGGTCGCCGCCGTCGCCCAGATACAAGGCCGTCATCGTCGCGGTATCGTGCACCTGGACCGTGTCTCCGGAGTCACCGAGGAACACCTCGAGCATGCTGAAACCGGTGAAGTCCACGTCGCCGCCGAAACCGGTGACCTTGCCGTGGCCGTCCGCGCCGCGATCGAGCGCCAGGAAGCTCTGCACGCCGCTGGCCAGTTGCAGACGGTCGTCGGCCTGGCCACCGCCGCTCAGGCGCAGGCTGGCCGCGATGTCCGACAGGCTGTCGCCGACGCCGGTGCCGCCCGCGGCGATCCGGTCGTTGCCCGCACCGGTGTCCACCGTGGTTGCCTGCAGGATGCCGGTGATGGCCAGCATGTCGTTGCCGCCGCCGAGCTGCAGGTCGAGGGCCTCGAAGCCGCGGTAGTCGACCCCCCGGTTCTCGTTGATCTCGGTCTGGTCGGCGGAACCCATGCCCAGGCCGGTCAGCCGTGTGGTCCCGAGTGCACCCGCATTGTTGGCGCTGTCGTCGGCGTCCACGGCCCGGAAGCGGTCCGTGCCCTCGCCGCCGTCGATGTACAGCAGGCCGTCGATCGCGCCCAGGCCGCTACCGCTGGCGCCCAGTGTCAGCAGGTCGCCGCCGTCGCCCAGATGGACCGAGGTCGTGGTGTCGGCGTGGGTCGAGGTCACGGTGACCGTGTCGGCCTCCGTGCCCAGCGTCAGGTCGAGCTGTTCCAGGCCCGTGTAGACGATGCCCTCGCCCATGCCGAAGCCGGTGATGTCCGTGGCACTCAGATGGCCGCTGTTGGCGCCACCGTCGCCGCTGTCGTCGACCCGCAGATGGTCGTGGCCGTCGGCGCCGCCGACGATGGTCAGCCGCTGCAGGAAAGCGTCGAGCACGCCGCCGGTATTGCTGCCTGGCGTGGCCTGGCTGCCGACATGGAACACATCGTCGCCACCGGCGCCGTCCACGCGGGTGCGCGTGGCGGTGCCGACCAGGCTGAAGACATCGTTGTCGCTGCCGCCGGTGATGGAGACCGACGTGGCGCGGATCACGCCCTGCAGGTCGACTTCGGCACCGATGTTCTGGTCGGCGTCGCCGACGTCGACGGCCAGTGTCACCGTGCCGCCGGCCTGGATCAGGCTGCCGGCGGCCGCGCGGAAGTCGTCGCCTGCGGACAGGGCGATATTGCCGGCCAGTGCGCGGATCACCGCGGCGGCGCCCAGCAGCATGTCTTCGCCGACCGGATCCGATCCGGCGGCGTGGTCGAGCACGCGCAGGTCGATGTTGCCCGCGACCGACGTGACCTTGGCGATCCCCATCGCGCCCAGCACATCGGTGATGATGACGTCGCCCTGGGCGCTCGCGTGCAGGCTGGAGCCGGACACGTCGATCTCCAGCGGGTTGGCCGCCGTGCCGATGCTGCCGCCGATGGCGTCCAGGATGATGTCGGGTGCGCTGATGTCCGCACCCGCCGCAGCGTTGGCGTCGAGAATCGAACCGGCCGCGGTGAGCGCGATGCTGCCAGACAGCGAAACGGCGCGTTCCACGTTCAGGTTGCCGCTGACTTCCAGCACCGCGATGCCGTCGGCCGCGCTGGCCGAGAACCGGTTGGAGTCGATGCGGATCGGCGCTTCCCGCGTGCCGACGGCGCCGCCGCCGGCTTCCAGCGTCACGGAGTCGCTGTCCAGGCGCGCCGTATCGTCGGCGGACACGATGTCGCCGTCGCCGCTGCGGATCAGGCTGCTGCCGTAGGGGTTGGCCACCCGTGCGTTCAGCACGACGTTGCCGCCGCCGCTGGCGTCGATGCGCAGGTCGGTGGCACCGGTGACGGTGCGGGTGATCGGCGTGAAGCCGCTCTTGCTGGCGACATTGACGGTGATGCTCGAGCTGAAGTTGCCCGAGCGGTTGATCACGTCGATGGCATTGATGTGCAGGTCGAGCGCCGACGCGTTGGCGATCGTGACGCTTTCGTAGCCGGTCACGAACTCAAACGTGGGCGCGCCGCGGATGACCGACGACGAGCTGCCCGAGCCCGATACCCCGGGGGCGTCGACGGTCCTGACGTAACTCACCGGGTTGATCCGGAACACGATGCTGCCCGACAAGGCGCCGGTGTTGGCGATGTCGTCGACGACGATGTCGTTGCCCGCCTTGTGGAAGCCGATGTTGATCTGGCTGGTGACGTTGCCGTCGGCGTCGATCACCAGCTCCGGGCTGGGCGCGCCGAGCATGACGACGGTGGCGTCGAACTCGATGGTCTGGTTCAGCGTCAGCGAACTGGTGCCGGCTTCGCTGCCGAAGTCGATCAGCGCGCCCTCCTTGACCAGGGTCAGCGTGTAGGTCGGGCTGGGCGCGGTGTTGGCCTCGACCAGCAGGTTGCGCGTGCGCAGCGTGGCGCCGGCATCGGCGTCCACCAGCGTGTCGGCGCGCAGCGTGTTGTGGCCCTCCGGATCGGTGTCACCGCCCAGGCCGTTGGTGATGGCCGTGGCCGTGGCCGCGCTGGCCAGCCTGTCCTGGTAGGCGCCGAGCGTGAGCATGTCGCGGCCATACAGGTTGGCCCCGTCGTGCACCTTGGTGGTGGCGTCCGAGCGCGTGTCGAGTTCGGCCGTGGCGTCCGAGTCGGCACCGGCCGCGCTGGCTTCGCTGCGTGCGATCACGCTGGCGTCGAGTGCGCGCGTGCGCGCCTGCACGGTCAGTGTCTGGCCAGCGATGTCGGCCGCGCCGATGTCCACCGTGGTGGTGGTGCCGTTGATCGTGCCCTTGGCGATCGTCGTCGTGTTGGCGCCGAGCCCGCCGGCGTCGACCTCGGCGATGACGTCGAGTTCGGTCGAGCGCAGCGCCTCGACCCGCATCGCGCCGCCGGCGCTCAGGCTGGCGCCAGCGCCGACATCGGTGCGCACCGTGTCCGAGATCGTGGCATGGGCCTCGGACTTGGCGATGTCGATCAAGGCTCCGCTGCCGCCGTCGGAGTCGGCGTCGGCATGGCTGGTGCTGTCGCTGCGCACCGTGAAGCTGCCGGTGGTGGCCAGCTGCGCCCCTGCCCGTATGTGGGTCTGGGTGTCGTGGGTCAGGTTGGCATGGGTCTCGATCAGGCCGACCGCGATGCCGCCGCCCGAGATGCTGTCGGCGTCGGCCTCGGCGGTCTGGTCGGACGTGGCCAGGATGGACACGGTGCCGGTGGCCGCCAGCGTGGCGTCGGCGCCGAAGGTGGTGGTCGTGGTGGCATGGCCATTGGCCGTGGAGTTGCCGACGGCGCCCGCGCCCAGGCCGATGCCCAGCGTGAACAGGTCGGTCTGCGCGCGGTCGTGGGAGTCGGACTTGAGCGTGAAGCCGGCGGAGCGGATCTGCGCGCCGTCGCCGACCGAGGCCGTGGTGCTGCCGTTGTTGGTGGCCGTGGACTTGAAGATGCTGACCGCAATGGCACCCCCGGAGCCGCCGCGAGCGGCGGCATGGGCATCGGAGTCGAGCGCCAGTGCCTCGATGGTGACGTCGCCGCTGGAGGTGACGACGGCATCGTTGCCGATGCCGGCCTCGACCTTGGAGGCGATCGTGACCTCGGCTTCGCCGCCGCCGCCGGCGATGGCACCGCCGTTGGCCGCCACCAGCGCCACGTCGGCGTCGGTGTCGTTGCGGGCCGACACGACCAGGCCGCCGGAGACGACGGTGCTGCGGCTGCCCAGCCAGGCGCGGGTCTTGCCGCGTTCGTTGCCGCTGCCCACCTTGGCGTAGCCGAACATCGCACCGACGGCGATGGCGCCCAGCGCGCCGCCGTCGGCGTCGACGTCGATGTGCAGTGTCGAATCGGCGTCCAGCGCGACCGTGCCCGTGGCCCGGACCTGCGCGTCGTCGCCGATGCTGGCCTCGGTGTTCACGTCGATGGTGGCGACGACGATGCCGGCCGCCAGTGCGCCGGTGCCGCCCACCGCCATGGCGGCCGCGGTGATCGCGCTGGAGCCGAACGAACCGATGCTGGCGTTGCTGGTGGCCTGGACCGTGACGTTGGTCACGCCCGGTGCGGCGCCCTCGAGCCCGATCTGTGCGAAGTTGCCCACGTGGGCCTGGGTGTTGCCGTTGGCCTCGGCGACGACCACGGCCGCGCCCAGGCCGCCGATGATGCCGCCCGCGGCACCGACGGTGGAGACATGGATCGCGACGCCGCGGTCGGCGGTGATGCGGATCTGGTCGGCGCCCAGGATGCGCGCGCCGGTGGCGGTGTCGGTGCGGTCTTCCAGGAAGGCGCGCACGTCGCTGTTGTCGGTCACGACGGCGACCGCGCCGGCGACGCCGAAGCTGCCGCCCAGGCCGCCGGTGACGCCGAGCACCGACAGGTCGGCCTTGAGCCGTGCGTCCAGTGTCACGTCGCCGCTGCCGTCGACGCTGGCGGCGCGCACGATGGCGCCCGAACCGATGAAGGCCTGGACCTGTTCGCCCAGGTTCAGGATCGCGATGCCGGCGCCGATGCCGGCGCCGCCGACGCCCAGGCCGCCACCGACCATGGTCAGCTGCACCCGTTCGCGGGCGTCGAGGTCGACATGGCGCCCCGCGTCGACGTTGGCATTGCGCGCGATGAAGGCATTCGTGCCGCGGGGCACCGTGACCTCGGCCACCGAGGCGCTGTCGGCCACGTTGGCGCCGATGGCGCCGCTGGCCGCGTTGTCGGGCGTGCCGTCGTCGAACGAGGTCTGCGCGGCGCTGGCGGCGCTGCGCTGGTCGTCGGCGCCTAGTTGCGAGCCGCCGGCGCCCGAGAGATTGCCCAGCAGGCTGGACACGCTGGAGGCCTGCGATTGCGAGTCCGCCAGGCCGGCAACGGTGCCGGTCTGGTTGCCGTTGCTGTCCCGGCCCACCAGCACGTTCTGGTCTTCGCCGGTGCCGTCGTTGTTGGTGTCGTAGGCGTAGCTGCCGGTCAGGTTGCCGCCCAGCGCATACACCGCGATGGCGGCGCCCACGCCGACCGCACCGCCGGCGGCGCTGACGACATAGGAGCCGACGTCCCGGTCGGCCAGCGCGCTGACCGCGATGTCGCGCCGTGCGCGCACGTCGTTGCCGGCGATGAAGGCGGTGGTGTCGTTGCGCACGATGCCCACGTCCACGCCGCCGGACACGCCACCGAAGGCGCCACCGGCCACCGTGCCGTCGACGACACGCATGGTCAGGTCGTTGAGCGCGGCCACGTGCACGTCCTGGTTCGCATGGGCATCGGTGGCGTCCACGTTGACGTTGGCGCCGGCCGCGATGAAGGCGCGGGTGTCGGAGTCCAGCACGTTGACGGTGATGGAGCCGGCCACGCCGAAGTTTGCGCCGCCGGCACCGGCGGCCGCGACCGCGACCAGGTTCTCGCTGGACTGCGCGATCACCGCCACGCCACGCACGTTGTGCGCCGCGGTGCTCAGGCCGAACACGCCGGCGTCGCTGAGCGTGCCGTCGTACACCGTCATCGCCGAGGACTGGCCCTTGGCGTCGATGCTGGCGCTGGCGATCCAGGCACGCGTGTCCTTGTTGACGACGTTCACGCCGATGCTGGCGCCGACGCCGCCGCCGGTCAGGCCGATGCCCACGGCACCGGCGACCACGTCCAGGTCGGTGGCATCGACGGCCGTGACCAGCAGGTTGCCGGTGGCGTCGATCATCGCGCCGTTGTCGACGAAGGCATGGGTGGTGTTGTTCAGCACGAACACCGAGACCGCGCCGGCCACGCTGACCGTGCCCGAGCCGGCCACCGAGATGCTGATCGACAACACGTCTTCGGCCGCTTGGGCCCGGACCTCGACGTCGCGCATCGCGTCGACCTGGGCGGACTTGCCGACCCAGGCCTTGGTGGTGTTGGTCACGACGTTGACCAGCGCACCGGGCGTGACCGCGACGTTGCCCGCGATCGACAGGCCGCCGGCGACGCCCAGGTGCTGGTAGTCGTTGGCGGCGGCAACCAGCACCGACTGCGCTGCGTTTTCACCCGTGTCGTCCTGGTTGATGCGCGCGTTGTCGGCGATGTAGGCCTGCGTCGTGCTGTGCATCACGTTGACCGAGGCCGAGACCTGGACCGCCGTGGTGCCGGCGAACCCGGCGCCGACGCTGTAGGCGGCGATGTCGTCGCGGTTCACCGCGGTCACCGCGACCCCGGTGAAATTCTGGCGCGTGCCGGGCGTGGCGATGCGCTGCGCGGTGAGCTGCGCGTCGGTGACGTCGTCGTTGGCGATGTCGACCGGGCTGACCTGTCCGTCGGCGGTGCCGCCATAGGCACCCGAGCCGATCGTGACCGTGCCGTCGCGCACGTCGATGCCGGCGCGCTGCGCCTTGGCGTCGACCGAAACGCCATGGCCGATCCAGGCCTGGGTGTTCTTGGTCACGACCGGAACGGCCGCGGCCCCGCCGATGCCGGCCGTGCCGCCGGCGGCGATGCTGCCGCTGACGATGTCGATCTCGTTGGCGTCTTCGGCCGCGACCTGGACGTTGCCGCCGGCAGCGACGGCCGCCGCCGCGTAGCTGACCGCGTCCACCGTCTTGCCGCCTTCGATGTAGGCCTGCGTCGTGATGTCCAGCACGTAGACGTCGATCGCACCGGCGATGCCGACGTCGAGCCCGCCGCCGCCGGCGGCCGCCACCGAGACGATGGTCTCGTCCGACCAGGCCTGCAGGCGCACGTCGGATTGCGCATCGACGCGCGCGCCGCTGGCGATCCAGGCCTTGGTGTTCTTGACGAAGACGCCGGTGTCGACACCGGCACCGATGCCGGCCGTGCCGCCGAGCGCGACCGAGCCGGCCACGCCGACATGGTTGGTGCGGTCGGAGGCCAGCACCAGTACGCCCTGGTCGGCGTGTTCGCCCGCCGTGCCCTGGTTGATGCGGGCGTTCTCGGCGATCGAGGCCGTGGTGCTGCGCGCCAGCACCGTGACGGCGGCCGAGCCGGCCACCGAGGCGCGCGCCGCGGCCGCGCCACCGACGGCGACGGTATGGATGTTCTCGAAGGCCACGGCGGTAACCGCCAGGCCCTTGATCGCGCTGGTCTGCGGCACGCCGGACGCCGATTGCGTGCCGGTGGGAGCGAGCAGCCCGGCGCCGTTGCCCTTGGCATCGACGACCGCGCCGGCGCCGACATAGGCGGCGACCTGGCTCTTGTCGACCTGCAGCGCCACGCCGGCGCCCACGGCGTTCTGGCCCAGCGCCACGCCGCCGGCCACGTTGGTCATGGTCAGGTCGTCGAGCGCCGACACCAGCACGCTGCCGTCGGCGGTGACGGAGCGCGTGCCGCTGATGTAGGCCGTGATGTCGTGCGCGACGATGTTCATCGACACCGAGCCGCCGAGCGCGAACTGGTCGGCGGCCGCGCCGCCGACGGTGACGCTGACCAGGTGCGAATCCGCGTCTTCGGGCAGGTCGATGCGTTCGCTCTCGTCCCACACCTGCACGCTGGCCGGCACCGCGCCAGCCGGCGCCTGGTAACCGGCCACGACGACCACGTCGCGGCCGGCGACCACCTGGGTGTTGTCGATATAGGCGGTGATCTGGTCGGTGGCCGTGGAGTCGCGGTTCACGACCTCGGGGTTGGCGACGTCGAAGCTGCCGCCGATGTAGTTGTAGGCGATGGCGGCGCCCACGGCGTTGCCGCCGCCGCTGGTGGCGGCCGCAAAACCGCCGGCCACGGTGACCAGGGTGTCGGACTCGGTCGCGCGCACCGACACATCGCGGCCGGCCTCGACGCTGGAGCTGTTCCGGATGTGCGCATCGACGCTGTTGGCGATCGAGTTGACGGTCAGCGATCCGCCCAGCGCGAACGATACGCCGCCGCCACCCACGCCCATGGCGACCGACACCAGCGTGGCACTGGAGCTGGCCGACAGCTGGATGCTCGAGCCGGCGTTGCGCGCGTCGAGCGTGGCGTCCTCGACATAGGCGCGCACCTGGTTGGTGATGACGTTGAAGCTCACGGCCGCGCCGATGGCGGTCTTGCCGGTGGGCGAGACCGCGATGCCGCCGGCGATGGAGACGATCACGGAGTTGTCGGCCGCGGTCACCGTGATGTCGCCGCCGACGCTGATCGCATCCTTGGCGCCCACGGTGTCGACGATGTAAGCGTTCATCGTGTTGCTGATCTGGTTGATCAGCAACGAGCCGGCGCCGGCCAGCTTGCCGGAGCCGCCGGTGGTGGCGGCCACGCCGATGGCGACGCCGCCGATCTCGGCGTCCGAGGTTGCCTCGATGGTCAAGGCGCCGTCGCTGGTCAGGCTGACGTTGTCCAGGTAGGCCGAGACATCGTTGTCGATCTCGTTGTAGCCGATGGCCGCGCCGATCGCGTTGCTCGAGGACACACCGACCGCACCGGCGACGGCGACGATGCCGGAGTCGTCCACGGCCTTGACCGTGGTGTTGGTGGCTGTGCCATTGCCGGCTTTCTCGGTGACGCTGGCGTTCTTGATCCAGGCCTCGGTCTTGTTGGTGGTCAGGTTGACCGACAACATCGCGCCCAGGCCGACCTTGCCGTCCTTGCCGCTGACGCCGACACCGGCGCCGAACGCGAAGATGCGCGGGTCGCTGTCGGGGTTGTCGTTGATCGCCGAGACCTCCAGCGTGTTGCCGCCGATGCCGATGCTGCCGTTCTGGATGTAGGAGCGGGTGATGGTGGGCCGCGCGTCCGAACCCAGGATGTTGGCGCCCACGCCCAGGCCGACGCCGGCCTTGCCGCCGTAGGCCACGCCGCCGCCGACGGCGATGATGCGGGCGTTGTCCGAGGTTCTGACCGTCAGGTTGCCGCCGATGTCGGCGTCGACGCCGTCCAGGTAGGCCTGGGTGTCGTTGTAGACCATGTTCAGCGAGAACGAGCCGGCGATTGCGATGCCGTCGTCGCCGTTGGTGAACGCGCCGCCGGCGCTGATGCTGACCAGGTCGCCGCTGCGGCGCGCGCCGAGCTGCATCGCGTCGGTGGTCGTGACATGGGTGTCGAGCACGTAGGCCAGCGTGGTGGCGCCGATCTCGTTGTAGCTGAAGGCGCCGGCCAGCGACTTGGAGTTGTTCTCGCTGGTCTTGACCACGGCGGCGCCGCCGGTGATGGCGAGCTGGAACAGCTGGTCGTCGGCGTCCACCTTGACGCCGGAGGCCTGGATATGGCCGGCGTCGACAATGGAGGCCTGCGTCGTGTCGTTGATCCGGTTGACGGCCACCGCCGCGGCCACGCTGATGCCGGTCGGGGGCGGTTCGGCATCGACGCCCAGGATCTTCTGCGCCTTGAGCGGCGTGTCGGCCGGCACGGGTTCCTGCGGCTCGCTGCTGGAGAAGGCGCCGGCCATGCCGAAGGTCAGGATGCGGCCGGTCACGATGGCCTTGACGTCGACCGCGTCGGACACGTCGATCTGCACGTCGGCGCGCGGATCGGCCGCGCCGCTGCGACGCTCCGCATCGCCGATGACGGCGCGGGTCGTGCGGTCGACCTGGTGGATGGCGATGGACACGCCCACGCCCAGTCCTTCACCCTTGGCGATGCCGCCGTTCCAGGCGATCTGGGTCTCCAGGCTGCCGGCATAGATGCGCGCATTGCGCCCGGTCACGAAGGCCAGGCCGCTGAGCTGGGCCAGCGTGTCGCTGGTCTGCGAGACCCAGGACACGGTGCCGCCGATCGCGTATTTGCCGCCTTCGCCGCCGGCCTGGTTGAACGCGAAGCCGGTGATGGCCTCTTCGGCCTTGATGTTGAAGCCGCCGTCGCTGCCGCTGTACACGTGCGCGCCGTCGCCGACCGTGGCATGGGTGGTGTTGCCCAGCACGCTGATGAAGATCGCGCCGCCGAAGCCGCCTTTTTCGCCGCTCGAGCCGACCGGTTTGACGGCCAGCTTGCGGTCGAAGTCCGGGCTGAACGGATCGAGCGTGGCGGCCGGCAGGTTGAACGCGAAGATGCCGGTCATGTTGATGGTCTGCATGTAGGTCGTCGCTTCGACCGAGACCACCTGTTCGCCACCCAGGCCGTCGTCGCGCCGCGCCGCCTGGTTGCCATGCGGATTGACGGCGTCGTCGCGCCAGTCCACATCCTGGTTGATGCGCACCATCGGCTCCACGATGGCCTTGGATGTGTTGTTGATCACCAGCACCGTGACCGAGCCGGCGACGCCGACGTTGTCGGCCGTGGCCGTGCTGCGGGTCCAGCTGTTGAACAGGCCCGACTGGATGCCGAAATAACCGTCCAGGTACTTGTCGATCGCCTGGTATCCCTCGGCCTGCACGGCATCGAGGAACTCGCCGGCCGTGGTGGGCACGAAGGCGTCCGGGCGGGTCAGGAACGGATAGGTGATGTTCGAGATGACGCGCGTGGCGCGCAAGGCGTCGAGTTCGGCGCCCGAGGCGACCGTGGCCGTGGCCGTGTTGTTCAACACGCCCACCGACACCGCCACGCTGACCGTGTTGGGTGCGCTTTCGCCGGAGCTGCTGCCGTTGGCGTTCTCCTGCGGCTCGGTGTCGGATTCCGCGGTGAGCTGGTAGGTCTGGCTGATGCCGGCCGTGACCTCCAGGTCTTCGTTGGACTTGAGTTCGGCATCGAGCCCGACGGTGGCCGTGACCGTGTGATCGGTATAGACCACGGCCAGGCCGCCGGCCACGCTGAGGCTGCCGCTCGATCCGGAGCCGGTCTTGTCGGTGTTGTCGCGGTAGTCCTTGGTCAGCGCCTGGAAGATCTTGTCGGTGACATTGGGGTTGATCTTCTCCTTGGCCGCCTCGAACTTCTGCCACTTGGTCTTGGGGCCGTCGTTGCGGTCTTCGGAGCTCAGCCCGGCGCCGCCGGAGGCCTTGTCGGAGGCGTCCAGGCTGGCCTGCACGCCGATGCCGGTGGAGAAGCCGGAGTCCAGCACATGGGTGGCGGACAGGCTGAATCCGCTGGCGCCCGCGCCCACGGCGCCGATGTCGATCGCGATGCCGGCGCGCGCCTCGTTCTCGGACTCGGCCAGCTGCACCACCTGCTCGCCGACGAAACGCTGGTCGCCATCCAGGTTGTACTCGTCGGTGCCGGTGATGATGTAGTAGGTCGCGCCGTTCTCCAGGCCGGCGATGGCCTCGGAGCCCTGGTGGTAGACGACGGCCTGGCCGAGTTCGAAGGTCTGGCCGAGCAGCGAGAAGTCCACCGTGCCGGCGCCGGTGAAGGCGGGATTGGCCAGCACGATGGTGTTGGTGTTGCCGTTGACGTCGGCGCCGGTGAAGCCCTTGTTGTTGGTGGCGATCGGCACGCCGGCGGTATCGGCCTTGAGGTCGATCGCATCGCCGTCGATGGCCTTCTGCTCGGTCAGCGCGAGCTGGATCCATTCGGACTCGTCGCGCGCGGTCGACAGGTCGTCGGCCAGCCGGATCACCACGTATTCCTGGCCATCGACCAGACCGCCGATGCTGTTGCCGCGCCGGTTGCTGTAGACGATGGTGTCCTCGGTCTCGAGCGCATGCGCACCGACGTGGATCATGTCGAGCGCCGTGTCGACGAAGCCGGTCTTGCTCTCGTCGTCGACGGTGGGGTCGATCTCGATCTTGACCATCGAGCCGTCGTCCATGCGCGAGGTGACCGTCCCGTTGACCGTGGTCTGGACGTCGGCGGTGGAGAACTCGATGCCGAACGCGAGCGCGGCCTTGCCGTTGGCGAACAGGCCCGATTCGGCGATGGCCTCGGCTTCGGAGCTGCCGGCGGCACCGATGTTGGCGGTCTTGCCGGCGCTGATGCTCGCGCCCGCGGCCACCGTGACATGCGAGGTCAGGCTGGCGTCGGCCACGGCCAGTGCCAGGCCGACCTGGGACGAGCCCGGATTGGGCGTGGCCTTGGCCTCGCGTTCGGTCTTGGCCTCGATGTCGGCGGTGGAGGAGGCGTCCGAGGTGATGACGATGGCGTTGCCGGCACTGATGACGGCATTGGACTGGATGTCGACCGTGGCCTTGGTCGTCGCGTGGCTGTAGCCGATGCTGAACAGGCTGCCGAAGGCGGTGCCGGTGGCGTCCGCCGATGCCGTGGCATAGACGCCGATGGCACCGTCGCCCAGCAGGCTGGCGCCGTTGCCGACGACGACGCTGGCCTCGGACATCTTGACCAGCACCTTGACCGGCAACGCGAACAGGCCGGCAACCTTGTCGGCCAGCGGCGAGATGAGGAAGTTGTCCACCAGGTTGCTGGCGCCCACCAGGTCGGCGAAGCTGCGGTCTTCGGCCTGCGCGATCAGGTAGATGCTGCCGCCGTCCAGCGTGGCGCCGGCGCCGACGTCGATCGACACCTTGCGGTTGGTGCCGAATACCGGCGAGAGGTTCTCGAGTTCGGCACTGCCGAAGCGCCGTGCACGAAAGACGATGTCGTTCGCGTCGCCGACCGGATCGCGCGTGGACAGCGTGACGCCGGCCGCCACCGTGATGGTCTCGGCGAATGCCTCCAGGTAACCGCCACCGGTGGAGATGTTGCCGTTGAAGTGGACTTCGTCGGAGTCCAGGTCCCACACCACCGGCGGTGCGCCGGCCTGGTTGCCGTACAGCAGCAGGTCGGCCGCGAATGCGCTGTCCAGCGATTCGACGGTGATCACGTCATGCCCGAGCAGGCCTTCGATGGTCAGCGAGGCCAGCGGATTGGCGAAGGTCAGGCTGCTGCTGGTGATGCCGCTGAGCAGGTCGAACAGGCTCAGGTCGCCGTAGCTGATCTCCATCATGCCGGTGCTCGACAGGTCGGCGTCGCGCAGCGTGAGGGTGTCGTTGAACAAGGTGCCGCGCACGACCCGGTTGGCATCGTCGCCGGAGAGGATCTCCTGGCGGTCCATGCCGGTGTAGGCGACGGTTTTCGCGTACAGGTTGGCGCTGCCCGCGCTGTCGGCCGACGCGGGATTGAAGGCGGTGCCCTGGGTGCTGCTGGCCGGGTCATGGAACACCATGCCGTCCGAGCCGCCGCTGCCGCCGGCGACCGTGCCGCTGATGCTGCCGGCGGCCTCGAAGATGAAGATGTCGCTGTTGTCGTCGGCGCCGCGCAGATGCTCGAAGCCGGTGAACAGCATGTTCTGGGTGCGGACCTGGTTGGCACCGGTGACGTTCCACTGCACATGGGCCGTGGCCGGGCCGCTGACACGGTCGCCGCCGCCACTGCCGCCGCGGACCTGGTCGATGCGCGCAAACGCCGCCACACCCGTGGCGCTGCCGGCCGCGAGGTCGACGTCGACACCGGTCAGGAATGCGGTGTAGTCGAGCGTGTCGACCGGCACGGTGGTGTCGTTGTCGGCGCCGCCGTCGACCAGGCCGGTGATGCTGCCCGTGAGGTCCAGCACGAAGTGGTCGTCCTGGTTGCCGCCGATCAGGTTGGCGATGCGCGTGAAGCCCAGGCTGCCCAGCGTGCCGGCATCCTGGCCGGTGATCTGCCAGTCGTTGAGCGTGTCGGGGCCGAGCAGGCTGTTGTCGCCGTCGCCGCCATCGAGCGTGCCGCTCAGGCTGGCGCCGTCCTGCACGATGAAGTTGTCGTCGCCCGACGCACCCATCAGCGATGCGATGTTCTGGAATCCGATGCCGGCCACAATGCCGCTGTCGGCGCCGGACAGGGTCCAGTCGAGGTCTCCGCTCGTGCCCTCGAGCTGGTCGCTGCCGCCGCCGCCATCGAGCTGGATCAGCTCCCACAGGTCGGGGCCCAGCACGTCGGGGTCGATGTCGAGCCGGAACCGGTCGCCGAATGCGGACCCGATGACCTGCACCGGTGCGCCCGCGCTCAGGTCGGCCAGCGCAATGCTGGCCAGTGTGCCGCCACCAATGGTGTCGACGACGTTGAACACCGCGGCGTCGTCCTGTACGCCGGTGCGCAGTGTCAGGTCGACCGGGCCGGCGGCCAGCGCGGCCGTATACAGCGGCGTGTCGGACAGCAGGACGCGGGCTTCGAGGTTCTCGAACTCCAGCGTGCCGCGTCGTGCCGGTCTGCCGCGTGTCCCTGTCGTCAAGCCCCCGCCAAAGGTTTGCGTGATCCACGACGCCAATCGATTGCGCAGTGGAGGCTCACGGTTGTCGAGCCGGGGGGATTTGGATGCTGGATGCACGGCCGTTCCTTTTTCTTCTTGGCACGTCCGTGTGACGGGGCGTGTTCGTCGATGGGGTTGGGCGCAGCACGAACTTGACAGGGAGATGCCGAAGGATCGCGGACGCGGAGATTGATCAAACCATTATGAACATGAAATAGTTCCTTGCATACCACCTGAACAGACTATGGCGCGAAGGACTGTGTGTCACGGAACCATGCTGCGCGTTTCGTGCCACGGAACGATTCGCCCTGGCAGCGGCGCCACGGCTCATGGCAGTGACACTTTCCAGTCGTTGCCCGCGGGCTTGCTGCTGCCCGCGACCCAGCTGACCAGCCAGTTGTTGTTGTTGTTCACCGGTGTGCCGATGCCGAAGTCGAGCAGGCCGCTGTTGAAGCGCACCTGCGGCGTCGACGGATCATCGGGCGACGGGGTGGTCTGCGCGGGGCCGGTCGCGGGGCCCGCGCCGCTGTCGTGATCGGTGCTCGTCGTCACGGGAGACGATGCGGGTTGCGCATGGCGTTGTTCGGCCGCGATGCGCACGGCCTCGGGGCTGGGGATATCCGGGATCAGCGGGCTGTCATGCCCCGCCAGTTCCTGGTAGACCCGCGACGCGTCGAGGGTGGTGACGTAGCCGTTGCCGTCGATGTCGGCGATGATCAGCGGACTGATGTCGTCCCAGGCGGAGAAGCCGGTGCTGTAGCGGATGGCCATGCGCTGGATCTGCTGCACGTCGTCGAGCTCGTACGTCATGTTGCCGTTGGCGTCGCCGATGTAGCCCACGATGTGCAAGGCGTCGTCGTCGGCGCATTCGACCAGCGCGCCGTTGATCGTGACCGCGGCGATGTCGATGCGGTGCAGCGACTTGTACGTGGCGTCGAACGGAACCGTCGCGGCCAGCGTGACGAGTTGCAGCGCTCCCGCGGTCAGCGGTGTCGCACTGCTGATCGCGATGCGTGCCAGGCCCGGCTGGGTGAGGTCCACGTCCAGTGTCGCGCCTGCGGGCAGATCGCGGCCGCCGCTGGCCTGCAGGATCTGCAGCAGCGCCGGGTCGTAACGAATCTCGAACTGCAGGCTGCGCACGTCGCCGTCGCTGGTCAGCGTGACCGGCAGGCCGCCTTGCGGGAACGCCGGCACGTCGACCGGCTGCCCCGGTCCGCGCATGAAGTCGGGCAGGCCGAGCTTGATCTGCGTCGGCGGGTTGACGGTGTAGACCGCCGTGAAGTCGCCGCCGGGTGTTCCATCCTTGTCGCCGTCGAGGTCGCCGCTGGCACTGGTCAGCGCTTGCGCTCCGCTCCTGATGGTCACGGTGTATGCGTCCGCGCGCAGCGGTGTGCCGGTCTTGAGGAAACTGAATCCCTTGCCGTCGGCGTCGACCAGCAGCGAACCTTCGATGGTGCCGCTGGCCGCACCGTGCAGCACCACGTCGCCCGGCAGCCGGCCCGGGCCATAGAGGTTGAGCGGTCCCGGGTCGAAGGCCTGGTTGAAACGCACGCTGAAGCCGTCGCATTCGGGCGTGAAGCTCAGCACCTGCAGCGGCAGCGCCGCCACCGCGACCACGTCGATGTCGAGCATCGGGCCGACCCAGTCGCCGTCTTCGTCGCGCGCCAGCGCCTGGATGCGTGTGGTGCCGAGTTGTGGTGCGTCGTAGACATGGCTGGCCTGCGTCGCATCGCCGGCCACGGTGCTTTCGGTGCCGTCGCCCCAGTCGATGACCCATTCGGTGACGGTGTCGTCGCCCGGGTCCGCGTGGTCCAGCAACACGGTGTAGGCCAGGCCGTGCTGGGCCACCGGCGGTCCGGCCAGGCCCAGCGTCGGCGCCACGTTGGCCACGTGGGCGGTGAAGCTGCGCGTGGCCTGCGCGCCGGACGGGTCGCTGACGCGCACGGTGAACTGCGCCGTGGCGTCGCCGTCGAGCGCGGTCCACTGGATGCGACCGTTGTCGTCGATGCTGGCGCCGTCGGGTGCCAGCGTCAGTTCGAACGACAGCGCGTCGCCGTCCATGTCGCCGGCGACGGCCTGCACGTCCAGCGCCTGGCCTTCGTCGAGGTCGATGTCGTCCAGCGGATCCAGCGTCGGCGCGTCGTTGACCGGCCGCACCGTGATCGCCACTGTGGCCGCGGGGCTGTCGAACACGCCGTCGCTGGCGACATAGCTGAACTGGTCGTCGCCATGGAAGTCGGCATCCGGCGTGTAGCGGTAGCTGCCGTCGGCCAGCAATTCCAGGCCGCCGTGTTCGGGGCCGGTGACGATGCGAGTCGTCAGCGGATCGTTTTCCGGATCTTCGTCGTTGGCCAGCACGTCGATGACCACGCTGTCGTCTTCGTCGACGGCGGCATTGTCGTCGCCGGCGCTGGGCGCCGTGTTGCTGCCGTCGCCGGTCACGATGCGCACGTCGTCGATGACGGCCCGGCTTTGCAGGCGGCCCAGGCCGAGCAGGTCGAGGTACAGCGTGGCGGCCGTGCCGCCGGCAATGCCGGTGAGGTCGACCTCGACCTGGATCGGTGCGCCCAGGTCCAGCAGGCCACCGGCCGCGTGGACCTGGCCATCGATCCGGACCCGGTCCGACGCATAGGCGGCGCCACCGGTCTGGATGTTCAGCGCCGCGTCGGTCAGGCTGATCGGCGCCAGGCCGACCAGGCTGGCGCCGGCCGCGTCGAGCAACGCGAATTCGAACGCGTCGCCGGAGATGCCGCCACCGTTGGACACCAGGTCCAGCGCGACGATGGTGAAGCTCAGGCGCAACGCGTCGTCGGGAATCAGGAAGTCCTGCGTGAAGCCGGACATGAAGACCGCATCCTCGGTCAACACAGCCTGGCCGGCGACGACGCCGGCCTGCCCGGCGGTGGACCAGCCGAAGTCGGCGGCCGCGGGGTCGGCCTCGCTGAAATCGCCGTTGACGATGCCGGCGCCGACCAGTGCGGCGATACCGGTGACCGTGGGGTCGTCCACGGTGAAAGCCAGGTCGCCCGCCGTGGGCAGGCGCCGCGTGCCGGCGTCGAGGAAGGCGCTCATGACACTGCCGCCGGCCGCGGAGCCGACAACATGGTGCAGGCCCAGCACATGGCCGAATTCGTGCGCGAGCACGGTGACCAGGTCCATGCCCGCGAAGTCCTCGTTGCTGGCCGGATCGGCATCGATGTACCAGCCCTGGCCGGCAGCGTTGTAGTCCACCGTGATCATCGGCTGCGGTCCGAGCACGGTGCTGGCCAGCTCCGATCCCGGCAGGTCGGCGACGGCAATGCGGATCGTGTCGAGCAGCCCGTCGGCGTCGGCGCCCAGGGCGCGCCACAGGTCGGCCACGGCCTCGCGCTGGCCGGCGATGGCGGCCGGATCCAGGATCATCTGCGTGGCATCGGGCAGGGCCGGCAACGTGCCGGTCAACGGGCTGGCCAGGAACTGGCTCGTGGTGCCGACACCTCCGTCGTCGTCGGTGACGGTCAGGCTGACCGTGGCCGGCCCGGTGAAGCTGAACTGCGGTGTCAGCGTGCCGGTGACGATGGTGCCGCCCATGTTCCACTCGACGGTGTGGGTGTCGAGCGCACCGGGATCGTTGACCTGCGCGTCGAACTGCACCAGGCCGCCGCCGAGCGACTGCCAGGTGAAGGTGGGCGCCGGGTCGACGTTCTCGACCAGGAACACCTGGCTGTGCACGTCGTGCACGTTGAAATTCTGCGAGAACTGGGTGTTGACCAGCTGCACGGTGGCGGTGTACTGGTCCGGCTCCGCGCCGGGCCGGTCGTCTTCGTACACGTGGCTCAGCGTCAGCGTGCCGGTGACGGCATTCACGTTCTCGATCGTGCCGTCGCCCCAGTCGACCTTGTAGCGGTAGTCGCCACTGTTGAAACTGCTCGACAGGAACACATCCATGCTGACCGTGTCACCTTCGTCGAACGGATCGGGCGCAACCGTGGGGTACTCGGGCGGGTCGATGATGGTGGCCGTGGCCAGGATGCTGACACTGGTGCTGGCCGAGTCGCCGTCGTCGTCGGTCACGGTGACGGTTGCATTCCAGATGCCGGGCTCGTTGAGGGTGAGCACGAAGGCCTGGTTGCTGCTCTGGATCACGCCGCCCAGCGGCGTCGTGACGCTCCAGGCGAACTGGTGCGTGTCGGCCGTGCCGGGGTCGTCGAAATTCAGGTTCAGGCCGGTCGTCGTGACGCCGCTCACGCCCAGCGCCAGGTTCCGGTCGGGGCCGGCATCGAGGTTCTGCGGCGGCAGGTTGTTGACCGTGACCTGCGTCTGGGCGGTGACCGCATCGTCGTCGTCGTCGGTGACCGTGACGGTGATCGTGTAGTTGTCGCCGCTCGTGCCGCTCGGGTCGTCGTCGACGTACTGGTGGCTGGCGTCGAAGCCCAGCGGCGCGGTGCCGACCTGGTAGACGTCGGGTGCGCTGCCGTCGCCCCAGTCGATCTCGACCGTCAGCTCGTCCTCGAGGCCGAGGTCGTCCAGGTCCATGCTCAGCGTGACGCTGTCGCCTTCGTCGATCACGCTGTTGTCGAGCGCAAGGTTTTCCACGGTCGGCGCAAGGTTCTTGACCGTCACCTGTCCGGTGCCCTCGACCTCGCCGGTGTCGTCGTCGATGAGCTTGTAGCGGACCTCGTAGACGTCGTCTTCGCCGGGCGCTTCGTCGTCGACGTAGACATGGGTGATGTTGAACTGGCCCGCGCCGTCGCTGAAGCTGCCCACGGCATCGAGGTCGAATGTCTCCATGTTGCCGTCGCCCCAGTCGACCTCGATCGTGAACGTGTCGCCGGTGCCCGGGTCGGAGAATTCGCCCTCCAGCGTGACCTCGCTGCCTTCGTCCACCGGTTCGGGCGTCAGCGTGACGGAACCGAATTCGGGTGTCAAGTTGTTGACGGTGATCGGCAGCGTCTGCGTCGCCTCGCCGGTGTCGTCGTCGATCAGCGTGACCTTGACGTCGAGCAGGTCGAATTCGGTGCCGGTATCCGGGTCGTCGTCGGCGTACAGGTGTTCGTAGCTGAAGCTGCCGTGGCCGCTCGGCTGCGCGTCGATCGTGTATTGCTCGACAGTGCCGTCGCCCCAGTCGATCTCGAGCGTGTAGGTGTCCGCGATGCCCGGGTCGAAGAACGTGCCGTCGAGCGTGACCGTGTCGCCTTCGTCGATGTCGGTCTCGCTCAGTGCCAGGCTCTCGAACACCGGTGCCACGTTGGCCACGTGCATCGGGAACGTGGCGACGTCCTCGCCGGTGTCGTCGTCGCGCACCGTGACCGTCACCTGCAGCTCGTCCTCGGGTGTGCCGGTGTCGGGATGGTCGTCGGCATACACATGGGTGGCGTTGATGTCGATGCCCGATCCGCTGTCGGTTCCCAGGTTGGTCAGCGTCGTGGTCTCGCCGTCGCCCCAGTCGATGACGACGGTGAACGTGTCCTGGGTGCCGATGTCGGTGAAGTGGCCGCTCAATGTGACCTCGTCGGCCTCCATGATGTTCTGGCTGCTGAGGCTCAGCATCGTGAACGACGGGGCCACGTTGCGCACCACCAGCGTCTGCGATCCGCCGGCCACGGTGTTGCTGGAGCTGGCGCTGATGGTGTAGCTGTCCTGCGCGGTGCCGCTCGGGTTGTCGTCGGGGTACGCATGCGAGAGCGTCGTCGAGGTGACGCCGGCGCCCAGCGTGACCGTCTGGCTCGTGCCGTCGCCCCAGCCCACGTCCAGCACCGTTGCCTGCGCCGCATCGAGCGTGCCCAGCAGCGTGAAGGTCGCCGTGGCCGTGCCGTCTTCGTCGATCGGCGAGTCCACCGAGATGTCGATCGCGCTCTTGGTCAGCCGGATGTCGTCCAGGAAGATCAGCTGGCTGAAGCTCGAGGCCAGGTCGACACCGGCATCGGCCACCGTCCATGGCAGGCCGGTCTTGCCCTCGGAGCGGTCCTTCTTGAATGAGATCGTCGCGGTCGTGTTCTTGTATTCCTCGGGCACCTCGACCGAATAGACCTGCTTCTTCATGAAGCCCTGGCGGTCGAGCTGGACCTCGATGGAGACCGGAGCCAGGCCGGCGTCGGACCCCGCGCCCTTGAACGTGACGGTGATCGTGCCGTCGTCGGTGAACATGAACGGCGCCAGCACCTCGAACGCCAGATAGGGCTGGTCGTCCGGGATATGCATGCGGTTGTGCGTGATGGTGTCGAAGTTCACCAGCGTGTCGATGATCGCGTCGCTGATGGATTCGCTCACGTCGGCCAGGGCCGGCGGGATCCATGGCGAACCGGCCGCGAAGACCAGGTCCTTGAGGATGTTGCCGCCGCCCATCATCAGCGCATAGTCGCTCTTCGGACTCCAGGCCGACTTGAGCAAGGCCTCGACCGCGCCGACCAGGAAGTCCTTGAACTGCGACACGTTGACCGGCACGGCGGCCTTCTTCGCCGGATCGAGCTCGAACAGGTCGGCGAGCTTGAAGTCGGCGATCGAGACGCCGCCGACGACCGAGCCGGCGTATTGCGCGACCAGGCCCTCGAACAGGCTGTACAACTTGCCGGCGCTGTCCAGGATGTCGGCACCCAGCGTGTTCGGCCCCCAGAACTGGTTGTACAGCTCGGCATAACCGGGTTCGCTGGTTTCGGGCGCGCCCGGCGTGCCGGGCGGCTTGGGAATGCCGAAGGCCTGGAACTTGACATGCGCGGCCAGCATTTCCACCGCCTTGCCGGCGACGAATTCCGCGGTCTTTTTGAAGAAGTCGACCACCAGCTGGCTCGGATTGGTCTCGAACACGAACAGGCCGGTGAAGTCGACGTCGGGCAGCGAGAAGTCGCCGACCTGGAAGCCGTTGTTGACGGAGTAGCCCTCGCCGCCATGGAAGGACCAGCCGGGCAGTTCGTACGAGAACGGGAAGCGCCCGTTGCTGGCCGCGTCGGTGACGCGTACATACAGCGATTGCCGCAGGCCGTTCTCGAAGTCGCCGTTGAACACCGTGGGCACGGGTTCGGCCGGTTTGTTGACCTCGGTGTTGTCGGTCGTGTACGGCGTGGTCGGCCCGTTGCGCTCGGGCCGGTAGGCGCTGCCGCCGCCCAGGGCGCTGAAATACCAGCCCACCGTGATGCCTTCGTGGATGTCGGTGGCCACGTTGCTCGGGTTCTGGGTGTACAGGTTGCGGCCGCTGCCGCCGACGATGCGGTACGGATTGCTGGCGTACCAGGCCTGGTCGCTGTAGTGCGAGTTGGGCAGCGGGATCACGCTCAGGATCTCGGTGGCCAGGCCCTGGTCGCCGGCGCTGCGCCAGATCGGCATGTCCTGGAACTCGAGCACGCCGGTGTCGATGGTGCCGGCATACCACTGCCAGACCCGGCTGTGCGGGCCGCCGAAGCCGCTGGGCAGGCCGCCCAGGAACGAGAAGTCCTCGAAGCCGAAGCCGGCGATCGAATCGAGCAACATGTCGATGTCGGCGGCCGAATCGCCCTGGCTGTAGATCTTGGGCGCGGACGGGTCGCCCGGCACGGCGCTCGGCGTGGGATCGAGCGGACGGCCGTTGGGCGTCGCCGTGACGATGGGGCCGGCGCTCGTGGGTTCGTAGGCCGCCGTCTGGTAGTAGTTGTCGGCAAAACTCACGTTGTCCCAGATCTGCACGTCCGGGTCCTTGAAGTCGCCGTAGGGGATGTTCAGCGCGATGCCGAGCAGGGCCGCCTTCTCCTGGGCCCACTGGATCTTGGACTTGATGTTCTGCAGCCGCGTGATCGCGATGATGGCCGCCGGCGCGGTGGCCGGCGCGACGACACCGCCGACCACGTAGCCGGCCTGCGCCAGCGTCAGCAGCTGCTGCACCTTCTCCAGGGCCGTGCCCAGCGGCACGTCGAGCGACTTCTGGTCGAAGTCGTGCGGGTCCAGCGTCGTCATGTGGATGCCCGAGGTCACCTTGTCGTTGGCGCCCAGGCGCTGGATGATCTCGCTGTTGACGACGGTGCCGCGGCTGTGGCCGATGAAGTGCAGCGGCGAGCTCAGGATGCCGCCGACCTCCTTGTCGAGGTCGATCAGCGAGGCGTACATCGCATCGGCGGCGGCCTCCGAGAAACCCGAATCGCTGATGTCCGATTCGACGTGCCAGTCGGACACCAGCACCACGGCCTTGCCGGCCTGGATGCGGTTGGCGGCCAGCGCGTAGGCGGGCGGTTCGCCGTATCCGTTCCACACCGAACGGTCGACCCACAGGCCGGACAACTTGTCGTAGGCCAGCACCACGCCGCCGCCGGCGGCCGCGACGATCATGTCGGCCATCTCCATGAACGCCTCGGGCTGCTTGAACTGCCCCTGGTTGTTGAACGACGAGGTCAGGCTGAGCTGGAAGCCGTGCGTGAGCACGGTCACGCTGCTGTAGGTCGATTCGGCGTCGACGGCCTGTGCGCGGAAGGTGCCGGCCTGGAAGGTGTTGGTGGCCTGGCCGCTGTGTTCCAGGTACACGCCCCAGTGGTACAGCTGGCCGGCGGTCAGCGCCTTGCGCACGGTGGCGTCGAGCTCGACGACGGTGCGCTTGCTGTTGTCCGCGTCGCCCACCAGCGAGAACGTGATGCCGCCCGCTCCGGCCGTGGCCTTGTATTTCTTGCCGACCTTGAGCGAGATCGGACTGGTCAGGATGCGGCCCGGGTTGGTGTCCGCGTCGTCGTCCAGGTCCGGATCGTTGACGAAGTCGGCGCCCAGGTAACTCAGCACGCCGTCTTCGGGCCGCTCGCGCCAGTCGTCGTCGGGCCACAGGCCGTTGCCCGGCGCCTGCGAACTCACGACCAGGCGTGTCGTGTAGATGTCGCCCGGGTTGCCGCCGAGCAGGTCGACGTCGACCTCCCACTCGAACACCAGGGCGTCGCTGCCGGTGCCGGTGGTGTCGACGAAGCCGCTGGGCGCGATCAGGTTCAGGATGTTGATCGACTGCAGCGACAGGCCGCGGCTGTAGCGCTCGATGTCGATCGGCGCCAGGTTGATGCTGGTGCCGCTGGCCAGGTCGGCCCAGTTGTGGTCGAGCGGGAAGCGGTCCCACTCCAGCGGACCGGCATACGACAACGAGGACTCGGAGCGCGCAATCATGCCTTCGACGTCGTAGACCGCGACGTTGCCGGCGCCGCGGAAGTTGGCATACAACTTCTTGCCGGTCGCGTCCAGCGCGACTTCGCTGAGGAAGGACATCGGGATCGGCGAGGTCGCGCCCACGATGGTGCCGCTGTCGGGCAGGTTCTTCAGGTTGAACGGGTCCTTGATCAGGCCGATCTTGGAGCCGGTCTGGTGCAGGTCCTCGATGTCGAATGCCAGCACGTAGTCGCTGTGGTAATACATGCGCGGCAGGTACCAGTCGGTGACGAAGGCATAACTCAGGTCGGGTGCGATCACGACCGCCGATGCGTTGCGCACGTCCAGGTCATGGACCTGGCTGGTGGCGCGCGATGCGAAGCCGCTGCCGAAGAAACCTCCGCCGAAATACTTGACGAACACATGCTCCTTGTTGAGCTTGAGGTCGATGGTGGTGAGCTTGACGTCGAAGCCCAGCGCCGAGTTGTTCGTGATCTTGATCGCCTGCAGGCCCTTTTGCAGCTGCAGCCGCGAGGTCACCATCAGCAGTGTCGGGTCGGTCGAGGCCGCCAGGCCATAGGTCTCGATGCCGGTGTCGAAGGTGCCGATCACCTCGCGCCACTTGTTGGCGCCGGCCTCGCCGGGCGCGGGCCTGTCGTTCTCGTCGACGTTGATGACCACCAGGTGGCCGGGCTGGTTCTGTCCCTGCACCCAGCCGTTGACACCGAACATCGAGGTCACCGGCACGGCGGCGAACAGCCGCGTGCCGTCGGCGTTGACGACCAGGTCGTTGATCCGGCCCTGGTCCGGCGCATCGACCGTGATGACCTGCGCCACCCGGTGGAAGTCGTCCGAGGACATCTTCAGGTCGATCACGTAGATCTTGCCCAGGCCGGCGGCATACAGGTAACGCTCGGCGGTGTCGATGGCCAGCGCGGTCACGCCGCCGGCGATCTCGATGCTGTCGATGCCCGGCGTCGACAGGTCGGTGTCGAACTGCTGCAGCGTGAAGGCGTCGACAACGCTGATGCCCTTGTTCGTGGCGACGAACACGCGCGAGAAGTCCTTGGTGGCGACGGTGTCGAGCACGCTGCCCACATTGGCGCCGTTGCTGGTGAGTTCGAGCACCTTGGTGATGGTTTCCACCTGCAGCGGCTCGTCCGGCCGCGCGGTGTCGATGATGGCCAGTTCGTTCTGCCGGCCCACGAAGCCGTAACCGCCCTTGTTGTCGACGCGCGAGCTGCCGATCGACGCGACCCAGCTTTCGGAGCCGCTCAGCGGCTCGACGACGGGCCGCTCGACGACGATGTCGCTCATGCCCAGCAACACGGAACGCGGTACCGTGAGCGTGATCGTGCCGGCGCCCTCGTCGGCGCTGGCGTAGTCGCCGCCCTCGACGTATTCGGTGTATCCGCCCATGACGAATCCGACCCGGGTGTCCAGGATGGACTGGCCGGGCGACTCGGTCGCATGCGTGAAGTTCAGCCCGGTGATCTCCAGCGTGACCTCGCCGTCCGCCGAGATCGTGGTCTGCAGATTGGTGATCAGCGGCTCGGTGAAGTTGGGGATGCTGGGAACCGGCGGCACGTCGGCCAGCACGTTGAGGAAGGGTGCGCCGGTGGGCATGTTCACGTCGAGGTCGAAACCCTGCACGTTGCCGGCCCACTCGCGCCAGATCTTGATGTTGACCGCCTGGTAGGCGATCGGCAGCACCAGCAGCCCGGCATACAGGCCGGCCAGGCCGACACCGACGACCGCCCCGGCCAGGCCGCCGGTGGCGCAGATGCCCAGCGTGCCGACCATCGCCGCCATGACGCCGAACACATGGCCCATGTCGATGCGGACGATGCCCAGCGGCTGGGCCGAACGCGCGATCAGCACCGAGCCGCGGTTGGACAGGCCCGGGAACGGCGGCGACGCGGTGCGCGCCATGCCGTCTTCGCCGACGGTGCCGGAGTCCATGATGGTCCACACGTCCATGCGTTCGCCGTTGGGTCCGACCGGCTGGTTGGTCTTCTGGAAGAAATACACCGTCTCGCCCGGCGTGTAGCCGCCGTTCACCGGCACAGCGATCTGGATCGGCCCGGTCAGGTTGCCGCCCTCGACCTCGAGGTCGAAGGCGCCCAGGTAGTTGAACGTGGTCTCGCCGGTCTCCTGGTTGCTGGGCAGGGCCAGCGACAGGTCGTCCTCGAGCACGGTCGTGACCTTGACGGTCGCGGGCGCGTCCAGGCCGCCGGCGCCGATGGCCACCATCACGCCGTCGGCGTTGGTGACGATGCCGCCCTGCGTGTCGAGTGCCGCTTCGCCGTCGGTGCTCACCGGTGGTTGCGCCTGGACCGCGATCACCTCCTCGCCGTAGCCGTTGATCACCGTCACGTGGGTGCGGCCTTCGCCCACCGCCTCGATCAGGCCGTTCGCGCCGACCGTGACCACGTCGGTATTGCCGGAGAAATACAGCGTGCCGTCGGCCGCCTCGGTGATGGTGATGCGCCCGGTCTCGCCCAGGCTCACGACGATCTGGCGGCTGCCGCCGTCGGGCAGGATGGTCACGGTGTCCGGATAGGCGTCGATGCCGTACAACCAGGACGTGTGTTGGTGGTAGTCGTTGACGTCGGGCTTGCCCACGCCGATCACGGTGGCCGCGGTGACCGCGCCGCGCGTGGCCAGCAACACGCTGTGTCCGTCGGACAGCGCGGTCAGCAGGCCCTGCGCGCTGATGGTCGCGATGTCCGGGTGCAGCGTCGTCACGTCGACATAGTCGAACGGCAGCAACACGTCTTGCTGGTCGGCGAAGTCGCCGTAGACCTGGATCGTGCGCGTGCCGCCGACCTCGCCCAGCAGGCGCCGCGCGTCGAACTCCAGGCCCAGCAAGGGCGCATCGCTGACGGTGACGGCCAGCGTGGCGACCGGCGAGGCGTTGAAGCCGTCGTCGGCGCTGAGCTGCAGCTCGGCGTTGCCGCTGAAGCCGGCGTCGGGCGTGAAGATCGCGTAACGGCCGTCCGCCGACAGCGTGGTCGTGCCATGGCTGCTCGAGACGATGCGGTAGAACACCGGGTCGCCGTCCGGATCGGCGGCGACGTCGTCCAGCGCGATGCGCACGCGCAGGTCCTCGTGCGTGAACACGTCGGGCAGCTCGGCCGCCAGCTGCGGGCCGACGTTCATCGTGAAGCCGTAGTTGGCGAACAGCACCTGGCGGTCGCTGCGGTCGGTGACGCCGTCGCCGGTGATGTCGGCATCGGCCCCCGGCGCCTGGATCAGCCCGCTGTCCAGGCCGTCGATCAGGCCGTCTTCGTTCAGGTCGCCGGCCACCGACAGGCGCAGCGTATAGGCGCCGTCGCCGCGCACGCGCAACTGGTACAGGCTTTGCTGGGTGAACGCGTACAGCGCCACCGTGGTGTCGCCGTAGTGTTCGACCGACAAGGCCTGTTGCCCGCCCACCGTCGCGGCGCCGCCGCCGCTGACCGCGACCCGCAGGATCAGCTGGCCGCCGGCGGCGCTGGCGATCTCGCTGGCGCGCACGCTGAAGGTGTAGATGTCGTCCTGGCCGCCGGCGAGCACGCCCGACACCACTTGCGCGCGGAAGTCGGCCGCGCCGCCCAGGTCGCCGGCGATCGGCAGCTGCCGCACCGATCCGTCGGCCGGGTAGTCGATCGCGAAGCCGGGTTGGCCGATCGCAACCACGCTGCTCAGCAGGCCGTCCTCGTAGGCGTAGCGGTAACCCAGTCCGGTGGACAGGTTGCGCACCGCCGACAGGTTGCCGTCATCGTCGTAGACATAGGTGATGGTCGTGCCGTCGGGCGCGCTGACGCGGCTGATGCGGTCCTGCGCGTCGCGCACGAACTGCAGCGTGGCGCCGGATTCGGCCGTGATGCCGTTGTCGCTGACATACAGGCGCTGACCGCCAGTGGTGTCGATGCGTTTCACGCCCTGGTGCGTGTCCAGGTGGTAGACGGTGCCGTCCGGCGCGGTCAGTTGGTAGTCGTAGCCGGCAAAGGCACTGCTGGCCGGGTTGTAGGGCCGCCCGGTCGCAGCCTCGTAGTACTTGTCGCCGGCGCGGGTCAGCAGGCTGGCCACGGAATCGAGCACCCAGCCGTGGCCGTCGTCGGCGACCCAGGCCGGCCGGTGGAAGGTCACGTTGCCGACCGTCTGCGCGACCGGCGCAAACGTGAAGCCGGCGCGTTCGCCGCTGGGCAGCGTCAGGTACAGCCGCGTGGCATCGGACAGCGCGGCGAACACGCCGAGGTGTTCGCGGCCGGTCGCCGGCACGTTGGTCTCGATGCGCACGTCGCTGCCGCGCAGCGCCCAGCCCCAGCCGAACGCGCCCTGCTGGCCGGCGTCCAGGCTGTCGTACAGCCGGGTCAGCGCGAACGTGGCGCCGCCAAGCGCGACGTCCAGGTCGGCGTCGTTGCGCTGGTAACGTCCCAGCTTGTCGGTGCTGTCGACCTCGACCTGGCGCACGATGGTCGTGATGCGCCCGCCGATGTCGCGTGCGCTCAGCCGCAGCTGGTAGAAACCGTCGGCCAGGCGGCGCGGGTCGAAGTCGGCGAGTGCGCCATGGATACTGGCGTCGCCCTGCGCCAGCACGGCGAAGTCGTCGCTGCCCAGGCGCGCGATCGCCAGGCTCCAGGTGTCGAGGTTGCCGTCCTGCACGCTGCCGCGGATCGGGGCCGGCGCGATCAGGCGGGTGCCGGTGTCCAGGCCCTCCAGGCTCACGATCGGCGCCGTCTTGTCGAGCGGGTCGCGCACCTTGAACGCGGTGACGAACTCGCCCTGCTCGCCGTCGGCATCGATGGCCACGGCGCGCACCTCCGTCTTGCCGGGTTGGCCGGCGATCACGCTGGCGCGGCCGGTGGCGTCGAGTGCGACCGGCTGGCCGTTCACGAACAGCTGCAGGCTGACGATGTCGGAGAAGCTGTCGGCGATCGGGTGCAGCAACACCTTCTGGCCGGGGATGGCCGGGAAGCTGGGCGTCAGTTCCACGTGTACGGTCGGCGGCACCGGCAGCAGGCTGGCTCGCAGCACGATGGTCTGGCGCGTCAAGGCCTGGCCGTCGTCGGCGCGCAGGATCACGACATGGTCGCCGGCCTGTCCCGGGCCGGGGGTCCAGCGGAATTCGCCGGTGGCGGCGTCCAGCGTCGCGCCCTCGGGCAGGTCGATCGCGCTGAACGTCAGCGTGGTGCCGGCGTCCGGGTCGGTGGCGTCGACGAAGAAGGATTTCTCCTCGCCGATCAGGAAGGTGTGGTCGGACTCCTGCAGCACCGGCGCCCGGTTCACGTTGGCGACCTTGATGGTCACGTCGTATTCGACCGCGATGCCCGAAGGATCGACCGCGACGAACCGGATCACATGGTCGCCGGCCTGCTCGAAGCTCGGGGTCCAGCTGAAGTTGCCGGTCTTGGGCACGAACAGGGCGCCTTCGGGCATGCCGCTGACGGCTTGAAGCAGGATCGGGTCGGCGTCCGGATCGGCCGCCACGACGGTGAACGCGATCTCGGCGTTCTCGCGCGCCAGCTGCGGGATCATCGGCACGAAGACCGGCAGCTGGTTGTTGTCGGCCACGACGATACGCACCGACTCCTGGCTGCTGCCGTGGCCGTCGGTGACGCTGAACACCATGTCGTGGTTGCCGGCCTGGTTGCGCGCCGGCGTCCAGCTGAACCGGCCGGTGGCTTCGTCGAAGCTGGCGCCGAACGGCAGGTCCTGCACGCCGTAACTCAGTGCGTCGCCGTCGCTGTCCTGGCCGCGCAGCTGGATCACCAGGGTATCGCCTTCGGTCGTGGCCCGGTCGCCCACGGGCAGCAACACCGGTGCGTTGTTGGCGTTGCGCACGACGACGCGGAACGTCGCGGTGTCCTGCATCGGCGCCGTCAGGCCGCCGTTGCCGCTGTCGGTCACGGTCACGGTGACGTTGTCGTAGCTGCCGATGTCGGCCGCGGTCGGTGTCCAGCTGATCACCGCCCGGCCGTACACCGCCGTCGGCGCAATGGTGGCGCCGGCCGGCAGGCCGGTGACCGCGTACGACAGGCCGTCCTGGTCCATGTCGGACACGCGCACCGGGATCTGCATGGCCTGCCCGACCACGGCCACGACGTCGCCCAGGTGGGCCAGCGCCGGCGGTTCGTTCAGGCTCTCGGCCGAGACGATGAACACGTAGCTGGCGCTCTGCACGGCGTTCGGGTCGCCGTCGCCGTCGTCGGTGGCGGTGAAGCGGATCGCATGGTCGCCCCGGTCGCCGACGCCCGGCTGCATGCGCAGCGTTCCGGTGCCGTCGCCGTTGTCGGTGAAGTCCAGGAAGCCGGGCACCGGGAAACCGGGCTGCTCGTTGGAGATCGACAAGGCCAGCGGGTTGCCCTCGGGATCGGAGGCGCGCAGCGTGATCTCGACCACGGCGCCTTTCTGTACGGTGGTGTTGGGCACCTCCTCGAGCTGCGGCGGCCGGTTGATGTTGAGCACCCGGATCGGCACCGTGATCGTCGTGCCCAGCGGGTTGCCGGTGCCGTCGCCGTTGTCCAGCGCCGTGAAGCTCACGACATAGTCGCCGGCCTGGGTGTGGTCGGGTGTCCAGACCAGGTCCCAGGTTTCGGCGTCGAAGATCGCGCCGTCCGGCAGGTTGGAGGCACTGACGCCGACCGTCTGCGGATAGTTGCTGGTGGCCACCACGTTGCCGTCGACGTCGCGGAATGCCGGCTCGTAGAACGGGTTGTCCGGGTCCCAGGCATAGGCCTTGACCAGCAGCGGCTGGCCTTCGTAGATCTGCCAGCCGTCCATCGGGTCGAACACCGGGCGGCCGTTGGCATTGGCCACGGTGAAGGTGGTGCTGACGGTCTTCGCGACCGTGCCGTCGCTGACCGTGAACGGGATCGTGTAGTCGCCCTGCTGGATGTACGACGGGGTCCAGGTGAACAGGCCGGTCTCGGGATGCAGGAAGGCGCCCCAGGGCAGGTCGTCGCTGCTGTAACGCAGCGTCGCGGTCGGGTCGCCGCTGGCCTGCAGGTAGAAACGCACCGGATCGCCCTCGAGCACCGTGCGGTCGACCGGCTTGACCAGGGTCGGCTCGCGGTAACCCTTGGCCACCAGCACGGTCACGGAGACCTGGCTGACGACGGTGCCGTCGCTGGCGTAAAAGCGCACGTCGGTGTAACTGCCGGCGTGGCCGAAGTCCGGCGTCCAGCTGAACATCCGGGTGTCCGGGTTGAAGGTCGCGCCCGGCGGCAGGTTGTCGGCCCAGATCGTCAGCGGGTCCTGGTCCGGGTCGGTGACGACCAGCGAGAACTCCATCGTGCGGCCTTCGCGGCCTTCGATGGTGGTTGGTGCGGCGCGGAATTCCGGCGCCTGGTTGCCCTGGTCGACGTCGAGCACGAAACGCTGCAGTGCCACCGCGCCGCGGCTGTCGAAGGCCTGGATCACGACCGCCACCGTGTTCGTGCTGCTGGCATCGGGTGTCCAGCTCAGCGCGCCGCTCAGGCTGTCCATCTCCATGCCGTCGGGACCGGCGAGCAGGAAGTAGTAGACATCATGGCCGTCCGGGTCGACGGCCTGCGCCGGGTAGGCGAAAACCTCGCCGACGCGGGCCTGCGTCGGCGGCACCGAGACGAATTCCGGCGCCCGGTTGAGCGCGGTGCCGGCCGTGATGACGGTCGAGAAATTGACGCGCCGCCCGTCCGGCGTGGCCACCGACACGGTGCGCCCGGTCGTCGACTCCCCGGGCGCCAGGCGGCCACCGGCGGGCAGGTTGCCGGCGAGGTCGATGAACCAGCGTCCGTCGTCGGACTGGCCGCCGGTCGTGCCCTGGGGCACGCCTGAGTAGCCGTCGCGCGGATCGAGCACCATCAGCGCCGGCAGGATCAGGTCGGTGTCGCCGGTGTTGGTGATCGAGACGTCGTACGACAAGGTACCGAGCTGGCGGTCGAACCGGGTCAGGCCGAACTGCACGTCCAGGTAGGCGGTCAGGTCGCTCAGCGCCTGGAACCGGGTCTCGTGGTCGGCCAGCAGCTGCTGGCCGTAGACGCTGCTCAGGTTGTCGTCCAGCGTCAGCGTGTAGGTGTCCGGCAGCAGGCTGCCGTAGACCAGCAGCGCGCTGCGGTTGTCGTTGTCGTAGATGACCTCCTGCAGCGTGATCGCGCCCAGGTTGTCGCCGGCCAGCCGGTAGTTGTCCGGGTTCAGCACGCTGCCCGCCAGCGCGGCGTCGCCGGCGAACATGTCCTGGTCGAAGCTCACGGTGATGAAGGGCAGCGGCAGCGGCAACACCGCGTCGTTCGGCGGGTAGGTGTACACGACCGACGGCGCGAACACCGGGTTGAGCACGTCGACCTGGTGCGACTGGCTGATCAGCACGCGGCCGTCGCGGGTGGTGTGTATGACGTCGCCGCGGCTGCCGCCGCTGGCCAGCGCGATACGCTGCAGCGTGGCCACGTCGACCATCGTCAGCTCGGACTCGGCGCCGGCGGCGCCGGTGCGGGTGACCGGGCCGCTGTTGTGCGAGACGAACATCAGGTCGGCGAGCGTGCTGCCGGCCTGGCCGAACGCGATCGAGTCGATGTCGGAGTCGAAGCTCAGCTGGATCTCGGCGCGCCGGAACTCGGTGAACTTCACCACCTGGCGTCGGTCCGGCCAGGTCACGGCCCACAACGCACCCTGGTTGTCGAAGGCCAGGCTGCCCACGCGCAGGTTCTCGTCGCGGCTGTAGTGGGTGAACAGCCCGGTGGCCGGGTCGAAGATCTCGATGCCGTTGTTGCTCGAGACGTAGAGGCGATCGGTGTCCGGCTCCACGGCCAGCGCGATCGTGAGCCCGTCGCCGAAGCGGTTGACGATGCCGCCGGTGGCCGCGTCGAGCTGCAGCAAGGCGCCGCCGCCGGTGGTGGCCCACAAGCGGCCTTCGCTGTCGAAGGCCATGTTGAACACCGGTTCGTCCAGGCTGGCCCATGGCACCGCGGCGGCTTCGCCGCCGTCGTGGCCGAAGCGGAAGATCTGGCCGCGGTTGCTGCCGCCCGAGACCAGGATGTCGCCCTCGGGTGTCTCGACGATGGCCATCGGCCCGATGTCGCCGTGGCTTTGCGTGATGCCGGTGGCAAAGGCCTGCGCGACGAACGGGCGCAACACCGCGTCGTATTCGCTGGGCCGCGTGAACGGGTCGGCATTCGGGATGTTCTGCGCGGCCTGCGCGAACAGCGGATTTGTCGACGGGGTCGGCTCCGGATCGGGGGCGATGCCGAAGTTCGGCGGTGTCGTGCCGGCCACCTGCGGCAAGGCGCCGAGGTTGACGTTGCTGCCGTCGGCCTGGGCATTGATGCCGGCGGCCGGACGTTCGCGGTTGCCGGCGATGTCGGTGGCCAGTGCCAGGAACTCGTAGCTGCGGCCGGCCGCGCCGACGAACACCAGTTCGCCGCTGGCCGCCGGGATCTGGCGTTGCCAGATGCGGAAGTCGCCGCCGTCGGTGGCGACATACAGCGTCAGGTGCTTGAAGCCGGACAGGTTGCCGGCGTCCACGCTGTTCCAGGAGACGGCATAACTGTCGGAGCCGGCAATACGCGCGACCTCCAGCGTGGTCACGGGCGCGGCCTTGTCGATGCGTTGCTCCAGCACCAGCGTGTCTTCCGGCGCCTGGGTGTCGAACAACACACGGGCGCTGGCCTGGACGATGCCGTCGGGGCGCTTGTCCTGCGGGTACTCGATCGGGAAGGTCAGCTCGTCGGTGTTGCGCGCCTGGGCCGTGAAGGCGACGAAACCGGCGCCGTTGCCGAAGGCGTCGTTGGGCTTGAGCAGGCCGCGCGTGGTGTCCTGCAGCACCTCGCCGGTCAGCGGGTCGATGGCCTGGATCAGCCACGACACCGCGGCCGGATCCTGGTACAGGTCGACGCCGGCCGACACCCGCAACAGGAAGCCGCGCGTGGCGACGAAGTCGAACTCGCCCTGGAAGTTGGTGCGCCCGTCGGGGATGTCGATCGTGATGTCGCCGATGCGGATGTCGCCGAGCTGGAAGCTGCGCGGATCGAGATCCGGGTCGAGCTGGGTGACCACGCGCACTTCGTTGACGTAGCGCGACGACGCACTGCTGTTCTCGAAGTTGACGGTATACGGCAGCGCCTGGTCGACCGGCAGCCAGCCCTGGGTGTCGAAGGTCTGCGGACCGGTGATGGATGCGAGCCGGCCCTGGCTGGCGGTACCGCCCAGGTACTGGCTGAAGTCCAGCGTGACGAACTCGTCGCCGCCCACCGCGGCCGGCCCGTTGATCTGGAACTCGGGCGGCAGGCCGGCGCCACGGTCCTCGAACGGCATCCACGGCACGTAGACCCGGAACGCCTCGAAGTGGGTCGGGGTGGACAGGCCCATGTCGTAGTTGATGAACTCGGGGATCGCCGGCACCGGTACCTCGCCGGTGTAGCAGTCGCTGGAGCGCTCATCCCAGTATTCGATGTCGGCCAGCCGGTTCTGCTCGTGACCGTACAAGGCGCGCAGCTGATCGAAGAAGCCGAGCAGGTCGCCGTCGGAGCGGATCTCCTGGCCGGCCGGGCCGAACAGGATGCCGGAGGCGATCACCGTCATCAGGCTGACGATGTGCTGCTGGGTGCGGATCGGCGGCGTGTCGCCTTCGGGGCGCAGCAGCTCGGCCTCTTCCAGTGCCGCCAGGTAAAGGTCGACGAAACTCTGCTCGTCGGCGGCCAGCGCCACCAGCGAGCCGGGTGCGTCGTCGGATGCGAGGATGGCCGTACGCAGGTCGCGGATCTGCTGGCTCTGGAAGGCCACGTATTCGGCGCGCGTCATCGACGTGGCCGTGGCATAGATGTGGAAGCGGAACGGGATGAAGGGCACGACACAGTCGTCGGGCACGGCCTCGTTCTGGTTGTACAGGTCCATGAACGGCAACTGGGCCATCGCCGCGCCCAGGCCGGGTTGCAGCTCCTCGGCCTTGTCCTGCACGGCACTCCACCAGTCGTCCAGCGCATTCGGGCCGCCGTCGAGCAGTTCGTCGAGTTCCGGGAAGTAGCTGGCCATCTTGCCGCGGAACGCGTCGAAGGCCTTCTCGTGCATCTCCTTGAGGCCGGGGTAGGTCGTCAGGTTCAGGCTGAAGCCGCTGAACCCGTCGGCCGGCTGGTCGTACAGGAAGCCGCTGGTCGACAGCTGGCCGATGGTGTTGGTGATCGACTCCATCTCGACCCAGGGCACGCCGGCATTCGCCGAGCCTTCGGCGCCTTCCGGATCGCCGCGCACGTTGGTGTAGAACTCCAGGTACGGCAGGCCGTAGACGATGGGGTTGAACAGCAGCTGCGGCACGCCGACCTCGAAATACGTGTACGGCGTATCCAGGTTGGAGATGCCTTGCAGCGCCACCGAATACAGGGCCTGGTCGCCGGCCAGGATGACGCGCGGGCCGCCGATGCCGATCGTGACCTCGGGCTCGATTGCGCGCTCGACCAGGAAACGGTAGGGCAGGATGGCGACACTGCCGTCCGGGTTGATGACCTTGAGGTCGTACAGGCCGTGCGGGGCCTCGGTGAAGTCGAAGCTGGCGATGATCTTGCTGCTGTCGACGACCTCCCACACCAGCGGCTCGTATTCGGCGATGCCCGGGCGCACCAGCTTGACGATGGCGTCCTCATGGAACTGCGCGCCGCGGATCGTGGTCGTCACGTGCCGGCTGTCGCCGCCGGTGTCGGTGGCCACGTCGGTGATGACCAGCGGCAGCAGTTCGGCCAGCAGCGTGATGGCGGTACCGTCGGCGGGTGCGTTGAAGTTGCGCACCAGCAGGTAGTAGGTGCCCGGTTCGGTCGATGGCACGAGCGCGCTCAGGCTGCTCGACAGCGGACCGGTGTAGGTGGCGTCGAACGCGGCCGAGGTCGGCACCTGGTCGTGGCGCAGGAAGATCTCGTTGGCGCTGGTGTTGTCGCCAGCCTGGAGCGTCACGCGCAGCGTCTGGTCCTGCGGCACGCTGATCTTGTACAGCGTCTCCTGCCCGCTCTGCAGCTGCGTGGCCAGCGGCGCACCGATCACCAGCTCGTCGACGCTGATCTCCATCGTCTGCGCCGACGCGGTGCGGTTGTTGACCTCGCGCACGCCCTCGTGCACCTGGTTGAAGATGTCGGTGCGCACGATGACCCGGTAGTGCCCGGGCGTGGCGGCCGGCATCAGGGTGTCCAGGCTCAGCGTGTATTCCTCGCCGGCCAGCAGGGTGCCGGTGAAGGCCTTGCGCCCCAGTGGCCGGTCGCCGATGTCCCAGACCGCATCCTCGGACAGGTACAGGGTGTCGGTCCAGGTGCCGCTGGCCGCCTGCTGTTCGTCTTCGGGCAGCAGGTCGGTGTTGTTCTTCACGGTCCAGGACAGGCTGATCGGCTGGCCGGCGCGCACGTCGGGCGGCACGTGGACCGCGGTCACGACCAGGTCGGTCGGCGGCGGCAATTCGATCACCATCGGCACGTCGCTGGCCCGGTCGTTGTTGCGCTCGTTGGCCTCGTACACGCTGCCCGAGGCGCTGTAACGCGTCGGGTCGGACACGACGAAGACGTAATAGGCTTCGGTCGGCAGGTCGGTCGGCACCTTGTAGCTCCGCGTGACGTCGTAGCTCTCGCCGGACGCCAGGCCGCCGTCATGCGTGATGCTGCCGATGAAGCGGTCGGCCCGGGTGTCGAGGAAGGCGTCGCGCGAGAGATAGACCAGGTCGTCCCACCTGGCTTCCTGGATCGGGGTGTCGCCGCCCAGGTTGCTGACCGTATAGCTGATCGTGAAGTCCTGGCCGCGCACGGCGCGTTCGCTGGCGTCCAGGGCGGTGACCTGCAGGTCCGGCGGTACGTACGGCACGATCGTGATCGCCTTGACCGTGATGTTGTTGCCTTCGCCCTGGAACTCGCGCACCAGTCCGTTGCCGTTGGTGTTCGGGTCGAGTCCGCGCAGGCGCGGCGAGATCGCGCTGGTCGGGGCGTTCCAGGTCGACGTGATGCCCGAATCGGTGAACGCCAGCAGCTGGTATTCGCCGCTCAGGTCGTAGGGCAGATTGACGTCGACCGTGGCGGTATAGGACTCGCCGGGCCTGAGCTTGCCGTCCTCGCGGCCGTATTTCGCCAGGATGGCGTCGTAGGCCGCCTTCGACGCGACCTGGGCGTCCAGGCTGTCGAGCGAGGCGTCGTGCGAGAGGTAGATGCGGTCGGTCCACGACGACTCGCGGGTCTCGCGGTTGCCGACATTGGTCACGGTGAAGGTGACGGCGATGGTCGAACCGGCGGCGGCCGAGTCGGGCACGACCAGGTCGGTCACCTGCAGGTCGGGCTCGCGGTAGACGATGGGCAAGGCTTTCTGGAAGCCGTTGTTGAGCGCGTATTCGTAGGCGTTCTTGTAGTAGCGCTCGTCCGTGTTGCCGACGCTGAAGGTTCCGTCGCCCTGCTCGACCGGCCACGGCTGCGTGCCGGGAATGCCGCGGCCCGAGACATTGGTGAACAGGTACAGGAAATAGTCGCCGCCGATGCCGGCCGGCAGCTCGACCTCGACGTCGCGGGTGATGCTCTGGTGCGCGCCCAGCGGCTGGACGTTGCTGTGCACCACGGTCTTGAGCAGCGTGACCCGGTTCGCCTGCGGAATCCATTCGGGATCCTTGGACAGGTAGATCCGGTCGGTCCAGTAGCCGGTGCGGTCCCAGATCGGCTGGTCGCTGTCGTTGAGCACGGTGTAGCGGATCGTCGTCTTCTCGCCCGAGAACACGGAGGCGGCCGGCGTGACGTCGGTGATCACCAGGTCGGGGATGCGGTCGCGCACCTCGGTGGCGGTGCTGGCGCGGTGGTTGCCGGTGTCCAGGTCATTGCTCGGCCCGTCGCTGACCACGTGCAGGTACATGCCCTTGGCCGAGGGCTCGAGCACGATGGTCTGGGTGTTGGTGTAGGACGCGCCGGAGGCCAGCGGTCCCGGCGCATGGAAGCTGCCCAGGCTGAACTGGTGCGCACCGACCGCGCCGTACAGCGGGTTGTCGCTGAGGTAGATCCGGTCGCTCCAGCCGCCGTTGGTGCCGCCGGGGCCCTGGTTGGTGACCGTCCACGAGAAGGTGAAGGATTCGCCGGCCCACGCGAAGGTATCCGCCGCAACGCTGTCGACCACGATGTCGGGCCGCGGGGCCACGGCCGGCGGCGTGCCGATCAGCTTGATGTGGGGCGAGCCGATCAGGTCGCCGCCGCCCGCCTTGTAGTTGTTGTTGTTGAACTCGTTGGGGTCGTCCGGATTGACGTTGATCGCCAGCGTGTCTTCGAGCACCTGGGCATAGGGGTCGACCCAGGGCGTGATGTAGTACTCGCCGGAGACCAGGGTGTCGGGCAGGTTGACCGTCATGATGCGGTCGTAGCCCTGGCCGACGACCAGCGCGCCGCCGTTGTAGGTGAACGAGCTCAGCAGGATGTCGCCCTGCCCCGGATGGGGCCGGTTCTTGTCCTTGGTCAGCCAGATCTGCTCGGTCCAGCTGCCGATGTCGGTCGGTCCGCTGCCGCGGTTGGTCACCGTGTAGCGCACCTCGACCTGGTTGCCCTCGAAGGCCTGGGCCGGTGTCTTGACGTCGTGCACGACGAGGTCGGCGAAGGGCCAGGGATTGACGTAGAGTTCGTGCAGCCGGATGTTGTTGCCGTCGTTCGGCCATTCGTCGACGGCATTGCCGTGGTCGGCCGACACGATCAGGTAGACCGTGCCGCGGAAGCGCTCGGGGATCTTGAACGTGCTCGACAGGCTGCGGTATTGCTCGCCGGTGTCGAGCGCGGCGCCGTTGGACAGCGTGCTGACCAGGATGTCGTCGCCGGTGATCTTGTTGTCCAGCGACAGGTAGACCCGGTCGGTCCAGTTCGGCACGTTGGTCGGCACCGGTCCCTGGTTGATGACGACGAATTCGATCGACGCGGTGCCGCCGGCGTCGACGACGGCCGGGCCGATGATGTCGGCCACCTGCAGGTCCGGTCGCGGCAGCACCGACACCGAGATCTGCGTGTCGTCCAGCGACTGGTTGTTGTTTTCCTGGTCGTGTTCGTAGACCTTGTTGCCGCTGTCGGTGACGACCAGGATCTCGTAGTGGTCGCTGGTGTGGACCGGCAACACCACCTGCTCGCGCCGGCTGTACGACATGCCCGCCTGCAGCGGTCCCTGGTAGCTGTAGCTGCCGATCGCGGTGCCGGCACCGGTCTCGCCGGCCTTGCGCAGGTAGATGGTGTCGGTCCAGGTGCCTTCGGCGTCGCCCTGGCCCTGGTTGAGCACGGTCCAGGACACGTCGATGGCCGAACCTTCGGGCGCCACCTGCGGCGACACGATGCCGGTGACGACCAGGTCGGGTGCCGGTGACAACGCGACCTGGAACGGGTCGGAGATGCGCTGGTTGTTCGTCGTGTAGACGAACTCGAACGGACCGCTGGTCTCGACCATGGCATACCAGGTGCCGGAGATGCCGTTGGGCAGCACGATGGTGCCGGTGCGGGTGTAGTCGCCGTTCGGTGCCAGGAAGCCGATGTGGTTGAAATACCCCATGAACTGCCGGCCGCTGCCGTCGGCGTTGGGCGACAGGTAGACCCGGTCGCTCCAGCTGTCGATGTCGGTCAGGCCGATGCCCTGGTTGCGCACCACCCAGGTGATCTCCAGCGGCCGGCCGCTGTGCGCACCGTCGGCCGGTGTCACGCTGTCGATGACCAGGTCCGCGTACGGGATCTTCATCACGTCGAACACATGCTCGGGCGATGCCGTGTTGTTGGCCTCCTGGCCGTTCTCGAACACCTGGCCGTCGGCGTCGGCGCGCACGAACAAGGTGTAGCGGCCCTCGAAGGCCGCCGGCAGGTAGAAGGTCTCGGTGCGGGTATAGCTGGCGCTTTCGGCCAGCGCGCCGTCGTGGGCGAATCGCGCTAGCACGATGTCGTCGCCGTTGCCGGCGATCGCGTCGCGCGAGGCGACGATGGCATCGGTCCAGCTGTGCGTGACACCGGCGCCATTGCCGACGTTGGTGACGGTCCAGCTGACGGTGATGCGCGCCGGGTCGTCGATCGTGATCTCGGGCGCGACCACGGCGCTGGTGGCCAGGTCCGCGTACGGCGCGAGGTCGACCGACAACGGCGCGGCCGCCGTGTTGTTGCCTTCGAAGAACAGTTCGGCGATGTCGGACGCGGCATCGGAGACCACGATGACCTGGTAGTCGCCGGTGGCGTCGATCGGCAATACGAAGCTGCCGGTCTCGGTGTACATCGCGCCGACGTCCAGCGTGCGGCTCACGCTGCGCTCGAGCAGCAACACGTCGCCGCTGCCGACCACGCCGTCGCGCGACAGATAGACCCGGTCCGTCCAGCTGCCGGCGACCGGGCTGCTGCCGGCATTGCTGACGTCCCAGGCCAGTTGCACGGTGTTGCCGGAGACGGCACTGGCATCGACACGCACGGCGTCGGCGCGCAGGTCCGGATGCACGATCCGCAGTTCGTCCGTGCCCAGGCCCTGGTTGTTGTCCTCGTGCGGCACCTCGTAGACCTGGTTCGCCGCGTCGGTCACCACCAGCACCCGGTAGCTGTCGTCGGCCACGCTGGGCAGCGTGATCGCGACCGAGGCATCGTAGGAGGCGCCGGCGGCCAGGTTGCGGCCGGTGGTCAGGGTTCCGACCAGGATGGCACCGGTCAGCGAGCCGCTTTTCGTCAGGTAGATGCGGTCCGTCCAGGTGCCGGCGGCGCGCGCGTCGCCGGCATTGGTCACGGTCCAGGACACGATGCGCGCGTCGCCGGCGACGCCGCCGGCCGGCGTGATGACGGCGCTGACCTGCAGGTCGGCCACCGGTGCCGGACTCAGCGCCACGACGGCGCTGGCGCCGGTGTTGTTGTGGTCCAGCGTGGCCTCGAAGACCGCGTTCTGCGCGTCCGCATGCACCAGGAAATAGTAGTCGCCGGTGATGTTGTTGGGCGCGAAGATGTTGGCCGACAAGGTGTAGCTTGCCCCTTGGGCCACCGCGCCGGTGCGTGTGGCCTCGGCCAGCTTGGTGTCGCCGGCGTCGAGCACGGTGTCGCTGGACAGGTAGACGTAGTCCTTCCACTGGCCCGCGTCGGTCGTGGCGTCGCCGGCATTGCGCACCCGCCAGGCCAGCGTGATGAGCTCGCCGCCGTTGGCGCTGGCGGGTGCGTCGACGACGTCCACGCGCAGGTCGGCGCGCGGTGCGGCGATGGTGATGGTCTCGGGCGCGGCCGTGTTGTCGGCGCGGGTGTCGGGTTCGAGCACCTGCTGCTGTGCGTCGGCGACGACCGACAGGTGGAACTCGCCGTCCAGGTACAGCGGCAAGGTGACGTCGGCGCCGGCCGTGTACTGGGCACCGACGGCCAGCGCGCCGCTGCGCGCAATGTCGGCCAGTACCACGTCGTCGGCGTCTCCGATGGTGGTATTGGTCGACAGCACCAGGCGGTCGATCCAGCCGTCCGCGGTCGGCACGCCGCCCTGGTTCAAGACCGTCCAGTCCAGCCGGATGGTGTCGCCGCCACGCCCGGTCAGCGGGCCCGAGAACTGGCTGACCACCAGGTCGGCATACAGGTTCTCGGCCGCGTCGAAGCTGATGCTGGCGCTGTTGTTGTTCTCTCCGCTGGCGCCCAGGTCGGTGAATTCGGCCAGCTGGCCCTGGCCGCCGGTGTTCTGGTCGGCGAACAGCTGGACCCGGATCGATCCGGTGCCCCGCAGCCCGTCGGGCAGCTGGAAGCTGTGGGATCGCGCCAGGCTGGCGTTCGGCGCCAGCGCCGCGTTGCCGGCCAGCGCGATGTCGTACGGCAGCGCGATGTCCAGCAGTGTCTCGCCGGTGTCCATGTTGGTGACCACCAGCCGGTCGTTCCAGCTCGCCGGTGTCGCGGACAGGCCCAGGTTGACGTCGTTCCACGATACCCTGACCATGCCGCCGGCCCGGGCCTGCGTGGCACCGCCACCGGGCTGCACGCGCAGGTTCTGCACCACCAGGTCCGGCGCCGACGTGGCGGTGATGCGCGCGGTGTTGTTGCTCTCGGCGGTGTCCTGTGCGTTGCTCTCGAAGATCTCGGTCGCGCTGTCGGTGCCGATGACGAACTCGAACCGGCCCGCGCCCGACAGGCCGCCCGGCCAGGTGAAGTCGAAGCTGCGGGTGCGGCTGTCGCCGACGTCCAGCGTCTCGCCGGCGGACGGGAGGTAGCGCAGCGTGGTGGACAACACGGTGGCGCCGGTCGAGAGGTTGCGCACCAGGATGCTGTCGGTCCATGCGCCATCGACCGGTGCCGTGCCGGTGTTGTGGACGCGCCATTGCAGCGTCACGGTGGATCCCGCGACCCAGCCCGCGCCGGGGTCGACCGTGAGGTTGTCGACCTGCAGGTCCGGGTACGGCGTGAGTTCGGACACCCGGGCCAGCGCCGTGCTGTTGTTGAGCTCGGCCACGCCGGGTTCGGCCACGGTGTTGGTCACGTCGGTGCCGATCTCGAAGCGCAGGTTGCCCGCGCCCCGGTTGCCCGCCGGCAGCGTGACCAGGGCCTGGCGTGCGCGGGTCTCGCCCGGCAGCAGCGGCGCGTTGGCGCCGGCGCCGAGGTCGTCGTAGTCGACCAGCAGGTTGACGATCAGCTCGTTGCTGCGGTCCAGGTTGCGCACCAGCACCCGGTCCAGCCACGGCGCTTGCGCCGGTTCGCTGCCGTCGTTGCGCACCACCCAGTTCAGCTGCACCTGGCCACCGGCGGCCAGCGTGCCGCCGACCGGCGTGACGACGAGGTCGTCGACGACCAGGTCCGGGCCGGGCACGGTGCCCAGTCCGGAGATGATGATCTTCTCGGACACCGGCGACGGCGACACGTTGAAGGTATAGGCGTTCAGGCCTTGCCCCGCGTTGTAGCGGCCCTCCACCAGCAGCGTGTAGACACCGGCATAGGCCAGGGTCGTGACGTCGACGTCGCCGTTGGTGGCGTCGTACATGTGGGTCGGGCCCCACACGGTGCGGCCGAACGGGTCGAGCAGCCGCCAGTAGGTCCAGTAGTTCTCGACCGCGGTGCGATCGAAGAAGAAACGGTCGCCGGCTTGCGCGTCGAACTGGTAGGCATGGGTCTGCACCGCCGGATTCAGTGTGCCGCTGATCGGCGTGCCGGTGTCGATCGGCGTGGCGCCGGCCAGGTCGAGCAGCCGGAACGCATAGGGGCCGGTGGTGTCGTTGTCGCCATGCAGCACCAGCGTGTAGTCGCCCGGTATCAGGTCGAGGATGAACAGGTTGTCGCTCGCGTCGCTGTCGCGCAGCGGCTGGTTCGACACCAGCGTGCCTTGCGGCCCGGACAAGGCCCAGCGCAGGTAGTAGTCGGCGCTCTGGCTGTCGAAATAGACCCGTTTCGTCTCGGTCAGCGTGAAGTGGTAGATGTCGCGTTGCCCGGCGTGGTCGACGGCACCGCTGGTGCGGGTGTTCAGCTCCAGGCTCAGCTGCTCGTCGACCACCGGCTGCACCCGGAAGCTGACGTCGACGCTGCCGCTGGTGTAGTAGCGGCCTTCGACCAGCAGGGTGTAGCGGCCGCTCTGGGCCAGCGTGCGTGTGCCGATCTGGTAGTCGTGGTCGAAGTAGGTCGGGCCCCAGACCGGCTGTCCGTGCGGGTCGAGCAGCCGCCAGTAGACGTCGCCGCCGCTGCGCGCGAGGCGGTCGAACCAGAATCGTTCGCCGGCCACGGCGTCGAAATGGTAGACCAGCGTCTGGTTGGCCGGGTTCAGCGTGCCGTCGACCTGCTCACCCGGCACGATGTCCGTGCCCTGGCCCAGGTCCAGCAGCCGGAAGCTGAACGCGCCGTTGAACTCGTTTTCGCCGATGAACCGCAGCTGGTAGTCGCCGGCGGCCAGGTCGTAGATGCTGGTGCCGTCATAGGAGTCGGACGCGCGCAGCCGCTGGTTCGAGGCCACGCTGCCGCGTGGGCCTTCCAGGCTCCACAACACGTAGTAGGTCTGGTTGTCGGTGCTCAGCGTGTCCAGGTAGACCTGCGTGGCCTGGTCCAGTGTGAAGGTATAGACCTGCGCCGCCGCCGTGTGCGGCAGGTTGGCCTCGATCGTCGTGTCCAGTGCCAGCGTGTGCGTCTGCTGCTCGATCCGGTCGACGCGGAAATCGTAGTTGCCGGTACCGGTGGCGCTGGTGCGCCCCTCCATCATCAGCGTGTAGCTGCCGTCGAAGGCGAGCGTGAACAGGCCGGCGTCGGCGTTGAAGTCGTTGCTGCCGAAGACCACGCGTCCGAACGGGTCGATCAGCCGCCAGTAGGTGTTGCCGCCGCTCTCGCCGATGCGGTCGAAGTAGTACTGCTCGCCGGCAAGGGCCTGGAACTGGTAGAGATCGGTCTCGTTGGCCGGGTTCAGGCTGCCGCTGACGACGTCGCCGAGCGGCAGTTCGGCTGCCGTGGCCAGGTCGAGCAGCCTGAACTGGTAGTCGGCGGCGACGCCGTGTACGGTCAGGACATAGTCGCCCTGTACCAGGTCGAACACCGACAGGTTGTCGACGCTGTCGCTGGACGTGAAGCTGCGGCCCGACACCACGGTGCCGCGCGGCCCGGTCAGCGTCCAGCGCAGGTTGCCATTGTGGGTCTGGGCATCGAAATAGACCCGGGTGGTGGCGCCCAGCGTGAAGCCATAACGGTCCACCTCGGTGCTGCTGCCCAGCGTGCCGGGTTGCGCCGCGCCGTCGAGCGCCAGCGTCGGCAACACCTCGGCGGTGCCGGGGCTGGTCTCGATGCGGACCGCATCGATGTCCTGGCTGGCGCGTTGTCCGCTGTTGGACGCGCCGAACGCGAGCCGGCTCTCCTTGAGTTCCAGGCCGCTGACGAAGAAGTCGTCGATGGGTGTGAGCACGACACCCGCGGCGGACGCCAGGCGCACCGTGACACTGACGCCGGCCAGGCCGCCGTTGTCGGCGGCGGAGACGCGGGTCAGCGTGATGTCGACGTCGTGGAACTGGCCATCGGCCAGGTCCAGGCTGGCGGCGTCGATCGCGAAGTCGGCCAGCTTGCTGCCGTTGAAATGCACCGACAGGTGGTTGTTGCTGACCTCGCCGTTGCTGGTGGTGTCGAATCCGATGCCCAGGCTGCCCGCCAGGTTGGGTTCCTGCGCGAATGCCGGCGGCAGGCCCGAGCTGCCCCAGGTGTCGGCGTCGAGCAGCGCGACGCCGAAACCGTCTCCACGGCCATTCTCGGGCGTGATGCGGAAACGGAAGCCGACGTCGACGCTGTCGTAATGACCGGCCGCATTGCTGTTGAAGCCGGCGATGTTGTTGCTCGTGCTGTTGTCGCCGGAGACCAGGCGCAGGAACTGGTTGTGCGTGGTCTCGCCGGCCGGCGTGCGGTAGTGCACCAGGCCGATGGCGTCCAGGTCGAAACCATTGCTGCCGCCGGGCCCGACGCTGCTGGTGCCGATCAGCCGGATATACCGTGCCTCGGACAGGCCGGAACCGGTCAGGCTGAAGGACCGCGCGAACGTCGTGCTGCCGTGCGTGGTGTCGCCGCCCAGCGGCACCGGCACGTTGGTATGGGCGGTGACATCGACGAAGTTCGTGCCGTCCAGGCTGACCTCGACACGCAGCTGGGCGAACTCCTGGCCGCCGGAGTCGACTTCATAGACGTTGAAGTCGCCGATGCCGCCGCCTTCGATGACCCGGTACTCGCCCAGGTCGTAGGTCACGGTGCCGCTGCCCAGGCCGAGGTAGTTGTCGTCGGGCCTGCCGGTGAAGATCGTCGCGTCGCCGCCGGTGTTGTTGTCCAGCAGCGTCGTCGGGAAGTAGCCGTCGTGCATCACCTGGGCGGCCGCGCCGCTGGCGTTGTTCAGCACGTACGGCAGGCCTGCTGCGCCGTCGAAGTCCTGCGTCGTGGAGTTGCCGCCATCGGGCACGCCGGTGTCGAGCAGGGCGAAGCGGTAGTCGATCGGCGTGCCTTCGCTGACGCGGCCTTCGAGCAGCAGGTAATAACTGCCGTCGAACGGCGTCGTGAACACCACGTCGTCGGTGGCACTGGGGCCGAACACCACGCCGGCGTACGGATGGACGAGGCGCCAGTAGGCGGTGTTGCGGCTCTCGCTGAGCAGGTCGAGCTGCAGGCGTTGGCGGGCGGCGGCGTCGAAGCGGAACACATGGGTGACATTGCCCGGATCGAGTGCCGTGTCCGATGCCGCATCGCCGACGACGGTGTCGCCGATGGCGATCAGCCGCGCGGCCGAGAGGTCGCGCAGCACGAAGCCGTAGTCGCCGGTGGTGTCGTTGTCGCCGTCCACCAGCAGTGTGTAGTCGCCCGCGACCAGGTCCAGCACCGGGTTGGCGGTGTAGTCGTTCGAGTCGCTGTCGGCGAAGTTGCGCGCGGATACGATGGTGCCGCGCGGTCCGGTCAGCGACCACTTGAAGCTGGTGCTGTTGGTCAGGGAATCGAACAGCAGCAGGCTGTCGGCGTCCAGCGTGAAGGTGTGCGACCGGACCTGGCCGGGATGGGCGATGGCGCCGGAGACGCGCTGGTCCCGTTCGAGCGCGCTGCTCGCGTCGACCACCGGTTGCACGTTGAACGTGTAGCGGTTGCTGCCCACCGCGTTGCGCCGGCCCTCGATGAGCACGGTGTAGGTGCCGGCCTGCGCCAGCGTGCGCAGGCCGCCGTCGGTGCCGAAGTCGGTCGCGCCCCAGACGACCCGGCCATACGGGTCGATCAGCCGCCACCAGGCGTTGCCGGCGCTCTCGGCCTGCCGATCGAAGAAGAAACGCTGGCCCGCTGCCGCGGTGAACTGCCAGGCGTCGGTCTGGTTGGCCGGCGTGAGCTGGCCCGTGACCGGCGTGCCGGGCGTCAATGCCGAGGCCTGCGACAGGTCGAGCAGGCGCAAGCGGAACTCGCCGGTGAAGTCCTGGTGGCCGTCGATCGTCAGTGTGTAGTCGCCGGCGACCAGGTCGAACATCGACAGGCCGTCGATGGAATCGCTCTGCTGGAAGTGCCGGCCGCTGACCAGGGTGCCGCGGGGCCCGGTGAGTGTCCAGCGCACGTTGGAGTTGTCGGTCAAGGCATCGAGATACAGCCGCGTGATGTCCTCGGACAACGAGAAGGTGTAGTGCACGACCTGGCCGACATGGTCGATGTTGCCGATGACGACCGGCTCGACGACACCGGCCAGCGATGCGTCGTGGCCGTTGCCGGTGGCGTCCGCGGCCGACGCGCCGCCACCTTCGTCGGCCCGCAGGTAGGCGACCAGGCCGGTTTCGCTGCCGCTCAGTGCCGCGTCCTTCGTGGCCACGATGTCCGCGTTGTCGCGCGCGATGTTCCAGATGCGCACCTCGTCCAGGCCGCCGACCAGGTTGGCATGGCTGGAGACGGCCTCCACGGCGGTTCCCAGGTACACCGGTTCGGCGTTGCTGCTGGCCGGGTTCTTGCGCAGGTTGGTCACGCCCGCCAGTTGCACGCCGTCGACCAGGATGCGTGCGGTGCCGGCATTGCGGTCCATCACCGCGGCGATGTGATGCCATTGCCCCGGTGCGACCGCGCCCGCCGCCGTCTGCGCACTCTGCAGGTTCCCGTCGCCGGTCGAGAACAGCACCGAGCCATTGGAGTGCAGCCACAGCGAGAAGGTGCGCTCCTGGGCGTTGTCCGGTTGGCCCTTGTAGATCAGCGGGGTCCAGGTGTTGTCGAATCGATCGACCCGGACCCAGGTCTCCAGCGTGACGGTCTCGGCCAGGTCTAGCGCGGCGTCATGCGCGATCTGCGCCGACTGCAGGCCGTTGAAACGCAGTGCGCCGCCGATCGGGCCGTCGCCCCAGGGTTCGGGCATGCCGACCACGGCGTCCGGCGTGATCGCGATCGTCTTGTCCTGCACGGTGCGCACCTGGAACGCGTAGCTGGACGTGCCGTTGCCGCTGTCGCGGCGACCTTCGACCAGCAGCGTATAGGTGCCGTCGTAGGGCAGGGTCCGCAGTTGCACGTCGTCGTTCGGCAGGTAGTTCGCGCCCCACACGGTGCGGCCCCAGGGGTCGAGCAGGCGCCAGAACGGATAACCGCCGCTGGCCGAGACCATGTCGAAATACAGCCGTTCGCCGGCGCTGGCGCTGAACTGGTAGGCGTTGGTTTCGGTGGCCGGCGTGAGTTCGCCGGTGATGACGGTATCGCGTTCGAGCGCGACCGCGTTGCCCAGGTCGAGCAGCCGGAAACCGTAGTCGCCCGAGGCGTCGCCGCTGCCGTCGACCCGCAAGGTGTAGTCGCCGGCGACCAGGTCGAGCACGCTCAGGCCGTTCTGCGAGTCGCTTTGCTGGAACGGCCGGTCCGACACCACGGTGCCGCGCGGGCCGCTGAGGTACCAGCGCAGGTAGTAGTTGTCGGTCAGCGAGTCGAAATACAGGCGCGTGTCGTCGGCCAGCGTGAACCGGTAGTAGTCGGATTGGCCGTAGTCGATGCTGCCGGCCACCACACCAGCGGTGTCGGCCCACACGTGGACCAGCGTGGCGTCGTTGCCGCGGCCGGTCGCGTCGGCCAGCGTGGTGCCCGTGCCGTCGTCCGCCTTCAGGTACAGCACCAGGCCGTCTTCGTTGCCGGCGAGCGGCTGGTCCTTGTGGTCGGCGATCTGCTGCGCGCTGCGCACCGTGTTCCACAACCGGATGTCGTCGACCTGGCCCAGGAAGTTCGGGTTGCCTTCGGGGGAACGGCCGATGAACAAGGGGTTGTCGTTGGTGCTCGCGGCCGTCGTGTTCAGTGCGCCGCTGGCCGCTTCGACACCGTCGATGTAGATCTTCATCTGCCCGGTGTCGCTGTCGCGGTCGAGTACCGCCGCGACGTGGTACCAGCGATTCGTGGAGATGGATCCGGCGGCGGTGCTGATGGTGTGGTTCGCGTTGTTGCCGCTGGACAGGTGTAGGTAGCCGTTGTTGTTCAGCCACAAGGTGTAGGTGCGCTGGTTGCTGTTGCCATTGCCCTTGTAGAACAGCGCCTGCCAGGTGCTGGCATAGGCGTCGACCTTGAACCAGGCTTCCAGCGTCAGCGATCCGGTCTGGTCGATGTCGTCGCTGTCGGGCACCTCGGCATGGCGCAGGCTGTCGAGGTCCAGCGCCTGGCCCAGCGGCCCCGGCCGGAAGTGCTGCACCAGGCCATACGATTCGCCGGGCACGATGTCGGCGAAGTCGTCGGTGATCTCGAGCAGCCGGAAGTGGTAGTCGACCGTCGCTACGTACTGGGTTTCCCAGATCCGGCCTTCGACGATCAGTGTGTAGCGCCCATCCTGCGGCACGGTGAACAGGTCGACGTCGTTGAAATGCAGCGGCCCGAACACCTGGTTGCCCAGCGGGTCGAACAGGCGCCAGCTGAGGCGATCGGTGCTGACGCTCAGGCCTTGCTGGTCGAGGTAATACCGCGTGCCGGTGGTCGCGTCGAAGGTGTAGATGGCGGTCGTGTTGGACGGGTCGAGTGTGCCGTGGACCGTCGTGTTGCCGTCGAAGTGGGTGGCGTTGGCGATGTCGAGCAGGCGGAAGCTGAAGGCGCCGGATTGCGTGTTCGGGGGGTCGAGTGTCAGCGTGTAGTCGCCCGCGATCAGGTCGAGCAGGGGACTGGTGCCGCCCAGTTCATGGGACTCGGAGCCATAGAAGCGCCGGCTGCTGATCTCGGTGCCGCGCGGGCCGCTCAGCGACCAGTAGATGTCCGGGTTGGCATTGTTCGGTGCCAGCGCGTCGAACAGCAGCTGGCGCGCCTCGGTCAGGCTGAACCGGTAGATGGCGCGTTGACCCGGTTGGTCGAACGTGCCGCTGACGGTCTCGCCGACGGTCAGGGATGCGCTGATGTCGACGAGCTGGTGCAGGTTGAAGCTGTAGTCGCTGGTCGCCACGGTGTTGACGATCCGGCCCTCGACCAGCAGGTAGTAACTGCCGCCGATCGAAAACGCGGCCATCTCCCGGTCGTTCGGCCAGTCGTAACCGCCCCAGACCTGGTTGCCCTGCGCATCGATCAGGCGGTAGGTGGCGTCGGAATAACCGCGATAGCTGATGTAGTCGAGGTAGTAGCGTTCCCCGGCCACCGCGTCGAACCGGTAGACATGGGTCTCGCGCGCGCCATCGAGCGTGTCGTCGACGATCGTGCCCGGAACGAAGTCGACCGCAGCCTCGGCCAGCGCGAAGATCCGGAACCGGTATTCGCCGGCGGTGTCGCCACTGCCGTCGAATTGCAGCGTGTAGCTTCCGGGGCCCAGGCGCAGCACCGGATTGCCGTGACCCCGCTCGTAGGAGTCGGCATTCTGAAGCGTACGGCTGAGCACCACGCCATCGGGGCCGGACAAGGTCCAGCCGATCGCCTTGTCGCTCAGGCTGTCGAAGTAGTACAGGTCTTCACTGGCCAGCTCGAAGGTATAGGTGTTGGTCTGTCCGGCAGCCTCGAGATTGCCGACCGTCTCCTCGCCCAGCACCAGCGCGACCGCAGCCGGGTCGGCCGGCACCGGTTGGATGTTGAAGCGGTAGTCGAACGTGTTCCCGTGCCAGATGCGGTTCTCGACCAGCAGCGTGTAGGTGCCGTCGCGGGTCAGCGTGGTCACGTCGACGTCCGAACGGAAATTGATCGGCCCCCAGACCTGGCGGCCGTTGGGATCGATCAGCCGCCAGGTGACGTAGTCGTTGTTCGTCGGGGTCTGGGACAGGTGGTTGAAGAACAGCCGCTCACCCGCCACCGCGTCGAACCGGTAGATGTCGGTTTCGTTGGCGGCCAGGTCGCCGGCGACGTCGTTGCCGGGCGTGATCGGTGTTGCCGTGGCGACGTCCAGCACGCGGAAGCTGTAGTCGCCGGTCGTGTTGCCATATGCCCAGATCCGGACCTGGTAGCGGCCGGCCAGCGGCAGGTCGATCACCGGATTCGTGCCGCCGAGTTCGTGGGACTCCGAATAGTAGAGTCCGCGGTCGTCGATCTCGGTACCGCGCGGACCGAGCAGCGACCAACGGAAGTTGCCATTGTTGTTGGGCGCAAAACTGTCGAAAACGATCCGCGTCGGCCCGTCGATGTCGAAGACATAGTCGTCGACTTCGCCGGCCACGCCCAGGTTGCCGGAAACCGTGGACGGCAACGTCGTGCTGCTCGGGTCGAGCGCGATGGCGGTGCCGGTGCGTTCGGCGACCGGTGTGTTGCCCAGCAGGTTGAGCGCGAAGCTGTAGTCGACGGTATTCGTGTCGTAGATGCGGCCTTCGAACACCAGGTAGTAGGTGCCGCCCAGCTCCAGGCGGGTCGCGCCGCGGTCGTTGAAATATTCGGAGCCGAACACCTGGAATCCGGTGCGGTCGAGCAGCCGCCAGTACGGGCTGCCGCTGCTCAGTGCGAGACGGTCGAACGCGACCTCGTCGCCGCTGCTGGCCTCGAAGCGGTAGATGCGCGTCAGGCTCCCGGGGTTCAGGCTGCCATCGACCTGGGTGTCGTACGTGATCAGCTGGTCGGCGCCCGCGCTGGCCGTGGCCAGGTTGAGCAGCCGGAAGGCGAAGTCGCCGAACTGGCCGTTGATGCCGTACACGGTCAACGTGTAGTCGCCTTGCGCCAGCACCAGCAACGGGTTGGCGCTGCCGAGGTCGATCCCATCGGAGCTGGAGAATCCGCGATTCGCGACCAGCGTGCCGTCGGGGCCGGTCAGGTTCCATCGCAGGTTGTTGCTCTGTGTCAACGCGTCGAACAGCAGCTGGACCGGCGTGTCGCCGACGGTGAAGGTGTGGTGGCTGCGCTGGCCGGGCTTGGACAGGTTGCCGTCGATCTGGCTGTCGAACGACATCGCCTGGCTGCTGTCGTCGATCGACAGCAGCGCGAACCGGTAGTGGCTGGCGTTGCTGTGGCCGATGCGGCCTTCGAGCGCGAACGTGTAGTCGCCACTGCGTGCGGCCGTGAAGGTGTCGACGTCGTTGCTGAACCACTGGGGTCCGTAGACCAGGTTGCCGACCGGATCGAAGATGCGCAGCGACAGGTTGTCGCCGCTGACGTCCTGGTAGTCGAAATACAGGCGTTCGCCGGCGCTGGCGGTGTATCGGTAGAGGTGGGTTTCCCTGCCGGGCGGGTTGACCAGCGTGCCGTCGTTGCCGGCGCTCGAACTGTCGATGAATGACTCGCCGTCGGTTTCGTCCATGCGCCAGTACCCGACCAGCCCTGCCTCGTTGCCCTGCAGGCTGTTCTGGTAGGTGGCCGCGATGTCTTCGGCGCTGCGGGCGACGTTCCAGATCTGGGCCTCGTCGATCTGGCCGCGCCAGGGGTAGTTGGCGCCGGAGCCCGATCCGATGCGCAGCTCGGCGCTGGAATGGTCGATGGTGGCGGCGTAGTCCTTGCTGGCGCTCAATTCGCCGTTGATGTAGAGCTTGAGCGTCGTGCCGTCGAAGGTGCCGGCGACATGGGTCCAGGTGTTGTCGGCCAGCGCGGCGCTGACCTCGTTGGTGTTGTACTGGTTGACGAAGAAGTGGATCCGGCCGTCGGTGTAGTGGGTCAGGCCGTAGCCGTCGTTCCAGTTGTGCACGCTGCTCTTCATGAGCACGCCACCCCAGGCGGGGAGCGACGGGTCCTTGTAGACCCAGGCTTGCAGCGTGAGTTGTTCCGGCCGGAGTGTTGCGTCGTCGGCAACCGAGAGGTAGCGGTTGTTGCCATTGGCGAGCAGCGCCCGGTTGCCGGCCGGTGGATCGTTCAGCGGGGCGCCGGTGGACGATCGGAACCTCTTGGCGTCGATGCCGGTGTCACCCAGCGTGCCGGTGATGACGGTGTCGGCCGCGATGGATGTGGCCGACGCCAGGTCGAGCAGGCGGAACGCGTAGTCGCCCACATGGTCGCCGTCGCCGTCCACGGTCAAGGTGTAGTCGCCCGCGCGCAGCAGCAGGCTGCTGTTGCCGCCGATCTCGTGCGAGTCGGAGTACTGCATGCGCCGGTCGGCGACCAGGGTGCCGCCCGGGCCGGTCAGCGACCATGTCAGGTAGTAGTCGTTGGTCAGCGAGTCGAACAACACCCGGGTGTCCGATGCCAGCGTGAAGCTGTAGTGATCGCGCAGGCCGGCCTGGTCGATGCGCCCGCTGATCCGTGCATCGAGTGCCATGGCCTGGGTCGCGTCGTCGTCGATCAGCGCGACGTTGAAGCTGTAGCTGGCGCTGCCACTGGTGTAGGCGCGTCCTTCGATCAGCAAGGTGTAGCTGCCATCGATGGCCAGCGTGCGCTCGCCGATGTCGTTGTTCATGTGGGTCCGGTCGACGACGGTGCGCCCGAACGGGTCGATCAGGCGCCAGTAGATGTCGCCGGTATTGGAGAAACGGTCGAAGTAGAAACGCTGGCCGGCCACGACGCTGAACCTGTAGGCATCGGTCTCGTTGGCCGGCTCCAGCGTGGCGTCGACCCGGGTTCCGATGGTCAGTTCTTCGGCCTGGGCGAGATCGATCAGGCGGAACGCATAGTCGCCGGTGGTGTCGGCCACGCCGTCGACGGTCAGGGTGTATTCGCCTGCGGCCAGGTCGAATGCGACATCGCCACTGCGCTCGTACGAGTCGCTGGCCGTGAAACTGCGGCCCGAGACCACGGACCCGCGTGGTCCCTCGAGCGACCAGCGCATGTTGGCGTTGTTGGTCAGCGAATCGAACACGACCCGCACGTTGTCGTTCAGCGTGAAGCCGTAACGGTCGGTCTCGCCGGGTACGTCGAGCGAACCGTCGATGCGTGGCGCGACGGTCTCGCCGGACAGCAGGACCCGGGGCTCGAACGACTCGAACACCAGGGGCTTGACCCGGGCCGGCGGGCGCTTGAAGCGTTGCAATGCGCCGGCGACCAGGCGGCCGATCAGGGAACGTGCCGGAGCTGCCGGTTCCGGCACTCGGGCGTTGTGCCGGTCACGCTGGGCGCCGGCCTTTCGCGTGACGTGATCCTTGGGCATGGTCAGTCCTCTCGCTACTCGGTTCCCCCGCATCAAAACAAACGGCCAGGGTGCGGATACACCCTGGCCGGTAAGCATCCCCATCCATATCGCGACTTGTACGCCGGGCGGGGGACTCGGCGTTTGCGCAATATCAACTCATCGCTTGCGACGACGCGCCCACAGCAGTGCGGCCCCACCCACGCCGAGCAGGGGCAGGGTTCCGGGCAATGGCATCGGGTTGGTCGCGCGCTGCAGCACGGTGATGGTGGAGCTCACCGGTGTGAACGGGTAGTCGCAAAAGCCGAAGAAGTCGTCGCAGGAAAAGTCCACGGTGGTCGTGGTGCCGGGCAAGGCCAGCGGGTCGATCGTGAATACCAGGTCCATCAGGGAGCCGGCGCCGGGGGTGGCACCCTCGGGAAACGGGTAGGACAGCGACAGAATCAAGGTCGACGCGGTCGGCACCGTCATGTCGATGAAAAACAGGGGATCCGTCGGGTCTGCACCAATGAGGCTGACACCGGGCCCCGTCGGGTCGAAGATGTCGAAACCTCGGATCGTCCCAGGCGTGCCGCCTTTGAATGTCAGGATGGTGGAGTCGTACACCACCTTGACGCCGACGGCAAACACGGCATCGAGGACGGGGTCGACCGGAATGGACACCGTGTCGCTCAGCACCACGGTCACGTCGCTGCCGGCCTGGCCTTCCACGTCTTCGGTCGTCACCGGAAGCGCCTGGGCGATACACGTGGACATGGCCAACACCAGTCCGATGAGAAATTTCTGTTGTTGCATGTTGTTTCCTCGCGACACTTTCCGATGGTCATGCATATGTCGTGCCCGCATCCATGTTTTTCTGCGTTTTCAACGCTCTTCGGGAGGCTCCCGAACCGGGGGGTGTGCAACTGTAAAGAATATCGACGCCCTGTGGCCGTGATCCGCACAGCGTGCATGGCGGCACAATGGCGCGATGAAACGATGGGGACGCGGCCTGCTCTGGGCGCTGCTGGTGCTCGTGGTGGCCGGGGCAATCGGCCTGCTGGGTTTGCAGCGCTGGGTCGGCTCGGACGATTTCCGCAGCCGGGTGCAGTCACAGGCCGAGCGGCTGCTCGGCGTGCCGGTGGAACTGGGGCGATTGACCGTCGACGCCTGGCCGGCACCGGCGGTGGCGGTGGACGAACTGGTGTTGCGCACCGGGGCGCCGTTGACGGCGCAGCGCATCGAATTGCGGCTGCAATTGCGGGAACTGCTGGCGGGCCGGCTCGTGGTTGCCAGCCTGGTCGTGCGCGGCGCCGACCTGCCGCAACGCGGCATCGACGCATTGCTGGCCGCCATGAACGCGGGCGCCGGCCGCTCGCAGGACGGCGCGGGTGCCGGGCAGCCCACCGGCGCGGCCGGCCCGCCGCTGCTGCTGATCGCGCGCCGCACCGTGCTCGAGGACGTGACCTGGCGCAATCTGCGCGGGGACGCCACGACCTTCGGTGCCGACGCCGAACTCGACCCGCAAGGCCTGCCGCAGAGCCTGCACCTGGCGGTGTCGGCCGGTGCCTTGCAAGGCGCGCGGGTCACGGCAACGCGGCGCCAGGCGGCGGCCGGCGCGGCCGACGCGGGGGCGCCTTCGTGGGATGTCCGTATTGCGCATGCCGGCGGCACCATCGAAGGGCCGATGACGGTGCGCGTGCCGCAGGGCGAGGAGACGCAGTGGTCACTGCGCGGGCAGTTCGAGACCCGCAACCTGGAACTCGGCGCATTGCGCACGGGGGCGAGCGGGCCGTTGAGCGGTCGCCTGCGCGCCAGCACGCGCTGGAGCGCGAAGGCGGCGTCGACCGCTGGCCTGGCCCAGGCCCTGGTGTCGCAGAGCACGTTTACGGTCGACGACGCGGTGGTGCGGGGCATCGACCTGGCCAAGGCGGTGCAGACCGTGGGCCTGAGCCGCGGCGGCCAGACCCGGCTGGACACCTTGTCCGGTCAGGTGAGTACCCGCGGCAGCGCCATCGTGCTGAGCAACCTGGCGGCCAGCTCCGGCGCACTCAGCGCCACCGGCGACGTGAGCGTGGCCGCGAGCCGCGTCCTGTCCGGCCGCGTCAACGTGCATCTGGCGGCGAAGGTGGTCGGAAAGGCGGTGGGTGTGCCGCTGGTGGTCGGCGGCACGCTCGACGCGCCGACCGTGACGCTGACCCGCGGCGCGATGGTGGGTGCGGCCATCGGCACGCTGGTGATGCCGGGCGTGGGCACCGGCGCCGGCGCCTCGGTGGGCGAGACCATCGGCGAGAAACTCAAGGGCCTGTTCGGCAAGTGAGGGGGTTCAGTCCCGGTAGCCGGGGTCCATGCGGTCGAGCTTGCGCAACAGGGCCGGCCAGACCAGCGCCGCGCCCTGGCCGACGGTGACGGTCTTCATGACCGCGTTCATGCCCTGCAGGATCTGCGGGTCGATCGGCGTCAGCGCCTTGCCGCCGGCCAGCGCGTCGACCTGGATGCGGCAGGTGTTCTCGAAGGTGTACATGGACAGGAAGGCGTCGGCCACGGTGCGTCCGACCGTCAGCAGGCCGTGGTTGCGCAGCATCAGGAAGGTCTTGTCGCCCAGGTCGGCCTGCAGCCGCGGTTTTTCCTCGTCGCGCAGCGCAACCCCTTCATAGTCGTGGTATGCAAGAGAAGCAAGTACAAACGTCGACTGCTGGCTGATCGGCAATACACCGTCTTGCTGGGCGCTGACCGCGATGCCGGCCCGGGTGTGGGTGTGCAGCACGCAGCCGGCGTCCTTGCGTGCCTGGTGGATGGCGCTGTGGATGGTGAATCCGGCCGGGTTGACCGGGAACGGCGAGTCCGAGAGCGTGTGGCAGGACTGGTCGACCTTGACCAGGCTGCTCGCCGTGATCTCGTCGAACATCATGCCGTAGGGGTTGATCAGGAAGTGGTGCTCGGGGCCGGGAATGCGGGCGCTGATGTGGGTGAACACCAGGTCGCTCATGCCGTAGGCGGCGACCAGGCGGTAACCGGCGGCGAGGTCGACGCGCAGTTGCCACTCGTCGGCACTGACCGATGATTTCAGGGACGGGATCTGCATGGGGCGCTCCGGCGGGGAAAACCGCAGTATGACGGAGCGCCGCGTGCACGGCGACCGCCTCGGCGACAGCCGGATGGCCGGTGCACGGCCAGGCGGGTGGCCGCGCCGGCCGAAGAGGTGTCAGTCGGCGTGCAGGCGCTGCGCGGCCCACAGCACCTGTTCGACGACGCCACGCACGTTCTTGCGCTGGGTTTCGTCGCGCAGCTGTCCGTCGGCATCGAACGCGTCGGCGGCGCGGCCGAGGGCAAAGGCCTTGGGCGCCAGCCAGCACTGGGAGTTGATCAGCAGGGGAGCCAGGTGGCTCTGCGAACGCAGGCCGCCGAGTGCGCCGTTGGAGGCGCTGAGCATGCCGACCACCTTGCCGCGGAAGGACTTGAAGCCGTCCGTCCAGTTCGGGTCGGACTTGACCGGGCTCGACACCCAGTCGATGGTGTTCTTGAGCAGGGCGGTGTAGGAGCCGTTGTATTCCGGCGAGCAGATGATCCAGGCGGGATGCTCGAACATCAGCTGCTTGAGCCGCAGCACGTCGGCCGGTGTGCCCCGCGCTTCCAGGTCGGCGTTGTACATCGGGACGTCGAAATCGGCCAGCTCGATGTGGCTGACCTCGGCACCGGCGTCGCGGCCCATGGCGGCCGCGACCGCGGCCAGGCGCCGGTTGAAGGATTGCTGGCGGGTGCTGCCCGCGAATACGAGTAGTTTCATGGCGTGATTGGAGCACAAGTGGTGCGGACCCATGCCACGGTACTTGCCCCTGCGCGGGGACGGGTTCGGCCGGCATGGCCGTGTGATGGCGGCGCACTGCTAAAATGTACAAAATCACCCGTTTTGTACAAAATGATCACACTTCCATTGAGTGAATTCCGGGCCAATGCGTCGTCGACGCTGGATCTGGTGCAACAGGGCCAGACGGTGCGCATCATGCGCCACGGCAAGCCCGTGGCCGACCTGGTGCCGGTGCGCGAGCAGGCGGGCGACGATCTGCCGAACTGGAAGCGGCCGTTCGCGCCGGTGCAGCTGCCGCCCGGCGTGTCGCTGGCGCAGGCGGTGCGCGACGATCCGGATCGGTTGCCGGCATGACGGGCGAGTGGCCGGGCCGCGCCCGTACCGTTGCCGCGGCGGGGGTTGATCTGGCCGTGGCCAGCGCCAGCGGCCTGCGGGTGATGCTTGACGCCTCGGCCCTGCTCAAGCGTTATGCCTCCGAGGCCGGGCACGAGCGGGTGCTCGATGTGTTCGCGCAGGCCGACGGCCTGTTGGTCGCGGCCCATTGCCAGAGCGAGATGGCGGCCGCGTTGTTGCGGCGCCGGCGTGACGGCTGCTTGTCCGAGGCCGAGTTCGAGCGGGTCTGGGCGGCCGCGCGGCGGGACGTGGCCGACATGGTGCGGGTTCCGCTGGACGACCATGTCGAGCGCTTCGCCTTTGCGGCGATGGAGCATGAACCGCTGCGCGTGACCGATGCCCTGCACGTGGGCAGCGCGCTGGCGGCGAACGTGGATCTGTTCGTGACGGCCGACCGGCGCCTGGCGCAGGTCGCGCAACTATTGGGATTGCCCGCGGAATGCCTGGAGGCGACCGCGGCGATGACGCAGGAAGAGGGTTCGACACCATGATGTATCCACAGGAATTCGACGTGATCGTGGTCGGGGGCGGCCATGCCGGCACCGAGGCCGCGCTGGCGGCCGCGCGCATGGGCAGCAAGACCTTGCTGCTGACCCACAACATCGAGACGCTGGGGCAGATGAGCTGCAACCCGTCGATCGGCGGCATCGGCAAGGGCCACCTGGTCAAGGAGGTCGATGCACTGGGCGGCGCGATGGCCGCGGCGACCGACGAGGGCGGCATCCAGTTCCGCATCCTCAATTCGAGCAAGGGGCCGGCGGTGCGGGCGACCCGGGCCCAGGCCGACCGCATCCTGTACAAGGCGGCGATCCGGCACAGGCTCGAGAACCAGCCCAATCTGTGGTTGTTCCAGCAGGCGGTGGATGACCTGATGGTCGAAGGCGACCGGGTTGTCGGCGCGGTGACCCAGGTCGGCATCCGTTTTCGCAGCCGTACCGTGGTGCTGACGGCCGGTACCTTCCTGGACGGCAAGATCCATGTCGGCATGAACCACTATGCGGCCGGCCGCGCCGGCGATCCGCCGGCGATGAGCCTGTCGGCGCGGCTCAAGGAACTCCAGCTGCCGCAGGGCCGGCTCAAGACCGGTACGCCGCCACGGCTCGACGGACGCAGCATCGACTTCAGCAAGTGCCTGGAGCAACCGGGTGACGGCATGCCCGGCGGCGCCGGCGACCGGGTGCCGGTGTTCGGCTTCATGGGCTCGGCGCAGCAACATCCGCAACAGGTGTCGTGCTGGATCACGCATACCAATGAACGCACCCATGACATCATCCGCTCCGGCCTCGACCGCAGCCCGATGTTCACCGGCCAGATCGAAGGGGTGGGGCCGCGGTATTGCCCGAGCGTGGAAGACAAGATCCACCGCTTCGCCGACAAGACCAGCCACCAGATCTTTCTCGAGCCCGAGGGATTGACCACGCACGAGGTGTATCCGAACGGCATCTCGACCAGCCTGCCGTTCGATGTGCAATATGAACTCGTGCGCTCGATGGTGGGGCTGGAGAACGCGCACATCCTGCGTCCGGGCTACGCGATCGAATACGACTATTTCGATCCGCGGGCGCTCAAGACCAGTTTCGAGACCCGTGCCATCGCCGGCCTGTTCTTCGCCGGCCAGATCAACGGCACCACCGGCTACGAGGAGGCCGCGGCCCAGGGCCTGTTCGCCGGGCTCAATGCGGCGCTGATGTGCCGGGGCGAGGCGCCGTGGGTGCCACGGCGCGACGAAGCCTATCTGGGCGTTTTGGTCGACGACCTGATCACCAAGGGCGTGACCGAGCCCTACCGCATGTTCACCAGCCGCGCCGAGTTCCGGTTGCAGCTGCGCGAGGACAACGCCGACCTGCGCCTGACCGAAACCGGGCGCCGGCTGGGCCTGGTCGACGACGCCCGGTGGGATGCCTTCTGCCGCAAGCGCGACGCTGTTTCACGTGAAACACAGCGCCTGCGTTCCACCTGGGTCAGCCCGCGCACGGTGGAGCCGGCCGAAGCCGTGCGGGTCCTGGGCAAGGCTATGGACCATGAATATTGCCTGGCCGAGTTGCTGCGTCGACCCGACGTCAGCTACCGTTCCCTGATGACGCTCAACAGCGGGCAGTTTGCACCGCCGGATCTGGTCTGGGACGAGGCCGCCACGGAGCGAGACGGGGCGGCCTGCACGCCCGAGCTGCTGTTCGGGCGAGCGGTCGTCGAGCAGGTCGAGATCATGGCCCGCTACAGCGGATATATCCAGCGCCAGAAGGACGAGGTCGAACGGGCCGAGGTCTATGAGAACCTGGTGTTGCCGCCGGAGCTGGACTACATGCAGGTTGCGGCGCTCAGTTTCGAGGCCCGGCAGATCCTGAGCCGCCACCGGCCGCAGACGCTGGGGCTGGCTTCGCGCCTCTCGGGGATCACGCCGGCATCGATCTCGCTGCTGCTGATCCATCTGAAGAAACACCGCGCCGCGTTGCTGGGCAAGAATGCCGGCAAACCCGACGCGGAGCAAGCCGCGCCGTCCGAACAGGTGCCGGTTTGAGCGACCCCACGCTGTCGGCGGCCCTGCGCGAAGGCGCCGCCGCGCTGGGGCTGGCGCTGGCCGATGCGCAGGTCGAGGCCTTGCTGGCGTATCTCGAACTGCTGCAGAAGTGGAACCGGGTCTACAACCTGACGGCGGTGCGGGAGCCGCTGCCGATGCTGCGCCACCATCTGCTCGACAGCATGGCCGCGATCGGTCCGTTGCGCCGGACTCTGCTGGCGCGGGGGGCGTCCGCCGGGGCCCGCCTGCTGGACGTCGGCTCGGGCGGCGGCTTGCCAGGGGTGGTGGTCGCCATCTGCTGCCCGGACATCCACGTGACCTGTGTCGACGCGGTCGCCAAGAAGTCGGCCTTCATCCGGCAATCCGCTGCCAGCCTCGCATTGGCGAACCTGGAGTCGGTCCATGCCCGGGTGGAGAAAATGCCCGGCCGGTTCGACATCGTGTGTTCCCGCGCCTTCGCCTCCATGGCCGACTTCGTGGCCTGGACCGCGCCCCTGTTGGCGCCGGGCGCTTGCTGGATGGCCATGAAGGGCCAGCATCCCGCCGACGAGATCGCGGCCTTGCCGGATACGGTGCGGGTGTTTCACGTGGAACAACTGCAGGTGCCGGGCCTCGACGCCCAGCGCTGCATCGTCTGGCTCGAACCCGTACCGTCCGGCGCCTGAGTCCGGCTCCGGGCATATCCGCAGCGGGGGGAAGGCAGTAAACTCGAACGCCCCACTCCAAGGAGTTCCCCCATGTTTGGCATCGCCGACTATGGCGCTTTCGTCATCGCCATCATTGTGTTCCTGCTGGTTCCCGGCCCGGGCAACCTGGCCTTGATCACGTCCACCGGCAAGGGCGGCATCCGGGGCGGGCTGGCGGCAACCTGGGGTGTGATCCTGGGTGACCAGGTGTTGATCTGGATGGCGGTGGCGGGTGTCGCGGCGCTGCTGGCGGCCTATCCGGCGGCCTTCCATGCGGTGCAGTGGCTGGGTGCCGCCTACCTCGCCTGGCTGGGTCTGCGCATGTGGTTCGCCCGCGCCGGGGGGCAGCCGGTGCTGCACATCCGCACCGGGCAATACGTGCGCCAGTCCTTTCTGATCACCTTGCTCAATCCCAAGGCCATCGTGTTCTACATGGCGTTTTTCCCGCTGTTCGTCGATCCGGCGCGGCACCAGGGCCTGGTGACCTTTGCCGTGATGGCGGTCACGGTCGCGGCGCTGACGTTTTTCTATGGCTTGACGATGACCTTGATGACCCATTTCCTGGCCGCGCGCATGCGCGCCAACCCGATCGTGTCACGTGTGCTGAACAAACTGGCGGGCCTGTTCCTGGTCGGTTTCGGCGTCAAGCTGGCTGTGGGCAACTGAACCCGGCAGGCCGGCGCTCGAAACTCAGGACGGAACGGATGGCCAGGATCTTCTGCATCGCCAATCAAAAAGGGGGGGTCGGCAAGACCACCACGACGGTCAACCTGGCGGCCGGACTGGCCAAGGTCGGGCAGCGGGTGCTGATGATCGACCTCGATCCCCAGGGCAATGCCACCATGGGTTCGGGCGTCGACAAGCGCCAGCTCACCGACAGCGTCTACGACGTCCTGCTCGGCTCCACGCCGATCGCGCAGGCGCAGGTGCGCAGCGACAAGCTCGAGTCCGCCGGCTGCGGTTATGCGGTGCTGGGGGCCAACCGCGACCTGGCCGGTGCCGAGGTCGAACTGGTCGGGGTCGAGCGGCGCGAGCGACGGCTCAAGACCGCGCTGGCCGAGGTCGAGGCCGACTACGACTTCGTGCTCATCGATTGCCCGCCGTCCCTGTCGATGCTCACGCTCAACGGACTGAGTTGCGCGCACGGCGTGATCGTGCCGATGCAGTGCGAATATTTTGCGCTCGAGGGCCTGACCGACCTGGTCAACACCATCCGCCAGGTGCGCGCCAACATGAACAAGGACCTCGCGGTGATCGGCCTGCTGCGCGTCATGTTCGACCCGCGCATCACCTTGCAGCAGCAGGTCAGCGACCAGCTCAAGGCGCATTTCGCCGAGAAGGTGTTCGACACCGTGATTCCGCGCAACGTACGGCTGGCCGAAGCACCCAGCTACGGCGTGCCCGGCGTGGTGTTCGACCCCGCGTCCAAGGGTGCGCAGGCCTACGTGGCCTTCGCCGAAGAGATGGTGACGCGGATCGCGACGCTGTGACCGCGGGCCGGCGGCCACGCGGTCCGACTTCTGGTGCTATTTATTCCATAGCGTATGCCTGACTCCACGATTCTGTTGCTGCCCGGATGGCAGAACTCCGGGCCCGAGCACTGGCAAAGCCGCTGGGAGCGGCGCCATGGGTATGTCCGCGTCGAGCAACACGACTGGATGCACCCCTTGCGCGGGGACTGGGTGGCACGGCTGCAGGACGTCGTGCTGGAGCACGAGCAGGGCCGTGCACCGGACGCGCCGGCGCGCATCGTGCTGGTGGCGCACAGCCTGGGTTGCCAGCTGGTGGCGGCCTGGGCCGCGCATTCGGGCCTGGCCCGCCGCATCCAGGCGGCCCTGCTGGTGGCGCCCGGCGACCCGCAGACCGAGGCCGTGGCCGCCGTGCTGGCCAGCTGGTCGCCGGTGGTGCTGCAGACGCTGCCGTTTCCCAGCGTGTTGATCGGCAGCCAGGACGACCCGTATTGCCGCATGGAGCGGGCGCGCCATTTCGCCGCCCGCTGGGGTTCGCAATTCGTCGACTACGGCAACGCCGGCCATATCAACGCCGACAGCGGCCTGGGCGACTGGCCCGATGGCCACGACCGGCTGCTGGACCTGTGCCGCGCCAGCGGCGCGCTGACGGCGGCCGCGCGGCCGCCGCCGCAATGACACCACACGAGGAGGAGGACGCGTCATGGTGACCAAGAAATTCAAGGGATTGGGCCGTGGCCTGGAAGCTCTGCTCGGGCCCGCGGCCCAGGCCGAGGCCGGCGATGCCGACACGCAGGCAGCCCAGGGCCAGCCCGCCAGCCTGCTGCTGACGGACATGGTGCCGGGCCAGTACCAGCCCCGCACCCGCATGGACGAGGGCGCCTTGTACGAGCTGGCCGAATCGATCAAGGCCCAGGGCATCATGCAGCCCATCCTGGTGCGGCGCCTGGACGCCGCCGAAGGCCTGCAGCGCCTGCGTGCGCAGGACGGCGGCGCCGACGTCGACGCGGTGACGCGCGGTGACCGGCCGGTGTACGAGATCATCGCCGGCGAACGGCGCTTCCGGGCCGCCCGGCTGGCCGGCCTGGACGCCGTGCCGGTGCTGGTGCGCGACGTCGGCGACGAGGCCGCCGCCGCCATGGGCCTGATCGAGAACATGCAGCGGGAAGACCTCAACCCGCTCGAAGAGGCCCAAGGCCTGCAACGCCTGGTGAAGGAGTTCGGGCTCACCCACGAGCAGGCGGCGCAGGCCGTGGGCCGCTCGCGCAGCGCCGCCAGCAACCTGCTGCGCCTGCTGCAGCTGGCCGATCCGGTGCAGACCATGCTGATGGCCGGCGACCTCGAAATGGGCCATGCGCGCGCGCTGCTGGCGCTGGAGCGCTCGTCGCAGATCACCGCCGCCACCCAGATCGCCGCGCGCAAGATGTCGGTGCGCGAGGCCGAGGCGCTGGTGAAGAAGCTCTCGGCCGAATTCGCGTTGACCTCGCCCAAGCCCAAGAAGGAAAAGTCGCGCGACCTGCGACGGGTCGAGGAGGAGTTGTCCGACCTGCTGACCGCCGATGTCGAGGTGCGGATCAAGAAACGCGTCAAGCGGGGAGGCCGGATGCTCGAGCTCGGCGAGGTCGCGATCCAGTTCGGCTCGCTCGAGGAGCTCAACGGCCTGATCGACAAGCTCAGCCACGACGCCAGTCGTTGAGCGCCGCTGCCTCCGATGTTGCCGCGCCTGCCCTGGCCCCTGCCGGCGGTGCTGGTCTGGGCGCTGTGCTGGCTGGTCTACCGGCTGGGCGAGCGGATGGGGCTGGCGCCCGCGCCGGCGCTGCTGCTGGCCGCACTGACCGGCCTGCTGCTGAGCCTGGCCGCGACCCGCTGGTGGCGGCGCATCATCGTCGCGGCGGGCTTTCCGGTCGCGGTGTTTGTCAGCGGTGCGGCCATCGTTCCTGGCTGGGCCTGGCTGGTCTTGCTGCTGGCCGCGCTGCTGGTCTACCCGGTCAAGGCCTGGCGCGATGCGCCGCTGTTTCCGACGCCGGCCGATGCCCTGGCCGGCCTGCCGGCCCGTGTGAGGCTACCCCCGGATGCCGCCGTGCTCGACGCCGGCTGCGGCCTGGGCCACGGGTTGCGGGCCCTGCGTGCGGCCTATCCGCAGGCGCGCTTGCACGGGATCGAATGGAGCTGGCCGCTGCGCATCGCCTGCGCCTTGCGTTGCCCGTGGGCCCAGGTTCGCCACGGCGACATCTGGCAGCGGCCCTGGCGGCCGTATGTGCTGGTGTACCTGTTCCAGCGGCCCGAGAGCATGCCGCGGGCCGTGGCCAAGGCGTCGGCCGAGATGGTGCCGGGCAGCTGGCTGGTCAGCCTGGAATTCGAAGCGCGCGACATGCATCCGGATCACCGGCTCGACCTGCCCGATGGCCGGCCGGTCTGGATCTATCGGCTGCCGCTGCGGCCCCGCGGCGCCGACACAGCGGCGTCGGCGCCGCCGCCCTGAGGTCGCAACAGCCGCCGTCAGGGCGGCACCGCCACTCGTCGTAACATCAGGCAGGCCCATCACGCGGAGAGTCGCCTTGAGTTCTTCAGATCCCTTGTCCCACGGCACGCTGGCCGAGCCCCAGGCCGGGTCGTCGGCCGTGTCCGGCGCAACGGAGCCGCAGGGCGACCTGACCCATGCCCTGGTGCAGGCGCTGGCCACCACCGCCGAGCCCGGCGAGGCCGGTCACCATATCCACCGCATCCAGCTCTTCGTGCGGGCGCTGGCGCGCCAACTGTGCCAGGCCGAGCCCTACGCCCGCGTGTGGGCGGACGATGCCCTCGAGGCGCTGGTGCGCGCCAGCGCCTTGCACGACATCGGCAACAGCGCGGTGCCCGATCGCATCCTGCTCAAGCCCGGCGCGTTGACCCCGGAGGAAATCGAGATCGTGCGCAGCCACGCCGTGATCGGGCGCGACATCATCGCGCAGATCCAGCGCAGTGCCGGCGCGCCGTCGGCGTTTCTCGCCATGGCGCGCGACATCGCCTACAGCCACCATGAGCGCTGGGACGGCCAGGGATACCCGCAAGGGCTCGCCGGCGACGCGATCGCGCTCGAGGCCCAGGTGATGGCCGTGGCCGACGCCTACGATGCATTGACCAGCAACCGGGTCTACCGGGCCGGCATCCCGCACGACAAGGCCATGCAGCGCCTGTTCCAGGAGCGTGGCGGCCAGTTCGCGCCCGACGTCGTGGACGCGCTGATCGAGGTGCAACACGCGTTCGCCGACATCGCGCAGCGGTTTGCCGACACCGAGACCGACCTGCAGCGGCAGATCGACTACCTCGCCAAGGCCATCGCCGAGAGTCCGTAGGCCTTCGCCGGCCACCCCCCGTCACAGGGGGTTCCGCGTTGCCGGTCGCGGTGGTATCTTCGCCCCTTCGGTGCGCCCGCACCGGCGGTGGCGTGGCCGCTTTCGGCCCGCCGTTGTTCGACCTCTTTCAAGGATTCTTCCGTGATGTCCACCGTCTTTCCCGGCCGCTCGCCGGCCTGGGCTGTTGCCGCCGCCATGTTGTTGCTGCCCGCTGCCATCGCGCAGGCGCAAACCATCGAGCGGGTGCGCATGACCGACAACGACCTGAGCTGCCAGCAGATCTACAACGAGACCGTGCAGATGGACGCCGTGGTGGCGCGGGCATCGCAGCCATCCGCCGCGCCGGTCGCGGCGGCCGCCGATGCCAACAACGCCCAGGTCGGCGCCCAGGTGGCCGGGGCCGTGGCCCAGACGGCCATCGCCCATGGCGCCGTGCGCAGCGGATTCGCCGGATTCGGCGGTGGTTCCCTGCTCGGCGGCCTGCTCGGTGGCGCGGCGCAGCAGGCCGCCACGGCCAACGCCCAGCAACAAGCCATGGCCCAACAGCAGGCGGCGCTGCAGGCGCAACAAGGTGCGGTGCTGGCGCAACAGGCGCAAGGCCGCAAGGAACACCTGACCACGATGTTCCTGGCCAAGGGTTGCAAGCTCGGCGACATGCAGAAATAGGCGCCAGCGCCCCATGAACGGCGATTTCGCACCATGAGCAGTGCCCACACACCGACAGAGGCCCTGTTTGCGCGTGCGCTGATCGTCGAGGACCTGGACGAACCGCGCCAGTGGCTGGCCGAGTTGCTGCCGCGCGCCCTGCCGGAGGTGCGCCAGGTCGACACCGCCGCGTCGCTGGCGCATGCGCGCGAACGCATGGCCGACTTCGCCTATGGCCTGGCCCTGGTCGACTGGGGCCTGCCCGACGGCAACAGCGAAGAACTGATCAGCGAACTGGTCGCGGCCCGGCCGGGCGCGGCGGTCATCGTGGCCACGATCCACGACAACGACACCCATGTGTTCCCTGCGCTGCGCGCCGGTGCCACCGGCTACATCCTGAAATCCCAGCCCAGCACGGTCGTGGTGTCGCAGCTGCAACGCATCCGGCTCGGCGAGCCGGCCCTGTCGCCGTCGATCGCGCTGCGCCTGCTGCAGCATTTCCGCGACCTGCCCGACGCCGCGGCGCGGCCGGGATCCATGGGACGGCCGCCTCCGGCGGACGCCGCGGCCGATGCCGATGAACCGCAGCGCCAGCTGACCGAACGCGAGGTCGACGTGCTGCGCCTGATCGGCAAGGGCTACAAGGTTCCGGAGGCCGCCGGTTTGCTGGGCATCAGCGCGCACACCGTGACCAGCTACGTGCGCGACATCTACCGCAAGCTCGACATCTCCTCGCGCGCCGAGGCCGCGGTCGAGGCGGCCCGGCGCGGCCTGGTCAGCTGAAGGCGGCGGGCGTCGTCGCCGTCGCCGCCGGGGGCTCCGCGGTGCGGGCGTGGCGCCGGCGCTCCGGGCGCTCGGGTGGCGGCTGGATGCGCAACGCGAGCAACACCTGGCATCCGCCCTGCACGTCGTCGCCGTTGTTGGCCACATCGAGTTGCGCGCCGATCTGCGCCGCGCGGTGCCCCATGTTGCGCAAGCCACGCTGGCTGCGCAGGGTGTCCCCTCGGGGCAGTCCGCGCCCGTCGTCGCGCGCGACGATGTGCAGCCAGGTCTGTTCGTTCTGCTGCACCAGCCGGGCCTGCACGTGCAGGTTGTGCGCCTGCGCATGCTTGACGACATTGGTCGCGGCCTCCTGCAGGATGCGCATGATCTGCAGCAGCACATCGCTGTCGAGCTGCAGCCCGTCGATGCTGTCGTCCAGGTGCCAGTGCAGCTGCACGCCGGCGGCGCCGAGCCGGTTGTCCCAGCGGTTGCGCCAGGCGGCCAGCGCGGCGGACAGGTCGGACCCCATGTCGGCACTGTCCATCAGCATGCGCAGCTCGTCGATGCCGTCCTGCAGCGACTGCGCGATCTGGTCGCGGTTGAGCGCCTCGCGCTCGATGCCGCGCAGCGCGGTCATCAGCTGCGCGCCCAGGCCGTCGTGCATGTCGCGCAGCAGCCGCTCACGCTCGTGCAGCCGCGCCGACGACAGGGCCCCCGCCAACTCCGTCCTGCGCAGCTGCTGGTAGCTCTGCTCGAGCTCGGCCGACTTGCTGGCGATACGCTGCTCGAGTTCCAGGTTGCTGTTCTCGGCCCGGTTCAGCGTCTTGATGATGTAGTCGCCGGTGATCAGGGCATACACGAGCAGCACCACCGTGAAGCCCCAGAACAGGTAGCTCGGGCTGGACGGCGGGAGGGTGCCGAACACCAGCGCCATGTCGTGGGCCGCGCAGGCGATCAGGCCGGCATAGGCCCCGACGGTGGCGAGCCGGTACAGGCGCGGCAACGGGATGCGGTCCCGCCAGATCCACCAGATCGTGGCCAGCGACAGGCCCAGCGCCCACAGCTGGGCATAACCGCGCGCCAGCATCGCGCCACTGCCCATCCACGCGCTGAGCCCGATCGCGACGGCGCTGCTGGCCACCGCGAACACCAGTGCCATGCGGGGCCGGTGCCGCCAGTCGGCGGGAGCCCGCGCATCGGCGGCGCCGGCCCCGCCGGGTGCAAGCGTGGCCAGGGTTGCGGCGCACAAGGCCACGGCGGTCAGCAGGATGTTGAACGGGTTGAGTTGTTCGTACCAGATCGGCGGCAGGTAGACGTTGCGATCGTAGTAGGCCAGTGCCCGCAAACTCCAGCTCACGCAGGCCAGCATCATCCACAGGAAGCCGAGGTCGTGGCGCCGCTGCAGCCACAGGATGCCGCCCAGCAGGGCCAGTACCAGCATCACGCCGGCGGCCGCGTCGGTGTACCCGACCACCCGTCCCATGTCGGCCACCGCCATCGGCATCAGCGTATTGGTCGGGCCCAGTCCCAGCGGCACCAGGCCCGACGGGATGTAGGGCAGGGTCAGCAGTCGGATCTCGACCGTACGCGCCCCGCGAGGCAGGCCGATCAGGTTGGGAATGCGGCCATTGAAGACCGCGGCCTGTCCGGCGCGTGTGGCCGGTGCACCGCCGGCATCCGGCGCGGCCCGTACAAACAGGCGCCGGGTCAGCAGCGACTGCAGCGGCGTGCCATCCGCATGCACGACGAACGGTGCGCCCACCCGAAAGAATTCCAGCGCCGCACTCGTTGTTCCCGCACAGGCCGACACGTCGACCAGGTAACGCAGCCGGACATGTTCGTTGCGCCAGGCCAGCGGCAGTGCGTCGGGCAGCGTCACGTTGCGGTCCTCGAGCACGACGCCTTCGCGCGTGACGATGCGCCGCACCTCGGTGACTCTGTGCGCGCCGGCGCATTCGGCGCCAGGCGGCGAGGCTTCTTGCGCCCGGGCCGCCGGCATGCCGGCGGCGATGGCGAGGAGTACCAGGCACACCAGCATCGACACCAGCGCTCGCGGCCAAGCGGCCATGGCGGCTCGGCGGCGGCGCATCATGCCAGTGGCGGCGCGGCCCGGTTCATGGGTGTCGGCGGAGCCGAACCCGGGCAGCCGCAGGTGCGTACACGGGCCTTCGCCGGCGTCGCATCACAGCGCGAAGATCTTGCCCGGGTTCATGATGTTGTCCGGGTCCAGTGCGCGCTTGATCGTGCGCATCATGTCGACCGCGCCGTCGCCGGCCTCGGTGACCAGGAAGTCCATCTTGTGCAGGCCCACGCCGTGTTCGCCGGTGCAGGTGCCACCGAGCTTGAGCGCGCGCGAGACCAGCTGGTGGTTGAGCTGCTCGGCCGCCACCCGTTCCTCGGGCTTGTCCGGGTCGAGCAGGTAGCCGAAGTGGAAGTTGCCGTCGCCGACATGCCCGACCAGGAAATACGGAATGCCCGAGGCATCCGCCTCGGCCACCGAATCGAGCAGGCAGTCGGCCAGGCGCGAGATCGGCACGCAGGTGTCGGTGGAGATCACCTTGCAGCCGGGCTTGGACTGCACGGCCGCGAAATACGCGTTGTGCCGGGCCGTCCACAGCCGGGTGCGTTCTTCCGGCGTGCTGGCCCATTCGAAGGCGTTGCCGCCGAATTCGCTGGCGATCTCCTGCACCATCTCGGCCTGCTCCTGAACGCCGGTGGGCGAGCCGTGGAACTCCATCAGCAACATGGCCTCCTCGCGCAGCGAGAGCTTGGAATGCTTGTTGACCATGCGCACCGTGTTGTGGTCGATCAGCTCGACCCGCGCGATCGGGATACCCATCTGGATCACCTGGATCGTCGTGCGCACCGCAGCCTCGATGCTGGGGAACGAACAGACCGCCGCCGATACCGCCTCGGGCAGCGGGTAGATGCGCAGCGTGACCTCGGTGATCACGCCCAGCGTGCCTTCGCTGCCCACCATCAGGCGGGTGAGGTCGTAACCGGCGGAAGACTTCTTGGCCCGGGTGCCGGTGCGGATCACCTGGCCACTGGCGGTGACCACTTCCAGGCCCAGCACGTTCTCGCGCATGGTGCCGTAACGCACCGCGTTCGTGCCGCTGGCGCGGGTCGCGCTCATGCCGCCGATGGTGGCGTCCGCGCCCGGGTCGATCGGGAAGAACAGGCCGGTGCTCTTGATCTCTTCGTTGAGCTGCTTGCGCGTGACGCCGGGTTGCACCGTCACCGTGAGGTCTTCGGCGTTGACCGACAACACCTTGTTCATGCGGCCCAGGTCGATGCTGATGCCGCCCTGCACCGCGAGCAGGTGGCCTTCGAGCGAGGAGCCGACCCCGAACGGGATCACCGGCACCTTGTGCTGGGCGGCCAGCGCGACGGCCTCGGCCACCTCGGCGGTGTTCTCGGCGAACACCACGGCGGCCGGCGGCGGCGCATCGAAGGAGGACTCGTCACGCCCGTGCTGCTCGCGCACCACCAGTGCGGTGGAACAGCGTTCGGCAAAACGCGCCTTGAGCGCGTCGATCAGGGCCTGGGGGACGTCACGCTGCGCGATGGCAGGCAACAGGTGGTGGGTGTTGGCAGGTGCGTTCATCGTATGGCTCCGGTAGCGGCAGTCAAGTGTACGTCGCACGCGCACGCGTGTCCCCACGCGTGTCCCGGCCGGCCGGAATGGCAGAGGGTTCTGGTCGGCGCGATTTCAGTCGGGCCGCCTCGGCGCGCGGACGCTGGCGCAATAATGCGGTTGTCGGCGCCGACGCCTGTGGCGCTTCGTGCCGGCATAGGGGCGAACGAACAAGCAAGCAAGCAAGGAGTCAAGGTGCGCGTTGCGGTACTCGAAGACGAAGCGGATCATGCGGCGCTGGTCACCCAGGCGCTGCACCAGGGCGGACATACCTGGGTGGTGTACGACTCCGGCGCGCGGTTCATCCAGGCCATGGTGCGCGAGACCTTCGATGTGATGGTGCTGGACTGGATGATGCCCGACATGACCGGCCTGGAGGTGCTGGACTGGCTGCGCCAGCTCGAGAACCATACGCCGGTGATCTTCGTCACCAGCCGCGACGCCGAGGAAGACATCGTCCGGGCGCTGTCCCACGGCGCCGACGACTATCTGGTCAAGCCACCCCGCGCCGGCGAATTGCTGGCGCGGCTGCAGGCGCTCAAGCGGCGCGCCGACGGCCCTGGCGATGGCGCCGTGGTCGTCGGGCCCTACGAATTCGATCCATCCCAGTCGGTGGCGCGGCTGCACGGCGAGATCGTCGAGATGACGCAGCGCCAGTTCGAGCTGGCCGTGGTGCTGTTCCGCAACATCGGCCGCCTGTTGTCGCGCCAGTACCTGCTCGAGGCCGTCTGGGGCCTGAACGACGCGGTGCAGACCCGCACGCTGGACATCCACATCAGCCAGTTGCGCAGCCTGCTGCAGCTGGCCGACAACGGCTGGCGCATCCAGTCCGTCTATGCCCATGGGTATCGGCTCGAAACGCTGGCCTGAGCGCCTGGCAGCCGGCGGCCTGCTGCTGGGGTTGCTGGCCGCCACGGCGCCGGTGCCGGGGCTGGCCGCTGACGACGCGCCCGCCACACTGGCGCTGACGCTTCGTCCCGGCGACACCCTGATCGGCATCGGCGAGCGTTACCTGGAGCAGCCCGGGCGCTGGGTCGACCTGGCGCGGCTCAACCGTATCCGTGATCCGCGTCGCCTGCGGCCGGGCGCGGCACTGCAGATTCCGCTCGACTGGATGCGGTGGCAGGCCCTGCCGGTCGAGGTGGTGCACGTGCATGGAGCCGTGCAGGGGCCCGGGGGGCCGCTGGCGCCCGGCATGCAGCTGAGCCAGGGCGATCGTTTCGACACCGGCGCCGACGGCATCCTGACGCTGCGTTTTGCCGGTGGCGCGACGGCCGTGTTCGCGCCGCAGACCCGGGCCGCGCTGGGCGCGTCGCGCGAGGCGCCACTGGGCGGCGTGCGCGCCACCCGCATCGACCTGGACCAGGGTGCGGTCGAGACCACGGTGCAGCCGCTGGCAACGCCCGAATCGCGCTTCGACGTGAAGACACCGCGGGTCGTCACCGCGGTGCGCGGCACCCGGTTTCGCGTGGCGCAGGAACCATCGGCCAGCCGGCACGAGGTGCTCGAAGGGCGCGTCGCCGCGCAAGGCGCCGCGCCGCAGCCGGTCGAGATCGGCCAGGGATCCGGCCTGCGGGCCGAAGGTGGGCAACTCGGCGCGGTCGTGCCACTGCTGCCCCCGCCCGACCTGTCGGCGGTACCGGCGCGCATCGAACGCACCTCGCAGCTGCTGCAGGTGGCGCCGCTGCCCGGCGCCGTGGCCTGGCGCTGGCAGGTGGCCACCGACGGCGCGTTCGTGCAGCGCTTGCAGGATGTGCAGACCCGCGAGCCCCGCTGGCTGCTGGCCGGCCTGCCCGATGGCGACTACCAGCTGCGGGTGCGGGCGGCCGACGCCCAGGCCATCGAAGGCAATGACGCGCAGATGACGTTTGCCGTGCGTGCGCGGCCCGAAGCCCCGCTGCAACTGTCGCCGCCGGCCGGCGCCAGCGTGGTGTCCGGTACGGCGCTGCGCTGGACCCAGGTCGCCGGTGCGCCGGCCTACCGGCTGCAGGTGGCGCGTGATGCGCAGTTCAGCGACCTGGTGCTGGACCGCTCGGATCTGGCCACCGGCCACCTGGCGCCGGACCCCGCGCTGGCACCGGGCCTCTACCACTGGCGCCTGGCCACCCAGCGGCCGGACGGCAGCCACGGGCCGTTCGGGGATGCGTCCAGCTTCACCGTGCTCGAACCGAGCGCCGTCGCACCACCGCAACTGGGCACTGACGGCTTGCGCCTGGCCTGGTCCGGGCCGGCCGGGTTCCAGCACCAGGTGCAGGTCGCGCGCAGTCCCGATTTCGCGCAGCCCCTGCTGGACCGGCAGGTGCCCGGTGCCAGCCTGACATTGCCCGACCCGGCACCCGGCCGTTACCACGTGCGCACGCGCCTGGTGTTGCCCGATGGCAGCCAGGGTCCCTGGTCCTCCACCCAGCAATTCGACGTGCCGGCGCCACCGGAGCCGCCGTCCCACCCGTGGTACCTGCTGCTGCTGTTGCTGCTGCCGCTGCTGTGATCGCCGCCGTGCCGCGGGTGCCGCGCCCGTCGTGCAGCGACCGCACGGGCCTGGGCGCGCCGCAGCCATGATGCAGCACACGGCCGCGGGCCGCCACCTGCGCGAATGGCTGCTGCTGGCGCTGGCGCTGCTGGTGTTCCTGGTGGCGGCGCAACGCGGCGCCTGGTTCGAACGCGCGGACAACGCCTTGTACGACAGTGCCATGGCCTGGAGCGGCCGGCCGGCTCCGGCCGACATGCTGATCCTGGCGATCGACGAGGCCAGCCTGGCGCGGGTCGGGCGCTGGCCCTGGTCGCGCGAGGTGCTCGCGCAGGTGCTGGAGCAACTGGCGCAGGCCGGCTCGGGCCCGGTGCTGGTCGACGTGATCCTGGCGGAGCCGCAGCAACAGGACCCGCAGGCCGACGCGCGGCTGGCCGCCGCGATCGCCGCCCATGGGCGCGTGGTGCTGCCGGTCTTCATGCCACGGGCCGGTGCCCCGGCCGTGCGCCCGCTGCCGGCATTCGCCAGCGGGGCCCGGCTCGGACATGCGCAGGCGCTGGTCGACCGTGACGGCGTGACCCGGCGCTTCCTGGCGCGCGAGTCCGATGGAACGGTCACCTATGCCCACCTGGCGCTGGAGCTGCTGGCCGCCGGCGGCCATGATGGCGACGCGGCGCGGGCCGCGGCCGGTGCCCAGGAGCGGCTGGTGCCGCTCGCGGGACCGGCCGGGCATTTCGCGCGGCGGTCCGTGATCGATGTGCTCGACGGCACGCTGGCGAGCGGGCAACTGCGTGGCCGGACGGTGCTGATCGGCGCCACCGCCACCGGCCTGGGTGACACCGTGGTCACACCGCTGGCCGGTGTCAATGGCGCCATGCCCGGTGTCGAGTTCGTCGCCAACGTGTTCGATGCAGAACGTGCCGGCCTGATGCGTGCGGTGGCCGGCGCGGCATGGCAATGGGGCCTGGGCCTGCCGCTGGTGCTGGCCTACCTGGTGGCGCTGCTGCTGCTCACGCCCCGGCGCGCACTGCTGCTGACGGTGGCGCTGGTGCTGGGCCTGCCGCTGGCGGCCTGGCTTGCCATGCGGCTGGCCGGCTGGTGGTGGCCGCCGGCCACGGCGCTGGTCACCGTGCTGCTGGCCTATCCGCTGTGGAACTGGCGCCGGCTCGAATCGAGCCTGGCCACGATGACACGCGAGACGCAGCGCATCGCCGGCCTGCTGCATCCCGGCAACCGGGCCGGTACGCCGGCGCCGGACGGCGGACCGCATTTCCTGGACCCGGTCGAGAACCGGATCGCCGCCATCACCCAGGCGGTCGACGACGTGGCCGATGCCTTGGCCGCCGACGGCGATGCCGGCCAGGCGCAGCAATACCGCGACGACATGATGCGCCACCTGGCGCACGACCTGCGTTCGCCGCTGGTGTCCCTGCGTGCGCTGGCCAGCCAGTTGCGGGTCGGCAGCCCGGCCGAACACGCGGCGATGATTGCGCGCGTGGATGCCTGCGCACGCCGCTCGCTGGAGCTGACCGAACAGTTCCTGCTGATCGGCCGTGCCCAGGCGCTGGAGCGGCATCAGTTCGCCGAGGTCGACCTGGTGCAGCTGCTGCACGCATGCGCCGACGACCTGTGGGAGGACGCGCAGTCGCTGGGCGGGCGCGTCGAGCGGCGTTGCGATGCCGACCTCGCGCTGGTGCTCGGCGACGAGCGGCTGCTGCGCCGCGCACTGCTCAACCTGGGCTGGAACGCGTTGCGCCATGGCCCGCGCGGCGGTACCGTGACCTTGTCCTTGCAGCTGCACGACGGCAGCTGCGAGATCGCCGTGCACGACCAGGGCAGCGGTTTTGCTCCGCAGGCGTTCGCCGCGCTGAGCCAGCGGTATGCCAGTGGCAAGGCCGGCGGCTCCGGCCATGGCCTGGGCCTGGCCCTGGTGCAGCTGGTGGCCCGGAAACACCAGGCCTCGATCGACGTGCAGCAGATCGCCGGCGGCGGCTTTCGCATCGCGATGCGCCTGCCGCTGGCCGCCGGTGCGCAAACGGCGGCGGCGCCGGGAGGACAATGAGGGCCGACTGGAGGAACACAGCATGGGCAAACGCCTGACACAGATCGCCACCCGCACCGGCGATGACGGAACCACCGGCCTGGGCGACAACACCCGGGTCTCCAAAAGCGATTTGCGCGTGCATGCCATGGGCGACGTGGACGAACTCAATTCGCACATCGGCCTGCTGTTGTGCGAGGACATGCCCGCGGCCGTGCGCGAGCTGCTGGTCGAGATCCAGCACCAGCTGTTCAACCTGGGCGGCGAGTTGTCGATCCCGGGCTTCGAACTGCTCAAGCCCGATGCGGTGCTGGCGCTGGACCAGGCGCTGGCCGAGCACAACGCGGCCTTGCCCAAGCTGCAGGAGTTCATCCTGCCCGCCGGCACGCGGGCCGCGTCGCAGGCCCATGTCTGCCGCACCGTGGCGCGCCGCGCCGAGCGCGCGGTCATCGCGCTGCAGGGCCGCGAGGAACTCAAGCCCACGCCGCGCCAGTACCTGAACCGGCTCAGCGACCTGATGTTCGTGCTGGCGCGCGTGCTGAACCGCTACCGCGCCGACGGCACGGTTGGCGACGATGTGTACTGGAAAAGCGAGCGGCTGGCGCGCGGCGAGACGCCGGACGCAGCCTGAGGCGGGCTGCGGCGGGTCGGTGCGTGCGCCGGTCGGTGAACCGGGTGCCGGCCTTGCGCGGCCGGCAACGGGCCGTCAATACAGCCGGTCGCGGTAACTCTCGTCCAGCCCGGCCTGTACCTGCTCGACCGAATCGCTGAGCCGGGCATGGTCGATGATGGCCTGGGCCAGCGTGGGCACGCCTTCGAGGTCGGGCCAGCCTTCGGGCCGCCACAGGTCCGAGCGCATCACGCACTTGGCGCAATGGAAGAACATGCGATGCACCGTCACCACGGTGGCGAGCTGCGGTTTCTTGCCGCGCACCGCCATTTTTTCCAGCAACCAGTCGTCCTGCACGATACGGGCCGTGCCGCCGGCGCGCAGCGTCTCGGACTTGCCGGGAATCATGAACAGCAGGCCGACCTGCGGCCGTTCCAGCATGTTCAGGAAACTGTCGGCCAGCCGGTTGCCCAGCCGCTCGGGAATCGCCAGCGTGTGGTCGTCGAGCACCTGCACGAATCCGGCCGGATCGCCCTTGGGCGAGACGTCGACCTTGCCCTGCCCATCGGCCGTGGCCAGCAGCAGGAACGGGGACCTGGCGATGAAGCCGCGGCAATGGACGTCGATGTGGTCGATGACCTTGGACAGGACGCGCGGGCTGGGTTCGCCGAGCACGGCGCGCAACTGTTCACGGGTCGAGATGGTCTTGTCGAAGTTCGGGGCCATGGTGCTTTCGCTGCGGTGGATGGGTCGCGGGGAGGGTCTCACGATACCGCGGTCGGGCGGGGGATGGCCAGCGATTCGCCGCGCACCATGTTTCCTGCCACGAAACCGCGGCACGCGAAGCCGGTGCGCACGGGCAACGGTCGCCCGGTGCGGCGACCCGTCAGCGCGGCGCCAGCACCGCCATCGTGATGCGCGACACGCAGGTCATCTCGCCGGCGTCGTTGTGCATGTCGATCTGCCAGACCTGGGTGCTGCGGCCGCGGTGGACCGGTCGGGTGACGCCGGTGACCCAGCCGGTGGTGGCGCCCTTGAGGTGGTTGGCATTGATGTCCAGGCCGACACAGCGGTGACCTTCGGGCACCGAATACGCGGCGCCGCACGAACCCAGCGTCTCGGCCAGCACCACCGAGACACCGCCGTGCAGCAGGCCGTAGGGTTGCCGGGTGCGCTTGTCGACCGGGATGCGGGCGCGGATGAAGTCGTCGCCGACCTCGAGGAATTCCATGCCGAGCCAGGCGACCGCGGTGTCGACGTGGATGCGGGTCAGGGTCTCGATGGAAAGGGGTTTGGTCCAGATGCGCATGGCGGGCCGATCGGTGTGGGGGTTGCGGTGTGGCCGTTATTGTGCCGCCGTACGCGGCGCGCTTCATCAGTACCATCGGATCATGCCGATCCAATATGCGCGCAGCCTGACCAGCCAGCAGGGTTCCAGCCGCACCATCCGCCATCTCGGTTTCACGCTGGCCTTCATCGCCGGCGCGGCCAACGCCGGTGCCTATCTCGCGGTGCAGATCTACACCTCGCACATGACCGGCATCGTCTCGTCGCTGGCCGACCACCTGGTGCTGGGTGAATTCACGCTGGCGCTGGGGGCGATGGGCGCGGTGTTGTCGTTCCTGATGGGGGCGATGACCTCGGCCATCATGATCAACTACGGCCGCCGGCGCGCCCTGCGCAGCCAGTTTGCCCTGCCGCTGCTGCTCGAGGCCGGCCTGTTCCTGGTGTTCGGCCTGATGGGCTCGACGCTGGCCGGCGTGACCGGCCTGTTCGTGCCCGCCACCGTGATGCTGCTGTGTTTCATGATGGGCCTGCAGAACGCGGTGATCACCAAGATCTCGGGTGCGGTGGTGCGCACCACCCACCTGACCGGCGTCATCACCGACCTGGGCATCGAGCTGGGCAAGCTGATCTACTGGAACCGGGTCGACGCGGGGCCGGAGCACCGCGTGGTCGCCGACCGGCTGCGCCTGCGCATGCTCGGCCTGCTGATCCTGTTCTTCCTGGTCGGGGGCGTGCTCGGTGCCATCGGATTCAAGCAGTTCGGTTATCTGGCGACCTTGCCGCTGGCCGGCATCCTGGTTCTGCTGTCGGTGGTGCCGGTGGTCGATGACCTGCGTGGCGCCGCGCTGGAAACCGGCGACGCCTGAACCGGCCTGCCCGCGGGCACCCGCGCTTACCGTGGCCGTGGGGTTGTCCCCCTTTCAGACGATGCCGCTGTTGCGAAGCCGGCGCATCATGTGTCCACAAGGACAAACAAGGGGGCAGGTCATGGAAAACGGTCTCGTGCTGGGCAGGGCAATCCGGGTTTCGATCGTGGGCATGGCCTTGGCCGTGTCCGGCTGCGGAGGCGGCTCCGATGGAGGCTCCGCCACGCCTGTCATCCAGAGCGGGGTGTTCGTCGACGCCCCGGTGCAAGGCCTGGCCTATCGCTCGGGTGCGACCACGGGCTTCACCGATGCCTTGGGCACGTTCCAGTACGAGACGGGCCAGCCCGTCACGTTCACGCTGGGCAGCGTGGTCATCGGCACCATCGCCGCCGGCAAGGCCACGGTCTTCCCGACCGACCTCGTGCCGGGGGCCATCGACGAAACCGATGCGACGGTCAGCAACATGGTGCGCCTGCTGCAGACGCTCGACGACGATGGCGACCCGAGCAACGGCATCCTGATCACGTCGGCGGTTCGCGACAGCCTGACGACGCCGCTGGACTTCGCGCAATCCAAGCTCGACTTCGCCGCCGATCCCGTGGTGGTGGCTGCCGTGGCCATGGCCACCGCATTGCGCGCCAGTGGCGCGGCCCCCCTGAAAGACGCCGCCTCGGCCGAGGCGCACTTCCGCTTCACCTTGCTGGCGGCGTTCGCCGGCACCTGGCACGCCAGCTTCGTCGGCACCAGCGGGCCCACCGACTACGGCAACTGCACGGTCACCGTCAATGCCCAGGGCGCGGGTTCGGGCAGCTGCCTCAGCGTTCCCTACAACCAGACGATTGCCGTTGCCGGCAACGTCCAGAGCAGCGGCAGCGCCTTGATCACCGGAGTCACCAATACCGGGGCCACGTTCTCAGGCTCGTTCACGCGCACCGGCAGCGCGTCCGGCACCTGGGGCAACACCCTGGTCGGCTCCGCCGGCACCTGGCAGGCGACCCGGAACTGACGACGGACAACCGCCGAGCGGAGCCGAGCCGCGCCACGGCATCCGCCGCATCGACGCGGGTGTGTCAGGCCTGCAGCGCCGGCAATACCGTGCCCCGGCATTCGCCGAAGCCGATGCGCGCCGCATCGGGGGCCTCGCACCAGCCGCGGAAGATCACGCTGTCGCCGTCTTCCAGGAAACGCCGTTGCTCCTGCGTCGTTGCGCTGCCACCTTCCAGTGTCAGCGGCTGGCTGCCGCCGCGGGTCAGTTCGATGATGGCGCCGGCCTGGTCCGGGCTGGGGCCGCTGATGGTGCCGGTGCCGAGCAGGTCGCCGGGCAGCAGGTTGCAGCCGCCCATGGTGTGGTGGGTCAGCATCTGGGCCACGGTCCAGTACTGGTGGCGGAAACTGGTGCGCGACAGGCGCGCCGGCGCGTCGCCGGCCTTCTCCCGCTGCGCGGTCTGCAGCGCCACCTCGAGCTGGATGTCGAGTGCGCCGTGCTGGCGGTTGCCATCGGCGTCCAGGTAGGCCAGCGGCTGGGGCTCGCCGGCTGCGCGAGTCCATGCCTGCCGATACGGCAGCAAGGCCTCCATCGTGACGATCCATGGCGAGATCGTGGTGGCGAAATTCTTGCCCAGGAAAGGGCCGAGCGGGTTCATCTCCCAGAACTGGATGTCGCGCGCCGACCAGTCGTTGAGCATGCAGATGCCGAAGATATGGTCCTCGGCCTGCGCCAGCGGTATGGGTTGTCCCTGGTGGTTGCCGACACCCACGTGTACACCGAGTTCCAGTTCGTAGTCCAGCCGCGCGCACGCGCCATACACCGGCGCCGTGGCGCCGGGCGGCATGGCCTGGCCCATCGGCCGATGGAACTGCTGGCCGCTGACGCCGATGCTCGACGCACGGCCGTGGTAGGCGATCGGCATCCAGCGGAAGTTCGGCGAGACCGGATCGTCGGGCCGTATCAGCGCGCCGACGTTGCGCGCATGATCGAGCGAGGTATAGAAATCGGTGTAGTCGCCGATGCGGTTGGGCCGCGCATATTCCACGCTGTCCATCGGCACCAGGCAGCCGCGCGCAATGCTGACCATGTCGGGTGTCGCGTCCTGCTCGAGCAGCGCGAACACGGCGTGGCGCAGCGCCTGCCAGGCCTTCGGGCCCATGGCCAGGAAGTCGTTCAGCGCATCGCGTGCACACAGCTGCGCGGCCTCCTGGGCCAGGCCGGCCAGTCCGGTGCTGGCGGCCAGCGCGGCCAGGTCGACCACCTGGTCACCAATCGCGACGCCGCCGCGAAACGACTCGTCGCTGCCGGCGCGCCGGAACACCGCGAACGGCAGGTTCTGGATCGGGAAATCGCTGCCGGCCATGTTGGCCGCGGGAAGCCAGCTGGCGGCGGCGGGGTCGTGGGTATGGTTGCGTTGCATGGGCTGTGTCGTTCGTTCGATCGTTCGTTCGTTGCGGTGATTGCGCCGCGGCGCTTGCGGTCGATGCCGCGGCGACGCCGTGCGCCAGGGTTCAGGCCTCTGCGGTCAGGCGGTCGTCGAAGATCGCCACCGCGCGGGTCCACCCTGCCGACGCGCCGCGGATCTTGTGCGGAAAACACGAGATATAAAAGCCGGTGGGCGGCAACACCTCGAGGTTGTGCAGTTTTTCGAGATGGCAATAACCGATGTCGCGGCCGGCCTTGTGGCCTTCCCAGATCAGCGAGGCGTCATGGCTCTCGCCGTATTTCTGCGCGGTGTGCACGAAAGGTGCGTCCCAGCTCCAGGCGTCGGTGCCGGTCAGGCGGATGCCGCGCTCGAGCAGGTACATGGTGGCTTCGTAACCCATGCCGCAGCCCGAGGCCACGTAGTCCGGTTGCCCGTAGCGCTTGCCGGCGCGGGTGTTGACGACGACGATCTCCAGCGGCGACAAGGTGTGGCCGATGCGTGCGAGTTCGTTCTCGACATCGGCGGCGGTGACGACGTAACCGTCGGGCAGCTGCGTGAAGTCGAGCTTGACGCCGGGCTGGAAACACCACTCCAGCGGCACTTCGTGGATGGCGATGGATTTTTCCTGGTGGCCCAGCGCCTTGTTCATGGTGCTGTGGAAATGGTAGGGCGCGTCCAGGTGCGTGCCGTTGTGCGTCGACAGCGCGACGGTCTCCACCGCCCAGCCTTCGCCGTCGGGCAGGTCCTCCTTCTTCAGGCCAGGGAAAAACGGCTCGATCTGTTCGAAGGTGTTCTCGTGCGTGAAATATTCGATCTTCGGGGCGAAGGCCGGCGGGTCGCTGAGCACGTCGTTTTCCAGGAAGATCGAGAGATCGACGAAGGTGCGGGGCATGGTGGTTCTCCTGTCGGGATGGTCAAGATCGGTGGGGTGCTTGTCATGGCCGGGGCGTGTTCCAGTGCACCATGGGCAAGCCGGCCACCGGCGAGCGGAAATACGGGATGGTCGTGCCCAGCAGGCTGCCGACGTAGACGGTGCGCAGGTCCGGCCCGCCGAAGGTGATGCTGGCCATCCACGGCGCCAGCGTGCCGCGGGCCCGCGCCATGTCGTCGGCCGTGGCCGTGCCGGCGCCCATCTTCTGCACCAGCGCCTGGCTGGCGGCCGGGTCACCGTCGTCGAGCAGCAGCAGCTTGTCGCCCTGCGGGGTGAGCGCGATCAGCTGGTCGACCATGACCAGCGTGCACCACAGGTTGCCGAAGGCGTCGAACGCGATGCCGTCGGGCGGGCCGCCGAGGTGGCTGGGGCCGAACACCTCGCGATCGACCAGGCGCACACCGCCCGCGGCGGATTCGTCGAGCCGCATCCGGGTGATGTGCGGGCCGGTGGTCTCGACGATGTACATCCACTCTTCGCGTGCATCGAGCCGGATCTCGTTGGTGAAATGAAAACCGTCGGCCACCACGCGGATCTCGCGGCCGGGTTCGACCACCGCGATGTAGCCGTCGCGCACCCGGCTCGCCGCGGCCTTGGTCCATGGATTGACCCGGGTCGACACGGTGATCCAGATGCGATCCTTCGTGTCGCGCAACACGAAGTTGACCTTGCCGATCGGCTGGCCGTCGATGCGGTCGAACAAGGTGCGGGTATGGCCGTCGCGGGTCATCACCTCGAGCAGGTCGGTGCCGAAGTTGGAGATCAGGATGTCGCCGCCCGCGGCAAAGGCCAGGCCGTTGGGCAAGGTGCCCTGCGTGAACTTGGCCTCGAACGCGTCGCCGGTTTCGGTGCTGGCGCTGGCGAAGCGCGGGTCCGCCTGTTGCCCGACGAAACGCTGCGTGCCGTCGGCCCGGATGTGGGTGACGCCGCCGCGGGCGTCGGCCGCCCACAGGCTGCCGTCGGGTTCGGCGAGGATACATTCCGGGCGCTGCAGGTCGTGGCCGATGGTCTTGATGGCGGCGCGATCGATCGTGAAGCCGGCCAGTGGATTGGATGCAGCGTTTGTCATATGCGTGTTCCGTTACGCGGTACGTTGTCCGCAGCCCATGAAAGGTCCAGCGACGGTGGAGCAGCTCAGGCCAGCGGCCGCGCAGCAGGCCCGTCCAGGCCCCCACGGAACTGGCTTTGCCAGGCCGTAGGGGGCGCCCCCCAGTGGGGGGTTCGGCCGGTTTACACGCAGTGAAACCGGACAGACGGGGGGCGTCCTTGGCCCCGTCCAGGGGCGGCCGCGCACGGCCGCTCCGAAGCGGCCGGCCCGCCCCCCAGTGGGGGGTTCGGCCGGTTTACACGCAGTGAAACCGGACAGACGGGGGGCGTCCTTCATCTCAGCAACACCAGGCTGATCTGTGGAAACACCAGCAGCAGGCCCAGCACCGACAGCATGATCAGCGTGAACGGCGCCGTGCCCTTGAAGATGTCGCCGAGCGAAATGCCCGGTTCGGACAAGGTGCTCTTGATGACGAACACCGACAGGCCGAACGGCGGCGTCAGCAGCCCGATCTCGACCGCGATCACGGTGACGACGCCGAACCACACCAGGTTCATGCCGAACTGTTCGGCGATCGGCAGCATCAGCGGCAACACGATCAGCATGATCGACGACGAGTCGATGATGGTGCCCAGCGCAATGACGATGGCCACGTACAGCAGCAGGAAGGCGGTGCGCCCCAGCCCGGCCTGGGCCATGGTTTCGACCAGGAACTGCGGCATGCCCGACATTGCCAGCATGCGGGTGTAGATGGTGGCGCAGATGATCAGGAAACTCACCGCCACCGTGACATGGCCGGTCTCGGTCAACACGCTCCAGAAACCCGGGCCATCGAGCTTGCGCTTGAGCAGCGCGATCACCAGTGCCAGCCCGGCGCCTACCGCGCCGGCCTCGGTGGCGGTGAAGAATCCGGCGTACAGGCCACCGAGTACCGCGACGATCATCACGATGCTGGGCAGCAGCTTGAGCGCCATGGTGCCGGCGCCCATCATGTCCTGGGCATCGACCTCGACCGGTATGCCGTTGGCAAACACCATGCCCGGCCGCAGGTAGGCCATCAGCACGATGCCCAGCGCGAAGGCGATGGCCAGCATCAAGCCGGGCACGATGCCGGCGGTGAACATGTCGCCCACCGACTGGTTGGCCAGGAAACCGTAGAGGATCATCAGCAGGCTGGGCGGGATCAGCATGCCCAGCACCGAGGACCCGGCCACGACACCGGTGGCGAATCCGCCGCGGTAGCCGAAACGCAGCATCTGCGGCACTGCCACCCGCGTGAACACCGCGGCCGATGCGATCGAGATGCCGGTGATGGCGGCAAACACGGCATTGGCCGCCACGGTCGCGATGCCCAGGCCGCCGCGCAGGCGCCGGAACATCTGGTTGGCGACCTCGAACGCGTCCTTGCCGACGTCGGCCTTCGCGACCAGGAAGCCGGTCAGCACGAACAGCGGAACCACACCGAAGATGTGGCTGTTGATCGCGTCGTTGGCCGCTGCCGCGAGCAGGTTGGCCGCCACCGACACGTCGTCGCGGATCAGCCAGACGCCGATGAACGACACCAGGCCCAGCACCACGGCCACATGCAGGCCGCCCCAGATCAGCAGCAGCATCAGCACCAGCGAGCCGCTGGCGATCACCGCATTACCCATGGTCGGCAGCTCCCCGTGCCGGCAGCCGGTTGGCGCGTCGCCAATCCGCCCAGGCCAGCAGCACGAAGGTGATCAGCGTCGCACTCAGGCCGATCAGCATGATCAGCCGCACCGGCCAGACCGGCGCGGTGAAGTCGCCGATGGCGCCGACATACTCGCGGATGCGGATCGCCTCGACCAGCGGCTCCCAGGCGGCCCACAGGATGACGCCCACCAGTGCGGCGCCGATCAGGTGGTACAGCGCCTGCAGCCGCGCGGCGAACGCGGGCCGGCCTTGTTTCAGGCGCGCCAGCAGGACGTCGGCGCGGGTGAAGCGCCCGCGGTGCAGGGTGTCGGCCAGCTGCAGGAACACGATGCCGACGATGGACAAGGCCACCAGTTCGGTGACGCCGCGCACCGGCGCGTCGAACAGGTTGCGTCCCAGCACGTCGGTGTTGATCAGCAGCATCAACGCGATGATCCACAAGGTGCCCAGCGCGTTGAGCAGCTTGCCCAGGCGTTGGAACTGCCACGGCAGCGGCGCGCCGTAGCTGTCGGCGACCGGTGTCTTGCCGGAGCTCAATTCGCGGTCCAGTCCCGTGGCAGCTGGGCGCCGCTGCGCTTGAGGGCTTCGGTGTACATCTTGAGCACTTCCTTGCCGGGCCCGCCCTTGGCGGTCACGTCGGCGCTCCAGGTCTGCGCCACCGGGCCGAGCGCGTCGGCCCAGCGCTTGCGTTCCGCCGGGCTCAGCTCGCTGATCTTGGCGCCGGCCGCCGTCATGTTCGCCAGCACCGTCTTGACGGCATCGGACTGCATCGCGGCCAGCTTGTCCGCCCACACATCGGACGCCTCCTGCATGGCCTTGCGCACCTCGGGCGGCAGTTTTTCGAAGCGCGACTTGTTGACCGCCACACCACCGGCGAACTGCGATCCGAAGTTGACCTTGGTGACATACGGCGCGACCTCATGCACCTTGGCGGCCCAGGCGCCGGTGGCAAACACCACGGTTCCGTCCGACACGCCGGACTTGATGTCTTCGTAATAACTGTTCAGGTTGCCGGCCACGGCGACCGCGCCGGTGCCGTTGACCCAGTTCGCGGCCGGTCCCGGTGCGCTGAGTTTCTTGCCTTGCAGGTCCTCGATCCTGGTGATCGGAAACTTGGTCCAGATATGGTAGGAGTCCAGCGCCATGCCGCCCAGGTAGGTCAGGCCGTTCTTGTTCCAGGCGTCGGCCATGGCGGGGATTTTGGCCTGCATGTCGGAGATGGTCTTGGCGACGACGGCGATGTCGTCGCTGCCGAACGGGGTGTAATAGGTGACGTTCTGCATCGGGAACTTGGCCGCCTCGAAGATGGTGCTGACGATGCCGATGTCCGCGATGCCATCGGCAATGCCCTTGGATTCGCTGCCCAGCTTGATCAAGGTGCCGCCCCAGGCCTTGGTCCAGTCGATCTTGTACTTGTTGCCGGCGGCGACCAGCCGTCTGTCGACCTCGGGAATGAACACCTCTTCCATGGTCTTGACCCACAGGAACACCGGCGGGTGGCCGGCGGTGGCGGTCAGCTTGATCACCTGCTGGCCATGGGCCGGCAGGTGGGCCAGCGTGGCCAGTGTGGCCGCGGCGGCGGTCGAGAGAAGGGTTCGGCGAAGGGTCATGGTTGTCTCCTGTGGGTGGAACGTCGACGGGATGAAACGGGTGCCGATGCCGCAGGCGGTGCCGGCGGTGGCGGCAAGGCCGCGCGGATGCCGCCTTCGATGAAGCGCACCAGCATCGGGTGGGACGAGACGTCATTGGGCGTGTTCGCGCCGAGCGACAAGCGCTGCACGCGCTGGTCGCTGAGGTGGTGCAGCAAGGCACCCAGTGCGAACTGGTAGGCCCACGCGCATGCCCCGACGCTGGCATGGGGCAGTGCCAGCCGCAATGCGTCGATGAAGGCATGGGCCAGCGGGTCGAAATGCCGGCGCAGCACCCGGTCCGCCTCCGGCGATGCGTACCCGAGTTCGCGCGCCACCAGCAGCGCGTAGAACTCGCCTTCGGCGCTGGCGCGGATGCGCAGCACCGGTTGCACGAAGGCCTCGACGATGTGGTTGAGCAGGTCCGGGCCGCCGTCGTCGACCGCGGCCTGCAGCCGGGTCAGGCGTTCGTCGATGGTCGGGCGCCAGTGCTCGAAGATGGCTTCGAACAACTCGTGTTTCTGGCCATAGTAATAAGCCACCAGGGCCAGCGGCACCTCGGCTTCGATGGCGATCTGGCGGATCGACACCGCGTGGTAGCCGTTCTGCGCAAACAGCTTTTCCGCGGCCAGCAGGATGGCCTGGCGGCGATCGGGGCGTGCATCGGACTCGCGGTCGGCGGGTGATCGCGGGGTCCTGGCGGGGCGCAGACGGGTTTCCACCGGGATATTGAACGAGCGTACAAAAAACTTGAACACCCGTACAAACCCTGATGCACCGGGCTCCCGAGAGCGGTCGACCTGCGTTAATCTGCGGCCATGCATGCGCCGCCCCCTGCCCCATTCGTTCCCCAGATCCGGCTGTACCAGGATTGGCTGCAGGAGCGACACGGCCTGCGGTTCGACGACTACGCGGCCTTGTGGCGCTGGTCCATCGCCGACCTGGACGCGTTCTGGCAAAGCCTGTGGGACTACTACGAGCTGCAGTCGCCGACTCCCCACACCGCGGTGCTGGCCGAGCGTCGCATGCCGGGAGCCCGCTGGTTTCCCGGTGCGCAGGTCAACTATGCGCGCCAGGCGCTGCGCCATGCGGACGCCGCCCATGTCGCCGGCCAGCCGGCGGTCATCAGCCACAACGAAAAAAGCCTGGGGAAACACCCGCCGCGTGTGCTGTCCTGGCCGCAGCTGCGCCAGCAGGTCGCATCGCTGGCACTGCATCTGCAGGCCCAGGGCGTGCAGCCGGGCGACCGGGTCGCCGCCTACCTGCCGAACGTGCCCGAGGCCATCGTCGCTTTCCTGGCCAGCGCCAGCATCGGCGCGGTCTGGAGCATCTGCGCGCCCGACATGGGCGTGCATGCGGTGCTCGACCGCTTCCGGCAGATCGAACCGAAGGTGCTGATCGCCTGCGATGGCGTGACCCATGGCGGCCAGGACCAGGACCGGCTGGCCGTCGTGGCCCAGCTGCGCGCCGCGTTGCCGACGGTGCGGCACCTGTTGATGCTCGATCAGCTCGGCGCCTTGTCGCGTGCCGATGCGGCGCTGGAGCATGTCGATCTTGCGCTCGCCTGCGGACGCGACGATGCGCAGACCCGGGCGTTCGAGCCGCTGTGGCTCGCGTTCGACCATCCGCTGTGGATCGTCTATTCCAGCGGCACCACCGGATTGCCGAAACCCATCGTGCACGGACATGGCGGCTCGACGCTGGTGACGATGGAGCTGGTCGGCCTGCACAACGACGTCGGTGCCAGTTACCTGCCCAACAGCCGGGGCGAGCGTTACCACTGGTACAGCTCGACCGGCTGGGTCATGTGGAACGCCCAGGTGTCGGGGTTGCTGCTCGGGGCGACCTGCTGCATCTTCGACGGCAGCCCGGCCGGGCGCAGCCATGACGCAAGCGGCCAGCGCGTGGCACCGGACTGGTCCACGTTGTGGCGATTTGCGGCCGAACTCGGGGTCACGTTCTTCGGCGCCGGCGCCGCGTTCTATGCGAACTGCATGAAGGCCGGCCTCGCACTGTCCACCGTCGGCGACCTGCGCAAGGTACGCGCGCTGGGCACGACCGGATCGCCGCTGAGCGAAGACGTGCAGAACTGGGGGACACGGCAGTTTCGACAGGTGCATGCGACCGCGGGGCGTGGGGGCGATATCTGGTGGTGCAACATCTCGGGCGGGACGGACTTCGCGGGCGCCTTCATCGGCGGCAACCGCGAATTGCCGCTGGTGCCCGGCGAGATGCAGTGCCGCCTGCTGGGCTGCGCCGTGCAGGCCTGGGACGAGAACGGCCAGCCGGTGACGGATGCCGTCGGCGAGCTGGTGTGCACGGAGCCGATCCCGTCCATGCCGCTGTACCTCTGGGGCGACACGAACCACGAGCGGTATCTGTCGAGTTATTTCGACATGTACCCGGGCGTCTGGCGCCATGGCGACTGGCTCAAGGTCGGCGCCAACGGGGGCTGCGTGATCTACGGGCGATCGGATGCGACCATCAACCGCCATGGCCTGCGCATGGGCACGAGCGAGTTGTACAGCGCGGTCGAGGCCTTGCCCGAGGTGCTCGATTCGCTGGTCGTGGACCTGGAGTACCTGGGCCGCGACAGCTTCATGCCCTTGTTCGTGGTGTTGCGCGAGGGCCTTGCGCTCGACGATGCGCTGCGCTCACGCATCAACCAGGCGATCCGGACCGCGCTGTCGCCGCGGTTTGTTCCCAACGCCATCTTGCAGGTGCAGGAGGTTCCGCGCACCCTGTCCGGCAAGAAGCAGGAACTGCCGATCAAGAAGCTGCTGCTCGGCCAGCCGCTGGACAAGGTGGTGAACCGGGAGGCGATGGCCAATCCCGGTTGCCTGGACTGGTACGTGGCGTTCGCGCAGTCACGGCAACTGCCGGCGGCCTGACACATCCGGCGGGGCGCCAGGGGCGCCGGCGATGGTGGCGGGAGGGCGCTACTGGTCCCGTTCGTGCAGGCTGATCAGGCTCATCAGCGCCGATACCACCTCGGGCTTGAAGCCGACACGGGCATTGCCGAAGCCGTCTCCACCGCTCATCACGAGTTTTTCCATGTAGTCGACGCAGTCCTGCGAACCCCAGAACACGGTGATCGCCTTGGCGATGCGTTCATGGCGTTTCGCAATGATGGCCATGGCATTGTCGATGCCGACCTGGCGTGGCAGCTCATGCAGGGGCATGGGCCGGGTCGCCTGCTCTTCTTCGTCCCATTTCAGTGGCGGGAAGCCCAACGATTCATTTTTCCCAGATGTTGCCATCGTGGTCTCCTTGCGAGTGGCGCGCCCAGGCTTGGCGCGGGCAAGTGTTTTGTTTTTACACCGGAATTATCCCCGATGGCACGGCACTGGTGAGCATGTGTATCAACGGGGCGGCCTCATCCGCGAGCCGGTTGGTGGCGCTCGTCAGGTCACCTGCTGCTGCAGCCAGGCCATCAATTGCAGCACCACCGGCTTGGTTTCCTGTTGCTCCGGGCGCACCAGGTAGTAGGCGCGCTCGGCCGCGAGGGCATGGGCGCAGGCCTGGACCAGCTGCCCGGCCGCCAGTTCATGTTCGATCAGCATCCGTGGTACCAGCGCGACACCCATGGCATGCACGGCGGCGGCCACCGTCAGCGAAAACAACTCGTAACGCGGGCCCGCCAATGCCATCGGCGCCGTGACCGAGGCGCGCTGGAACCATTGGCGCCAGGCTTGCGGTCGGGTGCTTTGTTGCAGCAAGGGCATGGTGGCCAGTTCCTCGGGCGTGCGCATGCGCCCGTCCGGCAGCAGCGCGGGCGCGCAGACCGGCACCAGATCCTCCTGCAGCAGCAGGGTCGAGCGGGTTCCCGCCCAGTCGCGCAGCTGCTGCGGGGTGCCGGCATACAGGGCCGCGTCGAAGTCGGTGTCGGCGAACAGGAACGGCCGGGTCCGGGTCTCGATATGCACGACCAGTTGCGGATGGCGCCGCGCCAGGTCCGGCAGGCGCGGGATCAGCCAGCGGCTGGCGAAGGTGGGCACCGCGGCCAGCAACAGGGTTTGCTGGGCGCCATGTCCTGACATGGCCTCGAGCGTGTCGCGTTCGAGCGCCTGCAGTCGCGGCGCGATCTGGCGTGCATAGGCGCTGCCGCGTTCGGTCAAGGCCACGCCGTGGCGGGTGCGCTGGAACAAGGACTGTCCGAGGTACTGCTCCAGCGCGGAGATCTGGCGCGACACCGCGCTTTGGGTCAGCGCCAGCTCCTGCGCGGCCCGGGTATAACTTTCGTGCCGGGCCGCGGCATCGAAACAGGCCAATGCCTGCAGGGAGGGGATCTTGCGCCGCATGGTGTGAAGAATACACACAACTGGCAACGTCTTGAAGTCGTTTCGGATCGGAAAGTCGTTGAAATAAAAGGAAGGTGCCGCCGCCGCCCACCGGATCGATGGCCTTGGATTCGGTCCAGATATTCGAAAATCTCATTTCTGGATTCCGAATTTGCGGTTGTCCCCGGCGCCGCCTGCCACTACGATCGGGCCTCTATCGACCAATCCAGGAGCAACGGCATGGCCCACGCGGCATTCAACTGGCAGGATCCTTTCCTGCTCGAGTCCCAACTCAGCGACGACGAACGCATGGTGCGCGACGCCGCGGCGGCCTATTGCCAGGACAAGCTGCAGCCGCGCGTCATCGAGGCGTTCCGCAACGGCACGACCGACGTGGCCATCTTCCGCGAAATGGGCGAACTCGGCCTGCTCGGACCGACGATTCCCGAGCAGTTCGGCGGCCCGGGCCTGAATTACGTGGCGTATGGCCTGATCGCGCGCGAGGTCGAGCGGGTGGACTCCGGCTACCGCTCGATGATGAGCGTGCAGTCTTCGCTGGTCATGGTGCCGATCTTCGAGTTCGGTACCGAGGCACAGAAACAGAAATACCTGCCCAAGCTCGCCACCGGCGAGTGGATCGGCTGTTTCGGCCTGACCGAGCCCGACCACGGCTCCGACCCCGGCTCCATGGCCACACGTGCGCACAAGGTTGCCGGCGGTTACAAGCTGAGCGGCTCCAAGATGTGGATCTCCAACAGCCCGATGGCCGACGTGTTCGTGGTCTGGGCCAAGGAAGTGTCCGAGTCCGGCCAGGTCGGGCCGATCCGCGGTTTCGTGCTCGAGAAAGGCGCCAAGGGCCTGAGCGCGCCGCCGATCCATGGCAAGGTCGGCCTGCGGGCTTCGGTCACCGGCGAGATCGTCATGGACGGCGTGTTCTGCCCGGAGGAAAACGCCTTTCCCGAGGTGCAGGGGCTCAAGGGCCCGTTCACCTGCCTGAATTCGGCGCGTTACGGCATTGCCTGGGGCGCCCTGGGTGCGGCCGAAGACTGCTGGCTGCGCGCGCGCCAGTACACGCTGGACCGCAAGCAGTTCGGCCGTCCACTGGCGGCCAACCAGCTGATCCAGAAGAAGCTGGCCGACATGCAGACCGAGATCGCGCTCGGCCTGCAGGGCTGCCTGCGCCTGGGCCGCATGAAGGACGAAGGGTCGGCGGCGGTCGAGATCACCTCCATCCTCAAGCGCAACTCCTGCGGCAAGTCGCTCGACATCGCCCGCCTGGCGCGCGACATGATGGGCGGCAACGGCATCTCCGACGAGTTCGGCGTGGCGCGCCACCTGGTCAACCTGGAGGTGGTCAACACTTACGAAGGCACACACGACATCCATGCGCTGATCCTGGGCCGGGCCCAGACCGGCATCGCGGCGTTCGCGAATTAGGATGAGGGACGCCCCCCGTCTGTCCGGTCGCACTGCGTGTCGACCGGCCGAACCCCCCACTGGGGGGCGGGCCGGCCGCTTCGGAGCGGCCGTGCGCGGCGGCCACTGGATGAAGGACGCCTCCCGTCTGTCCGGTTTCACTGCGGGTAGACCGGCTGAACGCCCCACTGGGGGGCTGGCCGGCCGCTTCGCAGCTGCCGTGCGCGGCGGCCCCTGGATTGGCGCGCAGCGCACTGGATACTGAAATGACCCATACCGAAAATGCCGCGGCTGCGGCCGTTCATGACACCGCGGACGGCCAAGCGACGCCGGCCTCGCAAGGCGCGCTGTCGCATCTGAAAGTGCTGGACCTGTCCCGCGTGCTGGCCGGGCCCTGGTGCACCCAGATGCTGGCCGACCTGGGCGCCGACGTGATCAAGGTCGAGCGTCCCGGCGAAGGCGACGACACCCGCCACTGGGGGCCTCCGTTCATGCCCGGTGCCGACGGCCAGGACACCACGCAGGCGACCTATTTCAACGGCACCAACCGCAACAAGCGATCGATCACGGTCAACCTGTCCAGTCCCGAGGGGCAGGCGCTGGTGCGCCAGATGGCCGAGCACAGCGACATCGTGGTCGAGAACTTCAAGCTCGGTGGCCTGAAGGCCTACGGGCTGGACTATGCCAGCCTGAAGGCGCTGAACCCGCGCCTGATCTATTGTTCGATCACCGGTTTCGGCCAGTACGGGCCGTATGCGGAACGTGCCGGCTACGACCTGATGATCCAGGCCATGAGCGGCATGATGAGCATCACCGGCCGCGCCGACGACCAGCCCGGCGGCGGACCGCTGCGCGTGGGCGTGGCGCTGACCGACCTGTTCACCGGTGTCTATGCGACTTCGGCTATCCTGGCCGCGCTGGAGGTGCGCCACCGCACCGGCGAAGGCCAGCACATCGACATGGCCCTGCTCGACGTGGGCATGGCCATCCTGGCCAACCAGGCCAGCGGCTACCTCAACACCGGCAAGGTGCCGCAGCGCCAGGGCAACAGCCACCCCAGCCTGGCGCCGTACCAGGACTTCCCGACGCGCGACGGTTCGATGCTGCTGGCGATCGGCAACGACGGCCAGTTCAGCCGCTTCTGCAAGGCGGCCGGCAAGCCGGAATGGAGCGCCGACCCGCGTTTCTCCGGCATGGGCGCACGCGTGCGCAACCGCCAGGAGCTGATCCCGCTGATGGAGACCGTCACGCGGACGCGCGACACCGCCGACTGGATCGCGCTGCTCGAGGACAAGGCCGTGCCCTGCGGCCCGATCAATGACCTGGCCCACGCGTTCGCCGATCCGCAGGTGGCGGCGCGCGAGCTGGTGGTGGAGCAGGCCCGGGCGCCGCAACTGGCGGCCGCCGACGGCATTGCCGCGATCCGCACCGTGGCCAGCCCGCTGCGGCTGCAGGCCAACCCGCCGGTGCTGCGCCGGCCGCCGCCGGCCCTGGGCGAACATACCGACGAGGTGCTGGCCGAACTGGGGTTCGATGCCGCGCGCATCGCCGCACTGCGCGGCGCCGGCATCGTCTGACGATCCGGGGTCAGGGTTCACGCCAGCCACCGTTGACCGGCGCAAGCTGATTCCGCATCGCTCTCGAACCGCGTGACGGTAGTCGCCACACCCTTGCCCATCACCGCGGTCACCCGGCGGTCGATCCTGCTGCTGTCGCTGGCGTGTTTCTGCAGCATGTTCGCGCAGCGCGTGTGCGACCCGATGCTGCCGGCACTTGCGCGGGTGTTCTCGGTCGATCTGTCGCAGGCGGCGCAGGTCGTGTCCCTGTTTGCGTTGGGTTATGGCGTGGCGCAGTTCGTCTACGGGCCGCTGGGCGATCGGCTCGGAAAGTTCCGCATCGTGGCCTGGGCCTCGCTGGCCTGCTGCCTGTGCAGTGTGATGGCGGCGCTGGCCGGCAGCCTGCCCATGCTGCTGTTCGCGCGCATGGCCATGGGCATTGCCACGGCGGCCATCGTGCCCTTGACGCTGGCCTGGATCGGCGACACCGTGCACGGCGCGCAGATCCAGGAAACCATTGCCAGGGTCGGCGTGGGAACCACCCTGGGTGCGGCCTCGGGGCAGCTGATCGGCGGTGTGTTCACGCAATCGCTGGGATGGCGCTGGCCGTGCCGGCCGTGGCGCCCGCGGGCGGGAGGCGGCGACCCTCGTTTTTTGCCCAGACCTGGCCCATTCTCTCGGGTCCCTGGTCGCGCACCGTGTTGCTGGTCGCCTTCGTCGAAGGCGCCGTGGGCATGGGTGTGCTGGCCTTGTGGGCGGCGCACCTGCAAGGTGCGATGGGCCTGCCGGTATCGACGGCCGGCGCCGTCGTCGCGCTGTTCGGCCTGGGCAGCCTGGTCTACCTGGTCGCTGCGCGGCGCCTGATCACCCGGCTCGGGCAGCATGGATTGAGTGTGCTCGGTGGCAGCCTGATGGGCGTGTGCGCGCTGGTCGTCGCCTATGCGCCGCTCTGGCAACTGACCATCCCGGCCAGCGTCGTGGCGGGGTTCGGCTTCGCGATGTTCCACAACACGATGCAGGCCAACGCGGCGCAGATGGCGCCCGCCGCCCGCGGCACGGCGGTGTCGCTGTTCGCGTCGGCATTGTTCCTGGGGCAGTCGACGGGCGCGTCATTGGCGTCCAGCCTGTTTGACACGGTGGGTTCGCGCAGCGTCGTCGCGCTGGGCGGCGTGGTGATGGTCGTGCTCGGATGGGTGATGGGCTGGGCGTTGCGCCGGCGGCATCGCCTGCTGGCGGACGGCTGACGGATGCCACGTTGCTTCGATGGATACTCGGCGCATGGCCACCTCCCGTTCGACGCCTTGACATGCGTTCCTCCGCCCAGCGCAACCTGATTCTCGGCCTGTCGCTCGCACAGTTGATCAGCTGGGGCAGCGTGTTCTACACCTTCGCGTTGCTGATCGGCCCGATCGAGCAGGCGCTGGGGGTGAGCCGGGCGCAGAGTTCGGTCGCGTTCAGCCTGGCGCTGCTGGCCGAAGGCCTGTGTGCCTATGCCATCGGTCGCTGGATCGACCAGGGCCACGAGCGGCGGGTCATGACGCTGGGTTCGGCGCTGGCGGGCCTGTGCCTGGTGCTGCACACCTTCGTGACCAGCCTGGCCGGTTTCTACCTGGTCTGGACGGCGCTGGGCGTGGCCATGTCAGCCGTGTTGTATACGCCGGTGTTCGCCGTCGTGACACGGCGGTTTCCGAACGACTTCCGGCGCGCCATCATCACGATGACGTTCCTCGGCGGCCTGGCCAGCACCGTGTTCATCCCGCTGACGGCCTGGCTGATCGACAGCTGGGGCTGGCGTGGCGCGTTGTGGGCATTGGCGGGCCTGCATTTTTGTGTCTGCCTGCCCATCCATGCCGTCTTGCTGCGCGATGCACCGCGGCGTGTCGTGCCCGCCGCGCCGGCGTCGGCCACGGCCGAACCGGTGGCGGGTCTGCGCCACCTGCTGACGAGCGCGCCATTCCTGCTGGTGGGCAGTTTCATCGTGTTGTTCATGGCCGCCACCGCGGCCTTGCCGGCGCACCTGGTCAGCCTGTTGCGCGAACGCGGCATGGCCGAGACCTGGGCGATCGCCGTGCCGGCGAGTATCGGCGTGCTCCAGGTGGCGGGTCGCCTGTTGCTGTATTTCTTCGAGCGCCGGTTCGACGTCCATGTGGCCAACCGCTTCATTCCCTGCCTGATCCCGGCGGGCCTGGCCGCCTTGCTGCTGGCGCCGCTGCTGGGCACCGGCACGGGGGCACTGGTGCTGGTGCTGGCCTTCGTCGCGTTGTACGGCGCCGGCAACGGCATGCTGACCATCGTCAAGGGCACGGCGATCGCGCAATACGTCAGCCGGGAACACGTGGCCAGCCTCAACGGCGCGCTCGGTGTGCCGCTGGCCCTGACCCGGGCGGCGGCGCCGCTGGTGATGGGCCTGTTGTGGCAGCCCGGCGTGGGTTACCAATATGGCCTGTGGCTGCTGCTGGTGATGAGCGTGGTGGCGATCGCGATGCTGCTGCTGGCGCAGCGCCGGGTGCTGGCGGCGGGCGCCGGCGCGGCCTGACTGAGCGCGGGTCGGCGCGCGGGACGCGTCGGTGTCAGTCCGTGCCGTAGACCTTGGCCCGTGTTTGCCCGGGCCGGCCCGTGTCGACGACGCCGGATTCGGTCACGACATACGGAGCGGCAACGGTCGGGGCACGCGGCGCCGGTGCCGCCACGGCTGCCGGTACGACGGCAGGCAGCTCACCGACAGCCCGTACCGAACCCTGGTTGGCCGCGGACGGTTTTGCCGTCGGCCTGGCGGTCGAGGGGGCGGTCTTCGCCGCATCGGCGGGCGTCCGGGTCGACACCGGCGTTGCCGGTGCCACGCGGGCCGGCACGAGTGCCTCGTCCGGCGCCACCGTGTGCACCGGCAATCGGGTGGCGGCCGCCTGCGGTTCGGCCGCGACCGGCTCGTCCGGGACAAAGACCGAATGTCCGTCCACCGGCCGGGTCTTCACGTGGATCAGGCTGGCGCCGAGCGCCATCACCACCACGCCAAGCACCGCGATGGCGGCCCACAAGGGGCGGGAGCTGAAATGCCTGCGCCCTGCAGGCAGGGTCTGGATGTGGGTCGTCATGTGCCTGGTCCTCCCTGTGCCGGCGATCCTCTGGTCGCCGGGTCTTGCGCCCGCCGCCGCCTCGGGGCAGGCACCTGCGCAAGTTACCCCGGTCGTGTTGCGTCAGACATGCATCTGTGTAACCGTCGGTAAAGCAATGGCCTGCCCGGCGGCGCGCCTGCGGGGATTCAGGCGTCGACCTTGGCGGGCAGTTTCCAGTCGGCCCGCGGGTAATGGCAGGTGTAGCCGTTGGGATAACGCTCCAGGTAGTCCTGGTGCTCCGGTTCGGCTTCCCAGAAAGGACCCGCTGGCGCGACTTCGGTCACCACCTTGCCCGGCCACAGGCCGGAGTCGTTGACGTCGATGATGGTGCGCAGGGCCTCGGCCTTCTGCGCCTCGTTCACGTAGTAGATGGCCGAGCGGTAGGACATGCCCCTGTCGTTGCCCTGCTGGTTGAGGGTGCTCGGATCGTGGATCTGGAAGAAGAACTCCAGCAGGCGCCGGTAACTGATGACCGCCGGATCGAACAGGATCTCGATGCCTTCGGCATGGGTGCCGTGGTTGCGGTAGGTCGCGTTGGGCACGTCGCCACCGGTATAGCCCACACGCGTGGACAACACGCCTGGCAGCTTGCGGATCAGGTCCTGCATGCCCCAGAAACATCCGCCTGCCAATACCGCCCGTTCCTGTGTCGTCGTCATTTCAGTTCTCCTCGACCTGGTTCAGATACTCGCCATAACCTTCGGCCTGCATGTCGTCGCGGTGCACGAAACGCAGCGACGCCGAATTGATGCAGTAGCGCAGCCCGCCGCGGTCGCGCGGGCCGTCGGGAAACACGTGGCCCAGATGGCTGTCGCCGTGTCGGGAGCGCACCTCGGTGCGCACCATGCCGTGGCTGGTGTCGCGCAATTCGTTGACGTAGGCCGGCACGATGGGCTTTGTGAAACTGGGCCAGCCGCAGCCGGACTCGAACTTGTCGGAGGACGCGAACAGCGGTTCGCCCGACACGATGTCGACATAGATGCCGGGTTCGTGGTTGTCCAGGTAGGCCCCGGTGCCGGGGCGTTCGGTGCCGCTTTCCTGCGTCACGCGGTATTGCTCGGGGGTCAGCCGGGCGATGGCCTCGGCGTTTTTTTCGTATCGGTTCATGGGTCGGGCTATCTCCTGTTCGTGCGCCGTGCGCCATGGAAGGCCGCTGGGTCGCAGATGCGATCTTGGCGCGGGTTTTCAAGCCATGGTCGGCCAAGCGGCCATTCCTGCCCGTGCAGCAGGGTCAATGCCGCGCCGTCGGGCATGGCAGCAGCATAACGCCGCCGCGCCGGCGGTGTCTTCGTCGTCGTCGCGAACGACGATGCCATAATGGCCGTGCTCCGGGGTGCACGGCCAGTGATGGCGTGCTGAGATGGTTGAACCGAACCCGCGAACTTGATCCGGCTAGTACCGGCGAAAGAAGAGCTGTCACCCAAGACCATGGGCCCACGAGGCCATGTGTCGCCGGGTCACCTTCGGAGCAGATGTCCAGCAACTGCCACTGAAGGAGCCCCGATGAATCCACCCGACCCATTCGCCCAACACCTCGCAGCCTCGCGTGCGCCGTTTCCCGCCTCGCGCAAGATTCATCTCGTCGGCTCGCGTGGCGACCTGCGCGTGCCGGCGCGCGCGGTGACGCTGAGCAACGGCGAGGCGATCGACCTGTACGACACCTCCGGGCCCTACAGCGATCCGGCGGTGGAGATCGACGTGCGCCGTGGCCTGCCCGCGTTGCGGGCCCCGTGGATCGACGCGCGGGACGATACCGAGGTCTATCCGGGACGATCGCACCAGGCGCTCGACGACGGCGTCCGGCAGGGCCGGGCCGAGTCGCCCCATCTGGCGGACCTGCGCCGCGCCGCCGCCGGCCTGCAGCGCACGCCGCGCCGCGCGCGCGCTGGCGGCAACGTCACGCAGATGCATTACGCGCGCCGCGGCATCGTCACGCCCGAGATGGAGTTCGTCGCCTTGCGCGAGAACGGGCGACGGGAATGGATGGCCGAGTACCTGGGCGACGACGAACGCGCCCGGCGGCTCAAGGGCAACGCCATGGGTGCGCTGATGCCGGCCCTCATCACGCCGGAATTCGTGCGCGACGAGGTGGCACGCGGGCGCGCCATCATTCCGGCCAACATCAACCATCCGGAGATCGAGCCGATGGCGATCGGGCGCAATTTCAAGGTCAAGATCAACGCCAACATCGGCAACTCGGCGGTCACCTCGAGCATCGAGGAAGAGGTCGAGAAACTGGTCTGGGCGATCCGCTGGGGCGCCGACAACGTGATGGACCTGTCCACCGGCCGCGACATCCACACCACGCGCGACTGGATCGTGCGCAACTCCCCGGTGCCGATCGGCACGGTGCCGATCTACCAGGCGCTGGAGAAGGTCGGGGGCGTGGCCGAGGACCTGAGCTGGGAGATCTTCCGCGACACCCTGATCGAGCAGGCCGAACAGGGCGTGGACTATTTCACCATCCATGCCGGCGTGCGGCTGCCCTTCATCCACCTGACGGCGAACCGGCGCACCGGCATCGTCTCGCGCGGCGGCTCGATCATGGCCAAGTGGTGCATCACGCATCACAAGGAGAGTTTTCTCTACACCCATTTCGAGGACATCTGCGACATCATGAAGGCCTACGACGTGAGCTTCTCGCTCGGCGACGGCCTGCGTCCGGGCTCCGGCGCCGACGCCAACGACGAGGCGCAGTTCGCCGAGTTGCGCACGCTGGGCGAACTCACGCAGCTGGCCTGGAAACACGACGTGCAGACCATGATCGAAGGCCCCGGCCATGTGCCGATGCACATGATCCAGGCCAACATGCAGGAGCAGCTCGCGCATTGCCACGAGGCGCCGTTCTATACGCTGGGCCCGCTGACGATCGACATCGCACCGGGCTACGACCACATCTCCAGCGCCATCGGCGCCGCGATGATCGGCTGGATGGGCACGGCCATGTTGTGTTACGTCACGCCCAAGGAACACCTGGGCCTGCCCGATCGCGACGACGTCAAGCAGGGCATCATCGCCTACAAGATCGCCGCCCATGCGGCCGACGTGGCCAAGGGCCATCCGGCGGCACGCGCGCGCGACGAGGCCTTGTCCAAGGCGCGATTCGAATTCCGCTGGTCCGACCAGTTCGCGCTCGGGCTCGACCCGGACACGGCGCGCGATTTCCATGACGAGACCTTGCCCAAGGACGCGGCCAAGGTGGCGCATTTCTGCAGCATGTGCGGGCCGAAGTTCTGCTCGATGAAGATCAGCCAGGACGTGCGTGACTATGCCGCGGCGCAACCCGGCGCGCCAGCCGCCGACGCGGAACTGGCGCAGACCATCGCGCAGGGCATGGCCGAGAAATCGGCCGAGTTCCGTGCCGGCGGCGGCGCCTTGTATATCCCGATCGCACGCCAGGACTGAGCCGTGGCGGGTCTGTCCATCGGTATCGCCGGCGCCGGCCTGCTGGGGCGGCTGCTGGCCTGGCGGCTGGCGCATGCCGGCCACCGCGTCACCGTGTTCGACCCGGCGCCGGCGCCAGGGCCGCGTTTCGACGGCCGGCAGGCGGCCGGTTTCAGCGCCGCCGGCATGCTCAGTCCGCTGGCCGAGCGCGAGGTCTCGTCGGCCCGCGTGGCGCAACTCGGCTGGCGGTCGATCGGCCTGTGGCGTTCCATCGTCGCAGACCTGCGGGCCCGGGTGGGGTTTGCCGAACGCGGCAGCCTGCTGCTGGCGCATCGCAGCGACCGCGGCACGGCGCAGCGCCTGCTCTCCCGCCTTGCGCCGGACGCGCCCGGCACCGTGCAACCGCAGGCGCTGACGCCGGCGGCGCTGGCGACGCTGGAGCCGGCATTGCTGGGCCCCGCGCATGCGTGGTTGCTGCCGCAGGAAGCCTGCATCGATACCGTGGCGGCGATGTGTGCGCTGCAGTCCGAGTCGCCCGGCGTGGCCTGGGCGTGGGGGCAGACAGTGCGGGAACTGGTGCCCGGCCGCGTGTGCGTCGACGGTGCGCAGCCGCACCGCTTCGACTGGGCCATCGATGTGCGCGGCGTCGCCGGGCAGGCCCCGGCCTTGGTACGCGGCGTGCGCGGCGAAACCGTCTGGTTGCGCCTGCAGGGGCATGGCCTGCTACGGCCGGTGCGGCTGCTGCATCCCCGTCACCGGGTGTATGTCGTGCCGCGCAGTGCGGACCTGCTGATCGTCGGTGCCAGCGAGATCGAAAGCGCGGATCGTTCGCCGGTGTCGCTGCGCAGCGCGGTCGAGTTGATGGCGGCGGCGCACAGCATCTTCCCGGCGCTGGACGAAGCCCGCATCGAACGGCTGGACGTCAACCTGCGCCCCGCGCTGCCCGACAACGAACCGGCCAGCAGTATCGAACCGGGGCTGGTGCGTATCAACGGCCTGTTCCGCCATGGCTGGCTGCTGGCGCCGGCGCTGGTCGAGGACGTGTTGCAGGCGACCGGCCTGGCCGCTGCGCAGACCCCGGTCGCGGTGGCCCCATGACGGCGGGCGATCACACCGGCGCGCCGCCCGACGCGCCCGACGCCGACGCCGACGCGATGATGACGCTGGAGCTGGGCGGCCAGCTTTACCGGTTGCCGCACGGCAGCACGCTGGCGCAGTTGCTGGCGCTGGCCGGCCATGCGCCGGAGCAGGTCGCCACGGCGGTGAACGGGCAGTTCGTGCCACGTTCGCAACGCGCCAGCCACATCGTGTTTGCCACCGACACGGTGGTGTTGTTCCGACCCATCGTGGGCGGATGAAAGGACCCGGACTCCATGAATGACTTTGTTTCCGATACCGACGCCGCGGCATCCGCAACCACGGCCCCGATGCCGGACCCCGCATGCTGGCACGTCGGCGACGTAGTGCTGCGCAGCCGCTTCCTGCTGGGCAGCGCGGGTTATCCGTCGCCGCAGGTGCTGCACGACGCGGTCGTGCGCTCGGGCGCCGAGGTGGTGACCGTCGCGCTGCGCCGCGTCATGGCCGCTGCCGGCGACAACGGCCATCTGGCCCTGCTCGATCGGGCCTTGCGCGTGAACGGAGCCCGCGTGTTGCCCAACACCGCCGGTTGCCGCACCGCGCGCGAAGCGGTGCAGCTCGCCGCGATGGCGCGCGAGTTGTATGGCACGCCCTGGATCAAGCTCGAGGTGATCGGCGACAACCACAGCCTGCAGCCGGATCCGTTCGAGCTGCTGGACGCAGCAAGGCAGTTGGTGCGCGAGGGTTTCACGGTGTTTCCATATTGCACCGACGACCTGGTGTTGTGCCGACGCCTGCTCGATGCCGGTTGCCCGGTGTTGATGCCCTGGGGGGCACCGATCGGCTCCGGCCAGGGCCTGCTGAACCCGTTCGCGTTGCGCACGCTGCGCGAACGGCTGCCGGATGCGACCCTGATCATCGACGCCGGCATCGGCGCGCCGTCCCATGCCGCGCAGGCGATGGAGCTGGGTTTCGACGCGGTCTTGCTCAATTCGGCCGTCGCGCACGCACGCGACCCGGTGCGCATGGCCAGCGCTTTCCGCCACGCCATCGAGGCCGGCCGCCTGGGCTGGCAGGCGGGCGTCATGGCGGCGCAGGATTTCGCGGTCGCCAGCACGCCGGTCGGCGGCGAGCCGATGCTGCTGGGCGCACGGCCGTGAGCGCGCCGGGCCGTTCCCAAGCGCGAATCCCGCAGCGCGCAGCGCGGAGGGTCGTCCAGTGAGCGCGCCGGGCCGTTCCAAGCGCGAATCCCGCAGCGCGTAGCGCGGAGGGTCGTCCAGTGAGCCCGACGGACCGCCCCGAGGCACATTGCGCCGTGCGCAGCACGGAGGGCGCTCCGGTGAGCCGCTCCGGCGCGAACGCCGCCGGGAGCGGAGCACATGGGCGGCCAGTGGCACCGCCGGTGGTCTGGAGCGTGGCCGGCACCGACAGCGCCGGCGGTGCCGGCCTGGCCGCGGACCTGCGGGCCGCCGACGCATTCGGCGTGCACCTGTGCCCGGTGGTCGCCGCGGTGACGGCGCAGCATTCGCAGGCGGTCACGCACATCGAACCGCTGTCGGCGGCCATGCTCGACGCGCAGCTGCGCACGCTGGCCGGCGACATGCCGCCGCGCGTGATCAAGACCGGCCTGCTGGGCGGCGTCGCCCAGGTGCGGCTGGTCGCGCAGTGGGTGGACCGCCTGCGCCAGGCCGCACCCGTGGCGCTGGTCGTGGATCCGGTGCTGGGCGCCAGCAGCGGCGCGGCCTTCGCCGACGCCCCGACCCTGCAGGCCTACCGCGATGAGCTGCTGCCGCGCGCGACCGTGATCACGCCGAACCGGCGCGAAGCCGCGCGGCTGCTGGGCCAGGGCGCGTCGGCGCAAGTGTCGGGTGCCGACGTGCCGGCGCTCGCGCGGGCGCTGCGCGCGGCCGGCGCCCAGGCCGTGTGTATCACCGGCGGTGACGACGATACTGCCGCGCCCTGGGCGCAGGACTGGTTCGACGGTCCGCACGCGCGCGGCTGGCTGGCCTTGCCGCGGGTGCCGACGCCGCACCACCATGGCACCGGATGCACGTTTGCCAGCGGCGTGGCGGCCGCGCTGGCCATGGGTTTCGTCAGCGCGGATGCCGCCGTGCTGGCCAAGATGGCGACCACCCATGCCTTGCGCCGCAGCCATGCCGCCGGCGCCGGCGCCGGCCCGGTGGTCGCCGGCCCGGGTTTCGGCGCCGACGCCAGCCTGTTGCCGCAGATGTCCTGGGGCGAGGCGCCGCTCGCGCCCGCAACCACGGGCCGGGCGCCGCAGCGGCCGGCGATGGGCCTGTACGCCATCGTCGACGATGCGTGCCGGGTCGTGCCGGTGCTGGCCAGCGGTGTGCGCACACTGCAGCTGCGCATCAAGGCGCCGCCCGCACCCGACGCGCACTGGCAGGCGCGCTTGCGGCAGGCGGTGGAACACAGCGTGGCCGCCTGCCGCGCCGCCGGTGCCTTGCTGTTCGTCAACGACCACTGGCGCCTGGCGATCGCGGCGGGCGCCTGCGGCGTGCATCTGGGTCAGGAGGACCTGCTCGCCCTCGACGACGCGCAACGCGCGCAGCTGCGCGCCAGTGGCCTGGAGCTGGGCGTGAGTTCGCACAGCCTGTGGGAGTTGTGCCGCGCCGCCAGCCTGGCACCGCGCTACATCGCCTGCGGGCCCGTGTGGCCCACCGCGACCAAGCAGATGCCGTGGCGCGCGCAGGGCCTGCACAACTTGGCGTGGTGGCGGCACATGGCGCCGGCGCCGGTGGTTGCGATCGGCGGCATCCTGGACGCCGAACGGGCAGCCGCCGCGGCCGGCACCGGTGTCGACGGGGTCTGTGTCGTGCGCGGGCTGGGTGCCGATCCGGCCGTCAGCGTGCCGCGATTCCTGCGGGCGATCGCGTCGGCATCGGGCCTGCCTCCATCAGCGCCGGCGTTTCCGCTGCCGTCGCTGGACCCGGCCGCCGCTCAGGGCGTCGTCGCCAGGCGCTCGAGCAGGTCCGGCGTCGGATAACCGTCGGCGGGCCAGCCGATGCTGCGCTGGAAGCGGCGCACGCCGGCGCGGGTGGCCGGGCCCATCAAGCCGTCCGGCGAGCCGGCGTCGAAGCCGCGCCGGTTCAGCGCCGTCTGCAAAGTCAGTACTTGCTCGCGCGTGAGCGCCTGCAGGTCGCGCGGCCAGGGTGCCTGCACGCCGGGTTCGCCGGCCAGTTGCTGCGCCAGCAGGCCCACGGCCAGTGCGTAGCTGGTGGCGTTGTTGTAGCGCAGGATGGCGCGGAAGTTGTGCCCGACCAGAAAGGCCGGGCCGCGCGCGCCGGCGGGCAGGAACAACGCGGCGTCCGGCAGTTCGGGCAGTGGCGTGCCGGCCGCTGCGCGCACGCCTTCGGCGGCCCACTGCGCGCTGGACTGGCGGATGTCGGTGTCGGCGCGTGCGAAATCGAAACCGTCGGGCAGCCGCACCTCCAGGCCCCACGGCTGGCCGGCACGCCAACCCGAGCGCGCCAGGAAGTTGGCGGTCGAGGCCAGCACGTCGGCCATCGAACCCCAGATGTCGCGCCGGCCGTCGCCGTCCGCATCGACCGCGTAGGCCAGGAAGTTCGACGGCAGGAACTGGGTCTGTCCCATGGCGCCGGCCCAGGAGCCGATCATGCGGTCGCGCGTGATGTCGCCGCTTTGCAGGATGCGCAGCGCCGCCAGCAATTGTCCGCGTGCCCAGGCTTCGCGCCGGCCGTCGAACCCCAATGTGGCGAGCGCGTCGATGACGGACAAGGAGCCGTAGTTGCTGCCGTAGTTGCTCTCCATGCCCCAGATCGCCACCAGGATGGTGGCCGGCACGCCGTATCGCGCCGCGGCGGCATCGGCCAGGGCGCGGACCTCGTACAGGCGCTCCTGCCCGCGCACGATGCGGCTGGGCGAGACGGCGACGTCGAGGTATTCCCAGACCGAGCGCGTGAACTCGGCCTGGGAGCGGTCGCGTTCGACGACCTGGGGCAGGTATTGCACCTGGGCAAACGCGTCCTGCAGCGTGGCCGTGTCGATGCCGGCCCCGCGTGCGTGGGCGCGGAATTGCTGCACCCAGTCCGCGAACGCCTGCTCCTGTGGCAACGGTGCCACCGGTGTCACCGGCGCCGCTGCCGCCTGCGGTGCGGCCGTGACCGCCTGCGCGGGTGCCACGGCGGCCCGTGCGGGTGCTGCCACCGCGCTGGGCGGGGTCGAGCCCCTGCTGCCGGAGACCGCCGGATCCGGCGCGGGGGGCGTCGTGACCGCCTGTGTCGCGCAGCCGGCCATCGCCACGGCGGCCAGCAGGGTCCAGGCCTGCCGTGCGGCGCGGTCGAATGGGTGGCGAAACGGATGCATGGGGGCATTGTCGCGGCTGCTTGCATCAGCTCGCCGGCCGTGTGGGCGAGGGGTCGTGCCTAGAATGGGCCGCCCACCTACCCGGAACATGCCCATGCCCACGATCGAACACCTGAATTCGCCCGCCTTCGCGGCTCTGGGGCTGCCGTTCTCGGAGATCGTGCGGGTCGGCGACACCTTGTACCTCTCGGGGCAGATGGGCACCTTGCCCGGCACCGTGACACTGGCGCCCGGCGGCCTGGAGGCGCAGGCCCGGCAGGCACTGGAAAACATCCGGGCCGCGCTGTCCGCGCATGGCTTCGGCCTGGAGCAGGTCGTCAAGTGCACCGTGATGCTGGCCGACATGAACGACTGGGCCGTGTTCAATGCCGTCTACACCAGCTTCTTCGCGCCGCCGTACCCGGCCCGCAGCGCCTTTGCCGCCCATGGGCTGGCGCTGGGCGCGCGGCTGGAGATCGAGGCGATCGCCGTCGCGTCGCGCTGAGCCGGCCTACAGGTTCGAGCCGACCAGGCGCCTGAGCTGCGCCGCGTCCATGCCGCGCCGGCGCACCATGTCGTCCAGCTGGTCGTCGCCGATCTTGCCGACGTTGAAGTAGGTGCTCTGCGGATGTGAGAGGTAGAAGCCGCTGACGCTGGCGGCCGGTGTCATGGCCAGGCTCTCGGTCAGCTCCATGCCGATCTCATGGGCTGCCAGCAGGTCGAACATGTCGCGCTTGGCGCTGTGGTCCGGGCAGGCCGGGTAGCCCGGCGCGGGGCGGATGCCGCGGTATTTCTCGGCGATCAACGCGGCGTTGTCGAGTTGTTCGTCCGGGGCGTAACCCCACAGGTCGGTACGCACCCGCTGGTGCAGGCATTCGGCGAAGGCCTCGGCCAGGCGGTCGGCCAGTGCCTTGAGGGTGATGGCCGAATAGTCGTCGAGGTCGTCGAGGAAATATTTTTCCTTCTTGTCCACGCCGATGCCGGCGGTGACGGCGAACACACCGATGTAGTCCTCGATGCCGCTGTCCTTGGGCGCGATGAAGTCGGCCAGACAGCGGCTCGGGCGCATCACGCCGTCGATGACCTGCTTTTCGGCCTGCTGGCGCATGCCGTACCAGGTCATCGCGACCTCGTTGCGGTTCTCGTCCGTGTACAAAGCGATGTCGTCGTCGTTCACCGTATGGGCCGGGTACAGGCCGACCACGCCGTTGGCGGTCAACCAGCGGCCTTCGATCAGGCGCTTGAGCATGCGCTGGCCGTCGGCGTACACCCGCACGGCTTCGGTGCCGACGACGTCGTCCTTCAATATCTCGGGGAAACGACCGGCCAGGTCCCAGGTCTGGAAAAACGGGCCCCAGTCGATGTATTGCGCCAGTTCGGCCAGGTCGAAGTTGCGAAACACACGCTTGCCGATGAACTTCGGCCGTGGCGGCGTGTAGCCGGACCAGTCGATCGGTGTCTTGTTCGCGCGTGCCTTGGCCAGGGGCCAGATCGGCACCTGCTTCTTGTTCGCGTGCTGATGGCGCACGCGTTCGTAGTCGGCGGCCAGCTCGGCCAGGTAGCTGCTCGGGTTGTCGGACAGCAGGTTCTGCACCACGCCGACGCTGCGCGAGGCGTCCGGCACGTAGACCACCGGACCGTCGTAATGCGGCGCCACCTTGACCGCGGTGTGCACGCGCGAGGTCGTCGCGCCGCCGATCAGCAGCGGAATCTTGCGCATGTTGCAGTAGTCGTCCTTCTGCATCTCGCCGGCGACGTATTGCATCTCTTCCAGGCTCGGCGTGATCAGGCCCGACAGGCCGATGATGTCGGCGCCTTCGACCTTGGCCTTGGCCAGGATCTCGTGGCAGGGCACCATCACGCCCATGTTGACGACGTCGAAGTTGTTGCACTGCAGGACCACGGTGACGATGTTCTTGCCGATGTCGTGCACGTCGCCCTTGACGGTGGCAATCACGATCTTGCCCTTGGCCTTGACGTCTTCGCCGGCCTTTTCCTGAAGGCGTTTTTCTTCCTCGATGTACGGGATCAGGTGCGCCACCGCCTGCTTCATCACGCGTGCGCTCTTGACCACCTGGGGCAGGAACATCTTGCCCTGGCCGAACAGGTCGCCGACGATGCCCATGCCGTCCATCAGCGGGCCTTCGATCACGTTCAGTGGCCGGCCGCCCTGGGCCAGGATGGCCTGGTAGGCCTCTTCCGTATCCTCGACGATGAAGTCGGTGATGCCGTGCACCAGCGCATGCGACAGGCGCTGGTTCACGCCCACCGGCGCCTCGGGCGTGCCGCGCCAGTCCAGCTTGCGGCTGTCGTCCTTGGCCGCACCCTTGGCCGAATCGGCGATCTCGACCAGGCGTTCGCCGGCGTCGGGCCGGCGGTTCAGCACCACGTCCTCGACGCGTTCGCGCAGCTCTGGCTCCAGGTCGTCGTAGACGCCGACCATGCCGGCGTTGACGATGCCCATGTCCATGCCGGCCTTGATCGCGTGGTACAGGAACACGGTGTGGATGGCCTCGCGCACCGGGTCGTTGCCGCGGAACGAGAAACTCACGTTGCTCACGCCGCCCGAGACCTTGGCGCCGGGCAAATTGGCCTTGATCCAGCGCGTGGCCTCGATGAAGTCGACCGCGTAGTTGTTGTGTTCCTCGATGCCGGTGGCGATGGCGAAGATGTTCGGGTCGAAGATGATGTCCTCGGGCGGGAAACCCACCTCGTTCACCAGGATGTCGTAGGCGCGCCGGCTGATCTCGATCTTGCGCTGGTAGGTGTCGGCCTGGCCCTTTTCATCGAAGGCCATCACGACCGCCGCCGCGCCGTACCGGCGCAGCAACTTGGCCTGCTGCTTGAAGGCGTCTTCACCTTCCTTCATGCTGATCGAGTTCACGATGGCCTTGCCCTGCACGCAGCGCAGGCCGGCCTCGATGACGCTCCATTTGGACGAGTCGATCATGATCGGCACGCGCGAGATGTCGGGTTCGCTGGCGATCAGGTTCAGGAAACGCACCATCGCGGCCTGGCTGTCGAGCATGGCCTCGTCCATGTTGATGTCGATGATCTGCGCGCCGTTCTCGACCTGCTGGCGCGCCACCGCCAGCGCCTGCTCGAAGTCGCCGTTCAGGATCATCCGGGCAAAGGCCTTGGAGCCGGTGATGTTGGTGCGTTCGCCGATGTTGACGAACAAGGCATCGTCGCCGATGGTCACCGGCTCGAGGCCGGACAGGCGCATGGGTTCGGGCGCTTCGGTGCGAATCGGGTCGGTTGGGGTCGTCATGGCGGCTCACTCTCTGGGTCGGTGCCAACAGCCGCGATGCGGGCCGTGGCAGGGGCAATGGGGAGTGAGCGCCGTTGTTGCACCCAAGCCTGGCGGGCGCATCGTGTTCGATGCGCGCCGCTGCAACGCTCCTTGGGCAACCGGGATTTTAGTCAGTCCTGGATCGGCGCCGGTCGCCGCACCTGCCGACCGCCGTTCGCGGCCCCCCGAGTGCCGCTCAGGACGACAGCTGCCACCGCAGGATGTCGCGCATGAACCGCGCGAAGCTGTTGTCTTCGGCGACACAGGCCCGGACCTGGGTCTTGACGGTGTTCTCGTCCATGCCTGCGCCGCCGGCGGCCGCGGCCGTGGCATTCCAGGCGTCCAGTACATCGGCGCCGGTGATCTCGTAACCGTGCCCCTGCGCCATCCATCGCAATGCCGCCAGGCCGCTGTGCAGTGCGAAGCGCGGCTGGGTCAGCGCAAAATCCCGGGCCGCGCGTGTCAAGGTGCGGGGGTCCGCCGGACTGTGGGCGATCAGGGCGATCGCCTCGTCGTACAGCCCGGCATCCTTGGCGGCCGCGAACCACTTGCCTTCCGCCCCGGGCGTGCTGGCGGCCAGGTCGCGCAGGATGTCCGCCGCGTTCTTGTGCGGGTACTTCTTCGCGATGGCGCGGAAGGTGGCCAGGTGGGTGGTGGACTGGTTGGCCGCGATGGCGTAGCGTGCATAGGCCTCTTCGACAAGACCCGACGACTGCAGGATCGCCTCGCAGGCCCGGGCGATCTCGCCGGATGGTTCGTTCAGCCCGTGCGACGCCTCGGCATAGTGCAGCGCCTCTGACTTGCGGCCCATGGCCAGCAAGGCCTTCACGCCCCATTGGCGATAGTGCCACCACTTGAAGCGGGCCGATTCCAGCAGTCCGAGCAGTTCCTCGTGGCGGCCGGCCTCCAGCAGGCAGGCCAGGCAGGCGCTGGTGCCCTGGAAATAACTGCCCGGCGATGCCGTCGGTCGCCATGCATTGCGCACCGCGGGAAGAAATTCATCGGCCCAGTACGACGCCCGTTCGGCGTCCGCGCACAGCGTGCCCCAATGGTCACCCAGCCGTTCGATGTAGGGGATGCCATCGTCCTGCACCGCCTGCCAGAGCCGCTGCAGCCAACGCTGGCGCACCACCGGGTCGACATCGGCCCGGCCGATCAAGGGTGCCAGATCGTCGATGGCCTTGTTCACGGCGTTGCCCAGGGCGCCGGACGAACTGTCCACATGCTCCAGGGCCGGGGACAGTTTTTCCAGCAGCAACACGGCACCTTCGGCGGCACGTACGGGGTCCTTCTTTGCCGCGGCCTTGATCTCGGCCAAAGCCTGCTTGATGCGCTGGATCGGCGTGTCGGAACGCCAGCCGAAGGCATGGCGGCGAAAGCGGGGGGCGAATTGCCATTTGGGTGCGGACATGGCGGTGGTCGGCGGAGTGGATCGCAGCTTCCCGCCGGGTCACGGTTCCGCGGCTCATATGGGGGCCATGACGACATGCGCCGTCCACAGGTGCTGCTCCGAACTACCGTGAGGGGCGTGCGTCGAGGCGGGGGTGGCTGAATGCTAATTGATCGTTCGTTGTGGCTGCGCCCAAAGTAGGATGACCCATCGGATGACCGGAGGCAGGCCATCATGTCCACGGTTCGGCCTTCTTGCCAGCAGTCCTTCGACCACTACCTCCCTGGTCGCTCCGATATGCCTCGGCGTGGTGCCGCAGCAGTCTCAGACGATATTGAACAGCCCCTGTTGTCGGAGGGCATGGAGGTGATCGCCTGGACGTGTCGCCAAGCCGCATCGATCGGTCTGGCGTGAATGCTGACCAAGGAGGGGGAAACGCCGGGTGCCTGGTCGTTCCTCGTCTCCTACAGTCGCAATGCCACGCGATGAGCCGTATTGGTATTTTCCCTAGTTCGTGCTCGCAAATGTTCACATATGATTGCATCTGATCGTATTTGGTTGTTTGTGCTAATATGTGTCATATTTAAGGAGTTGCTGGCATGAAATTCGGACTGAAAACACTTGTCGCTGCCTCGATTGCAGTTGCACTGCAGGGCGCTGCGACGGCGGCGGAGTTGCGCGTGGCGATCAACCAGTCGCCGTGGCTCGACGGCTTCTCCAAGACCGCGCAGGCATTCGAAAAGCAGACCGGGCACAAGATTGTGCTGTCTATCACGCCGTATTTCGGATTGCTCGAGAAGATTCGAAACTCCTTGCGCAGCAGCAGCGGCCAATATGACCTGGTGCTGATGGACAGCATCTGGCTCGCCGAAGTGTATGGAGGGGGCTTCCTGACGCCCATCACGAAGGTGAATCCCGGGTTCAAGCTCGACCCTGCCGTGGCGGACTTCGGAGACTCGTTGTACTGGGATGCGAAGCGCTCGTTGTTTCGCCAGGACTCCGGCGACATGCTCGGCTTGCCGATTACCGGCAATGTGCAATTGTTGTATTACCGCAAGGATATGTTCGACGCCGCGGGCCTGAAGGCCCCCAGGACCTGGGATGACGTGCGCGCGGCGTCCGACGCGTTGAAGGGCAAGGTGGAATACCCTTATGTCACCGCCGGAGTGCGCGAACTGGCGTTGAACCGTGCCGTGCCCTACCTGATGTCCGCTGGCGGTGGTGTGTTCAAGAATCCCGGTGACGGGGACTACACGATCATCTTCAATTCCAAGGAATCCCTGGAAGGATTGAAGGCCTACATGGATCTTGTCAAGCGCAGCCATCCGAACCCCGGAGCCAATACCATTGCCAACGTGTCGCAGTTGATCTCCACCGGCAAGTCGGCGATGACCACCGAGGTGGCCGCCTTGTGGGGTGCGATCAACAACCCCAACAATTCGATTGCAGCGGGCAAGCTGGCCGTGGCTCCCCATCCCATCAAGGCCGGTGGCATCGCCAGGAGTTCCTCCACGGCGTGGGTCGGAGGCATTCCGAAGAACGTATCGTCCGAGCAGCAGAAGCTGTCCCTGGAGTTCATGACCTGGTTGCTGAAGAAGGAGAACCAGGCGGCCTTGTTCGAGAACGGTTCCGTGCCCGTGCGCACCGACCTGGTGGGGGCGGCCAAAGACCCGCACAACGTCCTGCCGGCCTTGAGTGCGGCCTTTGTCGAGGCCGAGCAGGTGACGCCCGTGAAGGAAGGCGCGCAGATCTACAACGTGCTGGGCTTGCATATCAATCGCGCGCTGACGGGGGAGCGCACGCCGGAGCAGGCCCTGAATGAAGGCGCCAAGGAATTGCATGAACTGATGAAGGCGGCAGGCTACAAGACAGCGGTGGGCAAGGACCTATGACCGTCGGTCCGCGCTCGATCCAGGCGGCCTCCGAGCGCCGGTTCCTGGTGCTGTCCATGTTGCCGTTGGTGTTGATCGTGGCACTCATGATGGTTGGGCCGCTGGTGAATCTGGTCTATCTGTCACTGCACGATCTGCACTGGAAGGGCGGCAAGCTGCAGACGGAATTCGTCGGGCTGCAACATGCCTACGCGTTCGCAGAGAATCAGCTCTACTGGGCGGGATTGCGCAACACGACAGTATTCGCCTCGGCCACGGTCGTCCTGCAAATACTCTTTGGCTTGATCCTCGCCTTGACGGTGCGCAAGATGAACCGTGGACGCGCCTTGCTGTTCACCATCATCCTTATCCCGATCGTGGTGCCTCCCATCGTCATCGGCGCGATGTGGAAGCTCATCCTGAACACCGAGATCGGCGTGGTCAATGCCGTAGTCACGGCGCTCGGGTTCGAGCGTGTCGACTGGCTGGGCAATGCCAGCACTGCGCTGGCCACGGTGGTGGCGGTCGACGTCTGGCATTGGACACCGTTTACCTTTCTGCTTTTGCTGGCGGGGCTGGAGTCCTTGCCAACAGACGTGTATGAATCCTCGCGGATGGACACGCTGAGCGAGTGGCAGGAGTTGCGTTATGTCACGCTGCCCCTGCTGTGGCCGACGATTGCGATCACAGCGATGTTTCGCCTGATCCTCTCCTTCAAGGTCTTCGACGAAATCTACCTGCTCACATCGGGGGGGCCAGGTACGGCCACCGAGGTGGTGAGCTACTCGATCTACCGCACGTTCTTTACGGAAGACCGGACCGGACTGGGTGCCACCATGTCGCTGTTCACCTGTTTCGTGCTGGCACTGGGAGCCATCGTGATGGTCAATCTTCGTCGCCGGGTGGTCGCATGAAGACCCCGTTCGTCGATCGCTTCTTCAAGGGTGCAGGCGCGCTAGGCGTCGTGTTGTATGCGCTCTTCATCCTGCTTCCGTTCCTGTGGATCGCGGTGACAGCGTTCAAGCGCCAGATCGACGTGTTGATGTCGAGGGTCGTGTTCACGCCGACACTGTCCACGTTCGAGGCTTTGTTGACGGACCCGCATGGCGGGTTCGCGTACAACATCTGGAACAGTGTTGTCACGGCCGGTGCCGCCACGGTGGCCGTGCTCTTCATCGCGGCGATCTCGGCGTTCTGTCTGGTGCACAAGAAGCCGCCATACTGGCTCGGACCGTTGTTGATGGCGATCACTTTGCTGTTTCACATCATCCCGCAGGTAACCTATCTCAGTTCGTGGTACATCTGGTTTCGACGCACAGAACTTTTCGACACGCTGCCCGGCCTGACTTTCGCCTTCACGGTGGCCAACCTGCCCATGGGCATGTGGCTCGGGTTGCGTTATGCGCAAGAGGTACCGCGTGAACTGATCGAAGCCTCCGAGCTGGATTGCACAGGACCCTGGCAGCAATTTTTCAAGGTGTTCCTGCCGCTGATGCGCAATGGCCTGGTGGCGTTGGGCTTGCTGGTGTTCATTTTCGTGTGGAGCGACTTTGTCGTCGCATTGAACCTCAGCGACAACCTCGCCAAGACCGTGCCGGTGGCCATCACCAGCTTTGCACAAAGCGAGCAAGTGCGGTATGCCGAAATGGCCGCTTCGTCCCTGCTGGCCATGCTGCCAGCCCTGTTCTTCCTGTTGCTCGGGCAACGCTACATCGTGGCCGGCTTGTTGTCCGGTTCGGTGAAGTAAGGCATCGAGTCACCTCACCCAACGGCCATCATGAGTTATCTGCGCATCAGCCACGTCACCAAGTCATTTGGCGCCAACGCCGTCCTCAAGGACGTTGACCTGGACATCCAGGATGGCGAGTTCATTGCCCTCGTCGGGCCTTCCGGCTGCGGAAAGTCCACGCTGATGCGGATCGTCGCAGGGCTGGAGGCCGCGACCTCCGGCGAGATCCACATGGATGGGCGCATCGTCAACGACGTCGCACCGCGGGACCGCGACGTGGCCATGGTATTTCAGAACTACGCCTTGTATCCCCACCTGACGGTGCGCGACAACCTGGCCTTCGCGATGACGATGCGTGGATTGCCCGCTGCCGAGATTGCCAAGCGCACCGTCGAAGTCGCGACGATGCTGGGGCTGGAAGAGTTGCTCGGGAGACTGCCCAAGGCCTTGTCCGGCGGTCAGCGCCAACGTGTGGCCATGGGCCGCGCCATCATGCGCAAGCCGCGGTTGTTCCTGTTCGACGAGCCGCTGTCCAACCTGGACGCCAAGCTGCGTGTGCACATGCGGCTGGAGATCGCGCAGCTTCACAAGAAGCTCAAAGCCACGTCGATCTTCGTGACACACGATCAGGTCGAGGCCATGACCATGGCAGATCGCATCGTGTTGCTCAATGACGGCGTGGTCCAGCAGGTAGGTACTCCCAAGGAGCTGTATGACAGGCCAGCCAATCTGTTCGTCGCGAATTTCATCGGGTCGCCGTCCATGACCATGATCCGTGTGGACGGCGACTCGACGACAAACCAGCGACGTGCGCTTGGCACGGTGTTGCCCCCAGGCATTCCGGCCGAGGCCCGGCAAATGGGTCTGCGGCCCGAGGCCTTGCGCATTGCCGATGCCGGCGATGGCGGCGATGGCGGGTGGCGCGCCGACGTTGTCGGCATCGAGGACCTCGGTTACCAGTCCTTCGTGTTCTGCGAAATGGCCGATGGCACGAGGTTGAGCTCCTTGACGCATGGCTCGGGCCATGTCCATGTGGGCGACTCGGTGAGCCTGCAACCCGATTTTTCCCAGGCGCACTTTTTTGGTGATACAGGCCTGCGCTTGAATTGAGGGGGGCTTCCTCCCTGAATCCTTCTCCAACAAGGCATCGATATGACGACCCCACCTGACATCCTGCTCATCCTGAATGACGACATGGGTTATTCGGACATTGGCTGCTTCGGCGGCGAGGTTCAGACACCCAATCTGGATCGCCTCGCGGCGCACGGCCTGCGGTTCTCCCAGTTCTACAACACGGCGCGTTGCAGCCCGTCGCGGGCATCCCTGCTGACGGGACTGCACCCGCACCAGACGGGTATCGGCATCCTGACGGATGACTATTCGCCCGAGGGCTACTGCGGAAACCTCAACAAGCAGTGCATGACCATGGCCGAGGTGCTTCGCGCAGGCGGCTACCGAACCTACATGAGCGGCAAGTGGCACGTCGCGAAGAACTATTTTTCGCCCAGCGATACCTGGCCGCTGCAACGTGGATTCGATGCGTATTACGGTACGACCATCGGTTGCGGCAGTTTTTTCGATCCCACCACCCTGACGCGCGGCAACGACAACATCGAGCACGAAGCGCGCGAGCCCGGCTTTTTCTACACGGACGCCATCAACGACAACGCGGTCGACTTCATTCGCCGGCACCATGCCGAGCACCGCGACAAGCCCTTCTTCCAGTACCTGGCCCATACTGCGCCCCATTGGCCCCTGCATGCGAAAGATGAAGACATCGCCAAATACAAGGGTCGTTTCGACGCTGGCTGGGACGCGCTGCGCGAGGAGCGCCTGGCAAGGTTGGTCAAGGCCGGCATTCTGGATGCGCAGTGGCAGCTCAGCGACCGCGACCCGACCCAACCGCCGTGGACGGAGGTGGAGCGCAAGGAATGGATGGTGCGCCGCATGGAGGTGTATGCCGCGCAGATCGACTGCATGGATCAGGGTATCGGCCGCATCATTCAGGCACTGGAGGAGTTGGGTCGGCTGGACAATACATTGATCATCTTCCTGTCCGACAACGGTGCGTGCGCCGAGAACCTGCCCAAGGACATGACGGTGGAGGAACTGGTGGACACGATTCGCATCGGCCGTGCGCATACCCGTGACGGCAAACCGGTGCGCATCGGCAACCAGCCCGACATCATGCCCGGGCCGGAGGATACCTACCAGAGTTATGGGACCGGGTGGGCCAACCTGTCGAACACGCCGTTTCGCATGTACAAGCACTGGGTGCATGAGGGCGGCATATCCACCCCTTTGATCTTTCACTGGCCCAAGGGCATCGGCGCAAAGGGGGAGATTCGCCATGTGCCTGGCTACCTGCCGGACATCATGGCGACGGTACTGGATGTCACGGGGGTCCATTACCCGACCCAGTTCAATGGCCAGCCCATTCTTCCGGTGGAAGGGCATTCACTGGCACAGGCCTTCGAGCGTGAAATCGACTCCAGGCCACCGATGTTTTGGGAGCACGAAGGCAACTGCGCCGTGCGCATCGGGCGTTGGAAACTGGTGCGCAAGCACCCGGGTGCGTGGGAGCTGTACGACATGGTGGCGGATCGCACGGAGATGCACGACCTTGCAGCGGCGCAACCTGATCGGGTACAGAATATGGCGGCCGAGTACGCGACATGGGCAGCGCGGTGCGGCGTGATACCGCGCGACGAGGTTGTTGCCGCGATGCTGCGGGTCAATGAACACGCCATGGACCAGTTTTGGGAGCGTGAATGAGGTGAGTCAGGCCAAGCCGTGTTGTATTCCGCAGCGCGAGCTGCCATTACGTTCTGCTGAACCAGTTCGAGGAACGCCGTCCGAGTCTGCTCCGTCGGGATTGATCGCATTGCCTGCCGGCGACTTCCTGATGGGAACCGATTCGCCCGCGGGCTTTGCGGCAGATGGCGAAGGCCCTGCGCGTCGCGTTCAGGTACGAGGTTTCGAGGTTGCACCGACCACGGTCACCAATGCACAGTTTCGGGAGTTCGTTCGAGCGACGCACTACATCACGGAGGCGGAGCAGATCGGTTCTTCCTTCGTGTTCTTCCTGCAGGTCGACGAAGCACTGCGTCGCGCAACGCGGCAGGTCGTGCGCGACCTGCCCTGGTGGTTGACGGTCGAGATGGCTTGCTGGCAGCGACCGGAGGGTCCCGGCTCGTCGATGCTGGACCGGTTGGATCATCCGGTCGTGCATGTGTCATGGAATGACGCTGCGGCGTATTGCCACTGGGCGAATGTGCGTTTGCCGACCGAAGCGGAGTGGGAGTACGCCGCGCGTGGCGGGTTGGACGGCTGCACCTATCCTTGGGGCGACGAGCTTGCGCATCAAGGTGATGGCCAGTGCAATATCTGGCAGGGCGAATTCCCGAGCCTGCCGAATCCGCCGTGGCGACCGGGCACCGTGGCGGCTGCGTCGTTCTCTCCGAATGGCTACGGGCTGTACAACTGCGTCGGCAATGTCTGGGAGTGGTGCAGCGATTGGTTCAGTCCCGCTTATCACCAGCAAACTGCCGGCATCGACCCGGCCTTCGTGAAGGTCACCGGGCGACGCTCGATGCGGGGCGGCTCGTTTCTCTGCGAGCAGTCCTATTGCAACCGCTACAGGATTGCAGGGCGATCGTCCAATGCGCCTTCCAGTTCATCGAGCAACTGCGGTTTCAGGGTCGTGCGCAATCTGCAATGATGTACATCCACGCCAAGGGCGCGCTTGCTGCCGGCCTGGTCGGTCGACCTTTCCGGTATGTCGGGCTGGACATTGTTTTCCGCTGCCCTTAGGGGTTCATCGACATCGCGCCTACTTTTGCGCGGCACGGGCGCTGGCATTGACCTCGTGCATGAGCGGCAGGATGGCGGTACAGTCCTGGTCCTCTCGCCCCCACGACTTCGCCAGCGCAAATTGGTTGCGCGCGACCGCTCCCAGGTTCAGTGACAGGCCGAGCGAAACACCCAGTTCCAGCGCCAGCGTGATGTCCTTCAGGCACATGCCCAGTCGGAAATCGGGCGTCAAGTCGTCCGCCAGCACCTTGCGCGGGAAGATGCTGGTCAGCTGCCCGTTGCTGGCACCATTGCCCGACGCCCCCATGATCGCGACCGCCTGTGCGCGATCAATTCCCGCTCTTTCAGCCAGGAGCAGGCCTTCTGCCGTCAGCAGCAGATTGATCATGGACATGTAGTTGTTGGCCAGTTTCATGCGAATGCCGGTTCCCAATGCGCCCATGCGGTGGATGGTGTCGCACATGCATTCGAGCAGAGGCATCACCACTTCCACATGGTTCGCCGCACCGCCCACCATGGCCAGCAAGGTTCCTGTTTGTGCTTCAGGGGGGGCACGATTGACCGGAGCATCGACCAGATGCAGGCCTATTGCCTCCAGTTCATCCGCCATTTGCAGAAGCTCGACAGGATGGCCAGTTCCCATGTCCATCACCACAGCTCCCTTGGCCAGCGCATGGGCCGCGCCTGCCTGCCCGAAAAGAGCGTCATGGCTGTGCGCTGTCGTGGGAAGCATGCAGATCAGGACCTGAGCGTCACCAGCCGCCTGGGCCGGAGACGTTGCGACATGGCAGTTCGGCATCTTGTGCAGATCGGCGAACGCCTGGCGGGCTTCGGCCGAATGGTCGTAGACCGATACCTCGTGCGCTTTCAACAGGAGATTGTGTGCCATGCCCTTGCCCATGGCACCGAGCCCGATGAAGCCGACTTTCATGATTGATTTCCCCAACAAATTTTGGCAAAGTGATCATATAATCATAAACGATCACAATCGGAGATACAAGTGCAAGATAGTGACCAGGGCTTGACGCAGCGACTATTGGCGTGCGCCGTGAGCGCGGCGCGAGCCGGAGGCTGCGTTCTGCTCGAAGGGGCGAAGCGACGCCAGGGTTTGGCAGTGACGCACAAGCGGCTGAACGACCTCGTCAGCGAGGTCGACCGGAACTCCGAACACGCCATCGTGCAGACCATCTTGCGGGAGTTCCCCGGCCATTCCATTCTTGCGGAGGAAGGCAGTTCCAACCCCATGGGGGACGGCTCAGGCACCCAATGGATCATCGACCCCTTGGATGGCACCACCAATTTTTTGCATGGCTTCGATCATTTTGCAGTCTCGATCGGCGTGGTGCATGACGGGTGCCTGGTCGCGGGTGTTGTCTTCGATCCCGTGCGAGGCCACTGCTTCGAAGCATGTCGGGGAGCGGGCGCATTTCTCAATGGCGAGCGCCTGCAGGTGGCGAACCGGGCGGGGATGCCCGAAGCCTTGATCAGCACGGGGTTGCCGTATCCAACCGCGCCCGATGCGCCCTCATATTTTCGCGTCCTCCATCAGGTATGGCTGGGATGCAGAAACGTGCGTCGCCCCGGCGCTGCGGCGTTGGACCTGGCCTATGTGGCGGCAGGGTTCCTCGACGGGTTCTTCGAGTTCGCGTTGCAGCCGTGGGACATTGCGGCGGGGGCCTTGCTGGTCCAGGAGGCCGGGGGTTGCGTCTCCGACCTGCACGGCGGCGCGGAATATCTGACACACGGCTATATCGCTGCCGCAACACCCGCGGTCCATCGAGATCTGCTCTGCGCGGTGCAAGCCGCGGATATCGGGCCCGCATGGTATCGATACCGACCGGCGTCACTGGATCGGGGCTTGCGGGTTTCCGCACCCGGACCATCGGCGTCCGCGCGCGAGCGCAACAGTCTTGAAACCAAGGGTTAACCATGATTGAGGTATTCTGATCATATGATCAAATACAATCATTCCAAATGCCGACAAGCATGCATCCGCAAGGCGTTCGCCATCGACAGGCCCCTTCTGCCGCCTGGCCGCCTCGGCATTCAGTCCGCGATCGTGCTTGTTGGTGTCGCGTCCGCGTGCCTGGCCGCAGCGCGCTCGTCCCATCGCTGATTTCCTGTCCTGCATCCGCCCGACACAAACCTTCAATCAACCTGCGTTCTAACAGAGAGACCTCATCACCATGAACTGGCTCAAGCAAACCTTTGGCGTCCACAAACCCATCATCGCCATGTGTCACCTGCAGGCATTGCCAGGTGACCCCTTTTACGACAGCGAAGGCGGCATGGACAAGGTGATCGAACTGGCCCGGCAAGATCTGAAACACCTGCAGGATGGCGGCGTCGACGCCATCATGTTTTCCAATGAATTCAGCCTGCCGTACCTGACCACGGTGAAGACCGCCACCACGGCCGCCATGGCACGCATCGTCGGCGAGCTGAAACCGGAGATACGCGTGCCATTCGGCGTCAACGTCCTGTGGGATCCGATCGCCTCCATCGACCTCGCGGCTGCAACCGGCGCCGTGTTCATCCGGGAAATCATCACCGGGGTTTACGCCAGCGACTTCGGATTGTGGAACACCAACGTGGGCAACACCGTACGCCACAAGATGGCGCTTGCGCCGAATCTGCGCATGCTGTTCAACATCGTGCCCGAGGCGGCGTCCTACCTGGGCCAACGCGATATCGTCGATATCGCGAAGTCGACGGTGTTCAACAATCGCCCCGATGCGTTATGTGTATCCGGGCTCACGGCGGGCGCCGAGACCGACACGCAGATACTGGCGTCCGTGAAGCGTGCAGTACCGGAAACCGTGGTCTTGTGCAACACTGGCTGTCGTCTGGAAAACGTCGACCGTCAGCTGTCGGTCGCCGATGGTGCCGTCGTGGGCTCCACTTTCAAGATCGACGGCAACTTCGACAATCTGGTCGACCCAGCCCGCGTCAAGGCGTTCATGGCCAAGGTGAAGGCCTTGCGCTGAAGCGACCGGACTCCGCAATCATCCACACCGCAAGGCAGCCATGAACTCACCGCGCATCTACGACCTCCCCAGCAGCACCGAGCGCATCGCCGCGTGGACCGAACAGCTGTGCCTGATCCCCGGCCTGTCGGGCTACGAAGACCCGGTACGGGAATACATCTCGGATCAGTTTCCGGATGCCGGCATCCAGCGCCACGTCGATGCACCGGGCAATCTGATCCTCACGGTCCCGGGGGCCGACCCGGCCGCGCCCAAGGTCATGATCTTCGCGCACATCGACCAGATGGGCTTGATCGTGCGACGCGTCGATGACGATGGTTATCTGCGGGTCGAACGCGTGGGGGGTGTTCCGGAGCGCGTGTTGCCGGGCCTGAACATGATCGTCATCAACGATCGTGGGCAGTCCATCCCCTGTGTCGTCGGCACCAAGGCCCACCACGCTACGCCGCCAGAGGAAAAAGGGCAGGTGCTCGGCGTGGACAAGCTCTTCTTCGATCTCGGCGTCGACGATGCGCAGGCCGTGGCCGACCTGGGCATTGCCGTAGGGGCGCCCATCACCTACCGTCCGCAATTCAGCAGGCTCCACGGCAATCGCATCACAGGCACCGCGCTGGACGATCGCGCCGGCTGCGCCGCGCTGATGGAACTGATCCGCACGGTATTGGAGGCGCCCGTCCCGGCCACACTGCATGCCGTGTTTTCGGTGCAGGAGGAATTCAATCTGCGTGGCGCGATGGTGGCTGCGCAGAGGCTCAAACCAGACGCGGCAATCTCCATTGACATCATGGTGGCCAGCGACACACCCGACCTTCGCACGCGCGGCGCACTTCAGCTTGGCGGAGGGCCGGCGCTGGGGATGTACAGCTTTCATGGCCGCGGCACCCTGAACGGCACCTTGCCCCATCCCACGCTGCTCAACCACGTCAGTGCGGCCGGAAGGGCCATCGGGCTGGAGCTGCAACGAAGCGCCCACTCGGGCTGCCTGACCGATTCCTCCTACGTGCAGTTGACCAATGAGGGCGTCCCTTCGATGGATATCGGCTTTCCGGCCCGCTATACCCATATGCCAACCGAAGTCTGCGATGTGCGGGACCTCTGCGGCATCGCTCGGTTGCTGGCCGAAACGTTGGCGCGCATGCCCGCGGGGTTTTCATTCGAGCGCAGGCGGTACGGATGTATCTGCTAGGCGTCGACATCGGCAGCTATTCGACCAAGGGCGTCTTGTTGTCGGAAGCCGGGGAGGTGGTTGCGGTTGCCGTGCAGCCCCACGAGATGCGCGTGCCCGGGCCCGGCCTGGCCGAGCATGACGCGGACCAGGACTGGTGGGGCGGATTCTGTTCCGTCACCAGGCAACTGCTTCAAAAGACAGCCATCGATCCGACACAGATCGCCAGCGTGGGTTGCAGTGGCATCGGTCCCTGCATGCTGCCTGTGGACGCGGCCGGAAGGGCTTTGCGCCCGGCGGTCCTGTATGGCGTGGACACGCGTTCCAAGGACGAGATCGTCGAGCTGACGCAACGCTACGGCGCTGAATTCATCATGCGCCACAGCGGGATGCCGCTCACCACCCAGGCGGTGGGCCCCAAGGTGCTGTGGCTGGCCCGCCACGAGCCGGAAATATTCTCCAAGGCTGCACGCATTGTGGGTTGTCCGACCTATCTCGTGCAGCGGCTGACGGGCGCCTGTGTCGTCGACCACTACGGTGCGGCCAACTACGCCCCGTTCTACGATGTCGAGAAACTCGCCTGGGACCGCGCGCAGACAAGCGACATCTGTTCGCCCGATCTCTTGCCCGAGGCTCGATGGACGTGCGAAGTGGCTGGGCAGGTCCACGAGGCGGCTGCGAGTCAGACGGGTCTTTCCGCCGGCACGCCCGTGATCGTGGGCACGGTCGATGCAGCCGCCGAGGCGACCAGCGTGGGTGTGCTGGGACATGGGGATCTGATGGCCATGTATGGAACGTCCGTGTTCTTCATACAGGTCGTGCCCGAACTGCAGCGCGACGTTCGGCGGTGGTCCGCGCCCTACCTGTTCCCCGGCACCTGGGCGGCCATGGGGGCGGTATCGACCGGCGGTGCATTAACCCATTGGTTCCGACGTGAACTCACGCAACTTGACGATCGGGAGGCCGGATTTGCCATCCTGCAGGCCGAGGCCGAGCGGAGTCCGCCGGGATCCAATGGATTGATTGCACTGCCATATTTCAGCGGAGAACGCACCCCGCTCAACGACCCGCTCGCGCGCGGCATGTTCTTCGGACTCGATCTGACCCATACACGCGCAGACATGTACCGCTCGCTGCTGGAGGGCGTGGCGCATGCAAGCCGCCACAATCTGGACATGTTCGACCAGGGTTTCCCTGCCAGCGCCATCTACGCGGTAGGCGGCGGCGTGAACAACGCGTTGTGGATGCAGGCCTCCGTGGATATTGCGGGCAAGCCACAGCGCATACGTCAACAAACCGTGGGCGCTGCGATGGGTTCGGCCTTCCTGGCGGGAATCGGGGTCGGGGTGTTTCAATCGGGCGACATCGAACGTATCAATCCGGTGGCGCGTGAAATCGTCCCTCGTGCATCGTGCCGGGCCCGATACGACAAGGACCACCGGATATTCCTGCAACTCTACGAGTCGACGCGGCACTTGATGGCTGAACTCGGCGGAGCACCGCGATGATCCGCGCGCCCTTGCATCCAGCTGCCAGCGCGATGGATCGACAAGTGGTTTTGGCGAGTTCCAGGAACAGGGGGGAGAACGGGCGCGCGGCGGTGCTATTCTCCATCCCGCGCAACTGCGCACGTGGGCGCGCAGATACCGTTGTTATCCGCAGCCGATCCGAATAGAAGAGACATCTCTCATGCCGGCCTCCACAGACAGCTTCAATTCATCCCTGCCAGAAGGGCGCCGCCAGCGCATGCTCGAACTGGTGCGCAAGCGCAAGTCGATTACCACCGTCGAACTGGTCAACGAGCTTGCGAGTTCCGCCGCAACGGTGAGACGCGACATGGCGATTCTTGAAGATCTCAATCTCCTGAAACGCAGCCACGGTGGCGCCATAGCCTTGGAATCCGGCAAGACGCAGTACGACCAGTACAGCGCGGATTACGAGCCGGTCTTTCAGGAAAAGATGGCCCACAGTCGGGCTGCGAAGGATCGAATTGCGCAGGTAGCGGCGAATCTGGTGGAAGATGGCGCAACGATCCTTCTGGATTCAGGCACCACCACGCTGGCCCTGGCACAGCAGTTGGCCGGGCGACGCATCACGGTGATTGCCCTGGACTTGAAAGTTGCAGAGGCAGCTGCGCACAGCCAAACCGAAGTGCTGATGGTGGGCGGGCGTGTGCGACAGGGTCTGTTCAGCGTTGTCGGACCGTGGACGGATGCCGCTCTGGAGGCCTTGGCGGTGGATATGTTCTTTCTGGGTGCCGATGCCATTGCCGAACAAGGTGTTACCAATTCCGCGCTCGACGAAGCCCGCGTCAAGTCCTTGGGGATTCAGTGCGCCAAGCGTTGCGTGGTCATTGCGGACCACAGCAAGTTCAACCTGCGAAGAATGGCGCCCGTGTGTTCGCTGGACCAGATCGATGTGCTGGTCACAGATGAAGCCTCCCGCAGCGTGCTTCAACCGTATGAAAGCAGGTTCAAATCGGTGATGTATGCGTGAACGGAGTTGATGTGGCGTGACATTTCGGCCGACCTGGCTTATGCCGCGTCCCGATAGAACCGCCCGCGCCCCAGACCGCGCGCCGGCAGCGCCCCCACTGCCTTCCCGATCGCCCCGATATGCTCCGGCGTCGTGCCGCAGCATCCGCCGACGATGTTCACCAGGCCCTGCTCGGCGAATTCGTGCAGCAACCGGGACGTCACCTCGGGCGTCTCGTCGAAACCGGTGTCCGACATCGGATTGGGCAGGCCTGCGTTCGGGTAACAGCTGATGTAGGTGTCCGGCGCGACCCGGTTCAGTTCCTGGATGTAGGGCCGCATCAGCGCCGCGCCGAGCGCGCAGTTCAGGCCGATCGCCAGCGGCTGGGCGTGGCGCACGCTGTACCAGAACGCGGTCACGGTCTGGCCGCTGAGGATGCGGCCGGACGCGTCGGTGACGGTGCCGCTGATGATCAGGGGCAGGCGTTCGCCGGTGGCTTCGAACACTTCGTCGATCGCGAACAAGGCCGCCTTGGCGTTGAGCGTGTCGAAGATGGTCTCGACCATCAATACGTCGGCGCCGCCTTCGATCAGCGCCTGGGTCTGCTCGAAATAGGCGGCGCGCAGCTGCTCGAAGTCGATGTTGCGTGCGCCGGGGTCGTTGACGTCCGGGCTGATGCTGGCGGTCTTGGGCGTGGGGCCGAGCGCGCCAACGACGAAACGCGGCTTGTCGGGGGTGCTGAACTGGTCGCAGGCGGCGCGCGCGATGCGGGCGGACTGCAGGTTCATCTCGCGCGCCAGCTCGGCCATGTCGTAGTCGGCCTGGGCCACGGTGGTGGCGCCGAAGGTATTGGTCTCGACCATGTCGGCGCCCGCGGCCAGGTATTTGGCGTGGATGTCCTGGATCACGTCGGGCCGGGTCAGGCTGAGCAGTTCGTTGTTGCCCTTGACGTCCTTGTGGAAGTCCTTGAAGCGTTCGCCGCGGTACTGCGCCTCGTCGAGCTTGAGGCGCTGGATCATCGTGCCCATGGCGCCGTCGAGGATGGCGATGCGGCTGGCAAGAATGGCAGGCAGGGCCTGGCCTCGGGTATAGGGTCGGGTGTTCATGTCCACGGCATTGTAGAAAAGGGGGATGCGCCCGGCCGGCCTTGGGGAGATTGCCATGGACAATAGGCCGATGGGAGTGATTTTTTCTTGAACACGGTATTGGCAAGCGCCGCGCGGACGGACGTCGATCCGCGCGCCATCCTGCACGAGGTCTTTGGTTACGAGCAGTTCCGCGGGCCGCAGCAGGCGGTGGTCGAGCAGGTCTGCGCCGGCGGCGACGCACTGGTGCTGATGCCCACCGGCGGCGGCAAGTCGCTGTGTTACCAGATCCCGGCGATCGTGCGCCAGCGCGCCGGCCATGGCACGACCATCGTGGTCTCGCCGCTGATCGCGCTGATGCACGACCAGGTCGGTGCGCTGCACGAGGCCGGTGTCGACGCGGCCTTTCTCAATTCCACGCTCAGCGGCGACGAAGCGGCGCAGGTCGAGCGCCGCATGTTGCGTGGCGAGATCACGCTGGTCTACGTGGCGCCCGAACGGGTCACGACGCCGCGTTTCCTGGCCCAGCTCGACGCCTTGCGCGAACGCGGCCTGCTGAGCCTGTTCGCGATCGACGAGGCGCATTGCGTCAGCCAGTGGGGCCATGATTTCCGGCCGGAGTACCGGGCGCTGACCGTGCTGCACGAGCGCTTCGCCGAAGTGCCACGCATCGCGCTGACCGCCACCGCCGACGCGCTGACGCGCGAAGACATCCTGGAGCGGCTGCAGCTGCAGCAGGCCCGCGCCTTCGTCAGCAGCTTCGACCGGCCCAACATCCGCTACACCATCATCGAGAAGAAGGATCCGACGTCGCAGTTGCTGCGTTTCATCCAGGGCGAACATGCGGGGGACGCCGGCGTCGTGTATTGCCAGTCGCGCAAGCGCGTCGAGGAGATCGCCCAGACCTTGTCCGACCAGGGCATCAACGCCTTGCCCTACCACGCCGGCCTCGACGCCAGGCTGCGCCAGAAACACCAGGACCGTTTCCTGCGCGAGGAGGGCGTGGTGATGGTGGCCACGATTGCGTTCGGCATGGGCATCGACAAGCCCGACGTGCGTTTTGTCGCCCACCTGGACATGCCCAAGAACATCGAGGCCTATTACCAGGAGACCGGCCGCGCCGGGCGCGACGGTCTGCCGGCCAACGCCTGGATGGCCTACGGCCTGCAGGACGTCGTCAACCAGCGCCGCATGATCGACGAGAGCCCGGCCGGCGAGGAGTTCAAGCAGGTGCAGCGCGGCAAGCTCGATGCCTTGCTGGGCCTGGCCGAGGCCATCGATTGCCGGCGGGTGCGGCTGCTGAAGTATTTCGGCGAGACCTATCGGCCGGCGGTTGACAGCGAGGCAGTGCCGACCGTGGGGGCCACATCCTCCGCCGCCGGGCCGTCCCAAGGCGGAGACGGCCCCCTCGGGGGGCAGGGAGGACACGCAGTGCCGACCGTGGGGGCCACATCCTTGCGTTGCGGCAACTGCGACAACTGCCTGTCGCCGGCCGAGGTCTGGGACGGCACCGATGCGGCGCGCAAGTTGCTCAGCACCATCTACCGGGTGCAGCAGGCCAGCGGCATCACCTTCGGGGCCGGCCACGTCATGGATATCGTGCGCGGCAAGAAGACCGAGAAGGTCGCGCAGCATGGCCATGCCGAGCTGAGCACCTTCGGCATCGGCGCCGAGTTCAGCGAACAGCAGCTGCGCGGCGTGTTGCGCCAGCTGATCGCAATCAACGCGGTGCAGGTGGATACCGAGGCCTTCAATACGCTGGCCCTGACCGAAGCCTCACGCGCCGTGCTCAAGGGCGAGGTGCCGGTGCTGCTGCGGGTGTCCACGACCCAGCCGGCGGACCGGAGCCGGCGCCGCAGCGGCGGCAGCGGCAGTCGCGGTGCCGCGGCCAAGGCGCCGGTCGAGCTCGACACCTCGGCGCAGCGACGCTACGAGGCCTTGCGCGAATGGCGCGCCGAGGTGGCCAAATCGCACAACCTGCCGGCCTACGTGATCTTCCACGACGCGACGCTGGCCGCCATCGCGCAACGCGCGCCGGAGTCGCTGGAAGACCTGCAAGGCATCAGCGGCATCGGCGCGCGCAAGCTCGAGGCCTACGGCGAGGACGTGTTGCGCGTGGTCGCGCCCTGACGGCCGGTACCAGGATCATCCGGTGACGGTGTCGGCCAGCTTGCGCAACCAGTGCGCGCTCTCGTGGCTCAGCACGCTGGCGTTGCGCACCAGCTGGTCGAAGTGGCGCGTCAGCGTCTCGACATGTTCGCGGGTGTTGAACACGAAATACGCGCTGCCGATGTAGATCACCGCGCGGCGTTGCCCGAACACCGTGACCGGGGCGCTGAACTGCTGCGCCAGGTCGTACAGGTGCAGCCGGGTGCTCGGATAGAGCTCCTCGCACAGGTCGGCCATCAGGATCAGCTGTTCGCGCACCTGCGCCGGCGACAGCGCCGACCAGATGCCATGGCGCTGTGCGAATTCCTCCATGCGTTGCCGGGGCACGGCCAGCTCGTGGTCCATGCCGGTGCCGCGGTTCAGCGTCAGCCGCGTCTCGTTGCTGGCCTTGGCCTGCTCGGGCGACTTGCCGACGTAGGACGCGTATTCGAGCTCCATCACCGCCTGGGTCTTCATGAACTCGGGCAGCGTGGTCGGCGCATTGCGGATCTTGGCGCCGGCCGATTCCAGCAGCCAGCGCTCGATGTTGGCGTCGGCCGGCGCCGCGCTGGCCTGGGCCACCTCCAGCGACTCGCGCAGGATCTCGCCCGGCGACAAGGTGTTGCTGGTCAGCCCCAGCAACCAGTCGGTCGTCACCCCCAGCGCGGTCGCGAGTTCGGCCACGACATGGCCGGACGGCAGCCGCACCTGGTGTTCGCCGAGCAGCTGCGACACCGTCGAGCGGTCCACGCCGCTGCGTTCGGCCAGCGTCGTGCGGTTGAGCTGGCGCTCGAGCATGGCCTCGGACAGGCGTTCCCGGAACTGGAACGCGCGTTGGGATTTGGTGATTCTCTCCATTCTTGGTGCCGATGGTAACGCAGCGTGATAGTTGTCACGTTCTTTGCAAAAACCGGCACCGGCCCCACGTTGATTCACGCCCAGCGTCGATTTGACAATCGGGGCATGGAAAAAAAGACCCGCATGCTCATGAAGGCCATCACCTGGCAACTGATCGGATTTGCCGTGATGTCGGTGATCAACGTGCTCTACATGGGCGACTGGCGCGCCGGCGTCGGACTGTCGGGCATGCTGACGCTGATCGGCCTGGTGAGTTATTACCTGCACGAGCAGGTGTGGGCGCGAATTCGTTGGGGCCGGCACTGAAGGGGCCTCGCCGCCGGCCGATGGCCGGGAGGTGACGGACGAATCGCGTCAGCCCTTGCGGCGCGCAGCCGCGGCGATCAACCGGACCGGTGTTCCCGCGCGAGGGCGCGCCGAGCGGCCGGCGGGCGCCGGTGCCAGGGGCAGCGACAGTTCCGCCAGTGTCACGTCGTCGAGTACCTGGAAATAGGCCTGCAGCGCGTCGTGAAACACATGCTTGAGCTTGCAGCCCGGCGTCAGCGTGCAGGTATCGGTGACCGGATCGAAACACTCGACGAGCCGGAAATCCGTCTCCGCCGCGCGCACGATGTCGCCGACCCGGATCGTGTCCGCGGCCCGCAGCAACCGCAGCCCGCCGCCGCGCCCGCGCGTGGTCTCGAGCACGCCCTGGCGTGCCAGGTCGTTGACGACCTTCATCAGGTGGTTCTTCGACACCTGGTGATGCTCGGCCAGCTCGGCGATCGTCACCAGCCGCTGCGGATGTGCGGCGCAATACATCAGCACCCGCAGGCTGTAGTCGGTGTATTCGGACAGACGCATCGAAAACCCTTAAAGATGCACAAAGTATATTGCTTTAGGCGTCCCCGGGATATAACATGCGTACCGTGTGCATGTTAAAACCCGCAGCCGCCTCGTGGAGCGGATCCCGGGCACCGACCATCATGAAAACCCTGATCCAACCCGCCGCCGTGCAAGCCGCCACCACCACCATGGACAACGGTCACGGCTGGCCGCTGTTGCGGCTGGGCTTTCGCCCCTTCTACCTGGCGGCCACCTTGTTCGGACTGCTGGCCGTCCCGGCCTGGGTGCTGGTGTTCCTGGGCGCTGCCGGATGGACCTCCGAACTGCCGCCGAACCTGTGGCACGCCCACGAGATGTTGTTCGGCTTTGCCGCAGCGGTGATCGTCGGCTTCCTGATGACCGCCGGCAAGGCCTGGACCGGCCTGCAGACGCCGCGCGGCACCGCGCTGGCCGCCCTGGTGCTGGTCTGGCTCGGCGCGCGCGTGGCCTTGTTCGCCGCGCCCTACCCGGTGTTCGCCGCGCTGGACCTGCTGCTGCTGCCGGTGGTTGCCGTCGTGCTGGTGCACCTGCTGTTGCGCGCCGGCAACCGCCGCAACCTGCCGCTGGCCGGCCTGCTCGGCCTGTTGACGCTGGCCAACCTGGTTTTCCATCTGTCCGTGCTGGGTGTGCTGGACATCGCGCCGGTGCGTGCCGTGTATGCGGCCCTGGCCCTGATCGTGCTGATCGAATGCGTCATCGCCGGCCGCGTGATTCCCGCGTTCACGATGAGTGCCACGCCCGGACTGCGGCTCACGGTCGATCCGCACATGGAGAAAGCCACCGCCGCCGCCAGCGTGGCCGCCCTGGCCTGCTGGGTGTTTGCGCCCACCGCCGCCATCAGCGCGCCGCTGTTGGCGCTGGCAGCCGTGATGCAACTGGCGCGGCTGGCGGCATGGCAGCCGTGGTGTACCCGCGGCCGGCCCATCCTGTGGATCCTGCATCTGTCCTACGCCTGGATCCCGTTCGGCTTCCTGTTGCTGGCGGCGAGCCTGACCGGATGGATCGCCATGTCGGCCGGCATCCATGCCCTTGCCATCGGTGCCACCGGCGGGCTGATCATCGGCATGGTGACCCGCACCGCGCGTGGTCATACCGGCCGGCCACTGACCTCCTCGCCACTCGAGGTCGCGGCCTATTCGCTGGTCATGCTGGCCGCCGTGTTGCGGGTGGTCGTGCCCCTGCTGGCGCCGCAGCTGCTGGTGGCATCGGTCGTCGCAGCGGCGCTGGCCTGGTCGCTGGCATTCGTGTTCTACCTGGGCCGGTACACACCCTGGCTGCTGCAGCCACGGGCCGACGGCAAGGACGGCTGACCGGCCGCACGGTGGCTGCCGTGCGCCACCCCGACCCTGCTCGACCTGTTCCAAACCCTGCAAACTGGAGAAACCCGCCATGACCACCGAACTTGCCAGCGCCATCGACGTACGCACCATCGCACCACGGGACCGCCATCCGGTCATCTTCGGACGTTTCGACGCGCTGCAGCCGGGAGAGACCCTGCTGCTGGTCAATGACCATGATCCGCGTCCGCTGCACCAGCAGTTCGAACAGCGCTGCGCCGGCCAGTTCGACTGGACCTATCTGCGCAACGGTCCCGCGTTGTGGCACGTGCAGATCGGCAAGAAACGCCTGGACACGCCAGAAGCCTTGGCCGCAAGCTGCTGCTCGGGCGGTGCCTGCGGCGGCTGACCGAACGGAGCGGCCATCATGACCTTCGTCGTCACCGAGTCCTGCATCCGGTGCAAATACACCGACTGCGTCGACGTATGCCCGGTCGACGCGTTCCGCGAAGGCCCGAACTTCCTGGTCATCGACCCGGACGACTGCATCGACTGCGCGGTCTGCGTGCCGGAATGCCCGGTCAACGCGATCTATGCCGACGAGGACGTGCCCAAGGAGCAGCGTGCGTTCACGGCGCTCAATGCCGATCTGGCGCGGCAGTGGAAACCGATCACCCGCACCAAGCTCGCGCTGCCCGATGCGGACGAGTGGGCGAAGATCGAGAAAAAGCTGGACCAGCTGCAACGTTGACGCCGCTTGCGCCGCGTCTGCAGCCGACCCTCGGGCTTCGCAGAGCGCCGGCGTGCGCATAATGGCCGCCATGCACATGCACCCATGCCATGTGCGCAAGACCACGAGAAACTCCACGCCATGGTTGCCCTGCAACGCGCCATCCTGCCCCTGCTGTTGCTGGCGCTGGTCGCCTGTGCCTGGTTCGCGCCGCTCGACGCCCCGGCCGGCGAGAAGGTCGACGCCGGCCTCAAGCGGGCCCTGGTCAGTTTTGCCACTGCGCGCGCGCTCAATGGGGTGATCTCCGTCGCGCAAGGCACCGAGTTGTCGCTGCAACCGGCCGGCGTCGGCGCCACGCTGGCGCCAGGGCAGCTGCTGGACCCGGTCAACGACCTGGTCGAGCGTTTCTCCGACCTGATGCTGGGCGCCAGCGTGTTGTTCGGCGCGCAGAAGATCCTGCTGGGTGTGGGCAGCTACTGGCCGATATCGACGATGCTGACACTGGCTGCGCTGGCCTGGGCGTGGCTGTGGTTGCGCCGGCGCCCCATCGAACCCTGGCTGTCGCGCCTGCTGGTGCTGGCGCTGATGCTGCGTTTCGCGGTGCCGGCGGTGACGCTGGGCACCGACCTGGTGTGGCAGCAGTTCCTGGCCGAGGACTACCGGGTCAGCCAGCAGGCGATCGACGCGACCACCAGCGACGCGGCCAGCCGGGATCCGGCCGTGCAGGCCGATGCCGCGCCGCAGGGCCTGCTGGACCAGTTGCGGCGCTGGTTCGCGCACAACACCGATGTCCGCGCCCGTTTCGACGAACTCAAGCAGGCGCTGGAAAACGCGACCGAACACCTGATCCGGCTGATGGTGGTGTTCGTGTTGCAGACCGTGGTCGTGCCCGGCGTCATGGTGTGGGCGATGTGGAGCTGGACCCGCAGCCTGTTCGAATCGCGCCACCGCTGAGCGCGCCTTGGCGGCGCCTCACCCGCGGACGGCTCCCTGCAGGCGCCCCGGCCTGCCGATGCATGCGAAACCCTCAGGGCTCCGGTACCGGAGTCGCCCCCGGCGTCCCGGTGCGCAAGGCCTGCTCGCGGCCGCCGAACCGGGCGACCAGCGCGTTCTGGTCGTGCTTGGCCAGCCGGTCCGTCGCAACCGGGTCCAGCCGTTCACGCAGCAGGCCTGCGAACTGCTGCAGCACCTCGGCATGCTCGGGACGCCCGGCCAGGTCATGGTGCTGGTCGGGGTCGGCCACGATATCGAACAATTCGGGCGCGAAACCGACATAGTGGTGATAGGCCCAGCGGCCCTGGCGCAGCATGTAGGCGGCGCTCGGCGAACCGACGGCGTGGTATTCGCTGAACCCGACGCGCTGGTCATCGTCCTGCCCCATCGACAGTTCCACCAGGTCGCTGCCGGGCAGGTCGACCGGCACCGGCAGGCCCGTGGCGGCCAGCACGGTTGGCGCGATGTCGACCAGGCTGGTGTGGGTCGCGCACACGTGTTGTTGCGGCACGCCGGGACCACTGACGATCAGCGGAACGTTCGTCGACTCGCGGTACAGCGTCGACTTGTTCCACATGCCGCGCGCGCCCTGGTTGTCGCCATGGTCGCTCGAGAACACGACCCGGGTCGTATCGCGCCATCCACAGGCGTCGAGCGCCTGCAGCACGGTGCCAACCTGCTCGTCCAGGAAGGACACCAGCGCGTAGTAGCTCGCCAACGCCAGCCGGCGCCGTGCATCGGTGCCGAGTTCGCCATCGGCATCGGCAAAATCGGCGTGACATTGGACCCACGGGTGACGGCGGTAGCCGCGGTCCGGATGCAATGCCGGCAACGGCAAGGCGTCGATGTCGATCGCATCCAGGAACCGTTGCGGCACCACGAGCGGGAAATGCGGCGCGACGAAACCGACGAACAGGACCCAGGGCTTGTCATCGGGCGTGCGTGCGCGCTCGCCCAGCCAGGCGGCGGCATCGTGCGCGCACGCCATGTCGAACTGGTTGTAAGCCGACTCGCCGGCGCCGAGCCGGTCGAACAGATGCGATGGGCGAGGCGTCTCGGGCAACGGGTCGCGCACCGAGCCCCAGACCTGGCCGACACCACCGGCCAGGTGCATGCTGCGGTGCTGCCGCGTGAAGCCGGTGTCGCACGCGCCGTCGCGGTAATGCAGCTTGCCGATGGATTCGACACGGTGGCCAGCGTCCCTGAGGGCATGGCACCAGCCGCGCACGGCACCGTCGTAACCCATGGCGTTGTCCCAGTAGCGGCCGTCCTGGTGCACCCAGCGTCCGGTCGCCAGGCTGGCGCGCGCCGGCACGCAGATCGGCGACGGCGTGAACGCATTGGTGAAGCGGGTGCCGCGCGCGGCCAGGGCGTCCAGGTGCGGCGTGTGCACCCACGGATGACCGGCGCAACCGAGCGCGCGTGCGTCCTGTTCGTCGGACAGAAGAATCAGGATGTTCGAGCGGTCCGTCATGGTCATGGATTCAAGTGGCGGCTGCGGCCAGCAGCTCGCGCGTCAATGCGTCGGGATGGGTCACCATCAGGTCGTGACCGCCGTCGATGACCGCGGTGGTCCAGCCGGGTCGGTTCGACACGGCAGCATGGTGGGCGACGAAGCGCGGGCCCGGATGGGCGCCCGCGAGTACATAGTGCTTGCGGGCAACGTCCTGCCAGCGCCCGGTGACCACCGGTGCGTCGAACATCGTCCTGATCGGGTGCGGCGTCACGCAGGCACGCGCCCAGGCCAGGTCGTCGGGGTCGGTGATGCCCCAGATGGCCGGGTCCGGCGGCGGCACGCGCGCGCCGTCCAGGCTGTCCGCGCCGCGGCGCATGGCCTGTTGCCGCTCGGGCGGAAAACCGTCCCAGCCGCGTTGCCCGTGTTCGGGGATGATGGCGTCCACGTAGACCAATGCACGCACGGGCGCCGGATCGCGATCGGCCACCTGCGTGATGATGGCGCCACCGTAACTGTGGCCAACCAGCACGACGTCTTCCAGCTGTTCGAAACGCAGCACCGCCAGCACATCCTGTACATGGGTGTGCAGGCCGATATCGGGCGTGAACAGATGTTCCCGCTCGCCCATGCCGCTCAACGTCGGCGTGAAGACCGCATGCCCGGTCGCACGCAGCCTGTCGGCCACCCGGCGCCAGCACCAGCCGCCGTGCCAGCCGCCATGGACCAGGAGGAATACGGGCCGACTCATCCGTCGATGGCCTGGTAGTTCAGCGATTTGGCCGTCTGTCCCCAGCGCGCAATGTCGGCATCGATCCGGGCTGCGAAATCGGCCGGTGTCATGGCCCGCGGCTCCATCACCAGTGTCTCGAAGGACTTCCGTACCGACGCGCTGGTGACGGCCTTTTGCACAGCGCCATGCAGCGCGGTGATCGTGTCGGCTGGCGTGCGGACGGGTGCCAGCAGGCCGAACCACTCCAGCATGGTCAATTGCGGGAAACCGGCCTCGCGCGCTGTCTGCACATCCGGCAACTGCGCGGAGCGTTTTTCGCCGGTGGTCACCAGCACACGCATGCGGCCGTCCTTGTGTGGCTGCACGGCATTCGACAAGGCGGTGACGAAGGATGCGACACGCCCGCCGTACAGGTCGTTCAGGATGTCCGGTGCCCCCTTGTAGGGAACGTGCAGCATCTCGATGCCAGCCGCCTGTGCGATCTGCGCGCCCAGGAAATGCGGCCCGGAGCCGGCACCCGGCGACGCGTAGGTGGCTTCTTTCGGGTTGGCCTTGCACCAGGTGATGAACTCGCCCAAGGTCTTGGCCGGCACATGTTTGCCCACGGCGAGCGCGTTGGTCGACATGCACACCGTGCTCACTGCGGCGAAGTCCTTCCCGGTGTCGTACGGCAGCTTCCGGAACACATGCGGGTACAACGTCATGATCGACGCCGGCGTCAGCAACAGGGTATGGCCGTCGGGCGACGCCGACTTGACCGCCGACACTGCGATGCGACCGCCGGCACCGGGTTTGTTGTCGACGATGACGTTGCGTCCGCCGAGATGGGGCTTGAGCGCCTCGCCCAATTCACGCGCGATGACGTCGACGATGCCGCCGGCCGGGAAACCGACGACGATTCTCAAGACGTCGGATTGCGCGAATGCAGGAACGCCGAGCGTCGCAGCGCCGGCAGCAAGAGTGAAGTGTCTGCGATGGATCATGGTGCAAGTTGAAAGTGGTGGGTGAAAGAAACGGCCCAGGGCGTTCAACCGAGCCTGAGCAGTGCGTCGACGAAACGCGGCGCATCGGGCAGCGCGGATCGTCGGGAAAACATGGCCATAGGAATGCCTCCTGGGGGTGAGCTGCCGGGGTGCCGGCGGGGTGGTTGGCGCACTGGGCTCAGTCCTTGTCCGCGTGTTGCACAACGGCTTTGCCGATCGGATTGCGCCCCAGGAACACCGCGACCAGCACCGCCGACACCAGGAATCCCAGCGCGATCGGGCTCTTGACCAGGAACCAGGGATCGGCGCCGGAGACGGCGAAGGCCTGGCGGATCGTGCGTTCGAAATCGTCGGCCAGGATGTAGGCGATGACGAAGGGCAATACCGAGATCTGCAGCTTGCGCATCAGGTAGCCGATGGCGCCGAATCCGATCGCGACATAGACCGACACCATCTTGCCTTCCTGCACGTAGATGGCGGTCAGCGTGACCAGCAGCACGATGGGCATCAGCACCCGTGGCGGGATGTGCTGCATCACGCCCAGGCCGCGCATGAAGGCGCCGCCGATGGTCCAGTTCAGCAGGTTGGCCAGCATCATCAGCGTGAACAGGCCGAACACCATGACCGCCTCGGGGTTGATGGTTCCGGGTGTGAGGCGGAACACGTTCGGGCCGGGATTCAGGCCACCGATGCTCTCCATCGCCAACAGGATGAACACCGCCGCCACGTTGCCCGGAATACCCAGGCTCAGCACCGGGATCAGGTTCGAGCCCGACACGGCGGAGTTCGCCGCCTCGGTCGCGGCCACGCCCTGCATCGCGCCCTTGCCGAACGGGATCGGGCCCTTGTTCATCTTCTGGCCGGCGGTGTAGCCCAGCGTGGCCGCCAACGTCGACCCGATGCCGGGCAAGGCGCCGATGATGGTGCCGATCAGCGCCGACACGCCGATGGTGGGCATGAGCTTGCGAACGTCGCTGAAATGCAGCCTGTTGTCGCCATGCTGCTTGACCGAAGGCATGACCTTGTCCTCCCGGCTGCTGCGCGCCAGGTCCTCGATGGCCTGGAAGATCTCGCCCATGATCAACACGCCGAGCACGGCGGCGATCAGCGGGAAGCCGCCGGCCAGCGCATCGATGCCGAAGCTCAGGCGCGGTGTCGCATCCTCGCCGGTGCCGATGGTGGCGCAGAACATGCCGAACATCGCCGAGAGCAGGCCTTTGATGACCGAAGCGCCCACCACCGCCGCGATGAAGGCCATGGCCAGCACGATGAGTGCGGCCTTCTCGGGATAGTCGAGGTATTTCTCGACGAAGACGGCCAGGAACGGCGCGCAGCTGATCAGCACCAGGTCGGAGAAGGTGTCGCCCGACACGCACGACAGGTGCGCCACGCGCAAGGCCTTGCCGGCCTGGCCGTTCTTCGCCATCGGGTAGCCGTCGAAGGTGGTGAGCAAGGAGTCGGGCGTGCCCGGTGTGTTGAACAGGATGGCCGGCACCGCACCGCCCAGGGTCGCGCCTTTCATCAGCCCGATCAGGAAACCCAGCACCGGCAGCAGCGCCGCCGCGGTGAAACCGAAACTCGACAGCAGGATGGGCAGCGAGACCGCCATCGCGAACGGACCCGACAGGCCGGGAATTGCGCCGACGACGATGCCGGCCAGCAGGCCCGAGAACACCATCACCAGCGTGATCGAGATCGGCACTCCGAACACCACGGCTACCGGGTCGGCGGTGAAGACGGCCGCAATGCCCAGGCGGATGTAATCCATCAACTCGAGGTTCATCACTGGTCTCCGTTCGGTGGCAGCAACAGGTTCTTGAACGGCAGGTCGTAGGCCATTGCCATGAACAGCACCGCCGCCGCCGCGATCAGCGCCAGCCGCAGGCTGATCCTCTGGCTGGTGTACGACATCAGCGCAAACACCAGCAGGAAGCCGCCGGCGAGATAACCGATGTATTTCCAGGGCCGGGTTGCGCGCAGGCTGCGGTAGGTGTCGACGTCGGAGCCCAAGGCCTGGGCGATGCCGACGACCCAGGGTCCGGCATGGGTCATGACCAGCAACGCGCCGACAATGGTTGCCAGCAGCGTGAGCAGGTAACGCAGGTTGGCCCAGGTGGGGCCGCCACCGGGCGTCTCGGCAACACCCTCACGCAGCCGCATCAGGCTGGCCAGCAGCAACAGCAACCCGAGCAGGCCGATGCCGGTGGACCAGACCGTGGGCGCCATCGCGTCGCCGATCACGACCTGGCGTCGCACCTGCTCGATCACGCCGGACGCGACGTCCGCCGGGATCCACACCAGCAGCAGCACCAGGGCGAACAGGCAACAGGCCGCGCCCAGCACGGCATTCCAGTGGTAACGGTTCATGGCATGGGTCCCGGGACGCAGCGGTCGGTTGCGGACCTATTTCAGCGCCGCCTTGAGCAGCGCTTTCGAGGACTCGACATCCTCGGCCAGCATCTTGTCCAGCGCTGCGCCGGTGATGACGTCAGGCGCACCGAAGCTCTTGACGATGTAGGCATTGGCCTTGGACTTCGGGTCGGTGGCGGCCTCCTTGATGGCATTGGCCAGCGCGTCGCGGGCCTCGGCCGGCAAGCCCTTGGGCGCCATGAACATGAAATACACGCCGAAGTCGGCATTCAGGCCGAGTTCCTTGACCGTGGGGGCATTCGGCGACATCGACAGCCGCCGGGCCTCGCCGGAGGCCAGGTTCACCAGGTCGCCGGCCGCCACGCCCCGCGCCTGGATGCCGGCCACCCAGCCGATGTCGACGTCGCCGGCGGTGATCGCGTCGAGCACCGCCTTGCCGCCCTTGAGTTCGACGATGTTGTATTGCACGCCTTGGGCCTTGCCCAGCAGGTAGGCGCCGTCGCCGAGTTTCTGGCTCATGGCGCCGAACGACACCTTTTCGCCTTTCTTCATCGCCGCGGTGACGTCGGCCAGTGTTTTCCAGCCGCGAGCGGCCTTGGCCACGATGCCCATCTCGGTGCCGGCCGTGGTCGCCAGGAAGGTGAAGTCCTTCTCGCTGTAGCCCGGGTTCTTCTCGGCCAGCATGTTGTAGCCGATGGATTCGCTGACGGTCATGCCGATCGCGGTGCCATCGGCGGGCTGCTTGGCCAGGCGGGCGGCCAACACGCCGCCGCCCTTGCCGGTCACGGCTTCGGGAATGATCTTCCAGCCTTTGCGCGCTTCGATCTCCTCGGCGATCAGCCGTGCCTGGGTGTCGGCGCCGCCACCGGCCGCAAACGCGATCATCAGCGTGATCGGGCCCTTGGGTTTCCATTCGGCGTGGGCGGCGAGCGGTGCGATGGCGAGCGCGCAGGCGAGCGCGATGGGCAGTGTCGATTTCATGCTTGTCTCCTGGTTGGGGTTGGGTCGAGCCGGACCATGGGGCCTCGGCTTCCTGATGGCTGTCATTTTTTTCCGCGGCCCGCCGCGGCTCAGTTCCCGCAGGAACACTGGGTGTACGGCTGCGGGTAAACCCGGGCGATCCACCGGTCGACAATGGCGCTGCCCGCCGCGGCGGGTGTCGCCCGCATTCCAGCCCAGCAAGGAGCCGTCCGTGCATTACCTGACGATCACCGAACTCGCACCGCTGATCCGTGCGCGCAAGCTCGCACCGCTCGACGTGACCCGTGCCATGCTCGATCGCATCTCGGCGCTCGACGGCCGGCTCAAGGCCTATGCCACCGTGACGGCGGAACTGGCGTTGCAGCAGGCGGCGCAGGCGCAGGACGAGATCGCGCGCGGCCTGTATCGCGGACCGCTGCACGGCGTGCCGGTGGCGGTCAAGGACTTGTGCGATACCGCGGGTATCCGCACCATGGGCGGCACCGGCGTGTTCGCCGATCGTGTGCCGCAACACGATGCGACCGTGGTGACGCGCCTGCGCGAGGCCGGCGCGGTGCTGCTGGGCAAGCTCAATCTCACGGAAGGCGCAATGGCCGGATATCACCCGGATTTCGCGGTGCCGGAGAATCCGTGGAAACCGTCGCACTGGGCCGGTGTCTCGTCCAGCGGCAGCGGCGCGGCCACGGCGGTGGGGCTGGCCTACGCGACCATCGGCACCGACACCGGTGGCTCGATCCGCCACCCTTCGGCGGCCTGCGGCATCGTCGGGCTCAAGCCCACCTGGGGCCGGGTCAGCCGCCACGGCGTGTTGCCGCTGGCCCAGTCGCTGGACCATGTCGGGCCGATGACCCGTTGCAGCCAGGACGCCGGCATCGTGCTGGCGGCGATCGCCGGGCGCGACGCGCACGATGCAACCTCGCTGGCCGATCCCGTGCCCGACATGGACGCCGGCCTGGCGCAGGGCGTGCGGGGCTTGCGCGTCGGGTGGGATGCCGCCTATGGCACGGTCGACCTCGCGCCCGACCATGCGGCGGCGGTGGCGCAGGTGGTGCGGGTGTTGCAGGGGCTGGGCGCGCAGATCGTTCCGGTGCAGATGCCGGCGCGCCTGCGCGAATACCTGCCGGCCTGGGCGCTGATGTGCCAGGTCGAGGCGGCCGATGCTCATCGCGACACGTATCCGGCGCAGGCCGACACGTATGGCCCGTTCTTCCGCCAGTGGCTGGAGCAGGGGCGGGCCTGCGACGCGATCGACTACGTGCATGCCCATCATCTGCGGCTGCAATGTGCCGGTGACCTGCACGCCTTGATGCGCGGCATCGACCTGCTGGTGTGCCCGTCCACGCCGCGCGAGCCGTTCGCGGTCAGCGATGATTATTCGTATGGCCCGATCCCGCCCGGGCGCGATCCCTGGCATGCCCGTTTCACCGCACCGTTCAATTTTTCCGGGCTGCCGACCCTGTCGCTGCCATGTGGCCTGTCCGATGCCGGGTTGCCGCTGTCGGTGCAATTCGCAGCGCAGGCCTTGCGCGAGGACCTGCTGGTGGCCGCGGGACGCGCTTTCGAGCAGGCGACCGGTTTCCACGCGACCCGTCCGCCCGGCTGGTAGGCCGCGCCACAGCGTGATTCCTGCCGGTTCGTCCCTGTTGGAGGTCGCAATCGGGACATGTTTTCGGGTGCAAGTTCTAAAAACGGCTGGCGCACTGCGTTATCCTGCGGTAAATTGCTGCAACGCAACATGTCTGACAACGTCGAATCCCTCCAACTCGGTCTCGAGGACCTCCTCGGCGAGATGTATTTCGCGCGCCGCAGCGGCGATCTCGGTCGCCTGGCCTTGCTCGCCTACTGCGAAGTGCGCCGCTGGGCCCGGGTGGCCGGTGAGCAGGTACTGGCTGACCAATCCTCGGGCTTGATCCACAACAGCCCCCACGCGGACCGGGACGAATTCATCGCCGGCATCGACGCCTTGATCGACGAGCTGGAGCAGGCGCGCGCGCGCGTCGTTCAGCGCACCCGTGCGGCGTCCGAATCGGACTTCGCCTCCACCGCGCCCGGTACCTGCTGACGCGGCTCGGAGCCCCTCCGCCGCGCGACGCGGCGGCGCAGATCGCATCGCCGCCGGCACCGGCGAACCACACCCGACAAGGCCTGCACCTGCTGGCTGGCCAGCGGGCTGTGGCGCGGTTGTGATGAAATGCATCCGGCCGGAATGGTCCGGCCGATCGAGACAAAGCCCCCTTCCTGCAGGAACCCATGGCCGCCACACTGGACACGCCGGATTTCCGCGACAGCCGTGCGCTGAACCGGCAGCTGGTGACGGCACTGGCCGATACCCTGGACCTGCCGGCCTACCCCTTGCGCCGCGCCGAACCGGGGCAGATGCTGGCACCGTCGGCCAGCCGCCTGCCGTCCTTGCCGCTGGTCGTCACGGGCTCGATCGATGCCGTGATCCACGTGGGTACCCAGGGCAACATGGTGATCCCGATCTCGTTCGAGGCGGGCGAACTGGGCATGGTGTCGACGCTGTTCTCCGGCCAGCCGAGTCATGCCGGGCTGGTGGCCGGTCCCGATCTCAGCCTGCGCTGGATTCCGGTGCCCGACATCGAGCAGAGCCTGTTGCAGAACCGTGAGCGGCTCGTGCTGCTGGTGCGCTTCCTCGCCCAGCGCCTGCGCGAAGTGCAGCTGCGCGAACGCAACTGGCTCGAGCGTGGCGTGACCGAACGGGTCTGCGCCACGCTTGCGCGCTCGATGCGCGATGCGCCGCGACGTGCCGACGGCAGCTGCCTGCTGGAGACCACCCACGAACACCTTGCGGCGCGTTGCGGCGTCAGCCGCCCGAAGTTGTCGATGGAGCTCAAGCGCCTGGAGCAGTCCGGGCTGCTGGTGTTGCGCCGCGGCGCGATCGAGATCCTGCAACCCGGCCACTTCAGCCCGCTGGACTGAACTGCGCCGGGGCCGGGATCAGCCGACGTCCTGCACGAAGCGCTCGACCGGCAACGGGCGGCCGAGCAGGTAACCCTGGCACACGTCGCATCCGTGTTGTTGCAGGAACCCGCGTTGCGCGGCCGTCTCCACGCCTTCGGCGATCACCTGCATGCCCAGCTTGCTGGCCAGGCCGATGATGGTCTGGATGATGATGCCGTCGCTGGCCTTGACGCCGATGTTGCGCACGAAACTCTGGTCGATCTTGAGCTGGTCCAGCGGCAGCCGCGTCAGGTAGGACAGCGACGACTGCCCGGTGCCGAAGTCGTCCATCGAGAAACGCACGCCCAGCGCCTTGAGCTGCTCCATCTTGGCGATCGTGTCCTGCACGTCGTCCAGCACCAGGCTTTCGGTCAGTTCGAGCTTGAGCCGGTCGGGCCGGGCGCCGGTCTCGCCCAGCACCTGCGCCACCTTGCGCACGAAATCGATGTCCCGGAACTGGCGTGCGCTGACGTTGACCGCCAGCTCCAGCGCCTGCAACTGCGGATGCGCCTGCCAGGCCGTGAGTTGCGCGCAGGCCGCGTGCAACACCCATTGCCCGATCGGCAGGATCAGTCCGGTCTCCTCGGTCAGCGGAATGAATTCCATCGGCGGCACCAGGCCGCGCACCGGATGTTGCCAGCGCAGCAGGACTTCGGCGCCGACGACCGCATCCTGCGTGTCCACCTGCGCCTGGTAGAACAGCGTGAACTGCCCCTTGTCCAGCGCGTCGCGCAGGTCGTTCTCGAGCGCCGTACGCGCCGCGATCGTCGCCTGCATGACCGGGTCATAGAAGCGGATCGCATTGCGCCCGGACGTCTTGGCCTGGTACATCGCGATGTCGGCCTGCTTGAGCAGGTCGTCCAGCGCCTGCTCGTGGCCGTTGAACAGCGTGACGCCGATGCTCGGCGTGCTCGGCAGCGTGTGTTGCCCGAGCCGATACGGCTGGTTCAGCGCGGCCAGGATCTTCTCGCCGATCAGCTCGGTCTGTGCCGCGGCATTCGGCGCCGGCATGTCGAGCTCCTCGAGCATCACGACGAATTCGTCGCCGCCCAGGCGGGCCACCGTGTCGGCTTCGCGCACGCAGGCCCGCAGGCGTTCGGCCACCTGCTTGAGCAACTGGTCGCCGATGTCATGTCCGAGCGTGTCGTTGATGGTCTTGAAATGATCCAGGTCCATGAACATCAGTGCGCCCAGCCTGCCACTGCGGGCGCTCGACGCCAGGGCCTGTTGCAGGCGGTCCATCAGCAAGCGGCGATTGGGCAGCTGGGTCAGCGGATCGAAGAATGCCAGCTGTTCGATCTCACGCGCCGCCAACTTGCTGGCGGTGATGTCGCGCGAGATCACGATGAAACGGGGCGACTGCGGCGTGTCGCCGGTCTTGCGCGCCACCGACAGCTCGAACCAGGTGTCCGACCCGCCATGGCGCAGCATGAACTGCGTGCCGCCGCTCGAACCGGTGGCATTGGCCTGCTGCAGTGCCTGCAGGATGGGCTGGGCCGCCGACGGTGGCAGATGTTCGGCCACGCGTCCGTGCTCGAACAGGCCGGGCGCGATCGCCAGCAGCGTCGGATGGGGCGCATGCGAGCGGTAGTACTGGCCGTCCAGCCCGAGCTCGAGCAAGGAGTCGGGCATGGCGTCGAGTGTGGCCTCGAGCTGGGCCTTGCCCTCCAGGACCTGTGCACGCGCCTGGCCGATCCGGCCCAGGTATTGCAGCGACATCGCCGTGGCCGCCAGGATCATCAGCGCGATCGGCACGGCCACCAGCACGATGAGATCGCGGTCATCGCGCCAGTTCTGCAGCGCCGATGTGATCGGCACGCTGGCCGCGATGGCGATGGCGGCGTACAGCGTCGGACGGGTCACCACGATGGCGTCCTGCTGGCTCAGCCGCGCCGGGGCGCGGTGGACCTCGCCGCGCGCCAGCATCCCGGACAGGCCGGGCGCCAGCATCACGCCGGTCAGCTCCTCGGTCGGCGGCACGCTGGCCAGCATTTCGCCGTTGCCCCGTTCGAGCGTGAGCTCCAGGCCGGGAATCGTGACGCCCTGCGCCATCACCGAGCCCAGCAGCGGCACCCGCACTTCGGCCACCGCCACGATGCGGCTGGCGTCCGCCAGCTTGATGCTGCGCGCCATGTACAACACGGGCTCGCCGCTCGACGCACTGATCACCGGCTCGCTGATGACCAGCGTGGGCACCCGGATGGCGAGCACCCGCTCGAGGTACCCGTCGGGCAACGCCAGCAGGACCGGGCGGTCCCCGTGCTGGGACGATGCCACGACCTGGCCCTTCGGCGTCATCAGCGCCAGCTGGCTGACCAGCAGGTTCTGGTTGTCCGCTGCCCGCATCTGGCGGGTCGCCAGGTCGTGGTCCAGCCACTCGAGCACCAGGTTCGATGCGCGCAGGACCTCGTCCATGCTGGCCAGCAGGATGTCGATGCTGAGCAGGTTGCGGTTCAATGCCGCTTCCGCACCGGCCACGAATCGCACCGCGTCGCGTTCCGCGCTGACCAGGGCCGCCTGGCGGCCTTGTGTGATCAGGCTCGCGGCGACCAGCGCGAGCACCGACAGGAATACCGCTGCGCCGGCCAGGATCGTCCATCGGACGCGCCGCGGCACCGACCTGTGCGTGGACCCGTTGGCGAACGCCCGGTCCTGGGTCATGACGCGCCCGGCGCCGTGATGCCACGGACCGGAGCAATGGTCTGGTTCCAGATCGTCGCGCACTCGGGCCCGCAGCGGCGCAGCCAGCTGGGCAGGATATGCGACTGCACGATGTCCCGCAGCCGCTGCTGGTCCCGCGGATCCATCGGCACGGCGGTCATGCTGCCCTTGCGTCCCAGGCGGCAGCCGGCGGCGCCGGTGTTGCACGCCAGGCCGTCGAGGGTGGCCTGTTCGCTGGCGGCCCAGATCCGCGCCTCGAGCCGGGGCAACGCGTCACGCAGCGCGACGCGCAACTCCGGCTCCAGGGCGTTCCAGGAGTCCAGGTTGGCGCCGAACATCGACAGCCCCCAGGTGATGGGCATGGCATAGATGTGGGTCGTGACCTCGTGCAAGCCCAGCGTGTTGCCGGTCATGGTGCCGGTGATGGCGCAGCTGACGTTGCCCTTGCGGATCTGGGGCAGCAGGTCGTTCATCACGGTGACGACCGGAATGGCACCGAAGGCCCGCACGAAGTCGCCCAGCGTCGTGCCCGAGACGCGCACCCGCCGTCCTGCCAGGTCTTCGAGCCGCGTGATCGGCCGGTTGCAGAACACCATCTGCGCGGGATAGGTGTAGATCGCCAGCAATTCGATGCCGTAACGCTGGCGCAGCGTGTTCTCCAGGTAGGGGCGGAAGGCCGCCAACGTCGTCTTGAGCGTGGCGATGTCGGGGTTCAGCCCCGCCAGGTCGGCCGCGCTGAACACGGCTTCCTGGGGCGCGACGCGGCTCAGCGGTATCGTGCCGAACGGAATCACGCCCATCTGCATCAGCCGCACCATGTCCTGCGCCGGGATGCCGGCGCGATCGAAGGGCACGATCGCGGCCGAATAACGCCCGTTGCTGATCTCCGGCAGTGTGCGGGTCCAGAAGGGTTGCTCGTGCTGGACAAACTGGTTGACGCCTGCCAGTCCGCCCACGATGCGCAGTTGCTGCGACGGCGGTGGCGACGCCTGCGCGGCGGCTCCAAAGCCCGCGCCGGCCAGCAGCATTGCGGCCAGGGATTTGCGCCACGCGTCGGCGCGACCGCGTCGTCGGGGGCGAGGGGGGCGATACGGCTCCATCATCGGTCGGTGTCGGGTCCACGGGAACATTGGGCCCGGATTGTGCCTGCTGGACAGGCGTCACGTCCGCATCCGGGTTCCGGCGCTGGCACGGCCATGCATCGCGCTCCCGCACGCGCAAGGATACGGCAAGGCACCGCCGGGCCATCGGGCGGCGGTTCCGGACGCTGCCCGACGGTTATGGCAGGAACCCCATGGATCGGCCGTCCCGCACTTCCGGCTTGAGCCGGTGTTCGGCTTCGAGCTGTTCGAGGAATTCCAGTGGCTCCAACGTGGCATCCAGGATGGTGGCCTGGCGCTTGACGGCGGCGAAGTCGCCCGGGCACAGCTGGTCGAGCCGGCCCAGCCGTTGCAGCATGTCGGCCTGCAACCGCTGGGGATCGCCCTGCAGGGCCTCGGTCACGAACATCTGGGTCCGCTGCTCGCGCTCCAGCGGCTTGAAGCGGATCTTGAAGGTGAAGCGGCGCAAGGCGGCGGCGTCGAGGCGCTCGAACAGGTTGGTGGTGCAGATGAAGACGCCGGGGAAACGCTCCATGCCCTGCAGCATTTCGTTGACCTCGCTGACCTCGTAGTTGCGCTGGGCGCCCCGGCGGTCCTGCAGGAAGCTGTCGGCCTCGTCGAGCAGCAGCACGGCCTTCTCGGACTGCGCGTCGCGGAACATGGCCGCCATCTGCTGCTCGGTCTCGCCGACGTATTTGCTCATCAGGTCGCTGGCCTGCTTGACCATCAGCGGTTGTTCCAGTTCCTGCGCGATATGGCGGGCCAGCGCGGTCTTGCCGCTGCCCGGCGGGCCGTGGAAACACAGGGTGCCGTGCCCGCGCGCGCGCAAGGCCTGCACGATCCGCGGCAGCTCGAAGCGGCATTCCACGTTCAGGTTGGCCAGGTCGTAGCGGGTCACCATCTGCTGTGCGGGATCGGGCTCGGAGTCCTTGCCCAGCGCGAGATCGGCGTTGCGCAACTGCCGCTCGATCAACCGTTCGCAGACCTGCACATCCGGCGTCGGGTCGCTCGCGCCATGGGCCAGTCCGGCAAAACGCACGGCGGTGCGGATCTGCGCCGGGGTCAGGCCCTTGCGCGAGGCCAGCCGTGCGACGAATGTGTCGGACACCGCGATGCCGTCGAGCGTCTTGCGCACAACGCCTTCGCGTGCGCCCGGCGGCGGCGACTTGAGCTCGAGGTGGTAGGCGAAGCGGCGCCGGAATGCCGGGTCGATCTGTTCGATGCGGTTCGTGACCCAGATCGTGGGCACGTTGTTCGACTCCAGGATCTGGTTCACCCAGGCCTTGCCGCTGACGCTGCCATTGCTCGGCGCGGCCACCTGTTCGGCCCGCGCCAGCAATTGCGCCGCCTCGCTGGAGATCGGCGGAAACACGTCCTCGACCTCGTCGAACAACAAGGCGGCGTTTTCGCTGCCCTTGAGGAACACCTGTGCGATCTGCAGCGACCGGTAGCGATCGCGCCCGCTGAGCGAGTTGCCGTCGCGGTCGGCGTATTCGACCTCGAACAGTTCCAGCCCGGCGGCCTGTGCCACGACCTTGGCCAGTTCGGTCTTGCCGGTGCCCGGCGGCCCGTACAGCAACACGTTGACGCCGCTTTCCTTGCGCGCGACGGCATTGCCCAGCAGGGCGCACAAGACTTCGGTGTCTTCCTGCACGAACTGGAAGTCGGCCGTCGACAGCTCGCTCTTGCTCGAGGGTCGGGTGAACACCGCCATGAGTTCGGCGCGGTCGCGGTATTCGCGCATCAGCACCGGTGGCAGTTTCTCGCTGACCTTCATCAGGTCGGCCAGGTCGGTGATGTTGTGTTCGGAGATCAGGTTCTCGATCAGGCCGATGCGCTCCAGGCGCGAGCCGGCGCGCAAGGCCTCGCCGACCTCGCTGGCGCTGACCTGCGCCAGTTCGGCGATCGCGGCATAGGCCTCGGGCGCATTGCTGACCTTGAATTCCACCAGGATGCTGCGCAGGTCGCGCTGGTAACGCGCCAGCGTGCCGTACAGCAGCAGCGCACGCTCGGCCTTGTTCAACTGCAGCAGGCCGGCCAGTGCGTCGATGTTCTTCTCGACCAGCGTGGACTGCTTCTTCAGGCTTTGCGTCAGCCAGTCGCCGGTGACCGACAGCAGCGAGATCAGGTCCTTGGGCTGGTCCTTGGCGTATTCGTCGAGGTAGAAGAACAAGGTGCCTTCTTCATACGGTCCGCGCCAGACGCCGTGGCGCGACAGGAACTCGGCATCGCGCAGGGTTTCGTGGCCGCGCCAGTAGTCGTTGCCGACGCAGCGCCGGCCCAGGAACTCGCGCACGCGCCCCAGTACCGGCAGCGGCCACACCAGGTGCCGGCCGGTCAGCGAGACCACGCTGTTGAGGTCGCGGCGCACGTTGAAGCTCGAGCCGCGGCGCGCGGCCAGCGTCAGTACGAAATGCGAGCACATCAGGTCCAGCACCGGCGCGTCCTTGAGCCCCGGCGATGGCAGGACCATCCGGCTTGAGTGCTCGGTCACCAAACGCTTTGCCATCGACGCCTCCAACGTGGTCCTGCGTGGCAAAGACCATAACGCAGTCCGAGAGCCGATGGAAGACCCGGCGTCAAATAAGGGAATCGGGAAAATCGGCGGCGCGCAGGGTTCGGTCGATCGTGCAGCGCCGGGAATCGGGCGCACGCGCTCCGCTCGCGCGGCCATTCCGCTAAGCTGCGGGATATGGACATCGCACAATTGCAGGCCGCCCTGGCGACCTATTTCGCGCCCTGGGTGCAGGCCCTGGGCCTGGTCGTCGAGCAGGCCGACGACGATGGCGTGCAGCTGCGGCTGCCGCAGCAGGCCCAGCTGGCGCGCGAGGGCGGCATGGTGTGCGGGCAGGCCATGATGGCAGCGGCCGATACCGGCATGGTGCTGGCGCTGATGCAGCACTGGGGAACGTTCAAGCCCTGCACCACGGTGCAGATGAACACCAGTTTCCTCAAGCCGTTGGCGGGGCAGGACGGAATCGTGCAGGCGCGAGTGATCCGGGTCGGCAAATCGCTGGCCTTCGGAGAGATCGACATCCGCGGCGCGAACGACCAGCGCAGCGTGTGCCGGGCCTCGACCACCTATGCGCTGTTGTAATTGCGTGACACCCCGCGTGTGGCCGGCGTTCGGGAGCCGGCCGTGATGCGCGCGGTGTGGCGTCTGGTGTTGCTGGTGCTGCTGGTCACGCCGCTGTTGCTGCTGGCCGCGCTGGTGCTGGCCATCGACGACACGCCGTCGGTCACCCGGCAGGCCGCGCTGACGCCGGCCCATGTCGACCGGGCGCGCTGGTTGCTGGCGCGCAATGATCCGCGGCGCATGCGCGCGGGCGTGTTGCGCACGATCGTGGTGTCGCAGGAGGATCTCGACCTGGCGGCGAACTACCTGGCCAATCGCTACCTGGGCGGCGCCAGCCAGATCGTGTTGCAGGACGGCTGGGCCACCGTGCACGCTAGCCTGGCCCTGCCGTCCAACCCGGTGGGCCGGTACGTCAATGTGCAGGCGTCGCTGCGCGAGACCGCGACGCTGCCGCGCTTCGAGCAGCTGCGCCTGGGACGGGTGCCGGTGCCGGCCTTCCTGGCCAACGGCCTGCTCGATTTCGCCATCGCCCGCATGCAGGCCAGCACGCGGTACGACGCGGCGGCCGACGTGATCAAGCAGGTGCGCTCGCGCAACGGCTTCCTGAGCGTGAACTTCGAATGGAGCGACGCGGTGCCGGCGCAGCTCAAGGCCGCGCTGGTCGGGCCGCAGGAGCAGGAGCGCTGGCGCGGCTACCAGCAGCGGCTGGCGCAATTGACGGGCGAGTCCGGGGCCTTGCGCATCCTGCGCATGGAGCAGTTGCTCGGGCCCCTGATGGAACTGGCGGTGGAGCGCTCGGCCCGGGGCGACCCGGCCGCCGAAAGCCGCGCCGCGCTGATCGTGCTGGCGTTCTACGTCAATGGCAAGGGCCTGGCGGCGCTGGTGCCGGCGGCGCGCGACTGGCCGATGGCGCAGCGCCACCTGGTGACACTGCAGGGCCGGGCCGACTTTCCGCAACATTTCACGATCTCGGCCGCGTTGGCGGCCACCGCGGGCAGCCCCTTGTCGGACGTGGTCGGGCTGTACAAGGAACTCGACGATGCGCGTGGCGGCAGCGGTTTTTCGTTCAACGACCTTGCGGCCGACCGGGCCGGCACGCGTTTCGGCGAGCTGGCGGTGTCTGGCCGGCCGGCGTTCGGACGCATCGAACAGGTGCTGGCCAACGGCCTGCGCGAGTCCGACCTGATGCCCGACGTGCGCGATCTGCCCGAGTTCCTGTCGGAAGCCGAGTTCCGGCGCCGCTTCGGCGGCGTGGGCGCGCCGCGGTACCAGGCCATGCTGGCGACCATCGAGCAACGCATCGCGGCGCTGCCGCTGTACCGTTGAACACCGGTGCGCGCTCGCCTGGCGGCCGGTTCGGCCCGCTTGCCGCGGGGTGGTCGGCGTGCCGTCTGTCGATGGGGATAAAATCTTCTGTCATTCGCGCAACCGCCAACAAGGAATCCCATGTCCGCAAGCCCCACCCAGCATGACACCCCGTCCGATGATCCGGTCGAGAAGATCGTGCCCTACATGCCGCTGGTGCTGCCGGTGGCGGGCGGCGTGCTGATCTTTCTGCTGGCCTTCATCGCGGTGTTCATGGCCTGACGGCCGGGCTCCGCTGCACCCGCGCGCCGTCTTCCGGCGCATGTCGCCCCGGTCCGTCGGCCGGGGACGACCGCTCCCACTTCTCCCTCCCCCGGTTCCTGGTCTGATCCGCGCGTGCGCGTAGCGGATGTCGCACGGCCCGTTGCCGCAGGCCCTGCAGGCCCGCATGCCAAAGATGGCGCATAACCCGATGCGCGCTTTGCATAACGTTTGACCGCTTTTGCTCGCTGAAGGCGGTTTGGGTTCATAGAATCGACACAAGGGTCGTCTCCCAAGGGCGGCCTTTTTTGCCATGCGGCGCCATCGACGCGTGCGAGATCCGCACCGCATCGACCGCTGTGCGGTGCGAGCGACCCACCGTCGCCTCCATCGACAGAGCCGTTTTTTCAAAGCGCGTGCCGGCCGGCGGGTGTCCGTCGGCCGGCGCGCTTTGAAAAGACAGGTTTCTTATCTCTGGAGTTTTCGATGAATACACGTGCCGAACCGGCGGTGGTGCTCAATCCACCCGCCTATGTGAAGAACAAGGCCCTGATCGCCTGGGTTGCCGAGATCGCGTCCCTGACCCTGCCCGACAAGGTCGTGTGGTGCGACGGGTCCGATGCGGAATACGACCGCATGTGCCAGCAGCTGGTGGACGCCGGCACCTTCCGCAAACTCAACCCGGCCAAGCGGCCCGACTCCTACCTGGCCTGGTCCGATCCCAGCGACGTGGCCCGGGTCGAGGACCGCACCTTCATCTGCGCGCCGACCAAGGAAGAAGCCGGCCCGACCAACAACTGGATGGAGCCCAAGCAGATGCGCGCCGTGCTGCAGCATGGCCAGGCCGACGGCACGCCGGGCCTGTTTGCCGGTTGCATGCGGGGCCGCACCATGTACGTGGTGCCATTCTCGATGGGCCCGATCGGTTCGCACATCGCGCACATCGGCATCGAGTTGTCCGACAGCCCGTATGTCGTCGTCAACATGAAGATCATGACGCGCATGGGGCGTGCGGTGTATGACGTGCTGGGGGAGGACGGTTCCTTCGTGCCCTGCGTGCATTCGGTCGGCGCACCGCTGTCGCCGGGCCAGCAGGACGTGGCCTGGCCGTGCAACAAGACCAAGTACATCGTGCACTATCCACAGACGCGCGAGATCTGGTCCTACGGTTCGGGCTACGGCGGCAATGCGCTGCTGGGCAAGAAGTGTTTTGCGCTGCGCATCGCCTCCACCATGGGCCGTGCCGCCGCCACCGATGACGCGCCCGGCTGGCTGGCCGAGCACATGCTGATCCTGGGCGTGCAGAATCCGCAAGGCAAGAAATACCATGTCGCGGCGGCCTTCCCCAGCGCCTGCGGCAAGACCAACTTCTCGATGATGGTGCCGCCCAAGGCCTTCGAAGGCTGGAAGGTCACGACCATCGGCGACGACATCGCATGGATCAAGCCGCATGCGGACGGCCGGCTGTACGCGATCAACCCGGAGGCCGGTTATTTCGGCGTTGCGCCGGGCACCAGCATGCGCACCAACCCGAACTGCATGGCCAGCCTCAAGCGGGGTGTGATCTTCACCAACGTGGCACTGACCGATGACGGCGACGTCTGGTGGGAAGGCATGGAAGAGGACACCGGCACGATTCCGGAACACCTGATCGACTGGCAAGGCAAGGACTGGACGCCGCAGATCGCGCTGGAGAACGGCGTCGGCGGCAAGCGCAAGCCGGCCGCCCATCCGAACGCCCGCTTCACGGTGGCCGCCACCAACAACCCGGCGCTCGACCCGGCCTGGGACGACCCGTCGGGCGTGGCGATCGACGCCTTCATCTTCGGCGGCCGCCGTTCCACCACGGTGCCCCTGATCACCGAGGCGCGCAACTGGGTCGAAGGTGTCTACATGGCCGCCACGATGGGCTCCGAGACGACCGCCGCGGCCGCAGGGCAGCAAGGCGTCGTGCGGCGCGACCCGTTCGCGATGTTGCCGTTCATGGGCTACAACATGAGCGACTATTTCCAGCACTGGCTGCAGATGGGTGACAAGCTGGCGGCCGCGGGCGCGAAGCTGCCGCGCATCTACACCACGAACTGGTTCCGCAAGGGCCCCGATGGCAAGTTCGTGTGGCCCGGATACGGCGAGAACATGCGTGTGCTCACCTGGATGATCGACCGGATCGAAGGTCGTTGCGCGGGGACCGAACACGTGTTCGGCATCAGCCCGGCCTATGCCGAGCTGAACTGGTCCGGGCTCGATTTCACGCCGGCACAGTTCGCGGACGTCACCAGCATCGACACCGCGGCCTGGACGGCAGAGCTCGGACTGCATGCCGAGCTGTTCGCCCAGCTCGAGCACCACCTGCCGCCCCAGTTGCCGGAAACCCGCAGGCGCATCGCGACCCGGTTGGCGGCTTGAGCGGCCACCGCGCCATGAAAAATGTCCGCTGTCAAGTTTTTCCGGTCATGGGCTTGGCCTGAAAAACTTCGGCATGACAGGAAGTTACGCTTTGCGTCCTGCACGTGGAGTCCCCGGGGTGGATTGGCGCAAGGGTCAGGTGGGAGCCGTCGCGTTCCAAGTCATGGCATTCCACGGCGCAAGAGGGCTTGGGCTTAGCTTGAAGAGCCATTGGGCCGCAGCGCCAGCCAGCGTCGCCCTGCATCCGTCAGTCGGTATCGCTGTTTGCTGCTGCGCGGCTTGTCGGGCAGGGTCATTTCGACCAATCCTGACGCAAGGGCCGGCAGCAGATAGGCTTTGCGGAAATGCTCGTCGTCCTTCAGCCCCAAGGCATCCTGTAACTCCTGCCTGGACAGCGCAGTCGGCAATGCGCGAACCACCTTCTCAACTTCCGGGGTGACTTCCGGGGTGACTTCCGGGGTGACTTCCGGGGTGACTTCCGGGGTGACTTCCGGGGTCGAGGCAAGCGCCATTGGGTGACGCGGCAGCCGGATCACGAACGAAAGCCGGTCATCATCCGTCTCGAACAGCGGCGCGGGCGAGCCGTTGGCCGCCATTTCCTTCAGGATTTTCGGAATGCCGGTGGATCGCCCCTCGGTCATGTCCAACTCCTTCAGGAACTCGCCGATGCGCCGGTTGCGGTAGCGCCGGCTGACCGCACGGCCCGCCTTCAGGTCTTCCATGCGTATCGATCGCTCCGGGCCGGGGAAGCTGAGGACGGTCAGTTCATCGTTGCTGATGCGCACCTCGATGGGCTCACGCTCCTCGTAGGAGCGGTGATAGACCGCGTTCACCACGGCCTCTTCGATGGCGGCGAACGGGTAATTCCAGACCCGCGTGGCCTCGGCGCGGTCGGGATGCTTGATGACCGTCTCGCGCAGAAAGTTGCGCTGGATGTAGCCCAACGCCTCGCGCGTCATCCGCGCCAACGGCCCCTTGAAGATCTTCTCGTCGAAACGGTCGCCGCCCGCGCCTTCGGGAACCAGACCACATCGATCTGCACGCCGGGGAAGAACCGCTCCGGCGTTTCGTTGAAAAACAGCAGGCCCACGTTCTTGGGCCACGGCGATTCGCTGGGGCCGCCCGCCACGTTCATCTGACGCGCCAGCGCCTCGACGGAAAGCCCCGGCGCATCCGCCGCCAACGCGCTGCCCACTTCCTCCAGGAAGCCTTGCATCAAGGGCTTGGAAAGATCATCGACGCGTGCGAACTGGTTGAAGCGGTCGTCGAACGGAACCTTCGCCGCCAGGCTCAACAACTCCTGCTCGGTGTCGCCCTTGGCCTCGACCGTGCTGCTGTAGCGGCGGATGTAGTAGCGCCAGGTTTTCTTGCTGGCCGTGACCGCTTCCGGTGCCTTGTAAGGTCGCGTCTGTCCGCCCGGCGCTTGCAGCACGATCAGGTTGCGGCCATCGACCACTTCGATACTCAATACAGGGAAATACGGCGGCTGAATCAACTGGCAGTGCGCCAGCAGTTCGCGCTGGATTTTGTCGAGTTGGTAGTCCGGCAGGCCGACCGGCGGAAACACGGGCTGGCCGTTGGCGTCGCAGTCCTGCCCGATCACCACGTAGCCGCCGCCCAAGTTCTCGAAGTCGTTGGCGAAGGCGCAGAGGGTGCGGATGATCGCGTCCGGGTTCCAGCCGGTCTTGTACTCGATGCGCTCGCCCTCGACCGTGCGCTGGCGCAGCAGGTCGTTGAGGTTGATGGGGAGTTTGTTGCCACTCGCCTTCACTTCTGCGCCTCCAACAATGCCTTTTCGAGCCGATCAATCAGCTTCTTGGCGCGGCGGACTTCTTCCTCGTAGAGTGGCGTGGCGCTGCCGTGGGACGCAGGATTCAGCACGCGTTCGGTCATTTCCAGCACACGATCAACGGCTTCCACCACTTCCATCTTGGCCCAGCCGTCGTGCTTCAAGACTGTGCGGAGATCGTTGCGTTTCGACTTCAGTTTTCCCTTGTCGGCGGGTTGCAGCGCGGCGTTGCCGTCCAGATCGGTGTCGTCGGCTGAGATCAACAGTTCCCGGTGATCCTTGGGTGTACCTTTCAACACCCTTTCGTACATTGAAGTCGGGATACCTTCCAGCAATTTGTTCTTTGCCGCACGCAGATTCTCGGTCAGCGAGAAGAACTGTCCTGGCGGCAATGCCTTGCCTTCGGCCCATTCCCGATAACGTTTGGCAGTATCTTCCGCTGCCTTGCGCAGGAACATCGCAGCCTCTTCGATGTCATGGCCGTTGAGGTAATCCTCGGCCTTTTCCAGATCATCTTTCTCGTTCCTGGCTTCGATATTCTGCGCGGCGTTGCCTTGTAAACGCACGAACTGCCAGTCGGCGTGATTGCCACCAATACGGCGGCGGAACTCGCGGAAGAACCCCAGCTCGTGGGTCAGGATGATTTTCTGGTAGTTGGAAAAAGTGTCCGACAGCAGGATGTCCACCACCTTCATGCGATTGCTCATGTCCAGGCTGACCAGCAGGTCATCCAGCACCAGCAGTTTGAGATCGGATTCGTGCAGATTGACCAGCGAGGCGGCGAAGCGGACGGACAGCGCTAACTGGGTCAGCTTGGCTTCGTTGAGAAAGCTCTGCGGCTTGGTGACGGTAATGCCGTCAAGCTGCACGCCGAACTCGATCACGGGCAGGACGAACTTGAAGTCCTGCTGGTTCGAGCCGGTGGCCGACGGTGGCGTGGTGACGGCCAGTTTCAATGTGACCTTGGCGGGGTCGTCTGCGGCGAAATGGGTGTCATAGAACTTCTGCGCCTCGGTGCTGATGCTGTCCACAATGCCGGGCAGGATGTTGGCGAACTGCTGCGTATTGTTCTTGAACGAATCGTAGGCATTAGTTCCAGCGACACCCGCATGGTTGCGGGGGTTCGGTTCACCGGATTTGATTCGCTGCCACATGTCATGGGGAACCTGCCCACCCGTGCTCACACAAAACGGCAGGATTTCTTTCTCGAACAGCGGCCAGAGATCGAACTTCTCCGAGTTGCGAAAGTGCGAGAAACCGAAGAAGAAACGGTAGGTGATAAAGTCGCTGGCGAGGTCGCCTTTCAGGATGGCGGGCTGGTTGAAGGTTCCGTGGTCGGCTTGACTGATGCGGTAGGTGGTGTCGTTGCGGGTTGCGGTATCTCGCAGAGTCAGCGCGATTTCGCCTGACTTGGGGGCGGCCTCCTTCTGTTCGTGCAGATTCAGCAGGTTCTGCTGATTGCTGGGATCGAAGTATTTGGCAATGCCATTCTTTGGCTTACGCGCGCTCTGAAGAATGGTATAGAGCGCCCAGTACAGCGAAGACTTGCCCGCACCGTTTGCGCCATAGAGCAGCAGGTGACGGCCTTCCAGCTTGAGTTGAAACGCGCGGAAGCCCTTGAAGTTGGTAATGGCGATGTAGTGCAGGCGCGATTTCATGCCGCTCCCTCACGCTGAATGACGGCCAGCAAGTCCGGGCTATCGGCGGGGATGCGAAGCAAGCGGTTGCGGATTTTCGACGACGACTTGTTGAGTGTGCGGTAAAGCTGGATGGTGAATTCGCGCTGCTGCGCCTGGGGGGCTTCAGGTTTGTAGGCAGCGAGGTGTGGGGCGAGGTCGTCGAGGAACAGCAAATCACGTTCGGCCATGTGATCGCGGAAATAGCATTCCATCACACAGGCGTCGGAAAGGTCTCCCAAAAATGTTCTGACTGAAGAATCGACCTCAGCATCAGCGAAAATCGCACGTAGTCTGCCAAGAGCATCAAGCACCCTGGCAGCACTATTCTGAATCTTCGGGACCGGAACGATTTTGAGTTGTGGCGCTTGAAATGGCAGATAACCGCCACTCATCCTAAGTCCATCGAAATACTGCTTGTAAGCAAATGCCACTACTCTTGAATGAAGAACTAAAGCTATTGCATCCAATGTCCAATTATTGGAAGGCTCTGATACACAGTTACAGTTCAGCGCGGCATATTCACCTTGTTGATCAACAAACCCCTCAAAGCCCAATGCCATCTTGGCGACAATTAGCTTGGGCGATGAATAAAGCTCTCGCCGATTCTGCGAAACTTTTGGCCCGTCCGGCAAAATAGGCTTGGTTATTGTTTGTCCTTGGTGGCGAAGTGGCTCCGATGCCCATTGATTGAAAAACGGGTCAATTGTCCCCGTGTTCAAGGTCTTCCATCCTGAGGCCGGACTCGCGCGAAGCGTTGCGCCCAGTTCTTCCGCTTCGGCCGCTGTAGTCGTCGCACGCACGCGAGCAATGTCATCAAGCGTTTCACACCCATTCAATAGAACTTTCAATACCTCCAGGTTCGGTGAAAGCAGAAAGCCCCACAAGTTGTCTGGCAGAAGAGTTAGCGAACCGGAGTCCTGTTCCCCAAGCGAATATTCATCTGCCGAGAACTGTGATTCTCTGGAGAGTGGAAGAAGGAGTGCGAAAGGATAGTTGCTGGTGGTTTGGTTCTTCTTGAAAACTGAGATGACTGGGTAAACGCTTGCCGACTCGAAAATTGGAAGGTGACTGACATCCGCCAGAGTCAGAATGCGAGTTTCCCGAAGTAGGTATTGGCGAAGCCCAATACCATACGTTGCCGATAGAAACTTGTTCGGGGAAATATATGAGAGAATCCCATTTGGCTTCAAAAAGTGGATGCCCGCCTCAAAGAAGGGGATGTAAAGATCCCATGTGCCTGTGGTGGAAGCGTATTGTTCCTTGATGCGATCTCGATAATCTCCGCCTCTCGCCTTTTTGTGCTCAATGGCCGATTGATATGGCGGATTACCTAGCACAACATCGAAGCCATCTGCGAGCGATTGACCAAACATCCAGTATGGATCGAAGAAATCAGAGCTTGCTTGCGGGTCAAACGGATTCCAGTCGGCAATGTGCCGTGCCTTTTTGGACGAGCCGAGGCTTTCAGCAAGAACCTTGCCGAGTTCTTCCCGTAAAGACTTGATCTTCTTCTGAAGCGCGAGCTTCTGGTCTCGCCGCTGGATGGCGAAGTGACGGTGATAAAGCTCTTCAATCTCGCCTTCGATTTCATGAACCCGAGACGGAAGCAGCGCCAACTGATCCATCTCCGGCAAGCCAATGAGAGTGTCGGCGGCAACAAACTTCGTTTCAAGGTTCGGCAGCGGGCGGATGCCGTGGTTGTCCTTCTTGCTGCGGTTGGTGCGCTGGTCGCAGACCAGAGAGATGAAAAAGCGCAGCTTGGAAATCTGGATGGCGATGGGCTGGATGTCCACGCCGTAGAGACAGTTCTCGATGAGGTAGAGCTTGCGCCCGTAGTCGTCCTCGTTGTCGGCGAAATCGCGTTCGATGGCGGCGATGGCGGCATCCCTTGCGGTCACATCGGGAATCTTCGCGGCGGCATCAATCTGGAGTTGCTTCCAGCGTCCGTTATCGGGGTCGAGCTTGTGGATGATGTAAACCAGCTTGTGCAGCACGCCCATCGGGAATGCGCCGGAGCCACAAGCCGGGTCAAGAATCTTGCAGGTGTGAATGGCATCCAGCAGCGTGGCGACTTCGTTCTCATTGAATGGATGTGCCCGCTCGGTGTAGGCGAAGAGGATGTCCAGACCAGCCTTCGCGTTCTGCTCGCTCATGCCGGCCTTGGCCAGCGCGCCAGTGAGGTGCGCTTTGAGCGACTCATCCACCATGTATTCAACGATGGGGCGCGGGGTATAGAAGGAGCCCGTCTGCTTGCGCGCGGTGGTCTTGGTTTCTTCGTTGTAGTTGGCTAGCAGATTCTCGAACACCTTGCCCAGAAGTTCCGGGTCAAGAGCGATTTCCTGATCGACCGGCGTGTTTTCGACGATGGTGAACTTGTAGGCATTCAGGATGTGCAGCAGGCCGCGCACCTTCTCCCGCTTGCGCTTGGTGTCGCCGTATGCCCCGGATAGGTCTTCTTCGTGTTCGCCACCAAAGAACAGGTGGTTGGGAATGGTGGGGCGCTTCTTCTTGTTGCGCGAAAAGCCATCGAGGTAGAGCTTTTTCCCCGTGCCGTCCTCGATGCGGTCAAGGCACTCGAACAGGCCACCGTTCAGGAACGGCACATCGGCAAAGTGTTCCAGCGCGGTGGCGGGGTCGCGAAAGTGATCTTCGTAGCGGTAAAGGGTGTCCACGCCATAGGTGGCACGGTTCTTCTGGAAGCCCTCGTCAGTGGCGAAGGCGCGGAACGGCTGCCCATTCTTGTCCTTGCCCATGCGCTGGTTGAGCGTGGCGAAGAACAGGTTTTGCAGGATGGCCTCGTTGTAGGTGGAGGCGTTGGGCGACAGGTCTTTCAGAATATTCTTCAGGTCGGTCTCGGCAAAGAGCTTCTCGGGAACCAGCCCTTTCTCTTTCAGGAACCAGCAGAAGATGAGGCGCGTCAGCAGGCGGATGAGGCCGGTGGCGCAGCGCTTTTCGTCGTCCTTTTCGATGTCGGCGGGGAAATCGACTTGTGGCAGCGCCCAGAAATACCAGTTGGCAAGTTCGCGGTAGAAACGCTTGTTGAGCAGTTCGACGTTGAAGACTTCTTCCCACGCGGCGTGAAGCTGGTCGAAGTTCTGGATGACGCGGCGGCCTTCGGTCAACTCGGCCAGCGAGAACGAGGCCAGGATGTCAATGTGACCAGGGTGAGGGTTTTCGATTGCGATGTTCTGGATCAGCGTGACCTTTCCCAACACATCCTTGTTGTCATCGCGCTTGTTCAGGCGGCGGTTGATGACGGCAATGGAGAGCCGCCCGCCGATCTTGAACAGCACCATGACCGGCATGGGGAAGATGCGATTGATCTGGCGGGCAATGCCTGCCAGCTTGCCGCGCGCGTAGTCGCCGTCCGCTAGTTCGATGGCGATGAAGATGTAGGACTGAAGCAAGGATGTCTTGACGGACTCATCCTTGAACAGCGCCGTAGTACTGGAAAGCTCCTCGTCGGTGAGCTGGAACAGCAGTTCAGCAGACTTCCAGTTGGCGACGAGCGCGGCTGGATGCGCCAGCCGGGACTCCGGGTCGAACTGTGCGCGAAAATCGGCAACCGATGTGGTTTCCACCGTGCGGTCGGATTCGTAGCCTAGCGCGGAAAACAACGATAGTGCCGCCTTGCGTAGCGACTGGTTGGCGAAAGCCTGGATGCGCTGGTCAATGCGTTGTTTGAGTTCTGTGTTATTGGCCATTTTTGATTACCAGCCAGGTGATGAGGTCGAAGTCGGTGGTGGCCTTGATGGCGTTCTGGCTGCCCAGCAGCTTGCCGCCCCGACCTGCGAACAGATTGCCCGCGTTCTTGCGCCCGAATTGCGCGGCGATGGCGGCCACGGCCTTGTCGAGCAGGCCGCTGTAGCGGCTCATGTCCTGCCCGTGGGCGGTTTCTTCGTCGAACAGTTCGCACACTTTGGCGTGCGGTTCGATCTGGCCTTGGCAGACGGCGCGGAAGATTTCCAGCACCTGCTTGGGCGCGGTGAAGTTGTAGCGCACCTCGCCATCGTCGCGGATGTAGACGAGGAAGTAGGGTTGCAGCGGATTCACCGTTTCATTGCCCGCTGCCTCTGCGCGCTGCTTCAGGCAATAGATGATGCCGGGCTTGATGGCCTGGTATTCGGCATGCGGCGGCACCACGGCGTAAAGGCCGAAGGGCGCTTCTTCCAGCTTGTCTCGGTTGGCCTCGATGTAGGCGGCCAGTTCCATGCGGAAGTCGTCGAGCGTGAATTCGTTGAGGGCGACGGATTCGTTGAAGTCCTCTAGATCAAGCACTTCGTCCTTCAGCCGCAGCAACTGCTTGTCGCGGTAGCGCAGGTCCTCCTTGATGAGTTCTTGCAGGTCTTCGGCTTGCAGGATGTTGTCTTCCGCCGTGGCGGCGATGTCCACCAGCGCCATACGCGCCTCGACACGGTTCTTGAGGTTGATGTATTTGTTGAGGTCGGGCGTGGGCCAGAAGTTGACGAGCTGGATGGCCGCATTGAGGCTGCCGATGCGGTCAATGCGCCCGAACCGCTGGATGATGCGCACCGGGTTCCAGTGGATGTCGTAGTTGATGAGGTAATCGCAGTCCTGCAGGTTCTGGCCTTCGGAAATGCAGTCGGTGGCGATGAGGATGTCGATTTCGCCGTCCTGCGGCATGGATTTCATCTTGGCCCGCTGTTTGGCGCGTGGGGCGAAGTTGGCGAGAATGTGCGTGAACTCGGCGTGGCCGAAGGTGCTGCGATTTGGCCGCGTGCCGCCGGAAACGAGCGCGATATGCACGCCCAGATGCTGCCGTGCCCAGCCTTCTAGCTGTTCGTAGAGGTAGGCGGCGGTATCGGCAAAAGCGCAGAAGACGATGACTTTGCGGTTCTCTTCGCCCAGTGTGTTGGTGCTGGGGTGACGCACCTTGTGCTCGATGCGTTTTTGCAGCTCCGCCAGCTTGGCGTCGCGCGCGGAGTCCACGGCCTGTGCGGCATCAGCCAGCAGGGCAAGTTGTTGCTTGTCGCGGGCCAAATCTTGCAACCACGCGGCCACATCCAGGTGCGCCATGTCGTATTTCAGTTTGGTGCCCACCTGGAAGGCTTCGGCCAGTTCTTCGTCCTCTTCGTCGGGCTCCGCGAAGAAGTCCCCTTGAATGTCGGCGGCCTTGGCGGTTTGTTGTTGCTGAAAGGCTTTCAGCCTGGCTTCCAGGTCTTCGATCTTGGAAACGGTTCGCTCCATCGTGATGGCGAAGGAACGCACGGAGCTTTCCAGACGCTTGAGGAAGTTCACCTTCATCATGCCGATGAGGAATCGCTCGCGGTTTTCCTGGCTGAAGTTGCCGACGATGCCAATGTCGTATTGTGCTTTGAACGGTTCCAGCACATAGCGTGACGGGCTGTAGAGCGAGAGCTGGTAGTTATCAATCTCGTCGTTCAATCGGTCGTAGGAGAGAAAGCGGCCTTTGAGGTCAATGTCGGAGAAGACGGCTTCCGGCTTCTTGCGTTTCGGGAACTGGCCGATTTGTGCCATCGAGGCCCGGTAGTACTTCTGGATGTGCTTGCGCGACCGTGCGATGGTGAGTTCATCCAGCAAGGTAAAGAAGCCCGCAGAGAGCCGCTCCATCAGGTCGCGGGCATCCTTGTCGCCCGCGCGCTTGGCCCATTCCGTGAAGGTCTTCTGGGCCGTGGTCAGCGTGTCCTTGATGCTGGTGATGCCAAAGCTCTGCGCGAATGCGGCATCCCGCCCCTCAGTAACGAAGTAGATCTGGTTGCGCAGGTCTTTCAGGTCGTTGTTGACCGGGGTGGCGGACAGCAGCAACACCTTGGTCTTGACGCCGGACTGGATGATGTCGTCCATCAGGCGTTCGTAGCGGCTCTTCCGGATTAGGTTGCCGTCTTCGTCGCGCTTGCCCTTGGTGTTGTTGCGGAAATTGTGCGATTCGTCGATGACGATTAGGTCGAAATTACCCCAGTTGAGCGTCGCCAGATCGACCCCGTCCACGCGGCCGCGGTCACGCGACAGGTCGGTGTGCGAGAGCACGGTGTAGGCAAAGCGATCCCGAAGGAATGGATTCAGCTCGCTGTTGTTCTGGGCGAGATAGACCGTCCAGTTGTCGCGCAGTTTCTTCGGGCACAGCACCAGCACGCGGTGGTTGCGCAGCTCGTAATACTTGATGACGGCCAGCGCGGAATAGGTTTTACCCAAGCCAACGCTGTCGGCCAGGATGCAGCCGTTGTGGTTGTTGATCTTGTGGATGGCACCCTTGACGCCATCCTTCTGGAAGTCGAACAGCGCTTTCCAGATTTCCGTGTCGATGATGGCCGTCTGGTCGAACAAGGCTGCGTCTGCCTCCTGCCCGGACAGGAAACGTTCGAAGACGTGATACAGCGTCTTGAAGTAGATGAACTCCGGCGCATGGTTGACGTAGAGCTGCTCCAGGTAGCGCAGCACTTCCTCCTTCACGTCGGCAACGAGCTTGTCGTCGGCCCAGATGTCGTCGAACCACTGTTTGAGATCGGTGCGATCACGGTCGCTGTCAACGATCAGGTTGAGTTCGATGTTGGACGTGGCGGACAGGCCCAAGCCGCGTCGGGTGAAGTTGGAACTGCCCAGCAGGGCATGCTCGCGGCGACCGTCGTCGATGTGATACAGCTTGCCGTGCAGCAGATTGGCCTGTCGTACGGAGCGGATTTCCACCTTGCTGCGAATCCACTCGGCGCAGCGACGGGCGACCTCCTTTTGCTGGAGACGATTGGCGAGTTCCAGGCCTTCGTCCTCGATCTGGAACGATTTTTTATCGGTCTTTTCTGGGTCAAGCGAGGCGATGAAGCGCGGCTCGCCGAACAGGAAATTCAGGTGCTCGATCTGGTCCAGCTCATTGGACAGGGCTTCGTAGGCGTAAATGGTGAAGTAGGCCGATACGACCGAAAGCCGGCTGCTGGAGGTGATCTTGTCGGCGAGGAACTCCGCCACCTTGCCACGGCTGTGGTTGTCCCGGATGCCGAAGTGATGCTTGTGCTTATCGGCCATCTTTGTCGCCCTCCTTTTGAGCCTGTCCAGAATTTTGTGTTTGAGGCATAACATGACTGACAGGAGTATTTATGCCGAGCAAGACGAAATTGAAGAATGCGGCCATAGCGGCCAGGACGGCGGCGCTGCCGAAGATCCCCAAAGAGCTGATTGACCAGTTTGTCAGTGGGCCGATGAGCGCGCAGGCCGTAAACGAAGCATCTGCGGCGTTCAAGAAGGCGCTGATCGAGCGGGTAATGGGCGCCGAGCTGGGTCACCACCTGGGCTACCCGGCTGGCGCCAAACCCGAGGACGCGGGGAACCAGCGTAACGGCAAGAGCGCCAAGACGGTCTTGACCGATGAAGGCCCGCTGCGCATAGAGGTGCCGCGCGATCGCGATGGCAGCTTCCAGCCGATCTTGATCCCCAAGCACGAGCGGCGCTTTACAGGCTTCGACGACAAGATCGTGGCCATGTACGCCCGCGGCATGACCATGCGCGAGATCCAGGGCTTCCTGCAGGAGAGCTACGCGGTGGAGGTGTCCCCCGAGTTCATCAGTTCGGTCACCGACGCCGTCATGGACGAGGTTGGCGCCTGGCAGGCCCGACCCCTCGAGCCGATGTACCCGGTGGTGTTCTTCGACGCGCTGCGGGTCAAGATCCGGGAGGATGCCGTTGTCCGCAACAAGGCGATCTACCTGGCGCTGGGCGTGCAGCCCGACGGCAGCCGGGACATTCTGGGCCTGTGGATCGAGAGCACCGAGGGTGCCAAGTTCTGGATGAAGGTTTTCAACGACCTCAGGACCCGGGGTGTCAACGACATCCTGATCGCCGTCACCGACGGCCTCAAGGGCATGCCGGAGGCGCTGGCCGCTGTGTTCCCGGCGACCACGCTGCAGACCTGCATCGTGCACCTGATCCGAAACTCGCTGGACTACGCCAGTTGGAAGGACCGCAGGTTGCTGGCCGCGGCCATCAAGCCCATTTACACGGCGCCCAGCGCGGAGGCCGCACAGGCCGAACTCGACGCCTTCGAAGCCGGCCCCTGGGGCAAGAGGTTCCCCACCGTCGTAACTGCCTGGCGCCGGGCCTGGAGCCACGTGATTCCCTTCTTCGCATTCCCGCCCCATATCCGACGGGTGATCTACACGACCAACGCGATCGAGAGCATCAATGCGCGGCTGCGCAAGATCATCAAGACGCGCGGGCACTTCCCCAGCGACGATGCCGCCAACAAGTTGATCTGGCTGGCGCTGCGCAACATCACGGCAGACTGGGGCAAGGCGGCGCACAACTGGAAGGAGGCGATGAACCAATTTGCGATCCTCTACGAAGATCGTTTCACGAAGGCGGCCACGTAAGATGTGGCTCCAACTTGCCCACCGCGTCGGTCGTTCGTCGCAAGCGACGCCCGCCGCCGTGGACAAGTTTCAATGGTCCTCAAACACAAAAATTCGGACATCCCCCTCCTTTTCGGCCTCATCCGCGCCACCGGCGCGCACCCATTCATCCACCTCGGACACCTGGAACTTCCACAGCCGCCCCACGCGGTGCGCGGGCAGGCCCTTGCGGTCGATCCAGCGGTAGATGGAATCGCGTGTCACGCCCAAGTGTTCGGCGATCTGCTCAACGGATACCCAAGGCTCAGTCACGGCTGCTCCAGCGCCAATGAGGTGGCGGCACAAAGTCGTATTAAATCGTACAAACGCAATCTAGCATGTAAATGTAGAGTTGGCCTGGAGTGCTTGGCTTCGGCCCCGAACAGCTTGCTGTCCGTGACAGGCACGCACTTTCGCCAATGCCCAAGCGGCATTTCGTGCCCTCGCAGCACGATGCCCCGGATTGAGCGTGCCGCGCCAACCCCATGTGCAGACCTGCTTTCCTCGCGGCGAAGTGCTGCGCCCTTTTATCTCGCCTTCCGCGCTCGGCGCGCGGCTGGCACGACATGGCTCACCGTCTGGACGCTGGACGGCTGCGCCGAATGCCGTTCGGCATGCAGCGCGAATGCACGCGCCGATGCGCGGCCATGACGCGATGACAGACGGTGACGATGCCAGCGGCAGTGCTCACGGCTGGCACTGCGTTGAACGGCTGCCGCCCCTGTTTTGCGCACGCTGGCGTGCGCAAAACAGGGGCGGAACTCTGGCCGTCCGAATGCAGGAAGACCGGGCCATCTCACGCAGCCGTGGCGCTTTCCTGTGCGGCTGGCTGCCTGCCCATGACGACAGTCTTGCGGCGGTTGGCGACCAGTTCCGCCGCCTTGCGCACCGGATCATCTTCGGTATGGACGTAGCGCATGAACATCGCCACGGTCTTGTGCGCCGTCAGCGCCATGCCGACCTTCACCGGAATCCCCGAATTGGCAATGTCCGTGGTCGAGCGATGGCGGATGCCGTGCGTGCCGACGTGCGCAGCCCCTGCGGCCTTGAGGGCGCGGCACCAGCCGCCGTAATACTCGCCTTCGGTGATGGCCTTGGCCGGATCATTGGGCGACGGCAGTACATGAGGACAATCGTCCCGGCGCGGTGCCGTGGACAGCAGCCGGTACGCTTCCTCGCTCATGGGCTTGGACATGCCGCCGGTCTTGCTGTCGGGCCAGACGACACGGCGGTTTTCCAGATCGACCCATTGCCATTGCAGCGAGATGATTTCCGAGCGACGGCCCGCGAACTCGAATTGCAGCCGAATCGCCAGCGGGATGGTGTAGTGCTCCAGCCCTTCGGCCTCGATGCGCGCCAGATAGCGGAACAACTTGCCCATGTCTTCGTCGCTGATGAGGTGGGTGGCCTTGCCGTTGGGGAACGTGGGAACGTGGCGGCACGGGTTGGTGCCGTCCGGGCGGTGGCCCCACACCTCGGCCAGGTTGAACATGCGGCGCATGACGCTGAACGTGCGGTTCGCGTCGGCGGGCTTGTGGGCCATCTTCTTCATCGCTGCGGCCACGTCGGAACGCTTCACGTCCTGTACCTTCATGCGTCCCAGCAGCGGGACGATGTTGCGGTCGATGACGCTCTGATAGCCTTCCTGCGTGCTGGGCTTGTTGCGCTGTCTGGAGTAGTCCTCCATGAACTTGCCGCACAGTTCCTTGACCGTGGAGGCGGAGCGGGCGGCAGACTTGGCCGCGCTGGGATCGCCGCCCCGGCGTACCTCGGCCATCCATTCCTGCGCCAGCGCGCGGGCCTGTTCAACGGTGAGTTCGCCGTACAGACCCAGGGCCGGTTTGCGGCGCTCCCCGGCATTGGTGCGGTACTGGAGCATGAACACCTTGCGGCCTGCCGGTGTAATCTTGCACATGAAACCCGGCACGACGGTATCGCGCAACTCGACGGCCTGCGCCTGGGGTTGCGCCGCATCAACGGCGGTCTTGGTGAGCTTGAGCTTTGCCATGATGACTCCTCGGAAAGACCCGTTTTCCAGGAGCCTCATAGGGGCCAGCAAAGAGGAAGGCGGGTCAGGTTGCGGAATGCCCCGGCATAGACTGAACCCGCCGAAGTGATTGATAAACCTGCTGTATCTGGCTTCGGCGCAGTCCAGCGGATTGCCGGGCTGGAGTCATGGTGAAATGAAAAAAGGGCCACCGAACGGTGGCCTTTTTTTCGTGTGGACAGCGGCTCCGTATGCCTGCGGATGCCAGCCGGCGCCCTGCGGGGGTCAGCCCGGCAGGTATTGCAGGTGGCTTGGCAGGCCCGGCAGCGGAGCGGTCCGGAAACCGCGCGCGGGTGATGGCCTGCCGGGCGCCGTGGCCGGTGCGCGTGCCGGCTTAGCCGTGACGGCCGGTGCCGGGACGGCGCTTGCCGTCTCGCCGGTCGCCATGTCGCCGTCCTGTGCCAGCAGTGCCTGGCCACGGTCGACGGCGGCGAGCAGGTCCGTCATCATGCGCGGATCGCTCAGGGCCAGTTCGCGCAGCTGGGCATCGGCACGCGCGCTGGCACGTTGGCGGGCGCGATGCTCCAGGTAGTTGGCCAGGCGGGTCATCAGCTGGATCCGCCGGTCCGCACACAGGCCGAAGGTCAGGGCCGCGACCAGCCACAGGCCGATCCAGCCCAGGATCAGCCGACCCTGGTCGAAATCGATGACGACGGCATTCGACGCCTCGGCCGCGGCCGGCCCGGCGAACAGGGCCAGCACCACCGAGACCACGGTCAGGCGAGCCATCGGATGCGATGCCGGACGGTCGAGGGCGGCGGGCAACGCCATGTGCGTGGACGCACGAGTCATGGTGTTCATCCCAGGTGGGTCCGCGACGCGGCACGGGCACGCTGGCCGGCGAACTGCCAATGCGGCACCGGTTGGCCCTTTTCCTCGGCGTCCCGCTGGGCGCGCAACAATGCGTTGTCGAGCTCGGCCATCAGGCGCGGGTCCGCCACGGCGGCCGACCAGGTGCGCTCGTCGGCGGCACGCATGCGGGCGGCCTGGCGACGGGCCTGCATCCGCGTCTGCCACTGCTGCGGCCAGGCGCGGATGGCGTCGGAGAAGATCGCCAGCAGGCTGAATACGATCACCCACATGGCGATCCAGGCGACCAGCAAATGACCATCGGTCCAGGCGCTGACGACCTGTTCGGCCACGACGATCACGGCGGCCAGACCGCCGGCGATCAAGGCGCTGGCCATGCCGGCCGGCTTGCGCAGCTGGCCCAGCGCCGTCTGCGCCCGCTCCAGGACGCCGGCGAAGCGGATGGCGCCTCCATGGACGCGTGGGAATTCGGGTTGAACGAAACTGGTCATGATGATTTACCTTCCTTGTTGCGCCACCCATGCAGCGCATACCGGGATATTAGGGTTAACACTAGTGCGATTCAACTTTATATTTGTGATACAAGTTATTCATGGTGATGATGAGTAGTTGCTGATGCCCCAGACAAGCGATCTCAATTTCCGGACGCTGGACCTCAATCTGTTGCGGGTCTTCGACGCCGTCATGGAGGAGCGCAGCCTGACGCGGGCCGCGCGCAGCCTGTCGTTGACGCAACCGGCAGTCAGCAATGCGCTGAGCCGCCTGCGGCTGGCACTGGGCGACGAACTGGTGCGGCGCAGCGGGCAAGGTGTTGCGCCGACGCCACGGGCCCTGGGCTTGTGGCCCGCGGTGCGCGATGCCCTGCGGCAGCTGCAGCAATCGCTGGCGCCCGATGGCTTCGTGCCGGCAGATGCGGACAACGAATTCGTGCTGGCCATGGCCGACGCGACCGCGGCCGAACTAGTGCCGAAACTGGTCGCCCTGATCGAAACCGAGGCGCCGAAAGCGTCGTTGCGTGTCGTGCCCCTGGCCACGCGCGATCCGCGCAAGCTGCTGGATGAGGAGGCGATCGACCTGGCCATCGGCCATTTCCCGGCCGTGTTGTCCGACCTGGGCGCCCGGGCCCAGGTCGGCAAGGCGGTGTCCTACCTGCACCAGCGCGTGTATGCGACCGAATATGTCTGTGTCATGCGCGCCGGTCATCCGCTGGCCAGCGGTCCGCTGACCCTGAACCGATTCTGCGCCGCGCGCCACATGCTGGTGAGTTTCGGCGGCAGGCCTTTCGGTTTCATCGACGAGGCGCTGCAGTCGCGTGGCCGCACCCGGCGCATCGTGCTGACGGTGAACCAGTTCTTCACGGCGGCGCGGGTGGCGGCGCAGTGCGATCTGCTGACCGTGTTGCCCCGCCATTTCCTGGAACTGGCCGACGAACCGCAGCGGCTGGTCGCGCGTGCATTGCCGCTGGAGGTGCCGGCCGTGCATGTGGATGCGTTGTGGCACAACCGGCAGGACACCAGCAGCGCACACCGCTGGTTGCGCGACGCGGTCATGCGTGCCGTGCCGGCGCGCATCCTCGCGATGGCGCCATGAAGATCCAGTTGCTGTCCGACCTGCACCTGGAGGCCCATCCCCATTTCGTGCCGCAGCCGGCCCCCGGCGCCGACCTGCTCGTGCTCGCCGGCGACATCGGCTCCTACCAGAGCGGTTCCCTGCTGGCCGACACGGACTTCGGCCTGGCGCGCTTCTCGCCGTTGCAGGGCTGGCCGACGCCGGTGCTGTTCCTGCCCGGCAACCACGAATACGACGGGCTGGACTTCGACGCCACGCATGCCCGGCTGCGCGACACCTGCGAGCGGCTGGGCCTGGTGTGGCTGGAGCGCGAGGTGGTCCCGATCGACGGCGTGCGATTCGTCGGAACCACCTTGTGGACCGACTTCGATGCCTTGTCGCCCGGGCCGGACGATCCGGGCGCGACGCTGGCGCAGCAGCTGCGCGCACGCGACAAGGCGTTCCGGGCCGCCAACTACTATCTGCGCAAGAACAGCAGCCTGCGCCGGACCATGCCGATGCTGGCCCCGGAGGTGCGCGAGCTGGGCTTGTCGTGCCAGCAGTGGCTGCGTGCGGCACTGGCCCAGCCGCATCCGGGCCCGACCGTGGTCGTGACGCATTTTGCGCCGAGCCTGCGCAGCGCGGACCCGCGGTATGGGCTGACGCCGGGTACCGCGGGTTTCTGCAACGCGCTCGACGAGCTGCTCCATCGGGCCGACCTGTGGCTGCACGGTCATCTGCACGCACCCAGCGACTATGTGCACAACGGTTGCCGCGTCGTGGCCAATCCGCTGGGATATGCGCGCAAGAACGAACAGGCCGCATTCCAGAGCGCCGCCTGCATCATGCTCGATACTCGGGCTCGCACCGGCGCTTGATGTTCGTCAAGGTCGAACCGCCGGCGCAGCATAGACTGGAGCCATCAATGAGAGGAGTACGCACATGAAGATCCTGCTTGCTGTCGACGGCAGCGCCTATACCAAGAAGATGCTCGCGTACCTCGTGACGCACAAGGAAACCTTTGGCGGAGACAACAGCTTCACGCTGTTCACCGTCCAGCCGGCCATACCGCCGCGTGCGCGCGCCGCGCTGGGCAAGGACGTGATCGACCAGTATCAGCTCGACGAAGCCGAACGGGTGCTGTCACCGGTCACCAAGTTCCTGATCCGCCATGACATCGACGCCAAGACCGCGTGGAAGGTCGGTCATGCGGCCGAACAGATCGCCAAGTTCGCCGATGCCGGCAAGTTCGACCTGCTGGTGATGGGTTCGCACGGCCATGGCGCCTTGGGCAACCTCGTGATGGGCTCGGTTGCCACCAAGGTGCTTGCACATTGCAGCGTGCCGGTGCTGCTGGTGCGCTGATGCCGGCCCGGGCCGGCGCCCGGGTGTCAGTGCACGGCGCGTGCCGGGGTTTCGTCCGGCGCCTGTGACCGGGCGTTGAGCCCGTCGAAGCAGGTGCTCATCACCAGTTCGATGATCTCGTCGTCCTGGTATTGGCCGCCCATCTTCAGGAACTCCAGCACCGGGTCGCAGGCCCTTGCATACAGCGTGTACAACACGGCGATCGCCGGCAGGCGGTTGCTGATGCTGCCGTCGGCCTGCGCCGCCTCGATCCATGCGCCGAGGCGGTCGCTGACCTCGATCAGGCCGTCCATGTATTCCCGGTTTGCCATCAGCGCCGATCGCAGCGAGGAATTCTGGCTCGGCAACGACGGCATGTCGCCGGCGAGCTTGAGCTGCATCGTCCAGCGCGTGACCGCCCGCAGGTTCTCCAGTGGCGGGTCGTCATCGGACAGGCCGGCGCAATACGCCTGCGCCTGGCGCATGACCCGCACCATGGCCGCGGCGGCCAGGTCCTCCTTGCTGGGGAAGTGCTTGTACAGGCTGGCCTTGGCAATACCGACGCGGGCGGCGACCTCGTCGACCGTCATCGCATCGAAGCCTTTTTCCGCCAGCAGGCGGTTGACCGCCTGGATGATGGCGTCTTCGCGAACCTTGAGCATTTGTGCCTTGAACGACACGCGGGGGGCGACACTGGTATGCATGCGGCGATTTTAGCCGCCTCGGTTCAAGAACTGGACGCAACTGTCAATAGCAGACTCGTCGGTAATGTTTCGGCAGCGCCGGCCGCCGCCATGGCTCAGGCCATGTGCCGGCGCGGCGCGCCCTGGCGGTACCGGGCGGCCGTCAGCCCGTCCATGTCGATCTCGGGCGCACGACCCGATACCAGGTCGGCCATCACGCGGCCGGTGCCGGCGGCCATGGTCCAGCCCAGGGTCCCGTGGCCGGTGGCCAGGTAGAGGTTGGGGTAGATCGAGTCGCCGACCACCGGTGTCCCGTCCGGCGTCATCGGACGCAGGCCGGACCAGAACTGGCCCTTGGCGACGTCGCCGGCACCCGGGAACAGGTCGGTCAGCACATGGTTCAGGGTGCCGCGCCGCGCCTCGCGCAGCGTGTTGCTGTAGCCGGCCAGCTCGGCCGTTCCACCCACCCGGATCCGGTCGCCCAGGCGGGTCACCGCCACCTTGTGGGTTTCGTCCATGATGGTCGACTCCGGTGCCCGGCTGGCGTCCTCGATCGGCACGGTGATCGAATAACCCTTGACCGGGTATACCGGGATGCGAATGCCCACCGGACGCAGCAACAACGGCGAATGGCTGCCCAGCGCGACCAGATAACAGTCCGCCTGCTGGAGCTTGCGGTCGGTCATGATGCCGGTGATGCGGCTGCCATCGCTGTGGATGGCCTGGATGTTCACGCCGAAACGGAACTTCGCGCCCAGGCGCTGCGCCAGCTCGGCCAGGCGCTGGGTGAACTTGAAGCAGTCGCCCGTCTCGTCGCCGGGCAGGCGCAGCGCCCCGACGAATTTCTCCTGCACGTGGGCCAGCGCCGGTTCGACGCCGATGTAGCCGGCGCGATCGAGCAGTTCATAGGCCACGCCATATTGCTGGAGGATCTCGATGTCCTTGCCGGTGCCGTCGAGTTGCTGCTGCGTGCGGAACAGCTGCAGCGTGCCCTGGCTGCGTTCGTCGTACTGGATGCCGGTGTCGGCGCGCAGTTCGCGCAGGCAGTCGCGGCTGTATTCGGCCAGCCGCACCATGCGCGCCTTGTTCAACGCGTACCGGGCCTCGGTGCAGTTGCGCAGCATCGAGGCGCCCCAGCGCCACATCGCCGGATCCAGCATCGGCCAGATGACGAGCGGGCTGTGGTGCATCAGCATCCACTTGACGGCCTTGAGCGGCACCCCCGGACCGGCCCAGGGCGCCGAATACCCGGGCGAGACCTCGCCGGCGTTCGCGAAACTGGTCTCCATCGCCGGCGCGCTCTGGCGTTCGAGCACCGTGACCTGGTGGCCGGCCTTGGCCAGGTAATAGGCGCACGTGGTGCCGATCACGCCGCTGCCCAGAATCGTGACTTTCATGGCGCTCCTGTCGTGTGAGTCCGCCTGCCGTGGCCCAACGCCGCTGGCACGGGCGTCGGTCCATTGTGACCGCGAAACGGGGGCGCCCGCACCGGCGCGCGCCGCGGCACGGCGCAAGGGCTTGCCCGGTGTCGGGTCAAGAGCCTTGGGTTACCATCTTCGTCCCCCCTGACCAATGGATTTTTCATGGCTGCATTGAGCCCGTTTCATCTCGCGTTTCCCGTGGCATCGCTGTCCGATGCACGCCGCTTCTATGGCGAACTGCTGGGTTGTCCCGAAGGGCGATCGAGCGACGCGTGGGTGGATTTCGACTTCTTCGGGCACCAGATCGTGGCCCACCTGGCGCCGGACGAGGCCGGCCTCAATGCGACCAGCGCGGTCGACGGGCACAACGTGCCGGTGCGGCATTTCGGCGTCGTGCTCGACATGCCGGTGTGGAGCGAACTGGCCGACAAGCTGCGCGCCGCGGGTACGCAGTTCGTGATCGAACCCTATGTTCGCTTCAAGGGCGAGGTCGGTGAGCAGGCGACCATGTTCTTCCATGACCCCAGCGGCAATGCGCTGGAGTTCAAGGCTTTCGCCGATCGTTCCCAACTGTTTGCGAAGTAGACCGCCATGAGCACATCCGCCCCCTGGACCATCGATGTCGTGTCCGATGTCGTCTGCCCCTGGTGTTACATCGGCAAGCGCAAGCTCGAAGCCGCGCTGGAGCAGGCGCGCCAGGCCGGACTGCGCGAGCCCGAGGTTCGCTGGCATCCGTTCCAGCTGAATCCCGACATGCCGCTCGAGGGCATCTCGCGCAAGCAATACCTGGAAGACAAGTTCGGCGGCCCGCAGCGCGCGTCCGAGATCTATGCCCGGGTCAAGGCCGCCGGCAAGGCCGCGGGGCTCGACCTCGACATCGACGGCATCACGCTGCAACCCAATACGCTGGCCGCCCACGCCTTGCTGGCCTTTGCGCAGCAACACGGCGCCGCGGTCGGCAGCGACGTCAAGGAGCGCCTGCTCAAGGCCTATTTCGTCGAGAACCGGTTCATCGGCAGCACCGACGAACTGGTGGCGATTGCCGGCGAGGCCGGGCTCGACGCCGATGCCGCGCGTGCGTTCATCAGCGATCCGCAGCAACTGCAGCAGGTCGCCGATGCCGACAAGCGGGCTCGCCAGATGGGCATCGGCGGCGTACCGTTCTTCATCTTCAACCAGAAGGTGGCGGTATCCGGCGCCCAGGATCCCGCGCAACTGCTGCAGGCGATGCAGCAGTCGCTGGCCGCCCAGGCCTGATTCCGCGGCCCGGCGGCGCTCGTCGGGCCGCCGCCCCCCTCGTTGCGTGGTTTCGCGTTTGGCGGCCCTGCGGTATGGTGTCCAGGCATCGTCGCGGTGATGCTCGGCATCGACGCGCACAGGGGCCGCTTTCGTGGACTGGTTCACGGTGGCCTCGCGCCATGCGTGGCTAGAATGAAAGTGTCCTGCCACATTGTTTCAGTCTCAAGGGGTCAGCCATGTCGATTTCGGGGAATAGTCTGCCAGCCTGGCGCATGGTGTCCGGCGCGATGCGCAAGTTTGCGGCCGTGGCCCTGCTCGCAGGTGCCAGCGTGGCCTCAGCCGGCTACGTGACCAGCTTCGACCAGGCCGTGCTCGACGACATCTTCTCGCAGACCTCGTTCGGCGGCTACGACATCGACATCCGTTTCAACGCGCCTTTGTCCGTCGTCGCGCCGGTCGTGGCGGACCTCAGCAGTACCGAGGAGTTCAACGGGAACAACGATTTCTCCCTCAGCTGGCTGGCCGGCGAGCTGCAGGTGCCGAACTTCACGGTGGCTCTTTTCTTCGTCGACACGATCTCCTTCTGCGGCGGGCCGGGCAGCAACATCATCGGGTGCGGCAGCCGGCCGGGCGGTCTGATCGCACTCCAGTCGGCGGCCGCGGCCGGAAACAACGGCACCGTGCTGTTCGCACACGAGCTGGGCCACAACCTGGGGCTGACGCACCTGTCGGTCAGCGGCAACCTGATGCATCCCACGATCACCGGTGCGAGCGCGCTGAACGAAACGCAGGTGGGCTCGTTCCTCGACCTGACCACCGGCGCCAGCCTGAGCTCGATCCTGCGCGATGATGGCGGGCAGCTCTATATCTCCGTCACGCCGATCGCGGTGCTGGCCGCCGCGGTACCGGAGCCGCAGACCTGGGCCATGATGCTGGCCGGCCTGCTGGGCGTGGCGGGCTGGGCCCGGCGCCGCCAGCGGGCATGGGAACGCTGAAACCTCGATTCCCGACGCTGGCCTTCCTGCTGCTGGCCGGCAGCTTCATGGCAGGATGCGTGGCTGCCGCCGCCCCCGCCGACTGGCGCACCTGGGACCTGGGCGCCTTCCGGATGCGCGCACCGGCCGACCTGCGTCATGCGGCCGGTGGCATCGACTCCCAGGCTGGCGCGCTGACGACCGCTGCGCTGCGCATCGACTACGACTTCGGCCTGTATTCCGATCCGCTGGACCGGCGCGCCGACACGCTGGACTACCAGTCCCGGGCCGGCACGGTCGACGGACTCGCGGCCCGGTTCGTGCGTTACCGCATCGCCCCGGCCGGAGCACAGGCCGGGCAGGCGTGTTCCGGTGTCCACGTGCCTGAGGTGCGCAGCTCGGGCATGGGGTCGCTGGCATTGACCGTGCTGGCCTGCGCCGAGCACGCCGACGGCCTGCGCGACGTACCGGCCATGCTGGGGTCGATCCGTTTCCAGCCGCCAGCCCGGCGCTGATCAACCCCCCGCCAGACCTGAGCCCCGGCGGTACTGCATCGCCTCGGCCAGGTGCTCGACCACCACGGCATCGGCCTGCGCCAGGTCGGCGATCGTGCGCGCCACCTTCAGCACCCGGTGCGTGCCGCGGGCCGACCAGCCCAGGCGCGTGGCGGCCATCTGCAGGAAGCGGATGGCGGTGTCGTCCAGCGCGATATGGGTGTCGATCTCCGCTCCCTGCAATGCCTGGTTCGGCTTGCCCTGGCGCGATGTCGCCTGCGCGCGGGCCGCGGCGACCCGCGCGCGCACCACGGCACTGGTGTCTCCGGTGGCGGCCTGCAGCAACGCGTCGCTGGGCAGGGCCGCCACTTCCACGTGCAGGTCGATCCGGTCGACCAGCGGGCCGCTGAGCCGGCCCTGGTAACGCGCGATCTGGTCGGGTGCGCAGCGGCAGGCGCGGTGTGGCGAACCGAGGTAACCGCAGGGGCAGGGATTCATCGCGGCGATCAGCTGGAACCGGGCCGGGAATTCGGCGCGCCGGGCCGCGCGGGCAATCGTGATGGTGCCGGTCTCCAGGGGCTCGCGCAGCGCCTCCAGCGCAGCGCGCGGAAATTCCGGCAGCTCGTCGAGGAACAACACGCCGTGATGCGCCAGCGAAATCTCGCCCGGACGCGGGGGCGAGCCGCCACCGACCAAGGCCACCGCGCTGGCGCTGTGGTGCGGGCTGCAGGTCGGACGGCGACCCCAGTGTTCCAGCGCGAAGCGGCCGGCCAGGCTCGCCAGCGCGGCGCTTTGCAACGCTTCACCCACCGTCATCGGTGGCAGCAGGCCGGCGAACCGGTGTGCCAGCATGGACTTGCCCGAGCCTGGCGGACCGGTCATCAGGACCCCATGGCTTCCGGCCGCAGCGATCTCGAGCGCACGCTTGGCGCCGGTTTGCCCCTTGACGTCGACCAGGTCGGGGTAGCCGTCGGCCACCGGGGCCGGGGACGCGGGTTCGACGCGGCTCCATCGGGTCGCCGGGGCTTGCGCAGCGTCGGCCGCAGCCGTATCGGACGGTGGCACGAACTGGCTGACGACGTCCAGCAGGTGCTCGGCCTGGTAGACGGTGGTGCCCGGCACCAGCGCCGCCTCCTGGGCATTGCCCGCCGGCAGCACCTGGCGCGGTCGGGCGGGATCGTCGTGCAAGGCCAGGCTCATCGCGAGTGCGCCCCGGACCGGGCGCAGCGCCCCCGACAGCGACAACTCGCCGGCAAATACGTGCCCGGCCAGCCGATCGGCGTCGATCTGGCCGCTGGCGGCGAGGATGCCCAGCGCGATCGGCAGGTCGAAGCGCCCGGAGTCCTTGGGCAGGTCGGCGGGCGCCAGGTTCACGGTGATGCGTTTGTTGTGCGGGAATTCCAGGCCGGAGTTCTGGATGGCGCATCGGACACGTTCCCGGGCCTCCTTGACCTCGACCTCGGCCAGGCCGACCAGGCCGAAACTGGGGAGCCCGTTGGCCAGATGCACCTCGACGGTGACCGCGGCCGCACCCATGCCGACCAATGCACGACTTTGGACCAGGGACAGGCTCATGGTGGGAATCCTCATTGCGGTGCATTCCAGACAGGCGCCCGCAACGGATTGCACCTGGATGGTGCGCCTCTGGTGCCGGCCGGTCCGATCGCAGTCCCGGGTCTGGATGTAAGCGATTGAAAACCAGGGTCCGCGCCCACGCATCGCGCCATGGAGCGACGGAGATGGCACGGTCCATGCATGGCATGCCCTGTTTCCACCATTGACACACGAACTGGAGCCTGCCATGACCAACAAGACTGTGTGTGCCGACACATGGCGATGCGCCAACGCCGACCCCGGCATGGCGGCCAGCCTGATATTCAACCATTGACAGGAGCGCGATATGAAGATGATTGCAGCGGTGATCAAGCCGTTCAAACTGGACGAGGTGCGTGAAGCCTTGTCCGGAATCGGGGTGCAAGGCATCACCGTGACCGAAGTGAAGGGATTCGGACGCCAGAAAGGGCATACCGAGTTGTACCGCGGGGCCGAATACGTGGTGGACTTCCTGCCCAAGGTCAAGATCGAAGTGGCGGTCTCCGACGAGTTGTCGGACCAGGTGATCGAGGCCATCGAAGGTGCCTCGCGCACCGGCAAGATCGGCGACGGCAAGGTATTTGTCTTCGACCTCGAACAAGTGGTGCGGATCCGCACCGGCGAAACCGGAAAGGAAGCATTGTGAAGAAAGTTCTTCTGTCCCTCACCCTCGGACTCAGCCTGTTGATGGGCGCAGGCCTGGCGGCCGCGCAGACCGCGACCGGCACCGATGCAGCGGCAACACCTGCCGTTGTCGTGGCGCAAGCCGCCGCGGCGACCGACGCCGCCCCCGCTGCGGCCGAGGCCGCTCCCGCCGCGACCCCTGCCGAGGCAGCCGCACCGGCGCCCACGGTCAACAAGGGCGACGTGGCCTGGATGATGGTCGCCACCATCCTGGTCATCATGATGGTCGTGCCGGGCCTGGCACTGTTCTACGGCGGTCTGGTCCGCAGCAAGAACATGTTGTCGGTGCTGATGCAGGTGCTGGTGGTGTTCTCGCTGATCTCGGTGTTGTGGGCCATCTATGGCTACAGCCTGGCGTTCGGCGGCTCCGGTACCTTCATCGCGAACCTGGACAAGCTGTTCCTCAAGGGCGTGACGGTCGACTCGCTGGCCGACACCTTCAGCGACGGCGTGAAGATCCCCGAATACATCTTCATCGCATTCCAGGCGACCTTCGCGGGCATCACCTGCGCCCTGATCGTCGGCTCCTTCGCCGAGCGCATCCGCTTCGGCGCGGTGTTGTTGTTCTCGGTGCTGTGGTTCACCTTCAGCTACCTGCCGATCGCCCACATGGTCTGGGGCTCGGGTGGTTACCTGCTGGACAAGGGTGCGCTGGACTTCGCCGGCGGTACCGTGGTGCACATCAATGCGGCCATGGCCGGCCTGGTGGGTGCCTACATGCTGGGCAAGCGCGTCGGTTACGGCAAGGAGGCGATGGCGCCGCACAGCCTGACGCTGACCATGGTGGGTGCCTCGCTGCTGTGGGTGGGCTGGTTCGGTTTCAACGCCGGCTCCAACCTGGAATCCAACGGCGGCGCCACGCTGGCCTTCATCAACACCCTGGTGGCCACCGCTGCCGCGGTGTTGTCCTGGGCTGCCGGTGAAGCCATGACCAAGGGCAAGGCGTCGATGCTCGGTGCCGCTTCCGGCGCCGTCGCCGGCCTGGTGGCCATCACCCCCGCCTGCGGTTCCGTCGGCCCGATGGGCGCCATCATCATCGGCCTGCTGGCAGGCTTCCTGTGCCTGTGGGGCGTCACCGGCCTCAAGCACATGCTCGGCGCGGACGACTCGCTGGACGTGTTCGGCGTGCACGGCGTCGGCGGCATTCTCGGTGCCCTGCTGACCGGCGTGTTCACCGCGCCCGGCCTCGGCGGCACCGGCGGCGACGACTTCTCGATCGGCAGCCAGCTGCTGATCCAGGCCGAAGGCGTGGTGATCACGATGATCTGGTCGTCCGTGGTGGCCTTCATCGCCTACAAGATCGTCGACATGGTGATCGGTCTGCGTGTGAGCGAAGAAGACGAGCGCGAAGGCCTGGACATCCGCTCCCACGGCGAGACGGCCTACAGCCGCTGACCGATGGCCGTGCCGGATCGGGCGTGACAGCCACCTGTTGCACCCGATCCGCCAGCACAGACCGGAACCCGCGCATGCCTTGGGCATGCGCGGGTTTTTCGTTTGTGCGCCGGCACATGCACAATGCGGGGATCGGAAAACGCATCATCATGAGTTCAACCGTTCCACTGGCCTGCGGTGCCTTGCGTTGTGACATCTCGCCACAACGGGGCGCATCCATTGCCGGCCTGTGGATGGACGACGTGCCGGTGCTGCGTTCCACACCCGGGGCGGCTCTCACCGACGTCCGGCTCTCGGGCTGTTATCCGCTGGTGCCGTTCTCGAACCGCATCGGCCATGCCACCTTGCAATGGAATGGCACCAGCCATCCGCTGGTGCGCAACTTCGCGCCGGAGCCGCATGCCATCCACGGCGTGGGCTGGCAACGGCCGTGGCAGCTGCTGGAGGCCGGCGAGACCTTTGCGCTGATGTCGTTCGAGCACCGCCCCGATCCGAGCTGGCCGTTCGCGTTCGACTGCTCGCAGGCCTTCCGCCTCGGGCCCGACGCGCTGGAGCTCACGCTCAGCGGCACCAACCAGTCCGACCAGCCGGCGCCTTTCGGCCTGGGCTGGCATCCGTATTTCGTCAAGCGGCCGCACGGCCATCTGCGGTTCCGCGCCGGCGGTCGCTGGGAGATGGGCGCGGACTATCTTCCCACCCATCACACGCCCGGCACCGGCCTCGACGCGCCCACCGCGTCACTGGCGATCGACCACTGTTACGACGGCTGGCACGGCGAGGCGCTGCTGCGCGATGCACGCATGTCGGTGCGCATCACCTCCAGTCTCGATCATCTGGTGGTGTACACCAACAGCGCGCGCGACTTCGTCGCCATCGAGCCGGTCAGCCACGTCAATAATGCGGTCAACATGGCACAGGGCGACCCGGAGCGCCAGCGCCGGTTCGGCGTATGTATATTGCAGCCGGGCGAGTCTCTGAGCGCCAGCATGCGGATTGAAACAGGACCTACGACATGAAATGGCAGGCCGTCACCCAGGAACCCAGCGAACTGGGCGAATCACCGTTCTGGCATCCGCGGGAACGGCTGCTGTACTGGGTCGACATACCCGGGCGCAAGATCCTGCGCGCCAATCCGGTCACCGGCGCGGTGCAGGCGTGGGACATGCCGATGGAGCCCGGCTGCATCGCACCGGCGGCCAGCGGAGGACTGGTCGTGGCACTGCGCGACGGCATCTACCGCGCGCAGGAGTGGGGTGTCGGGCTGCGGCTGCTGCACCGGATCGATCACGATGTGATGACCACCCGGTTCAACGACGGCAAGGCCGACCCGCTGGGGCGTTTCTGGGCCGGCACCATGTACGAGCCGCGCACGGCCGCCGAGGCCGAGCTGCTGGTGCTCGACTGCCGTGACGGCCGCACGCCGCAGGTGCAACGCATGGCCGGCGACGCGACCGTCGCCAACGGGCTGGCGTGGTCGCCGGACCGCCAGCGGGTCTACTGGGCCGACACCCCGCAACACTGCGTGCGCGTCTGGGACTGGGATGCCGATGCCAACGTGATGCGCAACGAACGCGAATTCCATCGGGTAGAACCCAAGCCGGCCCAATGGCAAAGCGGCATGCCGGGCTACCGCGGTCGGCCCGATGGTGCCGCGGTCGACACCCAGGGCAACTACTACGTGGCCATGTTCGAGGGGCAACGACTGCTCAAGATCGCGCCCGATGGCCGCTTGCTGCAGGAGATCGAAACCCCGGTGATGTGCCCGACCATGCCATGTTTCGGAGGCGACGACCTCAAGACCCTGTACATCACGAGCGCGCGCCACAACCGCCCGGCCCACGAGCTGCAGCGCTTCCCCCAGTCGGGTTGCATCTTCTCCACCCGCATCGAGGTTCCCGGACTGCCGGTCAACCTGTTTCGCGAGTGAGAAAAATGTGAACGCGCCGCGTTCAAAAGCTTCACGCCGTCGCCGTGGCGGCTCGCTACCATTGGGCGCATGGAATCGGTCCTGACATCCCTGGCGGAACAGATCCGCAGCGCCGCCGCGGCGGCGACGCCGCTGCGCATCCGCGGCGGCGGCAGCAAGGACTTTTATGGCCAGCAGCTGGTGGGCGCGTTGCTCGACACCGGCGCTCTGCGCGGTGTCACCAGCTACGAGCCCAGTGAACTGGTGGTCACCGTGCGGGCGGGTACTCCGCTGGCCGAACTCGAACAGTTGCTGCAGGGGCAATCGCAGTTCCTGCCGTTCGAGCCGCCGCATTTCGGCGCCGCGGCAACGGTCGGAGGCATGGTCGCCGCCGGCCTGTCGGGGCCCGCGCGTGCCGCCAGCGGCGGGGTGCGCGACTATGTGCTGGGCCTGACCCTGATGTCGGGCCAGGGCCGGCTGCTGCAATTCGGCGGTCAGGTCATGAAGAACGTGGCCGGCTACGACGTGTCGCGCCTGATGGCCGGCTCGATGGGGACGCTGGGCCTGATCACCGAGGTCTCGCTCAAGGTGCTGCCGCGGCCGATGGCCGAGGCCACGTTGCGACTGGAGGCCGACCAGGCCGACGCCTTGCGCCGCCTGCGTGCATGGGCCGCGCGGCCCTTGCCGCTCGACGCCAGCGCCTGGATGCGGGTCGACGGCCGCGGCCTGCTCCACCTGCGGCTGCGTGGTGCCCAGGCCGCCGTGCATGCGGCCTGCCAGTCCATGGGTGGCGAGCGTGTGGACGCGGCGCCGGCGCATGCGTTCTGGCAGTCGCTGCGCGAGCACAGTGCCGATGTCTTCACGCGGCCGGACGACGCCTGCCTGTGGCGGCTCAGCGTGCCGGACACCACCGGCGTGATGCCGCTGGCCGGCGACGATGCGTTGCTGGAGTGGGGCGGCGCACAGCGCTGGATACACGCCGGCGCGGCGCAGGCACAGGCCTTGCGCGACGCCGCCGAACGTGCGGGCGGAACCGCCACCCTGTTCCGGCGCGCGGCCGACGGCAGCGCCGCCGATACGCCGGTGTTCCATCCGCTGGCGCCGGCGTTGCTGCAGATCCACCGCGCACTCAAGCAGCAGTTCGATCCGGCTGGCATCTTCGGTCCCGGTCGCATGTTCGCCGGGCTGTAGCAGCAGCGCCGTCACTTCGCCATGCAGACCCAACTCGCCCCCGAATACAAGGATACGCCGGACGGCATCGCCGCCGAGGCCATCCTGCGCAAGTGCGTGCACTGCGGTTTCTGTACCGCGACCTGCCCGACCTACCAGCTGCTGGGCGATGAGCTCGACGGGCCGCGCGGACGCATCTACCTGATGAAGCAGGTGCTCGAAGGCCAGGCGCCGACCCGCAAGACCCAGCTGCACCTGGACCGTTGCCTGACCTGTCGCAATTGCGAGAGCACCTGCCCCAGCGGGGTGGAATACGGGCACCTGGTCGACATCGGCCGCAAGCTGGTCGATGCCAAGGTGTCGCGGCCGGCCACGGAGCAGGCCGTGCGCTGGGCGTTGAAGCAGGGGCTGCCGTCGCCGCTGTTTGCGCCGGCGATGCGCATGGGCCAGATGGTGCGCCCCTTGTTGCCGGCCGCCTTGCGCGCCAAGGTGCCGCCGCGCCAGCACGCGGGTGACCTGCCCACGCGCACCCATGGCCGGCGCATGCTGATGCTGGCCGGTTGCGTGCAGCCGGCCATGATGCCCAACATCAACCGGGCCACCGCCCGCGTGCTCGATGCCGCGGGCATCCAGGCCGTGGCCGCACCGGCCGCCGGCTGTTGCGGTGCCGTCAAGTTCCACCTCGACGATCAGGAGGGCGGCAAGCAGCAGATGCGGGCCAACATCGATGCCTGGTGGCCGTTCATCGACGGCACGCCGTCACCGGTGGAGGCGATCGTGATGAACGCGTCGGGCTGTGGCGTGACGGTCAAGGAATACGGGCACATCCTGCGCGATGATCCGGCGTACGCCGACAAGGCCGCGCGCGTCAGCGCCCTGACGCGCGACCTGAGCGAATTGCTGCCCGAACTCGCGCAGTCGCTGGCCGGCCGCGTCGATGCGTCCCGTGCGGCATCGGCGGACGGGTCCGCGGCCCGCCTGGTGTTCCACCCGCCCTGCACGCTGCAGCACGGCCAGCAACTGCGCGGCGGCGTCGAGCAGCACCTGCGGGCCCTGGGGTTCGACCTGCAGCTGGCCGCCAACGAGGCCCATCTGTGCTGCGGCTCCGCCGGCACGTATTCGGTGTTGCAACCGGCCCTGGCGCTGCAGTTGCGCGACCGCAAGCTCGGCCATCTGGCCGCGGTCGCGCCCACCGTGATCGTGTCGGCCAACATCGGCTGCATCACGCATCTGCAGGGCGGCACCACCACGCCGGTGCGGCACTGGATCGAGGTGCTGGACGCGGCCCTGGCGCCCTAGTCAGCCCTGCGCCAGCGGCCCGATGTCGATGCCTGCGTTCTCCATGAAGTTGTCGAAGTCCGCCGCCGTCATCGGCCGGGCGAACAGGTAACCCTGGCCGAAGTCGCAACCCGCGGCCACCAGCAGGGCGAGCTGCTCGCGTGTTTCCACGCCTTCGGCGATCACCTGCATGCCCAGCTCGTGGGCCATGACGATGATGGCCTTGCACAGCGCCAGGTCGGTGCTGCCGGATGCGAGGTTGCGCACGAAGGACTGGTCGATCTTGATGGTGTCGATGTCGAAACGCTGCAGATAGGTCAGCGACGAATAACCGGTGCCGAAGTCGTCCAGCGAGACCTGGATGCCGGCGTCGCGCAGCTGGCGCAGCTGCTCGGTCACGGCCGCGCTGGTGTCGAGCAACAGGCCTTCGGTGATCTCGATCACGATGCCGGCACCCGGCAGGCCGATGGCGGCCAGGTGTTCGCCCCAGCGCTGCTGGCGTCCGGCATCGTTGTGGAACTGCACCGGTGACTTGTTCACGCTGACCTGGAAGTCCGGATGGTGCCGCGCGCGCCACCGGACGGCCTGCTGCGTGGCCTGGCGGAACACCCATTCACCCATTTCGATGATCAGCCCGGTGGCCTCGGCGATCGGGATGAATTCGGCCGGGCTTACCGGCCCGCGCGACGGATGCTGCCAGCGCAGCAAGGCCTCGGCCTTGCGGACCTGGCCGTCGGTCAGCGACACGATGGGCTGGTAGACCAGGTGGAACTGGGCCAGTGCCACGCCGGCCCGCAGATCGTTGGCCAGCCGCGCCCGTGCCTGCGCAGCCTGCTGCAGCGTCGGCGTGAAATAGCTGAAGCGGTTGCGCCCGCCGCCCTTGGCCACGTACAAGGCCTGGTCGGCATTGCGGAACAGCGTCTCCACCTCCCGGCCATCGGTCGGGTAGATGGTGATGCCGATGCTGGCCGAGACGTAGACCTGTTCGTCGCCGATCTGGAAATGCGTGGCCATGGCCTGCAGCACGTCGTGCAGGATGCGGTCCAGCCGCTGGGTGTTGTCCAGCTCCGACACCACCAGCGTGAACTCGTCGCCGCCCATGCGCGCGACCGTGTCCGAGTCGCGCACGCAGGAGCGGATGCGTTGTGCCGCCTCGATCAGCAGCTGGTCCCCGGCGTCATGGCCCAGGGTGTCGTTGACTTCCTTGAAGTGGTCGAGATCCACGAACAGGATGGCCAGCTGCCGGCCGTCACGCGCGGTCTTCTTGAGCTCCTGCGCCAGCCGGTCCCGCAACATGCGTCGGTTCGGCAGGCCGGTCAGCGGGTCGAAATTGGCCTGCTGCCAGACCAGGGCCTCGGCATTCTTGCGGTCGGTGATGTCGGTGTGTGTTCCGATCATGCGCAGCGGCCGGCCGTTGGCGTCCCGGCTGATCACCATGCCGCGCGACAGAATCCACTTCCAGCTGCCATCCTTGCAGCGCAGCCGGTGCTCGTTGACGTAGCTGGCCGTCCTGCCGTCGAAATGGTCCTGGCGTGCCTGCTGCATGGCGGCCCGATCGTCCGGGTGGGTCCTGTCGTCGAGGGCCTGCGCTCCGTCCGGCATTTCGCCGTCGGCAAATCCGTACATCTCCTGGAATCGGGGCGAGAACACCTCCGTACCCCGGGCGATGTCCCAATCCCAGACGCCGTCGCCCGCGCTCTCCAGGGCCAGCTTCCAGCGTGCCTCGTTCTCGCGCAGGGCGGCCTCGGTCTGCTTGCGCTCGGTGATGTCCTGGATCACGGTCGTGCGCTTGACGATCTCGCCGTTCTCGCGGCTCACCATGCTGACGGCATGAATCCAGATCAGCCGCCCCTTGGCGGTGACCATCTGCAGCTCGGTCTCGGGCGGAGTGCCGCGCGAATGGCTGTCCGCAATCGCGGCGGCGACCTGGCGCGCCGACTCCGGCGTGAAGAAGCGGGCCGTGTTGTCCATGGTCGGGGCGAACGCGTCCGGCGAGATCTCCAGGATGCGGTACACCTCCCGGGTCCAGAACACCTGGCGGGTGCGCAGGTCGACCTCCCAGCCTCCCAGGTGGGCCAGCGACTGTGTGGCCTCGAGCAGCAGGTTGAGCCGCTTGAGCGAACGCTCCGTCTGCAGGTAGTCGGTGACATCGTTGAACGAGCGCACGAAGCCGCCCGACGGCACCGGGACCGTACGGACCTCGAGCACCCGGCCGGCGCGGGTCGTGCGCAGATACCGCGAGGGCGGTTGCGACAGCAACAGGTCGGCATTGCCCTGCACGTACGCGCGCGCCTCGGCATCGACCCATTCGCCCTGTTCGCCGAAATCCCCCCGTTCGAGTTGGAAGCGGGTGACGTCCTCGAGCCGCGGATGGGTGTCGAGCAGGCTGGGTGGCAGGTCCAGCAGTTCGCAGAACTGCTGGTTGTAGATGGCCAGGCGGCCGTCCCGGTCCGCCAGGTACATGCCTTGCCCGGCGCTGCCCAGGATGGTCTGCATCTGCACGGACCGGTCGCGCAGCTCGGCGAGCAGCTCCTGCATCGCGGTCTCCGCGCGCTTGCGCTCGGTGATGTCGGTGTGGGTGCCGATCAGCCGCCGCGGCCGGCCCTGTTCGTCGCGGCTGATCAGCATGCCGCGCGACAGCACCCACTTCCAGCTGCCGTCCTTGCAGCGGATGCGGTGCTCGCTGACGTAGGTCGGGCTCAGACCGTCGAAATGGGCCTGGCGGGCCTGGTCGCGCCGGGCCACGTCGTCGGGGTGGGTGCGCAGGTCGATCTGGCCGTCCGTGGTCGCCACGTCCTGTTCGGTCAGGCCATACATGTCGAGGAAGCGGCGCGAAAAGACCTGTGCGCCGGTCAGCAGGTCACAGTCCCAGACGCCGTCTCCGGCGCTCTCGAGTGCGAGTTTCCAGCGCGACTCGTTCTCGATCAGCGCGCGTTCGGCGGCTTCCGCGCGCAGGCGCTCCGTGGCGTCGCGGCAGTTCAGGACGATGCCCTGCACCGCCTCCTCCTGCAGGTAGTTGCTGGCCAGCGTGGCCAGCTGGTGCCAGCTGCCATCGGCATGGCGGAAACGGTAGATCGCCTCCCCATCGGCGATTTCGTCGCGCGCGGCGGCGCCGAGCGCGTCGTGGACGGCCGCCGCGTCGTCCGGATGCACCCAGTCCGTCAGCCGGCTGCCGACCATGGAGGCGTTCGTGCGGCCCAGCATGCTGCGCGTGGCTTCACTGGCATAACTGATGCGGCCCTGCGCGTCGCAGACCAGGGTCAGCACCCGCGCCTTCTCGGTCAGCGCGCGAAAGCGGCGTTCGCTGTCGGACAGGTCCTGCAAGGCCTGTTGCGATTCGGTGATGTCCTCCACCGTGCCTTCGAAACACAGGACGTCGCCGTTGGCGTCGCGCACCACATGCGCGTTCTCGCGGATCCAGATCCGCTCGCGCGTCTTGTGGCGGTAGATCTGCGAGACGAAGTTCACCACCCGGCCATTGCGTTGCATGAGGTCCAGGAACCGCTGGCGCCGGCCCGGTTCCACATACCATTCGCGGTCGATGTCCTTGACGGCCGCCAGCAGCTCCGCTTCGGATGCGTAGCCGTTCAGGCGCACCAGGGCCGCATTGGCGCGCAACTGCCGGCCATCGGTGGTTGACCGGTAGGCTCCGATGGGCAGCAGATCGAACAGCGTGGACGACTCGAAGGCAGTCATGGATACCCGCGAGCGTAGCAAAACGTTTCGGATCCGGACATGACGGCGACCCCGCAGCCGGTTCTGGCCACGACTTGGTGAAAAAGCCTCAGCCGGCCAGCGCCGCTTCGATGTCGCCGGTCAGGCTTTGCGGCGTGTCGGTCGGCGCGTAGCGGCGGATCACCGCACCGTCGCGCCCGACCAGGAACTTGGTGAAGTTCCACTTGATCGACGTGCTGCCCAGCAGGCCGGGTGCCTGTGCGCTCAGCCACTGCCACAGCGGCGCCGCTTGTTCGCCTTTGACGTCGATCCTGGCCAGCATCGGGAATTGCACGCCGTAGTTGCGCTGGCAGAACGATGCGATCTCGTCGTTGCTGCCCGGATCCTGGCCGCCGAACTGGTTGCAGGGGAAACCCAGCACCACCAGACCCTTGTCGGCATAGGCCTGGTGCAAGGCCTCGAGCCCGGCAAACTGGGGCGTGAAGCCGCACGCGCTCGCGGTATTGACGATCAGCATGGCCCGGCCCTTGAATCGTTTCAGGGGCAATGGCTTGCCGTCCATCTGCAACGGAGAAAAATCGTAGATCGAGGTCATGGGGGCGGCTCCGGCAGATGCGGTTGCGGGTCGGTCATCGTATCCGAACCGGGGTTGCGCGTCGCCGCCGGCGTGGTCGAGCACCGGGCCCGACCTGCGATACTCGCGCCCCATGATGAAACTGCCGCAACGATTCGCCCGCTGGTTCGGGGCCATGGCGGCAGCCGATGCGCAGGTCGAGCAGGAGGTCGCATTGGGCAACATGCGGCGCCTGCGCGGGTTGATCCCGGTCTTCCTGGTGCTCAACCTGCTGCTGCTCGCGGTCTTCGTGCTCGGTCCCGTGTCGCCGATGTCGGCGATCCAGCAGCAATGGTGGCAAGCCGTCGTGCAGGTCTATGCCGGGACCACGGCCTGGCTGGTGCTGGTGCTGCTGGCGACATGGCGCATCGTGCGCCGCACCCGGGTCGACCGGGCGGTACGGGTGGTGCAGTTCGTCGCACCCTTGAGTTTCCTGGTGTTCACCGTGGTGCTCACGGCGCTGGACCAGTGGATCACGCCCAACATCAGTCCGTACCTGCTGGGCTGCATGTCGGTGAGCCTGCTGTTCCTGCTGCCGCCGGCCACGACGACCTGGTTGTTCGCGATCACCTACGGTCTCTATTTCGTCGCGATCGGACTGACCCAGACCGATGGCTCCATCCTGCTGTCCAACCGGGCGAACGGATTCGGCGCGACCTTGCTGGGCCTGGTGTTGTCGCTGGGACTGTGGCGGCGCAACACCCAGTACCTGCTGCTGCAGCGCGAACTCACGGCGCGCAATGCCACGCTGGAGAAGCAACAGGACGAACTGGTCTGGCTGGCCACGCGCGATGCGCTGACCGCGTTGTACAACCGGCGCGAGTTCATGCGCCTGGCCGAGGAGGAACTGCGGCGCGCGCAACGCCATGGCGGCTTCACCAGTGCCATCGTGGTCGACCTGGATCATTTCAAGGTCATCAACGACCGCTACGGGCATCCGGCCGGCGACAAGGTGCTGGTGCACGTGGCCCAGTGCCTGCTCGGCGGGGTGCGCGCCACCGACCTGGTGGCGCGTATCGGCGGCGAGGAGTTCATGGTGCTGCTGCCCCGCACCGACATCGAGGCCGCCACCCAGCTGGCCGACAAGTTGCGGCGCCTGCTGCACGCAGCGCCCGCATCGATCGGGCGCGACCTGCAGATTCCGGTCACGGCCAGTTTCGGGGTGGGTTGCCTGCCCGCCGGCGGTGATGGCGCGATCGCCCCTTTGTACGCGGCGGCCGACAAGGCCTTGTACGACGCCAAGCGGTTGGGACGCAACCGCGTGGAGCGGGTCGAGCCGGACGCGTCGTTGACACCGTCCGACTTCCAGCGCATGCGGCGCTGATGCCGCCGGTGTCGGTCAGCCGTGCGACTTGTCGTTGCGCGCGATGGCCAGCAGGTGCTCGACCTCGGCGCGGTGGTGCACGCAGTTGCCGGCGTGCCAGCGCTTGATGAGCCACATCACCAGCGCCACCACGACGCCGAAGCCGGTGATGGCGCCGAAGGTGTGGACACCCAGGCCCGCCGACAGGCTGTAGGCGGCGCCCAGCGCCAGGATGCAGGCCTGCTCGTTGAAGTTCTGCACCGCGATGGACCGACCCGCGCCCATCAGGTTGTGCCCGCGGTGCTGCAGCAGCGCGTTCATCGGAACCACGAGGAAGCCGCCGATGGCGCCCAGCAGCACCAGGAACGGCGCTGCGATCCAGACGTTGTCGATGAAGATCAGCAGGATGATCAGGCCACCCATGCCGATGCCCAGCGTGATCACGCGCGGCCCGTCTTCGAGCCGCATGCGCATGGACGCGATGATGGCGCCGGCCGCCATGCCGATGGCCACCACGCCTTGCAGCGCCGAGGCCTGGGTGACCGAATAGCCGAGCGCGGCCGCGGCCCAGGACAACACGATGAACCGCAGATTGCCCGCCACGCCCCAGATCAGCGTCGTGGCCGCCAGCGAGATCTGGCCCAGCTTGTCGCGCCACAGCCGCATGTTGCAGGTCCAGAAGTCGGGCAGCAGCGAGATCACCCGGCGCGGCATCGGCCGCATCTCGACGCCGGTGTCGGGAATGTGGGTGTTGAACCAGGCTGCCAGCAGATACACCAGGATCAGTACCGAGATGGCCGCCTCCGGCGCGGTGTCGATGCCGGTGTCGATGAACGGCAGGTCGATCTGCAGCAGGAAACCCGAGACCACGGAGCCGACCAGCTGGCCGCCGAGCAGCACGCCCAGGATGATGGAGCCGATCGTCAGCCCTTCGATCCAGCCGTTGGCCTTGACCAGCTGCGAGGCCGGCAGCAGTTCGGTCAGGATGCCGTACTTGGCCGGTGAATAGGCGGCGGCCCCGAGCCCGACGATGGCATACGAGAGCAGCGGGTGGCTGCCGAACAACATCATCAGGCAACCGGCGACCTTGATGAAGTTGCTGATCAGCATGACCTGGCCCTTGGGCCGCGAGTCGGCGAACGCGCCGACAAAAGGCGCCAGGATCACGTAGAAAAGGGCGAACATCGGCACCAAGGCCGCCTGTTGCCATTCGCCGGCCTTTTCGCTGCGAAGCAATTGCACCGCGGTGACGAACAACGCATTGTCTGCCAGCGAGCTGAAAAACTGCGCTGACATGATGGTGTAGAACCCGCGCTTCATGCCGTGTTGTCGGGGCATTCAGTGGGTCTGATGCCGGTATTTTCTGATGGGGTCTCCAACGTGGAGCCCGGTTATATCATGGGCCTGTAACAGCATCGCCGCCGTCGCGCCGGGCGCGGCGGCAGCCCGGCCCGGGATGCCAGAATCGGGGTTCCCTCGCCGCCGACCGACTGCCCGACCGCCATGCCGCGCCCCATACAAGCCACCATCCATCCCGACGCCTTGCGCCACAACCTGGCGCGTTGCCGCCAGCACGCGCCCGACGCCAAGGCCTGGGCCATCGTCAAGGCGAACGCCTACGGCCACGGCATCGAGCGGGCGTACGCCGGCCTGCGCGGCGCCGACGGTTTTGCGCTGCTCGACCTGGACGAGGCCCAGCGCATCCGCGATCTGGGCTGGCGCGGCCCGATCCTGCTGCTCGAAGGCGTGTTCGAGGCGCGCGACCTCGAGTTGTGTTCCCGCCTGGGCCTGTGGCATACCGTGCATTGCGACGAACAGATCGACATGCTGGCGCTGCACAAGACCCATGTGCCGCATCGGGTGTTCCTGAAGATGAATTCGGGCATGAACCGGCTGGGGTTCACGCCCACCGTCTACCGCGCGGCCTGGTCACGGCTCGACGCCTTGACCCAGGTCGGGGAAATCACGCTGATGACCCATTTCAGCGATGCCGACGGATCGCCCGGCGTGGCGGCGCAGATGGCGCGTTTCCTGGCTGCCACCGAGGACCTGCCGGGCGAACGCAGTGTGGGCAACAGTGCCGCCACGCTGCGCCACATGGGCGCTGCGGCATCGGGCGGCGACAACCTTGCCGCGGCCTCGGACTGGATCCGCCCGGGCATCGCCACCTACGGCAGCGCACCCGACTACCCGGAACACGACGTCGCGCACTGGGGCCTGCGGCCGGCGATGACGCTGGCCGCCCGCATCATCGCCGTGCAGCAGCTGCAGCCGGGCGACAGCGTGGGTTACGGTTCCGCCTTCGTCGCCGAGCGTCCGATGCGCATCGGCGTCGTGGCCTGCGGTTATGCCGACGGGTATCCGCGCGTGTGCCCGACCGGCACCCCGGTGCTGGTTGGCGGCGTGCGCAGCCGCACCGTCGGCCGGGTCAGCATGGACATGCTGACCGTCGACCTCGATCCGGTGCCGGGCGCCGGTGTCGGCTCCGAGGTCGTGTTGTGGGGCGCGGCGGGTGATGCCGTGTTGCCGATCGACGAGATCGCGCACGCGGCCGGTACCGTCGGTTACGAGCTGATGTGCGCGCTCGCGCAGCGGGTTCCGGTGCAGGTGGACGCGGCGGGCGCCGGGTCGGCTTGACCTGCATCAATCCGCCCCGATCTGTCGAACATCGCCGGCGCGATCCGGTGTAGATTGACGAGCCGCACGGGGACACCATGGAATTCAAGGACTACTACCAATTGCTGGGGCTGGCGCGCGACGCCAGTGCCGACGACATCAAGAAGGCGTATCGCCGCCTGGCGCGGAAATACCATCCGGACGTCAGCAAGGAGGCCGAGGCCGAGGTGCGCTTCAAGGAGATCGGCGAGGCCTACGAGGTGCTCAAGGACCCGGAGAAACGCGCCGCCTACGACCGCCTGGGCGCCAACTGGCGCGCCGGGCAGGACTTCCAGCCGCCACCGGACTGGAACGCCGGTTTCGAGGCGCCCGGGCGCGGGTTCCGCGAGCAGGGTCCGGGCCAGGAGGACTACAGCGACTTCTTCGAAACCCTGTTCCGGCGCGGCTTCGCCGAGGCCGGCGCCGCGCGCGGCGGCCGGCCGCATCCGGGCGGCGGTTTTCACGCGAACGGCGAAGACCATCATGCGCGGATCCAGATCGACCTCGAGGACGCCTACCATGGCGGAAAGCGCAGCCTGAGCCTGCGTCTGCCGCAGATCGACGGGCAGGGCCGGGTGACGACGCGCGAACACACGATCGAGTTCACGATTCCCAAGGGCGTGCGCGCCGGCCAGCATATCCGCCTGGCCGGGCAAGGCGGGCCGGCCATCGGCCAGGGCAAGCCCGGCGACCTGTACCTGGAGGTGTCGTTCCGGTCGCACCCGCGGTACCGCGTCGACCAGCGCGACGTCTACCTGGACCTGCCGGTGGCGCCATGGGAGGCGGCACTGGGCGCGCAGATCGAGGTGCCGACGCCGGCCGGCTCGGTCGAGCTGACGATTCCGGCCGGATCGGCGGCCGGGCGCAAGCTGCGGCTGCGCGGGCGCGGCATTCCCGGTGCCACGCCCGGAGACTTCTATTTCGTGTTGCAGATCGCATTGCCGCCGGCCGACTCGGACGCCGCGCGCGCCATCTACGCCGGCATGCAGTCGCAGTTCAAGGACTTCCGGCCGCGCGCCAGACTGGAGGGCAAGGCATGAACGCCAGCAAGATACACACGGTGACCGAGGTGCTGATCCTCGAAGATCAACAGGACCTGTCGCTCGACGAGTTGTGCCGTGCCTGCAGCACCGAGATCGACGAACTCCTGGCGCTGGTCGACGAAGGCGTCATCGCGCCGCGGGGCGCGGAACCGGCCCACTGGCGGTTCACCGGCCTGCAGTTGCGCCGCGCGCGTGTCGCGGTGCGGCTCCAGCGTGACCTGGGTGTGAACACCGCCGGTGCGGCACTGGCCCTGCAGCTGATGGACGAACTCGACGACTTGCGGGCGCGGCTGCGGGCCGCGGGCCTGTCCGCCTGAGACCGGCACGCCGGGCGCCGCACCGGCATGGCGTGGCCGGGATCAGTTCGCAGTTGCCAACACGAAGTCGATGAATCCGTGTTCGACGTCGGCCACCACCAGCGTGAGCCGGACGCGTTGCCCGATGTCGAGGTGGGGCGGGTTGCCGACCAGCTTGCCTTCGACCGGCGGCGCGAACGTGCGCACCCAAGTCGACTGGGGGTCGGCACCGGTCACGATGCCGTCGAAGTGCTCGCCGATGCGCCGCTCGAGCACCAGTGCCGCCTCGGACTTGCGCACCCGCCGCTCCACCTTCTGCGCCGCGTCTTCCTGCTGCGTGCAGTGTTGTGCCAGATGGTCCAGCTCGCTCGGGCTGTACGGCGGGTGCTGGTGCGCCAGCGCGGCCTTGATCAGCCGCGACGTGATCAGGTCCGGATAACGCCGGTTCGGCGCGGTCGAATGGGTGTAGTCGCGCACGGCCAGCCCGAAATGCCCGATCGGGTCGCCGTCGGGTTTTTCCAGCACGTATTCGCCGCGGCCCATGAGCTTGACGATGACCAGCGACAGGTCGGGGAAACGCAGCGGGTCGCGCCGGTGTTCGCGTGCCAGGAAGGCTTCCAGCGCTCGGGCGTCGGGGCGCGCCGGCAGCTCGACGCCCTTGTCGCGCGCGACGTCGACGATGCGTTGCCAGCGCTCGGGTGAGCGCACCACGCGCCGCAACGCCATGCCGCCCTTGCTGGACAGGAAGTGGGCATTGCAGCCATTGGTGGCGATCATCAGCTCCTCGATCAGCTGGCGTGCCCGGTTGTGGGGCTGCTCGACGATGTCGACCACCTCTTCGCCGTCGAACACCGCGCGCGGCTGGAAGGTCTCGAACTCCAGCGCGCCCTGCTCGCGGCGTCGGGCGCGCAGCTGCTGCGCCACCGCGTCCTGCGTGCGCAGCTGCGCATCCAGGCCGTCGATGGCCGCCGCCGCTGCCGGCAGTTCGCCGGTGCCGTCGAGCCAGGCGGCAATGGCGTCGTAGGCCAGTTGCGCCTTGTTGCGCACGCAGGCGTGCATCACGGTGGAGCCGGCCAGGCTGGCGTCGGGATTGAACACCATCGCGGTGACCAGGGCCAAGCGGTCCTCGTCCTGGTTCAGCGAGCTCAGGTCGGTCGACAGCCGTTCGGGCAGCATCGGGAAGATGCGCGCGCCGGTGTAGACCGAGGTGGTGTTCTGGCAGGCATGGCGGTCGATGGCGCTGTCCTTGCGCACCAGGGCATCGACGTCGGCCACGGCGACCAGGATCTTGACGGCACCGCCGGGCAGGACTTCGCTGGCACTGAGCTGGTCCAGGTCACGGGAGTCGTCGTTGTCGATCGAGCACCACGGCAGGTGACGCAGGTCGGTGATGTCCTTGCCCTGGACGGGAGCGGGGCCGGTGATGGCCTGCAACTGGTGCTGCACGTCGGACGGGAACTCGGGTGCCAGGCCGCGTTCGCGCATCACGTCCGCGGCGATGCGGGCCAGGTCGGTCCGGGTGTGGTGTCGGTGGTGTGCCATGCCTCAATATACCCGCCGGTCTTGGCACGCCGGGGGATGGTCCGTCCCCGCGCGGGGCGGCGTCGGCCGCGGCCGACGGGTGGGTTCAGTACAGGCCGTGCACCCGTGCATGCAGCCGGGCCAGGCCGAGCAAGGTGTCGATCTCGGGCGTCGGCACCCCGGTGAGCTGGCCGAGTTCGCGCACCGACGCCACCAGCGCGTCGAGTTCCACCGGTTTGCCGGCTTCGACATCCTGCAGCATCGAGGTCTTGAAGGTGCCCAGCTTGCGTGTGATCACATGCCGGTCGGCCGGCTCCTGGTCGATCGCGGCGCCGAACGCGGCGCCGATGGCGCGTGCCTCGAGCATGATCCGGTGGGAGAACGCGAGCACCAGCTCGTCGTCCATGATGTCGGTCGAGGTCCCGCCGGTGAACGCGCTGATCGGGTTCATCGTCATGTTGCCCCACAACTTGTACCAGATGTCGTGCTGGATCTGCCCGGACACCGGTGCCTCGAAGCCGCCGGCCTGCAGCAACGCCGACAGGGCCTGCACCCGCTCGCTGCGTTCGCCCGAGGGTTCGCCGACGATGATCCGGTTGCCCATGACGTGGCGGACCACGCCCGGTGCGGGCGTTGCGCAACTGGCGTGCACGACGCCGCCGATCACATGGCGTGCCTCGATCGCGGTGGCGATCGTGCCGTCCGGATCCACCGAGCGCAGTGCCGTGCCTTTCAGGTCACCGCCGAATCCGTGCAGGAACCACCAGGGTACGCCGTTCATCGCGGTCAGCACCACGGTGTGCGGGCCGATCAGCGGGCCGATCTGCTGGGCGACGGCCTTGAGCGCCGGCGCCTTGACGGCGATGATGACCAGGTCCTGCGGGCCCAGGCTGGCGGCATCGGCGCTGGCATGCAGGTCGAAGCGCTGGATCTTCGGTGCGTCGGCCGGCCCGCTGTGCAACTGCAGGCCGTTGGCCTGCAGTGCCGCCAGGCTCTGGCCGCGCGCGAGCAGCGACACCTGCTTGCCGGCGCGTGCCAGTCCGGCCGCCAGCCAGCCGCCGATGGCGCCGGCGCCGACGATACAGATCGCGTCGAACGTGATGGAAGAATCGCTCATGGGCTGCGCGCTCCGGTTCATTGGCGGTACGAGTTGTCGCTGCGCTCGACCTGGCGGACCAGGGCCTCGAACACGTCCTTGCCGGCGCCGTGATGCGGGTGGAACTGCAAGGCGTCGTTGCGGCAGCTGCGCGCGACCGCATCGGAGATCGGGATCGCCGGGCCCATGGACAGGGTGGCCAGCTGGATCTCGCAGGCGCGGTTCAGCGTCCACAGCAGCGAGAAGGTCTGCGGCAGCGTCTGGCCCCAGACCAGCAGGCCGTGGTTGCGCAGGATCACGGCCGGCTTGTCGCCGATGCTCGCCAGCAGCCGCGGCGCTTCGTCGGGGTGTACGGTGATGCCTTCGAAATCATGGTAAGCCACCAGGCCGTGCAGCTGCGCGCTGTAGAAGTTGTTCTGCTGCAACCCGCCTTCCAGGCAGGCCACCGCCATGCCGGCCGTGGTGTGGGTGTGCATCACGCAGTGCGCGTCGGGCAGGCCGTCGTGCAGCGCCGCGTGGACCGTGAAGCCGGCCGGGTTCACCGGGTGCGGCGAGCCGTCCAGCACCCGGCCCTGCAGGTCGATCTTGACCAGGTTGCTGGCGGTGACCTCGCTGTAGTGCAGGCCGAACGGGTTGATCAAAAACTGCTTGGCGCCGCCGGTGACGCTGTCGGGCAGGCGTACCGTGATGTGGTTGTAGATCAGTTCGGTCCAGCCCAGCAGGGCGAACACCCGGTAACAGGCTGCCAGCTCGACCCGCGCCAGCAGCTCGTCCGCGTGCATGCCGTTGAGCGGATGGCCGTCCTTATCCATAGGTCTTGTCCGTGCTCGGTTGTGCTGGCGCCGCCGGGGTCTTGAACTGGGCGAGCAAGGCGCTGGTGCCGCGCACCAGGATCTGCGTGTCGATGCCGACCGCGACGAACAAGGCGCCGAGTTCGAGGTAGCGCTTGGACAAGGTGACGTCGGCGGTCAGGATGCCCGGGGCCTTGCCGGCCTTGCGGATGCGCAGGATCGCGTCCTCGATCGCCGCCTGGACTTCGGGGTGGGCGGCATTGCCGACATGGCCCATCGAGGCCGACAGGTCGGCCGGGCCGATGAAGACGCCGTCGATGCCGTCGATGGCCAGCATCGCGTCCAGATTGGACAAGGCCAGCCGGGTCTCGGCCTGGATCAGCAGGCAGATCTGGTCGTTGGCCTCGAGCGGATACCGCGTGAAGCGCCCCCAGCGCGAGGCGCGCCCGCCGGCCATGCCGCGGATGCCTTGCGGCGGGTAACGACAGGCCTGCACTAGCATCTGCGCCTGTTCCGGCGTGTCGACCATCGGCACCAGCAGGTTGGGCACGCCCAGGTCGAGGTATTGCTTGATCAGTGCGGTGTCGCCGACGGGCACGCGGCACACCGGCTGGCTGTCGTAGGCAGCAATCGTCTGCAGGTGGGCCAGCATGCTCTGCAGGTGGTTGGGCGTGTGTTCACCGTCGAACAGCAACCAGTCGAAGCCGGCGCCGGCGCTGATCTCGGTGCTCAGCGAACTGATCATGTTGACCCAGAAACCGATCTGGGGCTGCTGGTTCTTGAGTGCCAGCTTGAAGGTGTTGACGGGGGTTTGCATGCGGGGTCCTTGTCGGGGAAGGGAGGGGGTGAAGGAAGTCGGCGGTCGGCGACCGGGTGTTCAGGTGAATCGGAACGCGATCGAGCCCAGGGGCCCGTAGTCGGCATGGAAGGTGTCGCCGGCCTGGGCCGCGACCGGACGGGTGAAGGAGCCGCCGAGCACGACCTCGCCCGCCTCGAGGAACTCGCCCCAGGGCGCCAGCTTGTTGGCCAGCCAGGCGACGCCGGTGGCGGGGTGGTTGAGCACCGCCGCGGCGAGGCCGGACTCCTCGATCACGCCATTCTTGTACAGCAGCGCGCCGACCCAGCGCAGGTCGACCGCGTCGGGCCGCACCGGCCGCCCGCCGGTGACGATGCCGGCATTGGCGGCGTTGTCGGCGATGGTGTCGAACACCTTGCGCATCACGCGGGTGTGGCGGTCGAACTGCTCGATGCGCGCGTCGATGATCTCGATCGCCGGCACCACGTATTCGGTGGCGGCGAGCACGTCGAAGATGCTCACGTCCGGGCCCTGCAGGCGCTTGCCCAGCACGAAGGCCAGCTCCACCTCGACCCGCGGCGCGATGAAGCGTGCCATCGGAATGTCGCCGCCTTCCTGGAAGAACATGTCGTCCAGCAAGGTGCCGTAGTCGGGTTCGGTGATCTGGCTGGCCAGTTGCATGGCGCGCGAGGTCAGGCCGATCTTGTGGCCGCGGGCGACGCGGCCGGCATCGAGCTTGAGCCGGACCCAGGCCCGCGAGACGGCATAACCGTCCGCCACGGTCATCTCCGGGAAACGTTTCGAGAAATGTTCGACCGGGGTGCGGGTCTGCTCGGCCTGCTGGAGTTCGGCGGCGAGTTGCGCGATCCGTTGTTCGGAAAACATCAGGGCAATGGTCTTCAGGTGGGTTGGAACAGGGGGTGCAGGTTGCTGTGCTTGGCGTCGAACACTTCGCGCCCTTCGTCGATCTGCAGCGTCATGCCGATGTGGCGGCGCGTGAACACGGGCTGGAAGTGCGAGCGGGCGCACAGCAGCAGGGCATCGCCCAGGCGTTTGTGCACCGCCGCGCTGCGTCCGTGCGCCATGCGCACGTTCAGGTAGACGAAGGCATAGTCGGCCTTGCCGTCGGCAACCGCGTAGTGGGCCGCGGGATATGCCAGCACCCGCGTGCCGCCGGTCGGGAACACCTGCGTGCCGTCTTCGTCCTGCACGCCGAGCATGGCGTCGGCCAGCGAGCGGCACAAGGCCGTCATGTCGGTTTCCGGCTCGAGGTTGGGCGTATAGAGAATGACGAGATGGGGCATGACTGACTTTCAGAGCCGGCTCGCCGCCTGGTAGCCGATGGCTGCCGACGCCTGCGCCGCAGGTATCTGCGCGCCCGACTGCGGCGTGACCGGAAAGACCGCATTGAGCTGGCCGGTTCCCGAGGCGCCGAAGTACGGCGTGACGATCTCAGCGCGGCCATCATAGCCCGACCAGCCGAGCGCGCCCAGCAGCATGGCGGTATCGTGCATGAAACCTTCGCCGTGCCCCTTGGCCGCGTATTCGGGCAACATGGCGCAGAAGTCCGCCCATTGGTCGCCGGCCTGCCACATCTGCAACACGCGCCGGTCCAGCGTCTCGAGGAACGGGCTCCAGATCCTGTGCGCGTACTCCGGCGCCAGCCCATTTTGCGCGAAGCGATGCGACAGGGACCCGCTGGCCAGGAAGGCCACCGTGCCGTCGTACTGCTCCTCGATCGCCCGCCGCATCGCCCAGCCCAGCCGGGCGCTGTCGTTCAGGTAGTGCGCCATGCACAACGCCGAGACCGACACCACCTTGAAATGCAGGTCCTCGTTCATGTAGCGCAGCGGCACCAAGGTGCCGTATTCCGGCGCCAGCGTGGTCGCGTCGTGCGCCAGTGTCTCGACCCCCCAGTCATTGCAGTATTGCGCCAGCAGCTGACCCAGCGCCGGATTGCCGTCGCAGGCGTAGGCCATGTTGCTGATGAAGTGCGGCAACTCGTTGCTGGTGTAGCGGCCTTCGAAATGCGGCGCGCAGTTGACGTGGTAACTGGCGTTGACCAGCCAGTGCGTGTCGAACACGACCAGCGTGTCGACCCCGAGCGCACGGCATCGCCGGCCGATCTCCCGGTGCCCGTCGATGGCGTCCTGCCGCGTGCCCTTGCGCGGCCCGTCCAGCTCGCTCAGGTACATCGACGGAACATGCGTGATCTTGGCGGCGAGGGCAAGCTTACCCATGGTGTGTCTCCAGTCCAGGTTTGTGATGGTCCGGGTCTAGCGGCCCCGGTCCCGTAGTCCCTGTCTCGTGGCCCTCCCCTGCAAGGGGAGGGTCGGGGTGGGGTGTGCATCTTGCTGCGCCCGCAGGGGGAATCGCGTCAAGCGGTTCCCCACTGAGGGATGTGGTGCGAACCCAGCGAGACCGCGACATTCTTCGGTTCGCAGAAAACCTCGTAGCTCCAGGTGCCGCCTTCGCGGCCGGTACCGCTGGCCTTGGTGCCGCCGAAGGGCTGGCGCAGGTCGCGCACGTTCTGGCTGTTGACGAAACACATGCCGGCCTCGATGGCGGCGGCCACGCGGTGGGCGCGGCCGATGTTCTCGGTCCAGACGTAACTCGACAGGCCGTAGGCGATGTCGTTGGCCTTCGCGATCGCGTCGGCCTCGTCGGTGAACGGGATCAGGCAGGCGACCGGGCCGAAGATTTCTTCCTGCGCGATGCGCATGCGGTTGTCGACGTCGGCGAACACCGTGGGCACCACGTAGTTGCCGCCGCGCACCCGCTGCGGCAACTCCGGCGCCTCCAGGCCGCCGCACAGCAGCGTCGCGCCCTCCTTCGGGCCGAGTTCGATGTAGCTGCGCACCTTGGCCAGGTGCGCCGGGCTGATCATCGGGCCGACGATGGTCGTGTCGTCCAGCGGATCGCCGACGCGGATGCGCCTGGCGCGGTCGACGAACTTCTGCACGAAATCGGCGTAGATCGACTGCTGCACCAGGATGCGCGAGCCGGCGGTGCAGCGTTCGCCGTTGTTGGAGAAGATCATGAACACCGCCGCGTCCAGCGCCCGCGCCTGGTCGGCATCGTCGAAGATGACGAACGGCGACTTGCCGCCCAGCTCCATGCTGAATTTCTTCAGGCCTGCGGCCTGCACGATGCGGTTGCCGGTGACGGTGGAGCCGGTGAACGAGATCGCGCGCACGTCCGGGTGCCGGCACAGCGGGTCGCCCGCGTCCTTGCCGGTGCCGTGCACGATGTTGAGCACGCCGGCCGGGATGCCGGCTTCCAGCGCGAGTTCGCCCAGCCGTGCGGCGGAGAGTGGCGACAACTCGCTCATCTTGAGCACCGCGGTGTTGCCGAAGGCCAGGCAGGGCGCGGTCTTCCAGGTCGCGGTCATGAACGGCACGTTCCACGGCGAGATCAGCGCACAGACACCGACCGGGTGGAACAGCGTGTAGTTCAGGTGCGTCTCGGTCGGGTAGGTGTGGCCGTCGACCCGGGTGCACATCTCGGCGAAGTAGTGGAAGTTGTCGGCCGCGCGCGGCACCAGCTGCTTGCGCGTCTGCGCGATCACCTGGCCGCAGTCGTTGGTCTCGGTCTCCGAGATCTCCGGCACATGGGCGGTGATCAGCTCGCCGAGGCGGCGGATCAGCCGCGCGCGTTGCGGCGCGGGTGTCGCGGCCCAGGCGGGAAAGGCCGCCTTGGCCGCGGCCACGGCGGCGTCCACCTCGGCGGCGCCGCCGGCGGCGACTTCGGCCAGCACCTCCTGCGTGGCTGGGTTGACGGTTTCGAAATAGTCGGTGCCGGCAACCGGCTTGCCGTTGATCAGGTGGTCGACTCTCATGCGTTTCCTCTGCAGATGGTGTTGGTCAAGGCACCGATGCCTTCGATCTCGGTGACGACTTCGGCGCCCACCGGGCAGTCCACGACGCCGTCCGGCGTGCCGGTCAGGATCAGGTCGCCGGGCTGCAGCGTCATGAAGGCCGAGAAATATTCGATCAGGAACGGGATGTCGAAGATCATGTCGCGGGTATTGCCGCGCTGGGTCACGACGCCGTCGACGCGGGTCTGCAGGTCCAGTTGCATCGGGTCGGCGACATCTGCCGCGTCGACCCGCCAGGGCCCGATCGGCGTGCAGCCGTCGCGGTTCTTGACGCGCAGATTGGGCCGGTACCAGTTTTCCAGGTAGTCCCGGATCGCGTAGTCGTTGGCCACGGTGTAGCCGTCGACGAAGTCGTAGGCATCGTCGCGGCGCACCCGGTGCGCGGTCCGACCGATCACGACCGCCAGTTCGCATTCGTAATGCATGTGCGAGACGCCGTCGGGGCGCACTGTCTGCGCCTTGTGCCCGATCAGGCTGCCTTCACCCTTGACGAACACCAGCGGTTCTTCCGGCGCCTTGAACGCCAGTTCGCGCGCATGGTCGGCATAGTTCAGGCCCAGCGCGAGGATGGTGCGGGGCCGCGGCACAGGCGCCAGCGGCGGCAACCAGACCACCGCATCCTGCGCGACCAGGCGGCCGTCGGGCAGGCGCAGCTGATCGGGTCCGTGTTCCAGCGCGTCCCAGATGGCACCAGCCCAGGCGATACGTGCGTGTTTCATGTGGCCTCCTGGGTGGGTGCGGGCACCAGCGTATGGGACAGGACGCCGAATGCCGGCAGGCCGGCCAGCGCGATCTCGACGTGGTCTCCGGCGTGTGCGGTGGGCCGGTCGGCGTCGCAACCGAGCAGCAGCAGGTCGCCCTCGCGCAGCGACATGAAGGCGTCGACGTCGCGCACCAGCGTGGCGGCGTCGCGCACCAGGTCGTCGAAGCGGATGGTCTGGCGCAGGTCGCCGTTGATGCGCAGCTCGAGCACGAAGCGCGCCGGGTCGCCGGCATCGGCGGGCGTCACGGCATGGGCTCCCAGTCCCAGGAAGCCGTCGACACATTTCGTCTTGACGGCCGGTCGGAAATACGTGCCGCCGGGCAGTTCCAGGTCGTTGACCAGTACGAAAGCCGCCACGGTGGGCGTGGCCCGGTCGGCGTCCGGCTGCCATTGCCGCGGTCCCATGACCAGCGCCACCGATGCACCGACGAGCACCGCGTCGGCGCCCGTCGGCAAGGTGATCGCGGTGCCGCTGGCGCTCCAGGTATTGGCGGTCTTCACGTACAGCACCGGCGCCTGCGGTGCGGCCTTGTGCGGGGGCTGCGCCATGCGATCGCCGAGTTGCCGCCACTCGCGGCGGAAGTTCAGCAGGCAGCCGTAGACGGTGCCGGTCGGCCAGAAGGTGCCGCAGGGGTTCATGTCTGTTCCATTTCGATCAGGGTGTCGAGCAGGGCATAGAGCTCGGCCAGTTTTTCCTTGCCCAGCGCCTGCTCCAGCCGCTGGTAATGTTCTTCGATGGTCACGGCCAGTGTCGCGACCCGCTCCATGCCCTGTTCGGTGGCGCGCACCACGGTGCGGCGCTGGTCGGCGGGGTCGGTCTCGCGCAGGATCAGGCCGTCGCGTTCCATGCGGTTCAGCACCCCGGTCAGGCTGGGCCCGACGATGAAGGCCTCGCGCGCAATGCGCCCGGTCTCGACCGTCCCCATCTCGCCCAGCACCCGCAACACCCGCCATTGCTGGTCGCTGAGCGCATGGGCGCGCAACGCGGGCCGGGTATGCGCCATGACGGCTTCGCGGGCCTGCAGCAGCAGGCGCGGAAGGTTGCGGTGGGCGAAGGCGGCGGTATCCGGCGTCATTTATTTAACATGTTAAATGAAATCGCCGATTCCGCAAAACACGGTACGTGAAACCGCAAAAAGCTGTAAGCATGTCCAGTAACATCCGGCCATGGCCAAAGAGAAAAGCAGCTATGTGTGCAGCGATTGCGGCGGAACCAGCCCCAAGTGGCTGGGCAAGTGCCCGGCCTGCGGCGCCTGGAACACGCTGATCGAGTCGGCGGCGCCGGCCCCGTCAGCGGTGCGCAACCGCTTCGCGTCGCTCGCGAAAACCGCCGAGGTCGCCACGCTGGGCGACATCGAGGCGGTCGACATGGCACGTACGCCGACCGGCCACGAGGAACTCGACCGGGTCCTGGGCGGTGGCATCGTCGACGGCGGCGTGGTGCTGATCGGGGGCGACCCGGGCATCGGCAAGTCGACGTTGCTGCTGCAGGCGCTGCATTCGCTGCAGGTCGCCGGCAAGCGGACCTTGTACGTCACCGGCGAGGAAAGCGGCGCCCAGGTTGCACTGCGCGCACGCAGGCTCGGGCTCGATGGCTCGCAGGTGCAGGTGCTGGCCGAGATCGGCCTGGAGAAGATCCTGGCCACGCTGGACGCCGTGCAGCCCGAGATCGCCGTCATCGACTCGATCCAGACCGTGTATTCCGACCAGCTCACCTCGGCCCCCGGCTCGGTGGCCCAGGTGCGCGAATGTGCCGCCCACCTCACGCGTGCGGCCAAGGCCAGCGGCGTGTGTATCGTGCTGGTCGGTCATGTCACCAAGGAAGGCGCGCTGGCCGGCCCGCGCGTGCTCGAGCACATGGTCGACACGGTGCTGTATTTCGAGGGCGACACCCATTCCAGCTACCGGCTGGTGCGCGCCATCAAGAACCGCTTCGGCGCGGTCAACGAGATCGGCGTGTTCGCGATGACCGAACGCGGCCTCAAGGGTGTGAGCAACCCCAGCGCGATCTTCCTCAGTCAACACGACGCGGCCGTGCCCGGCAGCTGTGTCATGGTCACGCTCGAGGGCAGCCGGCCGTTGCTGGTCGAGATCCAGGCCCTGGTCGACGGTGGCGGGCCGAGTCCGCGCCGCTTGTCGGTCGGCCTGGAGCGCGACCGGCTGGCCATGCTGCTGGCCGTGCTGCACCGCCATGCCGGTGTCGCCTGCGCCGACCAGGACGTGTTCGTCAACGCTGTTGGTGGCGTGCGCATCAGCGAGCCGGCCGCCGACCTGGCGGTGATGCTGGCCATCACCTCCAGCCTGCGCGGCAAGCCGCTGCCCAAGGGCTTTTTCGCGTTCGGCGAGGTCGGCCTGGCCGGCGAGGTGCGGCCGGCGCCGCGGGGCCAGGAGCGGTTGCGCGAGGCGGCCAAGCTGGGCTTCGGCGTGGCCGTCGTACCCAAGGCCAACCTGCCGAAAAAGCCGATCGAAGGCCTGGTGATCCATGCCGTCGACCGGGTCGAACAGGCCATGGAAACCGTGCGCGGCCTGACCTGACGCCGCGCCCCAAGGGCGCCTGCGGCCGGCGCCCGCCGGGGCGCCTAAAATGCCCGGCTTCACTCCTTCAGCAAAGCCGTACGCAGCGTTTGCCGCGCCGCGTGCACTCGCCGCCGGCCCTGGCGCCGGCGCGCACTTCGAGTCCAGCGTCCATGCAACCACTGTTTCTTCGTGTCGGAATTCCGTTGGCCGCGGCGGCCGCGATCGTCTTTGCCTGGCATCGCTTCGGTTGGCAGGGCGTCCTCGTGGTCATCACCGCGCTGGTGATGTGGCTGCTGCTGCATTTCAACCGGATGATGCAGGTGCTCAAGCGGGCCGCCGACCAGCCGGTCGGTTATGTCGACAGCGCCGTCATGCTCAATGCCAAGCTCAAGCCCGGCGTGACCTTGCTGCACGTGACGGCCATGACCCGCTCGCTCGGCGCTCTGCAGACCATCAAGGATGAACAGCCCGAGGTCTACCGCTGGAGCGACAACAGCCAGTCGTACGTGGACTGCGAGTTCAACGGCGGGCGCCTGGTGCGCTGGGACATGGTGCGCCCGGCGCAGTCCGACGATGACCCGCCGGCGGATGCGGAAACCGCGGCCGCGCCCCGTAAAATCAGCCGTTTCGGCGCCGCCGTTGGCGGTGGCGACCCGAGATCCGCAGCACAGACCCCATCCAACCCGGGCCCGGACAGGCCGTCAGACAACAAGGAATGACCACCATGAGCGCAGTACCACCTTCAATGGCCGACCGCGACGGCAAGATCTGGATGGACGGCCAGCTGGTCGACTGGCGCGACGCCAAGATCCATGTGCTGACCCACACGCTGCATTACGGCTGCGGCGCGTTCGAGGGCGTACGGGCCTACAACACCACCGGCGGCACCGCCATCTTCCGCCTGCGCGAACACACCGAGCGCCTGTTCAACAGCGCCAAGATCCTGCGCATGAAGATTCCGTTCACGCTCGAGGAGGTGATGGAGGCGCAGAAGCAGGTGGTGCGCGAAAACAAGCTCGAGAGCTGCTACCTGCGTCCGCTGACCTGGGTCGGCTCGCAAAAGCTGGGCGTCAGCACCAAGGGCAACACCATCCACCTGATGGTCGCCGCGTGGCCGTGGGGCGCCTACCTGGGCGAGGACGGCATGAAGAACGGCATCCGGGTCAAGATCTCCAGCTACACCCGCCACCATGTCAACATCACGATGACGCAGGCCAAGGCGGTGAGCAACTACACCAACTCCATCCTGGCCAACCAGGAAGCCACCGACGACGGCTACGACGAGGCCATGCTGCTCGATGCCAGCGGCTTCGTCAGCGAAGGCGCCGGCGAAAACGTGTTCGTCGTCAAGGACGGCGTGGTCTACACGCCCGACCTGTCGGCCGGCGCGCTCAACGGCATCACGCGCAACACCGTGCTGCACATCTGCAAGGACCTGGGGCTGGAGCTGGTGCAAAAGCGCATCACCCGCGACGAGATCTACATCTGCGACGAGGCCTTCTTCACCGGCACCGCGGCCGAGGTCACGCCGATCCGCGAACTCGACCGCATCACGCTGGGCCGCGGCTCGCGCGGCCCGATCACTGAGAAGATCCAGAGTGCGTTCTTCGACATCGTCAACGGGCGCAATCCGAAATACGCGCATTGGCTGGCGCGGGTCTGAGTCGCCCCTTCCCGGTGCGACACCGCCTCCACGACTGCAACACGACTACCCCATGAGCAACAACACCGTAGAACTGCTGGCCAAGGACCTCAACGCCCAGGGCGGCGTGTTCTGTCCCAACACCAAGGCCGACATGAAGATCTGGAACAGCCACCCCAAGGTGTATCTCGACGTCGGGCATACCGGGCAGGCCAAGTGTCCGTATTGCGGCACGGTCTATGCGCTCAAGGCCGGGGAACATTTTGACGCGCACCATTGATGCGCCGCGCACGCGGTGGCCTGCCCTGGCCGGCCGCGAGCTTGGCCTTGGCCGCGTCAATGCGTTGACGGCCTGTTCAGGCCCGAGGCCGTTGGCCGCCGCCCCGCTCGTCGGCCGTCGCCGCGGCAGCCGCTGACGCCGAAAACAGGCTGCAACACTGGATCGCCGAGCCGAGCCGAGCCGAGCCGATCGGGCCGGCTGCCGGCTGCCGGCCGTTGGGCTGTGCAGAACAAAAAAAAGCCACCCGAAGGTGGCTTGAAAGAGTCCTGTGAAGGACATCGTTGGAGACGAAAAATACTTCCCTGATCGGACCTCGGCATGCAGCCGGGACCGCTTCCAGAACTGTGACAGCAGTGAAGAAAACTGTAACCAGACGAGTGGTCCCACGCCATCCTCCATTCGGGGGATGATGCTCATTAATCGCGAGCAAGCGGAAATATTACCGGTGCGCGGTGCCGCGATCAGCTGCCGTTGGCTGGGTTTTGCGGTAGGCGAACCTCGAAGCTGGCGCCGCCGTGCGGGCCCGCCGTGCAGCGCACCGTGCCGCCGTGTCGCTGCACGATGGACTTGACCAGTGCCAGGCCCAGGCCGACGCCGCCGTCGCGCTCGCTGGCGCCCGGCAAGCGGAAGAAGGGCTCGAAGATGCGTTCGCGGTAGGGCTCGGGTACGCCGGGTCCGTGGTCGCTGACGGCCAGCAGGACCGTGCCATTGCCGGCGGACAGCCGCAGCATGACCTCGCCGGCGGCATGCCGGTTGGCGTTTTCCAGCAGGTTGCGCACGAGGCGCCGCAGCAGCTTGGCCACGCCCGTGACGGTCAGCGCATGCGCGTCGCCTTCCACCTGCAGTTCGGCCCCCACGCGGGCGCATTCCTCCGCCGCGATGCCGACCAGGTCCAGCGGCTCCATCGTGCCGATGTCGGCCTGGCTGGCATCGAGCCGGCTGGCCAGCAGGATCTCGTCGATCAGCAGGTCCAGCTCCTGGATGTTGCGGGCGATTTCGGCCCGCACCTCGGCCGAGGTCTGCGCGTCCATCAGTTCCAGCCCCATCCGGATCCGGGTCAGCGGCGAGCGCAACTCGTGCGATGCATTGGCCAGCAAGGCCTTGTGGGATTGCAGCAGTGCCTGTACCCGGCCAGCCGCCTCGTTGAACCCGCGCGCCAGGTTCGCGACCTCGTCCTGGCCGTCTTCCGGCAGCCGATGGCCGAGTTCACCCTCGCCCCACTGGCGGACACCGGACTCGACGACCTCCAGCCGTTGCGTCAGCCGGCGCACGACCGGGTAACTGCCCAGCGCCACGGCGGCGGCGATCAGTGCCAGCATCCACGCGAAATTCATGCGGGCACTGGGCGGTCCAGCGCGGCGCGGGCCCTTGTCGCCCGGCTCGCGCGGGCGCGGCAGCTGGATGTACAGGGTCTGGCCGTTGCGCATGACGACCTCGAACTCCGGCGCCTGGCCGGGCGTGCGGATGGGCCGCGCCGGCGCCTGGCCGATGATGGTGCCGCCGGCGTCGCGCAACACGATCTCGCGTCCCGGACGCATCGCGCGTTCACGTTCGGCCTCGATGCGCCACAACCAGCCCACGAGCAGCATCATCAGCACGACGGCGCCGACCACCGCGAGCCAGATGCGCAGGTACAGCCGTTGCAGAAACGGGGTCTTCATGCGGTGCGGCGCCCTGGGGGCGGCCCTGCGGTCATTCGGATTCACCTCCGCGCTGCGCGCTCAGTCCTGTTGACGTGCGAAGACATATCCGACGCCGCGCACCGTGAGGATGCGTTTGGGGGTCTTGGGGTCTTGTTCGATCGCGGCGCGGATACGGCCCATGTGGACGTCGATCGAGCGGTCGAAGGCGTCGAGTTCGCGGCCGCGCACGGCCTCCATGATCTGGTCGCGGGTGAGGACCCGGCCGGCGCGTTCGGCCAGTGCCACGAGCAGGTCGAACTGGTAGGAGGTCAGCTCGCAGGGCTGGTCGGCGACGCTGACCGTGCGCGCGTCACGATCGATCTGCAACGAACCGAACTGCATCAGTTGCGGCTGGGCCTCCGTCGTGCCGTGCCGGCGCAGGACCGCGCGGATGCGCGCCAGCAGTTCACGCGGTTCGAAGGGTTTGGGCAGGTAGTCGTCGGCGCCGATCTCCAGGCCGATGATGCGGTCCATCGGGTCGCCCTTGGCGGTCAGCATCAGCACCGGCATGCGCGCCACGGCACCCGGCATGGCCCGGATCCGCTTGCAGACCTCCAGCCCGTCCATGTCGGGCAGCATCAGGTCCAGGATGACGAGATCGGGCAAAGGCTCCGCGCCGCGGGCCTGCAGCCGATCCAGCCCGGATTGGGCGTCCGCCGCATGCGTCACCTGGTAACCCGACTGGCCCAGGTACTGGGACACCATCTGGGCCAGGCGCGTATCGTCTTCGATCATCAACAGCCGTTCCACCATGGCGGCCAGTTTATGCGGTGCGCATGTGCTGCTGTTCAAGCGCGGGTAAAGAGCAGGTAAATGCGGGTGCGCCGACGTTGGCCAGGTGGAGCCCGGCGGCTCCGGCCGCCACCCGGCGTTCAGCGCGGTGCGGCCGCGACGGCCTGGGGCGGCGTCGTGCGGCCGTGGCCGGCCCACGAGGCGAGTGCGATCAGCACCAGCACCGGCAGGCCGAGCACGGCGGTGGCGGTGAAGAAGTGGGCATACCCGAAGTTGTCGACGTATTGACCGGAGAAACCGGCCAGGAACTTGGGCAGCAGCAGCATCAGCGAGCTGAACAGGGCGTATTGGGTTGCCGAATACTGGATGTTCGTCAGGCCGGACAGGTAGGCGATGAAGGCGGCCGATGCGATGCCGCTGCTCAGGTTGTCGGCCGACACGACGACGATCAGCGCGCTCACGTCATGGCCGTGGCCGGCCAGCCAGGCAAACAGCAGGTTGGTTGCCGCGCTGAGCACCGCGCCGAGCATCAGCACGCGCATGACGCCGTACCGCATCGACATCGCGCCGCCGACGAAGGCGCCCACCAGCGTCATGACGACGCCGTAGACCTTGGTCACCGCGGCGACCTCGTCCTTGGTGTAGCCCATGTCCACGTAGAAGGGATTGGCCATGATGCCCATCACCACGTCGCTGATGCGGTAGACCGCGATCAGCGCCAGGATCAGTACCGCGTGCCAGCGGTAGCGGCCCAGGAAATCCGCGAACGGCGCGACCAGTGCGCCACGGGCCCATTCGCCGATGTTCTTCGCCGGCGCCAGTACCCGGTGTTGCGGCTCGGGCGACAGCAGCACCGTGAGCACGCCGACCAGCATCGACGCCGCCATCACCAGGTAGGCGGTGCGCCAGGCTTCGGGCTGGTACAGCGCCGCCCCGTCGACCTCGGCGCGCGCGGCGATCCACAACACACCGGCGCCGGCCCAGATCATCGCGATCCGGTAGCCGGTCTGGTAGGTCGCGGCCAGCGCGCCCTGGCGCTCGGTCGAGGCGGATTCGATGCGGTAGGCGTCCAGCGCGATGTCCTGCGTGGCCGATCCGAAGGCCACGGCCAGTGCGCCCCAGACCATGGGCGCCAGCGTCAGGCGCGGGTCGGTCAGCGCCATCGCCACCAGCGCGCCCATGATGACGGACTGCGACAGCAGCAGCCAGCTGCGCCGGCGTCCCAGCCAGCGTGTGAACAGCGGAATCGGCAACCGGTCCACCAGCGGCGACCAGGCCCATTTGAAGCCATAGGCCAGGCCGACCCAGCTCAGGTGGCCGATGGTGGTGCGGTCGATGCCGGCCTCGCGCAACCAGAAGCTCAAGGTGCCGAACACCAGCAGCAGCGGCAGGCCGGCCGAGAAGCCCAGCAGCAACATGCGCAGGCTGGCGGGTTCCAGGTAGACGCGTAATGCGTCGCGCCAGGGCAGCCGGGGTTTCTGGTCGGAATTTGCGGTGTTGTCTGACATGCAGGATCGGTGAGCTTGCGACTATTATTCACCCATGTGCATGCGTTGCCTCTCCGATCGTTCCCCCTGGGCGCAGCGTCGCGGCTTTCTGCTCGCGGCCGGTGCGCTGGCCGCCGCGCCGGCCATGGCCCAGGTCGACGTCGGCAAACGCTCGGGTTTTCGCAAGCTGGTCTCGGCCGACGAGATCGAGCAGGCGGCGGCGCAGCAATACGCCAAGATGATGTCCGAGGCCCGCGCACAAGGTGCGCTCGTGTCGTCCGGCGATGCGCAGCTGCGCCGGCTGCGCGCCATCGCGCAGCGCATCATTCCGTACACCGGGCAGTGGAACGAGCGGGCCGGCCAGTGGCGCTGGGAGGTCAACCTGATCCGCAGCAAGGAGATCAACGCCTTCTGCATGCCGGGCGGCAAGATCGCGTTCTACACCGGCATCCTGGATCGCCTGCGGCTGACCGACGACGAGGCCGCCATGATCATGGGCCACGAGATGGCCCATGCGCTGCGCGAACATGCCAGCGAACGCATCGGCAAGACCCAGGCCACCGGCCTGGGCTTGTCGTTGGCGGCGCGCCTGCTGGGGCTGGGCGACCTCGGCGACGTCGCGGCCAATATCGGCACCCAGCTGCTCACGCTCAATTTCAGCCGCGAGGACGAAAGCGAGGCCGACCTGGTCGGCCTCGAGCTCGCGGCCCGTGCCGGCTACGCGCCACAGGCCGGAGCCAGCCTGTGGCGCAAGATGGCCGAGGCCTCGGGCGGCGGCGGTGGCCAGCTGGCCTTCCTGTCGACGCATCCCAGCGGGCCGCAGCGCATACGCGACCTGCAGGCCAACGAGCCCAAGGTGCAGGGCCTGTACGAGCGGGCGCGCCGCGGCGGCTGAGGCTGCCGGCGTCCGGGCAACGGCGCACCCGGCGTCGTATCATGCGCGCACCCGCGCGAGAGCGCGCCATTGCGGACCTTGCGCTGCATCTCCGAGCATGACCATCGAGTACGACCGCTACTACCGATACGACGCGTTCACGTCCATCCTGCAGCAGCTGGTGCAGCAGCATCCCCGGCTGCTGACGCTCGAGAGCATCGGCAAGAGCCACGAGGGCCGCGACATCTGGGTCGTGACCGTGACCAACCAGGACACCGGGCCGGCGCTCGACAAGCCCGCGTATTGGGTCGATGCCAACATCCATGCCAGCGAGCTGGCCAGCGGCGCGGCGGCGCTCTACCTGATCGACATGCTCACGCGTGAGTACGGGCGGCGCGAGGACGTGACGCGTTGCCTGGATACCCGCGCGTTCTACGTCTGCCCGCGCATCAACCCGGACGGCGCGGAATGGGCGATGCGCGACACGCCGAAGATCATCCGCTCGTCGACCCGTCCGTACCCGTACGACGAGGAGCCCGTCGACGGGCTGGACGTCGAAGACGTGGACGGCGACGGACGCATCCTGTCGATGCGGATCGCGGACGCCAACGGCAACTGGAAATGCCATCCCGATGATCCGCGCCTGATGGTCGCGCGCGAACCGACCGAGGCGGGCGGGCAGTATTACCGCGTCCTGCCCGAGGGACGGGTGCGCGACTACGACGGCTTCATGTTCAAGGTCAACCGCAACCGCGAAGGCCTGGACCTGAACCGCAACTTCCCCGCCGGCTGGCGCCAGGAGTTCGAGCAGGTCGGCGCCGGGCCCTACCCGGCCTCGGAGCCCGAGGTGCGCGCCGTCGTGCATTTCATCACCCACCACGCCAACATCACCGGCGGCGTGTGTTTCCATACCTGGAGCGGGGTGTTGCTGCGGCCGTTCGGCAGCCGGCCCGACGACGAGATGCCGGCCGAGGACCTGTGGGTCTACCAGGCCCAGGGCGACAAGGGCACCGAACTCACCGGGTATCCGGCCATCAGCACCTACCACGAGTTCCGGTACCACCCGAAGGAAGTCACCAGCGGCGGCTTCGAGTGGATCTACGAGCACCTGGGCCTGTACAAGTGGACGGTCGAGATCTGGTGCCCGATGCGCGAGGCCGGCATCACCGACTACAAATACATCGACTGGTTCCGCTCCCACCCGGTCGAGGACGACCTCAAGCTGCTGGCCTGGTCCGACACCGCGCTCGAAGGCAAGGGCTTCGTCGACTGGTATCCGTTCGTGCATCCGGAGCTGGGCCCGGTCGAGATCGGCGGCTGGAACAAGATGCATGCCTTCACGAATCCGCCGCCGCATCTGCTCGAGAAGGAAATCCGGCGGTTTCCGGATTGGTTGTTGTGGAACGCATTGACCTCGCCGCGGCTGGAGCTGGTGTTCGCGCGCTGCGAAAGGCTCGGCGACGCGCGTTATCGCATCGAGGTCGGCGTGCAGAACACCGGGCATCTGCCGTCCTATGTGTCCAAGCGTGCGCTGCAGCGCCAGCAGTCGCGCGGCCTGGTCGGCGAGATCAGCCTGCCCGACGGCGTGCGCCTGATGTCGGGGCTGCGGCGGCTGCATGCCGGCGAGCTCGAGGGCCGGGCCTACAAGCATTCGCTGGTCAGCTTCATGACCGACGGCACGCCGATGGGCGATCGCGCCAAGCTGCAATGGCTGGTCCACGGGCCGGCCGGTGCGCAGGTGCCGATCGTGGTGCGGCACGACAAGGCCGGCACGGTGCGCACCAGCGTGACGCTGTCCTAGCTAGACCTGGCCAGCGCCGCCTGCGCTGTCGCCGATGGCGGCCACGATATGCTCCATCACGGCCGGCAGCCGGGCCGGGTTCTGTTGCAGCCGGGCCAGCACCTGCTGGATGCCGGTCGTGCCGTCGAGTCGGGCCCAGGCGGCGACCTCGCTGGCGTCGGGGTTGATCCAGGCCATGCTCCAGGACGTGAAGACCCGCTGTGCGATCGGCCGCTCCATGACCACGGTCAGGCCGTCGTGGCGCGGGTCCTTGCCGATGTGCTCGACCAGTCGCCGGACCACGTCCCGCTCGCCTTCGAGGATCTGCACGAACACGCCGTCGACCGAGAACAACACACCGGTGACGCCGCGCGCCGCGTTCTGGCGCCGGGCGCGGTCGAGCAGCAGCGCCATCGCGTCCATCGACGGCGCGAACGTCGACTGCGACGAATACATCAGCTGGTACAACATGACAGGTCTCCTGGCGCGGGCAGCGCCGTTGGGCCACTGTAAGGGACTTGCGGCGGATGCACCAGCCGGGCGCGGGCCCGGCCCCGTCCCAACCGGACCTGGCCGTCGGAGCGATTACCATGCAGGGCGGACGGGTTGCCATCCCCACGGGTCCGGGCCTCGGTGTCGACGTCGATCGTGATGTCATCGAGCGTTACCGGACGCGGTGAGGCCAGCCGCACCGGTCGTTTGCACGGAGGACCACCCAACGAAGAAAAAAGGACATATCCTTCCCACGGCCGGGCACCGCCCGACGGTGACAACCGTGCCGTACATTCATCGCTTCCCCGTTCCACATCAAGGAGACATCACATGAAATTGAAAGCACTGCTCGTCGGCCTGTCCCTGGCTGCCGGTTTCGTCAGCATATCGAGCGCTCAGGTGACGATGCGCAACAGCATCTCGATCGCCGAAGATTCGCACCAGGGCATCGGCCTGGTCACGTTCGCCCGCGAGGTCGAGAAACGCACCAACGGACGTTACAAGATCCAGAACTTCTATTCCGGTTCGCTCGGCGGCGAACGCGAATCGATCGAGGCGGTGCAGCTGGGCACGCAGGAGCTGACCCTGACCTCCACCGGCCCGGTGCCCAACTTCGTGCCCGAGGCCAAGATCCTGGACATCCCGTTCCTGTTCCGCGACAAGGCGCATGCCCATGCGGTGCTCGACGGCCCGATCGGCCAGGAGATGCTCAAGCAGTTCGAACCCAAGGGCTTCAAGGCCCTGGCCTGGGCCGAGAACGGCGTGCGCCACATGACCAACAGCAAGCGTTCGGTGCAGAACCCCGACGACCTCAAGGGCCTGAAGATGCGCACGATGGAAAACCCGATCCATATCGCCGCCTACAAGACCTTCGGCATCGTGCCCACGCCGATGGCCTTCCCCGAAGTGTTCACCGCGCTGCAGCAAGGCACGGTCGACGGCCAGGAAAACCCGCTGTCGGTGATCATGGCGGCCAAGTTCGACCAGGTGCAGAAACACCTGAGCCTGACCGGCCACGTCTATTCGCCGGCGATCTGGCTGATGAACAAGGCGACCTTCGACAAGCTCAGCCCGGCCGACCAGCAGGCCTTCATCGAGGCGGCCAAGGAAGGCACCAAGGCCAACCGCGCGCGCGTGGCCGCCGACGATGCCAAGGGTGTTGCCGAGTTGCGCAGCAAGGGCATGACCGTGGTCGAGAACCTCGACAAGGCCAAGTTCGTCGCCACGATGGCGCCGGCCTACGCCGAGTTCGAGAAGCAGTTCGGCAAGGCGGCCATCGAGCGCATCCGCAACTACAAGTAATCGCCGTCATGGCCGTCATCTGCCTCCCGCCGGCGCGGGGGCTGCATCCACAGCTGCGTCCAGGCCAGGGAGGAGGTGACGCATGAAAGACGCGTTCCTGCGTTTCGAACGGTTCACCACCGGATTCGCGATGGTGGCCGCCTGCGCCATGATGACCGTCGCGGCCAGCCTGGGCATGTACCAGATCATCACCCGGTTCATCCTCGAGCAACCCGCCGAGTGGTCCGAGGTGCTGATCCGGTTCAGCCTGGTCTGGATGGTGTTCCTGGGCATTCCGATGGCGTTCCGCCAGGGCGCCATGGTCTGCGTCGACGTGATCTACCGCTGGAGTCCCGCGGGGCTGCGCCGGGTGCTCGACTGGGTGGTCTTCCTCGCCTCGATGGTGCTGGTGCTGGTGATCATCTGGTGGGGCTGGGACTACGCCAACCGCGGCAAGGTCCAGACCGTCATCGGCCTGGAGAACGTCACGATGTTCTGGGCCTACCTGGCGCTGCCGGTGGGCGGCGTGTTCTGCATCATCGGCCTGATCGGCCAGCTCATCGACCCGCAGCGGCACGAACTGGAGACGGCGCAATGACGGCCGTTGCCCGCGTGCGTGGCGCGGCGTGCCGCGCGGAGGCTTCCCCATGAGTTTCGTGATGATCTCGACGATGGCGCTGTGTTTTGCGCTGTCGGTCTCGGTGGCGGTGTCGATCGGCCTGGCCGCGATCGCGGGCATGCAGATGAACAACGCCCACATGCTGATCTCGGTCAAGGAGATGTTCAACTCGCTGAACAAGTTTCCGCTGGCCGCGATCCCGTTCTTCATCCTGGCGGGCAACATCATGGAGACCGGCGGCATCTCGCGACGCCTGGTCGAATTTGCCAAGAGCGTGGTCGGCGGCGTGCAGGGCGGCCTGCCGATGACCTGCGTGTTGACCTGCATGATCTTCGCCGCGGTGTCGGGCTCGTCGGTGGCCACGACCTTCGCCATCGGCGCCATCCTGATTCCGGCGCTGGTCAAGCACGGGTATCCGAAGCCCTATGCCGCGGCCCTGCAGGCCACCAGTGCCGAACTGGGCGTGGTGATCCCGCCGTCGATCCCGATGATCCTGTTCGGCGTCGCCGCCGAAGTGTCCATCGGCGAGTTGTTCATCGCCGGCTTCGGCCCGGGCGTGCTGATCGGCGGCTCGCTGATGCTGTTCGTCTACCTGCATTCCAAATGGAAAGGCTGGGGCAAGGAGGACGGCGACGGCCGCATGGGCATCGTCAAGGCGACCTGGCAGGCCGGCTTCGCGCTGTTTATGCCGGTCATCATCCTGGGCGGCATCTACGGCGGCATCTTCACGCCGACCGAGGCGTCGGCGGTGGCGGTGTTCTACGCGCTGCTGGTTGGCGGCGTGATCTACCGCGAGATCAGCCTGGCCGACCTGGCGCGGATCCTGAAGAAGTCGGTGATGTCCAGCGCGGTGATCATGTTCATCATCGCCAACGCCGGCCTGTTCGCGTTCCTGATCACGCGTGCCGGCGTGCCGGACGCCATCGGCCACTGGCTCGAGGAGGTGCTCAAGTCGCCGGCGATGTTCCTGCTGGGCATCAACGTGGCCTTGTTCTTCATCGGCATGTTCATCGAGACCAGCGCCGCCATCCTGGTGCTGGCGCCGATCCTGGTGCCGGTGGCCGTGCATTTCGGCATCGACCCGATCCATTTCGGACTGATCATGGTCGTGAACCTGGCGCTGGGCATGATCACGCCGCCATTCGGCGTGAACCTGTTCGCCGCCTGTACCGTGGCGCGCATTTCGCTGGACCGGATCATCGTGCACCTGATCCCGTTCGTGCTCGTGATCCTGGCCTGCCTGCTGATCATCACCTACGTGCCCAGCGTCTCGCTGACCTTGCGCGACCTGGTCTACGCGCGGTAGCGGACGCGCCCGGCAGCGGCGCGTGCTGCTGCCTGCATGGTCGCGTCGCCTGCCATCCCCCGGATCAGGCGCGGTGCCGGCCGTTGTGGTCGCCTGCGTGGTCTCCGGTGGCGACCTGCACAGGGGCACTGGCGCACCACGGCGCATCTGCCAGGTTTGACGGCCAGAGGTGCCGGTGCAGGCTGGGCGGCGCAGACCCTGTCGGCGCCTGCCGTTCAACCGGCCAGCCGCCAGGCCGCGCCCAGCAGCCCGATCGCGCCCAGCGCCGCCAGCAGGCGCCAGATCAGCCGGCGCAAACTGGCGTCGTCGAGCCGGGCGAAGCCGCGCTGGCCAAGCCAGATGCCGATCAGCGCGAACGGCAGCGCGACGGTGATCAGCTGCCAGCCGGCGCCGGTCAGCACGCCGCTGCTGCCGGCCAGCACCAGCACCCAGGTGTTGGCCAGCAGGATGAAGGTGATCACGGTGGCCCGGCCGACAGTGACGCTGGCGCGTGCGAAGAAATACACGATCACCGGCGGCCCGCCGATGGCGGCCAGGCCGTTGAGCACACCCGAGGTCAGCCCGACCGCGGCCGAGGCCAGCGGGCCGGCCTGGGCGCGGGATGCCAGCCGCGCGGCCAGCGACGGGGTCAGCATGACGTAGGCGATGACCAGCAGGCTGGCCGACACCAGCAGCCGCACCAGGTCCGGATCCAGCCAGGCCAGCAGGGCCAGCCCCAGCGGCGCGCCGAGCAGCGAGCCGGCGACGACCCAGCCCAGCGCGCGCCAGTCGACATGGCGCCAGATGCCGGGCAGCAGGTTCAGCGAAGCCAACAGTTCGAGCGCCAGGTAGGTGGGCACCACCTGCGCCGGCGGCAGCACCATGCTCAGCGCGCCGACGCCCACCAGCGACGAACCGAAGCCCGACAGGCCCCGCACAAAAAAGGCGAGCAGCGTGACGGCCGCGACGATGAGCAGGGTGGGGAGGTCGAATCCGAACATGGCAATCCAGTGCGCCGATTGTGTCGCGTCCAGCCGGGCCGCCCCGGGACGGGACATGTCCGTGCTGCCGCGGGTGCGGCCCGGGTTCGCCGGCTGCGGCATGATCGCGGTATCGTCCATGCCGCAGGAGCCGCCCTCGATGCCATCAACCCCTTTTGCACGCCAGGCCGCCGCGCTGCTGTGGCAGCACCGCAATGCCGGCACCACGCTGGACACGCTGCCAGCCGCACTGCGGCCGGCGGACATCGCGGCCGGCCACGCGATCCAGGCCGAACTGCCGGCCGTGTCCGGCCAGCCGGTCGCGGGCTGGAAGATCGCCGCGACCAGCGCCGCCGGGCAGGCCCATATCAACGTAGGCGGGCCGCTGCCCGGTCGCATCCTGGCGTCGTTTGTCTACGCCATCGGCGAGCGGGTGCCGCTGCAGGGCAACCGCATGCGCGTGGTGGAGCCGGAGTTTGCGTTCCGGCTGGGCGCGGATCTGGCGCCACGCGATCGCCCGCGCACACAGGAAGAGGTCTTCGCGGCCGTGGCGTCGCTGCATCCGGCATTCGAGGTGCCCGACTCGCGCTTCGGCGACTTCACCGTCGTCGGTGCAGCGCAACTGGTGGCCGATGATGCGTGTTGCGGCAACTTCGTGTTCGGGTCCGCCGCGTCCGATGGCTGGCGCGACGCCGACCTGCGTGGCGCGCGGGTACATGCCACGGTGCACGACGCGTCCGGCGTCTTGCGTTATGCACGCGAAGGCGACGGCAGCGCCGCGCTGGGCGACCCGCGGGTGGCGCTGACCTGGTTGGTCAATGAACTGGCTTCGCGCGGCATCGGCCTGACGGCCGGGCAATACGTGTCGACCGGTACCTGCATGGTGCCGCTCGCGGTCACACCGGGGGACCGGGTCGGCGCCGACTATGGCCGGTTCGGCAAGATCGACCTGCAACTCGCGCCTTGAAGCACGACGCTGTGCGCGCAGCGACGATCGCGTCAGACCGAAGGTCTTGCGCACCAGGACCAGGTTGTCCGGCATCAGGTTCGACGACCAGATGAACTGGGCGTCGGCTCCCGGTGCGGATGGTGACACGTCGAGCGCGAAGCTGCGCGCCATGGATCTGCGCCGCGCCGCGCGGTGGCTGTCCATGGCCAGCGGCGGGCCGCCCCTTCAGTATGCCGGCTCAGGGTTGCCAGCGGAAACGCGCGAGTGTGTCCTCGCGCAGTTCGATGCCCAGGCCGGGCTGCTCCGGCACCTGGATGACACCCCGGTCCGGCCGTATCGGTTCGACCAGCAGGTCGGTGCGCAGCGGGTTGTCGGTGACGTTGAACTCCAGATAGGGGCAATCGCGCATGGTCGAGATGCAATGCAGCGTGGCCGCCACCAGGATGTCGGTCGACCAGCAGTGCGGGATGACGCGCACGTTGCGCGCCTCGGCATGGGCGATGACACGCAACATGCCCGAAATGCCGCCCATGCGCGCGATGTCCGGCTGGATGATGCGCAGCTGCCCGCGGTCCATCAGGTCGATGTAGTCGAGTTCGTGCGAGGCCTTCTCGCCGGTCGCGATCGGTGTCGGCGACGCGGCCACGAGCTTGGCGAAACCGCCGAGGTCGTCCGGCGACAGCGGCTCCTCGAGAAAATACAGGTCGTGCTCGGCATAGGCGCGCCCCAGGTACAGGGCATGGTCGAGCGGCACGGCGAAGCCCATGTCGATCATGATGTCGAAGTCGGGGCCCAGCGCCGAGCGCAGTTGTTCCGCCACCCGGACGTCAGACTTGCGATCCTGGCCCAGCGCACCCCAGCCGAACTTCATCGCGCGGTAGCCGTTGGCCTTGTGCGCCAGTGCCCGTTCGATCGTCGCCTCCAGCGTGGGTTGCGACAGGTCGGATGCATAGGCATGGTGGGCGCGTTTGCGCGCGCCGCCCAGCAGCTGGTGCACCGGCAGGCCGACACTCTTGCCCAGGATGTCCCACAGCGCCAGGTCGATGCCGGACAAGGCGTGCATCAGCAGGCCGCGGCGACCGTAGGTCTGGCTGGCGCGGTACATCTTGTCCCACAGGCGGTTGATGTCGCGCGGGTCTTCGCCCAGCAGCACATGCCGCAGGCCTTGCGCCGAGACCGAATACAGGGGCGAGTCGATGATCGAGCGCGCCGCCAGCGGGTTGGTGTGCGCCTCGCCGATGCCGACGATGCCCTCGTCGGTCGACACGCGGATCACGCAGATGGTCTGGCATCCGTCGCCGATCTCGCGCACCTGCGGCAGCCGCAGCAGGATGGTCTCGACATCGGTGATCTTCATGATGGGGCTCCATTGGCTTGGGGTGTCGTTGCCGTGCCCAGCTGCCGCTCGATCGCCGCCACCAGGGCCGCGCATTCGCTCTCGCCGGTGTCCCAGCGGCACACGAATCGCGCCAGCCGGGGCCCGCGGCGCTGGAACAGGATACCCTCGGCCTGCAGGCCTTCGAGGGCCTGTGCCGATGGCAGTTCGACGAACAACTCGTTGGCCTGCACCGGTGCGACCAGCCGGATGCCGGCCAGCGCGGACAGTCGCTGCGCAATGCCGCCGGCCGCCGCGTTGGCCTGGCGCGCCAGCCGCAACCACAGGTCGTCTTCGACATAGGCCATGATCTGCGCCGACGCGAATCGCATCTTGGACCAGACCAGTCCGGCCCGGCGCAGGTGGTAGCCGATGTTGGCGGCAACGTCCGGCGCAAACACCACGATGGCATCGGTGAGCAGGCCGCCGTTCTTGGTGACGCCGAGCGACAACAGGTCGACACCCGCGCGCCAGGAGGCATCGGCCGGCGAGCAGCCCAGCGTGGCCAGCGCATTGGCGAAGCGGGCGCCGTCCATGTGCACGGCGAGGCCGCGCGCATGGGCCACGCGGCTCACATCGGCGATCTCCTCGACACCGTATACCGCTCCCATGTCGGTGGCCTGGACCAGGTTGACGGCCGCCGGCTGGTTCTTGTGCGCCAGGCCGACGCCGGCGCCCTCGATCTCGCGCAGCAAGGCGTCCGCGGACACCTTGCCGTGTTCGCCGTCGACCGCCACGAGCTTGGTGCCGCCGCCGAAGAATCCGGTGGCGTTGCATTCCGAGGTGTTGATGTGGGCCTGCGCATGGCAATACACCGCGCCGAACGGTGTGCACGATGCCGCCAGGGCCACGGCATTGGCCGCGGTGCCGGTGGGAACCGGGTAGACCCGCAGCGGCGTCTCGAACACCTGCGTCAGCCGGGTCTGCAGCGCGGCGGTCAGGGTGTCGCCGCCATAACCGAGTTCGGTTCCGGTGTTGACCGCATGCAGCGCGGCGATCATCTCGGGAGCGGCGCGGCCGCAGTTGTCGCTGCGGAAATCGACAGTGGTGTGCGGCATGCTGGTTCACGCTCCTCGCAGGTCCGATGGTGCGGCCGCATGGGGAACCGGGCCGCTGCCGGGCCAGTATTGCACAGCACCGGCCCGTTTCCGGTGCGACGACAACGGCTTCGCGGGGCCTGTCCGGCACGATGTTGTTTCATATCCGGCCGCATCGCGCAAATCGCCTGACAGGCGCGGCGGCGGACCCTAAACTGGTTGCCGTTCGTGTCGGGACGCCCGCACGAATCGAGCGCACAAGGGGTCGCCGCGGCGGCGATGTCCAGGCGTGCGCCGCAGCAAGGAGCCCCATGCCCACCTGCGAATTCATGTGCCACAACGGCGACATCGTGGCCTATCGCGATGCCCGCATCCACGCCTTCTCGGCGGTCGTCAAATACGGCCTCGGCGTCTTCGAGGGCCTGCGCGCGTACTGGAATGCGCAGCAGCAACAGCTGTATGTGTTTCGGCTGGCGGAACATCTCGAGCGCCTGCGTTTCGGCATGAAGGTGCTGCGCTGCGACCGGATCTTCGAGGCCGCATTCCTCGAAGACTGCCTGATGCGCACCTTGCAGGCCAATGCCATCCGCGAGAACGCGCATATCCGCATGATCGCCTACATCGACGGCGACGACGAACTGACGGTCACCGGCCCGGTCGGGCTGAGCATCGGCGTCGTCAAGCGGCCGTCGGCCGGCACGCTGCACAGCGGCGTGCGGGTGGCGGTCAGCTCGTGGCAACGCATCGCCGACAACGCCATGCCGCCGCGGGTCAAGTGCACCGCCAACTATGTCAACAACCGCGCCGCCGAGATCACCGCCCGCCTCGACGGCCACGACGGCGTGTTGATGCTCGGCTCCGACGGCAAGTTGTCCGAGGCCGCCGGGGCCTGCGTATTCCTGGTGCGCCGCGGCGAACTCGTCACGCCGGACGCGAGCAGCGACATCCTGGAGAGCATCACCCGCGACACCGTGATCCAGACCGCGCGCGCCGTGCACGGCCTGGTGGTGCACGAGCGGCGTGTCGATCGATCCGAACTGCTGGCCGCCGACGAGGCCTTCTGGTGTGGGTCGGGCCAGGAGGTCGTTCCCATCGTCGCGGTCGACCGCATTGCGGTCGGCAACGGACAACCCGGCCCGATCACGCGGCGCATCCAGGAACACTATTTCCGGCTCGTGCGTGGCGAGATCGAGGACCATCCCGAGTGGCGCACGCCCGTCTGGCCGGCAGCATGAAACGCCCGTCCATTGCCGCGGCGATCCCCGCCGTGCATGGCGCGCAGGCCACTCCATGACGGCGCAGAATCGTCCCGACACGCGCCCCGAGATCGTCGCGATCGGCGGCATGGCCGACTGGATGCTGGCCGAACTGCGATTGCGTTACCGCGTCCATGACCTGGCCGCTGCCACCGATCGCACCGGCCTGCTCGCGCAGGCCGCGCAGGCCCGTGCCGCGGTCACGACCGGCGCCGTCGGCATCGAAGCCGATACCGTGCGCCGGTTGCCGCAACTGGCCATGCTGGCCTGTTTCGGCACCGGCTACGACAAGGTCGACCGGGCCGCGCTGGCGCAGCGCGGCATCGCGCTGAGCAACACGCCCGGCGTTGTCGCCACCTGTGTGGCCGACCACGCCATGGGTCTGCTGATCGCGCTGGTGCGGCGTATCGCGCACGCCGACCGGCTGGCCCATGCCGGTGTCTGGGGCAAGCCGGTTATCGGCTTGACCACGCGGGTGTCGGGCAAGCGCCTGGGCATCCTCGGCCTGGGCGACATCGGTGTACGCGTGGCGCAACGCGCGGCCGGGTTCGAGATGCCGATCGGTTACCACAACCGGCAGCCGCGCGCGGGTGTGGCGCACAGCTATTTCGGGTCCGTGCGCGAACTCGCCGAGTGGGCCGATGCCCTGGTCGTGGCCTGCCCGGGTGGCGCCGCGACACGGCACCTGGTCGATGCCGCGGTGCTCGATGCGCTCGGCCCGCACGGTGTGCTGGTCAACGTCGCGCGGGGTTCGGTGGTCGACGAGTCTGCGCTGGTGACCGCACTTGCGGCCGGTCGCCTGGGCGGCGCGGCGCTGGATGTATTCGACCAGGAGCCGGGCATACCGGCGGCGCTGGCGGGTTTCGACAACGTGGTGTTGACCCCGCATCTGGCCGGCAGCACCCGCGAGACCTGGCGCGACGCCTTCGACCTGATGTGCGCCAACCTGGCGGCCTTCCTGGCCGGCGAACCGTTGCCGACGCCCGTGCGCTGAACGCGCCGGGTACAGGGCGTTGCGTGCGACTCAGCCGTCGCAGTCGGTGCCCAGGTGGAACAGGCAGTCGCCACGCCGGGTGAGGCCCGGCACGCGCTTGCAGATCACCAGTCCGGCATGTTCGAAGCTGGCCAGCGCCGGTTCACGCCAGGGTGTGGCCTGGTCATGGATACGTGCGGCCGGCTGGCCGGCCTGTACCGTGTCGCCGAGCTCGACCAGGGGCTCGAACAGGCCGTCTTCGGGCGCATAGACGTAGTAGTCGGCACCGAGCACCTCGAGCAGCCGGGTCGGCGGCGCGGGTTCGGCCGGGGCTTCGGTCAACACGCCCAGGCGGTGCAGCACCCGGCGCAACCCGCCCTCGCAGGCCCGCAGCGCCGCCGGGGTGACCTGGCCGCCACCGGCCAGCTCGGTGCCGATGTGGCGCACCCCCTTGCGCGCGGCGGCGGCCGACGATGTCTGGTCCGCGCCCTGTGCGGCATTGGCCAGGTAGGTGATCGGTGCGCCGAAGGCGCGCAGCAGCGTGATGGTCTCGGCCATCACGGCCGGATCGGCGTGGCGGCGCGCCAGTGCCGACGGCACGTAGGTCAACGAGCTGCCGCCCGAATGCAGGTCGATCAACACCTGCACGCGGGGCAGGATCGTCTCTTCGATGAACCATGCGATCTGCTCGGTGATGCTGCCGTCCGGGTTGCCCGGGAAGCTGCGATTGAGGTTGCCATCGTCGATCGGCGAGGTGCGGCTGCCGGCGATGGCGGCAGGGAAGTTCGCCGATGGCAAGACGATCAGCCGGCCGCGGACCTGTCCGGGCTCGAGCGTGCGGATCAGCTTGCCCAGTGCGACCTGCCCTTCGTATTCGTCGCCATGGTTGCCGGCCATCAGCAACACGGTGGGACCTTCGCCGTGGGCGATCACGGCCACCGGGATCGGGATGAACCCGTAGGCGGAGCGGTGCACCGAATGCGGCGCCCGGATGAAGCCGGTGCGTTTGCCGCTGGTGGAGAACAGGTCGAATTCAGGCGTCAGGCGTGAAGTCATGGGAATCCTTCGATCTCCTCAGGAGAAGTGGCAGGCGCTGGCGTGGTGTTCGCCGACCGTGCGCAGCGCCGGCACCTCGGTGCGGCAACGCGCCTCGGCCTGCGGGCAGCGGGTATGGAAATGGCAACCGGCCGGCGGGTTGGCGGGGCTGGGGATCTCTCCCGCCAGCGGTATCGGCACCGAGCGCCGGCGTGGGTCCGGCAGCGGAACGGCCTGCAGCAGCGCGCGGGTATACGGGTGGCGGGGGCTGGCATACAACGCGGCCTTGTCGGCGATCTCGACGATGCGCCCCAGGTACATCACGGCCACCCGGTCGGCCATGTGCTTGACCACGCCCAGGTCGTGCGCAATGAACAGGTAGGCCAGCCCGAACCGTTCCTGCAGGTCCTGCATCAGGTTGATGATCTGGGCCTGGATGGAAACGTCGAGCGCCGACACCGGTTCGTCGCAGACGATGAAGCGCGGGTTCAGCGACAACGCGCGTGCGATGCCGATACGCTGGCGCTGGCCGCCGGAGAACTCGTGCGGGTAGCGACCGGCATAGGCCTGCGGCAGGCCGACCAGCTCGAGCAACTCGCGCACCCGCTCGGCGCGATTCGCGATGCCGTGGATGTACAGCGGCTCGCCGACGATCTGCGCCACCGTCATGCGCGGATCGAGCGCGCTGAACGGATCCTGGAAGATGATCTGCATCTGCCGGCGTCGCTGGCGCAGTTGTTCGGCGTCCAGGGCCAGCAGGTCTTCGCCGGCGAATTGCACCGAGCCGGCGGTGGGCTCGAGCAGGCGCAGCACCAGCCGCCCGGTGGTGGTCTTGCCGCAGCCCGACTCGCCCACCAGCGCCAGGGTCTCGGACTCGGCCAGGTCGAAGTCGACGCCGTCGACCGCGCGCACGGCGCCGGCGGGTTTGGGAAACAAGGCGCCCTTGAGGATGGGGAAGTGCTTGGTCAACCCGCGCACCTGCAGCAGCGGGGCCTGCGTCATGGCGCCTCCCGCGGCTGCGCCGGCTCGATCCGCCAGCAGGCCGCACGATGGCCGTCACCCAGGTCGCGGGGCAGCGGCACCTGTGCGCGGCAATCGTCGCCCGCCTGCGGACAACGGGGGTGGAAGCGGCAGCCGGACGGCATGGCACTGAGCGGCGGCACGGCGCCCGGTATGACCGCCAGCCGTTCACGCGCATGTTCGAGCGAGGGAATACTCTCGAGCAGCAGCCGGGTGTACGGATGGGCCGGCGCGTCGAACAGGGTCTGGACCGGGCCTTGTTCGACGATGCGCCCGCCATACATCACCAGCACCCGGTCGACCGTCTGCGCGACCACGCCCAGGTCGTGCGTGATCAGCACCAGCGCCATGCCCAGGCGGGTCTGCAGTTCGCGCAGCAGCGCCAGGATCTGGGCCTGGATGGTCACGTCGAGCGCGGTCGTCGGTTCGTCGGCGATCAGCAGCTTGGGGTTGCAGGCCAGCGCGATGGCGATCATCACGCGCTGGCGCATGCCGCCGGAGAGTTCGTGCGGATAACGGTCCAGCCGGGCCTGCGGGTCGGCGATGCCGACCTGGCGCAGCAACTCCACGCAGCGCACGCGCGCCGCCGCGGTATCGAGCCCGAGATGCACCTGCAGCGACTCGGCGATCTGCCGGCCCACCGTGAACACCGGGTTGAGCGCGGTCATCGGCTCCTGGAAGATCATCGCGATCTCGCGGCCACGCACCGCATTGAGCGCCGACTCGGACAAGGCCAGCAGGTCGCGCCCGCCGTACGTCACATGGCCACTCACCGTGCCCGGTGCCAGGCCGAGCATGGACAAGGCGGTCAGCGACTTGCCGGAGCCGGACTCGCCGACGATGCCCAGCGTCTCGCCCGGTGCCAGCGTGAAGGACACGTCGTCGACCGCGACCTGGTTGCCGTCGAACGCGACGCGCAGATGCTCGACCGACAGCAGCGCCTCAGCCATGCTGGACCCTCAGCCGCGGATCGAGCACGTCGCGCAGGCCGTCGCCGAGCAGGTTCAGGCCCATCGCGGTGAGCGCGATCGCCAGGCCCGGAAACAGCGCGATCAGCGGCGCCTCGCGCAGATAGGCCTGGCCTTCGGCGATCATGTTGCCCCAGCTCGGTGTCGGCGGCGGCGGGCCGACGCCGAGAAAACTCAGGATCGACTCGGCCAGCACGGCATACGCGAAGATGAAGGTCAGCTGCACGATCAGCGGCGCCAGGCTGTTGGGCAGGATGTGGCGCCAGATGATCCAGCCGTGGCGCGCACCGCTGGCCACGGCGGCCTGCACGTAGTCCATCTCGCGCACCACCAGCACGGTGCTGCGCACGATGCGTGCGGTACGTGGCGTGTACACCGCCGACAGCGCCAGCACCGCGTTGATGGCCGAGGGGCCGAGCGCGGAGGCGATGGCGATCGCCAGCAGGATGGCCGGGAAGGCCATCAGCGCATCCATGAAGCGCATCAGCGGGCCGTCGAGCCGCTTGAAATAACCGGCCAGCAGGCCGATCAGCGTGCCGGCCACGCCGGTGGCCAGCACCACGGCAAAACCGATCGACAGGGACAGGCGTGCGCCATGGGTCAGGCGGCTCCAGATGTCGCGCCCGTAGTTGTCGGTGCCGAGCAGGAACTGCCACTCCGGCGTGCGGAAACGGGCGCGCACGTTCATCTTCTCGGGCGCGGCCGTGGCCAGCAGGTCGGCGAACAGCGCCATCGCCAGCACGATGCCGAACAGGATGATGCCGGTCACGAACAGCTTGTGGCCGAGCAGGCGCCGCCACAGGCTGCGGCCGGTGGCCAGCGGCACGGCCGCCTCGGCGTGCGCCGAAGCCGCTGCGGGCGCCAGGGCGTCAGGAGCGGCCATCGTGCTTGACGCGCGGATCGATCACCGCGTACAGGAGGTCGACCGCCAGGTTGAGCAGCACCAGCACCGTGGCCGTCACCAGCAGCCCGCCCTGGATCACCGGGTAGTCGCGGCTGAAGATCGCGGTCGCGAGCAGCCGGCCCATGCCGGGGATCGAATACACCGTCTCGATCACCACCGAGCCCGACAGCAACAGGCCGAAACTGATGCCGATCACGGTCACGACCGGCACCATGACGTTGCGCAGCGCATGCTGGCCGACCACCATGCGCATCGGCAGCCCCTTGGCGCGTGCCGTGCGCACGTAATCCTGGCGCAACACCTCGAGCATGGTCGCGCGGGTGATGCGTGCGAGCAGTCCGATCTGCAGCAAGGCCAGCGAGATGCCCGGCAGGATCAGGCTGCGCACCCAGCCCATGGGACTGTCGGCGAACGGCGTGTAACCGCCGGCCGGCAGCACGTCGAGCCAGACGCCGAACGACACGATCAGCATCAGGCCGAGCCAGAAGTTGGGCACCGACACGCCGATCAGCGCCACCACGAGCACGATCTGGTCGATGACGGTATTGGCCTTGAGCGCGGCGATCACGCCCAGCGGCACGCCGATGGCCACGGTCAGCGCCAGCGCGAAACCGGCCAGCGCCAGCGTGACCGGCAGCCGCTCCAGGATGGCATCGGTGACGGAACGGTTGAGCAGCAGCGACTGGCCCAGGTCGCCGCGAAACATGCCGCCATACCATTCGAGCAGGCGTACGCCGAAAGAACGATCCAGGCCCAGTGCGCGGCGCACCTGCTGGATTTCGGCGTCCGAGGCATTGGAGCCGGCGATCATCAGTGCCGGGTCGCCCGGCACCAGTTGCATGATCGAGGCCGAGATCAGCGTGACCAGCAGCAGCACCGGTATCGCGCTGAGCAGTCGTCGCAGGACCAGTTCAGCCATGATGGTGAACCGGACGCGGGCCGGTACGGGGAGCCAGCAGCGTCACGCGCCGTCCTGCGGCGACGGGGCGGGTCGGAGCCCTCAATCCTCGATCCGCACGTTCCACATGCGCGGGATCCGGTAGGGCACGAAACCCTTGACCTTGGAGCCGGAGGCCTGCTTGCGGGTGAGGTCGCCGAACTTCAGGAACAGGACCTGGTCGTAGACCCGTTCCTGGAACTTGGCGAAGGTGGCCTTGCGCGCTTCGGGCGTGGCGCCAGAGATGAGTTCGGCGTACAGGCCGTCGATGACCGGGTCGGCCGTGATCTGGTTCTTCTGCGGGCTGACCACGTCCTTCATGGCGGCGAACGGCCCGACCGAGGGGCCGGTTCCCTGGCCGGTGAACCAAAGGTTCCAGGCGTTGCCGTCCTTGCGGCGCGCCATCGCGGTGGCCCAGTCGAACACGTCGACGCGCACCTTGAAGCCGACCGCCTTGAGTTGCTCGGCGGCGACCTGGGCCGCCTTGTACATGGTCTGGTAGCTGGAGTTCGTGATGATGACCAGTTCCTCGCCCTTGTAGCCGGCCTCGGCGAGCAGCTTCTTGGCGCCGGCCGGATCCTTCTTGTTGTAGTACTGCGCGCCGGTGGTCACGTAATAGGGGTTGCCCGGGTACTGCAGGCCGGGCTGCAGCACGTAGGCGCCGTCGGTGGCGATCTCCATGATTTCTTCCATGTCCAGCGCGATCTGGAGCGCGCGCCGGATCTTGTTGTCGTTGGTCGGCGCCTTGGAATGGTTGACCCAGGCGCCGTGCAGCCACCAGTTTTTCAGGTCGTACAGCGTCAAGGCCTTGTTGCCGGCCAGGCGCTTGGCCGACTCGATCGGCAGGTCCTCGATGATGTGGAACTGCCCGGCCTCGAGGCCGGCCACCCGGGCGCCCGGATCCTTGACCAGCTTGAAGTCGACCTGGTCGAAGAAGATCTCCTTGCGGCCGGCGAAACCGTCGGTCCCCTTGTAGCGCGTATCGGGCTGGTAGTCGGCGAACCGCTTGAGCCGGATATGGCTGTCGGGCTGCCATTCGACGAATTGCAGCGGCCCGGTGCCGATCAGGTCGATCTTGCCGCCCTCCTTGTCGCGCTGGCTGGCCGGCAGGATGGCCAGCGGCGTCACGAAGCTGGACATCTCGTCGAGGAACACCGGCACCTTGCGCGACAGGCGCAGCACCACGGTGTACGGGTCGGGGGTTTCGATCGCGCTGACCGGCGTCAGGATCACCTTCTGCAAGGCGACCCGCTGGTAACGCTCGAACGAGGCCTTGACGTCGGCCGAGGTCATTTCCTGGCCGTTGTGGAACTTGATGCCGCGGCGCAGCGTGAAGGTGTAGCTCAGGCCGTCCGGGCTTTCGGTGATCTTGTCGGCCAGGTCGGGCACGATGGCGTTGTTCTCGTCACGCGTGACCAGGGTCTCGAACATGTGCATGGCCACGTTGCGGGTGGAGACCGAGGTGGAGAAATAGGGGTCGAGCGTGGGCGGCGGCGCTTCCTGGGCGAACACCAGCATGGGGGCGCGTTTCTGTGCCAGGGCATGGCCCGCCGAGGCGATGGCGCACAGGCCGATGGCGCAGGCCAGAGCCCATTGCCGGAGAGGTGGAAAGCGCAAGGCTGCGTCGCGGTTCGGTGCACTCGTCATGATGGCTCCTTCTGGGACTGAGTCGCGGGGTTCCCGCAGGCCCGCGGCAGCATGGACTCCGCGGTCACCGGGATCGAGGCGAACGGGGCTCGCGGTTCATCATAGGCACGCAGCATCCCATCGCGGCGGCAGTTTCGGGGGATGAAACAACATGTGGGCGGCGGCCGCCGCAGTGGCGGCAGGGCCTCGCGCCGGATGCCGGCGCCCGACGCCAGTGCGTGCGGCTTGGCGCGCTCAGGTCACCCGGACCTCGACCTCCATGCCCGCGAACGCATCGGCCGCACCGACATAACTGCCCGACACCGGCATCAGCAGCGTGATGTCGCGGGCCACGGCGACCGGGATCAGGTTGAATCCGCCGATGCTGCGGTTGGTCGGGTCGAAGTTGATCCAGCCGGCCCCGGGCACATAGACCTCGGCCCAGGCATGGGTGGAGCCGGAGCCGGCCGAGCCGGTCGCGCTGTGCTGCGGGTCGTACAGGTAACCCGACACGATCCGGGCGCCCATGTCCAGGCTGCGGACCGCCTCGGCGAACAGGATGGCGAAGTCGCGGCACGAGCTCCGCCCGCGGTCCAGCGATTCGATCGGTGTCTGCGTGCCTTCGCTTTCGCGCACCTCGTATTGCAGGGCTTCGGCCACGCCGTGACTGATCGCCTTGAGCAATTCCAGCGTGTCGGGAGCGTCTCCCCGCACGAAGGAGCGGGCCCATTGCTGCAGGCGCCCCATCGGGTCGAGATACTGCTGGATCGCCAGGGCGCCCAGGTCGGCGCGATCGTCGTTCGAATAGAAGAACGGAAACCGGTGTGCCGTGGGCGCGATATGGAAGATCGGCCAGGGGTTGCCGCTGAGGTCCAGCTCGAGCCGGCTCTCGATGCGCAGGCTGTCGGTCCGGCCGCTGAACGATGCCGTGACGATCGCATTGCCCGCGACATCGTGCGCCCATGTGATCGTCGCCTCGGGCGACACCGTCAGTTCGTGCGACAGCAGCTGCAGTTCGCGGCTCTCACGGGGACGCAGCATCAGCCGATGCGGATTCAGGCTGACCGCGCTGCGGTAGTGATAAACCGTGGTGTGGTGGATGCGGGTGTGGGTCACGTCGCGACGTCGCTCAGGGCGAGGGGTCGTCTCCTGCGGCATCGCGGCCAACTGCGCCAGGATGCTGCGATAGTTCTCCACGCCTTGCGCGCCGCTCACGAGATGGCGGTGGTTGAAGATCACCGCGGGGACGCCCTGGATACCCCGTTCGAGCCACAACTGCTCGGCTTGGCGTACCGTGTCGGCGAACCGCTGGTCCTGCAGGACGGCCAGGGCCTCGGCGCGGTCCAGTCCGATCTCGGCGGCGACATCGGCGAGCACCGCTGGGTCGGACAGGTTGCGCCGGTGGGTGAAATGGGCGGTGAACAGTGCCATCTTCAGGTCGTGCTTGCGTCCGTGCCGGTCGGCCCAATGCAGCAACTGGTGGGCGTCAAAGGTGTTGTGCATGCGCATGTTGTCGGTGTAGCGGAACTCGAAGCCCACGTCGGCGCCGGCTTGCGTCATGCGGATGCGGCTGGCGTCCGACTGCTGCTTCGTGGCGCCGTATTTCTCGGCCACATGTTCGCGCACGTTCTGGCCTTCGGGCGGCATGCCGGGGTTCAGCTCGAACGGGTGCCAGCGAATCTCATGCGGGGTGCCTGCCGCCTCCAGCGCCGTGGCAAGCTGCCGGTAGCCGATGACGCACCAGGGGCACATCACGTCCGACACGATGTCGATCTGGAGCGTGGGTGTGGATTCGTTCATGGTCGGGTCTTTCAGGGTGATGCGAAGGCTGCTGTCGTCGCGTCGCAGCCTGTGGTGGAAATCGTGGGTGTCGTGCTGCGATCAGAACATATGAAACGATGGCAGCGTTGCCCCCAGGGTTTCGTCGGCGCGCGACGACCGGCTCCACCGTGGCTTGCAACGTGCGCCAGAATCATCTGGCTGCCCGCCTCGCCATCCACGCGAACAACGTGGTGAGAAACTACATCGGGATCAGGCCGCTATTGCGGATACCGTCGAAGATGAACTGAACGGCCAAGGCGCACAGGATGACGCCCATCACCCGCATGATCACATGCATGCCGGTGACGCCGAGCAGCGCGTTGATGCGCCCGGCCAGCAGCAGCGAGACGAAGGTCAGCAGCAAGATCGCCAGAAGCGACGCCAACACGATCGCCTGACCGACGAAGTCGCCCTGCTGGTTCGCCATCAGCAAGATGGCAGCGCCCATCGCACCGGGCCCGGCGATCAGCGGTGTGGCCAGCGGGAACACCGCGATGTCGGCCTTGCCGGCCGCTTCGCGCTCCTCCTCCGCGGTTGTCGAGTTGGCACCCGACGATCGCGCGAAGACCAGCTCGATGCCCATCAACAGCAGCAGGATGCCGCCGGCGGTGCGCAGTGCCGGCAGCGTGATACCCAGCGTCTTCAGTATCGGCTCGCCGACCAGCGCGAACGCGACGAGGATGGCGGCGCTGATCAGCGAGCCGCGCATCGCCAGTGAACGCCGCTGTTGCGGCGTCTGGTTCGCGGTCAGCGCCGCAAACACCGCGGCAACGTCGAGCGGCCCGATGGTGGCGAAGAATGTGGCCAGGGCCAGTCCGGCGGTCTCGATGATCAGTCACCTCCTGCGGTTCATTATCGCCATGCGACGCGACGGCCACATGACCGCCGGTCGCAGCTGGCCGGGCGTCAATCCCAGTTCTCCAGTACCACCTTGCCGCGGGCCTTGCCTGATTCGATCAACGCGTGTGCACGCGTGAGGTTGGCGGCGTTGATGCTGCCGAAGCGCTCGGCCAGCGTCGAGCGGATCAGGCCGGCATCGACCAGGTCGGCCACTTCGTTCAGCAGGCGGTGCTGGCCGATCATGTCGTCGGTGCCGAACAACGCGCGGGTGAACATCAGCTCCCAGTGGATGGACACGGACTTGCGCTTGAACGCGGTCGCGTCCAGCGACGTCGGGTCGTCGATCAGGCCGAACTTGCCCTGCGGCGCGATGGCCTCCACGATCTGTGCCAGGTGGGCCTCGGTATTCGTCAGGCTGACGATGTAGTCGACCGTCGGAAAGCCGATGTTCACCAGCTCGCTGGCGAGCGGCCGGCTGTGGTCGATGACATGGTGGGCGCCCAGCTCCTTCACCCAGGCCCGGGTTTCAGGCCGCGATGCGGTGCCGATCACGGTGAGGCTGGTCAGGCGCGATGCCAGCTGGGTCAGGATAGAGCCGACACCGCCCGCGGCACCGATCACGAGCAGCGTCTTGCTGCTGGGCTGCTTGCCGGGCGCGACCCCCAGGCGGTCGAACAGCATCTCCCATGCCGTGATGGCGGTAAGCGGCAGCGCGGCGGCCTGCGAGAAGTCCAGCGTCCTGGGCGCCCGTCCCACGATGCGCTCGTCCACCAGGTGCAATTGCGCGTTGGTTCCGGGCCGCGCAATCGAACCGGCATACCAGACGCGGTCACCCGGACGGAACAGCGTGACCTGGGGTCCGACGTCCTTGACGATGCCACTGGCGTCCCAGCCCAGCACCTTGTAGGCCTGGCCTTCGGCCGGCCTGGCACTGGTCCGTACCTTGGTGTCCACGGGGTTTACCGAGACGGCCTTGACTTCGACCAGCAGGTCGTGCCCGGTGGCCACAGGCTCCGGCAAGGTGATGTCCTCCAGGGCATGCGCCTGGTCGATGGGTTGGGGGTTCCTGTATCCGATGGCTTTCATGGGGATTCCTGTTTGGGGTTGATGGGTTCGGACCCTGCGGTCTGGACCGCAGCCGAACCGGTTGAATGGCAGGGGTCGCGGGTTGGTCGTCGTCAGGCCACGGGAATGGGCTCGTTCACCAACGCGGTGTTGAACTGGTTCACGAATGCATGTTCATCCGGCCCGACGTTGGCGCGCAGGGGCAGCGCGGCGTCCACCAGTACCTCGTCGGTGGCCGTGGACAGCTTGTCCATGGTCTGCGCAATGAAGGCATCCAGCGGCATCGCACGCGGGTCGCCGCTCTTGTGCACGAGGTCGGTGTCGACCCACGGCGGCGCGATTTCCAGTACCCGCACGCTGGTGTTGCGCAGCATGAAGCGCTGCGACAGGCTGTAGGAGTGGATCGCCGCCTTCGTTGCCGAATACAGGGCGGTGGCCGCCAGCGGTACATAGGCCAGCACCGAGCTGTTGTTGATCAACCAGGCTTGCGGTTGCCGTTTCAGATGTGCGATGAAGGCAGCGCTCACGCGCACCGGGCCGAGCAGGTTGGTTTCGACCAGGTGGACAGCCTTCGCATCGTCCAGCGCACCGCCCGCATCGTCGAAGGGCATGATGCCCGCGTTGTTGATGACGACGTTGAGCTTCGGGTATCGGGCGATGAGCCGGGACGCCACGTGCTGGATCTGCGCCGCATCGGCGACGTCCAGTTCCACGGCGTCCATGCCGGGGTTGGCGCGTGTCACCTCGTCCAGCAGTTCCTTGCGCCGGCCGGCGATGATGATCTGGTTGCCCCGCCGATGGAAGGCCTCGGCCAGTGCCCGGCCGATGCCGGAGGTGCCGCCGGTGATGAAGATGGTGTTGTTGTTCAGTTGCATGATGGTTGCTTGGTTGCTTGGTTTCGAAGGAGTGGCGGTCATGGAGCGGCGCGGTAGCGCGGCGCCGGGATATTGCTGGAGAGGTGTTCGGCCATGGCGCGGCGTGCGGCCTCGTAGCGGTTCCACGATTCGACGGGATGCAGCGAGGGAATCGTCACCTTCTCGCCGCGGTCGAATCCCAGCAGCGCGGCGTCCACCAGGTCCTCGGCGCGCATCACGATCTGCGCCGGCAGGTGTTCCACCGGCAGACCGCCGGTGGCCCAGAACTCGGTGGCGGTGGCGCCCGGCAGGACGGCCTGCACACGGACGCCCTTGTCGGCCAGTTCGTGTTGCAAGGACTGGCTGAACGCCAGCACAAAGGCCTTGCTGCCGCCGTACACGCCGTTCAAGGTTTCGGGCGAGATCGCCACGATGGAGGAAATGTTGATGACCGCGCCGGTGCCACGTGCCACGAAGCCGGGCACGGCCGCGTAGGTCAGGCGCGTGGGCGCCGTGACGTTGAGTTCGATCATGCGCGTCATCCGCTCGACGTCGCTGTCCATGAGCGGCGTGTGGGTGCCGATGCCGGCGTTATTCACCAGCAGCGTGATGCTGGCGTCCTGGCGCAACTTGGTTTCCACACGGGCCAGTGATGCGGCATCGTTCAGGTCGGCGGGGAAGACTTCGACCGCGCGGCCGGTGCGGGAGCTGATATCCCGGGCCAAGGTGTTCAGGCGTTCGCGGTTGCGGGCCACCAACACCAGGTCGTAGCCGCGCAGGGCCAGGCGGTCGGCGTAGAGGGCGCCGATGCCGCTGGAGGCACCGGTGATGAGGGCAGTGCCCCGTTGGATCTGTGTCATGGCGATTCTCCGGTTCGTGTTGTTGCGATGGAACGGATGATCCGCCGAAGACGCGATGGCGTAAATGACGTATAAAGTACCTTCTTCAGACATCTACCCCGAACCCATATGCATCGTCTCGGCTACGTTCTTCCGCACGGCTTTCAGGTGATGGCGCTGGGCACCCAGGCCGTGTTCGAATTCGCCAACCTGGTCGCTGGTGCGCCCTTCTACACGGTGGCGAACTACTCGTCGACCGGCGGCGAGGTGCGTTCCTCGCTGGGCCTCGCGGTGCAAACGCGTGTATTGACGGCACGCAGCCATGCCGACACCTGGATGGTGGCGGGCGTGATCGATCCGCTGGCCACGCCTTTTCCACCCGGGTTGCTGCGCGTGCTGGGCAAGTGCAGCGCGCGGGCGCGCCGCACGGCGGGGCTGTGCACCGGCGCGTTCCTGCTGGCTCAGGCGGGGCTGCTGGACGGGCGGCGCGCCACCACGCACTGGTCTTTCGCCGAGGCCCTGCAGCAGCGTCATCCGCGCACCCAGGTCGAGCCCGACCGCATCTTCATCGCCGATGGCCCCGTGTGGACGTCGGCGGGCATGACGGCCGAGTTCGACCTGGCGCTGGGCCTCGTCGAGAAGGACCTGGGCGTGGATGTCGCACGTGACGTGGCGCACAGGCTGGTGATGCACCAATTCCGCAGCGGCGGGCAATCGCAGCACTCCGAAATCCTCAAGCTCGCACCCCGGTCCGACCGCATCCAGCGGGCGCTGGAGCATGCGCGCCGCAACCTGGCGCGGCCGCTGCGTGTGGACGAACTGGCCGAAGCCGCCAGCCTGAGCCCGCGCCAGTTCAGCCGCATCTTCACGGCCGAGACCGGGAAGTCGCCGGCCCGGGCGGTGGAAGGGCTGCGGCTGGAGGCGGCCCGGCTGATGATCGAGCAGAGCCGCCACTCGCTGGAGGTCGTCGCGCGCGAAACCGGATTTCGGGATGGGCGTCACATGCGCGAAGTGTTCCTGCGCGGTTTCGGCCTGCCGCCGCAGGCCTTGCGCCGGGACGCGCGGATACGCACCGCCCGTCCCGATGGGGTTCCGTCCCCGTAGCGGCCTGACAGCAGGAAGTCGTAGTCGATCGCCCGCGGCCCGTGGTTGCTGGACTTCTCGTCCTTGTAGATCGACGCGCGCCTGGCCGCAGCGGCAAATGCCGGTGTCGCCAGGGGGTCGTTGCTTGCGCGACATACCCGCGTTCCCGAAGCAGATCGCGATCGCCAATGTGTAGCACTCTTGTGCTACATTGACCGTCAACGCGTGACCAAGGAACCGCAATGGCAACCACCACCATCCGAATCGAAGACGAACTCAAGTCACGGGTCGCCATGGCTGCGGAAATCGCTGGCAAGACAACCCATGCGTTCATCCTCGACGCCATATCCGCGACAGTGGAGCAGGTGGAACTGGACGCGCAATTCCATGCGATCGCGGAGCGACGGTGGGCGAACATCGTGGCTACAGGCAAGACAGTGTCCTGGGATGCGGCCAAGGACCATCTGGCGGCCCGGGCGCGTGGAGAGCGCTCCAGACGGCCTGCAGCGCGAAAGCCGGGCGGTTGACGCGCGGCAGTCATGTCGCGTATCGAAGCTGCGCCGGAAGTCTTTGACGACTTCGACCGATTCCTGGACCCCATCGCGCAGTTCGACATCGGTTCGGCCCCGGAGCGAATCGCCGAGATCGTCGAGGCGGTGCAGATTCTTGCCAACCATCCCTTGGTGGGCCGTCCGGTGCGGGGCGGGATGCGGGAACTGGTCATCGGGCGCGGTGCGCGCGGTTACGTGGCCTTGTACCGGTACGTGGCGCAGATCGACACGGCGTTTCTGCTTGCGGTACGCAGCCAGCGGGAGTCGGGGGACGAGCGGGGAAGTTGAACTGGCCAGGCAAATCCGGTTGTCTACGAATGGCACAGGGGGTGGGCGATGGAAGTGCCCCTCTTGCTTTGTAGCCAGGTGAAAACCACTCGCACGCGAACCTGCAGCGGCTCTGGATGATCGCCGGGAACAAGCGTTTGCGCCTCGACTTCATGGTGCCTGCGTGCCAGCACTGCGCAGTGGGCGTCGGCTGTCTGGCGAAACCGGTCGCTTGTCGCGCCAAGTCGGTCGACGGGCATCGACCCGTTGCTGACTTACGTCGCAGCAATCTGGTTGCCTGTTGAGCGGCGTAAGGAGTCGGTCAGCCTCTGTTCGCGTAGGCCAGCAGTCGGCTCATTGCCGCCTGTCAGCGTCACATCGGGGTTTCGGCGATGCCCAGAAAAGCAGTTGAGCGATCAGATGCGTCATTCCGATAAAGCAGCAGGGGCGAGCTGCCAAGGCGTTTCGGCAAACCGCTTCGCCAGAAAATCCAACAACGCACGCACCGCAGGCGACAAGTGCCTGCGTGATGTGTAGAGGGCGTAGATCGACAGGGGGGGTAGGGTCCAGTCCGGCAGCACCCGCAGCAGGTTGCCGTCGGCGAGGTGCGGGTTGGCCAGATACGTGGGCTGCAGGGCCAACCCGCCACCGGCCAATGCGGCGCGCAGCAAGGCCGTCGCCTCGTTGGCGCTGAAGTGGCTGCTGACCTTGACCTGGACTTGTTCCGCGCCACGACTGAACAGCCACGCGCTCTTGCCGAAGTTGGCGTAGGTCAGACAGCGATGCCCGGCCAGGTCGGCTGGCGAGCACGGCACACCCTGGTTGGCCAGATACGCGGGTGAGGCGACCAGCACAGATGTGCACGGCGCCAGCACTCGGCCGATCAGCGCGGGATCCGGCTCTGCGCTGATGCGTATCGCCAGGTCGATCCGCGCTTCCACCAGGTTGAGCGCTCCCTCGCTGGCGTTGAGGTCGATCTTCAGGTGCGGATGCAGCTGCAGAAAGTGGACCACCGCGGCCGCCATCTGCGCGTAGGCAAACGACACGCTGCAGGTGATGCGCAGCTGACCGCGCAGTGTGCCATCCGAGCCTTTGGTTTCGTCCTCGACGTCTTCCATCAGCGCCAGCATCTGCTGACTGCGACGCAGGCAGTGTTCGCCGGCATCGGTCAACGTCACGCTGCGGGTGGTGCGTTGCAAAAGACGCGATCCCAGCCACTGCTCCAGGGCGCCCACGTAGCGGGTGACCATGGTGCGCGACATGTCCAGCTTGTCCGCCGCGGCGCTGAAGCTGCCAGCGGTGGCAACCTCGACGAATACCTGCATTGCCGTCAATCGATCCATGATTTGTGCAAATACTGAAATAGTAATGCCCGGAATATACAGTTTATCTGTTCGTTTATTGAAACTAAAGTCCACTTCAACCCAGAGAACGCCTCTGACCCAACTGGAGATCATCATGTTTCGCAGCACCCTCATCGCGGCCACTCTGGCCATCGTCTTCACCTCCGCCCTCGCCGATCAGCCGCTGACCGTCAAGGTCTACAACGCCGACGGCAACAGCTTCAACGTCAACTCGACCCTGATCTCCGGCGAGAAGGAAGCCATCGTGATCGACGCCGGCTTCACCCGCGCCGACGCGCTGCGCATCGCGGCCAATGTGCTTGACAGCGGCAAGCAACTGACCACCATCTATGTCAGTCAGGCCGACCCGGACTACTACTTCGGCGTCGAAACCTTGAAGGAGATCTTTCCTCAGGCCGACGTGGTGACCACCCGCGCCGTGCTGGACAAGCTGACGCCCAAACTCGCGGGCAAAGTCGCGTTCTGGGGCCCCAAGATGGGCGCCAACGCGCCGCGCAAGCCAGTCCTGCCCCGTGCGCTGGACGGCACTGTGTTGAAGCTGGAAGACAAGACCATCGAAATCCGCGGCACCGAGGGCCTGTTGGCGCATCGCCCTTATGCCTGGGTGCCTTCGATCAAGGCCGTCGTCGGCAACATCGGCGTTTTTGGCGACATGCATGTGTGGACCGCAGACACGCAGACTGTCGCCGAGCGTTCCGCGTGGGTCGCGCAGCTCGATGAGATGGCGGCGCTGCAGCCCGAGCTGGTGGTTCCGGGTCACATGCATGCCGGCACCAAACTGAACGCCGGTGCAATCACCTTTACCAAGAACTATCTGCAGACTTTCGAAAGGGCCTTGCCCGTTGCCAAGAACAGCAGCGAGCTGATCAACGCCATGAAGCAGGCTTACCCTGACCTCTCCAGTGGTGGCATGTCGCTGGACATCGGCGCGAAGGTCAACAAGGGCGAAATGAAGTGGTGAGCCAAACGGCACCAGCAATCATCAGCACAAGTATCCCCAACCAAACTTTCACCATGAACGACTCCTTCAAGACCCCTCTCGTCGTCGCCGGCCGCGTGCTGCTGGCACTGATGTTCATCCTGGCCGGCTTTAGCAAGCTGGGCAACATCCAGGGCACTGCTGGCTACATCGCCAGCGGCGGACTGCCGTTTGGCTCGGTGCTGGCCGTCGTGGTCGCCTTGCTGGAACTGCTGGGCGGCCTGGCCATCGCGGCGGGCTTCCAGGCGCGCTGGGCTGCACTGGCGCTCGGCTTGTTCACGCTGGTCGCCAGCGTGCTGTTCCACAAGTTCTGGGCCGTGCCGGCTGAACAGGCGATGGTGCAGCAGCTGCTGTTCATGAAGAACCTGTCGGTGGCCGGTGGCCTGTTCGTCGTCGCCGTCCTAGGCGCCGGACCGGCAAGCGTCGACGCACACCGCAGCTCGCGCCTGGTTGCGACCTGATCGTTGAGCCCATGCTTTCAGGCAATCACGCCTTGTAGAACCCGCACCTGCCAGCCCATACCCATGGCCAGTTGTTGCCGCAGTGTCGTGTCAACAAGCGACTAGATGTCCTGTGCGACGTGGTAATCACGTGCCGCGGCGGTACCGACGTATCAAACAATTCATACCCGGAATCAAACGAGGTTCCGGCGGCCGATGTCGGCAGCGCTTTGAAACCAGTCGTTTGCGTTGCGTCAACTAGGCTGATCGAACGACTGCGCATGGCCGGCGGCGGGTGCCCCGCCCGACGATTTCATCGCCACATTGTCGACCGCCAGCCTGTGCCCTCGACGACTGCTTTGGAGCAGGCAGATCGGAAGTCCGAACGACTATTACCAGCCTGAAATGGGCACCCTGTTGGCGCCAGGCAAGGTCAACCCATAGCCGACTCCGGACGAGCAGTCCTCGCCAGTCAACGGCCCGTTTTCGCCAGTGTGCCGACCTTCAAGCCGGGCTGCGCGCGCCATTTTTGATGCTTGGGCGTTGTGCGGCCCCCAACCACGAAGTACCGATTCCGGTTTGGCTCCGCCTGGCAAGAGCAGCGCGATGGTGGCGACAGCCAGCCAGACCACTGATGTCGAGTTGCTGTCTCAGAGCTTGTAGTCGTATTCGATCGTCAACGGCGCGTGATCCGAAAACTTCTCGTCCTTGTAGATCGACGCCCGTTTCGCCGTCGCGGCCAGGCCCGGCGTCGCCAGGTGGTAGTCCAGCCGCCACCCCACGTTGTTCGCATACGCCTGCCCGCGGTTGCTCCACCAGGTGTAAGCTTCGCCGGTGGTCTCGGGATGCAGCTGGCGGTAGACGTCGACCATCTTCGCTTCGTCGAGAAAACGGGTCATCCAGGCACGTTCCTCGGGCAGGAAGCCGGAGTTTTTCTGGTTGCTTTTCCAGTTCCTGAGGTCGATCTCCTTGTGCGCGATGTTGATGTCACCGCAGATCACCAGTTCGCGTTTTTTCTTGAGCTTGGTCAGGTAGGGGTAGAACAGGTCGAGGAACCGGTACTTCGCCAGTTGCCGTTCCTCGCCCGAGGAACCGCTGGGGAAGTAGCAGCTGATGACGGAGAGCTTGCGCTGCGGCGTGTCGAAACGCAGTTCGACGTACCGGCCTTCGGCATCGAATTCGGGTGCGCCGAAGCCGATGACGACGTCGCTGGGCTCCTGGCGCGTGTAGACCGCCACGCCGGAATAGCCCTTCTTCTGCGCGAAGTGGAAATGCCCGGTCAGGCCGGCCAGTTGTTCGAACCGGCCGGCGATGTCCGCCTGTTGTGCCTTGACTTCCTGCACGCAAATACAATCGGGCCTGGCCTTGGCCAGCCAGGGCTCGAGCCCCTTGTTGGTGGCGGAACGGATGCCGTTGAGGTTCAGGCTGGTCAATGTGAACAAGGAAGTCTCCATGTCGGAAAAGATGGACGTTAGCGCAGGTCAACCCGCGTCACCGGCGTCAGGGCGCGATACGCTGGCGCTCGATTTCGTGCAGTTCGCTGTCGAATCGGGTGTCTTGCGTTTCGGCGAGTTCAAGACCAAGGCCGGGCGCATGAGCCCGTATTTCTTCAACGCCGGCCTGTTCGACGACGGCGCCAAGCTGGGCCGGCTCGCACAATTCTATGCGCGCCGGCTGCTCGCCAGCGGCATCGAGTTCGACATGGTGTTCGGCCCCGCCTACAAGGGGATTCCGCTGGGTACGGCGCTGGTCATCGAACTCGCGCGCATGGGCCGCAACGTGCCGTATGCCTACAACCGCAAGGAAGCCAAGGACCACGGCGAAGGCGGCTCGCTGGTCGGTGCCCCGCTGCAGGGCCGGGTGCTGATCGTCGACGATGTCATGTCCGCCGGCACGGCGGTGCGCGAGTCGATCGCTCTCATCCGCGCCGCCGGCGCGACCCCGCATGGCGTCGTGATCGCACTCGACCGGCAGGAGAAGGCCACCGACAACGGCCAGGACAGCGCGACCAGCGCCGTGCAGTACGTGCGCGACCAGCTCGGCCTGAAGGTCTGCAGCGTGGCCCGGCTCACCGATCTGCTGCAGTACCTGGAGCAAGGCCGCAATGCGGGCCTCGCCGCCGACCATGCGCGGGTGATCGCGTATCGCGAGCGGTACGGCGTGGACGACCTCGCGGAGCCTGCATGAGTGCGCGGATCTCGGCATACGAGCCGCAGCGGCGCGCAGCCCGCGGCTGGTGTCGCCTGTCCGCACTGGGCCTGGGTGCAGGCATGTTGTGGGCACTGGCGACCACGGCCGACGCACAGCAGCAGCCACCGATCAACGGCATCTACACCTGTACCGATGCCAATGGCCGCAAGCTGCGATCGGACCGCCCGATTGCGGCCTGCCTCGATCGCGAGCAGACCGTGCTCAACCCCAGCGGGACGGTGCGTGCCCGCGTGGGCCCGTCGCTGAGTGCGCAGCAACGCGCCGAGCTCGAGGAACGCAAGAAGGAGGAGGCCCTGGAGCGCGCGCGCGAGGCCGAGGACAAGCGGCGCGACCGGGCCATGCTGGCGCGTTATCCGACGCGCGAGGCACATGACAAGGAGCGCGGCGAGGCGCATGCCCGCATCGACGCCGTGGTGCTCGAAGCCGAGAAACGCATTGTTGCGCTGCACGACGAGCGCAAGAAGATCGACCGCGAGCTGGAGTTCTACCAGGGCGATCCGGCCAAGGCGCCGCCGGCCCTGCGTCGCCAGATCGACTATGTCACGCAAAGCCTGCAGGCCCAGCGGCGCTTCATCCAGGTACAGGAAAACGAACGCCAGCGGGTCGATGCCCGCTTCAACGACGAGTTGCAGCGGCTCACGGAGCTGTGGCAGGCCCAGCAGCGCGCCGGTGGCTCCGCACCCTGAAGCGCCGACGCCGGGCGGCTGATGCGATCCGACCCGCAGCCCGTCGTACGCGACATCGTGCTTGTCGGTGGCGGGCACAGCCATGTCGGCGTGTTGCGCAGCTTCGCGATGCAACCGGTTCCCGGGGTACGCATCACGCTGGTGTGTACCGACGCGCACACGCCGTATTCGGGCATGTTGCCCGGTTATGTCGCCGGTCACTACGACTACGACGCGGTTCACATCGACCTGAGCCGGCTCGCGCAGTTCGCCGGCGCGCGTTTCATCCGCGCCGAGGTCATCGGCATGGACCGCACCGAACGCCGTCTGCGGTTGCGCGACCGGCCGGCTCTGGCGTATGACCTGGCCTCGATCAACATCGGCTCCACGCCGCAGGTCGGTGCAGTCCCCGGCGCGGCCGAGCACGCGGTCGCGGTCAAGCCCATCCACCGCTTCAACCAGCGCTGGCTGGAGCTGCTCGCGCGCATCGACGCCCATGCCGGCCCGGCCACCATTGCCGTCGTCGGCGGCGGCGCCGGTGGCGTCGAGCTGACGCTGGCGATGCAGTTTCGCCTGCGCGCGACCTTGCGCGCGCATGGCCGCGATCCCGATGCGCTGACCTTCCATCTGTTCACCGCCGACGCCATGGTGCTGCCCACGCACAACGCTGCCGTGCAGCGGCGGTTTGCCGACGTGTTGCGTGAACGCGGCGTCCAGGTGCATCTCGATGCCGCGGTGCAGGAGGTCCAGGGCGGCCGGCTGCGCACGCAAAACGGCGCGTGGTTCGATGCCGACGAGATCGTCTGGGTCACGCAGGCCGGCGGTGCGGCCTGGTTGAAGGGCACCGGCCTGGCGCTGGACGATCGCGGTTTCGTGCGCGTCAACGATGCGCTGCAGTCGGTCGACGATCCACGGGTGTTTGCCGCCGGCGACGTGGCCAGCATGGACAACTACCGGTTGGAGAAGGCCGGTGTGTTCGCGGTGCGCATGGCGGCGCCGCTGGCGCGCAACCTGCGCCGGGCATTGGCGCAGCAGCCGCTGCAGCCCTACCGGCCGCAACGCCGCTGGCTGGCGCTGATCAGCACCGGCGACCGTTTTGCCGTTGCCTCGCGCGGCGGCCTGTCGTTCGCCGGGGCCTGGGTCTGGCGCTGGAAGGACTGGATCGATCGCCGCTTCATGCGCCGTTTCAGCGAGTTTCCGCCGATGGACGCGCCGTCCGATGCCCCGGGTGGCGTGCCGGGCGTGGCGCTGACCCAGGAGGAGTCGCTGCAGGCGGTGTCGGCGATCGCGATGCGCTGCGGCGGTTGTGGCGCCAAGGTGGGCGCGAACGTGTTGTCGCGCGCGTTGGCCGAGCTGGTGCCGGCGCCGAGCGACGACGTGCTGATCGGCCTGCACGCACCCGACGACGCCGCCATCGTGCGGGTGCCGCCGGGCAAGGCCATGGTGCATACGGTGGACTTCTTCCGCGCCTTCATCGAAGACCCCTACGTGTTCGGCCAGATCGCCGCCAACCATGCGCTGGGCGACATCTTCGCGATGGGCGCGCAGCCGCAAAGCGCCACCGCGATTGCCACGGTGCCGCCGGGCCTGGAAGACAAGGTCGAGGACCTGCTGCGCCAGATGATGACGGGCGCGGTGCAGGTGCTCGATGCGGCGGGTTGCGCACTGGTGGGCGGTCATACCGGCGAGGGCCGTGAGCTGGCGCTGGGGTTTGCGGTCAATGGCCTGGTCGACGCATCGCTGCAAGGCGTGTTGCGCAAGGGCGGCATGCGCGCCGGCGACGTGCTGGTGCTGACCAAGCCGATCGGCACCGGCACCTTGTTCGCCGCCCATGCCCGTGGCACCGCGCGCGGGCGCTGGGTGCAGGGCGCGCTGGACGTGATGCGCCAGTCCAACCAGGCCGGTGCCCGGGTGTTGATGGCGCATGGCGCAACCGCCTGCACCGACCTGACCGGCTTCGGCCTGCTCGGCCACCTGGTCGAGATGACGCGGCCGTCCGGTGTCGATGCGCGGCTGCGCCTGTCGGCGCTGCCGCTGCTTGACGGTGCGCAGGCGTGTGTTGCGCAAGGCATCGTCAGTTCGCTGCAGGCATCCAACGTGCGCCTGCGCCGGGCGCTGCACAACCAGGCCGAGTTCGTGCAGCATCCGCGGTATCCGCTGCTGTTCGATCCGCAGACCGCGGGCGGATTGCTGGCCAGCATTCCGGCGGCCCAGGCGGGCGCGTGTATCGACGCGCTGCACGCCGCCGGTTATGCCGACGCGGCGGTGATCGGTGCGGTGATGCCGCAGGGCGACGCGCCGGAGCCGATCACGCTGGTCGACTGAGCGGCGCCGTCGCGCCGCGTTTCAGCCCAGCTTCTTGCGCAGCAACTCGTTGACCTGGCTCGGGTTGGCCTTGCCGCGGCTGGCCTTCATGACCTGGCCGACCAGGGCGTTGAAGGCCTTGTCCTTGCCCTGGCGGAACTCCTCGACGCTTTTTGCATTGGCGGCGACCACCTCGTCGATGATGGCCTCGAGGGCGCCGCTGTCGTTCATCTGGCGCAATCCCTTGGCCTCGATGACGGCGTCGACGTCCGTCCCCTCGCCGGTCCACAAGGCCTCGAACACCTGGCGCGCCGCGTTGTTCGACACCGTGCCGTCGGCGATGCGTCGCACCAGCGCAGCCAGGGTGGCTGCGTCGACACGCGACGATTCCACCTCGCGTTCCTCGGCATTGAGCCGGCGCGACAACTCGCCGGTGATCCAGTTGCACACCAGCTTGGGTTGCCCGCCCGCGGCCACCGCGTCCAGGAAATAACGCGCCATGGACTTGCTCTGCGTGAGGATGGCCGCGTCGTATTCCGACAGCCCGTGCTCGCTGGCCAGGCGCGCGCGCAACACGTGCGGCAACTCCGGCATGTCGGCGCGCACCGTGTCGACCCAGTCGCGCGCGATCACCAGCGGCGGCAGGTCCGGGTCCGGGAAATAGCGGTAGTCGGCGGCGTCTTCCTTGGTGCGCATCGCACGGGTCTCGCCGGTGGCCGGGTCGAACAACACGGTGGCCTGCTCGATCGCATGGCCGTCCTCGATCTGCTCGATCTGCCAGCGCACCTCGAAGTCGATGGCCTGCTGCATGAACTTGAAGCTGTTCAGGTTCTTGATCTCGCGCCGCGTGCCCAGTGCTGCGCCGGGCTTGCGCACCGACACGTTGGCGTCGCAGCGGAAACTGCCTTCCTGCATGTTGCCGTCGCAGATGCCGATCCAGGTCACCAGCCGGTGCAGTTCGCGCGCATAGGCCACGGCTTCAAGCGACGAGCGCATGTCGGGCTCGGTGACGATCTCCAGCAGCGGCGTGCCGGCGCGGTTCAGGTCGATGCCGGTCTGGCCGACGAAGTCCTCGTGCAGCGACTTGCCGGCGTCTTCCTCCAGGTGGGCGCGCACCAGGCGCACCGCGCGTTTGTCTCCGTCCAGGAAGAACTCGACCTGGCCGCCCTGTACGACGGGAATCTCGAACTGGCTGATCTGGTAACCCTTGGGCAGGTCGGGATAAAAATAGTTCTTGCGCGCGAACACGCTGCGTTCTGCCACGTGGGCGCCCACGGCCAGGCCGAAGCGGATCGCGCGTTCGACCGCGCCCCTGTTCATCACCGGCAAGGTGCCGGGCAAGGCCAGGTCGACGGCGCAGGCCTGGGTGTTGGGCTCGGCGCCGAAGGCGGTGGAGGCGCGGCTGAAGATCTTGGACGCGGTCGAGAGCTGGGCGTGGGTCTCGAAACCGATGACGACCTCGTAGCCCTGGACCAGCGGGCCCTGGGGAATCGACGGCGGCTGGGAGGTCGTCGCCGCTGCAGGCGGTGCTGCGGTCGCGGCGGAGCTGGAAGTTGCGCTCATGGTGCTCAATACCCCTGGGGTTTGCGGGTGTGGAAGTCGGTGACCTGCTGGAACCGGTGCGCCAGGTTCAGCAGCCGGCCTTCCTGCAGGTAGTTGCCCATCAGCTGCAGGCCGATCGGCATGCCGCCGGCGCCGAATCCGGCCGGCAGGCTCATCGCCGGCAGCCCGGCCAGCGAGGCGGGCAGCGTGAAGATGTCGGCCAGGTAGTTGGCCAGCGGATCGGCGCTTTTCTCGCCGATGCGCCAGGCCACCGTCGGGGCGACCGGGCCGGCGATGACGTCGCAGGTCTTGAACGCCTGCTGGAAATCGTCCGACAACATGCGCCGGATCTTCTGCGCCTGCAGGTAATACGCATCGTAATAACCGTGCGACAACACATAGGTGCCGATCATGATGCGCCGCCGGACTTCGTCGCCGAAGCCTTCGCTGCGCGTCTTGCGGTACATGTCGGCGAGGTCCTGGAACTGCGCGGCGCGGTGGCCGAACTTGACGCCGTCGAAGCGGCTCAGGTTGCTCGATGCCTCGGCCGGCGCAATGATGTAGTAGACCGGAATGGCCAGCTCGGTGCGCGGCAGCGACACCGGCACCCGCACCGCGCCGAGTTTCTCGTATTGGGCCAGCGCCGAGTCCACCGCCTGGCGCACGTCGTCGGCCACGCCGTCACCGAAGAATTCCTCGGGCACGCCGATGCGCAGGCCGTCGATGGAGTCGTTCAACGACCGGGTGTAGTCCGCAGGCGGCAGGTCCAGCGAGGTCGAGTCGCGGTCGGGGTCGGGGCCGCACAGGTGGCTCAGCAGCAGCGCGCAGTCCTCGGCGCTGCGCGCCATCGGACCGGCCTGGTCCAGGCTGGAGGCGAACGCGATCATGCCGTAACGCGACGCCCGGCCGTAGGTCGGCTTGATGCCGGTGATGCCGCAGAACGAGGCCGGCTGGCGGATGGAGCCGCCGGTGTCGGTGCCGGTGCTGGCGGGCATCAGCCGGGCTGCCACGGCGGCGGCGCTGGCGCCCGACGAACCGCCGGGGATGTGGTCGGTGTTCCACGGGTTGCGCACCGGCTCCGGCTGCGCGTGGCCCACGGCGGTCACCGCGGTGTTTTCGTTCGACGAGCCCATCGCGAACTCGTCGCAGTTGAGCTTGCCCAGCGTCACGGCGCCTTGTGCGGCCAGCCGCGCGACGACGGTGGCATCGAACGGCGAGCGGTACTCCGCCAGCATGCGCGAGCCGGCGGTGCTGGGGAAGTCGCGGGTGACGAAGATGTCCTTGTGCGCCAGCGGCAGGCCTTCGAGGGCGCCGGCCGTGCCCTGGGCCAGCCGTTCGTCGGCCGCGCGCGCCTGGGCCAGCGTCACCGCCTCGTCGCGGGCGAGATAGACGCCCAGGCTCTGGTCATGGGCCTTGGCGCGGGCCAGGAAATGTTGTGCGGTTTCCTGCGCCGAGACGGTGCGCTGGCGCAGCTGATCGGCCAGCTGGACCAGGCTCAGGTCGTGCAGATCGGAGTCGGGGCGTGTCATGCGGTCGTCGTTTCGGTGTAACGGTTGGGTAGGTGGGGCCATGGGGCCTGCCGCGTGCGCGTCGGGCCCGGCGCGCGGCCGGTTCGGCTAGCCGGTGTCTTTCTTATTCGATGACCTTGGGCACCAGGAACAGGCCGGCCTCGACGCTGGGCGCACTGCGCTGGTTGGCCTCGCGCTGGTCGGGTTCGCTTGCCACGTCCGGACGCAGCCGCAGCGCGATGTCACCGATGGTTTCAAATGGGTGGGCCAGCGGGACCACACCGGTGGTGTCGACCGCGCGCATCTTCTGCACGATGTCGAAGAAGTCGTTCAACTGGCTGAGCATGCGCTCACTTGCAGAGGCATCCAGTTCCAGGCGGGCCAGGGTGGCGATGCGGGAGATATCGGACGATGTAAGGGACATGGCAGGATTTAGCGGGAAAGCAGCCTCAAAACGGGCCAAAAGGCGCGTCACTGGTCAATTTGGAGGCAGGGGATAAGGTATTATCCCGCCTTTGCGCGGCGATCCCAATTGTGCGGATCGTGTCAGGCGCAGGCACACCAGAGCTGGTCAATATGGCGACGGCACACCGAAGTGTCTGCCGTGCCCGAGAGGATTTCGATGTTTGGAGCATTCCGTCAGTATTTCTCCACTGACTTGGCGATTGACCTGGGTACTGCCAATACGCTGATCTACGTACGGGAAAAGGGCATTGTGCTCGATGAGCCATCGGTGGTGGCGATCCGGCACGAAGGCGGCCCCCAGGGCAAGAAGACGATTCAGGCCGTCGGCAAGGAAGCCAAGGCCATGCTGGGCAAGGTGCCGGGCAATATCGAGGCGATCCGCCCGATGAAGGACGGCGTGATCGCCGACTTCACCGTCACCGAGCAGATGCTCAAGCAGTTCATCAAGATGGTGCATCCGCGCAGCATCTTCCGGCCCAGCCCGCGCATCATCATTTGTGTTCCCTGCGGTTCGACCCAGGTCGAGCGCCGCGCGATCCGCGAATCGGCGCTGGGCGCCGGCGCCAGCGACGTGCGCCTGATCGAGGAGCCCATGGCGGCGGCGATCGGCGCCGGGCTGCCGGTCAGCGAAGCCAGCGGCTCGATGGTGGTCGACATCGGCGGCGGCACGACCGAGGTCGGCGTGATCTCGCTCGGCGGCATGGTCTACAAGGGCAGCGTGCGGGTCGGCGGCGACAAGTTCGACGAGGCCATCATCAACTACATCCGCCGCAACTACGGCATGCTGATCGGCGAGCCCACGGCCGAGGCCATCAAGAAGAAGATCGGTTCGGCCTTCCCCGGCAGCGAGGTCAAGGAGATGGAAGTGCGCGGGCGTAACCTGTCCGAAGGCGTGCCGCGCAGCTTCACCGTGTCGTCCAACGAAATCCTGGAGGCGTTGACCGACCCGCTGAACAACATCGTGTCGGCGGTCAAGAACGCGCTCGAACTCACGCCGCCCGAACTCGGCGCCGACATCGCCGACCGCGGCATGATGCTCACCGGCGGTGGCGCCATGCTCCGCGACCTCGATCGCCTGCTGGCCGAGGAAACCGGCCTGCCGGTGCTGGTGGCCGAAGACCCCCTGACCTGCGTGGTGCGCGGCTGCGGCATCGCGCTCGACCAGTGGGATCGCATGGGGTCCATCTTCACCAGCGAATAGGCGGCGCCAGCGGCGCCGGGTCCGACGCGGATCGACGCGATGCCCCGAGCGCGCGGGGCGCGCCGTGCATGGCGCACCCGGCCGCCGGCGCGACCCCGTCGATGGGGGTGCCAGGACAAGAGACAATAAGCAGCCATGCCGCTTGGAACCCTAGACAGAACGCCGCCGCCCTTTTTTCGCCAGGGCCCGTCGGCATTGTCCAAGCTGACGGTCTGCAGCGCGCTGGCCCTGTTCCTGATGGTCGCCGACACCCGGTTCGGGGTCACCCAACCCGTGCGCGCCATGATTGCCGACGTGTTGTACCCGGTGCAGTGGCTGCTGATGCAGCCGGTGAATGCCGCGCGCGGCGGCGCCGGTTATTTCCAGAGCCTGCAGTCGGCACAGGCCAGCGCCGAGCAGATGCGCATCACGATGGCGCGCCAGGCGCAGAAGGCGAACCAGGTCGACGAACTGGCACTGGAGAACACCCGGCTGCGGCAGCTGCTCGAACTGCGCGAACGCATCACCACGCCGGCCCGGGCCGCGCAGATCCTGTACGACGCGGCCGATCCGTTCAGCCGCAAGGTCATCATCGACCGTGGCGATGTGCACGGCATCGTGGCCGGCTCGCCGGTGATCGACGGTTACGGCGTGCTCGGGCAGGTGACACGGGTTTTCGGCGCCGTCAGCGAGGTGACGCTGATCACCGATGGCGACCAGGCCATTCCGGTGCTCAACACCCGCACCGGCGTGCGGGGCGTCGCCTTCGGCGACCTGTCGAATCCGGCCGGCGGCATGGAGTTGCGATTCACGCCGGCCGATACCGATGTGCAGGCCGGCGACGTGTTGTCCACCAGCGGTGTCGACGGTGTCTATCCGCCGGGCCTGATGGTGGCGCGGGTCGACAAGGTCGAGCGGCGCAGCGAGTCGGTGTTCGCCCGCATCGCGCTCAGTCCGCTGGCGCAGGTGCGCGGCACGATGCACGTCATGGTGTTGCAGCCGGTGGCCAGCCAGATCCCGCCGCGTCCGGTCGAGACCGCGCCGGCTGAACCGGTACGAAAGTCGCTGCGCAAATGACGACGACACGAATCGCAGGAGGATCCGCATGATCATGCGCCAGGGCCAGCAACTGCTGCTGCCGGCCAATCCGTTCTTCATCTGGATGACCTTGTTCGCCGCATTCGTGCTCAACATGGTGCAGAACATGGGGCTGTGGGGCCGCGCGGCCTGGGTGCCCGACCTGCTGGCACTGGTGCTGGTGTTCTGGAGCGTGCACCAGCCGCTGCGGGTGGGCATCGGCGCCGCGTTCGTGTTCGGCCTGGCCATGGACGTGCACCAGGGCGGACTGCTCGGCGCCAATGCGCTGGCCTATACCGTGCTGAGCTTCTTCGCGATCACGATCCACCGCCGCTTGTTGTGGTTCACGGTGCCGTCGCAGGCGCTGCAGGTGCTGCCGTTGTTCGTGGCCTCGCAATGTATCGGTCTTGCTGCGAAAATGCTCGCAGGCGGTTCGTTCCCGGGCTGGGTGATCCTGCTCGCGCCGGTCCTGCAGGCGGCATTGTGGCCGGTGGTCAGTGTGTTGCTGCTGGTGCCGCAGCGCCGCGCGCCCGACCCGGACCTGAACCGCCCCTTGTGATGCCCGGGGCGACCACGTGCCCGTGATACCAGAGTGACCCACCCATGACCGAACTGCGCAACGTCGAAGCGGACCTGGCCCGGTTCCGGCTGCGGGTGCTGGTCGTCAGTGTCGTGGTGGTGCTGTGTTTCCTGCTGGTGGTGGGCCGGCTGGTCGTGCTGCAGGTGGTGCGCCACGAGAACCTCAAGGCGCAGGCCGAGAGCAACCGCACGGCCGTGGTGCCGGTGGTGCCCAACCGGGGCCAGATCCTGGACCGCAACGGCATCGTGCTGGCCAACAACTATTCGGCCTATACGCTGGAGATCACGCCGTCCAAGGTCGAGAACCTGGAAGACACCCTGGAGGCCTTGTCGCAGATCGTCGAGATCACACCGCGCGACCGGCGCCGCTTCAAGAAGCTGCAGGACGAGTCCAGGAGCTTCGAGTCCCTGCCGATCCGCACCAAGCTCGACGACGGCGAGGTCGCCCGGTTCACCGCGCAGCGGTTCCGCTTCCCGGGCGTGGAGATCAAGGCGCGCTTGTTCCGCAGTTATCCGTATGGCGAGTTGGCCAGCCATGTGATCGGATACATCGGTCGCATCAACCGCACCGAGAAGGACCGGCTCGACGATTCGGAGCAGGCGGCCAACTACCGCGGCACCGAATACATCGGAAAACTCGGTGTCGAGCAGAACTTCGAGACCCTGTTGCATGGCACGACGGGCGTCGACTCGGTGGAGACCTCGGCCGGCGGGCGCGCGGTGCGCAAGCTCTCGAGCGTCCCGTCCACGCCGGGCGACACGGTGGTGCTGTCGATCGACATCCGGCTGCAGAAGCTGGTCGAGGACCTGTACGGCGAACGCCGGGGCGCGCTGGTCGCGCTCGACCCCAAGACCGGGCAGGTGCTGGCGTTCGTCAGCAAGCCCACGTTCGATCCCAACCTGTTCGTCGACGGCATCGACTACGAGAGCTGGCAGTCGCTCAACGAATCCATCGACAAGCCGCTGCTGAACCGGGCGCTGCGCGGCACCTACCCGCCAGGGTCGACCTACAAGCCCTTCATGGCGCTGGCGGCGCTGCAGAAAGGCGTTCGCGCGGCGGGCACCATCATCCAGGACAACGGCACCTGGACATTTGCCGGGCACCAGTTCCGCAGCCACGGCGACCACGGACTGGGGCCGGTGGACATGCACCTGGCGATCGCCAAGTCGAGCAACGTCTATTTCTACTCGCTCGCCAACGAGATGGGCGTGGACGCCATCCACGACTTCATGGCGCCGCTGGGCTTCGGGCAGATCACCGGCATCGACATCCAGGGCGAGTCGCGCGGCGTATTGCCGAGCACCGAGTGGAAACGCAACTACTACAAGCGCCGCGACCAGCAGAAATGGTATTCCGGCGAGACCATCTCGCTGGGCATCGGCCAGGGCTACAACACGTTCACGATGCTGCAGCTGGCGCATGCGACCGCGACCCTGGCGAACAAGGGGATCAAGCACAAGCCGCAACTGGTCATTGCCACGCAGGACGCGATGACGCGCGATCGCCACACCATCGCGCCCGAACCCGGGCAGGACCTGGGCTTCAAGCCGGAGAACCTGGCCGTCATCCACAAGGCGCTGGTGTCGGTGACCACCGAAGGAACCTCGTCGCGGGTGTTCGCCGGTGCGCCGTACCAGTCGGCCGGCAAGACCGGCACCGCGCAGGCGGTGGGCATCGCGGCCGGCAGCAAATACAACGCGGCCAAGATGGAGGAGCGCCGGCGCGACCACTCGGTGTACATGGCCTATGCGCCGGCGGACGATCCGAGGATCGCGCTGGCGGTGATTGTCGAGAACGCGGGATTCGGCTCCGCCCATGCCGCGCCCATTGCGCGCCGGGTGTTCGACTACTGGTTGCTGGGCCAGTATCCGAGCGAGGAGGACCTGGCGGCCGCTCGCCTCGGACAGGTGTCGGCCCCCATCGGCACGCCGCGCATGGCCGTCGACATGCCGTGGCCGGACGTGGCGCCTTGACGCTGCGACCGGGATCGCCCATGAAAAAAGCGCCGGGGTTTCCAGCGCTTTTTTCGAGGTTTGCCGCCACTGCGGCCACCGTGTCGTTGTAGTCTCCAGGGTCCTCAAGCCGGTCACCGGTGACGGCGACCATCGAGTGCAGTGAATGTACGCCTCGACGACGGCTTGCGGTATCGGGATTTACCCCCAAGTGCGGTGCGCATCGCGCACCCGGTTGGTGCAAATATCGCTGATCCCGTGTTCGCCGCGGTATCCGACGCCGCCCCGTTCGCGCCGGTCGTTGCGCTGCGCGGGCACCCGCAAGGGCGCAGCGGGTACGATCGCACGAATCCGACTTCCACCTGCCGCCCGCCGTGGTCCACCAAATACATGGATGAATCCAGTCCGCATCTCAGCTGCCAGTTGGCCCCGCACGGCTGGCAGGTGACCCTGGGCGGAAGCTGGTGCGCCGCGGAGCTGGCGCGGCCGGTCGCCTGGAGCGGCCTCAGGCGCAGCATCGACGCGCTGGAGCCGCAGGCCAGGGGCGCACAAGGCCATTGGGACCTGCGCGGCCTCGAGCGGCTCGACCATACCGGTGCGCAGTTGTTGTGGAGGACCTGGGGCCACCAGTGGCCGGCGCAATTGCAGGCCTCGCCCGCGCAACGCGCGATGCTCGACCGGGTCGCGCGGTTTTCGGTGGCACCGCCGCCAGCGGTTCCGCTGACCTGGCTGCAACGGTATCTGCGCCTGGGCGAGCGGGTGTACCAGGTGGTGGACCATGGCCGCGACCTGCTGCGGCTCATCGGCCAGTTGCTGCTGGACTTCGGGCGCTTGCTGCGCGCGCCGCGCGACGGCCCCTGGCGCGACGTGTCGGGCCAGCTGTACCGCATCGGTGCCACCGCAATGCCGATCACCGCGCTGGTCGGATTCCTGATCGGCGTGGTGCTGGCCTACCTGATGTCGCAGCAATTGCGCAAGTTCGGTGCCGATGCCTTCATCGTCGACGTACTGGGTATCGCGCTGATCCGGGAACTGGCGCCGGTGCTGGCCGCGATCCTGATCGCCGGGCGCTCCGGCTCGTCGATCACGGCGCAGATCGGCGTGATGCGGGTCACGGAAGAGCTCGACGCCATGCGCGTGATGGGTATCGCCCAGGGTTACCGGCTGGTGATGCCGCGTGCGATCGCGATGGCCATCGCGATGCCGCTGCTCACGGTGTGGACGACCCTGGCCGCGCTGTTCGGCGGCATCCTGGCCGCGGACCTGTCGATGGGCATCACGCCGGCCTATTTCATTTCGGCCTTGCCCGCGACGGTCGAAGTGGCCAACCTGACGCTGGCCATGAGCAAGGCCATGGTGTTCGGTGTGCTGATCGCGCTGGTCGGTTGCCACTACGGACTGCGTGTCAAGCCCAATACCGAGAGCCTGGGCGAAGGCACGACGGCCTCGGTCGTGACCTCGATCACCGTCGTGATCCTGGTCGATGCCTTGTTCGCGGTGTTGTTCAAGGACGTGGGCATATGAGACACCCTGTGTCAACCCCCCGCCGTTTTGAGCAGGTTCTGCAGAGCCCGATGTTGGGAGGGGTCGTCCAATGAGCGCGCCCGTCGCGCCGGCGTCGCCGGGTGTGGTCGAGATCCACAACCTGTGGTCGATCTTTCGCGTCGCAGGCCGGGAGATCGTCGTGCACGAGAACCTGAACCTGCACATCGAACGCGGCGAACTGGTGTCGCTGGTCGGCGGGTCGGGCAGCGGCAAGACGGTGATGCTGCGCACCATCCTCGGACTGGAGACGCCGGCCCGCGGCAAGGTCTCGGTGCTGGGCCGTCCGGCATCGCAGTTGTCGGACGTGGGCGCCGCCAGCCGGGTCGGCATGTTGTTCCAGCACGGCGCCTTGTTCTCGGCGTTCAGCGTGCTGGACAACATCGCGTTTCCGTTGCGCGAGCTCAAGCAGTTGCCCGATGAACTGATCCGCGACGCCGCACTGGTCAAGCTGCAGATGGTCGGGCTGGACGCGGTCCATGCGCACAAGATGCCGTCCGACCTGTCCGGTGGCATGATCAAGCGGGTGGCGCTGGCGCGGGCACTGATCATGGATCCGCCGCTGCTGTTGCTGGACGAGCCGACGGCCGGGCTGGACCCCGACAGCGCCGATGCCTTCTGCGCGTTGATCCGCTCGCTGCACCGCGAACTGGACCTGACGGTGGTGATGGTGACGCATGACCTGGACACCTTGTACGAGCTCAGCACCCGCGTCGCGGTGCTGGCGGACAAGCATGTCATCGTGAACGCCGCGCCCAAGGACGTGATTGCATTTCCGCATCCGTTCATCCATGATTTTTTCCTGGGCGAACGCGGGCAGCGCGCGATGGAGTTGTTGCGCGAATATCCGTTTGCGGTATAGAAAGGTTGTCGTATGGAAAACAAGGCGCATGCACTGGCCGCCGGCATCTTCGTGATCGTGGTCTCGGCGATGCTGATCGCCATGGCCACGTGGCTGACGCGCGATACCGGCGAACACCGGGTCTACGAGATATCCAGCCCGCAGGCGGTCAACGGACTGCAGTCGCAGGCCGCCGTGCGCTACAAGGGCGTCGCGGTGGGCAAGGTGATGGACATCGGCTTCGATCCGAAGGCCGTGGGCAACGTGCTGGTGCGCATCGCCTTGTCCGAATCGGCGCCGATCACGGCGGCCACCTATGCGACGCTCGGGTTCCAGGGCGTGACCGGGCTGGCCTTCGTGCAGCTCGACGACGAGGGCGAGGACAAGACCCCGCTGGTCACCAGCGAGGTGCAACCGGCCCGTATTCCGATGCGCGCCAGCCTGCTGTCCAAGTTGTCGGACCAGGGCGTGGCCATCCTGACCCGGCTCGAGCAGACCAGCGAACGGGTCAACCAGCTGCTGGCGCCGGAGCACCAGAAGCAACTGATGACGACCATCGCCGGCTTCGGCGAGGCCGCCGCCAGCGTGCAGGCCATGTCCGGCCAGATGCAGAAGCTCTCGGCCAACATGGACGACATCCTCAATGCCCAGCTCGGACCACAACGCGTCAACATTCCGCGTTTCGTCGGCGACGCGACGGCCACGCTCAAGACCTTGCAGAACTCCGCCACCGGCATCGACCAGACCGTGGCCGAATTCAGGACCACGGCGACCGCGTTCACGGCGCTGGCCGAGCGGCTCAATGCCAAGGGCGGCGCCGTCGACCGGCTGACCGAAGGAGCGGCGGCGTTGACCCAGGGCGCGGTGGCGTTGACCGAGGCGGGTCAGGCGTTCAACGCCGGCACCCTGCCGCGCCTGAACCGTACGAGTGACGAGGCCACGCGCGCGGCGCGGCAGGTCAGCCGCACGGTCAATGCGGTCAGCGAGAACCCGCAGTCGCTGATCTTCGGCAACGGACCCATTCCCCCCGGGCCGGGCGAGCCCGGCTTCGGCGCATTGAAAGGCAGGCCATGACGGCAACACGAGCGGCTTCGGCCCGCAACTTCCGACCCTGGTTGCTGGTGTCCTGCCTGCTGCTGGGGGCCTGCACCGTGTTGCCGGACAAGCCCCAGCGCGCGGTCGTGTACGACTTCGGCCCGGGTGCACGGGCCACGCCGGGTGCGCCCGCCGTCACCCAGCCGCCGCCGATCCTGCTCGGCGAAGTCGAGGCGGGGCGCGCGCTGGACAGCACGGCGCTGTTGTACCGGCTGGCCTATGCGGATGCGCAGCTGCTGCAGCCGTATGCACTGGCGCGCTGGAGCATGCCCCCGGCGCAGTTGCTGCGCCAGCGCCTGCGCGAGGTGCTCGGCCAGCAGCAAACGGTGTTGCGCGACGGTGATGGCCTGCGGCCCGGCGGTCACCCGGCGCGGCATCTGCAGCTCGAACTGCACGAGTTCAGCCAGGTGTTCGATGCGCCCGGTACCAGTGTCGGATTGGTGCGCGTGCTCGCCACGGTGGCGAGTCCGGGGGCCGATGGCGCCCCCATGCTGGCGCAGCGCAGTTTCATCGCGCAGCAGCCCGCGCCCAGTCCGGATGCGGCCGGCGGCGTGCGCGCGTTGACCGCGGCCTCCGATGTCGTGTTGTCGGATATCGCCCAATGGCTGAGCACGCTGCGCTGAGGCTGCCGACCCAGGCCGAGCTCCAGTTGCGGGCGCATTTCGAGCGCGCCGGCCTGCAGATCGAGGGTGTGTGCGGCGACCTGTCCAGCCTGGGTGAACACTGGCGCCAGACGGCCGCCCTGCTGGAGGACCTGACACCGGCCGAAGCCGATACGCTGGGCGCCTTGATGCCCACCGTGCGCGCGCGCGCCGGACAGGCGCTGATCACCCAGGGGGAGGTCGGCGAGTGGATGCTGCTGCTGCTCGAGGGGACCGTCGACGTGGTCAAGCGCTCGGAGGACACCGGCGAATCGTCGCGGCTGGCGGTGGTCAAGGAGGGTGCGTCCATCGGCGAGATGTCGATGCTGGATTCGGCGCCGCGGTATGCCAGCTGCATCGCGATCGAGGACGTGCGCGCCGGCGTGCTGACGCGCGAGGCCATCGCCCACCTGATCCAGGACCACCCGGCGATCGGCGCCAAGATCCTGGTCAAGCTGACCCAGTTGCTGGCGCAGCGGCTGCGCAACACCAGCAACCGGCTGGTCAAGGTCCTGCAGCACCAGGAGCCGGACTACACGCCGGACTGATGCCTCGGCGGCGCGCCGGCGCTCAGCGCCCGCCGGTCACGTCCAGGATCGCGCCGGTGACGTAACTCGACTGCTCGCCGAGCAGCCAGGCGATGGCGTTGGCCACCTCGTCCGCACTGCCGGCGCGTCGCATCGGTACCGACGGCGCCATTTCGCTGGCCCGGTCGGGATGGCCGCCGGAGGCGTGGATGTCGGTCTCGATGATGCCCGGGCGCACCGCATTGACGCGTACGCCTTCGGTGGCGACCTCCTTGGCCAGGCCCACGGTGAAGGTGTCGATGGCGCCCTTGGATGCGGCATAGTCGATGTACTGGGCCGGCCCGCCCAGCCGCGCCGCGGCGCTGGAGATGTTGACGATGGTGCCGCCCGGACCGCCATGGCGGGTGCTCATGCGCGTCAGCGCCTCGCGGGTGCACACGAAGGTTCCCAGCACGTTGGTGTCGAACATGCGCCGCAGGCGCTGCCAGTCCATCTGGTCGACCCGCGCCGTCACGTCGACCACGCCGGCATTGTTCACCAGCGCCGTGACCGGGCCCAGGCCCTCGTCGATGCGGCGGTACATCGCCAGCACCTGCGACTCGTCCGCCACGTCAGCCTGGACCGCCAGCGCATCGCCGCCCTGGGCCTGGATCCGGGCCACGACCGCCTGCGCGGCGGCGGCGTTGCTGTTGTAGTTCACGGCGACGGCGAATCCGTCGGCGGCTGCGCGAATGGCGGTTGCGGCACCGATGCCGCGCGATCCGCCGGTGATCAACACGATGCGTTTCACGGGGTTCCTCGTTGGTGGGATATGCGGTAATGCAGTGCGCACGATACACGAGCCTGCCGGCGTTGTATCCTGTGCGGCCACGCAGGAGACCCGGATTGAGCCATACCATCGACTACTACTTCCCGCCGCAAAGTCCGTGGGCCTATCTCGGCCACGCGCGTTTCGTCGCGCTGGCCCGGGCCAGCGGCGCCACCGTGCGGGTGTTGCCGGCGGACTTCGGCCAGGTGTTCGCGGCCTCCGGCGGATTGCCGCTGGGCAAGCGCGCGCCGCAACGGCAGGCCTACCGGCTGCTGGAGTTGCGCCGCTTTGCCGACCATCTGCAGATGCCGATCCATGTGCAGCCGCGTTTCTTTCCGGTCCAGGGGGACGATGCCGCACGCCTGATCATCGCGGTCGACGAGGCCGATGGCGCGGATGCCGCGCTTGGCCTGGCCGGTGCGGTGTTGACGGCCGTGTGGGCCGAGCAGCGCGACATCGCCGACCCCGCGGTGCTGGCGCAATTGCTGGCCGAGCAGGGCCTGGACGCGGCTCGGCTGGAGCTGTCGCGCGAGCCTGCCACGGCACGGCGCTACGAGGCCCATACCCGGGCGGCGATCGACGCCGGCGTGTTCGGGGGCCCCAGCTACTGCGTGAACGGCGAGATATTCTGGGGCCAGGACCGGCTGGATTTCCTGCAGCGCAGGCTGGCCGGACGATGATGCAACCGACGACCTGCCGCAGGCACGACGCCTGGCCGGCCGGTCCATCCATGGAGTACGACACACGATGACCGAGACAATCGAACTGACGGCGCAAGACGGATTCACATCGCCCGCCTATGTGGCGCGGCCCGCGCAGGCGCCGCGCGGCGCCGTGGTGGTGCTGCAGGAGATCTTCGGCGTCAACAGCCATATCCGTGCGGTGGCCGACGGTTATGCGCGCCAGGGTTACCTGGCCGTGGCGCCGGCACTGTTCCACCGGGTCCGCCACGGCGTCGAGCTTGGTTATACGGCCGCCGACGTGGAGCAGGGTCGCATGCTCAAGGCGGCCGCCGAGGCCTTGCCGGCGCCGGGTGTGCGCGCGGACGTCGCTGCCGCGGTGGCCTATGGCGCCAGCCAGGCCGGCAAGGTCGGGGCGGTCGGGTATTGCTGGGGTGGCCTGGTGGCGTGGCGCAGTGCCTGCCTGCTGCCGGGCCTGGCTGCCGCGGTGGCGTATTACGGGGGCGGCATGACGGTGGGCGAGGAGCCCGCACGCAAGCCGCTGTGCCCCGTGATGTGCCATTTCGGCGAACAGGACCATGCGATTGCGCTCGACGGCGTGCATGCGTTCGCCAAGGCGCAGCCGCAGACCGAGGTACACGTCTATCCCGCCCAGCATGGGTTCAACTGCGACCAGCGTGCCTCGTTCGACGCGCCTGCGGCAGCGCTGGCGCTGGAGCGTACGCTCGCCTTCCTTGCCCGCCACCTGGGCTGAACCGCCGACCGGCCGCCCCGATGCGTCAGTTGCACTACTTTCCCGGCAATGCCAGCATGGCGCCGCACATCCTGCTCGAGGAGATCGGCGCACCGTTCGAACTCGTGCTGGTCGACCGGCCCAATGCCGGCCACAAGACTCCCGAATACCTGCAACTCAATCCCAACGGTCTGATCCCGGTCTTCGTCGACGGGCCGCTGGTGCTGTACGAGGCGGCCGCGATCTGCCTGCACCTGAGCGACAGTGCGCCAGCGGCACGGCTGCTGCCGCCGGTGGGCTCGCCCGCCCGGGCGCATGGCTACAAGTGGCTGGTCTGGATGACCAACACCTTGCAGTCGGCACTGCTGACCTATTTCTATCCCGAGCGCTGGATGAACCAGGGCAACATCGACGGCGCGGCCGAACTCAAGGCGCATGCGCAGGAGCGTGCCGGCGTGTTGCTCGACCAGCTCGATGCCGAACTGGCCCGCCATGGCGGCCCCTGGTTGCTGGGTGCCGACTATTCGGCGGTGGATGCCTACAGCCTGATGTTGTGCCGCTGGACGCGCAATTTCTCGTCGGCCCCGGCGCGCGAGCGGCCGCACCTGGGCCCGCACATGAAACGCGTGCTGGAACGCCCGGCCGTGCAGCGGGTGTTCGCCACCGAGCAGCTGGCGCCGACCGATATCTAGCCGCGCACCGATCGTGCAGGACGCCGGCCCGATGCAACACCACCATCCCCTGGAGCCACGCCATGGCTGAACCGAGCGAAATCCGGCGCGAGGAGCTGATGCGCCAGTTCAACAAGGCCATGTTCGCCCGCGACATGCCGGCCTTGTACGCGGTGGTGACGGCGGATTTCGTCTGGCGCGTGGCGATCGGGCCGACTGCCCCGGGCGGGCGCGAGCTCCGTGGCGCGGAGCAGATCGCGGCGTACCTCGATGAGCGCGCACGCACCTACGAAAGGCTGCGCTTCAACGACGTCGTCACCTACCACGCGTCGGACTGCAGCTTCGTCTCGTTCCGGCTGAGCGGGCAGCGGCGCGAGGACGCACGGGAGGTCGACGTGCTGGGCCTGGAGCGTTTCGCGTTCCGTGACGACCGGATCGTGCTCAAGGACGCCTACTGGAAACACATCGGTGCCGAATGAAACCGGTGCCGGGCGCGAACCATTGTTTACGTTGTCGAAGGCGCGCCGGCAGTAACATGGCGCAGGACACTTTCGTCCGTCACGGAACACGCACATGATGTCAAGAACCTACTGGATCGCCTTCTTGCTGGCGTTGATCGGCCTTGCGCCGTGGGTGGGGGTGCAGGCGCAGTCCGGCACGCCCGTGATCCGCAGCTTCACCGTCGACCAGGTGCCTGAACTGGTGCCGGGAACCGAACTGGTCTTTCGCGTGGGCGGCAGTGCCGGCGGCAGCCTGCAGCTCGACATCGACGGCGTGGCCAGTCCGCTCGGGCTGACCGAGACCAGCGCCGGCATGTACGCCGGCGCGTACACCATCAGCATCCGCGACAAGGTCCGCCACGACAGCCGGGTCCTGGCCACGCTGCGGCTCGATGGCCGCCAAACCACGGTGGCGCTGAGCCAGACCCTGTTGACCGCCGAGGCGCATGCCAGGGCAAGCGCGCCGGCGCCGGTGCCGGTGCAGATCAGCCGCATCGAGACGCGCAATACCGGTGCGCTCACGGGCGGCCACGTCATCAGCTTCATCGTCGATGCGACTCCGGGTGGCCTGGCCATGGTGTCGCTCGATGGGGGCAAGAGCACGATACCGCTGACCGAGGAGCGAACCGGACGCTACATCGGGCGCTACACCGTCAAGACGCGCGACCAGTTCAGCGACGCCACGCTGGCGCAGTTCTCGCTGGTCCTGGCCGACAAGACGATGCGGGCCGCCAAGCCGCTGGGCAGTGGCGCGGTGACGCCGGTGGCGCAGGCCGCACCGGTGGAGCCGGCTCCGGCTCCGGCGTGTGACGGCTGTGGTGTGGTGGTGTCGGTGAACACCGTCAAGGTCAAGGGCAAACCCAACTACGTGGGCGCCATCGCCGGTGGTGTTGCCGGTGCCGCGCTGGGCAACCAGGTCGGCAAGGGGGATGGCCGGACCCTGGCCACGGTGCTCGGTGCCGTCGGCGGTGCCGTGGCCGGTCGCGAGGTCGAGAAACAGGTGCGATCCGATACCCGTTACGACCTGACCGTCAAGCTGGACAACGGGACCACCCGTGTCGTCAGCTACGACGCGAACCCGGGGCTCGCGGTGGGCACCAAGGTGCGTTTCGACGGCGAGCTGTTGCGCGTGCGCGACTGAGGGCGCTCAACCGGCCCGCAGCAGCCGGGCCGCGTCCAGTGCGAAATAGGTCAACACGCCATCGGCCCCGGCGCGCTTGAACGCCAGCAGGCTTTCCATCATCACCGCGTCATGGTCGAGCCAGCCGTTCTGGGCGGCCGCCTTGAGCATGGCGTATTCGCCGCTGACCTGGTAGGCGAAGGTGGGGACCCGGAACGTGTCCTTGACCCGGCGCACCACGTCCAGATACGGCATGCCGGGCTTGACCATCACCATGTCGGCACCTTCGGCGATGTCCATCGCGACCTCGCGCAAGGCCTCGTCGGTGTTGCCCGGGTCCATCTGGTAGACCTTCTTGTTGCTCTTGCCCAGGTTCGCCGCGGAGCCGACCGCGTCGCGGAATGGCCCGTAGAACGCGCTGGCGTATTTGGCGCTGTAGGCCATGATCCGGGTGTGGATGTGGCCGCCGGCCTCCAGGGCCTGGCGGATGGCGCCGATGCGGCCATCCATCATGTCGCTGGGGGCGACGATGTCGACACCGGCCTGCGCCTGCGCCACCGCCTGCCGTACCAGGATCTCGACCGTCTCGTCGTTGAGGATGTAGCCATTGGCGGCCGGGTCCGGATCCGGCAGGCCGTCCTGGCCATGGCTGGTGTACGGATCCAGCGCCACGTCGGTCATGATGCCCAGGTCCGGGTACCGCGCCTTCAAGGCACCCACGACGCGCGGAATCAGGCCGTCGGGGTTGACGGCTTCGCGCCCGTCCGGCGTTTTCAGTGCCGGATCGATGACCGGGAACAATGCCATGACCGGGATGCCCAGGTCCACGCATTGTTGGGCCACCGGCAGCAACAGGTCCAGGCTGAGCCGTTCCACGCCAGGCATCGAGGCCACGGCCTCGCGCCGCTGCACGCCATCGACGACGAACACCGGGTAGATCAGGTCGTTCGGCCGCACGGCATGCTCGCGCACCAGATCGCGGGTGAATCCGTCGCGACGCAGGCGGCGCGGACGGCCAAGTGGGTAGGGGGCAAAAGGCGTCATGGGCAAAATTGTGCATCATCGGCGCTCGCGTGTTCCCGTGTCGACGCCCGAGCCCCTGCCGCAGCCGGGGCGGGCTGATCCTGTGCGGCCCGGGACTGTCGTTGCCGCGACACATTTGTAACCAAACTATTGAATCGATCGCCCTTCTTTGCTAGATTTCGCTTGGGCGGTTCGCCGCTCCCCGCTTTTCCTCCCTGAGCGGGGCCTTGATGTGTGACAGCAAAAAAGGCTTATACCCCCAGCCCTCGGGCTGGGGTTTTTTTTGGCGGGTGCCCTTTGCGGGCCCGGCATCCGGCCGCCGGCCAGGCGGGCGGGCGAGGACCTTGCCCTAAACTGCCGCCATGCTCTGGATCAAGTCCTTGCACATCGTCTTCGTGGCCAGCTGGTTCGCCGGCCTTTTCTATTTGCCTCGGATCTTCGTGAACCTGGCGATGGTGCCGCCCGGGTCGGTCGCGGAACGCGATCGCCTGTTGCTGATGGCCACCAAGCTGCTGCGGTTCACCCGGATGTTGTCGTGGCCGGCGGTCGGCCTGGGTGTCTGGCTGCTCGTGTTGTTGTGGCCGGTTCCGGGGTTCGGCCACGGGCCCGGCAACGGCTGGTTGTGGGCGAAGCTGGCCATCGTCGTGGTGACCCTGGTCTACCAGGAGGTGTGTGGCCATGTGTTGCGCGGCTTCGTTGCAGGGCGCGAGCGGCGGGGACACGTCTGGTTCCGCTGGTTCAACGAGTTGCCGGTGCTGATGCTGCTCGCGGCCGTGATCCTCGTCGTGGTCAAGCCGTTCTGACGCCACGCAGTCGATGCAGAAGACTTCCGCCTGGCCGCTGGCGCTGAGCTGCATCGGCCTGATCATGTATGCCAGCCTTTATCCGTTCTCGGACTGGCGCGACCAGAACGTTGCGCCATGGGCCTTCCTGGTCGCACCCTGGCCCCGGTACTGGACCGGTTTCGATGTCGGCGCCAATATCCTGGGGTATGTGCCCGCCGGGTTCTTCCTGGCCCTGACGGCCTGCCGTACCGGCCGTGGCCGCAACGCGGTGCTCGGCGCAACCCTGGTCTGCCTGTTGTTGTCGATGTGCATGGAAACGGTGCAGATCTACCTGCCGGCGCGGGTGCCGTCGAACCTGGACTTCGGCCTCAACGTGCTGGGCGGCTGGCTGGGCGCACTGTCTGCCACCTGGCTCGAGCGGCTCGGCGCGCTGGCCCGCTGGGGGCGCATCCGTGCCCGCTGGTTCGTGGCCGAAGCCCGCGGGGCGTTGGTCCTGCTGGCCTTGTGGCCGGTGGCCCTGCTGTTTCCGCTGGCCGTGCCGCTGGGGCTGGGCCAGGTCATCGAGCGGACCCTGTCCATGCTGGAGGCGGTCTTCGAGAACACGCCGTTCCAGCAATGGTTGCCGGTGCGCGGTGGGGATGCGCAATGGCTGCTGCCGCCGGTGGAGTTCTTCTGTGTCGCGCTGGGTCTGGTGATTCCCTGCCTGCTCGGTTTTTGCATCGTCCGCGCCTGGGGGCGGCGGGCGGTCCTGGCGCTGGGCACGGCGGGCATCGGCATCGCGATGACCAGCCTGTCCGCCGCGCTGACCTATGGCCCGCAACACGCCTGGGAATGGGTGCATCCGCCGGTGCTGGCCGGCCTGGTGTCCGGGCTGGTGTTGTCGCTGGTGCTGGTGAAGATTCCGCACCGGGCCGGCGCCGCCCTGGCCTTGCTGGCCATGGGCATGTACCTGACCCTGCTGAACCAGGCACCTGCCGACCCCTATTTCACGCAGACCCTGCAGACCTGGGAGCAGGGGCGTTTCATCCGGTTTCACGGCCTGGTGCAATGGCTGGGCTGGGTGTGGCCTTATGCCGTCGCCGTGTATCTGCTGCAGCATGTCTGGCAAGCGGGCGGGAAAAACTAGAATCCCGAGATGTCTGACCCAGCCGACACGACCCCCTCGTACTACGAGCGCCACATCTTCTTCTGCCTGAACGAACGCAAGAACGGTGAGGCCAGTTGTGCCCAGCATGCCGCACAAGCGGGTTTCGACCGCTGCAAGCAGCTGGTCAAGGAGGCCGGCCTGTCCGGGCCGGGCAAGGTGCGGGTCAACAAGGCCGGCTGCCTGGATCGATGCGCGGCCGGTCCGGTCGCCGTGGTGTATCCGGAGGCGGTCTGGTACACCTATGTGGATGCGCACGACATCGAGGAAATCGTCGAGTCGCATCTGCGCAACGGCCAGGTGGTCGAACGTCTGTTGACCCCGGCCCACCTGGGGCGTTGAACCCGGCCGCCGGCCCCGCGCCTGGACCGGGCCGGTGGCATCCGGTCACTTTCGCTTACCTGGCGGGCCGGAGATGCTGGTTTTTTCAGAGACAATCGTGCCCGTGCGACCCGCCTTGGAGCGTCGCCTCCATGGCCGATCCTGCCACCGGTGCGGTCGACGTTGCCATGCGCAGATGTGCCCTGGCGTGACGACCCGGACCTGGAAACCCCCCTGTACCTGACATGAAAACCCTGATTTTTGCCCTTGTTCTTGCCTTCTCGCTGACCGCGGGTGCCCAGATGCCGCAACCGCCGGAAATCGCGGCCCGGTCGTATCTGCTGATGGACGTCACCACCGGACAGGTGCTGGCGGAAAAGGACGCCGAGTCCAGCGTGGAACCGGCGTCGCTGACCAAGCTGATGACCGCCTACCTCGTGTTCGACGCCCTGCGTACCAAGAAGATCGCGCTGACACAGACCCTGCCGGTCAGCGTGCGCGCCTGGAAGATGGAAGGCTCGCGCATGTTCATCGATCCGAAGATGCAGGTGCCGGTCGAGGACCTGATCAAGGGCATGATCGTGCAGTCGGGCAACGATGCCACCGTGGCGCTGGCCGAAGGCGTGGGAGGCTCGGTCGAGCAGTTCGTCAAGCTGATGAACGACCAGGCCAAGGCCTTGGGCATGAACAACACCGGCTACCGCAATCCGGAAGGCCTGACCGAGGCCGGCCACACCACGACCGCTCGCGATCTGGCGTTCCTGTCGACCCGGCTGATCCAGGATTTTCCCGAGTATGTCGGTTATTACTCGATCAAGAAATACCGCTACGCCGGCACGCCGGCGAGCAATGACAACAACCGCAACCTGCTGCTGTACCGCGATCCGTCGGTCGACGGGCTCAAGACCGGATACACCGAGGCCGCCGGTTACTGCATGATCGTCACCGCCAAGCGCGACTTCCCCAACCTGGTGCAGGCCGGCGCGCCGGCTGGCAGTGCCGAGGCCACGGGCGGACGCCGCCTGCTGTCGGTCGTGCTGGGTGCGGCCAGTGAGAACGCCCGCGCCAACGAGTCGCAGAAGCTGATCAACTGGGGCTACACGGCCTTCGAGGCCGTCAAGCTGTTCGACGCCAACCAGCCGGTGGCCACGCCCGCGGTCTGGAAGGGTGCGGCTCCGACCGTCAAGCTCGGACGCGCGCAGCCGCTCATCGTGACGGTTCCGGCGGGCACCGGCAGCAAGGTCACGACCCAGATCGCCCGGCCGGATCCGCTGGTTGCCCCGTTCACGAAGGGGCAGACCGTGGGTACGCTGAAGGTCCTGGCCGGTGAGCAGGTCCTGCTCGAGAAGCCGCTGGTGGCGCTCGAGGATGTGCCCCAGGCCGGGGTGCTGGGCCGGGCCTGGGACGCCATCCGGCTCTGGATCAAGTAACGCGGCCGCCGGCCGAGCCGGCATGGCCAGGTCGGGGTTGTCGGCGGCGGCGGGCCGGCCCCGGCGCGGCTCGTGCAATTTGCGATCGATGTATTGCGGCGCGAAAATGCCGCTGCTATACTCGAGGGCTTTTCGGAATTTCCGAAGGGATCACGTTTTCTCGTCGAAATCTACAACGTTTAGGGACGTTCAACCGCAATGGCCGTCGGGGGTTTGCCCGGGGTATTGCCAACAGGAGGCTTTGTGCCAACCATTAACCAGCTAGTTCGCCAGGGGCGCGAGGTCGAAAAGATCAAGTCCAAGAGCCCTGCGATGGAAAATTCCCCGCAGCGCCGCGGTGTTTGCACCCGTGTCTACACCACAACCCCCAAGAAGCCCAACTCGGCGCTTCGCAAGGTTGCCAAGGTGCGTCTGACCAACGGTTTCGAGGTCATTTCCTATATTGGTGGCGAAGGCCACAACCTGCAGGAGCACTCGGTGGTGCTGGTGCGCGGCGGCCGGGTCAAGGATTTGCCCGGTGTGCGTTACCACATCGTGCGCGGTTCGCTCGACCTGCAAGGCGTCAAGGATCGCAAGCAGTCGCGTTCGAAGTACGGCGCCAAGCGTCCGAAGAAGGCCTGATCGGTCTGAATGCATGGCGGGCCCTGGTGGTTCGCGCGCATGGAAGGCGCTGAATTTCCTGTTGTCGGTGTCCGTCGTCTGCCCTGGCTGGCGGTGTCGGACGAAGTGACCCGAACTCCGGAATTGTCCGGATGGGTCGAGTAAGTGGGGGTTGCTATGGCTCCCGCGGTGCTCGCAAGAGTGCCAACTGAAGCAAAGAGGTGAAAAAATGCCACGTCGTCGCGAAGTCCCTAAACGTGAAATCCTGCCGGATCCCAAATTCGGCAATGTCGAGCTGTCGAAATTCATGAACGTGATCATGGAAGGCGGCAAGAAGGCGGTTGCCGAGCGCATCATCTACGGCGCGCTCGAGCAGATCGAGAAGAAGAACCCGGGCAAGGACCCGGTCGAGGCCTTCACCATGGCCATCAACAACGTCAAGCCCATGGTCGAGGTCAAGTCGCGCCGCGTCGGCGGTGCGAACTACCAGGTGCCGGTCGAGGTGCGTCCCATTCGTCGCCTGGCCCTGTCCATGCGCTGGATCAAGGAAGCCGCCCGCAAGCGTGGCGAGAAGTCCATGGCCATGCGCCTGGCCAACGAGCTGATGGAGGCCACGGAAGGCCGTGGCGGCGCCATGAAGAAGCGTGACGAAGTTCACCGCATGGCCGAAGCCAACAAGGCTTTCTCGCACTTCCGCTTCTAAGCAGGCGGAAGGTCGGTTCGGGCGCATCCGGCGACTGGCCGGATGTTGTGGTGGGTATTGATGGTTCCGGTGTCGGCCCCATCTTCCACTGCCGGCCGCGCCCGCCAAGCCTCGCCGTTGCTGCCCTGGACCGAGAGGCAGCCTGCGCGGGGCGGCTTTTTGTATTTATCGGCCAACTAAGGATTGATCATGGCTCGCGTTACCCCCATCGAACGCTATCGCAATATTGGCATTTCGGCGCACATCGACGCCGGCAAGACCACCACGACGGAGCGTATTCTTTTCTACACCGGTGTGAACCACAAGATCGGTGAGGTGCACGACGGCGCTGCCACCATGGACTGGATGGAGCAGGAGCAGGAGCGTGGCATCACGATCACTTCCGCTGCGACCACCTGTTTCTGGCGCGGCATGGACACGTCCATGCCGGAGCACCGCATCAACATCATCGACACCCCCGGCCACGTGGACTTCACGATCGAGGTGGAGCGCTCCATGCGCGTGCTCGACGGCGCCTGCATGGTGTATTGCGCCGTGGGTGGCGTGCAGCCCCAGTCCGAGACGGTCTGGCGCCAGGCCAACAAGTACAAGGTGCCGCGCCTGGCATTCGTCAACAAGATGGACCGCACCGGCGCCAACTTCTTCAAGGTGCACGACCAGATGCGCCTGCGCCTGAAGGCCAACCCGATTCCGATCGTGATTCCGATCGGCGCCGAAGAGAACTTCAAGGGCGTGGTCGACCTGATCAAGATGCGCGCCATCTTCTGGGACGAGTCCACCCAGGGCATGAAGTTCGAGTACCAGCCGATCCCCGCGGATCTGGCCGAGTCCGCCAAGCAGTGGCGCGAGAAGATGGTCGAGGCCGCGGCCGAGGCGTCCGAAGAGCTGATGAACAAGTACCTCGAAGAGGGTGACCTCTCCGAGGACGACATCAAGCTCGGCATCCGCACCCGCACCATTGCGAGCGAGATCCAGCCGATGTTCTGCGGTACCGCCTTCAAGAACAAGGGCGTGCAGCGCATGCTGGACGCCATCATCGAGTTCATGCCCTCGCCCGTCGACATTCCGCCGGTGGGCGGCACCGACGAGGACGAGAAGCCGGTGACCCGCAAGGCCGACGACGGCGAGAAGTTCTCGGCCCTCGCGTTCAAGCTGATGACCGACCCGTTCGTCGGCCAGCTGACCTTCGTGCGTGTGTATTCCGGCGTCCTGTCCAAGGGTGACAGCGTCTTCAACCCGATCCGCGGCAAGAAGGAGCGCATCGGCCGTATCGTGCAGATGCACGCCAACAACCGCGAAGAGGTCAGCGAGATCCGCGCGGGCGACATCGCCGCCTGCGTGGGCCTGAAAGAGGTCACGACCGGCGAAACCTTGTGCGATCCGTCCTCGATCGTGCTGCTCGAGCGCATGGTCTTCCCGGAGCCGGTGATCACGCAGGCCGTCGAGCCCAAGACCAAGGCCGACCAGGAGAAGATGGGTATCGCGCTGCAGCGCCTGGCCCAGGAAGATCCGTCGTTCCGCGTCAAGACCGACGAAGAGTCGGGCCAGACGCTGATCGCCGGCATGGGCGAGTTGCACCTCGAGATCATCGTCGACCGCATGAAGCGCGAATTCGGTGTCGAGGCCAACGTGGGCAAGCCGCAGGTGGCGTATCGCGAGACGATTCGCAAGGCGGTCGACGAGGCCGAAGGCAAGTTCGTGCGCCAGTCGGGCGGCAAGGGCCAATACGGCCACGTCGTGTTCAAGGTCGAACCCAACGAAGTCGGCAAGGGCTTCGAGTTCGTCGATGCGATCAAGGGTGGCGTGGTGCCGCGCGAATTCATTCCCGCGGTCCAGAAGGGTGTCGAAGAGGCGCTCAACACGGGCGTGCTGGCCGGTTACCCGGTGGTCGACGTGAAGGTCACGCTGCACTTCGGCTCGTACCACGACGTGGACTCGAACGAGAACGCGTTCAAGATGGCCGCGATCTTCGGCTTCAAGGAAGGCTGCCGCAAGGCGAACCCGGTCATTCTCGAGCCGATGATGGCGGTCGAGGTCGAAACGCCGGAAGACTATGCCGGCAACGTGATGGGCGACCTGTCGTCCCGTCGCGGCATGGTCCAGGGCATGGACGACATGGTTGGCGGCGGCAAGGCCATCAAGGCCGAAGTCCCGCTGTCCGAGATGTTCGGCTACTCGACCACGCTGCGTTCCATGTCGCAGGGTCGCGCGACCTACACGATGGAGTTCAAGCACTACGCCGAAGCGCCGCGCAACGTGTCCGAAGCCATCATGGCTGCACGCGCCAAGTAAGCAAAGGCATTCGGGAGCCGGTCTGTCCCTCGGGGCGGGCCGGCTCCCAGTCCCTGTCTTCGATGCGAGCCATCTCCCGTGTCAGTGCGGGTAGAGCCAACGGCCGGATCGGAAACATTAAACCGTATGCACTGACATAGCTCTTTGGAGATTCGAAAATGGGAAAAGAAAAATTTACGCGTACCAAGCCGCACGTGAACGTGGGCACGATTGGTCACGTGGACCACGGCAAGACGACGCTGACGGCGGCGATCACGACGATCCTGTCGCAGAAGTTTGGCGGTGAAGCCAAGGGTTACGACCAGATCGACGCGGCGCCCGAGGAAAAAGCGCGCGGCATCACGATCAACACCGCACACGTCGAGTACGAGACGGCCAACCGCCACTACGCACACGTCGACTGCCCCGGCCACGCCGACTACGTGAAGAACATGATCACCGGCGCGGCCCAGATGGACGGCGCCATTTTGGTGTGCTCGGCCGCTGACGGCCCGATGCCCCAGACCCGCGAGCACATCCTGCTGGCGCGCCAGGTGGGTGTTCCCTACATCATCGTGTTCCTGAACAAGTGCGACATGGTCGACGACGCCGAGCTGCTCGAGCTCGTCGAGATGGAAGTGCGCGAGCTGCTCGACAAGTACGAGTTCCCCGGCGACAAGACCCCGATCATCCACGGCTCGGCCAAGCTGGCCATGGAAGGCGACAAGGGCGATCTGGGCGAGGGCGCCATCATGAAGCTGGCCGAGGCGCTGGACACCTACATCCCGACGCCCGAGCGCGCCGTGGACGGTGCGTTCCTGATGCCGGTGGAAGACGTGTTCTCGATCTCGGGCCGCGGTACCGTGGTGACCGGTCGTGTCGAGCGCGGCATCATCAAGGTCGGCGAGGAGATCGAGATCGTCGGTATCAAGGACACCCAGAAGACCACCTGCACGGGCGTGGAGATGTTCCGCAAGCTGCTGGACCAGGGCCAGGCGGGCGACAACGTGGGTATCTTGCTGCGCGGCACCAAGCGCGAGGACGTGGAGCGCGGCCAGGTGCTGTGCAAGCCCGGCTCGATCAAGCCGCACACGCACTTCACCGGCGAGATCTATGTGTTGTCCAAGGATGAGGGTGGCCGTCACACGCCGTTCTTCAACAACTACCGTCCGCAGTTCTACTTCCGCACGACGGACGTGACCGGCGCGATCGAGTTGCCCGAGGGCAAGGAGATGGTGATGCCGGGCGACAACGTGTCGATCACCGTGAAGCTGATCAACCCGATCGCGATGGAAGAAGGCCTGCGTTTCGCGATCCGCGAAGGCGGCAAGACCGTCGGCGCCGGTGTGGTTGCCAAGATCATTGCGTAATTCGCACACATACGAGGAATTACCATGGCCACCAAACAGAAGATCCGCATCCGCCTCAAGGCATTCGATTACAAGCTGATCGACCAGTCTGCCGCCGAGATCGTCGACACCGCCAAGCGCACCGGCGCGATCGTCAAGGGCCCGGTGCCGTTGCCGACCCGCATGAAGCGGTTCGACATCCTGCGTTCGCCGCACGTCAACAAGGCCAGCCGCGACCAGCTCGAGATCCGCACCCACCAGCGCCTGATGGACATCGTGGATCCGACCGACAAGACCGTGGACGCGCTGATGAAGCTCGACCTGCCGGCCGGCGTCGACGTCGAGATCAAGCTGCAATAAGGCAACATTTCGAGAAATGCCTTGCCGGTTGATTGCAACCGGCATACAATCGCGGGCTCTGCGGGAAGTGGTGACATTTTCCCGCGGAGCTTTATCAACAGTCTTTCACATCACAACGTGCACGGCCAATTGAAGTCGTGCCGGTGGAAGTTACGGAGAAAAAAATGAGTCTGAGCAACTCCCTCGGGTTGCTGGGCCGCAAGGTGGGCATGATGCGCCTATTCACCGACGACGGGGACGCAGTTCCTGTCACGGTGGTGGATGTGTCGAACAACCGCGTGACCCAGGTCAAAACCCAAGAGAACGACGGCTACGTCGCCCTGCAGGTGACGTTCGGTTCGCGCCGCGCCTCGCGCGTGACCAAGCCCGCCGCGGGCCACCTTGCCAAGGCAGGTGTGGAAGCCGGCGAAATCATCCAGGAATTCCGTGTCACCGCTGACGCCGCTGCCAAGTACGCAGCCGGTACGTCGGTTCCGGTGACCGACGTGTTCGCGGTTGGCCAGAAGGTGGACGTGCAAGGCACCTCCATCGGCAAGGGCTACGCAGGCACGATCAAGCGCCACAACATGTCTTCGCAGCGGGCATCGCACGGCAACAGCCGTTCGCACAATGTTCCCGGCTCGATCGGCATGGCGCAGGATCCCGGTCGCGTGTTTCCGGGCAAGCGCATGACGGGCCATCTGGGCGACGTCACCGTGACGACCCAGAACCTCGACATCTTCCGTATCGACGAGTCGCGCCAGCTGCTGCTGATCCGCGGCGCCATCCCGGGTGCGTCCGGTGGTTTCGTGTCGGTCCGTCCGGCCGTCAAGGCCAAGGCAGTTGCCGCGAAAGGAGCGAACTGATGCAGCTCGAACTCCTGAACGAACAAGGCCAGGCGACGTCCAAGTTCGACGCGCCCGAGACGGTCTTCGGTCGCCAGTACAACGAAGATCTGGTGCACCAGGTCGTGGTGGCCTTCCAGGCCAACGCGCGTCAGGGCACCCGTGCCCAGAAAGACCGCGAACAGGTCAAGCACTCGACCAAGAAGCCGTTCAAGCAAAAGGGAACGGGCCGCGCCCGTGCCGGTATGACGTCCTCGCCGCTGTGGCGCGGAGGCGGCCGGATCTTCCCGAACATGCCGGACGAGAACTTCGGCCAGAAGATCAACAAGAAGATGTACCGCGCCGGCATGGCGTCGATCTTCTCGCAACTCGCCCGTGAAGGCCGCCTGGCTGTGGTCGAGTCGCTGTCGGTCGATTCGCCCAAGACCAAGCCGTTCGCCGCACGCCTGAAGGCCATGAACCTGGACTCCGTCCTGGTGATCGCCGACCAGGTCGACGAAAACCTGTACCTGGCATCGCGCAACCTGGCCAATGTGCTGGTCGTCGAGCCGCGGTACGCCGATCCGGTGTCGCTGGTCCACTACCGCAAGGTGCTGGTCACCCGCGCCGCGATGGACAAGCTCAAGGAGATGTTCGCATGAGCGCCGTGAAATTCGATGAAGGCCGGCTGATGCAGGTCCTCGTGGCGCCGATCGTGTCCGAGAAGGCCACCATGGTCGCCGAGAAAAACAATGCGGTCACCTTCAAGGTGCTGCAGGATGCCACCAAGCACGAGATCAAGGCGGCCGTTGAACTGATGTTCAAGGTCGAGGTCAAGGGCATCTCGGTGGTCAACACCAAGGGCAAGTCCAAGCGGTTCGGCAAGTCCATGGGTCGTCGTGACAATGTGCGCAAGGCCTATGTCACGTTGATGCCGGGTCAGGAACTGAACCTGAGCGGGGAGGCTGCGTAATCATGGCTGTCATCAAGATGAAACCGACTTCCCCAGGCCGTCGTGGCGTGGTGAAGGTCTCGCGTAGCCACCTGCACAAGGGTGAGGGCTACGCTCCGCTGCTCGAACCCCAGTTCCAGCATGCCGGCCGCAACAACAACGGCCATATCACGACGCGCCACAAGGGCGGTGGACACAAGCACCACTACCGCGTGGTCGACTTCCGTCGTACCAAGGATGCCATTCCGGCCAAGGTCGAGCGTATCGAATACGACCCGAACCGTTCCGCGCATCTGGCCCTGGTGTGTTACGCCGATGGCGAGCGCCGCTACATCATCGCGCCCCGTGGCCTCGAGGTCGGCGCGACGATCATCAATGGCGCGGAAGCTCCCATTCGCGTCGGCAACACCTTGCCGATCCGCAACATTCCGGTGGGCTCCATCATCCACTGCGTCGAACTGCAGGTCGGCAAGGGCGCACAGGTCGTGCGCTCCGCCGGCACCTCGGCGACGCTGCTGGCCCGTGAAGGTACCTACGCCCAGGTGCGCATGCGCTCCGGCGAGGTTCGCAAGATCCACATCGACTGTCGCGCGACGATCGGCCAGGTGGCCAACGAAGAGCACAGCCTGCGCCGCCTGGGCAAGGCCGGTGTCAAGCGCTGGATGGGTATCCGCCCGACGGTGCGTGGCGTCGTCATGAACCCGGTCGACCACCCGCACGGTGGTGGTGAAGGCAAGACCGGCGAAGGCCGCCATCCTGTCGATCCATGGGGCAATCTGACCAAGGGTTACCGCACCCGCAACAACAAGCGCACGCAGGTGATGATCGTGTCGCGTCGCAAGAAGTAAGGGGCACGTTCATGACACGTTCACTCAAAAAGGGTCCTTTCGTCGACCACCACCTGGCCCAGAAGGCCGACAAGGCGGTTACCGGCAAGGACAAGAAACCGATCAAGACCTGGTCGCGCCGCTCGATGATTCTTCCCGAATTCATCGGCCTGACGATTGCCGTGCACAACGGCAAGCAGCACGTGCCGGTCTACATCACCGACCAGATGGTCGGCCACAAGTTGGGCGAGTTTGCGCTCACGCGGACCTTCAAGGGTCACCCGGCCGACAAAAAAGTCGTGCGAAAGTAAGGCAACACCATGGAAACCAAAGCAACATTGCGCGGCGTGCGCCTGTCGGTGGACAAGGGCCGTCTCGTCGCCGACATGATTCGTGGCAAGAAGGTCGACCAGGCCCTGAACACCTTGCAGTTCACGCAGAAAAAAGCTGCCGTGATCATCAAGAAGGTTCTCGAGTCTGCGATCGCCAATGCCGAGCACAACGACGGCGCCGACATCGACGAACTGAAGGTCAAGACCATCTACGTCGAACAAGGTGCTTCGCTGCGCCGCTTCACCGCCCGCGCCAAGGGCCGGGGCAACCAGATCCGCAAGCCCACGTGCCATGTGTACGTGACGGTTGGTAACTGATAGAGGCCAGAACATATGGGACAAAAAATCCACCCCACCGGTTTTCGCCTGTCGGTCAGCCGTAACTGGGCATCGCGCTGGTACGCAAGCGACCGTGACTTCGCCGGCATGCTGGCCGAAGACATCAAGGTCCGCGAGTATCTGAAGAAGAAACTGAAGAACGCTTCGGTGTCGCGCGTCATGATCGAGCGCCCCGCCAAAAACGCTCGCATCACCATCTTCTCGGCACGTCCGGGCGTGGTGATCGGCAAGAAGGGCGAGGACATCGAGAACCTCAAGCGCGAACTGGGCCGCCAACTGGGTGTGCCGGTTGCGGTCAACATCGAAGAGGTGCGCAAGCCCGAGATCGATGCCAAGCTGATCGCCGACAGCATCACGCAGCAGCTCGAGAAACGCATCATGTTCCGCCGCGCCATGAAGCGCGCGATGCAGAACGCGATGCGCCTGGGCGCCCTGGGCATCAAGATCATGTCGTCGGGTCGCCTGAACGGCATCGAGATCGCCCGTTGCGAGTGGTACCGCGAAGGCCGCGTGCCATTGCATACGCTGCGCGCCGACATCGACTACGGCACCTCGGAAGCCAAGACCACGTATGGCGTCATCGGCGTCAAGGTCTGGGTCTACAAGGGTGACACCCTGGGCCGCAACGACCTGCCGGTCGCCGCCGAGCCGCGCCCCGAAGAGGAGCGTCGTCCGCGCGGTCCGCGTCGTGATGGCCGTCCGGGTGCCGATCGTCCCGCAGGCGCCCGCCCCGCGCGCCGTCCTGCCGGCACCAACGTGGCGCCGGCCGATGGCAGCGACAAACCTGCAGAAGCCACTGCGGCAGCACCGGCTGACGCAACGAAACCCGCCGTTAAGCGCGTCCGCAAGGCAAGCGCGCCAGCTGCAGCAGCTGACGGTACCAAGACCTGATCATCAGGTCTAGCAATCGGAGAAAAACATGCTGCAACCCGCTCGCAGAAAATACCGCAAGGAGCAAAAAGGCCGCAATACCGGCATTGCTACCCGCGGTAACTCGGTGTCCTTCGGAGACTTCGGTCTCAAGTCCACCGACCGTGGCCGCCTGACGGCGCGCCAGATCGAAGCCGCCCGTCGTGCGATTTCCCGTCACGTCAAGCGTGGCGGTCGCATCTGGATCCGGATCTTCCCGGACAAGCCGATCTCCCAGAAGCCCGCCGAGGTGCGCATGGGTAACGGCAAGGGCAACCCCGAGTACTACGTGGCCGAGATCCAGCCCGGCAAGGTGCTCTACGAGATCGTCGGCGTGCCGGAAGAACTGGCACGTGAGGCGTTCCGCCTGGCGGCGGCCAAACTGCCGCTGCGCACCACGTTCGTGGCGCGCATGATCGGCCAATAAGCGCCACTGCCCGGAGAACCATCGTGAACACCAAAGAACTACGCCAGAAAGACGTGACGGCCCTCGAGGCCGAAGTCAAGTCGCTGCAAAAGGCCCATTTCGGCCTGCGCATGCAGAAGGCCACGCAGCAACTCAACAACACCGCAACGCTGCGCTCGACGCGTCGTGACATCGCCCGCGCCAAGACCATCCTGGTCGAGAAGCAACGAGCGGCCAAATCCGCCAGCGAAGGAGCGGCCAAATGACGGAAGAGAAAGTATCCCGCAAGCGCACCCTGATCGGCAAGGTCGTCAGCGACAAGCGCGCCAAGACGGTGACCGTGCTGATCGAGCGTCGTGTCAAGCACGAGCTCTATGGCAAGATCGTCGGCAAGTCCAGCAAGTACCACGCCCATGACGAAAATGGCGAGTACAAGATGGGCGACACCATCGAGATCACCGAGAGCCGTCCGCTGTCGAAGACCAAGAACTGGGTTGCGACCAAGCTGATCCAGAAGGCCGTCATCGTTTGATGGCTTGGCGCGGCTGCGCTGCGCTCGATTCCAAAACGGCTCACAATGTGAGCCGTTTTGCTTTGCAGGCGCGAAGCAGGGCCCAGCCGGCGGCGCCGGACCCGGACCGCGGAAATTCACGAATCGATCAACCAACCAACCAACAGGAGCAATCCATGATCAAAGTAGGTGACACCCTTCCCGAAGCCACGCTGATGGAGTTCTCGGAAGTCGAAGGCAATGGATGCAGCATCGGCCCCAATCCGGTGCCGGTGGCCAAGGCCGCCGCAGGCAAGACGATCGCGCTGTTCGCGCTGCCGGGCGCATTCACCCCGACCTGCTCGGCCAAGCATGTGCCGGGTTATCTCGAGAAGTTCTCCGAACTCCAGGCTGCCGGTGTCGACGAGATCTGGTGCGTCAGTGTCAACGACGCATTTGTCATGGGCGCCTGGGCGCGTGATCTGAAGTCGCAGGGCAAGGTGCGCATGCTCGGTGATGGCGACGCGGCGTTCACCAAGGCCACCGGCCTGACGCTGGACCTGACCGGCAAGGGCATGGGACTGCGCAGCAATCGCTATTCGATGCTGGTCAAGGACGGCAAGGTCGCGTCGCTGAATGTCGAGGCCCCCGGCAAGTTCGAGGTCAGCGATGCCGCGACCATGCTCGCGCAGGCCAAGGCCTGAGCGGCGATGGCCCGATAGTCAGAGATCCGCCTTGAGGTAGTGCGACCCGGGAATCGGGTTGTAGTAATACGGCGGAATCTCGACGAAGCCCAGGTCCTGGTACAGGGCCCGGGCGGTTTCCATGTCGTTGAGCGTGTCGAGCAACACGCAGGCATAGGCGCCCTGGCGCGCGGAGTCCAGGATGCCTTCGGCCAGGATGCGGCCCAGTCCCAGCCCCCTGAACCGTGGGCGCACATACAGGCGCTTCATCTCGCAGGCGTTGGCATAGTCGGTGTTGTCCAGCGGGCGCAAGGCACAACAACCGGCCAATTCGCCGTCGACACGCGCGACCAGCATGGCACCGCGCGGCGGTCCGTAGTGGCCTGGCAGGCCGGCCAGTTCGGCTTCGAAACCCTGGAAACACAGGTCGACGCCGACTTGCGCGGCGTATTCGCGCAACAACGTACGAACCGACTGCCAATCCTGATCGTTCGACGGCGTCAGCAGTTCGGTCATCGCCTGCTCCGTGGTGCTGTGCTGCAGCCGGCGCGGCGTCAGCTGCCGAGCGAAACGCCCCAGGCCACCAGGCCGGCACAGGCCGCCAGCACCACCGCCGCTGCCAGCCGGGACACGGCATCGTCGCGCGAGCCCGGCACGCTGGCGCCGGCAACGGACTTGTCGCCGTCGATCATCGGCTTGACCAGGTTGTTCCGCTTGGCAAAGTAGTAGTAGGCGATGGCCAGCAGGTGCAACACGATCAGGGCGATCAGTGCGAACTTGCCGTAGGTCTTGTGGTAGGTGGTCGCCAGCGACACCGTCGCGTTCGACACGTACAGGGCGAAGGGACCGACCGCCGCGATCTCGTCATCGCTGATGACGCCGGACGACACCTGTGCGATCAGGAAAACCAGCATCGCGAACACCGAAGCGGCGCCCAGCGGGTTGTGGCCCACGCCGTGTTCCGGCCGGCCCTGGCCGCGGAAATACCGCACCACCGTGCCAGGCGCGTAGAGAAAGCTCGAGAAGCGCGACCAGCGCCCGCCGACCACGCCCCATACCAGGCGGAACAGCAGCAAGGTGGCGATGGAGAATCCGAAGCGGAAATGCCAGACCATGGCGTTGCCGCCGATCTGGCTGGTGACCACGGAGCCGATGATGCACGCGACCAGCAACCAGTGGAACAGCCGGGTTGGAAGATCCCAGACCCGGATGGTAGTGCTTGCATCTTGCATCGTTGGATGAATGTCCGCTCGAGGTGGAGGAAGCCGAGGCTGCTGCACACCCTGTGTCGCTGTTCATGACACGAGGGCGACATCTCATGGCCAGCATCGGCACTGATCGTAAAGTTTAAGGCAGATGCCCGGGAATTGCGTTGCCAGCCGCAGGCGATGTGGCGCAAGATCGGGGTTTATGCCGACAGACAGGGAACAACCATGGACCGACGACACTTCAACACAGCCACCAGCGCCATGCTGGCCTCGGTGATCCTGCTCGCGCACGCGCGGGCACACGCCTTGTCGCTCAGCGACCTGACCGACAGCGAAGCTTCGGACGGACTCAAGACCGCGCTGGAAAAGGGCGCGTTGGCGGCGATCAGCCTGCTGGGTCGCAAGGACGGTTTCCTGTCCAACGAGGCGGTCCGGATCCCGCTGCCGGGTTACCTCGAGGATGCGTCCAAGCTGCTCAAGACCTTCGGCCAAGGCAAGCGCGTCGATGAACTGGTCACGGCGATGAACCGGGCAGCCGAAACCGCCGTGCCCATGGCCAAGGACCTGCTCGTCGGAGCGGTCAAGTCGATGTCGGTGACCGACGCCAAGAACATCCTGACCGGCGGAGATACCTCGGTCACGGCGTTTTTCGCCGGCAAGACCCGCGATCCGCTGAGCGTGCAGTTCCTGCCGGTCGTGACCAGGGCCACCGAAAAGGTGTCGCTGGCCTCCAAGTACAACCGTGTCGCGTCCAAGGCTGCCGGCATCGGCCTGATCGGCAAGGACGAGGCCAAGATCGAAAACTATGTCACCGGCAAGACGCTCGACGGCTTGTACTTCGTGATCGGCGAGGAAGAAAGGAAGATCCGGCGCGACCCGGTCGGCACCGGCAGTGCCATCCTGAAAAAGGTCTTCGGCGTGTTCAAGTAAGGTTCCGCGGTGCCGGGCCGGTGCGCGTGCCGCACGGGGGCCGGCATCGGAACGGCGCGCGGTACGGCGCTCCGCGTGTCAAGGCGTGCGCGGCGGCTCCATAATCCGACCATGCCATGTCGCCTTGCCCGTATCCTGACGGCTCTTCTCGTGCTCGGCGCCATGTCGGCCTGTGCGCCCACCTTCAACTGGCGTGAGTTGCCGATCGGCTCCACCGCGCTGCAGGCGCTGTTCCCGTGCAAGCCGGAAACCGTGACCCGCCCGGTGCCACTGGCCCAGGTTGAACGAGACGTCGCGATGCGCAGTTGCGACACCGGCGGCGTCACGTTTGCCGTCGCCCATGCCGCACTGTCGCAGCCGGGTCAGGCGCCCGCGGTGCTGTCCGACTGGCGCGCGTCGACCTTGTCAGGCCTGCGTGCCGATGCCGCCACGGTGTCGTCGGACCCGCCCGGCGGCCTGCCGGCGCTGCCGCAGCTGCTGGTCCTGCGCGTGGCGGGTGCACCCGGTGACGCACAGGCACGCAGCCTGCTTGGCGTGTGGTTCGCCACCGGACGCGACGTGTTCGCCGCCTTCGTGATGGGCCCGGCGATTCCGCCCGAGGCGGCCGAGACGTTCTTCTCCGGGCTGCGCCTGCGATGACCGTCCTGTCCAGACGCACCGCCATTGCGGTGTTCCTGTCCTTTGCCTGCGCCTATTTCCTGTCGGCGCTGATCCGCGCCATCACGGCCACGTTGTCTCCGCAGCTGACGCAGGAGTTCGCGCTGCATGCGCGTGACCTGGGATTGCTGGCCGGCGGATATTTCCTGGGCTTTTCCGCCACGCAGTTGCCGCTGGGCACCTGGCTGGACCGGTATGGACCAAAACGCGTGTTGTTGTGTTTTCTCGCGGTGGCGGTGCTTGGATGCCTGGCGTTTGCCTGGGCGAGCAGCTTTGCCGGACTTCTGGCGGCCCGGGTCCTGTGTGGTGTCGGCCTGAGCGCGTGCCTGATGGCACCCCTGACCGGCTACCGGCGCTGGTTCGCGCCGGCCATCCAGACCCGCAGCAATGCCTGGATGCTGATGACCGGCTCCAGCGGCATGGTGGCGTCCACGCTGCCGGTGCAGTGGCTGTTGCCGTTGACCGGATGGCGGCCCATGTTCCTGGCGTTGGCCGTGCTGATGGCCTTGTCGATGCTGCTCATCGCCTGGCGGGTACCGGCATGGCATGGCACCGGCCATCCGGCCTCCACGGTGGCCACCAGCGGCTACCGGGCGGTCTGGGCCGATGCGTATTTCCGCCGCATGGCGCCCCTGGGCTTCTTCTGCTATGGCGGCTTGCTGGCCATCCAGACCTTGTGGGCGGCGCCGTGGATGGAGCGCATCGCGGGTTTTTCGCCGCTGCAATCTGCCACCGGCCTGTTCTGGATCAACATCGCGATGTTGTGCACGTTCTGGGCCTGGGGCATGGTCGGGCCACGGCTTGCCCGCAGCGGCCTGCATGCCGACGTCCTGATCGCGTGGGGCCTGCCGTCGAGTTTTGTCGTGATGGCGATCGTCATCGCCACGCCGCTCGGTTCGGGTCCGGCCGCCGGGGTGATGCTTGCGCTGTATTGCGTGTGCTGCAGCTTCGTCACGCCCTCGCAACCCGCGGTCGGGCTGGCCTTCGGCCCCGAACTGGCCGGGCGCGCCCTGACGGCCTTCAATCTGCTGATTTTCCTGGGCGTGTTCTCGATCCAGTGGGGCATCGGCCTGGCGATCGACGCATTGATGGCGCTGGGTTGGTCCGAAGCCGGCGCCTATCGCATGGCGTTCGGACTCTTCCTGGCTTGCGGTATTGCGTCGTACCTGCATTTCCTGCGTCGCCCGCGCCATAATCAGACGACACCATGACTGCAGGCCTGTTGATCATTGCCCATTCCCCGCTGGCCAGTGCGCTGCGCCAGTCGGTACTGCATGTGTTCCCCGACGGGGCGCCCCATGTGGTCGCACTGGACATCGACAGCGACCTGCCGTTCGAACAGCTGGTCGACGCTGCGCGCAGCGCGATGCAGTCGATCGATACGCCGCGCACACTGGTCCTGACCGACGTGTTCGGCGCCACGCCGTGCAACGTGGCGCAGAAGCTGGTGGACGGCGTGCATGCGCGCCTGATTGCCGGCGTCAACCTGCCGATGCTGCTGCGCGCCATGACCTACCGGCGCGAGCCGCTCGAGGCCCTGGTCGCCCGTGCCATGGCCGGCGGCGTGCAGGGCGTGATGCAGGTGGCGACCGCCGCTCCCCAGAACCAGCCCCGAAAGAAAAATGATCAAGACCCCGGTGACCATCAGCAATAGGCTGGGATTGCATGCGCGTGCCTCGGCCAAGCTGACCAAGCTTGCCGGCAGTTTTTCCAGCGAGGTCTGGATGTCGCGTGGCGAACGCCGCGTCAATGCCAAGAGCATCATGGGCGTCATGATGCTCGCCGCGGGCATGGGTGCGACGGTCGAGATCGAGACCGATGGCGCAGACGAGCAGGCGGCGATGGATGCCCTGGTGGCCTTGATCGACGACAAGTTCGGGGAGGGCGAGTGACGTTTTCCATCCATGGGCTGGCGGTCGCGCGGGGCATCGCCATCGGCCGTGCGGTGCTGGTGGCGTCGAGCCGCGTCAACGTCGCGCATTACTTCATCAGCAACGACGAGGTGGCTGCGGAGATCGAGCGCGTGCGGGTCGGTCGCAATGCGGTCGTCGACGAAATCCACCGCCTGCAACGCACGATCAGCCACATGGGCCCCAAGGAGGCCCCGCACGAGCTGACCGCGCTGATGGACGTGCACCTGATGCTGCTGCAGGACGAGGAGCTGATCCAGGGCGTCAAGCACTGGATCGCCGACCGGCTGTACAACGCCGAGTGGGCCCTGACGACGCAACTCGAGGTGATCGCGCGGCAGTTCGACGAGATGGAGGACGAATACCTGCGCGAACGCAAGGCGGACCTGGAGCAGATCACCGAAAAGGTGCTGGCCGCCATGAATGGCAAGGCATCGCCCATGGCCCATGCCACGCTGCGTTCGCCCCGCAGGGCGGCGCAACAGGATCTGCTGCTGGAGACCACGGTCGACGTGCCGCTGATCCTGGTGGCGCACGACCTGTCGCCGTCGGACATGCTGCAGTTCAAGCAGAGCGTGTTCGCCGGTTTCGTCACCGATGTCGGCGGGCGCACGTCGCATACCGCCATCGTGGCGCGCAGCATGGACATACCGGCCGTGGTGGGCGCACGCATGTCCAGTCACCTGATCCGGCAGGACGACTGGGTCATCGTCGACGGCGACGCCGGCGTCGTGATCGTCGACCCGTCGGCGATCGTGCTGGCCGAATACGGCTTCCGCCAGCGCCAGGGCGAGATCGATCGGGGGAGACTGTCGCGCCTGTTGCATACGCCGGCGCTCACGCTCGATGGCCAGAAGGTCGAGCTGCTGGCCAACATCGAGATGCCCGACGACGCGGCCGGTGCCATCCGCGCCGGCGCGGTCGGTGTCGGGTTGTTCCGCAGCGAGTTCCTGTTCATGGGGCGCAACGGCAACCTGCCCGGCGAGGACGAACAATACGAGGCGTACCGGCGTGCGCTCGACGGCATGCAGGGCTTGCCGGTCACGATACGGACGGTCGACATCGGATCGGACAAGCCGCTGGACAAGGCCGCGCGCGATGATGCCCATCTCAACCCGGCACTGGGTCTGAGGGCCATCCGCTGGAGCCTGGCCGATCCGGACATGTTCCTGACCCAGCTGCGCGCCATCCTGCGGGCGGCTGCCCACGGCAAGGTCAACATGCTGGTGCCGATGCTGGCCCATGCCAGCGAGATCCGGCAGACCCTGTCACTGCTCGACCACGCACGCGCACAGCTGGACAAGCGTGGCGTGCCGTACGGGCCGTTGCAGCTGGGCGCGATGATCGAGATCCCGGCCGCGGCGCTGATGCTGGACGTGTTCCTGAAATATTTCGATTTCCTGTCCATCGGCACCAACGACCTGATCCAGTACACGCTGGCGATCGACCGCGCCGACGAATCCGTGGCCCACCTCTACGACCCCCTGCATCCGGCGGTATTGCGTCTGGTGGCCGACACCATCGAACGCTGCAATTCCCGCGGCAAGGGGGTCAGCGTCTGTGGCGAGATGGCCGGCGACATCGGATTCACCCGTTTGTTGCTGGGCCTGGGCCTGCGCAGTTTCTCGATGCATCCGGCCCAGATCCTGGCCGTCAAGCACGAGGTGCTGCGGGCCGATGCGGGCAAGCTCCAGGCCTGGGCCCGCTCGGTGCTCGAGGCCGAAGACCCGGCGGCGGCATTCGCCGCTTGAGACGTCGCGCGTCGCAGCGCTGGCGCACACTGCGCAACCCGGGCCGGTCACCGCCGCAGCGCCTGTCTCTGCGCCCCGGTCTGCCCGGGGCCCTCGGATGTCAGGCGGCCGTGGTCGGGTTCAGCACGCCGTGCGCCTGCTGGTCGGCGTGGTAGCTGGATCGGACCATGGCGCCAACCGCGGCGTGGGTGAAGCCCATCGCATACGCCTGCTCCTCGAACATCTTGAAGGTGTCGGGGTGCACGTACCGCTTGACGGTCAGGTGGCTGGTGCTCGGCGCCAGGTACTGGCCGATGGTCAACATGTCGATGTCGTGCGCACGCATGTCGCGCATGACCTGCAGGATCTCGTCGTCGGTCTCGCCCAGGCCGACCATCAGTCCGCTCTTGGTCGGCACATCGGGGAACAATGCCTTGAACTTCCTGAGCAGGTTCAGGCTGAAGGCGTAGTCCGAACCGGGCCGTGCCTCCCGGTACAGGCGCGGAATCGTCTCCAGGTTGTGGTTCATCACATCCGGCGGCGCGGCCTTGAGGATGTCGAGCGCGCGGTCGTCGCGGCCACGGAAATCCGGTACCAGGATCTCGATGCGGGTCTGGGGGGACGCTTCGCGGATCTTGCGGATGCATTCGACGAAATGGCCGCTGCCACCGTCGCGCAGGTCGTCGCGGTCGACGCTGGTGATGACGACGTATTGCAGCTTCAGCGCGGCAATGGTGTTGGCCAGGTTCTGCGGCTCGTTGACGTCGAGCGGGTCGGGGCGGCCATGGCCGACGTCACAGAACGGGCAACGGCGGGTGCACTTGTCTCCCATGATCATGAACGTGGCCGTCCCCTTGCCGAAACACTCGCCGATGTTCGGGCAGGAGGCCTCCTCGCAGACGGTTACCAGCTGGTTCTTGCGCAGGATGTCCTTGATCTCGTAGAAACGCGTCGTCGGCGAGCCGGCGCGCACGCGGATCCAGGACGGCTTCTTCAGGATCTCGCCCGGCACCACCTTCACCGGAATACGCGAGAGCTTGGCGCCGGCCTTTTGCTTGGCGCTGGCGTCGTAGGCCTGGGGGGACTGGGCGTCGCGGACGACTTCGGGTGTTGGATTGGACATGCGGTGGTGGGCGGCCGTTACGGCGCCAGGTAGGTGACGAGCTTGCGGCTCAGCAGTTCCGCCGCCTCGGGCCAGGCGACCGACACCCCGATTGTAGAAAGATCGACGGTTTGCAGCCCTGCATAGCCGCAGGGGTTGATACGCGAGAAGGGTTCCAGGTCCATGGCGACGTTCAGCGCGACACCGTGGTAGGTGCAATGGCGGCTGACCTTGATTCCCAATGCCGCGATCTTGCCGAGCCCGGCGAAATCGATGGTGGCCTCGGGATTCGGGGCCGGGTTCCGTTCCTGGGTGGAGACGGCGGGCGCACGGCGTTGCGGGCGCTGCGGCAATCGGGCATGCGAGCCGGGGTCGTCGAGGCGGACATAGATGCCGGGCGCGCCGCCGACCCGGTGACCCGTGACACCGAAGTGGTCGAGGGTACGGATCACGGCCTCTTCGACCCGGTACACGTATTCCTTGACGAAGTAGCGGGCGCGCTGCAGATCGATCATCGGGTAGGCGACCACCTGGCCCGGCCCGTGGTATGTCACCTGCCCTCCGCGGTTGGTCGCCACGATCGGGATCGACCCGGGTGCGAGGATGTGTTCGGCCTTGCCGGCCAGTCCTTGCGTGTACGTGGGCGGGTGCTCACATATCCACAAGCTGTCGGCGGTATCGGTTGTGCGTGCGGCCGTGAAGGCCTGCATGGCCTCGTAGGTGGGCCGGTAATCCACCGGCCCCAACATGCGGACGTCCATGGCCACGCGGCCTCACAACACCACTTTGACCATGGGGTGGGTCGACAGGGTCCGGTACAGCTCGTCGAGTTGTTCCCGGCTGGTGGCCATCACGGTGATGGTCACACCCAGGTACTTGCCGCCGCTGCTCTCGCGCAGTTCGATCGTCGCGGCGTCGAATGCGGGGTCGAAATGCAGCGCCACCCGGGTGACCGCCTCGACGAACCCCTCGACCCGCTCCCCCATGACCTTGATGGGGAAGCGGGACGGGTACTCGATCAGGGATGCATCGGCTGTTGCCATGGTGGCGTCAATCCGTGCTGGCGGCCTTGGCGTCCTGGTAGGCGGCATACAGCTGCCTGGCGATCGGCCCCGGCTGGCCCCGGTGCGCCGCTTGGCCGACCGGCTCGCCGTCGAGCAGGGTCACCGGCAGCACCTCCTTGGTTGCGCTGGACAGCAGCAGCTCGTCGGCGGCGAGCACTTCGTCGCGGGAGATGCGCTTGAGCTGGTAGGGAATGCCCAAGGTCTTGCACAACTCCTCGATCAGCCCGTAGCGGATGCCTTCGAGCACCAGGTTGTCCTTGGGCGTGCCGAATACGGTGCCGTCCTTGACGACCCAGACATTGCTGGCGGCGGCTTCGCTCAGATAGCCGTGGCGGAACATCACGGTCTCCAGGGCTCCCGCATCGAAGCTGATCTGGCGCGCGAAGACCGATCCCAGCAGGCTGGTGCTCTTGATGTGGGCCTTTTCCCAGCGGAAATCGTCCGCGGTGACGCAGGCCACGCCTTCCTCGAGCTGCTCCGGCGTCGGCGGGCGCATCGGGCTGGCCATCGCGAACACGGTCGGCGTGATGTCGGTCGGCATCACATGGTCGCGCATGGCAACGCCGCGGGTGACCTGGATGTAGACGAGCTGGTGCAGTGCGTCCGGGGCGACGCCGGCCGCCTTCGCTCCGTGGCCGATCAAGCCCATGGCGATGCCGTGCCACTGCTCGCGCGTATGGGGATTGGCCATGCGCATCTCGACCAGGCTGCGTTCCAGGCGCGCCATGTGTTGTGCGAAGCGGAACGGGCGCCCGGCATAGACCGGGACCACCTCGTAGATGCCGTCGCCGAAGATGAAGCCGCGGTCCATGACGCTGATCTTGGCGTCGCACAGCGGTGTGAAGGCCCCATTGAGGTAGCAGGGAGTCGAAGGCAGTTGGTTCATGGCCGGATTATCAGGCTTGGCCGGTGCGCCACGGCAAGCGGCCTTGGCCGCGGCCCGGTCCGGATCGATCAAAATGCAACGTCGGCATCGATGTTCGCGGACCCGCGAGGGTTTGTACTTATAATCAAGGGCTTTGCGAAACTTCAGGCGTGTGTACGGGCGTCGTATTCGATGAATTCTTGGCCCTACGATGACGAGGTGAAAGCGGGGGAACCTGATACGTTCAAGCCGCTGAGCGCCGAACAGGCGCGCAGGCTGCGAGAGCAGAATCCGTCGGTGCCGCCCTGGAAGGTGGTGGTCGGTCAGGGGATTGTGGGTATCCTGGTGGCGCTTGCCGCCTGGGGGCTTACTGCAAGTCAAAGCGTTGGTTGGTCGGCCGCCTATGGCGCGCTGGCCGTGGTCTTGCCTGCTGCCATCTTTGCGCGCGGCCTGACCGGACGTTTTGCCTCCCTGAATGCCGGAACTGCGGTGTTCGGGTTTTTTTTGTGGGAAATGGTCAAGCTTGTCTTGACGGTGGCGATGCTGATCGCCGCTCCGAATTTGGTGGTGGCACTGAGTTGGCCGGCTCTGCTGGCTGGTCTGGTGCTGACGATGAAGGTGTATTGGGTCGCGCTGTTATTCGCGCCCAGGAACAAACAACGAAGAGTCGGGTAAACACAGATGGCTGCTGAAAACGGACCTACCGCTGGTGAATACATCGTTCACCACCTGACGCACCTGCAGAACCAGCCTGCCAAGGCGGTTGTCGATTTCTCGGTGTTCAATCTGGATTCCCTGTTCTTCTCGATCACGCTGGGTGTGCTGGTGTGCTGGGTCCTGTGGCTTGCCGCCCGCAAGGCCACCTCCGGCGTGCCGGGCCGCTTCCAGGCGGCGGTCGAGATGCTGGTCGAGATGGTGGAGTCGCAGGCCAAGGGCATCGTGCACAACGCCAACAGCCGCAAGCTGGTCGCGCCGCTGGCGCTGGTGGTCTTTCTGTGGATCTTCATGCTCAACGCAATGGACCTGCTGCCGGTTGACCTGATCCCGGTCATCTGGGAGGCCATCTACGGCGCCGCAGGCGGCGACCCGCACCATGCCTACATGCGTGTCGTGCCGACCGCCGACCTGTCGATCTCCATGGGCCTGTCGGTGTCGGTGCTGGTCGTCTGCCTGGTCTACAACGTCAAGATCAAGGGCCTGGGGGGCTGGATCCATGAGTTGTTCACCGCGCCGTTCGGGCCGCACCCGCTGCTGTGGCCCTTCAACTTCGCGATGCAGCTGATCGAATTCATCGCCAAGACCGTGTCCCACGGCATGCGACTGTTCGGCAACATGTATGCCGGTGAACTGATCTTCATGCTGATCGCCCTGATGGGTGGTGCCTGGGCCTTCACGGCCACCGGCATCGGCCTGGCGATCGGCCACATCATTGCGGGCACTGCGTGGGCGATCTTCCACATTCTGATCATCACGCTGCAGGCTTTCGTGTTCATGATGCTGACCCTGGTCTATATCGGCCAGGCGCATGACGCACACTGACGCCCTGGCGCTTTCCGAGTTTCCGTTTCGTTTTTTTCTTTTCCCGTCAACCCAAGTCCTTTAGGAGTCATCATGGAAGTAATCAGCTTTGTTGCACTGGCCGCCGGCCTGATCATCGGTCTCGGCGCCGTCGGCGCCTGTATCGGCATCGGCATCATGGGCAGCAAGTACCTCGAATCCGCAGCGCGTCAGCCCGAGCTGATGGGCGAACTGCAGACCAAGATGTTCCTGCTGGCCGGTCTGATCGACGCCGCGTTCATTATCGGTACCGGTATTGCGCTGTGGTTCGCCACCGCCAACCCGTTCCTGGCCCAGATCGCCAACCTGCCGAAGTAAGTTTTAGTTTGGCGGGATCAACGTCATTCCCTGGTGCATCTGGCACCGGGGTGAAGGATGAAAAGTGAGCATTACCGGTACCCTCATCATTCAGATGATCGTGTTCCTGATCCTGGTCTGGTTCACGATGAAGTTCGTGTGGCCACCGATCGCGAGCGCACTGGACGAGCGCGCCACCAAGATTGCCGAAGGCCTGGCTGCGGCTGACAAGGCCAAGGCCGAGTTGTCCGCGGCGAACAAGCGGGTCGAGGCCGAACTGGCCACGTCGCGCAATGAAACCGCGTCCCTGCTGGCCGACGCCGAGCGTCGTGCCCAGGCCATCATCGAGCAGGCCAAGGCCAGTGCCACCGAAGAAGGCAACAAGATCGTTGCCGCCGCGCGTGCCGAGGCCGAGCAGCAGACGGTGAAGGCGCGTGAATCCCTGCGCGACCAGGTCGCTGCATTGGCCGTCAAGGGCGCCGAGCAGATCCTGCGCAAGGAAGTCAACGCCGGCGTGCACGCCGATCTGCTCAACCGGCTCAAGACCGAGCTGTAAGAGGACTTTATGGCTGAACTCGCCACCATTGCCCGACCCTACGCGGAAGCCTTGTTCAAGTCGGCCAAGGCCGATCTGGGCGGCGCTGCGAGCTGGCTGGACCAGTTTGCGGCGATCGCCGGCAACGCGCAACTGCAGCAGTTCGCGGACAACCCCAAGGTCACCAACGACCAGGTCTTCGACGTGTTTGTGGGCATCGCCAAGGGCAGCCTGCCCGAGAGCGCGAAGAACTTCCTGCGCATCGTGATCGAGAACGGCCGTGTCGATGCCCTGCCCGAGATCGCGGCGCAGTTCCGTGCGCTCGTCAATGCGCAGGGCGGGTCGTCCGACGCAGTGGTGTTCAGCGCCTTTGCCATCGACGTCAAGGCCCTGGCCGAGCTCACCGCGGTGCTCGAGAAGCGCTTCGGACGCAAGCTCAACGTGACGATGCAGCTCGATGAATCGCTGATCGGCGGCGTCCGTGTGGTGGTGGGTGACGAGGTGCTCGACACCTCGGTCAAGGCCCGCCTGGATCAAATGAAAATCGCGCTGACCGCCTGAGCCAGGCGCCCCAGTAACAGCCCCCTAAAGAAAGAAGGAAAGAGTCATGCAACTCAATCCCGCAGAAATTTCCGAACTGATCAAGAGCCGCATCGAGGGCCTGACCCCCAGCGCGGACATCCGCAACCAGGGTACCGTGGTGTCGGTGTCCGACGGCATCTGCCGCATCCACGGCCTGTCCGACGTGATGCAGGGCGAGATGCTCGAGTTTCCCGCGGGCAGCGACGGCCTGCCGACCTACGGCTTGGCGCTGAACCTCGAGCGTGACTCGGTGGGCTCCGTGATTCTGGGCGAATACGAGCACATCTCCGAAGGCGACACGGTCAAGTGCACCGGCCGCATTCTGGAAGTGCCGGTCGGCCCCGAGCTGATCGGCCGCGTGGTCAACGCGCTGGGCCAGCCGATCGACGGCAAGGGTCCGATCAACGCCAAGATGACCGACGTGATCGAAAAGGTCGCCCCGGGCGTGATCGCCCGTAAATCGGTGGACCAGCCGGTGCAGACCGGCCTGAAGTCGATCGACTCCATGGTGCCGATCGGCCGTGGCCAGCGCGAGCTGATCATCGGCGACCGCCAGACCGGCAAGACCGCCGTGGCGATCGACGCGATCATCAACCAGAAGGGTCAGGACATGACCTGCGTCTACGTCGCGATCGGCCAGAAGGCCTCGTCGATCAAGAACGTGGTGCGCGCACTGGAAGAAGCCGGCGCGATGGCCTACACCATCGTTGTTGCCGCGTCGGCGTCCGAATCGGCCGCGATGCAATACGTGTCGGCCTACTCGGGTTGCACGATGGGCGAATATTTCCGCGACCGCGGCCAGGACGCGCTGATCGTCTATGACGACCTGTCCAAGCAGGCTGTTGCCTACCGCCAGGTCTCGCTGCTGCTGCGCCGCCCGCCGGGCCGCGAAGCCTACCCCGGCGACGTGTTCTACCTCCACAGCCGTCTGCTCGAGCGCGCCGCGCGTGTCAACGCCGACTATGTCGAAGCCTTCACCAAGGGTGAAGTCAAGGGCAAGACCGGTTCGCTGACCGCATTGCCGATCATCGAGACGCAGGCCGGCGACGTGTCCGCCTTCGTTCCGACCAACGTGATCTCGATCACCGACGGCCAGATCTTCCTGGAAACCAGCCTGTTCAACGCCGGTATCCGCCCCGCCATCAACGCCGGTATCTCGGTGTCGCGCGTGGGCAGCTCGGCCCAGACCAAGCTGATCAAGAACCTGTCCGGCGGTATCCGTACCGACCTGGCCCAGTACCGTGAGCTGGCGGCGTTCGCGCAGTTCGCCTCCGACCTCGACGAGGCCACCCGCAAGCAGCTCGACCGCGGTGCCCGCGTCACCGAACTGCTCAAGCAGCCGCAATACAGCCCGCTGTCGATCGCGCTGATGTCGTCGTCGCTGTTCGCGGTCAACAAGGGTTTCATGGACGACGTCGACGTCAAGAAGATGTTGCCGTTCGAGCATGGCATGCACGCCTACCTGAAGGACAAGCACGCCGCATTGCTGGACAAGCTGAACAAGGACAAGGCCATGGACAAGGAGGCGGAAGCCGAGTTGTCGGCCGCGATCGCCGCGTTCAAGAAGTCCTTCGCCTGATACCGGTTTGATGGCACGAGCGTCCAGAGGCAGGAGTCACTATGGCAGCAGGTAAGGAAATACGCGGCAAGATCAAATCGGTGGAGAACACCAAGAAGATCACCAAGGCCATGGAGATGGTTGCCGCCTCGAAGATGCGCAAGGCACAGGACCGCATGCGTGCGGCACGCCCCTACGCCGAGAAGGTGCGCAACATCGCGGCCAACCTGGGCAAGGCCAACCCCGAGTACGTGCACCCGTTCATGAAGACGAACGACGCCAAGGCCGCCGGGGTCATCGTCGTCACGACCGACAAGGGTCTGTGTGGCGGCCTGAACACCAACGTGCTGCGCGTGGTGACCGGCAAGCTGCGCGAACTGCAGGCATCGGGAACCGCCATCAGCGCGGTGGCCATCGGCAACAAGGGCCTGGGTTTCCTCAACCGGATCGGTGCCAAGACCGTGGCGCACGCCACCCAGCTCGGCGACACCCCGCACCTGGAGAAGCTGATCGGCCCCGTCAAGGTGCTGCTCGATGCCTATGCCAAGGGCGAGATCAATGCGGTCTATCTCAGCTACACCCGCTTCATCAACACGATGAAGCAGGAGCCGGTGCTCGAGCCGCTGCTACCGTTGTCGGCCGCCAAGATGGAAGCCGAGGCGCAAGCCAGCGGAACCCAGGCGTCGTGGGACTACATCTACGAGCCGGACGCCCAGTCGGTGATCGACGACCTGCTGCTGCGCTACGTCGAAGCCATCGTGTACCAGGCGGTTGCCGAGAACATGGCCTCGGAGCAGTCGGCGCGCATGGTGGCAATGAAATCGGCCACCGACAACGCCGGCAACGTGATCAACGAGCTCAAGCTGGTCTACAACAAGACCCGCCAGGCCGGCATCACGAAAGAACTTTCAGAAATCGTCGCCGGTGCGGCCGCGGTTTAAACCCGATTTATTTGTTGGAGCGAAAAATGGCTCAAGTCCAAGGCAAGATTGTTCAGTGTATCGGTGCGGTGGTCGACGTGGAGTTCCCGCGTGACCAGATGCCCAAGATTTACGACGCCCTCAAGATGGAAGGCTCGACGCTGACGCTGGAAGTCCAGCAGCAGCTCGGCGACGGCGTGGTGCGCACGATTGCACTGGGTTCTTCCGACGGCCTGCGCCGCGGCATGATGGTGCAGAACACCGCCAACCCGATCATGGTGCCCGTGGGCAAGGCCACATTGGGCCGCATCATGGACGTGCTCGGTGCGCCCATCGACGAGCGTGGTCCGGTTGCAAGCACGCAAACCGCGTCCATCCACCGCAAGGCTCCCGTGTACGACGAGCTGAGCCCGTCGCAGGAACTGCTGGAGACCGGCATCAAGGTGATCGACCTGGTCTGCCCGTTCGCCAAGGGCGGCAAGGTGGGCCTGTTCGGTGGCGCCGGCGTCGGCAAGACCGTGAACATGATGGAGCTGATCAACAACATCGCCAAGGCGCACAGCGGCCTGTCGGTGTTCGCCGGCGTGGGTGAGCGTACCCGCGAAGGCAATGACTTCTACCACGAGATGGCCGACTCCGGCGTCGTGAACCTCGAGAAGCTCGAGGACTCCAAGGTGGCGATGGTCTACGGCCAGATGAACGAGCCCCCGGGCAACCGTCTGCGCGTGGCGCTGACCGGCCTGACGATCGCCGAGTCGTTCCGCGACGAAGGCAAGGACGTGCTGTTCTTCGTCGACAACATCTACCGCTACACGCTGGCCGGAACCGAAGTGTCCGCGCTGCTGGGCCGCATGCCGTCGGCCGTGGGTTACCAGCCCACGCTGGCCGAGGAGATGGGCCGCCTGCAGGAACGCATCACCTCGACCAAGGTCGGCTCGATCACCTCGATCCAGGCCGTGTACGTGCCCGCCGACGACTTGACCGACCCGTCGCCCGCGACCACCTTCGCCCACCTGGACTCCACCGTCGTGTTGTCGCGTGACATCGCCGCGCTGGGTATCTACCCCGCCGTGGACCCGCTGGACTCCACCAGCCGCCAGCTGTCGCCGCTGGTCGTCGGCGAAGAGCACTACAACACCGCCCGCGCGGTGCAGGGCACGCTGCAGCGCTACAAGGAACTGCGCGACATCATCGCCATCCTGGGCATGGACGAGCTGGCACCCGAAGACAAGCTGGCCGTGGCCCGCGCCCGCAAGATCCAGCGCTTCCTGAGCCAGCCGTTCTTCGTGGCCGAGGTGTTCACCGGCTCGCCGGGCAAATACGTCTCGCTGGCCGAGACCATCCGCGGTTTCAAGATGATCGTCAACGGCGAGTGCGATCACCTGCCCGAGCAGGCGTTCTACATGGTCGGCACGATCGACGAGGCATTCGAGAAAGCCAAGAAGATGGCCTGATGGCCGTCTGTCTTGATTGAATAAGGAAAGCAGATGGCAACGATGCGTGTTGATGTGGTGAGTGCCGAGGAGTCGATCTTCTCCGGTGAAGCCAAGTTCGTGGCGCTGCCGGGCGAAGTCGGTGAGCTCGGCATCCTGCCGCGCCATACGCCCTTGATCAGCCGCATCAAGGCCGGATCGGTGCGAATCGAGATGGCGGACGGCACCGAAGAATTCGTCTTCGTCGCCGGCGGCATCCTGGAAGTGCAACCCGACGGCGTGACCGTGTTGTCCGATACCGCGGTGCGCGGCAAGGACCTGGACGACGAAAAGGCCAACGAAGCCAAGCTGGCCGCCGAAGAGGCACTGAAGAACGCCAAGAGCGATCTGGACATTGCCAAGGCCCAGTCCGAACTCGCCGTCATGGCGGCGCAGATCGCGGCCTTGCGCAAGTACCGGCAAAAGCGCTGATCAGTCCCGTGTGGCCAGCGCGTCCGCGTTGGCTCACCAGCACCTCACAAGCCCCTGTGTCCGTCCGGCCAGGGGCTTTGTTCTTGCGTGCTGCCGCGCAGCCGAGCGAAAAGGTCCCGGCGTTCAGCCGAGCACGGGCGTGTCCGGCAATGCATTGGCATTGGGCTCGGCATCGGCCGGGAAGTGCTGCACCAGCGGTGCCGACACCTCGGCCAGCGCCTGTGTCAGGCCATCCTCGAAGCGGCCTTGCGCAAAGGCCGCGCCCATGTGCCCCACCATCTCCTGCCATTGGCCGGCGCTGACCAGCTGGTTGAGACCACGATCGGCAACCAGCTCGATCTCGTGCTCGGTCAGCAGCAGGTAGATCAACACGCCGTTGTTGTGTTCGGTGTCCCAGACCCGCAGGTGGCCGAACATCGCTGTCGCCCGTTCGCGCACCAGCTGGGTCACCGGCGTGGCGTCGCGCAGATGCCGCCACAGGTAGGACAGCGGCAAGCTGGCTTCGACGTAGATGCGCACCTCGCCGGTGTGGCGCCGCTCGCTGGCCGCCACCCGGCTCGCCAGGCGTTCGAGCATGGCGGCGTCGATCACCTTGCGGGTGTCGGATTCGTCCGCCCAGCGGTGCCGGACGCAGCGCCACAGCCGCGTCCAGACGCCGTCCACCGTCGATTCACCAGCCGCCGGATGCACCGCCACCTCCAAAGTTGCCACCACCGCCGGAGCTGAATCCTCCTCCGCCCCCGCCGCCCCATCCACCACCACCGCGGTGCGAACCCGACGACCAGCCGCCGATGCCGCCGATGCCACCCACGGTGCCAATGCCACCCGAGCGGCTCCCGCGCATCGGTCCGGCAAATGCCGAGAACAAGGCGAATACCGTTGCCAACACACCGGCAATCGCGGCGATCACGATGCTTGCGCCGACAACTGCCGCCAGCACGCCCACACCGGCGCCGGTGGCCAGCGCGCCCAGCTTGCGACCCAGGATGCTGCGCAGCATGGCGGCGCCGATCGGCACGGCAATCACGGCGAACACCAGCAGGTCCATCCAACCGGCGATCCCGCCTTTGGCGGACCGTGCCCTGGATTGCGCGGGTTCCGGCAGCGCCTCGCCGGATATCAGCGCCGCGATCTGCTCGACGCCGGCCAGCAGCCCGCCGCCGAAGTCGCCCCGCCGGAACCCCGGTGAGATGGCGCCGTCGATGATGCGTTTGGCCGCAAGGTCGGGAATCGCGCCTTCCAGTGTCTTGGCCACCTCGATGCGCAACTTGCGATCGTCCTTGGCTACGATCAGCAGCACGCCGTCGCCGACCTCGCGCCGGCCGATCTTCCATTCGTTGGCCACCCGGTTGGCGTAGCTGGCGATGTCCTCCGGTGCCGTGGACGGCACCATCAACACGACGACCTGCGACCCCTTGGCCTGTTCCAGCGCTTCGAGTCGCGCCGTGAGTGCCGCTACCTGGCCGGCATCCAGGGTTCCGGTCTGATCGATGACGCGCGCACTGAGCGCCGGCACCGGCAACACGGCCTGTGCCGACGCCGCGCCCGGCCACGCGAGGCACAAGCCGGCGAGCAGCAGCCACAGGGCCTGCCACACCGTGACACATGTCGGCCCGGCACCCGATCGGGTGTCGCGTCTCCTCCAGCGCTGGCCAAGCTCCACAGGTGCCTACTTCTTGTTGAAGTCGACCGTCGGCGGCGTGGAGATCTGCGCCTCGTTGGCGACCGTGAAGGCCGGCTTGGGCTGGTAGCTGAAAACCATGGCCGTCAGGTTGCTCGGGAAGCTGCGCGCGAGCACGTTGTAGGCCTGGATGGCTTCGATGTAGCGGTTGCGTGCCACCGTGATCCGGTTTTCGGTGCCTTCGAGCTGTACCCGCAGATCCGAGAATCCCTGGTTGGCCTTGAGGTTGGGATATTGCTCCACGGTGACCATCAGGCGGCTCAACGCGCCGCTGAGCTCACCCTGCGCAGCCTGGAATTTCTCGAATGCCGCCGGGTCGTTGAGCGTCTCGGGCGTCACCTGGATCGAGGTCGCCTTGGCGCGCGCCTCGATCACGCGCGTCAGGGTTTCCTGTTCGAAGGCGGCTTCGCCCTTGACCGTGGCCACGATGTTGGGCACCAGGTCGGCCCGGCGCTGGTACTGGTTGAGCACCTCGCTCCATGCGGCCTTGGCTTGTTCGTCCAGCCGCTGGAAGTCGTTGTAACCACATCCGCTCAGTGCGAAGACCGAGACCAGAACGATGAACCAGCGTTTCATGTGTACCTCTTGATGGAGCCAGTGGGTGCCGATCGGCGACCGATGCGGCGACCGATGCGGCGACGGTAGCACAACAGGTGGGACGCCCGGCATCCGATTTCAAGACCGGGCGCATGCCATGGCCGTCGATAGCCGGCACAATCGAAGCTTTCGTGTACCTGCGCCCCGGCGATCCGACCCCGACATGCCCAAGACCAAGACCGCCGCCGCCTTGTTCGGCGGCAGCGCCGACGAGATCGAAACCGCCTTCTACGAAGCGCTGCGTGCGGGTGACCTCGAGCGCCTGATGGCCTGCTGGTCGGACGACGAGGAGATCGTCTGCGTGCATCCCGGCGGGCCGCGCATCGTCGGCGTGCAGTCGATACGGGCGACCTTCGAGGCGATCTTCTCCAACGGCAACATCCGGGCCTGGCCCGAGCAGGTGCGCCGGGTCGACGCGCTGGCCAGCGCGGTGCACAACGTGCTCGAGCGTGTCGAGGTGATGACGGACAGCGGCCCCACCAACGCCTTCGTGCTCGCGACCAACGTCTATCACAAGACGGCCCAGGGCTGGCGCATGGTTGCGCACCATGCCAGTCCCGGCAGTCAGGCGGAGCTCCAGGAGATCAACGAGCAGCCCCAGGTGTTGCACTGATGCACGGGGGCATGCACGCAGCCGCCCCGTGTCGCCGGGGGAGCGGGCCATGAACGACTATCGAGCGCCGTCCTGGTTGCCGGGGGGCAACCTGCAGACCATCTGGGCGGCCCTGTACGCGCGGCGCGTCCGGGGCGAGCCCGCCGCGTACCGGCGCGAGCGCTGGAGCACACCCGATGACGACTTCATCGACGTGGACTGGGTCGATGCCGTCGCCGACCCGACGCGGGATGCCTCGCTCGCCAGGCCGCCGTTGATCGTGCTGTTCCATGGACTGGAGGGATCGTCGTCCAGCCACTATGCACAGGCCTTCGCGGAATTCGCGCGTGAACAGGGCCTGGCATTCGCGGTCGCCCATTTCCGCGGTTGCAGCGGCGAGTTGAACCATGCGCCCCGTGCCTACCATTCGGGCGACCATGTCGAGATCGACTGGATCCTGCGCCGCTTCCGTGCGCAATACGACGGTCCGGTGCTGGCGGTCGGCGTCTCGCTCGGTGGCAATGCGCTGATGCGCTGGGCCGGCGAGGCCGGCACGCAGGCGAGCTCCGTGGTGCAGGCCGTGGCATCGGTCTGTGCGCCGCTGGATCTGGCCGCGGGCGGACATGCGATCGGGCGCGGCTTCAACCGGCTGGTCTACAACCGGATGTTCCTGCGATCGATGCGGCCCAAGGCGATGCGCAAGCTGGCGCAGTACCCCGGGCTGTTCGACCGCGCCGCGCTCGAACAGGCGCAGGACCTGTACACGTTCGACAACATCTTCACCGCGCCGCTGCACGGGTTCCGCGATGTCGAGGACTACTGGCATCGCGCATCGGCCAAGCCCCACCTGCACCGGGTTGCGGTGCCGGCCCTGGTGCTCAACGCGCGCAACGATCCCTTCATCCCGGCCGCCAGCCTGCCGCGCCCGGACGAGGTCAGCCGGTCCGTGACCTTGTGGCAGCCCGCGCACGGCGGCCATGTCGGCTTCCCCCAGGGCGCGCTGCCCGGCCACGTGCGGGCCATGCCATGGGCCGTGGGGCCATGGCTGCTGGCGCCGGCGCGCTGAACACCGCGCGGCCATAATGGCCGCCATGGACGATATCGTCAGACAAGCCATGGCCAAGTGGCCGAAGGTCCCGCATTGCGTCGGCTGGCTCGGTCTGGATGCGCGGGGCAACTGGTATCTGCGCGACGAGCAGGCGCAGGCCCAGGGACCGTTCGCCGGTGGCCCGGCGCAGGCCCGCGGCTCGATGCTGCAACACGACAAGCTGATCGCATTCATCGGGCGCAACTACGACTGCGACGACAGCGGCCAGTGGTATTTCCAGAACGGCCCGCAACGCGTGTTCGTGGAACTGGAGATCACGCCCTTCATCTGGCGCGTGGCCGCCGACTTCTCGGTCGATGCACACACCGGCGCCGCGGCGCGGGTACAACGCAGCTTCGTCGACGAGATCGGGCGCGTCTACCTGGAGACCGACATCGGTTTCGGTCTGGTGCATTCGCTGGACATGTTGCACGCCGCCGACGCCATCGAGACCGGCCTGTGGGTGCCGCAGGCTGTGAAGGCGGACGCGTTGCCGACCCAGTTTGCCTATTGCGTCAGCCCCCAGGCCCTGCAGGCCGCGGCCTGAGGCCGGCCGCGGCGAGGCGGTTGGCCCGCGGGCGCCACGGACAAGAAAAAGGCCGGAACATGTCCGGCCTCGGTTCGAAGGGCAGTGCCCGTCAGGCGATTATTGCTTCGGAGCTTCGGCCGCGGATGCGGCTGCGGCCGGCGCGGCAGGGGCCTCGAACTTGCCGCCGGCCGCGTTGGCCATGTACACCACCGCACGGGTGATCTCCAGGTCTTCGAAGTCTCCGCCGGACTGCGCACCCATGGCCCCCTTGCCCTTGAGCGCCGAGTTCACCAGGGCCTCGAGGCCGGTGGCGATGCGTGCGGCCCAGGCCCCTGCGTCACCGAGTTTCGGCGCGCCGGCAACACCCGCGGCATGGCAGGTGGTGCACTGGGCGTTGTAGACCTCTTCGCCACTCTTGAGCGGCCGGTTCGCATCACGAATCTCGACCATGCCGACCTTCTGGATACGCGCGGCAATGGCCCGCTCCGCATTGACCGTGCCGGCCGCCGGCTTGTTGCCGGAGGTGACATACGCGACCAGCGCGATGATGATGAAGATCGGCGCGACAAACGAGAAAAACACCGTCACCAGCAGCTGCTTGGGCGTCTTGATCGGTCCCGTGTGGTCTTCTTCGTGGCTGATGTCGCTCATGGTGTCCTCAGAATGGATGGCGCGTCGGAAAGAACGGGGCATTATAACGAGCGGGCCTCGTGCATCCTGGCATGGCCGCCCTGCGCGGGCCGAGCCAGCTGCACAACCGGGGCCGTGTCGCACAGGCGATGGTGCCGTCGGACGGGCAAGCGCCCGGCGATTCCGTCATCACCGGCTGAAGGTGCCGCCCAAGCGTGCCGACGTCAACGTGCCAGTTCTTGCTTCTTGCGCGTGTCCGGATCGTCGGGGTCGTAGATGACGCCACCGGTGCCCACGCCGACACCCACGCTGGCGCCCCCCACTCCGGTGCTGGCACCGACACCCGCGCCGCCCGTCACCTGCCCGGACTGGTTGACCCCGACACCGACACTCACAGGCCCGCGACCCGCCGATACGCCGGCGTTCACGCCACCCGATCCGACGCCGACGCCGATGCCGACGCCGGGCACGACCGGAATACTGATGCCGAGCCCGACCGAACTGCAGCCAACCAGCAGGGTCGCTGCGACTACGACCGCACAACCGCGGGACATGGCCAGGATATTCATTGCAGGTATTTCCTCAGGGCCATCAATATGTGGCGCATGGATTGGGTGGCCCAATGCCACCGAAGTTCCGCATGCCGGGTTGCGCGTTGTAACGACATCGGCATGGCAAGCCCATGGTAGCCCGCAACCGTGACCAGCGTCTTTCGATCAGGGTGGCGCGCGCCAGATACAATCGCCGGGTTGCGGCTGTAGCTCAGTGGATAGAGTATTGGCCTCCGAAGCCAAGGGTCGTGGGTTCGATCCCCGCCAGCCGCACCAATCTCCATGACACACGCCGGTTGCCCGTGCCCTTTCCAACAGCCCGGCCCGTGAGCCTGCACCTGTTCGGTATGCCTGTTGCGCGTCGTAACGTCTGCCGCTTGCCGCACGTCGGGTAGGCTTCCCGGATGCAACAGTCCACTTTCGAATTTGACACACCGGGTCCAGCAGAGCCCGTACGCGCCAGACCGGCCCGTTCTTCGCAAGCGCCGACGCTGGAGCAGATGGCGCAGCTGCTGGCGCGGACGCCCGACTACCGCGTGCTACGCCGTCTTGTTCCGATCACGGATTTCGGGCCCGCACCCGCACCCGCGACTGCGACTGCGGACGCGGCACAGCCCGTGCCCGGGTACCGGCGCGTGCTCGTGCTCGACACCGAAACCACCGGCCTCGCGCACCAGAGCGACAAGATCATCGAACTGGCCATGCTGTTGGTGGACGTCGATGTCGCTTCGGGGCTCCCGTTCGGCCCGGTCACGCTCTTCGAAGGCTTCGAGGATCCCGGCAAGCCCATTCCCGCCGACGCGCAGCAGGTCACGGGTATCAACGACGACATGGTGCGCGGGCACCGGCTGGACGACCGGCAGGTCGAGGCGATGGTGGCCAGCGCCGATCTGGTCGTGGCGCACAACGCCGGGTTCGATCGCCCCTTCGTGGAGGCACGTTTTCCCTGTTTCGCCGACAAGGCCTGGGCCTGTTCCTTTGCCGACATCGACTGGAAGGCGGCCGGTGCGGGCTCGTCCAAGCTCAGCGCGCTGGCCCAGGACCATGGCTGGTTCTACGATGCGCACCGGGCCCAGGTGGACTGCCACGCCTTGTTGCAGGTGTTGTCCCGTCCGGTGGGCCAGGAGCAACCTGTCACGGGCCTGGGGCTATTGATCGCGGCCGCCGCCCAGCCCCGTTTCAAGCTGCGTGCCACCGGCTCGCCGTTCGAGTCCAAGGACCGGCTCAAGAGCCGGGGTTACCGCTGGGATGGCGATGCCAAGGTCTGGTATTGCACCGTGACCGATGCGCAGCGCCTGGAGGCCGAACTGCAATGGCTCAAGGCGCAGGTCTATGGCCGGCGCAACGCGCAGGTGGACATCGAGGCCCTGGACGCAACAGTGCGTTATTCGTTGCGACCGGGAACCTTGTCGCAAAAGGCGTTGTAGGCCTTTCGCGATGCGCAGCGGCTCGGGTGGCTGGCGCCCCGCCTATTCGTGCCGCAATGCGTCGATCGGGTTCAGCCGTGCCGCGCGGCGCGCCGGAAAGTAGCCGAACACCACGCCGATGGCGGCCGAAAACAGGAAGCTCATCAGGTTCACGCCGGCATTGAACACATACGGCACGTCCATCAACGCCGACAGGCCCACCGATGCGCCGGTGGCCAGCACGATGCCGATCAGCCCGCCCAGTGCCGCCAGCACCACCGCCTCGATCAGGAACTGCAACAGCACTTCGCGCTCGAGCGCGCCGATGGCCAGGCGCAGGCCGATCTCCTTGGTGCGCTCGGTCACGCTCACCAGCATGATGTTCATGATGCCGATGCCGCCCACCAGCAGGCTGACGGCCGCGACCGCTCCGAGCAGCATGGTCAGCACCTTGGTCGTGCCCGACAGCGTATCGGCCAGCTGCTTGGTGTCGAGCACGTTGAAGTTGTCGTCGTCGGTGTCGGCGAGCTTGCGCCGTTCGCGCAGCAGCTGGGTCATGCTGGCCTTCACGCGTGTGGAGTCGCTGCCTTCGGCCATGGACACCTGCAGGTCGTTGACCTGGGTGTTGCCGGTGATGCGCCGCTGCAGCGTCTTGATCGGCATGAACACCAGGTCGTCCTGGTCGTTGCCGAACGAGCCCTGGCCCTTGGAGCCAAGCACCGCGACCACCTCGCAGCTGATGTTCTTCACCCGCAGCGAAGCGCCCAGTGCCGGGGTGTCGCCGAACAGCTCGCGGCGGATCGTCTCGCCGATCATGCAGACCGCCGCGCCGGCGCGCAGTTCGGCGTTGGTGAACGCGCGACCTTGCGACAAGGTCCAGTTGCCGGTGGTCAGCCAGTCGTTGGTGCTGCCCGTGATGGTGCTGGTCCAGTTGCGGCCGTTGGCCACCAGCGTGCCGCCCGTGCGCGACTGCGGAGCCGCGGCCGCGACGCCGCCGATCTGGCTGGCGATGGCCTCGGCGTCGCTCTCCTTGAAATACGGGGCGCTGGTGCCGCCGCTGCCAGGGCCCATGCGCTGGCCGGGGCGCACCTGCAGCAGGTTGGTGCCCAGGCCCGAGATCTGGTTCTGCACCGCCAGCGTGGCGCCGTTGCCCACGGTCACCATGGTGATCACCGCGCTGACGCCGATGACGATGCCCAGCACGGTGAGAAACGAGCGCATCAGATTGCGCCGGATCGAGCGCAGCGCGAGCAACAAGGTATTGATCCACATGCTCATGCCTGCACCGCGCCGGTTTTCAGCCCCGCCGGATGCGGGTTGCGCTCGTCGCTGGCCACCACGCCATCGACGAAGCGCACGATGCGCCTGGCGTAGGCGGCCATCTCGGTCTCGTGCGTGACCATCAGCACCGTGATGCCCTGGTCGGCATTCAGGTGCCACAGCAGCTCCATGATCTCGATGCTGCGCGCGGTGTCCAGGTTGCCGGTGGGTTCGTCGGCCAGCAGCACCTTGGGCTCGGTGACGATGGCGCGTGCGATCGCCACGCGTTGCTGCTGGCCGCCCGAGAGCTCGCCGGGCGTGTGGTGTTCCCAACCCTTCAGGCCCACGGCGTCGAGCGCGCGCGCGGCCATGGCATGGCGCTTGGCGGCGGGTTCGCCGCGGTAGATCAGCGGCAGCTCCACGTTCTCCTGCGCCGACGTGCGCGCCAGCAGGTTGAAGCCCTGGAACACGAAACCCAGGTAGCGGCGGCGCAGGCGTGCGCGCTGGTCGCGCGTGAGCGATTGCAGCTGCACCCCCTGGAACTCGTAGATGCCGCTGGTGGGCGTGTCCAGGCAGCCCAGCGTGTTCATCGCGGTGGACTTGCCCGAGCCGCTCGGGCCCATGATGGCCACGAATTCGCCTTGTTCGATGTCCAGGTCCACCCCCTTGAGCGCCTGGAACGCGGTGGCACCTGTGCCGTACACCTTGGTGATGCCGCGCAGGCGGATCATCGGCGTGTGGGGGAGCGCGGCCGTGTCCATCATGCCCCGCCGGCGCTGCGCTGGTCGGTGATGACGGCCATGCCGGGCGCGAGCCTGTCGCCGCTGACCTCGGTCACGCGACCGTCGCTGATGCCGGTCGTCACCGGTACCGCCACGGGCCGGCCGTCGCGCAGGATCCAGACCTGGCGCGACCCCGGCGCCGTGTTGTCGGTACCCGCCGTCTTGCCGCCGCTGCGCCGCGGCGGGCGCGGCATCAGCTTGGCGAGGATGCCGCCATCGGACGATGCGCCGCCGGCGCCCGCGGCCACACCGGGTGAAAAACGCAGCGCCGTGTTGGGCACCACCAGCACGTCGTTGCGCTCGGTCGCCACGATGGTGGCCACGGCGGTCATGCCAGGGCGCAGCGTGAGTTCGCTGTTGTCCACGTCCAGCGTGGCCACATAGGTGACCACGTTGTTGGTGGTGGTGGAGCCGAACGCCACGCGGCTGATCGTGGCCGGGAACGCGCGCGCCGGATAGGCACTGACCGTGAAGCTGGCTTTCTGGCCCGCCTGCACCGACCCCACGTCGGCTTCGTCCACGCTGGCTTCGAGCTGCAGCTGGGCCAGGTTCTCGGCCACGGTGAACAGGGTCACGGCCTGCAGCGAGGCGGCGACCGCGTTGCCGGGGTCGACCGAGCGGCTGAGCACCACGCCGTCGATGGGCGAGCGGATCGAGGCCTTGGTGAGGTTGGTCTCGTCGGTGGCCAGCGTGGCGCGCGCCACCGCCACGTTGGCGTCGGCGCTGGCCTGGTTGGCCTCGGCGCGGGCCAGCGCGGCACGGGCGGTGTCGAGCTCGGCGGCCGATGGCACCTTGCCGCCAGACAGCCGCGCCACTTCCTCGAAACGCGCCAGGTTGGCACGGGCTTCGGTCACCGTGGCCTTGTTCTGTGCCAGCGCGGCCTGGGCCGCCGCGAGCGAGGCGCGCGAGCGGGTCACCTGATCCATGAGTTTCGAGGTGTCGAGTTCGACCATGACCTGGCCCTTCTTCACCCGGTCGTTCACGTCGACCAGCACCCGCTGCACCGTGCCCGACAGTTCGCTGCCGATGTTGACCGAGCGCGTGGGCTGCAAGCTGCCATTGGCCGAGACGGTGAGCGTGATGTTGCCCTTGCGCAGTTCGGTCGTCACATAGGTGGGCGCGGCCCTGCTGGCGTTTTGCGCCTGCCAGTAGACGAAACCGGCTCCCAGGAGCACCAGCATCAGCAGGCCGATCCACAGCGAGCTGCGGCGCCACCAGCGTGGCGGATGGTCGTCGCCCAACAGGGTTTGCAGATCGGCGGCTTGCGTGTTGGCGGGGCTTGTGGTGTTGGCGTTCATGGTGGGACGTGTGTGTGGGGCAGGGCAGGGCAGGCCGGCGCAGGCGCGGTCAGGGCTGTACGGCTGGCGCAGCCGCTGCCATATCGTCGACGGCGCCGTCGGCATCGGGCTTCCAGCCACCCCCCAGCGCCTTGTACAGGCGCACATGGTCGGTGCTCAGGCTGGCCTGGGCACCCGCCACGCTGTCCTGGGTGGACAGCAGCGTGCGCTGCGTGGTCAGCACGGTCGCAAAATCGATCAGGCCGCTGGTGTAGCGCTGCCGGGCCAGGCGTTCGGCCTGCGCGGCCGCGTCGGCGGCGGCCTGCAGCCGCTGCAGCCGCTCGGTATCGCCCTGGATGGCGACCAGCGCGTCTTCGACCTCCTGCAACGCGGCGAGCGCCACACCCTCGAACGTCGCGAGCGCCTGCTCCATGGCCGCCTGCTGCGCACGCACCTGGGCCCGGCCCGCGCCGCCGTCGAACACGGTCGCGGACACGCTGGCCAGCAGGGACTGCACCAACGATGCGCTGTTGGTGAGGCTGCCCAGCGTCAGCGCCGACAGGCCCAACGAGCCGGACAGCCGAAAGCCGGGGAGCCGTGCGGCATCGGCCACCGCGATCCGGGCCACGGCCGCGCGTACGCGCTGCTCGGCGGCACGCACGTCGGGCCGCTGGCGCAGCGTGTCGGCGGGAAAGGCCAGGGCCAGGTCGGGCGGTGGCGGCGGCACGGGCGCGGCCGTCGCCAGTTCCGTGCCCCACTGGCCCGGGGCGTGCCCGGTCAGCACGGCCAGGGCGTTCAAGGCCTGGGTCACGCTGGTCTGCAGCGCAGGGATCTGGGCGCGGGTCTGTTCCGTCGTGCTGATCGCCTGCTCGACCTCGAGCGAAGAAGCCAGGCCGGCCTGGTTGCGCCAGCGCGTGATCTGGAGGGTTTCGTCCTGGTTGTCCAGGTTGGCACGCGCAACCGCCAGCCGGTTCTGCAACCCGCGTAGGTTGATGTAGCCAGCCGCCACTTCCGCCGCCAGCGATACCCGGGTGTCGGCCAGGCTCGCGGCCGAGGCCTGGGCATCGGCGGCGCTGGCATCGGCCGATGCCTGGTTGCCGCCGAAGAAGTCGGGCTCCCAGCCGGCGTCGAAGCCGGCCTTGAACAGATGGCTGGCGTCGTTGCCGCCCGTCCGGCTGCGCTGCGCGGATCCCGACGCGCCCACGGTGGGGCCCAGGCCCGCCCGTTGCACGTCGGCCAGCGCGCGGGCCTGGCGCACAGCGGCCTGGGCGGCCTTGACGCTGGTGTTGGCCTGCAGCGCCTGGTCGACGAGCGCCGTCAGCTGCGCATCCTGGAAACGCGTCCACCACCCGGCAATGTCGGTGGCCGTGGCACCCTGTGCGCCTGATGGCGCGTGGCTCCACTGCGCCGGCACGATCGCCAGCGCGGTGTCGGGTTGCGCGGGCGTCGTGCTGGCACACGCGCCCAGCAACAACGGCAGCCCCAGGGACACGGCCCACGACCACCGGCGCAGACCCCGCGGCTGGGGTGACGAGGGTTCGGGCAGGCGGTGAGCGGGGGTCGGCATCGTGGGGGGTGTTGGATCCAATGGTCAATCCCATTGTGGGCGACCCAGGCATAGGCATTGCGACTCGGGTGTGAATCTTGTGTAAAGCCCAAGCGCCTCTCAAGCACTGGCGCCCATCGGCCGGAAGGTTCAGAATGGTTCCGACCGGCCTGTGTCGGCGCCGGTTGCATTGTCGTGAGCGCCATGCGCTTGTCGCCGGCACGCAGCACGAGGAGGATCGCCATGGCCCGAAATCCGGCCCCCCGAAAATCGTCGACCGCACCGCCGCGCAAGCGCACGGCGCAGCCCGGTTATTTCCATTACTGCAATGTGCGGCCGTCCACGCCGCGCAGCTTTGCGCCCGGCGTGAATGCCGACCGCGCCAGTGCCATCAACGTCCTGAGCGACAAATGGGTCAACGGCACCGAGCTCAGTTACTACTTCTTCGACAAGCCGGGCGATGGCGAGAACCTGATCATGGCCGATGGCAGCACCAGCTTCATCCGATGGTCGGGCGCCACGGCGCAGAAGGATGCGGTGCGCGCCGGCTTCAAGGCCTGGAGCGACCTGGGTATCGGCCTGCGCTTCAAGGAGGTGCCCACGCGCGAGCAGGCCATGATCCGGATCGGCTTCATGCGCGGCGACGGTTCCTGGTCCTACGTGGGGCGCGCCATCCTGGACATCGCGTCCGACCAGCGCACGATGAACTTCGGCTGGGACATCGCCAACGACCCCACCACCGCCATCCACGAGATCGGACACACGCTGGGTTTCGAACACGAGCACCAGAACCCGTTTGCCGGCATCGTCTGGGACGAGGAGAAGGTCTACGCCGACCTGGCGAAGCCGCCCAACAGCTGGCCGCGGCAGAAGACCTTCTACAACATCATCCGCAAGATCAGCGAGAGCCGGGTCCAGGGTACGACCTGGGACCGGGATTCGGTGATGCATTACCCGTTTGCCGCAGGATTGATCGTCGAGCCGCCGGAGTACCGCACCCAGGCGCTGCGCCCACCTGGCATGCTCTCGGCGCGCGACAAGGCCTATGTCAAGGAGCTGTACCCGCCGCAGAAACCGGTGGCGGCGTTCCCCGAACTCAAGCTCATGCAGTCCATGCCGCTGAAGATCGCCCCCGGCCAACAGATCGACGTGCGCATCCAGCCCACGCGCAGCCGTGTCTACGAGATCCGCACCTTCGGTATCGCCGATACCGTGATCGTGCTGTTCGAGGACGTCGATGGCGAGCTGAAGTACCGCGGCGGCGACGACGACTCCGGCGAGGACCGCAATGCCTACCTCAAGCTGCGCATGGCGCGTGGCGCCAAGTACGTGTTGCGGCTGCGCCTGTATTACGCCGACCACACCGGCGAGACCGCCGTCATGTGGTGGTGATGGCCCGGCCGTGCCGCGCGCAGGCGTGGCACGGCCGGTGTGTCGCGTGCGCCGTCGTCACGACACCGCGCCCGACCCGTAGCTGCCGGTCAGCAACTGCCCGGTGCGGAACCGCTCCAGCGCATACGGCGCCAGCGACACGTCGGTCGGCATGCCCAGCGCCTCCTGCGCCAGGACGCGTCCGACGGCGGGCGAGAGCTTGAAGCCGTGGCCGGAAAAGCCGAATGCGACGACCAGCCCCGGCACCTCGGGCACGCGGCCGAGCACCGGATTCCAGTCGGGCGTGACGTCGTAGACGCCGGTCCAGCTCGAGGCCAGTCCGGCGGTCTCGTAGGACGGAAACCGCTCGGCCGCCTGGGCGCCGACCTCGGCCACGTAGTCCATGGGAATGTCGCCCTGTTCGTTGTCGGGTTCGGCCAGTGTCTCGCCGACCGTGCCTTCGCTGACCAGCATCTGCCGTCCGCCATAACTGCGGCAATACAACATGCCTGGCGAGCCCAGGTCCTTGTAGACCGGCATCTGGTAGGTGTAGGCCTCGGGGCCTTCGAGCGCGAGCACGCTGTGGCGTTCGGGCTTGACCGGCGTGGCGATGCCGGTCCAGCGCGCGAGTTCCGTGGCCCAGATGTTCTGCGCACTGACGACGACGCCGGCGTGGAACCGGCCCTGCGGGGTGTCGACGCCCGTGACCCGGCCGTGTTCGTCGCGCAGCAGGCCCTGCACCGCGACGCCTTCCAGGATCCTGACGCCGCGTCGGCGCGCGGCTCGCGCGAAGCTGGTGGCCACGAGCGTGGCGTCGGCGAAACCGGCCTCGGGCTCGAATCCGATCAACGCGGCATCGTCGAAGCGGCAGATCGGCAGGCGCTCGGCGGCCTGCTGCGGGGTCAGCAGCTCGACCGGTATGCCGCTGGCCTGCTGCGCCGCCAGGGCTGCGCGCAGGGGCTCGAGCTTCGGGCCTTCGGGCGCTGCGATCAGGTAGCCGCAGGGCACCAGTCCGGCCGCCGCGTCCTCGTCACCGACATAGGCGGCGAAGTCCTTGAACGCGGACCAGGAGCGGCGCGCCAGCGCGACGTTCTCGATCACCGAATAGTGGGTGCGCAGGATGCCGCTGGACTGCGACGAGGTGCCGTTGCCGATCTGGCCGCGCTCGAGCACCAGGACGTTGCGCGCGCCGAGTGCGGCCAGGTGCCAGGCGACGGAGGCACCGATGACGCCGGCGCCGATGACGATCACATCGGGGTTGTTGTGCATGAGGATCGAGGGTTGATGGTGGTGTGGCCGTCGAGCCTAGCGCCGGGCGCGCCGCACGCGCACAAGGCGCCGCAGCGCTGATCCATAGCATCAGCCAGGCTGTTGCTGGCAGGCCGGCGGTGCGGCTCAGTCGTCGATCGCCAGGGCGCCGGCGGGAAGCGCCAGCGCCGCGCCGATGTCCCGCTGCAGTTCGCGCACCACGATGCGCACCAGATCGGCGACCTCGCGCGGCAGGCTGCCCATTTCCGCTTCCCGATGCACCAGGGAAAAGCTCCGCGTCAGCGGCGGGCAGGAACGCCCCTGGTGCTGGAACGCCGACAGCGGCAGTATCCGCACGGCGCCGGCGTGGTAACGCGACTGCCACAGGCACAGCGGCGTCGTGAGCGCAAAACCCAGGCCCTCGCGCACCAGCGCCAGCAACGGGTCGGTGGCATCGAACTCGAACGCCGATTCGATGCCGGGATGCAGGCCGTGCAGGTAGGCCTCGATCTGCCTGCCGATCTGCGACCGCAGGCTGTAGTTCATGAACGGCAAGCCGCGGCTCAGCGCCAGCAAGGATTCGGAGGGGTCCACGGCATGGTCTGCCGGCAGCGCAACGACGTATTGCTCGGTGAACAACGGCAGCTGCGCGATGCCGGGTTCGTGTGCCGGCGCGGCGGTGGTCATCAGCAGGTCGAGCTGGTGGTTCTGGAACTGGCCCAGCAGGTCGGGCGACAGGCCCGAGCACATGCGGACCCGATGCATGCGACCGATCAGTCCGCGCACCAGCTGCGGGCCGATGGTGGCGGCAAACGAGTCCACGCAGCCCATGCGCACCAGTGCCCGCTTGGCACGGCTGAGCGCACGCACGCCCTCGGCCATCTGCTCGGCCTGGCCCCGCAATGCGAGGGCATGTTCATACAGCCGCTGGCCGGACGCGGTGGCCCGGGCCGGGCGGGTCGAGCGGTCCAGCAAGGGGGTGTCGAAGGTCTGTTCCAGCTGGCGCACATGTTGCGACACGCCGGCCTGCGAAATGCCCAGCCGCGCCGCGGCCGACGAGACCGAGCCGGTTTCCACCACGGCGATCCAGCTGCTCAGTTGTTCCCAGGCCGGAGGCCGTTCACGCGGGTTGCCATGCTTGCTCATCGGCCGAGTGTGCCTGATCTGTTCTCGGATTCCTGATGCAAACCATCAGCGCGCGCGATGGCGCCATCCGGCTTGCGGGCTGGCCCCAAAATTGCGTGGCGCAATGACCCATGCATATGGATTGCGGGCAAACACCGATGCACGACATTGGTGCGCATCGATATCATCACCGGTTCAACAGTTCAAAAAGGCATCACCATGAAACTCAATCGCAGACTCGCCCTGGCCCTGGTCGCCGCGGCCGTGACCGTCTCCGGCGCAGCCATTGCGCAGCAACGCATCTTCTTTGGCGTCGCCACCGGCGGCACCGGCGGCACCTACTACCCCCTGGGCGGCATGCTGGCCCAGCTGATCTCCAACAAGGCGGTCGTCGACGGCAAGAAGATCACCGCAACCGCGGAGGCGGCCGGTGCCTCGGTGGCCAATGCCAAGCTGCTCGGCAACAAGGACATCGAGTCGGCCTTTGTCGCCGCCGACATCCTGGACGCGGCCTACAACGGCAAGGGCCAGTTCAATGGCGCGCCGATCAAGAACCTGCGCGCGCTCGGCGCCCTGTACCCCGAGACGGTGCAGCTGATCACCCGTGCCGACCGCGGCATCAACAGCGTCAAGGACCTCAAGGGCAAGAGCATCTCGTCAGGCTCGCCCGGCTCGGGCCAGTACCAGCTGCTGACCGACCTGCTGACGGTCTATGGCATGAAGCGCTCCGACATCAAGGAAGACCTGTCCTCGTTCACGCAGGCGGTCGACAAGATCAAGGACGGCAACCTCGACGCCACGCTGATCACCGCCGGCGTGCCGACCGCGGCCGTGACCGACTTCGCGCAGAGCCACGACCTCAAGGTGATCCCGTTGTCGGGCGCCGAGATCGGCGAACTGCTCAAGCAGCAGCCGTATTACACCCGCGTGCAGATGCCGGCCAACAGCTACAAGGGCCAGACCGCGCCGGTCGACACGCTGGCCGTGATGGCGGTGTGGACCACGCATGACGGCGTGTCCGACGCCATCGCCTACGAGGTGACCAAGGCCTTGTACGAGAACGTGGCCATCATGGGCCAGGTGCACGTGCAGGGCAAGAACATCAGCCTGGCCACGGCCACTGCCGTCGGTACCGCGCCGATCCATCCCGGCTCGCTGAAGTACTTCAAGGAAAAAGGCCTCGTCAAGTGATGCTGCGGCAGCGTGCCGCCATGATGGCGGCTGCGCTGCTGTTGCCGCTGGCCGTCCCGGCCGCCGTCGGTTGCGAACTGGTGCTGTCCGAGCACCGCAGCGGACGGCCGCTGGCGCGCTTGGCACTCGATCCCCATCGTCCCGCGGCACGGATCGCGTTCACGCATTCCGTGCTCGGTACGCCGGTGGTCGACCACTACGAATGGCGGCCGCATGCGGGCCAGTGGCGCGCCCACATGGTGCAGGAACACTTCGAGGGTGATGGTTACGGCCTGCCGAATGCGGCCGGCCCGGGCGAGACCATGGTGCGCGACGGCGATGGCTGGCGCCTGTACCTGGACCGGGTCGTACACCCTCTGGTCGTGTTGCCGCTGCCCGCGCAGTCGATGCGCGTGTCCGTCGGCGAGCAGCCGGCGTTGCTGCTCGGCTCGCTGAGCCAACGATCGATAGAATTCCGGGCCCGCGATTGCCCGACCCCCTGACACAAGCACTGGAATCCCATGAGCGCCTCCCAGCAGGAAATTGATCGCCTGATCGAGCAGTTCGACCCCGAGTCGACCTTCCGCAGGCTGGCCGGCATGGCCGCGCTGTTCGTGACCGTGGTCACCGTCGGCCTGTCGGCCTGGCACTACTACACCGCGGGTTTCGGGCTCGAGAACGAGATCGCGCACCGCGCCATCCACCTGTCGGTGGTGCTCGGCCTGTGTTTCCTGGTGTTTCCGCGCCAGAAGCGCATGGGCGGACACTGGGAATGGACGGTGTCCATCGGCCTGGTGGCGTTCTACCTGATGATGGGGTTCGGCCTGCTCGATGCGCTCTCGGACCCGGTTCCGATGGGCGCCAAGGTCACCTTCATCGCGGTGCTGCTGTCCGTGGCCGGACTGTCGCTGCCGTTCAAGGCCTATGACGGCAGCCACACCCGCATCCCGCTGCGCGACTGGATCTTCGCTGCGCTGGCGTCCGGCTTTTCGCTGTACCTGCTGGTGTTCTTCAACGAGATCTTCATCCAGCGTCCCGGCGAACACACGCCGATCGACCTGATGGTCGGCGTGATCGCGATCGCGATGGTGATCGAGGCCACGCGCCGCACCATGGGCATCTTCCTGCCGCTGCTGGCCATCGGTACCGTGTTGTACGGCCTGTTCGGCCCCTACCTGCCCGGTGGCCTGGCCCACCGCGGCTACAGCGTGTCGCGGGTCGTGGCCCACCTGTACAAGGGCACCGAAGGCATCTACGGCATTCCGGTGGGCGTCGTCGCCACGTTCGTGTTCCATTTCGTGTTGTTCGGCATCATGGCCCAGCTCACCGGCCTGGGCCAGCTGTTCGTGAACCTGGCCACCATCGCCGCCGGCCGCTTTTCGGGCGGGCCGGCCAAGGTCAGCGTGGTCTCGTCCGGCCTGTTCGGCATGATCTCCGGCTCGCCGATCGCCAACACCGTGACCACCGGCGTGATGACCATCCCGCTGATGAAGAAGGTCGGCTTCGCGCCGCGATTCGCCGGGGCCGTCGAGGCCTCGGCCTCGTGCGGCGGACAGATCACACCGCCCATCATGGGCGCGGCGGCCTTCATCATGGCCGAGACGCTGGGCATTCCGTACAACCAGCTGATCCTGGTGGCCATCGTGCCGGCCGCACTGCACTACTTTGCGATCCTGTACATGGTGCACCTGGAGGCCAAGCGGCTCAAGCTCACCGGCATGGATCCGTCCGAGATCCCGTCGCTGGGCCTGGTGCTGCGCAGTTCCTGGCACCTGTTCATTCCGCTGGTCGTGATGGTCACGCTGCTGCTGATGCAATACACGCCGTTCCTGGCCGCGTTCTGGGGCATCACGCTGACCGTGGCCTGCTCGTGGATACCGAAGCTGCTGGGCCCGTACGGCAAACGCATGGCCGGCATGACGGTCGGGCCGCGCGCGCTGGTGCAGGGTTTCGAGATGGGCGCCAAGGCGGCGCTGGCCATCGGCGCGGCGTGCGCCTGCGTGGGTTTCGTGCTCGGCATCACGACGCTGACCGGCATGGGCTTCAAGTTCTCGGCCTGGATCCTGGACCTGTCGGGCATCGTGGCCCAGGGCGTGGTGGCGCTGGACAGCTTCCAGTTGCTCGACCTCAAGCAGGTCACGATCCTGTTCGGCCTGTTGTTCACCGCCGGCGCCTGCATCATCATGGGGTCGGGCGTGCCGACCACGCCGACCTACATCATCCTGGCCGCCATCGTCGCGCCGGCGCTCGAGCAGCTCGGCGTGCCGCAGCTGGCAACCCACTTCTTCGTGTTCTATTTCGGCGTGCTGGCCGACGTCACACCGCCGGTGGCGCTGGCCGCGTTCGCGGCGGCGGGCATTGCGCGCAGCGAACCCATGCGCACCGGCATGACGGCGTTCCGCCTGTCGATGGGCAAGGCGCTGGTGCCGTTCGCCTTCGTCTACACGCCGTCGCTGCTGCTGATCAACTTCAGCTGGTCGGCCTTCATCGTCGCGATCATCTCGATCACCGTGGCCATCATCGGCCTGGGCGCGGCGTATACCGGCTATCTCGCCCGGCCGATCGGCAAGCCGGTGTTCGTGTTGTTCAACGTGTTCTCGTTGTCGCTGATCTTCGCCAACCCGGTGATGTCGGCCATCGGCGTGCCGGTGGTGCTGGCACTGGTGGCCTGGCACATGCGGCCGCTGCCGGACGCACCGCAGCCGGGTTGAAGGCGCATCGCGCCCGGCCGCTCCGAAGCGGCCGGCCCGCCCCCCAGTGGGGGGTTCGGCCGGTCGACACGCAGTGCGACCGGACAGACGGGGGGCGTCTTTATTTCACGCGCCCATCGTCTCCGCCCAGGCCAGCGCCTGCAGGTGGGCCCAGTTGATCTGGTGGTTGCTCAGCACCAGTTCGTTGGCCAGGCGCGCGAAGTTGGCGTCGTCGGCCTGTTCGCAGGCCACGGTCAGTTCCAGGATCGGCGCCATCTGCCCCTTGTTGTGCAGCAGCGCGTCGGTGATCGCATCGGGCAAGGACACGGCGCCGATGGCCTTTTCCATCGGGATGCCGAGCATGGTATCGAGCAGCGAGAACACGCCGGTGACGAAGGCGTTGTCGCATTCTTCCGGCGGCAGCAGTTCGGCGGCCAGCAATTCCATCAGCCGGCCGCGCACGATCGCCATCTGACCCACGGCCGGCGGCGCGCCGCCTTCGCGCGACATGGTCAGCAGCAACGCGGCCCAGCGAAACAGCTTCTTGAGCCCGAGGATCATCACGGCATGTCGGAACGACGTGATCTCGGTGGACAGGCCGAAGCCGGACGAGTTGATGTAACGCAGCAGATTGAACGACAAGGTGGCATCGCGCTTGAGCACCTCCTCGATCTGCTCCGTCGGTGCGCCCTTGCGCACCGCGTTGATCAGCTGGATGATGACCGCATGGGCCGGCCGGATGTTCTGGCTGGTCTCGACCACCGGCTTGGAATACCAGTAACCCTGGAACAGCCGCACGCCCAGCGACGACACCAGCTTGTGTTGTTCGGCCGTCTCGACCTTCTCGACGATGATGGGGGCATCGGGCTTCTTCTTCTGCGCCAGCCGGATCACGTGCGCGACCAGGTCGGGCTTGAGCGTGAGCAGGTCGATCTTGATGTACGACGCCAGGGGCAGCCACTGCTCGTAAGCCGGGGTCAATACCGTGTTGTTGAACGCGAGCTTGAATCCATGGGCATGGGCGTCGGTCAGGGCCTGCACGGCCGCCGCGATGACGGCCGGATCGTTGTTTTTCACCGGTGGCACCTCGAGCACGATGCGCTCGGGCTTGACCAGTTCGAGGTGTTCGCTGTTCAGGCTCTCATGGGCGCAGTTGACGAACATCGTGCGTTTGCCCATCAACGTCGCGGTGTCGGCCTGTGACAACACATTGAATAACATCTGCGCGTCGCTCGACGCGTCGTGTTCACTGAACCGGCGCGTGCGGTCGAACAATTCGTAGCCGAACACCTTGCCCTTGTCGTCGACGATAGCCTGGCGGGCGATGGAGATCTTGTCGGATCCGGGTTCGCCGGACTCGGAAGGAGGCGGTGGCGGGGCAGCTGCTGACATGATTGCCGATTCAGGGTTGGTGCCGCCATTCTAAGATGGCCCTGCCGGCCTGGACACCCTGCGCCGGCACAGTGCCGCAGCAGGTGATGATGCGGACGAATACCGCCGTCAAACGCGATCGTCGGGCTGCGGCGGCTCGGACATGCGCACCGCCTGGGACCGGCACGATCCAAGGGTATGCGCATAGACCCGGGTGAATTCGGCGCCCAGCAGAAAGATCTGGGCGGAAAAATAGACCCACACCAACAACGCGACCAGTGAGCCCGCGGCACCGAAACCCGAACTGACCCCGCTGGTGCCGATGTAGAGGCCGATCATCCATTGGCCCCAGGCAAACAGGGTCGAGGTCGCAAGCGCGCCGACCGCAACGTCGCGCCATTGGATGCGGGCACGCGGCATCAGCTTGTAGATCATGGCGAACAGCACCGTGATCAACACGAACGACACCAGCTGGTGGGCGAGCGCCAGCATGAACTCCCATCCCGTCAGACGAGGCGCCCACCAACGCTGGATCGCCGCCAGTGCGGCGCCGAGCACCAGCGACACCACCATCAGGAACCCCAGTCCGAGGATCAGCCCGAACGACAGCAGTCGTGTACGCAGCAACATCCACAGGCTTGCGCCGACGCGCACCGGCGCGCGCCAGATGCGGTCCAGCGCCGCTTGCAGTTCCGCGAACACCGTGGTGGCGCCCACCAGCGTCAGTACCACGCCGATGGCGGTTGCGGCCATGCCGTCCGCCGGTTGATGGACGCTTTGGATCAGTGCCTCGATGGTCCGCGCGCCATCGACACCGATCAGGCCGCTGATCTGGCCGACGATCTCGCCTCGCGCCGCATCGGCTCCGAACCAGATGCCAGCCACCGAGATCACGATCAGCAGCAACGGAGCGCACGAGAACAAGGTGTAGTAAGCCAGCGCCGCGCCCATGCTGGACGCGTGGTCGTCGATCCAGGCGCGCCACGCGGCCCGGCTGATCGCCCACGCCTGCCGGTGGCCGGGAGCGTTGGCGATCTCGACGGGATCGGGCAGTACGGTTTCCGGCATGGATACCGCGCCAGAGCCGGTGCGCGTTGTCACGTGCGCATCAATTGCGCCAGTCGCCGCTCGCCGCCGACTGACCGGTGGCGATGAAGTGTTCCAGATGGGCGACGTCCATCACCGCGGACAGGCGGCTGGCGCAATCATCGACGGGGCGGCGACCGGACAGCGCCGGATTGGCGCACGCAAACCAGTACGCCATGCCCCAGGGTTCGTACAACGGCACCAGCAGCCTGAACAGGGGCTGCAGATCGCGTCGGGGCCGCAACCGCGGGCCGGTGTCGAACTGGAACATGGGCACCCACGGTTCCCCTTCCCACATGAAGCCGATGATGTCCCTGGTCGCGATCCATCGGGCCATGTGGGCGAACAAGGCCTTGCTGCGCGGGTCCTGGCCGCAGGCCAGTTCGCCGACCGAGCGCAGGCCGCCGGAGGCGGCATACGCGATGCGCATGTGGGCCATGCGGTGGTGCACGGATGGCCCATCGCCGGATTCAGGGCCGTCAGCATCGGCATGCATGGCGCCGTCTCGACCGAACATCGGCCTGGCGGCGTCAACCGCGGCCGGCGTCGGTTGTCGGCTGCCGGGCACATCCGGGCGCATGCCCATGCTGGCGTGCCAACGATCGGCATGCAAGGTGGTGCCAGTGGGCAGGTGCCGGTTCATGGGAGCTCCTTCAATGTGTCGCAATGCGCCATGGCGATTGCCGCCGTGGTCCAGTGCCCCGATTCTGCCGATCGCATCGCCCGAACCGCATCAGGCAAAGCATGTGCCTGGTGTAGGAAATTGCCTTGGCCGCCGAGCCGACTCAGCGCGCCGGCGCCGGCGGCTGCGGCATGGCCGCATGTTTCGGCCGCGGTACCGGCGCCGAGATCCAGCCCTGCTTGCGGACCAGCGCGTCGCATTGCGCGCCGACACGTTGCGCCTCCTGGCTGGCGCCCGGATCGATGAAGGGGATGATCGCGGCCAACGGGTTGAGCAAGGCAAGCAGCGCGGCTGCGCCAGCCTTGCCCGCCAGCCGGTTCAATTCGAGCGACACCGCTGGTTCGCGCAGGCTGCCGCGAACGTGCACGGGTGTGCGCAGTGACAGCGGACTGAAGTCCTTCGGCGAGACCACGGCGCGCAGGTCCAGTGTCTCCGTGCGCAGCGACACGCTGCCATCGAGCCAGATCGTCGAATCACGGGTGATGATGACAAAGTCCTTGGGACGGGCCACGCCGTTGTCGATGCCGAAATCGGCGACATTGCACAGGACCGGCAACGCGGCATCGCCCCGGATCGCCAGGCCGAGCGCTTGCGCCAGGTCGACGCCGGCGGCTTCGACCAGCAGGTGCGACAGGGTGGCATCGCGCACATGCATGCGCAAGCCGCCGTCCAGGCTGGCCAGAATCTCCGCGGTCGAACGGCCCGTGCCGGCAACCCGGACCTGGCCATCGAGCCGGCCAGAAACGTACGGTGGTGTGCCTGCGGCCCGTTCCAGCTTCAGCCACCGCGCCAGGTCGACATCGCGCAAATGCAGATCGGCGGTCCACTGCGCCTGTCTGGCGCGGCCGTCGAGTTGCAGGTGGCCCTCCAGACGTCCTTCGGCGGTGCGCGCGTCGATGTCGGACACGGTGAGCACGCCGTCGGCCAGCAGCAGGTGGGCGCGCAACGGCCGCAGTTGCTCGATCACGTCGGTGCCGGTGTTCAGTTCGGCAATGTCCACGGCGACGTCGGCATCCATCCTGCGCAGTGATGGCAGGTCGAACGGCCGGTCGGGGATGACGCGGCCGGACGCGCTGGTAGGCCTGGCGTCCGGATCGTCTGCGGCCGGCGCACCGACGGCCGGACCCAGGTCGCTCAGCAGCAGGCGCGAGCCGCCAAGCCGGCCGGTGAGCAGTGGAGTCTCCCGCCGGGTGTCGTAGGTGAACACCCCCTCGAGCCGGCTGGCGCCGATGCGGGCGTCAGCGATGTTCGCCTCCCATGTCGCGGCCTCCTTGGCCAGCGTGCCATTGGCGCGAAACGCGGGCGTGGCCGGCAGTGTGATGCCCAGCGGATCACCGACGGCGGCCAACGAGGGGCCCGACAGCGAGAACGTGCCACGCAGGCCCGCGACGTGCAGTGGGTCCGTCGTGCTGCCGTCGAAGCGCAGCTCGGAGTCTCCCACGCGGGCCCGCAACTGCACGGGCTGCGCAACCGCGTCCTGGCCGCCGGCCAGCAGGTCGACGACACCGGTGGTGCGCAGGTCGATGCGCACCGGCAGACCGCGGTAGCGGCCGGCCCCCTTGAGCGCAATGCCGCGTTCACCGGGTGCCAGGGTCGCTGGCGCGGGTCCGTTCGTGTCGCCGCCGGTGGCAGTCTCGCCCGCCCGCACGGACATGCCGCCGGCATCGTCTGCCACTGTCGACGCCGGTACGACGGGTGCCGACGCGGTGGTCGAAACCGCATCCGCGGCAGGTCGGACTGCGTGGGAGCTGCCGTCGCTGAACGCGAAGCTGGCGTCGATCCTGGCAGGCGTCAGCGCGTCGACGAATGCGAGTTGCCCTTTGCCGACCCGCAGCGTGCCGAAGCGGGGCAGCGCTGTCATGGCGCGAGTCGGCGCGGTCCCGGGTGTCTGGCCGAACTGCCAACTCGCGCGATCCTGCGCATCGCGTTCGAGCCGCAGGTCGAGTGCGTCGGCTTCGAGCAGGCGGACGTGCAGCGGCTGGCCGCGCCATGCACGCCACAGATCGATGTATCCCAGCACCAGTGCAGCGTCGTGGGCGAGCAGCGTGTGCGGTGCCTGGCTCCACGCGGGCGCGGCGATCACGATGCGGGGAGCCTGCACCCGCACGTTGCCGATCAGGCCGATACGGGTCGGTCCGGCATCACCGGCCCCGTCCGGGCCGATCTCGACCCGGCGATCGAGCGTGCGGGACAGCCACGACTGCGCCGGCTCCACGAGCCACGGCCATCCCCTGGCCTCGCCGATACCGATGCCGACGATGAACAGCAGCAACAGGCCTGCCGGCAGTGGCCAGCGCGCGCCGGCCTTCCACGCCGCGACGGAATTTCTCATGGGCGACTCGATTCGTCTGGCAAGGGCTGTGTCACGCTGCACAGTGTGGTGCATCACCGCGGCGCGGCGCCATCAGGCGCGGCGAGTTCCGACCGTAGGCTCACTCCTACGTCAGCCTGCGATTCAGGAGGTTGGCCGTGCCACGGGCGCCGCAGGGTCCGGCAGGCGGCTGCCGGCAGCCTGCGCCACGTCGTACCGAATGGTCCGGCTGCCCGGCGTGAACGCGGTCAGCGACTGTGTCCATCGTTCGTTCGGCCACCACAGATCCACGCTGCCGCTGCGCGGTCGGTAGGCCGCACTGTACAAGGTGCCGTAGCCGCGCAGCCAGGACGACTGGTACAGCGGCGGCCGCAGCAGTGCCGCGATCGCATCCTCGGCCGACCCCGGGCCATCGATCTGGGCCTGCAGGCAGGCCAGGCGTTCCTCGGCGTGGGTGGCGCGGGCGTGTTGCGCCCATTCCACGCCATGCTGGAAGTTGGTCACCACCGTTCGGCGCGTGACTTCGGCCGGCCGGTCGGGCGCGACGAACACGGTTGCCCAGTGTCCGGCGGCGTCGAGCAGCGTGACCGTGTAACACATGCTCACCGGCACCCGTTGCAGCAGTTGCACGGCATGCCGGGTGTCCTGTGCCACCTCCAGCAGGTATCGCACCACCAGCGGGATGCCGAAGCCGGTCCCCGACACCGTGCGGCCGCCGAACGACAGGCTGGCCGCCAGGCCGGCGTCGTTCATGCCGTCGAGTGCGCCCCAGAGGCAGTCGCCCAGCGCGGCGACCCGTTGCCCGCCCCAGCGTGTCGCCAGCCAGCTGCCCTCGAGCAGGCCCGGCGCGAAGTCGTAGTTGCGCAGCAGCACCGGTTCGTCATCACCATGGCGGTCGACCCAGACCGCCTGCGAGCACCCCGCAATATACGGCGGCGGGCACCACAGCGACAGGAAACGCGCCTCGACGTCGCCGCCGCCGGCCAGCTCGACCAGTTGCTCCCATACCGGCACCAGTTCGGGCATGTGCTCGCGCATGGCACGTCGGCTCTCGAGGTAGCCGGGCCGATCGACCACGCCGCTGCGCAGGAACCAGGACCGGTACGCCGGCCACAGGCGCTCGAACTGCGCCTGCCACGACGGACCGGGCCGGTCCTCGATCAGCGTATGGAAGTCGACCTGGATCGGATGCATGGCTCGCGGTTCAGAGTATCTTGAAGGACCCCGGTTCCGGCACCGCCGCATGGGCCGTGGTCACGATGGGTTTGCCGGCGTAGTGTTTCTGGATGCCGCGGATCCAGTCGCGGGCCCGCACGTTGAGCTTGAAATTGTCGCCCATCGAGCGTCCGCGCGTGATCAGGATGCCCAGGTCGGCGCCTTCGTAGCGGTAGTCGCCCGGGCCGGTGATGCGCATGAAGAAGGCCTCGCGTTCGCTGTCGATGGCGCGGCGTTCGTAGTCGAAGCGCTGGTACCCGACCGTGCCGTCCTCGGCCATCTTGTAGATGCCGGTGGCCGGCGCATGCGTGACCTGGTCGACCTTGTCCTCGGTGTATTTGATGACCACCTGCGACCAGGAGTCGATGAAATGCGGCTGCGCCCAGCGGTCGTTGATCTCGCGCACGTTCAGGTCGAACGGCACGCCCGAGAACTCGAGCAGGTGGAACAGGAACAGCGGCGCGTCGGCGTACGCGAAGGCCGCATGGTTGGTCATCGGGCTGGCGCCGCAGATGCGCGGATTGAGCTCGCCCAGGTAGACCTCGCCGTTGTCCTGGTCGATCAGGAAGTCGACGTCGAAATAACCGCGGTAACCCTCCTCGAGCAACTGGTTGCCGAAGGCCTCGGCCATGGCGCGCGCCTTGAGCCGAACATTCTCCGGCCAGGCGCCGGGGAACACCTCGTTGCCGCACCAGCCGCCCTTGTACGGCGTGAGTTCGCGCGCGCCCACCACCTCGGTCAGCAGCGGGCCGACCAGCGTGCCGGACTGCGTCGCGCAGGCCTCGAGCGTGGCGCCGCGGCAATTGATGCGCTTCATGATCTTGACCTCGGGGTCGTTGACGATCTCGTCCTTGTGCTTGTTGAAGTCGTCCTCGCTGGCGATGAAGAAGGTGGTGTGGCCGGAGTCGCCGAACGCGGACTGGATCACCAGGTCGGTACCCAGTCCGTGTTGCTCGCAGGTCTTCATCAGGCCTGCGTAACTCTCGACCTTCTCCAGCGCGTTGGGCACCGATGGCACGCCGGCCTTGTTGCCGATGCGCACCGTCTCCATCTTGTTGTCGCAGCGCGAACGCAGCCTGGCCGGCGGGAACCAGATGTCCAGGCCGATGTCCTTGGCCAGCGCCTCGGTCTTCTCGTCGAACATCAGGAAGGTGCCCACCGGCTTGCCGCCGCGGCGCTCGATCATGTCGACCACCTCCTTGTGCTGCAGCAGGTAGTTCGTGATGTCCTCGATCGACTCGAACTCGGCGTGCGGCACCTCCGGCGGCACGACGACGTTCGGATGGCGGCCGTCGAAGCAGTCGATGTAGCTGATGTAGCGGAAGCGGTTGACCCAGCGGTCCATGCCGAGCAGGTTGAAGTTGGTGGCGCTGATGAAATAGATCGGCCGCTCATTGCGGTGCCACAGCAGCTTGAGATCCGAGATGTCCTTGACCTTGTTCGGGTACATGTTGTTGTCTCCTTCTTTCTTTCTCTGGGGTTGGTCGCGATTCACTCGCGCGGCGCTTCGGCCACGTCGATGACGGTGTCTGCCACGGCCACGAGCGCAGCGCGGTCGGACACCGCCAGCGCGGCCCGCGCCGCCGTGGCCTGCGCCACGCGGGCCAGCGCGGCGTCGTTGAAGATGCGAAAACCCAGCTCGGGTCGGAAACCATGGATCTCGCGCACGTCGAGCGCCTGCATGAACTGCAGGATCTCGGCGCTGATGACCTGCCCCGGCACCAGGATCGGAAAGCCCGGCGGGTAGGGAATGACGAACAGCGCCGACACCAGTTCGCGGCCGGAGCGGATGGCCTGGGCCGCCTCGCCCATGTCGATGTATTCGCAGTTCTCGTCGTCGTACGACAGGAAGAACGCGCTGCGGATGTCGCCGTCGCGGGTTTCGGCCCGGCCCTCGACACTGCGGCCGCGGAACGCGAAATGGAAACTGGAGAAGTCGGGCAGCGGCGGCTGCTCGAGCGTCAGCGAACGCACCCGCTTGGCATGGATGCGGCGTTCGATCGCGCTCATGTCGGCGATCTGCTGGTCCACGTCGCGCGCGATCTTGACCAGCACCTCGATCAGGTAGGCGATCGACGAGCGGGTGCTGCCGATGTGGGTCATGAACAGCACCGTGTTGCGCGAGGTCTTGTTGATCTGGATGCCGTACTTGTCCATCAGCTGGCGGTTCTTGAACGTGTCGCCGTCCAGGCCGGTGGCGCCGATCGACAGCGTCGCGCGCGACGGGTCGAGCGCGAACTCGTCGGTGCGCCAGGCCATCTCCAGGTTGCTCCAGCCGCTGTCCGGGCTGTAGTAGGACTCGACCGCGGACTCGCGGAACTCCAGCGGCACGATGTCGCTGACACGCAGGAAGCTGAAATATTTCTTCAGCAGCGGATGCTTGAGCACCTGCTCGCGCAGGCTCATCGCCAGCTCCAGTTGGCGCTGCACCAGCTCGTACCCCTCGAGCTCGACCTGGCGCCGGCCCACGTCCAGCGAGGCCAGGATCTGGTAGTTCGGCGAGGTCGAGGTGTGGGTCATGTAGGCCTCGTGGAAGGCTTCCTCGGCCTTGTCCTTGAAGTCCTGGTCCCAGACATGGATCATCGATCCCTGGCGCAACGAGGTCAGGGTCTTGTGTGTCGAGTGGGTCGCGTAGACCCGCACCCGCATCTTCTTCGGGTCGGGGAGCAGCCGTGTGGCCAGCACGCGATCATCGTCGTCCCAGGCCGCGTCGTCGAAGGATTCGGCAAAGGCGGCATGTTGCTTCGCATATTCCGGATCGACCATGCGTTCGGCCAGCAGCTTGGCCGTGGCCATGCCGGTGCGCTGGCGGTAGATCGGGTGGCAACGCGCGAACGCGAACCAGGCTTCGTCCCACAGGAAGATCAGGTCGGGCTTGATCGCCAGGCATTCCATCATGACCCGTTCCACGTTGTAGACCAGGCCGTCGAAGGTGCAGTTGGTCAGCAGCACCATGCGCACCCGGTTCAAGGTGCCGGCCCTGCGGTAGTCGAGCAGGGTCTGCTTGATGTGGCGCAGCGGCACCGCGCCGTACATCGAATACGGGTCCAGCGGATACGAGTCCAGGTAGGCCACCTGCGCGCCGGCCAGCACCAGGCCGTAGTGGTGCGACTTGTGGCAGTTGCGGTCGACCAGCACGATGTCGTCCGGGCGGATCAGTGCCTGCACGACGATCTTGTTGCAGGTCGAGGTGCCGTTGGTCGCGAAGTAGGTGCGCCGCGCGCCGAAGGCCCGCGCCGCGTATTCCTGCGCCAGCTTGAGCGGGCCGACCGGATCGAGCAGCGAATCCAGGCCGCCCGAGGTGGCCGAGGTCTCGGCCATGAACAGGTTCATGCCGTAGAACTGCTGCAGGTCGCCGATCCAGTTCGAGTTCATGATCGACTTGCCGCGCGCCAGCGGCAACGCATGGAACACGCCGGTGGGCTGCTTGGCGTATTCGCGCAGCGCGTGGAAAAACGGCGTGCGGTGGCGTTCGCCGACACCCTTCATGATCGAGCTGTAGAGCTCGGTGTGGTCCTCCTCGCGGAAGAAGATGCGCTTGAAGATCTCGCCCACGCGCGCGGCCACGTCCTCCACGTCGACGTCGGTCACCAGGTACAGGTCGAGCTCGGGCCGCAGGTGGGCGATCTGCCGGCCCAGCAGCGGGCCGCGTTCGAGTTCGGGGATCTGCTCGATGCTGTCGTCCACGCTCTCCAGGAAACGGCGCAACATGTCGCTGTGGTACATGGAGCGGAACGGAAAACCGTGCCGGATCACCACCGCCTGCAGGTTGAAGTTGACCATCGTGGCCACCAGCGCGTCCTCGAAGCTGGGCACGACGACCACGTCGAAGATGAAATCGTCGTCGGGCATGCGCTTGCGCTGCACGCGCCGGCGCAGGGCGTCTTCCTCGCTGGGCGACATCTCGTCGACGATCAGCACCTCGAAATACGGCCGCGACAACTGCGCCTGGCGTTCGCTGTCGGTCTCGATCTGCGACGGCAGTTCGCCTTCGCCCTCCAGTGTCGAGGTCTCGTGGCGGTAGGTCTGGGCCGCCAGCATGCGGTGGATGCGCCGCGCCGCCTGGTAGGCGCGGGCCAGTTCACCGCGTTCGATCCAGGTGGCAAGTTCGCCGAACACCCGGTGGCCGGGGAAGGCCCAGTAACTCTCCACCGGTGCCAGGTCGGTGATGATCTGGCGCACGCGGGCGATGCGCCGCTCGAACTCCGGCTGGTCACGCGCCAGTGTCGCGAGCCGGCTGAGTTCGTCCACCAGGCTGATCCAGCCATCGGCGCGCATCTCCCAGACGCTGCGGTGACGGGTCATCGAGCCGGAGCGGTTGGCCGCCGGCGTGAAGGTCTCTTTCATGGCTTGTCTCCTTGTCCGCCGGTGCGCGCGATGGCGCCCGGCCCTTCTTGTGTCGCCAGCCCGCGCTGGTCGGTGCTGCGCCGTCAACCCGGCTTGTTCAACGGCCCCAGTGTGTGCAGGAACGCGTCCGTGCCGCTGTCCCTGCGGTACACGGAGAAATCCACACGCCGGTCGCGAAAACTCTTCAGCGGCTGGCCGAGGTTGCTGCGCAGGCCGCGTTCGCGTTCCCGGCGCAGCTTGTTGAAGTCGACCTCGATCGGCATGATCTCGGCGCCGGCGGCGGCCTGGTGCAGCACATAGCCCGACGGGTCGACGATGATCGAGCGGCCGACGCCGCCGTCGCCGGCGCCGTTGATGTCGAAGAAATACACCTGGTTGGTCACGGCGGACGCGCGCGTGATCGACAGTTCGACATCGCGGTCCACGGTGTCGGTGTAGTTGGGGTGCAGGATCACCTCGGCACCCATGGCCACCAGGGTGCGCGTGGTTTCGGGAAACCATTTGTCGTAGCAGATCGAGACGCCGAAACGGCCGGCGCCCGGGACGTCGAAGACGCAGAACTCGTTGCCGGCCTTGATGTCGCGCTCGTAGGGCCGGAACGGAAACATCTTGCGATAACGGCGGATCACCTCGCCCGCCGGGTCGATCACCGAGCAGGTGTTGTAGACCGCCTCCTCGCCATCGGCTTCGACGACACGCTCGAACAGGGAGCCGGTGATCAGCCACAGGCCGGTTTCCCGTGCCAGCGCGCACAGGCGCTGCTCGGTCGGGCCGGGCAGGGTTTCGGCTTCGTGGTGCGGCCCCAGAGGTGCGTCCTCGGAGAACATCACCATGCGCACCCAGGGGAAACGCGCCCGGATATGGCGCATGTAGCCACCCATGCGGTCGACGTTGTCGACAAAGGCCACCACATGCATCTGCACGGCCGCGATGCCGAACAATCCGTCGACGGCGCCCGGATGCAGCGGCGCGTGCGCGCCCGCAGCCAGGGTGACGGGTTCCGCGCGCGGCGCCGCGCCGATGCCGGGTGACGGATCCATCACGTATCCAGGCCTCCCAGGCAGATGTATTTGATCTCCATGAACTCGTCCAGCCCGTATTTCGAACCCTCGCGGCCCAGGCCGGACTGCTTGACACCGCCGAACGGCGCCTCGGCGGTGGAGATCAGGCCGGTGTTGACGCCGACCATGCCGGACTCCAGGCGTTCGGCCACGCGCATCACACGGCCGACGTCGCGGCTGTAGAAATACGCGGCCAGGCCGAACTCGGTGTCGTTGGCGCGCGCGATGACCTCTTCCTCGGTCTCGAACGAGAACACCGGCGCCAATGGGCCGAAGGTCTCTTCGCTGGCGAACAACATGTCGTTGGTCGCGCCGCCGACCACGGTCGGTTCGAAGAACAGGCCGCCCAGCGCATGGCGCTTGCCGCCCGTGAGCACCGTGCCGCCCTTGGCCTTGGCGTCGGCAATGTGTTCCTCGATCTTGGCCACGGCCTTGTCGTCGATCAGGGGGCCCTGGTTGACGCCGTCGTTCACGCCGGGTCCGACCTTGAGCGCCTCGACCTTGGCCACCAGCTTCTTCGTGAAGGCCTCGAGTACGCCCTTTTGCACGTAGATGCGGTTGGCGCACACGCAGGTCTGGCCGGTGTTGCGGTACTTGGAGATCATCGCGCCTTCGACGGCCGCGTCGAGGTCGGCGTCGTCGAACACGATGAACGGCGCGTTGCCACCGAGCTCCAGCGAGAGTTTCTTGATGGTGTCGGCGCTCTGACGCATCAGCGTGCGGCCCACTTCGGTCGAGCCGGTGAACGTGAGCTTGCGCACCAGCGGGTTGCGCGTCATCTCGCCGCCGATCTGGCTGGCCGACCCGGTGAGCACCGACAGCAGGCCCTTGGGCACACCGGCGCGTTCGGCCAGTTCGGCGAACGCCAGCGCGGAAAACGGTGTCTGGGAGGCCGGCTTCACGACCATCGAGCAACCGGCGGCCAGGGCCGGGCCGGCCTTGCGCGTGAGCATGGCGGTGGGAAAGTTCCAGGGCGTGATGGCCGCCGTCGTGCCCACGGGCTGCTTGATGGCCAGGAAACGCCGGTCGCCCAGCGGCGCCGGAATCGTGTCGCCGTAGGTGCGGCGCGCCTCGTCGGCAAACCATTCGATGAACGACGCGGCATAGGCGATCTCGCCCTTGGCTTCGGTCAGCGGCTTGCCCTGCTCGGAGGTCATGATCAAGGCCAGGTCGTCGGTGTTGGCCAGCATCAGGTCGTTGAGCTTGCGCAGGATGGCGGCGCGCTCCTTCGCGGAGACGTCGCGCCAGGCCTTCTGCGCCTTGTCGGCAGCGGCGATGGCGCGTTCGGTCTCCCGGGTGCCGCATGCGGGCACGGTGCCGAGTTGTTCCCCGGTGGCCGGATTGGTGACGGCGATGGTCTTGCCGTCGTCGGCAGCAATCCATTGGCCGGCCACGTAGGCCTGCTGCTTGAACAGGGAGGGGTCTTTCAGTTTGAGCATGGGTCGATCAGCAGATGTCTGGGAGGTTGAACACAAGGGCGGGCCGGCATCAGGCCGTCATGGCCTGGCTCAGGATGGCCAGGCCTTCGTCGAGCACCGCGTCCTCGATGGTGAGCGGGAACAGGAAGCGGATCACGTTGCCGTAGACGCCGCAGGTCAGCAGCAGCAGCCCGGCGTCCTGTGCATGTTTCTGCACCCGCTTGGTGAAGTCGACGTCGGGCGTGCCGTCGGGTTTGGCGAATTCGACCGCCACCATGCAGCCCAGGCCGCGCACGTCGCTGATGGCCGGGACCTTGGCGCGCAAGGCCTCCAGGTGCCGGGTGAGCTTGTTGCCGATCTTCTCGGCACGCGCGCACAGTTGTTCCCCGGCGATCACGTCCAGCACCGCCAGCGCCGATGCCACGGCCAGCGGGTTGGCCGCGTAGGTGCCGCCCAGGCCACCCGGCGCCGGCGCGTCCATGATCTCGGCGCGGCCGCACACGGCCGACAGCGGCATGCCGCCGGCCAGGCTCTTGGCCATGGTCATGATGTCGGGCACGACGCCGTAGTGCTCCATCGCGAACATCTTGCCGGTGCGTGCGAAGCCGGTCTGGATCTCGTCGGCGATCAGCACGATGCCGTGCTGGTCGCACAAGGCCCGCAGCGCGACCATGAAGTCCTTGGGCACGACATAGAAGCCGCCTTCACCCTGGATCGGCTCGACGATGATGGCCGCCACCTGTTCCGGCTCGATGTCGGCCTTGAACAACTGGGTGATGGCCTTGAGCGCGTCGTCCACCGACACGCCATGCAGCGGGATCGGCATCGGCACGTGGTAGACGCCGGCCGGGAACGGCCCGAACCCGGCCTTGTAGGGTTGCACCTTGCCGGTCAGGGCCAGGCCCATCATCGTGCGGCCATGGAAGCCGCCGCCCAGCGCGATCACGCCGGGGCGCCTGGTATGGGCGCGGGCGATCTTGATCGCGTTCTCGACCGCTTCGGCGCCGGTGGTGAAGAACGCGGTCTTCTTGGCGTGGTCGCCCGGCGTCAGTGCATTGAGCTTCTCGGCCAGCGCCACCGTGCTCTCATACGGGACGACCTGGTAGGCGGTGTGCGTGAAACGTTCGAGCTGCGCGGCGATGGCGGCGACGATCTTCGGATGCCGGTGGCCGGTGTTGAGCACCGCGATGCCGGAGCCGAAATCGATGTAGCGGCGGCCTTCGACATCCCACAACTCGGCGTTCTGCGCGCGCTCGGCGTAGATCGGGAAGCCGATGCCCACGCCGCGCGGCGTGGCCGCGACACGGCGCGCATCGATCCGGGCGTTGGACTGTTGGGCGACCGCGGCGACAGGTGTCGATTCGGCTTGGGTCAGGGTGTTCATGGTTTCCTCGCAGACGGGGCAAAAGCCGCCCCAGGCTTGTTGTTACAAAACCAGTATAGGACCACATTGGCTCTACCATTGGAACCAATGAGTGCAATCTGATGGAGCCAATGTATGCCGTATCCCGCCCAGGATCCACCGTCCCGGGGTTCCGCCCTGCCGGACTTCGTGTTGCGCCAGTTCGACCGCGGCCATCCGGATTTCGACCATCGCCAGCTCTACGGCATCCTGCAGCGCGGCATCCGCGAGTCGGTGCTGCCGGCCGGCAGCCGCCTGCCGCCATCGCGGATGCTGGCGCAGGCGCTGGGCATCGCGCGCAACACCGTCGTGCATGTGTACGAGCAGCTGGCGCTCGAAGGGTATGTGCAGGCCCGGGTCGGCCGCGGCACCTTCGTCGCCGACATGGGGCCGCGCCTGGCGCCGGTGGCCGTGCCCGATGCCGACCAGCGGCAACCGACGCCGCAGCGCAAGAACCTGTCGCGCCGCGGCCAGACCCTGATGGCCGACGCCGGCGCGGCGCGCTCGCAGTGGGGCGCGTTCACGCCGGGTGTGCCCGAGGTGCGGCTGTTTCCGTCCCGCGTCTGGAGCCGTCTGCAGAACCAGCTGTGGCGCGCGCCGACGCCGCAACACCTCAGTTATGCCACCGGCGGCGGTGACGCCGACCTGCGGGCCAGCCTGGCCGACTATCTGCAGGGCACACGCGGCGTCGTCTGCACGCCGGAGCAGATCGTCATCACCAGCGGCACCCAGCAGTCGCTGCACCTGGTGGCGCAACTGCTGGCCGATCCGGGCGACACCGTCTGGCTCGAGGACCCGGGTTACTGGGGCGCGCGCAGCGTGTTCCGCGCGCTCGGTCTCCAGCCGGTGGGCGTGCCGGTCGACGGCGAAGGCATGGCGCCGTCGCCGCGCAACCTCAGGCACCCGCCACGCATGATGTTCGTGTCGCCATCGCACCAGTACCCGACCGGGGCCGTGATGAGCCACGGGCGCCGGCGCCAGTTGCTCGACTTCGCCGCCGTGCACGGGGCCTGGGTCATCGAGGACGACTACGACAGCGAATTCCGCTACGGCGCGCGGCCGCTGCCGGCACTGCAGGGCCTGGACCGGCACGGGCGGGTGATCTACCTGGGCACGTTTTCCAAGACCTTGTACCCGGCGCTGCGCCTGGCCTACCTGGTGCTGCCGCAGGACCTGGCCGAGCCGTTCGCGCGCGCACTGGGGGAGTTGTACCGCGAGGGGCAGTCGCCGCAGCAGGCGGTGCTGGCGCGGTTCATGGCCGAGGGCCACTACACCAGCCATATCCGGCGCATGCGCAGCATCTACGGCGCGCGCCACGATGCGCTGATCCATGCGATCCGGCACCATTTCGGCAGCCGGCTGCCGGTGGTCGGCGGCGATGCCGGACTGCACCTGGTGCTCGGCCTGCCGGCCGAGCTCGACGATCGGGCGGTGGTCGAGCACGTCGCCCGCGCCAAGGTGGTGGCGCGCCCGCTGTCGCTCTACCACATGCGCCAGCCGGCGCCCGCCAAGGGTTTGCTGCTGGGGTACGGCGCGGTGCACGAGGAGGACATACCTGCGACCTTCGCGCGGCTGGCGCATGCCGTGCAGCAGTTCCTGTGAAGCCGCGATGCGCGCACGGCGGCTACCCGCGCCCGTGCGGCAAGCCCGTGCGGGAGCTCATTGCAGGCGCTGCAGCTTGTCCGGGTTGCGCACGACGTACAACCCGTTCACGCGTCCCGCCGCGTCCAGGCTGAACGACACGATGGCGTCGAGTCCGCCGCCGGCCCGTATCGCGATCGCCGGATCGCCGTTGACGGAGCGGATCGCATAGGCCAGTTGTTCGTGTTCCCGTTTGCGGGCCAGGCCCAGCATCAGCCGCGCTACCGCGTCCGGTCCCCGGATGATGTGGGTTGCCGCCGCTGCCTTGCCGCCGCCATCGGACACGAACTCGATGCCTTCGGCCAGAAGCGCCTTGAGCGGCGCCAGGTTCCCGCTGCTGTTGCTGGCGTCGAACGCGTGCACGAATCGCGCGAGATCGTGTTGCGTGGGGCGAAAACGCGGCTTGGCCGCGGCCAGTGCCGCACGTGCGCGTTGCGCCAGCTTGCGGCAGTTCGCCGGCGAATGACCGATCGTCTCGGCGATGTCGGCAAACGACATGTCGTAGATGTCATGCAGGAAGTAGGCGGCTCGTTCGGCCGGGCCGAGCGCCTTCAGGCAGGCCATGACCGCATACGAGATGTCGAGTGCCGCAGGGTCGGGTTCGGCCGTGTCGGCCAGCGGCTCGGGCAGCCATTCGCCGACGTAGGTCTCGCGCCGATGCGCGGCCGAGCGCAGTTTGTCGAGCGCGAGCCGGGTCACGATCGTCGTGAGCAACTTGCCGGCGTGGTGCGGCGCCTCGACCCGGCAATACCGCAGCCAGGCGTCCTGCACCACGTCCTCGGCGTCGGCCGCTGTCTCCAGGTACCGATAGGCCAGGCGCAGCAGGCGCGGACGCTGCTCCATGAAGGTCGCCAGCCGGTCATCCACGCGCCGTCTCCGCCTGCATCCGCGCCAGCACCGGGCTGCAGGAGTTGCCATGTCCCAGTGCGCGCTTGAGCAACGGGAAGAACTGGCCGCCGGTGACCGCGATGGCCAGCGCGTCCACGCCCGCTTCGCCGTAGCGATGCAGGGCCTCGGCGTGGGTGGCGGCGAAACCATCGGCCCGGTTGATGGCCCCGGCGGCGAAGCGCATGCCCAGGTCGGCGTCGGGCTGCGCGGGGGCGCCGCGCAGCACCGCGGCCAGTTCCGCGGCGCCGATGCCTTGCTCCCGGGCCATGGCCATGACCAGTTCCAGGCAGGAGCCGCAATCGGCGAGTCGGGTCGCGGTCAGCCTGGCGGCCCAGAAGGCGCTTGCGGGAAGGGGCTTGCGGTGCATGAAGAATGTCGTCGCAAGGCCGTACTTGATCGCCATCGACAGGTCGCGGTCGGCCATCGCGTTGATATGTCCCGCATCGTAGTGGTAACGCCGGCCCATGGCGTTGGCGGCGCGCCGGATGAAGTGGCGGATCATCGGTGAGCCCCTTGTCTGCTGGCGGCAAGTGCGATCGCCCCGGGCATCAGGCCGGGAACGATGATGGCGACAAGGTCGCGCATTGTCGTGGACAGGTCCGCGCCGGGCAGTTCGGCCAGATGCAGCAACGCGTGACCACCGAGAAACAATGCAGGCGCCAGCATCAATGAGGCCCGGCCGGACCCGCGGACCTGCGCGGCCAGCAGCAGCGCCAGCGCACTGGCCAGGAACGCGATGCCGATGTCGGTCACGAAATGCGCATTGAAGGCACCGGTCGCAGGCACGCCGGGGACCGTCGTGTACCAGGGCTGCGGCGCGAGCACCATGAACAAGCCGTTGGCACCGTGCCAGAGCGCCAGGCTGAAAAGCAGAAATCGTGTCATGCAAGAACCTCCTGCATCCATGACGGTGCAGCCGCCCGGGTTGTGACAGGATTTCTGCCAGTGCCGCGCGACCAGCCGGATCCGGCCGTTCCGGCCGGCGGCTGTCGTTGTGCCCCGGCTCCGGATGTCGACATGCGTCCTGTTCGGCGTTGCAAGTTACATTTTGGCTGCAATGTAAATTGTAAGAACGGCATAATGCGATGCAGACGCAGCACCGGCGCGGCCGGGCAGTCACCGATCCGGTGGCCGCCGGCCCTTGGCCAGCGCCTGGAACACCCCATGCCAGAGACCCCACCACAAGCGCCGCGTTTGCGGCAACCCCGGCGCAACCAGGCGCAGCGCAGTCAGGCCACGCAACAGGACCTGATTGCGGCGACCATCAAGGTCGTTGCCGAACACGGCCTGGAAAACGCCTCGGCCTTCGAAATCGCCAAGGCGGCTGGCGTGACGCCGGGCGCCGTGCAACACCATTTCGGAACCAAGAAGGCGCTGATCATGCGCGCGGCAACCGAACTGGTGCATTCCGACGACCACAACGGCAACATGGCGGTGTGGCCCAGCCCGACGCTCCCGCTGCGCGAGCGGGCCGAGGCGGCGATCACGGCCGCCTGGCAGCTGACCTATGGCCGGCCGAGTTACGTCACCATGTGGAGCATCTTCATGGCCTGCCGTACCGACGCCGAACTGCTGCAGCACCTGGCCGTCGAGCGCGAGAACCTGCGCTTGCGCATGGCCGGCGGTTTCCTGCACGCCTTCCCCGAACTGGCCGGTCGCCCGGAGCAGGAAAACTTCGCCAACCTGGTCTTTTCGGCATTGCGCGGCATGGGGGTGCAGGAGATGTTCCAGCCGCCGGCCAGTCTGTGCGCCGGCCAGCGCGCCGAACTGGTCGACCTGCTGGTGTTGCGCTGCGAGCGGGCGCTGGCGTCACGGTCGGGCGCCCGCACATCCGCATCTCCATCTGCATCCGCGACGGCTCCGGTGCGCCGGGCCCGGCGCAGCCCGGTGGCCTGACCCGGCCAAGACCCACGTCCCTTCTGCCTTTGCCTACGGAAAGACCCCCATGCGCCTGTTTTCCTACCGCGACCGCCCGGTGCACCTGGGCCCGTATCCGCTCGAACGCCTGCGCCGCAGCGACACGGCGCCGGACCTGTCCGCTGTGGCCGCGATGCAGGCCTTGTCGTTCGACGATCCGAACCCCGAGTCGCTGAACCATGCCATGGCGCGTTACATCGGCATGTTCGACCTGGTGCGCGACGGCACGGTCAACGCCGAGCCCGGCGAGGTGCCCGACGACCCGCAGCAGCGCAGCGACCATCTCAAAGCGGCAGGGTATTACTTCGACGCGTCGATGATGGCGATCGGCCGCCTGCCGGCGGCCGCCATCCTGGCCGAACCGATTCGCAACCCGATGGTCAAGGCCATCGGCGAGGAGTTGGCGCAAAGCCAGCCCAAGAGTTTCGCCGCCGGCATGGACATGATCCTGGCCGACGTGATGGAGTCGGCGCGTACCGTGCACGGCCCCGTCGACCACCACGACCATGTGGTGCTGATCCTGGTCGAATACCCGCGCGATCCGAAACCCGGCGAGCCCGGGTGCGACTGGATCGTCGGCACCCAGGCCCAGCGCGCCGCGGTGTTGTCGGCGCAGACCGCGGTGTTGCTGTCGACCTACCTGCGCATGCTCGGCCACGAGGCGCGTGCGCACAGCGCGACCTGCAGCGACCTGGACCTGGGCCGGCTGGCCGTGGCCTGCGGCCTGGCGCATGCCGATGGCTCCAACCCCTATGTCGGCAGGCGTTACGGCCTGGCCGCGGTCAGCACCACGTTCGCGATGGCGCCGGACCGGCCGCTGGCCCCGGCTGCGCAGCAGCAGCGCTGGCAGTCGCACGGGCCGGCCTGGTGGCTGGGCAAGGGCACGCTGAAGAACGCGTTCAACCGCGAGGCCTTCAAGGACCGCGAGTTCCGCCAGGGCGCGTATCCGTTCGAGAAACTCAAGCGGGTCGACGAGCCCACGACCTTCATCGACCATGAGCGGGTGCCGCGGTTCCCCAAGCGGGCCGACTTCTTCGCCCGCTCCCTGTTCGGCGACCTGGGCAAGGCCGTGCAGGATGCCGCCAAGGGCGGGCACTATGTGCTCAAGAGCCCGATCGGTGCCTGCGCCCGGCGCGCGCTCGGCGCCTTGCTGCTGCTGCAGTTCGGCGAGGCACGCGGGCCGGTGGCGGCCAGCACGCGTGATCCGCAACGCAATGCCGACAACCTCAAGGCCGCGTCGTATTACATGGGCGTCGATGCGGTCGGCCTGTGCAAGGTGCCCGAATGGGCCTATTACTCGCACGACGCCGGCGGCAACGTCATGCCGGCCTACCACGCCCATGGCGTCAACCTGCTGCTCGACCAGGGCCACGAGACCATGGAAGGGGCCAGCGGCGACGACTGGATCGCGGTGGCGCAGAGCATGCGCGCCTACCTGCGGTTCTCGATGCTCGGCGGCATCATCGGCGAGCAGATCCGCCGGCTGGGGTATTCGGCACGGGTGCACTCGGTGCTCGACGGCGACGTGTTGCAGCCGCCACTGCTGCTGCTCTCCGGCCTGGGCGAGGTCAGCCGCATCGGCGAGGTCATCCTCAATCCCTACCTGGGCCCGCGGCTCAAGAGCGGCACGGTTACCACCGACCTGCCGATGGCCTTCGACAAACCCATCGACTTCGGCCTGCAGACCTTCTGCCAGAACTGCAACAAGTGCGCGCGCGAATGCCCGTCCGGTGCGATCAGCGCCGGCCCCAAGCTGATGTACAACGGCTACGAGATCTGGAAGAGCGACGCCGAGAAATGCACGCGTTACCGCATCACGAACGCGGCCGGCGCGATGTGCGGGCGCTGCATGAAGACCTGTCCGTGGAACCTCGAGGGCCTGTTCGCCGAGAGCGGTTTCCGCTGGCTGGCGATGAACCTGCCGCAAAGCGCGCGCTGGCTGGCCGAACTCGACGACAAGCTCGACAACGGCTCCATCAACCCGGTCAAGAAGTGGTGGTGGGACGTGGAGCTCGACCGCACGACCGGGCGTTACGTGCGCGCCGCCCAGGCCAACCAGCGCGGGCTGCAGAAGGACCTGCAGCTGAAATACGAGGACCAGACGCTGGCGGTCTACCCGGCCGACCGGATGCCGCCGCCGTATCCGGTGACTTTTGTCGCCAACCGGGACGAAGGCATCGAGCGTTACCGCAGCCTGTTGACGCCCGAGCAGCACAAGGCCCGCATCGCGGCCGGCGACACCGAGGCGCTGGTGCCGCCGTTCACGATGCCCGCGGGCGAACCGCCGGTGTTCCCGGTGCGCTTGCAGCGGCGCCAGGAGATGGCCGAGGGCGTGGCGAAATACGAATTCACCGCGCTGGACGGAGCGCCGCTGCCGCCCTTCGACGCCGGCGCGCACATCGACGTCGTCATCGCGCCGGAGTACCAGCGCCAGTACAGCCTGGCGGGCGATCCGGCCGACACCAGCCGGTATGTGCTCGGCGTGTTGCGCGAGGGCCCCGAGAACGGAGGGCGTGGCGGCTCGGCACTGATGCACCGGGCCTTCCGCGAAGGCCGCACGGTGTTCATCACCAAGCCGACGAACCATTTTCCGCTGCATGAGGACGCGCCGCTGAGCCTGTTGTTTGCCGGTGGCATCGGCGTGACGCCGATGATCGCGATGGCGCATCGGCTGCATGCGCTGGGCAGGCCGTTCGTGCTGCACTACAGCGCGGCCAGCCGCAAGACGGCCGGCTTCCTGGACGACCTGGCCCAGGTCCCATGGAAGGACAAGGTGCAATACCACTTCAAGGACGAAGGTGCCCGAGCCGACCTGCCGGCACTGATGCCGCCCTACGTGGCGGGCGCCCATGTCTACACCTGCGGCGCACCGCGCTACATGGACGGGGTGTTCGAGGCCGGCGCGGCCCGGGGCTGGCCGGAGCAGGCCTTGCACCGGGAGTATTTCAGCGTGCCCGATGCCGATGCCTGGGTCAACCATGCGTTCACGTTGCGCCTGCGCGTCTCCGGCAAGACCCTGGAGGTGCCGCCCGAGCGCAGCGCCACCGACGTGCTGGCGCGCGCGGGGATCCGGATCGACACCAAGTGCAGCGACGGCCTGTGCGGCGTGTGCGCGACGCCGTACGATGCCGGCGCGTCGGCCGAGATCGAGCACCGCGACTTCGTGCTCGGGCGCAAGGAGCGCGAACACAAGATCATCCTGTGTTGCTCACGCACGAAGGAGACCGGCGGCGAACTGGTGCTGGACCTGTAACAGGTGGGCACGCCCGGACGCGGGCGGGTCCGCGGCGCGTCTGCACCGCACCGGCGCCCGCAGGGCGGTGTTCAGCGCCGGTGAGAAGCCGCCAGCCGCCGGCGCACGAACAGGCCGATGAAGGCCAGTCCCAGCACCAGCGAGAACCAGCCGACCACCGACGCGCCGGCCATCAGTTCCTGGACGCTGGAGGAGCGGGCGACATACGGCGCGAGCAGGATCACGGCGCCGATCAGCGCGCACAACACGCCCTTGATCAGCAGGTCCTTGTTGGCCTTGTCGTTGGCCAGCCGGTTGGCGGCGTTGTCGGGTTTCTGGGTCGGTGGAGGAGGCAGGGGCATGGTGCAGTGTCGTAGGTCGGGCCGCAACCGGCTCAAGACGGCAGCGGGATGAACTCGGTCTCGTCGCCGGGCACCTTCGGGAAACGGCCTTCGCGCCAGTCCTGCTTGGCCTGTTCGATGCGTTCCTTGCGGCTGGAGACGAAATTCCATTCGATGTAGCGGTGGCCGAGTGGCTCGCCGCCGATGATGGCCACCCGCGCGGCCGCGTGTGCGTGCACCGTGGCAGGTGCGCCGCCGGCGCGCAGCACGGCCATGGTATGGGGTTCGACGTCGGTGCTGCCCACGCGCACCCGGCCCTGTGCCACGTAGATCGCGCGTTGCGGCGCCTCGGGCAGCACCAGCGACTGACCCGGCTGCAACTCGGCCTCGACATACAGCGTCTGTGCAAACACCTTGACCGGCGAGGTCGCGCCGTAGGCCGTTCCCATCATCACCCGCAGCGCGACGCCATCGACCGTCAGCGCCGGGATGTCTGCGGCGGGCGTGTGGTGGAACGCGGGATCCGTTTCCTCGTCCGCCTGCGGCAGCGCCAGCCACAGCTGCAGGCCATGCAGGCGGCGCTCGTGCCGGGTCGCCTCGGGCCGTTCGCGCTCCGAATGCACGATGCCGCGCCCGGCCACCATCAGGTTGATGTCGCCCGGGCGGATCGCCTGCACGCTGCCCAGCGAATCGCGGTGCAGGATCTCGCCTTCGAACAGGTACGACACCGTGGCGAGGTTCACGTGCGGGTGCGGGCGCACGTTGGGGCCGGGCCCGGCCGGCAGCGTCACCGGGCCGAAATGGTCGAAGAACACCCAGGGGCCGACCGCCTTGCGGCCGATGACGGGCAGGCAGCGGCGCACCGAAAAACCTCCCAGGTCCTTGTCGCGCGGCTGTATCAGTTGCTCGACGACGGCGCATTCGGGCGTATCGGTGGCCCGGCAATCCGGCTCGGTGATGGTCATGGTGCAGGTCTCCTGTTCAAGCGGGCCGCCGGGGCGACGGTTCCGTGGACGCGGCTTGCGCGCGCGGCCCGCGGCGCGGTCGCGCGACGGCCGGCGCAGCCCCGTCCGGCTTGGGGTATTGTGGTCGATTGCGCATAATCAGTTGAAACACCGTGGGCATGGGCACCATGGCAGCAACAGGAGGATGGGGATGTCGATCAGCGAAGAATTGGGAAAACTGGGTGAACTGCACGAGCGTGGCGTGTTGACGGACGAGGAGTTCGCCCGCGCCAAGTCGCGGCTCATCGGTGCCGACGGGGGCTCGGGCGCGTCGGCGTCGGCGTCCGCGTCCACGGGCTCGACCCGTCCGCCGTTTGTCACCGGCTTCAATGCGTTGCGGCGCAGCACCACCGACCGCTGGCTGGGCGGCGTCTGCGGCGGCATCGCACCGGCGCTGGGCCTGGAGTCCTGGGTCCTTCGCCTGTTGATCGCGGTGTTGACCCTGTTCGGCGGGTTCGGCGTGATCGTCTACCTGCTGCTGTGGATCTTCGTACCGTCGGAGTAGGCCGCGGCCGGGCGGCCCGGCGTTGACCGTTGCCGCCGGATCTTGATCCTGCTCAAGTTCGCCGCGGCGCGCCCGCGCCATGCTCGGGGCCTGTTTCCATTGTGCGAGGCATCGGCATGTACCACCGTATTCTTGTTCCCGTCGACGGCAGCCCCACGTCCAACGCCGGGCTTGCCGAGGCGGTCAGGCTCGCCCAGCGGCTCGGTGCCCGGATCCGGCTGCTGCACGTGGTCGACGAGCTGCCGATCGCCGTCTCGGCGGAAGGGTTGGGCGGCATGTCCATCGATCTGCTGGGTTTGCTGCGCGAAGCCGGCGAGCAGGTGCTTGCCCAGGCCAGGTCCCGGGTGGAAGCGGCGGGCGTGCCGGTCGACGTGGTGCTGGTGGACAGCCTGAGTGGCCGTCTCGCCGACCATGTCACCGCGCAGGCCCAGGCCTGGCCGGCCGATCTGATCGTGATCGGCACGCACGGCCGGCGCGGCATCGGCCGCATGCTGCTGGGCAGTGACGCGGAGCAGGTGTTGCGGCATGCGCCGGTACCGGTGCTGTTGTTCCGGGCGCCCGCCGCGGATGCCGGGCCCGACCCGCTGGCGGCCGCCTGATCCGCGAGCTGGGCTGGATGGCTCGGCGAGTGCCGCTGCCAGCCGGTCCGACTGACTGACTGACCGACTGCCGAACATGCCTGCCATGGCATCCGCGGGGGGGCCAGAAGCCCGAGACGCCGCCGCGCGCGCGGCAGACCCGGTGCCGCATGCCTATTGGAGCCATTCGGCGCCCGACCTGCTTGCCTGCCTGCGCACCTCCGAACAGGGGCTGGATACCGACCAGGCCGTCGAGCGTCTGGCTCGGTTCGGTCCGAACGCCGTCGTCGAACGCCGCGATACCGCCGCCGTGCTGCTGCTGGTGCGCCAGTTCGCCAGCCCGCTGGTGCTGATCCTGGTGTTCGGTGCCGGAGTCTCTTTCCTGGTGCGCGACTGGATGGATGGCGGCATCATCCTGGCGATCGTGCTGGGCAGTTCCCTGCTCGGCTTTGCGCAGGAATACCGCGCGTCGGCCGCAGTGGCCGCACTGCGCCAGCGCCTGGCCCTGCGGGTGCGGGTGCGCCGCGACGCCGCGGTGCAGCAGCTTGGCGCGCAGGCGCTGGTACCCGGCGACGTGATCGAGTTGGCGGCCGGCAACCTGGTGCCGGCCGATGGCCTGATCCTGCAGGCGCGCGATTTCCTGGTGACCGAGGCGAGCCTGACCGGCGAATCGATGCCGGTCGAGAAGCAGCCGGGCGTGGTTGGCGCCGACGCCACGCTGGCGCAACGTACGAACTGTGCGTTCATGGGCACATCGGTGCGCAGCGGCACGGCGACCGTGCTGGTGGTACGCACCGGGCGTGCCACCGCATTCGGCGATGTCGCCGCGCGTCTTCGCCAGCAACCGGACGAGACCGAATTCACGCGCGGCGTGCGACAGTTCGGCTACCTGCTGGTGCAGGTCATGCTCGTCATGGTGTTCTTCGTGCTGGTCGTCAACCAGCTGCTGGGGCGTCCGCCGATCGAGTCGCTGCTGTTTGCCGTCGCGCTGGCGGTGGGCATCTCGCCCGAACTGCTTCCGGCCATTGTCAGCGTCACGCTGGCCCGGGGGGCGCGTGTAATGGCCGCCAGCGGGGTCATCGTGCGCAGGCTCGACGCGATCGAGAACCTGGGCAGCATGGATGTCCTGTGCACGGACAAGACAGGCACGCTGACCACCGGCGTGATGGCGCTCGACGGCGCCGTGGATGTCGAGGGTGCACCTTCGGCGCGCGTGATGCGCCTGGCCTATCTCAATGCGGCCTTCGAGACCGGCATCGAGAATCCGCTGGACGCGGCGCTGGTGGCCGCCGGCACGCGCGCGGGCCTGGACCAGGCGGGCTGCAGCAAGATCGACGAGATTCCGTACGACTTCATGCGCAAGCGGCTGAGCATCGTGCTGGCCGAGTCCGGTGATGCCGGCGCACACCGGATCATCATGAAGGGCGCTTTCGCCCAGGTGCTCGAGTGCTGCAGCACGCTGGCGGGTCCGCAGGGCCCCATCGCGCTGAACATGAAACGCCGCGCCGCGCTGGCGTCGTTTTTCCAGGACCGGGGAGAGCAGGGCTATCGGGTGCTGGCGCTGGCCAGCCGGCACCGGCCGGCGCAGCTGGCACAGGCGGCCTACGGCCGCGACGACGAAACCGACATGGTGTTCGAGGGTTTCCTGCTGTTCTCCGATCCGCCCAAGGCGCAGGCGGCGCAGGCGGTGCGCGACCTGCAGGCGCACGGCGTGGCGGTCAAGGTGATCACCGGCGACAACCGGTTCGTGGCCGCGCACGTGGCCGGCACCATCGGCCTGGACGCGGCGTCGATGCTGACCGGCCAGGCCATCGCGGCCATGCGCGACGAGTCCTTGTGGCATCTGGCGGAGCGCACCACGCTGTTTGCCGAGGTCGACCCGCAGCAGAAGGAGCGCATCGTGCGCGCGCTGCAGCACACGGGTCACGCGGTGGGTTACCTGGGCGACGGCATCAACGATGCGCCGGCGTTGCATGCCGCCGATGTCGGCATCTCGATCGACCAGGCGGTGGACGTGGCCCGGGAAAGTGCCGACGTGGTGTTGCTTCGCCCCGATCTGGACGTGTTGCGGCGCGGCGTCGAGGATGGACGCCGGACCTTCGCCAACACGCTCAAGTACATCTCGATCACGACCAGCGCGAACTTCGGCAACATGGTCAGCATGGCCCTGGCCACGCCGCTGCTGCCGTTCCTGCCGCTGGCGGCCAAGCAGATCCTGCTCAACAACTTCCTGTCGGACCTGCCGGCGATCACGATCTCGACCGACAACGTGGATGCCGATCGAATCGCTCGGCCCCAGCGCTGGGACGTGGCGGTCTTGCGCCGCTACATGCTGGTGTTCGGCCTGATCAGCACGCTGTTCGACCTGCTGGCGTTCCTTGTGCTGCTGCGGGTGTTCCATGCCAGCGAATCGACGTTCCAGACGGCGTGGTTCACGGTGTCGTTGCTGACCGAGCTGGCAGTGTTGCTGGTGCTGCGTACCCGGGTGGCGGCCCTGCGCAGCCGGCCGAGCCGCTTGCTGTTGTGGAGTTCCGGCGCGGTGGCGGCGCTGGCCCTGGCGCTGCCGTTCGTGCCGGCCCTGGCCGTGCCGTTCGGCTTCGTCGTGTTGCCGTTGCCGGTGCTCGGCGCCGTGCTGGCGATCGTCGGCGGGTATGTGCTGCTGACCGAATGGGCGAAGAAGCGATTCTGGGCCCGCCACTGAGCCCCGGCTGCAGCCGCCGTCAGCGCGCGAGCGCGCGTTGCACGGCCTCGAAGAACGCCTGCGGCTTGTCCGCGTGGACCCAGTGCGCGGCACCGTCGATGACCTCGATCTCGATGCGCGGGAACATGGGCCGGAACGACTGCGTGTTGCCGCCGGGCACGTAGTCCGACAAGGCGCCGGCAATCGCCGCGGTCGGCTTGTCGAAGACCCGCTCTTGCAGTTCGGCGGGAAAACCGGTCAGGTCCAGCATCGACGCGGAGATCGCCGCCAGGTTGATGCGCCAGTCGAAATGGTCGTTGCGCGGCACCAGGTTCTGCACCAGGAACGGTGCGACGCTGGCATCGGGCAGCAGCGCCTGCAGCTGGCGCTGCACCTCGCCGCGGCTGGCCGCGGCCATCAGGTCGATGCCGCGCATGGCCTGGGCGTAGCTGCTCAGCGAGTCATGGTAGGAGCGCGGCGCGATGTCGACCACCACCAGCCGCTCGACCCGATCGGGAAACGCCAGTGCCAGTGCCATCGCGGTCTTGCCGCCCATGCTGTGGCCCATGACGGTGACGGCGCCCAGGTCGTGTTGTTCGATGTAGTGCCGCACGTCGTCCGCCATCTCGGTGTAGGTCATCGTGTCGGCCCATGGCGAGGCGCCGTGGTTGCGCAGGTCCAGCGCATGCACGGCATGCCGGTCGGCCAGCTTGCGCGCCATGCTGCGCCAGTTGGTTGCCGAGCCGAACAGGCCGTGCAGGATCAGCAGCGGCGGGCCGTTGCCGGTGATGTCCGATGCGAGGGTCAGTGCCATGCGGCGAGCCTACCAGATGCGGTTCGTGTTCAGGCCGGGCCGGCAGCGTCGTCGCCGGTGTGTGCGCGCAATGCGAGGGCTGCCTCGTAGAGCCGGTTGCGCGGCGCACCGGTGATCTCGACCGCCAGCCGCACCGCGCTCTTGAGCGGCAGTTCGGCCAGCAGCAGCCGCAGCACGCGTTCGCTGTCGTCGGCGTGTTCCACCATCGGCTGGCCATGCAGCACCAGCACGAATTCGCCCCGGCTGCGGTGGCTGTCGGCCGCCAGCCAGGGGGCGAACTGTGCCGCGGGCACGGTCACGATCTGCTCGAACTGCTTGGTCAACTCGCGTCCGATCGTCAGCGGGCGTTCGCCCAGCGGCGCCAGTGCCTGGGCCAGTGCGGCAATGCGGTGCGGTGCCTCGAGCAACACGACGGGCCGGGGCTCGCGGGCCAGGGCTGCGACCCGCGTGGCGCGGTCTCCTGCCTTGGACGGCAGGAAACCGGCGAACACGAAACCATCGTCGCCGGCGGGTGCCTCCAGCCCGGCGACGCTGAGGGCCGCAGTGACGCTGCTGGCGCCGGGGATCGGCACCACCGGCAGGCCCTGGGCCGCCAGCGCCGCCACCAGCCGCGCGCCCGGGTCGCTGATGCCGGGCGTGCCGGCGTCGCTGACATAGGCCACGCGTTGTCCCTGGCGCAGGCGCTGCACCACCTGGTCGGTCGCCTCGCGCTCGTTGTGCTGGTGCAGTGCGAGCAGCTGCGCCGCCGGCCGGTCGATGCCGTAGGCGCGCAACAGCGACTGGGTGTGGCGGGTGTCTTCGCAGGCCACGGTGTCCACCATTTGCAGGACATGCAGCGCCCGCAGGCCGATATCGGCCAGGTTTCCGATCGGTGTTGCGACAAGATACAGGCTGGCCTGCGGATAGTTTTGCGAGCCTGCCGCGTCGCGTGCAGCCGTCAGGGCCGTGGCATAGGTGGTCATCGATGGGTATTTTCGGGGTCAAGGCGGCGCCAGCGGGCGGCAACCGCAACAACAAGCACGCGGGCGACGCGTTCGAGGACATCGCCCTGCGCCACCTGCAGCATGCCGGCCTGCGCCTGGAGACGCGCAATTATCGGACGCCGGGGCGCGGCGGCGGCGAAATCGACCTGGTCATGCGCGAGCCGGACGGCACCCTGGTGTTCGTCGAGGTGCGCGCCCGCAGCGGCCTGACGCACGGGGGTGCCGCGGCCAGCGTCGGTGCCGGCAAGCAGCGGCGCATCGTGTTCGCGGCGCGGCATTACCTGTCGCGCAGCCGGTCTCCGCCACCGTGCCGGTTCGACGTCGTGGCCATCGACGGCCATGGCCTGACCTGGCTGCGCGCGGCCTTCGACGCGGCCTGAGGCCAGGCCCTTGCGCGACGCGGAACTGCGGAGCGGCAGGTATCATCCCGGCCATGCTAGAGCAGCGCATCGAACAGCATTTCATCGACAGTGCCGACCTGAAATACCAGACGGCGCAGATCCTGAGCAAGCCGATCGCGGCGGCGGTGCAGGCCTTGCTGGTGTGCGTGACCAGCGGCGGCAAGGTGCTGGCCTGCGGCAACGGCGGTTGCGCGGCGCTGGCGCAGCATTTCGCCGCCAGTTTCGTGGGGCGTTTCGAACGTGAACGCCCGGAGCTGGCCGCACTGGCGCTGGCCGCGGACAGCGCCGTGTTGACCGGTGCCGCCAACGAGCAGGGTTTTGCCGGCGTGTTCGGACGCCAGGTGCGTGCGCTGGGCGGCCCCGGCGACGTGTTGCTGGTGATGTCGGTGGACGGGAATTGTTCCAATCTGCAACAGGCGATCACGGCGGCACACGAGCGTGAGATGGTGGTCATCGGGCTGTCCGGCCATGGCGGAGGCACCATGGGCCAGATCATGCGTGACACCGACATACATGTCGACGTGCCGCATGAACGAACTGCGCGCATACTGGAGATTCTGATGCTGGTGTTGCACTGCCTGTGCGATGCCGTCGATGCCCAACTGCTGGGCGAACAAGAGGAAACACGTTGATGAACAAGAATTCTGCAATCAAGTTGTGTGCAACCGTGGTCTGTGCGGCCAGCCTGGGCGGTTTGCTCAGCGCCTGCGTGCCGCTGATCGTCGGTGGTGCCGCCGTCGGTGGCGCGCTGGTGGCAACCGACCGGCGCACGTCCGGGGCCCAGCTCGAGGACGAAGGCATCGAGCTGCGCTCCATCGGCCGCATCAACGAGAACCTGGGCTCGCGCGTGCATGTGAACGTCACCAGCTACAACCGCCAGGTGCTGCTGACCGGCGAGGTGCCCAGTGCGTCGGACAAGCAGCTGGTCGAGCAGATCGTGTCGCGGGTCGAGAACGTGCGCTCCGTGGCCAACGAGCTCGCGGTGCTGGGCGCGTCGTCGTTGACGCAACGCTCGTCCGACGCGCTGATCACGGGCAAGGTCAAGGCCGCGATGGTTGATACCAAGGACTTGTTCGCCAACGCCTTCAAGGTCGTGACCGAGCGCGGCGTCGTCTACCTGATGGGCCGTGTCACGCAGCGCGAAGCCGATCGCGCGACCGAGATAGCGCGCAGCACCGGCGGCGTGCAGAAGGTGGTGCGGCTGCTGGAGATCATCTCCGAGGAAGAATTGCAGCGTACGCTGCCGGCGCCCCAGTCCTGATCGCGGAAGCCCGACGGGCTTTCATCCCCGTCGTCGGCGGCGCGCCACCCACCGTGCATGAAAGCCCAATCGGCCGCGGAGCAGGCCCGTCCAGGGGCCGCCGCGCACGGCCGCTCCGAAGCGGCTGGCCCGCCCCCCAGTGGGGGGTTCGGCCGGTTTACACGCAGTGAAACCGGACAGACGGGGGGCGTCCCTACCTGATCCGCTTGATCAGGCTGGACGTATCCCAGCGCGAGCCGCCGAGCTGCTGCACGTCGGCATAGAACTGGTCGACCAATGCGGTGACCGGCAGCCGCGCGCCGTTGCGCCGCGCTTCGTCGAGCACCAGGCCCAGGTCCTTGCGCATCCAGTCGACGGCGAATCCGAAATCGAACTGGTCGGCCACCATGGTCTTGCCGCGGTTGTCCATCTGCCAGCTCTGCGCCGCGCCCTTGCCGATCACGTCCAGCACCTGTTCCATGTCCAGTCCGGCGCGTTGGCCGAAGGCGATGCCTTCGGCCAGGCCCTGGACCAGCCCGGCGATGCAGATCTGGTTGACCATCTTGGCCAGCTGCCCGGCGCCGCTGTCGCCCAGCAGCGTGATCGCGCGGGAAAATGCCTGGGCCACCGGTGCGATGGCATCGAACGCGGCCTGGTCGCCGCCGCACATGACGGTCAGCATGCCGTTCTGCGCGCCGGCCTGGCCGCCTGATACCGGCGCGTCGATGAAGGCCACGCCCTGCTGCGCGGCAGCCGCGGACAACTCGCGCGCGACGCTGGCCGATGCGGTGGTGTGGTCGACGAAGATGGCGCCCTTGCGCATGCCCGACAAGGCGCCGCCGGCCGCGCGGGTGCCGTCGCCCTGGTCGGCGCCGAGCACGACGGCGCGCAGGTCGTCGTCATTGCCGACGCAGCAGAACACGATGTCGCAATCGCGCGCCGCCTCCTGGGGCGTGGGCGCGCTGCCGGCGCCGGCCGCATCGCCGAACGCGTCGCACCAGGCCTTGGCCTTGGCCGGGTTGCGGTTGTACACGGTCACCTGGTGGCCGGCGCGCGCGAGATGGCCGGCCATCGGATAACCCATGACACCCAGTCCCAGGAAGGCGACGGAGCGGCGGGTGGTTTCGGAGTAGGTCTTGGTGTTGATGTTGGACATGGATGAATCGATGTGAATCGGGTTGGCGAAGGGGTGGGAACGCCGCGCCGGGCACCACGCGCCCGGGCGTGGACATCCCCCGTGGCGGCGCCGCGCAGCCCTAGACGATGGCGAAGTTCTCGGTACCGGCGCTCAGGTCCTGCGTCTTGCCGCGTTGGCTGTTGAGCTTGATCTGCAGGCGCAGGTCATTGAGCGAATCGGCGTTGCGCAGGGCGTCCTCGTACGAGATCTCGTTGTTCTCGTAGGCGTCGAACAAGGCCTGGTCGAAGGTCTGCATGCCCAGGTTGCGGCTTTTCTTCATGATCTCCTTGATCTCGGACACGTCGCCCTTGAAGATCAGGTCGGAGATCAGCGGCGTGTTGAGCATCACCTCGACCGCCGCGATGCGGCCCTTGCCGTCCTGCTTGGGAATCAGCCGTTGCGATACCAGGGCCTTGAGGTTCAGCGAGAGGTCCATCAGCAACTGCGAACGGCGCTCCTCCGGGAAGAAGTTGATGATCCGGTCCAGCGCCTGGTTGGCGCTGTTCGCGTGCAGCGTGGCCAGGCACAGGTGGCCGGTCTCGGCGAACGCGACCGCGTGTTCCATGGTCTCGCGGTCGCGGATCTCGCCCATCAGGATGACGTCGGGCGCCTGGCGCAAGGTGTTCTTGAGCGCGACCTCCCAGCTGTCGGTGTCCAGGCCCACCTCGCGCTGGGTCACGACGCAGTTCTTGTGCATGTGCACGAACTCGACCGGATCCTCGATCGTGATGATGTGGCCCTGGGTCTTCTCGTTGCGCCAGTCCACCATGGCCGCGAGCGTCGTCGACTTGCCCGAGCCGGTGGCCCCGACCAGGATGCACAGGCCGCGCTTGGCCGTGACGATTTCCTTGAGCACCTGCGGCACGCCCAGGCCATCGATGGTGGGCAGCGCGGCCGGAATGGTCCGCATCACCATGCCGACCTTGCCCTGCTGGATGAAGGCGTTCACCCGGAACCGTCCGACGCCAGGCGGGGAGATCGCGAAGTTGCACTCCTTGGTGCGTTCGAACTCGGCGATCTGCTTGTCGTTCATCACCGAACGGGCCAGCGCACGGGTGTGGTCGCCGTTGAGCGGCTGGGGCGACACCTTGGTGACCTTGCCGTCGACCTTGATGGCGGGAGGGAAGTCGCCGGTGATGAAAAGGTCACTGCCGTTGCGGCTGATCATCAGCCGCAGCAGGTCCGTGATGAATTTGGTGGCCTGGTCGCGTTCCATGTCGTGCTTTCTCCCTGGATGTCATTTTTTTTCGCTGAGCCGCGCACTGACGACGCGCAGGCGCAGCGACAACTTGCGTGCCAGCAAGGCAATCAGGCTGGCGGCCAGGTGCGGACTGGCGGCCATCATGTCGTCCATGCCTTCGGCGGTCAGCACGCCGATCTCGCATTCGCTCATCGTCGTGCAGGCCGAGAAGCGGATGCCGCTGTCGAGCAGCGACATCTCGCCCAGGATCTCGCCGGGCCGCGTCTCGGCCAGCCGCAGGCGTTCGCCCCAGGGCTGGACGCGGTCCACCGCCACCGCTCCCGACAGCAGCACGACCATGAAGTTGCCGTATTCGTCCTGCCGGATGATGTCGCGGTCGGCCGGGACGGTGGCGAAGTCGAAATGGCGCTCGAGTTCCTGGATCGCCTTGAGGTCCAGGTGACGCATGTAGCGATCCTTGGACCACAGGTTCTGCAGCAGCTTCGTGCCACGGGCGGATTCCAGCCGCTTGGCGTCGACTTCGGCCGCGCGCGCCTCCCACGGCACGAGCAGCGACGCGTCGACACCCAGGCCGGCGAATGCGGTGCTGAACAACACGGAGTCCTGCCTGTCTTCCATCCTGTCGGTTGGCTCCCTGGTCTTGAGAATGTCGAATATGCCCATGGTGGCGCGTTCCAGGCCGTGCTGCCGGGTCAGCCGGGGAAGTTCTCCGGAATCTTGGCCTTGCTGCGCGCCTCGGCGGGACTGATGATGTTGCGCTTGACCAGGTCGGTGAGGTTCTGGTCCAGCGTCTGCATGCCCACGCTGTTGCCGGTCTGGATCGACGAATACATCTGTGCCACCTTGGCCTCGCGGATCAGGTTGCGGATGGCGCTGGTGCCGATCATGATCTCGTGGGCGGCCACGCGTCCCTGGCCGTCCTTGGTCTTGCACAGGGTCTGCGAGATCACCGCCTGCAGGGACTCGGACAACATCGCCCGCACCATCTCCTTCTCGTCGGCGGGGAACACGTCGATGATCCGGTCGATGGTCTTGGCCGCGCTCGAGGTGTGCAGCGTGCCGAACACCAGGTGGCCGGTCTCGGCCGCGGTCATCGCCAGCCGGATGGTTTCGAGGTCGCGCATCTCGCCCACCAGGATGCAGTCCGGGTCCTCGCGCAGCGCCGAGCGCAGGGCCGCGGCGAAACTCAGCGTCTGCGGCCCGACCTCGCGCTGGTTGACCAGGCATTTCTTGGACTCGTGCACGAACTCGATCGGGTCCTCGACCGTCAGGATGTGGCCGAACTCGGTCTCGTTGAGGTAGTTCACCATCGCGGCCAGCGTCGTCGACTTGCCCGAGCCGGTGGGACCGGTCACCAGCACCATGCCGCGCGGCTTGAGCGCCAGTTCGGCGAAGATCTTCGGCGCGTTGAGCTGCTCCAGCGACAGGATCTTGGAGGGAATGGTCCGGAACACCGCACCGGCGCCACGGTTGTGGTTGAACGCGTTGACGCGGAACCGCGCCAGGCCTTCGATCTCGAACGAGAAGTCGATCTCCAGGAACTCCTCGTAGTGCTTGCGCTGGGTGTCGTTCATGATGTCGTACACCATGGCGTGCACCGCCTTGTGGTCGAGCGGTTCGACGTTGATGCGTCGCACGTCGCCGTGCACACGGATCATCGGAGGCAATTCGGCAGACAGGTGCAGGTCGGAGGCCTTGTTCTTGACGCTGAACGCAAGCAGCTGGGTGATGTCCACGCTTTCCTCTCGTTGTTTGTTACGCTAGCAGTCAATTATGACCACGATTGAGACCAATCTCCAAGCCGTGCGACAGCGCATCGCGGCCGCCTGCGCCGCGGCCGGGCGCGATGCGGCGCAGGTGCAGTTGCTGGCCGTGTCCAAGACCTTCCCCGCGGCGTCCGTGTCCGATGCGATCGCCGCCGGCCAGTTGCAGTTCGGCGAGAACTACATCCAGGAGGCGGTCGCCAAGATCGAGGCCTTGCCGCGCGCGGGCATCACCTGGCATTGCATCGGCCCGGTCCAGAGCAACAAGACTCGGCTGGTGGCCGAACATTTCGACTGGCTGCAATCGCTCGACCGGCTCAAGATCGCGCAGCGCCTGAACGAGCAGCGGCCGCAGGCCCTGGCGCCGCTGCAGGTCTGCATCCAGGTCAATACCGATGGCGGGGCCAACAAGGCCGGCGTGTCGCCCGACGCGCTGGCCGCCCTGGCGCGCGCGGTCGCGCAGTTGCCGCGGCTGCGCCTGCGCGGCCTGATGACGATCCCCGAGCCGGCGCCCGATTTCGACGCCGCGCGCGCGGTGCACGCGCGTGCCCGGCAGTTGTTCGACCGGCTCAATGCCGAAGGCATGGCGCTGGACACCTTGTCCATGGGCATGAGTGGCGACCTCGAGGCGGCGATTCATGCCGGCAGCACCATGGTGCGCGTCGGCACGGCGGTGTTCGGCGCGCGCGAGCGGCCGGGGCACTGAGGCATGCGCGTGGCGCCTACTTGCGGCCCGCGGCCAGGGGTTTGATCGAGCCGCAGTCGGCCGACAGCCACCGCCCCTGGCTCTGCATCGTGAACGGTTCCGTGCGTCCGCCGGTGCTGGTCTTGACGTTCATGCGCGATCGGTAGGCCTGCGGGCTGACGAACGTGACCTCGCCCTCGCCGCTCGAAGGCGGCCGGGTGCACGAGAACGAGAATGTCATCGTGTTGCCCACCCGCGGCGCATGTTGCGAGCGGCAGTCGCCTTCCTGGGTGACGATCTCGTTGCGCGCCAGCATCTCCGCCGTCATGCAGACCTTGGCCACCATGCTGCCCGGGCCGCCGGCTCCCAGCGTCACGCCTTGCTTGGCCATCATGTCCTGCATCATCTTGCGTTGCTCGGGGGGCAGGGCGGCCATCTGCTTCTGCGCCTCGGCCATCGCCTTTTCCATCTGGCCGGAGCCGCTGTGCATCGTGCTGGTGAGCTCCCACAGGCCCGGCTGCAGGTTCTGCGCCTGCACCTGCAGCGCGGCAAACAGGGTCAGCAGGCCGGCACACCGGCCGCCCGCGCGGGTCGTCAAACGCATCATGTCGTGTCCTTCTCCTCGAAATGTCCGCATTCTGGCAAGGCCCTGCCGCCCGCGCCAGGACATTTGTCTCACTGCGGGGGGCGGCATGTGGCGTTCGGGGGCGGCCCTGCCGCGCGCGTCACGGCAGGCGCAGCCGGGTGCTGTTGACGACTTCCTCCATCACCGCATAGGTGCGGGTCTCGCGCACACCGGGCAATTGCCACAACACGGTGCCGGCAAACTGCCGGTAGGCATCCATGTCGGCCATGCGGGTCTTGAGCAGGTAGTCGAAGCCGCCGGCAACCATGTGGCATTCCATGATCTCGGTGCGCACCTGCACCGCGGCCTTGAAGGCTTCGAACACATTGGGCGTGGTGCGGTCGAGCAGCACCTCGACGAACACCAGCATGCCGCGTCCGAGCTTGTGCGGGTTGAGCCGTGCCTCGTAGCCCAGGATGTAGCCGTCGCGCGTGAGCCGTTGCACCCGCGCCAGCACCGCGGTCGGCGACAGCGAGACGTTCTCGGCCAGCTTGAGGTTGGAGATGCGCCCGTCCATCTGCAGCTGCTGCAGGATCTTGAGGTCGATGCGGTCGAGGTCGGATGCGTCGGGGCTCGTCATGACAGGCGGTAGGTTTCCAGGTGGATGCTGGTCTCGGAGCTGCTGATGCCGCGGATCAGGCGAACCCGCTCCATGACCCGGGACAGCTCGGCCAGGTTGGCGGCCCGCAGTTCGGCCAGCAGGTCCCAGCGGCCGTTGGTGTCGTGCAAGGCGGCGACGCCGGGCTCGCCGAGCAGGCTGGCGATCACGGTGCGGGTCTCGTTGCCTTCGACGGCAATGCCCATCCAGGCCCGGATCTCGTTGGGCTGCGCGTCGGGCCGCAGCCGCACCGTGTAGCCGACGATGATGCCGTCGTCCTCCAGCCTGGTGATGCGGTTGCTGACGGTGCCGCGCGAGACACCCAGCTTGCGCGCGAGCACCGCGACGCTGGTGCGGGCATTGGTGCGCAGCAGGGACAACAAGGCGCGGTCGGTGGCGTCCATATTGCGCATTGTGTCACCCAGTGGTGGCGATGTGCCATATTTCTGGCGAAAAGCGTGCAAGGTTGGCGATTTACATTGCCGCGGTCGGGCGGGACACTGGCCATGAGCTTTCGGAGACCATCGCCATGAACAACACAAGCCATCTTCCCACCCTCTATCTGAGCCCCGCCGATGTGGCCGCCATCCTGCGCCGGCAAGGCATGGCCGACACCCTGCGCGGCATGCACGACGCGATCCACGCCGACTACCTGCGCTGGCAGGATTTCGACAAGAACGCACGTATCGGTTGCCACTCCGATCTCGGCGTGATCGAACTGATGCCGATCGCGGACGACCGGACCTATGCCTTCAAGTGTGTCAACGGCCACCCGGGCAATGGGCGGTTCGGCCTGCCGACGGTGATGGCGTTCGGCGTCATCGCCCGCGTCGATACCGGAGCGCCGGAGTTCCTCAGCGAGCTGACCCTCACCACGGCGGTCCGCACGGCCGCGATGTCCGCGCTCGCGGCCCGCGCCCTGGCCCGGCCCGAGAGCCGGGTCATGGCCCTGATCGGCAACGGCGCGCAGAGCGAGTTCCAGGCGCTGGCCTTCCACCATCTGCTGGGCATCGCAGAGATCCGCCTGTACGACACCGACCCGCGGGCGACCGACAAGCTGATGGCGAATCTGCGCGGCACGGCCGGCCTGCGGTTGCTGCGTTGCGACAGCGTCGCCCAGGCGGTGCGCGGAGCCGATATAGTGACCACCGTGACCGCCGACAAGACCCAAGCCACGATCCTGACGCCGGACCTGCTCGCGCCGGGCATGCATGTCAACGCCGTCGGCGGCGACTGTCCCGGCAAGACCGAGCTGCATGCCGACGTGTTGCGCGCGGCCCGGGTTTTTGTCGAATACGAGCCGCAGACCCGCATCGAAGGCGACCTGCAGCAGATCGAGCCGGAGTTCGCCGTGACCGAGTTGTGGCAGGTGCTGCAAGGTCACCAGCCCGGCCGGACCGACGACCGCGAGGTGACGGTGTTCGACTCGGTGGGCTTTGCGCTGGAAGACTTCTCGGCGCTGCGCTACATGCGCGACTGTGCACGGCAGCACGGCATCGGCCGGAATCTGGCGCTGATTCCGCGGTTTGCCGATCCCAAGGATTTGTTCGGCCTGATCGGTTCGCTGGCCGGCGGTGCCGATGCCGCTGCATCGCCGGTCGCATCCCGGCGTGAACCGGAACTGGCGCGGGCGTGACGCAGCTGTCCTTGCCCCCGGGAGTCGACGGCGTCAGCCTGATCGGCGCGCCGACGGATGTCGGTGCCGGCATGCTGGGCGCCCGGATGGGGCCCGAAGCCCTGCGCGTGGCCGGCATCGCGCAGGCCGTGGCGCAATTCGGCATCGACGTGCGCGACTGCGGCAACCTGGCCGGCCCGCCCAATCCCTGGCAAAGCGCGGTGAACGGCTTTCGCCACCTGCCCGAGGTCGTGGCCTGGAACCAGCTGCTGCATGACGCGGTACGGACGGAACTGGCCGCCGCCCGGCTGCCCGTCGTCATGGGCGGCGACCATTGCCTGGGCATCGGCTCGATCAGCGCGGTGGCGCGCCACTGCCGCGAACGCGGTCGCAAGCTGCGCGTATTGTGGTTCGACGCCCATGCCGACTTCAACACCGCCACGCTGACGCCCAGCGGCAACATCCACGGCATGCCGGTGGCCTGCCTGTGCGGGCACGGTCCGCAGGAACTGGTCGAGATCGGTGGCCACGTGCCGGCGCTCAACGCGCGCGACATCCGCCAGATCGGCATCCGCAGCGTGGACGAAGGCGAGAAACGCCTGGTGCACGACATCGGCATCGAGGTGTTCGACATGCGCTACATCGACGAGATGGGCATGCGCCACACGATGGAGATCGCGCTGGCGCTGGTCGACGCCAATACCCACCTGCATGTCAGCCTGGATGTCGACTTCCTCGACCCCGACATCGCGCCCGGCGTGGGAACCACGGTGCGTGGCGGGCCGACCTACCGCGAAGCCCAGCTGTGCATGGAGATGATCGCCGACACCGGCCGGCTGGCCTCGCTCGACCTGGTCGAGCTCAATCCCGCGCTGGACGTGCGCAACCAGACGGCCGAGCTGGCCGTCGACCTGGTGGAAAGCCTGTTCGGCAAGAGCACCTTGATGCGCAAGCCCTCGGCCGGGCGCAAATAAGGCTTGTTCGCGGCGCGCGCCGCGAACAAGCCTTGGCCGTCAGCGCCGCGCGCTGCGGTGTTGCGCACATTGCCGGGCCGGAGTTCCCACCGGCCCGCCGGGGCGTCAGCCGCCCTGGTGCGCGCGTTTGCCCGGGTTCTTCTTGCTGCGGGTCGCAACGCCGCGCTCGAGGCTGCGCTTCTGGCCGCCGCTCACGGGCATGGTGAAACCCTTGACCATGGTCGGACGGGGGGTGGCTTTGCGCTCGGCTTCGGTACGAAATTCTTTGGCCATGGAAAACTCCGGAAATATCAGTTCAACCCGCTATTAGGCCACAGTGGTCGGGTGGGGTGGCCGGCCGCGGGCCGGCAGGCCGGATTCCGCGTCTTCGTCCCTTGCGCGCAGGCCGGCGGCGCCTGGTTTGCCTGGGCCAGTCCGGGGGCGTCGGTCGCACCGGCGCAGCGGGCCCCGGCCCTGGCGGCGATCTCGCCCGGTGCGGGCGCCGTTCAGCTGCGGGCCGTCCCGTAGCGGCGCGCCAGTTCGCGGCGCGCCACCGCCTCGGGTGCCAGCCGGTTGCCGCCCAGCCACAACGCGGCGGTCCGCTGGCGGGTGTCCCGCTCCAGCCGCACCGGTTCGCCGTGGTTGGCGAAGCCGTTGGCCAGCCGGATCGATCCGTGTGCCGTGCCGTCCCGCTGGACGCGTCCGGGCGTGATCTCGCTGGCGTCCTGCAGCGGGTTGGCCAGTGCGGGATTGGCCACCAGCACCGTGTCGTCGCCCACGGGCAACAGGTCGAATGCACCCCACAGGCTGCACCAGCGACCGCTCCAGCGCGCCAGTCGGCGCGCCGGCGCGCCGTCGCGGGCGAAGCGCGAGAGGATGTGCAGCGAGCCTTCGAGCCACTGGTGCGACAGTCCGTCGCTGGCATTGGTCAGCACCGACACCGACAACTGCTGCTCGGGCACGACCACGGTGCGGGTGATCTGGCCCTGGAATCCGCCCGAATGCCCGAACCAGTCCCAGCCCGCCAGCGTGCCCGAGATCGTGCCCAGGCCGTACCAGCGCTCCAGGCTGACGTGCGGGTCGCGCCATTGGCGGCGTGCCATCTCGCGCCGGCTGTCCACCGACAACACGCTGGCGCGTGCATGGGGCGACAGGCTGCCGAAGAAGCGTGCCAGGTCGGACGCCGTGCTGACGAAGCCGGTGGCCGATGCCAGTGCGTGGGTCGGGTTGTCGCCCGGTATCACGACCCGGTGCCCGAGCAGCACATCGCTGCTGTGTCCGCGCGCCAGCGGTTTTCCGTCGGCAACCGGAGCGTCGGGCACGGTGTCGGCCAGGCCCGAGGGCGTGACGATGGCGCGCATGATCCAGTCGGTGTATGGCTCGCCGGTGACGGACGCGATGACCATGCCCAGCAGGCCATAACCGTGGTTGGAATATTTGAAGCGGCTGTTGGGTGGAATCGTCGTGCCGTGCTGCAGGTCGGCGCGGATCGCCGCTTCGTCCAGGAACGGGCGCCGGTCCTGCCACTGGCCGGCATCGAGACCGTCCCGGACCAATCCCGCGCTGTGCGACAACAACTGCGACAGCGTGACCCGGGCCACGTCCGGGTGCAGTTCGGTCACGAAGTCGCCGACCGGCTGGTCCAGCCGCAAACGCCCTGTCTCGCGCAGCCGCAACATGCCTGCGGCGGTGAAGGCCTTGGAATGCGAGGCGACGCGGAAGCGGTGGCCGTTCGTCAGCACCTGCCCGCGCGCCAGGTCGGCATGGCCGAAGGCCTGCGCCAGCACCGGCCGGCCCCGATGCCAGATGGCGATGGCGCAGCCGGGTTGCCGGTGTTGTCGCATCTGCCAGTCGATCCAGCGCGGGATGTAGTCGAGCGCGCCCACCAGCCATCGTTCAGCCATGCCATTGCCTTTCGACCGCGGCGCCGCGCCGCGTGCTGGCGTGCACGCTATCACACCGACACCGACACCGACACCGGCAACGGCAACGGCAACGGCAACGGCAACGGCAACGGCAACGGCAACGGCAACGGCAACGGCGCGCGCACGCACGCGCACGCACGCGCCGCGTGTCCGCTTGCCGTCCAACGGGCGCTCAGCGATACAGCCGCTGCGCGTGCAAGCCGAGGCCCTGGGCGACGCTGGCGAAGCGGTTGCCGTGGATCTGTTGTGCAGACGGAAACTGCGCGGCAATACGATCGGCCAGCGCTGCCAGGCCGGTCGAGCCGCCGGTGAAGTAGACCGCGTCGACCTGTTGCGGCGTCACGCCGGCGATATCCGCGGTCGCGCGCGCGGCGTCGGCGATGCGTTGCAGTTCGCCGTCCAGGCTGGTCATCAGCGCCGCCTCGTCGATGTCCACCCGCAGTCCCGATTCGATCTCGCTGAGGTCGACCCGGGTATCGCGCGCTTCGGCGACGCCGATCTTGGCGTTTTCCGCCAGGGCCGTCAGCGCATGGCCCAGCCGGAGGTCCAGCACCGTCATCAGCCGCGCGTGGTGGCGGGGCTCGGCGTAGAACGACTTCATCGCGCGCAACTCGGCCACCCGGCCCGGCGTATAGACCGTGTTGATCAGGTGCCAGGTCGCCAGGTCGAAATAGACCCGGCTCGGCACTTCGCGCCCGGAGGGGCCGCGGGCCCGGAAGCCGCAGCTCGGCAACAGATGCGCCAGTTCGATCTGGCGATCGAAATCGGTGCCGGCGACATGGACGCCATGGTTGGCCAGGATGTCGTCGCGACGGTCCAGCCGGGCGCGCCGCCGCGGCCCCACGCGCACCAGCGAGAAGTCGGACGTGCCGCCACCGATGTCGGCGACCAGCACCAGTTGTTCGCGCGTCGCGCCCGATTCGAAATCCAGTGCGGCGGCGATCGGCTCGTACTGGAACTGTACGTCGCGGAACCCGACCGCGTGCGCGGCCGACTGCAGCGCCGACTGCGCCGCGGCATCGCGCTGCGCGTCGTCGTCGACGAAGAACACCGGGCGCCCGAGTACCACCCGTTCCGGCGCGTGTCCCGCCGCGTGTTGCGCCATGGTGCGCAGATGCTGCAGATAGGCCGTGATCACGTCCAGGTAACGCACGGCATGGCCGCCGCCGATGTCGGTGGCCTGCTCCACCAGGCTCGAGCCCAGGATGCTTTTCATCGAGCGCATCAGCCGGCCTTCGGTGCCTTCGACGTAGGCCGCGATGGCGGCACGGCCATACAGGCGTTGCGGCTCCTGGAACGCCGCGAGTCCGTCGACCGCGTAGAACACGGCGGTCGGCATGGCGGTGTATCCCGGCTCCAGTTCGACCAGGCGCGCACCGCCGGCATGCACCAGGGCAATGGCGGAGTTGGAGGTGCCGAAATCGATGGCGCAGGCGTGGGACATGGTGGTGCCGGGATCGGGGCCGAGCAGGCGCCGCACCGCCTGGTGCGGGCCCGGGCGTGGCATGCAAGGGCGGGCGAAGGCGCGATTTTATCGGGCACGACGTGCGCCACGGTGTCCGCGTGCGGGGGCGTGTCGCCGCGTCGTGTGCGAGATGATCCACTGCATGCTTTTCGTCAATAGTCCGTTCGGTCTATCCGGTCCGTGACCGGCCCGCGCAAAGGTGTGGGGACAGGTCAATTTCGCGCCGATTTCGTCGCCGAGTACCTTGACATCGCGCGCCGTCCATGCGGAACTCGCTCTGTTGCGGAGATGGCTGGTGCGTGCACCGATGGACACGCCCATGCATTCGCGACAGCGTCTTCACACGGGCCCTGTGAATGCGCGGCCTATCGCGATGCGGGCTCTCGGGAGTATCAAAAAAATGGTCAAGCTACCAGCTTTGCTGCAAGGTCTGTTGCGGCGCGCGCACGCGGGTGCGCAATCGCAGGCCGGGTCCCGTGCCGGTCCGCGATCACCGCACCGCAAGACCATGATCTTCGAGAGCCTGGAGCCGCGGCTGCTGCTGTCCGACACGCCGCTGGCGGCGCCCAGTTTCGCGCCGGCGGGCATCATCAACGTGTCCGCGCCGCTGACCTCGGGTGACATCAAGGTGGAGACGGTGTACCAGAGCGGGGTGCCCGTGCTCCGGGTCTGGGACAACGTCGCCGGCAGTGCGCTGGCCCAACTCACGTTCAACCAGAACATCCGGGTCAACATCCAGGGCCGGGACTACCTGAACGACCTGATCACGGTCGACCTGGGTTACGACGACGGGGTTGCCGGCACCAGCCCGCTGACCTCGTACGCGCTGATGGTCGACTTCAACGGCGGCGCCGACCTGCCGCTGCTGACCGACGACAGCTTGCGGGTGCTCAGCAGCGGTCCCGATTTCTATGCCGCCACCAGCCTGTTCCTCAACAGCACCGACGACATCCAGATCGACAGCGCGGTGCAGGTGACGGACAAGCTCAACCTTGCGTCCGAGGAGGCCATCGCCGTCAACGGCGTGGCACTGACGGCCGCCGACATGTACCTGGGCGTCACCAAGGCGATCACCGATGGCGTCACGCTGATCGACGGGCTCAACCTGCTGGGCAATGCCTCGGGCAGCATCACGCTCGCCGGCGCGACGCTGCAGGCGGCCGATATCGGCGTCATCGTTGCCACCAGTGTCGACGTGGACACGCAGGATGCCAGCTACGCCGGTGACCTGCTCAAGATCGCCACCACGCAGACCCAGTCGAATGCCGCCATCACGGTGAACGGGGCGTCCGTGCTCCATGCCACCGGGGGTGCGTTGACGATACGTGCGACCTCCACCGTCAACGCGAGCACCTTGACGCAGCCGGACAGCAGCAGCAACCAGAGCGACCAGGACGCGTCGATCGCACTGAGCTTCATCACCAGCAGCGCCAACGTCAACGTGGGCGGCAGCGCGATGCTCACCGCCACCGGCGCCGTGACCGTGGCCGCCGGCAACACGGTCACCGCCACCACCAAGGCCGATGGCGGCGCCGGCTCGTCCAGCGGTTCGGCCGTGGGCGGCACCGTCGCGGGCACCGTGATCGGTGGCGCCACGCAGGCCACGGTCGGCGGCAGCGCTTCGCTCTCCGGCGCCTCGATCGCCGTGACCGCGGTGTCCAGCCGTACCGTCGACACCCAGGCCATGTCGACCCAGGGCGGTGCCACCGACGGCGCGACACAGACCACCGGCCAGCAGAAGCTGCAGGAGCAGGACGCCAGCACCAGCGACGGCGACCTGCAATTGGCCGCGGCCGTCGCGTTCACCAACATCAGCGGCGACAGCCAGGTGCTGATCTCCACCGGCGGCAGCCTGACGTCGGCCGGTGCGATCACCATCCAGGCCGGTGCCACGCTGGCCGGACCCTCCGGCGGGGTCATGACGGTGGCGGACGGCTCCAACACCCAGTCCGGGTCGGTGGGCATCGGGGTCGGCGCCGCGATCAACACCGCCAATGTCACCAGCCGGGTCCAGTTCTCCGGTGCGACCACGATCGGCGCGGCCGGTGGCGTGCTGGCGCAGGCGACCTTGACCAGTCAGCGGTTCGGCGCCCAGGCGACGTCCGGTGCCGGCGGCTCGAGTGTCGGCGTGGCGGGCGCATTGGCCATCAATGCCGGCGTGACCCGGGCCGAGGCCTTGATGAGCTCCACGGCCAATCTCACGTTGACCGGCGGCACCGCGTTCTCGCTGAAATCGCAGACCACCACGACCGACAGCGCCAAGGCCCAGTCCAAGGTCGACGCGGGCGACAACGCGGTCGGTGTCGGCGCCTCGGTGGCGATCAATGTGTCGGACACGATCTCGCGCGCCATCGTCGACGTCGGCGCACGCCTGTCCGGGGCCGGCGCGGTCACCGTCGATGCACGTTCGAACAACACCGTCACCACCGAAGCCAAGGGGGGCTCGGCCGGCGGCACGGCGGTCACGCCGGTGGCGGCGATCACGATCGCCACCAGCGACACGCTGGCCGAACTGCGCAGCGCCACGCAGACGCTGTCCGCCGCCGGACTCACCGTGCTGGCCGACCATGTCGGCACCGCGTCGACCACGGCCGAGGGGGCGGCGAAAGGCTCGAACATCGCGGTCGGCGTCTCGCTGGCCTTCGGTTCGGTGGTCGACACCGCCCGTGCGCTGGTGGACCGGTCGGTCACCGTAGGGGGCGCCCTGGCCGTGACGGCCGGCAGTCGCCAGACCAGCACGGCCAGCTCCAAGGCCAGCGCCAAGGGCGGCGAGGAAGACGACGGCTCGCAGGGCGACAAGGTCGACCAGCAGACCGGAGCCCAACGCGGTGCCGGCGACAACCAGGCGGCCAGCAAGGGCGGGCGTGACAGCAGCGCCGCCAAGTCGAATCCGAAGGCGGAGACCGCCAACACCGATTCGGAGAGCGGCTCGGGCTCGAGCCCGATCGCCGTCGCCGGCGCCGTGGCGCTGAACCTGGCGCAAAGCGGGGTGCTGGCCGCCACGGGCGCGAACCGGGTGCTGACCGCCGGCGACACGGTCACCGTGCGGTCCACCGCCAACCTGACCGCCAGCGCCAACGCCGACGGCTCCGCCGTGGCCGAAGGGGGCGATGCCGGCATCGGCGCGGCCGTCGCGATCAACGTGGGCACGGTCGACAACCAGGCCCGCATCGGATCGGGCGGCAGCGTCGTTGCCGACGGCCTGACGCTGGAGGCGCTCACCGGAGCGGGCTCGGGCACGCCGACGAATTCCCACCAGTTCGGCGCCATTGCCAAGTCGGGAGCAGGCTCCGATGGTGTCAGTGTCGCCGGCTCGTTCGCTCTCAACGTGGTCGACGTCACCACGGTGGCCAGCCTGCCGGGATTCGCCTCCACCAATCTCAACGGCGGCGATCTGCGGGTGCGCGCCGACAGCAGCACCACGACCGACGCGCAGGCGATACCCGAGGGCATCGGCGCCTCGGGCTCCAGTGTCGGCGTCGGCGCCTCGGTGGCGCTCAACGTGGTCGATACGGTCACCACCGCCACCATCGCCGACGGGGCCACGCTCGACGGCACCATGGCCAACGTCGTGATCCAGGCCATCGGCGCGCACAACGTCAAGACCACGGCCAAGAACGGCGCCGGTGCCGGCGCCTCGGACAGCGGCGACGGCGTGGGCGTGGGAGCCGGCGTGGCGCTGGCCATCGTCTCGCATCACAAGACGGCGCACCTGGGCGCGGGCAACGTGCCGACCGACACGCTCAACGCCACCGGCAACGTGACGATACAGGCCGCGCATGCGTCGGCCGCCGCGACCGAGGCCAGCGGCGACGGTGCCGGCGGCAGCGTGGGGGTCGGCGCCTCGGTGGGCATCAACATCCTGTCCGACGACGTGCGCGCACAGGCCCGGCGCAACGTGTCCACCGGGGGTGCGATCACGGTGGAGAGCCAGGTGGCGGCCGGCAGCGTCGACACCGTCAAGGCCAGTGCGCAGGGCAACTCCGAAGACGGCAAGTCGGCCGACAGCGAGGCCGACAACCAGGTCAACAACAACCCGAACAACGGCGGCGACAAGACGGTTCCGAAGTCGCAGGACGGCGTCGACGACGGCAACGCCAAGAGCAGTTCCGAATCCAGCAGCGAATCGCCCGACGTCGGTGTCGCGGCAGCCATCGGTGTCAACTATGCGGTGGTCGACAACCTGGCCGAGGTCGCCGATGGCGTCTCGCTGGTGTCCACCGGTGGCGCCGTGCGGGTCTCGGCCATCGCCGAACTCGACATGACGACGCTGGCCACCGGGCAGGCGACCGATCTGCAGACGGGAACCAATGTCGGCGCCGCCGTCGGCGTGACGGTCGGCGACGTGGACAGCCGCGCCCGGACCGGCACCAATGCCCGGCTGCAGGGCAGCAACGTCACCGTCGAGGCGCGCCAGCCCGATGGGGCGCGCTCCGAATTCAAGACCTGGTCCCTGGCCGCGGGCGCCGCCGACGACTTCGGCTTTGCGGGCTCGGTGTCGGTCAATCGGGTCAGCTACGTCACCGATGCCGACGTCGGCGCCGGTACCCGTCTGGTGGCGACCAACACGGTCACCGTCCAGGCCACGAACGACATCGGACTGCAGACCCTGGCCGGTGGCGCCGGCTTCGGCGAAGACGCCGGTGTCGGCGTCGGCGTGGCGGTGGCCATCGTCAATCCGACCACCCATGCCACGGTGGGCGACAACGCGGTCATCGATGCTGGCGGCGACACCACGGTGCGCGCACGCACGACGCTCAATCCGATGGCGTTCCCGCTGGGTGACATCCCGCTGCTGCCCTCGACGGTCGACGTGATGTCGGTCGCGGCCGGTGGCGGCGTGTCGACCAGCGGAACCGCCGTGGCGGGCTCGGTGGTGGTCAACGTGTTCACCAACGACACCCTGGCCAGCCTGGGGCGGGGTGTGCTGGTGAACCAGAACGCCGCTGCGCAGGCCGGTCAGGACGTGAGCATCGACGCCCAGGACCACACCCGCATCGTCAGCGTGGCCGGCGCCCTGGCGGCATCGTTCGACTCGAGCGGCGTGGCGGCGGGCGCCGGCGTCGATGTCGGCGTGGTCAACAAGAACACGCGCGCCACGGTCGGACGCGGCTCGCAGATCAGGGCCGGGGGCGACATCTCCATCACGACCGATAGCGACGAGGACATCCTGTCGGTGGCGGCCTCGATCGGGGGCGGCAGCGGGGTCGGCATCTCGGGTTCGTTCAGCGTGTATGTCCTGGGCACCACGACCCGCGCCAGCACGGAAGACGGCTCGAACATCCTGACGCCGGGCGCGCGGCTCGATGCCGGCGACCGGGTTTCGGTACGCGCCGACGGCCAGCTCGATTTCATCCCGGTGGCCGGTTCGCTGGCCATCAGCGGCAGCAGCGCCGGCGTGGGCCTGTCCAACACCACGCTGGTACACAACGACACCGTGGAGGCGCGCATCGGCAACCGGTCGACCGTGGTCGCGCGCGGCTGGGGTGCCAGCGTGGTGGCCCATTCGTCGGAGGACGTCACCTCGGTGGCGGCCGCCGGCTCCGGTGCCAGCAGCGCCGGCGTGGCCGGTTCGGCGACGGTCAACATCCTCAACGAGACCACGCTGGCGCGCATCGGCAACGGCGTGAGTTTCGACGTGATGCCCAGCGGCCTGTCGCTGCTGCGGCCGGACGTGCTGGTACAGGCCGACGACACCACCAACCTGATCACGGTGGCCGGTTCGGTCGGCGGGGGCGGGTCGGGCGGCGTCGGCGCCGGCGCGGCCGTGACCAAGACCTCCAAGGTCACCGAAGCGTCGATCGGCTCGGCCGCCAGCGGCGATGTCCGCGGCGACCTGCAGGTGCTGGCCGACAGCGTCGAAGACGTCGTCTCGATCGCCGCGGCCGCGGGTGCCGGCGGCAGCGTCGGCATCGCCGGTTCCGCGGGCGTGCTGGTGGCCGACGTGGTCACGCGGGCCTTCGTCGGCGACGATCCGTCGGATGCCACGGCCAGCCTGGGCGCCGGCGGCCTGCATGTGCGCGGCAGCGGACAGATCTCGGCCAACGACATGCTCGACGTGACCAACATCGTGGGCACCATCGCCGTCGGCGGCGCGGCCGGTGTCGGCGCCGCGGTCGGTGTGCCGGTGGTCACCAAGCGGGTCGAGTCCTTCGTCGGCGCCGGCCAGAACCTGCGGGTCGACGGCCAGAGCACGCTGGATATCCGCACCGGCGACTTCTCCATCGGCTTCCAGAGTGCGCCCGAGAAGCCGGGCAATGTCGACATCCAGGGTGGCCACAAGCCGACCAAGGCCGATGCCGCGTTCGGCCCGCCCGATGTCGGCCAGCTCACCGACAGCGACCAGGACGGCAATGCCGACGGCATCGTCGACACCAACCACGACGGTGTCGACGACCGCAACGGCGACCCGATGTACGGCGGCGTGCGCGTCGCCAGCCTGGCCACGCAAGGCGGCTTCAGCGGCCTGTCGATCACCGCGACCAACCGCGACAGCGTCAAGAATTTCGCGATGGCCGCCGGTGGCGCCGCCACCGCGGCGGTGTCGGTGGCGGCCGGTGTCAACGTGTTCGGCACCACGACGCGGGCCTATATCGGCGGCGGCGCCGTGGTCAACGGCGACCTCTCCGGCGCGGCCGGTGGTCAGACGGTCAACCTGCGCGCGAGCAACGATTTCTACCACCTCGAGGTGGCCGGCGCGCTGGCGGTGGCCGCCGGTGCCGGCATCTCGCCGGCGGTCGGTGTCTCGGTGATGTCCATGACCACCGAGGCCTTCATCGGCGACGGCGCCACCGTGCGCGCAGCCGACGACGTGCTGGTGCGGGCCCGCACCGCGGAGAACCTGCTGGCGGTCAGCGCGGCGATCGGTGGCGGCGTGGCCGGTGTCGGCGGCGCGGTGACGGTGCCGGTGGTCGACAACACCACACGCGCCTTCATCGGCAGCAATGCCACGGTGGCCGCCGGCGGCGACGTGGCGATCCTGGCCTCGGACGACAGCAAGATGCTGGTGGTCTCCGGCGCCGGCGGATTCGGCCTGGTCGGGGTCGGTGCCTCGGTGGGCGTGCTCAGCCTGACCAAGTCGACCAATGCCTACATCGGCGCCAACAGCACGGTCGACGCCAAGGGGTTCGGCAGCGGCGTGTCCGGCGTGCTCAATGGCAACTCTAACGGCGTGGCCAGCTTCCAGACGGGCACGGCGCACGGCGTCGTGGTGCAGGCGACCTCGGCCGAGGACGTGACCCACCTGGCGATCGCCGCCGGTGGCGGTTTCGTCGGCATCGCCGGCGGCGTGGCGATCACGCTGATCGACAGCGACACCCGCGCCTGGATCGATGCCGGGGCGCGCGTCAACCGCACGGCCGACAACGCCGGCGCGTCCAGTCAGCAGGACGTCACCGTGCGCGCCGGCAACCGCATCGAGACCTTCTCGTTCGCCGGCGGCCTGGCCGGCGGATTCGTCGGTGTCGGCGGCGCGGTCGACATCGGCAGCATCAAGAACGACACCGCGGCCTTCATCCGCGGCGGCGCCGACGTCGCGGCGCGTGGTGACGTCGTCGTCGGCGCCCACCACCTCGACAAGAACTTCGGCTTCACGCTCGCGCTCGGCGGCGGCGTGGTCGGCATCGGCGCCGCGGTGTCCGTGTGGTCGCTGGGCACGCCGCTGTCGGCCAACTACCAGAACAGCCAGGGCCAGAACGGCAGCGCGTTCAGTGCCAACGGCGGCAACCAGCAGAACGTGGCGGCCGACCAGGGCGGCAGCATGAACAACCGGGTGGCCAGCCAGATGGGGGGCTACGCCAGCGGCAACACCAACGACAACAAGACCGACGCCAACGAGCGGCTGTCGGGCATCGGCAAGTCGGCGCAGACCAGCCTGAACACCAAGGGGCCGAGCGGCACCAGCCTGCGCGCACTGATCGCCAGCAATGCCACGCCGGCCGGCACCCAGGCCTACATCGAGTCCGGTGCGACGGTGCGCAGCGGCGGCGGCATCACCGTCGATGCCAAGGACCGCAGCGAGGCCCAGTTCATCGGCGCCGGCGGCGGCGGCGGCCTGGTGGGCGTGGGTGCCACCATCCGCGTGCTCAACCTGGCCAACAATGCGCGGGCGTCGGCCGGCGGCAACCTGTACGCGGGCGGCCAGATCCGCGTCAATGGCGAGCTGATCGAGAACGTCGAGCAGACCTCGGTGGCCTTCGGTGGCGGCTTTGTCGGCCTGGGCGCCTCGGTGTCGGTGATCAACGACAAGAGCACCGCGCACGCCTTCATCGCCGACGGCGCCACCATCGACAACGCCTCGTCGATCAGCATCACCGCGACCAGCAACCAGACCCTGCATGCCTTGACGACCAGCGTGCAGGGGGGCGCGGCGGCGATCGGGGCCTCGTTCACGCGTATCGCGATCGGCAATGACGCCGCCACCGACACCTATGCCGGCATCGGCAGCAACGTGATGATCGGCCAGGGCAGCGGCAGTGTCGGCAACATCACGATCCAGGCCCGCTCGCGCATTTCGGCCACGCTCGATACCTTCGCGATGGCCGGCGGCGTGGTCGGACTGACCTTCAACTTCGCCTATGCCGACATCACGCCCGACGTGCGCGCGACCATCGGCGGCGGCACGCGCATCAACAGCACGGGCGCGATCCGTGTGCTCTCGGGTACCGACCACTACGCACGCACCGAGGTGTTCGGCCTGAGCGTCGGTGGCCTGGCCGCCGGCCTGAGCCTGGCGCGTTCGAACCTGGACGCGACCGTCTCGGCCGAGGCGGGCGGGCAGATCACCGCCGACAGCATCATGATCGCGGCCGGCCACAACGTCGACCCCCTGACCAGCCAGGCCATCCACCAGGCGGCGGGTGGCGGCATCCGCGGCGCATTCGCGGTTGCCGAGGCGCCGGCCGTCGGCCTGGTCACCTCCAATGCATCGCTGGCCACGGCCACCAGCACGGCCGATGCGGTGGCGGCGGTCAGCGCCGGTGCGGTACTCAACGTGGCCGGTGCGCTCAGTGTGCGCGCCAACGGCATCAGCCAGTCCATCGCCGTCGGGCGCTCCATCAGCGTGAGCCTGGCCGGCATGGGCCTGCTCAATTCGCGTGCCGTGGCATCGGGCACCAACAAGTCGTCGATCGGCGCAGGCGCCCGCATCAGTGCCGGCACGCTGCTGGTGCAGTCCGACGGCATCGACCATGCCGACAGCGACAACGACTCGACCGACATCTCCGGCCTGGGCAACATCGGCTTCAGCTTCTCCAAGGCCGAGGTCAACCCGACCGTGACCGCGCGTATCGGCGAGGGTGCGACGGTGGAGGTCACCGGCACGCTGGCGGTGCGCGCCAACAGCATCGCCGATGGCGACGCCAAGGCGCATCGCACCGGGCTGTCGCTGGGCCTGGACTTCGGCATGATCCGGGGCGACTCCCTGGTCACGCCGACGGTCTCGGCCACGGTCGACTCGAGCGCGGCCAATCCGACGGTGGTCACCGCCGGCACGATCGACATCCAGGCACGCCATGGGTCGCCGGTATCGGTATCGGACGGCACGCTGGCAAGCATCGACACCGCGGCCGACCTGCTCGTGACCGCCGGCGAGCATGGCCTGGTCACCGGCGACAGCATCCTGTACAGCCCCGAGGGCAATGCGCCCATCGGCGGTCTGGTGGCGGACCGGACCTATGGCGTGATCGTGTACAACGACACCACGGTCAAGCTGGGCGCGCCGTTCCAGGGCAGCAACGTCGACGACAACCGCGACACGATCCGGTTCGCGTCCCAGCATGGCCTGAGCACCGGCGACCAGCTCGAATACGGCTACCTGTTCACCAGCGGTGCCTCCGGATCGATCGGCGGGCTCAGCAACGGCACCAAGTACTACGTGCGCGTCATCGACGCGTTGACGGTCAAGCTCGGCACCTCGCTGGCCCAGGTCACGCAGAACCTCAAGAGCTTCCAGCCCGGCGCGGTCGACGCCGCGTCGGATGTCATCACGCTGGCCAGCCACGGCTTCACGACCGGCCAGGCGGTGACCTACCGCGGGCCGCGCTCGGCCACCTTCCAGGGCTTCGCCGTCGACGACGCGGCCGACAAGATCGCGATCGGCGTGGCGCCCAACGGCAACGACTTCGTCACCGGCGACCGGGTCACCTACACCGTGTCCGGCATCGACGGCCGCTCCCCGGTGGCACTGGGCGGGCTGGGCAACAACGGCAGCTACTATGTGTTCCGGGTCGATGCGGAGACCATCAAGCTGTCGGCCTCGGTGATCAAGAACGACGGCACCGACGTGTTCATCAACCTCACGCGCAGCAGCGGCTCCGACCTGTCGCTGCACCGGCTGGTGCGTTTCGGCGAGAAGCCGGTCACCGGGCTCGAGGACGGGCGCACGTATTACGTCACGCGTATCGACGCGAACAGCTTCTCGCTGGCGGCAACGGCCGGCGGCGCGACGATCAACCTCGACACCGCCGGCGTCGCCGGCACGCAGTACATCGGCGTCGAGGGCATCGACCTGTCGGGCGGCGGCGTGACCGGGCAGCATTTCCTGGCCTACGACATCTCGGGCGGCCTGTCGGGCACGCAGCGCCTGGCCGGGGCCGGTGGATTGAGCGCCGCGCCCGACCAGTTCGGCATCGACGGCATCTCGTATGCCAATGGCGCCGGCCCGTCGTTCGCGCTGTTGATCGCCGGTGTCGGCGCCCATGCCGGCGTCGACGTCAAACCCACGCTGCTGGCGGCCACCGGCGAGGGCGCCCGGCTCACCGCCAGCGGCGACGTGTCCATCATCGGCACCAGCTACGGCAATGCCGAGGGCTACACCGGCGTGTCGGCCGGTGCCTTCCTGGGCAGCATCGGCTTCTCGGATCTGCGCATGAACCTGGACCTGGACACCCAGGCCCGCGTCGGCGTGTCCTCGTCGATCCGTTCGGGCGGGGACATCACGGTCGAGGCCGAGAACCGCCATGTCGCGCAGGGCACCTCGTATGCCGGCGGCGGTGCGGCGGGCATCTCGATCACCGGCGCCGACGCCATCGCCGAGGCGCTGCCGATCACGCTGGCCAACATCGGCGCGGGCGCCGACCTGCATGCCGACGGCGACATCAACATCTATGCCCGCATGGGTGCCAAGGGTACGGTCAAGGCCGATTCCAAGGCCTATGCCGGCCTGGGTTCGGGCGGCGCGGCCGAAGCCTACTGGGCCATCGGCGCGGCCAACAACAACTTCAACTCGGCGGCGCGCGAGACCACGGTCAACCTCGATGCCAACGCCCGGCTGCGCGCCGAGAACAAGCTGACGCTGTATTCGCTGGTCAGCGAGGTCGACGTCAACAGCGTCACCAGCGCCTCGGCGGCGTCGGCGTTCTATTCCGATCCGGATGCGGAATCGCGTACGCTGATCACCTCGATCGCGCTGATCACGGCCAAGAGCGGCGCCCAGGCGATCGGCGTGAACGCGCTCGACGCCACCGCCACGCACCGCGACATCACCAACTATGCGCGCGCCGGTGCCTATGGCGGCAGCGCCTTCGGCGCGCCCGATGCCGACTCCTGGGCCATCAACCGGCTCAACGCGCGCATCATCACCGATGCCGGGTCGGCCTTCGGCAGCAAGGACGTGGACGTCCAGGCCAACTTCAATCCGCCGTTCTCGCTCAAGTCCATCCAGGAGGCCAAGGGCTTCTCGCTCAACGTGTTCGACGACCGGGGCGATGCGCACCTGGAGAACAGCTACACGCGCCACATCACGTTCAACGGCGACATCATCCTGCTGTCGGCGCCCACGCCCCGGCTGCTGGTCGATGCCGCCGGCAACATCGCCGAGGCCGAGGGCCTGAGTGCCGTCGACGAAGGCACGCGCATCGTCGTCAACGACATCAGCAACGACGGCAATGCCGGCAAGGCCCGGTTGTCGACGAACACGATGGCGATCAACATCAACGGCACCTACACGCCGTTCGGCGGCATCATCGACGGCGACCAGGGCACGGTGATCGTGCGCCACACCTGGGAGACGGTGGACCTGACCAACTATTCGGGCAAGGACCTGTGGGTCAACGCCATCGACCCGGTCGACCGCACCGGCCGGGCCGAGGTCGCGATCGACGTCGACACCAACAACTACCGCTTCGACATCGCGCACGAATACGCACCCACGGCGATCTCGATCGCCAACCTGGGCAGCGCCGGCACGCCGTCCATCGTCATCAACGGCCTGATCGACAACCCGATCGGCACCACGACCATCGTCAACAACCGTGGCGACGTGCTCGGCACGAATACCGGGCTGGTGCGCACCAACAAGGCCAACGTCCAGGCGGCCGGCCACATCGGCTTCACGCCGCCGGTGCTGCTGGGGCCGCTGTCGTTCGGCCGGCTCAACCTCGAGCTGGTGCAGAGCGAAGGCCGTGCGACCGGCCTGGACACCAGCAGCGGTGCTTCCCAGGCGCTGCAGGTGCGCGGGCTGGACCGCAATCCGGCGGCCGGCCTGTTCCAGCTCGAACTCGGCGTGCTCGACGCCGGCGGCGACATCGATCTGCGGATCCTGCCGACCCAGGTGCAACTGACGATCGCCGATGCGCCCGCGGGTTACCTGGTCGACGTGTCGGAGTACCAGCCCACGCTGGACGAGGTCTTCGGCGACGGCGACCCCGACACCAACCCCATCATCCGCACCACGGCCGCCTACGCCGACCACTACAAGCCTGACGGCGGCGGGCCGGCGTTCACCGTGCCGGTCGGTGTGTTCGGCACCGGCACGGCACTGGCCGACACCCATGTCGACGTCGCACTGCTGCGGGCCGGCGGCAACATCAACGTGGTGGCCAGCTTCCAGAGCACGCGCATCGACATCACGGCCAACACCAACCTGACCGGCCTGGGCCGGATCGACGTGTTGACCAACGGCAACATCGCGCTGATCGAGACCGAAGGCGACCTGCGCGCCGGATCGATCGTCTCGACCCTGAACAATGTGACGCTGACCGCCGCGGCCGGCATCGTCGATGCCGAAGGCGACGCGGCGGCCGATGTCAGCGGCAACCGCCTCGTGCTCACGGCCCTGGCCGGATCGATCGGCGCATTCCTGAACGACCTCGAGATCGACAGCGCGTATTCGGCCGCCGGCGACGTGCTGGCCCACGCACCCGGCGACATCTTCATCCACGAGATGACCGGCAGCCTGGTCGTCGACGAGATCGTGGCCGACGCCGGCGACGTGCGTCTGACCACGCGCGACACCGCGGCCGCGGGCGAGGACATCGTGGTTGGCGACGGCACGCTGGTGAGCGCCCTGGCCGGATCCATCACGCTGCAGGCCGGCGACTCGCTGGCACTGTCGGGCAGTGTGCTGGCGTTGGCCAACCTGTTCTTCAACGTCGATTTCCGCAATGCCGACCGCGGCTTCGGCACCAGTGCCGTGTCGCTGCGCAATACCAACCTGCGCGGGTCGCGGCTGTTCCTGCGCGGCGACGAGGACGACGACCTGCTCGATGCCGATGGCGTGGCGATCCCCGTGATCGCCTGGGGCCTGGGCGGCAACGACCAGATCTACGGCGGCACGCTGGACGACCAGCTCCATGGCGGCGAAGGCGTCGACTTCATCAGCGGCGGCGCCGGCAACGACCTGATCGTGGCCGGTGGCGGCGTCGGCAACATGTTGCTCGGCGGCGCCGGCGACGACGTCATCTATGGTTCGCCGGACGGTGCCGACAACGATCCCGACTTCAACGATGCGATCCGCTTCGGCGACCTCATCGACGGCGGCGCCGGCGACGACGAGATCCATGGCCTGGGCGGTGCCGACGACATCCTGGGCGGAGACGGCAACGACTGGATCGACGCCGGTGCCGGCAACGACCGGGTGCAGGGCGGCGCCGGCGCCGACCTGATCTACGGGCACCTCGGCAACGACCTGATCTACGGTTTCACGGTCAGCGGCGTCGGCGACGACGCGGCCGACGACATCCTGTTCGGCGAGTGGGGCAACGACACCATCATCGGCGGCGCCGGCAACGACCTGATCGACGGCGGTTTCGGCAACGACAACCTGTCGGGCAACGGCGGCGACGACATCATCCGTGCCGGCTACGGCATGAACACCCTGTCGGGGGGCGACGGCAACGACCAGTTGTACGGCTCGGACGACGGCGCCGACCTCATCGAAGGCGGCGCCGGCCGCGACCGGATCTGGGGTTATGGCGGCAACGACACATTGCGCGGCGACGACGGCGACGACATCATCGAAGGCGGTGCCGGCGACGACCTGATCGAGGGCGGCGGTGGAGCCGACCTGCTGGTCGGTGGTGACGGCAACGATGTCATCCACGGACACTCCGTCAGCGGTGCGGGCGACGACAACGCCGTGGACGTGTTGTTCGGCGATCTGGGCGGCGCGGCCAGTGCGCTGGCGGGCCAGGACCGGCTGATCGGCAACGGCGGCAACGATCTGCTCTACGGCGAGGCCGGCGACGACGACATCGCCGGCATTGCCGGCTTCCAGCAGGTCGAAACCAGCGGCGGCAGTGGCAACGTGATCGACTTCGGCAATGCCGGCGACACAGCCGGGTTCGTCACGGCGCCGGTGGCCACCGCGGCGCCGGCGCTGACGCCGGTCGACTACACGATGGCACGCGCCGCGGCGGACCTGCCCGAGGGTTCGGTGCAGCGTGGCCGCTGGGGCAACCTGGCGGGCGCGGCAAGCGAAGACGGCTTGTCCGGCAGCGGCGGCCTGTCGACCGATCCGGCCGTGGCCATCGGTCCCGACGGGTCTGCCTATGCCGCCTGGACCGACACCCGCAGCGGCAACCCCCAGGTCATGGTCGCGCGCCTGGTCGGCGGGGCCTGGACGCAACTGGCCGGCAGTGCCGGCGGCAACGCCCTGGGTGCCGGCGTGGCGCCCTCGGTCAACGCGGCGTTCGCGCCGAGCATCGTGATCGACGCCAGCGGTGCGCCGGTGGTTGCCTGGACGGCCGACCACGGTGCCGGCCAGAGCGACGTGCGCGTGGCGCGCTTCAACAGTGCCAGCGGCCAGTGGGAGGCGTTGGGTGGCTCGCTGGGCAACGCGGGCATCTCCGGCACCGGCACGGCCGGCGCGGTCAAGCTGGTCATGGGCAGTGGCGGCGTCGTGGCCGTGTGGCTGGACGGCAGCGCCGGTGCGCAACGCATCTATGCGCGCCAGTTCAGCGGCGGCGCCTGGGTGCCGATCGGCACCGGCTCGGCCAGCGGCAACGGCCTGGCCGGCGGCAGTTTCGCGGCCGACGTGCGCGACATCGCCGTGGCCGGCGACGGCAGTCGCATCGCCGTGGCCTGGACCCAGGTCGACAGCGGCAGCGGCGTGCGCCAGGTCTATCTGCGCGAATTCAGTGGCGGCGCCTGGAGTGCGATCGGCGGCTCGGCCAGCGGCACCGGTGTCAGCGGCATCGCCGACCCCGCCGTGTCCGGCAGCATCAGCCACAACACCCAGCCCAGCCTGGCATATTTCGGCGGCCAGCTGTTCGTCGCCTGGCAGGCCTTTGCCGACCAGGGCGCGAGCATTGCCGTGGCCCGCTACGACAACACGCCGGCGCGCACGCTGGAGCGGGTCGACGTGTTCGGCCAGCCCGGTGTGCCGGCCTCGCCGCAGCTCAGCGCCGGCGGCGATGCGTTGCGGCTGCTGTGGCAGCGCCAGCCGCTGGACGATGCGCCGACCGATCTGTACGCGCTGCGCTACAACGCCGCCAGCGGACATTTCGTGCAGGAGCTCCTGGGCGAGGCGTCGTCCGGCGGCCTGAGCAAGACCGGTGGCCGCGCGATGCAACTGGCCCTGGCGACCGACAGCGCCGGGCGCAGCACGGTGGTCTGGCAGGATGCGATCACCGGCGAGCCCGAGATCTATGCGCGCGGCATGGGCACGACGGTCGCGCGCAGTTTCAATGCGCTGGGCGACGGCAGCATCCAGGCCATCCTGGATGCCAACGACCTGGGCGCGGGCGATGTCATCGTCGTCTTCGGTACCGTGACCGGCGACGTGCTGGTGGCCGCGCAGGACGCCGGCGTCACGATCTACGGTGCGGCCGGTTCACAGGTCGTCGGCAGCATCACCGTCGCGGCCAACAACGTGTTGCTGCAGCGGCTGCAGGTCAGCGGCGCGGTCAACACGCTGGGCAACATCGCCGGCTTCGCGCTGACCGAATCGACGGTGGCCAGCGTCGGCCTGCTCGGCGGCAGCAACGCCCAGGTGACCGCCAACACCGTGACCGGCTCGGTGCTGGTCAGCGGCGCGGTGCAGGGGGCATTGATCGACCACAACACCGTCGGCGGCAGCACCGGCATCAGCGTGCAGGGTACGCCGGGCAACGGCCCGAGCAACCTGACGATCAGCCACAACACGATCAACGCCGGCGACACCGGCATCGCGCTCGGCGTCGCTGCGCAGGGCCGCATCCACAACAACCACATCCGCGCCGGTGCCACCGGACTCGCGATTTCCAGCGCCTTCAGCGGGCTGATCGCGGACAACCGGATCCAGGGCAACCAGGTCGGTGTGCGCTACGACGCCGGCGCCGCGTTGGCCGGCAACACGGTGTACGGCAGTGCCATCGGCATCCGCAGCACGGTCGCCGGCATGACCGATGGCCTGGGTTTCGTCGCCGGTTCGGGCATCAACCTGGTGGACCAGAACACCACCGGCATCCAGTCGGTCGGCGCGCAGTTCCAGCTCCAGCATGTCACGCGCAGCACCACCGGCGTCACCGGCAGCGGCATCGTCGGCGGCACCTCGCTGGACCTGGCCAACGTGATTTCCGGCAACACGACCGGCATCTCCGCGTTCGCGGGCACGGTGCAATACAGCCGGATCGCCGACAACACCGTGGGCATCGAGGTCAGCGCGGCGATGAACGGCCTCAAGGTCTGGCACAACGTGATCCACGGCAATGCCGTGGCCGGGCTGCGCATCACCGGTGCCAGCGACATCCGTATCTACCAGAACACCTTCCACGCCGTCACCGGCGACAACATCCGCCTGCAGTCGGGCAGCTCCAACGTCGAGATCCAGGGCAACATCCTGTGGGCCGAGTCGGGCTACGACATCTACGTGGCGAACGATTCGCAGCGCGGCTTCCACAGCGACTACAACAACCTGTATCAGACCGGTACGGGCAAGCTGGTCTACTGGACCAAGGACTTCGTCGACGTGCTCGACTGGCAGGCCGACGTGGCCCGCTACGACCTGCACTCGATCGGCGCCACCGTGGTCAACCCCGGCTGGGCGCGGCCGCAGTTCATGGACATGTACCGTGGCGACTACCGGCTGTTCGCCGTGGTGGCCGGCCAGCGCTTCAGCAGCCCCGACGTGGATGCGTCCAATGTGCTGCTCGACCAGAGCACGCCGCCACACTATGTCAACCTGATCGCCAACAGCGGATTCGAATCCGGCCTCGCCGGCTGGACGGTCAATGCCGGCTCGGCCGTGAAGACCAGCGCACCCGCGGCCTACCAGGGCAGCCAGTATTTCAGCGCCGGCTCGTCGGAGCAGGGTTTTGCCGAGCAGAGCATCAACCTGCTCGATGCCGGATTCGCGGCCGCCGAGATCGACGGCGGCCTGCTGGACCTGGCCTTCGGCGGGCGGGTGCGCAGCGCCTCCGAGGCGCCGCGCGACGCCGGTACGGTGTCGCTGGTCTTCCTCGACGCCGTCGGCCAGGAGATCCGCCGCCAGGCGGTCAAGGCGCTCAATACCGATGGCCGCTGGGAACTGGTCGGCGACCGGGTCACCGCGCCGACCGGCGCGCGGTTCGCGGTGCTGCGCTTCGATGCCGCGCGCAACAGCGGCGGCACGAACGACGCCTGGTTCGATACCGGTTTCGTCGTGCGTGTCAGCGATGCCTACATCCCGGACCTGGGCGCCTATGGCGCCGGCACGCACGAGGCGCCGGCCGACCCGATGCCGCGCATCGAGCTCAAGTTCCCCGACCTGTATACCGACTGGGAGAAGGACGAGCCGATGTCGATCCGCTGGATCACGACCAACAATGCGGCCAACTCGCCGGTGCGCATCGACCTGTTGCAGGACACGCCGGATGGCCCGCAGTTGCTGGTCAACCTGGCGCTGGCCACGCCCGACGATGGCGACTTCATCTGGATCCCGGCCAACAGCGGCATCGACTTCAACACCAAGAACCTGCGCATCCAGGTCTCGCTGAGCCAGAACCCGGCCGTGCTCGATCGCGCGCAGGAGACCTTCAGCGTGCCCGAGGACGGGCAGGACTACTACGTCGACGACCAGAGCAATGCCGGCGACAGCTACACGCCCACCGCGCTGGGCAGCAACCGCAACACCGGCAAGACGCCCGAGGTGCCCAAGCCCAACCCGGTCAACGTGTTCCGCGCCTACGACCTGCAGGCGGGCGACACGCTGTATGTCGACACCGGCGACTACCCGATGATCGACCCGATCGGTGTCTCCGGCAGCAACGACGTCAGCCTGCTGGTCGGCCCCGGCATGGGGCGCGATGAAGGGTTCACGATCACCGGCCCCACCGACACCAGCCTGATCGCGCGCCTGTTCCCGGCGATCCCGGGCGACCGCACGCGTGCCTTGATCGACCTGGACGACGCCGATTTCGTGACCGTGCGCCACCTGACCCTGGAAAACGCGCAGCGCGGCGTCTACACCCATGGCGGATCGGACAGCTTCGAAGCCTCGTTCCTGACGGCCACCGGCCATGCACAGGAGGGTTTCCGGATCGAGACCGCGTCGCCGTTCGGCGACTTCGACCACCTCGTCGCGCTGAACAACGGCGCCGGCGGCATCTATATCAGCGGCAATATCCGGTCGTTGACACACTCCACCGCGTCGGGCAACGTCGGCGACGGCGTGCGCATCGTCGGTGGCGTACTCGAGGTGTCCGACAACATCGCGCGCAACAATACCGACTGGGGCTTCGAGCTCAGCCAGTCCGGCGACGGCATGGTGCTGCGCAACGAATCCTCGGCCAACCGCGCCGGCATCTATGCCAGCAACAACGTGGGCAGCACCACGCTGCGGATCGGTGACACCGACCTGGCCGTTGGCAACGGCAATCGCGTGTTCAACAACCGCGACGGCGGCATCTACGCGTATTACGGCGCGCTGGTGGCCGGCAACACCGTATTCGGGCACACGAGCAGCAATGCCTGGGGCATCTACGGCTACAGCAACGTGACGACCGATGCGAACGTGGTGTACGGCAATACCCAGGGCATCTACGGCTGGTACGGCACGATCAACCGAAACCGCGTGTACGCGAACGCCAATGACGGCATCCGCGCCGAGAACACCGACCTGTTCGGCAACGTGGTCTACGGCAACGCGGTGGGACTGCGCGTAGGCGACTATTACAACCAGTCGCGCACGGCCCGCAGCAACCTGATCTACGGCAACAGCAGCGCCGGCGTGCTGATCGCTGGTTATGGACTGACCTTCATCAACAACACCGTCTACCAGGTCACCGGGGACGCGGTGCGGGTGTCCGATGCCAGCGGCATCGGGCTGTACAACAACATCCTGGGCACGGACAGCGGGTATGTGCTGAGCGTGGCGTCCAACAGCCAGGTGGGTTTTGCGTCGGACTTCAACCTCTTCCTCGATGGCGGCACGCTGGGCCAGTGGCAGGGTGTGGATCGCAACTCGCTGGCGGCATGGCGCGGGGCCTCGTTCACCGACGCCAGCAGCCTGGTTGCCGACGCCTTGTTCGTCGATCCGGACGGCGCCGACAACGTGCTGGGTTTCGCCAGTCTCGCGCAGGACGGCCGCGACGACGACTTCCATCTGCGCAGCGCCTACGGCGGCTTCCAGGGCGGCAGTGGCCTGGCGCCGGTGCGTGAGGCGACCAGCGGCCTGCCGGTGTTCATCGCGCCCACGGCGCTGACCAGCACCGGGCAGTCGCCCGCGATCGACCGCGGTCGTGCCAGCGATCCGTATGCGAACGAACCGACGGCCAACGGTGGCTACATCAATATCGGCGCCTATGGCAACACCAGCCAGGCCGGCCGCAGCCCCGGGCAGTACATCACCATCCTCAATCCCAATGGCGGCGAGCGCATCGGGCAGGACAGCACGGTCGACATCCGCTGGCGCTCGTTCGGCTTCACCGGCAACGTCGACATCGCGTACCGCGGCGGCGCCGCGGCGGACTTCACGGTGCTGGGCAGCAACGAGGCCAACGACGGCAGCTTCAGCTGGCTCGTCGACGCCGCGACCTTCCTGGCCGGAGCCGACTACGAGATCCGCATCACGTCGGTGGACGCGCCCGCGGTGCTCGACCTCAGCGACGCGTTGTTCTCGGTCATCGCGCCCATCACCTTCTACTATGTCAACGACAGCTCGCTGGCGGGCGACGAATACACGACGGCGGTGGGCAGCGACGCCAACGACGGGCTCTCGCCGGACCAGCCCAAGTCGTCGATCCGCGGCATTCTCGATGCCTACGATCTCAAGCCGGGCGACGTGATCCTGGTCGACACCGGCCACTACGTGCTGGGCACGAACATCTTCGTGGCCTCCGACGACAGCGGCGTGACGATTCGCGGCGCCCAGGAGGGCCTGACCATCCTGGACCGTGCGAACAAGAACACGGGGGCGTACGTATTCGAGTTCCAGGGGGCGGACGACGTGACGCTGGAGCGGTTGCATATCACGGGTGGATTGCAGGGTGTGTATGCGCACACGAGCGTGGACAGCGACCGGGTGAGCATCATCGACAGCCGGGTGTACGGCAACGCGAACTGGGGTGTGTACGCGCGCACGGGCAACGATCTGTGGGTGGTGTCGGGCAACCTGGTGGAGTACAACGTCTCGGGCGGGGTGAACCTGGAGGGTACGGACGCGCTGGTCGAGGGCAACGAGGTGGCGCGCAACAACGGCTGGGGCGTGGACGTGGCCGGAGCGCGCGGGCGTGTGCTGGACAACGTGGTGTATGCGAACAGCAACGGGGTGTACACGAACTACAACGGAGGCTGGGCGAACCGCTCGCTGATCGAAGGCAACCGGGTGTTCGACAACAGCACGGGCATCCAGGGCAACTACGACGTGGAGATCCGCGGCAACGAGGTGTGGGACAACACGTCGAACGGGATTGCGGTGTATTACGGCGCGCATGCGTACGACAACCTGTCGTGGGGCAACGCCACGGGTATCTACGCGTACAGCGGCAACAAGGTGTACGACAACCGGGTGTGGGCGAACACGACGGGCATCACGCTGGACTACGGCAACGAGGCGTACGGCAACCGGGTGTACGGCAACAACGGCACGGGGATGCTGGTGCGCCAGTGGGACAACTGGGTGCACAACAACGTGGTGCAGGCCAACGGCGGGGTGGGCGTGTTGCTCGATGGGGCGTACCGCTCGAGCGTGGGCACGCGGATCGAGAACAACACGGTGGTGGGCACGCTGGCCGATGCGCTGGTGGTGCAGGGCAGCAGCAGCAACATCGTGATCCGCAACAACATCCTGGAGCAGCGCGGCAGCGGGTATGCGCTGAACGTGGCGAGCAACAGCCAGCAGGGCTTTGCGTCGGACTACAACCTGTTCATGCTGGGGGCGTCGGCCAAGCTGGGGTACTGGGAGGACCGGCCGTTCCTGAACCGCACGGACTGGTTCTACGAGATCGGGCAGGACCGCAACAGCGTGACGGCCGATGCGCGGTTCGTGGATGCGGACGGTGCGGACAACGTGGTGGGCTGGGATGGCAGCACGGTGGCGGGCAGCGTGCGCATCGTGGACGACGGGGACGCGACGTTTGCCACGGTGGGGACGTGGACGGCGGTGAGCACGGGCGGCAGCACGAACCCGCGCGCAGGCGATGCGCTCAACGCGGTGCCCGGCGATGGCGCGAGCCAGGCGAGCTGGACCTTCGACGGGCTGACGCCGGGGTATTACCGGGTGTCGGCGAGCTGGCCGTACCAGGCGGCGATGAGCAGCGACTCGCTGTTCCGTATCTATGACGGCAGCACGGTGGTGGGTGCACAGGAGGTGAACCAGAACTACCGCGCCTCGAGCGGCTTTGCCGATGCGGGCAGCACGTGGGAGAACCTGTCGGTGGTGCGCATCAGCGGGGCGAGCCTGCGCGTGGTGCTGGACAACCTGGCCAACGGCAAGGTGATAGCCGATGCGGTGCGCATCGAGCGGCTGGTGGGGGACTTCGGTGCCGATGACGACCTGCATTTGCGCAGCGACTCGCCGGCGATCGACCGTGGCGATCCGAACAGCCCGGCGCTGGGCGAGCCGCGTCCGAACGGCAACCGGGTGGACCTGGGGGCGTACGGCAACACGAGCCAGGCCAATACGAGCCCGGATCCGATGGTGCAGCTGCTCGGCCCCAACGGGCTGGAGAAGCTCGAGGTGGGGGTTCCGGTGACGGTGAGCTGGCGCAGCGCGGGGCTGCTGCCGTACGACAGCGTGCTGCGGCTCGATGCGGGGCAGGACAACCTGGCGGCGCCGGGCAACTGGCTGGGGCAGGTCAGCGGAGACCGCACGGACGGCTACAGCAACTACTACAGCACGATCAACACGAACACGGCCATCGACATGAGTGCGCTGGCGGCGGGCACGCCCGAGGCGATGGTGCGCAGCTATGCGTATGCGCCGGGAGGCACGACCGCGGGGTACCAGATCACGTACCAGATCGATGCGGCGGACGGTGCGTACCAGGCGGTGCTGTACTTCGTGGAGCCCAGCAACATTGCGGTGGGTGCGCGCAAGTTCGACATCGTGGCCAATGGCACGGTGATCGCGGCGGACGTGGACGTGCGCGCGCTGGCGGGCAACGTGATCAACAAGGCGGTGGCGCTGACGCTGAACCTGAACGTGAGCGGTGGCCAGGGCCTGAAGCTGGAGTTCGTGAACAAGTCGGCCTCGTACAGCGCGATCGTCAGCGGGATCGAGTTGCGCCAGGCCAATGCCGGCGGGGTGGCCAACCCGGTGCTGAGCCTGCAGGCCTCGAGCGACAACGGGGCGAGCTGGACGACGGTGGCCACGGGGCTGACGCTGGACCAGTACGGCAACGGGCAGACCTTGTGGACGCCGGACACCGAGACGGTGGGCAACACGGCGCGGCTGCGCGTGGTGGCCACGATCAACCCGCCGGGCGGGCCGGTCACGGTCAGCGACACCAGCGACGAGGGGTTCCTGATCGCCAACGCGGGCACCCGGTACTACGTCAACGACGGTTCGCTGGCGGGCGACGAATACACGACGGCGGTGGGTGACAACGCCAACTCGGGCAAGGACCCGAGCCGACCGATGGCCAGCCTGGCGGCCTTGCTGCGCGCCTACGACCTGGATGCGGGCGACATCATCTACGTGGACAGCGGCACCTACAGCCTGGCCACCAACATCGTGCTCGCGCAGCAGGACTCGGGCGTCGTCATCCAGGGCGCACAGCTGCCCGGTCACGCCACCATCCTCGACCGCGGCAATACCAACACGGGGGCGTACGTATTCGAGTTCCAGGGGGCGGACGACGTGACGCTGGAGCGGTTGCATATCACGGGTGGATTGCAGGGTGTGTATGCGCACACGAGCGTGGACAGCGACCGGGTGAGCATCATCGACAGCCGGGTGTACGGCAACGCGAACTGGGGTGTGTACGCGCGCACGGGCAACGATCTGTGGGTGGTGTCGGGCAACCTGGTGGAGTACAACGTCTCGGGCGGGGTGAACCTGGAGGGTACGGACGCGCTGGTCGAGGGCAACGAGGTGGCGCGCAACAACGGCTGGGGCGTGGACGTGGCCGGAGCGCGCGGGCGTGTGCTGGACAACGTGGTGTATGCGAACAGCAACGGGGTGTACACGAACTACAACGGAGGCTGGGCGAACCGCTCGCTGATCGAAGGCAACCGGGTGTTCGACAACAGCACGGGCATCCAGGGCAACTACGACGTGGAGATCCGCGGCAACGAGGTGTGGGACAACACGTCGAACGGGATTGCGGTGTATTACGGCGCGCATGCGTACGACAACCTGTCGTGGGGCAACGCCACGGGTATCTACGCGTACAGCGGCAACAAGGTGTACGACAACCGGGTGTGGGCGAACACGACGGGCATCACGCTGGACTACGGCAACGAGGCGTACGGCAACCGGGTGTACGGCAACAACGGCACGGGGATGCTGGTGCGCCAGTGGGACAACTGGGTGCACAACAACGTGGTGCAGGCCAACGGCGGGGTGGGCGTGTTGCTCGATGGGGCGTACCGCTCGAGCGTGGGCACGCGGATCGAGAACAACACGGTGGTGGGCACGCTGGCCGATGCGCTGGTGGTGCAGGGCAGCAGCAGCAACATCGTGATCCGCAACAACATCCTGGAGCAGCGCGGCAGCGGGTATGCGCTGAACGTGGCGAGCAACAGCCAGCAGGGCTTTGCGTCGGACTACAACCTGTTCATGCTGGGGGCGTCGGCCAAGCTGGGGTACTGGGAGGACCGGCCGTTCCTGAACCGCACGGACTGGTTCTACGAGATCGGGCAGGACCGCAACAGCGTGACGGCCGATGCGCGGTTCGTGGATGCGGACGGTGCGGACAACGTGGTGGGCTGGGATGGCAGCACGGTGGCGGGCAGCGTGCGCATCGTGGACGACGGGGACGCGACGTTTGCCACGGTGGGGACGTGGACGGCGGTGAGCACGGGCGGCAGCACGAACCCGCGCGCAGGCGATGCGCTCAACGCGGTGCCCGGCGATGGCGCGAGCCAGGCGAGCTGGACCTTCGACGGGCTGACGCCGGGGTATTACCGGGTGTCGGCGAGCTGGCCGTACCAGGCGGCGATGAGCAGCGACTCGCTGTTCCGTATCTATGACGGCAGCACGGTGGTGGGTGCACAGGAGGTGAACCAGAACTACCGCGCCTCGAGCGGCTTTGCCGATGCGGGCAGCACGTGGGAGAACCTGTCGGTGGTGCGCATCAGCGGGGCGAGCCTGCGCGTGGTGCTGGACAACCTGGCCAACGGCAAGGTGATAGCCGATGCGGTGCGCATCGAGCGGCTGGTGGGGGACTTCGGTGCCGATGACGACCTGCATTTGCGCAGCGACTCGCCGGCGATCGACCGTGGCGATCCGAACAGCCCGGCGCTGGGCGAGCCGCGTCCGAACGGCAACCGGGTGGACCTGGGGGCGTACGGCAACACGAGCCAGGCCAATACGAGCCCGGATCCGATGGTGCAGCTGCTCGGCCCCAACGGGCTGGAGAAGCTCGAGGTGGGGGTTCCGGTGACGGTGAGCTGGCGCAGCGCGGGGCTGCTGCCGTACGACAGCGTGCTGCGGCTCGATGCGGGGCAGGACAACCTGGCGGCGCCGGGCAACTGGCTGGGGCAGGTCAGCGGAGACCGCACGGACGGCTACAGCAACTACTACAGCACGATCAACACGAACACGGCCATCGACATGAGTGCGCTGGCGGCGGGCACGCCCGAGGCGATGGTGCGCAGCTATGCGTATGCGCCGGGAGGCACGACCGCGGGGTACCAGATCACGTACCAGATCGATGCGGCGGACGGTGCGTACCAGGCGGTGCTGTACTTCGTGGAGCCCAGCAACATTGCGGTGGGTGCGCGCAAGTTCGACATCGTGGCCAATGGCACGGTGATCGCGGCGGACGTGGACGTGCGCGCGCTGGCGGGCAACGTGATCAACAAGGCGGTGGCGCTGACGCTGAACCTGAACGTGAGCGGTGGCCAGGGCCTGAAGCTGGAGTTCGTGAACAAGTCGGCCTCGTACAGCGCGATCGTCAGCGGGATCGAGTTGCGCCAGGCCAATGCCGGCGGGGTGGCCAACCCGGTGCTGAGCCTGCAGGCCTCGAGCGACAACGGGGCGAGCTGGACGACGGTGGCCACGGGGCTGACGCTGGACCAGTACGGCAACGGGCAGACCTTGTGGACGCCGGACACCGAGACGGTGGGCAACACGGCGCGGCTGCGCGTGGTGGCCACGATCAACCCGCCGGGCGGGCCGGTCACGGTCAGCGACACCAGCGACGAGGGGTTCCTGATCGCCAACGCGGGCACCCGGTACTACGTCAACGACGGTTCGCTGGCGGGCGACGAATACACGACGGCGGTGGGTGACAACGCCAACTCGGGCAAGGACCCGAGCCGACCGATGGCCAGCCTGGCGGCCTTGCTGCGCGCCTACGACCTGGATGCGGGCGACATCATCTACGTGGACAGCGGCACCTACAGCCTGGCCACCAACATCGTGCTCGCGCAGCAGGACTCGGGCGTCGTCATCCAGGGCGCACAGCTGCCCGGTCACGCCACCATCCTCGACCGCGGCAATACCAATACCGGGCAGGTCGTCATCGACCTGCGCGGCGCCGACGACGTGGTGCTGCGCAACCTGCGCCTGACCGGCGGCAGCTACGGCCTGTGGGCCGACTCCGGCGTCGACAGCGACCGGGTCACGCTGGCCGACAGCCGGGTCTACGGCAACCTGTATCACGGCGTGTACGTCGAGTCCAACAGCCTCAGCGAGAACTTCACCGTCTCGGGCGGCGCGCTGCACAACAACGGCTACAGCGGCGCCTACCTGCGCGCCGGTGGCGGTCTGATCACCGGCAGCGAACTGTACGGCAACGGCCAGTGGGGTGCCGATGTCAGCGGCACGTCGAGCGCCGGGCTGGTGACGGTGTCCGGCAACAAGGTGCACGACAACGCCTCGGGTGGCATCTATGCCAACAACCACGCGCTGCTCGTCGGCAACGAGGCCTACAGCCACCTGGGCTCGGGCGACCGGGGCATCTTTGTCTCCAACAGCGCCGTGGCGCGCGACAACTTCGTGCACCACAACTACGACGGCATCTATGCGAGTTCCGGTGGCACGGCCGACCACAACGAGGTGTATTTCAACACCCGCTACGGCATCGACCTGTGGAACGGCATCGCCCGTGCCAACCGCGTCTACAGCAACTCGATCGGCATCAATCAGCAGTACTACTCGTCGATCGAGAACAACGTCATCTACGTCAACACCAATGTCGGCGTGCAGATCGGCAACAGCGCCTATGACACCTCGTTCACGCGCAGCAACACCATCTACCAGCCGGTCGGCGACGCGGTGCTGGTGCAGGGCAATGCCGGCAACACCCATCTGGTGAACAACATCATCCAGGTCAACGCGGGTTATGCGATCAACCTGGCAAGTGCGGCTTCGCTGGTGCAGTCCGACTACAACCTGTTCTGGACGCCGCAGGCCGGTGGCCGCATCGGCCTGTATGCGGGCGTGCAGCAGGCCACGCTGGCCGCCTGGCGTACCGCCAGCGGCAAGGATGCCGACAGCAAATACGGCGATCCGCTGTTCCTCGACATCGACGGTGCCGACAACATCCTGGGCGAACGCGAACTGGTGGCCGGCAATGGCTTCGACGACAACTTCGGCCTGCGCGCCAACTCGGCCGCCATCGACGCCGGCAACATGTATTTCGCGCCGCCCACCGACATCGACGGCCTGGCGCGCCGCGACGACCCGAGCACGGCCAATACCGGCGACGGGCTGCCGCTGTATGTCGCGACCGCCCAGCCGTTCGCCAACTTCCCGCTCACCGGCACCAAACTGAACTACCGCACCGGTGACGGGGCGACCACCTATACCTTGCCGTTCGCATTCCCGTTCTACGGCCAGAGCTACACCACCGCCTACATCAACACCAACGGCTTCATCCAGTTCGGCACCAGCAGCGGGGCCTCGAGCGGCAACAACGGCAACTCCTTGCAAGGCCTGATCGACCGCATCCGCATCGCGCCGCTGTGGGACAACCTGAGCACCTTCTCGTCGACCGACGCGACCCGCGACCTGTACGCCGACACATCGGTGGCCGGCCAGGTGACGATCCGTTGGGCCGCGGTGATGGAGGGCACGGCCAATCCGGTCAACTTCTCGGTGACCCTGTTCGACGATGGCCGCTTCCGCTTCGACTACGGTCCGAGTGCCAGCGGCCTGACGCCGACGGTCGGCGTATCGGCCGGCAATGGCCAGACCTACGTGCTGGCGAGCTACGATGGCCAGAGCGACCTGTCGTCCGTGGGCCCCCTGGAATGGGCGGCAACCCCGGGCCTGAACTACTACGACATCGGCGCCTACGAGTTCCTGGGCGACTCGAACGACACCACCGGGCCGACCGTGACCGCGATCAGCCAGTTGCCCCCCGACGGCGGCACCACGGCCGCGGCGTTCAGCAGCCTGCAGATCGACTTCAGCGAACCGCTGGATCGCATCAGCGCGCGCAGCCCGGCCAACTACGAACTGCTGTACGCCGGCGCCGACGACATCTTCGGCACCGCCGACGACAGCCGCATCGCGATCGATCCGGGTTACTCCTTCCCCGAGACCAACCTGACGCTGCAACTGACCAATGGCGTGCTCGGTGAAGGCAACTACCGGCTGCGCCTGTCCGGTACGCTGGGCATCTTCGACACCGCCGGCAACCTGCTCGATGGCGACGCCAATGGCGTTGCCGGTGGCGACTACGTGCGCAGCTTCACGATCGATCGCAGCGGCAACCAGCCGCCGACCGCGACCGACGCGGTGGTCAGTACCGACGAGGCCACCGGCGTGCTGATCACGCTCGGCGGCACCGATCCGAACGGTGACACGCTGAGCTTCAGCCTGGTGAGCGACCCGCTCTACGGCGTGCTGAGTGACTTCGATCCGGTGGCGCATACCGTGCGCTACACGCCGAATGCGAACTTCAACGGCACCGACAGCTTCCGTTTCCGGGTCGACGACGGCAATCTCGGCTCCGACGACGGCACGCTGATCGTCAACGTGTTGCCGGTCAACGCGCGCCCCAATGGCCAGGACGTGAGCGCCGTCACCGACGAGGATCTTGCGGTGCAGATCCTGCTGCCCGGCTTCGACGTGGAGACGGCGCGCGGCAACCTCATCTTCGATCCGGTGCAGCAGCCGACCCATGGCAGCCTGATCCTCGGCCCTGGCGGCCTGTGGACCTACACGCCGGACGCCGACTTCAATGGTGTGGACACATTCACCTACACCGTCACCGACCGCGGCGATCCCGACGGCTCGACCGGCAACGCGCTGGTGTCCGCGCCCTCGACGGTCACCGTGACGGTACGGCCCGTGAACGATGCGCCGCGCTTCGGCACCATCGTCTCACCCACCGTCGACGAGGGCCAGACACTGAGCTTCGCCGTGCCGGGCATCGATCCGGACGGCGACACGCTGACCTACTCGCTGGCCGGCCCGGCCATTGCGGGCGCCTCGATCGACGCCAGTACCGGCGTGTTGACCTTTGCCGCCGCCGACGGTGCGCTCACGGTGCCGTTCACGGTGCGCGTCAGCGACGGCATCAGCAGCACGGACGCGCATTTCGACGTCATCGTCGCCAATGTCGCGCCCAGCATCGCGCTGACCGGGGCATCGAGCGTCGACGTGAATGTTCCCTACACCATCAACTTCTCGGCCACGGACCCGGGCCAGGACACGATCAGCAGCTGGCTGGTGCGCTGGGGAGACGGCACGACGCAGACCCTGGCCGGCAGCGCGACCAGCGCGACGCGCAGCTACAGCAGCGGGGGCAACTTCTCGATCACCGTGACCGCGACCGACGAGGATGGCAGCTACACGTCGGCGCCGCTGGCGGTACGCGCCATCGCGCCGAATCGGCCACCGGTGGTGCCGGCGCTGCAAAGTGGTGCGGTCGACGAAGACCAGTCCGTGTTGCTGACGCTCAGCTACGGCGACCCGGACGGCGACCCGATCACGGTCAGCTTCCCGACCGGGCCCGTGCACGGCGTGCTCAGCGATTTCAATCCCTTGACCCGCCAGGTGCGCTACACGCCGACGGCCGACTACAACGGCAGCGACAGCTTCCAGCTGCGCGTCGACGACGGGCTGGGCGGTGTCTCCACGGGCACGGTCAGCCTGACCGTGCGGCCGGTCAACGATGCGCCGACGGCGCTGGCGGACGTGTTCGCCGTCACCAGCGGTGACGTGTTGAACGGGCAACTCGCCGGCACGGATCTCGAGACCGCGGCCGGTGCGCTGCAGTTCGCACAGGTCAGCGGGCCCGCACACGGGGTGCTCAGCCTGCTGGCCGACGGCAGCTTCAGCTACACCCCCACGGCCGGTTATGTCGGCCCCGACGCGTTCAGCTTCCAGGTCACCGACAACGGCGACCCGGCCGGCAGCGGCACCGGCAACGGGGCACCCCGCAGCTCGGCGCCGCAGACGGTGACCATCGACGTGTTGCAGTTCAACCGTGATCCGCTCGCGCAGGACGACTCCTTCAGCGTCCACGCCGGCCAGGTGCTGCAGGTCGCGGCGCCGGGGCTGCTGGGCAACGACAGCGATGCCGATGGCGACACGCTGCAGGTGGTCGATTTTGCGGTGGGCGGGCTGCAAGGCACGGTGGACGTACTCGCCGACGGCGGCTTCAGCTTCACGCCGACAGCCGGCTTCGTCGGCCAGACCAGCTTCGGCTATACCGTGTCCGACGGTGTCGGCGGCACCGCGCAGGGCACGGTGACCATCGATGTCGGCAACCAGGCGCCGGTGCTGGGCGCCATCGCCGATCGCATGCTGCTTGCCGGGGAGAACCTGTCGCTGATCGTGGTGGCCAACGACCCGGACGGGGTCGACACGCTGACCTACAGCCTGCTGGGCGGCCCTGCTGGTGCCCTGCTCGACAGCGCGACCGGTGCCTTGAGCTGGAGCGCGCCCTATCTGGACGCGGCGACGGTGGTCACCTTCACCGTGGGTGTCGACGACGGCCTGGGCGGCAGCGACCAGCTGAGTTTCGACGTCACCGTCGACCCCGACCTGTTGCAGGTCGACAGCGTCACCTGGACCGACACGGGTTACCAGCTGCGTTTCAACCGGGCGTTCGATACCTCTTTGCTGAACCTGTACGACGGTCAAGGCATCAACCATGGTGCGGCCGACGTGGTGCTGCTCGATGCCGGCAACCGGCCGGTGGTCGGCAGCATCGTGGTCGACAGTGACGCGATGGGTTTCACCTTCGTCAAGACCGGTGCACCGACCGGCAACGGCCTGCTGGCGACCGGCCTGCACACCTTGTCGCTCGACAGTCGTGCCAATGCCTTCGTCGACACACATGGCCGTCTGCTCGATGGCGACAACGATGGCGTCGCCGGAGGTGCCTTCGCCGGCAGCGTGAACGTGGCGGCGTCCACGTCGGCGGTCATCGGCATCGGCGAGTTCACGCGCGGCGCCGGCCAGGATGTCAACCTGCCGGCCAGCGGCGCCGGCATCCCGGTGCGGATCGGCAACGCCGCAGGAGCCGGCTCGGTCAGCTTCAGCGTCCATTACGACACCGGCCTGCTCGACATCACCGGTGCCGTCAGCAACCTGCCGGGCGTGACGGTGACCACCGACCTGTCGGTCGCGGGCCGGATCGGCATCCAGATCACCGGCATCAGCGGCTTGACGAATGCGACGACGGAGCTGGTCCACCTGACCGCGAACGTGCCGGCCGGCGCCATCGCGCGGTATGGCCAGGCCCATGTGCTCGACCTGCGCGACGTGAGCGTCAATGGCGGTGCGATGCCGGTGCGCGACGACGACGGCCTGCACGTGGCCGCCTACCTGGGTGACGCCACCGGCGACGGTGCTTATGCCGCCGACGACGGACAGGCCGTGCTCGACGTGATGAGCCGCAGCAACACCGGCTTCGGTGCGTATCCGCTGGCCGATCCGGTGGTCGTGGCCGGTGCCTTCGGCAATGGCCGGCTCACGGTGTTCGACGTGCGGCTGATCGGCAACATGGCCTATGGCGTGGCGCAGACCTACATTCCCGACCTGCCGGTGCTGCCGGCGACCACGCCGCCCGAGCCGGCTGTCGCTGCGACGCCTCAGCCTGTGGTGGCTCAGGAGCCTGCCACGGAGCCTGTCGCGGCGACCGAGGTGCCGACATCACCTGCCGAGACACCGCAAGCCGCGGCCGCGCAAACGCCACCGGCGCCGACGGCCGCAACGACGGTGCCTGCGTCCGATCCACCGCCGGTCGAAGCCGCGGTGACGCCGCCGCCGGCTCCGGAGCCGGCCGTGGCGGATGTCGATCCGGCCGCCACGCCGCCGGCATCCACCGAGGCTGCGGCTGCAGATGTCGCTGACCTGCTGGCACCGGAGATGCCCGCACCCGTGAGCAGCATGGATCTGTCGCAATACCAGCCGGCCCTGGACTTCGTCGTCGCCGCGCCGTCCCTGTCCGCGACGATCGCGCCCCGTCAGGCCGGGGAGGCAAACGCCTGGTCGTCCTCGGTCGCCACCACCGGCATTGCGGCATCGTTCCAGCCGCAGGCCGGCCGCGAACGCGACGACCACGAGGCGACAACCCGTGCTGCCGGTTCCGACCTGCGCGTGCGTTTCGACCGCCGTGCACGCCTGGTCGATTCCGCCGAATGGCAGGATGGGCGCCAGAACACCTGGCAGCAGAACTGGGTCAGCGGCCGGGACGCGCATGTGGCGCGCAAGAGCGCGGATTGGCGTGTCGTGGTTTCGCGGGTGTGAACATGTTCCTGCGATGTCAATATTTCTTACAAACCGCGGCGCGAGAACCGCCGATGCCCGTGAAAACCAGCGATAGTGCGGGTGTGCGAGCCATGGCCTGAAATTTGCATGGTTGCGAAGAACGTGGGAGCGGCGCCGGTACCGGGCGCCTGGTCCTCGAGCTCAATATTCCGGAGATCGATCATGAAGATGAACAAGAACAAACCTTGGAACCTGGCGGCAGCCCTGTCCCTGGTGGCCGTGCTGGGCCTGTCGGGCACTGCGGCCCAGGCCGCCGTGTCCATCCCCGAGCCGGCCCTGTCGACCTCGACGGTCGACGCCGTGTCGCAACCGGGCAGCCAGGCGCTTCCGTCGTTCGTGTTCAACTTCGACTCGAACTTCGACCTGATCGGGTTCGACATCACGGTCCAGTTCGATCCGACCAAGCTCAGCTTCAATGCCGCCGCGTCCACGCTGAGCTTTGGCGCAAGCACCGTCACGTTGCCGGCGGCCCTGATGGCCATGCAGACCGCATTGCCAGATTTCATCTTCAGCCCCGGAGCCGGCGATTTCGGCACCGCGATCAACACGGGCGAGTTCAGTTTCAACGGGGCCTATTTCGCCCCGACGAGTTTCTTCCCGGTTCCCGCGGGTAGCGCGGTGACCTTGACCGGCGTATTCGACCTGTTGCCGGGATTCGATACCGGATCGACACCGGTACGTGTGTTCGGCAATGCGAGCGATCAGTTCTTCGCCTTCGAAGAGTTCGACATGACGGCGTCGGTCTCCGCCGTGCCCGAGCCCGAGACCTGGCTGATGCTGATCGGCGGCCTGGGCCTGATCGCCAGCCGTGTCCGGCGGCGCGCCAAGACGCAATAAGCACACACGTCTTCCCCCCAACAACGGCCCGTTTCGGGCCGTTGCTGTTGGCGGGCCATGGTCGGGTGCGGGTGCCGATGCCGCCGGCGTCGCGGCAACCCCATGACCTGACGGAATACCCGCCCATACCCGTGCCGGCATACTCGCGCGATGTTTTCCGGGCCCGATCCGACCCCATCGTCCGCGACGCGCGACACCGCATTGCGCCTGGCGCTGGTGTTGTCGCTGGGCGCCACGGTATCGCTGGGCATCACCCGCTTCGCCTACGGCCTGTTGTTGCCGCCGATGCGTGACGACCTGGGCTGGAGTTATGCGCTGGCAGGCGGCATGAACACCGCGAACGCGGCCGGCTACCTGCTCGGGGCCTTGTGCACACCCGTGCTGCTGCGCGCGGCGAGCCCGGGCCGGCTCATGGTGTGGGGCGCGTTGCTGGCCAGCGTGCTGATGGCCGTCAGCGGTGTCGTGACCGACAGCACGATCTGGCTGGTGCAGCGTTTTGCCGCCGGCGTGGCCAGCGCCTGCGTGTTCATCACCGGCGGCCTGCTGGCCGCGCGGCTGGGCGCGGCGCATCCGGATCGTGCCGGATGGCTGATCGGCGTGTATTACGGCGGCACCGGGCTGGGCATCAGCCTGTCGGCGCTGGCGGTGCCCGGCGCGATCGCGGCCGCCTCCGGCATGGAGCACCGCTGGGCGCTCGCCTGGGTCGTGCTGGCCATCCTGTGTTTTGCCGGTGCGGCCGCGTTGCGCTGGGTCGTGGCCCGGCTGGAAACGCCGGCATCCGGCGAAGCACAAGCTGCGGCATCGGCGGCGGCGGCGACGACAGGCACCGGCGCGGCAAGGCCGCCGGTGCTTCTGCGCAGCTTCGGATTCGCGCTGGCCGGCTACGGCATGTTCGGCGTCGGCTATATCGGCTACATGACCTTCATCGTCGCCTTGTTGCGCGAACAGGGGCTGCCGCCATGGGGCATCACCGGCTTCTATGCCGCGCTGGGCCTGGCGGTGATGGCCTCGCCGCGGCTGTGGGCCGGGCTGCTGGACCGTTACCGGGACGGCCGCCCGCTGGCCTTGCTCAACGCCCTGCTGGGCGCGGCCACGCTGGCGCCGGCGCTGAGCACGGCCTGGCCGCTGGTGCTGGCCTCCGGCCTGTTGTTCGGCGCGGTGTTCCTGTCGGTCGTGGCATCGACCACGGCATGGGTACGCCACAACCTGCCCCCCGAGCAGTGGGCACGGGGCATCGGCGCCTTCACCATCGTGTTCGCCGCCGGCCAGATCGTCGGCCCGACGGTCGTGGGCTGGATCGCCGACGGCCCGGGTGGCCTGGAGCGCGGCTTCGTCGTGTCGGCCGTGGCCCTGTGGCTGGGAGCGGCGCTGGCGCTGCGCCAGCGCGACGCCAAGGCCCCGTTACACTGATTCGCTTCGGCGCCCCGGCCCCGGGGGCGCGTGATGCCGCGGCTGCCGCCGTGGCGCGCCATGCCGCAAAGGTGCTCGTATCAGCTTCTCTTCCTTTCCCCTGCTGCCGACGTTGCAGCGCGCCGCGACCGGTTCGGGTTATCTCGCGCCCACGCCGGTCCAGGCCGCGGTCATTCCCGCGGCATTGAGCGGCTCCGACGTGCTGGCGGTGGCGCAGACCGGCTCCGGCAAGACCGTGGCCTTTGCGTTGCCACTGCTGCAGCAGGTGCAGTCCACGGCGCCCGGCACGCCGCGCCATGTCAAGGCGCTGGTGTTGTTGCCCACGCGCGAACTGGCGATGCAGGTCGCCACGGTGCTGCGCGACCAGGCGCGTTTCCTGTCCGACCCGCCCCGGCTGGTGGTGGTGTTCGGCGGCGTGTCGGTCAACCCGCAGATGATGCGGCTGCGCGGTGGCGCCGACGTGCTGGTGGCCACGCCGGGCCGGCTGCTCGACCTGGTGGACAAGAACGCGGTCCGGCTCCCGGAGCTCGAGATGCTGGTGCTCGACGAGGCCGACCGCCTGCTCGATGCCGCATTCGCCGACGAACTGGCGCGGGTGCTGGCCTTGTTGCCGCCGCGGCGCCAGACCCTGCTGTTCTCGGCCACCATGCCGCCAGCCGTGCGGCAACTGGCCGATCGGCTGCTGCACGACCCGGTGCGGGTGCAGATCGCCGACACGGCGCAGACCGTGCCCGACATCGTGCAACGGGTGATCACGGTCGATCCGCCGCGGCGCACCGCGCTGCTGCGCCACCTGATGCAGACGCAGGGCTGGAAGCGGGCCCTGGTGTTCGTCGCCACCCAGCATGCGGCCGAGACGGTGGCCGCCAAGCTGTACGACCATGGCGTCTATGCCACGCCCTTCCACGGCGGCCTGAGCCAGGGCGCGCGTACCCAGGCCATCGACGAGCTGCGCAAGGGGCAGTGGGACGTGGTCGTCACCACCGACCTGGCGGCCCGCGGCCTGGACATCGCACAGCTGCCCGTGGTCGTCAACTACGACCTGCCGCGCTCGGCGGTCGACTACGTGCACCGCATCGGCCGCACCGGACGTGCCGGCGCCAGCGGCCTGGCACTGAGTTTCGTCAGCGCGGCCACCGAAGCCCACATGCGCCTGATCGAGAAGCGGCAGGCATTGCAGCTGCCGCGCGAGGTGGTGGCCGGATTCGAGCCGACCGAAGTCGTGGCGCCGCCGGACCGGGCGGCGGTGCCGGGCACCGGCGGCATCAAGGGAAAACGCCCGAGCAAGAAGGACAAGCTGCGTGCGCAGGCCGCAAGCGATGCGTCGGGCGGAGATGGAGACAGCGGGCCCGGTTCGGGCCGGTGACACCGTCAGTGTTCGTTGGTGGCCGGGGAAGCCGCGGGCGTGGTCGTGCCGGCACCGTCGTCATGGCCGTTACCGACGGCGCCATCGGAGGGCGGCGCCGGCGGCGCATCAGCCAGCGTCTCGTCGGCCAGCGTCTCGTCGGCCAGCGTCTCGTCGGTACGGGGCCGCGGTGTCCGGTGACCGGGCTTGGCCAGGATTTCGGCATAGACATGGCTTGCGCCGTCGCGTGCGGCCGCATCCACCAGGGCGATCAGCTCCGACAGCGGCACCGTCTGCGCGCTGCCGGCATCGCGGCCGAAGCGGCAATCGAAGTCCAGGAAGTCCACGCCTGCGGGCAGTGGGCGTCGGCGTTCGCGCCGCAGGTACTTGCGGATCTCGTGTTTGACCGCATCGAGAACCCGGTCCGGATGCCGGCCGGGAGCGGTGAGTGCAAAAGTTTTCTTCATGGGTGATGGTAGCGCCGCTACAGTGGGACGCTGGAACAAAGGGCAAGACAGACCATGGCGCGCAATTCACTCTGGGCAGAAAAGGTGCTGGCGCTGGCGCGCGGCGGCAACCTGGACGCGGCGATCGCGCAGGTCAAGGTCGCGCCCAGCCTGAAGGACCTGCAGGCCTTGCAGGCAGCGCTGATCGTGCACCGGCTGGCCGGACGCTGGCGCAACCTGGACCAGGCCATCACCGACGCACTGGCCCATCTGTCGGCACCGCGGCTGCACCGCGCGCCCTGAACGCGGCCGTGCGGCCGCCGGTGGCCCGGCGCCCTTGGGCGGCAAGTGGCCCATTGCCGCGCGCCCTGCGCAGGACTAGACTGGGCGTCGGATCGCCAAGGCGCCGTGACGCGCCAACAGGGAGAACCCACCATGCATGTTGTCCTGCGCCGCTTCATGGTTGCCGCTGGCCTGGCGCTCGGCGCCGTGTCCCCGCTGCCGGCCCAGACCGTCACCGCCAGCTTCGACGACCTGTCGGCCTTGCCTGCGGTCGACGCCTCCACCGGACTGTTCTTCGCCAATGGCGACAGCCTGCTGTACCAGGGGGTGACCTGGGACACGCGCTTCAAGGTGGTCGGAGATGCCTACCGCGTCGATCCGGTCACGCCCGGTCCGCTGTACGGCATCCCGCATTCCGGCCACTATTTCGTCACCAGCGAGTTCGACGACCCGCTCAACGACGGCCTGCGGATCACCACGAATCACCTGCTCACCGGCGCCTGGTTCGGGCGCAATGCGTATTACGGCTTCGGGGCCGGTGCCGATCAGGTGACGATCCACGCACTCGGCGGCGACCAGGTGCTGGCATCGGTGGTGTTCGACCTGCCCGACACCGACCCCGGCCATCCGGCGCCGCTGCAGTTCGTCGATACCGGCGGGTTCGCGTCGCTGACGGGCATCACCGGTTACCGCATCGATCGTCGTGCACTGGGCGACCAGAACGGTCACTGGGTGGCCGACGATTTCAGCTTCGTGCTGGCCTCGCCGGTGCCCGAGCCGCTGCCGGCGCTGATGTGGCTGGGTGCGCTGGCGCTGTTCGCGGGCCACCTGCGTCGACGCCGCGGCTGACCTCGCACCCGCAGGCGCCGGCGCCGGCCTCAGCGGCCGAGCAACTCGAAGTTCAGCAGCCGCGTGGCGATGAAGGTTTCGGCCAGGAAACACAGCAGCGCGAGCAGGAAGCAGCCCACGCCGCTCAGAAAACCGCCCACGGCCCAGCGCGCCCCCAGGAAGCCGGTGGTTTCGCCCAGGAACAGCAGGATGATGGTCAGCCCGATCAGGAAGGCGCACAAGGTCAGCAGCGCGATGCAGCCGTTGACCAGCCGTCCGCGCAGGCGCAGCGTGCCCAGTTCGGTGGCCGCACGCGCGAGCAGCCGGTCGTCCTGCGATGCGCGCGCCTGTTGTTCGACCACGCGGGCCCGGTCGATGATGCGTGCCAGCCGGCCTGCCACGGCGCCGATCATGCCGGCGACCGCGGTCAGCAGGAACACCGGCGCCACGGCCAGCTGGATGCCGTGGGTGATCGTCTCCGGATCGAGTGGGGTGAGCGCCATGGGGGGTCGAGGTGGGTGACGGTGGCTCGATTATGCGCAGGCCGATGCGCGGGCGGCGGGACGCAGAAGGTCGTTGCGCTGTGACGGGCGTCTTCGGCCGGCCGTGACCCACGGGCACGGATCGCGCGTCGACCCGGGTTCAGCTGGCCGGCAGTTCCCGTCCCGACGGGGTGCCGGTGCGCTGGAACTGGTGCCAGGCCCGGCGCAGTTGCGTGTCGGAACTGAAACCGGACAGGGCGGCGGCCTGGGTCACGTTGTGGCCGGAATGCAGCGCCGCCTGCGCCACCGCGAGCCGGATGCGGCGCAGGTATTGCAGGGGCGCGATGCCGGCGTGTTCGACGAACAGCCGGTTCAGGTGGCGCGGCGAGGTACAGGCGATGTCGGCCATGGCCGGCAAGGTCCAGTCGTGGGCGGGCTGGCCCGACACCGCGTCCTGCACCCGATGCAAAGCCGGATGCAGGTGGTTGCGGTAGGCCAGGAAGGGCGAGAGTTCCGGGTCCTGCGGGCCGCGGCGCAGCGCCACCACCATGGTCTGGGCCACGCGTGCCGCCACGGCATCGCCGCAGCTCTGCGCCACCAGGTGCAGGGCCAGGTCGACGCCGGTCGTGATGCCGGCGCTCGAGAGCACGGCGCCGTCGCGTCCGTCGTCGAGCACGAACACCCGGTTGCGCAACACGTCGCAAGCCGGCTCGATCGCGGCCAGCCGGTCGAGCTCCAGATGGTGGGTTGTGACCCGGCGCCCGGCCAGCAGGCCGGCGTGCCCGGCGAGCAGGGCGCCGGCGCAGACCGTGATCAGGCGGTTGCCGTCCTGGCCTAAGCTGCCGGCCAGCCGCCGCAGCCAGTGCGTGGCCGCGCGGCTGGCCGCGTCGTCCAGGTCGAGGGTCTCGTCCGGGCTGCCGACCAGCACCACCCAGCTCGGCGCGGCCAGCGACTCCGGCAGCGGTTCGAGCCCGGCAAGCTGCACGCCGACCGAGCCGGTGGTCTGTGGCTGCGGCCCGACAAAACGCAGCCGGAACCGCGGCGGCTGTCCCGCCCGCTGCAAGGCCTGGTTGGCCAGGCGCAGGGCTTCGGCCGGCCCGGCCCAGTCCAGCACCAGGCTGTGCGGCAGCAGCAGGAACAGGACCTCGACCGGCGGCGCGTCTTCAGGCCGTGGCGAGTGCGCCAGCGTGTTCTTCATCAAGTGCGTCCTCCACGCTGCAGATGCGGGCGAAGCGGTCCTTCAGCACGGCCGCGGTGCGGTCCTTGATGTCCTGCACCCGCAGCGGCGCGCCACTGGGCAACTGCATGTCGAAGCTCAGCGTGGCGTCCAGCACGAAGTCGACGGTGTAGCCGAGGTCGGACGCATGGCGGGTCGTGGTCTCGCAGCATTGTTCGGTGCGGATGCCGCTGACGATCAGCCGCCGTATGCCATGCTCCACCAGCCAGACATCGAGCCCGGTGCCCACCAGTGCACTGTGGCGGTGTTTCTGGAACTGGGCCGCGGGCTCGAACGGCAGCAGTTCGGGCAAGGGCCGCACATGGCCGGAGGCAAGTGCGAACGGATTGGACGCGTCGGCCGGCCCGTCCACGTGCAGGATGCGCACGATCGGAATGTCGCGCGCCAGGCAGCCGGCGATCAGCGCGTTCTGGACTTGCACATAGACGCCGAACCCACGGGGGTCGAAATACGGGCGATGGCGGAAGGATTCCTGCGCATCGATCACGAGCAGACAAGTTTTCATGGGGAGCTCCAGAGGGTTGATGATGCCTCATCTTCGCCTGGAGAAACGCGCCGCGCGACTCGTTGCCGGACCTGTTTCGATCAGAATCGGACATCGATGCGCAGCCAGGCTGTCGGCATTGCTGGATGCCATGCGAGCGGCGCTGTCACCGCGGCGGACCGGGGAGCAAGCGTGAGCCGCTCGGACTGCTCTCAGCCGGTCGCCCGCAGCAACCGCCGCGCCAGCACGGTCATGACCACCGCCAGCACCGCCCCGCCGCCGGCCAGCAGCCAGGTGGCCAGCGTCACCTGCTGCGGATCGAGCGGCAGGTCGAGTCCGACCGCCTGGCCCACCAGGCCGGCGATCGCCGCGCCGATCGCGCCGCCCAGCGCGCCCAGGGTCGGCGCCGAACCGGCGGTCGCGTCCTCCTGGCCCTTTTGCGCAGCGGCCATCACGCGCTGGTTCAGGAACGCATACGAGATGCCGAAGCCGGTGCCGATCACCAGCAGGGACACCGTGATCCAGGCCAGCGGCTGGTCTGGCAAGGCCCACGCCAGGCCGGCCAGGCCGGCGCCGATCAGCAGCGGCCCGGCCTGGATGCACAGGGCCTGACCGCGGGCGGCCAAAGGTGCGACCATCACCGCCGCCAGTGACCACGCCACCGCGTGCACCGCGCCCAGGTAACCGGCCACGGTCGGGCTCTGGCCGCGGTGGAACTGCAGCAGAAAAGGCGTGTACACCGAGATGCACATGTGCGAGAGCGGCATCAGCAGCAGCACCCACAGGCCCAGCGACACCGGATGCTTCAGGCCCGGGAACACGGTGGGAAAGATGTGCCGGGTGCTGGCCCGGTCCAGGCGCAGCATCAGCGCGATCAGTGCGAAGCCGAACAGCACCAGCACCACGCCCCAGGCGACCGGCTCCAGCCGGTTGGATACCGCGATCGCCATCACGCCCGAGGCCAGCAGCATGAGCCGCAGCGCGGGGACGGCGACGGTGTCGCCCGAGCGCACCGGCGCACCGGGCAGGACCCAGCGCACCAGCACCAGCATCGGCAGCGGCAGCAGCGCCGTGCCGACGAAGGCGGCGCGCCAGGACAAGGTCTCGGTGAGCCATCCTCCGGCCAGCGGTCCGAGAAAAATCGCGAACGCCCAGGTCACGGCCTGGATGCCGAATACGCGTGGCAGCAGCCGGATGTCGAACAACTCGCGCACCAGCGCATAACTCAGCGCCACCAGCACGCCTTCGCCGAGGCCTTGCAGCACCCGGCCGACCAGCACCAGCGCGATACCCGGTGCCGCGGCGGCCAGCAGGCCCCCGGCCATGACCACGATGCCGGCCAGCACCAGCGCCGGGCGTGCGCCGAGCCGCGCCTTGAGCAGGGCCATGGAGGCGCCGCCCAGGATGGTGGAGACCAGGTAGATGCTGGTGGCCCAGCTCAGGTACGGTGCGGCGCGCAGGTCGTCGACGACGCTGGGCATCGCGGTGACCACCATGAACCAGACGATGGCATGGGTGCCCACACCCATGTTGACCAGCACCAGCGAGGCCAGGTTGCGGCGCTGGAGCAGGGCGGGCTGCGTGTCGTCGTCCATCGGCATCGCGTGTGCGGGCGCTACGGCAGGGCGCGCACCCACTGCACGATGGCCTCGGCCATCGGTGCGGTCGCCTTGGGGGCGCGGATGTCACCGGCCAGCACATGCTGGCCCGCGCTTTCGCTGTAGTCCACGACCACGGCCTTCTTGTTCGCCGCCGGGATGCGCGCGAACACCTCGCGCGTCATCTGCGGGTCGACCGTCTTGTCCTGTTCGCTGTAGAGCAGCAGCAGCGGGGTCTGGAACGCCGCCATGTCGCTGTCGCGCACCTGCTCGACCAGCGCCATCATCGGGAACAGCGCCCGGGTCGGGTAACGCGAGGTCCAGGCGTTGGCCTCGCGCGGGTCCTGCGGCGCCGAGCCGCGCATCTCGCCCTGCAGCGCCAGTGCGATCTGCTGGCCCCAGGGGCCGTTGATGATTTCCGAGCGCTTGTCGCGCGGGCCGAAGTTCGGCGAGATGAAGACGTGGGCGGCCACCGGGCGGCCTTCGGGGCGCAGCGCCAGCCAGGTCGCCAGCGTGGCGCCGGTCGAGACGCTGATCACCAGCACCTTGTCGCCCAGCAAGCGGCCGATGGCCGCGGCCTCGGTGGTGTCGGCCAGCCAGTCCTGCACCCGGGCCTCGCCCATGGCTTCGGGCGCGGCGCGCCCGTGGCCGGTCAGCCGGCTGTGGAACAGGTTGGCGCCCAGTGCCTGCGCCACCTGTTCGGCCAGCGGCGCCGTCTCCAGCCGGCTCGCCGAAAAACCATGCAGGTAGACCACCGACCACGGCGTGCGTTCGCCCGCGGCACCATGCCAGACGATGCCCTTGGCGGTGCCCGGGCGGATGTCGGTGACGGCTGCTTCCTGCTGTGCGATCCAGCCGTCCAGTTCACCGATCGCGGTCGGCGGGGCGGCGCGTGGCGCCGGCGCGTCCGGGCCGAAGTCGTTGCGCGGGCCGACGGCAAAGATGCCGGCCAACAGGGCCAGCACGATGGCGGCGTTGCGCAGGTATCGCAGGGCGCGCCCGCGTCGCGGTGGCCGGGGTGTTGCGGAGTCGGTGGCGGGTGTGGTCATGGCTGGACAGGACAGAGCAGGGTGGATGCGGGCGCAACATTATCAGCCGCGCCTGGTGCCCACCCTTTCGCGGGGCGGCGCGCGGGTCGCCGCACTGGCGCCTCAGCGTGCGCCGTCGGCCGCGCGCGAGCGCGGGATCACGACACCCGGATAGTTCAGCCAGATGTCGAACGGGATCTCGATGTCGGCCACGAAGCGGTCGCCGCGGTACCAGAACATGCCGGCCAGCGCCAGCCGGTCGGCGCCGTCGAAGATGCGCCGCGCCAGTTGCGCCACCGGCGTGGCGAACCCGCAGCCGAGCTGGCGGGCCAGCACCAGGTCGGCGGGTGCCACCGTCATCGTCTGCTGCACGCGCTGCAGGCGCTTGCGCGCATAGGTGCCCGCGAGCCAGGCGATCTTGTGTTGCTGCTCGCTGCCGGGCGGGAACTTCGCGTGGATCTCGGAGGCCACGTAGATCTCGGCCAGGCAGAACGGTTCGCCGTCAAGCACGTGGATCTTGCGGATGAAGTGGTAGTGCGGGCAGGTGGGCTGGCCACGCGCCAGGTGCTCGGGCAGGTCGACGCGGCTGCGCTGCTCGAGGATGTCGAAACGCAGGTCCTGCGTGCCCGGGTCGTTGATCGCGCTGCGCAGCCGCGCCCCCTGGACTTGCGGCGACGGCTGTTGCGGCACGACGAAGGTGCCGCGGCCGCGCTGGCTGGTGATCAGGCCCTCGGCGATCAACACCGCGTAGGCCTGGCGCACGGTGATGCGGGCCAGCCGGTATTGCTCGGCCAGTTGCGCCACCGTGGGCAACTGGCCGCCGGCGACGAACTCGCCCTGCGCGATCCGGTGCCGCAACACGCTGGCCAGTTGCAGGTACTGGGTGATGCCGGCACCGGGCGCGAGCGGCCGGTGCGCCGGTCGCGCAGCCGCGGCTGCAACCGGTCTCGCGCCGGTGCGCTCGGATGGGGTTGCGCGCGGACGGGGCACCGGTCAGCCGACGTTGATCTGCAGCGCCCGGATGAACGGCACCCACTTGGCGCGTTGCGCCTGCGCATACGCTTCGGTCTGCTCGGGGGTCGACGGCCCGAGCGGCTGCGACGCGCCTTGCGCCAGCCGGTCCTTGACCGCTTGCAGCGCCAGCGCCCTGTTCAGCGCGGCGTTGATCGTGGCGATCGCCTCGGCCGGCGTGCCGGCCGGTGCGAACAGGCAGTTCCAGGTCGAGGCCTCGTAGTCCGGCAGGCCTTGTTCGGCAAAGGTCGGCACGTCGGGCGCGACCGGACTGCGCTGCTTGCCGGAGACGGCGAGCAGCTGGGCGCGGCCCTGCTGCGCAACCGGGCGCGCCGAGATGAAGCCGTCGAACAGCAGGTCGACGTGGCCGCCGGAGAGGTCGACCAGCGCGGGCCCGTTGCCCTTGTACGGTACGTGCAGCAACTGGATGTCGGCGGCGCGGGCGAAGGCCTCGCCGACCACGTGGCTGATCGAGCCCGGCCCGCCCGAGCCATAGGTGATCTTGCCCGGGTTCGCCTTGGCGTGGGCGATGAGTTCCTTGAGCGTCTTGGGCATCGCGGCGCTGGCCACCAGTACCAGCGGCGTGTGCGCGACCAGGCCGATCGAGCGCAGGTCACGTTCGACGTCGAACGGCAGGTTCTTGTACAGGCCGACATTCATCACCAGCTGCGAACTGGTGCCCAGACCGATGGTGTAGCCGTCGGGTGCGGCCTTGGCCACGACGTCGGTGCCGACCGAGCCGCCTCCGCCGGCGCGGTTCTCGACCACCACGCTCTGGCCCAGGATCTCGCTCATGTGGCGCGCCAGTTCGCGTGCGATCAGGTCGTTGCCGCTGCCGGTGCCGAACGCCACGACGAGCCGGATCGGCTTGGTCGGATAGGCCTGGGCGCGGGCCTGCGGCGAAAGGCCGGGCAGCAGCGTGGCGCCGGCGATGGCGCCCAGTACGGTGCGGCGCGAGAGAGGTTTGCGTGGTTTCATGGTGTGTGTCTCCGGGTCAGGGTTGCAAGCAATGCCGGCGCGACCCGCACCGGCATCGATAACAGGATCTGCGCCATGCCCTTGCCCAGCGGGTCGTTGCGCAGCGAGGCCATGCCGCCGCCGCCCAGTGCCTGTTCGCAGACGAAGTTGACGGCATGGATGCCGGGCACGTCGAAACGCGTGACCGGGCCCTGGACCAGATGCGCCAGCCAGGCGCGGACCGCTTCGGGCGTGAGTTGCGCATGCAGCACCGGCAGCAGTTCCGGCGCGCGGGCGATGACGCCGATGTTGGAGATGTCGCCCTTGTCGCCGCTGCGCGCCCAGGCCAGGCGCACCAGCGGCACCTCGACGGTGTCGGTTGTCGCAGCCGCGGTCATGGCGCCGGAGGACGTGGGCTGCGGCGACGGCCGCTCGGCCAAGGCCTGCCCCGGCGGCTGCGTGACGGGGGTGGTGCGGCCGTCGATGGTGCATTGCGCCGTCACCCGGTCCTTGGGCAGCAGGAAGGCGTATTGCCGGATCGACGGCGATGCCGACGCGCGCCCGCCGCCGGCGCCGGTCGTGCCGGGCGACCACGAGGTGCCGGCGGGCGCCACCTCGCGCGCCAGCAGGTCCAGCGCTTCCTTGCGCGCATGGGTGGCGCTCAGCCGCAACACCGCCTCGCGCGTGCCATGTGCCCGTGCATGGGGTCCGTAGCAGGATTCGGCGCCCAGCACCTCGATGTGCGTGGCGCTGTACGGCGCCAGGCCATTGGCCGCCAGCAGTTCGGAGGTGCGCGCCACGATGGCCTCGCCGGTGCGCCGCGCCTTGGCCACCGCGTCGATGCCGACGATGGTCAGCTGGGCCGCGATCCGGAAGCCATCCATGTAGGTCGCGCTGACCTTGTAGTGTCCGGTCGGCGGCAGGCCGCGCGCACCGCGCACGTCGACCCGGTCGGGCGCCACCTGGTGCATCGTCACGCCAGTGAAGTCGCACACCACGTCGGGCAGGATGTACCGCGCCGGGTCGCCGATCTCGTAGAGCATCTGCTCGGACACCACGGCCGGTGTGACCAGGCCGCCGGTGCCGGCGGGCTTGGTGACGGTGAACACGCCGTCGCTGCGGCATTCGGCGATCGGGTAGCCGATGTGCGGCCAGTCGGGCACCGTATCCCAGTCGGTGAACAGGCCGCCGGTGGCCTGGCAGCCGCACTCCAGGATGTGGCCGGCCAGGCTGCCGCCGGCCAGCTTGTCGTATTCGTCGGCGCGCCAGTCGAAGGCGTGCATCAGCACGCCCAGCGTGACCGCCGAGTCGACACAACGCCCGGTGATCACGACCTGCGCGCCGGCATCCAGCGCGGCCCGGATCGGCAAGGCACCGAGGTAGGCGTTGGCGGTCAGCAGCTGTTTCGGCAGCGGGGCGCCGCTTTGCAGCTCGCGCACCGGCTCGGCTGCGTCGCGCAGCTGCGGGACCAGCGGCATCACGTCGTCGCCGTCGACGACGGCGATCTTCAGGGCCACGCCCTGTTCGGCCGCCAATGCGGCCAGCGCCGCGGCGCAGCCATGCGGGTTGACGCCGCCGGCATTGCTGACGACACGGATGCCCTTGGCCACGACATCCTTGAGCACGGCCTTCATCGCCACCGAGACGAAATCGGTCGCATAACCGGCCTCCGGCCTCTTGAGCCGCGCGCCGGCCAGGATGGACATGGTCAGCTCGGCCAGGTAGTCGAACACCAGGTAGTCGATCTGTCCGCTGGCCACCAGCTGCGGCGCGCCCACGCTGCTGTCGCCCCAGAAACCCGAGGCGCCGCCGATGCGCACGATGCGGTCGTCGCGGTTCATCGCGGGGCTCCCGGCGTGTGGTTCATTTTCCGGTCCATTGCGGCTTGCGTTTTTCGCGGAAGGCCAGTTGTCCCTCCTGCGCGTCTTCGGTCAATGCGAACAGCGCGATCTGGCTCTCGGTGAACGACATCGACTCCTCGAACGCCATCTGCTCGATGGCCGTCATCGTGTACAGGCCGCGCCGGATCGCCGACGGCGACTTGTCGAGGATGCGGCCGAGCAACCAGTCGACGCCTTCGTCCAGGTCCTCGCGCACGTGGTTCACGAGGCCGTGTTCCAGCGCCTGCGCGGCGGTGATCGGTTCGCCGGTGATGCACATCTCGGCCAGCACGCGGCGCGGCAGCAGCTTGTCGAGCACGCTGAGCACCTGGGCCGGGAACAGGCCGATCTTGACCTCGGGCAGGCCGAAGATGGCCTTGGGCGTGGCAATGGCCATGTGGCACATGCCCATCACGCCCATGCCGCCGGCCATGCAGGCGCCGTTGACCCGGGCGATCAGCGGCACGGTGGAGGCGCGCGCCTGGCGGAACAGGTTGGCGAAACCGGCATGGGGCTCGGAGTAGTCGAACTTGAACGAGGTGCCGGTCTGCAGGTCGGCACCCGCGCAGAAGGCCCGATCGCCGGCACCGGTGATGACGACGGCGCGAATCGACCGGTCCTGGTTGGCGCGGGTCAGCGCGGCGCCCAGGCCCTGCAACACGCCGGGGCTGATCGCATTGCGCCGCTCCTCGCGGTTGATCGTCAGCCACAACACGTCGCCGCGTTGTTCTTCCAGCAGTTCGGATGGGGTGGTGTTCGTCGTGCTCATCGGGTCTCCTCGGGTCGGGATGGTTTCAGATCAAGAATGGCGGCGGTTGTTCATACGCGCACCGCACCGCTGGCCAGCAGCGCGTCGATGCGGGTTTCGTCATAACCGATCTCGCGCAACACGTCGCGGCTGTGTTGGCCCAGGCGTGGCGCCGGCCGGGCCTCGCCCGGAGGCGTGCCGGACCATTCGCTGGGCACGGCCATCTGGCGGATCGTACCCACGTCGGGGTGCTGGCGGGTGCTGAAGAAGCCGATGTCGTCCAGATGCGCGTCCGTCAGCAGGCTCTCGAACGTGTGCATCGGAAACACCGGGATGTCGGTGTCGGCCAGCAGCGCCTGCAACTCGGCCGTCGTGCGGCGCCCGATCTCGTCGGACACCATCGCATACAAGGCGTCGATGTGTTGCGTGCGCGCGCGGATGTCGGCAAACCGCGGATCGGTCGTGAACAGCTCGCCCTGGCCGATGGCCGCGAGAAAGGCGCGCCACTGCACGTCGGTGTAGATCAGGCAACACACGTGGCCGTCGCGGGTCGCGTACGGACGGCGCTGCGGCGACAGCAGGCGCGGGTAACCGAAGTCGCCCTGCGCCGGCACGAAGGTCTGGCCGTACAGGTGGTCGCCCAGCACCTGCGGCACCATGGTCTCGAACATCGGGATGTCGACGCGCTGGCCGCGGCCGCTGCGTTCGCGGCCGTACAAGGCCGAGGCGATGACGCCGAACGCATACAGGCCGACCGAGCGGTCGGCGATCGTGATCGGCAGGTAACGCGGGATGTCGCCGCTGGACAACGCCATGGCCTGCGGCAACGCGCAGGCGGCCTGGATCAGGTCGTCGAACGCGGCGCTGGCGGCATACCGGCCGCGTTGCGAGAAGCCGAACATGCCGGCATAGATCAGGCGCGGGTTGAGGGCGGCCAGCGTGTCGTAGTCCAGGCCGAGCCGGGCCATGGCCTGCGGACGCACGTTGTAGGTCAACACGTCGGCGTCGCGCACCAGGTCGAGCAAGGCGGCGCGGCCGTCCGGGTGCTTGAGGTCGAGCGCGACGCTGCGCTTGTTGCGGTTCATGGCCAGGAACAGCGGCCCCATCTTGCGCTGGCCTTGCGGGCCGATGGTGCGGATCACGTCGCCATCGGGCGACTCGACCTTGACCACGTCGGCGCCCAGGTCGCCCAGCATCTGGGTGGCCGAGGGGCCCATGAAGATGGTGGTGATGTCGATCACGCGCACGCCGCTCAAGGGGCCGCGTTCGCATGCCGTGTCCGGTTCGCTTGTCTGCATCTGGGCTACCATCCGGCTGTAAGCTTAAAGTTCTATTTATAGATTCTATGCCACCAATCCTGCCTGCCGGCCAGCGCGTGCTGGTCGCCGAATTCGCCGACAACCCGATGGATGCCGTCGAGCACCACATGGCGCTGCATCCGATGCCAGCGCCCGATCCGGCGCGGCTGGGCCCGGACGAGGTCTTGCTCGCGGTCCGCAGCGCCGCCGTGAGCTGGGTCGACCTGCTGATGACCAGCGGCCAATACCAGCACATGCCCCGGCCGCCGTATGGCCCGGGCATGGAATACAGCGGCACGGTCGAAGCCGTCGGCGCGGCGGTCGATCCGGCCCGTGTCGCTGTCGGCGACCGCATATTGGCCGACTTCATGCAGGTCGGCGCGCGCAGCGGGGGCGCCTACCAGGCGGCGGGCGGATTCGCGTCGTACGCGGTGATCCCGCAGCAGGCGGCGTACCGGATCCCGGACGGTTTCTCGTTCGACGAGGCCTGCTGCCTGCTGGGCAACTACGAGACCGCCTACCACTGCCTGGTCGCGCGGGGGCAGCTGCGGGCCGGCGAAAGCGTGCTGATCCTGGGCGCCTCGGGTTCGACCGGCATGGCGGCGGTACAGATGGCGAAGCTGCTCGGCGCCACCGTCATCGCGGCGGGGCGTTCGGACACCAAGCTGGCCACGGTACGGGCGCATGGTGCGGACCATGTCGTGAACATCCGCGGCACCGACGCCGATGCCGGCGGCGTGCGGCGTTTCCGCGACGAGGTCAAGGCGCTCACCGGCGGCAAGGGCGTGGACCTGGTCTATGACGCGGTGGGCGGCGCCACCACGCTCGAGGCCATGCGCGCGATGGCCTTCGGCGGCCGGCTGCTGATCGTCGGCTGGACCTCGACCCCGGACGTCGCACGCGGCAAGGGCCAACGCGGCGCGCCGAACGCCAACCAGCTGCCGACCAACATCATGCAGATGAAAAGCCTGACCGTGATGGGTTGCCCGGCGGTGATCGCGGTGGCGCACGACCCGTCGTTGCGCACCGAACGGCTGGCGCGGATCTGGCAGTGGGTGCGGGAGGGGCGCATCCGGCCGCATGTCTCGCACCGGTATGCGCTGGCGCAGTTCAGGGAGGCGATGCGGGCGCGGTGGCAGGGGGACGTGACCGGTGGCTGCGTGCTCAACCCTTGACGGGGTCAGATACTTTCCTGCAATCCAGCGTTTCCCGCGCCGTCAGTCCTGCCGCGGTGCCAGCGTTTGCGTTCCGGCTGCCCTGTTCGTTCGACCCTGCCGCTGCGCCACAGTACTGCGACGCTGCCGCGATCCGGCTGTCTGCGAAACCCTGCCGCCGTCTGCGGCTCCCGCCATGGCCGACACTTGGGCCATGAACACCGCCACGCCCGATTCCACCGCCGCCGCCGCTGCCGGCTTTCGTTTCGACAACACGTATGCCCGTGCGCTCGAAGGCTTCTTCGTGCCCTGGCAGGCCGCGCAGGTGCCCGCGCCGGTGTTGCTCAAGCTCAACCGGGAACTCGCCGCCGAGCTCGGCCTGGACCCCGTGGCGCTGGACGGCCCGCTGGGCGCCGCGATCTTCTCGGGTAACCAGGCGCCCGAAGGCGCCACGCCGATCGCCCAGGCCTATGCCGGACACCAGTTCGGCGGCTTCTCGCCCCAGCTGGGCGACGGGCGTGCGTTGCTGCTGGGCGAGCTCATCGACAGACACGGCCGGCGGCGCGACATCGCGTTCAAGGGCTCGGGCCGCACGCCGTTCTCGCGCGGCGGCGACGGCAAGGCCGCACTCGGCCCGGTGCTGCGCGAGTACCTGATGGGCGAGGCCATGCATGCGCTGGGCATTCCCACCACGCGCGCGTTGGCGGTGGTGGCCAGCGGCGAACAGGTGTTTCGCGACACCGGCGCCTTGCCCGGCGCGGTGCTCACCCGTGTCGCCGCCAGCCACCTGCGCGTAGGCACGTTCCAGTTCTTCGCCACCCGCGGCAGCACCGAACAGCTCCGGATGCTGGCCGACTACACGATCGCCCGCCACGATCCGGAACTGGCCGGCCAGCCGCAACCCTACCTGGCCTTGCTGCGTGCCGTCACCGAGCGCCAGGCTGCGCTGATCGCGCGCTGGATGGGCGTGGGTTTCATCCATGGCGTGATGAACACCGACAACATGACCCTCTCGGGCGAGACCATCGACTACGGCCCGTGCGCCTTCATGGATGCCTACGACCCCGGTACCGTGTTCAGCTCCATCGACAGCCAGGGCCGGTATGCCTATGGCAACCAGCCCGGCATCGCGCAGTGGAATCTCGCGCGCCTGGCCGAAACCCTGCTGCCGCTGTTGCACGAGGACGCCGACACCGCCGTGGCCATGGCCACCGAGGTCGTCGGGGAATTTGCCGCGGCGTACCAGCAGCACTGGACGGCCGAGTTGGGCCGCAAGCTCGGCCTGGCGGCCGAGTCGCCGGATGACGCGGCGCTGGCCAACGACTGGCTGGACCTGCTGCAGTCCCAGCGGGTGGACTTCACGCTGGCGTTCCGGCAACTCACCGCATTCGCCCGCGCGGGCGATGGCGCCGCGTTGCGCGCGTTGTTCGCGGACGCCGCGCCGCTGGACGCCTGGCTCGCGCGCTGGCAGGCGCGCAGCGCGGCCGACCCGGCCGCGCGTGCCGAAGCCATGCGCCTGGCCAATCCGCTCTACATTCCACGCAACCACCTGGTCGAGGCCGCGCTCAGCGCCGCCGTCGAACAGGGCGACCAGGCGCCGTTCGAGCGCCTGCTCTCGGTGTTGCAGCGGCCTTTCGATGCGCGTGACGGGCTCGGGGACTATGCCGTGCCCGCGCCGCCGGAGACGATGGCCGGCTACCGCACGTTCTGCGGGACCTGAGCGGCGCTGCTCCGGGCAGGGCCGCCGCGCGATCGCCTGACCGGCGGTGCATCGGCTGTTGCCGTTGCCGGCGCGACGCCGCGCCCGCGCTCATGGCTTCTCAATCGGTCCGACCCAGCCGCAGGCCTGCGAGCAGCGGCGCGATTTCTGCGGCTTCGCCGCGCAACCGTGTCGCCAGCGCATCGGCCTGCGGCTGCGCCAGCGGCGCGCCGGCCAGCGCCAGCGTCAACGAGGCCGCCGGATCGCCGGCCGGCGTCGCCACCGGCACGCCGATGGCGTTGATGCCCGCGGCGATGTCGCCCAGGTTCGACGCATACCCCAGCGACCGCGAGCGCCGCAACATGCGCCGCACGCCCTGCCAGCGTCGTAAATTCATCCGCTCGATGCTGCGCCGGTTGTCGGCCTCGATGGCCACCTGGTCGGCGCGTGGCAGGTGGATCAGCATCGCGACGCCGCCGGCGGTCAGGCACAGCGGGCGGCGGCCGCCGACCTCGAGCATCAGCGACGGCACCGGGCCCACGCCGTCGTGCCGTGCCAGGCAGACCGAATCGACGCCGCTGCGCAGCTTCAGGAACACGGTGCCGCGCAGCTCCTTCGCCAGCGTGGCCAGCCGGCTCTGGGTCGGGCGGCCCAGGTCGAAATACGGGGCCGCGGCCAGTCCCAGCGTGAACGCCAGCGGGCCGAGCGTGTAGTGGCGGGTGCCGGGCACGCGGCTGGCCAGGCCTTCGTCGACCAGGGCGCGCAGCAGGCGGTGCACGGTGGCCGGGTCCAGGGACGTGTGTTCGGCCAGGTCGCTGAGCCGCCAGCCGATGCGGGTGTGGCTGGCCAGCAGCCGCAACAGGCCGACCGCCCGGTGCAGGGATCGGGTGACGTTGGGTGCTGCGTCCGGGGGCTGGGGCACGAATTGCATTCTATGAAATTACCGCGCGGCGCGGCACCCCACGACCCGCACCGGATGGCTACGATGGGCCGGCCTGTTCACAACGATTCCAGAAAGCGAGACAAACACCATGATCCCTGTTTCCGTATCCCTGTCGCGGCGCCTGTTGGCCGCCGCTGTGCTGTCGCTGGCCGTGCCGTCGCTGCATGCCCAGGCGTATCCCACCAGCCCGGTTCATGTCGTGGTGCCGTTCCCGGCCGGCTCCGGTGTCGACGGCGTGGCACGCAACGTGATCGCGCGCATGGCCACCGGCCTGGGCCAGCCGATCGTGATCGAGAACCGCGCCGGTGCGGGCGGCAACATCGGCACCGAGTTCGTCGCGCGGGCGCCCAAGGACGGCTACACGCTGCTGTTCAACGCGACGCAACTGGTCGGCAACCCCGGCATCAGCAACGTCAAATACAACGCGATCAAGGACTTCGCGCCGATCGGCCTGGTGTCGCGCGTGTCGGCGATGCTGGTGGTGCCGCCGGATTCACCGGCCAGGAGTGTCGCCGAGCTGATCGCGATGGCCAAGGACAAGCCGGGCAGCCTGAGTTATGCCTCGGGGGGCAACGGCGGCATCGGCCACTACTCGGGTGAGCTGCTCAAGTCCCACGGCGGCAATCTCGACATCGTGCACATACCGTACAAGAGTGCGGGCGAGCAGGTGACCTCGGTGATGACCAGCCAGACCCAGCTGGCCTTCCCCGCCTTGCAGATCGCGCTGCCGCAGGTCAAGGCCGGCAAGTTGCGCGCACTGGCCGTGACCGGGCCCAAGCGCAGCGCGCAGTTCCCCGACGTGCCGACCATGGCCGAGGCGATGAAGCCGGGCTTCACGCTCGACGCCTGGTACGGCCTGCTGGCGCCGGCGGGCACACCCGAGCCGGTCATCGCCCGGCTCAACGCCGAACTGCTCAAGGTGCTGGCCGACCCGGCTGTGCGCCAGACGCTGACCAACGCCAGCCAGGAGGTGGTGGGCAGCACGCCGGCCGAGTTCGCCGAGGTGATCGCGCACGACCTCAAGCTGTGGACCGACCTGGCGGTGCAGCTCAAGGTCAAGGTCGACTGACGTGCCAGGCGTTGCCCCATGAAGATCCGGGCCATCCGCACGGTGGGTTTTGCGCAGCCGATGATTCCGATCCACGCGGGCCACTTCCCGGGTGAACTGGAGTTGCTGCTGGTGGTGGCGCAAGCCGACGACGGCACCGAGGGTTATGCGCTGGCCCGGGCCCACGGCGGACAGTCGGCGGCGGTGATCGGCAACCAGGTGATGGCGTCCCTGCGCCCGCGGGTGCTGGGCCGCGATGCGTCGGACCCGCAGGGCGCGTGGCAGGCCATGGCGGCGCTGGAGCCGGCCGGGTATGTCAGCGTGTTCGCGATCAGTGCCGTGGACGTCGCATTGTGGGACCTGGCCGCGCGGCTGGAGGGTGTCACCGTGGCGCAGCGGTGCGGCGGGCGCCGGCAGGCGATGCGGGCCTACGCCAGCTCCAGCCACCATGACAGCCTCGACGCCTATGTCGCCGACATGCGCGCCGCGCTGGCACTGGGCTTCACCGCGTACAAGGTGCATCCGTTCTACGACCCGGCGCGCGACATCGCGCTGGCCGGCGCGTTGCGCGCGGCCGCGGGGCCGGCGGTGCGGCTGATGCTGGACGCGGCCAAGCGTTACGGCCCGTCGGATGCCTTGCGCGTGGGCGAGGCACTGCAGGCACTGGACTACCACTGGTACGAGGAGCCGCTGCCGCAGCAGGACTGGGCCGACTATCGCCGGCTGCGCGACGCGCTCGAGATTCCGGTGATCGGCGGCGAGACCCTGCCGGGCCTGCACGGCGCCACGGCCAATGCGCTGGACGCCGGCGCCTTTGACGCGGTGCTGTGCGACGTGTACTGGAAAGGCGGCATCACCGGCTGCCTGAAGACCATGGCGGTCTGCGACGCGCATGGCGTGCCGGTGGCGTCCCACCATGGCGCCAGCGCCTTGATGAACCTGGCCAACCTGCATGTGTTGTGCGGCGCCAGCGACGTCGACATGCTCGAGGTGCTGGTGCCGCAGCTACCCTACCACTACGGATTGCGCGAGTACCTGCGTGTCGATGCCGACGGCATGGTCCGCCTGCCCGCCGGCCCGGGCCTGGGCGGTGAGCCGGACTGGGCCTATATCGAGGCCCATCGCACGGACTGAGCGTAGCCCTGGCCGGCCGGTCAGAGCGCCAGGGCCTGCGCCTGTTCCAGCGACAGGCCCAGCCCGAATCCGGGGGCGTCCGACGGCACGAGCCGACCGTCCTGCGGCACCGCGGTGCCAGGCGTCAGCCGCACTTCCGCCAGCGGCACGCCGGGCGCGGAGCCGACGAAATATTCACCCATCGTCGCATTCGGCACGGCCAGCGTGAAATGTTGTCCGTACGCCGTGTTCATGCCGGCGTGCAGCATCACCGGTATGCCCGCGGCCTGCGCGATGCGTGCGATCTTCAGGCAGCCGGTCATGCCGCCGGCCCAACCGATGTCGGGCTGGAACACGTCCAGGCTGCGGTTGACCGCGGCGCTGGCGAACGGCGCTGGCGTGTACCAGTGTTCGCCGCCGGCCAGGCCGTGGCCGGGCAGGCGTTCGCGCAGGCTGCGCACGCCGTCGAGATCGTCCGGCATCAGGCAGTCCTCGATCCAGCGCAGCCGGTGCGGCACCATGCGCTGCGCAAAGCTGACCGCGTAGTCGACGTCGAAGGCCATCCAGCAATCGACCATCAGCTCGCGCTCCGCTCCGATGGCCGCGCGGGTCTGCGCGACCAACGCCTCGTTGGCGTCGAGGCCGCGCACGCCGTCGGCCGGGCCGTGCGGACAGGCGATCTTGGTGGCCTGGAAGCCGAGTTCGAGGATCCAGTCGGTATCGTTGCCGGTGGCATAACAGTCGATATGGCTTCGCGCCGGCGCGCCCAGCAGGGCGTACACCGGCTGCCCGAGCAACTTGCCCTTGAGGTCCCACAAGGCCAGGTCGATGGCGCTGACCGCATAACACGACAGGCCGCCGGCATACGGCGACGTCATGCCCTGCATCAGGTTCCAGACATGATCGGTGTCGGTGCAGGTCTCCCCGACCAGCAGCGGCGCCAGATGGTCGTTGATGATGGAGATCACCGGCGTGCCGTAACGTGTCATGCCCAGGCCCCAGCTGCCGTCGTCGGCCGTCACCAGGCAGGCCACCGACGGCCAGCGCGGACGCCAGCTCGAACGCAGGCGCTTGAAGCGCGGGAAATGCGACATCGGACTGGCGACCTCGGCATCGGCGGTCCAGGCCGGACGTCGTTCGGCCGTGGTCGGCGGGCCGCCGAGCAGGTCGCTGGCGATGGGGAAGGCGTGGATGGATCGGATCTTCATCGTGTCCTGCGTCAGAGGGGACGTTCGATTGTGCCGGCAACCGGGCATGAAGCCATGGCCCTTGCCCGCTTTCGGACTTTGCCCGGGAGCGGCGCGTGCACGGCCGTGCGTCGTGGATACTTTGTGCATGGAATTCGTCAACCTGCCCCTGCTCGCCGTCTCCGGCCTGGTGTTCGTCAGCGTGCTGGTGGGCTTGTTCTCGGCGCGTATCGGTTTCTCGTTCCTGCTGGTATTCCTGTTCGCCGGCATCCTGGCGGGCGAGGACGGCCCGGGCGGGGTCCGCTTCGACGACTACCGGCTGAGCTTCTGGGTCGGCAACCTGGCGCTGGCGGTGATCCTGCTCGACGGCGGCCTGCGCACCGCATTCGCGACCTTTCGCACCGGGTTGCGGCCGGCCTCGTTGCTGGCCTCGGTCGGCGTCGTGGTCTGTGCCGGCATCACGGCCGTGGCCGGTGTCGTGTTCGTCGGGCTCGACTGGCCGACGGCCTTCCTGCTCGGCGCCATCGTCGGCTCGACCGATGCGGCGGCGGTGTTCGCGTTGCTGACCCGCTCGGGCGTGGTGCTCAACGAGCGGGTGGCCGCGACGCTGGAGATCGAGTCAGGCGTCAACGATCCGATGGCGGTCTACCTGACGCTGGCCTTCATTGCCGTCATCGGTGCCTACGGCGCGCAGGACGCGCCATGGGCCACGGTGGCCTGGTCCTTCCTGCAGCAGTTCGGCTGGGGCGCCGTGGTCGGTGTCGCGGGCGGATGGGCCATGGCGCTGCTGCTGCCGCGCCTGGTGTCGCGCGATGCCGGTGGCGGTGTGCTGGCGCTGCTGGTGGGCGCGGGCGGCCTGGCGATCTTCGCGGCGGCCGGCCTGCTGGGCGGCTCCGGTTTCCTGGCGGTCTACCTGTTCGGGCTGATCCTGGCCAATCGCGCGGTCGACGCCGTGGCGCCCATCCTGATCGTGATGGACGGTTACGCCTGGCTGGCGCAGGCCGGCATGTTCCTGCTGCTGGGCCTGCTGGTGACACCGTCGACCATGCTCGACTACACCGTGCCCGGGCTGGCCGTGGCTGCCACGCTGATCCTGGTGGCGCGGCCGCTGGCGGTCTGGATGTGCCTGTGGCCGTTCCGGTTCACGCGCAACGAGACCTGGTACATCGCGTGGGTCGGCCTGCGCGGTGCCGTGCCCATCGTGCTGGCGCTGTTCCCGCTGATGGCGGGCACACCGCAGGCCGCCGAGCTGTTCAACATCGCCTTCCTCGTGGTGGTCGCATCCCTGTTGCTGCAGGGCTCGACCATCGGCTGGATGGCGCGCCGGCTCGGCGTGGCGATACCCGAGGCCAGCGACGAGCAGGAGCACCGTGCCGTGTTCCGCGATTTCGAGCTGGCCAGCAGCACGCCCATCGGTGCCGTATGCGAGTTCTACAGCCTGCCGGCGCCCGACGCGGCCGATGCGGAACTGACACTGGGCCACTGGATGGCGCGGCAACTGCGGCGCCCACCGGTGGCCGGTGACAGCGTGGCGTGGGGGGCGGCGACCTTTGTGGTGCGCGAACTGCAGGAGGGGCGCATCTCGCGTGTCGGGCTGGGGCTGGCGACCTGAAAGCGGCCGGTACTGGCCCGCCGATGGTGGCGTACGATGCAGGCTGCCATCATGTCCACCATCGGCTACACCTTGTTCGACACCGCGATCGGCCCGTGCGGCATTGCCTGGGGCGCATCCGGCCTGACCGGCGTGCAACTGCCCGAGGAGCATGCCACGGCAACCCGTGCACGGATGGAACAACGCTTCCCGCAGGCGAGCGCCTGCGCGCCGCCGCAGCATGTGCAATACGCAATCGACCGCATCCATGCCTTGCTCGAGGGCCGGCCGACGGCGCCGACCGACCTGTCCGACCTGCCGCTCGACATGAGCGGCGTGCCGCCGTTCCACCAGCGGGTCTACGCGCTGGCCCGGCAGATGGCGCCTGGCGAGACCACGACCTACGGAGCCATGGCGCGTCGCCTGGGTGAACCCGGCGCGGCCCGCGCCGTCGGCCAGGCGCTGGGGCACAACCCGTTCGCGCCGGTCGTGCCGTGCCACCGCATCCTGGCGGCCGATGGCCGCTCCGGCGGCTTTTCGGCCAGCGGTGGCGCGCGTACCAAGCTGCGCCTGCTCGAGATCGAAAGAGCGCAGTTCGGTGACGGCCCGGGCCTGTTCGACGAGCCGGCGCAACGCGGGACGCGCTGAACCATCGCCGTGCACCCGGACAGACGGAGGGCGTCCTTCCACCAGGGGCCGGCGCGCCCGGCCGCTCCGAAGCGGCCGGCCCGCCCCCCAGTGGGGGGTTCGGCCGGCTTACACGCAGTGAGGCCGGACAGACGGGGGGCGTCTACCCCTCAAGTTCCGATACGCCCGCCGTCGACCTTGGTGATGACGATGGTGGCCGAGCGCGGCCGCTGGCCGGCGCCGTAGCCGGCGTTGGCCGGCCACTGGCTTTCGTATTTCGCCGGGTTCGCAATGTCGGCCATCTTCGTGTTCTCGCCGGGGTGCTGGATGTTGATGAACATCGCGCGACCGTCCGGGCTTTCGCACCAGCCGGTGATCTCCGCACCCCGCGGGCCGACCAGGAAACGCTTGAACGTGACGCTGCTTTGCGCCTTGCCAGCGTGGGTGTCGACGCGTTTTTCGCTGCCGTCGGCACGTTTGTAGGCGAGCGTCTTCTTGCCGCCGTCGCCGACCTGGCCGGGAATGGCCGCCATCAGCATGCAGTTGGTGACGTCGGTGTAGGCACCGTCGTCGGTCTGGATCCAGCAGATGCCGGTGGATGGGCTGAACACCAGGCCGTCGGGCGAGGACAGGTCGTTGCTGTCGTCCAGGTTGGACAGGTTGATCGCGCCCTTGTCGGCGCCGGCCTCGGATGCGAACAGGTAGATGTCCCAGCGGAACGCCATGGCGTGCGCCTGGCCTTCGGCCATGCGGATGATGTGGCCGTTGACGTTGCCGTTGTTCTTCTTGCTGCCATTCATGTCCGTGTAGACGCGCGGGTTGGCCGCGTCGGCGGCCATCGCACCGTCCAGGCTGCGGTTGCTGTTGTTGGTCAGCGTGAAGTAGACCTCGCCGTTTTTCGGGTTGACGCCACCCCATTCCGGGCGGTCCATGCGCGTGGCGCCGACCGCGTCGGCCGCCAGGCGGGTGAAGATGGCGATGTCGGCGTCGCTCTTGAATTCAAAGTCCGGGTTGGCTGCGACGATGGGGTTGCGCATCGACAACTCGAGCCACTCGCCGCTGCCGTCCTCCTTGAACTTGGCCACGTACAGCGTGCCCTGGTCCAGGTACTTGTCGCCCACGGCCAGGCGGTCGGTGGCATGGGCGTCACGCGGGTCCCAGCGGGCCGCGGAGACGAACTTGTAGATGTATTCGCCGCGCGAATCGTCGCCCATGTAGGCGACCACAGGCTGGCCCGCCACCGGCCGCGCGAAGGTGGCATTCTCATGGCCCATGCGACCCAGCGCGGTGCGCTTGCGCAGTGCCTTGGAGCCGTCGTAGGGGTCGATCTCGACGATATAGCCGAAGCCGTTCATCTCGTTGCGGTAGTCGCCCTGTGCCGACGCACCGGTGGCGCTGTTATTCCAGCGTGCGTACATGTCCTGCGCCCCCGCGCTTTCCCAGCCGTGGCGGCTGGCGGCGCCGGCCTTGCGGCCGTAACGCTCGAGCGCGACGACGGACGCATCCTTCTTGCCGCGGCGCTCGTCGTCCTTGGCATCGCGGTGGAAATAGCCGAACCAGTTCTCCTCGCCCGACACATAGGTGGCCCAGGGTGTCTTGCCGGTGCCGCAGTTGTTCAGCGTGCCGCGGGTGCGCGTGCCGTCCGGGCTGTAGCGCGTGACCAGGTGGGCGCTGCCGCGGGCCGGGCCGTGGATCTCGGCCGGGGTCATGGTCGTGATGCGGCGGTTGAACGCGGAATCCTTCCGGTACGACCAGCCGCCGCTGCCGGCCTGCACCTCGATCACCGACAGGCCGTGGATCATCAGCTCCTTGTCGACCTCGGCGGCCTTGCGCGGCAGGCTGGCGGCGCCGCCGTCGGCATGCAGGAAGAAGGAGGTCAGTTTCTCGTCGGTCGTGGCCTCGTGGTTCATCGCGATCAGCCCTCGGCTGGCGAAACGCTCCGAGGGCTTGCCGGCGGCATCGAGGCCGAACCATTCCATGCCGTCATGGTGGTCGCCGGCCCGTTTGTCGAAGTCGGTGTCGGTGCCGTCGTTGCGGAATGCCGCCGCACCGGGCAGGATGGGGTCGCCCAGCGCGTACAGCACCTGGGCGCGGTAGCCCTGCGGGACCTGGACCGTATCGGCCAGGCTCTTGGCGACGGGCGTGAATCCCAATGTGGTGAGCGGGCTGTGCATCCCGTCGGATGCGCCGGTCGTGGCGCAACCGCCGAGGGCCAGGCCGCCGACGGCGGCGCCGGCCGCCGCGCCGCGCAGCAAGGTGCGGCGGCTGAGCCGCTGCTGCACGATGGCGTCGAAGTGCGGGTTGGCGGACCGGTTGGAGTCCTCGTCGTTGAAGCTTGCGCGTGGGGCGGGGGAGTCGAATGGCATGGGAATGGAACTACGGGTTGATGACAACAGCGCGAGCATCGGTGATTCCGGTGACGGTTCGATGACAGGCCCGTGCATGGCGGTGGGCCGGCCCTGAGGCAGAATGGCTGCGGGAGGCACCGACATGTCGCGCTGGGTCAAGGTCTTGCTGGTGGTCGTGGTCGTGGTGGCCCTGCTGGGCCTGGCCGCGTCACTCGTGCTGAGCCTGCCGACCTTCGGCGGGGCGATCGAGGGCGAGCGGCTGGCGCGCATGCAGCGTTCGCCGCAGTATGTCGACGGCCGGTTCGAGAACACGCCACCGTACCGCAGCGATCTCGCGCTGATGCAGAACCTGCGCGACTACATGGGCGGCCAGCAGCGCGAACCGGGGTTTGCGATCCCGGTGTTGCCGCTGGCGCCGGCGGCGTTGAAGCAGCCGGCACTGGCGGGCATGCGCGCGATCTGGCTCGGACATTCGACCGTGCTGATCGAGATCGACGGCGTGCGCATCCTGACCGACCCGGTGTTGTCGCAACGCGCCTCGCCGTTCCAGTTCGTCGGCCCCGAGCGCATGCATGCGTCACCGATCGCACTCGACCAGCTCGAAGGCATCGACGCGGCCGTGATCTCGCACGACCATTACGACCACCTCGACCGCGACACGGTGCTGCAACTGGCGCGCGGCGGCACGCATTTCTTCGTCGGCCTGGGCATCGGCGCGCACCTGGAGCGCTGGAGCATTCCGCCGGTGCAGATCCACGAGATGGACTGGTGGGAACACACCCGCTTCAAGGGTGTCGAGATCCACGCCACGCCGGCGCGGCATTATTCCGGGCGCAAGAGCATGGACAACTCCACGCTGTGGACTTCCTGGATGATCCGCGGCGCCGGCTATTCGGTGTATCACAGCGGCGACACCGGATACGGGCCGCACTTCAAGGAAATCCGCGCCCGGCTGGGTGCGCCGGACATGACCCTGATGAAGATCGGCTCCTATGGCAACAGCTGGCTGGACATCCACATGGACCCGGAATCCGCCGTCCAGTCCCACCTGGACCTCGGCGCGAAGACACTGCTGCCGGTGCACTGGGCCACGTTCAACCTGTCGTACCACGGCTGGGACGAGCCCATCGTGCGCGCGCTGGCCGCGGCACGTGCAAAGGGCGTGTCGCTGGTCACGCCGCGGGTGGGCGAGGTGGTGGAACACGACGCTGCGTTCGTGAACCGGGCGTGGTACCGGGGCGGGCGCTGACGGAGCGCTCGAACGGCGCGGCTGGAACACCGTCCGGGCGGGTTCAGGCGCGATCCGCTCCTGTTCCGTGGGGCGCATCGCACACGACGGGCCGCCGTCGCGCCGAACCGCGGGCGCGCAGGCCCAGCAGGGCGATTCCGGCCATGAATAGCACCGCGGCGCCCGGTTCGGGTACCGCCGATACCTGCACACTGAAATTGCCGATCACCGTCAGTGCGCCGTCGCTGCCTGCCCGCACCACGTGACCGTTGAAGGTGTCGCCCGCGGCCGCGATGTGCCGGAAGCTGCCCTGCGGATTGCCGAGATCGGTGACCAGGCCGACATCAAGGAAATCCGCGTCCGGGTCGCCGCCGACAATGGCAAATGCAAGCGCGGCCTGGTTCTGGAATCGCAGCGCGTGGGTGCCCGGTCCCAGCGGGCCGGCGAGGGCGGACAGCAGACCGACGTCATCCCCGTATTGCAGCATCGGGTCGATATGCAGGTCGAAGAACGATTGCACGGCTTGCTGCAGCGTGAGCACCAGATAGATCTCGTTGACCAGGGCGTGTCCGGTGGTCAGCATGTCCGCCAATGCGATCTGCTCCCATGAACCGGCTTGCAGACCGTCCCACGCCAGATAGTCGGCGTCTTCCCCCGCCGCCCAGCGGCGCATGTGGTAGACGGGGTTGTGGGTCACCTGCGGCCGAACCGGCAGCTCGGCCAACGGAATCGCGCCGGGCTGATCCGAAAAGGCCTGGTCGTCCAGGTCGATGTCGGCATCACCGCTGCCGCGGCTTTGCATCAGCGAGCTCGCGTGATGCGGGTCGGCCGGGTCGAGGTCGAGATGGGCCGCGCCGTAGGTGTGCGCCACCTCGTGCGCGATGGTGCCGGCGACCATGCGCACATCATCGTTGCCGCTCGCGCCGGCCAGTTGCGCGAACACACGCACCGACTGGACGGGATCCTGGTCGAACTGGTCCACCTGGGCGCCGCTGGCGTCACTGCCGTCCGCCAGGCCCCAGATGCGGGGCGGACGGGATGGATCGCAGTAGCCCATCACACCCGCCAGTGTGCTGCAGGGGATCCGGACCGCGTCGCCGAACCGGACCGTCACCACCTTGAGGGCATCGGATGCATCGGACGCGTTGTCGGTGACCAGCACCGGCACCAGCGCTTCGTCGAAGATCTCCTGCACCCGGCTGACCAGCGCACTGCGCATGTTGGCGGTGGTCGACTGCAACGCGAATGGTGTCCCGGTCTCCAGTGCCATGCGCTGGCCGAACAGGCCCATTTTTCCGGCCATCCCGTCTGCGGCCTGGAGGAAGTCCAGATGGATGACCGGTTTCTCGATCTTGCGGTAGTGATGATCCACCTGCATGCGCAGGTCGAGTTCGAGCACGCCGATCGGAGGTGGTGTGTCGGCGTCGCCCGCGCTGGTGCCATGGATGCTGGGTCGGAACAGGAAATTGCGCCCCTCGTTGGCGTAGCGGGACGCCTCGCTCGGATCGATGACCGGGACGGTGAGCGGATCCAGGTCCGGCAGGGTGTAGGGCCCGGTCTGCGGCTTGACCGCACTGAACTGCGCACGCCAAGGGGGTGCATCGTATTGCGACCCATAGGGTGGCTGGTCGGTGAGGTAGTAGAAGGTGTCGCGCTGCCCCTTGCCCGAGTCCTGCGGTGCGGCCGTCCAGATGCGCAGGCTGTTGTCGAACGTGGCGCGCTGGTGCCACAGGAAATCTACGCGTGCGCGCGCGTCGGTGAGCGACACGGTCGCCGTGGAGCCTTGGTAGACGTAGTGGTGGGTGCGTGCATCCTGGCGGATGTCGCGTGCCACGGGCACCGTCGTGGTCTCGGCGTTGATCCACCAACCGGGGTTGACGGGTACGCCCGGATCGTAGGGAACGCCGTCGATGATCGGGACATATCGGGTGGGTTCTCCGAAATTGCCGAGGCGAAAATCGAAACCCCCGTCCAGGTCGAGCAGGTCGACGATGGCAAATGGCGCTTCTCGAACCAGCGGAGGCGGCGGCTGTGGATCGGTCTGCGCGTGTGCGCTATGAAGCGGCGGTGCAATGGCGCACACGGTGCCGATGATGCGCATGACGCGTGCAACAGGTCTTGACGGATGGCGACGTGACGCCATGCTGGTGTGCCTCCCTTGGCGGACGATGCGCAATGGCATCGCGACGGTGTTGATGGCCCGACCTTTTCACATGTGGGGGACGATGTCAAACGTGTCGGGTCTCGTCGCGATGCACCACACGCCACGCCGCAGCCATTGACCGGCGTCAATACCCGGTGCGGGGTGCTGGTTCATGATGAACGATTCGATCCATCGCAAGGACCTTCCATGCCCGACACCCGTTACATCCGCTGGTTCAAGGAACTCTCGCTCGACGACCTGGGCCTGGTGGGGGGCAAGAATGCCTCGCTGGGCGAGATGTTCCAGCAGCTCACGCCGCTGGGCGTGCGGATTCCCGATGGATTCGCGGTCACGGCGCAGGCGTATCGCGATGCGCTCGACGCCGCCGGAGCCTGGCCCGAATTGCACCAGCTGCTCGACAAGCTGGACAAGACCGACACCGACGCCTTGTCGCGCGCCGGCGCCCGGGCGCGCGAGATCGTCTATGGCGCCGGCATGCCGGCCGCCGTGGAGCGGCAGCTGCGCGAAGCCTGGCGCGAGCTCAAGGCCCAGGTCGGTGGCGACCTGAGCGTGGCGGTACGCAGCTCGGCCACGGCCGAGGACCTTCCCAATGCCAGTTTCGCCGGGCAACACGACACCTACCTGAACGTGCACGGCGAGGAGATGCTGATCGACGCCGTCAAGCGCTGCCAGGCCTCCTTGTTCACCGACCGGGCCATTTCCTACCGCACCGACAACGGCTTCGATCACTTCAAGGTGTTCCTGTCGGTGGCGGTGATGCAGATGGTGCGCAGCGACCGCGCCTCGGCCGGCGTGATGTTCACCATCGACACCGAGTCCGGCCATCCGGACGTGGTGTTCATCACCGGCGCCTGGGGCCTGGGCGAGAACGTGGTGCAGGGTGCGGTCGACCCGGACGAGTTCTACGTGCACAAGCCCACCTATGCGCTGGGTTATCGCAGCGTGTTGCGCAAGACCCTGGGCGAGAAACAGGTGCACATGGTGTACGCGCCCGGACGTACCCGGGAGCCGGTGGTGAACAAGCCCACGCCGCGGGCCGACCGCAAGCGGTATTGCCTCAGCGACGAGGATGTGCTCGAGCTGGCCGGTGCGGCGATCAAGATCGAGGACCACTACAGCCAACGCGCCGGCACGCGGCGCGCGATGGACATCGAGTGGGCCAAGGACGGCCCGGACGGCGCCTTGTTCATCGTGCAGGCACGGCCCGAGACGGCGATCTCGCAGCGCCGCGCGATGCAGATCGAGGAATACGTGCTGGACGGCACCGGTACCGTCCGGGCCCTGGGCAGGGCCGTCGGCGCCAAGATCGCCAGCGGCAAGGTCCGGGTGGTGACCGACGGCCATCACCTGTCGGCGTTCCGGCCCGGCGAGGTGTTGGTGGCCGACACCACGACGCCCGACTGGGAGCCGGTCATGAAGACGGCCGCCGCCATCGTCACCAACCGCGGCGGGCGCACCTGCCATGCGGCCATCGTCGCGCGCGAGCTCGGCATTCCGGCGGTGGTGGGGGCCGAACACGCGAGCGAGGTGCTCAAGGACGGTGAAACGGTGACGGTGTCCTGCGCCGAAGGCGCGGCCGGCAAGGTGTATGCGGGCAAGGTGGCGTTCCACAAGACCGTCACCGACCTGACCGGACTCAAGCGCCCGGCCACCGAGATCATGGTCAACCTGGGCAATCCGGAGCTGGCGTTCCAGGTCAGCCAGATGCCGTGTGACGGCGTGGGACTGGCACGCATGGAGTTCATCATCAACGAACACATCAAGGTGCACCCGATGGCGGTGCTGCATCCGGAGCGCATCCAGGATGTTGCCGAACGCGAGAAGGTGCTGGCCCTGTCCGCCGGCTACAAGGACGGGCGCAGTTATTTCGTCGAGCGCCTGGCCGAAGGCGTGGGCACGATCGCGGCGGCGTTTTATCCGCGCCCGGTCATCGTGCGCCTGTCGGACTTCAAGAGCAACGAATACGCGGCGCTGATGGGCGGGCGCGACTTCGAGCCGCACGAGGAGAACCCGATGCTCGGCTTTCGCGGTGCCGCGCGTTACGTGCACCCGGCCTATGCCGAGGGGTTTGCGCTCGAGTGCGAGGCCATGCTGCGCGTGCGCGAGACCATGGGCCTGACCAACCTCAAGCTGATGGTGCCGTTCTGCCGCCGACTGGACGAGGCGCGCCAGGTGCTCGCCGCCATGGCCAGCCACGGACTGGAGCGTGGCGAGAACGGCCTGGAGGTCTACGTGATGTGCGAGATCCCCAACAACGTGCTGTTGATCGACGAGTTCGCCGAATTGTTCGACGGCTTCTCCATCGGCTCCAACGACCTGACCCAGCTCACGCTGGGCGTGGACCGCGACAGCGCCATCGTCGCCGAATCCTTCGACGAGCAGGACGAAGGCATGCGCCGCATCCTGAAGATGGCGGTCGAGGGCGCCAAGCGCAACCAGCGCCACAGCGGCATCTGCGGCCAGGCGCCGTCGGACCACATCGAGGTGGCGCGTTACCTCGTGGAGCTGGGCATCGACAGCATCAGCCTGACGCCGGACCGGGTGTTGAAGACCATGCAGGTGGTGCAGGAGATCGAGGCGGCGCGATCGAATTGACGAAGCTCACGCCGCACCGGCGTTCGGCTTGTCGCTTGCGGGTTTGCACATGCCGATGGACTCGCACGCAAAGGTGTAGATGCGATCCGTGGCGTCGATGTACCCGTCCACGATCTCGAGTGCGACCCGAACGGCGGCCATCGCCTTCGGATGAACCAGGTCGAACAATTCGCCGACCCACGCGGGGGCTTCGCTCGGCGCGTCCAGCATGTCGATGCAGGCCTGGGTCACCGGCACCGGTGCTCCGGTCTGTACCGGGATGGGGGCTTGCAGTTCCTCTGCCGTGATACCGAATTCGTCGGCCAAGGCGCGAAGCGCCTGCGCGGCCTCGGGGCTGTTGTCGATCGGCGCGATACCCGGGAGGTCTGTCACGGCTTGCGCGTCGAGGTACGGAACCCCCAGATGTGCGAGCACGGCGCTCAGCGCGAGTTTGCACAGCTGCTTGCAGGTCTTGCACGAGAAATTCTTTCGCAGGGCGCCGGCTTCCCGCTTGAAGAAGGCGACGGTGACACGAACCGCCGCCTTGCCGGCGCTGGTGATGCGGAGCGCCAGTTCTTCTGTGCCTTCGGCCAGCGCCAGGAAGCGGAGTTTCACGCGCGCCAGTCGGGAGAGTTCATCGCGTGCATCGATCGCCAGCGGTTCGAGCCGGACATCGAGCCCTGCATCACCTGTCGCCGCTTCCATCATCACGACCGCATGCGTGGCGCCGTCGGGGACGGCATATACATGTTCGAATGCGGCGGTCGCGGTGACTTCGCCTTCGGCGCTGAATACCGTCGCTGATCCGTCCGAGATGGCGCTGTGCTTCATGGTTCACTCCGTCGGGCGCCGCCGGCATGCGTCGCCATCACCGGCGCCATCACCGGCGCCATCACCGTCGGCATTTTCCCCGAACGTTCAGGTACGGACCTCTTGCTCATGCACTTGTACGTCGAATCCCTCAGCGGGCGTGGGCGGTTCGAACAGCGACGTGATCTGCATGAAGGTGGCTTCGTCGAGTACGTGCGACCCCTCCGGGCGTTCCGTGTTGCGCCGGGCGATGCGATCCAGGCACCACGCGTTGCCGGCGCTGAGGTAATGCAGCGTGTGTGCCGATCGCGCCTGCTCGATGATGGATCGGAACCATTGGCGCGATCGAACCGTGTTGGCGGGAAAGTCCAGAACCACCGATCGATGGGCCAGCATGTCGATGACCAGCGGTTGCACGACCTGCCTGATGCGGCGGGAGTATGTGAGGTAGTCGTCGAAGTCGCGCATCTCGTCCGGATACAGACGTGCGAGCCAGATGTCTTCGCTGATCAGGAAGGCGTCGTGTTGTGTGGCCAGTGTCCTGGACAAGGTGCTTTTCCCTGCCCCGGCCTTGCCGCACAAGAAATGCAAGCGTGTCGAGTGTGTCATGGTTGTGCCGTGTGCGGGGTGAGTGGCGCTTGCCGCCGTGCGAACGGCAGCCAGCCGCCGTATCGTGCCATAGGCATCGATGCCCGTGCCGGCTGCGGCAACCAGCCCTGCGACAAGGCGCTACCATGATGCATCCAGCCTGCACCGGGCATGGCGTTGACGCCGACGCCCGATCCGCATCCCCCGCATGCCAATGTCCCTCGACCTGCAAGTCCTCTCCGCCTTCACGCTGCTGTGGCTGGCCATCGTGCCCACGCCGGGGCCGAATGCCTTGCTGGTGACGCATGTGGCGGTGACGCGCACGCCGGCGCATCTGGCTTATGCCATCGCCGGCAACGTCACGGGGATTGCGGTGCTGGCGGCGCTGGCCCTGGTCGGCTGGGCGGCGATCCTGCAGGCCTTTCCCTGGCTGCGCGTGGCGGTGAATGTCTTCGGCGGCGTGTACCTGATCTGGCTGGGCGCGCGCCTCGTGCAGCGGGCGTGGCGAAGCGGTGGCGGTGCCGCTGCGCCGCCGGCTGCCTCAAGGGACGAGAGCGCGGCGCTCATGCGCGGCGAACAGGACACCCCGGCAGACTACCGCCGCACCGCGCTGCTGGGCATGGTCACGGCCTTGTCGAATGCGCAGGCCATCCTGTTCATCACGTCGCTGTTTGCGTTGTCGGGTCTGTTGCGGGCCAATGCCGCCACCGCCTGTGTCGCCGTGCTCATCATCGTGGTCTGCAATGCGACGTATCTGGCGGCTCTGGGCTGGTTGTTCCGGCGTGAGCGGATGCGGGCCGGATATGCGCGGTATCGGCGTGTGCTCGAGGGCACGATCGGCAGCCTGTTCCTGTTGTTCGGCGGGCGCCTGTTGTGGCGTGCGTTGGTGCGCTGAGGTCGGTGCGCCGACCACGGGCGTTGCCGTGGGGCGCGGGTGTCGGCTCCGGCCGCCCCGCGTCACGTCAGCGCCGCGGCCGGTCGCTGTGCGACACCTCGAAACCGTCGGCCACGTAGGCCGGGCCTTTCATCAGCCAGACGATCAGGCAGCCGATCGTGACCGTGAGCACCAGTGTCCAGACGAAGATGACCAGGCCGATCATCATGTAGTCGAAACGCTGGATCTCCCGCGCCAGCGCGGCGGCGGTGTCGGCCGTGAGCCACCAGCGCGCCGACAGCGCGACCAGCGCCGGCAGCAGCGTGCCGGCCAGCCACACGGTCGGCATCAGGCGCAGGATGCGCCATTCCAGGCCGGGCGGGCTGCGCCGGTAACCGGGGAGTTTGCGCAACCAGTTCATGGATTCCATCTTACGCCCGTGGCGCAACCGGCGTCGGGTACCGGGTCATGCGGCCGGTGCATGTGTCTGGCAAGGCGGCCGGGATCGGTGCGAGCGGGTACAGTCGGCTCCAGCCCGCCGCGCCGCGCCGCGAACGGCATGATGCCCGCACGCGGGCGCGGGTCGAACCAGCCAGCAGCACCGGATGCCACCACCTCCACCACCTCCACCCACGAACCAGGCCGCGGCTGTCGCCGCCGGCGCCGCGCCGCCGCCATCGGCGGCGTCGTCATCGTCGACCATCCGCGCCGTGCCCTGGATGGCCGGCTGGCTGGGCTTGATGGTCGTGATGGCCATCTCCGGCCGACAGGCAACGCGCGAACTCGATGTGTTCCAGGTCATGGAGGTGCGTTCGCTGATCGGCCTGCTGATGCTGGCGCCGCTGGTGCATGCCGCCGGCGGCCTGCGGGCCATGCGCACCGCGCGGCCTGGCCTGCACCTGGTGCGCAACACCGTGCATTACGGCGCCCAATATGCGTGGCTTTATGCGCTGACGCTGATTCCGCTGGCGCAACTGGTCGCGCTCGAATTCACGATGCCGATCTGGACCCTGCTGCTGGCCGCGGCGTTCCTGGGCGAGTCGCTCAACCGCTGGAAGGCCGCCGCGGTGGCCCTGGGCGTGATCGGGGTGGTGCTGATCGTGCGCCCGGCCCAGGCCGGCGTGAGCCCGGGGCAGGCCATTGCGCTGGCCGCGGCCGTCGGATTCGCGGTGTCGCTGATCTTCGTCAAGCTGCTGACCCGCACCGAAGACGCGACCCGCATCATGTTCTGGATGCTGGTCGTGCAGTCGGTGCTCGGCGCCTGGCCGGCGCTGGCGACCTGGCGCTGGCCGTCGCCGGCGGTCTGGGGCTGGCTGGTCGTGATCGCGTTCTGCGGCACCTTCTCGCACTACTGCATGGTCCGCGCGATGCGCCACGCACAGGCGACGGTGATCGTGCCGATGGATTTCCTGCGCGTGCCGCTCACCGCGCTCGCCGGCTGGGCGATCTACGCCGAGCAGATCGACCTGTTGATGGTGGCGGGCACCGGGCTGATCCTGGCCGGCAACCTGCTGAACCTGCGACGCGTGCCGGCCCGGCGGTGAGCGGGGCGTCCGGGTCCGGCCGACCGGCTGGCCGGCAACGGGTCGGCACCCGAACCGAGGGTCAGCGCTCGTCGACCGGTACGCTGCTTCCCGAGCCCGAGCCCGAGCCCGTCGCCGGCCATGCCGCGCGCAGCAAGCATGCGCAGCCGGCACCGGCGAGTGCGCCGCTCAGGTGTGCCGCGTTGACCACGTTGAAACCCCACAGCGGGTCGAAGGCCAGCGGTTGCGACCAGGCCGCCTCCGCCAGCAGCTTGAGCACCAGCGCCGCGAGCAACACGGCCGCGGCCATGCGCGATCCGGGGCGCCAGGCGTGCACGGCCAGCACCGCCAGCATCGCCATCAGCAGCCCGGACAGGCCGGCGTACCAGCGGACCTGGGGCCAGGCCGCCAGCGCCAGCGTGCCCAGCGGCCAGGCCAGCACCACGGCCAGCGTGGCCGGCCATTGCGCACGCAGGAACATGCCGAGCACGGCGAGCACCAGCAGGCCGCCGAGATTGACCAGCAGATGGGCCGGCGACAGGTGCACCAGGCTGGCGGTCCACAACATCCACGGGTGCTGTTGCCAGGCCGATGCGTGCCACACCAGCGCCAGCGGGCGCGCGCTGGCCTGCGCGGCCAGGCTGGCCAGCACCAGCGCACTGCACAGGCCGGCCCAGGCCAGGTGACCGTCAGGCCCGCGCAGCGGGGGCTCCTGCCGCGGCGGGGTCGCCGATGGCCGGTGGGGTGTCGTCATGGCGGCCGGGCCGGCGCTGCAGCCAGTGCAGCAGCCGGCGCCAGCCGTTGCCGACGTCGTCGATGTAGGTGAACACGGCCGGCACCACCAGCAGGCTCAGCACGGTGGAGGTGATCAGGCCGCCGATGACGGCGATCGCCATCGGCGAGCGGAAGCTGGCGTCGGCCACGCCCAGGCCGAGCGCGATCGGCATCATGCCCGCACCCATGGCCAGCGTGGTCATGACGATGGGCCGCGCCCGCTTGTGGCAGGCGTCGAGCAGGGCGTCGACGCGCGACAGGCCGTGGTCGCGCCGCGCGACGATGGCGTATTCGACCAGCAGGATGGAGTTCTTGGTCGCGATGCCCATCAGCATGATCAGGCCGATCAACGAGGGCATCGAGAAACTCTTGCCGGCCAGCAGCAGCCCGACGAAGGCGCCGCCCAGCGACAGCGGCAACGCGCACAGGATGGTCACGGGGTGCAGGAAGTCCTTGAACAGCAGCACCAGCACGATGTAGATGCAGAGCACGCCGGTCAGCATGGCCAGGCCGAAGCTGGCGAACAGCTCGCCCATGACCTCGGCGTCGCCGATCTCGATGATCTTGACTCCGGGCGGCAGCTGCTTGACGGCCGGCAGTTTCTCGACCTGCGCCTTGACGTCGCCCAGCGGCAGACCCGAGAGTTCGATCTCGAAGTTGACGTTGCGCGCCCGGTCGTAGCGGTCGATCACGGCCGGCCCGCCGGTCATCTCGAGCGTTGCGACCTGGCCCAGCATGACCGGCCCGCGCGTGCCCGGCACCGCCAGTCGTTCGAGCAGCGCCAGGTTGCCGCGCGCCGAATCCTGCAGCCGTACGACGATCGGCACCTGGCGTTGCGACAGGTTGAGCTTGGGCAGGGCGACGTCGTAGTCACCCAGCGTGGCGATGCGCAAGGTGTCGCCGATCGCGGCGCTGCTCACGCCCAGGTCGGCGGCCCGTGCGAAGTCCGGGCGCACCGCGATCTCGGGCCGGATCAGGCTGGCGCTCGAGGCCACGCTGCCCAGGCCGGGAATGGTGCGCAGGTCGTTTTCGACCGCCAGCGCGGCCTTTTGCAGCGCCACCGGATCGTCGCCGGTCAGCACCAGGATGTATTTCTCGCCCGAGCCGCCCAGGCCGACCTTGCTGCGTGCGCCGGGCAGGCGCTCGAGCGCGGCGCGCATGTTGTTCTCGATGCCCTGCTTGCGCGGCCGGGTGCCGCGTTCGGTCAGCTTCACGGTCAGCGTGGCCTTGCGCACCTCGCCCGAACCCTGGGGCGCGAACGGGTCGGCGCCGGCCGTGCCGCCGCCGATCGTCGTATAGACGCCCTTGACATGCTCCACGCCGGTGACCAGCAGGCGCGCCTGCTCGGCGGCGCGCAGCGTCTGCTGCAGGGTCGATCCCGGCGGCAGTTCCAGGTAGACCTGGGTCTGCGAGTTGTCGTCCGGCGGGATGAAGCCGGTGGGCAGCAGCGGGATCAGCGCCACCGAGCCGAAGAAGAACGCGGTGGCGCCGAGCATGGTCAGGAAGCGATGCCGCAGGCACCACGCGGCCATGCGCATGTACAGCTTCATCCAGCCCGGTTCCTTGTGCTCGCCCTTGATCGGCTTGAGGATGTAGGCCGCCATCATCGGCGTGAGCATGCGCGCCACGACCAGCGAGGCCACGACGGCCAGCGAGGCGGTCCAGCCGAACTGCTTGAAGAACTTGCCGGCCACGCCGCTCATGAAGGCCGTGGGCAGGAACACCGCGACCAGCGTGAAGGTGGTGGCGATCACCGCCAGGCCGATCTCGTCGGCCGCTTCCATCGCGGCCTGGTACGGTGTCTTGCCCATGCGCAGGTGGCGCACGATGTTCTCGACCTCGACAATGGCGTCGTCGACCAGGATGCCGACCACCAGCGACAACGCCAGCAGCGTGATGACGTTGACGGAAAAACCCAGCAGGTACATGCCAGCAAAGGCCGGGATCACCGACAGCGGCAGCGCCACCGCGGACACGAAGGTCGCGCGCACGTTGCGCAGGAACAGCCACACCACCAGCACCGCCAGCACCGCGCCTTCGTACAGCAGGTGCATGGAGCCGGTGTATTCCTCCTGCACCGGCTCGACGAAGTTGAAGGACTCGGTGAGCTCGATGTCCGGATGCGCGGCCTGCAGTTCGGCCAATGCCTGCTGCACCGCCGCGCCCACCGTGACCTCGCTCTCGCCCTTGCTGCGTGCGACCTCGAAACCCACCACCGGCTGGCCGTCGAGCAGGGCCGCGGCACGGGGCTCGGCGATGGTGTCGGAGACGGTGGCGACCTCGTCGAGCCGGATGCGCCGGCCGTCGGACAGCGCCAGCTGCAGGGCGCCGAGTTGCTGCGCCGTCTGCACCGTGGCGATGGTGCGCACCGGCTGCTCGCCGCCGCCCACGTCGACACGGCCGCCGGCGCTTTCCTGTTGCATCTGGCGCAGCTGGCGCGAGATGTCGGCGGCGGTGGCGCCCAACGCCTGCAGCCGCATCGGATCGAGCGCCACGCGTACCTCGCGATTGACGCCGCCCACGCGGGTCACGCCGCCGACGCCGCGCACCGCCAGCAGCTTGCGCGTGACCTCGTTGTCGACGAACCAGGACAAGGCCTCGTCGTCCATGCCGGCGACGCCGGCGCGCGGGATCGAGCGCACCGTGAAGGCCAGCACCGGCTGCGCCGCCATGTCGAGCTTGTTGACGATCGGGTCGCGCAGGTCGCCAGGCAGGTCGCTGCGCACCTTGCTGACCGCCGAGCGCACGTCGTCGACCGCCTCCTGCACCGGCTTCTCGAGCCGGAATTCGGCGGTGATGGTGACCGAGCCGTCCTGCACCTTGGTGTAGATGTGCTTGAGGCCTTGCACGGAGGCGATCGAGTTCTCGATCTTGCGTGCGACCTCGGTCTCGAGCTGGGCCGGCGCCGCGCCGGGCAGCTGCGCGCTGACGGTGACGGTGGGCAGGTCGATGTCCGGGAACTGCTGCACCTTCATCGCGTTGAACGACAACACGCCGGCGAAACACAGCAGCACGAACAGCATCACCGCCGGAATCGGATTGCGGATCGACCAGGAAGATACGTTGAGCATGGTCGAAACCTCAGCGCGATGCCGACGTCACGGGGGCGGCGGCTGCGTTGCCGGCGGCGTCCACGACGCGCACCAGGTCGCCTTCGTTCAGGAAACCCGCGCCGGTGGCAACCAGCCGCGCATCGGCGTCGAACGCGCTGGTGATCTCCACCTGGTCGCCGGCCTGGCGCCCGGTCTGCACCTTGATGCGCGAGACCCGGTTGTCGTCGCCGAGCTTGTAGACGTAGCTGAACCCGTCGCGCATGACCAGCGTGGTCTGCGGCACCAGCAGGGCGCTGGAGTCGCCGAGCTCGAACGACCCGGACGCGAACATGCCGGGCTTGGCCGGGCCGGACAGGTCCTTCGTCGATGGCAGGTCGACGTAGACCAGCGCGGTGCGGGTCTGGTTGTCGACGGTCGGGCCGATGGTGCGGACCTTGCCGCGCACCTCCGCGCCACTGGCCACCGTGACCAGCACCGGGGTTCCGGGCTTGATGCGGCCGAGTTCGTTCGACGTGACCTCGGCGCGCCATTCCAGCCGGCCCTGGCGGATCATGCGGAACAGCTCGGTGCCGGCCGGCACGACGGCGCCGATCGTGGCCGAGCGCGACGTGATCACGCCGCGGTCGGGCGCCAGCACCTGGGCGTGCTTGAGCCGCAGCTGCTGCACGTCGAGCGCCGCCTTGGCCGCGGCCACGCGCGCCTGGGCCGTCTGCTCCAGCGTCAGGTACTGGTTGATCTGCTGTGTGCTCAGCGCGCCGGAATCCTTCAGCGTGCGGGCGCGTTCGGCATTGCCCGCCGCCTCCAGCGCGTTGGCCTGGGCTTCCTGCAGCTGGGCGCGTGCGAGCGCGACGTCGGCCTGTACCGAGGCGGCGTCGAAGGTGGCCAGCACCTGGCCGGCGCGCACCACGTCGCCGATGCCGGCGCGCAGTTCGGACAGGCGCAGGCCGTTGGCCTCGGTGCCGACACTGGCCTCCTGCCAGGCGGCGATGCTGCCGTTGGCGCGCAGCTGCATCGGCAGCCGGCCGAGTTGCGGGCGTACCGCGGTGACGGTCAGCGCGGGCTTGGCGGTGGCCGCCGGCTCGGGCGCTGCCGCCGGCGCCTCGTCGGCGCTGCTGTTGCGGGCCCACAGGGCGACGGCAGCGGCCGCGCACAAGGCCAGCGCGGCAATGACCAGGGTGTTGCGTTTGAAGGTCGAACTCATCGTGTCGTACTCATGGTGCGGTTGTCGGGTGTCGGCGCGCGGCGGATGGCCGCGCCGTCAGGGTTGGCCGGGGGTGGCGGCAGGTCGTGTCCATCCCCCTCCGGCTGCGCGGTACAGGTCGATCCAGGCCTGTATGCGTTCGAGTCGCAGGGCCACCAGCGCGTCGGCTGCGGCCAGGCGGGTGCGGCGGGCGTCCTCGAGTTCGGCCAGGCTGGCCAGGCCGCCCTGGTAGCGGGCTTCGGTGGCGTCCTGTCAGGCACGGTAACCGGCCTCGGCGGTGGTGGCGTCGGCCACGCGCGCCTGGGTGCTTTGCAGCGTGACCAGGGCCTGTTCGACCTCGCGCACCGCCTGGCGCACCTGCGCCCGGTAGAGCGCGACCGACTCCTCGTAACGCGCCTGGGCTGCGGTCACGCCGGCCTCGCGCCGGCCGCCGTCGAACAGCGGCACGCTCAGCGCCAGCGGGCCGATCGACCAGGTCGCCATCTCGCCGGAACTGCCGGCGGCGTTGTAGTGCAGCGCGCCGATGGAGCCGGACAAGGCGATGCGGGGGTAACGCTGCGCCTGCGCGCCGCCGAGTTCGGCGCGGGCCGCGGCTATGTCGCGTTGCGCGGCGAAGAGGTCGGGCCGTTGAGCCAGCGTGTCGGCCGGCAGCGACGCCACGACCAGCCGCGCGTCGGGCGCCAGCGCCGGGGCGGCCTGTTCCAGGCGCTGCGCCAGCGTGGCTTCGGGCAGGCCGGTCAAGGCCACCAGTGCCTTGACGCCGAGGCTGCACAAGGCGCCCTGGCGCAAGGCGCGGCCGTTGGCGTCGCTGGCGGCGGCACGCGCCAGTGCGGCCGTGCCGCTGGGCGTGAAGCCGGCCTTGAAGGTCAGGTCGCTGAGCCGGGCCGTCTCCTGGCGCGACACGGCGTCGGCCTGGGCGATGCGGCGCTGCTGCTCGCAGGCGCGCTGGTTGAAATACCGGCTGGCGACCTCGGCCGCCACCAGCACCCGCGCGTCATGCCACGCGGCCTCGGCGCGGTCCAGCCGCGCCTGCGCCGCTTCGCTGGCCAGGCGGTTGGCGCCGAACACGTCGATCTCCCAGGATGCGGCCAGCCCGGCCTGCAACGTGGTCGTGGGGGGGCTGCCGACGATGGTGTCGGAGCGCGCGGCACTGGCCGAGCCGTCGAGCGAGGGGCCCTGGGCCGCACGGGCCTGGCGCAGGGCCGCGCGGCTCTGCACGACACGCGCATGCGCGCTGGCCAGCGACGGGCTGGCCTGTTGTGCCGCGTCCAGCAGTTCGACCAGCAGCGGGTCGCCGAGATCCTGCCACCAGCGGGTCAGGTCGCTGAGCGTGCCGTTGTGGGGCAGCGGCGCCTGCCATTGCGGCGGCGCCGTGGATGCCAGCGGGGGCGGCGCGTCGGCGTCGACACGCGGGAGCGCGCAGCCGACCAGAGTCAGGGACGCACAACCGATGATCAGAAGTTCAGAGAGTCGCATGTTGGATGGAGTGCCTGCATGGGACCGGATTGCGCGCGCATGCAGCAGGCAGGCAGGCAGGCCAGACCCCTCGGGTACGACGATCCTGGCCAGCGGACATCGACCTTTGCTTTACCGGAAAGACATTCTTCCGCGGTCCGGCCACCCTACACTTTACCAACATCACATGCCGTGCCGGGGGTGCCTGCCGATGTCCTTGTTTTCCATGACGGCTGCCGTCGCGCTCAACCGCTTCGGCCTGGGCGCCCGGCCGGGCGAGATCGCCGCGGTGCGCCCGGATCCGCGCGGCTGGTTGCACGCGCAGCTGCGTCCCGAGACGGCGTTGCCGGCGCCGATGGCGGCACTGCCCGCGACGGTCGACGACCTCGGTGCGTTTCGCAAATGGACGGCGGAGCTGGCCCGCTCGGCGCGGGCGCGGGGCATGGATCCGGCCACGATGCGCTCCGCGCCGGCCGACCGGCGCCGGGCGACGACCATCGGCTCGATGGCCGGGGCGGCTGCCGGCGACGACAACAACAACGGCGACGATGTCGCAGCTGCTGCTGCGTCGATGCGCGCACAAGCGTCGGGCATGTCCTGCATCGGCGCCGACGGCTTGTCGGTCGAGGGCAGTTTCAAGCAGGTGTTCGGTCCGCGCCATGCGCGCGCGCGCTCAAGGCCCGCTTCGACGTGGCGGTGGCCACCGAGCGGCCGTTCTTCGAACGACTGGTGCATTTCTGGAGCAACCACTTCGTCGTCTCGGGCGCCAAGCCCGGCGCCATCGCAATGCCGCCGTCGTTCGAGCGCGACGCCATCCGCCCGCACGTGACCGGGCGATTCGTCGACATGTTGCTGGCGTCGACGAAACATCCGGCGATGTTGTTCTATCTCGACAATCTGTTCTCGATCGGGCCGACCTCGGCCTTGGCGCAAAATCCCGCGCTGCGCCGCCGTCCGGCGCAGCAGGACTTCGCGATCCCGCGCAGCATCGGCCTGAACGAAAACCTGGCGCGCGAGATCCTCGAGCTGCAGACGCTGGGTGCGCGCGGGGGCTACGACCAGGCCGACGTGACCAGCCTGGCGCGCATCATCACCGGCTGGACGATTGCGCGCCCGCCCCGGGTGTCGTATGCCCGGCTGACCTTGCAGGGCCGGCTCAACGGGCCGGGTCTGTTCGATTTCGATCCCGATGCCCATGAGCCCGGCGTGCATCGCCTGCTCGGCGTGGCGTATGCGCAGCCGGGTGTGGCGCAGGGGGAGGCGGCGCTGCGCGCGCTGGCGGCGCATCCGTCGACAGCGCGTTTCATCGCCAGCAAGCTGGCGCGCCATTTCGTCGCCGACGATCCGCCGCCGGAGGTGGTGGAGCGCTTGGCCACGATATTCCTGGATACCGATGGCGACCTGGCCCGTGTCTGCGCCGCGCTGGTCGACCTGCCGCAAGGCCAACTGCAGCCACTGCAGAAGTTCAAGACGCCGCAGGAATTCCTGGTGTCCGCCGCGCGCGGCCTGCCGGGGCTGGACATCGATGCGACGCGGCTGCAACGTACGCTGGCCAATCTCGGCCAGGTGGTCTACAACCCGCCCGGGCCCAATGGCTGGCCCGACGTCGAGGCCGAGTGGCTGGGCGCCGACGCGGTGTGGAAACGCTTCCTGTGGGCCGGCGAGGCGGCGTCCGCGGCCGCGTCCGGCACCCTGGCGCCAGCGGCACTGGCGCGCGAACTGCTGGGCGACACCGTGTCGGCGGCCACGCTGCAGGCGATCGAACGCGCCGAGAGCCCGACCCAGGGCCTGACGCTGCTGCTGGCCAGCGCGGAATTCCAACGGAGGTGATACGCACCATGGTCGCTCGACGCCGATTCGTCATCACATCGGCCGCCGGCCTGACGGCCCTGGGGCTCGCGCCGTTGCCGGTGCTGGCCGCCGCCGCCACGCAGCGGCGCCTGGTCGTCGTGGTGTTGCGCGGCGGCATGGACGGCTTGTCGGCGGTGCCGGCGTATGGTGACCCACACTGGTTGTCGGCGCGCGCGCAGCTGGCCGTGCCGGCGCCGGGAGCACCTGGCGGGGCATTGCCGCTGGACGGATTCTTCGGCCTGCATCCCAACCTGCAGCAAATGGCCGCGCTGTATGCGCAGGGCGAGATGGCGGTCATCCATGCGGCAGCCACGTCCTACCGCGACCGTTCCCATTTCGACGGCCAGAACGTGCTCGAGAACGGCGCCGAACAACCCTATGCGCTCGACAGCGGCTGGCTCAACCGCGCACTGGCCTTGCTGCCGGGCGACGGCAAGGGCCTGGGTGTGGCGCTGAACAGCCACATGCCGCTGCTGATGCGCGGCGCGGTGCCGGTCACGTCGTGGTCACCGTCGCTGCTGCCGCCGCCGCAGCGCGACACGGTCAACCGCCTGGCCGCGATGTACCGCGACACCGACCCGGCCATGGCGATGGCGTTCGAGAACGCCTTGCGCGGCAACGCGCTGGCACGTAGCGGGCCGCGCACACCAGCCGGTGGCCCGTTCCCGAACATGATGGCCGCGGCCGCGCGTTTCCTGGCCGCGCCGCAGGGCGCTCGGGTTGCGATGTGCGAACTCGGCGGCTGGGACACCCACGTCAACCAGATGGCACCGCTGGGCGCGTTGTCGAACAACCTGGCGCAACTCGACCGCGGCATCGCCGCCTTGCGCGACGGCCTGGGCCCGCTTTGGCGCGAGACGGTGGTGCTGGTGATGAGCGAGTTCGGCCGCACCGTGGCGCCCAACGGCACCCAGGGCAGCGACCACGGCGTCGGCGGCGCGGCCTTCCTCGTCGGTGGCGCCGTCAACGGCGGCCGCGTCATCGCCGACTGGCCGGGGCTGGCGCCGGCACAACTGCACGAAGGGCGAGACCTGCGGCCGACGACGGATCTGCGGTCGGTGGCGATGGGGGTGTTGCGGGATCATCTGGGGATCGCCGAAGACTTGTTGGCGAAGGTGTTTCCTTCGCAGCATCGGATTGCACCCAATGATGGTCTGGTGCGATCTTGAATGGTGCTTTCGAGCCTGCTGCGTCCTGTCGGCCTGAGCCACATGTCCCTCACACAGGTTCACGAAGCGTCCGCAAGCTGTCGCAGGCGATAGTCCGAGGTGAATCGGTCGCCTCTCACGCTCTCACGAACTGTTCACGTTCAGTCTTCCCGATGCGTCAGCGCCAGGAAGCTATTCTTCTCCAATGGCCAGCTGACCCTGAGGATCGGCTGGTGGCCAGCGGCCATCCTTGACCCGCTGCTCGAACCAGCGGTGCATGGCGGCATCGTCCACGGCGTATTCGCCACGGGCCGACTTCCACACAAGCGCCGGATTTCGCTCTCGCAGCGATTCCAGTGCGCGCTGCGCCATCTGGGGAGTCACACGGTCCGTTACCCGTTCACGATAGAAGCGAAGCGCCTCGCCATCGTAAGGGCGGAAACGCGGCCCCTGGTCCAAAAGGCGCCACAGTAGCGCTTGTTCGAGCGGTCGCAGTGCCAGATACTCGGATTCCATCTGTTTCTCCTCGGCATGTTGGCGCTGCTGGGCTGCCTGAAGCACTGCTTGTTCAAACCGCATGCCTTGAAGTGCTGAAAGGGGGCTCAGGGCTTGGCCGAGCGCTTCCATGAAAAACTGCGGCCTGTGCCCAAAGTGCTCGAAGGATTGCAGTAGCTTGACCGAGTCTATTGGTGCCAGGTCGGGTCGCTGCGCGGCGATCAGACGGGCGACTTGGTCGATGAAGTCCTGCCCCAGCGGGGGCATGCGCGAAATCTGCGAACCGTAGAACGGCGAACCATTGGTGTTGACCAGGCGCAACAGCTTGTCACGGTCTGAGCCTGACATCACCAGCATTAGGTTCACCTCGCCCGGTCGGTTGAGTTGGTCCCGCGCGGACTTCAGCGCCGACATGGTGGCCTCGCCCGCTTCGCTGGTCAATGCGTGTTGAGCCTCGTCCACGATCAACGCTACCGGCGCCTTGGCGGCCTCGCACAACACGCGCAGCGCATCGGGCAGTGTCACGCCATCGATCTTGCCGATCGTGCTGACGTCGATCTTCAATGCACCGGCGATAGTCACGCTCTCCAGTCCGGCAGCTCTGGCAATTCGGCTCACCGCGCCCAGGTGTGGCGCCAACACGCGCGCGATGGCGTCGGCGATCAAGGCGCCTGGGTCACGTCGCGGATCAGCCCAGAGGTCGACATAGGCAACCACGGTGCCTGTCGCCTGCAGTGCCGGCTTCAGGTCGGTTTGCAGAAAAGTGGATTTGCCAGTGCGGCGAGGTGCGGCCAGGAACAGGCCATTGTGCGCATCGCCGAACAATGCCTGGCCGCGCAATGCAGCGACAAGTTCCTGGGCCAGGGCGTTGCGGGGGAAGTGGAACACTTTATCTTCAGATATCCGTTTTTCCGTAATTTATCTTATCGACAGTAAAAGTCAATAATTACTATGTGATGTCTGGTAGCGCAATTCACAGAGCATGAGTCTTGCCTGCCCACGCGGATAACTTTGAAGAGCGGCGCAGTTTCCAGTCGGCGCGTGACGGCGACCACCGCGGCCGTGTCTTCCAGGATCGAGGTTGAAATTTGCAACCTCAAGTTGGCAAACTCCTCATCGCTCAACTGAAACATACAGTCAAAGGAACTCGACTACGGTTGCGTTCGTATTGTTTGTTGAAACGCTTGGTGGACTCGCCGTGGAGCATTGCCAGGTCTGTGTCAAGTACCAAGCGCTGACCACGGATCAGGCGGATGTGCTGGGCGTTTCAGCCAATCAATCGTGGTCCGTCGCTGCTCTCGGAGTCCATGTCCGACACGCGATGCCTGTTTTCCCCTCTTTCCGAGACGACCAATTGGATGTTCTGTTCCTGCGTCCGGGATTTGGCATCCTGCCAAACCAGCGCGTTGGCGACTGCCGTCTGTTCGTTACACCAATGTCGTCAAACACTTGCGGGCCATGCGCCGTTACGGCGCGGGACCTCTGCGGCTCGTTGCTGGCGACTACGCGTCGGTGAGCCAATCCACGCAGAGTGGGGCAAGCCTTATGCCCACACCGGTATAAGCTTCCAAAAAGGAAATCGTTCCCTGGGCAGCCATCGCGGCAGAGAATCGAGCGCTTTGCGATCCGAGCGGAACCATGAAATCCCTGTCCATCCTCCTGTCCGGCCTGGCCTTCGTGGCCCATGGCTTCGCGGCCCAGCCCTTGTTGTCGCCGCAGGAACTGCAGCCCAAGCTGAATGACCCGAACGTGCGCGTGATCGACATCCGGGAATCCAAGATCTACCTGGCCGACCACATCCCCGGCTCGGTGAACGCGCCTTACATGCACTGGCGCGGCCCGTCCAGCAACCCGGGTGAACTGCCGCCGCTGCCCAAGCTCAAGGAACTGGTGCAGTCCATGGGCCTGAGCCCCTCGGTGCATGCCGTGGTGGTGTCCAGCGGCGCCGACGCCAGCGACTTCGGCGCCGCGGCGCGTGTCTACTGGACGCTCAAGGTGCTGGGCCTGAAGGAGTTGTCGGTGCTCAATGGCGGCGTCAAGGCCTGGACGGGCGCCAAGCTGCCGCTGAACAAGGAAGGCGTGCTGGCACCCACCAGCAACTACGAACCCCAGCTCGACATGTCGCTGATCGCGACCACGCAGGAGGTGGCGCAACGCGTCAAGTCCGGCGATGCGGTGCTGATCGATGCGCGCCCCGAGGCCTTCTTCAAGGGCGAAACCCGTGCGCCGATGGCCAAGGTGCCGGGCACCTTGCCGGGCGCGGTGAACCTGCGCCACGACAAATGGTTTGCTCCCGGCAGCTCGGTCTTCGTGTCGGAGAACCAGGCGCGCCAGATCGCGGCGTCCAGCCCGATCGACCCGGCCAAGCAGACGGTGTCGTTCTGCAACACCGGTCACTGGGCGGCGACCAACTGGTTCGCGATGTCCGAGGTGCTGGGCCAGAAAAACGTCAAGCTCTATCCGACCTCGATGACCGAGTGGTCGCGCGATCCGAACCTGCCGATGGACAACGTGCCCAGCCGTGTCGCGCAGCTGGTGATCGACGCGAAGCTCTGGGCCGACAAGACCTTCAAGTGACGGCATCCACATCGTGAAGCGCCTTCCCCTGGCGGCCGTGCTGGCCGCCTTTTTCGTGTTTCTCGCCTTGTCCGTGTCGATCCGCCAGGCGGTACTGCTGCTCGTCGGCGTGGGCATGGGCATGGCGCTGGCCGGCGCCCGGTTCGGTTTCACCACCGGCTGGCGCCAGCTGATCGAACACAAGGACCCGCAAGGGGTCGCCGGCCAGGTGCTGCTGCTGGCGCTGGCCAGCCTGGCGGCTTTGCCGCTGCTCGGCGTGTTCCCCGAATTGCATGCCGCGCTCGGGCCGCCCAGCGTCAGCCTGCTGTTGGGCGCCTTCGTGTTCGGGTTGACGATGCAGATCGCCGACGGCTGCGGTTCGGGCACCTTGTACAAGGCCGGCCTGGGCGTGCCGCTGAACATGGGCATCCTGCCGCTGTTCGCGCTCGGCAGTTTCCTCGGTTCGGTGCATCTGGACCGCTGGCTGGCGCTGGGGCAGATCGAGCCGGTGGCCCTGGGCGAGCAGTTCGGCACCGGCGGCGCGCTGGCGCTGACCCTGGTGCTGCTGGCGCTGACGCTGCTGCTGGTACGGGCCTGGGTCGGGCCCGGCCGCCAGTGGATCGCGCGGCGCTGGATCTGGGGTGCGGTGGTGCTGGCGGTGCTGGCCACGCTGAACCTGCTGCTGGCCGGTCAGCCCTGGGGCGTCGTGTACGGCTTCGGCCTGTGGGCGGCCAAGCTGTCGACGGGCCTGGGCCTGTTCGATCCGGCGGCCAACATGTTCTGGGGCCAGGAGGGCAATACGCAGCGACTGACCCAGACCGTGCTGATGGACGTGACGACGATCACCAACATCGGCATCCTGGGCGGTGCCTTGTGGATCTCGGCCAGGGCCGGTGGCGGCAACGCCGCCAAGCCGCTGGACCGCCAGCAATGGATCGTCGGCCTCGTGGCCGGATTCCTGCTGGGCTACAGCTCGCGGCTGGCGTTCGGCTGCAACATCGGCGCCATGCTCAGCGGCATTTCCACCGGCAGCCTGCATGGCTGGTTGTGGGTGCCGCTGGCCTTTGCCGGATCCCTGGTCGGGGTGCGCGTGCGTCGCCACTACCG
>JACKLK010000003.1 GCA_024236015.1 Rhodoferax sp.
GCCTCTCACTGCCAATTGGCAGCAATCACCGGCTGGAGCTGGCTGGCATAAGGCGCCGACACCGTTCGTTTGGCAACGCCGTGATATTCATCCCCGGACTCAAATTCCCGCGCTTGCCATCGATCAACATGTCTTTCTGGCTCAATGCCAAAGTCGCCGGGTAATACGAACCCTCTTTTTCATCAGTCACCGCATCGGCCGTGACGATACTCACCCGCGCCGGTAACGTCCCGTAGCGCGTGTACGGAAAAGTCTCCCGCTTCACCTCAGCCATCTGACCGGCATTCACGAACCCGATGCTTTGGTTCGCGATGCTGACTTCTGCCGTCACCTGCGCAGAATCGGGCACCACGATCATCAGCGCTTGGGCTTCGGTCACCACGCCGCCGGTGGTGTGGATCGCCAGTTGCTGGATGACGCTGGCCACGGGCGCCGTCAACTGGGTCGGGCGTTCGCGCCGGATCGCCTTGCTTCGTTCGGCATTGCGTTGCAGATGCCGCGTGGCGGCCTGGGCATGACGGTCGCTGAGCAGGCGCAGGGTTTCGGCGCAGGGGTGGGCGGCCTTGGATTGTTCGGACTCCGTCAAAGCAGACTGGGCTTCTGCCAGGCGGGCGCGCTGGGTCAACGGATGGATGCACCATGTTTTTCCCGCCACGCGGCAAGTTCCAACGGCCTGATTCCAAAACGAACGGCATTGCCGGGGTGCAGGGACGAAAATTCTTGCAGAACCAGTTGGATGAAATGCTTCCTGTCCGACTCTGCCACAGCAGCCGGCATCTCGGCACCCACAACCTCCCGGCTCGCGGCTGCATCCTTTTTGACAATGGCGGCCACTACTTCCGTCAAGGCCTGTCGATAGCGCAGCCGGAAGATGTCCGGGGGGACGAGGTTTTGTTTGACGGCAACATATTGCTGGCAGGATCGCTCGTAGGCCCACACAAAAACGTCGCGCAGGAGTTCGATGCGGTTAAGTTCGTAAACGCCGATCATGGCGTCTACATAGGCTTGCTGCGGAACGTCGATGAAGGAAAGCGGGCACAGGTTATGGCGAATAAACGGAATGTTGGCAGCCAGCCGGGACACACGCTTGTTCACATCCTCAAACGGCTGCAGATAGGGCAAGTGCACCATGAGGAAGAACGCCTGCTCGAACGGGTCCTGAATTTCCGCGGCCATCTGCACGGCGATGCCGAACAACTCCTCCAATCGCTGCGGCAGCGCCACGGGAAGGTACACACTGCCAGCAATCTCGACAGCACGGCGGCGAATGCGGCCCACCGCCGCGGGATCGGCCATCAAGCCGTCGGACAGGAAAGCGTGCAGCGCAATGAGGGTGTCCGGCGTCAGCGGGGCATGGGCAGGATCGAGCACCAGGTATTCGACGGCCTGCTTGTGATTCAGGATCATCTGGGTTTCCAGCACGCCTTTGCCCTCGGCGGCTTGGCCAAACTGGATCAGGCGCTCGGTGTCCAGCCGGCTGTAGGTGTTGCCCTCCAGTTGCGATGATGCCCACGACAGGTCGATGAGCAGGCGATTGAGAATGTCTCGGGCAAAAGTTCCAGCGGGGGTCTGGTCGGCAGGTGAACGGCCCAATGCATGCAACTGGTCTCGCAGCCCCGGCGACAGGTAAGCGGTATGGTTGGGGTGGTATTGCTCCAGGAACTCCAGCTTGTAACCGACTGGCGGGCGCAGCGCACGTGGCTGGCGCACGTACGCTTTGATCTCGGCTCCTTCCGGCGAAGTCGGTACGTAGACCGCGCCATCAGCCCGCATCGTGTCGCCCAGCTCTTCCTGGGCTGCCCATACGCCTTCGACAATCGGCGGCGGACGGACGTAACGCACAGCCCGTGCCTCGCCCATTCTCTGTATTCGGCCTTGCTCGACCAGCAATGCCAGCCGACGCTGCAAAGTACGGCGCAACACGGTGCTGTCCAGTCGCTTTGCAATGGCATCTATTCCAAGGCCATCGTGATGCTCCGAGATAAGTTCTACGAGTCGTTCAAGCTCGATTTGGGGGGTGACTCTTGGCATGACTTCCGTCTTCCAGTTCTGGAGTCGCAGTATCGCGTCACTTAAATTGACGCGCAAGAGATATCGCGACAAATAAAGTGACGCAATAAGGAATGGCGTCTCTTTGCCGTGCAAATGCTGCCAAGCACATATTTCGAACCTCGCCGCACTCCAGACTCGGCGCGCGCGGGCTTCCTGCTCGCAGCCCTCGGCCCGATGGTCGGCGTAGCGCAGCATGCCCATGTCGCCCTTGGCTTAGCGCCGCCGCCATTGCTGCGCCCAAAAGCCCAAGACGCGGTACGGCTCGACGTCGGCAAGCTGCGTCAGAAACAGCACGGCGACGGCACTGCAGGTCCGGTGGCCATTGCGCGGCACAACCACATGTCCGAAAACGGCCAGTCGAGCGCGACCACGGGCGTACCATGCCCGCATGTCCAGCACCCCCAGCCCGATCGACCCGAATGCCTGTTACCTCGCCATGAAGGCGCGCGACGCGCGTTTCGACGGCCGGTTCTTCACCGGCGTGACGTCGACCGGCATCTACTGCCGGCCGGTGTGCGGCGTGCGCACGCCGCGGCGCGAGAACTGCCGCTTCTTCGCCCATGCGGCGCTGGCCGAGAGGGCCGGTTTCCGGCCCTGCCTGCGGTGCCGCCCGGAGCTGGCGCCGGGCACGCCGTGGTGGTCGATCCAGGATGCCTCGGCGATCCTGGCGCAACAGGCGGCACGCTTGATGGACGATCCGGACACCTGGCTCGCCGACGACGCGTCGGTGCAGCGCCTGGCCGCGCGCATCGGCATCAGCGACCGACACCTGCGGCGCATCTTCGAGGCCCAGTTCGGTGTCACGCCGATCCAGTACCTGCAGACGCGCCGCCTGCTGGCGGCCAAGCAGCTGCTGGCCGACACCGATCTGCCGGTGCACCAGGTCGCCATCGCCAGCGGCTTCTCCAGCCTGCGCCGGTTCAATGACGCCTTTGTTGCGCACTACAGGCTCAATCCGACGCAGTTGCGCCGCGCGGGCGCACCGCCGGCGGCCGACGGTGTCACGGTGCGGCTGGGTTACCGGCCACCGCTGGACAGCGCGGCCATGGGCCGGTTCTTCCAACAACGCCAGATCGCCGGCGTGGAACGGGTCGAGATGGACCCCGCCGGCGACGGCTTCACGCTCGCCCGCACGGTGCGTCTGGCGTCCGGCGCAAGCCGGCATTGCGGCTGGCTGGTGGCGCGGCTGCAGCCCTCGCGCTGCCAGGTCGGGCTGCGTGTCGACGATGCACTGCGGCCGGTGTTGCCGCAGCTGATCCGCCGCGTGCGCCAGCTGTTCGACCTGGACGCCGATCCGGCCGCCATCGAACCGCTGCTGCAGGCCGATTTCCCCCAAGCCGAGGGACAACGCGTGCCGGGCACGCTGGACGGATTCGAGCTGGCGGTGCGCGCCGTGCTCGGCCAGCAGGTCACCGTGGCCGCGGCGCGCACGCTGGCGCACCGGCTGGTGCAGGCATACGGCTCACCGGTCACGACGCCGATTGCCACGCTGGAGCGGCTGTTCCCGGATGCGGCGGCACTGGCCGCAGCCGACCCGGATCGGCTGGGCGCCATCGGCATCGTGCGCCAGCGCCAGCGTGCCATCCAGGCACTGGCGCGCGCCGTCGCCGACGGCACGCTGGTGCTGGGAGCTTCCAGCGACGTGCCGTCCACGCTGGCGCAGCTCACGGCGCTGCCCGGCATCGGCGACTGGACGGCGCACTACATCGCGATGCGCGCCTTGCGCTGGCCGGATGCATTTCCGGCCGGCGACGTCGCGCTGCACAACGCCCTGGGCGTGCGCGGCGCGCCGCATCCGGCGCGCGCAGCCGAAGCCCGCTCGCAGGCCTGGCGCCCCTGGCGCAGTTATGCGGTGGTGCGCGCCTGGAACAGCCTGCCGGCGGCCGTCGCTGCCGCCACACCCCCCGAAGGAGAATGACATGCGCCCGTGCACCGAACGTTCCCATGCCTGCATCGACACCGCGATGGGCCCCATGGTGCTGGCCGCCACGCCGCGCGGACTCGCCGGCGCCTGGTTCGCCGGCCAGCGCCACTTCCCGGGCGCGGCGGCACTGGGCCGGCGCGACGACACGCATCCGGTGCTGCAACGGGCGGCACGGCAGCTGCGCGAATTCTTCAGCGGCCAGCGGCACCAGTTCGAACTGGTGCTGGATCTGCACGGCGGCACACCGTTCCAGCAGGCGGTGTGGCAGGCGCTGATGCAGATTCCGGCCGGCAGCACCTGCGCATACCGGACCATCGCCCGGGCCATCGGGAAGCCGGCCGCAGTGCGCGCGGTGGGCGCGGCGGTCGGCCGCAATCCGATCTCCGTGATCGTGCCGTGCCACCGTGTCGTCGGCGCCGACGGCGCGTTGACCGGTTATGCCGGCGGCCTGCCGCGCAAGGCGCAGCTGCTGGCGCTCGAAACCGCCGGCCCTGCCCACGCGGCGGCTGTGCCAGCGCCACACCGGGCAGCCGAAAGCCGGACAATTGCGGCCTGACGTGGCGCACCCCGGCGCGACGCAGCGCCGCGAATGCCAGCCGCATCCGGACCGGCAAGGCACACCCGACCATCCTGCATGAAATCCAGACCGATCATCGAATTCATCGCGCTCGCCGCGATCTGGGGCGCATCCTTCCTGTTCATGCGCCTGGGCGCGGCCGAGTTCGGCGTCGTGGCCACGGCCGGGGCGCGTGTCGGCATCGCTTCGCTGCTGCTGCTGCCGATCCTGTGGTTCAGCGGCCACTGGGCGTCGCTGCGCGCCAACGCGGTGCGTGTCCTGTTCATCGGCCTGATCAATTCCGCCGTGCCGTTCGTGATGTTCGCGTATGCGGTGATGCACATCAGCACCGGCCTGTCAGCGATCCTGAACGCGACCGCGCCGCTGTTCGGCGCGCTGATTGCCTGGTTGTGGCTCAAGGACCGGCTCACCGTCGCGCGCGTGCTCGGTCTGGTGATCGGTTTTGCCGGCGTGGCGCTGCTGGCGGCGGACAAGGCCAGCTTCAAACCCGGCGGCGGTGGCTGGGCGGTGCTGGCCTGCCTGGTCGCGACACTGTGTTACGGCTATTCGGCCAGCTTCACGAAGCGCCACCTCGGCGGCGTGCATCCGCTGGCGATTGCCAGCGGCAGCCAGTTCGGCGCCACGCTGGGACTGGCGCTGCCGACGATCTGGTGGTGGCCGGCACACAACCCGGGCTGGGCGCCCTGGTTGTCGCTGCTCATGCTCGGTGTGTTGTGTTCAGGCGTGGCCTACATCCTGTATTTCCGGCTCATCGCGCAGCTCGGTCCGGCACGCGCCATCACCGTGACCTTCCTGGTGCCGGTGTTCGCGGTGCTCTACGGCACCACGCTGCTGGACGAGGACCTGACCGCCTGGATGCTGGGCTGCGGCGCCGTGGTCGTGCTGGGCACGGCCTTGTCCAGCGGCGTGTTGCGCCTGCCCGGCAAGCCGGTGGCCGCGGCGGCGCCGCCGCGGCCCTGAAACGCCCGCCTGCAGGCTACTTGCGCCAGAACTCGGGCACGAAGAGGACCATCACGGCCAGCAGCTCCAGCCGGCCCATCAGCATGCCCAGCGTGCCGACCCAGGTCTGGAAGTCGCTCAGGATGCTGAAGTTGGCCGACGGCCCGACCTGGCCCAGGCCGGGACCGATGTTGTTGACGGTGGCCACGACGGCCGAGAACGCGGTGACGATATCCAGCCCCGAGAGCAGCATCAGCATGGTCAGGCCGAGCGTCGTCGCGCCGTAGATCAGCATGTAGGCCATCACGGCCGCGATCACCGTGGCGGGAATCGTCGCCCGCCCCATCGTGACCGGGTTGACGATGCGCGGATGGATGGCGCGGACCATCTCGCGCCGCGCCTGCTTGACCAGCACCACCATGCGCACCATCTTGATGCCGCCGCCGGTGGAGCCGGCACACGACACGAAGGTGCCCAGGAACATCAGCCAGACCGGCGCGAACACCGGCCACATCGCATAGTCGGTGGCCGCATAGCCGGTGGTCGTGGCCAGCGAAACGACGTGGAATGCCGCCGACAGCGCCGCCTCGGGCAGCGAGTCGAAGGTGCCATGCAGCATCAGCACGCCGGTCAGGCCGATCGACGACGCCAGCAGCACCAGGGCATAGCTGCGCACCTCGGCATCGCGCAGCAGCGACCACATCGAGCGGGTGCGCCAGACGATGAAATACCGTGCGAAGCTGATGCCGGCCAGCGACATGAACACGATCGCCACCAGTTCGACGTTCTTGTCCGGCCAGAAGCCGAAACTCGCGTCGTGCGACGAGAAACCGCCCAGGCCCATGGTGGTGCACATGTGCATGAACGCATCCGGCCAGGACATGCCGACCCAGCGGTAGGCGAGCATGCAGGCGACAGAGAATGCGAAATACACACCCCACAGGCCGCGCGCGGTCTCGGCGATGCGCGGCGTGAGCCGGGCATCCTTCATCGGGCCGGGGGTCTCGGCCTTGTACAGCTGCACGCCACCCAGGCCGAGCAACGGCAGCACCGCCACCACCAGCAGCATGATGCCCAGCCCGCCGATCAGCTGCAGGAAGCAGCGCCAGACATTGACCGACACCGGCAGGTCGTCCAGGCCGGTGAGCACCGTCGCGCCGGTGGCGGTGAGCGCACTCATGGCCTCGAAATAGGCGTCGGTGAAACTCAGCTGCTCCATCGCCAGCATCAGCGGAACGGCCGAGAACAGCGGCAGCACGATCCAGACCAGGTTGACCAGCAAAAAGCCGTCGCGTGGCAACAATTCACGCTTGTGCTGGCGCGTCAGCACCAGGATCAGCAGCCCTGCGCCCAGCGTCACCGCCATGCCGGTCGCCCACACGCCGTGCAGGTCGGAATGGTCCAGCGACAAGGCCCACCCGAGCGGCACCAGGAACATCAGCGAGAAGCCCACCATGATGGTGGCCAGCACGTTGAGAACCGGGGCAAGACCGCTCATCGGCGATCAGAAGAAGGTTGCGCTGACCTGGAACATCTTCTCGACGGCCCGCAGCTGGCGCTTGTTCGGCACGTAGATGATGACGTGGTCACCCTCCTGGATCACCAGGTCGTGGTAGGGCATCAGCACTTCGCACTGCGCGGCTTCGCCGCGCACGATGGCGCCGAACCGCGCGCCCGACGGCAGCTCGATCGCGTCGATGCGCCGTCCCACCAGGCGCGAGGTGTGCCTGTCGCCACGGGCGATGCCTTCGATCGCCTCGGCCGCGCCGCGGCGCAGGCTGTGCACCGCGGCGACGTCGCCGCGGCGCACATGCACCAGCAGCTCGCCGATGACCGTCTGCGCCGGCGACAGCGCGATGTCGATCGCGCTGCCCTGCATCATCTCGGCATAGATGCGCCGGTTGATCAGCGAGATCACGCGCCGTGCGCCGAGCCGCTTGGCCAGCATGGCGGCCAGGATGTTGTCTTCGTCGTCGCTGGTCAGCGCGATGAACAGATCCATCTCGCCCACCTGCTCCTCGATCAGCAGGTCCTCGTCGGTCGAGTCACCTTGCAGCACCATGATGTCGCCCGGCAGTTCGCCGGCCAGGTATTCGCAGCGCTTGCGGCTGGCCTCGATGATCTTCACCTGCAGCTGACCCGACAGGCGGCGCGCCAGCCGCATGCCGACCTTGCCGCCGCCGGCGATCATGACACTGCGCACCGGCCGGTCGTCCTTGTGGATGGCGCGCAGCACCGGCCGGATCTTGTCCTTGTCGGCGAGCACGAACACCTCGTCGCCAGGCCAGACCTGGGTGCTGGCCTCGATCGGCAACTCGCGGTCCTGGCGGTAGATCGCCACCACCCGCATCGGCGCCTGCGGAAACAGGTCGCGGAACTCGCCGATGCTGTGGTTGACCAGCGTGCTGCCCGAGGCGGCGCGCACCGCGATCAGGTGGGCCCGCCCCTGCGAGAATTCGAGCACCTGCAGTGCTTCCGGATAGTCGATGAGCTGGTTGATGTAGTGCATCAGCGATTCTTCGGGGCAGATCACGTGGTCGACCGCGAAGCCCTCTGCCGACAGCAGCGGCTGGCCTTCCTCGAACTCGGGCGAACGCAGCCGCGCGATCGTGGTCTGGATGCCGAACACGCTGCGCGCCACCTTGCAGGCCGCCAGATTGGTTTCGTCGAGGGAGGCACAGGCAATGAACAGGTCGGCATCTTCGGCGCCGGCACGGCGCTGCACCGAGGGCTGCACGCCGTCGCCGGCCACGCCGCGCAGATCGAGCCGTTCTTCCAGCATGCGCAGCAGGTCGGGATCGGGATCGATCACCGTGATGTCGTTTTGTTCGGAGGCCAGGCTTTCGGCGACACTTTCGCCGACGCGCCCGGCGCCCAGGATGATCATGCGCATGGGAGACCTTGGTTCACACAGGATGATAGCCGCTCGGTCGGGGCCCGCGCCGGTCGCCGGCACGCGCGATGGCGCGCAGGGATTGGGTCACAATGCGAGTCCCGAATGTCGATCGCTGCACTGACCGTCGGCACATCATGCCGGCGCGCGGTGCGCAGACCAAGCCCATGGCCGCTGTGTCCCTGCCCTATCCACCCATCGAACCCCTGCGCAGCGGCATGCTCGCCGTCGACGCGCTGCACACGCTGTACTGGGAAGAATCGGGCAACCCGCACGGCGTGCCGGTGGTGTTGCTGCATGGCGGGCCGGGTTCCGGCACCACGCCGCAGCACCGGCAGTTCTTCGACCCGGCGTTCTACCGCATCGTGCTGTTCGACCAGCGGGGCGCCGGCCGCTCGACGCCGATGGGGGAAACCCGCGACAACACGACCGCACTGCTGGTTGCCGACATGGAGCGGCTGCGCATGCTGCTGGAGATCGATCACTGGCTGGTGTTCGGCGGCTCCTGGGGCTCGACGCTGGCGCTGGCCTATGCGCAGGCCCATGCGCAGCATTGCCGCGCCATCGTGCTGCGTGGCGTGTTCCTGTGCACGCCGGCCGAGATCGACTGGTTCCTGCACGGCATGGGGCACTTCTTCCCACAGGCACAGGCGGACCTGCTGGAGGGCATCGACGCGTCGGAGCGGCACGCGCTGCTGCGGGCCTACAGCCGACGGCTGTTCGGCGACGATGCCGCGCGCCGGCTGCAGGCCGCGCGCGCCTGGAACCGCTATGAGAGCCGTTGCCTGCACCTGCTGCCGCACGCCGACGAACCCCAGGACGCCGAAGCAGACGCCCATGCGCTGGCGGTGGCGCGGCTGGAGGCGCACTATTTCCTGCACGCGGGTTTTCTCGAACCCGACCAGCTGCTGCGCGATGTGGGGCGCCTGCACGGCATACCGGCCACCATCGTGCAGGGCCGTTACGACGTGATCTGCCCACCGATCACCGCCTGGCGGCTGCAGCAGGCCTGGCCCGGGTGCCAGCTGCAGCTGGTGGACGCGGCGGGCCATTCGGCATTCGATCCCGGCATCCAGGCAGCACTGATCGGCGCGATGGACCGCTACCGCGACCTGGGTCATTTCGGGCCGGCAGCCGGCGCCTGAACGCGCGCCGGCGTCGCCGGTCACGCCTTGGGACGCTTGTCGATGACGCGCCGCGCCTTGCCGGTCTGCGTGCGTTCGACCGAATGCGGCGGCAGCACGTTGACCGTGGTGCTGATGCCCACCAGGCTCTTGACCCGGTGCTGCAGCCACTGCGCGATCTCGCGCACGCCATCGCCAGGCAGGCCGGCATGCGCGGTCTGCAGCTCGCACAGCACCTCGACCCGGTCCAGCGGGCCTTCGCGCGTGACGACGATCTGGTAGAGCGGCGACAGCTTGCCGTGTTGCAGCACCAGTTCCTCGATCTGGGTCGGGAACACGTTCACGCCGCGGATGATCAGCATGTCGTCGGAGCGGCCGACGATCTTGCCCATGCGCCGGAATGCGCGCGACGTGGGCGGCAACAGACGCGTCAGGTCGCGGGTGCGGTAGCGGATGACCGGAAACGCCTCCTTCGTGAGCGAGGTGAAGACCAGCTCGCCCTCCTGGCCATCGGCCACCGGAGCGCCGGTGTCGGGGTCGATGACCTCCGGATAGAAGTGATCCTCCCAGACCACCGGGCCGTCCTTGGACTCGACGCATTCGCTGGCCACGCCCGGCCCCATCACCTCGGACAGCCCGTAGATGTCGACCGCGTCCATGCCCGATGTGCCCTCGATCTCGGTGCGCATCGCCTCGGTCCACGGCTCGGCGCCGAAGATGCCGATCTCCAGCGAGCTGGCGCGCGGATCCTGGCCCTGGCGGATGAACTCCTCGATGATGACCTGCATGTACGAGGGTGTGACCATGATGATGCGCGGCTTGAAGTCCTGGATCAGCTGCACCTGCTTTTCGGTCTGGCCGCCCGAGACCGGAATCACTGTGCAGCCCAGCCGCTCGGCACCGTAATGCGCGCCCAGGCCGCCGGTGAACAGGCCGTAGCCATAGGCCACGTGCAACAGGTCACCGGCACGCCCGCCGGCGGCGCGGATCGAGCGCGCCACCAGGTTGGACCAGTGGTCGATGTCCTGGCGCGTGTAGCCGACGACCGTGGGTTTGCCGGTGGTGCCGGACGACGCGTGGATACGCGCGACCTGCTCGCGCGGAACCGCGAACATGCCGAACGGGTAGTTGGCGCGCAGATCCTGCTTGGTGGTGAACGGAAACCGGGACAGGTCCTGCAGCGTGCGCAGGTCGTCCGGATGCACGCCCGCGGCATCGAACGCCTGCCGGTAATGCGGCACATGGGCGTAGACATGGTGCAGCGTGGCCGTGAGCCGCTGCAGCTGCAATGCGGAGATCTCGTCGCGGCTGGCGCGTTCGATCGGCTCGAGCAGGTCCGTCGGTGTCGTGTGTCGGGGCATGGCCGGTGTCTCCTGTCGGTGTTGTCGTCGTCTGGCGCGGCGCAGTCGATGCGGCACGCCACGCCCATTGTGGCAAAGGCAGTTCTGTTTTCCACGGCGCTGCGCGCCAGCCAAGGGGCCGCCGCGCACGGCCGCTCCGAAGCGGCCGGCTTACTGGCGTAATCGGCTTTCGCCGATTCCGGCGAAGTGCGACCGGACAGACGGGGGCGTCCTTCATTTCAGGAATGCGCGTGTTCGCGGTCGAAATCGATTTCCAGCGTGTCGGTCACCGGGTAGCTCTGGCAACACAGCACGAAGCCACGCGCCACCTCGTAGTCCTCGAGCGCGAAGTTGTTGTCCATGTCGACCTCGCCCTGCACCACCAGCGCGCGGCAGGTCGAGCAGACGCCGCCCTTGCAGGAGAACGGCATCTCGAGCCCAGCCTGGATGCCGGCGTCGACCAGGTTGAGCCTGTTCTTGTCCATCACGAAGCTGCGCCGGGTGCCGTCGAGCACCACCTGGACCGTGCACTGGCCGCTGCCCTGCGGCGGCGCGCGGGTCGCGCGCACCCGTGCGTCGTCCAGCACCGTGCCGAACCGTTCGGTCTTGATGCGCGTCGGATCGACGCCCTTGTCGCGCAGCGCGCGCTCAATGGCCAGCATCATGTCCTGCGGGCCGCAGACGAAGGCGGCGTCAATGCCGGCCGGGTCGATCCAGTGTTCCAGCAGCTGGCAGCACTTGTCGTAGTCGATGCGGCCGTTGAACAGCTCGATGTCCTGCGCCTCGCGGCTCATGATCCAGACCAGGTTGAAGCGACCCAGGTAGCTGTCCTTGAGATCCTCCAGTTCTTCCTTGAACATGACCGAACCGGACGAGCGGTTGCCGTACACCAGCGTCACCTGCGAGTGCGGCTCGGCCAGCAACGTGGTCTTGACGATGGACAACACCGGCGTGATGCCGCTGCCCGCGGCAAAGGCGACGACATGGCGCCGTGCGTCGGGTTCGAGCGGCAGGTGGAACTGGCCCTGCGGCGGCATCACGTCGATCGCGATGCCGGGGCGCAGATGCTCCGCGGCCCAGTTCGAGAACAGGCCGCCGCCCACGCGCTTGATCGCCACGCGCAGCCGCCGGTCCTGCACCGCGGAGCAGATCGAATACGAGCGCCGCACCTCCTGGCCATCGAGTGTGGTGCGCAGCGTCAGGTACTGCCCCTGCACATAGTCGAACGCGGCTGCCAGCTCCGGCGGCAGCTCGAAGGTGACGGCGATCGCATCACGGGTGGTACTGTGCACCTGCCGCACAGTCAGGCTATGGAATCGGGTCGTGGCCACGGGCGCCTTTCTTTCCGGCTTCGTGTCAATGGGGTTTGAAATAGTCGAACGGCTCCAGGCAACTGGCGCACTGGTACAAGGCCTTGCAGGCGGTGGAGCCGAACTGGGACAACAAGCGGGTGCTTTCCGAGCCGCACAGCGGACACGGCACCGGGCTGCGCCGCGCCGGGTCCAGCAAGGCGCCGATATCGATGGCCTGGCTGCCGTCGGCGCCCGGCGCACGCTCGACCGGCGGCGCGATGCCGTAGGCGCGCAGGGACGCGCGTGCCGCGGCGCTCATCCAGTCCGTCGTCCAGGCCGGCGACAACCGGGTCGTCACGTCGACGGCGCGCAGGCCATGGGCGGCCAGCGCGTCACGGATCGCGTCGGCGATCACCTCGGTGGCAGGGCAACCGGAATAGGTCGGCGTGACGACGACGCGCAGCCTGGTTTCGCCTTCGGCGGACGCCGGTACCCACACGACCTCGCGCACGATGCCCAGGCCCACGACCGACACCACCGGAACCTCCGGGTCCATCACCTGGTCGAGCCAGGCCATGATCTGCTCGCTCGTGGCGAGCGCCGCGGTGCAGTGGTTCACCAGCGCGCTCCCGGATAGGCGCGCGGCACCGATTGCATCTCGGCCAGCAGATGGCCCAGGTATTCGGAATGCACACCCAGGCGGCCACCACGCTGGTGGCCGATCGCAGCCGGCATCGGCAAGGTCGCACGCGTGAGCACCGCCTCGACGCTGGCACGCCAGGGTTCGGCCAGGCTGGCGGCCGCCGGCGCAAGCCCTTGCTGCGCGCAGGCTGCGTCGACCGGATCGGACTCGAACCATTCCTGCGTGAACGGCCACAGCCGCTCCAGCGAGCCCTGCATGCGGTCGTGGCTGTGCGCGGTGCCGTCGCCCAGCGCCACGACCAGGTGCGCGCTGCGCTGCACGTGGTAACGCACCTCCTTGGCCGCCTTGTGCGCGATCTCCGCGATGCGTCCATCGGACGATTGCGCCAGCGCGGCCAGCAGATGCTGGTGCCAGACATCGAACAGGAACTGGCGCATGATGGTGTCGCCGTAGTGCCCGTTCGGCTGCTCGACCAGCAGCAGGTTGCGGAACGCAGCGCCATCGCGCAGAAAGGCCAGCGCGTCCTCGTCGCGGCCCCTGCCCTCGACCTCGCCGGCATAACTCAGCCACATCCGGGCCTGGCCAAGCAGGTCGAGCGCGACATTGGTCAGCGCCAGGTCTTCCTCCAGCGCCGGGCCATGGCCGCACCAGGCGCCGAGCTGCTGCGACAACACCAGCGCGTTGTCGCCCAGGCGCAGCAGGTAGTCGAACTTCGCGTCGTCCATCGCGCCCGTCCTCAGAGGTTCTTCACGCCGTCGGGCATGGGGAAAAAGGTCGGATGCCGATAGACCTTGCTCTGCGCCGGATCGAACAGCGCCTCCTTGTCCCCCGGGCTGCTGGCCACGATGTCCGACGCCCGCACCACCCAGATGCTGACGCCTTCGTTGCGCCGGGTGTAGACGTCGCGCGCATGCTGGACGGCACTCTCGGCGTCGGCCGCGTGCAGGCTGCCCACATGCTTGTGCGCCAGGCCGTGCTGGCTGCGGATGAAGACTTCCCACAGCGGCCAGTCGCGGCGGTTGGTGGTGTTGTCGGTGTCGGTCATGTCAATGGCTCCGTGTTGCGGTCGTCCGTGTCTCGGTTGTCGTTGCACGTTGTGTTCGGTAGCCCATTGGTGTTCGGACGCGTCGCGACAGGTTGGGCTCGGTTGCTCTTTTGCGTGCGCACGCGTCGCGGCAGGCCGGAACCGGCGCGGGCTCATGGTGGGGCGGTCAGCGCGTCCAGCGCCCGACTCACGCACGGGAGCGCCGAGCATGGGTACCTCGGACCTTCGCAGCACGAACGCCATAAACTGTCGCACGCAAACCGTGCTGGCGGCACAGTTCACTGGCGGCGCAACGACGACGAACGACGAGCGCAAAGGCATCTCGTCACGCCACCTTGCGCTCTTCGCGCGCCGCCTGCTTGTCCGCATGCGCGCTCAGTGCCTCGCGAAACCAGGTGCCTTCGTCCCAGGCCTTGTTGCGGGCCTCCAGGCGCTGCCAGTTGCACGGTCCGAAACCCTGGACGACGCGGAAAAAATCATCCCAATCGATGGGACCGTAGTCGTAGTGGCCACGCTCGGCATTCCATTTCAGTTCCGGGTCGGGCAACTCCAGGCCGAGAAACTCGATCTGCGGCACCGTCTGGTCGATGAACTTCTGGCGCAACGCGTCGTTGCTCAGCAGCTTGATCTTCCAGGCCATGGACTGGGCGCTGTTGACCGACTGCGCGTCGGCCGGGCCATGCATCGCGATCGACGGCCACCACCAGCGGTTCAGCGCGTCCTGGGCCATCGCCTTTTGCTCCGGCGTGCCGCGCGCCAGCACTTCCATGATCTCGAAACCCTGGCGCTGGTGGAACGATTCCTCCTTGCACACCCGCACCATGGCGCGCGCATACGGGCCGAACGAGCAGCGGCAGATCGGAATCTGGTTGACGATCGCCGAGCCGTCCACGAGCCAGCCGATGGCGCCGATGTCGGCCCAGGTCAGCGTCGGGTAGTTGAAGATGCTCGAATACTTGGCCTTGCCCGAGAGCAGGTCGCGGTAGGTGTCGTCGCGTGCCACGCCCAGCGTCTCGACCGCGCTGTACAGGTACAGCGCATGGCCGGCCTCGTCCTGCACCTTGGCCATCAGGATGGCCTTGCGCTTGAGCGACGGCGCGCGGCCGATCCAGTTGCCTTCGGGCAACATCCCGACATATTCGGAATGTGCGTGTTGCGAGATCTGGCGCACCAGCGTCTTGCGGTAGGCCGGCGGCATCCAGTCCTTGGGTTCGACCTTGATGCCGGCATCGATGCGCTGCTGGAATGCGCGCTCCTGCGGATCCATGTCCTCCAGGCTGCGGACGGCGGTGGCGCCGGTTTCGACGAGTTGTGCGTACATGGCGGTGTCTCCGATCGGGTACACGGGAAAACGCGCACCACGGCAAGGCGAACAAGCATCTTAGTGATCCAGACGGACTCCTACAATCGAATTGTCTGTATCACTTTGGAACTGCGGCTGCGCGCACGCGTGCAGCCCCTGGACGGTCCGCTGCCGCCGATGCCGCAGGCCGTGCGCTGGCGCAGGTCAGCCGGCACGCGAACACCCCCATGAAAAACGCGCGGGGGCCGCTCGTCAGCGGTGTACCGCCCGCAACAGCCGGTCGGCCGGATCGATCGGCATGTCGCCTTCGAGTTCGATCGCCACCTGGGTGCAGACGGCACGGCACAGGGTTGCCACCCGCTTGCTCTGCAGCCGGTAATAGATCTGCGTGCCCTCGCGGCGCTTGGCCAGCACCCCGCAGCGGTACAGGGTGTTCAGGTGCTGCGACATGTTGGGCTGGGTGGTGTCGATCTCGGCCAGCAGCTGCGACACGCTTTTCTCGTTCTGATGGCATACCGCGCAGATGATCTTCAGACGGATGGGTGTCGACAACACGGAAAACAGTTCGGCCACCATATCAAACACCTGATCGTCCATCGTCGCGGTTTCCATGCCCTGCCCCCTGAAGTCCGGCCTGTTGTTCATTCTATCGGCAAGCACCGATATTTCTGCCCGCGCCAGGGCAAGCCGCGTCGAGCCTGCGCGCGGCGGCCTCAGGCGTCCTGCCAGATCACCTTCTTGCCCGAGGACTCCCAGCGCTCGTAGTTCTGGCCGTACATGTCCTCGATCCGGTTGCGCTTGACCTTGAATGTCGGCGTGATCACGTCGTTCTCGACGGTCCAGGCCGTGGTGGCGACGACCACGCATTGCAGCCGCTCGTGCGGATCGAGCGTGGCGTTGATGCGGCCCAGATGCTCGGCAAGCGACTGCTCGAGTTCACGGCGCACACCGGCATCGGACATGCGCGCCATGTGCTCCGCGCCGAGCATGACGATGCCCAGCGGCTGGCCCAGGTTGGCGCCGGTGACGACACAGGCCTCGACCGCGTCGTGCATCACCAGCTTGTCCTCGATCGGCGCCGGCGCGACGTATTTGCCCTTGCCGGTCTTGAACAAGTCCTTGACGCGTCCGGTGATGTACAACACGCCGTGATCGTCGATGCGGCCCTTGTCACCGGTGCGCAGCCAGCCATCTTCGGTCATGACCTCGCGGGTCTTGCCCGGTTCCTTGTAGTACCCCAGCATCAGCGCCGGGCTGCGCATCTGGATTTCGCCGGTCTGCGGATCGAGCCGGTGTTCGACGCCGTCGTAGGCCGGCCCCACGCTGCCCTGCTGGTTCTTGCCCGGCTCGGTGATGTGCGAGACCGCCAGGTTCTCGGTCATGCCGTAACCTTCGTTGATATGCAGCCCGAGCCGGCTGTACCACTGCAGCAGCGCGATCGGCATCGGCGCCGCACCACCGGCGGCGATGCGGCACTGGTCCAGTCCCAGCGCCTTGAGGACCTTGCGCCGCACGATGCCGCCCAGGATGGGTATCGACAGCAGCCGGTTCAGCTTGGCCGGCGGCATCTTGTGGTGCACGCCTTGCTGGAACTTGACCCACAGCCGCGGCACCGAGAAGAAGATCGTCGGGCGGGCACGCTGCAGGTCGGCCGCGAAGGTGTCGAGCGATTCGGCGAAAAACACCTGCATGCCGGTACGCAGCCAGCCGTGTTCGACCAGCACCCGTTCCACCACATGCGCCAGCGGCAGGTAGGACAACATGCGATCGTCCGGCCCCATGGGCAGGCGCCGCAGCCCGGCGTCCAGCGCCCAGGCGAAGTTGCCGAAGCTGTGCATCACGCCCTTGGGCATGCCGGTCGTGCCCGAGGTGTAGATCAGCGTCGCCAGCTCGTCAGCGGCGCGCACCGGCTTGCCCGGCAAGGGTTTGTTGTCGCGGCAGATGCCGTCCCAGCCCGGATAGGCCTTGATCGCGTCGTCCGGCGAGAGCGGGTACGCCAGGCACGGCATGCCGTCCGGCACACCCGGTTTCATATGCTCCCAGCCGTCGAGCTTGCCGATGAAACAGGCCCGGGCCTCGCTGTGCGTCAGGATCTGGCGCACGGTGTCGGCGGCCAGCGTCGGATACAGCGGCACGGAAACATGGCCGGCCATCCAGATCGCCAGGTCGCTCATCATCCACCAGGCGCAGTTCTTGGACAGGATGGCTACCTTGGTGCCCGGCTCCCAGCCCTGGTCCTGCAGATAGGACGCCATGCGGCGCACTTCGTCCGCGACCTGGCCCCAGGTGTAGTCCTTGACGGTGCCGTTGCCCATGGGTTGCGTGAGCGCGACCCGGTCCGGTGCGGTTGCTTCCCAATGGTACAGGCGCTGCAGGCCCAGCATGTCGGGAGTGATGGTGCTCATGGTGTCTTATATGGATGCCTCCCGGGTAGCAAGAAGAATTTGTGTTGCGATGCGAAGAAGTCGGCTGCGTCCTTATATCCGGCCTTGAATGCGTGGTCCGTCTGGTTTCCCTGACTCGCCCGCTGGCCCCGATGCATATCCGCTGACAAGCGCCTCATCTCCTGGAGCGGACTATTGATGTCCGACACACCATGCAGGTTTGGCTCGCCCCGGTCTGACCTGTTTCACATCACTTCACTCTTTACTGCCTCACTACCCTACAAAGACTGACCATATCCTTTCGGTTGGTTGGTTGATAGATTGGGCACTTGGTCCTCAGGCCGCTTGTGGCCTGATGCTTTGGTGCCCGCGTTGGTAATCCTGCTGCTTGGCCGTCACTGCCCAGATCGTGCGCGCCGTCTTGGCCGCTTGCGCCACGATCACGACGTTGGCCGGCCGGCGGCTCTTGATCCCTTCAAGCCATGGCCCAGGCTGCTTGGAGTGACTGAGCACGCTCCTGGCCCCGTGAATGAGCAAGGTGCGCAAATACGTGTCCCCGCGCTTGGAGATAGGCCCAAGGCGCACCTTGCCCCCGGTGCCCGTTTGCCTGGGCACCAGCCCCAGCCAGGCGCAGAACTCACGCCCGGACTTGAAGGCGCTCGCTTGTCCCATCGTCGCTATGGCCGCCGTGGCCGTGAGCAGGCCCACGCCGGGTATTTGGGCCACGCGGCGCATGTCCTGGTCGCCCTTGAGTTGCAGCGCCAGACGTTTCTCGATGCTGGCCATGTCCTGGCTCAGCGCCCTGATGCGCGATATCTGCTCACGCAGGCTATCGACCACCATCTGCGGCAATTGCGCGCTGAGGTCAACAAATGCCTGCTCGACCTCGGCAAACAGCGCCTTGTGACCTTTGGCAAAGGTAGCTCCAAATTCGTACAGCAAGCCGCGCAGCGCATTGACCTGCATGGTGCGCATCTTCATCAGCAGCTCGCGCTGGCGGTGCAGCGTCAGCGTGGCCTGCTGCGTCGTGCTCTTGATACCCACGAACTTGACGCCGGGTTGCTGCACCGCCAGCCAGATCGCCCTCGCGTCGGTCGCATCCGTTTTGTTGCCCGACACAAACGGGCGTACCGCCTTGGCGTGCAGCAGACGCACAGTGTGCCCCAGCGCCTGCAATTCGCGCGCCCAATGGTGTGCGCCCCCGCAGGCCTCGATGGCGATCAGACACGCTGGCTTGTTCACAAAATGCGTCAGCACCCGCGCCCGCTTGAGCTGCATGTTCACAATCTCGCCCGTGCCCATGTCCACCGTGTGCAACTGGAACACGTGTTTGGCAATGTCCAGGCCCATCACCTGCAGGCCATTCATCGTGCCGATGATTTGTCCGACGTTCATTCCTGTATTACGATTCATGACGGATCCTCTATGGTGTTTGTGAAGACCGTGGTCTATCACGCTTGGGCACTTTGATGCCGTATCCATCAGAGGATCCACCCCGCACGCGCGGGACTTCTCCTCCTGATAGGCGGCTGTTCATCTCAGCTCTCCAATTTCCTTGCCCGTAGGCAGGGAGGCATCCATAGCATCTCCTTGGTCGGGGTTACGCCGCGCGGACCGGCGCAGGGACCATCCTGCAACGCCGCGCACAGGCACTGTGCTTGCGCAATGTGCCGCCTGCGCCGATGCGCGCCACGGCGCACGACGCGCCGCCGCCGCATCGCGCGTCAGGCGGCTTTCAAGATCGCATACAGCTGGTCCTTGATGGCCAGCTTTTCCTTCTTCAGCCTCTCGATTTCCTCGTGCGTCCCGGGCGTGATGCCGGCCTCCATGTTCTTGATCTTCTGGTCCATCGCATTGTGCTGGTCGAACAAGCGCAGGAAGTGGTGGTCGGTCGTCTTGAGCTCGGTAATCTTGTCGCGGAATTCGGGAAACATCGCACCTCCTCGTGTTGCGGACGGCGCAACCATTGCGCCCTCCTGTTCAAGACACTGTAACCTGACTGCGACCGCCGGGATTGCGCGATCACAAGCGGGCTTCATTTCGGCGGCGCAGCGGCCGGAGCACCCGTGTCGCTGTCGCGGTTTGCGGCCATCCAGGCGATCAGCGACGAGCGCATCGCTTCCTCCACCGTCATCTCCAGCGGCTCGGTCCAGCTGCGCGGCACGAACACCGTATACCCGCCGATCATGTAGCCCATCGGCAGATAGACCGCCACGCGTTCCTGTGCGTGCAGCGCCGTCGGCAGGCCGAGCATGCTCTGGCGCGTCACCAGGCCGACCATGGCCAGTTCGTGGCCGGGCAGGCGCAACACCACCACCTGCTGCTGCGGCTTGTGGTCGTGCGGCGTGAAATAGTCGGCGAAGTTTTTCAGCGACGAATAGATGCTCTTGACCACCGGCAACCGGGTGAACGGGAACTCGACCCACGACAACAGGCGCGACGCAAGCGGCTGCGACACCAGGAAGCCGAGGGCCAGGATCAGGCCCATGCCGAACGCCAGCCCCAGGCCGGGCAGATAGAAGTCGCCGATCAGCGGGCGGATCAGCCACACGGCCATCGACTCGGCACCGGACACGAACAGGAACAGCAGGTAGACCGTGAGCGCGACCGGCAAGAAGGTGATCAGCCCACGGAAGAAATATCGGTAAATGGTTTTCATCGCGTTACCCGGCAAGGCGATGGCACACAGCCGCCATCGAACGCGGCCAGCATAGCAGCGATCCGGGGCGCCGCTGCCCGCGTGCGGGCGGCACCGGCCGCGGGCCGCGGCACGGCGACAGATGCGCTTGCAATAGACCGAAACGCCCCCAGCTGATGAATAATGGTCCATTCGACGTCCCGCGGGCCAGGCCCGCAGCCCGTCCGGGTCGGTGCGCACCGGCAGCGCCTCCCGGAACTCCACCCTGCCGCAAGACTCCATCATCCATGAATGGCATTACCGATTTCTTCAACCGCCTGGTGCGCGGCATGCTCCGGCTGCTCCTGTTCGCGGCGCTCACCGTATTCCTGCTCAGCCTGCTGGCGGCCACGCTGGTCGTGATGCTGGCGGTGACCATCTGGTCGATCGCCACCGGCCGCAAGCCGGAGCCGGCCAAGATATTCGGCCAGTTTCGCCAGACCTCGGCGCGTTACACCCGGGGCGCCTGGCCGGGTGCGCGGGGCCCGGGCACCGGGGGCGGCGCGAAGCCGGACGACATCGTCGACATACCGGCGCACGACGTGCGCGACGTGACCGGCGCCGACGGCGCCAAGCGCCCGGGTCATCCGGGCACGGACCCGATGGCCCGGATGCGGCATCAGGCCAGCCGGTAGACTTCGACCTCCGCCGACCGTCCCTTGACCCGCACCGCAGGCAGCGCCTGCAGCGCCATCGGCTCGCGCAACAGCGCATAGGTGGTGCCGCTGACCAGGATGTGCGAGCCGAGCTGCTTGTTCAGCGACTCGATGCGCGAGGCGACGTTGACCGGATCGCCGACCAGTGCATACGACATGCGCTGCGCGCTGCCGATGTTGCCGGCCAGCACGCTGCCCGAATGGATGCCGATGCCATGGTCCAGCGTGCGTTTCCCCGCACGGCGGCGCACGACGTTCCAGGCCTCGAGCCGGCGCTGCATCTCGAGCGCGGCGGCCACGGCATGGTCGGCATGCCGGTCGTCCGACAACGGTGCGCCGAACACCGCCTCGATCTCGTCGCCGATGAACTGCAGCACCAGCCCGCCATGGGCGCGGATCGCCAGCTCCATCTCGGTGAAATAGGCGTTCAGCCCTTCGACCACTTCGGTTGCCGGGCTCGTTTCGGCCCAGGTCGTGAAGCCGCGCAGATCGGCGAACAGCACCGTCACGTCGCGCTGGTCACCGGCCAGATCGGTGCGGCCGGACAGGATTTCATCGCGGATCTCGGGACTGACATAACGGCCGAACGCATCATGCACCCGCTCCCGGTCGCGCAATCCGTCGACCATGTGGTTGAAGCCGGCCGTCACCGCGCCGATCTCGTCGTTCGACACCACCGCGCAGTGCGTCTGCAGGTCGCCCTGCTCCACCCGTACCATGGCCGCCTGCAACTCGCGCAGCGGCGCGGACACACTGTCGGCCAGAAAACGCGCCAGCACCACGGCCAGCACCAGGCCGGTGACCACGAGCACGATCTGGACCGTGATCATGTTCTGAAGAATCAGCGCTGCCGTGTCGGTATCGGCGCCGCGAATGCGGCGTACCCGGGCCGTCGTGGCCACCGACATCACCAGCATCGGCACGCTGCTGGCGAACAGGAACACCACCATCATGCGGGTACGCACGCTCCAGTTGCGCGCGCCGGTGGCGGCCAGATCGCCACGCGGAAACAGGACCGGAAGGCGCTCGCGCCAGACCCGCTCGGCGGCCAGGAACACGAACAGGCCCACCGTCGGGCCGGCCACCAACGCCATGCCGAATGCGTGGCGCAACGACGCCAGAAAATCGAAACCGCCTTTGAGCCACGGCCACAGGAAGCCCCATACCAGCGCCGCCAGCACCCAGGCGGCCATCGACAGCAGCGCGAGGAAGCCGGGCACCAGCAATGCGCGCCGACGCTGCACCGCATGCGCCGGCCCATCGGGCAACGGCCCTTCGGTGCGCACCACGGTTGCGAGGTACCTGCGCGCAATGGACCGGCCTGCGAGCAGCAGCGTCGAAAAGGCGAACACGAAGAAGACGACCTCACCCCAGCCCGGTGCCACGACCTCGTCGAGCGCAAACGGGTCGAAGAAACGCAGGTGCACGAACACCAGCATGGCACCGCCCAGATTGCCGAGCAGCAGTACCAGGAAGATACGCAATCGCACAGACATCAGTCGCCACACACAAGGACGTGCCCCGCCGTCATGCCGATGGGCTCGTCCGATAGTACAGCCGCTCGCACTGTCCGGGCGCATGGCCCCATGCGGATGACGGCGCGCAGGAAAACGCCTGGTGCTGGTCGTGGCATGCGGCGGCGCGGGGTCGGGGCGTTCTCAGGCCAGATCGCGCAGCGGATGCGCATGGGCCGGCCACGGGCTGTCGAAGAACGGCGCCACCATCTCCGGGCGCACCGCGTCCAGTCGCGCCGGGTTCCAGCGCGGGTGGTGGTCCTTGTCCACGGCCAGCGCGCGTATGCCTTCGACCACCTCGACCGCGGTGCCACGGCGTCCCAGATGGGCCGGATGAAAACAGCGCCGCACCAGATCCCGCTCCATGCGCAGTTCGGCTGCCAGGTCCATGGCGCGCGCCCGGCGCAACTGCTCCAGCGTCACATGCAGCATCAGCGGGCTGCGCCCGGCCAGCACGCTCGCGGTGTGCGCCGCCCATGCGTCGCCGGCCGACGCAGAAGCCTGCAGTGCCTGCAGCATGGACGCCAGATCGGGCAGACCGAAGATGCGGTCGACACCGGCATCGGGCCAACCGGGCGCAGCGCCGGTGCGAACGCCGCTGTCCACACAGTGCCGCGCCAGTGCAGCGGCATCGGCCAGGCTGCCGTCGGCCAGGCCGGCCCACAGCGTGGGCAGCTGCGCCGACGGCACGACATGGTCGGCCAGCCCTGCGGCCAGCGCCTGCTTACCATCGATGACGAGGCCGGTCAAGGCCAGGTATTCACCCACATGCCCGGGGCAGCGGCTCAGGAAATAGCCGCCGCCCACGTCGGGAAACAGTCCGATGCCGGTCTCGGGCATCGCCATCTTCGTGCGCTCGGTCGCGATGCGCAGCCGTGCCCCCTGGGCCACACCCATGCCGCCGCCCATGACGATGCCGTCCATGAACGCCACCAGCGGCTTGCCATAGTGGTGGATCAGGTGATTGAGCCGGTACTCCTCGGTGAAGAAGTCCTCCAGTGCCGGGTCGCCCGCGAGCGCCGCCTGGTGGAAGAAGCGGATGTCGCCACCGGCGCAGAAGCAGCCGAACGGCAGATGCGCCGACGCATCGGTCGGATGCCGGCTGCTGCCGCGGATCGCGACGATGGCCACGCTGTCATCGTCGCGCCAGCGCAGCAGCGCCGCCGTCAGGTCACGGATCATGTCCAGCGACAAGGCATTCAAGGCCCTGGGCCGCGCCAGGGTGATCAATCCGGCCGAGCCAGCCTGTTCGATGACGACCTCGTGCATAACGCTCCTGCGTGGGTCCGTCGCGGCAGGATCGCCGCAGCGGGAGTTGAAAAAAAACCGGGATCTGCGGGCGAAATGAACCCAACGGCTGCTGCAGTTGTAAAACATGCGCAAGGCAAGGACGCCTATCCCACCGGCATGCGACATGATACGGGACCGGTCCGCGATGGCCCGCCCGCGATCGGGTCCGGCACTCCCGCAGCAGAGCTGCGCTTTGGATACATCAACCCGTCGATGCATTGTTCCAGCTGCAAGGCACCGGTGCTGCGCCGCGACTGCCACCAGAATCGCTACGGCGAGCTGATCTGCCGCAGCTGCCAGGCCATGGGCGTGCGTTTCACCTGGCGCCGGCGTCTGCGCCACCAGCTGCGCCGCAGCGTACTGTCCGTCTGGCTGGTACTCGCCGCCACCGGCCTGGCCCTGCTGGCGGTCTGGCTGTTCGAGTTCATGCGCTTGCTGCAGCCCGCGAAGCTGCTGATCGGCTGAGCGCCGTCAATCCTCCTCGGCTGCGCCGTAGCTGCTGTCCCAGCGTTCGGCGCCGGGATCGATCTGCGGCACGCAGCCCGGGCGCACCGCGTTGGCACGGAACATCCACCACAGGCGCCGGTTCGCATAGCCGACCACCTGCACCTTGTCGGCCTCGACACAGGAGGCCACCGCATCGCGCAGCGCAAAGATCCAGCGCTGACCGGGCGCCTCGGCCTGCCAGCGCACGGCCGCGGCGTATTGCTGCTCCCATGCGCGCTTGAAGCCGAACGTGGTGACCGGCCGGTCGGCCATCAGCAGGTTCTGCTCCTTCCACGCCACCAGGCCGATCTGCGCCTGCGGCCCGGCGATCTGCCCCGCCTTGCGCATCACGCCCAGCGCCGAATTGGAATCGTTGAACAGCAGCGACGCCCAGACGCCCCAGATGATCCAGAACCCTGCCATGCCCGCGAGCAACGCATGCACACCGCGGCGCGGCCGAAAGACCAGCGCCGCAAGCAGGAACACCACGCCCATGCTGATGCCCATCCACCACAGGCCGCGTCCGCCATCGGCGAGTCCGCGTTCGACGATCTGCTGCTCCATGCGGCTCCAGTGCCCCTGCATGGCCCAGATGCCGCCCGCCAGCAGGATGCCGCCGGCGGCCAGTGCCGCCAGCCAGGCCGTCACGCGCATCCAGCGCGCGCCCACGCTCGCCTGCAGCGACGGCGCCAGCGCCAGCGCCAGCATCGGCAAGACCGGCATCAGGTAGACCTCGCGCTTGCCCCCGGCCAGGCTGAAGAAAATCACCACCAGCACCGACCAGCCCAGCAGCAGCAGCAGCCGGGCATCGCGCTGGCGCAAGCCCCGCCACCAACCGCGCCACGCGCCCAGGTAGGCCAGCGACATCGGGAAGAAATGCAGCACCAGCACCGGCAGGTAGTACCAGAACGGCTGCGCATGGCCGCCGACCGAGCCGCCGTACCGCTTGGCCGTCTGGTGCAGCAGGATGTCGTTGACGTACGCGTCGTATTCGGCCGAGCCCCGCGCATGCGCCACCAGCAGCATCGGTACCAGCCACAACGCGATCGCCGCCAGGAAGGCCAGTGCGCCGCCGCTCCAGCGCAGCGCCGAACCCGGCGTGCGGTTGATGGCGTCCCAGCCGCGTGCGCGTGCGAACAGCCAGGGCACGAACATCAGCAGCGCCAGCACGCCGACCCCCTTGGTGATCACACCCAGCCCGGCCGCAAAGCAGCCGAGCCAGTAGGCGCGCCAGTTCGGCCCCTTGAGCAGGTGCAGCAGCAGGCCCCAGTTGGCCAGCGTGATCCACATCATCACCAGCGGGTCGATCTGGGCGCGCTTGACCTGGTAGACGAACTGGAACGTGACCAGCACGGCGGCAGCCGCGAACAGGCCGACACGCGGGCTCCACAGGCGACGGCCCAGATCCCAGGTCAGCACCAGCGTCACCATGCCGGCCAGCAGCGAGGGCAGCAGGAACGCGATGCGCCAGTTGCCGGTCAGCTGGTAGGCGATGGCCTCGAGCCACATCAGCATCGGCGGCTTGTCCGAATACAGCTCCGTGCCACGGTGCGGAAACAACCAGTCGCCCGACTCCACCATGTGCCTGGCCACGAGCGTGAAACGCGGCTCGTCCGATGGCCAGGGGTCGCGCATGCCGATGCCGGCACCGAGCACGACCAGCGCGGCCAGCATCAGCCACCAGAACAGCCGCCGGTCCCGAGCCGCGTCGGCCGGTGCAGTCGTTGTCATCGCCATCACTCCTTGCGCCGCGGCAGTTCCACCTGCGCGACGCGGGCGCGCCGCTGCAGCCACATCACGCCCAGGAGGTCGACCAGGCCGACCCACAGGCGGTTGCCGACACCGTAGTGCGACTGGCCGTGCGCGCGGTTGCGGTGGCGCACCGGCACCGATTCCACCGTGCCGCCGGCGCGCCGGAACAGCGCTGGCAGGAAGCGGTGCATGTGGTCGAAATACGGCAGGTCGAGGAAGTCGTCGCGCGCGAACAGCTTGAGTCCGCAACCGGAATCGGGCGTCGCGTCGCCCAGCAGGCGGCTGCGCACGCCGTTGGCCACGCGCGACGAGAAACGCCGCAACGGCGTGTCCAGGCGCTTGGCCCGCCAGCCGGCAATCAGCACCGGCGCGTTGCCGCTGGACTGCTGCAGCGCACGCCAGCGCGCCAGCAAGGCCGGGATGTCGGCCGGGTGGTTCTGCCCGTCGCCATCGAGCGTGGCCACCACCGGTGCCCGCGCGCAACGCACGCCGGTGCGCACCGCCGTGCTCTGGCCGCAGTTGTTGCGGTGCTGCACGACCGTCAGCCAGGCATGGCCACGTGCATAGTCGAGCAGCACCTGGGCCGTGGCGTCGCTCGACTTGTCGTCGACGAACACCGCCTCGAACGCAGCGACGCCGGTCAACGCGGCCGCGATCTCGTCGAGCAGCGCGACGACATTGCCGGATTCGTTGTGCACCGGCACGACGACGGATAGTTCAGGGGCACGAGGGGACATGGACGGCAGGCGGGCGAAACGACCGCGCATTGTCGCACCGGCCCCCTACACGCCGGCGCAGCCCCCGGTGGCGTCTGGCGCAAGCGCTCCACGGGCTGTGCGACGCGCTCAATCGCGCAGCGGGCCGTAGCCGGTTTCGACCGACATGCGGAGCGCCAATCCGTCATCGACCGGCTTGGCGCGCTCCACGTAATAACCGACACCGGGCATGGCGTGCAGGTTGTAGGCGATGCCGGTTTCCGCACAGTGCTCGAGCACCACCCACAAGGTCGACCCCTGGCCGCTGTGGTTCGAATGCCCGCTGGCATCGAAGTTCTGGCATATCAGCCGGGCCTGGGCCCGGGTCAGCGGCAGGGGATGGGTGCCGGGGAACTGGCCGGCGGGTTCGAGCACCTCGTCGCCGGGCCCGTCGAACCGGGGCGCCGTGCGCAATGCGTGCGCCCGCGCGGCCGGGTCGCCGTCGCGGCCCGCCATCTTGCGCAGGTTCTTTTCCCGCACCGGACGCACCCGCGCCGTCGGCGGCTCGACCTGGATCGAACCCATGCAGGCCACACGGCCGGCGAAGAACTGCGCCAGCGCCTGCGCACGCGCCTCGTCCTCGGTGGCGGCGTCGACCAACTGCCGCTGGTACTGCTCCTGCACCAGGCGCTCGACAAAAACCAAATACCGGCCCGGCACGATCGGACTCGTACCCGCGTCTGACTTGCTCACACGGTTCTCCTGGCTGTCCCCGGTGGTCCGGGCGTCGGTTTCTTCCCTGGCTTGTCGCTGGCGTTGCGCCCGGCTCGGCGCGGCATCAGAACCCGCGCAGGTCGTCCACCGGCAGCGTCGGCGCAGCACCGATGATATGCACCAGCGTCTGGCGCAGCGTGGCGACATCGTTGTCGAAGCTGCCGTGGGCGGCGCGGATGCGCCGGTCCGGCAAGGCCGTCACGACCGTGTCCCGGTCCAGCACCGTGGTACGGCCGGGCCTGGACAGGCCGGCGCTGCGCGCGGCCTGCTGCCAGGCGCGCAAGGTGTCGCCGGTGCTCGAGGTGCCGTCCCAGCCCTTGTAGTCGGGCTTGAACGCGTTTTCCAGCCCGAGGAGGGGCGTGCGCAGGTCGACCTCGAGCGCATTGGACACCAGGTACAGCAGCGACTTGCGGTAGACGGACGCCACGGTGTCGTTGCGCTCGACCCGGTCCGACAGGATGTGCAGGTACAGCCGCTGCATCAGGTCGGCATGCGGCGTGTAGTGGCGGTTGGCGAACTGCACCGAGCAGGCCGGCGCGAACAGGTGCATGCTGCGGATGCAGCCGGTCATGTTGCGCGCCGCCAGTGCGCTGAGCATGTGGCCCAGCAAGATGGCGCCGGCCGAATGGCCGACCAGGTGCAGTTCGAAGTCCGAACCCCAGGTGCCGGCCAGGCGCTGCAGCGCGGTGATCAGCAGGTCGCCGCCCCGGCCGCTGCCGAACGCCAGTTCTGCGTTCTCCTTCATCTCGCTCCAGATCGGCCGTGCGATCGGGCGTCCGATGGATTTCTCGATCAGCAGGTCGGTGCGCTCGACGATCCATTCGCCGGCGCCGCCGGCCAGCGGCGCCTGGCGGCGAATCGCCTCGCTGAAGATGTTGCCCAGCGTCTCGAACAGGCCCGTCTTCCAGACCAGGAACAGCGGATAACAGCCATTGCCGATGAAATGCCGCCCCATCGCCCGCGCCCGTTCGATCGCCGCGTCCTCGCTGTTCAGGCCGCCATGGGCGTAGATCACGATCCGGCGCGGCCCGTCGCCGCCCTGCGTGCGGAACCACTGGTCCGGCAAGCCGGCCACCTGGTGCAGCACGGTGCGGCTCAGTTCGTCTTCGGTCAGGTAGCGCTTCATGCGCCCGTCGTTGCCCAGCACCACGCTGTGCCGGTAGGCCTGCTCGCGGCTCCACCACAGGGTCTCGTTCGCGCCCGTGGCGGCGCCGCCGACCGGCGCCGCACCGCTGGTGCTCACGCGCCCGACGACGACGCCCGGCACGCCCATGGCCACGACCCAGGCGTCCATGCAGTTGGCCAGCCAGTCGGCATAGGTCAACAGCGCAAAACCGCCCGAACCCCAGGACGTGCCCCAGGAGTTCTGGATGATGAAACCGCGGTGATTGAATCCGACCAGCGCAAAGGCATGGCCACCGGTCTCCGACGGACGTCCGTCGAACGGGATCAGGGCCAGGCTGTCGTGCCCGCTCGGCGCGCGGCGCTGGTTGGGCAGCCGGCTCCAGCCGTCGTGGGTGAAGGCGGACACATAGACTGCACCGACTTCCTGGATCGCGGCCTGCATGTCGGTGATCGACTTCTTCTCGACCCGGTAATACACGCCCAGCGTGGTGGCACTGGCGCGCGTGGCATAGCCGTAGCGTGGCTGCGTCTGCGCCCCGCTGTAGGGCCAATCGCGCTCCAGGCACACGCCGTGGTTGAACCAGCCCTTGAGTGCGCCGCGGCAGCTCGAACCCTCGTAGTCTTCGCCTGCGTATTCGTCGTAACGACGCGCGAAGTTGTACAACATGCGCGGACTGACCGACTCCATGCGCTGCGGCAGGCCGGACTTGCGCCAGCGCAGGTAGTTGACGACGCAGGCCAGGCCGAAGCCGGTGCAGGCACCTTCCTGGCCCTGGTCGAGGATCAGGCCGGCACGGCTGTAGGTGGGCAGGAAACGGCGCACTTCGTCGTCGGTCGGGAATGCGTCCTGCAGACCGCGCGGCGCCGGCGTGTAGGGCCGGTCGCGCAGGTCGACCGGGTCCTTGCTCGCGGTCAGGAAGCGGCTGGTCGCCGCCACATGGGTGACCGAGGTCGCCGCGGTCTTGCCCCGCGCGCGCCGCGCGGCCCGCGCAGGTGCAACCGCCTCGGCCACCGGCCAGACCTGGTCCGCCAGCCGGAACACGTCCTTGTACCGGTCCAGCCCGTGCACGCCGCCGTTGACAAGGCGGCGCGCCTGCGCGAACTTGCCGGCCTCGATGGCGCTGCGCACGGCGCCGGCCCGGTCGGCCAGGAAATGCGCGAGCAGCAAGGCCGCGATCTCCGGCGCATTGGCAAGGTCGGGGTTGGCCTCCAGGTCCACGCCCAGCACCTTGCCGTACTGGCGGTAGTTGGCGCGCCCGGTCAGCTGGATGAAACCGCGGCCCTTGAACCGCGCGCCATCGCCCGGCTCGGTATTGCCCAGCGCGCGCCGGCCGTCGTAGGCGCCGAACGGCGCCTCGCCCGCACGGGTATTGAACTGCGACTGCATCTCGGAGATGGGCAGGAAACCTTCGCTCTCGGCGCGTATCGTGCCCAGCGCCGCGCACACCATGGTGCGGTCGTGCAGGCCGCAGCTGTCGAGCGCGGCGGCGACGTACGGCAGGTAGCGGTTGATGTTGGCCGGCTTGGTCGCCGGGAACAGCCGGCGCACGGCGTCGAGTTCCAGCGGCACCGCCATGCTGCCTGCGCGCCGCAGGCCCAGTGCGCATTGGCAGCGCGGGCCGATCACGCCATCGGCGATCAGCCCCACACCCGACTGCCAGCGCCGCGCCGCGGCCTCGACGTCGGCGTCGAGCGTATCGCCGTCCGCGAGCCGCTCGAACGGTTGCGCGTCGGCACCCAGCTCGCGCACCAGCTCGCGCCGCAGGCGCTGCACGTCCGCGCCCTGGTGGCCCCGGACCAGCAGTTGTTGTGCCATGGTGTCTGCCTCCCTTGTCATGCAGTGCGACCCGGTCACCCTAGCGCCGCGCAGGCACAGCGTCAATGGCCCGTTCGCAGCCGGCCGACCCGCGCACCGCCGACGAACCCGCGTGGCGCGCCCCCCGGCACGGGATGCAGCGCATGCGGCTGCTGGGCAGGCACCGCTTCTTCCGGGGGATCGAGCCTGCGTCGGTGCCGCGGCAGATCGGGCGGCGGCACGTGGGCCTGGTGTCAGCGCCTGCCGCCTTCAGGTGGTGAGCGTCTCCTGCCCGCCCATATAGGGCTGCAATACCTCGGGCACGGTGACCGAGCCGTCGGCGTTCTGGTAGTTCTCCAGCACCGCCACCAGCGTGCGGCCGACCGCCAGGCCGGAGCCGTTGAGCGTGTGCACGAACTCGTTCTTGCCCTGCGCGTTCTTGAAGCGCGCCTGCAACCGGCGCGCCTGGAAGGCCTCGCAGTTCGACACCGAGCTGATCTCGCGGAAGGTGTCCTGCGCCGGCAGCCAGACCTCGAGGTCGTGCGTGCGCGTCGCGCTCGGGCCCATGTCGCCGGTGCACAGCGCCATCACCCGGTACGGCAGGCCCAGGCGTTGCAGGATGGCCTCGGCGTGGCGCGTCATGTCTTCCAGCGCCTCGTAGCTGGCATCCGGATGCACGATCTGCACCATCTCGACCTTGTCGAACTGGTGCTGGCGGATCATGCCGCGGGTGTCGCGGCCGTAGCTGCCGGCCTCGGAGCGGAAACACGGCGTGTGCGCGGTCAGCCGCATCGGCAAGTCCGACAGCGGCACCACCGCGTCGCGCACGAAGTTGGTCAGCGGAACCTCGCTGGTCGGGATCAGGTACAGGGCCGCGGTGTCCGGGTGGTCCTCGGCGTCCTGGCCCCCCTTCTTGGCCGCGAACAGGTCGCCCTCGAACTTGGGCAGCTGGCCGGTACCGCGCAGGCTGTCGGCGTTGACGATGTAGGGGGTGTAACACTCGGTGTAGCCGTGTTCCAGCGTCTGCACGTCGAGCATGAACTGCGCCAGTGCGCGGTGCATGCGTGCGATGGCTCCCTTGAGCACGGTGAACCGTGCGCCGGTGAGCTTGACGCCGAGGTCGAAGTCCAGGCCCAGCGGCGTGCCGACGTCGACATGGTCCTTGATCGGGAAATCCATCACGCGCGGCGTCCCCCAGCGGCGCAGTTCCACGTTGTCGTGTTCGCCGGCGCCGACCGGCACGCTGGCATGCGGCAGGTTGGGCACGGCCAGCAGCAATGCCTGCAGGTCGTGCTGGATCTGCTCCAGCCGCGCCGCCGAGGCCTCGAGTTCGTCCTTGATCGAGGCCACGTCGGCCATCACCGCGTCGACCTCGGCCTGGCCGGCGGCGCCCTGCGACTTGAGCTGGCCGATGCGCTTGCTCTGGCTGTTGCGCCGGGCCTGCAGTTCCTCGGTCCGGGTCTGGATGGTCTTGCGTTCGGCCTCGAGCGTGCGGAAACGCTCCACGTCGAGGAAGGGCTGCGGGTTTTTGCGGGTCTGCAGGCGCCGGACGGCTTCGTCCAGGTCCTTGCGCAGGAAGTTGATGTCGAGCATGGCGCCATTCTAGTGAGCCGGTCCCGGCCCCGGCCTTGCCAGGCGCCCCGCAGGGATACGGAAAACCGGGGAGCGGCCCGGCATGCACTGGCGGCGCGGGCGCACCGCCTTGGGGCGTCACCGGGCCGCCGGCAGCCGCCCGGTCACTCCAGCTTGAGCCCCTTGGGCAGCGGAAACTTGGTCGTCTCGGCGATGCCGTCGAGCCGGCGCACCGACACCGCGCCCAGCGCCTTGATGCGGTCGATCACCTGGCGCACCAGCACTTCGGGCGCCGATGCGCCAGCGGTCAGGCCGATGCGCTGCTTGCCTTCGAGCCAGGCCGGCTGCAGTTCGTCGGCGTTGTCGATCATGTAGCTGTCGGTGCCCAGCTTGTGCGCCAGCTCGCGCAGCCGGTTGCTGTTGGAGCTGGTCGGGCTGCCGACGACGATGACCACGTCGACCTGCGGGCTCAGCAGCTTGACCGCGTCCTGGCGGTTCTGCGTCGCATAACAGATGTCCTGCTGCTTGGGTTCGCGCACATGGGGGAAACGCGCCTTCACGGCGGCGGCGATCTCGGCCGCGTCGTCGACGCTGAGCGTGGTCTGGGTCACGACCGCCAGCTTGTCGGACTGGGCCGGTTGCACCCGGGCCACGTCGGCCACGTCCTCGACCAGGTGGATGCCGCTGTCGAGCTGGCCCATGGTGCCTTCGACCTCGGGATGGCCCTTGTGGCCGATCATGATGAACTCGAAACCTTCCTTGTGCAGCTTGGCGACCTCGACGTGCACCTTGGTCACCAGCGGGCAGGTGGCGTCGAAGATCTGGAAGCCGCGCGCGCGCGCCTCCTCGTGCACGGCCCGGCTCACGCCATGGGCCGAGAACACCAGCGTCGCGCCGGGTGGCACGTCGGCCAGGTCCTCGATGAAGATCGCGCCCTTGGCCTTGAGGTCGTTGACGACATAGGTGTTGTGCACGATCTCGTGGCGCACGTAGATCGGCGCGCCGAACTTGCGCAGCGCGCGTTCGACGATCTCGATCGCGCGGTCGACCCCGGCGCAAAAACCGCGCGGCTCGGCCAGCACGACCTCTTCGAGTGCGGCAATTGGCTTCATAACACGCCGATCACATGGACTTCGAACACCACCGGCTGCCCCGCCAGCGGATGGTTGAAGTCGAACAACACGCCGCGGCCGTCCGCCTCGTCGCCCACCTGCAACACGGCGCCGGCATAACTGCCCTGGCCGTCGGGGGTCGGAAACTGGACGACGTCGCCGACCTGGTAGCTCTCGGCCGGGTCACCGAGCTGGTGCAGCAGCGAGCGCGCCACCCACTGCTGCATCTCGCCCTGGCGCTCGCCGAAGGCCACGCCCGCCGGCAGCTCGAACGTGGCCCGGCTTCCCTCCTCCAGGCCGATCAGGCATTGCTCGACCGCCGGCGACAAGGCGCCGGTACCCAGCGACAACGTCGCGGGCTTGCCGCCAAAGGTGTTGATGATGTCGCCGTGCGGGCCGGCCAGCCGGTAATGCAGGGTCAGGAAGGACGCGGGTTCGACGCAGGGGAGTGTGGAAGTCATGGTGCTTGTCGGGGAATGCCCCATTGTAGAAAGCGACGGCCTCAGCCAACGTCGGGGCTGCGCGCGGCAACGGGCGCGGCCGGCGTCGGGGTCAGCATGCGCCGCTGCTCGGCCAGCACACTGAGCGCGATGCCGGCCAGGATCACCAGTGCCCCGGCCCAGGTGGTCCAGGCATAACGCTCGCCCAGCACGCTGGTGCCCGCCACCAAGGCGATGGCCGCGGCCACATAGCCGATCTGGCTCAGGTAGGTCGGCCCGCCGACCTGCTGGAGCCGGAAGAACACGCTGAACATGGCGCTCGATGCCAGCACCTGCGCGCCGGCCAGCAACGGCACCCGGCCCAGGTCCAGCAACGCGGGGCCTTCGCCGCGCAGCAGCAGCAACACCAGCAACACCGCGGCCGCCGCCAGGTTGCTGCCGATCGCCAGGTCGATCGGCCTGGCATCGCGGGGCCAGGCCCGGGTGCGGTAGACATTGCCCAGCGCCAGGCTGACCGGGATACACAGGCCGGCCAGCAACCAGGTCAGGCTGGCCGGCTGCGACACTTCGCCCCGGGTGCTGGTGACGATCAGTGCTCCGGCAAAACCGACAGCGATGCCGGCCATACCAATGGCCGTCGGCGTGCGAACGCGCCACACCATCGACAGCAGCAGCGTGATCACCGGCGAGACGGTGAACAGGATGCCGGTAAAACCCGAACCGAGCCGGGGAATGACGGAAAAGATCAACAGGTTGGGAATGACCAGCGACACCAGCGCAGAGCACAGGTAATACCGCAGGTATTCCCGTCGGGTCGTGACGCGCCCGCCCGACAGCAACCGGACGCCCAGCAGGCAGGCGCCGGCGCCGAACGAAACCAGCCAGGCCCAGACGATCGGAGACACGGCCGCGGCACCGGCGAGCTTGCCCAGCGGAAACGTCAGCCCGAGCAAGGAGCCGGTGAGCAACAACAACAGGGCCGGCGAACCGGTGGACAGGATGGACATGCAGTGTTTGGCTGTATCGAGGTGCTGCCGGCAGCGGCGATCGGCCGCTGGCCGGCGTGATGGGTGCAAGACACGGCGATCAGCCGCCATGGGTGGTCGCGGCTGATCGACCGTTCCGGTCGGGCCACCGCGTCCCCCCAATCGATCATGGCCCGCCACCGCGTTGCGATGGTGCGTGCACACAATACAAGCCCGTCTGCCCCTGGCAGCGCCATTGTAGGAATCCCGGCCGTGGCGCAGGCCTGTCGCCGTCAAAGGCCCTGCCAACGACCATGCCGCTCAAGGACCTGCCGCCCGAGACCCGTCCACGCGAGAAGCTGCTGGCTCGCGGCGCCGGCGCGCTCAGCGATGCCGAACTGCTGGCGCTGCTGCTGCGCACCGGTATCCGCGGCAAGGGCGTGCTGCAGATGGCCGACGAATTGCTGCACGTGGGCGCCAACACCGACGGCAGGCCCGGTTTCGACGGCATTGCCGGGCTGCTCAATGCCAGTGCCGCCGACCTGCGGCGCATCAAGGGCCTGGGGCCGGCCAAGCGCGCCGAACTGCTGGCGGTGCTGGAACTGGCGCGCCGCGCACTGGCCCAGCAACTGCGCCAGCGCGCCGCCTTCGCGTCGCCGGGCGCGGTCAAGGACTACCTGCAATTGCACCTGGCCGCCCGGGCCCACGAGGTATTTGCGGTACTCTTCCTGGATGTGCAGAACCGATTGCTGGCGATGGAAGAGATGTTCCGTGGCACCCTGACCCAGACCAGCGTCTACCCGCGCGAGGTCGTGCTGCGCGCATTGCACCACCAGTGCGCCGCCGTCGTGCTGGCGCACAACCATCCCAGCGGTTCGGTGCAACCCTCACGCGCCGACGAAGCCCTGACGCAGACGCTGCGCTCGGCGCTGGCGCTGGTCGACGTGCGGGTGCTCGACCATGTCATCGTCGCGCCGGGGCTGTCGCTGTCGATGGCGGAACGGGGGCTGGTATGAAACCGGTGCGTTCACTGGCCGACCTCAAGGCCGTCAAGCAGCAGATCGACGCGCAGGCCCGTGCGCACGCGCTGGAGCAGGCACGGCTGGCGGCCGAGACGGCGGCCCGGCTGCGCCGGGAGGCCAGCGCGCGTGAGCTGTTCCTGCGCGCGGCCGGCGCGGTGCAACCGCTGTCGGATCATGGACGGGCGACGCTTGCCGCCGCGCCCGTGTTGCCCATCCCGCGCCAGCGCCTGCGCGACCAGCAGGCGGTGTTGTCCGAAGCCATCAGCGACGAGTTCGACGTCACCACGCTGCTCGACGTCGACGACCAGCTCAGTTTTCGGCGGCCCGGCATCGGCACCGACGTGACGCGCAAGCTGCGCCAGGGCCATTGGGCGATCCAGCGCCAGCTCGACCTGCACGGCCTGCGCAGCGACGAGGCGCGCGAGCAACTGGCGCTGTTCCTGCGCCAGGCGCGGTCCCACGGCATCCGCTGCGTGCGTATCGTGCATGGCAAGGGGCTGGGCTCGCCCGGCAAGGCGCCAGTGCTCAAGCGCAAGGTGTTCGCCTGGCTGGTGCAGAAGTCCGAGGTGCTGGCCTTCGTGCAGGCGCGTCCGGCCGAAGGCGGTGCCGGCGCGCTGGTGGTGTTGCTGCAGCCGGGCGGTTCCTGATGGCGCGTTACCACCGGCCGGCTGGCGCCGTGCCGGCGGCCACGCCGCTTCGGTGCGGGGTCAGTCGGCCCGGATGCCCATGTCCTTGATCACGCGGCCGAAACGCTCCAGGTCGCCGGCACTGGTCCGGGCCAGGACCTCGGGTGCGCCGCCATGCGGGACCACGCCCAGCGTGGCGAGCTTGGCCGCCACGTCCGGCATCTTCAGGATGGCGTTCACGTGCGTGTTGAGCGTCTGCACCACGTCCGCCGGCATGCCCTTGGGCCCGAACAGGCCGTTCCACGCGGTCACCTCGATGCCGGCATAACCGAGCTCGGCAAACGTCGGTACGTTCGGCGCCAGCGCCGAACGCGTCTTGTCGGCGACCGCCAGGATGCGGACCTTGCCGCTGGCGACATACGGCTCCAGGGGGCCGTAGGTCATGTAGGTCAGCGGCACGTGGGCGCCGAGCACGTCGTTCATGGCCGGCGCGACACCCTTGTACGGCACCTGACGGAATTTCACGCCCATGGACTTGTTGGCGATCTCGCCCAGCACGTGCATCGGCGAGCCACTGCCGGGACTGGCGTAGTCGAATTCCTGGCCCTTCTGGGCCGCGGCGACCAGGTCCTTGACGGTGCGCGCTTCGACGTTGCCGGCGCTGGCCAGGAACAAGGGTTGCGATCCGGTCTGGATGATGGGCGTGAAGCCGTTGACCACGTCGTAACCCGTGGCGGCCGTGGTCTTGAGCACCAGCTGGGCGATGGCGAAGGTGCTCGGTGCGAGCAGCAGGGTGTAGCCGTCGGCCGGCGCCTTGGAGACATGGCTGCTGCCGATGATGCCGCTGGCACCGGAGCGGTTGTCGACCACCACCGGCTGGCCCAGGCGGCTGGACAACTTGTCGCCGAGCAGGCGCGCGACCGCATCGGTATCGCCGCCGGCGGGATAAGCCACGACGATGGTGATGGGACGGGAAGGATAGGTCTGTGCGGCGGCAAGGCCGCACAAGCAGGCAAAGGCCAGGAATCGAAGGAATTGCTTCATGGACAGGCTCCGGTGTCGGTTCGGGGGATCACATCGCAATCGGTATTGCGGCTCTCAGTTGTTTCACTAATGATTCAATGGATCTTTTGTGAAACACGATGCGAATATAGATCAAAAGCGTTTCATCTGCAATCGGCGGCCGCATTGCTGCGCAGTGGCGACCTAGAATCGGATCCATTCGCCGATCGCCTTGCGACTCCATGCCCCCTTTCGACACGTTCTTTCATATTCCGGAACTCGATCCGGCGGTGCGAAAGAGCTTTCGACGCGAGCAACTCAGCGAACTGACGCTGCCACTGGCCACCAGCCTGATGGAGGGCGGTTTCGTTGCCGTGGTGGCCGCCAAGGCCTTCAATGTCGAACCCTGGGTGATCGCGGTGATCTCGGCCGCGCCGATGTTCGGCAACCTGTCGAGCTTCGTCTGGACCCGCATCGCCACCGGCCGCTCCAAGATCCCGATGGTGGTGGCGTTGCAGACCCTGGTCCTGCTGTGCGTGGCGGCGATCGCGGTCAGTCCGCGCTCCCAGGCCGGCGCCTGGATCCTGCTGGCCAGCGTCGTGTTGTGCCGCATGCTGATCACCGGCATCATCACCGTGCGCAGCGTGGCCTGGAGCCTGAACTACGACCGGGCTCTGCGGGCCCGCGCCACCGGGCGGCTGCAGGCCATCACCAGCCTGACGGTGGTGCTGACCACCAGCCTGGCCGGACTGGTCCTGGACGCCCATCCCGAGAACTTTCGCTGGATCTATGGCGCCGGCGCCGTGTTCGGTGGCGTCGGCGTCTGGCTGTTTCGCGGCGTGCTGGTGCGCGGCGAAAAGCGGCACCGGGTGATGGAGCGGCGCGGCGCACAGGACGGCCGCCGGCGCGACGGCTTCTTCGAGGTGCTGCGCAAGGACAGCCTGTATGCGCGGTACCAGCTGCACCAGTTCATCTCGGGCACGGCGAACATGATGCTCGAGCCGCCGCTGGTCTACCTCGTGACCAAGCAGCTGGGCGCCAGCTACGTCGTGAGCATCGGCATCGTGATGCTGATCCCGTTCACGCTGAACCTCACGACGATGCCGCTGTGGGCGCGTTACCTGGACAAGGTCCACGTCACCGAGTTCCGGGCCCGGCAGAACGCGGGCTGGGTGATCGGCGTGCTGATCATGTTCTGGGGCGCCTGGACCTTCTCGTTGTGGTGGCTGGCCCTGGGCCGAGTCATCACCGGCATCGTCAATGGTGGCGGCAGCCTGGCCTGGCAACTGGGCCACAACGACTTCGCGCCGCGTGACCAGATCTCGACCTACATGGGCATCCATGTCACCCTGACCGGCGTGCGTGGTGCCTTCGCGCCCTTCCTGGGCATGGCCTTGTACCTGGGCTGGGATGCCAAGGGCTACGTGCCGGGATCCACCGGCCTGAGCGCCTGGGTGTTCCTGCTCTCGGCGCTGCTGGGCCTGGTTGCCTGGCGCGGCTTCGACACGCTGCGCAAGGACGTGCGGCTGCGGCCGCTCAACCGCTAGGCCGCAACGGCCACCATCGCGACCGGCGCCCTGGCCGCCTGCGCCAGGCGCGCGGTCGCGAGCCGGCCGCGGCGTTCAGCCCGCCACGTGCGGCATCAGGCCGGTGCCGTCACCGGCCGCGCCAGGCGGCCGCGCGCACGCCCTGGCGCATACCGATCGATGCCCAGGCCTTCGGCGCTGATCTCCGGACGTTGTCCGCTCACCATGTCCGACACCAGCCTGGCCGAACCACAGGCCATGGTCCAGCCCAGCGTGCCGTGTCCGGTGTTGAGGAACAGGTTGGCGTACGGCGTGGCGCCGATCACCGGCGTGCTGTCGGGCGTCATCGGCCGCAGCCCGGTCCAGAAGGTCGCGCGGGCCACGTCGCCGCCGGGGAACAGGTCGTTCACCACCAGCTCCAGCGTTGCGCGCCGGCGCGCGTCGAGCCGCAGGTCGAAGCCGCCGAGTTCGGCCATGCCACCGACCCGGATGCGGTCGTCGAAGCGGGTCACGGCGATCTTGTAGGTCTCGTCGAGCACGGTGGACTGCGGCGCGAAGGCCGGGTCGGCCAGGGGCACGGTCAACGAATAGCCCTTGACCGGATACACCGGCAGATCCAGGCCCAAGGGCTCCAGGAAGGCGCGCGAATAACTGCCGAAGGCCAGCACGAAACGATCGGCCTTGAGCACCGTGTCGCCGATACGCACACCGGTGACCCGGCCGCCTTCGGTCACCAGGCCGTCGACCGATTGTCCGAAACGCATGTCAACGCCCAGGCCCTGCGCCAGCGCGCTGAGCTGGGTCGTGAAACGGTGGCAATCGCCGGTCTCGTCCATCGGCAGGCGCAAGCCGCCGGCCAGGCGATCGCGCGCCTGGGCCAGGCTGGGTTCGACCGTGGCCAGCTGGTCCGCCGTCAGCAACTCGTACGGCACGCCGCATTCCTCGAGCACCGAGATGTCGCGCTGCACCGCGTCCACCTGGGCCTGGGTGCGAAACAGCTGCAAGGTGCCGCCGGTGCGTTGTTCGTAGGCGATGCCGGTGTCACGGCGCAGCTGCTGCAGGCAGGCACGGCTGTATTCGGCCACCCGCATCATGCGTTCCTTGTTGACGGCATAACGGTCGCTGGAACAGTTGCGCAGCATCTGCGCCATCCAGCGCAGCTGGAACAGGCTGCCGTCGGGGCGAATCGCCAGCGGCGCGTGTTTCTGGAACATCCACTTGATCGCCTTGAGCGGAATGCCCGGCGCTGCCCACGGCGTCGAATAACCCGGCGAGACCTGGCCGGCGTTCGCGAAACTGGTCTCCAGCGCCGGTCCCGGCTGCCGGTCGAGCAAGGTGACCTGGGCGCCGCTGCGGGCCAGGTAATACGCGGTGCTGATTCCGATGACGCCGCCGCCGAGGACAATGACTTTCATGGCAGAATGAAGTTCGTGAAGTGATTCGCAAACTATATTTCCGACATTGCAGGCAGTTCCACTGAATTTGTTTCCATGGCAAGTGGATCTGCCCGAACTCGACCGGAAAAAGCCCTGTCGACAGTGAAATGACCGACCTCGACCGGATCGACCGCAAGATCCTCGACATCCTGCAGCGCGAGGGACGCCTGCCGATGACCGAGCTGGCACAACGCATCGGCCTGTCGACCTCGCCCTGCTCGGAACGCGTGCGGCGCATGGAACGCGACGGCGTCATCACCGGCTACCACGCCCGCGTGTCGCCCAGGGCGCTGGGCAAGAACCTGCTGGTGTTCGTCGAGATCACGCTGGCGTCCAAGTCCGACCAGATCTTCGACAAGGTGCGCGACGAACTGCTGCACGTCCCCGACGTGCAGGAATGCCACCTGGTATCGGGCGTGTTCGACTACCTGGTCAAGGCGCGCCTGGGCGGCATGGACGAATACCGCAGCCTGCTTGGCGACATCCTGAAGAAGCTGCCGGTCAACGCGCAGTCGAACAGCTATGTGGTGATGGAAGAACTCAAGGAGTCGCTGGCGCTGCGGACCGACCGGTAGCCATTCGCGGCACCCGGTGCGATGCCGCCGCAGCCATCACGAGGACGCAGACCTGAACAGCTTGTGCACGCCGCGGTCCTGGTTCACCATCCAGTCCGCCGTCTGGAAAAAGCTTTGTTGCAGCCGCTGGCGCAGCTCCGGATCGACGCCGGTCTCCTGCATGGCCTGGTCCATGCAGGCCAGCCACTGGTCGCGCTCGGTGACGCCGATGGCGAACGGCATATGGCGTGCGCGCAGTCGCGGATGTCCGAACCGCTCGGTATAGTGTTGCGGCCCGCCCAGCCAGCCGCACAGGAACCAGAACAGGCGCTGGCGGGCGTTCGCCAGGTCCGAACCGTGCACGGCGCGCAGCGCCGCATACCCCGGTTCGAGGTCCATCAGGTCGTAGAAGCGCTCGGTCAGCGCGTGCACGGCCGGCTCGCCACCGATCCAGTCGAAGGGTGTCGCCGCGGTTGCGGGTTCCTGGGGTTCTTGCATGGGTTCGATTGTCGGGCAGCGAACGCCACGCCTATTGCGGCGCGCGGCGCAGCGTCTCCACCACCGGCCGGCGCAACACGTCGCGCAAGCCCCACCAGCCGGCAATCATGGCCAGCACCGCGCCGGCCAGCGCGCCTTCGAGCGGCACCCAGGGCGACGCGGTCCAGGCGAAGTTGAACACGAAACGCGCCAGCGACCAGCCGACCACGGTGGCCACCAGCGACGCCAGCAGGCCCGCCAGCAGGCCGACGCCCGCCAGTTCCGCGCGTTGCACCTGGCGCAGCAGCCGGGCCTGCGCGCCGACCGCGCGCATCACGGCGAACTCGCGCGCCCGCTCCTCCCGCGTCGCGGTGACCGCGGCGAACAACACGACCAAGCCGGCCGCGAGCGTGAAGCCGAACAGGAACTCGACCGCCCGCACCACCTGGTCCAGGATGCGTTGCACCTGGGCCAGCGTGGCGCTGACGTCGACGCTGGTGATGTTGGGAAACTCGCGCACCAGCGCGTTGTCGAACCCGCGCCCCTCGGGCGCCTTGAACGCGCTCATGTAGGTCAACGGCACCTCGGGCAACTCGGCGACCGGATACAGCACGAAGAAGTTCGCCCGCATCGAGCCCCAGTCGACCTTGCGCAGCGAGGTGATGCGCGACTCGACATTCACGCCGGCGATATCGAACCGCAGGGTGTCGCCGAGCTTGAGGCCCAGCGTCTCGGCAATGCCCTCCTCCACGCTGATCGCACCGGCCTCCTCGTCCACCCAGGTGCCGGCCACGATCTCGTTGTGGGGCGGCCGCACCGCGCTGGTGGACAGGTTGAATTCGCGGTCGGCCAGGCGCCGCGCGCGTTCGTCCTCCATCTCGTCGGGGGAGACGGCGCGCCCGTTGATGGCGACCAGGCGGCCGCGAATCATCGGATACCAGTCGTAGTCGCGCACGCCGGCCGCGCGCAATCGCTCCTGGAATGCCGGGCCCTGGTCCGGCATCACGTTGATGACGAAGCGGTTGGGCGCATTCGCCGGCGTGGCCTGGCGCCAACTGCTGATCAGGTCGGTGCGCAACAGCACCAGCAGAATCAGCGCCAGCAGGCCGACCGCCAGCGCGCTGACCTGGACCACGGCGTAGGCCGGTCGCGCCGAGATCTGGCGTGTGGCCAGCACCAGCCAGCGCGGCGCCGTGGTTTCGTTGACCATGCGGCGCAACAGCTTGACCGCCAGCCACGACAGCCCGGCGAATACCAGCACGGCACCGGCAAACCCGCCGACGGCAATCAGGCCGAGCATCCAGTCGCGGCTGGCCGCCAGCAGCAGCGCCGCGAAACCGGCCACGCCGACACCGAGCACCAGCAGCGAGGCCGGCTTGAGATTGCCCACGTCGCGGCGGATCACCCGCAGCGGAGGCACCTGCGCCAGTTGCAGCACCGGCGGCAGGCCGAAGGCCACCAGCAGCGTCAGACCCATGCCCAGGCCGAACATCACCGGCCACAGGGTCGGCGCCGGCAGGCCGACCGAGACCAGGCCGGCTAGCAGCGCGACGAAGATGTAGTGCACACCGAAACCGATCGCCACGCCCAGCGCACTGGCGGCCAGGCCGACGACGCCGAACTCGACGATGTAGGCCAGGGCGATGCTGCGCTGGCCCAGGCCGAGCACGCGCAGCATCGCGCAATCGTCCAGGTGGTTGGCCGCGAATCCGCGCGCCGCCAGCGCCACCGCGACCGCGCTGAGCATCGCGGCCAGCAGGGCCACCAGATTCAGGAATTTCTCCGCACGGTCCAGCGTCTGGCGGATGTCCGAACGGCCGCTCTCCAGCGTTTCGAGCCGGGTGCCACGCGCCTCGCCTTTCTCGACCACCTGGCCGACCCAGTCGCTGAACTGCCGGACCGGCTGCTCGGCGCCCGCCACCGCAAAGCGGTAGGTCAGCCGGCTGGCCGGCTGCACCAGGGCGGTGCTGTCCAGGTCGGCCGCGTTGAACATCACGCGCGGGGAGAAGTTGGCAAAGCCACCACCCCGGTCCGGCTCGATACGGATGACGCGCGTGATCGTGAACCGGGCATCCCCCAGCAGCAGCGGGTCGCCGACCTGCAGGCCCAGCGACTCGAGCAGCGCGGGGTCGACCCAGGCCTCGCCCGGAGCCGGAACGGCGCGCGTGGTCTCGCCCGGTGCGTCGAAGCTGGGCGCCACCGTCAGGCTGCCGCGCAGCGGATAACCCTCGGGCACCACCTTGAGTGCCACCAGCCGGCTCGCCCCGCCCTTGTCGTCGGGCGCGCGCGCCATGGTCGGGAAACTGACCGTGGTCGTGCTCTGCAGCCCGAGCGCAGCCGCCTTGTCGACGATGGCCTGCGGCGTGGCCTTGTCGGTCGACAACACCACGTCGCCACCGAGCAACTGGCGGGCATCGCGCTGCAGGCCGCCTTGCAGGCGATCGGCAAAGAAGCCGACGGCCGTCAACGCCGCCACGGCCAGCGTCACGGCGACGATCAACAGGCGCAGTTCGCCCGAACGCAGGTCGCGCCACAACGAGCGCAGACCCAGTTGCCAGAAGGAAGGTTTCATGGCGCTACCTTAGCCGATTCGCAATGGCCCTTGGCGCCCGGGGCTGCCCGGGTGTCGCCGCCGGTGTTCAGGCCACGCGCAGGCGCGGGCCGACCAGGCCGGCTTCGAGCTGCAGGCGCTCGGCACCGCTGAAACACAGGAACCGCTTGTGGGTGGCGCGGCCGATCGTGCACAGGCCCAGGTCCTGCGCCACCGCATGGCCCATCTGGGTGATGCCGCTGCGCGAGACCAGGATGGGCACGCCCATCTGCGCCGACTTGATCACCATCTCGCTGGTCAGGCGGCCGGTGGTGTAGAAGATCTTGTCGTCGCCGCGCATGTCCTCGTCCGGGCGCATCCACATCCAGCCGGCGATGGTGTCGATGGCATTGTGGCGCCCGACGTCCTCGACGAACACCAGCATCTGCTGGCCGCGGAACAAGGCACACCCGTGCACGGATCCGGCGGTCTTGTAGACACTTTCCTGCAGCCGGATCGCGTCGACCACGCCGTACAGCTGCGACTGCGTGATCGTCGCCTGCGGCAACACCAGTTGCGCCACGTCGTCCATCAGGCCGCCGAACATGCTGCCCTGGCCACAACCGGTGGTGACGACCCGGCTCGAGGTGCGCGCCTCGATGTCGCTGATGCCCTCGCGCGTGCGCACCGCGGCAACACCGACGTCCCAGTCGACGGTGATCGATTCGACCTCCTGCACCGTGCGCACCAGCCGCTGGTTGCGCAGGTAGCCCAGCACCAGCAATTCCGGATGGGCGCCCAGCGTCATCAGCGTGACGAGCTCGCGCTTGTCGACATAGACGGTCAATGCGCGTTCGGCCGGAATCGATACCGACAGGCGCTCGCCGGTCTCGCTGACGGTGTCGATGCTGCGCGTCAATGGCGCACGGGCGGCGGTCAGGCGAGGCAACATCGCAGGAAGATGGGTCGACATGGGCCGAGACTACAACACAAACACCGTCCGCTCGCGCGGCCGGCCCTGCGCCACCGCCCCGTATCAGGGTTTCTTGGCGGGATTGGCGACGGCATCCGGCTGCTGGGTGCTGGGCGGGCTGGTCGCCGTGGCCGCCGGGGAATGGGCTCCGGCGGCCTCGATGGGCTTGGCCTCGGCGGCCACGTACGGGCCGGGGTCGGCGCAGGCGGGTGTCGCCGTCGCCGGCTTGGTCTCCTTGCCGGCGGACCGGGCCGAGGCCAGGTAATGCGCCACCACCTTGTCCTGCACCTTGCACAGCTGGTAGGCGGCGACCTTGTTGGACCAGGCCGCCTTGTCGGCCGCGGCCGCGGCCGCCGCCTTGGCCTCCTCGCTCGGCGGCGCCAGCTTGGCCAATGCCGACGTCGCCATGCAGGCCGATGCAACGACGACCAGCGACGTGAAGATGTGCTTGTGGTTCATGATGGGGTCCACCTCAGACTTGAACGGGTTTGCCAGGGGCCTCGGGTGGCGACCGCTGCGCCGCCAGCTTGCCGGACTTGATGTCGGCGTACCACAGCTCGTGGTGCTCGCGGGCCCAGTCCTCGCCGACATAACCGGTCTTCATCGCCTGGTAGGCGCCCCGCATGCCGATGGTGCCGATATAGATGTGGCCCAGGAACATCGCCATCATCAGCATCGCGGCCACCGCGTGCAGCATGTGGGCGATCTGCATCGTGCCGCGTTCATACAGCAGGCCCGGCAGCAGCTTGTCGAGTACCAGTCCGGAGCCCACGACGATGGCGCCCAGCAGCAACACGCCGCCCCAGAACACGATTTTTTCGCCGGCGTTGAACCGGTGCGACGGCACCTCGTTGCCCGACAGCAGGCCACCGCCCTTGGCCAGCCAGGCCAGGTCTTCCTTGCTCGGCAGGTTGTCGCGCACGAAGGTCAGGAACACCACTACCAGCGACACCGCGAACAGCGGGCCGGCGAAATTGTGTGCCGTCTTGAGAACATGGGTCAGCCAGCCGAACAGGCTGGCGCCGATGATCGGCAGCAGGAAGAACTTGCCAAAGGCCATCACGATGCCGGAGACGGCCAGCACGACGAAGGCGATCGCGTTGGCCCAGTGGGCGGAGCGCTCGAACGGCGTGAAGCGCTCGATGCGTCGGCCACCGCCCGCGTCGGCCTCGGCATGCCCGAGCCGGCCCTTGCCGACGAAGAACAGCGCAATGGCGCCAGCGACGATCAGCAGCAAGGCACCGCCGTAGGGAATGATCCACTGGTTGCGCACCTGGCGCCAGGCCTCGCCGGCATTGGTCCAGCGCGAACCCGGATACTGCACGAAAGGCTGGATCAGGTTGCCGGCCTCCGGCGCCTGGCTCCGGGGCAGGCTGCTGTAGCCGGTCACGCCCTGGCCCACCTGGCGCCACATCGGCGCGTTGTTGCCGGGCTGCACCGCGGCGCGCTGGGCGTTGGTCTGCTCGGCGTATCCGGGCTCGGCGCTCGCATCGGGCCGGACCTCGAAGATGTTCTGGCTCTGGATGCCGCCCGCACCCGCCGCCGCAGGGGCGGCCGGCGCAGTGGTGGACTGTGCCATCGCCACGCCGATGCCGACATGGATCCACAGGGCCGCGGCACAAAGGGCTTTGATCATCGGGCGCTCCCGCGCGTCAGTTCTTGACGCCGTAATAGTCGTTCTGCCCCCGCTGGGTGCGGGTCTTGAGGTGCGACTCCCAGGCCGCCTTGTCACCGGCCATCCAGCCGGCGTCCATGTAGGGCTTGCCGGTGCCGGCATACGGCGCCTTGTCGCTGCGTGTCAGGCCGTGCGACTGCGGCTGTTCCGAACAGCCCACCATCGCCACGGCCAGGGCCGCCATCGCGAGTGCGTATTTCATGATTTCGTCCCCGTCGAGCTGGCGCCATTGGGCTGGCCCGCCTGCTTGGATCCGTAGGCCGTACCCCAGCCCCAGACTTCCGCACCCTTGCCGCGCATCACGACCCGGCTGCGGAAGATGTCGGCGACCACGTCGCCGTCGCCGGCGATCAAGGCCTTGGTCGAGCACATCTCGGCGCAGGCCGGCAACTTGCCTTCGGCCAGTCGGTTGCGCCCGTATTTCTCGAACTCGGCCTGGCTCCCGTGTTCTTCGGGGCCACCGGCGCAGAAGGTGCACTTGTCCATCTTGCCGCGCACACCGAAGGTGCCGGCCGAGGGGAACTGCGGCGCGCCGAACGGACAGGCGTACGAGCAGTATCCGCAACCGATGCAGACGTCCTTGTCGTGCAGCACCACGCCCTCGTCGGTGCGGTAGAAACAATCGACCGGGCATACCGCCATGCACGGCGCGTCGCTGCAGTGCATGCAGGCCACCGAGATCGACTTTTCGCCGGGCACGCCGTCATTGAGCGTGACCACGCGGCGCCGGTTGACGCCCCACGGGATCTCGTGTTCGTTCTTGCAGGCCGTCACGCAGCCGTTGCATTCGATGCAACGCTCTGCGTCACAGACAAACTTCATTCGCGCCATGGTTGTCTCCTGTTTTCCGGGACGATTGCCATCAACTGAGCAGAATCGATCACGCCGATTCGATGTTGCAGACCGTGGTCTTGGTCTCCTGCATCATCGTCACGCTGTCGTAGCCGTAGGTGGTCGCGGTGTTGACCGCTTCGCCGCGCACGATGGGCGCCGCGCCATTGGGGTAGTAGGCGAGCATGTCGGCTCCCTGCCAGCGGCCCGAGAAGTGGAACGGCAGGAACACCGTGTCGGGACCGACCCGTTCGGTGACCAGTGCCTGCACGTTGAGCCGCGCACCGGTCGGCGTCGACACCCAGGCCCGGCCGCCGTTGCGAATGCCCTTGGCCGCCGCAACCGCGGGGTTGATCTCGACGAACATCTCCTGCTGCAACTCGGCCAGCCAGGGATTGGAGCGGGTCTCCTCGCCGCCGCCCTCGTATTCGACCAGCCGACCCGAGGTCATCACGAGCGGGAATTTCTCGTGCACCTTGTCGGCGATGTTCTTGTCCTGCACGGTCTTGTACAGCGTGGGCAGGCGCCAGAACGCCTTCTTGTCGGCATGGGTCGGGTACTTGACCTGCAGGTCGAGGCGGTTGCCGTACAGCGGCTCGCGGTGCTGCGGAATCGCATCGGGAAAATTCCAGACCACGGCGCGCGCCTTGGCATTGCCGAACGGATGGCAACCGTGGTTCTGGATGAACACCCGGATCATGCCGCCCGAGGGGTCCGTCTTCCAGTTCTTGCCCTGCGCCGCCGCCTTCTCGGGCTCGGTCAGCTCGTCCCACCAGCCCAGCTTCTTGAGCAGCACATGGTCGAGTTCGGGATATCCCGTCGTGATGTCCGCGCCCAGCGAGTGCGATCCGTCCTCGGCCAGCAGGTTGACCCCGTCGCGCTCGACGCCGAAGTTCGCACGGAAGTTGCCGCCCCCGTCCATCACGGTGCGCGAGGTGTCGTACAGGTTGGCACTGCCAGGGTGTTTGAGCGAGGGATTGCCCCAGCACGGCCAGGGCAGGCCGAAGTAGTCGCCGGTGCAGTCGTAGCCGGTTTCCTTGTCCTTGCCGGGTTTGGCCTTGAGCGTCTTGGGATCGAACAGGTGCATGTTGCGCATGTGCGCCTTGAGCCGCTCCGGGCTCTGGCCGGTGTAGCCGATGGTCCAGACGCACTTGTTGATCTCGCGCAGGATGTCCTCGACCACCGGCTCGTCCATGCCGCCGACCTTCTGCATCTGGTAGTTCTTCGACAGTTCGGCGGCAAACCCGAGCTTGCCCGCGAGCTGGTGCATGATCATGTGGTCGCTGCGGCTCTCCCACAGCGGCTCGATGACCTTCTCGCGCCACTGGATCGACCGGTTCGATGCCGTCACCGAACCGCTGGTCTCGAACTGCGTGGCCGCCGGCAGCAGGTAGACCGCGCGGTTGGGATTGACCGTGCCGCCCGACGACGGCATCGCCGCCATCGACGCGGTGGCGGACGGATACGGATCGACGACGACCAGCAGGTCGAGCTTGTCCATCGCCTGCTTCATCTCCAGGCCGCGGGACTGCGAATTCGGCGCATGGCCCCAGAAGAACACGGCGCGCAGGTTGGAGTCCTGGTCGATCAGTTCATTGTTCTCCAGCACGCCGTCGATCCAGCGCGACACCGTGATGCCCGGCTTGCTCATCATCGCCGGCGACGCGAACCGGTCGCGGATCCATTCGAAGTCGACGCCCCAGGTGTTCGCGAAATGTTTCCACGAGCCTTCGGCGATGCCGTAATAACCCGGCAGCGAGTCGGGGTTCGGGCCGACGTCGGTGGCGCCTTGCACGTTGTCGTGGCCGCGGAAGATGTTGGCGCCGCCGCCCGACTTGCCGATGTTGCCCAGCGCCAGCTGCAGGATGCACGATGCGCGCACCATCGCATTGCCCACCGTGTGCTGCGTCTGGCCCATGCACCAGACGATGGTGCCCGGACGGTTCTCGTTGAGCATGGTCGCCACGCGCAGCATCTGCTCTTCCTTGACGCCGCAGGCCTCTTCGACCTTGTCGGGTGTCCACTTGGCCAGCACGTCCTCGCGCACCTTGTCCATGCCGTAGACACGGTCGTTGATGTATTTCTTGTCTTCCCAGCCGTTCTTGAAGATGTGGAACAGCAGGCCGAACAGGAACGGGATGTCCGAACCCGAACGGATGCGCACGTATTCGTCCGACTTGGCGGCCGTGCGCGTGAAGCGCGGGTCGACGACGATCATCTTGCAGCCGGTCTCCTTGGCATGGAGCATGTGCAACATGCTCACCGGATGCGCCTCGGCGGCATTGGAGCCGATGTACAACGCGACCTTGCTGTTGCGCATGTCGTTGTAGCTGTTGGTCATGGCGCCGTAACCCCAGGTGTTGGCGACACCGGCCACCGTCGTGGAGTGGCAGATGCGCGCCTGGTGGTCGCAGTTGTTGCTGCCCCAGAAACTCACGAACTTGCGAAAGAGATAGGCCTGCTCGTTGTTGTGCTTGGACGAACCGACCCAGTACACCGCGTCGGGGCCGCTGGCCTTGCGCAGCTCGAGCAACCGCGCGCTGATCTCGCTCAGCGCGGTGTCCCAGGAAATGCGCTGGTACTTGCCATCGACCAGTTTCATCGGATAACGCAGCCGGTATTCGCCATGGCCGTGCTCGCGCAAGGCCGCGCCCTTGGCGCAATGCGCACCCAGGTTGATCGGCGATTCGAACACCGGCTCCTGCCGCACCCAGACACCGTTCTCGACGACCGCATCCACGGCACAACCCACCGAGCAATGGGTGCACACCGTGCGCCGGACCTCGATCTTGCCGGTGCCGATGGCGGGCGCGCCGGTTGCCGCCTGAGCCTTCTTCACCAGCGTCAGCTGCGACGCCGCCAGCCCGACACCGACGCCCAGGCCGGAGCGGCGCAAGAACGCACGCCGGTCGATGGTCGGCAAGGCCTGGGAAAGGCCACGCCGCAGGCTGTGCACCAGGGGGGCACGGGCCGCGGATTCGGAAGACGCTGTTTTTCTGGTCAACAACATGGAACTCTCCAAAGTCGGGGGCAACCCGCGGGCATCAGACCCGGGTGGTCTTGTAATACTGCTTGACGTGATCGCTGAGGGTGTAGCCACCGCCACGCTGCGGCGCGGGCCTGGGTGGCGCGGCCGCGGCGTCGGCCTGGGGAGATCGCGAGGGCAACATCGCGGCGACTGCGGCCACCGCGCCGGCGGCACCGGCGCCGGCGAACATGGTGCGCCTCGACAGTCGGGTCGGGGATTGACTCATGGGTGTCTCCTGTGCGGGCCCGGCACCGGCCGGGCAAAAGCATCAACGAACCGACACCAGTTTAGGCCTGTGCGCGCCGCTTTGCACGCACGGGAATACCCGCGCATGCCATAGTTGGCCCCAGGCAGCGACACTCGGCGAAAGACCGACCGGACACACCCAGACCCGCAATCACGACGCATGAACCATGCCATCGAACCCAGACCCGACCATCCCCAATCAAATCAACGCACTGAACATCGGCTCTCGGCATGACTGCCAGGCGATGCGTCAATCTGGCGCAAGCCGTGCGACAGTCTGTCGCAGCGATTGGCCTCACCGTCGGCGTCGGGCGGATCGGGCCGGGCAGGCTCCGCGTGTTGCAAACGCGACAAATCCCGAGTACCCGATCAAATCCCTGGGGCATGCCCGCGCCATGACGCGGTCGCACGCCGAGCGGCCATGAACCATGCCCGCCTGCCGACCCCGCCGGAGCGCGCCCGGGACAGCTGGCCCCTGTGGTCGATCCTGGTGGTGGACGACGAGCCGGGCATGCGCAACTTCCTGGTCAAGAGCCTGCTGCCGCGTTGCAGCGCGGTGCTCGAAGCAGACAGCGCCGAGGCCGGCGACGCGATCCTGCGCGACGCCCATGTCGACCTGATCATCCTGGACATCGCGCTGCCCGGGCGCAACGGCGTCGGCTGGCTGAAGGACCTGCGCGAACAGGGTTTCACCGGGCAGGTGATCCTGATCACCGCCTTTGCGGACCTCGACACCGCCATCGAAGCCTTGCGCGCCGGCGCATCGGACTTCATCCTCAAGCCGTTCCGGGTGCCGCAGATCCTCAACGCCATCCAGCACTGCTACGAAACCTCCCGCCTGGCACGCGAGAACTTCGTGCTGCGCCATACCTTGTCGAACCGCCAGGAGACCGCGGCCGGATTCATCGGCCGCTCGCCGCTGATGCGCGAGCTGTCGCAATCGCTGGCCCGCATCGCCGCGGTCAACAGCACCGTGCTGATCCACGGCGAATCGGGTACCGGCAAGGAGCTGGCGGCCCGCGCACTGCACGACCTGAGTCCCCGCGCCCACGGACCCTTCGTGCCGGTCAACTGCGCCGCGATCTCGCCCGAGCTGATGGAGGTCGAACTGTTCGGCCATGCCAAGGGTGCGTTCACCGGCGCCACCAAGGCGCGCGACGGCTTGTTCTACTACGCCCAGGGTGGCAGCCTGTTCCTGGACGAGGTCGCCGACCTGCCGTTGCCGGTGCAGGCCCTGCTGCTGCGTGCACTGGAAGATCGCATGATCCGGCCGGTGGGGGGCGAGAAGCAGTTGCCGGTGAACGTGCGCATCATCGCGGCGACCAACCGCTCCCTGACCCAGGCGGTCGACGCCGGCAGCTTTCGCAAGGATCTGTATTACCGGCTGCAGGTGGTCGAGGTCACTTTGCCCGCACTGCGCCAGCACAAGGAGGACATCGGCGCGCTGGTCGACTATTTCGTGCAGCGCCTGGCGCCGCTGCTGGGTGTCGAGCCGCTGCAGATCACGGCGGCCGACCTGGCCTACCTGAACCAGTACGACTGGCCCGGCAACGTGCGCGAACTGCGCAACCTGATCGAACGTTCGCTGATCCTGGGCTCGCTCAACGTGTCGGCGCTGTATTCGGTGGGCCAGGCCCGACCGGCAGCGGCGACGTCCGCAGCGGCGCCGGCGGCCCCGACCGACCTGCAGACACTGGAGAAGCAGCACATCCTGGCCGTGCTCGAGTCCGTGCACGGCGACAAGGCCCAGGCGGCGCAGCTGCTGGGCATATCCCGGCGCACCCTCGAGCGCCGCTGCGCCGAATGGGCACCACCGTGACGAAACGCCGCTGGCACATGGCTGCGCTGGCGGCGCCGCAATGGCTGGCCCGCTCGATCCGCAACAAGCTGCTGGCGATCGCCCTGCTGCCGCTGCTGGTGGTGTTGCCGCTGCTGGTGGGTGCCTTGCTGGCCTGGGGCGCTGCGGCCTACGACCAGTTGCTGATCACCAAGGTGCAGTCCGACCTGGCGGTCGCGCGCGGATATTTCGGACAGGTGCTGGCCGAGGTCGGCTCCGGCACCGACGCGATCGCCGCCTCACACGAACTGCATGAATCGCTGCAGCGCGCCGACCTGCTGGCCTTGCAGGCGCAACTGGTGCGCGAACGGGCGCGGCTGGGTTTCGACTTCATCAACCTGTACGCGCCCGATGGTGCGCTGATCACCGCCAACTGGCATGCGCCGGCGGCCTTCGGGTCGCTCGCGCAGCAACGATCCGACGCCGCCGCACTGCCCGCCGACACCCGCATGAACCCGTCGCCGCGGGCCAGCGTGACCCTGCTGCAGGCCGACGCCTTGCTGGCCATGGCACCCGACCTGGCGCCGCGTATCCGGATCCCCTTGATCGCGACCCGGGGCGCGGCGCCGACCGAGCGCCAGATCGAGGATCGCGCGATGGTGCTGCTGTCGACGGTGCCGGTGCGCGGCGCCGATGGCGAGACCCTGGCGCTGCTGCGCGGGGGTGTGCTGCTGAACCAGAACCTTCCCCTGATCGACCATATCAACCGCATCGTCTACCCGAACGGATCGTTGCCGCTGGGCAGCCACGGCACGGCGACCCTGTTCATGGACGACGTGCGCATCACCACCAACGTGCGGCTGTTCCAGGACCGGCGCGCCATCGGCACGCGGGTATCGCAGGCCGTGCGCGACGCGGTGCTCGGCCGCGGCGACACCTGGCTCGACCGGGCCTTCGTCGTCAACGACTGGTACGTCTCGGCCTACGAGCCGCTACGCGACGACGCCGGCAACCGCATCGGCATGTTGTACGTGGGTTACCTCGAGCAGCCGTTCCGCCTGGTCAAGTACACCATGCTGGGGGTCATCGTCGGGATCTTCCTGCTGGTCATGGTGCTGGCGGCGCTGTTCTCGTTGCGCTGGGCGCGCAGCATCTTCAAGCCGCTCGAGCTGATGAACCGCACCATTGCGCGTGTCGAAGCGGGCGACGCCGGCGCCCGGGTCGGACCGGTGCGGGCGCGCGACGAGGTCGGGGCTCTCGCCAGCCACCTGGACCAGCTGCTCGACGTGATCGACGACAAGACCCGCGCGCTGCAGCGCTGGGCCGACGAGCTCGACGCCAAGGTCGTCGAACGCACCCGCGACCTCGCGGCCAGCAACGCCGCGCTGCAGCAGACCCAGCGCCAGCTGGTCAAGTCGGAAAAACTGGCCGCCATCGGCCAGATTGCCGCCAGCGTCGCGCACGAGATCAACAATCCGATCGCGGTGATCCAGGGCAACCTGGACCTGATGCGCGAGTCGCTCGGCGCGCACGCGGCGCCGGTGGACGCCGAACTGCGCCTGCTGGACCAGCAGGTCGACCGGATGCGGCTGATCGTGACCCAGTTGCTGCAATATGCCCGGCCCACCGAATACGCCGGCTACGTGGACGCCGTCGACGTGCACCAGGCGCTGGACGACGCGATGCTGCTGGTCGGCCACCTGCTGGCACATGCCCGCATCAGCGTCGAACGCCGCTCGCGCGCCGGCACCCGGGCCGGCATCAACCGGCAGGAGCTGCAGCAGGTGCTGATCAACCTGCTGACGAACGCGCTGCAGGCCATGCCCGACGGCGGAACCTTGTGGCTGGAGACCACCGACCATGTCGACGCGCAGGGGCGCGCCGGCGTGTTGCTGCAGGTCGGCGATTCGGGCCCCGGGCTGGACGCACAGACACGCGAGCGGCTGTTCCGGCCCTTCTTCACGACCAAGCCGGACGGCAACGGCCTGGGCTTGTGGATCAGCATCGGGCTGGTGGAGCGTTATGGCGGCAGCATCCGCGGCGAGAACTGGCGCGACCGCGGCGTGGACCGGTCGGGCGCCGTGTTCACGGTCTGGTTGCTGCGCGAGCCGGTCACGGCCCCGACGATCGACGACGACGACGACGCCAAGGCGCCGGGCTGAACCGCGGCTCCGTCAGGGCAACATGTCGAAACCCTGGGCCTCGACCGCCAGGAAGGCGGCCGTGAAGGTCGCCAGCGCCGCATAGAACCGGGCCTGCGGATGCGCACCGATCGCATCCACCATCTGCGGCGCCCATGGCTGGATATGGTCGGCGAAAAACGCCCGCTGCCGGGTCAGGTTGGCCACGGCCACGTCGTCGCCGGCGATCAGGTAACGCATCACCTCGCACAGGCAGGCGAAATGGTCCTCGGTCTCGGCCACCGTGTCTTCGCGCGCCAGCCCCAGCGCGTCGAGCGCGGCGCGCAGCCGGGCCAGCGGCTTTTCGTTCAGGAAGCCGCTGAGGTAATGCGAGCCGTACAGATAGACATCGGGCTTGGTCATGCCGCCGAACAGCGCGACGTATTCGTCGGCGATCGCCTGGTCGTCGAGCGAGCGAGCGGCACCGACCAGCGCCCGCCAGGGTTCCTCCAGGTGGCCGCCGGCCGCCGGCGCCTCGGTGACGGCGACCCGCAACCGGGCCGCCAGTTCGCTGGACGGCGGCGCGTAGAACAACTGCGCCAGCAGGCCGTAGAGCTCGGCGCGCGCCGTTTCCTCGTCCAGTGCGCTGGTGGTGGTGGGGATGGCGTCGGGCATCGGCATGGCGTTCACGGCGCAGCCCTGTGTGCCGGATAACGCGGCGATGGCACCGCAAAAGCGTCTGGCAGGCTCATAGATCGGTGATCTTCACTTCGTTGGAGGCCGAGTACAGGTCGATGACCCGGCAATCGGAACACATCTTCAGCCGCTCGAGCGCCTCGCCCTGGAACATGGCATGTCCGGCCAGCTTGCCGATCATGGCCTCGACCGCCTTGAGCGTGCCGAAGGGCTTGTTGCGGCGGATGCAGGCGTACGGCTGCATCTCGTTGAGCACCACGGCCTGCTTGCGCTGTGGCGCCAGGTTCAGCCGCGGCACCAGGCTCAGGGCGTTCTCCGGGCAGGTGCCGACACACAGGCCGCATTGCACGCAGTTCTGCTCGATGAATCGCAGCTGCGGTGCGTCCGGGTTGTCCTGCAAGGCGGCCGCCGGGCAGGCGTTGACGCAACTCAGGCACATGGTGCAGCTGTTCTTGTCGATCGCCAGGGCTCCCAGCGGCGAGCCCTTGGCGGGCAGGCCGATGGCCTCGCCCTGGGGTTGCGGCGCCTGTTCGATCAGGTGCGCCAAGGCCAGCTCCAGCGTGGCCCGCTTGTCGGCCTGCACGGCGAAGCCGCCGGCGCGCGCCACGGTGCCCGCCGGTGCGGCGCGCAGGTCCCGGTCGAGCGCCTCCAGGTCGCGTGCATCGCGCACATGCAGCACGCGGAAATGCTCACCGGCATATCCGAGCCCGGTCATCACGGCCTGGGCCACCGCCAGTTGCTCCTGCAGCGCATCGCGGTACTGCGGTGCGTCTTCCTCGGTCGTCATCAGCCAGACCTGGGAGGCACCGTACGCGATCGCGGCCAGCCACAACTCCAGCCCGACCGACGCGTCGTGCCACACGGACAGCGGCAACACCCGCGCCGGCACGCCGCGCAGGTCCGGGTCGAGCCGGGCCGCACGGCCCAGGTCGTCGAGCAGGCGGCTGGCGCCCTGCTGGTTGTGCAGCAACACCGCCGGCTGCTTGCCGCCGTTGCGCAGATAGGTCGCCAGCGCGGTCTTGAGCCGCACGCCCTGGTCGCCGGCACGCGGATAGCTGTAGCTCAGCGCACCGGTCGGACACACCGTGCTGCAGGCGCCGCATCCCACGCACAGGTTGGCGTCGACCACGATGCGCTGGCGTCCGCGCTCGCTGCGGATCGCCGTGGCCGAACAGATGTCGACACAGGCATTGCAGCCGATGCGTTCGTTGCGGCTGTGTGCACAGAGTTTCTGCTTGTAGGCGACAAAACGCGGCTTCTCGAACTCGCCCACCAGCGCACGCAGCTGCAGCAGCGGCTGCAGGTCGCGGCCGTTCCAGTGCAGGTAACCCTGGGGCTTGGCATGCTGGGAGAACGCCGCCGTCGCGCGCAGGTCCAGCACCAGGTCGAAGGTCTCGGTCAGGGACTGCGCATCGCGGTTGAAATCGATCGCGCCCGCGGCCGAGCAGGCCTTGACGCAGGCGCGGTGCGAACGGCACGCCGCCATGTCGATCTGGTAGTCCAGGCCGATCGCACCTTCCGGGCAGGCGGCGACACAGGCATTGCAACGGGTGCACAGGTCGAGGTCGATCGGATTGCTGCGCGACCACTGCAATTCGAAGGCGCCCAGATAGCCGCTGATCTGCTCGATGGCGCCCGCCAGCACCGGGTAACGCCGTTCCTGCGACACGTCGGCCTCACCCACGCCCAGGCTGAACACGGTGACGTCGATGTCCTCGCCCATCAGGCTGGCGGCCTGCTCGGCGGCGCCGAGCGTACCGATGATCAGCATGCGCCCCGCGCTCTTGTAGGCCACGGTGGTCACCGGCTCCGGATCGGGCAGGTGCGCCAGCGCCAGCAAGGCCGCGATCTTGGGGCCCGCCTTGGCCGCATCCTTGCTCCAGCCGCCGGTCTCGCGGATGTTGACGAAGCGGATCGGCGCCACCGGCGTGTCGACCTGCTGCGCCAGCTCCAGGAACAGGCGCTTCTCCTGGGTGCAGGCCACGACCAGTTCGTCGCCGGAGACGCCGGACTGCGTGGCTGCGGCCAGAAAACGACCGGCCTCGCGGCGGCACAGGCTCGAATGCAGCGTCAGGCTCTCATTGAGCGAGGCACCCAGCGCGCGCGGGTCCAGCGGCATGGTCTTGTTGCAGTCGCAGATCAGGGTACTCATGTTCGGGGTTCCGGTTCCGTCCCATCGGGATCAGGGGTTGCGATGTCGGAGGCCTGTGACTGCGCGCGCTGGCGCTCCGTGTCAATCGGCGCCGGGTCCCCTTCGGCCTCGGACGCCGGTTCAGGCCCGGGCCGTTGCGCCGAGGCCGGATCTCCCGGCGGCTTGTCCGATTCGTCGTCGAACAGCTTGAGGAACTGGGCACTGGCCATCTTGCGCAACAGGGCCGCCGGCAGCGGGTCGGGCAGGGAGTAGTCGTCGATATAGGTGTCCAGGCCGTCCATCACGTTGAAGTGCGGGTCGGAGAACAGCTTCTTCATGGCTGCGTTGCGCACCTCGGGTGCCACGGCGCGGGCCACGAAGGGCTTGAAGTCCGAGTCGGCATGCAAGGCCGCGACGTCCTGCAAGGTCGGTGGCGGCGCCTCGGTCCGCGGGGCTGCCTCGGCGCGCTCGCCCGTCGCCGGCAACGGCCGGGCTGGCACAGCCGTGTCGGCGGGCGGTCGTCCGGTGTCGGGCTGCGCCGGTGCCGGCGCCGGCTTTTCCGTCTGCACGGGCGGACGCGCGTCGCGCGCAGCGGTCTTGCGCTGCGACCAGCGGCCGAGGAAACCGTCAACCATGGCCGCCTCCCGACTTCTTGCCGGTACTGATCGACGCGGGATTGCCGAAACGGTCGGTCAAGGAGCGGAAACTCTCCGGGCGCTTGCGGCGCCGGGGTTCTGCCACATGGAATGCATCGACGAACGCGCGCAGCCAGTCCACCACGTCGGCGGGTGCCGGCACCTGCTCCACCGTCTCCTGGGCATCGAGCCAGCGGCCGGCGTCGTGGTAACTCAGCGACACCATGCAGGGCACGGGCATCGGCGCATCGCCCCAGGCCGGGTCCTCCTGCATGCGCCACATCACGAACCAGCACGGGGCGTCGGTCGTGACATTGAGGAAATAACCCTCGGCATCGTCGCGAAACAGCTCGACGGCGAAACCCGGATGCAGCCAGCGCTGCTGCGCGCCGTCCTGCAGCAGCAGACGCGGCCCGGCGCCGAAGGCCGGCTCGTTGTCCACCACGCTGTCGAGTTCCCAGCGCCAGGGCTGCCAACGGCTCATCGGGCCTTCGATGCGCTGGCGGCGCATGATGACGGCGACGTGACGGGTCGGGCGCAGGTGGATCATGACTCCCCGCAATGTAGCGGATCGCGCGGCCCGCCGCCGTGCAGGGTTGTATCAGGCCACGGCGGCCTTGCCGTATCCGACGATGGCGTGCGGCACGCCGCCGGCCGTCACCGCCACCGCGCAGTACTTGAACTCGGGAATCTTGCCCACCGGATCGAGCGCCGCATTCGTCAGCAGGTTGGCCGCCGCCTCGTAATACGCGAACGGGATGAACACCGCGCCGCGCGGCGTGCCGTCGTCGCGGCGCACATGGATGGCGACCTGGCCGCGGCGCGAGCGCACCGTGATCACGTCGCCGGCGGACACGCCCAGTGCCTGCAGATCGGCGCCACACAACGAGGCGGTGGCCACCGGCTCGATCGCATCGAGCACCTCCGAGCGACGGGTCATGCTGCCGGTGTGCCAGTGTTCGAGCTGGCGCCCGGTGATGAGCACGAACGGATAGTCGGCATCGGGCCTTTCGTCGGCAGGGATGATGTCGGCCGGCACCAGCCGGACCCGGCCGTCGGCGGTCGGGAAACGGTCGACGAAGACCGTCGGTTGACCCGGATCGCGCGCGTCCAGGCAGGGGTAGGTCACGCTGGATTCGCGCTGCAGCCGCTCCCAGCTGATGCCCGCGATCGCCGCATGCATGGCCTGGCGCATCTCCTCGTAGACGGCGGCGACACCGTGGTGTTCGCCCGCGTACTCCCAGTGCAGGCCGCCCGCGGCCTGCGGCAGGCCGGCGTCGCCGCTGCCGGCCCGTGGCGCGTGCGCGCCCAGGCGCCGGCCCAGCTGCTGGATGATCCACAGGTCGGCCCGTGCATCCCCCGGCGGATCGATGGCCTGGCGGCCCAGCTGCACCATGCGGTCGGTGTTGCTGACGGTGCCGGTCTTCTCCGGCCAGGCGGTGGCCGGCAACACGACGTCGGCCAGCCAGGCGGTCTCGGTCATGAAGATGTCCTGCACCACCAGGTGTTCCAGGCTGGCCAGCGCATGGCGCGCGTGGTTCAGGTCCGGGTCGCTCATGGCCGGGTTCTCGCCCATGATGTACATGCCGCGGATCTTGTGCGGGTCGGTGTCGGGCGCGAGCGCCTTGTGCATGATCTCGACCACGGTGTAGCCCGGCCGCTCGTCCAGTTCGCTGGCCCAGAAGTTCTCGAACCAGGCATGGGCGCCGGGCTGGTCGACCCGCTGGTAGTTCGGGAACATCATCGGGATCAGTCCGGCGTCGCTGGCGCCCTGCACGTTGTTCTGGCCGCGCAGCGGATGCAGCCCGGAGCCGGGCTTGCCGATCTGCCCGGCGACCGTGGCCAGCGCGATCAGGCAGCGCGCGTTGTCGGTGCCGTGCACGTGCTGGCTGATGCCCATGCCCCACAGGATCATCGAGCCCTTGACCGCGCCCGGCGTCGAGCCCGCGGGCCGCGCGTATTCGCGCGCCACCTCGCGCAGCGTCTGCGCGTCGATGCCGCAGATCGGCGCCATGGCCTCCGGGCTGTAGGCCTTGACGTTTTCCTTCAGCGCCTCGTAGTTGCCGGCGCGATCGCGCACGAAGGCCTGGTCGACCAGGTCCTCGTCGATGATGGTGTGGATCAGCGCATTGAGCATGGCCACGTCGGTATCGGGCTTGAACTGCAGCGTGCGCCAGGCGTGTTTGCCGAGGCCGGTGATGCGCGGGTCGGCGAGCACGATCTTGACGCCCTGGCGGGCGGCGTTCTTCATCCAGGTGGCGGCCACCGGATGGTTGCTGGTCGGGTTCGAACCGATGACCAGGATCAGGCCGGAGTGCGCGATGTCGTTGACCTGGTTGCTCACCGCCCCCGAACCCACCCCCTCGAGCAGGGCGGCGACGCTGGAGGCATGGCACAGCCGGGTGCAATGGTCGACGTTGTTCGAGCCGAAACCGGTGCGCACCAGCTTCTGGAACAGGTAGGCTTCTTCATTGCTGCCCTTGGCCGAACCGAAGCCGGCCAGCGCCTTGGCGCCGTGCCGCTCGCGCAGGTCGCGCAACCGGCCGGCAGCCAGCTCCAGCGCTTCGTCCCAGCTCGCTTCGCGGAACACCTCGTGCCAGTTCGCCGGATCGGGTGTGCGCGCCGGATCCTTGGCCACACCCGGCTTGCGGATCAGCGGCCGCGTGAGGCGCTGCTCGTGGTGGGCGTAGTCGAATCCGTAGCGGCCCTTGACGCACAGGCGGCTGTGGTTGGCGGGCCCGTCGCGTCCGTCGACGCTGACGATGCGGTTGTCCTTGACGTTGTAGGTCAACAGGCAACCGACGCCGCAGAACGGACAGACCGAATCGACCTTCTTGTCGACCTGCTGCGATCCGATCTGTGTCCTGGACATCAGCGCGCCGGTCGGGCAGGCCTGCACGCATTCGCCGCAGGCCACGCAGCTGCTCTCGCCCATGGCATCGTCCAGGTCGAACACGATGGCGCTGTGTGCGCCGCGCATCGCGTAGCCGATCACGTCGTTGACCTGCTCCTCGCGGCAGGCGCGCACGCAGCGGTTGCACTGGATGCAGGCATCCAGGTTGACCGCCATCGCCGGATGCGACACATCGGCCCGGGGTTGTTCCCGACGCAGCGCCTGCAACGCGGGCCGGACCGTGACCTGCATGCGCGTAGCCCAGTCGCTCAGCTCGCCGTGCGGCGAGGCGCCGACGTCGTCGTTCCACTTGTAGCCCTGCTCCGGCATGTCGGACAGCAGCATCTCGAGCACCATCTGCTGGCTCTTGACGGCGCGCGGGCTGTCGCTGCGCACCTCCATGCCGGCGGTGACGGCGCGGCAGCAACTCGGCGCCAGCGTGCGCTCGCCGGCGACCTCGACCACGCAGGCCCGGCAATTGCCGTCGGCGCGGTAACCGTCCTTGAAGCACAGCCGCGGTATCTCGACGCCCTGGCGACGGGCCGCATCGAGGATGGTCTCGCCCTCGAACGCCCGGGCCACCTGCCCGTTGAGCTGGAAATCGATGGTTTTCAAGGTGACCTCGGCCACGGTGGCGGGCGCGTTCATTCAGCGGATCTCCTGTGGAAAATACGTCTGGACACAACGCACCGGGTTGGGCGCGGCCTGGCCCAGGCCGCAGATCGATGCGTCCACCATGACCTGGTTCAGGTCTTCCAGCGTGTCGTTGTCCCACACGGGTGCCTGCATCAGGCGCGCCGCCTTGGCGGTTCCGACGCGGCACGGCGTGCACTGGCCGCAACTCTCGTGCTCGAAGAAATGCATCATGTTCAGGGCCGCGTCGCGGGCCTTGTCGTGCTGGCTGAGCACGATCACCGCCGCCGAGCCGATGAAGCAGCCGTGCGGCTGCAAGGTGTCGAAGTCCAGCGGCACATCGGCCAGGCGGGCCGGCAGGATGCCGCCCGACGCGCCGCCGGGCAGGTAGGCATACAGTTCATGGCCGTCGGGCATGCCGCCGCAATATTCGTCGATCAGTTCGCGCACGCTGATGCCGGCCGGCGCCAGCTTGACCCCCGGCGAACGGACCCGGCCGCTGACGCTGAACGAGCGCAGCCCCTTGCGTCCGTTGCGGCCGAAGTCGGAGAACCACTGCGGGCCCTTCTCGACGATGTCGCGCACCCAGTACAGGGTCTCGAAGTTCTGCTCCAGCGTCGGACGGCCGAACAGGCCGATCTCGGCGATATAGGGCGGTCGCATGCGCGGCTCGCCGCGCTTGCCTTCGATGCTCTCGATCATCGCGGACTCCTCGCCGCAGATATAGGCCCCGGCACCGCGGCGCAACTCGATCATCGGCAGCGGGAACGGAGCGTCGGCACGCAGCCGGGCGATCTCGGTCTCGAGGATGGCGCGGCAGCCATGGTATTCGTCGCGCAGGTAGATGTAGCAGCTGTCGATGCCGACGACCTGGGCCGCCACCAGCATGCCTTCGAGGAAACGATGCGGGTCGCGCTCGAGATAGGTCCGGTCCTTGAAGGTGCCGGGTTCGCCTTCGTCGATGTTGACCGCCATCACGCGCGGACCGGCATGGCCCCGCACGATGCGCCATTTGCGTCCGGCAGGGAATCCGGCACCGCCCAGCCCGCGCAGGCCGGAACTCTCCATGGCCTGCAACACGCGTTCGGCCTCGTGCCGTCCGTCCATCAGGTCGGCGACAAAGCGGTATCCGCCCGCGTCGCGGTAGGCCTGCAGCCCCACGTAGTCCGGTGCCACGGCGGCATGCGCGGCGCCATCGGTGACGGCCGAGCCGGCCAGCGCCGGCGCGTCGAAGCGGCCGTTGTCAGCGGCCGCCGGGTGGTGATGCGCACCTGTCCGCACCTGGGCCGCGACGGTATCGGCACTGGCATGCGGAATCGGGTTCTGGTGCACCACGGCCACCGGCGCCTGCTCGCAGCGTCCCACGCAGGGTGCCGGAATCACGCGCACCTCGGCGCCCAGGATCGCCGGCAGCCGCGCCAGCAGGTCGCCGGCACCGGCCAACGTGCAGCTCAGGCCGTCGCAGACCCGCACGGTCAACGCCGACGCCGTTGCGTCACCCTTGAGCACCTCGAAGTGGTGATAGAAGGTCGCGACCTCGAACACCTCGGCCATGCCCACGCGCATCTCGGCGGCCAGGGCGACCAGATGACGGTCGTGCAGGCAGCGCCAGGCATCGTTGAGCCGGTGCAGGTATTCGATCAGCAGGTCGCGCCGGTGGCCGCCGTCGGGCGGCATGCCGATCAGCGCCCGCACCTCGGCCAGCGCCTGGGCATCGACCTGGCGGCCCTTGAGCTGGCGCCTGCGCCGGATCTTCGCGCGCAGCTCGTCCACGCTGCCCAGGGGCACGGTCGTTGCGGAAGGGGAGGAACCGGCAAGGCTCATGGCGTCTCACATAAATGGCCGGCGGGCGGCGCGGATGAACAACAAGGCGCAGGATCGGACATGCCGCACCCCGGCGGGCAGCGCCGACTCGCGGTCCATGATGGACGGCCGGCAAAACGCTGCCATTCCCAACGCGACCTCGGACTCTCGGAAGCCGACGCGGCTGGCAGTATCGCAGGGGGTCGTTTTCCGGTCCAATTGAATCGACACACCGGGCGATTCACGATCTGAATCCCGTGTGGGCTCTCGTCGAAGGCCGCGCCCGGCCGCTTCGCGTGGCTCGTGCCCGCGCGGCGAGCTGGGCGATGCCTCAGCGGGCCAGCCGGCCGCTGTTGGCCGCCACCTGTTCCAGCCAACCCGATTGCTGCGCCATCGCGATGGCGGCGATCAGCGTGCGCGAGGGCAGGTCGCTGGCCTGCACCATGAATCCGACCGGCGTCTGCACGTGGGGATCCACCAGCGGCAAGGCCTCGAGGTTGCGGTAGTTGCGAAACGCGGCCACGAGGGCGCCGGGCATCACGCTGCAGACCTCGCCATTGGCCGCGCTCAGGGCCAGCGTGACGATGGAGTTGGTCTCCATCACGGGCCGCACCGCCACTCCGGCCGCGGCGAACGCCGCGTCGACCAGCGTGCGGTTGTGCATGTCGGGTGTCAGCAGGCACAGCGGCAGCTCGGCGGCCTGGGCCCAACGCAGTTCCGGTCCGATCGGCATTTCGCCGGCCTGCGCGACCGGGCTGCGGCGCAGCAGGAAATAGTGCTCGTCGTATTGCGGCAGGACCCGCAGGCGCAGCCCCAGCGCAACCAGCCGGTCGGTGTATCCCAGCCCGAGGTCCAGGTTCAGGTTCTCCAGGCCGCTCTCGATCTCGGGCGAACTGAGCGACAACACGGCCGGCGTGATGCCCGGATACCGCGCCTGCAGCCGGGCGGCGAACCGCGCCGCGATCGGCATCGCCGTCGGGATGGCGCCGATGCGCAACGCGCCGCGCGGGCTGTCGGCCCCGCTGTCCAGGTCCTGGCGCAGCAGTTCGCGCTCGTGCAGCATGCGCCGCGCGCTGGCCAGCACCCGCTGGCCCTCGGGCGTCAGTCCGACATAGGTGCGACCGCGCAACACGATGGCGCAGCCGAACTCCTTCTCCATCGCGCGCAAGGCATTGGACAGCGCCGGCTGCGTGATGTGGCAGGCCTGCGCGGCACGTCCGAAATGCCGGTGTTCGTCCAGCGCGACCAGGTAACGCAGCGAGCCGAGCAGGTTCATGGCGGGCTCCGAAGTGGGCGCGCGTTCAGGCCGGGGCGGTTGGGGTCATGAGCCGATGGCGCCGGACGTCGGGTTGCCAGTCGCACCGGAATCCGAGGCCGGGCCTCAGGTGTCCTTCGAGATCTTGATCGACGGGAACTTGGACGAGAAGTCCTTGTTCTTGGCCGCGATGGATACGGCGACCTGGCGCGCAACCGCGCGGTAGATGGCCGCGACTTCGCTGTCCGGTGCCGCCACCACGGTGGGTTTGCCGCTGTCGGCCTGCAGCCGGATCTGCATGTCCAGCGGCAAGGCCCCCAGGTAGTCCATCTCGTATTCGGCCGCCATCTTCTTCCCGCCGTCGGCGCCGAAGATGTGCTCCGCATGGCCGCACTGGCTGCAGACATGGACCGCCATGTTCTCGACGATGCCCAGGATGGGCACGCCGACCTTCTGGAACATCTTGATGCCCTTCTTGGCGTCGAGCAACGCGATGTCCTGCGGCGTGGTCACGATCACGGCGCCGGTCATCGGCACGCGCTGGCTCAGCGTGAGCTGGATGTCGCCGGTGCCTGGCGGCATGTCGACAATCAGGTAGTCGAGGTCGCGCCAGTTGGTCTGGCGCAGCAGCTGCTCGAGCGCCTGGGTGGCCATCGGGCCGCGCCAGATCATGGCCTCGTCCTGCGCCACCAGGAAACCGATCGACATCACCTGCAGGCCGTAGTTCTCCAGCGGGTCCATGGTCTTGCCGTCGTCCGACTCGGGCTTGCCCGAGATGCCCAGCATCATCGGCACGCTGGGGCCGTAGATGTCGGCGTCCAGGATGCCGACCGAGGCACCTTCGGCGGCCAGCGCCAGCGCCAGGTTGGCCGCCGTGGTGCTCTTGCCCACGCCGCCCTTGCCCGAGGCCACGGCCACGATGTTCTTGACATTGGGCATCAGCTGCACGCCGCGCTGCACTGCATGGGCGATGATCTTGCTGTGGACATTGACGGACACGTTGCCCACGCCGGGAACAGTCCGGGCCGCGGCCACCAGCGCCTTGCGGAACTCCGGAATCTGGCTCTTGGCCGGGTAACCGAGCTCGACGTCGAAGGCGACATCGCCGTCACCGATGGTCAGGTTGCGGATGGCGCGTGCCGACACGAAGTCCGTTCCGGTGTTCGGATCCACGACGGTGCGCAGCGCCTCCATCAAACCCTGTTCCGTGACTGCCATGCGATGCTCCTGGTGAATGGTGTTGCGTTGCGCAAAGGCGCTAGTCTAGCGAACTGCCGGTCGGCGCGACCCGTTCAGGGTCAATCGCCATGGAGCGGGCGCGCGCGCCCCACCATAATGCACCGATGTCCGATGCCCCACCGGCCCATCCCGTCACCGGCCTGCTGCTCACCGGCGGCGGTGCCCGCGCCGCCTACCAGATCGGCGTGCTCGAAGCGATCGCCGACATCCGCATCGCATGCGCGGCCCGGGCGGAGGCCAATCCCTTTTCCGTCATCACCGGCACGTCGGCCGGTGCCATCAACGCCGCGGCGCTGGCCGGTGGCGCCGACGACTTCGACCGGGCGGTGCGCCGCATGGTCGACGTCTGGAAGAACTTCCATGCCGGCCAGGTCTACCGCGCCGACTCGATCGGCGTGTTGCGCACCGGCGCCAGCTGGCTGACGCTGATGTCGATCGGCTGGGTGCTGGCGCGCTGGCGCAAGCTCAAGCCGCGCTCGCTGCTGGACAACGCGCCGCTGCTGGACCTGCTGCAGACCCTGGTGCCGCTGCACGATCTGCACGATTTCATAACCCGGGGCCAGTTGCGCGCGCTGGCCGTGACCGCCTCGAGCTACAGCTCGGGCGATCACGTGACCTTCTTCGAGGGCGACGACAGCATCGCGCCGTGGAAACGTTCGCAGCGCTTCGGCATCCGCCAGAAGATCACGCACCAGCACCTGCTGGCGTCATCGGCGATTCCGTTCGTGTTTCCGGCCAAGGCCCTGCCGATCGACGGGCGCGACGCGTATTTCGGCGACGGCTCGATGCGCCAGTCGGCACCGGTGGCCGCGGCCATCCACCTGGGGGCGAACCGCATCCTGGTGGTCGGCGCGGGCCGCCTGCACGAGCCGCCGCCGGATCTGCGCAATGCCCCGCCCGAGCGTTATCCTACGCTGGCGCAGATCGCCGGGCACACCTTGTCCAACATCTTCCTGGATGCGCTGGCGGTCGACGTCGAGCGGGTCAGGCGCATCAACCACACGATCGGCCTGGTGCCGCCCGAAGCCCGCGCGGCCAGCGGCCTGCGGCCGATCGACCTGCTGGTGATCTCGCCGTCCGAACGCATCGACGCGGTGGCGGCCAGACACGTCGGCGACCTGCCGCGGCCGGTGCGCGCCCTGCTCGGCGGCGTCGGCGTGACCTCCGACAAGTCCGACTTCCGGGGCGCGGCGCTGGCCAGTTACCTGCTGTTCGAGCCCGGCTTCACGCAGGAGCTGATCGCGCTGGGCCGCGCCGACACGCTGCGCCAGCGCAACGACGTGACCCGGTTCTTCGGCTGGGTCGACCCTTGCCCGGCCCTGCCGCGCGATGCCGCGGCCGGCAGCCCGGGCGGAGTCGAGCGCCGGCGCGACCCGCTGCGCCTGCGCTGAGCCGTCGCTGCCCGGCGGCCGACTAAAATCGGCCGCTCCCGGCTTGCGCCGACAGCCCCGTTCCACCCTGCCCCGCCCGATGCCACGCCAACTCTTCGTCACCACCGCCCTGCCGTACGCCAACGGCAAGTTCCACATCGGCCACATCATGGAATACATCCAGGCCGACATCTGGGTGCGGCACCAGCGCATGCAGGGCAACGCGGTGGACTTCGTCTGCGCCGACGACGCCCACGGCGCGCCGATCATGATCGCCGCCGAGAAGGCCGGCAAGACGCCGCAGCAGTTCGTCGCCGACATCGCGGCCGGGCGCAAACCCTATCTGGACGGCTTCCACATCGCGTTCGACAACTGGCACTCGACCGATGCGCCCGAGAACCATGCGCTGGCGCAGCAGATCTACCGCGACCTGCGCGACAACCCGCAGGGCTCGCTGATCGAGACCCGCACCATCGAGCAGTTCTTCGACCCCGAGAAGAACATGTTCCTGCCGGATCGTTTCATCAAGGGCGAGTGCCCGCGTTGCCACGCCAAGGACCAGTACGGCGACAACTGCGAGGTCTGCGGCGCCGTCTACGCACCGACCGACCTGATCGAGCCGTATTCGGCGCTGTCCGGCGCCAAGCCCGTGCTCAGGAGCTCCGAACACTTCTTCTTCAAGCTGTCGGATCCGCGCTGTGTCGAATTCCTGCAGCGCTGGACCCAGGACGGACGGCTGCAGTCGGAGGTGGCCAACAAGGTCAGGGAATGGTTCAGCGTGCGCAAGAACCCGGACGGCAGCACCAGCGAAGGCCTGGGCGACTGGGACATCAGCCGCGACGCGCCGTATTTCGGCATCGAGATCCCGGACGCGCCGGGCAAGTATTTCTACGTCTGGCTGGACGCGCCGATCGGCTACCTGGCCTCGCTGAAGAACCTGCTCGAGCGGCGCGGCCAGGACTACGAGGCCTACATGGCCGACCCGGCGCTGGAACAGTACCACTTCATCGGCAAGGACATCGTCACCTTCCACACGCTGTTCTGGCCGGCGACGCTGCATTTCAGCGGCCGCAAGACGCCGGACAACATCTTCGTGCACGGCTTCCTGACCGTGAACAACGGCGAGAAGATGAGCAAGAGCCGCGGCACCGGCCTGGACCCGCTCAAGTACCTGAGCCTGGACATGAACCCGGAATGGCTGCGCTATTACCTGGCGGCCAAGCTCAACGGCCGCAACGAGGACGTGGACTTCAACGCCGAGGACTTCATGGCGCGGGTCAACAGCGACCTGATCGGCAAGTTCGTCAACATCGCGAGCCGGGCCGCGGGCTTCGTGCACAAGCATTTCGACGGACGCCTGGCCGGCCTCGCCGAGGGTGCCGCCGGTGACGTGCACGCACAGCTGCTGGCGCAGGTGCGGGCCTCGTCGGAACCCCTGCAAAAGCGCTACGAGGAACGCAACACGCTGCAGGCCGTGATGGAAGTCATGCGCCTGGCCGACCTGGTCAACGGCTACTGGAACGAACAGCAGCCCTGGGGCCTGCCGAAAAAAGCGGCCGCCGAACCGGACGCGGCCGCAGCCCACATGCGCACGCTGCACCGGGTCAGCAGCACCACGCTCGAGGCGTTTCGCGTGTTGACCGTCTACCTGACGCCGATCCTGCCGGCGCTGTCGGCCCAGGTCGAGGTGTTCCTGAAGGCGCCGTGCGGGCACTGGTCCGATGCCGACCGGCCGCTGGGCGAAGGTCACACGATCGCGCCGTACCAGCACCTGATGCAACGGGTCGACGCCAAGCAGCTCGACGCCTTGTTCGAGCCGCCGGCCACGGCCGCGCCCGCGCCCGCGCTTCCCGGCGGCGAGGCCATCGCGCCGACCATCGGCATCGACGACTTTGCCAAGGTCGACCTGCGCATCGCGAAGATCGTCGGCTGCGAGGCGGTCGAAGGCTCGACCAAGCTGCTGCGCCTGACACTCGACGTGGGCGAAGCCACGACGCGCAACGTGTTCTCCGGCATCGCCAGTGTCTACAAGCCCGAGCAACTGGTCGGCAAGCTGACCGTGATGGTGGCCAACCTGGCGCCGCGCAAGATGAAGTTCGGCGTCAGCGAAGGCATGGTGCTGGCCGCCAGCCATGCCGACGAGAAGGCCACGCCGGGCATCTACGTGCTCGAACCCTTCACAGGGGCGCAGGCCGGGATGCGAGTGCGCTGACGGTCGCCGGGTCGTAGGACTCCACCCGGTTGCGCCCGGCCTTCTTGGCGCAATACAAGGCACTGTCCGCCTGCAGCAGCAAGGTGGAGCGGGATTCGCGCGGCGAGGCCACCATGCTGGCCACGCCGATGCTGACCGTCAGCGACGGGTCGACCGGCGAATCCTCGTGCGGAATACGCGCCGCATGCACCTGCTGCAGGCAACGCTGGGCGATGGCCATCGCTTCCTGCAGATCGGTGCCGGGCAGCAGGATCGCATACTCCTCGCCGCCATGGCGCGCCACCAGTTCACCCGAACGCTTGGCACACATGACCAGGATGCGGGCCACCTGGCGCAGGCATTCGTCTCCGGTCTGGTGGCCGTAGTGCTCGTTGTAGTGCTTGAAATGGTCGATGTCGATCATCAGCAGCGACAGGCTGGCGCGACTGCGCGCGCAGCGTTGCCATTCGGTCTGCAGCGTCTGGTCGAACATGCGGCGGTTGGCGATGCCGGTCAGGCCATCGGTGGTGGACAGGCGCAGCAACTGCTCGTTGGCGCGTTCGAGCGCCAGGCCTTTTTCCACCATCGGCGTCATGTCCAGCCGTGACATCACCAGGTAACCCGAGGGCGTGCGGATTTCGTAGAAATGCACCCAATGGCCGTCGTCCGACTGGCGCAGCATCGGCGTATCCAGCGCGCCCCGTCCGGCCAGGCGCAATGCCAGCCATTCTTCCTCGCGGCCGACGGCGTCGGCGATGCGGCCTTCGGCCAGTTCGCGGCGCATCAGGGTCTCGTAGGTCTCCCCGATCACCGCCTGCCCGCTGCTGTAGGGATACTGCCGCGCCACCTCCTGGTTGAACGCCAGCAGCCGGTCCTGGTTGTCGTAGATGGCCACGCCGGCGGGTACCGCATCGATCACCTCGCGCAGCCGCTGTTCGGCGGCGCGCAGCTGGTGGCGCAGGGGCTCGGTCTCCTGCTGCAGTCGCTGGGCCTGGCCGGCGGCGTCGGGGGTCTGCTCCAGCCAGCGACCGGTGCGCATGGACATCCAGGCCATGACCAGGCTGCCGGCAATACCGGCCAGCCCCAGCACCACCAGCCAGGGCGCGGGTCGCTCCATGCCCCAGCCGCCGATCGCGATCAGCGCCAGCGGACCCAGGCACACCAGGACCAGCCACGCCGCCAGCGTGACGCCCTTGAGCATGCGGGGACGATCGGCGTTACGGGCCATGGACAGGATCGATCGGCCCCGGCAAACCGGGCGCTCCGATGGTGTCTGGCATTGGATCAAGGCGCAGCATGGCACCCCACGGGTTTGGTGGATTCACACCCAAGGGTAAACGATTTGCCGACGGGCAGGGAAAACGCATGGCTTCAGCTGCGCGCCACAGACGTGCACGGCTGTCCGCAAGGCCGATGCACCGCGATCGGCCGGGCTCCGCGGACGGACGCGCGAGGGTCGACACGGCCGGGTGGCGCCGTCGCGGCGACCGGCTCGCCGTGGCCTGTAAAATCCGCTTCTCCGAGGGTCTCATTCCATGTCCATATTCCGCCGCCCGGATTACCAATCCGACACCACCCAGTTCATCGACCGGCTCAAGGCCGAAAAACCCGAGCTCGAAGCCGAGCAGCGCAAGGGGCGCGAACTGTTGTGGGACAAGCATCCAGACCGCTCGGCCTGGAAGTCGTTTCGGCAGGCCGAAGTCCGCCAGAAGCCCTACGTCTACCAGACCGATCCGTCCGCCTGAGGCCGCGCCCCATGTCCGCGCCGGCACGCCGGTCGGGATGCTGAGCCCCGCCGCCCCCATTCGATGACCGCCCCCACCGCGCTGCCCGAAGCCCCGGGGGACAACACGACCACGCCCGACGTGGTCGACCAGGTCGCGCTGGCCCGCCTGTACGGCGAGCCGCTGTTCTCCATTCCCCAGGACCTGTACATCCCGCCGGATGCGCTGGAGGTGTTCCTCGAGGCATTCGAGGGCCCGCTGGACCTGCTGCTGTACCTGATCCGCAAGCAGAACTTCAACATCCTGGACATTCCGATGGCCGGCGTGACCCGGCAGTACCTGGCCTATGTGGACGAGATCCGCGGACGCAACCTGGAACTGGCGGCCGAATACCTGCTGATGGCGGCGATGCTGATCGAGATCAAGTCGCGCATGTTGCTGCCGCCGCGCAAGACGGCCGATGGCGAAGAGGCCGAGGACCCGCGTGCCGAACTGGTACGCCGCCTGCTCGAATACGAGCAGATCAAGCTCGCGGCTGCCGCGCTGAACACGATTCCCCAGGCCGGCCGCGACTTCCTGCGCGGGCAGGTCGCGATCGAACAGGCGCTGGCGCCGCGTTTTCCCGACGTCGACCTGGCCGACCTGCAGGAAGCCTGGCGCGACATCCTGCGCCGGGCCAAGCTGGTGCAGCATCACCATATCTCGCGCGAGGAGTTGTCGGTGCGCGAACACATGGGCATCGTGCTGCGTCGGCTGCAAGGTCAACGTTTCGTCGAATTCGAGGAGCTGTTCGATCCGGACAAGGGTAGCCAGGTACTGGTCGTGACCTTCATCGCCTTGCTCGAGCTGGCCAAGGAGAACCTGATCGACATCACCCAGGCCGAATCGTTCGCCCCCATCTACGTGCGGCTGGCCTACAGCGTCGCGTCCGAGACCTCGCATTAGGGGCACCGGCGCCGCGGGCCGCGCGGCCCGCGGACTCACTCCTGCTCGTCGCGCGCGTCACGCGCCATCAATGCGGCTACCGCCTGCCGCGGATCGAGCCGGCCATCGAGCAGGTCGTCGACGGCCTGGCAGATCGGCATTTCGACATCGAGCGCCCGGGCACGCTGGGCCACGGTGCGGGCGCAGAACACGCCTTCGGCCACATGACCGAGCGACTGCACCGCCTGCGCCAGGCTCATGCCCTGGGCCAGGGCCAGGCCGACCCGGCGATTGCGCGAGAGATCGCCGGTCGCCGTCAGCACCAGGTCGCCCAGCCCGCTCAGCCCGGTGAAGGTCTCGGCGCGCGCGCCCAGGGCCACGCCCAGACGGGTCATCTCCGCCAGGCCGCGGGTGATCAATGCGGCACGGGCATTCATGCCCAGTTCCAGCCCGTCGCACAGTCCGGTGGCGATCGCCAGCACGTTCTTGACGGCGCCGCCGACCTCGACACCGACGATGTCGTCGCTGCCGTAGACGCGCAGTTGCGGTCCGTGGAAGGCCTCGACCAGCGTGCTGCGTACCTGCGCATCGGCGCTGGCCGCCACCAGGGCCGCGGGCTTGGCCTGGGCGACCTCCTGCGCGAAGCTCGGTCCGCTCAACACGCCGGAGCGCAGCGCCGGTGCCACCTGCGCCTGGACCTCGTGCGCCATCAGTCCGACGGCGGGCGCGCGGTCATCGGCACCGCTTGCCAGGGCCGGCTCGAAGCCCTTGCACAACCAGACCACCGGAGCGGCGCAGTCGTGCAGATCCTGCAACAGGGAGCGCAGTGCCGCCATCGGCGTGGCCAGTACCACCAGGTCGGCGCCGTCGACGGCCTCGCGCAAGCCGGCTTCGCCGCCAGCGCGCGACCCGGCGGCGATACGCAAGGTCGGTGGCAGCGGGGCCGTCGGCAGATAACGCTGGTTGACACCGGCCGCGCGCATGGCGTCGGCCTGCGCCGCGTCACGGGCCCACAGGCTGACGCGGTGCTGCCCGGCTTCGCGGCCGGCCAGGTTGACGGCCAGCGCCGTGCCCCAGGCACCCGCTCCGAGAATGGCAATATCCATCGTCGCCGCTGCCGGATTCACGCACGTGAACCGGCAACGAAACCCTTCTTATTGGGTCGCGGTGCCGGCAATGGCGGACGTGTCGCCGGCAGCCTGCTGCGCGCGCTGCTGCTCGTACATGGCCTGGAAATTGATCTCGGACAGATGCACCGGCGGGAAGCCGCTGCGCTGGATCACGTCGGCCACATTGGAACGCAGATAGGGATAGACGATCTGCGGGCAGGCAATACCCATGATCTGGCTCATCTGTTCCTGCTCGATGTTGCGGATCTCGAAGATGCCGGCCTGCTTGACCTCGACCAGGAACACGGTGCGCTCCTTGAGCTTGGTGTGCACGGTGGCGGTTACGCAGATTTCATACACACCGTCGGCGGCGACGTTGGATTCGACACCCAGCTGGATATCGACCGCCGGTTGCTCCTTCTCGAGCAGGATGGCGGGCGAATTGGGTTGCTCCAGCGAACATTCCTTGAGGTAGATGCGCTGGATCTGGAACGTGGGGGTCTTGTCTTCGGCCATGGAATCACTTTCAGGTTGAGGGGCAGGCGGAATGTCCGCGGCGGATCGGACATCCACCCGGCGCATCGGCACGACGCGCCATTATCACCGGTGCGTTCGACGCACCGTCACGACTCAGGCTGCTCCAAGCAAGGGTAGCAGACCGCCACGGCTGTCCAGTGCGACCAGGTCGTCGCAACCGCCGACATGGGTGTCGCCGATGAAGATCTGGGGCACCGTGCGACGCCCGGTCACCTCCGTCATGCGCACGCGCGCGCCAGGGTCGAGGTCGACCCGGATCTCGTCGATGTCCTGCACGCCCCGATCCTTGAGCAATTGCTTGGCACGGATGCAGAAGGGGCAGACGGCGGTGGAATACATCTTGACGGATTGCATGCGGGAGGCTTTCGACGAAAGGGATGCGCCAATGCGCAAGGAGGAGAAACGGGTCGCGGGAGGCCGAAGACGACTGCGCGCTCAGGACTTTTCGACCGGCAGGTTGGCGCTTTTCCATGCCGCCAGGCCACCGGAGAGCGACTGTGCCTTCTCGTAGCCCAGCTTCTTGGCGATGCCGACGGCACGACCCGAACGTGCGCCGCTCTGGCACACCAGGATCACCGGAACAGACTTGTTCTTGACCATGGACGGCAGCTTGTCCTCGAGCTGGTTCAAGGGGATGTTCTTCGCCCCGCCCGGATGGCCGGCCGCGTATTCGGTCGCCTCGCACACGTCGATCAGCACCGCCTTCTCGCGGTTGATCATTTGCACGGCCGCAGCGGTCGTGACGCCGGCATCGGTCGCCCCCCGCAAGGCCGGCATGAAGAGCATCACGCCCGAGGACATCGCGACCAGCAGCAACATCCAGTTATCGACGACAAAATTCACGGCATTCCTCGGCAGGGGAGAAAGCGCGCCAGGCGCGCGGGAGACGGCATTCTAAAATAGTCGGATCGTGCTGGCGTCAGGATGGTCTTTGGGGTCGCTGCCCGCGCGCCGGCCCGACCACCGCATCGCCCGCGTCCGTATCCCCGCCCTGCCCCGTCCCATTGCCCAACGACTTATGCATACCCTCGTATTGATCCGCCATGGTGAATCGACCTGGAACCTGGAGAACCGCTTCACCGGCTGGACCGACGTCGACCTCACGCCCACCGGCATCGAACAGGCCAAGACCGCCGGCCGGTTGCTGCGCGAGCAAGGCTTCGAATTCGACCTGGCCTATACCAGCGTGCTCAAGCGCGCCACCCGCACCTTGTGGCATTGCCTGGACGAGATGGACCGCACCTGGCTGCCGGTCGAGCACAGCTGGCGCCTGAACGAACGCCATTACGGCGCCTTGCAGGGCCTGAACAAGGCCGACATGGCGAAACAATATGGCGATGCGCAGGTGCTGATCTGGCGCCGCAGCTACGACACGCCACCGCCGCCGCTGGAGCCGCAGGACCCGCGCTGCGAACGCTCGGACATCCGCTACGCCAAGCTCGCGCCCGGCCAGGTGCCGCTGAGCGAATGCCTGAAGGACACGGTCGAACGGGTGCTGCCGTTCTGGAACGACGCCATGGCCCCGACCATCCGTGCCGGCAAACGGGTCGTGGTGGCAGCCCACGGCAACTCGATCCGGGCACTGGTGAAATACCTGGACAAGATCTCCGACTCCGACATCGTCGGCCTCAACATTCCCAACGGCATACCGCTGGTTTACGAGCTCGACGCGGAACTGGCGCCGATTCGCCACTACTATCTGGGCGATGCGGCCGCCGCGGAAGCGGCGGCCCAGGCCGTGGCGGCCCAGGGCCGGACCTGATGGCCGGGGGGCCCGGAACACGATTTCTTCGGCGGCCGCCGACTTGCCGGAACCTGTGCGCGACAGCCGCCTCCAAGGTGTATATTGGATCAGCAGAGGAATCTCATCATGGGTCATAAACTGAAAGTCGCGGGCTGGATCTCGGTCGGCGTGGTCGCGGGGGCCTTGACCACCGTATCGCTGCAGACCGTGGCGCGTGGGACACTGGCGCCACTGCCGCTCGAAGAGCTGCAGCAGCTGGCGGCGGTGTTCAGCATGGTCAAGAGCGACTATGTGGAACCGGTCGACGAGAAGAAGCTGATCACCGACGCCATCTCCGGCATGGTGGCGAGCCTGGATCCGCATTCCCAGTATTTCGACAAGAAGTCGTTCAAGGAATTCCGCGAGGGAACGTCCGGCAGGTTCGTGGGCGTGGGCATCGAGATCACGCAGGAGGATGGCCTGGTCAAGATCGTCTCCCCGATCGAAGGCACGCCGGCCTTTCGCGCCGGGCTCAAGACCAACGACCTGATCACCAAGATCGACGACACCGCCGTCAAGGGCCTGTCGCTCAACGAGGCGGTCAAGCGCATGCGCGGCCAGCCCAACACCAAGGTCATCCTGACCATCCTGCGCCGCGACGAGAACCGCAGCTTCCCGGTCACCATCGTGCGCGAGGAGATCCGCACCCAGTCGGTGCGCAGCAAGATGGTCGAACCCGGTTATGCCTGGATCCGGCTGAGCCAGTTCCAGGAACGCACGGTCGACGATTTCGTGCGCAAGGTCGAGGACATCTACAAGCAGGACCCCAACCTCAAGGGCATGGTGCTCGACCTGCGCAACGACCCCGGCGGGCTGCTCGACGCGGCGGTGGCGATCTCGGCGGCATTCCTGCCCGAGAACGTCAACGTGGTCTCGACCAACGGCCAGTTGCCGGAGAGCAAGTTCACCTACCGCGCGGCGCCCGAGTCCTACCTGCGCCGCGGCGCGAGCGATCCGCTCAAGCGTCTGCCGGCCGCACTCAAGAGCGTGCCGCTGGTGGTGCTGGTCAACGAAGGGTCGGCATCGGCGAGCGAGATCGTCGCCGGCGCATTGCAGGACCACAAGCGTGCCACCATCATGGGTCGCCAGACCTTCGGCAAGGGCTCGGTCCAGACCGTGCGCCCGCTGGGCCCCGACACCGGGCTCAAGCTCACGACGGCGCGGTATTACACGCCCAGCGGCGCATCGATCCAGGCCAAGGGCATTGTGCCCGACGTCATGGTCGACGAAACCGAAGAGGGCAACCTGTTCGCCGCGCTGCGCACGCGCGAGGCCGACCTCGAGAAACACCTGGCCAGCGGCCAGGGCGACGAGAAGAAGGATCCGGTGCGCGAGAAGGCACGTGAGCTGGCGCTCAAGAAGCTCGAGGAAGAGCGCAACAAGCCGGCGGCCGATCGCAAGATGCCGGAGTTCGGCTCCGAGCAGGACTTCCCGCTGGCACAGGCGCTCAACAAGCTCAAGGGACAGCCGGTGATGATGAGCAAGACCCTGACCGAACGCAAGGACGAGCCGAAGAGCAACTGATGGGCTGTTGCAGCCCGCCTGCCCATGCCTGACTTGAACGACGAGCAGCTGCTGCGTTATTCGCGCCATATCCTGCTCGACGAGATCGGTGTCGAGGGGCAGGAGCGCATCCATGCCGGCCATGCGCTGGTCATCGGGGCCGGCGGGCTGGGTTCGCCGGTCGCGCTGTACCTGGCCTCGGCCGGCCTGGGCCGGGTGACACTGGTCGACGACGACACGGTCGACATCACCAACCTGCAGCGCCAGGTCGCGCACACCACCGAGCGCGTCGGCACGGCCAAGGTGGACTCGGCCCGGATCGCAATGGCGGCGATCAATCCGCAGGTCGAGGTCACCGCGCTGCGCCAACGCGCCGACGCGGCACTGCTCGATGCCCTGCTGCCCACGGCCGATGTCGTGCTCGACTGCAGCGACAACTTCGCCACGCGGCACCTGATCAACGCTGCCTGCGTGCGCCATGGCAAGCCGCTGGTGGCCGGTGCGGCGATCCGGTTCGACGGCCAGCTCAGCGTCTACGACACCCGCGATCCGGAATGCCCCTGCTACGCCTGCGTGTTTCCACCGGATGCCGATCTGGAGGAAACCCTGTGCGCGACGATGGGCGTGTTCGCGCCGGTGGTCGGCATCATCGGCACCATGCAGGCGGCCGAGGCCCTGAAGCTGCTCAGTGGCGCCGGCACGCCGCTGGCGGGGCGGCTGCAGATGCTCGACGCCCGAGCCATGGAATGGAACGAGGTGCGGATACCGCGCAACAGCGCCTGTCCTGTCTGCGGCACTCGTCCTGCGCCAGCGCCGCCGCCCGCCGACACGGCGGCGCCCTGACGGCGGCCTGGCAACCACACGCCCGATGTCGACGCTTGCACCCGTTCCCGCCGGCCCCCCGAACGAATGGGATGCGAACACGCTGAGTGCCGCCATTCACGCGCGCGCAATTTCGTGCCGCGAGCTGATGCAGGCATGCCTGGCCCAGGTCGACCGGCTCAATCCGCGCTTCAATGCCATCGTCAGCCGCGTCGACGCCGATCTGCTGCTGCGCCAGGCCGACGACTGTGACCGGGAACTCGGACAAGGAAGCAGCCGCGGCTGGATGCACGGCTTTCCGCTTGCCGTGAAAGACCTCAGCGCGGTGGCCGGCATACCCCTGACCAAAGGCTCGGTACTGCTGCGCGACAACCGGCCCACCCAGGACGACCTGATGGTGCAACGCCTCAAGCGCGCCGGCGCCATCGTCATCGGCAAGACCAACACGCCCGAGTTCGGCCTGGGCTCGCAGACCTACAACCGTGTCTTCGGCACCACCCGCAACGCCTACGATCCAACGCGGTGCGCCGGCGGCTCCAGCGGCGGCGCGGCCGTGGCACTGGCCTTGCGCATGCTGCCGGTGGCCGATGGCAGCGACATGATGGGTTCGCTGCGCAACCCGGCAGCCTTCAACAACGTGTTCGGCCTGCGTCCGAGCATGGGCCGGGTTCCCGACGGGCCCGCGCCCGACGCCTGGCTGGCACAGTTGGGAACCGCCGGCCCGATGGCGCGCACCGTCGAGGACCTGGCACGGTTGCTGGCGGTTCAGGCCGGGCGCGATGACCGCGTTCCCTTGTCCATCGCCGGCACATGGCCACATGATCCGCCGGACCTGTCGCTGGACCTGCGCACGACCCGGATCGGCTGGCTCGGCGATCTGCAGGGATACCTGCCGATCGAAGACGGCATCCTGGCCCTGTGCGAGTCGGCCCTGACCCGGATGGCCGCGGACGGCTGCCGCATCGAGGCCGTGGCCCCGCGCTTCGACCCGCCGCAGGCCTGGCAGACCTGGCTCACCTGGCGCCGCTGGCTGGTGGCCGCGTCGCTGCGGCCGTTTGCCGACGATCCGGCACAACGCGGCCAGCTCAAGCCCGAGGCCTTGTGGGAGGTCGACCAGGGCGAGCAACTCAGCGCGCGCGAGGTCAGCGCGGCCAGCGTCGCGCGCAGCCAGCTGTACCGGCAACTGCTCGACATGTTCGAGCACCACGACTACCTGGCACTGCCCAGCGCCCAGGTCTGGCCCTTCGATGCCGACACCCCCTGGCCGCGATCGATCGCCGGGCGCCCGATGGACACCTACCACCGCTGGATGGAGGTCGTCATCTACGCCACGCTGGCCGGCCTGCCCGCGGTCAGCGTGCCGGTGGGGTTCAATGCGGCCGGCCTGCCGATGGGCATGCAGCTGATCGGCCGGCCCCAGGCCGATCTGGCCGTGCTGCGCATCGCCCGTGCCTGGGAGCAGCGCGCGCAGGCCATCGTGTCGCGCCGGCCGGCGGCCCTGCACGCGGCCTGAGCCCACGCGGGCCTCCGGCCAAAGGCCCCAACAGGGTCGGGAATCACCGCCATTCCCGGTGCAGCGCCCTGACAGCCAGCTGTTAAACTTTCCGAGGCAACCCCACCAATACCCGTGAACCCATCGATTGCACCCTCCGTCGTCGACATCAAGGACCTTCGGTTGGGTGATGCGCGTGCCTTGCTCGAGCACGGTGCCATGGTGGAGCTGCCGGACAGCCGCGTGCATCCGACCGAATTCGTCCAGAAGGTGATCGACGGCCTGTGCGAGTTGTCGCTCAAGGATCCGCTGACCGGCCTGGCGAACCGGCGCCACTTCCTGTCGGTGCTCGAGCGCGAGATCGACGGCGTGGCGCGTTCGGGCGAGCCCGCCTTGCTGCTGATGCTCGACATCGACCATTTCAAGTCCATCAACGACACCCATGGTCACATCGCCGGCGACAAGGTCCTGCAGGCCGTGGCCAAATGCCTGTCGCGCTGTATCCGGCCGATGGACTCGGTGGCGCGTTACGGCGGCGAGGAGTTTGCCGTCGTGTTGCCCAATTGCCTGGTGTCGGTGGGCGAAGCGGTGGCCGAACGGATCCGTACCACGGTCGAATCGCTGTCGATCTCGGTCAGCCCGACCGTGACGGTGAAGGCCACCATCAGCATCGGCGGGGCGTACGCGCCCGCATGGGTCCGATCCACGGCTCCATTGTGGATCGAACGCGCCGATAACCTCCTGTATCAGGCCAAGGCACAAGGGCGCAACCGTGTCTGCATCGACCATCAGCAGGCGATCGCGGTGAGCGCCGAGGAGAAGAATCTTTTGTTTGGTCATCTAGCCCTGGGCGAGCCAGCCTGGCTTGAACGTGTCAATGGCGAGCCCGGTGGTGGCGAAACGAGCGGAGTCAATCCATGAGCGAAGAGCTGCAACCCGGCAACACCACGCCTGCGGCCGGGCCTCAGGTGCCGTTGACGCCGCATGGCAAGGTCATGGCCGTGACCAGCGGCAAGGGCGGCGTGGGCAAGACCTTCGTATCGGCCAACCTGGCGGCGGCACTGGCCAAGCGCGGACAGAAGGTGCTGGTGCTCGACGCCGACCTCGGCCTGGCCAACCTCGACGTGGTGCTGAACCTGTATCCCAAGGTCACGCTGCATGACGTGTTCAGCGGCAAGGCCTCGATCGAGGAAGCCATCATCCAGGCGCCCGGCGGCTTCTCCGTCCTGCTGGCCGGCTCGGGCATGGTCGAGTATTCGCGCCTGACACCGGAGATTCGCGCCGACTTCCTGCGCATCATCGACGGGCTGCTGCCCCGCTACGACGTGGTGCTGCTCGACACCGGGGCCGGCATCTCGGACGTCGTTTTGTTCGCCGTCTCCCTGGCCTCGGTGGTGCTGGTCGTGGCCACGCCGGAGCCCACCTCCCTGACGGACGCCTATGCCACCATCAAGGTGCTGGCGGGCCAGCAGAAACGCGCGAACGTGCACATGGTGATCAACCAGACGGCACGCCTGGGCGACGGACGCGCGATCACCGGCCAATTGCAGCAGGTGCTGGACCGTTTCGTCGTGACCGAACCCGGCCGCGGCGTCAAGCTGGTGCACCTGGCCGATATTCCGGCCGACCCCTCGGTGCGCCAGGCGGTGATGCGGCGCCAGTTGCTGATGCAGACCCTGCCCGGCTGTCCCGCAGCGCTGGCGGTGGCCCAACTGGCCCGCAAGATCGAGGAAACCGTGATCTCCGGCGGCTGAGACCGGCCACGAACGCCGGGCGTCGATGCTCCGGCACGGCCGGATCAGGGCTGCTCGGCGGGCAGTGCCGTCACGATCCAGCCCTCGAGCGGATCGATGCCGGCCGGCAGCCCGTAATGCGGCGCGCCGCATCGCCAGCCCCAGGCGGCCTGCATCAGGCACACGACGGCATCCAGCGCGTCGCCACGGGCGTCGTCCAGCAGGCGGCCATGCAAGGACGGCGACAGCTCCAGTCGCAAGCCGAGCCGGGTCTGGCCGGCGACCATGGCCTCGAGCAGGCGCCGGCGCCGATCGCGTCGCTGGTCGGTCTGCCTGGCACGGGTATCGCTCTTGTAGCTGGCATGTCCCAGCACCTCGCGCGCCAGCAGGCCCGGATAGGCTTCCAGTGCCAGCCTGCGCGGATGCCCGCGGGCATCGATGTTGTCGGCGCTCCCCGGATACACGCCAGGCAGCCGGGCGCCGGCGTCGATCAGCGGTGGCACACCCGCATGCATCATCCAGGCCACCGGCGGATTGACCCATTTCATCGAAGGACTCGATCCGGCCCGACGGTCGGTCGCGCGATGGGCGAACTTGCCGCCGGCCGGCCGGCCCGCGCAGAATCCGGCGAACCGGTCGCGCAGCTCCGCACGCGCCATGCCGGCATAGATCTGCATGGTGTCGCGCCAGTGCTCGGGCCAGCCCATGGCCTGCACGAAGGCGCGTGGCAAGCCGAACGGAAAATCGAACCCGCCGACCCAGGCCGGCTCGTCGCACAACCACCGGCCATAGGCGTCGAGTGATTCCAGCGGCTGCAAGGCGTCCAGCAACACGACGTCGTGCTGCAGGCGCCCGCGCGCGATCACGATGGGTTTGCGCCGATCGGGGCGGCTGCTGAAGTCGCAACCGACAAGCAGCGTCATGGGTTCAGGTCGCCCCGGATGCGATCACCGTGCCGGCTGCGCCGCGCGGCCCCGGCGCGCGCAGGCACCCTCGCATGCCGGCGCAGGTTCAGGCGCGGCCCATGATGGACGCGGTCGCCATCAGTTCCTCGAGCAGGGCCAGCGACACCTTGCCAGACACCGAATACGGGTCGAGTTCGGGTTTTTCCGCATACTTGAGCAGGATCGAGGTGTTGATGCGCGACATGTTCACCTGCCCCATCGTCCAGCCGCCGAAACGGCGCTCGGAGATCTCCTCGTAATGCAGCAGCACCACGTCCTTGTGGCGCCTGTCCTTCTGGATATGGCCGAACAGGTCGCTCACCGCCATGCGCCCGCCTTCGATGGCCTGCAGGAAGATGCCGCCGCCGTAACACAGGATGCCGGTGATGCCGCAGGCCGGATTCGACTGGCGCGACTGCGAGAGGATGGCGTCGATCGCCTCCACCGTGGTGTCCACCGCGCGGCTTGCATACAGGAGTCGGACCAGCATGGTGTCAGCCCTTTCCGGGAATCAGGGACAGGAATTCGCGACGCAGGTTCGAGTCCTTCAGGAACACGCCGCGCATCACGGAGTTGATCATCTTGCTGTCCATGTCCTTGACGCCGCGCCAGGCCATGCAATAGTGGCTGGCCTCCATCACGATGGCCAGGCCGTCGGGCTGCGTCTTGAGCTGGATCAGGTCGGCCAGTTGCACCACCGCCTCTTCCTGGATCTGCGGCCGGCCCATCACCCACTCGGCCAGGCGCGCATATTTGGACAGGCCGATCACGTTCGTGTGCTCGTTGGGCATGACGCCGATCCAGATCTTGCCGATCACCGGGCAGAAATGGTGGCTGCAGGCGCTGCGCACCGTGATCGGGCCCACGATCATCAACTCGTTGAGATGCTCGGCATTGGGGAACTCGGTGATCGTCGGCCCCTGCACGTAGCGGCCGCGGAACACCTCGTTGACGTACATCTTGGCCACGCGCCGGGCGGTGTCGTCGGTATTGTGGTCGTTCTCGGTGTCGATCACCAGGCTGGCGAGCACGCCTTTCATCTTGGTTTCGACCTCGTCGAGCAGGACCTCGAGTTCGCCCGGCTCGATGAAGTCGGCGATATTGTCGTTGGCGTGGAAGCGCCGGCGGGCGGCAAGCAGCCTCTGGCGGATCTTGACCGATACCGGAGTGCCTTCGTCCGAGTCACTGGTATTCATGGCGGAGGGGGACTGCATCAACATCCGCGCATCGTACCAGCGAACGGATGGCGGGGTCTTTCCGTTCATCGGGCCGGACCCGGAATCCGCGCGCGATCGCGTCGCATGGTCTCAGTACCTGCGCCCGATCAGGAACAGTCCCAGGCGCACCATGCCCAGCGCCAGGGCCTCGAGCACGCGGGTGCGCCAGGACCGGTTGACATAGGCCGCAGCCTCGACCCGGTGTCCGCCATCGGCCATGGCGTGCTCGAGCCGCTGGCGCAACAAGCGCGCAAATGCGGCGTCGCGCACCATGACGTTGGCCTCGCGCGCCAGCAACAGGCTCAGCGGATCCAGGTTCGACGAACCCACCGTCGCCCAGCGCGTGTCCACCACGGCCACCTTCGCGTGCAGAAAGCTGGTGGCGTATTCGTGGATCTCCACGCCCGCATCGAGCAAGGCGCCGTAGACCGGCCGGGCCGCATGGTATTGCAGGAAATATTCGTAGCGCCCCTGCAGCAGCAGGCGCACCCGCACGCCCCGGCGCGCGGCCAGCACGAGCGCCTTGCGCAACCGCGCACCGGGCAGGAAATAGGCATTGGCGATGATGATCTCGTGCCGCGCGGCGCCGATGGCGCGCAGGTAGGCACGCTCGATCCGGCGGCGATGGCGCAGGTTGTCGCGCAGCACCAGGTCCGCCCGCGCGCCCCGGCCCGGCGGCCCGTGCGGCGGTGACGGCCGGGCGTGTGCGGCGCCCGAGTCGCCCGACGGGCCATGGCGCTCGGCCAAGGTGGCACGCATGCGCTCCTGCAAGGCCTGCCAGGCGGCCGGCAGTTCGCGATCGCGCAGTTCGGAGGCCACGGTCATGCGCCACCAGAATCGCTGCATGGTCTCGAGTGCGTCCTGCACCAGCGGGCCGGTGATGCGCACCGCAAAATCCAGCCGCGGCTGCTGCAGCGCCCCATAGGCCGGATCATGGCGATCGTCCAGGATGTTGATGCCGCCGCAGAAGGCGAGCGCCGCGTCGACGACGCACAACTTTCGGTGCAGTCGCCGCCAGCGGCTGGGAATGAACACCCCCAGGCGCCCCAGCGGCATGAAGATGCGCCATTGCACGCCGCTGTCGTCGAACCGACGCGCCCACGATGGCGGCAACGCCGGGGTGCCGACGCCGTCCATCGCGAGGTAGACCTGCACCCCGCGAAGAGCGGCCCGCTCGAGTGCGGTAGCCACGCGCTCGCCCGAGGGATCGAAGTGGAAGATGTAGGTTTCCACGCGCACTTCCCGCTGCGCGCCGTCGATGGCCCGGATCATCTCGGGGAACAGCTCCGAGCCCCCCTGCAACAGCGTGATCTGGTGGTGCGCCCGCAGTGCCGCCATGGCGTGGTCAGCGGCCCGCCGGCTCGGGCAACTGGAACTCCGCCACCAGCGGCAGGTGGTCGGACATGCGCCACCAGATGCGCCCGCGCGGCACCTGCAAACCGACCGGCTTCATGCCGCGCGCAAAGACCTGGTCGAGTTGCGCCAGCGGCATGCGCGAGGGAAACGTCGGCTGCACCGGCCCGTCGTAGCCGAACAGGCCCATGCCGGCCATCTCGCGGCGCACCATCGTGCCCCAGTCGTTGAAGTCGCCGGCGACGACCAGTGGCGCGCGCGCGGGAACCTCGCGCGCAATGAAACGTTCCAGTTGCGCGATCTGGCGCAGCCGGCTGGCGCGGATCAGGCCCAGGTGCACGACCACGACATGCACCGCCTGGCCGTGCAGGTCGACCTGCGAATGCAGCAACCCGCGCTGCTCGAAGCGGTGGTCCGACATGTCCTCGTGCTGGTGGCCCAGCACGGGCCAGCGCGACAACATCGCGTTGCCGTGTTCCCCGTGGCGGGTGACGGCATTCGTGCGGTACACCGCCTCGTAGCCGGGCGGCGCCAGGAACTCGGCCTGAGGCAGTTCGGGCCACTGGGCAAAGAAGCGTGCCTCGCCCCGGTGCAGCTTGCGCACCTCCTGCAGGCAGACGATATCGGCATCGAGCTGCTCCACGGCATGGCCGAGGTTGTGGATCTCCAGCCGGCGGCGCGGCCCCACGCCCTGCACGCCCTTGTGGATGTTGTAGGTGGCGACCCGCACCGGATTCATGGCGTCGCGCCCTCCTGGCAGGTCAGGTGCGGCAACATCAGGATGGCCTCGGCGTTGGACGGCGAAAAGCAGGCCAGCGCCGCTTCGCGCCAGGGCAGCCACCGCCAGGCCCGGTGTTCGCGCGGATCAAGCCGCACCGGCGTGGCAGGGGGCACCGTCAGGCCGAACAGGTGTTCGGTGTTGCGGGTCACGCCCGGCGCATACCGATGGCGCCAGCGCGGATAGATCTCGTAGACATTCTCCAGCTGCCAGTCGACCAGCGCGCCGGCCAGCGCGCTGCCGGCGCGGCAGTCGATGCCGGTTTCCTCGAGCACCTCGCGCGCCGCGGTGCTGCGATAGTCCTCGGCCGGGTCGTCCTTGCTGCCGGTGACCGATTGCCAGAAATCCGGCACGTCGGCACGTTCGATCAGCAGCACGTCGCGCGCGGGGGTGTGGATCACCACCAGCACGGATTGCGGAATCTTGAAGGCCTGGGTCATGGGCAGGTGTGTGGCGGGGCTGCTGCCGCATTCTGCACCATGCCCCGGGTTGCGGAGCGCCGCGGGGCTACCGTTGCCCCGCGGGCCACCGGGCACGTGTCACGCCCGCGGCCGGCCCGCACTCACGCGGCCTGGGGCGTCCTCAGCCGGATATGCAGCTCGCGCAGCTGCTTCTCGTCCACCGCCGACGGCGCGTCGGTCAGCAGGCACTGGGCGCGCTGGGTCTTGGGGAAGGCGATCACGTCGCGGATCGACTCGGCCCCGGTCATCAGCGTGACGATGCGGTCCAGGCCGAAGGCCAGGCCGCCGTGCGGCGGCGCGCCGTATTGCAGCGCGTCGAGCAGGAAGCCGAACTTGAGCTGCGCTTCCTCCGGCGTGATCTTGAGCGCATCGAACACCTTCTGCTGCACGTCGGCGCGGTGGATACGGACCGACCCGCCCCCCATCTCCCAGCCGTTGAGCACCATGTCGTAACCCTTGGAAATGCATTTCTCCGGCTCCGACGCCATCCAGTCCTCGTGCCCGTCCTTGGGCGCGGTGAACGGATGGTGGGTCGCGGTGTAGCGCTGCGCCTCTTCGTCGAACTCGAACATCGGGAAGTCGACCACCCACAACGGGCGCCAGCCCGCCTCGAACAGGCCGTTCTGCTGGCCGAATTCGCTGTGGCCGATCTTCAGCCGCAACGCGCCGATGGCGTCGTTGACCACCTTGGCCTTGTCGGCACCGAAGAAGATCAGGTCGCCGTCCTGGGCGCCGGTACGGGCCAGGACCTCGGCCAGCGCCTTGTCGTGCAGGTTCTTGACGATCGGGCTCTGCAGGCCGGGCCAGCGGGCCGAGGCTTCGCCCGGTCCTGCGGCAGCGTCGTTGACCTTGATGTAGGCCAGGCCCTTGGCGCCGTAGATCTTGACGAACTCGGTGTACGCATCGATGTCGCCGCGGCTCAGGCCGGTGCTGTCGCGGGCGCCGCCGGGGACGCGCAGGCCGACCACGCGGCCGCCCTTGGCCGCGGCCGCACTCGAAAACACCTTGAAATCGACATCGGCCATCACCTCGGTCAATTCGGTGAACTCCATCTTCACGCGCAGGTCGGGCTTGTCGGAGCCGAAGCGGTGCATCGCGTCGGCATATGCCATGACCGGGAACTCGCCCAGGTCGACGTCCATGACGTTCTTGAACACCGACTTGATCATGGCCTGCGTCATGTCGCGGATCTCCTGCTCGTCCAGGAACGAGGTCTCGATATCGATCTGCGTGAACTCGGGCTGGCGGTCGGCGCGCAGGTCCTCGTCGCGGAAACACTTGGTGATCTGGTAGTAGCGGTCGTAGCCGGCCACCATCAGCAGCTGCTTGAACAGCTGCGGCGACTGCGGCAGCGCGAAGAAGTAGCCGTCGTGCACACGGCTGGGCACGAGATAGTCGCGCGCGCCCTCGGGCGTGGACTTGGTCAGCATCGGGGTCTCGATGTCGATGAAACCCTGGGCGTCGAGGAACTTGCGCACCTCCATCGACACCCGGTAGCGCAGCATCAGGTTGTGCTGCATGTAGGGCCGGCGCAGGTCCAGCACCCGATGCGTCAGCCGGGTCGTCTCGCTCAGGTTGTCGTCGTCGAGCTGGAACGGCGGCGTCACCGAGGGGTTCAGCACCACCAGCTCATGGCACAACACCTCGACCTTGCCGCTGCGCAGGCTGTCGTTGACGGTGCCGTTCGGGCGCTCGCGCACCAGGCCGCGGATCTGCACGCAGAACTCGTTGCGCAAGCCCTCGGCCAGCGCGAACATCTCGGCACGATCGGGGTCGCACACCACCTGCACGTAACCTTCGCGATCGCGCAGGTCGACGAAGATCACGCCGCCATGGTCGCGGCGACGGTTCACCCAGCCGCACAGGCTGACGGTTTCACCTAGCAGGGCTTCGGTCACGAGACCGCAATAGTGGGTACGCATTGTCATTGGTTGGAACTTTCGATGGCCGGCCCGGGACCGGCACGGGCTAGGGGTTCGGGATCTCGATCCGTTGCGGCGCCATGCCGGGCGCCACCGAACCCATGGAAATCACGTAGGTCAGCGCTTCGTCCACGCTCATCGCCAGCTCGATCACGTCCGTTCGCGGCAGCATCAGGAAAAAGCCGCTGGTCGGATTGGGGGTGGTCGGCACGTAGACACTGACGAAATCGGGACCGAGGTGCTGCGCGGCCTCGCCTTGCGGCACGCCGGTCTGGAAGGCGATGGTCCAGACGCCGGCACGCGGGTACTGGATCAGCATCGCGGTGCGAAACGCCTTGGCATCGTTGGAGAACAAGGTGTGCGACACCTTCTTGACGCTGTTGTAGATCGACTTGATGACCGGGATGTTGGCAAACAGCCGGTCCCATTGCCGGACCCACCAGCGGCCGGCGACGTTGGACACCAGCGCGCCGGTGAGCAACAGCGCCGCGAACACCAGGATCACGCCCAGGCCGGGAACGGCCCGCAGGCGCTCGAGCATCGGGTACGGCGCCGGCAACAAGGCCTCGATGCCCGACAACAGGCCACCCAGCACGCCATCGAGCAGACCGACCAGCCACAACATCACCCATACGGTGATGGCCAGTGGCAACCAGACCAGCAGTCCGGTGATGAGGTACTTGCGAAATGGCATCGGGAGGCAGGATCGGCCAGCGCTCAGCTGCCCGACCCCGAGCCGCTGGATGTGGTGGTCGTCGACTTCGCGGTCGTCGGCGCGGCTGCGGGCTTGGACTCGGGCTTCGATTCGGCCTTGGCGGGCGCCGTGCCCGAGGACTTGCTCTCTGCGCTGGCGCCGGTACTGCCGCCGGCCGTATCGGACGACGCCTCGCCCGATTTCGGCGCCGCGGCATTGTTGCCGCCACGGAAATCGGTCACGTACCAGCCCGAGCCCTTGAGCTGGAACCCGGCCGCGGTCACCTGCTTGCGAAACGCGCCGGCATGGCAGGAGGGACACTCGGACAGCGGCGCATCGGATATCTTTTGCAACACATCCTTGGCAAACCCGCAGGAATCACATTTGTAGGCGTAGATCGGCATGCTGATGGGGCTCTGGATTGAGAGATCGCAAAAACCTTCAATTATAGGCGCCGCCCCGGCGCCCGGGCATGCCGTCAGCGCGATTCAGAACAGCTGCACGCGCACGATCACCTGCATGACCAGCAGGCCCAGCGCGAAGCCGATGCCGCCGTAGATCAGGCCTTGCAGCAGGCGGTTCGTGCGCTTTTGCTCGGTCAGCAGCTCGCGCACCTCGCGCCGCAGGTCCGCCGGCTGCTGGCGCAGATAGGCGTCGAGCAGCCGGGGCAGCCCGGGCAGCAGCTTGGCATACCGCGGCGCCTCTTCCTTGAGCTGCTCCAGCAGCTTCTGCGGCCCGACCTGCTCGATCATCCACTTCTCGAGGAACGGTCGCGCGCTGTCCCACAGATCGAGCTCGGGATCGAGGTCGCGTCCCAGCCCCTCGATATTGAGCAGCGTCTTCTGCAGCAGCACCAGCTGCGGCTGGATCTCGACATGGAAACGGCGCGAGGTCTGGAACAGCCGCATCAGCACCATGCCCAGCGAGATCTCCTTGAGCGGGCGGTCGAAATACGGCTCGCAGACGGTGCGCACCGCGGCCTCGAGTTCGTCGACCCGCGTGCCGGCCGGCACCCAGCCCGACTCGATGTGCAGCTCGGCCACGCGTTTGTAGTCCCGCCGGAAGAAGGCCGTGAAGTTCTGCGCCAGGTATTCCTTGTCGAATTCGGTCAGGGTGCCGACGATGCCGAAATCGAGCGAGATGTAGCGCCCGAAGGTCTCCGGCTCGACGCTGACCTGGATGTTGCCCGGATGCATGTCGGCATGGAAGAAGCCGTCGCGAAACACCTGGGTGAAGAACAGCGTGACGCCGTCGCGCGCCAGCTTGGGGATGTCGACACCGGCCGCGCGCAGGCGGTCGACCTGGCTGATCGGGATGCCGCGCATGCGCTCCATGACGATCACCTCGGGGCTGCAGTAGTCCCAGTACATCTCGGGGATCAGCACCAGGTCCAGGCCGGCCATGTTGCGCCGCAGCTGGGCGGCGCAGGCGGCCTCGCGCACCAGGTCGAGCTCGTCGTGCAGGTATTTGTCGAACTCGGCCACGACCTCGCGCGGCTTCAGGCGCCGGCCATCGCTCGACAGCCCGCCGACCCATGACGCCATCGTGCGCATCAGGCTGAGGTCTTTCTCGATCGCCGGCAACATGCCCGGACGCAGCACCTTGACCGCCACGTCGCGCTGCTTGCCGTGCTTGTCGATCAGGACGGCGAAATGCACCTGCGCAATGGACGCACTGGCCACCGGCTCGCGCTCGAAGGAGGCGAATATCTCGCCCAGCGGCTTGCGAAACGCGCGCTCGATCGACCGGATCGCGATTTCCGAGTCGAACGGCGGGACCCGGTCCTGCAGCCGCGCCAGCTCGTCGGCGATGTCGATCGGCAGCAGATCGCGGCGGGTCGACAGCACCTGGCCGAACTTGACGAAGATCGGCCCCAGCCGTTCGAGTGCCTGGCGCAGGCGCACGCCGCGCGGCGCGTCCAGCCGGCGGCCGACCGACACGACGCGCGCGGCCATGCGCAGCCAGGGTTGCCGGAAGCTGCTCAGCAGCAGTTCGTCCAGACCATAACGCAGCACCACCCAGACGATGAAGGCGCCCCGGAACAGACGCGTCATGACGGGGTACCGCCGGGCTGCGCCGGCGCCGACGCCGGGGCCTTGGCCGCGAACTCCCGCAATACCTGCGCCATGCGCCGGGCCACCTCGCCCAGCGCGTGCGCCGGCGCGTCGCCGATGATGCGCGCCAGGTCTTCCTCGAGATCCCAGCGCACATGGTCGACCAGCCAGTTCACGTCGGCGGCCAGTTGCACGTCACCCTCGATCCGGATCGCCGGCTTGTCGCCGCGTAACAGCGACTGCGCGATCACCGCGGCGGATTCGTCGGTGGCGGTCAGGCTCAGGTCCGGCCGGGCATCGGCCGCGGCCAGGTCCAGCAGCCCGGCCGGCGTGACCAGCAGCCGGATGAAGAACGTGCGCCACTGCACCAGCACCACCGACCCCTTGCGGCGTACCATGCGGCTGGTGGCCGCCGGCTCCTGCATCAATACATGGTTGAGCAGCAACACCATGCGCCGCTGCGCCTCCTGCACGGCCCAGGGCGGCGGCGGAAAACGGTTCATCACCGTCTGCGCCAGGTTTTCGAACAAAAGAAAAGGGGACTGTGGTGTTGCCATAGTCCCCGATTATTCCCGCATTCACCCCGAAGCCGGGGCCAGGGGTCGCTACTGCAAGGCCTGCACGCCAGCAACCAGCCAGCCGCTCGAGCCCGACTTGGGCTTGGTCATGTTCCAGACCTCACGGAACGGGCTGGGTCCGGCGGACGGCTCCTCGCGGATCATGCCCGAGAACTCGACGCTGGCCATGTAGTCCGAACCGATGTCCTCGATGCCGAGCAGCTTGGCGTCGATCATGACCACGTCGGTCTGGTTCACCGGCCCGCCGGTGTGAGCCTCGCGCTCGGCCAGCTGGGTCCGGATCTCGCCGAGCATCTCGTCGGTCATCATGGCACGCAGCGACGAGATGTCGGACTTGTCCCATGCCGCCTGCAAGGTGATGAAGTTGGTCTTGGCCGCCTTGAGGAAACCGTCGACATCGAAACCGGCCGGAATGCCCCAGGTCTGCGAGCCCATCAGCGCCGAACCGATCATCGAGCCGCCGTTGCCGCCTTGTGGCGACGCCTCGAACGGCATGGCATTGCTGCGCTCCCACGGGCGGGCCGACGCGTCGTTGCCGACGTTCTCCGGTCGGTACGACGGCCGCGGCTCCTGCACCGGCGCGCCACCGGCGGCGCCCTGGAACGCGAACGGACTGGCCCCCTGCCCCTGCGGCGCCGGCTTGCGGCTGCGCATGATCCAGCCGATGACCGCCATGGCGAGCACGGCGAACAGGATCAGCATCAGCACCTGGCCGAAGGCCTCGCCGAATCCGAGCGTATGGGCCAGCCAGGCCAACCCGAGGCCGGCGGCCAGGCCGCCAAGCATGCCGCCCCACTGCCGCTTGGGCGCAGCCGCGGCAGCCCCGGCGGGTTTGGCGGCGGAGTTGGTCGCGTTCTGCGCCGGCGTGGCGGGCGCCTGGCGATTCATCACGTTGTTCGACTGCTTGCCGAAGGACCCGCCGCCGCCCAGGCGCCGCGCATCGGCATCCACACCGGCAAATACCAGTGCGATACCCAGAACCAGACTCCACAGCTTCATGTTGCCTCCCATGTCTCAAAACCAAAAACCGAATTCACCATCCAGCATCTCCCTCGCCGCACCGGACCCGGCAGCTCAGCACTTGATGCCCACGTGCAGGGCGACCATGCCGCCCGTCAGGTTGTGGTAGTCGACGTGGCCGAAGCCGCTGTCGTGCATCAACTGCTTGAGCGCGTCCTGTCCCGGATGCATGCGGATCGACTCCGCCAGGTAGCGGTAACTCTCGGCATCGCCGGCCACCAGCTGCCCCAGCCGCGGCAGCACCTTGAACGAATACCAGTCGTAGGCCTTCTCCAGCGGCTTGGCCACACGCGAGAACTCCAGCACCAGCAACTTGCCGCCGGGCTTGAGGATGCGGTGCATTTCCCGGAGCGCGACATCCTTGTGCGTCATGTTGCGCAGGCCGAAGGCGACACTGACCAGGTCGAAGCTCGCGTCCGGGAAGGGCAGGTGCTCGGCGTCGCATACCGCGCAGTCGAGCGCGCAGCCTTCGTCGATCAGCCGGTCGCGGCCGGTCCGCAGCATGGCCTCGTTGATGTCCGACAACACGACCTGCCCGTCACGGCCGACCTTCTTCGCGAACGCCTTGGCCAGGTCGCCGGTGCCGCCGGCAATGTCCAGCACCTGCTGGCCCGGCTGCACGTTGGCCACCATGACGGTGTAGGCCTTCCAGGTCCGGTGCAGGCCGGCCGACATCAGGTCGTTCATCAGGTCGTAACGCGAGGCGACCGAGTCGAATACGCCCCGCACGCGACGCGCTTTCTCGCTCTCGTCGACGGTCTGGTATCCGAAGTGGGTCGTGCTCATGACGTCCGATGCTAGTGGTAATCGGGGATCAGGCCGCGACAACCCCGCGCAGGCATGGGAAATCTGTCGCGTAATTGATGAATGCGCGGAGCCCGCGCATCAATGGCTGGCACAACCATGGCCTGCCGCCGCCACCATGGGGGCGTCGCGGTCGACGCCTGCCGCGGCCAGCCGCTCGGTGTACTGGGCCCACAACCGGTCCTGCTGCGATCCCAGGAAATACAGGTAGTCCCAGGAGAAGATGCCGGTGTCGTGGCCGTCGGAGAAGCGGGGCTGCACCGCATAGTTGCCCACCGGATCGAGCGACTCGAGTTCCACCTCGCGCTTGCCGGTCTGCAGCACCTCCTGCCCCGGCCCATGGCCCTGCACTTCGGCCGACGGCGAATACACGCGCATCAGCTCGAACGGAATGCGGTATTGCGCGCCGTCGGAAAAGCGGATCTCCAGGACCCTGGACTGGCCGTGCACCGTGATCGACTCCGGTGTCGGCGTACCGGATTGCAAACCTGCCATCGTGACACCCTCAGAAATGTTGTCGTGTTGCGTCTCGCCGGCCATCGGCCCCAGGGTGCCGGGCTCGGCTTGCCGGGCCGTTGCGCCCGGCGCTGACCCGGTGAAGGTATCACGCATTGCGCCGGGGGTCGGCCCCCGGCGAGCTTAACCGGGACCGGATCAGGGTCGGGCCGCATCGGCGGCAGGCCTGCCGCGCGAGCGGGCGGGCGACAGTCAGACCAGGATGCGTTCGATGCCGCCGGCGTTGGCACGCGCCACGTATTGCTCCATCCACTGCTCGCCCAGGATGTGCCGGGCCATCTCGACCACGATGTAGTCGGCCTCGAGCAGGCCGTTCTGCAGGTCGTCGCGATACCGGCTCAGCCCCTGCAGGCAACTCGGGCACGAGGTCAGGATCTTGACGTTCTGCCCGGCGGCGACCGCGCCGTCCTGGCGCAGCGCGGCCTCGTCGCGGAGCAGTTCCTCTTCCTTGCGAAAACGCACCTGGGTCGAGATGTCCGGCCGGGTGATGCCCAGCGTGCCGCTTTCGCCGCAGCAGCGCTTGCTCTCGCGCACGTTCTGCGGTGTGTCGCCGCCGACCAGGGCCTTGACCGTCTTCATCGGGTCCTGCTGCTTCATCGGCGTGTGGCAGGGATCGTGGTACAGGTAGGCGCCACCGCTCTCCAGCCGGATGTTCTTCTCGAGCAGGTATTCGTGGATGTCGACGATGCGGCAGCCCGGGAAGATCTCCTCGAACTTGTAGCCCTGCAGCTGGTCGTAGCAGGTGCCGCAGCTGACGACCACGGTGCGGATGTCCAGGTAGTTCAGCGTATTGGCCATGCGGTGGAACAACACCCGGTTGTCGGTGATGATCTTCTCGGCCTTGTCGAACTGGCCCGAGCCGCGCTGCGGATATCCGCAGCACAGGTAACCCGGCGGCAACACCGTCTGCACGCCCGCATGCCACAACATCGCCTGGGTCGCCAGGCCGACCTGGCTGAACAGCCGTTCGGAACCGCAGCCGGGGAAATAGAACACCGCCTCGGTCTCCGGCGTCGTGCGCACCGGGTCGCGGATGATGGGCACGTATTGCGCATCCTCGATGTCGAGCAGGGCCCGGGCCGTCTTCTTGGGCAGGCCGCCGGGCATCTTCTTGTTGACGAAGTGGATCACCTGCTCCTTGAGCGGCGGCTTGCCGACACTCGCGGGCGGGCGCCGGGTCTGCTTGCGCGCGAAGCGCCCCAGCAGTTCGTTGGCCATGTTCTGGGCCTTGAACCCGAGCCCGACCATCGCCGCGCGCGCCACCTTGATCGTCTGCGGGTTGGTGGCGTTGAGAAAGAACATCGCCGCCGCGTTGGCCGGGCGGAACGACTTCTGCCCCATCTTGCGCAGCAGGTTGCGCATGTTCATCGACACGTCGCCGAAATCGATGTCGACCGGGCACGGTGACAAACACTTGTGGCAGACGGTGCAGTGGTCGGCGACGTCCTCGAACTCCTCCCAGTGCTTGATGCTGATGCCGCGACGGGTCTGCTCCTCGTACAGGAAGGCCTCCACCAGCAGCGAGGTCGCCAGGATCTTGTTGCGCGGGCTGTACAGCAGGTTGGCGCGCGGTACGTGGGTAGCGCACACCGGCTTGCACTTGCCGCAGCGCAGGCAGTCCTTGATCGAGTCGGAAATGGCGCCGATGTCGGACTGCTGCATGATCAGCGACTCGTGCCCCATCAGCCCGAAGCTGGGCGTGTAGGCATTGCTCAGGTCGGCGTAGATCGAGTTCGGCAGCGCCAGGCCGGCACCCACGGGCGCCGTCACCCGCAGCAGCTTGCCCTTGTTGAAGCGGCCGTTCGGATCGACCTGCTGCTTGTATTGCGCGAACGGTCGCAGTTCTTCCTCGGACAGGAACTCGAGCTTGGTGATGCCGATGCCGTGCTCGCCCGAGATGACGCCCCCGAGCGAACGCGCCAGCGCCATCACCCGCTTGACGGCGGCATGGGCGGTCTGCAGCATCTCGTAGTCGTCGCTGTTGACCGGAATATTGGTGTGCACGTTGCCGTCGCCGGCATGCATGTGCAGCGCGATCCAGACCCGGCCCTTGAGCACCCGCTTGTGGATGGCGGTGCATTCGAGCAGGATGGGCTCGAACGCGGCGCCCGAGAAGATCTGGCGCAGCGGCGCGCGCAACTGGGTCTTCCAGCTCGCACGCAGGCTGTGGTCCTGCAACTGCGGGAACAGCGCGTCGATGTCGTCGAGCCAGCCGCACCACTGCGCACGCACCTGTTCGATCAGGCCGCGCGCCTGTGTCACGCGGTCTTCCAGCAGTTCCTCGGTGGGCAGCTGGGCATCGTCGTCGTGCCGGCCCAGCGGCAGCCGGGGCTGGGCAAAAAACGCCAGCAAGGCATCACACAGCGCCAGCTTGTTGCGCAGGCTCAACTCGATGTTGATGCGCTCGATGCCGTCGGTGTAGTCGGCCATGCGCGGCAGCGGAATCACCACGTCCTCGTTGATCTTGAACGCGTTGGTGTGGCGCGAGATCGCCGCGGTGCGCTTGCGATCGAGCCAGAACTTCTTGCGCGCCTCGGCACTGATGGCGATGAAACCCTCGCCGCCCCGCTGGTTCGCCAGCCGCACGACCTCGGACGTGACGCGGGCGACGTCGTCGGCGACATTGCCGGCGATGTCGCCGATCAGCACCATCTTGGGCAGGCCGGAGCCGCTGCCGGTGGCGCGCTTGGACTTGGTCGCGTAACCGACCGCCTTCAGGTAGCGGTCGTCCAGATGCTCCAGGCCGGCCAGCAGCACCCCCGAGCGCTTCTGTTCGGCGAACATGAAGTCGATGATGTCGACGATGCCCGGCACTGCGTCATGGGTATTGCCGAAGAACTCCAGGCACACGGTGCGCACCTCGGACGGCATGGTGTGCACGACCCAGCGCGCACTGGTGATCAGGCCGTCGCAACCCTCCTTCTGGATGCCGGGAAGGCCGCTGAGGAACTTGTCGGTGACGTCCTTGCCCAGGCCTTCCTTGCGGAAACGGGCGCCGGGAATCTCCATGCGTTCGGTGCGCTCGGGCGTCTTGCCGTCGGCCTTGAAATACCGCAGCTCGAACGTGGCCATCGGCGCGTCGTGGATCTTGCCCAGGTTGTGGTCGAGCCGGGTCACCTCGAGCCAGGTCGCATCCGGCGTGACCATGCGCCAGGACAACAGGTTGTCCAGCGCCGTGCCCCACAACACCGCCTTCTTGCCGCCCGCGTTCATCGCGACGTTGCCGCCGATGCACGAGGCCTCGGCCGACGTGGGGTCGACCGCGAACACGAAGCCGGCGCGTTCGGCCGCGTCGGCCACCCGCTGGGTGACGACACCGGCCTCGGTCCAGATGGTGGCGATCGGTTCGGCGTGGCCCGGCACCGTGCGCATCTCGACCTCGGACATGGCCTCGAGCTTCTCGGTATTGATGACCGCGCTTTTCCAGGTCAGCGGGATGGCGCCGCCGGTATATCCGGTGCCGCCGCCACGCGGAATGATGGTCAGCCCCAGGTCGATGCAGCCCTTGACCAGCCGGGCCATCTCGGCCTCGGAGTCGGGCGTCAGCACGACGAACGGGTATTCGACGCGCCAGTCGGTGGCGTCGGTCACGTGCGATACCCGGCTCAGGCCGTCGAACTTGATGTTGTCGCGTGCCGTCAGGCGGCCCAGCAGGCGCTGCGCCTTGCGCCGCAGGCCCTGGATCTCGACGAATCCGCGGTCGAAGCGCTCGACCGCCGCCCGCGCGGCCTCCAGCAGCTCGCCGACCATGGCGTCACGTTCGGCGTCCTGCTCGGGTGTACGCCGCTTGCCGACCTCGCCCAGCCGGTGATGCAGGGCCTCGACCAGCAGGCGCCGGCGCTTGGGGTTGTCCAGCAGGTCGTCCTGCAGATACGGGTTGCGCTGCACCACCCAGATGTCGCCCAGCACCTCGTACAACATGCGCGCGGAGCGGCCGGTCCGGCGTTCGTCGCGCAGGCGCAGCAGCAGCTCCCAGGCCGCATCGCCCAGCAGCCGGATCACGATTTCCCGGTCGGAGAACGAGGTGTAGTTGTACGGGATTTCGCGGATGCGTTCCGCGGTGGCCGCACCGACCTCCGCAACAGGCAACAGGTGGTCGGGACGGATCGGAGCGTTCATCGATTTTTTGGGTGGCAGGTGTCGTGCGCGGGCGCGGGCCGCAAGCGGATTGCCCGCGGCCCCACGGTCCGCCGCACAGTGGCACGGCAAGACCGGTCGATGGTACCGCAGTGCAGCATTTTTCTGTTTGTCATGGGGTCGGACCTATGGAAATCCCTCTATTCGTCCGACTGTCACCGATATGTAATCGCAGGTTCACGCAGCGCGGATAGCATCTGCCCCTTTTCAACACGAGGAATCAACATGAAATTCAAGCTCGCCCTGGTTGCCTGCGCGGCAGCCTTCACCCTGTCCGCCCAGGCGCAGACCGAGATCCAATGGTGGCATTCGATGACCGGCGGCCTGAACGACTGGGTCGTCGACCTGGCCAACGGCTTCAACAACAGCCAGAAGGACTACAAGGTCGTGCCGACCTACAAGGGCTCGTACGACGAGTCCATGACGGCCTCGATCGCCGCCTTCCGGGCCGGCAATGCACCCCACATCCTGCAGGTGTTCGAGGTCGGTACCGCCACCATGATGGCCGCCAAGGGCGCCATCGTTCCGGTCGGCCAGGTGCTCACCGATGGCGGCTACAAGTTCGATCCCAAGGCCTACATCCCGGCGGTGGTCGGGTATTACACCGCGCCCAGCGGCCAGATGCTGAGCTTCCCGTTCAACAGCTCGACGACCGTACTGAACTACAACAAGGACCTGTTCAAGAAGGCCGGGCTGGACCCGAACAACCCGCCCAAGACCTGGCCCGAACTGGTGCTGGCCGCCGGCAAGCTCAAGGCCTCCGGCGTGGCCTGCCCGTTCACGACCAGCTGGCAGACCTGGACCCAGCTCGAGAGCTTCTCGACCTGGCACAACACCTTGTTCGCGACCGAGAACAACGGCTTTGGCGGCACCAAGGCGCGCCTGGCGTTCAACAGCCCGCTGCATGTGCGCCACATCGAGAACCTGGCCAACATGGCCAAGCAGGGCCTGTTCCATTACCGCGGACGCGGCAACAAGGGCGACGCGCCGTTCTATTCGGGTGAATGCGCGATGGCCACGGCCAGCTCGTCGACCTATGCCAGCATCAAGAAGAACGCCAAGTTCGAGTTCGGCATCGCACCGCTGCCGTATTACCCCGATGTCCCGGGCGCTCCGCAGAACACCGTCATCGGTGGCGCGTCGTTGTGGGTCATGTCCGGCAAGCCCAAGGCCGACTACAAGGGTGTGGCGCAGTTCTTCAACTACCTGACCAACGCCGAGATCCAGTCCGAAAGCCACAAGCGCACCGGCTACCTGCCGATCACCAACGCCTCGTTCGCGCTGACCGAAAAATCCGGCTTCTACTCGCAGAACCCGGGCACCGACACGGCCGTGAACCAGATGATCCGCAAGACCACCGACAAGTCGCGCGGCATCCGGCTGGGCAACTTCGTGCAGATCCGCGCCATCATGGAAGAGGAACTCGAGCAGGTCTGGGCCGGCAAGAAGTCCGCCAAGGAAGCCCTGGATGAAGCCGTCAAGCGCGGCAACGAGCAGCTCGAGCGTTTCCAGCAGGCCAACAAGGGCTGACCGGCATGAGCCGTGCGGATGCCGTGTCCACGCGGACATCCGCACACCGGCGGTGCCAGGCCATGGCCTGGCACTGCGGGTCGCGCGGGCCGGGCCCGGGCGTCCGTCATCCGTTTGCGGGTATATTCCAGTCCCCCGGCCACAGGGCCGGGGCGCACCCAACCCACACCGTGAGCATTTCCCTTGACGATTGAAAAGCGCGTCCGCTTCAAGAGCTGGTGGCTGCCCTGGGCCTTGCTGGCGCCGCAGGTCATCGTCATCGCGGTCTTCTTTTTCTGGCCGGCCGGCCAGGCGCTGGTGCAGTCGCTGCAGCGCCAGGACGCGTTCGGCATGTCGGTACAGTGGGTCGGGCTCGAGAACTTCGAACGCCTGTGGAACGACCAGAGCTACCTGGCATCGTTCAAGACCACGGCGCTGTTCTCCGTGCTGGTGGCCGGCTTCGGCCTGCTGCTGGCCCTGACGCTGGCCGTGTTCGCCGACCGCATCATCCGCGGTGCCACCACCTACAAGTTGCTGCTGATCTGGCCCTATGCGGTCGCGCCCGCCGTGGCCGGGGTGTTGTGGCTGTTCATGTTCGCGCCGTCGATCGGCATCGTCAGTTTTGCGCTGCGCGGCCTCGGCATCGAATGGAACCACCTGCTCAACAGCGGGCAGGCGATGACACTGATCGTGATCGCAGCCGTGTGGAAGCAGATCTCCTACAACTTCCTGTTCTTCCTGGCCGGGCTGCAGTCCATCCCCAAGAGCCTGATCGAGGCCGCGGCCATCGACGGCGCCGGCCCGTGGCGGCGTTTCTGGACCATCATCTTCCCGCTGCTGTCGCCGGTGACCTTCTTCCTGCTGGTGATCAACGTGGTGTACGCCTTCTTCGACACCTTCGCCATCATCGACGCCGTCACCGAAGGCGGCCCCGGCAAGGACACGGCCATCCTGGTCTACAAGGTCTATTACGACGGCTTCAAGGCCCTGGACCTGGGCGGCTCGGCGGCGCAGTCGGTGGTGCTGATGGCCATCGTCATCGTGCTCACCGTCGTGCAGTTCCGCTACGTCGAGCGCAAGGTCAACTACTGAGGCGCCCGCCACGACCATGATCGAACGCCGCCCCCTGACCACGGCCATTTCCCACCTCGTGCTGGTGCTCGGGGTGCTGATCGTCGCCTTCCCGCTATACGTGACCTTCGTCGCGTCCACCCATACCGCCCAGGACATCGTCCAGGTGCCGATGCCGATGCTGCCGGGCAGCCACATGCTCGAGAACTATGCCCATGCCATCCAGGGCACCAGCGACGGCGCGGCGTCCACCGCACCGGTCGGCCGGATGATGGTGGTGAGTTTCATCACCGCGATGGTGATCGCGGTGGGCAAGATCGCCATCTCCCTGCTGTCGGCCTTCGCCATCGTCTATTTCCGGTTTCCCGGACGCATGTTCTTCTTCTGGGCCATCTTCGTCACGCTGATGCTGCCGGTGGAGGTGCGCATCGGCCCGACCTACCAGGTCGTCAGCGACCTGGGCATGCTCAACAGTTATGCCGGCCTGACCGTGCCGCTGATCGCCTCGGCGACCGCCACCTTCCTGTTCCGCCAATTCTTCCTGACCGTGCCCGACGAACTGGTCGAGGCCGCGCGGGTCGACGGCGCCGGTCCGCTGCGTTTCTTCAAGGACGTGCTGATCCCGTTGTCCAGTACCAGCATTGCGGCGCTGTTCGTGATCCAGTTCATCTACGGCTGGAACCAGTACCTGTGGCCGCTGCTGGTGACCACCAGCGAGGACATGTATCCGGTGGTCATGGGTATCAAGCGCATGATCTCCGGCGGCGACGCGGCCAACGAATGGAACATCGTCATGGCCACCGCCATCCTGGCCATGATTCCGCCGGCGCTGGTGGTGCTGCTGATGCAGAAATGGTTCATCAAGGGCTTGGTCGACGCGGAAAAATAGACGCATTAGGCAGACACGGACATGGCATCAGTACAACTCAAGAACGTCATCAAGCGCTACGGACACGGCAAGACCGCCAACCAGGTGATCCACGGGGTCAACGTGGACATCGGCGACGGTGAATTCATCGTCATCGTCGGCCCGTCGGGCTGCGGCAAATCCACGCTGCTGCGCATGGTCGCCGGGCTGGAGGACATCAGCGACGGCGAGATCTCGATCGGCGGACGCGTCGTGAACAAGCTCGAGCCGGCCGAACGCGACATCGCGATGGTGTTCCAGAACTACGCGCTGTATCCGCACATGAGCGTGTTCGACAACATGGCCTACGGCCTGAAGATCGCCAAGGTGCCGATCGACGAGATCCGCGCGCGGGTCGACAAGGCCGCCGGCATCCTCGAGCTCGGGCCCTACCTGCAGCGCAAGCCGCGCGAGCTCTCCGGCGGGCAGCGCCAGCGCGTGGCCATGGGCCGGGCCATCGTGCGCCAGCCCCAGGTGTTCCTGTTCGATGAACCGCTGAGCAACCTGGACGCGAAGCTGCGTGCCCAGACCCGGCTCGAGATCCAGAAGCTGCACCGCGAACTGGGCATCACCTCGTTGTTCGTCACGCACGACCAGGTCGAGGCCATGACGCTGGCCCAGCGCATGATGGTCATGAACGCCGGCGTGATGGAGCAGTTCGGCACGCCGGAAGAGGTCTATACCCGGCCGGCCACCACCTTCGTTGCCAGCTTCATCGGTTCGCCGCCGATGAACCTGCTGTGGGACGCGCCGCAACACAAGCCGGGCACCATCGTCGGCATCCGTCCGGAACACCTGGACGTGACCGATACCGGCTGGGCACTGCAGGTCGAGGCGGTCGAGATGCTGGGCGCCGAGCGCCTGGTCTACGGCCGCTGGTCGCACGGTGCGGGCAAGGAAGTGGTCATCGTGCGCACGGAAGAATCGCAGCCGGTGCCCGCGCTGGGCACGACCATCCACGTGACGCCGCGCCCGGACCGCCTGCACACCTTCGACGCATCCACCGGCAAACGCATCTGATGGCAACGCCCTGGCCGTACCCGCGCTGGATCGCGCACCGGGGTGCCGGCAAGCTGGCTCCGGAAAACACGCTGGCGGCATTCCGGCTGGGCGCCCATCACGGGTACCGCATGTTCGAATGCGACGTCAAGCTCAGCCGCGACGGCGTGCCTTTCCTGATGCACGACGCGACGCTGAACCGCACGACGAACGGCTCCGGCACCGGTGGCGCACACGACTGGCTCGCGCTCTCGCAACTGGACGCCGGCGGATGGCATTCGCGCCAGTTCGCGGGCGAGACCTTGCCGACGCTGGACAACATCGCCCGATACTGCCGGGCCAACGGCCATCACCTGAACATCGAGATCAAGCCGACGCCGGGCGTGGAAACCGAGACCGGTGCCGTGGTCGCGCGGCAGGCGGCACGCTTGTGGCAGGGCGCGGACACCCCGCCCCTGTTGACCTCGTTCGCCGTCGATGCGCTGCAGGCGGCGCAGGCCAGCGTGCCGGAGTTGCCACGCGGCCTGCTGCTGGACAGCATGCGTGCGGACTGGTTGGCCGTGGCGCAGCGCCTGGCATGCGTCGCCGTGGTCTGCAACCATGGCCTGTGGGACGCCGCCACCGTGGCCGCGGCACATGGCGCCGGCCTGCGTTGCCTGAGCTACACGGTCAACGACGAATGGGCGGCGCAGCGCCTGCTCGACCTGGGCACGGACGGCATCATCACCGACCGGGTCGACCTGTTCCCGCCCGCCTGAATCCCGGCCATGGACACAGCGCCATTCGCGCCACCGGCGATGCGGATGCTGTTGCTGAGCAACTCCCGCGATCCGTCCGGCAACTACCTGGTGCATGCGCGTTCGGCCTGGAGCGAGATCGCCCGGGGCTGCAGGACTGCCCTGTTCTTCCCGTTTGCCGGCACCACCATGGGCTGGGACGACTACCTTGCGCTGGTGCGCGAGGCGCTGGCTGCGCTGCAACTGGACATCCGTGGCGCCCACCACTGTGACGCGCCCGCCACCGCAGTGGCCCAGGCCGACCTGCTGCTCGTCGGCGGCGGCAACACGTTCCGCCTGTTGCACGAGCTGCGCCGGCGCGGCTGGCTCGCGCCGATCCGGCACGCCGTATGCAACGGAAAACCCTACGTCGGCTGGAGTGCGGGCACGGTGGTCGCGACGCCATCGATCGCAACCACCAACGACATGCCCATCATCGACCCGGGCGGCCTGGAGGCGCTAGGCGTGTTCCCGCTGCAGGTCAACGCCCACTATCACGATGCCCTTCCGCCAGGCCATCAGGGCGAAAGCCGACGGCAACGCATTGCCGAATACCTGGTGCTGCATCCCGGAGCCACGGTGCTGGGCTTGCCCGAAGGCAACTGGATCGAGGTCCGCGACGGACAATGCCACTTGTGCGGGCCCCATCCGACCTGGCTGTTCCGGTCCGGGATCGATCCGGTGGCACTGGGGCAGGGCCTGCTGCCAGCGGCCTGATGCCGCGCCGCCACCCGCATGAAGGCCTTGCAGCCGCGGCACCGGCACCGGAATTCAGGTTCGCCAGGCCTTGAGCAGCATCCACTGGGTGGATGCGCCTGCAACCGCCATCGCCAGGTAGGTGAGCATCTTTCCGTCGCGCTCGAACCACACCAGGCCGACCAGCAGCACAGCGGCGTTGACCACCGTCAACACCAGCATGTTCGACACCAGGCCGAGCGCGGCGCCACGGCCCATGGACGTCCAGCGAACGCACAATGGCAGCAGCATGGCCAGTGCGAGGGCCGGCAGCAGGAAGTTGAACAGGTGATTGATCAGACCGAAAACACCCATGGTGGCCCGAATTTTATAATCGGCACAAATTCGTTCGTATGGCAGTCTGGGCATTAGGCATCAACCACACCACCGCGCCGCTGGATCTGCGCGGTCGGCTGGCGTTCGCCGGTGAACAGATCGAGCCGACCCTGCATGCCTTGCGCAAGTCGCTGCCCCGGCCGCCGGAGGCGGCCATCGTGTCCACCTGCAACCGGACCGAGATCTACTGCGCCGGCGAGCGCCCCGAGTTCGAGCCGGCATTGGATTGGCTGGCACGGGCAGGCGGGGTTTCCGGTTCGGTGCTGCGTTCGCACAGCTACATGCTGGAGAACGGGCCGGTCGCGCGCCACGCCTTCCGCGTCGCCAGCGGCCTGGACTCCATGGTGCTGGGCGAACCCCAGATCCTGGGTCAGCTCAAGGAGGCGGTCCGGGTCGCCCAGCAGGCCGGTTCCCTGGGCGCAACGCTGAGCCAGATGTTCCAGCGCTCGTTCGCCGTTGCCAAGGAGGTACGGACCTCGACCGAGATCGGCGCCCATTCCATCAGCATGGCGGCCGCGACGGTTCGCCTGGCGGCCCAGTTGTTCGAGGACCTGGGCGAGGTGAAGGTGCTGTTCGTCGGTGCCGGCGACATGATCGAACTGTGTGCGACCCATTTCGCGGCGCGCCAGCCCAAGTCCATGACCGTCGCCAACCGCACCCTGGAGCGCGGCGAGAAGCTGGCGGCCCAGCTCGACGGAACGGTGATGCGGCTGGCCGACCTGCCCGAGCGGCTGCACGAGTTCGACGCCGTCATCAGCTGCACGGCCAGCTCGTTGCCGATCATCGGCCTGGGCGCCGTGGAGCGGGCGCTCAAGCGCCGGCGGCACCGGCCCATGTTCATGGTCGACCTGGCCGTGCCGCAGGACATCGAGCCCGAGGTCAAGGACCTGCAGGACATCTACCTGTACACCGTCGACGACCTGGCCCATGTCGTGCAGACCGGGCGCGCCAACCGGCAGGCCGCGGTGGCGCAGGCCGAGGCCATCATCGACGCGGGCGTGCAGAGCTTCATGCACTGGATCGACCAGCGCGGATCGGTGCCGCTGATCCAGCAGCTCAACGCCCAGGCCGACGAATGGCGCGCGCTCGAGATCGCGCGCGCCCGCAAGCTGCTGGCCCGCGGCGAAAACATCGACGCCGTGCTCGACGCCTTGTCGCGCGGACTGACGCAGAAGATGCTGCACGGCGCCATGGCGGAGCTGCGCACCGCAGATGCCGACGCGCGCCGCCAGGCCAGCTCGGCGGTCCAGCACTTCTTCCTGCGCAAGGAACGTTAGCTGCGCACGCGGTCCGTGGCAGCCGTGCCCGACGGGTGCCGCCCGCCCTGGCCCCGTGCCGGGCCCCGGAACCCCTGCCGAACGCCGGTGCGATGCGCCGATCGGCACACTTGATCGACGACGATGAAAGCCTTCTTCCGACAACAACTGGACCGCTATGCGGACCGCCTGGGCGAGCTGGAATTCCTGCTCTCGCGCGAGGACATCATGCAGGACATGGACCAGTTCCTGTCCCTGTCGCGCGAACACGCCGAGGTCGGTGCCGTGGCGGGCCGCTGGGCACGGTATCGCCAGCGCGAATCCGACCTCCAGCACGGCCGCGAACTGCTGGAGAGCTCCGCCCAGGACGCCGACATGGCGGCGATGGCCCAGGAGGAGGTCGACGCCGCCGGGGCGGAGCTCGCCCAGCTGGAGACCGAGCTGCAACGCATGCTGCTGCCCAAGGACCCGGACGACACCCGCAACGCCTTCCTCGAGATCCGCGCCGGCACCGGCGGCGACGAGTCGGCGCTGTTCGCCGGCGACCTGCTGCGCATGTACGTGCGGTATTGCGAACGTCGCGGCTGGAAGACCGAGATCATCAGCGAATCGGAGTCGGAACTCGGGGGCTACAAGGAGGTGGTGCTGCGCATCGTCGGCGACGGTGCATATGGCGCGCTCAAGTTCGAATCCGGCGGGCACCGGGTGCAGCGGGTGCCGGCAACCGAGACCCAGGGCCGTATCCACACCAGCGCCTGCACGGTGGCAGTGCTGGCCGAGCCGGACGAATCGGTCGCGGTCCAGATCAATCCGGCCGACCTGCGCATCGACACCTACCGCGCCAGCGGTGCGGGCGGGCAACACATCAACAAGACCGATTCGGCGGTGCGCATCACCCACCTGCCCACCGGCATCGTCGCCGAGTGCCAGGACGACCGCAGCCAGCACCGCAACAAGGCACGTGCGTTGCAGGTGTTGTCCGCGCGCATCCAGGAGAAGGACCGCGCCGAACGCGCGGCCCGCGACGCCGCGCAGCGCAAGAGCCTGATCGGCAGCGGCGACCGCAGCGACCGGATCCGCACCTACAACTTCCCGCAGGGCCGGCTCACCGACCACCGCATCAACCTGACCCTGTACAAATTGACCAACATCATCGAGGGCGACCTCGACGATGTCGTCCAGGCGCTGCAGGCGGCCCAGGCGGCCGAACAGCTCGCGGCCCTGGAACTCGGGGCGACGGCATGAGTCGCAGGGCCGCTCCCAAGACGAATCCCGCAGTGCGCAGCACGGAGGGCATCCGAATGCGTCGCAGGGCCGCTCCCAAGACGAATCCCGCAGTGCGCAGCACGGAGGGCATCCGAATGCGTCGCAGGGTCGCTCCCGAGACGAATCCCGCCATGCGCGGCAACGCGTTGGTGAGCCGATGACGACCGTGGGCCAGGCGCTGGCGGGCGCCCGCGCGGCGGGCCTGGACAAGCTCGACGCCGACCTGCTGCTGCTCGCGGCCAGGGGCGTGGAGCCCGCGGCCCTGCATGCAGCGCGCAGCTGGTTGCCTGCCCACGATACCGACACCTTGCCGGTCGACGTGTTCGCACACTACCGATGGTTCGTGGAGCGCCGGCTGGCGGGCGAACCGCTGGCCTATGTCGTGGGCGGCAAGGAGTTCTACGGCCTGCCCCTGATGGTCGATGCGCGCGTGCTAGTGCCACGGCCGGACACCGAGACCCTGGTCGACTGGGCGCTGGAACTGTATCCGGACACCGCCGGGCCGGCGCGCCGGCTGCTGGACCTGGGCACCGGCAGCGGCGCGATCGCGCTCGCGCTCAAGCACATGCGACCGTCCTGGACCATCGACGCGGTGGACGCCAGTTCGGCGGCGCTCGCCGTGGCAGCGGCCAATGCCGATCGGCTGCAGTTGCCGGTGCGCTTGCTGCAGGGCCGCTGGTTCGCCCCGGTGCAAGCGCGGTATGACTGCATCGTCTCCAACCCGCCCTACGTGGCCGAGGCCGATCCGCATCTGTCGGCGCTCGCGCACGAGCCGATGAGCGCACTCACCGCGGGACCCGACGGTCTGGACGACATCCGGCACATCGTTGCCGCGGCGCCCGAATATCTGCTGCCGGGCGGCCACCTGCTGCTCGAACACGGCCACGACCAGGGACCGGCGGTACAGGCCTTGCTGGCGGCAACCGGCTTCGACACCCTGGCCGCGCGGCACGATCTGGCGGGCCACTGGCGCTGCACGGCGGGCCGATGGCACGGTGCGCCCACGTGACACACAAGGTTGTTCGCCGCACGGCCCCCGGGAAGATGAAATAATCCTGCGAGCGCTGAATCTAGGAGGATCTCAATGAGCGACACGCAACAACGCATCGACGAACTGGTCAAGGGCAATCCGGTCCTGCTGTTCATGAAGGGCAACGCCTCTTTCCCGCAGTGCGGCTTTTCCGGCCGCGCGATCCAGATCCTGAAGGCCTGCGGCGTCGATCCGAAGCAGGTCAAGACGGTCAATGTCCTGGAAGACCCGGAGATCCGGGCCGGCATCAAGGACTACAGCCAGTGGCCGACCATCCCCCAGCTGTACGTCAAGGGCGAATTCATCGGCGGCTCGGACATCATGATGGAGATGTACGAGAACGGTGAACTGCAGCAGGTGTTGTCCGGTCAGGGCTGAATCCCCCAGCGGCGAGCCTCAGGCTCCGCCGGAACGCCCGGCCGCCGCCCGGTCCGGCTCTCGCACCGTATTCCGCCCCCGCAGGGCGGGCGCTTGCTCGCTCGCGCGATCGGGTGTTCATGGCGGCAATCGGGGTGGCAGGTTCGCAACATTTGCCGCAGCCTGGCTTCATTTCCGTATTTGCGATGCCGGCGTCCTGTGTTTGAATAAACCCAGGATGTCTGCACAAGGAGTCGGTCATGGATTCTGCGAAGCCCGTTGCACCCTCGAAGTCCCCGTTTCGTCTGCCGGTGGCGCAGATGCGCCAGGTCTTCGAACCGCAGCAGGTCCAGCGCAAGCTCGACGGCTTGGCGGAACGCGACTACGACACGTTGCGCGCAACCTACCAACGCATGCTCGAACGCGGGCCGCAACGCTTCCAGGTCAAGCCCTCCGGCATTCCCGACATGGGGGAGTTGTACGCGACGCTGCCGAATTTCCATGAGGTGCTCGACGACGTGAAGCGCCATGTCGCGCTGTCCCAGGACAGCGGGGACGGGCTCGAGGTCACGCCGATGTTGCTGCTGGGCGCACCCGGTATCGGCAAGACCCATTTCGCCCGCAAGCTGGCCGACCTGCTTGGCACCGGCATGAGCCTGGTGCCGATGAGCTCGATGACGGCCGGTTGGCTGCTCTCGGGCGCATCGAGCCAGTGGAAAGGGGCCAAGCCCGGCAAGGTGTTCGAGGCCCTGGTCGATGGGGAATACGCCAATCCGGTCATCGTCGTCGACGAGATCGACAAGGCCAGCAGCGACGCCCAGTACGATCCGCTGGGCGCCTTGTACAGCCTGCTCGAACACGATACCGCTCAGAAATTCACCGACGAATTCGCCGAGGTGGCGATCGACGCCAGCCAGGTGATCTGGATCACCACCGCCAATGACGAACGCGCGATCCCCGAACCGATCCGCAACCGCATGAACGTGTTCTGGGTCGACGCGCCCGACCTGGAGGCCGCGCGCCTGATCGCCCGCAACCTGTACCGGTCGATCCGCGACGCCCACGGATGGGGCCGGCATTTCGACCCGGAGCCGGCGCCCGATGTGCTCGACCAGCTGGCCGACATGGCGCCGCGCGACATGCGCCGGGCCCTGATGACCGGCTTCGGCAATGCCCGGCTGGACAACCGGGACACGGTGCAGACCGGCGACCTGCCCCGGTCTGCCACGCGCAAGAGCACGATCGGCTTCGTCCAGTAGGGTGCTGCGCCGGCCTCAGGCGGTGTGGTGCTCCCACTGGCGCGAGGCGCGCATCACCGCATTGGGGTACGGGGACTTGCCGCGCGAGCCGTTGTAACGGCCCAGCGCCATGAACAGGTTGCCCTTCTCGCGATCCAGGTAGTGGCGCAGGATGACGCAGCCAAAGCGCAGGTTGGTCTGCATGTGGAACAACACCGACGGATCGCCGTTGCTCAGCACCCGGGTCCAGAACGGCATGACCTGCATGTAGCCACGCGCTCCGGCCACGGATACCGCGAACTTGCGAAATGCGCTCTCGACCTGTATCAGCCCGAGCACCAGCGTGGTGTCCAGCCCGGCGCGCTTGGTCTCGTACCAGACCGTCTGCAGGAATTCCGTGCGTGTGTCGAGGTCGGCCTTGCGCCGGCGCAGGCGGGTGCTCATCGCACCCAGCCAGCGCAGGTAGGCGATACGCGACTCGGTGTCGGCGAACACCGGCACCGGCGGCGCGTCGCTGTTGATCGACGCTGTCAACGCCGTGCGCACGGAGTCGATCAGCGGCTCCTCCAGCTGGCCGCCGGCCCACGCAACGCCGGGCAAGGCGGTTGCGACACCGGCACCGGCCATGGCCACGAGGCAGTTGCGCCGCGTCACCCCGGCTGCGTCGGCTACGGCGGAAGTCCTGATACTGATGGGCAGAACCGTCATCACTCCAATCGGGATGTCACGAATGCAAAGACCGCGTCCAGGGCGACCTTGGTGGACTCCGTGTCGCGCCGATGCTGGTACTCGACCTGGCCTTCCTTGAGGCCCCGATCGCCAATGGTGACACGATGCGGCACGCCGATCAACTCCCAGTCGGCAAACATCGCGCCCGGGCGTTCGCCGCGATCGTCCAGGATGACGTCGACCCCGGCCTGCAGGAACTGCGCATACAGCGCCTCGGCCGCCGCCTTGACCTCGGGGCTGCGATCCGGCCCGATGGGACAGATCACCAGCGTGAACGGTGCCAGCGCATCCGGCCAGATGATGCCGCGCTCGTCATGGTTCTGCTCGATCGCCGCGGCCGGCAGACGCGTGATGCCGATGCCGTAACACCCCATCTCCATGAACTGGGGCTTGCCGTTGGCGTCGAGGAAGGTGGCGTTCATCGCGCGGCTGTATTTGGTGCCCAGGTAGAACACGTGGCCGACCTCGATGCCACGCTCGATCGCCAGCACGCCCTTGCCATCCGGCGAGGCGTCGCCGGCCACCACGTTGCGCAGGTCCGCGACGATTTCGGGCTCCGGCAGGTCGCGGCCCCAGTTCACGCCGGTGATGTGGAAATCCGGTTCATTGGCGCCGCAAATCCAGTCGGCCATGACGGCGACATCGCGATCGGCCACGACCCGCACCGGCTTGCGCAGGTTGATCAGGCCCAGGTAACCCGGCTTGCAGCCGAAATGCTCGTCGATCTCCTCCAGCGTCGAGAAGCGGAACCCATTTTCGAGCCCGGGGACCTTGTTGGCCTTGACCTCATTGAGATCGTGGTCACCCCGCACCATCAGCAGCCAGACCTGCTTGTCGACCACGGCGCCGCTCTCGTCGGATTGCTCGGTCGTGACCACCAGCGACTTGACCGTCTGCTGCAGCGGCACGCCCAGGTACTGGGCCACGTCGGCGCAGGTGCTCTTGCCCGGCGTCGCAGTCTTGGTCATGGCCTGGGACGGCGCGGGACGGGGGTGAGCGGGCGCCATCGCCTCGGCTTTTTCCATGTTGGCCGCGTAGTCGCTGTCGGGGCAATAGACGATGGCGTCCTCGCCCGTGGCCGCGATGACCTGGAACTCCTCGCTCAGGTCGCCGCCGATGGCACCGCTGTCGGCGGCGACCGCCCGGTACCGCAGCCCGAACCGATCGAAGATGCGGCGGTAGGCCTGCGCCATGACTTCGTAACTCGCCTTGGCGCTGTCGGCGTCGCGATCGAAGCTGTAGGCGTCCTTCATGATGAACTCGCGCCCGCGCATGAGGCCGAAGCGCGGACGACGTTCGTCGCGGAACTTGGTCTGGATCTGGTAGAGGTTGCGCGGCAGCTGCTTGTAGCTCTTGATGTCCTGCCGCATGATGTCGGTCACGACCTCTTCGCTGGTCGGCTGCACGATGTAGTCACGGTCATGCCGGTCGCGGATCCGCAGCAGTTCGGGGCCCATTTTGGCGAACCGGCCGGTTTCCTGCCACAACTCGGCGGGCTGCACGACCGGCATCGTCAGCTCCACCGCGCCGGCGCGGTTCATCTCCTCGCGCACGATGGCCTCCACCTTGCGGATGACCCGCAGGCCCATCGGCATGTAGCTGTAGATACCGGCACCGAGCTTCTTGATCAGGCCCGCGCGCATCATCAATTGATGGCTGGCCACTTCGGCGTCGGCAGGCGCTTCCTTGAGCGTGGAGATGAAAAAACGGGAGGCTTTCATGGGAGTCGGGACGGTTCCAGGCGCTTTGCCGCTCGCAGCTTGCGGGGCATAATGGACCCAGTTTGAAAATTGGGGTTTGATTATGCTTGACCGGGACGGCTTTCGGCCCAATGTCGGCATCGTTCTGCTCAACCAGAGGAACCAGGTATTCTGGGGCAAGCGCATTCGTACCCATTCGTGGCAGTTTCCGCAGGGTGGCATTGATCGAGGAGAAACCCCCGAACAGGCCATGTTCCGTGAGCTGCACGAAGAAGTGGGGCTCCAGCCGGAGCACGTTTGCGTGGTCGCGCGTACCCGCGACTGGTTGCGCTACGAGGTGCCGGATCGTTACATTCGCCGCGACGCACGCGGACACTACAAGGGCCAGAAACAGATCTGGTACCTGCTGCAATTGGTCGGCTACGACTGGAACCTGAATCTTCGCGCAACCGATCACCCTGAATTCGACGCCTGGCGCTGGAACGACTACTGGGTTCCGCTGGACATGGTCGTCGAGTTCAAGCGCGGCGTCTACGAGATGGCCTTGACGGAACTTGCACGGTACCTGCCGCGTCACGAGGTGCGCAACCGCTACCTGCGCAGCGGCAGCCGGGTGCGCGACCACGAACACCACCATCACCACACGCATGCGACCGACGGTTCGGCGCGTCCGGGAATGGCCCTGCCCCCCGGGGCCAGTTATGAACCGGACCCGCATACCAACGTCGAGACCGATGAAACCGATCAGCCCCACGCGCGTTAGGCGCGCAGTTGCCTTTGCCACCTGCCTGTTGATGATCGCCCCGGCATACGCCCAGCTGGCGGACCTGGACCCTGACTGGAAGGAGCTGGAAACCAAGCCACCGGCCACGTTCAGGACCGACAAGCTGGTGCCGATCGAGATGCCGCGTTACCTGACGGTCAAGCTGGGGCTGGACCCGGACAGCCTGACGGTATCGAGCGACGGCATCGTGCGATATGTCGTGGTCGCCGTGTCCGGCAGCGGCAACATCAATGCCGCATACGAGGGCATCTGGTGCCGGGCCGGCGAGGTCAAGACCTATGCGCGCGCCGGCAACGACGGCCAATGGGACCCGGTACCCGATCCGCAGTGGAAGGCGCTCAATGCCAGCCAGCCGTCGATGCATGCACTGGCGCTGGCACGCCAAGGTGTCTGCAACGGGCGGTCGGCATCCGGCGTATCGCGGCAAGACATCCTGCGCAAGCTCAAGCAGTCGGTGTCCGACGGCGTGCAGCGCTGAGCCGTCCCGCCGACCCGGCTGCGCCGCGGGTCAACGCGTGATGACGAGGTTGTCGCGGTGGACCATCTCCGGCTCCGCGACATAACCCAGCACGCGCTCGAGTTCCGCTGAAGGTTTTCGGCAGATCAGGCGCGCCTCGAAGCTGGAATAGTTGGCCAGTCCGCGGGCGATCTCGGCGCCGGAGGTCTCGCGCACGGCGATCACGTCGCCGCGCGAAAACTCGCCGACCACGCTGAGCATACCGATCGGCAACAGGCTCTTGCCGTCGGCCCGCAACTTCGATGCGGCGCCGGCATCCACCGTGACCGCACCGCGCAACTGCAGATGGTCGGACATCCACTGCTTGCGCGCCTGCTTCTTCTGGGTCTGCGCGACCAGCAAGGTGCCGATCGATTCGCCGGCGGTGAGGCGGCGCAGCACATCGGGTTCGCGGCCCCACGCGATGACGGTCGATGCGCCCGAGCCGGCCGCCCGGCGCGCCGCCAGGATCTTGGTGATCATGCCGCCGCGGCCGAGGCTGGAGCCGGCGCCGCCGGCCATCAGCTCCAGCGCGGCGTCGCCGGCCTTGGCCTCGTGCACGAACTGCGCATCCGGATTCTTGCGCGGATCAGCCGTGTACAGGCCTTGTTGATCGGTGAGGATGATCAACAGATCCGCCTCGACGAGATTGGCGACCAGGGCCCCGAGCGTGTCGTTGTCGCCGAACTTGATCTCGTCGTTGACGACCGTGTCGTTCTCGTTGATGACCGGGACGATGCCCAGCTTGAGCAGGGTCATCAGCGTCGAGCGGGCATTCAGATACCGCTCGCGGTCCGCCAGGTCCGCATGGGTCAGCAGGACCTGGGCGCTGCCCAGGCCATGGGCACGCAGCTTGGACTCGTACATCTGCGCAAGCCCCATCTGTCCGACAGCCGCGGCCGCCTGCAGTTCGTGGACCTCGTGCGGACGGGTCTTCCAGCCCAGCCGCTTCATCCCCTCGGCGATCGCGCCGCTGGACACCATCACCACTTCGCGTTTGTCACCGACCAGCAATGCCAGCTGGCGACACCACTCGCCGATGGCCTCCTCGTCCAGTCCACGGCCATCGTTGGTGACCAGGCTGGAGCCGACCTTGACGACGATGCGCCGTGCCTGGCGCATCACGAGGGGTTGGGCGCTCGTGCTCATGCAGCAAAAAACTCGGAGGGCTTGGAGGGACGGACCAGGTGGCGGGCGAAGCCGGTTACGCGCTGTCGCCAGGCGTGAAGCGCGGATCGACGACCGGCACGACCTGCTCGGCCTGCTGCTGCACCTGCACCTGCTTGAAGACCGCCTGCACCAACGCTTCGCAACCGTCCCGCGTCAGGGCCGAGATCTCGAATACCGGGCCCTTGAACCGCATGCGTCGCACGAAGTCGGCCACCAGGGCCGCCCGCTTGTCGGCCGGCACCATGTCGAGCTTGTTCAACACCAGCCAGCGCGGCTTGCGGTGGAGCTTCGGGTCGTATTTCTTGAGTTCGTTGACGATGGCTTTCGCCTGCGCGACGGTGTCCACGCTGTCGTCGAACGGCGCCATGTCGACGACGTGCAACAGCAGTCGCGTGCGCTGCAGGTGCCGCAGAAACAGGTGCCCCAGGCCGGCACCTTCGGAGGCCCCTTCGATCAGCCCTGGCAGGTCTGCCACGACAAAACTCTGGGACGGTCCGACGCGAACCACACCCAGGTTGGGATGCAGCGTCGTGAAGGGATAGTCGGCAATGCGAGGCCTGGCGTTCGAGATCGCGGAAATCAAGGTCGACTTGCCTGCATTGGGCATGCCCAGCAGACCGACGTCCGCCAACACCTTCAACTCGAGCTTGAGGCTCTTTTTTTCCCCTGGCCAGCCCGGCGTCTTCTGCCGGGGCGCGCGATTGATCGCGCTCTTGAAGCGCATGTTGCCGAAGCCGCCGTCGCCGCCCTTGGCGATCGTGACGACCTCCCCGGGCTTGAGCAACTCGTACAGCACTTCGCCGGTTTCGGCATCGGAAATGACCGTGCCCACCGGCACGCGCAAGGTGATGTCGTCACCCGCGGCCCCGAACATGTCGGAGCCCATGCCGTGTTGTCCGCGCTTGGCCTCGTGCCGGCGTGCGTACCGGAAATCGACCAGTGTGTTCAAGCCCACGTCGGCAACCGCATAGACATGGCCGCCACGACCGCCGTCCCCGCCATTGGGCCCGCCGAACTCCTTGTATTTCTCGTGCCGGAACGACACGCAGCCCGCACCGCCATCGCCAGCGGCGATGTCGATATAGGCTTCGTCGACGAATTTCATGATGGATATCGGGCTACCGGGGCTAGTCGACCCGGCAACACCGCGGTGGTCAGGGCAATGTCGGTGTCAAGGACGCAATTGCAAGGACTTATAAACGAAAAACCCCGCGCAAGGCGCAGGGTTTGGGACCGGGCTGACGTCGGATCAGGCCGATGTGACGTTGACCGTTGGCTTGTTCATCGCGCCCTTGACGGCAAAGGAAACCTTGCCATCTGCCAATGCGAACAAGGTATGGTCCTTGCCGAGTCCGACGTTGACGCCGGGGTGGAAACGTGTACCGCGCTGGCGAACGATGATGGAGCCGGCGGAAACCACCTCACCACCAAAAACCTTCACCCCCAGCATCTTGGGCTTGGAATCACGCCCGTTGCGCGTCGAGCCGCCGCCTTTTTTCTGTGCCATTTAGCTTCTCCAATCAGTTTGAACCGGGATCGACCCGAGCTCAATGGTTCATCAGGCCGCAATAGCGCCGATTTGCAGTTCGGTGTACTGCTGACGATGACCTTGGCGCTTCTGGTAATGCTTGCGACGGCGCATCTTGAAGATGCTGACCTTGTCGTGCTTGCCATGCGCCACGACCGTGGCTTTGACAGTTGCGCCGGATACCAGGGGCGTTCCGACCTTGATTTCAGCGCCGTTTCCGACAGCCAGAACCTGGTCAATGACGATCTCCTGGCCTACATCCGCAGCAATCTGTTCTACTTTGATATTCTCGCCGGAAGCAACGCGATATTGCTTGCCACCGGTTTTTATGACCGCGTACATGTGGACCCCTCATCTAAAGACGCTGCTCGCGCCTTCCAAACAACTGCGCGGACCAAATTCCGCACAGCCAGCGAGTATAGCACTCCCCGAGTGATTGTCACCCTGCAAATCAGGATGCTTGCACGGCGACCCGCCGCGCCTTCCTATAATGCACGGCTAACTTTCCAGCCCGGCCTTGCAGACACCATCCTCACCTTCAGCGCCCGGACTCGCCGTGATAGCGGCCGACATGCGTCAAGTCGATGCCGCCATCGCAAGCCGGCTCGACTCGGGCGTCCCGCTGGTCGGGGAAGTGTCGCGCTACATCATCGGGGCCGGCGGCAAACGGCTGCGCCCCGCACTGCTGCTGCTTACCAGCGGCGCGCTGGGCTATACCGGCGAGCAACGCTTCAACCTGGCCGCGGTCGTCGAATTCATCCATACCGCGACCTTGCTGCACGACGATGTCGTGGATGACTCGGCGATGCGCCGCGGCAATGCAACGGCCAACGAGATGTTCGGCAACCCGGCCAGCGTGCTGGTCGGCGACTTCCTGTATTCCAGGGCCTTCCAGATGATGGTGGAAGCGCAGGACATGCGCATCATGGCCGTGCTGGCCGATGCCACCAACGTGATCGCGGAAGGCGAGGTCCTGCAGTTGATGAACATGCACAACGCCGGGCTCGATGAAGCCGGATACCTGCATGTGATCCGGTCCAAGACAGCCAAGCTCTTCGAGGCCAGCGCGCGGGTCGGCGCCATCCTCGCCGGGGCATCGAGCGACCTGGAGGAGACCTGTGCTCGATATGGACAGGCGCTGGGTACCGCGTTCCAGGTCATCGACGACGTGCTCGACTATGCCGGCGACGCCGAGTTGCTGGGCAAGAATCTCGGCGACGACCTGCGTGAAGGCAAGGCCACCCTGCCGCTGATCTGCGCCATGCAACGGGGCTCCGCCGAGCAGCGGGCCGTGATCGCCGGCGCGATCGAGACCGGCGCCGTCGACATGCTGGAACAGGTCGTCGGCATCGTCAGGGAAACGGGAGCACTCGATTTTTCACGTGACGCGGCGGCGCGCGAAGCGGCTCGTGCAACCTGCGCTGCAGAGCAATTGCCGGCCGGTCCGCACCGTTCTTGTTTGCTACAATTGTCGAGTCAGCTTTTGGAGCGCAACAACTAGGTCTTTCATGTTGTGCGCCCGCAATCGGGGTGTAGCTTAGCCTGGTAGAGCGCTACGTTCGGGACGTAGAGGCCGGAGGTTCGAATCCTCTCACCCCGACCATCACAAGCTGTGTTGTCAAAGAGCCCTTCCTCGGGTTGCATGGGCCTGCTTTCGATTTACATCGTTCAGGCAATCGGAGATGATTAGGCGATTGCCCCGCGCCGTAGTACATTTTCAGCCCATGTCCGCAGTCGATACCGCCAGCCGCGAATCCTCACCCGTCGCCCTTCCCGGATTGGGCCGCGCCCTGATACTGGCCGGCAAGCTTGGCCAGAAATCGGCAGAGGAAATTTATCGCAAGGCATCGTCGGGCCGCACCAGTTTCATCGCGGAATTGACGGGCTCCGGCGCGGTTTCGGCGTCCGACCTGGCTCACACGATGTCGTCGGCCTACGCGGCGCCGCTGATCGACCTCGATGCCATCGACCAGCAGCGCCTGCCCAAGGGCCTGCTCGACCCGAAGATTTGCCAGTCCTACCGCGTGGTGGTACTGAGCAAACGCAACAACCGTCTCACGGTCGCAACTGCGGACCCCTCCGACCAGGAGGCGATCGAGAAGATCAAGTTCGCCACGCAACTCGGCGTCGACTGGGTCATCGCGGAGTACGACAAGGTACTCAAGCTCGTCGACGAGCACGCGGCCACCACGACCGAGACGATGGAAGAGATCATCGGTGGCGAGTTCGAGTTCGATGAGGCCGCCGCCAGTGGCGGCGACGACAACGAACAAGCGTCCGTCTCCGAAGTCGACGATGCGCCGGTCGTCAAGTTCCTGCACAAGATGCTGCTCGATGCCTTCAGCATGCGTGCGTCGGACCTGCACTTCGAGCCCTACGAGCACACCTACCGGGTCCGCTTCCGGATCGACGGCGAACTGCGCGAGATCGCGAATCCGCCGATCGCCATCAAGGACAAGCTGGCCTCGCGGATCAAGGTGATCTCCAAGATGGACATCTCCGAGAAGCGGGTCCCGCAAGACGGCAAGATGAAGCTCAAGATCGGGCCCAACAAGGTCATCGATTTCCGGGTCAGCACCTTGCCGACGCTTTTCGGCGAAAAGATCGTCATCCGTATCCTCGACCCCAGCAGCGCCAAGCTCGGCGTGGACGCGTTGGGCTACGAACCGGAAGAAAAGCGCCGCCTGCTCGAAGCCATCGGCCGTCCCTACGGCATGATTCTCGTGACCGGGCCTACGGGTTCGGGCAAGACGGTGTCGCTGTACACCTGCCTGAACCTGCTGAACAAGCCGGGCGTGAACATCGCGACGGCTGAGGATCCTTCCGAGATCAACCTGCCGGGCGTCAACCAGGTCAATGTCAACGACAAGGCCGGCCTGACCTTCGCGGCGGCGCTGAAGTCGTTCCTGCGCCAGGACCCCGACATCATCATGGTCGGCGAGATCCGGGACCTGGAAACGGCCGATATCGCCATCAAGGCGGCGCAGACGGGACACCTGGTGTTGTCGACCCTGCACACCAACGATGCGCCGACGACCCTCACGCGCATGCGCAATATGGGCATCGCGCCATTCAATATCGCCTCGAGCGTGATATTGATCACGGCGCAACGCCTGGCGCGGCGACTATGCTCGAGTTGCAAGGCGGTAGCAGACATCCCCGAGAAGGCTTTGCTCGATGCAGGCTTCAAACCCAACGAGATCGACAGCAGCTGGACCACGTACCGCCCGGTGGGCTGCTCGTCGTGCAACGGTGGCTACAAGGGTCGCGTGGGCATCTACCAGGTCATGCCGGTCTCCGAAGAGATCCAGCGCATCATCCTGCGCGATGGCAGCGCACTGGAAATCGCCAAGCAGGCGGAGGCCGAGGGCGTCGAATCGCTTCGGCGCTCCGGCCTGCTCAAGGTCAAGCAGGGCCTGACCTCGCTGGAAGAAGTGCTCGCCGTCACCAACGACTAGAAAAAGGGTTCCGAGACCATATGGCTACAGCGAAGCCCAAGGGCACCAACGAGACGGTCTTCGAGTGGGAGGGCAAGGATCGCAACGGCAAGCAGGTCCGGGGCGAGACACGCGCGGCGGGCACCAACCAGGTACAGGCGACGCTGCGCCGCCAGGGCGTGACGCCGACGAAGATCAAGAAGCGCCGCATGGGTGGCGGATCGGCAATCAAGCCCAAGGACATGGCGATCTTCACCCGGCAACTGGCCACCATGATGAAAGCCGGCGTACCGTTGCTCCAGGCCTTCGACATCGTCGGGCGCGGCAATCCCAACCCGCGGGTCACCAAACTGCTCAGCGACATCCGCACCGACGTCGAGACCGGCACCTCGCTGAGTGTGGCCTTCCGCAAGTTCCCGCTGTATTTCGACAATCTGTACTGCAACCTGGTCGAGGCCGGCGAATCCGCCGGTATCCTGGACCAGTTGCTCGACCGCCTGGCCGTCTACATGGAGAAGACAGAGGCGATCAAGTCCAAGATCAAGTCGGCGCTGATGTACCCGATCACGGTGCTGATCGTCGCGTTCGTCGTCGTGTCGGTCATCATGATCTTCGTGATTCCCGCATTCAAGGAGGTGTTCACCAACTTCGGCGGCGATCTCCCGGTGCCCACGCTGGTGGTGATCGCGATGAGCGAATTCTTCATCGAATGGTGGTACCTGATATTCGGCGGCCTGGGCGGCGGTGTCTATTTCTTCATGCAAGCGTGGAAGCGCAACGAGAAGGTGCAGAACTTCATGGACCGGGTGCTGCTCAAGCTGCCGGTCTTTGGCGTGCTGGTCGAGAAATCCTGCATCGCACGCTGGACACGCACGCTCTCGACGATGTTCGCAGCCGGCGTGCCCTTGGTCGAGGCGCTTGACTCGGTCGGCGGCGCATCGGGCAACTCGGTGTTCGAGCGGGCCACCGTCAAGATCCAGCACGAAGTGTCGACCGGCACCGCCCTGACCGTTGCGATGACCAACGCCAACCTGTTTCCGTCCATGGTGCTGCAGATGTGCGCCATCGGTGAAGAATCCGGCTCCATCGACCACATGCTGGGCAAGGCTGCGGACTTCTACGAGTCCGAGGTCGACGACATGGTGGCCGGCATCTCCAGCCTGATGGAGCCGATCATCATCGTCATCCTGGGCACCGTGATCGGCGGTATCGTGGTGGCCATGTACCTGCCCATCTTCAAGCTCGGGGCCGTCGTCTGATGCTGGTGTCGCCGGGGGTCGATGCCGCCTTGTTCGGCGTGCTGGGCCTGCTCGTGGGCAGCTTCCTCAATGTCGTGATCTATCGCCTGCCCAGGATGATGGAAGCCGAATGGGCCGACAACTGCGCCGAGTTGTCCGGCACCGAGGCCCCGGAGCGCGAACCCTTCAACCTGGCACGCCCGCGCTCGCGATGCCAGAAGTGCCAGCATGTGATCCGCTGGTACGAAAACATTCCGGTACTGAGCTACGTAGCGCTGCGCGGCCGATGCTCCAGCTGCGGTACATCGATCGGCATCCGCTACCCCCTGGTGGAACTGGCGACCGGGCTGGTGTTCGCCACGCTGGCCGGCATGTACGGCGCGACCCTCGTCGGCTTGGTATGGGCCGCACTGGCCTGCCTGCTGATCGCCCAGTTCTTCATCGACTTCGACACCCAGTTGCTGCCCGACGACCTGAACTACCTGATCCTGTGGCTGGGCTTGATCGCATCGGCCATGGGCTGGACGTCGGTGCCGCTGTCGTCGGCGGTGTGGGGCGCGGTGTTCGGCTACCTGAGCCTGTGGACGGTCTACCAGGTCCACCACGGCCTGACAGGAAAACAAGGCATGGGGCACGGCGACTTCAAGCTGCTGGCGGGCCTGGGGGCCTGGTTCGGCGCGGAATATCTGGTCGCCATCATCCTGCTGTCGTCCGTCGTGGGCACGGTCATCGGCGGCGGCCTGCTGCTGGTGGGTCGTCTGGCCCACCGTGACATTCCGATTCCCTTCGGGCCCTTCCTGGCGGGTGCCGGATTGCTGGCGATGCTGGTCGGCCCCGCGCGACTGGAGAGCCTGATACCTTTCGCCTTTCCGTTTACCCGCCTGGCGGCTTGATCCGATGCTGCGACTGGGACTGACCGGGGGCATCGGTAGCGGCAAGACGACCGTGGCCGGCTTCTTTCGCGCGCACGGCGCCGTGGTCATCGACGCGGACGTCCTGTCGCGCCAGGCGACAGCCTCCGGCGGCCTGGCCATCGAGCCGATCCGATCCGAATTCGGCGCCGACTACATCACTGCCGACGGCGCGCTGGATCGCGCAAAGATGCGCCAGGCCAGCTTCTCGGATGCCAAGGCGCGTGCGCGGCTCGAGGCCATCGTCCATCCCCTGGTGGGCCGGGAAACGGCCCGGCTGGAAGCCGAAGCCGTTGCCCGCCAGGCACGTTGTGTCGTATTCGACGTGCCGCTGCTGGTCGAATCGCAGCGCTGGCGCCAGCGTGTGGACCGGATCATCGTCGTCGACTGCCCGCACGAGGTGCAGATCGAGCGGGTGATGGCACGCAACGCGCTGAGCCACGAGGATATCCGCAGGATCATCGACAGCCAGGCACCCCGGTTGCAGCGCCTGCGCGCCGCCGACGTCGTGATCTTCAATGCGACCCTCTCGATGGAGTGCCTGGCATCGGAGGTGAGCCAGGTCGCGTTGCGCTTCGGGCTATGATCGGTTCAATGGAAGCAACAGTGTGATCCTGTACGAATACCCTTTCAACGAGCGCATCAGGACCTATCTGCGCATTGAACATCTGTTCCGTCGCCTGACGGAACTGGTATCGCGCGACCACCCGCTCGACCACCACTATGCCTTGTCGACCATCTTCGAAGTGATGGACGTCGGCGCCCGTGCAGACCTGAAGTCGGATCTGCTCAAGGACCTCGAGAAACAGAGGCAGACGCTGGCCAGCTATCGCGGCAATCCCGCGATCTCCGAGCGTGCCCTCGACGCCGTCATGGGCCAGGTCGACCACTGCTACACCGACCTGGGCAATGTCCATGGCAAGGCCGGCCATGCGCTGACGGAAAACGACTGGCTGATGAGCATCCGCAGCCGCGTCGGCATCCCCGGCGGCACCTGCGAGTTCGACCTGCCCGCCTACTATGCCTGGCAGCAGCAACCGGGCGACACCCGCCGGGCCGACCTGCACCGGTGGGCCAATACGCTGGCGCCGCTGGCGGAATCGGTCACGTTGCTGCTCAAGATGCTGCGCGAGTCCGGCTCCGCGCAAAAGGTGATGGCCACGGCCGGCCAGTTCCAGCAGAACCTGCCGCAGGGCAAGACCTTCCAGTTGTTGCGGCTGTCGCTCGACCCCGCACTTGGCGTCATTCCCGAGATCAGCGGCAACCGCCTGATGGTGTCGATCCGGTTCATGCGCCAGGAAGCGGACAACCGCCTGCATGCGATCAGCGAGGACTGCGCGTTCGAACTGTCGTTGTGCTCATGACGCGCCGACCGAAGACCCCGGCAGAAACCCCGTCCACTGCCACCGATCGCGCGACGTCTTCCGCGCGCATCGTCAGCTGCCCGCAATGCCACGGCGATTCCGTCTACGCGCCATCGAACCCCTATCGCCCGTTCTGCAGCCGGCGCTGTAAGGACATCGATTTTGGTGCCTGGGCCGATGAGTCCTTCCGCGTGGCGGAGCGCGGCGATACCGATCCGGATACCGGCTTGCCGGACGCAAGCAGCCGGCTGCAATAAGCCGGACGCCCGCGACGGTCGAGCCCGGCCGGCCGCGACCCGCCGAACAACGCCATCGTCAGTGGGTCGGTCCGTTGTGACCGCGCTCGGCCGCCAGCCAGTCGAGCACCGGAATCGTGCCGGGCAAGACCGGCCCGACCGGCACCGGCAAACCCTGCCAGTTGCAGCTCTGTCCCTCGCGCATCTGCAGTGCGCCGTTCCAGGCGGTGACCTTGCAGAAATTCAGGCGCACCAGCGCATGCGGATAGTCGACGACGGTGTTGCGCCAGGGCTGCACCGCCAGCACGTCGATCCCGAGTTCCTCGTGCAACTCCCGTCGCAAGGCGTCAGCCACCGTTTCGCCCGGCTCGAGCTTGCCACCCGGAAACTCCCAGTAACCCGCATACACCTTGCCCGGCGGCCGGCTGGTCAGCAGGAAATCCCCGTCCGGGCGGATCAGCACGCCGACCGCAACCTCGACGATGGCCCGGTCCGGGCCACCTTCTCGCGTGCGCTGCGGATGGGCGCGCAGGGTCGGCTCGTCGCTCACGACGCGGTCACTGCGCGCCCGCTGAAGTCGCGCGCAAACTGGAACGCGACACGGCCGCTGCGCGACCCCCGCTCCAGCGCCCAGACCAACGCCTCGGGACGCGCGGCCTCGATGTCGGCCGGTGCCACGCCAAAGGACTGCAGCCACTGCGCGACGATGACCAGGTATTCGTCCTGCGTGAACGGATAGAAGCTGACCCACAAACCGAACCGTTCGGACAACGAGATCTTCTCCTCGACCACCTCGCCCGGATGTACCTCGCCATCCTCGGTATGTGTGTAGCTGAGGTTCTCCTTCATGTATTCGGGCAACAGATGACGCCGGTTGCTGGTCGCATACACCAGCACATTGGCCGTCGTCTCCGCGACCGATCCGTCCAGGATGGACTTGAGCGCCTTGTAGCCCGGCTCGCCATCTTCAAAGCTAAGGTCGTCGCAGAACACGATGAATTTCTCCGGCCGGTCGGAGACCACGTCGACGATGTCCGGCAGGTCGACCAGGTCCGCCTTGTCGACCTCGATCAGGCGCAGGCCCCGGGACGCGAACTCCTGCAGACAGGCCTTGATCAGCGACGACTTGCCGGTACCCCGGGCACCGGTCAACAAAACGTTGTTGGCGGTCTTGCCATTGATGAACTGCTCGGTGTTGCGCCGGATCTTGTCCTTCTGCACGTCGATTTCCTGCAGATCGGACAGGTGGATGGTGGCGACATGGCGCACCGGCTCCAGGGTTCCGTGACCGGAACTGCGCTTGCGATACCGAAATGCGATGCCGGCGTCCCAATCGGGTTGCGACAGGGGCTGCGGCAATACGGACTCGATCCGGTCGATCAGTTGTTCGGCGCGCGCGAGCAGGTGGTTCAGTCTATCGTCCATGGCAATGAAAAGGCATGCAGCAGCAAGTGTCCCGACCCCGCCGACGCGGCTCAGGAACGGTAGTCGGCGTTGATGGTCACGTATTCGTGGCTGAAGTCGCAGGTCCAGACGGTGTCGGTGGCATCACCGCGCCCGAGGTCGACGCGCACCGCGATCTCGCTTTGTTTCATCACGCGCTGGCCGTCCGCTTCCTGGTATTGGGGATGGCGGCCGCCCCGGGTTGCCACATGCACGTCGTCGAGGAACAGTTCGATGCCCGTTTGCTCCAGGTCGTCGATGCCGGCATATCCCACCGCGGCGAGAATACGCCCCAGGTTCGGGTCACTGGCGAAGAAGGCCGTCTTGACCAACGGTGAATGTGCGATGGCATAGGCCACCGCCCGGCATTCGTCGGCCGTGCGGCCACCCTGCACCGTGATCGCGATGAACTTGGTCGCACCTTCGCCGTCGCGCACGATGGCGTGCGCCAGTTGCCGGGCCACCTCCAGCATGGCCGCCTTGAGGGCCACGCCATCGGCGCTGTCGAGCGTATCGATCTGCGCATGCGCAGCCTGGTTCGTCGCGATGACCACGAAGGAGTCGTTGGTCGACGTATCGCCGTCGACCGTGATCCGGTTGAACGAGGCGTCCGCCAGTTCCCGCGCCAGTTGCTGCATCACGGCGGGTGCGACCCGGGCGTCGGTGGCCATGAAGCCGAGCATGGTCGCCATGTTCGGGCGGATCATGCCGGCCCCCTTGCTGATGCCGGTGACGGTCACCGTCGCGCCACCGACCGTGGCGCGGGTGCTGCACGCCTTGGGCACGGTGTCGGTCGTCATGATCGCCTGCGCCGCCGCGAACCAGTGGTCGGGCTGCGCATCGGCAAGTGCCGCCGGCAGGCCCGCCTCGATGCGGTCGATCGGCAGCGGCTCCATGATCACACCGGTGGAGAACGGCAAGACCTGCTGCTCGGCCAGATCCAGGCTGCGTGCCAGCGCGGCCGCACTGGCACGCGCGCGCTCCAGGCCCTGCGCACCGGTACCGGCGTTCGCATTGCCGGTGTTGATCAGCAAGGCACGGATCGGCTGGCCGCTGGCCAGGTGCTCGCGGCACACCTGCACCGGCGCCGCGCAGAAGCGGTTGCGCGTGAACACCGCAGACACGGACGCACCCGCATCGAGCACCATGACGGTCAGATCCTTGCGTTGCGCCTTGCGAATACCGGCCTCGGCAATGCCGATGCGCACACCGGGAACGGGATGCAGTTCAGCGGGATTCGGTGGGACGAGGTTGACGGGCATGATGTGCTTTCAGACCAGTTTGCCGTGGCATTGCTTGTACTTCTTGCCGCTGCCGCAGGGGCAGGGCTCGTTGCGCCCTACGCGCGGGACCTGGCCACCCGCGACCGCCGCCGCCACACCGGTGCGGCGCGCAATGGTGTCGGCATCCGTCGTGGTCTCGACTTCGCCGGTCTCGGTGGGTGCGGAATAGGTCACGTTGCTGATGTTGTCGGCGCGGCTTTCCATCTCCTGCGCGGCCTCGTCGAGCTGCGCGCCGGACTGGATGCGCACTGTCATCAGAAGCTTGGTGACCTCGTTGCGGACCGAGTCCAGCAACTGGCCGAACAACTCGAACGCCTCGCGCTTGTACTCCTGCTTGGGCTGCTTCTGCGCGTATCCGCGCAGATGGATGCCCTGGCGCAAGTAGTCCAGCGCGCTGAGATGCTCGCGCCAATGGGTATCGATGCTCTGCAGCAGCACCATGCGTTCGAACTGCAGGAAGTTCTCGTTGCCCACCAGGGCGACCTTGGCCTCGAAAGCCTCGTTCGCCGCGGCCTGCACCTTTTCCACGATGTCGTCGTCGGTGATGGCATTGGACTCCTGCACGACCTGCTGCAGCGGCAGCTCGATATGCCACTCGTCGGCCAGCGTCTTCTGCAGGCCGTCGATGTCCCACTGCTCCTCGACCGACTCGGCAGGAACATACTGGCGCACCAGGTCGAGGAAACAGCCCTCGCGCAAGGATGCGATCTGCGCCGACAGGTCCTGTGCGTCGAGGATCTCGTTGCGTTGCTGGTAGATCACCTTGCGCTGGTCGTTGGACACGTCGTCGTACTCGAGCAGCTGCTTGCGCATGTCGAAGTTGCGCGCCTCGACCTTGCGCTGCGCGCTCTCGATACTGCGGGTCACGATGCCGGCCTCGATCGCCTCGCCATCGGGCATCTTGAGCCGATCCATGATGGCGCGTACCCGGTCGCCCGCGAAGATGCGCATCAGCGCATCGTCCAGGCTCAGGTAGAAGCGGGAGGAGCCCGGGTCGCCCTGGCGGCCGGAGCGCCCGCGCAGCTGGTTGTCGATGCGCCGCGACTCATGGCGCTCGGTGGCAATGATGCGAAGGCCACCGTTGGCCGTCACCGCGTCGTGGTCCTTCTGCCACTGGGCGCGCAGTTCCGCGATCTTCTGCGCACGCGCCGCTTCGTCCAGCGACTCGTCGGCCTGCACGGCCTCGACCAGCTTGTCGACATTGCCGCCCAGCACGATGTCGGTCCCGCGACCGGCCATGTTGGTGGCAATCGTGATCATCCTGGGCCGGCCGGCCTGCGCGACGATGTCCGCTTCGCGTGCGTGCTGCTTGGCGTTGAGGACCTGGTGCGGGAGCTTCTCCTTGTCGAGCAGCTGGTCGATGATCTCGGAGTTCTCGATCGAGGTCGTGCCCACCAGCACCGGCTGGCCGCGCTCGTAACACTCCCGGATATCCTGGATCGCCGCCGCGTATTTCTCCTGCGTCGTCTTGTAGACCCGGTCGAGCTGGTCCTCGCGCTTGCTCGGGCGGTTGTGCGGAATGACGACGGTCTCCAGGCCGTAGATCTCCTGGAACTCGTAGGCCTCGGTGTCGGCCGTTCCGGTCATGCCCGCCAGCTTGCCGTACAGGCGGAAGTAGTTCTGGAACGTGATCGACGCCAGCGTCTGGTTCTCGGCCTGGATGGCCACGCCCTCCTTGGCCTCGACCGCCTGGTGCAGTCCGTCGCTCCAGCGCCGGCCCGACATCAACCGGCCGGTGAACTCGTCGACGATGACGATCTCGCCGTTCTGCACGACGTAGTGCTGGTCCTTGTGATACAGGTGCGCCGCCCGCAACGCGGCATACAGGTGGTGCATCAACGCGATGTTGGCCGGGTCGTACAGCGTCGCGCCCTTGGGCAGCAGTCCATGCTCGGCCAGGATGCGCTCGGCGTTCTCGTGCCCTTGCTCGGTCAGGACGATCTGCCGCCCCTTTTCGTCGATCGTGAAGTCGCCGGGCTTGGTCACGCCCTCGCCGGTACGCGCATCGGCCTCGCCTTCCTGGACCGTCAGGTACGGCACGATCTTGTTGATCGCCACGTACAGGGCCGTATGGTCTTCCGCCTGGCCGCTGATGATCAACGGGGTACGCGCCTCGTCGATCAGGATCGAGTCCACCTCGTCGACGATCGCGTAGTTGAGTCCACGCTGCACCCGGTCCGCGACCTCGTACACCATGTTGTCGCGCAGATAGTCGAAGCCGAACTCGTTGTTCGTGCCGTAGGTGATGTCGGCCTTGTACGCGGCCTGCTTGTCCTCGCGCGGCATCTGCGGCAGGTTGACACCAACCGTCAGGCCCAGGAAGTTGTACAGGCGGCCCATCCACTGCGCGTCGCGGCCGGCCAGGTAGTCGTTGACCGTCACCACATGCACGCCCTTGCCGGTGAGCGCGTTCAGGTAGACCGGCAACGTGGCTGTCAGCGTCTTGCCTTCGCCGGTACCCATCTCCGAGATCTTGCCGTTGTGCAAGGCCATGCCGCCGAGCATCTGCACATCGAAGTGGCGCATCTTCATGACACGCTTGGACGCTTCGCGCACGACACCGAAGGCTTCCGGCAACAAGGCGTCGAGCGAGGTTCCGGCCGCCACGCGGCTCTTGAACTCATCCGTCTTCGCCCGCAGGGCTTCGTCACTCAAGCCTTCGAGTTCCGCCTCCATGGCATTGATGCGCTTGACCGTGGAGCGGTATTGCTTGAGAAGGCGGTCGTTGCGACTGCCGAAGATTTTTGTCAGGAAGTTGGTTGCCATGCGTGCACGCCCGACCGGCAAGCCATCGTTGGCCCACCGGGAGGCGCAATCCTTTTGTCAAACAGGATGGTAAGTGGGGTCGCCGCGGCCAAACACAAGCGTCACGCCGTGCCTGCCCTCAGGTAACCAAGCGGCGATTTTACCTGCGACCGGTCTTGGCCTTGACCGACCGGGACGCCGCGCCCGCACGCGCCGGCGCCGGGGCCGCCGCGCTCGCCTGTTGCTGCGCCACCAGCGAATCGCCTGCGGCCAGGAATTTCTGCGGATCCTGCGGCACGCCGCTGACCAGAACCTCGAAATGCAGATGGGCGCCGGTGGAGCGCCCGGTGGAGCCGACCGCCGCGATCTTCTGCCCGCGCCGCACGAGGTCGCCCTTCTTGACGAACACGGACGAGGCATGGGCGTAGCGTGTCACCAGGTCGTTGCCATGGTCGATCTCCACCATGTTGCCGTACGCGGAGTGGTATTCCTGCACGACGACAATGCCGCCAGCGGCCGCCAGGATCGGGGTTCCCTTGTCGGCCTGGAAATCGAGCCCGGTATGCAGCGCGGACCGCCCCGTGATCGGATCGATGCGCCAGCCGAAATTCGAGCCCAGGTTGCCATCGGCCAGCGGCTTTTGGGTGGGCACCATCATGTCGCGCATCTTCTGGTCGAACAGGCGTGACTCCAGCACGGTGAGCAGATCGGTGCGCTGTGCGGTAAGGCGATCCAGATCGGCCAGCGTGGCCTGCAGTTCGTCCACCGACAAGGGGCGACCGGTCACCAGCGCGCCTCCCTGCCCCGGCTTGGACTTGATGTCGCCGGCATTGATGCCGGCCAGGCCGGACACGCGTTCACCCAGCGACTCGAGCTGGGTCAGCTTGGCCTGCATTTCACCCAGCTGGCGCGCCAGCACATCGAGGTTCTCGCGCATGAACTTGTCGCGCTGCTCGAACTCGTCCTGCACCACGAGCCGCACCAGCGCGCCGACGACCGGCCAGCGCTCGCGCGCGCCCTTGAGGAACACCCAGTGGTACATGGCGGCAGCCACCAGCATCAGGACCAGTGACGCCAGCAAGGCCGACAGCACCAGCCGGGTCCCGGACAGATGCACCGCCTGGCGCTTGGCCAGCCATGGATCCGTGATAATCAAATGCATTCCAACCTCCATCGATCGAACGGTGCCATGGAACGCCGCTCCCAATCCGTCACCTTGCAGCAAGCCACCGAAGCCTCGCCCACCCTGGCGCGGCTGGCGCAGCTTGCGCGCGAATCGGTTGCGCGACTCACGGCGGTCCAGCCGCTGATTCCGGCCACCCTGCGTGGCGCGGTGAAAGCCGGGCCACTCGATGCAACCCAGTGGTGCCTGCTGCTCGACAACAATGCCGCCGCAGCCAAGATGCGCCAGTTGTTGCCGGCCCTGGAAGCCCACCTGCGTACCAAAGGCTGGGAAAGCCGCGCGATACGGCTCAAGGTACAGGATTCCCGGGCCCGATGATGCAGGCCATGGGGTTGATGCAGGTGGTGCCGATTGTCGGAATCGAACTGACGACCTACCGCTTACAAGGCGGTTGCTCTACCAACTGAGCTAAATCGGCACGGGGAAATTCTACAAGATCGATCCGGCGGCGCGCCTCGGGCCGCGTTCGAGGCATCACTTGATGCGGGTGAGCTTGGGTCGCTTGGTGGGGCTGGAGGGATCGGGTTCGGGCTTGCCGCCCGCAGAACCGGGCGCAGGCGACGGCACGGATTCGACCAGCTTGACCTCGGTGTCGGCATGCGGTGTCCCGTCCATGCCGGCGGGCGCCGCAGCGAGCGCCGCAGCGGCAGACGCGGCATCGGGCCCCGGCAGCGCAGGCCGGGGAAAAGCCATGCCCTGGCCGTTCTCCCGCGCATAGATCGCGATCACCCGGTCCACCGGAATCATGATCTCGCGCGCCTTGCCCGCGAAGCGGGCGCTGAAGGCCACGAATTCATTGCCGAGTTCCAGCCCGCTGGTCGCGTCGAAGCTGATGTTCAGGACGATCTCGCCGTCCTTCACGTATTCGCGCGGCACCTGCACCGAGTCGTCGACCTGCACCGCCACGTACGGCGTCAGCCCGTTGTCCGTGCACCACTCGTAGAGCGCGCGGATCAGGTAGGGACGGGTCGAACTGGAGCTTTGGGCGTCGATCATCAGCGGGTGGAAAGCGGTTTACTTGCGCATGACCTTTTCCGACGGGGTCAGGGCCTCAATATACGCCGGTCGCGAGAAGATGCGCTCGGCGTACTTGAGCAGCGGTGCGGCGTTCTTGCTCAGGTCGATGCCGTAGTAGTCCAGACGCCACAGCAGCGGTGCGATGGCCACGTCCAGCATCGAGAACCCTTCGCCGAGCATGTACTTGTTCTTCAGGAAGATCGGAGCGAGCTGGGTCAAGCGGTCGCGGATATGGGCACGCGCCTTTTCCAGCAGCTTCTCGTTGCCCTTGGCCACGCGCGACTCCAGCGTGGACACATGCACGAACAGCTCCTTCTCGAAATTGAGCAGGAACAGGCGAACCCGCGCCCGGTCGACCGGGTCGCCGGGCATCAGTTGCGGATGCGGGAAACGCTCGTCGATGTATTCGTTGATGATGTTCGACTCGTACAGGATCAGGTCGCGCTCCACCAGGATCGGAACCTGCCCGTAGGGATTCATCACATTGATGTCTTCCGGCTTGTTGTAGAGGTCGACGTCCCGGATCTCGAAATCCATCCCCTTTTCGAACAGCACAAACCGGCAACGGTGGGAAAACGGGCAGGTGGTTCCTGAATACAGCACCATCATGGTGGGAGCTCCTCAAAATCAAAACACAGTCTCGGGCCCGGCTGGAACCTCGCCAGCACACCGCCGAAACGAAAAAGAGTGGGATGCATCTTGGCAAACCCACTCTGAAAACACAAGCCACGCACGCACAGACGTGGCCTGGACTCCTAGCGCCCTACTTGACGTCCTTCCAGTAAGCCGCGTTCAGACGCCAGGTGACGACGGTGAGCAGGCCCAGGAACAACAGGACCCAGACACCCACACGCTTGCGCGTGTTCTGCGCCGGCTCGGCCATCCATTGCAGGTAATTCACCAGATCGCCCATGGCCTGGTCGTATTGCACCTGGGTCATCGTGCCCGGCGTCAACTGCTGCCAACCCTTGAAGACCTGCACCTCGTGGCCATGCTCGGTCTTGGTTTCATACACCGGCGTGCGCGTACCCTGCAACTGCCACAACACATGCGGCATGCCCACATTGGGGAAGGCCAGATTGTTCCAGCCGGTCACCTTGGACGGATCCGGGTAATAGGTGCGCAGATAGGTATAGAGATAGTCGGCCCCGGTGCCCTGGCCCGCCGCCGAACGCGAACGGGCGATCACGGTCAGGTCCGGCGGATTGGCGCCGAACCATTCCTTGGCCTCCTTCGGATCGATCGCGGCCACCATCGTGTCGCCGACCTTCTCGGTGGTGAACAACAGGTTGTCCTTGATCTGCTCCACGGTCAGGCCGATGTCGGTCAGCCGGTTGTAGCGCATGAAGGCCGCCGAATGGCAGTTCAGGCAGTAGTTGACGAAGAGCTTGGCGCCGTTTTGCAGTGCAACGAGGTCGTTCGTCTTGTCGGGAGCCTTGTCCCAGGCGATTCCGCCACCGGCGGCGTGGGCGGTACCCGCCATGACGCCGACCGATGCCACGATGGCCCAGATGGCCTTGCTGAAGATGGAAGCTGTTTTCATTGTGGTTTTCTCCCGCTCTGTCAGTGGGCAGCGAAGGTCACGCGATCAGGCACGGGCTTGGGCTCGCCCAGTCTGCTCCACCACGGCATCAGCAGGAAGAATCCGAAATAGAACAAGGTACCCAGCTGCGAGACGCGTTCGCCGATCGGCGATGGCGGCTGCACGCCCAGGTAGGCCAGCACGATGAAGTTGAGCACGAACACCGCGTACAGGTACTTGTGCCAGTTCGGACGGTAACGGATCGACTTGACCGGGCTGAAGTCCAGCCAGGGCAGGAAGAACAGGATGATGACGGCGCCGCCCATCACGACCACGCCCCAGAACTTGGCGTCGATGCTGAGCATCATCGCGGTGACCACCAGGGCCCCGACGACCACGACCGGCTTGAGGAAGGACGGCATCTTGACCTTGAACACCAGCAAGGCGGCACCGGCCAGCACCGAGGCGATCAAGGCATACATCATCTCGTCGGTGATGGCACGCAGCATCGAGTAATACGGCGTGAAGTACCAGACCGGTGCAATGTGCAGCGGCGTCTTGAGCGGATCGGCCGGGATGAAGTTGTTGTATTCGAGGAAGTAGCCGCCGAACTCCGGCGCGAAGAACACGATGGCGCTGAACACCATCAGGAACATGCTCACCGCGAAGATGTCGTGCACCGTGTAGTACGGATGGAACGGGATGCCGTCGAGCGGGATGCCGTTCTTGTCCTTGTTGGCCTTGATCTCGATGCCGTCCGGGTTGTTGGAGCCCACCTCGTGCAGCGCGATGATGTGCGCCACGACCAGGCCCAGCAGCACCAGCGGGACCGCGATCACGTGGAAGCTGAAGAAGCGGTTCAGCGTGGCATCGCCCACCACGTAGTCGCCGCGGATCAGCAGCGCAAGGTCAGGACCGACGAAGGGAATCGCAGCGAACAGGTTCACGATCACCTGGGCGCCCCAGTAGCTCATCTGGCCCCACGGCAGCAGATAACCCATGAAGGCCTCGGCCATCAGGCACAGGAAGATCGCGCAGCCGAACACCCAGATCAGCTCGCGCGGCTTGCGATAGCTGCCGTAGATCAGGCCTCGGAACATGTGCAGGTAGACCACGACGAAGAACGCCGAGGCGCCGGTGGAGTGCATGTAGCGCACCAGCCAGCCCCAGGGCACGTCGCGCATGATGTATTCGACCGAGCCGAAGGCCAGCGCGGCGTCCGGCTTGTAGTGCATCACCAGGAAGATGCCGGTGACGATCTGGATCACCAGCACCAGCATCGCCAGCGAGCCGAAGATGTACCAGAAGTTGAAGTTCTTGGGCGCGTAGTACTCGCCCATGTGCTCGTTGTAGAGCTTGGACAACGGGAAGCGGTTGTCGACCCAGTTCAGCAACTTGGCCGACGCTGGTGCGTTGGGGGAAATCTCTTTCATCTCAGCCACGTTGTACTCCGGTGCAGATGCGGTTCGTCATGGGGTCAGGCCTTCTTGTCTTCACCGATCAGCAACTTGTTGTCGGACAAGTACATGTGCGGGGGCACTTCCAGGTTGTCGGGAGCCGGTTTGTTCTTGTAGACACGGCCCGCGAGGTCGAACGTGGAACCGTGGCAGGGGCAGAAGAACCCGCCCTTCCAGTCGTCCGGCAGCGACGGCTGGGCGCCGGTCTGGAATCGGTCCGACGGCGAGCAACCCAGGTGGGTGCAGATACCGACGACCACCAGCACCTCGGGCTTGATCGAGCGCATCTCGTTGCGCGCGTATTCCGGCGTGAACTCGTCCGGCTTGCGCTCGGACTTCGGGTCTGCGAGCTGCGGGTCCAGGGACGGCAGGGCAGCGACCTGCTCGGGGGTGCGGCGCATGATCCAGACCGGTTTGCCGCGCCACTCGACGGTCATCTTTTCACCCGGCTTGAGCGACGAGATGTCGGCTTCCACGGCGGCTCCGGCGGCCTTGGCGCGCTCGGATGGCTCGAAACTGCGGATGAAAGGGACGGCTGTAAATGCGCCGCCGACAGCTCCAACACAGCTGGACGCGATGATCCACGTCCGCTTGCTGTTGTCGACTGGGGTGTCACTCATGGGAATCCTCAATGAAAACATCGCTCTTGGGTCAGCGCGGGATTGTAGCTGACCGTCTCCCCGGCCCGACCGATGGTCTCGGCACCTTGGCGAGCCGCGGGGGGCCCTATTGTCGCCGCCAAATCCTTTACATTCGGCCCCGCGCAATGCCCGTACACTGCCGGCTGACCAACAATCGCTAGGAGAAAGTCCCATGAGCATGATGTCCGAGTTCAAGGAATTCGCCCTCAAAGGCAACGTCATGGATCTGGCCGTCGGTGTCATCATCGGCGCTGCATTCGGAAAAATCGTCGACTCGATGGTCAACGACCTGATCATGCCGCTCGTCGGCGCGGTGATCGGAAACGTCGACTTCTCGAGCATGTACGTGATACTGGGCCAGGTGCCCGAAGGTGTCGGCGCCGGCCTGGCCGAACTGAAGAAAGCCGGCGTGCCGGTGTTCGCCTACGGCAACTTCCTGACCATCGCCGTGAACTTCGTCATTCTCGCGTTCATCATCTTCATGATGGTCAAGCAGATGAACCGCCTCAAGCGCGAAGCGCCCCCGCCGCCACCCGCACCGGCCGTGACCCCGGAAGACATCCTGCTGCTGCGCCAGATCCGGGACAGCCTGAAGAAGTAAGCCGCTGCGGCCCGGCAGCGGGCCAGGTCACGATTCGCGGCCGGAGCGGCCGCGAGAACGACCTGGCCGCCGGTGTCAACCCGCCGTCGCAGGCTGCGGCGGCGAGGCGGCGAGATCGCGGGCCATGCGAATGGCCTGCATCAGGCTGGCCGCATCGGCGGTGGCGGTGCCGGCAATGTCGAATGCGGTTCCGTGATCCGGGCTGGTACGCACCAGCGGCAAGCCCAGGGTCACGTTGACACCCTTGTCGACCCCGAGATACTTCACCGGAATCAGTCCCTGGTCGTGGTACATCGCGACCACCACATCGAACTCGCCACGGCCGCCCGGCCGCGCACGGGCCCGCATGAAGACCGTGTCGGGCGCCACGGGCCCCGACACGTCCAGTCCCTGCGCGCGCGCGGCCTCGATCGCCGGAACGATGGCATCGATCTCTTCGGTGCCGAACAGGCCGCCCTCGCCCGCGTGCGGATTCAGGCCCGCCACGGCGATCCGCGGCCGGCGCCCCAGCATGGCGGCCAAGGCACGGTCGGTGATCAACAGCGTCTGCAGCACCTGTGCACGGGTCACCGCGTCGATGGCCTGGCGCAAGGAGACATGGATGCTCACCAGCACCGTGCGCAGTTCGTCGTTGGCCAGCATCATGCGCACCGGAAGCTCGGAGTCCGGCACACCGCCCGCCAGTGCCGCGCGGTGCTGCAGCATCTCGGTATGACCGGGGAACTGGTTGTACGGCATGCCGGCCGCCGCCAGCGACTCCTTGTGCAGCGGAGCCGTCACCAGCGCCGCGATGTCGCCCCGCAAGGCCGCGTCCGCGGCCCAGACGACACTTTCGGCGGCCATGCGGCCGGCCACGGCACTGACCGCACCCAGCGCAACCAGTTCCCGGTCGGTGGTGACCTGCAACACCGGAATGCAGCGCGGCGGCGTCATGCTGGCCTCGGACACCGTGTCGATCTCGGCGACCGCAAGCGCCACGCGCCCGCGTCCAGCGATGCACTGCGCAGCCCGCCGCAGGGTGGCCACGTCGCCTGCGACGAAACAGCCGTGGGCCAGTTCCGGCGCATCGCGAAACACCTTGGCGACGATCTCGGGGCCGATCCCGGCCGGGTCGCCCATGGTGATGGCCAGTGGTTTTTCCATCTGCGAATCAGGCCGGGTTGTCGATGTCGATGAACGCGTGCACCAGCGACAGCTGCGCCGCCACGTGACCGGCCAGCGCCGGCGCACCGTAGCGCTCGCTGGCATGGTGACCGCAGGCCAGGAAGGCCACGCCGCATTCGCGTGCGTAATGCGCCTGCGGCTCGGAGATCTCCCCGGTGATGAACACGTCGGCGCCGGCGGCGATGGCAGCCTCGAAGTAGCCCTGGGCACCACCGGTACACCAGGCGATATTCCGCAGCGCCCTTCCGTCCCCCGGCACCACCGTGACCGGGCGCTGCAACACCGTCTCGACATGCCGGCCCAGTTCGGCCGCATCGGCAAAGGTGCCGCCATCGATGCGTTCTCCGAGAAAGCCGAGCTCCTGTTCGCCGAACCGCGCGCCGGCGCTCAGCCCCAGCCGCAATCCGAGCTGGGCGTTGTTGCCCCACTGCGGATGGGCGTCGAGCGGCAGGTGGTAGGCGAACAGGTTGATGTCATGTGCCAGCAGCAGCGCCAGGCGCTGCTTCATCCAGCCCGTGACCCGGCCGTCCTGGCCACGCCAGAACAGACCATGGTGCACGAACAACGCGTCGGCGCCACTGTCGGCCGCCGCCTGGATCAGCGCCAGGCTGGCGGTCACGCCCGAGACGATCTTGCGGATGTCGGATCGACCCTCGACCTGCAGGCCGTTGGGCCCGTAGTCCCGGAATCGCTCCGGTTGCAGCAGCGCATCGAAGGTCTGCGCGAGTACGAGTCGACTGGTCATGGAAATCCTGGCACCTTGGACGATCGCCGGCATCGCGGCACCGCAGGCGTGCGGGGCGAGCCGAGCCCGGCCATTGTCGGCCATTTGCACAGGGGGCTCAGCCCAGCTCGAGGTCGCAGTCGCAACCGGCGTCCAACGCGATCGAGCGCCGGGCCAGCGCGGCCAGCAGCGGCGCCAGGGGCACGGCGAGTCGGCGCAACCGGCGCGGCAGCCGATCGGCCAGCACCTGCGCGGGCCGCGCGATCGCGCCACACCGGTACATCGCTTGGGCGGCATCCCAGCGCAAGGCCGAACAGGCGCCATGGCGCCGCCCGCTCAACACCACGCCGAGCGGACACGGCTGGTCGAGGCAACACACGCCGCAGCCGTTGCAGGGACGACCGAACGCCGGCTTGGGCGGAGCCAGGGGTTCGATGTGGATGGTCTTGTATGCGCTGCGCATCGGTGCCGACGATTGTGCCGTGGCGCGACGGTGCGCAGCCCGCCTCGGGCCCGCACGCCGGACAGGGTGCACGACCTACAATTTGCGGATGAAACGCCTGTGGCTCCTCTTCGCGCAGACCGCGACCGTCCTGCTGGCCGCCTATTTCGTCGTCGGAACACTCCAGCCCCAGTGGCTGGGCAGGTCCGCGACCGGCACCAGCACCGTCACCCTGATCCAGGCACCGACACCGGCGCCGGACGCCGTGCCGGCCGGCAGTTTCCGGATGGCGGCGCTCAAGGCGGCCTCCGCCGTGGTCAGCATCAATACCAGCAAGGCGGCCAGCCGCGATCCGCGCAGCAACGATCCCTGGTTCCGGTTCTTCTTCGGCGACCAGGACCAGGAACCTCGCGCCGGCCTGGGCAGCGGCGTGATCGTCAGCCCCGACGGCTACATCCTGACGAACAACCACGTGGTCGAGGGCGCCGACGAGATCGAGGTGATTCTCAACGACAGCCGCAAGGCACTGGCCAAGGTGATCGGCACCGATCCGGAGACCGACCTGGCCGTGCTCAAGATCGAACTGGACAAACTGCCGGTGGTCGTGATCGGCAATTCGGACGCGGCCCAGGTGGGCGACCAGGTGCTGGCCATCGGCAACCCCTTCGGTGTCGGGCAGACCGTCACCGGCGGCATCATCAGTGCGCTGGGTCGCAACCAGCTGGGCATCAACACCTTCGAGAACTTCATCCAGACCGATGCGGCGATCAACCCCGGCAATTCCGGCGGTGCGCTGGTGGACACCCAGGGCCACCTGCTGGGCATCAACACCGCGATCTATTCGCGCTCCGGCGGCAGCATGGGCATCGGATTCGCGATCCCGATGTCGACTGCCCGGCTGGTGATGGACGGCCTGGTCAAGGACGGCACCGTGACGCGCGGCTGGATCGGCGTCGAGCCCAACGACCTCTCGCCCGAACTGGCGGAGACCTTCGGCGTCAAGGCGCGCGAAGGCGTCATCATCACCGGAGTGCTGCAGAACGGCCCCGCCGCGCAGGCCGGCATCCGGCCCGGCGACGTGATCATCGCCGTGGCCGACCACGAGGTACGCAACGTGTCGGAACTGCTGACCCGGGTCGCCGGCCTGAAACCCGGCCAGTCATCGCGCTTCAGCATCCAGCGGCAGGACGCGCAACTCGAGATCGACGTCGTGCCCGGGGTGCGGCCCAAGCCGCGACGCGTCCCGCGCTGACGCCTGCGCGCCGATCAGGTCTTCGGCGGCTCGTCGTCGGACTTTTCGCCGTCGTCGTCAGACGCCTCTTCCGACTTCGTGTTCTTGATGAACCACGAGGCGGCAAAGATGCCCGCCTCGTAGAGCAGGCACATCGGCACCGCCAGCGCCAGCTGCGAGATCACGTCGGGCGGCGTGATCACGGCGGCGATCACGAACGACAGGACGATGAAGTAGCCGCGAAACTCCTTCATCTTGTCGATGCTGACGATGTTCATGCGCGCCAGCAGCACGACGACGATGGGCACCTGGAAGGCCACGCCAAACGCGATGTACAGGCCCAGGATGGCCTCGACATAGGAGGCGATGTCCGGTGTCGCGGCCACGCTGGCCGGCGTCACGGCCTGGATGAACGCGAACATCTTGTCGAGCACGAACAACTGCACGAAACCGATGCCGCCATACGCCAGTGCGCTGCCGAAAAAGATCAGCGGAACCGCCAGGCGTTTCTCGTGGCTGTACAGCCCAGGCGCGACGAAGGCCCACAGCTGGTACATCAACCAGGGAAGCGCCAGCAACACACCGGCCATCATCAGGACCTTGAGCGGCACGAAGAAGGGCGAGAACACGCCCACCGCGATCAGTTTGGCGCCCGGCGGCATGTGGGCGCGTATCGGTTCGGCGATCAGGTCGATCAGGCCGCTCGGGCTGGGCCAGATGGCCAGCAGAATCATGGCCACCACCAGACCCGCCATGCTGTAGATCAGGCGGTCCCGCAACTCCACGAGGTGTTGCACGAATGGCTGCTCGGTACCTGCGAGTTCGTCTTCTTTGTTGGTCGAGTCAGTCATCGTGTCGTATGGAGCCCGCACCCGCCGGCACACCCGTGCGCAGTGTCAGGCGGGCACCTGTGGTCAGTCGCTTTTTTTCGGCCGGAACCGGGCCACCCGCGCCGCGCCGGACAAGGCACGGGTACGGATGCCGTTGCGCGCCTTGTACCAGTTCGGGGTGGCACCTTGCTTGATGCGCCAGCGCTTGTTCGGATGGCGATAGGCCGGGTAACTCGTCGGCATCTCGTAACCGGAGCCGGTCTGGGAATTGTCATCCATGCGCGTGGCGTCAGCCCAGGATTTCTCGATCTCGCTGGCATTGCTCTGGATCGTGCTCTCCATGTCCTTGGCCGCCTCGGTGACCGACTCCTTCATCTTCTTGAGCTCGTCGAGCTCCATGGAGCGGCTGACCTCGGCCTTGACGTCGGACACGTAGCGCTGGGCCTTGCCCATCAGCGTGCCGACGGTGCGCGCCACGCGCGGCAACTTCTCGGGGCCGATGACGATCAGCGCCACGACGCCGATCAGCGCCATCTTGGAAATGCCGAGGTCGATCACGAAGTCTTATCCGGACGCTCAGGACTTCTGCTTGGCTTCCACGTCGATGGTGGTCTTTTCGGACGGCTTGCCGCTGTTGGAGACTTGCGACGGCGGCTCGGCGGCCTTGTCGTCGCCCGAGGCGGTGCCGTCCTTCATGCCGTCCTTGAAACCCTTGACCGCGCCGCCCAGGTCGCTGCCCATGTTCTTGAGCTTCTTGGTGCCGAACACCATGACGACGATCAGCAGCACGATCAGCCAGTGCCAGATAGAAAACGAACCCATGTGAAACTCCTGTGCAATTAGCCGAATTCTAGACCCCCGGGCCCCCGTTACACGGAAAGCCCCCGTCGATCAACCCCGCAACCAGGGGCGTGGCCCGCCCATCACGTGCACATGCAGGTGGTGGACCTCCTGCCCGCCTTCGGCGCCGGTGTTGCTGACGATGCGAAAACCACCCTCCGGATAGGGCCGACAGCCCTCCTGCAAGGCCAGTCTGGGCGCCAGCGTCATCATGTGGCCCATCAGTCCCGCATGCTCCGGCCCGAGTTGCGCGAACGACGGAATATGCTGCTTCGGGACCATCAGGAAATGCACAGGCGCCCAGGGGTGAATATCGTGAAAGACGTAGACCTGCTCGTCCTCATGCACCTTGCGCGACGGAATCTGCCCCTGCACGATCTTGCAGAACAGGCAATCGGGATCATGTGCCACTTCTCGCTCTCCCATCTCAGGCGCCCACCGCCTGGTTGTTGTTCATCGCCACCATGCCCTTGACGATCCGGTACAGGAACCAGATCGACACCAGCAACCATGCCAGCACGCCCGGCATGATGAAAAGCAGGAACAGCGGCGCGGTCAGCAGGTACAACACACCGGCCATGATCACCGAGCGGATGCGCCAGGAAAAATGCGAGGCCTGCCAGGTGCCCTCGGCCTCCGGCCGTTTGACGAGATCGATCACCAGCGCCACGACCAGCAGCAATGCGCCGGCCTGGGCACCCGGCACGATGGCGCCGACCGCGACGATCAGGTGCAGGACATAACTCAACCACCCGACGGACTTCAGCGCCTGCGCCTGTTCCTCGCCCTTGGGTACGACATCGATCACATCATCGGGCATGGTGCTCCTCCCGCTTGGCGGCCCGCTCACGAGCCTTCGCGCGCAAACGCCTTGCGCAAGGCCTTTTCCTCGATACCGCTGGTGCCTTCGCGCTTGCGCAGCTCGGCCAGCACGTCCGCGGGACGCAGGTCGTAATGCGCCAGCGCCACCAGGCAATGGAACCACAGGTCGGCCATCTCGCCCACCAGGCGCTGGCGGCCGACATCGATGCCGGCGCCGGTGTGCAGCGCGAGGTCGAGATCCTTGGCGGCCATCACGGCCTCGGTCGACTCTTCGCCGATCTTCTTGAGGAAGGCGTCCGGGCCGCGGTGCAGCAGGCGTGCGACATAACTCGCGTCAGGGTCGCCGCCCCGGTCCGGACGGCGGCTCTCGATGATGGTCGACAGGCGCGACAACACCGCATTCAGGTCGCCGGCGTCGGAAGTGGAATCGCTCATGGACATTTACTTGTAGATCGATTGCGGATCTTTCAATACCGCATCGGTGATTTCCCAGCTGCGCTGCTCGCCCTGGCCCTCCAGATGCTGAAAAAAGCAGCTGTGGCGGCCGGTGTGGCAGGCGATGCCTGGCTCATGGCCGGTCTGCGTCACCTGCAGCAGCACGACATCGTTGTCGCAATCGAGCCGGATGTCGTGCACCTGCTGGACGTGCCCGGACTCCTCGCCCTTGAACCACAGGCGCTGGCGCGAGCGGCTGTAATACACGGCACGGCCGGACTCGGCCGTCTGCAGCAATGCCTGCCGGTCCATCCAGGCGAACATCAGCACGTCGCCAGTGCCCCGTTCCTGGGCGATCACCGGCACCAGCCCCGCGGCGTCCCACTTGATTTGATCCAACCATTTCATGGCCCTATTGTCGACCATGCATGCGCGGCTTGCCGCGGGCCGAACGGCACAGCTGCCGGCAGCCGCTCAGATACGGACCGTGATGCCGCGGCTGCCCAGGTGTTGCTTGGCCTGCAACACGCTGAACTCGCCGTAGTGAAAGATGCTGGCCGCCAGCACGGCGTCCGCGCCGCCCAGCGTGATGCCGTCGGCGAGATGATCCAGGTTGCCGACCCCGCCCGAGGCGATGACCGGAATGTCGACCGCATCGCTGACCGCGCGCGTCAGGCCCAGGTCGAATCCGGACTTGGTGCCGTCACGGTCCATGCTGGTGAGCAGGATCTCGCCCGCACCGCGCCGCGCCATCTCGACGGCCCAGGCCAATGCGTCCAGGCCGGTGTTGGTGCGGCCACCATGGCTGTAGACATCCCAGCCCGGTCCGATCGGCGCGCCGTCGGCGCCTGCGCGCTGCTCGTCGCCCGGCTGGCGGCGCTTGGCGTCGATCGCCACGACAATGCACTGCGAGCCGTACTTGCCCGACACCTCGTCGATCAGGTCCGGGCGCGCGATGGCGGCGGAGTTGAAGCTGGTCTTGTCGGCACCGGCATTGAGCAGGCGGCGCACGTCCTCGACGCTGCGCACACCACCGCCCACCGTCAGCGGGATGAACACCTGGCTCGCGACGTCCTCGATGATGTGCAGGATCAGGTCGCGCCCGTCGCTGGTGGCCGTGATGTCCAGGAAGGTGAGTTCGTCCGCACCCTGCTCGTTGTAACGCGCGGCGATCTCGACCGGGTCGCCGGCGTCGCGCAGCTCGACGAAATTGACCCCCTTGACGACCCGCCCGCCGGTGACGTCCAGGCAGGGAATGATGCGCTTGGCCAGCATCGGACGCGGTGCTCGGCCGGCTTCAGCCGTTGAGCTCGTCGGCACGCGCCTGCGCCGCGGCAAAATCGAGCTCGCCGCTGTAGATGGCCCGGCCGCAGATCACACCCTCGACACCCTCGCTCTCGACTTCGCACAAGGCCTCGATATCGGCCATGTTGCTCAGGCCGCCCGATGCGATGACCGGAATCGTCAAGGCCTGGGCCAGCTTGACCGTGGCCTCGACATTGATGCCGGACAACATGCCGTCGCGGCCGATATCGGTGTAGATGATGGATTCGACGCCGTAGTCCTCGAATTTCTTGCCCAGGTCGACGACGTCGTGGCGCGTGAGCTTGCTCCAGCCATCGGTGGCGATCTTGCCGTCCTTGGCATCGAGTCCGACGATGATGTGGCCGCCGAAGGCCGTGCAGGCATCCTGCAGGAAACCGGGGTTCTTGACGGCGGCCGTGCCGATGATGACGTAGCGCAGGCCGGCGTCCAGATAGCGTTCGATGGTGTCGAGATCGCGGATGCCGCCACCGAGCTGCACGTCCACTTCGCTGCCGACATCTTTCAGGATGCGCCGGATCGCCAGCTCGTTCTTGGGATGCCCGGCAAATGCGCCGTTGAGATCGACCAGATGCAGCCGGCGCGCGCCCTTGGTGACCCAGCTGCGCGCCATCACCGGCGGATCCTCACCGAAGATGGTGGACTGTTCCATGTCGCCTTGCTTGAGGCGAACGCAGTGGCCGTCTTTCAGGTCGATGGCGGGGATGAGCAGCATGGTGCGCGGTGGCTGGGGGATGGAAAATCAGGGCTTCCAGCGAAGGAAGTTTCGGTAAAGCGCAAGGCCTTGGTCAGCACTCTTCTCTGGATGGAACTGGGTTGCAAAAATATTATCGCGTGCAACCGCTGCCGTAAAGCGCCCGCCATAGTCCGCTTCGCCCACGCTGTGGCGCGCATCCGACGGTCTGGCGTAATAACTGTGCACGAAATAATAGTGGCTGCCGTCGGCGATGCCGTTCCACAGGGCATGCACCGGCCCGCCATGCCCCATCTGGAACACCTGGTTCCAGCCCATTTGCGGTACCTTGAATCGGCTGCCGTCTGCCTGCACGCGGCCGTGCAGCTCGAAACGCAGAACCCGCCCCGCAATCAGGCCGAGCCCGTCGGTGCCGCGCCCGTCGTCGCCGCGCCGGCCTTCCTGGCTGTGGTCCAGCAACATCTGCATGCCCACGCACACGCCGAACAAGGGCTTGTTGCGGGCCGCTTCGAGCACCGTTTCGAGCAGGCCGGAGTCGCGCAATTCGCGCACGCAGTCCGCGATGGCGCCTTGGCCGGGCAACACCACCCGTTCCGCGGCCCGGATCAGTTCCGGATCGGAGGTGATGAACACCTGATGACCGTCGCCGGCGGCAGCCGCCTGCACCGCATTGGCCACCGAGCGCAGATTGCCCATGCCGTAGTCGACGACGGCCACCGACTTGTTATGTGCGGATCCCATGGACGGTGAAGGAAGAAGGTTGGCGGAGGGTGCGGATGTCGCGTCGGGCGGGGCGGCGAGGCCCCGCAAAACATGGCGGGGTCAGAGCGAGCCCTTGGTCGACGCGATCGAGCCGGCCGCGCGCGGGTCGACCTCGACCGCCTGGCGCAGGGCGCGGGCAAACGCCTTGAACACGGTCTCGCACTGGTGATGGGCGTTGTCGCCCCGCAGGTTGTCGATGTGCAGCGTCACGAACGCATGGTTGACGAAACCCTGGAAGAACTCGTGCGCCAGCTGGCTGTCGAAGGTGCCGATCATGCCGCTGGTGAACGGCACCTGCATGACCAGGCCTGGGCGGCCGGAAAAATCGATCACGACCCGGCTCAGCGCCTCGTCCAGCGGCACATAGGCATGGCCGAAGCGGCGGATGCCCTTGCGATCGCCCAGGGCCTTGTGCACGGCCTGGCCGAGCGTGATGCCGACATCCTCGACCGTGTGGTGGCCGTCGATGTGCAGGTCGCCATCGGCCTGGATGTCCAGGTCCACCAGTGCATGACGGGCGATCTGGTCGAGCATGTGATCGAAGAAGCCGATACCGGTATGCAGCTTCGAGCGGCCGCTGCCGTCCAATGCCAGCCGCACCGTGATGCGGGTTTCGGCGGTGTTGCGGGTGACGTCGGCGGCACGGGGTGCCCCCGCGGTCGTGTGGGGGTCGGTCGTCATAGGCATTCCTTCAGGGCGGCCAGCATGGCACGATTCTCCTCGGCCAGGCCGACGGTCAGCCGCAGGCAATTGGACAAACTCGGGTGCAGGCCAGACACATTCTTGATCAGTACGCCACGCGCACGCATGCCGGCGAACACCCGGGCGGCGGCGGTGCTGCCGCCCTGCGGGTCGGCCGGCAGGCGCAGCAGGATCATGTTGGCGTCGCTGCGATAGGCCCGCACGCCGGGCAAGGCGGCCAGTTGCTCGAGCAGCCAGCCGCGCTGTGCGACGATGTCGCGCGCCTGCGCGGCAAAGATGTCGCTGTGCTCGAGCGCGAACAGGGCGCATTCGGCATTGAGCACGGAAATGTTGTAGGGCGGGCGCACCTTGTCCAACTCGGCAATCAGCGCCTGCGGTCCGACCAGGTAACCGATGCGCACGCCGGCCAGGCCGAACTTGCTCATGGTGCGCATCAGCAGCACATGCGAATGCGTGTGCAGGCGATCGATGTAGCTGCGTCCGGCAAAGGGCTGGTAGGCCTCGTCGATCACGACGAATCCGGGCGCGGCCTCCACGATGGACTCGATGGCCGCATCGTCCCACAGGTTCGCGGTCGGGTTGTTCGGGTACGCCAGGTAGACGATGGACGGCTGGTGTTCGGCAATGGCCCGCAGCATGGCCGCCGGATCGAGCTCGAAGTCGTCGGTCAGGGGCACGCCGACGAAGCGCAGTCCCTGCAACTGTGCGCTCATCGCGTACATGACGAAACCCGGCTCGGGCGCCAGGATCGAGGCGCCGGGCACGTCGCAGGCCATGGCCAGCAGCGAGATGAGTTCGTCGGAGCCGTTGCCCAGCATCAGGTCGAAGCCCTCGGGCACCTGCGCATGGGTCTTGAGAGCCTGGCGCAGGTCGTGCACGCGCGCACCGGGATACCGGTTCAAGGCCAGCGCACCCAGGCGCTGGCCGAGTGCATGCTGCAGCGCCTCGGACAGGCGATGGGGGTTCTCCATCGCGTCGAGCTTGAGAAGTCCGGCCGAATCCTGGACCGCGTAGGCATGCATGGATGTCACGTCCTGGCGGACATGGCGGGCGATTCGCTCGCTCAAACGGATATCGGGCTGGGTCATGTTGAAGATGGTATTCGCCGCACCGGCGTGCGGACGCGGGACATTCGATTCACAAGCAGGTCAGCACGCATAGGCGTTGACCAGGGCATTGACCAGCACCAGTTGCACCGGCATGTCGGCCTCGTACAGGCCGGCGTTGCGCCGGAGTTCCCCGTCGAACAGGGGCTTGGCCATGCGGGGTTCGAGCCGCCGGCCGTTGAGGCACATCAAGGGCTTGGCTCCCGCGCGCACGGCGAAGGCATGGGCTTCGAGCGCGCCCTCCATGGCGCCGACCAGGTAGTACTGCACATAGGCCTCGCCATGGTCCTTGTCGGTCGCCTCGAGCGTGCGCAATTCGCGGATGCTGATCGCACCTGACTGGCCCGCGAGCACGAGCAGGACGCAAGCCGCCAGCATCCGGCGCAGCGACCACCAGCCGCGCCAGCCCGATGTTCCGGTCGTCGTCGCCATGCTCATTCCAGTCTCATTTCGGCCGCCATCGCATGGGCCTGCAGGCCTTCGCCACGGGCCAGCACCGAGGCGACCTTGCCCAGCGACTGCGCGCCGGTGGCACTGACCTCGATCAGGCTGCTGCGTTTCTGGAAATCGTAGACACCCAAGGGACTGGAGAACCGCGCCGTTGCGCCGGTGGGCAACACATGGTTGGGACCGGCGCAGTAGTCGCCCAGGCTCTCGCTGGTATAGGCGCCCAGGAAGATCGCGCCGGCATGGCGCAGCAGCGGCTCCCAGCGGTGCGGCTCGTCGCTGCTGACTTCGAGGTGTTCGGGCGCCACCTGGTTGCTGATCGCGCAGGCCTCCTCCATGGAGCGGGTCTGCACCAGCACGCCGCGTCCGTTCAGGCTGGCCGCGATGGTGTCGCGCCGCGCCATCTGCGGCAACAGGCGGTCGATCTCGGCCTGCACGCGATCGATGTAGGCAGCGTCCGGGCACAGCAGGATGCTTTGCGCCATCTCGTCGTGTTCGGCCTGGCTGAACAGGTCCATGGCCACCCAGTCCGGTGGCGCGGACCCGTCGGCCAGCACCAGGATTTCACTCGGCCCGGCGATCATGTCGATGCCGACCACGCCGAACACCCGGCGCTTGGCCGCCGCCACATAGGCATTGCCGGGGCCGGTGATCTTGTCCACCCGGGGCACGGTGGCCGTGCCATAGGCCAGTGCCGCCACGGCCTGCGCGCCGCCGATGGTGAACACCTGCGACACGCCGGCCACATGCGCGGCCGCCAATACCAGCGGATTGCGTTCACCCAGGCCGGTGCTGGAATCCTTGCCGGCCGGAGTCGGCACGACCATGACGATCTGCGGCACGCCGGCCACATGCGCCGGAATCGCGTTCATCAGCACCGAGGACGGATAGGCGGCCTTGCCGCCCGGCACGTAGATGCCGACACGATCGAGTGGCGTCACCTTCTGCCCCAGCAGCGTTCCGTGTTCGTCGCGGTAGCTCCAGCTCTCGCCGCTGGCCTGTTTCTGGGCCTGGTGGTAGCGGCGGATCCGGTCGGCGGCGAACAGCAAGGCTTCCCGCTGCTCGGCCGGAATCTGTGCAAAAGCGGCCTCGAGTTCACCCGCGCCGAGTTCGAGCTGGGCCATGGTCGCGCCGCGCACACCGTCGAAACGCTCGGTGTATTCAAGCACCGCCGCATCACCGCGCTGCTGCACGTCGGCCAGGATGGACGCCACGCGTTCCTCGATGGCGGCATCGGTGCTGCTGGACCAGAACAGGCGCGCGCGAAATGCCGCCTCGAACCCGGCGTCGGCCGTGGACAGGCGCAGCGGACGCGCGGAGACGGTCATCGGACGACCTCCACGCCGTGCCCGGCGCAAGACACCATGCAGGCAGCCCCGACATTCATGCCTTGACCTCCATGCGGCGCTGGACCGCGCCGTTGAAGGCGTCGATGATGCGCCGGATCGGCGCCTGCTTGAGCTTGAGCGCAGCCTGGTTGACGACCAGGCGCGAACTGATGTCCATGATGTGCTCGACCTCGACCAGATGGTTGGCACGCAAGGTGCCGCCGGTCGACACCAGGTCGACGATGGCATCGGCCAGCCCGGTCAAGGGCGCCAGCTCCATGCTGCCATACAGCTTGACCAGGTCGGCATGCACGCCCTTGGCGGCGAAGAACTCGCGCGCGATCGCCATGTACTTGGTGGCCACGGTCAGCCGCGAGCCCTGGCGCACGCTCGACGCATAGTCGAAACCCTCGCGCACCGCCACGCTGATGCGGCATTGGGCAATCTGCAGGTCCAGCGGCTGGTACAGGCCGTCGCTGCCGTGTTCGAGCAAGGTGTCCAGGCCGGTGATGCCCATGTCGGCGCCGCCGTATTGCACATAGGTCGGCACGTCGGTGGCGCGCACGACCAGCACGCGCACATCCGGCCGGTTCGTGTCCAGGATCAGCTTGCGGGATTTCTCGGGATCGTCGAGCACGACGATGTCGGCCGCCTGCAGCAGCGGCAGCGCCTCGTCGAAGATGCGTCCCTTGGATAGCGCCAATGTGATCATCTGCGCCCCCGCTACGCCGACAGGCGCTCGATGTCGGCCCCCAGCGCCCGCAGCTTGGACTCCATCTTGTCGTAGCCGCGATCGAGGTGGTAGATGCGGTCCACCACGGTCTCGCCTTCGGCCACCAGGCCGGCGATGACCAGGCTGGCCGACGCCCGCAGGTCGGTCGCCATGATGCTGGCACCGGAGAGCGCCGGCACCCCCTGGACGACCGAGCGCCGGCCGTCGATCTGGATCCTGGCACCCAGGCGCACCAACTCGTTGACGTGCATGAACCGGTTCTCGAAGATCGTCTCGGTCACCGTCGCCGTGCCCTCGGCGATGCAGTTCAGCGCCATGAACTGGGCCTGCATGTCGGTGGGGAAACCCGGGTATTCGGTGGTGCGGAAACTCTGCGCCTGCAGCCGTCCGCTCGAACGTACCCGGATGCCACCGTCGACGGCCTCGACCTGGGCACCGGCGGCGAGCAGCTTCTCGATCACGGCCTCCAGGTGGTCGGCCCGTGCATGGGCAAGCACCACGTCGCCACCGGTGGCGGCCACGGCGCACAGGAAGGTGCCGGCCTCGATCCGGTCCGCAACGACGCGATGACGGCACCCGTGCAGTGCCGGCACCCCCTGCACCACGATGTGGCTGGTGCCGTGACCCTGGATGTTGGCCCCCATGGAGATCAGCATCTCGGCCAGGTCGCCGATCTCGGGTTCCTGGGCCGCGTTCTCGAGCACGGTCTCGCCATCGGCCAGCGCGGCGGCCATCAGGAAGTTCTCGGTGCCGGTCACGGTCACCATGTCGGTCGCGATGCGCGCGCCCTTGAGCCGGGTGAGGCCCTTGCGCAGCCGGGCGATCATGTAGCCGTGTTCGACGACGATGTCGGCGCCCATCGCGGTCAGGCCCATGATGTGCTGGTCCACCGGCCGCGAACCGATGGCGCAACCACCGGGCAGCGACACCGTGGCCTCCCCGAAGCGCGCCAGCAGGGGTCCCAGCGCCAGCACCGACGCACGCATGGTCTTGACCAGTTCGTACGGGGCTTCGGGCGACGTGAGCGTGCTGGCGTCGATACGCACCGCGTCGTCGTCGCCGCGCTCGATGGACACACCCATGTTGCGGATCAGGCGCGTCATGGTGTTGACGTCCTGCAGGTGCGGCACGTTGTCGAGCGTGACGGTCTCGGACGTCAGCAGGCTGGCGCACAACTCCGGCAAGGCGGCGTTCTTGGCGCCGGAGATCGGCACCACACCGCCAAGCGTGCGGCCGCCGCGGATCAGCAGCTTATCCATGGGATGCCCATTCGGCGTTGGTCATGGTCTTCATCGACAAGGCATGTACCTCGTCGGTCTGGATCTTGGCGCCCAGGGTCGCATAGACCATCTGGTGGCGCGCGATCGGCCGCTTGCCCTCGAACGCATCCGAGACGATGGTGGCATACCAGTGGCGGCCATCGCCTTCGAGTTCGCAATGGGTGCAGGGCAAACCCGCGGTGATGATGGATTTGAGTTCGTCGGCAGTCATGTCGGGTTCGCGGTCAGCTACGGATCTTGTAGCCCGTGCGCAGAAGATGCAAGGCCACGGCGCTCGCCACGGCCAGTGCCAGGGCGACGATGCCCAGGCTCAGCCAGGGCGAGACGTCGCTCTGGCCGAAGAATCCGTAGCGGAAGCCGTCGATCATGTAGAAGAACGGGTTGAGGTGGCTGACGCCCTGCCAGAACGGCGGCAGGGACTTGATGGAGTAGAACACGCCGCTGAGAAAGGTCATGGGCATGATGATGAAGTTCTGGAACGCCGCCAGCTGGTCGAATTTCTCGGCCCACAACCCGGCGATCACGCCCAGCGTGCCCATCAGGGCCGCCCCCAGGAACGCAAACACCAGCACCCAGGCCACGGCGTCGAACGGCGGCGTGGTGAACCAGAACGTGGCCAGCAGGACGCCCACGCCGACCGCGATGCCGCGCACCACCGACGAGGCGACATAGGCGGTGAACCACTGCCGGTGCGACAACGGCGACAACAGCAGGAACACCAGGTTGCCCATGACCTTGCTCTGGATCAGCGAGGACGAGCTGTTCGCGAACGCGTTCTGCAACACGCTCATCATCACCAGGCCGGGCACCAGGAACGCGGTATACGAGACCGTGTCGTAGACCTTGACCCGGTCCTCGAGCACATGGCCGAACACCAGCAGGTACAGGATGGACGTGAGCACCGGAGCGCCGACGGTCTGGAAGCCGACCCGCCAGAAACGCAGGATCTCCTTGAAGAACAGCGTGCGCCAGCCCATCATGGCGGCGCCGGCCTGCGCATGTTGCGCCGGCAGCGCGATCGGGGGCGAGAGTTCACTGGACATGCGCGCTGGCCACATCATGGTTGCGGGACATCACCTCGACGAAGACGTCTTCCAGGTCGGCCTTGCGGATCTCCACGTCCTGGGCCTGCAAGCCGGCCTCGCGCACCGCCGCCAGGTAACGTTCGATCTCCAGCGCGTCATGGGCCGGGAACTGCACGATCCGGCCCGTGATCCGGGCGCGGCTGGCCAGTTCCTCGGGTAACTCGGCATCGACCTTGAAACGCAGCACATTGCTGGACGCGGCCTTGAGCAGTTCGCTGGTGCGCTCGAGCGCGACCACACGGCCGGTCTTGAGCATGGCCACCCGGCCGCACAAGGCTTCGGCCTCCTCCAGGTAGTGCGTCGTCAGCAGCACCGTGTGACCCTGGCGATTGAGCCGGGCGATGAACTTCCACAACGTCTGGCGCAACTCGACGTCGACGCCGGCCGTGGGCTCGTCGAGCACGATCACCGGCGGCTTGTGCACCAGGGCCTGGGCCACCAGCAGGCGGCGTTTCATGCCCCCGGACAACTGGCGTGTATTGGCATTGGCCTTGTCCGCCAGTCCCAGGCTGTCCAGCAGTTCGTCGATCCAGGCGTCGTTGTCGCGAATGCCGAAATAACCCGACTGGAACCGCAGCGCTTCGCGCACGTTGAAGAACGGGTCGAACACCAGTTCCTGCGGCACCACGCCCAGCGAGCGCCGCGCCTGCGCGAAGTCACGCACCACGTCGCTGCCCAGCACCGACACGCTGCCACTGCTGGCGCGGCTCAGGCCGGCCAGGATGCTGATCATCGTGGTCTTGCCCGCGCCATTGGGTCCGAGCAGGCCGAAAAATTCGCCCTGCTCGATGTCAAGGCTGACGCGATCGAGTGCCAGAAATGTCTTGTCGGGGGAGCGCGGGGACGGGTAGGACTTGGATACGGACTGGAAGGAGATAGCGGCCATGGGAGCCGGCCATTTTAGCCGCAGGGCTCAGGTTGGAGACAGCAGCTCGGCAATCCCGTAGACCGTCGCCAGGTCATGCAACTGCGACGGCAGGCCCTGGATCGCCAGCTTCTTCCCCTGCGCCTGGCTTTCGCGGCGCAGTTCGAGCAGCACCGCCAGCGCCGACGAGTCGAAACGCTGCAAGGCGGCCGCATCGACGACGACCTGCTTGTCGGTCAACGCACGCAGGCCCTGCACCAGCATCTGCAGGCAGGCACTGGCCTGGCCGCGGGTCAAGTCGGCAGGAAGCACCAGCATGTCAGTACCGTCCCGCCAAGTTGCGCGTGCCGGCGCCGCGCGCCAGCCACTGGCCTTGGAGAGTCAGCAGGCCAGCGCAGGCCGCCACGGAACTGGCTGAGCCAGGCCGTAGGCGGCACCCCCCAGTGGGGCTGAGGCCCGCGGCTCCAAGCCTGCCTGCGCAGGCTTGGACGGGCCGAAGGGGCGCCTGCCTCTGGCAGCGCCACGACTCGGACGGTCGACACGCAGCGCGACCGTACAGACGGGAGGCGTCCTGCACGTCTAGTCCTTGGCCAGGTTGGCCTTGTTGCGCTCGCTGAGCACCTTGATCAGGCCGTCGATGCCGTTGTTGTTGATCTCGCGCGCGAACTGGCTGCGATAGGTCTCGACCAGCCACACCCCGAGCACGTTGAGGTTGTAGATCTTCCAGCCGCTGCCTTCGCCGGGCGTCTTCTCGAGCCGGTAGTCGAGCTGGATCGGATCGCCGCGGCCACGCACCTCGGTGCGCACCAGCACCTCCTTGTCTTCCGGCGCGGCACGCAGCGGCTTGATCAGGATGGTCTGGTCGCTGACCTGGGCCAGCGCGCCGGCATAGATGCGCACCAGCAGGATCTTGAATTCCTGCTGCAGCCGCGCCTGCTGCTCCGGCGTCGCCTGCCGCCAGGTCGGGCCGATGGCGGACGCCGTCATGCGCCGGAAATTGACGTTGGGCATGATCTTGGTGTCGACCAGCGCAATCACCTGCGACAGGTCGCCGGCCTTGATCGATTTGTCGCTGCGGATGTTGTCCAGCACCGAGTTCGACAGGCGCTGGATCATCGCGTCCGGCGGTTCGTCCGCCGCAAGACCCGCCACCGAGGTGAACAGGGCTGCTCCCGCAACCAGGCAGGCAGTGAATCGGTGGAACAGTCGGCGTTGCATGGCAAGTCTTTCAATGGCTTCGAATGCCGATCGGTATCGGCAGGATGGAATGCTGCATCGCCCGCAGCGCGAACGCCGCAAGCGAGACGAGGGCGATTCGGGCGAATACTAACCCGGTCACTGTCGTTGATCTGTAACCGGATCCAACTCCGGCGGGTCCCCGTCGTACACCGCATTGCGCCGGCGCTGCAGGAAGGCATCGCGCGTGAAGCTGTATTTGTCGAACGCCACCTCGTCGAGCGAGGAACTCAGGCCCAGCAACCGGGCCCGGGTATCGATCACGTTGAGCACCCGCAGGCTGTTGTAGGTGGAGACATCGTCGATGTGCGAGATGTAGTCGCCGTTCGAATCCACCGGCAGCGCAATGGCATCGCGGAACGTCGACGGGCCGAAGAACGGCAGCACCAGGTAGGGGCCCGATTCGATGCCCCAGGCGCCCAGTGTCTGGCCGAAATCCTCGGAATGCCGTTCGATCTGCATCTCGCTGGCGACATCGAAGATGCCGAAGATGCCAAAGGTGGAGTTCACGCCGAAACGGAAGAAATTGTCCAGCGCATGGCGCAATTTGCCCTGCAGCGCGCTGTTCACGAACGACCAGGCATCGTCCAGGTTGCCCAGGAAGTTGCCGACGCCGGTACGCACCAGGCGGGGTGTGACATCGCGATACACCGTGGCCGCGGGCTTGAAGATCGCCTGGTCCAGGCCTTCGTTGAAGACGTACACCCCCCGGTTGAACGACTCCAGCGGATCGCGCGGATCGGGGTTGGGTACCGATGCACAACCATGGCAGGCGGCCAGTACCAGCGCCATCAGGCCGATCCGGCGCGCGCCGCGCAAGGAAAACGATTGCGACGACTGCTTCATTTCTTGTCCTTCCCAGGCTGCGACCCACCTCCGCCGGAGGCGCTGTTGTACAGGAACTGGCCAATCAGGTTTTCCAGCACCACGGCCGACTGCGTACTGGAAATCGTATCACCGGCGACCAGGTTGTTCTCGTCGGCACCGGGCTCCAGGCCCAGGTACTGCTCGCCGAGCAGGCCGCTGGTGAGGATCTTGAGCGAACTGTCCTTGGGGAACGCGAACCGGCTGTCCATGGACATGGTCACGCGGGCCTGGAAGGTCTTGTCGTCGAACGTGATCGACTCGACACGGCCGACCAGCACACCGGCGCTGCGCACGGCCGCCTTGGGCTTGAGTCCGCCGACGTCCGAGAACTTGGCGTCCAGCTGGTAGGTCGGCTGGAAGTTCAGGCTCAGCAGATTGGCCGACTGCAGGGCCAGGAACAAGATCGCGGCAGCGCCCAGCAGAACGAACAATCCGACCCACACATCTATTTTCGAGCGTTGCATTTATTACTCCTTCTTGCCGGCGACCCTGTGCGCCGGCGGCGGCCTGCGTGCCGCGCCCATTACAGGCTGAACATCATGGCGGTGAGGATGAAATCCAGGCCCAGCACGGCCAGCGAGGCCATCACCACCGTGCGGGTCGTCGCCTTGGACACGCCTTCGGGCGTGGCCTGCGCCTCGAAGCCCTGCAGCAGGGCCACGAAGGTCACGGTGAACCCGAAGACCACACTCTTGATCAAGCCGTTGCCGACGTCTTTCCAGACGTCGACCCCGCCCTGGATCTGGCTCCAGAACGAGCCGGAATCGACGCCGATCATCAACACCCCGACCACCCAGCCGCCGATGATGCCCGTTGCGCTGAACACCGCCGCGAGCAGGGGCATGACGATGACACCGGCCCAGAAACGCGGCGCCAGTACCCGCTGCACCGGGTCGACGGCCATCATCTCCATCACGCTGATCTGCTCGCCCGCCTTCATCAGCCCGATCTCGGCCGTCAGCGACGTGCCGGCGCGGCCGGCGAACAACAAGGCGGTGACCACCGGACCGAGTTCGCGCACGAGCGTGAGGGTCACCAGCAGGCCCAGTGCCTCGGACGATCCGTACCGCTGCAACGTGTAATAACCCTGCAGGCCGAACACGAAGCCGACGAACAGGCCGGACACCGCGATGATGGCCAGCGAGTAGTTGCCCAGGAAATGGATCTGGTCGCGGATCAGGCCAAAACGCCGGAAGGCCGGCCCGAACAGCATCAGCAGGCGCACGAACAGGCGCGCACCCAGGCCCATGCCGGCCAGCCGGCTGCGCACCGCAAACCCGATGTCCGACGGACGGTACCAGCTCACGCCATGCCCCTTCCTGCCGCCGGACGGCAAAGCTCGGCACCACGGTCGTGCTGCGCAGGATGTCTCATGTCCACTGCCCCGATGGTGGTTCCAGCGGCGCCGGCGCGGGACCGAAATCCTGCTCGACCGATGGACCCGGATAGTGGAACTGCACCGGACCATCCGGCCGCGCGTGCACATACTGGGAGACCAGCGGATCGTCGTTCTTGCGCACATCCTCGGGCCGGCCCTGGGCCGCGACCTTGCCGTTGGCCAGGATGATCACGTGGTCGGCGATGGCAAACGTCTCCTCCAGTTCATGCGACACGAAGACACTGGTCAGGCCCATCGAATCGTTGAGCTGGCGGATCAGCCGCGCCGCGGTGCCGACCGATATCGGATCCAGGCCGGAGAAGGGTTCGTCGTACATCACCAGTTCCGGGTCGAGTGCGATGGCGCGCGCCAAGGCCACACGCCGCGCCATGCCGCCCGATATCTCGCTGGGCATCAGGTGGCGCGCGCCGCGCAGGCCCACCGCATTGAGTTTCATCAGTACGATGTCGCGCACCATGCCCTCGGGCAGCGCCGTGTGTTCGCGCAAGGGAAAGGCGACGTTCTCGAACACGCTGAGGTCGGCGAACAAGGCGCCGAACTGGAACAACATGCCCATGCGCCGGCGCGCTGCGTACAACTGCTCCTGGTCGAGCGTTCCCACGTCTTCGAAACCGTCGGCGCCGTACAGCCGCAACTCGCCCTTCTGGGCCCGGTTCTGACCACCGATGAGCCGCAGCACGGTCGTCTTGCCGCCACCCGACGCGCCCATCAGGGCCGTGACCTTGCCGCGCGGCACGGTCAGCGACACGCCGTCGAGGATGACGCGCTCACCGTAACCGAAGCTCAGCTCGCGCAGTTCTATCAGGGGATCGGGGAAGGAGGAGTCCATGAGACAAGTCCGCCACCGGGAGGTGGACGGATGTCAAATGATACGGGAATTCCCGCGCTCACTGTTGCGGCGCAACAACGCCGCAACAGTGAGCGCGGTGGCGGAACCCGTGGGGGTTCCTGGGCCTCAACGCGGCAATTCGCTGGCGCCCATCAGGAAGGCGTCCACCGCGCGCGCGGCCTGGCGGCCTTCGCGGATCGCCCAGACCACCAGGCTCTGGCCGCGGCGCATGTCGCCTGCGGCAAAGACCTTCTCCACGTTGGTCGCATAACCGCCGGCGAGTTCGGTCGTGGCGCGGGCATTGCCCCGCGCATCCTTGTCGACACCGAACGCATCGAGCACCGTGGCCACCGGCGAGACGAAACCCATGGCCAGCAGCACGAGGTCGGCCGGCAACACCTGCTCGGAGCCGGCCACTTCGGTCATCTTGCCGTCCTTCCACTCGACCCGGACGGTCTTGAGACCCTTGACCTTGCCCTTCTCGCCGATGATCTCCTTGGTGGAGATCGCGAATTCGCGTTCGCAGCCTTCTTCATGGCTGGAGCTGGTGCGCAGCTTGATTGGCCAATACGGCCAGGTCAACGGGCGGTTTTCCTCGACCGGGGGTTGCGGCATCAGTTCGAACTGGGTGACGCTCTTGGCGCCGTGCCGGTTGCTGGTACCCACGCAATCGCTGCCGGTGTCGCCACCGCCGATCACGATCACGTGCTTGCCGTCCGCGCGCAGCTGGTCTCGCACCTTGTCGCCGGCGTTGACCTTGTTCTGCTGCGGCAGGAACTCCATGGCGAAATACACACCCTTGAGCTCGCGTCCCGGCACCGGCAGGTCGCGCGACTGCTCGGCGCCGCCGGTGAGCAAGACCGCGTCGAACTCCGCCGTGAGCTGGTCCGCCGCAATGGTCTCCTTGGCCCAGTTCGTGACCTTGCTGGTCTTGGGCATGTCCCCCACCAGCACGCCGGTGCGGAACACCACGCCTTCGGCCTCCATCTGGGCGACACGCCGGTCGATGTGCGACTTCTCCATCTTGAAGTCGGGAATGCCGTAGCGCAGCAGGCCGCCGACGCGGTCGTTCTTCTCGAACACGGTCACGTCATGGCCGACCCGCGCGAGCTGCTGTGCCGCCGCCAGGCCCGCCGGGCCCGAACCCACGATGGCGACCGTCTTGCCGGTGCGCTGGCGCGCCTTCTGCGGCTTGACCCAGTCGTTCTCCCAGGCCTTGTCGATGATGGCGTGTTCGATCGACTTGATGCCGACCGCGTCGTCGTTGACATTGAGCGTACACGCCGCCTCGCACGGCGCCGGACAGATCCGGCCGGTGAATTCCGGAAAGTTGTTGGTGCTGTGCAGCACCGTGATCGCGTTTTTCCAGTCGCCCCGGTAGACGAGGTCGTTGAAATCCGGAATCACGTTGTTGACCGGGCAGCCACTGTTGCAGAACGGCGTTCCGCAGTCCATGCATCGGGCGCTCTGCGTCTTGGCTTTGTTGTCATCGAGCGTGAGCACGAACTCGCGGTATTCCTTGACCCGCTGTTCGACGGGCAAATATTCCTCCTCGAGCCGTGGGTACTCCATGAATCCGGTGACTTTTCCCATGATCAATCCTGCTTAATTTCAGACAAGGCCTTGCGGCACTTATTTCGCGGCAACCGCGCCGGCGACACGACCGGACTTCGCGGCAGCAGCCTTGGGCTCGGCGGGGGCCTGCGCCTTGGCCGCCTTGCGTGCGGCGATCTCGCCGAGCGCGCGCTTGTATTCGATCGGAAACACCTTGACAAAGCGCGAGCGCGAGGCCTCCCAGTTGTCCAGCAGGTCGCGCGCACGCTTGCTGCCGGTCCAGCGGTTGTGGTCTTCGAGCAGCTTCTTGAGCTGGGCCTCGTCGGACTGGCCGCGGTGCCATACCGACGGATCCACCATCGACTGCTGTTCGCGCGCCGACAACACGTTCTCCAGCGACACCATCGCGGTGTTGCAGCGCTCGGCGAACAAGCCGTCCTCGTCGTAGACATAGGCCACCCCGCCGCTCATGCCGGCGGCGAAGTTGCGGCCGGTGCGGCCCAGCACGGCAACGGTGCCGCCGGTCATGTATTCGCAGCCGTGGTCACCCGTGCCTTCGACCACCGCGGTGGCACCCGACAGGCGTACCGCGAAACGCTCGCCGGCGACACCGCCGAAGAAGGCCTCGCCGGTCGTCGCGCCGTACAGCGCGGTATTGCCGATGATGATGTTGCGCGTCGGATCGCCGCGGAAGTCGATGCTCGGACGCACGATCACGCGCCCGCCGCTCAGGCCCTTGCCGGTGTAGTCATTGGCGTCGCCGATCAGGTACAACGAAATGCCGCTGGCCAGGAAGGCGCCGAACGACTGGCCGCCGGTGCCCTCGAGCTGGATCCGGATGGTGTCGTCAGGCAGGCCCTGCGGATGCGCCTTGGTCAAGGCGCCGGACAACATCGCGCCGACCGAGCGGTTGACGTTGTGCGCCACCTCGATGAACCGCACCTTCTCGCCGCGCTCGATGGCCGGCTTGCAACGCTCGATCAGCAGGCGGTCCAGCGCACGGTCGAGGCCGTGGTCCTGCTCCTGCACGTGGTAGCGCGGCACCTCCGCGGGCACGATTGGCTGGGCGAACAGGCGGCCGAAATCGAGGCCGCGCGCCTTCCAGTGCTTGACTCCGCGTGCGGTGTCGAGCAGGTCGGCACGGCCGATCATGTCATCGAACTTGCGGATGCCCAGCTGCGCCATGATCTGGCGCACTTCCTCGGCGACGAAGAAGAAATAGTTGACGACGTGTTCGGGCTTGCCGGCGAACTTCTTGCGCAGTACCGGGTCCTGCGTGGCAACCCCCACCGGGCAGGTGTTCAGGTGGCATTTGCGCATCATGATGCAGCCCTGCACGACCAGCGGTGCGGTGGCGAAACCGAACTCGTCGGCACCCAGCAAGGCGCCGATGGCGACGTCCCGGCCGGTCTTCATCTGGCCGTCGGCCTGCACCCGGATCCGGCCCCGCAGCCGGTTGAGCACCAGCGTCTGCTGGGTCTCGGCCAGGCCGATCTCCCACGGGCTGCCGGCATGCTTGATCGACGACCAAGGCGACGCGCCGGTGCCACCGTCATGGCCGGCAATCACGACATGGTCGCTCTTGCACTTGGCCACGCCGGCCGCGATCGTGCCCACGCCGATCTCGCTGACCAGCTTGACGCTGATGCTGGCATGCGGCGCCACGTTCTTCAGGTCGTGGATCAGCTGGGCCAGGTCCTCGATCGAATAGATGTCGTGGTGGGGCGGCGGCGAGATCAGGCCGACGCCAGGCACCGAGTACCGCAACATGCCGATGTAGTCCGACACCTTGCCGCCCGGCAGCTGGCCACCCTCGCCCGGCTTGGCGCCTTGCGCCATCTTGATCTGGATCTGGTCGGCACTGCCCAGGTATTCGGCGGTGACGCCGAACCGGCCCGATGCCACCTGCTTGATGCGCGAACGCAGCGAATCGCCACCGATCAGCGCGTAGTCGGATTCGACGACGTCGTGGCCCATGATGTCGCCCAGCGTCTGGCCCTGGGTGATCGGAATGCCCTTGAGCTCCTGGCGATACCGCGCCGGGTCCTCGCCGCCCTCGCCGGTATTGCTCTTGCCGCCGATGCGGTTCATCGCCACGGCCAGCGTCGCATGGGCCTCGGTCGAGATCGAGCCCAGCGACATCGCGCCGGTGGCGAACCGCTTGACGATCTCGCTGGCGGGCTCGACCTCGTCGATGGAGATCGCCTTGGACGGGTCGATCCGGAACTCGAACAGGCCGCGCAGCGTCATGTGACGGCGCGACTGGTCGTTGATCAGCTGCGCGTATTCCTTGTAGGTGTTCCAGTTGTTGGCGCGCGTGCTGTGCTGCAGCTTGGCGATCGCGTCCGGCGACCACATGTGTTCCTCGCCGCGCACCCGCCACGCGTATTCACCACCGGCGTCGAGCATGGTCTCGAGCACCGGGTCGTCGCCGAACGCCGTGTTGTGCATGCGGATCGCCTCCTGGGCGATCTCGAACACGCCGATGCCTTCGACGCGGCTGGGCGTGCCGGTGAAATATTTCTCGATCGTGTCGCTGTTCAGGCCGATGGCCTCGAACAACTGCGCGCCGCAATAACTCATGTAGGTCGACACGCCCATCTTGGACATGATCTTGGACAGGCCCTTGCCGATCGCCTTGATGTAGTTGGCGGTGGCCTTCTCGGCGCTGAGGTCGCCCGAGAGATGCTGGTGGATGTCGTGCAGCGTCTCCAGCGCCAGATAGGGATGCACCGCTTCGGCGCCATATCCGGCCAATGTCGCAAAATGGTGCACTTCGCGCGCACTGCCGGTCTCCACGACCAGGCCCGCCGAGGTCCGCAACCCCTCGCGCACCAGGTGCTGGTGCAGCGCGCTGAGCGCCAGCAAGGCGGGAATCGCGATCTGCGTGGCGCCGACGCGCCGGTCGGTGATGATCAGGATGTTCTTGCCACCGCGGATCGCATCGACCGCCTCGGCGCACAAGGACGCGAGCTTGGCCTCGACGCCTTCGTACCCCCAGGACAGCGGGTAGGTGATGTCCAGCCGCGCGCTGCGGAACTTGCCGTGGGTATGGCGTTCGATGTCGTACAGCTTGGCCATGTCGGCGAAGTCGAGCACCGGTTGCGCCACCTCCAGCCGCATCGGCGGGTTGACCTGGTTGATGTCGAGCAGGTTGGGCTTGGGGCCGATGAAGGACACCAGCGACATCACGATGTTCTCGCGGATCGGATCGATCGGCGGGTTCGTCACCTGGGCGAACAGCTGCTTGAAGTAGCTGTACAGCGGCTTGTTCTTGTCGGACAACACGGCCAACGGGCTGTCGTTGCCCATCGAGCCGATCGCCTCCTCGCCGGCCATCGCCATCGGGCCCATCAGGAACTTGAGGTCCTCCTGGGTGTAGCCGAAGGCCTGCTGGCGGTCGAGCAGCGACGGGGTGTCCAGCGCGCCGGCCAGGGTCGGCAACGGCACCGGGCCCGACGCCGGCGGCTTGGACTTGGCCTCGGCATCGACATCGTCCAGGCGGATACGCAGGTTCTCGATCCACTGCTTGTACGGCTTGATGCTGGCCAGGTTGGACTTGACCTCCTCGTCGTCGATCAGGCGGCCCTGCTCGAGGTCGATCAGGAACATCTTGCCCGGCTGCAGGCGCCACTTGCGCACGATCTTGTTCTCGGGCACCGGCAACACGCCGGATTCGGAGGCCATGATCACCATGTCGTCGTCGGTCACGCAGTAACGCGACGGCCGCAGGCCGTTGCGGTCGAGCGTGGCGCCGATCTGCCGGCCATCGGTGAACACGATCGATGCCGGGCCGTCCCAGGGCTCGAGCATCGCGGCGTGGTATTCGTAGAACGCGCGCCGGCGCACGTCCATGGTGCTGTGTTGCTCCCAGGGTTCGGGAATCATCATCATCACCGCCTGGCTGATCGGGTACCCGGCCATCGTCAGCAGTTCGAGGCAGTTGTCGAAGGTTGCGGTGTCGGACTGGCTGGCGAAGCTGATCGGATACAGCTTGTGCAGGTCGGCGCCGAGCACGGGCGAGGACATCACGCCTTCGCGCGCCTTCATCCAGTTGTAGTTGCCCTTGACGGTGTTGATCTCGCCGTTGTGCGCGACATAACGGTACGGGTGGGCGAGCGGCCACTCCGGGAAGGTGTTGGTCGAGAAGCGCTGGTGCACCAGGCCCAGCGCGGAGACGCAGCGCGGATCCTGCAGGTCGCGGAAGTACTGGCCCACCTGATCGGCCAGCAGCAGGCCCTTGTAGACCACGGTCCGACTGGACATGCTGGGGACGTAATATTCCTTGCTATGCTTGAGCTTGAGGCGCTGGATCGAGCCGCTGCAGGTCTTGCGGATCACGTAGAGCTTGCGCTCGAGCGCGTCCTGCACGATCACGTCGTCGCCCCGGCCGATGAACACCTGGCGGATGATCGGCTCCTTCTTGCGCACGGCTGGCGACATCGGCATGTCGCGGTTGACCGGCACGTCGCGCCAGCCCAGCAACACCTGGCCTTCGGCCTTGATCGCGCGCTCCATCTCCTGCTCGCAGGCCATGCGCGAGGCGTGCTCCTTGGGCAGGAAGATCATGCCCACGCCGTATTCGCCCGGCGCCGGCAGCACCACGCCCTGGGCCGCCATCTCCTCGCGGTACAAGGTGTCGGGCAATTGCAGCAGGATGCCGGCGCCATCGCCCATCAGGCTGTCGGCACCGACCGCGCCGCGGTGATCCAGGTTCTGCAGGATCTTCAGCGCGTTCTTGACGATGTCATGGGACTTGACGCCCCGGATATTGGCCACGAAACCGACGCCGCAGGCGTCATGTTCGTGTTCGCCGCTGTACAGGCCGTTGCGTTGCAGATGCTCGATTTCGTCCAAAGTCGCCATGATTGTTCCTCGTCACTACGCCAACCCGCACCGCCGCCATCGTGCAATCCGTGGAGCTCCCGGGCCGGGCACACAGTTTAGTGCACCGCAACATTCATGCCGAGAAATATTAAATGGGGTCAGATTCCAATTAAATTCGTCTACACCTGAACGTCAATTAATTGGGGACAGATTAAATAGCCATGATCGACCCAGGCTACGCCCGATCGCTCAATCGGGTGCCGGCAACTTTTTCACCGGGCGTCCCGGCATGGACGGGGTCAGGCGCCGCTGCACGCGGCCCTGGAGCCCGGCAACAAAGCGCGGATCCCCCAGCACCCAGCCGCTGGTCACCGATTGCCCCAAGGCCTGGTACTGATCCTGCGAGATACCCGCCTGGACCAGTTCGCCGTACCGAGACTCGCGCGCAAATGGCGTGTTGCCGAGTTCCCACACCAGCGCATGGGGCGTAACGAGGCGATCATTGCGCAGCCCCACGTAGTGCGCGTGACTGGACCAGGGGTAGTCCTGGGCCCGCCCGACGATGCCGGCGCGCACCGGATTGAGGTCCAGGTACACCATGCAGGCCAGCAGATAACGCTCGGACTGCACCAGGGCGGACTTGTAACGCCCCTCCCACAAGGTGCCACTGCGCTGATGGGTATCGTTGAAATGACGCACGTAACGCCGGCCGACCGCCTGCATCATCTTCGGCAATGCGTCCTGCACCTGCGGCGAGACCAGCAGATGGAAGTGGTTGTCCATCAGCACATAGGCGTGGATCGCCACGTCGAACTGGATCGCGTTCTCGGCCAGCAGGCTGCGCATCTTCTCGCGATCCGCGTCCGAGCCGAAGATAGGCTGGCGGTTGTTGCCCCGCTGGATGACGTGGTAGGGATGGCCGGGTACGGAAACGCGCGCGAGTCGAGCCATGATGCGGGACCGCGGCGCCAGGTGCCGCGGCAATGGGAATCTGACCCCGCAATCTTAGCGGGGCGCGCGGGTCACCCGGGCCTTGCCGCCGGTCATGACCAGGATGACGGCGTCGCCGGGCACCAGTGTCTCGGCACCACGCGCCTGCACGATGGCCCGGCGCTCGCCATTGCGCATCTGGAGCAGGATCTCCACGGCGTCTTCGCGCGTGGCCGAACGTTCGATCGCGTTGCCGGCAACGGCACCCGCGACCGCGCCCAGCACGCCCACGATGACGCCCTCGCGCCGGCCGCCCACGCTGGAGCCCGCAACGCCGCCGACCAGGCCGCCGGCAACCGAGCCCATGCCCGACTGGGTGCCTTCGACCGTGACCGGCCGAACCGACAGCACGGTCGCATCCTGAACCGTCGACAGGCGCTGCGCGTCACCGCGCTGCACCACATCCGGGCTGGTGGTCGAACAGGCCGACACCACCAGTACCAGCAACAAACCCGCGACATTCTTCAATTCGATCCCCTTGTTCCTGCAGACACCGTGTTCGCCATCATGCGTCCATCGGGATTGTGCTCCCCGTTGCGCCGGCGCTGGCAAGCATGTGCGACGGCTCCTGGGCCGGCAATCGATACCGGCCCTGCAACAACGATTCGAGGCCGAACTGCGCCAGCAGTTCCCGCATCCGCATGGCCGCGCTGCGTCGCATCTGGCCGGTATGGCGGGCGATGATCAACTCGTTCTTCATGCTGTGCTCCCACCCCACCAGTTCCGTCACCGTGACCTGGTAGCCCCAGGCCTCGAGATACAGGCAGCGCAGCACATTGCTCAGCTGGCTGCCCACTTCGCGGGTGTGCAAGGGGTGCCGCCACAACTCGGCCAGCGGCGTTCGCCGCAGGCTCAGCGCCTTGCCCGCATTGAGCAGGCGCGCCAGTTCGGCCTGGCAACACGGGACCAGCACCATGGCACGGGCCGACTTGGCCAGACCGAATGCGATCGCATCGTCGGTCGCCGTATCGCAGGCATGCAGCGCCGTCACCAGGTCGACCTGCCGCGGAAGCTCGGCCGCGACGGCCGACTCGGCCACGCTCAGGTTCAGGAAGGACATGCGTGCAAAACCCAGCTGCCGCGCCAGCTGGCGCGACTTCTCGACCAGTTCGGTCCGGGTCTCGATGCCGTAGATCCAGCCGTCCGCGCGCTGGCGGAAGAACAGGTCATACAGGATGAATCCCAGGTAGGACTTGCCGGCACCGTGATCGGCCACGGCAAGCCCCGGTCCGGCGCCGCCGCTGGTCGGGCTCGCCGGCGGCGCGGCCTCGGCGCCGAGCTCGAGCAGCAGCTTTTCGATGAACTGGTACAGGTGGTAGACCTGCTTGAGCTTGCGCCGCGAATCCTGGTTCAGCTTGCCCTCGCGGGTCAGGATATGCAACTCCTGCAGCAATGCCACCGATTGGCCCGGCCACAATTCGTCCGCCAGCGCGTCTGCCCCGCGGCTTCCCGTGCCGGGTTTCACGGCGCCGGCGGCCTTGTCGCGTTTTTTTGTCATCGCCCTATCCTGCCACGACGGCGCGCGGCCGACGGTGCTGCAGCCGGCGGCGGTGGAACCGAACGCCGCACGCCCAGTGCATCCCAGCCGGCCTGGCCGATCCGCTGCAAGGTTTTCATGTTTGCCTCGAAGATGGTGTCCGCCTGCGGGAATGCCGCCACGGCCTTGTCCACGCTGGCCTCGCGCAACAGGTGCAGCGTCGGGTAGGGGGCGCGGTTCGTGGCATTGGTGATGTCGTCCGCCGCGGTTCCGGCGAACTGGAATTGCGGATGGAAGCTGGCGATCTGCAACACGCCATCGAGTTCGAGCGCCTCGAGCAGATCCTCGGCCCGGCCCAGGAAATCGTTGAAGTCGAGAAAGCGGGGCAAGGCGTCGGGAAGGATCAGCAAGGTGGTGTCGCGCAGCTGCGCATCCATGTCCGCGAGTGCACGCATCTCGAGCTCCAGCAAGTGCAATAGTTGCTGCGGCTCGGTGGCGCGGCTGACCCTGTAGTGAATCTGGCCGCGCACATGCACGGCCTTGGCAAACGGGCACAACTGCAAGCCGATCACGGCCGCCTCCAGCCAGTGCTGCATGTCGCGCAGCACGGACGCCCCATAGTCTTCGGGTTCAGGTGCGCGCATGCACCAACTGCCGGTGAATACGCTGTGCGACCACCAGTCCGAGCAGGCAACAACTGCCGGTGGCGACCCAGGTCCAGTGCCAGCCGCCCGCCGCGGCCGCCACCCAGGCCACCAGCGGCGGGCCCAGGAACTGACCGAGCGCCGAGAGCTGCTGCATCCAGCCCACCGTGGTGGAAACACTGGCCTCGTCCGGTGCCAGGCGCACCGCCAGCGAGAACAGGGTGCCGGGGATCAGGCCACCGACCATTGAGAACAGCAGCACGCCGCCATACCGCAGCATGGCGGTCAGCTGCGGCGAGCCGCTCCAGCCGATATCGGCAAACGCGATCACCGCGCCGAGGGCCATGGCGGTGAAGCCCGCGCCCAGCAGGTGCCGGGCTGCGACGCCTCGCTGCAACAGGCGCCCCGAAGCCACATTGCCGACGACATTGACCAGCGCGGCGAGTGCCAGCAAAGTGGCCGCCGCCGAGCCGAATCGACCGGACTGCGCAACGACCGAGGGCAGGAATCCGATCACGGCCAGCCACTGGCCGGAATACAGCGCGAAACACAGCGCAACCAGCCAGGGTCCGCGCGCGCTCAGCGTGCGCCGGACCCGCAGCGTCCAGGTCACCTGCACGGTCCTCGCCTTGCGCCGGGCCTTCGGCGCCACCGGCGCGGCCGGCACGTCGGGGCCAATCGCCAGCGCGACCCAGACCGCCATGACCATGGTCAGGCCTGCCATCAGCAGCCACCAGCCGCGCCAGTCGGCCAGCCCGATGACCATGGGGCCACCGGCCAGCGCAAGTGCGGTGCCCAGCGGCATGTAGGCGCCCCACATGCCCAGCGCCGACTGCATGTGCGCGGCCGGCGTCAGCCGGCGGATCAGCGCGGGGCCGGGCATGACGGTCAGCAGGAAGCCGAAACCCTCGCAGGCCCGAAGCGCCAGCAGATGACCCGGCTGCTCGGCCAGCGCCCCCAGCGCCCCTGCGATCGACAGCACGGTCAGGCCGACGAGCATGCTGCGCTTGAGCCCCATGCTGTCGGCGAGCAGGCCCGCCACCAGGCCGAACAACATGCCGGCGAACTGCACCAGCGACAGCAGGAATCCCGCCTGCAACAGACTCACCCCCAGGGCGTCGCGCAGCACCGGTATCGCCGGCGACAACTTGCCCACGTGCAGCGCCGCCGACACACCGGCCAATACGACGACCACCTCGGGATGGCGTTGCCACACACGCACGATCATGGGGATCAGGCCAGCAGCCGCACTCCGGTGATGCGCTCGTGTTCACGGACGGCAAACCGGTCCGTCATGCCGGCGATGAAATCGGCCACCACACGGGCGCGCGACTGGAGCTCATCCAGGTCGTCCCGCGCCGCTTCGCTGCGCGCGACAAAACCCGGCTGCATGGATTGCGGTGCTTCCATGTAGGCCGCAAACAACTCGCGCACGATGCGCCGCGCCTGGTTGGTGGTGGCCATCACCTGGGCATGCCGGTACAGGTTGCGCAACAGGAACTGCTTGAGCTCGGTCGACGCACGGCGCATCGGATCCGAGAACTGCACCAGCGGCGGGGCGGCACGCACCTCGCGCACGTCGCCGGGGGCGACCGCCTGCAACTGGGCCGTGGTGGCATCGATCACGTCGTAGACCTGGGCGCTGAGCATCTGGCGGATGGTCTCGTACAGCAGCCGCCGGTCCTGGGCCGCGTCGCACAGATGGGGATGGCGTGTGCGCGTCTGATCCAGATACTGCTGGAACAATGGTACCGATTCGAGTTGCTCGACCGTGATCAAGCCCGAGCGCACGCCATCGTCGATGTCGTGCGCGTTGTAGGCGATCTCGTCGGCCAGGTTGCACAGCTGCGCCTCCAGGCTCGGTTGGCTGCGATCGAGAAAGCGGCGGCCGACGCCGCCGCCGCCATCGGCGTAGGCCGGCTCCTCGGCCTCGATCAGCAGCGCATTGCGGTTGGCGCAATGCTTGAGAATGCCTTCGCGCGTCTCGAAGGTCAGGTTGAGCCCGTCGAAATCCGGGTAGCGCTCCTCGAGCAGGTCAACGATGCGCAGGCTCTGCAGGTTGTGTTCGAAGCCGCCGTAGTCGGCCATGCAATCGTTCAGCGCATCCTGTCCGGCATGGCCGAACGGGGTATGCCCCAGGTCGTGCGACAACGCGATCGCCTCGACCAGGTCTTCATGCAGGCCCAGCGAACGTGCGATCGAGCGGCCCAGTTGCGCGACCTCCAGCGAATGGGTGAGCCGGGTGCGGAACAGATCACCCTCGTGATTGAGGAACACCTGGGTCTTGTAGACCAGACGCCGGAATGCCGAGCAATGGATGACGCGATCGCGGTCGCGCTGGAAATCCGAGCGGGTCGGCGCGGGCGGCTCGGCATGGCGCCGGCCACGCGAACGGGCCGGGTCGCAGGCATACACCGCCAGCGCCATGGTCAGTCGCAGCAGGCGTCTACCACCTGGCGCACCATGTCGTCGGGCGCGGAGCGAACCGCCGCGCTGCCGGGTCGGTCGATGACCACGAACTGGATCGCGCCGGCCTGCGCCTTCTTGTCGACGCGCATCAGCGCAAGATACCGGTCCGCGTTGGATTCGCCGGCCACGGAATCGGGCAGCCGCGGCGCGACCACCGGCAGCCCGGCCCGTTCGATCAAGGCTGTGAGCCGCTGCACGAAGGCGGCGTCGACCAGTTCCAGGCGCATGGATAGTTGCGCCGCCATGACCATGCCGCAGCCGACGGCCTCGCCATGCAGCCATTTCCCGTAACCCATGCCGTTCTCGATCGCGTGACCGAAGGTATGGCCGAAATTGAGAATCGCGCGCAGACCGCTCTCGCGCTCGTCCTGGCCGACGACCTCGGCCTTGATCTCGCAGCTGCGCCGCACCGCATGTGCCAGCGCCGCAGGCTCGCGCGCCATCAAGGCCGGCAGGTTCGCATCGATCCAGTCCAGCAGTTCCATGTCGGCAATCGGACCGTACTTGATCACTTCGGCCAGACCGGCGCTGAACTCGCGTGGCGGCAGCGTGGCGAAGGTCTCGGCGTCGCACACCACCAGCTGCGGCTGGTAGAACGCGCCGATCATGTTCTTGCCCAGCGGATGGTTGATGGCCGTCTTGCCGCCGACCGACGAATCCACCTGGGCCAGCAAGGTCGTGGGCACCTGGACGAACGGAACCCCGCGCATGTAGGAGGCCGCGGCAAAACCGGTCATGTCGCCGACGACGCCGCCACCGAGCGCAAACAGCACCGTCTTGCGATCGCACCGATGGCCCAGCAGCGCGTCGAAGACCAGGTTCAGCGTCTGCCAGTTCTTGTGTTCTTCGCCATCGGGCAGGACCAGTTCGTGGATCTTGCGGTAATGCGGCGCCAGCGCTGCGCGCAGGCGTTCGCCGTACAAGGGCGCAACCGTCGTGTTGGTGACGATCAGCGCCGACTCCGCGGACGGCAGTCCGGCGTAGGTGCGGCTGTCGCCGAGCAGGCCATGGCCGATCAGGATCGGGTAACTGCGCTGGTCCAGATCGATGGACACACGGACGATGGGCTGCGGCTCGGGCATAGGGCCCTAGTTTAGGGGAAGCCCCGCCGGCGCCTCAATCCGGGGGGCTGCGGCTGCCGTCGAGTTCGAGCTGCATCACAATCATGTTGACCAGCATGGCCACCGAGGGGCGCCCGGTCTCGATCGTGAAATGCGCGGTTTCGCGATACAGCGGATCGCGGATCTCAAACAGTTCGCGCAGGCGCGACAGCGGATCCTCGACCTGCAGCAACGGCCGGTTGCGGTCGTGGCGCAGACGCCGGAACAGTTCCTCGGGCGACGACTTCAGGTAGATCACCCGACCGCGATCGTGCAGATGCCTGCGATTCTCGGGGCGCAGCACCGAACCGCCGCCGGTCGACAACACGCCCCGGCGCGGGTCCCGCGTGAGTTCGTCGATGACCTGCGCCTCCAGGTCGCGAAAACGGGCCTCGCCTTCCTGCTCGAAATATTGCCGGATCGAATAACCCAGCCGTGCCTCGATCACCTGGTCGGAGTCGACAAACGGCAACTGCAGACGGCGCGCCAGATGGCGCCCGACCGTGGACTTGCCGGAACCCGGCAGACCGACCAGACTGAATATCACGGCGACACCCTGGGCCGCCGGTCGGCGACCCTGTTCCGCTCAGCGGACGGCCGCCTTGTCGGCGATCATCTTGGGCGTGATGAACACCAGCATTTCCTGCTTGTTGGCGGTGCGCGAACGCGTCTTGAACAGGTTGCCCACGGCCGGCAGATCGCCCAGCACCGGGACCTTGGTCTCGCTGTCGGTCTCGGTCAGCTCGAAGATGCCGCCGATCACGACGGTACCGCCGTTCTCCACCAGCACCTGCGTCTTGATGTGCTTGGTGTTGATCGCGAAGCCGGCTGCGGTGCTCTGACCCACGGTGTCCTTGTTGACGTCCAGGTCGAGAATGATGTTGCCCTCGGGCGTGATCTGCGGCGTCACCTCGAGTTTCAGGTTGGCCTTGCGGAAGGCGATCGAGGTCGCGCCGCTGGACGTGGCCACCTGGTAGGGCAGTTCCGTACCTTGTTCGATCAGCGCCTTGATCTGGTCTGCAGTCACGACCCGCGGACTCGACACCACCTTGCCCTTGCCGTCGGCCTCCAGGGCGGACAACTCCAGGCTCAGGAATCGATTGGCCGCGGCATTGAAGATCGACACCGCGAACGACGCCGGGTTGTAGCCGTTCTGGCCGATGGCCGGCAGATTGACGAAGCTGCCCGACGTGGTCTGCGCGGCACCTTCGACATAGGAGGATCCGAAGGTCGTGCTCAGCGCGTTGCCACCCTGGCTCAGCACCTGCACGCCACCGGGCGGATTGATGCCGCCACCGAGCTTGACACCGAGCGACTTGCCGAACGTGTCGGACGCCTCGACGATGCGCGCCTCGATCAGCACCTGGCGCACCGGGATGTCGAGCTTGGCGATCAACTGCTGCACCTGCTCGAGCTTGCTGCCGATGTCGGTGACGAACAGCTGGTTGGTCCGGGCCTCGGCGATCACGCTGCCGCGGGAACTCAGGATGCGGGTGCTGTTCGGCCCGGAGCCCCCTGCCGTCAGGCTGGCGGCGATCTCGGCCGCCTTGGTGTAGTTCATCTGGAACGACTGGGTCCGCAACGGCTCCAGGTTCTGCAGGGCCGCGGCCGATTCCAGTTCCAGCTTCTCCTTGGCACTGATCTCGTCGCGCGGGGCGATCCACAACACGTTGCCGGTCTTGCGCATGCCCAGGCCCTTGGCCTGCAGGATGATGTCGAGCGCCTGGTCCCAGGGCACGTCCTGCAGGCGCAGGGTCACGGCACCGGTCACCGAGTCGGAGGTGATCACGTTGAAGTTGGTGAAGTCGGCAATGACCTGCAGCAACGAACGCACCTCGATGTTCTGGAAGTTGAGCGAGAGTTTCTGGCCGTTGTATCCGGGCCCTTGCGTGAGCTTGGTCGGATCGACCTTCTGCGGCTTGACCTCGAGCACGAACTGATCGTCGCTCTGGTAGGCACTGTGCTCCCATTGGCCGCGCGGCTCGATGACCATGCGCACCCGGTCACCGGCCTGGAAGGTCGTGACGGTCTGCACCGGGGTGCCGAAGTCGGCCACGTCCAGGCGCCGGCGCAACCCCTCGGGCAGGGTGGACTTGAGGAATTCGACGACGACCGACTGACCCTGGACGCGGACATCGACGCCGACCTGGTTGTTCGGCAATGCGACGACGACCCGTCCCGCGCCTTCGGCGCCACGGCGGAAATCCAGATCCTTGATGGGCAGGGTGTCACGACTGCGGTTCTCGGCAAACACCGGCGACGGAGCCTGGCTCGGAGCCGCCGTCGCGACCGCGTCGAGCACCACGAGCAGCGACTTGCCCTGCAGCTGCGCCTTGTAGGCGGTGGCTTGCTTGAGGTTGAGCACGACACGGGTACGGTCACCGGCCTGCACCACGCTGATCGAGCGCAGGTTGCCCTGGTTGACGTCGACCGTGGAGCGGCCCATGGCGTTCGTCACGCCCGGGAAGTCGAGCGCGATCCGGGCCGGCGACTGGATCGAGAACCCGCTGGGTACGGCGGTCAATGCGTTGGACAGGTCGATCCGGATCACCTCCGAGCCGCCCTGCACGGAGCCCGAGACCGATTCGATGGCGGTTTGCGCATACGAACACATGGCCACCAACGCCAGCGTCAGTCCCAGGGAAATTCGTTTCCAGCCCGACAAGGCCGCGCGTCCGGTTGGATGGTTCATTTCGCCCCCTCTTGAAGTTGCAGCGCAGCCGTGCGCTCGATCCATTCGCCCACAGCGTCTTGCACGATTTCTCGCAAGGCAACCTCTGTCTCGTCAATTTTCATCACGCGTCCGTAGTTCTGACCCAGGTAATCTCCCGGGCGCACCTGATACAAAAGATTGTTCACCTTCACCAGCGCGACCGGCTTGCCGTCGCGGATCATGCTGCCGACCATGGTCATCGCGTCGAGCGGAAAAGCTTCCAGTGGTTGCTTGCGCCGCGCCAGCTCCGGCGCCACCAGGGCGCCGTTGGCGACCGATTGCGCGCCGTCGCGCTGCAGCGCCTGGGTCAGCTTCTCCTTGCTGAACGGGTCCACCGCGGCGAGTTGCTCGTAGGCCTGCGGCTCGAACACCTTGGGCTCGGCAATCGGCACGATCTTGGGTCGCACCAGGTTGCGCTGCTCGTTCATCCACTGCTGCAATTCCTCGCCATCCCCGCCGCCACAGGCGGTCAGGACCGTCGAGAGAGCCAGCACCAGGCCGATCCGTAGGTGCTTCGTCGTCATTTCTTGGCTCCGGCCTTGCGTTGCGCCTGGATCTCTTCGGTATCCAGGTAGCGGAATGTCTTTGCGGTCGCTTCCATCACCAGGTTGCCATCGGGCTTGGGAGACACCGTCAGGTTGTTGAGCGTGACGATACGCGACAGGTTCGCGATGTCGGATGCGAACGCCCCCATGTCATGGTATTTGCCGGTGACCCGGATGGCGATCGGCAGTTCGGCATAGTAGTCGCGTACCACCACCGCGCCGGGGCGGAACAGTTCGAACTGCAAACTGCGGCCCAGTCCCGCCTGGTTGATGTCGGAGAGCAAGGCGTCCATCTCGGCCTTGCTGGGCAGCTGCTTCTCGAGCTGGGTCACATACTGCAGCACCTGTTCGCGCTGCTTCTTGAGCACCTCGAGGTTCACCGCCTTGGCCAGCTTGGCCTGGTAGTCGGTGCGCAGCTTGACCTCCTTGGCCTGCTCCGCCTCGAGCTCCAGTTCGGAGTCGCTGAGCCAGGCAAACCACAAGCCGGCGACCACGGCGACGATCACGGCCGCATAGGTGCAATACCGTGGCAACGACGGCCACAACGACGGGTCCTTGGGATCCAGGCCACGAAACTGCGACAGCAGCTTCTCCTGCAGCGCGACGAAATCGATCTTCTTGGAAGGTTTGCCAGCCATGTGCCTGCCCCGTTATTGCTTGGCCGGCGCCGCCGGAGCCTGCGCCACTTTCTGGGCTTCACTGGCGCGGGTCAATTGCACGCGCATCGTGAAATTCGACACCCGCTTGACATCGCGCGGCGCCAGGGTCACGGTGCTCGCGACGATCTCGACCAGTTCGGGCTTCGAGAACCAGGGCGTGCCGTTGGCCAGGTTGCGCAGCAGCTCGGAAACCCGTTCGTTGGATTGCGCGATTCCCTGCAGCTGCACGCTCTGGCGATCCTGCTTCATGTTGGTGATGTAGACACCATCGGGGAACTGCTTGACCAGTTCGGTCATCAGGTGGACCGGAACATTGCGATCGGCCTGCAGGTCTTCGACCGCCTGCTGCCGTGCGCGCAACGCGGCGATCTCGGCCTCGAGCCCGGCGATGTCCTTGATCTGCCCTTCGAGCCGCTTGATCTCGCTGGTGAGCATGTTGTTGCGTCCCTGCTGATCGGTGATGCGCCCCTGGAACCACATGTAGATCAAGCCCGCGATCAGGCCGCCGACGAGAAAGGACACGCCGATGCTGACGTTGAACGCGTCCCGCCGCTGCTTGCGAGCCGCCTCGCGGTGGGGGAGCAGGTTGATCAGTATCACTGCGAGAACCTCCGCAACGCCAGGCCGCACGACGTCAGGTATGACGGCGCCTCGCGTGTCATCTTCTTGAGCCGCACGCCGCTGCCGATCTCCATGCCATCGAACGGATTGACCAGCGAGCAGGTGAACGAGGTGTGCTTGGTGACCGCATGGGTCAGGCCGGGCAAGGCGGCGGAGCCGCCGGCCAGCATGATGTGGTCGACCTTGTTGTGCGGCGTGCTGGTGAAGAAGAACTGCAGCGCACGGCCGATCTCCTGCACCATGCTCTCGACGAAGGGCTTGAGCACGCTGGCCTCGTAGTCGTCGGGCAGTTCTCCGCTGCGTTTCTTGCTCTCGGCCTCTTCCGGCGAAAAGCCGTACTGGCGCACGATCAGCTGGGTCAGCTGCGCGCCGCCGAAGGCCTGGTCCCGGTCGTAGAGAACCTCGTCGTCGCGGATCACCTGCATGCTGGTGGTCAGCGCGCCGACCTCGAACAAGGCCACGATGGTGCCCGCGCCCTTGTTGGGCAGGCTCTCGATCAGGCGCGATGTCGCCAGGCGCGACGCGTAGGACTCGACATCGACCACGACCGGCTTGAGCCCGGCCGCTTCGGCCAGGCCCTGGATGTCCTGGACCTTTTCGCGCCGGGACGCGGCGATCAGCACGTCGAGGTCACCCACCGACGCGGAACTCGGGCCGACGACGCAGAAATCGAGACTGACTTCGTCCAGCGGGAACGGGATGTACTGGTTGGCCTCGGCTTCGACCTGCACCTCGAGCTCCTGGTCGGACAATCCGCCCGGCAGTACGATGCGCTTGGTGATGACGGCCGACGGCGGCAAGGCCATGGCCACGTTCTTGGTCTTGGCGCCGCTTTTCTTGACCAGACGGCGTACCGCATCGGCGACTTCGTCGAACTTCTCGACGTTCCCGTCGGTGATCCATCCGCGCTCGAGCGGTTCGATGGCGCAACGCTCCAGGACGAGATTGCCTGATTTGTCACGGCCCAACTCGACCAGCTTGACGCTGGACGAACTGATGTCAAGACCCAGCAATGGTGCTGGCTGACGACTGAACAACGACCCCATTGAGATCAAGGCTTTCCCCAGAAACTGGCCGATCCAAGACCGGCGAAACTTAAGAATTCACTTGAATGCTATCAGTAAGCTCCTTGTCCCGCAAAGGATTTTCCCGATTCAGCACCTGTCAAACGTTGCCAAAAGCAGACGGTTACGCCTTCTGCGCGGGCGCCGTCCGACAATTGACACCCTGGCGCCCGGCTGACGGCACATCGGTTGCCCGACTGCGCGCCGCTGGGGTCAAGCACCCGTTTTTATAATACTGGCGCGCCCTTACGAAGGTTTTATGTCACGAAAATCCAGTTCTCCCCCATCCGAAGGCGAGACAAACGCACCCCACCCCGCACCGACCGCCGTGCAAACCGTCCTGCGGATCCTGCGCTGGATGTTCGGACTCGCGCTGGCGGGCGCGGTGTCCCTGGCGATGGTCATTGCGATCGCACTGGCGGTCGCCTTCCCCAACCTGCCCGATGTGTCGGCCTTGTCCGACTACCGTCCGATCCTGCCGCTGCGGGTTTATTCGTCCGACGGGGTTCTGATCGGCGAGTTCGGCGAGGAACGCCGCAACCTGACCCGCCTGAAGGACATGCCGCAGGTCATGACCGACGCGGTGCTGGCCATCGAAGACACCCGCTTCTACGAACACGGCGGCGTCGACTACAAGGGCATGATGCGCGCGGCCATCGCCAACCTGAGCAACCTCAAGAGCCAGGGCGCCTCGACGATCACGATGCAGGTGGCGCGCAATGTCTACCTGTCCTCCGAAAAGACCTATACGCGCAAGATCTACGAGGTGCTCCTGACCTTCAAGCTCGAGCACCTGCTCACGAAGGACCAGATCCTCGAGATCTACATGAACCAGATCTTCCTGGGCAACCGGGCCTATGGTTTCGCCGCGGCCAGCGAAGCCTACTTCGACAAGCCGCTCAAGGACATCACGGTGGCCGAGGCGGCAATGCTGGCCGGCCTGCCCAAGGCGCCCGGCACCAACAACCCGATCCGCAACCCGAAACGCGCGCGGGCGCGGCAACTGCTGGTGATCGATCGCATGGAGGAAACCGGCTTCATCACCGCCCAGCAGGCACAGGCCGCGCGTTCCGAGAAGTTGCGTCTCAAGGCTGGCACGGACGCGCCGCGGATCCACGCCGAATACGTGGCCGAAACGGTGCGCCAACTGGTGTTCGCGCAATACGGCAACGAGACCTACACCCGCGGCCTCAATGTCTACACCAGTATTGCGTCGGCAGACCAGGACGCGGCCTACCATGCGCTGCGCCGCGGCATCATGGATTTCGAACGGCGCCAGATCTATCGCGGCCCCGAGAAATTCATCGACCTGCCCACCAAGGACCCGCAGGCCATGGACGACGCCATCGACGAGGCGCTCGACGCACACCCGGACAACGGCGACGTGATGTCGGCGGTCATTCTCGAAGTCAACCCCAAGCTGATCCGCGCGATCCGCCAGAACGGCGAGACGCTGGAGATCACCGGCGACGGGCTGGAGCCGGCCCGATCCGGGCTGTCGGACAAGGCGCCACCCAATATCAAGCTGCGTCCGGGCGCCGTCATCCGCGTCGTTCGGGCCCCCAAGGACAAATGGGAGATCACGCAGCTGCCGGAAGTCGAGGGCGCTTTCGTCGCCATGGATCCCAACACCGGCGCCATCAAGGCCATGGTCGGCGGCTTCGACTACCAGAAGAACAAGTTCAACCACGTCACGCAGGCCTGGCGCCAACCCGGATCGAGCTTCAAGCCCTTCATCTATTCGGCCGCGCTGGAAAAAGGTTTCACGCCGGCCACCATCATCAATGACGCGCCGCTGTTCTTCGATGCCGCGTTCACCGGCGGCCAGCCCTGGGAGCCGAAGAACTACGACGGCAAGTTCGAGGGCCCGATGACCCTGCGCACCGGCCTGGCCAAGTCCAAGAACATGATCTCGATCCGCGTCCTGCAGGCGATCGGGCCCGAATTCGGCCGTGACTGGGCGCTGCGATTCGGCTTCGACGCCGACAAGCACCTGCCCTACCTGACCATGGCCCTGGGCGCCGGGTCGGTCACGCCGATGCAGATGGTCGGCGCCTACTCGGTCTTTGCCAACGGCGGCTACCGGGTCAATCCCTGGCTGATCAGCAAGGTCACCGAGCAGACCGGACGCGTGTTGATGGAGAACAAGCTCCCGGTGCTGGACGAGTCCGTGCGGGCGATCAGTGCCCGCAATGCCTTCGTCATGACCAGCCTGCTCAACGAGGTCACGCGCGCCGGTACCGCGGCGCGTGCGCAGGCCACGCTCAAGCGCCCCGACCTGTACGGCAAGACCGGCACCACCAACGACTCCATGGACGCCTGGTTCGCCGGTTTCCAGCCCAGCCTGGTCGCCGTGACCTGGATGGGTTACGACACGCCGCGCAAGCTGGGCCGGACGGCGACCGGGGGCGGCTTGAGCCTGCCGATCTGGATCTCCTTCATGGACCATGCGCTCAAGGGGGTTCCGGTGGCGCAATACACGGCGCCCGAAGGCGTCGTCAATACGGGTGGCGAATGGTATTTCAGCGAGTTCGCCTATGGCGGCGGCGTCACCAGCCTGGGCATGGAGGACCTGCTTCCCGGCGCGACCAACGGCAGCATCGAGATCGTCCCGCCGGCCGAGGAACGCAACCGCATCCTCGACCTGTTCCGGAACAACCGCAACAACTGAGCATCAGCGCCGGGCCTGCCTGCGCGTCGATGCCGGGGGCCGCGCGCCTGCCGTCCGGCACGCCGCCGGCATCCGCACTACGGCTCGAACACCAGCGACTGCCCGCTTTGCTCGCTGGCATCCGCGGACAGGCGCGCAAAGAACTCGCCCTGCCCCTTGGTGTCGACCCACTGCCCGGCATCGAACCGGTAGTGGTAACCGCCGCTGCGCGCCGCCAGCCAGATCTCGTGCAAGGGCTTTTGCAGGTTGACGACGATCTCGCTGCCATTGGCGAATTTCAGCGTCACCATGCCACCGACACGCTGGTTGTCGATGTCGGCGTCGGTGGCATCGTTGATGCGGTCGCAACCCGACTCGATCGCGGCGAGCACCCGCTCGGCCTGGTCCATGAATTCAGAGTCGGTCATTACAATTCCACGATGTTGCGCATCCGCCAAATTCTAGTCAGGGTCCTTGCCCTTGCCGCCAGCGCTGTTGTCCTGGTGGCCTGCGGACAAAAAGGCCGTCTGTTCATACCGACCGAACCTGCCGCCGCGCAACGCGCAACATTGCCCCAGACCCTGCGACCCGGCGCGCCGGCAACAGCCGTGCAGCCCGTGCTCCCTTCCTCGTCCCCGACTTCCACGCCATGAGCCTGCCCACCGTACCCGGCGCGCCCCATATCGCCTACCGCAACCAGCAGTTGTGCGTCGACCAGGTCCCGCTCGCGGACCTGGCCCGGCGCCATGGCACGCCGCTGTTCGTGTACTCCGAGACGGCCATCCGCGATGCACTGGCGGCCTACCAGCGCCCGCTGGCCGGCCGCAAGGCCCGCATCTTCTATGCGATGAAGGCCAACTCCACGCTGGCCGTGCTGCAACTGCTGGCCCAGGCCGGCTGCGGATTCGACATCGTCTCGGGCGGTGAACTCGAACGCGTGATCGCCGCCGGCGCGCCGGCCTCGACCGTGATCTTCTCCGGCGTCGGCAAGACCCGCGCCGAAATGCGCCGCGCACTCGAACTCGGCATCGCCTGCTTCAACATCGAGAGCGAGGCCGAACTCGAGGTGCTCAACGCCGTGGCCGTGTCCATGGACACGCGCGCGCCCGTCAGCATCCGGGTCAATCCGAACGTGGATCCCAAGACCCATCCCTACATCTCCACCGGCCTCAAGGGCAACAAGTTCGGCATTGCGCATGAACGCACCGTGGCCACCTACCGCCGCGCGGCGGACCTGCCCGGCATCCGGGTGGCCGGCATCGATTGCCATATCGGCTCGCAGATCACCCAGGAAGCGCCCTACCTCGATGCCATGGACCGCCTGCTCGACCTGGTCCAGGCGATCGAGGCCGAAGGCATCCGGATCGACCACCTGGACTTCGGCGGCGGACTGGGCATCGACTACAACGGCGACCAGCCGCCCGCGGCCGACGTGTTGTGGACCCGGCTGCTGGCCAAGCTCGATGCCCGCGGCTTCGGCGACCGCATGCTGATGCTCGAGCCCGGCCGCTCGCTGGTCGGCAATGCCGGTGTCTGCGTGACCGAAGTGCTCTACCTCAAGCCTGGCGAGCAGAAGAATTTCTGCATCGTCGACGCGGCCATGAACGACCTGCCCCGGCCCGCGATGTACCAGGCCTTCCATGCCATCGTGCCGGTGCAGCCCCGGCCGGGCGATACGCTTACCTGGGAAGTGGTCGGCCCGGTGTGCGAAAGCGGCGACTGGCTCGGCCATGAACGCGCACTGGCACTGGAGTCCGGAGACCTGCTGGCGGTGTTGTCGGCCGGTGCCTATTGCATGAGCATGGCCAGCAACTACAACTCGCGCGGCCGCGCGGCCGAAGTCCTGGTCCAGGGCGAACAGTCGCGCCTGATCCGGGCACGCGAATCGATTGCAGACCAGTTGCGCAACGAACTGCCGGCGGCACTGGCCGGTCGCTGAATCCGGCGGCTCAGGCCGCGGTGCGGCCGCCCATGGCGGCGCGGCGCATCCGCCAGGCGCGCACCACGCGCCAGCCGAGCAACACGGCCAGGATCGCGCCGTACAGCGCCACTTCGGCAAAGTCGTTCTTGCCCGCACGCATCCAGAAGAAGTGCAGCACGGCCAGGCCCGCGACCAGGTAGACCGCCCGGTGCAGCCACTGCCAGCGCCGGGCCCCGAGCAGGCGTATTGCACGGTTGAACGACGTGGCCGCCAGTGCCGTCAACAGCAGCAGCGCGAGAAATCCGACCAGGATGAACGGCCGCTTGACGATGTCGCGCGCGATGTCACCCAGCACGAACGCCATGTCCAGCCATGCGTAACACAGCATGTGCACCATGCCATAGAAATAGACGAACAAGCCGAGCATGCGGCGCAGCCGTGCCAGCGCCGGCGTCGCGGTCAGCACCCGCAGCGGCGTCACCGCCAGCACCAGGCACAGGAACCGCAGCGTCCAGTCGCCCGTGGAGCGGATCAGCGCCTCGGCCGGATTGGGTCCGAGATTCTGCGTCAGCGCGCCCCAGAGCAACCACGCGAACGGCATCAGGGCCGCGACGAACAGCAGCGGCTTGGCGGACGGGCCGGACAACCAGCGGCGCATCATGCGAACGGTGCCTTCGCCGATCGGCGCCGCGGATGCGCCGCGCTCAGTAGAACTTGCGCAGGTCCATGCCTGCGTACAACTGTCCGACCTGCGGCTCGTAGCCATTGAACATCAGCGTCTTGCGCTTCTTGGCGAACAAGCCGTCCTCTCCGATGCGCCGCTCGGTGGCCTGGCTCCAGCGCGGATGATCGACCTGCGGATTGACGTTCGAATAAAAGCCGTATTCGTTGGGCAATGCGCGATTCCAGGCGGTGATCGGCTGCTTCTCGGTGAAGCGGATCTTGACCAGGCTCTTGCCGCTCTTGAAACCGTATTTCCACGGCACGACCAGCCGCACCGGCGCGCCGTTCTGGTTCGGCAGCACCTCGCCATACATGCCGAACGACAGCAGCGTCAGCGGATGCAGGGCCTCGTCCATGCGCAGGCCTTCGACGTACGGCCAATCCAGCACCCGCGCGTTGACTCCGGGCATGGTCTTGGGGTCGGCCAGCGTGACGAACTCGACGTATTTCGCACTGCCCAGCGGCTCGACCTTGGCGATCAGCTTCGACAGCGAATATCCGACCCAGGGAATGACCATCGACCAGCCCTCGACACAGCGCAGGCGGTAGATCCGCTCCTCCTGGGCGCTGAGCTTGAGCAGGTCCTCCAGCGCGATCTTCTGCGGATTCCTGACCAGGCCTTCGATCTCGACCGTCCATGGCGAGGTCTTGAGCGTATGCGCGCGCTCCGCCGGATCCGACTTGTCGGTGCCGAACTCGTAGAAGTTGTTGTACGTGCTGGCGTCCTGGTAGTCGGTGCGTTTTTCCATCGTCACCGCGCCGGCCACCGCGGATCGTGCCCCCGGCAGCGGTGCCAGCTTGCCCGCACGCGCGCCGGATTGCGCAAGCGCATCGCGTGCGGCCCATGTTGCCAGAGCCGCACCGGCCACGCCGCCGGCCATGGCGCGGATCAGTTCGCGTCGCCCCAGATAGGTCTCGCGCGGCGTGATCTCGCCGGGCGTATCGTGATGGAAGCCGTGGTTGCGGGTCTGGATGATCATGGGCAGGTCCTTGTCATGTCTGAGTTCGTCTGAACCCGGAAAAACTTACAAAGTTCCTGCCCCGGCGAGACGCCGTGGCGCCATGCTGACCCGCGGGTGCGGGATCGGACCCGATGGCCCGGGCCGCCGATCGGCGGGCCGGGCGAACGCGTCATGCGCCATCACCCGGCCGCCTGGCGCGGTATCAGCGCAGGCCGGCCATGTAGTCCGACACCGCGCGGATCTCGCGATCGTTCAGGCGGGCGGCAACGCCGGTCATCTGCACGCTGTTGGCGCGGATGCCGTCGCGGAATGCGGTGAGCTGGGTCTTGCTGTAGTCGGCGTGCTGGCCGCTCGTGCGCGGATACTGGGCCGGGATGCCGGCGCCATTGGGGCTGTGGCAACCCGCACAGGCCGCGATCTTGCGCTCGGCGATGCCGCCACGGTAGATACGCTCCCCGAGCGCCACCAGATCCTTCTCCTTGGCGAAACCGGGCTTGGGCTGCTTGCTGGCCAGCCAGTGAGAGATGTTGACCATGTCGTCATCGGACAGGGTGGTCGCAAAACCCTTCATGACCGCGTTGTTGCGCTTGCCGGACTTGAACTCCTGCAGTTGCTTGACCAGGTACTGCGGATGTTGCCCCGCCAGCTTGGGGTTCTCCGGCGAGCCGGAGTTGCCGTCGGCACCGTGGCAGGCGGCGCACACCGCGGTGTAACTTGCCTCACCCTTGGCCAGATCGGGTTTCTTGTCCTGCGCGACAACACTCAGAGAACTCAGTGCCAGGGTGGTGGCAAGCATCAGGCGGGCAATAGACGTCATGGGGATGGGCATCAAAGAGAGGGGGCAAAACAGCGTGCATTCTACAATGCAGGTCGCGGCCACCTCCGTCGGATCCCATGACACGCCAACACCCCCCCACCGCCGCAAAGCCCACCTCTTCCGCCAAGGCCCCCGCCACCCCGGCCCAGATCGCCAGCGGCTGGCTGCACACCGCCCGTTTCCTGACCACGGCGCCCGAGCTGCATTTCCTGCCGGCGCTCGAGGTTCCGGAGATCGCCTTCGTCGGCCGCTCCAATGCCGGCAAGTCGACCTGCATCAACACGCTCACGCAGCAAAAGCAACTGGCCTTCGCATCGCGCAAGCCGGGGCGGACCCAGCACATCAACCTGTTCTCGCTCGGCAAGCAAGGCGTCACCGACGCCGTGCTGACCGACCTGCCGGGTTACGGCTATGCGGCGGTGCCCAGGCAGGACAAGATCCGGTGGCAGCAGGTGATGGCCAACTATCTGGTCACGCGCGAGAACCTGCGCGGCATCGTGCTGTTGTGCGATCCCCGCCTGGGCCTGACCGAACTCGACGAGATCCTGCTCGACGTGGTGCGGCCACGGGTCGAGGAAGGCCTGCAGTTCCTGCTGCTGCTGACCAAGGCCGACAAGCTCACCCGCGTCGAGGCCCACAAGGCCTTGTCGATCGCCAGGCTGCAGGCCGGCGGAGGCCATGCGATGTTGTTCTCGGCCACCAAGCGCCAAGGCATCGACGAAGTGTCCCGGTTGTTGTGGCAATGGGCCCACCCGGCTGGCGACGCACCCGCCCATACGGACGCCGCCGCCGACACGGACGCGGCATCCGACAGCGCCGACCCGGCCGCCTGAAGCCGGCTGTGCGCCGAGGCGCCTGGCCTCAATAGACCGACGTTTCGCCCGCCGGGCGCATCTTGAAGCGCTTGTGCACCCAGTAATACTGGCTCGGCATCCGCTCGACGTAGTCCTGCAGGCGACGGTTCATCGTGGCGGCATCGGCCTGCAGGTCGTCGGTCGGGAAATCATCCCATGCCGGCAGGACATGCACGTCATATCCGGCGTCCGTGAGTTCGGTGATCACCGGCACGACCTTGGCGCGGCCCATCTTCGCGAACCGGGACAACGAGGTCAGCGTCGCCGTCGACACGCCGAAAAACGGCACGAACACCGATTCCTGGCGCGTGATGTTCATGTCCGGCAGCAGATACAGCGGCTGGCCTGCGCGCAGGGCCTGCACCACCGGCTTGAGTCCGTCGTCGCGGCCGAACAGGCGCGGCTGGCCGAAGCGCTTGCGGCCGTCGAGGATCCAGCGGTCCAGCAGCGGGTCGACCTGGTTCGAATAAATCGTCGTGAATGCGCGCGGCAGGCTCTGCGTCAACGCCGTCCAACCCGCGTCCAGACCGACGAAATGCGGCGCAAAGATCACGGTCGGTGCATCCCCCTGCAGCTCGTGCACGGCCCCGCGCACGCGCAAGCGGCGCTGCAACCGCTCGATGCCGCCATGCCACAACCAGCCCCGGTCCAGCCAGGCCTGGGCGAAATACACGAAGGTCCGCCGCGCCATGACGTCCCGTTGCGCGTCGGACAACTGCGGAAAACACAGGCGCAGGTTGACCGCCACCACGCGCCGACGCGACGCCGCCAGCCGGTACAGGAACCAGCCGAGCACCCGCCCCAGGGCCCTGACCCCGCGCAGCGGCAACAAGGCCATCAGCCGCATGAAACCGATGCCCAGGTGACTCAGCATGGGGACACCCCGGCCCGGGTCATGACTCCCCCTTGGGATGCTTGTAGCGCGCATAACCCCACAGATACTGCGCCGGGCACTCGCGGATCAGCCGTTCCATCTCCCGGTTGACCTGCGCCACCGCTGCGTCCAGATCGGGCGACAAGGGCTCGTGCAACTCCCGGAAGTGCAGCCGGAACCCGCGCCCCCAGCGCAGACGCTCCCCCCACAGCAGCAGCACCGTCGCGCCGGTCTGCTGGGCCAGCCGGGCCGACAGGGTCATGGTGTAGGCATCGCGCCCGAAAAACGGCGACCACACTCCCATGCCGTCCGGGGGAACCTGGTCGGGCAACAATCCCACGGCATGGCCGTTGCGCAAGGAACGGATCATCTGGCGCACGCCGGCCAGGCTGGTCGGCGCGGTGACCAGGCCCGGCCGATGGCGCGCCTGCAGCATCAGTTGTGCCAGCCAGGCCTGGCGCGCCGGCCGGTACAGCACGGTCAACGGCCCATAACGGCCTGCATACCGCGCAGCCAGTGCCTGCGCCGTGATTTCGAAACATCCCAGGTGCGGTGTCAGGAAGATCACGCCACGACCGGCTGCATAGGCCTTGTCGACACACGCGTCGTTCTCCCACTCGCACGGCACCGCGGCACCCAGCCAGAGCCGCGGCAACTCGCCGACCATGCGGCCGGCGCCGCCGACAGCGCCCCATGCCGCCGACAGGCGATACCCCGCCTGCGCGATGTTCGCCAGGAAGCGACGCCGATACGTCGGGGACAACAGGAACGACAACCAGCCGAGCAACCAGCCCAGGCCATGCAGCAGCCACAGGGGCACATGCGCAAGCCAGCGAAACACGTGAGTCATCAATGGTTAAAATCGGCCGGTCGCCGAGTTATGGAACTACTTGCAGGGCGACACCCACGATGGCGGCACCCGCAAAAGCGGCCATTGTGCCTTGTGTAACTGCTAAAGCGTTCGCCCAAGCACTCCAGCCCAGGCAACGCAAGACCCCATGTGTTGATGGAGCTAACAAAGGAAACTTATGGCGAACGATTTTCTCTTCACTTCCGAATCCGTGTCCGAAGGCCACCCCGACAAGGTGTCCGACCAGATCTCGGATGCCATTCTCGACGCACTCTTCCAGCAGGACCCGCGCAGCCGGGTCGCGGCAGAAACCCTGTGCAACACCGGCCTGGTGGTGCTGGCCGGCGAGATCTCGACCAATGCGCATGTCGACTACATCCAGGTCGCGCGTGACACCATCAAGCGCATCGGCTACGACAACACCGACTACGGCATCGACTACAAGGGCTGCGCCGTTCTGGTGGCCTACGACAAGCAGAGCAACGACATCGCACAAGGTGTCGACCATGCGTCCGACGACCACCTGAACACTGGCGCCGGCGACCAGGGCCTGATGTTCGGGTATGCCTGCGACGAAACCCCCGAGCTGATGCCCGCGCCGATCTACTACGCCCACCGGCTGGTCGAGCGCCAGGCCCAGTTGCGCAAGGACGGCCGGCTGCCGTTCCTGCGGCCGGACGCCAAGAGCCAGGTCACGATGCGCTATGTCGACGGCAAGCCGCACAGCATCGCCACCGTCGTGTTGTCGACCCAGCACCATCCGGACCAGAGCGAATCGGCCACCAAGATGAAGGCCTCGTTCACCGAAGCCGTGATCGAGGAGATCATCAAGCCGGTGCTGCCCAGCGAGTGGATCAAGGAGACCGAATACCTGATCAACCCGACCGGCCGTTTCGTCGTCGGCGGCCCGCAGGGCGATTGCGGCCTGACCGGCCGCAAGATCATCGTCGACACCTACGGCGGCGCCTGCCCGCATGGCGGTGGCGCGTTCAGCGGCAAGGACCCGAGCAAGGTCGACCGCTCGGCCGCCTACGCCTGCCGCTACGTGGCCAAGAACATCGTCGCCGCCGGCCTGGCGCGCCAGTGCCAGATCCAGGTGGCCTATGCCATCGGCGTCGCGCGCCCGATGAACATCACCGTCTACACCGAAGGTACGGGCGTGATCCCCGACGAGCAGATCGCCAAGCTGGTGCGCGAACACTTCGACCTGCGGCCCAAGGGCATCGTCCAGATGCTCGACCTGCTGCGCCCGATCTACGAGAAAACCGCCGCCTACGGCCACTTCGGCCGCGAAGAACCCGACTTCACCTGGGAGCGAACCGACAAAGCCGCCGCGCTGCGCGCAGCGGCTGGCCTGTAGGGCCAGCAAACGCGCAGCGTTTCGGCGACTTTGCGGCGAAGGCTCATATCGGCGCAGCCGATGTGAAGGCCCGCAGGGCCGGGCCGAAGCCACAAGGCATCCCCGCGCTGCGCGCAGCGGCTGGCCTGTAGGGCCAGCAAACGCGCAGCGTTTCAGCGCCCCCCTACCGATCCACGCTGCGCAACCAGCGCTGCAGCCCCCAGGCGCCGGCGCCGATCAGCAGCACGGTGCCACCCAGCAGCGCAAAGGTCAGCGGGGTGGGCCTGCGCAGCGCTTCGGTGATCTGGTCGACGAACAGCATCATGGCCAGGGTGCCGGGCGTCATGCCGATCGCGGTGCCGAGCACCAGGTCGCGCAGCCGGATGTGGCTGGCGCCGGCGACCATGTTGATCACCGCGAACGGCGCCACCGGCACCAGGCGCACCAGGATCACCGCCACCAGGCCCCGACGGGCCATGCGCTGACTCAGCATGTTGATGCGCGGTCCGGCCAGGCGCAGCAGCACCTCGTGCCCGAGGAAGGCGCCGATGCCGTAGCTGGCCGCCGCGCCCAGCAAGGCACCGACCATCGCACAGGCAAAGCCGGCCCAGGGGCCGAACGCGACCAGGGCCACCAGGGTCAGGAAGGTCAGGGGCACCGCCAGCGTCATGGCCAGCGCGAATCCGAACGTGGCGGCCACCGGCCCGAATGACTCGCCGAAGCGCTGCAACCCCGACACGACCACATCCACGTCGAGCCATTCGCGCAGCGGCGTGGCCGTCCAGCCGATGGCCAACGCGATCACGGCCAGCACCGCCAGGGCCAGCAGCCACAGGCGCCGGCGCAGCACCGACGACGACAACGGCGGCTGCATGTCCGGCAAGGGCTTCATGGCACGCGGCGCGTGATGTCCGTCAACACCATGGCCAGGTCCCGGACCTGGCCGGCGGCGAAGATGGAGCCGTGCAGGCCGGCAACCCGGCGCTCGTGCAGCCGCTCGCCCAGCAGCTTGTTCCAGGAACCGAACAAGGCCTTTTCCCAGCGCAGCAGGCCGGAGGTCTTGATCAGCGTCGTGGGCCCGCCGAAGGCTGCCACCCGATACCCGCCCATGGACTTGACCTGTGCGACCAGCCCGGCGTCGTTGATCATGGCGCCCAGGCGCCGGCCGTTGATGCTGAGCTCCTGCAACCGCAACAGCCGCACCAGCCCGGAGAACAGGCGCCAGTAGAAGGTTCCGCCCCAGACCGCCTTCGGATAGACCGTGTCGATCAGGATCAGGCCGCGCGGCGGCACGCCGCGTTGCTCCAGCAGCCGGGCCGTCTCCAGTGCCGCGATGCCGCCGATCGAGAAGCCGGCGATGAATCCCGGCGCCTGCCCCTGGGCCTGGATGCCGTCGGCGTACATCTCCGCGAGCTGCTTGATGCGCCGGAACGGCGCCGGCCCCTGCGGCGGCTGCAGCATCCGCAGGTCGCAGTTGCCGCCCAGCGCATCGGCCAGGGTCTGGAACCGGAGCAGGTCACCGTGTCCGGAAGCCGCCAGGTAGATGGTGTCGGCGGCCGTGCCCGGGCCCAGCGGCACGAGCAGGCCCGGCGGCGTCGACTCCTTGTCCAGTGCAGCCGCGAGCCGCTCGACCGTCGGGTTCTCGGTCAGCATGTACAGCGGAATCCGGCGCCGCATCATGCGTTCCGCGCCGGCCAGGATACTGATCGCAGCCAGCGAATCGCCGCCGACGTCGAAGAAGTTGTCCTGTACCGACAAGGACGCGCGTCCGAGTTCGGTCTGCCACAGCGCCAGCAGTTCGGCCTCGCGTGGTGTGGCCGGCCCGCGGCCGACGACACGCGCCTGCACCGCGGGCGTGGCATCGGGCAAGGCGGCGTAATCCACCTTGCCGCTGCCGCTGGTCGGCAGCACCGGCAGCGAGCAGATCGCCGACGGCACCATGTAGTCGGGCAGGCGTACCCGCAAGGCGCGCTGCAGCCGTTCGTGGTCGTCGGGCCGCGCCGGCGCCACCCAGGCGTGGATGGCCGCGTGTCCGCCGGATTCCACCTTGCGCGCCGCGGCCTGCGACACACCCTCGATCGCCAGCAGGGCCGACTCGATCTCGCCGAGTTCGATGCGGTAGCCGCGCAGCTTGACCTGCCGGTCCAGCCGGCCCTGGAAATGCAGCCGGCCCTGGTGATCGAGCGTGCCCTTGTCGCCGGTCCGGTACAGCCGCTCGCCGGGACGGAACGGATCGGCGACGAAACTGGCCGCGCTCAAAGCCGGCTGGTTCAGGTAGGCGCGCGCCAACCCGCGCCCGCCGATGTAGACCTCGCCGGACACGCCATCGGGCACCGGGCGCAGTTGCCGGTCGAGCACATGGATGGTGGTGTCGTCCACCGGCAGGCCGACCGGCAACACGGTGGAGTCGTCGTCGCTGCGGCATTCCCAGGCGGTGGCGAAGATGCATGCCTCGGTGGGACCGTACACGTTGAACAGCCGCGCGCCGGTGACGGTCAAGTAGCGGCGCGCCAGTTCGGGCGCCAGCACTTCGCCGCCGCAGCAGGCCACGCGCAGCGCAAGCCCGCGTTGACCGGCCGCCGCGTCGAGGAAACCGCTGAGCGTCGACGGCACGAAGGCCATGATGGTGACGCCGTGGCGCACGGCAAATTCCGCCAGCGACTGGGGCAACAACCGCCCCGGCGGCGCCAGGGCCATGCTGGCGCCGTGCACCAGCGGCAGGCACAGCTCGATCAGCGATGGATCGAACGTGGCCTGTGTCGCCTGCCCGGTACGGTCCTGCGCCGTGACGCCGTAGCTGCGCGACAACCAGTGCAAGCGGCGCGCCAGCACCGCGTGTTCGATCATCACGCCTTTGGGCCGGCCGGTCGACCCCGACGTGAACAGCACATAGGCCAGGTCTTCGGGCGCGGCGACGGCGGGCGCATCGTCGCTCGGCAGATCGGCCAGGCCTTGTTGCCAGCTGCCGACGATGGTGTGTACATGCAGCGGCGCCAAGCGGTCCCAGTCCGGCTGCTGCACCATCAGCGCGACGGCCGCGCTGTCCTGCAGCACGAGGGCCAGCCGGGCCAGCGGCGCGTCCGGATCCAGTGGCAGGTAGGCGGCCCCGGCCTTGGCGATGGCCAGCATGGCCAGCACCAGGTCCGGCCCGCGCGGCATGGCCACGGCCACGATGCGATCCCGGCCCGCGCCCAGGCCGACCAGCCGATGGGCCAATTGGTTGGCGCGGCGATTCACCGTGCCATAGTCCATCTGCGCGCCGTTCCAGACCAGGCACACCGCCTGCGGCGTGCGTGCCGCGTGGTGCTCGAACGCGGCCACATAGGTGCGCGGCTGCCGGTGCTGCACGACATCGGCATGGCGGGCATGGACGATGCGGTCGAACTCCGCGGCCGGCAGCACCGGCAGATCGGCCACACGGCGATCGGGCTCGGCCGCCAGCGCCTGCACGATGTGCCAAATGCGCGCGCCCAGCGCGGCCACGGCCTCCGGCGTGAAATAGGCGGCACTGCCCTCGAGCACCAGTTCCAGGTCCTGGCGCGCATGGAATTCGCACACGGTGATGCCGAGCGGGTACCGCGCGCAGCCGGAAAACAACTGGCGCGAGTCGACCAGTTCGGCGTCGCCGAACGCGACCTGATAATCCTGGCGCTCGAACGACAGCAACACGTCGAACAGCCCGTCGCGGCCGCTGCGCACCACCTCGAGCTCGCGCGCCAGCTCGCTGAGCGGATAACGCGGGTGGCGCAGGGCCGAACGCATGATGGCGCCCACGCCGGCGACCAGCTCGGCCGCCGTCATGTCCGGCGCCACGGTCACGTTGATGCCCAGGACACCCACGAACATGCCCATGGTGTCGCGGTAACGCCTGCCGCCGCGGTTGAGCGTGGGCACACCGACCAGCACCTGCTCGCGCTCGCCGACACGGGCGAAATACAGGGCCAGCGCGGCCAGGAAGAAGTTGAACGGCGTGATGCCCTGGCCCGCGGCGAGACGCTCGAGCCGGTCGTAGTCGGCGCGCGGCAGCGACTCCACCACCAGGTGCGCATCGGGCAGGCCGCCGTCGCGCGCATGGGCCTGGCGCCGCTGCAGCAGCGGCTCCGGCAGGGCCGGCAATTGCGCGCGCCAGAACACGGCGTCGCGCACGAAGGACTCCGACTGCCGGTAGGCGTGCGACTCCGCGACGAAGGCCAGGTAGCTGTCGTCGCTGGGTGCGACGCCGTCGTCGCCGGCGCCGATCCGGTTGTAGATCGCGCTCCAGCGTTTCATGACCTGGGTCGTGCCCCAGCCGTCCATGATCAGGTGGTGGAACTGGATCGTGCCGCCATGGAGCACATCGCTTGCGCGCAACAACGCAAAACGCCAGGGCGGCGTGCCATCGTGCAATGCAAACGGCTGGCGCATCCAGTGTTGCCACCACTGGCGCATCGCCTGGCGCGGTTCGGGCTCCGCGCTCATGTCGATCAGCCGCAACTCGGGCTCGAACGCCGGCAACAGGCGCTGTGTTCCGTCGGGCTGCAAGACCAGGCGCAATGCGGCGTTCTCGGCAACCAGTTGCGACAACGCACGCCGCAGCCGCGGCAGGTCCAGCGGCCCCTCGAAAAACGCGGTGCCGCCCAGGTTCAGGTGCGCGCTGCCCGGCCAGGCGCGTTGATCCCGCCAGACCTCGAGCTGGCTCAGGGACAGCGGCAGGCTGCCCGCGGTCAGGCGCGCGTCGCCGGCCGTGTCCATCGCTCTATTTCCTGCATGGCATACCGGTATCCGACCTCGGCGATCTTCTCAGCGCGCCCGTAACCCATCAGCGCGAACGACGCCACGGGCGGCTCGAGATAGTGGTCGGCCTGGACCATGGTCCGCGCGCGCTGGTGCAGGCCGCCGATATGGCTGGCCCGGTACAGGATGTCGCCGATGCCGGGAGATGCCGGCTCGCCGCGGCGGAAATACCCCTGGATCGTCCGCCGCACCGACAAGCGGGGCCATGCCGGATCCACGCCCATGTAGTCGCGCACGTCGACATCGATCGCAATGACGGTGCCATTGCCGCGCCGCTTTTCCAGCGGCGTTCCCAGGCGCGCACGCATGGCCGCCACCGGCACGTTCTCCAGGATCGCGCCGTCCACCAGCAGGTCGCCCTTGTGCAGCACCGGCGGGAACAGCCCGACCGGTGAATTGCTGGCCAGCACTGCGCGCCACAACGGCCCGCTGTCCTGCACCGTGGTGCAGGCCCGGCTCAGGTTGCAGGCGGTGGCAAAAAACGGCAGCCACGACTGGTCGACGGTCCGCTCGCCGAACATGCGCCGCAGGTCGCGCTCGACGCGCCGTCCGGACACGATGGATATCACCGGCAGCGTCGGGCGTTCCCCACCCCGTGCGAAACGCACCGTGCGATCGCGGATCTCGTCCAGCGGCCAGCCACAGGCGTATTGCGCACCCAGCAAGGCCCCCATGCTGTTGCCGCCGACCATGTCGACGACGATGCCGGCCTGCTCGAGCGCGCGCAACACACCGAGGTGGGCAAAACCTCGCGCACCGCCGCCGCCGAGCACGACACCCACCGCCTTGCCATGGAGGAACCGCGCCAGCCGCGCGTAATCGCCCACGTGACGCGAGCGGATCGGATACACACGCTCGACATCGCGTCCGTCGCGCCAATGCATCAGGCCCGCCGGCATGTCGGCATCGGCGGGATGCAGCACCACCAGGTGCTTGCGCTTCATCTCGTAGCCGGGCTCGCGCGCCAGCAGGTGTTCGAGTTCGCCCGTTGCGGCCGGGCCGTCGTGCCGGGCCACGAACACGACCTGGTCGGCCTGGCGGAATGCCCGCTTGGCCCAGGACAAGGAACGCGGATCGGCCTCGTAGATCAGGAAGTCGTACTGCTCCTCGAGGTCGTCGTATCGATCCTTGCCGCTCCAGGCGCCGGTGGCGGACGGGTCCACCATGCTTTGCGCATCGGGCGGCACCTGGTAGGCCCGCCCGAACACCGCACAGGCGCGCGTCAGGCCTTGCGCAACCTCATGCGCCGCCGTGCCGGCATCCAGCGGCACAACGACAAAGATCTGCGCATGCCGTCGCTCGACCGCCTGCGAGGCATGGCGCAGGTGATTGAAGATCGCCTGCGCGAAGACCTTGTTCAAGGCCAGTGGATGCAGCACCAGCAGGCGCTCGAAATCGGCGCGGCCGAGCATGGCCAGCGTCGAATCGCGCAAGGCCGTGATGTCCGCCGCACGCGCCTGCTGCAGGATCAACCCGGCCTCGCCGACGCTCTCGCCGGGCCGAATTTCGTTGTAGAGCTGCAAGACTCCCTGGGCGTCGCGGCGCGACACCCGCAGGCGGCCACTGACCAGGAAGAACATGGTCTCGGCGGGTTCGCCTTCGCGCAGCACGACGGCGCCACCCGGAATCGTCTGCAGGTGCAGGAAGCGGCCCAGGTCCTGCAGCACGGGCTCCTCCAGGCTGCCAAATACCCCGCTCGCCCGCAAGACTGCAAGGACCCGTTCGTCAGCGGTGGGCGGCTCAGCCATGGCCAGAGTCTAACGTCGGCCCCCGGTGGCGCGGCAACTCGCTCGACAGCCACTGCACGAAGGCGGCGCTGGCCGGGCGACCGCGCTTGCGTTGCGGCAGCACCAGGTGATACCCCAGTGGCGACTCCAGCCGATGGCGACCCAGCCGGCACAACAGGCCTTGCGCGAGCAAGCTGTCGACCAGGTGCTGCCAGCCGATCGCCACGCCCTGCCCGGCCAGCGCGGCGCCGATCACGAGCAGGTAGTTGTCGAAGGCCGGCAGTTCCGCGACGGCCGCACGATCGCCGGCCCAGCGCGGGCCGGCGCGTTGCCAGTCGAACCAATGCTGGCCCGGCGCCGGCTTGAGTTGCAGCCACGGCGCCTCGCGCAACACCGCCTGCGGATCGCCGCCATGCGCCCGGAGCAGGCCCGGCGCACAGACCGGAAACACGCATTCACGCAGCAGCAGGCTGGACTCGGCGCGCGGAATGCGGCCGTCTCCGAACACGATGGCCAGGTCGACGTCGGCCGGCAGCAGGACCTGGGCCCGGTTGCTGGTCACGAGACTGACGTCGATGCGCGGATGCAAGCGGTAGAAACGCTCGAGCCGCGGCATCAGCCAATAGGTGGCGAACGCGAAGTCGGTCGCCACCGCCAGCAGTTCGCGGGCCGGTTCGGCCATCGTCCGGTCGACGGCCGTGTGCAAGGTCGCCAGCGCCTCCTGGACGGGAGCGAGCAAGGCCGCACCGGCCGACGTCAGTTCGATGCCCCGGTGCACCCGGATGAACAGCGGCGTTCCCAGTGCCAGTTCCAGCCGCCGGATATGCTGGCTGACCGCCGGCTGCGTCATGCCCAGCTCCGCCGCCGCCACGGTGAAGCTCAGGCAGCGCCCGCAGGCTTCGAACACCTGCAGCAGATCCAGCGAAGGCAAGGGGCGTGGCATAAGCTGAGCTTATCAGCGACATGCTCGCTGGCGGTTCACACGGCACCGGTTTGCGCGGATGATGCGCCCTCCTTCCCCGCGCAGCACCCGAACCGGAGCCCGAACCACCATGTCCCAGACCCGCCCCAACATCCTGTTCATCATGGCCGACCAGATGGCCGCTCCACTGCTGCCGCTGCACGACGCCCGCTCGCCGATCCGGATGCCCCACCTGGACGCGCTGGCGCGCGACGGTGTGGTCTTCGACTCCGCCTACTGCAACAGCCCGTTGTGCGCGCCGTCGCGGTTCTGCCTGATGAGCGGGCAACTGCCGTCGCGCATCGGCGCCTGGGACAACGCCGCGGACTTCCCGGCCGACATCCCCACCTACGCCCATTACCTGCGCGCGCTGGGATACCGCACCGCCTTGTCCGGCAAGATGCATTTCTGCGGCCCCGATCAACTGCACGGCTACGAAGAGCGCCTGACCAGCGACATCTATCCGGCCGACTACGGCTGGGCCGTGAACTGGGACGCACCCGACGTGCGCGCGAGCTGGTACCACAACATGTCCTCGGTGCTGCAGGCCGGCCCGTGCGTGCGCTCCAACCAGCTCGACTTCGACGAAGAGGTGGTGTTCAAGGCCAACCAGTACCTGTTCGACCATGTGCGCAACACGCCGGAGCAGCCGTTCTGCCTGACGGTGTCGATGACGCATCCCCACGATCCGTACACGATCCCGGCCGCGTTCTGGGACCTGTACGACGGCGTCGAGATCCCGATGCCGGTGGTGGACATGGCGCAGGATCGGCAGGATCCGCATTCGGAACGCATCCTCAAGGTGATCGACCTGTGGGGCAAGTCCATGCCCGAGGAGGCGGTGCGCCGCGCCCGCCGCGCCTACTTCGGCGCCTGCAGCTACATCGACGCCAACATCGGCAAGCTGATGAAGACGCTGACCGACTGTGGCCTGCGCGACGACACCATCGTGGTGTTCTCCGGCGACCATGGCGACATGCTCGGCGAACGCGGCCTCTGGTACAAGATGCACTGGTTCGAGGCCTCGGCGCGGGTGCCGATGGTCGTTCACGCGCCCGCGAGATTCCGTCCCGCCCGGGTCGCGCCATCGGTGTCGACGATCGACCTGCTGCCGACCTTCGTCGCGATGGCCGGCGGCGCGCTCGATGCCGGCCTGGCCATCGACGGCCGCTCGCTGATGCCGCACCTGACCGGTGGCGATGACGGCCACGACGAGGTGATCGGCGAATACATGGCCGAAGGCTCGCGCGAGACCGTGGTCATGATCCGGCGCGGCCGCTACAAGTTCATCCATGCCGCGCAGGACCCCTGCCTGCTGTTCGACGTGCAGGACGACCCGCGCGAACTGCGCAACCTGGCCGACGCGCCGCAGCACCAGGGCCTGCTCGCATCGTTCCGGGCCGAGGTCGCGCAACGCTGGGACCTGCCGGCGCTCGACGCGCGCGTGCTGGACAGCCAGCGCCGGCGCCGGCTGGTGTACGAAAGTCTGCGCCAGGGCAGGCTCACCAGCTGGGACCATCAGCCCCGGGTCGACGCGAGCCAGCAATACATGCGCAACCACATCGACCTGGACGACCTGGAGCGCCGCGCACGGTTTCCGGCGCCGTGACGCGCCGTACCGTCGTCGCGTCACCCGCTGTTGCCCGCCGCCGGCCGCAGCCCGTGCGCAAGCGCCGCATGCTGCGTATGCGCGCGACGGATCAGACGGTCAGCTGCATCAAGCCGCCAGCGCTGCAACGCCCTTGTCGCGCTGGCGCTGCAGCCAGGTGATGGCCCGGCCACCCAGGCGGCGCTGCAGCAGTTGCTCGGCGAAGGCAATGGCGTCCAGCAAGCCATTGATGTCGATACCGCAGCGGAAACCCGATTGCCCGGCCATCAGCACCAGGTCCTCGGTGGCGACATTGCCGGCCGCGCCGGGTGCGAACGGACAACCACCGATGCCGCCCACGCTGGCATCGAAACGGCGGATACCGGCCTCCAGCGCAGCCCAGGCATTGGCCACGCCCATTGCACGCGTGTCGTGGAAATGCACCGCCAGTTGCTGCGCCGGAACGCACTGCGTCAGCGTGCCCAGGCGCTGCTTGACCTGGCCGGGCGAGGCCGAACCGATGGTGTCGGCGATGACGATCTCCTGCGCGCCGGCGTCCAGCATGCGCCGCGACAGCGCAGCCACGACGTCCAGCGGCACTGCACCTTCGAACGGGCAGTCGAAAGCCACGGCCACGTAGGCCCGCGTGCGCAGACCCCGGGCCCGCGCGGCCTGCAGGGTCTGTTCGCTGACATCGGTCGCCTGCGCCAGCGACATGTTGATGTTCTTGCGGTTCATGGTCTCGGTGGCCGACAGCACGACGGCGATCTCCTGGGCGCCGGCCGCATGGGCCCGCTCCAGGCCTTTGGCGTTGGGCACCAGCACCGACATGCGCAGATCCGGCAAGGCCGACAGCACCTGCGGCACCAGCTCGGCGGCATCGGCCATCTGCGGAACCGCCTTGGGCGAGACGAAACTCGTGGCTTCCAGGCTGGTGACGCCGGCCTGGGCCAGCAGGCGGATCAGCTGCAGCTTGTCCGGGGTCGCAACCGTGACAGCCTGGTTCTGCAGCCCGTCGCGCAAGGCCACTTCGGTGATGACGATGGATTCCATGGGGGTCGCTCCTGTCGGGTCTTGCGGCTCAGCCGATTGCGCCAAGCGCGTGCAGGTCGGCGATCTGCTGTGGCGAATATCCGGCGAGATCCTGCAGCACCGCCCGGGTATGCTGACCCAGCGCTGGTGGTGGCGTGAAGACATCGTCCGGGGAATCGGACAGCTTGACCGGGTTGCCGGGCATGCGCACCGTGGTGCCTGAGGGCAGTTGCACCGGCACCACCATGTTGCGCGCCAGCACCTGTTCGCTGCCCAGCGCCTGTTCGAAGTTGTTGACCGGGCCACACGGAATCCGTGCGGCGCGCAACTGCTCCAGCCAGTAGGCGGTGGGTTGCTGGCGAAAGGCCTGGGCGATCACGGCGTTGATGGTCTCGCGCGCCGCATACCGCACCGGTTGCTGGCGGTACTCGGGCTTGTTCAGCTCGGGCAGGTTCATGAACGCGGCGAAACGCTCGAAGAAGGCATCGCCGATACAGGCCACGATGACATGGCCATCGGCCGTGGGAAAGCTGTTGTACGGCACATGCACGAAATGGCTGTTGCCGATCGCGCCCGGTACCTCGCCGGACAGCAGATGCATGGTCGCCATGTAGTTGAGCATGGAGATCTGGGCGTCCAGCATCGACACATCGACATGCTGGCCACGACCGGTCTGTTCGCGCTGGGCAATGGCCGCCAGCACCCCGATGGCACCGAAGATGCCACCCCCCAGGTCGCCGATCGGAATCCCGCTGCGCACCGGCCCGCCGTCCGGATGGCCGGTGATGGACATGCCGCCGCCCATCGCCTGCACCACCTGGTCGAACGCCGGCAGGCCGGTGTCGGGTCCGGTCTGGCCGAACCCGGTGACCGAACAGGTGATGATGCGCGGGTTGACCTGCGACAGGCTGGCGTAGTCGATGCCCAGGCGCTGGGTCACCCCGACGCTGAAGTTGTCGAACACCACGTCGGCCTGGCGCACCAGATCCAGGAACACGGCCCGACCCGCATCCGATTTCAGGTCGACGCACACGCTGTGCTTGTTGCGGTTGAGCGTCAGGAAATACGCGCCCATGCCGTCGCGCGAGTTGTCCGCATCCTTTTCCAGCAGGCGGCGTGTGCCTTCGCCGGTACTCGGCGGCTCGATCTTGATCGTGCGCGCGCCCAGGTCGGCCAGCAGCATGGTGCCGTAGGGGCCGGACAACATATGGGTGAGATCGAGGACGGTGATGTGCTCCAGAGCCAAGGGGATTCTCCTGTCGTTTCCATGGATACGTTGTTTCAGCAGATACCATGCCATGCGCTGCGACGACGGCAAATACTTGTTTTCATTGAATTTCCCACTCCGGACGGGGACAAGCGCCGTTTTATGCAACCAACCGTGCGACACTGAAACGTCGCAACAAGACACCTCGCTCGTCCATGCATTACCCTGAACGCCATGCCGCTGGCACACCCCGGCTGTGTTTCGTCAGCTATCGCCAGATCCGGGAATTCGCCGCACCGGTACTGGTGGAATACGCGGACCGCGCGCACATCGACGTGGTGGACGGCACGTTCGAAGAAGCGCTGCGCATCGCACAACAGCGCGCGAGCCAGGGACTGGTGGACGTGTTCGTCAGTGCCGGCTCCAATGCCAGCATCCTGCGCGCCGGCCTGCAGACGCCGGTGGCCACGATTCAGCTCGGCGGCTTCGATCTGCTGCAGGCCTTGATACGGGCCCGCGCCATCGCCGATCGGGTCGGTGTCGTCACCTACGGGCAGACGCTGCATGCCCTCGACGATGTGAAGGATCTGCTCAACATCGAGATCATCCAGCATGCCTACCACACGCCGGACGATGCGCGGGCGCGGGTGGAACAGCTGCGCCAGGACGGTTTCCGGGTCATCGTCGGCTCCAGCCTGGTGGTCGACCTGGCCGAGCAGGCCGGGCTGCACGGCCTGTTGGCGTATTCGCTGTCCAGCATCCGGCGCGCCTTCGACGACGCCATCGAACTGGCACGGGTGGCGCGGCTGGAGAGCGGGCGCTACGACCAGCTCAACAGCGTGCTGCACAACCTGCAGGACGCGGTGCTGGCGGTCGACCAGGACCACCGCATCATCGCGGCCAACACGCCGATGCGCCGGCTGCTGGGCCACACCACCGCATCGGCGCCCGGCATGCCGCTGGACGCCGCGCCACCGGAGCTGTCGCTGCGCGCCACGCTGGAGACCGGCGCCGAAGAACGCGCCGTGGTGCTGCGTTTTGCGGACCGCGACTGGATCGCCAACCGCACGCCGATACGCGAGAACAACCAGATCGTCGGCGCCGCCATCACGCTGTATGACGCACGCGCGATCCAGGAGGCCGACTCCAGCCTGCGCAGGCAGCAACGCCGCAGCCAGAAGACGGCACGTTACGAGTTCACCAGCCTGATCGGCCATAGCCCGGTGTTCCGGCAATCGCTGGATACGGCACGACGCTTTGCGCAGAGCGATCTGACGGTGCTGATCTCGGGCGAAAGCGGCGTCGGCAAGGAGCTCTTCGCCCAGGCCATCCACAGTGCCGGCGCGCGCGCCGAACGTCCCTTCGTCGCGGTGAACTGCGCCGCGTTTCCCGAGTCCTTGCTGGAGAGCGAACTGTTCGGTTATGAGGACGGCGCCTTCACCGGCTCGCGCCGCGGCGGCAAGCGCGGCCTGATCGAAGCCGCCCATACCGGCACCCTGTTCCTCGACGAGATCGGCGACATGCCGCTGCCGCTGCAGTCGCGCCTGCTGCGGGTGTTGCAGGAGCGCGAGATCACCCGGCTGGGCGCAACATCCGCGATCGCGGTGGACGTGCGGGTCGTCGTGGCCACGCACCAGCCGCTGCAGCAGCTGATCGCCGAACGCCGCTTCCGCCAGGACCTGTATTACCGCATCAATACCCTGCGGCTGCGCCTGCCACCGTTGCGCGAACGCGGGACCGACATCCTGGCCCTGGCCCAGGCGCTGCTGGCGCGCTGCCTGCAGCGGCATGGTTGCGCGCTCGACGCAGCCGCCGCGCTGGCACCCCTGGCAGACCGGCTCCGTACCTACGCCTGGCCGGGCAATGTGCGTGAGCTGGAGAACATCGTCGAGCGCATCGCGATCTGGATGATGCCGGCAGGCCGTGTCGACGACATTCCGTACGCGGCACTGCAACAGGACTGTCCGGAGCTGTTCGAGACCGCGGCACCCGGCCTGCCGATCGGCGCGCGGCGCGAGCAGATCATGGCTGCCATGGAGCGTGCCGGCGGGCAACGCAACCAGGCGGCGCGGCAGCTGGGCGTGAGCCGGTCCACCTTGTGGCGCTGGTTGCGCGAACTCGAGGCGCAGCCGCCCGCAACAGCCCAGGGCGCCGACGCGGCCTCCTGATCCGACGCGTGTCGCCAGCGGCCCATGGCCGCTGCAGATCAGGCCGCAAATGGCCCGCTCAGACCACCATCGGTGTCGTGGCGCCGTCCATCGTCAGCACCACGCCGGTGACGTAGCTGGCCCGCTGCGAGGCGAGAAACAGCACGGCGTCGGCCACTTCCTCGGGTTGGGCAAGCCGCCCCATCGGCACGGCCCGGGTCGCCCGCGCGAGCGCTTCCTCTTCGGTGATGGCATGCAGGCGCGCGGCCGCCTGCATGCCGCTGCGCAGGCGGCCGGTCACGGTGGAGCCGGGATTGACCGCATTCACGCGTACGCCCTGGGCCGCATAGGCGGCGGCCAGGCCGGCGCTGATCAGCATCAGCGCGGCATTGGCCGCGCCGCCGGGCAGGTGGATGGGGCTGGCGACCTTGCCGCCGGCGCCCACGATGTTGACGATGGCCCCCTGACCGCGTGCGCCCATGGCCTTGACCACCGGATCGATCATGTGCACATAGGTGAAGAACTTTGCGTCCATCGCATCGTGCCAGGCCTGCGCGTCGAGTTCGGCCGGCGGTCGGCGCCGCGCGGCACCGGCACTGTTGACCAGCACGTCGACCGCGCCCCAGCGTGCCTGCGCCTGCGCCAGGGCGGCTTGCGCCTGCGCCGGATCCTTCAGGTCTGCCGCAAAGACAGCGACCCGATCCGCCGCTTGCGGTTGCGCGGCACGCAGCTGCTGCTGGGCGGCCTGCAGGTTCTGCGGACTGCGCGAGACCAGCGCAACCCGCGCGCCCTCGCGCAGAAAGCCCTGCGCGCATGCCAGGCCTATGCCCTGGCTGCCGCCGGTGATGAGCACATGTTTGTCCGCCAGTTCGAGGTCCATCGGGTGATTCCGTTGCCCGGGCGCGCGCCCGGGTGGTTGGTGGTGCGACGGCGTCAGTCGATCGTGATGCCGGCCGCCTTGATGACGGCGCCGTAGCGGGTCAGATCGGCCTGCATGTCATCGCGAAATTGTGCCGCACTGCCCGGGGTGGGCTCGATGCCCAGCACCCGCAGCTTGTCGCGCACGGCCGGGTCCTGCAGGGCTGCATTGAGCTCGGTGTTGAGTTTGGCCACGATGGCCTGCGGCGTGCCGGCTGGCGCCAGCAGGCTGACCCAGGAATTGACGACGAAATCGGGCACGCCGGACTCGATGAACGTGGGCACGTCCGGCAGCGCCGGGCTGCGCCCGGCACTGGACACGGCGATCGCCCGCAACTTGCCCGACTTGACATGGCCGTGCGCACCCGCCACCGCGGTATAGACCAGCGGAATGGTTCCGCCCAGCAGGTCGGTCATGGCCGGGCCGCCGCCCTTGTACGGGATGTGCACCAGCTGGGCTCCGGTGCGCGACTTGAGCAGTTCCCCGGCGATGTGTGGCGTGCCGCCGGTACCGGAGGTGCCGAACGACAGGCCGCCCGACTGGGTCTTGGACAAGGCGATCACCTCGGCCATGGTCCTGGCCTGCAGACTCGGATGGGCCACCAGGATCAGCGTGGCGTCGCCGATCTTGCCCACGGGCGCAAAGTCCTTGAGGGTGTCGAAGCCGGTATTCGGGAACACATGGGGATTGATCACCATGGTGCCGTCGAAACCCAGCACCAGCGTGTAGCCGTCGGCCGGCGCCGCCTTGGCCAGGCTGGTGCCGATGTTGCCGGACGCACCCGGCTTGTTGTCGACGATGACCTGCTGGCCGAGCCGTTTGCCCAGGGCCTCGGCGATCAGGCGGCCGCTGGTATCGGTAACGCCCCCGGGCGCGAACGGCACGATGAGCCGGATGGTCTTGTTCGGATAGGCATCCTGGGCCAGGGCGGCCGGCGCCCAGGCCGCAAGTCCCGCGAGAAGCGTGGCGGCGGCGGCAACCGCCAGGGGGCGGCGCCGGATGCGGAAAGTCGGTAGATGGCGGGTCAAGCTGTGCTCCTCATGTCGTATGGTTCGACTTTGTCATGGCGGCCCCAAAGGACCGGCTGGCGGCCTGACGTGCAGACCGGCCTGCGCCAACGGACGCCGAGGTCCGACCGCGCGTGGCAAGCCCGGCCAGCAGGAAACATGCCATGGGCCCTTCGTGCACAACACCATGATTCCATTGGCGCGGGCCATCGTGCGGGTCCGGTTGGCACGTCGCACGCAACATGCATGCGACACTGGATCGTCACCTTGCAACATCCGCATGGCAGCCCATCCGCAAGGCCGGGCAAGGCACACGGCACGCCGTTCGTGCCGCTGGCCATGCGCCGCCATCCGCACGCCCGCGGCGCGGCGTCAGGCGGGCGCCAGCACCGTGCGGCGTACGCGCCGCACCCGGAATGCACTGAAGATCAGAATGCCCTGGACGATCACCAGACCCAGCCAGATGCCCTGGTAATGGCCATGGTCCATCAGGCGCCCGAACACCAGCGGCGCAAACGCCTGCCCGATGTCCAGCCCGGCATAGACCACCCCGTATACACGGCCGGTGGCGTTTTCCGGTGTGGACTTCTTGACCAGCAGGTCGCGCGACGGACCGACGATGCCGATGGCAAAACCCATCACGCCGAACAGCACTGGCACGGCCATGCCGGGTACCGGCAGGAAACCGATCACCGCTGCCACGCAGGCGGCAATCCCGAAACCGGCACCGACCACCCATTCGCAACGCGCCGGGTCGGAGGCCAGGAAACCCCCGGGCACCATGCCGGCGGCTGCGCACACCATGTAGATGGTCAGGCACACGGCCACCAGCGGCAGCGGGAAGTCGTGCAACTGGCGTGCGGCTTCCGGAGCAAACGCCTGCACCACGCTCAGCACGATGGCCGAGAACAGGAAGAACGCGAAACACATCCAGACGGCGGGAATGCGCAGGAAATCCAGGCTGCCCTCCCGGGATGCGCCTGCGGATACGCCCGGCCGCGCCGGCGCCGCCTGCGGCAGCGGTGCGAGGGTCAGCTTCGAACGGTTCCACCACACCAGCAGCAGCACCGACCAGACCAGCAAGCCCGCACACACCAGTGCGACCCGCCACGATGCGAGCGCCGTGATGGACACCAGCATCGCAGGCGCCAGCGCCCAACCCAGGCTGCCGGTGATGCCGTGCACGCTGTAGGCATGGCCCAGCCGCGTGGGATGGACCTTGCGATTGAGCAAGGTGTAGTCGACCGGATGGAAAACGCCGTTGCCGATGCCCCCCACGACCGCGCAGGCGGCCAGCATCGCGTAGCTGGTGCTGCTGGCGTATCCGAATGCCGCCAGACCGATCAGGCCCAGGCCGGCGAACAGGATGGGACGCGGGCCGAAGCGGTCGACCAGGAATCCGGACGCCGTCTGCACCGCGCAGGAGACGACGAAAAACAGCGTCATCAGAAAGCCGAGTTCGGTATAGCTGACCTGGAACGCCTCCTTCAGCCACGGAAACAGCGGTGCCAGCAACAACTGGCTGTAATGGCTGATCAGGTGCGCAATGCCCACCAGGCCGATCACGGCGGCGTCCTGCGACAGATTGCTGGCGGATGCCGATGGCTCGGCGGGCGTGGCGGCAGATGGCATGGCGCGTATCGTAAGATGGCGCGCCGGTTCGCGTATGCGATGGATCGCCAACTTCCGTCGAATTTCGGCCAAACCGCATGGCACAGCACAACCGCTCCTCTCCCAGAACGCTGACACCGGTGGGCGACACCGATCCGTTCCGGCCCAGCAATACCCGGCCGGTGCGGGTGCGCGCCCGGACACTGCCGGCCGATACCCATTTCGAACCCCACCACCATGCCTGGGCGCAGCTGGCGTATTGCGCCAGTGGCGTTCTGCAGGTGACCGCCGGGCTCAGCGCCGCCAGCCGCGACACGATCAGCTACATCGTGCCGTTCTCGCGTGCCGTGTGGATCGCCCCCGGCGTACGCCATGCGGTCAACGCGCTGGAGAATGCGGCGTTTCGCACCTTGTACATCCACGCCGACGCCGTTCCCGCCGGATGGCTCAGCTGCCGCATGCTGGTCGTGTCGCCGCTGCTGCGTGAGCTCGTGCTGGCCCTGGATGACGTGGGTGCGACCGTGGCGCAGGCCCGTGACGATCCGGCAGCGGCCTTGGCACGCGAGGCCCAGATCGCCGCGCTGGTGCTCACGGAACTGGAACAGGCCCCCACGCAGACACTGGGTGTTCCCTTGCCCCATCCGCAGACCGGCGACAACCGGCTGCGCATGTTGTGCGATGCCGTGATGCAGCAACCGGACCGCCGCGCCACGCTGGCCGAATGGGCACGCGATGTCGGCGCCAGCGAACGCACGCTGGCACGCCTGTTTCGCAGCGAACTCGACACCAGTTTCCAGCACTGGCGCCAGCAGGTGGCACTGGCGCATGCCCTGCCGATGCTGGCCCGTGGCGCACCGGTGGGCCAGGTCGCGGCAGCGAGCGGCTATACCAGCGACAGCGCCTTCACCGCGATGTTCAAGAACGCGATGGGGCAGGCACCGAGCGCGTTCCGCCGCTGAGCCGTTGCGCCGTTGCGCCGTTGCGCCGTTGCGCCGTTGCGCCGTTGCGCCGTTGCGCCGTTGCGCAGACCGTACCTCTTATGGACGACGCCGTCGGCTCCAACGTCCACCATCGATGGGAGTACAGCCAGCGTCGGTCTGCCTAGCATGGATCCACCCGCACGAAAGTCGTTGCGCCGCGGGCCTGGCAGGCCCGGCGCATGACCCCGGTACGGGAGCGGGAGTCCGGATCGGGCACCGCTGTCTTTCCACTGTCACATCAAGGAGTCATGTCATGAAAAAGGTTCTTCTCTCGTTGCTGGTCGCAGGTTGTGCCCTGGGTGGCGGCCTCGCCCAGGCCCAGGAAAAAGCCAAGACGCCGCAACAGAACAAGATGGCCATGTGCAACAAGGAGGCCGTCGGCAAGAAGGGCGACGAGCGCAAGGACTTCATGAAGAGCTGTCTGAGCGCGAAGAAGGACGCGGTGGCGAGCAAGTCCTGATGGCCTGGCCGGCTGGTTCGGCCCGGTTCGGACCCGCTCGAACCGGGGCCGGCCACTCCCTGGCGCTGAGCCGGTGACCGGTGGCCGGCGGCCGGCGCATGGCGCGGGCCGGCCGGCTCGCGCTGCCGGCCGGCCTCCTCAATGGAACTCCCGGCTGCGCGTCGACAGGCCGCCCAGCAGCGGCGTCAGGTCCTCGAGCCGCCGGGCGATCAGGTGGCGCACCTCGCCGCCGGTTTCCGCGTCGCGTTGCCAGACACCGTGGACCGCCATCAACCGCGCATACAGCAACTCGCTGCGCTGCTGTTCGCGCAGGCTCTTCCACACGATGACATTGACGCTGCCGGTCTCGTCCTCCAGCGTCACGAACACCACGCCCTTGGCGGTGCCGGGTTGCTGGCGCATCACGACCAGGCCGCAGGCGCGCACCGCACTGCCGTCGGGCAGGTCGCGCATCTGCGCGGCGGTGAGCAGGTTCATCCTTGCCAGCTGCTCGCGCAGCAAGGCCACCGGATGGCGGCGCAGCGACAGGCCGGTGGACGCATAGTCGAACACCACCTCCTCGCCCTCGCCGGCCGGCGGCAGCTCGAGCCAGTCTTCGTCCACCGGCGCCGTCTTGAGCAGGGGTGGTGCGACCTTGAGCGCCGATGCATCCCAGACCTGCTGGCGCCGGTGCCCGGACAAGGCGCGCAGCGCGTCGGCACTGGCCAGCGCCTTGAGGTCGCCCTGGTCGAGTCCGGCGCGCAACGCGAGGTCTTCGGTGGTCGTGAACGGCGCCTCGGCCCGCGCCGCGACGATACGCCCGGCCGCTGCCACGCTCAACCCGGAGACCATGCGCAGTCCCAGGCGGACCGCGGGCGGCGGGCCGTGCGGGTCGCAGACATGCCCTGCGCGCCGGTGCCGAGGGCCCGTCGCAAGCGCCCGGCTGCGTTGCCGCCGTGGCAGGACCGGATCGCGGTCCCGGCCCGCGCCTTCCCGCAGGTCCGCCGCTGCCGGTTCATCATGGTGGGTGTCATGGTGGTTCTCCAGCGTGACGTCCCAGTCGCTGCGCATCACGTCGATGGCGCGGACCTCGACGCCGTGGCGCTGGGCATCCTGCACCAGCTGCGACGGGCCGTAGAAACCCAGTGGCTGCGAGTTCAGCATCGCGGCCAGGAAACACGCCGGCTCGTGGTGCTTGAGCCAGCAGCTCACATAGACCAGCAGTGCAAAACTCGCGGCATGGCTCTCGGGAAAGCCGTACTCGCCGAAACCCTCGATCTGCTTGAAGATGTTCTGCGCAAAGGCCTCGGTGTAGCCGTTGGCCACCATGCCCTGCACCATGCGGTCGTAGAACTTGTGCACGCCGCCCTTGCGTTTCCAGGCCGCCATCGAACGGCGCAGCTCGTCCGACTCGCCGGCGCTGAAGCCGGCCGCGAGCATCGCAACCTGCATCACCTGCTCCTGGAAGATCGGCACACCCAGCGTGCGGCCCAGGGCCTCGCGCAGGCCCGGGCCGGGATACTCCACCGGCTCCAGCCCCTGGCGGCGTTTCAGGTACGGATGCACCATGCCGCCTTGGATCGGCCCCGGGCGCACGATGGCGACCTCGATCACCAGGTCGTAGAAGCAGCGCGGGCGCAGCCGCGGCAACATGCTCATCTGGGCCCGGCTCTCGATCTGGAACACGCCCACGGTGTCGGCGGCGCAGATCATGTCGTAGGTGGCCGGGTCTTCGGCCGGGATGTCCTGCATCTGGAAGGTGTAGCCGCGCTGCGCGCTGATCAGGTCGAGGCAGCGCCGGATCGCGCTGAGCATGCCCAACGCCAGCACGTCGACCTTGAGCAGGCCCATGGCGTCGAGGTCGTCCTTCTCCCACTGGATCACCGAACGGTCGGGCATGGACGCGTTCTCGACCGGCACCAGGCGCGTGAGCTTGCCCTGCGTCAGCACGAAGCCGCCGACATGCTGGCTCAGGTGGCGCGGCAGGCCGAGCAGCTGGTGCGTCAGCTCCAGCCACTGCGTGATGCGCGGGTCGTCGGCCGACAGGCCGGCATCACCCAGCGCCTCGAGCAGCGACGGCTCCAGGCGCATCACGCCGTCGAACCAGCGGTGTTGTTTGGCAAAGGCATCGACCAGCGTCTCGGGAATGCCCAGCGCCTTGCCCACGTCGCGGATCGCGCTCTTGGGCCGGTAGGTCACGACCACGCCGGTGATCGCGGCGCGTTCGCGGCCGTATTTGGCGTAGATGTACTGGATCACCTCCTCGCGCCGCTGGTGCTCGAAGTCGACGTCGATGTCGGGCGGCTCGTTGCGCTCGCGGCTGATGAAACGCTCGAACAACACGTTCATGCGCGACGGGTCGACCTCGGTCACGCCCAGGCAATAACAGACCGCCGAATTGGCCGCCGAGCCCCGGCCCTGGCACAGGATGTGGCGTTCGCGCGCGAAGCGCACGATGTCGTATACCGTGAGGAAATACATCTCGTAGTGCAGTTCGGCGATCAGCTCGAGCTCGTGCTCGACCTGGGCCTGCACCTGGGCCGGGATGCCGTTCGGATAACGCTGGCTCATGCCTTCGTAGGTGAACTGGCGCAGCGTCTGCGCCGCGGTCATGCCCGGTAGCACCGTCTCGAGCGGGTACTGATACCGCAGTTCGTCCAGGCTGAAGCGGCAGCGTTCGGCCACGGCCAGTGTGGCCCGCAGCAGCTCCGGCGCATAGATGCCGGCCAGCCGCAGCCGCGCACGCAGATGGGCCTCGGCATTGGGCTGCAGCTCGAAACCGCATTCGGCCACCGGCCGGCCCAGCCGCACCGCGGTGATGACATCCTGCAGCGGCTTGCGCGAACGCACGTGCATGTGCACGTTGCCGGCCGCCACCAGCGGCACGCCGCTGTATTCGGAGACCTGTCCGAGCGTGTGTTGCCACAGATCGTCGTCCAGCCCGTGCAACAGCTCCAGCGCCAGCCACAGCCGGCCCGCGAACAGGGTTCGTGCATGGTGGCAAAAACCCCACAAGGCCTCGAAGGCCATGCCGCGCGGCGGCACCAGCAGCACCTCGCACCGCTGCAGCGATGCCAGGTCGCTGCCGGACCAGCTCACCTGGTAGTCGCCCTTGCTCGCCTTGGCCCGCGCCGCGGTGATGAACTCGCACAGGTTGCCCCAGCCTTCGAGGTCATGCGGCAGCACGACCAGCGTGACATCGCCGTGCGGGGCCAGCGCCGCGTGCACGGTGTGCGTGGCGATGGCATCCGGCGGCGCGGCGTCGACCGGCACCGCGGCCCGCCCCTGGCGGCCCAGCGCCTGGGCCACCGGCACCTGCGGCACCCGATCGGCCGCCTGGCGCGGCAACACGCCCTGCACCCGGAACTCGGCGCCCGGCAACAGCTTGAGCCCGTGTTTGCCCGCCTCGACATGGGCCCGCACCAGGCCGGCGACCGAACACTCGTCGGTGATCGCCAATGCCGTGTAACCCAGCGCCGCCGCGCGCGCGACCAGTTCCTCCGGCTGCGAGGCACCGCGCTGGAAACTGAAGCTGGACAGGCAATGGAGTTCGGCGTAGGCCGGCAGCGGGGTCCCCATGAGGAATATCGACCATGCGATGCGTGGTGAGCGTTGACTGGCCACAGTTTCGCACAGATACTGGTTTTAATGACAGTATCTTGACCATGGGACTCCATGCCGACGGAGAACCAGGGCCAGAGCCAGAAGCCGGCACAGGCGGTCGGTCGCCAGGCCGACCGTCTTGCGGCCGGCGCGCCATCGCCATCCTGGCAAAGCAAGGCATGGCCCTGACGCCCTTCGGGTGTTCCGCACATCGCGCGCAAGACCGCCCCTCCTATACTGGGTCGAGGTATCGACGGCCGCGACGCAGCCGGGGCCGGATCGATCCGCGATGGAGGGCTGCCGATGAACCACGCATCATTTGCACCGTTGATGGCGCATGCACCACCATCTGCGCAGATCCCGCCCGCCGTGTTGCAGACCCGGCCCGCGCCGGGGCCGGCTTACGACGAATATGAACGGGAAGCGGATCGGATCGCCGATCAGGTCGTGTCGACGCCCGAGTCCGGCCTGGCCGGCGGTGCGGCGCGCACCGCCCAGGTACGGCCGGGCGTGATTCAGCGGGTCTGCTCCTCCTGCAGCGAGCAAGAAGACGAAGGCCTGCAAGCGCTCACGCAGGGCGGTCTCCGGCGCAAGGCCGTGGGCGCCCCCCGGCCCGCCGGGCCACCGGCCGATCGCGCGGTGAGCGATGCGCTGCGCGGCGGCGGGCAACCGATGCCGCGCGCCGAACGCAACTATTTCGAGCCCCGTTTCGGGGTCGATTTCTCGCAGGTCCGTATCCACCGGGATGCGGCCGCCGCCGCAGCCGCGGACGCGGTCGGCGCACGCGCCTTTGCGCTCGGGCGCGACCTGGTCTTCGCCCGGGGCGCATACGCACCCGCCAGCTCGGCCGGACGACACCTGCTGGCGCATGAATTGACCCACGTCCTGCAACAAGGGGGCGCAAACCACCAGGGCGTGCCACCCGTCATCGCGCCGCGGACCGGGCTCCCATCGGTCGTTCGCCACGCGGCCGTGCCGACACTCCAGGCGACGCCGGCCGAGGCAACTCCGACCGGGTTTTTCCTGTCGCAGAAGATGTGCCCCGCCACCAAGGTGGTCTATCTCGGACAGAAACAGGAAGGCGACAACGCCGCCTACAAGGCCTATTTCGAAGTGTCTGCCGGCACCAAGTCGTGCAAGGTGTTTGTCCATTTCGACGATCCGCATGACGACGATGCGACCCGCGAGGATCACCGCATGTTCGAACTGCTGCTCCATGCGAGCAGCGGCAGGATCAAGAAAGTCTGCGTGCAGTTCGATGGCCGCCTTGGCGACACCAATTGCGAAGACCCGCGCGAAGTGGAGAACGTCTGGCTGCCCTAGCCGCACGCGGGCTTGTGCTCAGCGCGTGAAACGCCGGGACAGGCCGGCGACTCATCCGAACACCCCGTGCAGATACCAGGCCCCGGCCTGTTTGTCGCCGTCGATGCCACGCGCCGTCAAGCGTTCGCGGTAGATCCACAACAGGCCCGCCTGCGCGCTGTGCGCAAGAAAATAATCGCGCAACGCCATCACGCCCCACCACGCCGCCTCGATCCGCTGCGGGCCGGCGAGCAGGGTCAGCGGACCCTGGTACAGCGGGCAGTCCCGGCGCACGGCCAGCTTGAGCGGCGTGTCCAGCAGCCAGGTGGGATACAACGCGTCCGACAGGCCGGAAGGCGCAGACCGCGCCGGGGCGCGCTGCGTGCGACCGCCTCCCGCCGTGGCCGTCTTCGCCTTCGCCTTCTCCGCGTTGCCGTTGCCGTCGCTGTCGCTGTCGCTGTCGCTGTCGCCGATGGTGTTGCGGTTGCTGTCGCCGCGTCCCTCGTTGCCGCTGGCCCGACCACGACGGCCGCCGGCGCTGGCCGATGCGGCAGCCGCCAACGCGCCGGTACGGGTCGGCGGCCCCGCGGACCGGCCCGCAGCCGGACGGGTGGTGGCGCCACCGGCCATCGCGCCACCGGTGGCCGGCAGCCAGGCCTGCATGTGTTCGGGCCGGTGGTCGGCGCGCGCCACGCTCCGCAGCACCTGCTCCGGTCCCAGCCGGGCGGCCAGGCGTTCGAGCAGTTGCAGGAGATCGTCGCCCTTGCGCTGTTCGTCCGGCAACAGGCTGGTCGTGGCGCCCGACAAGGCGGCGGTCTCGACCGTGCGCAGGCGCAGGTACAACACCGGCGCCGGCAAGGTGACCCGTTCCAGGTTCTCGGCCAGCAGGCGCTGCAGATGCGCCATGTCCAGCGTCGCGGCGGCGGTGCGCACGACCAGCGCACCTTCGCTGGCGGTGTCGCGGCGCGCGTCCATCTGCCAGCGCAGCTCGAACGCCAGCACACCGCGCTGCCGGGCCTGCAGCCAGACCCGCAGCTGGGCCAGCAGGCGCCGCGCGGCAAACAGCAGCGCCGGTGCGGCCTCGACCCGGGCCTGCAATTCGAGCGGCATGTCGAACACCTCGGGCAGCACCAGCCAGGGAAAGACCTCGGGCTTGAGACCGTAGGCCCGGTCGAGCGCGTCGAGCAGCGGCGCACCGAAACGCCGCACCACGCCGCCCCGCGGCAAGGCGCGCAGATCGCCCCAGCACTGGCAGCCGATCCGCTCGAGCGTGGCCAGGTGGGGCCGCGCGTCGGCCAGCGTATGCAGCGGCAGCCGGTCCGGGTCGCGGCCGGCCGCGGGCGCCACCTGCAAGCGGGCCAGTGCCAGCAAGGCGCTGGGGGCCCGCGCCACCCGGACATGCGCCAGCGGACGCCCGGCGCCGAGCAACTGGATGATCAATGGCCGGCGCCCGCCGAACAGCCGCTCGCTGGCGGAGACCTCGAGCAGCACGGCCTGTGCCGGCTCCTGCAGCGCAACCCGGGGCGTGAAACGCAGCGCCCACCAGCCCAGCGCCTGCAGTTCGTCCGCCAGGGCCTGCGGGTCGGCGGACGCGGCAAGGCCTTGCGCCGGCTCCGCCGCAGCAACCGGCGGATCTGCCGTGTCGTGCGGCGATGCCGCCTCATGCCGCGGCTGCAACGCGATCCAGTGCATCGCCTGCCCGGGGAATCAGGGTGGAGACCGAGGCACCGGGCGCACCACCATCGGACGCGGGCCCCAGGGCGGCTGCGGCCGTGATCGGAGTGACCTGCGCGGCGGCGCCTTGTGCCGGAGCCAGGGGCTGCACCGGATCGCCCTGCCGCTGCTGGCCGGGCACCGTCGCGACCATCCCGCCCGCCGGCAGGCGCACGCCGGCGCCGCCACAGGCCAACAAGGCGGCCAGCCGCGCGGCGCGGGCCGGCAACACCAAGGGCTGCGCCAGCGGCGGCCCCTTGCGCTTGAGAATGTCGAGCACCACGCCGTCGCCGCCGGGCTGCAGGCGGGCCAGCAGGCGCAACACCGCCGGCGAGGACTCGCTCTGCGCCCGGGCCGGGCGCATCACGAACAACAGCTTGCCGTGTTCGCTGGCCGCCATCTGCAGGCGCCGCAGCTGGTCGGCCCGGGCCTGCGGCAACCAGCCCAGCACCGCCTCGACCGGAGCACAACGCAAGGCCTGTTCGCAGGCCCACATGCGCGCGGCCGGCTCCACGGCACGGATCCACAACAGACGCTCCGGCGCCAGCTTCTGCGCCGACAGGCCGGGGCCGAACGGCATGTGCGGCGCACCGACCAGCACCACCGGACCGGTACCACAGGCGGCCAGCGCCGGCAGCAGCAGCCGCCACTCGTTCTGGGCGCTGTGGGCCTGCAGGATCTCGACCAGTGCCCCCACCGGCCAGCCGCCGCCCGGCAACTGGGCATCGAGCGCGGCATGGCCGCTGGGCAAGGCCCGGCCCGCGGGCCGGGCGAGCGCAGCCGCACGCCAGATGTCGGGGTTGTCGAACACGGGGGCCGGGGAGGACATGGTGGTAGGAAACGATGGAAAAATACTGTATGCATGACCAGTATATTCCGATCCCGGCGGCCCGACAAACGTCCCGCCTCGATGCCCCGGAAACGGCTACAGCGCGGCCGTCTCGATGCGCATCCAGGCCCGGCCGGGGGTCTTTTCGACGACGATGCACGGCCCCTCGACCCGGTAGGTCAGCTGGCAATGGAAACGCGGGTTGGACAACACCGCCGGATTCATCACCACATGGTTCTCGCCCTGCGCATACCGCACGGACGGCACGACCAGGCCCGGATGCCCCTCCCGATGGACCCGGGCGCCGACCGATTGCGCGTAGCGGTAATCCGTCTTGTGCAGCAGATCGGCATACCGCTTCGCCAGCGGCCGGCAATCGAGCAGAGCCGCGTCGCAGGCCACGGTATACAACTTGCGCTCCCCCACCACCGGCTCGTTGTGGAAACCCGCATCGCGCAGGAACCAGGCGTACCAGTGGTAGGCCGTCTCGTAGACCGTCGTCTCGGCCGCATCGCTGCCGTACCAGACACCGAACGAGCCGTCCGAGAAACGGCTGGCGCGCCAGTGATGGAACGGCCAGGCGATCGCGTTGAACCAACCGGCATCCTCGAACGGGCGATGGATCACCGGTGTCCCCGAGCGGTACGGCGGCGGCCGGACCTGGTCTTCCACCTGCTGCGCCAGCGCCCATTCGTCCGGGCGATCGCTCAGGTCGTCGAACAGATCCTGCGACTCCCGGATCGAGACGATGTTGCGGATCACGTCCTGGTGCACGTCCGCCAGGGTCAGGTGCGAAAACAGGTCATCCATGGGTCGGTGCTGCTGCGCCATCGACGCCTCAGGCGCCACGCGCGCGGTCCAGGTAGGCGCGCACCATCAGCAGTCCGGCGAATCCCCAGTCCTTGACCACGTCGACCGGGGTCAGGTTGTCGAAGGCCTTGTTGCGCGTGCTCATCCACCGGTACGCCAGATCCCGGTTCTGCGGGAACAGCAGGCGCAGGTTCTTGTGAATGGCCAGCAGGTGGCCCACCCGCTCGAGCTGGTCCCGGCTGGTTCCGATGGGTTCGCCCTTGCGATACCGCGTCAACGCGGCCCGGTTGCCCGGGGCGATGCCCAGCAACGCCGCCTGGTCCTCGGTGCTCAGCTTCCAGTGGTCGAGCAAGGCCATGACCATCCTGGCCAGCGCGCCGCGATCCTGCGACGGGTTGGCCTGACGCTCCACGACGGCAACCATCACGTTCTCCTGTGCTTGTGGTGTTCCATGGGGTCGACCATACCACTTTGTTTTTAATATAACAACTAGTGTTTCTATAAATACAGAATCGATCTGACCCGCCGCGCGCACGCCCACGGGTTCGACAATGTCGGTCCCGACGCCCACCGACAAGCATCACCATGACCCTGCCCGCCTCCATCCCGCATATCGGCGCGCTCGCCGCGGGCGCACGCAACGCCATCACCGACGTGGCCGGCGTCACGGTCGGCCATTGCACCCTTGCCGACGGCGACCTGCAAACCGGCGTCACGGTGGTGCGGCCGCATGCCGGCGACCCGTTCCGCGACCGGGTGCCGGCCGCGGCCGTCGTGCTCAACGGCTTCGGCAAGAGCACCGGCCTCGTGCAGCTGCAGGAACTCGGACTGATCGACACGCCGATCGCGCTGACCAACACCTTCTCGGTGCCCGCCGTCGCGATGGCGCAGATCCGCCAGTGCATCGCCGACAACCCGCGCACCGGCCGCGGCATCGACACCGTCAACCCGCTGGTACTGGAATGCAACGACGGCTATCTGAACGACATCCAGCGCATGGTGGTGTCGGAGCAGCATTACCAACAGGCGCTCGCCCATGCCAGTGACACGGTGGAACAGGGATCGGTGGGCGCCGGGCGCGGCATGTCGAGTTTCGGGCTCAAGGGCGGCATCGGCACCGCGTCGCGCCGGGTGCCGGCGCGCCAGGGCCGCGAACACACGCTCGGCGTACTGGTGCAGGCCAACTTCGGCAAACTGCCGCAGCTGGTGCTGGCGGGCGACCCGATCGGCGCGCGGCTGGCCGCTCGGCAATCCGACACCACCGATGCCGGCCCCGAGAAAGGCTCGATCATCATGCTGATCGCCACCGACGCGCCGCTCGATGCGCGCCAGCTGCGGCGGCTGGCCCTGCGCGCCGGCGCCGGCCTGGCGCGCACCGGCTCGGTGTTCGGCCACGGCAGCGGCGACATCGCCGTGGCCTTTTCGACCGCCTACACCGTCCCGCAGGATCCGCTGCGACCGATGCCGGCACTGGCGATGCTGCATGACGCCTTGCTCGACGACCTGTTCCAGGCCGCCGCCGACAGCACCGAGCAGGCCATCGTGCATGCCTTGTGGCATGCGACAACGGTCACCGGGCGCGCCGGCCACCGGCGACGGGCCTTGCGCGACCTGCCCGCAGATTGAACGTCTGACCCGCTACCCGGCGGTCCGCCACCGACAGACGCTGCGACAACGACTCGATCCGGCGGAGCGCATCGCCCGGACCCACGACGGACACCAGCGGGACAAGACCCGTCTCAGGCGTAGAACAACCACAGCAGCACCAGCAGCACCAGATACGGAAACACCACCGTCGGCCGGATCGCGCTGGTCAGGTACTCGCGCACCAGGCCGAGCACACCCCTGCGTTGCGCCTGCCAGCGGCTGTGCAATGCGAAGGCGCCCGCCGGATCGCCGGCATCGATGGCGCGCTCGATCACCAGCAGGCGTTCGCCCAGTCGCGACTGGCAGGTCTTGAAAATGCCCTCCTGCAGCCACAAGACCGCGATCAGCAGCATCAGCCAGGCCGCATGCAGCTCGACGACGATGCCGCCGAAGAACAGCACGACGGCGGTCAGCTTGATCGTCAGCGCGCCGAACTCGTAACGTTCGTACAGGGGTTGCAGCACGGCCCATTCCCGGGCGGCTGCGTTGGTGGAGGTCTGCGAATCCATGGGGTCCCGATCTGGTGGTCGCGGCAGTCTACCCGCCCACCGACATGCTCGGGCGACCTGCGACCGCGGCATCCTCCAGGCGTCCGATCAGCGGCCAGCGCCGGCCCACCGTGATCCACGCCACCAGTCCGATCGACATCAGGCCCACGGTGGCCGCCGCCAGGCCCAGCGTCGAATGCATGACGAACGGCGCGATGACACCGGCGGTGATGGCGTTGGCGCCGGAGCCGACGAACATCTGCAGCGACGAGGCCATGCCGCGGCGCGCCGGATGCAGGTCCAGCACCAGCAGCGTCACGGCCGGCACCATCATGGCCCAGCCGAAGGCATACACCATCAGCGGCAACATTGCCCACGACGCCTGGGCGGTGAACACGGCATTGGCCAGCAGGTTGGCCAGCGCGGCGCAGACCATGACGATGAAACCGATGCGGATCTGCTGGCGCGGCGCGATCCGGCCCGCCATGCGCCCGCTGACCCAGGCGCCGACCATGATGCCGCCGATGTTGAGCACGAAGAACCAGAAGAACTGGGTTGGCGCCAGCCCCAGATGGCCGCCCAGGAAGGCCGGCGCCGCCAGCACGTAGAGAAAATTGCCGTTGAACGGCAGGCCGGCGGCCAGCGCCAGCAACACGAAACGCGGGTCCAGTCCGAGCTGCCAGTAGCCGCGCAACAGGTTGCCGACGCGAAACGACTGGCGTTCGCTGCGGTCCAGCGTCTCGGGCAGGTAGCGGTAGTTCGAGATCCACAACGCGACGCCGATGGCGGCCAGGAACCAGAAGATGCTGCGCCAGCCCAGCCAGACGAACAACCAGCCGCCGATCATCGGCGCGATCGCCGGCGCGATGCCGAAGAAGATCGTGATCTGGCTCATGACCCGCTGTGCCTGCGAGGGCGGGTACAGGTCGCGCACGACGGCGCGCGAGACCACGATGCCCGCTCCGGTGGACAGGCCTTGCAGGATGCGGAAGAACACCAGCTGCCCGATGTCCTGTGCCAGCGCGCACCCCACCGAGGCGGCGGCGAATATCGCCACGCCCCACAACACCACCGAGCGCCGCCCGAAGCTGTCGGAGATCGCCCCGTGGAACAGGCTCATGAACGAGAAGCCGAACAGATAGGCCGACAAGGTCTGCTGCATCTGCACCGGCGTGGCGCCCAGCGCATCGGTGATGCCGGCAAATGCCGGCAGGTAGGTGTCGATCGAGAACGGGCCGACCATGCCGAGCACCGCCAGCAGGATGGCGAGTGCCCAACGCGGGCCGCGCCACAGGGATTGGGCTTGGGGATGCATGGGTGGAAAAGGCGAACGGCCGGCGACGGGAAACGGGTCTCGGTGTCGCGCCCCGGCGATGGCGACGACAGCATGGCATTGTCGTCACAAACGCCAGCGGCGTTGCCGCAGGGCGCCACGGCCCGTGTCTGGGGCCGCTCCGCGCCAGCCCCGATCAGCGACGGAACGTGTAGTGAAAGGGCGAACCGAGCGAGAACGACTCGGCGAAACCCATGTTGCGCAGGCAGTCCGTGACCCGCCCGGCCTGGCGCGCTCCCTGGCACTGCACCATCCGGTAGACCTCGCCCTGCGCGTTGTTGATGGCGATCGTCACCGCCGCGCCATAGATCGGGTCGCGCGCACCGGCCCTGCGCAGCGCAGCCAGCAGCAGCGCGTCGTCGGCCGGTCGTTCGGTTCCGTCAATCAGCGAAATGATCATGGACGTGTATCGGTCGGGCAAGCTCCACCCTGCAATTGACCGCCATCAATACCGCGGCGGTCCATTATTTATAAGGTATTGCGCGGACAAGGGGTTGAGGGTCGACCCCAATACGGGGCGAATCCGCGCACGGATGCGCCGGACGCGATCGGGGTGGGCGCACGCGCGTCGCGGGCCGCGGGCGCTTTGCGACACGCCCGTGGTCCCGCGCAGAAAGGGCATGTCATGAAAATCGCCATCGCCGCCGCCGGTCTGCTAGTGGTCGCCACGGCCGGCATCGGCGGGGCGTTCCAACGGGACATGGCCGATGCCCGGCTGCGGGCTGCGGCCGGCAGCGCCGTGGTCGACACCCGTTGCGGCCCGATCGAATACCAGCAGGCGGGCCAGGGCCTGCCGCTGCTGATGATCCACGGCAGCGGCGGCGGACACGACCAGGGCATGGACTGGGCTCGGCCACTGTCCCGCCACCGCGTGCGGGTGATCGCGATGTCGCGTTTCGGTTACCTGCGAACCCCGCGGCCCGCCGACGCGTCGCCGCAGGCGCAGGCCGATGCGCATGTGTGCCTGCTCGATGCACTGGGCATCACGACCGCCGCCGTCATCGGTGTTTCAGCCGGCGCCCCGTCGGCGATGCAGGCAGCCATTCGCCATCCGGATCGGGTTCGGGCACTGGTGCTGGTCGTCCCGATTGCCTGGAAGCCGGGCTCGGTCGCCGATTCCGCGCCGCCGGTGTCCGACCGCAAGGATGCCTTGCTGCTGCGCCTGCTCGGCTCGGACCTGCTGTTCTGGTCTGCGCTGCATCTGGCGCGCAACCCGATGCTGCAGCACGTGCTGGCGACACCACCGTCGGTCGTCGCGGCGGCCTCCGCGGTGGAACAGGCCCGCGTGCAGGCGCTGGCCGAACACATCCTGCCAGTCTCGCTGCGCGCTGCCGGGCTGCGCGACGATACGCGGCTGGGCAAAAGCCTGGGCCGCTACGCGCTGGAGTCGATACGGGCACCGACACTGGTGATCAGTGCACGCGACGACGGATTCGGAACCTACGCGGCGGCCCACTACACGGCGAGCCACATTCCCGGCGCGCGCTTCGTCGGCTTCGACACCGGCGGCCACCTGCTGGTCGGCCATGGCCAGGCTGTGCATGCCGCGATCCTGCGGCTTGTGCAGACATCGGGGCCGCCATGAAGCTGCACAATGGCCACGGCCGAGTCGATGCCGCGGTACGCCGCCCCGCGGCAGTTCACGGCCATCACATCGTGGCCATGCGCGGCAGGTGTCGCGACGACACCATGCGCCTGGTCCACGGTGTTTCCGGAGCCCTTGCATGCCCCTATTGACACCCGGCCTGTGGGCCTTCATCGCCATGGCGGTCGCCGTGCCGATCGCCATCGTGGCCGCTGGCCGATGGCGGTGGCATGTGCGCACCCGTGCGCTGACCGCGCGGCTCGCAGCCACGCGAGAGCCACCCCGGCCGGCGCGTGTCGATGCCCGTGCGCTCGACGGCCTGCCACCGGTGGTGCAGCGGTATTTCCGGGCAGCCTTGCCCGAGGGCGCGCGCATCATCGATACCGTGTCGCTCGCGCATGCCGGCCGCTTCGACACCGGCGAGACCGTCGAGCGATGGAAACCGTTCACGTCGCACCAATGTGCCGTCATGCACCGCCCGGGTTTCGTGTGGGACGGCCGCATTGCGATGGCGCCGGGCATCGGCGTGTTTGTGCACGACGCCTATGTGGCGGGGGAAGGCCTGATGCACCCCGCCCTGCTCGGCCTGTTCCGCCTGGCCGATCTGCGCGGCGGCGGCGAGCTGGCCCGGGGCGAACTGATGCGTTTCCTGGCCGAGGCCGCCTGGTACCCGACGGCGCTGCTGCCCAGCCAGGGCGTGTGCTGGGAGGCGATCGACGATACGTCCGCACGGGCGACGCTGACCGACGCCGGACTGTCCGTGGCGCTGGACTTTCACTTCGATGCGCAAGGGCTGATCGCCTCGGTACGGGCCCAGGCGCGCGGCCGCAGCATCGGCGGCGCCATGGAGATGCGGCCCTGGGAAGGCCGCTGGTCGGACTACCGCCTGCAGCACGGCATGCGGGTCCCGATGACGGGCGAGGTCGCCTGGCTGCTGCCGCCGTCCGAGGGCGGCCGCAAGCCTTATTGGCGCGGCACGGTCACCGCGCTGCACTACACGTTCGCAGCCTGAGCCTTGCGGCCGGCGGCCGCACTTGGCATCAGGCCGGCAGCGGCGAGCGGATCAGGTGGTCGAATGCGCTGAGCGCGGCCTTGGAGCCTTCGCCGGCGGCGATCACGATCTGCTTGTACGGCACCGTCGTCGCATCGCCGGCGGCGAACACGCCGGGCACGCTGGTGGCGCACTTCTCGTCGATCAGGATCTCGCCGTAGCGGCTCAGCTCGACTGTGCCCTTGAGGAACTCGGTATTGGGCACGAGGCCGATCTGCACGAACACGCCGGCCAGTTCCACCCGGTGGCTCTCGCCGCTGGCGCGGTCCTTGAACACCAGGCCGTCGACCTTCTGGCCGTCGCCGGTGATCTCGGTCGTCTGCGCGTTGACGTGGATCGTGACATTGGCCAGGCTGCGCAGCTTCTTCACCAGCACCGCGTCGGCCTTGAGCTGGTCGGCGAACTCGACCAGCGTCACGTGGCGCACGACGCCGGCCAGGTCGATCGCCGCCTCGACGCCGGAGTTGCCGCCGCCGATGACCGCGACATCCTTGCCCTTGAACAGCGGGCCGTCGCAGTGCGGGCAATACGCCACGCCCTTGTTCCGGTATTCGGCCTCGCCCGGCACGTTGACGTTGCGCCAGCGTGCGCCGGTGGACAGGATCACGCTGCGGCTCGTCAATGCCGCGCCGTTCTCCAGCGTCACGGTGATCGGCCCGCCCGGCTCCGATGCCGGAGCGATGGCCGCCACGCGCTGGCCGTTCATGATGTCCACGTCGTTGGCCTTGACCTGCGCCTCGAGCGCCGCGGCGAACTGCGGGCCTTCGGTGTGCTGGACCGAGATGTAGTTCTCGATGCCCAGCGTGTCCAGCGTCTGGCCGCCGAAACGTTCGGCCACGACGCCGGTGCGGATGCCCTTGCGCGCGGCATAGACCGCGGCTGCGGCGCCGGCCGGGCCGCCACCGACGATCAACACGTCGAACGCGTCCTTGGCGCCGAGTTTTTTCGCGTCGCGGGCCGCGGCGCCGGTGTCGACCTTGGACAGGATCTCCGCCAGTTCCATGCGGCCGGAGCCGAACGGCTGGCCGTTGAGGTAGACGCTGGGAACCGCCATGATCTGGCGCTGCTCGACCTCGTTCTTGAACAGGCCGCCATCGATCATGACGTGGGTGATGCGGGGGTTGAGCACCGCCATCAGGTTCAGTGCCTGCACCACGTCCGGGCAGTTGTGGCAGGTCAGCGAGATGTAGGTCTCGAACGCCATGTCGGTGTCGAGCGCGCGGATCTGTTCGATCACGTCGGCCTCGACCTTGGGCGGATGGCCGCCCGCCTGCAGCAGGGCCAGCACCAGCGAGGTGAACTCGTGGCCCATCGGGATGGCGGCGAAATGGATGCCCATGTCCTGGCCGGCGCGCGTGACCTGGAACGATGGCTGGCGTGCGGCGGTGCCGTCCCAACGCAGCGTGAGCTTGTCGCTGAGGCCGTCGAGGTCCTGCAGGAACTCGCGCATGTCGCCGGCCTGCGGGCCGTCGCCGAGCGAGGCGATCACCTCGATCGGCTGCGTCAGGCGGGTGAGGTAGGACTGCAATTGCGTCTTCAGGTTGTCGTCAAGCATGGGTTTCTCCTTCAAAGTGCAGGGGCGTGCAGGCCCGCTCGCCAGGCTCCGCGCGGATCCTGGCGACTGGGCCCGGTGGGCCAGTCGAATCGGTGGGGGCCCGGGGGCGGCCGGGGCCGGCCCCGGGAGGCGGGTTGTTAGATCTTGCCCACGAGGTCCAGCGACGGCGTCAGCGTCTTGGCACCTTCGTTCCACTTGGCCGGGCAGACCTGGCCCGGGTTCTTGGCCACGTACTGGGCGGCCTTGAGCTTGCGCAGCGTCTCGATCATGTCGCGGGCGATGCTGTTGTCATGGATCTCGGCGGTCTTGACCACGCCTTCCGGATTGACCAGGAAGGTGCCGCGCAAGGCCATGCCTTCTTCCTCGATGTGCACGCCGAACATGCGCGTGAGCTGGTGCGTCGGGTCGCCGATCAGCGGGAACTGGGCCTTGCCGACCGCCGGCGAGGTCTCGTGCCAGACCTTGTGCGCGAAATGCGAGTCGGTCGTGACGATGTAGACCTCGGTCTCCAGCTTCTGGAACGCCGGATAGTTGTCGGCGGCATCCTCGACCTCGGTCGGGCAATTGAAGGTGAACGCGGCCGGCATGAACACGAGCACCGACCACTTGCCGAGCAGATCGGCTTCGGTGACCTCGATGAACTTGCCGTTCTTGAATGCCTGGACCTTGAAGGGCTGGACCTGGGTGTTGATGATGGACATGCTTAACTCCTATGAAGTGGTTTATGTTGATAGCGAAACTGAATTGTGCCACCACAAACCGCCATCGCGGGTTGATTTGCCAAATGCCGGCCATAGGCAAACACTAATCTGCATTGGGGTGCAGCCAGCGTTGCAGGCATGGGCGGCAGGCGGGCATCCGTGCCCACGGCCGGGTCGGCGCAGGACCGGCGGTACCGGCCGGCGCAGAACCGGCGTGGCGGCACCGGATCGGGGCAAATTTTCTGGTCGACGGCTTGAAACGCGGGCAAATGCCCTTATCATTAGCACTCGAAGGAGATGAGTGCTAACAACACCCTTCGCCTCACATTCAGAAGCACCAAATCGATATTGGTGCTTTTTTGATGACCAAACCGTTTCAAACCAAGGAGATCTTATGAAACTTCGCCCCCTGCACGACCGTGTGATCGTCAAACGCGTGGAAAACGAAACCAAGACTGCTTCTGGCATCGTCATCCCTGACAGCGCGGCTGAAAAACCCGATCAGGGCGAAGTCCTGGCCGTTGGCCCGGGCAAGAAGAACGACAAGGGCGAACTCAGCGCGATGGCCGTCAAGGTCGGCGACCGCGTGCTGTTCGGCAAATACAGCGGCCAGACCGTCAAGGTCGATGGCGACGAGTTGCTGGTGATGAAGGAAGACGACCTGTTCGCAGTCGTCGACGCCAAGTAATCGACGCAGCACCCACTCACTTACTAGATAGATACGGAGAATTACTATGGCAGCAAAAGACGTCATTTTCGGCGGCGAAGCCCGCGCACGCATGGTTGAAGGCGTGAACATCCTGGCCAACGCGGTCAAGGTCACCCTGGGTCCCAAGGGCCGCAACGTGGTGCTCGAGCGCTCGTTCGGCGCCCCCACCGTCACCAAGGACGGTGTCTCGGTCGCCAAGGAAATCGAACTGAAAGACAAGCTCCAGAACATGGGCGCCCAGATGGTCAAGGAAGTTGCTTCCAAGACCTCCGACATCGCCGGCGACGGTACCACCACCGCCACCGTGCTGGCCCAGAGCATCATCCGCGAAGGCATGAAATACGTTGCCGCCGGCATGAACCCGATGGACCTCAAGCGCGGCATCGACAAGGCCGTGACCGCCCTGGTCGCCGAGCTGAAGAAAGCCTCCAAGGCCACCACCACCTCCAAGGAAATCGCCCAGGTCGGCTCGATCTCGGCCAACTCGGACGAGACCATCGGCAAGATCATCGCTGACGCGATGGACAAGGTCGGCAAGGAAGGCGTGATCACCGTCGAAGACGGCAAGTCGCTGGACAGCGAACTCGAAGTCGTCGAAGGCATGCAGTTCGACCGCGGCTACCTGTCGCCCTACTTCATCAACAACCCCGAGAAGCAGGCTGCCTTGCTCGAGAACCCGTTCGTGCTGCTGTACGACAAGAAGATCAGCAACATCCGCGACCTGCTGCCCACGCTCGAGCAAGTGGCCAAGTCCGGTCGTCCGCTGCTGATCATCGCCGAAGACGTCGAAGGCGAAGCCCTGGCCACGCTGGTGGTCAACACCATCCGCGGCATCCTGAAGGTCGTGGCCGTCAAGGCGCCTGGCTTCGGCGACCGCCGCAAGGCCATGCTGGAAGACATCGCCATCCTGACCGGCGGCAAGGTCATCGCCGAAGAAGTCGGCCTGACGCTCGAGAAAGTCACGCTGGCTGACCTGGGTTCCGCCAAGCGCGTCGAAGTGGCCAAGGAAAACACCATCATCATCGATGGCGCCGGTGCCGCTGCCGACATCGAAGCCCGCGTCAAGCAGGTTCGCGTGCAGATCGAGGAAGCCACCTCCGACTACGACAAGGAAAAGCTGCAGGAGCGTGTTGCCAAACTCGCCGGCGGCGTTGCCGTGATCAAGGTCGGCGCTGCCACCGAAGTCGAGATGAAAGAGAAGAAGGCCCGCGTCGAAGACGCGCTGCACGCAACCCGTGCTGCCGTCGAAGAAGGCATCGTGGCCGGTGGTGGCGTTGCGCTGCTGCGCGCCAAGCAAGGCGCCGGCGACATCAAGGGTGACAACGCGGACCAGGACGCCGGCATCAAGCTGGTCCTGCGTGCGATCGAGTCCCCGCTGCGCGAGATCGTGTACAACGCCGGTGGCGAAGCCTCCGTCGTCGTCAACGCGGTGCTGGCCGGCAAGGGCAACTACGGCTTCAACGCCGCCAACGACACCTATGGCGACATGATCGAAATGGGTATCCTGGACCCGACCAAGGTGACCCGTACCGCACTGCAGAACGCCGCTTCGGTCGCATCGCTGATGCTGACCACCGAAGCCATGATCGCCGAGGCTCCGAAAGACGAGTCCGCCGGCGGCGGCATGCCTCCGGGCATGGGTGGTGACATGGGCGGCATGGGTGGCATGGGCGGCATGGGCATGTAATTGCCCGTCGGCCTGCTGCGTCGGGCGCCACAAGGTGCCCGACATCTGCCAGCCACGCAAAACCCCGCGAGCGCAAGCTTCGCGGGGTTTTTTCATGGGCGCCGCAGGCGGCAGGCCCGGGCGCGCCAAGCCGTGTCAGGCGACCAGGGCCGCCGGACGGGCCTGCGCATGCTCGTCGTTGGCCGCCACCACCTGCACGTCGGCATGCACGGTCTCGGTCATGAAACCCAGCAGGCGGTTCTTGGTCGCCTGCCAGGCCTCCTTGGCGCCGGCCACGTCCAGCGCCAGGATCTGGTGCGGCAAGCCTCCGGCGCTGGCCAGCGGCACCCATTCGCCGCCCTCGAAGACGTCCTTGAACCCCAGGCTGCGGTAATTGCGGATCAGCGCCGCCGATCGCGCACCGATCACCATCCAGCGCACCTGGGTGGCCAGGCAATACTGGTAGCTGGCCTTCATCAGCAACAACTTGACGACATTGCTGGCGCCCGCCACGACGGCCAGCCGCGAGATCTGGGCACGCGGGCGATTGGCCAGCCATTCGGGCAGGCGCAGGCTCGACTCCAGCGTCAGCGGGCCGAAACCGCTGACCTGGATGCGCGCGGTGCCCAGGCATTCGCCCGTGGCCTGGTCGCGGCACACCAGCACGACGGTGCCTTCGGCCCGGTCCAGCGGCTCCACCTCGGCGAACTGCGGGCCCAATGCGGCATCGTGGTGGCCATATGCGGCGGCGCGCACGGCGCACGCGTCGCGAAAATCCTGTTCGCTGCTGGCCAGGCGAACCAGAAAACCCAGACTGGATGTTTGCATGAGATACGTTTCCTAAGAGTTGCGGGTGGTTGGCTTCAAATCACTATCGCCCCGTTTCGATATATCGAAACATTAGGGATGCGCTGAAGTAGCGCCCGTTTTTTTAATCAACAAACAGCTTGCGGTCGCAAATGAGCGTTCGAACTCGATTTCCGACCCCTTCAGGGGGCTATAGGTCCTCGATTCGGGGCCGGTTGGCCCATATTTCGCCCTCATGGACGCACCTGTGCCATCAGTGGTCCTCGCGCGAGGTAAATATTGGCCAGCGCAAGTGCCGTGAACGCCCGCGTCGCGTTCTTGGCCAAGCCGCGATAACGCGCCTTGTTGAATCCCCACAGCCGCTTGACCACGCCGAAGACATGTTCGACACGGGCGCGTATGCGCGACTTGTTGCGGTTCCTCGTTCGCTTGGCCTCATCTACTTCACCGATATGGTTGCGTACCCGATCGTTGGTGAAGTCCTTCGCCTCAGGTGCCTTGCTGGCGATCAGGCCTTTCTGGCTGGCATAGGCGCTGTCTCCGTACACGCGCCTCTCGTTGCCGTGCAGCAGGTCGGGCAGCGGGTGCTTGTCATGGACATTGGCCGCCGTGACAACAGCGTGGTGCGCCAGGCCACTCTGGCTGTCCACACCGATGTGCAGCTTCATGCCGAAATACCATTGCTGTCCCTTCTTGGACTGATGCATCTCGGGGTCGCGCTTGCGCTCCTTGTTCTTGGTCGAACTCGGCGCGCCAATGATGGTGGCGTCCACAATGGTTCCGGTCTTGAGTTTGAAGCCACTGGCCTGCAGCACCTGTCCTACCTTGGCAAACAGTTGCTCACCCAATTTGTTGTCATTGAGCAAGCGACGGAACTTCAACATCGTCGTGGCGTCCGGCACCGGCTCCTTGCCCAGATCGATGCCAACGAAGCGCCGCAAACTCGCGCTGTCGTACAAAGCCTCCTCGCACGCAAGATCAGCCAGGTTGAACCAATGCTGCACGAAGTGAATACGCAGCATGCGCTCCAGGCCAATCGGCGGCCGGCCGCCCACACCTTTGGGATAAACCGGTTCAATCACCGCGCACAGTTCGGACCACGGCATGATCGTGTCCATGGTGCTCAGGAATTCATCGCGCCGCGTGGGCTTGCGAAATTGTTCGAATCCAGCGTTCTGGTCTGCGGCCATGGCAAGGGTCTGTTGCTTCATCTTGTATCAACGCTTCAGGCTTGAATTCCGTGGACCTTCTTCAGCAAATCCTTAGCATTGACTGGTGAAACCAATCAACGGAAAAGACGAGGGACAGGCGCCGAGCGCCGGCGCAGTCGGGAAATCGCGACATCGATCGCCCCCGGGCCTCATGGCACCGGGTTGCAACCGTTCCCGAGGCCATCGAAGCCCGGCTCAGGCCGACGGGAGAATCAGGTGGGGCTCGACCTGCGCCGCAGATTCGAAGCGAACGGCGCGCCATCCGCGCGCCTGCGCCACGGCCACGTTCGCCGCAAGGTCGTCGACGAAGACGGTGCGCGCCGGCTCCAGGCCGAAACGCGTTTCCAGCAAGGCGTAGATGGCCGGATCGGGCTTGGTCAGTTGCACGTCGCCGGAGAACACGCCGCCATCGAACCAGCGCAGGAAATCATGGCGGTGTTCCAGCACCCGGGCAAACGGGGCCGGCATGTTGGACAGGTAATACAGCCGCACGTCGCCGTGCTGCTCGCGCCGCACGCGCAGGCGGGTCAGCAGTTCCAGGGTATCGGGTATCGGCGCCAGGCGCTCCCCGATGCCGGACATCAGCGTCGACATGTTGTGGCGGGGCAGCGCCAGCCGCCGCGCGGTACGGTCGACCACATGCTCGAGCGCCAGCACGCCACGGTCGAACGACACCCAGTCGTCGTGGTGGAAGATGTCGTGCGCCAGCGCCCGCGCCGCCTGCGGCGTTGCGGCCTGGGACGGAAACTGCTCGGCCACCAGCAGGTCGGGCCGCCAGCTGAACAGCACCGCGCCAAAATCGAACACCACGTCGGTTGTCATGCGTTCTCCTGCTCGCAGGTCCGCAGCGCCTGTCGCATGCGTGGCCCGAGCGCCGGGGGTGATGTTCGCACAAGACGGAGCCGCTGCGCGCCGTGCCAGCGTGCGCAGCACCACAACGCGCCTGCCAGCGCCTGCAGCAGTTCGTCGTCGACCTCCACGCCCGGCTCCAGGAACAGGGACTTGAGTTCGAACATGCCCTGCTCGCGATGCGCCTTCGCGTCGAGCCGGCCGACCAGCCGCCCGCGGTGCAGCAGCGGCAGCACGAAATAGCCGTAGACACGCTTGTCCGCCGGCGTATAACACTCGATGCGGTAGTCGAAGCCGAACATCGCGGAGGCACGTTCGCGGTCCCACACCAGGGGATCGAACGGCGACAACACCGTGGTGTGCGTGGCCTGCAGCCGCCCGCGTTGCGCCTGACGCAGCAGCGGCAGGTGATCGGCATGCACGTAGGCCGGCCGCTCCCACCCGTCGACCGCAACGCGCACCAGGCGTCCGTCGTCCACCCAGGCATCCAGGTCGGCGTCGCGCAGCCGGGGTTTCAGCCGGAAATAGTCGTGCACCCAACGCGCCTGCGTGATGCCCAGCGCGCGCACCGATGCGTCGATGAACGCGTCGCGCACCGCGGTGGCATCCGGCAGCGCCAGTGCATCGATGCCCGGATGCACGCGCTCGGCCAGGTCGTAGACACGTTGAAAGCGTTCCCGCCGCGCCACCATCAGGTCGCCCCGCGCGAACAAGGCCTCGAGCCAGAGTTTTTCATCCTTCCAGCCCCACCATCCGCCGCTGCGCCCGTCGGTGCGCGTGAAGTCCGCCGAACGCACCGGCCCGCTGCTGCGCACATGCGCGAGCAGGCGCGCCAGGTGTTCCTGCTGCTGCGGGTCGCCGGTACGCCCCAGCGCCACGCCCCAGTGCTGGCGCGTGGCGCGGTTGTGGCTGCGGTGCAATGCCAGTTGCGCGGTCGGGGCAAAACAGGCCTCGTGGGCCCAGGTCTCGAATACATGACCCGCCGCCAGGGCCTGGTCCAGCCACGCCATCGGGTAGTCGCCCAGGCGCGAGAACAGCACCAGATAGGGACTGCGCGCAACGACATGGATGGTGTCGATCTGGAGCAGCTCCATGCGCCCGATGCAGCGCCGCACGGCCGCCGGGGTCGCCGCCCGGGCCGCCGGCCGCAACAGGCCCTGGGCCGCCAGTTGCAGGTTGCGCGCCTGCTGCAACGGCAACACCGGCGCGCGTGCGCCCGCCATCACGGCTTGGTGCGCAGGCGCCGCAACAAGCCGGCCGTGGAGCCGTCCAGGCCGGCGACGTCGCCGCTGGCGAGCCGCGGCGCGATCGCCTTGGCCAGCACCTTGCCCAGTTCCACGCCCCACTGGTCGAAGCTGTTGATGCCCCAGATCGAGCCGCTGACGAAGACCCGGTGCTCCTGCAGCGCGATCAGGGCGCCCAGGCTGGCCGGGTCGAGTTCGTCAAGCAGCAGGAAGGTGCTCGGGCGGTTGCCGGTGAAATGCCGGTGGCCGCCGGCGTCGGACTGCCCGACCATCAGCGCCTGGGCCTGCGCCAGCGCATTGGCCAGCAACAGGTCGTGGTGGCCTTCGAGCGCGTGGCGCGGTGTCTTCACGGCGACGAACTCCACCGGCACCACACCCGTGCCCTGGTGCAGCTGCTGGAAATACGCATGCTGGCCATTGGTGCCCGGCTCGCCCCAGAGCACCGGCGCGGTGTCGAACGGCAAGGCCTCGCCCTGGGCGTCGACCCGCTTGCCGTTGCTCTCCATCTCCAGCTGCTGCAGGTAGGCCGGCCAGCGCGCCAGCGCGCTGTGGTACGGCGCGATGCTGCGGCTGGTGAAGCCGCAGAAGTTGCGGTACCAGATGTCGATCAGTGCCAGCCGCACCGGCAGGTTGCGTTCGAGCGGCGCGGTACGGAAATGCTCGTCCATGTCGTGGGCGCCCGCGAGGAAGGCACGGAAACCATCGGCACCGATGGCGATCGCGATCGGCAGGCCGATCGCCGACCACAGCGAATAACGCCCGCCGACCCAGTCCCAGAAACCGAAGGTGGTGGTGATGCCGAAACGGTTGGCGGCCTCCACGTTGGTCGTCAGCGCGCAGAAATGGCGCGCGATGTCGCCCCCGCCCTGCGCCTCGAACCAGCGCTTGGCCGAGGCCGCGTTGGTCATGGTCTCGATGGTCGTGAAGGTCTTGGACGCGATCAGGAACAGGGTGCCGGCAGGCGTGAGATCGCGCAGGGTCGCATCGAGCTCGTGGCCGTCGACGTTCGACACGAAATGCAGCCGCTTGCCCGCCTGCGCGAACGCATCGAGTGCACGCACGGCCATCTGCGGACCGAGGTCGGAGCCGCCGATGCCGATGTTGACGACGTCGGTGATGGCCGGATCGCCACGGACCTGCTCGGCATAGGCCAGCATCGCATCCAGCGTCTCGTGCACCAGGGCCAGGTCGGGCTCCATGCTCGCGCCGGCGGCCGGCCGGGGTGTGCGCAGCAACACATGGCGCACCGGGCGCTGCTCGGTGTTGTTGATCGCGGCGCCGGCGAACATCGCGTCCCGATGCCCGGCGACACCACATTCGCGGGCCAGCTGCAGCAGGCCGTGTTCGATGCTGGCGTCGATCAGATTCTTGGACAGGTCCGCGAACACATGCGGGGCCTGCTGGCTGAATGCCGCGAACCGCCCTGGGTCAGCGTCGAAGGCCTTGCGCAGGTCGATGTCGGATGCCGCGCCTGCGCGGGCCACGCGCAAGGCGCTCCAGGCGGCGGTCCGGTCGCAACGGGTGCGTTCTGTCATCACGTCCTTCCCCTCGGGTGCGCCACTCATGCCGCGAGCAGCAGTTTCTCGAGCTTGACCGCATCGGCGCAGAAGGCCCGGATCCCCTCGGCCAGCTTCTCGGTGGCCATGGCGTCTTCGTTCAGCGCGAAACGGAAGCTAGCTTCGTCATGTTGCACCGGCGGCAGGTCGAGTTCCTGCGCGGCGGCCGGATCGAGCATCCGCGGCAGGGCCGCGTCGGACTGGGCCAGCGTGGCCAGCAGGTCGGGGCTGATGGTCAGCAGGTCGCAACCGGCCAGCGCCTGGATCTGGCCGACGTTGCGAAAACTCGCACCCATGATCTCGGTCTTGATGCCGAACTTCTTGTAGTGGTTGTAGATCGCACGCACCGACTGCACGCCGGGATCGTTGGCGCCGGCATGGGCGGCTTCGTCCCAGGCGGCGCCGGCCGATTTCTTGTACCAGTCGTAGATGCGCCCGACGAACGGCGAGATCAGCTGCACCTTGGCCTGGCCGCAGGCCACGGCCTGGCAGAACGCGAACAGCAGCGTCAGGTTGGTATGGATGCCCTTCTGCTCGAGCTTGGCCGCCGCCTGGATACCCTCCCAGGTCGCGGCGACCTTGATCAGCACCCGGTCCACGTGGATGCCCTCGCCCTGGTACAGGTCGATGATGTGTTGTGCGCGGGTGAACGTGGCGTTGGTATCGAAACTCAGGCGGGCATCGACCTCGGTCGACACCCGGCCGGGCACCACGGACAGGATTTCGCAACCGAAACGCACCAGCAGGCGATCCATGATGTGGTCCAGCGGCTCGCCGCGATGCCGGTCGACCACCTCCTGCAACAGGTGCCGGTAGTCCGGCATGTTGACCGCCTTGAGGATCAGCGAGGGATTGGTGGTTGCGTCCTGCGGCTTGAACTGGGCCAGTTGCTTGAAGTCACCGGTGTCGGCGACCACGGTGGTGAATTGCTTGAGGGCATCGAGTTGATTCATGGGGGGGCTCCAAATGCAGGAATCTGTTGCGTTGACGACATGTTCACATGGCTGTCTTGAATTATCGATGAAACAAAGTTACATTACCACCACCCATTTTTGTAACTCCAGAACATGTCCTTCGATCTTGTCCTGTTCGGCGGCACCGGCGACCTCGCCTGGCGCAAGCTGATGCCCGCCTTGTTCCAGGCCTTCCGCCACGGCAGCCTGCCCGAAGGCGGGCGCATCATCGGCGTCGGCCGCGACGACCACTCCGACGACGAATACCGCGCCCTGATCCAGTCGCGCTTCGAGAACGTGGAACTGGACAAGCGCCCCACCGAGGACGAGTTTGCCCGGTTTGCCGCCTTGCTGCATTTCCAGCGCATGGACCTGTCCGGTGAGCAGGACTACCCGCGGCTGGCGCAGATCCTGCGCGATCGCAACGCCGACACCGTGGTCATGTACCTGGCCACGGCGCCGGCCCTGTTCACCACGGTGTGCGAGCAACTCGCCGCGGTCGGCCTGAACACCGCCAACACCCGCATCGTGCTGGAAAAGCCGTTGGGCCACGACCTGGCCTCCAACCGGGCGATCAACCAGACCGTCTGCGGCATCTTCAGCGAGCGCCAGGTGTTCCGCATCGACCATTACCTGGGCAAGCCGGCGGTGCAGAACCTGTTCGCGCTGCGATTCGGCAATGCCTTGTTCGAGCCCCTGTGGCGGCGCGAACACATCGCCAACATCCAGATCACGATCGCCGAGGAGCTGGGCGTGGAAAAGCGCGGCGCCTTCTACGACACCACCGGCGCCTTGCGCGACATGGTGCAGAACCATGCCCTGCAGTTGTTGTGCGCACTGGGCATGGAGCCGCCAATCAACTCGCATGCCGACGCGATTCGCGACGAAAAACTCAAGGTGCTGCGCTCGCTGCGGCCGTGGACACCGGCCACGCTGGTCAGCGACGTGATCCGCGGCCAGTACGGCCCGGGCAAGATCGATGGCACGGCCGTGCCGGGTTACCGCACCGAGGAAGGTGTCGACCCCGACAGCCACACCGAGACCTTCGTCGCGCTGCGCACCGAGATCCTGAACTGGCGCTGGGCCGGCGTGCCGTTCTACATCCGCACCGGCAAGCGACTGGGTGACCGTGACGCGCATATCGTGGTCAATTTCCGTCCCACGCCGCACGCGATCTTCGACTCCGACATCGGCAAGGCCAACCGGCTCGTCATCAACCTGCAGCCGCGCGACGGGCTGGAACTGCACCTGCTGGCGCAAGGCCGCGACAACCGCGGCAAGCCCCAGGCGCTGGCACCGGTGCAACTCGACCTCGACTTCGACATGCGCTTCGGCGCTCAGCGCGTGGGCGCCTACGAACGTCTGCTGCTCGACGTGCTGGACGGCCGGCTGAACCTGTTCGTGCGCAGCGACGAACAGGAAGAAGCCTGGCGCTGGGTCGAGCCCATCATGCAGGCCTGGCAGGCCGACAGCCAGGGCCCGCGCCTGTACGCCAGCGGCACCTGGGGCCCGAGCGCGTCCAGTGCCATGATCGCGCGCGACGGCTTCTGCTGGAGCGAGGAGTCGTGATGCGGGCGGGGCCGAGCCAGCGACTTGCGATGCGCGAGCCCCGCCCTCCTGCTGTCGTCGACCTTTCGCCTCGTGCCCCGGAGCCGGATTGGCACAATGGTCGCGCTGCTCCGGCATCCACCGTCTGAAGAAGGCAAACCATGCTCGAACGCATCAAGGCCTCGTTACCGTCCCTGGCGCCAGCCGAACAACGGGTGGCCAAGCTGGTGCTGGCCAATCCCCGCGCCTTCGCGAGCCTGCCGGTGGCCGAACTGGCGGACCGTGCCCATGTGAGCAAACCCACGGTGGTGCGGTTCTGCCGCAGCGTCGGTTACGACGGGCTGGCGGACTTCAAGCGCAAGCTCGTGGGCAGCGTCAGCGAAGGCGTGCCCTTCATCCACCGCAGCGTCGACGCGGACGACAAGACCGGCGACATCATGGTCAAGGTGATCGACAACACGGTCGCCGCCTTCCTGAAATACCGCAACGACGCCAGCACCGGCGCCATCGAAAAGGCCTGCCAGGCGCTGGTGGACACCCTGCGCAGCGGCAAGCGACTGGAATTCTTCGGGGTCGGCAATTCCGGCGTCGTCGCCCAGGACGCGCAACACAAGTTCTTCCGGCTGGGCGTCAACACCATTGCCTACAGCGACGGCCACATGCAGGTCATGAGCGCATCCATGCTCGGGCCCGGCGACTGCGTCGTGATCATCTCCAACTCCGGTCGCACGCGCGACCTGATGGACGCCTGCGGCATCGCCCGGCGCAACGGCGCCACCACCATCGTCATCACGGCCACCGGCTCGCCCCTGGCCAGCGCTGGCGACATCCACCTCTCGGCCGACCATCCGGAGGGTTTCGACAACTACAGCCCGATGGTGTCGCGGCTGCTGCACCTGTTGATCATCGACATCCTGGCCACCTGTATGGCGCTGCGCCTGGGTGGCGACGTGGTGCAGCCGCGGTTGCGGGAGATGAAGCAGAATTTGCGGAGCAAGCGGTACACATAACGCATGCTGCTGCCTGCGTTGGTCTGCCTGGTCGCCGGCGCCTTTGCGCGCTCAGATGATCCAGGTACTGTGTCGCCTCATGGTGCTCGCACGCGTCACGGCAGGCCTGATCCGGCACGGGCTCCTGGTGGGGCGGTCGGGCGCTGAACGCGCCGACTGCCCTGCGGTGCTCGCGGGTGGGGCGCATCGCGCAACTCACTGCGTTCGCTTCGCTCTCTCCGTTCAGACAAGCGCGATGAGAATGATCACGAAGCGCGCTGCGCGCGCCGCCCCACCCGCTGCGCTCCTCGGCGCCCCACAAGTCGCCCGTGCCGGATCAGGCCTGCCGTGACGCTGGGGCGGTGGTGCGCGTGAAGAGGGGACCGTAGTGCGCGTGAGGGTGAGGCAGTGATGCGCACGACGATGGAAACCGAAGCCGGTTCAACATCAGATGTTGCCAATCGGAAGTTTTGCCAAGACAAACCGCAAGGCCAATGGGCCATGTCGCGCTGTGGGCGAGCATGCTCAAAGCTCTAGCGGATTCCAAAATGCCAAGGACTTCTTGCAGCGTATCGCCAACCACCGGACTGGCTGCGAAGGCCCGCGGGGGCCAACGCACAGCGCGCCTCTGTGGCGCCGAGGAGCGGAGGTCTTGCGCCTCGCGCGAAGCGCGTTCGTCATCATTCTCATCGCGCTTGTCTGAACGGAGCGCCCAACGGGCGCGCAGTGAGTTGCGCGATGCAGGCGCAAGAGCGAGCACCGCAGGGCAGTCGGCGCGTTCAGCGCCCGACCGCCACAGTGAAGCGCTGTGCGTTGGCCCCCGCGGGCCTTCGCAGCCCGCGCACACGGGACGCCACCAGAGTCCGAACACGATCCCACAGGCCCTAGAAACACCGCCTCATCCGGCGAGTCCAAGACAGCCGTGTTCAGATTCGTTGCTCCTCCACCGCGTGACAGGCAATCCGGATGCCGGCAATTTCGCGCATCTGCGGACGCTCGGTGTGGCAACGCGTATTGGCGTGCGGGCAACGTGGGTGGAAGGCGCAGCCGCTGGGGGGACTCAGCGGGTTGGGCACCTCACCCTGGACCGGCGTGCGGGCGCGGCCGGTGTCGTGCATCTTCGGGATCGCATCGAGCAGCATCCGGGTATAGGGATGGCGCGGATTGGAGAACAACTCCTGCTTGTCCGCCAGCTCCACCAGCCGGCCCAGGTACATCACCCCGACCTGGTCGCTGACATGGCGCACCACGGCCAGGTTGTGCGAGATGAACAGGTAGGTCAGGCCGAGCCGGCGCTGCAGGTCCTTCATGATGTTGAGCACCTGCGCCTGCACACTGACGTCCAGCGCCGAGGTCGGCTCGTCGCAGACCAGGAAGTCGGGTTGCGTCGCCAATGCCCGCGCGATCGAGATACGCTGGCGCTGCCCGCCGGAGAACTGGTGCGGATACTTGGTGCGATCCTGCGCCGCCAGGCCGACCGACTCCAGCAGTTCCTCGACACGGGCACGCAAGGCATTCCTGTCCGTGATCAGGCCGTGTTCGGTCAGCGGCTCGCCGATGATGTCTTCGACGATCCAGCGTGGATTCAGGCTGGCATACGGATCCTGGAAGATCATCTGGATGCGCCGGCGCAGCTGCAGGCCCGCGGCGCTGGCGTAGGTCGCATGCGCATCGGCGCCGTCGAATTGGAATCCGCCCCGGGTCGGCTCGTACAGGCCGACCAGCAGCCGCGCCACCGTGCTCTTGCCGCAACCCGACTCGCCGACCAGCGCCAGCGTCTTGCCTTTTTCGATCGTGAAACTCACACCGTCGACCGCATGCAGCAACAGGCGCGGCGTGCGCTCGATCATGCGGTTCAGCCATGGGGCCGACACATCGAAACTCATCGCCAGATCGTCGGCTTGAACCAGTGCCTTGGACATGTTGCTTCCGTATCAGCCGGCCGCGTCGACGGCATGCAGCCAGCAGGCTGCGCGGGTCGGCCCGGCGGCCATCAGTTCGGGGCGCTCGCGGCCGCAGCGCTCCATCGACCGCTCGCAGCGGGGGTTGAAGGCACAGCCCGCGGGAATCGCGTTGAGCCGCGGCATGGCCCCGTCGATCTGGTGCAGGTTCTCGCGATCCATCGTGATGTCGGGAATGGCCGCCATCAGCCCGGCACTGTAGGGATGCGCCGGATGGTTGATGACCTCGTGCACCGGCCCGATCTCGGCAATGCGCCCGGCGTACATCACCGCCACCCGGTCGCAGGTCTCGGCGATCACGCCCATGTCGTGCGTGATCAGCATCACCGCCGCGCCATGTTCCCTGCACACCGTCTTGAGCAGCGCGATGATCTGCGCCTGGATGGACACGTCCAGCGCCGTGGTCGGCTCGTCGGCGACGATCAGCTTGGGCTCGGCCGCCAGCGCCAGCGCGATCACGACCCGCTGGCGCATGCCGCCGGAGAACTGGTGCGGAAAATGGTCGATGCGTTGTTCGGCCGCGGGAATGCCGGTGTCCTGCAGCAGGCGGATGGCACGGGCGCGCGCATCGGCCTCGCTCATCGGCAGGTGGGTGCGGATGGTTTCGACCAGCTGGCGCCCGATGGAATACAGCGGATTGAGCGAGGTCAGCGGGTCCTGGAAGATCGCGCCGATGCGCCGGCCGCGGATATGGCGCATCTGCTCGTGGCCCAGGTTGTCGATGCGCTGGCCTTCGAGCAGGATCTCGCCGCCGGCAATGCGGCCGGGCGGCTCGAGCAGGCCGATGATGGCAGCGCCCGTCAGCGACTTGCCGGCGCCGGACTCGCCGACCACGCCCAGCACCTCGCCCGGCGCGATATCGAACGAGATCTTGTCCAGCGCACGCAAGGTGCCCTTGCGCGTCGGGAACTCGACGACCAGATCCTTGACTTGAAGCAGTGACATGAATGGGGCTCGTTAACGCAGCCGCGGATTGAGTGCGTCGCGCAGCCAATCGCCCAGCAGATTGACCGACAACGCGATGATGATCAGCATCAGGCCGGGGAAGATCGTGATCCACCACTCGCCCGAGAACAGGTAGTCGTTGCCGATCCGGATCAGGGTGCCCAGCGACGGCGAGGTCGGCGGCGCGCCCACGCCCAGGAAGGACAGCGTCGCCTCGGTGATGATGGCCGTGGCGACCTGGATCGTGGCCAGCACCAGCACCGGGCCCAGCACGTTGGGCAGCACGTGCCGGCGCATGATGCGCAGCGAGGACACGCCAGTCACGCGTGCGGCCTGCACGTATTCCTTGTTGCGCTCGACCATGGTCGAGCCGCGCACCGTGCGCGCGTATTGCACCCAGCCGGTCAGCGTGATCGACACGATCAAGACGCCCAACGCGAGGTTGTCGGGCGCGTTCGGGAACACCGCGCGGCCGACACCGGCGATCAGCAGCGCCACCAGAATGGCCGGGAACGACAACATCACGTCGCACAAGCGCATCAGCGCGGCGTCGACCCAGCCGCCCAGGAAACCGGCCAGCAGGCCCAGCACGACGCCGATGACGACCGACAGGATCACCGACGCGAACCCGACCGCCAGCGAGATGCGTGCGCCATACATCAGCGCCGACAGGATGTCGCGCCCCTGGTCGTCGGTGCCGAGCACGAAGTTCGCGCTGCCCTCGCTGGTCCAGGCCGGCGGCAGCCGGGCATTGGCCAGGTCCAGCGTGGCCAGGTCGAACGGGTTGTGCGGCGCCACCCAGCCGGCGAACACCGCGCAGAACACGCAGACCAGCGCGACCAGCGTGGCGCCGATGGCCACCGGCGACGTGCGAAAGCTGTAGCCGACGTCGCTGTTCCAGATCCGTTGCATGCGGCTCATCGGGATTCCTGCGTGGACAAGGGCATCAGATGCTCGACCAGACCCGCGTGCAGCGCGGCGCCGAGCGGAAGAATGTCGTCGTTGAAGTCATAACGGCTGTTGTGCAGGGTGCAACTGCCCACGCCGTTCTCCGCGCCCTGCCCCACCCGCAGGTAGGCGCCGGGCTTGACCTGCAGCATGAAGGCGAAATCTTCCGCACCCATGCTGGGTTCGAGGTCGCGCAACACATGCTCGCGGCCCACCAGACTGGCCGCCACGTCCGCGGCGATGCCGGCCTCGGCCTCGCTGTTGACCGTGGCCGGGTACAGGCGTTCGTATCGCACCGTCGCACTGGCGCCGAAACCCATGGCCACGGCGCCGCACAACTCGGTCAGCCGGCGTTCGACCATGTCCTGCACCGCCGGACGGAAGGCGCGCACGGTGCCCACCAGCGTCGCGGTCTCGGGCACCACGCTGAAGCCGCCCAGATCGCCGGCCTGCATCGCACACAGGCTGATCACCGCGGAGTCCATGGCCCGCACGTTGCGGGAGACGATGCTCTGCACCGCCGTGATGATGTGCGCCGCCACCAGCACCGGGTCGACCGTCGCATAGGCGTGCGCGCCATGGCCGCCACGCCCGGTGACCTCGATCGTGACCCGGTCCGCCGCCGCCATGACCGGGCCCGGGTTCACCCCGATCGTGCCCGGGCGCATCAGCGGCTGGTTGTGCATGGCATAGACACTGTCGACCGGAAAACGCTCGAACAGGCCGTCTTCGATCATCACGCGGGCACCGGCATAACCCTCTTCGCCGGGCTGGAAGATCAGCACCGCGGTGCCGTCGAACTGGCGCGACTCCGACAGATACCGCGCGGCACCGATCAGCATCGCGACATGGCCGTCGTGGCCGCAGCCGTGCATCACGCCCGCGGTGGCGGATTTCCACGCGAAATCGTTGTGTTCGGTCAGCGGCAGGGCGTCCATGTCGGCGCGCAGGCCGACCATGCGTCCGCTTGAATGACTGCGGCCCCGCACCACGGCCACGACACCGGTCTTGCCGATGCCGGTATGGATCTCGTCGACACCGCACAGGCGCAGCGACTCGGCCACGCGGGCCGAGGTGTAGCGTTCCTCGAAGCCGAGTTCCGGATGCGCATGCAGGTCGCGCCGCAAGGCGGTGAGTTCGGGGTGGAACTCGGCGATATGGGCGAACGCGCGCCCCCTGGCACGCAGCCGCGGTTCATGCAAGGCCGTCATGGTCGCTCAATGCCCCTTGCCGCTGACGCGCAGTCGGGGATCGACGGCGAAATACAGCAGGTCGACCGCCAGGTTGATGACGACGAAGATCAGCGAGATCAGGCACAGGTAGGCGGCCATGACCGGGATGTCGGCGAAATTCACGGCCTGGATGAACAGCAGTCCCATGCCGGGCCACTGGAACACCGTCTCGGTGATGATGGCAAAGGCGATCAGCCCGCCGAGTTGCAGGCCGGTGATCGTCATCACCGGAACCAGCGTGTTCTTGAGCGCATGGCCGAAATGGATGGCCCGGTCGCTCAGGCCGCGGGCGCGGGCGAACTTGATGTAGTCGGTGCGCAGCACCTCGAGCATCTCGGCGCGCACCAGACGCATGATCAGCGTCAGCTGGAAGATCGCCAGCGTGATCGCCGGCAACACCACATGGTGCCAGCCGTCGACCGTCAGCAGGCCACTGTTCCAGCCGCCGACGGCGACGGTGTCGCCGCGGCCGAAGCTGGGAAACCAGCCCAGCCACACCGAGAACACCAGGATCAGCAGGATGCCGATCAGGAAGGTCGGCAGCGAAACCCCGAGCAACGAGAACATCATGAAGCTCTGGCTCAGGAAGTTGCCGCGCCGCAGCGCCGCATACACGCCCATGGGCACACCCACGACCAGCGCCAGCACCGCCGCCACGAGCGCCAGCTCCAGCGTGGCGGGAAACCGTTCGGCGATCAGCGACGAGACCTTGCCGCCCTGGCGCAGGCTGATGCCGAAATCGCCCTGCGCGGCATTGAGCAGGAAGTGCCCGAACTGCACGATGAACGACCGGTCCAGGCCCAGCAGTTCGCGCAATTCGCGCACCTGTTCGGGCGTTGCGTCCTGGCCCAGCATGAACAACACCGGGTCGCCCACGAACTGGAACAGCATGAATGCAATGAAGGCCACCGTGGCCATCACGAACACGGCTTGCAGCAGGCGACGCAGGATGAATGCAAACATGGGCTGAGACGAAAGGGGCGAATGTAGCATGGGCAATCACCCATGGACCTCGGGGTTTTCCTCGCTTGCGGGTTTGCCCGCTTGTCGCAGTCGACACATGCCATTACAGTGGCGCACTTCACAATTCATCGGGGATTTCACATGCATTTCAAGCGAGTTCTGGCCGTGGCGGCATTGGCCACCGGCCTTGCCTTGTCGGCCGCGCATGCGACGACACTCAAGTGGGGCGCGCAGAACGACATCCTGACGCTCGACCCGCATTCGCAGAACCACGCGACCACCAACGCGATCCTGATGCACTCGTACGAGGGCCTGACGCGTTACAACCCCAAGTTCGAGGTCGAGCCCGCGCTGGCCACCAAGTGGACCTTCATCTCCCCGACGCAGGTCCGCTTCGAACTGCGCAAGGGCGTCAAGTTCCATGACGGTTCGAATTTCACCGCCGACGACGTGGTGTTCAACTTCGGTCGCATCAAGCAACCCCAGGGCACGATGTCCATCTACGTGACCGGCATCAACGAGGTCAAGAAAGTCGACGACTACACAGTCGACATGACGCTGGCCGCACCCAACCCGATGCTGCTGCGCAACCTGATCGACTTCCGGATGATGAGCAAGGCCTGGGCCGAGAAGAACAACTCGACCAACGTCCAGGACTACAAGAACAAGGAAGACAACTTCGCGTCGCGCAACGTGAACGGCACCGGCGCCTACCAGATCACCGCCTGGCAGCCCGACCAGAAGATCACGATGACGATCAACAAGAACTGGTGGGACAAGCACAGCGGCAACGTCACCGAAGTGATCTACACGCCGATCAAGTCGGACCCGACCCGTGTCGCGGCGCTGCTCTCCGGCGAGCTCGACATGTTGACTGACCTGCCCACCCAGGACGTCGCGCGCATCCGCGGTGACTCCAAGCTCAAGGTCATGGACGGCAACGAGGTGCGCACGATCTACCTGGCGCTGGACATGCACAGCCCGGAGCTCAAGTACTCCGACGTCAAGGGCAAGAACCCGTTCAAGGACAAGCGCGTGCGCGAGGCCCTGAGCATCGCCATCGACCGCGAACTGATCAAGCGCAACACCATGCGCGGCCTGTCGCTGCCGGCCGGCATCATGGTGGCGCCGGGCGTGAACGGCAACGCACCCGACATCGACGTCGCGCCCAAGGCCGACCCGGAGCGCGCCAAGAAGCTGCTGGCCGACGCCGGTTACCCGAACGGCTTCGAAGTGCAGCTGAACTGCCCGAACAACCGCTACGTCAACGACGAGGAAATCTGCCAGAACATCACGGTGATGTGGGCACGTATCGGCGTCAAGACCAAGCTGGCGGCCGAGTCCATGGCCACCTTCATCCAGAAGGTGCAGAACTACGACACCTCGGCCTACCTGCTGGGCTGGGGCGTGGCGACGATGGACGCGCAATACACGCTGCAGTCGCTGGTGCGCACCAAGACCACCGGCGCCGACGGCAACTTCAACTTCGGCCGCGCCAGCGACCCGGAAGTCGACCGTCTGGTCGACGCGATGAAGTCCGAGATCGACACCACCAAGCGCAACGCCATGATCCGCGAAGCGCTGGTGCGCACGCGTGACGAAGTGCTGCTGATCCCGCTGCACCACCAGCTGCGCCCCTGGGCCATGAAGAAAAACGTCGACACGGTGTACCGCAACGACGACCGGCCGGAGGCACGCTTCACCAGCGTCAAATAAACAGGGCCCCGACCCTGCTGTGCAAAAGGCCCGCGCTGCGGGCCTTTTTCTTTGGCCGCGCGCAGGCCAGGGCTTGAACGCGCCGTGCGGGCCGGGTCGGTCTGCCGCCGGCCCTCGACGGCCTCAGTTCACGCGTTCGCCGGCCTGCGCCATCCGGTCGACCACGACCCGTCCGGCCTGCATGATGAGCCGTATGCCGGTCTCCGGCCGGGTCAACATCGACAACTCCTGCGTCGGGTCGCCATCGACAATCAGCAGGTCGGCCCAGGCGCCGGCCACCAGTTCGCCGATCTGCCCCTCCTGGCGCATCATCCGGGCCGCCACGATGGTCGCGCTTTGCAAGGCCTCGACGGGCGACATGGCCTGGGTACGCAGGTCGAACTCGCCCGACTGCTGGTCGTGCATGTGGCCCAGCAGGTCGGTGCCGAACACGATGGGCACGCCTTCGGAGCGCGCGATCTGCAACGACTCGATGCCGCGCTGCTGCACCATGGCCAGCTTGTCCAGCATCTCGCCCGACCAGCCCAGCCGCGCGCCTTCGTTCGACAAGGCCTGGTAGGTGGACAAGGTCGGAACCAGGTAGGCGCCGTGTTCCTTCATCACGCGCGCGGTCGCCGCGTCGATCAGGTTGCCGTGTTCGATCGAGCGCACGCCGGCCTGCACCGCACGTGTCACCGCCCGCGGCGAATAGGCATGCGCCATCGTATACAGGTTGGCCGCCTCGGCCTCCTCGCAGGCGGCGCGCAACTCGTCGATCGAGAACTGCGTGCCTTCGAGCGGATCGGTGGGGCTGGAGACGCCGCCACCGGCCATGATCTTGATCTGGTTCGCGCCATTGCGCACCTGCTCGCGCACCGCACGGCGCACCTCGCCCACGCCATCGGCAATCGCGCCGATCAAGCCCAGGCCGGCGCAACTGCAGAACATCTCGCGCATGCGCACGCCCTTGGGCCGCATGTCGGCGTGGCCGCCGGTCTGCGACACCGGGAAACCGGCGATGAACAGCCGCGGCCCCTCGAACAGGCCTCGCGCCACGGCCTCCTGCAAGCCGTAGTCGGCGCCGGCCGCGTCGCGCACCGTCGTGAAGCCGCGCCGCAACATGCCGCGCAGGATCTGGCTGCTCTGCGCAACCACCATGGACGGCGGCTGCTGGGCCAGGCCGACCAGGTCGTGCGAGGCCGCCACCACGTGCACGTGGGCGTCGATCAGTCCCGGCAACACGACCTTGTCGTGAGCGTCGATGACCTGGGCCGCGTCCACCGACGCCGATGCGTCGACGATGGCCGCGATGCGGTCGCCTTCGATGACGATCTGGCGTGCGGCCGTGACCGTGCCGCTGACGCTGTCGAACACCCGTGCATTGCGCATCACCTGCCTGTCTGCCATGTGTATCTCCTGTATGCGTGTGCGGCCCGACCGCGTTCGTCAATCGGCCTGCGCCGTGCGCGAGCGGGCGACCCGGGGACGGTGCTCGAGCGCACCGTACCAAGCCTGCGCCCGTGACTGCGTGTTGTCGGTGTCGGTGTCGGTCATGATACCGATGCCCAGCAGCGCGCCGGGAGGCTCGCCGAACGCGGAGACGAAATCTGCCCGTACGTCGCGTTCGTAGTCCAGCCAGCGATTGAGCCTGCCCTCGCCCGTCTCCATCACGATCTTGCGGATCCGGCTGGTGCGCGGATTGCGGACCACGGATCCTTCCGGATGTCGGTTGCTCCAGTCATACATCAGCGTGGCATACGGCAGCGGTTCGCCAGTCAGTGCCTCGGACAGGTCCGACAAGGCGGTATCCTTGGCGGAGAACCGCAACCGGTCGCCCTCGAACACCAGCACCAGCCGCACCGGAGCGTCGTCGGCATCGCGCTGGGCGATGTCGGCCTGCGCAACCAGCGAAGGCACCAGCCAGGAGAACCGCAACTGGCCCAGCGCGGCCGGCTCGATGCGCACCCGCTGGCGCAACATGCTGGCCGACGCATGTGCGCGCACCATGACGGCGTCACGCCCCTGCTTGTACGCGTGGCGGTATTCGGAACGGCGCTTGCCGGGGAACACTTGGTGTTGCCAGCCGTCGGCATCCGACGACCGCATCGAGGCTGCGGCCCAGGCGCTGCGGCTCAGTGCCTGCTGCGCCGCTTCGTCGTCGGGGTCCGTTGTCATCGTCGTCGCGCAGGCCGACAACAACAGCAGGCCGGCGAGCGCCAGAACGGTGCGATACACGGGGACACGGGGCATGGGAGTCCTTGTCGGTCGAAACACCTTGCGGCATGCCCACCATGGGCATGCATACAAACAGACACACACAAACAAAAAAAATCCGCTGTGCGGGCGCACAGCGGATTCTCGGGGTTTTTGTCGCGCAAACCGTCGTCTACGCGTCAACGGTCATCAGAAATTGTGAACCATGCCCAGGCCGTAGTTGGTCTGGCGCGTCGTCGCACCCACCACCGGATCGGTCTTGCCGTTCAGGTAGGCGGCGTAGACGTAGGTACGCTTGCTCAGGGGATATTGCGCCATCAGCGTGTAGGCGCTCGCCGTCGAGACCTTGGTACCGGCCGTCTTCAGATTTTCGCGCGCATACGACACCGCCAGCGTGGGTGCGCCGAACGGAATCTTGATGCCGACCTGGTAGCCAGAATCCTTGGAGTTCGTCGCGTCGTTCTTGGCACCTTCGAGCTGGGCGAACAACTTCGCTACGCCGAAGTCGTACGAGGTACCCAATTCCCAGGCGGTGGTATCGGCAAGCGCGTTGAAACGCTGCGACTCCCAGGCGGCGCCAACGTTGAGTGCGCCCTGGGCGTACATCGCCTGCAGGCCGGTCAGACTCTTGAGCGTACCGGCCGCGCCGTTCTTGTTTTCACCTGGCGCCCACAATGCGGCGGCACTGAAGCCACCGAAGGACGGCGTCGAGTAGTAGACGGCATTGTCGATACGGCTGGAGTCGACATACGTGCCCGCGCCAAACGCGTAGTTCGCGGCGCTGTAGCCCGACATGCCGAGCGCGTCATGTTCGGTGTACAGGTTGTCGATGGTCGAGTACTGGCGACCGACCTGGAGCGAACCGAAACCACCCGACAAGCCGACCCAGGCCTGGCGATGGAACTGGCGTGCGCTCGAAGCGCTGCCATCGTCGATGTTGAAGCCCTGCTCCAACTGGAAGTTGGCTTTCAGGCCGCCCCCAAGGTCCTCGGAACCTTTGAGTCCCCAGCGGCTTCCCGTATGGGCGCCGGAGCGAATCAGTGAGCCACCATCGACCGTGGTGACACCACCAACTTCCGTCTTCTGGCTTGCGATGGACGCATCGATGCGGCCATACAGAGTGACGGATGACTGCGCAGAAGCTGCGCCAGCGAATGCCATGACGGCAATAGACACGAGGGTCTTGTTCATTTCAGCTTTCTCGAAAAGAGTGGTTGGAAGCCCGCGCATGGAAGCTGCGCCGGGCAAAACGGATTTTAGTCTCGCTCAGGGTAAACCCTAGCAAGAAAGCTGTTACTCAACGTTTTATTTAAGGTCTGTTTCAGCGCCAGGGCGAACCGCTATTCCCATCACCCAGGCATCAAAAAAACCCGCTGTGTTTCCACAGCGGGTTTTCAAACTATCAGACTGTCACACTGGCCAGATGCCAGCGCGATGATCAGAAGTTGTGGACCAGACCCAGGCCGTACTTGGTGACCTTGGTGGTGTTGTTGGCGCCAGCCGGATCGGTCTCACCACGACGGTAAGCAGCGTACACATAGGTGCGCTTGCTCAGGTCATATTTGCCCAACAGGCTGAAAGCTTTGGCATCGGACACTTTCGTGCCAGCGACTTTTTGCTTTTCAGCAGCGTAACCAGCGGTCAGGCTGGCAGCGCCGAACGGAACAACCACGCCCAGGCCGTAGCCGGAGTCTTTGCCGGTGCCGACGGTGTTCTTGTTCTTGCCGTTTTCCAGTTGCAGGTATGCCTTGGCCATGCCGAAGTCATACGAAGCGCCGAAGTTGGTGTCGGTGCGAGCCTGGTTTGCGCCAACTGCATTGGCTTTGTTCGACTGCCAGCCCAAGCCAGCAGCGATCGGGCCGTTGCTGTAGTTGGCCATGAAGCCGTAGACCTTGCCAGCGCTGGCTGCAGCGGTCTTGTCTTCGCCCGGAGCCCACATGGCTGCGATCGAGAAGCCACCCATCGAAGGCGACGTGTACATGACGGTGTTGTCCTGACGGCCAACGCAGTTACCGGAACCGCCCGTGCCGCAACCGACGTTGAACGAATAACCCATGGCGCTGAAGCCAGAGTAGCCGAACGGATCGTATTTGCCGTACATCGTGTGGGTGATGTCATATTGACGGCCAACTTTCAACGAACCGAAACCACCGTCCAGGCCAACCCAGGCACCACGATGGAACTGGCGAGCGCTGGAAGCGGTGCCGTCATCAATGTTGAAGCCCTGCTCCAACTGGAAGATGGCTTTCAAACCGCCGCCCAGATCTTCAGAACCCTTCAGGCCCCAACGGCTACCGGTGTGAGCACCAGAGCTGATCAGCGCACCAGGATCAGCAACAGTCACGCCACCGGTGGTGGTTTTCTGGTTGCCGATGGACGCATCGATACGACCGTACAGGGTCACCGACGATTGCGCCGATGCTGCGCCGAATGCGGCCAGGGCGGCAATCGCTACGAGTGTCTTTTTCATTTCAAGTTTCTCCAAGGTTAAACATAGGGCTCCGGTTCTGAGGTACTCGGAACCCCGGGCCAACCTCCTGTTCAAGGAAGTTGTATGTATTGCACCAGACGAGCGCCGGTTTGGCAAAGATATCGCCGGAAAAAAACATCGACGGGCCGTTTTCGTTGCAGGCGTGCAACAAACCCGAATGCCTGGCCGCCCCCCCTGAATTTCGAGGCCGGCGATGGCCGGGAAACGTCGGCCCATGACGGCGAAATCGACCGTGAAAGCCGACCGGCGCGCGGCTTCTGCCATCATCAGGGGCATGGCGTGCCGGCCCGCGAGGGCGCTGGCATGTCGACCTCCGGAGGAAGCCACCATGCCCGATCAAGCCCGAACCACCACCGACCAGCTGCTGGCGACCGCCGACGCATCGCTGCGCACGCTGTTTGCGACACCCCGCGCGTCGCGCCCCTGCCCGACGCTGGCCCACGAGCCCACGGAACTCTCGGGCGCCGACAAGGCCGAGTCCGGTGCGCTGATGCGGGTCAACCATGTCGGCGAGGTCTGCGCCCAGGCCTTGTACACGGCGCAGGCCCTGGCGACCCGCAGCCCTTCGCTGCGCACGCATTTCGCGCAGGCCAGCGCCGAGGAAACCGACCACCTGGCCTGGACCCGGCAACGGCTGGACGAACTCGGCAGCCGCCCGTCGCTGCTCAATCCGCTGTGGTACGCCGGGGCCTTCGGCCTGGGCCTGCTGGCCGGACGGCTGGGCGACCGGGTCAGCCTGGGCTTCGTCGTGGAAACCGAAAAGCAGGTCGAGGCCCACCTGCAGGGCCACATGCAGCGTCTGCCGCAGGCGGACCATGCCTCGCGCGCCATCGTCGCGCAAATGAAGGACGACGAAGCCCGCCATGCCCGCGACGCCCAGAACGCGGGCGCGGTGCGCATGCCCGCGCCCGTACGCGCATTGATGCGCGGCGCGGCCAAGGTCATGACGACGGTCGCCCACCGGATCTGACCGTCCCGCGCAGACGCGGCCGATGCCCGTCCTGCGGGCGATGGCCCGCGCCAGCGTGCCAGCCACCGGAGCGCGGGCGCGGCGGTTCAGGCCTCGGTCAGCGTAAAACTCGTCGTGATGTTCGCCGTCTTGGCCAGCATGATGCTGGCCGAGCAGTATTTGTCGTGGCTCATCGCGATCGCCCGTTCGACCGCGGCCGGCGGTATGCCCTTGCCGCTGATCTCGAAATGCATGTGGATGGCGGTGAACACCTTGGGATCGACGTCGGCGCGTTCGGCCGTGATCTTGCAGCTGCACTGGTGCACGTCGTGCCGACCCCGCTTGAGGATCAGCACCACGTCGTAGGCGGTGCAGCCGCCGGTGCCGGCGAGCAGGGTTTCCATCGGGCGCGGCGCCAGGTTCCGGCCACCGTTCTCGGGCTTGGCGGCATCGGGCGCGCCGTCCATCACCAGCGTGTGGCCGGAACCGGTCTCGGCCAGAAAACCCATGCCCGAACGTGTGCCCGCGTGTCCGGTCCAGCTGACGGTGCATTCCATGGTGTGTCGATCTCCAGAAGATGTGATGCGCCGCCCTTGCCGGCGGCGGCGAAGATACACATTTTCCCCCAAGGGCACGGCGCTTATGATCCATGGCCAGCAAGCCCGTTCCCATGAAGCCCAAATCCCTGACCCCCGCCGACTACCTGAAGAAGATCCTGACCGCCCGCGTCTACGACGTGGCGGTCGAAACGCCGCTCGAGCCGGCGAAGAACCTGAGCCGCCGGCTGCACAACAAGATCCTGCTCAAGCGCGAGGACCAGCAGGCAGTACGCAGCTTCAAGCTGCGCGGCGCCTACAACAAGATGGCGCAACTCACGGCCGACGAACTGGCGCGCGGCGTGATCTGCGCATCCGCCGGCAACCATGCGCAAGGCGTGGCGATGAGCGCCCACAAGCTCGGCTCGCGCGCCGTGATCGTCATGCCCACGACGACGCCGCAGCTCAAGGTCGACGCGGTGCGCGCACTCGGCGGCGAAACCGTGCTGTTCGGCGACAGCTACTCCGACGCCTACGAACACGCGGTCACGCTCCAGGCCGAGCAGGGCTTGACCTTCGTGCACCCGTTCGACGATCCGGACGTGATCGCCGGCCAGGGCACGGTGGCGATGGAAATCCTGCGCCAGCACCAGGGCGAACTGCACGCCGTGTTCGTCGCCATCGGCGGCGGCGGCCTGATCTCGGGCGTGGCCAACTACATCAAGGCCGTGCGCCCGGAGGTCAAGGTCATCGGCGTGCAGATGAACGACTCCGACGCCATGATGCGTTCGGTGCGGGCGAAAAAACGGCTGGCATTGCCCGACGTGGGCTTGTTCTCGGACGGCACCGCGGTCAAGCTGGTGGGCGAGGAGACCTTCCGCATTGCGCGCAACCTGGTCGACGAATTCATGACCGTGGACACCGATGCCGTGTGCGCCGCCATCAAGGACGTGTTCGTCGACACGCGCAGCATCGTCGAGCCCGCCGGCGCGCTGGCGGTGGCGGCCATCAAGCAATACGTGGCGACCCACAAGACCCGCGGCGAAACCTACGCCGCCATCCTGTGCGGCGCCAACATGAACTTCGACAGGCTGCGGTTCGTCGCCGAACGCGCCGAAGTCGGCGAGGAGCGCGAGGCCTTGTTCGCGGTCACGATTCCCGAGGAGCGTGGCAGCTTCCGGCGCTTTTGCCAGGTCATCGGCGACCTGCCCGGCGGCGCGCGCAACGTGACCGAGTTCAGCTACCGCATCAGCGACGCCAACCAGGCCCATGTGTTTGTCGGCGTCACGACCCACGGCAAGGGAGAGAGCGGCAAGATCGCTGCCAACTTCAACAAGCATGGCTTCGAGGCGCTCGACCTGACCCACGACGACCTGGCGCAGGAACATATCCGCCACATGGTCGGCGGCCACTCCGGGCTGGCATGCGACGAACGCCTGCTGCGTTTCGTCTTCCCCGAGCGCCCGGGCGCGCTGATGAAGTTCCTGAGCCTGATGCAGCCGAACTGGAACATCAGCCTGTTCCACTACCGCAACCAGGGCGCCGACTACGGCCGCATCCTGGTCGGACTGCAGGTGCCCAAGACCGACGAGAAGGCATTTGCCGCATTTCTCGGCGAACTCGACTACCCGCATGTCGAGGAAACCGGCAATCCGGCCTACCGGATGTTCCTGCGACAGCAGGCGGCATGAGACGCCGGGCCGTCCCCAAGGCGAATAACGCAATGCGCAGCATGGAGGGTAGTCGAATGTACCGCCGGGCCGTCCCCAAGGCGAATAACGCAATGCGCAGCATGGAGGCTAGTCCAATGAACCGAAGGCAGGCCGCACCATGAGCGCCTCTCTCGAAGGCAAGCTGGTCGTCGCGATATCGTCGCGCGCATTGTTCGACTTCGAGGAAGAAAACACGGTGTTCGAGCAGGGCGAAGGCCAGCACCGCGACAAGGCCTACATGCAGCTGCAACTCGAGCGCCTCGAGCAGCCGGCCAAGCCGGGCGTGGCGTTCTCGCTGGTGCGCAAGCTGCTCGCCTTCAACCAGACCGACGACGCGACCGCCGCGACCGGCCGGCCGGTCTCGCAGCCGGTCGAGGTCGTGATCCTGTCGCGCAATGACCCGGTCTCGGGCATGCGGGTGTTCCGCTCGGCCAAGCATTACGGCCTGTCGATCCAGCGCGGCAGCTTCACCCGGGGCCAGCCACCGTGGCGTTATCTCAAGCCCCTGCACGCCAACCTGTTCCTGTCCGCGCACCTGAGCGACGTGCGCGCGGCACTGGAAGCCGGCGTGCCGGCGGCGCAGGTCTACCCGCAATCGGCGCGCGCCAGCGAGGCCCATCCCGGCGAGGTGCGTATCGCCTTCGACGGCGACGCGGTGTTGTTCAGCGACGAGGCCGAGCGCATCTACCAGGCCCAGGGCCTGAGCGCGTTCCAGCAGCACGAGATCGAGAAGGCCGCGCAGCCGCTGCTGGCCGGCCCGTTCAAGCCGCTGCTGGCGGCGCTGCACCGGCTGCAGCAGGAAAGCACGCCAACCATGCGCATCCGCACCGCATTGGTGACCGCGCGCAGTGCGCCGGCCCATGAACGCGCCATCCGCACGCTGATGAACTGGAACATCGAGGTCGACGAGGCCATGTTCCTCGGCGGCCTGGCCAAGGGCGAATTCCTGCGCGAGTTCGAGCCCGACTTCTTCTTCGACGACCAGACCGGCCATATCGAGTCGGCCGCGCGCCACGTGCCCTCGGGCCACGTGGCCAGCGGCATTTCGAACCCCCAGGCCTGACGCCGGCGTCGCTGGTCCCCCTCCGTTCCGATTCACGAGGTCCTCACCATGGGCATGCGCGAGAAATTCGCCAGTTTCCAGGCATTCGCCAAGCGGGTGCTGCAGTTGTCGGCACCGTATTTCCAGTCCGAGCAGAAGTGGCGGGCCCGCGGCATGTTCGTGGCCATCGTCGTGCTGAACCTGGCCTCGGTCTACATGGCGGTGCTGTTCAACCAGTGGTACAACCTGTTCTATACCGCGCTCGAAGGCAAGGACCAGCTGGAGTTCTGGAACCAGATCGGCCGCTTCACCTACCTGGCCTTCATCGCGATCGTGATCGCGGTCTACCGCTTCTACCTGACGCAGCTGCTCGAGATGGAGTGGCGGCGCTGGATGACGGGGTATTACCTGCGGCGCTGGCTCGGCGGCGATGCGTTCTACCGCATGGAACTGGCGCGTTACGCCAGCGCCGAAGGCATCAAGGCCGACAACCCCGACCAGCGGATCTCGGAAGACGTGAACCAGTTCACCGCGCAGACGGTCGGCCTGACCATGGGCGTGCTCAACGCCGGCGTCACGCTGGCGAGTTTCGTCGGCATCCTGTGGAGCCTGTCGGGCGCCTTCAGCTTCGAGCTGGCGGGCCGCTCGGTCACCATCCCCGGCTTCATGGTCTGGATGGCCATCCTGTATTGCCTGGTCGGCAGCGTGCTGACCCACTACATCGGGCGGCGGCAGATCCGGCTCAATTTCGAACAGCAGAAACGCGAGGCGGATTTCCGCCACCACATGGTGCGGGTGCGCGAATACAGCGAAGCCATCGCGCTCGACCGCGGGCAGGCGGTCGAGCAGGAGCACCTGGGCACCCGTTTCGCCTCGGTGCTGAGCAACTACCTGCAGCTGATCAAGGCACAGAAAAGCCTGATCTGGTTTACCAGCTTCTTCGGCCAGGCCGCGGTGATCTTTCCGATGATCATCGCCGCACCGCGGTATTTCAGCGGCGGCATCAACCTGGGCGGGCTGATGCAGATCAACTCGGCCTTCAGCCGGGTGCAGGACTCGCTGAGCTGGTTCGTCGACAACTACAGCGCGCTGGCCGCCTGGCGCGCCACGACCGACCGCCTGACCGGTTTCGACGACGCGATCGCCGCGGCCGAGGCATCCAACCCGCACCTGCAGATCATCGAGGGCGAAGCCCTGGCCGCGCGCCAGCTCGACATCCAGCTGCCCAACGGCACGCCGCTGCTGGCGAACACCACGCTGCAGGTCGCCGCCGGTGACCGCGTGTTGCTGCAAGGCCCGTCGGGGAGCGGCAAGTCGACGCTGTTTCGCACCCTGGCCGGCATCTGGCCCTATGCCGGCGGCGACGTGCGGCGCAGCCGCGACAGCATGTTCATCCCGCAACACCCGTATTTCCCCAACGGTACGCTGCGCGAGGCGCTGGCCTATCCGGAGGCTGCCGGCCGCTACCCGGACGCCGAGATGCAGGCCGCGCTCAGCGAGGCGCTGCTGCCGCAGCTGGCCGGCGAGCTGGACCGGGTCGACGCCTGGAGCCAGAAACTCTCGGGTGGCGAGAAACAGCGCCTGGCGATCGCCCGGGTGCTGCTCAAGCAGCCCCAGTGGGTTTTTGCCGACGAAGCCACCAGTGCGCTGGATGCGCAGTCCGAGGAAACCGTCTACGGCAAATTGCTGGCCATGGTCGACAAGGCCGGTGGCGGCATCGTGTCGATCGCCCACCGCGCATCGGTGGCCGCCTTCCACGACCGGCGCTGGGAGCTCCAGGCGAGCGAAGCGGGTGCGCCGGCGCGTTATACGCTCAAGGCGACGGCGGGATAAGGTCGTTGTCCGGCTGCGCCGCGACCTGCGCGAATCCGCGCGCGCGCAGCTCGCAGGCCGGGCAGTGGCCGCAGCCATAACCCCACGCATGGCGCTGCGTGCGCTCGCCCAGGTAGCAGGTATGGGTGTGCTCGACGATCAGCTCGACCAGCGCCGGGCCGCCGAGGCGGCGGGCCAGCGCCCAGGTCTGCGCCTTGTCGATCCACATCAGTGGCGTCTCCAGCAGGAAACGCCGCTCCATGCCGAGCGACAAGGCCAGCTGCATGGCCTTGATCGTGTCGTCGCGGCAATCCGGGTAGCCGGAGAAGTCGGTTTCGCAGACCCCAGTCACCAGCACCTGCAGGTCGCGGCGATACGCCAGCGCCGCTGCCAGCGTCAGGAACATCAGGTTGCGGCCCGGCACGAAACTGTTGGGCAAACCGGAAGATTCCATGTGTATGGCGGTCTCCCGCGTGAGCGATGACTCACTGATCTGGCCCAGCACGGCGAGATCGAGCACATGGTCCTGGCCGAGCCTGGCATCCCAGTGCGGAAATCGGCGGCGCAATTGCTCCAGCACCACCGGACGCACCTCCATTTCCACGTGATGGCGCTGGCCATAGTCGAAACCGATGGTTTCCACGCGCGGATAACGCTCCAGCGCCCAGGCCAGGCAGGTGGTGGAGTCCTGACCGCCGGAGAACAGGACCAGTGCGCTTGTATGCATCGTGCAATGGTAGACGCAGCCGCGCGCCGGCGCGCCGGTTCAGCCCGCAGCCGGCCTGCGGAACTCAGATGTTCTCGGTCTTCTTGATCTTGCTGGGCTGGTAGGTCAGGTTTTCGCGCGCGATCTCGCCGGGGGCGATGTTCGGGTTGGCCGGATTGAGCTGGACGTTCTGCTTCTGGGCCTGGGACACTTCGACCGCCATGCCGCTGGCCTGCCACATCGACTTGATGAAATCGAGCATGACCTGGTGCAACGGCACCGGCGGCGGCTCCTCGACCTTCTCCGGCTCCGGACGCTTGATGGTCCAGTCGTTCGGCTCGGCCGCCGTCTCCTTGCCACGCCGGATCGGATCCGGAACACTTTGGTGCACCGCGTTGTAGACCGGATTCGCGGTCGCGGCGACCTCGCCGATCTTGTTGACCACGCCGGTCGGCGCCGGTGTGGCCGCCGGTGCCGCCACCACCGGCGGATTGACCGGTGCCACCGGGATCACCTTGTGCCCGTTGGACGAAACCAGGTCGACGCCGGCAGGGCGCGTACCGGGTTGTCGATCGACGGATGGCAGTTGCATGGTGACTCAGGCCTCGAATGGGGAGCGGACTTTTTTACCGCTCGTTGACTCCTTAACGGCAGAACTGAACCGGAATTTAGGCCTTTTTCGGGGTCTCGCGCGACTTTTTTCCGAAAAATCGGCCCCGGCCACCCCGCCGCGACCGATCAGGCGCCGGCGGCATGCCCGTCGCGGCGTGCATCGCTGGCGGACACGGCGATGGCGTCGAGGTCGTCCGACAAGTGTCCGATGCACAGGCCCGCGACCGGGTCCTGCGCCGGGGTCAACGCATCCGTCGCATTGACGTGCACGCATTGACGTACACGGCACCTGTCCATACACTTGTGTATTGACAATGAGACCCAAGATGACCGACCTCGTCGTACGCCGCCTGCTGATCGATCTCGACACCCCGTTCCCGGGACGCTGGAACGGCGGCGACGCGTTCCGCTCCGCGCTCTTCAACGCCTTGTCGCAGAGTTTTCCGTCCGGCGAACAATATTTCATCGACGCGGTACGCGCAGGACTGAAGCAACTGCCCGAGGAGCGGCGCAGCGCACTGGCCGCCGAGGTACAGGGATTCATCGGCCAAGAGGCGACCCACCGGCGCATCCACAGCCTGTTCAATGCCAACCTCGACCGGCTGGGCTACGACAACGGCATCGAACGCTGGACCGAGGCCCGGCGCAAGGCCCATGCGGGCGACGACCTGCGCAACCATGTCGCGGCCACCGCGGCCACCGAGCACTTCACCGCGATCTTCGCCGACTGGCTGCTGCACCATCCCGAGGCCCTGGCCGGCGCCGAGCCGCGGCTGCGGACCTTGTGGCAATGGCACAGTGCCGAGGAGTCCGAGCACCGCAACACCGCGTTCGACATGTACCAGGCACTGGGCGGCAACCATGCGTGGCGTATCAAGGTATTCAAGTACATCACGTTCGTGTTCCTGTACGACGTGTTGCGCCAGACCCTGCTGAACCTGTGGCATGACGACAAGGCCTTGCTGCGCCCGGGCACCTGGCGCAGCGCCTGGCGTCTGTGCTTCGCGCGCGACGGCATGATCCGCGGCAACTACGGCCTGTGGAAAGCCTACCTGGCGCCGGACTTCCATCCGAGCCAGCAACCGGCGGCACTGGCCCGGCCCTGGCTCGACGCCAACGCCGCGCAATACACCGTCGTCGCCCGCTCGGCCTGACGCCCGCGCCGACGCCTTCGTGAACACCGGCCGGTGATGGCGCCAGCGGCCCTTCGCAACACTTCCGCATGACACGCACGCGCAAGACCTTGTCCCTCATCGTGCTGGCCATCGCCGCCCTGGCGGCCCTGGTCTATGCGAACCGCCTGCTGGTGCTGCAATATTCGCTGGGCTGGCTGACCGACATCCGCCACCCGCGCGAAGCCTACCGGCCGGTGGCCTGGATGGCCGGGCCGCCGGCGGCCGACGCGCCGCCCGCGGCACGGCCGCCGAACATCATCGTCATCGTGGCCGACGACATGGGCTACAACGACGTGTCCACCCATGGCGGCGGCTACGCGGCGCACGGTGCCGGCACGCCGCACATCGATTCGATCGCGCGCGACGGCGTGATCTTCGAGCGGGGGTACGCCGGCGCGGCCGTGTGCACGATCTCGCGCGCCGCCCTGCTCAGCGGCCGTTATCCGTGGCGCTTCGGCGTGGAGTTCACGCCCACGCCCGGCGCGCTGGCGCGGGTCGCGCCGCTCTTGTACGACGATCCGGCGCGCCTGCGGCCGGCGCTGGTCGACCAGGACAAGGCCGCCGCGTCCAAGGCGTTCAACGAACTGGGCATGCCGGGTTCGGAGATCACGCTGGCCGAACTGCTGCGCGATCGGGGTTACCACACCATCCATATCGGCAAGTGGCATCTGGGCGGCACGCCGGAACATCCCGAGATGCGGCCCAACGCCCAGGGTTTCGCCGAGAGCCTGTACATGGAAAGCGGCCTGTACCTGCCGCAGGACTCGCCCGACGTCGTCAACGCGCGCCAGGACTTCGACCCGGTCGACCGTTTCCTGTGGCCGAACATGCGATTCGGCGTCAGCTACAACAACGGCAGCTGGTTCGAGCCCGACAAGTACCTGACCGACTATTTCACCGACGAGGCGGTGGCCGCGATCCGCGCAAACCGGAACCGGCCCTTCTTCCTGTACCTGGCGCACTGGGGCGTGCACACGCCGCTGCAGGCGAGCAAGGCCGACTACGACGCCGTCACCGGCATCCCCGACCACCGGCGCCGCGTCTACGCCGCCATGGTGCGATCGGTCGACCGCAGCGTGGGCCGGGTGCTGCAGACGCTGCGCGAGCAGGGGCTGGACGAGAACACCATCGTCGTCTTCACCAGCGACAACGGCGCGCCCGGCTACATCGGCCTGCCCGAGGTGAACCAGCCCTACCGCGGCTGGAAACTCACGCAGTTCGAAGGCGGACTGCGGGTTCCTTACATGGCGCGCTGGCCGGGCCGCATCCGCGCCGGCAGCCGCTATGCCGCACCGATGTCCAACATCGACATCCTGCCCACCATCGTCGCCGCGGCGGGCGGGGAACCGCCGAAGGACCGCATCATCGACGGCGTCAACCTGCTGCCGTTCCTGGCCCCGGACGGCCCCGTGCAACCCGAACGCGCGCTGTTCTGGCGCGACGGCCCCTACCAGGCGGTGCAGTCCGGCGGCTGGAAGCTGATCGTGTCCGGGAAACCCCGGCGCAACTGGCTGTTCCATCTGCAGCAGGACCCGACCGAAAAAACCGACCTGGCGGCGTCGCAGCCGCAGCGCGTGGCGCAGCTGCAGGCGCTGCTGGCGGCACATGGCAAGGACCTGCCGGCGCCGCTGTGGCCGTCCTTCCTGCAGATGCCGATCGCGATCGACAAGACGCTGGACCAGCCCGAGAGTCCTGACGACGAATACGCGTACTGGTACAACTGAGCGCGGAAGTTCCACGCATGCCCGGTGACCCGACGACGCCCCCGCGCGTTCCCGACAAGGCGCCAACCCCGCCAGCCGTCGGCTCCGTCCGCCCCTGGTGGCGCGGCTGGCCGCTGCCATGGATGTCGCTGCTGGTGGCGGCACTGGTGGCGGGCACTGCCGGCGGGTGGTGGCTGACGCGGCAGGCACAGGCGCCACAGGGGGGTGATGCGATCCTGCACTGCGCGTTGCCGGCGCAAGCGGCGGATGCGCCCCACCCCGGCATGGTCTGGGTGCCCGCCGGCCGGTTCGCGTTCGGCGACACCGTCTACCCGGAGGAGCAGCCGGTGCGCATGACCCGTGTGGACGGTTTCTGGATGGACCGCACCGAGGTCAGCAACGATGATTTCGCGGCCTTCGTCGACGCCACCGGCTACGTCACCGTGGCCGAACGGCCGGTCGACGCGGCGCGGCATCCCGACCTGCCACCCGACATGCGCCAACCCGGTGCCGTCGTCTTCACGATGCCCGGCACCGGCGGCGCCGGCGGCGGCCCCATGCCGTGGTGGCGCTACGTGCCAGGCGCAAACTGGCGCCATCCGGGCGGGCCGGGCACCGGCATCGCCGGGCGCGGCGCGTTCCCGGTCGTGGCTGTCACGATCGAAGACGCCCAGGCCTACGCGCGCTGGAAGGGCCGCAACCTGCCCACCGAGGTCCAGTGGGAATGGGCCGCCCAGCTCGAACGCGCCGGCTCGGCCGGCGCACACGATCAACCGGCGGACGCGAACACCTGGCAAGGCCTGTTTCCGGTCGCCAACTCCGGCGAGGACGGCTTCGTCGGCCTGGCACCCGTGGGTTGTTATCCGCCCAACCGACGCGGCCTGTTCGACATGCTCGGCAATGTGTGGGAGCTCACGACCGACCGCTGGACCGCCTCGCACGACGCCCCTCCCCAGGTCGAGGGCCATGATCCCGCCGCACCACTGCTGCGCGCCGGCGCCCCGGCCCAGCGCGTGATCAAGGGCGGCTCCTTCCTGTGTGCGCCCAACTACTGCATGCGTTACCGCGCCGGCGCACGCCAGCCGCAGGACGACGACCTCGCCGTCAGCCATCTCGGATTCCGCACCATCCTGCTCGCGCCCGGGCCGTCCCCGCAGGCCACGCCGTAAGCCGGCGTGGCCTGCGGATCCTGCCGCTTCGCCTGCGGGACACCCCGCGCCCGGACGCCGGCGATACCATTGCCCGACGAGGCGCCAGCCGCGCCAGCCCATTGCCAACCCCACGAGGAGACAGCCCGCATGAAAACCCGCATCACCGAACTGTTCGGCATCGAACATCCGATCATCCAGGGCGGCATGCATTTCGTCGGCTTTGCCGAACTGGCCGCGGCGGTGTCGAACGCCGGCGGCCTGGGCATCATCACCGGCCTGACGCAGAAGACGCCGGAACTGCTGGCCCGGGAGATCCGGCGCTGCCGCGAGATGACCGACAAGCCCTTCGGCGTCAACCTGACCTTCCTGCCGGTGGTCAAGGCGCCCGACTATCCGGGATACATCCGCGCCATCGTCGAGGGCGGCGTCAGGATCGTCGAGACCGCCGGCAACAACCCGCAGAAATGGCTGCCCGGCCTGCACGAGGCCGGCGTCAAGGTGATCCACAAATGCACCTCGGTGCGCCATTCGCTCAAGGCCGAGGCCATCGGCTGCGACGCGGTCAGCGTCGACGGTTTCGAATGCGGCGGCCATCCGGGCGAGGACGACATCCCCAACTTCATCCTGCTGCCACGCGCGGCCGAGGCACTGAAGATCCCGTTCGTCGCCTCCGGCGGCATGGCCGACGGCCGTTCCCTCGTCGCCGCGCTGGCCCTGGGTGCCGACGGCATGAACATGGGCACCCGCTTCATCGCGACGAAAGAGGCGCCGGTGCACGAGAAGGTCAAGCAGGCCATCGTCGCGGCCAGCGAACTCGACACCCGGCTCGTGATGCGGCCGCTGCGCAATACCGAACGCGTGTTGACCAACGCCGCGGTGGAGCGGCTGCTGGAGAAGGAACGCACACTCGGCGCCGACCTGAAGTTCGAAGACATCATGGAGGAAGTCGCCGGCGTCTACCCCCGCATCATGCTGGACGGCGACATGGAAGCCGGCGCATGGTCGTGCGGCATGGTGGCCGGGCTGATCCATGACGTGCCGACGGTCCGGCAGCTGATCGACCGCATCATGGCCGAGGCGGATGGCCTGATCCGCCAGCGGCTGGCGGGTGTGTTGACCGCGTGATCCAGCCCCGATCGGTCAGCGCGGCCCCTGCTGCTCTATCAGGTACCGCGCGATGATGCCCTGCATCAACTCCTTGATCTGCGGCGGGTTCTTGGGACGGCTCAGCGCCTGGTAACTCCCGACGATGGCCAGGTAGAACAACACGGCCAGTTCGGTGGATTTGGTCTCGTCGCCGGTGTAACGCAGGAACTTCTCGGTGAACAGCGCCATGCGCTGGGCATCGACCTCGGCCAGCATCCGGGCCACCGCCGGGTCGCGGCGGCCCAGGCCGCGCAGCGCGAGTTCGAAGCGCATGTTCTCCAGGTCGGCGCCGGCATGGGCGAGCACGCTCTCGAGCAGGTGTTCCAGGTCGGCGCGCGGGTCTGTCGAGCGTGGCGTGGCCAGGGCCTGGTTGGCCGCGACCTCGCGCGCATGCCAGCGCGCCAGCAGTGCCGACAGCAGCTCCGCGTGGTCGGCGAAATGCCAGTAGAAGCTGCCGCGCGTCACGCCCAGCGCATCGGCCAGCAGCAGCACCCGCACCTTGTCGAAGCCGCCATCCACGACGGCCCGGAAAGCCGCATCGAGCCAGTCGTCGCGCGTCAGGCGCGACGACTCGGCGACGGGCTTGCCGGGCTTGCGTGCGGGCTTCATGGTCAAGGGCTCGTAGGCTGCAACGGTGGGCATTGTCTTGCATGGCCACGCGTGCGCACAACGGACCGCGGCGCGTCGCATGCGTTTGACAATACACAAGTGTATGGTAAATTCTGCGCGACTGGCAGCCGCAGCGGCGGGACACTCCCGCCACCGGCGCGCAAGCAATCCGCACCACCACCATCCGCCCGATGTCGATCAAGAGCCTGCTGATGCCTGCGATCACCGCGCGCATGTTCGCGCGCGAGCGGCTGCTGGCACAACGGGCGGCGGCCGAGCGCCGGCGCCGGGCACAAGGCGCACCCCACCTGCTGCGCTATTTCCACCAGGTGGACGATCCCTACAGCGCGCTGGTCGCGCAGCGGCTGCCGCAGCTGCTGGAACGGTACGACGTCGAACTGCAGCCGCACCTGGTCGGCCCGCCGGCCGACCACGCGGCGCCGGCTCGCGACCAGCTCGTCGCCTACAGCCGTCGCGATGCGGCGCTGCTGGCACGCCACTGGAAGCTCGACTTCGTCGATACCGGCCGGCAACCGGCCGATGCCGACATCGAGCGGGTGCGCCGCCAGCTGGTGGCCGCCGCGGCCGATGGCCGTTTCGCGGACGTGGCCGGGCGGCTGACGCGCGGCTTGTGGCAAGCGCCGCAAGCCGGCGCGCCCGCGCATGCGGCATGTGATGAACCGGCGCCCGCCGACGCCGCGACCACGCAGGCGCATGTCGCCGCAGCCGAACAATTGCGCCAGACCCTGGGCCACTATCTGGGTGCCATGTTGTTCTACGCCGGCGAGTGGTACTGGGGCCTGGACCGGCTGCACCATCTGGAGCAGCGGCTGCAGGACCTCGGCGCCCATCGGCCCGGCACGAGCGGCCTGATGTTCCCGCCCGAGCCCGACCTGGACACCCCGGCGACCATCCCCGATGCCCCGGGCATCGATTTTTTCCTGTCGCTGCGCAGCCCCTACACCGCCATCGTCGCGCAACGCGTGTTCCGCCTCGGCGAACACACCGGCGCGCCGGTGCGGTTGCGTTACGTGTTGCCGATGGTGATGCGCGGCCTGCCGGTGCCGCGCGAGAAGCGCCTGTACATCATGCATGACGCCGCGCGCGAGGCCCACCTGCGCGGCGTGCCGTTCGGCCGCATCAACGACCCGCTGGGCCGGCCGACCGAACGCGGCATGGCCCTGATCCCGCTGGCCGAACGCATGGGCCAGGGCCAGGCCTATGTCGGCTCCTTCCTGCGCGGCGTGTGGTCCGAGGGCATCGACGCCGGCAGCGACCGCGGGCTCAGGCGCATCGCCGAACGCGCCGGCCTGGCCTGGTCCGATGCGCGGGACGCGCTGCACGACGAAACCTGGCGCGCCTTGGCCGAGGCCAACCGCACCGAGATGTTCGCGCTGGGCCTGTGGGGCGTGCCCTCGCTGCGGGTCGGCGACACCGCCGTGTGGGGACAGGACCGGCTGTGGGCGGTGCAGCAGGCCGTGCTCGCGACACGCGGCGCGCGGGACACGCCCGCAGCGATGCCCGTGCATGCCTGACACCGCCGTCCGCACGCGTGCGTGTATCCCACGCGCCCTGGTCGCAGCGTGTTGCGGCCTGCTCGCGCTCGCGACGGCAGCGGCGCAAACGGCTGCCGCGCAACGTCCCAACATCGTCGTGCTGGTCGCCGACGACTGGGGATTCACCGACGTCGGCGCCTACGGCAGCGAGATCGCCACCCCGCACATCGACGCGCTGGCGCAACGCGGCATGCGCTTCTCGAACTTCCATGTCGCGGCCTCGTGTTCGCCCACGCGCGCCATGTTGCTCACCGGCGTGGACAACCACCGCAACGGCGTGGGCAACCTGCGCGAGGCGATGCCGCGCAGCCATCAGGGCCGGCCGGGTTACCAGGGCTCGCTGACGCGCAACGTCGTCACCGTGGCCAGCCTGCTGCAGGACGGCGGCTACCGCACCTATGCGTCGGGCAAGTGGAACGTCGGCTCCGAGCCGTACAACCGGCCCAACCGGCGCGGCTTCGACCGCTCCATCGTGCAGGGCGACACCGGCTCGGACAACTGGGAACCCGCCAAGCGCTACCTGCCGCACTCCGCCGGCGTCGAATGGTTCGAGGACGGCGCGCCGGCGCAGATGCCGAAGACGTTTTATTCGTCGCAGTATTTCGTCGACCGGGCGATCGAATACATCGACTCCGGCGCCGCCAGCGGCAAGCCGTTCTTCGCCTACGTCGCCTTCCAGGCCAACCACGTGCCGGTGCAGGCGCCGCAGGCCTTCATCGACAAGTACCGCGGGCGATACGACGCCGGCTGGGATGCCCTGCGGCGCGAGCGCCGCGACCGGGCGGCCGCACACGGACTGGTGCCGCGCGATGCGCCCTACACGACGATGGCCACCAGCGCGCGCTGGAACACGCTGGCGGCCGAGGACCGGCACTACCAGGCGCGCCAGATGGAGGTGTATGCGGCCATGGCCGAGGCCATGGACCACCATGTCGGCCGCCTGGTCGCGCATCTGCGGGCCACCGGCCAGTACGACAACACCGTGTTCCTGTTCCTGTCCGACAACGGGCCCGAGGGCTCCGACTATGCCCAGGCCCAGCCCTGGTTGTGGACGCAATACAGCCAGCACATCGACCGGCTCGGCGGCAAGGGCGCCTACGGCATTCCGGGGCCTGGCTGGGCCAGTGCGTCGGCCGCGCCGCTGGACACCTACAAGTTCTACGCCGGCGAAGGCGGCCTGCGCGTGCCGCTGATCATCGCCGGCGTGCCGGGCATGGCGGCCAACCAGGTCCAGCCCAGCCTGACCCATGTCAACGACATCGTGCCCACCGTGCTCGACCTCGCCGGGCTGCAGCACCCCGGCACCCGGTACCGGGGCCAGGCCGTCGAGGCCCTGACCGGCCGCAGCCTGCTGCCGGTGCTCACCGGGCAGGCCGACGCCGTGCATCCGGCGGATGCGCCGATCGGCTACGAACTGTCGGGCAACGCGGCGCTTTTCAAGGGCCGGCTCAAGCTGGTGCGCAACCTGCCGCCGGTCGGCGACGGTGCCTGGCGGCTGTACGACCTCGAGGCCGACCCCGGCGAGACGCAGGACCTGCGCGAACGACTGCCGGAGGTTTTCGCAGCCATGCAGCGCGACTACGCGGCCTACGCCCAGGCCAACGGCGTGTTGCCCATGCCCGCCGGTTACGACCCGACCTGGCAGGTGACGATCAACAGCCTGCACAACTACTGGATACCGGCCTACCGCAGCCATGCGCTGGTCGCGCTGGCGGCCGTCGTCGCCGCGCTGGCCTGGTGGTGGCGCAGGCGCCGCCGCGCGAGGCCGCCGCGATGAGCGCCCCGGGTTACCTGGAGAGCCCCTGGCCCGGCGAGGACGGCGGCCCGCAGCGGCTGCAGCAGCCGCACCGCACGGCCGGTCTGAACCTGCAACCGGGCGAGACGCTGGCGTGCGTCACGCGCAACACCGTGCTCTCGACGATGACGCTGCTCGGCGACCCGGGCGAGGTCTACCTGCTGACCCATTCCGCGCTGCGTTCCCACGTCGGCCTGCCCACGACGGCGCGTGTCGAACGCATCGATCCGCTGAGCCTGAAGACGCTGCAGCGTTCACCCCGGCTGGCGGGCGGCCCGATGTGGCCGGGCGGCATGGCGCTGCATCGCAATGGCTCCATCCTGGTCGTCTACGGCCGCCACGCGCACCGGCTCGATCGCGCCTGCGCACCGCTGGCCAGCGTCCGGTTGCCGGTGGACCAGCCCTACAACTCCTTCGTGATCCTGGACAACGGCCTGGTCGTCACCAAGAACCTGTCGCACACACAGCCGGCGATCCTGAGCGTGCTCGATGCCGACACGCTGCGTTTCGCGGCGCCCGACACCGCCTGCCCGGAACCCTCGATGGCCCGGCTCAGTGCCATCGGCAACACCGTCTACGTGGTCGGCGTGCGCAGCATCTTCCGTTACCACTGGGACGACGGCCTCGCGCGCCTGGTGTTCGATCCGCACTGGCAACTCAACTATGTCGGCACCAGCGGGCAGTCCTATGGCTGGGACGTGGTGCTCGACGGCGACAACGCCTGGTTCATGGACAACGGCCAGCACCGCTACCGGTGGCGCATGATCGGCGCCGGCGTCAGCCGCACGGCGAACCGGCTGATCCGGGTGTCGATGCGCGACGCCCGCGACCACCAGGCGATCGAGGTCTGCGGCGAGCCCGGCGGCAGCATCACCAACCCGCCGCTGGTGGACCTGCGGCGCCACATCGTGGTCGGCTACGACAGCGCCAACCGGCACCTGGTCGCGTGGCGCGTCGACCCGAACGACGCATCGCTGCACCGGCTCTGGCACAAGCGCGCCTTCGGCTGCGCCAGCCACATGCTGCTGTTCCCCGACACCGGCGAGTTGCTGGTCAACGACTACCGGCGCCTGGGCGAGGAGGTGGTGCTGCTCGACATCGCCACCGGCGACGAACGCGCGCGGGTGCGCAGCGGCGGCCTGACCCAGGGCGTGGTCTTCCCCAGCCCGGGCTGGAACCGCGACGCGTACTGGTCGTCGATGGGGCGGCTGGCGCGGATCCACGTCCCCTGAAGAAAGCCACGGCATGACCGACCCGAAACCCCATTCCCCGACCGGCCGGCGCGGCTGGTGGATTGCATCGGCCCTGGTGCTGGCGGCACTGGCGGCCCTGTACCTGTGGCGCGGGCCGCTGGTGCTGGCCGTGGTGCCACGCCTGGCCGAGCACCGGCTGGCCATCGACACCGCCGCCACGCTGGAGGACGGCCTGCACGTCGGACTGTGCGGCACCGGCTCGCCGTTCCCGGACGAGGACCGCGCCGGCCCGTGCACCCTGGTGCTGGCCGGCAAACGCCTGTTCGTGTTCGACGCGGGCAGCGGCGCGGTGCGCAACATCGGCAAGATGGGGTTCGACGCCGGCCGCATCGAGGCGGTGTTCCTGACCCACTTCCACTCCGACCATATCGACGGCCTGGGCGAACTGCTGCTGCAGCGCTGGGTGGCCGGCCAGCATCGCACACCGGTGCCGGTGCATGGCCCCGCGGGTGTCGAGCCGCTGGTCCAGGGCCTGATGCAGGCCTACCGCCCGGACCAGGGCTACCGGGTGGCCCACCATGGCGACGCCATCGTGCCGGCCAGCGGCTTCGGCGCGACCGCGCGCACCTTCGCGGCCGTCGACGCGCAGCCAGTGCCCGTGCTGCGCGACGGCGAGCTGGAGATCAGCGCCTTTGCGGTCGACCACGCGCCGGTGCATCCCGCCGTCGGTTACCGGATCCGCTACAAGGGCCGCAGCGTCGTGCTCAGCGGCGACACGAAACAGTCGGACGCGGTGCAACAGGCCGCACGCCAGGCCGACCTGCTGGTGCACGAGGCCTTGTCCCGGCCCATGCTCGCCGGACTGCGCCAGGCGGCCGCCCGGCAGGGGCGCCACAACCTGGCCCAGCTGTTCCTGGACATCACCGACTACCACGCCTCGCCCGAACAGGCGGCCGAGACCGCGCGGGATGCCCAGGTGGGTTATCTGCTGCTCAACCACATCGTGCCGCCGCTGCCCTTGCCGGGCATGGAGACCACGTTCCTGGCCGATGCACCGGCCATCTTCGGCGGCCCGATCCGGGTCGGCCGCGACGGCGACCTGTTCAGCCTGCCGGCCGGCTCGACCGCGATCACGCGGCGCAGCAGCTTCTGAGGCACACCCCGCCGCCATGCCCGTCGCCATCCAAACCGCCGCCCCGCCATGACCCCTGCCCTGCCTGTCGTCTCGCGCGTGTTGCGCACACCGGACGCGCGGTTCGCGCAACTGCCGGACTTTCCGTGGACCCCCCGGTATACGGAGGTCGGCGGCCTGCGCATCGCCCACATCGACGAAGGGCCGCCCGACGCCCCGGTGGTGCTGCTGATGCACGGCGAGCCGACCTGGTCCTTTCTCTACCGCCACATGATTCCCGGTCTGCTCGCCGCCGGCCTGCGTGTCGTGGCGCCCGACCTGGTGGGTTTCGGCCGCTCCGACAAACCGGCCGCGCGCAAGGACCACAGCTACGGCAACCAGGTCGCCTGGATGAATGCCTGGCTGCAGGCCCGGGACCTGCACGGTGTGACCCTGTTCTGCCAGGACTGGGGTTCGCTGATCGGCCTGCGCATGGTGGCCGATGCGCCGCAACGTTTCGCGCGCATCGTGCTGGGCAACGGCGGCCTGCCCACCGGCGGCGGCCGCACCCCGCGGGCCTTTCGCCTCTGGCGCGCCTTCGCACGCTGGAGCCCCTGGTTTCCGATCGGCCGCATCGTCGCCTACGGCTGTGCGCATCCGCTGACGCCGCGCGAGATCGCCGCCTACGACGCGCCGTTTCCCGACCGCCACCATCGCATCGCCGCCCGGCTGATGCCGGGCTTCGTGCCCACCACGCCGGACGATCCGCAGGCGGGCAACAACCGCGCGGCCTGGGCCTTCTTCGAGCGCTGGGAGAAACCGTTCCTGACGCTGTTCAGCAGCCGCGACCCGGTGACCCGCGGCGGCCAGATGCCCTGGCAGAAACGCGTGCCGGGCGCGCAGGGCCAGCCCCACACCATCATCCGGGGCGCCGGCCATTTCCTGCAGGAAGACAAGGGCCCGGAGCTGGCACGGGCCGTTGCGGACTTCATCCGGTCCACGCCGGTGCCCGGTGACACCACCTGAACGGCCTGCGGCGCCGGCGCCATTGACGACCGCTTGACACGCATCAAGCCCGGCCGCCTGGCTGTGCTCTAGGCTGGATCTTTGTCCGATCCAGACCTTGCCATGCCCGCCACCGACTCGATCGCCTATTTCTCGATGGAGATCGCCCTCGCCGACACCGTGCCCACCTACAGCGGAGGGCTGGGCGTGCTGGCCGGCGACACCATCCGCTCGGCCGCCGACGGCGAGGTGCCGATGGTGGCGGTGACGCTGGTGCACCGCAAGGGTTATTTCCGCCAGCGCCTGGACGCGCAGGGCAACCAGACCGAGGAAGCCCAGCCCTGGTCGCCGGCGGACCGGCTGACCGAGCTGCCGGCACGGGTCACGGTCAGCATCGAGGGGCGCGCGGTGGTGCTGCGCGCGTGGCGCTTCGACACCCATGGCGTCGGCGGCGCGGTCGTGCCGACCTACCTGCTCGATGCCGACCTGCCGGACAACACGCCGGCCGACCGCACGCTGACCGATCATCTCTACGGCGGCGACCAGCGATACCGGCTGTGCCAGGAGATCATCCTGGGCATCGGCGGCGTGCGCATGCTGCGCGCGCTGGGCTACGAATCGATCCGCCGCTTCCACATGAACGAAGGCCATGCCGCGTTGCTGGTGCTCGAACTCGGCTACGAGGAAATGCGCCGCCGCGGCCAGACCGAGGTGAACCGCGAGATCGCGGTGGCGGTGCGGACCCTGTGCGTGTTCACCACCCACACGCCGGTGCCGGCCGGGCATGACCAGTTCGCGCTGGGCCTGCTGCACCATGTGCTCACCGACTTCGACCATGCCTACGACAGGAGCGCGGTCGCGTTCTGCCTGGACGGCATCCTCAACATGACCTATCTGGCGCTGGACAACAGCCACTACATCAATGGCGTGGCCAAGCGCCATGGCGAGATCTCGCGCCAGATGTTCGGCCAGTACAAGATCGACTCCATCACCAACGGCGTGCATGCCGGCTTCTGGATCGCGCCGCAGATCCAGGCCGTGCTCGACCGGCACATATCGAGCTGGCGCGAGGACAACGCCAGCCTGCGTTATGCGCTGGGCATTCCCCGCCACGAACTGTGGTCGGCGCACCAGTCCGCGCGCCAGGAGCTGGTGGCGTGGATCAACCAGCACAACAGCACGCAGCTGTTCTCCAACACCTTCACGATCGGCTTTGCGCGCCGCGCCACCGCGTACAAGCGCGCCGACCTGCTGTTTCACGACCTGCGGCGGCTGCTGGCGCTGCATGCCAATGCCGGTCCGATCCAGATCGTCTATGGCGGCAAGGCGCATCCGCACGATGGCGGCGGCAAGGAGCTGATCCGCACCATCTTCGCGCAGATCGAGCAGCTGCGCGGCCGGCTCAGCGTCGTCTACCTGGAGGACTACGACATCGCGGTGGCCCGGCGCATGGTGGCCGGTGTCGACCTGTGGCTCAACACGCCGCAGCCGCCGCTCGAGGCATCGGGCACCAGCGGCATGAAGGCCGCGATGAACGGCGTGCCGCAGCTCTCGGTGCCGGACGGCTGGTGGCTCGAGGGATGCATCGAAGGCGTGACCGGCTGGTCCATCGGCAACGGCGGCGGCAAGGGCGCGCCGGCGGGCACCGGCATCGACGAGCAGGACTTCGACGCCGAATCGCTGTACAACAAGCTCGAGACCGTGATCCTGCCGATGTTCTACCAGGACCAGGATCGCTACATCGACGTCATGCGCCATGCGATCGCGCTCAACGGATCGTTCTTCAACACCGAGCGCATGGTCGACCAGTACGTGCGCAAGGCCTACCTGCGCTGAACCGCCCGCTCAGGGCAGGGGCGCGAGCCCGGGGCCGGCCCCGGAACCGATCTTGCGGGCCACCAGCACGATGTCGCGGTGAAAGCGCCGCGGCACGCAGTGGTAGGCCAGGTTCAGGATGCGTTTGCGGCGGCTGGGGTTGGCGCGGTCGTAGCGGAAATCCAGCCACTCGATGGCAAAGCCGCTGGCCTCGACGAAACGCCGCACCTCGCGCGCCGAATATTCGCGCACATGGCCCATGTGCCCGAGGGCGCGCAACTTGCCGAACTCGGACAAGGGATCAGCCACGCTGCGCCCCAGCAGAAAGCGCGCCAGGCTGGGCAGCGAATACACGTTGGGTGTCGTCAGCAGCAGGAAGCCGTCCGGCGCCAGCACACGCCAGGTCTCCGACAGCACCAGCGCCGGGTCGACCCGCAGATGCTCGAAGGTCTCGCACAACAGCGCCCCGGCGAAATGGCCGTCGGCAAACGGCATGGTCTCGCGTTCCACGTCGCAGGCCCGCACGTCCAGTCCCAGCGTGCGGATCAGCGGCGCCACCCGCTGCGGCGCCAGGTCCAGCCCCACCACCGGGTAACCCGCATGCTGCAGCATCGCCGTCATGTGGCAGGGCGCCGCGCCGATGTCGAGCAGCGGCCCCTCGGGAGCCAGATCGTTCACCAGGTCGAGATCGGCGCAATAACGCAGGCCGTGGATCACCAGGTTGGAGCGATGCCATTCGCGTGCCGCGTCGGTCTGCGCGAAGACCGCGTCCTGCACGGTCTGCAGCGCCTGGGCGGCGCGGGCACTGGCGGCGCGTTGCCTCATGCCGCGCACCGCGCCGGCCACGCCATGGCCGCACTCCCGTACCCACTGACCATGCAGCACACCTCCTGCGCTCCGGCCGGCCGCCCGGGTGACGGCCACGCCCTGCCTTCAGTATCGCACCGCGTGGGCGCGGGCCCCGACCTCCGTTACGATCGGCGCATGAAGAAATCCAAGGGAAAGAAGGCCGGGAAATCGGCGGCCCCGGCCAAGCTGGGCAAGGGCGCGTATGCCGAAATGCTCGAGCCGCTGCAGCTCGCGCTCAACGACATGGCGCGCTGGCTGCAGCACACCGGCAAGCGCCTGGTCATCGTGTTCGAGGGCCGCGACACCGCCGGCAAGGGCGGCGTCATCTCGGCCATCGCCGAGACGCTCAACCCGCGCCAGTGCAAGGTGGTGGCGCTGTCCAAGCCCAGCGACCGCGAGCGCAGCCAGTGGTATTTCCAGCGTTATGCCGTGCACCTGCCCGCGGCCGGCGAGATCGTGCTGATGGACCGCAGCTGGTACAACCGCGCCGGCGTGGAACGGGTCATGGGTTTCTGCACCGAGGACGAAGCCAAGGCCTTCCTCAAGCAGGTGCCGGTGTTCGAGCAGCTGCTGGTCGACGACGACATCCTGCTGTTCAAGTACTGGCTGACGGTGGACCAGGAACACCAGGAGGAGCGTTTCGCCGACCGCCTGGCCGATCCGCTCAAGCGCTGGAAACTCAGCCCGGTCGACCTGCAGGCGCGCAGCAAATATGCCGAATACGGCCGCGCCCGCGACGCCATGCTGCGCGCCACGCACACGCCGCACGCACCCTGGACCCTGGTGGACTTCAACGACCAGCGGCGCGGGCGCATCACGCTGATCCGCCACCTGCTCGACCACCTGCCCGAACACGACGCCCCCGCGCCGTCCATCGACTTCCCGCCGCTGGGACACGAGCCGCTGCGCGAACGTTTCGGCACCCCGCTCAAGCCGATCCCGCTGGCAGACTGACACGCCTCCGTGCGCGGCGCGCCGTGCGGCAGCTGGCCGTGACCGCCCCGCACATCCGCTGACGACCACCAAGCCATCATGCAGGCATCCTCCCGCTCCACGCGCCCGGCGGCGATGCCGTTCATCATGATCACGGTGCTGATCGACATGCTGGCGATCGGCCTGATCATTCCGGTGCTGCCCGCGCTGGTGGGTTCGTTCAGCACGTCCCAGGCCGACCAGGCCTACTGGTACGGGGTGGTGGCCTTCGCGTTCGGCATCGCCAGCTTCATCGCCTCGCCGGTGCTCGGGGCCTTGTCCGACCGTTACGGCCGCAGGCCGGTGCTGCTGTTCGGCTTCTTCGGCCTGGGCGCGAACTTCTTCCTGACCGCCTTCGCCACCCAGATCTGGATGCTGGTCGCCGCGCGGCTGATGGGCGGCGCGATGCAGGCCAATGCCGCGGTGGCCAACGCCTATGTGGCCGACATCACCGAACCGCAGGACCGGGCACGGCGCTTCGGACTGCTCGGCGCCATGATGGGCCTGGGTTTCATCGTCGGGCCGGTCATGGGCGGCCTGCTGGGCGCCATCGACCTGCAACTGCCGTTCCTGGTCGCCGGCGGCCTGACCATGCTGAACTTCCTGTACGGCTATTTCGTGCTCCCCGAGTCCCTGCCGGCACGGCAGCGCAAGGCCTTCGACTGGCGCACGGCCAACCCGCTGACCGCGTTGCGCCAGCTGGCGCAGCTGCGCGGCGTGGCGCCGCTGGTGGGCGTGGTGGCGTTCAGCGGCCTGGCGCAGTTCGTGCTGTACACGAGCTGGGTGCTGTACACGACCTTCAAGTTCGGCTGGGGGCCGCTGGAAAACGGCTGGTCGCTGGCCGCGGTCGGCGTGTCGTCGGTGCTGGTGCAGGGATTCCTGATGCGCCACCTGCTGCGCTGGTTCAGCCCGCAGAAGCTGGCCGTGCTGGGCCTGTTGTCGTCCGCCCTCGCCTACGCCTTGTGGGGCGCCGCCAGCCAGGGCTGGATGATGTACGCCGTGATCGGCGTCAACCTGCTCGGGGGCACCGTCGCGGCGGCGGTCAACAGCATGATCTCGTCGGCGGCCGACAGCACGAGCCAGGGCCGCACGCTGGGTGCGGTCAGTTCGCTGGGCAGCCTGATGGCGGTGCTGGCGCCGATGATCGGCGCGCCGCTGCTGGCCGCGGTGTCGCACCTGCCCCGCGGCGACTGGCGCATCGGCGCACCGTTCTTCTTCTGCGCCGCGTTGCAGACGGTGTCGTTGCTGCTGGCCTGGGTGCACATCCGCCGGCACCATCGCCAGGCCGCGGCCTGAGGACCCGGCCGGCGGCTACAAGCCGGTGGCCAGGAAACCGCCGTCCACGGCAATCGACTGCCCGTTGACGAAACCGGCCGCCGGGCTGGCGAGATAGATGGCCGCGCCGACCAGTTCATCGACCTCGCCGAACCGGCCGGCCGGCGTGCGCGCCAGCGCCAGGGCCTTGCGCTCGGGCGACATCTTGTCGCGGTTGAGGTCGGTCATGAAGAAACCCGGCGAAATCGCGTTCACCCGCACGCCGCGGGCCGCCCATTCGGCGCCCAGGGTCTGCGTCAGGCTCAGCACGCCGGCCTTGGCGATGGCATACAGGGCGCTGCGCGGCCAGCCGCGGTGCGACGCCAGCGACGCAATGTTGATGATGGCGCCGCTGCCGCGCTCCAGCATGTGGCGGCCGACCTCGGTACAGGCGAAGAACACGCTCCTGAGATCGGTGTCGATGACGGCGCTCCAGTCGGCACCCGAGAACTCCTCGGCTGGCTTGAGCACGGTGACGCCCTGGCAGTTGACCAGCACGTCCAGATGCCCGACCTCGGCCAGCGTGCGGCCCACCAGGCCGCGCAGGCCATCGTCGGTGGACACGTCGGCCGGGTGACCGGTGACCGGCCCCAGGCGGGCGAGTTCGGCCTGCGCCTGGGCCAGCTTGCCGGCATCGCGACCGGCGATCACCACCTGTGCGCCACTGCGCAGATACCCGGCCGCGATCGCCTTGCCGATGCCGCTGGTGCCGCCGATCACCAATGCGGTCTTGCCGGCGAGGCTGAAGTCGGTTGCTGCCTGCATGTCGGATCCTTTGCGTCGGTTGCGAAGCGCCGAGTGTAGGCGGCTGCCCCGGCGCCGTCCCACGGCGCCGTCCCGCCCGGCGGCATCGGCCGGTCCGCGGTTCGCCCGCCGCGTCAGTTCCGGACCGCGGCCCGCCAGGCGGCGTCGGCTTGCGCCCGATAGGCCTTCCAGTCGCCGCCGAGCCAGCGCTGGCGCCCGCGCTCCGCATAGAACAGGAACAATTCGTCGCCGAAGAACTCCCAGACCGTGCCGTCGGTGGCGATCAGGCCTTCGCCCAGCGACAAGGCATTGGCGCAATGGCCGTTGTAGGTGGGCAGGTACCGTGCCGGATCGGCGGCGAAACGCTCGGCGCTCTGGCGCGACGCAAACCGCCAGGTCGCGCCCAGGTACTGCACCTCGTGGCGTTTGTCGCCGGCCAGCACCTGGTGCGTCTGGCGGACCTGCGGTGTGAAATACGACACCGTGTCCTGGCCGCCGATGGCGGTGTTGCCGAAGAAACCGGTGCTGACCGGTTCGCCGGCATGGGCCGGGCCGAACACGGCGAACAGCAGCACAAGGACGGAGATCAGACGTTGCATCATGGTGGATCCTGGTGGGGTGTGATGGCTGGCAGGCAAGGCGGACGCCGACGTCGGCGACGTCGATCCGCCCTGCCACCACCCATGGTCGGCGATCCACCCGATTGCTTACAGTATTCCGCCCGGGGCGCGGCACCGACGGTTACAAATCGCCGATACACACTGCGCCGACAATACGCCGCTTCGGCGACAAGCCGACAATCAACGAGGAAGGGTCGAACGTGTTCAAGAATGTGATGGTGTACCGCATGGTGTCGGCGTGGACGATGACGCAGGCACAACTCGAGCAGGCGCTGGACAAGGCGCGTTTCGAGCCCTGCGGTGCGTCGCAGGAGAAGTCGGTCGGTTGGGTCGAGCCCCGGGGCCAGGCCCACGGGCCGCTGGTGGAGATCGTCGGCGGCCAGTGGCTGCTCAAGCAGGCGGTGGAAAGCAAGTCCGTGCCGGCCTCGGTGGTCAAGCGCAAGGTGCAGGAGCGTGCCGACCAGATCGAGGCCAGCACCGGCCGCAAGCCCGGCAAGAAGGAAAAACGCGACCTGGCCGAAGACGTGCGCCATGCCTTGTTGCCGATGGCGTTCACCAAGCAGTCCAGCGTGCTGGTCTGGATCGACCCGCAGGCGGGGCAACTGGTGCTGGACGCCGGCAGCCAGGCCAAGGCCGACGAGACCATGACGGCCCTGGTGGCCGCGATCGACGGGCTGGCCGTGCAGCTGATCGACACCCAGACATCCCCGGCCGCGGCCATGGCCGAGTGGTTGTCGACGCAGGAAGCCCCGCCCGGGTTCAGCGTCGACCGCGAATGCGAACTCAAGGCCGCCGACGAGTCGCGCGCCGTCGTGCGTTACACCCGCCATGCACTGGACACCGACGAAGTGCGCCAGCACATCACGCTGGGCAAGATGCCGACCCGGCTGGCCCTGACCTGGAACGACCGGGTCTCGTTCGTGCTGACCGAGGGCATGCAGCTCAAGAAGGTCGCGCTGCTCGACGTGGTGCTGGAGAACAAGCCCCAGGCCGCCGGCGACGGCAAGGACGACGGCTTCGATACCGACGTGGCCCTGGTCACCGGCGAACTGCGCCAGCTGCTGCCCGCCTTGTTCGAAGGCCTGGGCGGCGAGGTCGCACAACCGGCCTGAGACCCCATCCGACGGAGCCTGACCATGCCGAAGCTCGCCCCGATCCGTATCCTCCAAGGCTCGCCGGCCGCCGTCGCCCGGCCGCGGCCCGCCCCGCCATGCTGAAGCCCCTGGCATCGTTGCGGCGCGCTGCGGTGACGCTGCGCGTGCTGGCCGTCGTGCTGCTGGCCCTGGCCGGCGCCGGGATGCCCCTGCCGGCCGCTGCGCAGAAGGACGGCACGCCGCGCACGGTCAGCCCGCGCGGCGAACTGGGCGCCGAGGAACGCGCGACGATCGAGCTGTTCGAGCAGGCGCGCGACTCGGTGGTGTTCATCAGCACCCGCTCGCGCGTGCGCGACATCTGGTCGCGCAACGTGTTCACGGTGCCGCGTGGCAACGGCTCGGGTTTCATCTGGGACGAGTCCGGCCACGTGGTCACCAACCTGCACGTCATCGAAGGCGCCAGCGAAGCCTCGGTCAAGCTGGCCGACGGCCGCGACTACCGGGCCAGCCTGGTCGGCGCCAGCCCCGCGCACGACATCGCCGTGTTGCGCATCAACGTCCCCAACAAGCGGCCGACGCCGGTGCCGCTGGGCAGCAGCCACGACCTCAAGGTCGGGCAGAAGGTGTTTGCGATCGGCAATCCGTTCGGACTGGACTGGACACTGACCAGCGGCATCGTGTCGGCGCTGAACCGCTCCATCAACGCCGACGGCGGCGTCGCGATCGAAAACCTGGTCCAGACCGACGCGGCCGTCAATCCCGGCAACTCCGGCGGGCCGTTGCTGGACTCGGCCGGCCGGCTGATCGGCATCACCACGGCCATCTACAGCCCCAGCGGCGCCAGCGCCGGCATCGGATTCGCGGTGCCGGTGGACACCGTGAACCGGGTCGTGCCGCAGATCATCCGCCATGGCCGGTACATCCGCCCCACGCTGGGCATTCGCACCGACGAGGAACTGAACCGGCGGCTGTGCGAACTGCTCAAGGTGCGCGGTGTCGTGGTGTTGCGCCCCGCGCCAGGCAAGCCGCTGGCCGGCGGCCTGCGCGAGACCACGGTGGGCCGCGATGGCGCCATCGCGCTCGGCGACGTGATCGTCGCGGTCGAGGGCAAGCCGATCGAGTCGGTGGCGCAGCTGCTGGCCCGGCTCGATGACTTCAAGCCGGGCGACACCGTGGGCGTGACCGTGATGCGCCAGGGACGGGCCGCCACGCTGCCGCTCACGCTGGGCACCGACGGCTGACGCCGGCGCGAAGGACTCCGCCCGTGCCGCCGACCGAATCGCCCACGCTGCTGATCGTCTACCACTCGGCCACCGGCGGCACGGCGCAGATGGCGCAGGCGGCGTGCGCGGGAGCGCAGAAGGCCGACGGCCTGCGGGTGCGCCTGCTGCGGGCGCAGCAGGCGCACCCCGCCGACCTGCTGGCGGCGCAGGGCTACCTGTTCGCGATGCCGGAGAACCTGGCGGCCATCGCCGGCCTCATGAAGGACTTCTTCGACCGTTGTTATTACCCGGTGCTCGGCCAGATCGAGGCCCGTCCCTATGCCTTGCTGGTGTGCGCCGGCAGCGACGGCAGCAACGCCGTGCGCCAGGCCGAACGCATCGCCACTGGATGGCGCCTGCGCAAGGTCGCCGAGTCGCGCATCGTCTGCACCCATGCGCAGACACCCGAAGCCATCCTGGCGCCCAAGACCATCGCCGCGGCCGACCTGCGGGCCTGCGCGGAGATCGGCGAAGCCCTGGGACAAGGCCTGGTCATGGGCTTGTTCTAGATCGGCCCCTCCGGTTCCATGCCATCATCACGCCATGCTCCGAACCCTGAAAGATTTGTTCGACAGACTCAGTCCGGTCGCGGCGGGCAGTGACCCGCAGGCCGAGGAACACGCGCTGCAACTGGCCACCGCGGTGATGCTGGTCGAGGTGATGCGTTCCGACCCCGGTTTTCGGCCCGGCGAGCGCGAGGCCGTGCTGGCGGCGCTGCGCGAGAAGTTCTCGCTGGGCAGCGACGAGGCCGACCGGCTGGCCGAACTGGCCGAAGCCACGGCCCGGCAGGCCACCGACCTGTTCGCCTACACCTCGCGCATCAACGAGCATTTCGACATGCCGCAAAAGCTGCGCATGATCGAACACATGTGGCGCGTGGCCTATGCCGACGGCCGGCTCAGCGACCATGAACGCCATGTGATGTGGCGCGTGGCCGACCTGCTGCACATCCCCAAGGGGGCCTACGTGCATGCCAAGATCCGCGCGCGGGAAGCGGCCGGCGCCGACTGATCGGCACCGGCCCGGGCGCCGGCAGGCCGCGGCGCCGGGATGCGGCACAATGGCCATCCCATGCAAACCTCCCCCTCCCCGACCGCCGACGCCATCGTGTCGGTGCGCGACGTCAGCAAGACCTACGCCGGTGGTTTCCAGGCACTCAAGCATGTGAACCTGGACATCCGCCGCGGCGAGATCTTCGCGCTGCTCGGCCCCAACGGCGCCGGCAAGACGACGCTGATCAGCATCATCTGCGGCATTGCCAATGCCAGCGAAGGCGTCGTCATCGCCGACGGCCACGACACGGTGCGCGACTACCGGCTCGCCCGCGCCGCGATCGGCCTGGTGCCGCAGGAACTGCATACCGACGCCTTCGAATCGGTCTGGGACACGGTCAGCTTCAGCCGCGGCCTGTTCGGCAAGTCGCCCGATCCGGCGCACATCGAGAAGGTGCTGCGCGACCTGTCGTTGTGGGACAAGCGCAAGAACAAGATCATGACGCTCTCGGGCGGCATGAAGCGCCGGGTGCTGATCGCCAAGGCCTTGTCGCATGAACCGAAGATCCTGTTCCTGGACGAACCCAGCGCAGGCGTCGACGTGGAACTGCGCCACGACATGTGGCGCATGGTGCGCGCGCTGCGCGAAGGCGGCACCACCATCATCCTGACGACACACTACATCGAGGAGGCCGAGGACATGGCCGACCGCATCGGCGTCATCAACCACGGCGAACTCATCGTCGTCGAGGACAAGCAGGTGTTGATGCGCAAGCTGGGCAAGAAGCAGCTGACGGTCAGCCTGCAGCAGCCGTTGACAGGCCTGCCGCCGGCCCTGTCCGGCCAGGACGTGGAACTCTCCGCCGACGGGCTGACGCTGACCTACACCTTCGACACGCAGCAGGACGAGACCGGCATTGCCACGCTGCTGCGCGCGCTGAACGAACAAGGCATCGACTTCAAGGACCTGCGCACCAGCGAGAGCTCGCTCGAGGACATCTTCGTCAGCCTGGTGCGCAAACCGGCTCCGGAGGCCGCGACAGCATGAACATCCACGGCATCCGCGCCATCTACCGCTTCGAGATGGCCCGCACCTTCCGCACCATCGGCCAGAGCATCGTCTCGCCGGTGTTGTCGACCTCGCTGTATTTCATCGTGTTCGGCACTGCCATCGGCTCGCGCATGGGCGACATCGACGGCGTCAGTTATGGCGCCTTCATCATTCCCGGCCTGATCATGTTGTCGCTGCTCAGCGAGAGCATCTCCAACGCCTCGTTCGGCATCTACATGCCGAAATGGTCGGGCACCATCTACGAACTGCTGTCGGCGCCGGTGTCCTGGCTGGAGGTGCTGGTCGGGTATGTCGGCGCGGCGGCCACCAAGTCGATGATGATCGGCCTGCTGATCCTGGCCACGGCGCGCGTGTTCGTGCCCTACGAGATCGCCCACCCGGTCTGGATGGCCGCCTTCCTGGTGCTCACCGCCGTGACCTTCAGCCTGTTCGGTTTCATCATCGGCCTGTGGGCCGACAATTTCCAGAAGCTGCAGGTGATCCCGCTGCTGGTGATCACGCCGCTGACCTTCCTCGGCGGCGCCTTCTATTCGATCAACATGTTGCCGCCGCTGTGGCAGAAGGTCTCGCTGGTCAACCCGGTGGTCTACCTGATCAGCGGTTTCCGCTGGAGCTTCTACGGCGTGGCCGACGTGCACATCGCCGTGAGCACCGGCATGACGGTGGCGTTCCTGGCGATCTGCCTGGCCGTCGTGTGGTGGGTGTTCAAGACGGGGTACAAGCTGCGTCGCTGAAGCGGGACGCAGCCTGACGACACCGCCGCATCGGCGGCGGGCCGCACCCGCCTGCCTGCCTGCCGCCGATTGCCACACAGGCGCCAATGACCAGGCGCACGATCGCAATGCCGGGCCAAGGCATGGCCAGCCATGCGCTGCACAAATTGCACGCCATGGCTGGCGAAAGCCGCTTGTGCGGTTCGTCGTGGACTTGTCGGCGTGCGGCCAGGCGCTTCCAATGCAGGGTCACGCCCCGTGCCGCCCGACACCTCTGTAGCCCGACCCCTTGCTGGGAGACAGCTCCTTGATGAACCCCGTCGTGCATTTCGAGATGCCATACATACCGCGACCGTGACCGCGCTGCACGCTGCTACGCCGAGGACTTTGGCTGGAAGTTGAAGATACTGGGGCTGGACATGGGCAACGACGTGATCGCCACGACGGCCGAGACCGATGCCAAACCCGGCGAACCTGCGGGCGCCAACAACGACGGCCTGTTCGCATGCAAGGCCGATGGGCCGGCGCGACCACGCCCAATCAGCCCCAAGACCATGGTTTCATGGACCAGCACGGCTTCGCCGACCTGGACGTTCACCGATGGGAGGTGTTCTGGATGGACATGCGCCACGCGCCCGCGCAGCCATCGGGGGACTGCGCCACAGGCGACGCTGCCGCTGCGTCGCCTGTGTTGACCGGACGGCCCATCCGGCACCGTCCCTGCCGGCGCCGTGTCAGTGCGCCGCCGTGAAGCGCTTGCGGATGTGTTGGGGCTCCTCGATCTCGTCGACGATGGCCAGGGCCAGGTCGGCCACGGCAATGTCGGCTGGCGCCGCGCCGTCCATCAGCAACTCGTCGCCACCGAGGCGGTAACGGCCCTGCGGCGCGGCCTGGAAACCCCCTCCCGCGGGCGAGATCATGGTCCAGTCCAGTTCCGTCTCGGCCTGGATGCGGGTCAGCTCGTCGCGCGCGGCGCGCGCCCCGGGCACGACGAACGGTGGCACATGGTCGGTGAACGCCGGCGTATCCACCAGCTGCACACCGGGTGCCACGAACAGGCTGCCCGCACCGCCGACGACCAGCAGACGTTTGACGCCGGCGGCCTTGACGCCATTACGGATGGCTTCGGCGCCGCGCAGAAAAGCGTCGTACAACTCCGGGTGCATCCATCCAGGATTGAAGGCGCTGATCACGGCGTCCTGTCCCGCCACTGCACGGGCCACGGCTGCAGCGTCATAGGCGTCTGCCACGACCTGCTGCAAGCCGGATTGCGCCGGCAACCTGCCGGCAACGCGCACCAGGGCCGTGACCGCGTGGCCCCGTGCGAGCAAGGTCTTGAGCACCTCGCTGCCAATCTGGCCAGTGCCGCCGATGAGTGCGATTTTCATGCTGAAGTCCCATGTGATTGTGAAGCTGGTAACGATATCGAAACCATCACTTGCCCGGTAGACGGCTAACTGAGAAAAGTTTGTTAAGCTGTACTTCATGATGGACGATCTGAAGCAACTTGCCTTGTTCGCCGAGGTCGTGCGCGCAGGCTCGCTCAGCGCAGCCGCCCGCCACCTCGGCATCAGCACCTCGGCCGTGAGCCAGCAACTGCGCGCACTGGAGCAGTCCCATCGCGTGACGCTGCTGCACCGCTCCACGCGCAAGCTCGCGCTGACCGGAGCCGGCGCCCAACTGGCCACCCATGCCACGGCGATCGTGGATGCCGCAGCTCGCGCCCGGGCACAGCTCAGCCTGACGCGCGACGCGCCCGAAGGCGAGCTGCGCGTGTCGGCACCGGCCGGTTTTGCACGCCATCTGGCACCGGCGCTGGCACCACTGCTGGTCCAGTACCCGTCCCTGACGCTGCGCTTGCAGGTCGACGACCGCATGATCGATCTCATCGACGCCCGCATCGACCTGGCGATACGGGGCGGTCGCATGCCCGACGCCAATCTGGCTGCGCGCCCCTTGTGCGACATCACGTTCATGCTCTTCGCCGCACCGGCGTACCTGGCCGCAGCCGGCACGCCGGCCAGCCCCGCCGATCTGCCGGCCCACCAGTGGCTGGCCGTGTCGCGTGAAGGCGAGCCGGTCCACATGCAGTTTCAATCGGGCGATGGCGTGACCCAGGCCGTCGAGGTGGTGCCACGCGTGACCTGCAACAGCCATTTGTCCTTGCAGCAACTGTGTGTCGCCGGCCTCGGGTTGGCGCTCATGGTCCGCATGGATGCCGACATCGATCTGCGCAGTGGCCATCTGGTACCCGTGCTGCCCGACTGGACCGTGCCGACCTTGCGCCTGTGGGCGGTCACACCCCAGCGTGACGGGAAGCCGGCCAAGGTGCGCCATGCGATCGCTGCACTGGAGCGCCACCTGGCGGATCAACCGGGCACGCGGCCTGTGTGAACGGGGTTCCATGACGGCCGCACGGCGATCAGTGCCGGTGGACGACGCAAGGAGCACACAGGAACGCCGCCGCGATCCGGACGCGGCGCCGGCGCCATGCCGGGCTGTTGCTTTTTCGGTCCGGCGCTGTCGATGTCTGGGTGGCTGATTCGTCGTATCGTCAGCAGGGAGCGCAGGCCGAAGGCATCGGCAGCGCCCCGGCACAAAGCCCGAAACCCACCCGAGCGTCCGACCGCGCCTGTCGCCACCGGCCGCTCCCTTTGCCAGGAGACGCCACCATGATGAATCCCGTCGTGCATTTCGAGATGCCCTACCGCGACCGCGACCGCGCGGCACGTTTCTACGCCGAGGCCTTCGGCTGGAAGATGGAGAAACTGGGGCCGGAGATGGGCAACTACGTGGTCGCCACCACGGCCGAACACGACGCCAAGCCGGGCACGCCGGCCGGCGCCATCAACGGCGGCCTGTTCGAGTTCAAGGCCGACTGGCCGGCGCAATACCCGTCGGTCGTGATCGCGGTCGAGGACCTGGCGGCGGCCATGGCCCGTGTCAGCCGGGCCGGCGGCGAGGTGCTGGGCGAACCCATGACCATACCCGGCATCGGCGACTACGTGGCGTTCTTCGACACCGAGCGCAACCGCCACAGCATGCTCAAGCCGGTGCCGCCGGCACGGTAGGGAGCACGGCCATGCGATTCATGATCATCGTCAAGTCCTGCGAGGCGTTCGAGGCCGAGACCTCGCCGACCCCGGACGACCCCGCACTGATGGCGGCCATGGCCGACTTCCACGAGGAAATGGCCCGGGCCGGCGTCCTGCTCGATGGCGCAGGACTGCATCCGAGCCGCACCGGCTGGCGCATCCACTATGACGCCAACGGAAAACACGTCGTCGACGGTCCTTTTGCCGAGGCCAAGGAGCTGATCGCCGGCTACACGCTGATCCAGGTGCGCGACCGCGCCGAAGCGATGGAATGGTCCCGCCGTTTCCCGAACCCGGCCGGTGCCGGCAAGCAGGCGGTGATCGAACTGCGCCAGCTGATCGATCTCGACGAGTTCGAACCCGGACCGGACGTCGAGCGATTCCGCAAGCTCCATTCCAGACCGACGGCCGGCTGAAGCCGCCCCGCCAACCCCAGGAGTCCCCATGGCCCGCCAGATCTTCGTCAACCTGCCGATCCGCGACATGCCCCGGTCGCAGGCCTTCTTCCGCGCGCTGGGCTTCGAGTTCAACGCGCAGTTCACCAACGACCAGGGTGCCTGCATGGTCGTCGCCGACGGCATCCATGTGATGCTGCTGGTCGAACCGTTCTTCCAGACCTTCACCAAGCTGCCCGTCAGCGACGCGCGCAAGTCGACCGAGGTGCTGATCGCGTTGTCCTGCGACGACCGCGCCGAGGTCGACGCCCTGGTGGCCAAGGCCGTGGCTGCCGGCGCCACCACGCCGAACGCGCCGCAGGACCACGGCTTCATGTACCAGCATGGGTTCGCCGACCTGGACGGCCACCAGTGGGAGGTGTTCTGGATGGACATGAGCCAGGCGCCGGCGCAGATGTAGCGGCACGCGCATGGCCATAATGGCCGTCTCGAACATCCGTTGCCGCAGGAGCCCTCCCCCATGCCCGATCTGTCGCTGGCGCAAGCCCAATCCATCGTGACCCAAGCCATGGCCAAGGCCACGCAGGATTTCGGCGGCCGTCCGATCTGCGTCGCGGTCTGCGACGAGCGTGGCCTGCTGCTGGCGTTTGCCCGCATGGACGGCGCGCCGGCGCGCGGCGTGCGCATCTCGCAGGGCAAGGCGTATTCGGCCGCGCGCATGGGCGTGACGACCCAGGCCGTGCTGGAGCGGCTGCACCGCGAGAAGATCGAGATCGGTTATTTCTGCGACCCGGACATCACCGCGCTGCCTGGCGGATCGCCGCTGAAGAATGCCGCAGGCCGCCTGGTCGGCTCGGTCGGGGTCAGCGGCCTCACCTCGGCCGAGGACCAGTCCGTGACCGATGCGATGGCGGCGGCATTCGCCGCTCAGCCGCAGGCGGCCGGCTGACCGAGCGCCACCGCCCCGCCTTCGGCCAGCGCGACGATCTCGGCCTCCGAGAAGCCGTGCTCGAGCAGCACCTCGCGCGTGTGTTGCCCGAAGGTCGGTGCCGGCCGCCGGATGTTGCCCGGCGTGGCGCTGAACTTCACCGGCACGCCCAGCGCCTGGGTGCGCCCGGCCACCGGATGGTCGAGCGCCACCACCATGTCGCGGGCGCGGGTCTGCGGGTCGACCGCCATCTGGCCGATGGTCTGGATCGGTCCGGCCGGAATGCCGGCCTCGTCGAGCGCGCGCAGCCAGGTGGCGGTCGGGCGTTCGCGCAGATGGGCCCCGAGCAGCCGCGCCAGTTCGTCGCGGTTGCGCATGCGCGCGCTGTTGTCGGCGAAACGCGCATCCGCGATCAATTCCGGCGCACCGACCAGGCGCGCGATGCGCTCCCAGTTGGCCTGGTTGGCGCCGCCGATGTTGATCCAGCCGTCCTGGGTCGGGAAGGCCTGGTAGGGCGCCGCCAGCACGTGGGCCGATCCGCCGGGGCCGGGCGAGACGCCGGTGGCGAAGAAGATCGCCGCCTGCCAGGCGGTCTGGTGGATGCCGGCCTCCATCAGCGAGGTGTCGACGAACTGCCCGAGCCCCGTCTTGAGCCGGTGCACGTAGGCCGACACGATGCCCAGCGCCGCCAGCATGCCGGCGTTCATGTCGGTCACCGGGCTGCCGACCTTGACCGGCGGCCCGCCCGGTTCGCCGGTGATGCTCATCAGGCCGGACACGCCTTGCGCGATCAGGTCGAAGCCGCCCTTGTCGGCCGACGGCCCGGTGCGGCCGTAGCCGGAGATCGAGCAGTAGATCAGGGCAGGGTTGACGGCCTGCAACGCCGCGTACCCCAGGCCGAGCCGATCGAGCGCACCTTTGCGGTAGTTCTCGATCAACACGTCGGCATGCGCGACCAGCGTGCGCAGCACCTGCCGCCCGGCCTCGGTCTTCAGGTCGAGCGCGATCGCGCGCTTGTTGCGGTTCATCATCATGAAGGCCGCCGACTCGCCGTTCACGCTGGGTTCGGCATAACGGCGCGTGTCGTCGCCGCCGGGCATCTTCTCGACCTTGATGACCTCGGCGCCGAGGTCGGCCAGCAAGGCGCCGCAGGTCGGGCCGGCCATGATCTGCGCCAGCTCGAGCACGCGCAGGCCGGCCAGCGGACCGGTCGCCTGTTCGTGGCCGGCGTCCGGGTTCATCGCCCGACGAACTCCGGCGCCTGCTTGGCCAGGAAGGCCCGGTAACCGATGCGGAAGTCCTCGCTGTCGTAGCAGCGGAAACCCTCGTCGCGCTGGGCCTCGGTCAGCGGCGCGCCGGCTTCGATATCGCGCAGAAACTGCTTGTGCCAGCGCGCCACCAGCGGCGCACCGGCCGCGATGCGCGATGCCGTCGCGTAGGCCTCGGTCGCGACATCGGCATCGGCGACGACGCGGTGCACCAGGCGCCGCTCCAGCGCTTCGCGGGCATCGAGGATGCGGCCTTCGAGCAGCAGCTCCAGCGCGCCGGCACGTCCGGCCAGCTGCACCAGCGCCGCCATCTCGGCATGCGCCATCACCAGCCCGAGCTTGTTGATCGGCACGCCGAAGCGGCTGCCCTGGCCGCAGATGCGCAGGTCGCACAAGGCGGCGATCTCGAGCCCGCCGCCGACACAGATGCCCTCGATCAGCGCCACCGTGGGATGCCGGCAGTCGGCGATCGCGCCCAGCGCGTCGTGCAGGATTGCGCCATAGGCCTTGCCCTGCGCGAAGTTGCTGCGCTCGGTCTCGAACTCGGCGATGTCGTTGCCCGGCGCAAACGCCTTGCCGCCGGCGCCGCGCAACACGATGCAGCGCAGCGTGTCGTCGCCGGAGAGTTCGCGCATGACCTGCCCGAGCCGCTGCCACATCGGCTTGGTCAAGGCATTGAGTTTCTCCGGCCGGTTCAGCACCACGGTGGCAACAAAGCCGTCGCGCTCGACCAGGATGGTGTCGGTACTCATTGGTAGAACATCTCGACCAGGAACAGCGGGATGGCCGGCACGTAGGTGACCATCAGCAAGGTGGCCACCAGCAAGCCGATGAAGGGCAGGTTGACCTTGGTGACCGCCCACATGTCGGCCTTGGCGATCGAACACGAGGCCATCAGCACGCTGGCCACCGGCGGCGTCTGCTGGCCGATACCCAGGTTCAGCGTGACGATGAGGCCGAAATGCACCGGGTCGATGCCCACCGTCTTGACCAGCGGCATCACGATCGGCACCACCAGGATGATGGCGGCCGCCGAATGCAGGAACAGGCCGATGACCAGGAAAAACACGTTGAGAATGCCCAGCACCGCATACCGGTTGCTGGTGATCGACGACAACCAGGTGGCCAGCTGCTGCGGAATCTGCTGCTCGGTCAGGTACACACCGAGCAAGGCGGAAGCGGCCACCAGCAGCATCACGGTGGCGGTCTGGTTCGCGCCTTCGATCATCGAGTCGTACAGATGTTTCCAGTCCAGTTCGCGGTAGATCACGCCGCCGATGAACAAGGCCGCCAGCACCGCCAGCGCCGCGCCTTCGGTGGCGGTGACGATGCCGCCGAAGATGCCGCCCAGGATGATCAGCGGCAGCAGGAAGGCCCAGGCCGCTTCGCGGAACGTGCGCTTGACCTTGGCCCACTCGAACATTTCCTCGACCGGGTAGTTGCGGCGCTTGGCGAACCAGTAACACAGGCCCATCATCGCGCCGCCGCACAGGATGCCGGGAATGATGCCGGCCACGAACAGCTGCACCACGGAGGCGTCGGCCATCACCGCGTACAGGATCATCGGGATCGACGGCGGGATGATCACCGCCAGCGTCGCAGACGACGAGGTGATGGCCGCGGCGAACTCCTTCGGATACCCCTTCTTCTTCATCGCCGGGATCAGGATCGAGCCCATGGCCGCGACGTCGGCCACCGCGGAGCCGGAGATCTCGGCGAAGAACATCGAGGTGGCGATGTTGATCATCGCCAGCCCGCCCTTGACGAAACCGAACAGCGCCGAGGCGAAGGCGATCAACCGCCGCGACAGGCTGGACGAATTCATGATCGCGCCGGCCAGGATGAACAGCGGGATCGCCAGCAGCGGGAAGCTGGTGGCGCCGGTGTACATGACGATGGCCGCATTGAGCAGCGCATCCATGCCGCCCGAATACACCATCGCCGACATCGCGACAACACCGAGCGAGACCGCGATCGGCACGTTGAGCAGGATCAGGCCGACCAGGCCCAGGAACATCAGCGCGACCGTCATTGCAAGGCCTCCTGCACCGGCTTCTGCTCGTGGTCGACGATGCCGGCGCCGCGCGCCTGGCGCAACACCTCGGGCAGGCTGATGAGTTGCGCGACGATGAACAACGCGCCGCCGATCGGTATCACCGACTGCGTGAACCGTGTCGGCACCCAGGTCAGGCTGACCATGGTGTCACCCTGCAGGATGATGAGCACCTGCACGCCGAACCAGGTCAGCAGCGCGAAGAAACCGATCACGCAGACCTCGGCGAACAACACGGCCGGCACCCGCCACACAGGCGGCATCGCGTTGACCAGCCCCGGAAACCCGATGTGCGCCCGCTTGAGCGCGGCCAGCGCGGCGCCGTAATAGGTCAGCCAGGCCAGCATGATCGAGGCGCCTTCGTCATACCAGACGAAGGGAATCTCGAGCTTGCGCAGAGCCACGCCGACCAGGATCAGCACCGCCAGGCTGGCCAGCAGGAAGATGACGAACGCGGTGAGCACGCGTTCGAATACCGTGGAAAAGGATGCCATCGGGCAACGATCCTTCCGAAAAGTGGATCAAACGGGTCGTGGCCGCTGCGAGCCACGACCAGGGCCGGCACGGCCGGAGGTCACATGCCCTTGCCGAGATCGATGGCCTGTTTCACCAGCTTGCCGCCATCCGGCACTTCCTTGCCGAAGTCCTCGTACACGTCCTTGCTGGCGGCGATGAAGGCGTCCTTGTCGGCTTCGTTGACCTTGACCCCGGCGGCCTTGATCTTCTCGAGCAGTTCGTCGTCGAGCTTGGCCGCCTGGGTGTAGACGTAGGCCTGCGTATCCTTGGCCGCCTGTGTCAGGATGGACTGCACGTCGGCCGGCAGCGACGCAAACTTGTTCTTGCCGCTGACCAGGTAGGCGGGTGTGTAGACATGGCCGGTCATCGACAGGTACTTCTGCACCTCCTGGAACTTGCTGGAATAGATCTGCGTCAACGGGTTCTCCTGCCCGTCCATGACGCCGGTCTGCAACGCGACGAACACCTCGGACAAGGCCATCGGCGACGGATTCGCGCCATAGGCCTGGAACATCTTGACGCGCCACTTGCCCTGCGGCACGCGCAGCTTCATGCCGGCCAGGTCGGCCGGCTTGACGATGGGCTTGGTGTTGGTCGAGATGTTTCGAAAGCCGTTCTCCCACACCGCCAGGATCTTGTAGCCCTTGGCCTCGGCCATCGGCGCCAGCGAAGGCCAGACCACACCGGCCTCGATCTTCTTCATGTGTTCGCGGTTCTTGACCAGGTAGGGCATCTCGAACATGCCGAAGGCGTCGACCGCGGACGACATCACCGACGACGGGATCGCCAGCTCGACCGTGCCCAGGCGCAGCTTCTGCATCAGTTCGCTGTCGCCGCCGAGCTGGCTGGAGCCGAACACCACGACCTTGGCCTTGCTGCCGAGTTTCTCGTTGGCGCGGCGCGCGAACTCGTTGGCCGAGAGTTCGAACAGCGAACCCGGGCCGCCGACGTGGCCGAGCTTGATTTCCATCTGGGCGCTGGCCGGCAGCGCGAACGCGGCCAGCAGGGCGCTGCCGATCAGGGTCCTGGCGAGGGTGCGACGGGTGGTCATGGCGATGTCTCCTTTTATGTCGTGGTGGATGTGGGAGCCGGGTGTGCAGAAAAGTGATCCATCGCGGCCTGCACGCCGCTTGCGGCCAGCGGAATGCCCGCCAGCTTCAATCCCATCTCGACGCCGGCCAGCGTGGCCAGCAGCGTCAGGTCGTTGCTGTCGCCCAGGTGGCCGATGCGGAACATGCGCCCCTTGACCCGGCCCAGGCCGGTGCCCAGCGACAGGTCGAAACGCTGGTGGATCGACTGGCGCAGCGCATCGGCGTCGACACCGGCCGGCGTGACGACACCGGTGAGCACCGGCGAGAACACGGCCGGATCGGCGCATTGCAGCGGCAACCCCCAGGCTGCCACCGCGCCGCGCACGGCCGAGGCCCAGCGCTGGTGGCGCGCGAAGATGACGTCCAGCCCCTGCGCCAGGATCATCTCCAGCGCCTCGTGCAGGCCATACAGCAGGTTGGTGCTGGGCGTATACGGCCAGTACCCGCCCCGGTTCATCTCGACGATCTCGTCCCAGGCCCAGAACGCCTTGGGCAACTTCGCGTCCCGGCTGGCCGCCAGGGCCTTGGGCGACAAGGCGTTGAAGCTGATGCCGGGCGGCAGCATCAAGCCCTTTTGCGAGCCGCTGACGGCGACGTCGACACCCCAGGCATCGTGTTTGTATTCGGCACTGGCCAGGCCCGAGATCGTGTCCACCATCAGCAGCGCCGGATGCCCGGCATCGTCGATGGCGCGGCGCACCGCGGCGATGTCGCTGGTCACGCCGGTGGAGGTTTCGTTGTGCACGACACACACAGCCTTGAGCCGGTGTTCGCGGTCTTCGCGCAGGCGCTGGCCGATGGCCTCGGCATCCACGCCGTGGCGCCAGGCCAGCGGCAGGCCGGTCTGCGCGCAGGTGCCGGGGCGGCTCAGGAATTCGGGCGCCAGACCCAGGCGCAGCGCCATCTTCTGCCACAAGGTGGCGAAGTGGCCGGTCTCGACCATCAGCACCGCGTCGCCCGGACTCAGCACGTTGACCAGTGCCGCCTCCCACGCGCCGGTGCCCGAGGCCGGGTAGATGGCCACCGGATGCCGGGTCTGGAACACCTGCTGCAACCCGGCGATCACGGTCTTGCCCAGCACCGCGAACTCCGGCCCCCGGTGGTCGATGGTGGGCAGGCTGAGCGCACGCAGAATGCGATCGGGCACCGGACTGGGGCCGGGGATCTGCAGAAAATGCCGACCGCTGGGGTGGCTGTCTAGACTCAGCATGCGAACCTCCTGATGGCGCTAGTTTTGCATACAAAATTACATTGTCAACCCCATTACACTGGCGTATCGTGACGAACACACCCTATTTTTTTGCATACAGATTGGTGATAACCCTATGAGCGCAGCGCCGGGCCGTTCCCAAGCAAGCTCGCACCGCAGTGCGCAGCACGGAGGTGATCCTGTGCATTCAGCGCCGGGCCGTTCCCAAGCAAGCTCGCACCGCAGTGCGAAGCACGGAGGTTTCTGATGAGCGATGTCGTACCCCTGCCCCGGCAAGGCCTGCACGAGGAGGTTGTCAATCGCCTGCGGCTGCGTATCGTCGAAGGGGAGATCGCGCCCGGGGCCAAGCTCAACGAGCGCGAACTCAGCGAGTCGCTGCAGGTGTCGCGCACGCCGCTGCGCGAGGCCATCAAGATGCTGGCCGCCGAAGGCCTGGTCGAGCTGCTGCCCAACCGCGGCGCCGTCGCGGCGCAACTCGGCCGGCAGGACGTGATCGACGCCTTCGAGGTCATCGCCGGGCTCGAAGGCATGTCGGGCGAACTGGCCGCGGCGCGTATCACCGATGCCGAACTCGCCGAGATCCGCGCGTCGCATTACGAGATGCTGGCCGCCTTCACGCGGCGCGACCTGCCCGCCTATTACCGGCTCAACGCGCACATCCACCAGAGCATCAACGCGGCGGCGCGCAACCCGGTGCTGGCGCAGACCTACCGGACCGTCAACGCACGCTTGCAGGCGTTGCGTTTCCGTTCCAACTTCGACGAACGCAAATGGGGCATTGCCGTGCAGGAACACGAACAGATGGTGGAAAAACTCGCCGCGCGCGACGGCGCCGGCCTGCGCGCGCTGCTGGTGCAACACCTGGAACACAAACGCGACGCCGTGCTGGACCTGATGCAGCAAGGCCAGTTGCAGGCCAAGGCCTGAACCATGCAAACCGCCGTGTCCCGACCCGACATCGACGCCATCCGCCGCAGCGCCGGCCCCGAGGCTGCGCAGCTGGCGCAGCGCCTGTGCAGCGAGACCCGCGGCGAGGTGATGTTCGACGCCGCCGCGCGCGGCCGTTACGCCACCGACGCGTCGATCTACCAGATCCAGCCGGTGGGCGTGTTCGTGCCCACGAGCGTGGACGACGTGCACACCGCGCTGGCGATTGCGCGCGAGTCGCATACGCCCGTGTTGTCGCGCGGCGGCGGCACCTCGCAATGCGGCCAGACCACCGGCGCCGCGCTGGTGATCGACCACAGCAAGCACCTGCGCCGCATCCTGCATGTCGATGCCGACGCAGGCACGGCCGAGGTCGAGCCCGGCCTGGTGCTCGACCACCTGAACGCGGCGCTCAAGCCCCAAGGCCTGTGGTTCCCGGTCGACGTGTCGACCAGCGCCCAGGCCACGCTCGGCGGCATGGCCGGCAACAACTCCTGCGGCTCGCGCTCCATCGCCTACGGCAACATGGTGCACAACGTGCTGGGCATCGACGGCTGGCTGGCCGATGGCAGCCACGTCGCGTTCGGGCCGGTCGACACGCTGGGCGCGCGCGAAAAAGCCATCGCCGACTTCGTGCGCGAACTGGCGCTGGCCCACCGCGGCGAGATCGAGGCGCACTGGCCCAAGGTGCTGCGCCGGGTGGCCGGCTACAACCTGGACATCTTCCATCCGCAGAACGAGCGGCCCTACACACAGGACGGCAGCGTCAACCTGGCCCACCTGCTGGTGGGCAGCGAAGGCACGCTGGCCATCACCGAGCGGCTGCGCCTGCAGCTCGCGCCATTGCCGCGCCACAAGGTGCTGGGCGTCATCAACTTCGCGAGTTTCCACACCGCGATGGATTCGGCGCAACACATCGTCACGCTCGGCCCCAGCGCCGTCGAGCTGGTCGACCGCACGATGATCGAGCTGGCGCGCGCCAACCCGGCGTTCCGCCCGGTGATCGAGGCCGCGCTGATCGGCAAGCCGGCGGCCATCCTGCTGGTGGAATTCAGCGGCGACGACCGCGCCGCGCTGCTGCGCCAGCTGCAGCAGCTGGTCGCGCTGATGGGCGACCTCGGCCTGCCCGGCAGCGTCGTCGAGATGCCCGACGAGGCGCCGCAAAAGGCCTTGTGGGAGGTGCGCAAGGCCGGGCTCAACATCATGATGAGCCTCAAGGGCGACGGCAAGCCGGTGAGTTTCATCGAGGACTGCGCGGTGCCGCTGGTGCACCTGGCCGCATACACCGACGCCTTGACCGAGGTGTTCGCCCGCCACGGCACGCGCGGCACCTGGTATGCCCATGCCTCGGTCGGCACGCTGCACGTGCGCCCCATCCTCGACATGCGCCGCGACGGCGCCGCGAAGATGCGCGCCATCGCCGAGGAGGCGTCGGAACTGGTGCGCAGGTTCAAGGGCGCCTACAGCGGCGAACACGGCGACGGCCTGTGCCGCGGCGAATGGATACGCTGGCAGTTCGGCCCGAAACTGGACGATGCGCTGCGTGCGATCAAGCAGCAGCTGGACCCTTCGAACCTGCTCAACCCCGGCAAGATCATCGACCCGCCGAAGATGGACGATGCCTCGCTGTTCCGGTTCCCGCCGGGTTACCGCACCATCCCGCTGACGCCGGTGTTCGACTGGTCGGCCTGGAACGTGCAGAACGACCCGGTCACCGAAAAGACGACCGCCCCGGGCAGCGGCGGCGACGCCACCGGCGGCCTGGCCAAGGCGGTCGAGATGTGCAACAACAACGGCCACTGCCGCAAGTTCGACGCCGGCACCATGTGCCCGAGTTACCGCGTCACGCGCGACGAGCAGCACCTCACGCGGGGCCGCGCCAACACGCTGCGGCTGGCGCTGTCCGGGCAGCTCGAGGGCGGCTTCACCTCAGATGCCGTCGGCGATGCACTCGACCTGTGTGTCGGCTGCAAGGGTTGCAAGCGCGACTGCCCGACCGGCGTCGACATGGCGCGCATGAAGCTGGAATACACCGCGCAACGCGCCGCAAGCCACGGCGTGTCGCTGCTCGACCGGCTGGTGGCCCGGCTGCCCGACATCGCGCCGCTGGCCAGCCGCCTGCCGTGGCTGTTCAACCTGCGCGACCACATCCCCGGCGCCGCGGCGCTGGGCGAACGCTGGCTCGGCCTGTCGGCCCGGCGCAGCCTGCCGCGCTGGCGCCGCGACACCTTCACCGCCCAGGCACCCCAGCTGGCGCTGGCCAGCCGGGCCGAGGTGCTGGCGGCGGCGGCCAGCGGCAACAACGCCGCGGTGTTGTTCGTCGACACCTTCAATGGCCATTTCGAGTCCGAGAACGCGCGCGATGCGGTCCGGGTGCTGCAGGCGGCCGGCTATGCGGTGCACGTGGCGACCCAGGCCGACGGCCGTGCGCCGTGTTGCGGCCGCACCTTGCTCGCCGCGGGCATGGCGGAACAGGCGAAGCAGCGCGCCCGCGCGTTGCTCGACACCTTCACGCCCTTCGTCGACGCCGGCATCGCCATCGTCGGGCTGGAGCCCTCGTGCCTGCTGACGCTGCGCGACGAACACCTGGTGATGGGCCTGGGCGATGCCGCCGTGCGCCTGGCCGGCCAGGCGATGTTGTTCGAGGAATTCGTCGCACGCGAACACCGGGCGGGCCGCTTCGGCACCTTGCGGCTGCACGCCGCCACCCGGCCCATGCTGGTGCACGGCCACTGCCACCAGAAGGCCTTCGGCGTGATGCCGCCGGTGCTCGAGGTGTTGCGCCTGATTCCCGATGCGCAGGTGGAAAGCATCGAGAGTTCGTGCTGCGGCATGGCCGGTGCCTTCGGCTTCGAGGCCCGCCACCACGACGTGTCGATGCAGATGGCCGAACTCAGCCTGCTGCCGGCCGTGCGCCAACGGCCCGACGCGCTGATCGTCGCCGACGGCACCAGTTGCCGGCACCAGATCCACGACGGCGCACAGCGCGAGGCGCTGCATGTGGCGCGCGTGCTGGCGCAGCACCTGCGCGACTGACGGCGCCACCGATGGCGCGCCCGGCTAACGCAGTTCGCGGCAGCCGGCGCAGGCCTGCGGCACCTGCCGGCGCGCCAGCGTCTGGCGCAGGTCGTCGATCGAGGTGTAGACGCCGCTGTCCTTGATGAAGCAACACGGCATCTCGGTGCCGTCGATGTCGTAGTACCGCATGCGCGGCTGGTCCAGGAAACTGCAGCTGTACTGTTCCAGCACAGGCGCGGCGCGCGGCATCAGCCGGATCGGTTGCCCGCCACCAGCCGACTGCCGGTCGTAGTGGCGCACATAGTCGTCCTTGACCTGCAGCGGCTGCACGATGTGCCGGTGTACGCCCAGCCGGCCCACGTAGGCGCGCAGCGGTTCGATGTCCTGGCCGAACTGCACCGTGTGCACGGTCACGCGTTTCGGCCCCATGGCCGCCACCAGCGACTCCAGGTTGGCCAGCACCTTGGGCAGGTTGTAGCGCCCCATGCGCCGCGCCTGCTCGGCATCGAGCGTGTCGACCGAGACGCCGACCGACGGCAAGGCCGCGGCGAACTGCGCGGCATCGACCCGGGTGCCGTTGGTGATCGTGTACGGGCGCAGGCCGTGGTTGCGCACCGCGCGCACCATGTCCCAGAACGCCGGATGCAGCGTCGGTTCGCCCTCGCCCTGCAACGACACCGTCATGCCGGTGAAGGGCCGCAGCCGCGCCAGGATACGCGCGAACACCTGCATGTCCATGTGCCGCTGCTCCATGTCGCGGCCGGCGCAGTAGTGGCAGTCGAAGTTGCAGATCGTCGTGACCTCGATCTGCGCCGAACGGGCGTCGATCATGCGGCGGGTTGGCGCGGTGTGGGCATGCGCCGCATGGTAACGCCGCGCCGCCGGCGACGACGACCGCCGGCCCTTCAGCCCGCGACGCCGAAGGCCGCGCGGTAGGCCTGCGGCGTCATGCCGCTGCGTTGGCGGAAACAACGCGTCAGGTGCGGCTGGTCGGCATGGCCGGACAGGAAGCCGACCTCGGCCAGCGGCAGCTCGGTGTGCAGCAGCCACCAGCCGGCGACGCGGTAACGCGCCTCGGCCAGCAGCCCCGCATACCGCAGCCCGGCCTGCTGCAGCTGCCGCTGCAACACGCGCGGCGACAGGCCGAGTTGCCGCGCCAGGTCGGCCACACCGGGCGGTGCCGGCAGGCCGGCTGCCAGCGCATGGAAAGCGTCCTTGCCGACGGCGGGCCAGGGTTCCGTCGCCACCAGGTCCGGCAGGCCGCCTGGCACCGGGGCCGTGCGGGCCGCTGATTCCGCCGCAGCCGTTGGCCGTGGCAACCAGCGGATCCGCCAGTCGTTTGCCGCAGCCTGGCGCACGGCCTCGGCCAGTCCCTCCGCGTGCGGCAGCGGAAACACCGCGGCGCCGCCGGCCGTGCACGACACCTGCTCCAGGCCGGTTTCCTCGAGCAAGGCCGCGACCAGGCCCAGCACGACCAGGCTCTCGGCCGGCAGCGGCTGCGCACCGGGATCCAGCGACGCATGGCGCAGGTACGCCTCGCCCGGCTGCAGGTCCAGCACGCGCACCCGGTGCCGGGAATGCACATAGGCCTCGAGCCGGCTCCAGCGCCGGAACAGGTCCGGCGCATCGTGCGCCGACGCCAGCGCGCGGTGCACCGGCTCCTCGGCGAAGCGCCGGATGCCGCGCCCCAGCAAGGCCAGGCAGGCAAAGCCGCCGTGGTCGACGGCGTGGCGCAGCACCAGCCGTTTGGTGTCGATGGCGACTAGGGCCCCGGCCGCCGCGGCGGCCGGCACGGCGACCGGCGGCAGACCCAGGTCGGCCATGCCCTGCACCAGCACGCGCACCATGGCCGCGCTGGCGAAGTCGCCGGGCGGCGAAGCTTTCACACGGCGCGACTGTGTTGGATCCGGCATCGCGGCATTGTCGGCGCGTCGTGGCCCGGCGTTCAGGCCGACGGCCGGCCGGGCAACAGCTGCGGCGACCAGGGCAGGCTCTGCACGCGCACGCCGACCGCATCGCGGATCGCATTGGCCACGGCTGCGCCAGCGGCCACGATGGCGGTCTCGCCGGCGCCGGTGGACGGCTCGCCGTTGTCGACCAGCACCACCTCCATCTCCGGCACCTGGTCGAACCGGGGCAGCGGCGACTCGCCGAAGCTCGACGCCGCCACCTGCGACGCAGCCACGGACAGGCCGTCGGACAACACCATGCCCACACCCCAGACCATGTTGCCTTCGCATTGCGCGCGCACCTGGTCGGGATGGATGACCAGGCCGCAGTCGTGCGCGCACCACATGCGGCTCACGCGCACGGCGCCGCTGGCGGTGTCGACCGACACGTCGGCGACGACGGCGGCATAACTCATGGCCTTGTAGATGCCGCAGGCGATGCCGCGCCCGTGGCGGATGCCGGCTTCCTGCTGCTGCGCGCCGGCCGCCGGCGCGGCGCCCCAGCCGGCGGCCTGCGCCACCGCGCGCAACACACCGGCCAGCCGCGCGTCGTCGACATGCGCGAGCCGGAACTGCAGCGCGTCGACACCGGCCAGGCGCGCGCATTCGTCCATGACCGACTCGATGACAAAACCGTTCGGCCCGGCGCCCAGGCCACGCCACGGGCCGGTGAACACCGGCAGGCGCTCCAGGTCGAACCCGGTGCGCCGGGCCTGCACCCGGTACGGCAACTGCGAGCCCCGGGCCACGCCGCCGTCGCCGATGAAGTCGGTGAACCACTGCATCCAGGCCGGCATGGCCGCATTCGTGAACAGGATGTGGCTGCCGATGAAGTCGTGCCGCCAGTGCCGCAGCCGGCCCTGCTGCAAGCGCACCCGCACCCGGTGGCTCGACGGCGGGCGGTGGAAGCCGAAGCGGAACTCCTGCGCACGCGTCCACTGCACCTTGACCGGCGACTGCACGGCGCGCGCCAGCACCGCGGCCTCCAGTTCCACCGTGCAGATCGTCTTGCCGCCGAAGGCGCCGCCGATGCGGTGGCCATACACGCGGAGCTGGTCGTCGTCCAGGCCCAGGCGCTTGCCGACCACGTCGCGCTGGTAGAACACGTCCTGGCTGCCGACGAACAGGTCCATGCCGGAGCCGTCGCCGGGGTCGGCCACCGCGGCGCGCGGCTCGATCGGCGCGTGCGCCGCCAGCGGCACGTCGAATCGCAGCTCGATGTCCCAGGGCCCTTCGAGGCCCAGCGTGTCGTCGTGCACCTGGTGCGCGCGTTCGGCCGACGCGGCCAGCGCGCGGTCGATGTCGATGCGGCCGTCGACGAACGCGGCGTCGAAGCCGCCTTCGGTCTGCCAGCGCGGCGCCAGCGCCTGCTCGATACGATCCAGCGCGCCGGGCGTGCGCGCGACGATGCCCACGCCTTCGGACTGCATCTGCGCCAGCAGCGGGTCGCGCACGAGGGCGACGAAACCATCCACCGCCCGCGCCGCGGCCTCGTCCATCGACAGCAACGACGACGCCAGTTCCGGCGAAGCGGGGGCCCGGAGCACGCGGCCGAACACCATGCCTTCGCGCCGCACGTCGGCCACATACAGCGGCCGCCCGCGCACGATGTCCTCACCCTGCTCCATGGCCGGCGCGCGGCCCACGTGGCGGCGGGCGCCGGCGCGGAACGCGCGCAGTCCGGATCGCGGCCGGGCCGTGGCCTGCAACTGGTCCTGGCCCTGCCCGCGGGCCACCGCCTCGCGCAGCGCGGCACAGGCCTGGGCCAGCGGCTCGGCGAAGTCGCGGATCGACTCGCTGCCCACGGTGGCACGCACGCGGGCGATGGTGTGCGACGCATGCAGCCGTGCGTCGACCTGCTCCCACGGCACGTCGAGTTCCTCGCAGGCGACCTGCTTGAGCCCGGTCAGGATGTTCTGGCCCATCTCGACACGCGGCAGCACCAGCGTGTAGCGCCCGTCGCCGAAACGGATCCAGCCGACCGCGTCGTCGAGTTCGGCCGCCGGGCGTTTCGGGATCACCGGCAGGTTGCAGCCGGGCAGGAATCCGACCGTCAACGTGGCACCGGCGGCCACGGCCAGGAAGCGCCGGCGCGAGACACCTGCGCGGCTCGCCGACCTGCCTTCGGACGGCGCACCGCGGCCGCGGCCCTGCGCGTTCATGACGACGCTCCCGCTCCCGCTCCCGCCAGCGACCGGATCGCCGCCCGCACCCGGTGCTGGGTGCCGCAGCGGCACAGATGGCCGGCCATGGCCGCGTCGATCTGCGCATCGGTCGGTGCGGGCATGTCGCGCAGCAACGCGGCCGCCGCCATGATCTGGCCGGCCTGGCAATAACCGCATTGCGGCACCTGGTGCGCCAGCCAGGCGCGCTGCACCGGATGCAGGGTCTCGTTCGACGGCGCCAGCCCCTCGATCGTCGTGACGGCGCGGGCACCGACCGCGGCGACCGGTGTCACGCAACTGCGCACCGGCGCGCCGTCCAGCCACACGGTGCAGGCGCCGCACTGGGCCATGCCGCAGCCGAACTTGCTGCCGACCAGGCCGACCAACTCGCGCAATACGTGCAGCAGCTTCTCCTGCTGCCATTGCGCGGGCACCGTGTGGGGTTGCCGGTTGACGGTGATCTGCATGCGAGCCTCCTTGCGGGTCGGTGACGCGCCGTGATCGACGCAGGGCCCCACCTTAACAAGACCGGCGCAATCCGTATTGAACCAACGCGCCAGTGGTGGTGTCTTGCGCCGGCGCTTCCAGCGCCTGCGCCTGCGCCTGTGGCGGTGACCAGGTTGCCCAGTCAGGGCCGAAGAATTCGACCGGATGCTGGGTGCGCTCCGAGCCGTTACCGCACATCAGCGCATGGGACGGGCAATACCGGTCGCACCCCCAGCAGTTGCGCTCGGGATGGGGCGGGTTGATCGGGAAGCGCTTGTGGCCCATGGGAATGGATGCAATCTCGCCCCCACCCCATGCAAATGACAGGGGGAAGCAGACCGCGGCAGTCTGCGCGCAAAGGCGGCTGCGCGCCTTGACGCGCATCAGAGTGCGCTGATGCGGCCGTGCATGTGCGCACCGCCCACGCTGACACTTCGCCCCCCAGCGCCGCGAAGTGGGCCAGCGTCCTGTCCCTGGTCCGGCCGACGAGCAGGTTGACCGGTTTCGGCGCCACCGCCTGCACCACGGCGACACCGGGCGCGTCGATCGCTTTGCAACCACGTGAAGTCCGCGCTGGTGGACGCCGGCGCCTGGAGACCCGAGCTGTGCAGGTAGTCGCGGGCACTGCCCGCATCCCAGGCTCTGGGAATGGCGTAACAGCCAATGGCGGGCAGCCGCCGGGCGCTGCGGCACTTGTCGGCGATGGTCGGGTGGATGGGGGCATCGTGGCGACTACGGCCGGGGTGCAGACCTCCCCTATTTGGGGGATCGAGCGGGGCATCCTCTTGTCTATGGATGCCCCGGGAGTTACAAACTGCGACGTCATTCTCGTCCGTGCCAGCCTGTGCCGATTGCCTGTCGGCATCGCAAAGAACGCGGATGGAAGTGAGGTGCAGATCGATCACCGCTCCCGGCAACCCGTGGCGTTCTGTCTCGTAGCAAGTCTTCCCAGAGAAATTGCGGTCATGAAACTCTTACCGTTCTCGGCTGTCTGCCTGCTCTTCGCAGGAGCCTTTCTCCACACAGGCGTGCGGGGGCAGGATCTGAACTTCCGTACGATTCGAACCGAAGTCCATACCATCCCGTTCGACTTCACGTACACGATGAGGGGAAACTCCCAGATGGTGCTGTCGACTCCGGTATTTGACAACACGCTCTTTACTTTGGAGGGGATCGATCTGGGTTGGAACTTCGTGACCGACATGCATTGGCAGCAAACGCTGTTCAGGCAAGTGCCTGTTGGGACGCGCTTTGCGGAAGGAGCCGGTTCGATGAGCATTGGAGTCAGTCCCGCGCTGGTGACTTCCGGTTCCATCGAACTTGGCAGAAGCGTCGCGTTGGATTGCATCCCGAACTCCTATGGGGTGTGTTTCGCACATACGGCCAACAACAGCTACAGCTTCAGCGAAAACGCCAGTCGCACCTTTCGACAGCTCTTCGAGAGCTCTTCACTCGGTGGGGATTTGTTCTTGAGCGCATCCAATGCAAAGCTGCCAGGCACTTTGGGTGACTACACCGGCAGCTATCGCACCCATGGCTCACTGAGCTTGAGCTACATATACGACGATACGACTCCAGCGGAATTCGCGAGAGAGGCATACCGACGCGCCTTGACGACTTACCTGCCGACCTTGGGGGCCGGTCAGCCGTTTGATCAGGTTGCGTTCTCAAAACTCGTGTACGCGAAGGCCATCGCGATCCGCGAAGAGTTTTCGACCGTCAATGGGCAAAGAACCACATTGAACCAAAACGCGAAGGGAGTGGAATATGTGACGCGTGGGATCAACGGAGCGCTGATCCAACGTGCGGGCCTAAGTGCATCAAGCGATATCAACGACGTCGCGAACGCCTTCATCACACTGTCCGCCCCCACATACGTCGCTCTGAAGATGGTTGGTCAGTCGCTCGGGGTGGACTATTCAGAACAGGGTGGTGGCAAGGCATCGATCGCAAGGCCTCAAGATGCCATATTCGGCATCCAGGGGTTCTTGGCCGGGTCCGACGGTGGAACCGTTGAAGGTGCTCTGAACTCCATATATGGACTTGACCTTCAACCGCATCCAGGAATTCCAAGGCCCGAACAGCCTCCACCAACAAAGCGCCAGGAAGGCACTGAAGTTCCGTTGAGGCTGAACGACAACGGCCCGCGAATGTCTACGCAACTCTTCGCCGTGAATGTGACGGATTTGTCGTCGCCGATATTGATTGACCCACCGAACAATGGAAGAACACTGTTTGTCTTGAGTGGCAGTTTTTTCTCGACAGTGAAGCTGCTCACGCCCGAGGGTGTTGATCTGGCGTTTCATCTGGAGACGAGAGATCGACATTTCGACGTGATGGCCGGTCAGACGTTTGATTTCGGCATGCACTCGCTCGGCGAAGACCTCGACTGGTTTTTCGTGTCTGGCATCGACGCTTCCGTTCCCGAGTTTGACGCTTTGTTCACCTTTACGAAGACCGGCGCCATCAGTCTCGCCAGCATCGACGTGTCGGCAGTACCGGAGCCGGCGACTTATGCGATGCTGTTCGCCGGGCTCTTCCTGGTTCTGGGCGCCAGCGCGCGTCGACGGAGGGCGATCGATGCCTGCGCATGTTGAAGTGGCAATGGTCAACACCACACGGCGCCACTGGAGCCGACCAGTTGGAAACGCCGTCGCCAATGGTTCACCGATGCGGGCGTCCACCAGGCTGACGCCACGCAGAAAGGCGACATAGCGGCGTATGCGTACCCGCGCAAGCCATCGACGCTGAGCGCACCGCTGGCTCGCTCAACCTGCACGCGAAGACGACGGAACACCCGCGCCGCGAAACAAGGGATTGAGTTCGCGCCCCGGCGAGGCGACGAAAGCGTCGAAGCGCCCTTCGGTGGCGATCTGCCGCGCGGCGTCCATGAACGCATGCCAGGCCGCACCGGCCAGCGCGCCGCCCACACTGACCCGCCGCACGCCCAGGGCGGCGATGTCGGCCAGCGTCATGTCGCTGGCCCAGCCGACCAGCAGGTTGACCGGCTTCGGCGCCACCGCCTGCACCACGGCGACGATCTGCTCGCGGGTCCGCAGGCCCGGCGCATACAGGCAGTCTGCTCCGGCCTGGGCATATGCCTTGAGCCGCGCGACCACCTCGTCGATGTCGCCTTGGCCGACCAGCAGGCATTCGGCGCGCCCCACCAGCACCACGTCGCCACCGGCCGCGTCGATGGCCTTGCGCGCCGCACGCATGCGCGCCACGGCCGCATCCAGCGGATACAGCGGCGCGGCCGCGTCCCCGGTCGAATCCTCGATCGACAGGCCGGCCACACCGGTCTCGATCGCCAGCCGCACGTTGTCGGCCACCCCTTGCGGCTCGGCCGCGAAGCCGCCTTCGAAGTCGGCATTGATCGGCACATCCACCGCCTCGACCAGTTCGCGCAGATGGCCCAGCACCGCGTCACGCGACACCCCGTTGTCGGCCAGCCCCTTCGACCACGCAAAGCCGGCACTGGTGGACGCCAGCGCCTGGAAGCCCAGGCTTTGCAGGTAACGGGCGCTGCCCACGTCCCAGGGGTTGGGAATGGCGAAACAGCCGGCAGCGTGGAGTTGCTGGAAGGCGCGGCGTTTGTCGGAGATGGTGGGGTGGGTAGCGGGCATGGGGAACTCCGGACGGGGGTGGGTGGAGCGGATCTTCGATGCATCGACCAGAGGCGCGGGCTCAGGGTCGGTTCCAAGCCTAGCACCATCCCGTTTCGACGGACAGATGTGACACGCGACCTTTTCGGGCGCCAGGAATGGCCCGGCATGGTCGGCGTAGCAGTCGAGAATGATCGCGCCCATTGCCACTTCACCCTGGCTCTGGGCGATCGACTTGCCGATCTCGCGTGTGATCAGCGCCGAGAAACCCTGCGAGCGCGCACGAGGGACGCTGACGGCGCGCTCCAATACGGCCACTCAGCCATTCGCATGGAGTGTCGAAATACTTGACAGCTCATATTCGACAACGCCGCAAAGCGTTGATTCATTGGTGTGGCACGACCCTTGCCTACAAGGGAATGGATACAAATACAGTAGTCTCTGAAACACAATAGGCAGACCCATATGAAAAAAGTCCTGCGCGGCGCTCTCGCCGCTGGGTCGTTGTTCGCCGCGGCATCGACGGCGTTGGCGATGCCGGTCATCAACGAAGTCGTTGGAAGTACAACCGGAAGTGACGCTGAATTCATCGAGCTCTATGGTGTGGCGGGGACGTCGCTCAACGATCTCAGTTTGATCGTTGTCGAAAGCAATAACGGCCTTAACCTTGGGAAAATCGACTTCCGTCTGGATCTCATTGGTCAGGTTATCGGCACCAACAACTTCTTTCTGGCAGCTACATCTTTGGCAGCCGCTGTTTATGGTGTGACCCCCAATGTGTATCTGGGATCGAACGCAATCGAGAACAGCAGTTACACGATAGCCTTGGTCCAAACCGCCAGTATCTCGGGAACGACGGTCTCGGGATCCGAGGTGGTGCTGGACGCACTCGGTATCGCCGACACCAGTGCCAGCACGTTCTTTTTTGGAGCCCCGGTCATAGGCCCAGATGGGAGCTTTTTGCCAGCCGGTGGGCGGCGCGTATCCGATGGTGTTGATACCGACACCGCGCAAGACTGGGTGATCAGCGACTTCAACAATGGCCTCGCCAACACACCGACTCCCGGCACGGTGTCCAGCGTACCGGAGCCAGGGACTATCGCGCTGCTTGGCGTCGGCCTCGCCACACTTGCCCTGTCCAGACGGAATCGGCACAGGCCGTCAACACCGCAATAGGTGCGTTATCGTCAAAGGGCTTTCCGCCGTTGCGAGATCAGCATTGGCACCGGCTTCGTCTTAAGCCAGAAGTTCTCGCCAGCCCAGCCAGCCGTCTGATAACAATGGGTGGATCGTAAAACTTGATGGCACTGCCTTGGCGGCAGCATGGGCTGGGTAACCCGTTGGAGCGAAGCCAGCCTTCTACTCACCGCCGCCCACCAGGCCCAACCCGCGCAACCGCCCCTCGAGCTCCCCCACACCCCCCCACGGCAGGATCGGCGCGTTCCTGCGCTCGTCGGGGGGATTCACCAACAGCCCGTCGGACCAGCCGCCACAGCCGACCAGTGGCAGCAGCGGGCGCCGGTGCAGCCAGGCCAGGCAGACCTCGGATATCGTGCCGGCGCGCCCGCCGATGACAATGCAGGCATCGCCGGCCAGCGCCATCATCAGGTTGCGGGCGTCGCCCATGCCGCAGGGGATGACCACGGTGGCCGGCCAGTCCGGCTCCGGCATGGTGTCGGCCGGAAGAATGCTGACGACCAGGCCGCCGGCGTCCAGCGCGCGTTGCGCCGCATGGCGTGTCGCCGGGCTGCCGCAGCCGCTGACGACGGTGATGCCGAGCCGGGCCAGCCGCTCCCCGGCCTGGCCGGCCCGGTCATAGGCCTCGGAGCCGGGTTCGGCGCTGCCGAGCACGCAGACCTGGCGGCGTCGCGATGGTGATGTCATGGCAAGCGGCTCCTTCGATGGTGGATGGTTTCCGGCGATGCTCGCGCGGGTCGCGCAAGGCGATGGCGACCGGCGTGCCGATTGTGCAGCGTCCGCCCTCGCCCTCGCCCTCGCCCTCGCCCTCGCCCTCGCCTTTGCCTTTGCCTTTGCCTTTGCCTTCACCTGCACCCTCCCCTGCGCCGGCCCCGACCAGGTGCCGCGGCGCCACGGGCCCGGCAGCTCCGGGTGAGCGTCCTAGAATCCCCTTTTGACATCACCCCCTTGCCGACCATGAAACAACTGCGCATGTTGTATGTGGAGGACAACGACGAACTGCGGGAAACCTTCCAGGAGATGCTGGAAGACGACCAGCGCGAGGTGGTGGCCTGCGCCACCGCCGAGGAGGCACTGGTGCTGTGGGACGCCAGCCATTTCGATGTGCTGGTGAGCGACATCAGCCTGCCCGGCATGTCCGGCACCGACCTGGCCCGCCGCATCATCGCCAAGCACCCCGAGCGCTGGGTCGTGTTGTGCTCGGGTTACCAGCACGGCGACGCCTTGCGTGCGCTGGGCCCGCGCGTGCGGGAGCTGGCCAAGCCGTTCGAACTCGATGACCTGGACCGCCTGATGGACGAGATCCGCAGCTCGCACGACGGCGCGCCATGACGCTGCGCTTCATGCAGGGCGGGGGCGACATGGGCGCGATGCTGCGCGCCCACCCCTGGGCCGAGTCGCCGATGGGCTTGCCCGCGCACTGGCCGTCGCAACTCAAGACGCTGGTCGGCCTGATGCTCAACGCGCCGCAACCGATGTTCGCGGTCTGGGGGCCGGAGCAGCGCATGTTCTACAACGACGGCTACGCCGAGATCCTGGGCGGGCACCATCCAGCGCTGGACCAGCCCTTCCTGGACGTCTGGAGCGAGATCCGCAGCGACCTGGAGCCGATCATGGCCCGCGCCTATGCCGGCGAGCCGATCTACATGGACGACATCGAGCTGACGATGCGGCGCCACGGGCATGACGAGGAAACCCATTTCTCGTTCTTCTACGCGCCGGTGCGCGGCGATCAGGGCGAGGTGCTGGGCGTCTTCTGCGCCTGTACCGAGATCACGCAGGAGGTCAAGGCCAGACGCGAACGCACGGCCGAACTCGACCGCCTGCGCGAGATGTTCACGTCGTCGCCGAGTTTCGTCGCGGTGCTGCGCGGGCCGGACCATCGGTTCGAGCTCACCAACCCGGCCTACCTGCGCCTCATTGCGCAACGCGACGTGATCGGCATGCCGGTGCGCGCGGCCCTGCCCGAACTCGAGGGCCAGGGTTTCTTCGAATTGCTCGACACGGTCTACCGCACCGGCGAGACCCACTCCGGCCGCGCCGCGCGGGTGAGCCTGGTCGCCGAGCCCGGAACCGAGCTCGAGGAGCGGGTGGTGGACTTCATCTACCAGCCGATGCGCGGGGCCGACGGCAAGGTCAACGGCATCTTCGTCGAAGGCGTGGACGTGACCGAGGTCGTCACCCAGGCCCAGGTGCTGCGCGAGAGCGAAGAGAAGTTCCGCTCGTTTGCCCAGCTGGCGCCCAACCATATGTGGACCTCGCCCGCCGACGGGCAGCTGGACTGGTTCAACGAACAGACGCTGCGCTACAGCGGCATGGACATGGCGGCGCTGTGCGGAACCGGCTGGGCCACGCTGGTGCACCCCGACGACCTCGCGCGCGCGAAGTCGACATGGGCCGCGGCGCTGCGCAGCGGCAAGAACTACGAAGTGGAGTTCCGGATCCGCCGCGCCGACGGGGTCTACCGCTGGCACCTGGTGCGGGCACTGCCGGTGCGCAACACCGGCGGCGCCATCGTGCGCTGGGTCGGCACCAACACCGACATCGAGGACCAGCGCGCCGACCGCGACAAGCTGCGTGCGATCAACGCCACGCTGGAGCGCCGCGTGGACGAGCGCACGCGCGAACGCGAGCGCATGTGGACCAACTCGCCCGACCTGATGGCCATGATCGACGAGCACGGTAGCTTCGTCGACGTCAATCCGGCCTGGAAATGCGCGCTGGGCTGGGACCGGGAGCAGGTCGTGGGCCGACGCATCGACGCCTTGATCCATCCGCAGGACCATGCCAGGACCGAGGACGCGCTGGCCCGCGCCACGGTGGGCGTGTTGCCCACCTTCGAGTGCCGCGTCCTGCATGCGGACGGCAGCCATCGCATCGTGGCCTGGACGGCCGCGCCCGACGGCAAGACGGTCTTCGCGTTCGGGCGCGACATCACCGCCGACCGCGAACGCTCGGACGCATTGGCCAAGGCCGAGGAACAGCTGCGCCAGGCGCAGAAGATGGAGGCCATCGGCAAACTCACCGGCGGCATCGCGCACGACTTCAACAACATGCTGGCCAGCATCTACGGCTCCATCCAGCTGATGCAGCGCAAGCTCGCCGCCGGCAAGCAGGACGGATTCGAGAAGCTGCTCGAGCGCGCCTCCGCCAGTTCGCAGCGGGCAGCCGCGCTGACGCAGCGCCTGCTGGCCTTTGCCCGTCGGCAGGCGCTGGAGACACGGCGGGTCGATGTCTGCGCGCTGATCGATTCGCTGGACGACATGATGCGGCGTACCCTGGGGCCGCACATCACCTTGCAGATACGCCACCCGCAGGACGCCTGGCCGGCGCGCATCGACAGCGGCCAGCTCGAGAGTTCGCTGCTCAACCTGGTGATCAATGCGCGCGACGCCATGCCCGACGGCGGCGAGCTCGGCATCGAGGTTGCCAATTGCCAGATCGACGACGCCTACGCCGCCACCCAGGTCGAGCTGGCGCCGGGCGAATACGTGGCGGTGAGCGTGGGCGACTCCGGCGTGGGCATGTCCGAATCGGTCATCACCCGCGCGTTCGAACCGTTCTACACCACCAAGCCCATCGGCCAGGGGACCGGCCTGGGCCTGTCGATGGTGTACGGCTTCGTCAAGCAGGCCGGCGGCCATGTGCGCATCCAGAGCGAGCCGGGCCGCGGGACCACCGTCACGCTGTACCTGCCGCGCGACCTCTCGGACGGCGAGGCCGAACCGGCGCCGGCCCGCGTGGCGGTCGAAGGCGCACAGGCGGGCGAGAGCATCCTGGTGGTGGAGGACGAGCCCAGCGTGCGCGAGATCATCGTCTCGGTGCTGGCCGAGCTGGGTTATGCCTATGCCGAAGCGGGCGACGCCGAATCGGCGCTGGTGCTGCTCGACGGCCCGCGCCATTTCGACCTGCTGGTGTCGGACGTGGGCCTGCCGGGCCTCAACGGCCGCCAGCTCGCGGAGATCGCGATGGGCAAGCGCCCGGAACTGAAGGTGTTGTTCGTGACCGGTTACGCCGAACAGGCGGCCGTGCAAAGCCGCTTCCTCAGCGACAACATGCAGATGATCACCAAGCCCTTCGTCGTCGACGAGCTGGCCCAACGCATCCGGACGATTCTGCGCAACTAGGCTGGCGGCCGGGCCCGCCAGGGCAGCAGTCGGCAGATGCGCCAGCGGGTCCCATAATGGATGCAGGCTGAAGCGGTCAGCCGACGGAAGGAGCCGTGATGACAGAAACGAACCATGTCGATGCCACCGTGTCGGCGCTCGACGTGCCGCTGGAGCGCGATGGCTTCATGCGCAACCTGATCCGCGAACTGGCGGGCACGCTGCAGGACGTGGTGGGTCTGGACGAAGCGGCCGGATACATCAGTGTCGTGGGCCATCGGGTCGGCGACCAGATCAACCAGGAATACAAGTCGGCCCTGCGAATCGAGCGGCTGTCGCGCGCGCAGGTGGCCGCGGCGCTGGTGGATCTCAAGCGCCGCATCCAGGGCAGCTTCTACGTGATCGAGGAGAACGCGCAGAAGATCGTGTTCGGCAACCGCGACTGCCCCTTCGGCGACAAGGTGCGCGATCGACCGGCCATGTGCATGATGACCTCGAACGTGTTCGGCGTGATCGCGGCCGAGAACCTCGGTTATGCCAAGGTGACGCTGGAGAAAACCATCGCCCAGGGCCACGGCGAATGCCGCGTGGTGGTGTACCTGCAGCCGGAGGCGGACACCGGCGGTTTTGCGGCGCGCGAGTATTTCGAATCCTGAGCCCAGCCCCATGACGCCATCGGTGAGCGCCGACTTCCGACGCCTGGCGGACCTGATGCCGCAGCCCCTGCTGCTGGTCAGCGGCGATGCCCGCGTGGCCGTGGCGAACCGGGCGGCCACGCAACTGCTGGGCTGGTCCGCGCAGGACATGGAAGGCCAGCCGTTGCGCCGGATCTGCCGGAGTGACGACGCCACCATCGCCGCGCTGATCCGCGCGAGCGCGCGCAGCACCAGCCCCTCGCCGGGAGCGCTGGAGCTGCGGCTGGCCGACGGCGGCACGCTGGGTTACCGCTGCGACGGCGCCTTGTACCGGCCACGCAGCGACGATGCGCCGGCACTGGTGCTGCTGCGCCTGCGCCCCAAGCAGCAGGCCGTTGCCCAGTTCCGCCAGCTCAACGAACGTATCGACATGTTGTCGCGCGAGATCGCGCGCCGGCGCGCCACCGAGGCCCAGCTGCGCGCGAGCACCGAACGCCTGCAGCAGGCCGACCGGCGCAAGGACGAATTCCTGTCCATGCTGGCCCACGAACTGCGCAATCCGCTGGCGCCGCTGCACATGGGTGTGCAACTGCTCGAGCGCAAGCACGGTGCCCTGCCCGACGTGGGCCGGCTGACCCGGATGATGGCGCGCCAGACCCGGCACATGGTGCGCCTGATCGACGACCTGCTCGACGTGTCGCGGCTCACGCGCGGCACCATCGAACTGCGGCAGGACCGGTTCGCATTGGCCCAGGCCATCGAGCAGGCGGTCGAGATGCAGCGCCCGGCGTTGCAGGCGCGGGGGCTGACGCTCGGCCTGAAGCTGGCGGCGGACATGCCGGACCTGCACGGCGACCTCGCCCGCATGGTGCAGGTGTTCGCCAACCTGCTCTCCAATGCCGGCAAGTTCACCGACAGCGGCGGCAGCGTCGGCATCGTGTCGCGGCGCGAGGGCGAGCAGGCGGTGGTGGTGGTGCGCGATACCGGTGTCGGCATCCCGGCCGAACTGCTGCCCCAGGTGTTCGACCTGTTCGTGCAGGGCGAACGATCGCTGGACCGCTCCCAGGGCGGACTGGGTGTGGGCCTGACCATCGTACGCTCCATCGTGCAGCAACACGGCGGCACGGTGCGCGCAAGCAGTGCGGGCCGGGGCTGCGGCAGTCAATTCGAAGTCCGGCTGCCGCTGGCGCCGGCGGCGGCATCGGCCACGACGACCGATGCCGAACCGGCGCCCGCGCCCGCCCCGTCCACAACCGGCACCGCGGCCGAGGCATCCGCATTGCGCCTGCTGGTGGTGGACGACAACGTCGACGCCGCGCAGACCCTGTGCAGCCTGCTCGAGAGCTGGGGCCACCATGTCGCCTGCGCCCACGACGGCCCCGCGGCCCTGGCGCACATCGCCGGGTTCGACCCCGAGGTGCTGCTACTGGACATCGGCCTGCCCGGCATGGACGGCTACGCGCTGGCGCAGGCCGTGCGGCAACAGCCGCGTGCGGAGGACCAGCCGCGGCTGCTGGTTGCGGTCACCGGTTACGGCGACGCCGCGGCACGCCAACGCAGTGCCGCGGCCGGGTACGACCAGCACCTGACCAAGCCGGTGGATGCCGATGCGCTGGCGCGGGTGCTGCAGGAGTTCGTGGCGCAGCGGAGTCGGCAGGGGTAGTCTGCGATACGGACGCGTGTCGGCGCGGGACGTGCGTGGCTTCGTGCTGCGGATGCGGCAGAGGAGGTGACGACGGGCGCACCATCGTCTTCCGTTTTCAGTTCTCGAAGAACCCGGGCGGCGGGTCTTGCAGCGCGACCTTCCGGAACTCGCCTGCGTCCGCCGCCATGGCAGTCAAAGGTCAAGCCGCGTCCATCGGCAGCATCGGCACGAATCCAGCGGCAAGCAAACGCCGACCGTCGAACGCCGCCGGCCGATCGTCGAACTGCATCCGGGGGTCGCCGGTGACCTTCTCCATGCCGGCATCCCGTGCGGCCTTGTCCGGCCACTCGACCCAGGATATCGCAACTGTCTCACCGGCATGCACGCCGACGGCTTGCACCAAGGACGGGTACTGGTCGGACGCCAACCGCACCGTGCTTCCATGGTAAGACTCGGCCTGCGGCCCTCCATCGTCCAGCCAGCTATCCACCACCCGCGTGGCACCGTGTTCGCGCAGCACCCGCTCCGCAATGCGGGCCAGTTCCTCGTAGGCGGCCTTGTTCGCACGTGGAACCGGTGCGAGGTAGCAATCGAAATAAGGCATGGGCCGGATTGTGCTCCACGGGCATGGTTTGCGTTGGGGTGTCCGATGGTCGTGGCTTTGCCCTGCAGCAAAGGCGCACAAGGTCGACTTCTGGGCTCACCACGCTTGCAAGGAGATGGTTCGACTGTTCAATGGTCAACCGGGACCACCCCCTTCGTTTGACGCCGAAAACACTCCCGGGGGCTGCTTGCCTGCCGCTCGTAGTGACCGGCGCACCGATGACGCAGATTCCATGTCGGCACGGGACATACGCACGATCCCACCACAGATGCCGGATATACGACTGCAGGCGCTTCCCCAACAGCCAACACTATCGATCAGTTTCTTGCGCTTGAGGGGAAGTTCATATACGAGGTGTTAGGCATCAGCGCGCTACCTGAGAGGCCGCGCATCAAGGCGGCTCCCGATAACGCTGGTAGTCTTCCAGAAATAGTCGGGCGGACTCGTCGACGAACTCCCGTCTGCGGTTCCGTAGATCCTGGAGTTTCTGCAACACGCTCTTGTAGATCACTTGATGCGCTTGGTTCTTTAATGACTTTTCATCGTAAGGATCAAACTCCACGTCATCTTCGAAGAGAGTACGATCAACCAAGCGCAGTAGATCGTCCTTGGTAATCTCATCGACAGTTCGGTACTGCCCGTCCACGGCTTGAAACTCGCCTACGTTCTCAGCGATCTTTAACAGCTTCATATGACTGTTTTCTCCCTTCGTAAGGCGCCAAGCCGGCTTCGAGTGAGTTCAGCAATATTTCGTGGCTGTTGACCTCTGCCCCATCAACGGACACCAACCGCTTGTCAGTCGGGTAGCCCGAGAAGACTCGGTATATTGGCTTGCCGTCTACCGTTTCCTTGGCCGTGTAGAGTATGTAGTCCGCTTCGACAGAAGCTCCGACAGTACTGTTGTGGGTAACGACGATGACCGGCATCGTCTCAGAGATACTCTTCAAGATTTGATTTACCTCGCGCTTGAGGAACAGGTTGTCGAAGGAAGACTCCGGTTCGTCGACTAGTAGTAGGTCATAGTTCTGAGCATCGGCGATCTCTTGTAATAGTCGAAACTCCGATCTTTCGCCTCCCGATACTTCATGGCCGTCCCTGTTCAAGATTCGGTACGTGATCTTTGCGAAGAGGCGATAGTAGTCCGCGGTTGCAAGGTCTTCGATCTCCTTGATTCTCTGCAGGTAGGCGTAGGCATCCTCATAGCTTGTGAACGCATCGCTAAAGGCGAGCTTCCTTCCGCTGGCCTGCTTGACCTCGCCAGCGCCAGCGAATGGGTGCTTTCGAATTTCGATACGGAACCCCTGCAAAGTATCCTCAGAGATGACGGCGGGCTTTCTGAGTAGACTCACGATCTCGATGAATCGGTCGATTCGCTTGCGATTCATGGCTACGGCGTAGAGGTCGACATCTTTGACTTGGACAGCGGAAGTCCGAATCTGCAGGTTTTGCTTGATCTCCTTCACAAGATCGTTGACAACTCTCTTCTTTCTGAAGTCCAGTGACGCCGCACGCAGTGTTTCAATCAGTTCCAGAGCCAATCTCTTAAGCGACGCAAGATCGACATGCCTCTCAATGATTGGGCGGTACTCAACATTCTCAATCAACTGACGGACCGAGCCAATAAGCGCCTGAAGCGTTTCAGAATTTCCGACCGGAAAGTCAACTTCATCAAACAGGGCGGTGTTGGAGAAGGCGTCGCGCCGATCTGTCTCGTCCGCGAAGCGCAACAGAGTGCTCAGATAGGTTTCAACCGCTCGGGTGTCCACGTCCAAATCGATTGAAATGACCTCATCCAGTACCCGCTTGAGACCGGACAGGTATTGATCGCCGAAGGCACTTCTCTTCCGCTCGACGCCGACTGCGAACTCGCGCTCGGAGGTGGCGTCCTCTTGCTGCACCAAGGAGAACTGTTTGATGTACTTGACGTTCTTTACGAGTCTGCTGATTTTGTCGAGGGTATGGGACTTGCCGGTAGAGCGAGATCCCAACAGAACATTCAGGCCAGTAGACACGCTTTGCCCGTTATCGAAAACCTGCCACAACCTATTGCCGTCACTCTCGGAAAGAGCAACTTTAGCCTTGTCTTGGAAACTACTTTTTAGGGCCTCAAGCGTCAGTGCACCGCAATCGACGAACGTCTGCCGCGTTGGGAAAGTAGCTAGATCCAACGACATGCGCGAATCGCTGAAAAGCACGGGCGTGAGCTTTGCGGGATCTTTGAAATTCCGGACAAACTTCTTCGCGCTATCAACCTCGCCGGCTGAAATAAATGGACGCAGTTTCTCAAGCGTTTCGCCAGCTATGGCGGGTCCCTTGTCATAGTGCGGAATGACAAGATACTTCTTGAGGTCGCCAAATATGGCTACTAGTTCATCAACCGAGATGCTGTCACCAATCTTTTGAATGCGACTGGTCACCTTTGCCGTCTTCCTCTCAAAGTCATCGACATCTGAAGGACCTGCGACGATAAGGACATGTCCCTTGTCCACGTTGATCTCTATCCCGGGAAACGTGGTGACAGGCAGGACACTTTGGATAGTGCGGAACTGGTCTCCATCAAATACATCGTGGTTGGTTACGGCTACAGCGTCTAGCTTCGCGTGTGCGACGTAGCGCGTGAACGAGTCGAGGCTGAAGCTGAACGCCCTGTCACTCATGGTGGCGACAGTGTGGATGTGGAGATCAATCTTCTTCAAGGCAGCCTCGCATCGTGGCTTTCGCAGCAGGCAGAAGGTGGCGTGGTGGTGACTCTGATGCCTAACGCCGCCGCTCAGCCGACGCCGAAGACGGTCGGATGCAGCGGCCTGTTAAAGCGAGTGAGGTAGTCGACCGCCACGCCATTTCGGGCGTACCCCACAACTTTGAACCCGTGCTCAGTTTGCTCACCGGGCACGTGCACCGTTTCCAAAGCTTCGCGCACAGCTTCGAGTTGCGCGCGAGATGAAACTCTGATTTCCACCCGCTCTATTGTCTTGTAGCCACCGACCTGAAAGTGATGGAACCATTCTCTGTCCCAAGCGGAGAGATACCCGGTCACTACGTCCAACGTTCTCCATTGCGGGGAGAGATGGCCAAGCTGGTGCATCGCCAACCGAACGTCATTCCACTTCGTGTCGTTCATGAGCGGATTCATAGCCGCTTCAACTCAATATCGACCGCATAATGCTGCGGCCCACTTTACTGCCCCTGCCGTTCAGCAAGCACCGAAAGGCAACGCTCCCATGCCCTTCACGCTTCAACAAAAGAAGCACAAAACCCGGCCCATCACAATCTGCGTCCAGCGGCATATTTCTGTTCTCACCCACACGCCGAAACCGGCGTCGAAGCCGCAAATGTAACAAGAAGCAGCGCCCCGCGACGGCCCTACATGCTCCCCCAAACGGGGGACCGCCACGATGTCAGTAGTGGCCCCCCTGCGTACACGTCCCGCCGTGCCGACCTCGCGTCGGCAACACAGCCCCGCTCAGGCCGGCCCCATCGGATGCAAGTCCTTGTGCGTGGCCACGACGAGTTGCCCTTCGGTGGTGATCCAGCCACGGTACATGCCCAGCGTGTTGTACGGCGCCACCGGATTGCCTTCGGCGCCCAGCGCGACGAGGCCGGCGCCGATGGCGTGGCTGGACAGGGTCTCGAACACCACCGCATGCGCGGCCGCGTCCAGCGCCTGGCCGGCGTATTGCATGCGCGCCGCGATGTCGTAGGCGGCGACGCGGCGGATGAAGATCTCGCCCTGGCCGGTGCAGGACACCGCACACACGCCGTCGCGGGCATAGGTGCCGGCGCCGATGATGGGGCTGTCGCCGATGCGGCCTTCGAGCTTGTTGTTGAAGCCGCCGGTGGAGGTGGCCGCCGCCAGGTGGCCGTCGGCGTCGCGCGCGACCGCGCCCACGGTGCCATGTTTCTCGGCCTCGGAGGCCGGGATGAAGGACCCGGTCGCTTCCTTTTCCTTCAGCGTGCGCACGGCGTCGATGCGGCGCTGGGTCGTGAACCAGGTGTTGGGCACCATCTCCAGCCCCTGCAATTCGGCAAAACGGTCGGCCGCGACGCCGCCGAGCATGACCACGCGCCCGGAATCGAGCACCGCGCGCGCCAGCTTGACCGGGTTGCGCGTGCGGCGCACGGTGCAGACCGCACCGGCGGCCAGCGTCGCGCCGTCCATGATGGAGGCGTCGAGTTCGTGATCGGCGCCTTCGGTCAGCGCCGCGCCGTGGCCGGCGTTGAAGTGCGGGCTGTCCTCGAGCACGACGACGGTGGCCTGCACCGCGTCCAGCGCCGATCCGCCCAGACGCAGGATGTGCCAGCCGGCGCGCAGTGCGTCGGCCATGTGTTGCCGGCTCTCGGCCCAGTCTTCGGCGCTTTGCAGGTCATGGGCCAGCGCGCCGCAGCCGCCATGCAGTCCTATCGCGATCTCCGCCATCATGCACCTCCGTCCAGCCTGAAATGAAACGGCCCCACGCGCCTGCCGCGGGCACCCGCCGCGCGGAGCCGTGCCCATGCGTGAGTGGCCTCACGGAACCGGCACGAACAAGGTCGCCGTGCTCCTGTTGCGGGCAGTGTACGCCGGCCGCATCGGCTTGGACATCGTGTCGACGCGGGGTGTTTGCGCCCCTTGCTTCGCGCCGGAAAAGTGATGTGCTCCCGCGCCCGGACCGCGGGCCGCCGCCACGCACGCATACGCTTTTGCGCGGATACATGCGCGTGAGATGCTGAAAAAAGTATTGCGAGCGGTAACACGATTGCACGATTTGCCCGGCTTGTGCTTCATCTGGTCGGTGGCTGCCACTACAGTCGGGGGCATAGGAGATTTTTGCCACATGGATTTGACACGCGCCACGACCCGTTTTCTCAGCATCGCCGGCCTGTGCCTGGCGTTCGCCGCCGCCCCCGCCCTGGCCGAGATGGTCAGCATCAAGGGTTCGGTCGTCAACATGCGCTCGGGCCCTGGTACGAACACCGAAGTCCTGTGGGAGCTCGAACGCGGCTACCCGCTGCAGGTGCTGCAGCGCAAGGGCAGCTGGCTGCAGGTCAAGGACTTCGAGAACGACACCGGCTGGGTTGCACGCGCACTCACCAGCAAGACGCCGCACCATATCGTCAAGGCTAGGATCGCCAACATCCGCAGCGGCCCGGGCACCGGCTACCGCATCGTCGGCAAGGCCGAGCGTTACGACCTGATGCGCACCCGCGGCGCCAAGTCCGGCTGGATCCGGGTCGAAGGGCGCGACGGCATCAAGGGCTGGATGTCCAAGCGGCTGCTCTGGGGCTGGTAGGCACGGCGTCGTCGCGGCGCGCCTGCAGTTCGGGCCGGGTCGACAACCAGGCCTGCGGCACCGGAACCGGCATGCCCAGCAGCATCTGGGCCAGCCCCTTGCCCATCGGGTCGGTGCGCAGCGAACTCGGTGCCCCGCCATCGAGCGACTGGTCCAGATGGAAGTTGAGCGCGTGCAGGCCGGGCACGGCATACCGCTGCACCGACCCTTTCACCAGATGCGCCAGGTAGTCCTTCACGGCCGCCGGCGTCAGCACGTGCGCGAGCAGCGGCAGATAGGACGCGTCGCGCGCGATCACCGACAGGGTCGAGGTATCGCCCTTGTCGCCGGAACGGCCATGCGCCAGCAGAATCAGCGGCAGCTGCACCTGCGGGCCGGATGCGTCGAACGGCCGTGCGTCGGGCCGGTCCGCCACCGGCGACGGTGAGCCGGCGGGCGTTGGTTGCGGCGCCGCGGCCGCCGGCAGCGGAACCTCTTCGACCGCCATGCCCATCACCACGCGCGGAACGGCACACAGGGACTTGGGCACCAGGCAGGTGAACAGGCCGTGCAGCGGCTCCACCGCGGGCCGGCTGTTGAGCGTCAGCGAGCTGCCGCTGGTCGTGCCGGGCGCAAACGACACGCCGGGCGAGCGCGACTCGCGCGACAACAATTCGAGCGCCTGGGCATTGCGATGCAGCGCCGCCACGCGCACGATGGCCTCGCGCACCGCGCTCGGGCGCGCGTGCGGGCCGTACCCGTCCTCGGCCCCGATCACGGTCACGGCCAGCTTGTCGAAGTCGCCCATGCCCTTGGCCAGCAGCATCGCACGCGTGCGCGCCACCAGGGCCTCGCCGGTGCGACGCGCCTTCTCGATGGCGTCGATGCCGAACACCGACAACTGCGTGATGCAGCGGTAACCCGACAGGAAACTGGCCGTCAGCTTGTGGGTCGGCGGCGGCGCAGCCCCGCGCGCGCCGCGCACGGCCACCCGGTGCGGGCCCAGCTGCTGCACGGTCACGCCGGAGAAGTCGCACACCACGTCGGGCAACACGTAATGCGCGGGGTCGCCCACTTCGTACAACACCTGTTCGCTCACGCTGGCCTCGCTGACCAGGCCGCCTGTGCCTTCGGGCTTGCACACGACGATGCCGCCGTCGTCGCTACAGTCGACGTACGGGTATCCGATGTTTTCCCAGTCCGGCACGTCGCGCCAGTCGGTGAAGATGCCGCCCGTGACCTGGGCCCCGCATTCGAGCAGGTGGCCGGCCAACGAGCCGGCTGCCAGCCGGTCGAGATCGCCCGGCCCCCAGCCGAACGCGTGGATCAGGATGCCCAGGGTCGTCGCGCTGTCGACGATGCGACCGGTCACGACGATGTCGGCGCCCAGGTCGAGCGCCCGCGCGATCGGAAACGCGCCCAGGTAGACATTGGCACTCTCGAGCACGTCCGGCATGGCCGCGCCGGTATAGAAGTCGCGCACGCCCTCGCGGCGCAGCGGCTCGACCAGGCCGACACAGTCGTCGCCATCGATCCAGGCCACCTTCACCGCCAGGCCCTTGGCCGAGGCCAGGCGTTCAACCGCCTGCGCGCAGGCGCGGGGGTTGAGCCCGCCGGCGTTGGAGACCACCCGAATGCCGCGGCGCACGCAGTCGCCCAGCACCTCCTGCATGGCCACGTCGACGAACTCGGCGGCGTAACCGGCGTTCGGATCGCGCTTGCGGGTCTGCGCGAAGCTCGACAAGGTCATCTCGGCCAGGTAGTCGAACACCAGGTACTGCATGCCCTCGACCGCAACCAGTTGCTGCGGGCCGAGCACGCTGTCGCCGACAAAGGCACCCGCGCCGCCGATACGGACCGTCTTGCGGCTCGCGTCATCAGGACGTACTTTCATGACGCCGCCCTTCAGTCCAGCGTGATCTGCAACTCGCGGATCACCTCGCGGTTCACCGCGACCTCGTGTTCGATGAACGCGGCCAGCTCCTCGGGCGTGCTGCCGACCGTCTCGGTATTGATGGCTTCCAGCTTGCGCTGCAGTTCCGGGTTGCGCAACACGGCGGCCAGTTCGGTCGAGAGTTTCTGGATCACGGCCTTGGGCGTGCCGGCGGGTGCCAGCAGGCCGGCCCAGGCATTGGCGACGAGTTTAGGGTATCCCGACTCCACGATGCTGGGCACGTCCTTGAGCTGCGGCGAGCGGTTGGCGCCGGTCACGGCAAGCGCGTTGAGCTTGCCCTGGCGGATGTGGGGACCCATGGCGGACACGGCATCGAACATGAAGCTGATCCGCCCGCTGAGCAGGTCGTTCATCGCGTCGCTGCTGCCCTTGTACGGCACATGCTGGGCCGACTTCATGCCGGTTCCGCGCACGAAGCGCTCGCCCAGCAGGTGGGCCGCGGAACCCACGCCACTGCTGGCAAAGGTCACCGTGGCTCCCGGCTGGTTGCCCTTGCGGATCAGGTCCTCGACGGTGCGCACCTGCGGGTCGCTGCTCACGAGCACCAGCGAGGTCCGCGTCAGCAACGAAACCGGAACCAGATCCGTCGGCGCGTAGGGCAGCGACTTGTACAGCGACTGGTTGTTGGCATAGGCACCGATCGTCACCAGCAGGGTGTAACCGTCGGGGGCGGCCTTCGCGACCAGATCGGTTCCGAGGATGCTGTTGGCGCCCGGCTTGTTCTCGACGACCACCGGCTGCCCGAGCCGGGTTGCGAGGTCGCGCATCACGCTGCGCGTGATGGCGTCGGTGTTGCCGCCGGCCGAATACGGCACCACCACCTTGATCGTGCGCGCCGGGTAGTCGGCCTGGGCCATGGCCGCCGCGCCGGCCGAGGCCAGGCACACGGCGCCGGCCACCTGCATCAGCTTCCTACGATTCCATTGGGTAATCTTCAGCATATGTCTCCTTCGGTTTCCAGTTGCCGGATCGCGCCCGGGTGCGGCGCAACACAAGTCCGTGCGGCACCATCGGGAGTCATTATGGGAAGCCGCCCGCCCGGTGCACAGCCCTGCTTCGGACTAATTCGATAACATTCAGGAATCACTTCATTTCAAGGGCGCCGAGCATGATGCAACTCAAGGACCTGCAGGCATTCCAGACCATCGCCGAGATGGGCAACCTGCACCACGCCGCCCATGCGCTGGGGGTCACGCAACCCGCGCTGACCAAGACGGTCCAGCGCCTGGAGACCGCACTGGGCGTGCGCCTGCTCGAACGGACCGCACGCGGCGTCGCGTTGACCTCGATCGGCCGTACGCTGGTGGCGCGCAGCCGCACGCTGGGGCAGATGGTCGACGACATCCAGACCGAGATCCACGACCTGAAGATCGGCCAGACCGGCGAACTGCGCATCGGCGCGGTGCCGGCGCTGATCGACTCGGTGGTGTCGCCCGCCTTGTCCCATTTCCTGGGTCGCGAGGATGTCGCGCGGTTCCAGGTCCACATCAAGCTCAGCGGTGCCTTGTTGCGCGACCTCGGCAACGGACACCTCGACCTGGCCGTCGCCGCCGTGCAGGACCGCATCGCCCCGGAACTGAACTACACGGTGCTGGGCGAACAACGCTCCTTCATCGTGGCGCGGCGCGACCACCCGCTGCTGCGCCAGCCGTTCGCGCTGGCCGACCTGGCGCGCCAGCGCTGGTTGCTGCCACCGGCCGACATCGCCCTGCGCTCATGGATCGACAGCCTCTTCACCGAACACCTCACCGCAGTACCCGACGTGTTCGTCGAGGCCGACACGTCGCCGGTGGTGTTCGCTTCCATCGTGGCGCGCACCGACCTGCTGACCGTATTGACGACCGACTCGCTGCATTCGCCGCTGGCCGAGGGCCTGGCCGTATTGCCGCCGCCGGCACACCAGTGGAGCATTCCGATCGGCCTGTTCTGGCGTCGCAACGCCTATTTCTCGAGCCTGATGAAACATTGCCGGCAGCAACTGGCGAAGGCATTCGCACAACGACCGCACCAGGAACCGTCACAGGCGACGTCGTGACGGCCCCAGGGCCGGCGCCAATGGCATGCGGCCTCCCAAGACGTTGATCGGTATCTTCAGCAGGCCACGCCAGCGAACCGCGGTTCGGGCGGGCGCCCGGCCGGGAGTAGGCCACGGTCGGGGCGCGATGGCTTCAGGCCGCGTCCAGGGCCGCCAGCAAGTCCTGGCTGGCGCCGCGGCAATGCTCGCGCGCCAACTGCCCGGCTCGCGCCACGTCGTGGCTGGCGATGGCGTTGTAGATCGCCTGGTGCTGGTCGATCACCTCGTCGATGCGGCGGGGTCCGTAGCCGAATCGCAGCCGCAACGCCTCGATCAGCAGGCGCCCGTCCGCCAGCATGCGCACCGCCAGCGGGTTGTCGGCGACCTCGTTGATGGTGTCGTGGAACCTGCGGTTGGCCTGCAGCAGGCCCGCGGTGTCGGCGTGGGGCGTCGCTTCGTATTCGGCGATGGCCGAGGCCAGTCGGGCCACGCCGGCCGCATCGATGCGCTCGGCGCAGCGCTCCACCAGCAGCCCTTCGATGGCCTCGCGCACGTCGTACAGGTTGCGCACGAACGGTGCATCGACGCCCTTGATGACCGCACCGCGGTGCGGCAGGACTTCCAGCACCCCTTCGCCCTCAAGTTCCCCCAGTGCCTGCCGTATCGGCATGTGGCTCACCGCACACATCGCGGCGAGTTCGTCGATCTTCAGGCGCTGGCCCGGCAGCAGTTCGCCATGCAGGATCCGACGCCGCAGCTCGGCGGCGACACGTTGCGATACCGTCGCCGAGAAATGACTTGCGTGTGGGTCACTGGGGGACAATGCCGGCGTCCTTGATGAGTTTCTGATACCGGACTGTATCGGAACGCAGCAAGGCATCGAACTGCTCCGGCGTGCTGGCAACCACGTCGGCGCCGAGTTGCGTCAGCCGTTCGCGCACGTCGGGCTCGTTCAATGCGGCGACGATGTCGGCATTGAGCTTCTGGATGACCGGCCGCGGCACCTTGGCCGGGGCGATGATGCCGCCCCACGATGCCATCGCGTAACCCTTGACACCGGCCTCCTGCAGGGTCGGCACGTCCGGCAACAGACTGGCGCGGGTCGCGCCCGAGACGCCCAGCAGCTTGAGCTTGCCGGCCTTGACGTGGGGTGCCACCGCGGCCACCGCGTCGAACATCACCGAGACCTGGCCCGACAACAGGTCGGGGTGCGCACTCGAGCTGCCCTTGTACGGGATCTGCGTCATCTGCGTGCCGGTCAGCTGCATGAAGACCTCGGCGAACAGATGCGGGTTGCCGCCCGGCCCGGTGGTCGCGTAGTCGATCTTGCCCGGTTGCTGCTTGAGCAGCGCCACCAGTTCCTGCACGTTGTTCACGCCCAGCTTGGGGTTGACGACCAGGCCCAGCTGCACGGTGGCGGTCTGCGTCACCGGCTGCAGGTCGTTCAAGGTGTCGAACGGCACGTTCTTGTACGAGAACGGATTGCCGACATGCGAGCTGGCGACCAGGCCGATGGTGTAGCCATCTGGCGCCGCCTTGGCGATTTCCGCGGTTCCGATGATGCCGTTGGCGCCGGCCTTGTTCTCGACGATGACGCCCTGGCCCCATTTTTTCGACAGCTTGTCGGCCACCAGGCGCGCAGTGATGTCGGACGCCCCACCCACGGGGTAAGGAACGATCAGCCGCACGGGCCGGCTCGGATAGTCTTGGGCCTGCGCCTGCAGCGGCAGGGCGATAGCCAGGCAGGCTGCCACGGCGGCTGCGTGAAAGCGGCGGATGGTTGAAATACGCACGGAGTCTCTCCTCTCGGGTTGTCGGCTGCAGTGTGCAGCCAGGTTGCAGATCAGTAGGCCGGCTTGACCGGAAACCAGCCCGGGCGGGCCGGGTCCAGGTAGGCGCCGGTGATGGAATCGACCGCGTATCGGGCCAATGCGTCGCGATCGACCTCGACGCCCAGACCTGGCCCGGTCGGAACCGGAATCTGGCCGTCGGCGATGCGAAAGCCGCGGGTGACGATGTCGCCACCGAGGTAGTCGAGTTCGTTGTCGATGGCCAGCGTCATGTTGGGGATGGCTGCAGCCAGGTGCAGGTAGGCCGCCTGCGACAGGCCCAGTTCGCCGCCGCTGTGCAGCGTGACCGGCAGCCCGACCGACTCCGCGACCGCCGCACCCTTGATGCATTGCCACAGGCCACCGGCCTCGTGCGGATCGAGCAGAATCACGTCGGCGGCCCCGGCGCGCACGATGTTGCCGATGTCATTCAAGGTATACGCGCTTTCGTCCAGCGCGATCGGAATCGACGTCGACGCGCGCAGCCTGACGTGGCCCTCCAGGTCATCGTGTTCGAGCGGCTGCTCGACGTAGGCTGGGTCGAACGGGACGAGACGCGCGCACAGGCGCTTGGCGGTGCCCGGTGTCCATGCGCCGTTGACATCCAGCCGCAACAGCGGCTCCGGTCCGATCGCCTCGCGCACGGCGCGGGTCAACGCGATGTCGGCCTGTTCCCCGTAGCCGATCTTGAGCTTGAAGGTACGGAAACCCCGTGCCTGGTACTCGCGGGCGTCAGCGGCAACCCGGGCCGGATCGCTGGAGAACAGATAGGCGGAAATATCGATGCGCGTGCGCCATGTGCCGCCCCACAGCCGGTGCAGCGGCTGCCCGCATACCTTGGCGAAGGCATCCCACATGGCCATCTCGACCGCGCAGGTGGCCATGACGGCGGCGCGCTTGTGGTGGTAATAACCGCTGCCCAGCACATGGCGGTACAGCGACTCGGCCTGGTCGACCTGCTTGCCCATCGCCACCGGCATCACGATGCGGTCGAGCACCGCCGGGATCGCATCGAGCAGGCAGATGCTCTCGCCCCAGCCGGTGACGCCGCCCGCCGTCGTCAGTTCGACGATGACCCGTGTCACGCCGGTCCGTGCGCCCGAGCCCCACACCATGGGTTTGTTCACCGGGACCCGGACGAGCCAGCGGCGGATGTCGATGATCGTCAGGTCGGATGGGGAAGGCGCGGGCGTGGATGTCATGGTGGCTGTGCCGGGTTGAGCGTGGTTTCAGGAGAGATGCCGGAGCAACCCGGCAGCGATTGCGGCGTATGATATTTGTTTTTTGATCAAAAAACAAATATTTCTTAAAAAAGGGATGCACGCGCTCACCGACGCGTCGGCGAGCCCGCCGGATCCGTTCCCGGCCGCCACCGCGCGGGCGCGCGACAATAGCCCCGGCGCCCGGCCGGCCTCGATGGCCTTGCGGCAGGCGCCCACCACCCTATTTGCATGTCATCGACCCCACCATCCGACCCCGAAATCTCCGATAAAGCCGACCCAGGCACGTCCGCCCTCGCCCCGCTGGCGCTGCCGGTGTTCCGCATGTTGTGGTTCACCTGGCTGGCGGCCAACATCTCGATGTGGATGAACGACGTGGCGGCGGCCTGGCTGATGACCTCGCTGACCACCTCGCCGGTGCTGGTCGCGCTGGTGCAGACCGCCTCGACGCTGCCGGTGTTCCTGCTCGGCCTGCCCAGCGGCGCGCTGGCCGACATCCTGGACCGCAAGAAGTTCTTCCTGTTCACCCAGCTGTGGGTTGCCGTGGTCGCACTGGCCTTGTGCGCCACCGTGTTGTCGGGCTGGATGTCGCCGATGCTGCTGCTGGCCATGACCTTTGCCAACGGCATCGGCCTGGCGCTGCGCTGGCCGGTGTTCTCGGCCATCGTGCCCGAACTGGTGCCGCGCCACCAGCTGCCGGCGGCGCTGGCGCTCAACGGGGTGTCGATGAACGCCTCGCGCATCGTCGGCCCGCTGGTGGCCGGCGCGCTGATCGCCAGCCTGGGCAGCGCCTATGTGTTCATGCTCAACGCGGCGCTGGCCACCGTGGCCGCGGTCATCATCTCGCGCTGGAAGCGCACGCCGACGCCTCAGCCACTGGGCCGGGAAAAACTGCTCAGCGCGATCCGCGTGGGCATGCAGTTCATGGGCCAGTCGGCGCACCTGCAGGGCGTGCTGGTGCGCATCTGCCTGTTCTTTTTCCATTCCACGGCGCTGATCGCGCTGCTGCCGCTGGTCGCGCGCGGCCTGCCCGGCGGCGATGCGCGCACCTTCACGCTGCTGCTGGCCTGCATGGGCGCCGGCGCCATCGTCGCCGCGCTGAACATGCAGCGCCTGCGCCGCTACTGGTCGCGCGACGGGCTGGTGTTCCGGGGCGCGGCGCTGCAGTCCCTGTCGATGGTCGTGGTCGCATTCGCGCCCCACACAACGGTGGCGGCGCTGGCCATGGTCGTGGCCGGCATGGCCTGGATCACGACGGCCAACACGCTGAGCGTGTCGGCCCAGTTCGCGTTACCCGACTGGGTGCGGGCACGCGGCATGTCGATGTACCAGATGGCCATCATGGGCGCCAGTGCCTCTGGCGCCGCGATCTGGGGCCAGGTGGCCTCGCACTACGAGATCCGCGGCAGCCTGGTGGTCGCGGCCATCACCGGCGTGATCACGATGGGGCTGGCCAATCGCTGGATGGCCGACAGCCAGACCGAGGAAGACCTGACGCCGACCCGGCTGTTCAAGGTGCCGCAACCCAAGCAGCCGCCCGGGGCGGGACGGGTGGTGCTGACGATCGAATACCGCATCGACCCGGCACGCGCCGACGAGTTCAAGGAACTGATGCGGGTCAGCCGCCGCGGTCGCCTGCGCCACGGCGCCTTGTCGTGGGACCTGCTGCGCGACATCAACGACCCCGGGCTGTTCATCGAACAGATCGTCGACGAGTCCTGGACCGAGCACCTGCGCCGCTTCGACCGGGTGACCACCGCCGACGCGACGCTGCGCGACCGCAAGCACGCGTTTCACATCGGCAAGGAGCCGCCGGTGGTGCGCCGGCGCATCGTCGAATCCGTGCATGGTTCGGACACCGCCCGCACGATGCCGGGTGACTGAGCCGCGTGGACGCCAACGCCCACGCACGAACTTCTCCTACAGCCAGTCCATGCCGGGCGCGGCATACTCGACACATGCGGGATGCGTGAGCGCGAGCGCCTGCGCCGGGCCGCGCAACCCGACGTGACGCCCCACCCCGTTACGATCCAAGCACCATGCCCCACGACCCACACCGCCCCAAGCCGTTCTCGATGATCCGCGAGTTCCACCTCGCGGACTGGTTCACGCTCGCCAATGCCTTGTGCGGCACCGGGGCCATCTTCTCGGCCATCTCCTTCGTGCAGACCGGCGGCATCCTGCACCTGTATTTCGCCGGCGCGCTGATCGCCGCGGCATTGGTGTTCGACGTGCTCGACGGCCGCATCGCGCGCTGGCGCCAGCAGTCGTCCAGCCTGGGGCGCGAACTCGACTCCTTGTCCGACGTGATCTCGTTCGGCGTCGCGCCGGCCATGCTGGCCTATGCCTGCGGCATGCAGGGCTTCTTCGACCGCATCGTGCTGGCCTATTTCGTCGCCTGCGGCGTCTCGCGGCTGGCGCGCTTCAACGTCACTGCCCAGGACATGTCGGACGCGTCCGGCAAGGTGCACCATTTCGAAGGCACGCCGATACCGACCTCGGTGGTGCTGGTGGCCGTGCTGGTGGCAGCCGCAGCCTACGGCGCCGTGGGCCCGCAGCTGTGGTGGGGCGAGATCCGGCTGATGGGGCTGACGCTGCATCCGCTGGTGTTGCTGTTCGCCGCCTCCGGCTCGCTGATGATCAGCCGGATCCGCATTCCGAAGTGGTGAGTCCGCTGGTGCGGGACTGAGGCGCCAACCGGCACACCGCGCCGTCATGGTGCGCCGATTTCTTGTCACGAAACATCTGCGCGGCCCACGAAACATCTGACGCGCTTCACACGTCGCGCACGTCGGTATATTGGGACACGCACCGCGCGGAGCTCTTTTCGGTGGTTGCATGCACACCCCACGACAGGAGCACGACGGATGGCCGATGGCAGCGGATACCCGGGGCATGACGCGCGGCAGCAGCTTGCGCGTGACGATGCAGCGCCACCCGTGCTGATCTCCCCGCGCCACGGCAGGCGCCTGTTCGCATTCGCCGTCATCGCCGACTCCCATCTGGAGCCCGAGACGCCCGGCGTGCCCGCGCCGCGCTCGAACCTGCGCAACCGCAGCGTCGTCGACTGGCTGCGCACGCGCGCACCGCGGTTCGTGCTGCACCTGGGCGACATCGTGCACCCGGTGCCGCAGGCCGAACCCCACGATGCAACGCTGCTGCTGGCCCGGCAGTTGTTCGCCGACCTGCCCTGCCCGGTGCTCTACACCCCCGGCAACCACGACATCGGCGACAAGAACGACGACACCGCGCCCGCCGCGGCGGTGGCCCCGCAATGGCTGGACGGTTACGGCCAGGTGTTCGGCGCGCCGTTCCAGGTGCACCATGCCGAGGGCTGCGTGTTGCTGCTGGTCAACTCGCCCATCCTGGGCTCCGGCCTGCCGCTGGAAGCCGCGCAGAAACGCTGGCTGCAGGAACAGCTGCGCGCGGCGCAGGGCAAGCGCATCTTCCTGGCCACCCACTACCCGCCGTTCCTGGCGCAGCCGCAGGAGGACACCAGCTACGACAACATGGAACATCACGCGCGCCACTGGCTGCTCGAACTGCTCGAGCGCCATCGGGTCGAGGCGGTGTTCTGCGGCCACGTGCACAACCTGTTCTACAACCGTTTCGGCGCCACCGAGATCCACGCGCTGCCGTCGACCTCCTTCGTGCGCCGCGACTACAGCGAACTGCACAGCGGCGCGCCGACCGACGAATACGGCCGCAACGACACCGGCAAGCTGGGTTTCTTCTGGGTCGACGTCTACGAACGCGGCCACGTCGCGCGCCTGGTGCAGACACACGGCGGCACCGACACCCTGGCGCTGCAGCTGCCCGGCCATCCGAAGGATCCGGGCGAGACACCGCTGGGCGTGAACCTGTGCCATCCCTGGTGTGCGCAGGTCGAACTGCCGTTCAATCCGCCGGTGGACCCGTTCGCGCGCCGCCGGGTGCGCAACGACCATGCGGTGCAGGCGGTGTGGAGTGCCGGCATCCGCCATCTGCGCGCACCGATCGACGACCTGCTCGACCCGCAGGTGCGCCGGCGCGTGGCCGACATGGTGGCGCTGGGGCATCGCTTCACCTTCTTCTCGGTCGGCCTGCCCAGTGCCGCGCTGCTCGCGCAGCTGCGCGCACACGCGCCGCTGGTCGGCTTCTGGGAATGCGTGCTGCCGGTGCGCGCGGCGCCGGAGCTGGCCGCCAGCGCGGGTGCCATGCTGCGCGAGACCGGCATACGCCTGCTGTTCGCCGCGCTGCGCAGCGGAACCGAAGGCAATACCGGCAAGGCGCCGGGCAAGCACTACGCCGCGCCCGGCTTCACGGTCGGGCAATGCGCACAGGCCGGCGAGCTGCTGGCGGGTCCGCTGGCCGGCGTTGCCGCCGGCGTTGCGTTCAGCGTGGCCCGCAACGAGCCGCTGGCGCCGGCGATGCAGACCTTGGCCGCGTTCGCCCGCAGCAGCGGCGCCACCACATGCGCCACCCGTGCCCTGATGGGCGACGGCCCCAACGATGCCGAGACCGACGACGCCGCGAACCAGGCCCTGGTGGAGGAAGCGCTGCAACTGGCGCACCGCCATCCAGAGGTGCTGCTGTTGCTGGACACCTTCATGGACATCGACCGCGGTTATTACGTGCGCACCGGACTGATCGACCGCAGCGGCAACTGGCGCGCCGCCGGACGCGTGCTGGCCGATGCCCGCGCCGACGCCGCGCGACTGCCCGCCACCGAGCCCGGCACGACGGCCTGAGCCGACACCTCTGCATATCCGTTTTCCACTTCACCACAGAAAGGCCCCGACCATGATGTTCAAACGCCGCTTCCTGACGACCTGCGCCGCCCTGGCGCTGGGTGCGCTCGCACCGCAGGCCCAGGCACAGGAGTTTCCGACCAAACCGGTGCGCATCCTGGTGCCGTTTCCCGCCGGTGGCGCCGTCGACATCATTGCGCGCCTGATGTCGACCGACATGGCCACCTCGCTGGGCACCAGCGTGGTGGTCGAGAACCGGCCCGGCGCCAGCGGCAACATCGCGTTCGACGCCGTGGCCAAGGCGCCCGGCGACGGCTACACGCTGATCATGGCCAGCGCCTCGCTGGCCATCAACAAGTCGCTGATCAAGTCCACGCCCTTCGACCCGCGCAAGGACTTCACGCCGATCGGCCTGGTCGCCATGGTGCCGTCGGTGCTGGTGGTCAACAAGGACCTGCCGGTGAACACGGTGCAGGAACTGATCGCGCACGGAAAAGCCCATCCGGGCACGCTCAACTACGGCTCGAACGGCAATGGCACGACGCAGCACCTGGCGGCCACGATGTTTTCGCTGCGCAGCGGCGTGCCGATCACGCACGTGCCGTACAAGGGGGTCGACCAGTTGCTGCCCGACCTGGTCAGCGGGCGCATCCAGCTGTCGTTCAACAACGTGGCGTCGATGCAAAGCCAGCTCAAGGCCGGCAATATCCGCGCGCTGGCGGTCGGGCGCGAGCAGCGCTGGTCCGGCATGCCGCAGTTGCCGACCTACCAGGAGGCCGGTATCGGCGGGCTCGAATACGCCAGCTGGGTCGGCCTGCTCGGGCCGGCCGGCCTGCCGGCACCGGTGGTCGACAAGTTGTCCAAGGCCATGACCGTGGCGCTGGCCAATGCGCAGACGCGCGAACGCATCGAGGCCGGCGGCAACGAACTCAAGGCGAGTTCGCCATCGGCGTTCGGCCAGTTCTTCCACCAGGAAATCGACAGCTGGGCCAAGGCCATCGCCGCCGCCGGCCTCAAGGCCGAATAGGCCGGCGCGGCGACTGCCCTACGCGCGCCGCGACTTCGTGTCCGGCTCCGGTTCCGGCTTGGGCGGCAGGTCGGGCGGCTCGCGGCCGGGCGGATGCTTGTGGTTGTCGGTCATGGAGGTGTCTCTCGGGGTTGAGGCCATCATGCGAACCGATTGTGCCCCCATGGGCGGCACACGGCCCTTGACGGCCGCAGGTGCCTCGCGCGGCGATGGGCCGGCGCCGGCCCTCGGCGCGCGGTGCTTGCTACCATGCGGCGGTGGCGCGGTTTCGGCGCCGCGGCTTCATCGACCCCCACGCAGGACGCGCCCCATGCCACCGACCATCGTGTTCCGGGAACACACCATCGCCCCGGAGCCCTTCCAGGACCGTGTCCTGCGCAGCGCGCGGGTGCTGCAATCGGCCGGTATCGGCGAAGGCGCCGTGGTGGCGCTGATGATGCGCAACAGCCCGCAGCTGCTCGAGCTGATGCTCGCGGCGCGCTGGCTGGGCGCCATGTGGTGCCCGATCAACTGGCATTACAAGACCGAGGAGGTGCAATACATCCTGGGCGACAGCGGCGCGCGGGTGCTGGTCATCGACGCCGCACTGCTGGCGGGCTTGCCGGGGCTGCGCCTGGACACGATCACGCATTTCGTCCACGACGACGGGCTCGGTGCCTCGGCGCCGGCCGCCACGGCGCCGGACTGGGAACACAGCCGCGACGCGGCCACGCCGCTGGACGAGCCGGCGCGCGCGCCGCGCGGCGCCATGCTGTACACCTCGGGCACGACCGGCCGGCCCAAGGGCATCGTGCGCGAGGCTGCCAGCCCCGAGAAAGTGGCGAGCAGCCTGACGGTGCTGCGCCAGGTGCTGGGCTTTCGGCCCGGCATGCGGGCGCTGGTCAGCGCGCCGATGTACCACAGCGCGCCCAATACCTATTGCGTCGGCGCGGCGCTGGAAGGCGCCGAACTCTTCATCGAACCGCGGTTCGATGCCGAACACACGCTGCGCATGATCGAGCGCCATCGCATCACCCACGCCTACCTGGTGCCGACCATGTACGTGCGCATGCTGGCCCTGCCCGAAGAGGTGCGCAAGCGCTACGACCTGGGCTCGATGCAGTTCGTCGCCTCCACCGGCTCGCCGTGTGCGCCCGAGGTCAAGCGCGCGATGATCGACTGGTGGGGGCCGGTGATCAACGAAGCCTATGGCTCCAGCGAGCTGGGTTATTCGACCTTGCTGAACAGCGCCGACGCCTTGCGCAAGCCCGGTTCGGCCGGCCGCCCCTTGCCCGGCGCGCGTTTCGCCATCCTCGACGAACAGGGCGCGGAACTGCCGAGCGGCCAGCCCGGGCTGATCTACCTGCACCAGGATGCGTATGCCGACTTCAGCTACATCGGCAACCCCGAGGCGCGCCGGCGCATGGAGAAAAACGGGCTCAAGACGCTGGGCGACGTGGGTTACCTGGACGAGGACGGGTTCCTGTTCATCGTCGACCGCGCCTCCGACATGGTGATCTCGGGCGGCGTCAACATCTACCCGGCCGAGATCGAAGCGGTGCTGCAGTCCATGCCGGGCGTGGCCGACTGCGCGGTGTTCGGCATCCCGGACGCCGAGTTCGGCGAGGCGCTCGGCGCGGCCGTGCAGCTGCAGCCGGGTGCGGCGGTTTCGGCTGAGCAGGTCGGCGCATTTCTCAAGGAACGGCTGGCCGGCTACAAGGTACCCAAGGTGGTCGAGTTCGTCGCGCAGATGCCGCGCGAGGACACCGGCAAGATCTTCAAGCGCAAGCTGCGCGAGCCGTATTGGGCCGGCATGGCGCGGCGCATCTGACGCGGCGGCTTCCGCCGCTCCCGGCCTCACGCCAGCCGTTGCCAGAACCAGGCCATGGACAGGCCGATCAGCAGCACCGAACCCCCACGCACGACAACGCGCTGGTACCAGGGCCGCCCCACCACCCATTGCACGGCCAGCACCCAGGCAGCCACCGCCAGCAGCTGGCCGGCCTCGACACCCAGGTTGAAACCGGCCAGCGCCCAAGGCAGCAGGCCGTCGGGCGCCGCGGCTTCCACCAGCAGGCCGGCAAAACCGTATCCGTGCACCAGGCCGAACACCAAGGCCAGCGCCTCGACCCTCAGCCACGGTTGCGGGCGCAGGTTCAACGCGGCCGTCATGGCGACGGACAAGGCGATCACCGGTTCGACCCAGCCGGCGTCGGCCTGCGTCCAGCCCAGCGTGGCCAGCACCAGCGTGATGGAATGGCCGAGCGTGAACGCGGTCACGGTGCGCAGCAAGGCCCAGCCGTTGTCCATCAGCGGCTCCGGCTGTGCGGCATGGCCGACGCGTGAGAAGGGGCGCAGGCGCAATTGCAGCGGCAACACCAGCGCAAGCAGGAAGGCCAGGTGGTCGTAGCCGTGCAGCAGATGCTCGACGCCGAGCAGGAAGTAGTCGCGCAGCGTCTGCCATTGTCCCGTGGCGGCGCGCCGCACCGTCGCATGGCGCAGTTGCACCGCCGCATCCTGCTGCGGCGATATCGTTGCCAGCAGGTCGTCGCCGTCCATCCTGCCGGCAACCAGCAGCCGGTGGCCGGCGTCCTGCTCCCGGAACAACCGGTATTGCAGATGCAGCGATGACGCGCCGGCGCAGCGGACGGTGGCTGCGGCACGGAAATACACGCCGTCACTGCGCTGCTCCAGCCCGTCGCTCTGCCAGCGCAACACACAGTCGGCGTCGGTCGGCGTCAGTGCGTCCGGCTTTTCGGCAACATCCAGGCGCGCGGAGCGATCGAGCTGCGCCAGCAGTGCCGGCGTGGCCACGCGCACCTCGCCCCAGGTGATGCGCGCATCACCGTTGGCGTCGATCGCCACGACCTGGTCGAGATCCTTCAAAGCGACCGACAAGGACAGGCGCAGCGCCGGCACCTCAGGCCGGGACGGGACCGCTTCCGACGGCCCGGCCTGAGGTGCCGGCTGCAGTTGCCGGACGTCGAGGTAGGCGTCGCTGCCCTTGTGCGCCAGCGCCGCGCCGGCCAGGCCGAATGCGAGCAGCCACCACACCAGTGCGGCGCGCAACACCCGCGACGTCAGGACCTGGCCGCCCCACAGGCCGTGTGATAGCCTCACGACCCACCTCCAGAGGCGCGCAGCTGCGACGGCGAACGGTCCAGGCGCCGGTCGTGCAAGCCGGTGCCCTTGCGCCGGAGTTGCAGTTCGCTCCAGGCCGACTCATCATCGGCCCGCGCCGCGCTGTACAAGGCCACCCACCAATCGACAGGCTCGCGCTGCAGGCGCAGATTGCGCCGCGCCAGTTGCAGCGCGCGCGGCGCATCGTCGTCCAGCCACACTGCGATCAGCGCAGCCTCGCGACCATGCAGGTCCGGGTCATCCCCGCGGCGCACCAGTTCGGCGGCGCGTGACTGCAGCGTCGCGCGCAGCGCCAGCCAGCGGGCATCCCCGAGCCGGCGCAGCGCGCTCGCCCGGCGCAACACGACGGCGTCCGTGGAGGGCAGAGGCGCAAGCACCGCCAGTGCCTGGGCCGCATCTCCGGTGCGCAACAACAGGTCGGACAAGGCAACTGCCGTATACAGGTCCGGCGCCGCCATCAGACTGGCGCGGTAGGCGGCCAGTGCCTGCGCATCCTGGCCCGCGCGCTCCAGCGCCTCGGCGTGCAGCGACAACAACCAGCTGCGCTGCGCCGGCACACGGCTTTCGCGCGCCAGCGCGTTCAAGCCGGTGGTCGCCGCGTCGTGTTGCCCTTGCAGGGACCGTGTCTCCAGCCGACAGGCCGTTGCATACGGCTCGGTGCCCGCCCGCCCCACCGCGGCACAGGCATGCAGCGCGGCGGGATAGTCGGCGCGCAATCGCTCGAGCGCGGCCAGATCGAGCCAGGCCTGCGCATGCCCCGGCGCACGCGCGACGACATTGCCCAGCAGCGCGCGTGCGGCGTCGAATGCGTGCCGCCCCTGTTGCACGGTGGCCTGCAGCACGGCCACGTCGACCGGGGCCGAGGCGTGATCCCACCATGGCGCCAACAAGGCCTGGGCACGCCCCCAATGGCGGGTGTCACCGCTCTGGCGGGCCTGCGCGATCTCTGCGCGGACCTGGCGCAGCAGCCCCGGCGTGGCCACTGCCGCAGCGCCCGCGGCCGCGGGCGGCCGCTGCCGCACCGTAGGCTCCGACAGCGTTTCCAGCACCTGGCCGTCGTGCGTGGGCACGATGGTGGTGAAGGCCCTGCTGCCGGCATGTGCCAGCAGCAGGGGCAACACGGCCAGGGCCAGGCGCCAACGTGCGACAGAGCTGCGGGTCATGACGCCAGCGGCAAGGCGATCACAACGGCGCGGGTTCGGCCGTATCGTCCACGGCAAGCGTGAGCGCGTTGATGTCGATCGGATCGCCGGTCTCGGACGTGCCGGCGATCAGCGACCCGATGAAATCGACCAGGGCGGTCACGTCCCGTGCGATGTCCGGCGGCGCAGTGACCGGACCAGCACCGCCCCCGCCCCCGCATCCCGCCATGCCCATTGCCGCCACCAGCGCCACGGGCCATATCCATCGTGTTCGTATCGTCATGATTGCTCCTTGTCGTGACGGGTTCACATGGCGCCCGGATTCGGTGTTTGGAGATAGGGGAAGCCGGCCAGGAATGGCACCGTGGCCTGGTCGACCCCGTCATGGATGTTGGCCGAACCTGCACCCAGCGGCACACTGGTGGCCTTGCACATCGATGTCACGCCAGGGACGCCCGGCACGCTGTTGAGCCCGAGCGCGTCGGCGTCGCCGTTGATCACGCACAGGCCACCGAGCATCGCCACCAGCGCAATGTCGACCACGTCGTCCTTGGGTCGCCGTCCGTTCGGGAAACCGGCGTTGTCGGTACCCGCAGCCAGTGCATTGCCGGCCACGCCGAGCCGGTTCTGCATCGCGAACGGCACCGGCGCAATCGCGGTGTTCAGGCGCAGCATCTCGGACGGTGTGGAATTCGCCGCCGGCTTGTTGACGCCGGTGATGCCGGTCAGGAAGGTGGTGGCCAGGTCGGTCCGCGGCAGGTTGATCGGCGCAACGTTGGCGCCCAGCACGACACCCAACAACGCCGGCAAGGTCGGGTTGGTCACATAGGTCAGGAACTGCGCGTCGTCCTTGGGCTGCGAGGCGTTGAACCTGTCCTTGTCGGGCAGCCCGATCACGACCTCGTTGACCAGCGGATTGCCCAGGCGCGATACCTGTGTCCAGGCGCCACCGGCCTTCTCCGCCCGGTCATTGCCCGCGCCCGGATTTCCGTTGAGCAGACGGCCCTGGCGCATGCTGGCGGTGGTCCAGCCGCCGATCACCGGTTCGCCGCCGGCGGTCAGGCAATCCTTGTGCACCTCCAGCGCCAGGGACGTGACATTGGTCTTCTGGATGTCATGCTGGCCACCCATGCCGGCCGCATCCTTGTTGGCCGGGTCGAGCAGGAATGCCGCCGGCGCGTTGACCAGGTCGAAGATCGTGCCGAGGTTCACCGCGAATCCTTCGGCACGCTGGCCGACGAACACCCGGCCCTGGTCCTTGCCCACCGGGCAGCCAGGGATGGTCACGGCATGGATGTGCTGCGCGGCATAGGCGGGATAGTCGGCAATGGTCTTGGTGCCGATGTTGTCCACCGGCTTTTCGAACGTGGCGCTGCCGCCGGTCTTGGTGACCGCCGTGGCCGAGCCCTTGCGCCGGTCACCGCGCATGACGTTGACGGTATAGGTTTCGTTGACGTTCAGGTTGGCGGCATTGAGGCCGCTGACCGCGCCGGCCTGGATCAGGGGAATCGGCACACTGGCACCACCGATCGTCAGCGGTATCGACTTGAGTGTGTTGCGAAACCGGAACTGGAAGGTGATGTCCTCGCGCGCGTCGCCGTTGTTGTCGATATGGATCTCGTACAAGGCGTTCGGGTCGAGCGAGAAATAGTTCGGGCCGCCGTACGGCCCTTGCAGCGGCTGGTAGTTGGCGATCAGGGTCACGTAGTCCGAGCGGCCGCCGCTGCCGTTGGCAGCAACGCCTTCGTAGCTGCGGAACATGTAGAAGTCGGTGCCGTCGACCTTCGGACTGGTCGTGATGAACGGGGCCTCGCGATGACTGGACGCGAAGGCGCTGCCGGTTGCGAGCAGCAGCAGGCAGGCGCGTGTCAGTGAATGGATCCTGGAATGCATGGTGATTCTCCTGGTGGTCGTCGTCGTGCCGTCGCAGCACGATGCGAAGGCTGCTGAGGGCTGCGAGGGCGTCTACATCGCGACACGCCAGAACACATAGTCGGCGGTGTATTGCACGACCTGCTTCGCACCCAGATTGGCCGCGCCGCACGGGGCCGCCGGTGCCACGCCGCCGCGGGTGTTGACGCGTTGCACATGGCTGACGCCCTGCATCGCGCCCATGCCCATGGCCGGATCGGCCTTGACCAGCTGCAACGGGATATTGCCGCTGCCAGCGGGCGCGACCGCCAACTGGGTTCCGGTGATACGCGATCCGTCGATGCTCTCCCAGGTCGCCGGCGGGCCGTAGTACTTGCCGACCATCGCGCCACTGCGGTTCCTCAACGCGGCGTCCGGGCCGGCAAACGCCCATTCGAACTGGCCCGCCCCATCGGCCTTGGCACGGCATTGCCACGTGATGTCACCTGCGGCCATGGTCTGCATGGCAACCGTGTGACCAGCCGGCACCTGTACAGCAGCCGGCAGGCCGGCCTGCGAATACGGCGCCATCGACGGCCCGGTTCCGGCGCAGGCGGAAACGGCCGCCACGGCGGCAATGGTGAGTATGAGTCGGACGCGCATGTGATTACTCCTGTTGGCGAAGGCAAACACCGGAAATGCCGCATGCATGGGCACACGGCGCCGGCCTTCCTGCTGGACGATGCGCCTTTCAGGGACGCAACCGGACGACGCATTCGTCCGATGCCGTGAATACGCAGCGATACCTCGCCCGGATTCAGATCCCGATAGACCCTGCCATCGGGTCGGGTTCAGCCGGTGCCACATCCAGAACCCGGGTTCGCGCGTACCCATGTCGGAACATCCAGTCCAACGCACCCATGCACCTCCCCTGGCCCCCCATCCCGAACCGGCTTCGCCGATCGCGCGACGCCGATTTACCGCACAATGACCTGATGCACCTGCCCATGCGCGACTCCGATCTGATCGACCTGCTCGATCGCGTTTCCCGGCGCGATGCCCCGGCCTTCAAACTGCTGTACGACCAGTGCGCTCCGAAGTTGTACGGCCTGGCCATCCGGGTGGTGGACAACCGAAGCTGGGCCGAAGACGTCTTGCAGGACGCCTTCATGGTGATCTGGCGCACCGCGCCGGATTTCCGGGCCTCGCTCAGCCCGCCGATGGCCTGGATGGGCCTGATCGTGCGCAGCCGCGGCCTGGACTTCCTGCGCCGACGTGCCAGCCAGCGCACCCACCTGGCGCAACCCATCGACGATGGGATGGCCGACGCTCTGGCCGACGACGCGCCATCTCCGCTGGACACCGCACAGGCCAGCGAACAGGCGTGGGCCCTGCACCAGTGCCTGCAGCAGCTGGACAACCGGCAACGCGAAGTGGTCAGCCTGGCCTATGTACGCGACCTCAGCCATGGCGAACTGGCGGCCCAGCTCCGGTTGCCGCTGGGCACCATCAAGACCTGGATCCGGCGCGGGCTGGAACAGCTGCGCACCTGCATGGCGCGTTTCGCCTGAGGCCCGCACCATGGACCTGAATCGACATCCCGATCTGCTGGACCGGCTCGCAGCCAGTCATGCATTGGGCAGCTTGCGCGGCGGAGCCCGCCGGCGCTTCGAATCGATGGCGCGCGAACACCCCACCGTGCGCGCGGCGGCATGGGTGTGGCAGGCACGCATCGCCAGCCTGACCGAGTTGCAGTCGCAGCAGATACCGGACCCGGCGGTGTGGCAACGTATCGACCGGCTGGTTCGTGCGGAACGGCAGACGGCACTGCCCGCCGGCGCCGCCGCGGCCGGCTCACCCGCCGCGGCCGACACGACGCCGCGCTGGTGGGACCGGCTCGGCTGGTGGCGCGGTGCCGCGGCGGCCGGGGCCTGTGCCACGCTGCTGGCCGTTGTTGCCGGATGGCAATTGGTCGAACAACGCAGCGCCCAGGTGACGCAACTGCAGGCGCAATTGCAGGCCGTGCCGCGGGACGCTTACGTGGCGGTGTTGCACGACGACAAGTCCACCGCCTCGATGCTGGTGACCTTCGACCCGCGCAACAACCGCCTGACGCTGCAACGCGTGGGCGACTACCGGGAGTCGCCTGAGCGCTCGCTGCAGCTGTGGGCGATTGCGCCCAGTGGCGGACCGCGTTCGCTGGGCGTGCTGGATCGCGAACCGGTGCTTCGCCTGGCCGCGGGCGAAGCCGACGTGCGCGACGCGACGGCACTGGCAATCAGCCTGGAGCCGCGCGGCGGCGTGCCCGGCAGCGGCGGGCCGACCGGGCCGGTGTTGTTCTCGGGCCGGCTGATCCAGAAGTTGCCCTGATGCCGGCGGCTTGCGCGAGCTGCAGCCCTTGCCGCCGCGCAGCGCGATCGTCGGGGCCGGCGTGGGCGCGGCAACCGGCGACGATCAGCGCCTGGGACGCCCGAACGGCGCCTGCCCGCGCCAGTACCGCATCATCAACCAGCCGCCGAGCAGTCCGCCGAGATGGGCGAAATGCGCGACGCCGCTGGCGCTGCCGGTCACGCCCAGCGTGAGTTCGACCGCGCCGTAGAGGCCGACGAAGACCGGCGCGCGCATCGGGATCGGCGGGATCAGCGGCGTGATCTTGCGCCGCGGGAACACCATCGCAAAACCGATCAGCAGTCCGAACAGCCCGCCCGAGGCACCCACCGTCGGGGCCTGGGAGCCCATCACGCCGGTCACGATCAGTTGCGCGGCCGCGGCCACCAGCACGCTGGCGAAATAGAACTGCAGCATGCGGCGCGTGCCCCAGACCCGTTCGAGTTCGGAGCCGAACATCCACAGGCCGAACATGTTGAACGCCAGGTGCGTCAGGCTGCCGTGCAGGAAGGCGTAACTGACGACCTGCCACGGCCGGAACAGCTCGGTGGCCCATGGCCACAGGCCGAATTGCACGATGATGGTCGGGCCCAGTTGCTGGACGACGAAAAACACCAGCACATTGACGATCAACAGGGCCTGGGTGACAGGGGGCATCAAAAAAACCTCGAACGGCGCACAAGCATCGCTTGCCAATGTACACGACACGCATGGGCGGCAGTCCCCGCGGCGGGGTCCGGGTGTGTCGGAGCGCCTGCCGCGGCCGACCCGCAGGTACGATGCAAGCGTGTGACGGAACACCGGCGGCGTGCCGCGGCACCGCAGGCCGGATCAGGAGGACAGGCATGACGGAAGAAGACGGACTGGTCTGCGCATACCTGCGCGGGCGCGACGGGCAGTGGCGCGGCATCGGCTGGGACGAGGTGCAGGCCTGGAGCGCCGGCAACGGCCTGTTGTGGGTGCACCTGAACCGCTCGGCCGAACGGGCCCGGCACTGGTTGCAGCGCGACAGCGGGCTCGACGCGCTGGTGGCCGAAAGCCTGCTGGCCGAAGAAACCCGGCCCCGTGCGCTGGAGCGCGACGGCAACCTGCTGGTGAACCTGCGCGGCGTCAACCTCAATCCGGGTGCGGACCCCGACGACATGGTCTCGCTGCGGATGTGGTGCGAGCCCGAACGCATCGTGACCTGCCGCGGGCGGCGCCTGATGGCCATCGACGACCTGCGCGAGCGCATCGCCAAGGGCCGCGGGCCAGCCGATGCGGGCGCGTTCCTGGTCGAGATCGCGGGCGCGCTGGTGAACCGGGTGTCGCCGGTCATCGAAACCCTCGACGAGACCCAGGACGAACTCGAGGACCAGGTCGTGACCGGCGAGCGCCAGGAGATCCGCAGCCGGCTCTCCGCGTTGCGGCGCCAGGCGATCAGCCTGCGGCGCTACCTCGCGCCGCAGCGCGAGGCGATGGCCCGCATCCTGGGCGAATCCGTGGCCTGGCTCGACCAGCACCACAAGGCGCAGTTGCGCGAGATATCGGACCGCACCATGCGTTACGTCGAGGACCTCGACGCGATCCGCGAACGCGCCGCGGTGATCCAGGACGAAGTGGCCAACCGGGTCGCGGAATCCATGAACCGCAACATGTACATGCTGGCCATCGTGGCGACCGTCATGTTGCCGCTGGGGTTTTTCACCGGACTGCTGGGCATCAACGTCGACGGCATGCCCGGCGCCCACGACACGCCATGGGCGTTCTGGGCGGTGAGCGGCTTCCTGGCCCTGCTGGTGCTGGCGCAGGTGATCGTCATGCGCCGGCTGCGGTGGTTCTGAACCGTGCGGGTCGTGCCGACCGGACGCGGGTGGTGATCTAATCGGGGCAGCCCTGATTTTTGTGCCGCCTCCGGCTCCCGACCACCACTGCGCAACCCATGACCGTCGACGACGCCTATGCCGAACTGGGCCTGCCGCCCGGTGCCGACCTGGCACAGGCCAAGGCCGCCTGGCGCGCCCTGGTGTCGCGCTGGCATCCGGATCGCAATGGCCATGCGACCGCCTCGGCGCGCATGCAGCGCATCAACTTGGCCCTGGAGCAGATCCGCGCCGCGGCCCAGGCGCCGGCCAGCCGCAAGGCCGCGGCCCGGGCCGAACCGGCGCCGCGTGCCGTACGGACCGTGCAGCACCGGGTCCGGCTGACGCTGGAAGAAGTGGCCGCGGGTTGCATCAAGCTGCTGCAAGGCAGCGTCGTCGAGACCTGCCCGACGTGCTCGGGCAGCGGACATGCCAGCAAGCCCCTGGACTGCGAGGCCTGCGCGGGCCAGGGCACGATCCATGAACGCACCTGGTTCGGCTGGTTCGGCGCCGCCACGGCGTGTACCGCCTGCGACGGCAGCGGCAAGATCCAGCCGGCCTGCAAGGCCTGCGACGGCCGCGGCAAGACCGAAGTGGCGCGGTACCGCGTGTCGGTGCGCCTGCCCGCCAATCTGCACGACGGTGACGTGCTGCATGTCGGTCCGCAGCGCGGCGCCTCGACCGTGGCGCACGACATCCATGTGGAGGTGCTGCCGCATGCCAGCCTGGTGCGCGAGGACGACGGCACCGTGCGCTGCGAACTGCCGGTCGACGGTTTTGCGTGGGTCGCCAACCGCACGATCGACATTCCCACGCTGCGCGGCGCGCAGGCGCTGGGCCTGCAACGCGGCCAGGTGATGTACCGCCTGGCCGGCCAGGGTTTCCCCCCGCGTGCCGGCGGCAGGCCCGCCGACCAGGTGGTGATCGTGGTGCCGAAGTTCCCGACGCAGCTCAGCCGCGAGCAGGAGCGGCTGCTGAACCGACTGGCGGCAACCACGTCCGGCAAGGATGGGGGTTGAGGCGCCGGATCCATTTTTTTCTGGAGCTTGACCCATGACCAGGACCTTGTCGCGCCGGACCCTCATTGCCGCCGCAGCCACGCTGCCGGCAGCAAGCCTGCTGCACGCACAACACCACGGCCACCACCAGGGCCAGTTCGAACGGCTGAACCAGCCCGGCAGGATCGACCTGCCGGCCCTGCATGCCCAGCATGCGGTGTACGACAGCCCGGCGCCACGGGCGCAGCAGCCAGGCAGCTGGCGCGTGCTCGCTCCGTTGCCGATCCCGCGCACCGAGATGGCCTGGGCGGTGGCGTTTCGCAACCGCATGCATCTCGTGGGCGGTTACGCCGAGCAGCGGGTCGACCGCCCCTACCACCATGCCTACGACCCGGCCAGCAACCAGTGGCAGGAGCTGGCGCAGCTGCCGCGCGGCGCCAACCATGTCGGCGTGGCCACGCTGGGCGAGCGGCTGTATGCCTTCGGCGGCTTCATCGAGCAGAACCGCACTCCGCACGACGAGGCCTTCGGCTTCGACGGCGAGCAGTGGACACGGGTGCGCCGCCTGCCCGAGGCCTGCGGCGCCATGGCCTGCATCGCACTGGGCAAGCGCATCCACCTGATCGGCGGCGCCATCGGCAGCGAAATGCGCCGCTCGATCGACTGGCACCTGGTCTACGACCCGCAGACCGACCGCTACGAACGCCGCCAGCCCTTGCCGGTGGCGCGCGACCACCTGGGCATCGTCGTCGTGAACGACAGCATCCACATCATCGGCGGGCGCGTCGACTCCTTCCATACCAACAGCAATCTGCACCACAGCTACGACGCGGCCGCCGACCGCTGGAACTTCCGCACCCCGCTGCCGACCGCGCGCTCGGGCCAGGGCTGCGTGTTCTACCGCGGCAAGGTGTTCGTCATGGGCGGCGAAGGCACGAACCGCGTCTACGGCCAGAACGAGGCCTGGGACCTGGTGGCCGATCGCTGGGAGTCACACGCACCGATGCTGACGCCGCGCCACGGCATGGGGGCGGTGGTGCTGGGCGACTCCATCTTCGTGGCCGGCGGCGGGCCGCAGATGGGCGGCGGCGTGAAAAGCGCGATCCACGAGGCGTTCACGCTGGGCTGAACGGCGCATCCGGCCGGCGGGCCGGATACCAGCGCCGGTATCGGTACAACCACCGATGGAACGATGGCGGGATCGGTATATCATGGAATTTGCATATATCGATTCAACGCTCGTGGCGTGCGGATCGCATTTTTCGGGAGCCATCGTGAAACATCGATCGACCATACCCCTGCTGCTGGCCATGACCGCGCTCGCGTCTGCGCCTGCCCTGGCCCAGAGCGCGGCCGAACTGTTCAAGGACGCCGATCACGCACAGGGCGAGCAACTGATGCGCGAGCACCGTTGCACCGAATGCCATGTGCGCAAGGTCGGCGGCGACGGATCGGCCATCTACAAGCCGGCGGGCCGCATCAACACGCCGGGTTTCCTGCGCGGCATGGTCGAGCAATGCAATACCGAGCTCAACCTGGGCATGTTTCCCGACGAGGTCTCGTCCGTCGCGGCCGTGTTGAACCGGCGCTGGTACCGGTTCAGGTGAACACGCATCGGGCGCGCCGTGGTCTGCGCGGGCGGAGGTGCCGCCCGACGGCGTTCCGTCGGCCGGGCGGGATCGTGTTGCCGCACCGATAGGCCATGGCCGAGCGGACCTTCAGCCACGAAGACCAGGCCTTCGTCGAGCGCCTGGACCAGGCCTCGCAATGCCACATGGCGTGGACGCGACGGGTGCTGCGCTGCGCGCTGCTGCGGACTTCGCCCGGCGACGACGTGCTGGCCGAAGACGCCCACGCCCGATGCGATTTCGGCCTGTGGTTCCGCCGGAACCGGGAGCGGTTCGAGACCATCGACGCGGCCACGGCCCGGCATCTGGAGGCACAACACCAACGCATGCACGTGGCCGTGCGGGCGATCTGCCGCGGCGTACTGGCGGGTGCGCCCGGTGATCCGGCCACGCTGGACGCATTCGAGCGAGCCCAGACCGCCGTGGTCGCCGATCTGGCACACCTCAAGACCGCCTTCCTGTCGCACAGCGCCCGCGTCGATGCCTTGACCGGCCTGCCGCTGCGACATGGCCTGGAGGAGGACTTCCTGCGCTACCGTGCGTCGGCGCAGCGCCACGGCGAGCGGGTGGTGGCGATCCTGATGGACGTGGACCACTTCAAGCGGGTCAACGACACGCACGGGCATGCCGTGGGCGACCTCGCGCTCGGTCACGTCGCGGACGTGCTGCGCACGCTGTGCCGCGGCGGCGAACGGCTGTTCCGCTTCGGCGGCGAGGAATTCCTGGCCTTGCAACAGGCGCCGGATGCCGGCGCGGCGGAACATGCGGCGCAGCGGCTGCTGCAAGGCCTGCGCGACGCACCCTTGCGGTTGCCGCAGGACGCCGGCACGCTGCAACTGACCATGTGCGCGGGACTGGCCGAATCGGGCCCCGACGAGTCGATGGCAAGCGTGGTGGATCGCGCCGACAAGGCGCTGTACCAGGCCAAGGCGGCCGGCCGGGACTGCTGGCGCTGGGCGCGCCCACCGGACTGAAGACGCGTCGGCCTTACCGCTCGAGCACGACCCAGGCCGGATCGTGATCGGAGCCGTCGCCGCCGTGTTTCGTGCGCCGATCGATATGCGCCGACCGCAGGCTGGGCGCCAGCGCGCTGGACAGCCAGATGTGGTCGAACAGTTCGTAGACCGGCGGTGCCGCCCCCGGCGGGTTGTACCGGTGCGTCCATTGGGCGCTGGCCGGGCCGGGCCCCTGGCCCGGCGTCTCGGGCTTGGCGGCACGGGTCTCCACGGCGCCGGCCAGGGCGTTGTGCAGCGGGTCGCCGTCCACGACGAGCATGGGTGCCAACTCGGCGCTGTCCGGCGGATCGTTCATGTCGCCGACCAGCATGAACTTCGAGCCGCGCCGCTCCTCGGCCGACAGGATGCGGGCGATCGTCTCGGCCTGCCGGCGGCGCCGCGCATTGGCCCGGGCGGCACCGGCGACCGGATCCTCGCCGGCGGGAACGAAGTGGCTCTTGAGATGGGTGTTGTACAGCGTCAGCAACTTGTTGCCGCGCCCGTCCAGGATACGCACGCCCAGCAGGTCGCGGCCGAAGACACGCGAGTCCGGCGCATCGGGATGGGTGGCGGTCTGGTGCGAGACGATGGGGCCGAGCGGCAGGCGGGAGAGCACGCCGACGTCGATCATGCGCGGATCGTTGCCTTCGATCAACGCCACGTGCGGGTACAGGCCACCGAGGTGGTCGCGGTTGAAGCTGCGCAGGATCTCGATGTGTTCGACCTCCTGCACCGCGAGCACGTCCAGGTCCATGGTGCGGATGCGCTGCGCGATCTGCGCCGTGTCGACCGGATTCTTGGCCTTGACCAGCCGCCCCATGAAGGTCCGCGCCTGCACGTCCCCCTGGCTGAAGGTCAGCTCGATCCCGCCGGCCTCGTGCGGCGGCAGCGCCGCGATCTCGGCCTGGAAGTTGTAGCGCGAGAACAGGTTGTTGAGGTTGAAGGTTCCGATGGAGATGGTCATGGCGGGCACTCCCAGGTTGTCATCTTCGCACGCATGGGGCCACGGATCAACGCCGTTGCGGCCGCAGGCTGCGGCGCGATGGCGATGGACTCATGCCACGGGCCGCGCGCCATGCTGCGGCAACGACATGTTCAGGGGCGCGCAGGGCCCCTCCGGCCGGGTCAGCCGAAGGACGGCAACGCGGGCTTGGCCACCGGCTTGCCCGCCGCGACCCAGGCGTCGTAACCACCGGCGATCGAATGCACGTCGAGGTAACCCATCTGCTTCATCGCCAGCGCGGCCAGCGCGGCGCGGCCACTGGTCTTGCAGTACAGCACGAATTTCTTGTCGCGGTCACCCAACTCGGGCAGGCTGCTGAGCTTGAACTCGAGCATGCCGCGCGACGCATGGATCGCCCCGGGCAGGTGTCCGGCGGCGAATTCGTCGGCCTCGCGCACGTCCAGCAACACGTCGGCATCGCGGATCGCGGCTTCTGCCTGGTCGACGGGGATTTCGGCAATCTGGCTCTTGGCGGCAGCCACCAGGTCGAGGGCGGTTTTCATGGGGGTCTCCTGTTCGGTGGGCGCCCTGCGGCGGGCAGCGGAGATGAGAGTTTATGCCCGGCGTGGGCTCGATGGAGGTTTCCGGCTTGGCCGATCGCAGGCGTTTGGCGCATCAGGGCCCCGTGACATTCGAACCTCTGCTTGGCGTAGCGGCGGGCACGGCCGCGTACACTTTGCAGCGACTTCCTGCATACCCGCGAGAACTTCAACCCGATCGAACGTCACGTCGACGACACATGCTTTTCAGCTCATACGAGTTCTTGTTTGCGTTCCTGCCACTCACGCTGACCGGATATTTCCTGGTTGCCCGGTGGGGTCGGGAGCCGGCCATCGCCTGGCTGGTCATGAGTTCCCTGTTCTTCTACGGCTGGTGGAATCCGGTCTATCTGCTGTTGATCGTCGGCTCGATGATCGTCAACTTCGGTCTCGGACAAGTGTTGAACCGACGAGCTGGACGACAAGGCCATTCAGGCCGGATCTGGCTCGTTGCTGGAATCACTTTCAATCTGGGCTTGATCGCCTATTTCAAGTATGCGAATTTCGCCGTGAACACGGTGAATGACCTGGCCGGCACAAGCCTGTACCTGGAGCACATTGTCCTGCCGCTGGCTATATCGTTCTTCACTTTTCAACAGATCGCCTATCTGGTCGACGCCAGGAAAGGAATCACGCGTGAATACAGCTTCCTGCACTACGCGCTGTTCGTGACCTTCTTTCCCCAATTGATTGCCGGCCCCATCGTCCACCACAAGGACATGCTCCCGCAGTTCATGCGCGCAGATGCCATGAAGCCCTTTGCGTCGAACATGGCGATCGGACTGACCATCTTCGCCATCGGCTTGTTCAAGAAGACTGTCCTGGCCGACGGAGTGGCCCAATATGCGACCCCTGCATTCGATGCCGCCGCGCGGGGTGACGCGCTCAGCCTTTTCACGGCATGGGGCGGCGCCCTGGCCTACACATTGCAGCTTTATTTCGACTTCTCCGGCTATTCCGACATGGCCATTGGCGGCGCCCGCATCTTCGGCATCAAGCTCCCGCTGAATTTCCACTCACCATATCGGGCAACGAGCATTGTCGAATTCTGGCGTCGCTGGCACATGACACTGTCGCAGTTTCTGCGCGACTACCTGTACATTGCACTCGGCGGCAATCGCGGCTCCAGCCTGCATCGCTATCGCAATCTGCTGCTGACGATGCTGCTGGGGGGGCTGTGGCACGGTGCCGGCTGGACCTTCGTCATCTGGGGTGGCTTGCATGGCATCTACCTGACCGTCAACCACTTGTGGCGCCGTGTCGCCCCCGGTTTCAGCAGCCACGACCAGGGCAATGGGCTCACCCGATCGTTCGGGTGGCTCGTGACGTTCATTGCCGTGGTGATCGGATGGGTTTTCTTTCGCGCGGCGGACTTTGCCACGGCCGTCTCGATGTTGGCCGGCATGGCCGGCATGCATGGTGTCGCCTTGCCCAATGGCGTAGCGGTGCGTCTGGGAGACTATTGGGGTCCGTTGGAGGCCATGGGAATGAGCACCTACCTGGGTGGCGGAGCGGATTTCGTCCAGACCTGGCTTTGGATCGTATTGCTGCTGCCCGTGGCGCTGTTCTTCCCCAACACGCAGCAGATCATGCGAACGACCGACCCGGCACTGAATGCACATGTCTGCCGGCCGTCGGACGAACTGCCCATGCCAGGGGCGCTGTCCAATCTGACATGGAAACCCGACTGGCGCTGGGCCATCGCGATCGGCGTCATGTCGACGGCAGCAGTTCTCGCCATGACACGCGTTTCCGAGTTCCTCTATTTCCAGTTCTGACCTGTGCCACATGAATGCACATATCAAGTACGTTCGGATGCTGATCGTCGTGGCCATTGCCGCAGCCGGCCTCGCCGCGACGTTCAACTTCCTGATCGATCCGTACCGGCTGTTCGGCGTCGGTACATGGGTCGGAATCAACGCACTGAAACCAGCCTCCGCCGAACGCATGCGCGTGGTGAAACCCTACCTTGCGGAGCGTTTCGACGCGGCAACGGTCATTGGCGGAAACTCGCGTCCGGAGCTGGGCCTGGACACCTCCAGCCGCTGCTGGCCCGCGAGCCACCAACCGGTGTTCAATGCGGGGATTGCCGGAGCCAGTTTCCGCATGCAGGCCTTGCTCGCGATGCACGCCAGCGGCACGACGGCCACGCGCATCCTGCATGGCGTGGACTTCCTCGACTTCATCCGCCCCACGGATGCATCGCCGACACAAAAAAGTTCCGAACCGGCAACCGAGAGCGCCCATGAACGGCGCCTGATCGTCCCGGGACAGCATTTCAGGGACTGGGACTACTGGACCCAGCGCACGGGCGACCAGCTGAAGGCGCTGTTTTCGCTGACGACACTCGCCGATTCGGTCCATACCATCGCGGCGCAACGCAACCCAAACGCATCGACCCGCACCGAGAGCGGTTTCAATCCGGCGAACGACTATCTCGACATCGTTCGCACCGAAGGGCAACACGTGCTCTTCGCGCAAAAGAACCGCGAATTGGCGAGCCGCCTGAGCCGGGAGTATCGACTGGATCCCGACGATGGTACGGACGGTGACGGTTTCACGGCCTTGCGCCGTCTGATCGACTGGAGCAAGAGCAGAGGCATCGAACTCACCCTCTTCATCAACCCTTACCACGCCGAGTACCTCGAAGGTCTGGAACGCAGCGGCCAGTGGCAGCTGTTCGAACAATGGAAACAATTGCTGACCGACATCGCCGAGGGTGGCGGGGTCGCCTTGTGGGACTTCAACACCCTGGACGCGTATGCGGCGGAAACCCCGCCCGCCCCGGGTGATCGCCGCACGATCCTTCGCTGGTTCTGGGAGCCCGCTCATTACCGCAGCAGCCTGGGCGACGTCATGCTGGAGCGCATGCTGGAGACGACATGTGGCGCTGCAGCCGACAGTGCCTCATTCGGTGCGCAGCTATCGTCCCATACGCTCCTCGATCACCTGGCTTCGCTTCGCCAACAGATGCAAAGTCGCATGGAGGATCGCGGCTCGACCTTGATCCGCGATGAGTCCAGGCAGAAGCAACAGCCTGCCACCCGCTGAGTTGCCCTGCAGGAGGTTGCGGATCAATCGACGCCGGACTGCGCATTCCCGTGGCAGCCCGTCAAGTCGATGGAGAGAGGTGACCGGCGTGTGCGCGCCTGCATCCCACTGCCCCGCGTCCTCAACACCTGCCGCGTAAACTGGCCGGCATGATGCCAGTCAACGATCCAGCCCGTCGTGGCGCCTTGCGTGCCATGTCGGCGCTGGCCGTCTTGGCGGCGCTGCCGGGCCCGCGATCGGCCTGGGCTGCCGAAGGCCCGGTTCTCGATGAACTGTTGAGCGACCCCGCGCGGGGTGGCCGCACCTTGCCTGTCAAGCTGCGCCTGCCGACGGGTGATGGGCCCTGGCCCTGGGTGATCCATTCGCACGGCCTCGGGGGCAGCCGAGACGGCGCAGCCGCCTGGGGCCACGCCTGGGCAGGCGCTGGCGTGGCGGTGCTGCACGTGCAGCACCCGGGCAGCGATCGCGACACCTTGCGCGCGGGCCTGCGGGCCTTGCGCGCAGCAGCCAGCGCAGAGCAACTGCTGGCGCGGGTGGGTGACGTGGCTTTCGTGCTCGACGAGGTCACACGCCGCGCCCGATCCGGCGGCCTGTGGGCCCAGCTGCGGGCCGACGCGGTAGGCGTCTCGGGCCACTCCTTTGGCGCGCACACGGTGCAGGCCGTTGCCGGCCAACGCTTCGCCGGCGCCGCAGCCGTCGCACGCGACCCACGCCCGCGCGCCTTCGTCGCATTCAGTCCGTCGCCGGGCGCGAGGGCCGACACCCTCGACGACGCCCGGCGCGCCTTCGGCGGCGTGACACGTCCCTTCTTCGCGCTGACCGGTTCCCTGGATACCAATCCGCTGGCCGACCACGGCCCGCAGCACGACGATGGCCGCTACCGCACGCAGGTCTATGAGGGCCTGCCGGCCGGGGACAAGGCCTTGTTGTGGTTGGAGGGTGCCGACCACGCCAGCTTTGGCGGCGGCACCGGCATGCCGGCCCCGGCCATGCGCCGGCGCGATGCGGCCGTGCTCGCCGCCGAACCGGCGCACCAGAGCTTGATCGCCGGAATGACGGCGCTGTGGTGGCGCTGGCGCCTGTCGAACGACGCGACCGCCGAGGAGACCTTGCGGGCGCTGGCCCATGGTCAGGTCGCGGGGGGTCTGGGGCCCGTCGTCGCACCTGATCGATTCATGGTCGGCTGAAGCCGCGAGACCGACGGGCCCTCGGGGCGCTGGCCGGGGTCGTGCCAGGTCAGGTCAGCCGGGGTTGCCGCGTGCCTTGGATGACGGCGCGCTTGCCAATAAACATTCGATCAGCGCCGGTCTACCCGTTGCCTGGAACGCTCGACACATCGGAGATGCCTATGCGCATGCCGACAGACAGAGATCTCGCTCGCCGATGCGTGCCCCAAATCAACCAAGTTCGTGCGACCCGGAAATGCGCTGTCGCCGTCAGGGTCGAGTTCATCGCGGAACTTGCACTTCAAGGTAGCCCCAAGTTCTGGGTATGAACCATTCGGTGTGCAAGTGGGACTGTGCCCAACTCACTCCGCGAACGTACCCCCCCTGACCCGACGCTTCATCGAACAGCAGCCACTCAGCCCTTCTCCCCGGGAACCCAGAATACCACTCGCCGCCTGATTGCACGGACACAGTAGTTCAATGTGATGCCTATGCAAGAAAGAATAATCAAGAGGGCGAACACGGCAGCAGTTTGCATCTTGAATTGGGCTTGCAGGATCAAGACCCCAAGCCCGTTTTGAGCTCCAACAAACTCTCCGACAATGGCACCCAACATGGCCATGACCACTGCGATTTCCAGACCTGTAAATATGCTTGGGAGGGCCGCCGGCAACAGCAACTTGAGGCGCATCTGCGAACGAGAAGCCCCATTTGCCCGAAACAAGTCAACCTGATCCGGATCGACGCTTTTCAATCCGTTGATGGTGTTGACCAGAACTGGAAAGAATGTAAGTAGCACAACAACGACGATTTTTGAAGCAATGCCGAATCCAAACCAGATCACAAATAGCGGCGCAAGCGCAACCTTTGGAATTGATTGGATCGCAACGATGTACGGGTAGAAGGTGCGATACAGCAGAGTAACCTCAGACAAAAGGACACCAATCACGAGACCGGCGGTAGCGCCGATCAAGAGCCCGACACCTGCTTCCGTCAATGTGTAAACCGCATTGCTCAGGTAACGTCCGGTCGCATCTGGATCGAACAGAGCCCTGACGACTTCCTTCAATTCCGGCAAGACATACGATGGAACATCGACAAACCTAGGCAAGAAGTGCCAAGCGGTCAAGAAAAATATCAGGAAACCAACGGGCGCAACAGACTTGGCTACCAACGCTCGCCACTTCACTCCTATGGGTCGAGCCTGTCCATTGGATCGGACACCAACGTCATTCGCGCTCATTACATCTCCGTGGAATCAAGTTGATCATCATGCTGCCTGCTTGAAGAAGCGTCGGATGTGGGAGCACACATCGCCAAACTCAGCGTCCCCCAGAAGCTCAAGGTCGCGCATTGGGGCGAAAGGCACATCGACTATTTCCAGGATTCTGCCGGGGCGAGCGCTCATGACCACCACGCGTTGCGACAGAAACACAGCCTCGGGAATGCTGTGCGTGATCAGGATCACCGTCTTCTTCGTAGCGATCCAAATCTTGTTGAGTTCCACATTCAGGTTGTCTCGGCTCATTGCATCCAAGGCACCGAAGGGTTCATCCATCAAGAGCACCGACGGGTCGTGAATCAAGGCTCGGCATATGGCCGCACGCTGTTGCATTCCACCAGAAAGTTCACTCGGATATTTTTTCGCGAACTCTTCCAAGCCGACAAGGGCAAGCAGCCGTGCCGCCTCATCCCTGCTCTCCTGAGTGATCTTGCCTCGGAGCTCAATCGGCAACAGGACATTCTCTTCGACCGTGCGCCAAGGCAGGAGAACTGACTTCTGAAACACAACGCCCGTGTCACCTGCGCCGGGGCCAATCTTTTCGCCGCTCAACAGAGCAACACCACTCGAATGCGGAATAAGGCCAGACAGAATCCGAAGAATCGACGTCTTGCCACATCCACTAGGCCCCACTATTGACAAGAACTCTCCGCGTTGAACATCGAGATCGACATTCGCAAGCGCCTTGACATTTCCGCTCGAAGTCACGTACTCCTTGCCCAGATCTTTCAAATGAATCAAAGGCAAACCGCCGTGAACTTTTGGCTCGGTCGCGTGACCGGTTAAAACCTCACTCATCGGCCATCCACTCCACGTGTCAAGTCAAATCCATAAATTTCAGCGGTGTTCTCGAAAAGGATTCTGGTTCCAAGCCATTCGACCTGCTTTGCAGTCCACACCCCCCTGTCACATCCATCATGCAGAACGTGATTCAGCGTATCTCGGGCGTAATAGGCTGCCGCGACATGGTATTCCGGCGATCCAGTGTCCGAGCCAAACAGCAACTTGTTGGCGGGAAGTATTTCCAGCCACTCAGAGAGCTTTTGCCGCAGATAGAAATGATGCAGATACGGCATCCAAGAGAAGTCGATATAGACATTGCCGTAGGTCTGGGCCAAGGACGCAAGTTGACTCGAGTAGGGATAGCCGCCGTGCAACAGCGTTACCTTCAGCCGGTTCAATGATCGAGTGTTGAGAAACTCTTCAAGCTCGAATGGAGCGCTGTTGGCAATCAGCATCCCGGGCTCGGGGTGCCCCATTCCCACGTGAATCTGAACTGGGAGCGATGCCTCCACGGCATAGTTTGCAAGGCGAAAGATGATGAAGTCTTCCAGCTGCTTGGTCTGCACTTGCTTGCCGACAGCCAATGCTTCATAGACGGATTTCGCCTCAGCATAGGTTGCAGCGGAGAAGTTGATTTTCCGAACGTAAGCAGACGCGATCTTCAGACCGACCGCGCCATTGGCGACGCGCCGACGGATCGAATGGTCCACAAACTGAAGGTAGGCATCAAAATCTTTGGGGCACTCCGAGAGGCCCGACGCCTTGAGTTCGGTTTCCAAGACGGATGAAAATACACCGTGGAATCGCTGGAATTCCGTACCTCTTCCTGCCGCTTCGCGCGAAAAAAATGGATAAAGGTAAGGATCGACACGGAGTATCTGTCGATACCGCTTTGGATCCCATACAGCGCGGTCGATGTAAGGAACATCTGCCACCACGACCGGGGTGTTCGCCACACGAATCGCCTGATCGTAAGCATAAGAGGCGCCCTTTGCACTCCAGGCAAGTGCTGTTTCGCTGATCTCCTGATCGCTGGCCGTTTCGCCGTAAAGCAGATGCGCCCCCTTGTGGAGCGAAGTTTCGAAAAAGGTGGTTGACCGAAACTTCAAGCCCTCCTGCATCAGGCTCTCCGTTCGGTACCTCTTTTCAAGATCGTCAAGCGCGTCTGAATCACCCGCATTTCGCGCTGCAATGTACTGGACATACACCTCGGAAGGCACGTTTGATTCGAGGTGCGCCGTGGCGAAATATCTCTTTATTTGATCAATCGATCGAAACCGGCTGGCGGATGCGTGCGAATGATTGTCGATGGCGGGCATGCCACCAGTTATGTCAGGTACCGTCATACGAGAATTGTTCATCTCCATGCCCGCGATTGAATTGCCACGCAATCACTCCTTCCAGTTCTTTGCATCACGTTCAATCTCCGCTGGATCAAAGTCGTTGTATGACTCCACGAACTTATTGGTATACAGATCCGAAAGATCCATCGGGCTCTTGATGATCTTGGCAGATACAGCGAAACGATCCCACTCGGCAATCGCATCAGGCTCGTACTTACCCCAAGTCCGGGTCTTCATCGGGTCGCCAGCGATCAACAGTTCCAACCTGGCATTCAGGGCAATAAGGTCTTTTTTCAGTTCCTGCTCAACCGTTTGGCCAGCGGTTCGTGTCTGGGGATAAGCCTTGTACATGATCTTCAACGCCGCCGTCGGGTTAAGCGAAGTGAAGTAGGTGGCTTTCGCCATGGCCCTGCCGAAACGCTTGACGATATCGCCATTCTTTTCGATATATGCAGGAGTGGCATAGTAGGTTGTCGAGAACAGCTTCTCGGCATCCGGATGGGTAAAGGTTCTCAGCTTTGTTCCCACTGCCCTCATTGCAGCGTACTCGGTATCCCACAGCGACAGCGCACCAACCCGGCCAGTTGTCAGTGCGTTCAACGCCGCAGCACCCGTCCCGACGGCAACGTGTGAAAAGTCCTTGTCGACCTGAAGTCCTGCCTTGGCCAGAATCCCGTTGGCCAGGAGCAGGTTGCCACTTCCCAACGAGCTGTCGCCAATGACGACACCTTTGAAATCTGCAAGGGACTTGACTTTGCTTGAATCCAGCACCGCGATCGAACCTGTCGGGCGTCGGATGTAGTTGTAGATCAGAACAACCTTGCCATTTTTTCCTACTTGCTCACGGATCTGGAAGACTGGCTCAACCGTTGCACTGCCTATGTCGATCTGGCCGGACAGTGTGGCCTGGACCGTCGGCGCGGATCCACCCGTAAATATGATCTCAACATCAAGCCCTTCCTCACGAAAGTAGCCCTTGCCGATGGCAACTGCCATTGGCGCATTGTTCGCCCCCATTGCGGTAGGCAGCCCAAAAGTCACCTTGTCACTGGCCGCACTCGGTCCTGCCGCGACAGAAGCAAGCGGCACCGATGCCGCGCAAAGCGCAAACGCCGCAGTGGAGATGAATCGTTTTGATCGCTGAATGTAGGAAGTGGTCATAGTCGTGTTAGTTAGTGAAGCGACCCAAGGTAGGCCTAAATAACATTGGCTTTGAACAAGCCGCGGTCTTGACTGGCGGTTGCACTATTCGATTCGCCCAAAGAAGGCCTGATCGGTGCGTCGGGAACTGATCTGCGCTTGCTTGGACAGCTGGATTTCGAAGTTACTGGGTATGGCCGGCTTGTCATAGCACTTTCCTTCTTTGGCCCTCAGGACTGGGACTCTCTGATGTCCAGTACCCCTTAGGCAAATACAGTGTATCAGCGTTTTCACGCAGATGGAGATCTACTTTCACTGATATGAAATATCATAATGTCCATGATGAGCGAAACTGCCCCAATCGAAATTGCGCTTGGCGCCCGAATTCGGTCGTTGCGGCATCAGCGCAACGTCTCATTGACGGCAATGGCAAAGGCTTGCGGAAAGTCGGTGGGCTACGTCAGCCAGGTGGAGCGTGGCCTGTCGTCACCAACACTCAAGGAGGTGGCTCGTTTCGCTGAAATCCTGGGTACCAACATGTTGTCGCTGTTCGCGGACCCACCCTCTGAAAAGGCCAAGTCCCCAGTCCGACTCGACAAAGATCGATCGTTCATCCCCTTTCGGGGAGAAGGCACATTGAAGCGCGTACTGACCCCCAACAACGATGGCGCACTTCGGATGAATGTCATGCACGTCGGCCCGCATGGATCCTCTGGTGACGCGCTGTACACCCATGACGGCGAGGAGGCTGGTTTCGTGCTGAAAGGCGGCATATTGTTGACGGTCGGCGACACCGAGTACCAGCTCGGCGTTGGCGATAGCTTTCGCTTTTCAAGTCAGATTCCTCACGCGTTCCGCAATGTTGGCGATGCGCCAGCGGAGATCGTGTGGGTCAACCTGGTGCAATAGCCTGCAGCGCCTACTGCGTTGACCGAGCACCTACGACGCGGTCCAGTTGTTCAATTCGCGCTCATCACCAAACTTGCGTCCCACGTTCAAGCATCTGCAACCATGCACAAATTTGATTTTGTGCACGAAAGCCTCCACGTGCCCCGAGTTCGGCACGGACTCGCGCGTAAAAATCCCTGGCCCAACTACGGCCCTCTTGCAATTGCCAACGACGCCATCGCTAACTAGGTAGCGCCAGCCCCGAGGCAATTGAACGCGGCCCACAGGCAAGGCCCACTGCTGTCAAGGGTTCGGTGGCATGTCCGCAACACGCATTCCGGCCGGCCATTTGGCAGATGGCTTTGTTTCTCAGGCAACAACGCTGATTCGAGTAGCTGACTCTATTTCGCGCGCACAACTGCGCGCCGCAAGCGCGCGACGGTCATTCAACCGTCACGCTCTTGGCAAGATTGCGCGGCTTGTCCACGTCCGTCCCCCGCGCACACGCCGTGTGATAGGCCAGCAGCTGCAGCGGCACCACGTGCAGCATCGGCGACAAGGCGCCGTAGTGTTCCGGCATGCGGATCACGTTCATGCCTTCTGCGCGTTCGATGTGGGTGTCGGCATCGGCCAGCACGTACAACACGCCGCCGCGCGCGCGCACCTCGTGCATGTTGCTCTTGAGTTTCTCCAGCAGCGTGTCGTTGGGCGCCACGGTCACGACCGGCATGGCGCTGGTGACCAGGGCCAGCGGGCCGTGCTTGAGTTCGCCGGCCGGGTAGGCTTCGGCGTGGATGTAGCTGATCTCCTTGAGCTTGAGCGCACCTTCGAGCGCGATCGGGTAATGCAGGCCGCGGCCGAGGAACAGGGCGTTCTCCATCTTGGCGAAGTCCTGGGCCCAGGCGATGATCTGCGGCTCCAGCGCCAGCACGGCTTGCAGTGCCACCGGCAGGTGGCGCATTGCGGCCAGGTGGGCATCTTCCTGTTCCTGGCTCAGGCGGCCGCGGCTCTGGGCCAGCGCCAGGGTCAGCAGGAACAGGCCGGCCAGTTGCGCGGTGAAGGCCTTGGTCGAGGCCACGCCGATCTCGATGCCGGCGCGGGTGATGTAGGCCAGCTTGCATTCGCGCACCATGGCGCTGGTGGCCACGTTGCAGATCGTCAGGGTCTGTTCCATGCCCAGGCTTTGCGCGTGGCGCAGCGCGGCCAGTGTGTCGGCGGTCTCGCCCGACTGGGTGATGGTCACGACCAGGGTCCTGGGGTTCGGCACCGAGGTGCGGTAGCGGTATTCGCTGGCCACCTCGACCTGGGTCGGGATGCCGGCGATGCTCTCGAGCCAGTACTTGGCGGTGCAGCCGCTGTAGTAGCTGGTGCCGCAGGCCAGGATCAGCACCGAGTCGATCTGCTTGAACACCCGCGCCGCACTCGCGTCGGCGCCGTCGAAGAGTTCCGGCACGACGCCCAGTACCCCCTCGAGCGTGTCGCCGATGGCGCGCGGCTGCTCGAAGATTTCCTTCTGCATGTAATGCCGGTACGGACCGAGTTCCGCCGCGCCGCTGTGCGCCAGCACCGTCTTGACCGGGCGCCTGGCCGGCTCCACCGCCTTGTGGTTCTTGTCGATGAGCCAGTACTTGCCCAGTTGCACGTCGACCACGTCGCCTTCTTCCAGGTAGACGATCTGGTCGGTCACGCCGGCCAGCGCCATCGCGTCGCTGGCCAGGAAATGCTCCTGGCCGTCCTTGCCCACGCCCAGGATCAGGGGCGAGCCCGCCCGTGCACCGACCAGGCGCTGCGGTTCGTCCTTGCAGAACACCGCGATCGCGTAGGCGCCGCGCAACTGCTGCACCGCGGCCTGCACGGCCTCGAACAGGTCGCCGTCGTAGACGCTGTCCACCAGGTGGGCGATGACCTCGGTGTCGGTCTGGCTCTGGAACACATAACCCTTGGCGCTCAGGGATGCGCGCAATTCGTCGTGGTTCTCGATGATGCCGTTGTGCACCAGCGCGATCCGCCCGGGGCGGTCGTAGGCGTCGGCGCCGGTGCCGTGGCTGAAATGGGGATGCGCGTTGTGCACCGCCGGTGCGCCATGGGTGGCCCATCGGGTATGGGCGATACCGGTGCCGCCCTGCAGCTTGCTGTTGCTGACCTGCTCGATCAGTTCGGCCACCCGCGAGGTGGACCGGGCCCGCTGCAGGCCATCGATGTGAACGGCTACGCCGCAGGAGTCATACCCACGGTATTCGAGCCGCTGCAGACCCTGGACCAGGACCGGGACGATGTTGCGGGTGGAAACGGCGCCGACAATGCCACACATAAAGAGAGCTCCTGCTGTAGTAGTGGCGCGATGGTACGGGCAGTCGCGAAAAATATTTCGCCAAATATTGCACAAATTTGAATCATCGTTTCATGTCATCATTGATATGAACATTTATTTCATGGATGATCGATTCATGGAACAAATCGAACTTGACGATATCGACCTGCGTCTGCTCGAGCAGTTGCAGAACGACGCCTCGCTGAGCAACCTGGAACTGGCGCAGCGGGTCTTCACCTCGCCACCGACCTGCCTGCGGCGGGTCAAGCGTCTGCGCGAGGCCGGCGTCATCGAGCAACAGGTCGCGGTCCTGTCCGCCGACACGCTGGCGCCGATGCTCGGCCACGGACTGACCGCCATCGTGGAGATCTCGCTGGACCGTCAAGGTGCCGAATGGCTGGACGCGTTCGAGCAGCGGGTACAGGGCGACGACGCGGTCCAGCAGTGTTATCGCGTCTCGCCCGGCCCCGATTTCGTGCTGGTCGTGCACGCACCCGACATGCCGCAATACCATGCGCTGGCGCAGCGCCTGTTCACCAGCGACGCGAACGTGCGCAACGTCAAGGCCTTCTTCAGCGTCAAGCGCGCCAAGTTCGGCGCACGCCTGCCCTTGAGCCCGACCCTCAAGCCGCCAGCGGCAGGCTGAAGCTGATCCGGCAACCCTGCCCGGGCTCGCCATGGGCACGGATCTGCCCGCCGTGGCGCTCGACCACGCGGCGTGCCAACGCCAGGCCGACACCGATGCCGTCGAACTCGCGCGCGCTGTGCAGGCTCTGGAACACGCGGAACAGCCGGTCCTGCATGCGCGGATCGAAGCCGACGCCGTTGTCCTGCACATGGATCTCGCACATGCCGGGCGCCTCCAGCGGCGTCCAGCCGATCGTGATCTCGGCCAGGTCGCGGTCGCGGCTGAACTTGATCGCGTTGTCGACCAGGCAGGTCAGCAACTGGTTCAGCAAGGCCAGGTCGCCGTGCACCCGCGGCAGGTCGGGCGCCACATGCCAGCGCAGCGCACGCCCCTCGCAGGCCGGCTCCAGGTGGTGGCGCACGTCGTCCAGCAACGCGCCCAGGTCGACCACGGCCGGTTGCAGCACCGCGCGGCCGACGCGCGAGAGCTCCATCAGCCCGTCCATCAGGCGGCCCATCCGGGTCGCAGCGCCGGCCGCGGTATCCAGGTGATCTGCGATCGCGGGGTCCAGCGCGTCGCCCAGGTCTTCGCGCGCGATGCGCAGATACGCGGTCACATGGCGCAAGGAGGCGCGCAGGTCGTGCGAGACCGAATAGGTGAAATCCTCCAGCGCCAGCTGCACCTGGGCCAGTTCACGCTCGAGCTGATCGACACGCTGACGCAGATCGACCGGCCTGCCGTCGGAACCGCTCATTTCTTCGGTCGTTTCCATCCGGCAATCGTGGTCTGGCGGCCGCGCGCCACACTGAGTGCACCCGGCGCCGTGTCCTTGGTGATGGTCGAGCCGCCGCCCACCGTGCCGCCGGCGCCGAGCGTGACAGGTGCGACCAGCACGCAGTTGCTGCCCACGTGCACGTCGTCCTCGATCACCGTGCGGTGCTTGAACGCGCCGTCGTAGTTGGCGGTGATGCTGCCGGCGCCGTAGTTGACGCGTTCGCCCACCGTCGCGTCGCCCAGGTAGGCCAGATGATTGGCCTTGGCACCCTTGGCCAGCGTGGAGTTCTTGACCTCGACGAAATTGCCGATGTGCACCTCGGCACCCAGCTGCGCTCCCGGACGCAGGCGCGCAAACGGGCCGACCAGGGCGCCGGCACCGACCGTGACGCCGGTTTTCTCGCCGTCGATGTGGGTGAAGGGATGGATCACCGCACCGGCCTCGATCCGGGCATTGGCGATGACGCAGTTGGCTCCGATGCGCACGTCGTCGCCCAGCTCAACCGTGCCCTCGAAGACGCAGTTGACGTCGATCGCCACGTCCTGCCCGCACTGCAGTTCGCCGCGCACGTCGATGCGCGCCGGGTCGGACAGGCGCACGCCCTGCTCCATCAGCCGCGTCGCCTGGCGCTGCTGGTAGGCCCGCTCGAGCTCGGCCAGTTGCACCGGGCTGTTGACCCCGGCCACCTGCACCGCGTCATGGATGCGGTGCGCCACCACCGGCACGCCGTCGGCAACGGCGAACTTGACGATGTCGGTCAGGTAATACTCCTTCTGCGCGTTCTTGTTGTCCAGCCGCGCCAGCCAGGTCTTGAGCAGTCGCGCCGGCACCGCCATGATGCCGCTGTAGATCTCGCGGATCGACAGCTGCTCGGGCGTGGCGTCCTTCTGCTCCACGATGGCCCGCACCGGAGCACTGTCGCCACCGCCATCGCGCACGATGCGCCCATAACCCGCGGGGTTTTCCAGCTCCAGCGTCAGCAAGGCCAGCTTGTCGCCGCCGCCCAGTGCGATCAGGTCGCGCAGCGTCTGCGCCTGGGTCAACGGCACGTCGCCGCTGAGCACCACCACCGTGCCATCGTCGGGCAGCACCGGCGCCGCCTGCTGCACCGCGTGCCCGGTGCCGAGCTGCGGCTCCTGGCGCACACATTGCAGCTGCAACGACGACGCCAGGCCGCCGGCGGGGCCGCAGGCGGCCTCCACCCTCTCGGCGCCGTGGCCGGTGATCAGCACCGCGTTGCGGGCCCCGAGCTCGGCGGCGGTGGCCAATACATGGTGCACCAGAGCACGTCCCGCCAATGGGTGCAATACTTTGGGCAACCGGCTCTTCATCCGGGTTCCCTTGCCCGCGGCCATGATGACCACATCCACGATGCCAACACTAGATTCCATATCCCTGTTCCGTCGCCTGGTAGTGAGTTGGCCTGCGATTATCCGCCTGCTGCTGGTGGGCCTCGCGGCGGCCCTGCTGACCGCCTGCAGCGCGGTCAAGCTGGCATACAACAACCTGCCCGATCTGGGCTACTGGTGGGTCGACGGATATGCCGACCTGGGCGATGCGCAGTCGGTGCGATTGCGCAGCGACCTGGCCCGGTTGCACGAGTGGCACCGGGTCAACGAAATGCCCCGCATCGCCGACCTGCTGCAGCAGATCGGGCGCGACACGCCGGCCGACACCACGGCTGGCGACGTGTGCCGGTTCTTCGACCAGCTGCGCGAGCGCTTCGACGCGGTCAGCCGCCAGGCCGAGCCCGGCGCCGTGATGCTCGCCGCGTCGCTGACGCCGGCCCAGCTCGCGCACATCGAGGGCAAGTTCGACAAGGGCAATGCCGAGTGGCGCCGCAAGTGGGTCGCCGTCGACCGGGCCCAGCGGCTGGAGCGGCGATTCGCATCCACGCTCGAACGTGCGGAGCAGTTCTACGGCACGCTCGATGCCCGGCAACGTGCCGTGTTGCAGGCCGGACTGGCACGCTCGAGCTGGGACCCGCAGCGCAGTTTCACGGAGCGCCAGCGCCGGCAACAGGACCTGCTGCAGACGCTGCGTACGGTCAGCGGTGCCGGCGGCGCGGCGCGTCCGGCGCCGCAGCAGGCCGCGGGGCTGCTGCGGGCCTACCTGGAGCGCACGGCGCGCTCGCCCGACCCGGCCTACCGCACGCACGCCCAGACCACGATCGAGGAGAACTGCCAGCTCTACGCCCAGCTGCACAACAGCACCACGGCGGCCCAGCGCGCCCGCGCCGTCGACCGGGTGGCGGCGTACGAACGCGACGCGCGGGAGCTCTCGGGCGCGCCCTGACGATCCGCGTCCCCCTTGCGGTGGACGGCCGCGCGTCATTGCGCACGGCATTTGTTACATTCAGCGACAAGGCCGTCCGGTGCCGGCCGTTCGAGGAGCTCGCCCCCATGTCGACGGAATGCGACGCTTTCGTGGCCGATGCGCGCCATCCCGAGTCGCTGCGGGCGCTCGCGGCGCGCGGGGACATCCGGCGCTACCGCAAGGGCACGATCCTGATCCAGGAGGGTGATGTCGGCGAGACGCTGTTCATCGTGATCGAGGGCCGGGTCAAGGTCTATTGCGTCGACGCGAACGACAAGGAAATCACCTTCGGCGTGTTCGGCGCGGCGGAGTACTTCGGCGAGATGGCGCTCGACGGCGGGCCTCGTTCGGCCAGCGTCATCACGCTCGAACCCACGGTGTGCGCCGTCGTGCACCGGCGGGCCCTGTCGGAGTTCATCGCCGAGCGCCCGGAGTTCTGCTTCGAACTGCTGTCCAAGGTGATCCAGCGCCTGCGGCTCGCCACCCGCGACGCACGCAACCTGGCCTTCATCGACGTCTACGGCCGCATCACCCGGCTGCTCAACGACATGGCCACGGTGCAGCCCGACGGCCGCCGCATGGTGATGGAGCGCATCACCCACCAGGAGATCGCCAGCCGCGCGGGATGCAGCCGCGAGATGGTCAGCCGCATCCTCAAGGACCTGGTCAGCGGCGGCTATATCGCGGTCTGCGACCGGCACATCGCCCTGCTGGCCAGGCTGCCGCCCCGCTGGTAGCGGGCGCGCACCGGCGCGGCCCGCGCCATGGTGCATATGTCACAAAAGTCGGCGGGCAGTTGCACAACCCGCGCGAGCCGGATGTTCCTAAGCTGTGACCCACGCACCGCACAGGGCACCATCGTGCATCGGGTGCGACCACAGGAGGAGTCCACCATCATGCCGCACATCGATCCACGCGCACGGTCCGCCACTGTCGCAGCCCTGGCCGGCAGCCCGCCGCCGCACCCGCTGGAGCCATCCGAGCTGCACCTGCTGCGCATGGCGCTGAACCAGATGGACTACGGGCTGGTTGTCATCGACAGCGAGTCCGCGATGGTCCAGTTCGCCAACGTGCTCGGGCATGCCGCACTGCTCGAATGCCCGGACGGCTCCGGCACGCTCGGCCGCGGGTCCGGCCTGCGGCTGCTCCATGGCCGGGTGATGGCACAACGCCCGTGCGACAACGACACCCTGCGCCGCACGCTCGACCGGGCCCGTGCCGGGCTGCGGGGTTTCCTGTGCCTGGGCGAGGGAACGCAGTCGTCGGCGGTGGCGGTGCTGCCGCTGATCGGCCCGCGCCATACCTTCGACCTGCACGCGTACGGCACGCTGGGCTCGGCCGTGCCGCCCAGTTATGCCTTGCTGGTGTTCGCCAAGCAGCAACTGTGCGACGACTCGACGATGGCCTTGTTCGCCCGCGAGCGCGGCCTGACCAGCGCCGAAGGCCAGGTGCTGGCCCAGGTCTGCAAGGGCCTGCGCCCGGCCCAGATCGCGCACAACCACGGCGTGCGCATCTCGACCGTGCGCACCCAGCTGCGCAGCATCCGGATGAAGACCTGCTGCGAGACGATCCGCGACCTGGTGCAGCAGGTCTCGGTGCTGCCGCCGATGGCACGGCAACTGTCGGGCCAGGCACGCGGCTGAGGGAACGACAACAACAAAGGGGCCCGTTCGGGCCCCTTTTGTTTGTACATGCCGATGGACGTTCAGTCCTGCAGCGCCGCCCACATCTCCTTGTCGCGCTCGGCGGTCCAGATGCGCGGGTTCTTGATGCCCTTGGCCTCGTCGTAGGCCCGGCTCACGTCGAACGGCAGGCAGTGCTCGTAGATGAACACCTGGCCGAACAGCGGATCCATGCTCTTGCGGGTATGGGCCATCGCGGCCTTGAGGTCCATGTCGGCGGCCGCGGCCTCCTTGCCGCAGCGGAACAGGGTCTCGACCCAGGACTTGGTGTAGTCCAGCGCCTTGTTGACGTCGTCGGCACCCTTCATGGCCTCTCCCCGGCCCGGCACGATGGCCTGCGCACCCAGGGCGCGCAAGGCCTCGAGCGTGGCAGGCCATTCCTCGAGCTGGGCGTCGCCGGTATAGACACCCGCCTGGTATTCGACCAGGTCGCCGCTGAACAGCACTTTCTCGTCCGCGACCCAGGCGATGGTGTCGCCCCGGGTATGGCCCGCGCCCGGATGCCAGATCTGGACCTTGACGCCGCCCAGGTCCACCGTGAGCTTGCCGGGCACTTCGCCACGGGCCGGATCGCCGCCGCCGATGACCATGGTCGGCCAGGTCAGGCCCGGCACCGACTCGGCATTGCGGAACAGGCGCGGGAAACGCTCCATCTCGCTTTGCATGTCCTGTGCGCCGCGCTCCTGGATCAGTTCGAACGTGCCCTGGCTGGCGATGATCTCGGTCGCGCCTTCGGCGGCGTAGGCGCTGGCGCCCAGCACCCGCACCGCGTGGTAATGGGTCAGCAGGACATATTTGATGGGTTTGTCGCTGACCGTGCGGATCCGCGCGATCAGGTCCTGCGCCATCGCAGGAGTTGCGGTCGCATCGCTGACCATGATGAACTTGTCGCCGATGATGACGCCGGAATTCGGGTCGCCCTCGGCGGTGTACGCCCAGCAATGCGCGCTGAGTTGTTCGAACGTGATCTTCTTGTCGTCGAGGTCGGCCTGCGACGCAAATGCCTTGGTGTTGCCGGTCTTGGCTTGGGACATGGAGCTCTCCTTCAGAATCGGGCGATTTTACCTATTCGTAATGAATTACGGATAGGTAAATGGCTTGAACGTCGCGCTGTCGACATCACGGCAGCGACGCACTACCACATTCGAGCTTGCCAGAAACGTCGGCCTCGCTGACATCGGTCTTTTCAGCCCTGAGGCATACATGGGAAAATGGCCTTAAGTCGTTGATTAAAAACAAGATATTTGATGGAATGGAATTTGCTTCCTGTCATGTGTTCGGTCTTCCGGGCGTTTCAACTACAGGAGGTAAATCGTGAATTTTTCACCTACGCGTCTCAAAATGGTTCCACTGGCGGTCGCCGTCATGCTCGGCGGCCTGTCCACCGGTGCCTGGGCCGATGCCGTTGCGTTCGGCCCCAACATCAGGCTCGATGCCAACTATTCCCTCAACGGCGGTCCCACCGTGGATGGCATGACCGACCCGAGCTCGAACCTGTACAACCCGTCGAGCAACGGCGCGGACTTCTACCTGTTCAAGAGCGACGCCGGCAGCAACGTGTTTTTCCACACCTACGGCTTCGCCGCATCGCCGACCTATTTCGGCGCCCGCGCTTCCGGCGAAGGTCATTTCAGTGCCGACACCCGCGCGACCTTCACGCAGCAGTTCACGAACACCTCCGGCGTGGCACAGACCTACAACTTCTCGTTCATGGTCGACGCCGGTGAAGTCGGCGTGCTGGGCTCCGGCGCCGGCTTTGCCAGCCTGTTGCTCAACATCAAGAAGAATGGCACCACCGTTGCGCAAGACCTCACCAGCATCACGCAGACCGCGACCGGCGACGTGACCTGCACCGACACGGACATCGGCCTGGCCTACATGTCGTGTTTCAACGGCACCAGCTCGAACGCATCGAGTTTCGGCGGCCTGTTCAACGTCAGCATGGGCCAGATCGCCGCCGGCGAGTCCTTCACGCTGGACTACGACATCATCGCCACCGTGTCCGGTCAACTGGGAGCTGAAACCGGCACCTACTACCAGGCCTGCAACGACGGCTACGGCGGTTATGCCGAGGCCGCCGGCCTCGACGACAATGGTGACAACCCGATCGACCTGGACAAGGAAATCTGCAGCTTCGAGACGAGCTTCCCCGGCGCTGCGATCGCCCGCTCCGGTGACCCGTTCAACGGTCCGAACTTCGGCAATGGCAGCCTGAGCGCGAACAACACCGCCGGCTTCCTCGTGACCAGTGCGCCCGCCAACGGCGTGCCGGAGCCGGGCTCGCTGGCGCTGATCGGCCTGGGTCTGGCCGGCGTGGCAGCGGCCCGGCGCAAACGCGCGACACAGGCGCAGTGACAACCGGCGCGATGACCGGTTGACGTAGACGAACGGCACCTGCGGGTGCCGTTCTCCTTGGTGGCCGCTTTTCGGCCGTTGTTAGCATCACGCCATGGCTCGATATCTGTTTGCATGGGAACTCGGTGGCGACTACGGCCACCTCGCGCGGCTGCTGCCGGTGGCGCTGGAGCTGCGCGCGCGCGGCCACGAGGTGGTGTTCGCGGTGCGCGACCTGATGGGCGCCGAGAAGCTGCTGACACCCCACGGCATCCGCACCTGGCAGGCGCCGTTGTGGCTGCGCAAGGTGACGCAGCTGCCCGACGCCATCACCTACTCCGAACTGCTGATGCGTTTCGGCTACCTCAACGCCACCGCGCTGACCGGCATCTGCCGCGCCTGGCGCAACCTGATCGATCTGCTGGCGCCGGACGTGGTCGTGATGGACCACGCCCCGACCGCCCTGCTCGCGACCCGCGGGCTGGCGCTGGCCCGGGTCAATTTCGGCGACGGTTTCTGCATTCCGCCGCACGGCCGGCCGATGCCGCACTTCCGCTGGTGGATGCGCGAGAACATGGTGCGGGTGCAGGACTCCGAGCAACACGCGGTGGCGACCGCCAACCAGGTGCTGCTCGCGCTGGACGCGCCGACCATGGCCGGCATGGGCGAGCTGCGCGACTGCGATGCCACGCTGATGTGCAGCTTTGCCGAACTCGACCACTATCCGCAGCGCGACGACAACGACTACCTGGGTCCGATCTTTTCCCTTGGCCAGGGCGCCGATCTGCCCTGGCCCGACGCGCCCGGGCCACGGGTGTTCGCCTACCTCAAGCCGGAATACGCCGGGCTCGACAACATCCTGGCGGCACTGCACAAGTCCGGCGCCAGCGCGCTGGTCCACGTGCCCGGTGCGGCGCGCAAGACGCTGCAGACCTTCAGCAACGGCAGCATGGTGGTGTCGCCGGACCCGCTGGACATGGCCGCCATGCGCGGCGGCTGCGACCTGGCGATCTGCCACGGCGGCGCCGGCACGACCGCCGCCATGCTGCTGGCCGGCAAGCCGCTGATGGTGTTCCCGATGCAGATGGAGCAGACCATGGCGGCCCACCGCCTGTCCGGCCTCGGTGCGGCCGTCGTGCTGGCCGCCGAAGCCAGTGCCCAGATGCCCCGCCTGCTCAGGAAGGCACTGGCCGACACCGCGCTGACCCAGGCCGCCCAGGCCTTCGCGCAGCGCCACCAGGCTTACGACCAGCAGGCGACCATCCGCAGCGCGGCCGACCGGTGCGAAGCCGTCGTGCGCACCACAAACCCATGAACGCGCTGCCCCGCTTCTCGGTCGTCATCTGCAACTACAACTACGCCCGCTTCGTCGGCGAGGCGATCCGCAGCGCGCTCGAGCAGGACTACCCCGCCGACCGGATCGAGGTGATCGTGGTCGACGACGGCTCGACGGACGATTCGCGCGCGGTCTACGCCCAGTTCGCCGACGACCCCCGGTTCACCGCCGTGCTGCAGGACAACCGCGGGCAGACCGCCACCTACGAGGCCGGCGTGCGCAGGGCGGTCGGCGACTATGTCTGCCTGCTCGACTCCGACGACCGCTTCCTGCCCGACAAGCTGCGCCGAGTCGCAGAACATATCGCCGGCCTGGGCGAAGCGCCCGACCGCCTGTTCCTGTGCCACGACCTGTGGCTCGACTGCACCGACGCCGACAACACCACCAGCCGGCTGCCCCAGTCCTGGTTCGACCTGGTCAGCGTGACCGAGTTGCCCGATTGCCTGACGCTGGAGCAGCCGGTCACGCATTTCCCGTTCTCGATCCCCTGCGGGCTGGTGTTCTCGCGCACGCTGGTGCTCGACTGCCTGCAGGCCCTGCCGACCTGGGAGTTCAACCGCGGCGCCGACGGCATCCTGTGCCCGGCCGCATTGATCCGGACCGGGCGGGCGCACTACCTGCGCGAGGCGCTGGGCATCTACCGCATCCACGGCGCCAACGAGTTTGCCAGCATCGTCGACGGCAAATACGTGCCGCGTTTCGATCCGCACAACCGGGCGCCGAAGACACAGCGTTTCCTCGAGCACTGGCTCGACCTGCAGGACAAGACACCGGTCGAACGCATGCAGGCGCTGCAATACCTGCGCGGCCGCGAACACCTGGTGCGCCGCCTGTCGGCCACGCACCGGCTCGGCGCGCCCATGGTGGCCGTGGCGGTACTCGGCGACGCCGACGACCCGGCCACGCAGGCGTCGATATCCGACAGCCTGCAGTCGCACGAGCCGGTCACGGTCGCCGCGGCCGGCGCCGACGGCGACACGGAGCTGATGCGCCTGGCCCGCGCGTGGGCCGGGCATTCGGCCGAATACATGGTGTTCCTGCGTGCCGGCGACCGGCTCGATCGCAGCTTCGTCGAGCGCCATCTGTTCCTGCGCCAGCACGGGGCGCTGGTGGCCGCCAGCTGCAGCGACATCCGGCTGATCAGTGCCCAAGGCTCGCTCGTGCATGCCGACGTGTTCCGCAACAGCGGAGCCTGGAAACAGGCGATCCAGCAGGTTCCGCCACTGGCCACCAGCCTGCGCGACTGGGTCGCGCCGCCGATGGCCGGTTGCATGCTGCGCCGCAACGTGCTGCTGGACCGCCTGTTCGCCCATGCGCCCCTGGCAGCGCCGGCCCTGCAGGCGGCCGGTTTCTGGCTCGTCATGCAGTTCGCCCACCATACCGGCGGCGTATTGCGCTTTCGCGAGACGCTGTCGAGCAGCCGTCTGCGCGACGGTGCCGCCGCCAGTTATGGTTACCTGTCGGCGGCCAGCAGCGCCGACGGCAGCCTGATCCAGCCCCCGGTGGCGGAGGCCGCGGCGTGGTTCGCCGGCTTCTACCAGCAGGAACAGGCGGTGCTGCGCCAGTGGCTGCCCGAAGCATGGCATCGACGGTTCGCCGAATGGCTGCAGGCGCACCGGGTGCCACCTGCCGCCGGCACACAGCCGGGCTCGTGAACGAACAAGGCCGCCGCACGGTAGCGCCGTGCGGCGGCCTTGTTCACCGCGAAGCGGGCCGTCAAGCGCGGGGCTGGACGGCCTCGCTGACCATCACTCCTTGCGGAAGTCGTCGTGGCAGGCCTTGCAGGCACCGCCGGTGGCACCGACCTGGGCCTTGATGGCATCGATGTTGCCACCCTTGGCGACCGCCGCCAGTTTCGTCATCTCACCCTGCATCTTTTCCGACGCCGCGATGAACTTGGCCTTGTCGGCCCATATCTCCGGCTTGGCCTTGGTCTCTCCCTTGTCCGTACCCTCGACGAATGCAGCCCATGGCAGCTTGGACATCGTCTCGGCCGTCGCCGCATTGCTGGCCGCGGCTCCCGCATCGAAAGGCATGCGTCCGTTGGCCATGGCGGCCACGCGGCCGAAATGCGCCGCCATCACGGTCAAGGCCGCCTTGCGGTATTTGATGGCGTCTTCCGGTTTGGCGAACTGGGCCTGGGCCGGTGCGGCCAGGGTGAACGCGGAGGCTGCGAGCACAAACGAAGCGAGAACTTTCATGGGGACTCCTGTGGATGGGATTGAGGATGGGGACGTCGTACAAGTGGAAACAAGAACTGACGCTCGATGGACCGTGCTTCGCGGAAAAAGTTCACTGCCAGCAGGGTCATCAGGGAAAACCCCAGGCGCGCCAGGGGAAAGGAAACCGGGGGGTGTCACGCGTTCGCAAACACCATGGCTTCCTCGTACATCCGGTCGAGGTCGCCAAGCGAGGCGATGACCTCGTCCAGGTCACCGCCCACGCGCTGCGCGATGAACGGCGGCAAGGCTTCGACACAGGGGTTGCCGGCGGCGCCGAACCCGAGTTTCTTGCTGATCTGGTTCGCCGTGAACACGCAGGCGATCATCTCGGTATCGAGCAGGTCGTCGACATGCTGATGGCGGATCGTCTCCACCAGCGGCGCGGGGAAACGCCATTTCTCGACCAGCATGCCTCCGACGACCGCGTGGTCGGTGCCGATGACCTCGCGCAGGGTCTGGTATAGCGACACCTCGCCCCAGTCGGCCATCATCAGGGCCTGCTTGAATTCCTGGGGCATGAACTGGGCAAACACGACCTTGCCGAAATCGTGCAGCAATCCGGCGATGAAGCAGTCGTTCGCGTCCACGTTGCCCACGCGCGGCGCCAGCATCTTGGCGATGTTGGCCGTGGTCAGCGAATGCAGCAGGTACTGGTGGGCGTCGAAGCCGGGCACGCCCTCCTTGGGCAACATGCCGATGGCCGCGATGCTCAGCGCCAGGTTCTTCAGGCTGTTGAAACCCATGTACACCACGGCGTGATTGATCGACGTGATCTGCTTGGGCAGGCTGTAGTAGGCGGAATTGACCACACGCAGGATCTTGACCATCACCACCGGGTCGTGGTCGATCACCCGCACGAGGTCCTTGGGCGAGCAGTTCACGTCGCGCGTGAGTTCGAGGATCTGCTGCACGCTGCGCGGGAACGCCGGCATGCGGTCGACGGCGGCTGTGAGCTTCTGGGTCAGTTCAGGCGTCATGGTCACGAAAAGGCTGCGGCCCCCATTTTGGCAGCAGTGCGCACTGGCGCAACGCCTGCCGGAACCGGCCGCTCGCGACCCGGCGCCGCGCAGACGCCGACCGGCGCGATGTCTCAATAGTCCAGCTGCGCGCGGCCGCCCTGCGCCGCCTCCTTGAACGCCTTCATGATGATGCCGGTCGTCACCGTGGCGAAATAACGCGCGCCCCAGGCGGCGTATTTTTCCTCGTCGGCCGGACTCAGGGCCAGGATGCCGGGACACTTGCCGGCGCCCGCAACGGCCCGCAGCGTCTGTTCGATCGCGGCCTGCACCGGGGCATCGTTCCAGCGGTTCTCGTGCCCCATGGCATGCGCCAGGTCGTTGGGCCCGATGAAGACCGCGTCGACACCATCGACCGCGGCGATCGCGGCGGCGTTGGCCACGGCTTCGGGCGTCTCGATCATCACGACCAGCGCAATGCCTTCATTGCTGCGACGGGTGTGGTCGGGGCCGCCGAACGCCCCGTAGCCGGCGGCGCGCGAGGAAAACGCACTGCCACGTTGCCCGGACAGCCCGGCGGCACCCGCGGCCAGCGGGTACTTGACCTTCTGCACCAGCGCCGCGGCATGCTCGGGCGTGTTGACCATCGGGATCTGCAGGCCGCCGGCGCCGATGTCCAGCGTGCGCGCGATGTCGTGCTCCAGGCAGCGCACCAGCGCGGGCAGGCCGCTGGCGCGCGCGGCGCGCAACATGTGTTCGGTGCTCTCGAAACTGGCCGGGCCGTGTTCGTTGTCGATCACCAGGAAGTCGAATCCGGCGAAGGCACACATCTCGACGATGGCGGGCGAGGCCAGGCCGTTGAAGACGCCACGCAGGCGTTGGCCGCTGCGCAGCAGTTCGGGCAGGCAGGTATCGAGGGGGCGGATGGCTTGGGTCATGGCGGGTTCCAGGGTTCAATGCCGGCCATGCAGGAGTTGCTGGCCACGCGGGCGAGTGTGACACGACCGCAGGCCGGTTCCGCCATGCATGCGAGCAGGGGAGTAGGCGCGGGCACCGGATGGCGCATCATCGTTGCGAGCGGTCGACGAAGTTCTTCGGCGCGACATACCCGTTCGCATCGATGGCCCGGTTGGCGCGGCCTGCCGCGTGCAGCACGCCATCGTCCCAGACCAGGTTCTTGCGGTGGTCGCCCGGTGTCATGATCAGCACCACCGCCGCGTCGCTGCCGGTGTTGCGGTAGCTGCGCCAGGCGTCGGCCGGCATCGCATAACTGTCCCAGCCCTGGTCGGAACCCCTGGCCGCGATCGTCACGGGTGCATCGCTGCCGTCGATGGTGATCGCCACCTGGCCGCGGTACACGACCAGCACCTGCTTGTCCGCCAGCATGTGACGCGACATGCTGCCACCGGGGGGCAGGCGCAGCCACTCGATCGAAAAACCGTGCGCATCGTGCACCGGAGCCAGATGGTTGCGCTCCTGGCTCATGCCCAGGCCGATCACCGGCGCGATCGCGCCGCCGCATCCGGGCAGACTGCTGTCGAGCAAGGCATCGCGCGACCAGTCCAGATCGGCAAAACGCACGCAGCGCCGCTCCATCTGCTCGGGCGTCCACTTGCGCAGCGCCGCGATCTCCTGCGGCGTCATCGGCTGCAAGCGCCTGTCGTTCTCGCTCCAGGTCTGGCCGAGTTGCTCGTCGATGATGCGGTAGTCCTCGGTCAGGTGCACACCCTGTGCGCGCGCCGCCTCCAGCGTCCACGGCCCCCACAGGATGCCGCCGGTGTCGTCCCGGCCCAGCGCGGTGAACATGAAGGCGTCGTCCGGTCCCAGGCTCTGGAAGCCGCGGTAGATCCAGGTCGGCACGGTGAAGATGTCACCCTCGCCGATCTCGGCCTTGAGCGGATCGGGATCGAAGCCCCAGTGCATCTGCCAGCGGCCCTTGGTGCAGATGAACACCTCGGCGGTGAAATGCATGTGCGGCGGATTCGTCGTGCCGGCCGGCATGGAAACGCCGCCGACCTGGAAGCCGTGTTTCTCGCGCAGGCTGACCGGCTGGTTCGGATTCTGCGACACGCCCGGGCCGATCAGCGCGTAGTTCTTCTTGGGTCCGCAGCCGGGGATGCGGTAATCGATGAAGGCATCGGTGCTGTAGCGCAGGCTGTCGAAGGGAATGAAGCGTTGCTGGAGCTGTTCTTGGGTCAACATGGGACGGTCCTGTGAGAGGGAAACAATCGAAGAGGGGCTAGCCGTTGCGGCCGGTGGGTCAGTGGTGCGGCTTTCGTCTCAGGCGGGGTTCAACCAGCGCCGCAAGGCATGGCACAGCCGGGCGCCGCCCTCGAGCGGCACGAAGTGGCCGACACGGGGCAGTTCCAGCCACTGCGCACGCGGTTGTGCACGCACCATCGTCCGCTGCATGGCCGGGGTGCACACACGATCCCGGGCGCCGCTGACCAGCAGCAACGGGCCCTGGAAGCCAGCCAACGCGGCATGGCCGTCCGGGCGCGATGCGGCCCAGTGGAACTGCGCCGCGGCCGCGTCCCGCCGGCTGCGCCGGGCCATCGACAGCACCAGCGGGGCATGCCGCTGGCGCTGCCGTTCATGGTGGAAATAGGCGGGCAACACACGACCTGCCACGGCATCGGGGCCGCGCGTTCGCCACAACCTCCACAAGCGGGCACTGTTGCGCCGACCTGCCGCGCTCGCGCCATGCGCGTTGCTGGCGACCATGGCCAGCCGTTCGACCCGGTGCGGAGCGCGGCGCACCAACTCCAGCGCCCACAGGCCGCCGAGCGAAAACCCGACCACCGAGAAGCGTTGCGGCAGCCGGGCCAGCAAGGCATCGGCCCAGTCCCGGGTCGGACGCAGGTCGTCGTAGTCGACCACGCGCACGTCGGCCAGGTCGCGCAAGGCACGCTTCTGGCGCGCGAAGAGCCGGGCATCACACAAGGTCCCGGGAATCATGACCACGGTGGGCAAGGCCTGGGCCGCCACCTTGCGGCGCGCAACGCGGCGCGGCGGGCACATGCCGGGGCGGCCGGCGGCGCCATCAGATGGCGTATGCTCGCGGCCCATGGCCAAGCCTCCCGTGAAGACCGACGACAAGCGACCGGCTGGCAGCGCCACCTCGTACGACGTGGCCCGCCTCGCCGGTGTGTCGCAGTCGGCGGTATCGCGCTGCTTCAAGCCCGACGCGTCGATCTCGGAGAAGATGCGCAAGAAGGTGCTGGCGGCGGCGGCCGAGCTGCACTATGCGCCCAATGCGATTGCGCGCTCGCTGATCACGCGCCGCTCCAACATCGTGGCCGTGCTGATCACCGAAGCCACGACCCGGGTCACGCCGGAGATCCTGTTCCAGCTCAACGTCGCGCTGCTGCGCCAGGGCCTGCATCTGCTGCTGTTCTCGATCACCCGCGAGATGGGCCACGACGACATCATCGGCGAGGTGCTGCGCTACAAGGTCGATGGCGTCATCGCGTGCACCACGCTGCCACCGGCGCAGATCGCCCGCTGCCGGCAACAAGGCATCGCGGTCGTGTTGTACAACCGGGTCGCCCCCGGGGAACAGGCCTGCAGCGTCAGTTGCGACCATGCAAGCGCGAACCGCGACATCGCGGAGCGGCTGCATCGCGGCGGTCACCGCCGCTTCGCCTTCATCGCCGGCGCAGCCGACGCGCCGGTATCGCAACTGCGCCTGCAGGGTTTCGTACAGCGGCTGGGCGAGCTGGGCGTGGGCGAGGTTGCGGTCGTGCATGGCGACCTCAGCTACCGATCCGGCCATGCGTGCATGCTGGAGCTGCTCGCGCGCGATGTGGCGTTCGACGCCGTGGTCTGCGCCAACGACGACATGGCGCTCGGCGCCATGGACGCGGCCCGTTTCGACAAGTTGCTGCGCGTGCCCCAGGACATTTCCATCGTCGGCTTCGACGACGTTGCCGCGGCCGAGCGCCCGCCATACCGGCTCACCACCGTGCGCCAGCCGGTCGAGGACATGGCCCGCACGGTGGTGCGGCTGCTGCTCGAACGGATCGCCGACCCTGGCCTGCCGCCCGTCGTCACCACGATGCCCGGCGCGCTGATCGTGCGGGCATCGGCGCATATCGCCGCCGACTGAGCCCGCGCCGCCACCAGCGCGCCCGGTCGCCACCGCCGCATCCGGCCCCAGCGCGTCCCGTGCCTGCATATCGCCGTCCACCATTCAGGCCGACACGCGCCGCGCCTTGTTGAACTCGCGCATGCGCGCCAGCACGTCGACGCCGATCTGCCGGTACACATGCAACAGGTCGACCAGCACCCAGTTCTCGCGGATCAGCCCGTTCTCGCAGCGCCAGAAGTCCAGGCTGCGCATCGTGATCTTCTGGCCCGCGGGCGCGATGCCGAGCCAGCCGTCGCCGCTGATGGTGGCGGCCATGCCCGGCCAGGCGGTGAAGCCGACATAGTCGCCGTCGGCGAAGAAATTGCCCTTGCCGCCGGTACCCCTGCGATCCGGCATGCCGTTGAGGAACGGGATCTGGTGCCAGTTGCGAAATCCCGCGATGCCGCGCCCGGTGCCGATGCCCGACGGGCCGTACCAGCTGAACCGCGGATGCCAGAACTTCTCGAGCTCCATCGCGGCCACCCCGCCGGTGGCGAACTTCGCCAGGCCGGCCAGCATGTCCTGCACCAGCTGGCGGCTGCGCAGCGCGTGCGCCTCGTCGTACGGGCCCTGCACCAGCCCGTCCTGCGTCGCCGGGCCGGGCACGTGCCACTCGCGGCCCAGGCTGGGCACCATCGGCCAGGCCCGCGCCTGCAGCATCAGCTCGGGGATGTCCCACAAGGCCTGCATCTCGACGACCCGGCCACCGTCCATGCGATAGAACTCGTGGAAGCGCAGCGACACCTGGTGGCCGGTCGGCGGAATGTCCATCCAGGGCCGCACGAACGTGCCGGTGTAGTAGCCGCAGCAGCCGACCCAGTTGCCGTCCACGGCGCCGGGCCCCGCGATGACGATGGTGTCGCGCCGTTCGAGATCGGGTATGGCGCGCTGCAGCGGTTCGAACACCTCCCGGTACAGACCCGTCGGTCCGTCCAGGTCGTCGTAGGGCGTTGCGAGGTGCACGATGGCATCCGGGGCAAAAACCGCCGACAGCGCAGCGTGCACGGCGTCGGGCTGATAGTCGTACAAGGCCCGGCGCAGCGGCGCGAGCGTCGCCTTGTTGCGGTTGTGGATGTCTGGTGTCATTCGGATGTCAGTTCTCGACGGCGCAGCGGGCCGCCCACAGGGCAGGAAAGGTCAAGCGGCCACGGAGCAGGCCAGCCCAGGCCCCCACGAAACCGGCTTTGCCAGGCCGTAGGGGGCGCCCCCCAGTGGGGCCGAGGCCCGCGGCTCCAAGCCTGCCTGCGCAGGCTTGGACGGGCCGAAGGGGCGCCTGCCTCTGGCAGCGCCACGACTCGGCCGGTCGGCACGCAGTGCGACCGCACAGACGGGGGGCGTCCTTCATCTCAACCCTTGACGGCGCCTTGCGTCAGGCCGCCGACGATCTGTTTCTGGAACACCACGACCAGGACGATCAGCGGTATCGTGATGCTCACCGCGCCGGCCACGCCCTGCATCAGGAAGGCCTCGGTCTCGGCCGTGATGGCGTTGGCAATGGCCGCCGGCATCGTCATCTTGTCGCCGTTGGTCAACGCCGAGCTGAGCAGGAAGTCGTTGTAGGCGAGCAGGAAGCTGAACAGGCCGGTGGTCACGACGCCTGGCCACATCACCGGGATGATGACGCGCCGGAACGCCTGGAACCGGGTGCAGCCGTCGACCAGCGCGGCTTCGTCGAGTTCGTTCGGGATGTTGACGAAGAACGAACGCAGCATCCAGATCGTGAACGGCTGGTTGATCGCCACCAGCACGAAGATCAGCGTGAAGTACGTATTGCGGATACCCAGCGCGTCGAAGATGGTGAAGAACGACGGCAGCAGGCTCGAATGGGGAATGGCCCGGAACACCAGCGCCACCAGCAGCAGCCAGAAGCCCAGCGAACCGCGGTAACGCGAGAGCGCATAACCGGCCAGGCAACCGACAGTCAGCGAGATCGTGACCGTGAACACGGTGACCAGCGCCGTGTTGAGAAAGTTGCGGTAGAACGCCTTGTCGATCCACAACCGGGTGTAGTTCTCGAACGTGAACGGCGCCACCCACTTGATCGGCGACGAAAACGCGTCGACGTACTGGCGGAACGAGATCACGGCGGTCCAGATCACCGGCAAGGACGCGATGACGAGCCAGAACAACAGGCCGCCGTACACCAGGAACGACAGCGAGACACTGCGCTTGCCTTGCATCACACACCTCCTTTTTGCTCGCGCCAGGTGCGCACCAGCAGCGGGATCAGCAACACCACGATGCCGGCCAGCGTCAACACCGCGGCGGCACTGGCCTTGTACGGGTTGTTCTCCAGCAGCAGGATGTGGTAGGTCAGGTACTGCACGCTGGTCGTGAACGCACCCTGGGTCAGCACGATCACCGGCTCGAAGACGCGGTATGCGTCCATCAGGTGGATCAGCGTGATGAACACGATCAGCGGCATCAGGTGCGGCACGGTCACGTAACGCAGCTTCTGCCAGCGCGTGGCGCCGTCGATGGTCGCGGCCTCCAGTGCGTCCTGCGGCACCGACTGCAGCCCGGCGTACAACACGATGAAGGCAAACGGCACCACGTGCCAGATGCCGTAGACGATGATCAGCAGACGCGCCGACCAGGCCTGCGCCATCCAGAACACCTCGATGCCCACGTGCGACAGCAGGTAAGGCACCAGGCCGTTGTCGCGGAACAGCCACTTGATGGACAAGGCGGCGACCACCGGCGTGATGATGAACGGCAGCAGGGACGCGGTGATGAACATGCCCTTGAGCCGGTTCGTCACGTTGTTGACGCCCAGTGCCAGCAGGAAGCCGATCACCAGCACGAACGGCAAGGTCGTGAAGGTGTAGATCATCGTGAACGTGAGCGCGCCCAGGAACTCGTTGCCGGCGGCGTCGCCGGCGGGAGCAGGCGTGCCACCGGCATCCGGCGGCCCGGCCGGCGCCGCGTCGCCCGCCGACGCGTCCAGGCCCAGCACCTTGCGGTAGTAGTCCAGACCGACGAATGCACAGGTCTGCAAGGCGCGTCCGTCCGGCCCCATCCGGGCACGCTGGGTGACGGTCTCCTTCTTGCCGAACGGCGTGGATTCCTCGACCGTGACCATCTCCATCTCCAGCGCGCAGTTGCGCACCGACAGGTAGAAGGTCGTGGCCATCGGGATCGCCAGCAGCAACACCATCATCGCCACCGACGGCGCGACGAACTGCAGGAAGGATTTCGTTTTCATCTCGGACTCCCGATGGGACAAGGATTCGACACGCCGGCCGGAGCTGGCTTACTTGATGAATCCCTTTTCGGTGGCGGCCTTGACATAGTTCTCGGCGGCCGCGTCGAGGGCCTGCCGGGCCGTCATGGTTCCGCCCAGTGCCTCCGGCACCAGCTTGCCGAGTTCGCCCTGCGCCAGCCCGACATACGGCTCGGACGGCCAGATCGGCGCGCCGGCCCTGGCCGACAAGGTCACGCCGGTGCCGAACCGGGTCGGCTTGTAGGCCGAACGCACCCAGATCGTCAGGTCGTTGCCGGCCTTGGTGGACTCCTCGTCCAGCGCGTCCATCAGGACCTGGAACACGGCGTCGCGGTCGCCCGCGATGTTCTTGGGCAAGGCCACACCGTCCCACCACAGGTGGGTTGCGCTCTTGCCGCCCGGCATCGCAGCTGGGGCCGCGGCAAACTCCATCTTGCCGACGATCTTCGACGCGGCGGGATCGTCCATGCGCGCCGCACGGCTGGCCCAGAGCACACCCATGGCCGCCTTGCCCTGCTGGAACTGGTTCATCACGTCGTCCGAGTTCGACGCCAGGAAGTTGGGCGTCATGAACCTGGACATGGATTTCATCAGCTCGATCGTCTTGACGCCGGCCTCGCTGTTGAAGGCCGGCTGGGCGCTGCCCGGCTTGAACAGCTGCCCGCCGAAACCGACGTAGATGTTGATGAATTCGGCCGAGATGTCCCAGCCCTTGGCGAAGGTCTGGGCGATCGGGAATTCGATGCCCGGCTCCTTGGCCTTGATCACGGCGGCCGCCTGCAGCATCTCGTCGTAGGTGGTCGGCACCTTGAGGCCGAGCTTGTCGAAGATGTCCTTGCGGTAGAACAGGTTCTGCGCGTTCTGCTGGAAGGCGACGGCCATCACCTGGCCGTTCGACTTGACCAGCATGCCGTCCTCGATCTTGTACCTGGCCTTGTATTTGTCGACCAGATCCGTGATCGGTTGCACCTGGCCCTTGGACACCAGGCCGGAATACACGCCGCCCGAGATGATGGCGGCGTCGAAGGCGGACTTGCCGTCCGAGGCGAACGCCCGCTCGGTCTCGACCCGTGCGTCGGGCGTGACCTTGACCGTGACCTTGAAACCATCACGGCTGCAGGATTCCATCTCCTTGGCCAGGTGCTGTGTCGACGGGAAGGCCGGTGCCACGACCGTGATGTCGCCCTTGCCCTTGATGTCGCCGCATTTGGCGATGGCGACGCCCGGCAGGACCAAGGCCGCTGCAGCGAGGGCCACCAGGGTGCGGCGGGGAAGTTTCAGATCAATGTGCATGTCGAATCTCCTGGAAAAAAACTGTCAAGAATGGGCCGGCCATTACGCAGGGTCCAGACGCATCCGGTTCTGCGTCTGGCCGTCGAACAAGTAACACCGCTCGGTCGGTACCGCGAAGCCGACACGCTCACCCATGCGGCAGCGGAACTCCTTGTCGGCCTTTGCCGTGATGAAGGTGTCCCCGACCTTGATGGTCACGGTCGTCGAGTCCCCCAGCAGTTCGAAGGAAAACACCTCGCCCTCGACCTGCGCGTCGCCGTCGGTGGTCACGCGCATGTCTTCGGCGCGCATGCCCAGCACCACGTCGGTCTGCGGGAAGGTGCCCAGCCCGGCCACGTGTACCGAATAGGTCTTGCCCTTGGCGTCGAACACGCCGTCCTTGAGCGAACCGCTGACCAGGTTCATCGACGGCGATCCGATGAAGCCGGCGACAAACAGGTTGTTCGGGTCGTTGTAGATCTGCTCGGGCGTGCCGACCTGCTGGATCTCGGCCTTGCTCATCACCACCACCCGGTCGGCCAGCGTCATCGCCTCGACCTGGTCGTGCGTGACGTAGATGGTGGTCACGCCCAGTTCGTGGTGCAGGTGCTTGATGTGGGCGCGCATGCTCACGCGCAGCTTGGCATCGAGGTTGGACAAGGGCTCGTCCATCAGGAACACCTTGGGTTCGCGCACGATGGCGCGTGCCAGCGCCACGCGCTGGCGCTGGCCGCCGGAGAGTTCCTTGGGCCGGCGCTGCAGGAAGTCGTCGAGTTCGACCTTGCCCGAAGCCTTCATCACCGCCGGGTGGATGTCGGCCTTCGGCGTGCCGCGGATCCGCAGCGGAAAGCTGATGTTCTCGTACACCGTCATGTTCGGATACAGGCCGTAGCTCTGGAACACCATGGCCACGTCGCGATCCTTGGGTTCGAGCGTGTTGACGCAGCGGTCGCCGACCCAGATCTCGCCTTCGGTCGGGTCCTCCAGGCCGGCGACCATGCGCATGGTCGTGGTCTTGCCGCAACCCGACGGCCCCAGCAGCACGAGGAATTCGCCGTCGGCGATGTCCAGCGACATGCGCTTGACGCCGACGGCTTCGCCCCAGGTCTTGACGATGTTCTTGAGTTGGATGCGGGCCATGGTGTGTGTTTCCGTCTATGGGTTGCGGCCGCTCAGGCCTGAACGCGCAGGACCTGCATCCACAACGCGATGTCGTCGATCAGTGCCCATTCGCGCAGCACCTTGCCATGCACCAGTTCCACGTGGTTGATGCCCATGATCTCGACGCTGTTGCCGCTGGCGGCACCGAACATGCCATCGGCCGCGCCGCGATTCGTGTGCCGGGCCTGGGCGCGCCAGCGCAGTGCCACCCGGTCGGGCCGGCCGCCCCCCTGGTTCAGCACCAGATGCTCGGCATCGAATGTGGTGACTTCGAATGCAAAAAACAGCGACTGCCAATAGGCGGCGACCTCGGCATGACCGTACCGCGTGGTCTCGCACGGACCCAGATGGTGCACGGCTTCGTCGTACAGCCGGGTCGCCAGTGGCCCGCCACGCGCGACCGCCTCGATCGCCTGCGCATACGCCTGCGCGGCCGGATGCGGGTCGACGAAGGAGCGATACCCTGCGGGCGCCGGCCCGGCGACCGGCTTGTTCCAGCCACCGCGCTGCTCCAGCCAGGCTTGCGCCAGTTGCCGCGGCGGCACCCCGATCTGCAGTGCGATCGCGCCCTGGTCGCGCACCAGCCATTCATGCACGATGCGGTTGTTTTTGCATACGCAGTCAGCGATGGTTCGCGCATGGACCCGTCGGCCGCTTGCCTCGCCGAACACGCCGTCGCCGCGGTGCGTCATCGTCGAGATGATGCGGTGCGAGCTGAGAAAACCGCCGGTGTCGTCACCGGACTGGATGATGTCTTCGGCCAGCAGCCGCCGGTCCGGGAACATGGCCAGCGTGGCGCGCGTGCCGTCGATGACCGACTGGACCGTCGTGCTCACGCCTGCGGGCGTGTCCACGATGCACGGGTCGCTGTAATACAGGCGGATGTCGTCGATGCGCCCACCCTCCCAGATCCGGTCGGTGATCACGCGGATGTAGTGGTCGAGGTCGCGGAATTCGGCATCGAAGCCGCGCATGGCCGATGCCGGTGCGCGTGTTGCCGTCGTGGGAGAAGTCGATGTCATTTGCGGTCTTTCGTGGGGGTGCGCGGCGCACTCGATGCGCGCAGCACCAAACGGGTCGGCAACACGACGGCGCGGTTCTGGTTGGCGCCGTCCATTTCTTCCATCAGCAGGCCGGCCGTGGCCTCGATCATCGCGTCGGCATCCTGCACCACGGAACTGAGTTGGTACGAGCCCCAGGACGCCTGCTTGACGTCGTCGAATCCGACCACGCTGACGTCCTGCGGAATCCGCAATCCGAGTTCGATGCGCAAGGTATCCATGACGGCAATGGCCATGTGGTCGTTGGCCACGAACACCGCGTCCGGGCGTTGCGCGGCCTTGACCGCAAACAGGCTGCGGGCCGCGGCCTTGGCGTCCTCGAAGTCGTAGTTGCCGACCGCGCGGGCGAACATCTTCTGGCCGGACTCGGCCAGGCCGTCGCGCAGGCCGCGTTCGCGCTGCTGGTTGGTCGAGGTGTCTTCCAGGCCGGCGATGTAGGCGACACGGCGGTGGCCGGTGCGGGCCAGGTATTGCCCGACCAGCAGACCGCCCTGGTAGTTGTCGGTGGTGACCGAACTGGTGTTCTCGCTGCCGGCGCTGACACGGTTGAACAGCACGACCGGAATGCCGGCTTCCTCGCATCGCAGCGCCAGCGCACTGGACATCGACGTGGAAGCCATCACCATGCCGTCGACCTGGTATTGCAGGATCTCGGCCAGCACGGCATCGGTCTGCCGGGTGTCGGTGATGAACAGCAACACGTGGTAGCCGTCGCGCTGCAGGCGCTGCGAGAGTTTTTCCAGCACCACCGGGTAGAACTGGTTCTCCAGGTAGGACATCACGACGCCGATGATGCGGCTGCGCCGCGTGATCAGCGTGCGCGCGATGGCATTGGGCCGGTAGCCGAGCTTGCGTGCCGCCTCCTCGACCTTGACGCGGGTCGCCTCGGACACGCTGGCGCCGGGCGTGAAGGTGCGGCTCACGGCCGACTGCGACACCTGGGCCAAGCGTGCGACGTCGAGGGAGGTGACCGATGCCATGGCGGTGTCCGACCGGTTCAGGCTGCGGTCCAGCCGCCGTCGACCATCAATGCCGAGCCGGTGACCAGGGCTGCCGCATCGCTGGCCAGGAATACGACCGCGCCCATGATGTCTTCGAGCCGTCCGATCCGCCCCAGCGCGATGCGCGATTCGACATAACTGCGAAAGGCCGGGTCGGCGAACATCTTTTCCGTCATCGCGGTTTCGATGAAGGTCGGGCAGATGGTGTTGCTGCGGATACGGTGCGGACCCAGTTCCCAGGCCAACGCCTTGGTCATGCCCTCGACCGCGTGCTTGGTGGCGCAATACAGCGCGCGTTTCGGTCCGCCGACATGGCCCATCTGGCTCGAGATGGTGATGATGGAGCCGGGCTTTGCGGCCGCGATCAGGCCGCGCGCGACCTCGCGGGTCACGAACATCGTGGCCTTGACGTTGAGGTCCATCACCGCGTCGTAGTCGGCGTCCTGCATGTCGGTGATCAGCGACGGCCGGTTGGTGCCGGCGTTGTTGACCAGGATGTCGAACGGGCCATGCTGCGCAACGAAGGCCGTCACCGCGGCGGAGTCCGTCACGTCCAGCGTAGCAGCCGAGGCCTGCCCGCCTTCGGCCCGGATGTCGGCGCAGGCCGCCTCGATCTCTGGTGCGCTGCGCGCAGCCAGCATCACGCTGGCGCCGGCCTGCGCCAGCGCATGCGCCGCCGCCAGGCCGATGCCACGGCCCGCGCCGGTGACCAGCGCGGTCCTGCCGTCCAGGCGCATCGAAGGGGTCTTCAGCATGTCGGTCGGCATGGCTTTTCCTCAGCCCTTGGCAGCGGGACGCGGGGGAACACGTTCACCGCGATCGAACGCCTCCCAGCCCTGCCCGTCGAACGGGTCCTTGCCGAGTTGCTGCATCACATGCGCAAAATCGACGTTGACCCAGTTGTCGACGATCTTGCCGCCTTGCACCTTCCAGAAATCCATGTAGCGGATCTCGACCCGCTTGCCGGTCGGCGCGATACCCATGAACTCACCCGAGTGCGTGGCTTCCTGGCGACCGAAGGCCGCCATCCACTCGCCTTGCACGATGCGCGCCTCGTCGATGCAGACCTTGTCGGAGAACGCGGCCTGGAACGGGCGTTGCCAGTTGTCCTGGAATGCGCGCACGCCGTTCTTCGTACCGCATCCGGCATTGCCCATCCAGCGAAAGTCGGGTGCAAAGAACGCCTCGATGCCGTCGATGGTGTGGTCGTTCAGGCCGTCGACCATGGATTCGACCACGCGCTGCGTCTCGGACGTCTTCGACAGGTCGTTGTCCCGGGTCAATGCGCCCTGCTCGGGGCGCGCACCCTTGCCGGGTGCTGACGGTGGTGGGGTTCGGTTCGACATGTTGATTGACTTCGAATGCAATTTTCAGGCCTGGGCCGGTACCGGCTGGTACCACGGCACTTCGGCGCGTTCGCCATACCGGCGTACGCGGATGTTGGCCTGCTCGCCATGGCCGGCAAAATTCTCCATGTGGCACAGGCGCGAACAGTATTCGCCCACCAGCGCCGAAGCCTTGTCGGTCGTGACCTTCTGGTAGGTGCAGGTCTTGAGGAACTTGCCCACCCACAGGCCACCGGTGTAACGCGCATTCTTGTTGGTCGGCAAGGTGTGGTTGGTGCCGATGACCTTGTCGCCGAAGCTCACATTGGTGCGCGGACCCAGGAACAACGCACCGTAGTTGGTCATGTTCGCGAGGAAATAGTCCGGGTCGCGGGTCATGACCTGCACATGCTCGGATGCCAGTTCGTCGGCCTTGGCCAGCATTTCCTCGTCGCTGTCGCAGACGATGACCTCGCCGTAGACGTCCCAGGCCTTGCGTGCGATGTCGGCGGTCGGCAGGATCGTGAGTTGCCTCTCGACTTCCAGCATCGTGTCCTTGGCCAGTTTCTCGGACGTGGTCAGCAGCACCGCCGGCGAGGTCGGGCCGTGTTCGGCCTGGCCGAGCAGGTCGACCGCGCACATCTCGCCGTCCACCGTGTCGTCGGCGATGACCAGGGTTTCGGTCGGTCCGGCGAACAGGTCGATGCCCACGCGCCCGTACAACTGCCGCTTGGCTTCGGCCACGAACATGTTGCCCGGCCCGACCAGCATGTCGACCGCGCCGACGGTCTGGGTGCCCAGCGCCATCGCGGCCACCGCCTGCACACCCCCGAGCACGAGGATCTGGTCGGCGCCGGCGAAATGCATCGCGGCCACGATGGCCGGATGCGGCGCACCCTGGAACGGCGGCGCGGTGGAGACGATGCGCTTGACACCGGCCACCTTGGCCGTCAGCACGCTCATGTGGGCGGCGGCGATCATCGGATACTTGCCGCCGGGCACGTAGCAACCGGCCGCATTGACCGGGATGTTCTTGTGGCCCAGGATCACGCCGGGCAGGGTCTCGACCTCGACATCCTTCATGCTGTCGCGCTGGATCTGCGCGAAGTTGCGGATCTGCTTCTGGGCGAACTGGATGTCTTCGACTTCGCGTGCGGACAACTTCTTGACCGCCGCCTCGATCTCGCCCTGCGACAGCGTGAAGCTGGCCGGATCCCAGTTGTCGAACTTGCGGCTGTACTCGCGCACCGCCTCGTCGCCACGCTGCTGCACATCCTTGAGGATGGCTTCGACGGTGGCGCGCACCTGCACGTCGTCGTCGGCGCGGGCCTGGGCATCCTTGCCCTTCTTGAGATAGCGGATCATGGTGATGAACTTTCAGGAGTGGTAAAAGAAACCGCCACTTCGGATTGCATACGTATGCATTGTGCAATCCGGGACGGGAGAAGAAAATGGGTGTTTACCCTAGGTCGCAGCCCCCAGCGGGCCATTGCATTCTTGTGGCGGCCGCCCCGGCCCGGCACGCGCGCAGTCTGGCATACGTATTCACTGCGCATGCAGCCGCAGGCATGACGGTCGACCTCATGCCTGGCGCCGGCCGAACTGCTTGCGCACCCGCGCCAGCACGTCCACGTCGAGTTGCAGCAACACCTGGACGATGTCGATCGGCACCCAGTTCTCGCGGATCAGGCCCTGGTCGGCGCAGTAGAAATCCATCACGCGCATCGTGATCGGCCGCCCGCTGGCGCCCAGGCCGAGCCAGCCGCCCCCGGTGTGCATCATGTGGCGGCTTGGCCAGCCCCCGGTGGCCGAGAAGCGGCCGTCGCCGATGCGTACATAGTGGCTGCCGCCATGCTGGCCCAGCCCGGGCGGCTGGGGCAGGTTCGGATTGCGCGGAAACACGCTGCGAAACGGCAACTGGTGAAAGTCGACGAAACCTTCGAGTCCGCGCGTGGTTCCGATGCCGCTGGGCCCGTACCACATCATCTTCGGATGCCAGAACTGCTTTTGCGGCATCTCGAGCAAGCCGTCGCGGCCCCGACCCTGGCTGTCGTCATAGGCGCCCAGCGATGCCTGCATGTCCATCGTCAGCTTCAGGCTGGCCGCCGACTCTGCCGCATCCTGCACGGTGAAGACCCGGCCGTCGCGATCCAGCGGCCCCTGCCATTGCCCTTCCTGACCCAGGCTCGGCGCGATCGGCCAGAAGCCGGCCTGGCGAATGACGTCGAGGACATCCACCAGCACCGAGCTCTGTACGATGCGGCCCTGCGCCATCTGGTGGAACTCGCCGTAGCGCAGGTAGATCACCTGATCGGTCGCCGGGATGCCGTGCCAGTCGCGCCGGAACGTACCCACCAGATGGCCCACGCAGCCGACATAGCTGCGCCCCTCGTAGACGCCGCCGATGACGATGTCGTCGCGCCGCTCGAGATCGGGAAATGCCTGCAGCAGCGGACCCCAGACCCGGCTGGCGATCTCCCCCACGCCCTGCATCTCGTTCCAGGGATGGGAGCCGCGCCAGTGGGCCTGCGGGTGGTAGATCGACGCGAGTCGTTCGGCGACCTGCTGCGGCGTCGACTCTGCAATCGTATGCATCGCTGACCAGACCGCGCGTTTGTCCTGCACCAGGGCATCGTGATTCATGTCGCAAGCCACTTCCAAAGCACATTCAGCGAACCGGCCAACCGGGAGGGTCACCGGGCATGTCGCGGATTCTAATCAGATTTGCATACGTTTGCAATACTGACAAGGTGACGGTTCCGCCCCGCATGCGCAGCCGGCGGCCGGCATCCGCCCGCAGACCCACCCATGCGCCCGCGATGGTGATTAGACTGTCGCCATGGCCGCCAACCGGGATTTCGTCGACTACTGCCTGGAACTGTTGTCCGGCATCGGCCCCTGCACGGCCAGGCGCATGTTCGGCGGCTGGGGATTGTCACTGGACGGCCTGAACATGGCCTTGATCGCCGACCTGGGCGATGGCGAGAAGCTGTGGCTCAAGGCCGATGCCGATTCGCAGCCGCGGTTCGAGGCCGAAGGCTGCGCGCGCTTCGCCATGACGATGACGAAAAAGGGCGCGCCCGTGCAGATGAGCCTGGGCTATTACAGCGCGCCGGTCGATGCCATGGAATCGGCGCTGGCCATGACGCCCTGGGCCCGCCTGGCGCTCGAGAGCGCGCGCAAGGCCCATCGCCCGAAGCCGGCGCGGCGCGCACCAGCCAAGAAGGCGGTGCGCCGGCCGGCCAACCGGCCGCCCGGCGGCTGATCCGGCAGGCGGTGGAACATGCGCGCCATGCCATGCAGCGGCGCGCGCTTCAGGCCTGCGCGCCATGCCATGCAGGGGCACGCGGGTCAGGGCTGGTTGATGCCCAGGTGGTACAGGTTGCGCCAGGCCCGGTCACGCTGCTGTGCGTACGGGTCTGCCGGCGGGCGCGGCCACGCGGGGCCGGGCTGCAGCCAGCGCATCAGGCGACGATCGAGCGCCGCGATCCAGGCACCCAGTCGCTGCGACACGCGCGCCCGCACCGACACGAATGGCGCGGGCTCCGCCAGCTCGGGCTCCCAGCTGAAACACGCTTCTTCGTTGGCCGCCAGCGGATACGACTCCAACACGACCTGCTGGCCGGATGCGAGGCGGATCCGCGCGCCGCTGCGCAATACCTGGTCGCCCCATTCGTTGGCCGCGCCCTGCAGATGCGGGCCTTCGAGCGTCGCCCAGACCGCGCCCCGGGCGATGTGCAGGTAGCCCGAGTGACGGGCATCCAGGGTGACGGCGCGATCCCGCGCCAAGGTCCAGCAACCGGGCAATCCGAATCCGGTGGCCGATGCCGGGAGTTGCAAAGCACGCATTGAAGACATGACACGCTCCTGATCAAGATGTATACGAGGTAACTGAATCATCGCTGGACGCGCCGGCAGCGTCCAATGAAATCGGGCTACACTATTCATTCCATTCATGCATCAATGGGCGGCCAGACCCTGCCCTTGCGAACACCATGATCCCGAGCCAGGCGCGTCAGCGCACGCGACCCTTGTCCGTCGGCCATCTGCGCGCTTTCCAGGCGGTTGCGCGGCATCTGAATTTCCGCCTGGCGGCGCAGGAACTCGCGCTGACGCAAAGCGCCGTCAGCCGCCAGATCCAGGCGCTCGAGGAGGAGATCGGCGTCGCACTGTTCCTGCGCCATACCCGCGCGGTCGAACTCACCAGCGCCGGTGGCGACCTGCTCGGCGCCGTGGTGCCGGCGCTCGAGCGGCTCGACGGAACCGTGCGCCAGATGCGCCAGAACGCCGGCCGCAAACATGTCGCGATCACCACCTGGGCCTCGTTCGCCTCGATGTGGCTGATCCCGCGGCTGGAAGAGTTCCAGGACCAGTATCCGGACATCGACATCCGCATCGACACCAGCGACGCCACCATCGACCTGGACATGTCCGATACCGACCTGGCGTTGCGCTACACCCATCCGTCGAAGGCACCGGCACACGCCGTGCGCATGTTCGGCGAGCAGCTCGCACCGGTTGCCAGCCCCTGGCTGCTCAAGGACGGAAAACCCTTGAACGCCGCATCCGATCTTGCCCGGTTCACGCTGATCGAGGCCGGCGACATCCATCGCAACCGCAACGTCGAGATCCTGGCCTGGCAACGCTGGTTCGACGCCAACCACCAGGGCCGGCTGCAGGCCAAGCGCTGGCTGTATTTCGACTACGCCTACCAGATGGTGCAGGCCGCGATCGCCGGCCAGGGCATCGTGCTGGCGCGCATGCCGCTGATCTCCGAGTCATTGGCCAGCGGCGACCTGGTCGAGGTGTTGCCGGGCATGCGCATCGATTCGCCGCTGTCGTACTGGCGCATCCTCGGTCCGCGCGCCGGACTGCGGCCGGAAGTCGGCGCATTCTGCAACTGGCTCGACGTCCAGGCCGCCGCCACGCGCGCGGCCACGGGCGAGGAAGGGCCTCGGGACGGCCCGCCCGCGCCGACCGCGCCCGCCGTCAGACCGGCCAGATCGCGCCGTTCTCGTTGAGGATGGCGTCGAGCGGGATATCGTGTGACTGCGGCTCGAAGTCGGGCACGAAGCCCTGCGTGAAACCCAGCCCGACCGTGAACGGCCGGGGCTGCAGGATGGCCAGCGTGCGGTCGTAGAAACCGCCACCGTAACCCAGCCGGTAACCGCCAGGCCCGTAGCCGACGCAGCTGATGAACAGCAGCGTGGGCACGATGACCTCGGTGTCCTTGGGCTTGGGGATGCCGTAGGCGTCTTCCTCCATGCGGCAGCCGGGATACCAGGCATGGAACACCATGGTCTTGTGCACCTTGTCGACCACCGGCAGGCCGATGCGCCGCAACTGCGGCTGGTCCAGCAGTTCACCGTCTTCCTTCCAGCGGTGCAGGGCCGGCAGCGGATCGAACTCGCCCTTGATCGGCCAGTAGGCGCCGATCACGGTATCGGGCCGGCCGACGAGCCAGATCCGCATCACATCCTGGAGCAAGGCGGAGCGCTGATGACGATCCGCCATGTTCAGGCGTTGCTCCACCAGTGCTTTGCGCAGGGCTTTCTTTTCCAGCGCCCTGCTGTCGTCGGAGTTGTCCATAATCAGACCATGAAGTTTGCAGGCATTTTGACATCGATCGTTTTGCTCTCGGCCGTGGCCTTGGGCCCGGCGGGTACGGCCTGGGGCCAGGGTGCCGATACCAGCGCTGCCGACGCCGTGATCCTCGAGATGAAGGAGGCATTCCGCAAGTCTGACCGCAAACGCCTGGCCGCCTTGTTGCCGCAGGCCCGTGGCCATGCGCTCGAGCCCTGGGCCGCCTATTGGGAACTCAAGGCGCGGCTGGTTGATGCGTCCAACGACGAGATCCGGACCTTCCTGCGCACCTACGCCGGCACCTACCAGGAAGACCGCCTGCGCAACGACTGGCTGCTGCTGCTCGGCGAGGTCCGCGACTGGGCCACGTTCATGGCCGAATATCCCAGTTTCCGCATGAACGACGACCGCGAAGTGCGGTGTTATGCGTTGCTGACCGACTTCAATGCCACCGGTGCCGACGTGGCGGCCCAGGTTGCGGACCTCTGGCTGCAGCAACGCGACGCCGACGACGGTTGTGCCCATGCGGCCGAGATCCTGCTCAAGGCGCGCAAGATGAAGCCCGAGGTCGCCTGGCAACGCGCGCGCATCGGCATGGAGACCGGTCGCCTGTCGGTGGTCACCCAGGCCGTCGGCCTGCTGAACCCGGACTGGACGAACAAGATCAAGACCATCTTCTCCGGCCCGGGCCGTTACCTCGATGAGAAACACACGGCGCTGCTGCCGCGTACCAAGGAGTTCGTCACGCTGGGCCTGATCCGGCTGGCCGCGAGCGACCCGGTCGAGGCCGCCGAGCAGATGGGCCGGCTGCGCTGGCGTACCCAGCTGACCCAGGAGGAGCGCAGCTATGTCTGGGGCGTGATCGGCAAACGCGCCGCGCAGCGACTGTCGGACGATGCCAGTGGTTATTTCGCCAATGCGCAGGATCAATACCTGGCCGACGAACACCTGGAATGGAAGGTGCGCGCCGCGCTGCGCGCCGGCAACTGGAAACAGGTGCTCGACGCCACGGCGGCGATGAACGACACCCTGCGCCAGGACCCGGCCTGGGTGTACTGGCGGGCGCGCGCACTCAAGTCCGATGGCCGATCGCCCGCCGAACGGGCCCAGGCCACGGCCTTGCTCGAGAGTATCGCCAGCGTGCGCGGCTTCTACGAACAACTGGCACTGGAGGAACTCGGTCGCAGCATCAGCCTGCCCGAAGCGCCGGCGCCCACGACCGAGCAGGAAAAAGCCGAGGCACGCCGGAATTCGGCGCTGGCGCGCAGCCACCACGCGATCCGGATCGGACTGCGCAGCGAAGGCGACCGCGAATGGAACTACGCGGTACGGCTGCACGAGCCCGGCGGCATGGACGACCGGCGCCTGCTGGCCGCGGCCGAACTCGCCTGCGAGCGCGAAGACTGGAAGAACTGCATCAACACCAGCGAACGCACGCGCGCCTTCATCGCGATGGAGCAGCGTTTCCCGATGCCGCTGCACGATGCGGTGATCGCGCGCGCGCGGGAGATCGGGCTCGATCCGTCCTATGTGTACGGGCTGATCCGCCAGGAAAGCCGCTTCCTGATGGATGCGCGTTCGGGCGTGGGGGCCTCGGGCCTGATGCAGGTGATGCCGGCCACCGCCCGCTGGACGGCCCGCAAGATCGGCATGGACGACTTCAAGTCGCACCAGATCTACGACCGCGACACCAACATCACGATCGGCACGGCCTACCTCAAGCTGGCACTGGACGATTTCGCCGGTTCGATGCCGCTGGCGGCAGCCGCCTACAACGCCGGCCCGGGCCGGCCGCGCAGCTGGCGCAACGGCCCGGTGATCGAGGCCGCGGCCTGGGCCGAGAACATTCCGTTCAACGAGACGCGCGACTATGTCAAGAAGGTGCTGAGCAACACCACCAATTACGCGGCGTTGATCACCGGAAAACCGCAGTCCCTGAAGTCCCGCCTGGGCATGGTCGGGCCGCGCCCGGCCGCCGCGCCGGACGTCAACAAGGACCTTCCCTGAAACCCGTGCCCACGACACAGCAACAGGAGCGACCCACGTGAACAGGATTCTGGTACTCGGCGGCAGCGGATTCATCGGCAGCCATGTGTGTGAAAAAGCCTCGCAGCTGCGATGCCGCGTCACCGTGCCGACGCGCCGCCTGCACAACGCGCAATCGGTGCAGTCGCTGCCCTGGGTCGACCCGATCGAGGCCGACATCCACGACGAGGCCGTGCTGGCCCGGCTGGTGCACGGCCACGACGCGGTCGTGAACCTGGTGGCCATCCTGCACGGCGACGCGCAGGCCTTCGACCGGGTCCACGTGGCGCTGGTGCAGAAACTCGTGCGTGCCTGCCAGTCGGCCGGCGTGCGGCGGCTGGTGCATGTCAGCGCGCTGGGTGCGGCGCCCGACGCGCCGTCCCTGTACCAGCGCAGCAAGGCCGAAGGCGAGGCGGTGCTGGCCGCCAGCGGCCTGGACCATACCGCACTGCGTCCCAGCGTCGTCTTCGGCGCACGGGACCACTTCCTGAACACCTTCGCGCGCCTACAGGCCGTGTTTCCGGTCATGCCGCTGTCCGGCGCGGACACCCGTTTCCAGCCGGTCTGGGTGCAGGACGTCGCGCAGGCCGTCATCCGCCTGCTGAACCGACCGGGTGCGATCGCCGGCCTGCCCGACCCGCTGCACGCGCCGGTGGTCGAGGCCTGCGGGCCCGACGTGTTCACGCTGCGTCAGCTGGTGCAACTGGCCGGGCACCTGTCCGGCCACCCGCGGCCGGTGATCGCGTTGCCGCCCAGGCTGGCGCGCTGGCAGGCCCGCTTCATGGAGATGCTGCCCGGCGAGCCGCTGATGAGCCGCGACAACCTGGACTCGATGCAGGTGGACAACGTCTCGTCCGGCGTGATGCCGGGCCTGGACACGCTGGGTATCAGCCCCAGTTCCCTGCGCGCGATCGCACCGTCCTACCTGGTTCCCGGCGGATCCGACGCGCTGCTGGGGTATCGGCGCCTGTCGGGACGCCTGTAACACGGCGCGTCCGCCCAAGGAATCCGGCAACGGCAACGGCTGCGGCTGCGGCTGCGGCTGCCGTCGCAACAGTCATCCGCTTCATGCCAGCCAGCGTGCGAGATTGGCGCGCACGAAATCGTCGTCGTTGAGCTGCGGGTGGTCGCGGTAGACACGGTCGATCTCCTGCGCCTGGCCGGGTGACAGCTGCTCGTCCGGATCCAGGCACCAGATGCCCTCGAGCAGGCCCTGGCGGCGCAACACCTCGTGGCAGCCGGCAATACAACCCGCAAAGTCGTTGGCCACGTCGAAGAATGCGCTGTTGGCGTCGGTGACGCGGGAGTCCAGCGCCAGCAGATCGGGGTCGACCGGCGCACCGCTGTCGGCGGCGGCGCGGATACGCTGGAAATAGGCCACGGCCTGCTGGGTCCAGACGCTCCAGTGGCCGAGCAGGCCGCCACGCACGCGCAGGCGCACGTCCTGCCCGTGCGCGTGCACGATGAAGGGCAGCAGCAGGTCCAGCACGATATGGTCGTCGTTGCCGGTGTACAGCGTGATGCGATCCTGCGCCTGGGCCTGTGCCACCCCGCGCAAGACGTCGAGGGTGCGATAACGATGGAACGGTGCGATCTTGATCGCGACCACGTTGTCGATCTCGGCAAACCGACGCCAGAACGACGCCGGCAGCACCGCGCCACCGACGGCCGGCTGCAGGTAGAAGCCGACCAGCGGAATCTCCTGCGCCAGCGCCTCGCAATGCGCGATCATCTCGTCCTCGGACGCCTTGGCCAGCGCCGCCAGCGACAGCAGTCCCGCGTGGTAACCGATGGCGCGTGCGGTCGCGGCCTCCTGGCGTGCCTGCGCGGTCGGGCCGGCCAGGCCGGCGATCAGGGCCACCGGACGATCGACCCAGGTCGCGGCCTGCTCGGCGGCCAGTTCCAGCACCGGCCGGTACAGGCCGGCCTCGCGGATCGCGAACTGCGTCGTATGCACACCCACCGCGAGACCGCCGGCGCCGGCGTCCAGGTAATAACGCGACAACGCGCGCTGGCGGCGGGGATCGAGCTGGCGCCGCGCATCGAGGGCCAGCGGCTGGGCGGGTATCACGGTGCCGGCCTGCAGCAATTGCATGACGGCGGGCGGAATGGCGGTTCTGTGCATCGTGGGGGACTTTCAGGTGGGTCAGGCAAGTTCGGGGCCGGCAATGGCCATCATCCGGTCCGCATCGCCGAAGCCCTGCGGATGGGCCAGAGCCATGCGGGTGTAGCCGCGTTCGACGGAGAAACCGGCGCCTTGCAGCTGCTCGCGCAGCGCGGTGTGCCGCTCGAGCGTGTCGATCAGCACCGCGCCGCGCAGCCGCGCCAGCGCGTGGTCGATCATGCGGCGGGCGCTGTGCGGGTCGTCGGCGATCACCGGCCCGATCTGCGTGGCGGTGCGGCCGCCGCGCCCGAGCAGGAAGCCGCTGGGCGAGCCGTTGCGCTCGGCGACACAGGCGAAATCGCCGGAGCGCCGGGCCAGGCATTGCAGCAGGGCCTGGCGGTCGGCACCGAAGACCGGCAGGTCGAGCCGGGCCAGCCAGGGCCAGTCGTGGTCGGCCAGGGCTCGCACGGCCACGCCGTCCGCGGCCGGCTCCGTCGTCGCGCCGCTCGCCGCAGCGTCGGCTGGACCCTGCTCCGCCGGGCGGCGCCAGCGCGTGATCGACCAGCCGTCCACGAAGCCCTGGCGCAGATAGACCGCTCGTCCTGCCGGCGTGGCGTCGAGCATGGGCACCAGGCCCTGCCGGCGCAGCTGCGCGATGGCATGCGCGATCAGCGCCGTGGCCAGGCCCCGGCGTCGATGGCTCTGACGGACCAGCACCATGCTGATCCAGCCGAAATCGGGCGCGAACGGCAGGATGGCCGCGGTTGCGGCCAGCGTGCCGTCGACATCGGGCATCGTGAACACGGCACCCCGGTCCATGAACAACTGCCAGTCGGCGGGGACCTGGTTCCAGCCCGACGCAACCACCAGTTCCTGGCAGGCCGCAAAATCGGCCGTGGCCAGCCGCTCGATCGGCAAGATGCCGCCTGATGTGGCTTGCGTCATGGCGTTGGGTCCCAGGACAAGCGCGGGGCCGTGGCGCAGGACAGAGGAACATGCGACGACGGGACCGTCCTGCGATGCCCCCCCACCTGCAACGCGACGCATATGCCATCGGGTGACACGTCGGGATCGGCGGGGCGGCGGTACCGTGCGTCCATGTCGGGGCTCAGGTTCGCCGGCGGGCCTTGGCGCTTGCGGGCGGCGGCGCGTGCGCGGCCGTGTCGGGCCGCTCGCACAGGTAGGCCAGCACCATGGCCGTGATGTGGTCCAGCCGCGCGTCCAGGCAGGACGCTGACATCAGGTCGCGCTGGAAGATGGCCGACAAGGTGTAGCGGTTCGAGACATAGAAATACCCCAGCGCCGAGATCGAGACATAAACCTGCATCGGATCGGCGTCGGCGCGGAACACGTCTTCGCGTGCACCCCGCTCCAGCAACCGCGTCAGCGCATCGAGCAGCGGGGAGTTCAGGCTGGCCAGTTGCTGAGAGCGGGCGACATGCCGGCCTTCCTGCAGGTTCTCGCTGTTGAGCAGCGCGGTGAACTCCGGGTGCGCGAAATAGTAGTTCCACGAGAACCGCACCAGGCGGCGAATGCCTTCGCGCGGCTCCAGCGTGTCGAGCTGCAGGTCGCGTTCGCGCTCGCGGATCACCCGGTAGGCCTCTTCCAGCACCGTGAGGAACAGGTCGTCCTTGTTGCCGAAGTGGTGGTAGATCATGCGCACGTTGACCCTGGCGTCGGCGGCGATGCGCTCGATCCGCGCGCCTTGCGCGCCGTGCCGGGCGAACTCGGTCGTGGCCACCTGCAGGATGCGCTCGCGCGAGCCGGGCAGATCCTCGGCCTGCTTGCGCGGTCGACCCTTGGCCGGCGCTGCCGATGCGCTTGCTGCTTGCGCGAGTGTCGTGCTGCGATTCGACATGGTAAATAAATTTTTACTTATTCTGCCTGAACCCTTGTCCGCCGTGCGGCGAATAACCCTGCAAGAACATCGGAAACCCGGACACCCACGACCGGTGATGCAGGCCCGGACGACGCGGACGACGCGCCCACGCCCGCAGGCCGTCGCGGACGCGATCCCCGTACTACGGCTGGTTCAGCGGTACACCATGCCGCCGTTGATGTGCAAGACCTGCCCGGTGATATAGGCGCCCTCGTGCGAGACCAGCAGGCGCACGGCCGCGGCGATCTCCTCGGGACGGCCCTGGCGCCCGGCGGGAATCCGCAGCTGCTGCATGGCCGGTGTCAGCGCCGTGCCATCCTCGTTGCCGGACGTATCGACGATGCCCGGCGCGATGCAATTGACCGTGATGCGCCGCCCCGCCAGTTCGGTGGCCAGCGACCGGGTCAGGCCTTCGACACCGGCCTTGGCCGCGGCCACATGCGCGCGCAGCGGTGCACCCACCGCCGCCGCCGCGCCGGAAAAGAACACGATGCGGCCGCCCGTGGCCGGCACATGCGCCAGCGCGGCCCGGCTGCACAGGAATGCCGCATCCAGGTTGGTCGCCATCACGTCGCGCCAGTGCGCCAGGCTCATGGACTCCAGCGCCGTGTGGCTGCGCAGGCCGGCGCAATGGATGACGGTATCGACGGCGCCGAATCGCGCAGCGGCGGCGGCGAAACTGTCGCGCACGGCCACCTCGTCGGTGACGTCGGCCGCCAGGTGCAGGGCATCGACACCACAGGCCAGCAGATCGGCCACCGTCCGATCGGCGTCTTCGTCGCGCCGGCGGCTCAGCACCGCCACGTGCATGCCGTCACGCGCCAGGGCCAGCGCCACCGCGCGGCCGATGCGCCGCGTGCCACCGGTGATCAGCGCGGCGCGGCGCGCCGGTGTCATCGGCGCAAGGCCGCTCCGGCCACTGGCAGCGGCGCGTCGATCGGCGGGTGTGTGTCGAGTGTCATGGGCAAACGGCCAGCCGAGAACGACCGGCTCGGGGTTCCGGGCCACGGCGTTGGACCGGGTCGGGCCGGCAGCCGGCCATCCACGTCATTCTAGGGCGCAGCTCCGCGCGCCGCGCCCCCGGGCGATCAGGCCTGCGCCTGCGCCAGCTGCGCGGGGGTCTTGTACTTCTGCACCTCCGAAAACCGCTTGACCAGGTAGTCGCCCGCCAGCACCGGCGCATAACGCGGCGGGTTGTCGTCGGACTGGCAGCTGGGCAGGCAGGCCACGGGCGTGTGGTATTCCATGTTGAAGAAGGTGGGGATCGAGAAACGTTCGCGTCCGGTGCGGTTGACCACCCGGTGCGGGTTGGAGACATACCGGTCGTTGGTCCAGACCTTGAACATGTCGCCCAGGTTGACCACCAGCGTGTCCTCGATCCAAGGCGCGGCGATCCACTCGCCATCACGCTTGCACAGCTCCAGCCCGCCGATCGGGTCCTGGGCCAGGATGGTGATCATGCCGTAGTCGGTGTGCTTGGCCGCGCCGAGCTCCATGTCGGTCGGCGACTCCTGCGGCGGATAGTGGAACAGCCGCGCCTGCACCATGGGCTTGTTGCACCATTGCAGGAAGAACTCCTCGCGCTCGCCCAGCGCCAGCGCGAACAGGCGCAGCAGCCGCTTGCCCAGCGCCGTGGTGTGGCGAACGTAGGTCTCGGCCGCATCCTTCAGCCAGGGCGCGTCCGCCGGCCAGCGGTTGGGGCCGTGCAGCGGCAACCCGGCCACGACGTCCGGATCGTCCAGCGGCAGATCCACGCCCACCTCGTAACTCTCCTTCAGGTCCGGCTTGTGGCCGGGATGCTGCGTGACGCCGTACGGCATGAAGCCGCGCCGGAAACGCTCGTCGATCTTGTCGCGCAACCGTTCCTCCATCGGCCGGGCGAAATACCGGCGCGTCGCGTCGAACACGTTGTCGACCACCGCACGCGGGATGCCGTGCTGGCGCACGTACAGGAACCCGGTGCTGGTGCACACGGCATCGAGCTGGCGCACGAGGTCGTCCGGCGGCCCTCCGGCGATCCAGTCGCCCAGGTCGAGGATCGGAACCTCGGTGGCCGAGGCGCGCCGTGGCAAGGCCGTGAACTGTTCCGTCTGCATGGTGTGAACTCCTTTGAAATGATGGGTGGTGACGACGAACGGATCCATGCCATGCGCGCACGCATGGCCATCAGGCGGAGCCGGCCGATCCGTGCCGGGCCCGCGGGCGAGAGGAAACTCAGGAGCCCCCGGACAGGTCGCTGTGCGTGTCGGTCCAGAAGATCACCCGGCGCGCGACGAATCGCATGGCCGCGTGCAGCACGATGCCGATCAGCGACAACACGATCAGGATCGCGAACATGCCGGCCGCGTCCATCGAGAAGTTGCGCTGCATGATCAGGTAGCCCAGCCCCGCCTGCGCACCGACGAACTCGCCGACGATGGCGCCGATCACGGCCAGCACGATGCCGATGTCCAGGCCCACGAACACGAAGGGCAAGGCATGCGGCACCCGCACCATGCGGAAGATGTGCCACTGCGACGCGGTGAAGGCGGTCAACAGGTCGATCTGGTCACGCGGCGCCGAACGCAGGCCGACGATGGTGTTGGCCAGCACCGGGAAAAACACGATGGCGGCCGTGATCACGATCTTGGAGGTGGCGCCGAAGCCGAACCACAACACGAACAGCGGCGCGATCGCCACCTTGGGCATGGTCTGGAACGCGACGACGTAGGGATACACCACGGCCTCGAGCAGAGCGCTCTGCCCGATCGCCGCGCCCAGCAACAGGCCCAGCAGGGCACCGATGGCGAAGCCGGCCAGGATCTCGTAGAGCGTGACCCCGCCGTGCGTGAGGATCTCGCCCGAGGCCAGTCCGCTGTACAGCGCCTGCACCACGCTGGCGGGCGGTGGGAAGATCAGCGGCGAGACCTCGAGCAGCGTGACCAGGAAATGCCAGGCCAACAACACGCCGACGAAGACCGCGGCCACCAGCACCCGCTTGCGGGCCGGCGTCAATCCGCTGCCATCGGTTGCGGCCGGGGGCGGCGCGGGCGTCGATGTATCGGGCGATGGCGCGCGTTGCACCGGCGCCTGCGTGGCACCCGGCTTGCGCGGGGCGGGCGTGGACGCCATGGTGGTGGTTCCTTCTATGACGGACATCAGTCGAGTCCTCCGCTGGCATTGAGGTTGGCGCGGATCGACGACACGTAGGCGCCGAACCGGTCGGTGTTGATGAGTTCGAGCGTGCGCTGGGCAGGAAGGTCCACGTCCACGACCTGGGTCACGCGCCCCGGGCGGGGCGACATCACGACCACGCGGTCGCCGAGGAACACCGCCTCGGGAATGCTGTGCGTGACCAGCATGATGGTGGCGCCGGTACGCTCGCGAATCTTGAGCAGTTCCAGGTTCATCGTCTCGCGGGTCATGGCGTCCAGCGCGCCGAAGGGCTCGTCCATCAGCAGCAGCAGCGGGTCGTTGACCAGCGCGCGGGCGATGCCCACGCGTTGCTGCATGCCGCCGGACAATTCGTTGGGGTACTTGGTGGCGAAGTGCTCGAGCCCCACCAGTTGCAGGTAGTGCCGGGCCCGGGCCAGCGCGGTGGCCGGGTCGCGCCCCTGCACTTCGGCCGGCACCAGCACGTTCTCGAGCACGCTGCGCCAGGGCAGCAGCACCGGCGCCTGGAACACGACACCCACGTCGCGCGTGGGGCCGCTGACGGCACGCCCGCCGAGCAGGACGCGACCGCTGCTGGCACGCTCCAGGCCGGCCAGGATACGCAGCAGCGTGCTCTTGCCGCAACCGCTGGGGCCGACGACCGTGACGAACTCGCCCTTGCGCACCGCGAAGCCGACGTCGTGCAAGGCCGTCACGGTGCCGCCGTCCTTGGAGCGGAAGGTCTTGTGCAGTTGTTCGAACGCGAACGCCGCCGGCGCTTGCGCGTGCGTGGAAACAGGTGGCCTTTCGGCGAGTGCTTGCATGTCGGTGTATTCCTTTGCGTTCATTCGAGGCTGTCGAACTCCTGCTTGAGCAGTTCGATGAAGATCGCGACGATCGGGCTGGGATTGCGGCCGTCGAAGATGCACAGGCTCAGGTGCTGCGGCTTCACGTGCGGATCCTTGATGGGCACATAGCGGTAACCCGGCCCTTGCAGCGGCTCGCCCACGCGTGCGTTGACGATGGCCAGCGCAAGCCCTGCGCGGGCCACCGAGCGCAGCAGGTCATAGGAATTGCTGACCAGGGTCTTGCGCGGCTTGATGCCGGCCTTGGCGAACATCTCGTCATAGACCTTGGCACCGATCCGTGCGTCCGGATAGGCGATGCCGTATTCGGCGCAATCGGACAGGCGCACATGCGGCTTTTCCGCCAGCGGGTGGTCGTCGGACACCAGCACCCGCGTAGCCAGCTGGCGCTTGTACACATGTTGCACATGCAGCACGGCGGGCGCGTTGAAGGCGATGGCCAGGTCGAGCTCGTCCTGCCCCACCATCTCGACCAGCCGTGGCGATCCGGCCGACTCGATCTCGTAGCTGATGCCGGGATATTGCTGGTTGAAGCGCGACAGGAAGCCCGGAATGGAGTCGCGCGCAAAGGTCTCGGGGATGCCCAGGCGGATCTTGCCCTTGCGCAGCCCCTTGAGCGCCTCGATCTCGGCGCGCACCCGTTCGAATTCACGGTCGGTGTGCACCACGTAGCGCATCAGGCTCTCGCCCGCTGCCGTGAGCTTGAGCACGGAACGGCCGCGGCTGCGCTCGAGCAAGGGTGCACCGACCTCCTCCTCGAGCAGCGTGATCTGGCGGCTGATCGCAGACGCCGCCACGAACAGACGCTCGGAGGCCGCGCGCAGCGAACCGCTGCGCACCACCTCGGCGAAATAACGCAGGGCATTGCCTGGAATCACGCCGCGCTCCACTGCCGGGGCGCCCGGGCCACGAAGGCATCGAGCCGGGCCAGGGCGGCGCGGCGCTGCGGCTCGGGCAGGAACGATGCGTCCAGGCTGTTGCGCGCCAGCTCCACCAGCTGCGACGGCGCCCAGCCGTAGGCCTGCTGGCATTGCAGGAAGTTGTCGTTGATGTAGCCGCCGAAGAAGGACGGATCGTCCGAGTTCAGCGTGACGCACAGGCCTGCCTGCAGCAGCCGGGGCAACACATGGGTGTCCAGGCTGTCGGAGACATTGAGCCGCAGGTTCGACAACGGGCATACCGTCAGCGGCGTGCGACTCTCGGCCAGCTGGCGCAGCAGGGCTTCGTCGTCGACGCAGGCATTGCCATGGTCGATGCGGTCCACCTGCAGCAATTCGACGGCTTCGCGCACATAGGACGCCGGGCCTTCTTCGCCCGCGTGCGCGACGACGCGCATACCGCGCGAGCGGCAATGCGCGAAGAAGCGCTCGAACTTCGACGGCGGATGGCCGACCTCGGCGCCGCCCAGGCCAAAGCCCAGCAGATGCTCGGCCCAGGGCATGGCCTGCTCTAACAGCTCGAAGGCCTCGGCTTCGCTGCGGTGACGCTGGGCCAGCAGGATCAACCCGCTGGACAGGCCGTCTTCGCGCTGCGCCTCGCGCATCGCCGCCCATACGCCTTCGAGCACCGTGGCCATGGCCACGCCACGCGAGGTGTGCCCCTGCGGCCCGAGGAACAGCTCGGCATGGATGACGCCGTCGGCGTGCGCGCGCCGCAGGTAGGCCCGTGTCACGTCGTGGAAGTCCTGCGCGTGCACCAGCACCCGGCACCCGTCGTAATACAGATCCAGGAAGCTCTGCAGGTCCCGGAAATCGTAGGCGGCGCGCAGCGTGTCGACGTCGCTCCAGGGCACCTGCACCGCATTGCGCTCGGCCAGCTGCAGGAACAGCTCGGGCTCGATCGAGCCCTCGATGTGCATGTGCAGCTCGGCCTTGGGCATGGCCGCGATGAACTGCGCCGGTGTCACAGCCCGTTGCAGGACTTGGCCGCCGCGATGACCGCGTCACGGTCGAAGCGGTTGATCGCCTCGGTGAAGCCCGGCTTGTCGATCAGCAGGCTGGTGGGGGCCACGGTCTTCTTGATCAGACCCTCCTTGTGCATGAATGCCTGCATGCGGCCATATGCGGCCGGATCCATCGCACCGATGAGCTTGCCGCCGTGCATCTCGTGGGCGGCCTGCATCGTGGCGAGCTGGGTCTTGAGCAGCGCCAGGTCCTGCTTGACCAGCGTGGCCTCGTCGGCGCCGGTGGGCTTGGTGCTGGGAAAGTTCTTCCAGTGGATCTTCAGCGTGCACTCGGGGTTGGTCTGCGCAAACAGCGTGGCCTTGGCCGCGCCGCGCGCGATCGCCTCGACCATGGCCGGGTCGGCGTCGATGGTCTTTTGCATGGTGCCGAACGTGAAGTCGGGCAAGGCCCGCCAGGCCGGATCGAACATGACGTTGAGCGCGGTGCCGGCGTTCTGGAAACCGGTGAGCGCCGAGCCCCAGAACATCAGGCCCTGCACCCGGTCGCTGCGCAGCGCCTCCAGGGCCGGCGCGCCGGCGCCGGTGGCGATGATCTGCACGTCCTTGTCGGGATCGATGCCGTTGGAGCGCAGATACCCCTTGAGCAGCGGCATGCCGCCGGTGCCCAGGCTGAAGATGCCGATCTTCTTGCCCTTGAGATCGGCGACCGACTTGATCGGACCGCCGGCGAGCACGCCCAGTCCCCAGTCGATGGAGCCCGTGCCCATCAGCGCGCGCACCGCCAGGTTGTTCTCGGTGTTGGCCTGGATCAGGCCGGTGGAGTTGAGCTGCGCGAACTCCACGCCGCCGGCCACCATCTGCTGGATGCCCTGCAGCGAACCCGCGACCGTGACGATCTGCACGTCGTATCCCTCTTCCTTCCAGTAACCCAGGGCGATGGGCAGCGTCAGCCAGGGATAGGTGACGTTGACCACCTGCGTCCCCAGCGCGATCTTCACCGGCTTGAGCGGCTTGCCGGCCTGGGCATGGGCGCCGCAGGCGGCAGCCGCGATCAGTGCGGCTGCCAGCACGCGGCGCGTGACGGGTACGCCACGGGCGCGCGCAGCGTGGATGTTCGGGGTTTCTTGGAGCTCGACAGACATCGGAAAAATCCTTTCTTGGGGGCGAATGCGAATCAATGTAGCACCGTCAAAAGAACAATAAACATCACAATTTCTTTTGATAACGTCTAATAATTAGTCTTTTAAGAACGGCGCAGGCACCCGCCGGAACACGCAAGTGCCATGCCATGCCGCGGCTGTCGCAGGCGCCATCGCCGAACCGGCAGCGGGCCCGTCCGGCGGCCCGTGCGCCCGGCAAGCGGCCGCTGGCGCGCCACCATGGCACCACTAGAATCGTCCGATGACAACCGACAACGACGCCCTTCTGGCCCGCATCGACGCCAAACGCGATGAACTGGTGGCCCTGACCCAGGAACTGGTTCGCATCCCCACGGTGAATCCGCCGGGCGATGCCTACGAGGCCTGCGCGCGGGTGCTCGGCGAGCGGCTGCGCAAGCGCGGTTTCGCGATCGAATACATCCGCGGCGAAGGCGCGCCGGGCGACAAGGACAGCCATCCACGCATCAACGTCGTGGCGCGCTACCAGGGGGCGATCTCCGGCGGCGAGAACGTGCACTTCAACGGCCATATCGACGTCGTCGAAGCCGGCCCGGGCTGGACCCACGATCCGTTCGCGGCCGAGGTCGTCGGCGACCGCATCTACGGCCGCGGCACCTGCGACATGAAAGGCGGCATCGCCGCCAGCGTGATCGCGGTCGAGGCCATCCTGGAAGCCGGCATCGCATTTCCGGGCGCGATCGAGATCAGCGGCACGGTGGACGAGGAATCGGGCGGATACGCCGGCGTCGGCCACCTGGCCAGCCTGGGTTATTTCAGCGCGCCGCGGGTGCAGCACGTCATCATCCCCGAGCCGCTGGGCGTGGACCGCATCTGCCTGGGCCACCGCGGCGTCTGGTGGGCCGAGGTCGAGACCCATGGCCGCATCGCACACGGCTCGATGCCCTTCCTGGGCGACTCGGCGATCAACCACATGAGCGCCTTCATCCACCTGCTCGACACCGAGCTGGGCCCCAAGCTGCGCGAGCGCCACACCGCGCAGCCGGTCGAGCCGCCGGGCGCGCGGGTCAGCACGCTGAACATCAACAGCCTGCACGGCGGCCAGGTGGAGCAGACCTTCAGCGTCGACGACCAGGGCCGCCCCACCGGCGACCTGCCCTCGCCGGTGGTGGCCCACACCTGCCGCGCGGTGCTGGACCGGCGCTTCATCGCCGAGGAGTCGCTGGAGTCGGTCAAGGCCGAGATCGTCGCGATGCTCGACGAGCTCAAGGCCCGGCGGCCCGGTTTCGACTACGGGCTGCGCGACATCATGAGTTTCCTGCCCACCGCCACGCCCAAGGACGCGCCGGTGGTCGACGCCACCGCGCGCGCCATCGCCCGCGTGCTGGGCCGCGAGCCGAGCTACATCTCCAGCCCCGGCACCTACGACCAGAAACACATCGTGCGCACCGGCAAGCTGAACCAGTGCATCGCCTACGGCCCGGGCATCCTGGATCTGGCGCACCAGCCCGACGAATATGTCGGCATCCAGGCCATGGTCGACTCCAGCAAGATCATGGCCCTGGCCGCACTGAGCCTGACCGCCGGCCGACGCGGCTGAACATGGCGTGCCGGTGGCCGGATCGCCAGCGCGCCCGGCCGTGAACACCCCCCACGACCGCCCGCCGTCCTTGCATCGCCGCGCCGCAGCGTTCGGCCTGGCCGCGGCGCTGACCTCGACCTTCGGCCAGTCGATCTTCATCGGCCTGTTCGGCGCGCAGATCCAGGCCGAGCTGGGCCTGTCGCCATCCACCTGGGGCGCCTTGTACGGGCTGGCCACCGGCATCAGCGGCATGACCATGTTCTGGCTCGGCGCCCTGGCCGACCGGGTGGCGGCCGCGCGCGCGATCACGCTGGCGCTGCTGATCCTGGCCGCCGGTGCCGCCACGATGGCCGTGGCGCAGGCCCCGTGGATGCTGGCGCTGGCCTTCTTCTGCCTGCGCCTGGGCGGCCAGGGCCTGTGTTCGCACATCGCCATCGTCACCGCGGCGCGCCACGCCCGATTGCGCGGGCGCAACATCGCGATCGCCGCGTTCGGTTTCATCCTCGGCGAGGCCACGATGCCGCTGCTGATCACGGCACTGCTGGGCTGGACCGACTGGCGCTGGGTCTGGGCCGGGGCGGGCGTGGTGCTGCTGCTAGGCGCCTTGCCGCTGCTGCGCCGGGTGGCCGCCCCGTTGCCGCTGGCCACGCCCCCCGCGGCAACCGGCACCGCAGCGGCGGCGACCACCATGCGCCGTCGCGACCTGCTGCGCCACCCGGCTTTCCTGGCCGCGTTGCCGGTGGCGCTGGTGTTCCCGTTCGTCGTCACCTCGGTGTTCCTGCACCAGGGCAGCATCTCCGCGCTGCGCGCATGGAGCCCGCAGCAGGTGGCGATCGCCTACCTGTGTTTTGCCGGCAGCCAGGCGGTGACGACCTGGCTGGCGGGACGTCTGGTGGACCACAGCGGCGCGGTGCAGATGTTTCGTTTTTACCTGCTGCCGCTGGCCGCCGGCGTGTTGATCGGCGCCTACGCCCCGCCCCATCTGGCGGTCTGGGGCCTGTACATCGGCCTGGGCATGGGTTCGGGCTGCCAGAGCGTGATGTCGGGAGCCTTGTGGGCCGAGTTGTTCGGCATCGAACGGCTGGGCCTGGTGCGCGGTGTCTTCACCGCGCTGATGGTGCTGGCCACCGCCGCGTCGCCGCCGCTGCTGGGCCTGGCCTTGCAGAACCAGATCCCGCTGACGCTGCTGGCCGGCGTCGTGGCGGCCTATGCCGTGGTGATGCCCCAGATCGCCGTGCGCTGGCTGCGCAAGGCGCCGGCCGCGCAGATGGCAGACGGCTGAGGGGCTTCGCCGTCTTCGACACGGCGACCCGGCGACCCGGCGACCCGGCGGCACGGCGGGGCCGCGCCCGGTCCACTAGACTTGTCCCGTCCGACCGCCACGACCGCCACGACCGCCACTGTTCCATGACCCCTGCAAGACGCGCCTGCCTGTTCGCACTGCTGCTGTCAGCGGGACTGGCCGCGGGCCACCCCGCGGCCGCGCAGACCGGACCGGCCGTGGCCGCCGCCTCCGACCTGAAGTTCGCGCTCGACGACGTGGCGGCCGCATTCCGGGCGCAAACCGGCCAGGCGGTCCGCATCAGTTATGGCTCTTCGGGCAATTTCACGCGCCAGATCCAGCAGGACGCACCGTTCGAGCTGTTTCTGTCGGCCGACGAGGCCTTCGTGTTCCAGCTCGCACAGCAGGGGCACACCATCGACCGGGGCGCGCTGTACGCCACCGGACGCATCGTGTTGTTCGCACCGACGAAGTCCCCGCTGCGGGTGGACCCGCAACTGGCCGACCTGCGGGCCGCGTTGTCCGACGGACGCATCACCCGTTTCGCGATCGCCAACCCGGAGCACGCGCCCTACGGGCGTGCGGCGCGCGAGGCACTGCAGAGCGCCGGCCTGTGGGACTCGCTGCAAGGGCGCCTGGTGCTGGGCGAGAACGTGTCGCAGGCGGCGCAGTTCGCCGTCTCCGGCTCCACGCAGGGCGGCATCTTCGCCTACTCGCTGGCGATGGCGCCGGCCTTCGCCAGCGCCGGCCGCCATGTGCTGGTGCCCGAGGACCTGCACCAGCCGCTGCGCCAGCGCATGGTGCTGACCCGCAAGGCCGGTCCGGTGGCGCGGGACTTCTACCAGTACCTGCAGCAGCCACCGGCGCGTGCCATCTTCAAGCGCTTCGGCTTCGTGCTGCCGGGCGAGCCGCTGAACTGAGCCCGGCGGCATGGACTGGCCCGCGCTCTGGTTGTCGGTACAGCTGTCGGTGGCGACGGCCGTGATCCTGCTGCCGCTGGGCGTACTGGCCGCGCGCTGGCTGGCCAGCAGCCGCCATCCGCTCAAGCCGGTTTTCGAGGCCATGCTGGCCCTGCCGCTGGTGCTGCCGCCGACCGTGCTGGGCTTCTACCTGCTCGTGGCCCTGGGTGGCGAATCCCTGCTAGGCGGGCTGTTCCAGCAGGTCTTCGGCCACACGCTGGCGTTTTCGTTCACCGGACTGCTGGTGGCCAGCGTGGTGTTCAACATCCCGTTCGCGCTGATGCCGATGCAGCGCGCGTTCGAAGCAATACCACTCGACCTGATGGATGCCGCGCGCACCTGCGGCCTGTCGCGCTGGCGCACCTTGTGGCGCATCGAATTGCCGCTGGCGCGGCGCGGCATCCTCAGCGGCATGATCATGACGGCGGCCCACACCATGGGTGAATTCGGCGTCGTGCTGATGGTCGGCGGCAGCATTCCGGGCGAAACCCGCACCATCGCGATCTCGATCTACGACAAGGTGCAGGCCTTCGACATGCAGTCCGCCGGCACCATGTCGGCAACGCTGCTGGCGCTGTCGATGCTGACCCTGCTGGTGTCGGCCTGGCTGCTGCGCGTGCCGCCGGCCCTGCACCAGCGCGGCTGACACGCCACCATCGCCATGCTGCAAGCCCTGCTGCACCAGACCGGCCCGATCCCGCTGCATGCGCGCATCGACTGCGCGAACGGCGAACTGCTGGCGCTGGTCGGCCCGTCGGGCAGCGGCAAGACCAGCGTATTGCGCACCATCGCCGGCCTGCTGCGTGTGACGCAAGGGCGCATCAGTCTGGGCGACACGGTGTGGTTCGACGCGGAACGCGGCGTCAACCTGCCGGCCGAACATCGCCCGGTCGGCATGGTGTTCCAGCACTACGCCTTGTTCCCGCACCTCAGCGCATCGCAGAACGTGCAACTGGCCTTGCCCGACGGCGAGCCGGTCGATGCAGCGATGCAACTGCTGGCCGACATGCAGCTCGAGGGCCTGGCCCGGCGCCGGCCGCATGAGCTCTCGGGCGGCCAGCGCCAGCGCGTGGCGCTCGCGCGCGCATTGGCGCGCCGGCCGAAGCTGTTGCTGCTCGACGAAGCGTTTTCGGCCGTGGACCAGCCCACGCGGCAGTCCTTGTACGACGAGTTGATCAAGCTGCGCGCGCGTGTGCCGCTGCCCATCGTGATGGTGACGCACGACCTGCGCGAGGCGCGGCTGCTGGCCGATCGCATCAGCATCCTGGACGGCGGCACGACGCTGCAGGACGGCCCGCCGGAGCGGGTGATGTCGCAGCCGCGCAATGCGCGGGTGGCCGCGCTGGTCGGCCTGCGCGACATCCACCTGGGCGTGTTCCATACCGCGTCCGGCCCCGGCACGATGGCGCGTTTGCGCTGGGGCGACGCCGGTGCGGGCATCGATCTGGCGACCTTCGACAAGGGCCGCCTCGAAGACGGTGCCCATGTGCGCTGGGTCGTGTCGGGCGAACACGTGCAGCTGCATGTCGAGCCGACCTCCGCCGCGAACACGGTACGCTGCGCCGTGCACGACCTGCGCCGCCTCGGCGAGATCGTCACGCTGCAATGCCGCCCGACGGACCTGCCGCAGGCGCGGCTGCACCTGGACGTGACGACACGTTTCGCGCGGCTGCTGGACCTGCAGGCGGGTGCCACGGTGTTCCTCGAGATCGATCCGCAAGGCATTCACATCATGCCGGTCAAGCGGGCGATGCTCGATCCGCTGGCCTGACGGGGCATGCCTGGCCGGTGGCAGCTTGGCCGGTCTTGAGGGCAAGCAGCGTCGATGGGGTACTCTGTGCGGCGAATGTCCCCGCCTTGCCTGTCCCTCCGCTGTCATCACGCCGAAGTTGGCAACTCCAGTCTTTGCAAGGGTGCTGGCCAATACCCGTCAGGCGGACAGCGCCGGTGGGATCAGGCCGCCGGGGTACTCTGCTCCGCGAATGTCCCCCGCGTCGGGCTGCGCCCGCCGCTCCTCCTTTATTTCGCTACGCAGAGCACCCCACCGTCCTGATCCTGCGACTTTGCTTGCACGCGGAGAACCACGACCGCCGCCCAGGACAAGCGAGGTGGGTGAGGGGCGCAGTGAAGCAAGGGGCAATCGATGCGCGCAGCCCATCGAGGAGGACATGAACGGAGGCCCCCACCCGCCTCGCTTGGCCCACCACCGACGTTACACGGAAGGAATCGACAAGAAGCCCCCTCCGAATCGCGATGCCGGCATCACGGGGGAGGCATCATCACGATGCAGCGTCAGGCCGGAAACCAGTGCCGCGTCCGGTTCGCAAACGCCACCAGCGACAACATCACCGGAACCTCGACCAGCACGCCGACCACCGTGGCGAGTGCGGCACCCGAATGCAGGCCGAACAACGAGATGGCCACGGCCACGGCCAGTTCGAAGAAGTTGGACGTTCCGATCAGACACGCCGGCGCGGCGATATCGTGCGGCAGTTTCATGCGGCGCGCCGCCACGTAGGCGATGGCGAAGATGCCGTAGCTCTGCAGCACCAGCGGCACGGCGATCAGCACAATGATCAAGGGCTTGGCGATCAGCGTCTCGGCCTGGAAACCGAACAGCAGCACCACGGTGGCGATCAGGCCGACGACGGACCAGGGCTTGAGCGCGGCCACGCCCTGGGCGAGACGCTGCGCGCCGCCCCGTGCCATCCAGGCCTTGCGGGTCAATACGCCGGCCACCAGCGGCAACACCACGTACAACACGGTGGACAGCAGCAGCGTCTGCCAGGGCACGGTGACGTCGGTCACACCCAGCAGGAAGGCGGCGATCGGCGCGAATGCGAACACCATGATCAGGTCGTTGACCGACACCTGCACCAGCGTGTAGTTCGGGTCGCCTTTGGTCAGCTGGCTCCAGACGAAAACCATCGCGGTGCACGGCGCGACGCCAAGCAGGATCATGCCGGCGATGTATTCGCTGGCCGATTGCGGATCGACCCAGGGCGCGAACACGTACTGGAAGAACAGCACCGCCAGCGCCGCCATCGTGAACGGCTTGACCAGCCAGTTGATGACCAGGGTCAGCACCAGGCCGCGTGGCCGCTTGCCGACGTCCTTGACCGCGGCCAGGTCGATCTGGATCATCATCGGATAGATCATGACCCAGATGAATACCGCCACCACGAGGTTGACGTGCGCCAGCTCGAAGGCGGCAATGGCTTGGAACAGGCCGGGCAACCACAGGCCCAGCGCGACGCCGGCCAGGATGCCCAGGCCGACCCAGACGGTCAGGAAACGTTCGAACAAACCCATCGCAAGACTCCCCGTTGCATCCATATTTGTTTCGTGAAGGCGGCACGGCGCCCATCACTTCGTCGGCTTCGACGGCCGTCACCGTGCACGTGTTCGCGCCGGCGGCCGGCCACCGGTGCAGGGCTCAGCCCCAGCAGCAGATCGGCCCGCAGCCGGGCAGGCGCAGCCAGACCGGCAGGGACGGACGCCGGCAGGCGGCGCTGCACGGCGGGGCCGGCTCGCGCGGCCGCGTGAACAGGCGCGCGAACCACGCGCGCACGGCGGCGCTCAGCAACATGACGAGGCCTTGCTGCCGGTCGGGGACGGTGCAGCAGCGCAACATGCGGCGGCGCCGGCGGGCTGGGTCGTCGCGGCGGCCAGGGCCTTGGACTCGCCGAACACCGCGATGTCGCCCATGGTGTGGAACTGCTCCCAGGCAATGCCTTGCGGATCGGTGACCCAGTGTTTTTCGCTGCGCGCATAACAGCAGCTGGTCGCGCCTTCGTCGAGCAAGGCCATGTCGGCGGCCTCGGCGCGTTGCTTGAGTTCATCGAGTTCGGCCGCGTCGTCGGTCTGGAAACCCAGGTGATCGACGCCGGCCGCGTGGCCGCGGGCGGAGATCGCGAAGTTCAGTCGCGGGTCGTCCAGCATCCATTTCGCATAGTCGGCCTCGAGCCGGGTCGGCGCCGCGGCGAACAGCCTGGAATAGAAGCCGACGCTGGCGGCTAGATCATCGACATGGACATGCACATGGAAACGTTTCATCGCGGGTTCTCCTGGTGGACGGTCAACAGTGGGTATGGCGTGAGGGGGCATCGAGCTCGCATGCCGCGCCCTGGCAGCAATGCGCGGTGAGGTACTGGAGCAAGGCGTTCATGACATCGACCGCGGGGCGGTAGATCAGGCTGCGGCCGTCGCGCTCCTGCCGTGCGAGGCCGGCATGCATCAATTCCTTCAGGTGGAACGACAGGGTCGACGCCGGCACGTCGAGCATGGCGGACAAGGCGCCCGGCGTCATGCCTTGCGGCCCGGCGCCGACCAGCGCGCGAAAGATGCGCAGGCGCATGTCCTGGGCCAGCGCGGCCAATGCGGTGACAGCTTGTTTTTCTTCCATGATTCGATTATGGTGGAAATATCGAATAAAAAGACAAAGCCGCACCATCGTCAGGGACTTCCCGGCCCAACGGCACGGTGGCGACCGACGCGCACTGGCACCGCGCCGGCTGCGCGGGATCACTTCGCTTCGTCGATCATCCGGATGGTCTTGTCCTCGACCTCGCGGGCCACCACAGCCAGCTCCGGATCCTGGGACAACGACGACAACATCTTGACCGGCGTGATCAGGCCGATGCGCGTCGTGCCCTTCTCGGTATAGACCGAGATGCGGCACGGCAAGGCCATGTTCAGCCGCATGTCGGACGCCAGCACCTTGGCGGCCTGTGCCGGGTTGCAGACCTCGAACACCCGGCACTGTTCGGCGAAGTCGATGCCCTTGCTGCGCAGCGTCTCGCCGAGGTCGTGCACGTGCAGCACGCCGAAGCCGTTGCGCCTGACGGCGGCATCCAGGTCCTGTGCCGCCTGCTCGAAGGGTTTGTCGGTTTCGGCGATGTAGTACATGTCGGGGCTCCCGTGGCGATCAACGTCCCCTTGTACCCGAAACCGCGGCAACCCGGCTGCGTTGGATCAAACGCGCGCCATTGCCGACAGGCGGCGCGGGCCGCGCGCACCACGGGCCTGCCGCGGTCGCTGCGCGTCGCCGCGCCCCCCATGCGCGGACAACGTCCCCGACTACAGCGTCAGGATGGTGCAGCCGGTCGTCTTGCGCGCCTCCAGATCCCGGTGCGCCTGCTGGACCTGCTCCAGCGGATAACGCTGGTCGATGCGGATCTTGACCTTGCCGCTGGTGACCACGTCGAACAACTGGTCGGCCATCTCCTGCGTGGTCTCGCGCGTCGCGATGTGCGTGAACAGCGTCTGGCGTGTCACGTAGATCGAACCCTTGGCCGCCAGCATGGCGGGTGCGAAGGCCGGTGCCGGGCCCGACGCGTTGCCGAAACACGCCATCAGGCCAAACGGCGAGAGGCAGTTCAGCGATTTTTCCCAGGTGTCCTTGCCCACCGAATCGTAGACCACCTTGACGCCCTTGCCGCCGGTGATCTCCTTGACACGGGCCTCGAAATCCTCGGTGTTGTAGTTGATCATGTGCGCGGCGCCATGCTCCAGCGCCAGCTTGCACTTGGCGTCGCTGCCCGCGGTGCCGATCAGCTGGTAACCCAGCGCCTTGGCCCACTGCGTCGCGATCAGGCCGACACCGCCGGCGGCGGCATGGAACAGGATGTGGTCGCCGGCCTGCAGACCCTGCACCGGCAAGGTCCGCTTGAGCAGGTATTGCGCGGTCAGGCCCTTGAGCATCATCGCCGCACCGGTGTCGAAGTCGATGGCGTCGGGCAACTTGCAGACACACTTGGCCGGCATCACGCGCAGCTCGCAATAACTGCCCGGCGGCTGGCTGGCATAGGCGGCGCGGTCGCCGACCTTCAGGTGGCTCACGCCCTCGCCCACCGCCTCGACGATGCCCGAGGCCTCCATGCCCAGATGCAGCGGCATCGGCAACTTGTACAGGCCGTCGCGCTGGTAGACGTCGATGAAGTTCAGGCCGACCGCCTTGTGCCGGATGCGGATCTCGCCCGGGCCCGGGTCGCCGACCTGCACGTCGATCAGTTGCAGGACTTCGGGTCCGCCGTTGTGCTCGATGCGAATCGCTTTGCTCATGAATGCTCCTAGTCGTTGAAGTTGCGGTAAATCCGTCGGTCGAACCATCAGCCGCGCCAGTCCGGGCGCCGCTTCTCGATGAAGGCTTGCACGCCTTCCAGCGCGGTCTCGTCCATCATGTTGCAGGCCATGGTCTGGGCCGCGTCGGTGTAGGCAGCGGCAATGCCTTTTTCGAGTTGCCGGTAGAACAGCGACTTGCCCAGCGCCAGCGCGATGCGCGGCTTCGAGAGTATCGCCTGAACCCACTGCTCCACAGCGGCATCGAGCTGCTCGGGCGCGGTCACGCTGTTGACGAGGCCACGCGCCATCGCGGCATCAGCGTCGATGAACTCGCCGGTCACCAGCATCTCGAACGCCGCCTTGCGCCCGATGTTGCGCGACAAGGCCACGCTCGGGGTGGCGCAGAACAGGCCGAAGTTGACGCCGCTGACGGCAAACCGCGCATCGCGCGAAGCCGCCGCCATGTCGCACATGGCCACCAGCTGGCAGCCGGCGGCGGTCGCCATGCCCTGCACCTTGGCGATCACCGGCACCGGCAGGTGTTGCAGCGCCATCATCATGTCGCTGCACTGGTGGAACAACTTCTGGTAATACTCCAGCGACGGCGCCGCGCGCATCTGCTTGAGGTCGTGGCCGGCGCAAAATGCCTTGCCGGCGGCCTGCAGCACGACGACACGCACCGAGCCGTCTTCGGCCATCTGCGCGAACGCCTGCTGCAGCGCCGACAGCAGTTCCTCCGACAAGGCATTGAACGCCGACGGGCGGTTCAACGTCAACGTGCAGACGCCGCGTTCATCGCGGCTGCTGAGCAGGCAAGGTGTTTCGTTCGTCGTCGTCATCGTGTTTTCAACCCGGGTGTATTGCCGGCCGGCAACGCGCCAGCCAGCCCCCAGTGTCACGCAACGCGGGTGCAGGCGTCCAGCGCCTGGTCGATATCCCACAGGATATCGTCGACATGTTCGATGCCCACCGACATGCGGATCATGTCGGGCATCACGCCGGCGTCGCGTTGCTGCTGCGCGTCGAGCTGGCGGTGCGTCGTCGACGCCGGATGGATGATCAGCGTGCGCGTGTCGCCGATGTTGGCCAGATGGCTCATGAACTGGGCCGCCTCGATGAAACGCACGCCGGCCTCGAGCCCGCCCTTGACGCCGAAGGCCAGCAGGCCCGACGCGCCGGGCGCGCCGTCGACGCTGCGCATCTGCCTGCGTACCAGGTCGTGCTGCGGATGGTCGGCCAGGCCCGGGTAGTTGACCCAGCCCACGCGCGCATCGTCCTTCAGGGCTTGCGCCACCGTGCGCGCATTGGCGCAGTGCCGCTCCATGCGCACGTGCAGGCTCTCGACACCCTGCAGGATCTGCCAGGCCGAGAACGGCGACAGCGTCGAGCCGTAGACGCGCAGCACTTCCATGCGTGCGCGCATGCAGTAAGCGAAATCGCCGAAGGTCTCGTAGAACTTGACGCCGTGGTAACCCGGCGAAGGTTCGGTCATGCCGGGGAACTTGCCGTTGTCCCAGGGAAACTTGCCGCTTTCGACCATCATGCCGGCCAGCGTCGTGCCGTGGCCGCCCAGGTATTTGGTAGCCGAATGCACGACGATGTCGGCGCCCAACGCCAGCGGGTTGCACAGGAACGGCGACGGCACGGTGTTGTCGACGATCAGCGGCACGCCGTGCGCATGGGCGACCTCGGCCACGGCGGCGATGTCGAGCACCACCAGGCTGGGGTTGCCCAGGCTCTCGGCGAACACCGCACGGGTGTTCGGCCGCATCGCGGCGGCAAAGGCCTGCGGGTCGGTCGCATCGACGAAGCTGGTCTCGATGCCGAAACGTTTCAGGTTGACCGCCAGCATCGTCACGCTGCCGCCGTACAAGGCGCCGCCGGCGACCACATGGTCGCCCTGCTGCAGGATGGTCATCAAGGCCATCGCCTCGGCCGCCATGCCGCTGGCAGACGCCAGCCCGGCGCGCCCACCCTCGAGCGCCGCGACCCGCTCCTCGAGCGCCGCGACCGTCGGATTGCTCAGCCGCGAATAGACGTTGCCGAAGGTCTGCAGGTTGAACAGGCTGGCGGCGTGGTCGGCGCTGTCGAACACGAAGCTGCTGGTCTGGTAGATCGGAAGCGCCCGGGCACCGGTCGCGCTGTCGGGCACCTGGCCGGCATGGATGGCCAGGGTCTCGGGTTGGAAAACGTGGTCTGCCATGGTATCGATACCTTCGTCGCCGCTCAGGCGCGCCGTTTGGCCGAGATGACCCGGGTGTTGACGCCGATCCAGTTCAGGCCGCCGAACAGGCGCGCGTGTTCGATCTTGACGCAGCGGTCCATGACCGAGGCCAGCCCGTTTTCGCGCGCCAGACGGTCCGCGTCCTGGTTGACGACGCCGATCTGCTGCCACAGGCACCGGGCCCCGATCGCGACCGCCTGGCGCGCGATCGGCAGCGCGTCCTCGGTGCGCCGGAACACGTCGACCATGTCGACCGCAAACGGGATCTCGGCCAAGTCGCCATACACCCGCTGGCCGAGGATCTCGCCGCCGGCATACCGCGGGTTCACCGGCACGACGGTGTAGCCGTGCGACTGCATGTACTTGCTGGCGAAATAACTCGGCCGGTGCCATTCGGCCGACATGCCGACGACGGCGATCGTGCGGCAGGTGCGCAGGATATGGGTCAACGCGTTGATCGTGGTCATGTGTGCTTCCGACTGCTCGATCGGTCCGCCAGCCAGGCAACTTGCCGCCGCGCACCGCTGTGCCAGACGATAACAGGCGGGGCCGATGGCTGCGGCCGGCGCATCAATGCGCGCCACAGAACGCATCGATCCCGCCGCGATTTGCCGCTAGCATCCAGGTTCGATATCCGCACGGCGCCAGGCCGTTCCCACGGTACGCCGGCCGCCGGCTGTTCCCATCCAAGGAGTCCTCCATGCTCACGCTCTATATCGGCAACAAGAACTACTCGTCCTGGTCCATGCGGCCCTGGGTGTTGCTCACGCAGGCCGCCATTCCGTTCGAGGAAGTGGTGGTCCGTTTCGACTCCTTCGCGGCCGATTCGCAGTTCAAGCGCACTGTCGGCGCGCTCAGCCCGGCCGGGAAGGTTCCGGTGCTGGTCGACGACGGCCTCGCAATCTGGGACACCCTGGCCATTGCCGAATACCTGGCCGAGAAATTCCCCGACCGCCACCTGTGGCCCCAGGACGTCCGTGCCCGCGCCCGGGCCCGCAGCGTCTGCGCCGAAATGCACGCGGGCTTCCAGAACCTGCGCGGCGCCTGCGGCATGAACATCGAGGCCGACCTGGCGCAGGCCGGCGCGCTGATCTGGCGCGACCAGCCGGGTGTGCGGGCCGATGTCGCACGCATCGTCGCCATGTGGACCGAATTGCTGGACGAACACAAGGGCCCGATGTTGTTCGGCCCGTTCTCGATTGCCGATGCGATGTTCGCGCCGGTGGTGATGCGCCTGACCCGGTTCGCGTTGCCGGTGCCGGAACCCATCAGGGCCTACATGCGCCGGGTCGAAGCCCTGCCCGGCGTCGCGGCCTGGATCGACGGCGCCTTGCAGGAGAAGGATTTCCTGGATTTCGAGGAGCCGTACCGCCTCGCCCGCTGAGCGCGACCACCCGGCCGCCGGCCGGCGCGCGGCACCTACACTCGTGCCCATGGAAATCTACCTGGTCGGCGGCGCGGTACGCGACACCTTGCTGGGCCTGCCGGTCAAGGACCGGGACTGGGTCGTCGTCGGCGCGTCACCGCAACAGCTGGTGGACCGCGGCTTCGTGCCCGTGGGCAAGGATTTCCCGGTATTCCTGCACCCGGCCAGCAAGGAGGAATACGCGCTGGCGCGCACCGAACGCAACTCGGCGCCCGGCTACAAGGGTTTCACGGTCCATGCCGCGCCCGACGTCACGCTGGAGCAGGACCTGGCCCGGCGCGACCTGACGATCAACGCGATGGCGGTCTCCCGCCAGCAACTCGCCGCCGACGGCAGTTTCGACCCCGCAAGCGTCACGCTGGACGACCCCTACCACGGCCAGCGCGACCTGCAGCGGCGCGTGTTGCGCCATGTCACCGACGCCTTCCACGACGATCCCGTGCGCATATTGCGGGTCGCGCGTTTCGCCGCCCGCTTCGACGACTTCCGCGTCGCCGACGAAACCCTGGCACTGATGCGCTCCATGGTGGCCAACGGCGAGGTCGATGCGCTGGTGGCCGAACGGGTCTGGCAGGAACTGGCGCGCGGCCTGATGGAGGACACGCCCTCGCGCATGCTGCAGGTGCTGGCCGACTGCGACGCGCTGGCCCACCTGCTGCCCGAACTGACGGGCACGCCAGCCGAGGCCGGATCGGCGGTGCAGCTCGGCGCCCGGCTGATCGACGAGGCCGCCTGCGAACAGGCGCCGCTGAGCGTGCGTTTCGCCAGCCTGTGCCGCGCCGTGGCCGACCCACCGCGCATCGCCGCCCTGTGCGCACGGCTGCGCGCACCCAACGACTGCCGCGACCTCGCGCTGCTGGCCGCACGCGAGAACGCCGCCATCGACGACAGCGGCGACCGTGACGCGGCCGGCCTGGTCGCGCTGATCGAACGCTGCGACGCCCTGCGCAAGCCGGCACGGTTCCACGAACTGCTGCAGGTCTGCGCCATCGGCGCCATCGTCGACGCCCGCATCGGCGCCGATGCGTACCCGCCGCTGCGCCGCCTGCACACGGCACTGGCGGCGGCGCAGGCGGTTCCCACCGATGCGATCGCGCGCCGGGAGATGGCCGCCGGCCGGAGCGGGCCGGCCGTCGGCGCGGCCATCCATGCCGCACGGGTCGAGGCGGTAGCCGCCGTCAGCGCAGCCTGACGGCGCCGCGGGCCGCGCGCAGGGCCTCAGCGCATGCCCAGCACCGTCTTGCCGAACACGTCGGCGTGTTCGCGCGGCGGCGAACGCCAGTATTGCGGCGGTGCCGTGACCTGGCCGCCGAGTTCGGCCGCCGCATGCCAGGGCCAGCGCGCGTCGAAGATGATGCCGCGCGCAATCGCCACCAGGTCCGCCTGCCCGCTGGCGATGATGGCCTGCGCCTGGGACGGTTCGGTGATCAGGCCGACGGCGATCGTCGTGACGCCGGTTTCCTCGCGGATCCGTTGCGCGAACGGCACCTGGTAACCGGGGCCCAGCGTGATCTTCTGCGCCGGCGAGATGCCGCCGCTGGACGCGTCGATCCAGTCGACGCCACGCGCCTGGAGCTGGCGCACGAACACCAGCGTCTGCTCGATGTCCCAGCCACCGTCGATCCAGTCCGTGGCGGAAACCCGCACGCCGACCGGCTTGTCGTCGGGAAACGCGGCGCGCACGGCGTCGAACACCTCGAGCGGGAACCGCATCCGGTTCTCCAGCGAACCGCCGTAGGCGTCGTCGCGCCGGTTGGCGATCGGCGACAGGAACGCGTGCAGCAGGTAGCCGTGCGCGGCATGCAACTCGATGCCGTCCAGGCCGAGCCGGGCCGCGCGGCGGGCGCTGGCCGCGAACGCATCGCGGATCCGTTGCAGGCCGGCGGCGTCCAGCGCCAGCGGCGCCGTCTCGCCATCGCGGATCGGCACGGCGGACGGGGCGTGCGCCAGCCAGCCGCCATCGTCCAGCGGTATCTGCTGGCCGCCGTTCCAGGGCTCCCGGCTCGAGGCCTTGCGGCCGGCATGGCCGAGCTGCACGATGACCGGCATGGCGCTGTAGCGACGGACCGACTCCAGCACGCCGCCCAGGGCCGCTTCGGTCGCGTCGTTCCACAGGCCCAGGTCGCCGGGCGTGATGCGGCCCTCGGACTCGACGGCGGTGGCCTCGATGCACAACATGCCCGCCCCCGACAGCGCCAGCTGGCCCAGGTGCATCAGGTGCCAGGGCTGGGCCTGGCCATCGACGGCGGAATACTGGCACATCGGCGAGACGACGATACGGTTGGGCAACTGGACGCTGCGCAGGGCAAAAGGCGAGAACAAGGCGCTCATGCGGATTCCTGTACGGTGATGACAACCCGCATTCTCGCAAGCGGCGTCGACCCGTGCCGCGGCGCCGTGCGATGTCCCTCGGCCGCCGCGCACGCGACACACCCGCACCCGGATCGCAGCCGCCACGGGTGGCGAAGGGCGGCCGCTAGGTCCGGTCGTGTGCGATCAGGCCCTGTGCCCGGCACAGCTGCGCAATCGCGCGTCGTTCGTCGGCCTCGATGCCCAGTTGCGGTTCGCGGCAGGCCGCCGACGGAAACAGGCCTTGCAGGCGCAACACCTCCTTCATGCGCGGGCGGAAGTCGCGGATCGGCAAGCGCCAGCAATACCGAGCGATCGGACCGAGCTGGTCCCAGATGGCACGCGCCGCGGCCAGTTCACCGACATGCACGGCATGGTGCATGGCCACGAGTTCGCGCGTGGCGGTGCCGGCAAAGCCGATCAGGGCGCCATGGCAGCCCATCAGCATGGCCTCGAAGATGAAGGTGTCGCTGCCGGTGAGCACGCCGATCGGATGCTTCAACCCTCGCGCGACCTCGATCGTCTGCAGCGTCTGGCCGACGTCGAAGCTGGCCTCCTTGATCGCCACCAGCTGCGGTATCTCGGCCATGGCCCGCAGGATCTCGGGCGTGTAGTCCGGCCCCCAGCCCTTGGGAAACTGGAAACAGACCATGGGCAGGTCCGCCGCCTGCGCAATGGCACGGTGGAATCGCACGATCATCTCGCTGGGCACCGGCGCACCGCTGAAGGTGGGAAACGGCGGGAACACCGTCAGGCCCTGGGCGCCCGCATCGCGCAGCCGCGCGGCCTTGCTCGCCGCGGCCCGCGTCGAGCCGGCGACCACGCCCGAGAACAGCGGCACGCGGCCATCCACGACAGCGCGGCAGACACGGATGATGCGCAGCTGTTCGTCGTCGTCGAGCGCGATCACCTCGGAGGCGTCGACATTCATGACGATGCCCGCCGGCTGCTGCGCGGCGATCCAGTCGATATACCGCTCCAGCGTCGGCCAGTCGATGTCACCGCCATCGACCATCGGCAACATCGGAGCGGCGATCACGCCGGTGAAGGGTCTGTGGTGCATGGCTGCGTCTCCTGGCCGGTCAATACCGGATCACCCCGTTGCGCATGAAACACTCGGTGATCTCGTCGCAATATTCGGTGAAGCGGGCGCTGCCGACCACGGCCTGGTTGCGTGGCCGCTCGAGCGCGATCGGGATGATCTTCTCGATCCGGCCCGGCCGCGGCGTCATCACGACGACCCGATCCGCCAGCGCGACCGCCTCGGAAATGCCGTGCGTGACGAAGATCAGCGTGTGGCGCTGGCGCAGCCACAATTTCTCGAGGTCGATGCGCATCTGTTCCCGCGTCAGCGCGTCCAGCGCGCCGAACGGCTCGTCCATCATCAGCAGGGTCGGATCGTGGATCAGTGCGCGCACGATGGCCACGCGCTGGCGCATGCCGCCCGACAGCTCGCGCGGCCGCCGGTCCTGGAAGTCGCCGAGACCGACATCGGCCAGCAGTTGCTTCGCCCGGTCGCGGTACTGGTTGGCGTCCAGGCCGCGCAGTTCGAGCTGGATCAGCACGTTGTCGAGCACGTTGCGCCAGTCCAGCAGCACCGGGCTCTGGAACACGATGCCCAGGTCGGTCTGCGGGCCGGTCACGTCGCGGCCACCCACCTGCACCACGCCGGAGGAGAACGGCAACAGCCCGGCGACGATGCGCAGCATCGTGCTCTTGCCGCAGCCCGAGGGACCGACCACGGCCACCAGTTCGCCGGCGCGCACCTCGAGATCGAGTCCGTCCAGGGCATGGGTGACCATGCCGGCACGCTCGAACCTCTGTTGCAGGTCGCGGATGGCGATATGGACCGATCCGCCCGCACCGCGCGGATCGGTCATCGAAGCCGGCGGGGCGGTGTCGTGCTGCTGCGGCAACACGCTCACTTGGGCAGGAACTCGTTGGTGTGGAAGGTGGTCCACGGCTCCTTGGTGTCGAGATCGCGGTACTGCTTGAGCAGGCTGATGGTCTGCTCCCAGTCGGCCTGCGCGCCCATGCCGATGCGTCCCTTGGAGTTCGGCGAGTCGAGCAGCTCGAAGTCGACCATCATCTGGTCGAGCGTGGACTGCCGGTTCAGGTCGGGCTTGACCTTCATCGCGGCATCGACCGCCGCGTTCGGGTTCTTCTTGGCCTCCTCCCACGAGCGCACCGACGCCTTGACGAAGCGGCGCACCAGGTCGGGCTTGTTCTTGATCGTGCTGGTGGTGGTCAGGATGGTCATGCCGACGATGTTGGCCCCGTGATCGGCATACCGCAGGGCGGCCGGCTCCTGGCCCTTGTACTTGATCAGGAAGTACTGGTCGTCGGCGCCGCCGAGCAGGGCGTCGACCTTCTTCTCGAGCACGGAGACCACCTTGGCCGCGGGATCGACCTGCACGAAGCGGATCTTGTTCATGTCGAGCTTGTTGTGCGCGGCCAGGGCTCGGAACAGCTGGCCGAGCGGATCGCCCGGCGACACCGCAAAGGACTTGCCCTCGAGATCCTTGGGTGTCCTGATGCCGGTCGAGGCCAGCGACACCACCGAGAAGCCGGTGGAGTTGAGCAGCGACATCACCGACTTGACCTCCGCCCCCTTGGACGCGGTGGTGATCAGGCTCGACGAGTCGGCCATGCCGAAGGTGTCGGAGCCGGCCGCGACCACCTGCACCGTGTTGCCGGAGCCGCGGCCTTCGTTGATCGTCAGGTCGATGCCTTCCTGCTTGAAGAAGCCCATGTCCTTGCCGTAGTAATACGGCACGTGCAGGCCGCCCAGGTACCAGTTCAGCCGCAGCGAGACGGCGTCCTGGGCCGAGGCCAGGCTGGCGGAGACGGCCAGGGTGGCCGCCAGAAGCAGATGGATGATGCGCATGAATGTCTCCTCGTCAGTTTTCGCCCTACCAAAAAAACCTCACAACGTCGTGCTGTTGAGCTGGTTCTGCGACGTATGCCAGGGAATCGTGATGCGTTCGATGAATTCGACCGTGTAGTACACCGCCAGGCCGATGAAGCTGAGCAGGAAGATCACGGCGAACACCATCGGCGTGTCGAGGTTGCCGTTGTATTGCAGCAGCAGGTAGCCCAGGCCGCGATCGGAGGCGACGAATTCGGCCACGATGGCGGCCGTGGCGGACAGCGCCGCGCCGACCTTCATGCCGGTGAAGATGTCGGGCAGGGCCTGCGGCAGCCGGATCTTGGCGAACAGCTTCCAGCCGCTGGCACCGGTGGTACGCGCGAAGTCGGCGATCTCCGGATCGACCGCCTTGAAACCGGCGATGCTGGACACGACGATCGGGAAGAACGACAACAGGAAGACGATGAGCAGCTTGGGCGTGTAGCCGAAGCCGAACCAGATGATGAACAGCGGCGCAATCGCGATCTTGGGCACGATCTGCAGGAACACGACCACCGGGTAGACCGCGTTCTCCATGAAACGCGAATAGGTGACGGCCAGCGCGAACGGAATGCTCACCAGCACCGCCATCAGGTAGCCCCCCAGGATCTCCTGGGTCGTGACCCAGGCGCCGTCCATCACGGTCGGCATGCGCTTGGTGAACTCCAACCAGATCTTCGTGGGCGGCGGCAGCAGGTATTCCTTGACGCCGAGCACCCGCACCGCGACCTCCCACAACACCAGCAGGCCCAGCGCCAGCAGCAAGGCGCCCATGCGCTGGCGCAACCAGCGGGTGAAGGCGTTGTTGCGCGGCGCCGGTGCTGCGGCCACCGCCGTGGTGCTCATGGGGCTCCCACGGCAGCAGGGCCGAGGTCCTGGGTGCCGAACACCGCCGGCATGTTGATCTCGATCAGTTCGAGATCGTCCGACCGGGCCACCACGTTGTGCGGAACACCGCCAGGTTGCGACAGGCAGGCACCGGCGTGCACGGTGACCTCGTCGTCGATGCCGGCGAAGCGGAAACGGATCCAGCCGCGCAACACGTAGTTGAAGTGGCCGCTCATGTCGTGCCAGTGCCAGCCGGTCTCCTTGTCGAACGGCGCAATGGCCCGGATGTGGCGCGCGCCGATACGACCCTGCGTGCTGGCGGCCAGCCCCAGGTCGCGGTATTCGACGTCGGCCCGGGGGCCGTCGCGGGTGAAGGCCGCATCGGACAGGGCAACCAGGCCGAACAGCGAGCGCGCCTCTTCCAGCCGCAACGGGCCCGGGTAGTTCGGCATCGTGTCGTCCTGCATGTGATCAACCTCGAATTCATGGTAGCACATTAATGGAACAATGTTCCATTACAATGCGACGACCTATGAAACGCTCGCATTGCGGTCCGGCAGATCCCCGCCCTGCCCCGACCTTCCGGCCATGAGACTCGTCAAGGGCCTTCTCAACCGCTGCCTGGAAGTGCTGGAGTTGCTCTCGGTCGATTCGCAATGGCGCAGGTTGTCCGACATCGCCGCTGCGCTCGAGCAGCCCAAGGGCGCGGTGCACCGCCTGCTGGCCGAGTTGCAGGCCCTGGGCTGGGTCGAGCAGGATCACGACACCGAGCGTTACCGGCTCACGCTCAAGCTGGCCCTGCTGGGGCAGCAGTACCTGCGCGCAACCGGCCTGCCCGGCATCGCGCAGCCGATCCTGGACGAAGTCGCCAAGCGGTGCCGCGAACTGGTGCGGCTCACCGTGCTGCAGGACGAGGCACTGCACTGGCTCGCGTCGTCGCAGGGTGCGCCGACCGGCCTGATGTACCAGCCGTCGCTCAACGGCCGGCTGCCGCTGCACACCACCGCCAACGGCAAGATCTGGTTGTCCACGCTGGACGACGCCAGCGCGGCGCGCATCGCCACCGCGGGCGGGCTGGGCCTGCCCGCCCGGCCGGGGCAACTCGTGGGGCCGCAAGCGCTGCGCGACACCGAGTCCCTGCTGCGCGACCTGGCCGCCTGCCGCAAGCGTGGTTACGGACTGGCCATCGAGGAAGCCGAGCCCGGCGTCAAGGCGATCGCCGTCGTCGTGCGCGCGCAGCACGACCAGCGCGTGCTCGGCACCATGAGCATCGCCGGCCCGCTGGTGCGCATGGGGCCCGAGCGCGATGCCGAGTTCCATGCGCTGCTGCTGCAGGCCGCCGGCACGCTGGCCCTGGTCTGGCCGCACGACAACCTGCCATTGGCGACCGGAGCCGGCTGATGTGCCGGGCCCGCCCGACTGCAAGGAGACCGACATGAGCTTGTACGGACACGGCGCCGTCACCATCTGGCACGACCTGCTGCCGCAGGCCAAGGAAGCGTTCTACGCCTGGCACAACCATGAACACATGCCCGAGCGGGTCGGCATACCGGGGTTCCGGCGCGGACGGCGCTACATCGCGGTGAGCGGCGCGCCGGAGTATTTCAACCTGTACGAGGCCGACAGCCCCGAGGTATTGGCGGGGCAGGACTACCTGAACCGCCTGAACGCACCCACGCCGTGGACCCGGGAGGTGGTGGTGTCGTTCCACAACGTCTCGCGGGCGATCTGCCGGGTGTTGTACAGCGCCGGCGTGGGCCAGGGCGGCACCATGCTGACACTGCGTTTCGACCTGCCGCAGGCTGCGGCCGACGGCGTGGCGAAGCTGCTGCGCCAGCAGGTCCTGCCGCCGCTGACCGACGCAGCGGGCATCGTCGGCGTGCACCTGTGCCAGGCCGACGACAGCGGCAGCCGGATCGAGACCGCCGAGAAGAAGGTGCGCAACCAGGAAACGGCCATCCCGCGCTGGATCCTGCTGATCGAGGGCATCGCACCGGCGGCCGTGCAGGCGGGCGCCGACCAGGTGCACCAGGCGCTGGCACGCGACGGCCAGACGCTGGACGCGGTGCGGCAGGCCATCTACCAGCTCGAGGCCCAACGCTGCAAGCACCCCTGGGGCTGAGCATGGTCGCACCGCAGACCATGGCGACACGTGCGCATCCGCGCACACCGACCCCACACGCCCGCCGCGCCTGGTTGCCGGACACCCCGTCGCCACACAAGGAGCCACGATGAAGAAAGTTGTCTGGGGCGTACTGGGTTGCGCCAGGATCGCCCGCGAAAAGGTCATCCCGGCGATGCAGGCGGCACACCACTGCGACATTCGCGCCATCGCCTCGCGTTCGCTCGAACGGGCACAAGCCACCGCCAGCACGCTTGGCATTGACCGGGCCTACGGCAGCTACGAAGCCCTGCTGGCCGATCCGCAGATCGAGGCCATCTACAACCCCTTGCCCAACGACCTGCACGTGCCGCTGACGCTGCAGGCCGCGCGCGCCGGCAAACACGTGTTGTGCGAGAAGCCGTTGTCGCTGGATGCGGCCCAGGCCGCGCAACTGCGCGAAGTCGCGTCGCAGGTGCACATCATGGAAGCCTTCATGGTGCGTTTTCATCCGCAATGGGAACACGTGCGCGCGCGGATGCGCTCCGGCGAACTGGGCGCGGTGCGCTCGATCCAGACCTGGTTCTCGTATTTCAACAACAACCCGGACAACATCCGCAACCATGTGCACCAGGGCGGCGGCGCCTTGTACGACATCGGCTGTTATGCCGTGGTGACCGCACGCTACCTGTACGGCTGCGAACCCGAGCGCGTGATCGCACTGTTCGACCGCGACCCGCAGTTCGGCACCGACCGCACCGTCAGCGCACTGCTGGACTTCGGCAATGGCCGGCGGCTGGTCTTCACCGCGTCGACCCAGTGCGTGCCATACCAGCGGGTCCAGGTGGTCGGCGACAAGAAACGCATCGAGGTGCGCATCCCGTTCAATGCACCGGCCGGCAAGAGCACCGAGGTGCTGGCCGACGACGGTTCGGCGCTCGACGGCAGCGGCATCGTCACGACCACCGTGGCCCCATGCGACCAGTACGGCCTGCAGGGCGACGCGTTCTCGCAGGCGATCCGGACCCAGGCACCGCTGCCCTGGGGCGTCGACGACGCGGTGGCCAACATGCGGGTGATCGACGCCCTGTTCGCGTCCGAGCGCTCCGGAGCCTGGGTCGTGCCCTGACGATCGCGGCGCCGGACGCCGGCGCGCGGGCACGCGCCGAATCGCCAGCCGTCCCCCCAAGGGAGGATTCGGCACGGCACCGGCAGAACCACAATTCGGCCTCCACTTGCCCAAAGGAATTGCCATGCGTGCTGCCTCCTGGATGTTCAACCGGCGTCCAGTTGCATGGGCAACGGCCTTGGTGTGCCTGGGTATGGTGCCGGCCTGGGCGGGCGTCGGCACCACCGGCGATTTCAGCGTCTACCCCGTCTTCATACAACCGGGGCCGGGCGATACCGATCTGGGCAACAATTTCCTGGGGCTTGGCAACAACGGTGTCGGCAGCCTGCTGGTCGATGGCGGCTCCTTCCTGTCCGCCGCGGCTATCCAGTTCGGCAACGGCGGATCGGGCGTGGCAACGGGCTTGATCGATGGTGCCGGCACGCGCGTCAACCTCGTCGGCGACGGCAATACCAACCGGCTCGAAGTGGGCAATTGGGGCCGCGGATCCCTGACGGTCTCGGGCGGCGCCACGCTGGACGGCCGTGCCAGCAGCGCCGCGTGCCTGACGCTGAATCGATGGTGCAACAACTTCATCGGCAATGCGGCCGGCAGCGACGGCCTGTTCACCGTGACCGGCGCCGGCTCCAACGCCAGCTTCCTGCATGCGTTTGTCATCGGCGGATTGGCGGTGTTCCGCCCACCCATCGAGACCTTCACGTTCGGGACGCCTGGCGCGTCCACCCGCGGACGCGTCGAGGTGCTGGGCGGCGGCACACTCACGACGGACGGTGCCAGCATCGGTGTGGCACCGGGCGGCAGCAGCCCGCTCGGAACCGAACGCAGCTTCGCCGAGGTCCTCATCGATGGCACGGACTCCGTCTGGCGCATCACCGGCAACCTCGCGCACGGCTACGACCCATTCGTGGGAACCGCCAACCACCGCAATGCCGTGGCAACGATCAGCCTGACCAACGGCGGCGCCATGGAGATCCAGGGCCCGCAGGGTCATGTCAATGGAGGCGGCATGAACCTGACCAACGGGGGTGGCCGAACCGACATGTCGATCAGCGGCATCGGCTCCAAACTGGCATTCACCGGTGACGCGACCTACCTGCAGGTCGGCCGGCGCCTGGGCAGCGCCGTGTTGTCGGTGCTGGGCGGCGGCAGCGTGACCGGCGTGCAATATGTGTCGGTCGGCCGCGACGGCTCGTTCGGCGAGTTGCTGCTCGAGGGCGCAGGCTCGTTGTTGTCGGCCAGCGGAACGGTCAGCCCCGAATCCCGCGGCGGTGGGGCGACCTTGCCCTTCGTCGCGAGCATGGACATCGGCCGCAACGGCAACGGCACGGTCACCGTGCGCGATGGCGCCCGGCTGGAAGTCACGGCCACCGTGAAAGGCGACGGCGGCCCCGCCATCAGCCTGGGACGCGACGCAGCCTCCTTCGGCCGGCTCACGATCACCGGTGCCGGCTCGACCGTGTTGCTGTCGGCGCAATCGGTTCTGGCCGGTGGCGGCCCGGGTGAAGCCTTCAACCCGTTCATGCGGGTCGGCCGCGACGGCAGCGGCGAGTTGAACATCAGCGCCGGCGGCAAGCTGCTGATCGACGGCCAGGCCGTAGCCACGGTGGCCGACCCGCGCTACACCAGCCTGTACATCGGCGGCACGAATGCCGCGACGCCCGGCGGCAAGGGCATTGCAACCGTGGCGGGCCTGGGTTCGGAGATCCGCATGACCGGTTACGACACCGGCCTGAGCGTCGGCTGGGGTCCGCAGAGCTTCGGCCAGCTCAACGTGACCGATCAGGGCAAGGTCAGCGCGATCGGGGCCCAGGTGGGCAGCAGCGGGGGCACCGGGGTTCTCAAGGTGGACAACGCCACACTGCAGTTCCAGGGCCAGCAGACCGGTGGCAACCGGTCGGGCGCCTACCTCGTCGTCGGAGACGGCAGCGGCATCGGTGTCGCCACCGTGAGCAATGGTGGCGTCGTCAACCTGGTCAACAACGGATCGAGCGGCGCCGGCGTCTACCTGGGCGGCACCGGCACGCGCCCCATGGGCGACGGCAGCCTGACCTTGAGCGGTGCCTCGCAGATCAACGTCCAGGCCGAACCCGGCCTGGGCGTGGTACGGGTCGGGCGCGACGGCAGCGGCCTGATGCGGGTGCGTGGCGGCAGCAGCGTCAACGTCGGCGATGGCAACCTGCTCGTGGCCAGCCACAAGGGTGGAGACGGCACGCTGCTGGTCAGCGAAAACTCCACCATCACCGCCGGATGGGTCGGCATCGGACGCAACAAGACCGACACCGGCGATGTCGACGGCGGCACCGGCACGGTGGTGCTGATCAACAGCACCTTGACGGCCCCGACCATCGTGGTGGGCACGAACGGTTTCCTCGGCGGCAGCGGCACGATCAACGGCAACGTGATCAACCACGGCATCTTCGCCCCGGGCAACTCGCCCGGCACGCTGGAGATCGACGGGTCGTTCACCGCGCTGGCGGGCAGCAAGATGATCCTGGAGGTCGAAAGCGACGGCGCCGGCGGCTTCCTGACCGACCTGGTGATCTTCAAGGGCGGCGAACCGCTGGACCTGGCCAACCTGCACGCCGAATTCCGCTTCCTGGGCAACACGGATCCGAACGCCTTTGGCGGCAGCGGCCTGTTCAAGCTGGACACCTTCTTCCAGGAGCGCCAGGCCGACAACAGCCTGGCCGCGGTGGCGCCAGCCGTTTTCGACAACGCGGTGTTCACCGCCCAGGCCGACGCCTACCAGATCACCCGTTTCAACTTCGACCCGGCCAGCGGCGGCACCGTCATCGCCGCTGCCGTGCCGGAACCCGAGGCCTGGGCCCTGATGCTGGCCGGCCTGTTGACGATCGGCGGCATCGCACGGCGGCGCCACGCCGCCGCCCTGCTGCGCCCGCGTCCGGCGACGCAGGCACGCGCCACCTGACCATCAGCCCCGGCCCGCACCACGGGCGCGCAGGGGGCCATGCACAGCGGCGCTGCTTCGCGCACCAGCGGCCGGCCCCGCAGACGCCGCTGCCGACCGGGGCTGCGATACGTCCGCCGGGCGTGTCGGTTCAGGCCACCAGGGCCAGCGCCGCGTAGTCGCCCAGCCTGTCCCCGAGCCCGGCCTCGACCAGTTCCACGCCGGCGGTCAGCGCCGGCAAGCTGCCGGTGACATGCGACTGCAGCCGGGGCAGCAGGTATTCGCGGTGATGCCAGAACACGCTGCCGCCCAGGCTGATCCGTTGCAGGTCCAGCGTGGCCACGAGGTTGTACAGTGCGCGGCCCATGACCCGGCAGACAGCGTCGACGATGTCCACGGCCCGCGGGTCGCCCGCCTGCGCCGCCACCAGCAAGGCCGCCGCGTCGGCATACCCGACCGACGCAAAACGGCGCGCCAGCGCATTGCCGGCCACCTGGCCTTCGACGTCGCCGATATTGCCGCAGCCGCACAAGGCGTCGTCGTTGCCATCCACGAACATGTGGCCGGCATGGCCGGCGTTACCGTTCTTGCCACGCAGCACACGGCCGTCGACACACAGGCCGACGCCGATGCCGGTGCTCCAGGTCACGTAGGCGCAATGATCCAGGCCCTGCAGCGAGCCCCAGCGGCGCTCGGCCACCAGTGCGGCGATCGCATCGTTGGTCACGTGCACGTGCGCAAACGCCGCGCGCAGCGGCGCCTCGAGCACCGCGCTGGTCCAGTCGTTGGGCAGGCCGCGCCCCGCGCCGGCCAGACCGCCGCAGATGTTCGGGGCGGCCAGTTCGACACAGCCGCCGCGGATCAGGAACGGGCCGCAGGCGGAAACCCCCACGGCCGTGATGTCCGGCCGCGACACGCCGGCGTCGGCGCAACTGGCCTCGATCAGGCGCAACACCTGGAGACCCAGGGCATCGTTGCCGCCGGTCTTGGCCGTGGGTTCGACCACCCGGCCGCGCAAACCCCGGGCGTCGGCCACGCTGACCGCCACCTTGGTCCCGCCCACGTCGACACAGGCCCGTGCCCCGGCCATGCCGTCGAATACCGACACGGGAAGGCTTGGCGGATCGGATGGCATGGACGGGCTCACCGCGGGGTCGGGGGTGTGGTTTCGGCCGGCGCCGCGACAGGTGCGGCGTCGACCGCCTGCCACCAGCCCTGGACGCGCGGCGGCGTCATCGAGAACCGGAAGAAATTGCCGCCGCCGTTGGCCGGCTGGTCCCGACGGCGGTCGATCGGCTCGCCCGCCAGATGGCAATACAGCAAGGTGCCGACGGCGCCGTGCGAGACGATGGCGATCAGCCCGTCGCTGGTGTCCGCATCCACGACCGCCCGCACCGCCGCGACGATGCGGCGCTGGGCATCGATCGCGCGTTCCCAGCCCCGCACCGACGTTTCGGGCCGCGCAAAAAACGCGTCGGCCATGCGTTCGAACTCCGGCGGCGGCAGGAAACCGGTGGCCGAGCGATCGTTCTCGCCCAGCGCCGCCCGTTCGTGCACCGGCAGGCCGCAATGCTGCGCGACGATGGCGGCGGTGTCGATCGCCTTTTGTTCCTCGCTGCAATAGATGGCGCTCAGGTCGGCGATCCAGGGCTGGCGCAAACCCAGCCGCATCCGCTCCCGGCCCCGTTCGGACAAGGGCCAGCGCGGCACCGGAACGTCGGCGCTGATCGCGACATTGGGATGGGTGATGAACACCAGCTGGCGGACCCGGTTCGTGCCGGCAGTGCCCGTGTGCATCGTTGTCATCGTGGTTGCCATCGGTTCAGGCCCGGCCGAAGTCGTCGAGCAGGCGCTCGATGTCGTCCTCGTCCAGCCGCTCGCCGAATTGCAGCTCGACGATTTCCATGTCCTGCTCGGTCCGGTTCGCCAGCCGGTGGATCGCCCCGACCGCAATGTCGACATGGCGGCCGACCGGCAGGTCGGCCACGACATCGCCGACGGTGACCGTGGCCATGCCGCAGGCAACAACCCAATGTTCGGCCCGGTGCCGATGCCGCTGCAGGCTGATCTGCTTGCCGGGAAGGACGCCGATGCGCTTGACCTTGCAGCCTGGCCGCTCGTACACGGTCTCGAACCAGCCCCAGGGACGTTCGGTGCGGCTCGCGCCGGCAGGCGCAGGGGCTGTCGTGGTCAAGGTGATCGGCCGGATGGTGAATGCCCGATGGTATCAATCCGCGCGCCGATCGGTGCCTGCGGCTCGATCGCGTGGCGCCGCGTCAGCCCAGGTGCGAACGTGTCCAGCGCACGATGTCGGCCGCGCCCATGGCGCCGGCCTGGCGGGCCACTTCGCGTCCGTTCCTGAACAGCGCCAGCGTCGGGATGCTGCGGATGTTGAAACGCTGGCCCAGCCCCTGGACCTCTTCGGTATTGACCTTGGCCAGACGCACCGCCGGCTCCAGCTGGGATGCGGCCTGTTCGAACGCCGGCGCCATCTGGCGGCAAGGGCCGCACCACGGGGCCCAGAAGTCCACCAGCACCGGGATGTCGTTGCGCCCGATGTGGCGCTCGAAGGCGTCCACGTCCAGTGCGGTCGAATGCGCGGTGAACAGCGGCTGGTGGCAACGCCCGCAATCGGGCTCGTTGTGCAGGTCGTCCGTTGCCACCCGGTTCGTGGTGTGGCAATGCGGGCAAACAATGTGTGCGGGGCTCGTCATGGTCCTTTTCCCTGAGTGCTGGTTCGTGTCGTCGTGGTGTTGCCGCCTTGCGCAGCACCGACGGCCACGGCGCACCGGTACGATGCAACTGGGGTCGGATCCGGCGGCTTCAAGCCGAGGACATGCACTTTGCATGCCCGCGACGAAACGGACCAGACCGGACCGCGACGCCCCGGGTCAGGTCACCCGGTCCAGGCGCGACGTCATGGCCAGCAGCACCAGCAAGGCCAGGCAGACGGCCGGCATGACGGCCCACAAGCCCAGCCCCGCGGCCAGCAGGCCCAGTGCGGCCGGCCCGAGTGCACATCCGACATAGGAAAACGCGACCTGGCGCCCGATCACGCGGCGCGCCGTGTCGGCATCGAATCGCCGTGTCGCCTCGTGCATCAGCGACGGATAGATCGGCGCGCACCCCAGGCCGAGCAACATCAGGCCGACCAGCGCCACCCCGTTCGGCACACCGCGCAGGGCCACCAGCGCCGCCCCCGCCAGCGCGGTCAGGATGCCGGCGCGCACCAGCGCCCGGTTGCCCAGGCGCACCGCCACCAGGCCGATGGCGAAGCGCCCGGCCATGATGGCGCCGAAATAACCCGCGACCCAGACGCCCGCATCCGCCGGCGCCATGCCGCGGCCGTCGACCAGAATGCTGGCGGCCCACAGGCCGCTGCCGACCTCGATGGTGGCATAGACCAGGTACAACGAGGCCGCCAGCCAGGGCGCCCAGGCCGGCGGTGTCATGCCGGGCCGCGACGGGGTGCCGACCGGGCCGCCGTGATCCGATGGCGCCGGCTCTCGCGCCCACATCGACAGGCTCGCGACGAACACGAACGCCAGCGCCAGCTGCAGCAGGCCGATGGCCCGATAACCGCCCTGCCAGCCGATGCCGCCCGCTAGCGCCGCACCCATGAGCATCGGCCCCAGGGTCGCGCCGATGCCCCAGCAGCCATGCAACCAGTTCATGTGGCGCGCGCTGTAGTGGCGGGCCACGAAATGGTTGAGCCCGGCGTCGACCGCGCCCGCGCCCAGGCCCAGCGGCACCGTCAGCAACAGGATCCAGCCGAACGCCGGCGCCAGGCTGAAACCGAGCATGGCCAGCGCGGTGAGCAGGCCGCTGATGGCCACCACCCGGCCCGTCCCCAGCCGCGCCAGCACCCAGCCGCTGGCAAAACCCGATGCCGCCGACGCCGAGGTCATGATCATCGTGACCCAGCCCGCGGCCGCCAGCGACGCGCCCAGATCGGTGCGCATCGGCGGCCAGGCCACGCCGAACACGCCGTCGGGCAGGCCCAGGCTGATGAAGGCGCCGTAGACCAGGGCCAGCAAGGCCATGCGCGGCGCCACCAGGGTCGGCTGCCGCATCACAACACGCGCGACACCAGCGCCGCCAGCATGCTGATCAGCACCGTCGTGGTCACCGGCAGGTGGAAATCGCGGCCGAACAGCTTGAACCGGAAGTCACCCGGCAGGCGACCGAAGCCGAGCTTGCGCAAGGCCGGCGTGAACCAGTTGATCAGGAACAGCACCAGGAACACGACGATCAGCCAGCGGATCATGGGCGGCGCCTCACAGGTTATGGCTGCGGTCGCCGTGCACGAAGCCGATCGCGTCCCACGGCGTGCCGCGGCAGAAGCCGATCACCTTGAACAGTTCGCCCATCTCGTGTTCCATCAGCAGCTTGTTGGCCATGCTGCGTTCGGGCAGGCTGGCCGACTCCATCATGCCCGCCAGGCCGCAGTTGAGCAGGAAACGCGCCTGGCTGGCGTATCCGAGCAGGTGCCAGTGCCCGGCCACGCCGGCCTCGTCGGCCGCCTGCTGCGCCGCCAGCGCGATGCCGGTGAAATTCACGTGCGCGGTGATGTCCTTGGCGCCCACGTCGAGCAGCGGGTTGCCATCGGCCCGGTGCAGCTGGTGGCACATCACGGTCCCCATGCTGCGTTGCGGGTGGTAATACTCGCGCTCGCCGAATCCGTAGTCGATCAGGAACACCGCGCCCTGCGCCAGGCGGTCGACCAGCGTGCCCATGAAGGCCTCGGCCTGCGGATGGATCTCGGTCAGGTAGTCATGGTCGCCGTCGATCGTCACCGGCGGGCGCAGCTCGGTGGGCCGATCGCCCCATCCGAGCTGCCCGTGGGGCGCGAGCACCACGCCCCGTTCATGCCAACGGCCCGCGGTGCGCACCAGCAGGCGCACCGGCATCGCATCGAGCACCTCGTTGCCGACCACCACGCCGCGCAGGGTCTCGGGCAGTTGCGTGGCCCATGCGAGCTTGTCGGCAAAGCGCGCCAGCGTCGTGCGCTGGCGTTGTTGCAGGCTGCCCGAGAGGTCGACGATGACGTAGCGCCGCACCTGCTCGCCCAGGGCCTCGAGCAGCTGCGCCGCCATCGCGCCGGTGCCGGCGCCGAACTCCCAGACCGTGTCGGTCCCGCTGCGGCGCAGCGCCTCGCCGACCTGCACCGCGAGCGCGCGCCCAAACAGCGGCGAGATCACGGGCGCGGTGGCGAAATCGCTGGCCGGCGCGGCCGCCGCGCCCGGCCCTGGGCCGATCTGGCTGTCTCCGCGCACGTAATAACCGAGCCCCGGGGCATACAGGGCCAGCGCCATGAATCGGTCGAAACCGATCCAGCCGCCGCTGTCGGTGATCACCTGCGCCACATGGGCCTGCAGGTCGCTCGTTAAACTCGGGGGTGTCACCATCTTCCGGATTGTCCCCGAATGCCCGCTGCCGCCCCCGCCCGTGTTGTCCTCGTCACCGGCTCGGCCAAGCGCCTGGGGCGGGAGATCGCACTGGCATTGGCGCGTGACGGCTGGCAGGTGGCGGTGCACTACCGCGACTCGGTCGAAGACGCCCACCGCACCACGGCGCAATGCGCGCAGCTGTCGGGCAAGAGCGAGTCCTTCCGCGCCAACCTGGCCAACGAAACGGCGGTGCGCCGCCTGTTGCCGGCCGTGATCCAGCATTTCGGGCATGTCGATGCGGTGGTCAACAGCGCCTCGACATTCGAACACGACACCGCCCAGAGTTTCGGTTTTGCGGCGATGGAAAAACACATGCGCAGCAACGCCGGCGCCGCGATCCTGCTGGCCCAGGCCTTGCACGCCCATATCGGCGAACGCCGCGCGGCCCTGGCCGCCGCCGAGCCGCCGCCGGAGCGAGCCGAGCCGCAGGCCGAAGGTGCCGCGGCAGCGCCATCCGACCGGCCCGCCGGCACGGACCCCGACGACGGGCACGACACACCGCCGCCGGCGCCGGTGCCGCCGCTGATGGGTGCGGTGATCAACCTGCTGGACCAGAAGTTGTGGAACCAGAACCCGGACTTCCTGAGCTACACCTTGTCCAAGGCGGCGCTGGAGGCGGCCAACACCATGCTGGCCATGGCGCTGGCGCCGCTGGTACGGGTCGTCGGCGTCGCGCCCGGCCTGACCCTGACCAGCAACCTGCTCAGCGACGACGCGTTCCGCGAGCGCCACAAGATGGCGCTGCTCGACCAGTCCTCGACACCGGCCGACGTGGCCGCGACGGTGCGTTTTGCGCTGGAGAACCGCTCGCTCACCGGCACCTCGCTGCTGGTCGACGGCGGCCAGCACCTGATGCGTTTCGACCGCGATTTTTCGCTGATGTGAACGCGCGCAGCGTTCCCCGCCCCCCGGACCCCCGCACCACCATGACCAAGACCCGTGGCACCCAGATCCTGACGCTGACCGGGCTTCGGTTCGCCGCCAACCTGGGCATCCTGGACTTCGAGAAAACCGGTCCGCAGCCGATCCAGGTCGATGCCGAGCTCAACCTCGGCGCCCAGGACCTGCATCCCGAAGACGACGAGATCAACCACGTGCTCGACTACCGCAAGATCCGCCAGATCATCATCGACGAATGCACGGCGCAACACGTGAACCTGCTCGAGACGCTGATCGGCAAGTTGTCGCGCCGGCTGATGCAGATCCCCGGCGTGCAGGGCGTGCGGGTGAAGATCGCCAAGCTGGAGATCTTCGACGACTGCGAAGTGGCGATTCGCGTGGAGTCGGGGCAATGGTGATGGAAACGACCTCCTGGGTGGAACCGGACACCGCGCCGCTGCCGGCAGGCCACGCCGAGGCGGCCGCCGCGGGCGCGCGCCTGAAGATCGAGCGCGAGCACCACAAGCGCGAGAAGCGCCTGTGCCGCCTGGTCGGCCAGGCCATCGTCGACTACAACATGATCGAGGAAGGCGACAAGGTCATGGTGTGCGTCAGCGGCGGCAAGGACAGCTACGCCATGCTCGACATCCTGCAGAAGCTGCAGGCGCGCGCGCCGGTGCGGTTCGAGCTGATCGCCGTCAACCTCGACCAGAAGCAGCCCGGTTTTCCGGAACACGTGTTGCCGCAGTACCTGAGCGAGCGCGGCGTGCCGTTCCACATCGAGAACCAGGATACCTATTCCATCGTCAAGCGGCTGATCCCCGAAGGCAAGACCCTGTGCAGCCTGTGCAGCCGGCTGCGCCGTGGCATCCTGTACCGGGTGGCGGACGAACTCGGCGCCACCAAGATCGCGCTGGGCCACCACCGCGACGACATCCTGCAGACCTTTTTCCTGAACATGTTCTTCGGCGGCAAGCTCAAGGGCATGCCGCCCAAACTGGTCAGCGACGACGGCAGGCATGTCGTGATCCGTCCGATGGCGCTGGTGGCCGAGAAGGACCTGGTGCGCTGGGCCGCCTACCGCCAGTACCCGATCATCCCCTGCACCCTGTGCGGCAGCCAGGTCAACCTGCAGCGCAAGCAGGTGGCGGCCATGCTGCAGGACTGGGAGAAACACCATCCGGGCCGGATCGAGAGCATGTTCACGGCGCTGCAGAATGTCGTGCCTTCGCACCTGATGGACGGAACGCGCCACGATTTCAAGGGTCTGACAGCCACCGGGACGCCCGATGCGGACGGCGACAAGGCCTTCGACACCGAGGAATTTCCCACGCCGGGACTGCCCTCGATGCAGGTGGTGCGCTTCGACAGCTGAGCCCGCCGGTGGCGGGTCGGGCAACGGGCAACGGGTAACCGAAAAAGGGACACACGGCCATGGCTCGAACACGCATGATGATGGTGCTGCTGCTGCTGCGATACACGGTGCTGCCGGCCCTGCTGGTGCTGCTTGCAGGCTGCTCCGGCATGCGCATCGTCGACTCGGACGTACGCGCCTACACGACCGCGCAGGGCGTGACCCCGCCCATGACCTACCGCTTCGAACGCATGCCGTCGCAACAGGCAGCCGGCGAGCCCCAGGACCGCCTGGAGGCGATCGTGCAGGACGCGCTGGCCCGGGTCGGCATGCTGCGCGATGACGCGGCGGCGCGCTACAGCGTCTCCTACGACATGCGCGTGGCGCGCGACCCGCGTGCCCCCTGGGACGATCCGCCCTACTGGGGCGGCATGCGCCACGGTGTGATCGTCACCCCCGCCGGCACCGTCGTGCACGTGCCCATGGTCGCACTGCAGGTCGACTCGCCGTATTACCGGCGCGAGGTCCAGTTGCTGGTACGCCGGCTGTCCGACGGCCAGCTGGTGTTCGAGAGCCGCGCCAACCACGACGGCCGATGGAGCGACGACGCAGCCGTGCTTCCGGCCATGTTCGAGGCGGCGCTGCGCGGGTTTCCGAATCCGCCGCAGGGGCTGCGGCGGGTCGAGGTCGAGATTCCGCGCTGAGCGGCGTCGCCGCTGCGGCGGCCACGCAGGGCCCGACCGCGGCCTCCTAGAATCGCCCCATGGAAACCACCCGCATCATCGCCGTGCGCCATGGCGAGACCGACTGGAATGCCGGCGGCCGCATCCAGGGCATGCGCGACGTACCGCTCAACGACAAGGGCCGCTGGCAGGCGGATCGGGCCGCGCGCCAGCTGGCCGACAGCGACGAGGCCGTCGCGGCGATCTACAGCAGCGACCTGGCACGCGCCTACCAGACCGCGCGCAGCATCGCGCTGGCCTGCGGCGTCGACGTCGGCACCGATGCGCGGTTGCGCGAACGCGGCTTCGGCACCTTCGAGGGCAAGACCTTCACCGAACTCGAACAGGCGTTCCCGCAGGACACGGCGCGCTGGCGTGCGCGCGATGCGTCCTGGGCGCCGCCGGGGGGCGAGACGCTGCTCATGCTGGGCGCGCGGGTCCGGGCCGCCACGGACGAACTCGCGCACCGCCACCTGGGCGAACAGATCGTGCTGGTGGCCCATGGCGGTGTGCTCGACATGATGTACCGCATCGCCACCCGCCAGGCGGTGGACGCACCACGCACCTGGGAGCTGGCCAACGCCGGCATCAATCGGTTATTGTGGACACCACAAGGGCTGAGCCTGGTCGGCTGGTCGGACACGCGCCATCTCGGGCCGGAGTGGTGCGACGAATCGACAACCTGAACACGCAAGCACCGAACCGGAGCCACCATGACAGCCAGCCAGGTCATTGTTCTCGCCATCCCGGTCTTCCTGCTGATGATGCTGGGCGAATTCGCATGGTCGCGCCACCGCGGCATCGCGGTCTACCGGTTCAGTGACGCGGTCAACAGCCTGAGCCTGGGCGGCCTGAGCCAGCTCAGCGGCCTGTTCACCAAGTTGCTGGCGGTGGGCATCTACACCGCGGTCTACGACAGCGTGGCGCTGTTTCCGGATCTCGCCTTCTGGAGCACCTGGTACGGCGTCGTGCTGGCGCTGGTGTTCTACGATTTCTGCTACTACTGGCTGCACCGCGCCGGCCATGAGGTGGCCGTGTTCTGGGCCGCCCACGTGGTGCACCACCAGAGCCAGCACTACAACCTGTCGACCGCATTGCGCCAGACCAGCAGCGGTGCGCTGCTCGGCTGGGTGTTCTACCTGCCGATGGCCGTGGCCGGCGTGCCGCCGCTGATCTTCGGCATCGTCGCGCTGATCGACCTGCTCTACCAGTTCTGGGTGCATACCGAGCTGGTGCGCAAGCTCGGCTGGTTCGACCGGGTGTTCTGCTCGCCGAGCAACCACCGGGTCCACCACGCCGTCAACGACGCATACCTGGACAAGAACTACGGCGGCATCCTGATCCTGTGGGACCGGATGTTCGGCAGCTTCCGCGAAGAAGGCGAGCCCTGCGTCTACGGCACCCGCGCCGGACTGCGCAGCTGGGACCCGCTGTGGGCCAACGCCGAGGTCTACGCCCAGCTGGCGCAGGACAGCTGGCGCGCCCGCAACTGGCTCGACAAGCTGCGCGTGTGGTTCAAGCCGCCCGGCTGGCGACCGGCCGACGTGGCCGCGCGCTGGCCGAAACCGGCCTTCGACCTGGCCCAGGTCCAGCTCTACGACCCACCGGTGGCGCCGGCGGCCATGGCCTTCGTCGGCACCGGATTCGTGCTGCTGCTCGGCGGTGTTGCCGCGCTGCTGTGGTTCGCGCACACGCTCGACGGAACGGCGGTGGCGGTCTGGGGCGCGGCACTGCTGGCCATCTTCTGGGCACTGGGCGCCGTGCTGCAGTCGCGCCTGGGCGTGTGGGCCGCGCTGATGCTCACCTGCGCGGCTCTGGCCACGGCCAGCGCCACGCTGGGCCTGCAGCAGGTCCACTACCTGTTCAAGCCGCTGACGATGGCCGTGGCCATCGTGCTGGTGCTGCGCCGGCAAGGCGCCGCCGGATCGGGCCACGGGTGGCTGGTCGCCGCGCTGCTGGCATCGATGGCCGGCGACGTCCTGCTGATGCTGCCCGGCAACCTGTTCATCCCCGGCCTGGCCGCGTTCCTGCTGGCACACCTGTGCTACATCGCGTTGTTCCGCCGGCAGCAGGCCTGGTTTCCGAACCGGCCCGCGCTGGTGCTGGCGCTGGCCACCGGCGGCACCATGCTGGCGCTGTTCTGGGATTCGCTGGGCGATGCCGGCCTGAAGGCGGCGGTCAGCGCCTATGTCGTGGTGATCAGCCTGATGGCCGCGCAGGCGATCGGCCGCGCCACGGTGCTGCAGGACCGGGCCTCCACCTGGGTGGCCGTCGGTGCCTGCGTGTTCATGCTCAGCGACACGCTGATCGCGATCAACCGTTTCCTGACGCCGGTACCGCTGGCCAGCCTGTGGATCCTGGGCACGTATTACCTGGCGCAGATGCTGATCGTGCTGCACGCGCCCGGGCATGCGGCGACCACCGCTGCCGCAGCGCGCACCGCCGAGCGCGACGCTGCCTCGGCGCACGCCGGTCTGCACGGGCACACCTGAGCCGCGGCCGCTGGCCGTGGCGCACGGGCCGCCGGCCCTTGCGGGCGCGGTACCGTGTCAGTCCACCCGAATCCTGCGCACGGATTCCTGCTCGCCCTTGGGCAGGCGCACCGTCAATACGCCGTTCCTGAAACTGGCGCTGGCCTTGTCGGCCCGCACGTTGCGCGGCAGCGCGATCGCACGCTGGAACGATCCGTAGGCGCGCTCCATGACATGGTAGGTGCTGTCGCTGGTCTCGCGCTCGAAACGTTTCTCGCCGCGCACATGCAGCATGTTGCCGTCGATGGTGATCTCGCAATCGTCCTTGTCCAGGCCCGGCAGTTCGACCCGCACCAGCACGTCGTTGCGGGTCTCCTCCATTTCACCCGCCAACAGGCTCCAGTGCGGAAACCCGTCGGGCGACAGGTCGTCCTCCTTGCGCTTGCGCTTGTCGCCATGCGTGAAATGGGTCAACGCGTTGCCGCTGCGGCTGAGCAGTTCGTGCCAGCCATCGGACAAGGTGTCCCAGGCGCGGCCGATCTCGCGACCAAGGGCTCGTCCGGTCTCTTTCAGCGAATCGAGCATGTTCATCCTCCCAGGCAAGAAGAAGCTTCCGGATGCGGACGCACAGCTGCGCCCGCGCTGCGATGGCATTCCATCGCCTGGTATCTGCAGGCGACTGCGCGCGAATTCAACGGCGCGGCCCTACCATCGGGCCATGCGATACCTGCTCGCCATGGGCTTGACTGCCGGCTCGACTGCCTTGCTGCCTGCCATGGCGCAGGCCGCTGACGGCGGCCTGCGCCTGTCCTATCGCACCGCCGGGCCGCAGGCACCGATGCGTGAGGCCTTCGACGTCTCCGCCACCCAGGTCGCCTGGCGCGACGACCAGGATCGGGTGCGCATGACGTTCGACCGGCGCGCCGGCGTGTTGACGACCCTCGGCGCCGACGCGGCGGATCCGGCGGGCGGCATGCGTCTGGACGCGCACGGAATCGCGACGCTGGTGCGCCAGTGGCGGTCTGCCACGGCCGAGATGGAGCGGCAGGCTGCACAGGGTTCTGCCGCGCAACAGGCGCTGGCCCGCCAGCGCTGGCAGCAGTTGCTGGCGCCGCGCGGACCGTGGGCGGCGATGGACCGGGTGCGCGCACAGGATGCCCGGCCATCGCTGGGCGGCAACGCGACCGTGCTGGGCTACGCCTGCAGCCGCATCGCGTTGCATGCCGACGGCGAACCCATTGGCGAGGCCTGCGTGGCGCCGGCAGCATCGGTGCCCGGCGGCGCAGCGGTGCTGCAGATGCTGCTGGCGATGGCCGCGGTGCTCGATCAACTGCGCGCATTGCCCGACGCACCAGCGTACCCGGCATGGCCTTCGCATCCCCTGGTGGCTGCGGCGCGCAGCGGCCAACTCCCGTTGCAGGTGATCCAGCACACACACGGTGGCGTTCGGCACCAGCTGCAACTCGACGCGGTCGAACCCTTTCCGGGCGGCCCCGTCGCCGCTCCCGTCACCAGGCCCTGAGCCCGGTCGCTTGCGCGCGGCCCGTCCGACGCGACTCGATTCTGCGCACTGTCGCGCACGCGACTCGCCCACCATGTCATTGTGTTTTATGTAACTCAATGAAACAAAATTAACATATGATCAAAAGTGGCGGGAAGCCACCCAAACACCACAAACACACCGGAGACAGACACGATGACCAGAGTGACGAGATGGACCCAATGGACCAGCAAGGTCCTGCTTGCAGCCGGCGTGCTGGCGGGCGCCGGCCTGCTGCAGGCGGCCCCGGTTTTTGATCGAATGGTCCTGTTCGGTGACAGCCTTTCCGATACCGGTAACACCCGCAACGTGGTCGGGGCCGGCAGCGGGCTCGTGGCCAACCTGGCCGGATACGGCAGCAACAGCCGCTTCTCCAACGGCCCGCTGTGGCATGAGACGCTGGCGCCGCTGATCGGCGTCCCGGTCAACACCGCATCGCGGTCGTCCGGCGCCAACAACTACAACTACGCCTATGGCGGCGCACGGGTGGACAACGCCACCGGCGCCTCGGCCGGCGTATTGACGCAATACGCCGACTACAGCGCGCGTGTCGGCGCCGCGGGCTCCAATCCGAACTCGCTGTACGTGGTGTGGGCTGGCGGAAACGACGTCCGCGACCTCGTCGGCAACGCCAACCCGTTGCCCGGCATCACCAGCAGCATCAATGCACTGCAATCCGTGTTGACCGGCCTGATCAGCAGCGGCGCCAATACGTTCCTGATCCCCAACCTGCCCGACCTGGGCATGATTCCGGAGAACCGCGGCAAGACGACCCAGGCCTCCGCCACCAGCGCAACCCAGTTGTGGAACAGCGAACTGCTCGCCATGGTCATGGACCTGACGGACCAGGCCTCGTTCTACTTCCTCGACGTGTATTCGGAATTCAACGCCTTGCTCGCCAACCCCGCGTCGTATGGCTTCACCAACACCACGGGGCAGTGCCGCTCGCTCGGGCTCCTGGGTTTCATCGAGAACAGCTGCAGCAACCCCAGCGCCTGGGCCTTCTGGGACGCCATCCACCCGACGACAGCCGCCCATGCGGTCCTGGGTCGCGCGGCGGCCGCCGTGCTGAACGGCGCGCCGCTGCAGCATGTCCCCGAGCCGCAGTCCCTGTGGCTGGTGGTGCTGGGCGTGGCGATCGCGCTGGGCCTTCGCCGGCGGGGACAACGGCCGGTCGCAGCGCCGACGCCCGGAGCGTGGATGCCGGCCTGACGCGCGGCGTCACGCGGCCGTCGCGGCATCGCGCCGCGCGCGCCTCATGCCTGAGCGGGTCCGCCGTCATCGGCCGCGACCCGCTCGTCCCGTGCGATCGCTCCATCGACGAGTTCCACCACCCGGTCACAACGCGCCGCCAGGCGCGGGTCGTGGGTCACGATGACGAACGAGGTGGAACGTTCCCGGTGCATGCGCCGCAATTCCTGGAACACCTCGTCGGACGACGCGGTGTCGAGATTGCCGGTCGGCTCGTCGGCCAGTACCACCGGCGGATCGAACACCAGCGCACGGGCGATCGCCACGCGTTGCTGCATGCCACCCGACAGTTCGGACGGACGCTTGTCCATGGCCTTGGCCAGGCCGACCGCGGCGAGCAGCTCGCGCGCACGCTCGCGTTGCTGGCGGCTGACGAAGCCATCACGGATCAGGCCCGGCATCGTGACGTTCTCCAGCGCGGTGAACGCCGGCAACAGGTGGTGGAACTGGAACACGAAACCCAGCGTGTCGCGGCGCAGCAGCGTCAATGCCCGGTCATCCAGCGAGCCCACCGCCGTGCCGTCGATGCGGTAGCTGCCCGCCGTCATGCGCTCGAGCAGGCCGACGATGTTGAGCAAGGTGCTCTTGCCTGACCCCGAAGGCCCGATCAGCGCGACGAATTCACCGCGGTCGATCGTCAGCGACAGCCCGTGCAAGACCTCGGCCTCGCTCGGCAGGCCGACGTTGTAGGACTTGTGCACGTCCGCCAGCTCGATCAGGCGGCCCGGTTCACGATCGCCAACGCGCGCATCGGCCATGGTGTCAGCGCTCCCCGGCGCGGCACGCCAACCGAGGCTCATGCAAAGTCCATCGGCCGCGCAACAGCTGGGCCCAGGCCCCCGCGGAACTGGTTCTGCCAGGCCGCTGGGGGCGCCCCCCAGTGGGGGGTTCGGCCGGCTTACACGCAGTGAAGCCGGACAGACGGGGGGCGTACATCTTCATATCCGGATCGCCTGCGCCGGGTCCATGGCCGCGGCCCGGCGTGCCGGCGCGATCGCGGCGAGCACGCCGCACACGCTGGCGATCAGTGCCACCTGCACGGCCAGCGACGCCGGCAGCGTGATCGCGAACAGCGGCTGCCCGTCCGCGCCGCGCACGAAGGTGGTGAACAGGAAGATCATCAGCAGCGCCAATGCCAGCCCCAGCACCGAACCGACGGCGCCGACGATGCCGCCCTGTACCAGGAACACGCGCACCATCTGGCCGCGGGTCGCGCCCATGGCCCGCAGGATGCCGATCTCGCGGCGTTTCTGCACCACCGACACCACCAGCACGCTGGCAATGCCCAGCACCACGACGATCAGCACGATGATCCGGATCAGCCCGGTGCTGACCGACTGGGCGTTGAGCGCCGACACCAGCTGCGCATTGGTCTCCTGCCAGCTCTCGACCTGGTACGGGAACTGGCGCCGCAGGTCGGCCGCCATGTCCTTGGCGGCCCAGACGTCGACCAGCGCGAGGTCCAGGCTGGTCGCGCCGCCCGGCAGGCCGAGCAGGCTTTGCGCCAGCCGCAGCGGCACGATGACGGTGCGTCGGTTCAGCTCGCGCACACCCAGGTCGACCAGCGCGGTCACGCGGACCGTTTCGCTGACCGTGCCGGTGAGCACCGTCAGCCGGTCCCCCGGCCGCAGGCCCAGGTCGGCCGCCAGCTCGATGCCGATGATGCCTTCACCGGGCTCGAGCCGTGCCGTGCCGGCAACGACCTTCTCGCGCAGGCGCACGACCCGGTCGTAGCGGTCCAGGTCGACACCCGACAAGGCCACCGACTGCGTCGCCTCGCCGCGGATCGCCAGGCCGCCGCCGGCGACGATGGGCGAGACCGCGGCCACGCCCGGCCAGTTTTCCAGCAGCGGCAACATCGACTGCCAGTTCGACACCGAGCGCAGCCGCTGGGCCTTGGCCTGCACGTCGCTGAGCACGATGGCACCCGGCTCCTTGCGCCGCGCCGACGCGACGACGTCATCGGGCGACTGCAGCGTCACGTGCGCCTGCCCGCCGAGTGTCTTGTCGAAGGTGTTCTGCTGCAAGCCGGTCACCAGCGCCGAGATGTAGGCGATGACGGCCACGCCGGCGGCAACACCCACCATGATCAACACCGTCTGCAAGCGCCCCTCGCGCAGGAAACGCACCGCGACACGGATTTCGAAACCGAGCCAGGCGGAGATGGCCCCCAAGCCTGGCATCGCCAGGCCCCCCGAGGGGGAGCGAGAAAACTGGGGAACGGCCCGGCGTTTTCTCATGCCCATGTGCTCAGCGCCCCATCATGTTGGTCAGCTGCGCCGCGCCGTTGCCCGCGCCGGCAGCGGCGGAGGCGCCATGCAGGTCGGGCTCGACGACCCGCGCGCGCACCCGCTGACCCAGCGGCAGCCGCATGTCGAGCACGACCTCGTCGCCCTCCTCCAGGCCCAGGCGCACCTCGGCCGCGCCCAGCGTGCGCAGCCCCAGGCCCACGTCGCGCTCCTCGATGCGGCCGTCCTCGATCACCCGCACCCGCGCGATGTTGACGTCGGCGGTGCGGATCAGCGCGGCAATCGGCAGCACCAGCGCACGGTTGCGCCGGCCGGTCTCGACCTCGATCGACAACGTCATGTCCTCGCGCAGGAAGGCGGGCGCCTCGCCCTGCAGCGCGAACGTGACCTCGATCGCGCCGCGTTGCGGGTCCACCGCCGGCGAGATCGACAAGACCCTGGCGGCAAAACGCCGCCCCGGGTAGGCATCGGCCAGCACCGATGCCGGTTGGCCAAGCGCCAGCTGGTCCAGGAACCGTTCGTCGACCTGTGCGCTGAGCCGGGTCGGACCATCGAGCGCCAAGGTCAGCAAGGCCTTGCCCGGCTGCACGATCTGCCCCGGCTCGACCGCGCGTGCCAGCACGACGGCGTCGGCGGGTGCGCGCAGGCGGGTCTGCGCCAGCCGGGCCTGCGCGGCGTCGATGCTGGCCTGCGCCAGCGACAGCTGGGCCTGCGCCTGCGCCACCTCGGTGCCGGCCTCGCCGACCGCCTGCACCTGGGTCCGGGCCGTGGCAAGTTGTGCGGCGGCCACGTCGCGCGCGCGGCGCGCCTCGTCCAGCCGCGATGCGCTCAGGAAACCCTGCGCCACCAGTTGCTGCACCCGCGCGAATTCCGACTGCGCCGCATCCAGCGCCGCCTGGGCCTGGGTCACGGCCGCCTGGGCCGAACCCCGTCCGGTGCTGCGCAGGCCGGCCAGCCGCGCCTGCGCCTGGGCGCGCGAGGCCTGCGCCTGCGCCAGCGTCGCCCGCAGCTCGGCCGACTCCAGTTCCACCAGCAAGCCACCTTCGCGCACCGATTCGCCCTCGCGCACCAGCACCTTCTCGACCCGACCGGTCACGGTGCTGCCGACGTCGACGCGCGACAAGGTCTCGACACGGGCGGCGAACTGCAGGGTGCGCACCAGGGGCGCATGGCGCAACTCGACCACGTCGACCTCGACCGGGCGCTGCATCCACACCAGCGCAGCCCCCGCGGCCAGCACCAGCACGACTGCGACCAGCAGAACCCGGAGCCAGCGTTTCACGACACGGCCTCGCCGTTCAGTTGCCGAACATGTCGGCACCGCCGGCGCTGCTCGGCGGGGCCACGCCGAGATGGCGATACGCGGCCAGCGTGGCGATGCGTCCGCGCGGCGTGCGTTGCAGGAAACCCTGCTGGATCAGGTAGGGCTCGATCACGTCCTCGATCGTCTCGCGCTCCTCGCCGATGCTCGAGGCGATGTTGTCCAGCCCGACCGGCCCGCCGTCGAAACGCAGCACCACGGCCTCGAGCAGCTTGCGGTCCATCACGTCGAAACCCTGCGGGTCGACGTCGAGCATGGCCAGCGCGCGGTTGGCCATGTCCAGCGTGATCGCGCCGCTGCCCTTGACCTCGGCGTAGTCGCGTACCCGGCGCAGCAGGCGGTTCGCGATCCGCGGCGTGCCGCGCGAACGCCGCGCGATCTCGAAGCCGCCGTCGTCGTCGATCGGCACCTTGAGCAGACCGGCGCTGCGCCGCACGATCAGCGCCAGTTCGTCGGCGGTATAGAACTCCAGCCGCGCCACGATGCCGAAGCGGTCGCGCAAGGGGTTGGTCAACATGCCGGCGCGCGTGGTCGCGCCCACCAGCGTGAACGGCTGCAGGTCGAGCTTGATCGAACGCGCTGCCGGCCCTTCGCCGATCATGATGTCGATCTTGTAGTCTTCCAGCGCCGGATACAGGATCTCCTCGACCACCGGCGAGAGCCGGTGGATCTCGTCGATGAACAACACATCGTTCTTCTCGAGGTTGGTCAGCAACGCGGCCAGGTCCTTGGGTTTCTCGAGCACCGGGCCGCTGGTCTGGCGCAGGTTGACGCCCAGCTCGTGCGCGATGATGTGCGACAGCGTCGTCTTGCCCAGGCCCGGTGGTCCGAACAGCAACACATGGTCCAGCGCCTCGGCGCGCTTGCGCGCCGCGCCGACGAAGATCTCGAGCTGCTCGCGGATCTTGGCCTGCCCGACATAGTCGTCCAGCAGCTTGGGCCGCAAGGCGCGCTCGATCACCTCCTCGTTGGGCGAGGCGGTCGAGGCCGACAACACCCGGCGTACCGGTGCATCGGAAAAATCGTCGGTCTGGATGGTCACGTGGCACGCGGCGCGATAAGGCCCGGAAACAGGGATCTCTGACTATACTGCGCGCCCCGTGACGGGCTGCGCGGCGACCGCCCGGCTCAAGTCCACGCCGCTTGTTGCCGATACCCAAGCCATGCCGTATTGCTCCCCCTTGCCCGCCGCGCACCGGATGGCGCATCGAAACCTTCTTGCGCTGGTGCTGGCCGTCACCGCCATGTTCGTGCCCGCGACCGTCATCGCGCAGACGCAGGCCCCGGCCGCGCCCACACCCAAGGAGATCGGCGACCAGGTGCGACGCGCGCTCGCCGGCGGCGTCGCCCGCGACAAGGAACTGACGGTCGGCGCTGGCAGCGGCAGCGCCGCGGCCGGTTCGGCGACGGGGCCGTCCAAACGGCCGGCCAATCCGCGGGCCAGCCGCCAGTACATCCGGGCCCGGGCGGCAGAACTGGCCGGACGTCCGCCGCCGATGGAGGAGATCGTGGACCCGGCCCGGCCGGTCGGCGAGGCGCACTGGGCCTACCACGGCATCAACGGCCCGCAGGCCTGGGGCATGCTCAAGCCCGAATACGCGACCTGCGCCACCGGCCAGCGCCAGTCGCCGATCAACATCGACGAGTCGATCACGCTGCGCGGCCCGGCCGAAGCGATCCAGTTCGCCTATGGCCCCAGCAACGCCACCATCGTCAACAACGGCCACACGGTGCAGGTCGACATGAACGGCGACAACGGCATCTTCGTGCGCGGGTCGCGTTTTCACCTGATCCAGATGCATTTCCACCATCCGGCCGAGGAGCAGATCAACTTCCGCACCTACGCCATGGTGGCGCACCTGGTGCACCGCAACCACCTGGGCCAGCTGGCGGTGGTCGCCGTGCTGCTGGAGCCGGGCGAGGCCAATCCGGTCATCGACCACCTGTGGACCTACATGCCGCTGGGCAAGGACGACCGGGTGCCGTTTCCGCGCGGCTCGGTCGACCTGACCGGCCTGCTGCCCAAGGACCCGCTGTATTACCAGTTCATGGGTTCGCTGACGACACCGCCGTGCACCGAAGACGTGTTGTGGATGGTGCTCAAGCAGCCGGTGACCATCAGCCACGAACAGCTGCGGCTGTTCGCCCAGCAGTTCCCCAACAACGCCCGGCCGGTGCAGCCGATCAACGGTCGCGTGGTGCGCGAGGCGCGCTGACCGGATGTCTTGTTGCGCCGCCCGGGACCGTGAACCGGACCAGCGGAGCCCCACGGAACTGGCTCTGCCAGGCCGGTATGAAAGAGAAAGATCGAGCAGTTGCACTGCAGCCCCGACCAGGGGCCGCCGCGCACGGCCGCTCCGAAGCGGCCGGCCCGCCCCCCAGTGGGGGGTGAGGCCCGCGGCTCCAAGCCTGCCTGCGCAGGCTTGGACGGGCCGAAGGGGCGCCTGCCTCTGGCAGCGCCACGACTCGGCCGGCTTACACGCAGTGAAGCCGGACAGACGGGGGGCGTCCTTCAGCTCATCCGCGCGACAGCGACTTGAGCGCGAGCTTGATGCCTTCGCTCACGCCCACGCCCGCGGGCAGCGACTTGAGTGCCTGCGCCGCCTCCTTGTCGCTGTAACCCAGCGCCACCAGGGCCTGCAGGATGTCGGCCTGCGCATCGTCACCCGGCGCGGCCGGCGCGCCGATGTCGGCGCCGAGCTTGCCCTTGAGCTCGAGCAGCAGCCGCTCGGCGATCTTCTTGCCGATGCCCGGCACCTTGACCAGCCGACCCGGCTCCTGGCCCGTGACCGCATGCGCGAGATCGGACACCGTCATGCCCGACAGCACCGCCAGCGCCGTGCGCGGACCGACGCCGGAGATCTTGATCAACTGCCGGAACGCCTCGCGCTCGGGCGCGCTGCCGAAGCCGTAGAGGATCTGCGCATCCTCGCGCACCACGAAGTGGGTCAGCAGGCTGACCGGCTCCCCGCGCCCGGGCAGGTTGTAATAGGTGCTCATCGGCACGAACACCTCGTAACCCACGCCGCCACACTCCACCAGAACCTGCGGCGGGTTCTTCTCGCCCAGGGTGCCGGTCAACTTGCCTATCATCGGGGGTCCTGTCCTTCCCAGTCACGGGCACCACCGCGGTTCCCACGCCGGAATTATCAACGTGATCCTCCGCCACATCTTCTCGCCGCCCAACAACACGCGCATGACCAACCTGTGCGGCCCGATGGACGAGCATCTGCGCACCATCGAGACCGCGCTGCAGGTCAGCATCGCGCACCGGCACGAGCAGTTCAAGGTGGACGGCCCCAAGGAAAAGGCCCGGCGCGGCATGGAGATGTTGCAGGCGCTGTACGAGATGGCGGATCGCCCGATCGACGCGGCCACGGTGCAGCTGATGCTGGCCGGCGACAGCCGCATGAACGACGCCGAGGCGCCCGGCCTGCAGACCCGGCGCGCCGACCTCAAGCCGCGCACACCGAACCAGGCGACCTACCTGGACAACATCACCGGCCATGACGTGACCTTCGGCATCGGGCCGGCCGGCACCGGCAAGACCTACCTCGCGGTCGCCTGCGCGGTCGATGCTTTGCAGCGCAGCGCGGTGCAGCGCATCGTGCTGACCCGCCCGGCGGTCGAGGCTGGCGAGCGCCTGGGTTTCCTGCCCGGCGACCTGAACCAGAAGATCGACCCCTACCTGCGCCCGCTGTACGACGCCCTGTACGACCTGATGGGTTTCGATGCGGTGCAAAAGGCGTTCGAGCGCCAGGCGATCGAGATCGCGCCGCTGGCCTTCATGCGCGGGCGCACGCTGAACAACGCCTTCGTGATCCTGGACGAGGCGCAGAACACCACGCCCGAGCAGATGAAGATGTTCCTGACCCGCATCGGATTCGGCGCCAAGGCCGTGGTCACCGGCGACGTCAGCCAGATCGACCTGCCCAAGTCCCAGCTCAGCGGCCTGATCGACGCCGAACGGGTGCTGCGCCGGGTCAAGGGCATCGCCATCACCCGGCTCACCAGCGCCGACGTGGTGCGCCACCCGCTGGTGGCACGCATCGTCGATGCCTACGACATGCGCCGCGGCGAGCGGGACGACCGCGATGGCGACGCGGCACCGCCACCACCGGCCCGGACGGCGGCGCGCAAGCGCGCGAGCTGAACGCGGGGGATCGCGCTCCATGTTGCCCCGACTGGCCCTGTCGCTGCAGTTCGCGCTCGATGCGCACGCGGCCGAACACCGCGCCGCGTTGCCGCGCTCCAAGGTCGCGCGCTGGATCCGCCATGCGCTCGAGCGCGACGCGCAGATCACGGTGCGCATCGTCGACGAAGAGGAAGGCCGGGCGCTGAACCGCGACTATCGGCACAAGGACTATGCGACCAACGTGCTCACCTTCGACTATGGCGACGAGGAGCCGCTGAGCGCCGACCTGGTGCTCTGCGCGCCGGTGGTCGCACGCGAGGCACGCGAACAGGGCCGCACGCTGCAGGCCCACTATGCCCACCTGATCGTGCATGGCAGCCTGCATGCCCAAGGCTGGGACCATGAAACCAGCGCCGCCGACGCGACGGCCATGGAGGCACGCGAGACCCAGGTGCTGGCGCGCCTGGGGTTCGACGACCCTTACGCCTGACGGCGGCTTGCGGGCCGGTTATTCGATGCGCAACGGTATCGTGATCGGCCCGTCGTTGACCAGCGCCACCTGCATCTCGGCGCCGAATTTGCCGTTCTGTACCACCGGGTGCACGGCACGGGCCTGATCGAGGAAATACTGGTACAGGTGCAGGCCGAGCGCGGGCGGCGCCGCCTTGGTGAAACCCGGCCGGTTGCCGCCCGACGTGTCCGCCGCCAGCGTGAACTGGCTCACCACCAGCAGTCCGCCCTGCACGTCCTGCACGCTGCGGTTCATCTTGCCGGCCTCGTCGTTGAAGATGCGCAGCTTCAGGATCTTGGCCAGCATCCTGTCGGCCTGGCGCTCGGTGTCCTGCGGCTCGGCGCACAACAACACCAGCAATCCGGCGCCGATACGGCCGATCACGTCGCCGTCGACCGTCACGCTGGCCTGGCTTACACGCTGCAACACGGCAATCAAATCAAGTCCTTCTCGTCGTCGAAATGGGCTTCCACGTCGCTGGGCAACAGCTGGATGCTGGCACGCAGCCCGGGCACGGCGCTCATCAAGGCCTGCTCGACGCTCGTGCGCAGCGCCGCGGCGCGGCCCAGCGTCCAGCTGGCCGGCATGTGCATGTGCAGGTCGACGAAGCGCCGCTGGCCCGAGCGCCGGGTGCTGACATGGTCGAAACGGATCGTGTGGTGGTCGAACTCCTTGAGCGTGGCCTCGATCTGCTGCTGCAGCTCGGGCTCCAGCGCCTCGTCCATCAGCCCCTGCGACGAGCGCCACACCAGGTGGAAACCCTCGCGCAGGATGTTGACCGCCACCCCGATCGCCACCAGCGGGTCGAGCCACAACCAGTCCGTGACGGCGACCAGGCCGATGCCGACGACGACGCCGACCGAGGTCCAGACGTCGGTCATCAGGTGCTTGCCGTCGGCCTCCAGCGCTATCGACCGGTGCTTGCGCGCGGCGTCGAACATGACCCAGGCCAGCAGGCCATTGAAGACCGAACTGACGACGGACAGCGTCAGGCCCCAGCCAACCGAGGTCAGCGGCTGCGGGTCGAAGAAGCGATGAATCGCGGCCCAGATGATGCCGCCGGCCGCGCCGATGATCAGCAGGCCCTCGAATCCGGAGGAGAAATATTCGGCCTTGTGGTGCCCGTAGGGATGGTCGTCGTCGGCCGGGCGCTTGGCGATGGTCACCATCGTCAGCGCGAACAAGGCGCTGGCCAGGTTGACGAACGACTCCATCGCATCGGACAACAGGCCGACCGAATCGGTCACGTACCAGGCCAGCGTCTTGAGCACGATCGTCACCAGCGCGACCACGACCGAGGCGCGCAACAGGCGCTCGGGCGTCAGGTACTGGCTGGGGACGAACTGCATGCCGCCATTGTCGGCGAAGGCGGCCGGCGCACGGCGGCCGGGCGCCGGCTCAGGCCAGCGTCACCCGCACGAACTTGCGTTTGCCGACCTGCACCACATAGGTCCCGGCACCGAGCTTGAGCCCCTTGTCGGAGACGGGCTGCGAGTCCACGCGCACCCCCCCGCCGTCGATCAGGCGGTTGCCTTCGCCACTCGAGGCCGTGAGTCCGGCGAGCTTGAGCAGCTTGCCGATGGCCACCGGCGCGCCATCCTCGAGCGGCAGGCTGAGCTTGAGGATGTCGTCGGGAATGCCGCCCTGCGCGCGGTTGGCGAAGTCGCGCTCGGCCGCATCGGCCGCGGCGGCCGAGTGGAACCGCGTGGTGATCTCGCGGGCCAGCGCCACCTTGGCGTCCTTCGGGTTGCGGCCGCCGTCGACCTCGGCCTTGAGCGCGGCGATCTCGGCCTCGGTGCGGAAACTCAGCAAGGTGTACCAGCGCCACATCAGCACGTCGGAGATGCTCAGCACCTTGGCGAACATGGTGTTGGCGTCCTCGGTGATGCCGATGTAGTTGTTCTTGCTCTTGGACATCTTGTCCACGCCGTCCAGGCCCTCGAGCAAGGGCATGGTCAGGATGCATTGCGGCTCCTGGCCGTATTCGGATTGCAGGTGGCGACCGACCAGCAGGTTGAACTTCTGGTCGGTGCCGCCCAGTTCCAGATCGGACTTGAGCGCCACGCTGTCGTAGCCCTGCATCAGCGGATACAGGAACTCGTGCACGCTGATCGAGCGCCCGTCCTTGAACCGCTTGGCGAAGTCGTCGCGCTCCATCATGCGCGCCACCGTGTAACGGGCGGCCAGCTCGATCATGCCGCGCGCGCCCAGCGGATCGCTCCATTCGCTGTTGTAACGAATCTCGGTGCGCGCGGGGTCGAGCACCATCGAGGCCTGCTGGTAATAGGTCTGGGCGTTGGCCTCGATCTGTTCGCGGGTCAGCGGCGGACGGGTCGAATTGCGGCCCGACGGGTCGCCGATCATGCTGGTGAAGTCGCCGATCAGGAAGATCACGGTATGGCCGAGATCCTGCAGCTGGCGCATCTTGTTGAGCACCACGGTGTGGCCGATGTGGATGTCGGGCGCCGTCGGATCCAGCCCGAGCTTGATGCGCAGCGGCGTGCCGGTGGCCTGCGCGCGCGCCAGCTTGCGGACCCAGTCTTCCTGCGGGATCAATTCGTCGCAGCCGCGCAGGCTGACGGCGAGCGCTGCGCGGACCTCATCGGTCACCGGAAAGTCAGGCTGGGTGGTTACGTTCATGTCGCTTTTTGACTTGCACTTCAAAGGTGCGCCGATACAATACCGGCTTCTTCTGGCGCTCGATTCTATGTCGCACCAGGAACACAATACCGCAGTGGTGCCTGGTCGTCGCTGACAACACGATACGTTGGGAATCCCGAATTGACTCACGGACCTCTTGCCGTAGCGGGCGCAATCTGTTCCGCTGCAGGCCGCGCGATAGCGCAACACCCCAGGCGGCTGACGGCGGTCGTCGCAGCCATGCTGCTCGGGGCCGGCTCCTTGTCCATCGCGTCGCTGGCGCCGGACGCCTCCGAACTTGAAGTCTCCCAGGTCACCGAATCGGTCGAGTCGCTGCCGCTGCAGTCCCAGATCGAGGAACTGGCCGAACATACGCTGCGCCTGTATCGCTCCGACCTGACCCGTTCCAGCGACAGCGCCGACAGCCTGCTCAAGCGCCTGGGCATCACCGATCCCGAGGCCGCCGCGCACCTGCGCAAGGACACCATGGCGCGCCAGGCCCTGCTGGGCCGGGCCGGGCGCAACGTGCGGGTGGAAGCCACCGACGACAACCGCCTGCTGCGCCTGACGGCGCGCTGGGCCCCGGACGACGACGGCACCTTCAAGCGCCTGGTGGTCGAGAAGACCGACAGCGGCTTCATCTCCAGCACCGAGACCGCGCCGCTGGTGGCGTCTTCGCGCCTGGTCAGCGGCGTCATCCAGTCCTCGCTGTTCGCGGCCACCGACGAAGCCCGCATCCCCGACTCCATCGCCATCCAGGTCGCCGAGATCTTCTCCGGCGACATCGACTTTCACCGCGCCTTGCGCAAGGGCGACCGCTTCTCCATCGTCTACGAAACGCTCGAAGGCGACGGCGAGCCGCTGCGCAGCGGGCGTGTGCTGAGCACCGAATTCGTCAACAACGGCAAGACGCTGCAGGCCATGTGGTTCAAGGAACCCGACCTCAAGGGCGGCTACTACACGCTCGACGGCCAGAGCATGCGGCGCAGTTTCCTGGCCTCGCCGATGGAGTTCTCGCGCGTCTCGAGCGGCTTCAAGATGCGTTTTCACCCGATCAAGAAGGAATGGCGCCGGCATCTGGGCGTCGACTACGCATCACCCACCGGCACCCCGATCCGCACCGTCGGCGACGGCGTGGTCGAGTTCGCCGGCTGGCAGAACGGTTACGGCAACGTCGTCCATGTCGCGCACCGCAACCAGAACACCACGGTCTACGCGCACATGAGCCGGATCTTCGTCAAGCGCGGCGAACGGGTCGAACAAGGCCAGAAGATCGGCGCCGTCGGCTCCACCGGCTGGGCGACCGGGCCCCATCTGCATTTCGAGTTCCGGGTCAAGGGCGTCCACGTCGACCCGCTGACCATTGCGCAGAACAGCGAAGCCATTCCGGTATCGGCCGCTGCCAAGGCCGCGTTCGCGCGCGAGGCATCGATGGCCCGGGTGCAACTGGCGGCGGCCGCGACCATCGGCCAGGTCAGCATCGAATAGACGGCCCCGCGCCGGCCCCGCATGGGCAAACCCCTGTTCATCGGCCTGATGTCGGGCACCTCGCTCGACGGCGTCGATGGCGTGCTGGTCGATTTCTCGAGCGGCGCTCCCGTGGTGCTGCAACACGGCTATGCGCCGTTCGACCCCGCATTTGCCGCCGATCTGCTCTCGCTCAACCGCCCCGGCGACAACGAAATCCACCGTGCGGCGCTGGCCGCCAACACCCTGGCGCGCTCCTATGCCCAGGTGGTGCGCGGCCTGCTGGCCGCCGCGGACGTCCAGCCGCAGGACGTCACCGCCATCGGCGCACACGGGCAGACGGTGCGCCACCGCCCGCAGGAATTCGACGGCACCGGGTATACGGTGCAGATCAACAACCCGGCCCTGCTGGCCGAACTGACCGGAATCGACGTGGTGGCCGACTTCCGCAGCCGCGACCTTGCGGCCGGCGGCCAGGGTGCCCCGCTGGTGCCGGCCTTCCATCGCGAGGTGTTCGGCCGCCTGTCGCGCCAGGCCTGCATCCTCAATGTCGGCGGCATCTCGAACCTGACGGTGTTGCCGGCCGCCACCGGCGACGGCGCGACGGCACCGCTGCTGGGTTTCGACTGCGGCCCGGGCAATGCGCTGATGGACTTCTGGTGCCAGCGCCATACCGGGCAAGGATTCGACCGCGATGGCGCCTGGGCCGACACCGGCACGGTGCATGCACCGCTGCTCGATCGGCTGATGGCCGAACCGTTTCTGGCCAAGGCCCCGCCCAAGAGCACCGGGCGCGACCTGTTCAACCCCGACTGGTTGTCGGTGCATCTGGCCGCACACGCCGATCTGGCTGCGGCCGACGTGCAGGCCACCTTGTGCGCCTTCACGGCCCGCACGATCGCCGAGGCGGTGCTGCGCCATGCGCCGCAAACCGAGCTGCTGGTCGTGTGCGGGGGCGGCGCCCTGAACCTGAGCCTGATGCGGCGCCTGCAGAGCGCCTTGCCCGCGGCGCGGGTGCGCTCGTCGGCCGACCATGGCCTGCCGCCGCTGCAGGTCGAGGCCACGGCCTTTGCGTGGCTGGCCTGCAAGGCCGTTTTGCGGGAAACCGGCAGTCTCACAAGCGTCACGGGCGCCCAAGGCGCCCGTGTACTGGGGGCGATCTACCCCCGCTGACGCACGCCGCAGGCGGCGCGCCGGATCGGTGCTGTGATCAGGTCGAGAAGCTCGAGCCGCAACCGCAGGTGGTGGTGGCGTTCGGGTTCTTGATGACGAACTGGGCGCCCTGCAGGTCTTCCTTGTAGTCGATCTCGGCGCCGACCAGGTACTGGTAGCTCATCGCGTCGATCAGCAGCGACACGCCGTTCTTGGTCATGGTCGTGTCGTCTTCGTTGGTGACCTCGTCGAAGGTGAACCCGTACTGGAAGCCGGAGCAACCGCCGCCCTGCACGAATACGCGCAGTTTGAGGTCAGGGTTGCCCTCTTCGGCAATCAGGTCCGCCACCTTGGCCGCAGCGCTGTCGGTGAACAGGATCGGTTCGGGCATTTCGGTCGGCAGGGATTCGGCTACGGCGCTCATGGGCAACTCCGGTTAAATGAGAAAACTGTTTCGATGCTAACCCAATGCCGCCGGCAGGCGGTGTTTACTTGTTGTTTGCCGCCAATTTCAGTGTGGGCTTTACCTCGTCGGCGCCTATCGGATGCATCTGGCCGGAGATCGTCGCGCCCTGGTGCATCTCCAGCGCACGGTAATACACATCGCCCTCGATGCGGGCCTTGGGCTGCAACTCCAGCATCAGGGCGGCATGCACCGGCCCGTTCACATGGCCACTGATGATGATGTGGTCGGCGTGGATGGCGCCGGTCACCGAGGCCGATTCGGAAATCACCAGGATGCTGGACTGGCCCTCGTGCGCATGGATGTCTCCGACCACGGCGCCATCGATGCGCAGGCCGTCCCGGAACGTGAAATTGCCGGCGATCTCGCTGCCGTAGGCGACCAGGCTCTTGATCGGGGGTTGCTTGCGCTTGTTGAACATGGTGTTGACTCCTCGTGTTGCTTGCCTGTAGTTGTTACAGCTTGACGGTTTCCGTCGCCTTGACCTTGTTGCCTTCCATGACCCGCACCGACACCGACTTGACCACCACCTGGGCAGGCAACTCCAGGAAGCCCTGGAAGCGGCCGAACTGGGTGA
>JACKLK010000004.1 GCA_024236015.1 Rhodoferax sp.
AGGTGACGACCGCGTTCTCGCGGGTCGGCCTGTCCGGCGATTTCGGGGGCAGTTATTTCCTCAGTCACCTCGTCGGCGCCTCGCGGGCACGCGAACTGTTCTTCACCGGCCGGACCGTGGAGGCCGACGAAGCCTTGCGCCTGGGCCTGGTCGACCGGGTGGCACCGGCCGCCGAGCTGGAGCAGGCTGCGCGTCAATGGGCGCAGGAGCTCGCCGCGTTGCCGACGGTGGCCCTGGGCTACATGAAGCGAAACCTGAACCTGGGACTGCGTGCGTCCCTGTCGGACGTGCTCGATGCCGAGGCGGTGCACATGGTGCGCACCTTCGACACCGAGGACCACAAGGCCGCGGCCGCCGCCTTCGTCGACAAGCGCAAGCCCGCCTTCACGGGGCGCTGACGCGCGCAAGCGGTGCGCCGCGCGGGCCTGCGCGGCGCACTCAGGTCTTGCGGATGTGGGCCTGCACACCGCGCCGCGGCGCGGGCTCGACGGCGGGGGCATATCCGACCCGTGCCCACATCTGCACGGTCTGCGCCGGCGCCGGCGCTGCGAGCAAGTCACGGATCGCGGCGTAGGGACCGGCCTGCTCCGGATACTCCTGCAACGCCTGCTGCAGCGGTTGCATCGCCAGCCCGTGTGCCGTCGCCGCCAACTGCACCCGCACGTACGCGCGCCCGGCCCGGACCTGGGTGGCGCGGTCGTTGCCCTGCGACACCATCCACAGGAAGCCGGGCGTGGAGGCGATCTTCTCGTCGAACTGCGCGATCTGGCTGGTCGTCGCAAAGTCGTCGGCACCGGGCGCCTTGCTGCGGTCGAACAGGCCCAGGCGCTCCATCCAGACCACCATCGGATCCATCAGCGTCAGGCCGTCGCGGTGGCGCGCTACCTCGGCCGCGCCCACACGCATCACCTTGAACGACTCCAGGATGGCGCGCGGCGTGCGCAACTCGATCGCCCAGGCCTGCGAGGCGATGGCACGGTGGCGCTGCAACTGCTGCGGCGGATCCTGCAGGCCCACATGGCCGAAGCGCAACCATCCGTCGGGTCCGTCGGCACGGGCGGCCAGCGCCATGGCCTTCCAGGCGGCCGCGGGGACCGGGCGCTCGGGATCGTAGCGGTTGCGGTTCGTATGCCGCCGCAGAATCTGCGCGAACAGCGGATCCGGCGTGACGGAGGGGTCCGGTACCAGCCGGATCCGGGCCACCGGGCGGGCGTCGATGGCCTGCGCGTCGAACGCCCCCTGCGGGAACAGCGCGATCTCGCTGCGCAGGCCCTTCTCGCGCGCCGCGATGGCTATCAGTTCGAGGAAGGTGCCATGGCTCATCATGATCTGGCGCGAGAACGGATCGGTCTCGGGCAACAGGCGCTGCAGGTCGCAATACAGCACGATGGTGTCGGGCTCGTCCAGGTCGACGATCCACGACTGCAGATTGTGTGAATGCGGAGCGAGGATGGCATGGCCGAGAACCCAGCGACGCAGGTCGCCCTGCGCCTCGGCGGGGCCCCGCCAGTCCGCGATGGCCTCGGGCGGCACGGCTTGCGAACAGGCCGACAACCCTCCGGTGGCCGCCACCACGCCGCCAACGCCGGCGATACGAAAAAGGGTTCTGCGTTTCATGGCGATGCTCCTGGGCGAATGTTGTGGCTCGGGCCGATGCACCATTGTCCCGACGCACATTCGGCAACACAATCGACGTCGGTGCAGACCTGCATTGCATCGATGAAGAACGCCGATCGTTCAGGCGGCAACGAAAAAAGCCTGCAGGTCTCGCAACCTGCAGGCTTGTATGTGTCGACGGACGCGTCAGCGCCGCGTCACGGGCATGGCGTCATCCGCGCGTCGGACGCGCGGGCCGCGCCGGGCGGCGGGCGTTGTCGCGCGGACCGAATCCGGCGCCGCCCCCGTTGCCGGACGGACCGAACGACGATGGGCGCTGCGCACCGCCGGCCGGTTTCGCAAAACCGGGTTTGCGCGGTGCGAAGTCGCCGCGGGGAGCGTGATCACCACGGGCAGCGAAATCGCCGCCGCGCGGTGCGTTGTCGCTGCGCCGTGCGAAATCGTTGTGCGGCGCAAATCCGCCGCCGTCACGGCCGCGGGCCGGCCCGCCGAACTTGCGGTCGCGCGACGGCGCATTGAATCCGCCACGGCTGTCACGGCCACCGAAATTCGAACGCGGGCGCGACGCATCGGGCATGCGTTGCTGCGGCTCCAGGCCCGGAATGGTCTCGGCCTTGAACTGCTGGCGGGTATAGGCTTCGATGTCGAAGATCTTGCGACGGTCGCGGAACTCGGCCATCGTGATGGCCAGGCCGTCGCGTCCGGCGCGGCCGGTGCGGCCGATGCGGTGGGTGTAGTCCTCGGCCTTCATCGGCAGGCCGAAGTTGAACACGTGCGTGATGGTCGGCACGTCGATGCCGCGGGCGGCCACGTCGGTGGCCACCAGGATCTGCACCTTGCCTTCGCGCAGCGCCATCAGGCGCCGGTTGCGCATGCCCTGGTTCAGGGCGCCGTGCAGGGCGACGGCACTGAAGCCCGCCTGCTGCAGATCGCCGGCCAGGCCGTCGCATTCGATCTGGGTGCTGGCAAACACGATGGCCTGGTTGATGGTCGTGTCGCGCAGCCAGTGGTCGAGCAGCTTGCGCTTGTGGAACGCGTTGTCGGCCCAGAACAGCACCTGCTTGATGTTCTGGTGCTTTTCCTGCGGCGAATCGATCTGGACCCGGCGCGGTTCGCGCATGACCCGCGTGGCCAGTTGCTGGATGCGCGGCGCCAGCGTGGCACTGAACATCATGGTCTGCTTGCGTTCGATCGTGAGCTGGTTGATCTCGGCCAGATCGTCGGCGAACCCGAGGTCCAGCATGCGGTCGGCCTCGTCGACGACCAGGAATTGCACCTGCTCGAGCTTGATCTGCATCGAACGCTGCAGGTCCAGCAGCCGGCCCGGCGTGGCGACGACCAAGTCGGCGTTCTGCAGGCGCGCAATCTGCATCTGGTAGGGCATGCCGCCCACGACGTTGGCGATGCGCAGGCCGCGGCAATGGCGCACCAGGTCGATCGCGTCGTGCGCGACCTGCTGGGCCAGTTCACGGGTCGGGCACAACACCAGGGCGCCTGGGGTGGCGGCCTTGAAGTTGCGGCTGCTGGTGGGGTCCTTGCGGCGCGGACGCTTGGGCGGGGCTTCGCCGCGCGCGGCGGCCTCGGCGCAGGCTTTCTCGTAGTCGGCGCGTTCCTGCGCCTGCGCCTGGTCACGTTGCGCCAGCAAGGTGTGCAGCACCGGCAGCAGGAATGCCGCCGTCTTGCCGCTGCCGGTCTGGCTGGACACCATCAGGTCGGTGAAGCGCGCGCCGCCGGCCGAGTCGGACAGGTCCTGCATGGCCATGGGAATGCACTTTTCCTGCACCACCGTGGGCTGGGTGAAGCCCAGGTCGCTCACGGCTTGCAGCAGTTCGGGCGCCAGCGCCATCTTCTCGAAACCGTTGGGCTCCTGGGGCGTCGCGCTCGCGGCGGCCGCGGTGTCGTCGGCCAGCACGTCCGAAGGTTCGGAGAACTCGGCCTTCGGCAGGTCGGCCGAGGTGTTCACGGGGGTATGGGAAAGGTCCTGGTCGGGCAAAGGCGCGCCGACCACATCAAATGCGTCGTTCATGTCGATAGAGTCTCAAACGAGCGCGCCGCACGATGTGCGACGGTTTCGTCAATGGTCAAAAAAACATCAACCATCAAACGACGCTCAGTGCCAACGCGGGTGGCCGCAACCGGATGGTTGCACTCTAGAGGGGCTCTTCAGTCAAGCCCGGTGTGTGAGGGGAGATGCACAAAACACCACCTGTCGGTGGCGAAGCCTGCGATTATGGCACGGCTTCGGGTTTCTACCTAATCTAATCGGTCATGCGCAGGAAGGTGTCGCGGTAATAGACCAGTTCGTCGATCGACTCGTGCACGTCGGCCAGGGCGGTATGGCTTTGCTGTTTCTTGAATGCGCCGTGCACCTGGGGACGCCAGCGCTTGGCCAGTTCCTTGAGCGTGCTGACGTCGATGTTGCGGTAATGGAAAAACGCCTCCAGCCGCGGCATGTAGTTGACCAGGAAACGCCGGTCCTGGCTGATCGTGTTGCCGCACAGCGGCGACGTATTCCTGGGCAGGTACCGGGCCAGGAAATCGAGGATCTGCTGCTCGGCCTGTGCCTCGGTCAGGGTCGAGGCGCGCACCTTGTCGATCAGGCCGCTCCTGCCATGGGTGCCCTTGTTCCAGGCATCCATCTGGTCGAGCAAGGCGTCGCTCTGGTGGATCACCAGCACCGGGCCCTCGATACGCGGCTCCAGGTTCGGGCCGGTGACGATCACCGCGATCTCGAGCAGCCGCTCCTTGTCCGGATCCAGGCCCGACATTTCACAATCGATCCAGACCAGGTTCTGGTCCGATTTCTCCAGCAGCGCAGCGTTTTCGTCCATGGCGGCGATTGTCGCCCAATCGCGTCGGGGTCTTGCGATTGGACCTAAACTCCCCGCATGCGCCCTTCCCCCCTGCCCTGCCGTGCCTGAAAACTGGACTCCCGAGACGGTGCTGACCGTCGCCTTCATCGCCGCGCTGATTGGCGGCCTGCTGCTGAAGTTCTGGCTGGCTTCGCGCCAGATCCGCCATGTCGCCCGGTTCCGCGACTCCGTTCCCGATCGCTTCCGCGAACAGGTGACGCTGGCCGCGCACCAGCGGGCGGCCGACTACACCATCGCCAAGACGCGGTTCGGTCTGCTCGAACTCGCGCTGGCGGCAGCGCTGCTGCTGGGTTGGACCTTGCTCGGCGGACTGCATGCACTCAACACCGCGCTGATGCACCTGCTCGGCCCGGGCATGACTCAACAACTGGCGCTGCTGGCCGGCTTTGCCGTGATCGGCGGCCTGCTCGAGTTGCCGTTCGGCCTGTACCAGACCTTCGGCATCGAGGCGCGCTTCGGATTCAACAAGGTGACGCCGCGCCTGTGGCTGGCCGACCTGTTCAAGTCGACCGTGATCGGCGCGGCGATCGGATTGCCGATCGCGGCCCTGATCCTGTGGCTGATGGGCGCGGCCGGCAACCTGTGGTGGTTGTGGGCCTGGGGCGTGTGGATGGGTTTCAACCTGCTGCTGCTGATGGTGTATCCGACCTTCATCGCACCCTTGTTCAACAAGTTTCAGCCGCTGGACGACGAGTCCCTCAAGGCCCGGGTCACGGCCCTGATGCAACGCTGCGGATTCGCCGCCAAGGGCCTGTTCGTCATGGACGGCAGCCGGCGCAGCGCCCATGCGAATGCGTATTTCACCGGCTTCGGGGCTGCCAAGCGGGTCGTGTTCTACGACACGCTGCTGTCCAAGCTTGCGCCGGCCGAGGTCGACGCGGTGCTGGCCCATGAACTCGGGCATTTCAAGCACCGGCACATCATCAAGCGCATCGTCGCCATGTTTGCCCTGAGCCTGGCCGGATTCGCGTTGCTGGGATGGTTGTCGGGCCAGGCGTGGTTCTACACCGCGCTGGGCGTGCGTCCCAACATGGCCGACGGCGCGGCCAACGATGCGCTCGCATTGCTGTTGTTCATGCTGGCAATTCCGGTGTTCAGCCAGTTCGTGACGCCGCTGTTCGCGCAGGTATCGCGCAAGCACGAGTTCGAGGCCGACGCTTACGCGGTCGCGCAGACCAGCGGCGCGGACCTGTCGACGGCCCTGCTCAAGCTCTACGAGGACAATGCGTCGACCTTGACGCCGGACCCGGTCTATGTCCGGTTCTATTATTCCCACCCACCTGCCGTCGAGCGCCTGGCGCGCATGACGGCCTGAGCCCGGAGTTCCCGATGACAAGCATGATGAAGAAGACAGACTGGTCGGCGGTGCAACGGCGCGCCCTCGGCGCCGCGGAAATCGTCAGCCAGCTGGCCAGGCTCGAGGGCTGGAAGCTGCACGGCGAAGGGCCGGACGTCGCGATCGAGAAGACCTACCGTTTCGCCAACTACTACGAGACCATGGCCTTCGTGAACGCGCTGGCCTTTGCGGCCCATGTGTCGGACCATCACCCGGAACTGAACGTCAGCTACAACCGCTGTGTCGTGCGATTCAACACCCACGACGTGGGTGGCATTTCGGCCACCGACTTCAGCTGCGCCGCCGCTGCGGACGCCTTGTTGTCATGACCGTCGCCGGCAAGGTGCGCGCTTGACGGCTGGCGCTGCCCTGCACCAGGGCTTGATCGTCGCCAACTACGGGCGCCACTTCCTGGTCGAGACAGCATCGGGCGAGCGCCTGATCTGCCATTCGCGCGGCAAGAAGAGCCAGGGCGTGGTCGGAGACCGGGTGTGGTGGCAGCAGTCGCGCGACGAAGGCACGATCGAGAAGATCGAGCCACGGCGCAACCTGTTCTATCGCCGCGACGAGATCCGCACCAAGTCGTTCGCGGCCAACCTGGACCAGGTGCTGATCCTGATCGCGGCCGAACCCGCGTTCTCGAACCAGCAACTCTCGCGCGCCCTGATCGCAGCCGAAGCCGAGGGCATCGCACCGCTGGTGGTGCTCAACAAGCGGGACCTGGCCGTGCCGTTTGCGCGCGCCTGGTCGTGGCTCGCGCCATACCGGGCCATGGGATACCCGGTCGTGCCCATGGCACTGAAGCCGGTTTCACCGCAGGATTTGCAGACGCTGCAGCAACATCTGCACGGCAGGACCACGCTGGTGCTGGGTCCGTCGGGCGCCGGCAAGAGCACGCTGATCAACCGCCTGGTTCCCCATGCGGACGTGTTGACGGGCGAGTTGTCGCAATCGCTGCGCGCCGGCAAGCACACGACGACCAGCACGACCTGGTACTGGATCGACGCCGACAAGACCAGTGCACTGATCGACTCGCCCGGCTTCCAGGAGTTCGGCCTGCACCACATCGACCCGATGCGGCTGGCACGGTACATGCCCGACCTGGCCGCCCATGCCGACCACTGCCGCTTCTACAACTGCACCCACCTGCACGAACCCGGCTGTGCGGTCATCGCGGCCAGCGAGAACCCCGATGGCGAAGCGCCCATCAGCCCGGAACGTTATCGGATCTACCGCGAACTGTTTGCGGAGCTGTCGCAATCGCGCTACTGAGCCGCGCGCAGGCGGCTGCTTGCCGCGCGGCATCAACCGAGCAGCCGCGCCAGGCTGAGCAAGGCCAATAACACCATCCACATGACGACGGTTCGCCAGACCAGGCCGACGACCACGCGCAAGTGGCCGATCTCGGCCTCGCTGCCGATCGCGCTGGTGAACGGCAGCGCCGGGATGCCCGCCTCCGGCTGCATGGATCCGGACGGTGCCGGCGCCTGTGCCACCGCGCCCAGCCGGATGTTGATGGCGCCGGCGGTCGAGGCCAGGATCACGCCGTCGTTGGTCACCGGCCCTTGACGCTCGTAGTTGCGCCAGCTGTCGATGGCATCCTCGAAGCTGCCGACCACGGCGAATCCGACCGCCGTCACCCGGGCCGGCAACCAGTCCAGCCAGGACCAGGTGAGGGAGGCGACATGCTGCAATGCGGCGCTGACGGGACGCACGCGCGCGGCTTTCTCGCGGGCCCAGTAACGCGGAACAAATTCGTTCAGGCGGTACAGGACCGCGCCCACGGGCCCGAGCCCGAGCACCGCCAGGATGGAAAACCAGGCCAGTACGCCAAACACGTGGCGGTGCGCCGCCAGCACGGAATGCTCGACGACCTGGCGCACGATGTCGCTCCTGGCCAGCCCGGTGGCATCGATCTGGCGCCATTGCGCCAGCAAGGCGCGCGCACGTTGCTCGTCACCGGCATCGAGCGCATCGCGGATCTCGGTGAAATGATGGCTGAACTGCCGAAAGCCCAGCGAGAAATACAGCACGACGATGTTCCACAGCACGGCAAACGGCCAACCCGCCAACGCGGCGAGCAACCAGTAGACCAGCAGCACCGCGGACGACGGCAACAATACCGCGAAGGCCCAGGCCAGCCAGGCGTGATGCTCCTTGCCGGCATCGAAGGTGTCGCCGCACCAGCTCACCCAGGCCCGCAGGCCGACATGCACCAGGTTGCTGCGGCCCACGGGCCGCGCCTGTTCCAGCAGCAGCGCAATCAGGATGGCGACAAAACTCATGCCGGCATCATACTTTCAGCGCCGACCCGGCAACGCCCCGCACGGCCCTTCAGCGGGCGGCCAGGAAGCGGTAGAAGTTGCGCAACATGCCGGCGGTCGCACCCCAGATGAAGCGTTCCGTGATGCCATCGTGGTATGGCATGGACAACCATTGGCGCCGCACGCCACTCCACTCGAATGCATGGCGACGATGGTTGGCCGGATTCATCAGGAAAGCCAGCGGCACCTCGAAGATGTCGTCGACCTCATGCGGATTGCGCTGCAGCGCAAATCCTTCGCGCAGCAGGCCGACGACCGGCGTGACGATGAACGCACTGCCCGTGTGGTAGACCGGCAAGCTGCCCAGGATGTCGACGAACGTGGGCAACAGGCCGATCTCTTCATGGGCTTCGCGCAAGGCGGTCGCGGTCAGGTCCGCGTCCTGCGGATCCTGCCGGCCCCCGGGAAAGGCGATCTGGCCGGAATGGGTGGACAACTGCGCCGTACGCTGGGTCAGCAACACCATGGGTTCGTCGCGTTCCACGATGGCCACCAGGACCGAGGCGGCTGCCGGCAGCCGATCGGTGAATGGTGGCTCGGCCAGCAGTTCCGGCTCCCAGGACACCGAACGCCGGAACCGCGCACGCAACGCAGGCAGGCTCAGATCGGCCGGCGTCACCGCCGGCAGATGGGAGTCGATCCCGATGACCGGGATCGTGCGCGGATCGAAGCCGGGCAGGCTCGACAGGCTGTTGATGATGGGGGGGGTGGACACGTGCGCGGGACGGAAACGAAAAAGCCGCCTCGCACGGATGCTGGAGGCGGCTTGCTTCGGATCGATCGGCAGGGCTCAGGAGCTCGCGGCGACCTTCTTCGGAGCCAGCTTTTCCTTGATGCGTGCCGAACGGCCGCTGCGCTCGCGCAGGTAATACAGCTTGGCACGACGCACGTCGCCGCGGCGCTTGACTTCGATGCCGGCGATCAGCGGGCTGTAGGTCTGGAAGCTGCGCTCCACGCCTTCGCCGCTGGAGATCTTGCGCACGATGAAGGCGCTGTTGAGGCCACGGTTGCGCTTGGCGATCACGACGCCTTCATAGGCCTGCAGACGCTTGCGGGTACCTTCGACGACCTTGACGCTGACGATGACGGTATCGCCAGGGGCGAAGTCGGGGATGGTCTTGCCGAGACGAGCAATTTCTTCTTGCTCAAGAGTTTGGATCAGGTTCATGATTTCCTCGAATGATCATGTTTGCGCCAGCGTCGACATGACGCGTTGCCTTGCTCTCGGGCCATGCCAGGTCACAGGAACCAGGCTACATGGGAAGCAAGACGGCCAAACAGAGGATCGGGTAACCGCGCATTATAGTCAGAAAGTTCCAGCGCTCAACGGTCGGCGGCGGGGCCGTGTGCGAGACAGTCTTCGTCGAGCCGGCTCAGGCGCCCTGCCGCGCGGGCCTGCTCGATGAGTTCGGGGCGCAGGCGCTGGGTCAGCAGCAGGCTCTGCTCGCGGCGCCAGCGCGCGACCTTGGCATGATGGCCCGACAACAGCACCTCGGGCACTGACGCGCCCTGCCAGCTTTCCGGACGCGTGTAATGCGGGCAATCGAGCAAACCGTCCAGACTCGTGTTGAAACTGTCCTGCTGGTGGCTGGCCGCATCGCCGAGCACGCCCGGCTGCAGCCGCGCCACCGCATCGAGCAAGGCCATGGCGGCGATCTCGCCACCGGACAACACGTAGTCGCCCAGGCTGATCTGCTCGTCGACATGGGCGTCGATGAAGCGCTGGTCCACGCCTTCGTACCGTCCGCACAGCAGGACGGCACCTGCGCTCGTGGCCCAGCGCTGCACCTGGGCATGGTCCAGCCGGCGCCCCAACGGAGAGAACAGCACGACCGGCACCCGGTCCGCACGCATGGAGCGAACCTGTTGCAGGCTCTTTTCCAGTGGCTCGGCCATCATCACCATGCCGGGCCCGCCGCCGAACGGCCGGTCATCGACCCGCTGGTAGTTGCCTTGCGCGAAACTGCGCGGATTGGTGAGCACGACGTCCACCAGGCCGGACAGGTAGGCGCGGCGGGTCACGCCGGCTTGCAGGAACGGCTCGAACAGTTCGGGAAACAGCGTGATGACATCGAAGCGCATGGACGGCCCGGGCTCAGTAATCCGCCTGCCAGTCCACGGTGATGCACTTGCCTTCGAGATCGACCGCGTCGACATGAGCGGCCACGAACGGAATCATGCGTTCCAGCCATTCGTCGCCGGACGCATACCGCAGCACCAGCACGGATTGCGCGGCAGTCTGCAACAACTCCTTGACCTGGCCCAGCGGCTCGCCTTGCCGGTTGACGACCTCCAGGCCGATCAGGTCGACCCAATAGTATTCGTCCGTTGCCGTACTCGGGAAACTCGAGCGCCGCACGAAGATCCGTGCTCCCCGCAAGGCCTGGGCCGCATCGCGATCGTCGATGCCATCGAGTTGTGCCACCACACCGCCGGAGTGATCGCGCGCCTCGCGCACGCGCAACAACGCCGTTCCGTCAAAGGCCTTGGGGCCCCTGTCGGACGGCTGTGCATACCATCGCTTGGAGGAAAACAGCGCCTGCGGATCGGCGCTGAACGGCAGGAGCTTGATCCAGCCCTTGACGCCCCAGGCGTCGCCGACACGGGCCACCTCGACGGCGTCGGGTGGCAGCTCGGCCGGATCCAGTGACAACGCCATGGGAGACCGGAGAATTCCCGCGCCCGTTCAGGTCCGACGCGGGAACGAGCTTCAGGCCGATTTGGCTGCGGCTTGCGCCAGCAGGCGCTCGACCGTGGGGGATGCCTGCGCGCCAACACCTTTCCAGTAGGTCACGCGATCCTGGGCGATCCGGATGCGCTCCTCGTTGGCGGTGGCGATGGGGTTGTAGAAACCGAGACGCTCGATGAAGCGGCCGTCACGACGGGTACGCTTGTCGGCAACCACGATGTTGAAAAACGGGCGGGCCTTGGCACCACCACGGGAGAGTCGAATGACGACCATGATTTATCCTTCGGGGGGTGGCGGAAATCGCTTTCCACCAGTATTTCGGCGCTGAGACACGTAACATGGCCACCCGGCCAGCAACACGCTGAAAAGCCCGAGATTATATAGCGGCCTCATCTGCACCAGCATCCCGCCCCAATGAGACGACATTCGCCATCGACCGACGGCGGCCAGAAGCGGCGCGCCGCCACGGTGCGACACTGCGGGCCCGGCGACACACCACCGATCCAGGATCAGGGACATCCATGAAGAACAAGACATTCGCCACCTGGCTGGCCCTGCTCGGCGGCCCGCTGGGGCTGCACCGCTTCTACCTGCGCGGCTGGGGTGACGCGCTGGGATGGATGCTGCCCTGGCCCACCCTGGTCGGCGCCATGGGGGTTCTGCGCGCGCGCCAACTCGGCGTGGACGACCAGCTGAGCTGGTTGCTGGTTCCGCTGCTGGGCGTTGTCGTCACGGCGTGCGCGCTGACCGCCATCGTTTACGGGTTGACCGACCGACCGAAATGGAACGGCCGGTTCAACCCTTCACGGGATCCGGAAGACTCCGCAGGCAGGACCAGCGGCCTGACCATTCTGGCCGTCGTGTGCGCCATGTTGATCGGCACGACGGCGCTGATGTCCACGCTGGCCTATGTGTTCCAGCACTACTTCGAATACCAGGCGCTGACGCCGCCGTGAAGGCGCCCAGCGACGGGCGGCCCGTCGAGCGGGCCTTACGGCCGCCGGCAGGCAAACGCCACCACAATGAAAAGCGGGGCTGGCGACCCGTTCCGGCCGCCAGCCCCGCTGTGCCCGGGCGCTGAACGTCAGGCGGTCGCGCCTTCCTTGACCGACGCGGCCGCGTCGGTGAACTCGTCGATGCGATCGAAGTTCAGGTACTGGTAGATGGTCCCGCTCGCGGAATCGAGCACGCCCATGTCGGCCATGTACTCCTGCTTGGTCGGGATCCGCCCGAGCTTGGAGCAGATGGCCGCAAGCTCGGCAGAACCCAGGTACACGTTGGAGTTCTTGCCCAGGCGGTTGGGGAAGTTGCGGGTCGAGGTGCTGAACACCGTCGCGCCTTCCTTGACCTGCGCCTGATTGCCCATGCACAGGCTGCATCCGGGCATTTCCATGCGCGCACCCGCGGTGCCCAGCACGCCGTAGTGCCCCTCTTCGGTCAACTGCTTGGCGTCCATCTTGGTCGGCGGCGCCATCCACAGCTTGACCGGGATGTCGCGCTTGTTCTCGAGCAACTTGGATGCTGCACGGAAATGGCCGATATTGGTCATGCAACTGCCGATGAACACCTCGTCGATGGGCGAGCCCGCCACTTCGCCGAGTGTCTTGACGTCATCGGGGTCGTTCGGGCATGCCACGACCGGCTCATGCACATCGGCAAGGTCGATCTCGATCACGGCCGCGTACTCGGCATCCGCATCGGCCTTCATCAGCACCGGATTGGCCAGCCAGGCCTCCATGGCCTTGATGCGTCGCTCGATGGTGCGCACGTCCTTGTAGCCCTGCGCAATCATCCACTTGAGCATCGTGATGTTGCTGGTGATGTATTCGATGATCGGCGCCTTGTCCAGGTGCACGGTGCAGCCGGCCGCCGAGCGTTCGGCCGAGGCGTCGCTGAGTTCGAACGCCTGCTCGACCTTGAGATCCGGCAGGCCTTCGATCTCGAGGATGCGGCCCGAGAAGATGTTCTTCTTGCCTTGCTTGGCCACGGTCAACAGGCCGGCCCGGATCGCATAGAGCGGAATCGCGTTGACCAGGTCGCGCAGGGTCACGCCCGGCTGCAGCTTGCCCTTGAACCGCACGAGCACGCTCTCGGGCATGTCCAGCGGCATCACGCCGGTGGCTGCGCCGAAAGCTACCAGGCCGGAGCCGGCCGGAAAACTGATGCCGATCGGGAACCGCGTGTGGCTGTCGCCGCCCGTGCCCACGGTGTCGGGCAACAACATGCGGTTGAGCCAGCTGTGGATGATGCCGTCACCCGGACGCAGGCTGATGCCGCCGCGGTTGCTGATGAAGTCCGGCAACTCGTGGTGCATCTTGACGTCGACCGGCTTCGGATAGGCCGCGGTGTGGCAGAACGACTGCATCACCAGGTCGGCGCTGAAGCCCAGGCAGGCCAGGTCCTTGAGTTCGTCGCGTGTCATCGGTCCGGTCGTGTCCTGCGAACCGACCGAGGTCATGCGCGGTTCGCAATAGGTGCCGGGACGCACGCCCTGCCCCTCGGGCAGGCCGACGGCGCGGCCGACCATCTTCTGCGCCAGCGTGAATCCGGCCTTGCTGCCATCCGGGTTCTGCGGCAGGCGGAACAGGGTGCTGGGCGGCAGGCCCAGCGCCTCGCGCGCCTTGGCGGTCAGCCCGCGGCCGATGATCAGCGGAATACGTCCGCCGGCACGCACCTCGTCGAACAACACGTCGCTCTTGAGCTTGAACTCGGCGATCACCTTGCCGTTCTTCAGGGCCTGGCCGTCGTAGGGACGCAGTTCGACCTCGTCGCCCATCTCCATCTGGCTGACGTCGAGTTCGATCGGCAGTGCGCCGGAGTCTTCCATCGTGTTGTAGAAGATCGGCGCGATCTTGCCGCCCAGGCAGACACCGCCGAAACGCTTGTTGGGCACGTACGGAATGTCCTGGCCGGTGAACCACAACACCGAGTTGGTCGCCGACTTTCGGCTCGAACCGGTGCCGACCACGTCACCGACGTAGGCGACCTGGTTGCCACGCGCACGCAGGTCTTCGATGAACTTCACCGGACCCCGCTTGCCGTCCTGTTCCGGCGTGATGCCGGGGCGCGGGTTCTTGTGCATGGCCAGCGCATGCAGCGGAATGTCGGGACGGCTCCAGGCATCGGGCGCCGGAGAAAGGTCGTCGGTGTTGATCTCGCCGGCCACCTTGAAGATGCTCACGGTGATGCTCCTGGGCACTTCCGGGCGGCTGGTGAACCACTCGGCGTCGGCCCAGCTCTGCAACACCGCCTTCGCATGGGCATTGCCCTTGTCGGCCTTTTCCTTGACGTCGTGGAACTGGTCGAACATCAGCAGCGTCTTCTTGAGACCTTCGGCCGCCACCGCCGCCACCTGGGCGTCGTCGAGCAGATCGATCAAGGGGCTGATGTTGTATCCGCCCAGCATGGTGCCCAGCAGTTCGGTGGCCTTCTCGCGGTCAATCAATGCGCAGGTTTCGCTGCCATGGGCCACGGCCGCCAGATAGCTGGCCTTGACCTTGGCGGCGTCGTCGACACCTGCCGGAACGCGGTGGGTCAGCAGCTCGAGCAACTCGGGCCCGTCGCCGGAGCCGGCGCCGGCCGGCACCTTCTTGAGCAGTTCCACCAGTTCGGCGACCTGGACGGCCGACAGTGGCAACGGCGGGATCCCCAGCGCGGCACGTTCCGCGACATGGGTGCGATAGGCTTGCAACATCAATGGTTCTCCTGGTTGACTGAATCGCTGTGCCGGGCGCACCGGGCGCCCCGGCGTGTTATTTCTTCACGACCTCGGTGCCGGCGGGCCTGCTCTCGTCGAGCACGCTGGCCGGCGGATTTCTGCGCATGTCGTCGGAGACCTGCAACTGGACGGCGCTCTTGCATTCGTCGGCCACGCGCTTGCCCTGCTTCTGGTTCATCAGCATGGACTTGTTCGCCAGTTGCAGCCAGACGATGCCCGCGCCCTTGTCTTCGAGACGCACGGCCCCGGTGGTCGTCAACTCCGGCGCCAGCCGGTATCGGGCCTTGCCGATCTGCAGGCTGAAATAGCCAGCCTCACCCGGCTCCGCCAGCAGCACCACGGTCTGCCCGAGTTCGCACGGCAAGGTGCCGACATGGACCTGACTGGCCACGGCGACCTGCTCCGCCGACAACAGCACGGTTTGCGCCATCGCGGAACCCGCGAGGAGCAACGACATTGCAACGCCCAGACGTGTTTTCATGATCGACATCCTCGCAGCTGGTGAAAACCGCATTATTGCAACGATGCGGAAAAAAGTCGCCCGGCCGAGGCGGGCAGCGCCTGCCCCGTCCGATGGGCGCGTTCGAGCACGTGCCAGTACAGCCGGTAACTCGCGCGGTCATGCAATTGCCCTTGGTGGTCGATCGGCGCCCACCGGGCTGCCTGGGCGCGATCGATGATGTCGGCGGCCTGGGCAATGTCTGCCGCCGAGGGCGCAAACGCGGCCAGGATGGGCCGGATCTGATCGGGGTGGATGCTCCACATCCGGGTGAAACCCATTTCTCCCGCCGCTATGCGGGCCGCCTTCTCGATCGCGGCGGCGTCACGGAACTCGGTCACCACGCAATGCGATGGCGCCTTGCCATGGGCATGGCAGGCCGAAGCGATCTCGAGCTTGGCGCGCACCACCAGCGGATGGGTGAACTGTCCGCTGCCGGACATGCCGTGCGCCGGAATCGCGCCGCCATGCGAGGACACGAAATCCATCAGCCCGAAACTGATCGATTGCACGCGGGGATGGGCCGCGATATCGAAGGCGCGATGCACGGCGGCCGGGGACTCCAGCAACACGTGCAACGGCAGCTGACGCGCCGCCATGTCGGCCGAGACGCCGTCGACCATGGCTGCAGCGCGGTCGACATCGGACACCGATTCCACCTTGGGAATCATCAGATGGCACAGCAGGTGCCCGGCTCCCGCCACGACGATGCCGACGTCCTGCGCGAACGCCGGGTGGTCCACCGGATGCACACGCACCGCAATGCGCGGGCGCAAGCCGTCGGCCAGGCCAGCCCCCGATGCGGCCGTCGCTTCGCGAACCAGTTCGACGACCAGTTCGGCATGGGCGCGCTCGGCGCCCACCGGGGCGCCATCCTCGCAGTCGAGCGTCACGTCGAAGACACAGGCGCCGAACTCGGCCGTCAACTCCCGCTGCAACGACAGGCTCTTGCGCATGCGCGCCGGCACGCCGCTGTAGTGATCACACACCGGCAGCAGGCCCGTGGCGGCCTGCGCGCCAAGCAGCACATCGCGCGGGTGCTGCACGGCTTACAGCAGGTGGGCGACGCCGGCCTGCTCGTCCTGCAGTTCCTTGAGTGTCTTGTCGATGCACTCCTGGCTGAACGCGTCGATCTCCAGGCCTTCGACCAGCTTGTATTCGCCACCTTCGCAGGTCACGGCAAAACCGAAGATCGTGTCCTTCGGAATGCCGTACTGGCCGTCCGAGGCAATACCCATGGTGACCCACTTGCCATTGGTGCCCAGGGCCCAGTCGTGCATGTGGTCGATGGCGGCGTTGGCAGCCGACGCCGCCGACGAGACACCCCGTGCGGCGATGATCGCGGCGCCACGCTTGCCGACGGTCGGCAGGAAGGTGTTCACGTTCCAGTCATGGTCGTTGATCATCTGCTTGACGCTGTCGCCCTTGATGGTGGCGAAGCGGTAGTCGGCGTACATGGTGGGGGAATGGTTGCCCCAAACCACCAACTTCTCGATGTCGGCCACCGCCTTGCCGGTCTTGGCGGCGATCTGGCTCAGCGCACGGTTGTGATCCAGGCGCAGCATGGCGGTGAAATTGCGGCGCGGCAGGTCGGGGGCGCTCTTCATCGCGATGTAGGCGTTGGTGTTGGCCGGGTTGCCCACGACCAGCACCTTGACATTGCGGCTGGCCACGGCGTTGAGCGCCTTGCCCTGGGCCGTGAAGATCTGTGCGTTGGCCGCCAGCAGGTCGGCGCGCTCCATGCCCGGGCCGCGCGGACGGGCGCCGACCAGCAAGGCGTAGTCGGTGTCCTTGAAGGCCTGCAGCGGGTCGCTGTGCGCCTCCATGCCGGCGAGCAGCGGAAACGCGCAGTCTTCCAGCTCCATCATCACGCCCTTGAGCGCGTTCTGCGCCTTTTCATCGGGGATCTCGAGCAACTGCAGGATCACCGGCTGGTCGGCCCCGAGCATGGCCCCGCTCGCAATGCGGAACAGCAATGCATATCCGATTTGGCCGGCGGCACCGGTGACGGCAACACGAACGGGTTTTTTACTCATGACCAGAACTCCAAGACAGGTAGAAAAAATAGGGAATGGGCGATCAACGGCAGTCGCACCCGGCCGGGCGCCGACTGTCAGCAAAACCATTCGAGTTTAACGTCGATTGCCGCGGTGCGTCAATTTGTCTTATGTCTTATATAAGATATGATTCGCCCCTTCAACACGCCTTGCGCCGGCCCGACGGACAACCCGATCGCCATGCATTCCTCCACTTCCGCCGCCCATGCCGATCCATCACGGGATCCGCCTGCCGCTGGCCCGGCCGGCCAGGGGACACCGGCGTTCAGCCCGCTGTACCGCCAGATCAAGGAGTTGATCCTCAAGAGCCTGCAGGCCGGCGAGTGGAAACCCGGCGAGGCCATTCCCAGCGAGATGGATCTGGCCGCCCGGTTCCGCGTCAGCCAGGGCACGGTGCGCAAGGCGATCGACGAACTGGCCGCCGACCACCTGCTGATCCGGCGCCAGGGCAAGGGCACGTTCGTCGCGACCCATGCCGAACAACATGTGCAATACCGCTTCCTCAAGCTGGTGCCGGACTTCGGCGACGCGAACAGCGAAGGGCCGGCCGACCGGGAGATCATCGACTGCCGACGCCTGCGGGCTTCGGCCGAGGTGGCGCGCGCGCTGGCCCTGCGCACCGGCGACGCCGTGCTCCAGCTGCGCCGCGTGTTGTCGTTCGCCGGCGAGCCGACGATCCTGGAGGACATCTGGCTGCCCGGTGGCCCGTTCAAGGGACTCACGGCCGAGCGGCTCACGGACTACGATGGACCGATGTATGCGCTGTTCGAGACCGAATTCGGCGTACGCATGGTGCGCGCACAGGAGCAGATCCGCGCCGTGCTGCCCGATGCCGAACAAAGCCGGCGGCTCGGCGTGACGACGCAGACACCCTTGCTCAGCGTCGAGCGCGTGGCGTTCACCTACGACGGCAAGGCCATGGAAATGCGGCGGGGCCTGTACCGCACGGACAAGCACTACTACCGCAATGAGCTGCAATGAGCCCGACACCTTCGCCATACCCGCCCCGAAGGCCGTGCGGGGCATTACGTACGTGACAGGCCGGCGCGTCCGGTTGGAATAGAATTTTCGGTGTACCAAAACCCCAGACACCTGCGAGCCCACCAGAAAAACGACCCATGACCGAACTGGACACATCCACAAGGGCCAAGCGCCCGGAATTCCGCAACATCCATGCCCTGAGCGACCTGCCGGGCTACCGGCTGCCGCTGGCGGGCCTGGTGTCGATCCTGCACCGCATCAGTGGCGCCATCATGTTCCTGCTGTTGCCGTTCATCATCTGGATGTTCGACATGTCGGTCTCCTCCGAGATCTCGTTCGCCCGATTCGCCGGTGCCTTCGAGGGCAGCGGCGGATGGTTTCTCAAGCTGGTCGCACTGGCCCTGATCTGGGCCTATCTCCATCACCTGATCGCCGGGCTGCGCCATCTGCGCATGGACATCAGCCATGCCGCCGTCAGCAAGGAATCCGGCAAGCGCAGCGCGGCCATCACGCTGGTCCTGAGCATCGGCCTGACGGTGATCCTGGGCGCCAAACTGTTCGGACTCTACTGAAAACACCCTGCGGCGGCGCATCGGCGCGGTCGCACCAAGAAAAACATTCGGCCGGCCTCCGCGAGCCCGGCCCGGAAAGGAAGAAGCACCATGGCAGTCAACTTCGGAACCCGCCGTATCGTGGTAGGGGCCCACTACGGCTTGCGCGACTGGCTCAGCCAACGCATCACCGCGGCCCTGATGGCCATCTTCACCGCCATCGTGCTGGTTCAGGTCCTCACCACCCCGGGTGAACTCGGCTACCACCAGTGGGCCGGCATCTTTGCAGCGCAGTGGATGAAGGTGCTCACCTTCGTTGTCATCGTTGCACTGCTCTACCACGTCTGGGTCGGCATGCGCGATATCTGGATGGACTACGTGAAGTCCGTATCCGTGCGGCTGGTGCTGCAGGTTTTCTCCCTCGTCTGGCTTGTCGGCTGCGCCGGCTGGGCCATCCAGGTCCTGTGGCGGCTGTGAACAACCGCTGGCGACTGACACCCCAAACGATTTTTTGCCCATGACCTACTCCATCTCCAAGCGCAAGTTCGACGTCGTCATCGTCGGAGCCGGCGGCTCCGGCATGCGCGCCTCGTTGCAACTGGCCCGCGCCGGCCTGAACGTGGCCGTGTTGTCCAAGGTGTTTCCCACCCGCTCGCACACCGTGGCGGCTCAAGGCGGCATCGGCGCCTCTCTCGGCAACATGAACGAGGACAACTGGCACTACCACTTCTACGACACCGTCAAGGGCTCCGACTGGCTGGGCGACCAGGACGCGATCGAGTTCATGTGCCGTGAAGCGCCCAAGGTCGTCTACGACCTCGAACACATGGGCATGCCGTTCGACCGCAACCCGGATGGCACGATCTACCAGCGTCCGTTCGGCGGCCACACGGCCAACTACGGCGAAAAGGCCGTCGAGCGCGCCTGCGCCGCGGCCGACCGCACCGGCCACGCCATGCTCCATACGCTGTACCAGCAGAACGTCAAGGCGCGCACCGCATTCTTCGTCGAATGGATGGCGCTGGACCTGATCCGCGACGCCGACGGCGACGTCGTGGGCGTGACCGCGCTCGAGATGGAAACCGGCGACCTGCACATCCTCGAGGCCAAGACCACCATGCTCGCCACCGGCGGCGCGGGTCGCATCTTTGCCGCGTCGACCAACGCCTTCATCAACACCGGCGACGGCCTGGGCATGGCCGCCCGCGCCGGCCTGGCGCTGGAGGACATGGAGTTCTGGCAGTTCCACCCCACCGGCGTGGCCGGTGCCGGCGTGCTGCTGACCGAAGGCTGCCGTGGCGAAGGCGCCATCCTGGTCAACAGCAACGGCGAACGTTTCATGGAGCGCTACGCGCCGACGCTGAAAGATCTCGCCCCGCGCGATTTCGTCTCGCGCTGCATGGACCAGGAGATCAAGGAAGGGCGTGGCTGCGGTCCGAACAAGGACTACGTGATGCTCAAGCTCGACCACCTGGGCGCGGACACCATCATGAAGCGCCTGCCCTCGGTGCACGAGATCGGCGTGAACTTCGCCAACGTCGACGTGACGCGCGAGCCGATCCCGGTGGTGCCGACCATCCACTACCAGATGGGCGGCGTGCCGACCAACATCCATGGCCAGGTCGTCACCCAGAAGGACGGTAACGACAACGCCCCGGTCAACGGCCTGTACGCGGTGGGCGAATGCTCGTGCGTCAGTGTGCACGGCGCCAACCGGCTGGGCACCAACTCGCTGCTCGACCTGCTGGTCTTCGGCCGCGCCGCCGGCAACCATATCGTCGAATTCAACGACAAGAACCGTACCCACAAGCCGTTGCCGGCCGACGCCGCCGAACGCACGCTCGAGCGCCTGGCCCGGCTGGACAACGCCAAGGACGGCGAATACGCGCAGGATGTGGCCAACGACATCCGCACCACGATGCAGACGCATGCCAGCGTGTTCCGCACCCAGGCCAAGCTCGACCAGGGCGTGACCGCCGTCGCCGCGCTGCGCGACCGGGTGCAGAACATCAACCTGAAGGACAAGTCCAAGGTGTTCAACACGGCGCGCATCGAGGCGCTGGAAGTCGAAAACCTGATCGAGGCGGCCCAGGCGACCATCGTCTCGGCGGCGGCGCGCAAGGAAAGCCGCGGCGCCCATACCGTGGACGACTACGGCGACACGCCGGAACATCCGAACGGCCGCAACGACGCCGAATGGATGAAACACACGCTCTGGTACAGCGAGGGCAGCCGCCTGAGCTACAAGGCGGTCCAGCTCAAGCCGCTGAGCGTGGATTCCGTGCCGCCGAAAGTGCGCACGTTCTGACACCGCGCCGGCCAGCGATCTTGCGCGCAATCACGCTGGCCAGCCCCTCGCCGCCCGATTCGACCGGAGTTTGACATGACGAAACGTACCTTCAACATCTACCGCTACGATCCCGACAAGGATGCCAAGCCCTACATGCAGACCATCGAGGTCGAACTCGACGGCAACGAACGCATGTTGCTCGACGCCTTGATGAAGCTCAAGGCGGTCGACCCCAGCATCTCGTTCCGCCGCTCCTGCCGCGAAGGCGTTTGCGGTTCGGATGCGATGAACATCAACGGGAAGAACGGCCTGGCCTGCCTGACGAACATGCGCACCCTGCCGGGGACGATCACGCTCAAGCCCTTGCCGGGCCTGCCGGTGATCCGCGACCTGATCGTGGACATGACCCAGTTCTTCAAGCAGTACAACTCGATCAAGCCCTACCTGATCAACGACAACGTGCCGCCGGAGAAGGAGCGCCTGCAAAGCCCGCAGGAACGCGACGAACTCAACGGGCTGTACGAGTGCATCCTGTGCGCCAGCTGCTCCACCAGCTGCCCCAGCTTCTGGTGGAATCCCGACAAGTTCGTCGGCCCCGCCGGCCTGCTGCAGGCCTACCGGTTCATCGCCGACAGCCGCGACGAGGCCACCGGCGAACGCCTGGACAACCTGGAAGACCCCTACCGGCTGTTCCGGTGCCACACAATCATGAACTGCGTCGACGTCTGCCCGAAGGGGCTCAATCCGACCAAGGCGATCGGCAAGATCAAGGAAATGATGGTCTACCGGACCGTCTGATCCTGGACGAGGAAACCGGTCTTGGCGTCCCGTGCCCCCGATTCCCCCCTCGATGAGCGGGCACTGAGCAAGTTGCGCTGGCGGTGCCGCCGCGGCATGCTGGAAAATGACCTGATTCTGGAGCGATTCTTCGCACGCCATGGGGGAACCCTGACCGTGCGCCAGGCGGACGCCCTGAACGCCCTGATGGAGCTGAGTGACAATGAATTGCTCGATCTCCATCTGGGACGGTGCTCGCCAAGCCAGATAGACACGGCCCTGGACCGCGACGACGTGATCGAAGTCCTGGGACTGTTGAAAGATAAACACTGAAAGGGCATGAAATGAAACTCGCCGACAACAAAGCAACGCTGTCGTTCAGCAACGGTGCACCCAGCATCGAATTCCCGGTCTACTCCGGTACCGTGGGCCCGGACGTCGTCGACATCCGCAAGCTGTATGGCCAGACCGGCATGTTCACCTATGACCCGGGCTTCCTGTCCACGGCCGCCTGCGAGTCCGCCATCACGTACATCGATGGCGACAAGGGCGAGTTGCTCTACCGCGGTTACCCGATCGAGCAGCTGGCCACCAACTGCGACTTCATGGAGACCTGCTACCTGCTTCTGTACGGAAGCCTGCCCGACCAGGCGGCCAAGACGCAGTTCAGCGACCTGGTGACCAACCACACGATGGTGCACGACCAGATGCACAACTTCGTGCGCGGTTTCCGCCGCGATGCGCACCCCATGGCCATCCTGACCGGCCTCGTGGGCGCGATGTCGGCGTTCTACCATGACAGCACGGACATCCACAATCCCGAGCACCGCAAGATCTCGGCGATCCGGCTGATCGCCAAGATGCCGACGCTGGTGGCAATGGCTTACAAGTACAACGTGGGCCAGCCCTACATGTTCCCGCGCAACAGCCTGAGCTACGCCGGCAACCTGCTGCACATGATGTTTGCCAATCCGTGCGAGGACTATGTCGTCAACCCGGTGATCGAAAAAGCCCTCGACCGCATCTTCATCCTGCACGCCGACCACGAGCAGAACGCCTCCACGTCGACCGTGCGGTTGTGCGGCAGCTCCGGCACCAACCCGTTCGCCGCGATCGCCGCGGGGGTTGCCTGCCTGTGGGGCCCCGCGCACGGCGGCGCCAACGAAGCCTGCCTGAAGATGCTCGAAGAGATCCAGGCCATGGGCGGTGTGGAAAAAATCGGCGACTTCATCACCCAGGTCAAGGACAAGAACTCCGGCATCAAGCTGATGGGCTTCGGACACCGGGTTTACAAGAACTACGACCCGCGCGCCAAGCTCATGCAGGAATCCTGCAAGGAAGTGCTGCACGCGCTGGGCCTGGAAAACGACCCGCTGTTCAAGCTGGCCATGGCGCTCGAGAAGATCGCGCTCGAAGACGACTACTTCGTGCAACGCAAGCTGTATCCGAACGTCGACTTCTACTCGGGCATCGTGCAGCGCGCGATCGGCATCCCGACCTCGATGTTCACCGCCATCTTCGCGCTGGCCCGCACCGTGGGCTGGATCGCCCAGCTCGACGAGATGATCGGCGATCCGGACTACAAGATCGGCCGGCCGCGCCAGTTGTTCACCGGTGCTGCCCAGCGCGACGTGGTCGCCATCGACAAACGCTGATCCCCGGGCGGCCCCGGCCGCCTGCACTGCATCATGGCCGCGAGCGCAGGGAGTTTCCCGGCGCTCGCGGCTTGTCCGTCCTAGAATCCGAGTTGATCGGAAGTTGAAACCATGACACGCACGCTCTACGACAAGATCTGGGACGACCATGTCGTCCACACCGAGGAGGACGGAACCGCCGTTCTCTACATCGACCGGCATCTCGTGCATGAAGTGACCAGCCCGCAGGCGTTCGAAGGGCTGCGCGAGGCCGGACGCAAAGTGTGGCGTGTCAGCTCCATCGTCGCGACGGCGGACCACAACACCCCCACCACCGGCTGGGAACTCGGATACGACGGCATCACCGACCCGGTCAGTCGCGAGCAGATCACGACGCTGGATGCCAACATCAAGCAATACGGCGCCGCGGCCTATTTCCCGTTCCTGTCCAAGCGCCAGGGCATCGTGCATGTGATCGGGCCTGAAAACGGTGCCACCCTGCCCGGCATGACTGTCGTGTGCGGCGATTCGCACACCTCCACCCATGGCGCCTTCGGCGCGCTCGCGCACGGAATCGGCACCAGCGAGGTCGAACACGTGATGGCGACCCAGACGCTGCTGGCCAAGAAGGCGAAGAACATGCTGGTCCGGGTGGAAGGCACGCTGCCGGCAGGCTGCGTGGCCAAGGACATCGTGTTGTCCATCATCGGCCGCATCGGCACGGCCGGCGGTACCGGCTACACGATCGAGTTCGCCGGCGCGGCGATCCGCGCCTTGAGCATGGAAGGCCGCATGACCGTGTGCAACATGGCGATCGAAGCGGGTGCGCGCGCCGGCCTGGTCGCGGTCGACCAGAAGACCATCGACTACGTCAAGGGCCGTCCGCTGGCGCCCAGCGGCGTCGAATGGGACCACGCGGTCAACTACTGGCGCACCTTGCACTCGGATCCCGGCGCGACATTCGATACCGTGGTCGAACTCGACGCCAGCACGATCGTTCCGCAGGTCACCTGGGGCACCTCCCCCGAAATGGTGCTGGGCGTCGACGCCCGGGTTCCGGATCCCGACAAGGAGAAGGACGCCAACAAGCGCGGCGCGATCGAACGTGCGTTGACCTACATGGGACTGGAGCCCGGCAAGGCGCTGAGCGACATCCATGTCGACAAGGTCTTCATCGGCTCGTGCACCAACAGCCGCATCGAGGACATGCGCGAGGCGGCCGCTGTCGTCAAGAAGATGGGCCAGAAGGTGGCCAAGAACGTCAAGCTGGCCATGGTCGTGCCCGGCTCCGGACTGGTCAAGCAGCAGGCCGAACGCGAAGGCCTGCACGAGATCTTCAAGGCGGCAGGTTTCGAATGGCGCGAACCGGGCTGCTCGATGTGCCTGGCCATGAACGCGGACCGGCTCGAACCCGGCGAGCGGTGCGCATCGACCAGCAACCGCAATTTCGAAGGCCGGCAAGGCGCCGGCGGTCGCACCCACCTGGTCAGCCCGGCCATGGCGGCCGCGGCAGCGGTGCAGGGGCATTTTGTCGACGTGCGTCGATTTGTCTGAACCGGTGACCACGATGTACCCGCGCCTGTGTTCCGTGTTGCTGGTGCTGGCGTTCGCGCTGGCGGGCGCCGGATGCAACACCGTCAAGGGTATGGGCAAGGACCTGCAACGTGCAGGCCAGAAGATCGAAGACGCAGCAAAGAAATAGCCATGCAGAAATTCACCGTGCACAAGGGACTGGTCGCACCGATGGACCGCGAGAACGTCGACACCGACGCCATCATTCCCAAGCAATTCCTCAAATCGATCCGCAAGACCGGCTTCGGCGTCAACCTGTTCGACGCCTGGCGTTATCTCGACGCGGGTTTCCCCGGCCAGGACCCTGCCAGCCGCAAGCCCAATCCCGACTTCGTGCTGAACCAGCCGCGGTATGCCGGTGCGTCCATCCTGTTGGCACGCAAGAACTTCGGCTGCGGATCGTCGCGCGAGCATGCGCCGTGGGCACTGGACCAGTACGGGTTTCGGGCCATCCTGGCACCCAGCTTCGCGGACATCTTCTTCAACAACAGCTTCAAGAACGGCCTGCTGCCCATCGTGCTGCCAGAATCGCAGATCGCGCAGTTGTTCGACGAGGTCGCGGCGCACCCTGGCTATGCATTGACGATCGATCTCGATCGCCAGAAGGTGGTCAAGCCGCAGGGCGAGGAACTCGACTTCGACGTGCAGCCGTTCCGGCGGTATTGTCTGCTCAACGGGCTGGACGACATCGGCCTGACACTGCGTCACGCCGACAAGATCAAGGCGTTCGAATCGCGCCGGCTGGCAGAAAAACCCTGGCTGGCCAATGCGATGCTCAACAAGGAGACGGCATGATCAAGATGCGCATGTCGCTGGTGCTGGCAGCCGTGATGCTGGCAGCGCAGCCGTCCGCCCATGCGGGCCTCATCGAGGACCTGCTGGCCCTGCCGGCGATCCAGTCCCTGCTGGGCAAGGTCGCGGAACTCGAACCCCTGGTCAAGCGTTGTGAAGACCTCGCGTACAAGCAGCGCAACCTCCAGGCCTGCCAGCAGGCGATACAGGCTGCGCAGCTGGCCAAGATGCCGCCGGAGTTGCGCGCCGTGATGTCGACGCCGCCGGCTGCCGCATCCCTGCGCGACCTGTGCCTGGCGGCGGTCGGCAAGCCCGCCTACGACAGCTACCTGTGCAAGGAACTCTACAAGTTCGACGAGACCTTCAAGACGCAGAGCCTGCAGATCCAGCAGGAGAACCTGATGAACCGCCAGATGCGCTGAGCCGGGCCACGCATTCTTCCCCCCTCTTTCACCGTTTTCACCCCTACCCATGAAAATCGCAGTCTTGCCGGGCGACGGCATCGGCAAAGAAATCGTCGCCGAGGCCGTCAAGGTCCTGGGCGTCCTGGATCTGAAACTGGAGACCGAGACCGCGCTCGTCGGCGGTGCGGCGTATGAAGCCCATGGCCACCCCCTGCCGGATTCGACGCTGCAGTTGGCCAAGGCTTCCGACGCCATCCTCTTCGGGGCCGTCGGCGACTGGAAATACGACAAGCTCGAACGTGCGCTGCGCCCGGAACAGGCCATCCTGGGGCTGCGGCGCGAACTCGGCCTGTTCGCCAACCTGCGTCCCGCGATCTGCCACGCACCGCTGGTGGGCGCGTCGAGCCTCAAGCCGGAACTCATTGCCGGGCTCGATCTGCTGATCATCCGTGAATTGACCGGCGACATCTATTTCGGACAACCTCGCGGCCGGCGCACGGCAACCGATGGTCACTTCCCCGGTGCGGATGAGGCCTTCGACACCATGCGTTATTCGCGCCCGGAGATCGAACGCATCGCCCACGTGGCGTTCCAGGCGGCACGCAAGCGCGGCAAGAAGGTCACCAGCGTCGACAAGGCCAACGTCCTGGAGACCTTCCAGTTCTGGAAGGACGTCGTCACCGAGGTGGGCGCGCAATATCCGGATGTGGCGCTCGACCACATGTACGTGGACAACGCCGCCATGCAGCTGGTGCGGGCCCCCAAGAAGTTCGACGTCGTCGTCACCGGCAACATGTTCGGCGACATCCTCAGCGACGAGGCCGCCATGTTGACCGGCTCGATCGGCATGTTGCCGTCGGCCAGCCTGAACGCCAGCAACCAGGGCCTGTACGAACCCAGCCACGGCAGTGCGCCCGACATCGCCGGCCAGGGCATCGCCAATCCGCTGGCGACCATCATGAGCGCCGCGATGATGCTGCGTTTCAGCCTGAACCAGGCCGAGGCCGCAGACCGGATCGAGGCGGCTGTCGGCAAGGTGCTCGAACAGGGCCTGCGCACTGCGGACATCCACAGCGAAGGCACGACCCGGGTCGGCACCCGTGAAATGGGCGACGCCGTCGTGAAGGCCCTGCGGGGCTGAATCGCCTACAATCGCGCGATGTCATTGATGGCAAACACCCTTGCACATGCCGGCCCATGGTGGCCGGCCGAGGCTTTGCCCGTGGATGCGATGTCCACCAAGACGACGACCATCAAAGGCTGACGCAGCCCGGTTCGTCGCGCCCTCCCCGGCCAGACGAGCCGGGCAGCTGAAAATCCACGACGTTTCAGTTTGACACGAGGCAACACAATGAGCAGCGCACGCAAAGTTACAGGTTTGGTCGGCTGGCGAGGCATGGTCGGGTCCGTCTTGATGGACCGCATGCAGGCCGAGGGCGACTTCGACCTGATCGAACCCCTCTTCTTCTCGACATCCAACGCGGGTGGCGACGCCCCGGCGTTCGCCCGCTCCGGCGAAAAGCTTCAGGATGCGATGGACATCGCCGCCCTCAAGCGTTGCGACATCATCATCACCGCGCAAGGCGGCGACTACACCACCGAGGTGTTCGGAAAATTGCGCAGCGCCGGCTGGACCGGCCACTGGATCGACGCCGCATCGAGCCTGCGCATGCAGGAAGACGCGGTGATCGTGCTCGATCCGGTCAACCTGCCGGTGATCCAGGCGGCGCTGGCCAAGGGCGGGCGCAACTGGATCGGCGGCAACTGCACGGTCAGCTGCATGCTCATGGGCGTCGGTGCCTTGTTCAAGGCCGGCCTCGTCGAGTGGATGACGTCGATGACCTACCAGGCCGCATCGGGCGGTGGCGCCCAGCACATGCGCGAGCTGCTGACCCAGTTCGGCTCGCTCCATGCCGAGGTGCGCGACCTGCTCGCCGATCCCCAATCGGCCATCCTCGAGATCGACCGCAGGATCCTGGGCCGCCAGCAGTCCATGCCGGCCGCGGAGATGGCGAACTTCGGCGTCCCGCTCGGCGGCAGCCTCATCCCGTGGATCGACAAGGACCTAGGCGACGGCATCAGCCGGGAAGAATGGAAAGGCGGCGCGGAGACCAACAAGATCCTGGGCCAGGGCCCGGCCTTCGGCACCGCATCGATCCCGGTCGACGGCTTCTGCGTGCGTGTCGGCGCCATGCGTTGCCACAGCCAGGCGCTGACCTTCAAACTGAAGAAGGACGTACCGACAGCCGACATCGAGGCGATGATCGCGGCCGACAACGCCTGGGCCAAGGTCGTGCCCAACAACCGCGAAGCGACGATGCAGGGACTCACGCCTGTGGCCGTCACCGGCACGCTCGACATCCCGGTCGGTCGCATCCGCAAACTGGCCATGGGGCCCGAATACGTCGGCGCGTTCACGATCGGCGACCAGCTGTTGTGGGGTGCCGCCGAACCTTTGCGGCGCATGTTGCGCATTTTGTTGGATCACTGATTTCCGGCGGGCCGAAAAACCGGCCCGAATCCGACTACCATCGATCAAGCCGTTGCCGATTGGCAACAGCCCACCGTCACATCGGGCATGTGTGTTTGCGCCAAAAGATTTGAGCGCTTTCTCACCTTGTCAGGCTAAAACATTGATGTTATGGTCCTTTTTCAGGTTAGAGTGTCGCGGCATTTGCACCCACAATGCGCGGTTGTTGTGGTGCGCCCGAACATCGGAGGCTACTAAATTGATCCCAAAGTCACATGGCTGGCGCAAGACCGCTGTTGCATCATTGGTCATTGCGCTATTTGGCCTGCCTGCGTCTTCGGCCTATGCCCTGGCACTGGGGCGCATCACGGTCCAATCGGCATTGGGAGAGCCCTTGCGGGCCGAAATCGACATCCCGGAGATCAATGCGGAAGAAGCCGCATCCCTCAAGCCTTCGCTGGCGCGACCTGAAGTCTTTCGCAGTTCGGGGCTGGAATTCAACCAGGCCTTGACCGGCTTGCAGATCACGCTGCAACGTCGTGCCGATGGGCGCTCCTACATCCGGCTGGTCACGGACCGCGCGGTGTCCGAGCCCTTCGTCGACCTGATCGTCGAGGCCAACTGGTCCAGTGGCCGCATCGTGCGAGACTACACCGTCCTGCTCGATCCGCCGGCCTTGCGTGCCCGCGCTCCCGTGCAGGCGTCTGCGCCGCAGGTCGCCGCCTCTCCCGTGACACCCCCTGCCCGCGTTGCGGCGACACCCGTGCCGGCGCCGGCCGCCGCGCCGGCCGCCACGCCAGCCCGGCCTGCCACCACCGCCGCACCCGCGGCCGCCGCCAGCAGCCGACCGGACAAGGTCACGGTACGCCGTGGCGACACGGCCAGCCAGATTGCACGCGACATCAAGCCGTCCCAGGTGTCGCTGGACCAGATGCTCGTGGCGCTGCTGCGTGCCAATGCCGATGCCTTCATCGACGGCAACCTGAACCTGATCAAGGCCGGCGCGGTGCTGACCGTTCCCACGGACGAACAGGTCGCCGCCATCTCCGAGACGGAAGCCTCGCGTACCGTGATCGCCCAGAGCCGGGACTTCAACGCGTTCCGCAACAAGCTGGCGAGCAACGCACCGGAACAGCGGGTCGCCGCCGCGGACCGTACCGCCTCCGGTGCGGTGCAGGCCCAGGTCGAGGACAAGCGCAGCGCGGCTGCGGCACCGGACAAACTCACGCTGTCCAAGGGTGGTGCGGACGCGAAGGCGGCCGAAGAACAGATCGCCCAGGCCAAGGCCGCACAGGATGCGGCTCAACGCGCCGCCGAACTTGCGCGCAACGTCAAGGACCTCAGCAGCCTGGGTGCGGCATCCGCCGCAGCCGGGTCGACGGCACCGCCGGCCCCGGCCGCTGCGGCGTCGGCTGCGGCGCCCGATGTCGGGGTCACCGTTGCGACGACCGCCCCGGCGGTGCCTGCCGCGGCCGAACCAGCACCGCCGCCGGCGCCGGAAGCGGCTGCACCAGCACCGGTGGCGCCGCCCGCACCGGCCCCGGCGCCACCACCACCACCACCTCCACCCGTCGAGGAACCCGGGTTGCTCGACCAGTTACTGGACAACCCGCTGACCCTCGCCGGCGGCGGCCTGCTGATCGCGCTGCTGGCCGCATTGGGTATCTACCGTGCCCGCAAGCGCCGCGAAGCCGCGGAGGTCGACAGCGCCTTCCTGGAAAGCCGCCTGCAACCGGACTCCTTCTTCGGCGCCAGTGGCGGGCAAAAGGTCGATACCAACGACGGTGCGGTCACCGGCTCGTCGATGGTCTACTCGCCCAGCCAGCTCGACGCGGCCGACGACGTGGACCCGGTCGCGGAAGCCGACGTCTACCTGGCGTACGGACGTGACATCCAGGCCGAGGAAATCCTCAAGGAAGCGCTGCGCAGCCATCCGGGCCGCATCGCGGTGCACCAGAAGCTGCTCGACATCTACGCCAAGCGGCGCGACACCCAGGGTTTCGAGACCATGGCCAAGGAGGCATTCCGGGTCGTGGGAGGCGAGAGTGCGGAATGGGCTCGCATCTGCGAACAGGGTCAGGGCATCGATCCGTCCAACGCGCTGTATCGCCCGGGCAGCGAACCGCCCGACATGGCCGACAAGACCATCGTCACCCGGACCATTCCCGGCATGGCCGCGGCTGCCATGGCCACGCAGAAGATCGACCTGTCGACATCCGAGGACCCACCGCCGTCGGCGCCCATGGATCTCGATCTCGACCTCGATTTCTCGCTCGACGAGGAACCGACCACCAGTGCCATCGAAGAGGCCCAACCGAGCCAGCTCGAGCCCACCGTGGCGATCCAGCCGCCGGATTCACGGCCTGCGACGCTGGACGTGGACTTCGGCGATGCCTTCGACGAACCTCAGATGACCGTACCTGTGGTGCCCGCCGCCTCGCCCGCCACGGAACCGGCCGAACCCACCACCGAGCCGGGCGACGTCGCGCTGCCCGAGATCGACAAGGAACAGGACACCGTTGCCCTGGGCTCCGTGCAACCGGACGAATTCCGCAACCAGGCGGCCGTGAGTTTCGGCTCGACCAGCCCGTCGCCCTTGTCCGACGGTGACAACGACGCCGGCGTCTCGCGCGCCGGACTGGCCTTCGACGCGACCTCCCCGAACAACCTGACGGCCTCCCAGACTCCGTTCAAGGCGCCGGATGCCGCCGAATCCGGCATGCTGGAGTTCGACCTGGGCACCCTGTCGCTGGACCTGAACAGCCCCGAGACACCGAGCCCCGAAGCGCCGGTCGAGCCGGAAGATCCGCTCGTCACCAAGCTGGCGCTGGCCGAGGAGTTCGTCTCCATCGGGGACGACGACGGTGCGCGGGCGCTGATCGAAGAGGTCATTGCCGAAGCATCCGGCGATCTCAAGGCCAAGGCACAGCGGGCCCTGAGCAGCCTGGGCTGAGTGGCTGCGCAAACGGCACCGGCGCTGGTTCGCGTCGCCCGTCCGGCGTGAGAGTCGCTCTCGGCATCAGCTACGACGGGCGGGCATACCAGGGCTGGCAAAGCCAGCTCTCCGGCCTCACCGTGCAGGACCGGCTCGAGTCGGCCCTGTCGCAACTGGCGGCCCAGCCGATCACCACCGTGTGCGCCGGACGTACCGACGCCGGCGTCCATGCCTTGATGCAGGTGGTGCACTTCGACACGTCCGCGCAACGCCGCGACGTTTCCTGGGTCCGCGGCACCAACACGCACCTGCCGCGCGACATCAGCGTCGAATGGGCGCAAGCCGTGCCCGATGCTTTCCATTGCCGTGCCCATGCCCTGACACGGCGTTATGCCTACGTGTTGTATGTATCGCCGGTGCGGCCCAGCGTGTATGCCGGACGCGTGGGCTGGGTCATGCACGCGCTGGATATCGAGCGCATGCGCGCGGGGGCCGCGCGGCTGATCGGCGAACACGACTTCTCGTCCTTCCGCGCGGCGCAGTGCCAGGCCCTGTCGCCGGTGAAGGACATGCGCAGCATCACGATCGACCGGCGCGGCGCGTTTGTGCGCTTCGAGTTCGAGGCCAGCGCCTTCCTGCACCACATGATCCGCAACATCATGGGTTGCCTGATCGCGGTGGGCGGCGGCAAGCGTCCGCCCGAATGGATCGACACCGTCCTGCACGCACGCGAACGGCGCAGCGCCGCGCCGACCTTCGCACCCGACGGCCTGTACTTCCTGGGCCCGCGCTACGATCCGCGCTGGGGCCTTCCGGAGCGCACCGCCGCGTATGATGGTCTGCCATGACCATGGATGACACCCCGCCCGCCAGCCGTACCCGGATCAAGATCTGCGGCCTCACGCGCGAGCAGGACGTCGATGCCGCGGTCGCCGCCGGTGTCGATGCGATCGGCTTCGTGCGGTACAGCAAGAGCCCGCGCCTGGTGTCGATCGAGCGTGCGGCCGAACTCGCGCGGCGGCTCCCTCCCTTCGTCACGCCGGTGCTGCTGTATGTCAACGAAGCCACGCAACGGGTGCTCGACGACTGTTCCCGCCTGGGCCAGGCGCTGGTGCAGTTCCACGGCGACGAGACGGCGCAGCAGTGCCTGGATGCGACCGGCGGCGGAGCCCGGGCGTTCCTGCGCGCCGCGCGGATTCCGCTGGGGCCGGACGCCGCCGGCTTCGATCTCGTAAAATACGCGGCTCAATTCCATCGCGCCCAAGCCATCTTGCTCGACGCCCACGTCGAGGCCTACGGTGGCGCGGGCCAGACATTCAATTGGTCACTGCTGCCTCCAAGCGTCAACTGTCACCTCGTCTTAAGTGGTGGACTCACGCCTGCAAACGTGACCGATGGCATCTTGCAGTTGCGGCCGCGTTGTAAGACGCTGTCCGTCGATGTCAGCTCCGGTGTCGAGGTGTCCAAGGGCATCAAGGACGCCGGCAAGATCCATCAGTTCGTCGCCGCGGTTCGCGCGGCCGACGCACAACTTGCAAAGACCCATCATGCTCGATTACCAGCAACCTGATCCGACAGGCCATTTCGGAAACTACGGCGGCAGCTTCATCAGCGAGACGCTGACCCACGCCATCCAGGAACTCCAGCAGGCCTACGCCCGCTACCAGCACGACCCGGAGTTCATCGCCGAATTCCACTACGAACTGGCGCACTTCGTCGGCCGCCCCTCCCCCATCTACCATGCCGCGCGCATGAGCCGTGAACAGGGCGGCGCGCAGATCTACCTCAAGCGCGAGGACCTCAACCACACCGGCGCACACAAGGTCAACAACACCATCGGCCAGGCCATGCTGGCGCGTCGCATGGGCAAGCCGCGCATCATCGCCGAGACCGGTGCCGGCCAGCACGGCGTGGCCACGGCCACGATCTGTGCCCGCTACGGCCTCGAATGCGTGGTCTACATGGGCAGCGAGGACGTCAAGCGGCAAAGCCCCAACGTCTATCGCATGCACCTGCTCGGCGCCAAGGTGGTGCCGGTGGACAGCGGCAGCCGCACGCTCAAGGATGCACTCAACGAGGCCATGCGCGACTGGGTCGCCAACGTCGACAACACCTTCTACATCATCGGCACCGTCGCCGGGCCGCACCCCTACCCGATGATGGTGCGCGACTTCCAGAGCGTGATCGGCAAGGAATGCATCGAGCAGATGCCGCAGATGCTGACCGCGCAGGCCTGCCACCGCAAGCAACCCGACGCCGTGCTGGCGTGTGTGGGCGGCGGCAGCAACGCGATGGGCATCTTCCATCCCTACATCCCGTACGCCAACACCCGCCTGATCGGCGTCGAGGCGGCCGGTGAAGGACTCGACAGCGGCAAGCATTCGGCATCCCTGCAACGCGGCAGTCCCGGCGTGCTGCACGGCAACCGGACCTACATCCTGCAGGACGATAACGGCCAGGTCACCGAGACCCACAGCATCAGCGCCGGGCTGGATTATCCCGGCGTGGGGCCGGAACATGCCTGGCTCAAGGACATCGGCCGGGCCGAATACGTCGGCGTCACCGATGCCCAGGCGCTCGAAGCGTTCCACTACCTGTGCCGCACGGAAGGCATCATTCCGGCGCTCGAGTCCAGCCACGCCGTGGCCTACGCCATGCAGCTGGCCAGGACGATGCGGCCCGACCAATCCATCCTCGTCAACCTGTCCGGCCGCGGCGACAAGGACATCGGCACGGTGGCCGACCTGAGCAATGCGGCCTTCTATTGCCGACCCAGTTGCCAGGGCCAGGCGGTCAAGGGCGGCAGCACGATCGCCATGCCGCCGACGGGAGCGCGGTCATGAGCCGCATCACACCGGTCCTGGCCGACCTGCTGGCCCGAAAACGCACGGCGCTGATTCCGTATGTGACAGCCGGTTTTCCGTATCCGGACGTCACGCCCGAGCTGATGCACGGCATGGTCGCCGCCGGTGCCGACGTGATCGAACTCGGCGTGCCATTCTCCGACCCGAGTGCCGACGGCGCGGTGATCCAGAAGGCGGGTGACAAGGCCCTGGCCGCCGGCATCGGCCTGACCCAGGTGCTGGACATGGTGCGCGAATTCCGGCGCCAGGACAACGACACGCCGGTGGTGCTGATGGGTTATGCCAACCCGGTGGAGCGCTACGACCAGCGCCAGCAGGCAAGCGGTTCCGGCAGCGCCTTCGTGCGCGACGCCGCGGCCGCCGGGGTGGACGGCATGTTGATCGTCGACTACCCTCCGGAGGAATGTGTCGCCTTCGCCGAGGACCTGCGCCACCACGGCATGGACCTGATCTTCCTGCTGGCGCCCACCAGCACCGAGCAGCGCATGGCCCAGGTCGCCCAGGTGGCCAGCGGTTATGTCTACTACGTGTCGCTCAAGGGCGTCACCGGCGCCGGCACGCTGGACACCGCAGCCGTCGAGGCGATGCTGCCGCGCATCCGCCAGCATGTGAAGTTGCCACTGGGCGTGGGTTTCGGCATTCGCGACGCGGCATCGGCCTGTGCCGTGGCACGATCGGCCGACGCCGTCGTCATCGGCAGCCGCATCATCCAGCTGATCGAAGACCAGCCGCGCGAGCAGGTGGTTCCGACGGCCCAGGCTTTCCTGCAGGACATCCGCAGCGCGCTCGATGCCCAGTCCGCGCAATAATCCGGCGCATTGATTCAGGAGTGACCCCATGAGTTGGCTAGAAAAACTGCTACCCGCCAAGATCCAGCACACCGACCCGGCCGACCGGCGCAGCGTGCCCGAAGGCCTGTGGATCAAGTGCCCGAGTTGCGAGACGGTGCTCTACAAGACCGATCTCGAGCAGAACCAGAACGTCTGCCCCACCTGCGGCCGCCACCACCGCATCGGCGCGCGGGCGCGTCTGAACATGTTCCTCGACAACGAGGGCCGCTTCGAGATCGGGCAGGAAGTGCTTCCGGTCGATGCGCTCAAGTTCAAGGACAGCCGCAAGTACCCCGAGCGGCTGAAGGAGGCGATGGACAACACCGGCGAGACCGATGCGCTGGTCGTCATGGGCGGCAGCGTGCACAACATCAGTGTCGTGGCCGCCTGCTTCGAGTTCGACTTCATGGCCGGCAGCATGGGTTCGGTCGTCGGCGAACGCTTCGTGCGCGGCGTGCAGACCGCGATCGAGCAGAAGACCGCGTTCATCTGCTTCACGGCCACCGGCGGTGCCCGCATGCAGGAAGGCCTGCTCAGCCTGATGCAGATGGCCAAGACCAATGCCGCACTGACACGCCTGGCCAAGAAGGGCCTGCCGTTCATCAGCATCCTGACCGACCCGACCACCGGGGGCGTCAGCGCCAGTTTTGCCTTCATGGGCGACATCGTCATCGCCGAACCCAAGGCCTTGATCGGGTTTGCCGGCCCGCGCGTCATCGAGTCGACGCTGCGCGTGACATTGCCAGAAGGTTTCCAGCGCTCCGAATTCCTGCAGGAAAAAGGCGCGGTCGACATGGTCGTCGACCGGCGCGAACTGCGCAAGGTGGTGGCCAACGCGCTGGCGATGCTGCAGCGCCAGCCTGCCGACGCCGTGGTCTGACTCTGACGGCGGCGCGCGCCCGGGCGGCGCGCGTGCGCCAGCCAACCAGCGTCAGAACGCGATACTGGCGAGCGTGGACTCGAGCACGATGCCGCCCACCTGCAGCAATACCAGCAGGATCAGCGGCGACAGGTCCAGCCCGCCGACCAGGGGAACGACCCGGCGGATCGGCTGCAGCAACGGCGACACCAGCCGTCCCAGCAGGCCCATCATCGGCGAATGCGCCTGCACCCACGACAACACGGCATAGACGATCACCAGCACGCTCAGGCCGGACAGGGCCAGGCGCAACACGCCGAACACCGCCATCAGCACGATGAACGCCGGCGAGCCGTGCCCGCCGGCCAGCAGCCACAGGATCACGTATTGGGCCAGCTCGATCAGCAGGGCCGCCACCAGGCTGGCCAGGTCCCAGCGCCCGACGGCGGGCACGACGCGGCGCAGCGGCAGCACCAGCCAATCGGTCAGCGCGAAGATCAGGGGACCGATCGGATTGCCCGAGCGCGCGGACAGCGGAACCCGGTGGTATTGCATGTACAGGCGCAGCAGGCACAGGCCGACCAGGAGGCCGGCGGCGATCTGCAGGAGGAAGGTGATGATCTGAAGAAACATGCGGTCCGAAAAAAAGCGTCCGGCACTGGCGATAATAGTGGGGCCGTCCCAACCTTCAGGCCCCATCGGCGCTGCGGGTGGGCCAATATAACGCACTGCGCCGTGGCGGGGATCGTCCCCGCAACCCGGTGGCAATCCTGAAACCCTGATCAGCCGGCGTCAGCCCGTTCCCCCGGCCGCTGCCCCGCACCCCCGTACCACTGCCATGTCCGACCAGCCCGCACCCGACCCGATTCTTGACGACAACCAGCTGATTGCCGAGCGGCGCGAAAAGCTCCAGGTGCTGCGCCAGCGCCAGGCCCAGGGCAAGGGCGTGGCTTTTCCCAATGACTTCAAGCCGGCCAACCACGCCGCCGCGCTGATGCAGGCGCACGAGGCGCATTCCGCCGAAGCGCTCGCCGCGCAGCCCCACCAGGTCAGCATCGCCGGGCGCATGATGCTCAAGCGGGTCATGGGCAAGGCCAGTTTCGCGACCCTGCAGGACGCCACCGGCCGCATGCAGGTCTACGTCAAGGGCGAGGAAGTCGGCGCCGAGGTCTACGAGGACTTCAAGCACTGGGACCTGGGCGACATCGTCGCGGTCGAGGGGCGGATGTTCCGGACCCGCACCGGCGAGTTGTCGATCCACGCCAGCGCGGTTCGCCTGCTGGCCAAGAGCCTGCGTCCGCTGCCCGACAAGTTCCATGGCGTGCACGACCAGGAGATGAAATACCGCCAGCGTTATGTCGACCTGATGATGGACGAGTCCACGCGCCAGCGTTTCGTGGCCCGCAGCCGCGCCATCAGCGGGATCCGCGAGTTCATGGTCGGGCACGGATTCCTCGAGGTCGAGACGCCGATGCTGCACCCCATTCCCGGCGGTGCGAATGCCAAGCCGTTCACCACCCACCACAATGCGCTGGACCAGCAGATGTTCCTGCGCATTGCGCCCGAGCTGTATCTCAAGCGCCTGATCGTCGGGGGTTTCGAGCGGGTGTTCGAAATCAACCGCAGCTACCGCAACGAAGGCATCTCGGTCCGGCACAACCCGGAATTCACGATGATGGAGTTCTACGCGGCCTACTGGAACTACCAGGACCTGATGGACTTCACCGAGCAGCTGATCCGCGACGCCGCCCAGAAGGCCGTCGGAACCCTGCAGCTGAGCTACGGCGGCAAGCCGGTCGACCTGTCCCAGACCTTCGAGCGGCTGACCATCGTGCAGGCGATCGCCAGGTACACCGACGCAGGCGACGGCGCGCACGACGAGCAATGGCTGCGCGCGGCGCTGCGCAAGCTCGGCAAGAGCGAGGACAAGGACCAGCTGTCCCGGCGCAGCCTGCCCAGCCTGCAGGTGATGTACTTCGAGGAAACCGTCGAACACCACCTGTGGCAGCCGACCTTCATCTGCGAACACCCGGTCGAGATCTCGCCGCTGGCGCGCGCCAGCGACACGAATCCGGCGGTCACCGAACGCTTCGAGCTGTACATCACCGGACGCGAATTCGGCAATGGCTTCAGCGAGCTCAACGATGCCGAAGACCAGGCCGCCCGTTTCCATGCCCAGGTCGAGGCCAAGGACGGCGGCGACGACGAGGCCATGTTCTACGACCATGACTTCGTGCGGGCACTCGAATACGGCATGCCGCCCACTGGCGGTTGCGGCGTCGGCATCGACCGGCTGATGATGCTGCTGACCGACAGCCCCAGCATCCGCGACGTGATCCTGTTCCCGGCGCTGCGCCGGGAGACCACCAGCCACTGAGGCGGCACATGGACCGCACCGGCCTGCTGCGTCCCCATGCCGTCGCGCTGGTGCTGGCCGCGGCGTTGCTGCCGTCCCATGCGCAGTCCCCGTCGGCCGATCCGGCGCGCCTGAAGGCCGGCGCCGCGTCCGCGTCGGCGGTCGACCCGGCGGATGGACTGAACCGGATCATCATCGGCTGGCGGCCGGACCAGGTCCAGGCGGCATCGGCCGGCAGTGCGACCGCCCGGCGTGACCCCGCCGAACGGGTACGCGCCCTGGGCCGCGAGCGTCGCCTGACGACCGACGCCGGAGAAGCGGTCGAACTGTCCTACCGTCGATCGGTGTCGGACCGCACCCATGTGGCCATGACCCACCGGCGCATGAACCGCGCCGAGATGACCGGCCTGCTCCGACAGCTGCGGCAGGACGCCCAGATCGCCTATGTCGAGATCGACGAGCGGGTCACGGCCCAGTTCATGCCGAACGACACCGAGTTCCTGGCGCAGCAGTGGAGCATGCAGTCGCTGGCGGCGGGTGCCGGCGCCGGCAATTTCCCCGGCGCCTGGGACCGGGCCACCGGCGCCGGCGTGATCGTGGCCCAGCTCGACGGCGGATTCCGTCCGCATGCCGACCTGTTCGCCAATGTATTGCCCGGCTACGACTTCATCAGTGCCGACCCGTCGGGCCGTTTCGACACCGCCAACGATGGCGACGGGCGCGACAGCGACGCGCGCGACCCCGGGGACTGGAGCGATCGCGGAGATTGTCCGCCCGGCAACTCGGGCTGGCACGGTACCCATGTGGCCGGTGTGATCGCGGCGGTGGGCAACAACAACAGCGGCGTAGCGGGTGCCGCGTTCGGGGCCAGGCTGCTGCCGATCCGGGTGCTGGGTGTATGCGGCGGCTACGTCTCCGACATCGCAGCCGGCATGCGCTGGGCCGTCGGCCTGCCGGTGCCCGGCGTGCCGGCCAACAACCAGGTGGCCAAGGTGCTGAACATGAGCCTGGGCCGATTCGGCTCCTGTTCGCAGGCGTTCCAGGGCGCGGTCGACGAGGTCCTGGCTGCCGGCAGTGTCGTCGTGGCCGCCACCGGCAACGACAGCGCCCGTGCCATCCTGCAGCCCGCCAACTGCACCGGAGTCATCGGCGTGACGGCCCATGCCATCAACGGTGACAACGCCAGTTATGCCAACATCGGCCAGGGAACGGTGATCAGCGCGCCTGGCGGCGGATTCGGCGCCGCCATCGCCGGCAACGGGCGGCAGATCTACTCGACCAGCAACACCGGCCTGACAACGCCGCAGGCGGACCGGCTCGAGTTCAAGCGTGGCACCAGCATGGCCACCGCCCATGTCTCCGGCGTCGCGGCGCTGATGTTCGAAGCCAAGCCGACCATCACGCCGCAGGAATTGCGCTCGCGCCTGGTCAACGCGGCGCGGCCCCATCCGGCCGGCGGCTTCTGCGCCGGCCTGCAGACCTGCGGCGCCGGCCTGCTCGATGCCGCGCAGTCGGTGCAGGACGTGCTGGACGACAATGCGCCGGTGGTGGCGGCGGCCAGTTCGGCCGGCCTCGCGGCGCCCCGCGGCGCAACCGTGCAGCTGACGGGTACCGCACTGGCGGGGCGGCTGGGCATGGGACTGCAGTCGACGTCCTGGACGCAGATCGCCGGCCCCGCCGTGACGCTGACCGGCGCCAATGGCAGCAACGCGTCGTTTGTCGTGCCCGCGTCCGGCAACAGCTTCAGCTTCCGCTTCCGTGCACTGGACCTCAACGGCAAGGCCGCCCATGTCGACCTGACCGTACCGGCCAACAACACGGCGCCGGTGCTGACGCCGATCAGCACCCGGTTCGTGCTGGAGGGCGAATCCCTGAGCTTCAGTGTCAGCGCCACCGATGCCGAGGGCGATGCCATCACCTTCGTGGCCAGCACCTTGCCGCGCGGCGCCAGCTTCGACGCGGGCACCGGCACCTTCACCTGGGACAACGCCAGCCCGCTGGGCAGCTACAGCGTCGGCATCACGCCCAGCGACGGCCTGCTCAGCGGCGAAACCGTCTATGTCGGCATCGTGGTCGTCGCTCCGGGCTCGGGGGGAGGCGGCGCCACCCAGGGCCTGTGGTGGGTACTGCTGGGATCGGCAACGCTGGCGGGACTGGGATCGCGGCGCCTGTGGCGGCTTGGTGCGCGCCGGCGTGCCGGCATGCCCCGCGCGGGCAACCGGCCCGCCACCCCGGCCTGATCCGGCAACCGCACCGGCAGGCCGCAGCCCTGCCGTCAGGGAATGCGGTCGAGCGACTGCATGTAGTGCGGGTGCACCATCAGCGCATCCCAGTCCAGCGCCGGAGACGTCGGCAACAGGTCCAGGCGGCGCTGCTCGCTGGCCGGGCGGGCCTGCCACAGCCCGACGGCCGCCGCCTGCTCCATGCCGGAGATCCACGCGTCGATGGCCGTATTGCCGTCCAGGCACTGGTTGCACAGCAACACCATGTCGCAGCCCGCACCCAGCGCGGCCACCGCGGCCTGGCAGAAGTCCACCTCCCGCCCGTCGATCTGCCGGGCCCCCGCCATGCTCAGGTCGTCGCTGAACACCGCACCCGAGAAGCCGAGTTGCCCGCGCAGGATGTCCTCCAGCCAGCGCGAGGAGAATCCGGCCGGACGCGCATCCACCCGCGGGTAGACGACGTGGGCCGGCATCACGCTCGCCAGGCTGGTGCCCAACCAGTCGTACGGCGCCGCGTCCTGGGCCAGGATGGTCTTGAGGCCGCGCTTGTCGAGCGGCAGGTCGGTATGCGAATCGGCTGCCGCGAAACCGTGGCCGGGAAAATGCTTGCCGCAGTTGGCCATGCCGCTTTGCAACAGGCCGTGCATCAGGCTCTTGGCCAGCAGGCTGACAACGGCCGGGTCTCGTGCAAAGGCCCGGTCCCCGATCACGCTGCTCGGGCCATGGTCCAGGTCGAGCACCGGCGTGAAACTCATGTCGACGCCGCAGGCGCGCAGTTCGGCGCCCAGCACGTAGCCGCAGGCGGTCGCGGCGCGGGTGGCACGCATGGCGCTGGTCTTCGGGTCGGTCCTGCCGTCCCCCGCCCAGATCCGGCCCAGCTCCCGCATCGGCGGCAGGTGGGTGAAACCATCGGTGCGAAAACGCTGTACCCGCCCGCCTTCATGGTCGACCATGATCAGCAGGTCGGCGCGCACGCGCTTGATGGCGCGGCACAAGGCCGTCAGTTGCGCACGGTCGTCCCAGTTGCGAGCGAACAGCGTCACGCCGCCCACGAGCGGATGCTGCAGCCGCTTGCGGTCGGTGGCCGAGAGCACGAGTCCGGGAACGTCGATGATCAGGGGGGCATGGAGGGGCATGGTCGATTCCACAGGACAGGATTTGAAGGGGCCCGGCGCGCAGTGGCGCCGGCTCAATGCGTGGTGGTTTCGACCACGCAGAAACTGGCGGCGTATTCGCTCTCGTCGGTGACGCTGACGTGCACCTGCAGGCCCTGCGACTCGAACCAGCGCTTGAGTTCGCCGTGCAGCACGATGACGGGCTTGCCGGCATTCGGATGGCCGGCCGGCTGCTTGGCGATCTCGCACAGGCGCCAGGTCATGGGCATGCGCATGCCCAGGCCGACCGCCTTGCTGAACGCCTCCTTGGCGCTGAACCGGGTGGCCAGGTACCGCACGCCCCGTTCGGGCCAGCGCGCACTGCGGGCGCGCCAGGTCGCCATCTCGCCCTCGGACAGGATCTTGGCCGCGAAACGATCGCCATGGCGTTCCAGACTGGAACGGATGCGCCGGATGTCGCAGATATCGGTGCCGATACCGTAGATCATGGGGCCGACGGCGCCGGCGCGAATGCCGCGTCGATGCAGCGCAGGTAGTCTTTCACGGTCGCGGCATAACCGAGTTCGAGTGCGTCGGAGATCAGGGCATGGCCGATCGACACCTCCTGCACACCTGGCACCGACCGCAGGAACCAGGTCAGGTTGTCGCGGTTCAGGTCGTGGCCGGCGTTGACGCCCAGGCCAGCATCGCGGGCGGCGCGCGCGGCCTCGGCGTACCGGTCCGTCTGCTGCTGCAGCGTCGGCCCACCCCAGGACTGGGCGTAGGGTTCGGTGTAGAGCTCCACCCGGTCGGCACCCACCGCACGGGCGGCAGCCATCGCGGACGGATCGGCATCCATGAACAGGCTCACCCGCACGCCCAGGGCCTTGGCCTGGGCGATCAGCGGACGCAGCCGATCCGCGTCCTGCGCCAGGTTCCAGCCGTGGTCGCTGGTGAACTGGCCTTCGCTGTCCGGCACCAGCGTGCATTGCTGCGGACGCAACTCGGTGACGAACCCCATCAGGTTCTGGAACGGATTGCCTTCGATGTTGAACTCACGGTCGGGCCATTGCCGCAGCAGCGCGGCCAGGTCGTGCACGTCGGCGGTACGGATATGACGCTGGTCCGGACGCGGATGCACGGTGATGCCGTTGGCGCCGTGTTCCAGGCAGATCGTCGCGGCGCGGGTCAGCGACGGAATGCCCAGATGCCGGGTGTTGCGCACCAGGGCGACCTTGTTCAGGTTGACGGATAACGCGGTCTTGTTCATAGGGATTGCAGGTCGATCATCATCTGGCGCGTGCGCAGCGTCTTGACCCCGCAATGGTAATGGAGCAAGGCGCGCAGCTGGAGCTTGAGTTCGCCCACCACCGGTGCACAGGCGTGCAGCATGTCGGTGAACCCGGCGTCGTCGCTGCCGAGTGCGCGTTGCAGCTGCTGCCACTGCGCGCCGGACAGGCTGCTGCGGTCGTTTTCGCCGGCCTGGCGCAACCCGCCCTCGGCCACCAGGCAATACCGTTCGGACGGCTGCAACCGCCCCAGTGTCATGGTCTGGACGTCGAGCATCGGCAGCAGGCCGATCTCGCGCAGCAGCATCAGCTCGAACGCCCGCAACGCGGTCTGCAATGCGTCGCCGTGTTCCGAACAGATCACCGAGACCACGTGGGAGTAGACATCGAACAGGCCCGGATGCGGATCGTCACGGGCCAGCAAGGTGAGCACCAGTTCGTTGAGGTAATAACCCGACAGCAGCGCATCGCCGGTCGGCATCACATGGCCGCCCATCCACTCGGCACTGCGCAGCGTACGGATCTCGGCGTCGCCGCCAAACGACAGGTGCAGCGGCTGCAATGGCAGCAGGATGGGCCGCAGGCTCGAACTGGGGCGCTTCGCACCCTTGGCCACCAGCGCCACCCGCCCATGGCCGCGCGTGAGCACCTCCAGGATCAGGCTGGACTCGCTCCAGTCGTGCCGGTGCAGCACGTAGGCCGGCTCGTCGGTGATGCGCGCACTGGCCACCCGGGCTTGCCTTGCGTCATTCGTAGCCGAAGCTGCGCACCCGTGCCTCGTCGTCGGCCCAGCCGGAGCGCACCTTGACCCACAACTCGATGAACACCTTGGCATCCAACAGCTTCTCGAGCTCGACGCGGGTCTCGGTGCCGATGCGCTTGATGCGCTCGCCCTTGTCGCCGATGACCATGGCCTTGTGGCCATCGCGCTCGACGACGATGGTCGCGGCGATGCGCACCAGCCGCTTCTGGCCCTTGCGTGCCGGCGGCTCTTCGGCGAACTGGTCGATGACGACGGTCGAGGTGTAGGGCAACTCGTCGCCGGTCAGGCGGAACAGCTTCTCGCGCACCATCTCGCCGGCCAGGAACTTCTCGCTGCGATCGGTGAGTTCGTCCGCGTCGTAGAACCAGGCCTGCTGCGGCAGGTGCTTCTCGCAGATCGCCAGCAGCCGCTCCACGTCGCGGGCGTTCTTGGCCGACATCGGTACGAACTCGGCGAAGGCATGGCGTTGCTGCATCTCCTGCAGCCAGGGCGCCACGTCGGCACGCTGGTTCACCTGGTCGAGCTTGTTCGCCACCAGCAGCGTCGGGACCTTTGCATCGAGCAGCGCGAGCACCTTGGCGTCGGCCTGGTTGAAACGCCCCGCTTCGGTGACGAACAGGACCAGGTCGACATCCTGGACCGCACCTTGGACCGAGCGATTGAGCGACCGGTTCAGCGCGTTGGCATGCACGGTCTGGAAGCCGGGGGTGTCGACGAACACGAACTGCGTGCCGGCCAGCGTCCGCACGCCGGTGATGCGATGGCGCGTCGTCTGGGCCTTGCGCGAGGTGATGCTGATCTTCTGGCCGACCAGCGCATTGAGCAGCGTGGACTTGCCGACATTGGGCTTGCCGACGATGGCGATCAGGCCGCATCGCTGCGTTGCGGGGTCGACCGGTGGCGTCGCACCCGGCTGGTCCCCGGTCGGCGTCATGTTGTCGTCGGATGGATCTGCCGTTGTCGTCATGGGGTACCGCGATTCTTGAGTGTCTGCAGCATCGCGCCTGCGGCTGCCTGTTCCGCGGCCCGGCGCGAACCGCCGATGCCGCGTTCGCACAATCCGAGCTCGACGATCTCGCATTCCACGTCGAACGACTGCTGGTGCGCCGCGCCCAGGGTGCTCACGACCCGGTATTGCGGCAGCTTCATCTTGCGCCCCTGCAACCACTCCTGCAACTCGGTCTTGGGGTCCTTGCCGATGGCGGCCATCGTCGGATTGATCTCGACCGCCTTGAACAGCCGGTGCACCAGCTGCTGCGCGGCAATGAAACCGGCGTCCAGGTAGACGGCCCCGATCACGGCCTCGAGCGCATCGGCCAGGATCGACGGCCGCTTCTTGCCGCCCGAGCGCATCTCCCCTTCACCGAGCCGGATACAGGCCGGCAAGCCGAGGTCGACCGCGAGCTTGTGCAGCGTATCCTGCTTGACAAGGTTGGCACGGACGCGGGAGAGGTCGCCCTCGGGCAACTGGCGCAGTCGCTGGTACAGCAGGTCGGACACGGCGAGATTCAGGACCGAGTCGCCGAGAAACTCCAGCCGCTCGTTGTGATCGGCGCTGAAACTGCGATGGGTCAGCGCGCGGCTGAGCAGGTCGGCGTCGGAAAACACATGCTGCAGGCGTTGCTGCAACGACTGCCAGAGAGGATCCACGTCAGTTGGACTGTCCGGTGTACTTGAGGGTCAAGTACGCCGGCCCGGCCAGATGGATCTCCCGCTGGTAGGCGAACCTGACGACGATGGTCTCGCCGTCCTTGGTGATCTCCAGGTCCTTGGCCTTCATCGACGTGATGTTGTCGACCTCGGCGGCACGCTCGAACAAGGTGCGGACTTCGGGAACCGTATTGCCGCTGCTGGCCTTCTTGGTGGCCTTCAGGACCGCCTGGTATTCGACGAAGGTGGGGAACACCTGCGCGGCGACCACGCCGACGACGGCCAATACGCCGCCGACGAACACCAACCCCAGGAAGGAGATGCCGCGTTGCTTCGATCTTGTTTGTTGCTTCATGATTCGCCTCCTGCTGCAATGACCCGGTTCAGTGGAACGGCCCGATACGGGTGAGGTTGCTGAAATTCATCCAGACAAAGACCGCCCGGCCCACGATGTTCTTGTCGGGCACGAAGCCCCAGTAACGCGAGTCCAGGGAATTGTCCCGGTTGTCGCCCATCATGAAATAGTGCCCCTGCGGCACCGTGCAGACCACGCCTTCGACACTGTATCGGCAATTGTCCCGATTCGGAAACTGCTCGGCTCCCGGAATGAAGGCCGGCCGGTCGTCGTCGATCAGCAGACGGTGCGGCTTCTCGCCGAGTCTTTCCTCGTATTGCTTGACGTACCGCATCGAGTCTTCATCGAAGAAATCGGCAACCGGCTCGATGGGCACGGGCACGCCGTTGATCGACAGGCGCTTGTTCAGGTAGCTGACTTCGTCGCCCGGCACACCGACGACACGCTTGATGTAGTCCAGGCTGGGCTTGGGCGGGTAGCGGAACACCATCACGTCGCCCCGTTGCGGCGCCGTGCCTTCGGTCAGCTTGGTGTTGATGACGGGCAGGCGCAGGCCGTAGTGGTACTTGTTGACCAGGATCAGGTCACCCACCAGCAGCGTGGGAATCATCGAGCCCGAGGGAATCTTGAACGGCTCGAACAGGAACGAGCGCAACAGGAACACCACCAGGATCACCGGAAACAGGCCGGCGGTCCAGTCCAGCCACCATGGCTGGGCCAGCAGTTCGGCGCGGGCCTTGGCGACGTCGCCGTCGACCTGGCTGACACCTTGCTGGCGCAACTCCGCGTTGCGCCGGGCCACGCTGGCTTCGAGCTCGGCCGCGGCGCGGCGGCGCTTGGGCCAGAAATACAGCCGCTCGGCCAGCCAGTACAGGCCGGTCACCAGGACGGCCAGGAACAGCATCAGCGCGAAGTTGCCATCGACGCGGCCGACGTACCAGGCACCGGCGTAGGCCACGAAGGCGGCCAGGATCAGCGAGGTGAGGATCTGCATCAATCGTCCACCTGCAGGATTGCAAGGAACGCCTCCTGGGGCACTTCAACCGACCCGATCTGTTTCATTCGCTTCTTGCCTGCCTTCTGCTTCTCGAGAAGCTTTTTCTTGCGCGTGATATCGCCGCCATAACACTTGGCGAGCACGTTCTTGCGCAGCGCCTTGATTGTCTCACGCGCAATCACGTTGGCCCCGATCGTGGCCTGGATCGCCACGTCGTACATCTGGCGCGCAATGATCTCGCGCATCTTCGAGACCACGGCACGCGCCCGGAACTGCGACTGCGAGCGGTGCACGATGATGGACAAGGCGTCGACCTTCTCGCCGTTGAGCAGGATGTCGACCTTGACCACGTCCGAGGCCCGGTACTCCTTGAACTCGTAGTCCATCGATGCATAACCGCGGCTCACCGACTTGAGCTTGTCGAAGAAGTCCAGCACGATCTCGCCCAGCGGCATCTCGTAGGTCAGCATCACCTGGCGGCCGTGGTAGGCCATGTTCATCTGCACACCGCGCTTCTGGTTCGCCAGCGTCATGACGCTGCCGACGTATTCCTGCGGCATGTACAGGTGCACCGTGACGATGGGCTCGCGGATCTCCTCGGTCTTGCCCATCTCGGGCATCTTCGACGGGTTCTCGACCATGACCAGTTCGCCACCGGTCTTGAGCACCTCGTACACGACGCTGGGCGCGGTCGTGATCAGGTCCTGGTCGAACTCGCGCTCGAGTCGTTCCTGCACGATCTCCATGTGCAGCAGGCCGAGGAATCCGCAGCGGAATCCGAAACCCAGCGCCTGCGACACCTCGGGCTCGTAGCGCAACGAGGAGTCGTTGAGCTTGAGTTTCTCCAGGCTGTCGCGCAGGCCCTCGTACTGGTTGGCCTCGGTCGGGTACAGGCCGGCGAACACCTGCGGCTGGATCTCCTTGAAACCGGGCAGCGCCTCGGTGGCGGTGAACGCCGCCCCACCGGTGCCGGGCTTGATCAGGGTGACGGTGTCGCCCACCTTGGCCGCCTGCAATTCGCGGATGCCGGCGATGATGTAGCCCACGTCGCCCGCCTCCAGCGCATCGCGCGGCTGGTCCGCCGGCGTGAACACACCAAGGTTGTCGGCGTTGTAGCTGGTGCCGGTGGCCATCATCTTGATGCGGTCGCCCTTGGCCAGCCGTCCGTCGACGACACGCACCAGCATCACGACACCGACATAGGTGTCGAACCAGCTGTCGATGATCATCGCGCGCAACGGGCCGTCGGCCTTGCCGCGCGGCGGCGGAACCTTGGCCACGATGGCCTCGAGGATCTCCTCGATGCCCTCGCCCGTCTTGGCGGAGCAGGCAATCGCGTCGGCGGCATCGATGCCGATCACGTCCTCGATCTCCTTGCGCGCGTTGTCCGGATCCGCGTTGGGCAGGTCCATCTTGTTGAGCACCGGCAGCACCTCGACACCGAGGTCGAGCGCGGTGTAGCAGTTGGCCACCGTCTGTGCTTCGACACCCTGGCTCGCATCGACGACCAGCAATGCGCCTTCACATGCGGACAGTGAACGACTCACCTCATACGAGAAGTCCACGTGACCCGGTGTGTCGATCAGGTTGAGGTTGTAGGTCTTGCCATCACGAGCCTTGTAGCGCAGCGCAGCGGTCTGCGCCTTGATGGTTATCCCACGCTCTTTCTCGATATCCATCGAGTCGAGAACCTGCTGCTGCATGTCACGCACCGCAAGGCCGCCGCAGGTCTGAATCAAGCGGTCCGCAAGCGTCGACTTGCCGTGATCAATGTGCGCAATGATCGAAAAGTTTCTGATGTGATCCATCAACGAGAACGCTTAAGTAATTGAATTGGAAAGAGACGGATAAGAAAAAAGGGCGCGTCACAAAATGACGCGCCCTGAACCAACAATCATTGGCAACTGCGATAGTTGGGACTTCATTGTAGGCAAAAAGCCCCAAAAGCCCAGACCCCTCGAAGCAAAAACAAGTCGTTGCAGGGCAGCAACAGCAATCTTGTACACAGCTTATAAACAGGTTTCGCGAGCAATCAATGAACAACTTGTGGGTGATCTGTGGATCGCCTGTGCGCTTCATTCCACCCATCCCATATCGTGGACTCGATACCCCCCGATATGCCCAAATTCGTCTTTTGAAACCCCGCCATTCTAACCAACAACGCAATCCGGCCCAGAAAGTCAGTAGTCGCAAACTTCAACCGTGAAACGAATCGCCGGAAAAATTCCGGCGCCCGAACGGCTTGGGTAGCGACAAACCAACAAATAACCCGCAATTCCCTCGGGCATTGCGGGTTGCCGCCAGGGCCGTCACCCCCGTCAGCGGTTCGGCCGAATCACCGCGTATTGCACCCAATCGCCTCTGCGGAACAGGATGTTGATCGGCTTGGTGCGATCGGCCTTGGACAGCGCGGATTCGAAGTCCTTCATCGTGTTGACCTCGTAGTTCGCAATGGCCGTGATGATGTCCCCTTCACGGATACCCGCGCGCTGCGCCGCCTCGGCAACCGCGTCGACCTTCACGCCGCCCTTGAGCTTGAGTTCCTTCTTCTGGGCATCGGGCAGTTCACTGACCGTCAGGCCGAGCGCCTGCCCCGCCGTCGAAGCCTTGGGCTTCTCGTCCTTGTCGGCCGACCTCTGCGCAACCTGTTCGGATTCGACCTCGCCGACCGTGATCGTCAGCTCCTTGGTGCTGCCGCGACGGAACACGGTGAGGTTGCTGCGCGTACCCGGCTTGATGTTGCCCACCAGACGCGGCAGGTCGCTGTGCCGATCGATCGACTTGCCGTCGAACCGGATGATGATGTCGCCGGCCTCGATCCCGGCCTTGTCCGCCGGCGAACCCGCCTCGACGCCGCGCACCAGCGCACCGGATGGCTTGGCCATGCCGATCGCCTCGGCGACGTCCTTGGTGACCTGGTCGATCTGCACACCGATGCGGCCGCGCGAAACCCGTCCCGACGTCCGCAACTGGTCACTGACGCGGATCGCCTCGTCCATCGGGATCGCGAACGAGATGCCCATGAAACCACCCGAACGCGAATAGATCTGGCTGTTGATGCCGACCACCTCGCCGCGCATGTTGATCAGCGGGCCGCCGGAGTTGCCCGGGTTGATGGCCACGTCGGTCTGGATGAATGGCAGGTAGTCGCCGGTATCGCGCGCCTTCGCGCTGACGATGCCGGCCGTGACCGTGTTCTTCAGCCCGAACGGCGAGCCGATGGCCATGACCCATTCGCCGACCTTGAGCCGTCCCACGTCACCCACCTTGACCGCCGGCAGGCCGGTCGCGTCGATCTTCACCACGGCGACATCGGTGCGCTTGTCGGTGCCGACGATGCGTGCCTTGAACTCGCGGTCGTCGGTCAGGGTCACGAGCACCTCGTCCGCACCATCGACCACGTGCGCATTGGTCATGATGTAGCCATCGGTCGTCAGGATGAATCCCGATCCCACGCCCCGCGGCTGCTCTTCCTCCTGCGGTTGCGGGCGGTTCGAACGCGGCCCCGGCTGACGGGGGATATTGGGAATGGGCACGCCGAAGCGCCGGAAGAACTCCAGCATCTCCTCGTCGATGGCTCCTCCGTTGCCCAGCCGCGGCCGCGCCGCGACCTTTTCCAGCGTGCGGATGTTGACCACCGAGGGGCCGACCTGCTCCACCAGTTCGGTGAAGTCCGGCAATACGCGCAGCTGCGCACTGGCCGGCGCCAACGGCATCAACAACAACGCCGCCGCCGTCGCTGCCGCCAGGGCCCAATGCCTGAATCCTGTCCGTTCCCATCTCAACATCATCATCGACCTTTCCAAGAATCTTCGTTCGCGCAGCCATGCGCATGGCCTGGCGCCGTGCGATGCGGCCGCCGGTTCCATCACCGCATGTGGGGGCTTATCGGGTACGCTCAAGGCCCTGGGCGAACGCCGCCAGGGTCTTGCGGGGAACCTCGCCGATCACGGTCAGCCACCAATCACCGCTCTTGTCGCTCAGGCGCCGGGTCAGCGTCTGGGTGGCGCCCAGTGCCATCGAGCCTTCGACGGTGTGCTTGCGCGCATCGAAAGCCTCCACGAACACCGAGACCGAGGCCAGGCCATCCGAGAACACCCACTGCATGGCGCCGTCGGACACGCCGCTCGCGACACCCGGCGTCGGACGCTTGAGGCAACTCATGGCCTTGAACCCCGCCACCGGATGCTTGATGGCCCAGCCCTCTGCCGCCGCCGTGGTCACCGCCATTTCCGGCCGCTCGACCCGATAACCGTCGGTGTTCTCCATCATCTGGGTCAGCTTGGCCACGCTCACCGGCGCATCCATCTGCAACTCCGAGAAGGCCGCCTGCTCCAGTACCCGCCCGTCCACGTCCAGGGTCTGCAGTTTCATCACGAGGCCGCTGTTCTTCTCGCTCCAGATGCGGTAGCCGAAACGCAGCTTGTCCTTGGGCTGCAACTGGACCACGTCCGCCTCCATGCCGGCCACCCGCTCGACGCCGCGCTGGTGGGCGCTGTAGTGCTGTCCGATGGAGGAGTCGGCGGCCCGCAGCAGTTCGGGAAACAGGCCCAGGGACTCGCGTCGCTCGGCCACCGCCGTCTTGTTGCCCGGCACGAAGGTGATGACCTGCTCGTTGCGGCGGAAGGTCGACCGCGGCTGGCCGCTGAGTGACTCCACCCGCTCCATCTGCAGGTCGCCGTTGCACACGTGCCAGATCTTGGCACTGGACATGTTGGCGCCGGCGGACACGACGAAGGTGCCGATATAGGTGCGCTGGCGCGAAGCGCCGTGCATGCGCGCCAGCCATTCGGATATGCCCAACTCCCCGGATGCGGCCGGGGCACTGGCCGCCGCCGCCACCGGCACCTGGGCGAGCGCGGGAGCCTGCGACACCAGCGCCAGCAACACGGACGCCACGATTCGACACGCCGCGGGACGCCAAGGGACATGCACCGACATATGCGTCAACGCCCTGGCTGCTCGAAGGTCGCATTGCGCAGGAAGCCGGCCGGCATCTGCAGCGCCGAGGTCCCGCCGAAGCGGCGATGGGCGGCCAGAAGCTCGTCCAGCCGCGGATCGCGCAGCATCACCGCCGGCTCCGACGCCGCCGCCGCCACCGTGTCAGCCGTGGCGGCCGCCGACGGAGCGCCGGCCAGCTGGGTCGTTGCGCCGGTACCGGTCTGGCCCAGATGCCAGCCGAGCACCGCCACGGCCATCAAGGACGCGGCCGCGGTCAGCCATTTCCAGCGCAACACGGCATCGTTGGCGCCCTGCACCGCAACATCGGCCACCACCGGAGCCCGCACCGGCGTCGGCTGCCCCGGCGGGGACACGGCATCGGCCTGCAGGCCGACCGGGTCGACCTGCGCAAGCCGCTCGCAGACCCGCGCGGCAAAGGCGCGGTCGCGGCTGCAATCGGTCAGTTCGACACTGCGCAGCGCATCGCCGATCACGTGGTAGGCATGCCAGCTCGCGCGCGCCTGTTCCGAGGACCCCACCCAGTCCATGGCGTGCGCGAATTCGTCGCCGACCAGTTGCCCGTCGGCCAGCGCGGATATCCGCTCCAATTGTTCACGCTCGTCGTCTTGCATATCCCGATCCCTCGCTATCGATCACCAGCGTTTGCCGCCCTGCTTCTCCAGCAGCGGTCGAATCCGCGCCGACACTGCCTCCCGCGCCCTGAAGATACGCGAGCGCACCGTTCCGATCGGACAATTCATGGCAGCTGCTATCTCTTCGTACGTCAAGCCCTCGATCTCCCGCAGGATCACGGCTTCCCGCAGATCCGACGGCAAGGCCTCCATGGCGGCGTTGACGACGGCTCCGATTTCCTTGGCCGCCAACACCGATTCGGGCGTTTCATCTGCTATTGGTTCGTTTCCCGGGCGGGAAGTTTCATCATCGTCGTCACTTGTGCGCCAGGCGGCCTCGGAAACCGTCGGATCGCGCTTGAGATCCATCAGCGCCTTCTTTGCGGTATTGACCGCAATGCGGTACAGCCAGGTGTAGAACTGCGCATCGCCGCGGAACTGGTGCAAGGCCCGGTAGGCCCGGATGAAGGTCTCCTGCGCAATGTCCTCGACCAGGTCGACATCGCGCACCATGCGGCCGATCAGGCGCTGGATGCGCCGCTGGTACTTGAGCACCAGCAGTTCATAGGCGCGTTGGTCGCCCGCCACGGTGCGCTCGACCAGTTCCCGGTCGCTGTCGGTCGCCGCCGGCTCGCCGTGTGCCCCGGACGCTCCCGGTCCCATGGTCATGGAACGGCGGCCTGGCGGGCGGTGCCGCGGCCCGGAACGTCGTGTTGACGCACCGTCCCATGCACGGCACGGCGCAGCGCCAGCCATTGGCCAGGCCGGGCGGCGCGGTCCAGCCACGCCCAGTGGGCGGACCCGGCATCGGTGACGAAACGTACCAGCAGGCCGGACTGCAGGTCCAGGTGCACCTGCACATACCCCGGCAGCCGCGATCCGGAACCCTCCCAGAACCATGCCATCCCGTCCCATGCCAGATTGCCGGACTGCGTCATCGGGCCCGCACGCCATGCCAGCGCGCCTGCGCACGCGGTCACCGCGGTCGCCACCCAGGGCCGCCAGTCGCCGGCCGGCGCCGCGACGAGCCAATACCCGTCGATGGCCGCAGCAGTCCCCCAGGCGAGCCGGGCCAGCATGCGCAGCATCCGGGCATGCGACAGCGGGTAGTCGACCGCCGGTTGAGCGACCAGGGAATGGGCGCCGGATTCAGACTGCTCGATCACGATGCGGTCTGCCGGCTGCAGGTTCAGACGCGACGGAAGACAAGCGTCCCGTTGGTCCCGCCGAAACCGAAATTGTTCTTCAGCGCCACGTCGATCTTCATGTCGCGCGCGGTGTTTGCGCAGTAATCCAGATCGCACTCCGGATCCTGGTTGAAGATGTTGATGGTCGGCGGGCTCTTCTGGTGGTGCATCGCCAGCACCGTGAACACCGATTCAATACCGCCGGCGCCGCCGAGCAGGTGACCGGTCATCGACTTGGTCGAGTTGACGACGATCTTGTGCGCATGCTCGCCCAGCGCGGCCTTGATGGCATTCGACTCGTTGATGTCGCCCAGCGGGGTCGACGTGCCATGGGCATTGAGATAGTCGACCTGGTCGGCATTCACGCCCGCATTGCGCATCGCATTGAGCATGGCGCGCCGCGGACCGTCCATGTTGGGAGCGGTCATGTGGCCCGCGTCCGCACTCATGCCGTAGCCGGCGAGCTCGGCGTAGATCTTGGCGCCACGGGCACGCGCGTGGTCCAGCTCTTCGAGCACCATCACGCCGGCGCCTTCGCCCAGCACGAAACCGTCACGATCCCGGTCCCAGGGCCGCGATGCCGTGGCCGGATCGTCGTTGCGGGTCGACATGGCGCGCATGGCGGCGAAACCCCCGATGCCCAGCGGAGAGACCGTCGCCTCCGATCCCCCGGCGACCACCACGTCGGCGTCGCCGTATTCGATCATGCGTCCGGCTTCGCCGATGCTGTGCAATCCGGTCGTGCATGCGGTGACGATCGCCAGGTTCGGGCCCTTGAAGCCGAACCGGATCGACACATGGCCGGAGATCATGTTGATGATCGAGGCGGGAACGAAGAACGGCGAGATCCGCCGCGGACCACGCCCGCGCAGTTCCTCGTGGGTCGCCTCGATCATCGGCAGGCCGCCGATGCCCGAGCCGATCACGCAGCCGATGCGGGTGGCCATGTCCTCGTCCAGCGCGTCACCGGTGGGAAGGCCGGAGTCGGCAACCGCCTGCGCGGCGGCCGCGATGCCGTAATGGATGAAGGTATCCATCGTGCGCGCTTCCTTGGCCCGGATGTAGGACTCCAGGTCGAAGTCGCGCACCTCGCCGGCAATCCTGCACGCGTAACTCGACGCATCGAACTTGCTGATCGCGCCGATGCCCGACTTGCCGGCCAACAGATTCGACCAGGCATCGGCAACCGTGTTTCCTACAGGGCTGACACAGCCAAGACCGGTGACGACAACGCGACGACGGGACATGAGATTCAAAACCTATGGTTGATGGCGACACTTCGCCTGCGAAACCGCATCCGGGATGGACACAGGCTGCGACGATTCTTCCGGTGCGGCGAAGCGCTCGCCAGGCACCACCCGGTCAATGCTGGCACGACCGGGCGTGAAGCACGGTCATGCCTTCTGGTGGGTGTTCGCGTAATCGATGGCGTTCTGCACGGTCGTGATCTTCTCGGCGTCTTCATCCGGGATCTCGATGCCGAACTCGTCTTCAAGAGCCATCACCAGCTCAACCGTGTCCAGCGAATCGGCACCCAGATCGGCCACGAATGCCTTCTCGTTGGTGACTTGCGACTCTTCGACGCCGAGTTGTTCTGCAATGATTTTTTTGACACGCGCTTCAATATCGCTCATGGAGTCCCTCAAAGGGTTGTAAAAGAATCTGTGATTTTAGCCACCTTGGGCCCTTGCGCCCCCGATGGCCGCCGGCCAGACGACCCGGCGTGCAAACCGCGGCACATACTACATGTACATGCCGCCGTTGACGTGCAGTTCCTGGCCCGTCACGTAGGCCGCCTGCGGCGAGGCGAGATAGACCACGGCATGGGCGACCTCCTCGGGCTGCCCGAGCCGTGCCAGCGGGATCTGGTCGAGCAAGGCCTTCTGCTGTTCGGCCGCCAGCGACGCCGTCATGTCGGTGGCGATGAAGCCCGGCGCGATGCAGTTCACCGTGATGTTGCGCGAACCCAGTTCACGCGCCAGCGCACGCGTCATGCCCGCGACGCCGGCCTTGGCGGCGGCATAGTTGCTCTGACCCGGATTGCCCGAGGCCCCGACGACCGACGTGATGTTGATGATGCGCCCGTAGCGCTGCTTCATCATGACGCGCATGACCGCGCGGCTCATCCGGAAGACCGCCTTCAGGTTGGTGTCGAGCACGGCGTCCCAGTCCTCGTCCTTGAGCCGCATGGCCAGCATGTCGCGCGTGATGCCGGCGTTGTTGACCAGCACCTGCAGACCGCCGTGCTGCTGCACCACGCGGGCGACCAGGGCCTCGCCGGCGGCGGCGTCGTTGACGTCGAGCACTTCGCCACCGCAACCGGGAAATGCCGACAAGGCCTCACCGATCGCGGTCGCACCCGCCGCCGACGTGGCGGTGCCCACGACGGCATAACCCTGTTGTGCCAATGCCAGCGCAATCGCACGGCCGATGCCGCGCGAGGCGCCGGTGACCAGCGCCACCTGCCGGGCAGGAACGGTTTCACTCATGCTGCTTCTCCTTCCAGCGCCTGTTGTGCGAGTTGGACGGTCGATGGATCGTATACCGACAACCCGGTCAAGCCGGCATCGATACGCGCGACCATGCCCGCCAGTACCTTGCCCGGGCCACATTCGACGATGTGCTGGACACCACGCGCCTTGATCGCCTGGATGCATTCGACCCAGCGCACCGCGCCGAACGCCTGCCGGTACAAGGCATCGCGGATGCGCTCGGCATCGACCTCGACGGCCACGTCGACATTGTTGATCAGCGTGATCTGCGGCGCCTGCAATTCGAGCGACTCCAGCGCCGCACGCAGCTTCTCGGCCGCCGGTCGCATCAGGCTGCAATGGAACGGTGCCGATACCGGCAGCAACATGGCGCGCCGGGCGCCTTCGGCCTTGAGAGCCTCGCAGGCCCGCTCGACGCCGAGCTTGCTGCCGGAGATCACGGTCTGGCCGGGATCGTTGAAGTTGGCCACCTCGACCACTTCGGACGCGTCCGCACCGAAGCTCGACTGCACGCGTGCGCAGCACGCCACCACCTTGTCGGACGACAGGCCGAGCACGGCGGCCATCGAGCCCTGCCCGACCGGAACCGCCTCCTGCATGGCCTGGGCCCGCAGCCGCACCAACGGCGCCGCCTGGCGCATCGTCAGCACGCCGGAGGCGACCAGCGCGGCGTATTCCCCCAGCGAATGCCCGGCCACCGCCACCGGCGCGATCCCGGTGCGTGCCATCCAGACGCGATAGGCCGCCACGCCAGCGACCAGCATCACCGGCTGGGTGTTGGTGGTCAGCGCCAATGCCTCCTTGGGGCCGTCATGGATCAGCCGGCCCAGGTCCTGGCCCAGCGCGTCCGAGGCTTCCTGCACGGTCTGCGCGACGACGGCGTCGTCGCCCCATGCGTCCAGCATCCCGACCGATTGCGAACCCTGGCCGGGAAAAACAAATGCAAATGCTTTCATGGAATCTTCCTTCACATGCTCCGGCGCAACCGCGGCGCACCGGATTTCGGGACGACAGGGACTCCCGCCACGCGCGCGTGGACGGGGGCCCTACAGGTTCAGGAGCACCGAGCCCCAGGTGAATCCACCGCCCACGCCCTCGAGCAGCAGCAACTGCCCCGGCACGATGGATCCGGCGCGAATGCCGGCATCGAGCGCCAGCGGTATCGACGCGGCCGAGGTATTGCCATGCTGGTCCACGGTCACCATGACCTTGTCCATGCCGAGCTTGAGGCGCTTGGCGGTGCTTTGCAGGATCCGGATGTTGGCCTGGTGCGGGATCAGCCAGTCAATCTCGGCAGCGGTCTTGTCGGCCTTGGCCAGCACGGCCCGCGCCGATGTCTCCAGCACGCCGACGGCCAGCTTGAAGACCGCCTGCCCGTCCATCTTCAACAGCGGATCACCGAGCACCTTGCCGCCGGACACATGGCCTGGCACGCACAGGATGCCGGCATGCTTGCCGTCGGCATGCAGGTCGCTGGCCAGGATGCCGGGCGTCTCGGACGCCTCGAGCACCACGGCGCCCGCGCCGTCGCCGAACAGCACGCAGGTGGTGCGATCGTTGAAATCCAGGATGCGCGAGAACACCTCGGCACCCACGACCAGGGCCTTGTTCGCCGCGCCGGTCTGGATCATCGCGTCGGCGACGCTCAGTGCGTAGACGAAGCCGCTGCACACCGCCTGTACGTCGAATGCCGCACCGCCCTCGGCCCCGAGCTTGTGCTGCAGCAGGCAGGCGGTCGACGGAAAGACCATATCGGGCGTCGAGGTGGCGACGACGATCAGGTCGATCTGGCTGGCGTCCAGCCCGGCCGCGGCCAGGGCCGGGCGCGCCGCCTGCAGCGCGAGATCGCTGCTGCAGACCTCGGGCGCCGCAAAATGGCGCGCCTTGATGCCGGTGCGCTCGACGATCCATTCGTCACTGGTCTCGATGCCCTTCTCGGCCAATTGACGGGCCAGATCGTCATTGGTCAGCCGGCGTGGCGGCAGGTAGCTGCCGGTGCCGGTGACGCGGGAATATCGTCTCATGGTGGTTCTGGGGCGGTTCACGCCGTCACGCAGCAGGCGCCTGGCCGGCCAGCAAGGGCGCGGCGTGGGAGATGCGGGCCTGGACGCGATCGAGCAGGTTGTTACGTGCCGCATCATACGCGCGCGCCAGCGCATGCTCGAACGCCAGCTGGTCGGCCGAACCGTGGCTCTTGAACACCAGGCCCTTCAAGCCCAGCAATGCGGCGCCGTTGTAGCGCCGATGGTCGACCCGTCGCTTGAACGCGGCCAGCACCGGATACGCCGCCACCGCCGCAAGCCGGGTCAGCGGATTGCGCGAGAACTCGGCGCGCAGAAAACCGCCGATCATGGCGGCAACCCCTTCGGTGGCCTTGAGCGCCACGTTGCCGACGAAGCCATCGCAGACCACGATGTCGACCTCGCCCTTGAAGATGTCGTTGCCCTCGACATTGCCGACGAAGTTGAGGTCGCCGGCCCGGCCGGCCGCGCGCAGCAGTTCGCCCGCCTTCTTGATCACGTCGTTGCCCTTGATCACCTCTTCGCCGATGTTGAGCAGGCCCACCGTGGGTTGGGTGACGTCGCCCAGCGCCGAGACCAGCGCCGACCCCATCACCGCGAACTGCAGCAGGTGCTCGGCCGCGCAATCGACGTTCGCGCCGAGGTCCAGCACGGTGGTGGCGCCGCCGCGGGCATTGGGGAGCTGGGTTGCGATCGCCGGACGATCGATGCCATCGCAGGTCTTGAGCAGATAACGCGAGATCGCCATCAAGGCGCCGGTGTTGCCCGCGGACACCGCCGCCTGGGCATGGCCGTCGCGCACCTGCTGCACCGCCACGCGCATCGAGGAATCGCGCTTGCGGCGCAACGCGACCTCGATCGAGTCGTCCATGCCCACGACCTCGCTGGCCGCGACGATGGTGACGCGGGCATCCGACATGCCCGCCAGCGCATCGGGCAAGCCCACGAGCACGAGCCGCGCCTGCGGATGCTGGTCGAGAAAACGCCTGCACGCCGGCAGCGTGACCGAGGCCCCATGGTCACCGCCCATGCAGTCGACGGCAATGGTGGTCATCGCGTCAGCACGAACCAGGAAATTTCATGGGCACGTACAACGGCCCGACAAAACGAAACCCGATGCTACCGACAAAATAGCACCGGGTTGCTGGCTCAAGAGCGAGTTCAGTCTTCGGACTTGGTCTTGACGACCTTGCGTCCGCGATAGAAGCCGGTCGGGCTGATGTGGTGGCGCAGATGGGTCTCGCCCGTGGTCGGCTCGACGGCGATGCCCGGCACGGTCAAGGCATTGTGCGAGCGGTGCATTCCGCGCTTGGACGGAGATTTCTTGTTTTGCTGGACGGCCATTGTCGGCTCCTTGGCTGTGGCATGGCACGCAGGCAGAGCGCTGCATCATGCGGGATTGGTCAACATGCGCCAGTACGGCGCGAAGCCCACGAGTATAACGCAACTATTCCCCTGTCCCGTCCTTGCGGGCCCGCAGCTGTGCGAGAGCGGCAAATGGCCGCGGCGGCTGCGCGGCCGGCTCCTCGAATCCCTCGTCCTGCGCCGACAGACGCGGCGCACGGGGGCAGGTCTCGTGGCTGGCGATCAACGGCATGGCCAGCACCAGTTCGTCTTCGACCAGCGCGCGCAGGTCGAACTCGGCCGATTCGACCAGCAGGTCCTCGGTGGCGTCGTCATCCTGCTGCTCGGCGGTGTCTTCATCCGGCACGAAGCGGAACCACTGGTCCACCGCGACCGGCGTCGCAACCGGCTCCAGACAACGCTGGCAGACCAGCGGCAGTTCGCCGCGCACCTGCAGGTGCAGCCAGGGCACGGCCGATGTGCCCTGCCCGCCGCGCAGGTCGCCGCTTGCCGACCAGGTCACCTCCACGTTGGCGACGTCGCCGACACAATCCGGGGTCACGCGGTCGAACTCGGCCAGCGGCAGCGTCCCGCCCACGCTGCCCGCGCTGCGCGCAAATGCACGGATGTCCAGCTGCGTGCTGGGCCGTTGCGGCTTGTGCTTTTCCATCCGCCCAGTGTAAGAGAATCGCACCATGCCCCTCGATTCGACCCCTCCCCTGATATTGGCATCGACCTCGGCCTACCGCCGCGAACTGCTCGGCCGGCTGCACACGCCCTTCGACGTCGTCGCGCCGGACGTGGACGAAACCCCCCAGCCCGGCGAGCAGCCGCGACAACTGGCGTGCCGGCTGGCCATGGCCAAGGCCCGCGCCGTGGCCGCGCGCCATCCGCAGGCCGTGGTGATCGGCTCGGACCAGGTCGCCGACCTCGACGGACAGAGCCTGGGCAAGCCCCTGGTCCATGACGTCGCCGTCGCGCAACTGCAACGCATGCGCGGGCGCACCGTGGTGTTCCAGACCGCCGTCGCCGTGGTCTGCAACGCGCGCAGCTTCGGCCAGATGGACCTGGCCCAGGTCACCGTGCGGTTCCGCGACCTGACCGATGCCGAAATCGAGGACTACCTGCAGGCCGAGCAACCCTACGACTGCGCCGGCAGCGCCAAGAGCGAGGGCCTGGGCATCGTGTTGCTAGACGCCATCGACAACGACGACCCCACGGCGCTGATCGGCCTGCCGCTGATCCGCACCGCCCGCATGCTGCGCGCCGCCGGCCTGCGTTTCCCCGGGGCGGCATGACATCCCCACGCGGATCCGCCGACGGCGCCATGGCCGGCGGCCGGCACGGCCGGCTGTTCCTGGTTCCGGCGCCACTGGATTTCGGCTGCGAGCCGCAGTCGCCGCTGCAGGACGTGCTGCCCGATGCCACGATCCGCGCGGCCGCCCGGCTGCAGCACTGGGTCTGCGAGAACGCCAAAACCACGCGCGCCTACCTCAAGCGCGTGGACGTGGTCACGCCGCTGGCCCACCCGCTGCAGCAGATGCAGTTGCAGGAATTGCCGCGCGAAGTCCACAAGAAGGGTGACCACCTGGGCGAATTCGATGCGCGCGGCCTGCTCGCGCCGGCACTGGACGGGCATGACGTCGGCCTGGTCAGCGAGGCCGGCATGCCGGCCATCGCCGACCCGGGCGCGTCCGTGGTGCGTGCCGCGCACCAGCTGGGCCTGGAAGTGGTACCGCTGGTTGGCCCGATATCACTGATGCTGGTGCTGGCCGCCAGCGGATTGAACGGTCAGAATTTCGCGTTTGTCGGTTATCTGCCGCAGGACCCGGCGGCGCGCGCCGCGCGCGTGCGCGAGCTCGAGCGGCTGGCGCTGTCCACCGGACAGACCCAGCTGTTCATCGAGACACCCTACCGCAATGCCGCGATGCTGCAAACCCTGCTGCAGGCCCTGGCGCCGTCGACACGGGTTGCCATCGGCAGCGGCCTGACGCTGCCACAGGCCCGGGTGCAGTGCCACGCGGTGCGCGACTGGCGCGAATCGGGCGTGTTTGCAGACAAGCACACGCCCGCGGTGTTCGCGATCGGGCGCTGAGGCACTGCGCCGCGCGCGGCGTCAGCGAATGACCGACAGCGAGCGCATGGCGCGCACCGCCCCGTCGCCGATGGACGCGCCGAAACGCTTGGCCAGCCGCTCGGCCAGGTTGTCGCGCCGCGTGTAGTCGATGATGTCCTCGGACTTGACGATCTCGCGCGCGACGAAGTCCAGGCTGCCGAGCTGGTCGGCCAGGCCCAGTTCGATGGCCTGCTGGCCGATCCAGAACAGGCCGCTGAAGGTCTCCGGCGTTTCCTTGAGCCGATTGCCACGGCCGGCCTTGACCGCGTCGATGAACTGGTGGTGGATCTGGTCGAGCATCTGCTGCGTGAATTCGCGCTGGCGCTCGCTCTGCGGGCTGAACGGATCGAGAAAGCCCTTGTTCTCGCCGGCCGTCATCAGGCGCCGCTCCACACCCAGCTTGTCCATCAGGCCGGTGAAGCCGAAGCCGTCCATCAGGACACCGATGCTGCCCACGATGCTGGCCTTGTCGACGAAGATGCGATCGGCCGACACCGCCACGTAATAGGCCGCCGAGGCACAGGTCTCCTCGACCACGGCGTACATCGGCTTGCCGTGCTTGGCCTTGAGCCGGCGCAGTTCGTCGTTGATGATGCCGGCCTGCACCGGGCTGCCGCCCGGCGAATTGATCAGCAGCACCACGGCCCGCGCGCCGCTGTCCTCGAACGCCGCACGCGCGGCGTTGATCACCACCTCGGCGCTGGCCTCGCCGCCGGACGCGATTTCCCCCTTGATTTCCACCATCGCGGTGTGGGGCGTGGATGCCTCGGGGATCGGCGCACCGCGCTGGGTGGCGATCCACACCACGGCAACCAGGAACGCCAGCCAGGCGAGCCGGATGAAATTGCGCCACCGCCGGGCGCTGCGTTGCTCGGCCAGCGCGGCAAAGGCCAGCTTCTCCAGCGTCGCGCGTTCCCAGCCGGGCTTGCCGTGGCGGGCATCGGACCCGGGCGCCTGCGCCTCCTGGCGCGACGCCCCGGATGGCATGGTGCCGTCGGCACGGTCGGGATCGAAGGTCGGTTCAGTCATGTCAGTACTCAACGGGTTTCAGGTTGTGGGCAGTATGCCAGCGCACGACGCCCTGCGATTCATCGACGGCGATCTTCACCAGGCCGCCCCGGCAAGGCCCGCCCTGGCACGCCCCCGTCTGCGGCTGGTACATCGCGCCATGGGTGGAGCAGATCAGCCAGTGACCGGTCAGATCGAAGAACCGGTCGGGCTGGTAGTCCATCTCCATCGGCACATGGCTGCAGCGGTTCAGATAGGCATGGACCTGGCCCTGGTAGCGGATCGCGAACGCACGGCAGGTCTGCCCTTGGTAGACGACGTCGAACGGCACCGCCAGCGCGCTGTCGACCAGGTCACCGGAGGCGCACAGGTCGATGGCATCGGATTCCATGGTCATGGCCTTGCTTTCGTCATGCGCCGCTCGCCGCGGTGCGTGCGCCTGCGTTCATGCATGCGCCAGCAACCAGTCGCGCAGTTGTGCCACCGAATGCGCCACGTACAAGGGTCCGCAGGCGGCGAAGCCGTCCACCGGGTGGGCACCGTAGCTGACCGCCACGCTGGCGCAACCGGCGTTGCGCGCCATCTGCAGGTCGTGCGTGGTGTCGCCCACCATCAGTACCCGTTGCGGTTCCAGCCCGAATTCGCGCATCAGTTCCTGCAGCATGCGCGGATGCGGCTTGCCGGCGGTCTCGTCCGCGGTGCGCGATGCATCGAAGAGGCCCTGCAACTGCACGGCGCGCAATGCCGCGTCCAGCCCGGCACGGCTCTTGCCGGTGGCCACCGCCAGATGGTGGCTGCGCTGGCGCAGTTCCGTCAGCAGCGGCACGACACCGTCGAACAGGCTGATGTCGTCCTGATGCGCCATGTAGTGGTGGCGGTAGCGCGCGCCGAGTTCCGGGTATTTTTCCCGGGGCACATCGGGCGCCGCATGGGCCAGCGCCTGCATCAGACCCATGCCGATCACGTGCGACGCCGTCAGATCCGACGGTACCGTCCCGCCGACATCACGCACGGCCGCCTGGATGCAGCGGGTGATGATGGCCGTCGAGTCGAACAGGGTGCCGTCCCAATCGAACGCGATCAGGTCGAACGCCCGTGTGCGGGCACCCGGCGCGCGGGCCGTGTCTTCATGCGGGGTCGGCAATGGCATGGTCGAGGAAGGTGGCGAGTTCGGCGGGCAGTTCGGCCTGCAAGGCCATCGGCGCGCCGGTGGAGGGATGTTCGAACTGTAACCGCCAGGCATGCAGGAACATGCGCCGCAGGGGTACTGGCGCCGTGGCGCGCTGCAGCGACTTGTTCAGCTCGAAATTGCCGTATTTGTCGTCACCGACGATGGGCATGCCCTGATGGGCCAGGTGGACCCGGATCTGGTGCGTACGGCCGGTCTTGATCGTCACCTCGAGCAGCGAGTAGCCGCCACCGGACCGGGCAACCCGTACCAGCGAGACCGCCGTCATCGCGTCGGGATGTTGCTTGTCGACCACCGCCACCCGGCGCTCGCCATCGGGCAGCAGGTATTTGTGCAGCGGCTGGTCCAGCACCTTCAGGCGCTGCGGCCATTCCCCGGCAACCAGGGCCAGGTAGGTCTTGCCGGTGGCGCGGTCGCGGAACTGCTCCTGCAGGTTCTTCAGCGCGCTGCGTTTCTTGGCCACCAGCAGGATGCCGCTGGTCTCGCGGTCGAGCCGGTGCACCAGCTCCAGCGTGCGCGCCTGGGGCCGGGCCATGCGCAACTGCTCGATCACGCCGAAACTCACGCCCGAGCCGCCGTGCACCGCGGTGCCGGCCGGCTTGTCGATCGCCAGCAGGAATTCGTCCTCGAACAGGACCGGGAACTCCCGTGCCGGCGCAAAGCCGCTGCCGGCCTGCACCGCCTGGGCCTTGGTGTCGGCCGCCTGCGACGTGCGCACCGGCGGCACCCGCACCTGGTCGCCGGCGGCCACCCGCCGGTCGGCGCTGGCCCGCCCCTTGTTGATGCGCACCTCGCCGCTGCGGATGATGCGGTACACATGGGTCTTGGGCACGCCCTTGAGCCGGCGCATCAGGAAGTTGTCCAGGCGCTGGCCCGCGTCTTCCTCGTCGACCAGCAACATGCTGACCTGTTGTGCTTGCACCGGCAGATTGCCCCCTATAATGACTTTCACTAGCGACGTGCTGCAAGTGGTTGATTTGTCTGGAGTTTAGTCCACACCCCACATAAAGCCGCGCTGGCAGGTCGATGCCACCAGGTTGCCAGCACGACAGACCACAGACCACAGTCTGTGGTGGTCCGAACAGCGAGCGGGTATGCCGACGCTTTGAATCACTGATATGGAATACCCAGTTCTGCCAGAGTCTCTCTGGCAGACGGATTTGAGCGAAATGTTTGTCTTGATGGGCCTGATCCTGACCTGCCTGCGGCGCCTTCGGGCGTCGGTGGCAGTGCATGCGGCCCGTCCGGTCCCGTCGATCCGACAAGACCATCATGTTTTGTTGCGCTCGAAGCGCCGCACGCAAACGCACCCCCTCGCCCCTGTCCCCGTGCCAACGCCCCGACTCACGATCTGAGTCCCGGCCCGCGGCAATTCCCATCGTTTCAACGCGTTCGTCAGGCATCGTGTGCTCGTCATGAGCAAGTAGAGAGTCGAAAGACCACCAGGATTGCGCCACGCCGCCCATGTGCGGCACGACGCGGATCCGATGCAGGAAACAGGAACGCTACCCATGAAACGGATGCTGATCAACGCCACGCAGGCCGAAGAACGCCGGCTGGCCATCGTCGACGGGCAAAAACTGCTCGACTACGAAATCGAGATCGAAGGGCGCGAGCAGCGCAAGGGCAATATCTACAAGGCGGTCGTGACCCGCGTCGAACCGTCGCTCGAAGCCTGCTTCGTCGACTACGGCGAAGACCGCCACGGCTTTCTGCCGTTCAAGGAAATCTCGCGCCAGTATTTCGCGCAAGGCGTTCAGGCCAACGGCGCACGCATCCAGGACGCGATCCGCGAAGGCCAGGAACTGGTCGTGCAGGTCGAGAAGGAAGAACGCGGCAACAAGGGTGCGGCGCTGACCACCTTCATCTCGCTGGCCGGCCGATATGTCGTGCTGATGCCGAACAATCCGCGCGGCGGCGGCGTGTCGCGCCGCATCGAAGGCGACGAGCGCGCCGACCTCAAGGAGGCGCTGGACCAGCTCGAATATCCGAACGGCATGAGCATCATCGCGCGCACCGCCGGCATCGGCCGCAGCGCGCCCGAGCTGCAGTGGGACCTGAACTATCTGCTCAAGCTGTGGAACGCCATCGACGGCGCCTCCAAGGGCGGCAAGGGCGCGTTCCTGATCTACCAGGAGTCGTCGCTGGTCATCCGCGCCATCCGCGACTATTTCAACCATGACATCGGCGACATCCTGATCGACACCGACGACGTGTACGACCAGGCCCAGCAGTTCATGGCGCACGTGATGCCCGAGCATGCGGCCCGCGTCAAGCGTTACCGCGACGACGCGCCGCTGTTCTCGCGGTTCCAGATCGAGCACCAGATCGAATCGGCCTATGCCCGCATGGTGCAGTTGCCCAGCGGCGGCGCCATCGTGATCGACCACACCGAGGCGCTGGTCTCGGTCGACGTCAACTCGGCGCGTGCCATCCGCGGCGGCGACATCGAGGAGACCGCGACCCGCACCAACCTGGAGGCCGCCGACGAAGTGGCGCGCCAGATGCGGCTGCGTGACCTCGGTGGCCTGATCGTCATCGACTTCATCGACATGGAAGAGAGCCGCAACCGCCGCGAGGTCGAGAACCGGCTGCGCGACGCGTTGCGCCAGGACCGCGCCCGCGTGCAGTTCGGCTCGATCAGCAAGTTCGGCCTGATGGAGATGAGCCGCCAGCGCCTGCGCCCGGCGCTGAGCGAAGGCGCCTCCATCCCCTGCCCGCGTTGCGGCGGCTCCGGCCATATCCGCGACACCGAGAGCTCGGCGCTGCAGATCCTGCGCATCATCCAGGAGGAGTCGCTCAAGGACAACACGGCATCGGTGCTGTGCCAGGTGCCGGTCGACGTGGCCTCGTTCCTGCTCAACGAGAAACGCACCGAGATCACCAAGATCGAGCTCAAGCAGCGCATCAACGTGCTGATGGTGCCCAACAAGACGCTGGAGACGCCCAATTACAAGCTGGCCCGCCTCAAGCACGACGATCCGCGCCTGGACAACATCGAGGCCACCTACAAGCTGGCGGAAGAACCCGAGGATCCGACCTCGGTCACCCGCCGCTCGCAGGAGCCGACCAACCGCCAGACACCGGTGATCAAGGGCGTGTTGCCCGATGCACCGGCTCCGGTGGCAGAAGCCAAGCCGCAGGCCCCGGCAACGCCGGCAGCCCAGCCGGCCGCCGCGGCGGCCAGCCCGGCACCGACGTTCGCAAGCGGCGCGCCGGCCGAACGCGGTTTCATCGGCTGGATCAAGAGCCTGTTCGCGGCGCCGCCACCCGCCGCCGCTCCGGCACCGGCGGCAACGCCGAGCCCGCAAGAGGCCAAAAAGGAAGCCCGTGCCGACGGACGACCCGCGCGCGACGGCCGCCGGGGAGAAGGCCGCGACGGATCGCGTGGCGACGGTTCGCGGGGCGAAGGCCGCTCCCGTGGCGGACGCGGCGGACGCAACCGCGGTGGCGAACGCTCGGCCCAGGGCCAGCAGCGCGAGCGCACGGATGCCAATGGCATGCCGCTGGCAGCCGATGCGGGCGCATCGCAAGCCGGCCAGGGCGGCGCCGGCGACGACGGCAACAACAACAACCGCAACGAACAGCGGGCCGATCGCCCGTCGCGCGGCGGTCGTGGCGGCCGCGGCGGCCGGGGCGAACGCGGCGAGCGTGGTGACCGGGAGCGCAACCGGGACGCCGATCGCGCGCCTCAGGACGCCACCGGCCAGGACGAGCAGGCCACCACCAACCTGGCCGACGCCGACAACAACCAGGCATCCCAACCGCGCGAGGCCCGCGAAGGACGCGGCGAACGCCAACGCGGCGAGCGTCGCCCGCGTGGTGAACGGGGTGACCGCGGCGAACGCGGGGACCGCAACCAGGCCCCTGCCGGCGCCATGGACGCCGACAACGACGGCCAGCCGGAGGCATCGTCCGTTGCGCCGCAATCGCAGCCGGCGTCCGACCTGTCCGACACGCGCCAGGCCGAACCGGTGTCGGCCAACACCGTCGACAACACCGAGCGCGGCGACGCGCAGTCGGAAAACGCGCCCCGCGAAAAGCGCTCGCGCGATCGCCGGCCTCGTGGTGAACGCGGCGACCGTGGTGAACGCAGCGAACGGGGTGACCGTGGTGATCGCGGCAACCAGCAGCAGGCCCAGCCGGACGGCGAGGACCGCACGCCGGCGTCGCCACGCGAACTCCAGCCCGCGCTGGAGGGCTTTGACCCGGCGGCACAACAGGCGGCCGTGGTTGCGGAGCCGACCGCCACGCCGCTGGCAGCCGCACCAGCGACCGCCGGCCACGGTGGCGAAGAAGCCGCCGAGCCGGCCACGGCGGGCACCTTGCCCAAGGTTCATCAGTTCGTGTTGCCGATCGACGAGTTGTCGCAGGTCGCCCAGGCCTCGGGCCTGAGCTGGGTCAACTCCGATGCCGAGAAGATCAAGGCCGCCCAGGCCGCGATCGCCGCGCAGCCGGAGCCGATCCACGTGCCGCGCGAACCGGCGCCGCGCGTCGTCGTCGACGAAGGCCCGCTGGTGCTGGTCGAGACCCGACGCGACCTGCGCAACATGACGCTGCCGTTCGAGCAACAGGCACCGAACTGACGGCGCAGCCGCGCTTGCCCTGGTACGCCGCCGCCCGGCGACGTACCGGCAGGCGCGGGTCCGTACCCCGACCCGAGCCGCCGCAAGGCGGCTTTTTCATGGGCAGACGGGTTGCGCGCGCACGGGCCACTCGACCACATCGTCGAGCCACACGCCATGCCGGGGCCGGCCCAAGCTTCGTGCTACGGATGTTTCGGCGGATCGACGGGGGAGACCGCAACGGGCGAAAAGCCTAATCGGCGCGACGCATGGACCATGCGTGTCTCCGACATCGGCATGGGAGCCGGCCATCGATGCGCCATGACGTCACCGGACACGGCCAAGCCCATGGCTCGGCCGTCGCGCCCCTACGGAACCCGGCCGACGCATCCGCGCTGGCATTGCGCCAACGACGTGCAGGACAAGCGGCTCAGGCCTGGGCGGCACTGCGCCAGGCTGCCGTGGCAGCCTCGGCGTCGCCGCGCTGCGACGCCATTTCCGCCAGCTGGCGCCAGGCGTCGCGGCGCAGGCCGGCATCGTGCATGCGCACCAGGGACTGCTGGAGCAGCTGGCGCGCCTTGCCCCACAGCTGCAGCCGCATGCAGGTCACACCGGCCAGGTATTGCAACACGGCGTCGCCCGGATGGCTGAGCTGGGCCGATTCGATACGGGTCAGCCACTCGCCTTCCAGCGCGTGCGGGTCCTTGGCAAAACCGAGTTCGAGCGCCCGCACCAGCTCCACGCTTTGCTGCTGGCCCAGGCCGCCGGGTTGGGCCAGCATCTGCTCCCAGACCGGCAGCAGCCACAGGCGGCTGGTCGCCGGGTCGCCGCCCAGCGTCAGCAGCCGCACCGCCGCCAAGCTGGCCACGTCCGGCATCGTGCGCTCGGCCGGCTCGAGCCGCGACCAGGCCTGCGTCAGCTGGGCCGGATCGTGCGCGGCCTGGATCAGCTCGATCGCCAGGCCACGCAACACGCCGCGCGCCGCGGTCTGCGACAAGGCATGGTGCTTGGCGAGCAGCCGGGCCGTCTCCAGCGCCATGATGGTGCGCCCCGCCATGCGGGCCGCCTTGAGCCGCATGCGCAGCGCCAGCGTGCGCCGGCCCGGGCCCTGGCCCAGGTCGTCGAGCATCTGCAGCGCCAGTGGCGCATCATGGTCATCCAGTGCCCAGCGTGCCGCGCGCAGCCGTACGCCCTCGCCGGCTTCCGGCGCCAGGCCTCGCCCCGCGTGGTCGAGTGCGGCCCGGTAGTGACGCTCGCGCCCGGCGCGGTCCTGCAGCGAATGTGCCGCCTCGGCGGCCAGCAGGTGGGCGATGGTGCGCAGCGGACCGGCATAGGCGAGCTTGTCCTCGGCGTTGGCCAGATGGTCGACCTGGTCGACCACGACCTCGGCCGCCTTCTTCGATCGCACGAACCGCCCGGCGATCAGCTGCGCATAGGCATCGAGCAAGGAGGCCTGCATGTTGCGCTCGCGCTGGCGCTGGCGCCACAGCCGCGCGTCGCGCGGAATCGAGAACAGCGCCGACAGGGCACGCAAGGCCAGGTGCAGCACCAGGAAACCGAGCAGCAACACGACCAGCACCAGGTTCAGCGACAGGTCGATCCGGTACGGCGGCCAGAAGATGGTCACCGAACCCGGATTGCTCCCGGCGAACAGCGCTGCCGCGACGGCAGCGGCGAACAGGGCCAGCAACCAGAGGGATACCCGCATGGCCGACTCCCGCCTAGCGCCCGGCGGCGGCCGTGGTCAGCGCCGCCATGGTGTCGTCGATGCGGGGCAATTCCATGGTCTTCATCTGCGACTGGACCTGCTGCAGCAGTCCGGCCGCGGCCTGGGTCTTGCGCGCGGCCGGATCGAAATAACGGAACAGTGCGGTCGACGCCGCGGCCATGTCGGCGCGGGCCGACTCGAGCTGGCGGGCCAGCAGGCCCAGCCGGGCATTGAGCAGGCGCAGCTTGAAGTTCTCGCGCACGAAGAACGACTGCTCGGGCGACAACAAGGCCGCTTCCGGGCGCTCGATGCGGCTGATGCGCAGCAGCTTGCCGGCCTCGTCCCCCACCACCTGCAGCACCCGCAACCACCAGTTCGGTGCCGCCTCGGATTCCTGCAGCCGCAGCGATCCGGAGGCGCTGACCGCGGCCACCGCATTGGCCAATGGCAGGTCGTCGGCCAGGCGCAGCAATTCGTCGATACGCGCCAGCAAGCTCGGCGTGTCGGTGACGTCGGCCGAGGTGATGCGGCTGATGTCGCGCGCCAACGCACGCTGCAGCTGCGTCAACCCGGGCTGGGCGGCGCGGGCCACGCGTTGTTCGGCACTGCGCAGGCCCGCCACCAGCGGTTCCACGCTGCCGGTGAGCTGCGCCTGTTGCTGCGCCAGGCGCAGCGCCGATTCCAGGTCCACCAGCAGGAAATCGTCGCGCGAGCGCGACATGCGTTGCACCAGCTCGTCGAGTTGCGCGCGCTGCAGCGTCACCTCGCCGAGCCGCACTTCGGCCACGGCCAGGCGTGCCGCGGTCTCCCGAGCCAGTTCCTGCGCCGCCTTGGCACTGGCCCGCGCTTCGGCCGCATGCATGGTCGCGTCCCCGCTCTGGCGAGCCAGGGTCTCCTGCATCGCCGACAGGCGCTGCCAGGTCAGCACGCTGGCGATCAGCGCCGCGGCGCCCAGCAGCACGGCCAGCAACGCCAGCGGCGACGCACCCAGGGTCGCGCCCAGCGTCGGCGGGCCCGCGTCTGCGGCAGGCGTGCGCGCCGGTGGCGGCGACGGCTTCGCCGCGGCGTCACCGGGCGGGCGATCGGAAGCCGGCACCGAGGCATCAACCGGATCTGGCGTGGATGGGGTCGATGCGTGTTCCTTCATTGCGCCGATTTTATCGACGCCGCCACGTCCGCCAGCGCCGGACGCGATTCCTGCACCTCGCCGAAGCCGGCCTCCCGTGCCGCGGCAACGATACGGGCATGGCTGGCGATGGCGCGCGCCCGCGACCAGTCGTGCCCGGGCATGCAGGCGCGCAGGTTGCCGATGGCCTGGGAACTGGTGAACAACCACAGGTCATCGTCGCCGACCCCGTGCTGCGCGAGCGCCTGGCGCACCGCCTGCGGCCGCGGCGCGGCCCGCCAATACGCCACGACCCAGTGCAGCTGCGCGCCCGCCTGCACCAGCTGGCGCGCAAGCCAGTCACGGCCCTCGCCCTGCGCGTCGCCGGCCGCGGGGGACGGATCCCGCTGCGTCGATGCATTCGGCGCCGGCAGGCTGACGTCCCGTGCGGCCCCGCGCACCAGCATCACCTGCCAATGCGGCTGCACGCGCGCGCCGACCTGCGCCCACAAGGCCTCGGAATCGTATTGCCCGCTGCCCACGGCCGGTGCGTCGATCCGCCGCGGATCGACGCCCTGGCGCACCAGCGCGGCCACCGTGCCCGGCCCGGGCGCCCACAGGCGCGGGCCCTGCTCGGGCGTCCCCAGGTCGGCGTCCGGCGGCCGGGCCGCAAAGAAATGTGCCACCGCGGCGGCGCTGACGAACATGATGGCCTGGCACTGCCGGCAGCGACGCCAGGCCGCGGCAATCGCACCGGTTTGCGCCAGAGGGCGGATCTCGATCAGCGGCACCGCCAGCGCCTCGATGCCCTGTTGCGCGAGCCCTTGCACCCAACGCTCGGCCTCCGCCAGCGGCCGGGTCACGATGACGCGCACGGCGCTCGGCTCCGCCGCGTCAGGCTGCGTCGCCGGCAACACGGGCGCCGCCGTCGCGCAGCTGCTGCGCCACGCGCCGGCCCAGCGCCACCGCCTGCGGCAGGTCCGCCACGTCCTGGCAGCCATCGGCGCGCACCAGCGGCGACGGCGGGCCGGCATCGGCCTCGTCGCGCATCTCGCCCCAGGCTGCATGCAGCGTCAGCTGCACCCCGCTCCAGCGCGCATGGGCCGCCAGCGGCATCGAACAACTGCCGCCCATGGAGCGGCTGACCTCGCGCTCGCTGGCCACCGCCAGCCAGGTCGGCCGATGCGCCAATGGCGCCAGCGCCTCGATCAGGTCCTGCCGGTCGGCACGCACCTCGATGCCCAATGCGCCCTGGCCGGCGGCCGGCAACATCTGCTCGGGTTCGAACACCAGGCGGATCCGCGACGCGAGCCCGAGCCGCTTGAGCCCGGCCGCCGCCAGCACGATGGCATCGAAGCCGCCCTCGTCGAGCTTGCGCAGCCGGGTATCCAGGTTGCCGCGCAGCGGCGCGATGCGCACGTCGTCACGGCCCAGCCGGGTCAGGCTGTCGCGCAGCAGCACCGCCCGGCGCAGACTCGATGTTCCCAGCACGGCATCCGGCCGCAACTGGGCCAGCTCGTCGATGCGGTTGGAGACCAGCGCGTCGCGCGGGTCTTCGCGCTCCATCACGCAGGCCAGCGCAAAACCCGCGGGCAGCTCCATCGGCACGTCCTTGAGCGAGTGCACGGCAATGTCGGCCCGCCCGTCCTCGAGGGCGCTCTCCAGTTCCTTGACGAACAGACCCTTGCCGCCGACCTTGCTCAGCGTGCGGTCCAGGATCTGGTCGCCGCGCGTGGTCATGCCCAGCAGCTCGACACGGTGGCCGAGCGCCTCGAGGCATTGCTGCACATGGCGTGCCTGCCACAAGGCCAGGCGGCTTTCGCGCGTGGCAATGACGATGGGCGTGCGGGAAGACGGGTTCACAGTCGTAACCGTTTGGTAATCGGGCGGGGGTGGGCGATGCTAGCATGGCCGACTTGTCCAACGCCCTGCCACAGCCGCCACCATGACCCCACGACCCAGTGCCGAAACCACCCGCCGTGCCCGCGAGAACGAACGCCCGCTGGTGGAAGATATCCGGCTGCTCGGCCGCATTCTGGGCGACGTGATCCGGGACCAGGACGGCGAGGCGGCCTTCGAGCTGATCGAGCAGATCCGCAAGCTGTCGGTCGCGTTCCGGCGCCATGCCGACCATGACGCGGACCGCGCGCTGAAGAAGCTGCTCAACAGCCTGTCCGGCGACCAGACCGTCAGCGTGATCCGCGCATTCACGTATTTCAGCCACCTGGTCAACCTGGCCGAGGACCGGCACCATATCCGCCGGCGCGCCATCCATGAGCGCGCCGGCAACACCCAGGAAGGCAGCATCGACGTGGCCTTGTCGCGGCTGCGCTGGGCCGGCATCGCGCCCGCCACCATCGTCGACACCTTGTCCTCGAGCTACCTGTCGCCGGTGCTGACCGCGCATCCGACCGAGGTGCAGCGCAAGAGCATCCTGGACGCCGAACGCGGCATCGCGCAGCTGCTGGCCGCGCGCGACATGATCCGGCTGCAGGCGCTGGCCGCACAGGGCAACAAGGACGCGCTGACACCGCGCGAGCTCGCGCGCAACGAGGCGCTGATCCGCTCGCGCGTGATGCAGCTGTGGCAGACGCGGCTGCTGCGTTTCACCAAGCTGACCGTGGCCGACGAGATCGAGAACGCGCTGAGTTATTACGAGCCGACCTTCCTGCGCGAGATTCCGAAGCTCTATGGCGACCTCGAGCGCGAACTGGGCCAGCAGGGCATCCACAGCTTTCTGCGCATGGGCCACTGGATCGGCGGCGACCGCGACGGCAACCCGAACGTCAGCGCGCAGACCCTGATCTACGCGCTCCGGCGCCAGTCCGAGGTGGCCCTGCGCCACTACCTGACCGAGGTGCACCTGCTCGGTGGCGAGTTGTCGGCGTCCGCCATCCTGGTCACGATCTCGCAGGACATGCGCCAGCTCGCCGCACGCTCGCCCGACACCAACGAACACCGCCAGGACGAGCCGTACCGGCTGGCGCTGACCGGCATCTATGCGCGGCTGGCGGCCACGCTGCGCGCGCTCACCGGCGGCGAGGCCGCGCGCCATGCGGTGGCGCCGCAGAACCCGTACGCGCACGCCCGGGAGTTCTACGACGACCTGTGCGTCATCGAGCGCTCGCTGCTCGAGAACCATGGCGCGGCCCTGGTGGCGCATCGGCTGCGGCCGCTGATCCGAGCGGTCGACGTGTTCGGATTCCACCTGGCGACCGTGGACCTGCGGCAGAACTCGGACAAGCATGAAAGCGTGGTCGCCGAACTGCTGGCCGCGGCACGCATCGAGCCGGATTACGCCGGCCTCGACGAAGCCGCCAAGCAGGCGGTGCTGCAGCGGCTGCTGTCCGACGCGCGGCCGCTGCGCGTGATCGACCATGCGTATTCGACGCTGGTACAGGACGAACTGGCCATCTTCAGCACCGCGCGCGAGATGCTGGCGCGGTATGGCCGCCAGGCGCTGCGCCACTACATCATCAGCCATACCGAGACCGTCAGCGACCTGCTCGAGGTGCTGCTGCTGCAGAAGGAAACCGGGCTGATGCACGAGACGCTGGACCGCCAGGCACGCACCGACCTGATCGTCGTGCCGCTGTTCGAGACCATCGAGGACCTGCGCAATGCCGCGCCCATCATGCGCGACTTCTATGCCCTGCCCGGCATCCAGGCCATGGTGCGGCGCAGCGGTGGCGAGCAGGACATCATGCTCGGTTATTCCGACAGCAACAAGGACGGCGGCATCTTCACCAGCAACTGGGAGCTGTACCTGGCCGAGATCGCGCTGGTGGCGCTGTTCGACGAACTGGCCGACGCCGATGCCAGCGGCACCACGCCGATACGGCTGCGCATGTTCCATGGCCGCGGCGGCACCGTCGGCCGCGGCGGCGGGCCCAGCTACCAGGCCATCCTGGCCCAGCCCCCCGGCACCGTGCGCGGCCAGATCCGGCTGACCGAGCAGGGCGAGGTCATCGGCTCCAAATACGCCAACCCGGAGATCGGTCGCCGCAACCTGGAGACGCTGGTGGCCGCGACGCTGGAGGCCACGCTGATGCCGGCCAGCAAGCCGGTGAGCGAGCAGTTCCTGCAGACGGCGGCCGCACTGTCGCAGGCCAGCATGGCGGCCTACCGCAAGCTGGTCTACCAGACGCCCGGCTTCACCGAATATTTCTTCGGCGCCACGCCGATCCGCGAGATCACCGAACTGCACATCGGCTCGCGGCCTTCGTCGCGCAAGTCCTCGCAGGCGATCGAGGACCTGCGCGCCATCCCCTGGAGCTTCAGCTGGGGCCAGTGCCGGCTGACGCTGCCGGGCTGGTACGGCTTCGGCTCGGCCATCCACGAATTCCTGCACGCGCCAGGGCCGATGTCGCGCAAGGAACGCATGGCGCTGCTGCAGAAGATGGAGCGGACCTGGCCGTTCTTCCGCGCCTTGTTGTCGAACATGGACATGGTCATGGCCAAGAGCGACCTGGCGCTGGCCTCGCGGTATGCGGAGCTGGTGGGCAACACCCGGCTGCGCAAGAAGATCCTGGGCAGCATCGAGGCCGAATGGCACCTGACCTCCGACGCGCTGGCCCAGATCACCGGCGACAAGCACCGGCTGGCCAACAACGCCGCGCTGCAGCGCTCGATCCGCCACCGCTTTCCGTACATCGACCCGCTGCACCACCTGCAGGTCGAGCTGATTCGCCGCTACCGCGCCGGCAAGGTCGACGACAAGCTGCGCCGCGGCATCCATATCTCGATCAACGGCATCGCGGCCGGGCTGCGCAACACCGGCTGATCCCGCCGCCGCCCCGGCATTCTCAGCGTTCGAAATCCCGCCAGGCCCGATCCAGCGCCCGGCGGCATTGCCGTGCGTAGGCGGCATGATCGACACCGATGTCCGAGGTATGGTGCGACACCACGGCCCACAGCGTCTCGCGCAGCGCCGATGCGCACCGCATCGCGGCAAAGGAGCGCCAGCGCGCGGCATCGACCGGCTGCCGGAAATACCGCTCGAGCAGGTCCCGCGCCTGGTCGTCGTCGAAGCCGTTGTTGACCGCCAGGCCGGCCAGGTCGAACAAGGGGCTGTTGAAGCCGGCATATTCCCAGTCGATCAGCCACAACCGGTGGCCATCGTCGATCAGGTTCGCCGCCAGCAGATCGTTGTGGCCGAACACGATGTCGACCGGGCCCACGGCCTGTTCCAGCGTGCGTGCCATCGCATCCCAGGCCGGCAGCTGGTCCTGCATCAGGCACGGCGCATGGGCTTGCAACACGGCCAGGTAGTCGCGTATCACCTGGAACACCCAGAACATCAGCACCGGCCCGCGCAGTTGCCGCGGCACGTCGTGATGGCAGCGGCGCAGCAAGGCCACGATGGCGTCGCGCCGTGCCGGATCGCGGACCTGCTGCGCCTCCAGGGTCTGGCCGTCGATGAAACGGCTGACCAGCACACCGGGCCCGGCATGCAACACCTGCGGCGACACACCGGCGGCATGCGCCGCGCGCGCGACCGCCTGTTCGTGCCAGCGCACGATGCCATGCGCCGGCAGGTCCTGGCCCAGCCGCACGACGCAAGGGGCCCGGCCGTCGTCGACGCGGAAGTTGCGGTTCGTCATGCCGCCATCGAGCGGCGTGATACGCACCGTGCCCTGCCAGCACGGCAGGGCCCGTATCAACCGATCGGTGTCGGCGGCGTCGATGGCCTCAGGCATGCGGCGCCGGTACCGGGTTCGTGCGCCGCGACGGGCTCAATGGACTACCCTCCGCGCCACGCGCCGCGGGATGCGCGCTTGGGAACGGCCCTGCGCTCTCATGCGCCGGCGTTCAGCAACTCACGCACCGCCGCCAGCTGCCGGCGCGAGACCGCCAGCACCTCGTCGACGCCGTGCAAGCGGACCGCCCAGCCTTCGCCCTCCTCCTCGTCGAAATGTTTCTCGAGCGCGCGCACCAGCTGCCGTGCCACCAGGGCGTTGCGGTGGATGCGCAGGAAATGCGCGCGGTGGCGTTCCTCGATGTCGCTCAGCGAGCCGTCCAGGATCAGGCTGCGCTCGGCCGTGCGCAGCGTGATGTACTTGAGCTCGGCCTTCAGGTAGACCACCTCGGACACCGGCACCCGTTCGGTGCGCCCGCGGTCCTGGATCGTCAGGAAACCCGCCGGGGCCTCGGGTTGCAACGCCGCCGCCGCCAGCCGGCGCCGCTCGACCTTCTGCAGGGCCAGCGCCAGGCGCGACAGCCGAACCGGCTTGGTCACATAGTCGACCGCCTCCAGCTCGAAGGCCTGCAGCGCGTGTTCGGCATGGGCGGTGACGAAGACCACGGCCGGCGCGTCGGGCATGGCCGCCACGTGCCGGGCCAGCGTCAGGCCGTCGGAGCCCGGCATGTGGATGTCGAGCAGCACGACGTCGGGCCGCTCGCGCCCGATCATCTCCAGCGCCTGGCCTGCCGTGGCGGCTTCGCCCACGATCCGCACCGTCGGCAACGGGCACTGCTCGAGCAGCACCCGCATGCGCGAACGCGCCAGCGGCTCGTCGTCGACGACCAGCGCGCGCAGCGCAGCCGGGGCCGGCGCGGTCGTCACCGGCATCTCCTGCGCGCCGTGCGCCCCGGGGCGGCCCGGCGCCTCATGCCGGCACCTCCATGCGCACCTGGTAGATGCCGTCGACCAGACCGCTGCGGAACTGCGCCCGCACGTCGTGCAGCAGCCGCAGGCGGTCGCGCACGTTGTCCAGCGCGACGCCATGGCCCGGCGCACCGGCGCCCGCCGGAACCGTGTTGGTCACCTTGATCACCACCACCGAGCCGCGCCGGTGCGTGGACACCCGCACCGTGGCGCCCTGTTCGCTGGGCTCCACGCCATGGCGCACCGCGTTCTCGACCAGTGGCTGCAGCAGCAGCGGCGGCAATACCGCGCGGTCCGCCGACGGGTCGAGCTCCCATTCGAGTTGCAGCCGTTCGCCGAAGCGCACCTGCTCGATCGCCAGGTAGCGCCGCGCCAGCTCGATCTCGTCGGCCAGCGTGGCCGACTCGCCATGGTCGAGCAGCGCATGGCGGAACAGGTCGCTGAGGTCTTCCAGCATGGCCTCGGCCTTGGCCGGTTCGGCGCGCACCAGCGCAATCGCGCTGTTGAGCGTGTTGAACAGGAAATGCGGCCGGATGCGCGATTGCAGTTCCGACAGCCGCGCGGTGGTCTCGGCCGGCGCGCGCGCGCGCTCGCGCATCACCATTGCGGCCACCAGTGCGCCGGCCAGCGTGGCGCCGGTGGCTCCGCAGGCGATCCACGGCGCCTGGTCCACCAGGCCGATCACGAGCAGCGTCGCGCAACCGTACAAGCCCGCCAGCGCACCGAGCAACACGCCGGCGGCGACCTGGTTGCGCATCGACAGCCGGGCCAGCACCCGCTGGAGCGCGCAGGCCACGAGCAGCCAGACCAGGGTCGCCGGCAGGGCAGCGCCGGTGAGCAAGGCCAGGCGCAACACCCAGGCCACCGGTGAATCGGCGACAAACAGCGCGGCCACGGCCATGACCAGCTCGACAAACAGCACGGCGCGCAGCACCACGCCGATCTGGCAGGCGTCGAACAGCGGCACGCGCCGCGCCGGCGCGGCACCGGCGGCCGGATCGAGCTCGTGAAAGGTCGATAAAATCTCGGTGTCTTTCATCGTGTGTCGGGATTGAAGCCCGATTATTGGTGATCTTGCCCCCGCCGGGCCAGGCCCGCGCGCACCACCTCTTTCCCATCCATGTCCCAGAACCAACTCGACAACAAATCGGCAGCCTGGTCCGCGCTGTTCTCCGAACCGATGAGCGATCTCGTCAAGCGCTACACCTCCAGCGTCTTCTTCGACAAGCGCCTGTGGCAGGTCGACATCGCCGGTTCGCTCGCCCATGCCGAGATGTTGTGCCACCAGGGCATCATCAGCCAGCAGGACCATGACGCCATCGTTGCCGGCATGGCGACCATCCGCAGCGAGATCGAGGCCGGGCAGTTCGACTGGAAACTCGACCTGGAGGACGTGCACCTGAACATCGAGGCCCGGCTGACCCAGCTCGCCGGCGATGCGGGCAAGCGGCTGCACACCGGGCGCTCGCGCAACGACCAGGTCGCCACCGACATCCGGCTGTGGCTGCGCGGCGAGATCGACCTGATCCACGGCCTGCTGCTGGACCTGCAAAAGGCCCTGGTCACGCTGGCCGAGCAGAACACCGAGGTCATCCTGCCCGGCTTCACCCACCTGCAGGTCGCGCAGCCGGTCGCCTTCGGCCACCACATGCTGGCCTATGTCGAGATGTTCGCGCGGGATGCCGAGCGCATGGTCGACCTGCGCCGGCGCGTCAACCGCCTGCCGCTGGGCTCGGCCGCGCTGGCCGGCACCAGCTATCCGCTGGACCGGCAACGGGTGGCCGCCGCACTGGGCATGGAAGGCGTCTGCGAGAACAGCCTGGACGCCGTCAGCGACCGCGACTTCGCGATCGAATTCACCGCCGCGGCCAGCCTGTGCATGGTGCATTTCAGCCGCATGAGCGAGGAACTGGTGCTCTGGATGAGCCAGAGTTTCGGCTTCATCGACATCGCCGACCGCTTCTGCACCGGCAGCTCCATCATGCCGCAGAAGAAGAACCCGGACGTGCCCGAACTCGCGCGCGGCAAGACCGGCCGCGTCGTCGGCCACCTGATGGGCCTGATCACGCTGATGAAGGGCCAGCCCCTGGCCTACAACAAGGACAACCAGGAAGACAAGGAGCCGCTGTTCGATACCGTCGACACGCTCAAGGACACCTTGCGCATCTTCGTCGACATGGTGCCCGGCATCCGGGTGCGGCCCGAGGCCATGGAGCGCGCCGCCAGCCGCGGCTACGCGACCGCCACCGACCTGGCCGACTACCTGACGCGCAAGGGCCTGCCGTTCCGCGATGCCCATGAGACAGTGGCGCACGCGGTCAAGTCGGCCATCGCCAAGGGGGTCGACCTGTCGGAACTGCCGCTGGCCGAGCTCAAGGGCTTCAATGCCCATATCGAAGAGGATGTCTTCGAGGTGCTGAGCCTGCGCGGATCGCTGCAGGCACGCAATATCCAGGGCGGCACGGCACCGCGGCAGGTGCGGGCCCAGATCGAACGCCATCGCCAGCGCCTGGCCTGAGAAACTTTTTGCGCCCGGCCTGCTCACACTGCGGGTCAGATCCAAACCATCCCGAACCGGAACCCATTTCCATCATGCAACGCAAACAATTCCTGCTGGCCGGCCTGTCGGCCGCCGTCCTGGGCATCAGCGCCTGCTCCAAGAGCGACGGCCCATCCGCGTCGTCCACCCCGTCATCGGGCGGATCCGGCGATCAGCCCCGGCGCACCATCTCCCTCGAGATCGTGGCCAACGAGGCCAAGGGTTTCTCCGCCGGCTCGATGATGAGTGCCATGGTGGCCTATGTGTTCTTCGACCCGCAGTGCCCGCATTGCGGCCACCTGTGGAACGCGTCGCTGCCGCTGCAGAAGAAGGTGCGTTTCGTCTGGATTCCGGTCGGCCTGATCAACCCGACCAGCTCCGCCCAGGGCGCGACCCTGCTGTCGGCGGCCGATCCGGCCCAGGCCATGAGCGAACACGAGACCTCGCTGCTGGCCAAGCAAGGCGGCATCGGCACTTCGTCCAGCGTGACCGACGAAGCCAAGCAGGCGGTGGCCGCCAACACCGCGCTGTTCAACAATCTGGGCCTCGAAGGCGTGCCGTTCACCATCGTCAAGAATGCGCGCACCGGCCAGCCGGTGACCCGGGGCGGATCCATGGAAACCCCGATGCTGGCCGAGCTGATCGGCATCGACGCACCCTGATCGCGTTGGCGGCCGGGCGCGGGCGCGCGCCCGCGCCGGCTTGATCGCACCGTCTTGAAACGCGCGCCCCCCGCCTCCATGTAGTCGACTCGGGCCCGATGGCCGGGCCCCCTGATTGACGGAGGACCCACCATGTATGAATCGTTGTTGAACTTCCCCGGCGGGCTGTTCGCGGATTTCGACCGGGTGCGCAGGGATCTGGATGCCTTGCTGTCCCAGGGCGACGCACCACGCGGCATTCGCGCCGTGGCCGGCAACAGTTTCCCCAGTCTCAATGTCGGCCAGACCCCGCAGAGCGTGGACGTGTTCGCGTTCGCGCCGGGCATCGATCCGGACAAGACCGAAGTCACGCTGGACCGCGGCCTGCTGACCGTTGCCGGCGAACGCGCCAGCGGGCGGCCCGACGATGCCGACGACACGGCGAACGTCTATGGCCAGGAGCGTTTCAGCGGGCGTTTTCGCCGCACCATCAGCCTGCCGGAGGACATCGATCCGGACAAGGTCGACGCACGTTACCGCGACGGCGTGCTGCACATCAGCATCGGCCGGCGCGAATCGCTGCAACCCAAACGCATCGCCATCGCCTGATACCGGGAGGACGACACCATGAACGACACCACCACCACCGTGACCCGCACCGACGACGCCGAGACGGCCGCGCGCCAGCGCTCCGAGGGCGGTTTCCTGCTGCCGCGCGTCGACGTGATCGAGGACAGCCGCGGCATCACGCTGCTGGCCGACATGCCGGGTGTACCCCGCGACAAGCTCGACATCCGTGTCGAAGGCAACAGCCTGACGCTCGAGGGCGAGATCGCGCTGCAGGCCCCGCAAGGCCTCAACGCCAGCTTTGCCGAGGTCCGTGCCCCGCGGTATCGGCGCGGCTTCGCACTGAGCCGCGAACTCGACAGCCAGGCCATCGATGCGCAGCTCAAGGAGGGCGTGTTGCGGCTGCGCATCCCGAAGATCGCCGCGGCGCAACCGCGCCGGATCGACGTGCGCGTCGACTGAGCGTGTCCCGGCAGGCACCGGGCCTTGGAGGCGGCCGCCTTAAGCGCCGCTTCAGCCGGGCCTGGCGGCGGCGCGCCACAATAGGCGCTGGACGATCCGACAGGAGCCCGACGGGTGCGATTGCTGCTGGTTGAAGACGACACCATGATCGGCGATGCGGTGCGCGAGGTGCTGCGCGCCGAAGGCTTCGCCGTGGACTGGGTGCGCGACGGCGCGGCGGCCGACAGCGTGCTGGGCAGCGAGACCTTCGACCTGGTGCTGCTCGACCTGGGCCTGCCGCGACTCGACGGCGTCGAGGTGCTGCGCCGCCTGCGCGCACGCAGGAACACCACGCCGGTGCTGATCGTCACCGCCCGCGACGCGGTACAGGACCGCATCGCCGGGCTCGATGCCGGCGCGGACGACTACGTGCTCAAGCCCTACGACCTGGACGAGTTGCTGGCGCGCATCCGCGCGCTGATCCGTCGCAGCCACGGGCAGGCCGACTCGGTACGCGAGATCCACGGCCTGCGGCTCAACCCGATCACCCACGAGGCGCTGCGCCTGTCGCCCGATGGCGCTGCGCCGACGCCGATCCAGTTGTCGGCGCGCGAATGGGCCGTGCTCGAGGTACTGATGGCACGCCCGGGTGTCGTGTATTCGCGCGCGCAGATCGAGGACAAGCTCTACGGATGGAAGGACGAGGTCAGCAGCAATGCGGTCGAGGTCTACATCCACGGGCTGCGCAAGAAACTCGGCAATGCGGTGATCGAGACGGTGCGCGGACTCGGCTACACCATGCCGCGGGACGATACGCCATGACGGCCGCCCCACGCCATTCGCTGCGCCGGCGGCTGCTGGTCTCGGTCTCGGTGGCCATCGTGCTCGGTGCGCTGCTGCAAGGCATCTCCGCCTACCGCAGTGCGCTGGCGCAGGCCGACACCTTGTTCGACTACCACCTGCAGCAGATGGCCAACAGCCTGCGCGGCGGTCCGGCCCTGCCCCACTTCCCGCTCGACGCTCCGCCGCTCGACGCGGCACAGGACTACGTGATCCAGATCTGGAGCGCCGACGGCCGCCATGTGTTCCAGTCCAGCCGCATCGTGTTGCCGCCCCGGGCCGTGCTCGGTTTCGCCGACGTGACCCAGAACGGCGTGCAATACAGGGTGTTCTCGGTGCAGACGCCGCTGCAGACGATACAGATCGCGCAGAACATGGACGACCGGCTGGCACGTGCGCGGGCGCTGGCAGTGCGCGCCGTGATGCCGCTGGCCCTGATCGCGCCGCTGCTGATGCTGGCGTTGTGGTGGATCATCAACCGCTCGTTGCGACCACTGGAACAGACGCGCCGGCAGGTGGCAGCCCGGGCCGCGCAGGACCTGACGCCGCTGCCCGACACCGGACTGCCGGACGAGATCCAGCCGCTGGTGCAGGAGATCAACCTGTTGTTCGACCGGCTGCACGCGAGTTTCGACGCGCAGCGCGCCTTCGTCGCCAACGCCGCGCACGAACTGCGTTCGCCGCTGACGGCACTGAAGCTGCAGGCCCAGTCGCTGGGGCGCTCGGACGACCCGCAGACGCAACAGCAGGCTGTGGCCCGGCTCAACCAGGGCGTGGACCGGGCGATCCGGCTGATGCAGCAACTGCTGCTGCTGGCGCGCCACGAATCGCAGCAGGAGCCGGCGCAGCACCGGCGGCTGGATCTGATCCCATTGGCGCAGCAGGCCGTCGAGGAGATGCAGCCGCTCGCACGCGAACGCGCGATCGACCTGGCGTGCGGCGAGTCGGCACCGGTCTGGATCGACGGCGACGCCGACAGCCTGTCGATCCTGCTGCGCAACCTGCTGGACAACGCGATCAAGTACACGCCCCCCGGCGGTCGCGTGCGGGTCGCGTCGGGCCTGCGCGATACACGCCCCGTGTTGTCGATCGAGGACTCCGGCCCGGGCATCGGCGACGACGAGCGCGAGCGCGTGTTCGAACGTTTCGTGCGCGGCAACGACCCGCAGGCGGCGGGCAGCGGACTGGGCCTGTCGATCGCCCGGGCGATCGCCGAGCGCCACGGCGCCAGCCTGACGCTGGGCACGTCGGCCCGGCTCGGCGGCCTGCAGGCTTCACTGGTCTTCCCGCCCACGCGTGCGGCCTGACACGGCCGCGGCACGCCGGCGCGGCCCGCCCGCCAAGGGCCCCCGATTAAGACTCGTCTAAGACCACGGTCGCATATTCATGGCATTCCAACTTCCCGTACAAGGAGTCGCCATGAAACGGTCTTCACTCTCCCCTTCGCGCCTGGTGCTGGCATTGGCCGCCGCCGGTATCGTCGGCGGCGCCGGCGTCACCGCGCTGCAACACACACCTGCGGCCCATGCCGCCAACGCCGTCACCACGGCCACGGCGGCCGCCACGCCGATGGCCCTGCCCGACTTCTCGCGCATCACGGCCCAGAACGGACCGGCGGTCGTCAACATCAGCGTCACCGGGACCACCCGGACGTCGGACCAGCCCGCGGCCTCCCGCGGCGGGCGCAACGCCGATCCGTTCGGCAACGACCCGTTCTTCGAATTCTTCCGCCGCTTCCAGCCCGGCCCGCAAGGCGGCATGCCGCGCGAGATGCCGACCCGCGGCCAGGGTTCGGGCTTCATCGTCAGTGCCGACGGCATCATCCTGACCAATGCCCATGTCGTGCGCGACGCCGACCAGGTCACGGTCAAGCTGACCGACCGGCGCGAATACAGCGCCAAGGTGCTCGGTTCGGATGCCAAGACCGACGTGGCCGTGCTCAAGATCGATGCGAAGGACCTGCCCACGGTGACCACCGGCCGCATCCAGGACCTGCAGGTCGGCGAATGGGTGCTGGCCATCGGTGCGCCGTTCGGCTTCGAGAACACGGTCACGGCCGGCGTCGTCAGCGCCAAGGGCCGCTCCTTGCCCGATGACAGCGCCGTACCCTTCATCCAGACCGACGTGGCGGTGAACCCGGGCAACTCGGGTGGTCCCTTGTTCAACACCCGCGGCGAGGTGGTGGGCATCAACGCGCAGATCTACAGCCGCACCGGCGGCTACCAGGGCCTGTCGTTCGCGATCCCGATCGACCTGGCGCTCAAGGTCAAGGACCAGATCGTCGCCACCGGCAAGGTCGAACACGCCCGGCTCGGCGTCACGATCCAGGAGGTCAACCAGGCGCTGGCCGACTCGTTCAAGCTCGAGCGGCCCGAAGGCGCACTGGTCGCATCGGTGGAGTCGGGCAGCCCGGCCGACAAGGCGGGCCTGCAGACCGGCGACATCATCCGCTCGGTCGACGGCACCGTGATCCGCTCGTCGGGCGACCTGCCGGCCATCATCAGCCTGGCCACGCCGGGCGACACGGTGGCGCTGGACATCTGGCGCAAGGGCCGCTCGCAACGCATCGAGGCACGCCTGGGCAGTGCCGGCGACACCGCGCCGACGGTGGCGCGCAACGACGCGCAGGCCAGCCAGGGGCGGCTCGGCCTGGCCCTGCGTCCGCTGCAGCCGCAGGAGGCCCAGGCGGTCGGCGCCCCCAACGGGCTGGTCGTCGAGTCGGTGGCCGGCGCCGCCGCCCGCGCCGGCATCAACCCGGGCGACGTGGTGCTGGCGGTCAACGGCACCGCGGTCAAGGACGTGGAGCAGGTACGCTCCATCGTGGAGAAGTCCGACAAGTCGGTGGCGCTGCTGATCCAGCGCGACGGCGACAAGATCTTCGTGCCGATCCGGTTGGGCTGACGCCCCTGCGGGGCCCGGCCGGCGCAGGCCCGGCCCCGCAGAAAAAAATTCAAGGCGCAGGCAGCGGGTTTCAAAACGGCAGCGGCGCGCTGCGGCTAACATGGCCGGCGACAACAAGGAGTCCGCCGTGCCCGTGATCACCCATATCGAAGACCTGCGCGTCCTGGCGCAAAAACGCGTGCCCCGCATGTTCTACGACTACGCCGATTCCGGCTCGTGGACCGAAGGCACCTACCGTGCCAACTCGGACGACTTCCAGTCCATCCTGCTGCGCCAGCGCGTGGCCGTCAACCTGGAGAACCGCAGCACGGCGACCACCATGGTCGGATGCCCGACCAAGATGCCGGTGGCGATCGCCCCGGTCGGACTGACCGGCATGCAGCATGCCGACGGCGAGATCCATGCGGCCCGCGCGGCCGAGAAGTTCGGCATTCCGTTCACGCTCTCGACGATGAGCATCTGCTCGATCGAGGACATCGCCGAGAACACCAGCGCGCCGTTCTGGTTCCAGCTCTACATGATGCGCGACCGCGAGGCCATGGCCAACATGATCCAGCGCTGCAAGGTGGCCAAATGCAGCGCGCTGGTGCTCACGCTCGACCTGCAGGTGATCGGGCAGCGCCACAAGGACCTCAAGAACGGCCTGAGCGCCCCGCCCCGCCCGACACTGGCCAACTTGATCAACCTGGCCACCAAGCCGCGCTGGTGCCTGGGCATGGCCGGCACGAAACGCCGCACCTTCCGCAACCTGGTCGGTCATGTCAAGGGGGTCAGCGACATGAGTTCGCTGGGCGCCTGGACCCGCGAGCAGTTCGACCCCCGCCTGTCCTGGCCCGACGTGGCCTGGGTCAAGGAGCAATGGGGCGGCAAGCTGATCCTCAAGGGCATCATGGACGTCGAGGACGCACGCCTGGCGGTCGCCTCGGGGGCGGACGCCATCGTCGTCAGCAACCATGGCGGGCGCCAGCTCGACGGCGCGCCGTCGAGCATCCGCGCCCTGCCGGCCATCGTGGACGCGGTGGGCAAGGACATCGAGGTCTGGATGGACGGCGGCATCCGCAGCGGCCAGGACGTGCTCAAGGCCTGGGCCCTGGGCGCGCGCGGCACCATGATCGGCCGCGCCATGGTCTACGGCCTGGGTGCCATGGGCGAGGCCGGCGTGACGAAGGCGCTGGAGCTGATCCACAACGAGCTCGACACCACGATGGCCTTCTGCGGCCACACCGACATCCAGACCGTCGACCGCAACATCCTGTTGCCCGGCAGTTACCCGACCTGAGCGGCCGGTCGCCTCCGGCAGCATCGGCATGGAACTTCCGGCCTTGGCCAGCTGGGCCTGGATCCCGATCGTCGTCGGGGCGGCCTTCATGCAGACCATCCGCAACGCGGCCCAGCGCAGCCTGGTCACGGACCTGGGCACGCTGGCGGCCACGCTGGTGCGTTTTCTTTACGGCCTGCCGTTCGCGCTGCTGTGGCTGCTGCTGGTGATCGTGTTCTCCGGCGCCGGCGCCATGGCCTGGCCGGACCTCTCGCCAACCTACCTGGCCTGGCTGGGCGGGGGCGCCATCAGCCAGCTGGCGGCCACCGCCTTGTTGCTGCTGGCCATGAAGCAGCGCAACTTCATCGTCGGCGTGACCTTCTCCAAGACCGAGGTGCTGCAGGTCGGCCTGTTCGGCGTGGTCGCGCTGCAGGAACTGCCCACCGTGGCCGCGGCGATCGCGATGGTCGTCGCCACGCTCGGTGTCGTGTTGCTCTCCCTGCCCCGCGAGCCGGGAGCGGCGCTGGCGAACTGGCGCGGCAACGCCGCCTGGTTCGGCCTGGCCAGCGGCGCCTGTTTCGCGCTGGCCAGCGTCGGCTACCGCGGCGCGGCGCTGCAATGGCCCGGCGTGTCGGCCTGGCTGGTCGGTGCGCTCGGTGTGTTGCTGGCGCAGCTGCTGCAGACCGTGCTGCTGGGCGGCTGGTTGTGGCTGCGCCAACCCGGCATCATGGCGGCCATCGGCCGGGCCTGGCGGCTGTCGACCGTGGCCGGCGCCATGGGCGCCATGGCCTCGATCGGCTGGATGACGGCCACCGCGCTGCGCCCGGCCGTCGACGTGCGCACGCTGGGACTGGTCGAGGTGCTGTTCAGCTACCTGGTCTCGCGCCGGCTGTTCCGCGAGAAGATCAGCCGCAAGGAACTGGCGGGCCTGCTGCTCGTCGGTGCCGGTGTGCTGGTGATCTCGGCGCAATGGTGATGCGCCCAGCCCGCCGCTGCGATCCATTTCCCCCACCCACGAAAGAGAGACATCCGCCATGCCCATCATCGAGTCGATCGACGCCCGCCGCTTCCAGGTGCCGCTGGCCGAAGTCCTGTCCGACGCCAAGCACGGCGACCATACCCATTTCGAGCTGGTCACGGTGACGATCCGGCTCGACGACGGCAACGAGGGCACGGGCTACACCTATACCGGCGGCAAGGGCGGTCATGCCGTGCTGGCCATGATCGAGCACGATCTCAAGCCCTTGCTGCTCGGCCGCGACGCGCAGGACATCGACGCCTTGTACGACGCCATGCAGTGGCACATCCACTATGTCGGGCGCGGCGGCATCGCATCGTTCGCCATCTCCGCCGTCGACATCGCCTTGTGGGACCTGCGCGGCAAGCAGCGCGGCGAGGCGCTGTGGAAGATGGCCGGCGGCGCCAGCCGGCACTGCAAGGCCTATTGCGGCGGCATCGACCTGAACTTCCCGCTCGACAAGCTGCTGGAGCAGACCCGCGGCTACCTGGCCCGCGGCTTCAACGGCGTCAAGATCAAGGTCGGCCAGCCGCGTCTGGCCGACGACGTGGCCCGCGTGCAGGCGGTGCGCGAGCTGATCGGCCCGGACCGCGCGCTGATGGTCGACGCCAACTACGCCTTGTCGGTGCCGCAGGCCATCGATGCGGCGCTGGCGTTCAAGCCCTACGACCTGGTGTGGTTCGAGGAGCCGACGATTCCCGACGACTACACCGGCTACGCCACGATCTTCGACGCCACCGGCGTGCCGCTGGCCATGGGCGAAAACCTGCATACCGAACACGAGTTCGAGCTGGCCTTTGCGCACGCGAAGCTGGCCTACATCCAGCCCGATGCGTCCAATTGCGGCGGCATCACCGGCTGGTTGCGGGTGGCCGCGCGGGCCCGCGCGGTCGGCATGCCGGTGTGCAGCCACGGCATGCAGGAACTGCATGTCAGCCTGGCGGCGAGCCAGCCCCATGCCGGCTGGATCGAGGTGCATTCGTTCCCGATCGACACCTACACCACGCGCCCACTGGTGGTGCAGGACCATCTGGCGGTTGCACCCGACGTGCCGGGCACCGGCGTGGCGTTCGACTGGGAACGCCTGCGGGCGGTCCACCAGGGCGACTGAACGGCGCGGCGGCGGCCCGGCGCTCAGGTTCCGGCCTGGTACGCGGGCATGCTGCCGTCCACGTGCTGCGGTTGCGCTGCCGTCGTGTGCAGGGCATAGGCGATCGCATCCTTGCCGTTGTGCTTGATGTCGTACATCAGTCGGTCGGCGATCTTGATCAGGTCTTCCGCGACGACGTCGCCGCCGCGCCAGGTCAACACGCCGATCGAGAACGTCACCGGCCAGTTCCGTTCGCGCATGCGCGCGAGCAGGGTCGCCTGCAGTTTGGGCATCATGACGTGTGCGGCGTCCTGGTCGATCTCGGGCAACAACAACACGAACTCGTCACCGCCGATACGCGCCAGCAGATCGGTGCGCCGCACCGAACGGTGAATCGTGTCGACCACGGCCCGCAACAGGCGATCGCCCGTCGCATGTCCGAGCCGGTCGTTGACCAGCTTGAAGCCGTCCAGGTCGATGAAGGCCACCGTCATCGGCCGGTCGTAACGGCGCGAGCGCATCAACTCGAGGTCGACCGCCTCGCTCAGGCGCCGCCGGTTCGCCGCGCCGGTCAGCGGATCCTCGCGCGCGAGTTCCTTTTCGCGGCGCAAGGCCTGCACGGCCGGCAACAGCAGGCACACGATCACGAACAGGCCCAGCCGCACGCCGGCATTCCAGATCCGCACCAGCCAGACGGACGTCGTTGCGGGGTCACCCGCCACGTCGGCCAGCAACCAGACGACGGCAGCCGCCACGCACATCGCCAGGCCCGGCCCGCGACCCGCAAACCAGGTCACGAGCGCGATCGGCAACAGGTAGAACACGGCGGACGAAAAGGCGCTTCCGGTCCAGGCATCGAGCACACCGGTCGCACCCAGCACGACAAGACCCAAGCCGATCCAGGTCCGGCGACCGATCGTGTCGAGCTTGAGCAGGTCAGCCATTCAGCGCCCTCGGGTCCGCCCGGCGACGCACCTGCCAGCGCCACGGGCCTTGTGTTGTGTCCAAGTCAGCAAGCTACCATCGCGCGGCCATCCGGTCAAACCCCCTCGACAGGGGATTCCGGGCCTGCCGATCCGCCACCGGCTCCGCGGCGACGTCGCATGGCTGCCCGGGCACGCGCGGTCATGGGTGGCCTCTGCCGAGATTGACACCGATCACGCCGATGACGATCAGCGCGATCGCGCCCGCCAGGTACAGCCAGTGTTGCAGGTGTCTCTCGTCCCGTAGATGCATGATGATGGGCAGCCGCGGCGCAGCCACACGGCTGCGGCCGGACCAGGCCTCAGGGCGCCTTGGCGCACGCCTGCCGCACCCGCTCGCGCAGCGCCGGCAACAACTCCAGCGCAAACCAGGGGTTGCGCTGCAACCAGCGGTTGTTGCGCGGACTGGGATGCGGCAGGGGCATGTGATGCGGCCCGTGCGCGCGCCAGCTCTGCACCAACGCCGTGACCGAGCTGCGGGACCGCGACAGGTGCCAGTCCATCGCATGACGCCCGATCACCAGCGTGAGCCGCAGCGCCGGCAATTGTGCCAGCAACCGTTCCCGCCAGTGCGCGGCACATTCGGGGCGCGGCGGCAGGTCGCCTGCGCTGCCGGTGCCGGGAAAACACAGCCCCATCGGCAGGATCGCCACCAGGGCCGGGTCGTAGAACTGCTCCGCCGTCAGGCCCATCCAGTCGCGCAGGCGATCACCGCTGGCGTCGGAGAACGGTATGCCGGATGCATGCGCCTTGCGTCCCGGCGCCTGTCCGGCCACCAGGATGCGCGCGCGCGGATCGAGTTGCAGCACCGGTCGCGGCCCCAGGGGCAGCTGGTCGGCACACAGGCGGCACGCGCGCACCTCGGCCAGCAGGGATGCGGTTGCCGCCTCCTGCGAAACATCGGACGGGCCGCGACGCGTGCCCGTGCCGCTGCTGCTGCGGACACCGTCGGGCGGGCGTACGTGCACCTCCCCGGTGGCCATGGTCAGCCCGGCTGCGGGCAGGCCTCGCCGACCGACTGCGCCGTGGGGCGGCCGGTCAGCCGGTGCTTGTCCCCGTCGAATCCGTCGAACAAGGCCTGGTGCTCGCGCAGCGACGCGTCGCCGTCCCGCCGGTAATACCCGCGCACCCATTCGAGCAGCGGCTCGAAATGCCGGTTCTGCTCCTCGAGCGACTTGAACTTGTGCGGCTCCCAGGGCCGGCTGTGGCAATTCGCGATGCAGGTCTGCACGCCGGGATCGAGGAACAACAACAAGCCGGCATAAGGCAAGGCCGCACGGATCAGGTCGGCATAACAACCTTCGACCACCCATTGCGGCGTGCGTGAACAGAAGTCGCGCACCTGCGCCAGCGCCTGCTGCTTGTCGCGCGGCACCGCGATCTGGTTCGGCTCCCACGCCACGGTGTCCAGGTCCAGGCCGACCAGGTCATGTGTACGCGCCAGATCGCGGGCCAGTGTCGATTTGCCGGATCCGGAATTGCCGATGATCGCTATCTGCATGGGTGGGGGTTCTCCTGTGATGGTGCCAAGGCGCAGGACGCGCTACCCCTCGATTGTCGCCGACCGGGCCCGCGGCACGATTCAGCCGGTGTGCGCGTCCGGCTCGCCGGCAAGCCGCGCAAACCGCAGCACCGTGGCCGCCCCATGCTGCACGGTCTCCAGGAACATGGCGCGCGGGCGCACCCACAGGCCCTGCGTGCCGTACAAGGCCTGGTACAACACCATGACCTCGAGGGTCTCGCTGTGGCGCACCAGGCCGAGCACGCGGTAGTTGCCGCCCTTGTAGTGGCGGTACAGACCGGGCTGCGGGTCGCCGGCCGGCAGGTCCAGCGGCTCGGTGATCTCGGTGCTGTCGGTGTTCGATGGGGTCTTGTCGTTCATGCGTCTTCCCTGACGGTGCGGCGGGCATGGGCGGCAAGCATAGCAGCGGCCCGCACGCGCCCGATGCCGGTGCACCGGGCCCGCGCGCCGATGGATCACCACAACGGCCGCAAGCGTCCCGCGTCCAGCCGGTATCCGTGTTGCGCCATCGCGCGCGCCTCGGCCTCGTCGTGCGTGACCAGCACGGTGGCGATGCCGGCCGCGGCGATGCGCGTGGCGAACTCGGCGCGCAGGCTGGCGCGCAGCGTGGCATCCAGCGCCGAGAACGGCTCGTCGAGCAGCAGCAGCCGCGGCGCCGTGATCAGCGCACGCGCCAGTGCCACGCGCTGCTGTTCGCCGCCGGAGAGTTTCCAGACCCGGTGGCGCGCATGGGCCTGCAGGCCGAACACCGCCAGCATCGCCAGCGCGCGTTCGCGCGCCGCGCTGCGCGACAGGCCCTGCTCGCGCAGGCCGAAGGCCACGTTGTCGAGCACGTTGAGGTGCGGGAACAACGCGAAATCCTGGAACATCAGCGCAAAGCCGCGGCGTTCGGGCGGCACGCGGGCCAGGTCGACGCCGTCGAACCCGACGCTGCCGCCGTCCTGCGCCTCCAGCCCGGCGATGATCTTGAGCAAGGTGCTCTTGCCACTGCCCGAGGGTCCGAGCACCGCCACCGTCTGTCCGGGCGCGACCTGCAGGTCCAGGCCGTCGGCCAGCACCCAGTGCCCGCCCGCATGGTCGTCGAACACCTTGCGGATGCCGCGCAGCTCAAGCATGACCGACTCCCGCCGGCCGGGGCCGCGGCATCGTCCGGGCCGCCGCCGGCTGCTCGATCAGCATGAACGCGGCCAGGGCCAGCAGCATCAGCAGCGTGGCCAGCACCAGCGCGGCATCCTGGTTCGCCGCACCGGGGCGTCCGAGCCGCTCGTAGATCAGTGTCGTGAGCGTGGCCCACTCCGGGCGCGACAGGAACAGCGTCACGGCAAACTCGCCCAGCGCCGTGGCGGCCGCGAATGCCATGCCGCGGCGCAGCGACGGCGCCACCAGCGGCAGGGTCACGCGCCAGAACAGCCGCCACGGTGTCGCGCCCAGCGTGCGCGCGGCCTGGGTCAGGTGCGCCGGCAGCTGGTCCAGCGCCGCGCCCAGCGACTTGGCGACGAACGGATACGCCAGCAAGGCATACGCCGCCACCAGCATCAGCATGCTGGCGCTCCAGCGCGGATACAGCAGCAACAGACCGAAGGCGACCGTCACCGGCGAGACGATGAAGGGCAGGAAGGCACTGGCACGCATCCACACCGAACGGCGCGCCGCCAGCGCATGCGCGACACCGAGCACCGTGGCCAGCAGCAGCGCCGCAGTGGTGAAACGCAAGGTGTTCCCGATCGCGCGCAGGCTGTCCGCATCGAACACGCTGGCCCAGGCGTCCAGGCCCGCCGCCGCGGCCCCCGCCACGATGGCCAGCAAGGGCGCGGCGCAGAACATGCCCAGGATCAGCAGGGCCGCCGCCACGGCGCTCCACGCGCCCATGCCCGCGGGCCTGCGCAACGCGATCACGTCGGCGCGCGCGGGCGTGGACAGGCCTTTCTCGATCCACGCATACGCCAGCGCCACCAGGCCGGTCAGCACGGCCATGCACAGGGCCAGCACCCCGGCCTGCGCCAGCTTGAGCTCGTGCGCGACCAGCGTGTAGATCTCCACCTCGGCGGTCGCGTAACGCTGGCCGCCCAGCACCAGGGCCAGGCCGAAGCCGGAAAAACAATACAGGAACACCAGGCACAGCGCCGACGCCAGCCAGGGCACGATGGCCGGCCACTCGACGCGCCAGAACACGCGCCAGGGGGTGGCGCCCAGCGTGCGCGCGGCGGCCACCCGCGCCGCGCTGACCTGGCCCAGCGCATCGACGCCGGCGCGCACCACCAGGCACAGGTTGAAGAACAGGTTGCCGTACAGCAGCAGCCACGGCGTGTCCTGCAGGTCCACGCCCATCCAGCCGCTGATCCAGCCACGCGGCCCCCACAAGGCCAGCACGCCCATGGCGGCCACCAGCGTGGGCACGACGAAGGGCAACATCAGCAGGCGCAGCACCAGGGCCCGGCCGCGAAACGCGAACCGCGCCAGCACCCACGCCACGGGCAGGCCCAGCGCCAGCGCGGCGACGCAGGTGGCGAACGCCTGCACGAAGGACCAGACGATGCGCCAGCGCAGGTAGTCGTCGGTCCAGAGTTCGGCCACCATCTGCCCGTGGGCACCGGCGGCGGCCTCCATCGCCAGGCGCACCAACGGCGCCAGCATGACCAGGCCCAGGAACGCCGCCGGAACGGCGCCCAGCCACACGGCGGGCGGGCCCCACGGCAACCGGCGCTGGCCCATGACCAGCCCTACTTGAGCACGACCCGTGTCCAGCGGCTGACCCAGTCGGCGCCGTTGCGTGCCACCAGGTCACTGGCCGGATCCTCGAACGCGGTCGGCTCGCCGGCATGGCGCATCACGTCCGCACGGGCCACGCCGGGTTCGGCGGCAAACATCCACATCGTGGTCTGCAAGGCCTCCTGCACCGGCCGCGAGCGCATGAACTCGATGAAGCGGCCGGCCGCCTCGCGCTGCTGCCCGCCACGCACCAGCGCAACCCCTTCGACCTGGCGCAACACGCCGCCCTTGAGGAACAGGCTGCCGGTGGGCGGCTCGCTGATCTTTTCCTTGCTGTAGAACACCTCGGCCGCCGGGCTGCTGGCATAACTGACCACCAGCGGGCGGCTGCCGCCATTGCGGCTGAACTCGGTGTAGTAGGCTTCGCTCCAGCCCTTGGCGACCTTGACCCCGTTGGCCCGCATGCGCGCCCACCAGTCGAACGCGGCCTGCTCGCCCAGGCCGGCGACGGTGGCCAGCAGGAAGGCGTAGCCGGGGCTGGAGGTGGCCGGGTTCTGCACCACCAGCAGGTCGCGATAGGCCGGCAGGGCCAGGTCCTCGAGCGACTTCGGCAGCGCCAGGCCGCTCTTGGCAAACCAGGCCTTGTCGTAGTTCAGGTTCACGTAGCCGTAGTCGACCGCAACCACCGGCCCCGGCAGCGGCACGACCGCCGCGCGGGTCGCCGCCGGTCCGGCATAGGGTTCGAGCACGTTGGCCGCCACGGCCTTGGATACCAGCGCGTTGTCGATGCCGAACACGACGTCGGCGATGGGTTGTGCGCGCGTGAGGATCAGCTTGTTGAGCATCTCGCCGGCGTCGCCGCCCTTGATGATGCCGAGCTTGACGCCGGCGTCGGCCTCGAACTGCGCCAGCAGCGGCTTGGGCAGCGAGAACGAGCCGTGCACCAGCACGCGCAGTTCCTGCGCCGAGGCGCCGGCGGCGGCCAGTGCGGCCGTCAATGCCAGCGCAGCGCCCGCGCCAAAAGAAAAGGTCCTTCGCAACATGCCGTCCATCCTTTCAAAACGCCGGCCTCGGGCGCCTGAAAAAACGGACCCTCGCGTGCGAAAGACCCATCTCATCACGCTCCCTACGCTGGCATGACCCAGATCAGGTGAGTGGGGTATCTCTCAGTCGCCGTAGCCAGCTGGGCCGCGGCGACACCCCCGGTGATGGGCGGATTGTAGGCGATCAACGCCGCGGCATCACTCGATCGCCAGCCGCTGCGACCCGCCGCCCAGCTTCTTGGGCAGCGTCAGCGTGAGCACGCCGTTGTCGTATTTCGCCTTGGCATGGCCCTGGTCGATGTCGCCGGGCAGCTGGAAGCTGCGCGCCACGGAACCGTAGTAGCGCTCGGTCCGCAACACCTTCTCGTCCTGGGTCTGGCTGTCCTGCTGCTTCACCTCGGCGCGCAGCGTCACCACGTTGCCCTCGATCGACACATGGATGTCGTCCTTGGGCACGCCCGGCACCTCGGCCTGCACGGTATAGGCCTTGTCGGATTCCTTCACGTCGACCTTGATCTGCGACGGCGCCGGCAATGCGTCGCCATGCAGCGGCCTGACGTAGAAACCAGGGGCCACGTCACGGAAAAAGTCGTCGAACAAACTGCCACGGGTCATCAGCGAATTCATGGTGTCTACTCCTTGCACATCGGTCTGGGGCGGCACCACCCGGTGCCGTCTCCCTACCATCTGCAGGCCCCGGGCGCGGTTTCAAGTGGCCAAGTGCCGCATGCGTGCGCGCCTTTGACGAGGATCAAAGCCGAGGCCACCCGCGCCGCTCGGCGCGCCGGCACGGTCGGCAGCGATCACGGTTGGGCGTCGACCCGGGTGGCGCGCAGTTCGCCGCGCTGGTGCAACACCATCGCCACGACCTTGCCCTGCGCGTCCCGTTCGAACTGCAGCTCCGCCCCCGGCAGGTCGTAGCGGAAACGATCGGCCTGCCCTTGCAGCGGCAACACCGGCTCCCATGGAAAACGCGACGAACGCACCAGCAGCTGTCCGGCCTCGGACCGGACGCTGAATCCGATCGTGACGCCATCGACGGCCGCGCTCCGGTACCGGCCGACGTAGTCCTGTGCACGCCCCTGCGCCAGCACCTCGGGCCGGGGCGCGGGATCGGACGTGCGTGTGGCCCGATACCGGTTGCCGGCCTGCTCCAGCGTCAGGCCGGCAACCGCGCCGCCGGCATCACGCTCGAACACGATGCGTGCGCCACCGGCCGGCCGGGTGAACACATCCGGTGCCACCGGCAGATAGGCCCGGAACACGCTGCCGCGCGCGCGCACCTGCAACCGGCCGTCGACGACCGTGACGAACAGGCGCAGCTCGGGGTTCACCTCGTAGATGCCGGCCAGCGGCGGCAACGCGGCCGCGTCGACGGCCACCGCCTGGTCGCTGACCGGATAACGCCGGGCCCACCAGGCCTGCGCCATCTCGGGCAGCGGCGCCTGTGCATTGCTGACCAGCACGGCCATCACCTCGCCGGTGTCGGGCGCCATCACCAGCAGCGCCCGGTAGGCGCCGGTGAGTCCGTCGTGGGTGTAGGTGCGGCGTTGCGGCGGCCCGTGGATGAACACCGCATAACCGATCTCGCGCCCCTGGTAGACGGCCAGCGGCGCCAGCATGCGCTCGGCGGCCGGCCCCAGCGGCCCGGCGCGGCCGGCCAGCAGGGCGCGTCCGAAGGTCACCAGGTCCTGCGCACTCGCGCGCAGGCCGCCGGCGCCGGCAAACGCCACCATCGGCCAGGGCTCGCCCCGGGATTCGCCGGCCCAACCCGGCACCAGCCGGTCGGCGTTGGCGCCGAGCTGCTGCATCGTGTCGCGCAGGCCCAGCGGCCCGGCGATGCGTTCGGCCACCAAGCGCTCCCACGGCTGGCCGTAATGCTCGGCCAGCAGTTCGCCGACCAGCGCCAGGCCGGCATTGCTGTACCGCGCGGGGCACGGCGCGGACTGCGCAAGGCGTTGCGATGCCAGGGCTTCCATCAGTTGCAGCCGGTTCCAGCCGCGCAACTGCTCGACGACCGCGCCCATGTCGCGCAACCGGCCGAACTGGCGCGGCAGGCAGGAGGTATGGGTGACCAGCTGGCGCAGCGTGATCGCCGCCACCTGCGGCGACGCGAAACCGATCTTGCCGCGCAGCAGCTGCGCCATCGTGTCGTCGAGCGACAGGTCGCCGCGCTCGACGGCCTGCGCCAGCAACAGCCCGGTGAACAGCTTGCTGACCGAGCCGATCTCGAACAGCGGCGCCGGGCCGCTGACCGGCACCGGCTCGAGCCTGCCGTCCACGCCGTCGCGCCGCACCGTCGCCTGCGACATCTGCCCGTCGCGCCACACGGCAACGCCGGCCCAGCCGGGCTCCGTGCCCAGCGCCGCACGCGCCAGGGCCTGCGGCTGCAAGTCCACTTCCACCTGGGCCGATGCGCCAGCCACCAGCAGCAGCGCCGCGAATGCGGCCACGATGCGCGGCATCCACCGGGCCCCGCCCGGAGCCTCGGCCTGGCGCCGCCGCATGCCGGATGGCGGCAGCACCGCGGACATGCCCGCGGCGATCATGGCTGGGCCACGAGTTGGGCGAAACGCTGCAGGTCCACGTTGCCGCCACTGACGATCACGCCGACCCGCTTGCCGGCCAGCGGCAGCGTGCCCTGCATCACGGCGGCGGCCGCCAGGCAACCGGTGGGCTCGACGATGATCTTCATGCGCTCGGCAAAGAAGCGCATCGCGTCGACCAGTTGCGCATCGCTGGCCGTGACCACGTCGTCGACGTCGCGGCGGATGATGGCGAAGGTCAGCGCGCCCAGCGCCTGGGTCTGCGCGCCGTCGGCAATGGTGCGTGGCGTCGCAATGGTGACGATCTGTCCGCTGCGAAACGACTGCTGCGCGTCGTTGCCGGCCTCCGGCTCCACGCCGATGACCCGGCAATGCGGCGACACCGCGCGCGCGGCCAGCGCACAGCCGCTGAGCAGGCCGCCGCCGCCCAGGCACACGAACAGGTAGTCGAGCGCTCCGACCTGCTCGAACAACTCCTTGCCGGCCGTGCCTTGGCCGGAGATCACGTCCGCATGGTCGAACGGCGGGATCAGCGTCATGCCGCGCTCGGCGGCCAGCGCGCGCCCCATGGCCTCGCGGTCCTGCTGGAAACGGTCGAACAGCACCACCTCGGCGCCGTAACCCCGCGTCGCCTCGATCTTGGCCTGTGGCGCATCGAGCGGCATCAGGATCAGCGCGGCAATGCCTTGCAGCCGCGCCGCCAGCGCGATCGCCTGCGCATGGTTGCCACTGGAGAACGTGATCACGCCGGCGCGCCGCTGCGCCGCGTCGAAACGCGACAAGGCATTGAACGCACCGCGGAACTTGAAGGCGCCCATGCGCTGGAAGTTCTCGCACTTGAAGAACACCTGCGCGCCCAGCCGCGCATCGAGCGTGGACGAGCGCAGCACCGGCGTCTGGTGGGCATGGCCATCGATGCGCGCGGCGGCGGCAACGACGTCTTCGTATGTGGGCAGACGGGACATGGAACCTTCTTGGTGAAATGGAGCCGGTCAATATACTGGCTTGTGATCGACTTGCTCAAGACATTCTCGTGGCAGGAGCTGCGCCACCATCCGTGGCGCAACGGCGCCGCCGTGGTGGCCGTGATGCTCGGCGTGGCACTGGCATTTTCGGTGTCGCTGATCAACAACTCCGCACTCAGCGAATTTGCGCAGGCCGTGCGGTCGGTCAACGGCCAGGCCGACCTGGAACTGCGCGCCATCGGCGGCGACTTCGATGAAGCCGTCTTCGCGCGCGTGGCCACCGACCCGCGGGTGGCGCTGGCCTCGCCGATCCTGGAGACACGGGTGCGGCTGCAGGCCCCGGGCGGCGCGGTCGAGTCGCTGCGCATCGTCGGCGTGGACGCGCTGCGCATCGCCCGGGTTGCGCCGGACATGCTGCCGCGGCCGGTGTCCGACGCCGGCCGCCTGTCGTGGTTCGAACCCGACGCCTTGTTCCTCAATCCGGCCGCGGCCCAGGCCCTGGGGGTGCGCAGCGTCAGCATGCCGACCGTGCAGGTACGGGGCCTGCGCCAGGCGCAGGCGCTGCGGGTACGGGGCGACGTGGCCGCCGCGGGCGGCCCGCTGGCGGTGATGGACATCGGCGCCGCGCAGGACCTGTTCGGCGCGGTCGGACGGCTCACGCGCATCGACCTGCGCCTGGCACCGGGCCAGGACCCGCGGGCCCTGGCCGCGGCATGGCAGGCCGATCCGCAATGGCCCGCCGGCGTGCGCGCGGCGCCACCGGCCGACACCGCCACCAGCGTCAGCAACCTGTCGCGGGCCTACCGGGTCAACCTGACCGTGCTGGCGCTGGTGGCGCTGTTCACCGGAGCCTTTCTGGTGTTCTCGGTGCTGGCGCTGAGCGTGGCCAAGCGCGCCCAGCAGTTTGCGCTGCTCGGCGTGCTGGGCCTGGGCGCACGCCAGCGGCTGCGTCTGGTGCTGGCGGAGGCCGCGCTGCTCGGCACGCTGGGCAGCGCGCTCGGTATCGCGCTCGGGACCGCACTGGCCATGCTGGCCTTGCGCTGGCTCGGCGGCGACCTGGGCGGCGGTTATTTCCGCGGTGTCGCGCCGGTGCTGCAGTTCAACGGCTGGAGCGCGGCGGCCTACGGCGCGCTGGGCATCGCCGCCGCGATGGCCGGCGCCTGGTTGCCGGCGCGTGATGCCGAGCGGCTGCCGCCGGCGCAGACGCTCAAGGGGCTGGGCCCGCTGGCCCAGGGCCCGGACCATCCCTGGCGCGCCCTGGTGCTGGCGCTGGCCTGCGCCGCGCTGCTGCTGGTGCCGCCGCTGTGGGGCATGGCGCTGGGCGCCTACCTGGCCATCGCCGTGTTGCTGGTCGGCGGCATCAGCGCCCTGCCCTCGCTGATCGCCATCGCCACCCGCCGGCTGGCGCCGGCGGTCTCGGCCTGGGCGCTGCCGATGCTGGCCATCGAGCGGGCCCGCCGCGTGCGCGCCGGTGCCGCGGTCGCGGTCAGCGGCGTGGTGGCCGCGCTGAGCCTGGCGGTCGCGCTGACGGTCATGGTCGCCAGCTTCCGGACCTCGGTGCAGGACTGGCTCGGCGTGGTGCTGCCGGCCGACCTGTATGTGCGCCATGCGGGCGGCGCAGGCGCCACGGCCTTCTTCGCGCCGGACACGCTGCAGGCGCTGCAAGGCCTGTCCGGCGTGGCCGCCGTCACTGGCGCGCGCACGGTGCCGCTGACGCTGGCCAGCGACCGCCCGGCCGTCCCGTTGCTGGCCCGACCGCTGGCGCCCCGGCCGGAACGGACCCTGGCCCTGGTGGGCCCGCTGCAGCCGGTGCCGGCCGATGCCATCGCCGTCTACGTGAGCGAGCCGATGGTGGCGCTGTACGGCGCCCGCGTCGGCCAGCCGTTCACCCTGCTCGACGCGGTGTTCGCCGACACGTCCGCACGCGCGGCCGACGCGCCGGTGCCGCGTTTCGTCGTCGCCGGGGTCTGGCGCGACTATGGGCGCCAGTTCGGCGCCATCGCGATCGACCGGCAGGACTTCGAACGCCTCACCGGCGACGACAGGATCTCGGAACTGGCCGTGACGCTGGACAGCGGCGCCGACGCCGGCGCGGTCCAGGCCGCGCTGCGCGCACAGCTGGCCCGCCTGCAGCCGACGGCCGAACTGGAGCTGGCCAGCGCCGGCGAGATCCGCGCCACGTCGCTGCGCATCTTCGACCGCAGCTTCGCGGTCACCTACTGGCTGCAGGCGGTGGCGATCGCCATCGGCCTGTTCGGCGTGGCGGCGAACTTCAGCGCCCAGGTGCTGGCGCGGCGCAAGGAGTTCGGCCTGCTGGCCCACCTGGGTGTGACGCCGCGCCAGGTGCTGACCCTGGTGGCGCTCGAGGGCCTGGCCTGGACCGGCATCGGCGCGCTGGCCGGGCTGCTGCTGGGCCTGGGGGTCAGTGTGATCCTGGTCCATGTGGTCAACCCGCAGAGTTTCCACTGGACCATGGACCTGATGCTGCCCTGGCGCCAGCTGGCCGGCTTGTGCGCCGCCACGGTCCTGGCGGGCACCTGCACCGCCTGGCTGGCGGCGCGTGCCGCGGCCGGCCGCGATGTGGTGCTCGCGGTCAAGGAAGACTGGTAAAAACTTCCGTCCGCGATCGGCCCGCCGCTCCTATACTTCAGCCGCATGAAAACGGCCAGCAAACGCAAGCCGGCAGCAGCGATCGCGCCCGACCTGCTGGCTCTGATGGTCAAGGGCGTATCGGTCATCGTCAGCGCCTGCGGCCTGGACCTGCGCCCCAGCGTGATGCGGGCCATGGGCAGCGCCGTCGACGCCGACGGCCTCACCGTCACGGTCTACCTGTCGCGCAGCCAGTCGCGCGAATTGCTGCAGGACATCGCCAGCACCGGGCGGCTGGCCGTGGTGTTCACCCAGCCGCATTCCCACCTTGCTGTGCAGCTCAAATCCGGCAACGCCCGCATCCGCAGCGCCGACGCCTCCGATGCGCCGGCGCTGGCGCGGTACGTCGCGTCGATGGAAGAGGAACTGGCCCTGATCGGCTTCGGGGCCCACTACACCCGCACCCTGTTCTCGCAGCCGCTCGAGGACATGGTGGCGGTGAGCTTCGAGCCCGACGAGGCGTTCGACCAGACACCCGGCCCCAAGGCCGGTGCGCCGCTGGGCACGCGGCGCAAGGCAGCGGCATGAACCCGCCGCCCGCGCCCCGGCTGGCCGACATCCGCCCCTGCCTGGAAGGCGCGATTCCGGGCGTGATGGCATCGGCGGCCACCGACGGAACGCCCAACGTGGCCTATGTCTCGCAGGTGTTCTACGTCGACGAGGAGCATGTGGCGCTGTCGTTCCAGTTCTTCAACAAGACGCGCCACAACATCCTGGCCAACCCGCATGCCAGCGTGCTGGTGGCGCATCCGTACACCGGCGCGTTCTACCGGCTGCACCTGCGCTACCTGCACACCGTCACCGACGGCCCGGTCTTCGAGGCCATGAAGGCCCAGCTCGCCGGCATTGCGTCGCACAGCGGCATGGCGGGCATCTTCAAGCTGCAGGGCTCCGACATCTACCGGCTCGAACGGCTCGAGGCCGTTCCCGGCCAGCAGCTGGCGCAGCCGGCGCCCCGTTCGGCGGTGCTCGCGTCGCTGCGTCGCGGCAGCCAGGCGCTGTCGCGCTGCACCTCGCTCGAGGAGCTGCTGGCCACGGCCCTGGAGACCCTGTGCGCGGTCTGCCATACCGAACATGCGATGGTGCTGATGTGCGATCCGGTCACGCAACGGCTGTACACCGTGGCGAGCTGCGGATACGCGACCTCCGGGCTGGGCTCGGAGATCGCCCCCGGCCAAGGCGTGATCGGCGTGGCGGCCGAACAACGCACGCCGATACGCATCGGCTACATGACCACCGCCTACCTGTACCAGCGCGCGGTGCGTTCGAGCTGGCGCTCCAACCATCCCCAGATGCCCCTGGACACGGACATCCCCTATCCCGGACTGCTCGAACCCCACAGCCAGATGGCGACGCCGATCATCCATGGCGACCGGGTGCTGGGCGCGATGTTCGTCGAAAGCGTGCACGACCTGCACTTCGACCATGAGCAGGAAGACATGCTGGTCACGCTGGCCGCCCATCTGGGCGCGGCCCTGCAACTGATGGGTGACAGCAGCGATCCGCGCGACGAGCCCGACCCGGCGCCCGACACGCCGCGGCGCCGCAACAGCGGCGGCACCGTGTTGCGCATCAAGCGCTACCAGCTCAACAACAGCGTCTTCATCGACGACAGCTACCTGATCAAGGGCGTGGCCGGCGCCATCTTCTGGAAGCTGGTGACCGAACACGTGCGGCTCGGTCGCTGCGAATTCTCGAATCGCGAACTGCGGCTGGACCCGGACATCGGCCTGCCGGACCTCACCGACAACCTGGAGGCGCGGCTGCTGCTGCTGCAGCGCCGGCTGGCCGAACACGCGGCCTCGATCCGGATCGAGAAGACCGGCCGCGGACGATTCCGGCTGCTGGTGCCCCACCGGCTCGAACTGCTCGACCAGGCGGGCTGAAGCCACCGGCCCGGTCAGCCGGCGGCGCCGACCAGTCCCGGCTGCGGCGCGCGGCCCAGCGCCTGTGCCAGCGACGCCCATTCCCGGTCGTCCAGATGTGGCCGGACCGTGTCGAGCACGGCCTCGAACGCCGCCTGCGGCGCCTGCGCCTGCATGCCGCACAACATCTCGGCCCGCTCCGACGGGTTGCAGGCCGGAATCATCCAGCGCATGGTGGCCAGCATCTCGGGCGGCGCGATCGACGCCACCAGTTCGTTGTGCAGGTCCATCAATTCGGCGTCGCTGTAATGCGCCCACAACACCGGGTTGTGGCGGGTCTCCTCCTCGGCCATGTGCTGGAAGTTCTCGGCCACGAACAGCGACAAGGCCCGGTACAGGCCGGTCAGCTGCAGGCCGCGCTGCGCGGCATCGGACTTGACCAGCGCACCGGCCATGCGGCTCAGTTGCACGATGTGGCGCTCGTGCCCGGCATGATCACGCGCGGCGGCGTCGCTGCTGCCTTGGGCACGCGCATGCAGGGCCGGATGCACGAAGCGGTTCTCGTGGCTCAGGTGCGCATGGCAGACTTCCAGCAGTTCGAACACGCGCTGCACGCAGCGCACGACGTCGCGGTCGTCATCGACGTCGACCCGCCCGAGCGCGACCAGCGTGTCGCACATCATCATGCGCAAGGCCTTGTGGATGCTGCCGTACAGATCGACGCGCCCGACACCCTGCGCCAGGGCCAGTTGTTGTTGTTCCAGTGGGTTGTTGTTCACGAAAATTCCTTCCCAGACCCGCGGTCTGTCAACCGGGTTCGTGCGGCCCGGCGCGACAACGCCGACACAACCGCACAACCGTGCCGGCAGTCTAGGAACAGGAGCTTCGTGGCCTTCTTAAGAACTGCTTAGCGCAATCCTCACAAAACCCTAAGGCGGCAATAGTTCACTTATTTGGTGATCGCCACCAGCACGCTGCAATGTGCCTGTTCGATCAGCGCACTGGAACTCGAGCCACGCCACCAGCGCGCGGCCCAGCTGTCCAGGTGCTTGTGACCGACGACGATCAGGTCGGCCTCGATCTTGGCGGCGTAGTTGGTGATCTCGCTGATGGTCTCGCCCACCAGCACCTCGCCATTGGCGGCGAATCCGGCCTTGGAGAGCACCTGCAGGCCCTGGTCGAGGATGCGCTTGTAGTTCTCCTTCTCGCGCTCGGTGATCTGCGGGTCGTAGAAGCCGCCCTCGGCGCCGATGAAGTCGATGTGGTGCGGCATCACCGCCACCAGCGTCAACGCCGCGCCGGTCCATTGCATCAGGTCCTGGCATTCGAGCAAGGCGTGCTGGCCGGCCTCGGAGCCGTCGTAGGCCATCAGGATTCGTTTGTACATGGTGCAACTCCAGTTTCTTTATCGTTCATGGCGAACATACTCCAACACAACCAGCATAACGGCATCGCGGGACGGTCACATCAGAACAAACCATGAGCACATCGGCCCCGTCCCGGCGCCCCGATCCGGTGCATCCTGCACCGATTTCCGGCTTCGGCCCACTAGAATCAAACGTTGTGACGACGGGCCGCCCATCCGACACCCGCCTGCCATGCCGTACCGGCCCGCTAGCAGGTTCCGGGCCGGCTCCCGCCCGCTTCCGATGCCGCCCATGCCCACCCTCGTGAAAATCCTGCTGCGACCGCTTGCGTGCCGCCCCGCGCGCGGGCACGGCCGTGGTGGCTGAGGCCCCGGCCGACGACGCCGGCGCGCCATCGGCGCTGGCGCTGTATGCCGATCTGCTGTCGGCGAATTCGCTGGCGTCCGCCGCGCATCGCCTGGTGGCCGCGCTGGCACACGACCTGCAGTTCGACCGCGTGTCGATCGGCCTGCGCGAAGGATCGCGCACCCGGCTGCTTGCCAGCACCGACCTGGACCCGTCCCAACCGCAGGCCGAACCGGCCGCGCAGGTGCTCGGCGCCATGGACGAGGCGCTCGAACAGGCGCTGGTGCTGGTCTGCTCCGGCGCGCCCTCCGATGGCGACATGGCCCCGCAGGCGATCGCGCTCGAACACCAGCTGCTGCAGCGCCAGGTCGGCGGCAGCGTGGCGACATTGCCGCTCGGGTTCGACGGCGAACCGTTCGCGGCCGTCTGCGTCGAGCGCCACCACGGCCCCGCGCCGGACGCACAGCAGATGCAGCGGCTCGAACACCTGCTGCTGCTCGCCGCACCGGCACTGCGCTGGATGGCACGCAGCGAGATGCCCTGGCACCGGCGGGCTCGCCAGGGCCTGGCGCGCGCATGGGCATCGCTGCGCGAACCCGGGCACCGGACGCGTCGCACGGCGCTTGCCGCGTCCGCGCTGGCGCTGCTGTTCATCGCCGCCGTGCCGATGGACCATGCCGTCGGCGGCCGGGCCCGCGTCGAAGGCGCGCAACAACGGGTGTTGTCGGCACCCACCGACGGTTTCATCAAGACCGCCCATGTCCGGCCGGGCGACCGGGTCCGGCAAGGCGATCCGCTGGTCGACCTGATCGAAGAGGACCTGCAGCTCGAGCACGAGCGCTGGATCAGCCAGCGGGCGCAACACGAGAACGCCTATGCCGCGGCCATGGCCAAGTCCGACCGGGTCGGCGCGTCCACCAGCTTCGCCCGGGTCAACGAGGCCCAGGCCCAGCTCGACCTGATCGAGCAGTTGCGCAGCCGCAGCCGCATCACGGCCCCGTTCGATGCGCTGGTCGTGCAAGGCGACCTGAGCCAGTCGATCGGCGCGCCGGTACGCCAGGGCGATGCGCTGCTGACGCTGGCCAGCACCGATGGCTACCGGGTCGTGATCCAGGTCGACGAGAGCGACATCGCCCGCGTGTCGCCGGGTCAAGCCGGGCAACTCGTCGTCTCGGCGCTGCCCTGGCAAGGGCAGGCGCTGGAGGTCGAACGCGTGACGCCGCTGGCCCGCGCGGTCGAGGGGCGCAACGTGTTCGAGGTCCGGGCCCGCCTGCGCACGGCCACGCAGGAATTGCGGCCCGGCCTGATCGGACGCGCCGAACTCGTGGTCGGCCGCCAGCCGCTGCTGTGGACCTGGCTCGGCCGCCTCGCGGCGCGCGCGCGGCTGGCCTGGTGGTCATGGATCGGGTGATCCGGCGCCTGGAGGCGCGTGCATGAGCAGCGTGCACAGCAACCGCTGGCACCGGGTCGCCCGGTTGCGCCCGCGCCTGTCGAGCCAGCTGCGGCTGCGCCGGCAACAGCTGCGCGGCGAGACCTGGTACCTGATGGCCGACCCCGGCAGCGGCCGCAGCGTGCGGCTCAACCGGGCGGCGTATGGCATTGCGGCACGGCTGGACGGGCGCCGCACGATGCAGCAGCTGTGGGACCTGTCGCTGCAGCGCGACCCGGAGGCGGCCACGCAGGACGAGGTGATCGAGCTGCTGGCACAGTTGCGCGAAGCGGCGCTGGTGCAGTTCGACGAAGCGGCCGACTTCGACGCCATGCTGCCGCATCTGGAGACGGTCGCGCGTCCGCGCGGACGCGCCAACCTGCTGGCCTGGCGCATCCCGCTGGGCAATCCCGCGCCGCTGCTGCGCCGGCTCGAACCCTTGCAGAACCTGCTGTTCTCGCGTACGGCGCTGTGGTGCTGGATCGCGCTGCAGCTGGTGGCATGCACGCTGCTGCTGCAACACGCGACCCGGCTGTGGGAATACGGCCAGCACTGGATGGCCAGTCCGCGTTTCGTGCTGTTCGCGGCGCTGGCCTATCTGCCGATCAAGCTGGTGCACGAACTCGCGCACGGCCTGGCGGTGCGGCGCTGGGGCGGCCAGGTGCGCCAGGCCGGCGTGACGCTGATGCTGCTGATGCCGGTGCCGTATGTCGACGCCTCGGCCGCCACCAGTTTCCCCGAGCGCCGCGCGCGCATCGCGGTCAGCGCGGCCGGCATCCTGACCGAACTCGCGCTGGCCGCCATGGCGCTGCTGCTGTGGGTGGCGCTCGACGATGGCCTGGTGCGCGACATCGCCTTCGTCGTCGTGGTCGTGGCCGGCGTGTCGACGCTGCTGTTCAACGGCAATCCGCTGCAGCGCCTGGACGGTTATTACGTGTTGTGCGACACGCTCGGCCTGCCCAATCTGGGCCCGCGCAGCCGCCAATGGTGGATGGACCGGTTGCGCCGGCGCCTGCTCGGCACTGCGCACACCGAGGCCATGCCGGTGGCCCGCGGCGAGGCCAAGTGGCTGGCCGCGTATGCGCCGCTGTCCTGGCTGATGCTGTTGTTCATCGCGACGCTGGCCGTGTTCTGGCTCGGCCAGATCGCCTTCGTGTTCGGCGTCGCGGCCGCGCTGCTGCTGGGCTGGCAGGTGCTGCTGCGGCCGCTGCACCGGGTGTTGTCGCAGCTGCGCCGCGCGGCCTTGTCGCAACACGGCAGCAGCCGGCGCTGGCGCCGCGTGATCCTGGGCGGCGCCGCGCTGCTGGTGCTGCTGGCCGTATCGCCCTGGCCGCGGTCGACCGTCGTCATGGGTGTGGCCTGGCCGCCGGACCAGGCCCAGCTGCGCACCGAGGAAGCCGGCTTCGTCGAATCCCAGCGGGCGCGCGACGGCCAGCACCTGCAGGCCGGCGACATCGTGCTGCAGCTGCACAGCCCGCAGCTGGAATCGGAACATGCACGCCAGGCGGCCCGGGTGCGCGCGCTCGAGGCCGAACTGCTGCAGGCCCTGCCCGGCCCCAAGGCCGGTGGCGACGCCACGCGCGGCGCTGACACCCTCGCCGAACTGCGGGCGGCGCAATCCGCGCTGGCGCGACTGCGCGAGCGCATCGCGTCGCTGACCGTACGCGCACAGGTATCGGGCCGCCTGGTGCTGGCACAGACCCATGACCTGTCGGGGCAGTTTCTGCTGCGCGGCCACCTGTTCGGCCACCTGCTCGACGGATCGGCCCCGATCGTCCGTGTCGCCGTGCCCGAGGCCCGTGCCGGCGACCTGGACGATGCCGCCGGCCCGGTCTCGGTACGCCTGAGCACCAGTCCCGCCACGCAGCACGCGGCCACCGTGCTGCGCAACAGCCGGGCCGCCGTGTCGCAGTTGCCCAGTGCGGCACTGGCCGATCGCCATGGCGGCGACATCGTCACCGATCCGTCGGACGCCGACAACCTGACGGCACGCGAACCGGTCGTCGTGCTCGACGTGCAGCTCGGCACCGATGCCGCCGGCAGCCTGCAGCGCATCGGCGAGCGCGCCTGGGTGCGATTCGACGCCGGCGCCGCTCCGCTGGTGCTGCAATGGGCGGACACGCTGCGACGCGCCGTGGAGCGCCGCTTCAACCCGCAACACTAGGAAGACCACGCGCATGGCTCCCGATCTTGTGCACCTGCTGCCGGCACCCGGTCCGATGTGGGGACCGTATCCGCAGCGGGGCGACGCCGACAAGGCGCCGCCGGCGCGCGGCCTGGCCTGGCGTGCGGCGCTGGGCCGGTACCGCGCGCTGGCACGCGCCGCCGCACCTCACGCCGCGCAGTGGCGGGCCTTGCCGGCGCCGCAACGCCCCGCGGCGCTGGCTGCGCTGCGCACCGAGCTGCGCCGCCAGGGCCTGTGTGCCGGGACGACGGCACGCGCCCTGGGGGTGGTCTCGGCCTGCGCGGTCGACGCACTCGGCCTGCAAGCGCGCGCGACCCAGCTGATGGCGGCCGGCGCACTGCTCGACAACCACATGGCGGAGATGGCCACCGGCGAAGGCAAGACCCTGGCCATCGCCATGGCCGCCGCCGTGGCAGGGCTGGCCGGCATGCGTGTGCATGTCGTGACCGCCAACGACTATCTGGCACGCCGCGACGCCCATCAGATGGCGTCGCTGTTCGCCGCCCTGGGCTTGCGCGTGGCCGCGCTGGCCGACGCCGGCATGGATGCACAGGCCCGGCGCGCCGCCTACCGCCACGACATCGTCTACGCCACCGCCAAGGACCTGGCGTTCGATTTCCTGCGCGATCGCCAGGCGCTGGGCGCGCATCATCGTTACCACCACGCGGCCAGAGGCCTCGGCGCGGCCGCGGCAGCCCCCCCGGCGCTGATGCAAGGCCTGTGCATGGCCCTGCTCGACGAGGCCGACAGCATCCTGCTCGACGAGGCCGACGTACCGCTGATCCTGTCCCAGGCCGCCCCGCATGCCGCGCGCCGCGCCTTCCTGTGGCAGGCGCTGGCGCTGGCGCGCAAGCTCGATGCGCCGCAGCACTTCACGGTGCGGCCGCGCGACCGCCACGCCGCCCTGACCGCGGCGGGCGAAGCCCGGCTGGCGGAGCTGGCATCGGCGCTGGACGGGCCCTGGCGACGGCCGCGTTACCGGCGCGAAGCGGTCGTCACCGCGCTGGCCGCCCTGCATGTGTTCGAACGCGACACGCATTACCTGGTGCGCGACGGCGCGATCGAGCTGCTGGACGAAGTCACCGGCCGGGTCGCGCCGGGACGGGTCTGGTCGCGGGGCCTGCACACCCTGGTCGCGCTGAAGGAAGGCCTGAGTCCCCCGCCGGAAACCGAGACCGTCGCGCAGACCACGTTCCAGCGCTTCTTCCAGCGGTATTGGCGCCTGTGCGGCATCAGCGGCACCTTGCGCGAGGCCGCCGCCGAGTTGCGTGCGGTGTACGGCATGCAGGTGGTCGCGATCCCGCTGCACCGCCCGTCCCGGCGCCGGACCTTGCCCACGCGGCTGTTCGCCGACCGCGACAGCTTGCGCGATGCGGTGGTGCAACGGGTCCGGGTGCTGCATGACCAGGGCCGCCCGGTGCTCGTGGGAACCGACAGCGTTGCGGATTCGCAACAGTTATCGGATCGATTGCAGGCCGCGGGACTGGCACATCGGGTGCTCAATGCGCTCAACGATGCGCAGGAAGCCGACATCGTCGCGCGCGCCGGGCAGGCCGCCGGCGTGACCGTGGCCACGCGCATGGCCGGGCGCGGAACCGACATCGAACCGGACGCCGCCGCGTTGGCGGCCGGCGGCCTGCATGTGTTGTCGTGCCAGCACAATCCGTCGCGCCGGCTCGACCGCCAATTGGCCGGACGGGCCGCGCGCCACGGGGATCCGGGCAGCCACGAACACTGGATGGCGCAGGACGCGGCGCAGGCCGTCGGCATGTCGGCACTGGCCGTGGCAGCCGCCTGGCCCATCGCGCGCGACGGCCGGATCGGCGGCCATCTGCTCGACGCGGCCCGGCGCATGGCGCAATGGCAGGAAGACCGGCGCCGCACGAGCCTGCGTCGCCAACTGCTGCTGCAGGACCTGGAATGGGAACGCAGGCTGGCGTTTGCAGGGCGATCCGCGTGACTTTCGCCCTGGGCCGCGCCCGATCGGCGCTGCTATCATGCCGCCACCGGGAGATTTCATGAGCTTTCCCGACGCCCCGCGCAGCCGGAGAGCAGAGCCAGGCGGCGATCCGGCCGCTTTTTCGGGCATCGACGGAATGTTCGCCAACTATGCTTGCGTGATGGACTTACGACCACTGGTGTTCTCTGCGCCTTCTCCCGGACCACGATGGCCCTTCGTCCCGGTGCCTGATTCCGCGATCGAAACCCGAACCGCGCCAGCCGCGCGACACCTGCCGAGGCTGCGCACGCATGGCATCGCGGCCCTGGTGACGGCCCTGCTGCTGCCGCTGAGCGGTTGGGGCGCGACCCCCGGCGCCAGGGTCGGATCGACGATGGCACGGTCCGTCGGTTGCCTGATCGAACCCGATCGCGTCGCCGACGTCGGCTCCCAGGTGGTCGGCCTGGTCGAGCGGCTGCACGTGGAGCGTGGCGACAACGTCAAGGCGGGCCAGAGCCTGATCACGCTGCGCGGCGACGTCGAACGCGCCAACATGGGCGTGGCCGACACCCGGTCCCGCGTCGATGCCGAGATTCTGGCCGCCCAGGCCAGCCTCGATCTGGCGCAGCAGAAGGTGCGCCGGGCCGAGTCCCTGGTGGCACAGAAATTCGTGTCACAGCAGGCCGTCGATCAGGCGCGTGGCGAAGCCGAGGTGGCGCGCCAGAAGCTCAAGCAGGTCGAAAGCCAGCGGCAGATCTGGGTCGAGGAACGCAAGGTCGCGCAGGCCCAGCTCGCCTTGCGCACCGTGCGCAGCCCGTTCACCGGCGTGGTCGTCGAGCGTTACGTCAACCAGGGCGAACGCGTCGAGGAGCGCCCGATGCTGCGGGTCGCGGTGATCGACCCGTTGCGGGTCGAGCTGCTCGTGCCCACCGCCCTGTACGGCAAGCTGGCCAAGGGCGACCGGATCCAGGTGCTGCCGGAGTTGCCCGATGCGCAGCCGGTCACCGCTACGGTCCGCCATGTCGACCGGGTGCTGGATGCCGCGAGCAACAGTTTCCGCGTCCGCCTGTCCTTGCCCAACCCGGACTACCGGCTGCCCGCGGGCCTGCGCTGCAAGGCCGACGTGCCCGGCGCCGAGGTGCTGGAGCCGACCGCGCCGGCGGGTCCGAACGCTCCCGCGACCACAATCACCCGGCCCAAGCTTGCGCCCGCCGTGCACCGTCCGGACGCGACGGCACCGCGGACCCCTTCGCGCTGACGGTCGCCGGCACGCACGCGCCGCTGCGATGTCCCTGCCCTTGCCCAGCCTCCGTCCGGTCTGCGAGACCATGGAGGAGCGCATCCTGCATTCGGCCGATCTGGCGCCGCTGCTGGTGTCCGACATGGGCAACGGCCTGGCGCTGCAGCAGCCGGTGCAACAGGCATCGGCCAATGAGCCGCTGGAGCGCGGCAACGAGATCGCCTTCGTCGACCTGTCGGTGCCCGATGCGGACACGCTGCTGGCCGATCTGCGCACGCAACAGGCGGCCGGGCGGGCACTGGAGATCGTCACCATCGCCGCCGACCAGGACGGCCTGGAACTGATGGGCCGCACGCTGGCCGGACGCAGCGACATCGGTGCCGTGCATGTGCTGGCACACGGCAGCGATGGTGTGATGCAACTGGGCCATACCCGACTGGATGCCAACACACTGCTGACCCGCGCCGACGCGATCGCCGCCTGGTCCGGCGCGCTGACGGCCGACGCGGACCTGCTGCTGTACGGCTGCGACTTCGCGCAGTCCGGCGTCGGCCAGCAACTGGTGCGCGACCTGGCGCTGCTGACCGGCGCCGACGTCGCCGCCAGCACCGACCTGACCGGGGCCGCTGCACAAGGCGGCAACTGGACGCTGGAGGCGCGCACCGGCCATATCGAGGCCGCCATGTTGCCGAGTATGCAGGCCCAGACCCAGTGGCAGGCGACGCTGGCACTGCTGGCGAACGAACCGATGGGAACATCGGGCAACCTCGGTGGCAGCGGAGGCGGAACCGGCTGGGCCGGCAACTGGGTCGGCGGCGGCAGTTCCATCCGCCTGTCCAGCGGCAGCGTGAGCGACCCGAGCGGCCTGTTGCCGGTCAGCGGCGGCAAGGCGCAATTCCAGCTGGCCAGTCTGCTGTTTCCATCGTCGGCAACCGCGGCGCGCGATCTGGGCGGCACCATCGGCGCGGACGGAACGACGACCTGGATCAGTTTCGTGATCCAACCCGACACCAGCGGCATCAACTACGCGGGCATCGAATTCGGCAGCAACTCAGCCACCGTCGGTTTCGCCGGCTTCAACAACGGGAAGTTCGTCATCGGTGAGGCGGGAACGGCCGGCAACGCGGTCGCCGGCACCAGTCCGGTCAATGGTCAGAACGCATTGTTGGTGCTCAAGCTCGAACACGTTGCGGGCAACGACACCTTGACGCTGTACGTCAACCCGACACCGGGCCTGAACGCGCCGGATTCCGCCCTGACCGCAAGCGCCAGTATCGATCTGGGCAGTTTCAGACGCATAGCCATCACCGGCAGCACCGTGTTGATCGGCAGCAACACGAGCGTGATCGACGAAATCCGCGTCGGACAGACTTATGCCGACGTCGCCCCCACCGCCGCGCCGGTCATCACCAGCAACGGCGGCGGCGCCACCGCCAGCGTGTCGATCGCCGAGAACACGACGCATGTGACGACGGTCACGGCCATCGACTACGACACGGCGTCACTGACCTACAGCATCGCCGGCGGTGCCGACGCGGCCCTGTTCCAGATCGATGCGGGCACCGGCGTGTTGCGCTTCCAGAATGCGCCGGACTTCGAGACACCGCTCGACGCCGGCGCCAACAACATCTACGACGTCATCGTGCGCGCCAGCGATGGCACGCGCAGCGATACCCAGGCGATCGCGGTCACGGTGACCGATGTCTCCAACGGGCCGCTCATCGTCTCGACCACGGCGGACGTGTACGACGGCAACGTCGGCTCGATCGAGCTGCTGATCGCCAACCCGGGCGCCGACGGCCTGATCTCGCTGCGCGAGGCGATCACCGCGGCCAACAACACGCCGGGCACCGACACCATCGTCTTCGGCGTCGACGGCACGTTCACGCTGTCGTCGATCGCCGGCACCGGCGACGACAACAACGACAAGGGCGATCTCGACGTCAAGGGCAGCCTGGTGATCGTCGGCAACGGCAGCGGCAATACCATCATCGGCGGCTTCGGCACCGACCGGGTGTTCGACCTGCGCAGCGGCGCGGGCACGGTCGTCATGTCGGGCCTGACGATCCAGGGCGGCGGCGGCGTCGATGGCGGCGCGATGCGCATCCATGCGTCGGTCACGGTCACGCTGACCGACGTCGTGATCCGCAACAACAACGGCAATGACGGCGGCGCCATCTACAACGAAGGCAGTCTCACGATCACCCGCGGCAGCCTGAGCGGCAACACCGCCGTCAACAACGACGGCGGCGCCATCGTCAACACCGGCACCCTGGTGCTCAACCAGGTCGAACTGGCCAACAACCGGGCCACCGGCAGCAACAAGGGTGGCGCGATCTACAACAAGGGAACCGCCAACCTGACCGACGTCTGGGCGCACGACAACAGCGCCGAGGAAGGCGGGGCCTTGTGGATGAGTGGCAGCGGCAACACCGTGACGCTGACCAAGGTGACGCTGAGCGCGAACACGGCGAGCAAGGACGGTGGCGCGATCTACGGCGAGAACGGCGCCCGGCTGGCCGCGACCAACGTGACGATCAGCGGCAATACGGCGGGCGAAAGCGGCGGCGCGATCCGGGTCAAGACCACCGGCTGGTCGATCGACAGCGCCACCATCGCGAACAACCACGCGACGCTGGGCGCTGGCGCCCTTCACGCCGACGACATCGACGCCGTCCGGCTGAAGTCCACCCTCCTCGCATCGAACACCAGTGGCGCCGGTACCTCGCTCAACGTCAGCAACCTGGCGCAGAAGTCGCAGGGCCACAACCTCGCGACACAGGCCACGGCCTGGCTCAGCCATCCCCAGGACATCATCTCGACCAGTGTCGCGCTGAGGCTGGAGGCGCTGGCGGCCAATGGCGGTTTTGCGCCGACCCATGCGTTGCTGCTCGGCTCGACGGCCATCGACATGAGCGGTTCCACCGCACCGACCGACCAGCGTGGCGTGGCGCGTGTCGGCACGCCGGACATCGGCGCCTACGAATACAACCTGGGCAACGCCGCACCGACGATCAGTGCCATCGCCGACCAGACCACCGACGAAGACACCACGCTGGGCCCGCTGGCCTTCACGATCGGCGACCTCGAGTCCGGACCCGGTGGCCTGACCGTGACCGCGACCTCGCTCAACACCGGCCTGCTGCCCCAGGCCGGCATCGTGCTGGGCGGCTCCGGCGCCAACCGCACGATCACGCTGACGCCGGCGGCGAACGCCAACTCGGTGCTCAACGGGGGTTCGGTCACGGTGCGGATCTCGGTATCGGACGGCGTCAACACCACGCTGCGCGACTTCCTGCTGACCGTGAACCCGGTCGCCGACGATCCGGTGGCGCTCGACGATCTCGCCTCGACACCGTCTGCGACGACCGTCGTGGTTGCGGTGCTCGGCAACGACGACGACGTGGACGGCGACAGCATCGTCATCCACTCGGCCAGCCTGCAGGATGGTTCCCAGGGCAGCCTGGGTTTCGACAACACCACCATCACCTTCACACCGGGGCCCGCCGTGACCGGCGCCGTGCTGATCAACTACACGGTACGCGACAGCACCGGCCGGCTCTCGAACACGGCCGTGTTGACGGTCAACGTCGGCGCCAACAATGCGCCCACGGCCGCCAGCGGCATGGTGGCGCTGAACGAGGACACGAGCCGCGCCATCGTGCTGGCCAACCTGGGCTACGGCGACCCGGACGGCCATGCGTTCGCCGCGCTGCGCGTGGACAGCCTGCCCTCGGCCGGCAGCCTCTGGTTCAATGGCGAACTCGTGACCAGTGCCGGGCTGATCGTCAATGCCGCCGACCTGGCCGCCGGCAAGCTCGTGTTCACGCCGGCCACCAATGCCAATGGCGCCACCTACGCGACGCTGCAATTCAGCGTACAGGACAGCGTGGGCGCGTTTTCGGCCGCCAGCGCGACGCTGACGTTCAATGTCGTGGCGCAACCGGACGCGCCGATCGCCGTGGACGACGTCGCCAGCACGCCGATCAACCAGCCGATCGACGTGAACGTGCTGGCCAACGACAGCCATCCGGACGGCGCCGCGGTCTCCTATGCCGTCACCGGTGTCGTGCTCGACGATCCGTCGCAGGGCACGGTGTCGATCTCCTACGCGCTGGACGCCCGCGGGTCGGTGCTGTTCACACCGGCCAGCAACGTCAGCGGCGAAATCGTCATCCGCTACACGGTCACCGACGACGCCGCCACACCGGCCAGCAGCATGGGCACGCTGCGCGTGACCGTCGGTGCCAACACCGCGCCGAACAGCGCCCCCACCACGGTCACGGTGGCCGAAGACGGCAGCTACACGGTACAAGCCGCCGACATCGCCTATGCCGATCCGGACGCGGGGCAGAGTTTTGCCGCGCTTCGCATCGACCAGTTGCCGCAGTTCGGCATGTTGACCATCGCCGGCGTGGCGGCACAGGTCGGCGACTCGATCACGGCGGCTCGGCTGGCTGCGGGCGACCTGGTCTACCGGCCGCAGGCGGATGGCAACGGCCCGGGCTTCGACCAGTTCCTGTTCAGCGTCGTCGACAGCGCCGATGCCCGCTCCGGCAGCTTTGGCCTGACGCTCGACGTGACGCCGGTCAACGACGCGCCGGTCGCCAGCGGCAGCGCCGTGTTGCCCGGCGTGACCGAGGATGCGTTGGCCCCTGGCGGCGCCACCGTCGCCAGCCTGTTCGGCGGCAATTTCAGCGACACCCGCGACGCCGGCAACCCGGGCCAGAACCAGCTGGCCGGGGTCGCCGTCGTCGGCCAGAGCCTCGTGCCGGCGCAGGGCCGCTGGCAATATTCGATCGACGGCGGGCTGCTGTGGAACGATTTCGGCGGGACCTTGAGCGACAGCGCCGCGGTCGCGCTGCGCGACAGCGACCGGCTGCGTTTCCTGCCGGGCGCCGACTTCAGCGGCACGCCCGACAACCTGACGGTGCGGCTGATCGACAACTCGGTCACCGTGACCGGAGGCGCCGCCACCGACGTTTCCGGCCACGGCGGCACGTCGGCATTCAGTACGGACACCATCAGCCTGTCGACCTCGGTGGGCGCGATCAACGACGCCCCGACGATCGTCGCGCCGGGGTCGATCACCGTGGTCGAAGACCTCGCCAGCCCCTTGACCGGCATCGTCTTTGCCGACGTCGACGCCGGCGCCGGCATCGTCACGGCCACGTTCGGCGTGGCCAGCGGCAGCCTGAGCGCCACGTCGACGGCGCTGGTCACGGTCGGCGGCGACAGCGCCAACCTCACGCTGCGGGGCACGCTGGCCGACATCAACCTGTTCCTGGCCTCGGGGCAGCTGCGTTTCACGACGGCACTCGACGCCACGGCCCAAGTCACGCTGACCATCACCATCAACGACGAAGGCCATTCCGGCGTCGACCCCGGTACCAGCGGCGGCGCCAACTCCGAAGCGGCGAGCCAGACGGTCAACCTGCTGGTGACCGCGGTCAACGATGCGCCGACGGTGACAGCGCCTGCGACCCTGGTGGTCGTCGAAGACACGGCCAGCCCGATCACCGGCATCGTGTTTGCCGACGTCGACGCCGGCTCCGCCGCCGTCGTGGCCAGTTTCGGCGTCGACAGCGGCACGCTCGCTGCCACCGCGGGCAACGGCGTGACGGTTGTCGGCGCGGGCACGCAGGCCATGACCCTGACCGGCTCGATCGCGGACATCAACGCCTTCATCGCCGCCGGCAACCTGCGTTTCACGACGGCCAGCGGCGCGACCGCCGACGTAACGCTGACCATCGCGATCAACGACGGCGGCAGTTCCGGCACCGGCGTGCCCGAAACGGCCGCCATCAGCCGCACCGTGACCGTCAGCCCGCTGAACAAGGGGCCGGTGGTCTCGGCGCCGGCGAACCTGACGGCCATCGAAGACGTCCCCAGCCCGATCACCGGCATCGGCTTCAGCGATGCCGATGCCGGCAACGCCATCGTCATCGCCAGCTTCAGCGTCGACAGCGGCACGCTGGCGGCGATCGCCGGCAACGGCGTTGCGGTCACAGGCTCGGGCACGCAGGCGCTGGTGCTGACCGGCTCGATCGCGAACCTCAACAGCTTCATCGCCAACGGCAGGCTCGTCTTCACCACGGCGCAGGATGCAACCGCCAACGTGACCCTGCGCAGCACGATCGACGATGGCGGCAATGCCGGCGTCGGAGGCGCCCGGTCGGCGTTCGCGCTCAGCACCATCGTCGTCACGCCGGTCAACGACGCTCCCGTCCTGGCATCGCCGTGGGCCGACCAGGCGGTCGTCGCCACCCAGGCGGCGCTGCTGCAGATACCGGCGGCCAGCTTCACCGACGTCGATGCGGGCGATACGCTGCGTTACGCGGCCACCTTGGCGGACGGAGCGGCATTGCCCGCCTGGCTGCAGTTCGATCCGCTGGCTCGCAGCTTCTCGGCCAACGCGGCCCTTGCCGATGTGGGCACGCTCACGCTGCGCGTCACGGCCACTGACGACGCCGGCGCTTCGGCCCAGATGGTGTTCAGGCTTGCGGTCGTGGCGCCGGCAGCCGAGCCGGTCGAGCCGGCCGAGCCGAAGCCGGCCGCGCCGGTCGCCACGCCGGCGAACACCGACGACACCGGCACGCCGGCACCGGTCGAGGCCGTGGCGGAGGCGACGGCCGAACCGGCTGCGGCCGCGGACCTCGAGATCGCCATCGAGCCGCCCCCGCCACTGATTGCGTCGGACACGGTGGAGATCGACATCGATACCCGCATCACCGTGGTGCCGCAACGCCAGTTCACGTTCGACGTGGCCTCCACGCTGCCGGTATCGCAGGCCGACACGGTGCTGGCCGCCGCCTTGCTGACCCAGTTCAGCGACATTGCAACCTCGGCATCCGGCGACATGTTCACCAACGAAGACCTGCTGCGCAAGCTCGAGGAGCTCAAGCGCCAGATGCTGCAGCAGGAGTCGACGCAGCAGACCGTGTTGGCGTCGTCCATCGCATTGACCAGCGGCCTGTCGATCGGCTACGTGGTGTGGCTGATCCGTGGCGGCATCCTGGTCAGCTCGATGCTGTCGGCGCTGCCGGCCTGGCAACTGATCGATCCGCTGCCGGTGCTGGCCACGGCGCGTGGCGGCCGACCCAGGCCGGGCCAGGTGCCTGCGGAAGACCCCGAGGTCGAGAAGCTGTTTGACCGCAAACGCAAGGCACGGCCAGGAACCGTCCCGCCTGCGCCGCCTCCCACCGCCGCCCAAGGCACACAGGACCATCCGTCGCCATGAACCCGTTCGCTTTCATGCGCCGCCTGTCCACCCGCGTGCATCTCGCACTGGGCCTGTCCGCCATCGCCGTCGGTGTGCTGCTGCTTGCCAGCTACCTGCACCTGATACCCGATGCCGAGGCACTGACGCGCCAGCATCGCGCCTCGCTCGCGGAGACGATTGCGATCACGACCTCGTCCATGCTCGATTCCGCCGAGCCGGATCAACTCGCCGACACGCTGGCCTTCCTGCGCGGGCGCAACGACGGACTGCTGTCGCTGGGCGTGCGCGCGGAATCGGGCCAGTTGCTGGTCGACATCCACGACCATGCCGCGAACTGGAGCGCACCCGCGGGCGGCATCTCGACCGATGCGCAGATCATCGTGCCGGTGTGGCGCGACAACGCGCCGTGGGGGACAGTGGAGCTGCGTTTCACGCCGCTGCGCGCGTCGGGCTGGCGGGGCCACCTGCAGGACCCGAGCATGCGCCTGTCGGCGTTCACCTTCCTGGTGTGCGGCCTCCTGTTCTATTTCTACCTCCGGCGCATGCTGCGGGCACTCGACCCGTCGCGCGCCGTGCCGCAACGGGTGCGGGCCGCCTACGACACCCTGACCGAAGGCCTGGTCGTGCTCGACCACCAGGGCAACATCGTGTTGTCGAACAAGTCGACCAGCCTGATGCTTGGCGTGCCCGAGCGCACGCTCGTCGGCATCTCGCCCTCGGGTTTTGCCTGGACCATGGGCGACGACCGCCCGCCGGGACCGGACGAGCTGCCCTGGCAACGCGCGCTCAAGGACAAGACGGCCCAGCGCGACGTGCACCTGAAGGTCGCCAACGCGGACGGCGCGCGTTTTTCGCTACGTGCCAACTGCTCGCCGATCCTGGACGACGCGGGCGGCATCCAGGCCCTGGTCATCAGTTTCCAGGACGTGACCGAACTCGAGCAACGCGGCGTCGCCTTGCAGGAGGCCAAGGAGCAGGCCGACGCGGCCAACGAGGCCAAGAGCCAGTTCCTGGCCAATATGAGCCACGAGATCCGCACGCCGATGAACGCCATCCTGGGCTTCACCGAGGTGTTGCGGCGCAGCGGCCTGCGCCAATCGGCCGACGCCAGCAAGCACCTGGACATCATCCATTCGAGCGGCAAGCATCTGCTCAACCTGATCAACGACATCCTGGACCTGTCCAAGGTCGAGGCCGGGCGGCTCGAAGCGGAAAAGATCGCGTTCGCACCCCACGCGGTGGCCAACGAAGTCGTGCAGACCCTGCTGGAGCGGGCCTCCGACAAGGGGCTGGCACTGCAGCTGGAATTTCCCGAGCCGTTGCCCGCCACCATCGAAGGCGACCCGGCGCGGCTGCGCCAGATCCTGACCAACCTGATCGGCAATGCGATCAAGTTCACCGAACACGGCAGCGTGCGCATCGTGTCGCGGCTGCAGCGCCACGGTACGACGACGCGGTATTGCATCGACGTCATCGACAGCGGCATCGGCATACCGGCCGACAAGGTCGAGTCGGTGTTCGAACCCTTCGTGCAGGCCGAGTCCTCGACCACGCGCCGGTTCGGCGGTACCGGCCTGGGGCTGACGATCAGCCGCGGCTTTGCGCGTGCCATGGGCGGCGACATCACCGCCAGCAGCACCTATGGCCAGGGCACGACCTTCAGCATCTGGCTCGACGCCGGCGCGGTCGAATCGTCCGACCTGCTCGACCCGGCGGCGCTGGCCGAAGCGGCGCGCCCCGAGGCGGAGGTCGCGGCGGTGCAGTGGCGCTTCACGCCGCGGCGGGTGCTGGTCGTCGACGACGGCGCCGAGAACCGGCAGCTGGTGCGCATCCTGCTCGAGGAGGTCGGGCTGCACGTGAGCGAAGCCGAGAACGGCCAGCAGGCGCTGGACCGTGTCGACGCGGAACCCTTCGACCTGGTGCTGATGGACATGCAGATGCCGGTGATGGACGGCCAGACGGCCACCCGCACGCTGCGCGAGCGCGGCGTCGACATTCCCATCATTGCGCTGACCGCCAATGCGATGAAGGGTTTCGAGAAGGAGCTCGACGCCGCGGGCTTCAGCGGCTTCCAGACCAAACCCATCGACGTCGACGCCTTGCTGGCCGACCTGGCGGCGCGGCTGGACGGACGCTCGGTGGCAAGCGCCCCCGCTGCCGCACAGACCGCGGTCGCCACCCCGACCGCGACGGAACCCGCCGCCGCGGCAATATCCACCCCCGTCGCCACGGCCGCCGAACCCGCGCTGGTCTCGCGCCTGGCGGGGCATGCGAAACTCGGCCCCATCGTGATGCGGTTCGTCGAGCAGTTGCCCGCACGGCTGGAGCAGATGCAGACGGCCTTGCAAGGCTCGGACTGGAGCGAACTGGCGGCCCAGGCGCACTGGCTCAAGGGCGCCGGCGGCAGCATGGGTTTCGACGATCTGTTCGAGCCCGCCCGCGCGCTGGAAGACGCGGCCAAGGCGGCGGATGCCGGTGCCGCGACCGACGTGATGGCCCAGCTGCAGCGCCTGCGCATCCGCATAGAACATGGCGCCGCCGCCGGCGCGCCGATGGAGGTTACGACGCCATGAAGGAAGACATCTGGGCCGACACGCAGCCCTGGGGACTGGAGGATGCACCGCGCTCGCCCTTGCTCGATGCCAAGGTGATGATGGTCGACGACGAACCGTTGATGACCGACCTGATCCAGGCCTATCTCGAGGACGACGGTTATGCCAACTTCGTCGTCACGAACGATCCGCGCAAGGCCATCGATCTGTTGCGCCAGGAAGAACCCAGCGTATTGCTGCTCGACCTGATGATGCCGCACATCTCCGGCTTCGAGTTGCTGGAACTGATCCGTGGCGACCGCAAGCTGCGCTACACGCCGGTCATCGTGCTGACGGCCGCCACCAGCCCCGAAGCCAAGCTGCGCGCGCTGCAGCTGGGCGTGACGGACTTCCTGTCCAAGCCGGTGGACGAAAGCGAACTGGTGCTGCGGCTGCGCAACACGCTGGCCTTCCACCAGTACCACCGGCGACTGGTCGACTACGACAGCGTGACCGGATTGCCGAACCAGCGACCGTTCGACCGCTGCGTCCAGGAGCTGATCGACCGGCGCGAACTCGCCGGCGGCATGGTGGCCCTGTTCAGCATCACCGTGCCCCAATGCCGGCAACTGCGTGATTCGGCCGGGCAACACGCGGCCGACGCACTGGCCCGGATGGTCGCCCGCCGGCTCGAACGTTTCGCCAGCGAAGAGCTGAAGCAACCGACACTGATCGGCGGTGCCGAGCGCAACAACTGCCTGGCGCGCCTGGGCACCGTGCATTTCGGCATGACGCTGCAGGGTCTGGCCGACGCGGACACGGTGGAGCAGGTGGCCAAACGCGTGCTGGCGCTGATCGCCGAGCCGGTGATGGTGGCCGAACACGAGCTCGAACCCAGCGCCTGGATCGGCATCGCGCTGAGCCCGGCCGACGGCTCGACGAGCGAGGATCTGCGCAAGAGCGCCGCGCTGGCGGTCGCCCATGCACAGCAGCAGACCCATCCGACCTTCCTGTTTGCGTCGGCCGAGCTCAACGCGCGTTCGCTGGAGCGGCTGGCCCTGGGTTCGGCGCTGCGCGGCGCCGCGCAACGCGGCGAACTGCGCCTGCACTACCAGCCCAAGCTCGACGTGGCCAGCAACCGCATCGTCGGCGCCGAGGCGCTGGTGCGCTGGCAACATCCCGAGCTGGGCCTGGTGCCGCCATTGCGCTTCATCGGTCTGGCCGAGGAACTGGGGCTGATCAACGGCATCGGGCGCTGGGTCATGCAGACCGCCTGCCGCGATGCGGCCCAATGGGCACGCGACGGCCTGGGCGAACTCAAGATCGCGATCAACGTCGCCAAGCCGCAGTTCCAGCTCGGCAGCCTGCGCGATGAGCTGCAGGCGACCATGACCGCGACCGGACTGCAGCCACGCCAGCTTGTCGTCGAGCTGACGGAAAGCATGCTGATGGACGACGTCGACAACGGCCGCGCGCTGATGCACGAGATGAAGGCACTGGGCGTCACGCTGTCGATCGACGATTTCGGCACCGGGTATTCGTCACTGAGTTATCTCAAGAGTTTCCCGCTCGACGAGCTCAAGATCGACCGCTCCTTCGTCACCGATCTGCCCGATTCCGCCTCCGATGTGGCGATCGTGCGGGCCATCGTCGACCTGGGCCACAGCCTGGGCATGTCGGTGATTGCCGAGGGCATCGAGACGCCGGAACAACTCGCATGCATGCAGTCGCTGCAGTGCGACAACTACCAGGGCTTCCTGTTCAGCAAGCCGGTGCCGGTCGATCAATTTGTGGCCCTGCTGCAGCAGCAGCGCTGACCCGCAGGCCGCCGTCCGTACGCCGGCCGGCTGACGGTGGTCAATCCTCCTTGCCGCAGGGCCAGCTCTTCGGCGCCCGCAGGCCGTCGGGCAGCCGGGTTGCGGCATCGCCGCAGGCTGATTCGAGCTGGCTCGCCGTCAGGCCGAGCACGCCACTGAGGTTCACGCCTTCGATCCTGGTGCGGAAGGTGCGCGCCTGGTGCATGCGGGCACCGTCGAGCCGGGCCTTGGTGAAGTTGGCGCGAGCCAGGTCGGCACCACTGAGGTTGGCTCCCTCGAGATTGGCGCCTTCCAGGTTGGCGCGCTGGAACTCGGCCTTGCGCAGATTGGCCTGCGACAGGTCGGCCGTTGCCAGGTTGGCACGCGCCATCTCCGCCTTGGTCAGGTCGGCACCCGCCAGGATGGCGCCGGTCAGGTTGGCGCGGTAGGCATTGAGCTGAATCAGCTTGGCCCGGCTGAGATCGGCGCCACTGAGCCGGACCCGATCGACGCTGGCATGGTTCAGGTCGGCGCCCACCAGCTTGGCACGCTGGAAATCGGTGCCGTTGAAATCGGCACCCCCGAGACGCGCGCCGGTCAGGTCGACCCCGCGCAACACCAGGCGCGGCTTCTCGCATTGGGTCCAGTCGACGCCGGGCCCGGGCGGATCGCCGCAGCCGGCCTGCGCAACGCCGCCGCAAAGACCGGCCAGCACCAGAACCGCCACCGCGCCACGATGCAGCGCGATCCGCGACAGCTGTCGCTGCGGCCACGCCACGCGACCCGCGAATGGGGGGGAGAGACAGGTCCGTTCAGCCATGCCGGCCATCTTACCCGCTGCCCCGGCGCTGCGCACAAGTCCCTGGCGCGGCATCGGCATTGACGCATCGGCTGCTGCCCGCGGATACTGGGGCCACGGTGCGCCGACCAAGCCCCCGCACGCGCGCCCGCCCTGCCCCCACTCCATGGCCTTGTCACCCGAACTCGCCGCCTGGCGCCGCACGCGTCGCACCGAACTGCTGGATCGGCGCATGGCCGTGGATGCGGCGCAACGCAGGGCGTGGAACACGCAGCTCACCGACCGGCTGCTGCATGCTTTCCCGGTCCGCGACGGCCTGATCGTCGCGGCCTACTGGCCGTTCAAGGGCGAATTCGATCCGCGCTTTGCGCTGCATGCGTGGCGCCAGCGTGGCGCCCGCTCGGCCTTGCCCGTGGTGGTGGCCAAGGCCACACCGCTGCAGTTCCGGCTCTGGTGGCCCGGGGTGCGGACATCGGCCGGCGTCTACGGCCTGCCGGTCCCTGAAGGCGTCGACGTCGTGCGGCCCGACGTCGTGTTGATGCCTCCCGTGGGATTCGATGCGCAGGGGTACCGCCTGGGTTACGGCGGCGGCTATTACGACCGCACGCTGGCCGCGTTGTCGCCCCGGCCCGTGGCCATCGGCGTGGGGTTCGAGCTTTCGCGCATCGAGACCATCCAGCCCCAGGCGCACGACATCGCGATGGACTTCGTCGTGACGCAGGACGGCCTGTGGCGGGTCGACGCCGGCACCCTGACGCCGGCAACCGGCCCGATCGCGCTCGCACGGCAGGCCTGAAACACGCCGGATTTCCGATACATTCGGTGCCATGAGGCATCTGCCGCGGGACGGTTCGGGGTCGTCCCGGCGCCGCGGCCAGGGCCCGACCCGGGAGGCATGTCATGGCTTGGATCGATACGTTCGGACGGTGGATACGCATCGTCGCTGTGGGCAGCCTGCCGCTGCTCGCCAGTTGCGGCGGCGGAGGCGGTGGCAGCATCGTGGGTTTCACGATCTCGGTCACGGTCAATGGCCTGTCCGGCAGCGGGCTCGTGTTGCGCGTCAACAGCGTCCAGTCGCTGAGTGTCGCGGCCAATGGCACGGTCACGTTCGCGTCGCCACTGCCCACGGGCGCGAGTTACGTGGTCACCGTCGCCTCGACTCCATCGACACCGGCGCAGTTCTGCAGCGTGACCAACGGCACCGGGACGATCGCGAATGCCAACGTCACCAACGTGGCGGTCTCGTGCAGCAACGTGGTCACGGCGGCCTATGTGGTGAACCTGGGCAGCAACACGGTCTCGCAGTTCACGGTCGCGGCCGACGGCAACCTCAGCCCCATGACGCCGGCGACGGTGGCCACCGGCAACGACCCCAGCGGCATCGCGCTCGATCCGCTGGGGCGTTATGCCTATGTCGCGAATGACGACGGCTCGGTGTCCCAGTTCACGATCGCAGCCGACGGGCGGCTGAGCCCGATGTTCCCGGCCGCGGTGCTGGCCGGATTGAATCCGACCAGCATCACCGTAAGCCCGTCCGGGGCCAACGCGTACGTGACGAACGAGGACGGCAGCGTCTCGCAGTTCACGATCGGCGCCACCGGACAACTCACGGCCATGACACCGGCCAGCGTGCTGGCCGGCCCCTCGCCGGCCTCCGTGGTGATCGACCCGACGGGCCGTTACGCCTATGTCGCGAACTCGACCGGCAACACGATCTCGCAATACACGCTGGCCGCCGACGGCAGCCTGACACCGATGGCGATCCCGAGCGTGCTGGCCGGGCTGACGCCGGTCACCGTGGCCGTGGATGCGACCGGGCAATACCTGTATGCGACGAATTTCGACGGCGGCACGGTCTCGAACTTCCGCATCGGCGCCGGTGGCGGCCTGGTCGCCCAGGGCGCGGCGACGGTGGCCGGCATACAGCCGCTCGGCCTGGCCACCCATCCCGACGGACGCAAGGCCTATGTGGCCAACTTCGGCGGCAACGAGATCGTGTTCATGGACGGATCGGCCAGCGGTGCACTGGTGCGCGCCACCGCGCCGAACAACAGCTTCGTGACCGGACCGATCGCGCTGGCCATCGACCGCACCGGTCGATTCGCCTATGCAAGCTCGTCCAACAACACGGTGCTGCGCTACACCATCGATGCCGACGGCAGGCTCACGGCGCCGACCGTGACGGTGGCCGGCGGCCTCTTCCCGGTCGCGATCGCGCTGCGCTGAGACGGCGCGGCCCGCGCCGCCGGTTCCCGCGTCAGGTGCCGCCGCTGGCGCGGCGGTGGTATTGGCCGCTGCCCCGGTGCAACACGCGGTCCGTGGCCAACACGTCGCCGGGCTGCAGCTCCGGCAAGGCGCCGACACGCTGGTACACCGGCGCAAAATCGATGTCGGCCAGTGCGAGCAGGTCTTCGAGCCGGTCCAGCACGAAATACACCTCCTGGAAATCGTCGATGCGGTAGTTCGTGCGCATCACGCGCTCCAGTTCGAAGCCGATGCGGTTCGGCGACGCGTCCTCGAGCGCGAACACCGATTCGGTATACGACGATGCAATGCCCGAGCCGTAGATGCGCAACCCGTCCTTCTGCTGCACCAGGCCGAACTCCACCGTGTACCAGTACACGCGCGCCAGTTGCGGCAACACGCCGAGTTGCTGCGCGCGCAAGCCGCCCACGCCATAGGCCTGCACGAAGTCCGCGATGACCGGGTTCATCAGCATGGGCACATGGCCGAACACGTCGTGGAACACGTCGGGTTCTTCCAGGTAGTCGAGCTCGTCGGCCTTGCGGATGAAACTGCCGGCCGGAAAACGCCGGTTGGCCAGATGGTCGAAGAACACCTCGTCGGGCACCAGGCCCGGCACCGCGACGATCTGCCAGCCGGTGTGCCGCATCAAGACCTCGCTCAGGCGCCGGAAGTCCGGAATCTGGCTGGCGTCGATCGGCAACTGCTGCATGCCGGCCACGAAGGCGTCGCAGGCGCGCCCGGGCAGCAGCCGGGTCTGGCGCTCGAACAGCGTCCGCCAGACCGCGTGTTCCTGCGCGGTGTATTTTTCCCAACCCTGGTCGATGGTCCAGTCGGCGCGTTCCGGGCGGATGCCGGCCGCGGCACCGTGTTTTGGCTTGTCGAGCATCGTGGCCCTCCTTGCGCGCCGGCTCAGGCCGCCGGATGCGACGGCAGCACCGTGCCCCGGCATTCGCCGAAACCGATGCGCCGGAATCCGTCGCGCCGGCAATACCCGCGCAGGATGATGCTGTCGCCGTCCTGCAGCCAGGTGCGCGACTCGCCGTTGGCGAACACGATCGGCTTCTTGCCGCCCTGGCTGAGTTCCATCAGCGAGCCGCCCTGCTCGGGCGCCGGACCGGACAAGGTGCCGGAGCCGAACAGGTCGCCACTGGCCAGGTTGCAGCCGTTGACGGTATGGTGGGCCACCATCTGCGCCACGGTCCAGTAGGCGTCCTTGTAGTTCGACGTCGACAGGCGTTCGCCCTCGCTGCCGGCCTCGCGCATCTTCGGCGTCTGCAGCCAGACCTCGAGTTCGATGTCGAAGGCGCCCTCGGCACGGTTGGCCGGGCTGTCCAGGTAAGGCAAGGGTTGCGGGTCGCCGTCCGGCCGGGTGAACGGCGCGCGGAACGGAGCCAGCGCCTCCAGGGTCACGACCCATGGCGACAGCGTGCTGGCGAAGTTCTTGGACAGGAACGGGCCCAGCGGCTGGTATTCCCAACCCTGGATGTCGCGCGCGCTCCAGTCGTTGAACAGCGCCAGGCCGAACACATGGTCCTCGGCCTGCGCGATGCCGACCGGATCGCCCATGGGGTTGGGCCGGCCGACGATGACGCCGAGTTCGAGCTCGTAGTCGAGCCGGGCGCAGGCGCCGAGTTTCGGGCTGTCGGCATCGGGCGCCTTGAGCTGGCCGCGCGGGCGCCGGAACGACGCACCGCTGGCGACGATGGACGAGGCCCGGCCGTGGTAACCGATGGGCACCCACTTGTAGTTGGGCAGCAGCGGGTTGTCGGGACGGAACTGCTTGCCGATCGTGGTCGCGTGGTGCACGCTGGTATAGAAATCGGTGTAGTCGCGGATCTCGCACGGCAGGCCGAGCTCGACCTGCGACTGTGCCACCAGCGCGGCCTGCAGTCGCGCCTGCTGCAGGCTGCCGGCGCGCAGACCATCCGACAAGGCCTTGCGCAAGGCCAGCCGCTGGTCCTTGCCCGCGCCGATCAGCGCATTGGCATCGCCGGATGCCACCAGGCCGGCCTGCTGCAGGTCGACGACCTGGTCACCGATCGCGACGCCGGCCAGCCAGGGGCCGTTCGGATCGCGCCGGAACCGGCCCAGCGGCAGGTTCTGGATCGGGAAGTCGGTGGCCGGGTCGTTGGCGGACTCGAGCCAGCTCTGCAGCGTTTGATCGTGGGTGTCGTCGAGCGTCATGGCGTGTCCGGTGTGAAGTTCTTCTGGATGCCCTGCCAGCAGCGGTAGTAGTCCTGCTGCAGCTGGGGCGACTGCATGGCGTGGCGGGTCGGGCGCAACACGCAACGGGTTTCGAACATGAAGGCCATCGTGCCGGTGATCACGTCCGGTTTGGACAGGTCGGCATGGCTGGCCTTCTCGAAGGTCGCCGCGTCCGGGCCATGGCCACTCATGCTGTTGTGCAGGCTGGCGCCGCCAGGCACGAAACCCTCGGCCTTGGCGTCGTAGGCGCCGTGCACCAGGCCCATGAATTCGCTGGCGATGTTGCGGTGGAACCAGGGTGGGCGGAAGGTGTCCTGCATCGCCAGGATACGCGGCGGAAAGATGACGAAGTCGATGCTGCTGACACCCGGCGTGTCGGAGGCCGCGTGCAGCACCAGGAAGATCGACGGATCGGGATGGTCGAAGCTGATCGAGCCGATGGTGTTGAAACGGCGCAGGTCGTATTTGTACGGCGCGTAGTTGCCGTGCCAGGCGACGACGTCCAGCGGCGAATGGTCCATCTGCGCCGACCACAAGTTGCCCTGGAACTTGGCCAGCAGCGTGGTCGGCCGCTCGACGTCTTCATACGCCGCCACCGGCGTCAGGAAGTCGCGCGCATTGGCCAGGCCGTTGGAGCCGATCGGTCCCCGGTCGGGCAGGCGGAAGTTGGCGCCAAAGTTCTCGCACACGTAACCGCGCACCGGACCGTCCGGCAGCTCGAGCCGGAACCGCACGCCACGCGGCATCACGACGATCTCGTGCGGCTCGGCCTCGATGATGCCCAGCTCGGTGACGAAACGGTGCCGGCCCTGTTGCGGCACGATCAGCATCTCGCCGTCGGCGTTGTAGAACACCTTGTCCACCATGCCGGCATTGGCGGCGTACAGGTGCACGGCCGCGCCCGACTGGCCTTGCGGGCCGCCGTGGCCGGCCATCGTCACCAGGCCCTGGACGAAGTCGGTGGACTCCGCGGGCATCGGCAAGGGATTCCAGCGCAGCTGGTTCGGCGTCGCCGGCGCGCTGAAGTCGCCGTTGAACAGGCCGGCGTCGACCTGCGCGAAGGGCCGGTGCATGCTGCTCGGACGGATGCGGTACAACCACGAGCGCCGGTTGTCGGCACGCGGCGCGGTGAAGGCCGTGCCCGACAACTGCTCGGCATACAGGCCATAGGCGCAGCGCTGCGGCGAATTGCGCCCGACGGGCAAGGCGCCGGGCAGGCACTCGGTCTCGAACTCGTTGCCGAACCCCGACTGGTAGGACAGCGTGGCGCTCATGGTTCAGGCCGTCGCGATCACGCCGCGCGCGATCTGGTCGCGCTCGATCGACTCGAACAAGGCCTTGAAATTGCCTTCGCCGAAACCGTCGTCGCCCTGGCGCTGGATGAATTCGAAAAACACCGGACCGAGCAGCGTCTTGGAGAAGATCTGCAGCAACAGCCGCGGCTTGCCGCCTTCGGTCGTACCGTCGAGCAGGATGCCGCGCGCCTGCAACTCGGGCACCGGCTGGCCGTGGCCCGGCAAGCGCTCCTCGAGCATCTCGTAATAGATGTCGTTGGGCGCGGTCATCAGCGGAATGCCGGCCATCTGCAGCTTGTCGACGCTGTCGATCAGGTTGTCGGAGAGCAGCGCGATGTGCTGGATGCCCTCGCCGTTGAACTGCATCAGGAATTCCTCGATCTGCCCGGAGCCCTTGGCCGACTCCTCGTTCAGCGGAATGCGGATCTTGCCGTCGGGCGCCGTCATCGCCTTGGAGGTCAGGCCGGTATGCGCGCCCTGGATGTCGAAATACCGGATCTCCTTGAAGTTGAACAGGCGCTCGTAGTACTTGGACCAATACGCCATGCGGCCGCGGTAGACGTTGTGCGTCATGTGGTCGACCACCTTCAGGCCGTGCCCGACCGGATGCCGGTCCACACCGTCGATGAAGTCGAAATCGATGTCGTAGATGGAGCGCCCTTCCTCGAAACGGTCGATCAGGTACAGCGGCGCACCCCCGATGCCCTTGATGGCCGGCAGGTTCAGCTCCATCGGCCCGGTGCGCATCTCCATCGGCTCGGCACCGAGCTCGAGCGCGCGCTCGAACGCGACGCGCGAATTCTTCACGCGGAACGCCAGGCCGCAGGCCGACGGCCCGTGTTCGGCCGCGAAATACGAGGCCACGCTGCGCGGCTCCTGGTTGATGATGAAGTTGATGTCGCCCTGGCGGTAGAGCGTCACGTTCTTGGAGCGGTGGATCGCCACCTTGGTGAAGCCCATCATCTCGAACACCGGTTCGAGCACGTTCGGCGTCGGGGACGCGAACTCGACGAACTCGAATCCCATCAGTCCCATGGGGTTGTCAAACAGATCGGCCATCGTCGATTCTCCTGGTCATGTTGTTATGCGGGCGCTCGGCAACGCGCGGATGCCACGCCGTCGTCCGCAGGGGTGGGTCCCATGCTACAGATTCCGCAGCCATGGGGCAATCGGGGCAATAAATCACCAAATCCATCGGATTCGCGGTCTCCCGGCCTGCCCGTCGCGGCAATGGCCCGGATCCCGGCTACACCAATCAGGAAATGGTAGCCGCAGGCACGCCGAATAGGTTTGCGAAAGTCCCGCATCCGCCGCATGAGGATCAAATAAAATCCCGCGATCAGCCACCATCAAGGGATAACATTGCAAACGATCGAACTCGACCGCACCGATCTGCGGATGCTGGCCTTCCTGCAGCTGCACGGCCGCGCCTCGAACCTGGAACTGGCCGAGGCGGTCAACCTGTCGACCTCCCAATGCCACCGCCGCCATCGCCGGCTCGAGGAGATCGGCGTCATCACCGGGTACGAAACCCGCCTGGACGCAAACCAGCTCGGCCTGGGCGTGACCGCCTTCGTGCATGTGTCGATGGAAAAAGGCCACATGGCCAACCTGCGCAAGTTCACCGACGCCATCCGCGCCCTGCCCGAGGTGCTCGAATGTTTCTCGGTCACCGGCGACTTCGACTACGTGCTCAAGGTCATGGCGCGCGACCTCAAGGCCTTGTCCCAGTTCCTGATGGACACCCTGATGACCTTGCCCAGCGTGGACAACGTGCGCTCGAGCGTCTGCCTGGACCGGATCAAGAGCACGGGGGCGTTGCCGTTGCCGGGGTGAGGCGCCCGCCACAGACCTGATTCAGTGTCCGGTCACATCAGCATGGACAATGCAGTCCATGCAAGCGAGCTTCCTGACCCACGGCACGATGCGGCATCTGCAGTTCCGCGGCCTGTGGGCGGGCGGCAGCGTCTACTTCGTCGGCAATGCGATGCAGACCATGGCGGCGTCGTGGATGATGGTCGAGCTCAGCGGTTCGTCCTTCCTCGCGGCCCTGGTGCAGACCGCCGTTTTCCTGCCGATGTTCCTGTTCTCGTTGCCGGCCGGGGTGATGGCCGACATCACCGACCGCCGTCGCCTGATCGTGCGCGCGCTGGCGGTGCAGGCCGCTGCCGGGGCCTTGCTCGCCTTCCTGTCGCTGACGCAGCTGACCGGGCCCGGCGGCGTGTTGTTCCTGATCTTCGTGGCCGGCAGCTGCACGGCGCTGATGTCGCCGGCCTGGAACTCGACCGTGGCCCAGTCGGTGCCGCGCGACGAGCTGCCGCAGGCGATCATCGCGACCAGCGTCTCCTACAACGGCGCGCGGGCGCTGGGCCCGGCCCTGGCCGGCCTGGTGTTCGCCTACCTCGGCGGCGCCTGGAACTTCGCGCTGGCCGTCGTCAGCACGCTGATCATGATGCAGTCGATCCGCCGCTGGCCGCCACCACCCCACCCGCCCTCGCGGCTGCCGGCCGAACGCCTGTGGGGCGGCATGCTCAGCGCGCTGCGTTTCGCCTGGCACTCGCATACCGTGCTGGCCCAGCTGCTGCGTGCCGCCGCGTACAGCGGCGCGGGCTCGGCGCTGTGGGCCTTGTTGCCGGTGATCGGCCAACGCCAGCTGGGGCTCGACGCCAGCGGCTTCGGCCTGATGATGGGTTGCCTGGGCGCGGGGGCCGTCATCGCCGGCTCCCTGATCGGCAAGGTGCGGGCGCGATTCGGCCTCGAGGCGCTGGTCACGGCCGGCTGCGTGTCGTATGCGCTGGTCATGCTGGTGGCCGCGTTCTCGCGCTGGCATCTCCCGGTCTACCTTGCGCTGGTCGTCGGCGGTGGCGCCTGGATGTCGGTGATGTCGACCTTCAACACCGCCACGCAGACCAGTGTGCCCCCGTGGGTGCGGGCCCGGGCCGTGGCCATGCACACGCTGGCCGCGCTGGGCGCCTTCGCGTTCGGCTCGGCGTTCTGGGGCGCGTTGTCGGACCTCGCCGGCCTGTCCACGGCGCTGGTGACCGCCGCCGTGTGCATGGCCTGCGGACCGCTGCTGGCACGGCGGTTTCCGCTGCGCATGGGCGAGGCGCGCGACGTGACCCCCGCCACGCCGTCGCTGCAGGACCTGTTCCTGGGCAAGGAGCCCGATCCGGGCGACGGCCCGATCGCGGTGGAGATGGCGTATCGCATCGACCCGCAGAACGCCGAGGACTTCCTCAGCGCGATCAGCCAGCTGCGCGCCACGCGGCGACGCGACGGTGCCACGTTCTGGCGCGTGTACCGCGACCTCGCCGACCCGAACCGTTATCTGGAGCGCTTCATCGTGACCTCCTGGGCCGACTACCTGCACCAGCGCGCACGCGCCACGCAGGCCGATCACGAAATGGAATCGGACGTGCGCAGCTTCCTGATGGACGGCGAGTCGGTGACGATGCAGCACTACATCGCCGAGCGCTGAGACCGGCCCGGCGGCATCGGTGTCGCGCGGCTAGCGGAACACCCCGAACGACTGGGTCCAGTAGGTGCCGTAGTCGCTGCCCGCACCATCGGCGCACGCGAGCGCGTAATGCTGGTAGGTGGGGCGCATGATGTTTTCGCAGTGCCCCGGGCTGAGCAGCCAGCCCTGCATGGCCGCCTCCATCGAAGGGTATCCGGCGGCGATGTTCTCGCCGGTGGCGGGCCCGTAACCGGCGGCCGTGGTGCGCTGACTCGCGGTGACGCCGTCCGGATTGGTGTGCGCAAAGAAGTTGCGGTTCGCCATGTCCGACGCGTGGGCTTGCGCCGCGACCTGCAGTTGTGCATCCCACACCAGCGGCGTGGTCGCGGGGAAAAATGCCGTGCCGCATTGGCGTGCCACCGCCCGCGCCGCATTGATGCGATCGACGGCCTCCTGCACCGTCGGGGCGGCGGCACAGCTGCCCGACGGGTTCGGATTCGGATTCGGATTGACCACCAGGTTCTGGCCGGAAGACGTGCCTTCGCCGCCACCGCCGCCGCACGCGGCGAGCAGCAGCGTAAGCAACAGGGGCAGTGCACCGTGAATGGGGAACGATTGCATCAGGGCCTCACGCGATGGTCTGCAAGCCAGGGTGGTCCGGTTCGACGCGAGTCAGCGGTCGGAACCTGCCGGCATCGGCCGGCCGGTGACGGCCGGCGACGGCCTGCGATGGTGTCCGCAGCGACCATCACCCGCGGCAACATCACGCCGGCATTGTCCGTGCAGATGGGCGGCCAGGCGCGGCTTGCGCGGCACCCGCGGTGTCGCGGCATCCACCTTTTTGTTGATTTCGTCATCGCCCCGGGGCCGAACGGATCGGCACGCCGGGCCGCACCACGCATGCCGCAGGCATGGCCGCCGCCAGGCGTCGATGTTTGACCTGCCTCAAGCGCCCCGAGCGGAACAGCCGTTACGCTGCGCGCATTGTTCGACCGGCGATGACTCGCCCGTATCGCCACCATGCCCGACACCGTCTCCCCCCAACCCGCGCCGCGCGCCGACGACCCGCGTGCCTGCACCGCCACCATCGACCCCGACTGCGCGCAATGGCTGCAGGCGAGCGGGTTGCGCCCCTTGCGGCTGCGCGGCCGTACCCTGCTGCCGATCGTGCAGGGCGGCATGGGCGTGGGCGTGTCGGCCCACAAGCTGGCCGGCACGGTCGCGTCGCTGGGCGGCGTCGGCACCATCTCGTCGGTCGACCTGCGCCGCCACCACCCCGATTTGATGGAGCGCACGCACGGCCTGCCACCGGGCGCGGCGGCGCGCGACGCCATCGACGCGGCCAACCTGGAGGCGCTCACGCGCGAGATCGCGCTGGCGCGCGAACGTGCGGGCGGCCGCGGCCTGCTGGCGATCAACGTGATGCGCGCGGTCACCGCCTATGCACCGTCGATCACGCGCGCGCTTGCATGCGGCATCGATGCCGTCGTGGTCGGCGCCGGCCTGCCGCTCGATCTGCCCGAGCTGGCGCGCGAGCATCCCGCGACCGCGCTGATCCCCATCCTGTCGGACGCGCGTGGCGTGCAGCTGGTGGTGCGCAAATGGGAGCGCCGCCAGCGCCTGCCCGACGCCATCGTGATCGAACACCCGCGGCTGGCCGGCGGCCACCTGGGGGCGGCGAAGATCGCCGACCTGCACGATCCGCGCTTCGAGTTCGAGAACGCCATCCCGCAGTCGCTGGCCTTCCTGCGCAGCGCCGGCATCGAACGCGAGGTGCCGATCATCGCCGCCGGCGGCATCCGCACGCGGGCCGACATCCGGCGCGTGCAGGACCTGGGCGCGGCCGCGGTGCAGATGGGCACGCCGTTCGCGGTCACCACCGAAGGCGACGCCGACCTGGCCTTCAAGCAGGTGCTGGCGCAGGCGTCCGACGCCGACATGGTCGAATTCACCAGCGTGGCCGGACTGCCGGCACGCGCGGTGCGCACGCCGTGGCTCGATGCCTATCTGCGCACCGAACACAAGCTGCAGGCCGTCGCGCATCCGAAGACCCGCTGCACCAAGAGTTTCGACTGCCTGGCCCAGTGCGGCCTGCGCGACGGCCTCGCGCAGTGGGGCCAGTTCTGCATCGACAACCAGCTCGCGGCCGCCATGCGCGGCGACACCCGCAAGGGACTGTTCTTTCGCGGCGTCGGCGCCCTGCCGTTCGGCGAGCAGATCCGCAGCGTGCGCGAGCTGATGCAGCAGCTGATGGTGCCGGGCCAGGCCTTGCTACCATCGGCCTGACGGCCGGCGGCACCGAGCCGCCCCCTGCCCTGCGCATGCTGCTCCAGATCGAGGAACCGATACCCGACACGCCGCCCGGCCTGCCCCTGCTGCGCACCGGGCTGCGGCCGTTCTACCTGCTCAGCGCGCTGGCCGCCGCCATCACCGTGCCGGTGTGGATCGCGGTGCTGCTGGTCCCCTTGCCGTGGCCCGCCGCCATGGCTCCCGTGTACTGGCATGCCCATGAAATGATCTACGGCTTCGCCGGCGCCACCGTGATCGGCTTCCTGCTCAGCGCCAGCCGCGCCTGGACCGGCCTGGGCACGACACGCGCCGGCGCACTCGGCGCCCTGGCCCTGCTGTGGCTGGCCGGACGGCTCGCGCTGTTCGTCGCGCCTTATCCCGTCTACGCCGCGCTCGACCTCGCGCTGCTGCCCATCGTCGCCGCCGTGCTGATCCGGCTGCTGCTGTCGACCGGCATGCGCCGCAACCTGCCGCTGGCCATCATCGTGCTGGCGCTGGCGCTGGCGAACCTGGTGTTCCACCTGGCGGTGCTGCAATGGCTGGCGCTGCAACCGCGGCCGGCCCTGCACGCGGCGCTGGGTTTGCTGGTGCTGATGCAAGCCGTGATGGCCGGGCGAGTCATTCCCGGCTTCACCATCAGCGCGGCCCGCGGCAGGTTGCGGATCACCCCGCTGCCCTGGCTCGACAAGGCCTGCCTGGGCGCAACGGCGCTGGGGCTGGCGTCCTGGGTGGCGGCGCCGCCGGCCTGGTCTGCGTGGACCGCGGCCGTGTTGCTGCTGGCCGCCCTCGGCCACGCGCTGCGGCAATGGCGCTGGCGGTCGCGCGTCGTGTGGCAACGGCCGGTGTTGTGGATCCTGCACGCGGCCTACCTGTGGATCACGCTCGGGCTGGCCCTGCTGGCGCTGGCCCACCTGGGCTGGGTCGCGCTGTCCGCCGGCATCCATGCGCTGGGCGTGGGCGCCACCGGCGGCCTGATCATCGGCATGATGACGCGCACGGCGCGCGGACACACCGGCCGCGGCCTGCACACCGGCGGCTGGGAGATCGCCGCCTATGGCCTGGTGCTGCTGGCCGCCGCCGTGCGCGTGGCCCAGACACTGGCGCCGTCCCAGGCCACGACACCGCTGCTGGTGAGCGCCGCAGCCGCCTGGAGCGCGGCCTTTGCCATCTACCTGTGGATCTACACGCCGTGGCTGGTACGCACCCGCACGGACGGACGCGACGGATGAACCCCATGGACTACGCCGACATTCGCCTGTTGCACATCAGCTGCGCCAGCATCAGCATCTGCTTGTTCGTCCTGCGCGGCGCGCTGCAGTTCAGCGGGATTGCCTGGCGCCGCTCGCGCGTGTTGCGCATCGCACCGCATGTCAACGACACGGTGCTGCTGGCGGCGGCGATCGCGCTGTCGTGGATCAGCCATCAGATCCCGCTGCAGCAGGACTGGCTCAGCGCCAAGGTCGGCGCACTGCTGCTGTACATCGTGCTCGGCCACATGGCGTTTCGCGCCGATGCACCGCCGGCGCGCCAGGCCGTGGCCTTCGCCGCGGCCCTGGCCACCGTGTCCTACATCGTGATGGTGGCGATCACGCGATCGGCCACGATGGGCCTGTGGTGAGACGCACGACCCTCAGTTGAACACGACGGTGTGGCCGTCGCGGTCGAACGGGATGAAGGACGACAGGTTCCCGCTCCTGATCGACGCGGTCATGCCGTCGAGGGCCTGGGCCACGTCGGCCGCGGCCGGCGCAACACCCTGGCGGCCCCCGATCGCGGCGACGAACACGATGGCCCAGGGCTTGTTGCCGAAGGCCAGCGACTCGCGCGCCAGCGTCGCGAAGTCGACGATCTCGTCCGGCGCCTTGTCGACCGTCATCACCGGCACCAGGGCACCCCCTTCGCCGGCCTCGAAACGCCGGCGTTCCTCGTCGGTGCTGTCCTCGGCCAGTTCGGCCTGCGCAAACACGAACAACAGCCGCTGCGGCTCGCTCTGGGCACGGGCGGCGGCCAACAGGTCACTGAAACTGGAGATGTTCATGGCGACAGGCCCGGATGCAGCCGGGTCGAAATGGGAGTAAAAAGACAGGGGACGAGGTTCCGATTATCGACCCTTGTGGCAGGTCAACTCCGCGCGCGTGACCGCGCCCTATGCTTGACCGCATCCGTCGAGACATACACCGGACGACGAACCAGGAGACCGACACCACCATGTCCAGCACCCGCAGCGCACCCAGGCCCGACACCGCAGCAGCCAGCCCCTTGCCCCCGCAATCCATCAGCGAAGAAGTGCTGCTGGAGAAATACGCCAAGGACGACGAACGCACGGTGGCCGACGTCAACCGGCGCGTCGCGCGGGCCCTGGCGCTGGCCGAGAAGCCCGAGAAACGCGCGCACTGGGAAGCGCGGTTTCTCGGTGCGTTGCAAGGCGGCTTCCTGCCCGCCGGCCGCATCCAGTCGGCCGCGGGCACGGACCTCTCGGCCACGCTGATCAACTGCTTCGTGCAGCCCGTCGGCGATTCCATCGCGCATGAGGACGACGGCGACCCCGGCATCTACATCGCGCTCACGCAGGCCGCCGAGACCATGCGCAAGGGCGGTGGCGTCGGCTACGACTTCTCGCGCATCCGCCCGCGCGGCGCCTGGGTCGGCAGCACACGCTCGAGCGCGTCGGGGCCGGTGAGCTACATGCAGGTGTTCGACCGGTCCTGCGAGACCGTCGAGTCGGCCGGCTCGCGGCGCGGCGCGCAGATGGGCGTGTTGCGCTGCGACCATCCGGACATCGAGGAATTCATCCGGGCCAAGGACACCGGCGGCCTGAGCAACTTCAACATCTCGGTCGGCGTCACCGATGCCTTCATGCAGGCGGTGCAGGCCGACGCGGAAATCGAACTGGTGCACCGCGCCGAACCCGGCCCGGCGCAGAAACAGGCCGGTGCGCACCAGGTCACGCCGCCCGACGCCAGCCCCTACTGGGTCTACCGCAAGCTGCCGGCGCGCCAGCTGTGGGACCAGATCATGCGCTCCACCTACGACCATGCCGAACCCGGCGTGTTGTTCCTGGACCGCATCAACAGCGACAACAACCTGCAGTATTGCGAGACGATCGCGAGCACGAATCCTTGTGTCACGGCCGACACCTGGGTCATGACCGGCGACGGGGCGCGCCCGGTGTCGAGCCTGGTCGGACAGCCTTTCCTGGCCATCGTCGACGGCAAGGCCTACCGGACTGTGTCCGCGGGATTCTTCCCCACCGGGACCAAGCCGGTATTCGCATTGCGCACGCGCGAGGGCCATGGATTGCGCCTGACCGCCGACCATCCAGTGCGCCGCGTGACCCGCAAGACGCGTTACCTCGTCGAAAGTGCCTGGACGACCGTGTCCGACCTGCGCGTCGGCGACGAGCTGGTGCTGAACAACCACCGCAACGCGCAGGGCTGGGCCGGGCCGTACACGCAGGCCGAAGGCTACCTGGTCGGGCTGCTGATCGGTGATGGCACCCTGACGAACGACAAGGCCGTGTTGTCGGCCTGGGCGCCGGAGCTGCGCGCCGTCAGCGGCGCGCCGGCAGCGTTCGACCACAGCGCGGGCGGCATCATGCGCGCCGCCGAAGCCGCCGCGATGACGCTGCCGCATCGTGCGGACTTCCGCGGTTGGCAACGCGCGGTGGCGGGGCGCGGCGAGTTCCGGCTGGCGTCCGGCGCCCTGCGCCGCCTTGCGCTCGAACTCGGCGCCGCGCCGGGCCACAAGACCGTCACGCCGGCGATGGAGGCGGCGTCGTCCGACTTCTGCCGCGGCCTGCTGCGCGGCCTGTTCGATGCCGACGGATCGGTCCAGGGCACGCAGGACAAGGGGGTCAGCGTGCGGCTCACGCAGGTCGACACGGCGGCGCTGGCCGCGGTGCAGCGCATGCTGCTGCGCCTGGGCATCGCATCGACGATCTACCGCGACCGAAAACCCACCAATGTCAGCCGCCTGCCTGATGGCCGTGGTGGCCTGCGCGAATATGGCACCCAACCGCTGCATGAACTGGTCATCAGCGGCGACAACCTGGCGGTGTTCGCCGAGCGCATCGGATTCGAGGACACGGCCAAGGCCGAGCGCTTGCTGGACAGCCTGGCTGCGTACCGGCGCGCGATGAACGCCGAACGTTTCACGGCCGAGGTGGTCGCGATCGACGCAGACGGCGTGGAGCCGGTGTTCGATGTCACGGTCGAAGACGTGCATGCCTTCGACGCCAACGGTTTTCTCGTGCACAACTGCGGCGAACAGCCGCTGCCCGCCTACGGCTGCTGCTGCCTGGGCTCGATCGACCTGACCCGTTTCATCCAGGCGCCGTTCGGCGCCGATGCCCGTTTCGACGAGGCAGGTTTCACGGCGCTGGCCGCGACCGCGGTGCGCATGCTCGACAACGTGCTCGACATCACCGTGTGGCCGCTGCCGCAGCAGCAGGCGGAGGCGCGCAACAAGCGCCGCGTCGGGCTCGGATTCACCGGCATGGGCGATGCGCTGGTGATGCTGGGCCTGCACTACGACAGCGACGCGGCCCGCGCCATGGCCCGGCGCATCAGCCAGTCGCTGCGCGATGCGGCCTACGCCGCGTCCAGCGAACTGGCGCAGGAACGCGGTGCGTTCCCGCTGTTCAACGCCGACCTGTACCTCAGCGGCCCGGGTTTCGCATCGCGCCTGCCGCAATCCATCAAGGACGGCATCCGCCAGCACGGCATCCGCAATTCGCACCTGCTGTCGATCGCGCCCACCGGCACCATCAGCCTGGCCTTCGCCGACAACGCCAGCAACGGCATCGAGCCGGCCTTCAGCTGGACCTATACCCGCAAGAAACGCATGCCCGAGGGCGGCTTCAAGGAATACGCGGTGCAGGACCATGCCTGGCGGCTGTTCCGCCACCTGCACGGCGAAGACGCGCCTCTGCCGCCGGCCTTCGTGACCGCACTCGAACTCAGCGCGCAGTCGCACGCCGCCATGGTCGCCGCGGTTGCGCCGTTCGTCGACACCGCGATCTCCAAGACCGTGAACGTGCCGGCCGACTATCCGTATGCCGACTTCCAGGACCTGTACCTGCAGGCCTGGCAATCCGGCCTCAAGGGCCTGGCCACCTACCGGCCCAACAGCGTGCTCGGCTCGGTGCTGCACGTGGACGCGCCCGCGGCAGCGGCCGAACCCCTGGTGGTGCACGACGCCAACCGCCGCCTGGCGATCGAACGCCTGCCCGCGCCGGTGCTGGCTTCCCTGCGCTGGCCCGGACGCCCGGAGCTGCCGGCCGGCAATCCGGCCTGGACCTTCATGGTGCACCACCCGTTCGGCGACTTCGCGCTGTTCGTCGGCGAACTCGCCCCCGAGGAGGGCGGCACGCCGCGGCCGTTCGAGGTCTGGGTCAACGGCGCGGAACAACCGCGCGGCCTGGGTGCGCTGGCCAAGACCCTGTCGATGGACATGCGGGCCAACGACGCCGCATGGCTGCGGCTCAAGCTCGATGCCCTGGCCACCGTGGCCGAGGAACGCAGCTTCGAGATGCCGTTCCCGCCCAATGGAGAACGCCGGCTGTTCCCGGGCGTCGTCGCCGCCACCGCGGCCGTGATCCGCTGGCGCTGCGAGCAGCTGCAGGGTGCCGGCACCGCCGGCCCCACGCCCGTGCTCGACGCCATGTTCAGCCGCGACGAGCCGCTGACCGGCCCCGGCGGCACACTGGCCTGGGCCGTGGACCTGGACAACCCGGCCACCGGCGAACGTTTCACGCTGACCCTCAAGGAGATCACGCTGCCGCAGCACGACGGCGGCGCACTCACGCGCCCGTGCGCGATGGGCCTGTCGGGCAACTATCCGCGCGCCTACGACGGCCTGGCGCGCCTGCTGTCGCTCGACATGCGGGTCATCGACCCGGCCTGGATCGGCATGAAGCTGCGCAAGCTGCTCAACTATGCCGAGCCGCTGGGCCATTTCATGGCCTTCGTGCCCGGCCTGCCCGCCAACGAGCGCCGCCAGCAGGTATGGCCGTCGACCGTGGCCTATCTGGCGCGGCTGGTCATCCATCGCTACGCCATGCTCGGCGTGCTCGACGAACAAGGGTATCCGGTGCGCGAGATGGGCGTGCTGGAAAACCCGGCCGGCGGACGCGCCAGCGCGGAGCTGGCCGGGCGCCCCTGCCCCGAATGCGGCAATCCGACCGTGATCAAGAAGGACGGCTGCGACTTCTGCACGGCGTGCGGATACGTCGGGCAGTGCGGATGATGGCGCGTCGTGCCGTGCCTCTGATCGAACACATGGCCAGGTATCCGTGGCCACCCCTGGCATCCGCGCCGCGCCCGCGCGCCACCTCGCTTGCCACAGGGCCGGCCTCGGCGTGCGGCATTCGCCAGGCGGCGAAGCTGGTAGGCTTGTCGCTTGATGGACGTGTGTCCCGTGCCTGCACCTGACCCTTCGTCACCCCATCCATTCCATAGAGGTATTCCATGAGCCAGCCCCTGACCCCCGCCCAACTCGATGAACTCAAGGCATTGCTGCTCAAACGCAAGGAGGAACTGCAGCAGGAGATGCAGCAGAACCGGGAGAACCTGAAGCCGCCCACCAGCGATGAAGGCGGCGTGGTGCAACGCAACGTCGCGCGCGAGGTGGACCAGACCTTGACCGACCTCGATGCCACCGACATCGTGCGTATCGACCGTGCCCTCAAGGCGATGGCGGACGGCAGCTACGGGCAATGCGGTGAATGCGGCTGCGACATCCCTTTCGAGCGGCTGAAGATCGAGCCGCAGACCGAGCATTGCGTGACCTGCAAGGGACGCTGGGAGGAACGCGCGGGCCGGGCCTGAGCGGCGTCCGACCGATCCGGGCGCCGGCGGCGGATCCGGCGCGCAGCCCTATCGCCAGATCTGACCTGGCCTGGCCTGGCCTGGCGGTGCGTCCGATCATGGGGGCAACTGCGCCTTCTTCCACGCCGAGACCGTCGTTCCGAACGTGCGCCGGAACCAGAACGCAAATGCACTGGCGCCGGAGAAACCCAGCAGGTCCGCCAGTTCGGCCAGCGAGCGGTCGCTGTCGCGGATCTGGCGCTGCGCGAATTCGCGCCGCACCGACAGCATCAGGTCGGAGAACGAATGGCCTTCGGCCGCCAGGTGCCGGTACAGGGTGCGGCGGTCGATGCCCAGGTGCTGCGCGACCTGGTCCGCCGTGCAGCGCCCGCCCGGCAGCAGCGCGGCGATCAGCGCGCGCGTGTGGTCCACCGTGCCGGCGCCGGCGCGCGACAAGGCCTGGTCCAGGAATTGGCGCGCGAAGGGCGCCATGCCGGTGTCGATGGTCGGCAGCGCCGCGGCCAGGTCCCGCGCCGCGCACACGATGCCGTTGAAGCTGGCGTTGAACTCCAGCGGCGCGTCGAACAAGGCGCCGTGGCTGCCGGTGTCGCGCGGCGCGCGGTGCGCAAAACACACCAGGCGCGGCCGCCACTGCGGGCCGAGCAGTTCGGACAGGATGCGAAACATCACGCCGACCGCCAGTTCCATCGACTGGCGCACCGACTCGCCACTGGCCGCCAGCAGTTCCTCGCGGATGATGACCAGGTCCGCATGGTCCTCGATGCGGGTCAGCAGCGTGGCATTGAGCAGGCGCAGGTAACGTGACAAGGTGTCGAGCGCGCGGCGCGCCGTGGGCGCCTCGCGCAGCACGATGCTGATCGGCCCGAGGTTGGCGATGCGCCGGTTCCGCGCCAGGCGCAGGCCGAAATCCTCCACGCCCGCCTCCTGCGCACTGAGTTCGAGCAAGCGACGCGCGGCATCGACCCGGATCGGCGTTTCCGGGTCGTCGAGATGCCGCGGGTCGAGCCCCACGCGCCGCATCAACGCATGGGGCTGCAGCCCGAGCCCGCGTGCGAGATCGACATATCCGCTCAGGCTGGCGCTGCGGATCAGAGGGGTCGGTGTGACCATGGGGCATGTCCCAAGATAGACATCGAATGTCCCGAAATATACATGCCCATGAGGGTCCCGTCGATACAGTGTGACTGTTGCCAGGCCGCTTTCGACGTGCCGGCAAACCGCCCAACCCCAGGAGACACCGATGACCCGCAAGCCGATTTCCCGACTGCTGCCAGGCCTGCTGCTGGCAATTGCCACCGCCGCCACCGCCCCCATGGCCCTGGCCTGGACCCACAAGCCCGTCAAGATCCTCGTACCGGCCCCCGCCGGCGGAACCATGGACGTGGTCGCCCGTATCCTGGCCGACCAGATCTCGGCCGAGATCGGCCAGCCGGTCATCGTCGACAACAAGCCGGGCGCCGGCGGCGCGATCGCCATCCAGGCCATGGTCGCCGCGCCCAACGACGGACAGACCATCATGGTGACGGCCAGCAACGTGCTGACCGAGATCCCGCACGTGATGAAGACCGCGTTCGATCCGCTCAAGGACGTGCGCCCGGTGGCCACGGTGGCCCGCGCCGGCATCGTGCTGGTCGGCGCGCCCAGCCTGCCGGCCAAGGACTTCAAGGAACTGGTCACCTACGTCAAGGCCCATCCCGGCACGCTGAGTTTTGCGTCCTACAGCGCCGGCACGGCGTCGCACTACTCCGGCATGATCTTCAACCAGAAGGCCGGGCTGGACCTGCAGCACGTGCCGTTCGCCGGTTCGCCGCCTGCCTTGACCCAGGTCATCGGCGGCCAGATCACCGTGATGTTCGACGGCATCGTGACCTCGCTGCCGCAGATCAAGGGCGGCAAGCTGGTGCCGTTCGCCGTCGCCAGCAAGACCCGCTCGGCCCACCTGCCCCAGGTGCCGACGACGGCCGAGCTGGGGTACCCGGACATCGATTTCAGCAACTGGCTGGGCATCGTGGCGTCGTCGGCGGTGCCGGCCGACATCATCGACAAGATCAACGCGACCACGCTCAAGGTGGCGGCCTCGCCCAAGGTGCATGACCGGCTCGTGGCCGTGGGTTTCGAGCCCAACACGCCGCTGAGCTCGGCGCAACTCACGGAGTCGGTCAAGGTCGACTTCGAACGCAACGCGGCCATCGTCAAGACCTTCGGCATCAAGCTGAACTGATCGCCGATCGCGCCTGCGACGCCCACGCCACCCGAGGAAACAGCCATGTCCGTCACCACGACCCGCCGGATCCGCGTCGAACCGCTGAGCTGCGCCATCGGCGCCGAACTGCTCGGCCTGCAGTTGGGCGACGCCGTCCGCGACGACGCCTTGTTCGCCGACATCCGTGCCTTGCTGCTCGCGCACAAGGTGCTGTTCCTGCGCGACCAGACCATCAGCCGGGCCGACCATGTGGCTTTTGCGCGCCGCTTCGGCGAACTCGAAGACCATCCGGTGGCCGGCAGCGATCCGGACCACCCCGGCCTGGTGCGCATCTACAAGACGCCGGACGCGCCGCCCGACCGTTACGAGAACGCCTGGCATACCGATGCCACCTGGCGCGAGAAGCCCCCGATGGGCTGCGTGTTGCGCTGCGTCGAATGCCCGCCGGTGGGCGGCGACACCATGTGGGCCAACATGGCGCTGGCCTACGACCGGCTGCCGGAGCACATCCGGCAGCAGATCGCCGGCCTGCGCGCGCGCCACAGCATCGAGGCCACGTTCGGCGCGGCCATGCCGATCGAGAAACGACTGGCGCTCAAGGCGCAGTTTCCCGACGCCGAACATCCCGTGGTGCGCACCCACCCCGAGACCGGCGAGAAGGTCCTGTTCGTCAACAGCTTCACGACCCATTTCACGAACTTCCACACCGCCGCCAACGTGCGCTGCGGGCAGGACTACACCCAGGGCGGCAGCGCCCTGCTGCAGTACCTGATCAGCCAGTCCGCGATTCCCGAATACCAGGTGCGCTGGCGCTGGAAACCGAACAGCGTCGCGATCTGGGACAACCGCTCGACCCAGCATTACGCCGTGATGGACTACCCACCCTGCCATCGCAAGATGGAACGCGCCGGAATCATGGGCGACACGCCCTTCTGACCGCGAACGGCATCGCACGGCCGCGACCGATACGGCCGGCCGCCCTCGCCCATTGTTCGATACCACTTCAAGGACCCACCATGAACTTCCTCGACGGTTCCCTTTTTCCTGAAAACCAGCCCAAGCTGGTCATCACCGCCGCGCCGTACGGACCCGAATGGATCCCGTCCGACTTTCCGGAGGACATCCCGGTCACGATGGAGCAGCAGGTGCAGAAGGCGGTCGACTGCTACAACGCCGGTGCCTCGGTGCTGCACCTGCATGTGCGCGAACTCGACGGCAAGGGCAGCAAGCGCCTGTCCAAGTTCAACGAACTGATCGCCGGCGTGCGCAAGGCGGTACCCGAGATGCTGATCCAGGTCGGCGGCTCGATCTCGTTCGCACCCGAAGGCGAAGGCGCCGCGGCCAAGTGGCTGTCGGACGACACGCGCCACATGCTGGCCGAACTCGATCCCCAGCCGGACCAGGTCACGGTGACGGTCAACACCTCGCAGATGAACGTGCTCGAACACATGGACATGGCCGACTATGCCGGCACCTCGATGGCCGACCCCGAGACCTACCAGGCCTACCGCGAGATGATCGTGCCGGCCGGCCCGGGCTGGGCCGAAGAGCATATCCGGCGCCTGTCCGCGGCCGGCATCCAGAGCGCGTTCCAGTTCTACAACATCAACAGCTTCGAGACCGTCGAGCGCATGATCCGGCGCGGCGTCTACAAGGGCCCGCTGGTGATGAACTGGGTCGCGATCAGCGGCGGCATGGACGCGCCCAACATCTACAGCCTGGCCAACTTCCTGCGCGCCGTGCCCGACGGCTCCATGCTGACGGTGGAGAGCTCGATGCGCAACGTGTTGCCGATCAACATGATGGGCATCGCCATGGGCCTGCACGTGCGCTGCGGCATCGAGGACAACCTGTGGACGCAGGACCACAAGGAGAAGATGAGCACCGTGCGCCAGATCGAGCAGCTGGTGCGCATGTCGCGCGAGTTCGGCCGCGAGATCGCGACCGGACCCGAGGCCAAGGCCATCTGCAAGATCGGCGTGTTCTACGACAGTGTCGAGGAGACACTGGCGCAGAACGGCTTCGCGCCCAATCCGAAGTCCGGCCAGCAGGGCTACCTGCGCAAGGTCGCCTGACATCCGCCGCGCGGCCAACCGAGAGGCGCCGCCCCCACCCTTTGAGAGGAGCACTCCCATGGCCCGAGCCATACGATTCCACGAAACCGGCAGCGCCGACGTGTTGCGGCTGGAGGACGTCGCCGTCGGCGATCCCGGCCCCGGCGAGGCGCGTGTGCGCCACAGCGCCATTGCCGTCAACTTCATCGACATCTATTTCCGCACCGGCCAGTATCCGGCGACGCTGCCCAGCGGGCTCGGCTCCGACGCGGTCGGTGTGGTCGAGGCGGTCGGCCCCGACGTGACCGACATTGCGGTGGGCGACCGGGTCGGTTACCTGATCGGCCCGCAAGGCGCCTACAGCGACGTGCGCACGATGCCGGCCGCGGTGCTGATCCGCATCCCGGACGGCGTGAACGACAGCACCGCGGCCACGATCATGATGAAGGGCATGACGGCGCAATACCTGTTCCGCCAGGTCTATCCGCTGCACGGCGGCGAGACCATCGTGTACCACGCCGCGGCCGGCGGCGTCGGGCTGATCGCCTGCCAATGGGCCCGGGCACTGGGCGTGAACATGATCGGCGTCGTCAGCAGCGACGAGAAGGCCGCCGCCGCGCGGGCCCACGGCTGCGCGCACACCATCGTCAGCACGCGCGAGAACATCGTGGATCGGGTCAAGGAAATCACCGACGGCAAGGGTGTTCCGGTCGTCTTCGACTCGGTCGGCAAGGACACCCTGGCCGCCTCGCTCGACTGCCTGCAGCCACGCGGCACGCTGGTGAGCAACGGCACCGCGTCGGGTCCGGTCGTGATCGACACGCGGCAACTCGCGGCCAAGGGCTCGTTGTGGCTCACGCGGCCGGCGATGATGCACTACATCATGCCCCGCGCCCACATGCTGGAGATGGCCGACGAGGTGTTCGCCATGGTGCTGGCCGGCAGGATCCGCAGCGAGCCGGCACAGAGTTTCGCGCTCGAGGAGGCGGCGCAGGCGCACCGCATGCTGGAGTCGCGCAAGTCCGTCGGCGCGACCGTGCTGATTCCCTGACGCCGCCGGCCGAGCGGCCGGCCCGACAACAGCGCGTCAGGCGCGCACCAGCAGCACCGGCAGCTTGCTGTGCGAGACCACCTTCTGTGCCACGCTGCCGAGCACCAGTTTCTCGATGCCGCTGCGCCCGTGGCTGCCCATGACGATCAGGTCGGCCCCACCGGTGTCGGCGGCCTCCAGGATGCCGCGCCAGACGGTGTGCGATTCCACCGTCGCCGTATGCAGCTTCACGCCCGCCTGCTCCATCTGCTTGCGCGCATGGGACAAGGCGTCGTTGGCCGCCGCCTTGGCGGCGTTCAGGTATTGCCCCTGCCCGTAGGCGAAATCGGCGCCGACGCCGGTGAACGGATACGGGTCGACCACGTAGATGGTGGTCACCTCGCTGTCGAACGCCTTGGCCAGGCCGATGGCCTTGTCCACCGCCAACTCGGAGGTCGGCGAACCGTCGATCGGGACCAGCAGATGCTTGAACATGGTGGATGCTCCTTGTGTGTGAGGGATGGAACCAGTGTGCGCAGTCGCGCCGCCAACGGCTTGACCCATGTCAAGGCCGTTCATTGTCACCCTGAAAACCGCCCGCGCGCAGCGTCAGCACCAGGGTGTCGCGGTAGGGGTTGTCGCCATCGGGCTGTATCGGTGTCGTCTCGTGGATCACGCGCGCGTCGTCGAGCAGCAGCAGCGACCAGGGCTCGGTCAACGTGAAGCGCCGCCCGTTCGGGCCATCCGCGTCGAACACGCGTGTCTCGCCGCCCTTGATCTGGTGGCGCTCGACCAGGAACACGGCCACCATGTCGACACCGTCGCGGTGCGCGCCCTCCGGCGTCGGCCGGCCGATGCCGTCGGTGGTGTCGATCCGGAACTGGTGCGCCTCGACGAACCAGGTCTTGCGGCCCCAGACGCCATCGGCCACCCCGGCCAGCCAGCACAACAGGCGCGACCAGGCCGGCAACGCGACGATGTCGGCCCGCATCGGTTCGAACCAGCGCTGCATGCCGCCATGCAGCGCGTTGTAGGCCAGCGGCTGCCAGTGCGCGCGGTGGGCCGACTGCGCGAGGTGCCCGCCGTCGACGACGAAGCAGGAATGGCGCCGGCGCCGGTAACGGCCGCCGTCCTTGAGGTATGCGTCGCTGGGCAGGTCGCTCCAGCCCGCGCCGAGTGCCGCGAGTTCGGGCTCGCTGCATTGCGCCAGTTCGCCGACACCCTGGGCGCTGAGCACGGCCTGGCCCTGCTGGCTCAGGGCCTCGATCAGATGCGCCGGCGAGGCATACGGCGGGGACAACACGGGCTGGTTCATGCCTCGATCTTCACGTCTTTCCAGAACGCGACCCGGTCACGGATGGCCGCGGCCTCGGGCTTGGGATCGGGGTAGTACCAGGCCGCGTCGGTCAGCATGTCGCCGTCGACCAGCAGCGAGTAGTAGTGGGCCTGCCCTTTCCACGGGCACATGCTCTTGTGGTTGCTGAACGTGACGTAACGCCGGTCCAGCGCGTCGAGCGGGAAATAGTGGTTGCCTTCGACCAGCACCGTATCGTCGCTGTCCGCGATGACCGTGCCCTTCCAGCTTGCTTTCATGTCGTCTCTCCATGCGATGCGATGCGATGCGATGCCAACAGGCATTCTAGGAGGGCGCCACCCGGCCCCGGCGGCCAGCGGCCAGGCCGCGGGCCGGCTTCAAGGCTCGACCTGCAGGCGCATGCCCGCGCCGCGCAGGCGCTGCACCAGCACGGCGCCCAGGCCGCTGGCCGGCGTCAGCACACCGCCATGCCCGGCGCCGCCCGGCAGGTCCTCGGCTGGGCCCAGCAAGGCCAGCGCGGCCTCGCAGACCATCTTGGTCGTCGCGCGGTTGCCGGGGTCGCCCTCGTCCTCGATGCGCGCGCGCACGGTCTGTCCGCTCGCGCTGCGCCCGACCAGGTCGCAACGGAACCAGCCCTGGTCCATGCGCTCGCGCGACGGCCCCTGGCCCGGCCCCGGCATCAACCGCGTCGCGAGCCGGCGCACCGGCGACAGGCCGAGCGCGGCCTGCGACACCCGCATGCCGGCGCTCAGCGAAAGCGCGGCAGCCCCGCCGACCAGTCCGCCGCCGACACGCTGGTATTCCTGGTAGTGGAAGTTCCCGCCGTATCCCAGCAGCGCCGCACTGCGGCGCACGACCCGGGTATTGACCGGCCCCATCACGAAGGGACCGAGCCAGGCCTGGAAATCGCCGTCGAACACCGGCAACACGGGGTCGGCATGGTCGCGCGCGTCGTGCGAACCCGCCCCGTCGGGATCGAGCAGGAACGGATCCTTCAGCGCCTGCGCCGAGCCGCTGTCCATCAGGTTCATCGCCGACGCCAGGGTGCCGCCATTGACGCCGCCGCGCATCGTGAAGGCGGCCTTGATGTCGACACAGGGTACGCCGTGGCGCTGCTGCATCGCCTGCATCAGCATCCACGCGCCCAGGTCCGAGGGCACGGAGTCGAAGCCGCAACACGGGATGATGCGCGTGCCCTCTTGCGCCGCGCGCGCATGATGGCGGTCGATCATCTGGCGCACCCAGGGCGTCTCGCCGGTGATGTCGACGTAATGCGTGCCGTTGTCGACGCAGGCCTGCACCAGCGCGCTGCCCGACAACGCGAAAGGTCCGGCCGTGCTCAGCACCACCGCGGCGCTGCGCGCCAGGCCGGCCAGTGCCGCGGCATCGTCGACCGGCGCCACGACGATCTCGGCCTGTGCCGCGGCGCGGCCTGCGGCCTTGCGCGATTGCGACAGCTTGTCGGGATTGCGTCCGGCCAGCGCCCAGCGCAGGCCCGGTGCATGCTTGCGGGCCTGCGCGGCCAGGTAGGCCACGGTCTGGCGTCCGACGAAGCCGCTGGCACCATACAGGACGATATCGAACTTGCGGCGGCGCATCTGCGGCCGGGACGGAGCGGTTTCGGACATGGCGGTCACGCGAAGGGGCGCCGACGACGGCGATGCCTGCATTGCAACATAGATCACGCGGTCCACGCCGCACCGCCGACGCGGGACGGCCAACCGCGCAAGGTCGTCGCACCGGACATCGACACGTCCAGGCGCGGCACGGCACAATCGAACAAAGACGATTCCACGACCAACGGCCGGGCCGCGTGGCGCCGTCGTTCCGATTGTCCGGGCCGTACACCCATCAACGCCACACCTGCCTCGCCATGATCCCCTTGAGCATTCTCGACCTGTCCCCCATCACCGAGGGCAGTGATGCCGCCCAGTCATTCCGCAACAGCCGCGACCTGGCCCAGCATGCCGAGCGCTGGGGCTACCAGCGCTTCTGGCTGGCCGAACACCATGGCATGCCCGGCATCGCCAGTGCGGCCACGGCGGTGCTGATCGCCCACGTGGCTGGTGCCACCAGCCGGATCCGGGTCGGCGCCGGCGGCATCATGCTGCCCAACCACTCGCCCCTGGTGATTGCCGAGCAGTTCGGCACGCTGGAGTCCCTGTTTCCGGGGCGCATCGACCTGGGCCTGGGCCGGGCGCCGGGTTCGGACCAGCGCACGGCCCAGGCCATGCGGCGCGACCTGCATGCGAGTTCCGACGCATTTCCGCAGGACGTCGTCGAACTGATGGACTTCCTGTCCGCCAACCCGCGCCAGGCCGTCCGCGCGGTACCCGGCACCGGCCTGCAGGTGCCGGTCTGGATCCTGGGCTCGAGCCTGTTCGGCGCCCAACTGGCCGCCGCGCTGGGCTTGCCGTATGCGTTCGCATCGCATTTCGCGCCGGCGCAGATGATGGATGCCATCGCGATCTACCGGGAACGTTTCCAGCCGTCCGCGCAGTGCGCCAAGCCGCATGTGATGCTGGGATTCAACGTGTTCGCCGCCGACGATGACGAGGAAGCGGCCTACCGCGCAACCTCGATGCAGCAGGCCTTCGTGAACCTGCGCAGTGGCCGCCCCGGCCGGCTGCCGCCGCCGCGGCGGGGGTATTACGATCAGGTCGGTCCGCAGGAGCGCGCCTTGCTCGACAGCGTATTGACCTGCTCGGCCGTCGGTTCGCCGCAGACCGTGCGCCAGCGCATGCAAGCCTTCATCGAACGAACCGGCGCCGACGAACTGATGATCGCCTGCCAGATGTTCGACCATGCGCAGCGTCTGCGCTCCTACGAGATCGTGGCATCCGTCCATGGACTCGCACACTGACGTGGCCGGAGCGCCCCCAGGCCGTGGCGCCGGCGGCACCGGGCCGGGGGAACCGGCGGGATGGGCACGCCGTTTCGACGCCAGGGCCCTGATCGCGGCGGCCACGCTGTCGCTGCTGTCCGGCATCGCCGCGGTGGCGCTGCTGATGTACCAGCGCGACCACGACCTGCAGCAAGGCGGCCGGCTGACCGAGGCGTTTGCCTCCGTGGTGGACGAACAGACGACACGCACGCTGCAGGCCCTGGACCAGCGCCTGGAACTGATTGCGCGGCAGGTCGGCCGGGGCGAATCCAGCGATGAAGAGGTGCGCGACATGCTCGACGACCAGCTGCGCAGGCTGCCGTTCGTCGGCGCATTGTTCGTGCTCGACAGCCAGGGGCAGGTCCGGTACGCCACCAGTGGCGCCATGCGTGATGCGACCCATGACGACAAGGACTATTTCCGGATCTTCCGCACTCGGCCGGGCACGGTCCTGCAACTGGGGCAGCCGCTGCCGCGATCCGATGCGTCGGGCTGGGACCTGCCAGCGAGCCGCCCGGTCTTCGATGGCTCGGGCGGGTTCGCGGGCGTCGTCGTGGCGACGATGCAGGCGACGCATTTCAGCGGGCTGTGGAGTGGCATGGCCCTGGAGTCCGGCAGTACGATGAGCCTGCTGCGCGGCGACGGCACCTTGTTGCTGCGCAGTCCGTTGGGAGCGGCGGACATCGGCAGCAACTATGGCGACGGTCCCTTGTTCCGGCAGTTCCTGCCGATGGCAGCCCAGGGCAACTTTCGCATGAACAGCCCGATCGACGGGACCCTGCGGCTGTTCGCCTACCGTACGCTGGCGCAATTCCCCGATCTCGTCGTCGTCGTCGGCCGCACCGTCGACGTGGTGCTGGCACCGTGGCGGCAGATGCTGGTGGTGGTCACGGTCGGCTGGCTGCTGGGCAGCCTGGCGTTGATCGCGGCCGCCATCCACCTGGGGCGCGTCTCGGCGCAACGCCGGGCCGCCGAACACCGCGCCTGGCAGATGGCGCAGCGGCTTGCCGTCGCCAGCGAGGCCGCAGGCATCGTCCTGTGGGACTGGACCCTGGACCAGGACGGCTGGTTCGTCACGCCGAGCTACTACAGCACCCTGGGTCTCGCGCCTGGCAGCGACTACGTGCTGCGCGAGACCTGGCGCGCCCGCATGCATCCGGACGACCAGACCCAGCTGGACAAGGCGCTGGCCACGGTGCAGCCGGTGTCGCAGGACCGTTACCAGATCGAGGCCCGGATGCGCCATGCCGACGGCAGCTACCGCTGGATCCAGGAAATCGGGCAGGTGCAACGCCGCAGTCCCGAAGGCACGCCGCTGCAGCTGATGGGCGTGCGGATCGACATCACGGATCGCAAGCGCCGCGAACGCGACCACGCGCAGCTGCTCGAACGCATCACCGACGGATTCATTGCGCTCGACAAACACTGGAACTTCACGTACGTCAATGCCAGGGCGGGAGAGCTGCTCGATCGCCAGCCCGCCGACCTGATCGGCAAGTGCATCTGGGACGCCTTGCCGCCCCTGCCCGACGAGCCGTTCTCGCAGGCCTGCCGCCAGGCCATGGCCGACCAGCAGCCGAGCCGGCTGGAAGCCTATTACCCGGATCTGGGCCTCTGGCTCGAAGACCATATCTATCCGTCGCCCGATGGCGTTTCCATCTTCTTCCGGGACATCACCCAGCGCAAGGCCGACGAACTGGCGCTGCGCCAGGCCAAGGAGCAGGCCGAGAACCTGATCGCCAATGCCAACGTGATGATCGTCGGACTCGATGCCGACGGCAACATCACGATGTTCAACAAGGTGGCCCAGCAATGGACCGGCTTTACCCTGGCCGACCTGGCCGGGCGCAACTGGTTCGACGTGTTGTGCCCGCGCCAGCGCTACCCCCAGGTCTGGCAGGAATTCGAGCGGCTCTCGCGTGACGGCATCGTCCGGCAATTCGAGAACCCGATCCTGACCGCCTCCGGCCGCGAACTCACGATCTCCTGGCAGAACTCCGTGCTGCGCGACGGCGACACCGTGACCGGCATCTTGTCGTTCGGCATCGACGTCACCGCGCGCTGCCAGGCGGAACACGATCTGGCCGAAAGCCGCGACCAGTTCGAGACGCTGGCCGACCACTCCATGCAAGGCATCGCCTTGGTGCGCAAGGGCCAGATCACCTACGTCAACAAGGCCTTGTGCGCGATCACGGGTCGCAGCACGACCGAACTGACGCGCCTGTCCCTGCCGCAGCTCATGCAATGGCTGCACCCGGACGACCGGGCCGCTTCGGTGGAACGCCAGCGCAAGGCCTTGCAGGGCGAGGCCGCGCAGGAGATCGCCGAACTGCGCATATGGCATCCGGATGGCGGGTGGCGCTGGATCCAGTCGGCCACCCGGTCGATCACACTGCGCGGCGAGCCCGCCATGCTGGCGATGATGATCGACATCCACGAGCGCAAGCTCGCCGAGGTCGCGGTGCGCGAGAGCGAGGAACGCTTCCGCGGCATCTTCGAGTCGTCGGCCATCGGCATCAGCCTGGCCGACGAGCGGGGCCGATGGATCATGGTCAACCCTGCGTTGTGCGACATCGTCGGTTATCCCGAACCCGAGTTGTTGCAGCTCGACTACGAGACGATCAGCCATCCCGACGACATGGTCCAGGACCGCGTGCTGACCGCCGAGCTGTACGAAGGCAAGCGTCGCAGCTTCCAGATGGAGAAGCGTTACCGCCATCGCGACGGCCGCACGGTATGGATCAACCTGACGGTGGCCCTGGTGCGCGACGGGTTCGAACGGCCGGTGCACACGGTCGCCCATGTCGAGGACATCACCGAACGCAAGCGCCTGGAACAGGAGTTGCGCTCGAGCAAGGGCCGCTTGCGTGCGACGCTCGACGCGCTGCCGGACCTGATGTTCGAGGTCGATCTCGAGGGCCGCTACCACGACTACCATTCGCATCGCACCGACCTGCTGGTCGCCCCGCCCGAGCTGCTGATGGGCCGGCGCATCGCTGAAGTCATGCCGGCGGAGGCGGCACGGACCGTGCAATCCGGCCTGCACGAAGCCATGGAACGCGGCCATGCCAGCGGGCTGCAGATTCTGCTGGAACTGCCGGTCGGCCCGCACTGGTTCGAATTGTCGATCGCGCGCAAGGCCACCGAACCGGACGAGCTGCCGCGCTTCATCGTGTTGTCGCGCGACATCACGGATCGCGTCCGAACCCAGGAGGCCTTGCGCAGCAGCGAAGCGCTGATGCGGCAGATGGCCGACTCCGTCAGCCAGATCTTCTGGCTGGTGGATGTGCAGCAGCAACGCTACCTGTACATCAGCCCGGCCGTCGAGGCCGTGCTGGGCTGCAAGGCGGCCGACATGGCCGACGATCCCCAGTATTGGCGGCGCAACATCCATCCGCTCGATCGCGAGTGGGTGCTGCGCGAGCTCGCGGCGGCGCGCGCGACCTGCAGCTACGACATGCAGTTCCGGCTGCAGCTCCCGGACGGCAGCCTGCGCTGGATCCATGCCCGCGCCTATCCGGTTACGGGCCCGGACCAGCTCCCGTACCGCTGCGCCGGCGTCATCGAGGACATCACCGCGCGCCGGACGCTGGAGATCCGCGAGGAACATGAACGCGAGATCCTGCAATACCTGGCCAGCGGGATTCCGATGCGCGAGATGCTGGAGCGATTCGTGCTGAGCTACGAAGCCATGGTTCCGGGCATGCTGGGCTCGGTGCTGCTGCTCGATCCCGACGGAAACCAGCTGCGGCACGGAGCCGCGCCCCATTTGCCGCAGGCCTATTGCGATGCGATCGACGGTGCGCCGATCGGACCGGCGTCCGGCTCGTGCGGCACCGCCGCGTACACCGGCGAGACCGTGATCGCGGCGGACATCGCCAACGATGCGCGCTGGATCGACTACCGCGACCTGGCATTGCCACACGGCTTGCGGGCCTGCTGGTCGGTACCGATCAAGGGCATGCAGGGCCAGGTGCTGGCAACCTTCGCGTTCTACTTCGACCATGTTCGCGAGTGCGCGCCCAGCGAGCTCGCCACCATCGAACGGGGCGCGCAGCTGGCCAGCCAGGCACTCGAGCGGCTGCTCGCGGTGCGCGAGCTGCAGGCCAGCGAGGAGCGTTATCGCACGCTGGTCGAATGGTCGCCCGAAGGCATCGCGGTGCACCAGCACGACCGGCTGGTCTATGTCAATCCGGCCGGCGCCGCGATCGTCGGTGCAGCGTCGGCCGACGAGGTCACAGGCAAACCCTTGCTCGACTTCGTCGATCCACGGGACCGCGACGAGGTTCACCAGATGATCGAGCGCATCCTTGCGCATGGCGTTCCGTCTCCGCTGACCGAGCGTCGGTTTGTCCGGCTCGACGGTGCGGTGATCGATGTCGAGACCAAGGCCGGCCCGATCACGATCGGCGGTGCGCCCGCCGTGCAGGTGGTGATGCGCGACACCACGGCACGCAAGCAGGCCGAGGCCGACCTGCGCGACAGCCGCGAGCAATTGCGCATCCTGTCCGTCAAGGTCCTGGCGGCCCAGGAAACCGAGCGGCGCCGGATCGCCCACGAACTGCACGACGAGCTCGGGCAGGCCCTGACCGCGATCAAGATCAACCTGCAGGCCGATGAACAGCTGGGCCACGGGGGCGGCGACAACCTGCAGGCCGACAACATCCGCATCGTGGAGGGCGCCCTGCAGCAGGTGCGCAGCCTGGCGCTGGCCTTGCGCCCTTCCATGCTCGACGACCTGGGCCTGGTGCCCGCATTGCGCTGGCTGACCGAGCAGACGAGCAGCCGCCATGGTGTCCAGATGGCCTTGCAGGCGCCATCCCGGCTGCGGCGTCTGCCCCCCGACCTGGAAACCGCCGTGTTCCGCATCGTGCAGGAAGCCCTGACCAATGTGGTACGCCATGCACAGGCCCGGCATGTCCATGTCGCGATACGACTCGAGAGCCCGGACCAACTGCAGGTGCAGATCCGCGACGACGGCGTCGGCTTCGATGTTGCGGCGATGCGACGCAGGGCCTCCGAAGGCAACAGCATCGGCGTGCTGGGCATGCAGGAGCGGGCCACGCTGGTCGGTGGGCAGTTGACGATCACATCGGCGCCGGGGCAAGGCTGCACCGTGACCGTTGCCTGTCCGATCCGGACCGTCGCCGACAACTGAATTTCCTCGTGGCTGGCAATGCCTTGGCTGGCCGAGGTGTTCCGTTCTGACGTAGGATCAAGGCAAGGCGCAAGCAAGCACAGAATAGCGGCGCATGGGTTCGGCACTGGCAATCGGGTCAGGTCACGCTGTGTGAACGGGAGGAAGTCGGTATGGGAACTGCTCACGATCAGGGGCCTTGTCGCATTCGCGGTTGTGGACACGACCGGCCATGAAACTGGACCTGGCGGGCATTCTGTGGGATCAGATCCCCGACGCGTTGCTGGCCATCGATCCGCAAGGCATCGTGGCGCACTGGAACCCGGCGGCCGAGGCCGTTTTCGGCTACCGGGCACAGGAAGCCCAGGGGCAGTCGATCTTTTCGCTGATCGTGCCTGCCGATCGCCAGGACGAGGAACGCCAGGCGCAGGCCGATGCCTTGCGCAAGGGACTGGCCGTCTTCGAGTCGGTACGTCGGCGCAAGGATGGCACGCTGGTGCATGTCAATGTGTCGACCCGCGCCATCCGCGGCCCCGATGGCCGGCTCGAATGTTTCCTGTCGACGCAGAAGGACGTCACCCACCTCAAGGTGCTGCGCGACGCAAAGCTGGTCGAAGCGCGATTCCAGGACCTGCTCGAATCCACACCGGATGCCATCGTCATGGTCAACGTGACCGGTCGCATCGTCATGGTCAACGGGCAGGCCGAATCGCTGTTCGGCTACCCGCGGGCGACGTTGATCGGGCAACCGGTCGAATACCTGCTGCCGACGCGTTTCCACCATGCGCATCTGCGCCACCGCGCGCATTTCTTCGAACAACCGCGCACCCGCACCATGGGCGCCGGGCTCGAGCTGTACGGACTGCGCAGCAACGGAGACGAGTTCCCGGTCGAGATCAGCCTGAGTCCGCTGCAGACCGAGGAAGGCACGATGGTGATGAGCGCCATCCGCGACATCACCGACCGCAAGAAGGCCGACAAGAAATTCCGTGACCTGCTCGAATCGGCGCCCGACGCCATGGTCATCGTCAATCGCGACGGTGTCATGGTGCTGGTCAACCACCAGGCGGTACGGCTGTTCGGCTGGAGCCAGGAAGAGATGCTGGGCAGGTCCATCGACATTCTGGTGCCGACACGCTTTCGCCCGCAACACGCCTCGCACCGCAGCGGCTTTGCCGCCCAGTCCCGCGCCCGCGCCATGGGTGCCGGGCTGGACCTGTACGGACTGCGCAAGGACGGCAGCGAGTTCCCGGTCGAGATCAGCCTCAGCCCCATGGAAACCGAGGAAGGCCCGTTCGTCTCCAGCGCCATCCGCGACGTGACGGAGCGCAAGCGCTTCGAGCAGGCACTGCGCGACAAGAACATGCAGCTCGAGGACGCCGCGCGCATCAAGGACCGTTTCCTGGCCACCATGTCGCATGAATTGCGCACGCCGCTCAATGCGGTGATCGGCTTCACCGGCACCCTGCTGATGGAACTGCCCGGCACGCTCAATGCGGAACAGAAACGCCAGCTCGGCCTGGTGCAGTCCAGCGCCGACCATCTGCTGTCACTGATCAACGACCTGCTCGACCTGGCCAAGCTCGACGACAACAGCAAGGAGCTGCAGTGGGAGCCGGTCGACTGCCGCCGCCTGCTCGAGGAACTGTCCGCCACCTACCTGCCGCAGGCGCTGCAAAAAGGCCTGGCATTCGACCTGCACCTGCCCGACGGGCCGCTGCAACTGTTCACCGACCACCGCGCGCTGCGCCAGATCCTGATCAACCTCGTGGGCAATGCGATCAAGTTCACCCGCGGTGGAACGGTCGGCCTGCATCTGGAACCCGGCAGCGCCACGTCCCCCTGGGTCTTCCAGGTGCAGGATACCGGCGCCGGCATCGCCGCGCAGGACCAGCAGCGCCTGTTCCAGGCGTTCTCGCGGCTCGAAGCCGCCGAGCGCGATGCCATCGAAGGCACGGGCCTGGGCCTGCACCTGAGTCGCCGGCTGGCGCAGGCACTCGGCGGGACGCTGGAGCTGCAAAGCGCACTCGGACGCGGCAGCACATTCACACTCGCGCTGCCGGACAGGCCCGGCGTATCGCCGCCACACGGCATCGGCGCCGACACCACGCGACCACCGAGGGCATGACATGGGCGCACGTATCCTGATCATCGAAGACGACCCGGCCAGTCGCGAGCTCGTCAAGTACCTGCTCGAGTCGGCCGGGCACACGGTGCTGGTGGCCACCGAAGGCGGTACCGGCGTGCGCATGGCGATCGACGAACAGCCCGACCTGCTCATCTGCGACCTGCAGATGCCGGTGATGAGCGGCTACCAGGTGGTGCAGGCCCTGCTCGACTACCCGCAGTGGCGCAAGGTGCCGATCATTGCCGTGACGGCCTTCTCGATGCCCGGCGACCGCGACAAGACACTGGCGGCGGGGTTTGACGAACATATCAGCAAGCCGATCGCACCACGGCACTTCGTGGAGCAGATCGAGGCATTCCTGCCCAGCCGATTGCGCGGCACCGGCTCGCCCCGGCCATGACCCAGCCCCGGACGACCGCTGCCCGCATCCTGATCGTCGACGACGTCGCGGCCAACAGGGATCTCGTCGCGACCGTGGTGCGCCACATGGGCCACCAGGCGCTGGAGGCCAGCGATGGCCTGCAGGCGCTCGCGCTGGTGCGCAGCGAACAACCGGACCTGGTGATCTCCGACATCCTGATGCCGACGATGGATGGCCTGGAGTTCGTCTCCCGGATACGCGCCGATCCGGCGCTGGCCGCGACCGAGGTGGTCTTCTATACCGCCCATTACCGCGAACGCGAGGCCGGCAACCTGGCCAAGATCTGCGGCGTGTCGCAGGTTCTGCTCAAACCCTGCGGGCCACGCGACATCATCCGGGTCGTGCGCCTGGCGCTCAGCCGGCCCGCGGCGCCGGAGCCGGCACAACCGCCGGTCCTGGGGCGGCGGGCCACACCCTTGACCGCCGAGCAGTGGTCGGAACGGCTGCACGTGCTCGAGTCGAGCAACCAGCGACTCGCCGCCTTGACCGACCTGAACCTGCACATGGCATCGGAGCGCGACGCCCGTGCGTTGCTGGACACGGTCTGCCGGGGCTCGCGGGACCTGATCGGCGCCCGTTATGCGTTGCTGGGCGTCAATGGCCGGGAAGCCGGCGACACCCTGTTCGCCAGCTGCGGCATCGATCCCGAGCGCCTGCAGCGCCTGGGATGGCCACGGATCGAACAGGGCCTGCCGGGCGAGGTGCGCCGGCAGCGAACAACGCGCCGGATCGACAACCCGGGCGGCGATCCGGTCAACATCGGATTGCCGGCCGGCTACCCGGCGGCCCATCGCCTGCTGATTGCGCCGGTGGCATCGCTGGCGGCCAGTTACGGCTGGATCTGCCTGGCCGACAAGCTGGGTACCGACCGGTTCGACGAACAGGACGAGCACATGCTGACCATGCTCGCCGCGCAGCTCGGGCGCATCTACGAAAGCGGCATGTTGTACCAGACGGTGCAGCGCGATGCCGAGCGGCTGCAGACCGAGATCCGGGAGCGTCGCCTGGCGCAGCAGGCACTGCACCGCAGCACCGTGCAGCTGCGCGCCCTGTCGCGCCGGGTACTGGAGACCCAGGAAGCCGAACGCCGGCGGGTTGCCCACGAACTGCACGACGAACTGGGCCAGTCACTGACCGCGATCAAGATCCATCTGCAGTCGCGCCAGCTCGGCCGTGCCGCCGAGGACGACCCGGCTGGCGACGCGCACGACGCCTCAATCCAGATCGTCGACCATGCCATCGCCCAGATGCGCAGGATCGCGCTCGGTCTGCGTCCTTCCATTCTGGACGATCTGGGCCTGGCGCCGGCCCTGCGATGGCTCGCCGACGAGACGACCACGCACAGCCCGCTGATCGTGCATTTCCAGGGCGGCCAGGGCCATGCCCGCATCGATCCGCAATGCGAAACCGTCTGCTTTCGCATTGCCCAGGAGGCGCTGACCAATGCGGTCCGCCATGGTGGCGCCACCCGGGTGGTGCTGCAACTGCGCATCGACGACGACAAGGTCTGGCTGCAGGTCGACGACAACGGTGCGGGCTTCGACGTCGATGCGGCGATCCAGGTCGCCTCGCACGGCCGAAGCATGGGCTTGCTGGGCATGCGCGAACGCGCCCGATTGGCGGGTGGCGAACTGAACATCGTGTCGGAGCCGGGACACGGCACGTCGGTGCGCCTGACCTGCCCGCTGGTCATCGGGGAGACCTTGTCATGACGCCGGCGCGTGTCGTGCTCGCCGACGACCACACGCTGGTGCGCGCCGGCTTGCGCAAGCTGCTCGAGTCCCTGCCCGAGGTCGCCGTGGTCGGGGAGGCCGACGACGGCCTGGCCCTGCTCGCCATGGTGCAGGAGCTGCAACCGGAACTGGCCTTGCTCGACATCGCGATGCCGGGCCTCAACGGCCTGGAAACGGCCGCCCGCCTGTCCAGGACCGCGCCGGGTCTGCGCGTGCTGATGTTGTCGATGCACCAGAACGAGGAATATGTCCGCCAGGCCTTGCGCAATGGCGCCGCGGGCTACATGCTCAAGGATGCGGCGCCGATGGAACTGGCCCTGGCGGTCCGGGCCGTGCTGCGCGGCGAAGTCTACCTGAGCCCGTCGGTGTCCAAGGGTGTGGTCAGCGACTACGTGCAGCGCCTGCGCAGCGAGGAGCCGTCCGGCACCGGGCTCACACCGCGCCAGACCGAAGTCCTGCAGCTCATCGCCGAGGGGCACAGCAGCAAGGAGATCGCACGCAGGCTCTCGTTGTCGGTCAAGACCGTCGAGACGCATCGCAGCCAGCTGATGAAGCAACTCGACATCCACGAGGTCGCCGGCCTGGTGCGGTTTGCCATGCGCAACGGCCTGGTGTCGCCGGATCACTGACATCAGGCCCGCCGCCGCCGCGTTCCGGCGGGCCGCTGCTGGCGCCTCAGGCGTTTCCCCGCGCAAACTCAGGTATCGGCCCGATGGTCTGCGCGACCGACGCGGGTTATCGTGACAACCATGTTCGACAACTCCGCTCAGGCCGCAGCGCCCACCGGCCGGCCCGTGGCACCAGCGGCATCGCCGCTCACGATCATGCTGGTGGACGACAACCAGACCTTCGTCACGGCGGTGCGCCAGTTCCTGGACCGCTTGCCCGGCGTGCAGATCGTCGCGCAGGCCCGTGACGGCAAGTCGGCGCTGGCCCATATGCGACGCCATCGGCCCGCATTGGTCCTGCTCGACATCGCGATGCCGGGCATGAACGGGCTGGAACTGGCTCGCGCGATCCTGCAGGATCCTGCGCCGCCACAACTGACGTTCCTGTCGATGCACGACAACCGCGAATACCGCGAAGCGGCACGCGAACTCGGGGCGGATTTCGTCAGCAAGGCGGACTTCGTCACCGAATTGTTGCCCTTGTTGCGCGCCAGAATACCGTTGCCGCCAGCGTCCGACGCCATGCCCGGCGCCCAAGACCCGTCGCCCGAGGAGCGATGGCGATGACCCGGCCAGCATCCCGGCCGCGATGGGCGACTCCCGCCTCGGCCAGCGTCGTACCTGCGTCCAATGACGCACTGGCAGGTGCGGCGGACGACGTTCGCTCGATGCTGGGACGCGAGCTGCGGGTGCTGCTGGCCGTGCATACCGAGCAGGATGCCGCACAGGCCCTGCTGGCCTTGCGCCAGGGCGGCTTCACCGTGCACCATACCCGGGCCTCCAGCATCGACGCATTGCGCCAGGCGCTGCCCTCGCCGGAATGGGATGTGGTCATTGCCGACTTCCAGATGCCCGGACGCAGCGCCCTGGAGACGCTTGCATTGGTACGCCAGGGTACACCCGGACTGCCGGTGGTGCTGATCTGCGGCTCCATCGGCGAAGACGCCGCCGTCGACGCCATTCGCCAGGGTGCCGGCGACTGCATCCACCTGACGCAGTTGCATCGCAGGTTGGCGCAGGCGGTGCAGCGCCAGCTCGACCAGCGCGCATTGCGCCATGCCCTGCATCGGCCGCACGGCGACAACAACTGGGTGGCGCACAGCGCGGAGCAGTCCCTGGCATCCTTCCCGGTCGCCATCTATGTGTGCGATTGCGAGGGGCGCATCCTGCGCTACAACCGCGCGGCGGCCGCGCTGTGGGGCCGCGAGCCCGATCTGGCGGCCGACCGGTGGGCCAGCGCTCGGAGCATTCTGGGCACGAACGGGCAACCATTGCGCCATGAGCAACTGCCGGTCGCCGTGGTCGCCCGGACCGGCCTGCCCATTGCCGGCGCCGAGGTCGTGATCGAGCGCGACGACGGCACGACACGGCATGTCGAGCACCATCCGCGGCCGTTGCGCGACGACGCCGGCAACATCACCGGTGTCATCGACATGCTGATCGACATCACCGAACGCAAGCGCCAGGAGCGCCGCCTGCTGCTGAGCGACGAGACGTCGCGCAACATGTTCGACAACAGCCCGGCCCCGTGCATGATGAACCTGCCCGGCAAGCACATCAGCAGCGTCAACGACCGTTTCGTCGAGCTCAGCGGCTACCGCCGGGCGGAACTCGTCGGTCGTACCGTCGACGCGCTCGGGCTGCTCGTCGACGATGCGGAGGGACGCGCCGTGCGCGCGGCGCTGCGGCGCGATGGCCGTATAGACACCATGGAATTCAATTTCCGGCGCAAGAACGGGGAGGTGCGCCGCGCCATGGTGTCCACCACCCGGGTCAATATCGGCGGCGTCGAGCAATACCTGCACTCCTTTGCCGACCTGACACCGCAACGCGAGGCGCTGGCGCAGGCCCGGCTGGCGCGCCAGGCGTTCGCCTCGATATCCCAGGGCATCCTGATCAGCGACGCCCGGCGCATGACGATATCGGTGAACCAGGCCTTCGAGCGCATGACGGGCTACAGCGAAGCCGAACTGACGGGCCGCTCGTGCGCCTTGCTGCAAGGTCCGGACAGCAGTCCGGCGACCGTGCTGACCATCCGCGAGGCCCTGGACCGCGGCCAGGCGTATCAAGGCGAGATCCTCAACTACCGCAAGGACGGCACGCCGTTCTGGAACGCCTTGTCGATCAGCCCGGTCACCGACACCGAGGGGCGGCTGACCCATTTCGTCGGCATCCAGCAGGACATCACGACGCGCAAGGAAGAGGAGATCCAGCGCAAGCTGACCGAGCAGATCTTCGCGCAAAGCCACGAAGGCGTGATCGTCACCGACGCGCGACGCCGGATCGTCATGGTGAACCAGGCGTTCACGACCATCACCGGGTATGCTGCGTCCGAGGTGCTGGGCGGCAATCCCCAGTTGTTGTCCTCCGGTCGGCAGGACGCGGCGTTCTACCGCGACATGTGGCGGGTGGTGCGCCGCAGCGGCACCTGGCAGGGCGAGATCTGGAACCGCCATCGCAGCGGCCGCGACTATCTCGAATGGCTGACCATCAACGTGCTGCACGATGCCCAGGGCAACGTGACCAACTACATCGGCACCTTCAGCGACATCACCGAACAGCGCGCCGCACAGGACAAGATCGACTGGCTGGCGCATTTCGATCCCTTGACCGGACTGGCCAACCGCACCCTGCTTGCCGATCGTTGCAGCCATGACATCCACGTGGCCGGGCGGGACAACGGCACCGTGGTCCTGCTGGCGCTGGACATGGACGGGTTCCGGCAGGTCAACGACAGCCTGGGATTCTCCGTCGGCGACAAGGTGATCCAGAAGTTCGCGCGGCGCCTGGTGCGCCTGGTACGCGCCCAGGATACCGTGGCGCGGCTGCAGGGGGACGAATTCGTGCTCGCATTGCCCGGCGAGTCGGCCGAGGGGGCGAGCGCGCTGGTCGAGCGACTGCTGCGCATCCTGGCCGAGCCCTTCGGCGTGGGCGACACCGAGGTCACGATCAAGACCTCGATCGGCGTGGCGGTCTACCCCTCGGACGGCGACAGCTTCGACGCCTTGTCCAGTGCGGCCCAGGTCGCCATGCAGCATGCCAAGGACGACGGGGGCCATCAGTTCCGGTTCCACAGTCCCGCGATGTACGAGGCCACGGTCGCCAAGCAGGCGCTGGGCACGGCCTTGCGCAGCGCCATCGCACAGGACCAGTTGCTGCTGCACTACCAGCCGTTCGTCGACATGCAGACCGGCCACATCGGCGGCATGGAGGCCTTGCTGCGCTGGAACCATCCGGAGCTGGGCATGGTGCCGCCGGGCAAGTTCATTCCGCTGGCCGAACAGACCGGCCAGATCGTCGACATCGGCAACTGGGTGCTGCGCCAAGCCTGCCGCGACCTGCGCGACTGGCGCGCCGGCGGGCTGGACGTGCCGCCGGTGTCGGTGAACCTGTCGCCACTGCAGTTCCGGGACGCGGCACTGCTCGACAACGTGCGCTCGGCGATGCAGGAACACGGCATCGCGGCCGAGCAGATCTGCCTGGAGCTGACCGAAGGCGCAGTGATGGACGACGTGCCGCACAGCGAGCAGGTGATGCACGCGCTCAAGGCGCTCGGCGTGCGGCTGTCGCTCGATGACTTCGGCACCGGCTACTCGTCGCTGAGCTACCTCAAACGGTTTCCGTTCGACAAGGTCAAGATCGACCAGTCCTTCGTGCGCGACATCCACAGCAGCACGCAGGACGCGGTGATCGCCAAGGTGGTGATCTCGATGGCCCATGGCCTGGGCCTGCGGGTGATCGCCGAGGGCGTCGAGACCGAGATGCAGTGCGACTTCATGCGCCGCAACCGGTGTGACGAGATCCAGGGTTATTTCTTCTCGCGGCCCGTGCCGGCAGCGCAGATGCAGGACATGTTGCGAGAAGCCCGCCGGCTGCCGGTACACCTGATGCGAGAACAGGCCAGGAACCGGACCTTGCTGCTGGTCGATGACGAACCCGACGCGATCGCCGCGCTGCAACGCCTGCTGCAACCCGATGGCTACCGCATCCTGCATGCCGGCAGCGGACCCGAGGCGGTGCAGCTGCTGTCCAGGCATTCGGTCGACATGATCGTGTCGGGCATGCTTGCCGGCATGACCGGCCTGGAAGTCCTGCGCCAGGCCAAGCGGCTGCATCCGCAATCGATTCGCATCCTGATGTCGGCGCACGGCGAACAGGCATCGGCGGCACCCGGCGCCATCGACGACGACACCGACTACCGCATCCTGGCCAAGCCCTGGGACGACATGCAGCTGCGCAGCTTCATCGGCCAGGCATTCCGGCAAAAGGAACTGGGCGAAGAGAACAAACAGCTCGACATCCGGATCCGCGCGGCGCAGCAGCAATTGGCGGCGAGCCAACGACAGACCAGGGAAGTGCTCGGCACCGAGCAACTGGCTCCGGACCCTGGGGCCGTGCAGCCGGCCTTGGTGCACGATGCATTCGCGCAGCTGCCCTGGCCCATGCTGGTGCTGACCGGCACCGGCACGGTCGATGTCGCCAGCCATCCGGCCGAACAGCTACTCGGCGATGCCCAGGCGCTGGCCGGCCGGCACTTGGCCCAGGTGATGCCCGCGCTGCACGCGATGGTGTGGGCCGCGGACAACGGCAGCGACCATATCCGCCTGGCCGACGGCCGGGTTTGCGCGGTCGACTGGCAGGTCGCCGGCTCGAACGGTCGTCTCGTGAGGCTGGGTACGCCACAGACCCAGGCAGGCGCATGACGGCCGGCCGTGGCAGTGATTCCGGTGCGGCGTGCGACCGCCAGGGCAAGGCGCCGGTCGGTGCGTCGCAACCTGCGACACGCACACCGGCAGCGAAGGCCACAAGCAGCATCGATGAATTCCGAGCCGCCGACCTGCTCGACGGCAGCCCGATACCGACATTCGTCGTCGATGCCGACCATGTGCTGCTCCACATGAACCGTGCCTGCGCAGACCTGCTCGGCATCGCGGTGCAGGACGTGACGGGAAAACCCGCACTAGGACGGCACCTGTTCGGATACACGCGGCCGCTGCTGGCGGAACTGGTGGTCGATGGCGCCCATGCGCACGACGTGGCCACCGTCTATGGCGATCGCTGCCGTGCCCTGGCCGGCATCCCGGGCGCGTTCGAGGGTGAAGACTTCTTCCCGCAACTGGGCCCGAGCGGACGCTGGTTGTCGTTCCGTGCGGTGCCGCTGCGCGATCGACATGGCGCCTTGGTGGGCGCGATGGAGACCTTGCTGGACATCTCCGCGACCCGAGGCACCGAGGGGAGCCACGCTGCCGCGGCCCCGGCGGCCGGGCAACGGGCGCCGGACACCCCGGCCGTACCCGCGCCACCGGAGCTGCCGATCCCGGCCCGGATGCGTGCGGCACCCGGGCAGTGGCAACGCACCGACCTGCGCCGGTGCATCGCATCGGCACTCGATGCCGCCGACGCGGACATCAGGCACAAGGCCGACGTGGTACGCGACCTGGTCGAAACCCCCGCGATCGAATGCCGGGCGCCGGAAATCAACCAGGTGATACGCAACCTGCTCGTCAATGCAGCCCAGGCCATCGGCGCGCAACGGGGCACGATCACGCTGCGCAACGGATGTGATGGCGACCAGGTCTGGTTCGAGGTCGAGGACACCGGCTCGGGCATCGACAAGGAACAATTGCCCCGCATCTTCGAGCCGCACTTCACGACCCGGCCGAACGGAGAAGGCCGCGGACGGGGCCTGTCGATTTGCGCGGGCATCGTGCGCCAGCACCAGGGACGGATCACGGTGCGAACCGTCATTGGACACGGTTCGGCGTTTCGAGTTACGCTTCCGATCACGCAGGCAGATGCCCACGCGGGCAACGTGCCGCATGAACCATGAACACTGAAGCAACCGACAACAAACCTGCCTCTCGGGCTCCCCTGCCGGCGACGTCGGCCGCCGGCGAATCGGGCCCGGCCCGTATCCTGTGCGTCGACGACGAGCCCGATGTGCTGGCGTCGCTGCGGCGCGTGCTCAAGGACGGCGGCTATTCGGTGCGTATCGCGGACAGCGCGGCGAACGGACTGCAGATCCTGCACAGCGAGCCGATCGACCTGGTGATTTCCGACATGCGCATGCCGCAGACGGACGGCGTCCGGTTCCTGGGCCAGGTCCAGGAGCAGTGGCCGCAGACCATGCGCATCCTGCTGTCGAGCCGGGCCGACGCGGAGCTGATCGCCGAGGCGGTCAACAGCGGGCTGATCTACCGTTACTTCGCCAAGCCCTGGGACGACGACGACATTGTGCTGCAGGTCCGCCTGGCGCTGGAACGCCGCGCCTTCGAACAGGAGAAGGCGCGCAAGGAGCAGATCGCGCTGGCGCGCACCGAGGAACTCAAGGCGCTCAATGCCAGCCTGGAACAGAACATGTCGGCAAGCCAGGACGAACTGGCACAGGCCAACCGCCGGCTGAAGAACAACTTCATCATCTCGCTCAAGGTGTTTGCCAGCCTGATCGAGACCCGGCGCAAGCACATGGTGGGTCATGCCCGCCGGGTCGCCGACCTGGCCCGCAAGCTGGCGTCGCGGCTCGATCTGGAGCCGGCGTTGGTGCAGGAAGTGTTCGTCGCCGGCTTGCTGCACGACATCGGCAAGCTGGCGTTCCCCGACGGCCTGCTGGACACACCGGTGGCCAGCATGAGCAGCCGGCAACTGCACGAGTACCGCCAGCATCCGGCGCGCGCCGAGGAGTTGCTGATGCCGCTGCAGGATCTGCGTGGGGCGGCCGCCAGCATCGGGGCGCAGATGGAACGTTTCGACGGAACCGGCTTTCCGCGCCAGCTCAGCGGGCGCGCCATCCTGGTGGGCGCGCGCATCCTGGCAGTGTGCTCGGACTACGACAACCTGCAGATCGGCCTGCTGGCACCACGCCTGTTCACGCCGCGCGAGGCACTGGGCGTCATCGAACGCTCCTCCGGCAAGCGATACGACCCCTGGGTCGTCGATGCGTTCTCGGCGATGTTGCGGGGCAAGCCCGGCAAGAGCAGCAGCGCCGAAAAGGACGAGTCCGACGTCATCGAGACACCGGCACCGGCCGACCTGGACGACATGCTGATCGATGCCGCCGACGTGGTCGCGGGCATGGTGCTGTCGCGCGACCTGATCTCGCCCGGCGGGCTGATGATGCTGCCGTCCGGCCACACGATCAACGACCGGCTGATCACCAAGATGCACGAATTCGAGAAGACCGACAACGAGAAGCTGACGATCTACATCAAGAAACCTGTCGCCGACGCCTGACCGGCGGCGGGGGCCCTCTGCGCGTGCGGCGAGCGCGCGCCGGCTACCGCAGATTGCCGGTATGCCCGAGCGAATAACGCCCGGGTTGTGGCCACACCGTCAGGCCGTGCGGCTCGCGACCGACCTTGACCGTGTCCACCGCGCCCGACAGCGTGTCGAACCGATAGACGCGATCGTCGTAGCGGCCGGACAACCACAGATGCCTGCCGTCGGCGCTGACATTGCCCATGTCGGGGCTGCCGCCGCCGGGAATGGTCCAGGTGGCGGTGACACGTCGCGTGGCGAAATCGATCACCGACACGCTGCCCTTGCCCGCCGGCTTGCCACGGATCTCGTTGCCGCCCCGGTTGGCGACGTACAGGCTCTTGCCGTCGCGGCTCGGGTACAGGCCATGGGCACCGATACCGGTCGGGATGAAGCCGATCTGCCGAAAGCTGTCGCCGTCGACCACGTGCACGCCGTCGGCCATCATGTCGGCCACGAAGAAGGTCGAGCCGTCGGGCGAGACGCGCACGTCCTGCGGCATGCCCGGCCTGGTGCATATCTCGTTGCCGGGTTGGCCCGGGTCGGGTATCTTGCGCGGCTTCCTGCCGGGCTGCGCGATCAGCGCCAGGGCGTCGGGCCGGTCGAAATACCGGCTCAGCTTGATGGTGCCGAGCACCACCCGGTGGACCAGGTCGATCTTGGTGATGGAGCCGTTGAATTCGCAGGTGAACAGTGCGAACCGCCCGTCGATGGAGAAGTCGGCGTGGTTGATGCCGGCACATTGCGGCGTGGCGATCGAATACTGCAGCGCCATCGTCGCGACATCGCGGAAATCCAGCCGCTTGTAGGCCTCCGCGACGACGATGGCGTGGCGTCCGTCGGGCGACCAGTACATGTTGTACGGGTCGTCGACCGGAATCGATGGGCCCGGCTTGCCGGTGCGGGGGTCGATCGGCGTCAGGCTGCCGTCGGTGCGCCCTTCGGCGTTGTTGGCCACCCACAGCGTGCGCAGGTCCCACGACGGCACCACATGCTGGGGATGGACCCCGACCTTGAACGTGTCGACCACCTTGAGCGTGGCCGGATCGATGACCGACACCGTGTTGGCGGCCCGGTTCGGCACATAGATCCGTTCCAGCGCGCCGGCCACGGCCGCGCTGAAGTTGCCGGCCCGCGTGTCCGCATACAGGTTGGACGGATCGGCCACCGGAGCCATGCCCGGCACCACGTCCACGACGGCCGCGGCGGGGGGCGCCGCCGGTGCGTTGGCGGTCGCCACGCCGGCCGGTGCCAGCCAGACCGCGGCAAGGCCGCACAGGAACAGGAGAGCGGTCGCGCCCAGGGCCAGGGATGACTTGTGCATGGGAGGAGGAATGTAGATCGATCGGTTGGAACAGCCGGTGGAACTGCCTGCTTAACGCATCAGCCTAGCGTTTCGAGGACACGGCGGCGCGAATGGCGACCACGGTGCGCTCGACGACCTGATCGGCGCCCGAGCGGCCCAGTTCTGCCGAGGCGGCGCGCGGGTCGCCGAGGGTGCCGCCGGCGGCGCCGGCGTGCGCGGCCTGTGCCAACAGTTCGGGACGCACCATGTCCGGCGCCACGGCCAGCTGCAACGCGGTGTCGGCGGCGCCCGCATGGCTGCCGATCTGGGCCTCGGTCAGGCCCTGTCCCCGCAGCCAGGCATGGAAAGACGCCTGCGCCGCCTGGTAATACGCACCGACAAAGTGGACCCGCGCGGCGGGAAAACCGGCCGGCGGTCGCAGCCGGGCGGCGAGCGATTGCAGCGCTGCCTGATAACCGCCGTGGTCGCCGATCAGCACCACGTCGCGAAAACCATGCTGCCAGAAGCTGCGCGTGGCCGCTTCGAGCACGGCCTGGAACACCGGCACGGGAATGGACACCGTCCCGGCAAAACGCATGTGCTCGCTCGGCGGGTCGATCGTGCCCTCCGGCACATAGGCGAGCACCGGGGCCACCAGGGTCCGGCCCAGTTGCGCCGCCACCCGGCCGGCCAGCACGCGCACGCGCTGGTTGTGCTTGCCCAGCGCCAGATGCGGCCCGCTCTGCTCGGTTCCGCCGACGGGAATGATGATGGTGGTGGTTCCGTCCTTCAGCGCGGCGGACACCTCGGCGGTGCTCAGGTCCTCGAGGAAGACGCTGCGCGGGGCGGCGGCCGACGCCGCGCCCAGCGTCCAACACAGCAGCAGCAGCGCAACTAGCAGGCGGCCGGACAATCGTCTCATGGTGGCGCAGTGTAGCCATATCGGGCCGTCGGTTCGTCGACCGGGACCCGCAAGGCCGAGACGGAAGCTGCGCCCGCACCGGGCGTCTTGGGTTTGGCGCACGGGCGCCGCGTCGACACCCCGACCGCGCGCGGTCGGGCGCCTGCGCCGGGTCAGCCCTTGTGGTAGCTCCGGAACACCCGCGCCTGGCCGCCGTGCTGCAGCAACAAGACGTCGAACGGGTCCTGGCGACCGCCGTAGGCGGGCGCGTCCATGCCGGGCGAACCCACCGGCATGCCGGGCACGCTCAGGCCGATCGCTTGTGGCCGCTCCTTGAGCAGCCGATGGATGTCGCCGGCCGGCACATGGCCTTCGATGGCATATCCGCCGACCGACGCGGTATGGCAGGAGCCCCATCGCTCGGCGACACCCAGCCGGGCCCGCGCGGCGGCATTGCCGCTGTCGTGCACCCGGACCTCGAATCCGTTCGCCTGCAGATGCTGCACCCAGTCCTGGCAGCAACCGCAATTCGGGTCCTTCCAGACCTCGACCCGCGGCCTGGCGGACTGCGCCGACAGCGTCGGGGAAAGTGCCGCGGCGCCCAGTGCCGCGGCCAGGGATGAGACAAGTCGTCGTCGTTGCATGCAAAAAACTCCTGATGGGGGCGGGCCCATGCGGCCAAGGCCCGTTGGCACCGACTCCCGGACCGCTCAGGCGGTCGGGTAACCGGCTTCGTCGAGCGCCTGCGCCAGCACGGCGCGGTCTTCGCTCGATTCGATCCGGACCGTCTTGCTGGCCAGGTCCACGTCGATCGTGGCCTTGGCGTCGAGTTCCTTGACGGTCTTGGTGATCACGCTGGCGCAATGGCCGCAGCTCATGTCTTCGACTTTGAATTCAATCATGACGGATTCCCGGGTTGCGGGCAGATGGTGGACATGCCGGCACTGTAGACCTTGACACAATGGCAAGGTCAAGGCCGTCTCGCCCATGACCCTGGCTGGCGCATGGGCACTTTGGCGTCCGGCTTGACCTTACCATCATGGCAGGGTTGACACTACAAGCCTGTTGCACCGGCACACCCTGCCTGACGAGGACATCCATGACCACCCAAGCTGCCACCCTCTCCACTGCGGTTCCCGCGGCCCCGGCCGCGGGCCCGACGACCGAATGGACCCTGCCGATCGAGGGCATGACCTGCGCCTCCTGTGTCGCGCGCGTCGAAAAGGCGTTGAAGAAGGTTCCCGGCGTGGTGTCGGCCGAGGTCAATCTGGCCACGGAAAAGGCCCAGGTCACCGTCAGAGGCGACGCCGGCAGCGCCGACGCGCTGGTCGCGGCGGTGGAGAAGGCCGGCTATGCCGCACACGTCGAAGACCCGTCCGCGGCCGATATGCCCAGCACCGAAACACCCGCCACCCATACCTGGTGGCCGGTCGCCGTGGCGGCGCTGCTGTCCGCGCCGCTGGTGCTCCCGATGTTCGGCATGTTGACCGGCGCCGACTGGATGCTGCCGGGCTGGATCCAGCTGGCACTGGCCACGCCGGTGCAGTTCTGGCTCGGCGCGCGTTTCTACAAGGCCGGCTGGGCGGCGCTGCGCGCCGGCTCCGGCAACATGGACCTGCTGGTGGCGCTGGGCACGTCGGCGGGATACGGCCTGAGCGTGTACCTGTTGTTTCGGCATGCCGGCCACGGCCAGCCGCACCTGTATTTCGAGGCTTCGGCCGTCGTGATCACGCTGGTGCTGCTGGGCAAGTGGCTCGAGGGACGGGCCAAGCGCCAGACCACGGCGGCGATCCGCGCCTTGCAGGCCTTGCGGCCAGAGACCGCGAGGGTGACCCGCGACGGCCGGGAGCAGGAGATCCCGATTGCCCGGGTCCGGGTCGGAGACCTGGTCGTGGTACGACCTGGCGAACGCATTCCGGTCGACGGCACGGTGCGCGATGGCGCCAGCGAGGTCGACGAATCGTTGATCACCGGCGAGAGCCTGCCCGTGGCCAAACACGCTGGCGACACGGTCACCGGCGGCTCGGTCAACGCCGAAGGCCTGCTCACCGTGCAGACCCGCGCGGTGGGGGCCGAGTCCACATTGGCGCGCATCGTGCGCATGGTCGAGTCGGCCCAGGCGCACAAGGCGCCGATCCAGCGCCTGGTCGACCAGGTCAGCGCCGTCTTCGTGCCGGTGGTGATCGGCATCGGCCTGCTGACGCTGCTGGCCTGGGGCCTGGCCACCGGCAACTGGGAGCAGGCCATCCTCAACGCGGTGGCGGTGCTGGTGATCGCCTGCCCCTGCGCGCTGGGCCTGGCCACGCCGACGGCCATCATGGCCGGCACCGGCGTGGCGGCACGCCATGGCATCCTGATCAAGGACGCGCAGGCGCTGGAACTGGCGCACAAGGTGACCGTGGTGGGCTTCGACAAGACCGGCACCCTGACCGAAGGCAAGCCCCGCCTGGTTGCCAGCGAAGCCGCCGACGGAGACACGGCGGCGCTGCTGGCGGCCAGCGCGTCGATTCAGGCCGGCAGCGAACATCCGCTGGCGCGCGCGGTGATCGACGCGGCCCGGGCCGCCGATGTGCAGTCCCGGCCGGCCACCGAGGTGCGGGCGCTGGCGGGCCGCGGCATGGCCGCCAGCGTCGATGGGCGCGCGCTGCGCCTGGGCAGTACCCGGCTGATGGACGAGCTCGGTGTCGAGCGTGGCGCGCTGGCCGCGCGGGCCGAAGCCCTGCAGGCCGAAGGGCGCACCGTGTCCTGGGTCGCCGACATCACCGACACGCCGCGCCTGCTCGGCCTGCTCGCATTCGGCGACACCATCAAGGACAGCGCCCGCCACGCGGTCGCGCAGTTGCGCGAGCATGGCATCCGCAGCGTGCTGGTGACCGGCGACAACCGCGGCAGCGCCGAGGCGGTCGGCCGCGAACTGGGAATGGACGACATCCGCAGCGAGGTGCTGCCGCAGGACAAGGCGCGTATCGTGGCCGAACTCAAGGCCGATGGCGCCACGGTGGCCATGGTTGGCGACGGCATCAACGACGCTCCCGCGCTGGCGGCGGCCGACGTCGGCATCGCGATGTCGACCGGCACCGACGTGGCCATGCATGCGGCCGGCATCACGCTGATGCGCGGCGACCCGGCGCTGGTGGCCGACGCCATCGACATCTCGCGCAAGACCTATGCCAAGATCCGGCAGAACCTGTTCTGGGCCTTCGTCTACAACGCCATCGGCGTGCCGCTGGCCGCGTTCGGCCTGCTCAACCCGGTCGTGGCCGGTGCCGCGATGGCGCTGAGCAGTGTCAGCGTCGTCAGCAATGCGCTGCTGCTGCGCCGCTGGAAAGGCGGTGCGCCATGAAACCGACACCGTCGACCCAGGCGCGGTTCAACATCGGCCAGGCCGCGCAACGCGCACAGGTGTCGGCCAAGATGGTGCGGCACTATGAATCGCTCGGCCTGCTGCCCGCCATCCACCGCACCGAGGCGGGTTATCGCCAGTACACCGACAAGGACATCCACACGCTGCGCTTCATCAAGCGCGCGCGGGACCTGGGTTTCAGCATGCCGGAGATCGACGAGTTGCTCAAGCTGTGGCAGGACCAGCGCCGCCCGAGCAGCCAGGTCAAGCGCATCGCCGCCGTGCACGTGGCCGACCTGGAACAACGCATCGCGGAGCTGACCGAGATGCGGCGCACGCTGCAGCACCTGGTGGATTGTTGCCATGGCGACCATCGGCCGGACTGCCCGATCCTGGACGAACTCGGCCAGGCGCCTTCCTGAAACCGCGCGGCGACGGGCCGCGGTTAGCCACCATCACACGTGCCGGTGGGCCCGCGTCGGGGCGCGGCCGCGCGAGAGCCGGTCGGCGCGTTGATGCAGCGCCTCGATGATGCGGCACTTCGGCCCGCTGCCGTCGCAACGTTCGCGCAATGCGACCAGATCGCGCTGCAGGTCGCGCAATTCGCGCAGCCGTGCGTTGACATGCCCGATGTGCTCCTCCAGCGCCGCATTGGCCACCGCACAGTCGGCCTTGCGCGACAGGTCCAGTCCGAGCAGGGTGCGGACCTCGTCGAGCGACATGTCCATGGCCCGGCACAGCCGGATGAAGCGCAGCTGGTGCACGTCGCGATCGTCGTAGCGCCGGTAGCGGTTCGTGCCACGTTCGCCCGCATGCAGCAGGCCGGACTTCTCGTAGAAGCGGATGTTGGCCGCCGTCACGCCGCTGAGCGCGGCCGCTTGTCCGATCAGGTAGGAGGGTCTTTCCGACACCATGGCTTGACCTTCGAGTGGGTTCAGGGTTTCCAATGGTCGCACAGGAATCGACACGCATGAAACACGAACACGACACAGCCGGAGCTGCACACGCGACCCACGATCACGATCACCCGCACGGCGCCGATGCCTGCTGCACGCCGGCGCCGTTGGTGTCGGCGGTGCCGCAGGCCGGCGACATCGGCGGTGCCGGCACGCGCAGCGCGATCCGCATCCTGCAGATGGACTGCCCGACCGAGGAGACCCTGATCCGCAACAAGCTGCAGGCCATGGAGTCCGTGCACGGCATGGAATTCAACCTGATGCAACGGGTGTTGACGGTGGCGCACCGGCCCGATGCGCTGCAGCCCATCCTGGCCGCGATCCGCACGCTGGGTTTCGATCCGCAGCCGGTCCACGACACCGTGCAGGCCGCGCCCGCGCCCGCACACCAGCCCTGGTGGCCGCTGGCACTGGCCGGCGCCGCCGCGCTGGCGGCCGAGGCCGTGCACGGGGCGGGCGGCCCGGACGGGTTGTCCGCCGCGCTGGCGCTGGCCGCCATCGCCGGCTGCGGCCTGGGCACCTACAAGAAGGGCTTCATCGCACTGCGCAACGGCAACCTGAACATCAACGCCTTGATGAGCATCGCGGTGACCGGCGCGATGCTGCTGCAGCAGTGGCCGGAGGCGGCGATGGTGATGGTGCTGTTCACCGTGGCCGAGTGGATCGAGGCGCGTTCGCTGGACCGGGCGCGCAACGCGATCCAGGGCCTGATGCAGCTGGCCCCGGAGCAGGCCACGGTGCAGCGCGGCGACGGCCACTGGGAGGTGGTTGCAGCCGCCGCGGTGGCACCGGGTGCGCTGGTGCGCGTGCGACCGGGCGAGCGCATCGCGCTCGATGGCCACCTGGTCAGCGGCCGCACCAGCATCGACCAGGCACCGATCACCGGCGAAAGCCTGCCGGTGGACAAGGGGCCTGGCGATGCCGTGTTCGCCGGAACCGTCAACGGCGCCGGCGGCTTCGAATACCGCACCAGCGCGGCGGCCGGCGATACGCTGTTGTCGCGCATCGTCCGCGCGGTCGAGCAGGCCCAGGGCAACAAGGCGCCGACGCAGCGTTTCGTCGACCGCTTCGCCCGCATCTACACGCCGGTCGTGGTCGCGTTGGCACTGGGGGTCGCCATCGTGCCGCCACTGCTGATGCAGGGCGCGTGGTGGGACTGGATCTACAAGGCCCTGGTGCTGCTGGTCATCGCCTGCCCCTGCGCGCTGGTCATCTCGACGCCGGTGACCATCGTCAGCGGCCTGGCCGCGGCCGCGCGCAAGGGCATCCTGGTCAAGGGTGGCGCCTTCCTCGAGCAGGGGCGCCGGCTGACCTGGGTGGCGCTGGACAAGACCGGCACGCTGACCCACGGCAAGCCGGTGCAGACCGGCTGCGAGGCGGCCCCGCGGGACGACGGCCGCACCGCCCCGGCAACACGCGCGGCCAGCGGCCTGGACGACGGCGGCTTGCTGCGGCACCGGCGCCTGGCCGCGAGCCTGGCCGGCCGCTCCGACCACCCGGTGTCCCAGGCGATCGCCCGGGCCGCGCAAGCCGAAGGCATCGACACCATGCCGGTCAGCGACTTCCAGGCCCTGCCCGGACAAGGTGTACGCGGCCTCATCGACGGCCGGGCCTATGCCCTGGGCAACCACCGCATGGTGCACGACCAGGGCCTGTGCTCCGGCCCACTGGAGCATCGGCTCGACACGCTCGAGCGCCAGGGTGCGACCGTCGTGATGCTGGCGGACCCGCACCAGGTGCTGGCGCTGTTCGTCGTGGCCGACACGCTCAAGCCTGGCAGCCGCGACGCGATCGCCGCGCTGCACGCGCTGGGCATCCGCACGCTGATGCTGACCGGCGACAACCCGCATGCGGCACAGGCCATCGGGCGCGAAGTCGGCATCACCGAAGTGCGCGGCAACCAGTTGCCGCAGGACAAGCTCGCGGCCATCACCGAGCTGGCGCGCGGCGAGCAGGTCGTCGGCATGGTCGGCGACGGCATCAACGACGCGCCAGCGCTGGCCCGGGCCGACATCGGTTTCGCGATGGGCGCACTGGGCACCGACACCGCGATCGAGACCGCCGATGTCGCGCTGATGGACGACGACCTGCACAAGCTGGCCGGCTTCGTGCGGCTGTCGCAGGCCACACACCGCATCCTGGTACAGAACATCGCGCTGGCGATCGGCATCAAGGCCGTGTTCCTGGCGCTGACCATCGCCGGCCTGGGCACGATGTGGATGGCGGTGTTCGCCGACGTCGGCGCCAGCCTGCTGGTGGTCGGCAACGGAATGCGCATGGTGCGCCAGTAGCAACCCATGTACGCCATGCGGCCACCACGGCGCGGTGGCGGCGGGTGCAGGTGCGACGCGCGGTCGCGGTCGTTGCCGGCACGATAATGAAATCACCATGAGCAAGAACGCACCGCGCACGGCCACGCCGGGCCCCTCCGAACGGATGCCGAGCCCCGGCCCCATCGATTCCGTCGCCACCTCCGACGCCATCACCGATGTCGCCGGCATCGACGTGGGCCATTTCACCGATCCGCGCCGACCGACCGGCTGCACGGTGCTGATCGCGCGCGCCGGTGCCGTGGCCGGTGTCGATGTGCGCGGCGCCGCGCCAGGCACGCGCGAGACCGACCTGCTGCACCCGTCCAACCTGGTCGAGCGGGTCCACGCCATCCTGCTGGCCGGTGGCAGCGCCTGGGGCCTGGACGCGGCCGGTGGCGTGATGCGCTGGCTGGAGGAGCACGGCATCGGCCTGCCGGTGCACTACGGCCTGGTGCCCATCGTGCCGGCCGCGGTGTTGTTCGACCTGCCGGTGGGCGATGCACGCATCCGGCCCGACGCCGAGGCCGGTTACCGGGCCTGCGTGGCGGCCGGCAAGCAGGCGCCGGCCCAGGGCAACGTCGGCGCCGGCGCCGGCGCGCTGGTCGGCAAGTTGTTCGGCATCGACCGGGCCATGAAGGGGGGCATCGGCAGCGCGGCGGTCACGGTCGACGGCGTGACCGTCGGTGCGCTGGTGGCCTGCAATGCGCTGGGCGACGTCGTGGACCCGGACAACGGCCGGGTGCTCGCCGGTGCCCGCGGCACGGACGGCGTCACGCTGCTCGACATCCGCCGTGCCATCCTGGCCGGCGAACATCCGCAGCCACTGCTCGCCGGCACCAACACCACGCTGGCCGTGGTCGCCACCGACGCCGTGCTGAGCAAGGCGCAGGCGCATCGCCTGGCGCAGGTCGGACACGACGGCCTGGCGCGCGCGATCAACCCGGTGCACACCATGTCCGACGGCGACACGGTGTTCGCGCTGGGCACCGGCGCATCCGGCAAGCCGGCCCAGATGATGGTGCTGGCCACGCTGGCGGCCGAGGTCACGGCCCGCGCGACCGTGCGCGCAGTGCTGGCCGCGCGCGGCGTCACGCTGGGCGGCAGCCACTGGCCGGCCCACCGCGACCTGTTCGGCGAAGGCGCGGGCGTGGCGGCCCGCTGACCCGGCCATGCCCCGCACGCTGCGCTACACGCTGGCGTCGTTGCGCGAGCTGATCGTCTCGGGCGGGCCGTTCATCGTGCTGGCGGTCGGCCTGCTGGTGCTGGCCTACTGGTGGCTGGATCCGAACCCGCCGCGTCGGGTCACACTGGCCACCGGCCCGGCCCAGAGCGCCTATGCCGAGATCGGTGCGCGGTACCAGAAGGCCCTGGCCCGCAGCGGCATCGAGGTCGTGCTGCTGCCCACCGCCGGATCGTCCGACAACCTGGCGCTGGTGCAGCAAGGCCGCGCCGACATCGGCTTCGTGCAAGGCGGCAGCCGTCCTCCGGCCGAGCAGGACGACACGGCGGCACCGCTGTCGCTGGGCAATCTCTTCCTGGAGCCGATCTGGTTGTTCTACTGGGAAAAGAGTGCACGCCAGGCGACCGGCCAGCCGGACCTGGACAACCTGCGCGGCCTGCGGGGCCTGCGCGTGAACGTCGGCACGCCCGGCAGCGGCGTGCCGCAGCTGATGAACAGCCTGTTCGCGCTCAACCGCCTGGAGCCGGGCGACATCGCGCTGACACAACTCGCCGAAACCCCCGGCACCGTCGCGTTCCTGGACGGGCAGTCGGATGCGCTGGTGTTCGCCTCGGCGCCCGAGTCGCTGATGGTGCAGATGCTGCTGCAGACGCCGGGCGTGCGGCTGATGGACTTCGCGCAGAACGAGGCCTATGTCCGCCGCCTGCCCTTCCTGGCCCCGGTGACGCTGCCGCGCGGCGTGGTCGACCTGGCATCCGACATTCCGCCGGCCGACGTGCATCTGATCGCACCCACGACCACGCTGCTGGCCCGGCCCGACCTGCATCCGGCCCTGCTGCAGCTGTTCTCGCAGGCCTCGTTGACCCTGCACGGCAATGCCGGCTGGTTCAACCGGGCGCGCGAATATCCGCTGCCGGCGAACGCCGAGTTCCCGCTGGCCAAGGAGGCCGAACGCACGATCCGCAACGGCGTGCCGCTGCTGCAGCGTTACCTGCCCTTCCACCTGGCCAACCTGCTCGAGCGCATGTGGCTGTCGCTGGGCATCATCGTGGCGCTGCTGCTGCCCTTGTCGCGCATCGTGCCGCCGCTGTACGAATTCCGGATCCGCTCCCGCGTGTTCCGCTGGTATGCGCAGCTGCGCGACATCGAGGATCGGGTCGACGACGGCGCCGACACGCGGCCGGCGCTGCTCGGCGAACTCGACGCGCTCGAGCAACGCGTGGGCAAGGTGGTGGTACCGCTGTCGCACACCGACGAGTTGTATGCGCTGCGCAATCACATCGAGCTGGTCCGCCAGAAGTTGTCGCGCTGAGGCAGCCGGACCGCTACGAGATTCGGGTGGACATCCGGACAGCTACGACATGTTGGTGCCAGAGCAAAAATCGCTGCGCTTGTTTCTTGGTCTGGCACACAAGGCGAACAGCCGGACAGCTACGAAGTGTTGGTGCCAGAGCAAAAATCGCTGCGCGATTTCTTGGTCTGGCACACAAGGTGGACTTCCGGACAGCTACGAAGTGTTGGTGCCAGAGCAAAAATCGCTGCGCGATTTCTTGGTCTGGCACACAAGGGATCAGAATTTCACGTCGACGCTGTTGCGCAGGGCGGTGCGGGCGACGGCGTCGAGGGCGTCTTCGACCGGGTCGCTGGAGATGATGCGCAGCTGGCCCTGGGCGTACATCTGTTCGCAGGCGCGGCGGGACAGGGACTGGATGCGTTCGAGCGCGTCGACGAACAGCAACAGGCTGCCGTTGCTGCTGTTCCAGGCAAGTCGCGTGCGGGTCCAGTGGCCGTCGACCAGCAGCGCGACCCAGGCGCCGACGGCGAGCTGGCCGCCGAGTGCTGCGGCCGGCGTGTCGTCGCCGCCGGACTGCACCTGCATGTCGATGAAACCCGAGGCCTGGGCCTCGGCCGGCACCAGCCAGGCGCTGGTGTCGGCGGCGTTCCAGCGCGCGACGCTGTCGGCCTCCATCGTGCCCTGGGGCAGCAGCAGTTCGGTATCGGCAAACGCCTGCGCGTTCAACGCGCGTTGATGCATCTGGTCGAACAGTTGCAACCAGGCATCCGCCTGCTCCCGCGGATAGTCGATGGAGGCCAGCCCCTGGCGCAGCCTTTGCTGCAACACGGGCACCTCGCGGCGCAACGCTGGCAGGTCCTGGCTCGTCAGGGCCGGCTGCAGGCTCCACATCAGGGTGTCGATGGTTTGCGCGTACTGGCCCGGATCGTCCAGGCCGCTGCGGTCGGTCATGCGCGCGTGCGCGACGACCTGGGCCCAGGGACCACAGAGGAAATCCAGCACCCGCGACGGCACCTGTACCGCGTCGGGCCGCTGCAACACCTCGCGCACGATGGTCGCGGCCAGCATCGCGCGTTGCTCGGCCTGCTGCAAGGCCTTGACCGCGTGGGCCACCTGTTGCCGCTCCTGGCTCGCCGACGCGCCGTCCCACACCGCCGTCAGGCGGCTCAGCACCTGGTCGAACGGCGCGGCGCTGGTCACGGCCACATCGGCCAGCGGCACGATGGCATCGTGCAGCGGCTCCAGGAAACCGCTGAAGCCCCGCGAGTCGGGCGACTCGTACGCAATGCTGCGGTACGTGATCTCGTGCAGCAGCTTGCGCGCGGGGTGTTGCTTGTGGCTGAAGAACTGCGGATCGACCAGCGCCAGCTTGAGCAGGGCCGGCTCGAGTTGTGCCACCAGTTCGCGCACCGGTGCCAGCAGGCGCGGATCGTGCCGGATGTTGTCGACCATCAGGGCCACCACCTCCAGCGCCAGCGACTGGTCCAGGCCATGTGCCTCGCGACGCAGCTGTGCGCGAAGCGGATGGTCGTCGGCCGTTGCGGCATCGAGCCGCCCTTCGAGCCGCCGGGCCACCCGGGCCAGTTGCTTCATGTCGCGCGCGGCCTCGAACGCGGCCGGCACCGTCGCCTGGAACGCGCCGGGACTGGTGTCGGTGACGGTGTCGCTCGCATCGAGCGGCGCGGGCTCGGACGCGGGCCGGTAGAGATCGGACTGCTCCAGCGCACGCCGGGCCGGCGTGCCCGCCAGCAGGGCGCGCAGCCGTTCGAAGGTCAACGAAGGCGCGTCGTCGCCGGCAGCGCCGTCGCCGGGCGCGGGCGCCGCGGCAGGTGCCGGCGTGATGGCGCCGACGCCCTGCTCGCGCAGATTGGTGCACAGCTGGCGGTAATACACGTCGAGCTCCAGGCCCAACGCGCCCGACATCAGCGGCAACCAGCCCTGGCGCACGGCGGGCGGCACCGACAGCTGCGCCAGCGCGGCAGCCACCGCGTCGACGTACACGGCCGGACGCAGCGGATTGCGCTCGAGTTGCACCTGCTTGAGGCCCAGCAGTTCGCAGATCAGGCCGTTGAGTTCGACCAGGGCGCGGTCGGCGGCGATCTGGACGGCATGGCGCACCCGGGCGTTCTCGACGCTTTGCTCGGCCTGGGCCGCATCCATGCCGGCGATCTCGTCGAAATGCGGCTGGCCGGCATCCACGGCCACGGGCTGCTCGAGCGCCGCCATGCGGCCGAACGCCGCCTGCAGCTCTTCGGCGAAACGCCGGACCGCCTCGCCCTCGCACTGGTTCAGGTGGCGCCGCGACGCGGTCAGCCGTTCGCGTTCGCGCGGGTCGTGGGCACGGCTTTCCTGGTCCCGCAATGCGGCCCGCGCATGGGCGACCAGTCGGGCCATCAGGTCGGGCGCACCACGGACCGCGTGGTCGATGGTGGCCTGGTACAACACCGCGTGCCGCTGCGCGTCTTTCGGTTCTGTCACCTGCATGATCACTTCCTCCTGCGGGCCCGACACGCCTGGCGCCGGGAACTTACTTCAAGGCCTTGAAGCGCATGCGCTTGGGCTTGGCGCCCTCCTCGCCCAGCCTGCGTTTCTTGTCCGCCTCGTATTCCTGGTAGTTGCCGTTGTAGAAGGTCCACTGGCTGTCCCCCTCGCAGGCCAGGATATGGGTGGCGATGCGGTCCAGGAACCAGCGATCGTGGCTGATCACCATGATCGAGCCGGCGAACTCGAGCAAGGCGTCTTCCAGGGCACGCAGCGTCTCGACGTCGAGGTCGTTCGAGGGCTCGTCGAGCATCAGCACGTTGCCGCCGGCGATCAAGGTCTTGGCCAGGTGCAAGCGCCCGCGTTCACCGCCGGACAACATGCCGACCTTCTTCTGCTGGTCGGCGCCGTTGAAGTTGAACCGCCCGCAATAGGCCCGGCTCGCCATCTGGAACTTGCCCACGTTCAGGATGTCCAGGCCACCCGAGACGTCTTCCCACACCGTCTTGTCGTTGGACAGGTCGTCGCGGCTCTGGTCGACGAAGGCCATCTTGACGGTGGAGCCCACCTTGACCTCGCCGCTGTCGGGTTGCTGCTTGCCGGCGATCATGCGGAACAGCGTCGACTTGCCGGCGCCGTTCGGGCCGATGATGCCGACGATGGCACCGGCCGGCACCTTGAAGCTCAGGTTGTCGATCAGCAGCCGGTCGCCGAAGGACTTGCTCACACCCACGAATTCGATCACCTCGTTGCCCAGGCGATCGGCCACCGGGATGAAGATCTCGTTGGTCTCGTTGCGTTTCTGGTATTCGAAGTCGGACAGTTCCTCGAACCGGGCCAGGCGGGCCTTGCTCTTGGCCTGGCGCGCCTTGGGGTTCTGGCGCGACCATTCGAGTTCTTTCTTCAGGGCCTTGGCGCGCGACTCCTCGCCCTTCTGTTCCTGGATCAGGCGCTCCTGCTTCTGCTCCATCCAGGAGCTGTAGTTGCCCTTGTACGGAATGCCGGAGCCGCGGTCGAGTTCCAGGATCCATTCGGCCGCGTTGTCCAGGAAGTAGCGGTCGTGGGTGATCGCGACCACGGTGCCGGGGTAGCGTTGCAGGAACTGCTCGAGCCAGTCCACCGACTCGGCGTCCAGGTGGTTGGTGGGTTCGTCGAGCAGCAGCATGTCGGGCTTGGAGAGCAGCAACCGGCACAAGGCCACGCGGCGTTTCTCGCCACCGGACAACACGTCGATCTTCGCGTCCCACGGCGGCAGGCGCAGCGCGTCGGCGGCGATCTCGAGCTGGTGCTCGGAGTCGGTGCCGGCGGTGCCGATGATGGCCTCCATCTCGGCCTGTTCGGTGGCCAGGGCGTCGAAATCGGCGTCTTCCTCGCCATAAGCCGCGTAGATCTCCTCCAGCCGCGCCTTGGCCTTGAACACGGCCTCCATGCCGCTTTCGACCGCCTCGCGCACCGTCTGGCCGGGGTCGAGTTGCGGTTCCTGCGGCAGGTAGCCGATGTTGAGCCCGGCCATCGGGATGGCCTCGCCCTCGATCTCCTTGTCCAGGCCCGCCATGATCTTGAGCAGCGTGGACTTGCCCGAGCCATTGGTGCCGAGCACGCCGATCTTGGCGCCCGGGAAGAAACTCAGCGAGATGTCCTTGAGGATATGGCGCTTGGGTGGCACTATCTTGCCAACGCGGTTCATCGTGAATACATATTGCGCCATGGTCGAGTCTGTTCCCTTGCTGATCGAATTGAAAGAATGATGCCGGGCGCACGCGGCGCCGCCTCAACCCCCCATTATCGGCACGAAGCGCCGCCGCCCTGTACCGGGCCGGAAAAGTCCGCGCGCGTACGCGGATGTGTTCGGCCGGAGCCGCCGCCCGCAGGGCCTATTGCAGCGGCGCGTCGTCCCCGCTCTCGGGCGCCAGCGGCGCCAGCCCGGACTCGATCAGCAGGTCGTAGGCCGGTTCGAGCACGCGGATGCGCCCCTGGGTGAGCAGCCGGTCCATGGTTCGGCGCGACATCGCATGCGACAGGCCGGACTGCGACACGAACATGAACAGGTTGCGGTTGCGCCCGATCCAGGTCAGTGTGGCCGGCACCCATTCGCCACCGAGCATCAGCGCGAACCGCGCGCCGACCGCCTGCTCCGCCGGCAGCAGGTCTTCCCGGCCCGCGTCGTCATCGACATCGGCGTCGTCATCGGCGTCGTCATCGGTGTCGGCGCCGGCTGCGACCGGCTCCAGCGGCCCCATGCCCGTCTCGCCCATGTCGGCGTCGCGTGTCGGCTCGAGGGCGGACGACTCCGCGATGGCGCCGAAACCCGAGGCACGGACCTGGGCCATCGCGCGGCGATGGTCCTCCAGCACCTTGTCGTGCAAGGCACTGAGCTGGTCGAGGAACAGCGCGATGGGCTCCTGCGGATAACGGATCAGCAGCAGGCCTTCGTGCAGGCGGGCCAGCAGGCGCGGGATCATGCGCACCAGGCGCGCATAGTCCTGGCGCACCAGGTGCAACTGCACGCTCCAGACCAGGTCGTCGACCAGTGCCAGGTAGCCGCGCGAATCCTCCCGGGTGTCGTCGTCGGGCTGGCCCTGGTCGCGCAGGTGGGTCTCGGCCAGCACCTGCGCCCAGGGCCCGCGCAGGAAGCTGGCGACCAGCTCGGGCAGGTTGACGGAGCGGAAACGCTCCATCATGGCATCGGAGAAACGCTGGGCCAGCACCAGACGCTGCTGCGTGTGTTCGCGCGCCCGTTGTTCCTGTTCGCGGCGCTCGCGCCGCGCCGCGTCGCGCGCGTCCCAGGCCCGCTCGAGTTCCTTGAGCACCTGTTCGTAGGCCGAGGCTTCGCCGGCGCTGCGCGACAGGGCGTTGACCGCATCCGACACGCAGGCGGCGAAGTCGGCGATGGCCTCGTCGTCCTCGGCGCGGTAGGCCAGGCTGCGTTGCACGACGCGGTCCAGCAGCTGGCGCGCCGCATGGCGCCGGTCGATGAAGAAGCGCGGATCGGAACGGGCCAGCTGCAGCAATGCCGGCTCGAGCGAGCGCAGCTGCTTGCGCACCGGCATCAGCAGCCGCTCGTCGTTGACGAGCTGGTCGACCATCAGCCCGACCACCTCCTCGCCCAGCATGCGCCCGATCTGCTGGTTCTGCTCGCGCGAGCGGTTCTGGCCGATCGTGGCACCGCTCCTTGCGCCCGGACGGCCCATGGCGAGCTGGCGCACCGAGCGCTCCGCCAGGCGCTGCATCATCGGCTCGACCAGCTTGAGGTCCTGCAAGGCCACCAAGGCACCGGGCACGGTATGGCTGAAATCCTGCATCGCCCCCAGATCGACCTTGGCATGCGGCTCGTTGCCGAGCAGCCGGCGCAGTTTCTCGAGCGTCTGCATCGTGCGCTCGACCTCGCTTTGCGTCTTGCGTGCCCGCGCCGCCGCCGTGTCGCCCGACAGGTTGGGCGCCGGATCGACCGGCCGCACCCCCTGCGAGCGCATCCATTCGCAGGCCTCGCGGTAGAGCTGGCGCATGCCGACGCCCAGCGCGATCGCGCTCGGTCGCAGCAGGTCCATGCGCACCTCCTCCACCGGGACCCAGGCCGTCAGCGTCTCCAGCAGCGCGCGGACGAAGGTTTCGGGCTTGAGCGGGTTGAGCGCCGACTGCACGGTGCTCCATCCCAGCAAGGCACTGACCAGGGCATCGAACTGCGGCAACACGTCGTCGGTGGCGCGGATCACCTCCTGGCGCGCCAGCGCCAGTTCGATGTGCACCTCGATCTCGCGGATGTCGAAGAAGCGCAGGTCCTCGAATCGAACGGCCTGGTTCAGCGCCAGGTCCTTGCCGCTGCTGTGGAACACCAGCCGGCGCAGCTCGGCGTCGAGCGTGGCGCGCACCGCCGTGGATTCGGCGAGCAAGGCCTTGATCGCCGCCTTGGCCGCTTCGGTGGGCGCCTGCGCCAAAACGTCGCCGCCGGCATCGTCGACGAGGCGCGCCAGCGCGGCCAGCACGTCGTCGGCCAGGCCGTTGGCCTGGTCCAGCACCAGCTCCAGGCAATCGGACAGGGTCGGGCGCGTGGGCGAGGCATTGCTGGCCACGCCAATGCGCCGCAACCGGTATTTGCTCATCGAATGCCCTTGTGTTCTCGCTTCACCTGGATGGCGCTCCTTGCGGCAGACTCCGTTCCTGCCCGAGCGGACCCCTTCCATTCTGACCACCAATGGTCGCACATGGCAAGGGGCCAATGCCGCGCCGGCCGCTTTTTGCGTCCACATGTCACCATCGCGGCAGGCCCCGCACGTATCCGTGCGACAATCCGTCCTGTTGCAGGCCTCCAGCTGCCTGCCATACCAGCGAATGCTGGGGACCACGCGTCTCGCCTGCGTCCCGCTTCTTTACTCTGTCTTCCCTTGACTGGACCGGCATCCCGATGCCGGCACGGGTCGACATGCCAAGCGCCCAGGACGGGTGCATCCAAAATGAACTTTGAAGATCTGAAACTGGCTCCGGCCATTGTCAAGGCCGTGCGCGAGCAGGGTTACGAAACCCCGACCGCCATCCAGGCACAGGCCATCCCGGTCGTGCTCGAGGGCCACGACCTGCTGGGCGGCGCGCAGACCGGCACCGGCAAGACTGCCGCCTTCGTGTTGCCGATGCTGCACAAGCTGAGCATGGCGCGCAGCGCGCAGAACAAATTCGGCGGTACCGGCATCCGCGCGCTGGTGCTGACCCCGACCCGCGAACTGGCGGCCCAGGTCGAGGAATCGGTCAAGACCTACGGCAAGTTCCTGCAGCTGTCGTCGACCGTCATCTTCGGCGGTGTCGGCATGAACCCGCAGATCAGCCGCGTCAAGTCCGGCATCGACATCCTGGTGGCCACGCCGGGCCGGCTGCTCGACCTGCTGCAGCAAGGCGTGCTGGACCTCGGCCAGGTGCAGATCCTGGTGCTCGACGAAGCCGACCGCATGCTCGACATGGGCTTCATCCACGACGTCAAGAAGGTGCTGGCCGTATTGCCCAAGGACAAGCAGAGCCTGCTGTTCTCGGCCACGTTCAGCGACGAGATCCGCGACCTCGCGGCGACCTTGCTGAAGAATCCGCAAAGCGTGCAGGTCACGCCGCGCAACACCACGGTGCAGCGCATCACGCAGACCATCCATCCGGTCGGTCGCGGCAAGAAGAAGGCCTTGCTGGCCCACATCATCAACGAACACAACTGGAGCCAGGTGCTGGTGTTCACCCGCACCAAGTTCGGCGCCAACAACGTGGCGGAGTTCCTCACCAAGAACGGCATCCACGCCATGGCCTTGCACGGCAACAAGAGCCAGGCCGCGCGCACGCAGGCGCTCGGCGGCTTCAAGACCGGCGAGATCCGGGCCCTGGTGGCCACCGACATCGCCGCGCGCGGCATCGACATCGACGAACTGCCCCACGTCGTGAACTACGACATCCCCAACGTCAGCGAAGACTATGTGCACCGCATCGGCCGCACCGGCCGTGCCGGCGCGGACGGCGCGGCGGTCAGCCTGGTGAGCCTGGACGAGGAAGGCTTCATGCACGACATCGAGCGTTTCACCAAGCAGGCCATCCCGGTCCAGGTCATCGAAGGCTTCGGCCCGGAGCCGGGCGAGAAGGCCGAACCGATCGCCATGGGCCGCCAGACGATCTGGGGCGGCGCGGGCAAGCCGCCGAGCCGCGAGGTGATGATGGCCGCGGCCAAGGCAGCGCGCACCGAGATGCTGCAACGCGTCCGCGAGAACAAGGGCGCCAACGGCGGTCGCGCAGGCCAGGGTGCACGCCCGGCGGGCCGTGGCGGCAACCATGGCCCGGCGACGGGACGGGGCCCGGCACCCACCGGTGGCGGCGCGCATGCCGGCAACGGCCAGGGCCGTCGCAACGGCGGCGCCAACGGCCAGGGCCGGGGACCCGCGATGGACCGGCAACCCGATCCGCTGCGCAGCGCCGGAAACCCGCTCCCACGCAGCGGCGCACCGCGTGAACCCGATCCGATGCGCACCAGCGTCGACACGATGGCCGAACGCGGCGGGCAACGGCGTCGCAGCGGCGGCGGCGGATACGGTGGTGGTGGTGGCGGCGGTGGCCGCAGCGGAGGTGGTTATGGTGGTGGCGGCGGCGGTCGATCCGGTGGCTCGGGCGGTTATGGTGGCGGGGGCAACCGGTCTCGTGGGCCGGGAGGTTCTGGCGGCTCTTTCGGCCGATAGACGTTACCGCGCCATTCACGTCGTCGGGCGCCGTGCGCCCGCGACCGATGATGCGCGGGTCCGCTTCCATGCGGTCGACTTCGACCGCTTGCCGGCGCTGCCGGCCGTGGACGACGTCTTCATCGCGCTGGGCACGACGATCAAGGTCGCCGGCAGCCAGGCCGCATTCCGCGCCGTCGATCACGACGCCGTGCTGGCGCTGGCACGCCAGGCCCGGGGCTCCGGTGCCACGCGGCTGGCCGTCGTCAGCGCCATGGGCGCCGACGCACACTCGCGCATCTTCTACAACCGGGTCAAGGGCGAGACCGAAGACGACCTGCGCCAGCTGGGTTACGACACCCTGGTGATCGCCCGGCCCTCGCTGCTGGTCGGCGACCGCGGTGCACTGGCGCAACCCACGCGCTGGGGCGAACGTATCGGCCAGCTGGGCATGGCGCTGTTCGCACCGCTGATTCCGGCCGACTACCGCGCCATTGCGGCGTCACGCGTCGCCACGGCGATGCTGCGTACGCTGGCGGCCGGCAAGCCCGGCACGCAGGTGCTGCTGTCGGGGGCGATGCAGGCCTGAAGCGCTGCCGTGCGGCGGGTCAGTGCCCGACGCGCAGATCGTTGCGTCCGGAGCGGTCCTGCCCGCGCAGCAGCCACAAGGGCCGGCGCGCAAAGGCCACCGGCACGCCCGACTTGCCGTCGACCGGATTGAGGTCGCGCTCGAACACCGACGTTGCCGGCATGTAGCGCAGCGCCACGCCGGTGCGGCGCTGGGTCGAACGGTTGACGCGCGCGCCGTGGATCATGAACACGTCGTGCATCGACATCTGTCCCGGTTGCAGCTCGATGTCGACCGCGCTCGCCTCGTCGAAACTCGCCTCGTCGGTACGGGCCTGCAGCACCAGGTCCTGGCGCTCCTCGACCAGGTGCGGATGGCAGGTCGCCGAACGGTGCGATCCCGGGATCACGCGCAGGCAGCCGTTGTCGCGCGTGGACGGATCGATCGCGACCCAGACCGTGCAATTGGCCAGCGGCCGGATCGGCCAGTAGTGGCCGTCCTGGTGCCAAGGCGTCTCCAGGCCGTCTCCGGCCGGCTTGCAGAACACATGGCAACCCCACAGGATGATGTCCGGCCCGATCACCTGTTCGACCATGTCCAGGATGTCGGGGTCGCGCGCCAGTTCCAGGAAGGCCGGATGTCCGCGTACGCCCTCGACGTTGGGCCCGCCGTCCGGACCCATGACATGGGCACTGACCAGTTTTTCCGGCCGCACGTCGGGATTGATCCGGATCAGTTCCTCCAGCGCGGCGCGCAATCCGTCGGTGCGCGCCGTGCCCAGGCGAAACGAGGGAACCAGATAACCCTGGTCGCGGTACTGGGCGATCTCGTCCGGGTTCAGGCGGGCCATGGGGGCAGTCTCCTCTTGCGGGTTGCGGCAGATGCGTCTGTCGTCGATGGTGTCAGTCGCGCACGAACAAGGTCACCAGCGGATCGGGCCCGACCTGCCGGCTCCAGTGCCCATGCACCTGGGCGTCGAAGCTCGCGCCGTCGGGCAACACGTCGGCCGAATAGAAATGCTGGCCCGGCCCGAACACGCGCGAGGCGCCGCCCTGCAGTCCGATCTCCATCTGCCCGCCCAGGATGAACACCCATTGTGGCGTGCCGGTGCAATGGAACTGGCTGCGAAAGCCCACGGGGCTGTGGCGCAGCTGATAGCCGCCGGACGCGAACAGCGCCGACAGCATCGACTGCGGCGTGCCCTGGTCCAGCGTGACGGTCTCGTCGCGGAAACGGGCCCGCCCGTCGGTGTCGGTGAACAGAATGGTCTTGGTGAAGGTGGTCAACGCATGCTCCTGTGAATCGGCTCAGGCGCCGGAGGCGGCCGCCGTTGCCTGTTGCAGCCGGGCCAGTATCCGGACCACGACCGTCTCGGGCGAGTCGGCGATGTCGAACGCCATCGCGCGTTCGTCCGGCCCGGGCGGCTCCAGTATCGCCAGTTGGCTGTCGAGCAGCGACGCCGGCATGTAATGCCCCACCCGCTCGGCCGTGCGCCGGGCCAGCAGGTCCGGCGCGCCATGCAGATGGATGAGCTGAAGGTCCGGCGCACCGCGCCGCAACACATCGCGATAGGCACGCTTGAGCGCCGAACACGACACCACGACACCGGCCGCCTGCGCGTGGGCCTGCGCCAGCCGCTGCGAGATCGCCTCGAGCCAGTCGCGCCGCTGCTCGTCCGACAGCGGCGTGCCCGAGCGCATGCGCTCGACGTTCTCCGGCGAATGCAGGTCGTCACCTTCGACGTAGGGCAGGCCCAGCGCCTGCGCCAGCATCAGGCCGACCGTGCTCTTGCCGCAGCCCGACACCCCCATCACGACCATCCGTACCGGCTGCATCGCGCTCATCGATCGTCGCACCGGCGGATGCTGTCAGTCGATGCGCTGGCCACCGGCCTTGTCGAACAGGTGGACCTTGTCCGCCGCGATCGCCAGCCCGACGACCTGGTCCGGCTTGACGTCGGTGCGGCCATGCAGCACCAGCGTGAGCGCGGTCTCGCCCACCTGCAGGATGAGTTCGGTCTCGGCCCCCGTGGGTTCGACGACGACCACGGTGGCGGGAATGCCCTGGCCCGGATCGACCATCGTGATGTCGCCCGGCCGGATGCCGTAGTGCACCGCCTGGCCGTCGGTGCCGCCGGCCACCGACCCCACCGGCCATTGCTGGCCATCGGCCTCGACCCGGTGGCGGCCGTTTTCGATGCGCAAGGTGCCTTCGAACACGTTCATCGCCGGCGAGCCGATGAACTGGGCAACGAACAGGTTGCCGGGCCGGTCGAACAGTTCCAGCGGCGTGCCGATCTGCTCGACGATGCCGTCGTGCATGACGACGATGCGGTCGGCCATGGTCATGGCCTCGATCTGGTCGTGCGTCACGTAGACCGTGGTGGTCTTGAGCCGCTGGTGCAGGGCCTTGATCTCGGCGCGCATCGCCACGCGCAGCTTGGCGTCGAGGTTGGACAGCGGCTCGTCGAACAGGAACACCTTGGGGTCGCGCACGATGGCCCGCCCCATCGCGACCCGCTGGCGCTGGCCGCCGGAGAGTTCGCGCGGGTAGCGGTCGAGCAGCTTGTCCAGGTTCAGGATCGCGGCCGCCTTGCCGACGCGTTCGTCCGTCAACGACTTTTCCGCCTTGCGCAGGCGCAGGCTGAACGCCATGTTCTCGCGCACCGTCATGTGCGGATACAGCGCGTAGCTCTGGAACACCATCGCGATGTCGCGGTCCTTGGAGTCGAGGTCGTTGATGACCTTGTCGTCGATCGCGATGTCGCCGCCGCTGATCTCCTCGAGGCCGGCGAGCATGCGCAGCAAGGTCGACTTGCCGCAGCCCGAAGGCCCCACGAGCACGACGAACTCGCCGTCGGCAATGTCGAAGCTGATGCCGTGGATGACCTTGACCTTGCCGAAGTTCTTCTCGATGTTGCTGAACGATACAGATGCCATGTTGTTCCCCGTTGACTGGGTTGGATGCGGTTGTTCGGGTTGCCGGTGCCGGGGCTCAGCTCTTGACGGCGCCGGCGGTCAGGCCCGACACCATGTAGCGCTTGAAGGCGTAGTAGATCGCGGCCGGCGGCAAGGCATAGATGAATCCGGTTGCCATCAGCAGTTCCCACGGCGAGTCGTCGGCCGCCAGGAAGTTGCCCAGTGCCACCGCCAGCGGCAGGTCGGTTTCCTTGGACAGCAGCAGGAAGCCGTACAGGTATTCGTTCCAGGCCAGCAGCAAGGCGTAGGTTCCCACGGCCACCAGCGACGGCACCATCAGCGGGACGTAGACCAGCCAGAACAACTGCATCGGGCTGGCGCCGTCGATGCGCGCCGCCTCGTCCAGTTCCCAGGGCAGCTTGTCGGAGGCCTGCTTGAGCACCCAGATGCAATACGGCGACGCGATCGTGACCATGGCCAGCACCATCGACCAGCGGTTGTTCAGCAAGCCGTAGATGGCCATGGTCTTGTACATCGGCACGGCCAGGAAGGCGGCCGGGATGAAATAGGTGAACAAGGCCATGTTCATCACCGTGCGTCCGCCGCGGACCTTGAGCCGGCTGATGGCGAACGCCGCGGTCGTCGCGACGAACAGCGTGATGACCCCGGTGGCGACCGCGATCATCAGCGAATTGCCCAGTTGCTGCCAGAAGTGGTAGAGGTAGAAGTGCTTCTGGTGGAACACGAAATCGAAGTTCTGCAAGGTCGGATTCGTCGGCCACAACTGGCCGGACGTGGCCTTGTCGCGCGGCGAGATCGCGAACAGCAGCAGGTGGTAGACCGGGATCAGCGTCCAGATCACGACCGGGATGCCGACCAGCAGCAGGCGCGCTTCGGCCGATACCTTGCGCCAGGACAGGCCCTTGCTCATTTGGACAACCTCTTCATCATCACGTACACCAGGGGCAGGACAAAAGGCAGGGCCACGACGATGCTGGCCATCGCCAGTTCGATCTGGTCCAGCCGCAAGTAACGGATACCGAGCGTGGCCAGCACATGGGTCAGGTCGGCCGGTCCGCCGCCGGTGAGCAGGTAGACGCTGTTGAAGTCACCCAGCGTCCAGATCATCGACAACAAGGTCGACGTCAGGTAGATGCCCTTCATCGACGGCCAGGTGATGAAGCGGAACTTCTGCCAGCGTGTCGCACCGTCGACGCTGGCCGCCTCGTATTGCTCGGACGGGATCGCCATGCGCCCGGCCAGCAGGATCAGGGTCCAGAACGGCAACGACTTCCAGATGTGCATCAGCATCGCCAGCGTCAGGCCCAGCGTCGGGTCGTTGAGCCAGTTCGGGCCGTCCTTGAACGTGAGCTTGAAGATCAGCGTGTTGATGACGCCCCACTCGGGGTTGAGCATGAAGCGCGCCGACAGGATGGTCGGAATCGACGGCACGGCCCACGGCAGGATGAACAGCAGCGCGACGATCTTGATCCACCAGCGGGTGTGGATGAAGAAGCCGGACAGGCCGAGCGCGATCACCATCTTCAGGTTGACCGCGACGACGACGAAGATCAGGGTGTTGATCGCGGTACGGAAAAACACCGGGTCGGCAAACAGCTTGACGTAGTTCTGCGGGTCGCGTGCCAGGTACAGGCCGTAGCTGACCGGGTACAACACGAGCAGCAGGAACACGACGATGTAGGGCAGCACCATCAGGCGGCCCCAGTTCTGCCAGGTACTGGCCGGGCGTCGGGACGGCATTGCGGCTATGGCTTGGGCCATGGGCTCGTGCTCCTGCGAAGAATCGACATGGGTGGGGTTGGTGGTACGGCCCGGCGCCGCGCCGATGCGCGGCGCCGGGCTCGTCCCAGCCGTGGGCTTATTGCGCGGCGACGGTCTTGATGCGGGCGATCATCTCGTCGACGGCCTTGTCGACCGGCACTTTCTCGCTCAGCACGCGGTTCATGGCCTTGGCCCAGACGTTCTCGTTGTTGAGCACGGTGAACTTGAAGTTCTTCGTGAACTCGAACGGCGTCGTGCCATTCATGAACTGGTTGTAGACCGCCAGGCGATGCGGGTCACCCTTCCAGAACGGGCTTTGCTGCGCCTTCTTGGTCACCGGGAACCAGCGGCCGAGCGAACCTTCGACGTAGGGCGTCAGGTTGGCTTCGTCCAGCATGAAGGAGACGAACTTCTTCGCGTCGGCCTTGTTCTTGGCGTCCTTGAAGATCACGCCGGTCTTGACGGCCGCGCGGTAGATCATCTTCGTGCCGTCGGGCTTGTTCGGGAACCCGGCGGTGGCGATCAGCTCGCCGTAGTTCTTCTTCGCGGTGGCACGTTGCTCGGCGGTCAGCGTCGCGTTGTTGGAGTCGTCCAGCCACTTGGCGGCGATCGAGATCGTCGCGTTGTGCGTCATCACGGTCGTCTTGTTGTGGAAGGCGACGTTGTTGTCCGGATCCTTCCAGCTGGTGGCCGACGGCGGCGTGCAACCCTTGGCGTAGACCGAGGTGTAGTCGGTCAGCGCCTTGATCAGGCCTTCGCGCACCGCCGGGTCATCGACCAGCACCTTGCCCGAATCGCTGACGAGCTTGACGTTGTGCGCATCCATGAAGGTCAGGAAGGAGTAGAACGAGTCGCTCGAATCCACGCCCATCGGGAAACCGGTGCCGTAGGCGCGGCTGCCGGTCTTCTTGCGGTAGCCGTCCTGCACCTTGGTGCACCAGAAATCCCAGTACGCGTTCCATTCCTTGGGAATGTCGCTTTCCTTGAAGCCCGCATCGGCCAGCATGTCCTTCCAGTACTGGATGTGCATGGTCTGCTGCTTGACCGGGTAGGCGTAGTAGGCCCGGCTCTGCGTCGTGTTGTTGTACAGGAAGGTCGTCGACAGCGCCGATGGCTCGAAGTTGTTGCGCAGCGGATTGATGATGCTCGAGACATCCTCGAGCTTGTCCTCGTAGGCCCACTTGGCGGTCACCTGGAAGTCGTAGACGTCGCCGTACGCCACATCGGGCGGGTTGTTGGCGTCGAGCGCGGCAACCGATTTCGGGATGATCTCCTGCGGCGCGTACAGCGACAGGTCGATCTTGATGTTCTTGTTCTTCTCCTCGAACTTCTTGATCGCGGCGAACAAGGCATCGTCTTCGCTCTTGTAGAAGCCCTTTTGCCACCAGACGGTGAGCTTTTGCTGGGCACTGGCCTGGCCGGCGGCCAGCAGGGAGGTCGCCATGATGGCGGCCGTGGCAACTAACTTCAGCTTCATATTCAAGTCTCCTAGGGTCGTGGTTGCGGGAACGGTTGCGGGGCTTCGGCTCGGACTTGGGATCAAGCCGGCTGCCGGGCCCTGCGGGATGTCTTCTTGGTCCTGGGCAGTGCGCGACGCGCCGTGAGCACCTGCGCCATGTCCTTGTGTGCATCCTGAATCAATACAACGATCGCATGTTCAGCCAAATCCGCATTGCGCGCAATGACCGCGTCGAGCACGGCCCGATGCATCGGCAATGACTGCCGCGGGCCATCGTGCTTGACGGTCGATATCTCGAAGCTGGTGCGCAGCAACGCGCCCAGGGCCTGGTCCATCTTCTCGAGCATGCGGTTGTGCGATGCGCGGATCAAGCCCTGGTGGAACAGCAGGTCGTAGCGCACATAGTCGCCGTTGTGCTCGACCGCGTCGACCATGCCGGCAAACGCCTGCTCGACCTCCTCGATGTCGGAGGCGGTCGCACGTTCCGCCGCCAGCCGGATGGCCGCGGGCTCGACGATCATGCGCAGGTCCTGCAGGTCGCGGATGAACTCGGGGGTCAGTCCGGCCTTGGCCTGCCAGCCGATCACGTCGGGATCGAACCAGTTCCACTGGCTGCTGGGCCGCACCCGGGTGCCGACCTTCGGGCCGGTGAGAATCAGGCCCTTGGCCACCAGCGACTTGACCGACTCGCGGATCACGGTGCGGCTGACGCCGAGTTCCTCGCACAACATGGGCTCGGGCGGCATCGCGCCGCCGGCGCCGAAACGGCCGGCCACGATGGCGCTACCGAGGTAGTCCACCGTATTGCCGTGCACGTTCTTGATCATCAGGGCACCGGCGTGAGCAGCGGCTTGCCCGCGAAATGGGCCTGCAGGTTGGCAAACGCGAGGTCGGCCATCGCGCCGCGCGTCTCCCAGGTGCCACTGGCCATGTGCGGCGTCAGCACCACGTTGTCGGCTGCGCGCAGTTCATCGGGCACGTTCGGCTCGTCGGCGAACACGTCGAGCGCGGCGCCGGCGATCACGCCGGTGGTGACCGCATGCACCAGCGCCGGCTGGTCCACCACCGAACCCCGGGCCACGTTGATCAGGTAGCCCTTGGGGCCGAGCGCGGCCAGCACCTTGGCATCGATCAGGCCGCGCGTGCCGGCGCCGCCGGGCGTGATCACCATCAGGAAATCGACCTCGCGCGCCAGCGCCTCGGCGCTGGGGTGATAGGCATAGGGGCTGTCGTCGCGCCGGTTGCGGGTGGTGTAGGCGATCGACATGCCGAAGGCCGCGGCGCGATCGGCGATCGCCTGCCCGATGCGGCCCAGCCCGACGATGCCCAGGCGCGCACCGCTGACCTTGCGGGTGAGCGGAAACGGACCCTTGGGCCATTGCCCGTCGCGCACGAACCTGTCGGCCTGCGGAATGCGCCGTGCGATCGACAACATCAGGCCGATGCCCAGGTCGGCCACCTCCTCGGTCAGCACGTCGGGGGTGTTGGTCACCGGCACGCCGCGCGCACGGGCGGCCGCGACATCGACGCCGTCGTAACCGACGCCGAACACCGAGATCATCTCCAGCGCCGGCAGTTGCGCCAGCAACGCGGCATCCACCCTGGACTCCCCGCTGGCGGCGATGCCGCGGATGCGCGGCGCGATGGTGGCGAACTGCTCGGCGTCCTGCAGATGGGTGCGGTCGTGCACGACGAAGGCGTTTTGCAAGGCCTCCATGTAGCGGGGCCACAACTTGGCGACGACGAGAATTTCGGGCTTGGACACACACACTCCTGAGGCTTGAAACCGATGGCCAACAGCCGTCCGGCTCTTTACAAGCCGACCGGCTGCTGCTTATCATATGATGATTGCGCGACACAAGCGCATGGGGAAAACCCTGTTCATCCACCACCACCCACCGAGCGAGACACCATGACCCAGACACCGCGGAAAAAACCCGAACAACTGCGCAGCCAGCAATGGTTCGGACGCCAGGACCGCGACGGTTTCGCGTACCGCAGCTGGCTCAAGGGCAAGGGTATTCCCCATGACCAATTCGAAGGCCGCCCGGTCATCGGCATCTGCAACACCTTCAGCGAGCTGACCCCGTGCAACTCGCACTTTCGCACCATCGCCGAGCAGGTCAAGATCGGTGTCTACGAGGCCGGCGGTTTCCCGCTCGAGTTCCCGGTGATGTCGCTGGGCGAGGTGCTGCTGCGCCCCACCGCCATGCTGTACCGCAACCTGGCCAGCATGGACGTCGAGGAAAGCATGCGCGGCAACCCGATCGACGGCGTCGTGCTGCTGATGGGTTGCGACAAGACCACGCCGGCGCTGATGATGGGCGCGGCCAGCGTCGACATGCCCACGATCGGCGTCAGCGGCGGCCCCATGCTCAACGGCAAGTGGCGTGGCCAGGAGCTGGGTTCGGGCACCGGCGTGTGGAGCATGAGCGAGCAGGTGCGCGCCGGCACGCTCAAGCTCGAGCAGTTCCTGGACGCCGAGAGCTGCATGCACCGCAGCCACGGCCATTGCATGACCATGGGCACGGCCAGCACCATGGCCAGCATGATCGAGGCGCTGGGCGTCGGCCTGACCGGCAACGCCGCCTATCCGGCCGTGGACGGCCGGCGCAACGTGCTGGCGCGCCAGTCCGGCCGGCGCATCGTCGAGATGGTGCACGAGGACATGGTGCTGTCCAAGGTGCTCACGCGCGAGGCCTTCGAGAACGCCATCATGACGCTGGCGGCGATCGGCGGCTCGACCAACGCCGTGATCCACCTGATCGCGATCGCGGGACGCATGGGCATCAAGCTCGAGATCGAGGACTTCGACCGCCTGGGCAGCGCCATGGACTGCCTGGTGAACCTGCAGCCCTCGGGCAAGTACCTGATGGAAGACTTCTGTTATGCCGGCGGCCTGCCGGCGGTGATGAAGGAGATCGCGCAACACCTGCACCGCGATGCGATCACGGTCACCGGCAAGACCATGGGCGAGAACATCGCCGATGCCGAGAACTTCAATCCCGACGTCATCATGCCGCTGTCCAAGCCGTTCATGGAAAAGGCCGGCATCGCGGTGCTGCGTGGCAACCTGGCTCCGCGCGGGGCGGTCATCAAGCCCAGCGCGGCCACCGCGGCGCTGCTCCAGCACCGCGGCCGCGCCGTGGTGTTCGAGAACATCGAGGAGTTCCACCGGCTGATCGACGATGAATCGCTGGACGTCGACGAGACCTGCATCCTGGTGCTCAAGAACTGCGGCCCCAAGGGGTATCCCGGCATGGCCGAGGTCGGCAACATGCCGCTGCCGCCCAAGGTGCTGCGCAAGGGCATCACCGACATGGTGCGCATCAGCGACGCGCGCATGAGTGGCACCGCGTATGGCACGGTGGTGCTGCACACCGCACCCGAGGCCGCCGCCGGCGGCCCGCTGGCCGTGGTGCGCAACGGCGACATGATCGAACTCGACGTGGCCAACCGCAGGCTGCACCTGGACATCAGCGACGAGGAACTCGCGCGCCGCCTGTCCACCTGGGAAGCACCCCCGCCCCCCTTGTCCAGCGGCTACTGGAAACTCTACGTCGACCATGTGCTGCAGGCCGACCAGGGCGTGGACCTCGATTTCCTGGTCGGCAAGCGCGGCGCCTTCGTTCCGCGCGACAATCACTGACCGATCGGGCCTTCGGCGGCGCCCCGCGCCTGCGGCCCGGCAAAGGGGAGAACAATGGACACGCGCACATGGGACGTGGTCGCGCTCGGCGAGGCCATGGTGGAGTTCAACCAGACCACGCCGGGCCAGCCGCAATACCTGCAAGGCTTCGGCGGCGACACCAGCAATGCCGCGATCGCCGCGGCGCGGGCCGGTGCCCGCACGGCCTACCTGACCCGCATCGGGGCCGACAGCTTCGGCCGCTCGCTGCTGCAGCTGTGGGCCCAGGAGGGGGTCAACACCAGCGGCGTGACGACGGCCGGCGCCAGCCACACCGGCATCTATTTCGTCACCCACGGCAGCCAGGGCCACGACTTCCACTACCTGCGCGCCGACTCGGCCGCCAGCCGCATGACGCCGCACTGGTTGTCCGGCGTGCCGAGCGAGCTGATCCGCTCCGCACAATACCTGCACCTGTCGGGCATTTCACTGGCCATCTCGGCCGGCGCCTGCGACACCGGCTTCGAGGCCATGGAGACCGCGCGCGAAGCCGGCACGAAGGTGTCGTTCGACTCCAACCTGCGGCTCAAGCTCTGGCCGCTGGCGCGTGCCAAGGCCTGCATCGCGCAGGCGGTGTCGCTGTGCGACGTGTTCCTGCCCAGCCTGGAGGACATGCAGGTGCTGACCGGCCTGTCGCAACCCGGCGACATCGTGCGCTGGGGGCACGACCACGGTGCCGCGACGGTCGTGCTCAAGCTCGGCGGCGAAGGTGCACTGGTCAGCGACGGCCAGGACCGCCAGCATGTCGCCGCACGGCGCGTCACCGTGCGCGACGCCACCGGCGCCGGCGACTGCTTCTGCGGCAACCTGCTGGCGCGACTGGCCAAGGGAGACGACGTCTTTCGCGCCGCCCACTATGCCAATGCGGCGGCGGCCCTGTCGGTGCAGGGTTTCGGCGCCGTCTCGCCGATGCCGCGCAGCAATTCGGTGTTCGCGGTGTTGTGAGCATGGCGGCCACACCGGACCTCCAACCCACCGCACTGCTGGCACTGGACTGGGGCACCTCGTCGCTGCGCGGTGCCCGCATCGACGCCACCGGCCGGGTGATGGACGAGCGCGCGTTCCCGCGCGGCATCCTGACCGTTCCGGCCGGCGGCTTCGCCGAGGTGTTCGACACCTGTTTCGGCGACTGGGCACGCGAGGGTGCCCAGGCCTGCCTGATCTCCGGCATGGCCGGCAGCAAGCAAGGCTGGGTCGAAGCGCCGTATTGCGCCTGCCCGGCCGGTTTCGCCGATGTCGCCGCCGAACTGCGCTGGGTGCAGGATGCCAGGCTGCATCTTCCCACCGCCATCGTGCCGGGCCTGAGCTGCGAACACCGCAGCGCGTTGCCGGGGCTGGCCGGCGTGCCGGACGTGATGCGCGGCGAGGAAGTGCAGATCCTCGGCGCCATGCACCTGGGTGGCTGGCGCGATGGCCTGTGCATCCTGCCGGGTACCCACAGCAAGTGGGCCTGGATCCGCGACGGCCGGGTGACCACGTTCCGCAGCTACATGACCGGCGAGTTCTACGCCCTGCTGAGCCAGCAGTCGCTGCTGGCGCGCACCATCGACACGCAGGCCGCGTTCGACGCCGATGCATTCGGACTCGGCCTGGCGCGCACCGGCCAGGGCGGCGGCCTGCTGCACAACGCCTTCAGCGCACGCACCCTGTCGCTGTTCGCGCGCATGGACGCCGGGCCGCTGGCCAGTTACCTCTCGGGCCTGGTCATCGGCGAGGAATTGCGTGCGCAGGACGTGCAGGCGGCCGCGCGCGTCACCGTGATCGGCTCGCCATCGCTGACCGCCCGCTACGCGCTCGCCTTCGACCGACTCGGCATCCCGACGCACCGCATGGGCGCCGAGGCCAGCTGGGCCGGCCTGCACGCACTGAGCCACCACCTGCCCCATCGAACGCCATCACCATGAAGCCGATCCAGAAATTCGCCTCCCACTTCCAGACCCTTCCGCTGGTGGCCATCCTGCGCGGCCTGACGCCGGCCGAGGCGCCGGCCATCGGCGAGGCCCTGGCCGATGCCGGCTTCGGCGTGCTGGAGGTGCCGCTGAACTCGCCCCAGCCGCTCGAGAGCATCGCCCTGCTGGCGCGGGCCCATCCCCGGTCGCTGGTCGGGGCCGGAACCGTGCTGACGGCCGAACAGGTGCGCGACGTGCATGCGGCCGGCGGCCAGCTCATCGTCTCGCCCAATTTCAATGCGGCCGTGGTGCGCGAAGCCATCGGGCTGGGCATGGTCTGCCTGCCGGGCATTGCGACGCCGACCGAGGCCTTTGCCGCGCTCGAGGCCGGCGCACAGGGCTTGAAGCTGTTTCCGGCCGAGGCCGCGTCGCCGGCGGTGCTCAAGGCCATGCTGGCCGTCCTGCCGGCCGGCACGTTGATGATCCCGGTGGGCGGCATCACACCCGCCAGCATGGCGCCCTGGATGGCCGCCGGCGCCCATGGTTTCGGCCTGGGCTCGGCCCTCTACAAGCCGCGCAGGAGCGCCAGTGCCGTACGCGAGGCCGCATCGGAGTTCGCGGCCGCCTTCCGGGGCGAATTGACGGCCTGACGCGCCCGGCCCGCGCCTCGATCAACCGGGCGCGATCCGCCACCACGGCGGCAGCAGCGCGCGGACCTGCGGCTGGCGGTACCGCGCATCGAGCAACACCACGCAACCCGTGTCCGTCCCGGTGCGGATCACGCGCCCGGCCGCCTGCACCACCTTCTGCAGGCCGGGATAGGCATAGGTGTATGCGTACCCCTGGCCGAAACGCGCCTGCATGCGTGCGCAGATGGCTTCGTTGACCGGGTCGAACTGCGGCAGGCCGAGCGTGGCCACGAAGGCGCCGATCAGCCGGCGGCCCGGCAGGTCGACCCCTTCGCCGAACACCCCGCCCAGCACGGCAAAACCCACGCCGCACCCGGCGTCGTCGAAACGCCCGAGGAAGTCGCGCCGCGCCGCCTCGTCCATCTGCCGCGCCTGGGCCCAGACCGGAATGTCGGTGCACGATGCGCGCAACCGAGCGCAGGCCTGCTCGAGGTAGTCGAAGCTGCTGAAGAAGGCCAGGTAGTTGCCGCGCGCGCGCCGGAACTGCTCGGCGATCGTCGCCACCAGCGTGTCGAGCGAGCGGGCGCGGTCGTCGCGCCGGGTCGAGATCGGCACCACGCGCACCGCCAGCTGCGCGCTGTCGAACGGACTGGGCACGTCGAGCCAGCGCGTGTGTTCCGGCAGGCCGAGCAAGGCCTGGTAATAGTCGGCCGGCTGCAGCGTCGCCGAGAACAACACGGCTGCGTCGGCACGCTGCAGCCGCGGCGCGAGGAAATGGCCCGGCACGACGTTGCGCAGCGTGATGCGGCCCACCGCATCGACGCTGTCGAAACCGGCGCCATCCAGCCGGGTCTGCGCGGCATCGTTGCCACCGGGCGCGGCGGGCACGACCGGGTCCTCGCGCGTGTATTCGCACAAGGAGTGGTCGCCGAACATGTCGGCCAGCGTGGCCATGGCCAGGGTACGGAAATAAAACGGCAGCAGCACGCTGTCGCCATCGAGCGCATGGGTGTTGACATGTTCGCCCAGCGCCAGGTTGAGCCGGTGCAAGGCGCGCAGCCAGGCCTCGGGCGGCGCGTCGAGCTCGCGCCAGTCGGGCTGCGCGCCGCTGGCCGCATGACGCTCCTGCAATACCTGCCACTGGTCGAGCACGGCGTCGATGCGACCGCGCAGCGCCGGCGGCGCCTGCTCGCGCACCTGCAGGGTTTCGGCATGGCCCAGGTCGGCGCTGTACATCGCGCAGCCGCGCGGCACCAGGTTGTGCGCCTCGTCGACGAGCAGGCCGACGCGCCAGTCGTTCTCGACCGTCAGTGCATGCAGCATGGCGCTGCGGTCGAAGTAGTAGTTGTAGTCGCCCACGACCACGTCGCTCCAGCGCACCATCTCGTGGCCGAGGTAATAGGGGCAGATGCCGTGCGCCAGCGCGACCGATCGCAGGGCCTGGCGGTCCAGCCACTGTGCCTGGGCCGCGGCCTCGCGCGCGGCCGGCAGCCGGTCGTAGAAGCCGCGCGCCAGCGGACAGGACGCACCGTGGCAGGCCTTGTCGCGGTGTTCGCAGGCCTTGTCGCGGGCCACCAGCTCGATCACCCGCAACGGCAGGCCCGCATCGCCGCCGGCACGCGCCGAGCCGCGCACCTGCGCCAGCGCGTCGAGCGCCACCTGCCGGCCCGGCGTCTTGGCGGTCAGGAAGAACAGCTTGTCGCTGGCGCGTTCGGGCATGGCGCGCAGCGCCGGGTACACGGTGCCGATGGTCTTGCCGATGCCCGTGGGGGCCTGCACCAGCAACGGCTGCGACGACAGGCAGGCCTTGTACACGGCCGCCGCCAGCGCGCGTTGCCCCGGGCGGAACGGCAACTGCGGAAACGGGCACCGCACCAGCGCGGCGTCGCGCGCGCGCCGGTGCGCGACCTCCTGCCGGGCCCAGGCCAGGAAGGGTTCGCACAAGGATTCGAAAAACCGGCGCAGCGCCGGCGCATCCCAGCGCTGGCGCTGCGGCGATTCGGTCTGCTGCACGACGTCGAAATACACCAGCTGCAGGTTCACCGCGGCCAGGCCGCGGCTCTGGCACAACAACCAGCCGTAGACCTTGAGCTGGGCCCAATGCAGCGCCTGCTGCTGCGCCGACAGGCTCTCGAGCGCACCGCGGTAGGTCTTGACCTCTTCCAGCGTGTGGCTGCGCGGATCGAATCCGTCGGCCCGCCCGCGCACGGCCAGCGGCCCATGGCGGCCCTGCAGGCTGACCTCGGCCTCGTGGTGCGGGCCGCGCCGCTGCGCGACCAGCTGGTGCCCCTGGCGCCCTTGCTGCGCGGTCGGCGACGGGGTAAAGCGCAGATCGAGATCGCCGGACTTGGCGGCAAACGCGCACAGGTTGCGCACCGATACCGTATACAGCGCCGGTGCCTCGCCCGTTCCCGGTTCGACGTCCGGTGACGACACCGAATGATCGGCCCCGGATGCAGGCGCGCTGGCAAGGGCCTGTGTCATGGGTCGTCGGCCGGCGGCCCGTCCAGCAGCGCCTGGCCCGGTTCGTCGTCGCCCAATGCCGTCGCCGGCAACGGCGCGGCCCGGGCCAGCGACATCCACAACGCGAACGGCAAATCGGGCACCACCCGCCGCGGCGCATGCCGCAGCACCTCGAGCGGGCCATCGGCGCGCGCCAGCATCACGCCGCAGCTGGCCGGCACCTCGTGTTCCTGCGCGATCGGGCGGCCACGCGCATCACAGCCCAGCACGTACCAGCACTGGCCGCCGAGATCGAGGTAACTGTCGCGCTTGTCGCTCAGGCGCAGGTCGCCCAGCAGATCGGCGCGGCTGACCTTGATCTCGTGCACCACCGGTTGCAGGTAGGCCGCCACCGTGGTGTTGCGGATGGAAAACACGTCGGGCTTGCAGATCTTCCAGCGCGCCGGCGCGGCCGATGGCGGCTCGCCGTGCAACGCGAAATCCTGCGGCGCGAGGCCATCGGCGTGTGCCGGCGCGGCGTCCGGCTCCGATGGCAGGCGGGCACGCACGGCCAGGCCGGTCCAGACGATGCGCCCGTCCCGCAACAAGGCCTGGGCCACGCGTGCGACCAGCGCGTCGTGGGCGCTGAGCGCCTGCCGGTTGCGCTGCAAGGCCTGCGCCAGGCAGGCGATGCCGCGATCGGTCAGGCGCAGGCGTTCGGCCCCGCCCGCTTCGGCCACCCGATGCAACATGCCGCTGGCCAGCAGTTCGATCTCCAGACCATCCTGGGCCGGCCAGCCCGCCGAGCGGTGGATGTCGCGCAGGCGGCGCGCCTGCTGGCGCGTCAGCACGGGAACGGCCGTCGCGGGCTCGTCGTCGGCGGTGCAGCTGCGGGGCTGGCTCTCGTCCATGCGGGCTGGCCTGGCATCGCGCCGCGCGATACGCGCACCGATCCAGGCGGGGAAACTGGTGATCCGTACAGTATATCGCCGCCCCTGCGCATGCGAACATGGAGCCCTGCCATCCAACCCCCGACACCATCGATCCGGCTCATGGGCAACCTGCTCGTCCTCCTGCAATTCGGCCTGCTGATGCTGCTGGCCGCGGCCGCCGGCCCGTCCCTCACCCGCGGCGCGCTGCCGGCGCCGACCTGGATGCTGGCCGGCCTGTCGCTGGCGCTGGCGATCTGGACGCTGGCGCACAACCGCATCGGCAACTTCAATATCCGGCCCGTGCCCAAGCGCGGCGGACGGCTGGTCACCAGCGGTCCGTATCGCTGGATCCGCCATCCCATGTATACGTCCGTGTTGCTGGGCGCGGCGGCGCTGGCCTGGGCCGCGCCTGCCTGGGCCTGGCTGGGCTGGTTCGGCCTGTGGCTGGTGTTGTGGGCCAAGGCCACACTGGAGGAGAGCCAGATGATGGAGCTGCACCCGGACTACCGCGCCTACCGCCAGCGCAGCCGGCGCTTCCTGCCCTGGCTGCTGTGACGGCCGGTGACCGGCGTCAGGCCGGCAACAGGGCCCGGTAGGCCCGGGCGGTGTCCGGCGCGACCGCGTCGAGCAACTGCTCGTAGCGGGTCTGGTGCCGCACCCACATGCGCGCCGACGCGACCGCCTTGGACTTGCAGAACCAGTGGCAGGTGTGTTGCATCAGGAACATCTCGGCGCTGAGCCTGAACGCGCGGCGCTTGGACGGCTCGTCCGGATCCGCATGCACCGCCCGGTGGATGCCGCGGGCATGGATGGCCATGGCCTTGCGGGCGTCGAAACTCGCGGCCGGGAACAACCGGTCGGCCCAGGGAATGGCCCAGGCCAACGTGCTGACCCGGGTCCGCTCGGCGTCGGCGCCGGCGAAACGGGTGGCGAACTGCTCGAACTGCGCGCACAAGGCGAGCTCCGAGCTGCGCAAATGGTCCCAGATCGGTTGCTGGCGCTCCGGGTCGCTCTCGCCCAGGGCCCGCATGTAACCCTCGCTGAGCGTGGCCATCAGCTTCTCGATCTGGAACGGGCCCAGGTACGACGCCAGCAACACGATGCGCTGGCGCTCCTGCTGGCGGCGCGTGACCAGCGCCGCGATGGCCACGATGGCCGCGATGACGAGAATATCCATAAAGGCCCGATTATCCTGCCGCCGGCGACCGGTCCGCGGCCAGCCGGCGCAGCTGCTGCGTGCCCGACCACGACTGCCCCGGTACCAGCACAACCGGCTGCACGATGCGCGCCGATTCGATGCAGACCATGTGGCGGTAGCCGTCGGGCGGCATGTCGGGCAACGCGGCGCACCGCGCCGGCCCGGGATTCCAGACCACGACATCGGCAAATCCGGCATGCGCGACCTGCAGGCGGTTCGCCGCCCCGTCGCCATCGGCCGACAGCTCCAGCATGCCGTCGACACCGGCATAGACCCGGTCCACCTCGCCGGGAAGGCGCAGCCAGGGTTCGTGCTGCGTCCGGGCCTGCCCGTCGACCGCGTCATGGTAGGGTCGGCCCGCCAGCCCCCCGATCCGCGCCTGCGCGCTGTCGGGCACCTGCAGGTAGGTGTGCAGCGCCGCGGCGCAGTGCCAGGGCACCGTGCCGGTATTGGTGACCTGCAGCGTCATGTCCAGCTGCGACCCTGATACCCGCAACTGCAGTTCCAGCGCAAAGGCCTGCGGCCAGATGGCACGGGTTTCGGTGTCGTCAACCAGGCCCAGGACGGCGGTCGCGGCCCCATCGGCATCGTCGCCGCTGCGCAGCAGCTGCCAGGCCCGGTTGCGCACGAAACCGTGCCGGGGCAAGGGCCCCCGGTCGGAGAACTGCGGGAACACCACGGGAACACCGCCCCGGATCGCCTGCCGCTGGCCGAACCCCGAGCGCGGCGAGAGGTACAGCTGCTCCCCATGGCCGCCCGCCGGCACCCAGGACACGACATGGCCGCCATGCAGCGTGACCAGCACGCGCGCACCGTCGGCGGCCTGCAGCGCCAGCGCCGGCGTGCCGTGAAACTCCCGTTCGGTCAACGCCATGGTGTCGTCCTTGTGGCGGTCGTCATGGCTGCAGCTGCGCGCAGTAGGTCTGCGGATCGGTATTGGCGCCGCAGACGATCAGGCCCACGGTACGGCCTTCGAGCGTGGCGCGCAGCGGAAACATCAGCGCGGCCAGTGCCGCGGCGCCCGCGGGCTCCACCACCAGCTTGGCGACCCGGAACAGCAGCCGCATCGCCTGGCGGATCTGGTCGTCGTCGACCAGCACCACGGCGTCGACGAAACGGCGGTTCAGCGCAAACGAATACGGCTCGCAACGCGGCGCGCCCAGCGAGTCGGCGATCGTGCGCACGGCGTCGATGGCCTGCGGCGATCCGGCGGCGAAACTGCGCGCCATGCTGTCGGCACCCTCGGGCTCGACCACATAGACCGCGGTCTGCGGCCGCAGCTGCTTGACCGCGCAGGCGACACCGGCACTCAGTCCGCCCCCGCCGGTGGCGACGATGACCGCGTCGAGCGTGTCGCCGGCCTGGGCGACCTGGTCCATGAACTCCAGCCCGACCGATGCGGTGCCCAGTGCCGTCTTCGGACCTTCGTACGGATGCACGAACACCCGGCCCTCCCGGGCCTCGATCTCCTTGACCCGCGCAAACGCCTGGTGCACGTTGTCGACCAGTTCGACCTCGGCGCCGAGTTCGCGGCAGACCTGGATGCGGAACGGGTTCGCGTTCTTCGGCATCACCACCTTGGCGCTGGTACCCAGCGCCTGCGCGCTGTAGGCCAGCGAGATCGCGTGGTTGCCAGCCGACACGCCGGTGACCCCGCGCGCCAGCGCATCGGCGTCCAGGTCCAGCATCACCGACAAGGCGCCGCGCGGCTTGAAGCTGCCGGTGCGCTGGAACAGTTCCTCCTTGAGCCAGACCCGGGTGTTGCCACCGACCACGGCATCGAGCGCCGGATCCTTGAGCCGGCGCACCGGCGTGGTCTCGACGCGCTCGCCCAGGCGCTCCCGGTTGGCGCGGATCGCGTCGATGGAAGGGAAATCGATGGTGCTGGTGTCCACGGTGATGCTTTCTGCCTCGAAGGGTCGGGGGGAAGGTGTCGTCGGCCACGCACGGCGACCGAAAACCAGGCAGCGAGCTTAGCGCAGCTTGCAACCGCCGCGCCGCCGACGCGCCTGCCCCGGGCATGAACGGGTATGCTGTGCGGCACGCCACCCGCATCCGGAGACCCCCATCATGAGCAGCAACAACAACAGCAGCGTCATCACCTTCGGCCACGCCGGCCGCGTCGTCATCGTCACCGGTGGTGCGCAAGGCATCGGTGAGGCCTGCGCGCGCCGCTTCGCACGCGAAGGCGCCCAGGTCGTGATCGCCGACGTGGACACGGCACGCGGCCAGGCCCTGGCCGGCGAACTGGGCGCGAGCTGCATCGGTTGCGACGTGGGCGACAAGTCCCAGGTCGACGCACTGGTCGCAGCCGTCCTGCAGCGCCATGGCGGCATCGACATCCTGGTCAACAACGCCGGCATCCTGCGCGCCGCGGACTTCCTGGACATGAGCGAGGCCGATTTCGACGCCGTGATGCGGGTCAACATCAAGGGGGCCTTCCTGATGGGCCAGGCCGTCGCGCGCACCATGGCCGAGCGAGGCCGCGGCGCCATCGTCAACATGAGCTCGGTCAACGGCACGCTGGCGATTCCCAACATCGCCGGCTACAACATCAGCAAGGGCGGCATCAACCAGCTGACCCGCGTGATGGCCCTGTCGCTGGCCGACAAGGGCGTGCGTGTCAACGCCGTGGCGCCCGGCACCATCGCCACCGAGCTGGCGGCCAAGGCGGTGCTGGGCAGCGAGGAGGCACGGGTCAAGGTGATGAGCCGAACGCCGATGAAGCGCCTGGGCGAGCCATCCGAGATCGCCGACGCCGTGGCCTGGCTGGCCAGCGACGCGGCGAGCTACGTCACCGGCGAGATCGTCGTCGTCGACGGCGGACGCATGACGCTGAACTACACCGTGGCGCTCTGAGCACCGGTGCGCCGGCCGCCTGGATCGCGCCGCGTGCGAGCACATGGCGCTTTTCCGGCGGGGTCCGCGTGATCGCCGCATGCGGCCCTTGTTGCGCGAGCATCGGGAGTCGGCCATCCATTCGATGCATCTGGCAGAGTGTGCGCGACGGTATCGCGCCGCGGCGAAACCACCTGCGATTCGGGCCACAATAAGCCGATGCCCGTGCGCCCTGTCCCCCGATTGCCCGGCGTGCTGCGCCGCGCGTTGCTGCTGGCCGGGGCGGTGGCGCCGGCCCTGGCCACCGCCGCCGATCCCGGCGCCGGCGGCACGACCCGGCGCGCGCTGGCTTTTCCGCGCGACCATGGCAGCCACCCGGAGACCACGATCGAGTGGTGGTACATCACCGGCCACAGCCGGGTCGGTGCGGGCGATGCCGCGCGTGTGCTGGGTTTCCAGCTGACCTTCTTCCGCTCGCGCGTGGCGCTCACCCAGCAGATGGCCTCGCGATTCGCGGCGCGCCAGTTGCTGTTTGCGCACGCCGCCGTGACCGACGTGCAGGGCGGGCGTTTCCGCCACGACCAGCGCATCGCGCGCATGGGCTTCGGTGTCGCCGAGGCCAGCCAGGCCGATACCGCGGTACGGCTGCGCGACTGGTCGCTGACCCATGACAACGGCCACTACCGGGCCCGCATCGCGGCGCCGGACTTCGGCCTGGAGCTGGACTTCACGGCCACGCAGGCGGTGCTGCTGCAAGGCGACGCGGGATGGTCGCGCAAGGGCCCCCAGCCGGAGCAGGCCAGCTTCTACTACAGCCGTCCGCAACTGGCGTTCGAGGGGCAGGTCACGCTCGATGGCCAGCGCCTGCCGGTGCGCGGCGACGGCGCGCGCGGCGTGGACCCGAGCCGGTTCACGCCCGGCAGCGGCGCCGCCTGGCTCGACCACGAATGGAGCGACAGCGTGCTGGATCCGGATGCCGTGGGCTGGGACTGGGTCGGCATCAACCTGTTCGACGGCAGCGCGCTGACGGCGTTTCGCATCCGCGACAAGTCCGGCTCAACCCTGTGGGACGGCGGCTCCTTCCGCCATCCCAGACTCAACGACGGCATCAAGCCCTATGTCTTCGCGCGCGGCGAAGCGGTGTTCCAGGCCGTGCGGGGCTGGAAGAGCCCGTTGACCAACACCACCTACCCGGTCGAATGGCTGCTGCGCACGCCAGCCGAGAACTATGTCGTGCGGGCGCTGCTGGACAACCAGGAACTCGACAGCCGCGCCTCGACCGGCGCGATCTACTGGGAAGGCCTGTGCGACCTGTTCGACAGCCAGCGCCAGCATGTCGGGCGCGGCTACCTGGAACTGACCGGCTACGCGCGGCCGCTGGTGCTGTAGCCGATGGCCAGGCGCGGCGGCGGGGGCGCCGGCGAATGGCCGACAATCACCGGTTTGCGACCGGGCAAGCCCATGACGACGCCCGGGCCGACGGAACCGACATCTACCCTGTGAACCACGCTGCATGAGTTCTGAACGCGCCAAGGCGCCCTCCCCGCGATCCCTCTCCGGCCTGGCGCCGTTCCTGCGGCCGTACCGCGGCCGCATCCTGCTCGCCGGCCTGTTCCTGGTCATGGCCGCCGTCACGACGCTGGTGTTTCCACTGGCGCTGCGCAGCCTGATCGACGGCGGCCTGGTCGGCGCGGACAGCCTGTCGGCCGACCCGGGCACACGCGTGATGGCCTTGCGCGAGCATTTCTTCGACCTGTTCCTGGTGGCGGTGGCGCTGGGCCTGTTCTCGGCCGCGCGTTTCTACATGGTCAGCTGGCTGGGCGAACGCATCACCGCCGACCTGCGCAACGCGGTCTACAAGCATGTGCTGCGCCAGAGCCCGGAATTCTTCGAGACCACGCAGACCGGCGAGGTGCTCAGCCGGCTGACGGTCGACACCACGCTGGTGCAGACCGTCGTCGGCTCCTCGCTGAGCATGGGCCTGCGCAACACCGTGATGGGCATCGGCGCCCTGCTGATGCTGATCTGGACCAACCCCACCGTGATGATCCAGGTGCTCGGCATCCTCGTCGTCATCGTGTTGCCCAGCCTGTGGTTCGGCCGCCGGGTGCGCAAGCTCTCGCGCACCAGCCAGGACCGGGTGGCCGACTCCAGCGCGATCGCCGCCGAGGTGCTCAACGCGATCCCGGTGGTGCAGAGCTACGTCGCGGAATCGCGCGAGGCAACCCGCTTCGACGCATCCACCGACAACGCCTTCCAGGCCGCGGTGCGGCGCTCGCGCGCGCGCTCGGTGCTGGTGGCCTTCATCATCATCGCCACCTCGGCCGCCTTGTTGTGGGGCCTGTACCAGGGCACGCAGGCGGTCATGGCCGGACGCATCTCGGCCGGCCACCTGGGCCAGACCGTGGTCTACGTCATCATCCTGGCCAGCGCGTTCGCGGTGCTGGGCGAGGTCTACGGCGACCTGCTGCGCGCCGCCGGCGCGACCGAACGCCTGATGGAACTGCTGGACACGCATTCCCCGATCGCCTCGCCCGCGCAGCCGCGTTCGGTGCAGGACCAGTCCGCCGGCAGCAGCGTGGTGTTCGACCACGTGCAGTTCTGTTATCCGTCCCGGCCGGACCATCCGGCGCTGCACGATTTCTCGCTGACGGTGGCACCCGGCGAGACCGTGGCCCTGGTCGGGCCCAGCGGCGCCGGCAAGAGCACGGTGTTCCAGCTGTTGCTGCGTTTCTACGACCCGCAATCGGGATCGATCGCGCTCAACGGCGTGCCCACGCGCGAGCTGTCGCTGGAGGACCTGCGCCAGCACATCGGCATCGTGCCGCAGGACGCGGTGATCTTCTCGGCCAATGCGATGGAGAACATCCGTTACGGCAAACCCGGCGCCAGCGACGACGAGGTCAAGGCCGCCGCCCGCGCCGCCTTCGCTGACGAATTCATCGGCCGCCTGCCCGAGGGCTATGACACCTTCCTGGGCGAACGCGGCGTGCGCCTGAGCGGCGGCCAGCGCCAGCGCATCGCGATTGCCCGCGCCATGCTCAAGAACCCGCCGCTGCTGCTGCTCGACGAGGCCACCAGCGCACTGGACGCCGAGAGCGAACGCATGGTGCAGGCGGCCCTGGAATCCGCGATGGAAGGCCGCACCACGCTGGTCATCGCGCACCGTCTGGCGACCGTGCAAAAGGCCGACCGCATCGTCGTGCTCGATCAGGCGCGGCTGGTGGAGCAAGGCACGCACGCGGAGCTGGTGGCGCGCGGCGGGGTGTATGCGCGGCTGGCGGAGTTGCAGTTCGCGGCTTGAGGCTACCGGCCGCGTCGGCTGTAGAAATTGTCGAACACCTCGCGCAGGCGAGCGAAGGGAAGCAGGCCTTGCTGCTCGGGATTCTCGGGAAGCTTCTGGAAATCGATGTGGCGGATCCCGGTCATGACGTCGAATTCTCCGAGTGCCATGTCGAGCGCGACATACAGCGCATTTGTGAATCTGCCGCGCTCCTCCTCGCGGTATTGCGGGTGGTACAGGATCAGGTCGAAATGGTCGCCGTCGACGATGGGATACATCCAGATCGACTTCAGATCATGGGTATCTTCCCCGAATGTCAAAGAGTAGCCCATGAAATTGGGCATCCGGGGACGAAACGCCGTCACCTTCCAGCCGTCCATGTTGGGCGCCGCCGCGGTCAGCCTGTGCACCACAGGCACCAGCGCGACGAGCCCGTCGCCACTGATGATGAGTTCCCGAACAGGACCATCGTGCAGCGACATTTCGTAGGTCAGACCAGCGTGTACGGCATGCAGGCGTTGGTGCAGCGTATCCATGATGGGCGCGTCCGATTGCTTGACCGCCTTGAGGTCTGCTGCGCGCGACTGAAACCAGTCCCAGAACGCCGACTCCGGCGACAGGGTCGCGCAGCCGGCCAACGGCAGCAGCAGAAACAAGGCAAGGAGCCGCATCGCGGCGGTGCTGCGCATCAGCGACCGATGCCCGCCTGCCCGCGCCATGGTGCTTTACTGCACCGGCCCCTTGAGTACATCCGGCAATGCAATCTGCATCACCTCGATGCCCTCCTCCGCCAGCGCCTCGGTTTCTTCGGCCGATGCCTTGCCACGGATGCCGCGCTGCGGCACTTCGCCGTAGTGGATCCTGCGTGCCTCTTCGGCAAAGCGCTCGCCGACGTCGTCGGTGTTGGCCAGGATGCGCCGGGCCATGCCGAGCCAGGCGGCCTGCAGTGCGGCGTGGGTGTCGTTGGAGGCGACGACGTCTTGCTTGACGGCCTGTTGCGGCTGCTCGGCGGCGGCTGGCGGGCCGCCATGGTGGCCCAGGTTCAGCCGCGGCGCGCTGAGTTTCTTGGTGATGGCGGTGTCGCCGCACATCGGGCATGTCACCAGGCCACGCGCGAGCTGGCTGGTGAAGTCGTCCTCGGACCCGAACCAGCCTTCAAAGCCGTGCTGCTGCGCGCATTGAAGATCGAGCACTTTCATGATGCATCGATTATCCGGCAGCGCTCGCATCGGCGTCGGCGTGCCAGTCGAGTGTCCATGCGCCGGACAGCAGGTTCTGCAGCCACAGGGTGCCGGTCAGCGTCTTGGCATCGGTGATGCGGCCGTCGCGGCAATACTGCAGCAGCTCCGGCACGGTGGCGGTGGTCACGTCGAGGAACTCGCCCGGATCGAGATGGCGCTCGCCCAGCGTCAGGTCGCGGGCGAACCAGATGTCGATGTATTCGTCGGAATAGGCTGCCACCGGATGCATCACGCCGGCATGGGCCCATTCGCGGGCGCGGTAACCGGTCTCCTCGCGCAGTTCGCGCCGGGCGCACAGCAGCAGGTCTTCCTGGCCGTCGCGCTTGCCGGCCGGGAACTCCAGGATCACCTGGCCGATGGGATGCCGGTATTGCCGCTCCAGCACCACGCGCAACTCGCCATCGGCGCCGGTGAGCAGGGGCACGATCACCACGGCGCCGGGGTGCAACACGTATTCGCGCGTCGCTTCGCCGCCGTCGGGCAGCCGCACCGTGTCGCGCAGCACGCGCAGGAAATGGCCGTGCAGCAGCTGCTCGCGCTGCACCGTGTGTTCGACCAGGTGCGGATCGTCCTGCGGCGTTTCCGCCTGCGGGCCGGTGGTCGGTAGTGTTTGTGCCAACGGGGTCGGCGGCGGTCAGCCCGCCATCATGCTGGCCAGCGCGCTGGCGCACAGGGTCATCAGGCCGCCGGGCACGATGCCGAGCAACAGCACCAGCGCCCCGTTGATGCCCAGCACGATGCGCACATCGGCCGGAGCCTCGATGGCCGCCGTCTGCGCCGGGGCATCGAAATACATCAGCTTGACCACGCGCAGGTAATAGAACGCGCCGATCAGCGACATCATCACGGCGAACACCGCCAGGCCGATGTCCACCCCCTGGCCAGACGAGATCAGCGCCTGCAGCACCGACAGCTTGGCGTAGAAGCCGACCATGGGCGGAATGCCGGCCAGCGAGAACATGCAGATCGCCATCACCGCGGCATACAGCGGGCTGCGCTGGTTCAGGCCGGCGAAGTCGGCAATCTCGTCGCTCTCGAAGCCCTTGCGCGAGAGCAGCAGGATGATGCCGAAGGTCGCCAGCGTCGTCAGCACGTAGGTCACGACATAGAACATGGCCGACCCATAGGCGTCGGCCGACGAGATGGTGTTGCCGTTGATCACGCCCGACATCATGCCCAGCAGCACGAAGCCCATCTGCGAGATGGTCGAGAACGCCAGCATGCGCTTGATGTTGGTCTGCACGATGGCGGCCAGGTTGCCGACCAGCAGCGAGCCCACGGCCAGCACCGCCAGCATCTGCTGCCAGTCGATGGCCAGCGGCAGCAGGCCTTCGACCAGCAGGCGGATCATGATGGCGAAGGCCGCCAGCTTGGGCGCGCCGCCGATCAGCAGCGTGACCGTCGTCGGTGCGCCGTGGTAGACGTCGGGCAGCCACATGTGGAACGGAACCACGCCGAGCTTGAATGCCAGGCCGGCCACGATGAACACCAGGCCGAACACCAGCACCTGGTGCCGGATGTTGCCGCTGGCGATGGCCTGCGCGACCTGGTTGACGTCGAGCGTGCCGGTGGCGCCGTACAGCATCGACATGCCGTAGAGCAGGAAGCCGGAGGCCATCGCGCCGAGCACGAAATACTTCATCGCCGCCTCGGTGGCGATGGTGCTGTCGCGGCGCAGCGCCACGAGTGCGTAACTCGACAGCGTCAGCAGCTCCAGGCCCATGTAGATGATCAGGAAGTTGTTGCCGCCGATCATCAGGAACATGCCCAGCAGGCCGAACATCGACAGCGTGAACAGCTCGCCGCCGCGCATCATCTCGCGATGGCCGGCATAGCCGCGGCCATAGACCAGGGTCACCATCACGGCCAGCGTGGCGAAACACTTGAGCCAGTTGCCCATCTGGTCGCTGACGACCAGCTTGCTGAAGCCGTACTGGTTCAGGCCGCTGATGGCGTATTCGGCCTGCATGAAGGCCACGATGGCCAGCGTGACGAGCGTCAGCACATAGGTGGCCGTGCGGGTCGGGCTCTTGACGAAGAGGTCCACCAGCGCAATCACGCAGGCCAGGGTCAACAGGACGATCTCGGGGAAAACCGTGATCCAGCTGTAGTTGTCAATCATGGTCGCGGATCTCTTCTCAGTTCAACTTGGACAACGCGACATGGCGCAGCAGTTCGGCCACCGAACTGTCCATCACGTCCGTGAAGGGCTTGGGATACACGCCCATGGCAAGCACCGCGATCGCCAGCAGCGCGAACACCAGGAACTCGCGCGCATTGATGTCCTGCAGGTTCTTGACGTCGTCGTTGGCCACCGGTCCGAGATAGACCCGCTTGAACATCCACAAGGTGTAGGCCGCGCCCAGGATCAGCGCCGTGGCCGCACCCATGCCGATCCAGAAGTTGGCCTTGACGGCGGCCAGGATCACCATCCACTCGCCGACAAACCCGGCGGTGCCTGGCAGGCCGGCATTGGCCATCGCGAACAGCAGCGCGAAGGCCGCGAACTTGGGCATGGTGTTGATGACACCGCCGTAGCTGGCGATCTCGCGCGAATGCACGCGGTCGTACAACACGCCGATGGCCAGGAACATCGCGGCCGACACGAAACCGTGCGCAATCATCTGCACGATGCCGCCCGAGACGCCGAGGTCGCTGAACACGAAGAAGCCGAGCGTGACGAAACCCATGTGCGCGACCGACGAATACGCCACGAGTTTCTTCATGTCTCGCTGCACGATGGCCACCAGGCCGACATAGATCACGGCGATCAGCGACAACGCGATCATCAGCCAGGCCCACTCGCGCGCGGCGTCCGGCGCGATCGGCATCGAGAACCGCAGGAAGCCGTAGGCACCGAGCTTGAGCATGATGGCCGCCAGCACGGCGGAGCCGCCGGTGGGCGCCTCCACGTGCACGTCCGGCAACCAGGTGTGCACCGGCCACATCGGCACCTTGACCGCGAACGCGGCCAGGAAGGCGAAGAAGATCAGCGTCTGGGCCGTGCCGCCGAGGGGCAGCGTATGCCAGGTCAGGATGTCGAAGCTGCCGCCGGCGACGGTGTACAGGTAGATCAGCGCGATCAGCAGCAACAAGGAGCCGAGCAGCGTGTACAGGAAGAACTTGAACGCGGCGTAGATCTTGTTCGGCCCGCCCCAGATGCCGATGATCAGGTACATCGGGATCAGGGTGGCTTCGAAGAACACGTAGAACAGCAGGCCGTCGAGCGCGCTGAACACGCCGATCATCAGACCGCTGAGGATCATGAACGCGCCCATGTACTGGTTCACGCGTTTGGTGATGACCTCCCAGCCGGCGATGACGACGATCAGGTTGATGAAGGCGGTCAGCAGCACGAACCAGACGGAGATGCCGTCCACGCCCAGGTGGTAGTCGACACTGAAGCGTTCGATCCACGGCGACTGCTCGACGAACTGCATCGCAGCCGTGCCGAGTTCGAAACCGGTGTACAGCGGCACGGTGACCATCAGGCTGATGAAGGCCCCGATCAGCGCAATCCAGCGCACCGCCTGGGCGTGTTCGTCACGGCCCAACGCCAGCAATACGACGCCGAAAAAGACGGGCGTCCAGATGGCCAGGCTCAGCAATCCCATTTTTCTTCTTCTCCCAGGCGACTAGCTGCGCCAGACGAAATACGTCATCAACACGAAGACCCCCAGGATCATCGACAGCGCATAGTGGTACAGGAAACCCGACTGCAGCCGGCGCGCGATGGACGCGACCCAGCCGACCAGCTTCCAGGAACCATTGACCAGTGCTCCGTCGATCAGGCCCTGATCGCCACCCTTCCACAAGCCGGTCCCCAGGCCACGCGCGGCGCGGGCCAGCACGTTCTCGTTGAACCAGTCCATGTAGTACTTGTTCTCCAGCACCGTGTACAACGGCATCACGCCCCGCTTGATCGCCGCCGGCAGCGCGGGGTTGACCATGTACATGTACCAGGCCGCCACGACACCGGCCAGCGCGAGCCAGAACGGCGCCGTCGACAGGGCATGGGTCGCCATCGCCAGCGGGCCGTGGAAGATGCCGGCCAGTTCGGCCATGGCCGGGTGGGCCACGGCGTCGACGACGATGGCGTCCTTGAAGAAGTCGCCGAACAGCATCGGCCCGATGGTGATGAAGCCGATCAGCACCGACGGAATCGCCAGCAGCACCAGCGGCACCGTCACGACCCAGGGCGACTCGTGCGGATGCGCGTCATGGTGGCCATGGTGGTGGTCGTCATGGTGGTGCGCGTCGGGGTTCTGGTCGAAACGTTCCTTGCCGTGGAACACCAGGAAATACATGCGGAAGCTGTAGAAGGCGGTCACGAACACGCCGGCCAGCACCGCGAAATGCGCAAACCCGGCGGCCGGCAGGGTGCTGAAATGCACCGCCTCGATGATGCTGTCCTTGGAGTAGAAGCCCGCGAACAGCGGCGTGCCGATCAGGGCCAGCGAACCCAGCAGCGAGGTGATCCAGGTGATCGGCATGTATTTGCGCAGGCCGCCCATCCAGCGGATGTCCTGGTTGTGGTGCACACCCATGATGACCGAGCCGGCGGCCAGGAACAGCAGCGCCTTGAAAAAGGCGTGGGTCATCAGGTGGAACACCGCGACCGAATAGGCCGAGGCACCGAGCGCCACCGTCATGTAGCCGAGCTGCGACAGCGTCGAATAGGCCACGACGCGCTTGATGTCGTTCTGGATGATGCCCAGGAACCCCATGAACAGCGCGGTGATGGCGCCGATCACCAGCACGAAGTTCAGCGCGGCGTCGCTGAGCTCGAACAGCGGCGACATGCGGGCCACCATGAAGATGCCGGCCGTGACCATGGTCGCGGCGTGGATCAGCGCGGAGATCGGGGTCGGGCCTTCCATCGAGTCCGGCAACCAGACGTGCAGCGGGAACTGCGCCGACTTGCCCATGGCGCCGATGAACAGGCAGATGCAGATCACGGTGATCAGCATCCAGTCGGTACCGGGAAGGGTCGGCTTGGCCAGTTCGCCGGACAGCGCAAACACCTCGGTGTAGTTCAGCGTGCCGGCATAGGCCACGATCAGGCCGATGCCCAGGATGAAGCCGAAGTCGCCGACCCGGTTCACCAGGAAGGCCTTCATGTTGGCGAAGATCGCCGTCGGCTTGTTGAACCAGAAACCGATCAGCAGGTACGACACCAGTCCCACGGCCTCCCAGCCGAAGAACAGCTGCAGCAGGTTGTTGCTCATCACCAGCATCAGCATCGAGAAGGTGAACAGCGAGATGTAGGCGAAGAAGCGGTTGTAGCCGGCGTCGTCGTGCATGTAGCCGATGGTGTACAGGTGCACCATCAGCGAGACGAAGGTCACGACGCACATCATCATGGCCGTCAGGCCGTCGACCATGAAGCCGACCTCCATCTTCAGGCCGCCGACCTGCATCCAGTGGTAGATGGTCTCGTTGAAGCGGGCGCCATGCATGACCACGTCCCACAACACGCTGGCCGACAGGACGAAGGACAAGGCCACGCCGGCGATCGTCAGGCTGTGGCTGACACGCCGGCCGATGCGGTTCCCGCCGAAGGCGGTTCCGAACACACCGGCGACGATGGCACCGACCAGCGGCGCCAGCGCCACGGCCAGCAGGGTGGAGGCTGAAAGGGTTTGGCTCATCGTGTTCATCAGCCCTTGAGCGAATTGAGTTCGTCCACGTTGATGCTGGACTTGTTGCGGAACAGCTGCACCAGGATGGCAAGCCCGATCGCCGACTCGGCAGCGGCCACCGTCAGGATGAAGAACACGAAGATCTGGCCGCGCATGTCACCCAGGTAGTAGGAGAACGCGACGAAGTTCATGTTGACCGCGAGCAGCATCAGCTCGATCGCCATCAGCAGGATGATCAGGTTCTTGCGATTGAGGAAGATGCCGACCACCGACAACGCGAACAGGATCGCGCCCAGCGACAGGAAGTGGCCCAGGGTCAAGGTGGTCATGCTTTCTTCTCCCCTGCAGGGGTGTCCGCCGCCGGCTCGGCGGGCGCAGGTGTCGGATCCGGAGCCGCCTGCGTGGCATTCATCTGCACCACACGCAGCCGGTCACGCGACTTGACCCGCACCTGCGCGTCGACGCCGATGTGCTTGCTGTCCTTGCGCTCGCGCAGGGTCAGCGCGATCGCCGCCACGATGGCCACCAGCAGGATCACCGCGGCGATCTGTACCGGCAACACGTATTCGCTGTACAGCAGCACGCCGAGGTCGCGTGTATTGGAGGCTTCGCCGGCCAGCGGCAACACCGCCATGGCCTTGGGTTCGGACATGCGGAAGCCGCCCATCAGCACGGCCGCCATCTCGAGCGCGACGACGAGAAAGATGATGCCGGCCAGCGGCAGATGGCGCCGGAAGCCCTGGCGCAAGGCATCGAAGTTGATGTCGAGCATCATGACGACGAACAGGAACAGCACCATCACCGCGCCGACATAGACCAGCACCAGCGCCATGGCGAGGAACTCGGCACGCAGCAGCAGCCAGATCATCGCCGCCTGGATGAAGGTCCAGACCAGGTACAGCGCGGCGTGCACCGGGTTGCGTGCCGTCACGACACGGAACGCCGCGAACAGCAGCAGTGCCGCAAAAACGTAGAACAATCCGGCTTTGACATCCATGGCTGGCTTTATCTCTTTGGTACCGCTGCTCAGCGGTATTTGGCGTCGGCGGCGCGGCGGGCCGCAATTTCGGTTTCGTAGCGGTCACCCACGGCCAGCAGCATTTCCTTGGTGAAATACAGGTCGCCGCGTTTCTCGCCGTGGTATTCGAGCACATGGGTCTCGACGATGGAGTCGACCGGGCAGCTCTCTTCGCAGAAGCCGCAGAAGATGCACTTGGTCAGGTCGATGTCGTAGCGCGTGGTGCGCCGCGATCCGTCGTCGCGCACGTCGGACTCGATGGTGATGGCCATCGCCGGGCATACGGCCTCGCACAACTTGCACGCGATGCAACGCTCCTCGCCGTTGTCGTAGCGGCGCAGCGCGTGCAGGCCGCGGAAACGCGGGCTGGTCGGCGTCTTCTCCTCCGGGAACTGGATCGTGACCTTGCGCCGGAACAGGTAGCGCCCGGTCACGGCCAGGCCCTTGAACAACTCGAGCAGCATGAAGCTCGACAGGAAGTCCCGGATCGAGAACGGTGCGGCCACGTGGGCGCCGGATGTGGAGGTAGCTGTCGTCATCGTCTTACTTCCAGATATTGAAGGAGGTCTGCATCCAGCCTCCGACCACGATCAGCCAGATCAGCGTGACCGGGATGAAGATCTTCCATCCCAGACGCATGATCTGGTCGTAACGGAACCGCGGAAAGGTCGCGCGGACCCAGATGAACAGGCTCACGACAATGCAGGTCTTCAGGCCCAGCCAGATCCAGCCCGGAATCCAGTTGAACACGGCGCTGTCGATCGGTGCATACCAGCCGCCCAGGAACATGATGGAGGCCAGGATGGAGATCAGCCACATGTTGGCGTATTCGGCCAGGTAGAACATCGCGTAGGACATGCCGGAGTACTCGACCATGTGGCCGGCCACGATCTCGGCCTCGCCCTCGACCACGTCGAACGGATGGCGGTTGGTCTCGGCCAGGCCGGAGATGATGTAGACGACGAAGATCGGCAGCAGCGGCAGCCAGTTCCAGGACAGGAAGTTCAGCCCCATGTCGGCGAACCGTCCCTGGCCCTGGCCGGTGACGATGTCGGTCAGGTTCATGCTGGCCGAGACCATCAGCACCACGACCAGGCAGAAACCCATCGCGATCTCGTAACTCACCATCTGGGCCGACGCACGCATCGCGCCGAGGAAGGAGTACTTGGAGTTCGAAGCCCAGCCGGCGATGACGACGCCGTAGACCTCCATCGACGTGATCGCCATCACGAACAGCAGGCCGGCGTTGATGTTGGCCAGCGCGACGTCGGGGCCGAACGGGATCACCGCCCAGGCCGCCATGGCCGGCATGATGGTCAGCACCGGGCCCATGACGAACAGGCCCTTGCTGGCCGCCGTCGGCACCAGGATCTCCTTGGTCAGCAGCTTGAGCGCGTCGGCGATCGGCTGCAGGATGCCCCAGGGTCCGACCCGGTTCGGGCCGATGCGCACCTGCATCCAGCCCAGGAACTTGCGCTCCCACAGCGTCAGGTAGGCCACGGCGCCCATCAGCGGCAACACGACGACGACGATCTTGATCAGCGTCCAGATGACGGGCCAGGCCACGGCCGTCCACCATGCCGCGGCGATCAGGCCCATGCCGGCCGAATGAATCTGGTCGATCATGCCAGTGCCTCCGCCCGGGCCGGTCCCGCGACAGCCGCCTGTCGTGCGTCGGCCGTCAACTGCAGTGAGCCCGCGCGGCGCACCAGTGCATCGAGTTGGTAGATCGAAGCCACGCAGGGCTCGCCGTCGGCCGGGGCCAGGTCGATGGCCGCGGAGGTCTGGTTGCCCAGCTTGTCGACGGCCACCAGGGTTCCGTTTTCGGCCTGCGCCAGGTCGACCAGCGCCAGCGCGTCACGCGACGACTCCTGCGCGAAACCGGGCAGGTCCAGCAGGTTGGCCAGCACGCGCAGCACCTTCCAGGCCGGGCGCGCTTCGCCGGCCGGCTTCACCACCGCGTGGAAACCCTGCAGACGGCCTTCGGCATTGACGAAGCTGCCCGAGGTTTCGGTAAACGGCGCGATCGGCAACAACACGTCGCTGAACTCCATGTTCGCCTTGAACGGGCTCAGCGTGACCACCATGGCGGCGGCATCCAGGGCCGCCGCAGCGGCCGACCCGGCGGCGGAGTCGAACACCGGTTCGGTGTTGAGCAGCAGTGCGGCCTTCAGGCCGCCCGAGAGCATCTGTCCGGCGTGTTGGCCGCCCTCGCCCGGCACGGCACCGGCGAGCTGGGCGCCGACGGTATTGGCCGCTTCCGTCAGGTAGCCGACCGGGGCGCCGGTCTGCTCGCCGATCCAGTTGGCCAGTGCCAGCAGGCTCAAGGCCTTGGCATGGTGGCTGGCACCGTTGCCCAGCAGGATGGCCTTGCGTTCGCCGCCCAGCAGGCTGCGCGCAACGGCCGTGGCCGCTTCCGTGGCCGTGCCCGACGCCGGCGCGGAGACGCCTTTTTCGGCGGCTACGGCAGCGGCCACGTCGGCCAGTGCCTGCGCCCATTGCGCGGCCGGCACCTGCACGGTGTTGGCCACCGGCATGGCCCAGTCGCTTGGCTCGCCAACGATGCGGCTGAGCTGGGCGCCGTGGCGCACCGCCTGGCGGATGCGCTGGGCGAACAGCGGATGGTCCTTGCGCAGGTTCGAGCCGACCACCAGCACACGCTGCAGGCGGGTCAACTCGGCGATCGGCATGCCCAGCCAGCGGACGGCCGACGGCGTGGCGAATTCGGCATTGCGCAGCCGGTAGTCGATGTTCTCGCTGCCCAGGCCGCGCACCAGGGCACCGGCCAGCGCCAGTTCCTCGAGCGTGCTGTGCGGGCTGACCAGCGCACCGATGGCGGTGGCGCCGTGGTCGGCCTTGATCTGCTTGAGCCCGGTGGCGACATATTCGAGCGCCACCTGCCAGTCGACCTCCTGCCAGGCGCCGCCCTGCTTGACCATGGGCCGGAGCAGGCGATCGGGGCCGTTGAGCGCTTCGTAGGAAAAGCGGTCACGGTCGGCGATCCAGCATTCGTTGACGGCCTCGTTCTCGAGCGGAACGACACGCATCACCTTGTTGTTCTTGACCTGCACCACCAGGTTGGTGCCGGTCGAGTCGTGCGGGCTGATCGACTTGCGGCGCGACAGCTCCCAGGTCCGGGCGCTGTAGCGGAACGGCTTGCTGGTCAAGGCGCCGACCGGACAGATGTCGATCATGTTGCCCGAGAGTTCGGAGTCGACCGACTGGCCCACAAAGGTCTCGATCTCGGCGTGTTCGCCGCGGTGCGACATGCCCAGTTCCATCACGCCGGCGACTTCCTGGCCGAAACGCACGCAGCGCGTGCAGTGGATGCAGCGCGTCATCTCTTCCATCGAGATCAGCGGGCCGACGTCCTTGTGGAACACGACGCGTTTTTCTTCCTCGTACCGCGACGACGAGCCGCCGTAACCGACGGCCAGGTCCTGCAGCTGGCACTCGCCGCCCTGGTCGCAGATCGGGCAATCGAGCGGATGGTTGATCAGCAGGAACTCCATCACCGACTGCTGCGCCTTGATGGCCTTGGCACTCTTGGTGCGCACGATCATGCCCTGGGACACCGGCGTCGCGCAGGCGGGCATCGGTTTGGGCATCTTCTCCACGTCGACCAGGCACATGCGGCAGTTGGCCGCGATGCTGAGCTTCTTGTGGTAGCAAAAATGCGGAATATAGGTACCCGCCTTCTCGGCCGCATGCATGATCATGCTGCCTTCGACGATGTCGACCTTCTTGCCGTCGAGTTCGATTTCTACCATCTTCTGTTACCTGTTTGACCGGCCGTCCGCCGGGCCGCCCCAAGGATGGCCAGCCCCCTCCTCGGGGGGCAGCGACGTACACGTGGTGACGAGCGTGGGGGCATCACACATAGGATGGGACCATGCAGGTCTTGTGTTCCACGTGGTGTTCGAATTCGTGGCGGAAATGCTTGATCATCGCGCGCACCGGCATCGCCGCCGCATCGCCGAGCGCGCAGATGGTGCGGCCCTGGATGTTCTCGGCCACGTTGTCGAGCAGATCCATGTCGCTGGGACGGCCCTGGCCGTTCTCCACCCGATCGACCATGCGCGACAACCAGCCCGTGCCTTCGCGGCATGGCGTGCACTGGCCGCAGGATTCGTGCATGTAGAAATAACTCAGGCGCTGCAGCGACTTGACCATGCAGCGCGTCTCGTCCATGACGATCAGCGCGCCCGAACCCAGCATCGACCCGGCCTTGGCGATGGAGTCGTAGTCCATCGTGCACTCCATCATGATGTCGGCCGGCAACACCGGGGACGAAGACCCGCCCGGGATCACCGCCTTGAGCTTGCGACCGCCGCGCACGCCGCCGGCCAGCTCGAGCAGCTTGGCGAACGGCGTTCCCATCGGGATCTCGTAGTTGCCCGGCAACTCGACGTCGCCGCTGACCGAATAGATCTTGGTGCCGCCATTGTTCGGCTTGCCGCACGCCAGGTAGGCCTGGCCGCCGTTGCGGATGATCCACGGCACGGCGGCGAAGGTTTCGGTGTTGTTGATCGTGGTCGGCTTGCCGTACATGCCGAAGCTGGCCGGGAACGGCGGCTTGAAGCGCGGCTGGCCCTTCTTGCCTTCGAGCGACTCGAGCAGGGCGGTTTCCTCGCCGCAGATGTAGGCGCCGAAGCCATGTGCGGCGTGCAGCTGGAAATTGAAGCTGCTGCCCATGATCTTGTCGCCGAGCAGGCCGGCGGCGCGGGCTTCCTCCAGCGCCTCCTCGAAGCGGTCGTAGCTCTGGAAGATCTCGCCGTGGATGTAGTTGTAACCCACCGAGATGCCCATCGCGTAGGCGGCAATGGCCATGCCTTCGATGACGATGTGCGGGTTGTATTGCAGGATGTCGCGATCCTTGCAGGTACCGGGTTCACCTTCGTCCGAGTTGCAGACCAGGTACTTCTGGCCCGGGAACTGGCGCGGCATGAAGCTCCACTTCAGGCCGGTCGGGAAGCCGGCGCCACCACGCCCGCGCAGGGCCGACTCCTTGACGGTCGCGATCACCTGGTCGGGTGTCATGCCTTCACCGCCGTCCTGGCCCAGGATCTTGCGCAGCGCCTGGTAGCCGCCACGCGCCTGGTAGTCGGCCAGCCGCCAGTTGGCGCCGTCCAGACCGGCGTAGATCTGGGGTTCGATATGGCGGCCGTGGAAGCAGGTCTCGCTGCCGCTGGCCTGGAACTGCGCCAATACCTGATCTGCTGCCGTCATTTGTTCTCCGCTGCCCGAAGGCCTGCAATCAAACGATCCAGTCGTTCGGTGGACATGAAGCTGCACATGGTGCGGTCGTTGACCAGCATCACCGGCGAATCGGCGCACGCGCCCAGGCACTCGCTCTGCTGCAACGTGAACATGCCGTCTGCGGTGGTCTCGCCCATCGTGATGCCGAGCTTGTCTTCCAGATGCTTGAGCGCCACCGCACCGTCGCGCAACTGGCACGGCAGGTTGGTGCAGACGTTGAGCTTGTACTTGCCCAGCGGGCGCTGGTTGTACATGTTGTAGAAGGTCGTCACCTCGTGCACGGCGATCGGCGGCATGCCGAGGTAGTCGGCGACCTCCTTCTCGCTGTCGGCGCTGATGTGGCCGAGCTCCTGCTGCACGATCGCCAGGCAGGCCATCACGGCGGACTGTTTCTGGTCCGCCGGGTATTTCGCTACTTCCTTGGCAAAACGCGCCTTGGCCGCTTCCGAGATCATCGGTCAATCTCCCCAAACACGATATCCATGGTGCCGATGATGGCCACCGCGTCGGCGATCATGTGGCCGCGCGACATTTCGTCCATGCCTGCCAGGTGGGCGAAACCCGGCGGCCGGATCTTGAGCCGGTACGGCTTGTTGGCGCCGTCGCTGACGATGTAGATGCCGAACTCCCCCTTGGGATGCTCGACCGCCGCATAGGCCTCGCCCTCGGGCACCTGGAAACCCTCGGTGAACAACTTGAAGTGGTGGATCAGCTCCTCCATGTTGGTCTTCATGGATTCGCGGCTGGGCGGAGCGATCTTGTGGTTGTCGGTGATGACCGGGCCCGGATTGGCCCGCAGCCACTGCACGCACTGCTGGATGATGCGGTTGGACTGCTTCATCTCCTCCATGCGCACCAGGTAGCGGTCGTAGACGTCGCCGGTGCGGCCCACCGGGATGTCGAACTCGAGCCGGTCGTAGACGTCGTAGGGCTGCTTCTTGCGCAGGTCCCATTCGATGCCGGAGCCGCGCAGCATCGGGCCGGTAAAGCCCATGTTCAGCGCGCGCTCGGGCGTCACGACACCGATGCCCACGGTGCGCTGCTTCCAGATCCGGTTCTCGGTCAGCAGCGTGTGGTATTCGGCCATGCAGGCCGGGAAACGCTGCGTGAAGTCGTCGATGAAGTCGAGCAGCGAGCCGCTGCGGTTGCTGTTGAGCTGGGCCACGCCCTTGGCATTGCGCACCTTGGAGGCCCGGTACTGCGGCATCGTGTCCGGCAGGTCGCGGTAGACACCGCCCGGACGGAAATACGCCGCATGCATGCGCGCGCCGCTGGCGGCCTCGTACATGTCGAACAGGTCTTCGCGCTCGCGGAAGGTGTAGATCAGGATGGTCGAGCTGCCGCAGTCGTTGCCGTGCGAGCCCAGCCACATCAGGTGGTTGAGCAGCCGCGTGATCTCGGCGAACATGACACGGATGTATTGCGCGCGCACCGGCACCTCGATGCCCAGCAGCTTCTCGATGGCCAGGCAATAGGCGTGCTCGTTGCACATCATCGACACGTAGTCGAGCCGGTCCATGTACGGCAGGGACTGGATGTAGGTCTTGGTCTCGGCCAGCTTCTCGGTGGCCCGGTGCAACAGGCCGATATGCGGATCGGCGCGCTGGATCACCTCGCCGTCGAGTTCGAGCACGAGTCGCAACACGCCGTGCGCGGCGGGATGCTGGGGACCGAAGTTGAGCGTGTAGTTCTTGATGTCAGCCATGTTCGCGCCCGCCTAGTGCAAGCCACCCCCGTAGTTGTCTTCGCGGATGATGCGCGGCGTGATTTCGCGTGGCTCGATCGTGACCGGCTGGTAGATGACGCGACGCTGCTCGGCGTCGTAGCGCATCTCGACATGGCCGGAGATCGGGAAATCCTTGCGGAACGGATGGCCGATGAAACCGTAGTCGGTCAGGATGCGACGCAGGTCGGCATGGCCTTCGAACACGATGCCGAACAGGTCGAACGCCTCGCGCTCGAACCAGTTGGCGGAGTTCCAGACGCCGTTGACCGAATCGACCACCGGGAAGTCGTCGTCGGTGGCAAACACCTTGAGCCGCAGGCGCTGGTTCAGGCTCACCGACAACAGGTGGACGACGACACAGAAGCGCGGGCCTTCGTAGCCGCCATCGCCATAGGTGGAGTAATCGACGCCACACAGGTCGAGCAGCTGCTCGAACTGGCAACCCGGCGCATCGCGCAGCAGCGTGGCGACCTCGAGGTAGTCGGCCGCGCGTACGACGGCGGTCAGTTCGCCCAGCGCCAGCGTCAGGCTCTGGACCTTGTCACCGAGGGTTGCCGCGACGGTGTCCCTCAGCGCCTCGGGATGGACTGCAAAATTCGTCACACTTCCCCCTCAGGCGCGTGCAATGGTTTGGGTGCGGCGGATCTTCTGCTGCAGCTGGATGATGCCGTACAGCAAGGCCTCGGCCGTGGGCGGGCAGCCCGGCACGTAGACGTCGACCGGCACGATGCGGTCGCAGCCGCGCACCACCGAGTAGCTGTAGTGGTAATAACCACCACCGTTGGCGCACGAGCCCATCGACAGGACCCAGCGCGGTTCGGACATCTGGTCGTAGACCTTGCGCAGGGCGGGGCCCATCTTGTTGCACAAGGTGCCGGCCACGATCATCAGGTCGGACTGCCGGGGGCTGGCGCGAAACACCTCGGCGCCGAAGCGGCTGATGTCGTAACGCGCGGCGGCCGCATGCATCATCTCGACCGCGCAACACGCCAGGCCGAACGTCATGGGCCAGACAGAGCCGGTCTTGGCCCAGTTCACCACCGCGTCGTAGCTGGTGGTGACGAAACCTTCCTTCATTACGCCTTCAATCATCGTGTCACTCCCAGTCCAGCGCGCCTTTTTTCCATTCGTAGGCGAAGCCCACGACCAGAATGCCCAGGAAAACCATCACCGACCAGAACCCGACGGCGCCGACGTCCTTGAGCGCAACCGCCCACGGAAACAGGAAGGCGATCTCGAGGTCGAACAGGATGAACAGGATGGCGACGAGGTAATACCGCACGTCGAACTTCATGCGGGCGTCCTCGAACGCCTCGAATCCGCATTCGTACGGGGAGTTTTTCTCGGGATCGGGCCGGTTCGGACCGAGCACATAACCCAGTACCTGTGGGACCACACCCACTGCAATGCCCACGAGCACGAACAGCAGTACGGGCAGATATTGTTCGAGGTTCATCGGGAGCTTTTCACCACAGTTTCCGGCCACCCGGGAAACAACCCGGACGACGCTTTTAGCCTGGTGCCGTCGGCGAGACTCGAACTCGCACAGCTTTCGCCACTACCCCCTCAAGATAGCGTGTCTACCAATTTCACCACGACGGCGGCTTCTTTCAGATGGTCGGATCGCGTGAGGAACCTTGCGGTTATTGGCGATCCGAACAGCTGGTAGTTTACCCTGAAAAAGAGAGGGGAAACCCTCATCCCCGGGCCACGACGCTCCAGTTATTTCGACGGAATCAGCGCGGCTCCGGACGCCGGTGCCGCGGGGACGGCGGCGGGCGCCGAGGCACCGGAGGCGGGCGCGACGGCGGCCGGACTGTCCAGCACGCTGCCGCTGCTGGCGGGACGCAGGTTGCCGAAATACGCCAGTGCCAGCGTGCTGACGAAGAACACCGTGGCCAGCACGGCCGTGGTGCGGGACAGGAAGTTGGCACTGCCGCTGGCACCGAACAGGCTGCCCGAGCTGCCGCTGCCGAACGCCGCCCCCATGTCGGCGCCTTTTCCATGCTGGACCAGGATCAGGCCGATCATGGCCAACGCCGAAACCATCTGCAGTGCGAGCACCACAGTCAACATGACATTCATCAAAAACTCCTCAACAGATTCCGGGGACTAGGCGGCGTTCGACGCCGCAGAAATGATGGACAGGAAGTCTGCCGGCTTGAGCGAGGCCCCGCCGATCAGACCGCCGTCGATGTCGGGCTGGGCCAGCAGCTGCGCCGCATTCGCGGCATTCATGCTGCCGCCGTACAGGATACGGACCCGGCCCGGCTGGGATGTTGCCGCCTTGATCTGGGTCCGCAGCACCGCGTGTACCTGCTGCGCCTGCTCCGGGCTGGCCGTCTTGCCGGTACCGATCGCCCAGACCGGCTCGTAGGCCACGACGATCTCGCTGATGCAATGGCCGTTGGTGTGGATCACCGCCGCCATCTGGCGCTTGACCACCTCCTCGGTGGCGCCGGACTCGCGCTGCGCCAGCGTCTCGCCGACACACACGATGGGCGTGATGCCTGCCGCCAGCGCCTGGCGCGCCTTCTCGGCCACCACGGCGTCGTCCTCGCCGTGGTACTGGCGACGCTCCGAATGCCCGACGATGGCGTAACGCACACCGAACTCGCGCAGCATCGCGGCCGACACCTCGCCGGTATACGCGCCCGCCTCGTGGCTGGATACGTCCTGCGCACCCAGGGCCAGCGTGCTGCCGGCCAGCAGGCCCTGCACCTGCGCCAGGTAGGGCGCAGGCACACAGACCGCCGCGTCGCACGCCGCGTCGCCGATGCCGGCCAGGACGGCCTGCACCAGGGCCGTGTTGCCGGCCAGGCTTGCGTTCATCTTCCAGTTGCCTGCGATGAGTTTGCGGTTCATGCTTGCTCCCAGGTGATCACCAGCTTGCCGATGTGCTGGTTCGATTCCATCAATGCATGGGCCCGCGCCGCGCCGCTGGGCAGTTCGCCCTCGCCTTGCAGGGCGGGAAAGCTGCTGTGGATCACGGGCCGGATGCTGCCGTTCTCGATCAGCGGCCAGACATGCTTGAGGCAGGCCTGTGCGATCGCCTGCTTGAACGCCACCGGCCGCGGACGCAAGGTCGAGCCGGTGATGGTCAGGCGCCGGCGCAATACCGCACCGGCATTGAACGCGCTCTTCACGCCCCCTTGCACCGCGATGATGACCAGCCGGCCGTCGTCGGCCAGGCAGTCGATCTCGCGCGCCACGTAGTCGCCCGCCACCATGTCGAGCACCACGTCGACGCCCCGCCCGTCCGTGAGGCGCTTGACCTCCTGGACGAAATCCTGGCTGCGGTAGTTGATCGCATGGTTGGCACCGAGCGCCACGCAGGCCTCGGCCTTTTCATCGCTGCCCACCGTGACGATGACCTGGCAACCCATGGCCCGCGCCATCTGGATCGCCGTCACGCCGATGCCGCTCGAGCCGCCCTGCACCAGCAGGGTCTCGCCCGGCTGCAGGCGGCCGCGGTCGAACACGTTGCTCCAGACGGTGAAGAAGGTCTCCGGCAGGCATGCCGCCTGCTCGTCGCTCAGCCCACGCGGAACCGGCAGGCACTGCGCGATCGGCGCAACGCAATATTCGGCATAACCGCCGCCGGCCACCAGCGCGCAGACATGGTCGCCCTTCTTGAGGCCGGCCGCCGCCAGTTCCCCGGCATCGCCGGCGTCGATGACACCCGCCACTTCCAGCCCCGGGATATCGGAGGCGCCCGGCGGCACCGGATAGTTGCCGGTGCGCTGCAATACGTCGGGGCGGTTGATGCCGCTGGCCGACACGCGGATGCGCAACTCGCCCGCGCCCGGCTCGGGCATCGGACGGGTGGCCGGCCGCAACACCTGCGGCGCACCGGGTTCGACGATTTCGATGACGTTCATGCGCATGCTCCCAACGCGGCCGGGCGGCATGCCGCCCGGCTGCCGCACCGGCAGGACTGCCGGCCGGCCACCATCAACCCTGCTCCGCGACGCCCTGCGATACGCTCGGACGATCGAGCAAGGCCTTCATCGACAGCTTGACGCGGCCTTTCTCGTCGGTCTCCAGCACCTTGACCTTGACGATCTGGCCTTCGCTCAGGTAGTCGGTGACCTTCTCGACGCGCTCGTGCGCGATCTGGCTGATGTGCAGCAGGCCGTCCTTGCCCGGCAGCAGGTTGACCAGCGCGCCGAAGTCCAGGATCTTGGTGATCGGGCCTTCGTAGACCTTGCCGATCTCCACTTCCGCGGTGATCTGCTCGATGCGCTGCTTGGCCACCTCGGCCTGGCCGGCGTCGGTCGACGCGATCGTGATCGTGCCGTCCTCGTCGATGTTGATCTGGCAACCGGTTTCCTCGGTCAGGCCGCGGATCACCGCCCCGCCCTTGCCGATCACGTCGCGGATCTTCTCGGGGTTGATCTTCATCGTGTACAGGCGCGGCGCGAAATTCGACACCTCGGTCTTGGCCGACGACATCGCCTCCTGCATCTTGCCCAGGATGTGCATGCGGGCTTCCTTGGCCTGGGCCAGCGCGACCTGCATGATTTCCTTCGTGATGCCCTGGATCTTGATGTCCATCTGCAGCGCGGAGATGCCGTTCGTCGTACCGGCGACCTTGAAGTCCATGTCGCCCAGGTGATCTTCGTCACCCAGGATGTCGGTCAGCACCGCGAACTTGTTGCCGTCCTTGATCAGGCCCATGGCGATGCCGGCCACGTGGGCCTTCATCGGCACGCCGGCGTCCATCAAGGCCAGGCAGCCACCACACACGGACGCCATCGACGAGGAGCCGTTGGACTCGGTCACCTCGGACACCACACGCATGGTGTACGGGAAATCGTCCTTGGACGGCAAGGCGGCGATCAGCGCGCGCTTGGCCAGGCGGCCGTGGCCGATCTCGCGGCGCTTGGGCGTGCCGAAACGGCCGGCTTCGCCGGTGGCGAACGGAGGCATGTTGTAGTGCAGCATGAAGCGGTCCTGGAACTCGCCGGCCAGCGCGTCGATGCGCTGTGCATCACGCTCGGTGCCCAGCGTGGCCACGACCAGCGCCTGCGTCTCGCCGCGGGTGAACAGGGCCGAGCCGTGGGTGCGGGGCAACACGCCGTTGCGGATCTCGATGGCACGCACGGTGCGGGTGTCGCGACCGTCGATGCGCGGCTCGCCGGCCAGGATCTGGCCGCGCACGATACGCGCCTCGATGTCGAACAGCAGGCTTTCGACCTTGACGCTGTCGAACTCGACGCCGTCGGCCTTGAGGCCGTCCATCACCGCGGCGTAGGCGCTGCGGCAGGCCTGGGTGCGCTCCTGCTTGTTGCGGATCTGGTAGGCGGCGGCCAGTTTCTCGGCGCCGTGGGCCTCGACCTTGGCGATCAGGGCTTCGTCACGCGCCGGGGCTTTCCAGTCCCAGACCGGCTTGCCGGCGTCGCGCACGAGATCGTTGATCGCGGCGATCGCGACATTGCCCTGCTCGTGGCCGAACACGACGGCGCCCAGCATGATCTCTTCCGACAACTGGTCGGCTTCGGACTCGACCATCAGCACGGCGGCTTCGGTGCCGGCCACGACCAGGTCGAGCTGGCTGTCCTTGAGCTGGGTCTGGCCCGGATTGAGCACGTATTCGCCGTTGACATAACCGACACGGGCGGCGCCGATCGGGCCGTTGAACGGAATGCCGCTGACCGACAGCGCCGCGCTGGTGGCGATCATGGCCGCAATGTCGGCCTGCACTTCGGGGTTCAGGCTCAGCACGTGCACGATGACCTGGACTTCGTTGTAGAAGCCCTCGGGGAACAGCGGACGGATCGGGCGATCGATCAGGCGGCAGGTCAGCGTTTCGAGTTCGCTGGGACGGCCTTCACGCTTGAAGAAGCTGCCCGGGATCTTGCCGGCGGCGTATGCCTTTTCGGTGTAGTCGACGGTCAGCGGGAAGAAGTCCTGTCCCGCCTTGGCTTCGGTCTTGGCCACGACGGTGGCCAGCACCACGGTGTCGTCGATGTTGACCACGACGGCGCCGGAGGCCTGGCGCGCGATTTCGCCGGTTTCCATCGTGACCGAATGCGGTCCCCACTGGAAGGTCTTGCTGACTTTCTTGAACATGCTCATGTTGTGTTCTCCTGGTTGTGATGGGAGGTGTCGGCCACCTCTCCGGAGCCTGGAGTCAACTGGCAGAACACGATGCCATTCCAGCGCCATTCGGAGCCGCGGCCCGAACACCCCTGGAATGACACAGCTTCGCTCTGCCCTTGCCTTGACGCTGAAGCGGCACGCCGCCCAACGCCAAACCGTGTTGTCTCCTCATCCCTGCAAACGACAAAGCGCCTGAGGCAGTCATGCAACCCAGGCGCTTGTCATGGAACCGCGGCTTACTTGCGCAGGCCGAGTTTGGCGATCAGTGCGGTGTAACGCTCCGCATCCTTGGACTTGAGGTAGTCCAGCAGCTTGCGCCGGCGGCTCACCATGCGCAACAAGCCACGGCGGCCATGGTGGTCCTTGGCGTGGGTCTTGAAGTGGGGGGTGAGTTCGTTGATACGGGCCGTCAGCAGGGCAACCTGCACTTCGGGACTGCCGGTATCACCGGACTTGCGGGCATTGTCGGCAATGACGGTTGCCTTGATACTGGATGCGATCATGCGATATTTCCTCTGTTGGGGCACCTGCCGCAATGGCGAGCGCTCCGGGTTGACAACTTGCGCCAGGCGCTGGAACTGCCCCTGACGTGCGCTTGTGCGAAATGCAAAGCCCGCAGAGTATAACCCGAGTGGCCGGCCGCCTCCGGCGGCTCAGCGGCCGAGCCAGGCGCGCAGGCGCTCGACACCCGCCACCAGCCGCTGCGGATCGCGCGACGCGAAGCACCAGCGCAGCCAGCAGCCGGCCGGGTCGGCATCGCTGGCACCGAAGGCCACGCCGGGCGCAAGACCGATGCCCGCCTCCAGCACCAGGCGCTTGGCGGTGGCCAGCGAGTCGCTGGCGCCGGCGAGCCGGAAGAACGCATACATGCCGCCGGGCGCCGGCGCGACATCGACGCCGGGCAAGGCCTGCAGCAGCGGCACCAGCGTGTCGCGGCACAGCTTGAGATGGGCCACGACGCGGGGCGTCACGTCGTCGGTGCGCGCCAGCGCCGTCATGGCCGCGCGTTGCACGAACACCGGCGCGCAGGAGGTGTTGAACTCGATCAGCTTGCCGACCTGGGGCGTCATGGCCGCCGGCATCACCAGCCAGCCCAGGCGCCAGCCGGTCATCAGGAAACTCTTGGAGAAGCTGTGCACGACGACCAGCCGGTCCTGCGGATCGCAGACGTCCAGGAAGCTGGGCGCACAGCCGTGCGCACCGCCGCCGAAATACAGGCGCTCGTACACCTCGTCGGCCAGGATCCAGGTTCCGGTGGCACGGCAATGCGCGGCGATGCGCAATTGCTCGTCGCGGGTCAAGGTCCATCCCGTGGGGTTGTTCGGCGCGTTGATGATCAGCACCCGCGTGCGGGTGGTCACCGCCTCGAGCAGGGCCTGCATGTCCAGCTTCCAGGCGCCGTCGACGGGCTGCAGCGAGACGCAGCGCACCCGCGCGCCCAGGATCTCGGGTTGTGCGACCAGGTTGGGCCACACCGGCGTGACCGCGACCACCTCGTCGCCGGCGTCCACCAGCGCCTGCACCGCCAGCATCAGTGCGTTGACCCCGCCCGAGGTCACGGCCAGCCGGTCGCTGTCGATGGGCTGGTGCACCGTGGCCATGTAGCGCGCGATCGCCTCGCGCAGCTCCGGCAATCCCAGGTTGTGCCCGTAGAAGGTCTCGCCGCGCTGCAGCGACTCGATCGCGGCCTGGCGGATGAATTCCGGCGTGACTTCGTCGCTCTCGCCAAACCAGAACGGCAACACGTCGCTGCGCCCGATGCCGGCGTTGGCCACCTCCCGGATGCGGGATTCCTGCAGGTTCAGAACGGTAGGGCGCATGGGACAGGCTCGTTTCGAAAAAGTGGTCGCGAAGACCGGATCAGGGCCGCTGCATCTGGCAGCTGGTCGGCATTTCGGCGGCCGCGGCCGGCAGCGTCCGGACCACCCGGAAGCCGTAGCCCGAGCCTTCCACGTCGAACGGAACACCCGCCGTGCCGACCCGGTCCATCACGCCGACCACCAGCGACTGCTGGAACTGGTGGTCGGCCGCGCGCATGCGCCCGGCCTGCCCCTGCAGTTGCACGGACACGTTCTCCAGCGCCCGCGCCACGGCCACGACGTCCAGCGCGCCGTCGCGCGATGCCGCGCCCGCGCTGCCCGCCTGCGCGATGGCCTGCGCCAGCGCTTCGATCATCAGCTGCATGCGCATGTGCACGTAGTCGTCCGACGGGTCGGGATAACGCTTGCGAAAGGCCTTGTAGAAGGCCTCGCTCTCGGCGGTCTGCACATTGGGCAGCCAGTCGGCCACCGCGATCACCTTGCCGATGCCGGCCTCGCCCATCGCGGCCGGCGCACCCAGCGCGTTGCCGTAGAAGGTGTAGAAGCGGCCGTCGAAACCGGCGTCGCGCGCGGCCTTGACGAGCAACGTCAGGTCGTTGCCCCAGTTGCCGGTGATGATGGCCTGCGCCCCGCTGGCCTTGATCTTGGCGGCATACGGCAGGAAGTCCTTGATCCGTCCGACCGGATGCAGCTCGTCGCCGACGATCTGCACGTCGGGGCGCTGCAGCGCGAGCTGGCGCCGCACTTCGCGCAACACCGCCTGGCCGAAGCTGTAGTCCTGGCCGATCAGGTAGACCTTGCGCAACGCGCGGTCCTCCTTGATGATGGTCATCAAGGCCGCCACCCGCATGTCGGCATGGGCGTCGAAGCGGAAATGCCAGAAGCTGCATTTCTCGTTGGTCAGCACCGGGTCGACCGCCGAATAATTGAGGAACATCACCCGCCGCTCCGGCTCGCGTTCGTTGTGCTTGTTGATCGCGTCGATCAGCACCGCCGCATTGGCCGACGAGTTGCCCTGCAGCACGATCTGCGCACCGTTGTCGATGGCCGATCGCAATGCCGACAACACCTCCTCGTTCTGGCCCTTGCTGTCGTAGCGCTGCAGCACCAGGGGCCGCGCGCCACCTGCGGCATCGGGCAGGCGCACGCCGCCGCGCTGGTTGACCCGCTCCACCGCCCAGGCCAGGTTGCGGTACACGGCTTCACCGGTGTTGGCGAACGGCCCGCTGAGGCCTTCGATCATGGCCAGCCTGATCGGGGGCGGCGCCGGCTGGGCCAGCGCCAGGGCCGGCAGCCATGCGGCCAGCCAGGTCAATTTCAAGAGCCAGCTGCGAACAATAAACATAAGACCATCTCACTTGAAAAACCGCCATGCACGCGCAGATGGGATGCATGTGGCCCGCAGCGTTGCGAGCCGCGCAGTTTACTAGGAGTGTTTCCATGTTCTTCGCTGCCACCAGCCCCGTCTACACCCGCCGCGGCACGACCTTCCCCGCCAGTGGCCTGCTGCACCGCCTGCAACGCGAGGCCGCACAGGCGCAACCGTCGCAACACGACGCCACGGTCGAGCAGGACGAGACGTCGACGACGCTGCGTTTCGACGTCCCGGGCGTCACACGCGAGCAACTCGAGATCGGGGTCGAAGGCAATGTCGTGCGCATTGCGACCACCGAAGGCGCGCCGCGCCGCTACCGCATGGCCTACCGGCTGGCCCAGGAGATCGCCGCCGAGACCAGCAGCGCCAAGCTCGAGAACGGCGTCCTGACCGTCAAGCTCGCCAAGCCGGCGCCGGTGGACCGCAGCACCCGCATCGCGGTGCACTGAGCCCCCATCGTCCCGCGCCACGGCGGGACGGCTCACGGCTGCCCGGCCAGCAGCCGCTCCACCGCCCTGGCGGCCGAGCGGATATGGCGCCGGGTCAGTCGCGACGCCAGCGCGGCATCGCCCGCGACGCAGGCGTCCAGGATCTGTGCATGCTCCTGATCCGACCGGGCCTCGTAGCGGGCACGCGCCCAGGCATATTGCAGATACCGATCGGCGTGCCGCCACAGGCTCTCGAGTTGCTCCATCAGGAACGGGCGTCGCGCGGCGGCATACAGGCTGCGGTGAAACACCCAGTTCCAGTGCGCACGCTCGGACAGCCCGGTTGCCGCGGCACCCGCGCCCAGCGCCTCGCGCGCCGCCGCCAGGTGCGCATCGGCCAGCGCCGGTACCGCGTTGCGGATGGCGAGGTCCTCCAGCGCACAACGCATCTCGGCCAACTCGGTGCACTGGCCGGCACTGAGCGGCACCACCACCGCGCCCCGGTTCGGCACGATCCGCACCAGTCCCTTTTCGGCCAGCGTGGCCAGGGCCTCGCGCACCGGGATATGGCTCACGCCGAACTCCGCAGCCAGGTCGGCCTGGCGCAACGGGCCGGCTTGCGCATAGACCCCTTCGATGATGCGGCGCTCCAGTTCGGCACCGATGGTGCGCGCGATGGGCTGGGCGGATTTTGACATCGGACTCCCGATTTAATATATTAACTTGGCGTGCCGTCACTGCCCCTCCTTCGACGGGCCGGTCACGCGGACAAGGGTTTCCGATGGCATTTTCGAACACGCCTCCCGTGGGCCGTCGCACGGCCGCCATGACGCCGATCGGCGTCGAACGCATGGGAGACCAGGCCGACACCTTGGGCGACCGCGACGTGCTGCGGCTGGAGAATCTCGATACCGACCTGCTGCCGCCCGAAGCCGCGTTGCGCACCACCGAGCGGGCGGTACGCGACGACGACGCCAACAGCTACCTGCCCTTTCTCGGCCACGACCGGCTGCGCGCCGCGGCCACCGCGCTGGTCGAGCGCAACGGCCACCTGGACGTGGGCCACTACGACTGGCGCCGGCAGTGCTTCATCTCGGCCGGCGGCCTGAGCGGAATACTCAACACCTTGCTCGCCCTGCTCGAACCCGGCGACGAGGTGGTGCTGACCAGTCCGACCTATGTCGGCCTGATCAACCGGGTCCGCCTGGCCGGCGCCGTGCCGCGTTTCGTGCGCCTGGTGCCGACCGCGGGCGGCTGGCGGCTGGACCGCGATTCGGTGGCCTCCGCCGTCAGCGAGCGCACCCGCGCCTTCCTGATCATGAGCCCGTCCATGCCGACCGGCGCCGTGCTGAACCGCGAGGAATGGGAGCTGATTTGCCAGCACTGCGTGGCGTCCAACAGCTGGATGATCCACGACAGCGCCATGGAACGCATCGTGTTCGGCGACGCGCCGCGCCTGCAGCCGCTGCACTTCCCCGGCATGGCCGAACGCACGGTGACGGTCGGCGCCGCGTCCAAGGAATACCGGATGATCGGCTGGCGTGTCGGCTGGATCGTGTGCCCGATGGCGGCTGCGGAGGCGATCAGCCGGGTGGCGATCGGCAACGTCGTCTGCCCGGTCGGCATCGCCCAGCCGGCGGTGGCCGACGCCATCGGAGCCCCCGACGATGGCATCGTGGCCTGCACCGCGCAGTGGTCGGCCCGCCACGACGCGATCGTCGCGGGCCTGCGGGCGCGTTACGACGTGGTGCCGGCCCATGGCGGCTGGTCGCTGCTGGTCGACATGCGGCGCCAGGCGGTCAGCGGCGCCGAGGCCTCGCGCCGCCTGCTCGCGCACGGGGTGGCCGCCACGTCGATGGAGAACTGGGGCCTGCCCGGCACCGAACATTACCTGCGCCTGGTGTTCGCGAACGAACCGCTGGAGCGGCTGGCGGATCTGCCCCGGCGATTCGATGCGGCTTTCGCCGATCGGGCCGGCGGGCGCTGAGCCGGGCCCGCCACCGCGCTGCCGCGGCTCAGGCCGTGATCTGGTCCAGCGGCCAGCGCGGCCGCACGTCGAACGCATATTCGGTGCTGGCCTGCTGCCGGCCCGATTGCAGGCGCATCGCACCGGCCAGCGCGATCATCGCGCCGTTGTCGGTGCACAGGTCCAGTTCCGGGTAATGCACGCGCACGCCGCGGTGGGCCATGGCCTCGCCCAGCTGTTGTCGCAGCAGGCGGTTCGCGCCGACTCCGCCGGCCACCACCAGGCGCGCCAGCCCGGCATGGGCCATCGCGGCCACCGATTTCTTCACCAGCACCTCGACGATGGCCGCCTCGGTCGATGCCGCGAGGTCGGCGCGGGTCGTGGCGGGCAGTTGCCGCATCGCCTGGTCCAGCGCCAGGCCCTCGGCCAGGCCATGGGCCGCCACCAGCTTGCGCGCCTGCACCATGACCGCGGTCTTGAGGCCGGCAAACGAAAAGTCCAGGTTGCCGCTGTGCAGCAGCGGGCGCGGCAGGCGGAACGCGGCCGGATCACCCTGCTGCGCCAGCCGCGACAAGGCCGGCCCGCCCGGATACGGCAGCCCCATCAGCTTGGCCGACTTGTCGAACGCCTCGCCGGCGGCATCGTCGATGGTCTCGCCGAGCAACCGGTACTGGCCGACGCCGTCGACCCGCATCAACTGCGTGTGCCCGCCCGACACCAGCAGGGCCACGAACGGGAACGCAGGCGGGTCCGCGCTCAGGAACGGCGACAGCAGGTGGCCTTCGAGGTGGTGCACACCCAGCACCGGCTTGCCCAGCCCGGCGCCGAGCGCACAGGCGACCGCAGCGCCGACCAGCAGGGCCCCGGCCAGGCCGGGGCCGCGGGTGTAGGCCACGACGTCGACCTGGCGCAGGCTGCAATCGGCCGCCTGCATCACCTGGCGTGCCAACGGCAGCACCCGGCGGATATGGTCGCGGCTGGCCAGTTCCGGCACCACGCCGCCATAGGCCTGGTGCATGTCGATCTGGCTGTGCAAGGCATGCGCGAGCAGCATCGGAACCCCGTCCGGCCGCGAGCGGACCAGCGCCACGCCGGTCTCGTCACAGGAGGATTCGATTCCCAGCACCCGCAAGTCGGAAGGTTCTTTCTGCATCTGGCCTGAAGTTTAGGTGCAAGCCGACCGGGGCCCGGTGCTGCTGCGTGCGCCGCACCGGGAATCGATTGCCGGCGCCCGCCCGCACGGCCACTGGCGCGTTTCTTGCGCCACCAGCGCCATCATGCAAGCCGCGCTGCGCATCGTCGTCGTCACCCCCGAACCGCCCTCGCTCGAGAGCGCGGCTGTCGGTGCCGGTGGCCAGGGGCAGGACGATCGCTCCCGCATCCTGCGCATCGCCTTGCTCGAGAACGGCTTCAACGTGGTCGCGTCCTTGCCGGCCGATGCCTATCTGCGCGAACGGCTGGCCCAGCTCCAGCCCGACATGATCGTCGTCGACGCCGAAAGCGAAGTGCGCGACGCCCTCGAACATGTCGTGATGGCCACCCGTGACGAACGCCGGCCCATCGTGCTGTTCACCAACGACGGCGACAGCGCCAATGCGCGCCATGCGGTGTCGGCCGGCGTGTCGGCCTACATCGTCGCCGGCCTGTCGAGCGAACGCATCCGCCCCATCCTCGATATCGCGATGGCGCGGTTCGAGCAGGAACAGGCACTGCGCCAGCAGTTGACCGAAACCCGCAACGCACTGGACGCGCGCACCGCCGAATTACAGGAACGCAAGGTGATCGACCGGGCCAAGGGGCTGTTGATGCAGCGCCACGGCCTGGGCGAACAGCAGGCCTACGAGAAACTGCGCAAGAGCGCGATGGACAAGAACCTGCGGCTGGCCGAAGTGGCGCAACGCCTGCTCGACGCATTCGAACTGCTGGACTGAAATGGTGCGGCGCACAATCTTGGTGCCGCCGCACCGGTCGGCCGACGACGCGCACGACCCGGCACAAGCCGCGGATCGCGCCGTTTTCCCTCGTACAACGGCATCCGGGCCCATCCGCGGCCAATCTGGCATGGCTATTGCGTAGAGGCAGGCGGCGGCCAACGGCGGTCGCCACAACGGTGCGAACCAATGGCGGTTGGCACCCCGAATACGGACAAAGGCGTCCCCATTGCCGGTAGCGCGACCCCATGGTCGTGCCGCCGGCAATGAGGACGCCTTTTTTTTTTTGCCCTGACCGCAGACCGACAAAGGCCCCGACGTGTCCGACCCCGACCGAGCGAACGCCCCGACACCGACCGCGCAGGACGCGCCGACGCCGATGCCCGGCGGCTCCGACGCGCCGGAACGCGACACGGTGCATATCGGCACCATGGCGCTGACCGACTGCGCCAGCATCGTGATGGCCCATGAACTGGGCTTCGATCGCAAGTACGGCGTGACCATCGTGCCGCACCGCGAATCGAGCTGGGCGAACGTGCGCGACAAGCTGGTCCACGGCAGCCTGGACATGGCGCAGGCCCTGTACGGCATGGTGTATGGCATCCACCTGGGCGTGGGCACGTCGGCGGTCGACATGGCGGTGCTGATGACGCTCAATCGCAACGGCCAGGGCTTGTCGCTGGCACGGCCGCTGGCCGAGAAAGGCGCGACCGACCTCGCCTCCTTGTGCGCGCTGATGCGCCGCGAACCGCGCGCCTACACCTTCGCCCAGACCTTTCCCACCGGCACCCACGCCATGTGGCTGAACTACTGGCTGGCCAGTGGCGGCATCGATCCGCTGACCGAGATCCGCTCCATCGTCGTGCCGCCGGCGCAGATGGTCGGTTATGTGCGCAAGGGTTCGATCGACGGGTTCTCCGCCGGCGAACCCTGGAACCATGTCGGCATCATGGAAGGCGTGTCGGTGCATGCGGCCGCGTCGCAGGACGTCTGGCCCGACCATCCGGAGAAGGTGCTGGCCACGCGCGGCGACTTCGCGCGCCGGTATCCGAACACCGCCCGCGCCGTGATCATGGCGGTGCTCGAGGCCAGCCGGTGGATCGACGCCAATGCCGGCAACCGCATGCGCATGGCCGCAACCATCGCCGGCAGCGCCTATGTCAACGTGCCGGTCGACGTGATCCGCGAGCGCATCCTGGGCCGCTACCAGGACGGCCTGGGCCGGCAATGGCAGGACACGCGCCCGATGCGTTTCTTCGACGACGGCCAGGTCAACTTTCCCTACCTGTCGGACGGCATGTGGTTCCTGACCCAGTTCAAGCGCTGGGGCCTGCTGCGCGCGCATCCCGACTACCAGGCCACCGCCCGGGCCATCAACCAGACCGCGCTGTACCGGCAGGCCGCATCGCAACTCGGCGTGTCGGCCCCCGAGGGCGACATGCGCACCAGCCGCCTGATCGACGGCGTGGTGTGGGACGGGACGGACCCGGCCCGTTATGCCGACGGTTTCGCGGTGCAGGCCCGGCCGCGCCATGCACCAGAACCCGTCACCCCCTGACGACGATTTCAACGACCCCCACTGGAGCCCACCATGACCCACAACCCCCATCCCCTGCCCCGGCGCCGCTTCCTGGCCGGAGCCACGGCACTCGTCGGTTCGAGCGCCGTGGGCCTGCCCGCGGCCGCGCAGTCCCGGGCCGCGCGCCCCGAGAAGGAATCGCTGAAGTTCGGCTTCATCAAGCTCACCGACTGCGCACCGCTGGTCGTGGCCTACGAGAAACACTACTTCGAGGACGAAGGCCTGAACGTCTCGCTCGAGGCCCAGGCGAACTGGAAGGTGCTGCTGGACCGCGTCATCGACGGCCAGCTCGACGGCGCCCACATGCTGGCCGGCCAGCCGCTGGGCGCCACCATCGGCTTCGGCACCAAGGCCGACATCGTCACCGCGTTCAGCATGGACCTCAACGGCAATGCCATCACCGTCTCGAACGCGGTCTGGAACGAGATGAAGCCGCTGCTGCCGATGGAAGGCGGCAAGGTCAAGCATCCGATCCAGGCCACCGCACTGAAGAAGGTGGTCGACAAATGGAAGTCGCAGGGCAAGCCGTTCAAGATGGGCATGGTGTTCCCGGTGTCCACGCACAACTACGAGCTGCGTTACTGGCTCGCCGCCGGCGGCCTGCATCCGGGTTACTACACCAGCAACGACATCAGCGGCACCAAGAGCGCCGACGTGTTGCTGTCGGTGACGCCGCCGCCGCAGATGCCCTCGACGATGGAGGCCGGCACGATCCACGGCTATTGCGTCGGTGAACCCTGGAACCAGCAGGCGGTGTTCAAGGGCATCGGCGTGCCGGTCATCACCGACCACCAGATCTGGAAACACAACCCGGAGAAGGTGTTCGGCGTCACACGCGGCTGGGCCGACAAGAACCCGAACACCCACGTGGCCGTGGTCAAGGCGCTGATCCGGGCCTGCATGTGGCTCGACGCCAGCATGGCCAACCGCGTCGAGGCGGTGAAGATGTTGTCCCGGTCGAACTACGTCGGCGCCGACGAGGAGGTGATCGGCAACAGCATGACCGGCAGCTTCGAATTCGAGAAAGGCGACAAGCGGCCGGCACCGGACTTCAACGTGTTCTTCCGCAACTTCGCGACCTACCCGTTCTACAGCGACGCCATCTGGTACCTGACGCAGATGCGCCGCTGGGGCCAGATCACCGAGACCAAGCCCGACAGCTGGTACATGGACGTCGCGAAGAAGGTCTACCTGCCCGAGGTCTACATGCAGGCGGCCAAGGCGCTGGTGGCGGACGGCAAGGCCAAGGACAGCGACTTCCCGGCCCGGAGCGACGGCTTCAAGGGCCCGCAGGACGGCTTCATCGACGGCATCGTCTATGACGGCCGCAAGCCCAACGAATACCTGGGCAAGTTCAAGATCGGCCTCAAGCCGAGCGACACCCTCTGATCCGACGCACGGGAGGACTCCGACATGGAACGGGTACTGAAGATGTTTGGCGGCGCCAACCGCGATCCGCGTGCGCTGGCACGCGGCATGGGCACGGCGCTCGTGGTGCCGTTGCTGGCACTGGTGTTGTTCGTCGCGTTGTGGGCCGGCATCGCGCCGCGCATCGAAACCAGCCTGGGCGCCTTTCCCGGCCCGGTCCAGGTGCTCGAGCAGACCCGGGTGCTGTGGGCCGACCACCTGAACGAGCGGCGCCGCAGTGCCGAGTTCTACCAGCGCCAGGACGCACGCAACCAGGAGCGGCTGGCCGAGGACCCGAACTACCAGCCGCGCCACTTCGTCTACAACGGCAAGCCGACCTTCCTGGACCAGATCGTCACCAGCCTGGTCACGGTGTTCACCGGCTTCCTGCTGGCCACCGTGGTCGCGGTGCCGCTGGGCATCCTGGCGGGCTCCTCGCGCATCGTGCAGGCGGCGATCAACCCGATCGTGCAGATCTTCCGGCCGGTCTCTCCGCTGGCCTGGCTGCCGATCGTCACGCTGATCGTCAGCGCGGTGTATGTCACCAGCGGCACGCCGATGTTCCAGAAGTCGTTCCTGATCTCGGCCATCACGGTCACGCTGTGTTCGCTTTGGACCACGCTGATCAACACCGCGGTGGGCGTGACCTCGGTCGACAAGGACCTGGTCAACGTCGGCAAGGTGCTGCAGCTGCCGCTGGGCACGCGGGTGCGCCGCATCATCCTGCCCTCGGCCCTGCCCTACATCTTCACCGGCATGCGGCTGTCGCTGGGCGTGGGCTGGATGGTGCTGATCGCCGCCGAGATGCTGGCGCAGAACCCGGGCCTGGGCAAGTTCGTCTGGGACGAGTTTCAGAACGGCAGCTCCGACTCGCTGAGCCGCATCATGGTCGCGGTGCTGACGATCGGCCTGATCGGATTCGCGCTCGATCGCCTGATGCAGCTGCTGCAGCACGCGGTCGAACACAAGTAGGCCGGAGCGCAGCACCATGACATTCGCGATGCGAACCCCTGTCGCCCTGCATATCCCGCCGGCGCCGCCACTCGAACCGGTCGCCGACACCCCCACGCTGAACGCGGTGCCCGGCGCCGCCGCACTCGAACTGCGCGAGGTCTGCAAGAGCTACGGCAGCGGCGCGGGCCGCACCGAGGTCCTCGCGGGACTGAACCTGCGGGTCGAGCCGGGCGAGTTCGTCGCCATCGTCGGTTTCTCCGGCAGCGGCAAGACCACGCTGGTCAACCTGCTGGCCGGCCTGCTGCGGGCCGACAGCGGCGACGTGCGCAAGAATGGCCGCGCCATCACCGGCCCCGGCCCGGACCGCGGGGTCGTGTTCCAGAGTTATTCGCTGATGCCCTGGCTCACCGTGCAGCAGAACATCGCGCTGGCCGTGGACCAGGTCTGTGCCGGCCAGCCGGCGGCGCAACGCGCGGCGCGCGTGAAGCACTACATCGCCATGGTCGGCCTGAGCGCGGCGGCCGACAAGAAGCCGGCCCAGCTGTCGGGCGGCATGCGCCAGCGGGTGTCGGTGGCACGGGCACTGGCCACCGACCCGGACGTGCTGCTGATGGACGAGCCGCTGTCGGCACTCGACGCCCTGACCCGCGCCAATCTGCAGGACGAGATCGTGCGCATCTGGAGCGAGGACCACAAGACCGTGCTGCTGATCACCAACGACGTGGACGAGGCGCTGATGATGGCCGATCGCATCATTCCGCTGCAGACCGGCCCGCGCGCGCGGCTCGGCCCCTCGTTCAGCGTCGGCATCGCGCGCCCGCGGGATCGGCGGGCGATGAACCACGATGCGCATTTCCAGAAGCTGCGCGCCGAGATCACCCAGCACCTGCTGGGCATGGCGCAGCAACGCGATGCGGGCCAGGGCGCCCAGGTCATCCCCTTGCCCACCCTCACGCCCCGGCCGGTCGGGGAACATCGTCCTCCGACGCTGGCCAGCATCGCCCGGCTGCGCCACGCGGCGCAGGCCGAGCGCATCGAGGCACAGGCGGCCACGGCAGCCGACGCCGCGCCCGACCCCCACGACGAACCCCGTGCGCACGGCGAACGTTTCGTCGACTTCTCCGAGGTCGTGAAGGTCTATCCCGGCGCCAGGGGACCGCAGACCGTGGTCGACGGCTTCGACCTGAAGATCCGCCAGGGCGAGTTCATCTCGGTGATCGGCCACTCGGGTTGCGGCAAGTCGACGGTGTTGTCGATGATGGCCGGCCTGACCGAGGTCAGCGGCGGCGTCATCGTGCTCGACGGCCGCGAGGTCGCCGACGCCGGCCCGGACCGCGGCCTGGTGTTCCAGGCCCCCAGCCTGGTGCCCTGGCTCAGCGCCTTCGACAACGTGATGCTCGGCGTGGCACGCGTGTTTCCGCATGCGTCGCGCGGCGAGCGCGAGAACACCGTCGCCTACTACCTGGCCAAGGTCGGGCTGGGCAGCGCGATGCACAAGCGCGCGTCCGAGTTGTCCAACGGCATGAAGCAACGCGTGGGCATCGCACGCGCGTTCGCGCTCAACCCGAAGATGCTGCTGCTCGACGAGCCCTTCGGCATGCTCGATTCGCTGACCCGCTGGGAACTGCAGCAGGTGTTGATGGAGGTCTGGTCGCGCAGCCAGGTCACCGCGATGATGGTCACGCACGACGTCGACGAGGCCATCCTGCTGGCCGACCGGGTCGTGATGATGACCAACGGACCACGCGCGAAGATCGGCCGCATCCTGGACGTGCCGCTGCCGCGCCCCCGTTCACGCGAGGCGCTGGTGGCGCATCCGCAGTACTACGCGCTGCGCGAGGAGCTGATCGGCTTCCTGGCCGACTGCGGCCGCCAGCATTGAACCCTTGAGGACACGAGGCACAACATGACCAAGATGAAACTGGTGCTGGTGGGCAACGGCATGGCCGGCATCCGCACGATCGAGGAGCTGCTCAAGCTCGACCCCGAGCTGTACGACATCACCGTCTTCGGCGCCGAGCCCCATCCCAACTACAACCGCATCCTGCTCTCGCCGGTGCTCGCCGGCGAGCAGACGATGGACGAGATCGTGCTCAACAGCTGGGACTGGTACCGCGACAACGGCATCACGCTGCACGCCGGCAGGAAGGTCAGCCAGGTCGACCGGGTCCGCCGCATCGTGCGCGCCGAGGACGGCACCGAGGCGCCCTACGACCGCCTGCTGCTGTGCACCGGCTCCAATCCCTTCATGCTGCCGGTGCCGGGCAAGGACCTGCAGGGCGTGCTCGCCTACCGCGACATTGCCGACACCGAGGCCATGATCGCGGCGGCCAGCAGCCACCGCAAGGCGGTCGTCATCGGCGGCGGCCTGCTCGGGCTGGAGGCCGCCAACGGCCTGATGCGCCGCGGCATGGAGGTCACCGTGGTCCACGTCGCGCCGTGGCTGATGGAGCGCCAGCTCGACGACGTGGCCGGCAGGCTGCTGCAGCAGTCGCTGGAAGAACGTGGCCTGCGGTTCCGCATCGGCGCGCAGACGCAGGAGCTGCTGGGCGGCGCCGACGGTCGGGTGCGCGCGATCCGCTTCAAGGACGGAACCGAGCAGGACACCGACCTGGTCGTGATGGCGGTCGGCATCCGGCCCAACACCGCACTGGCCGAGAGCATGCGGCTGCAGGTCGAGCGCGGCATCGTCGTCAACGACACCATGCAGACCGTCACCGATCCGCGCATCTATTCGGTCGGCGAATGTGCGGCCCACCGCGGCATCGCCTACGGCCTGGTCGCGCCCTTGTTCGAACAGGCCAAGGTCGCGGCCAACCACCTGGCGCAGATGGGCATCGGGCGTTACCAGGGCTCGCTGACCTCGACCAAGCTCAAGGTCACCGGCATCGACCTGTTCTCGGCCGGCCAGTTCATGGGCGGCGAAGGCACCGAGGAGATCGTGATGTCCGACCCCTTCGGCGGCGTCTACAAGCGCCTGGTGATCAAGGACGACAAGCTGGTGGGCGCCTGCCTGTACGGCGACACGGTGGACGGCAGCTGGTATTTCAAGCTGCTGCGCGACGGGCGCAGCGTGGCCGACATCCGCGACAAGCTGATGTTCGGCGAATCGAACATCGGCGACGTCGGCCATGAAGGCCACAACAAGGCCGCCGCCATGCCCGACGACGCCGAGGTCTGCGGCTGCAACGGCGTGCGCAAGGGCACGATCTGCAAGGCGATCAAGGACAAGGGCCTGTTCACGCTCGAGGAGGTACGCAAGCACACCAAGGCCAGCAGCAGCTGCGGCTCGTGCACCGGCCTGGTCGAGCAGCTGCTGATGTTCACCGCCGGCGGCGACTATTCGGCCACGCCCAAGCTCAAGGCCATGTGCGGCTGCACCGACCTGGGCCACCAGGCCGTGCGCGACGCGATCAACCAGCACAAGCTGCTGACCATCGCCGATGTGTACGCCCGGCTGAACTGGAGCACACCGAACGGCTGCGCGAGCTGCCGCCCGGCGATCAACTACTACCTGATCTCGAGCTGGCCCAAGGAGGCAAAGGACGATCCGCAAAGCCGCTTCATCAACGAGCGCAGCCATGCCAACATCCAGAAGGACGGCACCTATTCGGTGATCCCGCGCATGTGGGGCGGCGAGACCACGGCCTCCGAGCTGCGCCGCATCGCCGACGCGGTCGACAAGTACCAGATTCCGACCGTCAAGGTCACCGGCGGACAACGCATCGACCTGCTCGGCGTGAAGAAGGAAGACCTGGCCAACGTCTGGAAGGACATCGGCATGCCCAGCGGCCATGCCTATGCCAAGGCGCTGCGCACCGTCAAGACCTGCGTCGGCTCGGAATGGTGCCGCATGGGCACGCAGGACTCGACCCAGATGGGCAAGGACCTGGAGCGCGCGATGTGGCGCATGTACGCACCGCACAAGGTCAAGTTCGCGGTCAGCGGCTGCCCGCGCAACTGCGCCGAGGCCGGCATCAAGGACGTCGGCATCATCGGCGTCGACTCGGGCTGGGAGATGTACATCGCCGGCAACGGCGGCATCAAGACCGAGGTCGCGCATTTCTTCACCAAGCTCAGGACGGCGGCCGAGGTGCTCGAATACACCGGCGCGTTCTGCCAGCTCTACCGCGAGGAGGGCTGGTACCTGGAGCGCACCGTGCATTTCGTCGCCCGGGTCGGGCTGGACTATGTCAAGAAACGCATCCTGGAGGATGCGGCGGGACGCCAGGCCTTGTGGGAGAAGCTGCAGTTCAGCCTGGACGGCGAGCCCGACCCCTGGTTCGAACACGACAAGGCGGCGCTGGACCAGCGCCAGTTCGCCCGGCTGGAGGCCGCATGATGGATGCCACCGTTTCCACCGCAGAAACGTCCGATGCCGCGGCCGCACCCGCGGCCGGCTGGCAACGCATCTGCCGCGTCGACGACATCCCGGTGCTCGGCGCGCGCCGCGTCGCGCGAGCGCGCGGCATGGACGTGGCGGTGTTCCGTAACGACCGCGACCAGGTGTTCGCGGTGCTCGATCGCTGTCCGCACAAGGGCGGTCCGCTGAGCCAGGGCATCGTGTTCGGCACCAGCGTGGCCTGCCCGCTGCACAACTGGACCATTGCGCTCGACACCGGCTGCGCCCAGGCGCCGGACGAAGGTTGCGCGCAGGCGTTCCAGGTCCGCGTCGACGCGGGCGAGGTCTTCCTCGACCGGCAGGAGCTGGCCAGCCTGGCGCTGGAGGCGACCGCTCCGGTGGCCGGCCCGGCCTGCCGGCGCAGCGCCACGGACTGACCATGGCGCACGCCGTCCCGCGCGAGACCCGCTCCACCTGCCCGTATTGCGGCGTGGGTTGCGGCGTGATCATCGAGTCGACCGGAGCGCAGATCACCGGCGTGCGCGGCGACCCTGACCATCCCGCCAACGCCGGCCGCCTGTGCGCCAAGGGCTCCATGCTGCACCTGACCGCGACCGCGCCGGTGACCCTGCACAGCCGCCTGCTGCAGCCGATGCGGCGCGAGCATCGGGGCGCGGCGCCCCGGCCGCTGGGCTGGGACGCGGCGCTCGATGTCGCCGCCACCGGGTTGCAGCAGATCATTGCCGAACACGGACCGGACGCCGTGGGTTTCTATATCTCGGGCCAGTTGCTGACCGAGGACTACTACGTGTTCAACAAGCTGGCCAAGGGCCTGGTGGGCACCAACAACATCGACAGCAACTCGCGCCTGTGCATGAGCAGCGCGGTGGCCGGCTACAAGCAGACGCTGGGCGCCGATGCGCCGCCGTGCAGCTACGAGGACATCGACCATGCCGCGTGCATCTTCATCGTCGGCGCCAATCCGGCGTTTGCGCATCCGGTGCTGTTCCGCCGCATCGAGGCGGCCCGGCGGGCCAACCCGCATCTGAAGATCATCGTCGCCGACCCCCGGCGCACCGACAGCTGCACGATCGCCGACCATTTCCTGCAGATCCAGCCCGGAACCGACGTGTTGCTGTTCCAGGGCATGCTGCACCTGATGTTGTGGGAGGGCTGGATCGACACCGCCTTCATCGCGGCCCATACCAGCGGCTTCGACACGCTCAAGGCCAGCGTGCGCGACGCGACGCCGGAGCGGGTCGCCCAGGCCTGCGGGATCGACCGCGACGACCTGGTCGCGGCGGCGCGGCTGTTCGCCACCTCGCGCGCGACGCTGAGCCTGTATTGCCAGGGCCTGAACCAGTCCAGCAGCGGCACCGCGAAGAATGCCGCGCTGATCAACCTGCACCTGGCCACGGCACAGATCGGCCGGGCCGGCGCCGGCCCGTTCTCGCTGACCGGCCAGCCCAATGCGATGGGCGGGCGCGAGGTCGGCGGCATGGCCAACCTGCTGTCCGGCCACCGCGACATGGCCGATCCCCGGCACCGCGCCGAGGTGGCGGCCTTGTGGGGCGTGGACGCGGTGCCCGCCACCCCCGGCAGGACCGCCGTCGACATGTTCCAGGCCGCGGCCGACGGTGCGATCCGGGCACTGTGGATCTGCTGCACCAACCCGGCGCAGTCGCTGCCCGAACAATCCGTGGTGCGCCGCGCGCTGGAACGCGCCGAACTGGTCATCGTGCAGGAGGCCTTCGCCGGCACCGCAACCTGCGCCTACGCCGACCTGCTGCTGCCCGCCGCGAGCTGGGGCGAGAAAGAGGGCACCGTCACCAACAGCGAACGGCGCATCAGCCGGGTGCGCGCGGCGGTGGACGCACCGGGCCAGGCGCGGCGCGACTGGGAGATCGTGGTCGACCTGGCGCGCCGGCTGGAGGCCCGCCTGCCGCACCGCGCCGGGCGGCCGACGCTGTTTCCGTACACCGATGCCGAATCGGTCTGGAACGAACACCGCGCGAGCACACGCGGGCGCGACCTCGACATCACCGGCATGAGTTACGCCCTGCTGGCACAGGCCGGCCCGCAGCAATGGCCGATGCCCGCCGGCACCACCCAGGGCCGGGCGCGGCTGTACACCGACGGCCGCTTCGCGACACCCGATGGCCGTGCGCGATTCGTCGCCACGCCCTACCGGCCGCCGGCCGAAGCGCGCGACGCGCGATATCCGTTCACGCTCAACACCGGCCGCCTGCGCGACCAGTGGCATGGCATGAGCCGCACCGGCACGTCCGGCCGCGCCTTCGCCCATGTCGCCGAGCCTGCCGTGCAGATGCATCCGCGGGACATGGCGCGCCGCCAGCTGGAAGCGGGTGACCTGGTGCAGCTGACCAGCCGGCGGGGCTCCATCGTCGTGCCGGTCCAGCGCGACGCCGACCTGGCACCGGGCCAGGTGTTCCTGGCCATGCATTGGGGCTCGGAATACCTGGGCGGCCGCTCCAGCGTCGGCACGCCGCTGGCGGGCGTGAACGCGCTCACGACACCGGCGCGCTGCCCGGACTCGCACCAGCCCGAACTCAAGCATGCGGCGGTCAAGCTGCTCAAGGCGGAGCTGCCCTGGACGCTGCTGGCGCAGGCATGGCTGCCGCCGGATCGGGCGTTGCGGGCGCAGGAGCGATTGCGCGCCCTGATGCCGCAGTTCGCGTTCGCCGTGTGCGTGCCGTTTGCCAGCCGCAGCACGCTGGACGACAGCGCCCAGGCCCGCGACGGTGTGTTGCTGCGCTGCGCCGCGGCCGAGCCGCCCGCCGATGCGCTGCTGGCCACGATCGAGCAGATCCTGGGCCTGGACGCCACCGGCGTGTTGCGGTACGCCGACCGCCAGCGGGGCCAGCGTCGCGCGATGCGCCTGGCCGAGCACAACGCGGAGTTGCGCCTGGAAGCCTTTCTGCTCGCCGGCGATACCCGTGCCCAGTCCTGGATCCAGACCGTGTTGCAGGACCAGCGCGACGCCCGCGCGTTCGGACGCCAGTTGCTGGCCCCGGTGGCGCGGGCGCCGGCGGCCATCACGGCCCGGGACCAGCCGGTCTGCACCTGCTTCAACGTGTCGCAGCAACAGATCGCGGCCACGCTGGCCGAAGGCACCGGGACGGCGTCCCAACGCCTGGACCTGCTGCAGCAACGCCTGCAGTGCGGCACCAACTGCGGCTCCTGTGTGCCCGAACTGCGCCGCCTGGCGCAGGCTTCGTGCATGGCCATGCCGGCGCCGCTGGCGGCATAAGCTCATAACCCGTCGTCATCAATGATCCGGGACAATCCGCCCATGGCGATCGCCCACTACATCAAGGAAATCGGACGCGGCAAGGACGGCGCCCGGGCCTTGACGCGTGCGCAGGCGCACGATCTGTTCGGCCAGGTGCTCGACGGCACGGTGAGCGACCTGGAGGTCGGCGCGTTCTGCCTGGCGATGCGCATCAAGGGCGAGACGGCGCAGGAGATGGCCGGTTTCCTGGACGCGACCTACGAACGCCTGCAGCCGGTCCCGGCGGCGGACCGGCCGCTGGTCGTGATCCCGAGCTACAACGGCGCGCGCAAGTTGCCGCTGCTGACCCCGCTGCTGGCATTGCTGCTGGCGCGCGAAGGGCTGCGGGTGCTGATCCACGGCGCGGCGAGCGAGTCGACCCGCGTCTTCACCGCCGACGTGCTGGCCGCACTGGACATTGCGCCGGCCACGGCGATCGGGCCGGTCGATGCCGGCACCGTCGTGTTCGCGCCGACCGCGGTGCTCTGCGCCGGCTTGCAGCGACTGCTGGAGGTGCGCCGCGTCGTCGGACTGCGCAATCCGGCGCACAGCCTGGTCAAGCTGATGAATCCGGGCCTGGGCACCAACCTGCTGATCAGCAGCTACACCCACCCCGAATACGCGCTGTCGATGGCCAGCACGTTCGAGCTGATGCAGTCCAACGCCTTGCTGCTGCGCGGCACCGAAGGCGAAGCGGTCGCCGACCCGCGGCGCCAGCCGAAGATGGAGTTGTTCCTGCGCGGCGTACGGCAGGACACCCTGCCGCCCCAGGCCGGCAGCCTGGACGCGCTGCCCGAACTGCCGCGCGACATCGATGCGGCCAGCACGGCAGCTTATATCCGCGCGGTACTGGCGGGCGAACGTCCGGTTCCGCAGCCGATCGCCGCCCAGGTCGCACACGTCGTGCAGGCCGAAACATGTTTGCAAGGGAGTCCCGCATGAGCCCCGGCCGTGTAACCCTGGTGGGCGCCGGACCCGGCGACCCGGACCTGCTGACCATCAAGGCCGCGCGCGCGATCGCGCAGGCCAGCCTGCTGCTGGTCGACGACCTGGTCGGCGACGCCATCGTCGCGCTGGCCAGCCCCGGCGCGCGCATCGTCTATGTGGGCAAGCGCGGCGGCTGCCGCTCCACGCCGCAGGCCTTCATCGAAAAACTGATGCTCACCGCCGCGCGCGACGGCGAGACCGTGGTCCGGCTCAAGGGCGGCGACCCGTTCATCTTCGGCCGCGGCGGCGAGGAAGTCGAACACCTGCGCGCGGCTGGCATCGAGGTCGACGTGGTCAACGGCATCACGGCCGGTCTGGCGGGCGCCACTGCCATCGGCGTGCCGTTGACGCACCGGGACCATGCACAGGGCGTGGTGTTCATCACCGGGCATGCCAAACGCGGCGGCACACCCACCGACTGGCGTGCGCTGGCGGCGACGGCGCGCGATGCCCACCTGACGCTGGTGATCTACATGGGCGTGGCGGGCGTGCAGCAACTGCAGGACGGCCTGTTGACCGGACTGCCGGCACACACGGCCGTGGCCGTGGTGCAGAACGCGAGCCTGCCGGATCAACGCAGCTGCGTCACGGAGCTCGGGCAACTCAGCGCCACCATGGCACGCGAACAGATCGCGAGTCCGGCCATCCTCGTCGTGGGCGAGGTGGCGCGCTCCGCGGCGCTGGCCCAGTCGATGCGCGAACAGGCTGCGGCCATGTCGGTGTCGGCCTGACGCCGGCTGTTTCGCGTCACGAGACGCCATGAGCCGGCGCGCGCGCCGATGGCACCGCAGCGGCGACCTACACTTGCCGGCATGCACAGTTTCGATGTCGTCATCATCGGTGCCGGCGCCGCCGGCCTGTTCTGCGCCGGCGTGGCGGGCCAATCCGGACTCAAGGTCCTGCTGGTCGACCATACCGACAAGGTCGCGGAAAAGATCCGGATCTCCGGCGGCGGCCGTTGCAACTTCACCAACCTGACCACCGGGCCGGACAACTTCCTCGGCCAGAACCCGAAGTTCTGCCGCTCGGCGCTGGCCGGTTATCCGCCGGGCGACTTCATCGACCTGGTGCGCCGCCACGAAATCGGCTACCACGAGAAACACAAGGGCCAGCTGTTCTGCGACCGCTCCGCGCAGGACCTGATCACGATGCTGCTGACCGAATGCGCCGCCGGCGGCGTGGTGCATTGGCAGAACTGCCCGATCCACACGCTGGCGACCGAAGGCGACGGTTATCTGCTGGGCAGCGCCCAGGGGGCGATTCGCAGCCGTGCCGTCGTCGTGGCCACCGGGGGCCTGTCGATCCCGAAGATCGGTGCCACCGACTTCGGCTACCGCATCGCGCGCCAGTTCGGCCTGGACATCGTCGAGACGCGGCCGGCGCTGGTGCCGCTGGTGTTCGACCCGGCGCAGTGGGCGCCGTTCGCCGAACTCTCGGGCCTGTCGCTGCCGGTGGCGATCGAGACCGGCAGCAAGCGCGAGCGCGCCCGTTTCCGCGAAGATCTGCTGTTCACCCACCGCGGCCTGAGCGGTCCGGCGGTGCTACAGATCTCGAGCTACTGGCGCGCCGACACGCCGATCCGCATCGACCTGGCGCCCGACATCCAGATGCAGCAGACGCTGCTGCGGGCCAAGGGCCTGTCGCGCAAGCTGCTGGGCAACGAGCTGGCGGCGCTGGTGCCCAGCCGCCTGGCCGAGACCTGGATCGCCCAGGATGCGCGCCTGGGGCAGGACTGGCACCGACCGATCGACCAGACCGCCGACAAGGCGCTGGCGGCCCTGGCCGAGCAGGTCGCACGCTGGGAACTGGTGCCCACCGGCACCGAGGGTTACGCCAAGGCCGAGGTCACGGCCGGCGGCGTCGATACACGCTGCCTGTCGAGCCAGACCATGGAGTCGACCCAGGCCGGTCTGTATTTCATCGGCGAGGTGGTCGACGTCACCGGCTGGCTGGGCGGCTACAACTTCCAGTGGGCCTGGGCCAGCGCCTATGCCTGCGCGCGTGGGCTGGCAAGCCGGCTGGCGGAGCCTTGAACATCGGAGCTATAATTTGCGGCTTTGCTGGCGACTGCCGGCTCTTTGTTCGGAGCAACAAGAGCCCCCCTGTTGCGGCGACCAGCAGATATCAGCCCGGGTCTGCGATCTTGCCCAGGCACATTTTGGAACCCGAATACCCATGACCACCATCCGTGTAAAAGAAAACGAGCCGTTCGACGTCGCACTGCGCCGTTTCAAGCGCACCATCGAAAAACTGGGCCTGCTGACCGACCTGCGTGCCCGCGAGTTCTACGAGAAGCCGACCGCCGAGCGCAAGCGCAAGAAGGCGGCCGCGGTCAAGCGCAACTACAAGCGCATCCGCTCGATGCAGCTGCCCAAGAAGCTGTACTGATCCCTGCCCCAGCGCGGGCTTGCCGACAGTCAGCGGTCTTCTCGAACATGTGCCGGGTCCTCCCGGCCATGCATCCCCCACCGGGAGCCAGGCATGACCTGGACGAGAGGCCAGGAACCCGCGCCGGGTCATCCGGACGCGGGTTTTCGCGTTTTTGGAAACGAGGTAACACCATGGCACTCAAGGACCAGATCACCGAAGACATGAAGGCGGCGATGCGCGCCAAGGACAGCGCACGCCTGGGCACGATCCGGCTGCTGCTGGCGGCATGCAAGCAAAAGGAGGTCGACGAGCGGGTCACGCTCGACGACGCGGCCGTCACGAGCATCATCGACAAGCTGGTCAAGCAGCGCCGGGACTCGATCGCCGCGTTCACGACCGCCGGCCGCCAGGACCTGGCCGACAAGGAAAGCGCCGAACTCGTCGTGCTCGAGGGCTACCTGCCCCAGCGCATGGACGCCGGCGAAGTGCGCGGCGCGATCGATGCCATCGTCGCCGAACTGGCCACCGAGCTCGGCCGCAAGCCGGCAGCCGGCGACATGGGCCGCGTCATGGGTGTGGCCAAGACCCGGCTGGCCGGCAAGGCCGAGATGGCCCAGGTGTCGGCGGCCGTCAAGGCCGCGCTGGCCGGCTGAGCCTCCCGCGGGGCACAGGGTCGCGGACCTTGTTGCCCCGCGCGCGGGCCGGGCTGAAATACGAAATCGTTGTACGTCTGCCCGCGCCTTGCCCCACACGCAGGCGGGGCCGGGCCGCGCTTCGCGGCGGATGCTCAGTTGCCCGCCACCTTCATCTTGCCGATCAGCACCGAGCCGACCGTCTTGGCGCCGAAGTTGTAGGTGTCCGCACCCACGGCCTCGATGTCCTTGAGCATGTTCTTCATGTTGCCGGCGATCGTGATCTCGTGCACCGGGTAGGCGATGCGGCCGTCCTCGACCCAGAAGCCGCTGGCACCGCGTGAATAATCGCCGGTCACGTAGTTGACGCCCTGCCCCATCAGTTCGGTCACGAACAGGCCGCGGCCGAGCTTGCGCAGCATCGCGTCGAGGTCGTCGCCCGATTGCGTCAGGCGCGAACGCAGCACCAGGTTGTGCGAGCCGCCGGCATTGCCGGTGGTGCGCATGCCCAGCTTGCGCGCCGTGTAGCTGCTCAGGAAATAACCCTTGACCCGTCCCGCCTCGACCACCATGCGCGGCGCGACCCGCACGCCCTCCTCGTCGAACGGCGAACTGCCCTTGCCGCGCTTGATGAACGGGTCTTCCTCGATGTCGATGTGCTTGGGCAGCACCTGCTTGCCCAGCGAATCGAGCAGGAACGAACTCTTGCGGTACAAGGCGCCGCCGCTGATCGCCTGCACGAACGCACCGAGCAGGCCGGCCGCCAGCGGCGACTCGAACAGCACCGGGCAATTGCGCGTGGAGATCTTGCGGGCGCCGAGCCGGCTCAGCGCCCGCTCGGCGGCATAACGGCCGATGCGCTTCGCGCTGGCCAGTTCGTTCGCGTCGCGCATCGAGCTGTACCAGGCGTCGCGCTGCATGTCCTCGCCGATCGACGCGATCGGCGAGACCGAGATCGAATGCCGCGAACTCGCGTAACCGCCACGGAAACCGTGGGTGTGCGCGCTGAAGAAATGTGACTGCTGCGCCGACACCGCGGCGCCTTCGCTGTTGGTGATGCGCTTGTGGGTGCCCAGCGCGGCGGCTTCGCATTCCATCGCCAGCTCCGCGGCCTGCTCGCTGGTCACCGCCCAGGGGAAGAACAGTTCGAGTTCGTCCGCGGTGCGGGGCTGCGTCGCGATGTCCGCCTCGTCCGGCAGCCCGGCCATCGGGTCCTCGGCCGTGAAGCGGGCGATGTCGTAGGCGGCCTGCACCGTCTGCCGGATCGCGGCGGTGGAGAAGTCGGAGGTGTTGGCATTGCCACGGCGCTGGCCGACATACACCGAGATCGACAAGGACTTGTCGCGATTGCGCTCGACGTTCTCGAGTTCGCCCTTGCGCACCGAGACGCTCAATCCGCAGGCCTCGGACGCCTCGGCGGCCGCATCGGTGGCGCCCACGGTCCTGGCGTGGTGCAAGGCGGTGTCCACCAGTTCCTCGAAAAATGCCTGGCTGTAGCTGAAGCCGCTGTCGGCCTTGGTGGTTGCTTGTTGTTTCATGGTCGCCTGTTCACGTGGGCGACTATGATACTTGGCTGTCAGAACACAGGCCGACACCGGCCGCCAAGCCCGCACCCGCCCATGCCCCGCAAACCCAAAAAAGGCTATTTCGTCTCCGGCCAGTTCGTCGCCGAAGGCAGCGAGCTGGACCTCGAGCTCAAGCGCGAGCTCAAGGGGGGTGACGCGCCCAGCCGCACCGAGCGCAAGCGCGAGAGCACCGAGCTGCAGAAGCTCGGCCAGGACCTGCTGACGCTGCGCGGCGACCTGATGGCACGCCTGGCCCTGCCCGACAAGCTGGTCGAGGCGCTCGACGAAGCCAACCGCATCAGCAACTTCGAGGGCAAGCGGCGCCAGATGCAATTCATCGGCAAGCTGATGCGCCAGCTCGACGCCGACACGCTGGAGGCGGTGCGCACGACACTGGCGGAGCAACACCGCGGCTCGGCCAGCGACGCATTGGCGCTGCACCAGGTCGAACAGTGGCGCGACCGGCTGCTGGCCGACGATGCCGTGTTGTCCGACTGGGTGCAGCAATACCCGCAATCCGACAGCCAGCAGATGCGCGCGCTGATCCGCCAGGCGCGGCGCGACGCGAAGCCCACCGTGGCGGGCGAGACACCGCGCCACGGCAAGGCCTACCGCGAGCTGTTCCAGCTGATCCGCGCGCAGTTGCACGACCCCAAGGACAACGAGGAGCCCCCATCCCATGCCAGCAGCCAACCCGACATCTGACCCGGTCCGTATCGGCATCGTCTCGATCAGCGACCGCGCCTCCAGCGGCGTGTACGAAGACAAGGGGCTGCCGGCGCTGCAGGAATGGCTGGGTCGCGCGCTGCAAAACCCGCTGCAATTCGAAGCCCGGCTGATCCCCGACGAGCGCGATCGCATCAGCGCGACCCTGATCGAACTCGTCGATGCCGGCTGTTCGCTGGTATTGACCACCGGCGGCACCGGCCCGGCGCTGCGCGACGTGACACCCGAAGCCACGCTGGCCGTCGCCGACAAGGAAATGCCGGGTTTCGGCGAGCAGATGCGCCAGATCAGCCTGCGGTTCGTGCCCACCGCCATCCTGTCGCGGCAGGTCGCGGTGATTCGCGGCAAGAGCCTGATCATCAACCTGCCCGGCCAGCCCAAGGCCATCGCCGAGACCCTGGAAGGGCTGCGCGACGCCCAGGGCGCCAGCATCGTGAACGGCATCTTTGCCGCCGTGCCGTATTGCATCGACCTGATCGGCGGGCCTTACCTGGAAACCATTGATACGGTGTGCAAGGCGTTCCGGCCCAAGTCGGCGCAACGTCCCGCGCCGCAGACCTGACCATGGCCAGCGCCGGCCCAGGCTCGGCCGGGCGCGGCAGCGGCCCGCAACGGCCGCCTACTTGCCGACCAGTTCGTTGAGCTTGTCGGCCTTGAAGTCGCCGTCGCGGCAGGCGTCGGACGGCACGCAGTCGCCTTGGGCGCGACCTTCGGCCAGGGTGCCGATGGCCTGCCACAACATCGCGATCTGGTGTTCCTGCGACGACGCGTTGTCGATCAGGCCGCGCATCGCCAGGCTCAGCGGGTCGTCGTTCTGCGTCACGCCGTAGGCGGAAAAACCCATCTTGGACGCGGCCGCCTCGCGCTTGGCATCGGCGTCGGCCTGGATGATGCGCGCCGGGTTGCCCACCGCCGTGGCTCCGGCCGGCACCGGCTTGGTCACCACGGCGTTGGAGCCGATCTTGGCGCCGTCACCGACGGTGAAGCCGCCCAGCACCTGGGCGCCGGCGCCGATGATGACGTCGCGCCCGATGGTCGGGTGGCGCTTCGTGCCCTTGTACAGCGAGGTGCCGCCCAGCGTGACGCCGTGGTAGATGGTGCAGCCGTCGCCGATCTCGGCGGTCTCGCCGACCACCACGCCCATCGCATGGTCGAAGAACACCCGCTCGCCGATCTTGGCACCCGGATGGATCTCGACGCCGGTCAGCCAGCGCGCGATGTGCGAGATGAAACGCCCCAGCCAGGTGAAGCCGTGCACCCAGCACCAGTGCGCCGGCCGATGCAGCATCAAGGCGTGCAGGCCCGGGTAACAGGTGAGCACCTCCCACGTGCTGCGCGCGGCAGGGTCGCGTTCGAGGATGCACTGGATGTCGGAGCGGAGTCGGGCAAACATGCCCCGAGTCTATTCGCTGGCGCGCGCGGCTGTCAGCAGCATGGCCTTGGCGACACCTCTGAGGATATGGACTTCCTCCTGGGTCACGGCGGCGCGATTGAAAAGCTGGTTGAGCCGCGGCATCAGCTTGCGCGGCGCGTCGGGATCCAGGTAACCGATGGCGGTCAAGGCCTCTTCCCAGTGCGCCAACAGGCCCGCCACCGCCTGGGCGTCGGCCGCCTGGGGCGCCAGCGCCGGCGACTGCTCGGCATACCCCTGCAGCGCCTGGCGCCACTCGTAGGCGATCACCTGCACCGCGGCGCCCAGGTTCAGCGAACCGAAGTCCGGGTTGGTCGGAATGCTCAACGCGGCATGGCAGCGGTAGACGTCCTCGTTGCGCATGCCGAAACGCTCCGAGCCGAACAGGAAGGCGACACCCTGCGGCGGCGCGACCGGTTCGCCCCGCCGGGCCTCGTCCGAGGGCTGGAGCAGTGGCCTGCCGCCGGTCAGGCGTGCGAAGCAGTCACGCGGGCTCATCGTTGGCGGCCCGAAGTCGCGCGGCGTCATCGCCGTGGCCAGCACATGGGTCATGCCGTCCAGGGCCTCGTCCAGCGTCTCGACGATGCGCGCGCCGGTGAGCACGTCGAGCGCGCCGCTGGCCCGCTGGATGGTCTCCTCGCGCCGCAACACATTGGCCCAGCGCGGCGCCACCAGCACCAGGTCGTGGAAGCCCATGACCTTCATCGCACGGGCGGTCGCGCCCACGTTGCCGGCATGGCTGGTGTTGATCAGTACGAATCGTGTCTGCATGGCGGCGATTGTCTCAGCGCCGCCACGGCCCCGGCAGCGCGTCGCGGCCGCGCCGCGTTTCATGGGAAAATGCGCGCTTGCCCGCGGCCATCGCGCCGCGGATCGATGCTCCTGCTTCCTGTGCGGCCCGCCTGCTGTGTCCTGCGGCCGAACCGAAACCTACAAACCATGCCGTCCCCCAACCTCCACCCGATGGTCAATGTCGCCGTCAAGGCCGCCCGCGCCGCGGGTTCCATCATCAACCGCGCCGCGCTCGACGTCGAATCGGTGCGCATCTCCCAGAAGCAGGTCAACGACTTCGTCACCGAAGTCGACCACGCCAGCGAGAAGGCCATCATCGAGACGTTGCTGGGCGCCTACCCCGGCCACGGCATCCTGGCCGAGGAATCCGGCAACGAGCATGGCGCCCAGGACTCCGAATACGTGTGGATCATCGATCCGCTGGACGGCACGACCAACTTCATCCACGGCTTCCCGGTGTATTGCGTCAGCATCGCGCTGGCGGTCAAGGGCAAGATCGAACACGCGGTCATCTACGATCCCTCGCGCAACGACCTGTTCACCGCCACCAAGGGCCGCGGCGCGTTCCTGAACGACCGACGGATCCGCGTGTCCAAGCGTATCCAGATGAAGGAAAGCCTGATCTCCACCGGCTTCCCGTTCCGCCCGGGCGACGACTTCCCGCGTTACCTGGCCATGATGGGCGACGTGATGCAGCGCACGGCCGGGCTGCGCCGACCCGGCGCCGCGGCGCTGGACCTGGCCTATGTGGCGGCCGGTTTCACCGAAGGTTTCTTCGAGACCGGCCTGCAGCCCTGGGATGTTGCCGCCGGTTCGCTGCTGGTCACCGAGGCCGGCGGCCTGATCGGCAACTTCAGCGGCGAGTCCAACTTCCTGGAACAGAAGGAATGCCTGGCCGGCAACCCCAAGATCTATGCGCAGCTGGTGTCCATCCTGGGCAGATACAGCAAGTTCGCCAGCGCCGGCGAAAAGGCCGAGGTGCGCAGCAAGCTGCAGATGACACGCGCCGCCGCGCAGGCGGACAAGGCGGGTGCGGCCGCCGCGGCAGCGCCGGCGGCGCTGTCCGACCAGCCGCCGGCCGCAACCGGCAACGCCGACGCGCCGTTCTGACCGCCGGCCCAGGCCCATTCGTCCCGCCACCACCGGACAGCCGGATGACGACACCGCGCTCCATCGCCGAGCCACGCCGCGACACGCCGGTGTTCGGCCACTATGACGTGGTCGTGCTCGGCGGCGGACCGGCCGGCATCATGGCCGCCAGCGCCGCGGCGCGGGCGGGCAGCCGCACGCTGCTGGTCGAGTCCTACGGATTCCTCGGCGGCATGGGCACGGCCGCGGGCGTGACCAATTTCTGCGGCCTGCATGCCAACGTGTTCGGCACCATCGAACCGGTGGTGCACGGCCTGGCCGACGACCTGCTGGCACGCATGCGTGCACTCGGCGGGCTCAACGAACCGCACACGGTGTTCGGCGACCGCATCGCGGCCCAGGCCTACGACAACGCGGCGTTCAAGCTGGCCGCCGACGCCCTGGTGCTGGACAGCGGCGCCGAGATCCTGTTCCATGCCCTGGCCGTGGGCGTCATCATGGACTCGGCCCGCACGGTGCAGGCGCTGCTGATCGAGACCAAGTCCGGCCGCCAGGCGGTGCTGGGCACGGTATTCATCGATTGTTCGGGCGACGGCGATCTCGCGGCCCATGCCGGTGCCGCGTTCGAGAAAGGCACGGACGGCCAGGGCATGATGTACCCGTCGACGATGTTCCGGGTCAACGGGGTGGACCCGCTGCGCGCCGCGGACACGCCCAGGACGATTGCCGGATTCATGGAACAGGCCGAGGCCGCCGGCCGCCGGTTCGCGCGCAAGGGCCCGATCGTGCGGCCGCAGAAGAACCCCGCCGAATGGCGCGTCAACGTGACGCAATTGTCCAATGACGACGGCACGCCGGTCGACGGCACGAACGCACGGCAACTCAGCGCGGCCGAGATCCAGGGCCGGCGCCAGGCCGTGGACTTCTTCGGCTTCCTGCGCGAGAGCGTGCCCGGCTTCGAGCAGGCCTACCTGCTCGAGATCGCACCGCAGATCGGCGTGCGCGAAACCCGCCGCATCCTGGGCGACTACCAGCTGAGCGAAGACGACGTGCTGCAATGCGCCAGTTTCGACGACACGATCGGCGTCAACGGCTGGATGGTCGAGGAACACGTGGCCGGCAGCGTCGCGCTGCGCTGGCAGGACATCCCGAACTGCCGCGGCTACAACCACCTGCCCTGGCGCATGCTGCTGGTGCGGGACATGGACAACCTGCTGGTGGCGGGGCGCTGTGCATCGATGACGCATGGCGGCCAGTCGGCGGCGCGGGTGTCGGGCGGCTGTTTCGTCATGGGCCAGGCGGCCGGCACGGCGGCGGCGATGGCCGCGCACGCCGGCGTGGCGCCTCGGGCGCTGGACGTCCGCGCGCTGCAGGCCCGGCTGCGCACCGATGGGGCGTGGCTGGGCGACGGCACCGACTGAACCCGGCGCCGCCGCGCCGCGATGGCATCGGGGAAATCCCCCATAGGCTGTGGGTTCTATGCGACAGTGCGCGGCAATGTGGTCCGGCCATGCGCCGCAAATCGCGGTCTGTGTGATCTTTGTCACTAAACTGTTTGCAATGCCGCTTACCGCCATGTAACACCGCTCCCGCCATGCGGGGCAGGCTCCGTCGCCCGTCGGGACCTGCGTCGGTGTCAAACAGGGAACCGCCCATTGCCCAACGCCGCATCCTGCCGACCGAACTGGCCCAAGGCCCTGCTGTCCCGGCTGGCGCGCGTCTCCGGCGGCGCAGCCGCCCTGGCGACGAGCTTGCTGCTGCTGGTGTCCAGCCCCCAGGCGCAGGCCCAGAGCCAGGTATCCCAGGGACAGACGATCTACCAGGCGGCCAATGGACATGGCCTGAGCTACGACCCCGGCAGCTGCGCGTCCTGTCACTTTGCGAACGCGGCGCCCAACCAGACCCAGACGGACGGCACCGGGTCCAACCACATCCTGGCCGCGAACAACCGCCAGCGCATCCTCGATGCGTTCGCGGCCGGCGGCGTGATGACCAATTACCTGGGCACGACAGCGCTCAATCCGTCCAATGCCGCGGTGATGGACCGCGCCTTCAAGCTGGCCTTGTACATCGGCCAGTACCGCGCGCCGGTGTTCAAGTCCGCGCCCAGCGGCGCCTGCACCAATCCTTCGCTGGCCATGGCCGCGCGCTCGGGCGCCGCGTCGGTGCAGGACATCTATCCCTGCCTGGCTGACGACGGTTCCGGCGGCGCCGCGCAGGACAGCGGCGGCCTGCTCATCTCCGGCCAGGTCAATGCACCCACCGTCACGGCGGCCCAGGTCAGCGGCACGGCCACCGTGGCCTACAACATCAGCTACACCTCGGCGGCCGGCTTCACCGGCGCCGCCTCGTTCAACGTGTCGGTGGTCAATCCGGCCGCGCCCGGCGGCGTCAGCAAGAGCGTCGCGGTCACGGTCTATGGCGTGACCAGCGGCACCAGCGCCACCGGCGTGGTCGGCGCCACCTACACCGCCGGCTCGCCGCTGTACACCATCACCTCGAACGACCCGTCGGCGACCTTCAGCGCCTCGCTGGTGTCGCCGTCCGCCGCCTTGTCCAGCCTGGGCCTGAGCGTGGACGGCAGCGGCCGCGTGACCGGCACCTTGTCGGGCACGCCCGGCACCTACACGATGCGGGTGCAGGCCAACATCAGCGCGGCCACGGTGGGCGCGGCCAATGCCGGCGCCGTGACCCGGGACGTGACACTGGTCGTGGGCGGCATCACCAGCGCCGCCGTCGTCAACTACACCCAGGACCAGGCGGTCACGCCCTACCAGATCACGTCCAACCTGGCGATCACGCCGAACAGCTACACGCTTGCCAACGTGCCGCCGGGCATGAGCTTCAGCACCAGCACCGGCCAGCTCAGCGGAACGCCGACCTTCCAGGGCACGACGAACACGACCATCGGTGCCGGCACGTCCGCCGGGCCGATCAGCCAGTCGCTGCAGATCAATGTCGCGTCGGCAGGGCCTCCGGTGCTGACCAGCAACCTTCCGGCCGCGCCCACCGCCATGGGCACGGTGAACAGTTCGGTCAACGGCGCCTCCTATGCCTTGTCCGCCACCCGCCCGCCCCTGGGCAACTACGTGCTGGTCGGGGCCAACCCGCTGCCCACGGGACTGACCCTCAATGCCACGAGCGGCGCCATCACCGGCACGCCGAGCGTCAGCGGCGACTTCCCGGTCAGCTTCCGGACCAGCAACGCCGCCGGCAACAGCAACCAGCTCGACCTCACGCTGCGCGTGCATCCGAACGCGGTGCCGGTGATCAGCAGTGCGACCACGGTGTCGGCCAGTGCCAATCAGGCCTTCGCCGGCTACCAGATCGTGGCCAGCAACCCGGTCATCCTCGGGTATTCGGTGGTGGCGCCGTCGACCCTGCCACCCGGCCTGACGCTCGACACCTCGACCGGCCTTGTCACCGGCACACCCACGTCGAGCGGCAGCTTCGCCACCGACCTGCGCGCCAGCAACGCGGCCGGAGACAGCGCACCGCACACGGTGAACTTCACCATCGTCCCGACCTCGGTGCCGGCGGTCACGGTGCCGCTGCTGGCGTCGCCGGCCGTGACCGGAACCGTCGGTTCGCCGATCACGCCGATCCAGATCTCCGCCACGAACCCCGCCATCCTGTCGTTCGGGGCGACGGGCTTGCCCGGCGGCCTGTCGGTCAACGGCTCCGGCCAGATCGTCGGCACACCGACGCAAAGCGGCGATTTCACCGTCACGGCCACAGCGACCAACGCCTCGGGGACCGGCTCGGCGGCACCCGTGACCATCCGCATCAGTCCGAGCACGGTGCCCACGATCACCAGCGCGTCCAGCGTCACGCTCAACGTCAACGCGGCACCCGGCACCGTGTACCAGATCACCGCGACCCAGCCGGTGCTCACGGCGTTCGCGGTGGTACCGCCCTCGGTGCTGCCGCCCGGCCTGGCCCTGAACACGTCGAGCGGCGCGATCACCGGCTCGCCCACCAGCAGCGGCGCTTTCTCGACCCTGCTCAGCGCCAGCAACGCGGCGGGCACCAGCGCCGCATTCACGCTGGCGTTCAACATCCAGCCGGTCGCCGTGCCCGTGGTCACTGCCCCGCTGCAGCCGGCCCCGCTGGTGACCGGCACCGTCGGCACACCGATCACGCCGATCCAGATCAACGCGACCCATCCGGCCATCTTGTCCTACGGCGCAACCGGTCTGCCCGCGGGCCTGTCGGTCAACGGCAGCGGCCAGATCGTCGGCACACCGTCGGTCAGCGGCGATTTCGCCGTCAGCGTCAGCGCGACCAACGTGGTGGGCACCGGCACCAGTGCGGCGCCGGTGACGATCCGGATCAATCCGAACTCGGCGCCCGTGATCACCAGCGCCGCGACTGCCAGCGGAACGACCGGCACGGCCTTTGCCACCTACCAGATCACGGCGAGCAACGGGCCGATCGTCTCGTATGCCGTCGTCGCGCCCAGCCAGTTGCCGGCCGGCCTGAGCCTGAACACGTCCACGGGCCAGATCAGTGGCACGCCGAGTGCCAGCGGCACCGTACAGACCCGGTTCAGCGCCAGCAACGTCTCGGGCGCCAGCGCGCCATTCACGGTGACCTTCACGATCGACCCGAGCGACGTTCCGGTCATCACCAGCCCGACCTTTGCGGCACTGGCGGCCGGCGCGCCGATCACGCCGATCCAGATCGCCGCCACCCATCCGGTGGTGCTGGAATACACCGCCAGCAACCTGCCCCCCGGCCTGGTGCTCGACGCGGTCGCCGGCACGATCACCGGCACGCCGACGACACCGGGAAGTTATTCGGTGCTGCTGGGCGCGCGCAACGTCGTGGGCACCGGCAGTCTCACCGTGCCGTTCAACGTCGGCATACCGGTGCCCACCAGCTGCACGATGTCGGTGCCGCTGAACACGCCCACGACGCTGGACCTGGCCAGCTGCCTGTTCGCCGGGTTTGCGCCGACCGGCGTGACGATCCTGGCAACACCGGCCCATGGCACGGCCGTGGCCTCCGGCACGCGCGTGACCTATACGCCGGTGAACAACTATTTCGGTACCGACAGCTTCACCTTCGTCGGCACCGGTCAGGGCGGCACCTCGCCGCAAGGCACGGTGACCGTGACCGTCACCGGGCGGCCCGATCCGATGCAGGACCCGGTCGTGGCGCGGGTCCTGTCGGCGCAAACCGAGGCCGCGCAGCGATTTGCCGGCGCACAGATCGCCAATTTCCAGCGCCGCATGGAATCGCTGCACCGCCCGCCCGGCGTCGCGGGACCAGGCGGTATCGGGCTGCAGGGCCCGGCTCCGGCCGCAGGCGGATTCGCCGCGGCGGCAACCGGCCATGCGATCACCGGCGCCAGCCAGCCGGTCGTTCCGCCGCAGCTGGCCCCGACTCCGGCGGCGGGCGGCGGCATCGATCCGCGCACGCCTGGCGGCATCACCAGCCTGGCGGCCAACCATGCGCCCGCCGTGGCCACCGAGTCCGACGTGATCAACGCGCTCGGCGCCGGCCTCGGCATCCAGTCGATGCCGCTGGCCCAGAGCGTGCTCTCGCTGGTGCGCAACCGCTCGGTGAATCTGGCGGGCGTCGGCTCGGGCCTGGGCCTGAATGCCACGACGCCGAATGCCACCAGCACCAACTACTGGATCGAGGGCGTGGCCAGCTTCGGCACACGCGACGCGTCCGGCACCATCAGCGGTTCCGAGTTCAGCTCCGATGGCATCACGGTCGGCATGGACCGCCGCTACAGCGAGACGCTGGCACTGGGCATGGGCCTGGGTTATGCGCGCGACAAGACGCTGATCGGCAACGACGGGTCGGTGAACCGCTCCAAGGGGTATTCGCTGGCGGTCTACGGCAGCTACCAGCCGCAGCCCGACACCTACATCGACGCGATGCTGGGCGTGGCCTCGCTGGACTTCACCACGCGCCGGTTCGTCGCGCCGGTCAACGATTTCGCGATCGGGCGGCGCAGCGGAACGCAGTGGTTCGGCTCCATCACCGGCGGCTACGAGTACCGCAACGGCCATACGCTGCTGTCGCCGTATGGCCGGCTCGACTTCGCGGTGGACCGGCTGGGCAGCAGCACCGAGCATGGAGCCGGCGCCTATGCACTGACCTATTTCAGCCAGACGAACACCTCGTTGCAAGGCGTGCTCGGCCTGCGCGCCGAGTCCATCCATGACACGCGCTTCGGTTACGTGGTGCCGCGGCTGCGCGCCGAGTATCGGCATGAGTTCCGGCGCGCCGGACAGGCGTTCATCGCATACGCCGACCAGGTCGGCGGCGCGCGCTTCGCCCAGGCGCCGGCGGGCGGGCCGCGCGACTCGATCGCGCTGGGCCTGGGCAGCGACTTCATCCTGCGCGACGGGCTGACGCTGTCGGTCGAATACCAGCTCAGCCATTCGTTCTCCAATGCCTCCACGCATGCCTTGCGCCTGCGGCTGAGCAAGGACTTCGACGTGCGCGGCCTGCCGCGGCTGACGTCGCTGGACCCCGAGGCGGCGCATGACGAACCGATCAACGTGCAACTGGAAGCCGGCGCGGTCTACGACGACAACGTCACACGGGCCAAGGCGGGCCCGGATCGCCGTGGCGACCATGCGTATGCGCTCAACGTCAGCAAGGCGATCGCGCAGCCGCTGTCGGCCAACTCCCGCCTGCTGATGATCGGCACGCTGGGCGGCGAGAAGTTCCGCCGCTTCAACGGCCTGAGCCGGCTGGCCGCGACGGCCGAGGCCGAGTACCAGTACCGGGCCTCGTCGGAGTTCGACGAACCGACCCTGGGCGCCTTTGCGCGCCTGAGCGCGGAAGGATTCGAGTCCGAACTGCGCGACGGTTACCGTCTGAGCGTCGGCCTGTCCTATCGCCAGCCGCTGACCGACCGCATCAACGTGTTCGCCGCGCTGTCGCACAACCAGCGCCATGCCAGCAGCCGGGTCTTCAGCACGCGCGACAACTCCATCCGCGGCAACATCGACTACACGCTGAGCGACACCGAGATCATTTACCTGGGCGCCGAATACCGCAAGGGCGACATCGTGTCGACCGGCCGCGCCTCGCTGGAGAACGTCACCGTCGCGGACGTGCTGGTCCAGGACGATGCCTACCCCGGCGGACAGTTCTTCAGCTACCGGTTCCGCGGCAGCACGGTGCTGCTGACCGCGGGCTACAACCTGGCGCTGGGTCCGCGCGATTCCATCGATTTTTCATGGCGGCATATCCGTTCGACGCCGGGCCTGCGGCCGAGCTGGGTGACCTCGCCGCGCAGCTATACCGCCAACCAGTTGTCGGCGGTCTACCTGATGCGGTTCTAGGAAGACGACGATGGGACGACACATGACACGATGGACACGGTTCGGGGGCCTGCTGGTCACGGCCGCCCTGCTGACGGCCTGCGGCGGCGGTGGCGGCGGCAGCAGTTCCTCGGGCGATGTGCAGACGGCGGTGCGCGGCGCGGCCCAGGCCACCGGACTGGACCGCTTCCTGCTCTACCCCAATCCGATCGTGCGGACCGATGGTCAGTACGAGGTCGGCATCAAGGCGTATGCCGACGCGTATTACGAGGCCATCGACCCGACCAACACCAAGGACACGCTGGCGAAATGGAAGGCGGCCAACAACATCGGCGTGACCACCGGCGGGCATGTCGAACATTCGGTCATCATCGGCGACCAGCGTGACCTCGGTTATGGCCGGCGCATGACGGCCCACCAGAATCCCGACGGCAGCATGGCCTTCATGGTCGAGAACTACCTGGTCGGCGCCTACGGCGGCTACACGCCGCTGAACCTGGAGGCGGCGATCCAGCGCGTGCCGCAATGGCACCTGGGCACGAACGCGATCGAGTTCAGCCCGGGTCCCGCGGCCGGCACCGGCGGTCGTCCCGCGGACGCGAACTTCGTCAAGTTCTACACCTTCGACCCGGTGACCGGTGAACGGCTGACGACGCTGAGCCTGGACGGCCGTCCGGCCAAGGCCATGCCCACGGTGTGCATCTCGTGCCACGGCGGTCGCGGCGACCCGCTGACGCCACCCGATGCGGCCAGCGGCAAGCCGCTGTTCCCGCTGGTCATGAGCAGTTATTCGCAGCACCGCGGCGATGTCGCCGCCCAGTTGCATCCCTTCGAGCCGGCATCGTTCGACTTCTCGACCATTCCCGGATTCAGCCGGGCGGAGCAGGAGCCGGCGATCAAGGCCATCAACCGCATGGTCCTGTGTTCGCTGCCCCTGCCGGTCGGGACCAACAAGGCCACGGCGCCGGCCGAGGACCAATGCCGTCGCGTCGCGACACAACACGAGTACCAGGGCGTGGCAGCGACCCACCTCAAGGACATGTACGGGGGCCCCGGCCTGCCCAACCCGAGCACCTTCACCACCGACACCTATGTCGAGCCGACCTGGGCCGCCGCCGGGCAGTCGGCGCTGTACCTGAACGTGCAGGCCAACGCCTGCCGGGTCTGCCACCTGCTGCGGGGCACGGGCAACCAGTCCGACATCGATTTCGAGACGTTCCAGAAGTTCGATGGCTACAAGGCCCGCATCAAGGCCCATGTGGCCGACCGCGGCAACATGCCGCTGGCCAAGCTGATCTACGACAAGTACTGGAGCACGCCAAGCATGTTCCAGACCATGGGCACCTACCTCACCAGCGACCTGTCGGGCTCGGGTTTTGCCACCGGGTTCGCCGACGGAGCCGCCATGCCCGGACGCCCGATTGCCGATCCGGGACCGGCTCGCGTGGTGCGCCAGGGTGCGACCAGCCTGTCGGCCGGCATGAGCCTGTATGCGACGGCCTTCCAGTGGACGCTGCAGGGCGGGCCCGTGGGAGGAGCCGTGCTGGCCAACGCGACCACCGCCAACCCGACGTTCACCGCGACCCAGGACGGAACCTACGTGGTGCAGCTCGTGGCCAGCAATGCATCCGGCGCGAGCAGTGCGCCGGCCAGCCTGACCATCGTGGTCGACAACGGCCTGCCCTACGCGCCCTCGGCCCTGCGTTTTGCCGACGTCAAGGCGGTGCTGCAGGATGCCGCGCCCGGCTCGGGCCTGTGCACGAGCTGCCACCAGCCCGGCGGGGATGGCGCGGTGATCCCGCCGATCTGGTACACCGACTACGACCGCTCCGGTACCGGCAACGGAGCGACCAACGACGCCTGGTTCTACACCGAACTGCGCGGACGCATCAACTTCACCGACATCGTCGCCAGCCCGCTGCTGCGCAAGCCGTCGAACAACCACCACAACGGCGGCTTGCGCCAGGGATTCGACGACCGGCTGGCACCGGGTGCCGCCGGCCGGGCCGGCTATGACCTGGTGCTGAACTGGATCCTGAACGGGGCTCCGTACCAGTGACGGATGGTCGCTGCGCGCCGGCTGCCTGCGGCGCCGGGCGAAACCCGCGGCCAGCCGGCCGGCGATCGGTAGCGCTTCAGTAGGTCCGGCGCGGCCCGGTGTAGGTCGGGCCGGAAAACACGAAGGGGGTCTTGCGCCCGACCAGGGTCTCGATCAACGACAGTTCCTGATCCGTGTGGTTGATGAACGGAGCGTTGCGGATGTTGTTGCCGGCACCGCCATCGGCCACGATGTACAGCGGACGATCGTGGCGCGACGCGGCCACCGTCTCGCGGCTCTGCGGGTCGGAATTGGCCTCGACGTCGGTGACACCGTAACAGGTGCAGAAATAGGTGCGTTCGGGGTCGGCCTCGATGTAGAAACCCGTGCCGCGGATGCCGATGGTCGCGGTGGACGATGTCACCCGCATGCTCGAGTTGCGCGACACCGACAACAACTTGCCGGTCAGCATGCGCAAGCCGCCGATGATGGCCGAGGCGATGGAATTGTCCGGCGGTTCGATCAGCAACTTGCTCTCGCTGCGCAGGATCATCGAATGCGTGTTGACGACGAACACGATCTCGCTGTTGGCTCCGGTCTGCACCGTGTCGCCCGGCTTGATGCGGGTCTGCAATGTCGCGGTTTCGTCGTTGACGGTGACCTTGCCCGACAAACCGTAGATCGACTGGCCCTCGGGCAACTTGCTGGGTCTGCTGCCGAAGATGCCGAATGTGATGGCCTGGGCCGGAGTCAATGCCGCACCCAGCAGTCCGGCGGTGAGGGCCTGGACCAGGACTTGGCGCCGGGGATCGTCTATTTCGTCCTTCATGCACTCTCCTGCAGCGGTCGCACGATTACCGCGAGGCACAGCCGTACAACCGGCGGCAGCGACTCCGAATGCTAACACGCAACAAGGCTGGAATCGGAGACAACCATGTCACGGCACGCGGCCTTGTTCCCACGCATGGCACGACGTCCACATTGCACAACAGAGGCGCGTGCGCGCATCCCCGGGGTCATCGTCACCGAGCGTGTGCCGTTGGCTGGTCCGATGACGGGCGCTCGGTTGTGTGCCCCGGCCGCATCGCGCTGGCCCAATCGCTGGGGCCAAGCCGGCTGGCGTATGCTCTCGCCTGCAGTCCTGGCTGCGAGTATTTGCGCGGGAATGTACATCGACAGGAACAACAACAGCACGCTGGTATGCGTCAAAGGAGCCCCATGACCCGCAAGACCTACGACCAACTGCGCAGCGCGCGCTGGTTCGCACCCGACGACTTCCGATCTTTCGGCCACCGCTCGCGCGCCATGCAGATGGGTTACGAGCGTGCCGACTGGCAAGGCAAGCCGGTGATCGCGATCATCAACACCTGGAGCGACATCAACAACTGCCATACGCACTTCAAGCAACGGGTCGAGGACGTCAAGCGCGGCATCCTGCAGGCCGGCGGATTTCCGCTGGAGCTGCCGGCGATCTCGCTGGCCGAGAACTTCGTCAAGCCCACGACGATGCTCTACCGCAACCTGCTGGCGATCGAGACCGAGGAACTGCTGCGCTCGCATCCGGTCGACGGCGCCGTGTTGATGGGCGGCTGCGACAAGACCACGCCGGCGTTGCTGATGGGCGCGATCTCCGCCGGCTACCCGTGCATCTACCTGCCGGCCGGTCCCATGCTGCGCGGCAACTGGAAAGGCAAGACGCTGGGTTCGGGCTCGGACGCGTTCAAGTACTGGGACGAACGCCGCGCCGGCAACATCACCGAGACCCAGTGGCTGGAGGTCGAAGGCGGCATCGCGCGCAGCCACGGCACCTGCATGGTGATGGGCACGGCCGCCACGATGATGGGTATCGCCGAAGCGCTGGGCATGACGCTGCCCGGCGCGTCCAGCATTCCGGCGCCGGACGCCAACCATCCGCGCATGTCGGCCCGGTGCGGCCGGCGCATCGTCGACATGGTGTGGGAGGACCTGACGCCGGCGCGCATCTTCACGCGCAAGAGTTTCGAGAACGCGATCACGGTGGCCATGGCCGAAGGTTGCTCGACCAACGCCATCATCCACCTGGTGGCGATGTCGCGCCGCGCCGGCGAACACTGCGCGGTATCGCTGGACGACTTCGACGCGTTCAGCCGCAAGGTGCCGGTGATCGCCAACATCCGGCCCAGCGGTACGGAGTACCTGATGGAGGACTTCTATTACGCCGGCGGCATGCGCGGCCTGATGGCGCGGTTGCGCGATGGCGGCATGTTGCACCTCGATGCACTCACCGTCACCGGCCAGACCGTGGGCGAGAACCTCGAAGGCGCCGAGGTCTACAACGACGACGTGATCCGCCCGCTGGACAAGCCGATCTACCAGGAAGGCGCACTCGCCGTGCTCCGTGGCAATCTCGCGCCCGACGGATGCGTCATCAAGCCCAGCGCCTGCAGCGAGAAGTTCCTGCGCCACAGCGGTCCGGCCATGGTGTTCGACGACTATCCCAGCCTGAAGAAGGCCATCGACGATCCGGACCTGGTGGTCACCGAAGACCACGTCATCATCCTGCGCAACGCCGGCCCGCAAGGCGGCCCCGGCATGCCGGAGTGGGGCATGGTGCCGATCCCGACCAAGCTGGTGAAGCAGGGCGTGCGCGACATGTTGCGCATCTCGGACGCGCGCATGAGCGGCACCAGCTACGGCGCCTGCGTGCTGCATGTGTCACCCGAAGCCTACATCGGCGGCGCGCTGGCGCTGGTGCGCAACGGCGACATCATCAGCATCGACGTGCCGGCGCGCACCATCCACCTGGACATCGGCGAGGCCGAGCTGGCCGAACGCAAGGCGGCCTGGACCGCGCCGCCGAAACGTTTCGAACGCGGTTACGGCCACATGTTCAGCCAGCACATCCTGCAGGCCGACAAGGGCTGCGACTTCGACTACCTGGAAACATCGTTCGGCGCGCCGGTCAGCGAGCCGGCCATCCACTGACAACAAGGAGCAACACCATGGCACTCGATCCGGCGACCCGCGACAAACTCAAGACCGTCAGCACCGCGACGCTGTGCACCGCGCTGTTCAAGCGCGGCCTGCGCAACCAGTTCATCCAGGACGTGCGTCCGCTCAATCCGAAGACGACCACCATGGTCGGCGAAGCCTATACGCTGCGCTACATTCCGGCGCGCGAAGACCTGAACCCGATCACCGTGTTCCAGGACCCGAAACACCCGCAACGGGTGGCGGTCGACCAATGCCCGGCGGGCGCGGTGATGGTCATCGACAGCCGCAAGGATGCCCGCGCCGCATCCGCCGGCTCCATCCTGATCACGCGGCTGATGGTGCGCGGCGCCGCCGGCGTCGTCACCGACGGCGGTTTCCGCGACTCGCCGGAACTGGCCGAGATGCCGTTCCCCGTCTACCACAACCGGCCCTCGGCGCCGACCAACCTGACGCTGCACCAGGCGATGGACATCAACGTGCCGATCGGTTGCGGCGACGTCGCGGTGTTTCCCGGCGACGTGATCGTCGGCGACCGCGAAGGCGTGTTCGTGATCCCGGCCCACCTGGCCGACGAGGTCGCCGATGAGGCGGTCGAGATGACGGCCTACGAGGACTTCGTGACCGAAGAGGTGCAAAAGGGCCGCTCCATCATTGGCCTGTACCCGGCCACGCAGCAGCAGTCCAAGGACGACTTCGCCGCCTGGCGCAAGGCCCGGGGGCGCTGAGCGGCTGAGGCCGCGCTCTGTTCGACGGGGGCGCAGCCACGTGCGGCGCCAGTCCGGCGGGGCCTGGTCAGGCGGCGTCCAGATCGATCTCGCCCAGGCGCCTGATCCACAGATTCCACGACCGCGGAATCTGCCCGTCGTTCATGTCCGAGGCCAACCGGGCCTCCTCTTCGTTGAGGAAGGTGATGTCACCCAGGCCGTTGGCGGCCAGCTGCAATCTGGCATTGACTTCCGCGTAGATGGCGCGGTAGACGACCTGCTCGATCGACGTGCCCACGACCGTGGATCCGTGACCACGCATCAGCACGCAGCTGTGCCGGCCCAGCGACTTCGCCAGTGCCGCGCCCAGGTAGGAGCTGCGGATCAGCATGTCGCTGTCGCCCGCCGCTTCGCGGATCTCGAAATGGGCCGAGCCGCCGGCCAGGAAGCCGGACATGTGGAACACCGGCCGCAAGGCCTGCCGGGTCACCGCAAACGGGATCACGCTGGGCGAATGGCTGTGCACCACCGCCACCACGTCCGGACGTGCGCGGTAGATCTCGGCGTGGATGAAGCGCTCCAGGTAGGGTCGTTCCGTGGTCTCCGACACTGCGTCGCCATCGTAGTTGTAGCAGACGATGTCCTGGCGCCGGACCAGCGCCGGCGCGCGGTTGCACGACAGCAGGAACACATCCGGCTCGCTGTCGTGGCGCACGCTGGCATGACCCAGGCCGTCGACGACGCCGTGGTCGTACAGGATGCGATTGGCGTAGACCAGCTTGTCGATCAGCTCGGATGCGGGCGGTTTTGCAGCCATGGTGCTTGTCTCCGTTCCAGGTTTTCACGCACATGCGTCGGGATCCGGGGCACAGCATAACGCCTTGGGCACCCGCGCCCGGGCGGCACGACGGCGCTGCAAGCCTTCTTCGGGTCAATACCGATTGCCAGGCCGCGATCCAGACCGGACCATGCGACACGTCATGCGCACGATCCGGCCTGAATATCGCTGGCCGGCCACGGTGCGGGGCCCGGATGATCCCTTCCTGTCCGCGGTATCGCCCACAACCACGAGGAGCACACGTTCATGTATCTGAAGAGACTGATGGTTTCGGCGCTGGTCGTCGCCGGATTCGCCCTGCCCGCATGGGCCGATTTCAACGACAAGCAGCCCATCACCGCGACCGTCACCGGCGCGACGCCCTCGGGATACCCGCGCACCATGGTCGAAGGCCTGGACGCGGTGGTCCGCGACGCCTATCCGGGTTCGTCCATCTCGTTCAAGCCCAACTCCCCCGGAGGCGGCGTGCTGGCCATTGCCGAGGGGCAGGCCGACTTCACCGCAACCGCCACCGGCACCGAGGTGCGGCTGGCCAACGAAGGCAGCTTCCCGTACAAGACCCCGCTCAAGGGCAAGTTCTCGCTGGCGATGAAGCTGTTCGACGTGCAATACATCCACGTCTTCATGACCAAGGAGTGGGCGGACGCCAACGGCATCCGCAGCTGGGCCGACATCGCAGCGAAGAAGCCGCGCATGCGGCTTGCCATCAACCGTCCGGACAATCCGCAGACCACCATCGGCGGCCCCTACGAGATGATGAAGGCCCATGGCTTCACCATCGACGACATCGAGAAATGGGGCGGCAGCTTCGTGCTGGGCAACAGCAGCACCGGGCTCGCGGCCATCGTCGACGGCAAGGCCGACGTGTTCATGAACGTGCGCAACCTGGGCGATGCGCTGATCAAGGACGTCGCCAGCAAGCGGCCGTTGTTGTGGATCGATGCCGACCCGGCCAAGATGAAGCAGGCCGCGGACGCCTTCAATTTCGCGGTCGGCATGATCCCCAAGGACGCCTATCCCTTCCTCGAGAAGGACTATCCGACCGTGCGCCAGTGGGTCGCGCTGCTGGCCAGTGCCCAGACCTCGGAGGAGACGGTCTACAAATACGTCAAGGCGGTCGGCGAGAACGAGGACCGGGTGCAGAAGGTCGGCGGGTCCCTGTCCACCTTCAAGGCGGCGAACATGGCCGACAACCCGGCCAATCTGCCCATCCATCCGGGCGCGCTGCGCTACTACAAGGAAAAAGGCCTGGTGAAATAACAAGCGTGGCATTGACTCCCCGCAGCCGATGTCCGTGACCGACGCCGCCCCCGTATCGACGGGGCGGGTCTTCAAGCGCCTGCTGGGCGGCGGCAGCCGCCACCAGCCCGGCGGCCGCTGGACCCCGCTGATCGCGGCCGGCTCGGTCGCGGCCACGCTGTACGTGTTGTGGATCGGGGCCTTGTCGACGGTGTTCGGCAACGCCTTGTTGTGGGCCTATGGCAGCCTGCAGTCCGTCGGCCTGGACTGGCCCTGGCTCGACGCCTTTGCGGCCTGGTCGCGCGGCTACACCGCCAACTTCCATCGCGACATCGCGATCTTCATCGGCGTCACGTTTCCGATCGCCTTCCTGACCACCACGGCGCACGTGGACCGCAAGAAACTGGCCTGGACCGACATCGTGCCGGCAGCGTTGTCGTTCGCCGTCGCGCTGTACTACGTCATCCTGGACGACAGGTTCCTGAACTGGAGCCGCGGTTTCTCGACCCCCACGATGTGGGACACGATCGTGGGCATCACCCTGGTGGTGCTGGTGGTCGAACTGTGCCGGCGCTGCACCGGCTGGGGCCTGACCTCGCTGGTGCTGCTGCTGCTGGCGTTCACGGTGTTCGGCCACCTGATGCCGGGCCCGCTGAAGCACGAGAACTTCGGCATCGACTATTTCATCGAGATGATGACGATCACCGAGAACGGCATCTTCGGCTCGCCGCTGGAAGTGGCGGCAACCTATGCGTTCCTGTTCGTGCTGTTCGGCAACTTCTTCGAGAAGACCGGCGGCGGCGACCTGTTCTTCGGCCTGTCGAGCGCCATCACGGGCCGCATGACCGGCGGCGCCGCCAAGGCCTGCGTCACCGCCAGCGGCCTGTACGGATCGGTGTCGGGCAGTCCCACGGCCGATGTCGCGACCACCGGCCCGCTGACGATACCCATCATGAAGAAGATGGGCATCGCACCGGCACGCGCGGCCGCGATCGAGGCCACCGCGTCCAGCGGCGGCGCGATGTTGCCGCCCGTGATGGGCGCGGTGGCCTTCATCATGTCGGACCTGACCGGCATCACCTATGCCGCCATCGCCTGGGCCTCGTTGCTGCCGGCGCTGCTCTACTACGCCTCGATCTACATCCTGGTGCACAACGAGTCGGTGCGCCACGACGAAGGGCGCCTGCCCGAGGACCAGATCGCCGGCTTGTGGCACACGCTGGCCCATGGCTGGCGCCATCTGCTGCCCCTGCTGGCGTTGATCTCGTTGCTGATCATGGGATTCACGCCGGTCTATGTCGCGGCCGGCTCCACCGCCGCCATCATCGTGCTGAGCTGGTTCTCGCGCAGCAGCGCGATCGGACCGCGACGTTTCGTCGAATGCTGCACCACCACCATCTTCCAGGTCGTGCCGCTGATCGGTGCCGTGGCAGCCGCCGGCATCATCATCGGTGCGGTCGAGATCAGCGCGCTGGCCGGCAAGTTCACGCTGCTGATCAACGCGATCTCCGGCGGCTACCTGGTGTCGACGCTGCTGCTGTCGGCCGTGATGCTGATCCTGCTGGGCATGGGCATGCCCACGCCGGCGGTCTACCTGACGGCGGCGGCGCTGCTGGCACCCGTGCTGCGCCAGAGCTTCAACCTGCCGGTGATGCAGGTGCATCTGTTCATGATCTATTTCGCCTGCCTGTCGGCGATCACGCCGCCCGTGGCGGTGGCCAACTTCGCCGCCGGCGCCATTGCGGGCGCCAACCCGATGACGGTCGGACGCCATGCGGTCAAGCTGGCCGCCGGCGGCTTCGTGTTGCCGTTCTTCTTCATGTTCAACCCGGCGCTGAACATGCAGGGCACGCTGGGCCAGATCCTGATGGCCCTGGTCTTTGCCGCCGGCATGGTGAGCTTCTGCTCCATGGCGCTGCACGGCTATCTCGGCAAACGCACCATCCACCGGCTGCCGCGCCTGGTGCTGGCGGTGTGTGCGATCGGCATGATCGTGCCGAATCCGGCGATGCAGGCCCTGTTCCTGGCACTGGGCGCCGCCGTGCTGGTGCTCCGGCGGCTGCGGCCGGTCTGATTCCTTCGCGGTCGGCAAGACCCTTGCGCAGGAACCCGGCCAGCCACCGGTCCCGGGCGGTGGCCACGGTGTCCGGGAGCGGCCCGCCACCGGAGCGCACCTGCAAAATCCCCACGCCCGCAACGCCATCACCGCAAAAAACACTGAACTTGTGCTGACCGTCGATATCATTCCCGGGTGCGCCGCATCTTCGTCATCGTGCTCGTCCTGCTGCTGCCCCTGCGTGCCTGGGTCGGCGACGCCATGGCCATGCAGATGGCGCTGCCGGGCGGCACGGCGCACGCGGCGGCGGCCGCGCAGCCCCAGCATGGCGCAGTCCCGCATCACCATGCCGACACGGCGGACGACCATCGGCACGACACGCCGACGGCCATGGCAGCCGATTGCGCCGAGCACACCGGCGTCGACACCAGCGGGAATGACACCCATTGCCAGACCTGCACGATGTGCCAGACCTGCCATACCGTGGCCATCACCGCCGCGCCCATGGACCTGCCGGCAGCGCATGGGGTGCGCAGCTTGCCGCCTCGGGCAACCGAGAGCTTCGTCAGCGCCGAGCGCGCTCGCGGCCTGAAGCCGCCCATTTCCTGACTCCCCTGGCCTAGGTTCGTCCGCGCGCAGCCCGAGACCGGGCTGGTGCGCGCCCAAGCGTGGTCGCACGACCACATGACCGCTGCCCTGGAGTCATCCATGAAGCCCACTCGAATCATGTTGTGCGGTGCACTGGCGTGCCTGCCCGTCATCGCCAACGCCCAATCACCGACGGACCCGGCCACGGCGGCTCCGCCCGTCCCGTACCGATCGGTATTCACAGACACCCCCAAGGGCGTCGAAAAAGACACGCTGGACTGGAAGGCCGCCAATGCGCAGGTCGGCCAGTTCCTGCGCGGTCACATCGACATTCTCAAATGGGAGGCCGCGCAACGCAGGGCGCCGACGCCATCGTCCGCGACGCCGCCCGATATGCAGGACAGGAAACCATGAACATCCCAACCAGCCAGCAGCGTGCCGCGCGCAGAGCGACGCGGCTGACGGCGGCCGCGCTGGCCGTCGCCATGCTCGGCGGATGCGCCGCGTTGTCCCCAGACTCCGGCACGGCCGACGTACAGGCGTTGGTGGCCGGCAGGACCGGCGCCGTCGATGCCCGGCTGCCGGCCCAGGATGCGGCTACGGCCGCCGCCACGGTCGGCAAACTGCTCGAGTCCCCCGTCGATGCCGAGGCCGCCGTACGCATCGCCTTGCTCAACAACGCCGGACTGCGGGGATCCCTGGCCACGCTGGGTGTCAGCGATGCGTTGCGGGCGCAGGCGGGAACCCTGCCCAACCCGCATTTTTCGATCGCCCGCCTGCGCATGGGCGACGAGGTCGAGATCGAGCGCATGCTGACCTTCAACCTGGTCGGTCTGCTGACCCTGCCCTGGAAATACCAGTGGCAGACCCAGCAACACGAACTGGCCAAGCTGCAGGCCGCGCAGGACGTGATCCGGCTCGCCGCCAACACGCGCAAGGCCTGGATCACGGCGGTCGCCGCGCAGCAGACGGCGGCCTACATGCGCGACGTCAAGGAAGCCGCCGAAGCCGGCGGTGAACTGGCGCGGCGCATGGCCCGGGTCGGCAACTGGAGCCGCCTGCGCCAGGCACGTGAGCAGCTGACACTGAACGACGCCACGGCCCAGCTGGCCCGCGCCGAACAGGCGGCCTTCAGCGCCCGTGAACGCCTGACCCGGCTGATGGGCTTGTGGGGCGCACAGGCCGACTTCCGGCTGGCCGATCGCCTGCCGGACCTGCCCAAGGACGTGACGCCCATGACCGACATCGAAGCGCGTGCGCTGCGCGAGCGCCTCGACGTGCGATCGGCCATGGCCCAGTCGCGCTACGTGGCCGAGCAGATGGGTTTCACCAGGGTCACCGGTTATGTCGACGGCATGTCGATCGGCCTGATCCGCAACAGCGTGTTCGACAACGACACCGGAACCAAGGCCTCCAACCGCGGCGTCGAGCTGGAGTTGCCGCTGCCGATATTCGACTGGGGCGGCGCACGCAATGCGCGATCGCGCGCCGTGTACCTGCAGTCGGTATCGCAGGTCCAGGAAACTGCCGTCAACGCCCGCTCGGAAGCCCGGGAAGCCTATTTCGCCTACCGCACCGCCTACGACCTGGCCCGGCATTACCGCGACGAGGTCGTGCCGCTGCGCAAGTTCATCGGCGAGGAGATGCTGCTGCGCTACAACGGCATGCTGGCCAGCACCTGGGACCTGCTGGCCGACAGCCGGGCCCAGGTGATGGCGGTCAACAGCGCGATCGAGGCGCAGCGGGACTTCTGGCTGGCCGAGACCGACCTGCAGACGGCCTTGACCGGCACCAGTCCCGGCGCCATCGCAGGTGCGACTGTCAGTGTGGGTGGTGGCGGCGGCGATGCAGCCGCCGGCCATTGAACCCTGCGCACGACATGCACCCGCAAACCAACACGAGAGAACCGCAATGAATCGACGCAACTTCTTCGGCGGTGCGGCATTGGGCGCCGTGGCTGCCGCATCGGTCAGTCGCGTGGCCATGGCCGCCCTGCCCGAGCCCGTCATGATGGGCAAACCCGACACCGCCCCGCCGCTGGTCCCGAACTCCGGGCGGCCCTACAACCCGGTGGTGACGCTCAACGGCTGGACCCTGCCGTGGCGGATGAACCAGAACGTCAAGGAGTTCCACCTGGTGGCCGAGCCCGTGGTGCGCGAGATCGCACCGGGCATGAACGCCACCTTGTGGGGCTACAACGGCCAGAGTCCGGGCCCGACGATCGAAGTCGTCGAAGGCGACCGGGTGCGCATCTTCCTGACCAACAAGCTGCCCGAACACACGACCATCCACTGGCATGGCCAGCGCCTGCCCAACGGCATGGACGGCGTCGGCGGCCTGAACCAGAAGGCGGTGCCGGTGGGCAAGACCTTCGTCTACGAGTTCGTCGCGCGCCGGCCCGGCACCTTCATGTACCACCCGCATGCGGATGAAATGACGCAGATGGCCATGGGCATGATGGGTTTCTGGGTCACGCATCCGAAGGACAAGCATCCGCTGATCCAGGAGGTGCAGCGCGACTTCTGCTTCCTGCTCAACGCCTACGACATCGACCCGGGCAGCACCACACCGATGCCCAACACGATGACGGACTTCAACCTGTGGACCTGGAACAGCCGGGCCTTTCCCGGCATCGATTCGCTCAACGTGCGCCAGGGCGACCAGGTGCGCATCCGCATCGGCAACCTGACGATGACCAACCACCCGATCCACCTGCACGGGCACGAGTTCGTCGTCAGCGGCACCGACGGCGGGCCGACGCCGATCGGTGCGCGTTGGCCCGAGGTCACGACCGACATCGCGGTGGGCCAGATGCGCCAGATCGACTTCCTGGCCGACGAGGAAGGCGACTGGGCCTTCCATTGCCACAAGAGCCACCACACCATGAACCCGATGGGCCACGACGTGCCCAACATGATCGGCGTGGACCACCGCGGCCTGGTCGCCAAGATCCAGAAGCTGGTGCCCGACTACATGGTGATGGGCGAGCGCGGCATGGCCGACATGGGCGAGATGGAGATGCCGCTGCCAGACCAGACGCTGCCGATGATGACCGGCACCGGCCCGTACGGTCCGATCGAGATGGGCGGCATGTTCAGCATGCTCAAGGTCCGCAAGGACCAGAAGCCGGGCGACTACAGCGACCCTGGCTGGTTCAAGCAACCGGCCGGAACGCAGTCGTTCGAATGGACCGGCAGTCTGCCGGAACCTGCGCGTTTCCAGTCGGAGGCCGCCGCGGCCGGTGGCACGGTGCCGGGCCTGCACAACCCGCCGGCCGTCGCGTCGGCCCCCACGCGCCCAGGCACCACGCTGACGGTTCGCAAGCCCGGTGCGGGTTCGCACCGCGGCCATTGATGCATGACGACCTCGCAGGATGACACGACAAACCGCACGAGCCGATTCGCAACATCCCTCCGATGAGGCACAGGAGACTTCGATGACACAAGGAACACCCATGACAACGCTGATCAGCATCGCGCTCGCCGCGAGCATCGCCGCGACGAGCGGCCTGGCACGGGCCCACGGCGACGCCGACCATGCCGGGAAGGAAACCACCGTCGTGAAGGAGCAAAAACCCTGGGGCATGGCCGGCGACGCCAAGGCGGTGAAACGCACCATCACCGTGTCGATGACCGACACGATGCGTTTCTCGCCGGAAAAAATAGACGTCAAGCAAGGCGACACACTGAAGTTCGTACTCAAGAACGACGGCAAGCTCATGCACGAATTCGTCATCGGCACCAGGAAGGACCTGGACGAACACGCCGCGCTGATGATGAAGTTCCCGAACATGGAACACGACGAGCCCTACATGGCGCACGTCGCCCCCGGCAAGACCGGCACCATCGTCTGGACCTTCAACAAGGCCGGCACGTTCGACTTCGCGTGCCTGATCGCGGGCCACTACCAGGCCGGCATGGTCGGAAAAATCACGGTAGCCGCCAAATAGACATTCAAGCAACGACCCGGTCAATTCCTGCTGGCGGGTCGATCACCGCGTCATCACCATCAACGTTTCAAGGAACCATCATGAAAACCACCCAACTGCTCGCAACGCTTGCCCTGACCTTCACCACCGCGGCCCTGGCCGACATGCCGATGGCCGATGGCGAGGTGCGCAAGATCGACCTCGGTGCCAAGAAGATCACGCTCAAGCACGGCGAGATCAAGAACCTGGACATGCCGCCGATGACCATGGTGTTCCAGGTCAAGGATCCCGCCATGTTGCAGACGGTCAAGGTCGGTGACAAGGTGCGCTTCACCGTCGAGAACGCCAATGGCGCCATGACGCTGCTGACGCTGGAGCCGGCGGGGAAATGACGCGCGGCGCGGGCCGCCGCACACCGGCCGCCCGCAGGCGCCGGGCGCGCGGCTTGCCGGTCACGGCGCGCTGAGCGTGGCGAGGAAGGCGACCAGGTCCTGTCGCTGCTCGGGCGTGAGCCGCAGCGCACGCAGGATGCGCTCGCCATCCGCATGCAGTCGCGTCTCGTCCAGGTCGGCGTAGTGGTCCACGACATCGTCCAGCGTCGCGGCGCTGCCGTCGTGAAAATACGGCGCCGTGGCGCGCAGGCCACGCAGCCCCGGCACCTTGAACTCGCCGAAATGGCGCGGCTCCATCGTGACATGCCGTGTCGCCACCGCCTGCGGATCGTCGGCTCCGGCGTCGTTGTGTGGGCCGAGCCGGTTGTACGGCGACGCCAGCAGTTGCTTCAGGCCTCCCCAGCGCCCGGGATCGGCGCCCTGGCGGGTGAAGAACGGTCGGCCGATATCGGCGAACTCGCCATTCGTGAACGCGGGCCCGGTGTGGCAGAACCAGCAACGCGCCTCGCCGACAAACAGTTTCAGCCCGCGTTGCGCCGCCGGCGGATACCGGTCGGCCGCGGCCAGGTCACCCCGCGCCAGTGCGTCCCGGAAATCGTCGAACGGCGTGCGCGGGGACACCAGCGTGGCCTGGTAGGCCGCCAGCGCCTTGGCCATGTCCACCAGCACGCGCTCCGTGGCAGGCGGCGCACCGAACACCTGCCGGTAGGCGGTGTGCAGCCCGGCATCGGCGCGCAGCAGCCGCATCACCTGCTGCGGCGTCACGGCCAGTTCGTCGGTCGCCGTCAGCGGCCGGAGCGTCGCGGCCCACAAGGAATCCTGCGCGCCGTCCCATCCGTACCAGCGCGCGAACGCGAGGTCGAACAAGGCCGGTGTATTGCGGTGATTGCGCGTGAAACGCTGGCCGTCCTGAAAGCCGCGCGCCGGATCGTGGCAACTGCTGCACGCCAGCTCGCCGCTGGCCGCGAGCCGCCGGTCGGTGAACAGGCGCCGGCCGAGTTCGATCGCCTCGGGCTGGCCGTCGGCGCGGTTGCTGGCGTCCGCCACGCGCACCGGCGGCCAGGGTCCGTGCGACAGGATACGCGCGCGTTCGTCGGCCGTGAAATCGACGGCGCCGCACCACCCCGGCAGCAACAGCAGCCCGACCAGCCAGGCCCGGAGTCCCGCTGCGGCACTGCGGCGCGCGGCGGCCGCTTGCGGGTCGGGCGCGGGCGCGCGCTTCACGGCAGCGTCACGGCATCGCGCAGCGTCTCCGTGCGTCCGCCGGCCTGTACGTCCAGCCGCAGCTCCCATGCACCCGGCATGTGGAACATCAGGCCCTCGACCTGCCACAGGCCCGCGCCCATGGCCTTGATGCTGGGCCGGTAGTTCATGCCGTGGCGGTGCGCCGGCATGGTGGCGTCGACGCGCGCCAGCACGGCGTCGGCCGGACACAGCCGGACCTGGATCGTGAAATGGCGGCCGACGGTGATGGGCGGGGTGTCGGCGGTCCAGGCGACCTGCACGGCGCCTCGGTGCAGCGCGGTCGACGGCAAGGGGCAGGCGGCGAAAGCCGTGGTGGCCATCGTAGCCATCGCGAGCACGAGCACCAGCGCGATACGCGCACCGACGACCTGCCGCCAACACACGCCGGTCACTGCGGCTTGAGCATGGAGCCGAACACCGCCTCGCCGTTCTTGTAGGCGATACGTTCGGCGACGTCGGTGGGCAGGTCGGTCAGCCACTGGCGGGTCCAGTTCGCGTGTTCGACCACGAAATGCCAGCGCTCGGGCGTGAAGGTATCGGTGCCGACCATGAAACGATCCGGAAACTCCATGAACGCGGCGCGCCAGGCCGGGTCGACCTTGCCGCCGCTGGCATGGTCGCTGCGAAACGCCAGGTCGCACCACAGGTTCTTGTACTTGCGCAGCATGGCACGCACCTTGTCCGGCGCGTCGAAGCCGGAATGCGCCCACAGGATCCGGGCCTGCGGGTCCTGCTTGAACTGGCGCTCAATGGCGTCGGCATCCGAATGCGAGTGCAGGAACAGCTTGTATTCGCGCGCCAGCTCGACGACACGGCGCACCACCGGCAGGTCGGCGTCGGCGCCATAGACATGGTATTCGCCGATGGCGACATACCGGTTCGTCCTGAGCCGCGACTCCAGGTGCGGCACGATGCTGGCGTCCCGCACCCAGGAGCTGATCTCGCCGCGCTGGCGGTACGGCCGCAGCACCGGGATCACCAGATCGGGCGCCTCGGCGAACAATTTCTGCGTGCCGTCGTCGCTGCTGCTCGACACCATCGCGCCGCGCAGGCCCGCCTTGCGCAGGATGTCGACGGCCGCCTTGGGTGGCAACTGCTCCCAGGCATCATGGCTGTAATGCAGGTGCGAATCGAAGATCGGCATGGCCGCCGTGGCACAGCTGGCAACCAGACCCAGGGCCCAGGCACCCAGCCAGCTCAGATGGATTTTCATCAGGTATTCCTCTGGACAGCTTGCGTTGCGGCTACCGCCGCGACCGCCGATGACGCATGTTCCACCCGCATCGGCGCAGCGGCACAGGCAGCGTCGATCGTTCGCAAACAGTATGCCACGCAGGTCATGCGCGCGTCGCGCGCAGACCGGATCGGCGCGCCGGATGCCCGCCGCGCGGCCCGGGCCCCGCCATGCGCAGCGCCGTGCGCCCGTCAGGCGCGCGTCTCGTACACCCCGAGCTTCTGATGCAAGGGCGTCTCGTCGGCGACGAACAGGAAGGCGGGAGCGCAGGCCGAGGTATTGGCCAGCGTGACCGGCACATACCCCGGCGCGCAGCAGGTATCGGCCTCGGCCAGCCCGAACCGCTGCTGCTCGACCTGCACCGTGGCACCGCCTTCGATCAGATGAAAGATCATGGCCGGGCTGCGCGCCGGCAGCGTCAGCGTCTGCCCCGGGCGCAGCATCATGGCGTAGAAACCGAGGATGTTCTCGGCATGGGCGCCGGTCTGCGGGTTCACGTAGGTCATCTGCACCGCCTGCAGATCCGGCTGGTCGGCCGCCAGCGACTCGAGCGCGGCGCGTGCATCGGCCCAGGGGTAACGCAGCATCGGATAGGCCCGGTTCGAGCGCTCGAACACCGGTGTCGGCAACAAGCCACCGCGCGCATGGCGATTCTCGCCATGGCCGGCGACGACTGCCTGGCGATCGCTGTTGACGTGGTAACTCGCCTCCATGTAATACACCAGCGGCAGGTCGAGCACGTCGAGCCAGATCACCGGCTCAGTGCCATCGTGGCCATGTTCGTGCCACAGGCCGGTGGGCGTGAGGATCAGGTCGCCGCGCGACATCGGGCATTTTTCGCCGTCGACCAGCGACCAGGCGCCCTCGCCCTCGACCACCATGCGCACCGCGTTGGGCGTGTGCCGGTGCGATGGCGCCCATTCACCCGGCAGCAGCAGCTGCATGCCCAGGTACATCGCGGCGCTGGCCTGCATGTTGTCCAGGCCGTGGCCCGGGTTGGCCAGCACCAGCACGCGGCGCTCGGCTTTTTCGATCGGCGTGAGTTCGCCGGCCTGCAGCAGCAGCGGCTTGATCGACGCATATGGCCAGTGCGTCGCGCGGGTCTTGGGCCGCGGTTTGCCGGGCGGCAACACGCCGCGCAGGTTGGGCCACAAGGGCACCAGGTTGCGTTCGGTCAGCGCCTCGCGGTAGTCGGCGGGCAGGTCTTCGAGGCGTCCGAGTTCGGTGCTCATGGCGTGGGATCTCCTTCGGTCAGCAGGCCATTTTGCACTGGCCGGACCCACTGCCTCGGCCGGTCGCCGGAAACGGGTCGCTGCGGCGCGGCACGCCTGCCCAGCCTCGGTGCCGATCGTTGCATGGAACGGGCCGCTGCCCATGCCGGGCCGGCTGCGGCGTGCCGCTCAGGCCGCGCTGTCGGCCGCAGACCCCTGCAGGGAGTTCCGGATCTTGGCCAGCAGCAGGTCCTTGGCGATCGGCTTGACGAGAAACCCGCTTGCACCGGCCTTGATGCTCTCGACCACCACTCCCTTGTCGCTCTGGCCGGTGATCATCAGGATCGGCAACCTGGCGAACTGATCGCTCGCGTGGATGCGACGCGCCAGTTCCACGCCATGCAAGTCCGGCAACTGCACGTCCATCAGGATCAGGTCCGGCCGGCAATTGCGCAGCGCGGCCATGGCGTCGCGTCCCGACAATGCCGACACCAGGTCGCAGTCGACATCCGCCAGCATGCGGCGCAACAACTTGTGCTGGAACTCGTCGTCATCGACCAGCAGCAGCAAGGGCCGGACCCGATCGGCCAGCTTCTGCAAGCTGCGGATCGTCTGCAGGCCGGGCTGCAACTCGTCCTTGATCGCGCTGGCCCAGCCGCGAATCGGCTCGACCGCGGATTCGATCGTCTTGCGCCGCACCGCCAGTTCGACGGCCTTGAGCCGGTCGATCTCGCGCGCCAGCCCCTGTTGATCCTTGACGTCGACGATACCGCGCAACTCACCCTGGGTCAGGCTTCGCGACAACCCGTCGAGTGCGGCACCCGCCTCCGGGGCGTTCTGCAGCGCGCGCGAGGCGCCGTCGATCTTCTCGACGCCGCGCGCGGCGTATTGCTCCAGTTGCTTTTCCAGGTCGGCGAGCTTGCGCACCATCTTCGCGAACTCGGCCACCGACGGGCCACTGCCGCCAGCTCCGTCCGTTCGGCGCAGCGCATGGTGCACCGCCATGGGCAGGCGCGGCGCGTCGTTTCCCATGGGCCAGAACAGCACATAGTCGTCGAAGTACTGCTTGCGGCACAAGGCATACACCCGCTGCAGGTCTTCCTTGCCACACAACAGGATGGTGCGATGGGCCAATGACTGCGCCAAGGTGCCGAGCCGGTACAGGCCCAGGTAATACAGCTCCGCCTTGTCCAGCCGGTTGAAGGCCAGGATCAGCACGTTCGGCCGGTGTTTCTCGAAATCCTGCACGGCCTGTTCCGGGTCGACGGACTTGTTCACGTCCGGGAATTCGTCCCACAGCAGCCTGCGCACCATCTCGGCGTCGCCGGCCACGTCGGACGCGATCAGGATCGAAGCCCGTGGGCTCATGCCGTCATCCCGTTTGCCAGGCCACGCCAGCGGGATTGCCACTCCTGCAGCCAAGCGGGCAGGTCCTGCGCGGGCATGGGCCGGGCAACGAAATAACCCTGGGCCACGTCGCAACCGAGCGCGTGCAACAGCGTCCAGTCCTCCAGTGTCTCCACCCCTTCGGCGACCGAGGTCATGCCCAGTTTGCCGGCCATGGCCAGCGTCGCCGCGACGATGGCCTTGAGGGATTCGTTGTGGGCCGCTCCGGTGACAAATCCCCGGTCGAGCTTGAGTTCGTTGAACGGCAGGTCGCGCAGCTGCACCAGCGACGAATGCCCGGTGCCGAAATCGTCGATCGACAGGCTGACGCGCCGCAGGCGCAGCCGTGCCAGCGTGTCCAGCTGGGTGCGCATGTCCCGCATCAGCCGCGACTCCGTCACCTCCAGCGTCAGCGCGGTCAGTGCGACACCGGCGCGTGCGGCCTGCTCCGCCACCATGTCCGGGAAGTCGAGTGCGGCCAGATTGTCCATCGACACGTTGACGGCCATGTGCAGCGACAAGCCGGCATCCTGCCAGGCCCGCGCCTGCTCCAGCGCCTTCTCGAGCACCACCACGGTCAACGCGTCGATCAGGCCGTTTTCTTCCGCCAGCGGAATGAACTGATCCGGGTACACCAGGCCCGCCTGCGGATGCTGCCAGCGCACGAGTGCCTCCACGCCCAGCAGCGCGCCAGTGTCCATGGCGACCTTGGGCTGGTAGTGGTTGACCAACGCCTTGTCATGTATGGCACGCCGGAACTCGCTGGCCGAGAAAAAGTGGCTGCTCCTGCTGTCGGCGCTGCCGCGATGGGCGTCGAAGCGGTCCATGATGAGGCGCAGGCGCTGCGGTTCGACCGGCTTGGACAAGACACCCAGCACCTGGATCCGGTGGGCCTGCGCCAGCTTCTCCGCCGCGTGCAGGATGCGGTCGTCTTCGCCGCTGACCACGACCAGGGCCCCCCGGTAGCCGACATGGGCGAGATGGCGGACAAACTCGACACCATCGACCTCCGGCATCTGGAGATCACAGAACACCAGATCCACGCCATGCGCATCCGTGTCGAGCACGGCCATCGCGTCGGCGGCACGCTCGTACCCCTGCACGCTGTCGTAGCCGAGCTGCGCCAGTTGCCGGGTCAGCAACTTGATGGCAAAGCCTTCATCATCGACGAGCATCAGGTTCATGGCATGCGTCCGTTCGCCATTGGCACTGTCATGCATTGTGCGCCAGCCAGTGCTCGATATCGGCATCCACCTGCGCCATCGCCGGCTCCAAGGCCGCCATCGAACGCTGCAACGTCGGCCAGTGCCCGTCCCGGCCGGCCTTCTCCAGTTGTTCGCACAACTGGCCTAGCGCCAGCGCGCCGACGCAGCGCGACGACGTCTTGAGCTTGTGAGCCACGGCACGTGCGCCGGCCGCATCATGACGCTCGAACGCCGCCTGCAACTCGCCTGCCTGATGGCGGGCGGAGTTGCGGTATTCCTGCAGGAAGTCCCGCAGCACATCGGTCTCGTCACCCACCAGTTGGCGCAACACATCGACATCCAGCGCGGACGTCGCCTCGGTCGCCGCGTTCGCCGGCCCGGCGTGCGACGGCGGCGCGGATTCGACCGCCGCCAGCGGCGGCGGCAGCCATTGCGCCAGCGTCGCCTTGAGCTGCGCCAACGGTACCGGCTTGGTCAGGTAGTCGTCGACGCCGGCCTCCATGGCGCGTGTCTTTTCGCCGCGCAGTGCATTGGCCGACACCAGGACGATGGGCGTGTGGCGCAAGCCCCGATCGCGTTCGTGCTCCCGGATGGTGCGCGTCAGGGTCAGGCCATCCATCTCGGGCATGTGCAGGTCGGACAACACCATGCCATAGGTCCCGTCCTGCCACAGGCGCCATGCGTCCGCACCGTTGCCGGCGATCTCTGCGGCATACCCCAGCAAAGCCAGCTGGCGCTGGATGACGCGCTGGTTGACCTTGTCGTCTTCCGCAACCAGGATCAAACGCCCCTGTGCGCGGGCCTCGTCCACCGTCGGTGGATCGACATCGACGGCGAGCCGGGTGCTGGTCGGATGCTCGAACATCTCCGGCGACGAGCGGCCGGCGGCCACGGCGACCGACTGCAGCAGGTCCCGCTGCCGCAAGGCGGCGCCGTCGATCGCGACGGTGCGGCCATCCTCCAGGCGGGAGCGCTTGCGGCGTCCACTGCCGATCAGCAGGTGACGGACGTCGCGCTGCTGCGCCAGGCCTTCGCGCGCCGCGCCGGACAAGACCCCGGCCTGGCTGATGACGACCATCGGCGCCGCATCCGCAACGGCGTCGATCGCGGATGGCAGCTGCGCGACATCGGCCAGCACATGCACGCGCGCTCCGGCGGACACCAGATAGGCGCTCAGGTCCTGCGCCTCGAATCGAGGACTCTGCAGCACGACACAAGTCACGCCGGACAGGTCCGGCAACGGCTGCCGCGGCTGCTCGGGTGCGAGCGCCACCGGGAGCGTCACCGTGAACACGGAACCTGCCCCCGGGGCACTGCGCACCGCGATGCTGCCGCCCATCTTGTCCACCAGGCGCTTGCAGATGACCAGGCCCAGTCCGGTGCCGCCGAAGCGGCGCGTCGTGCTGATCTCGGCCTGCCGGAACGGCTGAAACAGCCCGGCCACGGTCTCGGCCGACATGCCGATGCCGTTGTCCGAAACCGCGATGGCCAAGGCCGCATCCTCCGTGTGCGTCATGCGCAATGCCACCTTGCCGGGCCGGTCCGGGTCGTCGGCAGAGAACTTGATCGCGTTGCCCAGCAGGTTGTAGAGGATCTGGCGCAGACGCACATCGTCGGCAACGATGGCCTGCGGCAACGTCGGCGCAATGAACAGCGACAGATCCACACCCTTGCTCACCGCCAGCGGCAACACGGTGTCGCACACCTCTTCAACCAGTCCGAACAGCGCGACCGGCGCAAGGTCCAGCTCCAGTTGCTCGGCCTCGATCTTGGAGAAGTCCAGGATGTCGTTGATGATGCCCAACAGCGCATTGCCGGACTGCCTGGCCGTGTCCACCAGCTCCCGCTGGTCGTCGGTCAGCTCGCTTTCGGCCAGCACGTCGATCATGCCGATCACGCCGTTCATCGGCGTGCGGATCTCGTGACTCATGGTGGCCAGGAAGGCGCTCTTGACACGCGAGGCCTGCTCCGCCTCCTGCTTGGCCTGCGCCAGTTCGGCATTGACGGCCACCAGCGTGGCGGTGCGCTCCTCGACACGTTCCGACAGGTGAACACGTTCGTGCTCGAGCGCCTGGTTCGCGGCACGCAGATCCTGGGCCATGCGGCGCAATGCGTCGAGGTTGTGCTTGTGCTCGGTGATGTCACGGGAGATCGTCGACAGAAACGCGATGTCGCCTGCTGCGTCCTTGTGCGCGATGATGACCTGTGATACCGGTACTTCCCGGCCATCGGTGCGCACGAATGCGGCCTCGCCGCTCCAGGAGCCGTGGGCAATGGCATGGGGCAGCGCCTTGTCGCGCATCATCCTCGCCAGGCGCGGCGGATACGGGGCCAGGCTGGACAGCGGCTCGTCGGCTCCCAGGCCCAGCATGCGGCGACCCGCGGGATTGCAATACAAGGGAACCCTGTCGACCCCGGTGGTCGCCACCATGTCCGTGGTGGCGTCGATGATCGCGACCAGCCGTGCCTGTTGTTCTTCCACCCGTTTGCGCTCCTCGATCTCCTGTTCGAGCTTGGCGGTCCGCTCGCGCACGAGATGCTCGAGCCTGCCATGCAGCCGGACCCGTTCCAGCGCCACCGCGATCTGGTTGCCCACGTTGTGCAGCACCTCGAGTTCTTCTGGCGCAAATAGGCCCTGGTCGGGTCCGACCAGGTTCATCAGGCCCAGGGGTCGCTCGGCACCCAGCCACAAGGGCACGCTGGCGTGGTAACGCAAGCCCCCGGTATCACCCGTGGCCCGCGCCAGCCGGACACATTCGATGGTGCCGCCAGCCGGCGCATCGACCCCTTCGAGCAGGCGCCGCTTGCATTCGCAGGGGCCCTCGAATGCATCGGGCCCGAGCAGCGCGGGGGGCAGATTGCGCGCACCCGCCAGCCGGAACGATGCGTCGGACTCGCGGATCTGAATCCAGACGGCCCGCACCCCGGGCAAGTCGATCGCGCAGTCCAGCGCCGTCTCGATCAGTTCCGGTTCGCTGCTGGCCCGGTTCAGGGCGCCTGTCATCCGGTACAAGGCCTGCAGCACGCTGTTGGAGCGTCCCAGCTCACGCTCGCGCTGATGCAACTGGGCACCGACACCCGCCGCATGCACCAGGCCCGCGTGTGCGAGATGGCGCAGGTGCATGGATTCGTCCGCCGGCATCGCCGCACCGGCCGAGGCCGGACGCTCCAGCAACAGTTGCACCCGGCCTATCAGGTGCTGCACGTCGACCGGCTCCAGCAGGAAACTGTCGATGCCGCTGGCCACCAGTCGCTGCGGATCGCTCAAGGTCGAGGAACTTGCGAGCACCAGCACCGGTGTCGCCCGCCGTGCCGGATCGGACCGGACTGCGGCACACACGGCGTAACCATCACCGTGTGCCAGTTCAAGGTCACAGACGACCAGCGCCGGCCGGCAACGTGCAACCCGGGACAACAACCCGGCATCGTCACCGATGCGGATCAGGCGCAGCCCATGGGCCAGAAACGCGTCAGGCCAGTCGGCTCGCGTCGGACCATGCCCGTGGGCATCAATTAGAAGAATGTCTACGCCAGCATCGTTGCCAGGGTGCGCTGTCATCATCAGCCTGTTGGAATTGCGACCAGTCTAGCCCAGAACGAGGAGCGGATGCATCCCCGTCGGCAGCGGCGGGCGGCATGCGTCGTGCGTGGGCGACAATTCGGGCCATGACTGCTGACGAACTTCTTGTCATTGCGCAGGAACGCGGCAACCGCACCGGTTGCGGGCAATGCTCGGCGCTGGTGTGCAGGGCTTGGGAATCCTTGAGCGGCGATTTCGACCGATCGCAGCTGCGACGCATCGGCAGCTTGCGGGACCCCGCCCAGGAGGAGCCGACCTACGAGGAATACCATCCGGACGGAACCCACGCCTGGTCCGACGATGCACCGATCGCGCCCGACTGGTTCCCGTACAACCGCTGCGAGGTCTGGGAATGTGCAGGTTGCGGCAGACCCTTCCTGCGCTACACCGAGTTCGGCGGCTACTACACAGACGAGCGTATCCGCGAGCTGCGGGCCGAACGGGTGGCCCGACCGCCACACGCCGAACCACCGTCGGGCACGGCCGCCGGCTGACGTAGCCGCGCGCCGGCCGGGGACAGCGGCTCACATCGCACAACCCGGGCCTGTGCGACGGCAGGCAGGGCTTCGTCCAGCACGGGGTCGGCGTGGGCCCGGTTCCGGCGCCATTGCCGACCGGCATAACCATGGCCAGCGGTGATGGGCTTTCAGCCCAAGGTCATCAGGCTCGCATTGCCGCCCGCGGCGGCCGTGTTGATGCTCAGCGAGCGTTCGATCACCAGGCGCTCGAGCGGGATACGCGCATCGCCGCTTGCCAGCCCCGTCAAGCCGACGATCGGCCCCGGCCGCGCCGCAAGCGCGGCAGCCGCGGCCTGGCGCGAGGATGCGTCGCCATGGTGCAAGGCGGCGTCGAACTGGGTGTGGGCGTTCGACCAGTCGCCGCTGAGCGTGATGCGCTCGCGCACGTCGGCCGGCAGGCGTTCGCGCAAGGCCGCCGCGTCGGCCGGCCATACCGCACGGCTGCCGGCGGCCAGCACGGCGGCCAGCTGCAGCAGGCGGTCGGCGTCACCGGCAGCGCCATCGGCGGCCAGGCACAACACCGCCTCGCGCGGCAACACCGCATACAGGTTGGCCTCGCCGGTCGGGCCCGGCAGGCCGTGCCAGCGTCCGAGCGGCGACTCGGCCACGGCGCGGTCGCAATAGGCGGCCAGCAGGTTCTTGCCCTGGGCCTGGGCCCAGGCGCGCAGCTGCGCCATCGCCGCCGGTGCCGAGGCCGGCGCCGGCGGCGGTTCGGTCGACAGGCCGCGCACCGCCGGACGGGTCATGGGACCGGCATGCGCCACCGCCATGCGCGCGGCCTGCACCGGTCGCTGCGCCAGCAGGCGCAGCAGGTACAACGGCCCACCGGCCTTCGGTCCGGTGCCCGACAGGCCTTCGCCGCCGAACGGCTGCACGCCGACCACCGCACCCACGACGTTGCGGTTGACATAGATGTTGCCGGCGCGTGCGGCCGACACCACCTGCGCCACGGTCTCGTCGATACGCGTGTGCACGCCCTGCGTCAGCCCGTAGCCGGTGCCGTTGATCGCACCCAGCAGATCGTCCAGCCGCTCGCGCCGGTACCGCAGCACATGCAGCACCGGGCCGAACACCTCGCGCCCGAGATCGGCGACCTTGTCGATCTCGATCACGGTGGGTGCGACGAAATGGCCCTGCTGGTGGGCCGTGGCGTCCGGTGCCGGCGCCGGCTGCCAAACCCGGCAGCCCTTGGCCTGCATCGCCGACACGTGACGCTCGATGATGTCCCTGGCCTCGGCGTCGATGACCGGGCCGACATCGGTGGCCAGTCGACGCGGATCGCCCACCGCCAGTTCCTGCACCGCACCGTGCAGCATCTCGACCAGCCGGTCGGCGCCATCGTCCTGCACGCACAACAGGCGCAGCGCCGAGCACCGCTGGCCGGCACTGTCGAAGGCCGACGACACGATGTCGGCCACGGCCTGCTCGGTCAGCGCCGACGAGTCGACGATCATCGCGTTCTGGCCGCCGGTCTCGGCGATCAGGGGCACGACCTGGCCATCGGCCGTCAGCCGGCCGGCGAGTTCGCGCTGCAGCAAACGCGCCACCTCGGTCGAGCCGGTGAACAACACACCATGCACCCGTGCGTCGCCCACCAGCGCCGCGCCCACGGTCTCGCCGCGGCCGGGCAACAGCTGCAAGGCGCCGCGCGGCACGCCAGCCGCATGCAGCGCGCGCACCGCCGCCGCCGCGACCAGCGGCGTCTGCTCGGCCGGCTTGGCCAACACCACGTTGCCGGCGGCCAGCGCCGCGGCCACCTGGCCGGTGAAGATCGCCAGCGGGAAGTTCCACGGGCTGATACACACGACCGGCCCGAGCGGCTTGTGCGTGGCAGCGTCGAAATCGCGCCGGATCTCGGACGCGTAATAACGCAGGAAGTCCACCGCCTCGCGCACCTCGGCCACACCGTTGGCGGCGGTCTTGCCGGCCTCGCGCGTGAGCAGCGGCAACAGCATGAACGTGTCCGCCTCGAGGCGGTCGGCGCCGGCTTCGAGCACGGCCGCGCGTTCGGCGGGCGCAAGCGCCGCCCAGGCCGGCGCGGCCTGCGTGGCGGCGTCGAGCGCCACGCCGACCTCGGCCACGGTGGCCTCGCGCACCTGACCCACGACGTCGTCGAATGCGGCAGGATTGCGCAGTGCCTGGGCTTCGGAGTCCGAAGCGTCGGGTGACGTGTCTGTCGCCAGCAAGGGCGCCGAGTCCCACTGCCGGCTGGCGTCGTCGACGAAGGCCTGTGTCAGCCTCGACAGCGTCGATTCGTCGGCCATGTCGATGCCCGCCGAATTGGGCCGCACGTCACCATACAGTTGCCGCGGCAACGGGATCGCCGGATGCGGCAGGCCGACCCCGCCGTCGTCCTTGGCCATCGCCTGCACCGTCGTCACCGAGTCCTGCGCCAGTTCGGCCAAAGGCACGTTCTCGTCGGCGATGCGGTTCACGAACGAGGAGTTGGCGCCGTTCTCCAGCAGCCGGCGCACCAGGTAGGCCAGCAAGGTGTCGTGCAATCCCACCGGCGCGTAGATGCGACACGGCCGGCCCAGCTTGCCCTTCTCGACCGGCCCCACGACCTGCTCGTACAAGGGTTCGCCCATGCCGTGCAGGCACTGGAACTCGTATTGCCCGCTGCGGTAGTCGTCGCCGGCAATGGCCAGGATGGACGCCAGCGACTGCGCGTTGTGGGTGGCGAACTGCGGGAACACGACGTCGGTGGCGGCCAGCAGTTTTTTGGCGCAGACGATGTAGGCCACGTCGGTGTAGGGCTTGCGCGTGTAGACCGGATACCCCGACTGCCCGTCGAGTTGGGCGCGCTTGATCTCGCTGTCCCAATACGCGCCCTTGACCAGGCGGATCATCAGCCGGTGGCCGCTGCGCCGCGCCAGGTCGACGACGAAGTCCACCACCGCCGGGCAGCGTTTCTGATAGGCCTGGATCACGAAGCCCAGCCCGTGCCAGCCCGCAAGCGACGGTTCGAACGCCAGGCGCTCGAGCAGATCGAGCGAAATCTCGAGCCGGTCGGCCTCCTCGGCGTCGATGTTCATGCCGATGTCCAGCCGGCGCGCCTGCTCGGCCAGCGCCAGCAGCCGCGGATACAGCTCCTGCATGACGCGTTCGACCTTGGCCCGCGCGTAACGCGGATGCAACGCCGAGAGCTTGATCGAGATACCCGGGCCCTCGATGACGCCGCGCCCGGCGGACGCCGCGCCGATGGCATCGATCGCCTTGGCGTAGGCGGCCTGGTAGCGCTGGGCGTCGTCGGCCGTCATTGCCGCCTCACCCAGCATGTCGTAGGAATACCGGAAACCCTGGGCCTCGCGCTTTTGCGCGTTGACGAGTGCCTGGGCAATCGTCTCGCCGGTCACGAACTGCTCGCCCATCATGCGCATCGCCATGTCCACGCCGCGGCGGATCAGCGGCTCGCCGCCACGGGCCACGACCTGGCGCAGCGTGCTCGACAGGCGGCTATCGCTGTGCGTGGAGACCAGCTTGCCGGTCAGCAGCAGGCCCCAGGACGCGGCGTTGACGAACAACGAGGCGCTCTGGCCCAGGTGGCTTTGCCAGTCGCCGTCGCCGATCTTGTCGCGGATCAACGCGTCGCGCGTGGCCGCGTCCGGAATGCGCAGCAAGGCTTCGGCCAGGCACATCAACGCCACGCCTTCCTGCGAGCTGAGTGCGAACTCCTGCAGCAGGCCCTGCACCAGGCCGGCACGTCCGCTGGCCCGGGCACGCTCGCGCACACCGCCGGCGATCCGCAAGGCCAGCGCATGGGCGGCCTTGGCCTGGGCCGGCGCCAACGTGGCCGCGGACAGCAGCGTCGGCAACAGGTCGGGCTCGGGCGTACGGGTCGCGGCGGTGATGGCGGCGCGCAGCGGCGTCGGGTCGGACAGCGGGGTGATGGTGTGCATGATCGGCCTATCGGTTGAGTCAATGGCTAGTATCTCGCCATATCAAACGAATGTTTCACCACAAATTAGTCATTCGAACGAACAATCGTCGGCCTCATGGTCATCGGCGGGCGCATGATGCGCGAACCTGCCAGGCCAGGCAGGAGGGCTGCAACCCCATTCGGGCTGCCTGCGCCCCGGCCGTGCCTGGCTGCGCCGGCCCCGGCGGTACTAGAAGGTCCCCGGGTAACCGCCACCGTCGATCAACAGGCTCTGGCCGGTCATGTAGCCGGCGTGGGCCGAACACAGGTAGGCACACAAGGCGCCGACCTCTTCCGGCTGGCCGAATCGTCCGGCCGGATTGGCCTGGCCGCGCTCGCGCCACAGCTGGTCGAACGACCCGCCGCCCGACCTGGCCAGCGCCTCGACATGGTGGCGCTGCGCATCGGTGGCAAAAGCCCCCGGCAGGATGTTGTTGATCGTCACGTTGTGCCGCACCGTCTGGCGGGCCAGGCCGGCGACAAAACCGACGAGTCCGGCCCGCGCGCCATTGGACAGGCCGAGTTCGGCCTGCGGAACCTTCACGCTGCGCGAGACGATGTTCACGATGCGGCCGAAGCCACGCTCAATCATCGGGTCGACCGTACGGCGCATCATCGCGATCGGCCCGAGCATCATCGCGTCCAGCGCGTCGTGCCAATGCTGCTGCGTCCAGTCCCGGAAATCGCCGGGTGGACAACCATCGCCGTTGTTGACCAGGATGTCGGGCGACGGGCAGGCGGCCAACGCGGCATCACGCCCGGCCGCGGTCGTGATGTCGGCGACGACATGGGCCACCGCGATGCCGGACTCGGCCGCCAGCGCCGTGCCGGCCTCGCGCAGGCTGGCTTCGGTGCGCGCGGCAATCGTCACCTGCACGCCTTCGAGCGCCAGTTGCCGCGCACACGCACGCCCCATGCCGCGACTGCCGCCGAATACCAGGGCCGTCCGGCCCGCAATGTCGAGTTTCATCTGCCGTGTCCTTGCGTTGGCGCGTCATGCAGCGGGCTCCGTCGCGCGTCGCAACACACCGCCGCCGCCACGGGACGGTTTCGCACGCAGCCCGCCTCCGCGCGTGTCGGCCCGCCGCGAACCGATCCCGACGACGACTATACGCAGGCCGGGCGACGCAGCCGCGCGATGCGATCAGAACAGGCTGAGAACCAGCCAGCCGGCCGTGCCCCACATCATCAGCGCCACCATGCCGTCCAGGGCCCGCCAGACATGCAGGGAGTCGAGCCGGCGGCCGAGCCAGAACGTGGCCAGGCCCAGCACGGCAAACCACAGCACCGAGCCGGCCGCGGCGCCCATGCCGAAGACGCCGGCCCCCGCGCCGTAGGCCAGCGATGCGCTGCCGATCAACACGGCCGTGTCGAGCCAGGCATGCGGATTGAGCCAGGAGAAGGCCAGCGCGGCCCCTACCGCCTGGCGGCGGGTCATCGCCGGCGCCGCGGGCCGAGCGCCATCCGTGCCCACAGCCACGGCCACGGGTTGCGGATGCAGGAAACGCCGGAACGCCTTCCAGCCGTAGACGGCCAGGAACAGGGAACCGGCGCCGACCAGGGCCCCCATGAGCTTGTCGGACAGGCCGCCGAGTTGCGCCAGGCCGAACACGCCCAGGCCGATCAGCACCATGTCGGACACCATGCACACGGCCACGGTGAGCCAGACATGCTGGCGTTGCAGGCCCATGCGCAGCACATGCGCGTTCTGCGGCCCGATGGCCATGATCAGCGACATGCTCAGCACCATGCCGGCGGTGAAGGTGGGATATGCGAGGGTCATGGCCATGATGGGTGGGGTTCGGTGGGGATGCTGCATCGGCGCGGGGGAGATGAAAGGCCCGCCGCGCACCCTGGAAAGTATGGCGGCCATCGCCACACGTTCAAGCTCCGTTAAATTAAACTCCGGTCACTTAAGCAGAACTATCAATCAGGGGACCGGACCATGCTCGATGCACGCCAACTCGACGCCCTGGCCGCCGTGGTCGAACACGGCGGTTTCGGCCCGGCCGCACAAGCCTTGTCGCTGACGCTGGCGGCGGTCTCGTTGCGCATCAAGGCGCTGGAAGAGCAGATGGGCCAGCGGCTGCTGGTGCGGGGCAAACGCGTGCATGTCACGGCCGCCGGCCAGGCCTTGCTGGCGCACGTGAAGCAGGTGCGGCTGATGGAGGCCGACCTGCTGGCCGAGTTGCAGGGCGGCACCGGCACGCGTGCCGGCGGGCGCTGGCAGAACCTGTCGGTGGCCATCAATGCCGATTCGGCGGCGAGCTGGTTCCTGCCCGGTGTGGCGGCCGTGCTGAAGAAACACCGCCTGCTGCTCGATATCGTCATCGACGACCAGGACCACACCCACGACCTGCTCAAGAGCGGCGACGTCATGGGTTGCGTCAGCACGCTGGTCGACCCCATGCGCGGCTGCGTCGCCGAACCCCTGGGCGTGATGCGTTACCGCTGCATGGCGGCGCCCGAGGTCGCGCAGCGATGCCGCACGCCGTCGGGTGCCGTGTCGCCGCACAGGCTGCTGGCCTGGCCGGCCATCATCTTCAACCGCAAGGATGCCTTGCAGGACGTCTTCCTGGCCCAGCATTTCGGACTGCGGCAACCCCGATACCCGCGCCATTTCGCGCCCGCCATCGACGCGTTCGAGACAGCGATCGCGCTCGGCCTGGGCTGGGGCATGGTGCCCGAACACCATCCGGCCGGGCACCCGGGCATGGTCGAGATCCTGCCGGGCGCCGCGGTCGACGTGACGCTGTACTGGCACCACTGGGCGCGCGAAGCGCCGTCCGCGCAACGCCTGACGCTGGCCGTCAAGGCCGCGGCCGGTGCGCGGCTGCTGCCGCTGCCGACCTGACGTGCGGCACCTCCGGGTCCTGCCGATAGGCACCGGCGGAGTAGGTCAACTCGTAGCTGTGGCTGTAGATCTCCAGGATGTTGCCGAACGGATCCTCCATGTAGACCATGCGGTACGGCTTCTCGCCGGGAAAATACGCGCGCACCGGCATGCGCTGCTTGCCACCGGCGGCGACGATCCGGGCGGCCAGGCCTTCCACGTCGGGGTCCTGCACACAGAAATGGAAGACGCCGGACTTCCAGTATTCGAAGTTGTTCTGCGGCTTCTCGGCATCGCGAAACTGGAAGATCTCCACGCCGACGCGGTCACCGGTCGACAGGTGCGCAATACGCAGCGAACCCCAGCCGGCGCCGAAGACATCGGTACACATCACGCCAATGGCCGAGTCGTCCTCGGTGATGGTGGTGGGCGGCATGATCAGGTACCAACCCATGACCTCGGTATAGAACGTGACGGCGGCATCGAGGTCGGTGACCGACAGGCCGATGTGGGAGAAATTGCGGGGATAGACGGGAAGCATGAAACGGGTCCTTCTGTTGCGAAACAGCGGCCATTCTCGATTTGGCAAGTCATAATGACAACTACGCACAGATTGTTGTTGCGATAAATTATGCTTATGCTAAATCCGCAGTGGCTGCGCAGCTTCGTGACCCTCGCCGAGCTGGGCAACTTCACCCGCACGGCCGAACGCCTGGACCTGACGCAGGCGGCCGTCAGCCAGCACATCCAGCGTCTCGAAGAACAACTCGGTCCGCTGCTGGTGCGGCATCCGCGGCAGATCGAACTGACCCCGGCCGGCCGCAGCCTGCTCGACTATTGCGCGGAGACTGCGGCGGCCGATCAACGACTGCGCCAACGGCTGTCCGCCGACGAGGCCGAAGCGGGAGACGTGCGCCTGATCACGCCGGGCAGCATCGGACTGGCGTTTTATCCGCCATTGCTCGAACTGCAGCGGGCGCATCCGGGCCTGCATATCCACCATCGCTTCGCACCCGACCCCGACGTGCTGGCGGCGGTGCTGGAGAACCGGTTCGAACTCGGGCTGGTGACGCTGCGCCCGGACGATCCGCGCCTGACCGTCAGCCGCTTTGCCCAGGAGCCCCTGGAACTGGTGGCCCCGGCCGGGGCGACGGTTCGCACCTGGTCCGACCTCGAGCGTCTTGGCTTCATCGACCATCCCGACGGACAGGCCATGGCCGCACGCCTGCTGAGCCGACGGTTCCCCGGCAAGCCCGGCGTGCGCAGCCTGCCCTGCCATGGCTTCAGCAACCAGATCAGCCTGATTCTGGAACCGGTGGCGCGCGGGCTGGGCTTCAGCGTATTGCCCCGCTTCGCACGCCTGGCCTTCTCCCGGCCCGCAGGCATCCAGGTCGTCGACGCCGACACGAAGACGCCCGTGGTCGATACCTTGTGGTTGCTGCACCGCGCCGAGTGGCCACTGAGCGCCCGCGCTGAACGGGTGCTGCAGCATATGCGTCAACATGTCACCACCGCCGCGCGAGCGGCAAAGGCGCGATGATCCTGTCGACGCCAGCACGAATCAGCCCGATGAACCACACGCAACAGCATCCGGAGCCGCACGACGGCAGCCCGAAATCCGCATCCGCCCGCAACGCGGCCAGGCTCCCTGCCGCCCCGTCCGGCGTCGACCGGCCCACCCATGCCGAAACCCGTCACAGCGTGACCGTCGGTGGCCGCACCATGGCCTGGCGGCGTTTCGGCGCCGGGCCGGCGCTGGTGTTGCTGCATGGCGGCCACGGCGACTGGCGGCACTGGATCCGCAACATCGACGCACTGGCGCGTGGGCACAGCGTCTGGCTGCCGGACCTGCCCGGCTTCGGCGACTCCGATGCGCTCGACGGACACGCCCATGCGCCCGACCGCATGGAGCGTCTGGTCGATGCACTCGTCGCCGCCATCGATGACCTGATCGCCCCTGAGGCGACGCTGGACCTGGCCGGCTTTTCGTTCGGCGGCCTGGTCGCGGCGCATCTGGCCGCGCGCGTGCCCGTGCGCCGCCTGGCGCTGCTGGGGCCGGCGGGGCATGGCGGCGCGCGGCGCCAGACCGTCCCGCTGACGGACTGGCGCGCCCTGCGCGGCGACAGGCGCAAGGCGGCACTGCAACAGAACCTCGCCGCGTTCATGCTGCACGACGGCACGTGCGTCGACGACCGGGCCACGGCCATCTACGAGTCGCAATGCGAACGCACCCGGTTCCGGAGCAAGGCCATCTCGCAGGCCGGCGGCCTGGCGCCATGCCTGGACCGTCTGACGATGCCGGTGCTGCTCGCATGGGGCGAACACGACGTCACGGCGCAACCGCAGATCATCGGCCCGCAACTGGCCGACGGAGTTGCGACGCGCCAATGGCGCCTGATCCGCGATGCCGGCCACTGGGTGCAATACGAACGGCACCATGCGGTCGACGCCCTGCTGCTCGACTGGTTCGACGTCGGCGCCGCACCGGCGCCGTAGCCGGTGCGGGGCGCATGAAGCCGAACCGGCTCGCGCCGGCCGGCCAGGCCTGAAGACCGCGCACCAGCGACACGACCCGCACGCGGCGGGTCGTGTCGCAAGCTCCTCCACCAGGCGACGGCGGTCCGCTCAGGTGTCGATCAGGCCTTGGTGGCGGCCGCGCGTTTGCCCAGCTCGATCTTGGCGATCGCGTTGCGGTGCACCTCGTCCGGGCCGTCGACGATACGCACCGTGCGCTGGTGGGCATAAGCCTCGGCCAGCCAGAAATCCTGGCTGATGCCGGCCGCACCGTGCGCCTGGATCGCCCAGTCCACCACCTTGCACGACATGTTGGGCGCCACCACCTTGATCATCGCGATCTCGGCGCGCGCCGCCTTGTTCCCCGCCGTGTCCATCCGGTGCGCCGCATTGAGCGTGAGCAGCCGCGCCTGGTCGATCATGCAGCGCGACTCCGCAATGCGCTCGTGCCACACCGACTGCTCGGCCAGCGGCTTGCCGAACGCCACCCGCGCCTGCAACCGGTCCACCATCATCTCCAGCGCGCGCTCGGCCGCGCCGATCGAGCGCATGCAGTGGTGGATGCGCCCCGGGCCCAGCCGGCCCTGCGCAATCTCGAAGCCGCGGCCTTCGCCCAGCAGGATGTTGGCCACCGGCACGCGCACGTTCTCCAGCACCACCTCCATGTGGCCGTGCGGCGCATCGTCGTAGCCGAACACCGTCAGCGGGCGCAGCACGGTGACACCGGCCGTATCGCGCGGCACCAACACCATCGACTGCTGCTGGTGGCGCGGGGCGTCGGGGTCGGTCTTGCCCATCACGATGAAGATCGCGCAGTTCGGATTGCCCGCGCCCGACGAGAACCACTTGCGCCCGTTGATCACGTAATGATCGCCGTCGCGGGTGATGCTGCACTGGATGTTGGTGGCATCGGACGACGCCACCGCCGGCTCGGTCATCAGGAACGCCGAGCGGATCTTGCCGTCGAGCAGGGGCTCGAGCCAGTGCTCCTTCTGCGCGTCCGTGCCGTATCGCTCCAACGTTTCCATGTTGCCGGTGTCCGGCGCCGAGCAGTTGAACACCTCGCCCGACCAGCTCACGCGGCCCATGATCTCGCACAGCGGCGCATAGTCCAGGTTGGAGATGCCGCCCTGGCCCTTGTACGGGTGCGGCAGGAACATGTTCCACAAACCCGCCTTGCGCGCCAGCACCTTCAACTCCTCGATCAGGGTCAGCGGCTGCCAGGGGTCGCCGGCGCGGCGCTTGCCCGCCAGCTCGTGGTGGTGGCGGGCTTCGTTCGGGTAGATGTGCTCGTCGAAGAAGGCGGTCAGGCGCGCCATCAGCTCGTCGGTCTTGGGGGAGTATTCAGTGAACATGTGTCTCTCGCTTGAGGATGAAAATGGTGGCCGCACTCAACGGTGGGCACGCATCCATTAAACCCCTGTGCCATGCGGCGCGCAGTCGCCCGTGCGACGACCGCGGCGGCTGCCTTGAGCCGAGCGCTGGCACCGGCATCTTCAGTGAAGTCGCGCCGGATGCACGCACCAGCGCCTGCGCACGCGCTGCCCATCCTGGGCAAGAACGTCGTGCGTGACCAGCAGCCGATCGAGCGGCGCGGCGATGAAGCGCGTGAGCTGCGTACCCGCCCAGGCTTCGTGCTCCAACTGTGGTCGTACCCACTGACGGCTGCAAACTTTGCATCGGGCAAGCTAGCGACAGGAACCTCCCCAATACCAACGTCTACAGTTTCGATGAAAGGGTCAGGAATCATCAGCATGTTCCCTGCGTCGTGCCTCAAGCCATCATCCTCTTCCGCTATCACCGTAGAACCATCTGTATTGAACTCCAAGTAGCCGAGTCCCTGATGTTTGTGGGAGTAGAACATGTACCCATGTCTTCCATCCCACGCTCTAAACTTGATCACTTACATTTTTTTCTTGTTATTGATTGATACGTTTAAGGTAGCAAGTGATCGGCCACTGTGCAAGAGGCGCATGGGGACAAAGGCTCTGTACCAATGACGTGCGATACCTGCGCATCAAAGGGTGAGAATTAAACTCTCTTAAACCTCCTCATGACCCCTCGCTTGACCCTTTTCTATAGCCACGAACTTCAGATTTCACTTTCGCAGGTACTGCCAAATCATTGATACAACACGCATGACTACAGGGGAAAACGACTACTCGGCACACACTCCCATGATGCAGCAGTACCTGCGCATCAAGGCCGAGCACCCCGACACCCTGGTGCTCTACCGCATGGGCGACTTCTACGAGTTGTTCTACGGCGACGCGGAAAAGGCCGCGCGGCTGCTCGACATCACGCTCACACGCCGCGGGCAGTCGGCCGGCGAGCCGGTGGTGATGGCCGGCGTGCCGTTCCATTCGGTCGAGTCCTATCTCTCCAAACTCATCAAGCTCGGCGAGTCGGTGGCGATCTGCGAGCAGGTGGGCGACGTGGCCACGGCCAAGGGGCCGGTCGAGCGCAAGGTGGTGCGGGTCATCACGCCCGGCACGCTGACCGATGCCGAGTTGCTGTCCGACAAGTCCGAGTCGGTGCTGATGGCGGTGCACCAGGGGCCGCGCAACCAGTGCGGCCTGGCCTGGCTCAGCGTGACGCAGGCGCAGCTGCAGTTCGCGCAATGCGCACCCGACGAAGTGGCGGAGTGGATCTCGCGCGTCAGCCCCAGCGAGCTGATCCACAGCGCCAGCCTGACACCGGCATTCGAGAAGATGCTCAGTACCAGTTGCGCCAACCATGGTGTGGCGATGACGATGCGCGCCCAGTGGCAGTTCGATCCGGCGCTGGGGCAACGCAAGCTGCTCGAGCTGTTCAGGGTGGCCAGCCTGGCGGCCTGGGACGCACAGGAGCTGCCACTGGCCCATGCTGCGGCCGCAGCGCTGCTGGCCTATGCCGAACACACGCAGGGCCGACCGCTGACACATGTGCAAGGCATCCGCGTGCAGCACAACCAGGACATGGTGCAGCTGCCGCTGACGACCCGGCGCAACCTGGAACTGACGCAGACCCTGCGCGGCGAATTGGCACCCACGCTGTTCTCGCTGCTCGACACCTGCCTGACCGGCATGGGCAGCCGTCTGCTCAGGCACTGGCTGCTCGAGCCGCGACGCGAGCGCACCGTGGCGCGCGAGCGGCTGCACGCCATCACGCTGCTGCGCGCCGGCCCCTGGCAGGAGCTGCGCGCGCAGATCAAGGGCAGCACCGACATCGAACGCATCACCGCGCGGATCGCGCTGCGCCAGGTTCGGCCGCGCGAACTGGTCGCGCTGCAGCTCACGCTGGCCAGGACGGCGCAACTCGCACCCTTGCTGCGGGGCACGGACGGCCTGCTCGCGCGCATCGCCACCGAGCTGCAGCCACCGCCGGGCTGCGCCGACCTGCTGGGCGCCGCCATCCAGGAGACGCCGGCGGCCCTGGTGCGCGACGGCGGTGTGATCGCCCCCGGATTCGATGCCGAACTCGACGAGTTGCGCGCGATCCAGGACAACTGCGACGGCTTCCTGCTCGACCTGGAGCAGCGCGAACGCGCACGCACCGGCATTGCCAACCTGCGCGTGCAGTTCAACAAGGTGCACGGCTTCTATATCGAGGTCACGCAAGGCCAGGCCGACAAGGTGCCCGGCGACTACCGGCGGCGCCAGACGCTGAAGAACGCCGAACGCTTCATCACACCCGAACTCAAGGCCTTCGAGGACAAGGCCCTGAGCGCACAGGAACGCGCGCTGGCGCGCGAGAAATACCTGTACGAGCAATTGCTCGATGCCTTGCAGACCCACGTGGCGCCGCTGTGCACCGTGGCACAGGCACTGGCCTCGCTCGATGCGCTGGCCGCGCTGTGCGAACGCTCGCTGACGCTGGACTGGTGCGCACCGCAGTTCGCCAACGACCCCTGCATCGAGATCACCGCGGGCCGCCATCCGGTGGTGCAAGCCCGGCTGGACGAGACCAGCAGCGGCAGCTTCATCGCCAACAACACCAGCCTGAACGCACGCACGCGCATGTTGATCATCACCGGCCCGAACATGGGCGGCAAGTCGACCTACATGCGCCAGATCGCCGTGATCGTGCTGCTGGCCTGCATCGGCAGCTACGTGCCGGCCGCCAGTTGCCGCCTCGGGCCGATCGACGCCATCCACACCCGCATCGGTGCCGCCGACGACCTGGCCAACGCACAGTCGACCTTCATGCTGGAGATGACCGAGGCGGCGCAGATCCTGCACAGCGCCACACCGCATTCGCTGGTGCTGATGGACGAGATCGGGCGCGGCACGTCCACGTTCGACGGCCTGGCCCTGGCCTCGGCCATCGCCAGCCATCTGCATGGCAAATCGCAGGCGTTCACCTTGTTTGCGACCCATTATTTCGAACTCACCGCGTTCCCGGCCGACCACAAGGGTGCGGCCAACGTGCATGTCAGCGCGGCCGAGTCGGGGCGCGACATCGTGTTCCTGCACGAGGTGCAGGCCGGCCCGGCGAGCCGCAGCTACGGCATCCAGGTCGCGCGGCTGGCCGGCATGCCGGCGGCGGTGCTGAACCAGGCGCACCACGCGCTCGGCGCGCTCGAGGACAACGCCAGCGCCAGCCGGGTCCAGGTCGACCTGTTCGCGGCACCACCGGCCGAGAGCGCGCCGCAGGCCAGCGCCGTCGAGACCGAGCTCGCGCGGATCGACCCGGACGCATTGAGTCCGCGCGAGGCACTGGAGGTGCTGTACGCATTGAAGAAGAAGGCCGCGGGCGCCTGACGGCCGTGTGCCCGCCGGGCAGGCGCCGCGCCGCGGCAGCCGGGACGCACGACGGGCTGCCCCGCGCCCCGGCGCCGTGTCACAGCGCGCAGTCCGGGTCGAAGTCCGGCTTGCGGCGTTCGCGGTGGCTGGCCACGCCCTCGTGCACGTCCGGCCCCGCAAAACCCATGAACTCCAGCGCCAGCGAACTGTCGAAGGTCGGGCCCATCATACGCAGCCAGTTGTTGAGCGCGTATTTGGTCCAGCGGATCGCGGTCTGCGACCCCATGGTCAGCCGCGTCGCGACCTCGAAGGCCTTGTCGCGCAAGCGGTCGTCGTCGACGGTGAGCGCAACCAGTCCGATGCGTTCGGCTTCCTCGCCGCTGAGCGGTTCGCAAAGCATCAGGTAATACTTGGCCTTGGCCATGCCACACAGCAGCGGCCAGATGATGGCGGCATGGTCCCCGGCCGCGACACCGAGCCGGGTGTGGCCGTCGACGATCTTGGCGCTGCGCGCGGCGATCGGAATGTCCGCCAGCAGCCCGGCCACCAGACCCGCACCCACGGCCGGGCCGTGCATCGCCGACACGATGGGCTTGTCGCAGTTGATCACGTTGTAGACCAGGTCGCGCGCCTCCTTCCAGACGCGGGTGCGCACCGCGAAGTCGCGGGCCATGTCCTCGACCAGGCCGAAGTCGCCACCGGCGGAGAATCCCTTGCCCTCGCCACGCAGCACCACCGCGTGCACGTCCGGGTCGTCGCCGATGTCGCGCCAGATGTCCGACAGTTCCTTGTGGCCGGAATGGTCCGCGGTCGCCAGCTGGCCGGGCCCGCCCATGACCACCTCCAGGATGCCGCGCCGGGCGTCGACCGCGTGGCGGGTGATGGTGAGGCTGTGGTATTTGTCGTAGCGGTTCATCGATGGCCTTTCCGTGCTGCGTCGAGTGGAGCCAACCGCCGCCGGGCCGCCTGGCCAGAACGTAAGCCGCGGTGGTATTGCGTCAGCAAATGCAGCATATCGCAAGACGATGTGTCCGACACCCCCTGCCAGCGGCCACCAGGCGCGATCGCGGTGGGAATCGTCCGACATCCGGAACGCGCCACCGCCGATGGTCGATCCCCCTTGACCGCGGGAAGATGACGGTCATGGAGCTTGCGCCGGCGATGCGCACACAGCGCACCGCCGGCACGACTCCATGACGTGTATTTCAAACAGGGAGTAACAACACATGAAAACCATCCATACCATCCGGGCCATCCTGGCCACCACGGCTGCGGCCTTCGTCGTGCTGCCGACATGGGCAGCGGGTACCGACAGCGGCAAGACCGCGACCGGCGCCTCGGCCACGGCACCGGCCAATACCCTCGCCTACAGCGACCGCGAACGCATGACCTTGTGGACCGACGAGAAACAACGCCTGGAGTCGGCCCTCGCCACCGGGCACAACAAGGCCGACTATCTGAAGATGTTGTCTGACAGCGGCTACACCGTGACCTCGATCAACGCCGACAAGAAAGACTATCTGGAGTACGAGGTGGTCAAGAACACCAATTCCTACGAGGTGCAGATCAAGCTGGACAAGGCCGGCAAGGGCGAGTCGGTGAAGGTCGAATCCAACATCTGGCGCGCCGACACCACCAAGAATGTGCTGCGCGGCAACCGCATGGAGCAGCCACCGCGTTACATGGCCAGCAACTCGGCCTACAGCGACAGCCCGCGCATGGCGCGCTGGAACACCGAGACGGAGAAGCTCGAGAAGGCACTGGCCGAGGGCAAGCCGCTGGCCGCCTACACCGCCGAGCTGAAGAAGATGGGCTACCAGATCACGTCGACCAACGATCGCGACAAGGACTATGTCGAGATGGAGGTCGTCAAGGGTCAATCCACGTATGAAGTCCAGATCGACCTCGACGAGTCCGGCAAGGCCAGCAAGGTCGACGTGACCGCCAACATGTGGCAGTCCGACGAAACCGAGAAGGCGCTGGAGAAGAACCGCCGGTAAAGGGCGGCCCGTGCCAGGCGGGCCCGCCCGCTTGGTACCATTGCGACCGGTATGCCGGTGCCGGCGGGGCGACCCGTCGGCACCGGTTTCGTTGCAACTCCAGTGTGCGCCTGCGCGCGCCCCGCCATGACCTACTGCGTCGCCATCAAACTCAATGCCGGACTGGTCTTCCTGTCCGACTCCCGCACCAATGCCGGGCTCGACCAGATCAGCACCTTCCGCAAGATCATCGTCTACGAACGCTCCGACGACCGTTTCATCGTCCTGCTGACCGCCGGCAACCTGAGCATCTCGCAGTCGGTGCGCGAGATCCTGCAGATCGAACGGCTGAAGGAGGACGGCGATGCCGAACCGCTGACGATCTGGAACGCCACCAGCATGTTCGACGTGGCCCGCGTGCTGGGCGCGGCCATCCGCCGCGTGCACCAGCGCGACGGCGAATCGCTGAAGCAGTCGGGCGTCGAGTTCAACGTCTCGATGCTCATCGGCGGCCAGATCCGCGGCGAGTCGATGCGGCTGTTCCAGGTCTACTCGGCCGGCAATTTCATCGAGGCCACGCCGGAGACTCCGTATTTCCAGATCGGCGAATCCAAATACGGCAAGCCGGTGCTCGACCGCGTGATCACGCCGCAGACGCCGCTGAACGAAGCCGCCAAGTGCGCGCTGGTGTCGATGGACTCCACGCTCAAGTCCAACCTCTCGGTCGGACTGCCGCTGGACATGGTGGTCTACGAGGTCGACCGGTTCCAGACCGACAAGATCGTCTGCATCGACGAGAACAACCCCTACTACCAGATGATGCACAACAACTGGGGCAGCAAGCTGCGCGAGGTGTTCGACAGCATCGAAGACCCGATGTGGCAAGGCGAGCAGACCGACATTCCGCTGATGGTCGAGGCCTCCCGCAACCATCCGCTCAAGAAGATTCGCAACCCGCAGGAAAAGCTGGTCTGATGGCCCAGATCGTCTTCTCGCACGCCAACAGCTTTCCGGCCAGCACCTACCGCGTCCTGTTCAAGCACCTGAAGTCGCGCGGCTTCAAGGTCAGCGCGGTCGAGATGTTCGGCCACGATCCGCAGTACCCGGTCACCAACAACTGGCCGCACCTGGTGCGCCAGCTCGCCGACCATGCGCAGGCGGTGGTCGACAAGGCCGGCGAGCCGGCCTGGTTCATCGGTCACTCGCTCGGCGGCTTCCTGAGCCTGATGGCCGCGGCGCGGCATCCGGAGCTGGCCAAGGGCGTGGTGATGCTCGACTCGCCGGTGCTCGGCGGCTGGAAAGCCACCACGCTGGGCCTGATCAAGAGCACCCAGATAGTCGCGGCCGTGTCACCGGGCGCCGTCAGCCGGCGCCGGCGCAACAGCTGGCCCAGCGAAGCGGCGGCGCTCGCGCATTTCCGCAACAAGAAGGCCTTTGCCCGCTGGGACCCGGCCGTGCTGCAGGACTACGTCCATCGCGGCACCGTGGACCAGGACGGCCAGCGCGTGCTCGCGTTCTCCCGCGACGTGGAGACGGCGATCTACAACAACCTGCCGAGCAACCTGGAGCGCCTGTTCCGGCGCCACCCGCTCAAGTGTGCGGTGGCCTTCATCGGCGGCCTGCACTCGCGCGAGATGAAGCAGGTCGGCATGCAGATGACCGAGCAGCTGACCAAAGGCCGCATCACGATGCTCGACGGCAGTCACCTGTTCCCGATGGAAATGCCGGCCGTGACGGCGGCAGCCATCGAGGCCAGCATTCTCAACCTGCGCAGCATCGCCTGAGCGGCTGCGCCCGCCGGCGCAGCCGGTGGGCCGGCCCGATTCAGTCGACCCACTGCACGGCGCCGGTCCAGGCGGTCAGCAGCACGACGATGCCGAAGGCGATCCGGTACCAGGCGAAACCGACGAAGGTGTGGGTGGCGATGTAGCGCAGCAGCCAGCGGATGCACAACCAGGCGCTGATGAACGAGAACAGCAGGCCGACACCGAACATCGGCAGGTCCGACATCGCCAGCAGCGCACGTTCCTTGTACAGGCTGTAGACGCCGGCCCCGATCAACGTCGGAATCGCCAGGAAGAACGAGAAATCGGTCGCCGCCTTGCGCGACAGGCCCAGCAACATGGCGCCGATGATGGTCGCGCCGCTGCGGCTGGTGCCGGGGATCATCGCCAGGCACTGCACCAGGCCGACCTTGAGCGCGTCGGTCCAGCGCATCGCATCCACGCTCAGGATACGCGGCGCGGTCGCGGCGCGGCTGTGCCGCCGCTCGGCCCACAGGATGATCAGGCCGCCGATGATGAAGGCGCTGGCCACGACCACCGGCGTGAACAGGTGGGCCTTGATCGCCTTGCCAAACAGCAGGCCCAGGATCACCGCCGGAAAAAACGCGACCAGCACGTTGAGCGCAAACCGCTGTGCCTGCTCCTGGTGCGGCAACTGCACCAGCGTCTCGCGGATCTTCTGCCAATACACGATGATCACCGCCAGGATGGCACCGGTCTGGATCGCGATGTCGAACACCTTGGCCTTGGCATCGTCCATGCCGAGCAGCGCTCCCGCCAGGATGAGGTGCCCGGTTGACGAAATCGGCAGGAACTCGGTCAGCCCCTCGACAATGCCCATCACGGCCGCCTTGGCCAACAACACACTATCCACGCAAACTCCTATCCAGGGAATGTGGCACCGCCACTGCCATTGCCCCGGGTGACAGAGCCGCGCCAGCGGCTTGCGGGGGCATGGTCGAAGCGCGGATTATCGCCGCCCCGTGTGGCAAGCAAGAGTCGGGCCCATTCACTCGTAACGCAGGGCCTGGATCGGCAACAGGCGCGAGGCCCTGCGCGCCGGGTAGAAACCGAAGAACACGCCGACCAATCCCGAGAATCCCGCCGCCAGCACGATGCTGCCGGCCGTCATGCTGACCTGCCAGCCGGCGAACTGGCCGATGGCCCAGGTCGCGACCGCGCCGATGACCACGCCGATGCCGCCGCCGATCAGGCTCAGCGTGACCGCCTCGATCAGGAATTGCGCCAGGATGTCGCGCCCGCGCGCGCCCACCGCCATGCGCAGCCCGATCTCGCGCGTGCGTTCGGTCACGCTGACCAGCATGATGTTCATGATGCCGATGCCCCCGATCACCAGGCTGATGCCGGCCACCGCCGCCAGCAGCAGCGTCATGACCTGGCTCGAGGCTTCCTGCGCCTGCAGGATCTCGGTCAGGTTGCGGATCGTGAAGCTGTCGTCGGCGCCGCTCTGGATCCTGAAGCGCTGGCGCAGCAGGTCCTTGATGTTGTCCTCGGCCACCTTCATGTTCTGGCCTTCCTTGACCTTGACCGTGATCGAGCCGACCCGCCGCGCCTTGCCGCCCGCGCCGCCCTGGATGCGGTTGCGGTAGGTGCTGATCGGCACCATCACCACGTCGTCCTGGTCCTGGCCGTTGGCGTTCTGACCCTTCTTCTCGAGCAGGCCGACGATGGTGACCGGCACCTTCTTGATGCGGATCACCTGGTCCAGCGGATCGGCGTCGCCGAACAGTTCGCGTGCCGTGGTCTGGCCGACGATGGCGACCTTGGCCGAACCGGCCATCTCGGCGGCCTCGAACAGGCGACCGGATTCCAGCGTCCAGTCGCGTGCCTCCAGGTAGTCGTTGCTGGTGCCGAAGATGCTGGTGCTCCAGTTCGCATTGCCGGCCACCACCTGCGCGCCGGTGCGCGACACCGGCGCGGCCACCTGCACCTCGGGTACTTCGAGCGCAATCGCCAGCGCATCCTCCTCGGTCAGCGACTGGCCGGTCTGCGCACCCAGGCGCGCGCCGCCCTGGGTGATGGTGCCGGGAAATACCAGCATGATGTTCGAGCCCAGGCCCTTCATCTGCTCCTTCACCCGGTTGGTGGCGCCCTGGCCGACCGCGATCATCGTGATCACCGCGGCCACGCCGATGATGATGCCCAGCATGGTCAGGATGCTGCGCAAGGTGTTGGCCGCGAGCGCGCGCCAGGCACTGCGCAGCGCCGCCAGCGTGTTCATGGCGCCGGCTCCGGAGCCGCCGGCGCCACCGGACCGCCGGGCTGCGACTGGTCGTGCAGCATCAGGCCGTCGCGAAACACGATCTTGCGGCGGGCCCATTGCGCGATGTCGTTCTCGTGTGTCACCAGCACCACCGTCATGCCGGCGCCGTTGAGTTCGGTCAGCAGCCGCATGATGTCCTCGCTGGTCTGGGTGTCCAGCGCGCCGGTCGGCTCGTCGGCCAGGATCAGCTGTGGCCGGTTCACCAGCGCCCGCGCGATCGCCACCCGCTGCTGCTGGCCGCCGGAGAGTTCGGACGGCGTGTGCGCATGACGCTGGCCCAGGCCGACCTGCGCGAGTGCCGCCATCGCCCGCTCGCGCCGCGCGGCTGCCGCAACGCCGGCATAAACCATCGGCAACTCGACGTTTTCCAGCGCGCTGGTGCGCGGCAGCAGGTTGAACTGCTGGAACACGAAGCCGATGCGCCGGTTGCGGATCGAGGCCAGCTGGTCGGGCGACATCGATTCGACTGACTCGCCCGCCAGCCGGTAATGGCCCGCCGTGGGCAGGTCCAGGCAACCGAGGATGTTCATCAGCGTCGACTTGCCCGAACCCGAGGCGCCCATGATGGCGACGAACTCCCCGTCGACGATGTCCAGCGACACGCCGCGCAGCGCGTGCACGGTCTGCTCGCCCATGGTGTAGACCTTGGTCAGGTCGCGCGCTGCGATCAGCACCGATGCTTGCGGCATGGGGACAGGCGGCTAGAACGGCAGGCGCGGTCCACCCGGGGGCCGGCTGCCGCCGCCGGAGGCCGATGCCAGCACGCCGGTGATGACGGTCGCGCCTTCGCGCAGTTCGGCCGCCGCCGGGCCGCCGGCGGTGAGCAGCAACTCGGTGCTGCTGCCGTCCGATATGCCCAGGCGCACGTTGAACGCCTTCGGCTTGCCGTCGGCGCCCAGCAGGTAGATGCGACCGCGGGTGTTGGCACGCCCGGCCGCTTCGGCCTGCATCGCCGCATACCGCGTCTTCTGTTCGGGTGTGAGCACGTCGCCGATGCGTGCGCGCAGGTCGGCCATGATGCGGTCGCGTCCCTTGGGCCGTTCGTCGGCCGGCAGGTCGCGCAAGGCCATGAAGCGGGGCCGGGCCTCGGCGATGACGGCGTCGATCCTGGCCGCCTGCTCGGCGCCGAGCCGCAGTTCGGCCACCAGGCGGTTGCGCCATTCTTGCAACGGCCCCCCACCGGCGGCCGCCGGGGCGACCGGCACGGGCGCGGCAATGCCGCCACCGGTCGATGGCGCGGGTGCGGCCGCCACGCCACCCGATGCGGGCCCCGACGCAGCAGCGGCGCCAGGCTGCGGTGCCGGCCGTGCGGCGCCGTGGGCCGCCGCGACCGCCGCTGCGGCAGCGCTCGCAGCAGGCGAGGCGTTTGCGGTATCCCCGGCTGGCGCCGCCCCTGCAGCGCCGGCGCTCGTCGCCTGCGCCGCCCGGTTGGCAGCCGCGCGGGCCTGCATCTGCTCGTAGGTGGCGCGCTGGTCCGGCGTCAGCATGGCATTGATCTTCTGCTGCATCTCGGCCAGCAACCGGGCACGCGCCGGCTGCCGCTGCGCCTGCTCGAGGTCGGCCAGCGCCACGAACCGCGGGCGCAACTCCAGCATGATGGCGTCGAGCCTGGCCTGCTGGGACGCATCGAGCTGCAAGTCGGCGATCAGCCGCTCGCGCATGGCGGCGAACCCACCGCCCGCGGGCTGCGCATGCGCGGCCGCCATCCAGGACCATCCCGCCGCGTCACCGGTGCTGGTGCCGGAGCCCGCGCCGGCGGGCGCGGACGCACCGGCGGCGGGTGCGGGTTCGACACCGGCGATACGCACCCGCAGTGCCGCATTGGGCACCTTGAGCACGTTGTCGCGCTGGTCGGTGACGATGCGCACATTGGCCGTCATGCCCGGCAGCAACCGCCCGGCGCCGTTGGAGAAACCGACCACGGCCACGTAGGTCACGACGTTGGCAATGGTCTGCGCGGCCTTGCGCACCTGGCGCACCTCGCCGTCGAAGGTCTGGCCCGGGAACGCATCGACGGTGAACGTGGCGTGTTGCCCGGCACGGATGCGCCCCACGTCGCTTTCGTCGACGCTGGCGTCGACCTGCATGTCCGACAGGTTCTGCGCGATCACGAACAACTCGGGCGACTGCAGGCTGGCGGCCACGGTCTGGCCCTTCTCGATCGCGCGCTTGATCACGATGCCGTCCACCGGCGACGTGATCCGGGTGCGCGCCAGGTCCACCCGCGCCTGCGCCAAGGCGGCTTCGCGCTGTGCGACGTTGGCCATCGCGGTCCTGATCTGCGCCTCGGTCACGCCGACCTGGGCCTGGGTCGCCTTGAGCGCCTCGGCCGTGGTGTTGACCAGCGCGCGGGCCCGGTCGGACTCGCTCTGCGCGATGAACTGCATCTGCACCAGGCTGTGCTTGCGCTCGAAGTCGCGCTGGGCCTCGTTCAGGTCGACCTGGGCCCGCGCCACCTGGGCCCGGCCGGCGGCGGCCGACGCCTGCGCCGTGGCCACGGCCGCCTGCGCCGCCTCGACGTCGGCCTGGGCCGAACGGACCCGGTATTCGAAGGTCTCCGGGTCGATCTGCGCGATCAGCTGGCCGGCCTTGACCTCGGAGTTGAAGTCCACCAGCAGGTCCCGGATCTGGCCCGACACCTGGGTGCCGACCGATACCTGGGTGACCGGGTTGACCGCACCGCTGGCCGACACCGTGGCTTGCAGGTTGCCGCGTTCGATGGTCGCCGTGCGGTATTGCACCGTGTCGGCGCCGGCGCGCTGGGTCCACCACCACGCGGCGGCGGCCGCCACGACCAGCAATCCCGGCAACACCAGCCAGCGCGTTTTGTTCATGCGCGAATTCTAGGAACAAGCACAGGTTTTCCATCCGGCCCGCAGTGCGACTTTGTAAAGACACGGCAAAGTCGTTGGCGCCGCCTGGCGGCATTTCACGGCCGCCGCTTGCCACTTCGTCGCACACCGCTGGCCGGGTCGCGGGCGGCCCGGCACAGTCGGCGCCATCGCAGCCCAGGAGACCGCCATGCCGATGTCACCGCTGATCGCCATCCACACCGCCGCCGCCCTGGCCGCCGTCGTATTGGGGCCGCTCGCCCTGTGGGCACGCAAAGGCCGGCAGCAGCGGCCACGCCTGCACCGGGCCTTCGGTTACGCCTGGGTCACGCTGATGCTGGCCGCCGCGGTGTCGGCCATCTTCATCCGCGACTACGGGTTGCCCAACATCGCGGGCTACACCCCGATCCACCTGCTGGTGCCGATCACCCTGCTCGGGCTGTTCGGCGCATTCCGGCACCTGGCCCAGGGCAACATCGACGGGCATCGCAAGACCATGCAGTGCCTGTACCTGGGTGCCTGCGTGGTCGCCGGCGGCTTCACGCTGCTGCCAGGCCGCTACCTGGGCAAGCTGGTGCTGGGCCAGTGGATGGGCCTGATCTGAGATTCGACGAAACCGTCTCCTTGGCACGAAAGGCCTTCCCATGCTGCTCCAGATCCTGATCCACCAACCCCACATGCTCGCCGGCATCGTCCAGAACACCCCTGGCTGGGTCTGGGGACTGCTCGCGGTCCTGCTGGCCGCGGGCGTCAGCCAATGGCTCCCGCGCCGAGCCGGCGCGGCGCGCATCGCCATGCTTCCGGCGGCGATGGCGGCATTCGCGCTCGTCGGCCTGTTCACGGCGTTCGGCCGGGCGGGACATGGCGCATCCACCGCCGCCGTGTGGCTGGCCAGCCTGGCCGGCAGCACCATGCTGGCCCTGCGCTTGCGCCCCCATGCGCCAGCCGGTACCCGGTTCGACCCCGCGACTCGCCAGTTCCAGCTGCCGGGCAGCGCGCTTCCCCTGCTGACCATCCTGGGCATCTTCCTGACCAAATACGGGGTTGCCATCGAGTTGGCGCTGCAACCGGCGCTGGCAGGCGATCGGGTGTTTTCGCTGGGCGTGGCGCTGCTGTACGGCAGCTTCAATGGCATCTTCGCGGCCCGCTTCCTGCGCCTGCGGCGTCTGGCCCGCCATGGCACCATGGCCGGCATGCGGCACACTCCCCCTGCCATACACGAACCGGCATGAAAACGATGACAAGCATGTTCCTGGCCAGCGCGGCGATGCTGGTGCTGATCGTGGCGGCCGCGATCACATGGGGCGGTCCGCGCCCGATTGCGGCGCTCGACAGCATCAACGCCCCGTTCACCAAGGCCGACTTCTCGGACGTCCCCCCGCCGCGGTATTTCACGGCGCGCGACGGCACGCAGCTGGCATGGCTGCACTATGCGCCGGCCGGCGACCCGGCGGCCACGGACACCCGGCGTCGCATCGTGCTGGTGCACGGCTCGTCAGCGCGCGCCCGGTCCATGCATCCGCTGGCGCGCGCACTGGCACGGGCGGGCTTCACGGTCGACGCGCTGGACATGCGCGGCCACGGCGACTCCGGGCCCCGGGGCCGGGCCGATCATGTCGGCCAGCTCGAGGACGACGTCGCCGATTTCATGCAGGCCGTACCACACGACGGACCGAGCACCCTGGCCGGCTTTTCGTCGGGCGGCGGCTTCGTGTTACGCCTGGCCGGCGGCCTGCACCAGGACCTGTTCGACCGCTACCTGCTGCTGGCGCCGTTCCTGCATCACGCCGCGCCGACCCAGCGGCCCGACAACGGGGGCTGGGTGTCGGTCGGCCTGCCCCGCCTGATCGCGCTGAGCATGCTCAACCGGGTCGGCATCCGAGCCTGGAACCACCTGCCGGTGCTGCGCTTCGGTTTGAACGACGCCGCGCGGGAATTCCTGACCGGCAGCTACGACTACACGCTGGCCACCGCCTTCCGTCCGCGCGACGACTACCGCGGCGACATCCGCCGCGCACGCAAGCCGATGCGGATCGTCGCCGGAACACAGGACGAACTGTTCGACACCAGCCGGTATGCCGCCGAGTTCGCGGGCGCAGCCTACCCGGTGACCGTGACCCTGGTCGATGGCGTCGGCCATATCGGGCTGACCCTGGACGAACGCGCCTATCCCGCCATCATCGCGGCCTGCCGCGACTGACGCCACCACGCCGCCGTGCGCGAGCGTCCCTGCGATCCGACTCCTAGAATGGACACCGCCATGCAAGCACCGCTTTCCAACGAAGACATCGACCGGCTGGCCCGCCGACGCGCCGGTGCCAAGCTGGGCTGGTACGCCCATGCGGCGGTGTACCTGGTCGTCAACCTGTTCCTGTTCGCACTGTCGGAATTCGCCATGGGCCAGCGCCGCTGGTCGATCTATCCGATGCTGGGCTGGGGTCTGGGGCTGGTCCTGCATGGCGTGGCCGTGTTCCTGCTCGGGTCGGGATCCGGCCTGCGCGAACGCATGATCGAGAAAGAGCGCGAACGACTGCGGCGCGAGCGCGACCCCGGCTGACCCGCAGGCCCGCCCATGCGCATCGACTGGATCGCCAAGGCCAGCCACCTGCTGCAGACGCTGGCGTTCTGCCTGGCAGCGTCGGCGATCCAGTTCGCCTTCCGGCCCGCGCAGCCCTACGAGATCGCACTGGTGTATTCGCTGGCGATCGGCAGCAGCATCTGGCTGCTGATCGACTTCGGCCGCGAATGGTTTGCCTCGAGCCGCACGACCGGCTGGCCGCAAGGCCATGCCGCCTGGTTGTTGCCGCTGGGCAGCGTGGCGGCGGGCTACGTCGCGGGAACGCTGATCGGCGACGCATGGTTCGGATGGTCGTCATGGAGCGGCATCGGCCTGCAGACCCTGCCCGCGTCCCTGCTGATCACCGCGCTGGCGGGAACGGCGGCCAGTTATTACTTCTACACCCGCACGCAGAGCAGCTACCTCACGGCCCGCATGACCGAGGCCCACTACCAGGCCGCGCAGGCCCGGCTCAAGATGCTGGAAACCCAGCTCGAGCCCCACATGCTGTTCAACACCCTGGCCAACCTGCGTGTGCTGATCGACGCCGACCCGGGGCGGGCGCAGGTCATGCTGGATCACCTGATCGCCTATCTGCGTGCCACGCTCAATGCCTCGCGCGCGAGCACCCATGCGCTGCAGGCCGAGTTCGCGCGGCTGCGCGACTACCTGGAACTGATGGCCGTGCGCATGGGGCCGCGCCTCTCGTTTTCGCTGGAGCTGCCGGCCGCCCTGGCGTCGGCGGAAATCCCGACACTGTTGCTGCAACCCCTGGTCGAGAACGCGATCCAGCACGGGCTGGAGCCCAAGGTCGGCGGCGGTACGGTCACGGTGCGGGCCAGCCGCAGCGGCGCCATGCTGGCACTGGAGGTGCATGACACCGGCATGGGCCTGGCGCCGGGTGCGCTGCAGGCGAACGGGTTCGGGCTGACCCAGGTGCGCGAACGTCTGCAGACCGCGTACGGAGCCGAGGCACGGCTGATGGTGCTGCCCGACGCGCAGGCGGGTGTGGGCATCCGGATCGAACTGCCCTTGCGCGGCGCCGTCGCAACGGGATGACGCACGACCCGCCTTGTCCATGCCAACCGCACTGATCGCCGAAGACGAACCACTGCTGGCCCAGGCGCTGGGCACGGCGCTGGGCCGGCTGTGGCCGGAGCTGGACATTCTGGCCACGGTCGGCGACGGCGATGCGGCGCTGGAGCAGGCCTTGCAACGGCGGCCCGACGTGTTGTTCCTCGACATCCGCATGCCCGGGCGCAGCGGCATCGCGGTGGCGGCCGGGCTGCTCGAGCACTGGGATGCGGATACCGGCGACACGCCGTTCCCGGCGCTGGTGTTCGTCACCGCGTACGAGCAATACGCGGTGCAGGCCTTCGAGACCCATGCCATCGACTACCTGCTCAAGCCGGTGCAGCCCGAGCGGCTGCGCAAGACGGTGGAACGCCTGCAGGCGATGTTCGATACCGCGCCGCCTTGCCTGCCTGCGCCGGCGGCCGTGCCCGATGTGCCGGCGCTCGCGCAGGCCGTGGACCAGCTGCGCCAGTGGCTGGCCGGCGGCGCCACCCCCGGCACGGCGCCGGAGCCGTTGACGGTCCTGCAGGCCAGCGTCGGCAACGTGGTGCACATGGTGGCGCTCGACGAGGTCCGACTGCTGGAGGCGGCCGACAAATACGTGCGCGTGTTGACGGCGGATCGCGAGTACCTGATCCGCACGCCGCTGCGCGAGTTGTTGCCGCGGCTCGATCCGCAGCAGTTCTGGCAGGTGCACCGCTCCCATGTCGTGCGGGCCCGCTCGATTGCCACGGTCTCGCGCGACGAGGCCGGCAAGCTCTGGCTGGCGCTGCGCGACCGCCCGGAACGGATCGCGGTCAGCCGCCTGTACGCGCACCGGTTCAAGGCGATGTAGTACAACCGGGCGAAGCACGCAAGGAGACACATCCATGACGACCCACCATGACGACACGGCAGCCACGCGCCCGGCGCAGGTGCTGGACTACTGGTTCGGCGACGCGCTGGAACGCGGCTGGCCCAGCCAGAGCCGCAGCGCCTTGTGGTTCGGCGGCGGCAAGGCCCAGGATGCCGAGATCACGGATCGCTTCGGCGCCTGCGTCGAGCAGGCCCTGGCCGATGGTCTGGCGCATTGGGAAGACACACCGCGCGAACGGCTGGCGCTGGTGGTCGTGCTCGACCAGTTCACGCGCAACGTGTTCCGCGGCCAGGCGCGGGCGTTCGCCGGGGATACGCGGGCCCAGCGCCTGGTGTCGGACGCGCTGCAACGCGGCTGGCAGGCCGAGCTGCCGCTGGCATGCGCGGTATTCCTGTTGATGCCGCTGATGCATGCGGAAGACCTCGCGCTGCAGGACGAATGTGTACGCCGCTTCCAGCAGTTGCACGACGGTGCGCCTGCGGAGCGCCGGCAGGACCTGCAAGGCCATCTCAAGTTCGCGCGCGAACACCGGGACATCATTGCGCGTTTCGGCCGTTTCCCGTACCGCAATGCGGCCATGGGCCGCGCCAGCAGCGCGGAAGAGATGGAATTCCTGCGCGACGGCCCTCGATTCGGCCAGTGACGGCCGATCGCCCGCACCCTGCCTGCGGGCATGGGGCGAGCCAGCGGCGACGAGGACCGGGGGCTTGCCAAGAATGCACCTGCGCCACGGCGCGGCGGCCGACCGCCGCCTAGAATCCGGTGCATGAGCACGCCCCCTTCCAAGCCCGCAAAAAACACGGCGCCGGCCGCCGCGGAACCCGCCAAGCCGAGCAATTTCCTGCGCCAGATCATCGAGTCCGACCTGGCCAACGGTGTCAACGCGTCGCGCCGCTGGGGCGGCAGCCCGGGCGACGGCGCGCATCATGCCGCCGGAGGGCCCGATCCGGCCCGCATCCGCACCCGCTTCCCGCCCGAACCCAATGGTTACCTGCACATCGGACACGCCAAGAGCATCTGCCTGAACTTCGGCCTGGCACAGGAATACGGCGGTGTCTGCCATCTGCGCTTCGACGACACCAATCCGGAGAAGGAGGACAAAGAGTTCGTCGATGCCATCGTCGACACCGTGCACTGGCTCGGTTTCGACTGGGAGGCCCATGGCTGCAAGCACCTGTACCACGCCAGCGACTATTTCGACTTCATGTACCGCGCGGCCGAATACCTGATCACCGCCGGCCACGCCTACGTCGACGAGCAGAGCGCCGAAGAGATCCGCATCAACCGGGGCGACTTCTCGCGCCCCGGGGTCGACAGCCCGTTCCGCAACCGGTCGCCCGAGGAAAACCTGACCCGGTTTCGCGAGATGCGTGATGGCGGGCACCTCGACGGCAGCATGGTGCTGCGCGCCAGGATCGACATGGCCAGCCCCAACATCAACATGCGCGATCCGACCATCTACCGGATCCGCCGCGCCCCGCACCACAACACCGGCGACAAATGGTGCATCTACCCGATGTATGCCTATGCCCATCCGATCGAGGATGCGCTCGAGCAGATCACGCACAGCATCTGCACGCTGGAGTTCGAGGACCAGCGTCCCTGGTACGACTGGCTGCTGGCACGGCTGATCGAAGGAGGCCTGCTGACGGCCCCGCCGCCGCGGCAATACGAATTCGCGCGCCTGAACCTGACCTACGTGATCACCAGCAAGCGCAAGCTGGCCGCGCTGGTGTACGACCACAAGGTCAGCGGCTGGGACGATCCGCGCATGCCCACGCTGGTCGGCTTGCGCCGGCGCGGCTACACGCCGGAAAGCATCCGGCTGCTGGCCGAGCGCGCCGGCACCAGCAAGGCGGGCGGCTGGACCGACTACAGCTCGCTCGAAGGCTGCCTGCGCGAGACGCTGGAGGAAGTGGCGCCACGGGCCATGGCCGTGCTCGACCCGATCAAGCTGGTGATCAGCAACTGGGACGCGGTCATCGGCGTGGATGCCGACGGCAACGGCAGGCTCGACGAATGCAGCGCCCCGGTGCATCCGCACCGGCCCGAGCTCGGTCGGCGCCAGTTCGCGATGGGCAGCGAGGTCTGGATCGAACGCGGCGACTTCATGGAGACGCCGTCCAAGGGATTCTTCCGGCTGTACCCCGGCAACAAGGTGCGGCTCAAGTACGGCCATGTCATCGAGTGCACCGGTTGCAGCAAGGGACCCGACGGTGCCGTCACCGCGGTGCACGCGACGCTGATTCCGGACACCAAGAGCGGTACGCCGGGTTCGGACAACATCAAGGTCAAGGGGGTCATCACCTGGGTCGGCGTATCGGACGGCCTGCCGGCCGAGGTGCGGCTGTACGACCGTCTGTTCACCGAACCCCAGCCCGATGCCGGCGGACGCGATTTCCTGGCCAGCCTGAACCCGGACAGCCTGCGCGTGGTCCAGGCCATCGTCGAGCCCTCGCTGGCTCAGGCGCAACCGGACGACAGGTTCCAGTTCGAACGCCACGGCTATTTCGTCGCCGATCGCGTCGACCACACACCGGCCAAACCGGTGTTCAACCTGTCGGTGGGGCTCAAGGACACCTGGGCCCGATGACACGGCACGCGCAGCTGCACCGGCGCACGGCCGGTTTGCGGGCGCGGCCGGCTGGCGCGCACTGCGACGCAGGCTTATAGTGGGGCCGCACGCCGGCGGGCCCCTCGCCCACGGCTTGAGGAGACATGCCATGGCCAAGCTGTACGCGATCTACCAGCAACCCGCCGACCCGGCGGCATTCGACACCTACTATTACGGGACCCACGTGCCGCTGGCGAAGAAGATTCCCGGACTGCGCGACTACGAGGTCACGCGGGGCGACGTGATGGGCATGGCCGGCAAACATGCGGTCTACCTGATCGCAACCTTGTCATTCGATTCGATGGCCGCGATCGCCGAGGCCATGGCGTCGCCCGAGGGGCGGGCCACCGCCGCGGATCTGGCCAATTTCGCCAGCGCGGGCGTCGACGTGATGATGGGTGACACCGCAGCCGTCTGAGGCGCGGCGAACGCCGTGGGGCCACCGCTGCACGCAGCCGCGACGGTGCGGCGGCAGCCACCGCGTGCGGCCGGCACTAGGCTGCACGCTCTAGGAAAAGCGGCCGCTCTAGGGTGCGGCCACTAGGGCGCATCGGGACAATGCAGACCTGTTGCTGGAGGCGGGCTCGCCCCGCGCCCCGGCAAGCCCCCCTCCGTCACCATCGTCAAGGAACCGCCATGAGCAACAAGAATCTCTCCACCGTCACCACCGACCTGATCGAGTCCTACGGCAACACCGCCCGGAACGTGATCCAGGCCTACCGCGTGGGCAATCTGCGCGCCGTGCAATTCGTCGACCAGCGCTGGGAGAAGGCCTTGCAGCAGTCGGCCCGTCCCTTGCGCGTCGACGTGCGCAAGAATGCGCTCGCCGCCCAGAAGACGATCAGCGGCATGTACATCAAGGGCATCGACATGACCTCCAACGGCGCCGACGTCATGGTCAACAAGGCCGTCGAACTGGCCGGCAAAGGTGTGCAGCAGGTGGCTGCCAACGCCAGCGCCTTCGAGAAACGCACCGGCGTCGCCACGCTGAACAGCCTGGCCAAGGCCACCGTTCCGGCCGCCATCGTCGTCGGCAACCTGGCGGGCAAGCTCGAGCAGGGTTCGAGCAGCCTGGCCAACACCGTCGCGGGCAAGAACGCCAAGGTCAAGGTCGCCACCGTCAAGCGCAGCACGGCACGCAAGGCCGTCAAGGTCAAGCCGGCCAAGGCCAAGGCCAAGCGCCAGTCGGTCCGTCGCACCGCCGTCAAGGCCGCCGCACCCAAAGCCGCGGTGCGCAAGACCCCGGTTCGCAAGACCGCCGCGACCAAGGCCGCGGCCGCCAGCGCAGCAGCCTGACCGGCCGAGCGCATCGGGCGCTCGCCCGATGCGGCTCCCCCCACCACGACGGCCGGTTTTCCGGCCGTCCTCGTTTGGTGCGATGATCGGGCTCCACCAAGGCCTGAAACACCGAACACTGCCCCGCGCCACTGGATTCGCGACCCCCGACAGGGTGGCGGGAGCCAGGGCCATGAAGGGCGGCCACGACATGCTGCGCACGCCCGAACGATTCACTCCCCTGCTGCAGGACCAGGACCATCCGAGCCCGGTCAACCTGGTCTTCTGTGGCGACACCGTGCTGGTGCGCGACGCCGACCTGCAGCTGCATCTGGACATTGCCGCCCATCCCTTGCCGTTCGCCGGCGACTTCCAGCCGGTCGGCATGTTCGACGGCCGGTATTTCCGGGTCAGCTGGCTGGCCAGCGGCAGCGCGCCGGCGCCGGGTCATCAATGGCGCAAGTTGCGTTCGCTGTTCGGCGTGATCGACGACGCCTTGCTGGCCATCACCGGCCGCGCCTTCCAGATCGTCGAATGGGCGCGCACCCACCGCTTCTGCGGCGCCTGCGGATGCGCAACCGTGCCGGTTGCCGGCGAGCGCTGCGTACGTTGCCCGCAGTGCGGGCACCAGGCCTATCCGCGCATTTCGCCGGCCATGATGGTGCTGATCCAGCGCGGCGACGCCATCCTGCTGGCACGCCACCTGAACTCGCCCAGCGGCTTTTTCACCGCGCTGGCCGGTTTTGTCGAGGCGGGCGAATCGATCGAGGAGGCCATCCACCGCGAGGTGTACGAGGAGGTGGGCCTGCGTGTGCGCGACATCGCCTATTTCGGCAGCCAGCCCTGGCCATTTCCGCATTCGCTGATGGTCGCGTTCACCGCCCAGTACGCCGGCGGCGACATCGTGGTCGATCGTTCCGAGATTGCACAGGCCGCATGGTTCGGCCCGGACGATGCCTTGCCGCCGATGCCGCCACTGGGCCTGTCGATTGCCGGGCACCTGATCCATGCCCATCTGCCGCGGCGACACCGCGAACCGTCAATCGCGCGCTGAAGGTGCGGCGCCGAAACCGCGCGGCCGGACCCAGGTCCAGGCCGCGACGACGGCCAGCGCGAACAGGCTGTAGACCACGGCAAACACCCAGTTCGGCGCCTGGTAATACAGCAGGACCTGCAACCAGTGGCCGATGAAGCTGCCCGCATACACCGCCGCCCCGCCCTGCGCGCGCATCCACATCTCCAGCGTGGTCAGCGGGCACACCTGGCCCAGCCAGGTCTGGCCGACGACAAACACGATGGCCAGCAGATGCAGGCCGCGAAACCACGGGTTGCGCACCCAGCGCCAGCGCCGCCATCCGCCGGCGAGCACCAGCAACAGGCCGGCCACCACGAACACGACGAAGGACACGTGCAGCGCCAGCGCCAGGTCGGCCAGCACCAGCCAGGTGGCGGGCGCAAGCACCGAAGGCGCCATGGCGCAGGCGGCGCCTATTCGCCGAGGTAGGCCGCGCGCACCTTCGGATCCTTGAGCATCACCTTGGCGTCGCCGCTCATCGTGATCAGGCCGGAATCCATCACGTAGGCGCGATTGGCCACGGACAAGGCCCGGCTCGCATTCTGCTCGACCAGCAGGATGGTGACGCCTTGCGCATAGACGTCGCGCACGACCTCGAAGATCTTGTCGACCATGATGGGCGACAGGCCCATCGAGGGTTCGTCCATCAGCAGCACCTTGGGCCGGCTCATCAGCGCACGCCCCATGGCCAGCATCTGCTGCTCGCCGCCGGACATGGTGCCGGCCAGCTGGTCGCGCCGCTCCTTGAGGCGCGGGAAGATGGTGAACACCTTCTCGACGTCCTGCTCGATCGCGGCCTTGTCGGTACGCACATAGGCGCCCATCTGCAGGTTCTCGACGATGGTCATGCGCGCGAACACGCCGCGGCCTTCGGGCACCATGGCCAGGCCCTGGCGCACCAGGTCCCACGGACCCTGCCCCTTGACGCTCTTGCCCATGTATTCGATGTCGCCGTCGTTGATGCCCAGCGTGCCGGTGATGGCCTTCATCGTCGTGGTCTTGCCGGCGCCGTTGGAGCCGATCAGGGTCACGAGTTCGCCTTCATGCACCTCGAAATCGACACCCTTGACGGCCTGGATGCCGCCGTAGGAAACCTTCAGGCCGGTGACCTTGAGTAGTGTGGCTGCCATGTCAATGTCCTCCGGTGCCGAGGTAGGCCTCGATCACTGCTTCGTTCTTCTGCACTTCCTGCGGCAGTCCTTCGGCGATCTGCTTGCCGTAGTCGAGCACGGTCACGCGGTCGCACAGGCCCATGACCAGCTTGACGTCGTGTTCGATCAGCAAGATGGTGCGCTTGTCGTGCCGGATCTGGTCGATCAGCTCGCGCAGCTGCACCTTTTCGGTGGCGTTCATGCCGGCCGCGGGTTCGTCGAGCGCGATCAGCTGGGGGTCGGTCGCCAGCGCCCGGGCGATCTCGAGCCGGCGCTGGTCGCCGTAACTCAGCGTACGGGCCTTGTAGTCGGCCAGCTTGCCGATGCCGACGTACTCCAGCAGCTCCTGGGCGCGTTTGGCGATCTCCTGCTCTTCCCGCCGGAAACTGGCGGTGCGGAACATCGCGCCCAGCAGGCCGGAATGGGTTCGGATATGCCGGCCCACCATGACGTTCTCCAGCGCCGTCATCTCGGCGAACAGCCGGATGTTCTGGAATGTGCGCGCGATGCCGGCCTTGGCCACCTCGTGCACCGCGCTGGGCTTGTAGGGCTTGCCGGCAAGCTCGAAGGTGCCGCTGTCGGCGGTGTACAGGCCGGTGATGACGTTGAAGAACGTGGTCTTGCCGGCGCCATTGGGTCCGATCAGGCCATAGACCTGTCCGCGGTTGATGGTGATGCCGACGTCGCTGAGCGCCTGCAGGCCGCCGAAACGTTTCGAGATGCCCGCGACCTTGAAAATCGTGTCTGTCATGGTGCGGTCCTCAGTTGTTCGCCTGCAGCGACTTGCCGTGTTCCGGGCTCGGCCACAGGCCGCGCGGACGCATCAGCATGATGGTGATCATCGCCAGCGCGATCAGCAGCTGGCGCAGGATGGACGCATCCAGCCGGCCGCCGGTGAACGCCTGCAACGGGCTGGCGACGTACCGCAGCACCTCGGGCAAGGCCGCCAGCAGCACGGCGCCGAGCACGACACCGGGCAGGTGGCCCAGGCCGCCGAGCACGACCATCGAGACGATCATCACCGACTCCATCAGCGTGAAGGACTCGGGCGAGACGAAACCCTGGAACGATGCGAACAGGGCGCCGCTGACACCACCGAACGAGGCGCCCATGCCGAACGCCAGCAGCTTGAGGTTGCGGGTGTTGATGCCCATGGCCTTGGCGGCGACCTCGTCCTCGCGGATCGCCATCCAGGCACGACCCACGCGCGACAGCGCCAGCCGGTGGCTGAGCACGATGCTGATCAGCACCATGATCAGGAACAGGTAGTAGTACATCGCCACCGAGGTGAATTCCATGCCGAACACGTCGAACGAGCGGCTCAGGTCGACGCCGAAGATCTGGAACGCGTCGATGCCGCTCAGGCCCTTGGGTCCGTTGGTGATGTTCACCGGATGGTCCAGGTTGTTCAGGAACACCCGGATGATCTCGCCGAAGCCCAGCGTCACGATGGCCAGGTAGTCGCCGCGCAGCTTGAGCGTGGGCGCGCCCAGCAACACGCCGAACAGCCCGGCCAGCGCCGCCGCCAGCGGAATCACCAGCAGGATGGGCATGTGGATGCCGTGGGGATAGATGGCGGCGATCCATTCGAAGGTATTGGTCAGGTGCGGCGAGGCCAGCAGCGCATACATGTAGGCGCCGACCGCGAAGAAGGCGACGTAGCCCAGGTCGAGCAGGCCGGCATAACCGACCACGATGTTCAGGCCGATGGCCAGCAGCACGTACAAGAGCGCGGTGTCGACGATGCGCACCCAGGCGTTTCCGAAGACCTGCAGGCCCATCGGCAACGCCAGCAGCGCGACGCCGATCACGAAGTACAGGAAGAACTTGTTGATTTTCATGGAGCTCTCCTCAGGCGCGATCGGCCACACGTTCACCCAGCAGGCCGGACGGCCGCAAGGTCAGGATCACGATCAGCACGATGAAGGCGAAGATCTCCGAGTAGTGGCTGCCCAGCACGCCGCCGGTCAGCACGCCGATGTAACCCGAACCCAGCGCCTCGATCACCCCGAGCAGCACACCGCCGACGACCGCACCGGCCAGGTTGCCGATGCCGCCGAATACCGCGGCCGTGAACGCCTTGAGGCCCGGAAGAAAACCCATCGCATGTTGTACCGTGCCGTATTTCATTGCCAGCATGATGCCGGCCAGCGCCGCCAGCACCGCGCCGATGACGAAGGTGGCGGAGATCACGACATCGGGCTTGACCCCCATCAGGCCGGCCACGCGCGGGTTCTCGGCGGTGGCGCGCATGGCGCGCCCGAGCGAGGTGTAGTTCACCAGCCAGACCAGCGCCACCAGCAGGATGGCGGTCATCGACAGGATCAGCAGGTCGGTGGGCGAGATCACGGCACCGCCGATTTCGTAGGGCGTCACCGGCAACAGGCTCGGAAACGGCTTGGGGTTGGGTTTCCAGATGATCATCGCCACGGTCTGCAGCAGCAGCGACATGCCGATGGCGGTGATCAGCGGCGCCAGTCGCGGCGAGTTGCGCAGCGGCCGGTACGCAATCTTCTCGATCGTGAAGTTCAGCAGCGCGGCGACCGAACAGGCCACCAGGGCCGAGAGGATCAGCACGCCCCAGCCGGGCATGCCGGGAAAGGCGGGCTGCAGGATGCCGGCGACCGTCCATGCGGTCAAGGCACCGAACATCAGCACTTCACCGTGCGCGAAATTGATGAGCTGGATGATGCCGTACACCATGGTGTAGCCCAGCGCGACCAGCGCATACACGCTGCCCAGCACCAGCCCGTTGATCATCTGCTGGAGGAAGATATCCATGAATTGACGCTCCGGTCGTATTGTTGGTTGTCGTGGCAGAACGTCACACTTGTGGCGCCACATTCAGCTACGCAATAACCGGACCATGTCGCAGTCCGGCTCGGCGGGCCAAGAACCCGCCGCCATTCTACTGACCCACTCTGGTGCGCTTGGCGGCAAATCGCGGGGGTTTACCCTTGCGTCCACTGACGCGGCCGGGAATCCGGATCCGCCCCAGGCAGGGCCGCCTGCCCTGTCCGGACACCGCCGCCCAGCGTGACGGACTCAGGCTTTTCGCGCGGCTTCGTCCAGTTGCCGCAGGTGCTCCAGCTTGTCCGCGATACGCGATTCGAGCCCGCGCGGCACCGGCCGGTACCAGTGCGGCTCGGCCATGCCGTCGGGCAGGTAACGCTCGCCGGCGGCATACGCCTCGGGTTCGTCGTGGGCATAACGGTACGCGCTGCCGTGCCCCAGGTCCTTCATCAGGCTGGTCGGCGCATTGCGCAGATGCACCGGCACCGCGCGCGACTTGTCCTTCTTGACGAAGGCCCGGGCCTGGTTGTAGGCCATGTAGCCGGCATTGCTCTTGGGCGCGACCGCCAGGTACAGCACCGCCTGCGCCAGCGCCAGATCGCCTTCGGGCGAACCCAGCCGCTCGAACGTGGTGGCCGCGTCGTTGGCGATCTGCATGGCGCGCGGGTCGGCCAGGCCGATGTCCTCCCAGGCCATGCGCACGATGCGCCGGGACAGGTAACGCGCATCGGCACCACCATCGAGCATGCGGCTGAACCAATACAGCGCGGCATCGGGGCTCGAACCACGCACCGACTTGTGCAAGGCCGAGATCTGGTCGTAGAAGTTGTCGCCGCCCTTGTCGAAGCGCCGCGCGTTGAGCGTCAACGCACGCTCCAGGAACGGCCCGTCGACCGTGCCGACGCCCGCGGCCTTCGCGGCCGTGCTGGTTTGCTCGAGCAGGTTGAGCAGGCGGCGCGCATCGCCATCGGCATGACCCACCAGCGTGTCGAGCGCCGAGGGCTCGAGCCGCAACTCGGTCAATACCGTCGACTGCGCGCGTCGGACCAGCTGCGCCAGCTCATCGTCGCTCAGGCTCTGCAGCACATAGACCTGGGCCCGCGAGAGCAGCGCCGAGTTCACCTCGAACGACGGGTTTTCGGTCGTGGCACCGATGAAGGTCACCAGGCCCGACTCGACGAATGGCAGCAGGCCGTCCTGCTGGCTCTTGTTGAAGCGATGGATCTCGTCGACGAACAGGATCGTCTTCCTGCCCTGCGCCAGGTTGTGTTCGGCCTGCTCCATCGCGGCGCGGATCTCCTTGACGCCGGAGAACACCGCAGACAGGGCGATGAAGGCGTAGCCGAAGGCACTGGCGGTCAGTCGCGCCAGCGTCGTCTTGCCGACGCCGGGCGGCCCCCACAGGATCATCGAATGCGGCTTGCCGGACTCGAACGCCAGGCGCAACGGACGGCCCGGCCCGATCAGGTGCGACTGCCCGATGACTTCGTCCAGGCTGGTCGGCCGCAAGGCCTCGGCCAGCGGGGCATGGGGCTCGGCGGCGAACAGTTCAGCCACGGGACCCTCCGCACGGTGTCAACGGCAAGCGCATGTCAGCCCCGCGAGACGCGAACTACTGGCGTATGACGTCGGCGCCAGCCGGCGGCTTGAACTGGAACAACGCATCGGGCAGCGTCGGGTTGACCTCGACCTTGTCGAAGCGCAGTTCGGAGCGCTGGCCGAAGTTGTCGAGCATGTCGAGCGCGGCCAGGGTCGGTGTGGCCGAATCCCCGCGAAAGCCGACCCGGACCGAGCGCAGCTGGCCGTCACGGGATTTCGGCGTGGCCAGCACCCACTGCAGACCATCCTTGTCCGGCTGGCCCTGCAGGTCGTATTCGGCCTGCACCACGGCCAGGTCGGGGGCCGCGGCGATCAACGCCGCGGGTGTCGAGCCCAGCACCTGGGCCTGCTTGCGCGCGCTGACCTGGTTCAGGTCGACGTCATGCATCCACAGGGTCTGGCCGTCCGCAACAATGGTCTGCTCGAACGGCTTGCCGTAGACGAAGCGGAACCGGTTGGGCCGCGAGAACGCGAAGCTGCCCCTGGAGGTACGCACCCGGCCCGGCTGGCCGTCGCGCGACGGCGCGGTCACGACCTGGGTGAACTCGGCGCGCCCGCTGGACACGCCCTTGACGAAACGCTCCAGCGCGTCGAGGCCGTTGGCACGGGCCGGACCGGCCATGGTCAACAGCATCGACGCCGATGCACCCAGAAGACTTCGCCGTTGCATCATGATTCCGCCCTCGCCGGCACCAGGATCTCACGTTGGCCGCTGCCGCTCATGGCGCTGACCAGGCCGGCCTTCTCCATGTCCTCGACCAGGCGCGCGGCGCGGTTGTAGCCGATCTTGAGGTGGCGCTGCACCAGGCTGATGCTGGCCTTGCGGTTCTTGAGCACGATCTCGACCGCCTGGTCGTACAAGGCGTCCTTTTCGCCGCCGCCGCCTCCGTCACCGAGCAGGTCGGCCTCGCCGTCGACGGTGCCGCCCTCGAGCACTCCCTCGATGTAGTTCGGTTCGCCCTGGGACTTGAGATAACTCACGACGCGGTGCACCTCCTCGTCGCTGACGAAGGCACCGTGCACCCGGATCGGCAGGCCGGTGCCGCTGGGCAGGTACAACATGTCGCCCATGCCCAGCAGCGCCTCGGCGCCCATCTGGTCCAGGATGGTGCGGCTGTCGATCTTGCTGCTGACCTGGAACGCGATCCGGGTCGGGATGTTGGCCTTGATCAGGCCGGTGATCACGTCCACGCTGGGCCGCTGGGTGGCCAGGATCAGGTGGATGCCGGCGGCGCGCGCCTTCTGCGCCAGCCGCGCGATCAGTTCCTCGATCTTCTTGCCCACGACCATCATCAGGTCGGCGAGTTCGTCGATGACGACGACGATGTGCGGCAGCCGCTCGAGCGGCTCGGGTTCCTCGGGCGTCAGGCTGAACGGGTTGGGAATGAGTTCGCCGCGCGCCTTGGCTTCGTCCATCTTGGTGTTGAAGCCGGCCAGGTTGCGCACTCCCATCTTGCTCATCAGCTTGTAGCGGCGCTCCATCTCGGCCACGCACCAGTTCAGGCCGTGCGCGGCCTGGCGCATGTCGGTCACCACCGGCGCCAGCAGGTGCGGAATGCCTTCGTAGACCGACATCTCCAGCATCTTGGGGTCGATCATCAGCAGGCGCACGTCGCGGGCATCGGCCTTGTACAACAGGCTCAGGATCATCGCGTTGATGCCCACCGACTTGCCCGAACCGGTGGTGCCGGCCACCAGCACGTGCGGCATCTTGGCCAGGTCGGCGACGACCGGGTTGCCGACGATGTCCTTGCCCAGGCCGATCGTGAGCATGGACTTGGCCTCGTTGTAGACCCGCGAGCCGAGGATCTCCGACAGCCGGATCGACTGCCGCTTGGCATTGGGAAGCTCCAGCGCCATGTAGTTCTTGCCGGGAATGGTCTCGACCACGCGGATCGAGATCAGGCTCAGGCTGCGCGCCAGGTCCTTGGCCAGGCCGACAATCTGCGAGCCCTTCACGCCCACGGCCGGCTCGATCTCGTAGCGGGTGATGACCGGCCCCGGCAAGGCCAGGATGACCCAGACCTCGACACCGAAGTCCTTGAGCTTCTTCTCGATCATGCGGCTGGTCATGTCCAGCATCTCCGGCGACACCGTCTCCTGGCGCGCCTGCGCCGCGTCGAGCAGGTCCACCTGCGGCAGCTTGCTGTCGAGCATGTCGGCGAACAGGGGTTTCTGGCGCTCCTTGGCCACCCGCTCGCTCTTGGGGACATCCATCACGACCGGCTCGACCTGCACCGGCGCCGGATGGTGCTCCTGGATCTCGACACGTTCACCGGACACCACGACCTCGCGCTCGCGCGCCGCCTGCTGGCCCAGCGCCATGTCCTGCACCGCCTCGCGCTTCTTGCGGCTCGATTCCAGCCGGGTATGCAGCGCAGCGCCGATCCGTTCGGCCACGTTGCCCCAGGAGAACCGGAACGCCAGCGCCGCGCCGGCCAGGCCCAACGCGATCGCGACCAGGCCCGAGCCGGTGAAGCCGAGCCAGCGCAGGCCCAGCGGCCCCAGCATGCTGCCCAGTGCGCCGCCGCTGTCGCCCGGCAGGCGGGCCTCGAAGCTGTACAGGCGGCTCCACTCGAGCACGCAGCTGGCGCACAGCAACACGACCAGGCCACCCCAGAATGCGGTACGGCCGGTGAACCAGCGCTGCTGCGCGGACCCGGCCTCGGGCGGGGCGGCCTGCGGCGACGAACCATGGCGCAGCCAGGCGGCAAGCCCGGACAACCAGGTGCGAAAGCCGATCGCAACCAGCCACCAGACGGAGAAACCGAACAGGTAATAACTCGCGTCGGCGATCCAGGCGCCCAGGCGCCCCGCCCGGTTCGCCAGGGGACCTCCGTCGCCCGACGTGGACCAGGCCGGATCGGACGGCGAATAACTCAGCAGCGCCAGCAGCCAGAACGCCAGCAGCACGGCACCCGCCAGCAAGGCCAGTTCGACCGCAAATCTGCCAACACCGGAGGAAGGGGAATGGCCCTGTGCCGCCGGTCTGCCCGACGTCAGGGTATCAAGAGAATAAGTCATGCATCTACCAGTAGCCTCGAGCTTACCCCAGGCCCGTGCGCGGGGCGGCGCCCGTCAGCGGGGCTTGAGTCGCCGGTCCTTGATGACCAGGCTGCCGTCGTCCCGCGTCTCGACAAAACCCTGCTCCTCGAAGTCCTTCATGACGCGGCTCACCATCTCGCGCGAGGCGCCGACCATCTTGGCGATGTCCTGGCGCGAAATCTTGTCGCGGATGATGCGCACGTTGTTCTCGTCCGCCGGGGCACTTTCCATCAGCACGTTGGCGACGCGCCCATACACGTTCATCAGCGCCAGCGACTCGATCTTGCGGTCGGCGCTGCGCAGACGCTGCACCAGGCCCTTCATCACGGCGGCCACGGTGGTCGCGTTTTCCGACAGGCAGCGACTGAACTCCGCGCCACCGAGCACCAGCGCATCGGTCTGGACCTCGGCCTCGACCGATGCCGAATGCGGCTCGTGGTCGATCAGGCTCATCTCGCCCACATAGTCGCCCGGATGCATGGTTGCCAGGATCACCTCGCGATCCCGGCTGTCGGTCACGACAACCCGCGCCCGTCCGGCAAGCAGGATGAACAACGACTCGCAGTTCTTGCCTTGCTCGACCAGGAATTCGCCGCGCTTGAAACGCCGCTTGCTGACCGCACCTGCCAATGCTTCGGCCTGGGCCGGCGTCAACATCGCAAACAGGGGGACCCTGCGTATCAAATCAAGGTTGCTTAACATCGACATCCGTGATTCCTTCCAGGAAATGGCCCGCTTCCTACAATCGGGCCTGATGCTGACCTCGTATCGGGTCTTGTTCCATCTTCAGGCGACTCCGCCGCCAGCGGCAGGAATCGTACACCTTATTCGACTTCGCCCTTTTTTGACCGACCATGACTGACACCAAGCACGCCCGCGTCCTCATCCTGGGTTCCGGCCCCGCCGGCTACACGGCGGCCGTCTACGCCGCCCGCGCCAACCTCAACCCGATGCTGATCACCGGCATTGCCCAGGGCGGACAGCTGATGACCACGACCGACGTCGACAACTGGCCCGCCGACGTGCACGGCGTGCAGGGGCCCGACCTGATGCAGCGCTTCCTGGAGCACGCCGAGCGGTTCAAGACCGAGGTGGTGTTCGACCACATCAACAAGGTCGACCTCTCCAAGCGCCCGTTCCGGCTCACCGGCGACAGTGCCGAATACACCTGCGATGCGCTGATCGTCTCCACCGGCGCCTCGGCCAAGTACCTGGGCTTGCCGTCCGAGACGGCGTTCATGGGCAAGGGCGTGTCCGGCTGCGCGACCTGCGACGGGTTCTTCTACCGCGACCAGGTGTGTTGCGTCGTGGGCGGCGGCAACACCGCGGTCGAGGAGGCGCTGTACCTGTCGAACATCGCAAGCAAGGTCTACCTGATCCACCGCCGCGACAAGTTCAGGGCCGAGCCGATCCTGGTCGACAAGCTGATGGACAAGGTCGCCGCAGGCAAGATCGAACTCAAGACCTTCCGGACGCTGGACGAGGTGCTGGGCGACACCTCCGGCGTCACCGGCGTGCGCATCAGGAGCACGCAGGACGACAGCACCGAGGAGTTGAAACTCGCCGGCTGTTTCATCGCGATCGGCCACGCGCCGAACACCGACATCTTCCAGGGCCAGCTGGAGATGGCCAACGGCTACATCGTGACCCAGTCCGGCCTCAAGGGAATGGCCACGATGACCAGCGTGCCGGGAGTGTTCGCCGCCGGCGACGTGCAGGACCATGTCTACCGCCAGGCCATCACCAGCGCCGGCACCGGCTGCATGGCCGCTCTGGACGCCCAGCGCTTCCTCGAACAGGACTGACGGCACCCCGCACCGGTTTGCGCTGGCCGGCTCGATTTGCTGGCTATAATCCAAGGCTTTACCAAAATTGCCCGGCAACGGGCGTTCACGGTGAAATCTCCGGACAGGCCGCCGCACCAGCATCGCTGGCGGCAGGCGCCCTGCCCATCTACCGCCTCCGCTTTCCGGTGGCGAGGTGCGGCGAAAGCCGTTAACGAATACGCAACACACCCCCGGTGTGATTGCGCAGACTGATGGAGTGTCCACATGGCACGCGTATGTGATGTAACGGGCAAAGGCCCGATGGTCGGAAACAACGTTTCCCACGCCAACAACCGCACCAAGCGTCGGTTCCTGCCCAACCTGCAGTACCGCCGTTTCTGGGTCGAAACCGAGAACCGCTGGGTCCGCCTGCGCGTTTCCAGCGCCGCCCTGCGCCTGATCGACAAGAACGGCATCGAGTCGGTTCTGGCCGACATGCGCGCCCGGGGACAGGCGTAAACATTCCGGCTGCAGCCCGATCGCACCATCCCTGCCGCGATCGCGCCGCACTCCACTGACTGAAGGAACACACCATGGCTACCAAAGGCACCCGCGAGAAGATCAAGCTGGAATCCACTGCCGGCACCGGTCACTTCTACACGACCAGCAAGAACAAGAAGACGATGCCGGAAAAGATGCTGATCAAGAAGTTCGATCCCAAGGCACGCAAGCACGTCGAATACAAGGAAATCAAGCTGAAATAATCAGCCCGATCATCCTGATGAAAAGCCCGGTCACGACCGGGCTTTTTTGTGCCCGCTCGGCAAGCTTCATGCTCCCGGCCAGCGTCGATGCTGCCGCCGCCGACCGGACGACCACCAGGCCGGCGCCGGCCGTGTCCGGCGTGGGCCGCCCATGAAAAAGCCCGGCCGGGGCCGGGCTTGTCGTGGTTGCGGTTGACGCCTGGACGCCGTCACGGCATCAGGTCGCGGGGCCGTCAGGCCCTGGCGGCGCGCAACTTGAACGAGAACTCGCGCAGCGCCGCGATGCCGCTGCTCTCGGCGCGGTGGCACCAGGCCTGCAGGTCGATGGCCAGTTGTTCGCGCGACTGCGAGGTGTTGAGCCAGAGTTGGCGCAGTTCCTCGCGCATGGTCACCATCTTGTCCAGCACCGGATGGGCTTCCCGTGCCAGCGCCAGTTGCGGCGCGGCCGCTGCGGGCACCTTGTCGGCGTCACGGTGCAACCAGCGCTTGGCCGCCACCAGTACCGCGACGTCGCCGCGCTTGGCCTTGATGGTCGCCAGTTCGGCGACACAGGCCTTGCGCAGGTCCTTGGCGTAGCCGGCCATGACTTCGTAGCGGTGGGCGATCAGGGCCTCGAGCGTCTTCTCGTCGGCCACCGGGCGCACATCGCCGAGTTGCAGCTTCGGTGGCGTCTTCTTGACGCGGGCCAGTCCCAGCTTGGCCAGGATGCTGATGTAGACCCAGCCGATATCGAACTCGTACGGCTTGACCGAGAACTTGGCCGACGTCGGATAGGTGTGGTGGTTGTTGTGCAGTTCCTCGCCGCCGATCATGATGCCCCAGGGCACGATATTGGTGCTCGCATCGGCCGCCTCGAAATTGCGGTAGCCCCAGTAGTGGCCGATGCCGTTGATGACACCGGCGGCGGTGAACGGAATCCACACCATCTGGACAGCCCAGACCGCCAGGCCGGCGGCACCGAACAGCGCCAGGTCGATCACCATCATCAGACCGACGCCTTGCCAGCTGAAACGCGAATACAGGTTGCGCTCGAGCCAGTCGTTGGGGCAGCCCTGGCTGTACTTGTTCAGGGTTTCCTGGTTCTTGGACTCGGCCCGGTACAACTCGGCGCCTTGCCAGAACACCTTCTTGATGCCATGGGCGACCGGGCTGTGCGGATCGTCGGAGGTTTCGCACTTGGCGTGGTGCTTGCGGTGGATGGACACCCATTCACGCGTGACCTGCCCGGTGCCGATCCACAACCAGAAGCGGAAGAAATGCGCCGGGATCGCATGCAGATCCATCGCACGGTGCGCCTGGTGGCGGTGCAGATAGATGGTGACACTGGCAATCGTGATGTGCGTCGTCACCAGCGTGTACAGGACGATTTCCCACCAGGTCAGATCCCATAGTCCGTGCGACAGCCATTCCACAATGGCGTTCAGGACAGCCCAGTCAGGTAGCAACATCGTTTTCGTCTCTCTCTAGTCAGTGGTCAGGTGATGAAGGGTATGCCGGGCACGCGTGCAGGCTCTTGCCTGTTGCCGCGCGTCCAACCACCCCGCATTTTAGGCGGCGCAAGGCGATTTCACCTAGCCCGAATCCTAGCTATTGGCAAAAGGTATCAATTCAATCGATCATGACGTCTTTTTTCGCCAAATGGCGGCAAAAAAGCCGTCTGTCGCATGTCGATGTGGCCAAAGCCGCAGGTATGAGGCCCCATTCAAGCCCTGCCGGCACAGGGAATTGACCTGATCGACCTTCAATTCGGTCAATGTGTCGTCCGCACGCAACGATTCGAAGTCTGCGTGGGCGGCACTGAAGGCATCGGCAACGTCTTCGTTCTCCTGCCGCAGCAGGCTGCAGGTGGCATAGACCAGCCGACCGCCGGGCTTGAGCAACCGGGCCGCGCTGGCCAGGATGGCCGCCTGGGTTGCGGCCATCTGCTCCACCACCGACGCATCCTGGCGCCATTTCAGGTCGGGGTTGCGGCGCAGCGTACCCAGGCCCGAGCAAGGTGCATCGACCAGCACCCGATCGATCTTGCCCGCCAGCCGCTTGATGCGGTCGTCCCGCTCATGGCTGATCGCCACGGGATGCACATTGGACAGGCCGCTGCGCGCCAGGCGGGGCTTGAGTCCATCCAGGCGATGGGCCGAGGTATCGAACGCATACAGGCGCCCGGTGTTGCGCATCGCCGCCCCCAACGCCAGGGTCTTGCCACCGGCGCCGGCGCAGAAATCGACGACCATCTCGCCGCGATGGGCATCGACCAGCAAGGCCAGCAGCTGGGAGCCTTCGTCCTGCACTTCGAATGCGCCGGCCGTGTATGCGTCCAACCGGGTCAATGGCGGCTTGCCCTGCACACGCAGGCCCCACGGCGAATACGGGGTGTCGCTCGCCGCGATGCCCGCGGCGGCCAGCGCCTTGCGCACCTCGGCCCGCCTGCCCTTGAGCGTATTGACCCGCAGGTCGAGCGGCGCCGGCTCGTTCAGGCTGGTCGCCAGCGGCCAGAAGTCCGGTCCGGTCTCGTCCTTGAGCCGCTGCGCCAGCCAGTCCGGCAGGTTGTGGCGATGGCGCTCCATCAGGGCAGCCGCGTCGACCTGGCCACAGGCATCGAGCCAGGCCTTCTCCTGATCGTTCAACGCGCCATCGAGAAACGCGCGTGGTGCATCGAACCCCAGGATCGCCAGGCGCCGGGCCTTGGCACCACTGCCGGAGGGCGCCAGGTGATCGAACAGCTGCTTCTTGCGCAACACGGCATACACGCTTTGCGTCAAGGTGGCCCGCTCGCGCGGCCCCAGCGAGCGGTGATCGCGAAAAAAACGTGCGACCACGGCGTCCGCCGGATGGTCGAACTTCAGGACCAGCGCGACCAGGTCGGCACAGGCCTGCAACAAAGGGGCGGGATGCATGGCGCGATTGTCCCATGCGGGTCGCGGGCGCCACTGCCCGGACACCGGGCCGTGGACCGCGCTCAGCCCCGCAGCAAGGCGGCGATGGCCGCCGGGTAGATGCGATGCTCCTGCGTCACGACGCGCGAGGCCAGGCTGTCCGCGGTGTCGCCCGGCAGCACCGGCACGGCCGCCTGGGCCAGTATCGGTCCGTTGTCGAGTTCGGCCGTGACCAGGTGCACCGTCGCGCCCGCCACCCGGCAACCCGCGTCGAGCGCCCGCTGGTGGGTGTGCAGACCAGTGAAGGCCGGCAGCAACGACGGATGGATGTTGACCAGCCGGCCTTCGTAGTGGGCGACGAATCCGGGCGTGAGCACCCGCATGAAGCCGGCCAGCACCACCAGCGCCGGACGGCCACCGGGATCATGCCGGTCGATCGCCTGGGCCAGCGCCTGGTCGAACGCCTCGCGCTCGCCGAACGACCGATGGTCCACGACCTCGGTCGCGATCCCCTGCTCTTGTGCATGGACCAGACCACCGGCCTGCGGTCGGTTGCTGATCACCGCCGCCACCCGCGCCTGCAGCCGCTGCTCCCAGTTTTCCCGGCGCGCCGCACGGACGATGGCGGCCATGTTGGAGCCGGTGCCGGAGATCAGGATCACGATATTCTTCATAGATCGCAAAATTATCGCCGCCGGCCACAAGGACTTGTCCTTGTCGCGCCTCGGACATGCAAAATCGCACGACCGTGCTACAACACCGCATCCCCGTTTGGAGACATCTGTATGGATCTGGCATTCACCCCTGAAGAACAAGCATTTCGCGAGGAGATCCGAGCCTGGGTTGCGGACAACCTGCCTGCCGACATCTCGCACAAGGTGCTCCATGCGCTGCACCTGAGCCGCGACGACATGCAGCGCTGGGCCAAGATCCTGGGCAAGAAGGGCTGGCTGGGCCACGGCTGGCCGAAGGAATTCGGCGGTCCGGGCTGGAACTCGGTGCAGAAGCACCTGTTCGAGGAGGAGTGTGCGCTGGCGGGCGCGCCCCGCGTCGTTCCCTTCGGACCGGTCATGGTGGCCCCTGTCATCATGGCCTTCGGCAGCCCCGAGCAGCAGGCCCGCTTTCTGCCGGGCATCGCCAGCGGCGAGGTGTGGTGGAGCCAGGGCTACAGCGAACCGGGCTCCGGCAGCGACCTGGCCTCGCTCAAGACCCGTGCCGAGCGCCGGGGCAACAGCTATGTCGTCAACGGCCAGAAGACCTGGACCACGCTGGGGCAATACGGCGAATGGATCTTCTGCCTGGTGCGTACCAGCACCGAAGGCAAGCCGCAGACCGGCATCAGCTTCCTGCTGATCGACATGAAGTCGCCCGGCGTCACCGTGCGGCCGATCCGGCTGCTCGACGGCAGCGTGGAGGTCAACGAGGTGTTCTTCGACAACGTCGAGGTGCCGGCCGAAAACCTGATCGGCGAGGAGAACAAGGGCTGGACCTATGCCAAGCACCTGCTCAGCCACGAACGCACCAACATCGCCGACGTCAACCGGGCCAAGCGCGAGCTCGAACGGCTCAAGCGCATCGCCAAGGCCGAAGGCGTGTACGACGATACCCGCTTCCGCGACGAGATCGCCCGCCTCGAGGTCGACGTCGTGGCGCTGGAGATGATGGTGCTGCGCGTGCTGGCGGCCGAGAAGTCGGGCAAGCAGTCACTGGACGTGGCCGGCTTGTTGAAGATCCGGGGCAGCGAGATCCAGCAGCGCTACAGCGAACTGATGATGCTGGCGGCCGGGCCCTATGCCCTGCCGCTGATCCATGAGGCCATGGAAGCCGGATGGCAGGGTGACGCGGTCGGTGCGCTGCACTGCGCGCCGCTGGCCACGACCTACCTGAACATGCGCAAGACCACCATCTATGGGGGCTCCAACGAGGTGCAGCGCAACATCGTGTCGCAGGTGGTGCTGGGCTAGGCGCCGGCGCAACCATCCGCCGGACCATCCCGCACGCACGTACGCAAACAACGACCGACAACAGGTGACGATATGGATTTTGATTTCAGCGAAGACCAGGACCAGCTGCGCGAAGCCGTGCGCAAATGGGTGGAAAAAGCCTATACCTTCGAGCGGCGCCGCTCGATCGTGGCGGACGGCGGTTTCTCCGCCGACGCCTACCGCGAGGTGGCCGAACTCGGCCTGTGCGGCCTGTACGTCCCGGAGAACCTCGGCGGCATGGGCATGGGCCCGGTCGAGGGCATGATCGCCATGGAGGAACTCGGGCGCGGCATCGTGCTCGAGCCGCTGACGCAGGCGTTGATCGCCGGCGCATTGCTCAGCGGCTACGCCCCCGAGGCGCTGGCCGCACACTGGGCGCCGCTGGTCGCCAGCGGTGAAAAGATCGTCAGCCTGGCCTACCAGGAGCGGGCCGGCCGTTATCGGCTCGACGTCTGCGCCACCAGCGCCCGCAAGCAGGGCGATGGCTGGACGCTGAGCGGCCACAAGAGCCTGGTCGTGGCCGGTGCGAAGGCCGATGCCTGGATCGTCAGTGCCACCGTCGACGGCACGCTGGGCATGTTCCTGGTCGAGCGCTCCGCCGCGGGAGCGTCCGTCCGTGGCTATGGCACGGTCGACGGCGCCTGCGCCGCCGAGCTGACGCTGGAGCAGGCCCCGGCATACTGCATCAGCCTGGACGGCCTGGCGGCGCTCGAGCATGCGGTCGACATCGGCATTGCCGCGACCTGCGCCGAGGCCGTGGGCGTGATGGACCAGACGCTGGCCATCACCGTCGACTACATGAACACCCGCAAGCAGTTCGGCGTCGTGATCAGCAGCTTCCAGGCGCTCAAGCACCGGGTCGCCGACATGAAGATGCAACTCGAACTGGCGCGCTCGATGAGTTATTACGCCTCGCTCAAGCTCAACAGCCCGGCGAGCGAACGACGCGCAGCCCTGGCGCGCGCCAAGTACCAGCTCGGGCAGTCGATGCGTTTTGTCGGCCAGCAGGCCGTCCAGCTGCATGGCGGCATCGGCGTGACCGACGAATACATCGTCAGCCACTACTTCAAACGGTTGACCCAGATGGAAATGGTGTTCGGCGACACCTTGCACCATCTGGGTGAGGTCTCGGACCGCATGCAGGACAGCGCCGGCGTCTTCGCCTGACTCCGGCCGGAGCTTCGTCCCACCAATTGAGCATGGCCCCGGCGCCCGCCGGCGGCCCTGCGCGCGACCATCGCCGCTGGGCACGGTAGCCGGAACCGCCGTTCCGGTCCGGGTGTCCCCGGGAGGCACCATGGTCGACATCGTCCACGCCGCCGCATCGCGGGCGGCCCCAAGGCATGGCACCGACTTCGAACGCTGGCTGATCGCGCGTTCGTTTCGCATGGTCGTGCCGCTGTGCCGGCTGGGCTTGCTGGTGGCCATGCTGATGCTGCTGGTGGTCGACCCGCTGCTGTTTGCCAACGGCACCTGGGGCGACCGGCCGCAACACCGCCAGCTGCCCGTGTGGCATGCCGCGGCGGCGCTGTATTTCGCCGTGTTCCTGCTGTATGCGCCCCGGCTGGCCGGGCACCGGGCACGCAAGGCCTGCCTGGCCTGGTGCATGGCCCTGGGCGCCGCGCTGTTCACCTGGTTCGGCAGCTTGTCGTGGGTGCTGAGCGGCGACATGTCGACCTACGCCATTTTCCTGCTGACCATGGTCTGCGTGTTCAGCTACCCCGGCGCGCTGCGCCGGGCCCTGGGCGTCGCCAGCACCGCCGCGTTGTCGGCGTCGATCCTGTGGTTCGACGGCGGCAGCGTGTTCTTCACCAGCGGAGCGGCGTTCAACCTGGCCGCACTGACCGTGGTGGCCCTGCTGCTCGATGCCTACCTGATGGCCATGAACCGCGCACTGTTCGACGAAAAGCGCCTGGTCGAGCACGAACGGGCACGCGCCGACGCGGTGCTGTTCAACGCCTTGCCGATGTCGATCGCCAACGAGCTCAAGCGCAACAATGCGGTGGCGACCCGCCGCCACGAGCGCGTCTGCGTGCTGTTCATCGACATCGTCGGCTTCACCCGGTACGCCGCCGAGCACCCGCCCGATGCCGTGCTGCAGGTGCTCGACACCGTCTTTTCCGCCTTCGACACCCTGGTGGAGCACCACGGCGTCGAGAAGATCAAGACCATCGGCGATGCCTACATGGTGATCGGCACGCACGGGGCCGCCCCGCTGGCGCAACTGGCGCTGGACATGCTCGCCGCCGTGGACGCGTACAACCGCCATGCCGGTGGCGCGCTGCAGGTGCGCGCCGGCATGCACGTCGGCCCCGCCATCACCGGTGTCATCGGCCTGCAGCGCCTGCACTACGACGTCTGGGGCGACGCGGTCAACATCGCCAGCCGCATGGAATCGACCGGCAGCGCCGGCCGCATCCAGGTCAGCGACGCGGTATGGCAGGAATTGCGGCTGATCTTCCGCTTCCGCTGCAGGGGCACGATCGCGGTCAAGGGCAAGGGCCCGATGTGCACGTTCTACCTGCTGGGTCGTCAGGCTGCCGTCGGCGGCGACACGGGACCGGACGCCGACGGGCAGCGTCGCGCCGCCGACCTGCGGCCGTGGCTGGCCGCCTGAACCGGGTCAGGACATCAACCGCGAGGACTTCGGCAGGTGGGTCATCAGGAATTCCATCTGGTCGGCCAGGATGCGCCGATTGCGCAAGATGAAATCCTCCCACAGGCTGGGCACGTACGGGGCATACAGCAGCGGCATGTGGGCCTGCTCCGGTGTCCGGCTGCTCTTGCGGTGGTTGCAGGCGCGGCAGGCCGTCACGACGTTCATCCAGGTGTCGACGCCGTTCTGCGCAAACGGCACGATGTGCTCGCGGGTCAGGCTTTCCTCGTGGTGCTGCTGGCCGCAGTAGGCGCAGATGTTGCGGTCGCGCGCGAACAGCTTGCTGTTGGTCAGGCTGGGCTTGAGGTGGAACGGATTGATGTTCGGAACGCCCTTGGTGCCGATGATGCTGTTGACCGCGATGATCGACTGCTCGCCGGTCTGGGCATTGTGCCCGCCGTGGAACACCGCCACTTCGCCACCCGACTCCCAGCGCACCTCTCCCGCCGCATAGTGGATCACGGCTTGTTCGAGCGAAATCCAGGATTGCGGCAAACCCTGGGCTGACAGCTTCAAGACCTTCAAGATACGCCTCCTGAATCTACGCCTTGCAACGTGGGCACCGGTTGACACGGCCCGCCAGGAACATGGCGCATACGGCCGCACAGTGGTGGGACACAATATACATGCTTTCCATGGCATGCCGCCGCCATACCCGCATGTGGCCACATGCCTGTCAACCCCAAAAACAACAGTCCGACACCATGAAAGTCTTTCGCGGCGTGCAACACGCCCAACTGGCACCCGGCTGTGCGCTGACGATCGGCAATTTCGACGGCGTGCACCGCGGGCATCAGGCCATGCTGGCCCTGCTGCGCGCGGAAGCGGCCCAACGCGGCATCCACAGCTGCGTATTGACCTTCGAACCGCATCCGCGCGACTATTTCGCGGCCGTGACCGGGCAGCCGGAACGTGCGCCGGCACGGATTGCCAGCGTGCGCGACAAGCTGCTCGACCTGGCGCACTGCGGCATCGACCAGGCCGTGGTGATGCCGTTCAACGCGCAGTTCGCGGCGCTGTCGCCGCAGAGCTTCATCACCTCGGTCCTGCGCGACGGACTGCGCGCACGTTACGTGCTGGTCGGGGACGACTTCCGGTTCGGCGCGCAGCGCGCGGGTGACTACGCCATGCTCGACGACGCGGGCCAGGCCTGCGGTTTCGACGTGGCGCGCATGAACAGCTACGAAGTGCACGGCTTGCGGGTGTCGAGCTCGGCCGTGCGCGAGGCCTTGTCGCAGGGGCGGATGGCCGATGCCGAGCGGCTGCTCGGCCACCCGTACCGCATCTCCGGCCATGTCGTGCACGGCCGCAAGCTCGGCCGGGAACTGGGGTTTCCGACGCTGAACCTGCGCTTTGCGCACTGGAAGCCGGCCGCCAGCGGCATCTTCGTGGTGCAGGTGCACGGGCTGGCCGACGCGCCGCTGGCCGGCGTCGCCAATCTGGGCGTGCGTCCATCCCTCGATCCCACCGACGTCAACGGCGGCCGTGTCCTGCTGGAAACCCATTGCCTGGACTGGCCCGCGGCCTGGGGGCACGACCATGGCTACGGTAAACTCATCCGGGTGGAACTGCTGCACAAACTGCACGATGAACTCCGGTACGACGGCCTGGAGGCGCTCGAGCGCGGCATCTCCAGGGACCGCGACGCGGCGCGCGCCTATTTCGCGTCGCTGTACGCCAGGACCCATCGGCAGACCACCCGCGACCGAATTTAGCGGGCGAAAGGCCTTGCCCGCACGCCCGACCGGCGCCCGGGTTCCAGGTGTTTCGCCCTAGCGCCACTGCTTTATCGACGCTCAGCCCGCCCGGCGCGAGCGCCTTCACCTCCTCAAGGAGGCCCGCCTCCCGAGCGCGGGTCCAGCACCATGACCGAAAAAGCCGATTACCGCAGTACCCTGAATCTCCCCGAGACACCGTTCCCGATGCGGGGCGACCTGCCCAAGCGCGAGCCCGTCTGGGCCAAGGAATGGGACGAACAAGGCATCTACAAGCAACTGCGTGACGCGCGCCGCGATGCCCCCAAGTTCATCCTGCACGACGGGCCCCCGTACGCCAACGGCCAGATCCACATGGGGCACGCGGTCAACAAGATCCTCAAGGACATGATCGTCAAGGAGCGCCAGCTCGAGGGTTTCGACGCCCGCTACATCCCGGGCTGGGACTGCCACGGCCTGCCGATCGAGAACGCGATCGAGAAGAAATACGGCCGTAACCTGCCACGCGACGAAATGCAGGCCAGGAGCCGCGCCTTCGCCACCGAACAGATCGCGCTGCAGATGGGCGACTTCAAGCGCCTGGGCGTGCTGGGCGAATGGGACCACCCCTACCGCACCATGGATTTCAAGAACGAGGCCGACGAAATTCGCGCCTTCAAGCGGGTGATCGAGCGCGGCTTCGTCTACCGGGGCCTCAAGCCGGTGTACTGGTGCTTCGACTGCGGCTCCTCGCTGGCCGAGTTCGAGATCGAATACGCCGACAAGAAGTCCCAGACGCTGGACGTGGGATTCCTGTGCGCCGAGCCGGACCGGCTGGCCCGGGCCTTCGGCCTGGACGCCCTGGCCAAGCCGGCATTTGCCGTGATCTGGACCACCACCGCCTGGACCATCCCGGCCAACCAGGCGCTCAACCTCAATCCGGAGCTGGAATACGCGCTGGTCGACACCGAGCGGGGCCTGCTGCTGCTGGCCGCCAGCCTGGTCGAGTCCTGCCTGGAACGTTACCAGCTGACCGGCTCCGTCGTCGCCACGGCCCAGGGCAAGGCACTGGCCGGCATCGAATTCCACCATCCGCTGGCCCATGTCGATGCGGGCTACGACCGGCGCGCGCCGATCTACCTGGCCGACTACGCCACCGCCGACGACGGTACCGGCCTGGTGCATTCCTCGCCCGCCTATGGCGTGGAAGACTTCAACAGCTGCGTCTCGCACGGCATGGCGCTGGACGCCATCCTCAACCCGGTCCAGGGCAACGGCCAGTATGCTGACGAGCTGCCGCTGTTCGGCGGCATGAACATCTGGAAGGCGTGTGCGCGCATCATCGAGGTGCTGCAGCAGTCCGACCGCCTGTTCGCCACCACCCACATCAGCCACAGCTACCCGCATTGCTGGCGCCACAAGACGCCGGTGATCTACCGCGCCGCGGCGCAATGGTTCATCCGCATGGACGAAGGCGTGGGCGTGTTCACCAAGGACAAGGCGCCCAAGACACTGCGCCAGCTGGCGCTGGACGCGATCGAACAGACCGCCTTCTACCCGGAGAACGGCCGCACCCGATTGCGCGACATGATCGCCGGCCGCCCCGACTGGTGCATCAGCCGCCAGCGCAGCTGGGGCGTGCCGCTGCCGTTCTTCATCCACCGTGACAGCGGCGAGCTGCATCCCCGCACGATGGAGATCCTCGACCAGGCGGCCGACATGATCGAGCACGGCGGCATCGAGGCCTGGAGCAAGGCCAGCGCCGAGTCCATCATCGGCGAGGAAGACGCACGCCTGTATGCCAAGAGCAACGACATCCTGGAGGTCTGGTTCGACTCCGGCACCACCCACACCACGGTGCTCAAGGGCTCGCATGCCGGCAACGGCCACGCCAGCGGGCCCGAGGCCGACCTGTACCTCGAGGGCCACGACCAGCATCGCGGCTGGTTCCACTCCTCCTTGCTGACCGCCTGCGCGATGTACGACCGCGCGCCCTACCGCGGCCTGCTCACGCACGGCTTCACCGTCGACAGCCAGGGCCGCAAGATGAGCAAGAGCCTGGGCAACGGCGTCGACCCGCAGCAGACCTCGAAGAAGCTCGGCGCCGAGATCATCCGCCTGTGGGTGGCCGCCAGCGACTATTCCGGCGACATCGCCGGCGACGACAAGATCCTGGCGCGGGTCGTCGACACCTACCGCCGCATCCGCAACACCCTGAAGTTCCTGCTGGCCAACACCAGCGACTTCGACCCGGCCCTGCATGCGGTCGAGCCGCGCGACATGCTGGAGATCGACCGCTATGCGCTGGCCCGGGCCGCGCAACTGCAGGCCGACATCCTGGCCCACTACAAGGTCTACGAATTCCACCCGGTGGTGGCCAAGCTGCAGATCTACTGCAGCGAGGACCTCGGTGCGTTCTATCTCGACATCCTGAAGGACCGGCTGTACACGACCGGCGCGGACTCGCATGCCCGCCGTTCGGCCCAGACCGCGTTGTGGCAGATCACCCAGGCCATGCTGCGCTGGATGGCGCCGTTCCTGAGCTTCACGGCCGAGGAGGCCTGGAGCGTGTTGTCGGCCGCCGGCAAGATCCCCGAGGCCAACCGCGCGTCGATCTTCACCGGCGTGTTCGCCGACATGGCCTCGCCCGACACCGCCCTGCTCGACAAGTGGAACCTGATCCGCTCGGTGCGCGAGATGGCCAACAAGGAGATCGAGGCGCTGCGCGCATCCGGCCAGGTCGGCTCGTCGCTGCAGGCGCGACTCGACATCGAGGTGCCGCAGGACAGCCACGGCGAGTTGCTGGCGGCGTTGCAGAGCCTGGGTGACGACCTGCGCTTCGTGTTCATCACGTCCGGGGCCAGCGTGGCGCCCGGCAGTGTGCTCAAGACCACCCCCGCGCCGGTGACGGACGCCAAGTGCGAGCGCTGCTGGCACTACCGGGCCGACGTCGGCCACGATGCCGCGCACCCGGGACTGTGCGCACGCTGCACCAGCAACCTGTTCGGCGCCGGCGAGTCGCGCACGGTCGCATGACGATGCTCAGCCTGCGCAACTCCGAACGCGGGCCCCGGGCCATGCTGCCCTGGCTGGGCCTGTCGTTGTTGCTGCTGATCGCCGACCAGTTCACCAAGGTCATGGTGCTGGGCTACTTCCGGCTGGGCGACAGCCTGCGCGTCACCGGTTTCTTCAACCTGGTGCGGGTCCACAACGAAGGTGCCGCGTTCTCGTTCCTGGCCGATGCCTCGGGCTGGCAGCGCTGGTTCTTCACCGCCATCGGCGTGGGCGCCGCCGTCTTCATCCTGTGGATGCTCAGGTCGCACCCGGGGCAGCGCCTGTTCGCCTTCGCAATGGCCTGCATCCTGGCCGGTGCGATCGGCAACGTGATCGACCGGCTGGTGCACGGATATGTCGTGGATTTTCTACAGTTCCACTATGCCGGCTGGTATTTCCCCTCTTTCAACATTGCCGACAGCGCGATTACCATTGGGGCGGCCGCGATGATCCTCGATGAACTCTTGCGGGTTCGACGCTCCCGCTGAAACTGACAACTTGACCCACCTGCTCAACCTCCTCGCCGCAATTGCCCTGCTGGTGTGGGGAACACAACTGGTACGTACCGGCATCCTGCGGGTCTTCGGCGGCAACCTGCGCAACGTGCTGGCCAAGAGCGTCAGCAACCGGGTCAATGCGCTGGTGTCCGGCCTGGGCGTCACCGCGCTGGTGCAGTCGAGTACCGCCACCGCCCTCATCGTGGCCTCCTTCGTCGGCCAGGGCCTGATGAGCCTGCCCTCGGCGCTGACCGTCATGCTCGGGGCCGACATCGGCACCAGCCTGATGGCCGTCGTTTTCTCGCGGGACCTGTCCTGGTTGTCGCCGCTGTTCATCTTCGTCGGCGTCGTGCTGTTCATCGCGCGCCAATCCACCACCGTGGGCCGGATCGGCCGCATCCTGATCGGCCTGGGCCTGATGCTGCTGGCGCTGAGCCTGGTGTCGCAGTCGGCCACGGTGCTCACGCAGGCGCCGGCCGTCAAGGCCTTGCTGGCCTCGCTCACCAGCGACCTGTTGCTGGAGATCTTCACCGGCGCGGTGCTGACGGTGCTGTGTTATTCGAGCCTGGCGATGGTGCTGCTGACCGCCACGCTGGCCACGACCAACGTGATCCCGCTCGACGTGGCCCTGGGCCTGGTGCTCGGCGCCAACCTGGGTAGCGGGCTGCTGGGCGTGCTGACCACCATGGGCACCAGCATCGAAACACGCCAGGTGCCGCTGGGCAACCTGATCTTCAAGATCATCGGCATCGCGATTGCCGCGCCCTTCGTCGGTTTCTGGATCGAGTTCCTGGGCGAATGGCTGGCGCATTCGGCGACCGTGGTGGTGCTGTACCACCTGTGCTTCAACCTGGCGGTGGGGGCCGTCTTCATCGGCGTCACACCGCTGGTGGCGCGCTGGAGCCAGATGCTGCTGCCCAAGCCCGCGGTCTCCACCGTGGCCGGCCGCCAGCGTCACCTGGACGCGACCGCGCTGGCCACGCCGTCGCTGGCCATCTCCTGCGCGGTGCGCGAGGCCATGCACCAGGCCGACGTCGTCGAGACCATGCTCACCGGCATGTTGCGGGTCATCAAGAACAACGACAGCCACCTGGCGCTGGAACTGCGCAAGATGGACGACACGGTCGACGAGTTGTACTCCGACATCAAGTATTACCTGACCAAGATCTCCCGCGAAGCGCTCAGCGACAGCGAAGGCCAGCGCTGGACCGACATCATCAGCTTCACGATCAACATGGAGCAGATCGGCGACATCGTCGAACGCGTGCTCATCGACATCGAGGACAAGAAGATCCGCACCGGCCGCAACTTCTCGGACGCCGGCATGCAGGAGATCAGCGACATGCACGGCCACCTGGTGGACAACCTGCGCCTGGGCATGAGCGTGTTCCTGCACGGCAACGTACGCGACGCCCAGCGCCTGCTCGAGGAAAAGACCCGTTTCCGCAACCTGGAGCGCCGATACGCGTCGACCCATCTCGACCGCCTGGCCGACAAGACCGTGCAGAGCATCGAGACCAGTTCCCTGCACCTGGACCTGATCAGCGACCTCAAGCGCATCAACTCCCACATCTGCTCGATCGCCTATCCGATCCTGGACTCGGCCGGCGCGCTGGCGCCGAACCGGCTCAAGAAGTCGGTGCTCGACGTACAGGACTGAGCCGTCCCGCGCGACGTGCGCGGCCGCGTCCGGCAGCCGCGCGGGCCGGCGCCCGGGCAGGCGTCGATGCCGTCGATCGCGCGCCTGCGGTACCCCATCGTCGCGAATCCGATAATAATGCGACGAAAACGGGAGTGAGGACATGGGCACACCAACGAGCCATTACGCACGGGGCATCGCGTCGTGCCTGCTGATCAGCCAGGCCGTACTGGCGCACGCCGACACGGTCACGGTCAAGCGCGACACGCAGTTGCGCGAATCCCCGAGCGCGGCCGCGGCCGAACTGGCCGCGCTGCCGGCGCAGACACCACTGACACGACTCGAAACCCGTCGCGGTCCCTGGATCGAGGTGCGCACGACCACCGGCCAGACCGGCTGGGTGCATCTGTTCGACGTCGGCACCACACCCGCGGCATCCGGCGGCAATTTCGCCACCGGCGCATTGCGCGGCCTGACCAGCCTGTTCGGAGGCGGCAACAGCCTGGCGCCCACGAAGCCGATGCAGACCGCCACCATCGGCATCCGGGGCCTGGGGGCCGAGGAAATCGCCAACGCCCAGCCCAACCTGACCGCCGTCACGCTGATGGAGACGCTGCACATGAGTGCGGCCCAGGCCCAGCAATTCGGCGCCGTCGCCGGGCTGGCCCCGATGGCCATCGAACCGCTGCCGGTGCCGCCGATGCCCGCACAACCGGCCACGCCGGGCAGCACCGGCACGGGAGGAGGCAACCGATGACAACGACCACCCGACCGGCGTCGCGACGCCCGAGCGCACTGGCCGCGGCCGCACTGGCACTGGGCCTGTGGTCGGCCCATCCGCTGCCGGCGCACAGCCAGGACGCGACCAAGGCGCTGAACCTGTTCCAGCAACTGCTGCGCCCGGCCCCGAATGCCGCGCCGGCCCCGCAACCCGTGCAGCCGGCCGCGCCCGCGCAAGCGCCCAACCCCGCCGGCTTGCTCGGCAACGCGCTGATCGGCGCCGGTGCCGGCTCCGGTACGGCAGCCGGCAACGTGGCCCTGGCGTCCGACCTGATGAACCTGTTGTCCCAGTCGACGACACAGATCGAGCCGGCGCAGGAGATCGAGATCGGCCGCCAGCTCGCCGCGGTCCTGCTCGGCAGCAAGGCCTTGCATCCGGACATGCAGTTGCAGCGCTACGTCAACCAGCTCGGGCGCTGGCTCAGCCTGCAGTCCGGCCGGCCCGAACTGCCGTGGACGTTCGCGGTGCTCGACGACAACGGCTTCAATGCCTTCGCCGCGCCTGGCGGCTTCGTGTTCGTCACCAAAGGGCTGATCGACCGCGTGGCGGACGAATCCGAACTCGCCGGCATCCTGGCGCACGAGATCAGCCATGTCGTGCAACGCCACCATCTCGAGGCGATCCGCAAGAACGCGCGTGCCGGCATCGTGACCCAGCTGATCGGCTCGCAGCTGAACAACAACCTCGGCGGCGCCTTGTCGGCCCAGCTGATCGGGCTCGGGCGCAACCTGTACGCCAAGGGCCTGGACCAGGCGGACGAATACGAGGCCGACCGGCTCGGCGTCACCCTGGCCGCCAGTTCGGGCTTCGATCCCTACGGCCTGCCGGCCGTGCTGCAACAGCTGCGCGCAGCCACGCCGGACAACCCGGTGTTCAGCCTGTCGCTGAGCACGCATCCGCCGGCGCAACTGCGCATCGACCAGATGGCCCTGGCCATGGGCGAGCGGCTCGACGGCCTGAGCGGCAAGGCTGCCGTCACGCCGGCCCAGCGCATGGAGCAGCTCGCGGCGCGACAGCGCGATCAGGCCTCCGCCGCCGCACCCGCCCCTGCATCCAAGCCGCCGGCGGCGGTGCGGCTGCCGGTGCCCAAGGCCAGGACGACCAAACCCTGAGCCGCGATCCGGCCGCGGTCAACCGAAGTGGCAGGCGACCGTCCCGAATTCACCGTAGTCGGCCACGATCGTGTCGCCCCGTCGCACGTCGATCGGGCGGATGAACGAGCCTGCCAGCACGACTTCGCCCGCCTGCAGCGTGACCCCGTGTACATGCAGCCGATTGGCCAGCCAGGCGATGCCGTAGGCCGGATGGCCGAGCACGCCGGCGGCCAGGCCGGTTTCCTCCACCTCCGCGTTACGGCTGACGACGGCCCCGATCCGGCGCAGGTCGACGTGAAAGCCGTCCGGCTTGAAGGCACGGCCCCCCAGCACCAGCGCGGCATTCGCGGCGTTGTCCGAGATGGTGTCCAGCACCGTGCGCGCACGGCCGGTTTCCGGGTCGATGCGCTGGATCCGCGCATCGAGTATTTCCAGCGCGGGCGTGACATAGGCCGTGGCATCGAGCACGTCGAACAGGCTGCAGTCGGGTCCTGACAAGGGCTTGTCGAGCACGAAGGCCAGCTCGGCCTCGATCTTGAGCTGCAGGAAGCGGTCGTACGGGATGGTCGATCCCTCGCGGTACAACATGTCGTCGAGCAAGCTGCCGAAGTCGGGCTCGTCGATCTTCACCGCCCGCTGCATGGCCTTGGAGGTGAGCCCGATCTTGTGACCGACGCAGCGTCGGCCGGCCGCCATCTTGAGGTCCATCCAGGCCGACTGGACCGCATAGGCGTCGGCCATGGTCATGGCCGGGTGATCCAGTGAAATCTGCCGGCACGGAACGAGCGATCGCTCGGCGGCATCGATCCGCGCAGCCGCATCGGCAATCTGCGCGGCGCTCAGCGTCGCACGTCCAGGCGTGTCGGCACCCTGCGGTGCACCGGCGGCGCTCACGATTCCGCCTCCACGCGGTTGCGCAGGATGCCGACCCCGCTGACCTCGACTTCGACCAGGTCGCCGGGTTGCAGGAACCGGGGCGGCTCGAAGCGGATGCCGGCACCGATGGGCGTGCCGGTGGCGATCACGTCGCCCGGCTCCAGCGTGGTGAAGGTGGACAGGTAGGCGATCAGGAACGGGAAGTCGAACATCAGGTGGTCGGTCGTGTCGTCCTGCCGCAACTCGCCGTTGACCCGGGTCTGCACCCGCATCGGCTGCTCGCCCTGGCCGAACCCGTCGGCCGTCGCGATCCAGGGGCCGATCGCGCCCGAGGCATGGAAGTTCTTGCCCTGGGTCACGTTGAACTTGGCATGGTGCACCCAGTCGCGTATCGTGCCCTCGTTCATGCAGGTGAACCCGGCGATATGGCTCCAGGCGTGTTCGGGCGCGATGCGGCGCCCCTGCCGGCCGATCACGATCACGATCTCGCCTTCGTAGTCGAGTTGCCGGGACTCGTGCGGCTGTATCAGCGCCTGCCCGTGGCCGACCAGCGACTCCGGCACGCGCATGAAGATGCTGGGATACCGGGGCAGGTCGCTGCCATCCTTGTATTCGGCATTGCGGTGCGCATAGTTGACGCCGATGCAGAAGATCTTGCCGGGACGGCCAATGGGCGGCAGCAACTGCACGGCGTCCAGCGCATGGTCGGGAGCGCTGGCATCGGCCAGCTGCCGCGCCTCGCGCATCGCTTCGGGGCCGCCCCTGAGCAATGCCAGCACGGATGCATGGGCGGGCAGCCGGCGGCCGAGGTCGACGACGCCACGATCGGTGGCGGCACCCCAGCCCGCATGGCCGTTGTGTTCGAAACTGACAAGTCGCATGGATGTTTTCCTGGTGGGGTCCGTCAGGCGGCGTCGAAGCCGAACAATTGCGCCGGGTTGTCGACCAGCACCTTGTGCAGGGTGGCGGCATCCGGCGCGAAGCGGTACAGCAGTTCCAGCAATGCGCCCTCGTTGGGCGGCTGCTTCACCGACACGGGATGGGGCCAGTCGCTGGCCCAGATGCAGCGGTCGGGCGCCGCGGCGATCAGGCGCCGCGCCAGCGGAACCACGTCGTCCCAGGGCGCGCCCTGCCGGGACAATTTCTCCGACAAGGACAACATCACCCAGACATTGCCGCGACCCAGCCATTCGAGCATGCGCACCAGCGACGGATCGGCATCCCCGCGGGCGGGATCGGCGCGCCCCATGTGGTCGAGCACGATCGGCACGTCCAGCCCTTCGAAATCGTCGAGCTGGGCACAGATACCATCGGGTTCGGGCTGCACCTTCACGTACCAGCCGAGCTCCTTGATGCGGCCGAGCGCGCGGCTGCGTTGCGCCGGCGAGAACTGGATGCCGAGGCCGCCACGGGTGAAGCGCGCACCCCGGATGCCGGCGTCATGCAGCCGGTGCAGCACCGCGTCATCGCCTTCGAGCAGCACGGCGGCGTTCGCGCAACCCCGGTAGTTGCGTTGCCCGCCGGCATTGAGTCCTTCCAGCGCGTCGAGCACCACGGCGTGGTCGGCGCCGTAGGTGGTGGCCTGCACGATCACGCCGCGTTCGATGCCCAGCGTCGCGTGCAGCGTCTGGGCGACCTGCCAGGTTGCGGTCGGCATGGTGTAGGCGGCGCCAGGCCGCACCGGATATCGATGCGGCGGTCCGAAGACATGGAACTGGCTGTCGCAGGCGCGCGGTGGCGGCAACGGCCGGGGCGCACGCGGATGGGGGTCGAAGGGGAGGTATTCGGGCATCGTCGGCTTGTCCTGGCGGTCAGGTGATGTAGGCGGTGAAACTGCACTCGACCAGCTTGCCCATGTCGAGTTCGGGCGCCACGATGGCATGGCGCGCCGGTCGCGACTGGGGATCGGGGAACATGGCGAGCCAGGGCGCATTGAGCGCCGGGCGCTGGCTGCGGTCCTTCATCCAGACGGTCAGCTTGACGATGTCTCGGGTCGTCCCGCCGCCCGCCTCGACGATGCGTCGCACGTTGTCCAGCATGTGCCGGCACTGCTCCTCGATCGTGTCGGCCAGCACGCCGGTGTCCGGGTCCACGCCGAGCACGCTGCCGCTCTCGAGCAAGGGCCCGATGCGGCAGGCGGCCGGAATCGGGTTCTTGTGGCTGAAACCCTCGACATGGACGCTGACGCGCGTCGCGTGCCCCGCCCGGGCCAATGGCGCATGGGTCGTGCTCATTGCGAGGTGATGTTGATCTTCTTGATGATGGGCGTCCAGCGCTCGTCTTCGGCGGTCAGGTATTCGGTGAACTGCTCGGGCGGGCTGCCGCGCGACTCCGCTCCCAGGCCGGCGAACTTGTCCTGCACGCCCTTCTCGGCCAGCAGCTTCTGCAGTGCGTCCGACAGGCGCTTGACGATCTCCGGCGGCGTCCCCTTGGGGGCCAGCACACCGGTGAAGGTCTCGGCCGTCAGGCCCTTGAAGCCGGCCTCCTGCAGGGTCGGAACGTCGGGCAACTGGGACAGGCGTTTCGGCGAACTCACGGCCAATGCGCGGGTGCGGCCGTCCTTGATGAACGGCAGCGCCACCGACACCTGGTCGAAGTTGAAGTCGACCTGGCCACCGAGCAGGTCGGAGGTCGCCGGCGCATTGCCCTTGTACTGCACCGTGAGCCACTTGGCGCCGCTTTGCTCCTGTACCAGTTCGCTGAGCAGGTGGTTGGTCGTACCCGCACCCGGCGACGCCATCGACAGCTTGACGGCCGGGTTCCTGCCGGCTTCCAGCAATTGCGCCACCGTCTTGTACGGCGTGGACGGATTGACCTGGAGCACCAGCGACGTGAACGAGACCGAACTGACCGGCACGAAATCCTTCTTCCAGTGGTAGACATCGCGCTTGAAGATCAGCGGTGCGAACAGGATCGGGCCATTGGCGCCGACGAAGAAGGTATACCCGTCGGGCGCCGACCGGGCGACGAATTCGCCCGCGATCAGGCCGCCCGCGCCAGCCTTGTTCTCGACCAGGAACTGCTGGTTGAACAGGGCGCCGAGCCGTTCGCTGATGATGCGCGCCGCGCTGTCGACATTGCCGCCCGGCGGGTACGGCACGATCAGGCGCACCGGCTTGTCGGGCCATTGCGATTGGGCCGGCGCGGCGGTTGCGAACACGGCCACGGCGCATGCGGCGAGGAATTTCTTCATGAGTGTCTCCTGGGTCTGCGGTTGATCACGGCGGGTTGCCCCGAAGCGCCACTGTAGGTTTGATGTTCAGGGCTCTCAAGGAAAAACGTGCCGTTTATTCCGCCATGCGGACAATCCATGAAAGTGACTTCCGGCGGCGACAGCCGGTCCGCAGGTACACCCGGGCGTACCCACGACCGGCACCCGCCCTTGCACCAGGTTTGCGGTAGCGGCAGGCACGGCAGCGGCCGGGACGCTGCGTCCACGCTGCCCGCGCGGCCCTGCGTGTGGCCAGGTGCACACTGCTTTTCCGCATCATGGACATATCATGCAGTTCGACGTGGACATGCCCGGGCGAGGTCCATAGCATCGATGCCTTCCTGCAACCCCGCAACCACCCCTGCCCTTCCGGACGTCCTCCATGCGCATCCTGGCCCGAGATCTCGACCCCCAGCAGACCTACCGACTTCTCACCGGCGTCGTCGTGCCGCGACCCATCGCATGGGTCTGCAGCCAGTCGAGCGACGGGGTGTTGAACCTGGCGCCATTCAGCGCCTTCACCTTCGTCTCGAACAAGCCGCCCATGCTGGGCATCAACGTCGGGCGCAAGGCCGGACGGCGCAAGGACACGGGCAACAACATCCACGCCACCGGCGAATACGTGGTGCACATCGGCGACGCCACGCTGGTCGAGGCGATCCATGACAGTGCCGTGGAACACCCGCCGCAGGTCAGCGAAGTCGCGTTGCTGGGCCTGGAAACCGTGGCGAGCGAGCAGATCGCGGTGCCGCGTCTGGCGGCACCGCCGATCGCCATGGAATGCCGCTTGCGCCATGCCTGCGCGTTCGGCGACACCGGCTCGGAATTCCTGGTCGGCGAGGTGCTGGTCTTTCATGTGCGCGACGGCTTGGTGCGCGACGGCAAGATCGACTCCGTCGAACTCGACCCGATCTGCCGCCTGGCAGGCCCCACCTATGCCACGCTCGGACCGACCGTCACGCTACGCGCCATCGCCCAGACCGCCAAGACCGTGATGCCCGCCGCACCCGGGACATGAATCCGCGCAAACCGATGGCGACCCCGATGGCGCCAGCAGTGGAACACGCCGGCGACGCCGGCGCCGGTGTGCAAAGCATCCAGCGCGCGATGGCCGTGTTGCGGCTGGTGGCCTGCGGCATGGAACAAGGGGTTCGCATCAGCGACATCGCGGCCATGTCCGGACTGAGCCACTCCACCGTGCACCGGCTGCTCAAGGTGCTGGTGCAGGAATCCGCGGTGGAGCAGGACCCGCAGACACGCCGTTATCGCATCGGCCCGGAGATGTCCCTGCTCGGGCTGGCGCGCACGAACCGTTTCCCGATCAAGACCATTGCCCAGCCCTACCTCCATGCCCTGGTGGAACAGATCGGCGACGTGGCATTTCTGAGCGTGCGCCATGGCGCCGACTCGGTGTGTATCGGCCGTACGCTGGGACACCATGCGATCCAGGTGCTGTCGATCGAAGAAGGTACGCGCAGGCCCCTGGGCGCCAGTGTGTCCGGCGTGGTGCTGCTGGCCGGCATGGAGCAGGACCTGTCCGAACGCATCACGCAGTCCAATGCGGTGCGGCTGGAACGCTCCGGCTTTCTCGCCTCCGCGGTGCTGGACAAGGTCCGCGCGGCCCGGCAGGCGGGTTTCGTCTACGCGCAGGACGGTGTCATGCCCGGCACCAGCGCGGTGGCCGTTCCGGTGCGGGACCCGCGCGGCCAGGTCGTGGCGGCCATCAGCGTGGCGGCACTGAGCACCCGGCTCGATCGCAAGCGCATGCCCGCGGTGCGCTCGTGCATGCTGGAGCAATCGTCGATGATCACGCGCCGCCTGGCCCAACTGGAGAAGGCGCGGCCCAGGCAGGCTTGAACGGTCCGCACCGCGCCCGGTGTGCGGCCGGCTCCGTCAATGCGAATCGGTGCCGCGGCCCAGGTCCCGGTGCAGGCGCCGCATCGCGCGCCACACCCACAACGCCACCACCGGAATCGCGATCGCGGCGCTGGTCTCCGGGCTCAGCGGCCAGCCCCAGGGCTGGGCGGCCTTGGCCAGGTAGGACACCAGACCCACCATGTAGTAGGTGATGGCGGCCACCGACAGACCCTCGACCGTCGACTGCAGCTTGAGCTGCATGCCCTGGCGCCGGTTCATGGCCGTCAGCAGTTCCTGGCTGCTTTGCTGCTGCTCGATCTCGACCCGGGTGCGCAGCAGGTTGCTGATGCGCGAGACGCGCTGGGACAAGGCGTCCTGCCGGCGCGCCGCCCATGCGCAGGTGCTGCGTGCCGGGCTCAGCCGCCGGTCCATGAACTCGCGCACCGTCTGCATGCCGGCCAGGCGCGATTCGGCGATGTCCTGGATGCGGCGGTCGACCAGTTCGAAGTAGGCGGCACTGGCCGACAGGCGCGAATGGGTGGTCGCATGCTGGCTTTCGACCTGCCCGGCCAGACGGGTCAGGCGATCGAGCAGCATCGGTTCGTCGGCCCGGGTCGCCGAGCGGATCAGTTCGGCCAGTTCGGCCAGTTCCCGTTCCGCGCTGGCCAGCACCGCGGCCACGTCGCGCGCGGCCGGCAGTCCCAGCAGCGCCGCCATGCGGTAGGTCTCGATCTCCAGCAGGCGTTGCACCAGGCGGCCGAGCCGGCGCGGCGTCATGCCGCCGGTGAGCAGCAACATGCGCGAGAACCCGTCGGCATGGATCGCGAAATCGGTATAGAGCTCGCCGAAGCCGTCGGCGACGGTCGAAGCCACCAGGGTTTCTTCCTGCAGCAAGGCACGCACCAGCGCGTCGGTATCGCTGGCGCCGGAGGGCAGGATCCACAGGTGCAGGCAGGCCACGGCCTGGCCGGGCAAGCCCGCCAACCAGGCGCGCGGCACCTCGCGCAGCGCGGTCTGCGGATCACGCATGTCCAGCGTCGCGGCGGGCCGGCCGTGGATGAAGGTCCAGGTGACGAATTCGGTATGCAGTTCCCAACGGATCCGGAATCCGCCCACGTCCAGTCGCAGGTGGGTGGCGTCCTCGTCGGGTAGCGGCAGATGATGGTCGCGCAACAACCGGGCCAGGTGCGCACGACTGGCCTGGCGTTGCTGCGCATCACACACCATCACCACGCGCGAGATCGACTGCGGCGCCTGCATCGCCTCGGGCGGCCTGGCATGCACCTCGTTGTGCAGGACGACGCGTTGCGGATGCTGGGCGGGTAGGTTCATGGATGCTCGCGGGCAGTTCGCATGCATTGTCGACCAGTCCCGGGCGCAGGGCGAACCCCAGGCAAAACGGCGCCCGCAGGCGCCGTTTCGATGGAAAGGCGGGGCGCCCCCGGTCAATCCTCGACGAAGGCCTCCTCGCGCTTGCGCTTGACCGACGGCAACAGCACGATGACCAGCAGCAAGGCGGCGATGGCCAGCAGGCTGGCCGACAGGCCGCGGGTCACGAACACGCTCCAGTCGCCGCGCGAGAGCAACAAGGCACGGCGCAGGTTCTCCTCCATCATCGGGCCCAGCACGAAGCCGAGCAGCAGCGGCGCGGGCTCGATGCCCAGCTTGATGAACGCATACCCGATCACGCCGAAGATCGCCACCATCCAGATGTCGAAGGTGTTGTTGTTGGTCGAATACACGCCGATGGCGCAGAACAGCACGATGGCCGGGAACAACCAGCGGTAGGGCACGGTCAGCAGCTTGATCCAGATGCCGATCAGCGGCAGGTTCAGCACGATCAGCATTGCGTTGCCGATCCACATCGAGGCAATCAGGCCCCAGAACAGTTCCGGGTTGCTGGTCATCACCTGCGGGCCGGGCTGGATGTTGTGGATGGTCATCGCGCCGACCATCAGCGCCATCACGGCATTGGGCGGAATACCCAGCGTCAGCAGCGGGATGAACGAGGTCTGCGAGGCCGCATTGTTGGCCGACTCGGGGCCGGCGACACCGCGGATGTTGCCCTTGCCGAAGGCCACTTCACCCGGCCGCATCTTGGCCTTCTTCTCGATCGTGTAGGCGGCAAACGCCGACATCGTCGCGCCGCCACCGGGCAGGATACCCAGCGCGGAACCGAGCAAGGTCCCGCGCAGCACCGCCGGAATCATGTTACGGAAGTCTTCCCGGGTCGGGAACAGGCCCTTGACCTCGGCGGCGAAAACCTGGCGCTCGCTCTCGTGCTTGCCCAGGTTGCTGATGATCTCCCCGTAGCCGAACACGCCCATGCCGATCACGATGAAACCGATGCCGTCGGTGAGTTCCGGAATGTCGAAACTGAAACGCGCCACGCCGGAGTTCACGTCGGTGCCGACCAGGCCCATCAGCAGGCCCAGCAACACCATACCCACGGCCTTGAGGATGGAACCGGACGCCAGCACGATGGCACCGATCAGGCCCAGGATCATCAGCGAGAAATACTCGGCCGGACCGAACTTGAAGGCGACCTCGGTCAGCGGCACGGCGAAACCGGCCAGCACCAGGGTGCCGACGCAGCCGGCGAAGAACGATCCCAGGCCGGCTGCGGCCAGCGCGGGACCCGCCCTGCCCTGGCGCGCCATCTGGTAGCCGTCGATCACCGTGACGACGGACGACGCCTCTCCCGGCAGGTTGACCAGGATGGCCGTGGTGGAGCCGCCATACTGGGCGCCGTAATAGATGCCGGCCAGCATGATCAGCGCCGACACCGGAGGCAACGCATAGGTGGCCGGCAGCAGCATGGCGATCGTCGCCAGCGGGCCGATGCCCGGCAACACGCCAATCAGCGTGCCCAGCAGGCAGCCGATGAACGCATACAGCAGGTTGATCGGCGTGAATGCGACGCCGAAACCGATCGCGAGGTTGTTGAACAAATCCATGTGTTTCCCCTTAACCGGCAATGAACGCAGGCCACGCCGGGAACTGCAGCTTCAGCGCGACGATGAACGTCAGGTAACAGGTCACGGCCAGGATCACCGCCAGCACCGCCACCTCCTTGAACTTGAATTCGTCGCCGGCCAGTGCGGCGATGAAGGTCAGCGCGATGATGGCTGCCGTCAGCCCCATGTAGGGCAGGTTGATACTCGGCAGGCCGCCCAGCAACACGCCGAAGGTCAGGTTAGCCAGGATGATGAAGAACAACGGCTTCCAGGCAATGCTGCCGATCTTGTCGCCGTCCTCGGTCTCTACGATCAGGGCATTGAAGGTGACGACCAGGCCCAGGATAGCCAGCAGGATTCCCAGCATCAGCGGGAAATAACCCGGCCCCATGCGGGCCGCGTCGCCGACTTTGTAGCTGGTCGCGCCCCAGGCAAACGCGACACCGACCACGATGAACAACAGGCCTGAGAAAAAGTCTTTCTGACTTTTGATCCGCATGCAAACGCTCCTCTTGTATTGAAACCGAGCGCGATTGTGAGCAGCGTTTGGCGCCGCGGCGATGTGGATACCACCTACTGGCGCATGTGGATAACACGTACCCGCGGCCGCGCAGGCCGGGGACGCGGGGCCTTATTGCAGCGGTGGGGTTGCCGCCAGGACTTCGGCCATGACCGTCGTTCCGTGGGCCACCTCGAGCGCGCCGGCCAGGCGCAGCGGCCGCATACCGTCCTTGACGGCCTGGCGGCGCAAGGCATCGGTGTTGGGCTCGCGCGTGACCGTGGCCTTGAACGCCTCGGTCACGACCAGCAGTTCGTACAGGCCGGTGCGGCCGCGAAAGCCGGTCATGCGGCAATCGACGCAGCCCACCGGCTTGAAGGGCCGGTAGGCACCGTTGATCTGCCAGGGCTTGACGAACTCGGCCAGGTCGGCGCGGTTCGCCTCCGGGTCGCGCACGCGGCACTTGTCGCACAGGGTGCGCACCAGGCGTTGCGCCAGCACGCCGTTCAAGGTGGCGTTGATCAAATAGGGCGGGATACCCAGTTCCAGCAAGCGGCTGACCGCGGACGGCGCGTCGTTGGTGTGCAGCGTCGAGAACACCAGGTGACCGGTGAGCGCGGCCTGCACCGCCATCTCGGCGGTCTGCAGGTCGCGGATCTCGCCGACCATGATGATGTCCGGATCCTGGCGCATCAGCGCGCGCAGGCCTTCCGTGAAGCCGAAATCGAGCTGGGGCTGGACCTGCGTCTGGTTGAACGACGGCTCGATCATCTCGATCGGGTCTTCCACCGTGCTGACGTTGACCTCTTCGGTCGCCACCCGCTTGAGCGTGGAATACAGCGTCGTCGTCTTGCCCGAACCGGTGGGCCCGGTGACCAGCACGATACCGTGCGGCCGGCGCACCAGCGCCTCCCAGCGCTGTGCGTCGTGCGAACCGAAACCGAGCGCGTCGAGGTCCTTGACCGCCGTGTCCGGATCGAAGATGCGCATCACCATCTTCTCGCCGAACGCGGTCGGCAAGGTGGAGATGCGCATCTCGACCTCGTCGCCGCGCGGGTTGCGAGTCTTGATGCGGCCGTCCTGCGGGCGGCGCTTCTCGACCACGTCCATGCGCCCGAGCAGCTTGATGCGTGCGGTCATCGCGTTGAGCACGCCCATCGGCATCTGGTAGACCGGATGCAGCACGCCGTCGATGCGAAAGCGGATCACGCCCTGTTCGCGGCGCGGCTCCAGGTGGATGTCGCTGGCGCGCTGGTCGAACGCGTATTGCCACAACCAGTCCACCACCTGCACCACGCCCTGGTCGTTGGCATCGAGCTGCTTGTTGGCCTTGCCCAGTTCGACCAGCTGCTCGAAGCTGGCGCCGGCATTGCCGCCGCCGGACTTCATCGCCGAGCGCACCGACTTGGCCAGCGCATAGAACTCGGCGGTGAAACGCGCGATCTCCTGCGGGCTGGCCAGCACGCGGCGTACCGAACGCCGGCTCTGGCGCTCGACCTCGGCGACCCAGTCGTGGATGAACGGTTCGGCCGTGGCCACGACCATCTCGGTCGGCGTGACCTGCACCGGCAACACCCGGTGGCGCTCGGCATACGGCGCGCTCATCGCATCGGCCACCTTGCCGACGTCGACCTTGAGCGGATCGATGCGCAGATAACCCATGCCGGCACGACCGGCCAGCCATTCGGTCAACGACTCGATATCGAGCGCGCGGTTATCGGCGGCGCGGCGCATCGACACGCTGGCCAGGCGCACCAGCGGATGTTGCGCACTTTCGGCCTGCGAGCAGCGCGCGATCGTGCGCTCCGCCTCGTCGGGCGCGATCACGCCATCGGTGCGCAGCCACTCGACCAGCGCGCGCCAGTCCAGCGGTCCCTGGGCCTTGGCGGCGGTGTCGGTCCGCACGGCGCCGTTCATCGCGCCGCCACCAGGGGCTTGAGCACCCGGACCCATTGCGCCGCCGGCAAGGCCCAGCGTTGTTCGATGTCCTGGGCCCGTTGCTGCAGCACGGCACGGGTCGGCCGCACGGCCGTCTTCTGCGCCAGCACCACGGTGTTGCCTTCGCGCGTGGCCTTGAACGGCCAGATCGCCTCGCGCCCGAATACCGCCGAGAGCCGTTCAATGCTGCGGTCGCAGCTCGACGAACGGCCGAACAGGTTCACGGTCAGGCAACCGTCGTCGGTCAGCAGGCGCCGGCAATCGGCGTAGAAGTCTTCGCTGTCGAGCACCGGGGCGGCCGCCTCGTGGTCATACAGATCGACCTGCAAGGCATCGATGCGGCCGAACCATTGCGGGTCGCGGATCTCCTGCGCGGCGTCGGCCAGCAACACGCGCATGCGGGCGTTGTCGGGCGGCAGCTTGAACCAGCCACGGCAGGCCACCAGCACCTTGGGATTGATCTCGATGGCGACCGTCTGCATGCGCAGCACCTTGGAGCAGAACTTGGTCAGCGACCCGGCGCCCAGGCCCAGCTGCATGGCCTGGCGGCGCGGCACCGAGGCCGGCTCGACGAACAGCAACCAGGCCATCATGCGCTGGATGTATTGATGCACCAGCACCTGCGGCGAGTCGATCAGCATCGAGCCCTGGATCCAGATCGAGTCCAGGTGCAGATGCCGCACCGGGCCCTCGTCGGAGAAATACACATCGGCCAGTTGATTCGTATCGGTCGTCGTCACCATGGCGCGTTATACCAGCAAGGCACGCAGTTTCGGCAGTGCCACGCAGGCATTCTCGACGGTCGCCGCGGCCAGTTCCGGCGCCGCCATCGCGCGCAGCTGTGCCACCACGGCCGCGATCGCCGGGAGCTCGCCCGGCTCGTTGAGGCCATGGGCCTGGCCGGCGGCGCGTTCGGCCGCGATGCGGTACAACCAGTGCGGCGGGATGTCCGGCGCGTCGGTCTCGAGCACCAGGTCGTGCAGCGGCAGGTCCGTCGCCAGGCGGCGCAGCTGCAAGGCCCGCTCGAACGTCACCGCGCCACCGAAACCGAGCTTGAAACCCAGCGCCGCGAACATCCGCGCCTGCTGCCAGCTGCCGGCGAACGCGTGGGCGATGCCGGTCCAGCCGGTCTCGGGCACCACGGCCCGCAGGCCGCGCAGCAGGCGGTCGGCCGAACGCCGCACATGCAGGATGACCGGCAACGCGAAGCGGCGCGCCAGCTGCAGCTGCTCCAGGTAGAACTGTTCCTGGCGCGCGCGCATGGCCGGCTCACACAAGGCCGGCACGAAGAAGTCCAGCCCGATCTCGCCGACCGCGACCAGGCGCGGATCGTCGCGATGGGCCTGCAGCGCCAGCGCCAGGCGCTGCAGGTCGCCATCGTCGGCCTGCGGCACGAACAGCGGATGAATGCCCAGCGCATAACTGTCGCCTCCCGCATGGGCCAGTGCCCGCACGGCATCGAAATGGTCGACGCAGACCGCCGGGATCACGCAATGCGCGACACCGCGCGCGCGCGCGCGTTCGCGCACCTGCACCACCCGATCCGCGAACTCCGGCGCATCGAGATGGCAATGGGTATCGATCCAGGTTGTCATACAGGGAAAACCCTCTCCGCAGGTCGCTTGCCTAGCCTTCGCTTTGACACTAGATTGTCATGGGAGCGTCATCCTGAGCCACTACGCTGCTGTCACCGTTTCACGCGATTGTCATTCACCCCAAGGAAGCACCATGAAAACCAAGATCACCCTGATCGCCGCCGCCCTCGCCCTGGGCCTGGCCGGCGCCGCCGCCGCCCAGGAAAAAACCCTGCGCCTGCTGACCTGGGGCGGTTATGTTCCCGACGCCGTCAAGGCCCAGTTCGAGAAGGAGACCGGCTACACGGTCGAGGTCACGACCTCGAACAACGAGGAGATGATCTCCAAGCTGCGCGCCACCGGCGGCGCCGGCTTCGACCTGGCCCAGCCGTCGCAGGACCGCATCACCGGGCCGCAGCAGGAGTTCAAGATCTACAAGCCGCTGGACCTGTCCAAGATCAAGTCCGACCAGTTCATCGCGTCCATGCTGGCGGCGACCAAGAAGAACACCACGCTGGCCGGCAAGGTCTACGGCCTGCCCCACATCTGGGGCACCGACGGCCTGGTGGTCAACACCAAGCTGGCCAAGATGACCGACTATCCCGACCTGTGCAAGGCCGAATACAAGGGCAAGACCACCGTGCGGCTCAAGCGTCCGACCTTGCTGGCCTTCGCCTTCGCCGCCGGCAAGGACCCGTTCGCGCTGTACAACAATCCCAAGGCCTACCAGGCGCTGATGGACGACGTCGGCAAGACCATCATCGCCTGCAAGGGCAACCTGAAGTTCTTCTGGGACAACAAGGACCAGGTGCTCAACGGCATCCGCACCGACGAGATCGTCGGCGCCATGATGTGGGATACCGGCGGCTGGACGCTCAACAGCGAGAAGGCAGACCTGCAGTTCATCGCGCCCAAGTCCGGTGCGCTGGGCTGGATCGACACCTTCGCGATTCCGGCCAAGGGCAGGAACGATGCCGCGGCCTATGCCTGGATCAACTTCAACATGCGCCCGGACATCGCCGCCAAGGTGGCCGGCGCCGCCGGCAACTTCACCGCCTCCAAGGGCGCGGACAAGCTGATGGACGACAAACTCAAGGCCCAGTTCGCCGCCAGCTTCCCGCAGGCCGCGCTGGACAACGTCAAGTGGTATCCGGCGGTTCCCGCCGGCCTGGAAGAGATCGAAGGCCGGGTGCTGGACCGCATCAAGGCCGCCAACTGATCGGCCGCGTCCGCAGCGGATGCCGCAGATCGACCTCGAAACCCGGCGTGTCGCCAAGCGATACGCCGGACTGGTTGCCGTCGACGCACTGGACATCACGGTGCGCCGCGGCAGCTTCTTTTCCATCCTGGGCCCGTCGGGTTGCGGCAAGACCACCTTGCTGCGCATGATCGCCGGGTTCCTGGAGCCCGATTCCGGCGAGGTGCTGATCGGCGGCCAGTCCATGGCCGCGGTGCCGCCCAACCGGCGACCGGTCAACATGGTGTTCCAGCACCTGGCGCTGTTCCCGATGATGACGGTGGGGCAGAACGTCGGGTACGGCCTGGCGCGCCGCGGCATGGCCAGGAAGGAGATCGAGCAGCGCGTGGGCGCCATGCTCGAACGCGTCAGCCTGCCGGGTTCGCAGCACAAGCGCATCGACCAGCTCTCGGGCGGCCAGAAACAGCGCATCGCCATCGCCCGCTCGCTGGTGCTCGAACCCACGCTGCTGCTGCTCGACGAGCCGCTGGGCGCGCTCGACCTCAAGCTGCGCGAACACATGAAGATCGAGCTCAAGGCCTTGCAGGCCGACTTCGGCACCACCTTCGTCTACATCACGCACGACCAGTCCGAGGCCCTGGTGTTGTCCGACCATGTGGCGGTCATGAACAAGGGCCGCTTCGAGCAGGTCGGCACGCCGCAATCGCTGTATTACGAGCCGCAGACGCCGTTCGTGGCCGGTTTCGTCGGTGCCAACAACCGGATACCCGGGCGCGCCGGCCAGGTCAGCGGCGACCTGGTCGAGGTCACGACCGACCAGGGGCTGCGGCTGTTCGCACGCCGGCGCGGCGAGATCCGGCCCGAGGCGGCGGTGACCGCCTTCGTGCGCCCGGAGGTGGCGACGCTGGCGCGGGCCGTGTCCGGCCTGCCGGCCGACCAGCCGCGTTACGAGGCGACCGTGGCCAGCCTGTTGTTCGACGGCGCCAATTCCGCGGTGCTGGTGCGCGAGCAGGCCAGCCGGGCCGAGTTCCACATCGCCTTGCCGCAGACCGGGCAGTTCGCCGACCTGGCGGTCGGCGAGACGGTGGCGTTCGGCTTCGATCCCGAACGCGCCCTGTGTTTCCCCGCCGCGACCTGACGGCCATGCCCCACAAGCGCCTGCTGCTCGCCTTGCTGATGGCCCCGGCGCTGCTGTGGCTGGTCGGCCTGGTCGTGTTGCCCCACGTCGACCTGGCCATCCTGTCGCTGCGCGCGCGGGTGGCGCCGGGCGAATACGCGCCCAGCCTGCGCCAGTACGAGACCTTCATCGACGAACCCCTGTATTGGCATACCTTCGTACGGACCGCGCTGATGTCGATGCTGGCCACCGGGCTGACGCTGCTGCTGGCGTTCCCGATCGCCTGGACCATCGCCAAGATCGCGCGCGGACGGGTGCGCTCGTTGATGGTCGTGTTGTGCCTGATCCCGTTCTGGGTCAGCGAGACGGTGCGCACGCTGGGCTGGATGATCCTGCTGCGCGAATCGGGCGTGTTGCCCGCGCTGCTGGTGGCACTGGGCCTGAGCGAGCAGCCGATCGAGATGCTGTACCGTGACGCGACCATCCTGGTCGGCCTGGTCTATACCTCGATACTGTTCATGGTGGTGCCGCTGATCGGCGCGTTCGAGAGCCTGGACGACACGCTGGTCGAGGCCGCCTACGACCTGGGCGGCAATGGCTGGTCCATCCTGCGCCAGATCGTCGTTCCGCATGCCGCGCCCGGCATCGTGGCCGGCTGCATCGTGGTGTTCATGCTGACGCTGGGCAACTACCTGACACCGACCCTGCTCGGCGGCAAGAACTCGCTGTGGTTCACCGAGCAGATCTACACCCAGTTCATCACCCGTTTCAACTGGGAACAGGGCGCCGCCTTCGGTTTCCTGTTGCTGGGGCTGTCGACGGCCATCGTCTGGGCCGGGCTGAAACTGACCGGACAGCGGTTCGGGGAAGTGATGCGGCGCTCATGATTCCGTCCCTGCCCCGTCCCGCCTGGCTGCGCGCCGGCACCGTCGTCTATGCGCTGCTGTTCTTCGCCTTCCTGTTCCTGCCGCTGGCCGTGGTGGCGGTGTTCGCGTTCAACGACGCCCCGTATCCGGCGCCGCCCTGGCGCGGCTTCACGCTGGACTGGTTCTTTGGCGCCGCCGGCTCGCAGCGGGTCGGCCTGTTCGCCGACGGCCCGGTGCTGGCCAGCCTGTGGACCAGCGTCGTGGTCGCGTCCTGGGTGACGCTGCTGTCGGTGCTCGTGGGGACGGCCAATGCCTTCCTGCTCGAGCGCGCCGACTTCCGCGGCAAGGCGGCGATCTCGCTGCTGATGCTCGCTCCACTGGTCATCCCCGGTGTGATCCTGGGCATATCCATCCTGGCGTTCGCCAGCCGCCTGGCGCAGTTCGCCGACGACATGTGGGCGCTGGAACTCGAATTCCTGCGGCCCGGGCTGCCGCTGGTCGTGATCGGGCAGTTCTCGTACATCGTGTCCATCGCCACGCTGACCATCAGCGCGCGGCTCAAGCGCTTCGACCGTACGCTCGAGGACGCGGCCTACAACCTCGGCGCCTCCCGGGCGGCGGTGTTGCGCACCGTCACCCTGCCCTACCTGGCGCCGTCGCTGGTCGGTGCCGCCGCCATCGCCTTCCTGATGTCGTTCGAGAACTTCAACACCACGCTGATGCTGGTGGGTTCGGACCCGCCGCTGACGGTGATGATGTACGGCCGCATGCGCGAGGGCGCCACGCCGGTGCTCAATGCGGTCAGCCTGTTCCTGATGGTGGTCTCCGCGGTGATCGCGCTGGGCCTGATGCGCCGCGCCCGCGAACCCCAGGCCTGATTTCGGCCAGCGAAACGCGCCGGTGCGGAACCGAACACCCCGCAAGTCGATCGGACGGGATAACTCCCATGTGCACGGACACGCGAACCGTGATACCGTCATTTCCACCCCGTTACCAACCGTTGCAGGTGACCCGATGCGCAGACCCGCTCTGTACAGCCGCTCCCGTGTTCCGACCGCTCCCGGCGGCAATGCCGCGTCGGACGAGGCGGCCGACAAGGCCGCCACCGCGGCGCGGCGCGCCCAGCGGGCCAGGGCCCTGGCGGCCGACCCCCGGCTGCTGTGGGCGGCGATCGGCGTGCTGCTCGCGGCCCTGGTCTATGTCGCGGTATCGCTGTCCGGGCCGGCGGCCCGGGTGCTGACCCAGGAAGACATCGACAACGCCGTCCTCAAGACGCTGGAGACCACCGTCCTGCCGTCGGCGGCGGCGCGCGCGGCCCATGCCATCGCCCCGTCGATCGTGCGGGTCATGAGTTACGAGAAAGGCGCCAACGGCCGCGAGGACATCGAGCGCGGCGTCGGCACCGGCGTGGTCATCGTCGACAAGGGCATCATCCTGACCAACCTGCACGTGGTCTCGGGCGCCGACACCATCAAGGTCGTGTTCGCCGACGGCATGGAATCGGAGGCCTCGATCAAGGGGGTGCAGGCGCAGGACGACCTGGCCGTGTTGCAGGCGCACAGGATCCCGGACGACCTGATGGCCGCCACCATGCGCTCCACCGGCGACCTGATGCCGGGCGACCAGGTCGTGGCGGTCGGTTTTCCGTTCGGCATCGGGCCTTCGACCTCGGCCGGAGTGATCTCGGGGCTGGGCCGCTCGTTCCGCTCACCTGAAGGCAAGCAGGAAATGACCAACCTGATCCAGTTCGACGCCGCAGCCAACCCGGGCAACTCGGGTGGCGCACTGGCCACGATGGACGGCCAGGTCGTCGGCATCGTGACCGCCATCCTCAACCCCGGCGACCAGCGCACCTTCATCGGCATCGGATTCGCGGTGCCGATCGAGAATGCGGCGTCGGCCGTGGGCCTGCATCCGTTCTGAGGCGCCAGCCAACACCCTCGTTCGTTCCCCTTTCCTTCCACGCCAACCCTTTCGACAGGAGTCTTCATGGACACGCAACCCAAGGTCAATTCCGAGACCGCCGAACTGATGGAACAGATCCTGTACGAGGTCAAGCGCGTCGTGGTCGGCCAGGACCGTTTCCTGGAACGGGTGATGGTGGCCATGCTGGCCCAGGGCCACCTGCTGGTCGAAGGCGTCCCCGGGCTGGCCAAGACGCTGACCATCAAGACGCTGGCCAACACCATCCGCGGCAACTTCAAGCGCATCCAGTTCACGCCCGACCTGGTGCCGTCCGACCTGGTCGGCACCCGCATCTACAACCAGAAGACCGGCGACTTCAGCACCGCGCTCGGGCCGGTGTTCACCAACCTGCTGCTGGCCGACGAGATCAACCGGGCGCCGGCCAAGGTGCAGAGCGCGCTGCTCGAGGTGATGCAGGAGCGCCAGGTCACGATCGCCGGCGAGACGCACCGGGTGCCCGAACCCTTCCTGGTCATGGCCACGCAGAACCCGATCGAGACCGAAGGCACCTACCCGCTGCCCGAAGCCCAGGTCGACCGCTTCATGATGAAGGTGCTGGTCGACTACCCGACCGACGAGGAGGAATTCGTCATCGTGCAGCGGGTCACCGGCCCGTCCGTGTCGGCCAACCCGGTCGCCAGCACGGCGCAACTCGCCGCGCTGCAGGAGGCCTGCCGCAAGGTCTATGTCGATCCCTCGCTGATCACCTATGCGGTCAAGCTGGTGTCGGCCACGCGCGATCCCGACAAGCACGGCCTCAAGGAATTGCGGCGCTTCATCACCTACGGCGCCAGCCCCCGGGCCACCATCAACCTGACCGAGGCCGCACGGGCGCTGGCCATGCTGCGCGGACGCACCTATGTGTTGCCCGAAGACATGGTCGACCTGGTGCCCGACGTGTTCCGCCACCGCGTGGTGCTGTCGTACGAGGCCTTGTCCGAGGGCCTGAGCGCGGACGCGCTGATCGGCAAGATCATGGCCCGGATACCGGCCCCACCCAAGCCGCTGGAACACGAGGCGCTGGCCGCCTGAACGCGCCATGTTCGGCCTGTTCAAGTCCCGCAGCACCCGGCCGCCGCCCCCGGCGGTCACGATGCTGCCGATGCCGGCGGCCAAGGGTGCCGAACACATGTTGCGCCGGCTCGAATGGACGGTGATCCGACGGCTCGACGGCATGTTGCAGGGCGACTACCGTACCCTGCTGCGCGGCACCGGGCTGGACCTGGCCGACCTGCGCGAATACCAGCACCATGACGATGTGCGCCACATCGACTGGAACGTCACCGCCCGGCTGCAGATCCCCCATGTGCGGGTGTTCACCGAGGATCGCGAGATGGCGGCCTGGTTCCTGCTCGACCTCAGCCCGTCCGTCGACTTCGGCTCGAGCGAGCAGCGCAAGCGGCATGTGTCGGCCGAGTTCGTCGCGGTGCTGGCCCGCATGCTCACGCGCCATGGCAACCGCATCGGCGCATTGCTGTATGGCAGCGGCGTGGACACCGTGATGCCGGCCCGCGGCGGACGCATGCATGTGCTCGAGCTGCTGCACAACATGCAGAGCCGGCCGTTGAACCAGGAGTCGGGTGGCACCCGGCTCGACGAGTTGCTGCATTCGGCCATGGGCACGATCCGGCGCCGCTCCACCGTGTTCGTGGTATCGGATTTCATCAGCGCGCCGGGCTGGGAGAAGCCGCTGGGCCAGCTGGCGCAGCGCCACGACGTGGTCGCGATCCGCCTGCTCGACCCGATGGAACTCGACCTGCCCGACTTGGGGATGGTGCCGATCCGCGACGCCGAGACCGGCGAGCAACTGCTGGTCGACACGCATGACGCCGGATTCCGCAAGCGTTTCGCCCGTATCGCCGCCCAGCGCGAAGCCGACCTGCGCCAGGCGTTCGCGCAGTCCGGCGTCGATACGCTGGAACTTTCCACCGACGACGACCTCGTACAGGCAGTGATGCGATTTGCCGATCTGCGCAAGCGCCGCAGCCGGCTGTCGGGGGCCAGTGCGGTCATGTCAACGCGCGCAGTGGCGGCCGGCTGACCAGGAGGAGTATCGGTATGGACATCCCCGTGACCTTCATGTGGCCCCAGTTCCTGTGGCTGCTGCTGGCCGTTCCCGTGCTGGTGGCGGTCTACATCTGGCTGCTGCGGCGCAAGAAGAAACTTGCGCTGCGTTACGCCAGCCTGTCCATCGTCAAGGAGGCCATGGGCGCGGGCATGCACTGGCGCCGCCATGTTCCGCCGATCCTGTTCCTGCTGGCCATCACCGCGATGCTGCTGGCTGCCTCGCGCCCGTTCGCCGTCATCTCGCTGCCCTCGACGCAGGAGACCATCATCCTGGCCATGGACGTCTCGGGCAGCATGCGCGCCACCGACGTCAAGCCGAACCGGCTGGTCGCGTCGCAGGATGCCGCCAAGGCCTTCCTCAAGGACCTGCCGCGCAACGTGCGCGTGGGTATCGTCGCCTTTGCCGGCACCGCGTCCGTCGTCCAGCCCCCGACGCTGAGCCGCGAAGACCTGGTCACGGCGATCGACAAGTTCCAGTTGCAGCGTGCCACCGCCATCGGCAGCGCCATGGTGGTGGCGCTGGCCGAAATCTTCCCGGAAGAAGGCATCGACCTCACGGCGCTGACCTACGGCAGCGGACGCCAGCGCGGCATCTCGATCGACCAGGTCAAGCCCAAGAACCCGAAGAAGGAATTCGTGCCGGTGCCGCCGGGCTCGTACAACTCGGCTGCCATCATCCTGCTCACCGACGGCCAGCGCACCACCGGCATCGATTCGATGGAGGCGAGCAAGATGGCCGCCGAACGCGGCGTGCGCGTCTATACCGTGGGTGTCGGCACGGTCGAGGGCGAGACCATCGGCTTCGAGGGCTGGTCGATGCGGGTGCGCCTCGACGAACCCACGCTCAAGGCCATCGCGCTGCAGACCCAGGCCGAATATTTCTACGCCGGCACCGCCGAGAACCTCAAGCAGGTCTACGAGAAACTCAGCTCCCGGCTGACCGTCGAGAAGAAGGAAACCGAGATCTCCGGCCTGCTCGCGCTGGTCGCGTCCATCCTGGCGATGGTCTCGGCGGCGCTGTCGCTGGCGTGGTTCAACCGGATCCTGTGAAACAAGGCCGATCGGCCGAGGCATAATCGGCCCGCGCGTTGGCGCCACAAGTTGTTTCAAATTGGAGTTCGACCGCACGCTTGACAAGGACGGAGCACCCGAGCTCGGGACAGACGTGCCGGCTTCGCCACAGAACTCCTGATCCGACCCGGTCCACGTCGCCGCACGCCATGACCGGACGCTCGGGTCCGCCGCAACCCTCGTTTCACTGATCGACCCACCGGCGCCTCTGACGCCAACCCACGCGAAAGCTTCACCATGACCCATCCTTGGCGTATGACCGGAACTCTGCTGGCGAGCCTGGTCTTGACCGTTCTCGTCGGATGCGCCGGTCCGGCGCCCCACTACGCACCGTCGATCGACAACGTCGAAATGCTGAAGAAGTCCGGCATGGACCCCATCAAGACGGGCACGGTCTCGGTCGCGCCGGAGCTCAAGACGGGGCAGTCGATCTCCATCCGTGCCAACACCATGGTATCGGGCGTCGGCAACCACTACGGCGACTACCTTGCATCCGCATTGCGCCAGGAACTGGAACTGGCCAAGCTGTACAACGCGCAGTCCGATACCGAGGTGTCGGGCACCTTGCTGCGAAACGACATCAGTGCCGGCGGGTTCTCGACCAACAGCGGCGAGATTGCGGCGCGGTTCGTCGTCAAGCGGGGCAACCAGGTCCGATTCGACAAGGTGTTGCAGGTGCAGCATGAGTGGGAAGGTTCATTCGCCGGGGCGGTGGCCATCCCGCGCGCGGCCAACAACTATCCCGTCATGGTCCAGAAGCTGATCGGCAGACTGCTGGCCGACGCCGATTTCCACGTCGCCGTACGCAAATGAAACGGGAGAACACGATGCAACGGCTATGGTCTTGGCTGGCCCTGCTCCTCGTTGTCGCCATCGCAAGCGGTTGCGCACATCCGATCACGATGAACCCCGACCTGGCGGCCATCTCCGGCGACAAGTCGGCGGTCATCCCGAAATCTGTCGGTTACCACATCCCGGAATCGGCCAAGGCACTGGAAGTCACCACGGCCGGTGGCGGCGGCGACAAGGTGCGTTATTTCCCGTACCGCGACATCGAACCGGGTTTCTACAAGGCGCTGGGTGAGGCATTCGGCAGCGTCACGCGGGTGCAGGATCCCAGGAACGCGGCGGCCGTGGCCGGCAGCGGCATCCAGTTGCTGATCACTCCCGAGATCCGAACGATCTCTTCATCGGAAAGCGTGTTCACCTGGCCGCCGACCCAATTCACGGTCGACCTGAGCTGCACCATCACCGATGCGCAGGGGCAAGCGGTGGACGTGATCCGCGTCAGTGGTTATGGACGAGCCGAGTTCGACGAGTTCAAGGCCAATTTCTCGCTTGCGGCCGTGCGCGCCACCAACCACGCGCTGAACCAGTTGATCAAGGCGCTGACCGAGTCGCCCAAGCTGCGGCGTTGAGCCGGCCCGGGGCCCCTTTCAGGCCGCCGTCAACGTCCCCCGATCCAGCCGGTACTGCCGGGCGCACCGCGCCGCCAGGCTGTCGTCGTGCGTCACCACGACAAACGCGGTGCCCTGGTCGCGGGCCAGGCCCATCATCAGCTCGAACACGCCGTCGGCGGTGCTGCGGTCCAGGTTGCCGGTGGGTTCGTCGGCCAGCACGCAGGCGGGCTGGGTGACCAGCGCGCGGGCGATCGCGACCCGCTGGCGCTCGCCGCCGGAGAGCTCGGACGGCCGGTGTTGCAGCCGGTCGTGCAGACCGACGCTTTGCAGCGTGGCGGTCGCGGCGCGGGCGGCGTCGGCGGGTGCCATGCGGCGGATCCACAGCGGCATGGCGACGTTGTCCAGCGCGGTGAATTCCGGCAGCAGGTGGTGGAACTGGTAGACGAAACCCAGGTGCCGGTTGCGCAGCCGGCCCTGTTCGCCGGGGCTGCGGGTCGACAGATCCTGCCCCATCAGCTGCACGCTGCCACTGGTGGGCGCGTCCAGCGCGCCGAGCAGGTGCAGCAAGGTGCTCTTGCCCGAACCCGAGGCGCCGACGATGGCCAGCGTGTCGCCGGCATGGACCTGCAGGTCGACACCGTTCAACACCGTCACGTCGAGCCGGCCTTCGCTGAAACGCTTGGTCAGGCCCTGGGCCTGCAGCACCACATCACTACTCATACCGCAGAGCCTCGGCCGGGTTGACACGGCTGGCGCGCCAGCTCGGATAAATCGTGGCCAGGAAGGCCAGTACCAGCGAGATCAGCGCGATCGGCACGATGTCGGCCTGCTGCGGGTCGCTGGGCATGCGGCTGATCAGGTAGATGTCCTTGGGCAGGAAGGTCGCGCCCAGCAACTGCTCGAGCGCCGGCACGATGACGTCGATGTTGAACGCCACGCCCAGCCCCAGCGCCAGCCCGGCCAGCGTGCCGATGACCCCGACCATCGCGCCCTGCACGACGAAGACGCCCATGATGGAACGCGGGCTCGCGCCCAGCGTGCGCAGGATGGCGATGTCGGCGCGCTTGTCGGTCACCGTCATCACCAGCGTACTCACGAGATTGAACGCCGCCACCGCGACGATCAGCGTCAGGATGATGGACATCATGCGTTTTTCCACCTGCACCGCCGCGAACCAGGTGCGGTTCTGCCGCGTCCAGTCGCGGATCACCAGGTTTCCGCTCATCGTGGCCGCCAGTTCGGCGGCCACCTCGCGGGCCTGGTGCAGGTCGCGCAGCTTGAGCCGCACGCCGCTCGGGCCTTCGAGCCGGTACAGGCGCGCCGCATCGTCCATGTGCATCAGCGCCAGCGCCGAGTCGTATTCGAAATGGCCGGAATCGAAGGTGCCCACCACCGTCATCTGCTTGAGCCGCGGCACCACGCCGGCCGGCGTGATCTGGCCGCTGGGCGTGATCAGCGTGACGCTGTCGCCCTCGCGCACGCCGAGCGAACGCGCCAGTTCCCCGCCCAGCAGGATGCCGAAGGAACCCGGCACCAGTCGCGCCAGCCCGCTGCGGCCCATGGAACGGCCCAGGTCGGTGACGTCGAGTTCGCGTTGCGGGTCGATGCCGCGCACCAGCGTGGCCTTCATGTCCTCGCCGCGCGCCAGCAGGCCCTGCGCGAACACGAAGGGTGCTGCGCCGATCACCTGCTTGTTCGCCCTGGCCTCGGACACGGTGCGCTCCAGGTCGGGCAAGGCCGCACCGTCGGCGGCGTAGATCTCGATGTGCGAGACCACGCCCAGCATGCGGTCGCGCACCTCCTTCTGGAAGCCGTTCATCACGCTGAGCACGATGATCAGCGCCGCCACGCCCAGCGCGATGCCCAGCATCGACACACCGGAGATGAAGGAGATGAAGCCGTTGCGCCGTGTCGCGCGGCCGGCGCGGGTGTAGCGCCAGCCCAGGATCAGTTCGTAAGGCACTTGCATCAGCGGCGGCGGCACGACAGGGGCATGTTCGGATCGGAGGGGAAATACGGGACAGCGGCGATTGTGGCATCCCGCCCCCGACCCGCGCCGGGCCCGGCCTTCTTGCGCGGACAATAGGCCCATGCAGTTGCTGATCCCGTATGCGTTCGTGACCGACGACCCGCGCTGCGCGCAGGCCGCGGCCGGGCTGCAGCTGCCGGTGCTCGAGCAGCTGCTGCGCCGCCTGAACCTGACGCGCACCGACACCGTGCCGCCACCCGCGCTGGCGCCGCCCCACGAACATGCGCTGGCCCAGGCCCTCGGCCTGCCGGTGCGCGACGGCGGCATCCCCTGGGCCGCGTTCGAGCAGGCCCGCGGCGGCGGTGACCCCGGCACGGCCGGCTGGGCCTGGGTCACGCCGGCCCATTGGCAGATCGGCGCGGACCGCATCCTGATGACGGATCCGGCCGCGCTGCAACTGCCCGAGGACGAGTCGCGCGCCTTGCTGCAGGCCATGGAGCCCTGGTTCACGCAGGACGGCATCACGCTGCAGTTCGATACCGCCGATCGCTGGCTGGCACGCGGCGAGGTTTTCGCCGAGCTGGCCAGCGCCTCGCTGGACCGTGTCATCGACACCGACCTGGCCCCCTGGCTGCCGGCCACCGCCGCGTTGCGCCGGCTGCAGAACGAGATGCAGATGCTGCTCTACACCCACCCGATCAACGATGCGCGCAGCGCGCGCGGCCTGCCGACCGTCAACTCGTTCTGGATCAGCGGCAGCGGTGCCTTGCCCGCCGCCTTCACCGGCGCCATGCCCGAGGCGTCTCAACCGGTGATCGCGCACGCGTTGCGCGGCCCCGCGCTGCACGGCGACTGGGCCGGCTGGACCCAGGCCTGGCAGCAGATCGACCAGGGTGCCTGCCGGGAACTCGTGGCGGCGCTCGAACGCGGCGCCGCGCCCGTGGAACTGGTCCTGTGCTCGGAGCGCGACGCGCTGCATTTCACACCCGCGGCCGGCGGCTGGCGCGAGCGCCTGCAGCGCCGATTCCGCCGCACCACCCTGAAGGATTTCATCGGCCCATCATGAAGATCACCACCCGCGACATTCCCCCCCGCGCCGCCTGGGCCCTGGAGCAGGCCGGCGTGCATCCGCTGCTGGCCCGGCTGTACGCGGCGCGCGGCGTCAACGCCATGGACGAACTCGACGAAGGCCTGAACCGCCTGCTGCCGCCGGCCGGCCTGCGCGGCAGCGCCGAGGCCGCCACGCTGCTGGCCGACGCCATCGCCCGGGACCAGCGGCTGTGCATCGTGGCCGACTACGACTGCGACGGCGCCACGGCCTGCGCCGTGGGTATCCGCGGGCTGCGCCTGCTCGGCGCGCGCCATGTGGCCTACATCGTGCCCGACCGGGTGCGCGACGGCTACGGCCTGACCGCGCCGATCGCCCAGCGCGTCAAGGACAGCGGCGCCGACGTGCTGATCACGGTCGACAACGGCATCGCCAGCATCGACGGCGTCGCCCATGCCCGCGCGCTCGGCCTGCAGGTGCTGGTCACCGACCACCACCTGCCGGCCAGCGAACTGCCGCAGGCCGACGTCATCGTGAATCCGAACCAGCCCGGTTGCGGTTTCGAGAGCAAGTCCATCGCCGGCGTCGGCGTGATGTTCTACGTGTTGCTGGCCTTGCGCTCGGAGTTGCGCACGCGCGGCGTGTTCACGGCCCAGAACCAGCCCAAGCTCGACACCCTGCTGCCGATGGTGGCCATGGGTACGGTGGCCGACGTGGTGCGGCTCGACGCCAACAACCGCCGCCTGGTCGCCCAGGGGCTCAAGCGGGTGCGCGCCGGCGCCCTGCCCGCCGGCATGGCCGGGCTGTTCAGCGCCGCCGGTCGATCGGCGCCGGTGGCCACCACCTTCGACTTCGGCTTCGCGCTGGGTCCGCGCATCAATGCGGCCGGCCGTCTGAGCGACATGACGCTGGGCATCGAATGCCTGCTGACCGACGACCCGCAGAAGGCGGCCGAACTGGCCCGCCAGCTCGACGCAATCAACCGCGAGCGGCGCGAGATCGAAGGCGACATGCGGGCGCAGGCGATGGAGATCGCCGAGTCGCTGTTCGAGGACGGCGAAGAGCCGCCGCCGGCGATCTGCGTGTTCGACCCGGATTTCCACGAAGGCGTGGTCGGCATCGTGGCCTCGCGCATCAAGGACAAGCTGCATCGGCCGACCTTCGTGTTCGCCGCCAGCCAGGCGCCGGGCAAGGAGCACGAACTCAAGGGTTCGGGCCGCTCGATCCCGGGATTCCACCTGCGCGATGCGCTCGACCTGGTGGCCAAGCGCCATCCCGGCGTGTTGCTGCGTTTCGGCGGCCACGCCATGGCCGCGGGCTGCACCGTGGCCGAAGAGCACCTGGACACCTTCGAGCAGGCGCTGGCCGAAGTGGCGATGCAATGGCTGGACGCGGCCACGCTGCAGCGCCGGCTCGAGACCGACGGCCCGCTGGCGCCCGAATACCGGCGCGTGGACCTGGTCGACACCTTGCACAAGGAGGTCTGGGGCCAGGGCTTCGCGCCGCCGGTGTTCAGCGAGGAACTCGACGTGGTCTCGCAGCGCCTGGTCGGCGAGAAGCACCTGGCGCTCAAGCTGCTGCACCAGGGCACGCCGATCGACGGCATCTGGTTCAACCATACCGACAACCTGCCGGCGCGCGCGCGCATGGCGTTCCGGCTCGATGCCGACGAATGGAACGGTACGCGCAAGCTCAAGTTCCTGATCGAGGGCGTCGAGACACCGGCGCGCTGAGCACGACAATCGCACCTCACCCATTCACCCACCCACGACACGACTCCACCATGACCGCTCCCGCAACTTTCGACCTCACGGGCCGCCTGGCCCTGATCACCGGGTCCAGCGCCGGCATCGGCTTCGCGCTGGCGCGCGGCCTGGCCCAGGCCGGCGCCGCCGTCGTCATCAACGCGCGCAATGCCGACAAGCTGGCGCAGGCTGCGCAGACCCTGCGCGCCGAAGGCGCGACCGTGCACGCGCTGGCATTCGACGTGACCGATGCCGCCGCGGTGGCCAAGGCCGTGGCCGCGATCGAGGCCGACATCGGGCCGATCGACATCCTGGTCAACAACGCGGGCATGCAGCGCCGCGCGCCGCTGGAAGACTTCACGCAGGAACACTGGCACGAGCTGATGCGCACCAATGTCGACAGCGTGTTCATGGTCGGCCAGGCCGTGGCGCGCCACATGATTGCGCGCGGCAAGGGCAAGATCATCAACATCTGCTCGGTGCAGAGCGAACTCGGCCGCCCGAACATCGCGCCCTACACCGCCAGCAAGGGCGCGGTCAAGATGCTGACCAAGGGCATGGCGATCGACTGGGGCCAGCACGGCATCCAGGTCAACGGCCTGGGCCCGGGTTATTTCAAGACCGAACTCAACGATGCGCTGGTCAAGAACCCGGAGTTCAGCAGCTGGCTGATCGGGCGCACGCCGTCGCGCCGCTGGGGCGACGTGGAAGACCTGGTCGGTCCGGCGGTGTTCCTGGCCAGCGACGCCTCGAAGTTCGTCAACGGCCATATCCTGTATGTCGACGGCGGCGTGACCGCCACCTTGTGACGCCGGCGCGCGCGCCGGCACCTCCCTTCACCCAACGCACTCCCAGGGGAAACCTGTTCATGGAAGCACTCGTCATCCACGCCGCGAAAGACCTGCGGGTCGAAACCATCGTCACCGAGCCGGTCGCGCCCGGCCAGATCCGGGTGCGCGTACGCAAGGGCGGCATCTGCGGATCGGACCTGCACTATTACAACCACGGCGGCTTCGGCACGATCCGGGTCAAGGAACCCATGGTGCTGGGGCACGAGATCGCAGGCCTGGTCGAACAGGTCGCCGACGATGTGACCGGCATCGCGGTCGGCGACCGGGTCGCGGTCAGCCCCAGCCGTCCGTGCGGCCGCTGCACCTATTGCCAGCAAGGCCTGCAGAACCACTGCCTGGACATGCGTTATTACGGCAGCGCCATGCGCACGCCCCATGTGCAAGGCGCGTTCCGCCAGGAGATCGTCTGCGACGCCAGCCAGGCGCACAAGCTGGCCGACGGCATCGGCGACGGCGAAGGGGCGATGGCCGAGCCGCTGTCGGTGGCGCTGCATGCGGTGCGACGCGCCGGACCCCTGCTGGGCAAGCGCGTGCTGGTCACCGGCTGCGGGCCGATCGGCGCACTGATCATCGTGGCCGCGCGCCGCGCCGGCGCCACGCATATCGTGGCCACCGACGTCAGCGACTTCACGCTGCGCAGCGCCACCCGGGTGGGCGCCGACGAGGCGATCAACGTCGCCGAGCAGCCCGAGGGCCTGGCCCCGTATAGCGCCGACAAGGGCAGCTTCGACGTCCTGTTCGAGGCCAGCGGCAACGAACGCGCGCTGCGCGGGGCCCTCGATGCGCTGCGCCCGCGCGGCGTGATCCTGCAGGTCGGACTGGGCGGCGACATGACGCTGCCGCTCAACACCATCGTGGCCAAGGAATTCGACCTGCGCGGCGCGTTTCGATTCCACGAGGAGTTCGCGATCGCGGTCGAACTGCTGAACAAGGGCCTGGTCGACGTCAAGCCGCTGATCTCGGCCACCGTGCCGTTTCGCGACTCCGGACGGGCCTTTGCGCTGGCGGCCGACCGGTCGCAGGCGATGAAGGTGCTGCTGGATTTCGAATGAATCGCCAATTGCGCCACAGGGGCGCGGCCCGGCGCCCAGGGCGCGGCGCATAAAATCGGGGCTTCGCAACCGTAGCCGTGGAGCCCCCTGTCATGTCCGACCAGAAATACCGCCTTGTCACGCGCAGCGATTTCGATGGGCTCGTCTGTGCGATCCTGCTCAACGAGATCGGCTTGATCGACGACATCAAGTTCGTGCACCCCAAGGACATGCAGGACGGCAAGGTCGCGATCACCGGCCGCGACATCACGACCAACCTGCCCTACGTGCCGGGCGCGCATCTGGTGTTCGACCACCATGCGTCCGAGACGGTGCGCAACACCGGCGAGCGGCCCAAGAACTACATCATCTACCCGGGTGCGCCGTCGGCCGCGCGGGTGGTCTACGAGTGTTACGGCGGCAAGTCGCGGTTTCCGGATTCGTTCGACGACATGATGATCGCGGTGGACAAGAGTGATGCCGCCGAGTTCTCCATCGAGGAGATCCTCGAACCCAAGGGCTGGGTGCTGCTGAACTACCTGATGGATTCGCGCACCGGCCTGGGCCGTTTCCGCGAGTTCCGCATCAGCAACTACCAGCTGATGCTCGACCTGATCAACTATGTGCGCAACCACACGATCGACGAGGTGCTGGCGCTGCCGGACATGGTCGAGCGGGTCACGCTGTATTTCGAACACGCCGACAAGGCCAAGGAGCAGCTCCAGCGCTGCACCACGGTGCATGGCAACCTGGCCGTGCTCGACCTGCGTGACGAGCAGACCATCTACGCGGTGAACCGCTTCATGATCTACGCGCTGTTCCCGCAGACCAACATCTCGATCCACGTGATGTGGGGCGTGCAGAAGCAGAACACCGTGTTCGCCACCGGCAAGTCCATCACCAACCGCAGCTCGAAGACCAACATCGGCGAACTGATGCTCAGCTACGGCGGCGGTGGCCACGAGAACGCCGGCACCTGCCAGATCGCCAACGACAAGGCCGACGCGGTGCTGCAGGAACTGATCCAGAAGATCAACGCCGACGGCTGAGCCGCCCGCACGCGGAGCGCCGGCATGCCCGGTGTGCCGGGCAGGCCATCCGGGCCGCGGCCCATGGCGACCGAGCCCAGGACCTAAAATACCTGGGTGAAAACCATTCTCAACGCCGATCTGCATTGCCACTCCGTGGTGTCCGACGGCACGCTGACCCCCGAAGCACTGGCCGAACGGGCGAAGAACAACGGCGTCGAGTTGTGGTCCCTGACCGACCACGACGAAATCGGTGGCCAGGCGCGGGCCGCCGCCGCCGCCCGTGCCCAGGGCATGCACTACCTCACCGGGACCGAGATCTCGGTCACCTTCATCGGCAAGACGGTGCACATCGTCGGCCTGGGGTTCGACGCCGACGATCCGGCCATCCGCGAAGGCCTGGCCCGCACCCGCGGCGGACGCGGACAGCGCGCCCATGACATGGCCGACGGCCTGGCCCAGGTCGGCATCCCCGGCGCCTACGAAGGCGCGCTGAAATTCGCCGGCAACCACGACCTGATCTCGCGCACGCATTTCGCGCGTTTCCTGGTGGAGTCCGGCGTCTGCAAGGAGACCAACGAGGTCTTTCGCAAGTACCTGACCGAAGGCAAGCCCGGGTATGTCGAGCACCGCTGGGCCACGCTGAAGGACGCGGTGGGCTGGATCACACAGGCCGGCGGTGTCGCCGTGATCGCGCATCCCGCGCGCTACAAGTTCACGGCCAACGAGGAATACGCGCTGTTCACCGAGTTCAAGAATCATGGCGGCCAGGCGGTCGAGGTCGTCACCGGCAGCCACACCAGCGCCGAATACGTGACCTACGCCGAGACCGCGCGCGAATTCGGCCTGGCGGCCTCGCGCGGCAGCGACTTCCACAGCCCGGACGAGTCCCATACCGACCTGGGCACCTTGCCGCTGCTGCCGGGCGGCCTGACGCCGGTGTGGGAACTGCTGGAGTCCCGCATCCAGTGACCCGCCCCGCCCCCCATCTGCGCCGGAGTTGAACCGTGGCGCAACATTTCGAACTGCATCCCGACAATCCGCAGCCGCGCCTGCTCAAGCAGGCGGTGGCCATGCTCGAGCGGGGCGGCATCCTGGCCGTGCCCACCGATTCGAGCTACACGCTGGTGTGCCATATCGACGACAAGGCCGCCGCCGACCGGCTGCGGCGCATCCGCGGCGTCGACGACAAGCACCACCTGACGCTGCTGTGCCGCGACCTGAGCGAACTGGCCAACTACGCGCGTGTCGACAACCGGCAATACCGGCTGCTCAAGTCGCTGACGCCCGGCCCGTACACTTTCATCCTCGATGCCTCCAAGGAAGTGCCGCGGCGCATCAGCCATCCGCAGCGCAAGACCATCGGCATGCGGGTACCCGAGCACCGGGCCTTGCAGGAACTGCTGGCCTTGCACAACGGCCCGCTGCTGGCGACCACGCTGATCCCGCCCGGCGAGACCGAGCCGCTGAATGACGCACACGAGATCCGCGAGCAGTTCGAGCACCATATCGAAGCCGTGCTCGACACCGGCGCCTGCGCACACCAGGCCACGACCGTGCTCGACCTCACCGGCGGCGAACCCGTGCTGCTGCGCCAGGGGCGCGGCGACGTCGCGGCGCTGGGCCTGTAGCCGCCCCCCCGGGCCCCGGCTGCGGCACGTCTGACACAATCGACCGGTGGACACCTCCAATCTGATTCAATCGATCCTGATCTACGCGCTGCCGGTGCTGTTCGCGATCACCGTCCACGAAGCCGCGCACGGGTACGCGGCCCTGCATTTCGGCGACGACACGGCCTACAAGCTGGGGCGCATCACGCTGAACCCGATCCGGCACATCGATCCGGTGGGCACGATCCTGATTCCGCTGATGCTGCTGTTCTCGACCAGCGGCGCGTTCATGTTCGGATACGCCAAGCCGGTGCCGGTGCGTTTCGGCAACCTGAACAATCCCAAGCGCGACATGGTCTGGGTGGCACTGGCCGGGCCCGCGTCCAACCTGGCCCAGGCGTTCTTCTGGGGCGTGTTGCTGATCGTGCTCCACGCCGCGGGTGTGAACGAGCCCTTCTTCATCAAGATGTGCCAGGGTGGCGTGCTGGTCAACGTCATCATGTTCGTGCTCAACCTGTTTCCGTTGCCGCCGCTGGACGGCGGCCGCATCCTGGTCGGCCTGCTGCCGTACCGGCAGGCGGCCTTGGTGGCCCGCATCGAGCCCTGGGGCTTCTTCATCGTGCTGGGCCTGCTGTTCCTGGGCATCATCAGCACCTTCTGGATGCAGCCGCTGATGGCGCTGACCTTCGGCCTGCTCGACCTTGTCCTGACCCCGTTCACCTGGCTGCTGCGCTAAGCCGGCACGACTCTTCATCCGCATCATGAGCACCACGCGTTTTCTCACCGGCATCACCACCTCCGGCACCCCGCACCTGGGCAACTACGTCGGCTCGATCCGCCCCTCGGTGCGCGCCAGCCAGCGCGCCGACGTCGAGAGCTTCTATTTCCTGGCCGACTACCACGCGCTGATCAAGGTCGGCGAGCCGGCGCGCGTGCAGCGCTCGACGCTGGAGATCGCCGCCAGCTGGCTGGCCGCCGGCCTGGACCCGGAACGCGTGACCTTCTACCGGCAGTCCGACATCCCCGAGATTCCCGAACTGACCTGGTTCCTGACCTGCGTCACCGGCAAGGGCCTGCTCAACCGGGCACACGCCTACAAGGCGGCGGTGGACAAGAACACGGCCGCCGGCGTCGACATCGACTCCGACGTGACGGCCGGACTGTTCATGTACCCGGTGCTGATGGGTGCCGACATCCTGATGTTCAACGCCCACAAGGTGCCGGTCGGGCGCGACCAGGTCCAGCACCTGGAGATGGCGCGCGACATGGCGAGCAGCTTCAACCACCGCTACGGCGCGCACTTCACGCTGCCCGAGGTCGTGATCGAGGAGTCGGTCGCCACGCTGCCCGGCACCGACGGGCGCAAGATGAGCAAGAGCTACGACAACACCATCCCGCTGTTCTCGTCGCGCGCGGAGCTCAAGAAACTCATCGCCGGCATCGTCACCGACTCGCGCCTGCCGGGCGAGGCCAAGGAGGTGGAAGGTTCCGCGCTGTTCCAGATCTTCCAGGCCTTCGCCGGCGAGGACGAAACCGTGGCCCTGCGCAAGGCCTATGCCGACGGCATCGCCTGGGGCGACGCCAAGGCGCTCGTGTTCGAGCGGCTGGACGCGGAGATCACGCCGATGCGCGAGCGCTACGAGGCGCTGATCGCCGACCCGGCGAAGATCGAGGCCATCCTGCTGCGCGGCGCCGCCAAGGCCCGCGCCATCGCCACGCCCTTCATGGCCGGCGTGCGCCATGCCGTCGGCCTGCGCAACCTGGGCAGCGCCGACACGGGCAAGAAGGCCAAGGCCGACGCCAAGGCGGCGTTGCCGTCGTTCAAGCAGTACCGGGAGAAAGACGGCCGCTTCGCCTTCAAGCTGGTCGATCCCAAGGGCCGCTTGCTGCTGCAAAGCCAGGGATTCGCATCGCCCAAGGACGCCGGCGCCGCCATCGCCCGGCTGCAGCAGGTCGGCGCAACCGCACTGCCGGCGTTCGAGGGCCAGGTGGCCGCGGCCGACGGCGTGTCCCCGGACGAGATCGCGGCGGCGCTGCAACAACTGGCCGACGCCGCCTGAAATCGCTCCGATCCGGGTCGCGCAGCCCGTGGCGGCTGCTACAATCCCACCCGTTCGGCATTCAGGAGAGGTGGCAGAGTGGTCGAATGTACTTGACTCGAAATCAAGCGTACTGCAAGGTACCGTGGGTTCGAATCCCACCCTCTCCGCCAAAAATGAATCACCCCAGGCAATCACATTGCCTGGGGTTTTTTCTTGCCGGATCGCGCGCGTGCAGCCAACCCGCTCACTCCTGCGGATCGGCCCCGTGGTGCATCGCCCGGGCCGGATCGTGCGGTCGATCCCGGAACTTGCGCTTGTACATTCGCCGGTCCGCCTTCTTGAGCAGCGATTCGGCATCCTTGCCGTCGTCCGGGAAAAAGGCCGTGCCAACCGAGCCGCCGAACGCCAGCGCTTCGGTCGCCTCGCCCGCGAGCGCGGCCAGCGGCTGTTGCAGCACGCGCTCGACATGCTGGCGCAACTGCTCCAGGTCTTCGCGGGTATCGACCCGGTCCAGCAACACCGCAAACTCGTCTCCGGACAGCCGCGCGACCAGATCGCGCGTGCGCACCGTGGCGCGCAGCCGCTGCGCGACCTCGACCAGCACACGATCGCCGACCGCATGTCCGAAGCGGTCGTTGACACGCTTGAAGTGATTGAGGTCGATGAACAGCACCGCGAAGCGCAGGCTGGGCGGCGGCTCGGACGTGGGTCCGATGCGGGTGCGCAGCCGCAACATGAATGCCTCGCGGTTCGCCAGGCCGGTCAAGGCATCGGTCTGCAGTCGCTGCTGCATGGTCTCGAAGCTGGTGGCCAGTTGCCCGATCTCATCGGAGCGGCTGATGCCTACCGGCCACGCCAGATGTCCGTCGCCCACCCGCAGAGCCGCCTCGGACAACTGATGCAGGTCGCCGCTGACCCAGCTCAGGATGCGCAGGCCGAGCGCGATGGCGATGGCGGCGGCGAGCAGGCCCAGCGCCGCGGTGCGCACCAGGTTTTCGGTGACTCCGGTCATGAAGTCGCCGCGTGGCATGGCGACCACGGTGATCCACTCCAGCCCCGCGTCGTCGCGCACCCGGTCGAAACCGACATGGATCTTCTCGCCGTCCGCGGCGTCGAAACTCAGGGTCTGCACGCCGGCGCCCAGGCCCTGCGCCGCGAGCCGTGACTGCACCTCGGCGTAGATGGCGCGTACCAGCGGGCTGTCGCTTTCGGTCGCGCTGACTCGGGTCTTGCTGCCGTCGGGCATGGCCCGCACATTGGGGCCGGACGACGACGCGATCAGATCGCCATTGGGCTCGACGATGAAGGCCAGCCCGTTCTTTGACACCCGCAACTGGCTGACGAAGTTGTTGAGCGCGCGCAGCGACACGTCGGTGGCCACCACCCCCTCGAACTGACCGTCCAGGCCGAGCACGCGCCGCGCGCGGGTCGCGACCAGGTCGCTGGTGCCGAAGTCGATGTACACCGACGTCCAGGTCTGCACATCGAGCCGCTCGCCGGCCTTGTACCAGGGGCGCTCCCGGGGGTCGAACAACCTGCCCTCGCGGGAGTGGAAGGCCAAGGGGCCATTGATACCGGTGAAGCGGTAGTAGGTGCGCATCTCCGGCGCCTGGAACTTGATGCGCAACTCCCCTTCGGTCCGCGAATGGCGGTACAGGCCGATCGCCTGCCCCAGGCGGTTGCCGTAGTAGACATAGTTGTTCGGGTCCGTGTGCAGCGAGGTCGCGATCCAGAACCGGGTGCGCAGCGCGTCGACCTCGTCGTCGATCGACGGGCCGATCGGCATGCCGTCGGGAAACGCCGCCTCCAGCACCGCACCCGCGCCCATGATGTGCCGGTCCACGGCCTGGCCGATGCGCCCGACGGTTTCGAGCAGCAGGTGGGACGACACCGCATACACCGCCCGATTGCCGGCCGAATACGACAGCGCAACGATGATCAGCGCCAGCGCCAGCACCAGCACGACGTACGGAATCGTCAGCACTTGCCGCAATGACAGTCGAAATCCAGCCTTGTCGAACATGCCGCCTGTATCGGTTAGCCGCCGGCAGGACCTTGCCTGGGCGATCGAATAAGTCCCTTGCGCTGCCGGATCAACAATCTGGTTGACGCAGCCATACCGGCCCGAGTATCCCATCCCGCGCGCTCTGCGACGTCGCGCCGCGGTGTCCGGCGGCCGATCTGCGCAGGCGCGGCGGCCGCGGTGGCAACACCACACCCGGCCGGCGACGGACCACTGCGGCTCGCGGTCACGGGCGGGCGACGCCGATGCCGCACGCGCCGGCCGACACGGGTTGGCTCCTGCCCTTGGGCGAATCCCCCAGCAAATTGATGCGGTAATCGATGGCTGGCCATTGCCAAATCCGAGTGACGCTTCTATGATTGATCAAACATCACAGATCTTGCGAATGAAATCCGCCGCCTCCAGCTCGATGCACGCCGACCCGCTGACCGCACTGCAACCCATCGTGCGCCAGTCGGTCAACGAGTCGGTGTACCAGGCGCTGCGCAACAAGCTGATGCACGGCGAATACCGTGCCGGCCAGATCCTGGGCATCCAGTACCTGGCCGACGCGCTGGGCACCAGCACCATGCCGGTGCGCGAGGCACTGCGCCGGCTGGTCGCGCAACAAGGCCTGGAGCCGATGCGCAACGGCATGACCCGCGTGCCGCTGATCACGCGCGAACGCCTGAACGACATGCGCCGCAGCCGGGTGCTGGTCGAAGGCACGGTCACCGAATGGGCCAGCCCCCGGCTCGACAGCGCCACGCTGGACCGGCTGGAGCTGCTGGCCGGCGAGATCACGCAGGCACGCCGCACGCCCGAAGGCGTGCCGGCCAGCCTGGAGAAAAACCGCATCTTCCATTTCACGATCTACGCGGCGGCCGAGTCCCCGGTGATGATGGCCATGATCGAGAGCCTGTGGCTGCAGTCCGGCGCCTACCTGCGCGATAAGCGCGAACTGCTGCACAGCGCCGAACAGCCGCCCGACCTGCTGCACGAGTCCACGATCGCGGCCATCCGGCGCGGCGACCATGCCCGCGCCCGGCAATGCATCGAACAGGACGTGACCTGGATCTTCGACCGCCTGGACTGAACCTCCGGGCGCCTTCTTCCCCATCCGACAGAGCACCACCACACCCATGCTGCACAAGCACCGATCCAAGGCCATCACCCACGGACCCACCCGCGCCGCACACCGCGCCTTCCTGCGCGCCACCGGCATGGACGACGCCGACATGGACAAGTCCATCGTCGCCATCATCAGTTCGGCCGGCGACAACACGCCCTGCTCCAAGTCGCAGGGCCCGCAGGCCGACAACGCGCGCCTGGGCATCGCCGAAGGCGGCGGCGTCCCGGTGATGATGTCCACGGTGTCGGTCTCCGACGGCACCTCGATGAACCACGACGGCATGCGCATGAGCCTGCTCTCGCGCGAACTGGTGGCCGACAGCATCGAACTGGCCGTGCGTGGCCATGCCTATGACGCACTGGTGGGTTTCGCCGGTTGCGACAAGACCTTGCCGGGCACCATCATGGCGATGGTGCGGCTGAACGTGCCATCGGTGTTCGTCCACGGCGGCTCGATGTTGCCCGGCCACGCCCCGGACGGCACCGAACACACGGTGCTCAGCGCCATCGAAGGGGTTGGCCGCTACCAGAAGGGCGAGATCACGCTGCAGCAGCTCGGCGGCATCGAACGCACCAGCGCCATGACGGTGGGATCGTGCCCGGGCCAGTTCACCGCCAACACCATGGGCATGGTCGGCGAGGCGCTGGGCCTGTCCTTCCTGGGTTCGTCGACCATCCCCGCCGTGTACAGCGAACGGCTGGCGCTGGCGCGGCGCGCCGGACGGCGCGCGATGGAGATCCTCACCGCCGGCGGCCCGCTGCCGCGCGACCTGGTCACGCGCAAGAGCCTGGAGAACGCCTGCGCCGCGGTGGCGGCCACCGGCGGCTCGACCAACGCCGCCTTGCACATCCCGGCCATCGCGCACGAGGCCGGCATCGTGTTCACGCTCGACGACGTGGCCACGGTGTTCAACCGCACGCCGCTGATCGCCGACCTGCAACCCGGCGGCAAGTACCTGGCCAGCGCACTGAACGTCGTCGGCGGCGTGCCGTGCGTGCTCAACGCGCTGCTGGCGGGCGGCTTCCTGCATGGCGATGCGTTGACGCTGACCGGACGCACACTGGCCGAGGAACTGGCCCAGCACCCCGGTCCGGATGGCAAGGTCGTGCGCTCCTGCGACACGCCGATCCACGCCACCGGCGGCGTGGTCGTGCTCAAGGGCAACCTGTGCCCGGACGGCGCCCTGCTCAAGATCGCCGGCCTGAAATCGCTGACCTTCGACGGACGCGCCCGCGTGTTCGAGACCGAGGAGGACTGCATGAAGGTCGTCTCCAGCCAGTCGTATGCCGCCGGCGACGTGCTGGTGATCCGCAACGAGGGTCCGCGCGGCGGGCCCGGCATGCGCGAGATGTTGTCGGTCACCGCCGCCATCTACGGCCAGGGCATGGGCGAGAAGGTCGCGCTGCTGACCGATGGCCGCTTCTCCGGTGCAACCCGCGGCATGTGTATCGGTTATGCCAGCCCGGAGGCCGCCGCCGGCGGGCCGATCGGCTGCGTGCGCGACGGCGACCGCATCACCATCGATGCCGTCGCCTGCGGCATCCACCTGCATGTCGACGACGACGAACTGGCCAAACGCCGCGCCGCCTGGAAACCGTTCGAGCGCGAGCGGCTGGCCGGCGCGCTCGAGAAATATGCCAGGCTGGTCGGCCCCACCCATCTGGGCGCGGTGACCCATTCGGGCAACACCTCCTGGCCATATCCGCCGACCGAGGAGAACCCATGAAACTCGGATTCTGCGGACTCGGCCTGATGGGCGCGCCGATGGTGCGCCGCCTGCTCGCGGCAGGCCATGACGTGAAGGTCTGGAACCGCTCGCCGCAAAAGAGCGAACCGCTGCGCACGCTGGGCGCGGTGGTCGTGCCCACCCCGCTGGAAGCGGCAACGGACGTCGATGGCGTATTGATGTGCCTGTTCGATGCCGCCGCCGTCGAGGCCGTGGTGTTCGGTGCCGACGGCGTGTCGCGCGCGCCGGCCCTGCCCTGGCTGGTCGACCATTCCAGCATCGACCCGGCAGCCACGCGTGCGCTGGCACGCCGGCTGCACGAGGCCTGCGGCGCCGACTGGATCGACGCGCCGGTGTCGGGCGGCATTCCCGGCGTGGAAGCCGGCACGCTGGCCATCATGGCCGGTGGCGCGGCCACCCATCTGCCGCAGGCCTTTGAGGCCATGCGCGCGTATGCCGGCAACGTGACCCACATGGGTGCGTCGGGCGCCGGCCAGGCCACCAAGCTGTGCAACCAGACCATCGTCGCGACCACGATCAGCGCGATTGCGGAGGCCATCGGTTTTGCCGCGCGCAACGGCATCGACCTGCACCAGCTCGCGCCCGCGCTCGCCGGCGGCTGGGCCGACTCCAAGCCGCTGCAGGTGTTTGCGCCACGCATGATCGACGTGCAGGCACAGTCCATCGGCGCGGTGTCCACCATGCTCAAGGACATCGACACCGTGATGGCCAACGCCCAGAAAAGCGGCGCCCCGATGCCGGTGACCGCCAGCGTGCAGCAGATGCTGCGCCTGGCCTCGGCGATGGGACTGGCCGAGGCGGAACTGTCCGCCATCGTCAGCGTCGTGCAGCCCGAGCGCCGCGCGGACTTCCTGCAACAGGTCCGCGGCTGAAGGCACCGGCACGATGCGACTGGCCGCCAATCTCAGCTGGTTGTACCCGCAGCTGCCGTGGGAGCAACGCTTCGCGGCCGCGCGCCAGGATGGCTTCGATGCGGTCGAGATCCTGCTGCCCTACGACCACCCGCCTGCCTGGTACGCCGCGCAGTTGCGCGAACATGGCTTGACGCTGGCCCTGTTCAACACACCCATCGCACCCGAGGCCGGCCGGCTGGGCCTGGCGGCGATTCCCGGTGCGCAGGCGCAGTTCCGCGACGCCTTCGCGCGGGCGCGCGCCGTGGCCGAGGCCACCGGTTGCCGCCGCGTGCATTGCATGGCCGGCGCCACCGCGGCGTTCGATGCGGCCGATTGCCAGCACACCTTGCGGCAGAACCTGGAACACGCATTGGCGCTGGCCGAACAGGACGACCTGACGCTGACACTCGAGCCGCTCAACCGCATCGACGTGCCGGACTATTTCTACCACCGGCCCGACGAGGCCGTGCCCGTCCTGCAGCACTTCCGCTCGCCCCGCTTGCGGCTGCAGTTCGACTACTACCACTGTGCGCGGGAGTCGCTCGACCTGCAGCAGGCCGTGCGCGATGCCGCGCCCTGGATCGGCCATGTGCAGATTGCCGGCGCGCCGGTGCGCTGCGAGCCCGACCTCGCGGCCGCGGGCTGGCTGGACGCGGTCGCAGCCTTGCCGGCGCACGGCTACGACAGCTGGCTGTCGTGCGAATACCGGCCGCGCACCACGGCCGGCGACGGCCTGCACTGGTGCCAGCCCCTGCGCGATCGGGGGGTGCTCGCATGAAGCCGCTGCGTCGTCACCCCGGAGTGGCACCACGATGACGCACCACGTCCTGGTGACCGGCGCCAGCGGTTACGTCGGCCACGCCCTTGCCCAGGCCTTGTGCGCGCAACTCGCCGCCGGCATGCTGGCATCGTTGACCCTGGTCGACCAGCAGCCGGACGACGATGGCGGCGCGCTGCGGCAGGACCTGCCCGCGCCGGTGCGCGCGCGCCTGCACCAGGTCGTCGGAGACCTGCGCGAAGCGGACACGCTGGCGCGCGCGCTGGCGCAGTCGCCCACCCGAGTGTTCCACCTCGCCGGCATCACCAGCCGCCTCGCGGAGGACGACTTCGCGCTCGGACTGGCCGTGAACGTCGACGCGTCCATGGCCTTGTTCGAAGGCTTGCGGCAGCAGACGCGCCATCCCGTGCTGGTGTTTGCCAGTTCCTGCGGCGTCTACGGCCCGCCGATGCCGTCCGTGATCGACGATGCAACGTTGCCGATCCCGCGCCTGAGTTACGGCAGCCAGAAACTGATGATGGAAATCCTGCTGGCCGACTACAGCCGACGTGGCTGGATCGACGCGCGTTCGGTGCGCCTGCCCAGCGTCGTGGCGCGGCCCGCACCCCGTGGCGCGGCGGCCTCGTCGTTCGCCAGCGACCTGATCCGCGAGACGGCCCAGGGCCGGCGTTTTGTCTGCCCGGTCGGGCCGGACGCCAGCCTGTGGTTCCTGTCCCTGCCCACCTGCGTGCGGCATCTGCTGCTTGCGGCCGAAGTGCCTGCCGATGGCTTGCCGGCCACACGCGCCTGGAACCTGCCGGCGCTGCGCGCCACGACCGCGCAGGTGATCGACGCGATCGCCCTGCGGCTGGGCCGCGACCCGGACAGCCTGGTCGACTACCAGCCCCAAGCCGCGATGCAGGCCCAGTTCGCCCAATGGCCCCCCTTGTCGACCACGACCGCGCATGCGCTGGGTTTTGCCGATGACGGCACGCTCGAGCAGTTGCTGGACAACGCGCTGGCCGGATCCTTGCTTTCCCCGTTTCACCCCGTCCCACCCGTTCACTGAAAGGAACCTCGCCATGAAAATCCAATGGACCTCCACCCTGCTCGGCGCCTGCGTGAGCACCGCGCTGCTCGCCAGCATGCCCGCAGCGGCGCAGAAGACGACCGAACTCACGTTCTCGGCATGGATTCCGCATTCGCACATCCTGGTGTCCAAGTTCATGATGCCCTGGGCCAAGGAGGTCGAGCAGGCCACCGAAGGTCGCGTGAAGATCAACTTCCTGCCCAAGCCGGTGGCCAATCCGCCCGGCCACTACGACGCGGTGCGCAACGGTGCCGTCGATTTCGCGTTCATCTCCAACTCGTATTACCCGGGCCGGTTCGACCTGCTGAAGTTCTCGATGCTGCCGTTCTCGGGCAACACGGCGCTGTCGACCTCGGTCGCGTCCTGGCGCATCTATGACAAGTACCTCAAGGACGCGAACATATTCCGCGGCGTCAAGCTGCTGGGCATCTACGGCCACGGCCCGGGCGGTGTCTACACCACCGATCGCAAGGTCGAGAAGATCGAGGACTTCGACGGCCTGAAGCTGCGCATCGGCGGCGGCATGCAGGCCGACGTGGCCAAGGTGCTCAACGTCAATGCCGTGGTCAAGCCCGCGCCCGAGTCGTACGAGCTGATGAGCACCGGCGTCGTCGACGGCGTGTTCTTCCCGCCCGAGTCGGTCGAATCGTTCCGGCTCGTGAGCGTGGTCAAGAACGCCACCCTGTTCCCCGGCGGCCTGTATGCCGACACGCACGGCATCATCATGAACGAGCAGGCCTTTGCCAAGCTGTCGGCCGCCGACCAGGCCATCATCATGAAACTGTCGGGCGAACACATCGCGCGCATGGGCGGCAAGGCCTGGGGCGATGCCGACACGGCGGCCATGGAAGCGCTCAAGGCCCAGAAGGTCAACATCCACATGGCCAGCGACAAGCTGGTGGCGGACATCAAGGCGCGTACGGCTCCGTTCGAGAAAGCCTGGCTCGACGAAGCCAAGGCCAAGGGCATCGACGGACCCAAGGTGCTGCAGGCCTACCGCGACGAGCTCAAGAAGCTCGAAGCCGGCAAGTGACGCTGCGGCGCTGAACCGCGAAGCGATCCAGGCACGATGCAGAAGAACATCCTCACCCGCACCGCGCTGGGCGCGCTTCGGCGCCTGGCCAGCCTGTGCCTGGTCGCGCTGGCGCTGCTCACGCTGGCCGACGTGGTCGGCCGCTATGTGCTGAACTACTCCATCATCGGCGCGGTCGAGATCACCGAGATGCTGATGGTGGGGGTCATCTTCGCCGGCATCGCGCTGGCGACGCTGGCACACGAACATGTCACGGTCGACCTGCTGACCACGCGCATGAGCGCGCCGGTGCAGAGGGTGCAGAAGATCGCCAGTCAGGTGCTGGCCACCGGCATCAGCCTGCTGCTGTCGGTGGCCACCTGGAGCCAGGCCACGTCGGCGCTGGAATTCGGCGACCAGACCACGATGCTGGGCCTGCCGCTGGCACCGGTCATCTTCTTCATGAGCGGCATGTTGCTGATCAATGCGCTGATCCACGCGTGGCAGACCTGGCTGCTGGTCTGCGGACGGGACACCACACCATGACCGAAGCCCTGATCGGTTTCGCCGCCATGCTGCTGCTGGTGCTGATGCAGGTGCCGGTGGCCTTTGCCATGGCCCTGATCGGCGTGCTGGGCCTGGCCTGGATCCGCAACTGGCCCTCGGCCTACACGCTGGTGGGTTCGGTGGTGCAGGAAAGCGGCTTCCAGTATCTGCTGTCGGTGGTGCCGCTGTTCATCCTGATGGGCAACCTGATCACGCAATCACGGTTGTCGCGCGAACTGTATGCGGCCGCCTATGCCTTCCTGGGCCACCGCAAGGGCGGGCTGGCCATGTCGACCATCGTCGCCTGTGGCGGCTTCGGCGCGGTCTGCGGCTCCAGCCTGGCCACGACGGCCACCATGTCCAAGGTCGCCTATCCCGAGATGCGCGAACTGGGTTACGACAAGGCGCTGGCCTCGGGCTCGATCGCCGCGGGCGGCACCCTGGGCATCCTGATTCCGCCGTCGGTCGTGATGGTGGTCTACGCGATCCTGACGCAACAAAGCATCGGCAAGATGTTCGCCGCCGGCATCCTGCCCGGCCTGCTGGCCATCGCGCTGTACCTGCTGGCCGTGCGCTGGACGATCTGGCGCCGGCCCGACGCCGGCCCGCGCGGTGCGCGCCTGCCCTGGCCGCGGCGCCTGCAGGCCTTGCGCGAGGTCTGGGGCGTGTTGCTGCTGTTCGCCATCGTCATGGGCGGCATCTATGGCGGCGTGTTCACGGCCACCGAGGCGGCCGGCATCGGCGCCTGCGGCGCCTTCGTGTTCGCCTGGGCGCGCAAGCGCCTGAGCTGGGCCATCCTGTCCGAGGTGCTGGTCGAATCGGCGCGCACCACCGGCATGTTGTTCATGGTGCTGATCGGCGCGCTGATGTTCGCCAACTTCATCAACTTCACCTCGCTGCCGAGCGACCTGCAGGACATGGTCCGGCAGTTCTCCATCCATCCGATCATGGTCATCGTCGCGATCTGCGTCATCTACGTGCTGCTGGGCTGCGTGCTCGAGAGCATGTCGATGGTGTTGCTGACGGTGCCGGTGTTCTACCCGCTGGTGCAGGGCCTGGGCTTCGACCTGATCTGGTTCGGCATCATCGTCGTGGTGGTGACCGAGATCAGCTTCATCACGCCGCCGGTGGGCCTGAACGTGATGGTGCTCAAGAGCCTGCTGCCCGACGTGCCGATGCGCACGCTGTTCGGCGGCGTGATGCCCTTCGTCGTCGCCGACGTGGTGCGGCTGGCGCTGCTGATCGCGTTCCCGGTCATCACGCTGACCTTGCCGCGTTTCCTGGGCTGACCGGCAGCCCGCGGGACGGCGCACGCCGGCAAGACCCTGGCCTGCAGGGCTTTGCCGGCTTGCACTACAGTGGAGCGACCGAATCGAAGGAGCAGCATGGGCGTCGAGGATCGCGACTGGTGGAAGGATGCGCAGCGCAAGCGGGACGGCGCCGACGCGCCGCGGCCGACCCGTTTCGGCCGCGCCGTCGACCGCTCAGCGGTCCCGACAGCCGCGGAGCAAGGCCTCACGCCCGGCCTGAAATGGGGCCCGCTGGCCATCGTCGTGTTCTGGCTCGTCATCATGGCGGCGGTCTATGGCGGCATCAAGCTGGTGATGCAACCCCGGCAGATCACGGTGTCGATGGCCGGTGACATGACGATTCCGCGCGCGCGCGACGGCCATTTCTATGCGCCTGGGACCATCGGCGGCCAGCCGGTGGTCTTTCTCGTGGACACCGGCGCCAGCTACGTCACGGTCAGCCAGGCGTTCGCCGACCACGCCGGCATCCACGGCGGATCGCCGACACGGTTTCACACCGCCAACGGCGTCATCGAGGGCCGCATCGTGGCCGACGTGCCGGTGTCGCTGGGCCCCGCCAGCGTGTCCGGCGTCAAGGTGGCGGTCGGCATGAACGGCATCGCCCGCGACCAGGCACTGCTGGGCCAGAGCTTTCTGTCGAAGTTCCAGATCACGTTGACCGGCGACGAGATGGTGCTGCGCCGGCCCTAGGGGCGCCGCGTCTCAGGCCGCCATGCGCATGGCCGCGTGCGCGGCGCCGCACAACACCGCGACCAGCGCCGCCGGGTCGGCCGGCAGACGGTCACCTCGCCATACGACGTGCTGGTCGGCGCGGCACAACACCAGCGCGTGGCGATAGGCCTCGGGCAAGGGGTCGCGCGGCTGCACGTCCAGCACCGCCATGGGCATGTGGCGGGCACGCGCGGCATCGACCAGCGGACCGACGTCGACGCCCGTGCGCAGGCGCAGCAGGGTATAGCCGGGCCCGAACGCGTCGTACAGGGAACGCCCGTCGGCCAGCCACAGATGCGGCGCGCGGCAGCCCGGCACGGTGGACGGCGTGAAGTCGCCCATGGTGTAGGCCGGCGGCGCTTCGTCGTCGGACACGATGATCGGCGAGCCGCTGTAGAAGTAGCCGAAGTTCAGTCCCGCGCAGCAGAACTGCTGCACGTTGAGCTCATACGACTCCTGGCCCACCAGCGCACGTGCCGCCGCGCCATCGGCGTCCGCGGCCTCGATATTGGCCGGCACGGCGCGGCGCGCGCGGATCATCTTCTGCGCATGGTCCATCGCGAAGTTCGACACCTGCTCGGTGATGGGCTGGCGCTCGGCCTCGTAGGCATCGAGCACGCCTTCGTCGGCCCAGCCCTGCAGCCGTGCGGCCAGCAACCACGACAGGTGGATGGCATCGGCAATGCCGGCGTTCATGCCATAACCGGCGTACGGCACCCACAGGTGTGCCGCATCGCCGGCGATGAACACGCGGCGATCCCGGAAGCGGTTGGCCACCAGGCGCCGGCCGACCCAGTCTTCCTTGCTGATGATGTCGTAGTGGAAATCGTCGCCGACCCCGAGGATCTCGCGGATCGACCGGTCGCGGTCCACCGAGTCGAACTCCGGTTCTTCCGCATGCAGGTGGTTGTGCACCAGCCAGGTGGTCTCGCCATCGATGGCGAAGGTGGTGCCGCAACGCCGCGGGTTGACCGAATAACAGGACCAGGCCGGCTTGCCCGGAATCAAGGCCCTGAGCCCGGGCGCCCGGATATAGGTGGACTGCACGCGCTGGATCACGGCCGTGCCTTCGAGCCGGGCACCCATGCGCTTGCGCACGCCGGAACTTCCGCCGTCGCAACCCACCAGGTAACGGGCCCGCCAGGTGCGTTCGTGGCCGTCGTCCAGGTGCCGGGTGGTCGCCGTCACGCCGGTTGCCGACTGGCTGAAACCGGTGACTTCGGTGCGGTTGAGCAGCGTCACGCCCGCCAGCGCCGCGACATGCTCGAGCAGGATGGGCTCGAGGTAGATCTGGTTGATGCGATGCGGCGGCTCGGGCGTGGGCCACCAGCCGTCCGGGCCGCTGGTATCGTCGTAGCGATCGCGCCGGCAGGGAATCGGGATACGCGTGAGTTCGGTGCCGGTCAGGCTGGTGCGGAACACCACGTCGTTCGGGTAGTCCTCCGGCAGGCCGGCGCCCCGCAACTTGTGGGCCACGCCCAGGCGCCGGAACTGCTCCATGCTGCGCGACGAGACATGGTTGCACTTGACGCTGGGCGGCTGCGCGTAGTGGCGGGTCTCGGCGATCATGACCCGCACGCCACGACCCGCCAGGTCCATCGCCAGCGTCAGGCCGACCGGGCCCGCCCCGACGATGAGTACGTCGCAGTCGGTCGTGTCATCCCTGTGGTCGTTCATGGGGTTCACTCGAGCTTGATGTTGGCGGTCTTGATCACGCGCGCCCATTTGTCGGTTTCGGCCTTGATGTAGGCTTCGAAGGAAGCGACGGTGCCGGGCGCGGGTTCGACACCCAGGTTGCGCATGTTGGTCTTGATGGTCTCGTCGTTGAGCGCCGCGGTGATCTCCGCATTCAGGCGCGCGATGATCGCCGGCGGCGTTCCCGCCGGCGCAACCACGCCGAACCAGCCCGTGGAGTCGTAACCCGGCAGGCCGGCCTCGGCCACGGTGGGCACGTCCGGCAGCATCGGCAGGCGTTGCGGACTGGTGACGCCATAGGCGATCAGCTTGCCGGCCTTGATGTGTTGCAGCGCCGACGGCAGGTCCACGACGGCCAGCGGGACCTGGCCCGACAACACGTCCAGCGCGGCCGGTCCCGAGCCCCGGTACGGCACCTCGACCAGTTTCACGTCGGCCATCTGTGCGAACAAGGCGGCGGTGAGGTGCATGGCCGTGCCATTGCCGCCATGCGCGATCGACAGCTTGCCTGGCTGGGCCTTGGCCAGTGCTATCAGGTCGGCCTGGTTGCGCGCGGCCACGGACGGATGGCCGATGATGACGAACGGGATCGCGGCCAGCATGCTCACCGGTTTGAGATCCTTGACCGGATCGAACGGCATCTGTGCATACAGGCTGACGTTGGCCGACAAGGCACCGGCCGCGCCGACGCCCAGGGTGTAGCCATCACCCGGCGCGGCCTTGGCGACCACCGTCAGGCCGATGTTGCCGCCGGCACCCGGCCGGTTGTCGACGATCACGGACTGGCCCAGCTTCTCGTTCAGGCGCGGCACCAGCATGCGCACCACCGCATCGGCGCTGCCGCCCGGCGGGAAGGTCACCACGATACGAACGGGTTTGCTGGGAAAGTCGGTGGCCTGGGCGGCGGCCGGCGCGGTGAAGCTCATGGCCAGCACGGCCGCCGCGGCACAGCCGGCCAGGGCTCGGTAGATCGATTGCATGGTGTCTCCTGATGTCGTTGGGGTAGCGGGAGCGGTGAGCCTTGATTGGAATCAAAGCTCATTCATTCGTAAATCGATAATTTGCGAATGACATATGATGAAAATTCATGAATCAGCATTTCAGCCCGACCCTGCGGCAATTGCGGGCCTTCGCCGCCGTGTACCACCTGCGCAAGCTCAGCGCGGCCGCCGAGCAGCTGTTTGTCACGCAGTCGGCGGTCAGCGTGTTGATCCGCCAGATCGAAGAAGGCCTTGGCGCGCGGCTGTTCGATCGCACCACGCGCGCGCTGCAGCCGACCCAGGCCGCACACGAGGCCATCGTCGTGGCCGAACGCATCCTGCGCGACGTGGATTCGCTCGGCGCGGGCTTGCGCGACCTGACCGGCCTGCGCCGCGGCCGTGTCTGCATCGCGGTCACGCCGACACTGGCCGAGATCCTGCTGCCCAGGGTGATCCGCGCCTTCACGGCGCTGCATCCCGAGATCCACGTGGTGATCGATGACTGCGCGCCGGAACAGTTCGTCTCGCGCGTCATCGGCGAACACGTGGACTTCGGCATCGGCACGCCGGAGCGGGCTGGGGCCGACGTCGAGACGCAGACACTGTTGCGCGACCACCTCAGCGTAGTATGCCAGCGCAACCATCCGCTGGCCGCTCGCCGCACCGTCCGCTGGACCGACCTGGCCGGCCATCCGGTCATCACCGTGCGGCCGGGTTACGGCATTCGTCCGCTGATCGACGGCACGGCGGCCCAGGCGGGCGTGATGCTGGACGTGGTCAACGAGGTCTCGTTCCTGTCGACCGCGCTGTGGATGACCGGCGCGGGCCTGGGTGCGTCCATCATGCCGTCGGCGTTCGCCGCCTGGTCGAACGACGCCAGCCTCGTGGTCAAGACCTTGACCTCGCCCAAGGTATCGCGCGACATTTTTGTGGTGACCATGCGGGGACGGTCGTTGTCACCGGCCTGCGACGGTTTCCTCGATGTGATGCGCGCGGAGTTCGACCGCAAGCCGGCCTGACCGGCGCCACCCGGTTGCGATGTCGTCGGCGGCTCGGACTGCCGACCAGCCACGAAGGGACACGCCGACACCTGCAGCAGCCCCGCCAACCCTCGCCGATCCTGCAACGCGCCACGCGCGACGCGTTCAGACCGGACGCGTGACCTGGGGCACAGGCTCGCCCAGCGCCTTCCGGCGCACGAACGGATCGGCACTGGCACTGTTCGCGCTGCTGGTGGGCCCCACGGGCTCGTTGCCGGACCCGTCGCCATTTGCGGTGCCGAGGCGGTCTTCCGTCAATTGCTCATGCCAATCGGCCTGCGCCTGGGCGTCGACGCTTGCATCGCGCGACTGGCGAGCGCCCGCGGACCGTGGCTGCGCGGCAGGGCCGGATGTGCTTGCCACGCCGTTCTTGGTGGATTTCGTCATCGTTGTCCGTCCTTTCTCTGTCTCGCCGTGCACGCGCCGGGCTTGCCGAGGCGGTGCAGGTGCGAGGAACGCCGGCGCCGCACATGGCATCGCGAGCTGCCGCGGCCTGGGCATGGACGGCGCCAACCGAAAAGAACATTGTTTCGCGCTTGTGCTGGTGCGGTCCACCCGACAGGCTGCTGCATGCATGTAGGAGAACGACGCACGCGCCTCGGGGGATTGCAGTTCGGCTGCTTCGTGCCGGATGCCGTTGCCTTGAGCCTTCTTGCCATGCATCGTCAAGCCGCACCGCAACGGGACACCGAAACAAAAAAGCCCCGTAAACACTCGGTTTGCGGGGCTTTTGCGGGTCTGTATCGGACGATACGAGACCAATCTTTGGCGGAGTGGACGGGACTCGAACCCGCGACCCCCGGCGTGACAGGCCGGTATTCTAACCAACTGAACTACCACTCCTGGTAGCTGACGTTTCCTCTTGCGAGGCAAGTCACCTGCTCTTGCGAGCAAGCCGTCAACGACTTGTGCCTTTTGCGCCTTTCGGCGTGTCTGGCGACCCCACGGGGATTCGAACCCCGGTACCTACCGTGAAAGGGTAGTGTCCTAGGCCTCTAGACGATGGGGTCAAAGCCTTGGAACTCCGTTTAAAGCTCACTGTGTTGGACCTCTTTCGAAGCCCGTCGAAAATCTGTTGGTGGAGGTAAGCGGGATCGAACCGCTGACCTCTTGCATGCCATGCAAGCGCTCTCCCAGCTGAGCTATACCCCCCAAACATCCGGTGCGGTTTTCGCCGCTCCGTCAATTTCCGAGCCTCGAATTATAGCCACAAAATTATGGCGTTCTGAGACGCTCGATCGCGGTTTCGCGAATAAAAAGTGCGATGACCGCATCGAGCGACGGCGTCTGGCTGGTTCCGAGCAACAACACCCGCGTGGCCATGGCCAGTTGCGGCATCTTGATGCCGGTCGCGGCCAGCACTTCCTTGATGGTGGCAGCGATCGACGGCTTGTCCCACACGCAGTCCGCCAGCTTGTCGGCCAGCAGTGCCAGCGCCGGTCGCACCGCGTCCGTCACATGGCGCTCGCGCTCGGCCGGCTCCGGACTCACCGGCGCGTAGAAGCCGCTGGCCCACTGCGCCAGCGCCACCGTGGTGTCGCAACGATCCTTGAACAAGGCGCAGATGCCGGCCAGCCGGCCGTCATCGACGCTGGTCACGCCCAGTCGTTGCATCTGCGCCGATACGAGCGCCGCCAGCGCATCGTCGTCCATCGCCTTGATGTATTGCGCATTGACCCAGTTGAGCTTGGCGGCATCCCATTGCGCCGGGCTCTTGGCCAGGTGCGTGCCGTCGAACCATGCAACGAGCTGGTCCCGCGCGAACAGTTCGTCGTCGCCGTGGCTCCAGCCCAGGCGCGACAGGTAGTTGACCATCGCCTCCGGCAGGTAACCGGCCTCCTCGTACTGCATCACGCTGACCGCGCCGTGGCGCTTGGACAACTTGTCGCCGTCCGGGCCCAGGATCATCGGCACATGGCCGTACAGCGGCAACTCGGCGCCCAGCGCGCGCAGGATGTTGATCTGGCGCGGCGTGTTGTTGACATGGTCGTCGCCGCGCAGCACATGGCTGATCTGCATGTCCCAGTCGTCGACGACGACGCAGAAGTTGTAGGTCGGCGTGCCGTCGCCGCGGGCGATGATCAGGTCGTCGAGTTCGCGGTTGCTGATCGTGATCCGGCCCTTGACCAGGTCGTCCCAGCTGACGTCGCCGTCCAGCGGGTTGCGAAACCGCACCACCGGGGCCACGCCCTGCGGCACCTCGGGCAGGGTCTTGCCCGGCTCCGGCCGCCAGCGGCCGTCGTAGCGGGGCTTCTCGCCGCGCGCGCGTTGCGCCTCGCGCATCGCGTCGAGCTCGTCGCTCTGGCAATAACAGTGGTAGGCGGTTCCGTCGGCCAGCATCTGCGCGATCACGGCGCGGTAGCGGTCCAGGCGCTGCATCTGGTAATACGGCCCTTCGTCGTAACCCAGTTCCAGCCATTGCATGGCCGCGATGATCTGGTCCACGGCCTCCTGGGTCGAGCGGGCCACGTCGGTGTCCTCGATGCGCAGGATGAAATCCCCGCCGAAGTGGCGCGCGAAGGCCCACGAGAACAAGGCGGTGCGCGCCGTGCCCAGATGCAGGAAACCGGTGGGAGACGGAGCGATGCGTGTACGAACCTTGCGTGTCATGGTCTTGTGTCTTGTTTCATTTCAGCGCCGCGAAGCCGTGCAGCAGATCGGCCTGCAGGTCACCGACATGCTCGAGCCCCACGGCCAGCCGCACCAGCCCCTGCCCGATGCCGGCCACCTGCCGCTGGGCTTCGGTCAACCGGCCATGCGAGGTGCTGGCCGGATGCGACAACAGCGACTTCACGTCGCCCAGGTTGGTGCACAGGCCGATGGTGCGCGTCGTGTCCAGCAACTGGAAGGCGCGCGCCCGCGCCTGCTGTGCATCGGCGGCGCGCAGGTCGAACGACACCACGGCGCCACCCTTGCCCGACTGCTGCGCCATCGCCAGCGCGTGTTGCGGGTGACTCGCCAGGCCGGGGTAATACACACGCGAGACCTGCGGCTGCTGCTCCAGCCAGGTGGCCAGTTCCAGCGCGCGCTGGCATTGCGCGTCCATGCGGATGCCCAGCGTCTCCATGCCCTTGAGCACCACCCAGGCGTTGAACGGCGACAAGGTCATGCCGGCGCTGCGCAGCACCGGCAGCAGCGACTCCTTGACCAGCTTGTCCGTGCCGCACAAGGCACCGGCCATCACGCGGCCCTGCCCGTCGAGGTACTTGGTGCCCGAATGCACGATCAGGTCGGCGCCGAGCTCGACCGGCCGCTGCAGCGCGGGCGTGCAGAAGCAGTTGTCGACCGCCAGCAAGGCGCCGGCGTTGTGGGCGATGTCGGCCAGCGCGCGGATGTCGCACAGGTCGGTCAGCGGATTGGTCGGTGTCTCGGCGAACAGCAGCCGGGTGTTGGGCTGCACCGCCGCCTGCCACTGCGCGGTATCGGTCTGCGACACGAAGGTGCTCTGCACGCCGAACTTGCCGAACTCGCTGCCGATCAGCTTGATCGTCGAGCCGAACATCGAATGCGAGCAGATGACGTGATCGCCGGCCTTGAGCAGGCCCATGCACATCAACAGAATGGCCGACATGCCGCTGGCCGTGGCAATGGCGGCCTCGGTGCCCTCGAGCGCGGCCAGCCGCAGCTCCATGCTGGTCACGGTCGGATTGCCCAGCCGGCTGTAGGTATAACCGTCTTCCTCGCCGGCGAACCGGCGCGCCGCCGTTTCGGCATCCGGCTGCACATAACCGCTGGTCAGGTACAGGGCTTCGGCGTTTTCGCCGTACTGGCTGCGCGCAACGGCGGCGTGCACCGCCAGCGTGTCGCGGTGCAGGGTGTTGTTGCCGGGGCGTTTTTCGTCGGTCATCGGGCCACCGCCTTGCTTTTGCGGGCCACCGGGGCCTCGTCGCCATCGTCGTCGTCGCCACCACCGGATTCGATGCGGCTGGCGCTCATGCGCGCGATGTCGGCCGCCGTGATGTCGCCCGTCACGTAGACACCGTCGAAACACGAGGCATCGAAACCGGTGATGGCCGGGTTCAGGCTGCCGACGGCCTTCTTCATGGCCTCGACGTCCTGGTAGATCAGCGCGTCGCAGCCGATGATCTGCTGGATCTCGGCCACGCTGCGGTTGTGGGCCACCAGTTCCTCGGCCGTGGGCATGTCGATGCCGTACACGTTGGGGTATCGCACCGGTGGCGCGGCGCTGGCCAGGTAGACCTTGCGGGCACCGGCATCGCGGGCCATCTGCACGATCTCGCGGCTGGTGGTGCCGCGCACGATGGAGTCGTCCACCAGCAACACGTTGCGCCCCTTGAACTCGCTGCTGATCGCGTTGAGCTTCTGGCGCACCGACTTCTTGCGCACCGCCTGCCCCGGCATGATGAAGGTGCGGCCGACGTAGCGGTTCTTGACGAAGGCTTCGCGGTACGGCAGGCCCAGTACCTGGGCCAGTTGCGCCGCGCTCGGACGGCTCGATTCGGGAATCGGGATCACCACGTCGATCTCGTTCGGCGGCACGGTGGACACGACCCGCTTGGCCAGCGTCGTGCCCAGGTTCAGCCGCGCCTGGTAGACCGAGATGCCGTCCATCGTGGAGTCGGGCCGGGCCAGGTACACATATTCGAAGATGCAGGGGTTCAGGCGTACCTGTTCGGCGCATTGCTGCGCATGCAGCTTGCCGTTCAGGTCGATGAACACCGCCTCGCCCGGATCGATGTTGCGCACGAACTGGTGCGCCGTGCCTTCCATCACGACCGACTCGCTGGCCACCAGCATCGTGTCCTCGCCCTGCCCCAGGCACAAGGGCCGGATGCCGTACGGGTCGCGGAACGCCAGCACGCCGTGGCCGGCGATCACCGCGATGACGGCATACGAGCCGCGCACCCGGCGGTGCACGTTGCGCACCGCCGCGAACAGGTCGGACGGCTGCAGCGGCAGGCCGCGCGTGACGGTCTCGATCTCGTGCGCCAGCACGTTGAGCAGCACCTCGGAATCGCTCTCGGTGTTGATGTGCCGGTGGTCGGTCAGGAACAGCTCGGACTTGAGCGCCTGGGCGTTGGTCAGGTTGCCGTTGTGCACCAGCACGATGCCGAACGGCGCGTTCACGTAAAACGGCTGCGCCTCCTCCTCGCTGTAGGCGTCGCCGGCGGTCGGGTACCGCACCTGCCCCAGGCCGCTGTTGCCCGGCAGGGCCCGCATGTTGCGGGTGCGGAACACGTCGCGCACCAGGCCCTTGGCCTTGTGGATGAAGAACTTCCGATCGAGCTGCGTCACGATGCCGGCGGCATCCTGGCCGCGGTGCTGCAACAGCAACAAGGCGTCGTAGATCAGCTGATTGACCGGAGTGTTACTGACAACACCTACTATTCCGCACATACATCCGTCCTGGTTGCTTGCATTGGTTTCGCCGGCGGCCAGGCCGGCCGGGCCTCGTCGGCCCGATGTTCATTCAGGGCAGGTACCTGCCAAATTCGTGCGGCAGGACCGGCTTGAGGCCCTTGACCGTGGCCGAGGCCCATTGCCCTGCGACCGATTGCGTCCACCAGGCGTCATGCTGCATCGGCGTCATGCCGACCAGCACGGCCGCCACCAGCATCAGGACCACGCCGCGCAACGCGCCGAAGATGGCCCCCAGCACCCGGTCGGCCGGGCGCAGGCCCGCCACCTGGAACAGGCGGCTGATCAGCCACGTGACCAGGGAGCCGGCAAACATCGCAATGATGAACACCACGACGAATCCGGCCGCGTACTGGATGGTCTCGGTGGCGCCGGCCATCGGCAACCACTGCGCGGCCACGGGCGCAAACCACTGCGCCAGGAAAAACGCCGCCACCCAGGTTCCCAGCGACAACACCTCGTAGACCAGGCCGCGCCAGGCGCCGATCAGCAACGACAAGGCCAACACCACGAGAAATATCCAGTCCAGGGCAACCATCGGTAGGGGCGCGGCGCTACAAGGTCAGGATGGCTGCGGTCAGCTTGAGCTTGCGAATCTTCTCGGCCGCCTTGTCGGCCTCCGCGCGGTCCGAGAACGGCCCCACCCGGACCCGGGTCCGGTCGCCCTCGGACGTGCCCACGACCTGGGTGTAGGTCTTCAGGCCGGCCGCCTCGACGCGGCGCCGCACGTCACGCACCTTGGCGGCGTCGGCGAAGGCGCCGATCTGCACGACGTAACGGTCGTCGGAGGCTGCCGCGGCCTTCGCGGGCGCCTTGGGCGCGTCGTTCGCCGCGCTCCGGGTCGCGGCCGATGGAGCGGCCGCGGCCTGATCGGCAGGTGTGCGGCCCTCGAGCAGGGCACGCGCCTTCTTGGCGTCGAGCGCGCGGATCTCGGGCACCTCGGCCGCGGCCTTGGGCGGCGCGGGCGCCGTTGCGGCGGTCGTGGCGGGCGGTGTCGTGGCGGCCGGTGCGGGCGCCGGGGTCGGTGTCGCGGCAACGGCCGGGGCCGCGGGCGTCGGCGCGGGGGCGGTTTCCTGCGCGCCAGCGGCCGATTCGGCAGCCGGCGCGGCGGGTGGCAGCACCAGCGGCTTGACCTTGTTCCGGTCGACGATCTCGATCGGCAGATCGACCGGTATCGGGCGCGGCTGGTTGTCGAAGATCAGCGGAAACCCGATCACCGCAGCCAGCACCAGCACCGCAGCGCCGATGAGCCGGTGCATGGCACGCCTGCGCACGGCCTCGACCGTGGGCGCCGGCTTTTGCTTCTTCTTGGAAGGCGCCGGCTGCTCATCGCGGCCCTTGCGGAACTTGAACAAAGCCATGGAATGGGGGGTCAGGGGTTCATGTGTCTGGCGGAAAGGCGCGGTACGCCGTCCTTCAACACGCCACCCACGGTGTGGAATGATCCAAAGACGACGATTCTATCAGCCGGGTCCGCCGCATCGACCGCTGCGCGCAGGGCCGAGACCGGGTCCGCGAACGCCTGCGCCGCCGTGTCCTTGCGGCTGTTGCCGGCCTGCCAGCGCGACTGCAGTTGCGCGGCCTTTTCGGCCCGCGCCAGCGGCAGGTCGGTGAAATACCAGCGGTCGATGATCGGGTTCAGGCGCTCGAACATCGGCGCCAGGTCCTTGTCGGCCATGGCGCCGAACACCGCATGGGTGGTGGGGAAAAACCCCATCGCGTCGAGGTTCACCGCCAGCGCGGCCGCGGCATGCGCGTTGTGCGCGACATCGAGCACCAGCGTCGGCTCACCGGGAACGATCTGGAACCGGCCCGGCAAGGCCACCAGCGCCAGGCCGTTGCGCACCGCCTGCGCCGTCACCGGCAGCTGTTCGCGCATCGCGGTCAGCGCCGCCAGCACGCCGCTGGCGTTGAGCAGCTGGTTGGCGCCGCGCAGCGCCGGATACGCCAGTCCGGCATAACGCCGGCCCCGTCCGCTCCAGGCCCATTGCTGCTTGTCGCCGGAGAAATTGAAGTCCACGCCCAGGCGCCACAGGTCGGCGCCGATCTCGAGCGCATGGTCGAGCACGCTTTGCGGCGGCACCGGGTCGCTGACGATGACCGGCCGCCCGGTGCGCATCACCCCGGCCTTCTCGCGGCCGATGCTCTCGCGGTCCGGGCCGAGGAACTCCATGTGGTCCAGGTCCACGCTGGTGATCACCGCGCAGTCGGCATCGACGATGTTGACCGCGTCCAGCCGACCGCCCAGCCCCACTTCGAGGATCACCACGTCCAGCTTCGCGCGCGCCATCAGGTCCAGGATGGCCAGCGTCGTGAATTCGAAATAGGTCAGCGACACATCCGGCGGGGCCTGGCAACGCGCGCGCTCGACGCGGGCGAAGGCCTCGATCAGCGGGTCCACGGCCACGGCCTCGCCCTGCAGCCGCAGCCGCTCCTCGAAATGGACCAGGTGCGGCGAGGTATAGACACCGGTACGAAAGCCGCTTTCGCCCAGGATGGCCTCGAGCATGGCGCAGGTCGAACCCTTGCCGTTGGTTCCGGCCACGGTGATCACCGGGCATGCGAACCGGATGCCCATGCGCTCGGCGACCAGGCGCACCCGCTCCAGGCCCATGTCGATGTTTTTCGGGTGCAGCCGCTCGCAATGGTCGAGCCAGTCCGCGAGGGTCCGGAATCCGGCGGGATCGGGGGTCAATCAGGCCTCCTGTGGTGCTGTGTTTGCATGGCAGGCGCATTGTCGCGCAGCGGATTGCGGCATGATGTGCGCATGAAAAACACTGCCATCACCGTATACGGCATTCGCAACTGCGACACCGTCAAGAAGGCGCGCCAGTGGCTGGACGAGCACGGGCAACCCTACGTGTTCCACGACTTCAAGACCGAAGGCGTGCCGCCGGCGCTGCTCGACCACTGGATGGAGCAGGTCGGCTGGGAGACCCTGCTCAACCGCAAGGGCACGACCTGGCGCCGGCTCGACGAGGCCACGCGCGCATCCGTGGTGGACGCCGCGGGCGCACGCGCCGTCATGCTCGAGCACCCCAGCACCATCAAGCGCCCGGTCGTGGCCTGGGGCGGCCCCACCAACAAGGACGTCAGCGTCGGCTTCAAGGCCGAACTCTGGGAAACCCGGCTGGTCTGACAGGGCACCGGCGCGCGGCGCGCGTGCACAACGGCGTGGCCTAAAATCGCCGGCTGGCCTGGCTGCGGCATGTCCGAGCCGGCCGCCCGTCCGAGGCGCGGCTTCGCCCCTTGTCTTCGCTTGATCACTGCCTTTCCCATGACCACCCCTGTCATCTCCAACGTGTCCGTCACGACCCAGGCCAACGTGTATTTCGACGGCCGCTGCGTCAGCCACAGCCTGAGCTTGCCCGACGGCACGAAGAAGTCGGTCGGCGTCGTGCTGCCGATGGAACAACGCTTCAACACGGCCCAGGCCGAGGTCATGGAGTGTGTCGCCGGCAGCTGCGAATACCGCCTGGCCGGCAGCGACGCATGGCAGACGTCACGCGCCGGCGAATCGTTCCGGATCCCGGCCAACGCGTATTTCGACATCCGCGTGACCGAGCCCTACCACTACATCTGCCACTACGGCTGACACAGGAAAGCACCGACCCACCATGGCCACCATTCTCCAGAACCTGCCACTGCAACAGAAAGTCGGCATCGCCTTCTCCGGCGGCTTGGACACCAGCGCCGCGCTGCACTGGATGAAGATCAAGGGCGCGATCCCCTACGCCTACACCGCCAACCTCGGTCAGCCGGACGAACCCGACTACGACGAGATTCCGCGCAAGGCCCTGCAATACGGTGCCGAGAAGGCGCGGCTGATCGACTGCCGCGCCCAGCTGGCCCATGAAGGCATTGCCGCGCTGCAGGCCGGCGCCTTCCACGTCACCACGGCCGGCGTCACCTACTTCAACACCACGCCGCTGGGCCGGGCCGTGACCGGCACCATGCTGGTGGCGGCGATGAAGGAGGACGACGTGCACATCTGGGGCGACGGCAGCACCTTCAAGGGCAACGACATCGAGCGTTTCTACCGCTACGGCCTGCTGACCAACCCCAGCCTGAAGATCTACAAGCCCTGGCTGGACCAGGCCTTCATCGACGAACTCGGCGGCCGCGCCGAGATGTCGGCCTTCATGACCAAAGCGGGCTTCGGCTACAAGATGTCGGCCGAGAAGGCCTACTCCACCGACTCCAACATGCTGGGCGCCACCCACGAGGCCAAGGACCTGGAGCACCTGAACACCGGCATCAAGATCGTGCAGCCCATCATGGGCGTGGCGTTCTGGCGCGACGAGGTCGAGGTCAAGCGCGAGGAGGTCACGGTCCGGTTCGAGGAAGGCCAGCCGGTCGCCCTCAACGGCGTGCAATACAGCGACCCGGTCGAACTCATCCTGGAGGCCAACCGCATCGGCGGGCGCCACGGCCTGGGCATGAGCGACCAGATCGAGAACCGCATCATCGAGGCCAAGAGCCGCGGCATCTACGAGGCCCCCGGCCTGGCGCTGCTGTTCATCGCCTACGAACGCCTGGTCACCGGCATCCACAACGAAGACACGATCGAGCAATACCGCGACCATGGCCGCCGGCTCGGCCGCCTGCTCTACCAGGGCCGCTGGTTCGACCCGCAGGCCATCATGCTGCGCGAGACCGCCCAGCGCTGGGTCGCGCGCGCGATCACCGGCGAGGTCACGATCGAGCTGCGCCGCGGCAACGACTATTCGCTGCTCAACACCGAGTCGCCCAACCTGACCTACCACCCGGACCGGCTGACGATGGAAAAAGGCGAATCCGTGTTCTCGCCGCAGGACCGCATCGGCCAGCTGACAATGCGCAACCTGGACATCGTCGACACCCGCGCCAAGCTGGGCATCTACACCCGGACCGGGCTGCTGAGCATGGGCGACGGCTACGGCGTGCCGCAGCTGGGCAACGACGACGACAGCAACAACAGCCGCAAGTAAGGCCGGGCCCCGGCGCCGCCGGGCCCCGGTCAGACGACGACCGGCTCCGGCTCGAGCTGGATGCCGAAACGCTCGTACACGCTGGTCTGGATCGCCCGGGCCAGCGTCATCACCTCGCCGCCGGTGGCGTCACCCCGGTTCACCAGCACCAGCGCCTGGCGTTCATACACCGCCGCATTGCCGACCGACTTGCCCTTCCAGCCGCAGGCGTCGATGAGCCAGCCGGCGGCCAGCTTGACCGCGCCGTTGTCCAGCGGGTAATGCACGATGCGCGGCTCGCGCTGGATGATGTCGTCACACTGCTCGCGCGTCACCTGCGGGTTCTTGAAGAAGCTGCCGGCATTGCCCAGCACCGCCGGATTGGGCAGCTTGGCGCTGCGGATCGCGCAGACCCAGTCGAAGATCTGCCGCGCGTCAGGCGCGGTGATGCCAGTCTCGATCATCTTGCGTTCCAGGTCGGCATATCCGAGCACCGGCTTCCAGGGCTTGGGCAGGAACAGCCGCACATGGGTGATGACGACGCGGTCGCGCAGGCCGAAACCGGTCACCGGCGCGCCATCGGCACCCAGGGCCGCGCTCGCCGCGTCCGGCGCCGGATGCTTGAACACCGAATCGCGGTAGCCGAACCCGCACTGGGCGGCGTCCAGCGTGTAGCGTGCGCCGGTGACCAGGTCGGTGGCGTCGAGCGAATGGAAGCGGTCCTGCAATTCCAGCCCGTAGGCGCCGATGTTCTGCACCGGCGAGGCGCCCACCGTGCCCGGGATCATGGCCAGGTTCTCCAGCCCGGGGTAACCCTGGTCCAGCGTCCAGGCCACCAGTTCGTGCCAGTTCTCGCCCGCGCCGACCTCGATCACGGTGCCCTTGTCGGTCTCCTGCAGCACCCGCCGGCCCATGACCTCGACCTTGAGCACCAGCGGCCGGACGTCGCCGGTCAGCACGATGTTGCTGCCGCCGCCCAGGATGAACCGGGGTTCGGCCGCCAGTTCCGGGTCCGCCAGCACCTGGTCGAGCACGTCCACCCCGGTCACGCGCACCAGCGAAAAGGCCTTCGCCACGATGTGAAACGTGTTGTAGGGTTGGAGCGGGACGTTTTTCTCGACTAACATGACAGGATTGTCGCATCGGGTCCCGATGCGGCCGCATTTGAAACTGGTGGAACCATGCCCTCATTCGACACAGTCTGCGAGGCCGATCTCGTGGAAGTCCGCAACGCGGTGGACAACACCGTCAAGGAAATCAGCACCCGGTTCGATTTCAAGGGAACCTCGGCCGCGATCGAACTCAAGGAAAAAGACATCACGCTGATCGGCGACGCCGAGTTCCAGCTCGGCCAGATCGAGGACGTGCTGCGCAACAAGATGACCAAGCGCGGCGTCGACGTGCGATTCCTCGACCGCGGCGACGTGCAGAAGATGGGCGGCGACAAGGTCAAGCAGGTGATCAAGGTCCGCAACGGCATCGAGACCGAGGTGTCCAAGAAGATCCAGCGCATGATCAAGGACAGCAAGCTCAAGCTGCAGGCCGCGATCCAGGGCGATGCGGTGCGCATCACCGGCGCCAAGCGCGACGACCTGCAGGCCGCGATGGCGCTGATCCGCAAGGACATCCCCGACCTGCCGCTGAGCTTCAACAACTTCCGCGACTGACCCGCCGCCACCGCGCGCCATGCTCCACCGCCCACGTCGCCGCTGCAGCGTCCTTGCGACGCTGGCGCCGCTTGCCGCGGCCGGCGCCATGGTCGTCGCGCCGGCGCAGGCGCAGGACGTCAACCTCTCGGGCATGCTGGGCAACAAGGCGCTGCTGGTCGTCGACGGCAGCGAGCCCAAGCTGGTGGCGCCGGGCGAATCCTTCCGCGGCGTGCGCGTGCTGTCCACCCAGGGTCAGAGCGCGGTGATCGAGGTCGGCGGACAACGCCAGAGCCTGCGCATCGGCGCCGCGCCGGTCAGTGTCGGGCAGCCGGTGGCGCAATCGAGTGGCGCGCGCATCGTGTTGTCGGCCGATTCGGGCGGCCACTTCGTGACCCAGGGCCTGCTCAACGCCAGGCCGGTGCAGTTCATGGTCGACACCGGTGCGACCACGGTCGGCGTCAGCGTCTCCGACGCCGATCGCATCGGCCTCAAGTACAAGCACGGCCAGGCGGTCCAGGTCGCCACCGCCAACGGCATCGTGCCGGGCTGGAAGATCCGGCTCTCGTCGGTGCGCATGAACGACGTGGAGGTGCGCGACATCGACGCCGTGGTCACGCCCATTGCCATGCCCTTCGTGCTGCTGGGCAACAGCTTCCTGGCCCGCTTCCAGATGACGCGCAACAACGAGCAGATGGTGCTGGAGAAGCGCTACTGATGCGCCGCCACGCCCTCCACCCCCACCGGCACGCCGCACCGTGAGCCTCAGCGTCGAAAGCGAAACCGAATACGAGGACCTGCTCGGCCTGTGGTCCGACCTCGAGGCCGGCCTGGGCATCGTGCTGGGCCATTCGTCCAGCGTGCAGGAGTTCGAGCAACGCGTGTGGCAATACGACCGCTGGATGCAGACGCTGCTCGAGCGCGACACCGACGTCGGCCTGTACCTGCTGTTCCAGCTGGCGACCAATTCCCCGGTGGGCTACAGCGCCTCGCACGCGCTGGTGTGCGCGGTGCTGGCCCACCTGATCGGCGCCGAACTCGGCCTGCCGCAGGACGAACGCGACTCCATGGTGCATGCCACGCTGACGATGAACATCGGCATGACCGCGCTGCAGGACGAACTCGCCGGCCAGCTCGAGCGCCCCACGCCCGACCAGCAGGCCGGCATCGACGCGCACTCGGCGCTGGGCCGCGACATCCTGTCCGCGCTCGGCATCCGTGACGCCCTGTGGCTGGACATCGTCGCGCACCATCACGACGAGATCGCCGGCAACAAACCCCTGGCCACGCTGACGCCGGTCGATCGCCTCGCGCGCATCGTGCGCACCGTGGACCGCTACGGCGCCATGATCAGTCCGCGCAAGTCACGGGCCGGGCGCAGCGCCACCGACTCGGTGCGCTCCATCATCAACGACGCCGGCGAACAGGGCGACGAGATCGGCCACGCGCTGGTGCGCGCCGTCGGCCTGTGCCCGCCGGGCACCTTCGTGCGGCTCGACAACGACGAGGTCGCGGTCGTGATGCGGCGTTCGCGCAAGCCCAACCATCCCCACGTGGCCATCGTGCTCAACGAGGAAGGCCTGATGGTCGGCCAGCCGCGCCTGCACCGCACGGCGCACGGCAGCCCGCAGATCCGCGCGGCACTGGCCACCGCGCTGGTGCGGGTGCGGCTCAACCACCACCTGATCCTGCGCCTGGGCGCGTACGCGGCCCAGCAGGCATAAGCAATGGACGCCCCCTGTCTGGCCGGCTTCACTTCGTGTAAGCCGGCCGAACCCCCCACTGGGGGGCGCCCCCTACGGCCTGGCAGAGCCAGATCCGTGGGGGTCTGGGCTGGCCTGCTTCTCGGCCGCTTGCGCTTTCGTGACCTGTGTTTGCACGTAATGCCCTGGAGCACGGGGATGGCCGTCAGGCCTTCTTCGCGCCCAGCTTCGATTCGGTGCCCTTGAACAGGCGGTTGATGTTGGCCGCATGGCGCCAGGCCAGCAGCAAGGCCATCACCACCATGGCCAGCAGCAGGCTCTTGTCCAGGTACCAGGCCACGCCGTCGCCGAAGATGTAATACACCGGCGCGAACACCGCCGCCACCAGCGAGGCCAGCGACGAGTACCGGAAGAACACGGCGATCACCAGCCAGCTGGCGGCCGCCGCCAGGCCGAGGATCCAGTTGAAACCCAGCAACACGCCCAGCGCCGTGGCCACGCCCTTGCCGCCCTGGAAGCGGAAGAACACCGGGAACAGGTGCCCCAGGAAGGCGGCCAGCCCGGCCGTCGCCATCGTGCCCTCGAACATGCCGTACGGCTTGCCGTACCAGGCGATCAGTGCCACCGGCAACCAGCCCTTGGCGCCATCGAGCAGCAGGGTCACCACGGCGGCCGGCTTGCTGCCCGAGCGCAACACGTTGGTCGCCCCCGGGTTCTTGCTGCCATAGGTGCGCGGGTCGTTCAGCCCCATCAGGCGGCTTACGATCACGGCAAACGACAAGGAGCCGACCAGGTAGGCGGCAAGCACCGCCAGCACGGGCCACAAGGGGTTGGAAGCGTCCATCAGTCAATGTCTCCGCAGCGTCCGGGTCGGCGCCGTTCTGGCGTCATTCTGCCAGCGCGCACGATACCGGCCTGGCACCGAGCAGGCGCACGCACACCTCGGGCGCCAGGCCGACCAGGAAACCCCGGCGCCCGCCGTTGATCAGGATGCGCGGCAACTCCAGGATGGTCTGCTCGATGTACACCGGCATCTGCTTGCGCGTGCCGAACGGCGAGGTGCCGCCCACCAGATAGCCGCTGTGTCGGTTCGCGACCTCGACCGCGCACGGCTCGACCGACTTGCAGCCGATCTGCCGCGCCAGGTTGCGCGTGCTGACCTTGCGGTTGCCGTGCATCAGCACCAGCAGCGGCCGGGCCCGTTCGTCCTGCATCACCAGCGTCTTGACCACGGCGAACGGGTCCTCGCCCAGCACCTCGGCGCTGTGCTGGGCCCCGCCGTGTTCGAGGTATTCATACGGATGCTCGGTGAACGCCACGCCGTGCGCACGCAGCAGCGCGGTGGCCGGCGTCTCGCTGACGTGGGCCTTCTTCGCCATCACTGGGCCGGGTCGCGCAGCTCCCACCGGATGGCGTCGATCGCGGCCAGCAGCTCGGGCGACAGGACCGTGCCCCAGGCGTCCAGGCATTCGTCGAGCTGGGCCACGCTGGTGACGCCGATGATGGTGCTGGCCACGCGCCAGTTGGTGTAGCAGAAGGCCAGTGCCAGCTGCGTCGGGCTCAGGCCGTGTTCGCGCGCCAGCGCGTTGTAGCGCCGGGCGCCGGCCAGAGATTCCGGCCGTCCCCAGCGCTGCTTGCGCACCGACTCGTAGCTGGAGATACGCGCGCCCTTGGGCGCATCGGGCCCTTCGGTGCCGCTGGCATCGTATTTGCCGGTCAACAGGCCGAACCCCAACGGCGAATACGCCAGCAGCGACACGCCCAGCCGGTGGCAGGTCTCGTCGAGGTTGTTGTCGTAGCTGCGGTTGATCAGGCAATACGGGTTCTGGATCGACACCACGCGCGACAGGCCGTGATGTTCGGCCAGCCGCACGAACTCGTGCACGCCGTACGGCGTCTCGTTGGACAGGCCGATGTGGCGAACCTTGCCCGCCCGGACCAGCCCGGACAGGGCCTCGAGCTGGTCGTGCAGCGTCGTGGCGGTGCGCTCCTTGGCGGGGTCGTAATACATCGAGCCGAACGACGGCACATGGCGCTCGGGCCAGTGGATCTGGTACAGGTCGATGACGTCGGTCTGCAGCCGCTCGAGGCTCTTGTCGCAGGAGCGGCGGATGTCGTCGGGCGTCATGCCCGGGCCCTCGCGCACCCAGTCCATGCCGCGCGAGGGGCCGGCCACCTTGGAGGCGATCACCAGCTTGTCGCGCAGGCCCGGACGCGCCTGGAGCCAGCGGCCGATGATGGCCTCGGTCGCGCCGTAGGTCGCCGCGCGCGTGGGCACCGAATACATCTCGGCGGTGTCCAGGAAATCGATGCCGCGCTCATAGGCGCGGTCCATGATGGCGAAGGCGTCGGCTTCGGACACCTGTTCGCCGAAGGTCATCGTGCCCAGGCAGATGGGCGTGACATGCAGGTCGCTGTGACCAAGCGGGACTTTGTTCATCGGATCCTCATTCATCGTATGAATGCCGAGTTTAGACGCCCGTTCGCGCCTTCGCCCGCGCCTCCTCCTGCAGCCGCAACACGCGCCGCTGGACCTTGCCGGTGGTGGTCATCGGCAGCTCGGTGACGAACTCGATCTCCTTGGGGTATTCGTAGGGCGCGAGCTTGCCGCGCACATGGGCCTGCAGCTGGGCGACCAGGCGCTGGTCCAGCTCCGCACCCGGCCGGGCCTGGCGCTGCGCGGCGGCGTCCGGCGCCAGCACCACATAGGCCTTGACCAGGGCGCCGCGCTCCGGGTCGGGCTTGGGTACGACGGCGGCATTGAGCACCGCCGGATGTTTGACCAGGCAGTTCTCGATCTCGCCCGGCCCGATGCGGTATCCGGCGGCCTTGAACACGTCGTCGGCGCGGCCCTGGTACCAGAGGTAGCCGTCCGCGTCGCGCGTGGCCAGGTCGCCGGTGCGGCACCAGTCGCCGGTGAACCGGGCCGCGGTGGCGGCCGGGTTTTTCCAGTAACCCAGGAAAAACACCGGGTCCGGCTGGCCGTGCACGTCGTAGCGGTTCACCGCCACGTCGCCCGGCACGCCGACCGGGCACTCGTTGCCGTGCTCGTCGATGACCATGACCCGGTGGCCGGGGTATCCCTTGCCCATGCTGCCGGGCTTGGCCGGCCAGCCGACGCCGCCGGCGCGCTGGTCGTTCATGGTGCAGTTGCCGACGATGTAGTTGATCTCGGTCTGGCCGAACATCTCGTTGACGACGACGCCGAGCCGCTCGCGGCAATAGTCGAACACCGCGTCGCCGACCGCCTCGCCGGCGCTCATGATGGCCTGCAGTTGCAGGCGGAACTGCTGCTTCGGCTCGGGATAGGCCTTCATCATCGCCTTGAGCGCGGTCGGAAAGATGAAGCTGTGCGTCACCGCATGGCGCTCCATCAGCTCGAACGCGGCCTGCGGGCTGAAGCGGCCGTTCCAGGCCACGATGGGCCGGCCGAAATACAGCGTGGGCAACAAGGCGTCCATCAGGCCGCCGGTCCAGGCCCAGTCGGCCGGCGACCAGAACACCGCGCGCGAGTCCGAGCCCGGGCGCAGCGGGTCGAAGCCGAACCAGTTCTGGCTGCACACGAAGCCGCTGAGGTTGCCGATCAGCCCGCGGTGCGCGATCAGCGCGCCCTTGGGTTGGCCGGTGGTGCCGCTGGTATAGATCAGCACCGCCGCCTCGTCGGCCCGGGTGTCGCAGGGCGTGAATCGGTCCGACTCCTGTTCGAGCACGGCCTCGTAGCCGGGGTTGCGGTCGCCGGCCCGCTCGCCGACCCGGATCACGCTGCGCAGCAGCGGGCAGTTCTCGCGCACCGACTCCAGGGCCTCGATGGCCACGGCGTCGCAGATCGCGACCACCGCCTCGCTGTCGTGCAGGCGGAACTCCAGCGCCTCGGGGCCGAACAGCATCGACAACGGCATCGCGACCGCGCCGAGCTGCAGCACGGCCATGTAGGCCACCGCGGTCTCGAACCGCTGCGGCAACACGATGGCGACCCGGTCGCCCCGCTCCACGCCCAGCACCGCCAGCGCATTGGACAACCGGTTGGCCGCCTGCTGCAGCTGCGCATACGACCATGGCACGGGGGTCAGCCCGGTGCCGTCGGCCACCACCGCGACCCGGCTGGCGGCGTCGGAGCCGTCTGCCCAGCGTCCGCAACAGGCCTGCGCCATGTTGAAACGCTCCGGCACATGCCAGCCGAATCCGCCATGCATGGCGGCGTAATGGTCATGCGCCAGCGCTGCCGGCGCCCTGTCCTTCAGTTGACTGCGTGCCACGCCTTGTCTCCTTATGATCGCCGTAATGTACCAAGTCAAACGACCTTCGCGCTGCGTGCGCGTGCCCATCCGCGGCCTGCAATACAACGTGCGCTGCTGGGGTGAACCCGCGCCCGGCCAGGCTCCCCTGGTCCTGCTGCACGGCTGGATGGACGTGGCCGCCTCGTTCCAGTTCGTCGTCGACGCCTTGTCCGACACCTTCGTGCGGAACCGTTTCATCATCGCACCGGACTGGCGCGGTTACGGCGACACCGACGGCGGCGGCGTCGACAACTACTGGTTCCCCGACTACGTCGCCGACCTGGAATTCCTGGTCGACCACTTCTCGCCCGAGACACCGATCGACCTGGTCGGCCACAGCCTGGGCGGCAACGTGGCGATGTTCTATGCCGGCATCCGGCCCGAACGGGTGCGCCGCCTGGTCAACCTCGAGGGATTCGGCGGCCCCCCCACCGAACCGGCGCAGGCCCCCGGCCGTTATGCCGACTGGCTGGACCAGTTGAAGAAATTCCGCCGCGGCGAACTGGCGCTGCGGCCCTACGACACCGTGGACGGCGTGGCCCGGCGCCTGGCCAAGACCAACCCGCGGCTGGCGCGCGACCCGGCCGGGCGCGACAAGGCCGAATGGCTGGCCGGCCACTGGGCGCGCGCGAACGCCCAGGGGCAGTGGGAGATCCTGGGCGACCCGGCGCACAAGATCATCAACGCCCAGCTGCTGCGCGTGGACGAATTGCTCGAGATCTACAAGCGCATCACGATGCCGCTGCTGGCCGTGGAAGCGTCGGACGACGCGATGTGGCAATGGTGGAGGGGCCGCTTCACCCGCGAGCAGTACCACGAACGGCTGCAGTCGGTGCCCGACTGCCGGATCGCGGTCGTCGACGATGCCGGCCACATGCTGCACCACGACCAGCCCGGGCAACTGGCCGCCTTGCTGGAGCCGTTTCTGGGCGGCTGATGGGGCGTGAGAAAATGCCCGGTTGTTTCGACATTTCCCCAACCAGGACAAGCACCATGGACGCAGTACACATCAACCAGATCGGCACCCAACTCGAGGACCTGTCGGAGCGCACCCAAGAGTTACGGGGGTATCTTTGACTACGATGCCAAAGCCGAACGCCTGAGGACGGTCAACGCCTCGCTGGAAGACCCCGCGGTCTGGAACGATCCCAAGAAAGCCCAGGAACTCGGGCGCGAGAAGAAGTCGCTCGACTCCGTGGTGTTGTCGCTGGGCCGGCTCACGACCGAGCTGGCCGACAACTCCGAGCTCTATGCGATGAGCAAGGACGAGGGTGACGAGGACAGCCTGCTGCAGATCGAGCGCGACACCGCCAAGCTGGCGGCGGAAATCGAGAAACTCGAGTTCCTGCGCATGTTCAACAAGCCGGCCGACCCGCTGAACTGCTTCATCGACATCCAGGCCGGCGCCGGCGGCACCGAGGCCTGCGACTGGGCCAGCATGCTGCTGCGCCAGTACCTGCGCTACGCCGAACGCAAGGGTTTTTCGACCACCATCGAGGACGAGTCCCCCGGCGACACCGCCGGCATCAAGGGCGCGACGATCAAGGTCGAGGGCGAATACGCGTTCGGCCTGCTGCGCACCGAGACCGGCGTGCACCGCCTGGTGCGCAAGTCGCCGTTCGACTCCTCGGGCGGTCGCCACACCAGCTTTGCCAGCGTGTTCGTCTACCCGGAGATCGACGACTCGATCGAGATCGAGATCAACCCGGCCGACGTGCGCACCGACACCTACCGCGCCAGCGGCGCGGGCGGCCAGCACATCAACAAGACCGACTCGGCGGTGCGGCTCACGCACATCCCCACCGGCATCGTCGTGCAGTGCCAGGACGGCCGCAGCCAGCACAGCAACCGCGACGTGGCCTGGAAACGGCTGCGCTCCAAGCTGTACGACCATGAGTTGCGCAAGCAGCAGGAGGAGCAGCAAAAGCTCGAGGACACCAAGACCGACGTCGGCTGGGGCCACCAGATCCGCAGCTACGTGCTGGACAACAGCCGCATCAAGGACCTGCGCACCAACGTCGAGGTCTCGGCCACGCAGAAGGTGCTCGACGGCGACCTGGACGTGTTCATCGAAGCCTCGCTCAAGCAGGGCGTGTGATGGTGCTGCCGGTCCAAGGCCTGATCTTCGACATGGACGGCACCATGATCGATTCGATGCCCTACCACGCGAAAAGCTGGGTCGCGTTCGCCCGGAACCACGGCATCGCCATCGACGTGGCCGAACTGCTGCGCCGCACCACCGGGCGCACCGGCGCCGAATGCATGGAGCTGCTGTTCGGCCGCGCCATGGAGCCGCAGGAGTGCTGGGCGCTGATCCACCAGAAGGAAGAGATCTACCGCGAGCTGTTCGCGCCGGTGTTTGCCGAAGTGGCGGGCTTCAAGGCGTTCTTCGCCGATGCCCACCGGCGCGGGCTGCGCCTGGGCGTGGGCACGGCCGGCGACAAGCACAACATCGCATTTGCGATGCAGCACCTGAAGATGGATCCGCTGCCCCATGCCATGGTGGGCGGCGACGAAGGCCTGCCGGGCAAACCCGAGCCGGCGATCTTTCTCGAGGCGGCGCGGCGCATCGGCGCCGACCCGCAGGCCTGCATCGTGTTCGAGGACGCACCGTTCGGCATCGAGGCGGCGCGTCGCGCCGGCATGCGGGCGGTGGCGGTGTGCACCAGCCACCGCGCCGAAGAACTCGCCGGAGAGCATGTCATCGCGCATATCGACAGCTACCACGACCTGATGAAAAACAACTTTCTGGAGACATTGCATGCCTGAGACCCGTGATGACCAAGGCCCTGCAGTCAGCGTCCAGCGCGCCGACTACACCGCGCCCGCCTTCTGGATCGACACCGTCGACCTGACCTTCGACCTCGACCCGGCCAAGACCCGGGTGCTCAACAAGATGCGGCTGCGCCGCAACCCCGACGTGCCGGTGCAGCCGCTGCGCCTGGACGGCGACGAGCTCAACCTGTCGCGGGTGCTGGTCAACGGCGCCAGCGCCTCGTTCAAGATCGACGGCGGCAAGCTGGTGCTCGACAACCTGCCCGCGGCCGACGCCGGCGCCTTCGAGCTCGAGATCTTCACCACCTGCGCGCCGGCCAAGAACACCAAGCTGATGGGCCTGTACGTCAGCAACGACTCGTTCTTCACGCAGTGCGAGGCCGAGGGTTTCCGGCGCATCACCTATTTCCTGGACCGCCCGGACGTGATGGCCACCTATACCGTGACGCTGCGCGCCAACAAGGCCGCCTACCCGGTGCTGCTGTCCAACGGCAACCTGGTCGACAGCGGCGATCTCACCGGCGACGGCAACGCCGGCCGGCATTTCGCGCGCTGGGTCGACCCGCACCGCAAGCCGTGTTACCTGTTCGCGCTGGTGGCCGGCCAGCTGGAGTCGCGCCAGCAACGCATCACCTCGCGCGCCGGCAAGGAACACCTGCTGGAGATCTACGTGCGCCGCGGCGACCTGGGCAAGACCGACCACGCGATGGAATCCCTGATGGCCTCCATCGTCTGGGACGAGGCGCGGTTCGGCCTGCCGCTGGACCTGGAGCGTTTCATGATCGTCGCCACCAGCGACTTCAACATGGGCGCGATGGAGAACAAGGGCCTGAACATCTTCAACACGAAATACGTGCTGGCGACCCAGGCCACGGCCACCGACACCGACTTCTCGGGCATCGAGTCGGTCGTCGGCCACGAGTATTTCCACAACTGGACCGGCAACCGCGTGACCTGCCGCGACTGGTTCCAGCTCAGCCTCAAGGAAGGCCTGACGGTGTTCCGCGACCAGGAGTTCTCGCAGGACCTGTGCGCCGACGCGTCGGCCCGCGCCGTCAAGCGCATCGACGACGTGCGCGTGTTGCGCACCGCGCAGTTCCCCGAGGACGCCGGCCCGATGGCGCACCCGGTGCGGCCCGACAGCTATGTCGAGATCAACAACTTCTACACCGTCACCGTCTACGAAAAAGGCGCCGAGGTCGTGCGCATGATGCAGACCCTGGTCGGGCGCGCCGGCTTCGCCAAGGGCATGCAGCTGTATTTCGAGCGCCACGACGGCCAGGCCGTGACCTGCGACGACTTCGCCCAGGCCCAGGCCGATGCCAACCCCGCCTCCGACCTGGCCCGGTTGCTGCCGCAGTTCAAGCGCTGGTACAGCCAGGCCGGCACGCCTCAGGTCAAGGCGGTCGGCCGCTACGATGCCGACGCCGGCAGCTATACGCTCACGTTCACGCAAAGCTGCAAGCCCACACCCGGCCAGGGCGACAAGTTGCCGTTCGTGATCCCGGTCGCGCTCGGACTCGTCGGCCCGCAGGGCGACGACCTGCCGCTGCAGCTGGCCGACGAAGCGGCGCCGACCATGGTGCCGCGCACCCTGGTGCTCAGCGAGACCGAGCAGTCCTTCACCTTCGTCAACGTCGCGGCCGAACCGGTGCCGTCCATCCTGCGCGGCTTCAGCGCGCCGGTGGTGCTGGCGTTCGACTACAGCGACGCGCAGCTGCTGCATCTGCTGGCCCACGACAGCGACCCGTTCAACCGCTGGGAAGCCGGCCAGCGCCTGGCGATGCGCTGCGCACTGGCCGCGCTCGCGCAACCGGCCGACGGGCCGGCCGTCGCCGACGTGTTGACGCCGCAATACCTGGACGCGATGCGCGGCATCCTGCGCCACGACGGCCTGGACGCGGCCTTCAAGGAGCTGGCGCTGACACTGCCGTCCGAAGGCTACATCGCCGACCAGCTCGCGGTGGTCGACCCGCAGCAGATCCACGCGGTACGCGAGTCGATGCGGCTGCAGCTGGCCACGGCACTGGCCGACGACTGGCAACAGGCCTGGGAGGCCAACCGCGACACCGGCGCCTACCGCCCCGACCCGCTGTCCAGCGGCAGGCGTGCGCTGGCCGGCATGGCCTTGTCGATGTTGTGCCTGGGCGCCGACAACGACATGTGGCCCGGCAAGGCCTTCGAGCGCTTCAAGCAGGCCGGCAACATGACCGACCGCTTGCACGCCCTGTCGGCGCTGGTGGGTTGTGCGCATCCGCTGGCGGGCGAGGCCTTGAACCGCTTCCACGCCATGTTCAAGGGCGACGAGCTGGTGCTCGACAAGTGGTTCGCTCTGCAGGCCGGCGCCAGCGACCGCGACGGCCACATCCTGCCGCTGGTAACAAAGTTGATGTCGCACCCCGACTTCCACCTGAAGAACCCGAACCGGGCGCGCAGCCTGCTGTTCGCGTATTGCAACGGCAATGCGGCCGCATTCCACCGCAAGGATGCGGCGGGGTATCAGTTCTGGAGCGTGCGCGTGCTCGAGATCGACGCCTTCAACCCGCAGCTGGCCGCCCGGCTGGCGCGCGCCCTGGACCGCTGGAGCCGCCTGGCCGAACCCTACCGCAGCGCGGCCCGCGAAGCCATCGCCAAGGTGGCCGCCAAGCCCGACCTGAGCAACGACGTGCGCGAGGTGGTCAGCCGCGCGCTGGCCGACTGAACACACGCACACCATGGCAACGAACAACAAGATTTCCCTGACGCGTTACCTGGTCGAGCACCAGCGCGTGCACAACCTGATCCCGTCCGACCTGCGGCTGCTGCTCGAGGTCGTCGCACGCGCCTGCAAGGGTATCAGCCAGGCCGTCAACAAGGGAGCGCTGGGCGGCGTGCTCGGCGCGGCCAAGACCGAGAACGTGCAGGGCGAGATCCAGAAGCAGCTCGACATCATCGCCAACGAGGTGCTGATCGAGGCCAACGAATGGGGCGGCCACCTCGCGGCCATGGCCAGCGAGGAGATGGAAGGCATCTACGTCGTGCCGCACCGGTATCCGCAGGGCGAATACCTGCTGCTGTTCGACCCGCTCGACGGCTCGAGCAACGTCGACGTCAACGTCAGCATCGGCACCATCTTCAGCGTGTTGCGCAAGCCCGAAAACAACGGCGCGGGCGTGTCCGAGGCCGACTTCCTGCAACCCGGCAACAAGCAGGTGGCGGCCGGTTATTGCATCTACGGCCCGCAGACCACACTGGTGCTGACCGTCGGCGACGGCGTGGCCATGTTCACGCTCGACCGCGAACAGGGCTCCTTCGTGCTCACCCAGGAGCGGCTGACCGTTCCGGCCGACACCAAGGAATTCGCGATCAACATGAGCAACATGCGGCACTGGGACGCACCGGTGAAGCGCTACATCGACGAATGCCTGCAAGGGGTGGAAGGCCCGCGCGGCAAGGACTTCAACATGCGCTGGATCGCCAGCATGGTGGCCGACGTGCACCGCATCCTGACGCGCGGCGGCATCTTCCTGTACCCCTGGGACAAGCGCGAACCCGGCAAGCCCGGCAAGCTGCGCCTGATGTACGAGGCCAACCCCATGGGCTGGCTGGTCGAACAGGCCGGCGGCGCCGCGAGCACCGGAACACAACGCATCCTCGACGTGTTGCCGACCCAGTTGCACCAGCGCGTCAGCGTCATCCTGGGCAGCCGGAACGAAGTGGAACACGTCGTCGCGCTGCATGCGGCCGCCGCCACCACCGACGCCGAACCGGCGACACGCGCTGGCTAACGCAGACGCCACGCCGCAAGCACCACCACCGCCGCCACAGCCGATGGCGGTGGTTGCGACGACCGTCACCACCGATCGCGGCAGCGCCTGGATGCGGCGCCTGCTCGGCCTGTTCGGCTGGCGCGTGTGTTACCACGGCACGCCGCCGGGCTGCGGCGTCATCGTGGCCTATCCACACACGTCGAACTGGGATTTCGTCGTCGGCATCGTTGCCAAATGGTCCATCGGCATCCCGGTGGCCTTCCTGGGCAAGGACAGCCTGTTCCGCGCGCCGGTGCTGGGCCGCTTCATGCGCTGGTGCGGCGGCATCCCGGTGCGGCGCAACAGTGCCAACGGCGTCATCGCCGACATGGCCCGCCGACTGCAGTCGGAAACGGAGCGCGGCGCGCGCTGGTGGCTGGTCATCGCCCCCGAAGGCACGCGCAAGGCCGGCGACGGCTGGCGCTCGGGCTTCTACCACATTGCCTGCACCGCCCGGGTGCCTATCGGCCTGGCGTATTTCAACTTCCAGCGGCGCGAGATCGGCGTCACCACCTTTTTGATGCCCAGCGGCGACATCCAGGCGGACCTGCGGCAGATCGAATGCTGGTATGCCGAACATGCGGTGGGCCGGTATCCGGCGCTGGCGGCACCGGTACGGGTCCAGGCGCGGCGCTGAGACGGCCACCCAGTGCGGCGCCCGCCGTCGCTGGCACGGCGGGTCTGGCGCATGCCGTACGATCACGCTTCCCACGAAGCCAACGCCTGCCTTGCGGCCAGGCCTTCATCGCCATGCGGATTCTTCTGGTCGAGGACGACGCCATACTGGCCGACGCGCTGTCGCGCGCGCTGGTGCAGTCCGCCTATGCGGTGGACGTGGTCAGCGACGGCGCGCAGGCTGACCATGTGCTGGCGCTGGACATCTACGACCTGGCCATCCTCGACATCGGCCTGCCCGGACTGAGCGGCCTGGACCTGCTGCGCCGCCTGCGTGCGCGCAAGTCGGCGTTGCCGGTCCTGATGTTGACCGCCTTCGACACGCTGGCCGACCGGGTACGCGGCCTGGACCTGGGCGCAGATGACTACCTGGCCAAGCCCTTCGACCTGCCCGAGCTCGAGGCGCGCGTGCGCGCGCTGATCCGGCGCGCCAGCAGCAACCCGACGCCATCGCTGATGCACGGAAAACTGCGCCTGGACACTGCGGGCCGGCGCGTCTACTACGACGAGCAGCCGGTGGACCTGTCGGCGCGCGAGTTCGCGGTGCTCGAGCTGCTGCTGCTGCGCGAGGGGCGCGTCGTGAGCAAGGAACACATGGTCAACCACCTGTACGGCTGGGGCGACGAGGTCGGCGCCAACGCCATCGAGGTCTACATCTACCGCATCCGCAAGAAACTCGAAGGCCGTGGCTTCGAGATCCGCACCGTGCGCGGCATGGGCTACCTGCTGGAGCGCGACGGTGGCCCGGGCTGAACCGCGGCTGCAGACCCAGCTGCTGGGCTGGCTGCTGCTGCCCCTGATGGCGCTGATGGTCGTCGACACCGCGGCCAGCTACTGGGCTGCGCTGCATTTCTCGAACCGCGCCCACGACCGCTCGCTGCAGGAGATCGCACGCGAGGTGGCGCTGCATGTCAAGGCCAACGGCGCCGGACCCATGGTCGACATGACGCCGGCGGTGGAGCGGGTGCTGCTGGTCGACCAGGACGACCGGCTGTTCTACAGCGTGAAGCGGCGCGACGGCGTGCTGATCGGCGGCGATGCCGCACTGGCCGCGCCGGGGCCCGCCACGGAGACGATCACGCCGGCCGCGCGGTTCGGCGACGCCATTTTGCACGGCGAGCCGGTGCGGCAGGTCGCGCTCTGGTTGCCGTACGACACGGCCGCGACCGCCGACCCGGTACTGGTGCAGGTGGCCGAGACGCGCAACCGGCGCCAGCGGCTGGCGCTGGAGATCCTGGCCAGCATCGTGCTGCCGCAGCTGCTGCTGATCGTGCTGGCCGGCGCCGTGGTGTATGTCGGTGTCTCGCGCGGCCTGCTGCCGCTCAAGCGGCTGCGTACCGCGGTATCGAGCCGCTCGCACGTGGACCTGAGCCCAATCGAGCTCGACCGGGTGCCGGGCGAGGTCCGGCCGTTGGTGGATGACATCAATGCGCTGATGCTGCGCCTAGGCCAGACGCTGGACGTGCAGAACCGTTTCATCGCCGATGCCGCGCATCAGCTCAAAACGCCGGTCAGCGGCCTGAAGGCGCAGATCGAGATGGCACTGCGCGAGGACGACCCGGCCCGGGTGCGTCACGCGCTGGCCCAGCTGCACCTGGGCGCGGAGCGGCTGTCGCGCCTGGTGCGCCAGTTGCTGACGCTGGCGCGCAACGAACCCGGCGCCATCCACACGGTGGACATGCAGCGCATCGACCTCAATGCGCTGGCGGTGGACGTGGCCATGCGCTGGGTGCCGGACGCGCTCAAGCGCGGCATCGACCTGGGTTTCGAGCCGGCGGCCGAGACGGTGACCATCGACGGCGACCCGGACCGGCTGCGCGAGCTGATCAACAACCTGGTCGACAACGCCGTGCGCTACAGCCGCGAGCAGGGCCGCGTGACCGTGGCCGTGGGCCGCACCGGCGACGGCCAGGCCCGACTGTCGATCAGCGACGACAGCCCGACCATTCCGGTGGACGAGCGCGAGCGCATCTTCGAGCGCTTCCACCGGCTGCTGGGCAGCCACGTCGACGGCAGCGGCCTGGGCCTGGCCATCGTCAGCGAGATCGCCGCATTGCACCAGGCGCGCATCACGCTGGAGGACGACACCGACGGCATCGGCAACACCTTCAGCGTGGTGTTTCCGACCGCGGCCAGCCATTAGTCGCCCACGCAATGCCGGCGCAAGCGCCGACGCGCGACCCGGCGCCGTGCGATTGACCGGCATGGCGCCCAGGAACGGACGCCGCTGCCACCGTAAGCGTGGCGACAGCAAACCGACATCGTGGCGACAGCCAACCGGCAGAAGGCCGTAAGCGCGACTGCTTAAGCTCGTTACATACGCGCGCCCACCCGGGCACCGCACATCGACCCACCAAGCAGAGGAGCACCGGATGGCCACCATCATGACGCCAGAATTCTGGCTGGCGTTGTCCCAGATCATCTTGATCAACATCGTTCTCAGCGGCGACAACGCCGTCGTCATCGCGCTGGCCAGCCGCTCGCTGCCGCCATCGCAGCAAAAAAAGGCGATCCTGTTCGGCAGCGTCGGCGCCATCGTGCTGCGCGTCGTGCTGACGTTCTTCGCGATCTACCTGCTCAGCCTGCCCTACCTCAAGCTCGTGGGTGCCGCACTGCTGTTGTGGATCGGCATCGGCCTGCTGAGCGGCGACGACGAGGGCGGTGACCTCGAAGGCCACTCCAACCTGTTCGCCGCGATCAAGACCATCATCGTCGCCGACCTGGTGATGAGCCTGGACAACGTGATCGGCGTGGCCGCCGCTGCCAAGGGTGACATCGTGCTGCTCGTCGTCGGCCTGGTGATCAGCATCCCGCTGATCATCTACGGCAGCACCGTCATCCTCAAGCTGATGAACCGCTTCCCCATCATCATCACGCTCGGCGCCGGCCTGCTCGGCTGGGTCGCCGGCGAGATGGCGTTCAGCGACCCGTCGATCGCGGGGTGGGCCGGCAGCCACCACGACCTGCACCTGGTGCTGCCCGTCACCGGCGCGGTATTGGTCGTGGCGGTGGGCAAATGGATGGAAAGCCGCGCGTCGGCCCAACAGGCCGCGCTCGAAACCCGCGGCGCCTGACGACACCACCGACACCATCATTCCACGCACGCCACGAACCCGAGGAAACCACCACCATGCACAAGATGCTTGTCGTTGTCGACGGACTCAGCGCGGCGCGCACCCGCGACGCAGTCAACCGGGCCATCGGCCTGTACCAGCAGGAGCCGGCCGAGGTGCACCTGCTCAGCGTGCAACCGCGCGTGTCGGGCGACGTCGCGATGTTCTTCGGCGCCCATGAGCTGCACGACCTGCAACACGGCGCCGGCATGGACGACCTGGCGCCGGCCCGCGCCCTGCTCGACCTGGCCGGCGTGCCGTACCAGGCCACCGTCCACGTCGGCCGCAGCGCCCAGACCATTGCCCGGACCGCGCGCGAGCTGCACTGTGACCGCATCGTGATGGGCCAGGACGGCAACGACCATGGCCTGGCCCGCACATTGTTCGGCAGCGTGGCCGCGCAGGTACGGCAGCTGCTGGTGGGCACGGGGGACTACCAGGTCCTGGGATCCTGACGCGCCTTGCACGCACAGCGGCCCAGTCGGTTCCGGGCTGCATGTTTACGTGGCTATAATCACGCCTTCGCCGGTGTAGCTCAGTCGGTAGAGCAGCTCATTCGTAATGAGAAGGTCGGGTGTTCGATTCATCTCTCCGGCACCAATGTAGATAAGGGTCTGTTGCTATCAAAAATGCAGCAGACCCTTTTTGCTTTGTGGGTTTGTAGGCAATCTGTAGGCAACTTGCCCGATTCGATGGTCCGGATTGATGGCCGGTAAGTGTTTGCAGCTAGCCGCACTCGCCGGTCAACTCTGCGGCAAACTGGAGACATGTCGCCTCACAACTCCCACGGCTCTTGTAACCAGTGCGAGCATTACGGCGGATGGATTCCGACGATGGTCGGCAATCGTCGGTCCT
>JACKLK010000005.1 GCA_024236015.1 Rhodoferax sp.
CTTCCACCGCACCTTGATTGCCGGCTGCGGCTCGCAATGGCTGGTGCGGCTGCACAACCAGATGGTCGACCAGGCCGAGCGTTACCGCACGATCCGCATCCTGCACCACAAGGAGGCCGCGGCCCAGGTGCGCGACGTCGTGGCCGAACATGCGGCCATCACCGACGCCGTGCTCAAGCGCGACACCGCGCTGGCCTGCGAACTGCTCGAACGCCATATCGGCGCGACGGAGGTCGCGATGCGGCGCTTCTTCGAATCGAATCCGGCCGGTCCGGCCACCCCCTGAGCGGCCCTGTCACCGGCCGCGGCATGCGCTGCGCGCCGCCTGGACCCGGCCTCAGTTCAGGCTGGCCGGATCCAGGTTGGCGCCACACACGATCAGGCAGACCCGTGCGTCCGGGCCCGGCGTGCAGGCGCCGCAACGCAGCGCCGCCAACGGCACGGCGGCGGCCGGTTCGACGGCCAGCCGCAGCTCGTTCCACATCCATCGCTGCGCCTCGCGGATCGCCTCGTCGGGGACCAGCAGTGCGGTGTCGACATGGCGCTGCGTGACCGTCCACGCGATGTCACCGATGCGCCGCGCGCCCAGCGAGTCCGCAGCGATGCCGCCGACATCGACATCCACCGGATGGCCTTGGCGCCGGGCCTCGTACAAGGTCGGGCAGGCTTCGGGCTCCAAAGCCACGACCCGGGTGCGGGAGGCGAACCCGGCCGCCAACCCGCCGATGAGTCCGCCGCCACCGACGCTGACCAGCACCGCGTCCGGCAATCCGGCCTGTTCCTCGATCTCCAGCGCCAGGGTTCCGGCGCCGGCCACCACTTCGACCTGGTCGTATGCATGGACCAGCATCGCACCGGTCTCGGCGGCACGTTCCCGGCAGGCCTGCAGCGCCTGCGGGTAGTGGTCGCCGGCCACCACCACGCTGGCGCCGAGCGCCGCCAGCTTCTCGCGCTTGGCCATCGGGCTGACGCTGGAGACGAACACCGTGCAAGGCGCTCCGACGGCGCGGGCCGCCGCCGCACACGCGATGCCGGCGTTGCCGCCCGAGGCGATCACGACGCCGGCGCGGGGGACCTGGGTCGACAACAGCCGGTTGAACATGCCGCGCGCCTTGAAGCTGCCGCCCAGTTGCAGATGCTCGAGCTTGAACCAGACTTCGGCGCAAGCCAGGCCCAACGACGCGCCATCGAGCTTGAGCAGCGGTGTCTTGCGCAGCTGTGCGGGCGCACCGGCGCCGAACAGCCGCACGCGTGCGGCGAGGATGTCGTCCAGTCCGATGTCGTGCCGGGGTGTGGCGGTGTCGCAGGTCATGACTCAGGGCCTCGCCACGTCCTGCACCAGCACCGCCAGGTTCTGGCCGGCGCGTACATGGCCGACGAGTCCATGCGCGTACAAGGTGCCGGACGATTGGAAATACACCGGCTCCGGTTCCAGCGCCGGGCGGCTGAGCTGGTGCATCAGGCCGGCGAGCTGGCCGGCTTCGATGCTCTCCCCGAGCATGAAGCGGCGCTCGAAATAACCGTCGAAGGGCGCGAACAGGTAGGCGTTTGCGCCGTCGATGCGGGTCCAGCGCGTCGCCTGGCCGGGCACAGTGTCTATGTCCGGCAATACACCGGTGTGCTTGAGCACGCGCCGGGTGGCGTCCCGGGTGGCGCCGACCGAATCGCCGGTGACCCAGCCCCCCATGCCCATCTCGGCGGCCAGCGTCGGTATGCCCTTGTGGCTGGCGTAACCGGCCGATGTGCGGTAGTCGCCCATGTTGCTGGTCTGCACCGTGATCGGCACGCCGAACACCTCGGCCAGTTCGGCGTTGCTGCGCGCCAGCGCGGCGTCCATGCCGTCGGCCAGCACGACATGCGCGCTGGGCTCGATGAACAGCGTGCGTCCGCCGGCATGCAGGTCGAGGTAATAGTCGGCGCGCGCGAAAATGTGCTCGGCGACATAACCGGCGATCTGCTCGGTCGGGGCACCGCCATGGTCACCCGGGAACACCCGGTTCAGATTGAGATGGTCGATCGGCGAGGTGCGGCGTCCGGCGCGCATGGCCGGCGCATTGAGTGCCGGCAGCAGGATCAGCTGGCCGCATACCTGCTCGCTGCGGATCTGGCGCATCAGCTCGGCGATCACCATCGGGCCCTCGTATTCGTCGCCGTGCACCGCACCGGACACCACGACCACCGGCCCGTCGCCATGGCGGATCGAGGCCGCGGGAAACGGAATCACGCCCCAGGCGTCGTCGTCGGGAGAATACGGCAGGCGCAGGCTGCCGATCTGCTTGCCTTCGCGGTTCCAGTCGATGTCGCTGAATACGGTGGTGTCCATGGTGTCGTGTGTCTTGCGGGTCAGATCGGGGCCGTCCACAGCTCCTGGTGGGACAAGGCGTCGGCAACGTCGGCGCTGATGGCGTCGAGCAACTGCCGACCCTTGTCCGGCGTCGCGGCCCAGGCCTCGCCGACCAGGCCCAGCCTGGAGCGGGTGGAGAGTTGCTGCCAGCGGTACACACCGGGGTTGACGCCGGCGATTGCCGACAGTCCGGGCACCAGCGGCGTGCGGTAACTTTTCTTCAGCGGCAACACGGTCTCGGGCGACAAGGCCTGCAGCATCGAGGTCTCGGCCTCGCAGGCGTGCAGCACGCCGCCCTGGTGTTCCAGGATGCGTGCGATCGAGGCGGCCGCGATCTGCCAATAGGTTCCCGCGGCCAGCGGCAACCGCAGGTCGATCGTCAGCTCGGTGATGATGGTTTCCAGCGCGGCGATGTTGCCGCCGTGGCCGTTGAGCACGAAGATGCGCTTGAAGCCGTGGCGCGCCGCGGATCGCACGACACAGCCGACGACGGCCGCCATCGTGGCGTAGTCCAGCGTGATCGTGCCGCCCAGCGACATGTGGTGCTCGGACATGCCGAACGGGATCGCCGGTGTGACGATGGCACGTTGCCGTCCCTGCATCAGGCGTGCCGCGCGCAGCGACACCTCCCAGGCCAGGCGCCAGTCGACCTGTACCGGCAGGTGCGGGCCGTGTTGTTCGGTCGCCCCCAGCGGAATGATGACGACCGTCTTGCGGCGTGCCAGCGTGCGCAGCGCGGGGGCCGTCAGCCGGTCCCAGCGCAGCTCCGGCTCTTGGACCTGTTTCGCCATCACAGCGGCTGCATCGGGTCCATGCCGCGGCCCAGCCACTTCTGGTGCAGCTTCTCGAGCTCGGTGTTCATGGTGTTGTAGAAGATGAAGGAATCGAGCCAGCGCACCAGGTTGTGTTCACCCATCTTCACGCCCATGTGGGCCGGGCTCTGACGGATGTTGAACTTGAGGTCGAACTCCTTGTTCGGGTTCTTCTTGGCCAGGTCGATGGCGACGATGCTGTTGGTCGAGAACAGCTGGGCCTGGCCCGACAGGTAGGCGGCTGCGGCCGTGGCGTCGTCTTCGGTACGCATGATGTCGGCAGAGGGGTTGGCCACCGACAGCGCGATCTCCTGCGTCGTGCCCTTGGCCGCGGCCACCTTGTACTTGCCCAGGTCGGCGGCCGACTTGACGGCGATATTCTTCGGACCGTAGACCGCCAGCGAGGTGTTGGCGTAGGGCGCGGTGAACATGATCTGCTTGGCGCGTTCGGGTGTCAGGCCCATCACCGAGATCACGATGTCCACCTTGTCGGTCAGCAGGAACGGGATGCGGTTCGCGCCGGTGATCTGCGTGATCTCCAGCTTCACACCCAGCGCCTTGGCCACCATGTTGGCCATGTCGACGTCGAAACCCTCCGCCTGTCGGCTCACGTTCTGCGAGCCGAACGGCGGCACGTCCAGCGGCACCCCGATGCGGATCACGCCGCGCGACTGTATGTCGGCGAAGCGGTCGGCCCAGGCGGCCTGCAGGCAGCCGAGGGACAACACCATGATGGCGAGGGAACGTATCCAGTGCGTGATGCGCATGATTGACTCCTTGTGAAAAAACGGTTCGGCGGAATGCTTCCTGCCAGGGTGCATGCAGCCGGTGCCAGTGGCTGCTTGCCGGAAAGCGGCGGCAACGGAACTCATGGATCCGCCACGATCAGGTCGCGGCTGAAACGGGACAGGATTTCGCAGCCGTGCTGCGTCACCAGCACGTTGTCGATGACCCGGGCGCCCAGGCTTTCGGCGCCGATGAACACCGGGGGTTCGACGCTGAGCACCATGCCGGCGCGCAGGGTGTAGCGGCTGTCGGCCAGCATGTGGATCGGTTCGCCCCAGCCGGGCGGAAAGCCGGGCGCGAGGCCATAACCGGTGAGATGCACGCGGCAGTCCTCCAGCCCGGCCTGTGCGATGACTTCCTTGGCCGCGGCGTGCGGTTCGGCGGCCGGCACGCCGTCGCGAATGCGGGCCATGCAGGCGTCGCTGGCCCGGCAGACCAGGTCGTGCAGTTCGCGCATGCGGGCGCCGGGTGCCCCGATGCTGAAGTTGCGGCCGAGCGTGGCGGTGTAGCGACGGTGGGTGGCACCGAACTCGACATTGCCGACGTCCCCCGCTTGCAGCTTGCGGTCGGTCGGAGCGCCGTGGCTGAAGCAGGAGCGTTCGCCCGACACCAGGTTGATCGGGCTGGCCGCCAGCGCGCTGCCCCGTGCCATCAGGGCTTGCACGACCGTGCCGGCCACGTCCAGCTCGCTGCGTCCGGCCTGCAGCGCGGCGGCGAACACCGCCATCGCCGCATCGACCTTGGCCGCGGCCTGGCGGATGCAGTCCAGCTCGGCGGGCGACTTGACCAGCTTGAGGTCGTGTACCAGGTGGGTCGGCTCGGCCACCAGGCATGCGCCCAACGCTGCGCGGATTCCCAGGTAGTGATGCGGATGCAGGTAATACGCCGGCACTTCCATGCCGACGCGGCCATCGGGCAGGCCCAGGCGCTGCGCCAGCTGCATGAACGCTGCCACCGGGTCTTCGTTCTCGCCGCCGCCATAGGCGATGACCACGTCGACCAGCGCATCCTGCACGAACTCGTTGTATTCGCCGGCCCGCGTGAGCATGGTCAGCGGGGATGATTCGTCCGCGGCGACCAGCAGGCACTGGAATTCCTGGTAGCTCTTGGCGTCCGACCCGGTCAGCCAGTGGATGCAGACCGGGTGGATCAACACCAGCCAGTCCAGTTGCTGCTCGCGCATGGCCTGGCGCACCCTGCGCCGTCGCGATGCGAATTCCTCCAGGCTGAAGTCGAGTTTGGACACGGGGGCGATGCTGTTGCGCGGGACCGGTGGTTCAGCGGCTCACAGTGGTGGCAGTGGCGCCGTCATGGGGCCGCCAAGCCACTTCACGTGCAGTTTGTTGATCTCGCCGTTGAGCGTGTTCTGGAAGATGAAGGTGTCCAGCCAGCGCAGCAGCGTGTGTTCGCCGATCTTGACGGTGATGTGTGCCGGTGCGCGCCGCAACGCGAACTTGAAGTCGAACTCCTTCGACGGGTTCTTCTTCGCCAGTTCCACCACGACCACCGAGTTGGCGGCCAGCAACTGCGACTGGCCGGACAGATACGCCTGCACCGCCGAGGCGTTGTCTTCCAGGCGCATGATGTCGGCGTTCGGATTCAGCGCGGTGAGCACGACGTCTTCGGTCGTGCCCTTGGCCACGCTGATCTTGAGTTTGCCGGTGTCCGCTGCCGTCTTGACCGCGGTGGCTTTCGCGCCATAGACCGCCAGCGAGGTGTCGGCGTAGGGCGCGCTGTACATCACCTGCTTGGCGCGCTCGGCCGTGACCGACATCGCGGCCACGTTGATGTCGGCCTTGTCGGTGAGCAGGTACGGGATGCGGTTGGCGGCCGCGGCCGGCACCAGCTCGAGCTTGACACCCAGGGCGTCGGCCACCATGCGCGCGAGATCGACGTCGAAGCCTTCGAGTTCACGCTTGACATTGGCCGAACTGAAGGGCGGAACGTCGGTGAACACCACCACCCGGATGACGCCCTTGGACAGGATGTCGGCGAACTTGTCCGCATGGGCGGGCATGGCGGCCAAGGCCACGGCCAGCATGGCGATACAGGTCAGATACTTTCTCCACATGGTCTTCTCCTAGTGCAGAACAGAACTCAGAAATGCCTTCAGCTCCTCCGTCTTCGGATCGGCGAAGAACTCCCGGGCCGGCCCCTGTTCCCAGACCTTGCCCTGGTTCATGAACACGACGCGGTGTGCCACGCGGCGTGCGAAGTTCATCTCGTGGGTGACCAGCAACATGGTCATGCCGTCGCGTGCCATGGCCTCGAGCACCAGCAGCACCTCGCCGACCAGCTCCGGGTCCAGCGCCGACGTGATCTCGTCGAACAGCATGATGCTGGGTGCCATGGCCAGCGATCGGGCAATGGCCACGCGTTGCTGCTGGCCTCCCGAGAGCTCGTCGGCATAGGCCGCGATCTTTTCTTCCAGGCCGACCTTGCGCAGCGCCTCACGCGCCAGCGCGGCGGCGGCGGTGGCACTGACGCCCTTGACGATGGTGGGCCCGAGCGTGATGTTGCGCTCCACGGTCAGGTGCGGAAACAGGTTGAAGCTCTGGAACACGATGCCGACCCGCGCGCGCAGTTCGCGCAGATTGGACGCCGGGTCGTGCACCGCGACACCGTCGACGATGACCTCGCCGCCCTGCACCGGTTCGAGCCCGTTGATGCAGCGCAGCAGCGTGCTCTTGCCCGAACCCGAACGGCCGATGATGGCGACGATCTCGCCCTTCTCGATCGACAGGTCGACATCCTGCAGCACGGTGTTGGCGCCGTAACGCTTGACGACGGATTTGAGCTCAACGAACGGCACGGCGTCTTCCTTCCAGGATGCGGCTGTAGCGGGTCAGCGGGTAACACAGGCTGAAATACAGCGCCGCCACCAGCAGGTAGACGGCAAATGGCTGGAACGTGGCGGCGGTCGTCATCTGGCCCTCGCGGGTCAGTTCGACGAAACCGATCACGGCAGCCAGCGAGGTGTTCTTGATCAGCTGCACCAGGAAGCCAACCGTGGGGGGAATCGCGATGCGCACGGCTTGCGGGATGATCACGTGGCGCAGCTGCTCGAGATAGGTCAGTCCGATCGCGGTGCCGGCCTCCCATTGGGTGCGCGGGATCGCGACCAGCGCACCACGCCAGATCTCGCCCAGGAACGCGCCGGCGTACACCGAAAAGCCGACGGTGGCGGCAATCAACGGCGGCAGGTCGTAGCCGACGATGGACAGGCCGAAATAGAAGATGAACAACCAGGCCAGCAGCGGAATGCCCTGGACCACGCCGACATACCCCTTGGCCAGCGTGCGCGGCAGCCAGTGCCGGGCCGCGCCACCGGCCGCCACCAGCAGGCCGATGACGCTGCCGCCGGCCAGCGCCAGCAATGTCAGAGCCACCGTCCAGCGCAGTGCCAGCACCAGGTAATACAAATCGAGCGGGGCGAGTTCGCGGATCATGGGCGGCGAAACAGCAGGCGATAACACAGCGCGAAGCCACCGCGCATCAACAGCGTCAGGGTCAGGTAGAGCAGCGAGATCACGGTATAGACCTCGAAGTCGCGAAAGGTGCGCGACTGGATGATGGAGCCGGCATGGAACAGGTCGGCGGCCGAGATCTGCGACACGATGCTGGTGGCCAGCATCAGCAACACGAACTGGCTGCTCAGTGACGGATAGACGTTCTTGATGGCCGGCAGCAGCACGACATGGCGGAAGATCTGCGGACCGGTCAGGCCGAGCGAGACGCCGGCCTCGATCTGCGACTTCGGAATGCTCTCGAAGCCCGCACGCACGATCTCCGCGGTGTAGGCCGTCAGGTTGATCGTCAGCGCCAGCACGCTGGCGGTCATCACGTCGAGCCGGATGCCGATGCCGGGCAGTCCGAAGAAGATCAGGAACAGCTGCACGATCAGCGGCGTGTTGCGGATCATCTCGACGTAGGCGCGGGTGAGTCGCCGGGCCCACGGGCGACCGTAGACCAGCAGTACCGCAGCCAGCGTGCCCAGCACGAAACCCAGCACGATCGTGATCGCACTGAGTTCGATCGTGACGATCAGCCCATCCAGGATGGCATCGTGCTGGGCCAGGACGTCTCTGAACTGAAACTGGTACGACATTTCAGATATGAAAATAGATTTTCTTGTTGGGTCAGCCGGTATTGCGGTCGACTCGTGTGACTTACCATAGGCTTTATCGACTACAGCGGCTAGATGGTGAAACCCGTGGCGACGTTTCGTGTCCCGAAACCAGCGCGAATATCGATCACTGGCAAAATTGTCTTTCATATACGATGCGAAATATGGCAGAACAAGCAGACAAGATGCCCGCATCGCGTTACGCCGCGCCCGCGCTGGACAAGGGGCTGGACATCCTCGAGGTCTTGGCCGACGTGCCGGACGGGCTTTCGCTCAACGGCATCGCGCGTGCATTGGGGCGCACGGCCAGCGAGATATTTCGCATGGTCGTGACGCTGCAGCAGCGCGGATACCTGGCCATCGACGACAAGGACCGCTACACGCTGACCCTGAAGATGCTGGAGTTGTCGCATCGCCAGCAACCGCTCAAGTCCCTGGTCGCCACCGCGATGCCGTTGATGCGGGAACTGGCGGGGCGCGCCTACCAGTCATGCCACCTCGGGGTGCACCACGACGGCCAGATCCTGGTGGTGGCCCAGGTCGATGCGCCGGGCCCGTTCACGATGGGCGCCAAGGTCGGGGCACTGGGCAAGCTGACGGACTCGGCATCGGGCACCATGCTGCTCGCGTTCCGCGACGAGGCCGAACGCACCCGCATGATCGCGGCGCAGGTGCGTATCCATGGCGAGCTGGAGGTCGATGCCGCGCAGCTGCTGCGCCAGCTGGAAGAGGCGCGTGCCAATGCCGCCATCACCTGGCCCAGTCGCCGCATCCGCGGCGCGACCGATGTGTCGCGACCGGTGTTCGGCATCAACCAGGAGGTCATCGCCGCGCTCACGGTGCCGTACATCGAACGCATGGACCGCAGCCAGAGCCCGACGATCCCGCAGGTCGAGCAACTGGTGGCCGAAATCGCGTCCCGTCTGTCCGAGCTGATGTGCTACACCGGGCACAACGCCCAGCTCTGACACGCACATCTTCGCCGCACAGCGCCGCACGCGCCCCGGCATTGCAAGCCGCGAACCACGGTCGTTATCATGTTCGACATGAACGAATACATTGACCAACTCAATACCCAATTGACCGCGCTGCTGGCGACGTACGGCATGAACGTGCTCGGCGCCATCGTCACGCTGGTGGTCGGCTTTGCCGCCGCCGGATGGTTGTCGCGCCTGACGAACCGCGCGATGCGCAAGGCCGACAAGATCGATCCGGTGTTCCAGCCCTTGCCCGGCAAGGTCGTGCGCATCGCGGTGATCGTGTTCACCGTCATCGCGGTGCTCAACCGCTTCGGCGTGCAGACCACCAGCCTGATCGCGGTGCTCGGCGCCGCCGGCCTGGCGATCGGCCTGGCACTGCAAGGCACGCTGAGCAACGTCGCGGCCGGTGTGATGATCCTGGTGTTCCGCCCGTTCAAGATCGGCGACGTCGTCAACCTGGGTGGCGACATCTACATCATCGATTCGCTCGGGTTCTTCATCTGCAAGGCGCACCTGCCCGATGGCCCGACCGCCTTCCTGCCCAACTCCAAGATCTGGGGCGAGACCATCCTCAATCTGTCGGTCACCGACAAGGACATCCGTCGCGTCGACGAGCATTACGGCATCGGCTATGGCGACGACATCAACAAGGCGATCGCCATCCTCAAGCAGATTGCCGCGGACGAGTCGCGCATCCTGAAAGATCCGGCGCCGCTGATCAAGGTCGACTCGCTGGGTGACAGCTCGGTCAACATCCTGTTCCGCGTCTGGACGTCCCGCACCGACTGGTGGGATACCAAGCTCGACCTGGTGCAGCGGTGCAAGGAGGCGCTCGAAGGCGGCGGTATCAGCATTCCGTTCCCTCAGCGCGACGTGCATCTGATCGGGCAGGCGCAGGCGAAGTCCGAATAACATTCGCCGAGGCTGGCCACGGCGCACGGGGCGTGCGCCGCCGATGCGGGCGTAGAATGTTTTTGCGCAGTTGGTCGCGGTGATGCTTGGCACCGCCGCCCCGCGCGGATCGCTGGTCAACAAACATGTCTACCACGCCCACCCCTGCGGCAGATGCGATGCCGGCCCCGGCCGGCAACACGCCGGCAGCGGGCTCCGGTGACAGCGACGAAAACAAGAATGCCTGGGAACTGGCCGCCGACCTGGTGGGCCTTGTGCCCGTTGTCGGCAAGCCCCTGTCGTTGATCGTGCGCCGCCGCCAGGGACGGTGGCTGCTGGTCACCGCGATGCTGGTGCTGGTGTTCGTCGTATTGCCGCTGCTGCTGCCGCTGCTCGCCGCGGTCTACATCAACTCCGGTTTGCTTGGCGACGAGGGGCAGCGCTGGTATGCCGAGAAGGTGGTGTCGGCGTTCCGCGTGCGCGAGGCGGCCGACCAGATCTCGAAACGCGCGAACCAGCGGCTGGACTATTTCCAGGTGATCGAGTTCGTCGGCAACGCCAAGGAGACGCGGCAATACAGCCTGAGCATGGAGCCGTACCAGAAGGCGCGGTTCGTCGTCGAACGCGCGACCGCGCTGTCGACCGACAACAACTGCGCGGTACCGCTGCGGCTGATCCGCAAGAACGCGGAGCTGATGACCTTGTCGTTGTTCGACCGCAAGCTGATGCCGGTGCGCAATTCGCCGACGGCGGCCAGCTACCAGTTGTCGGCCAAGGACTGGGACGACGTCAAGTCGAAGATGGATGGCAGCAACCGGGTCCGCATTGCGCTCGAGCCGGTCGATGAACTGCTGGACCAGCCCTGCAACGGTGTGCAGGTCGACCTGCGTGTCAGCATCGAGGTGTTCAAGGACACGCTTGCCTCGGCCGCGCCGACGGTCGTGCTGGCATTGCGGTCGGCGTCCGCAGGCATCGGGACACATTGACATGGACATGCCGATGCCGATGCCACGTTTCCGGCCCGCTTGCCGGTACGGTCGTGGTGCGGCGGTGGCGCTGGCCCGCGCGCTGCGGGCCGCGGGCCTGCTGGTCGTCAGCGCACTGGCTCCCGCCGTGGTGGCGGCCGGGCCGATCGACCTGCAGGACGATGCCGCCTTCAAGACCCGCGACGGAACGACGGTCCGTGCGACGGTGTTCCGCTTCCAGGCGTCCGCGGTCCGGATGCAGGTGCTCCCGACGCTGGGTCTGCTGCCCCAGGGCACCTACCAGCGCGCCGGCCTGTCGATCGAGGATGCGGTCAAGGTCAAGGCGCTGGCCCGCTTGTCCGACGGCGACATGCTGATCGCCAACGGCGGGTTTTCCGGTGCCAAGGTCGATCGCCCGATCGGCCTGGTGATGTCGGGCGGCAACGCCATCTCCTTGCCCGATTACTCGGTGCAACGGGGTGACCCGGCCAGTGCCTGCCCGGCGCTGCGCGTGGACCGGCCGCGCCGCTCGGGCGTGTTGTGTGTCGACCCGCAGGGGCAGATCCTGGTGCAGCACCTGGACACCGTCGAGTTCGAGTCGTGCGTGGATGCGGTGCAGGCCGGCCCGCTGCTGGTCGAGGCGCCCGGTCGCAATGGCATCTGCGAGCAGCAGACCGGGGACCGCGCCTTTCTGCGCACGGCCTTGTGCACCCGCAAGACCGGTGCCGCCGCCGTGGTCGTGACGCTGGATCCGGTGTCGCTGTTCGACCTGGCGCAATGGCTCGCCGCTCCGGCGGCACAGGGCGGCCTGGCCTGCGATGCCGCCCTCAACCTGTCCGGACACACCTCGTCCGGCGCCTTGTTGCGCAAGGGCGATGCGAAGGCACCCTGGCGCAAGTTCGGTGACGGCAGTTTCCCCTTGCCCAACCTGATCGTCATCACCGAGCGGGCTGCGCGCACCGGCGTCCGGCCGGCGGCCCCGGCGCGTGTGCTGGTGCCCCAGCAGACGCGGCGGCTCGCGCCGTAGACCGGTCCGCCCCGGCGGCCGGCCTCAGGCCAGGTTGAACCAGGCCGACTTGCCCTGCATGTAGGAGCGCAGGCTGTCGATGTGCTTGTCGCGCGAATGGCCCGACTGCTTGTAGCCGCCGAACGGCTGCGTCATGTCGCCGTCGCCGAAGCAGTTGACCCAGACCACCCCCGCCTCGAGCGCACCGACGCAGCGGTGTGCGCGTTTCAGGTCGGCCGTCCAGACCGCGGCGGCCAGGCCGTAGACCGAGTCGTTGGCCAGCGCGATCGCCTCGTCCTCGGTGTCGAAGGCTGTCACCGACGCCACCGGGCCGAACACCTCCAGGCGGTTGATGTCCATGGTGTTGTCGGTGCCGGTGAACAGGGTCGGCGCGACGAAGGCGCCGGTGCCGGGGAGCGAGGTGTCGGCACCGCCCAGGGCCAGCCGTGCACCCTGCTCGCGGGCGCGCGCCATGTGGGCCAGCACGTTGCCACGGTGCGCGGCACTGACGACCGGCCCGAGCGTGGTGGCCGGATCCAGCGGGTCGCCCGGCGTGTACAGCTGCGCGCTGCGTGCGACGAACCGTGCGACGAAGGCATCGTGGATGCCGCGCTGCACCAGCAGGCGCGAGCCGGCATTGCAGACCTGCCCGGCGTTGTCGTAGATGCCGCCGATGGCGCGGTCCACCGCGGTGTCGAGGTCGTACAGGTCGTCGAAGAAGATATGCGGGCTCTTGCCGCCGGTCTCCAGCGCGACGCGTTTCATGTTCGACTGGCCGGCGTAACCCAGCAGCAGCTTGCCGACCGCCGTCGAACCGGTGAACGTGAGCTTGGCCACATCGGCATGCAGCGCGAGCGCCTTGCCCGCCTCGGGACCCAGGCCGTTCACGACATTGAACACGCCGGCCGGGCCACCGGACTCGGCGAACAGCTGCGCGATGCGGATGCAGCTCAGCGGCGCCTGCTCCGAAGGCTTGAGCACGACGCAGTTGCCGGCCGCCAGTGCCGGCGCGACCTTCCAGATCGCCATCAGCATCGGATAGTTCCACGGCGAGATCGCACCGACGACGCCCAGCGGTTCGTGCACGATCATGTGCAGCGAACCCGGCGCGGTGTGCGTGACGGCGCCGTCGATCTTGTCGATGCATTCGGCGAAATAACGGATCGTGCGCAGCACCTCGGGCAGGTCGATGTCGAGTACGTCGCTGATCGGCTTGCCCATGTCCAGCGTTTCGAGCAGGGCGAGTTCGTCGGCGTGCCGCTCCAGCGTGTCGGCGAATCGCAGCAACACGTCCATGCGCTGGCGGGGTGTAAGGCCGCGCCAGCGCCGGTCGTTCCATGCCACCAGCGCGCTGGACACGGCCAGGTCGATGTCGGCCGCGTCGCCACGGGCCACCTGCGCCAGCACGGCACCGGTGGCCGGATTGATGCAGTCGAACGTGGCGCCCGAACGCGACGCCAGCAGCTGCCCGCCGATGAAATGCCGGCCTTCCGGCTTCACGGCCGCGGCGCGGGCCTGCCAGTCGGCGTGGGTCAGGGGGGTCGTGTCCGCCATCGGATTATTCGGCCACCAGCTCGGTCGGGTAGCCCGGTGCGCGCAGCTCCAGGCCGCAGGCCTGCTCGATCATGCGCACCACCTCGGGCGACTGCGCCTCGGAGCCGAACAGGCCCCGCGCGCGGCGGAAGATCTGCTGCGTATGGCTGCCCAGCTCCAGCGGCACGCCGAGTTGCTCGGCGATGCCGTTGACCAGGCCCAGGTCCTTGCAGGCCAGGTCCATCGTGAACTTGACGTTGTAGCTGCCCGAGAGCACCAGCTTGGACTCGGTCTCGTGCACGAAGCTGTTGCCCGAGCTGGCGCGGATCGCGCGCCAGGTCGCGTCCGGGTCGACGCCGTATTTGGCCGGCAGCATCATCGCCTCGCCGGCGGCCACCAGGTGGATGAAGGCCAGCATGTTGGTCACGACCTTCACCACCGAGGCATTGCCGAGTTTGCCCATGTAGATGATCTCGCCGCCCATGGCCTGCAGGATCGGCCGCACGGTGTCGAACACCGTCTGCTCGCCGCCGACCAGCACCGTGATCTGGCCCGAATGCGCCAGGTGCACGCCGCCGGTGACCGGGCACTCGAGCACCGCAATGCCCTTGGCCTTGGCGACGTCCTGCAGCCGCTGCAGGTCGTTCAGGTCGGTCGTGCTCATCTCGATCCAGGTGCCGCCCGCGGCCAGGTGCTCGAACACGCCGCCGGGGCCTTCGACGACCTTGCGCGACGCGGCCACCGACGGCAGCGCGGTGATGACGACGTTGGCACCCTTGCAGGCGCCGGCGATGTCGTCGGACCAGGCGGCGCCGGCATCGAGCAGGCGTTGGGCGTTGGCCTTGTTCAGGTCGGTGACGGTGACCCGGAAGCCCTTGCTGACCAGGCTGTTGCACAGCGGCTCGCCCAGGTTGCCCAGGCCGATGAAGCCGATGGTGAAGTCGGAGGGTTGCTTGTTCATGGGAGTGATGGGCGTCGCCAGAAAGTGGATTGGACAAGGCCCCGCAGTGTGCCGGAATCATCGTGCGCAGACAAACGGACAAAGCCGCGGTGTAGGATTAGCCGAGCTAATGCTTGACTAATGATGGACCCATGGCACGACTCCCCCCGTTGAACTGGTTGCGCGCTTTCGAGGCGTCGGCGCGGGCGCTGAGTTTCACCGAGGCGGCGCAGGAACTGCACATGACCCAGTCGGCGGTCAGCCAGCAGATCAAGAGCCTGGAGAGTGCGCTCGGGCGCCAGCTGTTCCACCGGCGTGCGCGCGGTCTGGAGCTGACCGACATCGGCCGCGGCTACCTGCCCACGGTGCAGGCCGCATTCAACACCCTGGAGGAAGGCACGGCGGTGCTGACCGGCCGCAACGAGCCCGACGTGCTGGAACTGCACTCCAACATCTCGTTCGCGACCTTCTGGCTCACGCCGCGCCTGCACCTGTTCCTGGCCGAATTCCCGTGGGTGCAGCTGGACGTGGCCACGTCGATCTGGCCGGCGGAGAAACCCCGCAACCTGGCCGCGGTCGAGATCGTGCTGGGCCTGGGCAAATGGGAGGGGCGCGCCGGCCAGCGCCTGACCCGCGACACCATCTTCCCGGTCTGCACGCCGGAGCTGGCCCGGGGCATCCGCGACCTGGACGAGTTGCTGCGCCACCGGCTGTTCGAGTTGCCGGGCACTTTGCAGACCTGGGACAACTGGCTGGCCGGCGCCATCGGCCACCGCAAGTTCGAACGGCCGCGCACCCACCTGGTCAGTACCTGGGCGCTGAGCATGCAGTGGGCCTTGCAGGGCCTGGGCGTGGCACTGGCCCACGACACCGTGGCCAACGACCTGATCGCGCAAGGTCGCCTGGTGCGCCTGCTGGACCACGCGCTGCCGATGAAGGAAGCGTATTACCTGATCTCGCCCGAAGGCAGCCTGATCAACCCGGCGGCCAAGGCGTTCAAGGGTTGGTTGATGCAGCAGCTCAAGTCCTGAGCCCGGGCCGGCCGGGCGTCACACCGAGCGCGTGATGCCGCCGTCGACCCGCAGGTTCTGGCCGGTGATGTAGCCCGCGCCCTCGGAGGCCAGGAAGGCGATCACCGCGGCGACCTCTTCGGTCTTGCCGTAGCGTTGCATCGGAATCCGTTCGCGGAATGCGGGCTTTTCCGGCAGGCTGTCGATGAAGCCGGGCAACACATTGTTCATGCGGATGTTCTCGGCCGCGTACCGGTCGGCGAAGAGTTTGGTGTAGGCCGCCAGCCCGGCGCGGAACACGCCCGAGGTCGGGAACACCGGGTCGGGCTCGAAGGCGGCGAAGGTCGAGATGTTGATGATCACGCCGCTCTGTTGCTGCTGCATCACCGGCACCACGAGCCGGGTCGGGCGCACGACGTTGAGGAAATACACGTCCATGCCGCGGTGCCAGTCCTCGTCGGTCAGTTCGAGGATGGGTGCGCGCGGGCCGTGGCCGGCGCTGTTGACCAGCACGTCGATGCGGCCCCAGCGGGCGACGGTCTGGTCGACCAGGCGCTTCAGGTCGTCGTTCGACTGGTTCGAGCCGGTCACGCCCAGGCCGCCGAGTTCTTCGGCCAGCGCCTCACCCTTGCCCGACGACGACAGGATGGCGACCTTGAAACCATCGGCCGCCAGCTTGCGCGCCGCGCCCGCACCCATGCCGCTGCCGCCGGCGGTGATGATGGCAACCTTGTCGTGTCGAGTCATGGTGTCTCCCGTGCGTGTGGTGGAACCAGCCGTCGCCGCCTCTCGGGCCGCGGCGGTATGGTGACCATTATCCCGGCCTGCCCGTCGGCGCCGGCGAGCGTGCCGGCACGCGTTACGCCTGCAGCGCTGACGGCGTGGACGCACGGGCACGACCGGAATCAAAGACAATCGACACGGTCGGACCGCGCCCGCACACGGGGCAGCAGGGTCCGCTGTCCGTTCGCTCGAAAGGTTGCCCGTTGTCAACGCCGTCTCTTCCGCCCGCTGCCCCCCGCAAACATCTGCACACCCGCCAGGTCCGCTTCGAGGGTTACCACCGCGAGGACGGCCTGTGGGACATCGAGGCCACGCTGACCGACACCAAGGCCTACACCTGGCGCTCCGCCGACAAGGGCGACCTGCCGCCCGGAACCCCGATCCACGACATGGTGATCCGCCTGACACTGGACGATAGCCTGACCATCAAGGCGATCGCCACCGGCATGCCGTCCACACCGCACGGCGAATGCACCCAGGCCGCCGACCCGATGCAGGCCATGGTCGGCCATACCATCGGCCCGGGTTGGCGCGTCACGATCGAGAAGAACCTGGGCGGCGTCAAGGGCTGCACCCATCTGCGCGAGCTGTTGTTCAACATGGCCACGGCGGCCTACCAGACCATTCCCGGCTACCGGGCGCAGTTGCGCCGCGAGGCCGGCTTGCCGGATCAGGGCAACGACCAGCCACCGTTCTACCTGGGCAAGTGCCTGGGCTGGGATTTCGACGGCCCGGCCGTGCAACGCCACTACCCGCAGTTCGCGGGCTGGCAGCCGCTGCGGCGGATGGCGCGCGACGCGTAGTCGGGCCGAGGGTCCGATACGCTCGCCTTCATCCGAGCAAGCGCGGGACGCATGCGTGGCGTCGGTGTACCAGACGTCTGCGTGCATGTTCCCGAGCAGCATCGAGCGGGCCGGCGCGGCACTGTCGAGGTCGACGAATCGCTGATACGCAGTGACCGTGGTGGCCGTGCCCAGGGCTGGCGTCACGATGTACGTGTCCGTCAACGGCATGTTGCAGACAGTCGTGTGTGCTCCGCGCAGGAACCGCGCGCGTTCCACCGCCACCCCGAGAGCTGACCGACGGAAGCCTGGCCTGCATCGACGCGGACGGGGGACGGCTGCCGTACCGCTTTCATCGTCGTGCTGCGCCGGCGAAGCCGGGATCGATCGGGTCGGCTTGGGAGATCCTGCGGCGAGTCTCGATGCAGGTTTGCCGCCACCGATCCGGTCGCTTGCTAAACTCTGTGGGACAGGATGACGGAACGGCCCTGACCCGTTCGATTCCTGCGGACCTTCTGGCGGCCCGACATCGACGAGAGACACACCCATGTCAGTGACACCATTCGTCCATTTCGACAGCTCCGAGCTCCCGGCTTACCTGGCCCAAGCCAGCCGCGAGGCACTCGATGCACTGGACTTCGGCGTCATCGGTTTCGATGCGCAGGGCATTGTGCGGCGCTACAACCAGTTCGAAGCCACGGCGGCCGGCCTACCGACCGACAAGGTGCTGGGACATGCGCTGTTCACCATCGTCGCACCTTGCATGAACAACTTCCTGGTGGCACAACGCTTCGACGATGCTGCGGCCGACGGCACCGTGCTGGACGATACCGTCCCATACGTGTTGACCTTGCGCATGCGCCCGACCAAGGTGTTGTTGCGGCTGCTCGCAACACCCGGCGCAGCCCTGCGGTACGTGCTGGTGCAGAGAGCCCCGCGCGGCGCTTCCGCATGACAGCGCAGCAGGGAGAGGATTACGAAACCCTGATCCAGTTTCTGTACCAGGCTCCGATCGGCCTGATCCAGACCACGCGCGCGGGTGACATCAGCATGATGAACCCGATGGCGGCTCAGTTGCTGATGCCGCTGGCGCCGCAGGGGGACCTGGACAATCTGTTCGACATTTTCCAGGGCGTTGCGCCGCAACTGCGCGAACTGGTGGATGCGTTCACGGCGGACTCCGGCATGGTGCTGGACGGCCTGCGCGTTGCCACGGGCACGGGAGCGCATGCCTGCACGGTGTCGCTGCGATTGCTCAAGCTGCGCGAGAGCGCCCTGATGGCAAGCGTCACCGATGTCTCTGCCGCGGTCGGGCGCGAGGAACGCCGCCTGGCCCTCCAACTGGGCGAGGCGGCGCGCATCGACAGCCTGACCGCGATGGCGAATCGGGCCGTGGTTCTGGACCGCCTGACCTATTTGTTGTCCGACAACCGCGCTGCCGGCGTACGCGACGAGAACTTTGCCGTGTTGTTCCTGAACTGCGACCGTTTCCAGCGCATCAACGACACCTACGGCCGGGCCGCCGGCGACGAACTGCTGCGGCGTATTGCCGCACGCCTGAACAGTGTGTTGCGGCCCCAGGACTCGCTGGACAGCGGCTTCGCCCGACCACCGACGGCCGCGCGGCTGGGCAGCGATGAGTTCGCCGTCTTGCTGGAGGACCTGTACAGCGTGGACGATGCGCGCAGCGTCGGACAGCGGCTGGTCGATCTGGTCGGGGAGCCCTATCGTGTCGACGGGCGGCAGATCGACGTGTCCGTGAGCGTCGGCATCGTGCCGGGCAACCGTGCGATCGGCCATGCCGACGATGTGCTGCACAACGCCAGCATCGCCATGCGCGAGGCCAAGCTCGCCGGCGGTGGCCGGTGGGTGTTGTTCGAGCCCGCGATGCGCGAGCGTGCCGCGTTGCGCGGCAGCCTGGAGTTCGAGTTGCGCCAGGCGCTGGATCAGCAGCAGTTGCTGGTGGTGTACCAGCCACTGGTCGATCTGACCGATGGCCGGTGCACCGGCGTGGAAGCCCTGGTACGCTGGCAGCACCCGCAGCGCGGCATGGTGTCGCCGGTCGAGTTCATCGGCATTGCCGAAGAGACCGGGCTGATCCATGCGCTGGGCGAATTCGTGCTGAACACCGCTTGCCGGCAGTTCGCTTCCTGGTCGCTGAACCTGGCCGGTGCGTCGCCGCAACAGCTGGCGGTGAACCTGTCGCGCGCCCAGCTGACAGACCCGGACGTCGTCGAGACGGTGCGCAAGGCGCTCTCGGGCAGCGGGTTGGACGCACGGCGGTTGAAGCTGGAGGTCACGGAAAGCCTGGCTGCCCAGGGTGACCTGGTCCAGCAACGCCTGCACGATCTGAAGGCGCTGGGCGTGAACCTGGCGCTGGATGACTTCGGCACCGGTTATTCGTCGCTGTCGAGCCTGCACCAGCTGCCGGTGGATGTGGTGAAGATCGACCGCTCCTTCGTCAGCCAGGTCGAGACCAGTGCGCACCACCGCGTGCTCATCCAGGCGACCATCAACGTGGCTGCCAGCCTGGGCATGGGCACGGTGTCCGAAGGCATTGAGACCGAAGGGCAGGCCGCCATCCTGATGACGCTGGGATGCCAGACCGGGCAGGGCTACCTGTACAGCCGGCCCTTGCCTGCGGATGATGCCACCCGGTGGCTGATCGAGCGTGATCGGCAGTTTCCTGCCGCCGCGCCGATCAAGGCGCCAGCGTGACGCGGGACGGGTCCAGCGCCTTGAGCGGCGCGTCGGCCAGCCATTTGCGGTACAGCGCCGGCGTCGGATCGCCTTCCTTGATCAAGCCCTTGGCGCGCAGCCACTGGCCTTCCGTGACCATGGTGTCGAGCATGGCCTGGTCCAGCTTGATGCGGTATTCGTACTCCGGCCACGCTGCGCGGATCGCCTCGAGCGTGGCGAAGCTGTGGCGTTCATGATTCCCGAGAACGTGGCGACCGACGTCGACGAAGGCCGGCTGGTCTGGACCTGGCTCGAGGACGCCGGCGCCAGCACCCACACCTGCGTGTTCCAGCGTGCGGGTTACACGACGGCCGTGGCCATGGGCAAGTTCCTGGACGTGCTGGCCGCCCGGCTGGACGAGATCCGGGAGAGTTTCGATGCCAGGGAGCAGGCGCGGGTGTTGTCGCGGGGGCGCTGAGGGAACACCCGCTCCCGGACGGGGGGCAACCCTTACCAGGGGCTGATGCCGGCCGGTTCGACGAAGCGCCCGGATTCCTGTGCATGGAGTGCGTATTGCACCGGCAGCCGCGCGCCTTCTTCGGGTGTCATCGTGCCGTAGCCGGTCAGGTCCGTCTTCACGAAACCCGGACTGACCGAGTTGACGACGATGCCGATGTCCTTCAGTGCCTCATGCAACTGCACCGTGAGCATGTTCAATGCCGCCTTGGATGCGTTGTAGCCGATGAACTGCGCCGAATAATAAGCAGAGGTCGGGTCGCCGTTGAGCGTCAGCGAGCCCAGCGAACTGGACACGTTCACGATACGTGCGCTCGGGGCTGCCCGCAGCAGCGGCAGCATGGCCTGCGTCACGCCCAGTGTGCCGATGAAGTTGGTGTTCAGCACCCGTCGCACGGCATCGAGCGACGCCATGCCCGGAGGTCCGTCGGCCGATTCGAAGATGCCGGCGTTGTTGACCAGGATGTCCAGCCTGCCATGCTCGGCCTCGATGATGCGAGCCGCGGCCGCGATGGTTTCCGGGTTGTCGATGTCGAGGGCCAGCGTGCGAACGGCAAGGCCTTGCGCGTGCAAGCCCTGCACGGCGGCCTCGCCGCGGGCCGTGTCGCGCGCGCCCAGGAACACCTGCACGCCGGCCTGGGCCAACTGCCGCGCGATTTCCAGCCCGATGCCCTTGTTGGCGCCGGTGACCAGGGCAATGCGATTGGCGGTCATGAAAAAGTCCTTTCCGAGTGGTGTGGGGTTGACCTAATATATGAACGATTGCTCGGTTCTGGAATTCGCTTTTGGCCACACGTGCACGACACTCGCTGAACCCGCGCCGCAAGCCGCTTCAGGCCCGGGCGGCGGTGACGCTGGACGCGATCTTCGAGGCCACCATTCAGCTTTTGGTCGCCGGTGGCATGCATCGACTCACCACCACGCGCGTGGCCGAACGGGCTGGCGTCTCGGTCGGAACCATGTATCAATACTTCCCGCACAAGGAAGCCCTGGTCTACGCGCTGAATGCGCGATACCTCGAGGACCTGGCGATGCGCATCGAGGCGACCTGCGCCTCCCGGCAGGGGGCTCCGATCGGCGAGATGGTGGAGGCGCTGGTCGACACCTATTGGCGTGCCAAGACCGAGCGCGCCGACGTGACGCGGGCCTTGTACCGTTCTGTCGCGGAACTCGACAACCAGCCCTTGATCGACGCATTCGCGCGCCGGGTCGACGCTGCAACCGGCGCCATGCTGGCCAGCGCATCGGATGCGAGCTTCCACGACCTGAAAGGCGTCAACCTCGCCCTGGTGACCGTCATCTTCGGCACGGTTCGCAGCGCGTTCGAGCGCAACCTGCCGTCATCGGCGGCGCAGGACCTGAAACGCCAACTGGTACTGATGTGCCGCTCCTACCTTGCTGCCATTCCGGACAAGCCGCGCTGACTTCACCCGGGCCTGGGAGCCGCCCGTCGCCGCGGGAAACGTGGGGCGGGAATCGCCGCCTGCCGCGTGGTAGCGATCTGAACCCGGGGCAAGTTGCTGGCGCTGGCGCGAAACTGATGGTGACCGCCTGCGCGTGTGGCGACACAATCCGGGTTGGCCTGCCAATGGTATTGAATCTGCGTGCGGCATCGGGCCGAGCTCCCGCGCCTGCAACGCTTGCCTGAGGAACCCTGTCGTGACGAAATACCTCATCTCCTTCCCCGCACCGGCGATGGACGTCGCCCCTGAAGACATGGCTGCCGTCAGCGATGCTTCGCACGCGGTCATCCGCGCGGCGAAAGACGCCGGCGTCTATGTGTTCGGCGGTGGCATCGACAGCGGCGTTGCGCCGCTGATGGTTGCCGCCGACGGGACCGCCACGGCAGGAACCTACCCGCAGACCCGGGAGCTCGATGGCGGCTTCTGTGTGCTGGAGCTGCCGTCACGCGACGCCGCCGTGCAGTGGGCCGTGCGGCTTGCCAAGGCGTGTCGCTGCGCGCAGGAACTGCGCGCGTTCCACTACGACCCCGAGAGCTGAATGGCATACGCGGGTGCAGATCCCGGTCCCCTCCTGCGCCCGAGGCCCGCGCGGGGTGTCGCCTGCCTGGTGGTCTGGCGGAGAGGCGCGCATGCGAGACCTGTGCAGTCGGGGAACACGGTCGATGTCCTGTGGTTTTCGTTGTCCGATGAGATGGCTTCGTTTCTCGCGCGGTCGGGAGCATCCATTGGCTGATGCGGCTCCCGGTTTTGCCAGGCGCTTCTGGCCGGTATGGGGCCTTGGTCTGCTGGGAGTTCTGACCCTGGCCCTGCAGCCACCGCCAGCGTCGCTGGTCGAACAGGTGCCCCGGTTGCAGTCCTTGCATCCGCTGGCGCTCAGGGGCCTGCTGATCCTGAACCCGTTGATCCTGGTGTCCGTGTGCGCTGCTGTCGGAGCGTCGGTGGCGCACCGCGCAGGGTTGGGCAGCCATGCGGCGAATACCGCACGCAACACGCTGTCGCCCCTGTTCGCCGTGGCCGTAGGAGGCCTGGTCGCGGTGGTGCTGTTTGCGCTCGACGCGGCGATGGCGCCGCACCTGGGCACCCGATGGCAGGAGGTCAAGGCACACGCCGACAACGCGCCATGGTTCCCCGCACTTGCCGTCGGCGTGTTGTACGGCGGCTTTGCCGAGGAAGTCATCGTGCGCTGGGGTGTGATGAGCCTGGTCGCGTGGTTGTTGTGCCGGCTGTTCGCACCTCGGTCCATGGCTGTCGGCGTGGCATCCGGCATGCCTGCACGCCTGGCGCATGTCGCGATCGTCGTGTCGGCCGGCGTCTTTGCCGCCGGCCACCTGCCGGCCATGGCGCAAGGCATCGACCTTTCGGCGCCGCTGGTGGCGCGCACGCTCGGCCTGAACATGCTGGCCGGTCTGGTCTATGGCTGGTTGTTCTGGCGGCGCAGCCTGGAGACCGCCATGGTGGCCCATGGGACGACCCATGTCGGCTTTGTCATCTTGCGTTCACTGACCTGAGGAGTGGTACATGCGATGGATCCGCAGCAAGGAGTTCACGGCCGAGCGCGCATGGGGCGCGCTGGATATCGCCAGCATGAACGGCACCACGGTGCGATTGCACTGGACCGACAAGCCTTATGTCTGGCATGTCAATGACGGCGAGGAAGTGTTTGCCGTGATGGACGGTACCGTCGACATGCACTACCGCGAAGCCGGCGCCGAACACGTGGCAACGCTGCAGGCGGGCGACATCTTCTTTGCCGGCACGGGTTGCGAACATGTTGCCCATCCGCGCGGCGAGGCGCGCATTCTGGTGGTCGAGAAGGCCGGGTCCGTGTGAGTCGGCGTCGATGATGCCCGCGGCCGACCCATGGCCGACCCATCGCCGACGCGTCAGGCGGGTCTTGGCCCGACCCGCAGTTCCTGGTAGCCGGTGGCTGCGTCATGGGTCCGGCTCAGGTTCCAGTCCGGTGTTTCGAGCAGCAGGAGTTCGGCGGTCGTTCGCACGGTGTTGCCGTAACACACATGGCCACCATGCACTTGCCCCGAACGATTCGCGACGCTTGCGTGCAGGTGCGCCCCATCCCGCGAGAGCGACCCGGACAGCGTCAGGATTTCATGCGGCCCGGGTATCGACGTCTCGGCGTCGTCGCCGGCGAAACGGATCACTGCGCCGGCAAGGCTCCCTATGCCGGCGACGATGAATCCCGAGCCGATGTGGCCTTCGCGCACCATTCGCTCGAGTTCTCTGCGCAGATCGACACCGGGGGGCAGGCGCAGTGGACGTGGGGTCATGGCGGGGTCTTGCAGCGGCTGCTGGCGATGGGGTTCGCTGGCTTGCGGGTTGTGCATGCACGCGATGATGCCATCGCGTCCGCGATCTGCAGGCGACGGCTCGTGATGCCACGTTGAAGCGCGGCCACGGCAACGTCGCTCTTCAGGCTGTCGGCACGGTGCCGCCGTCGATGACATATTCCGTACCCGTGATGGACGCCGCCCGGCTCGAGACCAGGAATCCGACCAGCTCCGCGACCTCCTTCGGTTTGGCGGGCCTCCCGATCGGAATGCCGCCCAGCGATTGCATGAGTGACTGGCGGGCGCCCGCGTGGTCCGTACCGGTTTCGTGCGCGATCCTGTCGACCAGTTCGACCGCGGCTTCGGTCTCCACCCAGCCGGGTGACACACGAACCACGCGGACGCCCTTGGGACTGACCTCCTTGGACAGGCTCTTGCTGTAGGTCGAGAGCGCGGCCTTTGCCGCCGCGTATGCGGTGGTGGCATCGGCCAGCGGCAACTGGCGCTGGATGGACGTGATATGCACCACGACGCCGGAGCCCTGGGCCACCATGGCGGGCAACAACGCGCGGTCCAGGCGCACGGCCGGCATCAGGTTCAGGTCCAGCGCCTGCTGCCATTCGGCGTCGTCCAGCACCGCGTAGCCGCCGGCCGGCGCCGAGGAACCGCCCGTGACGTGCACCAGGATGTCGACACCACCCAGAACATCCTGCGCCGCCTGGGCAATCGCGGAACACCCCGCGGCCGTGGTGATGTCCGCCGCGACGAATGGGGTCTCGCCCCACTGCGCGGGTCGCGAGCGCGCCGTCGTCAACACGGTGGCGCCGGCCTGGGTCAGATGCGCCACGACGGCGGCGCCGATGCCCTTGGTGCCGCCGGTGACGAGTGCCCGACGGCCTTCGAGTTCGACCGGGCTGCGGATCTCCAGTGCCGCAATACGCGCGTCCCGCAGTACGAAGACGTGCATCAGTTCGGCAACGCCGCCGGGGAAATTGCCGGTCACCCTTGCAAGCAGCTTCAGCGTGTCGCCGTTGCGGGTGACGCCCAGGGGCTGGAGACGGAAACGGTATTTGGCGGCAACGGCGACCTTCCAGGCCCGGATGGCGTCGATGCCACGGAAGGTTCCGCCTTCGTCGCGCACCACGGCGTCCGGGTGGAAGCAGGCGTCCAGCCGTGAAGGGTCCGGATCGTTATGGGAGGCCAGGTAGTCCGTCACGGCGGCTGGCATGGTGATGGTCATGGTGGAGGTTCTCGAAGTGGTTGCCATGCGCCGATTCTGGGCATATGCTCACTCGATGAGAAGTACCAACCAAAAGGTAAGTGCCTCCCGTGGGGGCAAGCGCAAGGTCTACACCGCGCTCAGTGCGGCCATCGACGTCGAGGCGTGTTTCAGCATGCTGGAGGGGCGGTGGAAGCTGGTCATCCTGTTTCACCTCTTCGGCGGCCAGGTGCTGCGGTTCTCCGACCTCGAACGATGCGTGACCGGCATATCGCAGAAGATGCTGGCCCAGCAGTTGCGGCAGCTCGAGGCGGACGGCATCGTGCAGCGCACCGTGCACCAGCAGGTGCCGCCCAAGGTCGACTACCGCATGACGGAATGGGGGCAGGAGTTGTGTCCTGCGCTGGACGCGATTTTGAAGTGGGCCGAACTACGCGAGACGCATGCGGGTTGAGGCTTGAACGGCGCGTTCCGGCTCGGAGCGGGCGTCCGACAGCAGCCCGCGCACGACCGATGCATCGACCCATACAGAGTTGAAGCCATGCGTGATCAGCGGGCGCTGACACGCAACCACGTTGAACCGGTACGGGTCCCGGCGCAAGGTCAAGCGGGGGTGGAGGAACCTGTGCCTTCTGGCCAGGCGGTCAGCACCTCATGCCCCTCGGGCGTCACAGCCACCATGTGTTCGAACTGAGCGGACAGAGACCTGTCCTTTGTCACGACGGTCCACCCGTCAGACAGTTGCCGGGTTTCGTGCTTGCCGGCGTTGAGCATCGGTTCGATGGTGAAGATCATTCCGGGCTCCAGCGTGAGACCTTCGCCGCGACGTCCATGGTGCAGCACTTGCGGTTCATCGTGGTAGATCTGCCCAATGCCGTGTCCGCAGTAGTCGCGTACGACGCTGAAACGTTCGCGCTGAGCCACCGACTGGATGGCATGGCCGATATCGCCCAGGCGTGCGCCGGGTCTTACCTGTTCGATGGCGGCCAGCAATGCCTCGTACGTCGTATCCACCAGACGCCGAGCCAATACGCTGGGTGCCCCGACGAAGTAGGTGCGGCTGGTGTCGCCATACCAGCCATCCTTGATCACGGCGACATCGATGTTGATGATGTCACCTTTTTTCAGGATCTTGTCGGACGAGGGAATGCCGTGACACACCACCTGGTTCACGGAGGTGAGGATGGTCTTGGGATAGCCCTGATACCCGATGTTGGCAGGAATGGCTCCCTGGACCTTTACGATGTGGTCATGGCAGATGCGGTCCAGGGCTTCCGTGCTCACCCCCGGCACGACAAAGGGCTCGACCATGCCGAGCACCTCCGCGGCAAGCCGGCCGGCCCGCCGCGCCATCGCGATTTCCTCGGCGGACCGGATGGGAACGTCGTGCGCCACTAGTGCTTCTCGGTCGAGCTTGACCTGGCCTTGCCTAGCTCGCCTGTCGCTGCCGTGGCGATGTCCAGACCCCCCGACAGTTCAGCCTGGATCAGCAGTTGGCAGATTTCCCGGTAGTCCAGTTCCGGGTGCATCTCGGTCAGCATGCCGACGCGCATCCAGTGCTCCGCCTGCGCATTGATCGACCTGCTGAGGGCGCTCCCCGCCACGCGCAGGTTCTCGTGCATCAGGTCCGAAATTTTGACTATGCCCATGGGTTGGCTCCATACGAAACGTAAACGAAGTATATACGGTGCGTATGGTTTTGCGCTGGCGCTGTCGGAGAGGCCGAGAAGACATCAATGGGTGCGCTTGCGGTTTTCGAACAGGAACGGCCATCCGCATCGGACACAACATCGAAAGCTCAAGCGCGTGCGAACGCAGCTATGCCGACGCGAGATTGATGCTTGCCTGCACTTCATTCCAAGGTGTAGACAATCTTCGGCCCTCCCGCAACAAAAGCCCCTCCGACTCCAGGGCGCCCACGTCCTGATGCACGTTCTTGTAGTCGCGACCCAATGAAACAGCCAGTTCACGCACGCTTGCCGCGCCATGTTGGCGAACGAACCGCAATAGCTCCAGCCTGCGGGGGGACAGTGTCTCCGTCATCGCCTGAAAACTGAGGAAGGTGACATGCGCTTCATCGACAGGTTCACCTGCCTGCGCGCGATGCCACGCATCGACGAAGCGCTTGCCCATCGCCGCCAGGTCATCGACATGTACTTGGATTTTCGTTGCCATGGTGTCATTCCTTCCGTTGCACATCATCCCGGCGGACACCTTCAATATCCGCCAGGAAGTCGGCCACAAGTTGCTCCACAGACACAAATCGGTATCGAAGTTCCCGGCCCATCAAGTGCTTGTGGTCACCCTTGCCCCGCTCATTGTCGTAACCCACAAGGCGCTCACCGGCACGGCCGTAGTACAGGCTGTATTTCAGGCCATGCGGACGGTCAGGTTCGGACGTGGCAAGCTGCCAGATGGTCATTTCGACAATCGAACCGTCGGACAAGGTTGCCTTGTCATGAAACAGCTTGGTTGCCTTCATTTATGGTGTAACGTACCATCAAGTGCTGATGGTGTCAAACACCATAAAACTGCATTGCCTGTCGAACGCCCTGTCACGACCGTGAGCGTCCGTTTTTCGTCGCGCTGGACTTCCGGTTCGGGCACATCGCAGACCACGGCCCGCCAGCCAAGAAGATATCTTCCGACTGCGCGCCGCATCCTTTGTGCCCCACCCATCGCCCGATTACCATGCCCCCATGGACGCCTCCCATCTCGCGCTGATCGGCCCGCTCGTCGGCGGTTTGGGCCTGTTCCTGCTCGGCATGGGCATGATGACCGACGGGCTCAAGCTGGCGGCCGGTCCGGCCTTGCAGAGCATTCTGGCGGCGGCCACGCACACGCGCTGGCATGCGCTGGGTTCGGGCATTCTCGTCACGGCGCTGGTGCAGGCCTCCGGGGCTGTGACGGTGGCGACGATCGGTTTCATCAATGCCGGCCTGCTCAGCCTGGCGCCGGCCTTGTGGGTGTTGTTCGGCGCCAATGTGGGCTCGACGATGACCGGCTGGCTGGTGGCGGCGGTGGGGCTGAAGTTCAAGATCGAGGCGCTGGCGTTGCCGCTGGTGGGCCTGGGTGCGGTGTTGCGTCTCACCGGCGCGGGGCGCCGCCATGGCGCCATCGGTACCGCGGTCGCCGGGTTCGGCCTGTTGTTCATGGGCATCGGCCTGCTGCAGCAGAATTTCGCCGGCCTGGCCGGGCAGCTGAGCCTGCCCGAGGGCGGTGGCGCGCTGGTGGTGCTCGCGCAGCTGCTGATCGGCGTGTTGATGACGGTGCTGATGCAGTCGTCCAGCGCATCGATCGCGATCGCGCTGACGGCGGCGCAGGGCGGGCTGATCGGCGCGCAGGGTGCGGCGGCGGTCGTGATCGGCGCCAACATCGGCACCACGTTCACCGCCCTGGTGGCGGCGATCGGCGCCACGCCCAATGCGCGCCGCGCGGCGGCCGCGCACGTGATCTTCAATCTGATCACGGCCTGCGTGGCGCTGGCGCTGCTGCCCTGGCTGATCGCCGCGCTGACACGCGCGCAGCAGGCGATGGGCATGGCCGACGATCCGGCCCTGCTGCTGGCGCTGTTCCACACCACCTTCAACCTGCTGGGCGTGTTGCTGATGTGGCCGCTGGCCGCGGGATTGACACGCTGGTTGCAGCGGCGCTTCCGCGCGCGCGAGGACGACCAGGCGCAGCTGCAGTTCCTCGACGACAACGTGCTGGCCGTGCCGGCGCTGGCGCTGGACGCGCTCGAACGCGAGATCGGGCGCATCGGGCATCTGGCCGCCCGCATGGCGCGTGCCGCGCTGCTGGGTGTCGAAACCGGCCAGGTCGTCGCCGACCAGCGGATCGCGACCGCCCTCGACGCCGCGGTCGAGCGTTTCGTCGAACGCATGCACCGCGCCGAGATGACGCAACGCACCAGCCGCCGGCTGGCCTGGACCTTGCGGGTGATGCGCTATTACGAGACGGCGTCGGAACAGGCGCTGGCCGCCAGCGCGCTGACACCGTGGATGGCCGCGACCGGAACCGAACTGGCGCAGGCCCAGGCCGGATTCGCACGGCACGCGGACGACCTGTTCGCGTTGTGCGATCCGCAGCAAGGCGCGCCCAGTCCGGGCATGGTCACGATCGCGGCGGACCGGATGGAGCGCTCCTACCAGACGCTCAAGGCCGCCTTGCTGCTGGCCGGTGCTGATGGCCAGATGCCGATCGCCGCGATGGAGCAGGCCTTGCGCCGCAGCAGCGCCTTGCGCCGCGCCGCGCAGCAGATGGCCAAGGCGAGCGGGCCGTTCGACACGCCGGCCGCGGCGGAAGAAGCACCGCCGGCGGGCTCCGACGCGCCGCAACCGTCGGAGTCGGCGTCGGGATAATCGGCCGGTTGCCGCCAGTTGCCTGCCGATCCATGCTCCATTACCAGACCGTTCCCGTCACCCCGTTCCAGCAGAACTGCTCCATCGTCTGGGAAGACGACACCATGCAGGCCGCCGTCATCGACCCGGGCGGCGACCTCGACCGGCTGGTCGATGCCGTGAAGCGGTTGCAGGTACGGCTGGTCGCAATCTGGCTGACCCATGCCCATATCGACCATGCCGGCGGCACGGCCGAGCTCGCGCGCCGGTTCGAGCTGCCCGTCATCGGGCCGCACCGGGCCGACCAGTTCTGGATCGACGCACTGGCCGAGCAGGGGCGGATGTTCGGTTTCCCGCATGCCGAGCCGTTCACGCCCACGCGCTGGCTCGAGGACGGCGACACGGTGACGCTGGGCCGGCACACGCTGCAGGTGCGCCACTGCCCCGGGCACACGCCGGGCCATGTCGTGTTCCATGCGCCCGAGCTGCAACGCGCCTTCGTGGGCGACGTGTTGTTCGCCGGCAGCATCGGCCGCACCGATTTCCCGCAGGGCAACCACGCCCAGCTGATCGCCAGCATCACCGAACGCCTGTGGCCGATGGGCGACGACACCGTGTTCATTCCCGGCCACGGGCCGGAGAGCAGCTTCGGGCGGGAACGGCGCAGCAACCCCTACGTGAAGGGAACCTGACGCGTTGGCGGAGCGATCGCCGCGGCCTGCGCGCGGTCGCCGCGTCGCGCCGCCATCAGCCCACCGACGTGGCCAGTTGCCGCAGCAGCGCGCCGCCATCGCCGCTCCAAGCGCTGCCGTGCATGCAGGCCAGCGTGGTCGGTTGCGCGGCGGCCAGCCGAGCCAGGATGGCGCCCGTGTCCTTGCCGTGGGCGTAGTAGTCCATCGCGCCGCGAAAGGCCTCGCTCGGACCGAGGATGTCGTCGCGCGTCAGCGCGACTTCGCCGCTGCCGGGCTGCGTGAACAGGTCGCCGCAGAAGAAGGTCCCGGTCGACACATCCATCACCATGCCGCACTCCCAGCCGTGCGGCACGTGCGGCGTGTCGAACCACTGCATCGTGTGCGAACCCAGCACCAGCCGTTCGCCGTCGGCCAGCGCGGTGGCCGGCCGTGCCGCGACGTCGTCGACCGACACCATGGCCGCGATCGTGCCGCACAGCGGCGAGGCCTGCGGCGCCAGCGCCAGGAAGTCGTTCAGCGAGCCGCATTCGTCGGCCTCGAAGTGCGACAGGCCGACATACCGCAGCTTCTCCACCGGCATCACCGCCGCAACGGCCTGGCTGATCGGCGCAAACAGCTTGCGCGGTCCGGTGTGGAACAACAGGGGTTGCTCGTCGACGATCAGGTACTGGTTGAAGCTGAAGCCGGGCCCGCCCGGCAGCTCGACCGGGGTGTTGATCCGGTAGATGCCGTGGGCGATTTCCTGGATGTTGGTGCCTGTCTCGCGGTTGGTCAGCATGGTGGGTCCTCGTGGGTGTTGATGAAGGGGTTGACCGCAGGATGTGTCACGACCGGGCCCGGCGTTACAACAAAATTTTCTGACGCGCGGGCCCGGCGCCGGCTTATGCTCGCCCCCATGAACGAATCGATTGCCGCAACGGACGGTGTCGAGGCCGGCCTGGCGCGGCGCATCGCCGAGGCGCCGCCGGGCGAGGCGCGCGACGCGGAGGCCGCGTTGTACCGGCTGCTGGCGCCGCGCGTGCGTCGCTACGGGTTGCGCCACCTGCGCGACAGCCACGCCGCCGACGACCTGATGCAAAACGTGATGGCGCTGACCATCGACCACCTGCGCCAGGGCGAGGTCCGCCAGCCCGAACGTGTGGTGTCCTACGTGTTCGGCACCTGCCGCATGCTGGTCATGGACATGCGTCGCAGTGCCCGCAGGCGCGAGGAACTGCTTGCGCGCCACGCACACATGCTCGAGCCGGCGGACATCGGCATCGCGCCGCAACTGGACCATCGCCGTGTCGCCACCTGCATGGAGCGGCTGGCAGAACGGGAGCGTTCGGTGCTGGTGATGACCTTCTACGAGGACAGGCCCGCTGACGAAGTGGCCGGCGCACTGGGCCTGAGCGCGGGCAACGTGCGGGTGCTGCGCCACCGCGGCATCACCAAGCTGCGCCAGTGCGTCGCCGGCCCGGGGAGCGCGCAATGAGCCGCCGGCCCGAGGAGGCACACATCGATCCGGATCGCTTGCTGGCGTACTGGTTGCAGGAAACCGACGCGGCCGAGACCGATGCCATCGACATGCACCTGCTGGAGTGCGACCGCTGCGGTGCTGCACTCGACGACCTGATCGCACTGTCGCACGGTGTGAAGCGGGCCTTCGCCGGGGGCCTGGTCCAGACCTTCGTCACGGCTGCGTTCGTGGGCCGGCTGCGCGCGCAGGGCCTGCGGGTTCGCGAATACCGCGTGCCGGTCGACGGCAGCGTCAACTGCAGTGTGTCGGCGAACGACGACGTGCTGATCGGGCGCATGGCGGCACCACTGGACGGTGTCCGTCGGGTCGACGCAGCCCTGCGCATGTCGCCGAGCGAAGACGAGACGTGGGTGCACGACGTCCCCTTCGATCCCGCCACGGGCGAGGTCGTGTTTGCGCCGGCACTGGCCCAGGTGCGCCAGTTGCCGTCGCACGATCTGGAAGTCCGGCTGCTGGCCGTCGCGGCGAACGGCAGCAAGGACATCGGGCGCTACGTGTTCCACCACAGCCGTTGAGCCGGCGGGTGCACGCGCCTAGCCGGCCGCCGCCGGGCGCGCCGCGGCGATGGCCCGCGCCGGCGCGCCGAGGTCGCGCCACGACTCCGGATGGCAGGTGAACAGCAGCACCTGGTGCCGCTGCGCGGCGTCGAACAACACCCGCTTCATCTGCGCCAGCCGCTGCGCATCGCTGTGCACCAGCGCGTCGTCGAGGATGATCAGCGTCGGGCGGCCGGCTTCGCGCAGCAGGTCGGCATAGGCCAGGCGGCTGATCACGCCCATCTGTTCGCGCGCGCCGAAACTGAGCTCGGTCACCGGGCCGGCCTGTGTGGCGCCGGCGTCGTCGGCGCGGGTCAGCCGGCCGGGGGCGAGGTCGTCGCCAATGTCGAGTTGCGCCTGCGTGAACAGCAGCGGCAGGTAGTGCTGCACGTGTTTCTGCAGCGGCGCCTGCAGGCGCTGCGTCAACGCGCGCCGGTGCGACTCCAGCCGCCCGAGCAGCAGGTCGAGCGCGGCGGCGCGCAATTGCAGCTGCTCGCAGCGGCGTTGCACCGCCTGCAGTTCCAGCTGCCCGCGCGCGCGTTCCTCTTCGAGGCCGTGGGCACCGGCGTCCTCCAGCATGCCTTGCACGACGCGGATCTCGCTCCTGCGCTCGTCGAACTGCTGCTGTGCCTGCTGGGCGCTGCGGCCGAAACGCGCGACGTCCTGCTGCAGAATGTCGGCGCGTTGCCGGGCCAGCGCCTGCTCGCGCGCCGCGATGGCCTGTTCCAGGGCCTGGCATTCGGCCTGGGCCGTGTGCAGCTGCTCCGCCTGGGTCCGCGCGAGTTGCGCGCGCGCCGGGTCGGACAGCGTGGCCTGCAATGCCGCGCTTTCGCGCTCGGCGGCATCGCGTTGGGTCTGCGCCGCGCCGGCGGCCAGGTTGGCCGCGTCGAATTGTTGCGTCGCCTGCTTGAGCCGGGCGCGCGCCTGCGCCAGCCGGGCCTCGGCATCGGGCACCGGCAGGGTCGGTGCTGCCGCGCCGGCGTCGTCTGCCGGCAGCTGTGCCAGCGCGCGTTCGGCCTGGCCGGCGCGGGCGGTCAGCGTGTCGAGCTGATCCTGCAAGGCGTCCAGGCCCTGGGGCGCGCGCAATGCCAGCGTGCGCGTCGCCAGTGCGATGTCGCTGCGGGTTTGCGCCGCCGCCCCGTGGCGCCGTTCGGCATCGGCCAGGTCGGCCGCGCCGACGCGCTGCAGGTCGGCCTGGTGTGCCGCCGCCAGCCGGGTCTCCTCGCGTGCGAGCTCGGCCAGGTCGGCGCCGCCCGGCACGATGCGCAACTGGCCCACGTCGGCGATGTCAAGCGTGGCGGCACGCTTGACCAGCAACTCGCCGCTGCCGGCCAGTGCCTGGCCGTCCAGCGTGGCGCGTATGCCGGGCAGCAGCTCGAACTGCAGCCGGGTCGCCACCGCCTGCTCGCGGATGCGCAGTTCGCCCAGCTGCTGGTGTTGCTGGCGCAGCAGCGCGATGTCGTCGCTGGCCGGCGCCACGGCCTCCGCCGCCTGGGCGCGCAGCTGCTGCAGTTGGGCCTGTTCCTGGCGCGCCTGTGCGAGTGTGTCCTGCAGCGCCGTCGCCTGGGTGCGGGCTTCCTGCAGTTGTCGCTGCAGTTCGACGCGGCGCTGATGCTGCTGCGCCGCCAGCAGCGCGGTGTCGGCGGCTTCGCTGGCCTGTTGCGCGGCCGCGCGTTCGCCGTCCCAGCGCGCCAGTGCCGTGCGGGCCTCGGCGAGCCGCTGTTCGGCGCGCGCCAGATCGTCCTGGCGCTGGGTCAGCGCACGCGCATCGGCATCGAAGCGCTCGCGCTGCAACTGCAGCAGCTGGCGTTTGTCCTCGAGCTGGCGCAGCCTGTTGCGATCGGTCTCGAGCTGCGTGGCCTCGGCCTGCAGGGCGTCCAGTTGCGCCTGGGCCTGGCGCTGCTGCGCCAGCAGCGCCTCCCAGGGCTTGTCGGCCGCTTCCTGCGCCTGCAGTTGCAGCAGCTCGCCGAGCCGGTCCACCTGCTGGCGGTAGTGGGTGATGCGGCCGTCGAGTTCGGCCAGGCGGGAGCCCAGCGTGTCCTGCTCGGCCAGCGCCTCCTGGTAGACGCCGCGCGGCTTGCCGGCCTGGGTCAGCAAGGCCTCGCGTTCCTTGCGTACCCGGGCGATCACGCTGTCGCCCTGGCTGCTGGCCACCTCGGTCACCGACCGGGCCAGCGCCTGGCGCAGGTGGTCGGTCGCATGGCCGACCGGTTGGTGGATGTCGTGGGCCTGGCCTTGTTCGATCCACAACAGGCCGGGCACGCCCCAGTGTTCGGGTTTGCTCGCGCCCTTGGCCGCGAAGCGGAATCCCAGCAGTTCGGCCAGGTGCTGCTCGGCGTCGTCGCCTTCGAGCTGGCGGCTGCCGACGTCGAGCAGGCAGCGCTTGCGGTGCAGGAACCGCTTGCGCAACTGGTGCGGCACGCCGTCGATCGTGAAGTCGATCTCCACGCTGGGCGCGGCCGACGGTTCACCCCAGGGCAGCAGGTCGTCCATGCTGGTGGAGCGCACGCGCTCGAAGAACGCGGCCCGGATGGCGCGCACCAGGGTGCTCTTGCCGGCCTCGTTCGGGCCGGCCAGCAGGTTCAGCCCGGGGTCGAGCCCGGCCAGTTCGAACGGCTGGCGGAACTGGCGCAGCTGCTCGACGCGGATCCGCTGCAACTGCATCATGCGGCACCTCCGTCGGCCGGTTCGCGTTCGGCCAGCATGCCGGTCAGCAGCGCCAGCGCATGTGCCGCCACGGCGGACGGCTGCGCGCCGTCGTCCTGCTGCAGGTCGCGCAATTCGGCGATCACGTCACCGACGTATCCGTCGGCCTGCAGCGCGGCGATGTCCTGTTCGGTCGGCACCAGCCGCAGCGCGCCGAGGTCGGCCCGGATGCTGCGCACATGCGCCTCGGCTTCGCGCAGCGCGGCCTGCAGCCGCTGCAGGTCGGCCAGGTCGGTCTGCCCGTGCACACGCAGGTCGAGCACGTCGCGGCCGCCCAGCCGGCGCAGCCGTTCGATCAGTGCGTCCACGTCGCTGGCCACGGATACCGGGTGTTCCCAGGTCTGCCAGTCGTGCCGGCCGGTCGCGATGCGCTGCACCTGCGGCTGCGCGCCGGGCGCGTCCACCTGCACCAGCAGCACATGGCCGGGGTCGTTGTCCTTGAAGCGGTCGGGCTCGGGCGTGCCGCTGTACCAGGTGCGTGCGTCGATCTGCCGGCAGCCATGCCAGTCGCCCAGCGCCAGGTAGTCGAGCCGCGCGCGTTCGGCGCGTTCGGCCGCGATCGGGTTGGCCGAATCGATGTCGCTGGCCAGCACGCCCTGCACGCTGCCGTGCGCCAGGCCGACGCGGACCCGGCCCTCGGGCGTCGCCGCGTCGTCGAACCAGGCGGTCAGGTCGTTGTAGGTGTGGCGTTGCGTCAGCGGTGCGGTCAGCGCCGCGAATCCCTGTTCCGGAAAATCGATCACCGCGCCGCGCAGGGCCAGGTGCAGGTTGGCGGGCAGGGCCTGCATGCGCGCGGCACGGGTCCAGACACTTTCCGACAAAGCGGCGTCGTGGTTGCCGGGAATCATGACCCAGGGCCCGGAAAAACCGCCGAGTGCCAGGAACAGCTGGCGGATCGTGCGTTCGCTGACCGTCTGCAGATCGAACACGTCGCCGGCCACCAGCACCGCGTCCACCGCGTGTTCGGTGGCCAGCCGGGCGATGGTGTGCACCGCGTCGAGCCGCGCCTGCGCCAGCGGCACCGCGTCGTCGGGGGGGAACTGGCTGTATTGGCGGCCGATCTGCCAATCGGCGGTGTGCAGAAAACGCGGCAAGGCGGGGCTCCCGGTGGGGCAGCTTCTGGACGTGGCTGCCTGCGGGAATTCTACGGTTCGACCGGCGGCTGCCCCCCTCCATAATGCAGCGAACACCCGATGATCCCAACGATGCCGCCCAACCCCATGCCTGGCCCCGACCGGATGACGGCGGCCGCGGCCGGCGTTCGCGCCCGATCATGCTCGAACTGCTGATCGACAGCCGCGTCATCACGCTGCACGGCCTGCTGGTTTTCACGGGCCTGGCGATCTATGTCATCGGCTCGCGCATCCGGCACCAGCGCCGCCATCCGTCGGCGGCGGTGGCCTGGGTGGTGTCGCTGGCGCTGGCGCCGGAGTTCGCGTTGCCGCTGTACCTGCTGTTCGGCAGCCGCAAGGTCGCGCGGCGCGACACCGGCCTGCTCGTTCCCGCCCCGGCGGCCGCCGGCACCGGCCACGTCGCCCCGGACACCCGCACCGCGTTCCACCAGCTTGCCGACGCGATGGGGCTGCCGCCGGTGGCCAGCTACCGGCAACTGCACATTCATGACGACGGGCAGCAGGCGCTGGATGCCTTGCGCGCGCTCGTGCTGCAGGCGCGCCACACGCTGGACCTGTGCACCTTCCTGGTGGGCAACGATGCGCTGGGGCGCGAGATCACCGAACTGCTGGAGCAGCGCGCGCAGGCCGGGGTACGGGTACGGGTGCTGGTCGACGGGGTCGGCATCTACCTGGGCGGACGCATCGACCTGCGCCGCCTGCGCGCGGCCGGCGTGCAGGCCGCGTTGTTCGTGTCGCCGTTCCGCTCCATCCTGCCGGGCCGCACCAACCTGCGCAACCATCGCAAGCTGGTGATCGCCGACGGATGCCGCGCCTGGGCCGGCGGGCGCAACCTGGCGGCCGAATATTTCGTCGGCGACGACAGCCTGTTGCGGCACAAGTCGCCGTGGATCGACCTGAGCTTCACGTTCGCCGGCGCGCTGGCCTACCAGGCGCAGCAGCGCTTCGACCAGGACTGGGCCTTCGCCACCGGCCAGGCCCGGGTCGACACGCCGGCACACGGTCCGGTCGAGGGCGAGCCCGGCGCACCGGTGGCGCAACTGGTGGCTAGCGGGCCGGACCAGCTCGACGACACCTTGCACGTGCTGCTGGTGTCGAGCTGCTTCAGCGCGCGGCGCCGGATCCTGGCGGTGTCGCCGTATTTCGTGCCCGACCCGGTGTTGCTGATGGCCTTGACGCTGGCCGCGCGCCGGGGACTGGACGTCGAACTGGTGCTGCCGCGCCGCTCCAACCACCGGCTCGCGGACTGGGCGCGCCATGCCGCCTTGCGCGAGCTGACCGCCGCCGGTGGCCGGGTCTGGCTGGTGCCCGCCATGCTGCACGGCAAGGCGGTGGTGTTCGACGACGATCTGGCGCTGGCGGGTTCGGCCAACCTGGACGAACGCAGCCTGTTCCTGAACTACGAGCTGATGTTCGCGTTCCACGACCGCTCGTCGGTCAACGGATTCGCCGGCTGGATCACGCGCCAGCGCATGGGTGCCGAGTTGTACCGCGGCGACCGGCCGGGCCTGCTGCGCGAGATGCTCGAAGGGCTGGTGCGCTGGTTAGCGTTCCAGCTGTAGTGGCTCGGCGTGCGCCAGCGCGTCCACCCGCTGCTGCAACCACGCATACCAGGCGTCCATGCCCTGGCCGCTGCGCGCCGACACCCGCAATATCTCGATCTCCGGGTTGACGCTGCGCGCATGCGCGATGCAGCGGTCGACGTCGAAATCCAGGTGCGGCAGCAGATCGATCTTGTTGAGAAGCAGCAGGCGCGCAGCGCGGAACATGTGCGGGTACTTGACCGGCTTGTCCTCGCCTTCGGTCACCGACATCACCAGCACCTTGGCCGCCTCGCCCAGGTCGAACAGCGCCGGGCAGACCAGGTTGCCGACGTTCTCGATCATCACGATGGCGCCCGGCGGCGGCCGCAACCGGTCCAGGCCGCGCTGCAGCATCGCGGCGTCCAGATGGCAACCGGTGCCGGTGTTGATCTGCACCGCCTCGGCGCCGGCGGCGCGGATACGGTCGGCGTCGTTCTGTGTCGCCTGGTCGCCTTCGATGACGGCGAACGGCCAGCGACCGTGGGTGTCGCGGATCGTGCGTTCGAGCACGCTGGTCTTGCCCGACCCCGGCGAGCTGACCAGGTTCAGCGCCAGCACGCCGCGGCCGGCGAACCAGCCGCGGTTGCGCTCGGCCAGCAACTGGTTGCGCGCCAGCAGGTCCTGCTCGAGCCGCACCGTGCGGCCGTGCAACTGCGCGTGGCGGGTGGCCGCATCGGCCATGTCCGCGGCGCCGGCGTCCGCATGGCCGGCGGCAGCGGCCGTGGCGTGTACATGCGTACTGTCATGATTGGGTTCGTGCGCATGCCCGTGGCCGTGGTCATGCTCCTCGGCATGGTCGTGCGCATGGCTGTGGCGGGTGCCGTCGGCATGGGTATGCCAGCCGTGCGGCTCGCGGGTCGTCGTTGGTGTCGTCGCCGCGCCGGTTCCGGAGCAGCCGCAGGTCACGCACATCGCATCGTCTCCCGTTGTCGTTTGTCGTTGTCTTCGTCGTCGTTCATTCAGCAGATCCGCGGCAGTTGTTCGCCCACCAGCATGTCGACGACACGTTCGCCGCCGAAGCCGGTTTGCAGGATCACCGTGCCGGCCGCCTGGTCGCTGACCGTGCCGATGATGGCCGCATCGGCGCCGGCCGGGTGCGCGCGCATCGCGGCCAGCACCGCGTCGGCGGCATCGGGCGGCACGACGGCGAGCAACTTGCCTTCGTTGGCCAGGTACAGCGGGTCGAGGCCCAGGATCTCGCACGCGCCGCGCACCGGCTCGCGCAGCGGCAGCGCGTCTTCGTCGATGCGGATGCCGACGCCGGAGGCGGCCGCGAATTCGTTGAGCACGGTGGCCACGCCGCCGCGCGTCGGGTCGCGCAGGCAGCGTATCGCCGGGCAGGTCGCCAGCATGGCTGCGACCAGGCCGGCCAGCGGCTGGCAGTCGCTGCGGATGTCGGCCTCCAGCGCGAGTTGCTGGCGCGCCACCAGGATGGCCGCGCCATGGTCGCCGATGGGGCCGTTGATGATGACGCGGTCGCCGGGCCGGGCCTTGCGCGCCGACAGCGCGATGCCCACCGGTATCACGCCGATGCCGGCGGTGTTGATGAAGATCTTGTCGGCGGCGCCGCGACCGACCACCTTGGTGTCGCCGGTGACGATCTGCACGCCGGCCTCGGCCGCGACCCGGCGCATGCTGGCCACGATGCGGCGCAGCGTCTCGACCGGAAATCCTTCTTCGAGGATGACCGCGCACGACAGGTACAGGGGCCGCGCGCCTCCCATGGCCAGGTCGTTGACGGTGCCGCACACGGCCAGCGTACCGATGTCGCCGCCGGGGAAGAACAGCGGGTCCACGACGTAGCTGTCGGTGCAGAACGCGAGCCGGTCGCCGTGCGCCGCCAGTTCGCTCAGCGGCACGCGGGCCTGGTCTTCCATGGTCGCCAGCAGCGGATTGTCGAAAGGCGTGGCGAACACCTCGGCGATCAGCGCGTGCATGGCCTGGCCGCCACCACCGTGGCCCATGTTGACGTGGGTGTCGCGCAGCGTCATGCCGGCACCTGTGTGCTGGCCGCCGCCGGTGCGGCGTGGCGCGCGTAGCGGTAATGCGCCGCGCACGCGCCTTCGCTGGACACCATCAACGCACCCAGCGGTGTCTGCGGCGTACACGCGGTGCCGAACAGTCGGCACTGCGGCGGTCGGATCAGCCCCTTGAGCACCTCGGCACACTGGCAGTCGCCGGGGTCGGCGACGCGCTGGTGCGGCACGGTGAAGATGCGCTCGGCGTCGAAGGCGGCGAAGTCCTCGCGCAGCCGCACGCCCGAGTGCGCGATCGAACCCAGGCCACGCCATTCGAAGGTCTCGCGCGGCTCGAACACCGTGGCCATCGCCGCCAGCGCCTGCGGGTTGCCGTGTTCGGGCACGATGCGGCTGTACGCGTTCTCGACCTCGCAGCGGTTGTCGGCGATCTGCTGGACCACCATCGACAAGGCCTGCAGCAGGTCCAGCGGCTCGAAGCCGGCCACCGTGATCGGTCGCCGGTAGTCGCGGGCGATGAAGTCGTAGCAACGGATGCCGATCACCATGCTGACATGGCCCGGGCCGAGGAAGCCGTCGATCTGCAGGTCCGGCTCGTCGAGGATGGCGCGCAGCGTCGGGATGATGGTGATGTGGTTGCAGAACACCGAGAAGTTGGCAACAGCGTCGGCGCGCGCCTGCAGCAGCGTCATCGCCGTGGCCGGCATCGTGGTCTCGAAGCCGAGGCCGAAGAACACCACCGGTCGGCGCGGGTTGTCGCGCGCCAGCTGCAACGCGTCCAGCGGCGAATACACCATGCGCACGTCGGCGCCCTCGGCTCGCGCCTGCAACAGGCTCAGCCTCGAGCCCGGCACCCGCATCGCGTCGCCGAAGGTCGCGAAGATCAGGTTCGGCTGCCGCGCCAGCGCGATCGCATCGTCGACCCGGCCCATCGGCAATACGCAGACCGGGCAACCCGGGCCGTGCACGAACTCGACCGTGGGCGGCAACATCCGGTGGATGCCGTAACGGAAGATCGAATGCGTGTGGCCGCCGCATACCTCCATGATCTGCAGCGGGCGTTGTAGCCGACCGGCGATGCCGTCCAGCCGCTGCGTGATGTCCCGCACCAGCGCGCGGGCCTTGACCGGGTCGCGGAATTCGTCGACGTATTTCATGCCGGCCTGTGGTCCTTGTCGGGGGGCGGGCTGCCCGCCATCGCCGCCATCTCGGCCTGTGCCTCGCCCAGTTCGGCCAGCAGCGCCAGCGTGCGTTCGGCCTCCTGCGCGTCGATGCGGCTCATCGCAAAGCCGATATGCACCAGCACCCACTCGCCGAGACAGGCCTGTACCGGATGGTCGTCGTCGACGATGAAGGCGACGTTGATCGTGCGCCGTACGCCGCCCACGTCGACGGTGACCAGCTGGCGCTGTGCGTCGACGATGGCGACGATCTGTCCGGGAATGCCTAGGCACATGGTGAGGTTTCCGTTCGGGCTGTCGCGGTGGTCGGGTCGGCGGGGGGTGTGGCACGCGTGGCCAGCATGCGCGCTGCGGCGACCGCTGCCTGGCCCAGCGACAAGCCACCATCATTGGACGGTACCTGCCGGTGTGTCAACACCGCAAGGCCCGCCTGTTCGAGCCGGCGCACCAGTTGTTCCAGCAGGATGCGGTTCTGGAACACGCCGCCGGACAAGGCCACGGCGTGCAAGGCGTCGCCGTCGTGCACGGCGCGCAACTGCCGCACCATGCGCACGATGGCGATCGCCAGGCCCTTGTGGAAACGGGCCGACACCACGCTCGCGGGCACGCCATGGTGCAGGTCGTCCAGCAGCGCCGGCCACAACGGCGCGGGATCCAGGCAGGGCAGGTGCGAGCCGTCGCCGGTGTCGATGGCGAACGGGTAGGCCCGGTCGTCGCTTTCGTGCTCCAGCGTGGCGGCGTCGGCACAGGCCTCCAGCTCCATCGCCGCCTGGCCTTCGTGGCCGATATGGTCGAAGCAGATGCCGCAGGCGGCCGCCACCGCGTCGAACAACCGGGCGGCCGAACTCGCCGGTGGGCAGTTGGTGTGCGAGGCCAGCATGGCGTCGATCACACGCAGCGGCTTGGTCCGCAGCCCCGCGTACAGCGCCAGGTCGGCATACCGGTCGGCGAAGGCCGGCCAGCCCATGGCCGCGACCAGCTGGGCATAGGTGTTGCGCCAGGGTTCGCGCATGGCGGCGTCGCCGCCGGGCAGGGCGACCGGCTGCAGCCGCGCCAGCCGTGTGAAACCCCGATAACCGGCGCGCAGGAACTCGCCGCCCCAGATGGTGCCGTCGTCGCCGTAACCCATGCCGTCGAGTGCGATGCCGAGCACGTCGGGCGTATCCGGCGGCAGGCCGTTCTCGGCCATGCAGGCGGCGATGTGGGCGTGGTGGTGCTGCACCTCGACCACGGCCGGGGCAGATGCGCCGCCTGTGCCGGCCGGCAGGGCACGCGCGCCGGCGCCGGCCAGTGACTGCGGGTGCACGTCGATCGCGATGCACTGCGCATCGTGGTCGAACAGTTGCCGGTAGTCGTCGATGGCGCGCCGGAAGTCGGCCAGCGTGCGCGGGTCGCGCAACTCGCCGATGTGGTGCGACACCACGGCCTGCCCGGCGCGCAGCAGGCACACGCTGTTTTTCAGGTCACCGCCCAGCGCCAGCACCGGCGTGGCGGTGGCGAAGTCCGGATGCAGGGCGATGCCGGCCGGCGCCAGGCCACGGGCGCGCCGCAACACACGGGGCGCGCCTGCCATCACGCGCACGACCGAGTCGTCGACGCGGCGTGCCACGGGCCGGTCGTGCAGCAGAAAGGCGTCGGCGATCGCCGCCAGCGCGGTGCGCGCCGCGTCGTTGTCGGTCAGTTGCGGCGCGTCCGACACATTGCCGCTGGTGAGCACGATCGGGTGTGCCATGCCCCGCAGCAGCAGGTGGTGCAGCGGCGTGTTGGGCAGCATGATGCCCAGCGTCCGCATGCCGGGGGCGATGCTGTCGGCCAGCTGCGCCGCGCCGGCGGTGCGCGGGAGCAGCACGATGGGCGCCGCCGGGCCTTGCAGGCAGGTCGCTTCGTCGGCATCGACGCGGGTGAACGACCGCACCATGGCCAGGTCGCGCGCCATCAGCGCCAGGGGCTTGCTCGCACGGCGCTTGCGCGCGCGCAGCCGCGCCACCGCGTCGGCGTTGCCGGCGTCGCAGGCCAGCTGGAATCCGCCCAGGCCCTTGATCGCGACGATGGCCCCGCGCTGCAGCAGCAGCCGAGCGGCGGCGATCGCGTCCTGCGGCAGCGCCACGTCGCGATGCGCGTCGCCGGTCTCGAGCCAGATGCATGGCCCGCAGTCCGGGCAGGCGATGGGCTGGGCATGGAAACGCCGGTCGGCCGGGTTGTCGTATTCGGCGTGGCAGGCGGCGCACATCGTGAACGCCCGCATCGTCGTATGGGCGCGGTCGTACGGGATCCGCTCTGCGATCGACAGCCGCGGGCCGCAGTGGGTGCAGTTGGTGAACGCATACCCGTGGCGGCGCGCCGCCGGATCGACGGTCTCGGCGATACATGCGGCGCAACTCGCGGCGTCGGGCGCGATGCCGGTGCGGGCCGCGCCGTCAGCGCTGCTGGCCACGATGGCAAAGCCGGCATCGGGCGCCAGCCACGCGCCGTCGTCGCAGTCGATCCGGTCCACCCGTGCCAGCGGCGGTGCCTGGCACCGCAGGTCCGCCACGAAACGCGCCAGCGCGTCGGCCGGGCCACAGACATGGATCGCCACGCCCTGGCCGTCGTTGCCTACGGTGCCGCGCAGGCCGTGGCGCTGCGCCAGGCGCCAGACGGCGGGACGGAACCCGACCCCCTGCACGATGCCGGTGACGCGGATCCGTTGCGCGCGTTCGCCCGCGCCGACAGCGGCATGGCGCATCGGCACGGCGGCCGGGGCTGGAATGGCGGACATGGTGCAAGCTTAGGCGGTGGCCGGGTTTTCGGCCACCGCCCGGGCTTGACCTGGGTCAATCGGGTGTCGATCGGCATTGACGCGGACACAATAACGGGAAGCCCCACAACCGGAGTTCCCTCCATGCAAGCGCGCATCAGCCTGATCACCCTCGGCGTTGCCGACCTGGAGCGCGCCGTGTCGTTCTACCGTGACGGCCTGGGCTGGGCCACCGAGGGCATCGTCGGCACCGAGTTCGAGCACGGCGCCGTCGCTTTCTTCGAACTGCAGGGCGGCCTGCGGCTGGGCCTGTTCGGGCGCGCCAACCTGCTGCGCGACGCCGGCCTGCCGGCGGAGCCGCCATCCGGCAGCCCGGCGTTCAGCCTGGCCCACAACCTGGGTTCGCGCGCCGCGGTCGACCGCGTCATGGCGCAGGCCGCCACGGCCGGCGCGCGCATCGTCAAACCGGCGCAGCAGACCTTCTGGGGCGGTCATGCGGGCTGTTTCCAGGATCCGGACGGTCACCTGTGGGAGGTGGCCTGGAATCCGGCGTGGGAGATCGCGGAGTAGGGCCGGCAGCCGGCGTCACGGCCATCGGGGCGGCGTCGGCTCCTCGGCCATGCGCGCCGCGACGGGATCCTGCGGCCGGTACCCGGCGGATGCGTGTCGCGGCAGCGGCGCCAGCCCGAACAGCGGGCGCAACCACCGGCTCGGTCGGATCCAGCCGTCGCACAGCAGCCAGCAACCCGCCACCGTCGCCAGCAGCACCAACAGCGGTTCGCCCACCGGACCCAGGCGCAGCGGCACCAGCCAGACCAGGGCCACGATGATCAGTGTCTGGTGCAGCACGTACCAGGGATAGACCGACTCCCGCGCCCAGGCCAGCCAGCGCCAGGGACGGTTCAGGTGCCGGTACGCGAAACCCAGGATGGCCACGATGGCCGACCATGTGTAGAGGTCGCCGCAGAGCCGGGCGGCGCTGGCTAGCGCCTCGCCACCGAACCGGTCCGAACGCAGCACCAGCAGGAGCAGGAAGGCCGCGCCGGCGACGACGAGCGCGCGGTGCCGCAGGCGCCGGATCTCGGCCCACAGGGCCGCGTCCACGCCGATCCACCAGCCGTAGACGAACAGCGTGCCGTAGACGGCGTGCAGCCAGGCGTCGTGCAGCAGGTCATGGGTCGGCGGGAAGTGCGGGCGCAGCGCCAGCGAATACACGAACAAGGGCAGCGCCGGCAACAGCAGCAGCCGGGCGCCGCGCAGCGCCAGGAAGGCTCCGCGCGGCCGGACCAGCACCGGAGCCAGCGCCAGCAACAGCGCGGTGTAGACCCACAGGTAGGGCAGGTACCACAGGTGGTTCCAGGTCACGCCGACGTCCGAGCCGTCGAAGGCGCCTGCCGGCCAGGGTCCGCCGGAGACATACCGCAGCACGAAGGCGCCCAGGCCGGGTGCGATCGATCCGTTGGCCACGGCCTGCGCGTAGGCCTGGTAGGGCACGATCACCGCCATGCCCCAGGCCAGCGGCAGCAGCAGGCGCAGGCTGCGCTGGCGCAACACGCCGAGCCGGTCGCCCTGGCGCAGCAGGAACCCCATGGCCAGGCCCGAGACCAGGAACACCAGGTCCATGCGCCACAGGTTCAGCGCGCGCATCGGCCACTGCAGCCATTCGGCCGCATGCGGACTCTTGAGGTGCCAGTGCCAGTCGGCCACGTAGGCCATGGCGACGTGGTACAGAATGACCAGGCCGAAGGCCAGGCAGCGCAGGGTGTCGATGTCGTGACGGCGGTTCATGGGGCGCATTCTTCAGGCGCGGGCGCCGCCGTGGTGCGCTTGTGGGACGGTCCCCGGGCTGGCCGGGACGAGCGGTGGAGCGCGGGGACGAAGCGGCGTGCGCAGGCCCTAGACTTCGTGCATGGACAAGCCCTCATCCACCTGGCTGGAGCGCTACCGGGCCGTGCAGCGGCCCGTGGAAGTGTTGTTCTGCATTGCCGTGATCGCCGTGCAGGGCGTGCTGAACACGGCCGTGACGCTGGTCGACATGCGCGCGGCCGGGCGCTTGCAGGCTTGGTGGCAACCGGTGCTCTGGGAGGCATCGAGCCACCTGATGGTGTTGCTGCTGATACCGGCCGTCGTGGCCTGGAACCGGTGCTTTCCGCTGCATTGGGACACCGTGCGCCGCCATCTGCCGTGGCATCTGGCCGGCAGCGTGTTGTTCAGCCTGGTGCACGTGACCGGCATGGTGGCGATCCGGGTCGGCGTGCATGCGTCGCTTGGCGACGCCTATACGTTCGGCCCCTGGCTGGGCGGCTGGCTGTATGAATATATGAAGGATGTGCGGGCCTACATGTTGATCGTCGGTGTGTTGACGGCGTACCGGTTCCTGCTGCTGCGCCTGCAGGGCGAGGCGCGGGTGCTCGACGCCCCCGAGCCGCCGCCGTCGCAGCCGTCGCAGCCGTCGCCTCCACCGATCGTGTCCGTCCCGGCGAAGCCCGTGGCGCCGCCGGCCGATGACGGGACTCCGCCGCCGCAGGCCGCCACGCCGGCAGCGACGCCGTCGCCGCAGGCCGGGCCGTCCGGCACCGCCGCCGCACCGCCCGACGCAGGCAAGGCTCCGGCCCCCGGCGCACCCGTGCGCCCCGAGCGATTCCTGGTGCGCAAGCTGCGCAAGGAGTTCCTGATCGCGGCATCGGACATCGCATGGGTGCAGGCGCAGGCCAACTATGTCGGCCTGCGCGTCAACGGCCACGATTACCTGCTGCGCTCGACGCTGGCGGAGTTCGCGCGCCAGCTCGATCCGCAGCGTTTCGTGCAGGTGCACCGGAGTTACCTGGTCAACCTGGACCGGATCGCGGAAATCGAACCGCTGGACAGCGGCGACGCCCGGCTGCGCATGCGCGACGGTTCCCAGGTGCCGTGCAGCCGGCGTTATCGCGACGCCCTCGACCCGTCGCGCCCGCCGGCATCGGAGCGGGCATGAAGCTGCCGGTCCCGCCCTTGGATACATGCCGCCATGCGCGGCGCGAAGGTCTCGCATGAAGCTGTTCACGTTTTTCGAGTCGCGCGTGCGCGACATCGCCGCGCCCGCGGCGACCACCAGCCAGGGCCCGCCCGCGGACCTGCTGGGGTTCTACTGGCATTACATGCGCCAGACGCGTGGCCTGTACCTGGCGATGCTGGCGACCGGCCTGGGCGTGGCCCTGATCGACATCCTGATGCCGGTGCTGCTCGGGCGCCTGGTCGGCCTGATGGCGGCCACCGACCCGGCGCTGGCGCTGCGCCAGCAGTGGCCGATGCTGGCCGGCATCGCACTGGTGCTGCTGGTCGGGCGCCCGCTGATGATCATGCTCGACAGCATGGTGCGCAACAACGCGGTGATTCCGGGCGTGACCACGCTGGTGCGCTGGCAGAGCCACTGGCACGTGGTGCGCCAGGGCAGCCCGTTTTTCCAGAACGACTTCGCCGGCCGGCTGGCCAACCGGGTGATGCAGACGGCCAACGCGTTGCGCGAGAGCGTGGTGGCGTCGGTGCGGGCGGTCTGGTACATCCTGGTCTACGGCATCAGCGCGCTGGTGATGATGCTGTCGTTCGACTGGCGCCTGGCGCTGCCGATGGTCTGCTGGCTGGCCGGGTTCGTGTTGTTCCTGCGCATCTTCGTGCCGCGCATGCGCGACCTGTCGCGCGCGAGCAGCGAGGCGCGTTCGCTGGTCATGGGCCGGGTCGTCGACAGCTACACCAACATCATGACGGTCAAGCTGTTTTCGCGTGCCCGCGACGAAGACGCCTATGTGCGCGACGCGATGGACGCGCACCGGGTCCGCATCGCCGCGCACATGCGCATGACGACGCGTTTCATGGCCACGCTGACGGCGCTCAACGCCTTGCTGGTGGTGGGCACGGCCGGTGTGGCGGTGTGGTTGTGGCACGGCCAGGCGATCAGCCCGGCGGTGGTGGCCACCAGCTTGCCGCTGGTGTGGCAGATCGCGAACATGGCGGGCTGGGTCAGCTGGGAGGTGACGGGCATCTTCGAGAACGTGGGCGTGGTGCAGGAAGGCATGCAGACCATCGCGGTGCCGCACAGCATGGTCGACCGGCCGCAGGCCCGTGCCTTGCAGGTGACCCGGGGCGAGATCCGGTTCGACGCGGTCGACTTCAGCTACGGCCAGAAGCCGCAAGGCGGGCGCGCCGTGCTCGAGCGGCTGGATCTGCACATCCGGCCGGGCGAACGGGTCGGCCTGGTCGGTCGGTCCGGCGCCGGCAAGTCCACGCTGGTCAACCTGCTGCTGCGTTTCTACGACGTCGAGGGCGGGCGCATCACGATCGACGGCCAGGACCTGCGCGACGTGACCCAGGAAAGCCTGCGCGCGGCCATCGGCATGGTGACGCAGGACACGTCCTTGCTGCACCGCTCGATCGCGGCCAACATCCGTTACGGCCGGCCCGAGGCCACGGATGCGCAGGTCCGTGCCGCCGCGCAGCGCGCGCATGCCGACGGCTTCATCGACGAGCTGCGCGACTGGGCCGGCCGCAGCGGCTACGAGGCCCATGCCGGCGAACGCGGCGTCAAGTTGTCCGGCGGCCAGCGCCAGCGCATCGCGCTGGCCCGGGTGCTGCTCAAGGATGCGCCGATCCTGATCCTGGACGAGGCCACCTCGGCGCTGGACAGCGAGATCGAGGCCGCCATCCAGGAGCAGCTGGTCACGCTGATGGAAGGCAAGACCGTGATCGCGATCGCACACCGCCTGAGCACGATCGCGCGCATGGACCGGCTGGTCGTGATGGACGCCGGGCGCATCGTCGAGCAGGGCACGCACCAGGAGCTGCTGCGGCGCGGCGGGCACTATGCGCGCCTGTGGGCGCGCCAGTCGGGCGGGTTCCTGCGCGAGGACCTGGCCGAGCAGGACGCCGCCGGAGCAGGCATGGAGACCGTCGCGTCGTGAACCGTCGCGCGGCGACCGCCGGGGCGCAGGGTCGTTGCGATCCGGCTCAGGCCGCGGTGGCGCGGGGCCCCGCTTGCGGCCGGCGCCGGCGGCGCGACGCGGCCAGCACCACCATCGCACCGAGACCCATCAGCGCGTAGGTTTCCGGTTCGGGGACCGGCGCCGACAGGTTGGCCGTGAAGCCGATGTTCTGGAAGTCGACCTGCCGGTTGCTGCCGGTGAGAAAGGCGGTCACGTAGCGCACGTTCAGCGGTGCGGCCAGCGCGATGTCCTGGGCGCGAATGCCGGGGCTGGAGCCGAGATCGGGTGTCACCGACAACATGCCGTTCTGCACGTTGTTGCCGTTGAAAAAGGTGAACGCGACGTTGTCGACGTCGAAACCTTCCGAGGTGTAGTTCCAGAAGTGGAGCACGCTCAGGTCGTATTCGATGCCGAAGTCGAACAGCAACTCCAGCCCGCCGCCATCGTCGGCGGCGGTGAACCAGATGTGGGTCGTCTGGTTGTGGAACTCCTCGGCGGTCGCGGACGGTGCGTCGATCACCTTGTTGATCGTCGAGCCGCCATTGAAGGTGTTGTTGAAGGAGCCGGGCGATGTGCCGGCGCCGACCGTGACGGTGATGTTGGACTGGTTGAGATAGGTCGAGGCGATGGCACTGCCGGATGCCGCGACCAGGGCAGGCAGAAGAACGAGGCCTGCGATGGCGGTACGAATCATGCTGGAAGGTTCCTCGGGTGTGGTGGGATGCGAATGCAAGCCCCGCATGTCATATGGACCCATTCTCCGCATGCGCCGCCGGCTGGCAACCCCCGGTTTCAGGGGGCGCGGTTTGCGCAACTGCGCCCCCGCTCGCCGGGACTCTTTCCTTGACATCGTCAACGGGTTTCGTAGCATCGCGTCTTTTGACACCTGAAGGAAAGGACGCAGGGAGATGCCGTACCACAAGAAACTGGCGCTTGTCGCCAGTACGGTTGCAGCGACAGCGATCGCCATTTTTTCCACATCCGCCGTCGCTGCCGACGACGACAGCAAGTTCGAGATGGTCGGCATCCGGCTCGGCATGACGCCCGAGCAGGTGGTGCCGGTGCTCAAGGCGCACGGGATCGGCGGGGACAGAATCTACGAGAGCCGGATGGCGTACAGCTACAGCGACGGCATCAACCATGGACTCAAGACCGATGACTTCCTGGCCCGCATCACGGCCAGCAAGGTCGAGGTGCTCGGCAACAAGCGGCGTGATGATTCGTTCGAGTTGTTCTTCTCGCCGCCACCGGCCGGCGGCAAATTGGTGGGCGTGCAGCGCGTGATCTTCAACAACGTCGATCCGATCACCGGTGGCCAGTTCCGCCAGGCCCTGGTCGACAAGTACGGCTCGACGTCGGACGCCACGACGGGCATCCTCAACTGGAAGTTCGGCGGCGGCGACATGAACTGCCTGTCGACCAATCCCAAGGGCGTCAATGTGTCGCTGCCATCGACCGACCTGCGGCAGAAGCGGGGCATCCTGGACATGGTGTACCGCAAGGCCGGCGGTGGAAAGTACCGGCTCGACCTGTTCCTGCACAGCCGGGTCAAGGACCTCGCCCAATGTGCCAGCATGCTGGAATACCGGTTGGGCACGAGCAAGGACAACCAGCCGGCAAGCCGCGTCGAGGCAACCATGATCGACGTGCAGTCCTGGGTCAAGGCCGAGCTGGCTGCCAACGAACGCGTCGACAAGCTGCGCAGCGAGGCCGTCGAGAAACGTGTGGGCAAGGGCAACAAGCCCTCGCTCTGACCGCGTCCCGCCGGGATCCACGGGGCCAGCACGCTGGCCGACTCGCGGGAGCACCGGGCATGGCGTGGTCGATGCTCGGACCGCGGGGCGCGAGAGGTCGCCTGCCGTTCAGCCGGGCTTGCGGGCCACGATGAACGGCCGGATATCCTTGCCGCGTGTTCCGTGGTACTCGACACAGACAATCTCCAGGCCCTGACGGGCGATGGCGGCCTGCAGTTGCTTGGCATCGAAGCACAACACACGCGGTGCCTTGCCAATGGCGCGCATCAGTGGCACCGCAAGATACGGAATGAGCGGGTTCATCAGCGCGAGGCAGGGCGTCTTGGAGACCAGCAGGCCTCCCGGCCGCAAGGCCTGTATCGCCGCCTGCAGCGTATGGTCGAGATCGTCGACCAGGTGCAGCAGGTTGAAAGCCAGCACCATGTCGAACGACGCTTGACCGATCGACGGTGTGTCGGCGTCGGAGACGGCGAAACGCAGCTGCGGCACCGGCTGGGCCGCCAGCTTCTCGCGCGCGATCGCGATCATGCCGGGCGATACGTCGGTCGCCAGCAACTGCCGGGTGAACGGCGCCAGGCGCAGCGCGGTGCTGCCGGTGCCGCAGCCGATCTCCAGTACGTCCTGGCTGCCGGACAGCAGGGTTTGCACGCGTCGCAACGTGGCTTCGTAGCCGGCCAGGTCAGCGATCGGGTCGGCTGCATATTTGCGTGCGATGCGGTCCCAGAAGCGGGCCTTGCGCAGGGTCGCCGCAGGCATATCGGGTTGTGGCGCGGAATCGGCCGGCGAAAGGTGTGCGGGCGAGGGCATGTCAGGGCAACGGCTTCGAATGGTGGGATGCAAGCATGTTATCCATGCGCAGAGTCGCAGGCAATCGCGGCAACCTGTGGTGAACATATGCCCGTGCGCATCGACACGCTCGACGGGAACCCGCTGAGGGCGTTTCCGGCAGCCGCCGAAGCCGGCTCATGGTCGGCGGCCGTCCGCAAGCCGCAACAGTCCGCCGGTGCGTTTCCCGATCGGGCGGGTCACCCTCCGTGCATCGCGCACGGCGCGGCGCATCCGGGTGGTGTTCGCCGCGCTGGTGAAGGGATTGGCACCAGGCGCGCGGCAAGCCCGCACGCCGACCCCGCCGCCGAGACTTACGCGGCCAGTTCGCTGGCCGGCTTGCGCAGGAAACCCTGGTGGCCGCCGTTGCGGTTGGGCGAGAAACCGTTGGCCTGCAGCGTCTCTTCCGTCGTCTCGTAGAAGACGCCGATCTTCATGATCTCGCGCGCCTGCTGGGCGGTGGCGATGGGCCGGCCGAACTCGCCGGAGATGCGCACCAGTTGCTTGATCTGTTCGACGCTGCTCATCTTGCCGGTGCGGGTCTGGTTCCACAACACGTCCTCGATGCCGCAACGCACATGCAGGCCCAGCGCGATGCCGATCATGTTCACCGGCAGCACATTGAGCACCGAACTCTCCACCGTGATCACCGCACCGTCGGGCGCGGCGCGCAGGAAGTTGGCCAGGTTGTAGATGTTGGCCTGGTCCATGCCGCCGCTGATCGCCACCCAGTTCATCACCAGCGGCCCCTTGTAGTGGCCGCGCCGGATCATGCGCTCGATGGTCTCGAAGCTGTTGATGTTGTAGCACTGGAATTCGCTCTGGATGCCGGCGGCGGTCAGGCGCCGGATGTGCTCCTCGACCCAGCTGGGGTTGGCGGGCACGATCATGTCCTTGTAGGTCGCATGCAGGTCCGGGAAGCCGCGCGAGACGCCCCTGAAGTCGTCCAGGCCGGCGTGCTCCGTGACATTCATCTGCACCGTGTTGACGGTCACCGTGACCTGGTCGGGCTTGGGGTCGAGTTCGGCCAGCATGTGGCGCGTGTCGTCGCTCAGCCACTTGGCCTTTGCGCCGTCGGACTCGGGCGCGAAACTGATGGAGCCGCCGACCTGGATGATCATCTCGGGCACGCGCGCGCGCACGCCGGCGATCAGCTCGTTGAACTTGGACAGGCGCTTGCTGCCCCGGCCATCGGCTTCGCGTACATGCAGGTGCAGCACGGTGGCGCCGGCCTCGTAGCAGTCCACCGCCTTCTGGATCTGGTCCTCCATCGTGACCGGAATGTCTTCCGGGAAGTCCGAGGGAATCCAGCCCGGCGCATAGGGCGCGGCGGTGATGATCAGCGGCTGCTGGTTTTCGGGGTAGAGGTGACCGTCGAGGAAGTGCATGGCAATGGGCTCCGAGTGAAAGTGGGAAGGGAAAAGACGGGTCGGGTTGCGAGGACCGGGCCGTGTCTAGAACGGCACGTCGCCGACGATGCCGGCGCGTTCCATCTTGCGCGGCGCGGGCCAGTAGTCGTTCACGGCATAGTGCTGCGTGCTGCGGTTGTCCCAGACCGCGACATCGCCCGGCTGCCAGGACCAGCGCACCTGGTATTCGGGAATCGTCGCGCGGCTGAGCAGGTAGTTCAGCAGCATCGACGCACCCGGGGTCTTGTCGATGCCGTGGCGGATGTTCTCCGGCGTGTTGTGGTTGACGAAATGGGTCGTGAAGCTGCCGACGAACAAGACCTTCTCGCCGGTTTCCGGATGCGTGCGCACCACCGGGTGCTCGGCCGGCGGGTTCTCCCGATCGAGCTTTCTGCGGGCTTCGTCCGGCATGGTGGCGCCGAACGACGGCTCGATGCTGGACTTGGCGCGCAGTTTCAGGATCTTGCGCTGGATGTCCTCGGGCAGCTCTTCATAGGCCTGCACCATGTTGACCCAGATCGTGTCGCCGCCGATCTCCGGGCATTCGATGCAGCGCAACACGGCGCCCATGGGTGGTTTCGGTCGCCACAGCCCGTCGCAGTGGAAGGTGTTCTCGTGGCTGTGCCGGTTGTCGCTGCGGTAGATCAGCACCAGGCCCGGATGATCGGGGTCGCTGCCGGCCACGGGATGGTCCTCGAGCGGGCCGAAGGCCTGCGCGAAGGCCACGTGTTCGGCCCGCGTGATGTCCTGGCCGCGGAAGAACAGTACCTTGTGCTTGAGCAGCGCGGCCTTGACCTGCGCGAACTGTCCGGCGTCGCGTGCTGCCTCTCCAAGGTGAACGCCGGTGACCTGCGCGCCGATGGCGGGTGTGATGGGCCGGATCTTCATGCTGGCGTCTCCGTTGGCGTCGTGTGATACCTGCTCAGTTGGCCTGGATGTTGAACTTCTTGACGATGGCGGCATTGCGCTGGTACAGCAACTTGCTTTCGGCCAGCATGGCGGCCGAGTCGATGCTCACGTCCGGCTCCAGGCCCGCATCGGTCAGCTTCTGCTGCACCGCCGGTGCTTCGGCGGCCTTCTTGATCGCCTGCTGCAGCCGGGCCAGCACGTCGGCCGGCAGCTTGCTCGAGCCGTAGAAGGTGACCTGCCCGTTGTACTGGATCTCCGGGTAACCCAGCTCGGTCATGGTCGGCACGTCCGGCAGGTAACTCGAACGCTTCTTGCCGGCAACGGCATACGCACGCAGCCGCTCGCCCTTGATCAGCGGCAGCGAGGTTGCCAGGCCGTCGAACATGAGGTCGACCTGCCCGCCGATCACGTCCTGCAAGGCCGGCGGCGAACCGGCGTAACCGATGTGCTGCATGTCCAGCCCGGCTTTGTCGCTGAGGATGAAACCCGAATATTGCGACACCGTTCCACGGCCGTAGCTGGCAAAGTTGGCCTTGCCCTTGCGCGTCTTGAGATGGGACACGAGGCCCGCGAAGTCCTGGGTCGGATAGTTGGTGGCGGTCACCAGCACATAACTCGTCGAGGCCACGCGTGCGATCGAGACGATGTCGCCCAGCGGGTCGTAGGGCACCTTCATCAGTTGCGGCGCCTCGACCAGCAGGTTGATCGCGCCCATCAGGATGGTGTTGCCGTCGGGCGGTGCCTGCAGCATGGCGCGCATGCCGATCGAGCCGACCGCGCCGGCGCGGTTCTCGACGATCACGGTGCGTCCGGTGTCCAGCGACATCTGGTGCCCGACAAGACGGCCCACGATGTCCATGGTTCCGCCGGGGGGTGCCGGCACGATGATCTTCAACGGGGGTTCGCCGGCCGCCCAGACGTTCAGGGCCAACGACCATCCCACTGCCACCATGGCAGAGCGCGCGAATTGCAGTAGTTTCATTGCTGTCTCCAGGTCATGTTCGGATGCGTGCCGGCGGGATGCGCCGACGGGTTCAGTATCCGGGGGGAGGGCGATCGGCGATTGCTGATCTGGGACAGGCATTTGTCATTTTGGGCAATTCCGGCCAGGGCGCGTACCGGGCCGGCCGCACGCCGGGCACGGTGCCGGCTGCAGGCGATTGACCATAATGGGACATTCCCAGCGCCCCATGAGACATCTTGCCCGTTTGATTCGCAGTGCCAGCCTGAGCGGCTACGTCGAGCTGGTGCAGTCGCTGGGCCGGGACCCCCATGCATTCCTGCGGGCCGTGGGCCTGCGGGCCCGGTTCCTGGAAGACGCCGAGACCCTGATCCCGCGCGACGCGGTGCGCGAACTGCTGGAGATCACCGCGCGCGCGACCCGAACGGACGACCTGGCATTGCGCCTGGCCGCCCGGCGCAGGCTCTCCAACCTCGGCCCCATCAGCCTGGTGCTGCGGGAGGAGGCCACGCCGCGCGATGCGCTCGACACCCTGTGCCGCTACCTGCGGCTGGTGAACCCGTCGATGACGATGGGGGTCGAAGACGTCGACAGCCTGGTGATCATTCGCGAGGACCTGTTGCCCACCCCGGGCGTGCCGATGCGCCAATCGGTGGAGCTCGCGGTCGCCACCGTGTTCTGCATGCTGCGCGAATTGATCGGCCCGCATTGGCGGCCGATGGATGTCTGTTTCACCCATCGCCCGCCGGCGGACATCGCCGCGCATCGGGCCTTCTTCGGCCGTCGCGTCAATTTCAACCAGGAATTCAATGGCCTGGTCTGCATGGCCGCCGATCTGGCCCAGGCGCGCGAACCCGGGGACCCGGCGGTGGCGGGTTTCGCGCGCAAGTACCTGCAGGCGGCGATGCGCGATCGTGGCGAAAGTGTGCAGGAAGCCTGTCGCCAGCTGATGCTGGTGCTGCTGCCCGGCGGTACCTGCTCCGCGCAGGAGATCGCACGCCACATGCGGGTCGATCGCCGTACCTTGCACCGACGGCTCGAGGCGGAGGGACTGAGCTTCAGCGTGCTGCTCGACCGGGTGCGTGTGAATCTGGTCGAGAGCCATTTGCGCGACGGCGACCTGCCGTTGAGCGAAGTGGCGGAGTTGCTGGGCTTCGCCCGGCTCAGCAGTTTCAGCCACTGGTTCCAGCACCGTTTCGGATGCAGTGCGTCGCAGTGGAGCAGGCGTCCGGCCGACGTCGGCGCCGGGCAGGGCATGGCCCGACCGGGGCGCAGCGGGGCACGGGCGCCGGCCGGGCGACGTCCCGTCCGCTGAGCCGCGCGGCCGTTGCCATGTCCGCGGTCGATCCCCCGCCCATGCTGCGCGACCCGCAGTTGCGCCGCCTGTGGGCGGTCGGCATGCTGATGTCGCTGATTCGCTGGCTCGAGATCCTGGCCTTCGCGGTGTTCACCTACGAGCACACCCGGTCTGCGTTGTGGGTGGCCAACTTGATGATGCTGCGGCTGCTGCCGTTGTCGCTGTTCGGCCTGGCACTCGGTGCGCTGGCGGCGCGCCGCTCGCGCCGGACCGTGCTGATCGTGACCCATGCCATGTTGCTGGGCGCCAGTTGCCTGCTGCTGATCCTGTCCGTGTCCGGTGTGCTGGTGGTCTGGCACCTGGCGCTGGCCAGTTTCATCAATGGCGTCGTCTGGGCCGGCGACATGCCGATGCGACGCAGCCTGATGGGCGACATCGCCGGGCACACGCGGCTGGTGAGGGCCATGTCGCTCGATGCCGTGGCCTCCAACGCATGCCGGTTGATCGGGCCGGGTCTCGGCGGCCTGCTGCTGGCGCGCGGCGGGCTGACCGCCGTGCTCGCGGTCACGACGCTGTTCTACCTGCCGGTGCTGGTGGCGCTGACCGGACTGTCGCGACAGCCGGTGGCGGCCGACCTTGCCAGGCCCAGCTTGCGCGGCTTGCTGGTGCGCGGCTTGCAGGCCGTGCGCGCATCGCCCGCATTGCGGGCGGTGATGTGGATCACGATCGTGTTCAACCTGTTTGGCTGGCCGGTGCTGAGCATGGTGCCGGTGATCGGCCAGGTCCGGTTGCACCTCGATGCGCCGGGCGTCGGCCTGCTGGCCAGCGTCGACGGCGTCGGCTCCCTGCTCGGCGCGCTGGTGCTCACGTCGATCGCGGGCCGGCTGCGCCAGGGCCCGCTGTATCTGGGCGCGGTCCTGCTCTTCCTCGCGCTGCAGATCGTGTTCGGCTGGAGCGCAGACCTGTGGCTGACCGTGGCCGTCCTGCTGGTGATCGGCCTTGCCCAGGCCGGTTTTGCCGTCATGCAGGCGACCCTGGTCTACGTCGCCGCGCCCGCGGACCGGCGGCCCGAGGCGCTGGGCTTGATCACCATGTGCATCGGCGTGGCGCCGCTGGGTTTTCTGCTGACGGGATGGCTGGCGGAGCACCTGGGCGCTTCGACCGCGGCCATGGTCACCGGTGCCTGCGGCCTGGTGGCCGTGGGCCTGACCTGGCCGTTGTGCCGCGGCTGCTTTCCTGCGACGACCGATACCGCCAGGCCCTGACCTGCGCCGGCCATCGCGGGCGCGGCGCGCACGGGCTCAATACGGCATCACCACCAGCCGCGTCTGCGTGAACTCCAGCATGCCGTGCTTGCCGTCGTCGCCGCCCAGGCCGGAGCGTTTCCATCCCGCGTGGTAACCCTGGTAGGGGTCGGCCGGCGTGCGGTTGATGTACAACTCGCCGGCTTCGATCTCGTTGCCGGCCTGCATCACCTCGCGGTAGTCGTTGCTGTACAGCACCGAGGCCAGGCCGTACTGGTGGTCGCTGGCCATGGCCAGCGCGTCGTCGAAATCGTCGTACGGCAATACGCACAGCACCGGCCCGAAGGTCTCCTGCTGCACCACCTCGGCGTCCTGGCGCAGGCCGGACAGCAGCGTGGGCGGGTAGAAGAATCCCTTGCCGTCGGGTAGGGTGCCGCCGCATTCGAGCGTGGCTCCGTCGGCGACGGCGCGTTGCACCATGTCGTGAAGGGCCTGGCGCGCGGCGGCGCTGACCTGCGGGCCCATGCGGCCGGGCTCCATCGCACGGTCCCCGAAGCTGCGGGCCTGCATCGCGGTGCGCAGGCGCGCCAGCACCTCGTCGTGCAGGGCGCGTTGCACGTAGACCCGTTCGACCGCGGTGCACAGCTGGCCACAGTGTGTGGTCTTGGATGCCACGATCGCCGCGACCGCCGAGTCCAGGTCGGCGCTGGGCGTGATGATGGCCGGCGTCTTGCCGCCCATCTCCAGCGACACGCGCGCGATGTTGACCTTGGAGAACTCCAGCATGCGCCGGCCGGCGGCAACGCTGCCGGTCAACGTGATCATCGCCACCTTGGCGTGGGTGCACATCTGCTCCGCCGCGTCATGGTCCATCGCCATGATGTTGACCACGCCCTCGGGCAGGCCGGCGTCGAGCACCGCCTGCGCGATCTCGAACGCGCTGCACGGCGTGTTGTTGCTCGGGCGTACGACGACGGTGTTGCCGGTGATCAGCGCCGGTGCGATCTTGCGCAGCAAGGTGTAGACCGGGTAGTTGAACGGGATCATGCAGGCCACGACGCCGAGCGGCTCGCGGTGCAGCACCAGGTTCTCCGACGGGCTGTCGCTGGGGATGACCTCGCCCTCGATACGCCGCGCCCATTCCGCGTGGTAACGCGTGATGTCGGCGGCATAGACGGCTTCGTTGCTCGCGTCCTCCAGGCTCTTGCCCGACTCCAGTGCCAGCGCCGCGCCGATCGCGTCCTTGCGCGCGACCAGGGCGTCGGCGAGACGGCGCATGTGCTCGGCGCGCGCGATCGCCGGTGTCTTGCGCCAGGCGCGCTGCGCCCGCGCGGCCATGTCGCAGGCATGCACGACCTGCGCCGCGCTGGCCAGGTGGACCTGGCCGGCCGGCGCTTCCGTTGCGGGATTGGTGACGGTGAACGTGGCGCCGGTGTCGGACGCCACCCACTGGTTGGCGATCAGGTTCTGGTAGGTCTTCATGGTTTCTTCTCCGGTGGGGGCGGGACGGCAGGCGGGTGCTCGACGGCCGACAGGGCGATGGCGATGGCGGGCCGAACCGGCGCCACGGGGTTTGCCGGTCGGGCGAGGTCCGTGCCGCGGTTCAGTAATAACCCAGGGGGTGTTGCGCCATCTCCAGGTGCAGCGCGGTGCCGGTGTACGGGTGGGCCAGCGCGACTTCCTCGTCCAGTTCCACGCCCAGGCCCGGGTCCTGGCTCGGGATCACGTAGCCGTCTTCCCACTGGATCTTCTTCTTCAGCAGTTTCTCGTGGAAGCCGCCGAGTTGCTGGATGCTCTCGAGGATCAGGAAGTTCGGGATGCTGGCGGCGAGCTGGATGTTGGCCGCGGCCTCGATCGGGCCGCAATACAGGTGCGGCGCGACCTGCGCATAGTGGGTCTCGGCCATGCCGGCGATCTTCTTGCATTCCAGGATGCCGCCGACCCGGCCCAGGGCCGGCTGCAGGATGCTGGCCGCGCCGGTCTCGAGCACGCGGGCGAATTCATACTTGGTGCACAGCCGCTCGCCGGTGGCCACCGGAATGCTGGTGTGGCGTGCGACCTCGGCCATCATCTCGGGGCGCTCGGGAGGTGTCGGCTCCTCGAACCACAGCGGGTCGTATTTCTCGAGCCGGCGCGCCAGCCGCTTGGCACCCGAGACCGTGTATTGGCCGTGCGTGCCGAACAGGATGTCGGCCTTGTCGCCGACCGCCTCGCGGATCAGCTTGCAGAAACGTTCGGACAAGGCCATGCGCTCGAGCGTGGGCTGGCGCGGGTCGAACACCGAATATCCGCCGACCGGATCGAGCTTGACCGCGGTGAAGCCCTGTTCGACGTAGACCGCCGCACGTTCGGCCGACCTGACCGGGTCGTCGTAGAACGAGTCGTCTTCGTTCGCGTCCGGGTACAGGTAGGTGTAGGAACGCAGGCGCGGGTTGACCAGACCGCCGAGCAGCTTGTACACGGGCTGGTCCAGCGCCTTGCCGGTGATGTCCCAGCACGCCATCTCGAGCGCGCTGAGCACACCCATCAGCGACACGTCCGGGCGCAGCGTGAAGCCGGCGCCATAGGCCTTGCGCCACAAGGTCTCCACCTGCATCGGGTCCTGGCCGGCGAAGATGCGCGCGAACAGGTCCTCGGCCATGGCGGCGATGATGTGCGGGCTGAAGGTGGCCGCATAGGCCTCGCCCACGCCCTCGATGCCGCAGGCGGTGCGGATCTTGACGAACACGAAATATCTGCCGCCGAACGACGGCGGCGGGTTGCCGACCACGTAGGTCTTGATCGATGCGAGTTGCATGGCGTGTGCTCCTTGTGAAATGCGTGCGTGTCAGCCGCGTGCCGCCGCCAGGATGGCCTGTGCGCCCTTGTGCGCGACCATCGTCGTCGGTGCATGGGTATTGCCCGAGGTGACGTTCGGAAACACCGACGCGTCGACCACGTAGAGATGCTCCAGCCCGTGCACCTTCAGCTCGGCATCGACGACCGAGGTCGCGGCGTCGGGCCCCATCGTGCAACTGCCCACCGGGTGGTAGCAGGTGCTGGCGCGGTTGCGGAAGTCCTCGACCATGGCCGCGTCGTCCATCGTGTCGAGCCGTGGCGCGATCGGGGCGCGGATCAGGCCCCGCATGGCCTCGGTGTTCTCCAGCCGGCGGATCAGCTGCGCGCCGCGCAGGGCCTGCGCCACGTCTTCGGGGTGCGAGAGATATCCCGGCGTGATGATCGGCGCGCGGGCGGCGTCGGGCCCGGCGATCTCCACCTGCCCGCGGCTCAGCGGCCGGCAGGGCTGGAAACACAGGATGAAGCCGGCGAACCGGTCCGGCACGATCTGCGTGCCGGTCTTCGATGCGGCCAGGGTGTAGGTGATCGGGTTGCAGTACAGCTGCATGTCGGCCTGCGGCGCGTCGGGATGCGAGCGCACGAAGCCGCCGCACTGGTTGACGCTGATGCTCAGCGGGCCGCCCAGCGTGGTCACGTATTGCACGCCGACACGCAGCTTGCCCCACAGGCTGGACAACACGTTGTTCAGTGTGGGTTCGGTCGCCTTGTAGTAATAGCTCATGGCCAGGTGGTCCTGCAGCCCGGCGCCGACATGCTCCTGCACCAGCACCGGCGCGATGCCGTGGCGTTGCAGCAGCGCGCCCGGCCCCACGCCCGAGAGCTGCAGCAGCTGCGGGCTCTGGATGGCGCCGGCGCTGAGCACCACGGCCGCCCGGGCCCGGGCCGTATGGCGCGTGCCGCCCTGGCGATACGACACGCCGACCGCCTTGCGTCCCTCGAACACGATACGTTCGGCCAGCGCGCCGGTGGCCAGCGTGACCTGGCCGCGGCGCAGTGCCGGGCGCAGGAAGGCGTCGGCCGCCGACCAGCGCATGCCGCGCCGGGTGTTGATGTGGTAGCGCCCGACCCCTTCGGGTGCGGGGCCGTTGAAGTCCTCGGTGAGTGGCAATCCGGCCTGCGTCGCGGCGGCGAAGAAGTGCCGCGCCATCGGATGCAGTTGCCGGCGTACGTCGCTGACGAACAAGGGACCGCCTTCGGCCGCCGGTGTGCCGTCGGCGTCGACACGCCGCTCGAAACGGTCATAGACCGGCGCCACGTCGCTCCAGCCCCAGCCGCGGTTGCCGGCGGCGGCCCAGTCGTCGAAGTCGCCCGGCAGCCCGCGGCAATAGACCATGGCATTGATCGAACTCGAGCCGCCCACCACCTTGCCGCGCGGGAAATAGATGCGCCTGTCCATCAGGCCCGGGTCGGGCTGGGCCTCGAATTTCCAGTTGACGCGTTCGTCGTAGAAGGTCTTGCCGTAGCCGATCGGCATGTTGATCCACAGCCGCCGGTCATGGCCGCCGGCTTCGAGCACCAGCACCGTGGCCCGCCCGTCGGCGCTGAGCTGGTCGGCCAGCACACAGCCGGCCGAACCGGCACCGACGACGATGTAGTCGTATTCCTGAGCCGCCACGAGAGTCCTTGTTCTTCGCCCGGCGCGCGACGCAACGGCGCCGCCGTGCAGGCAGAAACGAAAGTGTAGGCGGCAACCGCCGCCGCGGCCCGTCCCGGGCGGCGCGGCAATTCAAGTAATTGACGCGGCGCGCGATGCCGGCGTCGGCCGGTGTCAGGCCGCCGGTCCGGACGGGGCGGTGGGCGGCGGAATCGGTTCTTCCGGCGGTGGCCGTGGCGGCTCCTCTTCCGGCGGCGGGGGCGGTGCGGCCTCGCCCGCCGCGGCGTCGTGGGCCGGCATTTCGCTGTCGGGGAAACGCGGATCCATCGGCAGCACCGCCTGGGTGCTGGCGCCGGCCATGACGAAGTCGGCCTTCTCGCTGGGTTCGCCGCGGTTCATCGGGAACTTGCGCCGGTAGTGCCAGGTCAGTGCCGCCAGCGCGGCCAGCACCACGGAGAAATACAGCATCAGGGCCTCGGGCCCGATCAGGTCCATCATGCCGCCGGCCAGCGTCGGGCCGATGGTGGCGCCCATGCCGTTGAGCAGCAGCAGGCCGCCGGTGACCTGCAGCACCTTGACCCGGTCGACCAGGTCGTTGACATGGGCGACGCTGATGCCGTAGACCGTGAACGCCAGGCCGCCGAACACGACACCCAGCGCGATCAGCGAATTCTCGTAGTCGCGGGCCAGCAGGAAACCGACCGCGGCAACGCCCGCGCAGGCGACGGCCACCCAGAACAGCACCAGGCGCCGGTCGTGCCGGTCGGAGAAATGGCCCACCGGCCACTGGAAGGCGGCACCGCCCAGGATGGTGGCCGCCATGAAGGTCGCGATGCCGGCATCGCTGAAACCCACGCCGGCACCGAACACATGGCCCAGGCCCAGCAGCGGGCCGCTGAGCATGCCCGACACCAGCGCGCCGAGGGTGCCGATCGGCGAGATCGTGAACAACTCGATCAGGCTGAACTTGGGCGCCTCGGTGATCTCGGGCTGATCGACCGGCGTCAGCGTGATCGGCAGCAACGCGAACGAGAACAGCACCGACACCAGCACGAAGGGCACGAAGCCGTTGCGGTCGCCGACCAGGATCAGCCACTGGCCGACCGCCAGCGCAACCATGTTGACGACCAGGTAGATGGCGAACACCTTGCCCCGCTTGTCGGTCGGCGCCACCACGTTGAGCCAGCTCTCCACCACCAGGTACAGGCCGACCAGGCACAGGCCGGTGATGAAACGCAGCGCGCCCCAGAACACGGGGTTGATCCACAAGGCGTGCAGCAGCGGCAAGGTCGACGCCACCGAGGCCATCGCCGCGAAGGCACGGATGAAGCCGACCTTGCGGATGATGTGCGGGCAGGCATAGGTGCCGTAGATGGCGCCGGCGAAATACGCGGACATCACCAGGCCGGTCACCAGGCTGGAGAAATTGGCCGTCGAGGCCTGCGCGCCGATGGCGGCGAACATCAGGCCGGTGCCCACGATCAGCAGGCCCACGCCGCTGAGCAGGGCTGCCAGAGGAATCAACAGTTTTCCCAAGATCCGGTCTCGATTGCTGGGTGATGTACAGGTGCCGGGAGCGCGGCCCAGCCGCGATCCCGAAGGAACGCCACGGTATCACACGCACGCGGCATACCGGTGATGTGGATGCGACCGGGACGGTTCCGGCACCAGCCGGTGCGGTGTTGCCATCGGGCCTCGGGACGCCGATTCTTTGGCAAGATACGGGCCTTCCAAACAACCCCCGGGAGTCCCATGCGAATCATGCAAAGCGTGCGCACGCGGTCATGGCTGCGGGCCGCGGCGGCTGTCGCCGCGATGCTGGCCTGCACCCTGGCGCAGGCCGCCACCGTCCAGGCCGGCACCCGCGCGCGGGCCGACGGCAGCCTGATCCACTGGTCGTTGACACCGCCGCTGCACGCCGCGCCCGACGCCCGGTCGCCCCGCGGCGTCCTGCTGGTCGCCCAGGGTTCGGGCTGCCATCCGGCGTCGGCCAGTGCCAGCGTGGCGGCGGCCCATGCCGTCGCACCCGCGCTGGCCTTGCTGACGGTGGAGAAATACGGCGTGTCACCGCACGATCGCCCGGCCGACGCCATCGCCGACTGTTCGCAGGACTACCGGCTCCACCACACCGTCAGCCAGCGCGCCGCCGACGCGCTGCAGGTCCTGCAGGGCTTGCGCGACGTGCCCGGATGGAGCGGTCCGCTGGTGCTGTTCGGTGGCTCCGAAGGCGGGGCCGTGGTGGCGCAGCTGGCGCCGCTGGCCAGGCCCGACGCGGTGGTGGTGATGTCGAGCAGCCTGGGCGAGACCCTCGCCGACACGATCCGGCGCGTGGTACCGCCGCCCGTGGCGCGGCAACTCGACGCCGTGCTGGCGCAGGCGCGCCGCGATCCGGCTTCGGGTGCGTCGTGGGGCGGTGCCTCGGCGCGCTGGTGGGCCGACGTGGCCGACACGGTGCCGGCGCGGGCCTTGTTGTCGTCGGCGGCGCCGGTGCTGCTGGTGCAGGGCGAGCGCGATGCGCTGGCGCCGGTCGCGTCGGCGCGGCTGGCGCAACAGGCATACCGGGAGGCCGGCCATGGCGGCCTGACCTACTGGGAACTGCCGGGCCATGACCATTTCATGGTCGATGCCCACGGCGTCGACCAGCGTGATCGGGTGCTGGGCCGGGTCGCGACCTGGGTTGCGGATCGCCTGGCCGAGCGCGCGCGTACCGGGGCGGACGAGGGCGCCGTGGATGGATCGGCGGTCGGCGCCACGATGCCCGATGCGGACCTGTTGCGCTGGCACCGTTCGATGCGGCGCCTGCATCCCTGGGGCTGACACCATGGCGCCGCAAGGTTTCGCGTTTCGTCCGATGCGCCCGGCCGACCAGGCCGTGTTGTGGGAGATCCTGCACGTGGCCCTGTGGGACCCGCCGCCCGCGCCGCTGCGCCCGCGTGCGGTGCTGGACAGTCCGGGCGTGCGTATCTACGCCGAGTCCTGGGGCCGCGCCGGCGACGTCGGCGTGATGGCCGAACAGCCGGGCACCGACGCCGTTCCGGTCGGCGCCTGCTGGATGCGCCTGGTGCCCGACGCGCAAGGGCTGGCGTATGTCGACGACACGACACCGCAACTGGGCATCGCCGTGTTGCCGCCCTGGCAGCGCCAGGGCGTCGGCCGGCCGATGATGCTGGCCGCGCTGGACGCGGCGCGCGACGCCGGTTATCGCCAGGTGTCGCTGACCGTGCATCCGCAGAATCCGGCGATCCGGATGTACGAGTCCTGCGGTTTCCGCAAGGCCGGTTTGCGCAACACCTTCCACCTGATGGTCGCGCGGCTGGGGCCGGCGCCGGCCGATATACAGTAGGCCGTGGGTGCCGGCTGCGTGCCGGTGCCGGAATGCGCCGTGGCCGGCAGGCCCGGGCACAGCGGCGGGAGGAGCAAGAGGCCTGGGCCGCGGTCTTGCCGCGGCAGCGCGCACGAACAGGAGAGCGGATGGACATCACACGTTTCATGCAGGGTTACAAGGCGGCCTGGGAGGCTCGCGACAAGGCGATGTTCGCCGCCTTGTTCCAGCCCGACGGCATCTACCACAACACGCCGTTCGCCAGCCAGCGCGGCCATGCCGAGCTGGCCGCCTACTGGAGCCGTGTCGAGTTGCAGTCCGACGTGCAGCTGCGTTACGAGGTGCTGGCGAGCCTGCCGGATGCGGGCCTGGCCCATTGGCACGTCACCTACCAGGTGACATCGGAGGAACTGTTCCGCATCTGGGCCGCATCGACCGGCACCAGCGTGCCGGCGCGCCAGCCGGGCGAACCGCTGCCGCGCATGGTGCTCGACGGCGCGTTGCAGGCACGGTTCGCCGATGGCCTGTGCGCCGAGTGCCGGATCTGGTGGCACAGCATGCCGCAGTCCTGACATGAAAGACGCCCCCCGTCTGTCCGGTTTCACTTCGTGTAAACCGGCCGAGTCGTGGCGCTGCCAGAGGCAGGCGCCCCTTCGGCCCGTCCAAGCCTGCGCAGGCAGGCTTGGAGCCGCGGGCCTCAGCCCCACTGGGGGGCGCCCCCTACGGCCTGGCAAAGCCAGTTCCGTGGGGGCCTGGGCTGGCCTGCGTCGCGGCTGCTTGGTGTTTCCTGCCCCGTGGGTGGCGCGCAGGGCTGACGCCCCATGCACGTGGCGGCAATGTTGATCCGTCCGTTTGACGAGCCCGACGGCCCGGCCGTCGTCGCCTTGTGGCAGGCCTGCGGGCTGACACGCCCTTGGAACGATCCGGCGCGCGACATCGCGCGCAAGCTGGCGGTGCAGCGCGATCTGTTCCTGGTGGGCATCCATGACGGCGTCCTGATGGCCAGCGCCATGGCCGGGTACGATGGCCATCGCGGCTGGGTCAACTACCTGGCGGTGCATCCCGACTGGCGGCGCCAGCGCCACGGCGAGGCCTTGATGCACGAGGTCGAGCGGCGGCTGCTGGCGCTGGGCTGCCCCAAGCTCAACCTGCAGGTGCGCAGCAGCAACACCCAGGTGCTCGATTTCTACCGGGCGCTGGGTTACCTGCAGGACGACGTCGTGAGCCTGGGCAAGCGGCTGATCGCCGATACCCCCGCGGGAGATCCGCCCCGAACATCGACATCATGAACACGACGACAAAGCTTCCCGGCGCAACCGCCATCCATGCCCGCCTCGGCCTGCATCCGGTCATCAATGCCGCGGGCACGTTCACACCGCTCGGTGTCTCGCGTTCGTCGCCGGCCGTCGCGGATGCCGTGGCGCAGTCGCTGCAGGAATTCTTCGTCATCGACGAGCTGCAGGCGCTCGCCTGCCGGGCGCTGGCCGACTGGAGCGGCGCGCAGGCCGGCGCGGTGACCCATTGCGTGTCCGCCGGCATCACGATGGCGGTGGCCGCGGCGATGGCCGGCGACACGCCGCAGGCCGTGGCCGCGTTGCCGGACAGCCGCGGCATGCCCGGCAAGGTCGTGTTGCCCGTCGGCCATGCGATCGACTACGGCCATCCGATCCTGACCGACATCCGGCTGGCCGGCGCAACGCCGGTGCTGGCCGGCAAGCCGCAACACTGCAGTGCGCAGGACCTGGAGCAGGCGCTGGCGCAGGATGCCGTCGCCTGCCTGCTGCTGGTCTCGTCGCGCCTGGTGCGCGGCCAGGGCCCGGAGCTGGCCACCGCGGTGCGGCTGGCCCATGCGCGCGGCGTGCCGGTCATCATCGACGGCGCGGCGCAGGACCTGCGCGTGCCGGAGCTGCTTGCCAGCGGTGCCGACGCGGCGCTGGCCAGTGCGCACAAGTACCTGGCATCGCCGACCGCCGGGCTGGTCGTCGGCACGGCGGACTTCGTGCGCGCGTTCCGGGCCCAGGAGAAAGGCATCGGGCGTGCGATGAAAGCCGGCAAGGAGGCCATCGTCGGTGTGCTGGCAGCCCTGGAACAGCGTGCGGCGCTCGACCTTCCCGCCTGGCGCGACGCGCAGCGCCGCAAGGTCGAGGCCTTCGTCGACGCGCTGGCACCCATCGCCGGCCTGCACGCCGAAGCGTTGCCGGATCCGGCCGGCATGCCGTTCTCGCGCGTCGTCGTGTCGGTCGACGATGCGCCGCAGACCGGTTGGACGGCGCCATGGCTGGCCGGCCGCCTGCGTGACGGAACACCGTCGATCCGGGTCATGGAGCATGCGCTGGCCCATGGCCAGCTGGTGCTGGAACTGGTGCCGCTGCGGGACGACGAGATCGACGCCATCGTGCGTGCGCTCGTGCGCGCACGCGACGCCTGTCCCGGGGTGCCGGCGCGCTGAGAACCGGCCGCGCGCCGGCGTCCGTGCCGTCAGGCGCGGTCGTCGCCGCGCATCAGCAGCCGGCCGAGCCAGGTGCGTGGCGGCTCGTGGCCGGTGCGCAGGTAGTCGATCACGACATCGTCGGCGAGCGTGCGCCGTTGCAGCTGCTCGACCATCTGGGTGCCCGCGAACACGATACGGTCGTTCTGCGCCAGCGGCAGGTTGACGTCGGGCAGCAGCATGTCGTTGCCGGCGCGGCTGAGCATCAGTGCGACAACCGGCAGCCTGGCGCTGCGCTGCAGCGGATCGGCCATCAGGTGCGACAACGCGAACGGCGGCTCGGGGCGTTCGCCGAAGACATGGGCCACACCCACCAGTTCCGGCGCGATGCGCACGCCCCAGATGTATGGCACCTTGTCGCCAACCACCTCGCGCAGGCGCTGGATCAGCCCGACGGCCCAGGCGTTGGGCTGGTTGCGCGCACGCATCAGGAAGCGGTTGAGGAGCGGCGTGGTCATCTCCTGCAGGACTTCGTTGGTCATCAGCTGTGCCTGCACGAACTCCATGTCGGCATGTGCGGCCGCGATCAGCGCCCGGTTGCCGACCTGGTTCTGGCGCACCACGACGAACAGCTTCTTGTGGCAGCGCCGCGCCGCGATGATCACCGCCAGGTTGCTGGCGTCGACGTCGGTGCAGGCGATCAGGCCGCAGGCCTGCTCGATGCCGGCGCGGCGCAGGGCTTCCTCGGCCACGCTGTTGCCGACGATGCCGTCTTCGCTGCATTGCGCCGGATCGATGTCGATCGCCTTCCAGGTCAGGCCGGCGTCGGCCAGGGCCTGCGCGACCGCGTGGCCGAAGCGGCCGTAGCCCGCGATCACCCAATGCCCGTGCGGCAACACGAAGCGCGGCGGCGGCTCGGCACCCGGAACGCCGGTGATCCAGTCCTCGAGCCGCAGGGTGTCGGGCTTGGACAGCGCCATCGCGAAGTTCACGCCGAAGCTGTGGAAGGGATTGACGACGATCACGTTGCCGAATTCGCTGAGCATGTCCTGCGCGGCTTCGGACTTCACCCGCGCCAGCAGCCGGCAGTCCTTGGCCAGCGCCCGCGCACCGATCACGATGGCCTGGTTGACCTGGTCGTCGCCGGTGAGCGCGATCAGCCCCATGCAGTTGGGCATGCGGATGCCGGCCGTCAGCAAGACGTCGGGTGCGCGCGCATCGGCCACCAGCAAGGCGGTGGGATGCTGCATGTCGCTGACCAGGTGCGCCCGCGTGCGTTGCTCGTCCTGCTCGAGCACGACGGTGGCGTAGCCGATGCGGTCGAGTGCGGCGACCAGCCGCCGGCCGCTCTGCCCGTAGCCGCACACGACATAGAAACGCTCGGTCATGCGCGCCACGCTGCGTTCGAACCGGTGGTGCCGCAATGCCAGCTTGAACGCCGGATGCCGGGTCAGCGCGAACACCGAACCCAGCGTATAGGCCCAGCCCACGACCGACAGGTAGATCGACAGCGTCATCCACAGGCGCTGCGCATACGAGAAGGGATAGGGCACCTCGCCGAAGCCGATCGTCGTCGCGGTGTAGGTCATGACGTAGAAGGCGTCGAACACGCTGAGCCGCCAGGGCTGGCCCGACGGGTCGGTGCCCGGCATCAGCACCAGCCCGAAGATCGCGATCGCGTAGACGGCGATCAGCGTGATCAGCGGCGCACGCAGGCGCCGCAACACGAGCACGAGGATGTCCGACATCGTCCTGCCCGGGGCTTCGTGCGTTCAGCGCGTGCGGCGCATGGTCTCGCCGATCAGCAGGGCGACCGAGATGAAGTTCGCCACCAGCGCGCCGCCCGACAGCGACACCACGGTGGCCATGACTTCGCCTTCGGTCGGCATGCCGGCCACGCGGGTGGCCCACATCCAGACCAGCGAGGCGGCGATGAGCTGCAGCACGGCGACGATGCTGGTGGCCAGGTGCACCGCGCCGATGTGGGTGCGGTCGCCGAACTTCAGGATCATCGCGATCAGGTTGACGAACACGGTGCCCGCGAGTTCGAGCTGGTGGTGGTGCTGCGGATTGCCGATCTCGCCGACGAAGAAGCCGAAGTTGAGCGTGCAGGCCAGGATGACGAACGCGCCGAAGATCACTTTCTCGAGGTTCATGGCGACACCCCGCGGCGAGCGGGGCCGGTGAGGTTGTTGTCCGGATGGTACGCCAAGACCCTCGGGGCGCGCGCTCAGAGTTCGCGCAATCGGAACAACTCCTGGGCCTTGGCGATGCCGCGCAGATCGTGGCGTCCGACGCTTTGCACCGGCTGTGGCACCTGCTGCGCGAATTCGCCCGACATCAGCAGCGGTATCAGCAGCGACTTGGTCATTTCCTGGATGCGCGCCGTCATGTTGACCGCCGGGCCGACGACGTTGAAGGCCAGCCGGTTCGGTGCGCCGACGTTGGCATGGGTGACCGTGCCCAGGTGCAGTCCGAGCCCGAATTCGATGGTCGGCTGGCGCGCGCGGCGGCGCCGGTTGTTGACCACGGCGATGGTGTCGAAGGCGTCCACCGCCGCGTCGAGTGCGGCGGCACAGACCTCGGCGGTGCGCGCCGGATCCTTGATCTCGAACACGATCAGGATGGCGTCGCCGATGAACTGCAGGATCTCGCCACCGCGGGCGGCCGCGGCCGCGGCGCAATATTCGTAATAGTCGTTGAGCAGGCGCAGCATCTGGTCGACCGGCAGCGTCTCGCTCAGTGCGGTGAAGCCGCGCAGGTCGGAATACCAGAACGCGGCCGAGATCTTTTCGCCGTCGCCCCGCTTGACCTGCCCCTGCAGGATGCGTTGGCTGATGCGCTTGCCGACGAAGGTGTCGAGCAGGCCCAGCACGGTGCGGCGCATCACCAGCAGCTCCATGTGCGGCGTCAGCAGGTTGGTCAGCGCCAGCAGCCGGGCCACGTCGTCGTCGCTGAAACCCTCGGGGTCGCGGGTCGACACCGTCATCACGTTGACGGTGCGGTCGGCGAAGATCATCGGCATGGCCAGGTAGTCGCGGATGCCGGCGGCGCGCAATTCCTGCCAGATCGGATGTTCGCCGTCCTGCGGCGCGGGGTCGATGCGCTGGTGCAGCGGCGTCGCGTGCTGGTGCACATGCTGGATCGGGCTGCCGATGTAGGCGTCGGTCTGTTGCACGCCGTGCGCGCCCGACCAGAACCGGGCCCCGTCCTCGCGTGTCCAGCTCAGGCCCACGGCCGCCAGCTGCGGGTGCAGGGTTCCGCAGCTGATGCGCAGGCGGTCGATGCGGGCACCGGCGGCGTCGAGTTTTTCCACCAGGACTTCGGTCATCGTCATCGGGTCGGCGATGAAACGTCCCTCGGTATAGAGCCAGGTCGCCACCGACTCGAGCGACCAGTCGTGCGACGGGCCGAACAGGCGTTCGCGCGCCAGTTCGGCGGCCACGGCCGCCAGCACCGGCGAGGCGCTGGTGTCGTTCATGGCCGGGCCTGGTCGATGATCCGGCGTGCGGCCTTCTCGGCGATCATCAGCGTGGGGGCGTTGGTGTTGCCGCTGGTGATGGTCGGCATCACGCTGGCGTCGACCACGCGCAGCCCGGCAACGCCGCGCACACGCAGCTGCGGGTCGACCACGGCCATCGGGTCGTCGGGGCGCCCCATCCTGGCGGTGCCGACCGGATGGAAGATCGTCGTGGCGATGTCGCCGGCCAGGCGGGCCAGTTCTTCATCGGTCTGGAACTGCACGCCCGGCTTCCATTCCTCGGGCTGGTACCGCGCCAGCGCCGGCTGCGCCGCGATCTGGCGCACCTGGCGCAGGCTGGCAGCGGCGATCAGCCGGTCTTCGTCGGTGCTGAGATAACGCGGCGCGATCGCCGGCGCTTCGTCGGCCGAGGCGCTGGTGATCGTGACCGTGCCGCGGCTGGTCGGGTTCAGGTTGCACACGCTGGCGGTGAAGGCCGGGAACCGGTGCAGCGGTTCGCCGAACGCGTCCAGGCTCAGTGGCTGCACGTGGTATTCGAGGTTGGCATGCGGGCGCTGCGGGTCGGAGCGCGTGAAGGCGCCGAGCTGGCTTGGCGCCATGCTCATCGGTCCGGTGCGCCGCAGCAGGTATTCCAGGCCGATCGCGGCCTTGCCGACCAGGCTGTTGGCGAGCGTGTTGAGCGTGCGCGTGCGCTGGACCTTGAACACCGCGCGGATCTGCAGGTGGTCCTGCAGGTTTGCGCCCACTCCGGGCAGATCCCGCACCATGGCGATGCCGTGTCGCTGGAGCAGCTCGGCCGGGCCGATGCCCGAACATTGCAGCAGCTGCGGCGAGCCGATCGCGCCGGCGCTCAGGATCACCTCGGTGGCGGCCTTCACGGTCAGGCGCTGTCCATGGCGGCGCAGCATCACGCCGGTGCAGCGCGGCTGGCCGGACGCGTCGGTGTCGAACACCAGCCGTTCGGTCATGGTGTCGGTCCAGACCTGCAGGTTGGCGCGGTTGCGGATCGGCCGCAGAAAGGCCTTGGAGGCGTTCCATCGCCAGCCGGCCTTCTGGTTCACCTCGAAGAAGCCGACGCCGAAGTTGTCGCCAGTGTTGAAGTCGCTGCTGGCCGGGATGCCGGCTTCGGTCGCGGCGGCGGCGAAGGCCTCGAGCACCTCCCAGCGCAGGCGCTGCTTGTCGACGCGCCATTCGCCGCCGTGGCCGTGCAGGTCGGAGAACGGGCGGCCGCCGGATTGCGGGTCGGCGCCGCCGTCGCGCCGGAAATGGTCCTCGTGGGCCTTGAAGTCGGCCAGGCTGTTGGCCCAGGTCCAGTCGTCGTCGCCGGTCAGCGCGGCCCAGCCATCGTAGTCGCGCGCCTGCCCGCGCATGTAGATCATGCCGTTGATCGACGAGCAGCCGCCCAGCGTCTTGCCGCGCGGATACCGCAGGCGCCGCCCGTTGAGGCCGGCCTCGGCCTCGGTCTGGTACAGCCAGTCGGTGCGCGGGTTGCCGATGCAATACAGGTAACCGACCGGGATGTGGATCCAGGGATAGCTGTCGCGCTGGCCGGCCTCGACCAGCAACACGCGCCGCGACGGATCCCGGCTCAGCCGGTTGGCGAGCAGGCAGCCGGCCGTACCCGCGCCCACGATGATGGTGTCGAAAACGGGCTGGTCCATGGGATGGTGGTGTGCGAAGGGTGTGGCGGCCGCGGCATCGCGCAGGCCGGGACGGTGCCGGTTGCAGCGGGCGCACGATACAGTATAGGCAGGTGCTGCAAGCCCCCACGCATGCCCGAGGGGATGCGTCCGGTGTAGGGCGGTGCGGCCCGAAGGAGGAGATCACCATGGCACAGGCATCCCGGGAAAGCCGCATCCGCATCGACCTGGCCGCCGCGTTCCGCTGGGCCGCGCGGCTGGGCATGCACGAATCGATTGCCAACCATTTCAGTGCCGTGGTCGGAGACGACGGCAGCCGTTTCCTGCTCAATCCGGTCGGTGCGCATTTTTCGCGCATCCGCGCCAGCGACCTGCTGCTGCTCGATGCGACGCAGCCCGACGCCATGCAGGGCGCCAACGCGCCCGATCCGACCGCCTGGTATCTGCATGCCGAGCTGCACCGGCGCTTGCCGCAGGCCGGTTGCATCCTGCACACCCATATGCCGCATGCCACGGCCCTGTGTTGCCTGCAGGATTTCGAGTTCCTGATGCTGGACCAGAACGCCTGCCGTTTCCACGGCCGCATCGCCTACGACCGCGACTATGCCGGCATGGCGCTCGAGCCTTCCGAAGGCGCGCGCGTGGCCGGGTTGCTCGACGGCAACAAGAGCGTGTTGTTCATGGGCAACCACGGCGTGCTCGTGGTCGCGCCGACGGTGGCCCAGGCCTTCGACGAGTTGTATTACCTCGAGAAGGCAGCCCAGCTGCAGGTGCTGGCCTTGTCCACCGGGCGGCCGCTGGCGCTGGTCCCGGAGCCGGTCGCGGCGCTGGCCGGGCGGCAGTGGAACAACTACCCGACCCGGTTCTCGGAGCTGCATTTCCAGGCGCTCAAGGACATCCTGGATCGGGACGAGGCGGACTACGCCGACTGATCGGCGCGCTGCTGCCCATGGCAACCCCATCGCCATCGGCGGCCGGCGCCGCGGTTCCGGTCGGCGAGCAGGTCCGTTTCCTGTTGCTGCCGGGTTTCTCGATGATGGGGTTCGTCTCGGCCATCGAGCCGCTGCGCGTGGCGAACCGGTTCAGGCCCGGCGCCTACCGATGGCAACTGCTTTCGACGGACGGCGCCGCGGTGTGCGCCAGCAACGGCATGTCGCTCAATGTCGACGGGGACCTGGGCCCGCCGTCGGCGCAGGGCTGGCTTATCGTCGTGGCCGGGTTCGCGCCGCTGGCGGCCTGCACCGCGGCGCTGTGCGCCTGGCTGCGCGCCACGCAGCGCGCCGGCGCATTGCTGGGCGCGGTCGACACCGGCGTGTTCGTGCTGGCCCAGGCCGGTGTCGCCGGTGCCGGTCCGGTGACGCTGCACTGGGAGGCACAGGCCGCGTTCGCCGAACGTTTTCCGAACATCGCCGTCAGCCAGGAACTGTTCGAGACCGGTGCGCAGTGCATCACCTGCGCCGGCGGCACGGCGGCCATCGACATGATGCTCGCGCGTATCGCCGAGCGCCACGGCCACGATCTCGCGGTGCAGGTGTCCGAGCAGTTCGTGCTCGGACGCATCCGCAGTGCGTCGGACCACCAGCAACTGGAGATCACGACGCGGTACCAGGTGCACAACGCCAAGCTGGTGCGGGTGATCGCGCTGATGCAGAACCATATCGAGGACCCGCTGACGCCCGACGACCTGGCGCAAATGATCGGCGTGACGCGGCGCCAGCTCGAACGCCTGTTCGCCGCCCACCTGTCGGACACGCCGCTGCGGTTCTACAGCCGCCTGCGGCTGGCCCATGCCCGCACCTTGTTGCAGCAGTCCGGCATGGGCATTGCCGCGATCGCGCTGGCCAGCGGCTTCGAGTCGCCGTCGCATTTTTCGCGCAGCTACCGGGCGCTGTTCGGGCGCAGCCCGAAGCAGGAGCGCGTGTTGGCCCCTGGCGCCGCCAGGCCGGCGAAGGCCGGCGGCTAGGCGTCTGGCGGGTTGCGCAGTGGCGCGCCGGGTCCTTGCAGGGGCGGCGCGAGGGTGTGCAGCTCCACCTGTTCGTCCCTGCCGCGCAGCGCGTGTTGCCCCAGGGCCCGGCGACGGAACGATGGGTCGGGGCCGAGCCGGCTCGCCAGTTGCTCCGAAACCAGGTTGTCGACGCCCAGCGCGTTGCACAGGCCCTGGATGCGCGCCGTGGTGTTGAGCACGTCGCCGGTGAAGATGATGTCCTTCTTGATGACCCCGATCTCGCCGGTCGTGACATTGCCGCAATGCAGGGCGGCCTTGAAGGTCGGGACGATGCCATACGCGCGCTGATACGTGTGTGCCTGTCGCGCGAGCGCCGCCCGCATCGCGAAGAAGCACCGGATGCAGTTGTTGTCGCGCAGGCCCGCATCGAGGGACCAGGACACGACGATCTCGTCGCCGACATACTGGTAGATCTCGCCAGCGTGGTCGATGATGGGGTCCGACAGGTCGGCGTAATAGGCCTTGAGCATCTCGAAATACCGGATATGGCCCAGTTGCTCGGCGATCGTCGTCGACGACTTCATGTCCAGGAACAGGAAGATGCGTTCTTCCTCGACCGGCCGGTGGTACTTGCCGATCAGGTAGTTGTGCAGCACGCCCTGGCCGAGGTTGTCGCCGATGTCCGAGTAGAACAAGGCGATCACCATCAAGGCGGCAATAAACAACGCAACGCTCCAGAACGCGAAACTCGACAGGAAGGTCCAGGTGGTGGTCCAGACGACCGGATCGGCCAGCGAGCTGTCGAACTTCTGGACGTTGTTGACGGTCGACACCACCGCCAGGAAGACCGTGATGATGGCCAGGTAGACCAATGCCTTGCAGGCGATCTTCACGCCGAAACTCTGGCGCGCAAAGAAGCGGTTGAGATAACGCACCTCGAAAGCGCCGATCATCAGTCCGGTGCAGGTCGCCAGGATCAGGCCGGAGATGAGTCCGCTCGAAAAATCGTAGGGGTTTCCGGTGGAGGGGTAGTGCGTGCTGTCGCCCAGGATGCCTTTCTCGATCAACGCATAGATCAGGCCGAAGATCGCCCACAGGACACCGAACGGAATGATCTGCAGCAGGAAGCGTCGTGTCCTGGGAGTCATGGTCGCCTCGGTTCAGGGCACCAGCGGCCGGTATCCGGGCACAGCTGCGCTGCGGCGCCGTTCAGCAGCACCTGGTCCTCGTGCGGCAGTTGCGCATCGCCGCTGTCGGCGAGCTCGCGCACCTGCAATGCCTGCCGGATACCCGGATGCGCGATCGGCAGCTCCCAGGTCAGGAACACCTGGATGCGATCCTGGTCCGGCGCGAAGTCGGCCGCGTCGAATCCGTGGCCGTGGCGCGGGATGACCCCGTGCGGCTGGCCGGTATCGAAGACCACGACGGTGCCACGGGCCAGGGGGATGCGATGGCCGGCGAACGGGAAATGCAGGTCCAAGCCCTTGTCCTCGCTCAGGAACAGGTTGCAGAAGGCGGCGGCGCCATACTGCGCGCCGTCATGGTGGTAGCGCGCTCCGCGGCACGCCATCAGTGCCACGTCGCAGGCGCCGGGCAGCCCGTGCAGGCCCTGGGCATGCAGCCAGCCGGACACCGATTGCACGCACAGGCGGTAGTCCGGCCAGCGCATGCGTGCGCGCGCCAGCGGCAGCGGCGCGACGTCGCCCGGCTCCAGTTCCAGCCGCGTGCCGATCTCCCGCTGCCAATCGGCGGTGAGCCGCGCAGGGGGCGCCGGGATGTCGACCGTGCCCGCCAGGACGGCATCGCCGACGCTGCGCCCGCGCATGGCGTCGCCGCAGCGGTAATACGATGCAAGGACGTCATTCGCACGACGCCCAGGGGGACGGCTGCTCATGTGCCGAGTGTAGGGACAGCTTGCGCTGCGACATGCAACGAAATGCCCTGCCTGCCGATGGTCGTGCGGCAGCACGCTGGTGTCGCCGATAGCGACTCGGGTAAACCCTAGGTTTCTTTCATTTGATGAATCGATGGTCCGGGACCTAATCTCCGTCGTGCGATCCGCAGCCCGCAGCCCGAAGGCGGCAGCTTCGCACCGGACATGGCCGCAGGCTTCGAGCGCGCTGGCACCGCCGTGCGGCCACGGTGTGCGGGCGCCGGCCGGTGGGGCGCACCCGTCGGCCTGGCCGCCGATCGCCGAGGCTGCGTTGCCGCGGTCTGCTACCGTTGTGCGACGGCGCCGTCGCGCAATGGTCGTGGCGGCCCGGTGGCAGGCCGAGGCGCGGACAGCGGTCGCACATGGATTCAACAGGAGACGCCAGCGATGAGCATTCAAGCCAACCGTTCCGAATGGACGCCCGAGAGCGAGGGCCACGCGCTGCTCGACATCACGCTGGGCACGTTGATCGACCGCCAGGCCGAGGCGCTGGCCGACCAGGACGCGGTGGTATACCGATACCCGGAGATCGACCTGGACCTGCGGCTCGGATTCCGGCAATTGCGCGACCGGGTGAATGCCGTCGCCAAGGGCCTGATCGCGCTCGGCGTCGGCGCAGGCGACAAGGTCGCGGTGCTTGCGACCAATGTGCCCGAGTGGCTGCTGCTCGAGCTCGCGGTGCCGAAGATCGGCGCCGTGCTGGTGACGGTCAATACCAACTTTCGCCGCAGCGAGCTTGACTACCTGCTGCGCCAGGCCGAGGTGCACACGCTGGTGCTGATCGCCGAGCACCGCGGCAACAGGTACGCCGACACGGTTGCGCAGCTCGTGCCGGAACTCGCCAGCCTGGCCGACCCGGTGCGCGCGGCCATCGCCAGCCGCGACTTCCCGCAGCTGCGCCGTGCGGTGCTGATCGGGGACGCGGCCGGTCGTCCCGGCCTGATGTCCTTCGACCAGCTGGTCGATGCCGGCGCCGCCGTTTCCGATGCGGCGCTGGGCGATCGGCAGGCCGCCGTGCAACCCGACGACGTCTCGCAGATCCAGTTCACCAGCGGCACCACCGGCGCGCCCAAGGGCGCAATGATCACGCACCGGGGCACGATCAACAACGCCCGCCTGTTCGGGTTGCGCGCCGGCTTCAGGCAGGGCGACCGGATGGTCACGGCGATGCCGTTCTTCCATACCGCCGGCAACGTGCTCGATGTGCTCGGCCTGATGGTGCACGGCGGAACCCTGGTCAAGGCGATCCAGTTCGAACCGCTCAAGATGCTCGAGCTGGTGCAGCAGGAGCGGGCCACGATCCTGCACGGCGTGCCGACGATGCTGATCGCGATGCTGCAGCATCCGCAAGCGGCCGAATTCGACTGCAGCAGCCTGCGGCTGGTGATCTCGGGTGGCACGCCGATTCCGGTGCCGGTGCTCGAGCAGGTCAAGGCGCAGTTCGGCGCCGACCCGGTGATCGGATTCGGCATGACCGAGGCCAGTCCCATGGTGACGGCGACGCCGGCGTCCGACAGCTTCGACCTCAAATCCGCCACCGTCGGCCGGCCGCTGCCGCATGTCGGGGTCAAGATCGTCGATACCGAGGGCGCCACGGTGCCGCTGGACCAGCCGGGCGAGTTGCTGGTGCGCGGCTTCGGTGTCATGAAGGGTTACTTCAAGATGCCCGACAAGACGGCCGAGGCGATCGACGCCGACGGCTGGCTGCACAGCGGCGACCTGGCGACGATGGACAGCGCCGGCTACATCCGCATCGTCGGCCGCATCAAGGACATGATCATCCGTGGCGGCGAGAACATCTATCCGGCCGAGGTCGAGACCTTCCTGATGCGGCATCCGGCGATCCGCCAGGCGCAGGTCGTCGGTATTCCCGACCCCTACATGGGCGAGGAGGCCGCGGCATTCATCCAGCTGCGCGAAGGCCATAGCGTGACCGAGGACGCACTGCGCCAGCATTGCCGTGCCAACATGGCCCGCCACAAGCTGCCCAAGGTGTTTCGCTTCGTCGACGACTTCCCGACCACGCCCAGCGGCAAGGTCCGGAAGTTCGAATTGCGCGACCAGCTCGTGGCCGAGACCCGCGGCACCCAGGAGGACAAGCATGGCTAATCACGACCTGCCCCTGCTGTACACGAAGGACGGAGCCGTCGCCACGTTCACGCTGAACCGGCCCGCCGCGCGCAATGCGCTCTCGCCCGAACTCGTGTGCCGGCTGGCCGACGCCATTGCCGACTTCGTGCACGACCCCGCATTGCGCGTCGGAATCCTCACCGGCAGCGGCGACAAGGCTTTCTGCTCCGGCGGCGACCTCGGCACGATGCTGCCGCTGATCAGCGGCGACCGGGCGCCGGCCGACGATTGGGACCGCCGCGTGCTGGGTGAACCCTTCGTGATGGCGGCATCGTCGCTGCGCGACTATCCGATCGACAAGCCGCTGATCGCCGCCATCAACGGGGCCTGCCTGGCCGGCGGCATGGAAATGGTGCTGGGCACCGACATCCGCATCGCCTCCGAGCAGGCGGTGTTCGGTCTGCCCGAGGTGCGCCGCGCCGTGATTCCCTTCGCCGGATCGCTGGTGCGGCTGCCACGCCAGATCGGCTACGCCCATGCGATGGAACTGCTGTTGACCGGCCAGCCGATCGATGCCGCGCATGCGCAGCGCATCGGACTCGTCAACCATGTGGTGCCGGCGGCGCAGGTGCTGGCAAAGGCCACCGACATCGCGCGGAGCATCGCCGCCAACGGCCCGCTGGCCGTGCAGGCGGTGCGGCGCACGGTGGTGGCCTCGAGCGGACTGCCGCTGGCCGACGGCTACCGGATCGAAGACGACGCCAAACGCACCGTGATGGCGTCTCAGGATGCCCGCGAAGGCCCGCGCGCCTTCATGGAAAAACGCGCGCCGCGTTATGTCGGCCGCTGACACGACCAGGAGACCATGGAATGCATGCACCATCGATCGATCTGTCAGGCAAGGTTGCCATCGTGACCGGCAGCGGCCGGGGCCTGGGCCTGGCCTTTGCGCAAGCGCTGGCCCGGGCGGGAGCCGCGGTCGTCATCAATGACATCGACGCTGCCACGGCCGAGGCCGCGGTCGAATCGATCCGCGCCGACGGCGGGCAGGCCGTCGCGGAGGTTGCGGCCGTCGGCCCGAGCGAGGCCGCCGATCGCCTCGTCGCGCGTGCGCTGGCGTCCTTCGGACGACTCGACATCCTGTGCACCAATGCCGGCATCCTGCGTGACCGCGTGTTGTGGAATCTGAGCGACGACGACTTCGACCGTGTCATCGAGACGCACCTGCGCGGCAGCTTCACCTGCGCACGTGCAGCGGTGCGCCAGATGCGTGCCCAGGGCGATGGTGGGCGGATCGTGCTGCTGGGATCGATTTCCGGTCAACGCGGCAATTTCGGCCAGACCAACTACGCGGCGGCGAAGGCCGGAATTGCCGCGATGGCGCGCACCTGGGCACTCGAATGCGCACGCGCGAAGATCACGGTCAACGCCATCGTGCCGGTGGCCATGACGCAGATGGTGGCGACGATTCCGGCGCTGGCCGAAATGGCGGCCGTGGCGGCGCGCGGCGAGCCGCTGCCGTCCGCCGTGCGCAAGGGCATGGGGCTCGGATTGCCGCAGGACGTGGCGCCGCTGCTCGTCTTCCTGGCGTCGAACCACGCTGCCCACGTGACCGGGCAGTGCATCGGCATCGGCGGCGACAAGCTGTCGTTGTGGTCGCATCCGACCGAGTTGCGCGTTGCCTACCGCGACGGCGGCTGGAGCGCCGAGGCGATCGCCGAGACCTGGGACAGCGCCGTCGGACAGCGCCTGGAGGCCTTCGGCGACGAGATCCAGCTGCCGCCGACGCCCAAGCCCTAGGACCGCAAGCCCGGCAGCCGCGGGGTCGTCTTGTCGCGGCGGCGTCGGTCGGCCTTGGGCAGCTCGGTATCGACCATGGTCCTGTCGGCGCTGGCCTGCAGGCGTGCCAGCGTGGCATCGAGCTGCTCGATGTCGGCTTCCGACAGCGCCGCCAGCAGCTGCTGGTTGAGCCGCACGACTTCCGGAAAAAGGGTGTCGTAGATCGACCGCCCGGCGTCGGTCAATTCGATCTCGACCTGTCGCCGGTCATTCGGACGCGGCCTGCGAACCAACAAGCCCTTCTCCACCATCTCGGAAATGGCCTTCGAAGTGCGGCCGCGTTCCAGGTGGATGCGCTGCGCCAGCGCGGACGACAGCATGGTGCCGTCTAGCGCCAGGGCGCAGATCAGGCGCCATTCCCTGCGCGTGATGCCGTACCGGCCCTCGCAGATGCGGATCACCGGCGCCCCGGCCGCGGCGATCAGGCGCGTCAGCCGAAACAGGAACAGGTCTTCGAACGAACGCGGATCGACCAGCTTGCTGCGCGACGTCATAAGGGAAATCCCTTGCCATGGTTCATTAGATGAATCGAGTTCGTGCTCCTTAAGCTCCTGGGCAGGCAATGAGACGACACCCCGTGTTCATTGTGCAGCAGTTCCGGCACCACGGCGAAGAAGTCACCCGCCGCACCGTGGTGGATCAAGCCATTGCGCGGTCCAGGCCTGGCCTGGGCCATGGACGGCACCGCCGGAGTTCGAACCCAGGTGACGACCACAGGAGTACAGCCATGTTTCGCAGCTTTTCCCATTCATTGACGCCGATGACATCCCGCCTTGTCGGGGCCTTTTGTGCCTTGGCGCTGGGCGCCACGGCTGGCACCGCCGTGCAGGCCCAGGGCGCGTATCCCGATCGCCCGGTCCGGCTCGTCGTCGGATTTCCGGCCGGCACCGCGCCCGACCAGGCGGCTCGCGTGCTTGCCGAGCAGTTGCAGCAGAACTGGGGGGCGAGCGTGGTGGTGGACAACAAGCCGGGCGCTGCCGGCGCGATCGCCGCGCAGGAGGTCGCACGTGCCGCTGCCGATGGCTACACCTTGTTCTTCGGCTCCACGGCGCAGCTGACCATTGCGCCGAGCACCTACAGCAAGCTGCCCTACGATCCGAAGAAGGACTACGCGCCGATTGCGCAGGTGGCCAGTGCCGATCTGGTGTTCGTCACGCCGAACTCCGTGCCGGCAAAAAGCATCAAGGAGTATGCGCAATGGGCCAAGGGCCAGTCGGTCTTCATGGGCACCTTCGGTGCCGGCACGCTCGGCCACTTCGGTGCCGTCGAGTTCGCCGACGCAGTGGGTGTCAAGATCGAGTCGGTGCACTACAGGAACACCGGCGACGCGCTGATCGGCACGGTCAACGGCGATGTCAAGGGCGTGTTCGGCTCGATCGCGCTGATGGCGCCGCAGATCAGCGCCGGCAAGGTGCGTGGCCTGGCCGTCACCGGCCCGGAGCGATCGCCGCTGCTGCCCGAGGTACCGACGTTCAAGGAAGTCGGCTACCCGGACCTGCAGTTCACGGCCTGGTTCGGCGTGCTCGCGCCGGCGGGGACGCCGACAGCGGTCCTGGACAAGGCCAACGCCGAGATCGTCAAGGCGGTGCAATCGGCCGCGGGCCGCGACAAGCTCGAACGGGCCGGTTTCCGCGTGTCGACAGGCAGCCGCCAGGTGTTCAACGACATCATCCGCGACGACACCGCACGCTGGGCCAAGATCGTCAAGCAAACCGGGTTCAAGGCGCTCGACTGACGCCGGATCGCGCCGGCCCCGCCGTCGCCGGCACGGCATCCGGCGGACCGGGGCCCCTGGTCCCCGGCATTGCGGCGCGCGGCGGCTCAATCCCTTGTTGGTGGTGTCGGGCGCGGAGGTGTCCATGGTGACGCAGTTCATGGCCGCCGTGCCCGCTTCCGAGTTGACCGCGCCTGTTGCCACGCTGAATGGTGAAACCGATGCCATACCTGCCGCGATCGGTTTCCTGCATCAGGGGTGGTAATGCGAGCGTGTGAGACTGGGAGGCCATATCTCGAGGGCCCGGGCAGGATGGGTAGCCGCCGCACCCCCGGTCGCTCCAAACAACAATATCCCTGCGATGGACAACGGGGTTGCCGGAATGGCAGACTGAATAGGCAAGGCGGCGCTCCGGCTTCCGCCCGCTGTCGACACCCCCGCTTTGGAACGGAAAATGTACGGAAACCGCATGTCCAGCATCCCTGCGTTCGCCCTGGCTGGCGCTCTGTTCGGCGCAAGCGTCGCCTTGGCGTTGACCGCACAACCTGCATCGGCTGCCACGCCATCTGCCGAGTCGCCGAAGCTGACCCGCACCGTCGTCATGAGCGGCTTGCAGAACCCCTGGGACATCGCCTTCACGCCGGATGGGGTCATGCTGTTTACCGAGAAGTGCCGCGGCGTGTCGGCCCGCCTGGCCGACGGAAAGACAGTGCGGCTGTTCGGCACCAGCGGCTCGGCGCTCGTGGCGCCTGACCTGTTCTGCCAGGGGCAAAGCGGCGTGCATGGCATCGCAGTCGATCCTGATTTCGCGAAGGGCAAGCGCGACATCTATGTGTTCATGGCCTCCAGGCTGCGCACGCCGGCCAGCAACCGCGTCGTTCGCCTGACCCTGGCCGCCGATGCCACGAGCGTGAGCCGGCGCACCGACATCATTGACGACATCGCGTTCAAGCACGCGCCCAACGGCGCCGGCTCCGCCGGTGCCCACAGCGGCGGTGCCGTTCGTTTCGGGCCGGACGGATTCCTGTGGGTCACCAGCGGAGACAACCACAATGCCACCCTTCCCCAGGACCTCCAACGCCTGGGAGGCAAGGTGATCCGGGTGAACCGCGACGGCACAGCGGCGCCGGGCAACAACCCGCCGGCCGGCGCTGACCCACGCATCTATACCTATGGTCACCGCAATGTCCAGGGTCTCAGCTTCCGGCCGGCGGGCCAGCCCAACGCCGGCCAGGCCTTCACCGCGGAACACGGGCCGAACCACAGCGACGAGGTGACTGCGCTGGTGGCGGGCGGCAATGCCGGATGGGATCCGCAGAAGCGGCCCGGCCTGCGCTGCCCCGATGACTACTGCGGATACGGGGGCGACCCCAGCACCATGCCCATGACGGACACGCAGCGCTTCCCCGACGCCATGCCTCCGAGCTGGGTCCACAACGGCAGCGGCCGCGGCATGAGCACTGCGCTGTTCCTCGATGGGGATCGATGGGAGGCCTGGAATGGCCGCCTGCTCGTGAGCCTGATGCGCGGCCAGCGGATCGTGGTGCTTCAGCTTGACGCACGCGGCATGACGGTGGCCGATGAGACGGTCGACTTGCCTTCCACCCGAACGCGCGCACTGGTGCAGGGCCCCGACGGGAACCTCTACACCGCCAACGACGACGGCGAGATCTGGCAAGTGGTTCCGAACTGAGCGTCCTGGCGGGAGCGAAGGCCCACGGGCTTGGTTCGTGGGTACACCCATCAGCCGCCGCTGCAGGCGGCCACCCCATGCGAGGTCTGGCGGAAGGCATAAGCCTGGCCCAAAGGCCCCAGCGGTTGTCTCGCCAAGTCGGCGAGACGAGATCATGGTCTTCCTCCGCAGCAAGGAGGCCGCCCCTCGCTGTTAGCCCGGTCGGTCACGGCCGTGACCGGATGGCTTGTGCCACTGGCGTGGCAGCGCCACGAGCCTCATCGTTGACCTTCGTTCGGCTGCCCGTCAAAGGGCGTCCATGTCGACGCGCGCTCAGGGCGCAAACATGTCCTGCAATGTTCGCAGGGCTGCCGCCAGCGTGGGTGGTCTAAGCGCTCCCAGGCGCTTGACCAGGCGTGTCCGGTCCAGCGTTCGCACTTGATCGAGCACGATCAAACCCTGCTTGCCCTGGAACGTCACCGGAATGCGAAAGTGCGCGGGCCTGGACCCGGTGGTCATGGGTGCGACGATGACGGTCCGCAAGTGCGCGTTCATCTCGTTGGGGGAGATCACGACACACGGGCGTGTCTTTTGTATCTCGCTGCCCACCGTGGGGTCGAGTTGCGCCAACCAGATCTCGCCGGTCTTCATCACCACACCAGTGCGTCGTCGCCTTCGTTGGCAAACTCTGGCCAAACGAGGGCATCACCACCCTCCGCTGCAAGACGCTGCGCGTCCTTGTCCCAACCTTCGCGCGGGTTGCGCCGAACCGGGCGGATTTCAATGACGCCGTCACGGACCTGCAAGTCGGCAGATCCTTCCAGGCCGACCTGGGCCAGTATGGGTTTGGGGATCAACACCCCTTGCGAATTCCCCATCTTGCGAATCGCGACTTCCATGTCGTCTCCCTCCTGCGATGTAAGCACAAGGGTAGCACATGCCAGGGCGGCACCGGTGGCGGCACCGGTGGATTCCGGAATTGCCTGGTCGCATGCAGATAGGGGCAAATCCGAGGATCATGGCGATACCTTTTGCCTGTTAGAAGGTATAGGCCTGACCCCGATATCCTCCGACGCCGTTGGTGGCGTTGGATGTCAATCTTTGTCACTTCTTGATAGACTTGCGAAGAACCGCTTCTGGAGACCACACCGTGGGCATGAACGTCAACCTCACCCCGCAGTTGGAGGAACTAGTCCGCGCCAAGGTAGCGTCGGGCATGTACACCTCGGCCAGCGAGGTCGTTCGCGAAGCTCTGCGGCTGATGGACGAGCAGGATCGAATGCGGGCGGCCAAGTTCGAACAGCTTCGCGATGACATCCGTGAAGGCTTGGCCAGCGGCACCTCACAGCCCTGGAGCAGTTCTCAAGCGAAATCCGAAGCCCGTGCGCGGCGAGCGCGCAAGGCAGCCTAGTCAAGCCACCATGGTCACCGTCGTTCGACGCCCGCTGGCGGCGCTCGACATCCTCGACGTGTGGGACCATATCGCCGACGACAACCTCGCCGCGGCGGATCGCTGGGTCGACGATCTCGACATCGCATTCAGTCGGCTCGCGACGCAACCGATGATGGGCCGGGCCCGACCCGAGCTCGCTACGGCCATCAGGAGCTTTCCGTTCCGGCGCTATGTGATCTTCTACTTGCCATTGCCGGACGGCATTGACGTGGTGCGGGTGCTGCACAGCGCAAGGGATATCGATGGCGACCTGCTCGGCGGAGGTGCGTGAGGGAAAGCTGGCTGCGGAGCGTGCGCGTTGTTGTCGTTCGAACGACGAGTTCGGCTGGGAGCAGTAGGCGAAATCCGACGCCCGACCGGCTGCTTCAGACTGAGACCGGACGTTCCACCTCGTCCCGTGGGTGGCAGTTCCGGATTCATAGCCGACATTGACTAGCCTAATCGGTCATCACGCAGCGCCTGCCGCCTGCTTTTCCGTAGACAGGCGCGGTACAAGATCAAGAACGCAAGCCAGAACCCGCGCGTCCCCGCCCAGTCGTTGCTGCGCCTCATCCGCCTTCTTCTGAAGTAGTGCCTGCAAGCCAAAGCGATCGATACGTTCGCCTGTGTCGGGGTGCTGCCAATGCCTTGCCGGGTTCGACACCGAGACAAGCAGGCAGCCCGTACGCGCGTCCCGATGGGCCATGTACTTCTTGACCAACTGGTCGTCGATAGTGTCACACAGCTCTCGCGCGGATCTTCCCTTCTCACCGACCTTCAGTTCGATGGTCGCTTGGTACCCCGAGACAGCCCTCAGACGAATGTCGGTCTCCTTGCCATCTGCCGTCACTGCTTCCTGGTCAACGGTGTAGGCCTCCCGCGACGCTACTTCCAGTTCGCGCGCGATCATGGGTCGCAGCTTGTTCTCGTCGTCAATCAACGCCCAGCCGGCCCGCGGCCCTGTGTCCTTGAGCATCAGTTCCTGAAGATCGTCCAGCCGATCGACCAGCAGCTGCGCCATGTCGGTTGTGGTCTTTGGTGAAAGCTCCTTGCGGGACAGGACTGTGGCCACCTCCGTCGGTGCCCAAGCGCTGGAGTCGATCTCTGCAGCAAGGCGCTCCTGAGCCAGCGCCGCGATGCGATCCCGCAAGCGCTCGAATAGCGGATCGGCAGCGAGAGCGAGCTTTGCGCTGAGAGCCTCCGGTCCGGTCGCCTTCATTAGCGCATCGAAGATGTTCCGACGCCCGTCTTCAGCTTCGTCCCTCAGCCCGGGTGAATAGACCGTGTCGTGCACGAGGTCGTCTTCCGACCTCACGTGCCGATGAAACTCAAGCGTCAGCCTCAGTAGCTGGGCAGGTGCCAGCTTCGCAGCCCAGTCGGTCGATCCAGAGCCAGTCCGCTGATTGAACAGTGAACCGATGATGCGAACAGCTGCCCCGTCGGGCTCCACAGGAAGTGCGGCCAGAACGGGAAGCATGCTCTCCACGCCGCGCAGCGGCGCGAGTGAGAACAAGACCGGCAGCCAGAATAGCAAGTAAGGACCGGTGCCAGCAGCCTGCACCTGGGCAGCGGCCAGTTCCTCCAAAGGTTCCTTGACCTCTGGGCCGGCGTGCGCCAGCAGCACGCCTACAACCTGGGACAGCTTGTGCTCGTTCGACTTCGAATGCGGTAGCTGCATCAATGTCGAGCCCGACCATGCGAGCCAGCCAACGAGGCGAGGCAGAAGCAACTGTGCTACGTCCTGCGTGCCGTTCCGCAGAGACTGCAGCACCATCGAGTGCCAGCCCTTATCGCCGCCCGCGTCGAGCAGTTCATCGAGCAACTCGGCGCCAACGACGGCGTCCACCCCCACGGCGTGTGCCTTTCCAAGGCTGCCAAGCCAACTGGGCAGGCCGTTCAGTTCCAGCAAGGCATACCGAGCCGCGACTTCCGCTTCACTCCGCGTCAGCTTGGCCGCCCAGAGGGGATCCTCCGCTTCTGCGTAGATACCCATCAGGCCGATCGTCCACACCACGAGATAGGTGTTCTCCTCTCCGAGTCGACGTTCACATCGAACCGTCGGGCGCATGCTGCGCCAGTAGGCCATCAAGGCGAGCCTCAGCCTGTCTGTGACCTCGACTCCAAACTGGGAGATCAAGAACGCACGATCCCATCGCCCTTCGTCGCCGTTGCGACCCAGCTTGCGCAAGACCAGCCAAAGGTTCCAGATCGTGTTGTCCCTGCGACCGGGCCCGAGTGCCAGCGCCGGCTGCTCAGCCAGCTCTCGCCTGATCCGAGCCCAGGCATCCCGCTCATCGGCGCGCTTCTTGGCCTGGCGCTCCTGCCGTTTCCGCTGCTCCTCCTGCATCTTCTGGAACTCAAGGCTTGGCTGGTTCGACGCGACGATCGAGTTCAACTCGTCGATCAGAGCCGTCGAGTCAGACACCGCCCCGCGCAGAGCGCCCTCGCCGTCCTCGAGGCTTCCCTCGATCGCGTAGAGGTGGGCGGCCAGGTGCAACAGAACCGCTCGACGCTCCGGCGACATCTGTACGTCAGCTAGCGCTGCCTGTACCCACGGGCCGTCCCGCTCCAACGTGTAGTTCAGTGCCCCTTCATAGACGATGCGAACCAGACCGTACCTGGCACTGCGATCGCCGCCAAGCGACTCCACACAGGCCAGATCTGCCTCGAAGACCCGTGGTCGCCAACTGTCAGGCAGCGAGTCAAGCTGCGCACTCAGCTCCGTCTTACCCTTAACCAGGCCGGAGGAAGCGTCGGCCGACCGCCGTGCAAGAACTGAGGCCTCGATCAGTGTCTCGCTGACACTTTTGAGTTCAAGCAACCGGACACACAGCGAGCGCAGGATGCTGGACATCTCCAGCCGACCATCGGCCTCTTGAAACTCTCCCTCGACCGCCGACAGCCCCCCGCGCGCAAGCCGAAGCACATCAGGCAACAAGGCTTCAAGGCGGGCCTGGCCAATATCGGCCTTCTGGATCACCCGGGCGACACTGTCTGCGTAGTCTCCACTGCGCCTGCTTTCGCTGCGAACCTTCGCCAAGAGCTGAACCAGTTGGGCTTCGGTGACATGTTCCGGATACAGCATCGTCCCGACCCAACGCGCCAGTCGTTCGGACCACCCTGGCGCCAGCGTGACGATCGCATCGACCATCGGTGCAAGGCGAGAGTCGCCCAGCGCCGCAAGCGCCTGCAATGCCTCGAATCGCTCGCGATCGCTGCACGATGCGTCCGCTGCGACGTGTGCAACCAGGTCCGCGCAACCCTGCATGCGGCCAGCGCTCACAAGCCGGAGCAGCAGTTCCCTGACCTCTGGCGCCTCGACGCCAGCGGCCCAGGCCGATTGCACCGTGCCGGCGAGGCCCAGTTGCGCCAGCCGCGCCACCTGCAGATTCGGCACCTCAAGGCCACGCCACTGACCCTTGCCGTATCGCGCCACGAAGCCGAGCAACGCGCGCTCCCGCTGAGGATCCGTGAGCGACTCCGGGTCGCCTTGGGTCAGCAGGCAGTCCGGCTCGATCTTGACCACCCGCTCGAACATGTCGGGTCGCAGCAAGGAAAGCCACGCAGCCACGGGCCTCATCGACGGCCTGAGGATCGTCTCGTTCGAGCCTGTGAGTCCGCACAACATGCGGCAAGCAGCCGACTGGGCCAGCAGCCCTGAATCGATCAGGTCGTGGATCTGGCGAGCCGCGAGAAACTCCATCACTGACCGATGGTGGAATCGGACCCTGCCGTATCCGCCCTCGACAAAGATGGGACGCTCCAGGAGCGTCAACACTTCGTTGGGGCCCCAGTCCGCCAGCAGCTCACGCGGGTCGATCGGCGCAGTGCCTGACGAGTCTCCATCCGATCCAGCGCTGTACCGGATGGTCAGGCGCCGGCTCAGGATGACCGCGAGCGCAAGACGCTGCGCGCCGATCTTCGCCTTCGCTGGCGGAAGGTCAGCCTTCTCTCGCCGCTCGGGGCGAGCAGCGAGCCGGGCGCGCACATGGGACTGGATCTGCTTGAAGTGCTCTCGAAGCCCTCCGTGCTCTCGCCAGTCGTCGCAAAGCTCAATCAGGTCCTGCGGCTTGCGAGCGAACTCTCTGGCGTGCTTGGCATCAATGGCTGCCAGCAATGCCTCCGGGTTCTCAACGCCTCGGGACCTTGCGAACTCAATGATCTGCGGACCGGTCAGCGGCAGCAGCTCGACCTCTCGGCTGGCGGGCGGGCCGTCATCCTTGGTCTTACTCGGCCCATCCATGGCGATGCGGATGAACTCGTCTTGCGAGTCTTCTTGTCGCACGGGCGTCGCCACGGGCAGGATGTCCCTGAACGCCTGGCGATCGATGGGCACTGGGCGAGCGGTGATGACCACCGTGGCCCGCCCCAGTGCTCCCCGGATGTCGTGCGCGAATCGGCGCAGCGCATCCTTGAACGAGCTATGAACGAGTTGTAGCTCGTCGATGGAATCGAGGAAGAAGTAGGCAACCTGTGATGACGACGCCAACCAGTCGGAGAAGCGTGTGTGCTCATCCCCGAAGAGGGTGGCGACTACGCCGGCCGACGCAACGTTCTCCAGCGACAGGAAGAACGCCGGCTCGCCGCGAGCGAAGAGTTCCTTCGCTTTTGTCTCGCACTCATAGGTCTTCCCGGCGCCTGCCTCCGAGACGATGAGAACGCGTTGAGACTTCAGCAACTCGTCCCAGCTGATGCCGGAATCGTCGAAGCGTTCACCCCAGGACAGTTCGAATGCGTCGTCTTTGCTGGAGGGTGTTCTCAGAGCCTTGAAAGAGCGATTCATCTTGGTTGATGGCTTATTTGTCAGCGCTTGTTCGATGCAGAACTGTAATGTCTCCGCTAGGTTGGCTCGAGGGCGATGACCCCAACCGATCCGGTATCTCAGAGGAGCCAATCTGCTGTCTAGCTGACATTGGTTTGGCGGAGCCGAACGGCCGCAACTGCTGCGAAGCGAACCTCCAGCCATCGACTGCGCCCGAGCCCATCCAAGCCCCCACGTCGCTCCCAGTCAACAACCCGTCGTCCCCCGTCGCCTGCACCCCGCCTCCCAGCGCTAAAGTGCACAGGCAGGCCCGGCGCCCGCCCGCAAGCACGCCGCCAGGCCAACGAATCGACGCCACGCCACGACAAGGAACCCACGCCCATGAACCGCAACGTCATCATCACCTGCGCCCTGACCGGCGCCGGCGACACCGTCGGCAAGAATCCGCATGTGCCGGTCACGCCGGAGCAGATTGCCGCGGCCGCCGTCGAGGCCGCCCAGGCCGGCGCCACCGTCGTGCATTGCCATGTGCGTGATCCGAAGACCGGCAAGGGCAGCCGCGACACGGCCTTGTACCGCGAGGTGATGGAGCGTATCCGCGATTCAGGCGTGGACATCATCGTCAACCTGACGGCCGGCATGGGTGGCGACCTGGAGATCGGCCCGGGCGAGAACCCGACGCGCTTCGGCGACGCGACCGACCTGGTCGGCCCGCTGGCGCGGCTGGTGCACGTGGAGGCGCTGCTGCCCGACATCTGCACGCTGGACTGCGGAACGCTGAATTTCGGCGACGGCGACCTGATTTATGTGTCCACACCGGCGGCGCTGCGCACCGGTGCCAAACGCATCACCGAACTCGGCGTCAAGGCCGAGCTGGAGATCTTCGACACCGGCCACCTGTGGTTCGCCAAGCAGATGCTGGCCGAAGGCCTGCTCGAGAACCCGTTGTTCCAGCTCTGCCTGGGTATTCCCTGGGGCGCGCCGGCGGACACGACGACGATGAAAGCCATGGTCGACAACCTGCCACCGGGCGCGACCTGGGCCGGTTTCGGCATCGGCCGTATGCAGATGCCGATGGCGGCGCAGGCGGTGTTGCTGGGTGGCCACGTGCGCGTCGGGCTGGAGGACAACCTGTGGCTGGACAAGGGCGTGCCGGCCAGCAACGGTACGCTGGTCGAGCGGGTGCGCCAGTTGCTGGGCAACATGGGTGCCAAGGCCATGACGCCGGCCGAGGGGCGGGCGGCGATGGGTTTGAAGGCGCGGGGATAACAAACATCATGGGCTACACGACCGAGATCAAGACCTTCGCCGCGCTGGGCAGTGGCGTCATCGGCAGCGGCTGGGTCGCCCGCGCCCTGGCCCACGGGCTGGACGTCGTGGCCTGGGACCCGGCGCCGGGCGCCGAGGCCGCGTTGCGTGCACGCATTGCGAAATGCTGGGGCGCGCTGGAGCGCAAAGGCCTGGCCACCGGCGCATCGCCGGAACGGCTGCGCGTTGTCGCCACCATCGAGGAATGTGTGCAGGGTGCCGACTTCATCCAGGAAAGCGCACCCGAGGTGCTGGCGCTCAAGCTGGACCTGCACGCCAAGATCAGCGCCGCGGCGCGGCCCGACGTGTTGATCGGCTCGTCGACATCGGGTCTGTTGCCGTCCGAGTTCTACGCCAAGGCGGTCCAGCCCGACCGCTGCGTGGTCGGCCATCCGTTCAACCCGGTCTACCTGCTGCCACTGGTCGAGGTCGTCGGCGGCGTGAACACGACGCCCGAGGCGATTGCCGCGGCCGTCGACGTCTACCGGTCGCTGGGCATGCGCCCGCTGCATGTGCGCAAGGAGGTGCCGGGTTTCATTGCCGACCGGCTGCTCGAGGCGGTCTGGCGCGAGTCGCTGCACCTGGTCAACGACGGCGTGGCCACCACCGGCGAGATCGACGACGCGATCCGTTTCGGCGCCGGCCAGCGCTGGTCCTTCATGGGCAGTTTCCTGACCTATACGCTGGCCGGCGGCGACGCCGGCATGCGCCACTTCATGTCGCAGTTCGGCCCGGCCCTGAAGCTGCCGTGGACCAAACTGGAAGCGCCGGAGCTGACGGACACCTTGATCGACCGTGTCGTCGAGGGCACCGCCGAGCAGCTCGGCACGCACAGCATCGCCGACCTGGAACGTTACCGCGACGACTGCCTGATGGCGGTGCAGGAGGCGATCCGCGCCACCAAGCTGAAACACGGGATGGACCCCGATGCCTGACGATGCAGCCCTGCTGACGACCTGGCGCGGCACCGTGTTGCCGCAGTGGGTCGACTACAACGGCCACCTGAACGACGCCTACTACATGGTGGTGTTCAGCGAGGCGACCAATGCCTTGATGGGCATGATCGGCCTGGACGAGGCCGGCCGCAAGGCGACCGGACATTCGATCTATACGCTGGAGGCGCACATCAACTACCTGCTCGAGGTCAAGCAGGACAAGGCGATCGAGGTGCAGACGCAGATCCTGGGCAGCGACGCGAAACGGCTGCAGATCTACCAGGTCATGCTGCTGGCCGGGACCGACACGCTGCTGGCAGCCAACGAGCAGATGCTGCTCAACGTCGACATGTCCGGCCCGCGCGCGGCGCCGTTCGCGCCCACGGTCATGGCCAGGGTGCAGGTGCTGACGCTGGCGCACCGGCAGCTGGCCCGGCCGACATACGCCGGCCGCACGATCGCCTTGCCCGGCTGACGCGGACGTCACCCGGAGCAGGTGATGGACACGGCGGCGGCCCGCCTATCTCCCCTCATACAGGGGGGGGCATGCCTGACGCTGCCCGTACATACTATGCGGTGCAGCCTGGCTGCAATACGCCGGATCGGCCGAGGCTCGGCGGCTTGTGCCAGGGCCCGCGAGGGCCTGTGTGCCCCAGGGCACCGACTGTGGCGCGCCTGGGCCCTTGCATCGTGCATGGGTGCCGATGTCGCGTCCAACCACCGGGAGTCCGCCATCGTGATGAAGTCGCGCACCGTTCCAGTTGTACTGGCCCTTGTTTCCGCACTGACGGCGCTGCCGGCCGCGGCCGATTCCGGCCTGTTCCTGAACCTGCCGCCGGTCAAGGGCCTGTCGACCGACGAAACCCACAAGGGCTGGCTCGACATCGACAGCCTGCAGTGGAGCGTGGGTGTCGGCGTCAGGCGGAACACCAGTGACAGCGAAGTCAGCATTCCTTCGGCGAGCAGCATCGTGTGGTCGCAGTCGCTGGACAGCACCTATCCGCAGTTGTTGCAACGCCTGGTTGCCGCGCCGGGCGGTTCGGCGCAGTTCGACGTCGTGTTGCCGTCGTCACAGAGGAGTACGCCGTTCCTGTCGCTCTCGACCACCGGTTCGGCCGTTGACGGGGTGAGTTTCGGCAACGGCTCCGTGTCGGGTTCGCTGGCCTACAGCACCATCACGATGACCTGGGATCCGAAGGGACAGGGCGGCACCGGCGACGCGATTTCGACGACGCTGGACCTGGCCAGGAACACCGTGTCGGGACCGACCAGCCTGGCGCCCACGCATGCGGTCGGCGCCGGCGGATCCACGTCGGCATCCGGCATCTACATGCGGCTGGGCAGCGGCGCGTCGGCCATCGCCGGCGGTGCGACGGCAGTCGGCTACGAGAACTGGTTCGCACTCGATTCGGCCCAGGCGGGCGCCGGCCGCGGTGTCAGTACCGTCGGGGGCCGGACCATTGCCGGCCCCCCGAGTTTCAGTGAACTGACGGTGACGGGCCTGGTGGGCCCGGCCTTGCCGGTCGTTTTCTCCGTGCTGGCCCAGGGCAGGATGATCCCCGAGGTGACGCTCGAATATGTCATGGGTGGTGCGGCGGGGCCCGTCACCTTCATGCAGATGTACATGCAGGACGTCTACCTGAGCAACCTGTCGATCAGCACCGGTGGCGGTGGCGCGGTGTCCTACAGCGAATCCCTGTCGTTCGGCAAGTTTTCCCAGACGGTGTGGGAGATCAATCCCGACGGTACCCGGGGTGAGGCCAGCAGCTTCGGATACGACGCGGAAAAGGGGAAGTCGATAACCGCCGAGTTGGCGCCTGCGTTGGCCGGATTCGGTGCCGGCGGCCTGTCGCCCCTGGCCGCCATCGGCGCGCCGCCCGGGGCAGTCACGCCGGTGCCCGAGCCCGGCCAGTGGGCGCTGATGCTGGCGGGCCTGGGCCTGCTGGCGTCGCTGGTACGCCGACGCCGCGCGGGCTGAGGGCGGCTGTTCAGGCGTCTTGCGCCTGCGCGCACACCGCGCGCAGGGTCTCGCGCAACCACTGGTGGGCCGGGTCGGCCTGCAGCCGCGGGTGCCACATCAGCGAGACCGGGATGGCGGGCACATCGAACGGCAGCTCGAAGCAGAACATGCCCGCGCGCATGGTGCTGGTGTGGCGCTGCGGCACGGTGGCGACGAGGTCGCTGGTGCGGGCCAGCGCCAGCGCGGCGGCGAACCCCCCGACGATGGCGACGATGTCGCGCTGCAGGCCCAGTGGTGCCAGTGCCTCGTCGACCGGTCCGGTGTCGCGGTTGCGGCGCGAGACCAGCACGTGCCGCCCGCCGGCATAACGCGCGGCGTCGATCGGGCCGCGGGCCAGGGCGTGTTCGGGCCGCACGGCGCCGACGAAACGGTCCCGGAACAGCGCCTGCACCCGCACCTCGGGGCCCATGCCCTCGCCGATCACGCCGGTCTCCATGTCCACCAGGCCCTCGCGCAGCGGCGTGCTGTCCTTGTCGACCTTCTGCACGAAACGCAGGCGTACGCCCGGCGCCTGCGCGCCGACACGCGCGATCAGGGCGGGGCCGAAGTTCTCGACGAAACCCTCGCTGGCGCGGATCGTGAAGCTGCGCTTGAGCTGGTCGAGCCGGGGTTTCTCGACCGGGCGCAGCGCCGCCTCGCCGTCCTGCACCAGCTGGCGGACCTGCCCGCGCAGTTCGAGCGCGCGTGGCGTGGCGACCATGTCGCGTCCGGCGCGTACCAGCAGCGGGTCGCCGGTGGCCTCGCGCAGGCGCGCCAGCGCACGGCTCATGGCCGACGGGCTCAACTGCAGGCGGCGCGCGGCGCGCGCAACGCTGCCTTCGGCCAACAAGGCATCGAGGGTGAACAACATGTTGAGGTCGGGCCGCGACATGGGCGGAACATACCACCATGTGGGCCAGATAGGGCGTCGCGTGCATGGATGACATGCAAGCTGTGCGTCTTCCGCAATGGTGCGGTGCCCACTATCGTTCGATCACGCTCCCACCCCGGGTGCAACCATCAACGGAGTTCATCGTGAAAACGCATCGTGAAGAGTCCCCGGCGGCACGCGCCGAGCCGGCGGCATTGCCCGCCCAGGCCCGCTGGGCCATCGCCAGCCTGTCCTTGTCCATGTTGTTGTCGGCGCTGGGCACCAGCATCGCCAATGTCGGCCTGCCGACACTGGTTCAGGCGTTCGGCGCCCCGTTCGCGCAGGTGCAGTGGGTGGTGCTGGCCTATCTGCTGGCCATCACCACGGTCATCGTCAGCGTGGGGCGCCTGGGCGACCTGTTCGGCCGGCGCCGCCTGCTGCTCGCCGGCATCGGCGTGTTCTCGGCCGCGTCGGTGTTGTGCGCCCTCGCGCCGTCGCTGGCCTGGCTGGTCGCGGCGCGCGCGCTGCAAGGGGTCGGCGCGGCCGTGATGATGGCCCTGACCATGGCCTTCGTCGGCGACACCGTGCCCAAGGCCCGCACCGGCAGCGCCATGGGGCTGCTCGGAACCATGTCGGCCGTCGGAACGGCCATGGGCCCGTCGCTCGGCGGCCTGCTGATCGCCGGCTGGGGCTGGCCGGCCTTGTTCCTGGTCAACCTGCCGCTGGGCCTGCTGGCCGTGGTGCTGGCGTGGCGGTACCTGCCCGCGGACCCGGTTGGCGCACGCGGGCGTGGCGCCGGTTTCGATCCGCTGGGCACCGTGTTGCTGGCGCTGGCACTGGCCGCCTATGCGTTGGCGATGACGGCGGGCTCGGGCCGTTTCGGCCCGCTCAACCTGGGCTTGCTGCTGGCTGCGGCGGTCGCCGGCTGGTGGTTCGTGCGCACGCAGGCGCGGGTCGCCTCGCCCCTGGTGCCGCTGGCGCATTTCCGCGATCCTGCGCTGGGTGCGGGTTTCGCGATGAGCGCGCTGGTCACGACCGTGGTCATGGCCACGATGGTGGTCGGGCCGTTCTACCTGTCGCAGGCGCTGGCGCTCGACGCGGTGCGCGTCGGCCTGGCCATGTCCTGTGGTCCGCTGGCGGCGGCCCTGACCGGCTTCCCGGCCGGACGGCTGGCGGACCGGCTCGGCTCGCACCGCGTGACGGTGGCCGGGCTCGCCGCGATGGCCGGCGGTGCCGTGCTGATGGTGCTGGCGCCGCAGGCCATGGGGGTCGCCGGCTATGTCGTGCCCCTGATGGTGATCACGTCGGGTTATGCGGCGTTCCAGACCGCCAACAACACCACCGTCATGGGACGGGTCGGTGCCGAACACCGCGGCGTCGTATCCGGCCTGCTCAACCTGTCGCGCAACCTGGGCCTGATCACCGGCGCCTCGGTGATGGGGGCGGTGTACAGCTTCGGCGTGGCCACGGCCGCGTCGACGTTGCGCAGCGGCGCCGTGGCGTTCGGCATGCGGCTGACCTTCGGCGTCGCGGCCATGCTGGCCCTGGTGTCGCTGCTCATCGCGTCGGTCGCATGGCACCGTGCCCGTGGCAGTTCCCTGCGCGACGCGGCCGCCTCGGTGGCCGCGACAGCCGGCGGTTCCCGCCCCTAGGCATCGGTCCGGCCCGGGACGGTGGGCGCCGGTGCCGCCTGCGGTTGCGGGCCCTGGCGCGGCAAGGGCAAGCCGCGCCGGGCGGGCGGCATTCGCCGATGGGCTGGACAATCCCAGTGGCGCGCCGCATCTGGACGGCGCTTCGAACCCAAGGATTCCGAAATGCACCATGTTTCCCTGTTGCCGCGCCACCCCGTGCCGGCGCTGAACCTGCCGTTGACCACCGAAGGACGGTTCGTGCTTGGCGCGGCACCGGGCAAGACCTTCGACCTGCTGGTGTTCTACCGCGGCCTGCATTGCCCGATCTGTGCCAAGTACCTGATCGAACTCGAGCGCCTGTCCGAGGAGTTCGGCCAGCGCGGCGTGCAGTTGGTGGCGATCAGCGGTGATGGCGAGGAACGCGCGAAGCAGATGGCCGAGAAGGTTGCTGCCCGGGGCGTGTCGTTCGCCTACGACCTGAGCCTGCGCAGCGCGCGCCAGTGGGGCCTGTACATCAGCGCCGGCCGCGGCAAGACCTCGATCGGCATCGAGGAGCCGGAACTGTTCAGCGAGCCGGGTGTGTTCCTGGTGCGGCCCGACGGAACCCTGTATTACGGTGCGGTGCAGACGATGCCGTTTGCGCGGCCGCAGTTCCAGGACCTGCTGGCGGCGGTGGATTTCGCCTTGGCGAAGGACTACCCGGCCCGCGGCGAACACACGGCGCCGGTCTGAATCCGCGGCGCCTCAGGGCCCGCGTTGCTGCCGGGTGGCCGGCCATGCGGCCTGCCGTGCCGCCTGCGACAACAGCATGGCGAGGTCCGGCCGCACGGCCATGGCGCTGAAGGCACTGACATCGCTGCGGCCGCTGTTTCCGATCGGCAGCCTGCCCGTCGCGTGGCCCAGCGGAACCAGCGCCAGCCGCAGCAGTTGTCCCGCGACCTCGCGCGGGTCGCGGTCGCGCCAGGCCTGGCGCAGCATGTGCAGGTGCACCGTCGCATGCACGGCCAACAGCGGCTGGCCGGCAATGTGCGCGGCCTGCAGATGACGCCAGCGCGTCTGCGGCGCGCCGTCCGTGGCGTCGATGCGCTTGAGCAGCCATGCCACGATGTGCCGCCGGTCGGCATCGGTCATTGCGGGTGGGTCCGCGGGAGTGTCTGTCGGTGGGTGGTCTGTCATGGGTGTGCCTGTACACCGCATTGGAAACCTTGAACCGGCTTGAAGGTCAAGCGGGAGCCGACCAAGACCACGCGGCCCGTCGGGACAATGGCGTAGGTGGCGCGGCGGGCCTAGCTGGCGCCAAGCCGGCGCCGCATTTCGCTGACCGCGCTGTCCACCGTCGTGAGCACCGGCAGGCCGGTGCGTTCGGCCACCAGCCTGCGCGCGCGCGCCATGCTGAACTGGGCCAGCGCGATCACCGCGCAACCCTTGTTCACCAGCCGTTCGGCCGCCGAGACGACGAGGGCATCATGGCGTGCGGTGTCGCCGGCATGGAGCGCCGCCATCGCGTCGGCGACCAGTTCGGACTCCAGTTCCGCGCCGGCGGGAAATTCCGCCGGCATGGTGTCGAGCGTCGGTGCAAAACTGGCGACCAGGCCGATACGCACGCCCAGGCTGGCGGCCTGGGCCACCATGGCCTCGTTGGGCTTGAGCACCGGCAGCGGGGCATGCTGCGTCGCCACGGCGTCGATGCAGGGCCCGAAGGCCGAGCAGGTGAACAGGATGCCGTCGCTGTGGCAGTCGACCGCGTATTGCGCCAGCCGCGCGAATCGTTCGTGCATGGCCGCGTCGAGTCCGGCACTGCTGGCCGCCAGGTCCGCCGACAGGCTGTCGTCGAGCAGGTTCATGCGCATGGCCTGCGGCCACTCGCGCGCCATCGCATCGTTGATCGGCGCCACCGAATGGGCCAGCGCATGGATGAGTGCGATCCGGGTCATGGCTGCGTCCTGCCGGCAACGCGCAAATGGCTCTCCAGCCTCATGCCGGCTTGGCGACCGGTGCCGGAGGTTCCCGGCGGCGGCGCGCCCGTTGCATCATCACGATCAGGGCCAGCACCCCCATGGCGGGCACGAACATCCACTCCTTGTCCGGCCGGTCCGCGGCCACCTCGACCTGGGTGATGTCGAAACCCTGCTCGATACCGAGTTTCTCGGCCGTGGAGCCGAACTGCACCACCGCCACCTGCATCTTGTCGCCGAGCGGCATCAGTTGCAGGCCGACCCGCTTGAGGCGTTCGGGTGCCGTGCCTTCGGCCCCGAGCGGCAGCAGCACGCCCTTCTTGATCTCCTTGCCGTCGAGGTTGATGCCTTCGATCCAGATACGCTGGCGCGCGTCGGCGGGCGCCTTGGCGATCAGCTCCGTCAGTTCGTTGGCCGGATGTCGCTCGAACGGCGGGTAGACCATGTCCCACCAGAAGCCGGGCCGGAACAGCGTGAAGGTCACCAGCAGCAGCACGATCGATTCGTACCAGCGCGAGCGGACCATGAAATAACCCTGGGTGGCCGCCGCGAACACCAGCATGGCGACGGTGGCGCTGGCCACCGTCAGGACCAGGTGCCAGGTGCTGTCGATGCCGATCATCAGCAACTGGGTGTTGAAGATGAACAGGAAGGGCAGGATGGCGGTGCGCATGCTGTAGAAGAACGCGGTCACGCCGGTCTTGATCGGGTCGGTGCGCGCGATCGCCGCCGCCGCGAACGACGCCAGCCCGACCGGCGGCGTCACGTCGGCCATCAGGCCGAAATAGAACACGAACAGGTGCACCGCGATCAGCGGCACCAGCAGGCCGCTCTGTGCGCCCAGTTCGACCACCACTGGCGCCATCAGCGTGGACACCACGATGTAGTTGGCCGTCGTCGGCAATCCCATGCCCAGGATCAGGCTGATGAAGGCCACCAGCAGCAGCATCACCATCAGGTTGCCGCCCGAGAGCAGTTCGATGACCTCGGTCATGACCAGGCCAATGCCGGTGAGCGACACCGTGCCGACGATGACGCCGGCCGCGGCGGTGGCCACGCCGATGCCGATCATGTTGCGTGCACCGGCCTCCAGGCCGGTGATCAGGTCGGCGAAACCCACCGACACCGCATGGCCGATGTTGCCGCGTCCGCGCAGCAGCGCCATGATCGGACGCTGGGTCACCATGACGAAGATCATGAATGCGGTGGCCCAGAATGCCGACAGGCCGGGCGACATCTGCTCGACCATCAGGCACCAGATCAGCACCACGACCGACAGCAGGTAATGCAGCCCGGACTTGAGCGTGGGCGCGGTCTCGGGCAATTCGAACACCGGCGCGTTCGGGTCGTCGAGCTCCAGTTCCGGCTGGCGCGATCCGATCCACAGCAGCGTCAGGTAGGACGCCAGCACGCCGACGCCGATGATGTAGATCGCGGCCGCACCGGCCACGCCCTTGATCCAGCCGATGCCGTAATACACGATGCCGGCGAGCACGATGAAGCCGGCCACCGTCATGCCGAATGACACCAGGCGCTGGCCGGCGGTGGAGTTGCCGCGCCGCGGCAACCCCTGCAGGTTGGCCTTGAGCGCCTCCAGGTGCACGATGTAGAACAGCGCGATGTAGGAGATGATGGCCGGCAGGAACGCGTGCTTGATCACCTCGGTGTAGGTGATGCCGACGTATTCGACCATCAGGAAGGCCGCCGCACCCATGACCGGCGGCATGATCTGGCCGTTGACCGAACTCGACACCTCGACCGCACCGGCCTGGTCGGGCCGGTAGCCGACCCGTTTCATCAGCGGGATCGTGAAGGTGCCGGTGGTCACGACGTTGGCGATCGACGAGCCCGAGATGATGCCGGTGGCGGCCGACGACACCACGGCCGCCTTGGCCGGGCCGCCCCGCATGTGGCCGAGCAATGCGAACGCGCTCTTGATGAAGTAGTTGCCGGCGCCGGCCCGGTCCAGCAACGAGCCGAACAGCACGAACAGGAAGATGAAGCCGCTGGACACGCCCAGTGCGACGCCGAACACGCCTTCGGTGGTCAGCCACTGGTGCGACATGGCGCGCGAGACCGATGCACCCTTGTGTGCGATCAGGTCCGGCATGTAGGGGCCGCCGAAGGTGTAGCCCAGGAACACGACGGCGACGATGACCATCGGCAGGCCCAGTGCGCGGCGCGTGGCCTCGAGCAGCAGCACGATGCCGACCACGGCCACGACCAGGTCCTGCGTGATCGGCTGGCCCGGACGCGTGGACAGTTCACGGTAGAAGAAGAACAGGTAGGCGGCGCAGAAGGCACCGACCAGTGCAAACACCCAGTCCAGCACCGGCACCCGGTCGCGGCGCGAATTGGCGAAGGCCGGATAGGCCAGGTAGGCCAGGAAGACCGCGAATGCCAGGTGGATGGAGCGCGACTGGGTGTCGTTGAACACGCCGAAGTTGACGATGAACGGCAGTGGCGATGCGATCCACAGCTGGAACAGGCTCCAGGCCAGTGCGACGCCGAGCATCAGCCTGCGGACCGTGGGCCCCGGGTTGCGGCCCCCGGTGTCGGATTCGGCCATCAACTTGTTGACGTCGATATCCGCACCGCTGCCGGTCGTGTTGTTGTCTGTCGCTGCCATGGGCGTCCCCCGCAAAAGTGGTGGTAGTGGTTCTGTGTTTCTGACGTGCCATCAATCAAAAAGGGCCTGTCCGCCCGGCGCTGGTCGATGCCGGAAGAACAGGCCCCGTGCCCCGGCGGGCCGGGGCGAGCTCAACCTGTCGTTTACATCCAGCCTTTTTCCTTGTAGTACTTGACGGCGCCCGGATGCAGCGGCGCGGAGTTGCCGTTCTTGATCATGTCCTTCGGATCGAGGTTGGCGAAGGCCGGGTGCAGCTTCTTGAAGTCGTCGAAGTTCTCGAACACCGCCTTGACCAGTTCATAGACCACAGCATCCGGTGTCTTGGTGGACGAGACGAAGGTGGCCAGCACGCCGTAGGTCGGTGTCGGATTCGGGTTGCCGGCATACATGCCGCCCGGGATGTTGACCTTGGCGTAATACGGTGCGCCCGCGACGATCTTGTCGACCGCGGGGCCGGTCAGCGGCACCAGCTTGGCGCCGCAGGTGGTGACCGGGTCCTGGATGTTGGCCGCCGGGTGGCCGACGCCGTAGAAGAAGCCGTCGATCTTGTTGTCGCACAACGCGGCGCCGTGTTCATCGGCCTTGAGCTCGGAGGCCAGCGCGAAGTCACTCATCTTCCAGCCCATGGTGGCGAGCAGCGACTCCATCGAGGCGCGCGTGCCCGAGCCGGGGTTGCCGACATTGAAACGCTTGCCTTTGAAATCCTCGAACTTGGTGATGTTGGCTTCCTTGCGCGCCAGCACCGTGAACGGCTCCGGGTGCACCGAGAACACCGCGCGCAATTCCTTGAACGGGCCGTCCTTCTCGAACACGGCCGTGCCTTTGGAAGCATGGTATTGCCAGTCGGACTGGGCCACGCCGAAGTCGAGTTCGCCGGCCTTGATGGTGTTGATGTTGAACACCGAACCACCGGTGGACTCCACCGAGCAGCGGATGCCGTGCTTGGCGCGGTCCTTGTTCATCAGACGGCAGATGGCGCCGCCCGCGGCGTAATAGACGCCGGTCACGCCACCGGTTCCGATGGTGACGAATTTCTGCTGCGCCACGGCCGGCGTGCTGGCCAATGCGCCCGCAAATGCAGCGGCAACGGCCAGGGTCTTGAGTAGGGGCTTGTTGGACATGGTGGGGTTCCTCTCCTGAAAAAAAGGGTTGGTGCAATACGGCGGTTCGGTATGCCGCTTCGATGCGATTCAGACGGCGGCGATGGCCGCATCCACTGCGGCCGACAATCGTTCGACGATCAGCGACAGGTCTGCTTCGCTGGCAATGAAAGGGGGTGCCAGCAATACGTGGTCACCATACCAGCCGTCCACCGTTCCGCCCATCGGGTAAACCATCAAACCGCGGGAAAACCCTTGTTTCTTGACCTGCGCGTGGAGTTTTTTCTTTGGGTCGAACGGTGTCTTGCTGTCCCTATTCTGCACCAGTTCGACACCCCAGAAGAAGCCGCGCCCGCGGATATCGCCGACGTGCGGATGGTCGCCGAAGGCCTTGCGCAGCATGGCCTCGAGCACCACGCTGTTCTGGCGCACCCGGGCCAGCAGCCCGTCGCGTTCGATCACGCGTTGCACCGCCAGCGCCGCCGCGCAGGCCACGGCGTGGCCCAGGTAGGTATGGCCGTGCTGGAAGAAGCCGCTGCCCTTGGACATGGCATCGACCACGCGGTTCTGCGCCAGCACCGCGCCGATCGGCTGGTAGCCGCCGCCCAGGCCCTTGGCGATGGCAAGCAGGTCGGGCACCACGCCTTCCTGCTCGCACGCATGCAGTGTGCCGGAGCGGCCCATGCCGCACATCACCTCGTCCAGGATCAGCAACACGCCATGGCGGTCGCAGACCTCGCGCACCGCCTGGAAATAACCCGGCACCGGCACCAGCACGCCGGCGGTGGCGCCGCCGATGGTCTCGGCCACGAAGGCGATGACCTGGTCCGGCCCGAGTTGCTGGATCGTCTCGTCGAGTTCGCGTGCCAGGCGCGCCCCGTATTGTTCGGGCGTTTCTTCGGCCTTCTGCTCGCGGTAGGGATAACAGGGCGATACATGGGTGGCCGGGATCAGGATCGGTGCGAACGGCTCGCGCCGCCATCGGTTGCCGCCCACGGCCAGCGCGCCCAGCGTATTGCCGTGGTAACTCTGGCGCCGGGCGATGAAGTGGCGGCGCTGGGGCTGGCCGATCTCGACGAAATACTGGCGCGCCATCTTCATCGCCGCCTCCATCGCCTCCGAGCCGCCGCTGACGAAATACACATGGCTCATGCCGTCGGGTGCGCCGGCGATCAGGTGGTTCGCCAGTTCCTCCGCGACCTGGGTCGTGAAGAAACTGGTGTGGGCATAGGCCAGCTTGTCGATCTGCGCATGCATGGCGGCGATCACGTCCGGGTGGCTGTGCCCCAGGCAGGACACGGCGGCACCGCCGGATGCGTCGATGTAGCTGCGACCCTCGGTGTCGGTCAGGTACAGGCCCTGTCCGCTGGTCGCAACCGGTGGCTGGACATGCAGGTGGCGGTGGAACACATGGGTGCTGGTGGACAAGGTGGACATGCGCGATCCTTTCAACGGTCGACGATCAGTGTACGCAGTCGGCGCCGTCGTGGCGAAAGTGTGGCCCCAAGATAGTAATGTCCCCTTCGCCCCAAGTAGAAGTGTCCCCTTGCAGATCGAGCAGGGGAATGCATCTTGGGACAGGAATGGGGACTGATGAGTCAGAAGGAAGCACAGCGGCTGGCCGTGGTGCAGCGAGTTGGCGCGGGCGAATTGAGCCAGATGCAGGCGGCAGCGACGCTGGGCCTCTCTGTGCGCCAGGTCAAGCGCCTGTGCCGGCAAGTGCGGCAGCAGGGGCCGTCGGGGCTGATCTCGCGCAAACGCGGTAAGCCGAGCAACCGGCGCATTGGGGCTGAGCAGCACGAACACTTCATGGCCTTGGTGAGCCGGCATTACGCGGACTTTGGCCCTGAGCTGGCACGCGAGTACCTGGCACGCGATCACGGGTTCGGCTACAGCACCGAGACGCTGCGAGGCTGGATGATTCAGGCCGGTCTGTGGAAGGCCAAGGTGCGCCGGGCCAAGCGCGTGCACAGCCCGCGCCCGCGCCGATCCTGCCTAGGCGAACTGGTGCAGATCGATGGCAGCCACCACGATTGGTTCGAAGGTCGCGCGGGCAAATGCTGCCTGATCGCCTTCATCGACGACGCCACGGGTCAGGTTCTGGGCGCGCGCTTCAGCGCCGAAGAGACCACCGAGGCCTACCTGGCGGTACTGCGCGAAGTGGTCGATCGACACGGAGCACCGTTGGCGCTGTACAGCGACCGCCACAGCATCTTCACCAAATCCAATCCAGAAGACGCCAAGCCCACGCAGTTCGAGCGCGCGTTGCTGCAGTTGCACATCGAGCCCATCTGCGCCAACACGCCCCAGGCCAAGGGACGGGTGGAGAGGCTGTTCCAGACGCTGCAAGATCGCATGTGCAAGGCGCTGCGGCTCGATGGGGTGGCCAACATGGATGACGCCAACGCCTGGTTGGGCAGCTATCTGCGCCAGCACAACCAGCGCTTTGCTGTGGCCGCTCGCGAGGCTATCGACTTGCATCGGCCATGGATGGGAACGGCAAGGGCATTGAGCGAGATCTGCGCCCTACACCACCAACGCGACCTCAGCGCGCAAGGCGCATGCAAATTCGAAGGCCAGATCCTGCAGCTCGAGCCTGGTCAATCACATGCGCCAAAGGCTCGGGCAAAAATCAACATCGTGCAGTTCGCTGACGGACAGCTGAGCCTGAGCTATCGGGGCAAACCACTGCAACACCGAGCATTTGCCTTGCATGACCATTTGAACAACGGCAAATTGGCCGACGCCAAGACGTTGCCAGGCAAGATCGACTCCCTGCGCAAGCCCACAAACCCAGAGAGAACGCGCATCGCCAGACTCAAGGCCGAACTGGAATTCCAGGCCAGCCAGCGGGCCCGAGGCATCTACCGTCCTGACACCCCGCCGATCGTGCCACCGCGAGTCAGCCGGCAGCTACGGGCTACGCCCTGCGCAGCCGGCTGACTCGATCGACGCAACCCGAATCACCACTCGACCCAGGGGACATCTCTACTTTGGGCAAAAGGGGACATTTCTACTTTGGGTTGACACCGTCGTGGCGAAAGTGTGAACTATCCGGTATAAATTGTGTCCACCTCGTGTTTGCGGCTTCTGGCGGCGCCCGCCGGGCGCTGGCGGGCCTCTGTCCATTCCTCCCGTTTTCTTCACCCTCATCCGGAGTTGACCATGCTGAAAGATCCCGTGACCTTTGCCGATCCCCATCTCGAGAGCCTGCTGCCGCCCGTGCAGTCGAGCCGCCGCGGCTTCATGGCCGCCGCCACGACCGCCGTCGGTTTCGCGCTGGCCGCCGGGCCGGTCAATGCCCAGTCCGTGATCCGCACCCCGGCCGATGGCCTGGAGGCGGGCGACATGACGGTGCCGGTGAACGGCGGCAACATGCCGATCTACATGGCCGCCCCCGCGAAACCGGGCAAATATCCGGTCGTCATCGTCGTGCCCGAGATCTTCGGCCTGCACGAGTACCAGAAGGACATCTGCCGCCGCCTGGCCAAGCTCGGTTACGTCGGTGTTTCGCTCGATCCGTTCTTCCGCTTCGGCGACCTGAGCAAGATGACCGAGATCCGCGCCGTCGTGGCCGAGGCCAACAAGCTGGCCGACCCGGTGATGCTGGCCGACCTCGACGCGCTGGTGGCCTTCATCGAGAAACAGCCCAAGGCCAATGCGCGCAGGATCGGCATCACCGGCATGTGCCGGGGCGGGCGCACGGTCTGGATGTATACGGCGCACAGCAACAAGATCCGGGCCGGCGTGGCCTGGTACGGCGGCCTGAACCCGGTGCCGGGCACGATGCCGCAGACGCCGCACGATGTGGCCGCCAACCTGCATGCGCCGGTGCTGGGCCTGTACGGTGGCGCCGACAACGGCATCCCGGTGTCCGAGGTGGCGCGGTTGCAGGAGGTGCTCAAGGCCGGCAACAAGAACGCGCAGGCGAGCCGCTTCGTGTTGTATCCCGGTGTCGGCCATGCCTTCCACGCCGACTACCGCCCCAGCTACCGCAAGGAGGCGGCCGAGGACGGCTGGCAGCAGATGCTGGCCTGGTTCAAGGCCCACGGCGTGGCTTGACGCCCGTACGGGCCGCGTGCACACAGGACGTGCGCGCGCGCGGCCCGCATCCCGGCCCGCATCAGCGCCGCGCGCTCTTGTGCCGTAGCGGCGGGTCGAGATAACGCTTGCGGAAGTAGTCCAGCACCAGCTGGGTCGCGGGCGCCACCGGCGCTCGACGAGCGGCTCGGCGGCCACTGACGACGACTGCGCGCCGCCGGTGCCGCCCGCGCGCGGCTTCGGCGCGACGGCTTTGGCGGCGTCCGGCGTGCACGGCGCGCAACATGGCAAAAGACCGTCGGCCGCGGTGTCGCAGGCCGGGATTCCTGACGTATGATCGCCGCCGGTGCAGCTCGGTCCGGGTCGATGACAGTCATCCCCGACCGGTGCGGACAGGTCGCAGGCATGAGCCGGCGGCTGCTGTGCCGGCCCCTGGTGTCCGTCGGGGCGACACGCGCCAGACGCAGTCGCGTGCTAACCGCCTGACGGGCCTTGTTGCTTGGGGTTTGCACGATGTCCGAATATCTGAGTTCTCAGCAGGAGCAAGCGGTGGCGCGGCTGCTTGCGTCGCCGATGGCCCGCACAGAATGGCCGACCTGGCTGCTGATCCCGGCGGTCTATGGCGCCTGGCTTGCGCCGCTGGTCTGGTCCCGTACACTGGGATTGATGGCCACCACCGTGCTGCTGATCTTGGCCTGCACCTGGTACATGTCGCTGCAGCATGAACTGGTGCACGGCCATCCGACGCGCCACCGCAAGCTCAACAAGTGGCTGGGGATCGCGCCGCTGGCGGTCTGGTTCCCGTACACGCTGTATGTCGAGAGCCATCTGCGCCATCACAACGATGCGCACCTGACGCTGCCGGGCGTCGACCCGGAGACCCACTACGTGTCGGACGAGGTCTGGCAACGCAGTGGCTGGTTCATGCGCGCGTTGTTCGTGCATCGCAAGCGTTTCTGGGGACGTTTCCTGTTCGGCCCGGCGATGGCCATCGCATCGGTGCTGCAGGAAGCGGTCGGCCAGGTGCGGGCCGGCAACTACAAGTACCTGCCGATGTGGTCGCTGCACCTGGCCATGCTGGCCGCCATGTTGGTGGCGATCGAGCGCTGGACCCTCGTGCCCGCCTGGTATTACCTGCTGCTGGTGGCGTATCCGGCGCTGTCGCTGGCCATGGTGCGCTCGTATTACGAACACCGGGCGGCCGACGACTGCAAGCACCGCATCACGATCAACGAGGCGTCGTGGCCGATGCGCCTGCTGTACCTGAACAACAACTTCCATCTGGTGCACCATGACCTGCCGAGCCTGCCCTGGTACCTGCTGCCGCAGGTCTACCGGGCTGATCGTGATGCCTACATCGCGCGATGCGGCGGGTTTCGCGTTGGCGGCTACCTCGAACTGATCCGGCGTTTCGGCCTGACGCCGGTCGATGCGCCGGTTCATCCCCTGGCGCGGGACCGGCAGACTTGACCGGATCGCCGCGCGCCTGGCGTCTGACGATGCCGATGTACAACGTCACGCCTGCCGTGGGCGCGGCGTGGGAGGCGATGCTCGGGGCTGTCATCCAGGGATTGCGCCAGCGCGGCTGGACCGATCCGATGCGGGTGGTGCCGGCAACCGGTGAGCTGACGGCGTTGTGGCGCGCGCCCGACCTGTTGCTGTCGCAGACCTGCGGTTATCCGCTGGTGACCGAACTGGAACACGACGTGCAGGTGCTGGCCGCGCCCGCCTTCGACCTTCCGGGTTGCGCGGGGGTCGACTACCGCAGCATGATCCTGGTGCCGCAGGCGGGCGGGGCGGATTCGCTCGAGCAGTTGCGCGGCGCGGTCGCCGTCATCAACCAGTGGCATTCGCACAGCGGCATGAACGCCTTGCGCCACACGATTGCGCCGCTCGCGCGCGAGGGCCGGTTCTTCTCGCGCATCGAGGTGTCGGGCAGCCACATGGCCAGCATCGTGGCCGTGCAGCAGGGCCGGGCCGACGTGGCGGCCGTCGACTGCGCCACCTATGGGCTGGCCATGCGGGCAGCGCCCGAACGGCTCTCCGGCGTGCGCGTGCTGCAGGCCACCGCTGCCGCACCGGGCCTGCCGCTGATCACCTCGCGCGCGCTGGGCCACGCGCAGGTGCAGGACCTGCGCGCGGTGCTGCTGCATCTGCATGAAGACGTGCCGTCGGTACTGGAGCGCCTGTGCGTGTCGCGTCTGCATGCCATGGACCTGGCCGCTTACGAACCGATACGGCAGCAGGTGCGCGAGGCCGCGCAGCACGGGTATCCGACACTGGCCTGAACGCGCCATGCTTGGCCGCGGCGCGCCAATCCGGAAAATAAAACTTGATGGGATCAGTCCTGCATAGGCGTTGGCGACGCTGCATGTTCGATATGCGACCAGACCGATCCAGTCAATTCAACTAATTGATGCCGTCATAGCTCAACCGTGGATTCACTAAGGGATTGTCTGTATCCTTAAAGATGAATCCGGTGGTTACGATGATCGCGGAGTCCCAGCTCGGCCTTCGCCGTCATCGTGCGTTTGCCTGTCGTGTCCGACGGGTGCCCCGGAAACGTATTTACCGATCATCAAGGAGATGCAACAAATGGCTCAACACGAAACAACAACCGAGTCCGGAATCATTCTGGACAGACGCCAACTGATCAGCGGTGCTTCCGCGGTCGGCCTGGGCGCTGCATTTGGCAGCATGCCCGCGATGGCCCAGGGCAAGCCGAAAAAAGGCGGCACCCTGCGCCTGGGCATGGAGGGTGGTTCGGCGTCCGACAGCCTGGATCCGCGCACCTATGCCGACTCGATCCCGATCGCCTACAGCCTGATGATCTGGAACACGCTGGTCGAGATCGACACCGCCGGCAATGCCACGCCCGAACTGGCCGAGAGTTGGGAGTCCAAGCCCGGTGCCATGGAGTGGATCTTCAACATCCGCCAGGGCATCACGTTCGGTTCCGGCAAGACGCTGGACGCCGACGACGTGATCTACTCGATCAACCTGCACCGCGGCGAGACCAAGTCGCCGGCCAAGGGCCTGTTGTCGGCGGTCAAGGAGATCACCAAGCTCTCGCCGAACCAGATCCAGATCACGCTGTCGGCCGGCAACGCCGACCTGCCGTTCATCCTGTCCGACTATCACATGATCATCGTGCCCAACGGCACGACCGATTTCCAGAAGGCCGACGGCACCGGCGCCTTCACGCTGACCGAGTGGCAGCCGGGCGTGCGCGTCGTGTGCAAGCGCAAGCCGGGCGAATACTGGAAGCCGGGCCGCGGCAACTTCGACACCGTCGAGCTGCGCTACATCGGTGACGCCGCCGTGCGCACCCAGGCCCTGATCACGAACCAGGTCGATGCGATCAACCGCGTCAACCAGAAGACGGTCGGCCTGTTGTCCAAGTCCAAGAACATCAACATCTCGCGCTCGCAGGGTGCCGGCAACCGTTTCGCCTTCGTGGCGCTGACCGACGTCGATCCCTACAAGAAGCGTGACGTGATGCTGGGCCTGAAATACGGCATCGACCGCCAGACCATCATCAAGAACGTGTTCTCCGGTTACGCGACGGTCGGCAATGACCACACCATCGGCCCGTTGAACAAGTACTACGACAAGAGCCAGAAGGCCCGCCCCTTCGATCCGGACAAGGCCGCGTTCCACTTCAAGAAGGCCGGCATGTCGGGTCCGTTCGAGCTGCAGGTGTCCGAAGGTGCCTACACCGGCGCGACCGACTCGGCCGTGATCTTCCAGGAGTCGCTGAAGAAGGCCAAGGCCAACCTGGAGGTCAAGCGCGTCTCGGGCGACGGCTACTGGGACAACGTCTGGCTCAAGGTGCCGTTCTGCGCCGTGTATTGGGGCAACCGTCCGACCGCCGACCTGCAGTTGTCGCAGACCTTCGTCACCGGCCAGACCTGGAACGACACCCACTATTCGAATCCGAAGTTCGACAAGCTGGTGGTCGATGCCCGTGTCGAGCTCGACGAGAAGAAACGCGCCGAGATGTATGCCGAGTGCCAGCGCCTGCTGTCCGAAGAGGCCGGCATGATCTGCTTTGCGATCGGTGACGCGCTCGACGCCGGCAGCAAGCGTCTGCGGGGCCTGGAGCCCCATGCGCGTTACGACATGAACGACCAGCGCCTGGCCGAAAAGGGCTGGTTCGCCTGATCGTGCACCGCCGGACCCGGACCCAATCATGGATTGGTCGCAAGGGTCCGGTGCACACACACAAACAAGCGCGCTTGCGCAGGGCTCCCTTGAGGGCTTGGCAAGCGCGCTTTTTTGTGGGAGTTTCCATCGTGCCTAGCCGGATGCGGCCATTCGTAGCCGCACGGTTCCATAGAAAGACCTACCCATGCTCAAACTCATAGCCAATCGGCTCGGTCAGGGGGTGATCACGCTGTTTGCGGTCTCCGTCCTGATCTTCATCTGTACGCAGATCCTGCCCGGCGACGTCGCCTCGGCGGTGCTCGGCCAGGGCGCGACGCCCGAGGCCCTGGCCGCGTTCCGCAAGGAGCTGGGCCTGAACGAGCCTGCATACATGCGGTACATCAACTGGTTGTGGGGTGCCGTCCGCGGTGACCTCGGCGTGTCGATGACCAACCAGCGCGTCATCATCGACGAGTTGCTGCCGCGGCTGTACAACACGCTGTTCCTGGCCGGTTACGCCGCCCTGATCGCCATTCCGCTGTCGGTGGGCCTGGGCATCCTGGCCGCGATCAACGAAGGCAAGCTGGTGGACAAGGCCTCGAACATCCTGACCCTGATCACGATCTCGATCCCCGAGTTCTTCATCGCCTACCTGATGATCATCTTCTTCGTCGTCGAGCTCGGATGGTTCCCGTCGCTGGCCACGGTCTACCCGGGCATCGAGTTCGGTGAACGGGTCTACATCACGACCTTGCCGGCGGTGGCGCTGACCATGCTGGTGGCGGCGCACATGCTGCGCATGACGCGCAGTTCGGTGTTGTCCGTGATGTCCAGCCCGTACATCGAGATGGCCTTTCTCAAGGGAGCCAAGCGCACCCGCGTGATCTCGCGCCATGCGCTGCCCAACGCGGCTGCGCCCATCATCACCGTCATCGCGTTGAACCTGGCCTACCTGGTCGTCGGTGTGGTTGTGCTCGAGGCGGTGTTCGTCTACCCGGGCATCGGCCAGCTGATGGTGGATGCCGTGTCCAAGCGCGACGTGCCGGTGATCCAGGCCTGCGGCCTGGTGTTCGCGATGGTGTTCGTCGTGCTCAACACCCTGGCGGACGTGGCCATCATCCTGGTCAATCCGCGGCTGCGTCACAAGCGTTGAAGGAGAACAAGAAATGAGAATACTGGGACACAAACCCACCGTCACCGCGTGGATCGGCATGGCCATCATCGTGGTGAACCTGCTGGTGGCGATCTTCGGGCCGGCGTTCGCGCCGTACTCCGAATCGCAGACCGTCGGCTCCACCTGGGACGAACCCAGCGTGCAGATGCTGCTGGGCGCCGACCAGATCGGCCGCGACATGCTCACGCGCCTGATCTACGGCGCCCGCATGACGATCGGCGTGGCGCTGGCCACCACCGCCTTGTCGTTCTTCATCGGCATCACGCTCGGTTTTGCCGCCGCCGTGCTCGGCGGCTGGGTCGACACCGTGATCTCGCGCCTGGTCGACGTCATCCTGTCGATCCCGCTGCTGATCCTGGCCTTGATCATCCTGGGCGTGTTCGGTTCGTCGATCCCGGTGCTGATCGTCACCATCGCGGTGCTCGATTCGACCCGCGTGTTCAGGCTGTCACGGGCGCTGGGCATGAACCTGACGGTGCTCGAATACGTCGAGGCCGCGCGCTTGCGCGGCGAAGGCACCTGGTGGATCATCCGCCGCGAGATCCTGCCCAATGCATCGGCGCCGCTGCTGTCCGAATTCGGTCTGCGCTTTTGCTTCAACTTCCTGTTCATCGCCGCCCTGTCGTTCCTGGGCCTGGGCATCCAGCCGCCGTTCGCCGACTGGGGCGGCATGGTGCGCGAGAACTCCGCGGCCATCAACTTCGGCATGCTGGCACCGATCTGGCCGGCCCTGGCGATCACGATCCTGACGGTCGGGGTCAACATGGTGGTGGACTGGCTGTTGTCGGTCGAGGCCCGTCCGTCGGGCGCACAGGCAGAAATGTGAGGACAGCATGATCGACAAGACAGACAAGAAAATCATCCTGCAGATCAAGGGTCTGCGCCTGGAAGCGGTGCGTGGCAAGAACGTCATCGTCGACAACGTCGACGTGACGCTGCATGCCGGCGAAGTGCTGGGGCTGATCGGCGAGAGCGGGGCCGGCAAATCCACCATCGGCCTGTCGGCGATGTCGTATGCCCGCGCCGGCGTGCACATCGCCGGCGGTTCGGTGGAGATCGACGGCGTCAACATCCGCGAACTCAACGCCGCCGGCCGGCGCGACGTGCGTGGCAAGCGCATCGCCTACGTGGCCCAGTCCGCATCCGCGGCCTTCAACCCGGCCCACACCATCATGGACCAGGTCTGCGAGGCGCCGACCATCCACGGCATCATGTCGCGGCAGGAGGCCGAGGCCTGGGCGCGCGAGTTGTTCAAGTCGCTCGACCTGCCCGACCACGAGACCTTCGGCGACCGGTATCCGCACCAGGCCTCGGGTGGCCAGCTGCAGCGCGCCATGGCTGCCATGGCCATGTCCTGCCGCCCGGACATCCTGGTGCTGGACGAACCCACGACGGCGCTGGACGTGACGACGCAGATCGAGGTGCTGATCCTGCTCAAGTCGCTGATCCGCGAATATGGCTCGGCCGCGCTGTACATCACGCACGACCTGGCGGTGGTGGCCCAGGTGGCCGACCGCATCAAGGTGCTGCGCCACGGCAAGGAGGTCGAGGAGGGCACGGTCGACGAGGTGCTGCAGTCCCCGAAGGAGGAATACACCCGCCAGCTGGTGGCTGTGCGCGGCGCCGCGGCCAGCGAACGCGCGGTGCAGTCGTCGGTGCAGGACGAGGTCATCCTGCAGGTCGAGCACGTGGACGCGGCCTACGGCACGTTCAAGGTGGTCAACGACGTGAGCCTGGACGTGAAACGGGGCGAGACGGTGGCCGTCGTGGGTGAGTCGGGCTCCGGCAAGTCCACGCTGGCGCGCATCATCACCGGGCTGCTGCCGCCGATCGGGGGAAAGATCCTGTTCAAGGGCGAGCCCCTGCCCAAGAGCCTGGCCGAGCGCAGCAAGAACCTGCGCCGGCAGATCCAGCTGGTCTACCAGATCCCGGACGTGGCGCTCAATCCCCGCCAGCGCCTGCTCGAGACCATCGGGCGACCCGTGAGTTTCTATGCCGGCCTGGGCGGCGACCAGAGCATGGTCAATGAAGACGGCGATCAGCCCGTGAAGGAAACGCTGGATCATTCGTCGAAGAAATATTTCGGCATGAAGTCCAGCGAGGTGCACAAGCGCACGCTGGAGCTGCTCGACATGGTCGAATTGCCGCGGGAATTCCTGATGCGCCGGCCGACCGAACTCTCCGGTGGCCAGAAGCAGCGCGTCTGCGTGGCGCGGGCCCTTGCGGCACGCCCCGACCTGATCATCCTCGACGAACCCACGTCGGCGCTCGATCCGCTGGTGGCCGAGGAGATCCTCAAGCTGCTGCGCCGGCTGCAGGCCGAACTCGGCCTGTCCTACGTGCTGATCACGCACGACCTGGACGTGGTGCACCGCATCGCCCACCGCACCGCGGTGATGCTCAAGGGCTCGTTCGTGGCCTTCGACAAGACCGATGCGATCTTCGAGGGACCCTACCATCCCTATACCGAGCAGCTGGTCACCGCCGTGCCCGTCATGCGCAGCGACTGGCTCGACGGGGTGCTCGCCAAGCGTGCCGCCAAGGCGCAGGCCGCGGCGGGCTCGGCGGCCTGACCCAGGCCCGGATCGGCCACCGGCAGGTGGCCGGGCAGGCCGCGATTCCCGGCGCCGGGGATCGCGGCTTTTTCATGCGCGCCTGCCCCGGCCTGTAGGAGGCGGCTGACGCCGGGAGCCGGCGCCTGCCGCTTCCGGTGCCGGCGCGGTTTGACGAACATGGGGGCCGTTGTCGTGCAACCCATTCGAAAGGACCCGCACCATGCGCGCTGAACCTACCCCCGACCGGATCGACGTCGAACTGCCCCTGGGCGGGCCCGCACTTCCGGTCGATGTCGACCTGTCGAGCGCAGCCGCGCGTGCGGGCGGGCCGGTGGCAACGCCGACCTGGGACGCGTTTCGACCCACCTTGTCGCAGGTGGCCGCCCAGGCGTTGTCTTCGCGCGTGCGTTGGCCGGGCCGGTCCCGCTCGGGCTACCACGGAGGCTCGGCCTGGAACTGGATGCGCGACGGCAGCGCCGGTTTCGGCGAACGCAGCATCATCGACCGCTGACCGCCGGTGCCGCGGGTCACATCGGCAGGGCGCTGCAAAGCGGCGCAAGTCATCGTACGATTGCCGCCATGCCAGCCCGCACCACCCCCATGCCGTCCGTCTACCTGCCCCATGGCGGAGGCCCCGCATTCTTCATGACCGGCTCCATGGCCGAGATGTTCCGCCCCATGGGCCGGTTCCTGGCCTCGGTACCGGGCCTGTTGCCAGGGCGCCCCACGGCCATCCTGGTCGTCACCGCCCATTGGGAGGCCGAGGTCACGACCTTCTGCGGCGGCGCCCAGCCTGAACTCATCTACGACTATTACGGCTTTCCACCCGAGACCTATGCGATCCGGTATCCGGCGCCCGGCGCACCCGCGCTGGCGCAGCGGGCCGCCGAACTGCTGCGGCGCGCCGGCCTGCAGGCCGAGGTGGACGGCTCCCATGGATGGGACCACGGCGTGTTCATCCCGCTCAAGGCAATGTTGCCCGATGCCGACATTCCGGTGCTCGCGATGTCGCTGACGCGCGGGCTGGATCCGAACCAGCATGTGGCTGTCGGCGAGGCCTTGCGGCCCTTGCGCGACGAGGGCGTGCTGGTCATGGGCAGCGGCATGAGTTACCACAACCTGCGCCAGATGGGCAACGGCACGGCGGCGATGGAATTCGACCGCTGGCTCGACGGTGCGCTGGCCGGCAACGCCGAGCACCGGCGTTCCTGGCTGGCGCAATGGGCACGGGCACCGTCCGGCCGGGTCTCGCATCCGCGCGAAGAGCACCTGCTGCCGCTGATGGTCGCCTCCGGCGCAGGGGGCGATACGCCCGCCCGCAAGTGGTGGAGTGGCGCGGTGGGGCCGACGACCGTGTCGGCCTGGGCGTTCGACTGAGCGCGCTGAACGGCGCGTCGTCGCTGGCCGGCGCCCGGTGGATCGGCCGGCCCGGCCTGGGCCGCGTCACCGCGCAGGCGTGATCTGGTCGAGCACCTGGCCCAGCGCCTGCAGCAACTGCTGCACCTGGTCCTCCGTGGTGTGCGGGCACACCAGCATCATGTTGTGGAACGGCGTGATCATCACGTCGCGGTTGAGCAGCCCCAGATGGATCAGGTGTTCGAGCTCCGCGTCGAGCACCCGGCCGGCTTCGCCGCCACTGCGCGGCGGCTGCGCACAGAACTGGAACTCGATGCGGGCGCCGACCTGTGTCACGCACCACGGCAGCTCCCGCGCGGCGAACAGCGCCCGCAGGCCCTCGGCCAGCGTGGCCGCCCGTGCCAGCATGTGGTCGTAGGCGGCCTCCGTCATCACCGCGGTCAGCGCGGCGCGCATCGCGGCCATGGCCAGCATGTTGCCGGTCAGCGTGGTGCCGATGCCGCTGTGGCCGGGCGGCGCATCCCGCTTGGCACGCATGGCGCTTTCTGCGAGCGGGCCGCTCATGCCGTAGACCGCGCACGGAATGCCGCCGCCGACCGGCTTGCCCAGTACCAGCGCGTCGGGCACGATGCCGTGCGCGCGGGCGTATCCGCCCGGTCCGGTGCTGATGGTATGGGTCTCGTCCATCACCAGCATGGCACCGTGGCGGCGGATCAGCTGCTGCGCCGCGGCCCAGTAGCCGTCGTCGGGCAGCACCATGCCGATATTGGTCATCACCGGTTCGGCCAGCACGCAGGCCACGTCGCCGGCGGCGAGCGCGGCTTCGAGTGCCGGCAGGTCGTTGAACTCGACCACCACCGTGTGCGCGAGCAGGTCGTGCACCTGGCCGAGCAGGCTGGCGCGCTGGGTCGGACGGCCGTCGACCAGGTCGACGAACACGTCGTCGATGGTGCCGTGGTAGCAGCCGTTGAACACCAGCAGCTTGTCACGGCCGGTTGCGGCCCGGATCCAGCGCACGATGTAGCGGTTGGCGTCGGTCGCACTCATCGCGAATTGCCAGTACGGCAGGCCGAAACGCGCGCTCAGCGCCTCGCCCACCACCGCCGCGTCGGCCGTGGCCAGCATCGTCGTGTAGCCGCGCGTGGCCTGGCGCTGCAGCGCAGCGGCGACGGGGCCGGGCGCGTGACCGAACATGGCTCCGGTGTCTCCCAGGCAGAAATCCGCCAGCACGTGGCGATCCACGTCGGTGACCTGTGCGCCTTGCGCATGGTCCACGTGCAAGGCGAACGGCGTGCCCCAGTCGTTCATCCAGTGCAGCGGAACGCCGAACAGCAGATGCTGCGCCGTATGCGCGGCCAGGGCGCGGGACCGCGGGTTGCGCTCCGTGTAATGCACCCGTTCGTCGGCCAGGAAGGCCTGGGCCCGTGGCCAGTCCAGGCCGGTGCGGCTGTCGCGCGGGTCGTGTGTCGATGTCGTGTGTGCGTTCATCGTGTTCCCCCTCTCCTTGTCCAACCTGCCCGCGGGCGGCTCAGCCGACCGGCGCGAGGCCTTGCAGCCAGGCGCGCCATTGCGCGACCTCCCGGCGGCGCACCGGGTCGCCGGGGTGGTCGATCAGGTAGTGTGCCGTGGCCAGCGCGACGCGGCGTGCACCGGCCCGCACCACCGTACCACGTTGCAATGCGGTTTCGGCCAGCGCCTGCACGACCACGGCGACCCCACCGCCCGCGGCGACGATTGCGAGTGCAGCCGAATGCGCGTCGACGATACAGCGCGGTGGTTGACCCGCGGTGCCGCCAGCCGCTACCCGAGCCAGGTTGCTGGCCGGTGGCTCGCCGATGGGCTGCTACGCCTGGCGCCGGACGCGCCCGACCCGACGGCGACGGCGTTGCCGCCGGCCGCCATCGTCAGACGTTCGAGTCCGCGAACGATCCCTTGCGCCGGTTCACGTAGTCCAGGATGGCTTCGTCCGTGGCCGCATCCAGCGCGGGGGCCTCGTATTCGGCCAGCTGCTTCTTGAAGCTGGCGTTGGCGCGTTGCGCCAGGTCGCGCGAGCCTTCGGCTTCCCACTGCTCGTAGCTGTTGTTGTCGGTGATCGGCGAGCGGTAGAACGCGTGCTCGAAATTCGCCTGGGTGTGGGCGCAGCCCAGGAAATGCTTGCCCGGGCCGACCTCGCGGATCGCGTCCATGGCCTGGCCGTTCTCCGACATGTCGACGCCGGCCATCAGCGTGTGCATCATGCCGGCCTGGTCGACGTCCATGACGAATTTCTCGTATCCCATGGACAGGCCGCCTTCGAGCCAGCCCGCGGTGTGCAGCACGAAGTTGACGCCGCCCAGGCAGGTTGGCAGCAAGGTGTTGGCCGATTCGGATGCCGCTTGGGCATCGGCGATCTTGGAACCGCACAAGCCGCCGCCGGAGCGGAACGGCACACCCAGGCGCCGTGCCAGCGCCGCCATCACGTACAGCACCAGGGCCGGCTCCGGCGTGCCGAAGGTCGGGGCGCCGGACTGCATCGAGATGCTGGAGGCGAAACTGCCCAGCACCACCGGTGCGCCCGGGTTGCACAACTGCACGAAGGCCATGCCGGCCAGCGCCTCGGCCAGCGTCTGGGCGCAGGTGCCGGCCACGGTGACCGGCGACATCGCGCCGGCCAGGATGAACGGCGTGATGATGGTCGCCTGGTTGTTGCGCGCATAGACCTTGGCCGCGCCGAGCATGGTCTCGTCGAAGGTCATCGGCGAGTTGGCGTTGATCAGGTTGATGATCACGGTGCGCGGCTTGCCGGTGAGCGGGTCGAGGTAGTTGTCGCCGAACAGCCGCTTGGCCATCTCCACCGTGTCCTGGGCGCGTTCGGGGTGCGTCACCGAGCCCATGAACGGCTTGTCGCTGTATTTCATGTGGCTGTAGACCATGTCGAAATGGCGCTTGTTCACCGGCAGGTCGACCGGCTCGCAGATGGTGCCGCCGGAGTGGTGCAGCGACGGCGCCATGTAGGCCAGCTTGACGAAGTTGCGGAAGTCCTCGATGGTGGCGTAGCGCCGTCCCTGGTCGAGGTCGCGCACGAAGGGCGAGCCGTAGGCGGGCGCAAACACGGTGTTCTTGCCGCCGATGACGACGCTGCGCGCCGGGTTGCGCGCATGCTGGGTGAACTCGCGCGGGGCTGTGGCCTGCACCAGCTTGCGGGCCAGGCCGGACGGGAACCGCACCCGTTCGCCCTTGACGTCGGCGCCGGCGGCGCGGAACAGTTCCAGCGCCTCCGGGTCGTCGCGGAAATCGATGCCGGTCTCCTCCAGGATGATGTCGGCATTGCGTTCGATGGTCTGCAGGCCTTCCTCGTCGAGCACCTCGTAATACGGGATGCGGCGGGTGATGTAGGGCACCGACTGGCTGCTGCGTGCGCTGCGGGCGGCCCGCTTGGCCTCGCGTCCGCCACCGGCGCGCCGACCGCGGGGGGCTGAATCCGCGCCTTGTACCAATGCCTCGTCCATGCTGCTGCTCCGAAATGGGGTGGTCATGGGCGGGATGCCCATCGAGCCGAGAGTATGGTCAAGCGCGGCCGGATCGCTGATCCTTTTGCGACGCTGTCTGGCATGCCCACGTCAAGGCATCGACCGCCATCGACGCGGACGCAGGTCAACGATCACCCGGCATGCTGGCCGCGACCGGTTTGTCGCGGCCAGGCCAGTGTTCGTCGCTTGCCATCCAAGCCGATCGTAGCGGCGCGCCTAGTATTCGCGCCGCGACGGAATCTTCGTTGCGGCAACGATCGATGGGGGAAACAGCGGCATGGTTGCAAAGGTGATCGACGGCCATGCCGTCGCCAGGCAGGTGCGCGAGCAATGCCGGCAGCAGGCGCAGGCCTTGAAGGCGCGCGGCGTGGTTCCGGGGCTGGCGGTCGTCATCGTCGGCGACGATCCGGCCTCCAAGGTCTATGTCGCCAACAAGGTCAAGGCCTGCAACGAGGTCGGCCTGCAGTCCACGGTCTACGCCTTCGCCGCCGATACGCCGGACGCGGTGGTCGAGGCCGAGATCGTGCGCCTCAATGCCGACCCGCGGGTACACGGCATCCTGGTGCAGCTGCCGCTGCCGAAACATTTCGACGGCCGGCGCGTGCTGGCCGCGATCTCCAGCGACAAGGACGTCGACGGATTCCATCTGTACAACGTCGGTGCCCTGGTGCAGGGCGAGACCCTGTTTCCGCCCTGCACGCCGTTCGGCGTGCAGAAGATGCTGGAGTTCGAGAACATCCCGGTCGAGGGCCAGAACGTCGTGGTCGTGGGCGCGAGCAACATCGTCGGCAAGCCGATGGCGCTGATGCTGATGCAAAAGGATGCCACCGTCGTCATCTGCCACGCCAAGACCCGCGATCTGGCGCAGTTCACGATCCTGGCCGACATCCTCGTCGTGGCCGCCGGTCGGCCGAACCTGATCGTGCCCCAGATGGTGCGCACCGGCGCGGTCGTCATCGACGTCGGCATCAACCGCCTGGCCAACGGAAAGCTGGTCGGTGACGTGGATTTTGAAGGCGTGCGCCAGAAGGCGTCCTACATCTCGCCGGTGCCCGGCGGCGTGGGGCCGATGACGGTGACGATGCTGGTGCACAACACGGTGCAGTCGGCCGTGCGCATGGCGGGTTGAACCGGGCCGGCAGCCGCAGCAACCCGTCGGCGCGGTTGCCCGGTCCCCGCCTACAGCGGTCGCCGTTGCGCGTCGCGCAGGCCGGTCAGCAGCAGTTCCCCGTCGGCCGCCACGCGAAACTCGCCGTAGCGGGCGGGTTCGTAGCGCCTGGCCGTGCCTTCCTGGAAAAAGAAGGCATTGGTGGCGAACCGGATCCGGTCATTGCGGACCCGGTAACGCAGCAGGATCTCGTCGCGGCCGATGGCCGCCCTGCCATGCAGCCGACGGTAGGCGGCAACGGCGTTGGCGTCCAGTGTCGCCACGATGTGCCCGTCCGCCACCGGGAGTCCCTTGCCCGAGTCGGCCGGTCCGGCGGCGCCGCCCGGCCGTGCCATTTTTCGCAGATCGGCTGATGCCTGTTCTGCGATCGTGTAGCGCAAGGTCATGTAGTCGCCCTGCATCAGCGAGCGCGGATCGACGGGCGCGAGTTCCAGCAGCACGATGCGTCCGCTGGCCAGCTGGCGTTCCTTGGTGACGATGGAGGCGGTGACCAGCGCGAGTGCGGCCAGCGCCCAGGCCAGCGCGATGGCGCTACGCATCGACGCGCTCCTGCGGCAGGACGTGGCGCAGCAGCAGCCACCGGATACCCAGCAACATCCCGCCGGTCGCCAGCAAGACGCCTGACTTGTGCAGCAAGCTCACCTCGAGCAGATAGTAGTACCCCGACACATAGATCGCCAGCGAGGCGATAGCCAGGCCGACCAGCACGCGGTTCCCGTTCGAGAATCCCAGCAACATCACCAGCAGGCCGGCCATGATGCCCGGCGCCCGGAACGACGCGACACATGTCAGCAGCACGGCGCCCAGGGCCAGCTGCGTCCGGCGCGCCGACGGTGTCCATCCGGCTCGGGTCAAGAGCACGGCGGCAGTCACGATCAGCGCCGCCGCGATGAGTGTCGGCCCCGCCCAGCGCCACAGGTCGACGTCCGCGCGCACGCCGAAGACCGATACCAGCGGATGCGCGAACAGCGACTCGCCGGCGATCTGGATGAACGAAGCCGTGAGGCCATAGGCCACCGGTGCCGCGACGCCATGCCGGTGTCCGGATCGCGCCTCGCCGAGCCACAACGCGGCGACGAGCGCGGCGATGACGCCGGTTGCGATGAAATGGACGCCGATGGCGAAACTTGCGTAGGCAAATGCCATTGCGCCGACGTAGGCCGACAGGCTGCGGTGGATGGTGTTCGGCATCACGGCCACCAAGGCGACTTGCAGGGCGGCGGTCCACCAGAACGGCCAGGCGGTCACGGGGTGGTCATCGAACAGCGTGAACAGCCCGGACAGGACCAGGAACTGCCCGGCCAGGCTGACGGTCAGCGCAAACATCGCCGAGAAGTCGTTTTGTCGCACCGCGCGGAACAGGATGCTGGCCGCCAGCAGGAGCAGGCCGCCTGTCGTGATCGATGCCGTTGTGCTCTCGAAGACGAACTGGAGGCCGGCGGCCACGAATCCCAGCAGGCAGGCGGCGGCGATCAGCCCCGCGACGGCGAGCATCACGCGCACGTACCACGGCGTGCGGGGCTCCTGCGTCCATGCCGGCATGTTGCCGGTGGCCAGGCCCGCGGCCTGCAGCCGCGACCAGAGGGCGTCGGTGCGCGACCGGCTCATGGCGTGGTGTCCTCGCGCGCAAGCTGCTGCAGCCAGCGACCGAGCACGACACCCAGCACGATCACGGCGGCTGCGGTCATCAGGTAGCCCAGTGCCGCGCCGCGCCCGCGTACGAGGTTGTTGCCGAGCAGGGATGCGATCACGACGATGATCGACAGACAGGCGCCGGACAACACGAACAGGTCGCGTTGCCGCACCCGATACTGCCGGTAGACCGCCGCGAGCCAGATCCCGTAGGCGGGCAGGGCCAGGCCACTCGACGCACGCCAATCGAAGATGGCGTGCACGGCCAGCATCGTGACGGTGATGCCGCTGGCCGTGGCCAGCAGGCAGGCCGCCCAGCGCTCGCGCAGCCAGTCAAGCCGAGTCGCCGCGATTTCCCAGGTCAGCAGCGCCAGCGTATTGAAGCCGAACAACAGCCACAACACGCGTTCGGTACCGAATAACACGCCGAACAAACCGGGGAACACCTGGAAATAGAGAACGATGGCGACGTTCGCAACCGCCGTCCACAACATCCACAGGCCGGCGAAACGCCCCATCAGCACCCAGGGCGCCATCAATGCCGCCCAGTTGGCAAACAGCTCCCAGGTGTCGGCGCCCGTCTGGTAGGTCTGGCCGAACAATGCCAGCAAGGCGCCCAGCAGGATCGAGGCCACCAGCAGGCAGGCCTTGCCCGCAGCGGTATCCGCACCGAGTCGCCCGTAGCCGAGCACGGCCACGAGCACCAGCACGTCGACGATGGCGAACCGGGCGATCCTGCCGAGGTCGGTCCAGTTGTACGCCACGAAGAAGACCACTGCGGCGGCCAGCGAGAGCGCACCCGACCACAACAACAGCCGGTCCAGGAAATGGCGCCAGGCCCGCGCGTCCGGCGTGACCCCGGCCACCCGCAGCGCGGCGCGCGCATCGGTGACGGCGCCGGCCGCGGACCATGCCAGGATGTCGTGGCGATCGCTCAAGCGTTTCCCCTTGGTGACGGATCGATGGATCGGCCGGCCATGCGGCCGGTGTGCCGCGCAGTGTACGACCGTCGACCGGCGTCGGCACGGTGGCTTGTCGTGCACGCGCGCCGGCCCGGAGCGCGCGTGAAATGCCGGGATAATTCGCGCCATGGCGCATCTGTTGATTGTGGAAGACGATGAACTGCTGCGCGACGCGCTGGGCAGCCTGCTGGGACAGGCCGGACACCAGGTGAGCATGGCGCCGGACGGCGAGTCGGCACTGGCGCAACTGCACGACAGCCGCTTCGAAGGCGTGGTGCTGGACCTCGGCCTGCCGCGGATCGACGGCCTGACGGTGCTGCAGCGCCTGCGCGTGCAACTCCCCACGTTGCCGGTGCTGATCCTCACCGCCCGCGACGGCGTCGAGGACCGGGTGGCCGGGCTCAACGCCGGGGCGGATGACTACCTCACCAAGCCGTTCAACGGCGACGAACTGAAGGCGCGCCTGCAGTCCATGTTGCGCCGCTCCAAGCTGCCGGCCTTCGGCCAGGCCGACCTGTCGCCGGTCGGCGCGGGCCGGCGGCCGCTGCTGCGGGTGGACGCCGGCATGCCCCGTGCCTGGCTGCAGGACGACATGGTCGAGCTCACGCAGCGCGAATGGGAGTTGCTGGCGCTGCTGTTCCGGCGCCAGGGGCAGGTTGTCAGCCGCGAGGACGTGTTCGCGGCCTGGCAATCCGGCTCCGGCGAAGCCGGCGCGCTGGCCTCCAATGCGCTGGAGGTGTACGTGCATCGCTTGCGCCGCAAGCTGGCCCACCCGGCACTGCATATCCGCAACATCCGCGGGCTGGGCTACATGATGGAACTCGGCGCGGGCTGAGCCGGGCACGGCCATGCACCAGCCCGCCAGCCTGTCCCTGCGACGCCAGTTGCTGCTGTGGTTGTTGCTGCCGCAACTGGTGTTGTGGGCCGGCGGTGGCGTGCTGGCCTATCGCATCGCGCTCAGTTATGCCGAGAAGGCGATCGACCAGTCGCTGACCCAGTCGGTGCGCGCGCTGGCGCGCCAGGTCAAGCCGATCGGCTCGGGCCTGCTGGTGGACTTCCCGCGCGCCGCCCAGGACGTGCTGGAGCAGGACCCGAAGGACAAGCTGAGCTACATGGTGTCGTCGCCGCCGGGCAGTTTCCTGCTGGGCAACCAGCAGTTGCCGCAACCCGGCGCGGAACCGTCGCCGCCCGGCGAGCCCGTGTTGTACCGCGCGCTGGTGGACGGCAAGCCGCAGCGCATCGTCGCGCTGGACCTGGGTTATGGCGAGGCCGATGCACCGCAGACGCTGCGCGTGCAGGTCGGCAAGAGCCTGGCGGTGCAGCAGCAGATCGCCCGCGAACTGGTGGCCGACATGCTGGCGCCGCTGCTCGCGCTGGGCCTGTTGCTGAGCCTGCTGGTCTATGGCGGCGTGCGGCGCGGCCTGGCGCCGTTGACCCGGCTCACGGCCCAGCTCGAGCACCGCTCGGTCAACGCCTTGTCGCCGATCGGCATGACGCAGGCCCCGAGCGAGGTGCATGCGCTGGTGCAGGCGGTCAACGGCCTGCTGGACGAGGTGGCGCGCAGCGTGCACCAGGAGAAACGCTTCATCAATGATGCCGCGCACCAGTTGCGCACGCCGCTGGCGGGCCTGATCAGCCAGGTCGAGCTGGCCCAGGACGAGGCCGGCGACCCGCAGTTGCGCCAGCGCCTGGGCAAGGTGCTGACCGGCGCCGAACGCAGCGCCCACCTGGTGCACCAGCTGCTGACGCTGGCGCGCAGCGAGAGCCCGGTGCGGCTGCAGGCGCTCGACCTTGCCGCACTGGCCCGTGACGTGGCACGCGAGTGGACGCCGCGCGCGATCGCGGCCGGGCTGGACCTGGGGTTCGAGGGCGAGCAGCATGTGCAGATCGACGGCGATGCGCTGCAGTTGCGCGAAGCCATGAGCAACCTGATCGACAACGCCGTGCGGTACGCCGGCACGGGCTGCACGCTGACGATCCGCCTGGCGCGTTCGGGCCGCACCGCGCAGCTGGTGTTCGAGGACAACGGTCCCGGCCTGAGCGCCGACGACCTGACCCATGTGTTCCAGCGCTTCTGGCGCGCCAGCAACCAGCCCGGTGGCTGTGGACTGGGGCTGGCGATCGTGCGCGAGATCGCGCACCGCCACGGGGGGCAGGCGCGGGTGCAGGCGGTGGCGCCGCAAGGCCTGCGTGTCGAGATCGAGTTGCCGGTCGCGGACGGCCCGGCGCAGGCTCCGCCATGACCAGGCACGGCCGGCGGTCGCGTCGGCGCTCCTGGGTCAGCCCAGGCGCTGGCCCGCCGTGTCGAACCAGTTGTTGTGCCGGCCGCTGACGGTCATGCCCACGGATTCGCCCAGGCGGATGCGGGTGTTGGCGGGCGCCCGCACCGTGATCAGGCCGACGCCGGTCTTGACCACCACGTAGGTGTCGGCCCCGGTGGGTTCGACCAGCACCACCTCGCCGCGCCAGGGCGCGTCGTCGCTGAGGTGGATATGTTCCGGGCGCTGGCCCAGCGTGGCCTCGGGCGTGTCCGGGCATGGCAGTTCGAGCGCGCCGCCGGTGAAGACGAAGCGGCTCTGCGCGCCCTGGCGCTCGATGCGGCCGTCGATGAAGTTCATCGTCGGCGAACCGATGAAGCCGGCGACGTAGGTGTTGACCGGCGTGCGGTAGATCTCGTCGGGCGTGCCGATCTGCTGCAACACGCCGCCCTTCATCACCGCGATGCGGCTGCCCAGCGTCATGGCCTCGATCTGGTCGTGCGTGACATAGACGGTGGTGATGCCGGCCAGCAGGTGCAGCCGCTTGATCTCGGCGCGCATCTCGACCCGCAGCTTGGCGTCCAGGTTGGACAGCGGCTCGTCGAACAGGAACAGCTGCGGGTCGCGCGCCAGCGCCCGGCCCATGGCCACGCGCTGGCGCTGGCCGCCTGAGAGCTGGGCCGGCCGGCGGTCGAGCAACTGGTCGATCTGCAACAGCGCAGCCACCTCCTGGATGCGCTTGTGGCGCGCCTCCTTCGGCACCTTGCGCATCTCCAGCGCGAAGCCGATGTTGTCGGCCACCGTCATGGTCGGGTACAGCGCATAACTCTGGAACACCATCGCGATGTCGCGCTGCGCCGGCGGCACGCCGATGACGTTGCGCCCGCCGATGCGCAGTTCGCCTGCGCTCGGCTCCTCGAGCCCGGCGATGATGTTGAGCAGCGTGGACTTGCCGCAACCCGAGGGCCCGACCAGGATCAGGAACTCGCCCGGCTCGACGTCGATGTCGATGCGCTTGAGCACCTCGACCGACTTGAAACTCTTGCGGATGCCCGCGATCTGGAGCGAAGAAGCCATACGGTTCAGCCTTTCACGGCGCCGGCCGTGAGTCCCTTGACGAAATATTGCCCGGCCAGCACGTAGACCAGCATCGTGGGCAGGCCGGCGATGATGGCCGCGGCCATGTCGACGTTGTAGCTCTTGACGCTGCTGGTGGTGTTGGCCATGTTGTTCAGGCCCACCGTGACCGGCTTGCTGTCGGCGCCGCTGAAGGCCACGCCGAACAGGAAGTCGTTCCAGATGTTGGTGAACTGCCAGATCAGCGTGACCATCAGGATCGGCGTGGACATCGGCACCACGATGCGCCAGAAGATGCGCCAGAAACCGGCCCCGTCGATGCGCGCGGCATTGACCAGCTCGCGCGGAATCGCGGCATAGTAGTTGCGGAAGAACAGGGTCGTGCCGGCCAGCCCGGCCAGGCAATGCACCAGGACCAGGCCGACGATGGAACTCGACAGGCCCAGGAAGCCGAGCACCTGGCTCATCGGCAGCAGCACCACCTGGAACGGCATGAACACGCCGAACAGCAGGAAACCGAACAGCACCTCGCTGCCGCGAAAGCGCCACATGCTCAACACGTAGCCGTTCACGGCGCCCCAGGCGGTGGAGATCAGCACCGCCGGCACGGCCATGAGCACCGAGTTCATGAAGTAGGGCTTCAGGCCCCGGCAGTCCACGCCGGTGCAGGCTGAGGACCAGGCCAGCGACCAGGCCTCGAGTTTCAGCGCGCCCGGCAGGCTCAGCAGGTTGCCGCTGCGGATCTCGTCGGCGTCCTTGAACGAGGTGACCAGCATCACGTACAGCGGCGCCAGGAAGAAGAAGGCGGCCAGCAGCAGCAGGGCGTAGACCGCGACGCGGGACAGGGTTTTAGCGCTCATGGGGCTTGGCGCGCAGCTCGCTGTACAAGTACGGGACGACGATGGCTGCCACGGTGGCCAGCATCATGGTGGCGCTGGCCGCGCCCAGGCCGATCTGCCCGCGCGTGAAGCTCATCACGTACATGAAGGTGGCCGGCACGTCGGTGGCATATCCCGGCCCGCCGCCGGTCAGGGCCATGACCAGGTCGAAGCTCTTGATCGACAGGTGCGAGAGCACCAGCACGGTGGAGAACACCACCGGTCGCAGCACCGGCAGGATGATGCGCCAGTAGATGCGCGGCAGCGACGCGCCGTCGATCTGCGCCGCCTTGATGATGCTGTCGTCGATGCCGCGCAGGCCGGCCAGGAACAAGGCCATCGCGAATCCCGCCGATTGCCAGACGCCGGCCATGACGATGCAGTAAATGGCCAGGTCGGACTGCACCAGCCAGTCGAAGCCAAAGCTGCTCCAGCCCAGGTCGTGCATCAGTTTCTCCAGCCCCAGGCTGGGATTGAGAATCCATTTCCAGGCGGTGCCGGTGACGATGAACGACAAGGCCATGGGGTAGAGGTAGATGGTGCGCAGCAGGCCTTCGGCGCGCACCTTCTGGTCCAGGAAGATCGCCAGCACCATGCCCAACGCCATCGAGCCGCCCACGTACAACACGCTGAAGATGCCCAGGTTCGTCAGGGCCACGTACCAGCGGTCCATCTGCCAGAGCTCGGCGTATTGCTCGAGCCCGACGAACGTGTCGTAGTTCGGCAACATGCGCGAGCCGGTGACCGACAACACGCCGTTCCAGATCATCAGGCCGTAGATGAAGGCGAAGCCGAGCACGAAGCCCGGCGCCACCACCAGCTTGGGGAGCATGTTCTCGGCGGTTCTCATGGGCGGTTCGCAGTGGCCTCGTCCGGCGCGGGCCGGACGGGGGGATCATGGCATGGAGGACGCGCGCGGCGCCTACCGGGTCGTGGCCGCCTTGGCGATGCTCTTCACACCGTCGGCGACCGAGATCTTGTCGTCGTTCCAGAACTGGCTGACCGCGTCCTTGATCGCTCCTTCGGCCGACGGGCTGACCGCCATGCCGTGCGCGATCGACGGCACCAGGCCGCCCGACTTGGCGGTCGCGACGAAGTCCTTGGATGACATCTTGGCGCAGTCGTCGAACTTGGCCATGTCCATGTTCAGCCGCACCGGGATCGAACCCTTGTTCAGGTTGAAGACCTCCTGGAACTGCGTGCCCATGATGGACGCCGCCAGGTCGGCCTGGGCCTTCTGCGCGCCGGCGTCCTTGAGCTTGAACATCGCGAAGGAGTCGACGTTGAAGGTGTAGGCGTTGCCGGTGCCCGGGGCGGCGGCGCAGATGTAGTCCTTGCCCGGCATCTTCTTGGCGGCGGTGAATTCGCCCTTGGCCCAGTCGCCCATGAACTGGAACGCAGCCCGGCCGTCGATGACCATGGCGGTGGCCAGGTTCCAGTCGCGACCCGGCGAGGCCGGGTCGGTATAGGTCTTGATCTTGCGGAAGGTCTCGAGCACCTTGGTCATCGTCGCGCTGGTCAGCGCCTTCTGGTCGAGCTTGACCATGGCATCCTGGTAAAACTTGGACCCACCCACCCCCAGCACCACGTCTTCGAAGGTCGTGAAGTCCTGCCAGTTCTGACCGCCGTGCGCGACCGCGATCAGTCCCGCCGCCTTGACCTTGTCGGCGGCGGCGAAGAACTCGTCCCAGGTCTTGGGTGCGGCGGCCACGCCGGCCTTCTTCAGCACCTCGGCATTGGCCCACATCCAGTTGACACGGTGCACGTTGACCGGCGCGGCCACGTAGTTGCCCTTGTATTTCATGACGTCGGCCACGCCCTTGGGCAACAGGTTGTCCCATTGCTCGGCCTTGGCGGTCGCATCCAGGTTGGCCAATACGCCTTCGCGTGCCCATTCCTGGATGCCCGGGCCCTTGATCTGGGCGGCGGCGGGCGGGTTGCCGGCCACGACGCGGCTCTTGAGCACGGTCATGGCGGCGTCGCCACCACCGCCGGCGACGGCGAAGTCCTTCCAGGTGTGGCCCTTGCCTTCCATGATCTTCTTGAGTTCCGCGACCGACTTGGCCTCGCCACCGGAGGTCCACCAGTGCAATACCTCGACCTCGCCGGCCGCGGCGGCACCGGCGGCAACGACCACGGCAACGGCGGTCGCGAGTTTGGACAAATTCAGCATCGTGTCTCCCATCGGTTCGGGCCGCGGCCATCGACGGCTGCGGCGTGGGTTGGCCAGACTGGCACCGCGCCAGCTGTGTGCGTTAATGTTTCATTAATTAATGGAAGTCACCATCGGGTGAAACCCTGTGGCGTCCACCCGCAGCCGGCGGACGTGGCGCATGGGGGCCGGGGCGGGTCAGCGCGGGTAGTCGGCCGCCGACGCACGGGCCGGCGTGGCCGCACCCGGCCGGTGGTAGTGGCCGACGTGCTGTACCAGCGTGTCCACCGCAGGCGCCAGCGGCGTTTCGGGCAGCAACATGCCCAGCGGCTCCATCGGCAGCTGCCAGGGTGTGGGAACGACATGCAGCAGGCCACGCCGTACCCAGGGGTTGACCACGCTCAGCGGCACCAGCGTCAGCAGGTCGTCGGCGTCGAGCATCGTCCAGGTCAGGGCAGTCACGCGGGTCGTGACCGGGCGGATGCGGGGTGTCCAGCCGTGTTCCCGGCACAGGTCCTCGAAACGCTCGCGTGCAATGCTGCCCAGCATGTTGGGCAGCCATTCGGACTGGCCCAGCTGCGCCGGGTCGGGCGTGCCCGGCGCGCGTGCCAAAGGATGACGGGTGCCGCAAACGACGGCGAACCGGTCGTCCAGGCAGCCGGAGAAACGCCAGCCCACCGGCACCAGCGCGGGCTGGCGGCAGAACACCACATCGATCGCTTCGCGTTCGACGGTCGCGGCCAGTTCGGCCCGGTCAGCGTTGGTGACCACGACCTCGATCTGCGGATGCGCCTTGCTGAACGCCGGCAGGCTGTCGGCCAGCAGGCCGTCGGCACCGGCGGCGGTGGCGGCGGCGCGTACCAGGCGCTGGTCGTATTCCAGCCGCGAGGCGACCAGGGTCGCGCTGTCTTCCAGCCGCGCCAGCACCTGGCGCACCAGCGGCAGCAGTTCCATCGCCAGCGGCGTCGGGCTCACGCCGCGCGCATGGCGCATGAACAGCGGCGCTTCGACCAGCCGCTCCAGGTCGGCCAGCAGCAACGTGGCTCCGGGCTGGGTGATGCCCAGCGACTGGGCGGCGCGCCCGACGTGGCCGAGTTCGGCCAGCCGTACCAGCACCTGCAGGTGGCGGATGCGCAGCTTGGCCAGCAGCCGGTTGAGCACGACCGTGGAGCGCAGTTTCATCGCGGCCACATCATTCAGTTTGCTTATCGAAGGTTGGCATTTTTCATTGGATTTTATTCTTGCGCTGCCTAGCATCGGCCTCTTCACAACGACAGCCAGGAGACAGACATGAACCCCTACAAGCTTTCCGCCATGCCGTCGCTGCACCGGCGCGCCTTCCTGCAGGGCGCGGTCGTATGCGCCGCTGCCACCACCACCGCCATCGCGCCCGCCTGGGCCCAGGCCTATCCGAACAAGCCGGTGCGGGTGCTGGTGGGCGCCGGCGCCGGCGGTCCCAGCGACTACCTGGCGCGGACCTACGGTGACGCCGCGACACCGGCGCTGGGCCAGTCCTTCGTGATCGACAACAAGGCCGGTGCCAGCGGCACGATCGCGGTCGGCCTGGCCGCGCGCGCGGTGGCAGACGGCTACACGCTGGTGGCCAGCGGACCGTCGGCGATCGTGGTCGCGCCGCATCTGTTTGCCAAGCTCGATTACGACGCCGAGAAGGACTTCACGCCGGTGGCCATGCTCGGCGCCGGTGCATTCGTGCTGGCGGTGCACCCGTCGCTGCCGGTGAACAACGTTGCCGAGCTGGTGGCCCTGGCCAAGTCCAAACCCAATGGCCTGAGTTACGGCTCCGGTGGCAACGGGTCGTCCGGTCATCTGTGCACCGAGACCTTCGCCGAACGCGTCGGCATCGAGATGCAGCACGTGCCGTACAAGGGGGATGCGCCGGCAGCCAACGACCTGCTCGGCGGCCAGATCCAGTTGATGTTCACCTCGCCCAATGTGGCGATCCCGCACCACAAGGCCGGCAAGATGCGCATCATCGGCGTGACCACGCGCGAACGCATGGTGGCGCTGCCGGAGGTGCCCGCGGTGCACGAGTCCATCAAGGACTTCGAGTACCTGGGCTGGATCATGCTGTTCGCCCAGACCGCCACGCCGCAGCCGGTCATCGACAGCCTGGCCGGCGTCTGGGCCACGGCGCGCAACCAGCTGGCGGTCAAGACCAAACTCGAGGGCATGGGCATGGCGCCGCCGGCGCACTATGCGTCGCGCGAGTCGCTGCTGGCGATGTTGCGTATCGAGCGGGCCCGCACCGCGGCCCTGGTCAAGCGCCTGGGTATCACGCCGGCCTGACATGCACACGATGCCCGACGATGTGAAACCCTCTGTGGTGCCCGAGCCGCAATTGCAGCGTGCGGCGCTGGAGAACGGTGTCGAGCTGGCGTACGAGATCGCCGGCGAAGGAACGCCGCTGGTGTTCATCCATGGCGCCATGGGCGACTGGCGCTCGTGGGACAAGCAGTGGCAACCGTTCACGCAGCGTTTCCGCTGTCTACGCTACAGCCGGCGTTACAGCTACCCGAACCGCAACACCATGCCGTCGCCGGACCACTCGGCGTTGCGCGAGGCGCAGGACCTGCGCCTGCTGCTCGACCATGTCGACTGGCAACGGGCCATCCTGGTGGGCAGCTCCTACGGCTCGTTCACCGCGCTTGCCCTGGCGGTGGCCGACCCGCAGCGCTGCCTGGCGTTGGCCCTGTCCGAGCCGCCGATGATGCGTTACAGCCAGTTCAGCGCAGCCGGCCGGGCTGCCGCGCAGGCATTCCGCACCCATGTGATCGAGCCGGCCAACGCCGCGTTCCGGCGCGGCGACGACGTGCTGGCTGCCGGCATCATGACCGGCGGCATCAATGGTACGGACCGGCCGCCGCTGCCGCCGGCGGCGATGGCGCGGCGCATGCAGAACCTGCGTGCGATGCGCATGCTTGCCCTGTCCAGCGACGAGTTTCCGTTGCTCGCGCCCGAGGCGCTGGCAGCATTGCCGATGCCAGTGCTGCTGATGGCTGGCGCGAACACGCCAGCCATCCACGCCGAGATATTCCGCAACGTCGGTGCCGCGATGCCGCAGGCGCAGCAGGTCTGGATCCCGCGATCCGGGCACAGCACATCGAACGACAATGCCGAGGTTTTCAACCGCACGGTCATCGACTTCCTGCAGCAAACGAGCCGCCATGTCCCTGCCGACGCCTGAGTTGCCCGTCCTCGGCCTGGTCTACCAGGCCGAGGTCGACATCGCGCCACGCCAGGCGCTCGGCCGCGGACCGCTGGGCGAGCGTTTCCTGGTGCCCATCCTCGGCGGGTCTTTCGACGGGCCCATGGGCCTGCGCGGCATCGTCCTGCCCGGCGGTGCGGACCGGCAGTTGCTGCGCCCGGACGGCATCAAGGAACTCGACGCCTTGTACGACATGCGGGCCGACGATGGCACGGTGATCACGGTGCACAACCGGGTGCTGGTCGACGAATCCCGCACGCCGCAACGGTATGCCCGCTCGGTGGTGCGCCTGACCGCGCCCGACGGCAGCCCCCACGCCTGGCTCAACCGCCGCCTGTTCGTCGGCGGCTTGCAGTCGCTGCGACCACAACGCGAAGCGGTTCGTGTGCTGACCTACCTCGTCGACTGAAAAAAATCCGACCAGGGTCAACCAACGAGCGTCGACCAGGGTCAGCGAACAGGGTCAGGTCTGGACCTTGTAGTTCCAGAATGGATCGGACTCGCCATCGCGTCGTGGGAACGACAAGGTATTGGCCCGACCCTTTCTCCATGGGCTCCGGGGCCTGTCGCGCCCGGGTTGCGCGATGTCGTAATGTGGACACCTTGCGCCTTGGCCGTCTCGACAATCCGGGGGCGGGATAATGGTGGGTTTTCGGCTGGCGAGTCCGTCGCCCCACCCTTGGCGCAGGGTTAGTGCGCTTCATTTCTCCATCTCTCTTTAGGACCACCGCAATGGCTTTGATGTCTTCGATCCAGGAATTCGACCCCGAACTGGGAGCCGCCATGGCTGCCGAGGCCCAGCGCCAGCAGGACCACCTGGAACTGATCGCCTCCGAAAACTACACCAGCCCGCGGGTCATGGAGGCGCAAGGCAGCGTGCTGACGAACAAGTACGCCGAAGGTTATCCGGGCAAGCGGTATTACGGTGGTTGCGAGTTCGTCGACGTGGCCGAGACGCTGGCCATCGACCGCGCCAAGCAGTTGTTCGGCGCCGACTGGGCCAACGTGCAGCCGCATTCGGGCTCCAGCGCCAATGCCGCGGTCTACATGGCCTTGCTGCAGCCGGGCGACACCATCCTGGGCATGAGCCTGGCCCACGGCGGCCACCTGACGCACGGCGCCAAGGTCAGCTTCTCGGGCAAGTTCTACAACGCCGAGCAATACGGCATCGACACCGCCACCGGCCTGATCGACTACGACGCGCTCGAGGCCCAGGCCGTGGCCTGCAAGCCCAAGATGATCATCGCCGGTTTCTCGGCCTACAGCCGGCACCTGGACTTCGCGCGCTTCCGCGCCATCTGCGACAAGGTCGGCGCCTTGTTGTTCGTAGACATGGCCCACGTCGCCGGCCTGGTCGCCGCCGGCCTGTACCCGAATCCGATTCCGTTCGCCGACGTCGTCACCACCACCACACACAAGACCCTGCGCGGCCCGCGCGGCGGCCTGATCCTGTGCAAGGCCAACCCGGAGATCGAGAAGAAGCTCAACTCCATGGTCTTCCCCGGCACCCAGGGCGGCCCGCTGATGCATGTGATCGCCGCCAAGGCGGTGGCCTTCAAGGAGGCGCTGGAGCCCGCGTTCAAGGCCTACCAGCAGCAGGTGATCAAGAATGCCCAGGCCATGGCCGAGGTGTTCGTGCAGCGCGGCTTCGACATCGTCTCCGGCGGCACCGACAACCACCTGATGCTGGTGAGCCTGATTCCCAAGGGCCTGACCGGCAAGGACGCCGACGCGGCGCTGGGCCGGGCCCACATCACGGTGAACAAGAACTCGGTGCCGAACGACCCGCAGTCGCCGTTCGTCACCAGCGGCATCCGTGTCGGCACGCCGGCGATCACGACGCGCGGCTTCGGCGAAGCCGAGTGCCGTGAGGTCGCCACGCTGATGTGCGATGTGCTCGACAAACTCGGCGACGCCGCCGTCGAGAAGGCCGTGGCCGAGAAGGTGGTGGCCTTGTGCCGCCGCCATCCGGTCCCCGCCTGAAATCGTTTCGGCCTGGATCGGTCCCTTCACCTGAAAGCCTGCCATGGCCCTGAGCGTCTTTGATCTGTTCAAGATCGGCATCGGCCCGTCGTCGTCGCACACGGTGGGCCCGATGAAGGCGGCCGCGTTGTTCGCGCGGCGGCTGCACAAGGCGGAACAGTTGCCGCAGGTGGCCCGGATCGAGGCCCGGCTGTACGGCTCGCTCGGCGCCACCGGCAAGGGCCACGGGACCGATACCGCGGTGATGCTCGGCCTCGAAGGCGCGATGCCGGACACGATAGACCCGGACACCATCGACGCGCGGATCCAGGCGATCCGCTCGCAGTCGCGCATCGTGCTCGACGGGGTGCATGCGGTGCCGTTCAACGAACGCAAGGACATCGTGTTCCTGCGCCGCGAGATCCTGCCGTTCCATACCAATGGCGTACGTTTCAGTGCGTTCGCGGCGGATGGCGGCGTGATCGAGGAGCGGCGGTATTTTTCGGTCGGCGGCGGTTTTGTCGTGTCGCAGGAAGAGGCCGACAAGGCGGCCGACGATCCGAACATGGTGGCCGACACCACGGTGCTGACGCATCCGTTTCGCACCGGCGACGAGTTGCTGGCCATCACCCGTGCCACCGGCCTGTCGATCGCGCAGGTGATGCGCGTGAACGAACATGCCTGGCGCACCGATGCCGAACTCGACGCCGGGCTGGACCAGATCTGGAGCGTGATGAAGGCCTGCGTTGCACGGGGCTGCCGCACCGAAGGCCATCTGCCCGGCTCGATGCAGGTCAAGCGCCGCGCGGCCGAGCTGCACCGGCGCCTGAGCGCGCGGCCGGAGCAGGCGCTCAAGGACCAGCTGTCCATCCTCGACTTCGTCAATCTGTATGCGATGGCGGTCAACGAGGAAAACGCGGCCGGCGGACGGGTCGTGACGGCGCCGACCAATGGCGCGGCGGGCATCGTCCCGGCGGTGCTGCATTACTACATGCATTTCTGTCCCGGCGCGTCCGACCAGGGCATCCGCGATTTCCTGCTGACCGCGGGCGCGATCGGCCTGCTGTACAAGGAGAACGCGTCCATCAGCGGCGCCGAGGTCGGTTGCCAGGGCGAGGTCGGCGTGGCCTGCTCGATGGCCGCCGGCGCGCTGGCCGCGGTGATGGGCGGCACACCCGAGCAGGTCGAGAATGCGGCCGAGATCGGCATGGAGCACAACCTGGGCCTGACCTGCGATCCGGTCGGCGGGCGGGTGCAGATTCCGTGCATCGAACGCAATGCCATGGGTTCGGTGAAGGCGCTGAACGCGGCACGCATGGCGCTGCGTGGCGACGGTACGCACTATGTATCGCTGGACAAGGTCATCAAGACGATGCGCGACACCGGGCGCGACATGATGACCAAGTACAAGGAAACCAGCCGGGGTGGCTTGGCTGTGAACGTGATCGAGTGTTGAGCATGGAGCAATACCGTTTCGGGACTGCAGTGGCGGCCAAGGCCGAAGGGCTCCGTCCCGGGCGCTTCGGTGCCGCAGTCGGTGCTTCGCCCGACTGCCCTGCGGTGCGCGGTCTTGCGGCGCGTCGCGCAACTCACTGCGCGCCCTGCGGGCGCTCCGTTCAGACAAGCGCGACGAGTCAGATGACGAAGCGCGCTGCGCGCGCAGCCGCAAGCCCTGTGCTCCTCGGTGCGGCACAGGCGCGCCCGGGACGGAGCCCTTCGGCCTTGGCCGGCGAGCGTTGTGGGTACTCGGCCACCCGCGCGACGCGGGCCATTGCCACCGCCGGCCGCCTGCAAGTATCAGCCAGCCGATATATCACCCAGATCCAACGACTGGACACACCGTGAACCGATTTTCCATCTTCACCCTTGCCCGCAATGCCATGTCTTATCACGAGAACTGGCAGAAGCAGTGGCGCAGCCCCGCGCCGAAGCGGGAATACGATGCCATCGTCGTCGGTGGTGGCGGTCATGGCCTGGCCACGGCGTATTACCTGGCCAAGGAACACGGCATGCGCAACATCGCCGTGGTCGAGCGCGGCTGGCTGGGCGGTGGCAACACGGCGCGCAACACCACCATCGTGCGCTCCAACTACCTGTGGGACGACGCGACGCATCTGTACGAGAAGGCGCTCAAGTTGTGGGAGGGCCTGTCGCAGGACCTGAACTACAACACCATGTTCAGCCAGCGCGGCGTCATGAACGTCGGCCATTCGCTGCAGGACATGCGCGACATCCATCGCCGCGTCAATGCGAACCGGCTCAACGGCGTCGACGGCGTCGTGCTCAGCCCGCAGCAGATCAAGGAGATGGTGCCGATCATGAACACCTCCTCGACCTTGCGGTACCCGGTCATGGGCGCCTCGTTCCAGCCGCGCGCCGGAGTCGCGCGCCACGACGCGATCGCCTGGGGTTTTGCCCGTGCGGCCGATGCGCTGGGCGTGGACATCATCCAGAACTGCGAGGTGATCGGCATCCAGCGCGACGGCGACCAGGTCACCGGCATCGAGACCACGCGCGGCATGATCGCGTCCAGGAAGATCGGCATCGTCTCGGCCGGCCACAGCACGGTGCTGGCCGACATGGCCGGCATCCGGCTGCCGCTGGAGAGCCATCCGCTGCAGGCGCTGGTGTCCGAGCCGCTCAAGCCCATTCTGCACACGGTCGTGATGTCCAACGCCATCCATGCCTATGTGAGCCAGTCCGACAAGGGCGACCTGGTGATCGGCGCGGGCATCGACAGCTACATCGGCTACGGCCAGCGCGGCAGTTTCCCGGTGATCGAACACACCTTGCAGGCGATCTGCGAGATGTTCCCGATCTTCCGGCGGGTGCGCATGAACCGGCAATGGGGTGGCATCGTCGACGTGGCGCCCGATGCCTGCCCGATCATCTCCAAGACCGATATCCGGGGCCTGTATTTCAACTGCGGCTGGGGCACCGGCGGCTTCAAGGCCACGCCGGGTTCGGGCTGGGTGATGGCGCACACGATGGCGCAGGACCGGCCGCACGAACTCAATGCGGCCTTTGCGCTGGATCGCTTCTATACCGGCCACCTGATCGACGAACACGGCGCGGCCGGCGTCGCGCATTGACATGAAAGACGCCCCCCGTCTGTACGGTCTCACTGCGTGTAGACCGTCCGAACCCCCCACTGGGGGGCGGGCCGGCCGCTTCGGAGCGGCCGTGCGCGGCGGCCCCTGGACCTTTCATGCCCTGCCGGTGGCGCTTGGTGCCTTGGGAAACTGACGAGAAAGACGATGCTGAAAATCACCTGCCCCTGGTGCGGACCCCGCGCCGAAAGCGAGTTCAGTTGTGGCGGCGAGGCGCATATCGTGCGTCCGCTGGACACCGACGCGCTCGACGACCGCCAGTGGGGCGACTACCTGTTCATGCGCAAGAACCCCAAGGGCCGGCACTTCGAGCAATGGCACCACAGCCAGGGTTGCCGGCGCTGGTTCAATGCCGAGCGCGACACCGTGACCTATCGCTTCAAGCAGTTCTACAAGCCGGGCGAGCAGCCGCAGGGCGTGGAGGCCGCGGCCGTCGTTGCCGATGCCGCCGTCGTACCCGAACTGGTGGGGGCCCCGGCGACGACGGCACCACCGCCGGCCGAGAACCCTGCGCCCGCGGCGGGCACCGATGACGGGAGCAAGGCATGAGCGGTACGCGCATCGACAAGGCCGGCATCCGGCTGGACCGCAAACGCACGCTCGCGTTCCGGTTCAACGGCCGCAACTACCAGGGTTTTGCCGGCGACACGCTGGCCTCGGCGGTACTGGCCGCCGGCGACGCGGTGTTGTCGCGCTCCTGGAAATACCACCGTCCGCGTGGCGTGTTGACCTGCGGCGTCGAGGAGCCGGCCGCGCTGGTGCAGCTGGAGTCCGGTGACAAGACGATTCCCAACGCCAAGATGCCCGAGGTCGAGCTGTACGACGGCCTGCGGGCCGAGAGCGCCTTGCCGTGGCCGAGTCCGGCAAGACACCTGCTGAGCATCAACCGCTGGTTCACGCCGCTGTTCCCGGCGGGCTTCTATTACAAGACCTTCATGTGGCCGGCCAAGGCCTGGATGTGGTACGAGCGTTTCATCCGCAAGGCCGGCGGCCTGGGCGCGGCACCGGAGCAGGAGGACCAGGACCGCTACGTGCACCAGAACATCCACTGCGAGGTGCTGGTCGTCGGCGGCGGCATCGCGGGTCTGGCGGCGGCGCTGGCGGCCGGGCGCAGCGGTGCGCGCGTGATCCTGGCCGAGTTGGGTGCGCATCTGGGCGGCAGTGCACACCGCCTGACCGGCACGATCAACGGCAAGTCGGCCCGTGCCTGGGTGATCGACGCCGAGCGCGAACTGGCGCAGATGCCCGAGGTGCGCATCATCCGCCGCGGAGTCGCGTTCGGCTACCACGACCACAACTTCGTGACCATCCGCGAGTCCCTGACCGACCACCTGCCGCTGGCCGAGCGCAAGGGTTTTCGCGAACGCCTGTGGCGGGTGCGGGCCAGCCAGGTGGTCCTGGCCACCGGCGCGCACGAGCGTCCGATGGTGTTCGGCAACAACGACCTGCCCGGCGTCATGTTGTCGTCGGCGATGGCCGACTATGCCGAGTTGTATGGCGTGCGCGTCGGCTCGCAGGTGGTCATTGCCACCAGCTGCGACAGCGCCTATGCCGATGCGCGGTTGCTGCAGGCCGCCGGTGCCAAGGTCACGGTCGTCGACAGCCGCGCGGGCGAGGCCCAGGGCGGCAGCCGGGCGCACCAGGCCCAGGCTGACGGCATCACCGTGCTGCGCGGCTTCGTGCCGGTGCAGGCCAAGGGGTCGATGGCGGTATCGGCGCTGGTGGTACGCCAGATGGATGGCGACAAGGCCAGCGGCGAGACGCGCGAGTTGCCGTGCGATGCGATCGGCATGTCGGGGGGCTGGAATCCGGCCATCCACCTGTATTCGCATTCCGGCGGCAAGGCCCGCTGGGACGAGGACCTGGTGTGTTTCAAGCCGGGTGCGGCCATGCCCGACCAGGCCAGCGTGGGCGCCTGCAACGCGACCTGGAGCCTGGGCTCGAGCCTGGACGAAGGCAGCCTGGCGGGTGCCGCGGCGGCAACCCAGGCCGGTTTCGCGGCCCGCGCCGAAGCCTATGCCGTCGACGAGATGGCGATCGAGGACACCGGCACGTTCTGGGTCGCCGAGACCGGCGTGCCCTTGTCGCGCCGGCCCAAGGCCTTCGTCGACTACCAGAACGACGTCTCGGCCAGCGACATCGAACTGGCGATCCGCGAGGGTTTCGAGTCCATCGAACACATCAAGCGCTACACCGCGATGGGGTTCGGCACCGACCAGGGCAAGCTGGGCAACATCAACGGCATGGCGCTGGCGGCGCGTGCCATGGGCAAGCCGATCGACCAGGTCGGCACCACGACCTTCCGGCCCAACTACCTGCCGATCTCGTTCGGCACCCTGGCCGGGCTGGACCGCGGCGAACTGTTCGACCCGGCGCGCAAGACCAGTCCGCACGAGTCGCATGTGGCAGCGGGTTGCCTGTTCGAGGACGTCGGCCAGTGGAAACGGCCCTGGTATTTCCCGCAGGGCAACGAGGACCTGCACCAGGCGGTGGCGCGCGAGGTGATGGCCGTACGCAACAGCGTCGGCATCATGGATGGCTCGACACTGGGCAAGATCGACATCCAGGGCCCGGATGCGGCCAAGCTGCTGAACTGGGTCTATACCAACCCCTGGCTCAAGCTCGAGATCGGCAAGTGCCGCTACGGCCTGATGCTCGACGAAAACGGCATGGTGTTCGACGACGGTGTCACCGCGCGCTTGGGCGAGAACCATTTCCTGATGACCACCACCACCGGCGGCGCGGCCCGGGTGCTGGGCTGGCTCGAGCGCTGGGTGCAGACCGAATGGCCCGACATGCAGGTCTGGATGACCTCGGTCACCGACCACTGGTCGACGTTTGCCGTGGCCGGGCCGAACAGCCGCGCGGTCGTCAAGAAGGTGCTGACCGAGATCGACCTGTCGAACGAGGCCTTCCCGTTCATGAGCTGGCGCACGGCCAGGGCCGCCGGCGTGCCGGCGCGGGTCATGCGCATCAGTTTTTCGGGCGAGTTGTCGTACGAGGTCAACGTGCCGTCCAACGCCGGCGCCCACGTGTGGAACGCGCTGATGGAGGCGGGCAAGGAGTTCGGCATCACGCCGTACGGCACCGAGACCATGCACGTGTTGCGGGCCGAAAAAGGCTACATCATCGTCGGCCAGGACACCGACGGATCGATCTCGCCGCACGACCTGGGCATGGGCGGCATGGTGTCCAAGACCAAGGATTTCCTGGGTCGGCGTTCGTTGGCGCGCAGCGACACGGCCCGCAGTGACCGCAAGCAGCTGGTCGGCCTGCTGACCGACGAGGAGAAGCTGGTATTGCCCGAGGGCACGCAGCTGACCGAGCAGTCCAAGGCGTCGCCGCCGCCGGTGCCGATGATCGGCCACGTGACCTCGAGTTATTACAGCCCCACGCTGGGCCGCTCCATCGCCCTGGCCGTGGTGCGCTCCGGCCAGCAGCGCATGGGCGAGAAGATCCATGCGGCGCTCGCCGACGGGCGCTACGTGGCGGCCACCGTCTGCAGCCCGGTGTTCCACGATCCGGAAGGGAAACGTCTCCATGCATGACGCCGTACTGAACAGCCCGCTGGCCGGCCTGCTCGGCCGCAAGGCCCGTGACCTGCAGGTGGACGGGCGCAGCTGCAGCCTGGCCGAAATTCCGTTTGTCGACATGCTGAACCTGCGCGGCGACGCCGGCGATGCGCGTTTCGCCCAGGCGGTGCTGGACGTGACCGGCATGCACCTGCCGACCACGGCCAACACCGCCAGCATCGACCCGCAACGCCAGCTGTTGTGGCTCGGCCCCGACGAGTGGCTGCTCAAGCTGCGCGACCGCCAGGGCGAGGCGGTCGGTGCGGCATTGCGGCAGGCCTTGAGCGGCATCCACAGCGCGGTGGTCGACGTGGGCCACGGCTTCACGACGCTGGCGCTGCAAGGCCCGGGCAGCGTCGACCTGCTGGCGCGCGGTTGCCCGCTCGATCTGCATCCGCGGGTGTTCGGCACCGGTGCGCTGGCGCAAAGCCATATCGCGAAGGCCGGCGCCACCGTGTTGTGCCTGTATGCCGGCATCCAGTACGAAGTCACCGTGCGGCGCAGCTTCGCCGACTACCTGGTGCGCTGGTTGTGTGAAGCGGGCCAATAAGGGCGCGCGGTCTTGCGGGAGCGTCCCGGCATGACCATCAGCCTGGGCATCGATACCGGCGGCACCTTCACCGACGCGGTGTTGCTGGGGGCCGATCGCCAGGTGCTGGCATCGGCCAAGAGCCTGACCACGCCGTTCGACCTGTCCATCGGCATCGGGGGCGCACTCGACCCGTTGCCGCCGGAACTGATGGCCCGGGTCGACCTGGTGTCGCTGTCCACGACGCTGACGACCAATTCGGTGGTCGAAGGCAAGGGTGCGCCGGTGTGCGTGCTGCTGGCCGGCTACGACGCCGCACAGATCAAGTCCAGCGGCCTGCTCGAGCTGCTGGGCGCCGACGCCATCGTGTCGCTGGCCGGCGGCCACGATGCCGGCGGTTTTGCGCTGGTGCCCATCGACGAGGCCGCGGCCCGCGAGGCGATCGAACGCCAGGCACCCCGGGTGTCCGCGTTCGCGATCTCGGCCAGTTTCGGCGTGCGCAACCCCGAGCACGAGTTGCAGCTGCGCGCGCTGGTCGAGCAGCTGTGCGACAAGCCGGTGACCTGCGGCCATGAACTCGCCTCCAGCCTGGGCGCGCCGCGCCGCGCGCTGACCGCCGCGCTCAATGCGCGCATGGTCTCGCACGTGAAGGCGCTGATCGACGCGGTCCGCCGCACGCTGGCGCGCCGCCGGGTCGACGCGCCGCTGATGATGGTCCAGGGCGACGGCACGCTGGTCAACGTGGCGCGTGCGCTGCGCCGGCCGGTCGGCACCGTGTTGTCCGGCCCCGCGGCCAGCGTGCTGGGCGCCTGCGCGCTGAGCGGCCGGGCCGACGCCATCGTCGCCGACATGGGGGGCACCACGACCGACATCGCCGTCGTGCGCGGCGGCGAGCCCGAACTGAGTTTCGACGGCGCGCTGGTCGGCCAGTGGCGGCCGATGGTCGAGGCGGTCAAGGTCTATGCGATCGGGCTCGGTGGCGACAGCGAAGTGCGGTTCGGCGGCGGCGAAGGCCTGGTGATCGGGCCCCGGCGCGTATTGCCGCTGAGCCTGCTGGCGCATGAACATCCGTGGGTCGTGCCGGTGCTGGCGCGCCAGCAGGGCGAGGCACCCCACGCGAGCCAGATCCGTTTCGCGCAGCGATTGCAGGGCGACGCGGCCATGGTGGCGCGCCTGCTGCCGGACGAGACCATGGCCTGGCAACGGCTGGCCGATGGCCCGGTCGACCTGGAGCGCTGCAACATGGAGGACCGCGCGCTGGCCAAGGCCATCGCCCGCCTCGAGCGCAAGGGCCTGGCCATCTACAGCGGATTCACGCCCAGCGACGCGGCCCATGTGCTGGGCCTGTCCGCGCACTGGAACACCGAGGCGGCGGTACTTGGTGCCCGCATCTGGGCGCGCCAGATGCGCCATCTGTACGGCCTGGGGACCTGGGTGCAGGGCGACGCCGTCGCGCCGTCGCGCCAGGTGGTGGACAAGGTGATCGCCACCATCCACCAGAAACTGATCGAGGCCGGCCTGAACGACGCGGGCCAGATGAACGAGGTCAACGCCGGCAAGGTCGCCACGCTGCTGGCGGCGATGACGATGCAGGGAGCCGCCGCCAATGCGGCTGGCGCCGGCGCGGCATCGGTGTTCAGCCTGCGTTTCGCGCCGCAGATGCCGCTGGTGGCCGTCGGCGCGCCGGCGTCCATCTATTACCCCGCGGTGGCGCGCGGCCTGGGCATGGCGCTGGAGTTGCCGCCGTTCGCCGAGGTGGCCAATGCGGTGGGCGCCGTGCTGGGCCGCGTGTCGCAGCGGGTGCACATGACGGTCACGCAGCCGGTGCGTGGCGTGTTCCGCGTGTTCACGTCCGATGGCCCGCGCGATTTCGAGACGCTGGCACCGGCCATTGCGCTGGCGCAGCAACTGGCCGGGGCCGCGGCACTGGCGCAGGCGCTGGACGCCGGTGCGGCCCATGCCGAGGTGGTGCTCAGCCAGCATGACAACGCGGTCGTCAACGACATCGACGGCAATATGTTCTTCGAGGCCCGCGTCACCGCCACCGCCTCGGGGCCGCCGCTGGGCCGCGCCGCGGTGCTGGCGCGGCGGCAGGCACGGCAGGATCATGACAGCGGCATCGCGCAACGCGCTTGAACGCGCACTGGAGCCGCACGGCCTGCGTCTGCGCGGCGGCTGGATCCCGACGCCGCAGGACGTGTTGCCGGGCTTGCCGCAGGGTGCCGCCGCGGCCGTGGTCTGGATGGTGGGGCAGGTCGGCTCCGCGTGCTGGGAGGCCTTCTCCGGCTCCCGGTTCCTTGCCGACGGACGGCCCGATCCGATGGACCGCTGGAGCAAGTCCATCGGCGATGCGCTGGCCCAGGCGCATGGCGGCGTGGCGGTGTATCCGTCGGACGGCCCGCCTTATGCGCCGTTCCAGCAATGGGCGCGGCGCGCCGAGCCGCAGTTGCAGGCCAGCCCGCTGATGCTGCAGATCCATCCGCAGTGGGGCTTGTGGCATGCCTATCGGTTTGCGCTGGTATTGCCCGCTCTCGCCGCGGCGGATGCCCCGGCGCTGGCGTCCGGTGTGCCGGAGGGCGCCGGTACCGACATCTGCCTGAACTGCGACGGACAACCCTGCCTGCGGCGCTGTCCGGTCGAGGCCTTCAGTCGTGCCCGGGGCTACGATACCGACGCCTGCGCCGGCCATCTGCACCGGCCCGAGGGGCGCGACTGCGTGGAGCAGGGCTGTCTGGCGCGGCGGGCCTGCCCGGTGGCGACGGCGTTGCAATACGTGCCGGCACATGCGGCGTTCCACATGCGGGCCTTCGTCTCCAGCCGGCGCTGAGCGCGTGCCGCGTCAGCCGGCCCGCACCAGCGTCAACGCGACACCACCCATGGTGATCAGCATGCCGAGCACGACGAACAGGCCGATGCCTTCGCGGTTGCGGAACAGCAGCAGGCTGGCCGGCATCACGACCAGCGGGGAACACAAGGCGATCAGCGCGGCGATGGACGCGGGAATATGCGCCAGCGCCGCAACCATGCACACCTGGGCCAGGATCTGCATGCAGCCGACGCCGGCATAGGCGAGCGCCGCACGCGGTTGTGCCGCGATGCGGTGGCGCAGCGGGGCCAGCTGGCGGCGGTGGACCAGCACCAGGGCCAGGGTGCCGGTACACGCGCCCAGGGCCACGCCGGCCACGGGTTCGTTCCACGACCCGATGGCGCCCGCGCGCAGCACATGGCTGATCGCATACGCGGTCGAACTGCCCAGGCCGATCAGCACGAAGTTGCGCAGGTCGACCCGTTGTTGCTGCAGGTGTTGCGCCGTGGCCGGGGCGTGTGCGCGCCGAGACCCCAGCACCGTCGTGGCCAGTCCGAGCACGCCGAGTGCGATGCCGGTCAAGGCCAGCGGACTGAGCACCTGGCCCAGGAAGATCCAGCCCAGCAAGGCCGTGATCAGGGGGCTGCTGGTCTGGAAGCTCGTTGCGCGGGTCGGGCCGGCGGATTCGATCGACTTGAAGAACAACCAGCGGCCGAGATAGGTGGAGAACACGCCCGCCAGCAGGAAACCCAGCACGCCGGGCACGCTGGGCGGCTGCAATGCACCAAGGAAGGCCAGCTGGCCCAGCACCATCATGATGCCCAGGGGCACGTTCACCAGTGCGGCGATCAGCGCACCCGCGTCGGTGTCGAGCCGGCGCATCACGCTGGCGGTGGTGATCGAGCAGGCCGCGAACAACAACATCGCGCCGGCGGCCAGCGCGGCGCCCAGCGGCGGATTCTGCATGAAGGCGGTGGTGTTCATCGTTGCGGCGCGGCGGCCGGGCGGTGCCGTGCCGGGTCCGGCAGGCCTCGGTGTTCCGGGTCGCTGCGCCGCTCGCTGTGCTGCGCGTATTGTGGTCGATGCCGGCCGCCCCACAAGGAAAAAGCCCGCCCGGACAGGCCGGGCGGGCTTCAAGCTGTGTCGCGGATGGCAGCAGCGCACGCGCGCTGCGGCGCATCAGAACGAGTGGCGCATGCCGATGCCGTATTTCGTGTTGCCGCTGGTCTTGACGCCGCCGGTCTTGCCGTCCCAGTCGGTCACGCCGACGTAGGCGTCGGTGCGCTTGGACAAGGCATACATCGCGCCCAGCGTGAAGCCGGTGCGTTTTTCGCTGCCGCGCGCCGCGTTGTCCTTGGAGTAGCCGTAGCCGGCCGACACGGTCAGCGCGCCGCTCACCGGGATGTCGACGCCGATCGAATATTCGTTCGTCTTGGCCGCGGCCGGGAACTTGACGTTGCCGTACAGGATCTTGGCGACTGCGGGGCCGAAGTCGTAGGCGGCGCTCAGGCGGGTGAACTTGTTGTTCGTGCCGCCGAGTTCCTCGACCTGGTAGCCGGCGCCGACCGTCAGCGGCCCACCGGAATAGCTGGCGCTGATCGAGGTCACGCTCAGGTCGGTGTTGCGCACTTCATCGAGCGAGTAGCTGATCGCGGCGGCGAACCCGCCGAAGGTCGGCGTCGAATAACGGATCGTGTTGGCCGGGTTGGCGTTGTAGCCGGTGCTGGCGAAGAAGTTGTTCTCGACCGAGAAGCCGGAGTCGAACATCGCGTTGATCGCGCCGCTCACGTCGTCGTAGGCCGTCCACGGCTTGCCGACCCGGAACTCGCCGAAGCCGCCGGACATGCCGATCCAGGCCTGGCGGCTGAATTGCTGGCCCGCCACCGCCGGTGTGCCGTCGTCGATGGCGAAACCCTGTTCGACGTTGAAGTTGAGCTTCAGGCCGCCACCGAGCTCTTCGGATCCCATCAGGCCCCAGCGGCTGCCGGAGACGGTGCCGGAGTCGACCGTCCATTGGCTGACGCCGCCGAAGGGGTCGTTGTGCATCAGCGATGCATCGATACGGCCATAAATCGTGACCGACGACTGCGCCTGTGCGGCACCCATCATCACTCCCAGAACCGCCAATGCCATCAGCGACTTTTTCATTTCATCTTCCTTGGTTAAATGCCATGTAGTGTTGACGGGCCCCTGCCCGGATGACGCAGCGCAGCAATTTGCGTGCCCGAGCGCGGCGGCATCGATCCGCGTCGACCCGACGTTGGAGCGCCATGGCCGGCAGATGCCATGCAGGCCGACGCACCCGATCGGGGCGGGAGCGGCTGGCGCAGGCCGCACGGAAATGGTGAGCAGATGTGACGGCCGCGCCGGTTTGGTGCGGCGTCGGATCCCGGTCCGGATGGGGCGTCTGCGGCAGGTCAATGCCGGACCGCGGCGGACGGCGCATCATGCAGGGGCAAGCCCGCAGGCGGCCTGTTTTCTTACATTTTGATGGGGATTGTTCCGGTGCGCCGCAAGCCCGAGTCCGATCAGAATGGGGCAACGGTTTTCAGTTGATCGATACAAGGAGGACTCCATGATCCCATTCCAGAATTCCACCCGTTCCATGGTTGCGGCGGCCAGCGCGGCGGCGCTGCTGCTCGGCGGCTGTGCCGACATGAACCTGAGCAAGACGCAACGGGACTCGGCCATCGGTGCCGGCGTGGGTGCGGTGGCCGGCGCCGTCATCGGCGGCGACACCAAGGGTGCCGTGATCGGCGGCGCGCTGGGCGCGGCCGGTGGTTATGTGTGGTCCAAGCACATGGCGGACAAGAAGGCCGCCATGGAGCGGGCGACCCAGGGCACGGGTGTCGCCGTGACCCAGACCCAGGACAACCAGCTCAAGCTGCAGATCCCGAGCGACGTGTCGTTCGACACCGGTCGCTCCGACATCAAGCCCAATCTGCGTCCGATCCTGGACCAGTTCGCCAGCGGCCTGTCGGCCCAGCCCAATACCGAGGTCCGCATCATCGGCCATACCGACAACGTCGGCTCCGATGCGGTCAACGATCCGTTGTCGCTGCAGCGCGCCCGGGCGACCCGCGACTACCTCGCCGCCCGCGGCGTGAGCCCGAGCCGGGTGATCATCGACGGCCGGGGTGAACGCGAGCCGATCGCGACCAACGCGACCGCGGAAGGACGCGCGCAGAACCGGCGGGTCGAGATCTTCCTGGCCGAGCGGGCGACGATGGCGTCGAACTGACCGGCCGACATCGACGGCCGCGACCCCGTCGGACCGAACGAGCCGCTCCGGCCTGCCGCTGCAACAGCGGCGGCCGGAGCGGCTCTTGTGCGTGGCGCGCCTGCGCCAGCCACAGTCGCAATTGGAGCCGTCCACCGACAAGGCCTGAATACACTTCGGGGCGGTTGCCACGATGTGCAGCCGTCAGAGCAACCTCATTCGGGAATCGGCACACCATGAAATCGCTGGCACGGCGCGTCGTCAAAGGGGGCGCATGGAGCGACACCGTCGGCGTCGCACCAGGCGTGCCCGACGCCGGCCGCAACGGCATGGCACTCTCGGCCGCACCCGTGCAGGATTGCCGGTCGTCCCGGGCGAACCCGCCGCCACCCGCGGGTTGACACCAACCAAAACCTCCCGATGCGTGAAGCGTGCGCCTGCAAGTCGGCACGTTCTCCATGGGAAACCCCTATTCACAGGACTTAGGAGCTAGCGCAAATGGCCACTTTCCCTGAACGCGCCAAGGTCGTCATCATTGGCCAGGGCGGCATCGTGGGCGCCTCGGTGGCGCACCACCTGATCGAACGCGGCTGGGACGACATCGTCGGCATCGACAAGTCCGCCATCCCCACCGATGTGGGCTCCACGGCCCATGCGTCGGACTTCTGCTTCAACACGATGCACGATCAGATGACGATCTTCACGACGAAGTACAGCATCGATTTCTACGACCGCATGGGTCGTTACGAGCGCATCGGGGGCCTGGAGGTGGCGCGAGTCGGCGACGACGAACGCATGCGCGAGCTCGAGCGCCGTGTGGCCTCGGGCAAGGCCTTCGGCAACCGGGTGGAACTGATCACGCCGGCGCAGGCCAAGCAGCGCTTCCCGCTGCTGGAAGAATCCATGATCCAGGGCGCCTTGTGGGACCCGGATGCCGGCCTGGTCAAGCCGCGTTCGCAGATGGTGGCGGGCGAACTGGTCGACGCCGCCGTGGCCACCGGCAAGTTGCGCTCGATCGCCAACACGGCGTGCACCGGACTGCGCATCGAGGACGGCCGCATCAAGGGCGTCGAAACCACCCGGGGTTACATCGCCGCCGACCACGTGGTCGTGTGCGCCGGCCTGTGGGGCCGCCTGATCGCGGGCATGGCCGGCGAAGACCTGCCCATCATGCCGGTGGACCACCCGCTGACCTTCTTCAAGCCGTACCTGGAGTTTGCCGGCACCGGCAAGGACATCGGTTACCCGCTGCTGCGCGACCAGGGCAATTCGGCCTATCTGCGCGACACCGGGGACCCGAAGACACCCGAGGGCGGCCAGATCGAATGGGGTTATTACGAGGAGAAAAACCCGCGCATGTGCCACCCGCGCGACCTGCTCGAGAAGGAGCAGGCCCGCTTGTCGCCGTCGCAGCGCGACCTGGAACTGGAGCAGATCATGGAGCCGCTGGAGCGGGCCATCGAACTCACGCCCATCCTGGCCGAGCTGGGCTACGACGAGAAACATTCGTTCAACGGCCTGCTGCAGGTCACCACCGACGGCAACCCGTCGATCGGCGAGTCGTCCAAGGTGCGCGGCCTGTGGTACGCCGAAGCCGTGTGGGTCAAGGACGCACCGGGCGTGGGCAAGCTGGTGGCCGACTGGATGACCGACGGATTCACCCACCTGGACCATGCCCGCATCGACGTGGCCCGCATCTATCCGTACCAGCAGGACGAGCAATACATCCATGACCGTTGTTATGAAGGCGCGTTCAAGATCTACAACCCGCCGGTGCACAACCGCGAACCCTACAGCGCCGGGCGCGGCATCTTCAAGAGCCCGTTCTACGAGCGCGAGAAGGCGCTCGGCGCCTACTTCATGGAGCTCTCCGGCTGGGAGCGCGCGCATGGGTATGCCAGCAACGAACACCTGCTCGCGGTCTATGGCGACAAGGTGCCGGTGCGCGAAAACGAATGGGACAACCGCCACTTCTGGCGCGTGTCCAATGCCGAACACCTGAAGATGTCGGAAGACGTGGGCATGATCAACGTCTCGCACTTCGCCGAGATCGACGTGGTCGGCCCCGATGCCGCGGACCTGATGGAATACATCTGCGTGGCCAAGGTCGGCGGCGACACGCCGGTGGGCAAGGGCATCTATACCCATTTCCTGGAAGCCACCGGCGGTGTGCGCGCCGACCTGACGGTGCTGCGCCTGGGGCAGGACCACTACCGTGTCGTCGACGGCGCCGACGCCGGTCACCGCGACCTGACCTGGATCCGCCGCATGGCGCAGGACCGGGGCGCCAATGTCGAGGTGACCGACACCACGACGCAATACGGCTGCCTGGGTGTGTGGGGGCCCAATGCCCGCACCACGATCCAGAAGATCGCCGACGAGCCCGAGGCCTGGACGAACGAGAACTTCCCGTTCGCCGCACTGCGCAACCTGACGATCCAGGGTGTGCCGGTGCTGGCCTTCCGCATCTCGTACGTGGGCGAGCAGGGCTGGGAACTGCACTTCAAATATGAAGACGGCCTGGCCCTGTGGGACGCGCTGCATGCGCTGGGCGTGACCCCGGTCGGCGTGGAGACCTACGCCAACAGCCGGCGCATGGAAAAAAGCCTGCGCCTGCAGAACGCCGACCTGCTGACCGAATACAACCTGTTCGAATGCGATCTCGCGCGTCCGAAGGTGAAGGCGGCCGACTTCCACGGCAAGGCGGCGCACATGAAGTTCCGTGAGCGCGAGCACCAGCCGGCGACCTTGTGCACGCTGGTCATGACGAACAACATCGACAGCGCCGGCGTCGCACGTTACCCGCTGGGCAACCTGCCGGTCATGGATCCCACCACCGGCGCCACGCTGGTCGACGCACTGGGCCGGCGCTCGTACACCACCAGCATCGCGTTCGGCCCGAGCATCGGCAAGAACATTGCGCTGGCGTATCTGCCGCACGACTACTGCCAGGTCGGGCGCGAATTGCAGATCCAGTATTTTGCGGATGTGTATCCGGTCAGGGTGGAGGCGGTGGGGTATCGGCCCTTGTATGACACGGAGAATGTCAAGCCGAGGTCGTGACGACGGCAGCCTTTCCACTGGTACCCGCGCATGCTTCAAAACCTGCCAGAATTGCGCAATGCGTCCCTCACAGGCACTCGCGTCGAAGCGCGATCACGTTCTGGCCCTCGCGGCAGCGCAGGGAGCGCGCGGCGTGCGCGTCTTCGGTTCGGTCGCAAAGGGCCTGGATGACGAAGGCAGCGACCTGGACCTGCTGGTGGACCTTCCGCGCGGAACATCGCTGCTGCGTATCGTCGGTTTGCAACTAGATATCGAAGACGCTCTTGGTGTGAAGGTCGATCTTTGCACCGAAGCAGCCCTTCATCCGGACCTCAAGGACCGGATATTGGCCGAGGCACGGTCCTTATGAAGGTCGCGACAGCTTGTTCTTGCGACATGTCTTGAGCGCCATCGATGAGATCTCGAGCATGACTTGCCGACGCTGCGAGCCCAGGTCAGGCGGATCTCCCACTGCCTGGGTCGCAACAAGTCCTTGCCCTGCGCGGCGCCTGTGCCCGAACCGGCGAGCGTCTGGTCGATGATGGCCGGCCTGGTGTGTCTGGGCGGCCTGATCGGCCGGCGGCGGCGCCAGCGTGGGGCCGACCAGGTCTCGCCGGCCCCGGGCCGCTGCAGCGCGCCATCACCGCATCTTTCCGCCAAGTGAGCACCCGCACGCAAAATCCGGCAGCTTCCATGCAGCGTGCGGAGCACGGTCATCGTCATGCTTGATTGTCCGCTTCGACTTACGAATCGTCCGCAATTGATCGTTTGTATTTGAGGATGATCCGAGACAGACTTGCGGGTTATCAGGACGAGAGACGCAGGGCGCGTGCGAGTGCCGTGTGTCTGGTCGCTGGCCACCAGAGGGCGGGGCGGCTGTGTCCAGTTGGAACGATTCAGAACTAGCAAGGAGACTCGATGACACAACCCCTGTTCGGACGCCGTCGGTTCCTGGGCGCAGGCGCCGCGTTCGGGGCTGGCGCGATGGGCCTGGCCGGATGTGCGCACACCGTCGGCATGCAGGACATCGACAGCACCACGCCGATCGCGACGGTGGAACATGGCCGGTTGCGCGGCGTGCGCGCGGGGTCGGTGGCCATGTTCAAGCGTGTGCCGTACGCCGCCAACCCGTTCACGGCAAGCAACCGGTTCCAGGCGCCGCAACCGGTGAGCGCCTGGTCGGGCGAGCGCGACGCGTCTGCCTACGGCCCGATGCCGCCGCAACCGTCCCGTGCGCCGGGTGGCGGACTGGCCGGCGCGGCGGACGACCTCACGCTCAACATCTGGGCACCCACGCAAGCCCGCAATGCGCCCGTGATGGTGTGGTTTCCCGGTGGCGCCTTCTACCGTGTCGATGCCGCCGAAGGCTGGTATGACGGCAGCGGCTTTGCGCGCCAGGGCATCGTGGTGGTCACGGTCAACTACCGCGTCGGCATCGATGGCTTCATGACGCTCGATGGCATGCCCGACAACCGCGGCTTGCTCGATCAGGTGGCGGCACTGCAATGGATCCGGCGCAACATCGCGTCCTTCGGCGGCAATCCCGACGACGTGACGATATCCGGGCAGTCGGCGGGCGCGCAAAGCGTGATGCTGCTCATGGGCATGCCCATGGCCCAGGGCCTGTTCCGCAAAGCCATCGCCCAGAGTCCGCCGCAGAACCATTTCACGCTGGACCAGGCGCGGCGCATCGCAGCGGCGACAGCGGATGTGCTCCGGGTCCGGCCCTCGGCCCAGGCCATGGCGTCCGTGTCGTTGCCGGACATGATCGCCGGCACCGAGAAGATGATTGGCGACCTGCGTGATCGTGCCAAGTGGGGCCCGATCGGCGGTCAGCCGCCGTACCTGCCGGTGGTCGACGGCAAGGTGCTCACGACAACGCCGCTGGCGGCCTTGCACCGGCATGCCGGTTCCATCCCCTTGCTGATCGGTTGCACCGACGAGGAGGCGCGCCTGTACCTGGTGCCGGGCGGTACCATCGACCGCATTGCGCCGCCCGCGTTCCAGGGCGCGCTGCGCGGCAACCGCCTGCCCGCCCATGCGGCGGATGTCTACGCCAAGGTGCGCGACAAGGCATCGCCGGGTGACATGCTCGCCGCCCTGGAGTCGGACGCCACCTTCCGCATCCCGACGCTGCGTTTCGCCGAACAGCGCGTGGCGGCCGGCGCCCCGGTCTGGCTCTACAACTTCGGCTGGTCGTCTCCTGGTTTCGGCGGCCGCCTGGGTGCAGGGCATGTGGTGGATGTGCCATTCGCCTTCGACACGCTGGCCACGAAACAGGCCGCGCCTTTCCTGGGCGGACCGGGCTACCAGCCGCTGGCCGACGAGATGCACGCGCGATGGACACGCTTCATCAAGACGGGCGATGCCGGATGGCCCCGATATGAACTGGCCACCCGGCCGACGATGCGCTTCGACACCACCTCTGCCGTGGTGTCCGACCCGCTGGCCGATCGCCGCACGTTGTGGGCGGCCACCACTTTCGATTGAACCGGCAGGACCTGCCGGAATCGTTCCATTCGTTCAACCATGTAGGAGACACCCATGAAATCCTGGACCAAGACCCTCGCCCTCACGGTGATCGGCGCCGCAGTGGCGGGCCATGCGCTGGCCGCAGACGTGACACTGCGATTCCACCAGTTCCTGCCCCCGCAGGCCACCATCCCCAGCAAGGCCATCACGCCCTGGGTCGCGAAAGTCGAGAAGGAAAGTGGCGGGCGCATCAAGATCCAGCGTTTCGACTCCATGGCGCTCGGCGGCAAGCCGCCCGAGTTGTTCGACCAGGCCAAGGACGGTGTCGCCGACATCGTCTGGACCGTTCTCGGCTACAGCCCCGGCCGGTTCCCCAAGACCGAGGTCTTCGAGCTGCCGTTCCTCACGACCAACGCCACGGCAAGCTCGCAGGCCCTGATGGAGTTCGTGTAGAAAAATGCCATGGACGAGTTCGCCGATGTCCAACTGATCTGCGTGAACACGCACGGCCCGGGCCTGTTCCACAGTCGCGAACCGATCACCAAGCTGGCGGACCTCAAGGGCATGAAGGTGCGTGGCGGCTCGCGCGTCATCAACATCATGCTCGACCAGCTCGGCGCCACCCCGGTGGGCATGCCGATCAATGGCGTCGGTGAAGCGCTGTCCAAGGGCGTGCTCGACGCCACGACGATTCCCTGGGAGGTGGTTCCCGCCTTCAAGGTGCAGCAGATCATTCACAACCACACCACGTTTGCCGGCGGCAAGGCGCTGTACAACAGCACCTTCGCGATGGTCATGAACAAGGCCAGTTATGCCAAGCTGCCGGCCGACCTGAAGAAGGTGATCGACAACAACTCGGGCCAGGGCTGCTCGAAGGCCTTCGGTGCGGCGATGGACGCGGGTGACGTGGTCGGCAAGGGCCTGGCGGTCAAGGCCGGCAACAAGATCCACGAACTCGACGCGGCCGAGACACAACGCTGGCAGCAGGCGGCTGCGGGTACCCGCGCAGCCTGGTACAAGGAGGTCGCGGCCAAAGGCATCGATGGCGAAAAACTGGCCAAGGATGCTGAAGCGCTGGTGGACAAGTACACCAAGGCCCAGTAAGCGAAACCGAGCGGGACATCCGTCCCGTCGGATGTGCGTCGAGTGCCGAGCATCTGGCGATGCCGCAGACCTCGACGCATGTCACGGTGATCCGTCGAACCCAAGCGCTGTTCGATGGTCCGGCACCGGGGACCCCGACGCGTGCCGCAGGCGCCGCCGGGGCTGCCATACCGTGCGCGGAACCGGTGCCGGGTGCGGTTTCGTACCGCCGGTCGCCAACAAGATGTTGGATTGAGTAACAACCGGGCCGCGGGCGATGGCCGCGTGCACGCCCCATCCCTGTGCGTATTGCGCGCGTCGGCGCATGCGTGGCTGCAACGTGTCGAACGGCTACGCCGGCACCCCGATCATCCTTCGCCCGTCCCTGTGCGGCCGGGCCCGCGCGACGACTTTCTCCCTTGCGCATGGGCATCGAACGCGATGCGTGATGCGCGTGCGCCGCGAGCACCTCGCGCGTCGAATCCGACGACAACCATGCACTGCTTCTGCGCATGCGCGTGGCGCGTAGTCCGGACGGCGCGTTTACTTCGAGTGATCGATGTGCATAATAAATTCGTGACAGGGGTTACAACCGCTCACCGGAGGAGGATGTCTTGCTTTACCACAACGTACGTGTACTGGCCCATGCGGCCAGTGCCATCGATGCGGCGATTCTGTGCGGCGCAGCGGGTGCGGTGTGGTGGCTGGACGGCGGATCCGTCGATGAGCGCAGCGTTGAATGGGTGTCCGGGCCAGGCGTGTTGCTGGTGACGCTGGCCGCCGCGTTCATGGCCATCGGCGGGCGCATGCGCCTGTACGATCCCTGGCGGACCGAGAGCGTCTGGCGCGAATTGCTGGCGCTGACGGAAGCGACCGTCTATGCCATGGGGCTGGCGACCCTGGCCGAAACCATCCTCGTCGATGAACTGCAGGGGCTGCAGCTGGGTGCCATGCTGCTCGCGGGATGGCTGGCCCTGGTGATCTTCCGCGTCGCCGGTCGGCTGGTGATCCGCCGCCTGCGCAGCCGGGGCGACGACTACCGCGTGTGGCTGGTGGTCGGCCACAACAGCCGGTCGTCGGAGCTGCTGGACGAGATCGACGCGAATCCGCAATACGGGATCCGCGTGGCAGCGGTGCTCGACGTGGTCGGTACCGGAAATGACGAAACCCGTGCGCCTGTGCGCGAGGGGGTCGCGGTGCAGACGCTGCAGGATCCGGAGGCGTTGCGTGCCGTGCTGGCATGCCAGGTCATCGACGAGGTGGTGATCACCTTGCCGGTGCGCACCTGTTATGACCAGATCCACGACATGCTGCGCATCTGTGCCAAGGCCGGCATATCGGTGAAGTTGTTGCCCGAGGCCTTCGTGGTGCCGCAATCGCGCCGACACCTGTCGTACATCGGGAACACCGCGGTGCTCACGCATTACAGCGGCACCGGGAATTACGGGCAGCTGCTGCTCAAGCGGCTGATCGACATGTTCGGTGCGGCGCTGGGCCTGCTGGTCACCGGGCCGGCGCTGCTGGTACTCATGGCGGCGGTCCGGCTGGGCTCGCCGGGGCCGGCGCTGTTCCGCCAGACGCGCACGGGCCTGCACGGCCGGCCGTTCACGATGCTCAAGCTGCGCACCATGTACATGGATGCCGAGTCGCGCAAATCATCCCTGTCCGAGCGCAATGAACGCGACGGCACGGCGTTCAAGCTGAAGAACGATCCCCGCATCACCGGCATCGGGCGCTGGCTGCGCAAGTTCCATATCGATGAACTGCCGCAACTGTGGAACGTCCTGGTGGGTGACATGAGCCTGGTCGGGCCGCGGCCCTTGCCGGTGCAGGAGGCCACCGGCAACGAATGGTGGCAACGCCGGCGCCTGACGGTGCCCCCGGGCCTGACCTGCCTGTGGCAACTCGAGGACGATCCCGTGATTCCGTTCCAGCAATGGATGCGCATGGACATGGACTACATTGATCGTTGGTCCGTATGGCTGGACCTGAAGATCATCCTGCTCACCTTTGCAACATTGGCGCGCGGACGGGGCTGGTAGCCCTGCCGCCTGCCGCATTCACCCGCCGACGCACCCCATGACGTTCATCCCCCGGATTCTCCGACCCTTGCATGTGCTCGGCATCTGCGCCGCTGTCTTCGTGTTGTCGGCCTGTACCGCGCCGACGGCGAAGCAGGCCGAACAGGCCGTGCCGCCGGCGGTGATGGAGAGTTCGCTGCGGTACCAGAAGCAGTACCTGCTGACGGCCGGCGACCAGCTGGACATCGTCGTCTGGCGTACGCCCGAGGTGTCCCGCAGCGTGGTCATTCGCGCCGATGGCCAGATCAGCCTGCCGCTGCTGCAGGACGTCACGGCCGCGGGCCTGACCACGCGTGAGCTGGCCGACAAGCTGACGCAGTTGCTGTCCGCACGGTTCGTCGATCCGCAGGTCGCCGTGGTGCCGACGCAGGTGCGCCAGGCCATGGTGTACGTGATGGGCGACGTCGGCAATCCCGCCGCAGTTCCGCTGCGCAATGCCGCCACGGCGCTGCAGGCGCTGGCCGCCGCCGGCGGCGTGCGCAAGTCCGGCGCCGAAGCCGACGTCACCGTGATCCGGCTGATGGAAAGCGGCCATCTCCGCGCCTTCGCGGTGCAGGGTCCCGCCGACGGCCAGCCCGCCCCCTACCTCACGCTGGCGGCCATGCCGCTGCAGGCCGACGACATCGTGTTTGTTCCCGAGAACGGACGCAGCCAGGTCAGCCGGTTCCTGGACGACATCGTGCTCAAGCCCTTGCAGGTGTTCCTGACCTTCAGGCTCATTTCAGACAATTGACCGTAGGAGAAAAGAAGAATGGAAAAGATGAAGATCGTGATCCTGTGCGGGGGCAAAGGCACGCGCGCCTATCCGTTCTCGGAACATTTCCCCAAGGTGATGATGCCGGTCAACGGGACCCCGGTGCTGGTGCATCTGATGCGCATGTATGCGGCGCAGGGATTCAAGGACTTCGTGCTGGCGGCGGGGCACCGCAAGGAGATGCTGCTGGATTACTTCGACGGCCGGCGGATGGACTGGAACATCGATATCGTCGACACCGGCGAGGATGCCGATACCGGCGACCGCATCATCCGCTGCGGCGTGCATGTGGGCGAGACCTTCATGGCCACCTACGGGGACGGCCTGGGCAATGTCGACCTGCAGGCGCTGCTGACCACGCACCGGCGCCACGGCGGGCTGGCGACGCTGACCACCGTGCCGCTGCGGTCGCAATACGGCCTGGTGGTGTTCGACGACGCCGGCAAGGTGCAGCGCTTCGAGGAAAAGCCGCTGGTGCGCGACTACTGGATCAACGCCGGGTTCTTCGTGTTCGAGAAGCGGGCCCTGTTCGACTGGCGCGGTCACAACCTGGAACAGAACGTGCTGACCGACCTGGCGCAGCGCGGTGAACTGGGGGTCTACGAACACAACGGATTCTGGAAGTCCATGGACACCAGCAAGGACCAGAGCGAACTCGAGGCGCTGTGTACCGGCGGCCGCAACCCGCCCTGGATGGAGCCTCCGTGGCGGGCCGAAACGGTTCGGGAAGAGGTGGTGACAGGTGTCTGAAACATCGGTTGATTTCTGGCATGGCCGCCCCGTCCTGGTGACCGGGGCGACCGGACTGCTCGGCAGCTGGCTGGTGCCGGCGCTGCATCGGCGTGGTGCCGACGTCACGGTGCTGGTACGCGACGCATTGCCGCGCAGCCTGCTGGTCGCCGATGGCTGGCTGGACAAGGTCAACGTCGTGCGCGGATCGCTCAGTGACGACAGCCTGCTGCGCCGCACCTTCGCCGAATACGGCATCCAGACCGTGTTCCACCTGGGCGCGCAGACGCTGGTGGGCGTGGCCAAGGTCGACCCGCTGGGTACGCTGGAGGCGAACGTGCGCGGCACCTGGCTGCTGCTGGAGGCCGCGCGGCAGGCCAAGGTGCCGCAGGTCATCGTCGCGTCGTCCGACAAGGCCTACGGCGACAGCACCCAGCTTCCCTATCGCGAAGACCATCCGCTGCAAGGGCGATTCCCGTACGACTGCTCCAAGAGTTGCGCCGACCTGATCTCGACCATGTATGCCCAGACCTATGGCCTGGGCGTGGCCATTGCCCGCTGCGGCAACCTGTTCGGCGGCGGCGACCTGAACTTCAGCCGCCTGATCCCGGGCGTGATCATGGCCACGCTGCGCGGACAGCCGTTCCAGATCCGCAGCAATGGCCAGTTCGTGCGCGATTTCCTGTATGTCGAGGACGCGGTGCAGGCCTACCTCGAACTTGCGCAAGGCCTGGCCGCCGATGCCGGCCTGGCGGGCCAGGCGTTCAATTTCGGCCTGGAGCTGCGGCCCACCATGCTGGACCTGACGCACAAGGTGCTGGCGATCATGGAGCGCAGCGATCTGCCGCCGCAGGTGCTCAATGTGGCCTCGGCCGAAATCTGCGAGCAGACGCTGGACGCGACCAAGGCACGAACCGTGCTCGGCTGGAAGGCCCGCCACGGCATGGACGACGGCTTGCGACGTACCGTCGACTGGTATTCACGCCACTTCGAGCTGCTGTCGACGCAGCGCTAGGTGGGTCTGGTTTTTTTGTGATGACAAAGGGGTCCCCGATGAAAGTCTACATAGCTGATCTTCGTTACGACTACTCTGGGGTGGTGGCCAATGACTGCATGCCACTCGGCGTGGCCTACATGAAAGCGGTGATGGACCGCGAAGACAAGGACCGCGAGATCGCGTCCCGGCTCTTCGTCTATCCCGAGAAACTGGCCAAGGCCCTGGTGGAGGATCCTCCCGACGTGCTGATGCTGACCAACTACGTCTGGAACGAGGCGCTCAGCCACTACTTCTTCAAGCTGGCCAAGCAGGTCAACCCGGGCATCCTCACCGTCATGGGCGGGCCCAACATCTCGCTGGAGACACCGCGCCAATGCGCCTATGTCGAACGCTTTCCCGACCTGGACGTGTACGCGCTGGGCGAAGGCGACTTCCTGGCCTATGAGATCGTGCGGACCTTTCTCGACCAGGGCATGTCGCTGGACAAGATCCGCGACATCGGCCTGCCTTCGAGCATCATGCGCATGCCCGACGGAAGCGCGATCAGCCGGGAAATGCCCCCGCGCCACAAGCTGGTGCAGGAGATCCCGTCGCCGTTTCTCAGCGGCGTGCAGGACGAATTCTTCGACGGCCGCCTGGCCCCGATGATCGAGACCAACCGCGGCTGCCCGTTCACCTGCACCTTCTGCGTGCAGGGAACGCGGTACTACACCAAGGTGCACAACTTCCCGGTCGAGCGCATCAAGGACGAGATCCGCTACATCGCCAAGCGCATCAAGCAGTATTCGCCCAACATGGGCACGCTGCGCATCGCCGACAGCAACTACGGCATGTTCGAGCGCGACATCGAGATCAGCGAATGCATCGGCGAGATGCAGCGCGAATACGCCTGGCCCACCTTCATCGATGCCACGACCGGCAAGAACATGGCCGAGCGCATCATCAAGTCGGTCGAGAAGGTCGGCGGTGCGCTGATGCTGTACCAGGCCGTGCAGTCGCTCGACGAGGACGTGCTGCGCAAGGTCAAGCGCCAGTCGATCAAGCTCGACGCCTACAAGACCCTGGAGGCCCACATGCGCGGGCGTGGCCTGCGTTCGGTGTCCGACCTGATCCTGGGCCTGCCGGGCGAGAGCCTGCAGACCCACCTCAAGGGCCTGCACCACCTGCTCGACACCAACATCCACCAGATGCACAACTTCCAGGCCATGATGCTCAAGGGCGCGGAACTGGAGACGCAGGAATCGCGCGAGATGTTCAAGTTCGACACGCGTTTTCGCGTATTGCCGAAGAACTTCGGCGTCTACCGGGGCGACAAGGTGTTCGACGTCGAGGAGATCATCGTCGCCACCGACACCTTGCCCTACGAGGACTACATCACCTGCCGCAAGTGGCACCTGGTGAGCAGCGTGTTCTGGAACGACCAGTGGTTCGAGGACGTGGTGCGTTACACGCGCGGCCTGGGCATCAAGAACAGCGAATGGTGGTCGGCCATGTTGCCCGCGATGGAGAACGGCTCGCCCGAAGTGCGGCAGTTCCTGGACGATTTCGTCGGCGAGACCAATGGCGAGTTGTTCCCCACGCGCGAGGACTGCGTCGCGTTCTATTCGCGCGACGACAACTTCGAGCGGCTCAAGCGCGGCGAGATCGGCGACAACCTGATGTACCGCTACCGTGCCATCGCATCGTTCTTCCTGTGGGAAGGCATCTGCGCCTGCGCGATGGATGCGACACGCCAGTTGCTGATCGACCGCGGCCATGCCGCGAACGTGCCCGATTTCGAGACCTTCTGGGCCGATTTCAGCACCTACACGCGCAACAAGCACGCATCGGGCGATCGCAACGAGCTGCTGCTCTCGCCGGTGCGGGCCGACATGCAGTACGACATCGCGGGCTGGCTGGCGCAGCCGACCCTGGGTTGCCCGTCGGAGTTCCGCCTCGCCGAGCGGCAGCCGTTCGTGTTCCGGCTCACCGACGAGGCGCGGCGCGAACTCAGCGCGGCGCTGTCGGTATGGTCGCTGCACATCAAGGGCCTGACCAAGCTGGTGACACGCATCAACGTCGGCTGGCAGGTGCGCGAGTGTGTTCCGGATCACATCGAGGAGACCGCCGATGTCTGACGGCGGGGCATGCGCAGGCGCGGCAAGCCGCACCGGCGCGGCCGGTGTGACGCGGCTCGCCTGGCCGTGAAGGTGGCATTGGCCTGTCCGACCATCGGTCAGACGCGCCGTGGCTACGAGCGTTTCTTCTGCGACCTGCACCGCATCCTGGGCCCGGACATCGACACCCGCCTGTTCAAGGGCGCGGGCGAGGGGACGGCGCGCGAAACCGTGGTACCGCACCTGCGTCGCACCGGCGTGTTGTCACGCCTGTTGCGCCAGCGCCTGGCCTACCGCCGCTACCAGCTCGAACACGCGAGTTTTGCCGCCATGCTGGCGCCCGCATTGATGCGAGGCGGTTTCGACGTGGTCCATGTGATCGACCCGCCGCTGGCCCATCACCTGCACCGCCTGCGCCGGATCACGGGCCTGCGCTACCGGCTGCTGTACACCCATGGCGGGCCGGCCACGGTCGACCCCGGTTCGGGTGTCGACCATGTGCACTGCCTGACGGAGTCTGCCCGCTCGCTGATGCAAGGCCTGGGTGTGCCGGCCGCCAAGTTGTCGGTGGTGCCGGTGGGCATGGACTTCCAGGCCTTCAAGCCCGCCGGCGCGCGTGCCGCGCTGCGGGCGCAATGGGATGTTCCCCTGTCGCAGCCCCTGGTGCTGTGCGTGGGCGCCGTGAACCGCCAGCACAAGCGCATCGACCACCTGATCCGCGAGATGGCGGCGGCCGGCGGCGACGCGTTGTTGTGGCTCGACGGCAGCCTGCACCCCGATGGCGACCCCGAACTGCTCGCGCTCGGCCAGCAGTTGCTGGGGCCGCGATTCCGCTACACCGAGGTCGACTCGGGCCGGATCGGCGAGTTGTACGGGGCCGCCGACCTGCTGGTGTCGGCGGCGCTCGACGAGAGTTTCGGCATGGCCGTGGTCGAGGCCATGTCCACCGGACTGCCGGTGCTGGTACATGACAATCCGCACTTCCGGGCCCTGCTCGGCGATGCCGTGCACCGCGTCGACATGGCGGTGCCGGGTGCGCTGGCCGCCGCCTTGCAGCGTTTGCTGTCGTCGTCCCCGGTCACGCCGCCGGCGCAGGATGCACGCGCCGCGGTGGCCCGCTTCGGCTGGCCGGTGCTGCGCAACGCCTATCTCGATCTCTACCGGCATGTTGCCGGTCCCCGCAACCAGACCTCTGAGCTAAACTGAAAACCGTATGCAATCCACGTGCTCTCCCTGCTGCCACGGCCTTGCCTGCAATGTCTGACAACATCTCCCGTCCACGGCGCGATGCCGACTCGTTCGACGTGCGCGGCTCGGTGCGCAGCATCATCGACGCCGCCCAGTTGCACCGGTTGCTGGTGCTGGCGATCACGGCGCTGACCGTGCTGGTCGTCATCGTCTACCTGGTCGTCTGGCCGGCCACCTACCAGGCCAATGCCACCATCATGGGCGAACGCGACGTCGACTCCTCGCGCGACGCGTTCTACACCGGCTGGAACGTGTTTCGCAAGGATGATCACCGCACCGAGCTCGAGCTGATGACCTCGGGGCCCGTGCTGGCCGAGGTGGTGCGCAAGCTCGACCTGAGCTACGACGACGTCTACCATCCGTTCTCCTCGCACCTGAGCTACCTGTGGGAGCAGTCCTGGGTGGGCCGGAACTACCGCGCCGTCAAGGCCATGATCTGGCCGCCCGATCCGGACGCGCCCCGGCCCGAAGACCTGGAGTTCGCGCGCACCGTGGTCGACATGCATTCCGGCATCCGCCTGGATCCGGTCAACGAGGCCATCGTGGGCAACCTGGTCGTGCGCGGCCCGAACCGCCGGGTGGCGGAAATCGCCAATGCCATCGTCGACACCTATCTCGAGCAGCGTTCGCTGCGGTACCAGAAAGAGGCGCAACAGGCGCTGGACGTGCTCAATCCGGAAGTCGAACGTGCCGCGGCCCAGTTGCACGAACTCGAGCGGCAACGGGTGGAGTTCGCCAACAAGAACGGCCTGAGCTTCGATCTGCAGCGCGAGAACCAGGAGCTCAAGGCCTTGACCGAGATGGACACCATGATGGCCACCGCGCGCGTCAAGGTCGCCGCGATGGAAGCCGGGCTGGCCGAACTGAAACGGCAGCTGGCGGTCGAGCCGGCGACCCAGAAGACGGCCACCGTCTACGAGGCCGACGCCATCCGCGAGAGCCTGCGCGTCAAGCGACTCGACCTGCAGACGACCATGCTGACGATGCGCAACCGCTACCGCGAGGATTCCCCCGAGATGGCCGAGTTGCGCAACAACCTGGCCCAGATCGACGCCATGCTGGCCGGCACCGCGGAGAAGGTCGAGAAGGCCAACACCGTGAGCCTCAACACGACGCAGCAGAACATGGCTGCCACCGCCAACAACATGCGGGCCGAACTGGCCTCGGCCAAGGCCAGTCTCGTGGCCATGGAGACCGCGGCCTCGCGGCTGCGCGCGCGGGTGGCCCATGTGCCTGCCCTGCAGAGCAAGCTGCGCGAGTTCGACCGCGAACTGACCCTGGCCACGGAGAAATACAACCAGCTGGCGATCAAGCGGGCGCAGGCCACCGTATCGGCCGTCACGACACGTGCCGCGATCCCGAGCATCCGTATCGTCGACTACGCCACGACGCCGTCCGAGAAGTCCTGGCCCAAGCCCAAGCTGCTGCTGCCGGCGGCGGTGGTCGTGGGTCTGATGCTCGGCATCGCCGCGGCCCAGATCAAGCGGTTTGCCGCCGGTCGGGTGCGACGCGGCTTCTGGGGCCGCCGTGGCGGCGATGCGCTGGTCTACGGTGTCGTCACCGCGGCCACCGACTGGCAACCGCTCAGCGTGACGGCCTACGAAGGGGCCCGCACCGGGACCCCGGCTGGCAGGGGGAACTGATGGCGACTGCGAACACCCCGGAACGCCATGCCCAGTGGTGGCATCCCGTCGGCGGCTCGATCTCGATCGATGCCGGCGCGCCGCCGTACCGGCGCCTGGCCATCCAATTGCAGCACGAGCTGACGAGCGCGCAGTCGCCGCGCTCGATCCTGCTGGCGACGCCCAACCGCTCCGCGCTGGCGGCCCATGCCTGCCCCTGCCTGGCCTATTGCCTGGCCGAGGAACTGGGCCAGAGCGTGCTGCTGGTCGATGCCAGCGGCAAGGACCGCGAACTGTCCCGCATCCTGGGCTGCGAGAACCAGCAGGGTTATTTCGATCTGTTGAGCCAGCCCGAACGCGATCCGAACGACTGGGTGCTGCCGACATCCCACAAGGGCGTGCATTTCCTGCCGGCCGGCACCATGCCCACCGAAGCCATGGGACGGCACCAGCAGGCCATTCCCGGCCTGCTGGAGCGGGTGCTGCAAAAACATGACTTCGTCGTGCTCTCGGGCGGGTCGGTGCTGCATGACACCGCCGCGCTGGCCGCCACCCCCCATGTCGGCACCGTGCTGCTGATGCCGGTGGAAAACGAGACCCTGGTCGCCGATCTCGACGCCGCCCAGAAGGCGGTACGTTTCTGCAAGGCACGGCACGTCGGTGTCGTCATGGTCGACGGGCGCTCCCCGCAGGCCTGAGGCCCATCGCCGCGTCCAGCGCCAACGGGGACCGCTCACGCCATGCGCAGCACCTTGCAATTCCTGCGCAACGCCGGCGACACACGGTCCGCGCTGGTGACGCTGGGCGCCGCGATGGTGGCGGCGCTGGCCGTGCTCGTGGTGGCCGGCTCGGGCAGCGTCAAGGTCATCGGTGCCGCCATGGCCGGCTGCATGTTCCTGGCCGGCGCGATCGTGTCGGGCAATCCACGCCTGTTCAGCCTGTACGGGCTGATGCTGGCCGTGCCGTTCGACCTGAGCAAGCGTTTCGGGCCGATCATCGCCAAGATGGGCGGCGAGACCTCGCTGCGCGTCGAGTTCAGCGACGTCTTCCTGGTCGTGTTGCTGGCCTACATCGTGCGCGATCTCGCCACCGGCCGCCTGGGCGGACTGCGCATACCCAAGATCACCTACATCTGGCTCGTCATCGCCGGCTTCGGGGTTGCCGCGATGTTGTGGGGCACCTACCGGCTCACTGCGGCGCACGAAGTGGTCCGCATGCTCAAGGTGACGCTGCTGTTCATCGTGGTGTGCAACGAACTCGGAACCCCGCAGCGCCTGTTGCACTGTGCGGCGGGCCTGTCGCTGGGGGTGTTGCTGCAGGCCATGGTGGGCATGTACCAGTACGCCACCCGCCAGCACCTGGGGCTGGACATCCTGGGCGAGACCGGCGCCGGCACGACGGACCAGCTGGCCGCGGACTCGGTGCGCGCCGAGGCCGTGTTCCGGGTGGGCGCCTTCCTCAACCATCCCAACATCTTCGGCGCCTATCTCGCGGCCCTGTTGCCGATGAGCCTGTCGGTCTTCCTGCTCAAGAAGGGCGGGCCGATGAAGGCGATGTGCATGCTGGCCGCGGCGCTCGGATCCGCGGCCCTGATGGCCAGCCTGTCGCGCTCGGGATGGCTGAGTTTTGCCGTCGCCTGCCTGGTGCTCGTGGTGCTGGTGTTGCTGCACGGCCGGCTGCGCATGAAGGTGCTGCTGCCAGCCGGCGCGGCCGCCATGGTGCTGGCCGTCGTGCTGATGGCGTTCTCGGGACCGATCATCAACCGGATCTTCGAGAGCAAGCCCGACGCGATCCTCGGTCGCGCCGAATACAACCGCACCGCCGCGGGCGTCATCGCGGCCAAGCCGTGGCTGGGGCATGGCCTGAACAGTTATGTCTACGTGGCCCCGCCCTATACGCGCTACGGCCCGCGCAAGGCGGCCGACGTCTACGAGAACTGGCTGCCGCCCGTGCACAACATCTACCTGCTGTGGACCGCGGAGACGGGGTACATCGGCCTGGTCATCCACCTGGCACTGCTCTTTTCCTTGCTGAGGGTGGCGATACGCAATCTGAAGGTGCGTGACGAGACCCTGTTCATGATCAACGTGGCCTGCCTGTGCGGCGTGGCCGCGCTGATGGTGGACGGATTCTTCAGCTTCACGCTGCGCATCAACAGCGTGATGCGGGTGTTCTGGGTGCTGGCGGCGATGATCATGGCCATCCACTATCTGCATTTGCGCGAACCCAGGACCGCCAGCCTGGCATCCGACACGCCACGGGCGGCATGAGCGGCGAACGCAGCCTGCTTCACAGCGTGTTGCGCAACAGCCTGGCGCTGACGGTCGGGCGGGTTCTGGTGGGCCTGGCACGGCTCGTGATCGCCGCCATCATCGTGCGGCAGGCCGGCGCCACGACGTTTGCCGAATACGCGCTGCTGCTGGGCATCCTGGCCATTGCCGAATGGCTCAACGACTTCGGCACCAACGAGATCGCGGTACGCGAGATCTGCCGTCCCGGCGGCGATGCGGCGCACTGGCTGCGCCTGGTGGCGCTGGGCAAGCTGCTGCAGGCACCGCTGGCCATGCTCGGCCTGATGGCGGTGCTGCTGCTGCTGCAGTACCCGCCGCACATCGTGCAAGCCGGCGCCTGGGCCGCCTGCAGCCTGGTGTTCATGGCCGGGGTCGGTGTCTACCGCGTGGTGTTCAAGTCGACCTTGACGATGGAGCTCGAGATGGTGGCCGAGGTCACCTCGGTGCTGCTGTCGCTGCCGCTGATCGCCTGGGCCCTGCACCAGCAGGGCGGGCTGAGTGCCTTGATGGCCTGCCATGTGGCGTCGCGCGCGTTGTTCCTGCTGCTGTGCCACCTGCTGGCCTGGCGGCGCTGCCGCTTCACGTGGCGCGGTCCCTGGCGCCAACCGCTGCGGGAACTCTACCGGCTGGCCGCGCCCATCGGTCTGATCGGCTTCCTGGTGGCGCTGTACGAGGCCCTGGACCTGATCTTCCTGTCCAAGCTGGGCCAGACCATGGACCTGGCCTGGTATTCGGCGGCGCAACGCATCGTGTGGCCGGTGTTGCTGCTGCTGGCGGCGATCGGCAACACGATGTACCCGGTGCTTTCGCGGTATTGGCCGGCCGACCCGGCGCGGTTCGCGCGCTCGTGCCAGGTGGCGCTGGAGGCGGTGCTGTTCGTGGCCGGTGGCACGGCGGCCGTGACCTTCGCCGGCGCGCCGTTCTGGATGGGCCTGCTGGGGCCGCAGCTGGCCGACGGCGCGGCGGTCATGCGCATACTGGCGCTGCTGGTCTTCGTCAAGGCGGTGGCCGCCACGCTGGGTCCGGCACTGTACGTCGTCAACGCCCAGCGCCAGGTACTGGGATTCATCACCCGCGCGTTGCTGATCAAGGCGCTGCTGATCGGCCTGCTGGTCGGGCCGTTCGGATACCTGGGCGTGGCCGCGGCCGCCGTCACGGTGGAACTGTTGTTCGCCGCCGTGCCCACCGTGCGGCTGTTGCGCAAGACCTCGTCGTGGCGCGGTGAATGGGACATGCCGCTGCGCATCGCCGGCGTCACGGTCCTGAGCGCCGGCCTGGGCCACACCATGGGCGACGGCGGCGGACTCGTATCGGCCGCGGTCGCCGCCGTGTTGTACCTGCTGCTGTCGCTGGCCTTCGGCGTCGTCAGCCGTCCCCGCATCGCCGCGCTGCTGGCGACGCGCCGGCCATGAGCAGCCGGCCCGCAACCGGGCACCCGGCGCCACGCGTGGCGCTGATCTCGGTCGGCATCGGACGGGTGCAGCGCGGTTTCGAGCGTTATTTCTCCGACCTGTTCGATGTGCTGCAAGGCCCGGTCGCGCTCACCTTGTTCAAGAGCGGCGGCGAGCGCAGCGCGCACGAGCGGGTGCCCGCCGGGCTGCGCCTGGTCACCGCGCTGGTGCGCCGCTTGCCGGGCCGCTGGTGGGGGCGCACCCCGTACCACCGGGACTGCCTGGCCTATGCGATCTGCCTGCTTCCGGCGCTGTGGGCCGGGCGCTTCGAACTGATCCACTGCATCGATCCGCCGCTGGCCGCGGTGCTGGGCCGCTTGCGCGGACTCGGCCTGATGCGAACGCCGCTGCTGTTCACGGAAGGCAGCCTGATGCCTGCCTCGTATTACCCGTCGGCTTCGCACATCCACCATGTCGGGCAGGCCGCGATGGCGGCCGCCATCGCGGCCGGCGTGCCGGCGTCGCACATGACGCTGGTGCCCTGCGGCGTCCACGGCGAGCGATTCCCGCCGTTGGAGCCGCAGGCACGCGAACGCCTGCGCCAGCGCCATGGCGTGGCGCCGCAGTGCCTGGTCGTCCTGGTGGTCAGCGCGCGCATGCGCACGCACAAGCGGGTCGACCACGTGATCGACGAGGTGGCGCAGCTGTTGCCGCCGACACCCCCCGACGAACTGCTGTTGTGGATCGACGGCCATCCCGAGGAAGCCGAGATCGACGCGTTGGCGCGCAGCCGCCTGGGCGCCCGTTGCCGGATCGGCCACGTGGGCACGGACGAGGTGGCGGAGCTGTACCAGCTGGCCGACCTGCTGGTGCATGGCGCGCTGGAGGAGTCGTTCGGGCTGGTCATCGTCGAGGCCATGTGCGCCGGCCTGCCCGTGCTGGTCCACGACAGTCCGCATTTTCGCTGGCTGGTCGGTGACGACGGGCAGACGGTGGACATGGCGCAGCCGGGCGCGCTGGCCGACCGCCTGCGGGCATGGCGTCGCCTTGCGCCGGGCGATCGTCCGCGGCCCGACCTGGACCGGGTGCGGGCGCGATTCGACTGGCGCGCGCTCGCGCAGGACTACGCGGCCCTGTACCGGCATACGATCGATGGCGCGAGCCGAACGCAGCCTGTCTGCGCAACCCCACCGAGCCCAGGGCACACACCATGAAACAAGCACTCCTGCAGGCCGTCGGCCGCTGGGTCGCCCGTCACCGCCATGCCTGGCTGGTCCGGCGCGCCGCCGGCCTGAGCCGCCACATCCTGGACTGGCAGGCCAACCTGGACTACGAACTCGACAGCAACGGCGAGGCCCTGGTGCTGCGCCGGCTGGCTCCGTTCGAGCCGCGCGTGATCGTCGATGCCGGCGCCAATGTCGGGGACTGGTCGCTGGCCGCGCATGCCTGTTGCGCGCAGGCGCAACTGCACGCGTTCGAGATCTCGCCGCCCACGTTCGAGACGTTGCGGTCCCGCCTGGCCGGACGTGCGCGCGTGCAGCTGCACAACCTGGGCCTGTCGGACGCGCCCGGCGAGGTCACCTTGCACCATTACGACCAGGCGCCGGCGCTGACCACGGTGACCGACTATCCGCATCCGTATGCGTCGCAGGCCTTGCGCGCCCGGGTGGTGCGCGGCGACGACTTCCTGGAGCAGCTGGGTGTGTCGCATGTCGATCTGCTGAAGATCGACGTCGAAGGCATGGAGGACAAGGTGCTGCGCGGCTTCGAGCGCCTGTTGCGCGAGCGCGCGGTCGACCTGGTGCAGTTCGAATACGGCCGTGTCAACATCATCAGCCACTTCCTGCTGTCCGACTTCCATGCCTTGTTCCAGTCGTACGGATACCGGGTCGGCAAGTTGTATCCGGACGGCGTCGAATGGCGCGCCTATACGCTGGCCGACGAGGACTTCCGCGGGCCGAACTACCTGGCGTGCCGCGAGGATCGCTCGGACCTGCTGCAAGCCCTGTCCTGTGCGCGCGGCGCATGACATGAGCGACGATGCGCCGCCATGGACCTGGTCGCAGACGCGGCAACGGCTGCGGGCCGACCGCGCGCGCGTGCGCCAGTCCTGTGCGCCCGAGGCGGACGGTATCGGCGTCTACCTGCATCCGGCCTTCGTCTGCGTATTGCTGCACCGCTTGTCGCACCACTTCCACCGGCGCGGACACCGCTGGCTGGCCCGGCTGTGGTGGCATCTCAACACCATGGCCAGCGGCGCCGACATCAGCGCACCGGCCGACCTCGGGGCCGGCCTGCTGATTCCCAACCCCGTGGGAGTCGCGATCGCCGGCCGGGCCGGGCGCAATCTCACCGTGATGGCCGGCTCGGGCCTGGGCGGCGAACTCGGCCGGCGCGAGGACGTCGGCGCCGGCCCGGGACTGCCCTGGCTCGGTGACGATGTCTGGATCGAGGCGCGCAGCGGGGTCATGGGCCCGGTGCGCGTGGGCGACCGGGTCCGCATCCGCACCGGGCTGCCGGTGGCCAGCGACGTGCCCGACGACACCGATGTGCGGTGGTCGCCACCGACCGTCGCCGAGCGGCCCGCGGCACCGGATGGAGAGGCGCCCGTGAGCCGCAGGGCCGCTCCCAAGGCGAACAGTCCCGCAGCGGGCAGCGCGCAGGGCGGTCCAGGGTGCGGCCCGCGCACGGCTTGTGTCTGCAGGCGCGAGGACGGCTGGTCGCCGGTGTGGCGCGCCGTGCATGCCGACGTGACCCGCTTCCTCAACAAGTCGCCGGAGAACCAGGCGGTCGGCGACACGCTCAGGAGCCGCACCGGCGCACTGCTGACGCCGCAACTGCTGTGCCTGCTGTTCTACCGGATCGCGCACCGACTGCACGTGGCCGGCTGGCGCCGTCTGGCCGGCGCCGTCGTGCGTGCCAACGCGCTGGTGCATCGGGTGCACATCTCGGCTGACAGCTGCATCGGGCCGGGTTGCCTGCTGCCGCATCCGGCCGGGCTGGTGTTCGTCGGTCACGCCGGAGCGCAACTCACGCTGTATTCGATGGCCGTGTGCTGCCCGTCCGGCCCCGTGCCGCTGGCACCGGCGGACCAGGGCCCGCATCTGGGCGAGCGGGTCAGCGTGGGCGTGCACGCGGTGCTGATGGGGCCGCTGCAGGTGGACGACGACACCTTGATCGGGCCGTGCCTGAAGGTCGGGCAGTCGCTGCCCGCCGGCGTGATGGTATTGGCACGGGGGTGGCGTGCGCGCATGCATCCCCGCGCTCACGCCGATGCGCAGCCTTCGCGCGAAGCAGACCGATAGAATGAAAATCATCGAGACCACCACGCGTGCCCTGCGCGACAGTCAATAGCCATGGCCTCACTGGGAGCGTCACTTGAACGAACGGTAGCCCACCATGGCCAGCGCACGGCCGTGATCGATGGCGACGGCCGTACCTGGGACTGGTCGTCCTGGCGATCCCTGGTGGCCCGCAGCGCGAGCTGGCTGGCGGCACAGGGCCTGCAGCGCGCGCAGCGTTTCGCGATCGTCGGGCTCAATTCCAGCCGTTACGCGGCGCTGTTGCAGGCCGGCTTTCGGGCCGGCTGCATACCGGTGCCGATCAATCACCGGCTGGCGCCACGGGAGGTGGCGGCCATCCTGCAGCAGGCCCAATGCCGCCGCTGGCTGGTCGAGCCGGAGTTCGCCGCGCTGGCCGATGCACCCGAACTCGCCGCGTGGCGCGGCAGCTGCACCTTGTTGCCGGCCGAGCCATGGTCCGCGACGCTCGCCTCGCTGCCCGAGGCACCCCTGGCGGCGGTGTCGCCCACCGACGAGGCGCTGCTGCTGTTCACCGGCGGTACCTCGGGACGGGCCAAGGGCGTGCCGCTCAGCCATGCGCAGATCCTGGCCAACGCGCTGCAGACCGGCAGCGTGCTGGCCCCGCGCGTCGACGACGTGGTGCTGCATGTCGCACCGATGTTCCATTCCGCCGAGCTGGTGCTGGCCGGCTATGCGCTGCACGGCGCCGCGCACGCCTATCTGCCGCGTTTCACGCCCGAGCTGTTCCTGGCCGCCGTGCAGCGCCATCGGGTCACGGCCACACTGCTGGTGCCGACGATGCTGGTCCTGTTGCTGCGTTCCGGGCTGATCGCGCAACACGATGTCGGCAGCCTGCGGCGGGTCATCTACGGCGCCTCGCCGATGTCGCCGGAGGCGATCGAGATGGTGGCCGGGCAACTGCCCGCCGTCGCGCTGGTGCAGGGCTACGGCCTCACCGAAACCGCGCCCTTGCTGACCATGCTCGATGACGACACGCATCAAAGGGCGCTCGGCGGGGAACACCGCGAACGCATGGGTTCGTGCGGTCGCGCACTGCCGGCGGTCGAGCTGCGCATCCTCGATGCGCAGGGCCATGCGTTGCCGCAGGGCGAGGTGGGCGAGATCGCGGTGCGCGGCCCCAACGTCTTCGCCGGGTATCTCGACGACCCGCAGGCCACCGATGACGCCTGGCGCGGTGGCGCCTTCGCCACCGGCGACATCGGCCGCCTGGACGACGAGGGTTATCTCTTCCTGCTCGATCGCCGCAAGGATGTCATCATCACCGGCGGCGAGAACGTCTATTCGGTCGAGGTGGAGAACGTGTTGCTGCAGCATCCCGCCGTGGCCGAGGCCGCGGTCGTCGGCGTGTCCGACCCGGTCTACGGGCAGGCGGTGCACGCGGTCGTCGTGCTGCAACCGGACGCCGACGTCGACACCGCCGCGCTGCAGCGGTTCTGTCGCAGCCACATCGGCGGCTTCAAGATTCCGCGCAGCATCCACTACCAACGTCAACTGCCGCGCACGGCGATGGGCAAGGTCATGAAGTCCGCCCTGCGCGAGCAGCTCCAGCCATGACGGCCACGCACAGCCGCCTGCTGGCATTCGGTTCGGCGTTCCCCGAGCGGGTGTTGACCAACCACGACCTGGCGCAGCGCATCGACACCAGCGACGCCTGGATCCGCGAGCGCACCGGCATCGAGCAGCGCCGGCAACTGGCCGACGGCGAGAACAACAGCGACATCGCCGCGGCCGCGGCGCAGGCGGCCATGGCGCGCGCCGGCATCGACGCCTCCGACATCGACCTGGTGCTGGCGTGCACCAACACGCCCGACCGCTGGTTGCCGTCGCTGGGCGCGGCCGTGCAGGCGCGACTGGGCCTGCGAGCGGGTGTGCCCGCGTACGACATCGTCACCGCCTGTGCCGGCTGGCTGGCCGGACTGCAGACCGCCGACGCCCTGGTGCGCACCGGCCACCATCGGCATGTGCTGGTCATCGGCAGCGAGGCGCTGACGCGTTTCGTCGACTGGAGCGATCGCAACACCTGCGTGTTGTTCGGCGACGGCGCAGGCGCCACCATCGTGGCGCCAGCGCAGGCCGACGATGGCGGCGTGCTGATCGACGTGCGGCTGCACAGCGACGGCCGCTACGGCGACATCATGACGCTGCCCGCCGGCGGCACGGCCATGCCGACGACACCCGAGGCGGCCACCCGGCGCCTGAACTGCATCCACATGGACGGGCGGGAAGTCTATGCCCACGCCGTGCGGGCCATGGTCGAGGTGTCGCAGGAGGTGCTCACGCGCAACGGCCTCACGCTGGGCGACGTGGACTGGTTCGTTCCGCACCAGGCCAACCTGCGCATCATCCAGGCGGTGGCGCGGCGACTGGGCATGCCGGCCGAGCGGGTTGCCACGAACGTGCACAAGTACGGCAACACCTCCACCGCCACCATTCCCACCTGCCTGCAGGAGTACGAGGCCGACGGCCGCATCCGGCGCGGCCAGCTGGTCCTGATGACGGCCTTTGGCGGTGGCCTGACCTGGGCTTCCGGCCTGATGCGCTGGTGAATCGCGCGCAGCTCGCCGCGCGGCGGACCTTGCACCATGCTCAGGCGGGTGAATCGCCGTCGGCCGGTGGCCCGGCCCGTCCCGAGCGCCGCGCGGCGGCGCGGGCGCGCGTGATCATCACGGCCACGAACGGCGTGGTGGACAGCCGCCACACCATGGCGCGATTGAGCAGCGCGAGCCAGACCGGCAAGGGGCGCAGCAGGTCCACGAACAGCACGACCCGGTGCGCATCGGTACCGTTCCAGGCTTCGTGCAGATAACTGTCGTCGAACACCAGGCTGCGGCCTTCGGCCCAGTGCCGGGTCTGGCCGGCGACGCAGATGCCGCTGGCCTCGGCCGGCTCCGGTATCTTCAGGCCGAGGTGGTAGCGCAGCACGCCCTTGTACGGCCCGCGGTGCTCGGGCAGGCGCTTGTGCGGCGCCAGGATCGAGAACATGGCCGACTTCATGCCCGGGATCCGGGTCAGCAGTTCGGCGGTGCGCGGACATCGCGCGCAATTGGCCGCAACGCGGCGGCCGTAGGCATGGAAGATCAGCGATTTCCATTCCTCGCCCTGGGTGAGCACCGCCTGGTCGGGCGACAGGTCCTGCAGGTTGGGGATGTGTTCGCGTTCGCGCAGCACCGCGTCGAGTTCTTCGCGGATGACCGGATACGCCGACTCGATGGTGGCGATCCAGTCGAAGTCCGCAGGGTCGAAGAACACCTGGCGGCCGTGTGCCGTGCAGCGTGTGATGAGATGTTCCATGGCCGCCCGCAACATGCCGGCATTATCCGGTGGCCGCACCTGTCCATGCCCATGCCCCGCGATGGTGCAGCGTGTGGCGCCATGCGACCGTTGTGGCAGGATTTCGCGAGATTCCAAAACTGCACTAGAGTTGGAAACCATGGTCGATACGAAAACTACCGCTCCATGACGCGTCCCGGGACCCACACGCGGCTGTGCCGGCACAACCTTCGGCCGTGCGGCGATCGCGCAGCGCGACGCGCACCGGCGGCATGGCGATGACCCACGGCCCCGCAGGCATGCGCCAGCGCCTGCGCTGCGACGCCGCGCGGCTGCGCCAGTTGAGCGAACCGGCGCCCGGCCGGGTGGCGTTGGTGCTGCACGCGTCGTTCCAGTGCGTGTTGTTGCATCGCCTGTCGCACCACTGCCAGCGCAACGGATGGCCGCGACTGGCGCGGCTCTGCTGGCGCATGAATCTCATCATCACCGGTGCCGACATCACGCCGGCCTCCGATCTCGGCCCGGGTCTGTTCATCCAGAATCCGATGGGCATCGCCATTGCCGGCCGCGCCGGGGCCAATCTCACGGTCATGGCCGGATCGGGCCTGTCCCGCGACCTGCAGCGGTGCGACGACGTCGGCGCCGGCCCGGGCTTTCCCGTGCTGGGCGACGACGTCTGGATCGAGCCGCTGGCCGGCGTGATCGGGCCGGTGCGTGTCGGCAGCCGGGTACGCATCGGCGCCGGGGTCCCGGTGACGCAGGACGTGCCCGACGACCGTGACATCCAATGCCCGCCACCACGCGTCGTGATGCGCACGGCAGCCGCATGATGGACGTGGACACGCGCATGGTCGTGTTGCCGGGGACCGGGCCATGACACCCGAACTGAGTGTCATCGTTCCCACCTACAACCGCAGCGCCGTGTTGGCCCGGTGCATCGACGCCTTGTGCCGGCAGACCTGCGACAAGGCCGTGTTCGAGATCATCGTCAGCGACGACGGATCGCAGGACGACACGGCCGCGGTGGTCGAGGCGCTGGCGCAGCGCCAGCCGGTGGCGATACGGTATCTGCACCAGCCCAATGCCGGTGCCAACCGCGCGCGCAACCGGGCCATCGGCATGGCGCGTGGCCGCCTGCTGCTGCTGATCAACGACGACACCATCGCCGTGCCGGGCATGGTGGCGGAACATCTGGCCGAACACGCGCGCCATCCGCAGACCCATGTGGCGGTACTGGGCCGGATGACGGTGTCCCCGGAGATCGCGGTCTCCCGGCTGGCGCCCCTGCACCTGGACCGTGCCTTCGTCGGCCTGCGCGACGGTGCGGTGCTGGACTGGCGCGCGTTCTTCACCTGCAACGTGTCGGTCAAGAAGGCGCTGCTCGAGCGCGGCGGCCTGTTCGAGGAGCGCATGCGTTACCACGAGGACCTGGAGCTGGCCTGGCGCCTGTCGGCACACGGCCTGCAGGTCGTCTACCGGGCCAGCGCGCTGGGTTGGCACCATCATTTCCTGGATGAAGACGAGTTCCTGTCCATTGCCGCGCGCGAGGCGCTGTCGCTGCACACCTGGGCGCAGTTGGCGCCGGCGGCGCGCCCGATGCTGGCCAGCCTGGGATACGAGCCGGCGGCGCGTGGCGCGCGCCGGTGGCGGCGTCGATTGCTGGCCATCGCGGTCAACCGCCGGACCGAGGCACCATGGCGCTGGCTGGCGCGGTCGCTGCCGCCGCGGCCGGCACCGTTTCGACAAATGAGCCTTGCCATCTATGATCAGCTGTACCAGAGCCGCAAGCGGGCGGCACTCCGACGATTGCAACACCGTGACACCTAGCACCCACCCCCCGACCCGATCGATCGCGCGTGCCGCAATGCTGCTGCTGGCGGCCGCCGCGCTGACGGCATGCCAGCAGAACGGAGACACACGCCCGAGTCCGCCGCCCGGCCCGCGTGCGACCCCCGAGCAGGTGATCGCCTACAAGACCCAGGCCGTGGCGGAGATCGGTGTGGCGCCGGGCTGGGGCAAGCCGGAGCTGCTGCTGTCGGTCAATACCGAGGGCTGGGAAGACAGTGCCTATATCTCGCCCGACGGCCAGTCGCTGTATTTCCAGTATTTCCCCGGCGACATGTTCCGCATCAACGACGTGTTCTATTTCCATCGCCCGAAGTCCGAAGGTGGCCTGGGTGCCGATCCCGCGCAACGCGACCGGTACCACCGCGGGCCGGCGCGCGGCGTCAGTCCTGCGTACACCAGCGACACGCTGGTGGCCAAGCGCGAGGGCGACACGTTCGGTGCGCCGGTGCGTTTCCCGCATGCGCGCGACGGGCGCAATGAATGGGGCGTCATGCTGGGCGGCGATGGCGCGTATTACTACGTCTCGCACGACGAGACCCGCGAGCTCAACATGGACATCTACCGCAATGCGCAGTTGCTGGCGATTCCGGGCCGCGAAAAATACCATGAGGACAATCCGCATTTCGCGATCACCCCGTATGGCCGGGAACTGTTCTTCGACTCGGGCAACCGGCCGCAGGCCAAGGGCAAGAGCCATATCTGGGTGACGCGCGAGACGGGCGGGCGATTCGCCGAGCCGGTGATGCTGCCGGCGCCGGTCAACGTGAAGGATTCGACCGAGGTGCAGCCGCACCTGACCGCCGATGGCCAGCTGTATTTCACGTCGGCGCGCGACGGCACCATCGCGATCTATGCGTCGCAACGCACCGGTGCCGACAGCTGGGCCGAACCCCGCAAGGTCTTGTGGACCACGCGCAAGTCGGGCGCCCGCGCCTGGGGCCTGGGCGAACCCACGCTCACGGCAGACGGCCAGTGGTTGTATTTCGTGGTCGTGTTCGACAACGGACGGCAGGAGTTCGACGCCGACATCGCCCGTGTTCGCCGCACGGATCCGGCACGGTGACACTGCCGTTGTCGGGCAACCCGGTCCCGGGCGGTGCCGGCACGCCCCGTGTCAGCGTGATCCTGAACATCCGCAATGGCGCCGCGACGCTGGATGCCACGCTCAGGAGCCTGATGGATCAGACCTTCACCGACTGGGAACTGGTGGCCTGGGATGACGGCTCCACCGACGGCTCGGCGGCCAAGGTGGCGGCCCTGGCCGACCCCCGCGTCCATGTGCATGCATCGACGGCGCCGAGTCACCTCGGTGCCGCCCGGCGGCAGGCGATGGCGCAGGCGCGCGGCCAGTGGCTGGCCTTTCTCGACCAGGACGACGTCTGGCTGGCGCACAAGCTCGAGCAACAGATGGCGCTGGACGAGCCGGGGGTCGACCTGATCTACTGCCGGACCCTGAAGATGTTCGAGCTTGGCGGCCGCTGCGATTTCGACCACCGCCACGAGCATGTCGGCCTGCCCGAAGGCGACATCTTCATGGAACTGGTGGAACGCTCCTGCTTCATCTGCATGAGCAGCGCGCTGTTGCGCCGCGAGGCGCTGCAACGCGCCGGCGAACTGCCCGACTGGGTGCACGTGGCACCGGACTACTGGCTGTTCCTGGCGCTGTCGCGTTCGGGCGCGGCGCGGGCCGTGCAGGAACCCCTGTGCCTGTACCGCGTGCACGCGGGCGGCATGACCGCCGCCAGCCTGGGGCGGATCCAGGACGAGGCGATCATGATGCTCGAGCACTGGCGCGCGCAGATCCCGGCGCCGCTGCTGGCCCGCCGCCTGCAGGTGCATCACACGGTCGGGGCCTATGTGCAGTTGTTGACGGCCGGCCAGCGCCTGCAGGGATGGCGCCGGCTGCTGCAGCAGGGCTCCCTGCCGTACCTGCTGTCGCGGCCCCCGGCGCGTGCCTGGCGTGCACTGCGGCGCCGCTGGCGAGCACCGCAATGGCAGCACCGGGCGCGCCAGGCGGGACTGTTGCTTCCCACGGCCCTCGACCGAGGTGCGGCATGAGTGCGCCGGGCCGTTCCCAAGCGCGAATCCCGCAGCGCGAAGCGCGGAGGGCCATCCGGTGAGCGCCCGTGATCGCGACCCGCCGATGTTGGCGCGGGCACGTGTGCTCGGAACGCCGGTGACGGTGTGCACCTTCGTGCAGGCCCAGGACGAACTTGCGCGGCTGGTCGCGCGTGGCGGCGCGGCGTATGTCAGTTGCGCCAATGCGTATTCCACGACGATGGCGACGGACCAGCCCGCGTTCGCCGCGGTGCTGGCCGAGGCCGACATGGTGACGGCCGACGGCATGGCCGTGGTATGGGCCTTGCGGGCGCTCGGGCACCCCGACGCCGAAAGAGTGCACAACGACGACCTGTTCCTGGCCTGTTGCGCCCGGTTTCCGGATTGGCGCCATTACCTGGTGGGGGGGCGCGACGGCCAGACCGACCAGGTGGCCGCGGCCATGCGGGCCCGTTTCCCGGGGATCCGGATCGCGGGCGGCAGCGCCACGCCGGTGCGGCCGGTGCCCGCGCAGCAGCAGGAACAGATCCTCGCGCGGATCCGCCAGGCCCGGCCGGACATCGTCTGGGTGGGCATGGGAACGCCGGCGCAGGACCACTGGATGCACGCGGTGGCCGCCCAGGTCGGCCTGCCCATGGTCGGTGTGGGCAGCCTGTTCGACCTGCTGGCCGGCCGCACGCGGGCAGCCCCGGAATGGGTCAAGCGCAGCGGCCTGCAGTGGGCCTTCCGACTGATGCAGGAGCCGCGCCGGCTGGCCGGCCGATACCTGGTCTACAACAGCCGTTTCGTATGGGGCCTGGCGCGCCAATGGTGGCGCCGTGACCGGAAGGACGCCCATGGCTGAGCCGGTCGTCGGCACGGCGGCCGTACGCCCCGATCTGTCGGTGGTGATCGTCACCTACAACGCCGCGTCGCTGATCGGGCCTTGCCTGGACTCGCTGGCCGCCGATTGCGCCGACCTGCGCATCGAGGTGTTCGTGGTGGACAACGGTTCGAGCGACGGCACGCCCGACCTGCTGCGCCGTGCCTACCCGTGGGTGCGGCTGAACGCCACCGGTCTCAACCTGGGTTTCTCGGCGGGCAACAACCAGGCCTTGCCCTTGTGTGCCGGCCATGCCGTGATGCTGCTCAACCCCGACACCATCGTGCATCGCGGCGCCGTGCCGCGCATGCTCGCGCACCTGCGCGAGCATCCCGGGGTGGGCGCGGTCGGTCCGATGTTGTGCCTGGGCGACGGCAGCATCCAGCCCGAATGCGCACGCCGCCTGCCCGCGCCCGGCAACCTGCTGGCCTGGTTGTTGCTGCTGGACAAGCTGGTGCTGCACCTGCCGGGCCGGCGCCAGGGCGTCGCCGTGGGCGACCCGCCTGCGCCGACCTGGTACGACGGCTTCAACCTGCTGGCCTGGCCGCGCCAGCGTGCCTGCGCGGTGCAGAGCATCTGCGGGGCCTGCATCCTGCTGCGCCACGAGGTGCTGCAGCAGGTGGGCCTGCTCGACGAGACTTCACCCATGTACCTGGACGACATCGATTTCTGCCGGCGCATCCTGGACGCCGGCTGGGCCATCCACTACCAACCGGAAAGCGTGATCACGCACCTGTGGAAGCAGAGCAGCGACCCGCGCCGTGCCGGCGACCACTACGCGCTGGGGTGTCACGCGATCTGGCTGTACCTGCACAAGCACCATGGGCGCGCGGCCGCCCGGGCCTTCGAGGCCATGGCGGCACTGGCAGCGGCACTGCGGTTGCCGGCTGCCGCGCTGCTGGCCGTGTGGCCGGGACCGACGCAGCCCCGGCGCCGATATCGCCTGAGCATGGCGCAGGGATTGGCCCGCTGGGCCTGGCGGTTGCCGAAGCGGCCCCCGCTGTTCGGCTTTGCCAGCGAAACGCCGCCGAATTCCTCCGAGGCGCCGGCCCGATGAGGGTATTGCACGCCTATAACCAGCATCGGGGCGGTGGTGGGGCCAACAACGTGACCCAGGCCACCATCGAACTGCAGCGCGCGCAGGGCCTGCAGGTCGAGGTACTGGCGCGCAACGCCCTGCATCTGCCCCAGGGCCTGCGCGGGCTGCCGGGCCGGCTGGAAGCAGGTACGGGTGTCCTGTGGGGCGGCAGTTCGGTGCGCGAGTTCCGGGCCTTGCTCGAGCGCTTCCAGCCCCAGGTGGTGCACGTGCACGAGATCTATCCGATGGTGTCGCCGTGGATCCTGCCCGAGTGCACCCGTCGCGGCATCCCGGTGGTGATGAGCTGCGTGGACTTCCGCATGACCTGCCCGCTGGTGACGCACACGCGGGACGGTCGCAGTTGCACGCGTTGCCTCGATCCGGGGCGCGAGTGGCACGCGATACGGCACAACTGCCGCGGCAGCCTGCCCGAATCGGCCGCGTCGGCGCTCTACAACGTGGGCGTGCGCGCGCTGGGCCTGTTCGCGCGCCATGTCGACCACTACATTGCGCCATCGGCGTTCGCCGGCCAGTGGCTGGTCCGGCATGCCGGTCTGCCGGCGGATCGGCTGAGCGTGATTTCGCCGCCGGTCCACATGCCCGACACCGCCGCGGACGCCGCACAAGGCAGCTACATCGCCTATGCGGGCCGTTTCGCACCGGAGAAAGGCCTGCCGGTGTTCGCCGCCGCCGCACGTGCCACGGGCCTGCCGTTTCGCATGGCGCGCCATCACGCAAGCCTGGTGACGACGGATGTGCCGGCCGGCCCCGAGGTCGTGGTCACGCACGACGCAGCCGAACTGCAGGCGTTCTACCGCGGTGCACGCGCCCTGGTGCTGCCCAGCCTGTGGTTCGAGACCTTCGGCCTGGTCGGTGCCGAGGCCATGAGCCACGGCATCCCGGTGATCGGCTCGCGCCTGGGCTCGGTCGCCGACCTGATCGAAGAAGGTGTGGACGGACTGCTGTTCGAAGCGGGCGACGCACAGGCCCTGGCGCGCCAGGTCCGGTTGTTGTGGGACGACCCGTCGCTTGCGGCACGCATGGGCCAGGCCGCGCGCGCCAAGGCGCTGTCGCATTGGGCGCCGCAGCGGCACGCGGAGCAGGTGTTGCAGGTCTACGAGACCTTGTTGTCGCGTGCCGGCCGGCCGGCTGGCGTGGCGCCGCCGTAGGGCGGACAACCCAGCGCCTGCCGTACCGCCTGCACGATTCGCCAGGCGTCGTCCGCCTGCATCCGGGGCCCGATCGGCAAGGTCAGGATGCGCGCGCCGACCGATTCGGTATGCGCCAGCGCGCGGCCCTGCGCGAGCTCGGCATACCGCGGCATGGTGTGCAGCGGCTGGTAATGCAGGCTGGCACCAATGCCCTGGCTGCGCAAGGTCGCGATCAGCGCGTCGCGATCGCAGGCGCGTTGTTCCGGGAGCTGGATCGTGAACAGGTGCCGCGCGTGCTCCGGTCGGTCCCAGCCGGTTTGCAGGCCCAGGCCCAGGTCTGCCAGTCCCTGGCCGTAGATCCTGGCCACGCTGGCGCGCGTGGCGGCAAACTCGTCCTGCCGGCGCAATTGCACGCGGCCGATGGCGGCCTGCAGGTCGGTGTAGTTGGCCTTCAGGCCCACTTCGGAAATCTGCGGTGACACCAGGGCCAAGGACGGGTGCAGGTAACGCTGCCAGGCATCGTGTGTCTGGCCATGCAGCCGCAACGCGCGCATGCGTACCGCCAGTTCGGTGTCGGTCAGCGCGACCGCGCCGCCGTCCCCGGTGGACAACACCTTGTTGGCATAGAAACTGAAGCAGGTCGGATGGCCCGATGCCCCCACCATGCGTCCATCGGGCAGCCGTGCCCCCAGCGCGTGCGCGGCGTCTTCGACCACCACCGCCCCGGCCGGCAGGACCGCGGCCAATGCCGATACGTCCAGGCCCAGGCCGCCGAAATGCACCGGTATCAAGGCCCGGGTGCGCGACGTGGTCACGTCCGCCACGCTGTCCGGATCCAGGCCCAGTGTCATGGGGTCGATATCGGCGAATACCGGACGGGCACCGACGTACAGCACCACGTTGACCGTGCTGCACCAGGTCAGGCTGGGAACGATCACCTCGTCACCCGGGCCCACACCCTGCGCCAGCAGGCTGAGATGCAGCGCGGAGGTGCAGGAATTGGTGGTCACGACGGCGGGACATCCGAGAAATTCGGCCAGTTCGGACTCGAAGGCCAGGGTTTCCGGGCCCATGCCCACCCAGCCGCTGCGCATCACGCGTGCGACTGCGTCGATCTCCGCATCGGAGAAACTCGGTTGACCAAACGGGATTTCCGGGGACATGCGCCATCGAGCCTCAGGTGCGGACGTTCCGGAACCCGTCCGGTCGCCGCTGCATGTTCGCCACGCGCGGGCGCAGGCCGCGGGGACCGACGAGGCCGCAATGGGGTACGCGGTCCGGGCTGGCGTCGCGCGTCGCGGAACCTCGGCCTTGTCCAAGGTGGGTATTCGTCATGGCGGCGTTGCGAGTCGATCGGTTCGGTGTTGCCTTTGGCGTCGTCCTGGTCAGGGCACATGGCGCAGGCGCCGCGGATGCATGTATGGCGGTTTGCAAGGCGCGTGTCTTCGTAAGCGGTAGCTCCACATCGTAGCCTCCCCCAATGATGCATCCCGCATCAATGCGTGCATGGCCGCAGCCTCGCGAGCCCGGAATGGCCATTATCGACATCACCCGGTGTCGTTCTGCAGCGGGCCCCGTGTCCATCACGGCGCTGCGAGCGGCCGGCGATCCGGCACGGAGACGTACCGGGTGAGGGTTGCCGTCTGACCGTGTATGGCGGGCATGGCGTGTCACCAGAAGTGTCGAGCAACTTGACACTTGCGCGGGCTCATTCAGACTCGAGCCGGTAAGCCGTTGATTTTGTTGCGCAAAAAATTTGCGGTGTCATTCTTGCTTGTATCCTTGTTCGTCACGCCAGTCAGGAGATCGCCAAATGTCCATCGTACATACATCTTTCAGGGTCGGGGTCGGTGCCGTGCTGGCCCTGGTCATGTCTGTGCTGAGCTCCGTGCCCGCCAGTGCGGCGCTTCTGACCTACTCGTTCAATGGGGTCACGTCGGCGGGTTCGGTCCTCGATCTGGGCGGTGGGCCCGTCGATGTCGGCGGCGTCGCCGTCTCGATCACCGGCACCACCACGACCGACGTGGACCTGACGGCCGTGGGTGATGGCCTGGGCCTGTTTGCCGCCACGTCGACCTACGACTTCGGCGCGCTGGGGTCGTTCACGACGGACGTGGGTGGCGACACCTACTTCCAGGATTGTTCAAGCCCTACCGGCATCACCTGCGTCGGCATGTTCAATGGCGCCGCGGGTTTCCTGCTCGGGTTCCCGGAGATCGTTGGCGACCCCGACTTCGGCTTGCCCATCGGCACGCCGGCCGGCGGTTTTTTTGTTGGCTCGAGTTTCCGGTTCCTGCAAAACGTTGGTGGCGGCCAGATGTTGCTCTCCATCGATGCGCTCACGGCCGCCTCCATCCAGTCGGTGCCGGAACCCGGCACGCTGGCCCTGGTCGGGTTGGGCCTGTTTTATCTGGGCTCGCGCCATCGCGCGAAACGCTGAACCGGCGTGACGGGGCCACTGGGCCCATGTCGCCGTCACATGCGGGTTTGCTCCGCGCGAACCTCGCCATCGCGCTGATCCCGCGAACGACCGTCAATGGCCCGATGGTCGGTCATGGTTCCTGCGCTGCCTGTGCAAGGCCCATGACACCCACCTGACATGGCGCGGGCAGATCGGCGTTCGGCAACGGCTCGTGGTCACACGAACGATCGTCTCGACGGGGGCCTTTCGGTCGGATCTGGCCGCACGATCCTTGAACGTGGGCAGGCCCGGCTGCGGGTCACTACACTTTGTCCGCGTTCATTCGTTTGCATCAGAGGCCAAGCATGAAGTTACTCAAATGGCTGGGGCTCGGACTCGGTGGCGTCGTCGCGCTGCTGGGCCTGGCCATCGCCATCATCTCGGTCAGCTTCGACCCCAACGCCTACAAGGATGACATCACCCGATACGTGAAGCAGAACCAGCAGCGCACGCTGAGCATTCCCGGCGACTTGCATCTGTCGTTCTATCCCAAGCTGGGCATCCGGGTCGGCGCGCTCAGCCTGTCGGAGTTCGACAGCGACACGGTCTTCGCCAGCATCGCGGGCGCAACCGTGTCGGTCGAATTGCTGCCGCTGTTGTCGAAGCAGGTCGTGGTGGACCGGGTGCAGGTCGACGGGTTGTCGGCCAGCATCGTCAGGGGCCAGGACGGCAGTTTCAATTTCGACGATCTCGTCACACCGGGCGCCACGCCCGACGCGCCGGCGGCCGATGCGCCACAGGCCGAGACGCCGGCCTTCCGCCTGGATATCGACAGGGTGAAGATCGACAACGCTTCGGTGCGTTACCAGGATCGGATCAGCGGCACGCAGCTCTCAGTTTCGCAATGGAATCTGCAGACCGGGCGTATCGCGGACAAGATGCCGACCACGCTGGAACTGTCGGCGACCATCGATGGCGTGCAGCCCAAGGCCGCGATGCGCGTCAAGCTCGCGGGAGGCATGACGATGGACCTCGGCGCCCGCACCATTGCGTTTGCCGGTCTCGCAGCCAGCGTGCAGGGAGACCTGCAACATGGCGCCACCATGCTCAGCGGCCTGGACCTCGCGTTCGACGCCGAGAAGCTGCAACTGGAGCCGGACGCCATGCGGTTGGCTGCGCGCACGGTCGTGCTGCTCGCCAAGGGCGCCAGCGCGGGCAACCGCTTCGATGCCAAGGCGGAACTGGGCAGCCTGGCGCTGGACGGCGCCACCCGTCGCGTGGCGGCGGACCGGGTGGTGCTGACCGCCTCCGGCACGCGCCAGGACGATCCGTTCACGTTGTCGCTCAACGCGCCGCGCCTGAACCTGAGCCCGGAAGCGGCTTCCGGCGAAACCATCACCGGTGCGGTGACGTTGACGGGGCGGCAGAAGCTGGACGCGCGCTTCGCGCTCGCGGGTGTCTCCGGCAATGCCCGGTCGTTCGCCATATCCAGCATCACGCTGGACTACGACGCGGCAAGCGCCGATTCGGCGGCGGTGGGCCGCGTGTCGACGGCGCTGGCCGGCAATCTCGATACCCGGGTGTTCGAACTCAGGCAGATCGACGGCACGGTGAAGATCGACAATCCCGGCATCCCGGCCCGGACCGTGACGCTGCCGATCCAGGGCCGGCTGCGTGCCGATCTGGGCAAGGGCAGTCTGACCGCAGACCTGCGCACCCGGTTCGACGACAGCACGATCGAGGCCCGGCTGGCCATGCCCACGCTGGCGCCGCCGAGCTACGACTTCGACGTCACGATCGACACGCTCGACGCCGACCGTTATCGCAGCACCGCACCGACCGGCGCAACGGCCAGCGGGTCTGCGCCGGCCACGACCGGCTCCGAGTCCACCATCGACCTGAGCGCACTCAAGGATTTGCGCGCGTCCGGCCATCTGCGCATCGGCGCACTGAAGGTCGGCAACGTCAGGCTGAGCCAGCTCGACCTCACGCTGAACGCAGCCGACGGCAAGCTGCAACTCGACCCGATCAAGGCGGGCCTGTATGGCGGCAGCATGCAGGCGGCGGCCGGCGTCGATGCCAACCGCAATGCCTACCGCCTCAAGACCACGCTCAGCGGGGTGCAGGTCGGCCCGCTGCTCAAGGATGCGGCGGACCAGGACATGCTGGAAGGCAAGGGCAACGTGGTGGTGGATGTCACGACCGGCGGCACCGTGGTGCCGGCGCTCAAGCGAGGCCTGGATGGCCGGGTCGGCATCCGCTTGAGCGACGGCGCGATCAGGGGCATCAACATCGCCGAGCGCATCCGCAAGGCCAAGTCCCTGCTGGGCGCAACAAAAGCTGCCGAAGCTGCCGACAAGAGCGAGAAGACGGATTTCAGCGAACTCTCGCTGACGGCGACCCTTGCCAAGGGCGTGGCCACCAGCGATGACCTGACGATGGCATCGCCCTTGTTGCGCGCCAAAGGCGCCGGCCAGGTGGACATCGGCGCCGATACGCTGGACTACACCATCCGGCCCAAACTGGTCGCCACCGCCAAAGGCCAGCAAGGCAAGACCTACGAGCAACTCCCGGGCATCGAGATGCCGGTGCGGATCCATGGCGCGCTGGACGCGCCGCAGTTCAAGCCCGACTATGCTGCCGCGGCCATGAGTGCCGCGAAATCCGAGATCGGTGGCCAGTTGCTGGAGAAGGCCGGCGGCGGCAAGACGGGCGGTCTGCTGGGCTCGCTGCTCGGGAAGGAAAAGGCCAAGCCGGCGACCGGGGACGCTGGCACCCCGGAGCCTGCCGATCCGAAAAAGAAGGCCAGGGAACTGCTCAAGGGGCTTTTCAACTGAAGCGTCGGTATAGGTGCTGCGCCTCGTGAGGCCGCGCAGCATGCGCGTCGCCACGTCCTGTGACGCGGCCGCCGGCGTCCGTGCTGCCGGGCACAAGTTCGCGTCTGTGCGACGCGATCAGCATCGAACAACGGTCTGGCTGCGCGCCGCCGCCCGCGCGCGGATGGACAGGTGCCGGCCATGGGCGTAGAGTGACAAGGCTGCCGCGCGCTCCCCGGCGATGCAGCCATCGGGCTGCAAGCCGACGCGCGGCGCCGTTGTGTGATGGAGGCGTGTTTGCTCGGTCGATCCGTTCTCGTGCTGCTGGGGCTCTTGGCCGGCACGGTCCATGGCGTGGCGCAGGCCGATGAATCGGCTGCGTTCACGCCGGCGCAGTTGTCGCATGTCCGGTCACTCGGGCCCTGGCCGCCGGCATGGACGGCCGATCCGACGAACCGCGTGTCAGGCGACCCGCGCGCGGTTGAACTGGGTCGTCGCCTGTTCCGCGATCCGCGCATGTCGCCAGTGGGCTACATCGCCTGCGTGACCTGCCATCAGCCCGATCGGGCCTTCACCGATCGGCGCGCGCGCGCCCATGGCCTGGCCGACCTGCCGCGCAACACGCCGGCGTTGGCCAATCTGCGCCAGCAGCGCTGGTATGGATGGGACGGTGCCAGCGACAGCCTGTGGCTGGCCAGCGTGCGACCGATGCTCGATCCGCGCGAGTTCGACGGCAATCCGACCAGCATCACGCGCATCTACGAGCGCGACCCCGAGCTGGCCGCCTGTTATGCGGCGGTCTTCGGCACCGAGCCGGTGCGCGACGCCCAGGAGACCATCGTCAACACCGGCAAGGCTCTGGCGGCCTTCCAGGAGACCATGGTCACCGGACGCACCGCGTTCGACCGCTACCGCGACGCGTTGCTGCGCAACGACGCCTCCGCCATGGCGGCCTATCCGGCGCCGGCGCGCCGCGGGCTGCGGTTGTTCGTCGGTCCGGCCGGCTGCGTGGCCTGCCATCGCGGCCCGAACCTGTCGGACGGGCAATTCCATGCCGTGCTCGATCCCGCAGCCGCGCGGTTCGGCGACGACGATGGCCGATTGGGTGGTGCGGACCGCTTGCGCGCCAATCCGATGAATCTGCTGGGCCGATTCAATGACGATGCGACGCGCGCCAACGCGCAGGCCGTCGAGCGCCTGGTGGTGCGGGACGACATGCGGGACCGATTTCGCACGCCCAGCCTGCGCAACGTCGGCGTGACGGCTCCCTATATGCATGACGGTCGCCATGATCGCCTGGTCGACGCGCTCGATCATGGCGCGTCGGCCGTCGGTACGACGCTCGGCGCCGCCGCGCGGGACGACCTGCTGGCATTCCTGGTTACGCTGACCGACGAACACGGCGAGCGACGACCGTGGAGTACCGAGCCCCTGGCCCGTTGTCCCTGAGGCATCCGGACTGGCTGGCCCAGGCTGCGGGCGGGGTGAGATTCGCCAGCGGCGGAACGCGGCCGCCGGCAGTCAGACGCCGCGCGAGCGGTCCGACCGGAAGTGCGCGCGAAACGCCCCGAAACGGCCGGCATCCAGCGCTTCGCGCACCTCCCGCATCAGGTTCAGGTAGTAGTGCAGGTTGTGGATGCTGGCCAGCATCGGGCTGAGCATCTCGCCGCAACGCTCGAGGTGGTGCAGGTAGGCGCGCGAGAAACCGCCGCGCCCGCCCTGGTCCCAGGACACGCCGGCCGAGCCGGCGCAGGCGTAGCAGGTGCAGGTCGTGTCCAGCGGCTGCGGGTCGGCCTTGTGGCGCGCGTTGCGGATCTTCAGGTCGCCGAAACGCGTGAACAGGCTGCCGTTGCGCGCGTTGCGCGTGGGCATCACGCAGTCGAACATGTCCACGCCCTGGGCCACGCCTTCGACCAGGTCTTCCGGCGTACCCACGCCCATCAGGTAGCGCGGCTTGTGCGCCGGCAGGCGATGCGGCGTATGCGCCATGATGCGCAGCATCTCGTCCTTGGGTTCGCCGACGCTGACACCGCCCACCGCATAACCGGGGAAATCCATCTCGACCAGCTGCTCCAGTGATTCCTGCCGCAAATGCTCGAACATGCCGCCTTGCACGATGCCGAACAAGGCGTTCGGGTTCTGCAGCCGGTCGAACTCGACCTGGCATCGCTGCGCCCAGCGCAGGCTGAGCTCCATCGAGTGGCGCGCCTCGGCCTCGGTCGTCAGTTGCCCCTTGGTCCGGGGCTCGACCGAGATGTAGGGCGTGCACTCGTCGAACTGCATCACGATGTCGGAGTTCAGCGTGGTCTGGATCTGCATCGAGATCTCGGGCGTCAGGAACAGCTTGTCGCCGTTGACCGGCGATGCGAAGTGCACGCCTTCCTCGGAGATCTTGCGCATCTCGCCCAGCGACCAGACCTGGAAGCCGCCCGAATCGGTCAGGATGGGCTTGTCCCATTGCTCGAACGCATGCAGGCCGCCGAACTGCTGCACGATGTCCAGCCCGGGGCGCATCCATAGGTGGAAGGTGTTACCCAGGATGATCTGCGCATCCATGTCGTGCAGGCTTTGCGGCGTCACGCCCTTGACGGTGCCGTAGGTGCCCACCGGCATGAAGATCGGCGTCTGGACGACGCCATGGTTCAGCGTCAGCTGGCCGCGCCGGGCGTGGCTGCCGGCGTAGTCGCCGTGGGCATCGTCGGTCTTGAGCAGGTCGAATTGCAGCATGGCGGTCGGGACTCAGGTGTGGTTGCGGCGGGCCAGCAGCATGGCGTCGCCGTAACTGAAGAAACGGTAGCGGCGGTCGATCGCGTGGCGGTACAGCGCGCGGATGGGTTCGTAGCCGGCGAAGGCGCTGACCAGCATCATCAGTGTCGACTTGGGCAGGTGGAAGTTGGTGATCAGCAGGTCGATCAGCCGGAAGCGGAAACCCGGCGTGATGAAGATCTCGGTGTCGCCGCTGGTCTTGCCGCTGGCGGCCCAGCTCTCGAGCGTGCGCACCGTCGTCGTGCCCACGGCCACGATGCGCCCGCCACGGGCCTTGCATGCGGCGATGGCCTCTTGCGTGGCTTGCGGCACCTGGTACCACTCGCTGTGCATGTGGTGTTCGGCCAGGTTCTCGGTCTTGACCGGCTGGAAGGTGCCCGCGCCCACATGCAGCGTGACGAATACGTGCGGTATGCCGCGTTGTGCCAGCGACTGCAGCAGGGCCTGGTCGAAATGCAGGGCCGCGGTCGGCGCGGCGACGGCACCGGTGTGGCGCGCGAACACGGTCTGGTAACGCTCGGCGTCCTGCGCCGAGTCGGCGTGTTCGATATAGGGTGGCAGCGGCACGTGGCCGTGGCGCTCCATCAAGGTATACGGATCGTCACCGGCGTCGTTCGACAACACGAAGCGGAACATGCCGCCCTCGGCGTCGGGCCAGCGACCGAGCAAGGTGGCGCGGACGGTGTCGTCGCTGCCGGAGGCCGCCTGCAGTGCCAAGGTGGTTCCGACCTCGGGTTTCTTGCTCACGCGCATGTGGGCCGCGACCTGGTTGCCGCCGAGCACCCGCTCGATCAGCAGTTCGACCTTGCCGCCGGTCGGTTTCTCGCCGAACAGCCGCGCCTTCATGACCCGGGTGTCGTTGAGCACCAGCAGGTCGCCGCTCCGGAATTGCGCGGGCAGGTCGCTGAAGGTCCGGTCGACCGGCGCCGGGCCGGTGCCGTCGAGCAGCCGCGATGCGCTGCGTTGCGCCGCCGGATGCTGGGCAATCAACTCGGGCGGCAGGAGAAAGTCGAAATCGGAGAGTGTGTACGCGCGTGGCGCGCCGTCGAGAGAAGAGGGCTGCATGTGCTTGAGGGCTGGACCGGCCCGTGCCAAGGAAAGTGGGGTGCCGAAGAAAGGGCAGAATTGTCCCATGCCCGCGCCGCCCGCCGCCAAGACCAGCCCCAAGCCGGGGAAACCGGCGGCCAAGGGGCCGGCCAAGGCGTCAGCCAAGGCGCCGGCCAAGTCCCCGATGGTGCGGGCGATGGAAAAGCTGGGATTGCGACGCGACATCGACCTGGCCTTGCACCTGCCGCTGCGTTACGAGGACGAGACCCGGATCACGCCGCTGGCCCGGGCGCGGGACGGCGCCACGGTGCAGATCGAGGCCACCGTGGTCTCGAGCGATGTCAGTTTCCGGCCGCGCCGCCAGTTGCTGGTCGTGGTGCGCGACGGCGACGAGACCTGCACGCTGCGGTTCTTCAACTTCTATCCGTCGATGCACAAGCTGATGGCGGTCGGCAACACGATCCGTGCGCGGGGCGAGGTGCGCGGCGGCTTCCTGGGCTGGACCATGGTGCATCCGTCCGTCTCGGCCGCGGGCGCGCCATTGCCGAACGCATTGACGCCGGTCTATCCCACCAGTGCCGGACTGCCGCAGGCGTATCTGCGCAAGGCCGTGGCCGGAGCCCTGGAGCGGGTCGACCTGACCGAGACCGTGGCGCCCGAGTTGCTGCCGCGCACGCACGACGGGCAGCCGATGTGGACGCTGCGTGCGGCCTTGCAGTTTCTGCACCATCCCCGGCCCGACGTGTCGCTGGACACGCTCGAAGACCACAGCCACCCGGCCTGGCAGCGGCTCAAGGTCGAGGAGCTGCTGGCGCAGCAGCTGTCGCAGCTCGAGTCGCGCCGGGCGCGCGACCGGCTGCGCGCGCCGCCGCTGCACGCGCCCGCGGGCGGGCTGCGCGACCGGCTGCTGGCGGCCCTGCCGTTTGTTTTGACCGACGCGCAAGGCCGGGTGTGCCGCGAGATCGCCGCCGACCTGGGCCGGACGGTGCCGATGCACCGGCTGCTGCAAGGCGACGTCGGCTCCGGCAAGACCGTGGTGGCGGCGCTGGCGGCGGCGATCTGCATCGCCGGGGGCTACCAATGCGCGTTGATGGCGCCGACCGAGATCCTGGCCGAACAACATTTCCGCAAGCTGATCGGCTGGCTCGAGCCGCTGGGCATCACCACCGCCTGGCTGACCGGCAGCCAGAAAGCCAAGGAACGCCGCGACATGCTGGCGCTGATCGCCTCGGGCGAGGCGGCGCTGGTGATCGGCACCCATGCCGTGATCCAGGACAAGGTGGTTTTCCACAAGCTGGCACTGGCCATCATCGACGAGCAGCACCGCTTCGGCGTGGCCCAGCGGCTGGCCCTGCGCAGCAAGATGCGACCGCAGGGGGTGGCCGGCGAGGGCGACGCGCAGGAGCCGCACCTGTTGATGATGAGCGCCACGCCGATTCCGCGCACGCTGGCCATGGGGTATTACGCCGACCTGGATGTGTCGACCATCGACAGCCTGCCGCCGGGGCGCACGCCCATCGTCACCAAGCTGGTCAACGAGGCCCGTCGCGACGAAGTGGTTGCTCGCATCCGTGACCAGCTCGCACAGGGAAGGCAGGTGTACTGGGTCTGCCCGCTGATCGAGGAGAGCGAGGCGCTGGACCTGGCCAATGCCACCGAAACCCATGCCGCGCTCGGTGCAGCCCTGGCCGATGCCGGTGGCGCGCCGATCGAGATCGGGCTGCTGCATTCGCGCATGCCGGTGGCCGAGAAAAAGGCGGTGATGGACCGTTTCATCAGCGGCCGGATGGGTGTGCTGGTCAGCACCACGGTGATCGAGGTCGGCGTCGACGTGCCCAATGCCTCGTTGATGGTGGTCGAACATGCCGAGCGTTTCGGCCTTTCGCAGCTGCACCAGCTGCGTGGCCGCGTCGGGCGCGGCGCGGCGGCGTCGGCCTGCGTGCTGATGTACTCCACCGGCGATGCGCCGCGGCTGGGCGAGACCGCGCGGGCGCGGCTCAAGGCCATGGCCGAGACCGCCGACGGTTTCGAGATCGCCCGGCGCGACCTCGAGATCCGCGGCCCCGGGGAGTTCCTGGGCGCGCGCCAGTCGGGTGCCGCCCTGCTGCGGTTTGCCGACCTGGCCACGGATGCCCCGTTGCTGGAGTGGGCCCGGGACGCCGCGCCGCGCCTGCTGGATCGCCATCCCGACCTGGCGCGCCAGCATGTCGCGCGCTGGCTCGGCGGCAAGGCCGAGTTCCTCAAGGCCTGATGCGGCCCGCGGCCATAGGACAATCCGCGCATGACGCTGACCGAACTCAAATACATCGTCGCCGTGGCCCGCGAGCGGCATTTCGGCAAGGCCGCCGAGGCCTGCCACGTGTCGCAGCCGACCTTGTCGGTGGCGGTGAAGAAGCTCGAAGAAGAACTCGACCTCAAGCTGTTCGAGCGCAGCGCCAACGAGGTGACGGTCACGCCGCTGGGCGAGGAGGTGGTGCGCCAGGCGCAGACCGTGCTCGAGCAGGCCGCCGGCATCCGCGAGATCGCCAAGCGCGGCAAGGACCCGCTGGCCGGCCCGCTGCGGCTGGGCGTCATCTATACGATCGCGCCCTATCTGCTGCCCGAGCTGGTGCGCCATGTCATCGAGCTGACGCCGCAGATGCCGTTGATGCTGCAGGAGAATTTCACGGTCAAGCTGCTGGAGATGCTGCGCATGGGCGAGCTGGACTGCGCCATCCTGGCCGAGCCGTTTCCCGATGCCGGGCTGGCGATCGCACCCTTGTACGACGAGCCCTTCGTGGCCGCTTTGCCGCGCAACCATGCGCTGGCCAAGGGCAAGTCGGTCAGCGCCGAGCAGCTCAAGCAGGAGACGCTGCTGCTGCTGGGCACCGGCCATTGTTTCCGCGACCATGTGCTCGAGGTCTGTCCGGAGTTCGCCCGTTTCTCCGGTACCGCCGAAGGCATACAGCGCAGCTTCGAAGGTTCGTCGCTGGAGACCATCAAGCACATGGTGGCGGCCGGCATGGGCGTGACGCTGGTGCCCCGTCTGGGTGTGCCGTCCGAGGCCCTGGCGTCGTCGGGCAAACCGGCGCGGCGCAAGGAGGAAGACCCGTTCATCCAGTACCTGCCGGTCACCGATGCCAGCGGGGGAGCGCCGCCGACGCGACGCGTGGTGCTGGCCTGGCGGCGCAGCTTCACCCGTTACGAGGCGATCGCCGCCTTGCGCAACGCCATCTACGCCTGCGAGTTGCCGGGCGTGAAGCGGCTGTCGTGATGGACGCGCAACCACCGTCCCGTCTGGCCCTGTACCTGCAGCTGATCCGCTGGGACCGCCCGGCCGGCTGGCTGCTGCTGCTGTGGCCCACGCTCAGCGCCTTGTGGATCGCCGCTGGCGGATTCCCCGGCTGGCACCTGGTGCTGGTGTTCACGCTGGGCACCATCCTGATGCGCAGCGCCGGCTGCTGCGTCAACGACGTGGCCGACCGGGATTTCGACAAGCACGTCAAGCGCACGGCGCAGCGGCCGGTGACCCGGGGCGCCGTTTCCACGGCCGAGGCCTTGTGGCTGGGCGCGGCGCTGGCGCTGGTGGCCTTTGCACTGGTGCTGACGACCAACCGGCTGACCGTGGCCCTGTCGTTTGCGGCCTTGCTGGTCACCATCGTGTACCCGTATTCCAAGCGTTTCGTCTCGATGCCGCAGGCCGTGCTGGGCGTGGCCTTCAGTTTCGGCATTCCGATGGCGTTCGCGGCCGTGCGCGGGTCGGGCGAGGTCGACCTGGCGGCCTTGCAGGCCGCCGTACCGCCGCTGGCCTGGCTGCTGCTGCTGGGCAACCTGTTCTGGGTGCTGGCCTACGACACCGAATACGCGATGGTCGACCGGGACGACGATCTGCGCATCGGCATCCAGACATCGGCGATCACGCTGGGCCGCTACGACGTGGCGGCGGTGATGGCGTTCTACGCCATCCACTTGGTACTGTGGACGGTGCTGGTATGGCCGCTGGTGGGTTCGGCCTGGTTCCTGCTGGGGGTGGCGGTGGCCGCGGCGCAGGCCGCCTGGCACGGCTGGCTGATCCGGGACCGGCAGCGCGAACCCTGTTTCAAGGCCTTTCGCCTGAACCACTGGGTGGGCTTTGCGGTGTTCTGCGGGGTGGTGCTGGGTTACGGACTCGGCTGACACCGCCGGCGCGACATCCGCCCCGGGGGGCGTCAAGCGCCGCCGAACTCCCGCGCCATCGCGCGGGCGCGATCCCGCGCCGCCAGCATGGCCTGCTGGAACAAGGGGCCCATCTGCGCGGCCTCCATCGACGTGATGGCTGCGTGCGTGGTGCCGCCCTTGGACGTGACGCGCTGGCGCAACACCTGGGGCGCTTCGTCGGAGCTGCGGGCCAGCTCCGATGCGCCGGCGAAGGTCGCCACGGCCAGCTGATAGGCCTGCGCCTGCGTCAGGCCCATCTGCTGGCCGGCTTCGGACATGGCTTCGAGGAAATAAAACACGTAGGCCGGGCCGGAGCCGGACAGTGCGGTGACGGCGTCGAGCTTGTCCTCGCTGTCGACCCACAGCAGGTCGCCGGTGCTGCGCACGATGCGCTCGACCCCCTGTTTCTGGCCGGCGTCGATGCCGGCGCGCGCATACAGCGCGGTGATGCCCTTGCCGATCAGGGCCGGCGTGTTGGGCATGGCACGTACGACCCGCTCGTTGCCGAGCCAGCGCGCAATGCTGTCGCTCGGTATGCCGGCGGCCACGCTCAGGTGCAGCGCCGCGCGGGTGTGGGGCGCCGCCGGTTCGGCCGCGTCCTTGAAGGTCTGGGGCTTGACCGCCCACACGACGGTGGATGCCTTGGCCAGGAACGGGCCGGGCGCCGCCTGCGCAACGATGTTGAATTGCTGGCGCAGGCGGTCGCGCGCCTCCTGCCAGGGCTCGACGATCTGAATGGTCTCGGGCCCGGCGGCGCCTTGTCGCAGCAGGCCCTGGATGATGGCGCTGGCCATGTTGCCGCCGCCGATGAATGCAATCTGTCCGCTCATGGTGTCCTTCCGGGAATCTTTGAATATGCGGCCACGCGGCCATGCGCCGACAGTCTAGCCTTGGCGCCGGCTGTGACGATAATCGGCCCTCTTATGCCCTACATACTTGCACTCGACCAAGGTACCACCAGTTCGCGCGCGATCCTGTTCGATCGGGCGGGGCAGGTGGTGGAAGTGGCGCAGCAGGAGTTCCGCCAGTTTTTCCCGCAATCGGGTTGGGTCGAGCACGATGCGGCCGAAATCTGGCGCACCCAGCTGGCGATGGCGCAGGAGGTCTTGCGCAAGGCATCGATCGGCGCGGCCGAGGTCGACGCGATCGGCATCACCAACCAGCGCGAGACCACGGTGTTGTGGGACCGCAGGACCGGCGAGCCGGTGGCCCATGCCATCGTCTGGCAGGATCGCCGCACGGCCGGCGATTGCGACGCCTTGCGGGCGCAGGGCCATCTGGGCACGATCCAGAAAAAGACCGGCCTGGTGCTGGATGCCTATTTCTCGGGCACCAAGCTGCGGTGGCTGCTCGACAACGTGCCGGGAGCCCGCGCCCGGGCCGACAAGGGCGAACTGGCCTTTGGCACCATCGACAGCTGGCTGATCTGGAACCTGACCGGCGGCAAGCGCCATGTCACCGACGCCAGCAATGCGTCGCGCACGCTGCTGTTCAATATCCACACGCTGCGCTGGGATCCGCAGCTGCTGGAACTGTTCGACATTCCGGCGTCGGTGTTGCCGCAGGTGCTGCCCTGCAGCGGTGAGCTGGCGCGGACCGACGAGGCATTGCTGGGGCGCTCCATCCGCATCACCGGTTCGGCCGGCGATCAGCAGGCGGCCACCTTCGGCCAGGCCTGTTTCGCGCCCGGCATGGCCAAGAACACCTACGGCACGGGCTGCTTCATGTTGCTCAATACGGCCCGGCACGCGGTGGCCAGCCGGCACAAGCTGTTGTCGACCGTGGCCTGGGTCGGGCCCGGCGACGGCCTGCAGGCGGCGCAGGCCTGCTACGCGCTCGAGGGATCGGTGTTCGTGGCCGGGGCGGCCGTGCAGTGGCTGCGCGACGGGCTGGGCATCATTGACTCGGCCGAAGCCGTGCAGGCGCTGGCCGGCCAGGTGGCCGACACCGACGACCTGTACCTGGTGCCGGCCTTCGCCGGACTGGGGACGCCCGACTGGGACGGGTACGCCCGTGGCGCCATGGTGGGCATCACCCGTGGCACCACACGCGCGCATGTGGCGCGGGCGGCGCTGGAGTCGATCGCGCTGCAAAGCGCCGACGTGTTCGCCGCGATGGCGGCGGACTCCGGCATCGCGCTGCGCGAATTGCGGGTCGACGGCGGAGCCAGCCGCAACGACCTGCTGATGCAGATGCAGGCCGACTTTCTCGGGGTCCCGGTCGTGCGCCCGCGGGTGACGGAAACGACCGCGCTCGGGGCGGCCTACCTGGCGGGCCTTGCCACCGGCTTCTGGTCCGGGGCGGACGAGCTTGCCGCCCAGTGGGCGATGGACCGGCGATTCGAGCCCGCCATGGGTGATGCGGCGCGGACCGCCAAGCGTGCGCGCTGGCGCCAGGCGGTGGAGCGGGCGAAGGGCTGGGTCGACCATTGAGCGACACGACCACCACCGCCGGCGCCGTGGCCACGACCGAGCGCCAGGGCCTGCTGGCGCGCCTGAGGCAAGGCACCACCTACGACGTGGCCATCGTCGGGGGCGGTGCGACCGGCCTGGGCGTGGCGCTCGATGCGGCCTTGCGCGGCTTTTCCGTGGTGCTGGTCGAGTCACACGACTTTGCCAAGGGCACGTCGTCCCGGGCCACCAAGCTGGTGCACGGCGGGGTGCGCTACCTGGCCCAGGGCAACATCGCGTTGGTGCGCGAGGCGCTGCGCGAGCGCACCACGCTGCTGAACAACGCGCCGCACCTGGCCCAGCCGCTGGCCTTCGTCATGCCCTCGTACAAGTGGTGGGAAACGCCGTTCTACGGCGCCGGCCTCACGGCCTACGACCTGCTGGCCGGCAAGGCGGCGCTCGGTCCGACCCGCTTCCTGAGCCGCAGCCGGGCCCAGGCCTTGTTGCCGAACGCCCGCGCCGACGGCCTGTGCGGCGGCGTCCAGTACTGGGACGGCCAGTTCAACGATGCCCGGCTGGCACTCGCATTGGCCCGCAGTGCCGCCGACCGGGGGGCCTTGCTGGTCAATTACTGCCGCGCCGATGACCTGATCAGCGAGGCGGGCAAGGTCGTCGGGCTGCGCTGCACCGACGTCGAATCCGGACAGGCGCTGGAACTGCGCGCGCGCTGCGTGATCAACGCCGCCGGGGTCTGGGTCGACGATCTGCGGCAGAAGGACGGCGACGCCAACCGCGGCGACGGCCGGCACCCGACCCGGCCCATGGTGGCGCCGAGCCAGGGCGTGCACATGGTGGTCGACCGGGAGTTCCTGGCCGGCGACAACGCCTTGATGGTGCCCAAGACCGCCGACGGACGCGTGCTGTTTGCCGTTCCCTGGCTGGGCAAGGTGATCCTGGGCACGACCGACACCCCGCGCAGCGACCTGGCGCGCGAGCCCGAGCCCTTCGACGAGGAGGTGGCGTTCATCCTCTCGGAGGCGGCCCGCTACCTGCACAAGGCGCCGACCCGCGCCGACGTGCGCAGCGTCTGGGTCGGGCTGAGGCCTCTGGTCAAGCCGCAGGACGACGACGGCGCCAGTACCAAGGGCCTGAGCCGCGAACATACGGTACTGGTCAGTCGCAGCGGCCTGGTCACGGTGACCGGCGGCAAATGGACGACCTACCGGGCGATGGCCGAAGACGTGCTGCAGACCTGTTTCGACAAGGCCTTGTTGCCGGCCCGGGCGGGCGGTGTGACGCGCCATTTCAAGCTGGCCGGCGCCGCGGGGCAGACGCCGGCATCGGCGACGTCGATCAGCCTGGCCCCCGGCCCGCACAGTTATGGCGACGACCAGGCCCTGGTGCAATCCCTGCCGGGGGCCGAACACTGGCTGGCGCCGGGCCTGTCCGAGGCGATGGTCCGGTTTGCCGCCCGCTTCGAATATGCGCGTACCGTCGAGGACATGCTGGCCCGGCGCTCCCGGATCCTGTTCCTGGACGCCCGCCAGGCCATGGCACTGGGCCCGCAGGTGGCGCAGATCCTGCGCGAGGAGACCGGCCGAGACCCCGGGCTGGCGGCGTTCGAGGACCTGGCGCAAAAATATTTGCTCGATTTCAGCCCGTCGCGTTGACGCACCCAACTTCGTGGTGCATAATCGCGGGCTTCGCTCTTCATCGAGCGGATAAGAATCTGCCCAATAGGAGGTGGTGCGAGTGGTTCGCGCCATCGACGACGGGCCCAAGACTGACCTGTTGCCTGCCGAGCGTTCCGTTCGGTGGTCTACGGGGACAAGTTGGGAAACACATAAATGATCCAGACTGAATCTCGATTGGAAGTCGCCGACAACACCGGCGCCAAGTCCGTCCTGTGCATCAAGGTGCTTGGCGGCTCCAAGCGCCGTTACGCCAGCGTAGGCGATGTCATCAAGGTGAGCGTCAAGGAAGCCGCTCCGCGTGGTCGCGTCAAGAAAGGCGAGATCTACAGCGCGGTGGTGGTGCGTACGGCCAAGGGCATCCGCCGTGGCGACGGCTCCCTGGTGAAATTCGACGGCAATGCCGCCGTGTTGCTCAATGCCAAGCTCGAGCCGATCGGCACGCGCATCTTCGGGCCGGTCACGCGCGAGCTGCGGACCGAGAAGTTCATGAAGATCGTGTCGCTGGCTCCCGAAGTACTGTAAGGACACAAGCCATGAACAAGATTCGCAAAGGCGACGAAGTCATCGTCATCGCGGGCCGCGACAAGGGCAAGCGTGGCAAGGTCACGCTGCGCAAGGACGACTCCCATGTGCTGGTCGAGGGCATCAACCTGGTGAAGAAACACACCAAGCCCAACCCGATGAAGGGTACGACCGGCGGGATCGTGGAGAAGGCCATGCCGATCCACCAGTCCAACATCGCAATTTTCAACGCTGTATCCGGCAAGGCCGATCGGGTCGGCATCAAGCTGCAGGCCGATGGCAAGCGCGTTCGCGTTTACAAGTCCAGCGGCGAAGAGATCAAGGTGGCATGAACATGGCGCGTCTGCAACAACACTATCGCGAAAAAGTCGCTCCGGAGTTGATGGCCAAGTTTGGCTACAAGTCTCCGATGCAGGTGCCCCGCCTGACCAAGATCACGCTCAACATGGGTGTGAGCGAGGCGGTCGCCGACAAGAAGGTCATGGAGAACGCGGTGGCTGATCTGACCAAGATCGCCGGCCAGAAACCGGTCGTGACCAAGTCCAAGAAGGCCATCGCCGGTTTCAAGATCCGCGAGGGCCAGGCCATCGGTTGCATGGTCACGCTGCGCGGCGTGCAGATGTTCGAGTTCCTGGATCGTTTCGTCACCGTGGCGCTGCCCCGGGTGCGCGACTTCCGCGGCATTTCGGGCCGCGCGTTCGACGGCCGTGGCAACTACAACATCGGCGTCAAAGAGCAGATCATTTTCCCTGAGATTGAGTATGACAAGGTCGATGCCTTGCGTGGTCTCAATATCAGCATCACCACGACGGCCAAGTCGGACGAAGAGTGCAAGGCACTGCTCGCGGGCTTCCGTTTTCCGTTCAAGAACTGAGGTGACCCTTGGCTAAGAAAGCTTTGATCGAGCGCGAGCTCAAGCGCGACAAACTGGTTGCCAAGTACGCGAAGAAACACGCGGAACTCAAGAGCATCGCCAGCGACGCACAACGCAGTGACGACGAGCGCGCCGTGGCGCGCCTGGCGCTGCAGAAACTGCCGCGCAACGCAAACCCCACCCGTCAGCGTAACCGCTGTTCCATTACCGGACGCCCGCGCGGCACGTTCCAGCACTTCGGTCTGGCTCGCGCAAAGGTTCGTGAGATGGCCCTGGCCGGGGAGATCCCCGGCGTCGTCAAGGCCAGCTGGTAAGCGCGAGGAGACATAGACATGAGCATGAGTGATCCCATCGCGGACCTGTTGACACGCATCCGCAACGCGCAGATGGTGGCCAAGACGACCGTAACCGTTCCGTCTTCCAAGGTGAAAGTTGCCATCGCGCAGGTGCTGAAGGACGAAGGCTATATCGACGGCTTCACCGTGAAGACCGATGCCGGCAAGTCCGAGCTCGAAATCGCGCTGAAGTATTACGCCGGCCGCCCGGTCATCGAGCGCATCGAGCGCGTGAGCCGTCCTGGCCTGCGTGTGTATCGCGGCAAGGGCACGTTGCCCCAGGTCCAGAATGGTCTGGGCGTCGCCATCGTCACCACGCCCGCGGGCGTGATGACCGACCGCAAGGCTCGCGCCAGCGGTGTCGGCGGCGAAGTCCTGTGTTACGTCGCCTGATGGCGTGGCACTGAGGAGAAACTGAATATGTCCCGTATTGGAAAAATGCCGGTGCTGGTTCCTGCTGGCGTCGACGTCAGCATCAAGGCCGACCAGATCAGCGTCAAGGGTGCCGGTGGTGCACTGCAGCTGGCGCAGAACGCGCTGGTCAAGATCAACAACGAAGCTGGCAGGCTGACCTTCGTGCCGAGCAACGATTCGCGTGACGCGAATGCAATGTCGGGCACCATGCGCCAGCTGGTCAACAACATGGTTGTCGGTGTCAGCAAGGGTTTCGAGCGCAAGCTCAACCTGGTCGGCGTCGGTTACAAGGCCCAGGCGCAAGGCGCCAAGCTGAACCTGTCGGTCGGATATTCGCATCCGGTCAACATGGACATGCCCGCCGGTATCACCGTGGCAACGCCGACCCCGACCGAAGTCGTGATCAAGGGTGCAGACCGTCAGCGCGTCGGACAGATCGCTGCCGAGATTCGTGCCGTTCGTCCGCCCGAGCCCTACAAGGGCAAGGGCATCCGGTATTCGGACGAGAAGATCACGATCAAAGAAACCAAGAAGAAGTAAGGGGCAGCATGATGTTGACCAAGAAAGAACAGCGTCTTCGCCGGGCCCGTCAGACCCGCATCCGTATCGCGACGCAGGGCGTGGCCCGTCTGATGGTGAATCGCACCAATCTGCACATTTACGCCAGCGTGATCTCCGGCGACGGCGCCAAGGTGCTGGCCTCCGCGTCCACCGTCGAGGCGGAAGTGCGCACGGCATTGGGTGGCGCCGGCAAGGGTGCCACCGCCGCCGCGGCCCAGGTCATCGGCAAGCGCGTGGCCGAGAAAGCCAAGGCGGCCGGCGTCGAGAAGGTTGCGTTCGACCGTTCGGGTTTTGCCTACCATGGCCGCGTCAAGGCGCTGGCCGATGCCGCGCGTGAAGCCGGCTTGCAGTTCTAAGCAGATCGGAAAAAAACATGGCACGAGTACAAGCGAAAATGCAGGGCAAGGCCGAGGGGCCTGAGGACGGTCTGCGCGAGAAGATGATCGCGATCAACCGCGTGACCAAGGTGGTCAAGGGTGGTCGTATCCTGGGCTTTGCCGCACTGACCGTCGTCGGCGACGGTGACGGCCGCGTCGGCATGGGCAAGGGCAAGTCCAAGGAAGTGCCCGCCGCCGTGCAGAAGGCGATGGAAGAGGCGCGCCGCAACATGATCAAGGTCTCGTTGAAAGACGGCACCCTGCAGCACAAGGTGACGGGTCACCATGGCGCTGCCAACGTGATCATGATGCCGGCTCCCAAGGGTACCGGCATCATCGCCGGCGGCCCGATGCGCGCGGTGTTCGAAGTGGTCGGCATCACCGACGTCGTGGCCAAGAGCCATGGCTCTTCGAACCCCTACAACATGGTTCGTGCGACGCTGGACGCCTTGTCGGTGTCCACCACGCCGGCGGAAGTTGCCGCCAAGCGTGGCAAGAGCGTCGAAGAACTGTTTGCCTGAGGATAGGTTATGACGACGCAACAACAAACCGTGAAGATCCAGCTGGTCCGCAGCCCGATCGGTTGCCAGGAGTCGCATCGTGCGACGGTCCGTGGCCTGGGCCTGCGCAAGGTGAACAGCATCAGCGAATTGAAAGATTCGCCTGAAGTGCGCGGGATGATCAACAAGATCAGCTACCTGGTCAAAGTATTGTGATTTTGATGGCCTGTGGCCGCTCCGAATTGTCGGATGCGCCGCAGCCAACTCACGAGGGATGATGATGGAACTCAATGGCATCAAGCCGGCTGACGGCGCCAAACACGCCAAACGCCGTGTCGGTCGTGGTATCGGCTCGGGTCTGGGCAAGACGGCTGGTCGTGGTCACAAGGGACAGAAGTCCCGTGCGGGCGGCTACCACAAAGTCGGTTTCGAAGGCGGCCAGATGCCGCTGCAGCGTCGCTTGCCCAAGCGCGGCTTCAAGTCCGCCTTGCTCAAGTTCAACGCCGAGATCACGCTGACCACGCTGGACGTGCTGGGCGCGGCCGAGGTCGACATGCTCACGCTCAAGGCCGCTGGCCTCGTGCCCGAGATGGCGAAGGTCGTCAAGGTCATCAAGACCGGCGCGCTGACCAAGGCGGTCAAGCTCAATGGCATCGGCGCGACCGCCGGCGCCAAGGCTGCCATCGAGGCGGCAGGCGGCAGCGTCGCCTGATCGCGGCGGCACAGCAGGACTACAGGTAAACGCACGTGGCAACCAACGCGGCTCAACTGGCAAAGACCGGCAAGTTCGGCGACCTGCGTCGCCGGCTGATGTTCTTGCTGCTCGCCCTGGTCGTGTACCGGATCGGCGCGCACATTCCGGTGCCCGGTATCGACCCGGCCCAGTTGCAGCAGTTCTTCAAGGGCCAGGAAGGCGGCATCTTGGGCATGGCCAACCTGATGTCGGGTGGCGCGTTGTCGCGCTTCACGATCTTCGCGCTGGGCATCATGCCGTACATCTCGGCGTCGATCGTGATGCAGCTGCTCACCTATGTCGTTCCGACATTCGAGCAGCTCAAGAAAGAGGGCGAGGCGGGTCGTCGCAAGATCACCCAGTACACCCGTTACGGAACGCTGGGCCTGGCCCTGTTCCAGTCGCTCGGCATTGCCGTGGCGCTGGAGGCGTCGGCCGGCCTGGTGATCTCCCCCGGCATCGGTTTTCGCGTGACGGCCGTCTGCACCCTGACCGCGGGAACCATGTTCCTGATGTGGCTGGGCGAGCAGATCACCGAGCGCGGGCTGGGCAACGGCATCTCGATCCTGATCTTCGCCGGCATTGCCGCGAATCTGCCGAGCGCGATGGGTGGCCTGCTGGAACTGGTGCGTACCGGTGCCATGAGCATCCTGGTGTCGCTGTTCATCGTGTTGCTGGTCGTGCTGGTGACCTATTTCGTCGTGTTCGTCGAGCGTGGCCAGCGCAAGATCCTGGTGAATTACGCCAGGCGCCAGGTCGGCAACAAGGTCTATGGTGGCCAGTCGTCGCACCTGCCGCTCAAGCTGAACATGGCCGGCGTGATCCCGCCGATCTTCGCCTCGTCGATCATCCTGCTGCCGGCGACCGTCGTGGGCTGGTTCAGCACCGGTGAGTCGATGCGCTGGCTCAAGGACATCGCCGCGTCGCTGACCCCGGGCCAGCCGATCTACGTGATGTTCTACGCCGCGGCGATCATATTTTTCTGCTTCTTCTACACGGCCCTGGTGTTCAACAGCCGTGAGACCGCAGACAACCTGAAGAAAAGCGGCGCGTTCATTCCGGGCATTCGTCCGGGTGACCAGACCGCGAAGTATGTCGACCGGATCCTGTTGCGACTGACCCTGGCGGGGGCGATCTACATCACCGCCGTGTGCCTGTTGCCCGAGTTCCTGATCCTGAAGTACAACGTTCCGTTCTATTTTGGTGGCACGTCGTTGCTGATCATCGTGATCGTGACCATGGACTTCATGTCCCAGGTCCAGAACTACATGATGTCGCAGCAGTATGAGTCGCTCTTGAAGAAGGCCAGTTTCAAATCTTCGTGAGGCCCGAGGGCGAGCGGTTTCGAGAATCAGTCAGGCCCGGATCGGTTTCCGGGCCCATCAGTATCAAAGTGGAAATGCCGGGTAGTCGCGACACGCGAGACAGGGCAGAGCGTTTTTAGGAGAACCAAATGAAAGTTTCGGCTTCGGTCAAGAAAATTTGCCGCAACTGCAAAATCATCCGGCGCAACGGCGTTGTGCGCGTGATCTGTACGGATCCGCGCCACAAGCAGCGCCAGGGCTGAGATTGCACGAGTTTTAGAGGACCAACATGGCACGTATCGCTGGTATCAATATTCCGCCGCATCAACATTCCGAGATTGGCCTGACGGCCATCTACGGTATTGGTCGCACCCGCGCCCGCAAGATCTGTGAAGCTTGCGACATCGCGTATTCCAAGAAGGTCAAGGACCTGACCGACGCCGATCTGGAAAAGATCCGTGAGGCGGTCGGCCAATTCATCATCGAAGGTGACCTGCGGCGCGAAACCACGATGAACATCAAGCGTTTGATGGACATCGGTTGCTACCGCGGTTTCCGCCATCGTCGCGGTCTGCCGATGCGTGGCCAGCGCACCCGCACCAATGCCCGTACCCGCAAGGGTCCGCGCAAGGCTGCGCAGTCACTGAAGAAATAAACGGGATTGAGAGACCACCATGGCAAAACCACAAAATAGCGCAGCATCGCAACGGGTCCGCAAGAAGGTTCGCAAGAACGTCGCGGACGGCGTCGCGCACGTGCACGCATCGTTCAACAACACCATCATCACGATCACCGATCGCCAGGGCAACGCCTTGTCGTGGGCTTCGTCGGGTGGCCAGGGCTTCAAGGGTTCGCGCAAGTCGACCCCGTTCGCTGCCCAGGTCGCATCCGAAGTCGCCGGTCGTGCTGCTGTCGAGCAGGGCATCAAGAATCTGGACGTCGAGATCAAGGGCCCCGGCCCGGGCCGCGAGTCCTCGGTGCGCGCGCTGGCAGCGCTGGGTATCCGCATCAACATGATCTCCGACGTGACGCCGGTGCCGCACAACGGCTGCCGTCCGCAGAAACGTCGCCGGATCTGATTCCGGGGTCGTTGGATATTCGTATCCGGCACATCCATTCCACCAAGCCCACCGCCGTTGGCCATCGCTGACGGCTCCCGCGTTTTGGCGCGGCAGATGACATAAAGGAAGTTCAAGTGGCACGTTACCTCGGCCCCAAGGCCAAACTCTCCCGCCGTGAAGGCACCGACCTGTTCCTCAAGAGCGCGCGTCGCGCCATCGGGGACAAGGCCAAGTTCGACTCCAAGCCCGGCCAGCACGGCCGCACCTCCGGCGCACGCACGTCCGACTACGGCCTGCAGCTGCGCGAGAAGCAGAAGGTCAAGCGCATGTACGGCGTGCTCGAGCGCCAGTTCCGCCGTTATTTCGAGGAAGCCGACCGTCGTCGCGGCAACACGGGTGCCAACCTGCTGTTCCTGCTCGAGTCGCGCCTGGACAACGTGGTCTATCGCATGGGTTTCGGCTCCACGCGCGCCGAAGCGCGCCAGCTGGTGTCGCACAAGGCGATCACTGTGAACGGCCAGAGCGTGAACATCCCGTCGTACATGGTCAAGTCCGGTGACATCGTCGCCGTGCGTGACAAGTCCAAGAAGCAGAACCGGATTGTGGAAGCCCTGCAACTGGCGCAGCAGGTCGGCATGCCGGCATGGGTCGAGGTCAGCGTCGACAAGGCCGAAGGTACGTTCAAGAAGACCCCGGACCGCGACCAGTTTGCCGCCGACATCAACGAATCGTTGATCGTCGAGTTGTATTCGCGTTAATCACGCGCACAAGAAGAAACCGTTCCTGGTCCGCGGGGCACCGCGTTCCAGGTGCTTCACCAGCCTTACCGATGTAACGAGTCGGGGGTATTGAGAGGAAGTCTGCATGCAAACCAATCTGCTGAAACCCAAAGCCATCAATGTGGAACAAATGGGCGGCAACCGAGCCAAGGTGGCTCTGGAGCCGTTCGAGCGTGGTTACGGCCACACCTTGGGTAATGCATTGCGCCGTGTCCTGCTGTCGTCCATGCCGGGCTACGCAGCCACCGAAGTCACCATCGCCGGTGTCCTGCACGAGTACTCGTCCATCGATGGCGTGCAGGAAGACGTCGTCAACATCCTGCTGAACCTCAAGGGCGTGGTGTTCAAGCTGCACAACCGCGAAGAAGTGACGCTGAGCCTGCGCAAGGACGGTGACGGTGTCGTCACCGCCGCCGACATCCAGACGCCGCACGACGTCGAGGTGATCAACCCCGAGCACGTCATCGCCAACCTGTCGCACGGCGGCAAGCTGGACATGCAGATCAAGGTCGAGAAAGGCCGTGGTTACGTGCCGGGCACGATGCGCCGCCAGGGCGACGAGCCCACCAAGTCGATCGGCCGCATCGTGCTGGACGCCTCGTTCTCGCCGGTCAAGCGCGTCAGCTACACCGTCGAAAGCGCCCGTGTCGAGCAGCGTACCGACCTGGACAAGCTGGTCGTCGAGATCGAGACCAACGGTGCCATTTCGGCCGAAGACGCGGTGCGTGCGTCGGCCAAGGTGCTGGTCGAGCAACTGGCGGTGTTCGCGCAGCTCGAGGGCAGCGAACTGTCGACCGTGTTCGACGGCCCGGCGCCGCGCGGCAACACGCAGTTCGATCCGATCCTGCTGCGTCCGGTCGACGAGCTGGAGCTGACGGTGCGTTCGGCCAACTGCCTGAAGGCCGAGAACATCTACTACATCGGTGACCTGATCCAGCGCACCGAGAACGAGTTGCTCAAGACCCCGAACCTGGGTCGCAAGTCGCTCAACGAAATCAAGGAAGTGCTTGCTTCCCGTGGCCTGACCTTGGGCATGAAGCTCGAGAGCTGGCCGCCGGCGGCACTGGAAAAGCGTTAAAGTCGCAGGCCCGCAAGGGCTTGTGATGTCCCTCGGCAGTACCTGATACGGCTAGCCATTCATAAAGAAGCGAAAAGGAAATCTTCACCATGCGTCACGGACACGGACTCCGCAAACTCAACCGCACCAGCTCGCACCGCCTGGCGATGCTGCAGAACATGATGAACTCGTTGATCGAACACGAGGCCATCAAGACCACCGTACCCAAGGCCAAGGAACTGCGTCGCGTCATCGAGCCGATGATCACGCTGGCCAAGGTGCCGACGGTCGCCAACCGCCGACTGGCATTCGACCGCCTGCGCAGCCGCGACAGCGTCGTGAAGCTGTTCGACGTGCTGGGCCCGCGTTATGCCGCGCGTCCGGGCGGCTACACCCGCATTCTCAAGATGGGTTTCCGTGTTGGCGACAATGCACCCATGGCGTATGTCGAACTGGTCGACCGCCCCGAAATTGCAGATGAATTGGTCGAAGACGCCGACAAGGCCGAATAAGCGGTTATACTCTTTAGCTTACCGCGCGATGGAGCAGCCTGGTAGCTCGTTGGGCTCATAACCCAAAGGTCGCAAGTTCAAATCTTGCTCGCGCAACCACATACGCAACCCCGGTAGTTGCAGACAAAAAGCCCGCTGAATCTAGCGGGCTTTTTTATTGCGCATGTGTTGTGGCGTGTGCGCCTGCGACAGGTCCGCCATGCCGCGTGATACCGGTTGTTGCCGGATCGGCATGACTTCAGCTCATGCCGATCCGGCCTAAACATCGCAAGGATCGGAGTGACGATTCGCCCGATACTCGCCGGATCATCACCGCGAGAACCGCAGGATCGACCCATGACCGATGGCGCAGCAACGACACCCCCGACCGCCGGCCGTCGGCGCGGTGGCCGTGGAACGGGTACCCCGCGGGCGGCGGTCTCGACGCTCAAATACCGGCGGCTCAAGCACCGCTTCCCTCCGATCCCGGTGGTTTCGGAAGACGAGCTCGAGGCCATCCATGATGCTTCATTGACCATCCTCGAAGAGATCGGCATGGACTTCATGCATGCCGGCGCGCGCGAGATCCTGAAGAAGGCGGGCGCCGACGTGCGCGAAGGCTCCGAACGGGTGCGTTTCGACCGCAACCTGATCCTGCAGGCGATCAAGACCTGTCCTTGCGAATTCACGCTGCACGCGCGCAACCCCGAGCGTAATGTGCAGATCGGCGGCAAGAACCTGGTGTTTGCGCAGGTCGCCAGTCCGCCCAACTGCTCCGACCTGCAAGGCGGGCGCCGCGCCGGCAACCAGGTGGACTTTCGCAACATGGTGCGACTGGCGCAGCGCTACGACATCGTGCACGCCAGCGGCGGCTATCCGGTCGAGCCGGTGGACCTGCATGCGTCGGTGCGGCACCTCGACTGCCTGTCCGACATCGCCAAACTGACCGACAAGCCCTTCCATGTGTATTCACTGGGCAAGGAGCGCAACCAGGACGGGCTCGAGATCGCGCGCATCGCGCGTGGCATCTCGCGCGAACAGATGGAGGCCGAACCCTCGTTGTTCTCCATCATCAACAGCTCGTCCCCGCTGCGGCTGGACACGCCGATGCTGCAAGGCATCATCGAGATGTCGTCGCGCAACCAGATCATCATGCTCACGCCGTTCACGCTGGCCGGCGCGATGGCACCGGTGACGATCGCCGGAGCCCTGGCGCAGCAGAACGCCGAGGCACTGGCCGGCATCGCCTTCACGCAGATGGTGCGCCCCGGCGCTCCGGTGGTGTATGGCGGCTTCACGTCCAACGTGGACATGAAGACCGGCGCGCCGGCCTTCGGCACCCCCGAATACATGAAGGCGGTGCTCGCCGGCGGGCAGCTGTGCCGCAAATACGGCATCCCGTACCGCACCTCCAATGTCTGCGCCGCCAACACCGTGGACGCCCAGGCGGCGTATGAGTCGGTGTTCTCGCTCTGGGCCGTGATCCAGGCCGGCGGCAACTTCATCATGCATTCGGCCGGCTGGATGGAGGGCGGGCTGACCGCATCGTTCGAGAAATTCATCGTCGACGTCGACCTGCTGCAGATGGTGGCCGAGTTCCTGACGCCACTCGACGTGAGCCCGGTGGGCCTGGGGCTCGACGCCGTGCGCGAGGTGGGCCCCGGTGGCCACTACTTCGGCACGGCCCACACGCTGGAGCGCTTCGAGAACGCCTTTTATTCGCCCATCGTCTCCGACTGGCGCAACTTCGAGACCTGGCAGGAGGCGGGCAGCCCCACGGCGATCCAGAAGGCCAACGCGGTCTGGCAGAAGGAACTGGCGGCCTACGAGCGCCCGCCGATGGATGCGGCCATCGAGGAGGAACTCGATGCCTTCGTCGCACGGCGCAAGCAGGAAGGCGGCGCCCCGACCGACTTCTAGGCGGGGCGGGAACAACACGGGCGTCGCGGCCCGGCACGCTAAGGAATCAACACAGTGAAATCAACAGCCCAAGTCGTCGTGATCGGTGGTGGTGTCGTCGGATGTTCCGTCCTGTACCACCTGACCAAGAAGGGGTGGAAGGACGTGATGCTGCTCGAGCGCGACCAGCTCACGTCCGGCTCGACCTGGCATGCCGCGGGCGGCTTTCACACGCTCAACGGCGATCCGAACGTGGCCATGCTGCAGAGTTATACCGTGGGCCTGTACAAGGATCTGGAGGCGATCTCCGGACAGTCCTGCGGCATGCACCTGTCGGCCGGCATCATGCTGGCCGACACCCCCGAGCGGCTGGAGTTCCTCAAGACCACGGTGGCCAAGGGACGCTACCTGGGCATGGCCACCGAGATCATCTCGGTCACGGAGGCGAAAAAGTACTTTCCGTTCATCGAGGAACAACATTTCATCGGCGCCTTGCTCGACCCCAACGAAGGCCACCTCGACCCGTCCGGCACCACCTACGCGTATGCCAAGGCGGCTCGGTTGGGCGGCGCCACGATCGAGATCCAGACCAAGGTCGAGGCGCTGGAGCAAAAGCCCGACGGCCACTGGCGCGTGATCACCAGCAAGGGCGTGATCGAATGCGAACACGTGGTCAACGCCGGCGGCCTGTGGGCGCGCGAGGTCGGCCGCATGGTCGGTATCGAGTTGCCGGTGCTGGCGATGGAGCACATGTATCTCGTGACCGACGAGATCCCCGAGGTCGTCGCCTTCAACCAGCAATCGGGCAAGGAGATCGGCCACGTGATCGACTTCGGCGCCGAGTGTTACCTGCGCCAGGAAGGCAAGGGCATCGTGCTCGGGGCCTACGAGAAGGCCTGCGTGCCCTGGTCGCCGAAGGAGACGCCGTGGAGCTTCGGCCAGGAGTTGCTGCAACCCGATCTGGACCGCATCGCGCCGTCGCTGGAGGTCGCATTCCGCCACTTTCCCAAGCTCGAGAACGTCGGCATCAAGCGGGTCATCAACGGCCCGTTCACGTTCGCGCCCGATGGCAACCCGCTGGTCGGGCCGGTGCGCGGGCGCACCCATTTCTGGTCGGCCTGCGGTGTCATGGCCGGTTTCAGCCAGGGCGGCGGCGTCGGCCTGGCACTGTCGAACTGGATGGTCGACGGCGATCCGGGCTTCGACATCTGGGGCATGGACGTGGCGCGGTTCGGCGACTGGGCCACCCGCACCTATACCAATGCCAAGGTGCGCGAGAACTATGCGCGCCGCTTCAGCATCCGGTTCCCGAACGAGGAACTGCCGGCGGCGCGTCCGCTGCAGACCACGCCGCTGTACGACACCATGATCGCCCAGGGCGCGGTGATGGGCGACTCCTGGGGCATGGAGACACCGCTGTGGTTCGCGCCTGCAGGTACCGAGGCGAAGGACATCGTGTCGTTCCGCCGCTCCAACGACTTCGGGCCGATCAAGGCCGAATGCCGAGCGGTGCGCGAGGCCGTGGGCGTGACCGAGATCGCGAACTTCGCCAAGTACGAAATCCTCGGGCCCGGCGCCGAAGCCTGGTTGCTGCACATGATGACCAACACCATGCCGAAGCAGGGGCGCATCATGCTCACGCCCATGCTCAATCCGCAAGGCAGGATCATCGGCGACTTCACGATCGCCAAGGCCGAGGAGGGCCGCTTCATGATGTGGGGTTCGAGCCAGGCGCAGGTCTACCACATGCGCTGGTTCGAGCAGCACCTGCCCCGGGATGGTTCGGTGCGCATCGAGGCGCTGGGCATGAAACTCGTCGGCCTGTCCATCGCGGGGCCGAAGGCGCGCGAACTGCTGCAACGCCTCACCGACGACGACGTGTCCAACGACGCCCTGCGCTTCATGGACTACCGCGAGATGGAGATCGCCACGGTGCGCGCCCAGGTCAACCGCGTCACCTATACCGGTGACCTGGGCTACGAGATCTGGGTCGCTCCCGAGTACCAGTACCGGCTCTACCAGAGCATCATGGCCGCCGGCGCCGACCTGGGTCTGAAGAACTTCGGCATGCGTGCCTTGCTCTGCCTGCGGCTGGAGAAACACTTCGGCACCTGGTTCCGCGAATTCCGCCCGATCTACGGTCCGTTCGAGGCCGGGCTGGAGCGGTTCGTCAAGCTCGACAAGCCCGACTTCATCGGCAAGGCCGCGGCGCTCAAGGAAAAGCAGGAAGGGCCGAAACGCACCCGCGTATGCATGGTCGTCGATGCCGTCGACACCGACGTCATGGGCGACGAGCCGATCTGGGTCGACGGCAAGGTCGTGGGCTGGGTCACCTCGGGCGGTTACGGCCACTGGGTCGATCAGTCGCTGGCACAGGGTTATATTCCGACCGAACTGGTCAAGCCGGACCTGCGCATGGAAATCGAGATCCTCGGTGAACGTGTCGCCGCACGGCTGCAGTCGGAGCCCCCGTTCGATCCACAAGCCCGACGCATGAGGATGTAGGCATGGCCCAGCGCTATTCGGCCTGGTCGCTGTTCAAGAATGCCCTGGGCGGCCACCAGGCGTGGGAACGCGCCTGGCGCGATCCGAAGCCGAAGAAGAGCTACGACGTGGTCATCATCGGTGGCGGTGGCCATGGCCTGGCGACCGCGTATTACCTGGCGCGCAACCATGGCATGCGCAACATCGCGATCCTGGAGAAGGGATACATCGGTTCGGGCAACGTGGGGCGCAACACCACCATCGTGCGCTCGAACTACATGATGCGGGAGAACACCGCGTTCTACGAACATGCGATGTCGCTGTGGCGCGACCTGTCGCAGGACCTGAACTACAACGTGATGTTTTCGCCCCGCGGCTACCTGTTCGCGGCCTGCTCGCAGGCCGCGCTCGATGGCCTGGTGCGCCGCGCCAACACCATGCGCCTGAACGGCATCCGCGCCGAGATCCTGACCCGCGAGGAGGTCCGCAAGGAGGCGCCGTACCTGGATTTCTCCACGCAGGCGCGGTTCCCGATCTACGGCGGCATGTTGCAGCCCGATGCCGGCACGGCGCGCCATGACGCGGTGGCCTGGGGTTATGCACGCGCGGCCGACAGCCTGGGCGTGGACATCATCCAGAACTGCGAGGTGCTGGACTATCTGTGGTCGGGCGAACGTATCGTCGGTGTCAAGACGAGCCGTGGCGACATCGGCGCCGGCAAGACGGCGGTGGCGGTGGCGGGCCACACCTCGGTGCTGGCGCGCAAGGCCGGATTGCGGCTGCCGATCGAAAGCCACGTGCTGCAGGCCTTCGTCACCGAATCCATCAAGCCGGTCGTACACCATGTGGTCGTGTGGTCGGCCACCTATTTCTACGTCTCGCAGTCCGACAAGGGCGGCCTGGTGTTCGGTGGCCACATCGACCGCTACAACAGTTATGCGCAGCGTGGCAACCTGCCCAGCATTGCGGAGACCATGCAGGGCCTGGCCAGCCTGATGCCGTTCGCCTCGCGGCTGCGCCTGCTGCGCCACTGGGGCGGCATCATGGACATGACGCCCGACGGCAGCCCCATCATCACGACCACGCCGGTGCCCGGCCTGTATCTCAATGGTGGCTGGTGTTATGGCGGCTTCAAGGCCACGCCGGCCTCGGGCTGGTGTTTCGCGCACACCATCGCCAACGACAAGCCGCACGATCTCAACGCCGGTTTCACGATGGACCGCTTCGCCCAGGGGCGTTATATCGACGAGGCCGGCTACGGCCCCTACAACCATCTGCAGTAGCCCGATCGCGCCATGCTCAGAATCACCTGTCCCTACTGCGGCGAACGCGACCATGACGAGTTCAGCTACTTCGGCGATGCCAGCAAGACCTATCCGCCGCTCGGCGCCGAACACCACGACGCCTGGGTCGACGCGGTCTACCTGCGCGACAACCCCAAGGGCGAGCACCTGGAGTTCTGGCAACACACGCTGGCCTGCCGGCGCTGGCTGGTGGTGCGCCGCGACACCGTGAGCCACGACATCCTGGCCGTGATGCCGGCGCGCGAAAGGCCGCTGGCATGAGCGTCGCGGCTGCGCACAGCGACGCCGGCGCGTTCCGGATCGCCCGTGGCGGGCGCGTCGACCGCAGCCGCGCGGTGACCCTGTCCCACGACGGCCAGTTCCTGCCCGGCCTGGGCGGCGACACCGTGGCGGCCACGTTGCTGGCCCATGGCCGGCATCTGGTGGCGCGCTCGTTCAAGTACCACCGCCCACGCGGCATCCTGGCCTCCGGCATCGAGGAACCCAACGCCTTGCTCACCGTGGGCAGCGGCGCGCGCCGCGAGCCCAACATCGCCGCCACCACGCTGGAACTGCATGAGGGCTTGCAGACGCACACGCAGAACGCCTGGCCCTCGGTCGAATTCGACCTGATGGCGGTCAATGGCTGGTTGTCGCCACTGTTTGTTGCCGGTTTCTACTACAAGACCTTCATGGGCCCGACACGCAAGGCCTGGATGTTCTACGAGCATTTCATCCGCAAGGCCGCCGGCCTGGGCCAGGCGACGACACTGCCCGACCCGGACCGTTACGACTGGCAGCATGGCTTCACCGACGTGCTGGTCATCGGCTCCGGCCCCGCCGGTCTGAGCGCAGCGCTGGGCGCGGCGCAGGCGGGCCTGGACGTGGTGCTGGTCGAGCAGGACTTCCTGGCCGGCGGCAGCCTGCTCGGCCACGCGGTCGACAGCGCGCCATCGCAATGGCTGGCCCGGACCTTGAACGAGCTGCAGGCCACCGGCCGGGTCCGGTGGTTGATCCGGTCCACGGCGTTCGGCCTGTACGACGGCAACACGGTCGGCATCGTCGAACGGTGCGAGCCTGGAACGGCCGATGCGTCGCGCGGTAAGGCGCGTCAGCGGCTGCACGTCATGCGTGCGGCGCGTATCGTCATGGCCTGCGGCGCGCTGGAACGCCCGCTGGTGTTCGCCGGCAACGACCTGCCGGGCGTGATGCTCGCGGGAGCCGTCGGCACCTATGTCAACCGGTACGCGGTCCTGCCGGGACGCAGCGCGGTGTTTGTGGTCAACAACGACGCGGCCTATGGCGACGCGATCGCGCTGGCCCGTGCGGGCGCGTCGGTCTGCGTGGCCGACCTGCGGCCCAGCCCCGGCGAGGCCGTGATGCAGCGTGCGCGCGACGCCGGCGTCGATGTGCGGCCGGCCACGGCCGTGGCGCAGGCACAGGGCGGCTCGCGCGTGGCCCGCTGCACGCTGGTACCGTATGACTTCGCCGCCCGGGCTCCCGTCGCCGGCAAGGGCACGACGCTCGATGTCGACCTGGTCGCGATGTCGGGTGGCTGGACGCCGAGCGTGCACCTGAGTTCGCACCGGGGCATCAAGCCGGTCTATCGGGACGAGGTCGCCGGTTTCGTTCCGGGCGGATTCGACCGCAACCATTTCGGTGCCGGTGCCATGGTCGGCGCCCAGGACCTGGCCGCCGCGGTGCACAGCGGCTGGCAGGCGGCGCGGCAGGCCTGCAAAGGGCTTGGCGGGGCGATCGATGCGCCCGCGCCGTCCGGGCCACCGGCGGCGGACGATGCGTCGATGGCCTTCGCCGCCGCGCCGCCGATCCTGCTGCGCGGTCGCAAGGGCAAGGCCTTCGTCGACTTCCAGAACGACGTGACGGTCGACGACATCGACCTGGCGCACCGCGAGGGATACCGCTCGGTCGAACATCTCAAGCGCTACACCACGCTGGGCATGGGCACCGACCAGGGCAAGACCTCCAACCTCAACGCCTTGTCCATCATGGCGGCGCGGCGCGACCTCGGCCTGGACGCGGTCGGCACCACCACGTTCCGCCCGCCGTTCACCCCGGTGACCATCGGCGCGCTGGCCGGGCGCAGCGTGCGCGGCCACCTGGCGGCGGTGCGGCGGACCCCGATGCACGACTGGCATGTGGCCAATGGCGGCGACATGATGGAGGCCGGCGCCTGGAAGCGTCCGCTGTGGTACCACGGCCATGGCGCGACCCTGTCCGAGGCCTACAAGGCCGAGATGGCCATCGTGCGCGAGCAGGTCGGCATCGCCGACGTGTCCACGCTGGGCAAGATCGACGTGCAGGGCCCGGACGCGGCCGAGTTCCTGAACCGGGTCTACGTCAACGGTTTTGCCAAGTTGCCGGTGGGCAAGGCGCGTTACGGTTTCATGCTCCGCGAAGACGGCATCGTGATGGATGACGGCACGACCAGCCGCATGGGCGAGACGGAATTCTTCATGACCACGACCACCGCACAGGCGGCCAGGGTCATGAGCCACCTCGAGTTCCTGCTGCAGGTGGTGTGGCCGGAACTGCGCGTGACCGTGGCCTCGGTGTCGGACCAGTGGGCGGCGATGAGCATGGCCGGCCCGCAGGCGCGCGAGGTGCTCAAGGCGGCGTTTCCCGACATCGACAGCAGCAACGAAGCGCTGCCGCACATGGGCGTGTTGGCGTCGACCGGCTCCGGAGCGCTGGCCGGCATACCGCTGCGCATCATCCGGCTGACCTTCTCCGGCGAGCTGGCCTACGAGGTCTACACCCACACCCACTACGGGCGCCAGGTCTGGGTCCACCTGCTGGATGCGGGCAGGCCCTGGAAGCTGCAGCCGTACGGGCTGGAGGCGCTGGGCTCGCTGCGCATCGAGAAGGGCCATGTCGTGGGCTCCGAGATGGATGGCCGCACGACACTGGACGACATGGGCATGGGCCGGATGGCCAGCACCATCAAGCCGTTCTGGGGCGGAGCCCTCAAGACCAGCGCCAACCTGGTGCGCGAGGACCGGCCGACACTGGTGGGCCTGGAGGCGGTCAGCGCCGACGAGCCGCCGAACAACGGCGCCATCCTGTTTTTTGCCGACGACGCGATCCAGGGGCATGGGCGCGGTCATGTCACGTCCACCACCTATTCCAAGCAGGTGGGCAAGGCGATTGCGCTCGGCCTGCTGCAAGGCGGCCTGCGCCATGTCGGCCAGGAGGTGATCGCCGCCTCGCCGGTGCATGGCCGGCAATACCGGCTCCGGGTCGTCGATCCGTGTTTCCTGGACAAGGATGGGGAGCGTTACCGTGTCTGAAACCGCCGTGCGTGCCAGGCCCGCCCATCGCAGTCCGTTCGAGGGCCACAAACCCGGCGAGCGACCGGCGCCGGGCGGCGCCATCGGTGTGCGGCTGCGCGCCGAAACGCTGGCCGGGTTGTTGCAGATCCATACCTGGACATCGGGCGCCGACGTACTGCGCACGGCTTTGGCCGGCGTGCCGGGCATCGGCACCGTGCCGCTGCGCACCGGTTCGGTCGCCCGTGTCGCGGCCGGCCTGCTGCTGTGCACCGGGCCGTGTGAATACCAGTTGCTGACGAGCCCGGGCACGGATCTGCTGGCATCCGTGCGCCAGCATGTTCCCGCCGATGTCGGCGCGGTGACCGACCTGGGCCACGCGCGTTGCCGCATCCGGATCGAAGGCCCGCGCTGCCGCGACACCCTGTCCAAGCTGTTCGCGCTCGACTTGCGCGCGTCCGCCTGGCCGGTGGGCGAACTGCGGCTGACCGGCCACCACCACGTGCCGTGTGCGGCACTGCGCCTGGACCTGGACCGTTTCGACCTGCTGGTGTTCTCCACCTATGCCTTCGACCAGCTCGGCACCGTGCTCGATGCGGCGCAGGAGTATGGCGTGGCGCTGGAGCTGTCGAGCGCGTAGTTCGAAGGGCGCAGCCCTGTGCCGGGCTCTTGCGGACGCCCGCCAGCCCGGCGACACTGGCGTGTCATGTCCAGCACCACCTGGGACACCATCATCGTCGGCGCCGGCACGGCGGGTTGCGTGCTGGCCCAGAGGCTCACACAGGACCCCAGCCACTCGGTGTTGCTGCTCGAGGCCGGTGGCAGTGACAGTCGCGTGTGGGTGCGCCTGCCGATCGGCTATGCACGGACCTTTCGCGACCCGCGCGTGAACTGGATGTACCGGACCGAACCCGAGCCGGCGCTCGACGGCCGCCGCTCCTACTGGCCCCGCGGCAAGCTGCAGGGTGGCTCGGGCTCGATCAACGCCATGGCCTATGTGCGGGGCCTGCCACAGGACTTCGACGGCTGGCGCGCCGCCGGCAATCCGGGCTGGGGCTGGGACGATGTATTGCCGCTGTTCCGGCGCGCGCAGGACCATGCCGACGGCGCCAGCGCACTGCGGGGCGCCGGCGGCCCGATGCGGGTCGAACGTATCGACGACCAGGTGCATCCCGTGTGCCAGCGTTTCCTGGCGGCAGCCCAGGCGCTGGGGATCGCACGTATCGACGACTTCAACGGGCCGTCGATGCTTGGTGTCGGCATCTACCAGGTCAACACCCGCGGCGGCTGGCGGGAGTCGACGGCACGCGCGTATCTGCGCACCGCCATGCATCGCAGCAACCTGGATGTGCAGACGCAGGCCCATGTGCTGCGGGTGCTGATGTTGGGGCGTCGCGCCGTGGGCGTCGAATACCGGCAGCACGGCCGCTTGCTGCAGGCCCATGCCCGGGCCCAGGTCGTCCTGTGTGGCGGAGCGATCAATTCACCGCAGCTGCTGCAACTCTCGGGCATCGGCGATCCGGCGCTGCTCGCGCGCCACGGCATCGCGGTGGCGGCCGAGTCGCCGATGGTCGGCCGTGGCCTGCAGGACCATCTGCACATCACCCATGTCTATCGCGCGCGGGTGCCCACGCTCAACGACACGCTCGGATCGTGGCACGGCAAGCTGGGCGCCGCACTGCGGTTTGCCTGGAACCGGCGCGGGCCGCTGTCGATGGGCGTGAACCAGGCCGGCGGGTTTGTCGCGACACGCCCGGATGCCGTGTTGCCCGAGCTGCAGCTGTATTTCAACCCCGCCAGCTACAGCACCCGCGATGGCGACGGTGGCCGATGGCGCCAGATGCGTCCGGACCCGTTCCCCGGTTTCTCGATGTCGGCCCATGCCTGCCGGCCGACCAGCCGGGGCCATGTCGCCATCGCGTCCGGCGACCCGATGGAGCCTCCGCGCATCGTGCCGAACTACCTGTCGACCCGGCACGACGTCGCGCAGGCGCTGGCAGCTTCGCGCGTGCTGCGCAAGCTCGCGGCGAGCGCGCCATTGCGCGAAGTGATCGCATCGGAAATCCTGCCCGGCTCCGCCTGTCGAGGAGACGACGCCTTGCTGCTGGACTTCCGCGCCCGCGCCGACACGATCTTCCATCCGGTGGGCAGTTGCGCGATGGGCCCCGATCCGCGGACATCCGTCGTCGACAACCGCCTGCGGGTGCACGCGGTGGCGGGCCTGCGCGTCATCGATGCCTCGGTGTTTCCCAGCATCACCTCGGGCAATACGAATGCACCGACGGTGATGGTGGCGGAGAAGGGGGCGCAGATGGTGTTGGAGGATGGAGGAGCGTGACGGCACGATGGTGCGTGTCGCCGCCCATCCGGCGCATGCACGGGCCTGCGGCCCGCCATGCGCGAAAGGCCTCAAGCCGCCTGGACCTCCACCAGGCAGTCATAAAACGTCGGCGCACGCCCGATGTCGGTCAGTTTCTGGCTCGTCAGTTCGTTGACGTTTTTCCCGTCCAGCCCCAGCTTGCGCCACCAGATGCCCAGGCCGTTGACGACGCCGGGGCGGGCGCGGGACGAGACCACCAGCTTGCAGCGGTAACTGCCGCGCTGGTTGAACACCCGCACGACCGTGCCGCTGGCGAGACCGCGTGTCTCGGCGTCGGCGGCGTGCATCTCCAGGATGGGTTCGCCCTCGATGTCGCGCAGGCTGGTCACGTTGACGAAGGTCGAGTTCAGGAAGTTGCGCGCCGGCGGCGAGATCATCGCCAGCGGGTATTCGGGCGACGAGCCCGGTACCTCGTAGTTCGGCACATGGTCGGGCAGGCCGTCCTGCCCCATCTCGGCCAGGCGCTGGCTGAAGAACTCGCACCTGCCGGACGCACTGGGAAATCCGCCGTGCGCATACGGGGCTTCGGGCAGGCCCAGCGATGCGAAGCCGTTCGTGAGCAGTGTGTCGAAATCGACTGTGTTGCCATACGCGGCGCGGCACAAGGACTCGTCGTCTTCCCGGAAACAGGGCTCGTCGAATCCCATGCGCGCTGCCAGTTCGCGGAAGATCTGCGTATTGGTCTTCGCCTGCCCCTGCGGCGCGATGGCGGGGCGGTTCAGCACCACGTCGGTGTGGCCGTAGCTGTAATGCACGTCCCAGTGCTCGAGTTGCGTCGTCGCCGGCAGGATGTAGTCGGCATAGTCGGCGGTGTCGGTCTGGAAGTGCTCGAGCACGACGGTGAACAGGTCTTCGCGCGCGAAACCCTGCGCCACCTTGCTGGAGTCGGGCGCGACCGCGACCGGGTTGCTGTTGTAGACGATCACGGCCTCGATGGCCGGGCCGAAGGATGCCGACGCCGGTTGCAGCAGGGCGTCGCCGATCTGCACCATGTTGATGGTGCGGGACGGGCCCTGGCGCAGGTCGGGGCGTTCGAGCGCCGCGCGTTGCACCGGGAACTGGCCGGAACTGGACAACAACACGCCGCCGTTGCGTTGCCGCCAGGCGCCGATCAGGGCCGGCAGGCTGACGATGGCGCGCACCGCATTGCCGCCGCCACGCACGCGCTGCACGCCGTAGTTGACCCGGATCGCCGCCGAGCCGCCGTCCTCGCCGCGGCAGGCGCCGTAGTCGCGGGCGAGCCGGCGCACCTGGTCAGGGTCGATGCCGCAGACCTGGGCCACGCGTTGCGGCGGCCATTGCAGCGCACGTTCGCGCATCCGCTCCCAGTCCTGCGTGTGTCGCTGCAGGTAGTCATGGTCGAGCCAGTCGTGCACGATGAGTTCGTGCATCAGGCCCAGCGCCAGCGCCGCGTCGGTGCCGGGCAGCAGCGCGACATGTTCATGGCACTTGTCGGCCGTTTCCGTGCGCCGCGGGTCGATGCACACCAGCCGCGCGCCCTTGCGCTTGGCCTCCTGCGCATAACGCCAGAAATGCAGGTTGCTGGCGATCGAATTGCTGCCCCAGATCAGGATCAGCCGGGCCTGCGCGAAATGCTCGACCCGCATGCCGACCTTGCCGCCCAGGGTGTGCACCAGCGCCTCGCCGCCGGCGTTCGAACAGATGGTGCGGTCCAGCAGCGAGGCCCCCAGCCGGTTGAAGAAACGCGCCGACACGCTGTCGCCCTGCACCAGGCCCATGGTGCCGGCATAGTTGTAGGGCAGGATGGCCTGGGCGGCGCCGGGCCCGCGCGCGGCGATGTGCCGCAGGCGGTCGGCGATGTCGGCCAGCGCCGTGTCCCAGCCGACCGGCTCGAACTGGCCGCTGCCCTTGGGGCCGACCCGCTTGAGCGGCGTCAGCACCCGCTGCGGGTGATAGCTGCGTTCGGTATAACGCGAGACCTTGGTGCACAACACCCCGTTGGTGTGGTCGTGCTCCGGGTTGCCCTGGACCTTGATCGCGATGCCGCCCTGCACCGTCGTGATCAGCGCACAGGCATCGGGACAATCGTGCGGGCAGGCGCCCCGGACAGTGGTGGTGACGGCGTTCATGGTGTTCCTGGCTCGGTGGCAGCTGCGCGTGGCCGCAACGGGATCGGCTTCGGGCAGGGATTGCGTGCGGGCAGTAGACTTACGGCGGCGGCGCGGGTCGCCATCTTAGATCAAACCCCAACGGCCAGCATGCGGGATCGCGCGACACCGACCTTCCCGTAGCGGCTTCCAGGAGACCACCGGCATGAAAGTCATCGATTCCATCCTCACCCAGTCCGCGGCCATTGCCGCGGTGCGACGCGATATTCATGCGCATCCGGAGCTGTGTTTCCAGGAGGTGCGCACGGCCGACGTCGTGGCGGCCAAGCTGACCGAGTGGGGCATTCCGATCGAGCGCGGCATGGGCACGACGGGGGTGGTGGGCATCGTGAAGAACGGCACGTCGTCGCGCGCCATCGGCCTGCGCGCCGACATGGACGCGTTGCCGATGCAGGAGTTCAACACCTTCGACCATGCCAGCCAGCATGCCGGCAAGATGCATGCCTGCGGCCATGACGGCCACACCGCGATGCTGCTGGCCGCGGCGCAGCACCTGGCCACGAACCGCAACTTCGACGGCACGGTCTACCTGATCTTCCAGCCCGCCGAGGAGGGTGGCGGCGGGGCGCGCGAGATGATCAAGGACGGCTTGTTCGAGAAGTTCGACGTGCAGGCGGTGTTCGGCATGCACAACTGGCCGGGTTACCAGGTCGGGCAGTTCGCGGTGAGCCCGGGGCCGGTGATGGCCTCGACCAACGAGTTCAGGATCCGCATCACCGGCAAGGGCGGACATGCGGCGATGCCGCACAACGGCATCGACCCGGTGCCGGTGGCCTGCCAGATGGTGCAGGCCTTCCAGACCATCGTGAGCCGCAACATGAAGCCGATCGACGCCGGCGTGATCTCGGTGACCATGATCCACGCCGGCGAGGCGACCAACGTGATTCCGGACCACTGCGAGATCCAGGGCACGGTGCGCACCTTCACGACCGAGGTGCTGGAGCTGATCGAGCGGCGCATGCGCGAGGTGGCCGAACACACCTGTGCCGCCTTCGGCACCCAGTGCGACTTCCGCTTCGTGCGCAACTATCCCGCGACGGTGAATGCCGTGGCGCAGGCGGAGTTCGCGCGCACCGTGATGCAGGACATCGTCGGCGCCGACAACGTGCTGGCGCAGGAGCCGACCATGGGCGCCGAGGACTTCGCCTACATGCTGCAGGCCAAGCCCGGTGCGTATTGCTTCATCGGCAACGGCGACGGTGGCCACCGCGAGGCGGGCCATGGCGGCGGCCCGTGCATGCTGCACAACCCGAGCTACGACTTCAACGACGACCTGATTCCGCTGGGCGCCACCTACTGGGTGCGACTGGTCGAGGCGTGGTTTGCGCAGCCTGCACAAGGGGCCGGCGAATGATCGCCCTCGACCAGGCGTTCTCCGGCAGCTATGCCCAGGCCCGCACGCGTTTCCTGGAAGCGGCCGCCAAGGCCGGCCTGCCGGTGCACTCGTACGAACATCCGCTCCAGGGCCGGGATGGCGAGGCGCTGGCCATGGACGTGGCCGTGGCCGGCGATCCGCAGTCCGAGGCCATGATGATCGTCTCCAGCGCCTGCCATGGCGTCGAGGGTTTCTGCGGCAGCGGCGTGCAGGTGGCCTCGCTGCACGACGACGCATGGTTGTCGCAGGTGCGGGCCTCGGGTGTCGCGGTGATGTACCTGCACGGCCTCAACCCGCACGGCTTCTCGCATCGGCGCCGCGTCACGCAGGAGAACGTCGACCTGAACCGCAATTTCAGCGACTACAGCCAGGCGCTGCCGGTCAACGAGGCGTACGCCGAATTGCACGACCTGTTGCTGCCCGCGCAATGGCCGCCGGACGATGCGAATCGCCAGGCGATCGCCGACTACGTGCAGCACCATGGCATGCAGCGCTACCAGGCCGCGGTGACCCAGGGGCAATATGCGTTCCCCGATGGCCTGTTTTTCGGCGGAACCGCTCCGACCTGGAGCAATGTCACGCTGCGCCAGGTGTTGCGCCGCCATGCCGGCGGTGCGCGGCGGCTGGCCTGGATCGACCTGCACACCGGCCTGGGGCCCAGTGGCGTGGGCGAACGCATCTTCGCCTGCAAGGACGATCCGGTCGCGTTGCAGCGGGCACGCCAGTGGTGGGGCGGCGACGGCGCGACGCCGATCACCTCGTTCTACGATGGCTCGTCGACCTCGGCGCGGCTGACCGGGCTGATGTGGAACGCCGCCTACGAGGAGTGCCCGCAGGCCGAATACACCGCGATCGCGATGGAATACGGCACGGTGCCGATCGCGCAGGTCATCGACGCGTTGCGCGCCGACCACTGGTTGCACCAGCATCCGCAGGCCGATGCGGAACTGGCCGGCCGCATCAAGCAGCAGATCCTGGACGCGTTCTACGTCGACACCGACGCATGGCGCAGCCAGATCCTGGCGCAGGCACGGGAAGCGCAGAGCCAGGGCCTGGCCGGCCTGCAGGTGGTGGGGCGGGACTGACGCCGCCAGCGGGCGTTGCCCGCCGCATGAGCGGCGCCGCGGCCCGGCGCCGCCATCAGAGCAGCGAAGCCTGCGCGCGCTCCTGCGCCATGTGCAGCAGGCCGTCGAAGATCAGGTTGTCCACCAGTTCGAACGGGCTTGCCAGGCTGGGCGCCATCTTCCAGCCGGCGCCACCGGTCATGTAACACACGGGTTCGGCGCCGCAGTGCGTGCGCAGGTGCTGGACCATGCGCTCCATGGCGCCGGCGATCGCATAGGTGCCGCCGCTGGTGAGCGCATCGCTGGTATTGGTGGGAAACATGCGCACGTCGCCGGTGGGCACATGCAGGCCGGCCGTGCCGGACTCCAGCGCACGCAGCATGATGCCGTGTCCCGGCAGGATCAGGCCGCCGAGGAACTGGCCTTGGGCGTCGATGGCTTCGATGGTGACGGCAGTGCCGACCATGGCCAGCACGATCGGCCGGGCGGCGCCCTGGGCCCGCATCCGATGCCAGGCGCCGATCATCGCGACCCAGCGGTCCGCGCCGAGGCGGCTGGGATGGTCGTAGCCGTTGCGCAAGCCCGCCTCGGCATCCTTGGCAACCACCCAGCGCGGGCTGACGTCCCACAGCTCGAGCTGCTCCTCCACGCGGCGCTTGACCGCCTCGCCCGCGACGACGCAGCCGAGCATGGTGGCGGGCTCCTGCAGGGGCGCCCAGGCGCCTTCGGCCAGCGTGTCGACGTTGTCGAGGAATTCGGCGCCGTGGGCGATCAGCCGGGCTCCCGGACGGGGCGCCTCGTATTGCGCCCATTTGAGCCGGGTGTTGCCGATGTCGATGGCCAGGAAAGTCAAGGGATCTGTCTCCGGGTTGCCGGGTTCACGGGTATGCGTCGGCGCCGCGCATGGCGGGAGTCGCCGTGTGCGGCGATGCGCGATGCCTCATGCCGTCTGCATGGCCGGAGCCACGCCGCGGATGGGGCAGGCGGTTTCGTAGGCACGGGCCGCGCGCAGGACGATGGCGTCGCCGAACATCGGTCCCACCAGTTGCAGGCCGATCGGCAGGCCTTCGCGGGTGAAGCCGCAGGGGATCGTGCAGGCCGGTTGCTGCGTCAGGTTGAACGGGTAGCTGAACGGTGTCCATCCCAGCATGGTCTCGGCCGTCATCGGGCGGTCGCCGGCGGGAACGGCATCGAAGGCCGGCACGGCGGTGGCGGGGGTGACGATCAGGTCGTATCGCTGCATGAACTGGCGCATGTGCGAGCCGAGCGCGCCGCGGCGCAGGTTCAGCTGCTGGATCTGCAGCGCGCTGAAATGGCGGCCCAGTTCGGCCTGGGCGGCGAAGTCCGGGTCGCAGACGGCCTGCTGCTGCGCCGTCAGGCCGCTCCAGACCGTCCAGGCGCCCAGGAACCAGAGCCCGGTCGTGATGTCCAGCGGATCGTCGAAGCCCGGGTCGACCTGCTCGACGATGGCGCCGAGTTGCGCCAGCCGCTGCGCCGCGGCGTGCACCGCTGCCGCGACCTGCGGATCGACATTGCGTGCGTAACCCAGCGTCGGCGAATAGGCGACACGCAACCCGCGGATGCCGTCGTCCAGGCCCTCGGTGTAGTCGCTCGGGTCGGGCGGCAGCGAGGTCCAGTCGCGGGCGTCCGGCTGCTTGAGGATGTTCATCGCAACGGCGGCGTCGCGCACGTCCCGGGTCAGCGGGCCGAGGTGGGAGACGGTGCCGAACGGCGACAGCGGATAGGCCGGAATGCGGCCGAAGCTGGGCTTGAGCCCGAAGTTGCCGCAGAACGACGCGGGGATGCGGACCGAACCGGCGCCGTCGGTTCCGATGGCGATCGCGCCCATGCCGGCGGCGGTGGCCGCTGCCGCACCACCCGACGACCCGCCGGCGGTCTTGCCCAGGTCCCACGGGTTGCGTGTGATGCCCGAGCGCGGCGAGTTGGTCTCGCCCTTGCAGCCGTATTCGGGCGTCGTCGTCTTGCCCAGGATCACGGCGCCGGCGTCGCGCAGCCGCGCGGTGGCGGGCGCGTCGACGTCCCAGGGCTGGTCGATGTCCAGGGTGTGGCTGCCGCGCAGCGTGGGCAGGCCACGTGTGAGGATCAGGTCCTTGATCGATACCGGCACGCCGTCGAGTGGGCCCAGTGGCTGGCCGGCATGCCAGCGCCCCGTGCTGGCGTCGGCCGCCGCGCGTGCGCCGTCGACGTCGACGCGCACGAAGGCGTTGATGCGGGCATCCTGGCGCTCGATCCGCTCCAGAGCGGCGTCGCAGGCTTCCCGGGGCGATGCGTGTCCGTCGCGGTACAGCCGGGTCAGTTCGGTGGCCGAACAGTCGGCCAGTCGGGTGTGTTGCTGCGCCATGGCGTGCGGCTCAGTTCTGGCGCCACGGCAGGCCGTGCTTGCGCCAGCCGCCGAGTTGGCCGCGATGCGCGTCCGAATCCGGGTTGCCCTCGAAACCTTCGAGGATGTTGTAGGCCTGCAGGCCGAGTTCGGTCGCGCGCTTGGCGGCCGCGATCGAGCGCACGCCGCTGCGGCACAGCAGCACCACCTTCTTGTCCTTGGGAACGGCGCTCAGCAAGGCCTGGTCGAATTGCGGGTTCATGGCCATGCCCGGCCACTGCTTCCACGCGATCGGGACCGCGTCCGGGATGAACCCGACCCATTCGCGTTCGGCGTCGGTGCGTACGTCGACGAGCACCGCGTCGCCGGATTGCCACCAGTCGTAGGCCAGCTGCGGCGACACGTCGCCGGCATAGGCCTGCGCGGCCTTGACCGCCGGCTCCGGCGTCGCGGCGGCCGCGGCGGCCTGGCCTTCGGCATCGTGGCGGATCCCCGAGGTCAGGTTGGCCGGGACGGCCTCGTCGATGCGTTTGGGGCGGGGCAGGTTCAGGGCGTCCATGATGGCGACGAATTCCGCCTCGGTCTTGCCGGCGATCCGGGCATTGCCGGCTTTCTCGGCGCCGATGCTCGAGTGGGTGCGGCCCTGGTAGTCGTGGGCCGGCCAGACGGTGGTGGCGTCGGGCAGCGCGAACAACACCTCGGTGATGCTGTGGTACAGCGCCGCCGCGCTGCCGGACTGGAAGTCCGTGCGCCCGCAGCCGTTGATCAGCAAGGTGTCGCCGGTGAAGACATGGTCGCGCCAGACATAACTCATGCTGCCGGCCGTGTGGCCCGGCGTGTGCAGCGCGCGCAGGCTCTCCTGCCCGAAATGGATCAGGTCACCGTGCTCCAGCTGCACGGCCGCCGTGGTGATGCCGCAGCCCGCGGGCGCCGCGGTCCGTGCGCCGGCATGTTCGGCCAGCAGGCCGGCGCTGGTGATGTGATCGGCATGCGCATGGGTTTCGATGGTCCACAGCAGCTTCAGGCCGTATTGGCGCAGCGTGGCCAGGTCGCGTTCGACCTGTTCGTCGACGGGATCGATGATCACCGCCTCGCGGGTGTTCTCGTCGAACAGCACGTAGGTATAGGTGCTGGAAGCGGCGTCGAAAAGCTGGATCGGTTGCATGGCGGTTCCTCGCGGTCGGTCCGGGTCAGGGTATGCTCGGGCCTAGTTTAGGACTTTGGGGGCGACGCCGTGGACGAATACACGCAGGCTTTGCAAGGTGGCATCCTGGTCGGTCTCGCCAGCTGGATCCTGCTGGCAGGGCTGGGGCGTTCGAGCGCGGTCAGCGCGATCACCGCGGGGGTGTTGACGACCCGCAGGCAGAATTCGCCGTGGCGCTGGGCCTTCCTGGCCGGCCTGGTCGGCGGAGGCGCCTTCTTCTCCTGGGCGCTGAACGTGCCGCATGTCGAGATCCGGCATCCGCTGGTGCTGGTGCCCGCCGGCTTCCTGGTCGGCTTCGGCGCCGTGGTCGGCTCGGGCAGCGCGAGCGGCCATGCCATTGTCGGCCTGGGCCGTCGTTCGCGCCGCTCGCTGGCCGCCGTCATCGTCTTTGCGCTGGCCGCCGTCAGCACCGTGATGGTCACGACCCACATTCCCCCGGCCGCGTGGTGGGTCGAGTCGATCACCGAGGCCCTGATGATGCTGTTCGACAGATGAACCGCCTGCCTTTCCCGACCGCCTTCGGCCCAACCCCTGTTTCCGTCTTGACGCCATGAACGTTCCCGCCACCACTCCGTCCGAACTGGCCAGATCGACCATGCGCCGGCGCGCGCTGGGGCGGATCTCCGCACTGGTGGTGGCCTTCGTGGCCGGCAGCATTTTTGCCGCCGGATTGACGCTGTCCGGCATGACCGAGCCCGAGAAGGTGATCGCCTTTCTCGACATCAAGGAGATGTTCGTCGGGCCGTTCCCGGGCGGCTGGGATCCCACGCTGCTGTTTGTCGTCGCCGGGGCGCTGGCCGTGGCCTTGCTGGGTTTCGCATTGACCCCGTACGCCAGCGTGCGGCCCTGGTTCATGACCAGCTTCATGTTGTCCAAGCGGCGCAGCGTCGATGGCCGCCTGGTTGCCGGTGCGCTGATCTTCGGCGTGGGCTGGGGCCTGAGCGGCTACAGCCCCGCCACGGCGCTGGCGTCGTTGTTGACGGGCCAGATCGACACGGTCATATTCGTGCTGGCCATGTTGCCCGGCATGTGGCTGGCCGGCAAGTTCTGACACCGGGTCGCCATTCCCCCATTTGATTGACGTTGACGTAAACGTCAATTACCATCTGACGCTTGGCGCCGGCCCGGGTGCCGCTATGGAGCACTCGATGACCGACCTGTCCGCCGACCACAAGGCCCTGGCCAACTACCGGCCCACGCACAAGGTGCGTTTCGTCACCGCCGCGAGCCTGTTCGATGGCCACGACGCGGCGATCAACATCATGCGCCGGATCCTGCAAGGCATGGGCGCCGAGGTGATCCACCTGGGGCATAACCGCAGCGTCGACGACGTGGTGACGGCCGCGCTGCAGGAAGACGTGCAGGGCATCGCGATCAGTTCCTACCAGGGCGGTCATGTCGAATATTTCAAGTACATGGTCGACCTGTTGCGCCAGCGTGGCGGGGAGCATATCCAGGTGTTCGGCGGCGGCGGCGGGGTCATCGTTCCGCCCGAGATCCGCGAGCTGCACGACTACGGCGTGGCGCGTATCTTCAGCCCGGAAGACGGGCAACGCATGGGCCTGGCCGGCATGATCGGCGAGATGGTGATGCGTTGCGACCAGGACCTGTCCGGCTACGCACCCACGACCATCGACGCCATCCAGGGCCATGGGCAGGAGCACTGGCGCGCGCTGGCGCAACTGATCACCGCGCTCGAGGGCGACAAGGCCGACGCCGGCTTGCTCGACACCATGCGCAAGGCGGCCGAGCAGGCCACGGTGCCCGTGCTCGGCATCACCGGCACCGGCGGCGCCGGCAAGTCGTCGCTGACCGACGAGCTGATCCGCCGGCTGCGGCTGGACCAGGACGACACGCGGAGGGTGGCCGTGATCAGCATCGATCCGTCGCGGCGCAAGAGCGGCGGAGCCTTGCTGGGCGACCGCATCCGCATGAATGCGATCGGGCCGTGGGGTCGGAACGGCCAGCAGCGTGTCTTCATGCGCTCGCTGGCCTCGCGCGATTTCGGCTCCGAGATCAGCGCCTGCCTGCCCGACGTGATCGTGGCCTGCAAATGCGCCGGCTTCGACCTGGTCATCGTCGAGACGTCCGGCATCGGCCAGGGCGATGCGGCCATCGTGCCGCACGTGGATGTGCCGCTGTACGTGATGACGCCCGAGTTCGGCGCCGCCAGCCAGCTCGAGAAGATCGACATGCTCGACTTCGCCGAGTTCGTCGCGATCAACAAGTTCGACCGCAAGGGCGCGCTGGACGCGCTGCGCGACGTGGCCAAGCAGGTGCAACGCAACCGCGAGGCGTTCACGACGGCGCCGGACCAGATGCCGGTGTTCGGCACCATGGCCGCGCGTTTCAACGACGATGGCGTCACGGCGCTGTACCAGGCCCTGTTGCCCCGGCTGCAGGCCTTGGGCCTGACGGTGGGCGAGAGCCGCCTGCCCACGGTCGCGGTGCGCCACAGCACCAACCAGAGTCCGGTGGTGCCGGCCGCGCGTATCCGTTACCTGGCCGAGATCGCCGACACGGTGCGCGGCTACAAGGCGCGTGCCCGCGAGCAGGCCACGCTGGCGCGCGAGATGCAGCAGTTGCGCGCGGCGGGCCGGATGTTGCAGGAGGCCAACCCGACCAAGGAGCGTGCCTATGCCGCGGTCAACGACCTGGCCGCGCAACGCGAGGAGCGGCTGGGCAAGGCCGAGCGCAAGCTGCTGGCGCAGTGGCCGGAGATGGTCAAGGCCTATGGTGGCGACGAATACGTGGTCCGGATCCGCGACAAGGAGATCCGCACCGCGCTGGTGACGAAGTCGCTCAGCGGCACGCCGGTGCGCAAGGTGTCGCTGCCCAAGTACGAGGACCACGGCGAGATCCTGCAGTGGCTGATGCTCGACAACGTGCCGGGCAGCTACCCCTATACCGCCGGCACCTTCGCGTTCAAGCGCGAGGGCGAGGACCCGACCCGCATGTTCGCCGGCGAAGGCGACGCATTCCGCACCAACCGGCGTTTCAAGCTGCTGTCCGAAGGCATGCCGGCCAAGCGCCTGTCGACCGCCTTCGATTCGGTGACCTTGTATGGCAACGATCCGGACCCGCGGCCGGACATCTACGGCAAGGTCGGCAATTCGGGCGTCTCCATCGCCACGCTCGACGACATGAAGGTGTTGTACGACGGCTTCGACTTGTGCAGCCCCAGCACCTCGGTCAGCATGACGATCAACGGCCCGGCACCGAGCATCCTGGCGATGTTCATGAACACCGCGATCGACCAGAACATCGACAAGTTCACGCGCGAGAACGGGCGCGAGCCGACCGAGACCGAGACCGAGAAGATCCGCGAATGGGTGCTGGAGAACGTGCGCGGCACGGTGCAGGCCGACATCCTGAAGGAAGACCAGGGCCAGAACACCTGCATCTTCTCGACCGAGTTCAGCCTCAAGGTCATGGGCGACATCGCCCAGTATTTCGTGCACAACCGGGTGCGCAACTTCTACAGCGTGTCGATCAGCGGCTACCACATCGCCGAGGCCGGCGCGAACCCGATCAGCCAGCTCGCGTTCACCCTGTCCAACGGCTTCACCTTCGTGGAGGCCTACCTGGCGCGCGGCATGCACATCGACGATTTCGCGCCCAACCTGAGTTTCTTCTTCTCCAACGGCATGGACCCCGAATACACGGTGATGGGCCGGGTCGCGCGGCGCATCTGGGCGGTGGCGATGAAGGAGAAATACGGCGCCAACGAACGCAGCCAGAAGCTCAAATACCACATCCAGACCAGCGGGCGCAGCCTGCACGCGCAGGAGATCCAGTTCAACGACATCCGCACCACGCTGCAGGCGCTGATCGCGATCTACGACAACTGCAATTCACTGCACACGAACGCCTTCGACGAGGCGATCACGACGCCCACCGAAGACAGCGTGCGCCGCGCGATGGCGATCCAGCTGATCATCAACCGGGAGTGGGGCCTGGCGAAGAACGAGAACCCCGGCCAGGGCGCCTTCATCATCGAGGAGCTGACCGAACTGGTCGAGGAGGCGGTGCTCGGCGAGTTCGAGCGCATCGCGGAACGCGGCGGCGTGCTCGGCGCGATGGAGACCGGTTACCAGCGTGGCCGCATCCAGGACGAGTCCATGCACTACGAGATGCTCAAGCACACCGGCGAGTTGCCCATCGTCGGGGTCAACACCTTCCGCAATCCGCACGGCGATGCGGTGCAGGACACGCTGGAACTGGCCCGTTCGACCGACGAGGAAAAGCAGAAGCAGCTGCGGCGGCTGGCCGATTTCCACCAGCGCCACGCCCAGGAGGCGCCTGCCATGCTCGAACGGCTGCAGCAGGCGGTGATCCACAACACCAATGTGTTCGAGGTGTTGATGGACGCGGTGCGGGTCTGCTCACTGGGGCAGATCACCGACGCCTTGTTCGCGGTGGGCGGACAGTACCGGCGCAACATGTGAGCGGTGGCCTGCGCGGCAGCGCGGGCCCGGCAGTGCCGCGACGGTGGTTCAGGCGGCTTTTGCGCCCGCACGGCGGCGCACCGCGGCGCCGATCACCAGCAGGCCGGCGAGCAGCATCGCGTATTCGGCTGGCTCCGGGATCGGTGCGGTTGCGGTCTGCACCGCCAGTGCGCCCAGCAGTTCATGGGCCCGGGCCGACGGATGCAGTTCGTCGGAGAACGCCGCCGTGTTGCAGCCCGAGGCGGTTGCGTCGAAGAAGAAATACTGGTTCGACAGGAAGCCGGGGCTGAGGCAGGCCGACGTGACGTTGGTGATGCCGAAGTTCGCGCCACCCTGGTTGGCCGCGTCATCGAAGACTTCGTTGAACAAGCCGTAGAAGTCCATGGTCCGGATATCGAGGTCCACGCCATGGAGTTGGTTGAAGCCGGCCTCGAAACTGCCGACCAGACTCGACAATGCGCTGTTGAAACTGATCGTGACGTCCGACGAGGCGGCGACGCGGTTCAGTGTCGTGGCTTCGGGGGTCAATCCCAGGTCGGGCAGGTTGGAGAGCAGGAAATGGCGCGCGCCGGCATTGGCCAGCAAGCCGAGCGCGCCGGCGACGTTCTGTGCAATCTGTGTCGCCTCGGCGGCGCGTGCCTGCACGCTGGCCGCATCCAGCGCGGAGTTGGCACTGCGGATGTCGCGCAGGTCGTTGGCGCCGGCCATGATCACGTACAAGGCATTTGGGTCCGCAGCCCGGGTCAGCTGCGGATTGGCGGTCAGGATCGTGGTCGCGTTGTCCCACGCAATCAATTGCCCGGCCAGTCCGGTCGTGGGGCCGGCCGAGCCGCCCAGTCCGGTGCGGGCTCCGCCGTACGCATAGTTCTTGCCACCCAGAGGACCGATCGGTATCACGTTCGTGCCGTCGTAGAACCGGTTGCTCGGGGAAGCGCTGGACGCAAAACCCAGACCACTGGCCAGGTATTCGGTCCATGCCGGCCCGTTGGAGAACCGGCCTGCCGCGCCCGGATAACTCGGAAATGGCGCCGGTCCGTACAAGGAGGTCAACGACAACACGTTGCCGGTGTCCGACAGGCTGTCGCCGAAGATCACGAGGTCGCTGTAGGTGGTGGCGGGCAACGCGACGGCGGCATGGGTGTTTGCGGCAAACAGTCCCATGCCGACGATCGATGCCAGCAGGCCTTGGCGAATGGTGTTGATCATGGGCGGGTCTCCTGTGGGTGTGTGGATCGATCCAGGGGGAGCGAATCGATGCCGGTATCGCCAGATCATGGATCTGCGGCGCGATTCGATGCCATATCGCCACGCGCGCCCGTTGCGGCGCCGGTGGTGGCCGCGAGTGTCACGGCTGTGTCCATCTTGCAGGCATGCTCGCCCGCAGTCTGTGCGGGATTACCCTGATGGGTTATTCGGCTCGCCTGTCATCCATGGACGTGACCCGGACCTGTTCGACCAGCCGCGCCACGTCATCGGCCCGGCACAAGGTCGTTCCCGCATGCAGCAGCGCCGCCGAACCGGCCGCGACACCATGGCGGAAGGCCATGGGCAGATCCATGTCCTGCGCCAGCGCCCAGACCATGGCCGCCAGGAAGCTGTCGCCGGCGCCGGTCGTGCTCTTGACGTCCACCTGCAAGGCGTCGGCGCGCCAGGCGCCCTCGGCACTGAACAGCATCGCGCCGCGCTCGCCCAGGCTCAGCGCCACCCGTTCGGCGCGCCCGTCCCGGATCAGCGATTCGGCGGCGGCACGCCATTGCGATGCATCGTCGGGATGCGCGCCGGTCAGGTCCGACAACTCGCGCAGGCTGGGCTTGATCAGGAACACACCGGCGGCCAGCGCGGCTTCGAGCGGTGCGCCGGAACTGTCGAGCACCACGCGGCTGCCGCGCGCACGCGCCAACCGGGCCAGTTGCGCATAACTGTCGACCGCCAGGCCAGGCGGCAGGCTGCCGCTGAGCACCACGTAGCGCGGAGCCGGTTCGAGGGCCGCCAGGAAGTCCACGCAGGCCTGCCATTCCGCATCGCTGAGGTCAGGGCCGGGCAAGACGAACCGGTATTCGCGTCCGCTGCTGTTCTCGAGCACCGAGAAACTCTCGCGCGTCTCGTCGGCGATCGTCAGCCGGTGGCTGGGCACCCGCTCGGCATCGACGAGTTTCTGCAGCCGGTCCCCGACCACGCCACCGGCGAGATACAAGGCCAGGCAGTCGCCGCCCAGGCGCTGCACGACCCGCGCCACGTTGATGCCGCCGCCGCCCGGAAACCGCTCCGCATGGGTGCAGCGCAGTTTGTGGCTGGGCAACAATTGCTCGCAGGATGTGGCCACGTCGAGTGCGGGATTGAGCGTGATCGTCAGGATGTCGGTCATGCCCTCACTGTAGACCACGGTTGCGGCCGCGCGGCGAGAATGCCGGCAGCGATGGCGCGGGTCTGCGCGGTGCCGGCGTGGCGCCACCCCGCTGCCGGACCCGCGAGAAAGGACGACACGACATGGCGGATTTCCTGTTGGTGCATGGCGCATGGCATGGCGCCTGGTGCTGGCGCGACGTGACCACGGCGCTGGTGCGCGCCGGCCATCGCGCCCACGCGGTCACGCTGACCGGCCTGGGCGAGCGCGCGCACCTGCTGCATGCCGGCATCGACCTGCAGACCCATGTGCAGGATGTGGTCGCGGCCATCGAGGCCGAGGAAATGCAGCAGGTCGTGCTGGTCGGCCACAGTTATGCCGGCATGCTGGTGACGGCGGTGACCGACCGCATGCCCGGGCGCATCGGCCATCTGGTCTATCTGGACGCGGTGGTGCCCAAGCCGGGCGAGTCGTGGAGCAGCACCCATGCGGCGGCCACGCGCAAGGCACGGCTGGAAGCGGCGCAGGGCTCCGCGTTGTTCGCGTTCCCGCCGCCCGACCCGGGCGTGTTCGGTCTCGATGGTGCCAGCCATGCCTGGGTGCGACGGCGCCAGACACCGCATCCCGGCCACACCTACGAGATGCCGCTGGATTTCGACGTGCAACGCGTGGCCGCGGTGCCGCGCACCTTCATCGACTGCACCACGCCGGCGCTGGCCACGATCGACGCGATCCGCACGCGGGTACGCACCCCCACGTTCTGGGACGGGGCCTGGTCCTCGGGCGGCGGCGCGCGCCTGGTCGTGATGCCCACCGGGCACGACCCGATGATCAGCGAACCGCAGGCCTTGACGCAGCACCTGCTGGCCTGCGCGGGCGCGCAGGGGCGTTGAATCGCCGTCGTCGGCCGAGGCCTGCCTGGCGTGCAGGTCCGCCGCGAGACGGGGCAACCGGGGCGCCGATGAACTTCGGTTACGCTAGGCACCCGGACGCCTGCGGCCAGCGACACGCGAAGCGCAGGCGACCGGCATCGATGCAGGAACGTCCCTGGTGCCACGCCCCCTGGCGCCGGCCTGCCGTACACGATTGACAGGAGACATGCATGAACGATTTATTTTCCCTGCACGGCCGCACCGCCCTGGTGACGGGTGGCTCGCGTGGCATCGGCCGCATGATCGCCGAAGGATTCCTGGCCCAGGGGGCGCGCGTCTACATCTCGTCGCGCAAGGCCGATGCCTGCGACAAGGCGGCCGCCGAGATGTGCAAGATCGGCCCCTGTGTCTCGCTGCCGGCCGACGTGTCCAGCGTCGAGGCGGCCACGGCCATGGCGGCGGCCTTTGCCGAACGCGAGGACCGGCTTGACATCCTGGTCAACAACGCCGGCGCCGCCTGGGGCGCCGAGTTCGACACCTTCCCCGAGAGCGGCTGGGACAAGGTGGTCAACCTGAACCTCAAGGCCCCGTTCTTCCTGACGCAAGCCCTGGCCACCCAGTTGCGCACCGCGGCCAAGGTGCGTCCGGCCAAGGTCATCAACATCGCGTCCATCGACGGGGTGTCGGTCAACCCGCTGGAAACCTACTCCTATGCCGCCAGCAAGGCCGGGCTGATCCACCTGACACGGCGCATGGCGCTGCGCCTGATCCAGGACAACATCGTCGTGACCGCGATCGCGCCGGGCGCGTTCGCCTCCGACATGAACAAGGATGCACGCGACCATGCCGATGCGGTATCGGCCCATGTTCCGGCCGGGCGCATCGGCAGCGCCGAAGACATGGCGGGCGCCGCGATCTATCTGGCGTCGCGCGCCGGCGACTACGTGGTCGGATCGACACTGGTGGTCGACGGCGGCGTGACGCACGCGCGCGGCTGAGGCGCGCGCTCGGGCGGCACGCCCGCCCGTGTCTCGCCGATCACCGCGGCTGGTGGACGCGTGCCGGACGCGGATCCGCATGGCACTGCAGGCAGCCGGGTCTCTGGAGCTTTGCGTCGATCCGGCGTATCGTCGGCTTGCCCGGTGGCCCTTGGTATCGAGGAGACCTAGACATGGCGGCGCTGCTCGACGAGATCGCATGGGAAGGCGAACCCCTGGTGCCGGCCAGGGCCGACCCCGCATGGGAGGCGGAGATCAAGCGCCGTGGCGGTCAGGTCTCCGAGGTCGACCGGCGCATCGGTTGCAGTCCCTGGTTGCGTGAGGCATTGCTGAGCCTGACGGTGTATCGGCCTGTTGCGATGCCGCTGCGCCTGTTCCATATCGGCGCCATGGTCACGGCGCAGGAGAACGCCTGCCGGTATTGCTACGGCGCCAACCGGGCCTACATGAAGATTCTCGGTTACCCCGAGGACTTCATCCACCGCATCGAACGTGACCTGCACATGGCCGAACTCGACGCGAAGGAGCAGGCCTTCATCGCGTTCTGCCGCAGCCTGGCCCGGTCGCGGCCGCGGCCCGCGCGTTCGACCGTCGATCGCCTGGTGGCGCTCGGCTTTTCGCGGCCGGCCGTTTGCGAGATGGCGTTCGCGATCGCGCTCGGTTGCGGCTACAACCGTGTCAGCACGTTTCTCGCCTGTCCGCCCGAGCGCGGCTTCGAGCGCCTGGCCAACGGTCCGATCGGACGCATCATCGGCCTGGCCGCACCGCTGCTGCAGCGGCTGAAGCGGCCGGGCGCGGCGCCCGCGGCAGACGCGCCCCTGGACGTGGCCACGCTCGAGCGAAGTCGCTTCTCCGGCGTGCTGGTGCCTCTGGCGGGGTTGCCCGCGGCCCGGATCATGCGCGACGCGCTCGACGGGGTTTTTGCGTCCACCGTGCTGGGCCCAGCCACCAAGGCGCTGATGTTTGCCGTCGTGGCGCGCACGCTGGAATGCGGGTTGTGCGAAACCCAGGCGCGCAGCCTGCTGGCTGGCAGCAAGCTGTCCGGTGCCGACGCCGATGCCGCGCTGGACAACCTGCATTCGGACCTGCTGCCCCGGGGCGAGGTGGTGCTGTTGTCCTGGTCCCGCTCGACCGTGCATTACGACACCGCCGCGATCCAGCGCGAGACCCGGGAACTGCGCGCGTCACTCGGAGAAGATCAACTGGTCGAGGCGATCGGCGTCGCGGCATTGGCCAATGCCACGGTGCGGCTGGCCATGTTGCACGCATGACGCCCTGGTTCTGGGGCATTCTGGCGGCGTTGTCGGCCGGCGGCTTTGCGCTTGCGTGGTGGTGGTGCCGGCGCCAGGTGGCGCAACTCGAACGGCTGCTGGCCAGCGGCGATGAACGGCTCGAGCGCCTGCAGCGCGCCTTCGAGCGGTTCGCGCCGCCCGACGTGGTCGAACGCCTGACCGACGGCCCGGGCGACATCGCGCCACAGCGCCGGCACGTGACGATGCTGTTTGCCGACCTGCGCGGTTTCACCGCCTTGTGCGACCGGCTCGATCCGGCCTTGACCGTGACCGTGCTGAACGACTATTTCCAGGCCATGAACCAGGCCGTGGTGCGCCACCATGGCCACATCAACGAACTGGTCGGCGACGGGCTGCTGGCGTTGTTCGGCGCGCTGGAGCCCAACCGCTGGCAGTGCCGCGACGCGGCGCTGGCGGCGCTGGACATGCGCGCGGCACTCGCACGTTACAACGACACGTTGCGCGCCAGGGGCTTGCCCGACCTGCGTTTCGGCATCGGCATCCACAGCGGCGAGGTCGTGGCCGGGGTGATCGGGACCGGCGGCCTGTCCAAGTTCAGCGTCACCGGCGATCCGATCAACGTCGCCTCGCGGGTCGAGGGCCTGACCCGCGCGTTCGACGTCGACCTGCTGATCACCGAGGCGGTGCGCGAGAGCCTGGACGCGCAATTCGTGATGCGTGCCATGCCACCTGCCCGTGTCAAGGGCAAGGTCGAACCGATTCGGACCTGGTGGGTCGAGGGTCTGGCGGTCGACCGCGCGGCCGCACCGGTCAATCGAGCATCCGCACCTTGACGCTCTTGCCCTTGACCTTGCCTGCGTTGAGCCGGCGCATCGCCTCCTTGGCGATGTCGCGCTGCATCGCGATGAAGGTCGTGAACTCGGTCACCGTGATCTTGCCGACCTGCTCGCGGCTGTAGCCCCCGTCCGGGCCGGTCAGCGCGCCCAGCACGTCGCCGGGGCGGATCTTTTCCTTGCGCCCGCCGAGCAGCTGCAGCGTCACCATGGGCGGCAGCAGCGGGCCCTGGCCGGTGGGGGTGAGTTCGTCGGCCGTGTGCCAGACCGTTTCCATCTTCTGGTACTGCTCGATCTTGCCGACCGAGCCCATCTCGTCCATGCTGGCCAGGCTCAGCGCCAGGCCGGTCGCACCGGCGCGGCCGGTGCGGCCGATGCGGTGCACATGGACCTCGGGGTCGGGCGTGATGCTGACGTTGATCACCGCCTCGAGCTGGTCGATGTCCAGCCCGCGCGAGGCCACGTCGGTGGCCACCAGCACCGAGCAGCTGCGGTTCGCGAACTGCGCCAGCACCTGGTCGCGCTCGCGTTGCTCGAGTTCGCCGTACAGCGCCAGCGCGCTGAAGCCCTGCTGCTGCAGGTAGTCGACCAGCTCGCGGCACTGCTGTTTGGTATTGCAGAACGCCAGCGTGCTGACCGGGCGGAAATGGTTCAGCAGCAGGGCCACCGTCGGGTAGCGGCTGGCGCGGGTCACCTCGTAGAAGCGTTGTTCGATCGCCGGTCCCGCCTGCGCGCTTCTGACCTCGATGCGTTGCGGCTCGCGCATGAACTGCCGGGCCAGTTTCTCGATGCCTTCCGGATACGTGGCCGAGAACAGCAGGGTCTGGCGCGTGGCCGGGCACTGGCGCGCGACGGTGGCAATGTCGTCGAAGAACCCCATGTCCAGCATGCGGTCGGCCTCGTCGAGCACCAGCGTGTTCAGGGCCTCTAGCGTCAGGTACTGGCGCTCGAGGTGGTCCATGACCCGGCCCGGCGTGCCGACGACGATGTGCGCGCCGTGTTCCAGCGACGCGCGCTGGCCGCGCAGCGCCACGCCGCCGCACAGCGTGACCACCTTGATGTTCTCCTCGGCACGCGCCAGCCGGCGGATCTCGACCGTGACCTGATCGGCCAGCTCGCGCGTCGGGCACAACACCAGCGCCTGCACCGCGAAGCGGCGCGGGTTCAGGTTGGTGAGCAGGGCCAGCGCAAAGGCCGCGGTCTTGCCGCTGCCGGTCTGGGCCTGGGCGATCAGGTCCTTGCCGGCCAGCGCCGGCGGCAGGCTGGCGGCCTGGATCGGGGTCATCGCCTGGTAACCCAGGCTGCGCAGGTTCTCCAGCGTGCCGGGCTTGAGCGGCAGGCCGTCGAAGCCTGCCGGGCTGTCGCCTTGCGTCACACGCTCATCATCGCGACCGTCTTGGTCGCGAGATACGCCTCCAGCGCCTCGGGGCCGCCTTCGCTGCCGTAGCCGGAATCCTTGACGCCGCCGAACGGCAGCTCGGGCCAGGGTGCGGCCGGCTGGTTGATCCACAACATGCCGGTCTGCACCTGGCTCGAGAGCTGGTGCGCGGTCTTGATCGAGCTGGTGAAGGCATAGGCCGACAGGCCGAACGGCAGGCGGTTGGCCTCGGCAATGGCCTCGTCGACGTTCTTGACGCTGCGCACCGCGGCCAGCGGGCCGAAGGGTTCGTCGTTGAACACCGAGCTGTCCAGCGGCGCGTCGAGCAGCAGCGTGGGCGCGAAGAAGTTGCCTTCGTTGCCGATACGTTCGCCGCCGACCGCCACCTTGGCGCCGCGCTTGATCGCGTCGGTGGTGAAAGCGTGCATGGCGTTCAGGCGGCGCGGATTGGCCAGCGGGCCCATCTGCGTGCCGTCGGCCAGGCCGTCACCGACCTTCAGGCCGGAGATGTACTTGACGAAACCGGCGACGAACTCCTCGCGCACCGCCTCCTCGACCAGGAACCGGGTCGGCGAGATGCAGACCTGGCCGGCGTTGCGGAACTTGGCGCCGGCAATCATCTTGATCGCGTGCGCGATGTTGGCGTCGGCCGCGACGATCACCGGCGCGTGACCGCCGAGTTCCATCGTCGCGCGTTTCATGTGTTGCCCGGCCAGCGCGGCCAGCTGCTTGCCCACCGGCGTGGAGCCGGTGAAGGTGATCTTGCGGATCACCGGGTGCGGGATCAGGTAGCCGCTGATCTCGGCCGGATCGCCATACACCAGCGACACCACGCCGGCCGGCATGCCGGCGTCGACGAAGGCGCGGATCAGTTCGGCCGGCGAGGCCGGCGTCTCTTCGGCCGCCTTAACGATGATGGAGCAGCCGGTGGACAGCGCCGCGCCCATCTTGCGCACGACCTGGTTGATCGGGAAGTTCCACGGCGTGAACGCGGCGACCGGGCCGACCGGCTCCTTGAGCACCATCTGCTGCACGTTCATCGCACGTGGCGACACCAGGCGGCCGTAGACGCGCTTGCCTTCCTCGGCGAAGAATTCGATGACGTCACTGGCCGCTGCCACCTCCATCTTGGCTTCGGCCAGGGGCTTGCCCTGTTCCATCGTCATCAGGCGGGCAATGTCGCCGGCGCGTTCGCGCAGCAACTGGGCCGCGGCGCGCATGATCTTGCCGCGTTCGATGGCCGGCGTATTGCGCCAGACCTCGAAACCCTTGGCCGCCGATGCCAGCGCATCGTCCAGGTCGGCGATGGTGGCCTTGGCCACGCTGCCGATCTCCTTGCCGGTCGCCGGGTTGTGGACCTTCAGGCTCGCGCCGCCGCGGGCGGGGCGCCATTCGTTGTTGATCAGCAGTTGGACGTCGGGATAGGTCATGGTCTCATTCCTTGTTGTGCGAGAGAGAGAAAGGGGGGGCGGGTCGGTGCGGGGGCAGGCCGGGTTGTCATGGGCCATGGGCCGCCAGCGGACAGCGGGGGGTATTGTCGCGCAAACCACAAGTCCCGCCTGCGGGTGGTGGTGTGGGCCGGCGGGCGGCATGGCTCGTTACCATGGTGTCCCCCCGTGCAGACCGATGAACCTTCCATGACCGTTACCCTGGCGCCCGACTTCACCACCATTGCCGAGCGGGTCCGGCACCATGCGAGGCTGGCGCCGCAGCGTCCGGCCCTGCTGCAAGGCGATCGCCGCCTCGATTACGCCGGCCTCGATGCGCGGATGGACCGGGTCGCCGCGGCGCTGCAACACGAAGGCCGGGGCCCGGGTGACACGATCGCCATCTGTGCCGGCATGTCGATCGAGCATGTCTGTGTCTTCCTGGGCGCCCTGCGTGCCGGCCTGGCGGTGGCACCGCTGGCTCCCGGCGCCGGCGCAGCCAGCCTGGCGCGCATGGTGGACGACGCACAGGCGTGTTGCGTCTTCGTCGATGCCGTCGGTACCCAGGCAATGGGCCCGGCGTTGCCAACGGCGCCGCCGCGGATCGCGATCGACGGCAGCAACGGGGCCCGAGCCTTCGATGCCTGGCTCGGCGACGCGGACCAGCCGCCCCGCGCGGTCGAGATACGGCCGGAATGGCCGTTCAACATCATCTATTCGTCGGGCACGACCGGCGAGCCCAAGGGCATCGTGCAGTCGCACGGCATGCGCTGGAGCCATGTGTGCCGTGGCGCCACCTATGGCTACGGCCCGGACACGGTGACGCTGCTGTCCACGCCGCTGTATTCCAACACCACGCTGGTGGTGTTCTTTCCCACCATCGCCTGCGGCGGTGCCGTGGTGCTGATGCCGAAGTTCGACGCGCAGGCCTACCTGGAACTGGCCCAGCGCCATCGCGCCACCCACACCATGCTGGTGCCGGTGCAATACCAGCGACTGATGGCGCTGCCGGAGTTCGGCCGTTTCGACCTGTCGAGTTTCCACATGAAGTTCTCCACCAGCGCACCGTTCGGTGCCGCGCTCAAGGCCGACGTGCTCGAGCGCTGGCCCGGTGGCCTGGTCGAGTTCTACGGCATGACCGAAGGCGGCGGCACCTGCATCCTGGAGGCACACAAGCATCCGCACAAGTTGCATACCGTCGGGCCCGCGGCCCAGGGCCACGACATCCGGCTGATCGATGACCACGGCGTCGAGGTCGCGCCGGGTCAAGCCGGCGAGGTGGTCGGCCACTCCGGCGGCATGATGACCGGTTACCACCGCCAGCCGGAGAAGACGCGCGAGGCCGAATGGTTCGACCCGTCCGGCAAGCGTTTCATCCGCACCGGCGACATCGGCCGCTTCGATGCGGACGGATTCCTGATCCTGTTCGACCGCAAGAAGGACATGGTGATCTCGGGCGGTTTCAACGTCTACCCGAGCGACCTCGAGGCGGTGCTGCACCAGCACCCCGCGGTGGCCGACGTCGCGGTCGTCGGCGTGCCGTCCGATCGCTGGGGCGAGACTCCGGTGGCCTTCGTCGTGTTGCGCGCCGACGCACCGGCGGTGCCGGCCGCCGACCTGCTGCAATGGACGAATGCGCAGCTGGGCAAGACGCAGCGCCTGGGCGACCTGCAGGTATGCTCCGAGCTGCCGCGCAGCGCCATCGGCAAGGTTCTCAAGCGCGAATTGCGCGCCGCGTATGGCGATGCCGCGGCGATGGCTGGAACGTCTGCCGCTGCGCGTTCCCCTGCGTCAACGGGAACTTGACGTAACGCGCGCAGATAATCGATTGCCTTCCCCGTGCCACGAACCGTTCTTCATTTCACCGCGCCATGCCCGAAATCGTCTTCAAAGGCAAAGAATACGTCTACAACCACCACCTGACGGTGCCTTACCGTCCGTTGGAGCCGCAGGCAACCAAGGGCATTGGTGCCGCAGATCTGAACGGCAATCTGGTCATCCATGGCGACAACCTGCACGCGCTCAAGAGCCTGCTGCCGCGCCATGCCGGGCAGGTGGACCTGATCTTCATCGATCCGCCCTACAACACCGGTAACGAAGGCTGGTGTTATAGCGACGGGGTTAACTCGCCGATCATGAAGGAATGGCTGAGCACCAATCCGGTGGATGGCGAGGACATGCTGCGCCACGACAAGTGGCTGTGCATGATGTGGCCGCGGCTGGTGTTGCTGCGGGAGTTGCTCAGCGAAACCGGCTCCATCTGGATCACGCTGGATGACAACGAGGTGCATCGGGCACGGATGATGCTGGATGAGATTTTTGGGGACGAGAACTTCGTCAATTGTTTCGTTTGGCGAAAAGTCGACAGCCCAAACGACAACAAAGTCGCAGTAACCCCTGATCATGATTTCTTGCTCTGTTATGCACGAGACAGGTCTCAGGTCGTGTTCTCGCCGATGGTTGCTCCGGGGATTCTGGATGCATATAGCGCTCGCGACGATCGGGGGCGACTTTACCGGGATCGGTTGCTCAAGAAGAATGGAAAGAACAGCCTGCGCAAGGATCGTCCTACGATGTATTTCCGTTTGGTCGATCCTGATGGGGGTGACGTCTTCCCGACGCACGACAATGGTGAAGAAGCACGCTGGGCGGCCGGAGAAAAGGCTGTCTTTGCGCATATCGCTGCAGGAACACTCATTTGGAAGCGGCGTGAAAGGCAAGGACGGACTGTTTGGGAGCCGTATACCCGTGAGTTCGCGCCAGATGTACCCACCAGACCGTACCCCACGATATGGGCGGATGTGCCAACCATGCGGCAAGCCAAGGCAATGCTGAGAGACATGTTCGCGACAGGCGATGTGTTCGATACACCAAAGCCAGTTGAGTTGATCGAGCGCATTCTTGAATTGGTTGACCAGAAAAACACCCTGGTCCTTGATTCCTTCGCCGGCTCCGGCACCACAGCCCACGCTGTGCTTAAGGCCAACGCCAAGGACGGCGGAGCACGCCGTTTTATCCTGGTCGAAGGCGAGGACTATGCCGACACGTTGACGGCCGAGCGCGTGCGTCGGGCTATCAACGGTTATGCCTGGGAAGGCACGCAGCGGGAGACGCTGCTGGAAGAAAAAATCACGCTCACGCAGTTCAAGAAAGCGGCCGAGTGGCTGGCCAGGGTGGATGCGATCAAGCGCGTGGAAGGACTGGGCGGCGAAGCCGAGGGCACCGCCGACCTGGTGGAGCAGGCAGCGCGCAAGATGCGCAAGCGCAAGCGCTTCGACAAGATCGAGGCCAGGATCGATGATGGCGTGTTGCGCGTCGAAGGCGTGCGCCGCATTTCCGAAAGGGCGCCCGGCCTGGGTGGCAGCTTCACCTATTGCACGCTGGGTGAAGCGGTGGATCTGGACAAGTTGCTGAGCGGCGAGAAATTGCCTGCATTCGATGCACTGGGCGCCTGGTTGTTTTATACCGCAACCGGCGGCGTATTGCCGCCACCGCCGAAGAAGGCGCCAATGTGGTACCTGGGCGAAGCAAAAGACAGCCATGTATGGCTGGTCTACAAACCGGAACTACATTTCTTGAAGAGCCCGGAGGCAGCGCTGACGCTGAGCCTGGCCAGACAAGTGCAGGACTGGGGCAAGAGCCACGATGCGAAACGCAAGCGCACACCCTTGCGCCACCTGGTGTTTGCACCTGCCAAGTACCTGAGCAACCGGCAGTTGCAGGAGCACGGTGTGGACTACGCGCCGCTGCCGTTTGCGTTGTACCGCGAGGCGTGAAGGAGCCATTGCCATGTCTGATGACCGTTTTGATCAGCGACTGAGCCAGTTTCGCGACGCAGTGGTCGCGCTGAAGCTGGCGCTGGCGCAGCCGGAAGACGAATTCATGCGCGACTCGATCATCAAGCGTTTCGAGCTCAGTTTCGAAACAGCGCGAAAGGCGATGCGGCAGTGGCTGGTGGACCAGCAGGAGGTGACTTACGAGTCCACCAAGAAGGCAGTGATGGACGCGGCGTTCAAGACAGCTTTGGTCACCGATCCCGATCTGTGGACCGAGATGACGGCGGCACGCAACGACGCTACGCATGAATATGACAAGGCCAAGGCTATAGAAATCGTGGCGCTCATCCGTGCACGCGCGGTTGCCGGATTCGACGCGTTGCTGGCCAAGCTGGAAGGTCGCTGATGGTGGCGCTGACACCTCGGCAGAGGCAGGATGCCGCGCTGACCCGTCGTGACAGCGGAGTTGCAGCCGGTTCTCTGTTGCGTCTGCTGCGTGTGTTTGAGAACACGCCCCATGTCGTGGCGGTATGGCTTTTCGGCTCCAGGGCGGCTGGCACACATCGCGCCGAGTCGGACGTGGATATCGCGGTCGAAGCGCCCGAGATGACGTCTGCCGAAGAGGCCGCTCTGCGGCAACGCATCGATGATCTAGGGCTTTTGTACGGCATCGATCTCGTGCGACTGGAACAGGTAGAGAACGACGAATTTCAGCGTCAGATAGAGCGCCACAAGCGGTTGTTGTGGTCGCCCGCGCAGCATGTGTCGAATGTGGAGGAACTGGGTGGCACCCAGTTGAAAGGCTTTCAGTCCACGGTGCTGCGGCAATTGGGGCGGTATCTGGACGAACTGAACAGGCACCAGGCACAAGCGCTGCAGGCCGCGGCATTGCTGAAGGAATTGGAGGGCATGGGGGACTCGGCCCGTGAGGCGGCGGATTATCCGAAGAGGGCCTGGGCGGCGCTCGGCAAGGCCAAAGCCCTTCCCCCTGCGTTCAGGGACCAGCCCTATTCGAGCCGCTTCGACGGCGCAGGTCGTGCCATCCCAAACGTATGTCTGAAAGTGCCCACGGGTGGCGGCAAGACCTTGCTGGCGGCCGCCAGTGTGGCGCGCGTTTTTGGCTCTTACCTCCGTCAACATACCGGGTTGGTGATGTGGGTGGTGCCCAACGAGGCGATCTACCGCCAGACTTTCAAGACGCTGAACGACCGTGACCACCCCTACCGCCAGATGTTGAACGTGGCCGGTGCTGGTCGGGTGAAGATTCTGGAAAAGAACTCGCCGCTGTCTCGCCTGGATGTGTCGTCGCACCTGTGCGTGATGGTGCTGATGCTGCAATCCGCCGCGCGGCAGAGCAAGGAGACGCTGCGCTTTTTTCGCGACCGGGGCAATGTGCTGGGTTTCTTGCCGCGGGAGGATGACATCGAGCAGCACTGGGATTTGCTGCGCGCCGTGCCCAACCTGGATGCTTATGGAAGCCCATGGCAGAGTGCGGAGGAGGCGCGGGCGCAGAAGGGCTCCATCGTCAAGAGTTCGCTGGGCAACGTGATGCGCCTGCTGCGTCCGATGGTGGTGATCGACGAAGGCCACCATGCCTATTCGGAGAACGCGCTGTCCACGCTTGACGGATTCAACCCGTGTTTCATGCTGGAGTTGTCGGCCACGCCACGAGTGGCCTCGGCCAAGGGGCGCGGGTCGAACATCCTGGTGGACGTGCGCGGCACCGATTTGGACGACGCAGAGATGATCAAGCTGCCGATTCATGTCGAGGTGCGGCGCTGGGCCGACTGGCAGGCTTGCCTGGCGGCTTCACTGCAGCAATTGGACAGCCTGCAACGTGACGCCGAGACGCTGCAAGCCGAGACGGCCCGTTATATCCGGCCGATCTTGCTAGTGCAGGTGGAGCGAACCGGCGCGGACATGCGCGATGCGGGTTTCATCCACGCCGAGGATGCCAAGGCGTTCCTGTTGCAGCTCGGCTTGCATGAGCGGCAGATTGCGATCAAGACGTCCGAGAAGGACGATCTGAAGCAGCCCGAAAACATCGATCTGATGTCGCCGCAGTGCGAAATCAGGGCCATTATCACCAAACAGGCTTTGCAGGAGGGATGGGACTGCCCGTTCGCCTATGTACTCAGCGCACTGGCCGCCGGCCGCAACCCGGCTGCGATGACGCAGTTGGTAGGTCGCATCTTGCGTCAGCCGCAGGTAACCAAGACCGGCAAGGAGGCGCTGGATGCCTGTTATGTGCAGTGTTTTGATGCCAATACCTCGGACGTGGTTAAGTCCATCAAACAGTCCCTGGAAGGCGAAGGCATGGGCGACCTGGCCGTGACGCTGCACGGTGATGCGCGTGAAAGTGACAAGGTGGAGCGCCGCATTCCGTTGAAGCGACGCGCCGAACTGGCCGATGTGCGCATTTTCGTGCCGAAGGTGAGCTGGGCCGAGCCTGGGGAGCCACGGCGAGAGCTGGTGTACGAAAGTGACGTGCTGGCGCGATTGGATTGGAACGCATTGAACGTCGAGGCATTGGCAATGGCGTGGGCGCCGGACCAGCAGCTCGGTGGTAGCCAGCACTTGACGATTGACTTGTCAATACTTTCTCGGAGCCAGCACGGTTGGCAAACGGACGGCGCAGACCCGTTGGACACCCTGGATCGTGCGCGCATTGTGCGATCGTTGCTCGATTTGGCTCCGAATGCGTGGCTGGTCTGGGATTGGGTGGGCCGGGTTCTTGAGCGACTGCAGTCGCTGGGCATCTCGGACGCCGTCCTTGCGTCGTCCGTTTCGTCGTTCACTGAGCGCTTGCGCCTGGATATCGAGAAGGAGCGCGATCGCCTGGCACAAGACGTGTTCGATCGGCTTGTCGATCAAGGCAGGGTGCAGTTCTCACTGCGGGCGGACGCGATGGATTACGAACTCCCGCAGTCAGCCGAACTCGTGTTGACTAGTCAGCCGCCCGTTTTGCAGCGGCCGGATGCACGCGCTGTGCACAAGAGCCTTCTGGAGCCAGCCTTGCACACTCCGGACATGAATGATCTGGAGGTTGCATTTGCGGGTTATCTGGACCAGAAGGCGGCGTTGCGCTGGTGGCATCGCAACGTGGCGCGCACGCAATACGGCCTGCAAGGATGGAAGCGCCACAAGGTCTACCCCGATTTTGTGTTTGGCGTTGTCAACCAGAACGGGCAGGCCCGCACGGTTGTGATGGAGACCAAAGGCTTGCAGTTCGAAGGCAACGCTGACACCAGTTACAAACAAGCCCTGCTCGCCCGACTGACCCAGGTCTTCAAGGACGAACGGTTCGTGCGTGCAGGTGAGCTGGAGCTTGAAGGAAAGGATCGCGTCGACGTGGTGTGTGATCTGGTGTTCGAAGGTGACTGGCGTGGGACGCTTGAGCATCGCTACTTTGCGACTTGAAAACCCTGCAGTTGCTCAGCATGGCGGTGGCGCCGGTACGCTTCACAAGCGCCATTGGTGCGTCGCAATCGTCATGAACTCCATCTGTACCGCGGTACTATCTTGATGATGATCACGATCTCAAGCCAGTTCGACTCCGGTGCCATCGAGATGCTGCGCGCCGACGACCCGGGCAACATCGAACTGCGCATCCGCAGCGACAACGCGGCCGACATCGCGCAGTGGTTTCACTTCCGCCTGCAGGGGGCCGCGGGCGTGCCGGTGACGCTGCGTTTCGTCAACGCCGGCCAATGCGCGTATGCCAAGGGCTGGGAGAACTACCGCGTGGTTGCCAGCCATGACCGGCAGCACTGGCAGCGGATCGACACGGCCTACGACGGCACCGTGATGACGGCGCGCCTCGTGCCCGACAGCAACAGCGTGTACCTGGCGTATTTCGAGCCTTATGCGTGGGAGCGCCATCTGGACCTGCTCGCGTCGGCATGCACGTCCGAACATGTGCAGCTCGAACGCCTGGGTGCCAGCCTGGACGGGCGCGACATGGACCTGCTGCGCATCACCGATGCCGACAGTCCGGTGCCCGAGTCCGACCGGCGCAGGGTCTGGCTGATCGCGCGCCAGCATCCGGGCGAGACCATGGCCGAATGGTTTGTCGAGGGATTCCTGGAGCGGTTGCTCGACGCCGACGACCCGGTGGCCCGGGTGCTGCTGCAGCGCTGCATCTTTCACGTCGTGCCCAACATGAATCCGGACGGCAGCGTGCGCGGCAACCTGCGCACCAACGCGGCTGGCGCCAACCTGAACCGGGAATGGCTGGAGCCGAGCATGGCGCGTTCGCCCGAGGTGCTGCTGGTGCGCCGCAAGATGGAGCAGACCGGCGTCGACCTGTTCCTGGACGCGCATGGCGACGAAAACCTGCCGTTCAATTTCGTGGCCGGCAGCGAAGGCATCGTCGGGTTCACGCCGCGGCTGCAGCAGCTGCAGGACACCTTCAAGTCCAGCTGGATCGCCAGCTGCCCGGACTTCCAGGACCGCGTCAACTACGGCACGGCGCGCGCCACGCAGGCCAATCCGACCGTGGCCACGAACTGGGTCGCGCAACGGTTCGATTGCCTGTCGTTCACGATCGAGATGCCGTTCAAGGACAACGACGACCTGCCCGATGCGGCGACGGGATGGAGCGGGGAGCGCTCGCGCAAGTTGGGCGCGGGCGTGTTGCAGCCGGTGCTGGCGGTGGTGGGGCAGCTGCGCTGACCACGCCTCGCCACGACACGCCGTGTGTTCAGGTCGCGGCCGCCCGCGCCACGCCACGCCTCAGGCGTAATACGCCGCCACGAAATCCTCGAAGCGCTCGGTGTCCTGGCTCTCGATCTGTTGCTGCGCCTGCAGCGACTCGCGCGCCGCAAGCTCGAACCGGGCCTGAGTTTCGGCGTCCAGCGGATGCGCCAGCAGCGCCTGCTTGTGGTGGCCGGACGCGAACATCGTGTACTTGAAAAAGCCGCCATGCGCGCGCGACGCCTCGAGCACCTGGGCCGACGGTGTCTGGTCCGGGTTGTCGATGCGCTGGCGCAGCAGATGCATGGCGCTGGTGTGGCGGCTGCCACCGTAGGCGGTGTCCAGCATCTCGGCGAAGGGTGCCATGTCGTCGAACAGTTCATGCGCCAGCGGACGCATCGGTTGTTCGTGGTTGTGCATCAGCAGGTACAGATCGCTCTGCCGGCCGCGGTTGACGATGCGGCGCTTGTTCTCGTCGTTCTCGCCTTGCTCGCGTGCGCTGATCGGCGGGCTGTCGCGGAACAGGCACATCAGCAGCAACACGTCCACGAAGCTGGCCTGCTCGGGAGTGATGCCGATGTCGACCATCGGGTTGAGGTCGAACAGCCGCATCTCGATGTATTCGACACCACGCTCGCGCAGGCCCTTGGCCGGACGATCGGGCGAGACCCGTTTCGGACGCATCGGCGCGTAGAACTCGTTCTCGATCTGCAGCAGGTTGGCGCTGAGCTGTTTCCAGTGCTCGCCATCGCGCACGCCGATCCGCTCGTAATACGGGTCCGGCGTGCGGATCGCGGTCTCCAGTGCCGCGGTGTATTCGGCCAGCGAATTGAAGTTGACGTTGAGGTTGGACTGCGCGCTGTTCTGGTAGCCCAGGTCGCTCATGCGCAGGCTGGTCGCGTACTGGCCGTACAGGCTGCCGGGAACCAGCTGCAGCAGGTCGGACTTGCGGCCCTGCAGGAAGGATTCGCAGATCGCCGGCGAGGCGCCGAACAGGTAGGGCACCAGCCAGCCGTAGCGCAGGAAGTTGCGGATCAGGCCGAAATACCGGGTGCTGATGAAGTCCTGCCGGCTGCCGTCGGCGCCGCAGCAGTCATACAGTGCGCTCCAGAAGTCGTCGGGCAGCGACCAGTTGTAATGCACGCCGGCGATGGCCTGCATGTGCCGGCCGTACCGCAGGCCCAGGCCTTCGCGGTACACCCGTTTCATCTTCGCCCGGTTGGAGCTGCCGTAGTCGGCCAGCGGGATGGTGTTGTCGTCGCCGATCACGCAGGGCATGGAGCTGGCCCACATCGTCTCCTCGCCCAGTGCCGGGGTCACGAAGCGGTGGATGTCGCGCAGGAAACGCAGCGGCTCGTCGAGGTCGGTGCTCGGCGGCGTGATGAATTCGAGCAGCGCTTCCGAATAATCGGTCGTGATCCACGGGTGGGTCAGCTTGGAGCCCAGCGCACGCGGATGCGGCGTCTGCGCCAGCGAGCCCTGGGCGTCGACGCGCAGGCATTCCTTTTCGAACCCGCGCCGGATGCCGCGCAGCACCTGGGCCTGGACCCGCTGGGAGAACTGTCCGACGGCGTCGCAACAGGTGAACTTCAACATAAGGCAGTCTTCTTGTCGATCATCAAAGGGCTGGCAGTATGGCAGTTTTCCGGTGCCCGCCATGGCCGGGCCGCGTGTGCCCGGCTCCGGGCCGGGATTTTCCCGGCGGTGCGCACGCGATCGGCCCCGCCGTGCTCACAGGGTCGGCACCCGGTCGAACCACGGTGCGGCCTGCTCGATCTGCGCGGCCAGTGCCAGCAGCTGCGCATCGGCGCCGAAACGCCCGACCAGCTGCACGCCGACCGGCAGGCCGTCGGCGCTCCAGTGCAGCGGCAGGCTGGCCGCGGGTTGCCCGGTGGCGTTGAACGGTGTCGTGAACGGGGCCAGGCCGAAACTGGCGCGGATGAAGGCGTCGAGGTCGTCGGTGTCGGTGCTCAGCGTGCCCAGGCGCGGCGGCGGGGCCGCCATGGTGGGTGTCAGCAGCATGTCGACCTGCTCGAAGAACTGGCCGATGCGACGCACCTCGCGGTTGATCCGCGGGAACTGGGCGACGTATCGGGTGCCGGAAACGCCGCGTCCGCGCGCGACCGCGGCATGGGTGACCCGCTCGAGTTCGTCGGCCCGCGCCGGCCGGCCCAGTTGCTGCTCGCGCGCGTCGACGTTGGAGGCCAGCCCGGTCATCATGACCGTCATCACGGCCTGGAACAAGGCGTCGTAGTCGAAGGCGGGCGTCGCGGCCTCGACATGGTGGCCCAGGCCGGCGAGCAACTGCGCCGCCGCCTCGACCGCGGCGCGGCATTCGGCGTGCACCGGCTGGCCGCTGAAGTCCTGCAGCGTGTAGGCGATGCGCAGCGGGCCGGGCGCACGGGTGATGCCGTCCAGGAAACGTTCGGCAGGGCGTTGCGTGAAGTACGGTGCGCCCACGTCGGGCCCGGCCGTGGCGTCCAGGATCGCGGCGCAGTCGCGCACGCTGCGGGTCACCGCGTGTTCATGGCTGATGCCGTGGGCCGCGTCGCCCCGGTGCGGGCCATACGGCAACAAGGCGCGGGTGGGCTTGAGGCCGAACAGGCCGTTGCACGATGCCGGGATGCGGATCGAGCCGCCACTGTCGGTGGCATGGGTGGCGGGCAGGATGCCGCTGGCCACGGCCGCGCCGGCGCCGCCGCTGGAGCCGCCTGCACCATGGGCCAGGTTCCACGGGTTGCGCGTCGGGCCATGCAGCGCCGGCTCGGTGGTCACGTTCATGCCGAACTCGGGCGAGTTGGTGCGGCCGATGATGACGAAGCCGGCGCGGCGCAGCCGGGCCACGGTCTCGGCGTCGAAGTCGAACACCTGGCCGGCGAACAGCCGGCTGCCGTGGGTCAGCGGCATGTCCCGCACCGGCGCGTGCAGATCCTTGATGCAATACGGCACGCCGGCGAACGGGCCGTCGGCACCGATGACGGGAGCGTCCGGTGCCAGTGCCGGCTGGTGCAGGTAGGGCACGGCGTTGATGGTCGGGTTCACGGCCTGCAGCCGTGACAGGGCCGCCTGCATCACCTCGGCACGCGAGACCTCGCGCTTGCGGATCAGCCCGGCCAGGCCGAGGGCGTCGAAGGATCGGTATTCGTCGAAGTTCATGGGGTGTTGCCTCGTGGATGCGGCCGCGGGCCGGTTTCAGTTCACCGGTGGCAGCGGCACCTGGCCGAGCGCGACCGCGGTCACGCCGTTTTGCGGCGAGCCGTCGATCAGCTTGTCGGAGTAGGTCAGGTAGACCAGCACGTTGCGCTTGCGGTCGAGCATGCGCACCACGCGCAGCTTCTTGAACAGCACCGAGATGCGTTCGTTGAACATCTCTTCCTGCGCATCCATGGCCTTGCCGGTGAACGAGATCGGGCCGACCTGGCGGCAGGCGATCGAGGCCTCGGCCTTGTCCTCAGCCAGGCCGATCGCGCCCATGACGCCGCCGGTGCGTGCGCGCGACACATAACAGGTGACGCCGTTGACCTTGGGGTCGTCGTAGGCCTCGACGACGACCTTGTGGTTGGCGCCGATCAGGATGAAGGCGGTGGAGACTTCGCCGACTTTTTCGGCCTGGGCCATGCCGGCGAACAACAGGCCGGCGAGCAGGGACAGGAGGGTTCGCATGGGGCACCTTTCATGGCGGGACGGGTTCGTCGCGGTATGCCCTGATTGTTGTCCAAGTGTGAACAATGACCGCTGTGCGTAGGAAAAAAGCGGACAGGCCCGGTCCGAATCAGCGGAGCTTGCGTCGGTTTGCCCCACAATCGGCCTCATGTCCTTAGTCAAGACGCCGATACCTTCGCAATGGGGCCCATCCCGGGAGCCTGTTTCCGGGACCGCCGTGACGACCCTTGCTTCGCCCGCCGATCACGGCCATGCCTTCGATTTCCGCTCCAGCCAGTTCGGCGCCGATGCGCAGACCCTGGCTCGCGCCACCGGCGTCTGCCTCGACACCTGCCGCCAGCAGCTGTTCATCGCCGAGGGCGACATGGCGCTGGCCTTCGAATGGCTGACCGCGGGTTACGCGGCCGATCCGACCGCACCCACGCTGCACTGAGCCCCGGCAACGGCGCCGAACCCGTGCCCGGTCCGGCGACTCATGCCGGATGCACGACCACCAGCCAGCCGCTGGCCGGCGCCGTACCCGGGTTGCGGATCCGATGCGGCCGGTCCGCCGCATAACGTGCGGTCTCGCCGGTTTCGAGTCCCTGCACCTGATCGCCGGCCTGCACTTCGAGCATGCCCGACACCACGGTGAGGTGCTCCTGCGTACCGTGCTCGTGCGCCTGTGACGCCAGCACCCCGCCGGGCTGCACCGACAACTCATACCACTCGAACTGACCGGCCAGCGCGATCGGACCCAGGATGCGCAACTCGCACAGGCCGTCCGGGCTGCGGATCGCCGGGGCCGCGTGCGCGGGCACACGTTCGATCGGCGCCGGCCCGCCCGGAGCCACGCCACCGAGCAATTCACCCATGCCGACGTTCAGCGCGTTGGCCAGGCGCCACACCACAGCCACGGTCGGGTTGGCCTGGCCGCGTTCGATCTGGGACAACATCGACTTGGACACGCCGGCCTTGCGCGACAAGGCGTCCAGCGACAAAGACCCTGACTGGCGCAGGGCGGCGAGTGTGTCGCCGACACGGGGCGGCTCGCTGACGACATTCTGTGGCTTGCGGACGGACATGATGATTCGATATACTGCGCAATCGTTCGATATATAGAACGTTGTTCGATTTCCTGTTCAGGCGGGATTGTGCCTGACAAACCGGTTTCCAAGGTCACACCATGAGCAAGCAGCAGGACTTTTATTCCCATCTGGCGCAGGAACTGCAAGGCATCCGCGATGCCGGGCTGTACAAGGGCGAACGCATCATCGCCACACCGCAAGGCGCACACATCCGCACCGTGGCACCCGATGGCACGACGCGCGACGTGCTCAACCTGTGCGCCAACAACTATCTGGGACTGTCGTCGCACCCCGACGTGGTGGCGGCGGCACACGAGGCGCTGCGCACCCATGGCTACGGCCTGAGTTCGGTGCGTTTCATCTGCGGCACGCAAGACCTGCACAAGACGCTGGAGGCGCGGCTGTCGCGTTTCCTGGGCACTGAGGACACGATCCTCTACGCGGCCGCCTTCGACGCCAACGGCGGCCTGTTCGAGCCGCTGCTGGGCGAGCAGGACGCGGTGATCAGCGACGAGCTCAATCATGCGTCCATCATCGACGGCATCCGGCTGTGCAAGGCGAAGCGGTACCGCTACAAGCACAACGACATGGCCGACCTGGAGCGCTGCCTGCAGCAGGCGGCGTCCGATGGCGCGCGTTTCACGCTGGTGTTCACCGATGGCGTGTTCTCGATGGACGGCACCATTGCGCGGCTCGACACCATGCGGGCCCTGTGCGATACCTACGGCGCGTTGCTGGGCATCGACGAGTGCCATGCCAGCGGCTTCGTCGGCGCCACCGGACGCGGTACGCATGAATACCGCGGCGTGTTCGGCAAGATCGACATCATCACCGGCACACTGGGCAAGGCCCTGGGCGGCGCCTCGGGCGGCTTCACCAGCGCCCGGCGCGAAGTGGTCGAGCTGCTGCGCCAGCGTTCGCGGCCCTACCTGTTCTCCAACACCGTGGCGCCGAGCATCGTCGGTGCGTCGATCGCGGTGCTCGACCTGCTCGAAGGCTCGACCGCCTTGCGCGACAAGCTGGCCGACAACACCGCATGGTTCCGCGGCGCGATCCGGGCGGCCGGCTTCGACATCAAGGACGGCGAACACCCGATCGTGCCGATCATGGTGCACGACGCCGTGGCGGCGCAGAAGCTCGCGGCGCGGCTGCTCGAACTCGGCATCTATGTCGTCGGCTTCTTCTTCCCGGTCGTGCCCAAGGGGCAGGCCCGGATCCGGGTGCAGATCAGCGCGGTGCACGAACGCGCCGACCTGGAACAGGCGGTGGCCGCGTTCACGCAGGCCGGCCGCGAGCTGGGCCTGTTGAAGGCCGAAGGCGGGCGCGCATGACGACGCCACGCATCCTCATCATCGGCGCCAATGGCCAGATCGGCACCGAGCTGACGCATGCCCTGGTCGAGCGCCACGGCCGCGGCGCGGTCGTCACCAGCGACCTGGCGCCCGAGGGGCGCGTGATCGGCGTGCGGCACGAGGTGCTCGACGCCACCGAGGCCAGCGCACTGACCGCCCTCGTCGAGCGCCACCAGATCACGCAGGTCTACCTGCTGGCGGCGGCCTTGTCCGCGCGTGGCGAGCAGCACCCGAAATGGGCCTGGGACCTGAACATGAAGAGCCTGCTGAACGTGCTCGAACTGGCGCGCACGCACAAGCTGCAGCGGGTGTTCTGGCCGAGCTCGATCGCCGCGTTCGGGCCGTCGACGCCGCGCGAGCACACGCCGCAGAAGACGGTGATGGACCCGACCACGGTGTACGGCATCTCCAAGCTGGCCGGCGAGGGCTGGTGTGCCTGGTACCACCGCATGCACGGCGTCGACGTGCGCAGCCTGCGGTATCCGGGCCTGATCAGCTGGAAGACCGCCCCCGGCGGCGGCACGACCGACTATGCGGTCGAGATCTTCCATGCCGCGCTCGAGCGCGGCCGCTACACCAGCTTCCTGGCCCGCGACACCGCGTTGCCGATGATGTACATGCCCGATGCGATCCGCGCCACGCTCGAGCTGATGGAGGCGCCGTGCGAGGCGGTGCGCGAACGCCAGTCGTACAACCTGGCCGGCATCAGCTTCACGCCGGACGACATCGCCTGCGCGATCGCGCGGCAGCTGCCCGGCTTCACGCTCGACTGCGCGCCCGACTTCCGCCAGGCGATTGCCGACAGCTGGCCCCGTTCGATCGACGACAGCGCGGCCCGGCGCGACTGGGGCTGGCAGGCGCAATACGATCTCGATGCGATGGTGCGCGACATGTTGCACAACCTGCGCGCGCCGGCCACCGCCTGAGGCTGCACCCGCGGCGCCCGGGTCGCCAAGTCCCGCCGCCGGCACGGTCTTGCAGGCACGGTGGACAATCGCAGCACCACCTGCCACCGTGTGACCATGCGTTCCAAGCTGATCTCCCTGACCCTGTGCACAGCCCTGCTGCTGGCGGGGTGCGGTGCGACGGTGCAGAACCCGGTCACCGGCGAGCAGGAACGCACGGTGATGGACGAGGCGCAGGAGATCGCGCTCGGGCGCAAGGAGCACCAGGCCGTGCTGCAGCAGATGCCACCCTACCCGGATGCGCGGCTGCAGGCCTACGTGGATGCGCTGGGCCAGAAGCTGGCGCGCCAGTCGCACCGCAGCCACCTGCAATGGACCTTCACCGTGCTCGACAGTCCGGACATCAACGCCTTCGCGTTGCCGGGCGGTTTCGTCTACGTGACCCGCGGCATCATGGCGACCATGGAAAGCGAGGCCGACCTGGCTGGCGTCATTGGCCACGAAATCGGCCACGTGACGGCCCGCCACGGCGCGCAACGCGCGACCCGGCAGCAGACGGCCGGCATCGGCGTGCTTGCGGCGACCGTGCTCGGCGCGGTGCTCGAAAGCCAGGGCGTCAGCGGCGCCGGCCGGGTCGCCAGCGAGGTGTCGCAGGTGGCGGCGGCCGGATACATCGCGTCGTACGGCCGCGACCAGGAGTTGCAGGCCGACCAGCTGGGCGCCGAATACCTGGCGCGCAACCGCTACGACCCGGCCAACATGGTCGACGTCATCCGGTTGCTCAAGAGCCAGGAGCAGTTCGCGGCCGACCAGGCGCGTGCCCGGGGCCAGCCGGCACCCTCGGGTGGCGGCTGGCTGGCCTCGCATCCCAGCAACGAACAGCGCCTGCAGGCGATCTCGGCGCTGGCCGCGCAGATGCGGGGCCAGGGCGCCTATGCCGACGATGGCCGCAGCCGCTTCCTGCAGGCCATCGCCGGCATGCGGTACGGCGAGTCGGATGCCCAGGGCCTGACCCGGGGTCGCTTGTTCACCCATGCCGGCCTGGGGCTGGCGATCACGGCGCCGCCGGCATGGACGATCCAGAACCTGCCCGACCGCCTGGTGCTGCTCGATCCGGCGCGTGATGCGGCGCTGGTGCTGCGCACGGCGCCGCCGCAGGCCGGTCGCAACCATGACGACATCATCCGCAACCTGATCCAGCCCGTGCGCGGCCGTGCCGAGCCGCTGCGCGTCAACGGCCTGCCGGCCACGCATTTCAGCGGCGTGCGCAACAACGCCCAGGGCCAACCGGAGCCGGTCGAGCTCACCATCGTCTCCGGGCCGGGCGAGCGTCGATTCCTGCTGCTGTGGAGTGCGCGCGACCCGCAGGCCCTGCAACGGGCGCGGGCCGGTCTGCAGCAGGCGCGCGACTCGTTCCGTGCTATGACCGCGGCCGATCGCGCGCAGGCCCGGCCCTGGGTGATCCAGGTCGTGCCGTTTCCGCGCGGCGGATTCCCCGAACTGGCGCGCCGATCGCCGCTGGAGTCGGCCGAGTCGCAGCTGCGCCTGATCAACGGTTTTTATGGAGGCGGCGAACCGCGACCCGGACAGCTGGTCAAGGTGGTCGTCGAACAACCCTGAAGGAGTTTTCTCGCATGTCGGAAGTCGATGTGGATCTGTTCGTGATTGGTGGGGGCAGCGGCGGCGTGCGGGCCGCGCGCATGGCCGCGCAGCGGGGCGCCCGCGTGATGCTGGCCGAGCAGGGCGGCACGGCCGGCCTGGGCGGCACCTGCGTCAACGTGGGATGTATCCCGAAGAAGTTGTACAGCTACGCGGCCCACTATGCCGAGGCGTTCGAGGAGTCGCACGGCTTCGGCTGGGAAGGCCAGGCGCCGAGCTTCAACTGGGGCACGCTCAAGGCCAACCGGGCCAAGGAGATCAGCCGTCTGAACGGCATCTATGCGAACCTGCTGACCGGCGTTGGCGTCGAGGTGGTCAACGCACGTGCGCAGGTCACGGGGCCGCAGCAGGTCGAGGTCGACGGGCGCACCATCCGGGCCGCGCACATCCTGGTCGCCACCGGCGGCACGCCGTTCGTGCCCGACATTCCGGGCAAGGAGCACGTGCTGGTGTCGGACGCGATCTTCGACCTGGACCCGTTTCCGAAGCGCCTGGTCGTGGTCGGCGGCGGCTACATCGCCAGCGAGTTCGCATCGATCTTCAACGGGCTGGGCGCGCAGGTCACGCAGCTGTACCGGGGCGAGCAGATCCTGCGCGGCTTCGACGACGACGTGCGGCACTTCGTGGCCGCGGAAATGCGCAAGGCCGGCGTGGACCTGCGCCTGGGCGCGGACGTGGTGTCGATCAGCCGGGGGGCGCAGGGACTGGACATCGCGATCAAGGACAACACCGATGCGTCCTCGACCCTGCAGGCCGACGCGGTGCTGTATGCCACCGGCCGGGTGCCCAATGTGCGGGGCCTGGGCCTGGAGGAGGCCGGCGTCAAGCTTGGCTGGGACGGCGTGGTCGAGGTCGACGAGAACTACCGCACCTCGGTGCCGTCGATCTACGCGGTCGGGGACGTGACCGACCGCATCCAGCTCACGCCGGTGGCGCTGGCCGAGGCCATGGTCGTGGTCGACCAGCTGTTCGGCCCGGCCAAGGGCAAGCCGGCGCGCAGCATGAGTTACGAGTTCATCCCCACGGCCGTGTTCACCCATCCCAACATCGGCACCGTGGGGTATTCCGAGCAGGACGCGCCCAAGCACTGCGGCGCGGTGACGGTCTACCGCAGCGAGTTCCGCGCGCTCAAGCACACGCTCAGCGGCAGCAGCGAACGCACGCTGATGAAACTCGTGGTCGAGGACGCGACCGATCGCGTCGTCGGCTTGCACATGGTCGGACCGGACGCGGGCGAGATCGTGCAGGGTTTTGCCGTGGCCATGAAGGCCGGCGCAACCAAGGCGATCTTCGACAGCACCATCGGCATCCATCCGACGGCGGCCGAGGAGTTCGTCACGATGCGCGAGCCGGTGAAGCAGGTGACTGCGCCGGCTTGACCGGGCGCGCCGGCCGCGGTGCCGCGGCTGCCGCGCGCCCTGGACGTCGATCTACATCGTGCCCGGGAACATGCCGCCGTCGGCCAGCACGTTCTGCCCGGTGATGTAGCCGGCGTGCTGGCTGCACAGGAAGGCGCAGATCGCGCCGAACTCGGCCGCGGTGCCGAAGCGTTTGGCCGGGATGGTCTTGGCGCGCGCTTCCAGCAGTTCCTCGATCGGCTTGCCGGTCTTTTCCGACTGGCCCTTGGCCGTGGTGCGCAGGCGGTCGGTGTCGAAGGCGCCGGGCAGCAGGTTGTTGATGGTCACGCCCGATCCGGCGATGGAGCTGCGCGCGACACCGGCGACGAAGCCGGTCAGGCCGGTGCGAGCGCCATTGGACAGGCCCAGGATGTCGATCGGGGCCTTGACCGCGCCCGACGTGATGTTGACGATACGGCCGAAGCCGCGTTGGGCCATGCCGTCGACGGTGGCCTTGATCAGCCAGATCGGTGTCAGCATGTTGGCGTCCAGCGCCTTGATCCAGGCCTCGCGCTCCCAGTCCCGGAAGTCGCCGGGCGGCGGGCCGCCGGCATTGGTGACGACGATGTCGAAGTCGGTGCCCGGCCCGCCCTGCACGCCGAACACCGCGGCACGGCCCTGGTCGGACGTGATGTCGCAGGCCACGGCCAGAACCGTGCCAGCACCGGGGATGGCGCGCAACTGCGTCGCCGCCGCTTCGAGGGCGTCGGCGCCGCGCGCATTGATCACCAGGTTGGCGCCGTCGGCCGCCAGCGCCTGGGCGCAGCCCAGTCCCAGTCCCTTGCTCGCGCCGCATACCAGCGCCCATTTGCCCTTGATGCCCAGATCCATGACGTGCTCCTTGTCCTTGTCGAAAAATGTGTTGCCCCTTGCCGGGGGAAACGGCCGGCCGGATGGCCGATGCCGTGTCGTGGCGGATGGTCCGCGGCGCGCCGCGACAACCGGCCTCAGTGTGGCAAGGCCTCCAGCACCTGCGCCAGGAAGGCGCAGCTGTCGAACTGCCCGCTGCGGAAGGTCCAACCCAGGCGCACGATAACAGCATTGCGCGACGGCACCATCGCCACCACCTGGCCCCAGTGCCCGCTCATGGCCAGCGTGTCCGGCGGCAGGCCGCTGGCGCGGCAACGTCCGGCCTGCGGATCGGCGATGCGCCAGGTCTGGGCGCCGTAACCCCTTCCGTCGCCCTGCGCGGTCGCCGGGGTCGCGGCGAAGTCCCACCAGCCGGGCGGCAGCACCTGCTGGTCGCCCCAGCGGCCGTCCTGCAGCATCAGCTGGCCGAGCCGGGCCCAGTCGCCGACGCTGGCCCACAGATACGACGAGCCGACCCAGTTGCCGGCCGCATCGGTCTCCAGCGTCGCCGTGTGTGCGCCGATGGGGTCGAACAACACGCGTTTGGGATAGGCCCAGTATTCGGCGTCGGTGCGCAGCCGCGCCCGGTCCACCGCCGCCAGCAGGTTGGCGGTCTGGCTCAGGTAGCGCCAGCGCTGGCCGGGCGGCGCCTCGGGCTCCACGGCCGCGGCGAAGGCGGCCGTGTCGCGGTGGCCCCACAACATGCGCGGCACCGAGCCCCAGGGCACGTATTGCTCCTGGCTGGCCAGGCCGTCGCGCATGTACATCAGGTCGCCCACGGTGATGGTCTTGCGTGCATCCTGGCGCCAGGCGGCGACCCAGTCCGGCGTGCGGTCGCCGGAGAAGGCGTCGACCACCGGTGTCGCGAAGTCCACGTCGTTCTCGAGCGCCAGCTTGTAGCTGAGCATGCCCAGCACCGTCTTGGTCATCGACCAGCCGTGCAGCGCGGTGTCGGGTCCGAAGCCGGGTGCGGTCTGCAGCACCAGCGCGCGGCCGTCGTGGATCACGGCCACGGCGCGGGTGTTGGCCGCCTGCGGGTCGCCGGCACCGACGAAAGCCTGCTGCACCACGCGCTGCAGCGCAGCCCGGTCGACACCCGCGCCCCAGGCGTCCGGCGCCAGCGCGGCTTCGCCCTGGGGCCAGGGACGGCCCAGGTCCGGTTGCGGGCGCACCGCCGGCCGCACCGGGCCGGTGGCGATGTCGAGCACGCAGCCGCGCGACGGCAGCCACTGGGCCTCGCGTGCGAACCATCCGGCGAAACGCGCCTGCACGCGTTGATCCTGCGGGTGCACCGTGACGTCGATCAGGCCCAGCACCGGGCTGGCCGGCAGCACTTCCGCCGCCAGCAGGCCCTCGACGGGGCGATGGGCGACGAAGGCGGCGGAGCAGACACCCTTGGCAGCCATGCCGGCGGCGTTGCGGGGGATGTCGAGCGCCAGCAGGGCGCCGACGACCAGCACGGGCAGTGCCACGACCAGGATCAGGAGCAGGCGCAGCAGGCGGCGGACAAGGGGTCGGGGCATGGCATGGACAGGCGGGCGGTGGAGCCGGTCACTCTACCCGATCGGGCGCCGGTGCGTCCTGCCTTTGTGGACAATAGCACCATGACATACCTCCCCCCTCCGATGGCGACGACACGCCACACCGATGCCGCCAGCGCACTGGCCCAGGTCCGCAGGATCTACGACAGCGGACTGGCGCATCTGCGCAAGGCGATGCAGCGCTACGTGGCGGGCGAGGACCTTCCGGGCAAGGCGCGTGCCTGTTACCCGTTCGTTCGGGTGCAGACCCATACCGTCGCGCGCATCCAGGACGACGAGAGCACCCGGCTGAGCTACGGCTTCGTGGCCGGGCCCGGGCGCTACGAAACCACGCTGACACGCCCCGACCTGTTCGGCGACTACTACCTGGAGCAGTTCTCGCTGCTGTTGCGCAACCATGAGGTCGAACTCGAGGTGGGCACCAGCACGCAGCCGATCCCGGTGCATTTCTCCTTCGCCGAACACGAGCACATCGAAGGCAGCCTGAGCGCGCAGCGGCGTCAGCTGATGCGCGACGCGTTCGACCTGCCCGATCTCGCGGCGATGGACGACTGCATTCCCAATGGCACGCACGAGCCGCGCGCCGGCGAGCCGCATCCGCTGTCCCTGTTCACCGCGCCGCGGGTCGACTATTCGCTGCACCGGCTGCGCCACTACACCGGCACCGCGCCGCAGCATTTCCAGAACTTCGTGCTGTTCACCAACTACCAGTTCTACATCGACGAGTTCGTGCGCATGGGCCGCGCCGCGATGCAGGACGGCAACAGCGCATACACCGCCTTCGTCGAACCCGGCAACATGGTGACGCGGCGCGTCGGCCTGCCGTCGGAGGAGGGCGACGAGTTCGGTGCCGAGCCGCTGCGGCTGCCGCAGATGCCGGCCTACCACCTGCTGCGCCGCGACGGTTGCGGCATCACGATGATCAACATCGGCGTCGGCCCGGCCAATGCCAAGAACATCACCGACCACGTGGCCGTGTTGCGGCCGTATGCCTGGATCATGCTCGGCCACTGCGCCGGCCTGCGCACGACGCAGCAGCTCGGCGACTACGTGTTGGCCCACGGCTATGTGCGCGAGGACCATGTGCTCGACGAGGAATTGCCGCTGTGGGTGCCGATCCCGGCACTGGCCGAGATCCAGGTCGCGATCCAGACCGCGGTGGCCGACGTCACGCAGGTGCAGGGCCCCGAGCTCAAGCGCATCATGCGCACCGGCACCGTCGCCAGCACCGACAACCGCAACTGGGAGCTGCTGCCCGACAACGGGCCGCAGCGCCGGTTCAGCCAGAGCCGCGCGGTGGCGCTGGACATGGAGAGCGCGACCATCGCCGCCAACGGCTTCCGCTTCCGGGTGCCGTACGGTACCTTGTTGTGCGTCAGCGACAAGCCGCTGCACGGCGAGATCAAGCTGCCCGGCATGGCCGACCATTTCTACCGCGAACGCGTCGACCAGCACCTGCGCATCGGCATCCGCGCCGTCGAACTGCTGCGCGAGCAGGGCATCCATCAGTTGCACAGCCGCAAGCTGCGCAGCTTCGCCGAGGTCGCGTTCCAGTGAGCCGCCGGGCCGTTCCCAAGGCGAACAGCACCGCAGTGCGTAGCACGGAGGGCATGTCTTGATGTCGGCGCAGCAGGCGGCGCGCGAGCGCGACCTGCTGCGGGTCGCGGGATTGTGCAAACGCTTCGGCGACACCACCGTGGTCGACGACCTGTCGTTCGCGATCGCGCCGGGCGAATGCCTGGGCGTGATCGGCCCCAATGGCGCGGGCAAGACCACGACCATCCGCATGTGCCTGGGCCTGAGCGCGCCGGACGACGGCCGCATCGACTATGCGCTGGACGACGGCGCGCAGGCGCCGCTGCAGATGCCGCGCGACGCGATGGCGATCAAGGCGCGGCTGGGCGTGGTGAGCCAGATCGACACGCTGGATCCGGACTTCAGCTGCGCCGAGAACCTGCTGGTCTACGGTCGTTATTTCGGCATGCGCGAGGCGCAGATCCGCGCACGGATTCCCGGCCTGCTGCAGTTTGCGTCCCTGTCGCACAAGGCGGCGGCGCGGCCCGGTGAGCTCTCGGGTGGCATGAAGCGCCGGCTCAGCCTGGCGCGTGCGCTGGTCAACGACCCGCAGCTGCTGCTGCTCGACGAACCCACGACCGGGCTGGATCCGCAGGCACGGCACCTGATGTGGGAGCGGTTGCAGGTGTTGCTGCAGCAGGGCAAGTCCATCCTGCTGACGACGCATTTCATGGACGAGGCCGAACGCCTGTGTTCACGCCTGCTGGTCATCGACCATGGCCGCAAGATCGCCGAAGGCTCGCCGCGCGCATTGATCCGCGAGCACCTGGAGTCCGAGGTGGTCGAGGTCTACGGCGTGGGCGCGACCGCACTGCGCGATGGCCCGCTCGCGGAGCGGGCGGCGCGGGTCGAGGTCAGCGGCGAGACCGTGTTCTTCTACACCCACGATGCGCGGCCGTTGCTGCTGGCGCTGGCCGAGCGGCCCGAGCTGCGCAGCCTGCACCGGCCGGCCAACCTGGAGGACCTGTTCCTCAAGCTGACCGGGCGCCAGATCCGGGAGGACGGCTGATGGCGCCGCGCGACGAACCGGTGCCCGCGTCGATGGCGCGCCAGGGCGGGCCGCAGCGTGGCGGCAGCTCGCCCTGGCGCGCGCCGCAGCTGTCGCTGCGTTTCTGGCCGGTGTTCCTGCGCAACCTGCTGGTCTGGCGCAAGCTGGCCGTGCCCAGCCTGGTGGGCAACATCGCCGAGCCGCTGATGTGGCTGGTGGCCTTCGGTTACGGGCTGGGCGCGCTGGTCGGACAGGTCACGGTGTCGACCTCCGGCGGACCGGTGCAGGTTCCGTACATCCTGTTCCTGGCCAGCGGCAGCATCTGCATGAGCGCGATGAACGCGGCGTCGTTCGAGGCCTTGTATTCGGCGTTCTCGCGCATGCACGTGCAGCGCACCTGGGACGGCATCATGAATGCGCCGGTGCGGCTGGACGACATCGTGCTGGCCGAGATGTTGTGGGCCGCGTTCAAGGCCCTGTTCACCGCCACCGCCATCCTGGGCGTGATGCTGGCGCTGGGCATCAGCCACAGCCCCAAGCTGCTGCTGGCCTGGCCGGTGCTGCTGGGCGTGGGCATCACGTTCTCGTGCATCGCGCTGATCTTCAACGCGCTGGCCAAGGGCTACGACTTCTTCACGTATTACTTCACGCTGTTCCTCACGCCGATGATGTTCCTCAGCGGCATCTTCTTCCCGCGCGAGCAGTTGCCGCCACTGGTGCACGCGATCACCGACTGGCTGCCGTTGACCAACGCGGTGGAACTGGTGCGGCCACTATTCATGGACCAATGGCCGAACGACGCCTGGCGCGCCGTGCTGGTGCTGGTGGCCTATGCCGTGGCTGCGTTCTGGATCGCGCTGGCGCTCACGCGCCGGCGGTTCCGCGGATGAGTGCCGCCCCGTGACCACCGCGCCGCGCCCGGGGTTCCTGGGTATCCTGATGCTCGACACCCGGTTTCCCCGACCGCCGGGCGACATCGGGAATCCGGCCACCTTTGCGCCCCTGGGCATCGACGTGGTCTACCGCACGGTGCGGGGCGCATCGCCACAACGCATCGTGCAGCAGGGCGATCCGGCCTTGCTCGAACCGTTCGTCGCCGCCGCCGCCGAACTGGCCGCGCAGGGCGCGCGCATGCTGTCGACCAGCTGCGGGTTCCTGGCCTTGTGGCAGGCCCACCTGGCGCAGGCCCTGGCGCCGGTGCCGGTCCTGAGTTCCAGCCTGCTGGCCTGCGCGCGGCTGGCGCGCCCCGGCATCGTCACGATCGATGCGCAGGCGCTCGGCGCGCCGACCTTGTTGGCCGCCGGTGTGCCCGCGGGCACGCCGGTGCAGGGGGTGGCGCCGGGGTGCGAGTTCCAGCGCCGCATCCTGGGCAACGAGACGACGCTGGACCTGGCGCTGGCGCGTGACGACGTGGTCCAGGCGGCCCGCGCACTGGCGCGCACGCACCCGCAGGTCGACAGCATCGTGCTCGAATGCACCAACATGCCGCCGTACCGCGAGGCGGTGATGCAGGCCACCGGGTTGCCGGTGGTCGATATCGTGACCGAGTTGCGGCGGGCCTGGTCCGCGCCGACCGCGGTGCGCTGAGCGCAGCCGCGCCCGGCGGTTCAGGCCGCCTGTGTTTCGGCGGTCGCGCGCACCGGGGTCGCAGCCGCGGAGCGCGCCGGTTCGGCGGCCGCTCTTGCCGCCGCCTTGATCATGTCGGCTGCCTTCTCGGCAATCATGATCACCGGCGCATTGGTGTTGCCGCCGACCACGCGCGGCATGATGGACGCGTCGACGACGCGCAGGCCCTGCAGCCCATGCACCCGCAACTCGGCGTCGACGACCGCATCGGGGCCGGGGCCCATGCGGCAGGTGCCCACCGGGTGGTAGATGGTGTCGGCATGGTCGCGGATGAAATGTTCGATCTGCAGGTCGGTCCTGGCCGCGGCCGAGGTGGCGAACTCCTTGCCGCCAATGCCCGCCAGTGCCGGCTGCGCGAGGATGTTGCGCGTGATGCGAAAGCCGCGGATCAGGCGGTCCATGTCGTCGCGATCGGCCAGGAAGTCGGGATCGATCAGCGGCGCGGCCAGCGGATCCTTGCTTGCCAGGCGCAGGCTGCCGCGGCTGCGGGGCCGCAGCAGGCAGACATGGCAGGAATGCCCGTGTCCGAGCACGGTCTTGCGGCCGTGGTCGACCAGGATGCCGATCACGAAGTGCAACTGCAGGTCGGGAATGGCCTCGTCGGGTGCACTCTTGATGAAGCCGCCGGCCTCGGCGAAATTGGTCGTCAACATGCCGGTGCGCTGGCGCCGCCATTCGAAGATGCCCTTGATGGCCTGCACCGCGCCGTGCAGCGAGATGCCCATCAGGTCCCTGGCGCGGGGTGCATGGGTGTTGATGACGATGTCCGGATGGTCGTGCAGGTTCTGGCCGACGCCGCTGAGGTGGTGCAGCGTGGCGATGCCGTTCTCGACCAGGTGGTCGTGCGGACCGATGCCGGACAGCATCAGGATCTGCGGCGACTGCAACGCGCCCGCGCACAGCAGCACCTCGCGAGCGGCGCGCAGCTGCTTGAGCTGGCCTTCGTGCTGGAACTCGACGCCCACGGCACGTTTTTTCTCGAGCACGATGCGCGTGGTCAGCGCGCCGGTGAACACCTGCAGGTTGGGCCGCGACAGGTGGGGGGTCAGGTAGGCCTTGGCGGCGCTGAAGCGCTCGCCATTCTTGTGGGTGACCTGGTACATGCCCACGCCCTCCTGCTCGGGGCCGTTGAAGTCGAGGTTCTCGCGAAAGCCGGCCTGCACGCCCGCTTGCACGAAACGCGGGCCGAAGGGATTGGGCGAGGTCAGGTCCTTGACGTTGAGCGGGCCGCCGCTGCCGTGCAGGGCATCGGCGCCGCGCTCGTTGTTCTCGGCGCGCTTGAAATAGGGCAACACGTCGTCGAATGCCCATCCCGGGTTGCCCTCCGACGCCCAGTGGTCGTAGTCGGCGCGGTGGCCGCGCGCGTAGATCATCGCGTTGACCGAACTCGAGCCGCCCAGGACCTTGCCGCGCGGCATGTAGCCGCGCCGGCCGTTGAGGCCCGGCTGCGGCGTGGTCGCGAATTTCCAGTTGTCCTGGCCGTTCTTGGCCAGCAGCACCAGGCCGGCCGGGCAGTGGATCAGGATGTTCTTGTCGACCGGGCCGGCCTCCAGCAGCGCCACGGTGACGTCGGGGTCTTCACTCAGGCGTCCTGCCAGCGTGCAGCCGGCGGAGCCCCCGCCGATGATGATGTAGTCGAACATGTAAGCAGTCTCCCCTCGCGTTGTGGTCCGCGCGCACGGGCCCGTGCCGCCACCGCGGCATGGGCCCGCGGCACCGGCGAACATGCGGCGCAGCGGACACACGATTCCAATGGGACAACCATAGTCCAGTTTCGGCCTGTTTTTCTAAGGTGCGCTCTTTAATGCCGCTCCCCGAAAACCCTGACGCCGCGGGCGCGGCGCTGGCGGCACGCGCGCCGGATCTGTGTGTTCATGGCAGGCTACACAATTAAGTTGCACATAATTTAATTGTGTAATACAATTGCGCCATGGCCGAACGCAAGACCGCTCCCGCAACCACCGCCGTCGCTCCCGCCCTGGACGGCGATGCGGCGCTGCGCCTGGACAACCAGCTGTGTTTTGCGCTGTATTCGGCGTCGCTGGCCATGACCAAGGCCTACAAGCCGCTGCTCGATGCGCTCGGCCTGACCTATCCGCAATACCTGGTCATGCTGGTGTTGTGGGAACACGGCATGTTGTCGGTGTCCGAGCTCGGCGAGCGCCTGTTCCTGGACTCCGGCACGCTGACGCCGCTGCTCAAGCGCATGGAGGCCGGCGGCTGGCTGGCACGGGTGCGATCGCTCGAGGACGAGCGGCGCGTGATGGTGTCGCTGACACCGGCCGGGCGCAAGCTCAAGGCCCGCGCCGCGCGTGTTCCGGAGTGCATGTTGCAGGCCAGCGGCTGTTCGCTCGAGGAGCTGGCGGCGTTGTCCGCCCAGGTCCGGCAGTTCCGTTCCCGCCTGACCGGCTGAGCCTGGTCGGGCACTTCCCAACCCCCATCCCAACCCGCCCCGATCGGGGCACTCTCATCCAGGAAACATCATGGTAAACAAAGTCGAAAAAGTTCTGTACCAGGCTCACGCCACGTCCACCGGCGGTCGTGACGGCGTCACACGCTCCTCCGATGGGCTGCTGGACGTCAAGCTGGCCGTGCCCAAGGAAATGGGCGGCGCCGGCGGCGGCGTCAACCCCGAGCAGCTGTTCGCCGCCGGTTACAGCGCCTGCTTCATCGGTGCGATGAAGTTCGTCGCCGGCCAGCAGAAGGTCGCGTTGCCCGCCGATACGTCGATCGACGCCACGGTCGGCATCGGCCAGATTCCGGCCGGCTTCGGTATCGAGGTGCAACTGGCGGTCAAGCTGCCCGGCATGGACCCGGCCACCGCCCAGGCCATCGTCGACAAGGCGCACCAGGTGTGCCCGTATTCGAACGCCACCCGCGGCAACATCGAGGTGACGATCACCGTCGCGGCCTGAGCGCCGGCGTCGCCCGCCGACGCGTTATCCTGCAGGGCCGGTCGCGAGTGTTTCGCGGCTGGCCTTTTTTTCGTGGAGGGCGAATCCGTGACCCAACTGCAATTGCAGGTCGACAAAGCCGACCTGTCCCGGACCCGGTTGCACCGTGTCGAAGACGTCCCGCTGGCCGATGGCCAGGTTCGTGTCGCGGTGGATCGGTTCGCGTTCACATCGAACAACATCACCTATGCCGCCTTCGGCGAGGCCATGCATTACTGGGACTTTTTTCCCACCGGCGATGCGGGTTGGGGCATCGTGCCGGTCTGGGGTTTCGCGAACGTGGTGCAGTCCAGCCATCCCGGCGTGGCCGTCGGCGAACGGCTGTACGGCTATTTCCCGATGGCCGAGCATGGCGTGCTGCAGCCAGCGTGCCTGACGCCGGCCGGCTTCAGCGATGCGGTGCCGCACCGCGCGAACCTGCATGCCGTCTACAACCAGTACCTGCGCGTGGCCAGCGATCCGTTCTACAGCGCGGAGTCGGAAGACCTGCAGGCCTTGCTGCGGCCGCTGTTCATGACCTCCTGGCTGATCGATGATTTCCTGGCCGACAACGACTTCTTCGGCGCCATGGCCGATCCGGCAAAACCGGCCGTGATGCTGCTCTCGAGCGCATCGAGCAAGACGGCCTATGGCACGGCGTTCATGCTGGCGCAACGCACGGGCATCGAGGTCGTGGGCCTGACCTCGGCGACGAACGTCGCGTTCTGCGAAGGACTGGGCTGTTACCACCGGGTGCTGGCCTACGAACAACTGGACCAGCTGGGCGCCGACACACCGTGCATCTATGTCGACTTCGCCGGCAACGCCGCCTTGCGCAGCGCCGTGCACCATCGGTTCTCGCGACTCGCGTACAGCTGTGCCATCGGCGGCACCCACGTCGACCAGCTCGGCGGTGCGCGCGACCTGCCGGGCCCCAAGGCCAGCCTGTTCTTTGCGCCGGCGCAGGTCAAGAAGCGGCATGGCGACTGGGGAGCGGATCAGCTGGGCCAGCGGCTGGTACAGGCCTGGCGCTCATTCGTCGAAAAGGTGTCGGATCCCGCCGCGCCGTGGCTGAGCGTGCAGGCGCATGCCGGCACCGCGGCGCTGGCCTCGGTCTATGCCGACGTGCTGGGCGGGCGCGCGGACCCGCGCATGGGCCAGATCGTCAGCTTGCGCGCACGCTGAGGCCTGCGCCCCGGGGTCTCAGGACGCCGGTCGCGTGATGTCGGGCGGCGCGTCCGTGGGCACGTCGATCTGCCGGCCGGTGACCGTGGCCACTTCGTGGCGCAACTTGCGTACTTCGACGCGCAGCAGACCGATCTCGCGCATCAGGTCGCGCTCGACCTGGCGCTCCTCGGTGCCGACGAACATCGCCGACAACGACGCGGTCACCAGCGACAACACCGCCAGTCCGAGCAGCACCACGACCACGGCAAAGGCGCGCGCGGTCAGCGTGGTTGGCACCAGGTCGCCGTAACCGACGGTGGCCGCCGTCGTGAAGGCCAGCCACATGGCGTCGTGCAGGTTCGGTGTTTCGGGCTCGAGCACCCAGAAGCCGATCCCGCCCAGCAGCAGGATCAGCAGGCACAAGGCGAGCGAATACCACAGGCCGTGGCGGCTGAGATGGCGGTGGCGGGCGAATCGATCGGACATGGCGGGACTGTAACGCGGCGGCGCACGCTGTGCCCGTGCGTGGCGTCGCCGGCCGGATCACGGCCCGGCCCGCCTGTCAGCCCTGTTCGAGCGCGCGCGGTTGCGCCGCCGGGGCCGCCGCCGGCCACAACCGAACCAGCAGCGCGCCGACCGACGAGCCCGTCGCGAGCACGACCACCGCGATCCAGCCTCCATGGGCCAGCGCCAGGCTGCCCAGTGCCGCGCCGGTGGCCATGCCGAAGAACATGCCGACGAACAGGATGGCGTTCATGCGGCTGCGCGCGTTCGGATCGATGCCGTAGACGATGCTTTGATGGGCGATCAGCGTCGCCTGGACACCCAGGTCGAACACGACGGTGGCGGCCACCAGCAAGCCCAGATGCAGGTGCACCGGCGCCAGCGTGGCCAGGCCCATGCTGGCGAACGCCGCGATGGCCAGCAGCGTACCCAGGCGGGTCACGATGCCCGGGCCCCGGCTGTCGGCGATGCGCCCGGCGAACGGCGCTGCGAGCGCTCCGGCGGCCCCCGCCAGCCCGAAACTGCCGGCCGCCGTGCTGCCCAGGTGGAACGGCGCGCCGTGCAGCATCAGTGCCAGCGTGGACCAGAAGGCACTGAACCCCACCGACAACAAGGCCTGGGCCAGAGTCGCGCGGCGCAGGCTGCCGTGGCGCCGCCAGAGGTGGCCCAACGACCCGAGCAGGGCGCCATAGGACAGTTGGGTCGTCGGCTTGAAACGCGGCATGCCGCGCCACAACGCCACGCCCGCCACTGCGACAGCGGCCGACGCGACGATGAACATCGCGCGCCAGCCCAGGTGTTCGGCGACGAACCCGCTGACGACACGTGACAGCAATATGCCCAGCAGCAAGCCGGTCATCACCGTGCCCACCACCGCACCCCGGTGCGCCGGTGGCGCCAGCGTGGCGGCGGCGGGCACGATGTCCTGCGCCAGCGTGGCGGCCAGGCCCACGGCGAGGCTGGCCACCAGCAATGCGGCGATCGACGGCGCCATGCCGCCGAACAGCAGTGCCAGTGCCAGTGCCGCGGCCTTGAGCACGATGATGCGTCGCCGGTCGTAGCGGTCACCCAGCGGCGCCAGCAGCAGGATGCCCAGCGCATAACCGAATTGGGTCAGTGTCGGAACCTGGCCGACGGCCTGGTTGGATGCACCGATCCCGGCGCCCATGACGCCCAGCATCGGCTGGCTGTAGTAGATCGAGGCGACCGCGAGGCCGGCGCTGGTGGACAGCAGCAGTACCAGCGGAGCCGGCAAGCGGGCGTGGGGGGCTTCGGGGGACGCGTCATGCGGTTTGCGAATGTTGGACATGGTGCCTGGGCCTTGTTTGTTTGGCAAGATCCGAGTGTGCCGGGCGGCCCTTCATGTTGGTAGTGGCGGTACCGGCATTTTGTTTATACGATCGGCGTATGAGTAATGCCGCGGCGCCTGCCGCCTCCCTGGATCGCATCGGCTGGATGCATACCTTCGTGACCATCGTCGAGGCCGGCAGCCTGTCGCGCGCCGCCGAACAGCTGGGCACGACCCAACCCACGGTCAGTCGCCGGCTGCAGGCGCTCGAGCGCGCCCTGGGCCTGACCCTGCTGCAGCGCTCGACCCATGCCATGCAGCTGACGGCCGACGGCGAACGCTGTTTCGAACGGGCGCGTGAACTGCTGGCGAACTGGGCCTCGTTCGAGGCCGACCTGCGTGGCGTCGGCGACCAGCCCGAGGGGGTGTTGCGCGTGCAGGTCCCGCATGCCTTCGGCCAGCAGTTGTTCGTGGCACCGATGGTGGCCTTCCTGCAGCGCCACGCCGGGGTGTCGGTCGAGTGGCTGCTGCGCGATGGAACGCCCGACTTCATCGCCGAAGGCATCGACTGCGCCATCCAGGTCGGCGATGTGCGGGACCTGGCGGTGGTGGCGCTGCGCCTGTCCGAAGTGCCCCGTATTCTCGTGGCCGCGCCGACCCTGCTCCAGGGACCGGCCCCGCCGGCCCATCCGTCGGAGCTCGGTCAACTGCCCTGGCTGGCCCTGCGCACCTATTACCGCACCGACATCGCCCTGGGTCATGTCGCGAGCGGCGAGCGCCACGTGCTGCGCATCGCACCGCGCATGAGCACGGACAGCCTGTTTGCCTTGCGCAGCGCCGCCGTGCAGGGTCTGGGCGCATGCGTCGCATCGGCGTGGATGGTGGCCGAAGACCTGGCCGCGCGCCGCCTGGTGCACCTGGCGCCGCACTGGCGCGCGGCACCACTGCCGATCTACCTGGTCTACCCGCATGCGCGTTTCTATCCGGCCAAGCTGCGTCGCTTCGTCGAGACGATGCGCGAGCAGGTCCCGCAGGTGATGCACGAGACGGTGGCCGCGCCAGGCCACTAGCCGGCCGCCGCGCGTCAGTCCACGGCCATCGTGCAGGTCACGGCATCACCGATCCGGATCAGGCCGCCGGCCCGCACACGCGCCGTCACGCCGCCATGGCCGCGCATCGCGTTGTAGCCGCCGGCGCCCAGGTGTTCTTCCATGCGCGAACACGGCTCGCAGGGGCCGGAGATCTCCAGCACGGCCTCGGCGCCGATGCGCAGCACCAGCGGCTGGTCGCGGAACAGGCTGCGCGCGGCCAGCAGGTTCAGGCCGGACACCACGAGGTTGCGGCGCAGCAGCGCAGGGTCGACGGATGCACCCAAGCCCGCCAACGCCGCCACCACGGGCAGATGTTCGGCCTGGATCAGCGTGACCTGGCGCTTGCCGCCGCTCGCCCCGGGCGCGGTGCCGTCCGCCGTGCGGTCCCCGAGCAGGCCGCGGCCCTGGAGCAGTTGCGCCTGCGGCACGGCCTGCATCGGCGCACGCCGCGCCGGGCGCAACAAGATGGCGTCCAGGCGTCCGGCGCGGGGGAACTGGCGGGTCAACGACGGAAGATGCAAGGGTGCCTCCTGGGCATCGCGCCGATGGTGCGTGGTTGCGGGTCGTGGCGGCGTGCGTCCAGTGACGATCGGTTGTCCGAAGCGGGACCGCTGTGGCTTTGCGTCGGGTCCATCTTGCGCGAGGAGCCGGCCTCGGGGGTACGCATCGCCGTCATGCCCGCACCGCTCCCGGCCGTCCTTCGACCGTCTTGCGGTATTCGTCCGGCGTGACATCCATCAGCCGGCGGAACATCGCGATGAATGCCGAGGCGCTGCCGTAACCCAGGTCGAACGCGATCGTCTCCACCTTGTCGCCGGCCTCCAGCCGGGGCAGGGCCTTGACCACCCGCAGCCGCTGGCGCCACTCCGTCAGCGACATGCCCAGGTCGCGCTGGCAGCGCCGCATCAGCGTGCGTTCGGTGGTGTGGAAGTCGCGCGCGAAGTCGGCCAGGCTGCGGTTGTCGCCCGGATCGTCGTGCAGGGCCTGCAGCATCGGTGCCAGCAACGGGTCGTCCGCGTGCGGAAGATAACTGTTGGCGCATCCGGCCAGCGCGAGCTGGTCGACCAGCACCTGCATCAGCCGGGCCTGCTGCGGCGAGTCCGCGGACGCGGGCGGTTGCTGGCGCAGGTGGTCCAGCAGCGCGCGCACCAGCGGGCTGACCGTCAGCGCACAAGCCACGGCCGGCAAGGCACGGCAGCCATCGCGCGCCACGTACAACGAACAGTGATGGGCCGCGCGCCGGTTCAGGCCGATGTGTTCGACGTCGGGCGGCAACCAGATGCCGTATTGCGGCGGTGCCAGCAGGTGTTGGCGCGCCAGCTTGACCTCCATCACACCACTGAACGCATAGACGAATTCGCCCCAGGCGTGCTGGTGGGACGGGTACAGGCCCTGCGGCGGCACATGGGCGCTGCGGAACATGACGGGTGCCGGCAGCGCCGGGCTGGACAGCGCGATCTCGAGCTTGGGGCGCAGGATGGGCATGGCGGCATGCGTGTGGCGGTTGGAATGCACGAGTTGTCGGATTCGCACTATATCAATCGGGATCGACAGGACCACAATCGAGCCGATCTTCCCGCCTGCGACCGCAAGTCCATTCCATGCGCAAACCCCTCGACCGCAAAGCCGTCTCCTGCATGTTGCTGCTGTGCCTGATCTGGGCCTTGCAGCCCATCGTGCTCAAGGCCACGGCCGCCGACCTCCCGCCCCTGTTCCAGCTCGGCCTGCGTTCAGGCGGCGCGGCCGTGCTGGTCGTGCTGCTGATGCTGTGGCGCGGCGAACGCATCTGGCCGCGCGACGGCAGCTGGCCCGCCGGCGCGCTCGTGGGGGTGTTGTTCGGCCTGGAGTTCCTGCTGGTCGGCGAGGGGCTGCGCCATACCAGCGCCGCCCACATGGTGGTGTTCCTGTATACCGCGCCGATCTTCGCCGCGCTGGGGCTGCATCTGCGCCTGCCGGCGGAGCGGCTGGCGCCGCTGCAGTGGCTGGGCATCGTGCTGGCGTTCGGGGGTGTCGCGATCGCCTTCCTCGGGCGCGATGCGGGCCACGCCGGCGTTTCGCGGGACATGCTGCTGGGCGACTTCATGGGCCTGATGGCCGGCCTGGTGTGGGGCGCGACGACGGTGGCCGTGCGGTGTACGCGCCTGTCGTCGGCACCCGCCACGCAGACGCTGCTGTACCAGCTGCTCGGCGCGTTCGTGTTGCTGACCGCCGCAGCCTGGGCCAGCGGCCAGGCGCACATCAACCCGACACCGCAGGTCGGGGCCAGCCTGTTGTTCCAGGTGCTGGTGGTGTCGTTTGGCAGTTTCCTGCTGTGGTTCTCGCTGATGCGCACCTACCTGGCGTCGCGACTGGGCGCGTTTTCCTTCCTGACGCCGATGCTGGGCGTGGTGCTGGGCGCGGTGTTGCTGGGCGAGGCCATCGAGCGCCATTTCCTGCTGGCGACCGTGCCGGTGCTGCTCGGTGTCGTGCTGGTCAGCGCGCATGGCTCCGTGGTCATGGCGTCGCAGCGGGCCTGGCAACGCCTGGCGCGGCAACGGCGCGCGAACGCCGTCCCGGGGCCGCCGCCATCGGTGTGAACCTGCCGGCATGGACCCGCCGGCGAGACCGCACGGCGCGCCTGTGCCGGGCGCCGGGCGGGAGGTGCCGCGCAGCGCGGCACCCGGGGTTCAGCGCAGGGTCTTGGACACCGCCGTCCACTTGCCCTTCTGGACCTGGTCGATCTCGACGGCCTCGGGCATCAGGTGGCCGTTCTGGAAGCTCACCTTGTCGTAGAACATCGGGCTCTCGAAGCTGGCGCCCTGCAGTTGCTTGACCAGCTTGTCGGCCGTCAGGTCACGGCCGACGGCCTGGACCGACTTGATGAACATGTCGGTGTAGTGATAGGCCAGCAAGGCGTTCTCGTCCGGCTCGTTGCTGTATTTCTTCTTGTAGGTGGCGAACCAGTTCTTGATGGCCGGCGGGCTGTCCTGCTCGGTGTAGAGGTTCCAGACGCCGACGCCGTACAGGCCTTCGACCGTGTCCTTGCCCAGTTGCAGCACGATGCCGGTGCGCCCCGGGGTGCCGGTCAGCACCTTCACGTTGTTCCAGCCCAGCTTCTTGACTTCGGCCATGATGCCGACGGTCTCGCGGGTGATGGTGGCGATGACGATCAGGTCCACGTCGGCGGCCTTCATGCGCGCGACCTGGCTCGAGAAATCGATGTCGCCTGCCTTGTAGCCGGCCTCGGCCGCGTAGCTCATGTTCTTCGCGCCCAGCGCCTTCTTGACGCCGGCGCCCATCAATGCGCCCAGCGGGCCTTCCTGGTAGATGTAGCCGACCTTCTTGGGCTTGTAGGTGTCCAGCATCCAGGCGACGCCGGTGTTCATGATGGTGTCGTAGTTCGGCGTCACCGTGAACAGCAGCGGGCTGTCGCCCGACGACTTGCGGATGATGGCCGATGCGCCCCAGGGCGCGAAATAGACGACGCCGGCGTCGACCGAGCGCTTGACGACCGCCGCGTTCGTCGCGGAACCGAACGGGTTGACGACGGCGAACACCTCGTCGCTGCGGATCAGCTTGTCCATCGCGCGCACCGCCATCTGCGGCTGGCTGCCGTTGTCCTCCACGACGATGCGGAACTTGCGGCCGTGCACGCCGCCGGCTTCGTTGGCCTCGTCCAGCCGCATCTGCATGCCGTTGCGGATGCTCGGCATGCCGGCGGCAACCGGACCCGACAGGTCCAGGTGGGTGCCGAGCACGATTTCGGTGTCGCTGATGCCCGCGGCCTGCGCGCCGCCGGCCAGTCCCAGCGACAGCAGCGCCGCCGCAAGGGTGTTCTTGAGTCCGATGTTCATGGTGGTGTCTCCTCTTGAAGTTGGGGCCTCTCGGCCCGGTGTCGTGAAACGGTCAGTTCGGGTACATGCCGGCGATCAGGTCGGCGTATTTGGTGGCGACCACCTTGCGCTTGAGCTTCATCGTCGGCGTCAGTTCGTCGTCCTCGGCGGTCAGCAGCTGCGCGATGATGCGAAACGACTTGATCTGCTCGACCCGCGCCAGGCGGCCGTTGACCTGCTCGACCTCGGACTGGATCAGCTGCACGATCTCCGGCGCGCGCGTCATGCTGGCGAAGTCGGTGTAGGGCACCTGCTTGTCCTGTGCGAACTTGGCCACGTTGTCCTGGTCGATCATGATCAGGCAGGTCAGGTAGTTGCGTCCTTCGCCCACGACCACCGCGTCCGAGATGTAGGCGCTGAACTTGAGGTGGCTCTCGATGTTGCTCGGCGTGATGTTCTTGCCGCCCGAGGTGATGATGATGTCCTTGAGTCGGTCCCGGATGCCGACATAACCATCGGCGTCGATCTCGCCGCAGTCGCCGGTATGCAGCCAGCCCGCTTCGTCGATGGTCTCGCGGGATTTTTCCGGCAGCCGCCAGTAACCCGCAAACACATTGGGGCCGCGCACCAGGATCTCGTTGTCCGCGCCGAGCCGGATCTCCGTGCCCGCGGCCCGCACGCCGGCGGTGCCGATGCGGATGCGCTCGGTCGGCATCGCGGTGCAGAAGCCGCAGGTCTCGGTCAGGCCATAGGACTCGAGCAGGTCGATGCCCACCGCCATGTACCAGCGCAGCAGGTCGGGTGGCACCGGTGCGGCGCCGGTCAGCGCGGTCTTGACGTTCTGCAGGCCCAGGAAACTGCGCAGGTTGGACAACACCAGGCGCTGCATCCAGTCGTAACGACGCGCACGCCAGCCGGTCACCGGCCGGCCCTCGAGCCGGGCCTGGGCCAGTGCGGCGCCTTCGGCCAGCAGCCGGGCGTAGATGGCCCGCGCGGACGGGATCGCGTCCTGCATGTAGAGCGTGACCTGGGAGTGGAGCTTTTCCCAGAACCGCGGCGGGCCGAACACCACGTGCGGCGCGACCTCGCGCACGTCGTTGAACACGGTGCCGGCGTTCTCCGGGAAATGCACGATCTGTCCCTGGGCCAGCGGGTTGTAGACCGTGGACATGCGTTCGGCGATGTGGCACAGCGGCAGGAACGACAGGGAGCGGTCGCCCCGCTGCAGATCCAGGTACTGGTGCACGCTGGAGATCTGGAACACCAGGTTGCGGTTGCTGATCATCGCGCCCTTGGGCGCGCCGGTGGTGCCCGAGGTATAGACCAGGAAGGCGATGTCCTCGGGCGCCGACGCGTCGATGGACTGCTCGAACTGCGGCGAGCGCTCGCGCGCCAGCGACTCGCCGTGGGCCAGCATGCCGGCGAAGTCGGTGGCCATCGGGTCGTCCAGGCCGCGCAAGCCCTTGAGGTCGACGATGACGATGCGCCGCAGGGTCGGGCAGGCGTCGCGCACTGCGACGATCTTGTCGTATTGCTCCTGATTCTCGACGAACAACACCCGCACGCCGGCGTCGTTGACGATGTATTGCACCTGTTCGGGCGACGAGGTCGGGTAGATGCCGGTGCTCAGGTATCCCATGCACTGGGCGCCCATGTCGGCATACAGCCATTCGGGCCGGTTCTCGGACAACACGGCGACGGCATCGCCGCGCTCCAGGCCCAGGTCGGCCAGCGCCAGGCCGATGGCGCGGGCCCGGGCATAGTAGTCCGACCAGCTGCTCGACGACCAGATGCCCTTGAGCTTGTGGCGCAGCGCCGGATGCGCCGCCCATTCGCGGCCACGGGCCCGGAACAGCTTCTGCGGCGTGTCGTGGCCGTAGGCGGTCAGCGGTTGTGACGGTACGCTTGTCATGCCGGACTTCATCTCCAGGTCTTGCGCCGTTTCCAGCGCTGCTTGTGGCCGTCTTCGCGCGGCGCATGGCCGGCGCCACCGAGATAGAACTCCTGCACGTCGTCCTTGGCCATCAGTTCGGCGCAGGTGCCGGCCGCCACCACGCGCCCGAGTTCCATGATGTAGCCGTCATGCGCGGACGCCAGCGCGATCGACGCGTTCTGCTCCACCACCAGGATCGCCGTCTGCAGCTCGGCGTTGATGCGCTTGACGATGCCGAAGATCTCGCGCGTGAGCAGCGGCGACAGGCCCAGCGACGGTTCGTCGAGCAGCAGCACGGCGGGGCGCGCCATCAGCGCGCGGCCGATGGCCAGCATCTGCTGCTCGCCGCCGGACAACAGGCCGCCGTGTTGCGACTGGCGCTCGCGCAGCCGGGGGAACCAGTCGTAGATGCGCTCCAGGTCTTCGTCGATGCCGCTGCGATCGGCGCGTGCGAAGCTGCCCATCATCAGGTTCTCCGCCACCGACAGGAAGGGGAACACCTGCCGGCCTTCGGGCACCAGCACGACACCGGCGCGCGCGACATGGTCCGGGTCGCGTCCGTGGATGGCCTGGCCCCTGAACGTGACGCTGCCCTTGAACGGGTCGATCACGCCGGCGATGGTGTTGAGCAGGGTCGTCTTGCCTGCGCCATTGGCGCCGAGCACCGTGACGATGCGGCCGGGCATGACGTCCAGGTTGACACCCTTGATGGCGTTGACCGGCCCGTACCAGGTCTCGAGGTTCTGCACCGCCAGCACCGGTTCGCCGGTGCGCGTGGGGTCGCCGTGTGTGGTCATGTCAGTTTTCCACGGCGCTGGGCGCCACCCAAGGGGCATCAAAGGTCGAGCGGCCGCGGAGCAGGCCAGCCCAGGGGCCGGCGCGCACGGCTGCTGCGAAGCGGCCGGCCCGCCCCCCAGTGGGGCTGAGGCCCGCGGCTCCAAGTCTGCCTGCGCAGGCTTGGACGGGCCGAAGGGGCGCCTGCCTCTGGCAGCGCCACGACTCGGACGGTCGACACGAAGTGAAGCCGGACAGACGGGGGGCGTCTTTCACTTTATCCACCCAGATAGGCGGCGATCACCGCCGGGTCGTTCTGGACCGCCTGTGGCGTGCCCAGCGCCAGCACCTCGCCCATGTTCATGCAAAGCACCCGGTCGGCGGCCTCCGACACCAGCGACATGTCGTGTTCGACCATGATGACGGTGATGCCCAGGTCCTTCTGGATGTCGTCGATCCAGAACGCCAGGTCGCGGGTTTCCTCCGGGTTCAGTCCGGAGGCCGGTTCGTCGAGCAGCAGCAGGCGCGGCTGGGTCGCCAGCGCGCGCGCCAGTTCGACCACCTTGCGCACGCCATACGGCAGGCCGGCGACCGGGCTGTTGCGGTAGGGCATCAGGTCGAGCAGCGTGATCACCTCCTCGACGTGGGCGCGCGACTGCGCCTCGGCGCGGCGCACGGACGGCGTCCACAGGCACTGCGCCAGCAGGCTGCCGTGCGAGAACCGGTGCCGGCCCAGCAACAGGTTGTCGAGCACGGTGCCGCCCTCGAACAGTTCGATGTTCTGGAAGGTGCGGCCGATGCCGTGGTGCACCACCTGGTGCCGCGCCAGCTGCGTGATGTCGCGGCCCTCGAAACACACGCTGCCCGCGGTCGGGTCGAACACCCGCGTGATGACGTTGAGCATCGAGGTCTTGCCCGCGCCGTTGGGGCCGATGATGGCGAACACCTCGCCTTGCTCGACGTCGAAGCTGACGTTGCCGATGGCCTGCACGCCGCCGAAGCGCAGCGAGACGTCGCGTACCTGGAACACGCTCACGACACGACCCTCCATGCCGCCGGACCTTGGGTCTTGCATGCGTACGTCGGACTCATTTCAGGATGGTCCTCCGCGCTGCGCGCTGCGGCACCATTCGCCTTGGGAACGGCCCGGCGGCTCATTTGTACCGCTCCGATTTCATGTAGGTCTTGCCGCGCTTGAACATGTCCTTGCGGTACAGCGGGAAGGTCTGCAGGAAGGTCCTGAACTTGATCCAGCGCCCGTTCAGGCCCTTGGGCTCGAACAGCACGAACAGGGCCAGCACCAGGCCGAACACGAAGGTCTCCAGGCCGAACTGCTTGGCGATCTGGTCGGGCATCAGCGGCTTGATGCGCGAGATGAAGGTCGGCAGCAGGCTGATCAGCATGGCGCCCAGGATGGCGCCGCGCAGCGAACCCAGCCCGCCGATGGTGACCATCAGCACCAGCTCCAGCGACATGATGAGCCCGAACCCTTCCGGCGTGAGGTAACGCACGTGGTGGGCCAGCAGGGCGCCGCCCAGGCCGGTCACCATGGCCGAGATCACGAAGGCCAGCACCTTGTAGCCGGCCACCCAAATGCCCAGGCTGTAGGCTGCGGCCTCCGAGTCGCGCACGCCCTGGAAGGCCCGGCCGGTCTTGGCCCGCAACAGGTTGACCAGCCCCAGCATCACGACGAGCAGCACGGCCAGGCACAGGTAGTAGAAGGGTTGCAGCTTCGACAGGTCCCAGCCCAGCAGCATCGGGTTGTCGACGTTCAGGCCGTTGTAGCCGCCGGTCACGCTGCTCCAGCGCCCGATGATGTGTTCGGACAGGATCGCGAACGCCAGCGTCACCATCGCCAGGTACAGGCCGGACACCCGGATCGCGGGCAGGCCGATCACCAGCCCGACCAGGCCGGCGACACCGGCGGCCAGGGCCATCGACGCGAACAGCGGCACGCCTTGCGACAGGAACCAGGCATGGGCATAGGCGCCGATGGCGATGAAGGCCGAATGCCCCAGCGAGACCTGGCCGGTATATCCCACCAGCACCATCAGGCCCAGGCTGGCGATGCACATGATCAGCAGGTAGGTCAGTTCGCCCACGTAGTAGTTGGGCAGCAGCCACGGGGCCGCCAGCAGTGCCAGCAGCAGCAGGCCGTAGGCGACGCGCCCGGGCGTGTAGCGCAGCAGGGCCTGGCCGTCGCGGTAGGAGGTGTCGTAGGGAAAACGCATGGGGTCGTGGCCTGTTCAGACGCGCCGGCCGTGGGCCTCGCCCAGCAGGCCGCGGGGCCACACGATGAGCACGCCGATCAACACGATGTAGGCCATCGCGTCCTTGAAACCATCGGGCAGGTAGACACCGGCGAACTGCTCGATCATGCCCAGCAGCAGTCCGCCGACGATGGCACCCGGGATGCTGCCGAAGCCGCCCAGCACCACGGCCGCGAGCGCCTTGAGCACGACGATCCACAGGCCGATGTCGACCAGCGCGGTGGGTGCCAGCAGCAGGCCGCACAACGCGGCGATGCCGCCCGCGATGGCCCAGACCAGCGAGGTCACGCGCTTGACGCGTATGCCGTTGAGATAGGCGGCCAGCTGGTTCTGCGACGCGGCCTGGATCGAGATGCCCAGCGGCGTCTTGCGCAGGAACCAGAACAGCACCAGCGTCACCAGCAGCGCGGCCGCGACAATGACCAGGCTCAGGTCGGCGACGACGATGTCGCCGAACACGGTCTTGTCGTCGCTCCACGGCGTGGGGTAGTTGCGCGACTCCGGGCCGAAACCCATGCTGACCGCGCCGCGCAGCATGAACGCGATCGCGATCGTCAGCATCACGCCGGCGAACTGGGGCTGGCCGACGATCAGCCGCATCACCCGCGCATCGATCAGCCAGCTCAGCGCCGCGGCCAACACCACGGTGCCCAGCGCGGCGAGCCAGAACGGCCAGCCCAGGCCGACGATCAGGCCCCAGCCGACGAAGCTCGAGGCCATCAGCACGTCGCCATAGGCGAAGTTCAGCACCTCGGTGGCCTTGTAGGTCAGCACCAGGCCCAGCGCGACCAGCGCGTAGATCGCGCCGATGGCCGCGCCGTTGATGGCGAGCTGGATCACCTGTGTCAGATCGGCATGCATGGCGACAGGTCCGCAATGGAGAGATCGGCGTGCATCGTGCGCGGTCGGTGGAGCATGGGCGACAGTGTAGGTAGTGCGTTCATGTAAGAAAGCAAAAACGGCGGCGATTCAGGGTAAATCCCGATCAGAAACCACGGATGCGTTCCACCACCATCGCGCTGGCGACCCCGGCCGCGCCGCAGATCGACAGGCAGCCGTAACGCGCATCGCGCGCCTCCAGCGCATCGAGCATCACGCCGACCATGGCGGCACCGGTGGCGCCCATGGCGTGTCCGATCGCGATGGCGCCACCGTTCACGTTGAGCTGGTCGTGCGGCACCGCCATCTCGTCCATGAAATGCAAGGCCATGGCGGCAAAACCTTCGTTGATCTCGAACAGGTCGATGTCGCCGGGCCGCAGGCCGGCGCGCTGCAATGCGAGCCGCGCCGCGTCCACGGTGCCGGTGAGCGCCAGCGTGCGATCGGAGCCGGTATCGGCGAAACCCAGGATGCGTGCACGCGGCACGAGCCCGCCGCGCTCGAGCGCGGCGCGTGAGCCGACCAGCACCGCGGCGGCGCCATCGGCCATCGCCGGCGAGTTGCCGGCATGGTGCACGTGCGTGATGGCCGCCAGGCCGTAGCGCCGGCACAGCAGCGCGTCCCAGCCCTGGTCGCCGCCCTTGGCGCCCCATTCGGCGAAGGCCGCGGGCAGGGCGGCCAGCGTCTGTTCGGTGGTGCCGGGGCGCACGTTTTCGTCGCGCGCGAGCAGCGTGCTGCCGTCGGCGGCGGTGACGGCCACCATCGAGCGCGGCATGCCGCTTTCGGCCGCCGCGCCGGCGCGTTGCTGCGACTGCGCCGCATAGGCATCGAGCCTGGCACGCGAATAACCGCGCTGCGTGGCGATGGCATCGGCGGCGATGCCGATCGGCACCAGTTGCGCCTGCACCTGCAGTGCCCGGTCATGGGTCAGCGGGCCCTGGTCGCTGCCCATGGGAACGCGCGACATCATCTCGACGCCGCCACCGACGGCCAGCGTGTCGCCATGCAGCGCCTGCAGCGCGGCGAAGTGGGTGGCCGACAGGCCGGAGGCGCAATACCGGTTGATCGTCACCGCGCCCACGGCATCGTTCCATCCGGCCAGCGGCAAGGCCATGGTGCCCACGCTCGCACCCTGTTCGCCGGTCTGCGAGACACAGCCGAACACGGCGTCGCTGACCTGCGCCGTGTCCAGCGCCGTGCGCTCGGCCAATGCGCGCAGGGCCTGGGCCAGCAGCTCGGCCGGCTTGACCGGCTTGAGGCTGCCCTTGTCGTTGCCGCGTCCGCGCGGGGTGCGTACCGTGTCGGCGATGTAGGCATGGGTCATGGTGTGTCCTTCTGCGCAGTCGGCAGTTCGTCCAGCAGCCGGGTGAAGGAGTCCGTTGCGCTGGCATGGCGGTGCACGGGCATCGCATGCAGCTGCTTCACCCTGTCGGACAGGTCGGTGGCCGGCAGCGCCAGCGCATCGGTTTCACCGACGCCGGCCAGGCGCAATGCTCCGCCACCGCAGACCAGCACCTCGCCGCTGACGTCGCAGCCGGCGCCGGCCAGCCAGGCCACCAGCGGGGCGACCCGTTGCGGATCGAAGGTATCGGCCATCGCGGCGGTCATGTACGGCGCGGTCATCTGCGAATAACCATACGGTGCGATCGCGTTGACGAACACGCCCTGGCTGCGGCCTTCGATGGCCAGCGCGCGCACCAGGCCGATGACCGCGGCCTTGGCCGCCGAATAGGCCGCCTGGCCGAGGTTGCCGTACAGGCCGGCACTGGAGGTGGTCAGCACCACGCGTCCGTAGCGCTGCTCGATCAGCTGCGGCCAGGCCGCGTGCACCAGGTGCAGGTTGCCGAAGAAGCCGGTGTCGAAGATGGCGCGGAAATCCGCCATCGACTGCCGGGCGAACCGGCTGGCACGGTCGATGCCGGCATTGGCGATGACGATGTCGAGCCGGCCGAAGTGCCGGTGTGCCTGCTCCACCATCGCCGCGCCGCTGTCCGGGTCGGTGACGTCGCTCCAGTCGGGCATGGCCGTGCCGCCGGCCGCGCGGATCGCCTCGACGGTCTGCTGCGCCGAGGTGTCGCCGTCCGACTCGCCGGCATGGCGCCGGTTGTTGACCAGCACCCGCGCGCCCAGGCGCGCCAGGTGCAGCGCATAGGCCCGGCCCAGCCCCTTGCCGGCGCCGGTCACGATGGCCGTGCGGCCGCGCAGGTCGTCCTGCGGGCGCGCCGTCATGGCCGGCTCCACGGAAAGAACACCGGCACGCGGCGCATGTAGTCGGCATAGGCCGGCTTGGACTTCTGCAGGTAACGTTCCTGCATCGGTGTGGCTGAACCGGCGCTCATGAACCAGGTCACGTACAGCGGGCAGACCAGCGCCAGCCAACCCCAGGGATGGACCAGGGCCAGGGCCGCAAAACTCCACCACACGACCGATTCGCCGAAGTAGTTCGGATGCCGCGACAAGGCCCATACGCCGGTGTCGAGCACCTTGCTGCGGTCGGTGCGCGTGCGCTTGAACCGCTCGAGCTGCAGGTCGGCGATGGCCTGGAAGCCGAACCCGACGGCGAACAGCAGCAGCGCCAGTGCGTGTTGCCAGCCCAACGGCTGGGCACCGGCCGCGACGGCCGCCACCAGGCCGATCGACCACAACCAGATCATCACGCCCTGCATCGCAAACACCTGGAAGAAACTCCACCACCACCAGTGGCGGCCGAAGCGCTTGCGCCAGGCCGCGTAACGGGCGTCCTCGCCGTGGCCGGCGTTGCGCAGCCCAATATGCAGCGACATGCGGGTCGACCACAGGCCGACCATGGCCGCGAGCAGGATTTCATGGGGCGACCAGCTGCCGCGCATCACCAGCAGCGCCAGCACCGGAACGGCCGCCGCCATCGGATAGGCGACGTCCATGATGCCGGCGTCGCGCCGGGCCAGGCTGATCAGCCAGACCAGGGTCAGCAGCGCGCCGTTGATCACGGCGGCCTTCAGGTAGAGCGACAGGAAGAAGTCGCCGGGCCAGTCGGCGCGGCTGAAGCCCCACCACAGGCCGATCGCCAATGCGGCAGCCGGCATCACGAACTCGCGCGGCGTGCCGACGCGCAGTGCCGGCTGGCGGCGAAACACGAGCAGGGCCAGCACCCAGGCGAGCCACAACGCCGCGGCGGCGGCGACCAGCGTGGTCTTGATCATGCCGGCCTGCCGCTGAGCAACCCGTCGCGCAGGTCCGCACCGGGGGCCCAGCAGGAGTGGGTGCCGCTGCACAGCTTGTGCGGCAGTGCGATGCGGCATACCGGCCCGTCGGAAAAGCGCTTGCAGTCGATCAGCAGCGCCTCGGAGCCCTGGGTGTTTTCGTTGGTGACGAAGGTCACCAGGTAACCGTCGTCCTCGTCCTTGGCGCCGATGCGTGGCGCAAACGGCGCCTCGCTGGCGAACTGCCCGTCCGGCAGCCGCACCTCCCACGACTCCCCGGTCTGCAGGTCGTGCTTGACGTAGCCATGGAACAGGAACCAGCCCGGCACCTGCACCGCGCTGTACGCGTAGCGGTACGGCTTGCCGGCGTAGCGCTGGTTGAACATGCCGAATTCCAGCGTGCGATCGTCCAGCCGTTGTTCGGTGGTCGTGCCGGTCTTGAGGTTGAAGCGCCAGCGGTGCAGCCGGGTCTTCATCTTGTACTGGTCCAGGTAGGACATCATGCGCTCGTAGCCCTTGGGCGCGCCGTCGAAGTTCTTGGGTTCGGGTTCCTCCTCGAAATATCCGTCGAGGATGATCTCGTCGCCCTGTTCGTAGGCGTTGAGCCAATGCAGCACGAAGGTGGGCGCAGCCTCGAACCAGCGGATGTCCTGCACCTGGCCGCGGCGCGGGATGATGGCGAAACGCGAGGGCAGCTCGGGGTGGAACTTCACCACGTGCTTGCCCTGCTTGAGCAGTTCCGGATCCCAGAACAGCGGAAAGTCGTTGAGGATGGCGAAATGCTCGGTGAACGCCATGTCGTGCGGCAGGCGCGGTCCCGGCAGCGGGATCGGCACGTAGTGCACCAGCCGGTCGTGCCGGTCGACCACGCCGTAGTGCATGTAGGGCGCGTGCTTGGAGTAGTTGAAGAACAGCAGCTCGCCGGTGGCCTCGTCGACCTTCATGTGGGCGGAGATCCCGTCCAGCGGCGACCAGGGTGGAATACCCAGCTGCTCCAGCGTCATCGGATCGAGCCGGTAGCCTTCGCCGCATTGGTAATAGGCGGTCAGCGCCTTGCCCGCATGCACGACCACGTCGGTGCTCGATGCGTCCTTGATCGCGCCGTGTGCACCCCAGCCCGGCCGCGTCGACAGCGCGGGGTCTTCCATCAGCCCGGCCCACAATCGCCGGTTGGCCTCGATCTCGGCGCCCAGGCCCTTGGTCTGCACGAAGCGGTTGCGGTAGTGCGCCCGGCCGTCGCGCAGGGCCAGCATGTGGATCATGCCGTCGCCATCGAACGGGTGGTAACGCCCGATCGACCGGTAGACCGGGTTCTGGGTATTGCGCAGGTAGACCCCGTCGATGTCGGTGGGGATGCTGCCGGACAACACCGTCAGGTCGGTGGCGTCGACCTCCTCGAGCAAGGGCGTCCATGCGCCTTGCAGATACGGGTGGTCGCCGGCCTCGATGTCGCTGCGCAGCGTGCGGATATGCGTGACGGTGCTCAAGGTGCTGCTCCTGGCTCAGGGTTGTGGTGCGGATGCGGGCGGCGCCATGGCGACGTCCCAGGGTTTGACGGCTTCGCCGCAATGGCTGCAGGCCACCTGTGGCGTGAAGGGCTGGCCGCAGGTCTTGTGCACCGGCCGGATCGAGCTGGGCTGGTGCAGGTATTCGCGGGCGGCCCAGGTGGAAAAACACACCAGGTAGCCGAACAGGTCGCGGCTCGCGGGCGTGAGCCGGTAGACAGTGCGCCGGGCATCGTGGGTGTCGGGCTGCGCGAGCAGCAGGCCGGCCTCGACCATGCCGCTGAGCCGGCGCGCCAGCACGCTGCTGGCAATGCCCAGCACGTGCACCAGCTGGTCGAAATAGTGGCAACCCAGCACCACGGCGGTCACGATCATCAGCGACCATCGGTCCACGCGCAGGCCCAGTCCCATGCTGGCCGCGCCCTGGCTGGCCAGCCGCGCCGCGCGTCCGGCCCGGGCCGACTGCGCCAGCAGCCGCGCATTGGGCTTGAGCGTGAGCTGCAGGTCGTTGATGCCGACCTTGTCCCCGCAGGCGGCGCAGGTCAGTGTCGGCACGAAGCGATGGCCGCAGGTCTTGTGGAACAAGGTGTCGGGCAGTTGCGAGCGCCGGCTGCCCCAGCGCTGCTCCCACAACCAGACCATCAGCACGTGCGGGTACAGCTTCATGCCCGCCGCCGTCAGGTGGTAGGCCATGCGGCGTGGCCGTTCCTGGTAGACACGCTGGCGCATCAGGCCCAGCGCCACCAGCGTCTTGAGCCGGTTGGCCAGCGTGGGCCGCGGGATGCCGAGCCGGGTCTGCCAGTCGTCGAAGCGGTTGACACCGGTGAACGCGCCCATCATCACGGCCATGGTCCAGCGCTCGCCGAGCACCATCAGGCCGTGGTTCAGCGTGCTGCTGGCCAACGCATCGCGCGTCAGGTCCAGATCCGGCGCGTAGGACAGCGCGGGCGACGGAGCCATCGCAGTCGAACAGCCGCTCAGGCGTCGCGCGCGACGACGAAACTGGCCACGGTGGCGCAGGAGCCGCCGATGTTGAGCGTCTGGATACGCCGGGCGCCGTCGATCTGCATGTCGCCGGCCTGGCCGCAGACCTGGCGGGCCGCGTCGAACAGCATGCGGGCCCCGGTGGCCCCCACCGGGTGGCCGCAGCCGATCAGGCCGCCGCTCATGTTGATCGGGCAGCTGCCGCCGCGTTCGATCCGGCCGTCCTCGATCGCCTGCCAGCTCTGGCCGGGCGGCGTCAGCCCCAGATGGTCGATCGCCATGTATTCGGTGGTCGTGAAGCAGTCGTGGGTCTCGACGCCGTCCATCGCATCGATGCCCGACACGCCGGCGCGGCGCCAGGCGTCCTCGATGGTCTGGCGAACGTGCGGGAACACATAGGGCGCGTCGGCGCTGCGCGCAAGCTTGTCCTTCAGGCGCAGCCCGGCGTTGCGGTGGCCCCAGCCGGCAATACGCGGCAAGGTGTCCAGCGTCGTGCCGCTGCGCTGCGCGTGGGCACGCGCGAACTCGGCGCTGGCCAGCACCACGGCACAGGCGCCGTCGGTGATCTGGCCGCAGTCCTGGCGCCGCGATCCCGGCTCGATGACCGGGTTGGCCTGGTCGTCGTCGGTGAAGCTCGCGGCGTCGAACTGCCACTTGCGGGTCTGCGCCAGCGGATTGCGCCTGGCGTTGCCGTAGTTCAGCTCGGCGATGCGGTTGAGGTACTTGCGATCGAGTCCGTAGCGCTTGTCGTATTCGCCGGCCAGCAGGCCGAACGCGGCCGGCCACATGAAGGTGCAGGCGATGTCCTCATGGCCTTGCCATGCCGCGGCATTCTGGTTCGCCGACGCCTGGTCGCCCGGCAGGTTCTTGAATTCCTCGACACCGAGCACCAGCACGCAGTCGTAGCGCCCGGCTTCGATCTCGGCCATCGCGGAGAGGATGGCCAGCGACGACGAGGCGCAGGCTCCTTCGTGGCGCATCGCCGGCACGCCCCACAGTTCGGGCACGACCTGCGCGACCATCGCGCCCAGGTGCGCCTGCTGGCGCTGCAGTTCGCCGAAGGCATTGCCCACGTGGATGCTCTGGACCTGGCCGGCGTCGAGCCCGCTCGCTTGCAGCGCGCCCAGCGTGGCCTCGCGCATCATGTCCGAGAGGTCCTGGCCGTTGCGCGACCAGGCTTTCGCGAAGTCGGTCTGGTAGCCGCCGAGGATGTAGGTGCTTGTCGCCATGGTGTCGTGTCCTTGTCTACGTGGGGAATCCTGCCGCGTCCGAGCGGATCTCGCTGGCGTCGGCCCAGCAGGCATGGGTGCCGCTGCTGATCGGGTGCGGCAACACGATGCGCGCCACCGGGCCGGCGGCGATGTCGCGGGCATCGAGCACGATGCACTCCGAGCTGCGGGTGTTCATGTCGGTGACGAAACTCACGACATATCCGTCGTCTTCGCTGCGCGCGTCGGTGGCCGGCGCCATCGGCGACTCGCTGCCGAACCGGCCTTCGCCGAACCGGTAGGTCTGCGTGTCGCCGCTGGCATGGTCGAAGCGCGTGATGCCGTCGAACAGGAACGAACCGGGGTGTGCCACCATGTTGTACGAATACCGGTACGGCCGCCCCCAGTGGCGGGCATTGATCATGCCGAATTCCAGCGGCAGGTCGGAAAGGCGCTGCTCGGTCGTCGTGCCGGTGCGCAGGTTGAAGCGCCAGGCATACAGTGTCGGTCCGTAACGCTCCGGGCCGAGCGTGGTGCCGGTGTTGTCAAAGCCGCCTTCGCCGTTGCCGCGCGTGGGCAGCGGCGTCTTCTGGTGGAAACCGTGCAGCACGATCTCGTCGCCTTCCTCCCAGGCGTTGAGCCAGTGCAGCACGTAGGTGGGGCTGGCCTCGAACCAGCGTACGTCGCCGGGCTTGCCGCGGCGCGGCACGATGCCGAAACGCGAGGGCAGCTCCGGGCGGTAGACCACCTTGTGCTTGCCCTGGGCGAGCAGCTCGGGGTCCCAGAACAGCGGGAAGTCGTTGACGATGGCGTAGTGCTCGGTGAAGGCCATGTCGTGCGGCAAGCGGGGCCCGGGCAAGGGGATCGGCACATAGTGCACCAGCGTGTCGTTGGCATCGACGACGCCGAAATGCATGTAGGGCGCCTGCTTGGAATAGTTGAAGAACAGCAGCTCGCCGGTGCGCGGGTCGACCTTGGGATGGGCCGAGATGCCGTCCGGCATGACGGCGTCGCCCCACGGTGCCACGCCCTTGAACGCCAGCGTGGCGGCGTCCATGCGGTAGGGCTCGCCGCATTGGTAGAAGGTGGCCAGCGCACTGCCGGCATGCACGATCACGTCGGTGGCCGCGCTGTCGCGCAGGCCGCCGCGCGCTCCCCAGCCGGGACGCTTGGCCAGGCGCGGGTTGTCGATCAGGCCGGCGTACAGGGCCGCGCCGGCGGCCTGCTCCTCGACGAAGGCCTTGGTCGGCACGAAGCGGTTGCGGTATTCGCAGCGCCCGTCGTGGAAGCGCATCATGTGCAGCATGCCGTCGCCGTCGAACGCGTGGTACCGCCCCAGCGGCTGGTGCACCGGATTCTGCGTGTTGCGCAGGTACACGCCATCGAGCCTGCGCGGCACGGTGCCGATCACGGTCAGCTCGCGTGCGTTGCATTCGACGTAGTTCGGTGCGAACACGCCGCTCATGAACGGATGCCCGTCGGGCACCAGCGTCGAGCGCACCGTGTTGACGACGTCAAGCTGCACGCCGTGCCTCCGGTTCGCTTGGCTGGGCGGCCGGCTGTGCCGTCGCCGCCGCGCGTGTGGCCAGCCGCTGGCAGGCCTGGCGGTATTCGGCCTCGAGCCGGTCGACCACGTCGGCGACCGCCTCGACCCGCTTGATCGCCCCCACGCCCTGGCCGGCCGCCCACACGTCCTTCCACTTCTTGGCGCCGATGGTCTGGTTGCTGTCGTAGTTGCGCGAGGGCGCCGAAGGCATGTTGTCCGGGTCCAGGCCGTTGGCGCGCAACGAGGGCTTGAGCCAGCTGGCGGGCGTGCCGGTGATGCCGGCGCTGATGATGATGTCCTCGACCGTGCTGTCCACCAGCATCTGCTTGTAGGCATCGGGCGCCATGCTCTCGACGGTCGGAATGAAACGCGTGCCCATGTAGACGAAGTCCGCCCCCGCCGCGATCGCGCCGGCCACGCCCCAGCCGTCGCTGATGCCGCCGCCGACGACGAGCTGGCCGTCGAAGAATTCCCGCACCGCGCTGACAAAGGCAAACGGGGAGATCGAGCCGGTATGGCCACCCGCGCCGCTGGACACGCAGGCCAGGCCGTCGGCGCCCGCAGCCACCGCCTTGCGCGCCAGCGCGATGCTGGTCACGTCGGCGATCACCTTGCCGCCGTACGCCTGCACGACGGCGATCGCCGGTTTCGGACTGCCCAGCGCGGTCACCACCACCGGCGGCCGGTAACGCGCGATCAGTTCCAGGTCTTCCGGCAACCGGGTGTTGGACGAGTGTGTGACCAGGTTGGCGCACCACGGACCGATGGTGTCAGCCGCTTGCTCGTCGCGGGCCCGGGCCAGGCCCTCGGTGATCTGCCGCATCCAGGCATCGAGCTCGCTGATCGGGCGCGCATTCGGGGTCGGAAAGGCGCCGATGATGCCGGCCTTGCAGGCCGCCAGCACCAGCGCGGGGCCGGAGATCAGGAACATCGGCGCGGCGAACACCGGCAGCCGCAACGCAAAGGGGAGGGACGTGTCCATCGCCATGGCTTATTGCGTCGCCTTGAAGCCGGAGATCTTCACGGCTTCCGCCCAGCGCGCCGACTCGGCCTGGTAGAAACTCTGGAACTCCTGCGGCGTGGTGGCCAGCGGCTCGAAGCCGACCGGATACCACTTGTCCTTGATCTCCTGGCTGCGCAAGGCCTTGCCGAACTCGGTGTTCAGCCGGGCGACGATGGCGTCCGGCGTGCCGGCCGGCGCGGCCAGGCCGGCCCAGATGAAGATGTCCATGTCGGGGTAACCCTGCTCGCGGAACGTCGCCAGGTTGGGCATGTGGCTCGAGCGCGTGGGCGTCGTGATGGCCAGCACCTTGAGCTTGCCCGACTCCACGTGCTGCTTGACCGCCATCATCGGAACGAAGGCGGCGTTCACCGTGCCCGAGAGCAGGGCGGTCACCGCCGGCGGCGTGCCGTTGAACGGCACGTGCAGCATGTCGATGCCCGCGCGCTTGTTCAGGATCACGCCGGCGAAGTGCGACGAGTTGCCGGCCGTGAACGAGGCGAACGACACCTTGCCCGGGTTGGCCTTGGTCCACTTCACGAACTCCGCGACGTTGCTGGCCGGCACGTCCGCATGGACGGCCATCACCATCGCCGCGCCGAGAAAATTGGACACCGGCTTGAAGTGCTTGTCCGGGTCGTACGGCAGGCTGGTGAAGGTGTGCGGGTTGATCGTGAACATGCTGGTGTTGCACAGCAGCAGCGTGTAGCCGTCGGGCGGGGCCTGCATCACGGTCTGCGCGGCGATGATGCCCGAGCCGCCGGGCTTGGCGTCGACCAGGATGGGCTGTCCGGTGTTGGCCTTGAACACCTCGCCGACCTGGCGCAAGGCGTTGTCCAGCGTGTTGCCGGCCGCGAACGGCACGACGACCCGGACCGGTCGGTCGGGGAAGCCGGATTGTTGGGCACGGGCCAGTGGCCATGCGAGGCTTGTGCCGGCGGCGGCCAGTGCGGTGACGATGGTGCGGCGTTGAATCATGGTGTCTCCTTGTCGTGGTTTGTGGTGGGGCGAACGGATGCGACCAGCGCCAGCAATGCCTGGGCCAGTTCGGCGGGTTGTTCGAGCGGACTCTGGTGTCCGGACGACTCCAGCCAGGTCAGGCGCGCGCCGGGAATCAGCGCGGCCAGATCCTCGGATGCTGCGGGCGGCGTGACCTTGTCCTCGCGCCCGCAGACGATGCAGGTCGGGATGGCCAGCTGCGCCAGCATGGCCCGGTGGTCGGCGCGCGCGACGATGGCGCGGATCTGGCGGATCGCGGCCTCGGCACCGACCGCATGCATCATCGCGCGCATGCCCTCGACCAGGTCGGTGCGCGCGTGGTGCTGCGGATGCAGGCTGAACGCGATGATGCCGGCCACCGTGCGTTCGAAATTGAGCTCCAGCGCCGCGATGCTCTTGTCGCGGTTCAGCCGGGACGCCTCGGTCTCGACCTGGGCCGAGGTGTCCACGAGGCCCAGCGCCTGCACGCGGGCACCGTGGCGCGCCAGCAGTTCGATCGCGACGTAGCCCCCCATCGAGAAGCCGGCCACGACCAGCGGGGTGGCCGAGGGCAGGTCGGCAACCCGGGCCCAGGCGTCGTCGGCCATGGCGCCGATGCTGGACTGGGTCAGCACATCGGCCACCCGCACGTCGACGTCGTCGCCCAGGTGCGTGCGCACCGGGTCCCAGACCGCGGTCGTGTTGAACATGCCGGGGATCAGCAACAGCACGGGCTTCATGCGAGCGCCTTGGCGTTTTCGCCGTGCACCGCCCTGGCCTGGACGCGCAGTTCGGTCTTCAGGATCTTGCCCACCGGGTTGCGCGGCATGGCCGGCAGCACCAGCAGGTGTTCCGGCAGCTTGTAGGCCGCCACGTGTTTCTCCTGGCGCAGGTAGGCGACGATGTCGGCCAGCGCCAGCGTCCGGCCTTCCTGCACGACGATGCAGGCACAGACCTTCTCGCCGAGGATGGGGTCGGGGACGCCGACGATGGCCACTTCGCGGATGCCCGGGCAGGCCTGCAGCAGGCCTTCGACCTCTTCGGCGGAGATGTTCATGCCGCCGCGGATCACCAGGTCTTTCGAGCGGCCCGCGTAACGGTAGAACTGCTTGCGGTCGCCGGCGATCTCGAACAGGTCACCGGTCCTGTAGTAACCCTGCTCGTCGAAGGCGCGCGCGCTGAGTTCGGGGGCGTTGTAGTAGCCGCTGAAGATGGTCGGCCCGGTGAAGCGCAGTTCGCCGACATGGCCGGCCTCGTCGATGTCCTGGCCGGTCTCCAGGTCGACCAGCCGGGTGCGCACCTTGCGCGTGGTCGACACCGACCATTCGAAACCCTTGACGCCGGCGCGCGGGAAAAACGTCGCGCGGTCGCCCGGATCGGGCAGGTCGATGTGGTTGCCCGCCAGCGCCGCACCTTCGTTGGAGCCGAAGTAGTTGATGATCTCCACGTCGAACCGCTCCTTGAATCCGCGCACCATCCATTCGCTCAGCGGTGCCGAGCCGGAGCCGATGCGCGACAGCCGCCTGAAGTCGATGCCCTCGAGCAGGGCCGTGTTCTGCAGCAGCATGTTGAGCACGGCCGGCGGCGCGACGGTGTAGTCGATGTGTTCGTCCCGGATCTGCTGCAGGAACACCGGCAGCGAGAACGGCTGGTGCTGCACCACGGTGCCGCCGACGACCAGCCAGGCGGCGATGGCGGTCGAGATGCCGGCCATGTTGACCAGCGGAAACGGATTGAGCAGCCGCGCGTGCGGGCCGATCTGTCCGGCGTCGATGATGGACGGCGCCACCACCAGCCATTCGTTGTGGCTGCGCGGCACGCCCTTGGGGCGGGCCTCGGTGCCCGAGGTCCAGCAGATCGTGAACACGTCGTTGGCGGTCACGGCGGCGTGCGCCTCGGCCTGCCGCAGGCGCTGGCGGTCGGCGTCGGTGATCGCAGCGGCGCTATGCCGGCCGATGTCGATGCAGTCGGCGCCGACGCCATCACCCCAGGCCAGGATCACGCGCAGCCCCGCATGGCGCTCGCGCATGGCGCCGAACATCGCGGCGGCGGCATGACCGGCGTCCGGCCTGCCGATGCGGGTGAAGGTCACGACCGCAGCGGCCTGGGTGTGCGCGAGGATGTGGTCGAGCTCGTTCTCGCGGTATTGCACCGGCACCGGTGTGATCACGATGCCCAGCCGTGCGCACGACAGGTAGACGATGTATTGCTCGACGCCGTTGGGCAGTTGCATCAAGAGCCGCTCGTCGCGGCGCACGCCGGCATCGAGCAACAGGCGGCAGAAGCGGTCCACGGCGTCGGCGAGTTGCGCCCATGTCAGTCGCCGGGGTTCGCCGTGCGCGAAGTCGGCGCGGTTGGCGGCATCGACGACGGCCTCGGCGTCGGGGCGCTGGTTCACGTGCTGCTCGAACAGGTTCCACAGCGTGGTGGTGCCCCACCAGCCGCGCCCGGTGTATTCGTCGATCTTGGCTTGCGGTATCAGGATCATGGTCTATTTCCAGCGCTCGAGGGTCTGCTGGCTGACGAAGGTGCCGTGGAAGCCGTGCGGAATGCGGCGCGGCATCAGGATGCGCGCCACCGGGCCCTGCGCCAGCCGCGCATCCTTGCAGTCGAACACCTGGATCTCCGAGCGCCGGTCCACCGGGTTCCAGACCGGCATCACCAGGTAGCCGTCGTCTTCGCTCGTGCTGTTGTCGCGCGGTGCAAAGCCCGGTTCGTTGTAGAAATACTGCGGGCCGGCGCTGAAGGCGACGTAACCGCCGGTGCCCAGGTCGTACTTGACCAGGCCGGGGAAACGCGGTTCCTCGCGTCCGCCCTGCGGGAACACGATGTTGTACGAATAACGGTTCTTGCGTCCCTGGTAGGCGCTGTTGATGACCGGGAACTCGCTGTTGAGCACGTCGTCGATGATGCGTTCGCTCGTGGTCCCGGTGCGCAGGTCGAAACGCCATTCGTAGAGCAGGAAGTCGCGCTGGCGCTGGTTGATGGTGCGCTCCAGGCGCCGGCTGTCGATGTGTCCGTCCGCGGTCTCGTGCACCCGGTACGGCGTGCCGACCATGACGATGGTCTGGTCTTCCTCCCAGGCATTGACCACGTGCAGCATGTAGGTCGGCTTGGCCTCGAACCAGCGGATGTCGCCGGACGAGCCATGGCGCGGCACGATGGCGAAACGCGAAGGCTGGTCGGCGTGGAAACGTACCTTGTAACGACCGGCCTGCAGCGCCTCGGCGTCGGGCCACAGCGGAAAGTCGTGCAGGATGCTGTAGTTCGGCGTGATCGCCATGTCATGCGGCAGCCGCGGCCCGGGCAGCGGAATCTCGATCTTGGTCTTGAGCCGGCGATCCGGCCCGATCACGCCGTATTCCATGTACGGGGCGGTCAGGCTGTAGTCGAAGAACATCAGCTCGCCGGTATGCGCATCGGGGCGCGAGTGGGCCGAGATCTTGGCATAGGCGCCGTCGTAGTCGGCCGTGCCCAGGGTCTCCAGCGTGTCTGGGTCCAGCGCATATGGCATGCCGGAGCGGTACCACATCGCGATCAGCTGGCCGGCGTGGTACTTGACGTCGGTATTGGCGGTGTTCTTCAGCGGCTGGTCCGGGCGGTCGGCGCGCATCGGCTCCTTGAGCCCTTTCCACAACGCGTGGCCGGCCGCGCGCTCCTCCTGCAGGCCTGCGGTCTGCACGAAGCGGTTGCGGTAGCGGACCTTGCCATCGGTGAACCGCACGGCATGCAGCATGCCGTCGCCGTCGTAGGCGTGGTAGCGCCAGTCAGGCGGGTAGAAGGCGTTGGGCCCGTTGCGCACATACAGTCCGTTGAGGTCCCGGGGCACTTCCCCCAGCACCTGCATGTCGTCGAACACCGACTCGTCCAGCACCGGGGCATTGTTGCCGTCCAGCGCGGGGATGTCGTGTACCGGGAGCTCGTCGCGTCGCATGTCCTCGTCTCCCGCGGGTCAGTAACCGCGTGCCAGCCGCTCGCCGCTGACCCAGGTCGAGTGAAAGCCATTGGGCACGCGTTGCGGCAGGCGGATCTTGCAGACCGGCCCGCGGGCGATGTCGTGCGCGTCGAAGATGCTCAGGAACGACGCCTTGCGGGTGCCGTCCCACAGGTAGCCGACCAGGTAGCCGTCGTCCTCGTTCTTCCAGTGGTCCCGGGGCGCGAACGGCGCCTCGCTGAACCATTTGTCGGTGCCGGCGTGGTAGGTGGTGCAGCTGTCCTGCTCCAAGTCGTAACGCACCAGGCCGCAGAAGCGCGGGTCTTCGGCGCGGTTGAGCCGGCCCATCAGCACGTTCCAGGAGTACCGGGTCTTGTGCCCCTGCATCCATGAGTTGATGACCGGGAACTCCTGGTTGATGATGTCGTCGATGACACGCTCGCGGGTCTGCCCGGTGCGCAGGTTGAAGCGCCACTCCTTGAAGATGAAGTCGTGCTCCAGGTTGGCCAGCATCTTCGGGAAACGATCGACGTCGACCTTGCCGTGCAGGTCCGCCGGCAGCCGGAACGGCGTGCCGGTCATGACGATCTCGGTGCCGCCGTGCCCGTCGTCCTCTTCCCACGCGTTGGAGATGTGGTACATGTAGGTCGGCTCGGCCTCGAACCAGCGGATCTGTTCGGGCGTGCCATGGCGCGGCACCACGGCGAAACGCGACGGCAGCGTGTGGTGGAACTTGAGCTTGTGGCGGCCGGCCGAGAACGCGTCCATGTCGTAGAACAGCGGCAGGTCGTGCAGGATGCTGTAGTTCGGCGTGATCGCCATGTCGTGCGGCAGGCGCGGTCCGGGCAGTTGCACCGGCATGAAGGTGACCAGCTTGCCGTGGCGGTCCATCACGCCGTAGTGCATGTACGGCGACTCCTTGCCGTAGGCGAAGAACAGGAACTCGCCGGTGCGTTCGTCGACCTTGGAATGGGCCGAGATCGGCAGGCCCTGCAGCCGCGGGTCCATGTCGAGCTTGCCGATCGTCGACAGGTCGCCCGGCCGGCACTGGTAGACGGCGCCGCCGAGGTACCACATCGACACCAGCGTGCCGGCATAGAACTTGACGTCGGTGTTCGAGGTGTCCTTGAGCGGCATGCCGGGCCGGTCCTTGCGGGGCGGATCCTTGATGCCCTGCCACAAGGCGCTGCCGGCGGCCAGCTCTTCCTTCAGGCCGTCCGTCATGACCCAGCGGTTCTGGTACTGGGCCCGGCCGCCTTCGAAGCGCACCGCATGCAGCATGCCGTCGCCGTCGAACCAGTGGTAACGCCCGGCCGCCTCGAACCTGCGGTTCGGGCCGTTGCGCACATACATGCCGGTGAGATCCTTCGGTATCTCGCCTTCGATGTCGGTCAGGTCGACGGTCATCTCGCGGGTCACCGGCGCGAAGCCTCCGGTCAGGACGGGGATGTCGTCGAACGCGTGCGTGTCATGGGCGCCCATGGTGCTGCTCTCCTTCAGGATGCGGTGGATGTGGCCTGGGCCGCCCGGACGGGGCGGCGCGACTGGCTGATGCAAAAGCGGCTGGCCACGAAGGCCAGGTTGGTCAGCGACGCATTGCCGGCCGGGTTCAGGCCGGTGACGTGGTAGTCGCTGTAGGCGGCGGCGAAGTTCAGCGGCATCGCGCCGGTCAGGTTCACGGTCAGCTGGGCGCCGGCACGGGCATACGCGGTCTCGGCCCGGGCGATGAAGTCCTCGTCGGTCGAATACAGGAACGCGGTCAGGCCGCCGAACTGCGCCACGTCGCGTGTGGCCTGGCCCAGCGCATCGGCCGCGTCGTCGCAGCGGATCACGAAGCTGATCGGGCCGAATCGTTCGGCGCCATAGAGGTCGCGTTCGCCGGTGCCGACCTGCAGCATCAAGGGCGTGCAGGTGCGCGCGTCGGGGAAGTCCGGATGCACGTAGGCCCGCGGCTCGAGCAGCACGGTGCCGCGCGTGGCGCCCTCGTCGCGCAGCTGGCGCACCAGGGCCAGCGTCTGGTCGGACTGGATCGTGGCCAGGATCATGGCCGCCTTCTTCGGCGCGGCGCCGAGCGCGGCAACGGCCTCGGCCAGGCGGCGGCCGACCTCGTCCAGCGCCACCAGGCCGCCGGGTGTGCGCACGCCGCCGGCGGGGATGTAGATGTTCTGCGGGCTGGTGCACATTTGCGCGCTGAACATGCACATCGTCGTGGCCAGGCTGCGCAGCGCCGCGTCCAGGTCGTCGGCCGACTCCAGCACCACGGTGTTGCAGCCGGCGGTCTCGGTGAACGCCAGGGCCGGGTAGGCGTTGCGTTCCACCCACTGGCCGAATGCCACGCTGCCGGTGAAGTCGACGATGGCGGTCTTCGGATGCTGCACCAGCACCTTGCCGATGGGTTGCTCGACCGTGTCCAGTGCCATCGTGACCAGGTTCGGGTCGAAGCCGGCCGCGGCGATCACCTCGCGGAACACCCGCACCGAGATCGCCATCGGCAGGATGGTGGCCGGGTGCGGCTTGACGATGACCGCATTGCCGGTCGCCAGGCTGGCCATCATCGACGGCCAGGCGTTCCAGGTCGGGAAGCTGGCGCAGGCGAAACACACGGCCACGCCGCGCGGCACCAGCCGGTAGGTCTTGTCCAGTGTGATCTGCGACGGCCCGAACTGGCGCTCCCAGCGCGCGTGCGGCGTCACGGCCCGCTGCGCCTGGTGTGCGAACACCAGCGCCTCGATGGCCCGATCCAGGGCATTCACGCCCGAGCCCGCATAGGCCATGTTGAAGCTCTGTCCGGCGGTGTGCATCACCGCCTGCGTGAGCTCGAACAGATGGTCGCGAAACAGCACCTCGACCACCTCCATCAACACGCCGATGCGTTCCTGCACCGTGGCCTGCGACCAGCGGTCGATCGCGTTGCCGGCGGCGTCGAACAGGGCGTCGACATCCGAGTGGGGGTATGCGATTCCCAGCGGCTTGCAGGTATAGGGCGAGACCTCGGCGCCCAGCACGCCGGTGATGCCGGGTTGGTCGAGGGCAAAGCGCCGGGCCTGCTCGCCGCCCAGATGGGCCTGGAACGCCGCCAGTCCGGCCGCCTGGGCCTGGGGTGCGTCGGGATACTGGCCGGGCGTCTCGGGGAACGGGCTCCAGCAGTTGCGTTCCACACACGCCACCTGCGCCTGCTGGAAACGGGGGCGGTGCTGTTCGAACCAATCCTGGGCGATCGACATGGTGTGTTCTCCGTGAGGGGTCAGCGGCGCCAGACCAGGCGGTGGTGGCGGGCGATATCGGTGCCGGGCACGGTGTCGGAGGCCGACAGCGTCAGGCTGCCGTCGGCGCCGAACGTCATGTCGCGGACCTGCTCGGTGCCGACGAAATTGGGATTGAGCGCATGGGTGACGCGGTGCACCACCTGCTGGCGACCCGGTTCGCCGCGCACGGTGTAGGGCCCGGCGTACTGGAAATAACTCTCGAATGCGGCCAGCCGCTCCGCCGGCGGCGCGCTGCGCACGCTGTCGCTGGACAGCCGCGTCCGCCCGGCGCGGGCGATGCAGGCGCTCATGGTGCCGTCGGCGGTATAGGTGATCAGCCCGGTCGCGTCGGCGCCGAACGGCAGGCTGGCCGGGCGGCCGTCGCCGTAGCGGATATCCCAGCACACCAGGTGCCAGGTTCCGAGCAAGGCATGGCCCGCACTGCTGTCGGCAGTCATCGTCGCTGTCTCCTTTAACTTTCTTAGTTGAACTTATCTTAGGTCAATGTTTTCAGGCGCGCAAGTGCTAGGGGTCCGATGCAAGCCCGACAATGTCACCATGGCGTCACCCCCCGATCCGAACCCCCCGGCCCTGTCCGCAGTCCATCCCTTCGCGTCGCTGACGCCCGACCAGGTGCTCGATGCCCTCGATGGCGTGGGCCTGCGCGGCGACGGCCGCCTGACCGCCTTGTCGAGCTACGAGAACCGGGTCTACCAGGTGCAGCTCGAGGACGGCAGCGCCGTGGTGACCAAGTTCTATCGGCCCGGACGCTGGAGCGCCGCGCAGATCCAGGAGGAACACGACTTCTCGCGCGAACTGGAACAGGCCGAGGTGCCGGCCGTGGCACCGCTGCTGCTGGCCGGCGCGACGCTGCACCACTTCGGCGGCTTCATGTTCAGCGTGAGTCCGCGCCGCGGTGGCCGCGGCCCGGAGCTGGACGACGGCGAGGTGCTCGAGTGGATCGGGCGTTTCCTGGCGCGGTTTCATGCCGTGGGTGCGCGCAGCGCCTTCGAGCACCGTCCGGCGCTGAACCTGCAGACCTTCGGCGCGGCCTCGCGCAGCTGGCTGCTGGACAACGACAAGGTTCCGCTGGACGTGCAGGCCTTGTGGTCTGACATGTCGGCGCGGGCCCTGGAGCTGGTCGGCCGGCACGACGCCCTGGCCGGGCGCAGCCCCGCGCGCGGCGAGGAGCCGATCCGCCTGCTGCGCCTGCACGGCGACTGCCATCCCGGCAACATCCTGTGGACACCGACCGACGTGCCGGCCGCCGCCGGTCCGGGCCCGCATTTCGTCGACCTGGACGATGCGCGCACCGGCCCGGCGGTGCAGGACCTGTGGATGCTGCTCTCCGGTGACCGCCAGCAGCGCCAGCGCCAGCTCGGTGCCCTGGTCGACGGCTACGAGCAGTTCCGCGCGTTCGACCGCCGCGAACTGGCGCTGATCGAGCCGCTGCGCACCTTGCGCCTGGTCCACTACAGCGCCTGGCTGGCGCGGCGCTGGGCCGACCCGATCTTCCCGATCAACTTCCCGTGGTTCGGCTCCAGCGACTACTGGCAGGGGCAAGTGCAGATGCTCGAGGAGCAGTGCGAAGCGATGGAAGAAGACCCGCTGGTGGTGTGACCCGCAGCGCCGATGCACGACGATGTGCACGGGCGGCGATGTCCGACACGCGGGCGCAGGCGCTTCCGACAGTCGGATCTGCGCCGCGACCCTAGGATGGTCGCAGCGATCGGGCATGGTGCCTGTCGCTGTCACATGTCACATCAACAGGGAGGTCATATGCCATCAGAGCAATCCACACGCAAGCCGTCGGGCGCGCCGTCGCAACAACAGCAACCGCAGCAGGGCGCACCGCGTTCGCCGCAGCAGCCGCCGGGCGGGCAGCAGCAGGGCTCGGCTGGGTCGCCGCAACGCGAGCGCGGCGACCGGCAGCAGGTGCAGGGCGAAGGGGACTACCGCTCGAACGAGCGGTATACCGATTCGGTGCAGGAGTTCGTCGAATCCGGCAAGGTGCAGCAGGCGGCCCGCCAGGCCAAGCCCGAGTCGCAGCAACAAGCCGAAGAGATGCGCCGCGCCGAGCAGGAGGGCAAGTCGCACGCCAAGGGCGAGAAGCCTGGTCAGGGCGGCCAGCAGCGCTGACGGGGTTCTGGCGCCGGCACCTGCACACCGCGTGGCAGGTACCGGCGCTTGTACGCCTTGCGGCCGGTGACGGAGCGTTTGCGCCCCGTGGCCGGTCGCAGGGCCTGCTGCGCGCTCGGAGTCGGTGTCAGCCCGGCGTCGACTGTGTGGCGCCGCGAACGCGCGGCCAGGTGTTCTGGATGTGTTCGCGCATCGCCTGCGACAGCGCCGCGGCGTCGCGCCGCGCGAGTGCGTCGATCATGCGCTCGTGTTCCGCCATCGCGGCGGCCCAGTTCTCGGCGCCGGAGTTGCCGCTGTAGCGCAGGCTGCGCATGCGTTTGCTCAGCGTGGCGTGGGTCTGGCTCAGGGTGTCGTTGTCGGCCAGCGCGACCAATGCCTCGTGGATCTGCTGGTTGAGCACGAAATACTCGAGCCGCTGGCGCTTGTCGTACAGCGCCCGCATGCGCCGGTGCATGTCGATGACCGCGTCGATGCGTGCCGCGTCGGCCTGGCAGGCGCGTTCGCCGGCAAAGGCCTCGATCAGCGCGATCACGTCCAGCATGTCGCGCGCATCCTTGTCGGTGAACACCTTGACGATGGCCCCGCGCAGCGGCAGCAGTTCGACCAGGCCCTCGGAGGTGAGCACCTTGAGCGCCTCGCGGATCGGCGTGCGCGACACGCCGAGTTGCTGGGCCAATTGCATCTCCTGGATCCGCTCGCCCGGTGCGAGCTTGGACTCCACGATCATGTCGCGGATGCGGTTCGTCACTTCCTCGTGCAGCGGAATACGGGCGATCTGTGCCATGGGCTCCGGGTGGTTCATGGCTGCGAGTATGGGTGAAAAAACGGTGTTGACACCAGGCCAGATCGCCATCTACATTATCCGTAATTACGGATTACACATTACCAATACGTTGAAATCCACCGGATTTCATCCGCCCCATGCAGACCATGCAACTCGACCCGTTACCCACAATTGCACTTTTCACAGGCGATCCGGCCGGCATCGGCCCCGAACTCGTCGAGAAGCTGCTGGCAGACCGGTCCGCGACCGACTCCGCCCGGGTGCTGCTGATCGGCCAGCAGGGTGGCGCCGCGGTCCGGTCCGCGGTGCAGATCCACGACTGGCCCGGCCGCGACAGCGCGCCATTTGCGCCTGGTGTCGCCGCTGCCGACAACGGCCGCTACATGCTCGAGGGCCTGGCCCAGGGCGTGGACCTGGTCCGCGGCGGTGCCGCCGACGCCTTCTGTTTTGCGCCGCTGAACAAGGGGGCATTGCGCCTGGGCGGCATGCACCAGGAGGATGAATTGCGCTGGTTCTCCGATCACCTGGCCTACGACGGTGAATGCGGCGAACTCAACGTGCTCAAGAACCTGTGGACCGCGCGGGTCACCTCCCACGTGGCGCTGCGCGACGTGAGTGGCCTGCTGACGCCGCAGAAGGTGGCCAATGCGATCCGCATGATCACCGAGGCCTTGCGCGATGCCGGCGTGCCGCAGCCGCGCATTGCCGTGTGCGGCCTCAATCCGCACAACGGCGACAACGGCAACTACGGCGACGAAGAGGGCCGCATCATCGGCCCCGGCGTGGCGCTGGCGGAACAGCAGGGATATCCCGCGCACGGGCCGTTTCCGGCCGACACCGCCTTCGTGCGCGCGGTGCGGGCCCAGGGCGGCTACGACGGCGTGGTCACGATGTACCACGACCAGGGACAGATCGCGATGAAGCTGCTGGGCTTCGAACAGGGCGTGACGGTGCACGGCGGCCTGCCGATCCCGATCACCACGCCCGCACACGGAACCGCCTACGACATCGTGGGCAAGGGCATCGCCAGTCCGCGGGCGATGCGCAACGCATTCGACCTGGCCGTTCGCATGGGCCAGGCCTTTCGCCGCAAGAAGGCAGATGCAAACCCCAAGGAGACATTGGCATGAAGCAATTGAAGAAGATCCTGTGCGCCGGCATCCTGCTGGCGCCTCTGGTGGCGCTGGCGCAGACCTACCCGAGCAAGCCGGTGCGCATCATGGTCGGCGCCAATGCCGGGGGCGGCACCGACATCATCGCGCGCATGCTGGCCGAAAAGATGGCCGAGGGCCTCAAGGGCAGCTTCGTCGTCGAGAACAAGCCCGGCGCGTCCAACACGATCGCGGCGGACCTGACCGCCAAGGCGCCGGCCGACGGCCACACCTTGCTGGTGGCCACCAACACCGGCCAGGCGATCGCGCCGCACCTGCTCAAGCTCGGTTTCGATCCGATCAAGGACCTGACGCCGGTGGCGCTGATCGTCACCGTCCCCAATGTGCTGGTCGCCGGCCCGGCGGTGACGGCCACCAATGTCAAGGAGCTGGTCGCCCACATGAAGGCCAAGCCGGACGACATCAAGTACGGCTCGTCGGGCGTGGGCAGCACCCAGCACATCGCGGGCGAAGGTTTCAACCTGGCCGCCGGCGTCAAGAGCGTGCACGTGCCGTACAAGGGCAGCAGCCAGGCCCACCTCGACCTGATCGCCGGCAACATCCAGATCATGTTCGACACCACCTCGTCGGCCATGGGCCAGATCAAGGCCGGCAAGCTCAAGCCGCTGGCGGTGACCACCGCCACGCGCAGCGCCGAACTGCCGCAGGTGCCGACGCTGGCCGAAGCGGGTGTGCCCGGCTTCGAGATGAGCACCTGGTACGGCATGTTCGTCACCGGCGGCACCCCGCCCGAGGTGACCGCAAAGCTGCAGGCCGAACTGGCCCGCATCCTCAAGCTGCCCGACGTGCAGGCCAAGCTCAAGGGCCTGGGCGGTGAGCCCGGCAATCTGACGCCGGAGCAGTTCGCGCAGATGAACCGGCAGGACTACGAGAAATTCGGTGTGCTGATCAAGCAGGCGAACATCAAGCTGGAGTGACGATGCCGGCCGCAGCCGTGCAGGCTTGCGCGGCTGCCGCCCCTGTGCCCGTTTCTGCGCCGAGGCGTCGCCGCGCACGCATGGCATCGGTCCGCGCCCGTGCACCGTGACGGGCAGCCTCGCGCATCCCCGACAGCCGTCGCGCTCCAGCGGCGCGCGCGAGGCTTCGCCAAGGTCGCAGCAGGCCGATTGTGTATCCGTGTGCAAGAGATGGGCGCGTGCGTAGCAATACGCACAGCGCGAGCCGTGAACGCGACTAGCATGGCGCGGTGTCGTGGCCAACCGCCTTCGGTTGCCCGGCACCGGGCGTTCGGACGACGAACCCCTGTTCTGTCAGCCGACCGGGAAGCACACACATGTCCATGTACGAAACACGACTGCCTTTGGGCGCCATCGCGTTCGCGCTGATCCTGCTGGGCTCAGCCGCCGTCGCGCAGACGGGAGGCACGCAGCTGACGGCGCCGACCGCGGACACCCGCAGCAGCACGCCCGCACGCGCGACCGGCATTGCCGCGCAATACGGAGCGTCGATCGGAACCACCGAAGAAGCCGGTGCCGTCATCGACGCCATGCGCACCGGCAAGGACGTCACGGTCGGCGATGTCACCGTCTCCGGGACCGGCAAGTCCATGGGTTGGGGCAATGTGGAAATCGCGATGGCACTGGCCAAGTCCCAGGTCGCCGCGGACGCGACGTCGAAGGAGTTTCTCTCCGCGCTCGATCAGGTCATGGACATGCGCTCCAGTGGCATGGGCTGGGGCCAGGTTGCCAAGGATCTGGGGGTGAACCTGGGCCAGGTCATGAGCAGTTCCAGGACGGGCAAGTCGAAACAGGCCACGGTTGCGGTGGCCACCTCCCGACCTGCCGGTGCCAAGGCATCCGGCCCATCGGCGGACAAGGGCCACGGCCGGAGTGACGCTGGCAAGCAGGCGGGGCCCGGCCAGGCCGCTGGCCAAGGAGCCTCAGGCAACAACGGCAACGGCAACGGCAACGGCAACGGAAACGGAAACGGAAACGGCGGCGGTGGTGGTGGCGGAAACGGCGGCGGCGGCGGCGGCGGCGGCGGCGGCGGTGGCGGTGGCGGTGGCGGTGGCGGAAAGGGCGGATGAAACCCGTCGCACCCGATCCAGCCCGGACCGCCCGTGGCATGCAGCTTCACCCACCTTCAGGGGATATTCGATGAACCAACACCTTTTCTTGTCCATCCGGCCGCTGGCCGTGGTGCTCGCCATGGCCTTGTCCTGCGGCGGCGCACTGGCCACCAAGCCCGACGGCGACGACCACGGCAAGAATCGGAGCAAGAAGCAGAAACACAGCGAGGTCGTGCGTGCGCAGGTGCCCGTCGGCGGGTACTTCATCGCCAGCCAGCGCGTCGCGGTCACCACGTATTACGGCCAGCAACGCAAGGCCGGTCATTGCCCGCCGGGCCTGGCCAAGAAGAACAACGGCTGTCTGCCGCCCGGGCAGGCCAGGAAGTGGCAGCTGGGCCAGGCATTGCCGGGCACGGTGGTGCTGCACCCGGTGCCGCAGGCCGTGATCGTCAAGATCGGTGCGCCACCGGCGGGCTACCGTTATGTGCGCGTCGCCAACGACCTGTTGTTGATCGCCATCGGTACACAGATCGTGGTCGATGCGATCGAGGACCTGATGGCGCTGTAGGGGTCGGCCGCGTGGCGGCGGTGCCCGTTCGTGCCCTGCGGGCCGGTGCGCCGGCCGGTCATCGGCGCCCGGATCTTCCCGCTGCCAGGCCCTGGGCCAGTTCCGTGCAGCGCTGTGCATCGAGGGGTTGCCCGGCCCGGGCAAAACCCGCTGCCGCAGCGGCAAAACGCGTCGCCGCCTGACCGGTGCCGGGGCTCCTGCCGGCGGCAATGTGCCCACGCACCTCCTCGTGCGCCGCGTGCCACGCCGGCAGTCGCATCACGACTTGGGCCAGATAGGCACATTGCGTCTCGTGTTGCTCGGCCAGGTCCAGCTCGCCGGCGCGTGCCGCCGCGATGGCCGCGGGGATCGCGAACGTGATACGGCAACCGGGGCAGGTCTCCAACGGGCCGCGCACCGATGCACTGGCGTCTTCCATCACATGCAGTGCCGCGGCCGGGTCGTCCTGGTGCAGCTGGATGCGGGTGCCGTAGATGCGGTCGAGCAGGTGGAAGCCGATGTCGGTCTGGCGTGCGACATCCAGTGCGTCGTCGATCAACACACGGGCATCTTCGCGCCGGCCCTCGTGCAACGCCACCTCGGCCAGGCGCTGCAGCGACAAGGCTTCGCCCACGGCGCCGCCGATCGCCCGGTGCAGCCGGGCGCCTTCGCGCAGGGTTTCACGCGCGCCGCGCAGGTCACCGGACAACAGCGCGGCTTCGCCGTGCAAGGTCACGCCAAAGGCTTCGCCACGGGCCGCGCCCAGGCGCCGGGCCTCGGTGGCCAGTCCGTCGGCAAAGGCGATCACGTCCGCATACGGCTTGGCCCCGTACAGAAAACGTTGCGTGATGCAAAGGTGGCCATCGAACACGCGCAACGCCAGTTGCGGCAGGTGGCTGGTTTCCTGCAGATCGGCCCACACGCTGCGGTGCAGTTCGCCGCGCGCATGCGCGGCCGCCGCCTGCGCCCACGAGGCGATCACCAGCGACGTGGTGTCGCCGGACTCCAGCGCCAGGCGGCGCGCCGCGGCGGCCTTGGCCGTGCCGATCGCGGGGTCGGTCGCACCCAGCGCGGCGGCGCCCGCATACGCCAGGGCCTCGCTCAGGCGGCCGTCCACCGAGGTCGGCTGCACGCCTTTGAGCGCCAGCAGCGCGCCCTTGGGGTCGCCCTGCTTGACCTGCGCCAATGCGGCCTTGGCGCGCAGGTTGTGGCTTTCCGGCTCCCCGGCCACCTCGGCGGCCTGGCGGTAGGTCGCCATCGCGCCGGGATCGCCCATGGCGTCCAGCGCCTCGGCGCGCAGCCGCAGGGCTTCGGCATGCCCGGCTTCGGCCTGCAGCATGGGGGCGAGATGGCGCAAGGCATCGCTGAACGCCGCCAGCCGCACCGCGTCGCGTGCGGCGGCCAGCAGCCAGGGCATGGCACCGGTCGCGTCGCCGGCCTCCAGCCAATGGTGCGCCACCTGGGCCGGTGGGGTGTCGGTGTCGGCCAGCCGGGTCGCGATGTCGCGGTGCATCCGGGCCTGCCGATGGGGCGGCACCTGGTCGATCAGCGCCTGGCGCACCAGCGCGTGCCGGAAGCGGTACCGTCCGTCGACCAGCACCAGGGCGCCGGCGTCCAGCGCGCGGTCGAGCGCGGTGTAGCTGACCAGTTGCGCCAGGTGGACCAGCGCGTCCACGGTGCGCAGGTCCAGTTCGTCGCCGCACAGCGCCATCCAGCGCAGCAGCGACAGGGCCTCGTCGGGCACGTCGCACAGGCGCGTGGTGATCGCCTCGGCCGCGGTGCCCGGCAGGCGCAGGACATCGCCGGTGCCGGCGCACCGCGCCAGCTCGATGGCGGCAAACGGGTTTCCCTCGGCGGACTGCACGATGCGATCGATCACCGCGTCGGGCACCGGAGCGGGCAAGGCGCGCTTGACCAGCCGGTGGCTCTCGTCGTCGTCCAGCGGCTCGAGGTCGAGCAGCTTCAGGCGCCCGGCCCGGTGCAGTCGCGCCATGCCGCGCGCCCATGCCGTTGCAGGCGGTACCGGCCGCGTCGCGGCCAGCAGGAACAGCGGCGCGCCGGCCATCGCCAGTTGCACCAGCACCTCGATGTCGGCGTCGTCGAGCAGGTGCGCGTCGTCGACCTGCAGCAACAGGTCCCGGCCGGACGCCGCCGCCAGCAGCAGGCGCCGCACGGCACCGACGACCTGGTGCCGTCCCAGCGGCCCGAGGGGTTCGTCGGCGGGAAGCGCCAGCGGGCTGAACAGGGCCAGCACGGTGCGCGCCGGCGCCCCGATGCGGTCGAGCGTGCCGCGGTCGTCCAGGATGACGCGTTCGACGATCGATGCGATGGCGCCGTAGGAGCGGCCGCTTTGCACGGCGTCCAGGCGCAACACCGCCCAGCCGCGCTGCCGTGCCTGGGCGCGCAACTCGTGGCACAAGGCGCTCTTGCCGATGCCTGCCGCCCCGCGCAGCACCACGCCGGCGGGCCGCTCGGACGGGCCCATGCCCAGCCAGGCCGTGACCTGGCCGAGTTCCGGCGCGCGTCCGACGAAGGCCGGCCCGCTGGCCCGCAGGCCGGCCACGCAGCGGTCGTACAGCGCCTCGGTGCGTGCGTCCGGTGCCACGCCCAGCGACTGCTGCAAGGCTTCGCGCAGGTGTGCGTACCAGCGCAGCGCGGCGGACCGGTTGCCGGATTCCAGCGCACGCTGCATCAGGGCCCGGTGTGCCGGTTCGTCGGTCGCCTCGTGCCGGGCCAGCAGTTCCCACTGGCCGCTGGCGCGCAACAGGTCCAGGTACAACGCGCGCAGCCGCTCGCGCGCCGGTTCGGTCCAGGACTCGTAGCGGACGCCGGGCAGCAGGTCGCCGCCATAGCGGCTGGCCACGTCGGCGCATTCGGCCGGGTCGTGCTGGCGCAGCGCGGTGCGTGCCTGCTGCTCGAACGTGTCGGCATCCACCCGCACCGGTCGCTCGGGCCACAACACCAGCTCGCCGCCCAGCAGCGTGATGCCGTCGTGCCGCCCCAGCGCCTGGCGGCCATGGTGCAGCGCCTTGCGCAGGTTGGCGGCTCCGGCGTCGGGGTCGAGCTGCGGCCACAACGCGTCGATGGCGAGATCGCGCGACATGCGCTGGCGCGGCTGCAGGGCCAGCAACTGCACCAGATGCGCGGCGCGCAGGCTGGGCCAGCGCTCCGCGGCGACGGGCTCGTCGCCGATCGCCGCGTCGAAGCGGCCCAGCACGTCGATGGCCAGGCGCGCCGGCGGCTCGCCGGTCTGCGGCAGCAGCATGTGGGCATGCACCCCGGTTGCGTCGGGCCGTTGTTTCATGACGACCAGTCTGAGCCCTGCGGTGCGGCGGCGCAAGGGCCTGGAACGCCAGGAACGATCCAGGAACGACGGATCGTCAGGATGCGCATCAGGCCGGTCCATTCCGGGCGGCCGCCTTCATCGAGGAGAACACACCATGAACGTTCGACAACTGAGTATTCCCCTGTCCGGTCACGGCACCGCCGTGCTGACGCTGCCCCAGCCGGTGGCGCCGGAGACCCTCGGCATGCTCGAGCACGCGCTGTGCACCGGCTTGCGCCAGCTGCAGCGCGAGATGCGCGGCGCCGCGTCCGATCCCGGGCAGATCGAATACGCCTCGTGGCAGACGCAACAACCCGTCACCGCCCGGCACTGAGGCGCCGCCGCATGTCCCTTTTCCCGCAACCGCATTTCCGGAGATCACCATGACCGAAACCACGACCACCACCCTGTACGACCGCCTGGGCCGCCGCGACGGCATCACGAACATCACCCGCGAACTGATCAAGAACCACATGGCCAACCCGCTGGTGCGCAACCGCTACGAGCAGATCACGGACATGGACCGCATCGAGCGCAACGTGATCGACTTCTTCTGCGCCGGATCGGGCGGTCCCGAGGCTTACCATGGCAAGGACATGGTGGCCACGCACCGCGGCATGAACGTCAGCGAGCAGGAGTTCGTCGCCGTCATTGACGACGCGATGGCGGCGCTGGAGACCTGCGGCGTGGAGCCGCCGGTGCGCAATGAAGTGCTCGCCGTGTTGTGGTCGATGAAGGCCGAGGTGGTCCGGATCTGAGACCGGGGCGGCTCAGCGACGGGCCGCCAGCGCGCGTTTCGCCAGGTCAAACGGCAGCAGCATCAGCAGGCCCAGGCCGCAGGCGGCCAGCCAGGCCGGCATCGACAGCGGTGCGAAACGCAGCACCTGCGCCAGCGGCGGCACGGCCGTGGCCAGCAGCAGGGCCAGCAAGGTGCCGGCCAAGACCCAGGCCGCCACCGGCGGCAGGCCCGAGACCATCGGGCACCAGCCCGTGCGCACCGAACGGCTGGGCAGGATCAGCATCGCGTTGGCGCTGACCAGCGCCACGAACACCGCGCTGCGCGCCTGCTCGACCGGCAGCGCCTGCGCCAGCAGCGCCCCGTACAGGGCGATCAGCACCAGCGTCAGCAGGCCGCCCTGCACCAGGCCCAGCGCGACCTGCGCACCCGAGACCAGGGACTGGTCGCTGCCGCGCGGGGGCTGCTCCATCAGCGCGGGATGCGCCGGTTGGGCCTCGAACACGATCGAGCAGGCCGGATCGATCACCAGTTCCAGGAACGCGATGTGCAGCGGCACCAGCACCAGCGGCAGGCCGAACAACACCGGCAGCAGCGACAGGCCGACGATGGGCACATGCACCGCCAGCGTGTAGACCATGGCCTGGCGCAGGTTGGCATAGATGCGCCGGCCCAGCGCGATCGCATGCACGATGGCCGAGAAATCGTCGTCCAGCAGCACCAGCGAGGCGGCCTCGCGTGCCACGTCGGTTCCGCGCCGGCCCATCGCGATGCCGATATGCGCGGCCTTGAGCGCCGGCGCGTCGTTGACCCCGTCGCCGGTCATCGCGACGATGTCGCCGCCGGCCTTGAGCGCCTCGATCAGCGCGAGTTTCTGCTGCGGCTTGACGCGCGCGAACACGTTGACGCGCCGCAGCCGCTGCGCCAGCGCCGCCGCATCCAGGTCGGCGAGTTCGGCGCCGGTGATGACCTGCGCCTTGTCGTCGATGCCGGCCTGCGCCGCGATCGCGCTCGCAGTGCGCGGATGGTCACCGGTGATCATGATCACCCGGATGCCGGCACGCCGGCATGCGGCCACCGCCTGCGGCACCTGCGGCCGCAGCGGGTCGGCCAGGCCGATCAGCCCGACGAAGTCGAAGTCGAAGTCATGCTGGTCCTGCGGATGGGCGGCGTGTTCGCGGTGGCGTGCCTTGGCCACGCCGAGCGCGCGCAGGCCGCGGTCGGCCATCGCGTCGGCCTGGGTTGCCAGCTGTGCGCGCGCGGCCGGCTCCAGGTGGCACAGGTCGGCGATCGCCTCCGGTGCACCCTTGGTCGCCACCACGTCGGCAGACCCCGCCGCGCCGTGCCACAGGTGCGACATCGCCATCAAACGCGGCGAGAGTTCGTATTCCTGCGCCAGCGCCCATTGCGGATGCAGGTGCTCGGTGTCGGCCAGCTGCTCGCCGGCGAAGCGGTGGAAGGCCTGCTCCATCGGATCGTGCGGGTCGATCTCGCTGGCCAGCACCGCGAACTCCAGCAGTTCGTGAAAGGGCTCGGGCAATGCGGCCTCGCCCAGGCCGTCGATCTCCAGTGCCTGTTCGCCGACCTGCAATGCCGCCACCGCCATGCGGTTGCGGGTCAGCGTGCCGGTCTTGTCGACGCACAGCACCGTGGTCTGGCCCAGCGTCTCGATCGCGCCGAGCCGGCGCGTCAGCACCTGGCGCGCCGCCATGCGCCGCGCACCCAGCGCCATGAACACGATCATGATCACGGCGAACTCCTGCGGCAGGATGCCCATGGCCAGCGTGATGCCCGCCAGCGTCGCCTCGAGCCAGCCGCCGCGCAGGCTGACAAACAGCACGGCCAGCAGCGTGCTGAGCGTGATGCCAATGAGCACCAGGCGGCGGGTCAGGCGCGCCACCTCGTTGCGCAGCGGCGAGTTCTCCAGCCCGATCGCCTCCAGCGACTGGCCGATCCGGCCCAGTTCGGTCCGACGGCCGGTGGCGCTCACCCGCGCCATGCCCTGGCCGCTGGTCACCAGCGTGCCGGCAAACACGGTGTGTCCGGCCTGCTTGGGCACCGCCTCGGACTCGCCGGTCAGCATCGATTCGTCGCTGGCCAGTTCGTGTGTCTCCAGCAGTTCGCCATCGGCAGGCACCCGGTCGCCTTCGGACAACAGCAGCAGGTCGCCGACCACCACCTCGCGCCCGGCGATGCGCTGCGCCCGGCCGGCGCGGATCACCAGTGCGCGCGGGCTCGACAGGTCGCGCAGCGCCGCCAGCGTGTTGTCGGTGCGCCGTTCCTGCGCGATGGTGATGCCCATGATGATGACGACGAAACCCAGCAAGACCAGCGCTTCGCGCGGGTCGCCCATGGCCAGGTACACCGCGCCGGCGCCCAGCAGCAGCAGGAACATCGGCTCGCGCACGACCTCCCAGGCGATGTTCGCCAGGCTGCGGCGCTGGCTGGTTCCCAGGTCATTGGGGCCGTCCTCGCGCAGGCGCCGCGCGGCCGCATCCGGATCCAGGCCGTGAGGAGGTGCTGTGGGCATGCGGCGGACGGGTGTTGCGTATGGTTGCGGGGGACGGGTCCTGTACATCATCGCACCACAGGCGCGCCAGCTCGGATGGGGCTTGCGGCGTGTGCTTGCCGGTTCGGTCGCGGCGCGGCCGGCCAGCGGCGGGCCATGGCGCAAGCAAGTCCTTCGGACCTGCGGTCAATCGTCGTCGTCGTGGTGTGCGCGGTCCCGCGACAGGGCCGGCGCGTCACCCGGCAACAAGCCGCGCGGGCTGTCCTGCCACTGCCAGGTCCAGAAGGCCAGCACCGCGGCCAGCAGCAGCCAGGCCAGCCAGCCGTGGTTGCGCCGCGCCAGGTCCGGTCCGCTGCCGGCGACGCGGCCGGTCAGCATCGGCAGCGCCTGGTTCTTGCGCCGCAGCACGCTCAGGCCCGCGATCAGCCCGACATGGGCGAGCACCAGCCACAGGAAGGCCTCGCCGGTGAATGCGTGCAGTTCTTCCAGCCATTCCCCGCCCCAGTCGTTGTAGGTCGCGTAACCGCTGAGTGCCACCGGCACGACCAGCGCCAGCAGCAACACGACGGCCAGTGCCATCAGCAGGTTCAGGCCCTGGCGCCCGTCGGGCCGGCTCGCAGCGCCCGGGCGTATCGAGGCGAGCCAGGCCGGCAGGCCGGCAAGCCGGCGTGCCATCAGCGACAGGCGCGCCTGTCTCGGGCCGACCAGGCCGTAGACGACGCGAAACGCCAGCAGGCCGGCCAGCGTGTATCCCAGCGTGACATGGAGCAGCCGCCAGTGTTCGCTGTCGGCGCTGGCGTAGGCGCCGATGAAACACAGCGCGAACAACCAGTGGAACATGCGCATCGGTGCGTCGACGACCCGGCGCGTCGAGCCGGGTCGGGTCGGGGCCTGGCCCGCCAGCGGTGCGGTGGGGTTGGATGTGGTCATCGGAAACTCCTGTGTGGTTCGGAGGCTGGTTCAGTCGTCCTGGAATGCGCGCTGGTGGCGTGTGTCGAGTCCGGGCGGCACCTGTATGCGGTCGTCGTCGAAGTCGCCCTGGGCGGCGCCGGCATGGCAGGCTGCGCAGTTGGCAGCGCTCTTCACACTGGCGTGTTGCCACACGGCCGGATCGATCTTGCGGTGCTTGCGCTCGAACCAGCTCGATCGGGTGATGCGGTCCTGCGGCGGTGCCTGTGCCGTTCGTCCGCCGGTGGCGGCATGTTGTTGCAACCAGTCGCCGATCTGCCGTGTGGTTGCCGCGTCCAGCGACGCATCGGTGCCGAAATGCTGCTCCAGGCCGTCCATGAGCCGGCGCCAGGAACTGGCCGGCAGCAGGCCGGCCGGATAGGCGAGATGGCAGGAGCCGCATTCCTGCCGGTAGGCCGGCAGCACCGGGCCGGATTGCAGCCGGGGGCCGTCGGCATGGGCCGTTGGGGCGAGCGCGAGCAACGACAACAGGCTGGCCAGTGCCAGTTGCGGCAGGCGGTGCACGGCGCAGCGACGAAACATCATGGTGGTACTCCTTGTGGGTGGACAGATCCGGGCCATCGCGTCAGCGTCCCAGCCCGATCAGATAGGCCAGCACGTCGGCCTTCTCGGCGGCACTGCATTCGCGCGCCAGCACGTCCTTGCAGTTGCGGCGGAACCATTTGTCGACGCGGGCGCTGTCGGTGAAGGCGCGGGTATTGAAGGCCGGTGCCAGGGGCGCGATGTCCTTGCCGGTGCTGGCGTGCTGGCCGGTGCCTGTCGGTGGGTTGCCGTGGCAGGAACTGCACGACCATGCACCACCGTGGCGCGTCGTGAACAACACGCGGCCTTGTTCGGCGTTGCCGGGCGCGCCGGCCTGGGCGCTGAACCGGGCGAGTTGTTCGGCGGCGCTGGTGTCTGCCGCTGCGGCCGGCAGCGATGCCAGCGTGGCGAGCACGACGACCAGCGCCATGCCTGGCGCGCCAAGGCGGGCTTGCTGCTTGCCAGGCGGGCGAGTTTTCGACATGCGGGTTGCTCCTGTGTGGGTTGATGGACGTCATCGTGCGCCGCCGTGCCTGTACCCAGGCTGAAGACGCTGTTCATCCGGCGTTCAGACAACGCGCGCCACAATGCGGCTGTCGTCGTGTTTCCAGGCCCCGCCCGTGTCCCGAATCCTGTCCGTGCTGATCGCCGTGCCGCTGGCACTGCTGGCCCTGCCGCCGGCCGCCGTGGCCGATGGCGAGCGTGACCATGACCGGGCGCGCGCGGCCTTGCGCGCCGGCGAGGTGCTGCCGCTGTCGACGATCCTGGAACGGGTCGCGCAGCAGCACAGCGGCCAGGTGCTGGAGGTCGAGCTCGAGCGCGACCACGGGCGCTGGATCTATGAACTCAAGCTGTTGCAGGGCAGCGGTGCACTGGTCAAGCTCGAGGTCGACGCACGCGATGGCAGCGTGTTGCGACGCAAGGGCGGCGGCGATGCCGCGAACAGGCGCAGGTGATGCGGATTCTGCTGGTCGAGGATGAATCCCATCTGGCGGCGCAGTTGCGCCAGACGCTGGAAGAAGCCGGCTACGTGGTCGACACCGCCGGCAACGGCCGCGACGCCTGGCAGCTGGGAGGCGAGCAGACCTACGATGTGGTGGTGCTCGACCTGGGCCTGCCGGTGCTCGACGGCCTGAGTGTGCTCAAGCGCTGGCGCAGCGAAGGCATGGTGACACCGGTGCTGATCCTGACCGCGCGCGACCAGTGGCACGAGAAGGTCGCCGGTATCGACGCCGGCGCCGACGACTACCTGACCAAGCCCTTCCACACCGAGGAACTGCTGGCCCGGGTGCGCGCGCTGATCCGGCGCGCCCAGGGCCTGGCCTCGCCGGTGCTGCAGTGCGGCGCGGTCAGCCTGGATACCCGCAGCAACCGGGTCACACGCGATGGCCACCCGGTGGCCATGACCAGCCATGAATACAAGGTGCTGGCGTATCTGATGCACCGCCCGAACACCGTGGTGTCGCGCACCGAGTTGACCGAACACATCTACGCGCAGGATTTCGACCGCGATTCAAACACCATCGAGGTCTTCGTCGCCCGGCTGCGCAAGAAGTTGCCGCCAGCCATGATCGAGACGGTGCGTGGCATGGGTTACCGGCTGGTGGTGCCGTGAAGCCCTGGCCGTCGACCTCGCTGCGCCTGCGCCTGCTCGGCCTGACCGCGGTGGGCCTGGCGCTGGCGCTGCTGCTGGCCTGGTTCGTGCTCGGCGGATTGTTCCGCGACGAGGCGATGCGGCAGTTCCGGCACGGGCTCGAGCAGCAGCTGGACCAGCTGACGGCACGGGTGGAGTTCGATGCGCAGGGTCAGCCGACGGTCGACACGGCCGGCCTGTCCGATCCGCGTTGGCACAAGCCCTATTCGGGCCTGTACTGGCAACTCAACGATGCCGACCAGGGGGTATTGCTGCGTTCGCGCTCGTTGTGGGACACGCGACTGGCCAACGCGCCGGACGCGCTGGGCGATGCGGCCGTGCATGTCCATGCCGGTACCGGGCCGCAGGACGCGCCCTTGCTGGTGCTCGAGCGGGTCGTGCGTTCGCCGGAGCGGCCCGACGCCCGGTGGCGGCTGCTGGTGGCGGCCGACAGCCGCGCCGTGCAGGATGCGGTGGCGCAGTTCCGTGGTGTGCTCGCGTTGTCGCTGGCGGCGCTGCTGGCGCTGCTGCTGGCGGCGGCATGGGCGCAGGTGGCGCTGGGGCTGGCGCCGCTGCGCGCATTGCAGCGTGCGCTGGCCGAACTGCAGGCGGGCCGCAGCCAGCGGCTGCAGGGCCCGGCGCCGCAGGAAGTCCAGCCGCTGGTCGACGGTTTCAACACCGTGCTCGACAGCCATGCGCAACTGGTGCAGCGCGCGCGGCAACAGGCGGGCGACCTGGCGCATGCGGTCAAGACGCCGCTGGCGGTACTCAGCCAGGCGGCCGAGGCGGCACTGGCCAGGCAGCAGCGCGATCCGTCGCAGGCCGGCGACACGCGGCTGGCTCCCTTGGTGCTGGAGCAGGTCGCGCTGGCCCGGCGCGAGGTGGACTGGCACCTGGCGCGCGCGCGCGCAGCCGGCGGCCAGGGTGTACCCGGCCAGCGTGTCGCACTGGCGCCTGTCGTGCGCGACCTGCTGCGCGTGATGGACAAGGTGCATGCCGCGCGCGCGCTCGCATTGCGGTGTGCGGACATCGATGCCAACCTGGCTTTTGCCGGCGAAGTCCAGGATCTGCAGGAGATCCTGGGCAACCTGCTCGACAACGCCTGCAAGTGGGCGCGTGCAGCGGTGTCGGTCGCGGCCCAACTGGCGCCCGGTGCCGGGCCGCCGGTGCTGGTGATCACGGTCCAGGACGACGGCCCCGGCATCGCGGCGCAGCAACGCGACGCGGTGCTGGCGCGCGGCGTGCGCGTGGACGAGTCGGTGCCGGGATCGGGCCTGGGGCTGGCGATCGTGGCGGACCGAGTCGCCGCCTATGGTGGCACGCTGGCGCTCGAATCGGCGCCGCACAGCGGGCTGCGGGTGGTGGTCCGGCTGCCCGCAGCCGTGTGAGGCGCGGGTGTGCCCACCGGCCACGTCCGGTTCGGCGGCAAATACGCCGGTGCGCGCGCGGCAGGGCGGTATTTCCCGAGGTCGTTTGCAGGTTGCGCACTCCCATGTATAAGTGGACACACCATGACGGAAAACCTGCATCGACGCCAATGGCTCGCCCTGGCCGCCGGCATGCTGGGCAGCGCCGCCGCCGGTGGCGTCGCGGCAGCAACCGGTCCGGCCGCGGGGCTGCTGCACAAGCCGGTCGGCACCAGCGGCGTGTCGCTGCCGGTGATCGGCCTGGGCAGCTGGATCACCTTCAACGTCGGCGACGACGCGCAGGCGCGCGCGTCCTGTGCCGAGGTCATGCGCCACTTCTTCCAGGCCGGCGGACGCATGATCGACTCGTCGCCGATGTACGGTTCGTCGCAGCCGGTCATCGGCGCGGGGCTGCAGGCCCTGCACGCGCATGCACAGGTGTTTTCCACCGACAAGGTCTGGACTTCCGGTGACGGACGGGCCCAGATCGAGGCCTCGCGCCGGCACTGGGGTGTCCGGCAGTTCGACCTGCTGCAGGTGCACAACCTGCTGGCCTGGCAGACGCAGTTGCCGCTGCTGTTCGAGCTCAAGCGCGCGGGCCGGCTGCGTTTCGTCGGCATCACCACCTCGCATGGCCGGCGCCACCGCGACATCGAGCGGATCATGCGCGAACACCCGCTGGACTTCGTGCAGGTCAGCTACAACATCGTCGAGCGCGACGTGGAGCAACGCATCCTGCCGCTGGCGCGCGAGCGCGGCATCGCCGTCATCGTCAACCGGCCGTTTCGCGAAGGCGCGCTGATCCGTGCGGTGCAGCGCGAGCGGCTGCCGGCCTGGGCGCAGGAGGTCGGTTGCGCCAACTGGCCCGAGTTCCTGCTCAAGTTCATCGTCTCGCATCCGGCCGTGACCTGCGCGATTCCGGCGACCAGCCGGGTCGAGCATGTGCAGGAGAACATGGCCGCGGCACGCGGACGCTTGCCCGATGCGGCGCAACGCGCGCGCATGGCCGCCGCCGTGGCCGCGTTGTGACCACCGGGGCCGGGCGATGGGCGAATGGTCGAGCTACCGCCTGGATGACTTCCTGATGTACTCGCCGCGGGTCTGGTACCGCATGCTCGAGCTGCACCACCGCGCCTGGTGGCCCGTGCAGGCCGTCGCGGCGATGCTGGGCGCCAGCCTGCTCTGGGCGATCCACCGCCGGCATGCCGCCGCCTTGCGCCTGGCGCTGGTGCTGGTCGGCGCGGGCCTGCTGTTCGTGGCCTGGGCCTTCCATGGCGGGCCCCATGCGTCGATCAATCTGGCGGCGCCGTATTACGCGTTCGCGTTCGGCGTCGAGGGGTTGTTGCTGCTCGGCCTGGCGCTGCTGCGCCGCGATCTCGTGCTGGTGCGTTCCGACGGGCCGACCGGCCTGGCCGTCGCGATGCTGGCCCTGGCGCTGCTGCTGTACCCGGTGCTGGCGCTGCCATGGGCGCGGCCGCTGGCACAGGCCGAATGGTTCGCCCTGGCGCCCGATCCCACCATGCTGGCCGCGCTGGCGGTGCTGGCGCTGGTGGTGTACGGCGGTCACGGCCTGCGCCATCCGCGCCGCACCGGTGTTTTGCTCTCGATCCTGCCGCTGTCGTGGTGCCTGGTGACCGGCGCCACGTCCTGGGTGCTGGGCGCGCCCGACTGGTGGCTGATGCCCTCGGCCGCTCTGCTGGTGTGCGGGGTGGCGGGATGGCGGCTCGTGCGGCCGCCGCCACCGGCACCGGGAACAGCCGTCGATCGATGACGCCGCCCGCACACCCGCATGAGGGAGCCTGCCGGGGCGCGCCATGGTCCTGATCTGGCTGCAGTTCCTGGCCTGCGCGGTGCTGATCGGCCTGGCCGGTTACCAGCTGTCGCGTTACGGCGACATCATCGCGCGCCGCACCGGCCTGTCCGGCGGCTGGATCGGCATGGCGCTGCTCGCCACCGCCACCTCGTTGCCCGAGCTCGTCACCGGTGTCAGCAGCGTCACGGTCGCGGCGGCACCCAACCTGGCGCTGGGCAACGCGCTGGGCAGCTGCATGCTGAACCTGTTCTTCCTGGTCGTGGTGGACTTCCTGTCGCGCCGTGAACCGCTGTGGTACCGCGCCAGCCAGGGCCATGTGCTGGCGGCCGCGTTCGGTGTCGTGATGCTCGGCTTCACGATGGTGAGCCTGCTGGTCAGCCACATGGGCGCGGTTGGCGGCGATCCGCTGCCGGCCTTCCTGGCCAACCTGGGATTCAGCCTGGCCACGCCGGTGGTGTTCCTGCTCTACCTGGTGGCGATGCGCACCGTGTTCCACTACGAACGTGCCCACAGGGTGGCGGCCACCGAGCCACTGGCGGCCGACCTGCCCACGTTGCGCCAGGCCGCAAGCCGTTTCACGATGGCAGCCGCCGTGGTGACCGCCGCCGGCATATGGCTGCCATTCGCTGCGGTGCAACTGGCTGATTCGATGGGCTGGAGCCGCAGCTTCGTCGGCAGCATGTTCGTCGCGTTCGTGACCACGCTGCCCGAACTGGCGGTGACGCTGTCGGCACTGCGCATCGGCGCGCTCGACATGGCGATCGGCAACCTGCTGGGCAGCAACCTGTTCAACGTGGCCATCATCGCGGTCGACGACCTGTTCTACCGACACGGCTCGCTGCTGGCCGACGGCTCGCCGGTGCACGCGGTCACCGCCGGCTCGGCGATCGTCATGACCGGGCTGGCGATGATCGGCCTGTTCTTCCGGCCCCGCTCGCGGGTATTGCGCGCCGTGGGCTGGGTCAGCCTGGGCCTGCTCGCGGTCTATCTGCTCAACACCTATGTGCTGTACCTGCACGGGGAGTGAGCGTCGCCATCGCCGTCAGGCGCGTGGGCCGACGATCACGGGCACTGCAGCACACCACCCACATCCTGGCAGGCGCGCCCGTCGGGCCGCACCAGCGCGCCGCCGATGGCATTGGCACGCGTGCCGTCCGAATTCCAGCAGCCGGCGCTGTCGCAGCGGCCGGTGAACGTGGGCGCAGGCACCGGGCGGACGGTGATCGTCGGGGCGGCCAGGGTCGGCACGCGGATCTGCCCGGCTGCCGACGGGACCGCGATCGGTGCCTGGTAGGGGCGCGGCGAGCCCGCCCGCGACGGTGCACCGGCCACCGCGGCGGGCGGCGCGTCGGCCACCTGTGCCGGCTCCACGCCCGCAGCGACGGCATGCATCAGCGCCAAGGCGATGGCGAGCAGGGGTGTGCGCACGTGGTGTCGGTCCATGATGGAAGGATCGGATTCGCGCGAAGAAGTTGCAGCGGCGAAGCCGGCGAGGGGCGTTATCATCTCGCCTCCGTTTGCCTGCCCCTAGGCGCAGGTCCGCGCAGCCGCAGCGACCACAACGCTGCACAACCCGAACATCCCATGCAAGCCCTGATCGTCTCCACCGGCGTGGTCGCGCTCGCCGAAATCGGCGACAAGACCCAGTTGCTGGCCTTCATCCTGGCGGCGCGGTTCAAGAAACCGCTGCCCATCATTGCCGGCATCCTGTGTGCGACGGTCATCAACCACGGCATGGCCGGTGCGCTGGGCGCCTGGATCACCACTGCCGTCGACCCGCGATGGCTGCGCTGGATCCTGGGCCTGTCGTTCATCGCGATGGCGGCCTGGACCCTGGTTCCGGACCGGATCGAGGACGAGGAAACCCGCATCGCCAGCCGCCTGGGCGTGTTCGGCGCGACCTTCATCACCTTTTTCCTGGCCGAGATGGGCGACAAGACCCAGGTGGCCACCATCGCGATGGCGGCGCATTACGCGCAGCCCATCCTGGTGATCGTGGGCACGACGCTGGGCATGTTGATCGCCGACGTGCCGGCCGTATTCGTCGGCGACCGGCTGGCCGGCCGGATCCCGATGAAACTGGTCCATGGCATTGCCGCGGCCGTGTTTGCCGCGCTGGGCGTCGCGACGCTGCTGGGCGCCGGCGCCAGCCTGGGCTTCTGATCGAACCTGCCGGAGCGCGTCGTGGCGGCCGCGCGCGATGGGTCGTGCGGCTTGGCAAGCCCCCCGCTTCGCGCTAAGCTGGTCCGGGCCGGCACCTGGTGTCCGGCCCGCCATCATGCCCATACTGATTCTTGCCGTCCTGCTGCTGGCCGCTGCCACCGGGCAGGCGCGCGTGATCAACATCGTCGAGCCCAGCCTGGGCCTGGCGTTCACCGAAACCGAGGTGATTGCCCATGCCGAGCCCGCCAAGCGTGCGCTGCTCGCGCAATTGCGGCGGTCCGGGCGGCTCGGTTGCGAGACGCATTGCGCCCGGGTGGCCGGCGTGTGGCGCGCCCTGCATCCGGTGATCGCGGCCCAGCGCACCGGCCGGCAGGTGGATGTGCAGCTGGTGGTGGTGCGCGACCCGCAGATCAACGCCTTGTCGTTTCCCGACGGTACCATCGTGGTGTCGGAGTCCTTCATCGACCGCCTGGTGCTCGGTCCGGCCGAACTGGCGTTCGTGCTCGCGCACGAGGCCTCGCATGTGCTGCTGCAACACGAACGCCAGGGCCTGACCTCGATGCTGGCCCTGATTCCGTCGCGCGCGCAACGCACGCCGCGCGACGTCTACACCGAGATCGAGTTCAACTATTTCGCGATGTCCGACGCGATGCAGCTGGTGTTCCACCAGGTCGAACGCGAGGCGGACGAGCTCGGCCTGCAGCTGGCGGCGCTGGCCGGGTATCCGCCGCACGCGCAATTGCGCTTCCTCGAGCAGGCCTCGGCGCGCGACCTGCCGCAGCAGTCGATGCTCTCGAGCCATCCCGACATGGGCAGCCGGCTCGAGAGCCTGCGCCGCACCCTGCCGCTGGCGCAGCGGCTGTGGGAGGTGGGCCTGCAGTGACCCGGTACGTCGCGCGGCAGGGGTCGCGCCGGTGTTGAGGGAAAATCGGCTGCATGACCGAACCCGAAAACACCACCCGCCCGGACCTGCCCGATCACCTGTCGATCGACCCGCGCAGCCCGCACCATGTCGCCGCCGTGTTCGAACACGATGTCGGCATCCGCCTCAACGGCAAGGAGCGCTTCGATGTCAGCGAGTACTGCGTCAGCGAAGGCTGGATCAAGGTGCCCGCCGGCAAGACGCTGGACCGCAAGGGCAACCCGCTGCTGATCAAGATCAAGGGGACGGTGGAGGCCTTCTACAAGTAGGGGTTCACCCCGGCGGATGCAAGGCGAGGAAGTGCCGCACCAGCGGGCGGTCGGGGCCGCTGTGCCATTGCAGCAGTTCCTGCTGCAGGTCGGCGTCGTGGTGCGACACCCGGCGGTGCTGGCGCAGGTGTTCGGCCCATGATTCGACAAAGAACCATTCGATGATCTGTTGCGGGTCATCGGTGTGTTCGCATACGCCCCAGGCATAGGCGCCATCGCGCCGGCGCGCCAGCGCCACCGGGTGCAACGCCTTCAGGAAGGCCGGGCGGTCGGCAGGGCGGATGCGGTAGCTGACCTGCACCAGCACCGGCCCGCGGTCGTGCGAGCCGGGTGCCACCGCCGCCGGTTCGGGCCAATGGTGGGCCGCGTCGAGGTTGGCCTCGCCCGTGGGCAGCGGCAGGCGGCGCATCCACAGCGCCACGGCCAGCATGCCGGCGGCGCTCGCCGCCAGTGTCATCGGCAGGCCGATGCCGCGTGCCACCAGGCCCCAGCCCAGGCTGCCCGCGGCCATCGCGCCGTTGAACACGGTCAGGTAGACCGCCAGTGCGCGACCGCGCACCCAGTTCGGCAGGATGGCCTGCACGACGCTGCTCAAGGTCGTGAGCGCGACGATCCATCCGCCGCCCAACACCAGCGCGAGCAGCAGCGCCGCGGCCTGCGGCGGTTGCGCCACCATCGCCAGCATCACGGCGGCGGTGACGGCGGCCGACAGGCCCATCAGGCCATCGGCGCTCAGGCGCTGGCGCAGCCGCGGCAGCGCCAGCGCGCCGCCGATCGCGCCGACACCCACCGCTCCCAGCATCAGGCCATAGAAACCGGCCGAGCCGCCGAGCAACTGGCGCACCACCAGCGGCATCAAGGCCCACATGGCGCTGGCGAACAGAAAGTAGCCGACCGCGCGCACCAGTACCACATGCAGCTCGCGGCTGGCCCGGGCATACCGCAGGCCGGCACGAAAGGCGCCGAGAAAATGCTCGGACAGGTCGTTCTGCGCGGCCGCCGGGCGGCGCCACCACCAAAGCGCCGCGATCACGCAGGCGTAGCTGATCAGGTCCACGCCATAGGTGAATGCCGCGCCGAACGCGGCCAGCAGCAGGCCGCCCAGCGCCGGTCCGATGGCACGTGCGATGTTGACGCCCAGCGAGTTCAAACCGACGGCGGCCTTGAGTTGCCGGCGCGGCACCAGTTCGGGCACGATGGATTGCCAGGTCGGCCCCATCAATGCGGCACCGACACCGCCGGCGAAGGTCAGTGCGACCAGGCTGGCCACCGACAGGGTACCGGTATGCGCGAGCGCCAGCAGCATCGCACTGACGCAGGCCAGCGCGCATTGCACGGCGATCAGGAAGCGGCGCCGGTCCAGGATGTCCGACAACACGCCGGCCGGAATGGCGAACAGGAAGACGGGCAGGGTCGCTGCCGCCTGCACGGCGGCCACCGCCGCCGGATTGGTCGTCAGTTCGGTGACGATCCAGGCGCTGGCGATGTCGCGCATGAAGCTGCCGACGTTGCCCAGCACCGTGGCGATCCACAGCACTGCGAACACCTTCTCGCGCAGCGGGGCGAAGGCGCCTTCACTGGCTGCGGGCGGATGTTTCTCAGTCGCCATCGGGGTGGTGGACATACCGGCCGTGCCAGGTCGGCAGCCGCAGTGCGCGGGATGGCACCGTCATCACGCGGCCCAGCATGCGCAGCCCAGCGCGCCCCAGAAACCTTTCAGGTCGTCGATCGGCAGGTTCCGGGTCCATGCGTTGGCATGGGCATGGCCGTGGATGTTGCAGCCGTTGGCGCAGCCACAGGCCGCCGCATGCTGGCGCAAGGTGGCCTGCAACGGGGCGCCTTCGGTGTCGGCCCAGCGACCGTAACCGCCGAAGCTGCGCACCGGCGACCAGTCGGGCATCGGCGGTGGCGGCGGCTTGTCGTCATGCACCTTGAACTCGGCCGCGCCATAGACCACCGTGCCGCCGACCACCGTCAGCAGCGCCGTCGTGTCGGCGATCTCGGATTCGGCGCAGGCGAAGAAGTCGCGGTCGGGGACCACCAGGTCGGCCAGCTGGCCGATCGCGATGCGGCCCTTCTTGCCTTCCTCGTTCGAGAACCAGGTGACGTTCTCGGTCCACATGCGCAGGGCGGTCTCGCGGTCCAGGCAGTTGCGCTGCGGATACAGCTGCATGCCGCCGACGGTCTTGCCGGTGATCAGCCAGGACAGCGACACCCAGGGGTTGTACGAGGCGACCCGTGTCGCATCGGTGCCGGCCGAGACATGCACGCCCTTGTCCAGCATGCGCTTGACCGGTGGCGTGGCCTGGGCCGCGCCCGGCCCGTACCGCTCGACGAAATATTCGCCCTGGTAGGCCATGCGGTGCTGCACGGCAATGCCGCCGCCGAGCGCCGCGATGCGGTCGATCGACCGTTCGGAGATGGTCTCGGCATGGTCGAAGAACCAGTGCAGGCCGTCCAGCGGCGTATCCTGGTTCACCCGCTCGAACACGTCGAGTGCGCGGCTGATGGTCTCGTCGTAGGTGGCGTGCAGCCGCCAGGGCCAGCGGTTCTGCACCAGGATGCGCACCACCTCCTCCAGCTCCGGCTCCATGGCGTCGGTCATGTCGGGCCGGGGCTCGCGGAAATCCTCGAAGTCCGCCGCCGAGAACACCAGCATCTCGCCGGCGCCGTTGTGGCGGAAGTAGTCGTCGCCTTGCTTGTAGGCCGAGCTGGCCGTCCATGTCAGGAAGTCGTCCTTCTCCTGCTTGGGCTTTTGCGTGAACAGGTTGTAGGCCAGGCGGATGGTCAGCTGCCCGGCGTCCGCGAGCTGCTGCACCACGGCATAGTCGTCCGGGTAGTTCTGGAAGCCGCCACCGGCGTCGATGGCGCCGGTCACGCCCAGGCGGTTGAGCTCGCGCATGAAGTGGCGCGTCGAGTTCAGCTGGTAGTCGATCGGCAGTTTCGGCCCCTTGGCCAGGGTGGCATACAGGATCGAGGCGTTGGGCTTGGCCAGCAGCAGGCCGGTCGGGTTGCCCTGCCGGTCGCGCACGATCTCGCCGCCGGGCGGGGCCGGCGTGTCGCGGTCGTAGCCGACCGCGCGCAGCGCCGCGGCATTGAGCAGGGCGCGGTCGTACAGGTGCAGGATGAACACCGGGGTGTCGGGCGCGGCGACATTGAGCTCTTCGATGGCCGGCAACCGCTTCTCGGCGAACTGATGCTCGGTGAAGCCGCCCACCACGCGCACCCATTGCGGCGCCGGCGTGACCGCGACCTGGCGTCTGAGCATGGCCATGGCATCGGCCAGGCTGCGCACGCCGTCCCAGCGCAGCTCCATGTTGAAGTTCAGGCCGCCGCGGATGATGTGCAGATGGTTGTCGATCAGGCCCGGCAACACGCGCCGGCCCCGCAGGTCGATGACGCGGGTGCGCGGGCCGGCCAGGGCCATGATGTCGTGGTCGTTGCCGACATGCGTGAAGCGCCCGCCCGAGATGGCGACGGCGCTGGCGCTGGGCCGGGCCGGGTCGAGCGTGGTGAAGCGCCCGCGGTGCAGGATCATGTCGGGGTGCGGCGTATCAGCCATGGCGTGGGTCCTCCGTGGTGGCGGCGGCGTGGGTGGATGCGCCCGGTTGCGCCAGGCCGGCATCCGGGGCGCAACGCGGCAGCTCGCCGAACATGTGGGGCCGGACCTGGTGCTGCAGCCAGGTCGAGGCCCGTGACTCGGCCTTGAACAGGTGCTGCACCAGCGGCGGGAGTTGTTCGCCCGCCAGGATGCCGAGCAAGCCCACCAGCGCGATCACCGGCGGTGCGGGCGAACGCACGCCGAACAGGCTGTAGACGACGCCGACCAGCAGTCCGACCGCCAGCGAGAGCAGGTAGGGCTTCATCGCGCGGTTCCGGCTCAGCCTTCGTGCGCGCCGAACATGGTCTTGGCGTAGGTGATGCCCAGGCCATACGCGCCCGCGAGCCGGCGGGCGATGCCGGTGGTCATCTCGTAGGTCTCGGCGCGTGCCCAGTCGCGCTGCATCTCGAGCAGGTATTGCAGCGCGGTCATCGGTTGCGCGCCGGCCTGCACCATGCGGTCCATGGCGCGGTCGTGCGCTTCCTGCGACACGTCGCCGCAGGCGTCGGCAATCACGTAGACCTGGAAGCCCTGGTCCAGCGCCGACAGGGCCGGGCCGACGATGCACACGCTGGTCCACAGGCCGGCCAGCACGATGCGGTCCTTGCCGATCTCGTTGACGCGCGCGATGACGGCGGCGTCCTCCCAGCAGTTCATCGAGGTGCGGTCGAGCAGTCTCGCGCCGGGGAACGGCGCGGTCACTTCGTCGAACATCGGACCCGAGAAGCTCTTTTCGGCCACCGTGGTCAGGATGGTCGACGCGTCGAAGCCGGCGGCGGCGCTGGCCACCAGGCCCGCGTTGTTGCGCAGGCTGGCGCCATCGATGGAGTGCGTCGCAAAAGCCATCTGCGACTGGAAGTCGATCATGACCAGGGTGTGGTCGCGGGGGGTGAGCAGCTTGGCGCCGGGTGTTGGTTTGGCGAGGATGGGCATGGCGATACTCCGTTCATGGGCCTGTAGGTTGCCGGCGCGTGCGCACCGGGCGGAACAAAGAGGCGTGACAGCGTTTGAATCCGCTTGTGCATTCTGGGCGGCGAGGCCTTCGGACACATGCCGCAGTGGGGAGAGTGCAGGGTGTATCCAAAGAGGTAGTGCCGCACCGAAATTGCCGCAGCGTGCGCGCAGCGGTGCAGGCGCCGCACTCGTGCGCTAGGGGCCCGCCGGCATCGGCAAGACGGCCTTGCTCGATCAGGCGCTGCTCGGTGCGTACGGCATGCGGGTGTTGCGCTCGACCGCGGTGGAGTTCGCGTCCGGGTTTCCGTTTGCCGGTCTGCATCAGTTGTGCGGGCCGCTGCTGGCGCAATCCGCTGCGCTGCCGCCGCCCCAGCGCGACGCCCTGCAGATCGCCTTTGGCAGCCAGGACGGGCCGGCACCACATCCGCTGTTGATCGGTCTGGCGACGTTGATGCTGCTGTCCGGCGCCGCGGGCGAGCTGCCGACGGCAGGTGTGGGGGACGACGGGTATTGGCTCGATCACGCTTCCGCCCAGGTGCTGAGCGCCTGGCCGCTCGGCATTGCGGCCTGATGCCGGGCTCAGGCCCTGGCGGCCTGGAGCCGCGCCAGCGCCGCAGCCACGCCCGCGCCATACGCCGGATCGGCCAGGCTGCAGTTCGCCACGTGGCGCTGCTTCACGGCATCGCCCGCATCACCGAGTGCGCGCGCGGTGTTGTCGAACAAGGTCTGCTGCTGGGCGGGAGTCATCAGGCGGAACAAGGCGCCGGGCTGCGAGTAGTAGTCGGTGTCGGTCTTGTGGTCCCAGTGGGCGGCCGCACCCTGCAGCGCCAGCGGCGGCTCGTTCAGCGTCGGCTGGTCCTGCCACTGCGCGGCGCTGTTGGGTTCGTAGCCGATGGTGCGGCCGTTGTTGTCGTCCACCCGCATCGCGCCGTCGCGGTGGTAGCTGTGGAACGGGCATTTCGGTGCGTTCACCGGGATCTGGTTGAAGTTCACGCCGAGCCGGTAGCGCTGGGTGTCGCCGTACGAGAACAGCCGTGCCTGCAGCATCCGGTCGGGCGAGAAGCCGATGCCCGGCACCACGTTGGCCGGCGAGAACGCCGCCTGCTCGACTTCCGCGAAATAGTTCTCCGGGTTGCGGTCCAGCGTCATCTGGCCGACCTCGATCAGCGGGTAGTCGCCGTGGGGCCAGACCTTGGTCAGGTCGAACGGGTTGAACGGTGCGTCGGCGGCCTGTTGCTCGGTCATGACCTGCACCAGCAGGGTCCAGCGCGGATGATCTCCGCGCTCGATGGCGTCGAACAGGTCGCGCTGGGCGCTTTCGCGGTCCTTGGCCACCACCGCCTCGGCCTGGGCGTCGGTGAGGTTGCGAATGCCTTGTGCGCAGCGCCAGTGGAACTTGACCCAGTGCCGCTCGTTCGCGGCGTTGATGAAGCTGAAGGTATGGCTGCCGAAGCCGTGCATATGGCGGTAGCCGTCGGGCAGGCCGCGGTCGCTCATCACGATCGTGACCTGGTGCAGGGCCTCGGGCAGCAGGGTCCAGAAGTCCCAGTTGCCGTGGGCGCTGCGCAGGTTGGTGCGCGGGTCGCGCTTGACCGCGTGGTTCAGGTCCGGGAAACGCAGCGGGTCGCGCATGAAGAACACCGGCGTGTTGTTGCCCACCAGGTCCCAGTTGCCCTCCTCGGTATAGAACTTCACGGCGAAGCCGCGGATGTCGCGTTCGGCATCGGCCGCGCCGCGTTCCCCCGCGACCGTGGAGAAACGCACGAACAGTTCGGTGCGCTTGCCGATCTCCGAGAACAGCCGGGCCCGGGTGTAGCGGCTGATGTCGTGCGTCACGGTGAAGCTGCCATGGGCGCCCGAGCCCTTGGCATGCATGCGGCGTTCCGGGATCACCTCGCGGTCGAAATGCGCGAGTTTCTCGATCAGCCAGATGTCCTGCAGCAGCGCGGGTCCGCGGGCTCCCGCGGTCATCGTGTTCTGGTTGTCGGCGACGGGTGCGCCGCTGGCGTGGGTGAGCGTGTTCATGCGGGTCCTTTGTGATGTCGAAGGGTGGGGGCGCGCCGACCGGGCATCGACGGCTCCCGCCGATCCGCCGCAGCGCACCGGGCAACTGTCCCCGTTCCGCGGCCCGGTGCCATCGCCCGTCGGGTTGCCGGCGGATAGGCCTTTGGGGGTACGGGCGCGTGGCGCGACGCCGCACGTGCCTCGCCATGGGTGGGTAGGTCCAAGGGAGTAGGGCCGCATCGACCTGGCGGGGCTGTTGCGGCGGGCGCGCGCGCCCTACGCTTGGCCTTGCCAGGACGCATGCGGTGTCCGGGCCAATCGCCCACCACATTCCCCGCATCAGGAGCGAGCGACATGACACCAGGCCATCGACACGATGCCACCCCCATCGACGCCCAGCGCAGGCAGGTCGTCATGGGTACCGCCGCGCTGGCGGTTGCCGCAGGGCTGCCCCTGGCAGCCGCGGCAGCTTCCGCCGGCCCGGCCGGCAGCCGGCAGATCCCATCCACCCAACCGCAACAAGGAAACACCATGAACACCATCACCACCCGGGACGGAACCTCGATCTTCTACAAGGACTGGGGCAGCGGCCAACCGGTCGTCTTCTCGCATGGCTGGCCGCTGACCGCCGACGCGTGGGAGGACCAGATGGTCTTCCTGGGCCTGCAGGGTTATCGGGTGATCGCGCACGACCGCCGCGGCCACGGCCGCTCGGGCCAGTCGTGGAGCGGCAACGACATGGACACCTATGCCGATGATCTGGCCGAGCTGTTCAACACGCTCGACCTGCGCGACGCCGTCATGGTCGGCCACTCGACCGGCGGCGGCGAGGTGGCGCGTTACATCGGCCGGCACGGCAACAAGCGCGTGGCCAAGGCGGTGCTGGTCGGCGCGGTGCCGCCGACCATGATGCGCTCGGCGGCGTATCCCGATGGCCTGCCCAAGGAGGTGTTCGACGGCATCCGCGCCGGCGTGCTGGCCGATCGTTCGCAGTTCTTCAAGGACCTGAGCGGCCCGTTCTACGGTGCCAACCGCGCCGGCGCCAAGGTCTCGCAGGGCCAGCGCGACGCGTTCTGGCTGATGGGCATGCAGGGTTCGCTCAAGAGCGAATACGACTGCATCGCGCAGTTCTCCGAGACGGACTTCACCGAAGACCTGAAGAAGATGAGCATCCCCACGCTGTTCGTGCACGGCGACGACGACCAGATCGTGCCGATCGACAAGTCGGCGCAGCTGGCCGTCAAGCTGGTGCCGAACGGCACGTTGAAGGTCTACCCGGGTGCCTCGCACGGCCTGGCCACGACCCACAAGGACCAGCTCAACCGGGACCTGCTGGCCTTCATCCGCGGCTCGGCGGGCTGATACCCGGCGCACGCGCCGTGTGCGGCGCAGCCGGGCCCAAGGCTGCGCCCGCATGGTGCGTGCGCCGTGCGCACCGCTGCGCGCGCCGCGGCGGCTGTCAGAATCGATGCCGTGCCCGGCGCCGTGCCGGGTACGGTATCGGGAGAACCCTTGCAATCACATGTGATGCGTGCTGTGTGGCCCGCCGTGCTGGCCACGGCGGTGGTGCTGGTCACCACCCGCGTACACGCACAGGGATTCGACGTGACGCCCTGGCCGGCGCGCCAGGCGGCCCCGCCGCTGCAGGCGCGCGACCTGCACGGACAGCGGTGGGACCTGGCCTCGCTGCGCGGCAAGGCCGTGCTGATCAACTTCTGGGCCAGCTGGTGCGCGCCGTGCCTGGTGGAGATGCCATCCCTGCAGGCGCTGGCCCGTCGACACGGGCCGGAGCAGCTGGTCGTGCTGGCCGTGAACTTCAAGGAATCCGCCCCGACGGCGCAGCGTTTCGTGCAGCGCACCGGCCTGGACCTGCCGGTGCTGCTCGATCCGGCTGGCGCGATCGCGCGGCAATGGAAGGTCAAGGTGTTCCCGACCACGGTGCTGGTGGCGGCCGACGGCCGCGTGCAGGCGCTCGTGCGGGGGGAACTGGACTGGACCGGTCCGCAGGCGGCGGCGCTGGTCGAACCCTTGTTCCGGACGGCACCGCGCAAGACCCCGTAGCCGCGGCAACGATAATCGGCCCCGGCCATGGCGGGGTACCTGTATGTACGCCTCCGGCCTGTCTTTTCACCATTCCGGAGTTCTCTTTATGACCACCGTGCGAACGGCGCCTGCGCGCCGCATTTTTGTTCAACAGATGGCCGCGGCCGCCGCCGCGGTCGCGCTGCCGTCCCTGGGAACGGCATACGCCGCCACCGGTGAGCGCCGCTTTGCGCCGCAGGCCGGCCAATGGCGCACCTTCGAGGTGACGACCCGCGTCGACATCGCGCAGGCCGATGGCGCCACGCGGGTATGGCTGCCGATTCCGTCGGTCAACACCGGATGGCAGCAGTCGCTGGAGAGTGCCTATTCCAGCAATGGCGTGGCCCGCATGGCCGACGACGAGCGGTATGGCGCCCGCATGCTGATGGTGGAGTTCGCGCCGTCCATCGCGCAACCCCATGTCGAGTTGACCAGCCGGATCATGACGCAGGACCGCTCCATCGACTGGTCCGCGCGCCGGACCGCCAATGACGATGCGGCCATCCGGGCCTACTGGACCGCGGCCACCGAGTTGTTGCCCACCGGCGGCATCGTGCGCCAGACCGCCCGCGCGGCCGTGGGCCAGGCGCGCACCGATGTCGAGAAGACACAGCGCATCTACGACTGGATCATTGCCAACACCTTCCGCGAACCCAAGGTCAAGGGCTGTGGCGAAGGCGATATCCAGACCATGCTGGAGACCGGCAACCTGGGTGGCAAGTGTGCCGATCTCAACGCCCTGTTCGTCGGCATGTGCCGCGCGGTGGGGGTCCCCGCGCGTGACGTCTACGGATTGCGGCTGGTTCCTTCAGCCTTCGGCTACAAGGAGCTGGGCGGCAACCCCGCCAGCCTCAAGGGAGCCCAGCACTGCCGTGCCGAGGTCTGGCTGAGCGGCTACGGCTGGGTCGCGATGGACCCGGCCGACGTGACCAAGGTGATGCGCCAGGAAACCGCCGAGTGGATCAAGTCACCGGCCCATCCGGTCGTGGCACCGGTCGCCAAGGCCCTGTTCGGCGGCTGGGAAGGCAACTGGATGGCCTACAACGTGGCGCACGACGTGGTGTTGCCCGGCTCCACCGGACCGAAGATCGGTTTCCTGATGTACCCGATGGCCGAGAACGCGGCCGGCCGGCTGAACCACTACGCGCCGGACGACTTCCGCTACCAGATCACGGCGCGCGAGATCAAGGCCTGATGGTGGTGGGCCGAGGAGCGGCGCTGCGGCGCGCGCACCTCGATGCTGCGGCCTGTTTGGCCGCGGCCCTCGGCCCTCGGCCGTCAGTCGGTGTCGAGATGCGCCGTGTCGTTGAAGCGCCGCAGCCACCACTGCGTGCCGAGCACGACGATGCTGTGCAGGGAGCCGTTGTCCGCGCCGTCGAAGCTGCGGTGGCGCGCGCCGACGGCATGGGCTGCCAGCGTGCCGATGACGCCGCCGTGCACGACGCAGACCACGCGCTGGCCCGGATGGGCCGCATGCAGGCGCTGCAATGCGTCGACGCAGCGCTGCTGCAGCCGGGCCGACGATTCGGCGCCGGGGATGTGGCCCCATTCGCCGTCGGCAACGACCCGCAGCCAGATCGGATCCTGTTGCGCGGCGTAGGCGCGCAAGCGTCCGCCTTCCCACGCCCCGAGGAACACCTCGCGCAATGCCGGCTCGACGCGCGCGGTGATGCCGCGCGCGGCCAGCAGCGGGGCGGCGGTCTGGGCGGTACGCCGCAGGTTCGTGACGTAGACGGCGTCGATGCGCTCGCGTGCCAGCCGATCGCAGACCCGGCGTGCCTGCTCCAGGCCCTCGTCGGACAGCGCCGGATCGCCATGGCCATCGACCAGCGCAAACGGCCGCTCCGGCACGAAAGGCTCCGATGCGCCATGGCGCACCAGCACGAATTCGGTCGCACCCGCCGGGGCTGCGTAGCGGGTCTGTCGGTGTCCGGTTTCTGCGGTGGGGGTGGTCATCGGCGCATTGTCGTCGCAGCGTCGACGCGACGTCGGCGTGCCGCGCCGATGCCGCTTGCGGGACGACCGCGTCGCATGGTAGGGTGCAGGTGCTTGACGCCGATCAAGTGCCGGTCCTGGCGTCGATGAGCACTGTTTTGGGGAGGCTTGCATGCGCATCCGCTCGTTTCTCTTTGTGGCCCTGATGGCCATGGTCTCGTTCCGTGTCGCCGCGGCCGGTCCCGACGCCGCGGTGATCGAGCGTGGCCAGTACCTGATGAATGGCGTCGTCGCCTGCGGCAACTGCCACGTTGCGCGTGGTGCCCGGGGCGAGCCGCTGTTCGACAAGGGGCTCTCTGGTGGCATGGTGTTCGACGAGCCGGCATTCAAGGCCTATGCGTCCAACATCACGCCCGATCCGGAGACCGGCATCGGCAAGTGGACCGACGCCCAGCTCGCCAAGGCGATCCGCGAGGGGGTGCGGCCCGACAACAGCATCATCGGCCCGCCGATGCCGATCGAGTTTTACCGCCATCTGTCGGACGAGGACCTCAAGGCCATCATCGCCTATCTGCGGGCCCAGCCCCCGGTGAAGAACCTGGTGCAGCGCTCGACCTACAACATGCCGCTGCCGCCCGCGTACGGCCCCCCGATCAAGAGCGTGAAGGCGCCGCCGGCGAGCAACAAGCGCGCCTATGGCGAATACCTGGCGCAGATCGGCCACTGCATGGAATGCCACACGCCGCGCGATGGCAAGGGCATGTTGCAGCACGGCAAGCTCGGTGCCGGCGGGCAGGTGTTCAAGGGTCCGTGGGGCGAGAGCGTGTCGCGCAACCTGACGCCGCATCCGAGCGGGCTCAAGGACTGGACCGATGCACAGATCGTCACGGCCGTGCGCGAAGGTGTCGACCGCGATGGCAAGCCGTATCGTCCGCCGATGGGCTTCGGCTTCTACAAGACCATCAGCGACGCCGACATGGCCGCGCTGATCGCCTACCTGCGATCGCTCAAGCCCCAGGCCTTCGCCGGCGGCAGGTAGGCACGGGCACACGACTGGCCCGCCGGTCGTCGTGTCGACCGCGCCGGGCGCGGTGGATCACCAGTCCCAGCCCCTGCGCGCGACTTCGCGCAACCGCGCCGCCTGTTCCGGCCGCGTGTGTTCCCATTCGTCGGCCATGCGGTTGAGCTCGGCCGAGAGGTTGAAGACCACGTTCAGGAATTCCCGCATGTTTTGTGCGGCGGTGACGACCGCGGTGCGGACGCCGGCGGCAACGGCATGCAGTGGCAGCGGGACGACGGTGCCGGACGGACCCGGTTCGTGCACGGTGCTGTTCATGAAGGCTCTCCCGAAGTGGACGACGATTGGTAAGTGGGCGCCAACATGTTCACCTGGCGTGCACATGCGGGCATAAAGCGGGGCTGGAGACGGCGTCAACGGGCCGGCAGGGTGGCTGTCGCTTCATGGCGATCGGCGGCTGCGCACAGGTCGGCGGCGAAGCCCGGCTCCGTCAGGTGGTACTGGCGCGCCATCGCGCGTACGCAGGCGGCCTGCCGTGCGGCGTCGACGGCAGCCGCGTCCGCGCGGATCTTGCCGGTCCGCTGGCCGGGGCCTTGCACCGGGTCGACCGGTGTCGCGGGCTCGATCCCGGTGCCCAGGCCCATCATGCGCATCTCGCGCAGCGCGCGGCGCGCGCCGAAAGCCTGCAGTTCGAGCCAGGCGATGGTCCCCAGCCGGGTGCCCCAGGCGCGCAGATGGGCGATGAGGGGCGACACGGCATCGGGGGTGACGGCGGAATGGATCGGTGCGATGCGGGTCGTGGTGTTCATGACGGCTCCTTTGGCGCCGGCGGGCGCATGGACATGCAGCAAGTCCCTGCTACGGGCGGCGCGACCGGTATGCCGTGCCGAGTCTTGATACTAGGGTAAACCCTAGGTTTCTGGAAATTCCGGCTGTGAATGCAGCCATCACCGGGCCGAATGCCGTGCTCCGCCGCAGGCGCGCACCGGGTGGCGCGCCGGCCGCGTCACAGGGCGCTGGCCACGGCTGCAGCGGCGGTGGCCAGCGTCTCGCGCAGCCAGCGTTGCGCCGTGTCCTGCTCGTGGCGTCGATGCCACAGCAGGCCGACCTCGATGGCGGGCAGTTCGAATGGCAGCGGCCGCAGCGCCAGTTCCGGCGCAAAACCGGTCGCCGGCACGAAGCTGCGCGGCAATACGGTCAGCAGATCGGACTGGTGGACCACCGAGCCCGCCGTCGCGAACTGCGTGACGGTGAGCATCACGCGCCGTCGACGGCCCTGTTGCGCCAGCGCTTCGTCGACGAAGCCGCGTGGCCTGCCGGCGAAGTTGACCCGCAGATGGTCGGCGGCGCAATAGGTATCCAGCGTCAAGGCACCGTCGGCGGCCAGCGGGTGATCGCGTCGCATCACGCAGGCGTATTGGCACTGGTACAGCGGCTCGAGCCGGGTCAGGGCCGTGTCGCTTTCGGCCGCGAGCGCCGCGCGCACGTCCGGGAAGAACCCCAGTGCGGCATCGGCCTCGCCCTGTTCGAGCAGCGGTCGCGGATCGCGCGTGCGCAGGTCGACCACGCGCAGGTCCACACGCGAGCGCTCGCGCTGCAGGGCCTGCACCAGCACCGGCACGAACAAGGCGGCCGTGGCGTCGGACATGGCCAGCGTGAACAGCCGTTCGTCGTGGCGCGCGTCGAAGGCCTGCGGCACGAAGGCCTGCTCCAGGTTGCGCAGCGCATTGCGCACGATGGGCCACAGGCCCTGGGCGTGCACGGTGGGCACGACACCGGATGAGGTCGGCAGGAACAACTCTTCCCGCGTGGCTTCGCGCAGCCGGCGCAGCGCGTTGCTGGCCGCCGGCTGCGTCATCGACAGGCGTTCGGCCGCCCGCGTCACGTTGCGCTCGAGCATCACGGCGTCGAACACCTTGAGCAGGTTCAGGTCCAGCGTGCGGAAGTTGATGGGGCGCATGGGCGTCGAGAAGGGGCCGGTTGCCCAGGCGGGCATGCCTGTGGCGAAGTCCTGGGGCTTAGCAAAGATCGGGCCAGTCTAGGGGAAAACCCTTGCTCTGTTTGAGGTTCCGCCTCCAGAGCGCGCCCGGTTCAGGGCCGCCCGGCGTTCTCCGCCCGAGCGGCCCGCGCGCCGCCGCTCGGGCCGCCAGGGGCGATGCTAGAGTGGATGCCGCAATCGCCGGCGCGCCTGCGGCACCTCCGGCCGTTCGGACAACGCCGCCGCACCACCAAGGCTGACAAGGACTCCCCATGCATCACGATCCCATCCGCACCGGCACCGCATCCGTCTGGGCCGGCGAAGAGCAACTGTCCAGTGAAGGCGCGATCGTGCCGCCGGTGTTCAACTCGGTGACCTTCGGTTTCGAGGCCATGGACGACTGGTTCGACGTCGCGCTGGGCAAGAAACCCGGGCATATCTATTCGCGCAACACCAACCCGACGGTGCGGCCGCTGGAGGAGAAGATCCGCGTGCTCGACGGCGCGCAGGCCGCCACCAGTTTCTCGACCGGCATGGCGGCGATCAGCAACACCTTGTTCGGTCTGCTCCAGGCCGGCGACCGGGTGGTGTCGATCCAGGACACCTACGGCGGGTCGAACAAGGTGTTCAACGAGTTCCTGCCGCGCATGCAGGTCGAGGTCTGCCTGTGCGACACCGGCGACGTCGACGCCATCGAGCGCGAGGTGGCGCGGGGCTGCACGGTGCTGTACCTCGAGACACCGACCAATCCGACGCTCAAGATCGTCGACATCGAGCGGCTGGCCCGGGCCGCCCATGCCGTGGGCGCCATCGTCGTCGTCGACAACACCTTCAACACGCCGATCAACCAGCGCCCGCTCGCGCTGGGCGCGGACCTGGTCGTCTACAGCGCGACCAAATACCTCAATGGCCATTCCGATGCGATGGGCGGGCTGCTGGTGGGTCGCAAGGACCTGGTCGACCGCGTCTTCCACTACCGCGAGATCACCGGCGCGACGCTGCACGCGCAGCCGGCTTCGATGATCCTGCGCGGCATGAAGACGCTGGAGTTGCGCATGCAGCGCCACAACGAGAACGGCATGGCGGTGGCCACCTACCTGGCCGCGCACGCCAAGGTCAACCAGGTGTTCTATCCCGGCCTGCCCGGGCATCCGAACCACGCGATCGCGAAGAAGCAGATGAGTGGCTTCGGCGGCATGTTGAGTTTTTCGCTGCATGGCGGCTTCGAGCAGGTCGTCGTGCTGCTCGAGCACCTGCGTCTGGCGCACAAGGCGGCCAGCCTGGGTTCGGTCGGCACCCTGGTCGGTCCGCCGCGCACCACCAGCCACGTCGAGCTCAGCGCGCAGGAGCGTGCCGACGCCGGCATACCGGAGAGCCTGGTCCGTTATTCGGCCGGCATCGAGAACGCGGTCGACCTGATCGCCGATCTGGAGCAGGCGCTGGCCCGGGTGTGAATGCGCGGGCCCATGTGCCGCGCCTTGCGCAGGCGCAAGTGGTGACCGATGCGCCCACGGATCGCCGCCCCGGTCAGCCGGCGCTGCCGTCGCACAGGCCGGCCACCAGTGCCTGCCATTGCCGGGCCGGCACGGTGTCCTTGCGTGCCGTCATCCAGTAGCCGTCATCGGGCGCCAGCGTGTCGTTCGACAGCCGCACCAGCGCGCCTTCGGCCACTGCGGCCGCGCACAGGGCCTCGGAACCCAGGATCACGCCCAGTCCTTCCCGGGCGGCGCCCAGCGCGGCCACGAAGCTGTCGAAGCGGTAACGCGGCGCCGGCGGGGCGGCGTCGCCGCTGCGCTCGGCCCATTCCTGCCAGCCCGGTCGCGGCCCGGAGACGGCAATCCGCGGCAGCGCCTGCCAGTGCGGCTCGCCCCGCAGCAAGGCGGGCGCCGCCATCGGCGCCAGCCGCTCGGCGTAGAGCCGGGCAGCGTCCATGCCGGGCCAGTGGCCGCTGCCGTAGCGGATCTCGATGGCGGCGTTGGACCGTGCGAAGTCGGGTTCGATGTTCATCGTGGTCAGCGACAACTGGACCTGTGTGCCCGGGTCGAGCCCGGCCAGCCGCGGCACGATCCACAACTGGATCACCGACGCGCTGGCCGACAGCACCAGCTTCTGCAGCGGCTTGCCGAACAAGGCGTCGGCGCTGCGGTCCAGGCTGCGCAGCGCCTGGCTCACATGCGGCAGCCAGGCTTCGCCTTCGATGGTCAGCGTCACGCCGCGCGCCTCGCGGGTGAACAGGCGTGCGCCCAGACGCCGTTCCAGGTTCTGGATGCGCTGGCTGACCGCGGCCTGGGTCAGCCCGATTTCGCGCGCCGCCGCCGTGAAGTTGCCGGTGCGCCCGGCGGCCTCGAATACCCGGACCCATTCGAGCGGGAGCTTGTCGACACGCCTGTTGCTAGTTTCCATCATGAAAACGACCCCTCAGACATGGTTTCTGTCGCTTGTCATTATGGATTGCATGCGGGACACTCGCGGTTTTTCTGGAGCGCCGCAGTGGCGACGAGGTGCAGCAACATGATGGCAGTGCAGGTTTCAGACGACGGCAATGTGTTGACACTCCACGACGGCGCTGGCGCCGCACTGCGTTTTCACGCCATCTGGCTGCGCGACAACGCCTGGGACGACGCCACCCGCGCCCCCGGCAACGGGCAGCGCCTGATCGCGTTGCGCGACATCCCGCCCGATACCCGCATTGCGTCGGCCTCGGTCGACGGCGAACGCCTGACCGTGGGTTTTGCACCCGAAGGCAAGCGCGTGGACTACGACATCGGCTGGTTGCGCGCCCACGCCTACGATCGCGCGCAGCCGCCCGATCCGGGCTGGACCGGCGACACGATCACCACCTGGGACAGCGGCCTGTCGGGCGCGGTGCCGGTCGGCGACTTCGGCGCGGTCCGGCAGGATCCGGCGGCCTTGCGCGACTGGCTGGCGCAGGTGCGCCGGTGCGGCTTCGGCAAACTCACCGGTGGACCGGTCGAGCCCGGCGCCCTGCTGCAGGTGGCCGGCCTGTTCGGCTACGTGCGCGAGACCAACTACGGCGTGTATTTCGAGGTGCGCACCGAGGTCAACCCGACCAACCTGGCCTATACCGGACTGGGCCTGCAGGCGCACACCGACAACCCCTACCGCGACCCGGTGCCGACGATGCAGATCCTGTATTGCCTGGAGAACTCGGCCGAAGGCGGCGAGAACATGGTCGTCGACGGCTTTCGGGCCGCGCAGCGGCTGCGGCAGGAGAACCCGGCCTTGTTCGACCTGCTGACGCAGTACTGTGCGCGTTACGAATACGCCGGCGAGGCGGGCGTGTGCCTGCGGTCGCGCCGGCCGATGATCGAACTGGCCCCCGACGGCGAACTCGTGGCGATCCGGTTCAACAACCGCTCGACCGCGGCGATCACCGACGTGCCGTTCGATCGGATGGCCGACTACTACACGGCCTACCGGCGCCTGGGCGAGATCATCGACGACACCGCGATGGAGGTCACGTTCAAGCTCGCGCCCGGCGAGTGTTTCATCGTCGACAACACCCGTGTGCTGCATGCGCGCAAGGGGTATGCGGGCAGCGGCAAGCGCTGGCTGCAGGGCTGTTACCCGGACAAGGACGGCCTGCTGTCCACGCTGGCCGCGCTCGAACGGCAGGACCTGCCGGCACGGCGGCCGCAACAGCCGGTCGCGGCATGAACACGGGCACGCTTGCCGGACCGGCGTTGACGCCGGCCACCATCGTTGCGTTCCTGGCCGACATCTTCGCGCGCCGCGGCGGCGAGGAGTACCTGGGCGAGCCGGTGACGATGTCCGAACACATGCTGCAGGCGGCGCAATGTGCCGAACACGCCGGCCAGCCCGCGGCCGTCGTGGTTGCCGCATTGCTGCACGATATCGGCCACTTCACCAGCGAGTTCGGCACCTATGCGCCCGACGACACCGAGGACCGCCACCACGAAGACGCGGGCGGCGACCTGCTCGCGCCACTTTTCCCGCCGCGCGTGGTGGACTGCGTGCGCCACCACGTGGCGGCCAAGCGTTATCTGTGCGCGATCCGGCCGGAGTATTTCAACAAGCTCTCGCCGGCATCGGTGCATACGCTGAGCCTGCAGGGCGGCCCGATGAGCCCGGACGAGGTGGCGGCGTTCGAGCGCAACCCGTACCTGAGGGACATCGTCAAGGTGCGGGTGTACGACGAGGCCGGCAAACACGCGGACCTGGCGACGCCGCCGTTCGCGTATTACGCGACCATGGTGCAGCGGGTCGTCGACGCGTATTGCGGCCGGCCTGCGCAGCGCGCCGGCTGACGGCACCACGCCCCGACGCCGGCGGCGGCGCATGGGCCTGCCGCGCCGCGACCGCACACACGGCAAGGCATGGGGCGTGGGGCCGGCGCCATCGGCACTATGCCGTTGGCGGCGGCGGGCCTACGCTGTCCCTGATCACGATGTCGAACGGCAACAACATCGAGCGCTGGAACGGCCGACCCTCGAGCCGCGCGATGACCTGTTCGGCAGCGGCCCGGCCGACTTCGGTGATCGGTGTACGGATGCTGGTCAGCGACGGTGTCTGGGTGGCTCCGAGGTCGGTGTTGTCGCAACCGGTCACCGAGATGTCGTGCGGAATGCGCACGCCCGCTTCGCGGCAGGCCAGCATCGCGCCGACCGCGAAGATGTCGTTGGTGCCGATGACTGCGGTGGGACGCCGCGCGGGGTCGAGCCGGAGCAGGCCGCGCATCATGGCCGTGGTGGTCACTAGGTCGATCGCACCGTAGGCGACGCAGTCCTCGGGCAGCGACAGGCCCGCCTGCGACAGTGCGGCGCGCACGCCGGCGCCACGCTCGCTGGCACGGTCGTTGCCCTGCGTGTATGCGCTGAGCAGGCCGAAACGCCGGTGGCCCATGCCGATCAGGTGCCGGGTCAACGCGAAGGTCGCGGCGCGGTTGTCGAAACCGATGCTCGGATGGCGGCCGTTCGTATCGACGCCCCAGGTCAACACGTAGGGGCGTCCGTAGTTCTCCAGCATCGTGAACAGCGCAGGGTCGTGGTCCAGGCCGACGAACACGAAGGCGTCGACGCCATGGCGGATCAATTGCTCGGTCGTGCGCAGTTCGGCCTTGAGGTCGTAATGGTGCTCGGCCAGCACCACCGAATACCCCTTGGCATCGAGCACCGTCTGCATCGCGCTGGTCGTGCGCGCATACAGCGCATAGTCGAACGACGGGACGACGGCCCCGATCATCTGGCTGCGTGCGCTGCGCAGCGCACGGGCAGCGCCATGGGGCACGTAACGCAGCTTGGTGACCGCCTCGCGTACCAGCTGCTGGGTATGCACATCGACCTGCTCGGGCGTATTGAGCACACGCGACACCGTGGCGGTCGATACACCGGCCAGGCGCGCAACGTCCTTGGCGCTGGGGCGGCTGGCCGCGACAGCGGGTGCGGGCGTTTCGGGGGCGAGGTCGGACGGCATAGCTGAATTCGATTACATGTGAATCCGGAGATGGATTGGTGTATACCCTAATTGCCTGGCTATTGTATTGATCTTCCGCGACTGATAGAGTCCATGTAACCGATTACATTCACAGGAGACACCCATGCCTTCATCGTCCTGTCCCGGTCGCACCAGCCGCCGAAACCTGCTCCAGCAAGGCGCCGCCATTGGCGCCATCGCCGCGCTCGGCCCGCCGTTTGCCGCGCCGGCGTTCGCACAGGCCGACGAGCTGGCGGCCTACAAGTCGGCCCGGATCAACTGGCGGCAGGCCGAAGGCGAGGCCATCACGGTGGCGGTGATTCCGGCCAGCTATTTCCTGAACCTGATCTCGCTGCAGCCGCAATTCGAGGCGCTCACCGGCGTCAAGCTGCGTTTCGAGCAGGTGCCGCCAGGCCAGATCCGGCAAAAGGCCATGCTCGACCTCTCGTCCAGGACCGCGACCTATGCCACCCATGCGGCCGATCCGATGTATTACCCGCTGTATGTCGCGAACAAATGGGTCGAGCCGCTCGACAAATACCTGGGCGACGCGACGCTGACCGACCCGGCCTGGTTCAAGCACGACGACATCATCAAGGCCTGGCGCGATGCCGACTCGGTCGACGGCAAGCTGTACGGCATGCCGTACGACGGCGAGGTCACGGTGCAGGTCTACCGCAAGGACCTGTACGATGCCAAGGGCCTGAAGCCGGCCACCACCTACGACGAGCTGCTGGCCAACGCCAAGGCGCTGAACAACCCGACCGAACGCGTGAACGGCCTCGCGCTGCGGGGTTTTGCCGGCGCCGGCCAGAACATGTACATCTATCCGTCGATCCTGCGCGGCTTCGGCGGCAGCTGGATGCAGGGCGGCAAGGTGGTCGTCAATTCCGCCGAGGCCGTCAAGGCGCTGCAGTGGTATGTCGATGCGCTCTCCGCGTACGCGCCCGCGGCGGTGCGCAACTGGAACTGGCCCGACATCGCCGATGCGTTCTCGCAGGGCACGGTGGCCACCTACATCGATGCGCACTCCTCGGCTGCGGTGATCACCAATCCGGAGAAGTCCAAGGTCGTCGGCAAGGTCGGTTATGCGCGCTGGCCCAAGGGCCCGGCCGGCAAGGGTGTGACCTCGATCTGGAACTGGGGTTTTCCGGTCAACGCCGCGCTCAGCGAGAAGCAGAAAAAGGCCACCTGGCTGTTCATCACCTGGGCGGCGTCGGCCGAAACGCAGGCGCGCACCTCGTACCGGTTCGCCGGTCCCGCCAAGCGCTCGGGCGTCAACCGCATGGCGATCTGGCGCTCGCCGGAGTTCGCCGCCGCGATGCAGGGCGCCGGCCATAACTTCATCCCGGCCGCGCTCGAATCGCTGGAGTTCGATACCGATGTCGACTGGCGTCCGCGCGTGCCGCAGTGGCCGGCCATCGGCGAGGCCATGGCCACCGCCATCCAGTCGGCCCTGGTGGGCCAGAAGAAGCCCAAGGAGGCGCTCGACGAGGCGCAGGCACGCATCGACCAGATCCTCAAGAGCTGACCGGACGCGCCGATGACCCTTGCCGCACGGCCCGGGCCGTCGCTGGAGGCCCGTGAGCGCCGCTTCGCGCTGGTGCTGCTGGTGCCGGCCTTGCTCGTATTGCTGCTGACGACGACAGCGCCGCTGGTCTACCTGGGCTGGAACAGCCTGAACCGGCTCGATCTGGGCATGCCCTGGCTGTCCGGCTTCGCCGGGCTGGACAACTTCGCCCGCATGGGGGACGACCCGCGGTTCTGGAACTCGCTATTGCTGACGGCGATCTACACCGTCTCCACCGTGGCGCTGCAGGTCGTCATCGGCCTGTCGCTGGCCTTGCTGGTGCTGCAGATTCCTAAGGGCCAGGGTGTGCTGCGCATCGCCGCCATCTTGCCGATCGTGCTCGCGCCGGTCGTGGTCGGCCTGTTCTGGCGTACGCTGGTGCTGGCGCCGGATTTCGGCCTCGTCGACATGGTGTCCAGGGCGCTGGGCATGGGCAGCCACAACTGGCTCGGCGACCCGCAGCTGGCGCTGATCTCGGTGATCGCGATCCACACCTGGCAATGGACGCCGTTCGCGTTCCTGGTGCTGCTGGCCACGCTGGCCACCTTGCCGCCCGATGTCTACGAGGCCGCCCGGCTGGACCGGGCCGGCGCATGGCAACGGTTCCGCCACATCACGCTGCCGCTGATCCGCCCGGCCATCGTCATGGTCGTGATCCTGCGTGCGATGACGGCCTTGTCGGCGTTCGCCGCCATCTTCGCCGCCACCGGCGGCGGACCGGGCTCGGCCACCGAGATCCTCAACCTGTATGCCTACCGCACGTCGTTCACGATCCTCGACCTCGGTTACGGCGCTTCGCTGGCCGTGGTGCTGATGGCCATCACGCTGGCGGTTTCGTGGCTGATGTTCCGTTTGCGCAGGAAAGGCCGATGACCGCTTCCGCCCGCTCGACGATGCGCCAGATCGCACTGTACGCCGTGGCCGGCTGCGGCCTGGCGGTATGGGCGTTCCCGGTCATCTGGGGCCTGATGACTTCGTTCAAGACCGAACGCGACGTGCTGGCGTATCCGCCGAAGTTCGTCTTCACGCCGACGCTGGACAACTACCGCGAGGTGTTGTTCGGTGCATCGAGCATCCTGCCCAACTTGTGGTCGAGCATCGTCGTGGCCAGCGGCGCGACGCTGCTGACGATGCTGTTCGCCGTGCCGGCGGCGTATGCGCTCGCGCGGCTGCGTTATCCGGCCAAGAAGGCCTCGGGCTTCTACGTGCTGGCCACCCAGATGCTGCCGCCGGTGGGGCTGATCATCCCGTATTACCTGGTGCTGCAGAAGATCGGCGGCCTGGACAGCTTCGGCGGCCTGATCACGATCTACCTGACGTTCTCGCTGCCGTTCGCGGTCTGGCTGATGGTGTCCTACTTCGAGGACGTTCCGTTCGAAATGGAGGAGGCCGCGCTGCTCGACCGGGCCGGGCGCTGGGGTGCGTTGTGGCATGTCATCCTGCCGCAGGTGCGCGGTGGCATCGCGGTCACGACGATCTTCGTCTTTCTCAATGCCTGGAACGAATTCCTGTTCGCCGTGGTGCTGGGTGGCAACCAGGTGCGTACCGTGACGGTGGCGATGTTCAATTTCATATCGGTCGAGCAGACCCAGTGGGCCAAGTTGGCAGCCGGCGCCATGCTGGCGATGGCGCCGGTCATCATCATCGGGATCTTCGCGCAGCGCCACATCGTCAAGGGGCTGACCGTCGGTGCCGTCAAGGGAGGGGGAAGACGATGACATCGACTTCGGCGGGCGTGCGCCTCGAAGCCGTGCACAAGCGTTATGGCCAGACCGTCGTGCTGCACGCGGTCGACCTGGCGATCGAACCGGGCGAGTTCTTCGTGTTGCTCGGCCCGTCGGGTTCGGGCAAGACGACGACACTGCGCATCCTGGCGGGCCTGGAAGAGGTCAGTGGCGGGCGCATGCTGATGGACGGCGTCGACGTGACGCGGCGCGAACCGGGCGAACGCGACGTGGCGATGGTGTTCCAGAGTTATGCGCTGTACCCGCACATGACGGTGGCGCAGAACATCGGGTTTCCGCTGAAGATGGTCGGCACGGCGCCGCCGGTGATCGAGCGCGCCGTGCAGGAGGCTGCGGCCAAGGTCGAGATCGGCCATCTGCTGGCGCGCACGCCCGGCCAGCTGTCGGGGGGGCAGCAACAGCGCGTGGCGCTGGCGCGGGCCATCGTGCGCCAGCCCCGGCTGTTCCTGCTCGACGAACCGCTGTCCAACCTCGACGCCAAGCTGCGACTGGAAACCCGGCTCGGCCTGCACAAGCTGCAGCGGGCGCTGGACACGACCATGGTCTACGTGACGCACGACCAGGAAGAGGCGATGACGCTGGCCGATCGCATCGCGGTATTCATGGACGGGCGCATCGTGCAGGTCGGAACGCCGCGCGAAATTTACGCGACACCGGCTACGACGGCGGTAGCCGGCTTCATCGGCACGCCGCCGATGAACCTGGTCCCCGGAACCTGGCAGGGCCGGACCGTGGCTGTCGGCGATGCGGTGCTGCCGGTCGCGCAGGCAGCGGCGGCACCGACCCCGGTGGTGCTCGGCGTGCGCCCCGCCGACCTGTGCATCGCCGAGCAGGGCATCGCGGCGACGGTCGAGCGTGTCGAAGACCTGGGCGACAGCAGCATCGTCAGCTTTCGCGACGCCGACCAGCGCCTCTTGAAGTTGAAGAACGACCGTCCACCGGCCGTGCGCGAGGGCGATGCCGTGTGCCTGGCATTTGCACCCGAGGCCGCCCATCTGTTCGACCCCGCCGGCGGGCGGCGCCTGGGCATGGTCGGCGCCGCTGCCGCCGCGCACGCATGAACCGCACTTCCGATCCTGTTGCCCAATGGAGTACCCCATGAAGACCCGCAAGCCGAACGTCATCCTCATCCTCAACGACGACATGGGGTATTCGGACATCGGTTGTTATGGCGGCGAAGTGCTCACGCCAAACCTCGACCGGCTGGCCGCGGGCGGCTTGCGCTTCAGCCAGTTCTACAACACCGCGCGCTGCAGCCCGTCGCGCGCATCGATGTTGACCGGCCTGCATCCGCACCAGACGGGTGTCGGCATCCTGACCTACGACTCGGGGCCCGAAGGATATGCGGGAAACCTGAACCAGCGTTGCGTGACGATCGCCCAGGTGCTCAAGTCGCACGGCTACCGGACCTACATGAGCGGCAAGTGGCATGTGGCCTCCAGCCTGTCGAATCCGACCGATACCTGGCCGCTGCAGCGCGGCTTCGACGCCTTCTACGGCACCATCATCGGCGCCGGCAGCTTCTACGACCCCAACACCTTGACGCGTGGCAACGACAACATCGAACACGAGGCGCACGCGCCCGGCTTCTTCTACACCGACGCGATTAGCGACCAGGCGGTGGCCTACATCGAGCAGCATGCGCAGGCCCACGCCGATACGCCGTTCTTCGAATACGTGGCCTACACCGCGCCGCATTGGCCACTGCACGCCCATGAAGAGGATATCGCCAAGTACAAGGGCCGCTTCGACAAGGGCTGGGACGCGCTGCGCGAGGAGCGGCTGGAAAGACTCGTCGCATCCGGACTGCTCAAGGACGCCTGGAAACTCACGGAGCGCGACCCGAGCCAGCCGCCCTGGACCGAGGCCGAGGCCGACGAGCAGTTCCGCGCCTGGACGCTGCGCTGCATGGAGGTCTACGCGGCGCAGATCGATCGGATGGACCAGGGCATCGGGCGTATCCTCGCTGCACTCGAGAAAGCCGGGCAGATCGACAACACGATGATCGTGTTCCTGTCCGACAATGGTGCCTGTGCCGAGGACATCCCCGAGAACGTGGGCATCGACGAACTCGTCGACAAGCTGATGATCGCGCGTGCGCAGACCCGCGGCGGCGAGCCGGTGCACTTCGGCAACGACACGGCGCGCATGCCCGGACCGGAGAACACCTACCAGAGTTATGGCACGGCCTGGGCCAACCTGTCGAACACGCCGTTCCGGCTCTACAAGCACTGGATCCACGAAGGAGGCATCTCGACGCCGCTGATCGTGCATTGGCCCCAGGGCATCGCCGAACGGGGCGGCATCCGCCATGCGCCGGGTTATCTGCCCGACATCATGGCCACGATCCTCGACGTGACCGGCAGCAGTTATCCGCAGGAGTACGAAGGGCGCGCGATCGCGCCGCTCGAGGGCCAGAGCCTGGCGCCGGTGTTTCGTGCCGACGGCCCGGCGCGTGGTCCGATGTTCTGGGAGCACGAAGGCAATGCGGCGGTGCGCATCGGCAAATGGAAGCTGGTCCGGCGTTATCCCGGCCCATGGGAACTCTACGACATGGAGACCGACCGTACCGAACTGCACGACCTCGCCGCCCGCCATCCCGAACGTGTCGCAGACATGGCCCGGCAATACGATGCCTGGGCCGAACGCTGCGGCGTGATCCCGCGCGACAAGATCGTCGCGCTGATGCACCGCCAGGGCGTCACCCGCGCGTTCTGGGAGAAAGACTGAGCCGCGGCGCAGGCAAGCATGGCAGCCTCGTGTTGCGGACCATCCGGCGGAACCACCGCCGCCCCGCTGGCAGCGCAGCCAGCCGGGCCGGCCTGCCCGCAGCCGGGCGGCTCGGGCATCGGCGATACGGCACACGCATGGTGCCTGGTCCCGGCAGGCAGCTTCATGATGGGCAATGAGGGCCCGGACGCGATGCCGGGCGACGGCGAAGGGCCGGTGCGGGCCGTGGCGCTGGACGCTTTTCGCATTGGCGCCACCACCGTCACCAATGCCGCGTTCGCCGCCTTCGTGCGTGCCACGCACTACGTGACCGACGCCGAGCGCGCGGGCAACTCGTTCGTCTTCTATCTGCAACTGCCCGAAACCACGCGGCGGCAGATGCGCCATGCGGTCAGCGGCCTGCCCTGGTGGTTGCCGGTGCCGGACGCCTCGTGGCAACGGCCCGAGGGCCCGGGCTCGCAGGTGCACGAGCGCAGCCTCCATCCGGTCGTGCATGTGTCATGGAACGATGCCGTGGCCTATTGCCGATGGGCCGGCACGCGGCTGCCGAGCGAAGCCCAATGGGAACGCGCCGCGCGCGGGGGGCTTGCGGGATGCCGGTTTCCGTGGGGTGACGACTTGTTCGACGCGCGGGGACTGCCCCGGTGCAACGTGTTTCGCGGCCAGTTCCCGAACCGGCCCGTACCCGGCTGGCAGCCGGCGCCGATCGCCGCCGGCGCAGGTGAACCCAATGGCTTCGGTCTGATCAACGCCTGCGGAAACGTCTGGGAGTGGTGTGCCGACGAACTCGCGTCTGGCGTGCGTGCGCTGCGCGGCGGATCGTTCCTGTGTCACGACTCCTATTGCAACCGTTACCGTGTTGCCGCGCGCAGCTCGAACACGACGACCACGTCGGCCAGCAACATCGGCTTTCGCGTCGCAGCGTGAACGGCGCGGACGCACGCGCGCCGCGGCGTAGACTCGTGGTCGCAATCGTTCACCTGCCGGCCAGACTCTCTGCGGAGACCACCACCATGCCCAGCAAGACCTTCACCGGCGGCCGCATCCGCCGCGCCGATTACGACAGCGACTCGCGCCAGCTCGACCTGCTGTGGGACAACAAGACCACGCTGGCCTACAAGCAGGTGCCCGAGGAGGTGTACCGCCGGTTGTGCGCCGCGCCGAATCCGGCTACCTACTGGGAAGACCGGATCGCCGACGAATACCCGAAAGGCACGCCGAAGAAATCCGGCGCCGGGCCCGACGCGGCGCAGGCCTTCGACGACCTGTTCGGCAACAAGGGCGACTGAAACGGACTGCGCATCGCGCGCGGGCATGGTGCAGCGGCTCGGGCCAGACTCGCTGACACACAACGCCGCGGCTGCGGCAGTTCGACTTCAGAACACCGACAAACCCGTACGCGTGACGAACAACTCCAGTGCCCGACGCGCCACCACCGAGTTGCCGGTCTCGTCCAGGCCGGGCGACCAGGCGCACAACACCATCTCGCCCGGAATGACCGCGACGATGGCGCCTCCGACACCGCTCTTGCACGGGATGCCGACCTTGAACGCGAATTCGCCCGCGGCGTCGTAGGTGCCGCAGGTCAGCATCACCGAGTTGATGCGTCGTGCCTGTTCTCGGTCGACGATGCGTGCGCCGGTGCCGGGTTGTTCGCCGCCGTTGGCCAGGTAGCCGAAGGCATGGGCCAGCTGCGTGCAGGTGGCCACGATGGAACACTGGTGGCAATACAGCGCGAGCACGTCTTCGACATCGTTGTCGATCTGCTTGAAACTCTTGATGAAGTTGACCAGTGCCGCATTGCGGTAGCCGGTCTCGCGTTCGGAGCGCGCCACCTCTTCGTCGAACACGAATGACGCGCCATGCAGCTGGCGGCCGAGTTCGGCAAACACGCGTGCCGGTTCGGCATGGGCGCTGAGCAGCCGGTCGGCCACGCACAAGGCGCCGGCGTTGATGAACGGGTTGCGCGGCTTGCCGCGTTCGCTCTCGAGCTGCACCAGCGAGTTGAAGGCGTTGCCCGAAGGCTCGCGGCCGATGCGCTCCCACAAGGTCGGCCCCATGGCCTGCAGGCCGAGCGTGAGTCCCAGCACCTTGGACACGCTCTGGATCGAGAACGGCGTGTCGGCGTCGCCGGCCGCCGCCGTGTGGCCGTCGATGGTGCGCAGCGCGATGCCGAATTGCGCGATCGGCACCCGGGCCAGGGCCGGTATGTAGTCGGCCACCTTGCCCTGGCCGATCATCGGCGCCACCTCGGTGGCGATGCTGTCCAGCAGCGACTGGTAATTCACAAGGGCGTCTCCGTTCGTTGCGCCACCCGCGGCGACGGGCAGCAGCGACTGTATCGGATCGCGCCCGGTGCGCGCGGCAGCGTCACCGTCGGTGCGGCGCCGCGTCCGGGTCCTTGCCGGTCCAGGCGTTGCGGTCGATGTTCAGGTCCTTGAACTTGTCGGGGTCGAGCACCGGGCGCGCGATGCCGGCGGCGAGTTGCTCGCGGAAATCGACGATCAGCCGCTTGGCGGTGGGGAACAGCATCATCAGCGCGAGCAGGTTGACCACCGCCAGAATGCCCATCATCGGGTCGGAGAAGAAGAACACCGCCGTGGCCGCCGGCGCGACCGCGCCGATGAACACGATGCCCACCACGACCAGCCGCAGCCCGTGCACGGCGAAGGCCTTGTTCGTCATGATGGACATCGCGTTCTCGCCCAGGTAGTAGTTGTAGATGATGGAGCTGAACGCGAACAGCAGGATGGCCGCGGTGAGCGCGTATTGCGCCCACTCGCCCAGGTGCGAGACCAGCGACTGCTGGGTCAGCGCGACACCGTCGATGCCTTCGGCCCCGGGCACGTAGACCTTGCCCAGCAGGATCACGAAGGCGGTGCAGCTGCAGATGACGAAGGTGTCGATGAACACCGACAGCGACTGCGTGATGCCCTGGCTCACCGGATGACGCACGTCGGCGGTGGCCGCCACGTTGGGCGCCGAACCCAGGCCGGCCTCGTTCGAGAACAGGCCGCGGCGCAGGCCTTGCGCCAATGCCGCGCCCATGCCACCTCCGACCGCCTCCTCGAAACCGAAGGCATTCGCGAAGATCGAGCGGATCACGCCGGGCAACTCACCGATGTTCATCGCGATCACCAGCAGCGCCAGCAGGATGTAGCCGAATGCCATCACCGGCACGATGACGTCGGCCACCTTGGCGATGCGGTGGATGCCGCCGTAGACGATCAGCCCGGTGCCGATGGCCAGGAAGATGCCGGTCCAGATACGTTCGATGCCCAGGCTGTCGAGCGCGGCGCCAGCCACGGTATTGCCCTGGAAGGCGTTGAAGCCGAGCGCGAACGAGGCGATCAGGCACACCGCATAGAGCACTGCCAGCCACTTGTAGTCCGCGCCCAGTCCGAACAGGATGGAGCGTGCCGGCCCGCCGCGGAAGTCGCCGTTCTCCTCCTTGCGCTTGTACAGCTGCGCCAGCGAACATTCGATCAGGCTGGTGGCCATGCCGACCGCGGCGATGGCCCACATCCAGAACACCGCACCCGGCCCGCCGAGCGTGATCGCCACCGCGACGCCGGCGATGTTGCCGCCACCGACGCGTCCGCCCACCGACACCAGCAGCGCCTCGCGCGCCGAGATCGCATTCGGGTCGGCCGATTCGTTCTGCCCGGCCAGCACCCGGAACATGCGCACGAAGTACCGCAGCTGCACGAAGCCGGTGGCCATCGTGAAGAACAGGCCGAGCACGACCAGGAACGGGATCAGCGCCCAGCCCCAGGTGAGGTCGCCGATGACGTTGAAGACCTTCTCGAGCAGTTCCATGACCCATCCTCCTTGTTGTTGATTCGATCGCATGGCCGCCCGACGCGACGGCGAAACGCCTGCTCTCGCTTCTACTTTGATATCCGTCAAGCCGCAAGCCCCTGCGCGGCACGGGCTGGCCGGTGACGGCTTTCATGTCGGAAATGCACAACAGCGTGCCGCCGTCGAGCCAGGCCACGCCAGGACGGGTCCGCGCCACGGACCACCGGCGCCGGGTCGTCAGCCGTGTGCCATGGTCCAGCCCGCGCCCGCGCGCTCCAGCACATGTGTCGGTCGCAGCGCCTGCACAAAGGCGTCGTCGTGCGACACGAACACCAGGGCCCCGGGCCAGGACGCCAGCATGGCCTCGAGGGCCTGCATCGCCGCCAGGTCGAGGTGATTGGTCGGCTCGTCGAGCAACAGCAGTCCCGGCGTCGGCTGGTGCAGGCCGGCGCACAGCAGGGCGCCGCGCATCCGTTCGCCACCGCTGAGCGTCCCGGCGGGTCGATGGATCCGGTCCGGCCCCAGGCCGGCCTGGGCCAGATGCTGGCGCAACTGCGCCGTGTCCATGCCCGGCGCCGCCGCCTGCAGCTGGTCCAGCAGGTCGCGCCGCGGATCGAGCAGGCTCAGCGACTGGTCCAGCAGCGCGGTGCCCAGGGGGGTGCGGCAATCGCCACGCGCCGGCGACAGCCGGCCCGCGATCAGGCGCAGCAGCGTCGACTTGCCGCAGCCATTGGGACCGCGCAACTGCATCCGGGCCGGGCCTTGCAGGCACAGGTCCAGCGCCTGGCCCCAGGCCCACGGGCCGATCAGGCCTTCGAGCACCAGCACCGGGCGATGCGGCGGCACGGCCTGCAGCTGGCGCGGGAAGCGGGGCGTCTCCAGATCCTGCGCCCATGCGCGCCAGGCATCGGTGACGTCCTGGTGCAGCAGGCTGCTGCGTTGCAGATGCCGCTCCTGCAAGGCGCCCAGCGAGTGTTCGGCGCGTTCGCGCCGCGCGTCGAGCAGCATGCGGCCCTGGCTGCCGGTGTCGCGTTCGCGCCGGCCCCGTGCCTGCCGGCGCGCCGCACGCTCGGCCTGAACCTGCATCCGGGTCTGTGCGCGTGCACGGGTGAGCCGCGCGTGCGCCAGTCGCTCGCGCGCAGCGGCTTGCTGCGCATCGCGTTGTTGCTGCACCAGGGTCCAGCCACCGCCATAGCGGCGCAGGCCGCCCTGGGCCAGTTCCAGCGTGCGGTCCACATCGGCCAGCAGGCGGCGGTCATGGCTGATCAGCAGCAGTGCCCGCCCGTCGGCCCGCCACGCGCCGATGGCCGTGCGCAAGGCCGCGTGGTGTGGCGCATCGAGATGGTTGCCGGGTTCGTCGAGCACCAGCAGGTCGGCATCGCTGTACAAGGCGCCCATCAGCCGCAACCACAGGCACTGGCCGCCGCTGAGGGTGGCGGGCGTGTCGGTCGCCTCGTCGAGGCCGGTGTGCGCGAGCAGCGCCCGCCAGTGCGATTCCAGATCCCAGCGCTCGCCCACGGCCTCGACGTCGGCGGCGGTGCCCTGGCCGGCTTCGAGCCGGCGCAACGCATCGAGCGGCCGATGCAGCCCGGCCAGCGCGGCCAGGCTGCGGTGGCGGACCCGCGCATCGGCATCGTCCTGCGCCACATGCCGTACGCGGGCCAGGGGGTCGACCCGGCCGCGGCTGGGCGCAAGCAGGCCGGCGACGATGCGGCCCAGCGTGGACTTGCCGCAGCCGTTGCGGCCGATCAGCGCGATCGACTCGGCGTGCAGGGTTTCGGTGATGTTGTCGAAAAGGACCCGCCCGTCGGGCAAGGTGTGGCCGACTCCATGCAGGGAGATGCGGCGATCGGGTGGTGCAGCCATGCGAGGCTCCTGGTGCGAGGACACGGGACAACCGGGCCAACAGTTGTGGCTCGGTCACGGTTGTCGGCCGTCCGGCGGTGCCGGGCGGCGTGTCTCACAGGCGCATGGGTGACGATCTCCGATTCGGGTTCGAGTTCCCGATTCTAGCGGCGCCGGTGTGGTCGGCGCCGCGCGGCTCAGCCCTGTTCCGCGGCGCGCAGCCGCCGGGCCAGCGCCTGCAGCAGCTTCCAGGCGATGGTGCCGTTGCGCTCGACCAGCGGCCGGAATTCCCAGAACGTGAGTCCGTAACACACCAGGTCGGTGGCGGCGGTGACCGTGGCTGAACGCGTGCCGCCGTCGATCAGCGCGATCTCGCCGAAATGGTCACCCGGGCCCAGCGTGGCGATCCGGGTGCCGCCGTGCGAGACCGTTGCCTCGCCCGAGGCGATCAGGTAGACCGCAGCACCTCCCGAGCCCTCGACGATGACGGTCTCGCCGCGGGCAAAGCGCCGCTCCTTGAGCAGCCGTGCGATCTGCTCGGCCTGGCGCCGGTCCATGTCGGCAAACAGGCCGACGCGTTGCAGTGCCGCGGTCGCATCGCGCGCCGGCGGTGCCGGAGCGGCCCCGTCGCGCGGCGCCTTGTCGCCGGTGGTCACCGCGCGGCATTGCAGCAGATACAGCGTGCCTTCCTGGAACGCCCACTCGATGTCGCGTCGCGGGCCGAAGACCTTCTCGCATTGCAGTGCCAGCGCGCTCAGGGCCCGCAATTGGGGCTCGTCCAGGCAGGTCTGCTCGATGCGCCCGGGGGGCATGGTCTCCTCGAAGGTGCCGCCGCTGGGCAGGGCCCGCACCGCGATGTGCTTGCGGCCGGCCCGGCGTTCAATCAGCCGGCCGCTGCGCTCGAGCCGCATGTGGTCGGGAATCACCAGGCCCGAGACCACGGCCTCGCCCAGGCCCCAGCTGGCCTCGATGACGCGTTCATCGGCGCCGGAGATCGGGTTCTCGGTGAACATCACGCCGGCGACCTCGGGGTCGAGCAGCGTCTGCACGACCACGCCGACCCGCGGGCGCGCGAACAGGCCCACCTTCTGGCGGTAGGTGATGGCGGCGTCGGAGTTGGCCGACCACCAGACCTCGCGCACCGCGTCGGCCACGTCGGCGGCCAGGTGCACGTTGAGCACGGTCAGGTGCTGGCCGGCAAAGCTGGCGCGCGCACCGTCTTCGTCCAGCGCCGACGAGCGCACGGCGAACGGCGGCGTCAGTGCGGCCACGGCCTTGTCGAGACGGGCGATCGCGCGGGTATCGCCGGAGGCGACCGCCTCGACCAGGTCGGCGGATACCGCCACGCCCGGCGGTACCTGCAGGCGCTTGCGCGCCGCCTCGCCCAGGCCCACGGCCTTGGCGCCGTACAGCGCGGTGCCGTGTGCCTTGGCCAGCATGACGGCGCTCTTGTGGGTGGTGGTCATGGCAGCACCGTCACGGTTCCGTCGTCGCCATCGACGCGGATGCGCGCGCCGTCGCGGATGCGTTCGGTCGCCTCGCGGGTGCCGACCACGCCGGGGATGCCGTATTCGCGTGCGACGATGGCCGCATGCGAGAGCAGGCCGCCGTTGTCGGTGACGATGGCGCCCAGCAGCGGCAACAGGATGTTGAACGCCTCGCTGGTGGACTCGGTGACCAGCACGTCGCCTTTGACGATGCGGTCGAATTCAGCCGAGCTGGACACGCAGCGGGCCGGCCCCTCGTACACGCCCTTGCTCGCGGCCAGCCCGTACAGCACGGTGTCGGCGTGTTGCGCCTGCGAGTCGGCCGACAGGTGGTCGAGCGAAACCTGCAGCGCGCGCATCACACGTGCGACCGGCGCCGGCAGGGCCTGCAGATCGGGCGGCGCGGGCGCGGGCGATCCGAGCGTGGCCGGTGCGTCCTTGGCGCTGTAGCGTGCCCGGTAGGCCGCCCGTTCGGCGAGCAGCTCGCCGTCGGGGTCGGACTTGCCGGCGACCAGCGCGCACATCTCGTCCAGCGTGGCGTCGAGCATGTGGGCGGCCGTGGCGATGCGGCCGCGCCGCTCCACCCGGCGCCCCGCGGCCAGCGCCGCACGGCGCATCAGTCCGGCGGCCCAGATGTCGCTGTAGATGCCGCGTTCGTCGCGCAGGCGGTAGCTGTGGCGCGCCTCGTCGAGCATGGCGTCGAAGGCGCCCTGGCGCAAGGCCGGCACCTTCTCGCGCACCGCCGCCGTCTGCGCCTGCAGGTCCCCCTCGCGCCGCATCGGCTCGAACACGGCGATGTTGATCGCGCGCAGCAGCGCGTCGGGCAACTCCAGCGCCGACGGTTCGGCGATGTCGAAGCCGTCGACGATGCGGTAGCCGACCAGGTCCAGGTAGCCGTTGACCGCCTTGCCGGCCTCGCCAGGCAAGGCCCGCAGCTGCGCCAGCACCTCGGCGGGCTGTCCGCTCGACGCCAGCACGTCGGCCGGGTCGCCGTCGGCCGCCAGCACCTCGCGCGCGGCGGAATCCTCGGCGAACGCGGCCTTGAGCACGCGCATCTCGTCGGAGCCGCCGGCCGACACGTCGGCCGAGCCGCTGAGCAGGCCCACCAGTTCCGCCGGCGGCAGGCCGGTCCAGTCGCCGGCATGGGCCAGGAAATCACCGGTGGGCAACAAGGCGCCGGCGGTGTAGCGCATGTGTTGCGTGATCATGGCCGCATGGTGGTCGCGGCAGGTCGTCAGGTAGTCCACCAGGGCGGCGTCGGACAGTGCATCGGGATCGACGGTCTGCAGTTCGCGGTGCTTGCGGATGGCCGCGGGCTTGTGCCGCTTGTCCCAGTCGTGCAGCTGTTCGCGCCAGGGCCGGCGCTTGAACACCTGGGCCGCGCGCGCAAGCCGCGCCGGCAACTCCGGCTCCGGCACCGGCAGCAATTGGCGGTAGGCGAAGCCGTTGACGTAGGCGATCTGCAGGCCGTCGATCAGCAGCCCGTAGAAACGCGCGAATTCCTGGCTGCCGCTGCGGTAGGCCGGGGCGTGGGTGGTCTGGAAATACCGGGTCAGCGGGCGCGGGAAATGGGCGAGGTCCAGCGCCCAGGATCCGGGCCCGGGGGGCTCGAACGGGGGGAGTCGCCTGGACCTGTCGCGCACCGCCATGTCATCTCCTTCGCGCCGGTCGAGATGTCGACCGACGCAGTGGCCATGGTCGCAGAAAACCGCCGCAGCCGCCAGTACGACCGATGGCGGAGCGATCGGACCTGCGGCATGTCCGCATGGTGCAAGCGCCAGGGCTCTGGTAGAACCGGGGTACGTCATCACCATGGTTTGCCGTACCGCCACCATCCGTTGCACCCGACGCACGCACCCGCTGCGGCGGTGGTGGCGCGGCCCCGGGGTCGCGCCTGCATGACGGGCGCCGGCCCGTCGTCGCCCGCAGCCGCCGCGCCGCCGCGTCCGCGCATCCGGCTGGCCGACATCGGCATCGGACCGCGCCGGCCGCCCGGCCGGCCGGCGGCCCTGCTGGTGCTGGTGGCGCTGGCCTGGGCGGTGTTCCAGCTGTGGGTGGCGTCGCCGTTGCCGGAGCGGCTCGGCGTGCTGGTGTTCAACCAGGCCACGATCCGTTCGTTGCACCTGGCGTTCGCCGTGGCCATCGCCTTTCTCGCATACCCGGCGAGCAAACGCGTGGCGACGGACCGGGTGTCGGTCGCCGATGGCGTGCTGGCCGTGCTGGCGGCGGCCAGCGCCGGTTTCCTGGCGCTGTTCTATGCGTCGATCACCGCGCATACGGGCGCGCCGACCGGGTTCGAAGTCGCCATCGCGGCGCTGGGCATGGCGCTGCTGCTCGAGGCCACGCGGCGCGTGCTCGGCCTGCCGATGGTGCTGCTGGCGCTTGCAATGATGGGCTACATCCTGTTCGGCGCCTGGATGCCGGACCTGATCGCACACAAGGGCGCTTCGTTCGCGCACACGATGACCCACATGTGGCTGACCACCGAAGGCGTGTTCGGCGCGGCGCTCGGCATTTCGGCCGGGCTGATCTTCCTGTTCGTGTTGTTCGGCGCCTTGCTCGAGACCGCCGGCGCCGGCAGTTATTTCATCCGCTGCGCGGTGGCCCTGGTCGGGCATCTGCGCGGCGGTCCGGCCAAGGCGGCGGTGCTGGCGTCGGCGGCCACCGGCATGATCTCGGGTTCGTCGATCACCAACGTCGTCACGACCGGGCCGTTGACGATTCCGCTGATCAAGCGCGTGGGTTACCCGCCGGAGAAAGCCGCCGCGATCGAAGTGGCGGCCTCGGTCAACGGCCAGGTCATGCCGCCGGTGATGGGGGCGGCGGCCTTCCTGATGGTGGAGTATGTCGGCGTGCCCTACGTGCAGGTGCTCAAGCACGCGCTGATCTCGGCCATGGTGTCCTACCTCGGCCTGCTGTACATCGTGCACCTGGAGGCGGTGAAGGCCGACCTGCGGGGGCTGCCGCGCCGGCCGCGACCGGACTGGCAGCATCGCGTGGACCAGTTCGCGCTGGGCTTCGTCGGCCTGGGCGCGGCGCTGGGCCTGGCGGCGTTGTCCGGCGCCGTCGTGCATCTGCTGGTGCCGCAGATGTCGTTCGCCATCATGGCGGTGTTGCTGCTGGGGATCTACGTGGTGTTGCTGCGCGCAAGCGCCCGCCATGGCGCCACCGCCGCGCCCGACGCCGACGCGCCGATCCGACGCATGCCCGAGCTGGGGCCGACGCTGCGATCCGGCATGTATTTCCTGCTGCCGATGGGCGCGCTGGTGTGGAACCTGGTCATCGAGCAACTCTCGCCGGTGCGCGCGGCCTTCTGGGCGACCATGTTCCTGGTGTGCATCGTGTTGACGCAGCGGCCGCTGCTGGCATGGTTCCGCAACGACGCCGGCGCGGTGCGCGATGCCGCCTGGCATGGCGTGCAGGACCTGGTCGACGGCCTGGCCGCCGGCGCGCGCAACATGGTCATCGTGGCCATCGCCACCGCGACGGCCGGCATCATCGTCGGCACGCTGACGCTCACCGGCGTGGGCCTGGTGATGACCGAACTGGTCACCGCACTGTCGGGCGGCAACATCATCGCGATGCTGGTGCTGGTCGCGCTGATCTGCCTGGTGCTGGGCATGGGCCTGCCGACGACGGCCAGCTACATCGTCGTGTCCTCGCTGCTGGCGCCGGTGATCGTCGACATCGGCGCGCAGAACGGATTGCTGGTGCCGCTGATCGCGGCCCACCTGTTCGTGTTCTATTTCGGCCTGATGGCCGACATCACGCCGCCGGTCGGTCTGGCCTCGTATGCCGCGGCCAGCATTGCCTATGCGAATCCGATCCGCACCGGCGTGGTGGCGTTCCGTTATTCGATGCGCATGGCGCTGCTGCCGTTCATGTTCGTGCTCAATCCGCAGCTGCTGCTGATCGGCGTCAGCGGCGTGTTCCACACGGTGATCACGGTGGCCAGCGCGACCTTGGCCGGTTTTGCCTTCATCTCGGTCAACCAGGGCTGGCTGCTGGTGCGCAGCACGCGCACCGAACGCCTGGTGCTGTTGCTGACGGTGTTCATGCTGTTCCATCCGGGGCTGTTCCTGGACCCCTTGGTCGCGCCCTACCGGCAGCTGCGCGGACCCGAGGCCGAGGCCGCCATCGTGGCCGCGCCCAGGGACGCCCAGATGCGCATGTTCCTGAGCGGCACGACCATCGAGGGCGAGAGCGTCGAGCGCGGGGTGTTGCTGCCGCTGGGCGCGCCAGCGGCCGATGCCGTGCAGCGGCTCGCCGGTGGCGGCATTCGCGGTACGCGCGGCGCGGCGGGTTTCGCCGTCGACAGCGTCGTCTTCGGCAGCCCGGCGGCGCGGCTCGGCATCGAGCCCGGGTTCCAGATCACGGCGGTCGAGATCCCGAACGAGCGGCTGCACAGCGAATGGATGTTCGTGCCGGCGCTGGGCTTGATCGGCTGGGTCGTGGTGCGCCAGCGGCGGCGGCGCGACGCGACTGCCGCGGTGCCCGCATGAACCGCGACCCGCCGCGATCCGCGGCCCCGGTGCTCAGCGGCGCTTCTTGCTCTTCGCCGCCGGCCGCCCGACACGCGGCTTGGCGGCATGGGCCTTGCGTTCGCGATCGTTGTACCAGTCGAGCCAGCTCAGCATCGGCAGGTTGGGCAGGCGCTGTGCGCCGTCGAGCACGAACGGGCCGGGCAGGCGCTCCATCTTGATCGCCACGCGCTGCTTGTAGAGCCGGGGCCGGAACGGGCCGTCGTCGCCCAGCGTGAAGTCTTCGTCCAGCCGGGCATCGCAGCGGGCGCAGTGGCTCAGCCACAAGGCGCCGCTGGTCCTGCTTGCGCGGTGGTCGTTGCGCCAGCGGCCCTTGCTGAACGTACGTACCGCCTTGTCGACTTCAGGCGGCAAGTTCACGATGCGGCGCAGCAGGGTGGACGGTGCGTTCTGCACCTCGAATTCGGGCAGCCCCATCATCGCGAACACCGGCGTGCGCCCGCCGCACTGCGGGCAGTCGGCGCCGGCGCGCAACAGCAGCAGTTCCTGGCACATCACCGGCACGCCGCGGGCGCCGCCGCGCTTGGCCGGTTGCACGTCGTCGAGCATGGTGTCTGCGTCGACGGCGAGCGGATCGTGTTTGACGTCGCCGGGCCTGCGGGGCCGACGGGCGCTGCTGTGGAGGGCGCTGTTGGAATTCATGGCTTCTAGTGTGAACCAAATGCGGCGGCAGGCCAAGTAGGGTTTATTCCCTACGCCCCTACAATGCCGGCCCCCCAGCCAACCCCTGTGCGAAGCCCCTCATGCCCATCGTCGTCGACCCGCAACTGCAAGCCTATATCGATCCCCTGACCCCGGACGAACATGCCGCGCTCGAGCGCAGCCTGCTCGCCGAAGGCTGCCGGGACGCGTTGGTGTTGTGGGGCGACATCCTGGTGGACGGCCACAACCGCTACGGCATCTGCCGGCAACACGACCTGCCGTTCCAGACCGTGCAGAACCCGCAGTTCCAGTCGATCGAAGACGTGCATCTGTGGATGATCGACCAGCACCTGGGCCGGCGCAGCATCTCGGATTTCCAGCGCGGTGAACTGGCGCTGCGCAAGCGCGCCATCCTGGCCGAGCGGCGTGCGCGCATGCAGGCTGCGGCGCCCGTGGCCGGTGTCGCGCAGCCAGCGCCGCAGGCCGAGCCAGCGCCGCAGCCCCGGCCGCTGGAGAGCCGTGAGGACATCGCCAAGGCCGCGCGGCTCAGCAGCAGCCAGGTGGTGCTGATCGAGAAGATCCGCAAGCAGGCCGCGCCCGAACTGGTGGCCGCGGTGAAGTCCGGCACGATCTCGATCAACGCCGCGGCCGCCGTGGCGAGCCTGCCCGAGGACGAGCAGAAGGCCGCCGCGCTGGCCGGCAGGGACGAACTCAAGCTGGCGGCGAAACGGGTGCGCGAGGCGCGGCGCAAACCGGCCGAAGCAGCCGAAGCGGCCGCGGTGCAGCAACCGTCCGATGCAGCGTCGGCGGGGGATGAACTGCAGTCCTTGCGGGCGCGGGTGGCGGCACTGGAGGCGGAGAACGCGGCGCTGCGGCGCGAGGTGCAGGCCCTGCGGGATGGCGCGGGAGATCGGTTGGCGTCGGGCTGAGCGGCGGTGGCGCGGTCCGTGGCGCCGCCGGTGGCGTCACAATCGTCGGCATGGGGCAACAACGGCTGCGGCGACCGCAAGCCGGAACGAATACGGAGGCGCGCGATGCAGGGTTCGATCGGAGATCTGCCATTGGAATGCGGGGCGGTATTGCCCGCGGTGGAGCTGGCGTACGTCACCTACGGCACGCTGGCGCCGGACGGGCGCAACGCGGTGCTGCTGACCCATGGCTACACCAGCAGCCACCTGTTCGCCGATGGCGGCGAGGGTTCTTCCGAAGGCTCGTGGGCCAGCCTGGTGGGGCCGGGGCGGGCGATCGACACCGATCGTTATTTCGTCGTCAGCTCGAACATGCTGGGGTCGGCGTTCGGCTCGACCGGGCCGCGCAGCATCGATCCGCGTTCGGGCCGGGAATACGGGCCGGACTTTCCCGCCATCACGTTGCGCGACATCGTCACCGCGCAGAAGAGGCTGCTGGAGCAGCTGGGCGTGACCCATCTGGCCGCCGTGGCCGGGCCGTCGTATGGCGGCTTCCAGGGATTTGCGTGGGGCGTGATCTTTCCGGATTTCGTGGACCGGTTGGCCATCGCGGTCAGTGCGCCGAGGCGTCCGGCGAACATGAACACCGCGCGCACGGCGCAGCGGCTGGCCACGGACCCGAACTGGAATGGCGGGCACTACTACCGCGCCGGCGGCATCGACGCGACGATGACGGCGATCCGCGAGGAGACGCTGCGCGGCTACGGGCTGGAGCAGGAACTGGCGCCGCGGTTTCCCGATGCACGGGCACGCGCGCAGGAGATCACGCGCATCGCCCGCGGCTGGGCCCAGGCGTTCGACGGCCACTCGCTGCTGGTGCTGGGCCACGCTGCCGAAGCCTTCGATGCAACCGGCCTGCTGGGCCGGATCACGGCACGGGTGCTGTATGTGTTGTCGCGCACGGACGCCTTGTTTCCGCCGAGCCTGGCGCCGGGCGTGATGGCCGCGTTGACGGCGGCGGGTGTCGATGCCCGCTATGTCGAGATCGACAGCGAACACGGGCACCTGGCCAGCGGTACCGACGCGGCGAAATGGGCACCGGCCCTGGCCGAGCTGATGCGCTAGCGAGCGCGGTACGCATAATGGCGGCAGCACCATGGACAAGCTGACCGTCATGCATGCCTTCTGCCGCATCGTCGAGCGCGGCAGTTTCGCCCGTGCGGCCGAGGACCTGGAAGTCTCGGCGGGCCTGCTCAGCCGCGAGATCAAGCAACTCGAGCAGTCGCTGGGCTGCAGCCTGCTGACGCGCACCACCCGTTCCATGTCGCTGACCGAGCAGGGCCGCAACTACCACGACGAGGCACGCCGCATCCTCGATGCCGTGAACGGCATGGAGGCGCGGCTGCGGCGCGACAGCGGCGCCGTGCACGGCCACCTGCGTGTCAACGCGCCGGGTTCGTTCGGGCAGATCGTCATCGCGCCGATGTTGCCAGAGCTGCTGGCGACATATCCGTCGCTCACGCTGAGCCTCTCGCTCGACGACCGGGTCGTGGACATGGTCGAGGGCGGGTTCGACCTGACGATCCGCATCCGCGCGACCTTGCCCGACTCCAACCTGGTCGCGCGCCGGCTGGCCGACATCGGGCAGCGGCTGTATGCCGCGCCCGCCTACCTGGCCGCGCACGGAACCCCTGCCGGCGTCGACGCGCTGGCGGCGCACCGCTGCGTGGCCTACCTGCTGGCGGACAGCACGACGCAATGGGAGCTCGACGGGCCCGGGGGGCGGCAGCTGGTGCGGCTCGAGCCGCAACTGCGCGTGGGCAGTTCGCTGGTATTGCGCGACATGCTGGTTGCGGGGCAGGGCATCGGTGCCTTGCCGGACTTCATCGCCGACGCACCGGTGCGCGCGGGGCATCTCGTTCGCGTATTGCCGCAGCATGCCTTGCCGGCGCGCCATGTCTACGCGGTGACGGCGTCGCGCCACGGCGTGGACGCCAAGGCCGCGGCCTTTCTCGCGCAACTGCAGGCCACGCTGGCCGGTGGACTTTCCTGACGCTGCGTAAAGAGTGCATTGCGCCACGGGTGGTTTTTCTTTCGCGCTGCGGGCCGCACCATCACGGCATCGCAACCCGAGATGGAAAGGAAACCCCGATGACCCGCGTTCTTGTTCTCTACTACTCCAGTTATGGCCATGTGCGTGCGCTGGCCCGGGCCGAGGCCGAAGGAGCCCGTTCGGTGCCGGGCACCGTCGTCGACGTGCGGCGCGTGCCCGAGACCGTGCCGCAGGCGGTGCGCGTCAGCGCCGGTTATGCCGATGACGACACGACCGTGGCGCAGGTGCAGGACCTGGCGAACTACGACGCCATCATCGTCGGCACGCCGACCCGCTTCGGCATGATGGCCGGGCAGCTCAAGCAGTTCCTCGACCAGGCCGGCGGCCTGTGGGCGCGCAACGCGCTGGTGGGCAAGGTCGGCGCGGTCTTCACGTCGACCGGCTCGCAACACGGCGGCCACGAGGCCACGCTGCTGACGACCCAGATACCGCTGCTGCATTTCGGCATGGTGGTGGTCGGCATGCCCTATACCTTCAGCGGCCAGACGGCGGTGGACCGGATCGTCGGCGGCTCGCCCTACGGGGCGGGCACGATCGCCGGCTCTGACGGAAAACGCGAGCCCGACGCCATCGACCTGGCCGGCGCCCATGCCCACGGTGCGCATGTCGCGCGGCTGGCGGCGGGCATCGCCGCTGCCAACGACTGGGCGCAGGCGGCCTGATCGACGTCCCGTCCGTTTCCTGACCGGCAGCGGCCGGGTCGCTGCCGGTGAGCACATCGTCTTTCGTTGCGGTCGTCGGTACCGATGGCGGTGTGCGATACCGGCGCGCCTGCCAACTGCCAGCACCGATACCGGAGAACTCTCATGAACCGACTGCACGACATCTTCCTCACCGCGCTGGCCCCGGCGATCTGGGGCAGCACCTACCTCGTGGCCACCGAGACCTTGCCGGCCGGCTACCCGATCACGCTGGCGGCCTTGCGCGCCTTGCCGGCCGGGTTGTTGCTGCTGGCGTGGACCCGCATCCTGCCCTCGGGCGTCTGGCTCTGGCGCAGCCTGGTGCTGGGGGCGCTGAATTTTTCGGTGTTCTGGGTGCTGCTGTACGTGGCGGCCTACCGGCTGCCGGGCGGTGTGGCCGCAACGCTGGGTTCGGTGCAGGCCTTGCTGGTGATCCTGCTGTCGCGGCCGCTGCTGGGCACGCCGATCCGGGCGATCGCGGTGGCGCTGTCGCTTGCGGGGGTGGGCGGGGTCGCGCTGCTGGTGCTGGGCCCCGACGCGGCGCTCGACCCCTGGGGCATGCTGGCCGCGGTCGCGGGCGCGGCCTCGATGGCGGCGGGCACCGTGCTCACGCGGCGATGGCCGGCCCCGGTGCCGGCCCTGGGGCTTGCGGCCTGGCAACTCACGGCCGGCGGCTTGCTGCTGCTGCCGCTGGCATGGATCACCGAACCCGCGTTGCCACGCCTGGATGCGACGAACATCGGCGGCCTGTTGTGGTTGACGCTGGCCGGCGCAGCGATCACCTACTGGTTGTGGTTCCGCGGCCTGGCCCGGCTGGAGCCGGCGGCAGCCTCGATGCTGGGCCTGGCCAGCCCGGTGACGGCGGTGATCCTGGGCTGGGCCTGGCTCGGCCAGTCGCTCAATGGTGTCCAGCTGGCGGGCATGGCCATCGTGCTGGCGTCGGTGGTGGCGGGCCAGCTGAGCCACCGCCCGCGGCCCGGCGGATCGGGCGCGCACGTCGCCGTCAGGCCGCGGTGGCCCCTGCGCGGGCAACGGCCAGCAATGCTTCGCGCACCAGCCCCAGTGCCGGCAGTTCCGGCAGATCGCGCAGGCTCATGAACACGATGGAGTCCGACGCGAACGGCTGTGCCAGGTCGAGCTGGTGCACGCGGCCCAGGCGCACGTACGACTGCACGGCGCTCTGGGGTGCCACGGTCAGCAGCGGGCAGGTCGACACGGTGGACAGGTTGGTGTGGAAGGCCGAGCACTCGATCAGCGGCAGCGGCGGTTGCAGGCCCTGGCTGGCGAAACGCATCTCGAAGACCTGCCGCGTGTGGGTGCCGTGCGGGGCCACGATCCAGTCGTGCGTGCGCAACGCGCCCAGCGCGAGCCTGCGCCGGCCCGCCAGCGGGTGGGTCGGTGCACAGGCGACCGCGTAGTCGTCGCGCGTCAGGCGCGTGATGCGCAATTCGTCCGCGCGGCCCTCCAGCCGGTCGCTGTCGATGCGCCCGATCACGCAATCGATCGCGCCTTCGCGCAACATGCCGAGCACCGCGGCCACGTTGCTCTCGTGGATCGTCAAGCGGGGCAGCTGGCCGCGTTCCGACAGCAGCGCGACCATGCGCGGAATCAGCTCCACGCCGACCAGCGGCAAGGTGCCGATGCGTACCAGCGGGCGATAAGGCGGCGTCGCCCCGGCCTGCGCGACGGCGTCCAGCGCGCCGATGGCGATGCGCATGCGTTCGAGTGTGCGCTGCCCGGCCGCCGACAGGCTGCCGCCGCGCACCGATCGGTCCACCAGCGAACATCCCACGGCGCGTTCGAGTTCCTGCAGCAGCTTCGTGCTGGCCGGCTGGCTGATGCGCAGTTCCTGCGCGGCGGCCGTCAACGAGCCGGTGCTGGCCACCAGCTGCAGGAGTTTCAGGTGCCGCACGCGCAGCAGGTCCATGCGCCGGGCGGCGACCTGGCGCGTCGCGGCAGCCTTGTCTGCGGAGGTTGGCATATCGATATGGAATGGATGGATACGAATTCAATAGTTTACGCACAGGGATGAGCGCCACAGAATGGGCACGGTGCAGGGCAGGACCACCTGCCGGCCACACTGATCGCTCGCCCCCGCCGCCCACCTTCTGTATTGGAGACAGCCATGAATCCCGTTGCATCTTTTCGAATCGTCACTGCCCGCCCCGCCGCTCATTCGCGCCGGCCGCCACAGGCCCTGCGCGCACTTGCTGCCGTGGCCCTGGCCGGCGCGGCCAGCCTGCCGCTGCAGGCCCAGGCGACGGACGCAGGCAAGTACCCGGAGCGTCCGGTGCGGCTCATCGTCAGTTATGCCGCCGGCAACGTGACCGATTCGCTGGCGCGTATCGTCTCCGACAAGCTGTCGGCGCAATGGGGCCAGGCCGTGACGGTCGAGAACCGCCCCGGGCAGGGCGGCAGCATCGGCGCCCAGACGGCGGTGAAGGCGCCGGCCGACGGCTACACCTTGCTGTTCTCGGCGATGGCCGCCATGGCCATCAATCCACATGTCTATTCCAACCTGGGATACGACGTGCGCAAGGACTTCCTGCCCATCATCAACGTGGCCTACCCCAGCAGCCTGATCGTCGCCACACCGGCACTCAAGATCAACAACTTCAAGGCGCTGGTGGACTACAGCAAGGCGAACCCGACGGCCTTGAACTACGGCACGGCCGGCAATGGCACCGTTCCGCACCTGAACATGGAGGCCATCAAGGAGATGACCGGGTTGGTGGCGCAACATGTTCCGTACAAGGCTGCTTCGGCCGTGATGACCGACGTGATGGGCGGGCGGCTGCAACTGCAGGGCGAGTCGGTTGCGGTGGTGATGCCGCAGATCAAGGCGGGCAACCTGGTGCCCATTGCCGCCACGTCGGTCAAGCGCCTGCCGCAACTGCCGGACCTGCCCACGGTGTCCGAACTGGTGCCGGGTTATGTGCCGGTCGTGCCGTGGCTGGGTATCTTTGCGCCCGTGGGAACGCCGCCGGCGATCATCGCCAAGGTGAACCAGGATGTCATGGCGATCCTGAACATGCCCGACGTCCAGCAGCGTTTCCAAACCGTCGGACTGACGACCTCGGGCGATGGGCCACAGGAGTTCGCCAGGACGATCAACAGCGACTACGAGCGCCTGGGCAAGCTGGTGCGTCAGCTCGGCCTGAAGGTGGACTGAGCATCATGACCGCCGCTACACCCGACTCCCGGCGACCCCGGCCGCTGGACGGCATCCGCATCCTGGACCTGACCACGGTGCTGGCCGGGCCGTATTGCACCTACCAGCTGGCCCTGCTCGGCGCCGAGGTGACCAAGCTGGAGAGGCCCGGGCAAGGCGACTGGGCGCGCAGCGGGTCCCCGGTGACCGGCATCCCGGAGTTCTCGGCCCAGTTCGTCGCGCAGAATGCCGCCAAGCGATCGATCACGCTGAACCTGCAGTCGGAGCGCGGACGCGCATGGGCGCTGCGCCTGATGGCCCAGGCCGACGTGGTGGTCGAGAACTTCTCGGCCGGCGTGGCCGATCGCCTGGGCATCGGATTCGAGGCGGCGCGCGCGCAGCGCGGCGACATCGTCTACTGCGCCATCTCCGGATACGGCCAGACCGGCCCGATGGCCCGGCGCCCGGCCTACGACCACGTGGTGCAGGCGGCGTCCGGCGTGACCATGCTGACCGGCACCGCGGAGTCGGTGCCCAACCGCATCGGCCCGCCCATCTTCGACTACCTGGCCGGCATGTACGGCGCCTTCGCCGTGGTGGCCGCGTTGCGCGAACGCGACCGCACCGGCGAGGCGCAGATGGTCGACGTCGGCATGCTGGACGCCGGCCTGGTCGCGATGGCGTCGACCATGTCGACCATCGCCAACAGCGGCATCGAACCCACCGCCAAGGGCAATACCGCCGCCAGCGGCGCACCGGCGTCGGGCATCTTCGCCACCGCGGACGGCCTGCTGTCGATGACCGCCAACCAGGAGGCCCAGCTGCTGCGCCTGTGCCAGGTGCTGGGCCTGCAGGACACGCTGCGCGACCCGCGTTTCGACAGCGCCGAGGCGCGCAGCGCCAACGCGGTCGCCTTCCGTGCGGAACTCACCCGCGCCTTGCGCACCGATTCCGCGCAGGCCTGGGAAGAGCGGCTTTCGGCCGCCCACGTGCCCGCGACCCGGGTGCGTACGGTCAAGGAGGCCATGGCCGACCCGCACGTGCAGGAACGCGCCGTGATGCAGACGCTGCACGACCCGCGCAGCGGCCGCGACATGCAGGTGCCGACCATCGGCTTCCGGTGGAACCGGCGCAGCCTGGGGCCAGATGCGCCGCCGCCGCGCCTGGGCGAACATACCGACGAGACGCTGGCGGCACTGGGCCTGGACGCGAACGGCATCGCCGAGTTGCGCGACGAGGGTGTGATCTGAGCGCCGGCCACCGGGGCGCACGGGCGCCGCGGCGTTCCCGGGCCGGTAAACGCGGGCCCGCGGCGGTCAACCGCAACACGCCTGCGGTGCGGCCGGCGCCACTGGCGCCCGCGCCTTGACGGGTGGCGCCGCAGGCGTGCAGCCGCAGCCGGCCTTGCCCTCGGCCTTCTTCGTCTCGTCCAGCGCACAACAGGCGCTGGCGTCGAGCTTGGCCGGACCGCCGCAGCATCCGCCCGCCGTGGCCGCCGCGGCCTTGTCCTGGTTGGCGAAATCGACCGAACACACGCCGGTCTCGGGCAGCTCCAGCTGCACGTCGTCGGCCGCGGCCAAGTCGCCGGCCAGTGCGGCGACGACCGAACGCGCCTGCTCGTAGCCGGTGGCCATCAGGAAGTTCGGCGCGCGGCCGTAACTCTTGGCGCCGATGGCGTAGAAGCCCGGTTCGGGCTGGGTCAGTTCGCGGTGGCCGTGCGGGCGCACGGTGCCGCAGCTGTGCTCGTTCGGATCGATCAGCGGCGCCAGTGCATCGGTGCTCTCGAGCCACGGATCCAGGCGCAGCCGCAGTTCGCTGGCGATGCGCAGGTCGGGCCGGGCGCCGGTGGCGGCGACGATCTCGTCGATGCCGTCGATGGCGGGCAAGGACCGGTCTTCGGCGGCAATGCGCAAGCGGCCTTGTGGCGTGCGCACGATGGCGCGGATACCGAAGCCCATCCGCACATCCAGCTGGCCCGCCTCGACCAGGGCGCGCAGCCGGGTCCCGATCTGGCCACGCGCCGGCAGGCCGTCGTTGGCGCCACCGCCGAACAGGCGGCGCAGGTAGGTGCCGCGCACCGCCCACACGATACGTGTGCCCGGCGCCTGGCCGGCGAGCGTGGCCAGGGCCAGCAGGTTGCCGGCGGCCGAATGGCCGGCGCCGACGACCAGCACCGTGCGGCCGGCATACCGGCTGCGCGCCGCGCCGAGGATGTCGGGCATGCCATAGGCGATGTGTCCGGCGTTCTCGGATTCGCCCAGCGCCGGCAGGCCGTGGATGCCGATCGGGTTGGGTTGCGCCCAGGTGCCCGTCGCGTCGATGACGGCGCGTGCGCGGTGTTCCTCGATGCCGCCCGGGGTCGACACACGCAGCAGGAAAGGCGCGGCATCGCGTCCGGCCGTCCTGGACTTGTCGAAGCCGGCCCGTGTGACCGCGTGCACACGCGCCTGGAAACGGATATGCGGCGCCAGTGCCGCGGTGCGTGCCAGCGGCGCCAGGTAGTGCTGCACCACCTCTGCGGCGGTGGGCAGCACCTCGCCGTCTGGCGCGTTCCAGCCGTGCGCGTCGAGCAAGGCGCGCGCGGCATGGTCGATGTTGTAGCGCCACGGCGAGAACAGGCGCACATGGCCGTAACCCTGCAGGTGTGCGGCGACATGGTCGCCGGCCTCGAATACCTGCACCGCCATGCCGCGCCGCACCAGATGGGCGGCGGCGGCCAGCCCGACCGGACCGGCGCCGATCACCGCCACCGGCAGTGCGGCAGTGGTGTGGGTGTCAGGGGATTGCATCGTTTTCGTGCTCATGGTCATCTCCTTCGTGATTCGTCGATTTACGAACGATTGGGGCAAAAAAATGCTGGTGGTGGGTGGGGCGAGAAAAGGGGTCTGCAATGGACCGTCAGAGGCTGCCCACGAGTCGCTTGAGCTCGGCCAGCCGATCCGGGTTGACGCAATAACAGGTGCGCTGGTCTTCCGGCGAGCCGCACACGAGGCCGGCCTCCTTCAGGATCTTTACGTGTTGCGAGGTCGTCGACGGCGCCAGGTCGACGACGTCGGACAGGTCACCGAAATAACAGGTCTTGTGGCGCGACAGGTGCAGCAGCAACTGCACCCGCGCCGGATGCGCCAGCGCCTTGAACAGGCCGGCCATCGCGTCGGCATCGATGGGCTTGGCGTGATCGGCGCCGGTCATGCAGGCATCGGCGGCGCAGGTGGTTGTGGTCGTCATGGACTTCGTTGTTCGTCGAATTACGAATAATTCTAGTGACGCCATTCGGGCGTGTCAAGCGGGGGGTGTCATGTACGGTCCCGGCAGCGCCGCGCCGGGTGCCGGGAGCGCGGGAGCGGGCCGGCCGTTCGTCAAGGCTGCGCGGCTGTCCGTGTGTCTGCCTCGTCGCCCAGGCAGGGCAGGGCGGGCCGGGCCTGGTTCAGCAGCACGTCGCGGATGTAGTCCGAGGGATAGTGATGATCGGCGGTCGGCAGATCCGGTTCGGCTGCGATCAGCTGCGCGAAATTGCAGGCGATGATCTGCATCGAATGCCCGCCGAAGCTGGAGCGGCCTTCGAGCTGCAGGCCGATGTCGTGCCGGCCGTACCGGGCCTGCGTGACCGAGGTCGAGACGAAGCGGATCTTCTCGAGGATCTCGCCGCCGTGGTACAGGCGGTGGATGATCGGATAGGCATTGCGCACCTGCCCGTGCAACCGCAGCTGCGACCAGTTCGAGACCGGCGAGGTATTGAAGGTGAACACCTCCTTGACGCTCCTGGACAGGTAACCGGCCTGCTGCGCAAGACCGCCGCCGAGCGAGTGGCCGGTGATGTAGATCCGGGCTCCGTCGCCCCGGTCCTCGAGCACGGACTCCAGCGCGGCGAACAGCGGCAGCATGTGCGCGCGGGCCACGGCGTATTGCGCGGGCTCGAAGCCCAGAAAGGCCGCCAGGTTGGACCCCCAGTCCTTGAAGGTCTGGCCCGGGCGGTTCTCGGTGCCGCGAAACGCGATCACCGCCTGCGCGAGCCGACCGGCGGTGTTGCGGTAGACATAGGTCTCGTAATACAGGCCGGACGCATCGTCCAGGCAGGGTGCGACGCCTGGTTGCGCGGCCGCGGGCACCCAGCGCTCCCAGCCTCCGGCGCCCTGGGTGTCGCGCGGCATGCCGTAACGCGTGACGTCCAGGCCGCGGGCCGGCGCAGCGAGGTAGGCGCAACCGTTGCCGTCGCGGGTCTCCTCGGGCAGGTCGCGCCGGTAGACGGCCTCGGCGAACAGTGCCATCAGTCCGAAGCGCCGGGCCATGTCGACCAGGAAGCGGTCGGACTGCGGGCTCAGCGCTTCGGTGTCGTTGCGGGCATCGTGCGAAGCGTCGTTCGCGGACAAGGTGACGAACATGCCGCAGCCGGCCAGGGTCGTGGCCAGCAGCACGGTGAGCAGGGTTGCGAGAAGGCGTGGTGGTGATCGATGGTCGGGTCTCATGGGATGGGTTTCCGTTGTGCGAGGACGGCGCCATGCCTGCCTGGGCCGTTGCGCCGGCAGCCATGCGACGCCGGGACTGCCAGCCGAAGGCGCGGCGCAGCGTGTCGATCGTGGCCGCCGGTGTGCCGTCGCTCCGTAAATTCTGCCTGAGCCGTCTCGGCCACCCTGCGCGTTACCATCCGGCACAGCAGACAGGCGGCCACATGTGGGTGTCGACACCGTCGACCACCGGGGCCGCCTCGCCGCACCGACAACCCGCTCGCCATGATCCGCGCCGCCCGTCCCGACGAATGGCCCGAACTGACCCGCCTGGCCCATGCGGCCAAGGCGTCCTGGGGGTATGCGGCCGCCGACCTGGAAGCCTGGCGGGACGATCTGTCTTTCAGCGCGGTGTCGATCCGCGCGCAACCGACCTTCGTCGTCGACGATGGCGGCGCGGTGCGCGCCGTGCTCCAGCTGGACACACGTGCCCGGCCTTGGGAGATCGGCGCCTTGTGGGTCGACCCGGGCGCGATGCGGCAAGGCCACGGCCGGGCCTTGATGCGCCATGCCGCGGCGTACGCGCTCGGCCGAGGGCAGGCGGTGCTGGCCATCGATGCCGACCCGAACGCGGCGGCGTTCTACCGTGGCCTGGGGGCGCAGCCGGTCGGCGAAGTCGCGGCACCGACGGCGGGCGATCCGGGACGGGTACGGCCGCAGCTGTTGTTGCCACTCGATGCCGCGGGCGACGACAAGCGGCCGCCGGTGTTGCGCCCGTTGGCACGCGCGCAGGCATCGGAGCTGCAGGTCTTGTACGACGCCTGTGCCGACTATTTCGTCCATGCACAGGGAGCAGCGGCATCGGCCGACGCGGCGCTGGCCGAGTTCGATGACCGGCCCGACGGTGTGCCGGCCGAGGCCAAGTTCGTGTTCGGCAGCCTGCAGCCCGATGGCAGGTGCGCGGCGATGGTCGAAGGCCTGCGCGACTACCCGCTGGCCGGCGTCTGGTACCTGGGCCTGATGCTGGTGCGGCCGGCGCTGCGGTCGCAAGGCCTCGGCGCGGCACTGGTGCGCCGGCTCGAGCATCTTGCCCGCGCGGCGGGAGCCCGTGAGATCCGCTTGTGCGTGTTCGATACGGCGCCGCGTTCCAGGGCGTTCTGGGAGCGCAACGGTTACCGGGTGTTTCGGGCGGTTCCGGCCACGCAGTTCGGGGCGAAGCGGCAGGCGCGCACCGAGCTGCACAAGTTGCTGGACGCAAGCTGAAGCGTCCACAGACGCGGGACCGTTCGCCGCGTGGACCGGCTCCTCAGTCCTGGCCCAGCGCCTTGTGTGCCAGCGCCAGGAAGGTCGCGCGTTCCGCGGCGCTCAGCGGCGCCAGGATCTCGGCCTGCAAGGCTTCGACCACCGGCCGGCTGGCGGCCAGCAACTGTGCGCCTTCGGGTGTCAGATGCAGTTGGCGGGCCCGGCGATCCTGCTCGCTGACCACGCGTTGCACCAGGCCTTTCTGCTCCAGGCGATCGATCACGCCGCCGATGGTCGCGCGGTCGAAGCTGATGGTGGCGGCCAGCGTGGCCTGGTCGATGCCGCTTTGCCGGGCGATGGTGTCGAGCGCGGCGAACTGCACCGAGGTCAGGTCGAGGCCCGCAGCCTGTGTCTGCGCCTGGAAGACCTGTGTCGACTGCTGTTGCAGCCGCCGGATCAGGTGCCCGGCCATCTCGCTCATGTCCATGTGTGTCCTCCCGCGCCGCAGACCCGACCGATGATACGAGGGGTGTTTGACCGCTTGACGCATGTAGTAAGTATACATACCATATGCATACTTATCGTAAACCCGAAACCCACCGGCACAAGGAGACACCATGCAATACCACGTCAACGGATTCAAACCTGGCGATCCCGATGTCCACGCGGCAGCGGCGGGTTGCCGCCAGCCGGGCGGCCCGTTGCCGGACACCGTCGACGTGTTGATCGCCGGCACCGGGCCGGCCGGCCTGTGCCTGGCGGCACAACTCGCCCGCGTGCCGCAGATCCGCACCCTGGTGGTCGACCCGCGGCTCACGCCGATGGAAAAGGGCCAGGCCGACGGCATCAGCGTGCGCTCGATGGAGATGTTCCAGGCCTTCGGTTTCGGAGAGAAGGTCATGCGCGAGTCGGTCTGGATCAACGAGACCACGTTCTGGGCTCCGGCCAAGCAGGCGCCGCTCGAGCGTGTCGCCCGCGTGCAGGACGTGCCCGACGGCATCTCCGAGATGCCGCATGTGCTGATCAACCAGGCGCGGGTGCACGACATGTTTCTCGACGTCATGCGCAACGCGCCGACGCGGCTGGAGCCCGACTATGGCTGGAAGGTGGCCGACCTGACCATCGACCCGCAGGCCGCGCAATACCCGGTCACCGTCACGCTGGAAAACACGGCGCCGGGCACCGAGGGCCGGACCGCCACCGTGCGCGCCAACTATGTCATCGGCTGCGACGGCGCCCGCTCCACCGTGCGCCGCGCCATCGGCGGTGCCTTGCACGGCGACGCCGCGCACCAGGCCTGGGGCGTGATCGACCTGCTGGCCGTCACCGACTTTCCCGACTGGCGCATGAAGTCGTTCGTGCGTTCGCAGGGCGACGGCATCCTGATGGTGTTGCCGCGCGAAGGCGGGCACCTGGTGCGGCTGTACGTCGAACTCGACAACCTGTCGGAGACCGAACGCGCGGCCGACCGCGGCATGGATGCCGACGACATCATCGCCAAGGCGCAGCGCATCTTCAGCCCGTTCACGCTGGACGTGAAGGAGGTGGTCTGGTGGTCGATCTACGAGATCGGCCATCGGCTGACCGACAAGTTCGACGACGTGCCCGAGGCCGAGGTGGCCATGCGCGCCCCGCGCGTGATGCTGGCCGGCGACGCCTGCCACACCCACAGCCCCAAGGCGGGCCAGGGCATGAACGTGTCCATGGGCGACACCTTCAACCTGGGCTGGAAGCTGGTCTCGGTGCTGACCGGCCGGGCCGACCCGTCGCTGCTGCACAGTTATTCCGGCGAACGGCGCGCCGCGGCCAAGGGCCTGGTGGAGTTCGACCACAAGTGGGCGCGTGTCGTCGGTGCGCGGGACGCGGACGACAGCCCGGACGGCCTGCCCCGGGTAGCACGTGCCTTCGTCGACAACCTGCCGTTCACCTGCGGCCTGACGATCCAGTACGAGCCGGGTGCCCTGACCGGCGCCGCCACCCATCAGGCCTTGGCCACCGGTTTCGACATCGGCAAGCGTTTTCACTCCGCGCCCGTCGTCCGCCTGGCCGACGCCCGGCCGCTGCACCTGGGCCATGTGATCGACGCCGATGCCCGTTTCCGCCTGTTCCTGTTCGCGCCCGCCGACGACACCGGCCGCCCCGGCGGCGCGATCGCCGGCCTGTGCGACTGGCTCGAACACGACCCGGCCTCGCCGCTGCGCCGCCACACCGCGCCGGGCGAAGACATCGATGCCGTGATCGACACCCGGGCCGTGTTCCAGCAGCCTTTCCGCACGCTCGACTACGCCGCCATGCCGTCGCTGCTGCGTCCGCCGGTCGGGCGTTACGGCCTGTGCGACTACGAGAAGGTGTTCTGCGCCGACAGCAAGCCGGGCGCGGACATCTTCACGGCCCGCGGCATCGACCGGGCCGCGGGCTGCATGGTCGTCGTGCGCCCGGACCAATACGTCGCTCACATCCTGCCGCTGTCGGCGCGCGAGCAACTGACCGGGTATTTCGCGGGCATCCTGCGCGTGCGGGGCTGAGCGGGGCGCACCCACCCGACGGTCGACGCCCGTCTGTCTTGCCGGTGCGGCACGGGGCCGGCCGTGCGCCGGTCTCGCTACCGCGGCAGGAGGCCTGGGCCTGGGCCGGCCGCCCCGGTCTTCGCCCGATGTTTCGAGCGCGGCGATCAGCCGCACCTTGCATGTGCGGGCTGCGGTGTTTTGCGCGCGCGCGAAGCCCGCCAAGACCCCCGAGCGCTGCCCGGCCCACCCGTTCGATGACGTTCAGGTCGCGCGCCGACCCTGCACGCCACTTTCGGCTGTCGACAAGGCGCATGCCTGTTGACAGTGGCCGCAGGTCATTCAATAATAGCCATCAGGCGGCTATCAATAACCGCTGGGCGGACACTACAACCGACATCACAACCGACATCGCCGCATATCAACCCATTGAAGACACCATGACCGAAACCACGTTTGAAACCGATTTCTGGAAGGACAACGCGTTGCGCAAGACCTGGGAGCAAATCGTCCCGGGCGAGCCGCGCAAGACCATTCCCTACACACTCACGCTGGAGGCCATCCAGAAGTACTGCCGCGTCATCGGCGACATGCATCCGCTGTATTTCGACGAAGCCTATGCAAAGACCACGCCCTACAAGGGATTGATCGCGCCACCGGCCATCCACATCCTGCTGATGTTCTCGTGCACGCCGGTCGACGACTGGATGCGCAGCCCCGGCACCGTCAATGCCGGGCAATCGTGGAGCTACAACCTGCCGGCCCGCCCGGGCGACACGATTCGTCTGGAGGCGCGCGCGCTCGACAAGTTCATCAAGAAGGACCGCCTGTTCGTGGTGCACGACAACGTCTTCTTCAACCAGCACAACCAGGTCATCTGCTCCGGCCGCGGCTGGACCATTCGGCCCCAGTGACAAGGAAACCGACCACCATGACAAGCACCACCACCACCGAGATCACGATCGGCCACACGATCACCGGCGAAGCGTTCAAGCCGACCCGCGAGACCATCCGCGACTTCTGCGAGGCTTCGCTCGACTTCAACCCGCTGCATCTCGACGACAACTACATGAAGAACAGTTTCGGCAAGACGCAGTTCGGCGGAATCATCATGCACGGCATGAACAACTTCGGCGTGATCACGCGCATGCTGACCGACTGGGTGTATGCCCGCGGCGGCATGCAGCGTCGACTGGAGACACGCTGGAAGGTGCCGGTCAAGCCGGGCGACGTGATCACGCCCAGCGCCGTCGTCACCGCTACCAAGCAGACCGACGGCGGGCAGTGGTTCACGCTCGACGTGCTGGTGCACAACCAGCGCGGCGAAGTCGTCGCCGCCGGTGAGGCGATGGTCGAGATCCCGCTGGCGAGCTGACACCGCCATCCATTCCCATTCCAACCAGACCCCCCAAAGGAGACAATCCATGCCGACGTTCCGACCCCTTGCCCAGCGCCTGCTGGCCACCACCGCTCCCGTGCTGTTCGCGCTGGCCGCCATTGCGCCGGGCGCACACGCCCAGACCTACCCGAGCCAGACCGTGAAGATCGTCGTGCCGTTCCCGGCCGGCGGCACCACCGACATCCTGGCGCGCCAGCTCGCCAACACCTTGCAGAAGCAATGGGGCCAGACCGTCATCGTCGACAACAAGGGCGGCGCCAGCGGCACCATCTTCTCGGAGCAGCTCACGCACATGCCGGCCGACGGCTACACGCTGATGCTCACGGCCACCCACCATGTGATCAACCCGGGCCTGTACAAGAACCTGAAGTACAACACCCGCACCGACTTCACCCCGCTGGCCATGGTGGCTGCGGTGCCCAACGTGCTGGTCGTGAACCCGGGCTTCGCGCCCAAGTCGGTCACCGAACTCATCACCTATGCCAAGGCCAATCCGGGCAAGGTCAACTTCGGCTCCTCCGGCAACGGTGGCGCGAACCACCTGTCGGGTGAACTGTTCAAGCTGCTGGCCGGCGTCGACATGGTGCACATTCCGTACAAGGGCGCGGCCCCTGCGCTGAACGACTTGCTGGGCGGCCAGATTCCGGTGATGTTCGATTCGGTGCCCGGCGTGTTGCCGCATATCCAGGGTGGCAAGCTGCGTGCCCTGGGCGTGACCTCGCTCAAGCGTTCCCCCGCATTGCCCGATGTGCCCACGATCGACGAGGCCGGCGTCAAGGGCTTCGAGGCGACAGCCTGGTTCGGCCTGTATGCGCCGCCGCGCATGGACCCGGCCCTGCGTGACAAGCTCGCCAGCGACGTGCTCAAGGCGCTGCAAAGCCCGCAGATCCGCACTGATTTCGCCGCCAAGGGCGCCGAACCCGGCACCATGACGCAAGCAGAGTTTGCCGCCTTCGTCGACACCGAACTCACCAAGTGGCTCAAGGTGATCGCCGACGCCAACGTCACCGTCAACTGACCGGGAGCGCCGATTGCCGAACGAATCCAAGGCGCCCGCAGCCGGCACCGGTGCGCTGTCACATCTGCGTGTACTCGACCTGTCGCGCATCCTGGCCGGCCCCTGGTGCAGCCAGAACCTGGCCGACATGGGCGCCGACGTGATCAAGGTCGAGCGCCCCGGCGCGGGTGACGACACCCGCGTCTGGGGGCCGCCCTGGCTGAACCCGGCCGAGGGCGCGGACCGGGCCGACTCGACCTATTTCGCCGCGGCGAACCGGGGCAAACGCTCGATCACCGTCGACATCGCACGCCCCGATGGCCAGGCGCTGATCCGCCAGCTGGCGGCGGTCAGCGACGTGGTGATCGAGAACTACAAGATCGGCGACCTGCAGCGTTACGGACTGGACTACGCATCGCTGTCGGCGATCAACCCGCGTCTGGTGTATTGCTCCATCACCGGGTATGGGCAGGACGGGCCCAGCGCACGCAAGCCGGGTTACGACTTCGTGTTCCAGGGCATGGGCGGGCTGATGAGCATCACCGGCGAGCGCGACGACCTGCCCGGTGGCGGCCCGCAGAAAGCGGGCATCGCGATCGCCGATGTCATCACCGGCATGTACGCGACCATCGCCATCCTGTCGGCGCTACAGCACCGCACCGTGTCCGGCACGGGGCAATACATCGACATGGCCTTGCTCGACTGCATCGTGGCCCTGGGCGGCAACCAGGTGACCGGGTATTTCGCCAACGGCAAGGTGCCCGGCCGATACGGCAATGCCCACGCCAGCCTGGTGCCCTACCAGGTCTTCACCGTGGCCGACGGCGAGATCGTCGTGGCCGTCGGCAACGACACCCAGTGGCAGCAGTATTGCGCCGCCATCGAGCGTGCGGACCTGGCGGCCGATCCGCGCTGGCACAAGGTCACCGGCCGTGTCACCGGTCGCCAGACCCTGGTGCCCGAACTGGCCCGCACCATGCTGACCCGGGGCCGCGACGAATGGTTGTCGCGGCTCGAAGCCGCCGGCGTGCCCTGCGGCCCGATCAACAACTACGAGCAGGTGTTCGAGGACGTGCAGGTGCGGCACCGCAAGCTGCGCGTCGACCTGAAGCGCCCGGACGGCAGCACGGTGGCCACCATCGCCAGCCCGCTGCGCCTGCAAGGCACGCCCCCGGTGTACGACCGCGCTCCGCCGGCGCTGGGCGACGCCACGGATGCCGTGTTGACCGACCTGCTCGGCATGGCGCGCGACCAGGTCGAGCGCCTGCGCAAGGACGGCATCGTCTAGGACCCCCATGACACATCAGACAAACGACGCCGGCATGTCCCCGCTGGCCTATTTCCGCCAGCAACTGCAACACGGCGTGCTGGCCTACCAGTACGACGCCGAAGCCGACAAGGCCGTGTTCTATCCGCGGGTGATCGGCCCGGGCACCGGCAATGCGAACCTGCAGTGGCGTCACAGCAGTGGACGCGGTTGCGTGCATGCCGTCACCGTGCTGCAGCCGCGCGGCGAGCCGCCCTACAACGTGGTGCTGGTCGACATGGACGACGGCTTCCGGCTCATGAGCCGGGTGGAAGACATGCCGGCGGATGCGGTGCATATCGGCCTGCGCGTGCAGATGCGCGTGCACACGCCGGCGGATGGAGCCGCGCCGTACCCCGTGTTCGTGGCGGAGGCGGCATGAGCCAGAGCAGCTTGCAGCGCGGCGCCTGTGCGATCGTCGGTGTGGCCGAATCCGACCTGGGCCTGGTGGCCGAGGGCATGACGCCGCTGGACCTGATGGGCCAGGCCATCCACCGCGCACTCGAGGACGCCGGCCTGTCGCTGCGCGACGTGGACGGGCTGTTCGCCACCACGTCGCAAAGCCGCATGCCCACGCTGGCGCTGGCGGAATACCTGGGCATACGCCCGCGTTACCACGACGGCACCAACATCGGCGGCTGCAGCTTCATGTCCATGGTCGCCCACGCGCAGCTCGCGATCCAGACCGGCCTGTGCGAGGTGGCGGTGATCGCCTATGGCAGCACGGCGCGCAGCCTGGGCCGAGCCAACGTGGCCGCGCCTGACCTCAATCCCTACGAGTCACCGTACCGGCCGCTGTACACCGCCAGTTCCTATGCGCTGGCGGCGTCGCGCCACATGCACGAATACGGCACCACACGCGAGCAACTGGCCGAGATCGCCGTGGCGGCGCGGCAGTGGGCGCTGCGCAACCCCAAGGCCTGGGAGAAGGAACCGCTCACGGTGCAGGACGTGATGCAGTCGCGCAATGTCAGCAGCCCCTTGACGGTGCGCGACTGCTGCCTGGTGACCGATGGCGGCGGCGCGCTGATCGTGACCTCGGCCGAGCGGGCGCGCACGCTCAAGGCCAAGCCTGCCTACGTGCTGGGTGTGGGCGAGGACCTGGGCCACTACAACATCAGCAGCATGCCCGACCTCACCGTGACCGGCGCCGTGCGCTCCGGGGCCGCGGCCTATGCGATGGCCGGATTGCGGGCGTCGGACATCGACGTGGTCCAGGTCTATGACGCCTTCACCATCACCACGCTGCTGTTCCTCGAAGACTTGGGCTTTTGCGCCAAGGGCGAGGGCGGCCGATTCGTCAGCGACGGCGGCATTGCGCCGGGGGGCCGGCTGCCGGTCAACACCAATGGCGGCGGCCTTTCGTATTGCCATCCGGGCATGTTCGGCGTGTTCGTGTTGATCGAGGCGGTGCGTCAGTTGCGCGGCGACCTGGGCTCGCGGCAGGTGCCGGGCTGCGAGACGGCCATGGCCCATGGAAACGGCGGGACCCTGTCGGCCCAGAGTACGGTCATCCTGGGCACGCAGGCCACGCTGTGAGCGGGCCGGGCTGCGGTCAGCGCGGGTCCGCGCGCCGGTGTTCGGCGTGCCGGCCAGCCGCCGGCCGGCCCGGGGCCCGGGGCCCGGGGCTCGGGCCGGCGCGCAGCCGAAGTCGCCGCGGGAACACGCTAGAGTAGCGGAGCCTGCCGCCTGCCATCTGGTACAAGTGGGTGGCCCGAAGTTTCCCGACACGCCGAATACGAGACCATGACCCCTGAGAGTGAATCATTTGTCCGCACCTTTGCGCGGGGCCTGAAGGTGATCGAGGCCATGGGCGCGGGCCCCGGGCCGATGACGCTGGGCGAGATCGCCGAGCAGGTCGATCTGCCCCGCACGGCGGTACGCCGGTTCCTGATGACCTTGGTCGAGTTGTCGTTCGTCCGCAGCGACGGCAAGCACTACTGGCTGACCCCGCGGGTGTTGCGACTCGGGCTGTCCTATCTGTCCTCGCTTCCCTACTGGCGCCAGGCCCAGTTCTCCCTGGAGGAGCTGTGTACGAAGAAGAAGCAGTCGTGTGCGCTGTCGGTGCTCGATGACGAAGACATCGTCTACATCCAGCGTCAGCACACCAAGCGCATCTTGCCGATGAGTCCGTCGCTGGGCATTCGCCTGCCCGCGCACGCGGTTTCGATGGGCCGGGTGCTGCTGGCCGGGCTCGACGACGCGGCGCTCGAGGCGTATCTGCAAAAGGCCACGTTCAAGCAGCTCACCAGCGCGACGATCGTCGATCGCGATGTGCTGCGCGAGCGCATCAAGAAGGCGCGGGAGCAGGGATACGCCTGGATCGACCGCGAACTGGACGACTCCATCTGCGGCCTCGCCGTGCCGGTGCGTGACAGAAGCGGTGCCACGATCGCCGCCATCAACATCAGCCTGCCGTCCGGCGAGTTCGACGAAGCCAGCGCCGTCGACAATTTCCTGGTGGACCTGCGCCAGACGGCATCCCAGCTGCGTGCCGTCTCAGGTTGACGCAGCGGCCGGCTGCACGCTCCAGGATGGACGATGGTTCAAGGTCTCGATGTCGAATCCGGCGAGTCGCTTGTAGGTGTCTTCCACTGACCTGAGTTCGTCGCGCGCCTGCCCGTGCGCACGCGCGCGCGCCAGCGCGCTCACCCGGGCCATCACGTCGCCCGCCTGACTCCGGTTGGCCAGCTGGACCTTGGCGACCGACTCGCGTCGCGCCGCGTCGTATGCGGCCAGGGCCCTGGCCGGGTCGGACATGTGGTGCGCCAGCTGGTAGGCCAGCACGCGGGCGTCGATGATGGCCTGCGACGCGCCATTGGAGCCGAACGGATACATCGCATGCGCGGCGTCGCCCAGCAAGGTGATGCGGCCGAAGCTCCACTGGCCCAGCGGGTCGATGTCGGCCATCGGATACTCGTAGACCGTCTTCGTGGACTGCACCAGTGCATGGATGTCCAGCCAGTCGAAGCGCCATTCCTGCACGTACCTGGCGATGTCCTGCGCGGCCACCTCGTGGTTCCAGTTGCCCAACGGCGTTCCGGCGTCGCCGGCGGTGGGCAAGGGCCGGACCATCAACCAGTTGATCGTCGACTCGTCGATCGGATACGCCACGACGCGTTGCCGCTCGTCGCCGACGATGACCATCGATCGGCCGCTCAGGAACCGCATCGACGCGGCCGGTGTCGCGCCACGGTACATCACCCAGCCGTTGGTGGCCAGCGAAACGGCGTTCCCGTACAGCGCCGAGCGAACGGCTGAACGGATGCCGTCGGCGCCGACCAGCAGGTCGGCCCGGTGCACGGTTCGTGTTCCCGATGCGAGCTCGGTCACGGTCAACGAAACGCCGTCTTCGTCGGCCGAGCATGCCTCGACCCGCTGGCCGCTGCTGACCGTGGCGGGGCCCAGGCGCTCGCGCACCGCGGCCAGCAACAAATGCTGCAGGCGGCCGCGATGCACCGAATACTGGGGCCAGCGATATCCGGCCGCGGTGCCGCGTGCCTCCGCCCAGATCAGTTCGCCGCTGCGGTCGTAGTAGCACAACTCGGCCGTCGGCAGGCCGATGGCCGCCAGGCCCTCGCCCAGGCCGAGCTCGACGAGTTCACGCACGGCATGCGGCGGCAGATTGATCCCCACGCCAACCTGCTGGATTTCGCGGGCAGCCTCGAACAACGTGACATCGCTGAAGCCGGCCGCGTGCAGGCTCAGCGCAGCGCTCAGGCCGCCAATGCCGGCCCCGGCAATCGCGATCTTCATGTACGACGGCCGCATCAGGGCTTCAGCAGCTTGGCCCGTTCGACCAGGGACCGCTCGGACTGGTAGAAGGCCTGTGCCCAGGTCGCGTAGTCGGCGGGCCCCTTGTACCAGTAGGTCTGTCCCTGGGCCTGCAGCAGCTTGGCGTATTCCGGGCTGTCGATGGCGGCCTTGAACGCGGCGGCCAGTTTCGCGACCACTTCGGGCGGCATGCCCTTGGGCCCGACGAGGCCGTAGGGTGCCGGATAGACCAGGTCGTAACCCAGGCTGCTTGCGGTCGGCAGATCCGGCATCGATTTGGCCGGGGCGGCATCGAAGCTCATCAGCAGCCGAACGTCGCCCGACTTCACGAAAGGCAACACGCTGCCGATGGCGTCGAGCGAGGCCACCGTATGCCCACCCATCAGATTGGTCGTGGCCTCGGCGCTGCTCTTGAAGCCGACATGGGTGACGTCGATGCCGGCCATGGAGCCAAACGCCTCGGTCAGCAGGTGCATGGTGGTTCCGGCTCCGGCGGTCGCGATCGATACCTTGCCGGGGTTGGCCTTTGCATCGGCGACCAGTTCGCCGACCGTCCGATACGGCGCGGTCGACTTGACCGCCAGCACGAACGAATAACCGCCAAGCCCGCTGATCCAGGTGAAATCGCGCATCGGATCCCAGTCCACCTTCTGCATGTGCGGCATGCGCAGCAGGCCGGAGGTGGCGGCGGCAATGGTGTAGCCGTCCGGCTTGTCCTGCCGGGCCATTGCAGCGGGAGCCAGCGTCGCGCCCGCCCCGGGCTTGTTCTCCACGATGATGTTCTGGCCCAGTTCCCGGCCGGCCAACTCGGCAAGCTTGCGGAAGGTGATGTCGGTCGGGCCACCGGCGCCGAACCCGACCAACAGGCGGATCGGCTTGCTGGGGTATGCGTCGGTCGCCATCGCCGTACCGGAAAGTGCGATCAGGCCGACCGCGAGAAACCGTTGAATGCGCCGGCCCAGCGATGATGCGCAACCCGTCTTTTGCCCCATGTGTTATCTCCTGTGTTGAATTTAAGTGTCCGCTTAGCGGACATTGTTGGCCGCTGGGCGATCTTCGATTGTTGCTGTTTCCGATCTGCTGTCAACCCCGGGCGTCGACACCAACCACTCGGCAGGTGTCGCGGCGTCCTGATGCGGGTGCGCGAGCCTGGCGTTCGGTGCGGTGGGCGGGGCGCGCGCCTTGCCGGGCCCCCGTTATGCTTGCGGCGACGCGGCCCGTCCGCGGCACCGCGTCCGGCCGCACCGGAACGCCCCTAGAAAGAAAGCCCTTCGCATGCCCATCCAATGGTTTCCCGGCCACATGCACGCGACGCGCAAGGCCATTGCCGAGCGCATGCCGGAGATCGACGTCGTGATCGAACTGCTGGACGCGCGCCTGCCCGGCTCCAGCGCCAACCCGCTGCTGGCGGAACTCACGCGTGGCAAACCCGCGCTCAAGGTCCTGAACAAGCAGGATCTCGCCGATCCGCAGCAGACGGCGTCGTGGCTGGCCCATTACCAGGCCCAGGCCGGCACCCGCGCGCTGGCGCTGGACGCCAGCGACGCCGCGCCGGCCCGTCGCCTGATCGCGGCCTGCCGCGAACTGGCGCCGCTGCGTGGCGGCATGGCGAAGCCGATGCGGGTGCTGATCTGCGGTATCCCCAACGTGGGCAAGTCGACGCTGGTCAACACGCTGCGCGGCGGCAGACGCGCGGCCAAGACCGGCGACGAGGCCGGCATCACCAAGGTCGAGCAGCGCATCGTGCTGGCGGACGATTTCTACCTGTATGACACACCCGGCATGTTGTGGCCGCGGATCGCCATCGAACCCAGCGGCTATCTGCTGGCCGCCAGTGGCGCCGTGGGGCGCAATGCCTACGACGACGAAGAAGTCGCGCTAGCCTTGCTGGTGCAGATGCTGCGCCACCACGCCGACCGGCTGCAGGCCCGCTACAAGCTGGGCGACCTCGCCGGCCTGAGCGACGAAGCCGTACTGGCGGAGATCGGCCGCAAGCGCGCGCCGCTGCTGCCCGGTGGCCGGCCCCACATGCAGAAGGCCGCCGAGATCGCGATCCACGACTTTCGCAGCGGCGCCTGGGGGCCGGTCACGCTGGAGACGCTGGAGGAGTTCGCGCAGTGGGAGGCGCAGGCGAAGGTGCTGGATGCCGAGCGCGAGGCCAAGCGGGCGGCGCGTGGCAACAAGAACAAGAAGAAGATGCCTCAGTGCGGGCCGAGGGAGGAGGACGCGGGCGGGGAGGGTTGAGCGGCGCCGGCGCGGTATGCGAGTCGGTTCGCAGCGGTTGTTCCGCCTCTGGCGTACATGGGTCCGGGACAAGGCAACAGGGCGACCTGTTGTGCCGGGAGTCGTGGCTGCAAGTCAAAGACCTGACCCCGACAGGCTCTGCGCGCGGGTTCCCCTGCCTCTTGTCAAGGATCCGGCATCCAGAGCGTTAATCGCGGTACCCCGGCAACTCCCGGTCCAGCACCCGCATCATCGCCTCGAAGAACAGGCGCTCGCGGTCGGCACGCGAATGGCTGTCGTGCGGATTGATCGCCTGCACCCGCTCGACCACGTCGGCGCCCAGCACCGCCAGTTGTCCGCCACTGCCGCCGGCCGCCGCCATCGCAATCAGTTGCATGCGGCAGACCCGTTCCAGCCGATACAGCCGGCGGTAGGCCTGGGCCACGGTGTCGCCGACAACCAGCGCGCCGTGGTTCTTCATCAGGACGACGTGTTTGTTGCCCAGCAAGTGGGCCAGGCGTTCGCCTTCCTCGAGGGTGTCGGCCAGGCCGGAATAGTTGTCGTCATAGGCCACGTGCCCGTCGAAGAACGCCGCCGTCTGCGACAGCGGGAACAGCCGGTTGTCCCGCAGCATGTTCAGCGCGGTGGCCCAGGTCTGGTGGGTGTGCATGACGACCGCGGCGCCGGTGATGCGGTGGATCGGTGCGTGGATGCATTGCGCCGAAAGCTCGACCGGGCCGGGACCCGACAAGGTGTCGCCGGCTTCGTTGAAGACCATCATGTCGCTGGCCCTGGCCTCGGACCAGTGCCGTCCGAAAGGAAGGATCAGGTACTGGTCCTGCGTGCCCGGCACGGCGACGGTGAAATGGTTGTCGATGCCTTCGTCGAGCTCGTGCAGGGCCGCCAGGCGATGGGCGGCGGCCAGCTGGACCTTGGCCTGGTCGAGTGCGGCCTTGCGCGCCGACGAATGGCTGTCTGCGCCTTGCGCAGCCGCGGGTCGTGCCGCGTTGTCGCGGGAGGCCACCGGGGATGTCGTCATGGTCTGTCGGTCTTTCCGAGCCTGGCTCGTCGTGTTGGACGTGGCTCAACCGCCGCCATCGGCGGATGGTGGACGTCCTGGGGTTATCCGGCCCCAGAGTACACCACATCGGCGATACGACACGCCTGGCACCGCCCGACACGATGCCTTGAGAGCCTCAGGCGGTTTCGGCCTTGCGGCGTCGCCGCGCCACGGCCCCGACGACCCCCAGGCCGGCGACCAGCATGGCGACGGCTTCCGGCTCGGGGACGCTGGCTACGACGCTGCCGGCCGAGAAGT
>JACKLK010000006.1 GCA_024236015.1 Rhodoferax sp.
CATCATCATGAAGCAGATCGGGGAGCTATCCGGGCCCCAAAAGCAAACCTTCTTCGTGACGGTGCGCCAAGGCAAGCAGTACCGCAACCAGGGCAAGAAGGGAAACCTTTCCCAGGACGCGTGGTACTGGCGCTTCGTTGAGTTCGGCACCGTGAAGATGAGTGCGAAGCCGTTCCTGCGCCCGGCGTTCGAGGGCAAGAAGATGGAAGCGGTCGATGCGATCAAGCAGAGATTGGCTGAACGCGTCGAGCGGGCCGCGCAGGAACTCAAGAAGTGATTCAGGAGCAAGTATTCACGGCCCTCTCCGGAGTGGTCGGCGGGCGCGTATTTCCGAACGTCGCGCCAAACAACGTCCAGAAGCCCTACGTCGTCTACATGCGCGTCGCCAGTCAGCCGGAAAACACCCTGGCCGACGGCATTCCCGTGGAAAACACCCGCATGCAGATTGACTGCTTCGACACGACCTACGCCGCAGTCACGACGCTTGCGGAGAACATCAAGGCGGCGCTGCGCGCGTCCGCGATCACCAGCGTTCTGCTTCTGGAGCAGGACCAGTTCGAACCCGACGCGCAACTGCATCGGGTGATTCTCGATTTTTCTCTTTGGCATTACTAGAAAGGAGCCAACGTCATGGCAAGCACCGCAATTTCTGCTCAGGGCAGCACCGTCAGCATCGGCACGACCACTGGCTCTGCCATCAACATCACCGCTGTCGCGCTGACCAATCCCTGCCGCGTCACGCTGGCATCGGTCACCGGCTTGAACAAGGGCGACGTCCTGACCATCGCGGGTGTTGTCGGCACTACGCAGTTGAACGGCAACAACTACGTCATCCAGTACATCGAGCCGACCACCAAGATCGTCACGCTCGCGGCGCTGGACGCGACCGGCACTCCGCAGGCGGCCCGCACCTGCCCGAAAACAAAACGCCCGCTCCCTTGCGGGAACGGGCGCCTTGTCGCGGAGCAGCAGCGCGGCTCGCGCCGCGCCATGCCGCAGACGATTACTCGTCCTTGCCGTAATGCAGCCGGCGGTAGGGGATGCTCATCACCGTGCGCGAGATGCGGCAGTCGATGACCATCGGGCCGGGGTTGGCGATCCACTCGTTGGCCGCGGCGCGCAGCTCGTCGAGGCTGCGGACCATGGCGCCTTTGCCACCCATCGCCACGGAGACCTTGCCCAGGTCCGGGCAGGAGATCACCGAGGTGTTGACGTCCATGTTCTTGACGTCGAGCTTGTAGTACTCGGCGCCCAGGGCCTCGTTGTTCATCACCACCACGAGCAGGGGCATCTTGTAGCGGACCGCGGTCTCCCACTCGGAGAGGTGCATCATGAAGCTCGCGTCGCCATCGAGCAGCATGGCCGGCTTGTGGCCGATGGCGACCATGGCACCCATCGCGGCGGGCAGCATCTGGCCAATACAGCCGAAGAAGTGGCCCGACTGCGCCAGCGGCCGCACCTTCATCATGAGCATGTTGGAAATGCCCGAGGCCATGCCGCTGCCGGAGAACATGCCCACGGTGGTGGGCATGATGTCGTCGAGCATCATCACGGCCTTGCGCGGGTCCACGGTGCCCGGGTCGATGGGGAACTCGGCCGGGTCCTCGGCGCGCTTGGCGAGCTTCTCCTTCACGCCGGGCACACGGTAACCGGTGCCCTTGAAGTTGCGCTCGGCCAGGGCCTTCTCCAGGGCCTCGACGCCGATCTTCGCGTCGGAGTGCACGTAGAGATCCGCGGTGCGCACGCCGAACATGAGCACCTGCAGCTTGGTGTCGAACTGGATGAACTTGGCGTTGGGGTACAGGTAGCCGTTCTCCAGGGTGTAGCGGTTCAGGCTCGCGCCCACGCCGATCACCAGGTCCGCGTCATGGAAGAGCTGCATGGAGGCCTTGTGCGCGTAGTTGCCGGAGATGCCGGCGTAGTACTCGCACTGGTCGCCCATGTAGGTGCGCGCCAGGAGCGACGTGGCCATCAGCGCGCCGATACGGTCGCCCAGCTTCAGGGCGGCCTGGCCGGCGTTGGACCACTGGGCGCCGCGGCCCATGATAATCACGGGCTTCTTGGCCGAGGCGATCATGTCGGCGGCGCGCTTGATCATCTCCGGATCGGGATGGACGATGCCGGGGCGCATCATGGTGGCCGAAGGCACGTAGGGATCGTCGTCCTCCCACTGCTCCTGCTGCAGGTCCATCGGGACGGAGAGCAGCACCGGCCGGCTCTCGGTCTTGGCGATGTAGAAGGCCTTGCGCACGGCCTCATCGGCCTGGTCGGCGGCGCCCATGCGCACGAAGGCGGCTTCGCAGCCATGCGCGAAGGCGGACTGGTCCAGGCGCTGGGAGTACTCGGGGTCGCCCACCGGGTATTCGCCGCAGAAGGCCACCAGCGGCGACTCGGCGCGCGCGGCGGTCACGAAGGCGGTGGCCAGCTGGGAAGTGCCCGGGCCGCAGGTCGCGGTGGCCACGCCGACGCGGCGCGAGGTGCGGGCGTAGCCGTCGGCCATGCCGAGGCCGGCGCCTTCGTGGCGCACTTCGTGCACCTTGATGCCCAGCTTGTGCATCTCGTGCAGCCAGAACATGTTGCCATCGCCCATCATGCCGAACGTGGCATCGACGCCCTCGGCCTTGAATGCATGAGCCAGTCGCTGGAATACCTTCATAACCCCTCCTTCAAGAGTTCAATCATGGGATGGTGCATCTGAAAACGGTTGCTGCGGTGCTGCGGGTGTTGCAATTCCTGCGTTGCCGGGCCGGCTAGTCGGCGTCCTTGTCCATCGGCGTGCCGGCGAGCCTGGCGCCCAGGCGCTTGGCGAAATCGGCATTCATGCGTTTGACCACCAGCGAGGCGCCCGATTCCACGATGGAGGCCAGGCGCCCGCCCACTTCGGTCTTGGCCTCGATGAGCACCGAGGTGCCCGGCGCATCGGTGCGCGGCACCACGCGGAAGTTCATGTCGGCCTTGATGCGCGTGCCGCCCTGGTTGTCCTTGCCGCGCGAACTCACCTTGCCCGACAGCGTGGCCGGGTCCAGATCGAGCTTGAAACGCGCCTTGAAGGTGACCCGCGCCGGACCGAAGGCCACCAGCAGCCCCGCGTCGTACCAGCCTTCCTCGTCCTTCTCGCCCAGCGATGCGCCCTTGACGCATTCGACCACGGCATGGGGATCGGACAGGACCGCCCACACCGCCTCCGGCGTGGAATCCACGTCCACGCGCTCGTTCACTTCGATCATTGCAATGCCACTCCACTCAGGGCGCTGCGGAAGGCCCGGACGCACGCGCATGCGCAGGACGCAGACAGGCGCGGACGAACGATCATCGGGTCTCCTTCAGCAGGGGGGATGGGCGGTTGTCCGAACAATCGCGAAACCGGGACCGGACCGCCTTCGATATCTTCAATCCGCATTGTGCCCCAAATCCGCGGCCCGGAGTCAAGCCAGGCGGGCTGGGGACGCCTCCCCACAGGGAGGCGCGGCAACACGGTTGCATTGTGCGCAACCCCCGGCGCTGCGACGCCCCGCGCCCGGCGCGGCCTGCGTATCATTCACCCTTTCCGGCACAGCAGCAATGGTGCGCCGCGGCTCGATCGCCGGGCGTGCGACATCCGGTGTCCGCAGCCAGACGGGCCCCGCACAAGGACAGAGGAGCAAGGCATGGCCGTCGTCGAAGTCGAACGCAGCAACGGCATCATGGTGGTGAGGATGAACCGCCCCGAGCGCATGAACGCCCTCAACCAGGAAGTGCGCGAGGCCATGGCCGAGGCGTGGAACGAATTCCACACCAGTCGCGAACTGGAGGTGGGCATCATCACCGGCACGGGCCGCGCCTTCTGCGCGGGCGAGGACCTGAAGGAAACCGTGGCGCGCGGGACGGTGGAGCGCCAGCCCACCCGCCTGCCCGACCTGTATCGCCTGGGCAAGCTCGACAAGCCGGTGATCGCCGCGGTGAACGGCCTGGCCTATGGCGGCGGCTTCATGATGACCGAGGCGGCCGACCTGCGCATCGCGGTGCGCGAGGCGGTATTCGAGTCCTCGGAAGCCAAGCGCTGGCTGCTCGGGGGCTACAACCACGGGGTGAAGAACGCCCTGCCCCACGCCATCGCCACGGAGATGGCCTTTGCCTTCCGCTTCACGGCCGAACGGCTGTACGAGGCAGGCTTCCTCAACCGCATCGTGGAACCGGCCGCGCTGATGCCCACTGCCATGGACATGGCGCGCCACCTGCTCAGCCTGCCGCCCGCCTCGCGCGTGAACACCACCGTGATGATGCGCGCCATGCGCCCGCAGGTGGGGGCCGAATTCGAGCGCCTCGCGGCGCGCCTGCACGAGCACGGCGCCACCTCCGACCGGCTGGAGTCGCGCCGCGCCTTTGCCGAGAAGCGCGCCCCCGAGTGGAAGGGCTGGAACGATCCGGAAGACCGCTTTCGCACCCCGAAGCTGGACGACGGGAAGAATGGCTGAGGTCCGGATTGTGATCAAGTAACGGCGCCATTCAGCTATGGCATTAGATCCATAGGCTGATTGTTATCAGGGCCTGAACGCACGCGGGCCGCCATGGCCGCCCCGCATGCGATAATCCGCTGCACTGCAGCAGGGTCGCTGCGAGGCCCGACTGGCGCACTGCATGGCGCCCGCGGCAGGCACAGCTCCCCCAACTCCCGGCCACCGGCCCACAACGCGCGCGTCTCCATGTCCGTCCACTTCCCCTACCTGCTCGCGCTGTTCACCATCATCAGCGTGCGCGGGGGACGGGTGCTGCTGGCCCTGTTCGCCATCCGCCTGGAGGCGCCGGACTTCCTGGTGGGTCTCCTGGCGGGCACCTTCTCGCTGGCGCCCATGCTGATGGCCTACCAGATCGGCAAGCTGAGCGACCGCTACGGCACGCGCTGGCCGCTCACCGTCGGCATCGTGGGCAGCATGGCGGGCATCCTCGTGCCGGCACTCTCGCCCACCCTGCCCGCCCTCTTTGTCGCGGCACTGCTGAACGGGGTGGCCTTTGCCTTCTTCAACGTGTCGCTGCAGAACACCGTGGGCCTGCTCTCCACGCCCGACACGCGGGTGCGCAACTTCGCGCACTTCACCCTGGTCGTTTCCGTGGCGCAGTTCGTGGCGCCGGTCATCGTGGGCTTCGGCGTGGACCATGCCGGGCCGCGCCTCAGCTGCGCCCTGGTGGCCGCCTTTGCCGCCATCCCGGTGGTCATGCTGGCGCTGCGCGGCGGCGGACTGCCCGCGGGTACCGGCAAGCCGGCGGCCAAGGGGGGCAACATGCTGGAGCTGCTCAAGGATCCCGCCGCCCAGCGCCTGCTCATGATCGGCAGCCTGATGATGACGGGCTACGATCTGTTCTTCTACTACCTGCCGATCTATACCCACGCGCTCGGGCTCAGCGCCTCGGTGACCGGCATCATCCTGGGCATCTTCTCCGGCGCGGGCCTGCTGGTGCGCCTCGCGCTGCCGCACCTCATCGCGCGCCTGGGCAACGAGGGGGTGCTCGCCGCCTCATTCCTCGCCTCGGCGGCCTGCTACCTGCTGTTCCCGCTGGTGCACCAGGCCTGGCTGCTCTGCGTACTCGCCTTCGCCTGCGGCCTGGTGATGAGCGTGGGCCAGCCCATCACCATGGCGCTTTCCTTCAGCAATGCCTCCGACGGGCGCTCGGGCGCGGCCATGGGCCTGCGCCAGACGGTGAACCACTTCACCCGGGTGAGCGGGCCACTGCTCTTTGGCAGCATCGGCTCGCTGCTGGGGCCCTTCGGGGTGTTCTGGATCAATGCGGCGATGCTGGCCGCGGGGGCGAGCCTGTCGAAGAAGGGGAAACTGGGGGATCCTGCGGCACACTGAAGCGCGTGCCCGACAGGATGAAGCATCCACAAATTCGTCCCGAGTTCGTCGAGGGACATCCAGCTCAGGCATGTTGAAGGTGGCTCGACAAGCTCGGCACGAACGGTGCGCGAGCAAGTGCTGATCATCCCAAGCCGGGAAAGAACGATGCGATGCAACGAAACCGTTCGTCCCGAGCTTGTCGAGGGACCGGCTGAAGCAACAATGCCGTTCGCGCCGCACCTGTCGGGGAACCGGCTTGAACGGCGCAAACTCGGCCCGCTCAGCCCTGCGGCGGCAGCAGGTGCACGTGCTCCGGGCTGAAGGTCACCAGCACCGCGGCACCCTTCTCGTATTCGTCCGGGCTCCAGGCGGTGAGCTCCACGCCGTTCACGTCCACCGCGTATTCCACATGGGCACCCATGTACTGCACGTCGGCGACGGTGCCGTGCAGGGTATTCAGCCCGGCGGTGTCGCCCGGCTGCGCCGCAGCGCGCACGCCCAGGTTCTCCGAGCGCAGCACCGCCGGGGTCTCCTCGTTTTCAGTGCAATAAGTGACGGTACGAAAAGCTAGCACTGGCGCGGAGGTGGTGTTGGTAGATCGTTGATTTCATTGACTTTCCTGTTCACTTTCAAATCTGCGATTCGTGGCGTCAAACCGTGGTCGGTTTCATCCATTGGTGCCAGTTATCGATGCATTTGGCCGCGAAGGCAGGATTTGGTCAGCATAGCGGTCAACCGGGAAGCGAAACACACCCCGCAAGTTGATGCTCTCCAGCCTGGTGGGCGCAATCTTCCCGATCAGTTCCGGTGGAATGACCTGGCGGCGGTTCGACCAGCGATCCAGGACCGCCTGCATCTGTGAGGTATTCCACGCCATCACGATGTTGGCCATCAGGCTCAACGCATCGGCCACAGCCTGCATTTCATCGACACGTTTGGCCTGCGCCGGGCTGATCCGGCCGGTATAAATGGCGCGCTTGAGGGCGTTAACAGCCTCGCCCCGATTGAGCACCCGGCGCAACTCGTTCCTGAAAGCGTCCTTGACAAAGTAGTCAGCCAAAAACGCCGTACGCAGCAACCGCCCCAATTGCACGCCAGCCTCATAGATTGGATCGCCCTGGGCGGCAGAACCGAACCGCGCAAGAGCTGCCACCGCACTGGCATGTCCGCTCATGACCGAGGCTGCCAGGTGCACCAGACTATCCCAATGCTTTTCGATCAAAGCGACGTCGACATTGGCTTCGCACACCGCAGCGATTTCTGCGGGCACTTTGGTGCCGCGTGGCACAAAGAGGTGGCGCTGTTTGAGTTCCTTCAACCGCGGGCAAAGATCAAAACCAAGCAAACGGGCATGTGACATGGCAAAGTCGGTGTAGCCATGGGTATCCACAGCAAGCTGGCTGGTCTCCAGCTTTTCTTGGCGGATGACACCTTCAATGGCCACGCCCGCCTGGCGCTCATTGAGCACAAAGGGCTGCGCATGGAAGATGCCCCACCGGTCTTTTACATGGGAGTAGATTCCAATGGAAGGTGTGTTGCGCCGAGGATCAAGCCGGGCTTGCCACACCCGTTTGGTGGTCTCCATGCTCATCATGTCAGAAGATGCCAAATCGGACCGCCCCCAGGTGGCGGCAATCGGGTGTCGCTGCATGAATTCCAGCACAGCCTGGCAGGCCTGGCTCAGACGCCGTTCGTCCCGCGCCCAGCGCATGGCCTGGCGAATGCTGGTGGCAGACAATTGCGGAATCATGCGCGCGCATTCGACCGCAGTCAGACTGGTGCCGTGGGCCATGATGCCGGCATAGACCATCAGCAGCTCGTCGGTAGAGCGCGGCTCACGTCCGAGCATGATCCAGCTAAAGCGCACCTGGGCGTCAACGGCCAGAATCACTTCCGGCAATTGAACCTCACCGATGCGGTGATCCAAAGCCGCGCGCAGCTTGGTCACTTCTGGGTCTTCGTCCTCTGCGGGCAATGGCGACAAATGGAGTTCATCATCCACGCGCAGTACGCCACTGCGGGCTGCAGCGGCCACCGCATCGACACCGGCAGTTACTCTGGCCAGCAAAGGCTTCAAGAAAGTGGCAGCCTTGCTGGGTAACGATAGACGGGCATAGTGTTTCTTGGACTCTGCCTGCCAACGCTCGTCCGTGAAGAACAAGCGCGCACGACCCCGAAAGCTCAGGCTGTGCTCAATCCAGACCGAGCCATTGCGCACCGCGCGGCGCAGGGCAAACAGGGTGGCCACCTCCAACGCCTGAAACGCCCGTTCCCGGTCTGGGCTGGAGATCGAAACCTGCCAGATCATTCCCAGACTTGGTGCCACCACTTCAACTGGCAGCTTTCTGGATCCTTTGAGATATAAAGCTTGCAGCTTGGCAAGGTACTCGATGGCAGGATGCTCGCCGGTGGCCTGCCAGGGCAGCTTTGCAATGGCGACGAGCAACGACCGCACGGGGCGAATTCCATCAATCAATCCCTCGCGGACCAGGGAGGCCCTGCTCGGTGGTTTGCGTTTCTGGGTTTCGGTGATCAAGGCTTCAAGACGGGCACGCAACTCAGCATCTGGCACCGCACCTTGCGCGCTCAAGGCAACAAGTTCGCCGAGCAGCGTTTTGTACATTGCGGCCCAATTGACGGTAGCGGGGACATCGGCGGCAGCCTGACGCCACAGATCGGCGATCCGGCGCTGCACCATAAGGATCAACTGGTCTGTGGTGGTGAACAGGCAATACCGAAGAAAGCATGCGACCTCCACGGTGCGCGCTGGCTCTTTGATCTTGGCTCCGGCTGAGGGCGGCCTGGAGACAAGTCGGCGCGCGTAGCGGCGCAAGATGAGATCGGGGATGTCTGCCAGGTGCTTATGAACGTCCAGCGTGTAAAGCAGGTCGATGCGCTCCAGTACCTCGCTGATTTGGCGGGTTGAGTGTTTCGCCGGTGCAGCCCATAGCCAACTCTGCTGGGTTTGTCCATCTGGGCGCAGCTCTGAAACTGAGGCTCGCCAGCGATCAAGTGTTGCTGGATCAACGCTGGCGGCGATGGCGGTGCCTGTTTCAACTTCAAGCTGGGCAAGTGCCGCCGCAATCAGTGTCCGAATTGCCCGCTCGTGCACGATCACCAGCTTGTTCTTGTACAGCCATTGACGCGCCCGCACGAGTAGCTGATCGCGGTCGGCGCAGCGCGCCACTTCGTCGCGCAGTTCACGTACCAGTGAGCGGCGCTGGTGCTCGCTCATCCACTGGAATCCAAGGACCGTGCAGGCTACTTGTTGGTGATCGAATAGCGTGCGCCCGCGTTCATACATGGCTCTCAGCGAGGCGACTTCTGGTGCTGCAATGCCAAGCTCGTTGCCAAGGTGGCGCCACAAGGCTACTGGAATTACCCGAAAGGCACCGAGCAAACGCCCACTCATGCGCAGGAAACCAATATGGAGCGCCAGACCAAGCTTGTGGGAATCACCTCGGCGTGCATTGATTGCGTCGCGCTCGGCACCATCGAAGGTGAAAAATGCCTTCATCTCGAAGTCGCTGATATCGCGGGGGAGCCCACGCATCCCCAAAAACGTTGTGTGCCAACCCTGCATCGTGAACCTCAAAAGTGGGAGGCCACCATACCCGTTTACAAAGCGAACAGGAAAGTCAATGAAATCAACGGTCTACCCAGACCACCCCCGCGCCAGTGCTAGCTTTGCGTACCGTCACTTATTGCACTGAAAACGAGGAGACCCCTGCATGCCATGCTGGAGCAGACGCGCGCGCAGGGATATGCCTTGCGCAGCAAGGACGTGCGGCCGGTGTCCAACACATTGGCGGTCCCGGTGTTCGAGAACGGGCATGTGATGGCCTCGATCGGATTGACCTGGTTTTCTTCGGCGATGGACACGGACGCGGCCGTGTCCACCTACCTGCCGCGCATGCAGCAAGCCGCCCGCGACATCGAGTCGCGGCTGAACGCGATGGGCGTCGGCGCGTCACCCGCGGCATCGCGGGTCGCCGCCAAGGGCCTTCGTCGCAAGAGCCGGGCCGGACTGCGCAAGCGGGCGGCCGGATCCCCGGACGACACCGCGGACACCTGATGGCCGGCGGCGTCGCGGCGCGACCTGCACGGCCCGGCCCGAACCGCGCGCCCGCCGTGATGTCAGTGCGCCGCCGGCATCGGATAGTCGTCGGCGTTGGCGACCTTGCCCGGCACCTTGGAGAAGTCGAGCCTTGGCGGCGCAAACACATCGACCAGCCATGCGCCACCGTCGTTGACGTTGTTGCTGGTGTGTATCACCTTGGGCGGAATCACGGTCAGCGACGGGCTGCCGATCTGGATGTGTTCGTCGTCGCGCCAGGTCGTCATGTCGGCCGTCCACGGATGGCGCAGGTGATGCACCCATTCGCCGCTGAGGGCCAGGGATCCCTGTTCGAAATCCGCATGCACATGCGGGCTGAGCTTGTGCACGTCGCGCGCGACCATGCGCGGCGTCATGATGTTGAGCATCAGGTTGGTGCTGCGGAAGATGCGCATGTTGGTGTCGGGCTTGGTGTGCTCGGCCAATACATAGTTGCGCAGCGCGAAGCCATGGGTCGGGTCCGGCCATGGCTCCAGCGGCGCGACCTCGGGTGCACCGGCTGCATATACCTGCGCATTGCCGGCCATCGCCGCCAGGTCGACGGCCTTGTGGGAGAAAACCCGCACCACCAGGCCATCGGCCCGGGCCGTGATGCGGCTGGCACCCGGCGGCACGATGGTCAAGGTCTGCGCCGCGGCGTCGCAGTGGTGGTCGCCGGCATCGATACGCGCGGCCGCGTCAGCCAGCAGCACCATGTATTCGTCGTCCTGTGCCGGCCGGGCCAGGACGGCGCCGGCCTTGAGATGCGTCACGCAGACCACGAAGTTGGCGCCGCGGGTGATCCAAGTCTGTTCGCCGTCGGCGCTGATCTGGGGCGGGGTGCCATAGTGCCGTGCTGCACTGGCAACGGTGGCCTGGGTCGTCATGGGGGTGTTCCTCTTGCGGATGGGGTTGATTGGGGTTCAGCGTGTGGGGTGGGCCATCGCGGCGGCGCCCTGGCGCAGCAGCGACTGGTCGGAGCCCATGACGAACCAGTTCACGCCCTGGGCGGCGTAGCGGTCTCGTTCCTGCGGCGTGCCGGCGAATACGCCCGCCAGCTTGCCGGCCGCCAGCGCGGCGGCGATGCTGCTGTCGGCGGCGGCCATGACGTCCGGATGCTTGGCGTCTTCCAGGCCCATGGCCAGCGCCAGGTCGGCGCGGCCGATGAACAGGCCGTCGACACCGGGCAGCGCCGCAATGGCCGCTGCGTGGGTGACCGCCTGCGGACTCTCGATCTGGCAGATCACGACGGCCTGGTCGCCCGCCGTCAAGGCCTTTGCCATGCCCAGGCTTCCGTAACCCGCAAAACGCGGCGAACTGGAGTAGCCGCGGTTGCCGCCGCGGAAACGGGCGTTGCGGACCGCCGCCGCGGCTTGATCGACGGTGTCCACGTGGGGCACCAGCACGCCGGCCGCACCCATGTCCAGCACGGACAGGAAGCTCGCCGGCTGGCTGTCGGGAATACGCACCAGCAGTGGCAGGTCGGCGGCGCGGCCGGCCAGCATCATCAGGTCGAGCATGGCGCGGTCGAGCGGCGCGTGTTCGGCATCCAGCACGGCGAAATCCAGGCCGCTGCCACCCAGGATCTCGATCACGTGCGGCGACGCCGTCTTGACGAAGGTGCCGACCTGGTAGCGGTCGGGCTGGCGTTGCAGTTGGCGGCCTTGGTTCATGGTTCGGAGCCCGCGTTGGCGACCGACGCGGGTGGTGTCTGCAGGATGGGACGGGTGAATATCTCGCCCAGCGCGGCATAGTGCGGGCCGCCCAGGCGGGCGATCGGGCGCAACCGGGTGCTGTCGACATGGCGACCGTCGTAGACCGCGTCGGACAGGTGGAATGCGACGACTTCGCCGATGTACAAGGTGTTGAGTCGGCCCAGTTGCACGGCCTGGTGCAGCTTGCACTCCATCTGGACCGGCGAGATGGCAATGCGCGGCGGGCGCACCAGCGTGCTGGGCAGCAGCGCGATGTCCAGGGCCTGCGCCTCGCTGGTGTCGGACGCGAACTCGGCCGAGGTCTGGTGCATCAGTTCCATGTTGGACTCGGTGGCCACGTTGACGACGAACTCGCCGCTGTGCACGATGTTGCGCGCGGTGTCCTTCAGCGTGCCGTTGCGCGAACCGATGTTGACCGCCAGCATCGGCGGACTGTGCGCCACATAGTTGTACGAACTGAACGGTGCCGCATTGACGACGCCGTCGGCTCCCATGGTGGTGATCCACGCGACCGGGCGTGGCACCACCACGCCGCACAGCAGCCGGTAGGCCGTGGCGGTATCCATGCCGTCGGCCGTGATGGTGGTGAAGCGCTCGCTCACGGCTTGGCGCCCGTGGCCGGCGTGCGCGTGCCGCCCTTGACGAAGACGCGCTTGCCGGTGTCGTGGTACACGGCTGCGCGCTCCTGGGGCGTCAGCAGTTCGGCGGCCGCGAACAGGCGCTGCACCATGTCGGCATAGGTGCCCGACGAGGTGCCGATGTCCGAACCCCACATGATGCGGTCCGCGCCGTACAGGTCGACCGCACGGCGCAGCACCTTGTCGGCGGGGATGCCGGCTTCGCGGCAGATGTCCAGGTTGATCGACGTGAACTTGAAGAAGATGTTCTTCTCCGCCGCCAGTGTCTCGTAGCGGGCATCCAGGCCGAAGTCCGCGCCTTCCTCCATTTCCGGTTCGAGCAGGTGGTCGAGCACGAGCCGGATATCGGGGTATTGCCGGGCCAGCGCGATGATGGTGGGAATCGAAGGGCCGCCGCCGCCCGTGGCCAGCACCTCGAGGTCCATCACCAGGCCGGCCTCCTGGGCCACGTCCCAGGTCTTGAGCGCTTGCGGCGAATTGAGCCAGGGCATGCTGCCGTCGCTCTCGCGGCCGCCGAACAGGCGCACGCCGGCCAGGCCGTGATCGCGGATCATGCCGCGTACCTGGTCGGGCGTGGCCGGGTCCTGCGCATCCAGGATGACCACCGCGCTGAACAGGTCGGGGTAACGGTCCGACGAGTCCAGGATGTAGCTGTTGTCGTAGCGGTAGATCATGCGTTTTTGCACCGCGACGATGCCGTCCACGTTCTGCTCCTGCATCCAGCGCAACACCCGCGCGGCGTCCGGCACCTCGTTGATCGGGTTGGGGCCATGGTGTCCACCCGGTTTGCCGATCACGCCCGGCGCCCGGTACGGGGCGTTGGCCGCACGCTGCATCGGGTTGCGCGGATAACGCTGCTGGTCGTCCGCGACCAGGTGGGCGTGGGAGTCGAACAGCAGCGGCTTGCTGGTGGAGGCGGTAGAGGCGTTCTGGTTCATGGATGCGACGGGTGAGGGGAGGGATGGAGCGGCGGGGCGAAGCCGGACGTTCAGTTGATGGTGACCTTGGCCGCCTCGACCACTTTTTTCCACTTGGCGGCTTCGGCGGTCATCAGCGTACCGAGCAGGTCGGGCCCGCCCTTGACATGGACCATGCCGAACTGGGCCAGCTTGGCACTGCCTTCAGGCGAACTGGTGAACTGGTTGATCTCCTGGTTCAGGCGCTCGACGATGGGCCTGGGCATGCCGGCCGGGCCGACGATGGCGAACCAGACCGTGGCTTCGAGGTTGACACCCAGTTCCTGTGCGGTCGCGACGTTCGGCAGGCCGGGGAATCGCTTCTTCGACGTCACCGCCAGCGCCACCAGCTTGTTGCTCTGGATGTTGGGAATGAAAGCGGTGACCGGTGCCGAGATGGCCTGGATGCTGCCGCCCAGCAGGTCGGTCATGGCCGGCGTGTCGCCCTTGTAGGGCACCGATTGCATCTCCACGCCGGCGCTGGACTTGAGGGCTTCGAGCGCCAGGTGGCCGATGGTGCCGTTGCCGGGATGCCCCACCGAAATGGCCTTGGGATCGGTCTTGGCCAGCGCCAGGAACTCCTTCAGGTTGGCGGCCTTGACCTGCGGATTGGATACGATCACCAGTGGGATCTCGCCGACCAGTGCGATCGGCGACAGGTCCTTGTCGGAGTCGTACGGCATGTCCTTGTACAGCGACTTGTTGTTCGCCAGCGGCCCCGAGGTGGACAGTCCGATGGTATAGCCGTCCGGCGCCGCCTTGGCCATGGCGTCGGTGCCGATGTTGCCGCCGGCGCCGGCCTTGTTCTCGACGACGAACTGCTGGCCCAGCGTATTGCCCAGGTGCTGCGCGAGCTGGCGCGCGATGACGTCGGTGCTGCCTCCGGCCGGAAAGGGCACGATGATGCGCACCGGCTTGTTCGGCCAGGCCCCTTGCGCGACGCTGGCAAGCGGGGTCATGGTCAGGGTGGTGGCGACGGCCAGGGAGGCCGCGAGAAGGGTACGACGGATGGGCATGATGTCTCCTAGGGTTGAGGTTGTCGTTGCTGGTTCAGGTTGGCAAGAATCTGCGGCAGGCGTTCCTGGGCGCGCAGCCGCAGATCCTCGTAGATGCTGTTGCCGTGCGCGTCGATGGCCACCGTGGCCGGGCCGAGTGACTTCACGCGCAGCGTGACGAGGCGAAACTGCGAGATGTATTCGTTCCAGTGGCTCGATACGACGCTGTCGATCGATTCGGCCAGCAAGGTGCAGCCGCCGCCCAGGAACGACAGATAGGCGCAACCGGCCTCGCGCATCGCCGCCACGCTGTGCCGGTCCAGGCCGCCCTTGCCGCCCACCAGGCGCAGCCCGAGTCCGCGGATCAGCGCCGGCATGAAGCTGTCGTACCGGGTGCTGGTGCTGGGGTTCATGTACAGCGCTTCGGCCGCCGAACCGTCGGGCCCGTCCATCACGTAGGAACTGAGATGGAAGAAGGCCCCGCCGCGCAGGTCGACCGGCAATGCTTCGCCGGCCTGCAGTGCCTTGACCATGCGTTGGTGCGTCGGCAGCCCGATGCTGATGGTGATGTCTCCACTCAGCGTCACCAGGTCTCCCACCGACAAGGCCCGCACCGCGTCCAGGTCCAGGGGCAGGTCCAGCTGGCGGACCGTGTCGGTGGCGTGTGCGGGCGCGGGCCCGCACACGCCTGGCGCGTCAGGGTCGTGCGGGGCGCCCGGGCGCGGGTTGGCGGTGCTCATTCGAACCACTCCACGGTGCCGTCGTTGTACAGGCGTGCGCCGGTGCGGCGGTTGATCCAGCAGTTCAGCGCCACGGCCACCGGCATGAAGCCGTGGCTGGCCGCATAGTCGACGTGCACGGCCATCGCGGTCGTGTCGCCACCCGTGCCCATGGGGCCGAAACCCATGCTGTTGACGGCATGCAGCAGCCGCCGTTCCATGTCGGCGAGGATCGGCTCCGGATTGGTCTGGCCGAACGGACGCAGGACCTGCTGCTTGGCCATGCGGGCCGCATGGTCGAAGGTGCCGCCGATGCCGACTCCCACCACGATGGGCGGGCAGGGTTGCGAACCGGCCTTCATCACCACGTCCAGCACGTACCGCTCGATCGTCTCCAGGCTCGGGTAGACGAAGGTCTCCAGCGCCTCCCAGCGGCCGCTGCCCATGGCCTTGGGGGCACAGACGATCTCCAGATGGTCGGCATCGTCGACCATGTCGAATGCGACGATGGGCATGTCCTTGCCGGCGTGGCTGCGCTGGTGCGTCAGCGGGTTGGTCACCATGCGCAGGATGGGGGGATGTATCTGCGCCGCGAGGTCGGCGAAGCCGTCGACGATGGCCTGGCGAATCGGGCCGTCGATGCGTGCCCCGGTGCCGACCTTGATCGAGTACACCGGAATGCCGACGTCGGAACACACCAGATGGTCTTTCGCTTCCGCGGCATCGGCACTCTTGAGCATGATGGTCAGCGTCTGGCGGGCCGTGTCGGAGCGCTCCACGCCCTGCGCCTGGCGCAGCACGGCCTTGGTGTCTTCCGGAATCTTCTTCAGCGCGCGTTCGTACAACGCTGCTGTGACAGACCGGATCTGCGTGCTGGTGATGGGCATGGGTCGGAGGCGATGGACAGGGGCGATGAGCCCGAAGAATGCCCCAGGCGCTGGGGCGGTTCAAGCGATATTCGCGCAGTTTTCGCTGCGCGGAAACTGCGCCATGTTGCGGCATGGCTTGCGCAGGCGTTGCTGTCTGCACCAGGTCCGGAGATCGGATTCCGTGCAGGATTCGGTCACCAGCATCAGGCCGACCTTTCCGGGGCCTGGCAAGTCCTGCCTGCCGTGAGAAAGCGCATGGCGGGTCATCGGATCAGCGTCACGGCGGGCGAGTCGCGCCCTGCACAGGCCATACGGACCTGGTCGGGGCATGGCTTCGGGTCTTCGCCGCCGGACAACTGCCCAAGGTCCGACAGGTCGCCGATGGTCGTCGGCAACTGCGCCGGTTCGGCGCAGATTCTCGGCATTTTCTCCGTACGCACCAAGAAAAATGGCCTGCCGTCTCCGGCAAGCCATTGATTCATATGAAGAAGTTGGTGGAGAGGAGGAGGATCGAACTCCCGACCTCTGCATTGCGAACGCAAGGAATGCGGACAATCGCGAACAACTGCGAATAGCATTCTCCCTCTGAGAGAGCGCAAATTTGTTCTGGATTGTTCGCCGAAATTCGCCTATGATTTGGACACCTGTTGGACACCAAAGGCGAAAACGACACCATGGCCGGCTCGATCGACACCGTCAAGGGGCGCGAAGCACTCAAGCCGCGGCATGCTCCGTACTGGCACAAGATCAGCACCGGTTGCTTCCTGGGCTTTCGCAAGATCACCAGTGATTCGACCGGGGCTTGGCTGGCCCGGTACCGCCTGGAGGACACCGGCGCGCAGAAGCTGCACAGCTTGGGCAAGTTCGAGGAATTGCCGCCGACTGAGCGGTTCGGCGCTGCAAGCAAGGCCGCCAGCAAGTGGTTCGAGCACATGGGCCAGGGCGGCAGCGCCGGCGCCCTGACAGTGCGCGAGGCATGCGAGAACTACGTCGAGCACCTGCGCGGGGCCAAGCCCAGCACGAACGCGGCCGACGATGCCGATGGGCGGTTCAAGCGGTGGGTATACCCGAACGCCAAACTGGCCGGCACACCGCTGCAGAAGCTCACGCAAGGGCAGGTAACCGCGTGGCGCAATGCACTTGCGAAGACCCGGGCCATGCACCAGGACAAGAGCAAGGAGCCGACCAGGGAGCGCTCTAGCAGCTCGCTGAACCGCGACATGGCGACACTCCGGGCAGCGCTCAATCTCGCCCTGGAGGACGGGCATTGCACCAGCGATCACGCATGGGCCAAGAAGCTCAAGACGATCAAGGGCGCCACCGGCCGGCGCGACATCTATCTGGACCTGGACCAGCGGCGCGCACTGATCGCCAAATGTGCGCCCGACATCGGGGCGCTACTGCGCGCGCTGTCGTTGATCCCGCTGCGCCCGGGCGCGATCGCGTCGCTGGTGGTGGGCAACTTCGACAAGCGCCTGTCCATGCTGACGGTCGGCAAGGACAAGTCCGGCAAGGATCGGCGCATCACGCTGCCCCCGGTCACTGCCAAGCTGTTCGCCGAGCAGTGCAAGAACAAGTTGCCCACGGCGCCGATATTCACCAGGGCGGACGGCAAGGCCTGGAACAAGGATTCGTGGAAAGGGCCATTCAAGGAAGCCGCGGCGGCGGCCGGGCTGCCCCCGACAGCGACGGCATACGTGCTGCGGCATAGTGTCATCACGGATCTGATTTCCCTGCACCGGGTGGACCTGCTGACCGTGGCGCAGCTCAGCGGCACAAGCCTGGAGATGATCGACAAGCATTACGGGCACCTGCTGCAGAAGCATGGCGCCGAAGGACTGGCGCGACTGGCGCTGTAGAAAACCGCGATGCCCTGGCGCGGTGTTACCAGGGCAAAAGGCGCGGCCGGGAAGTGGTGAAGTCACGACCCGGCCGCTGACCACAATCGAAACGGAGCTTCGAAAATGGCTGCTGAAACTGTAAACCAATCCGCCGACGGCTCGGGCATTCCTGCCGACCGGCTGGAGATCCTCAACGAAGCGAATTACCAGAGTGAGGCGCTGTTGGCTGCGTTGATCCGGGGCGCCGACTCCAGGATGGAGGACCTGCCCTGGCTGATCCGCGGTATTGGGATGCGCCTGGACAAATTGAATGTCATTGTGTCGCAGGCGTGCAGCGACGATCCGCCGGACATTGATGCGCTCAGGGGAGAACTGTGGCCGCAGGGGGCGCGCCATGTCTGAAACGACCATGCTCGAGCGGGTAACGCAGCTCAAGAGCCGGGCCGCTGGGCTTGAGGCCATGGTGTGGTTCACACAAGGTCCGTGCGCCGACAAGTTCACCGCAATGGATGAGTCGGGCCGCACATCGTATCTGTTGGCATGCCTCGAAGTGGCCGACGAGTGCGGGGGACTGGCGACCGAAATCCGGCGCGCGCTGAACGACAGTGTGATGTAGGCCAGCCGCAACATATGTCTAGCAACAAGAAAGAGTCCGGGACGCACCCGGACCGCCTGGACTGGATGGCTGCAGACCTGCGCGGGGAAGAGCGCGACCTGGCGTGGTACCTGGAGGCCGGCGCCAAGGGCGACAGGGATGCCGCGCGCAGGGCCCTGCAGTTGATCGTTGATTCATTGTCGGACGCGGGCTTGAAGGCCACCGGCATGAAGATCCCTCATACGCTGCTGCAAGCCCTGCGCGCCGTGATCGAGCCCCTGGCGCAAGAGGGCGACTCCCGCCTGCTGCGAGCCTTCCGCGGGCAGGTCAAAGGCCGGCCAATCGATCCGCGCCGACGTAACACCATGTGGTGGCTGTGCGTGCGGCTGCACCAGTTGCTGGCCAGCGATCCAACCATGACGCAGATCATCGGCGCCGAGCAGGTGCTCGACGATGCCATGGCCGAGGACGACGCAGATCCCGACGTGACGCTGCCGGGCGCCGAGGCGCTGGTGCTTCAGTATCGGCGCGACCGCGAAGCCGTTGCCACATACCTGCGGGCGGACGAAGTTAAATAGGCCCGGTTTAGTTTCTAGGCGTATTCGCAAACCTCCCCGACATTGTGTTCCTGAGTTCGCCGACGTCCGGCGGACACCTACAGGAAAGGGGCACTGATGTCGGAAGCATTCACCATCGCCGAGTATGAGAAGGCGTACAAGATCGGGCACACCAAGGTCGCCGAGCTGATCAAGTCCGGCGAGCTGATTACCTACAAGATCGGGCGGCGCCGCTACGTGAGCCGCAGGGCAGCGCAGGAGCTGCAGGAGCGCCTGGAAGGTCGCCCAGCTCAGCAGGCCGAGGCGGTGGCAGCATGACCGGCGAAATCATCCAGACCCCGACGCTGGCCGATGGGGCATTGACCGCTGACGAGTTCGGCCGGCGCCACTACCAGGCGTTGACGAATCCGAAGCACGAGCATCACGCTTGGGCAAACCAGATGCTGGACCGTGCGATCGCCATGGACCTGGCCGACAAGGGCGTCGACGTCAACAGCACGATTCACCCGAGTGGGGCGTGGGATGCCTGACCCGAAACGAGAAGCAACCGTCACGGCCCGCTGCGCCCTGGCCGGTGTGACGCTGATTCCGTCGACGGATGACAGGGATCGGCGCGTGTACATCGTCAGCCGATGGGCCATGTGCCGGCAGCTGGACAGCCTGGAGGCCGTCGAGCAGTGGCTGGAGATGGTCACCGGCAAGGCGGTGGAGGCTGCCGCTGCATGAGCCTGATTCGCAACCACCTGCAGAGCCCCATCGAATACGTGGCATCGCAAGGCTATCCCGTGCGGGAGCGTGGCGGCAAGTGGCGCACGTGCGTCTGCTTCAACTGCGGGCACAGTCGCATGAGGGTCAACGGGGAGACCGGGGCATTCGTCTGCATGTCCGGATGCGGTGCCAGGGGCGGCGATGTAGTCGCCATGCAGATGGCGATCCATGGTCAGGACTTTGTGACCGCCTGCAAGGCCCTGGGCGCCTGGCAGGACGACCCGAAAGACGACAAGACGCCGCGGCGCCGGCCGCTGCCGTTCCCTGCCCGCGATGCCCTGGAGGTGCTGGTCGAGGAAGCGCAGTTCGCGGCCGTGATCGCCGGCAACGTGGCGCACGGGGTCGAGATATCCGGCGACGAACGGTTGCGTGCCATGCAGTGCGCCGGGCGGATCCGGACCGTTGCACGTTACGTGCAGGAGGGTCGCACGTGACCATAGAGACGACCATCGACCAGCTTGACGCAGAGGCCGAAGCCTTTGCCATGGCCTACCGCGTGCCCGCGCTACCCGGCCTGGAGGCCAAGGGACCGCGAATCCCATTCGAGTGGGCCAAGGACATGACCGACAACGCGGACGAACTGCGCGAGATCGTGCAGGGTCTGCTGACCGCCGGCGGCATGTCGATGATCTACGGCGAGAGCAATTCGGGGAAGTCCTACCTGGCCACGCACCTGGCGTTTTGTATGTCGCACGGCTCGCCATGGCTGGGCCGCCAGCTCGAGCAGGGCGCCGTGATCTACGTGGCCGGCGAGGGCGCGACATCGATCCGCCGGCGCATCAAGGCCCATGAACTGCACTTCGGGCGCGAGATCGAGGCGTTCGGCCTGATCCCTTGCGCGCTGAGCCTGATGGACCCGGGTGCCGACGTGGAGAACTTGATCGAACTGATCAAGGAAAAGGCCAGCGAGATCGGCCAGCGGGTGCTGCTGGTGATTGTGGACACCGTGGCCCGGGCAATGGGTGGTGGCAACGAAAACGCCAGCGAGGACATGTCTAGGCTGGTGCGCGCGGGCGACCGCATCCGCGAGGAAACGGGCGCGCATTTGATGTGGATTCATCACAGCGGCAAGGACCAGGCCAAGGGTGCCCGGGGTCATTCGTCCCTGCGCGCGGCGCTCGACACTGAAATGGAAGTGACCGCCGACAGCCTGACGGCAACACACACGATCGAGGTCACCAAGCAACGCGACCTGTCGACCAAGGGCGAGCGACTGGCCGGGCGGTTTGTGTCGGTTGACCTTGGGCCCGGGCAATGGGACACGCGCATCACGGCTTGCGCTGTCGAGGACGCAGCGGCACCGGCGGTAGCGCGCAAGATGCCGCGGCTGGGTGAAGCCCAGCAGGCGATCCTGGGGCTACTCAGGGGTGCGGAAAAAGACCTGCGCGTGTCCGAGGTAGCCAAGCGGCTGTCGGAGCAATTCAGCACGGGCTCGACCTACAACGCAGCCAGCCGGCTCAAGGACCTTGGCCTGGTCGAAATAACGGGCGGTGTGATGCACCTGATTGGCGCATGACCCGCATTCACGCCATTCACGTCTATTCACGCGTGAACCCGAAAAACACCCATGAATATTCACGTTCATTCACGCCTCCCTTTAGGGGGCGTGAAGACGTGAATGGGACGAATCCGGAAAAAGGAGGGAATTCCGATGTCCGCTGAGCAACCTGTTTTTGTGCGGGCCTGGCAGGTCGGGCCGCGCCGGGTCACCTTGACCGTGCCGCGACTGCCGGACGGCAAGGCGGGCATCCTGGCCATAGAGTGGGATGGATCGGTGCCCCATCACATGAGCGGTGCCGAGTGGCAGCAGTACCGCGCCGGGCGAGATGCTGCGATCGCGGACATGTCGCGCGAGCTGGGCCTGAATATCGCGGTGGTGGATGCATGACGCCCGTTGACATCTACCGCTGGGGCACGTGCCCGAAGCTGCGCGAGGTGAGCCTGGGCGCGCGTGCCGCGTGGCTGCTGCTGCGCTATTGCGATTACCCGGTGCCGCTGGATCAGTTCATGACGCTGGCAGCCGTGACGCCGGCCACTGCCGGCATTGTGCTGGCCGAGCTGATCGAGGCCGGCCTGGTCGAGATGGAAGGCCCGCCGACCTTGAACCCGACGATGTTGGCGCTGCCGGCATTCGACGAGACGCTACCTATCCCGCAACCCGCAGACGAGGCCAGCAACGGCCGGCCGCTGCACTGACCCACAACCCACACGGAGAAAACCACCATGCAAGCCATGCAAAACGAGAGCGGCGACAAGAACCTGGACGGCGCGGCCAAGTTCGACAGCGACGAGGCCGCATTGAATCAGCAACTGACCGAGGCGCAGGCCAAGGTTCGAGAGCTGCAGACGCCGCCGGACTATCGCGCGTTGCTGGACGCCGATCTGTCCCAGCAGGCCGAGGCCGAGCTTGAGCGCTGGACGGCGCGCTTGCATCGGCTGCATGCCGGCATCAAGGCATTGCAGGCCGAGCGCGTGGCCTACTTCGAGCAGCTCGACCGCGAGGCGGTGCGGGCCCGCGTGCAGAATATCCAAGCGCTCGGGGACAGCAAGATCGAAATTGCCCGCAAGCTGCAGAAAGCACTGGCGGCGGTGGCGGAGCACATCAACATGCTGGCCGCGAAGGACCAGGACATCCTCGAATTGCTGGACTACCAGAATGTCAACCCGTCCGTCCTGACGCCCGCGGGATGGGAGGTGGTGGACACCGTGCATCACCTGCGTGACTGGGACTTTTCCAAGACGCTGGCCCTGGAGGAACTGGGGCGACTGTTGAACGGCCGCGCGCCCGGTGAATTGGTGGCCAACATCGACGGCTTTGGCACTCGTGTCGAACAGCAATGGGCGACGTGGTTCTATCACAAGCGCCAGGCCGATCGCAAGCGGGCCGAGGAACTGGCAGCCAGCAAGACGGCGACGACCGCGCCCGCGCAAAAGTCGGCCGCTGCGCTGCGCGTCGTAGGAGCTTGATCATGTGCGTAACCATTGCAGCCATGTCGTTTGCGCAAGGCCTGAGCATGGCCGGCTCTGCCATCAGTGCGCTGGGGGCACTATCGCAGGGTCGCCAGGCCGCGGCGACCGGCAAGTACCAGCAGGAACAAGCCGCTGCCGATGCGGACGCTGAACGCGCATATGCGCAGATCGAAGCCGGCAAGATCCGCGAGGCCCGCAGCCGCACCCAGTCGGCCGCGCGTGCATCCGTGGCCGCCAGCGGTGTCGAGGTCGACGTCGGCACGGCTGAGCTGATCAACCAGGACATTTTTGCCAGCGGCGAAGAGGACGCACTCACGACCGTGATGAATGGCGCGACCCGTGCGCGCAAGCTCAACGCGCAAGGCGAGGGATATGCAATTTCCGGGCGCAACGCCAGGACCGCATCGGCCCTGAGCGCTGGCAGTGCGTTCGCCAAAGGGTGGCGATCGACGGTTCGACCTGGCGGGGAGTATTGATCATGGCCAAGATTCCTATGGGTGGCTTCGGCCAGGTGGTGCCCCAAGGCGGGCAGACGCCACTGGCATCGGCCGGGCAGCTCGACGGCGGCATGGGCGCTGCACTGCAGGACCTGGGCGCAACGATAACGGGCATCGGCGCCGATCACATCGCGGCCAGGGAGCGCGCACGCCAGGCGCAGGAGATCGAGCGCAAGCGACTGGCCGAGCAGGAACGCCAGCGCGCAGAGCGCGAGCTGGAAAAGGCGCAGGATCTACGCGACCGGACCGTCGCAACGGCAGCAACCAAGGGTATCGGCGTGGACGCGCAGGACCTGGGCGATGACATTGCCCGGCGCATCGCCGCCGGCGAGATCAAGCCCGGCGACGCGGGGCGCGAGTTCGACAAGCGCGCGGAGAAGGCGCTGCAGGATCGACTGCAGGGCATCAAGCCCGAGGTGGCCAACTTCATCCGGGCCAACACGGTGGACCACGTGGGGTCTGCCCGCAATCGTGCGATCGACGCAGCCGCGGCCCACGTGCGCCAGGGTGTGCGCGCCGATCTGGTGACTGCCGGCGAGACGTTCGAGCGTGCCGCGCTGACCGACCGCGATGCAGCGGTGAAGCAGTACACGAGCATGCTGCAGACCATGGGACCGCAGGCTGGCATGACCGCTGACCAGGTGCAGCGCGAGGTGCAGTCGTTTAGGGAAAAAACCGCCTACAACTTGGGCGATGCTCTGGTGCGCGGTGCCCGCGACGACGCAAAGGCCCTGGACGCCGTGGCCGAGAGTCTGCGCGGCAGTGCCTTCGCCGACCTGTCGCCCGACAAGCTGGGCCAGCTCGACACGCGTATCGCCAATCGGCGCCAGTTGATCGAGGCCAAGAGGCAGACCGCCATTGCCCGGGGCGAGGCAGCCGCGGCCCGGCGCGATCGGCAGGCTGAATCCGCAGTGCGTGCGCTGCAGACGATGGTCGACAACGGTTCAGTGCCGGACGACAACATGATGCGCACGATCACGACGCAGGTCGCAGGCACGCCATACGCCACGGAGGCCCGCGAGCTGCTGGTCGGTGCAGCCAAGGCCGCCAGCTTCGCGCAGTTGCCGCCAGCGGGCCAGGAGCGGGCCATCATCGAGATGCGCACCAGGTTGACCGAGCAGGGCAGCAACCCGGCATTGGAGCGGCGCATCGAGCGGTTCGCCAGCATCAAGGCGCGCACCGAGAAGCAACTGGCCGAGGATCCGCTTCTCTATGGACTGAATGCTCGACTCATCGACATTCAGCCCCTGAACTTCACCAGCCTGGACCAGTTGGCGCAGCAGATCGGCCAGCGGGCAGAGGCGGCGCACACGGTTGCCGCGCGCACCGGTGTGCCTACGTCGCCACTGCTGGCCAGCGAGGCGCACCGGGCCGGGGAGATGCTGCGCGCGCTGCCCCTGGCGCAGAAGAACACCGTCGTGCGCCAGCTCGCAACGGTCATGGATCCCTCGATGGTCGCGGCCCTGGGTCGGCAGATCGACGGGAAGGACAACGTGCTGGGCTCTGCCATCTTCGCAGCAGCCACCATGCCGCCGGCCGTGTCCGAGCTGATCCTGCAGGGCGCGGACGCCACGGCATCGGGCCGGGTCAAAGACGATTCGCTGTCGAGCGCGGCCGCGGTGCAGATCGCCCGCGAGCTGGACAAGGTGCCATGGCCCACGACATCGGCCCGCGATTCCGCTGTTGCAGCAGCGCAGCGGGTATATGCAGGGCTGCGCGACCGCAATGGCAGCGCGTCGGCATCCGAGGCCGTGCGCCACGTGACCAATGGCCTGGCCGACTGGAACAACGGGACCAAGGTGCCCATGCCCATCGGGTACGACGAACGCCGGTTCAAGCGCGAGGTGCGGGCCATCGATGCCAAGACCATGGCCAAGTTCGCGGACGGCTTCGACGTGCTGGTCGGCGGCGAGCTGGTCGGAGTCGAGAAGCTGGCGCAGAACATGGACGCGCTGACCCTGATTCCGGCCGGCATGGGGACGTATGCGCTGTCGTCCGGCGGCGCGCTGGTGATGAAGCGCGGCGGCGGTGTCGTGCGCATCCAGATCGGGGGCAAGTGATGCCGTGGGGATCATTCGACCAGGTGGGCACCGATGCCGCCCTGGAGTTCATGGGCCGTAACCCTGCGCCGGCGCCCGAGCGCAAGGCCAGCACGTGGAGCCAGGCCGTAGAGCTGTTCGAGGCGCCATTCAAGGGCGCCGCGCAGGGCGTCGGCCAGACGGCCCGGGCAATCAACCGGGTCAACCCGATGCAGGCCGGCAGCTCGGGCGTGTTGTCGCCATCCGAGCAGGACGACATGTTGCAGGATGCCGGCATCGATCGCGACTCGCAGGACAAGGCGCTGCGCCGGGGCATCGACGCGTTCAAGCCCGATCCGCTGACCAGCACGACGGCCAGCATGATCCTGCAGGACGCGTCGCGGCTGTTGACCAAGGTCGCAGGTTATGGGCTTACCGGCGGGCCGGTTGCCGCCGTGGTGGGCACCGGGCTGGATGAGGCGGCCACGGGGTTCATGGAGATGCGCGACAAGGGGGTCGACACCGCCACGGCGATGCAGACCGGCGCGGTGCGCGGTGTTGCCACTGCCGTGGGCGTTGCCATTCCCGTGGCGGGCGGGACCGCGCTGCAGACTGCAGGCCTGATCGCAGCCGGCGGGCCGCTGTCGTACATCGGCGAGCAGGCGGCGACCCGGGCGATTCTGGAGAACGCCAACTATCCCGAGCTGGCCGCAGAGCATGACCCCTGGGACCCGGTGGGCCTGGGCGTGTCGTTGGCCGTGCCCGGGATCTTCGGCACCGTGCTGCACCGGGCCCGGGTTCGCAAGGCAGCAGCCGAGGCCGCAGGCAAGCCGGCGCCATCCGAGATGCCGGCGGGGTTTGCCGACACGCCCGAGATCCGGGACGCCGCGCATGTGGCCTATCGTGACCAGCAGGCCCAAGGCGCAGCGCTCGGGGACCGAGCGGACCCACGCACCCAAGCGGCCCACGCGAAGGCCCTGCAGGAGACGCAGCGCGCCATGGACAGCGGCGAACTGGTGCGACTCGATGCGGTGCCGATGCAACTGGATGAGGCGCGCGTGAAACAGGTGGTGGCCGACATGGGCGAGCGGCTGCGCCGAGTCGACGAAGAGATTCGGGCATCGCGCAGCGCCGACGACCTGGCGCCGATCGAGGTCGAGCCCGCGCCGCTGGCTACGGTTGCGCCGGTGCTCGATGACGGCCTGGACCGGCTCGCAGCCGACGCCATGCGGCTGATCGACACGCAGCAGATCGACGACCTGCCGCCAGCGGTTGGCAATCTGCTGATCGGGTTGCGAGAGAACGGGGGCAACGTCGGCGAGCTGGTGCAGCGCGTGCGCGACGTGCGTGCCACTGGCGGCGGGGATGGCGACATTGCCAACCAGATCGCCGACGCGGTCGAGCAGGCCCGCACCATTGCCGCGCAGCCGCCGGCCGTGCGCAGCGCCATGGAGGCCATCCGACAGCGGCCCGATATGCCGGTGCGCCTGGATGACAACGCGCCGGCGCAAGGTGCCCGCGACGCCCTGGAGGCAGTTTCGCAAGAGCGAGCCCGGGCCAATGTGGAATCGCGCGCCTTCGAGGCCGCAGTCGAGTGCATGCTGGAAGGATGACCCCATGAAGATCAAGTGCGTCAACGCAGTCGAGACCGCCATCGGTCGCAAGATCACACAGGCCGAGGCCCGAGGGATCGAGGAACGGGTGCGCGAATCGATGCGCCGCCTGGCCGCCAAGAACCCGGCCGGCTGGGCGCAGATGCCGCGCGAGGGCCGGCTGCGCGAAGGCGCCAAGGCAGCGGCCAAGGACCTGATGCACCAGGCCGAGCTGCAGGAAACCCGCGCGGCGCTGAGCGTGCAAGCCCACATGCGCCACGTGCCCGAGGTCGAGCGCGCCGGCAAAGGCGGGTTCAAGGTGATCGTGCGCAAGCTGGACCAGGCGAACACCTACATCAAGGGCGTGCAGCGCGAGTATCTGCAGAAAACCCTGGACGCGATCGACTACGCCACGCGCCAGGATTCGGGCTCGATGGTGATGCGCGGCGTGCGCTGGATCTCCAATGCCGAGAACCCCGAGAAGGCGCTGGCGTTCGTGCGCGAGGTGTTCGGCAAGGACGGCGGCGACGCCGGTGCCAAGGCCGCGGCGCGCGCCTGGCTGGACTCGATCGAGAACATGCGCAACCGGTTCAACGAAGCCGGCGGCGACGTGCGCAAGCTGATGTATGGCTACCTGCCGCAGCCCCACGACGCCGGGCGGGTGCGCGAGGCCGGCATCACGCGCTGGGTGACCGATGTTCTGCAGATGGTCGACCGGCGCAAATACGTGACCGAGAACGGTCGGCAGATGACGGATGCCGAGCTGGGCGAAGCGCTCGAGGAAGCATGGCGCACGATCACCAGCGACGGCTGGAGCAAGATCGAGCCGGGCCAGTACCGGGGCGAGGGCGCGCTGGCCAATGCCGGCTCGCAGTCCCGCGTGATCCACTTCGCAACGCCCGAGGCCTATGTGTCCTACCTGGGCAAGTATGGCCAGGGCAACGTGTTCGGCGCGCTGTCCGGGCATATCGAATGGATGGCCCGCAACATCGCATTGACGGAGACGTTCGGCCCGAATCCGGCCGCGCTGTTTCGCACCATGCACGACACCGCGATGCAGGGCGGGGGCGTCGATCGGGTTGGCTTGCTGATGAACACGACCGACATGTTCAAGACGTTGACCGGCGCATTCAACAACTCCGAGAGCCAGCGCGCGGCGCGCATCGGGCAGGGACTGCGGAACCTGGAGGTAACCGGCAAGCTACAGCAGACGCTGCTGTCGAGCGTGACCGACATTCCGACGTACTTTGCGACGCTGGGATACAACCGGCTGCCGTTCTGGCAGGGGACCGTGAACCTGGTGCGGGCCTTCGGCAGCGAGACGCGCGAGTATGCGCACCGCGCCGGGCTGATCTCGGACTCGATCGTGTCCGACATGACGCAATACGGCGAGGGCAACCTGGGCCAGGGCTGGACCGCCAGGCTTGCCAATGCCACGACCAAGGCGGGATTGCTCAACGCCTTCACCGACGCGGTGCGCCGGGCCTTCAGCGTCACGATGATGGGCGGCATGGCCAAGATCGCGCACACGCCATGGGAGCAGCTGGAGGCCGGCGACCGCGCCAGGCTCACGACCAAGGGATGGACCGCCGATGAATGGGCCGTGTTGCACCAGGCCACGCCCGAGCAATGGCGCGGGGTGGACATGCTGACACCGCAAAGCGTGCTCGATGTGCCCGGTGTCGACGCCTTCACGAAGCAGCGCGTCGTGTCGCGCCTGCTGGGCACCATCGCCGACGAATCCGAATATGCCAGCGTCGCGCCAGATCTGACGACACGCACACTGCAGGCCGGCGGGCTGCAACGCGGCACCGGCAAGGGCGAGCTGTGGCGAAGTTTGCTCTTATTCAAGTCATATCCGATCGCCGTCATGTCGCGCCACTGGGACCGGGCACTGCACGGGGACATGTCTCCGGCGAGCCGGCTGCAGTACGGTGCATCGCTGGCCGTTGGCATGACGCTGTTCGGCGCGCTGGCGATCCAGTTGAAGGAACTGGCCGCCGGCCGGGATCCGCGGGACATGACCGGGCAGGAGGGCGACGACCCGGCGCGCCTGGCCAAGTTCTGGAGCGCGGCATTCTCGCAAGGTGGCGGCGCTGGCTTCCTCGGGGACATGCTGCTGTCCGGTATCGGGCGACAAGGCCAGAGCGGCGCCAGCGCGGCGCTGGGGGGCATCGCCGGGCCGGTGGTGGGCAGCGCCTTCGAGCTGACTTACGATGTATTTTTAGAGAATCTGCGCCAGGCCGCCGAGGGCAAGGACACGCACGCCGGCGCCGAGGCTTTCCGGTGGGCGCGCGGGCACATGCCGGCGGTCAACATTTGGTATGCCAAGCTGGCCATCGACCAAGCCGTTCTCAACGACATGCAGGAATTCTTGTCGCCCGGCTACCTGGACCGCGTGCGCAACCGTGCCGAGCAGCAATGGGGGTCGACCTACTGGTGGGCGCCGCAACCGACCGGCATGCTGTCGAGCGAGGGCATGCAGGGCCCGGACCGGGCGCCGGACCTGTCGGCAGCATTCGGGGGTGAATGATGGGCTTGCCGGCAGACTTTGACGCCCTGGACGACCCGCCAGGGCGCGCCAATCCTAGCGATGCGGGTAACCCTACCCCGCGCAAGCGGCGCAAGCCTCTGGACAACCTGGACGCGGTACGCCGGGAGATGACCGCGACCTACTGGCAGATCAAACACGGCGAGGTCGAGCTGGACAAGGGCAAGGGCCAGATCTACGCGCTGGGCAAGATCAGCGAGGTGATCAAGGTGGGCCTGGCCGTCGACGACGAATTGCGCGAGCTGCGCCGGCTGGTCAAGGCATACGAACGGACACCGTGAAGGGGGGCACCATGAAGGCAAGCAGCAAGACGCGCCAGCGCACGGACAAGGACCGGCTGGCCGCCGGCATGAAGGCTGTGTTGGGGCAGCCGAACGAAGAAGACAACCGCCGGTATGAAAGCCTGCAGGAACAGGTCGCAAAGTGCGAGCGTGCTGCGAATCGCGCCACGGAGCTGGTGAACGCCGGTGTCAGCGGATGGTCGATCGTCTTCGACCACAATATCGGCAAGCACGTGATCAACTACCACGACGGCCGGCGGGAGGTTGTCGAGTGACCGGGCAGCGGGTGGACTGGGAGCGGATCATTGCCGACCTGATTCGCTCGGGGCTGACGATCATGTCCATAGTGGAGGCAACGGGCATACCCAAGTCGACCTTACTCGGATATCGCAACCTGGGCGCAGAGCCCAAGCACTGGGCCGGCGAGGTGCTGCTACAGCTATGGCGTGACCGCATGCATCCGCATGTCCCGCTTAGGGAGGTCATGCCGCATGTGCCACGGGTGCACCGGCAGCGCAGTAACCTGTCTTTTGAACAGTTATTGGACACCACTAGAAAAAACTGGCCTTCTGTTTCCGGTAAGCCGTTGATTCAAAAGTAAATTGTTGGTGGAGAGGAGGAGGATCGAACTCCCGACCTCTGCATTGCGAACGCAGCGCTCTCCCAGCTGAGCTACCCCCCCAACGGGTTTTGATTCTAGCCAGCTTGGCGAGGCCTTGGCAATGGCATGGGCGCTGCCGGGGCGCCGGTTCGGGTCACAATGGAAGGCCCTTCTTTCCTGGAACTGACCTATGGCACGACATGGAAGTCCGCAATGGTTCGACAGCATGTACAACAACCGGGCCCTGGTGCCCGATTTCGCGCGCCACATGGCTGTGTGGACCGGGCATTCGATCGATGCGCGGCAGGAACCCGGCTGCCAGCTCGACGTGCCGTACGGGCTCGGTGATGGCGAAACGCTGGACGTGTTCCGCGCGGTGGAGACCGGGACCGGCACCGGCAAGGGCGCCAGCAGCACCGACAAGGCGCCGGTGCTGGTATTCCTGCACGGCGGCTACTGGCGCTCGCTCGACAAGTCCGACCATTCCTTCGTCGCGCCGGTTTTCACGCAGGCCGGAGCCTGCGTCGTGGTGCCGAACTACGCCTTGTGCCCGGGGACCGACATCCACCCGGTCACCGTTCCGCATATCGTGATGCAGATCGTCAAGGCGCTGGTCTGGGTCTGGCGCAATATCGACCAGTATGGCGGCGACCCGGCGCGCATCACGGTGGCCGGGCATTCGGCGGGCGGGCATCTGGCCGCGATGATGGCGGCCTGCGTGTGGCAGGCCCATGGCGACGATCTGCCCGAGGACCTGGTGCGCAATTCCTTGTCGATCTCGGGCCTGCATGAGCTCGAATCGATCCGCCGCACGCCGTTCCTGCAGCACGACCTGCGGCTGACGCCGGAGGACGCCTGCAAGGCCAGCCCGGCCTGGATGCCGCCGCCGTCACGCCATGGCGTGCTCGCCAGCGTGTGCGGGGGCGAGGAGAGTGCGGAATTCCTGCGCCAGAACAGCCTGATCCAGCAGCGCTGGGGGCGCAAGGTGGTGCCGGTGTGTGAGGCCTTGCCCGGCTTGAACCACTTCAGCATCCTGGATGCGATGGTGGAGCCGGGAAGCCGGCTGCACCGTCTGACGCGCGAACTGCTCGGGCTCTGACACCGCCTGCTGGCGCCTGGGCGGGTCGCTCGTGCCGGCCGCAGCGCGCCGCGAACCGAGGCCGAATTACATCAGCAGGTGTTCGCCCGCGTTGTCGCCGCCCAGCGTCACGTAGTTGACCTTGCGGATGTCCATCAGCTTGCGGCCGCCGGCGTAGCTGATCGAGCTCTGGATGTCCTGTTCCATCTCGGTCAGCGTCTCCGAGAGCCTGCCCTTGATCGGCTCGAGGATGCGCTTGCCTTCGACGTGCTTGTATTCGCCCTTGTTGAAGTCGCTGGCCGAGCCGTAATACTCCTTGAACAGGCGGCCGTCGACCTCCACCGTCTGGCCCGGGCTTTCCTCGTGGCCGGCCAGCATGGAGCCGATCATGACCATGGTGGCGCCGAAGCGGATGCTCTTGGCGATGTCGCCGTGTTCGCGGATGCCGCCGTCGGCGATGATGGGCTTGGTCGCCACGCGGGCACACCACTTGAGCGCCGACAACTGCCATCCGCCGGTGCCGAAACCGGTCTTGAGCTTGGTGATGCAGACCTTGCCCGGACCGATGCCGACCTTGGTCGCGTCGGCGCCCCAGTTCTCCAGGTCGATCACGGCCTCGGGTGTCCCCACGTTGCCGGCGATGACGAACGCCGCCGGCAGCTTGGCCTTGAGGCATTCGATCATGTTCTTGACGCTGTCGGCGTGGCCGTGCGCAATGTCGATCGTGATGTATTCGGGACACAGGCCGAGCGCGACGAACTGGTCGACCGTCGCATAGTCGGCCTTCTTGACGCCCAGCGAGATCGATGCGTACAGGCCCTTGGCCTTCATGGCCTGGACGAAGGCGACGTTGTCCAGGTCGAAGCGGTGCATGACATAGAAGTAGCCGTTCTCGGCCAGCCAGGCGCAGATCGACTCGTCGACCACGGTCTTCATGTTGGCCGGTACCACCGGGATGCGGAACTGCCGCCCTCCGAGTTCGGTGCTGGCATCACATTCGGAGCGGCTGTCCACGCGGCATTTGCGCGGCAGCAGCAGAATGTTCTCGTAATCGAATATTTCCATGGTGTTTCCCCAAGCGTTGGATGACTGTCGGCATGAACAGATGAGCGCTTGGATCGGGCCCGGTTCGGGTCGCGTCGCCCCGAGGGGCGCGGAAACGAAAACCGGGCCACAAATGCTTGGGCCCGGTGCTTGATTCTAGCAGCGTGGGGTGACGCCGAGCCTGCCGGCCTTGCGGCCATGCCGCGCGCATGGGTTCCTACAATCGTCCGATGCACCCAATGCCAACCCCCTCCCAGGCGCCCGCCGGCGGCCTCGTGGACAGCCTCAATCCCGAACAACGCGCGGCCGTCACGCTGCCGGCCGAACACGCGCTGATCCTGGCCGGGGCCGGCTCGGGCAAGACGCGGGTGTTGACCACGCGTATCGCCTGGCTGCTGCAGACCGGCCAGGTGTCGCCGGCCGGCATCCTGGCCGTGACCTTCACGAACAAGGCGGCCAAGGAGATGATGACGCGCCTGACCAGCATGTTGCCGGTCAACGTGCGCGGCATGTGGATCGGCACCTTCCACGGGTTGTGCAATCGTTTCCTGCGCGCGCACTACAAGCTGGCCAACCTGCCGCAGGCGTTCCAGATCCTGGACACGCAGGATCAGCTCTCGGCGATCAAGCGCCTGGTCAAGCAGTACCAGATTGACGACGAACGTTTCCCGCCCAAGCAGCTGGTGTGGTTCATCGCCGGCTGCAAGGAAGACGGGCTGCGGCCCAACATGGTCGACGCGCGCGACGCCGACACGCGCAAGAAGGTCGAGATCTACCAGCTCTACGAGGAGCAGTGCCAGCGCGAAGGCGTGGTCGACTTCGGCGAATTGATGCTGCGCAGCTTCGAGTTGCTGCGTGACAACGATCCGATCCGGGAGCACTACCAGCGGCGGTTCCGCCACATCCTGATCGATGAGTTCCAGGACACCAACAAGCTGCAATACGCCTGGATCAAGCTGCTGGCCGGTGGCAGCGGCAATGCCACCGTGGCCGGTGACCCGGACTTCCGCCCCACGGGCTGCGTGCTGGCCGTGGGCGACGACGACCAGAGCATCTATGCGTTTCGCGGCGCGCGGGTCGGCAACATGGCCGACTTCGTGCGCGAGTTCGACGTGCAGCACCAGATCAAGCTCGAGCAGAACTACCGCAGCTACAGCAACATCCTGGACAGCGCCAATGCGCTGATCAGCCACAACGCCAAGCGCCTGGGCAAGAACCTGCGCACCGACCAGGGCCCGGGCGAGCCGGTGCGCGTGGTCGAGTCGCCCAGCGACCTGGCCGAGGCACAGTGGATGGTCGACGAGATGCGCCAGCTGGTGCGCGATGGCATGGATCGCAAGGAGATCGCGGTGCTGTATCGCAGCAACGCGCAGAGCCGGGTCATCGAGACGGCGCTGTTCAACGCCGGCATGCCGTACCGGGTCTATGGCGGCTTGCGCTTTTTCGAACGCGCCGAGATCAAGCATGCGCTGGCCTACCTGCGGCTGCTGGAGAACCCGGGCGACGACACCAGCTTCCTGCGGGTCGTCAACTTCCCGCCGCGCGGCATTGGCGCGCGCAGCCTGGAGCAGCTGCAGGACGCGGCGCGCAGTTCCGGCAAGTCGCTGCACGACGCGACGACCGCCGTCACGGGCAAGGCCGGCGCCAATCTGGGCGCCTTCGTCGCGCGTATCGACGTGTTGCGCGAGCAGACCCAGGGCCTGTCGCTGCGCGAGATCATCGAGCTGGTGCTCGAGCACAGCGGGCTGGTCGAACACTACAAGACCGAGCGCGAAGGCGCGGACCGGATCGAGAACCTGGAGGAGCTGGTCAACGCGGCCGAGAGTTTCGTGACCCAGGAGGGGTTCGGACGCGATGCGGTCGCGCTGCCGGTCGACGAGCTGGCGCCCGACGCGAGCGGGGCCGTGGCGGCGCCGGACGCCGAAACCGGCGAGACCGTGTCGCCGCTGGCCGCCTTCCTGACCCATGCCGCGCTGGAGTCTGGCGACAACCAGGCCCAGGCCGGGCAGGACGCGATCCAGCTGATGACGGTGCATGCGAGCAAGGGCCTGGAGTTCGACTGCGTGTTCATCGGCGGCATGGAGGAGGGCCTGTTCCCGCACGAGAACGCGATGAGCGACCACGACGGGCTCGAGGAGGAGCGCCGGCTGATGTACGTGGCCATCACCCGGGCGCGCCAGCGCCTGTACCTGAGCCATTCGCAGACCCGCATGTTGCACGGCCAGACGCGTTACAACATGCGCAGCCGCTTCTTCGACGAGTTGCCGGAGCAGGCGCTGAAATGGCTGACGCCCAAGCGCGCCGGCTTCGGCGACATGCCGGCGAATCCGGCATCGGCCTGGAGCCAGCGCGATTTCAACAGCCCGGCGCGAGCCATCCCGTCGCACGCGGCGGCAGCAGCGGTGCCACGGCAGTCGGACAACGGCCACGGCCTGCGTGTGAAGATGAAGGTGTTCCATACCAAGTTCGGCGAAGGCACGGTGCTCACGCTCGAAGGCACGGGCGCGGATGCGCGGGCCCAGATCGATTTTCCGCGCCACGGCACGAAATGGCTGGCCCTGTCGGTGGCCAAGCTGACGCCGGTGCCGTGACGGCAGCATGACCGTGGCAGCGGCGCTGCGGATCCGATCCCGCGCGGCCAGCGGAACTTCGCGGCCGGCTTGCGGGTCGTAAAGGTTTCAACCCGGGGTCACACCATGGCATTTCCACTCGTCGCGATCATGCTCGCCGCCACGCTGGCCAGCACGCCACTGCAGGCGGCCGACACCGGCCCCGCCACCAGCCCGCCCAGTGCGCGCGAGCGTATCGACCTGGCGCGCGAGGCGATCCGCAAGCAGGACTGGCGCCGGGCGCTGGACGAGCTGAACCGGGCGGTGCGCGAGGAGCCGCGCAATGCCGACATCCACAATCTGCTGGGCTACAGCTTGCGCAAGCAGGCCCGGCCGGACCTGCCCAGGGCGTTCGAACACTACCGCAAGGCGATCGAACTCGATCCACGCCACAAGGGCGCCCATGAATACATCGGCGAGGCCTACCTGATGGACAGGAAGCCGCAGGAAGCCGAAAAGCACCTGGCCGCGCTGCAGCAGATCTGCGGCAATACGACGTGTGAGGAATACGTCGATCTCGCCAAGGCGATTGCCGACTACAGGTTGAAGAACTGAACCGCGCCGGGCGTATGCGCCCGCATGCGTGTCAGCGGCGCGGCATCACCGCCGGGTGCGCCTGACCGGGCTTGTCTTCCATGTAGCCGCGACCGTCCTTGACACCTTTCCTGCCGGCGATCTGCCAGGCGGTGCGTTGTCCGACCAGGCGAGCCAGCACTTCGAGTTCCTCGTCCGTGTGGTTGATGGCGCCGGCCGGTGTCAGCAGGCGGCCTTCCCGGGCCTGCACTTCGGCCCAGAATGCCTGGTGGTAGTCCGATACGCTGGTCACGCGGTCGCCGCCGGCCGCCAGGTCGATGGTGCCGTAGCAGTTGCACAGGTAGCTGCGCCCGTTGGCGCCCGCCGGCACCTCCGCATAGACGCCGGTGCCGCGAATGCCGGCGGTGAGGGTCGGCGTGACGATCTGGCGCGTATTGCCGATGCCCCAGACGCTGGCCACGGCGCCGGCCAGCAGGCGCAGCACGCTGACCACGTTGAGCGATTGGCCGCGTTCGACCGTCATCTGCGAGTTCTGGCGGACCTTGAACGAGGAGTTGCCGAGCACGAACACCAGGGTCGTGCCGGGCCCGGTGGCGACCTGGTCGCCGGTCTGGATCGTGTCCTGGGGCAACAGGCGCTGGCCATTGAGCAGGGCGTCACCCTGCAACTCGACGATGTTGCTGCGCGACTGGGCGTGGGCCGCCGCGAAGCCGCCCATGGCCGTCCAGGCCGCGGCGGCACTGAGGAAGCTGCGGCGCTGGAACCACAGCACCTCCTTCTCGGAGCGGTCAATCAGGATATGGCGATTCATGCATCCTCCTCACGGTACGGCGTCGATCAACGGTCAGGGCCAACTGTAACCCCGTGGCCGGTCCATCGTCACGGGGCGCCGGACGCGGGCGGCGTGGCGCCGTCGTCTTCGGTCAGGAAACAGTCCCGGAACGAGAAATAGGTGGACGTGAAGATCATCGCCGCGATCATCAGCGTGCCCGGCAGCAGCACGACGCCGGCCACCTGGGGGTTGCCCAGTATGCCGGTGAGCAGCGATATGGCGACGATCAGCAGCATCGTGATGCCGATCCACATCAGCCCGAACACGGTGAATGCCAGCAGGTTGCGCAGGCAGGCCACCAGGCTGAAGAAAACGCTCTTGAGCGGCGGCACCTGGTGCCAGTGCACCAGCGCCGGCGCATGCCAGAACATCAGCGACAACGGCAGCTGCAGCAGCAGGAAGGCCATCATCGCCGAGCGGCTGTCGGGGTCGCGCGCCATGTCGATGGATGGTGCGCTGCCGGCCAGGTAGCTGGCCGCGAATCGGCCGTCGTCGAACAGCGCCGTGATGCCCATCACGACCGCCAGGCCGATGCCGTACATCACGCCCAGCGTCAGCATGGCCCGCAGTTGCTGGCGTCCGGCGCGGAACGCGCTCAGGAACACCATCGGCATCGGAAAGTTGCCGGCGTGCGCCTCCTTGCTCGCGGCCATCAGGCCCAGCGTGCAGGCGGGCAACAAGGCCATGGCCAGTCCCAGCCCGATGACCGGGACCATGCTGGCCAGCGACATCACGGCCAGGAACATGAAGAACAGGCCGGACAAGGCCAGCGGCTGGCGAAAGAAGGTGCGGATGCCCAGCTTGACCCAGGTGATGCCGGTGCGTGCGGGAACGATGTGGAGTTTCATGGTGCGTGCCGCCGAATGCTCACAGGCCCAGCAGGTTCGGCGTCAGGCTCTGGCGGACCCGCTCGCGCAACACCCGTTCGAAATGGGTCGGGTCGTGCGGCTGGAGCATCGATGCCTCGCGCGGCAGGTGCAGGTCCCACAGGCGGGAGATCCAGAATCGCAGTGCGCCGGCCCGCAGCATCGCGGGCAGCAGGCGGCGCTCGGATGCGGTCAAGGGGCGCACGGCTGCGTAGGCGGCCAGCATGCTGCGGCTGCGCTCGAGGTCCGCGACGCCGGTCGCGAGGTCGATGCACCAGTCGTTCAGGCAGACCGCGATATCGAACACCCAGCTGTCGATGCCGGCGAAATAGAAGTCGAAGAAGCCGCTGAGCCGGGGGCGGCCGTCGGGCGCGGGCGCGTCGACGCCGGTGTCGAACAACACGTTGTCGCGAAACAGGTCGGCGTGGATGGCGCCGCGCGGCAACGCCTGGCAGGCCGCCGATTCGGCGACATGGTTCTGGTAGGCCAGCTCGGAGCGCAGCAGCTCGGCCTGGGGCCCGTCGACATGCGGCAAGACCACCGGCACCGTCTCGTTCCACCAGGGCAGGCCCCGCAGATTGGGCTGTTCGAGCGCGAAGTCCCGACCGGCCAGGTGCATGCGCGCCAGCATGGCGCCGACCGCGGTGCAGTGCGCGGCGTCGGGCGACAACGCGCTCTTGCCGGACAGGCGGTTGACCACCGTGGCCGGCTTGTCCCGCAGCCGGTGCAGGTAGACGCCGTTGGCATCCTGCGCCGGATCGGGCACCGGAATGCCGCGCGCGGCCAGGTGTTTCATCAGCGCCAGGTAGAACGGCAGTTGCTCGAAGCTCAGGCGCTCGAACAGCGTCAGCACGTATTCGCCCTGGCTGGTGCTGACGAAGTAGTTGGTGTTCTCGATGCCTCCGGCGCACCCCTGCATCGCATGCAGATCGCCCAGGCCAAGCTTGTGAATCAGGTCGCCCGCCTCGTCGGGCGCGACCTCCGTGTATACCGCCATGAATCAGTCTTGCCGGGCCTAGAAGTCCAGCAGCTTCCAGACCCGCGTGCCGCCGGTCGCCGTGTTGTTGCCGCGCTCGCCGCGCGTCAGGTTGCGATGAATGCCGGCCGGCTGCACGTCGTAGGCCGGCATGCCGCCCTTGGGCGAGACCACGATGCTCTGGGTTTCGCCACCCACGCGCAATTCGTCGATGCGCGAGCCGGCATCCTCGATCTGGATGCGCTCGATGCGCTGGTCCGGACGCCCGCCCGGGACGCCGGCCGCGCCGTCGGCCGGTGCGGTCTGTGCCAGGGACGGCGTGCTCCAGGCCAGGGTCGCGGCCAGTGCGCAAAGGGTGGCAAAACGAAAGTGGGGCATCGGCCGATTGTAGGTGCACTGCGGCCCGGCCGTGGCAGGCACAATGGCGCGATGAACGCCACCGCGACCCCCACCGAAACCCCGCAGGCCGCGCCGCAGCGCCCCACGCTGCTGCTGGTCGACGGATCGAGTTATCTCTACCGCGCCTACCATGCGATGCCGGACCTGCGGGCCGTACCCGACGATCCCACCAGCCCGGCCACCGGCGCCATCCGCGGCATGGTCAACATGATGCGCAGCCTGCGCAAGGAAATCCCGGCCCGGTACGCGGCCTGCGTCTTCGATGCCAAGGGGCCGACCTTCCGCGACGCCATCTATCCGCAATACAAGGCCCAGCGCAGCCCGATGCCGGACGACCTGCGCGCGCAGATCCCGCCGATCCACGAGGTGGTGCGCCTGCTCGGGTGGACGGTGCTGGACGTGCCCGGTGTGGAGGCCGACGACGTGATCGGCACGCTGGCGGTGACCGCGGCGGCCAACGGTTTCGACGTCATCATCTCCAGCGGCGACAAGGACCTGGCGCAACTCGTCGACGAACACATCACCATCGTCGACACCATGACCGGCAAGCGCCGGGACCTGGCCGGCGTCGAGGCCGAGTTCGGCGTGCCGGCCCGCCTGATGGTCGACTACCAGACGCTGGTGGGCGACACCGTCGACAACGTGCCCGGCGTCGAGAAAGTCGGCCCCAAGACCGCCGCCAAGTGGCTGAACGAATACGGCTCGCTCGACGCGCTGGTGGCCCAGGCCGACGCGATCAAGGGCGTGGCGGGCCAGAACCTGCGCAAGGCGCTCGACTGGCTGCCGACCGGGCGCAGCCTGCTCACGGTCAAGACGGACTGCGACCTGAGCGAATGGGTGGCGGGCCTGCCCTCGCTCGACGCGATCGCGATCGGCGAGCAGGACGTCGACGGCCTCAAGCAGTTCTACGAGACCTACGGCTTCAAGGGCCTGGTGCGCACCCTGTCCGCCTCCGCGGCGCAGGCCGGGGACGCGCAAGACGAGGCCGGCGAAGGTGCGAGTGCCGAGGCGCCGGCGGATTCCGGCGGGACGGGTGCGAGCGTCCAGACCCGCTACGAGACGATCCTGCAATGGGATCGTCTTGACGCCTGGCTGGACAAGCTGCGCGGCGCCGCTTTGGCGGCCGTCGACACCGAGACCACCTCGCTGGACGACATGCGTGCCGAGATCGTCGGCGTGAGCTTCAGCGTCGAGCCGGGGCATGCCGCCTATGTTCCGCTGGCGCACAACTATCCGGGCGTGCCGGACCAGCTGCCGCGCGAGCAAGTGCTCGAGCGGCTCAGGCCCTGGCTCGAAGACGCCGCCTGCCGCAAGCTGGGCCAGCACATCAAGTACGACCGCCATGTGTTCGCCAACCACGGCATCGAGGTCCGGGGTTACGTGCACGACACCATGCTGCAGAGTTACGTGCTCGAGGTGCACCGGCCGCATGGCCTGGCCAGCCTGGCCGAACGCCACCTGGGTCGCTCCGGCATCAGCTACGAAGACCTGTGCGGCAAGGGCGCGCACCAGATCGGCTTCGACCAGGTCGACATCGAACGCGCGGCCGCATACTCCTGCGAGGACTCGGACCAGACCCTGGACGTGCACCGGGTCCTGTGGCCGCGGATCGAGGCCGATGCCAAGCTGGCCTTCATCTACCAGCTCGAGATCGACTCCAGCGAGGCCTTGTACCGGATCGAGCGCAACGGCGTGTTGATCGACGCGCCGACGCTGGCCGCGCAAAGCCACGAACTGGGCCAGCGCATCATGCAGCTCGAGGCCGAGGCGCACGAACTGGCCGGTCAACCCTTCAACCTGGGCAGCCCGAAACAGATCGGCGAGATCTTCTTCGGCAAGCTCGGCCTGCCGGTGGTCAAGAAGACCGCCACCGGTGCGCCGAGCACCGACGAGGAGGTGCTGGAGAAGCTGGCCGAGGACTATCCGCTGCCGGCCAAGATCCTGGAACACCGCGGCCTGGCCAAGCTCAAGGGCACCTATACCGACAAGCTGGCGCAACTGGCGTTGCCGCGTACCGGCCGCGTGCACACGCATTACGCGCAGGCCGTGGCCGTGACCGGCCGCCTGTCGAGCAACGATCCCAACCTGCAGAACATCCCGATCCGCACCGCCGAGGGGCGGCGCGTGCGCGAGGCCTTCGTGGCGCCGCACGGCTGCGTGATCGCCAGCGCCGACTACAGCCAGATCGAGCTGCGCATCATGGCCCACATCAGCGAGGACGAAGCCCTGGTGCGCGCCTTCGCCGAAGGCATGGACGTGCACCGCGCCACCGCCGCCGAGGTGTTCGGCGTGGCGCCGGAGCAGGTCAGCAGCGAGCAGCGCCGGTATGCCAAGGTCATCAACTTCGGGCTGATCTACGGCATGAGTGCCTATGGCCTGGCACGCAGCCTGTCGATCGACAACACGGCGGCCAAGAACTACATCGAGCGGTATTTCCAGCGTTATCCGGGCGTCAAGCGCTACATGGACGAGACCCGCGAGCAGGCGCGCGAGAAGGGTTATGTCGAGACCGTGTTCGGCCGGCGCCTGTACCTGCCCGAGATCCGCTCGCCGAACGGGCCGCGGCGCAGCGGCGCAGAGCGCCAGGCCATCAATGCGCCGATGCAGGGCACGGCGGCCGACCTGATCAAGCTCAGCATGGTCAAGGTGCAGCAGGTGCTCGATGCCGAGAAGCGCGCCACGAAGATGATCATGCAGGTGCACGACGAACTGGTGTTCGAGGTGCCCGACGCCGAGGTGGACTGGTTGCGCCAAGAGATCCCGGCATTGATGGCCTCGGTGGCGTCACTGCGCGTGCCGCTGGTGGCGGAGATCGGCGTCGGCGCGAACTGGGACCAGGCCCATTGACCTGGGTCACGCGGGCCAACGGCCGCGCAGCGGGCCAGTCCAGGCCCCGACGGAACTGTTTTTGCCAGGCCGTAGGGGGCGTCCCCCAGTGGGGGCGGCCGGATTGCACGCAGTGAAACCGGACCGACGGGGGCGTCTTTCAGATCAGGTCGCCGGCCTGGGTTCGGGGCGTGTCGCTGTCGATCTCCCAGTCGGCCAGGCCGGCGACTGCATAGCGGGCACGGCCGGCGGTCTTGGCCCGGTACATCGCGGCGTCGGCCGCGTTGATCAGTGAGCTCGGGTCATCGGCCGGGTCGGGCACGGCATGCGCAATGCCGATGCTGAACGTGACGTGAGCGGCCGTGGGTGATGCGGCATGGGGCAGGGCCTCGGCCGCGATGGCATCGAGGCAGCGCTGCGCCAGCTCCTCGGCCTGGGCGATCGCCGCCCCCGGCAGCAGCACGACGAACTCCTCGCCACCGTAACGGGCCACACATTCGCCCGCCCGCCGCACGCTGGTCTGCAGCACATGCGCCACGCGGCGCAGGCACTCGTCGCCGGCAACATGGCCGTAGTGGTCGTTGAAGCGCTTGAAATGGTCGATATCGACGATCAGCAGGCTCATGCTGGTGTGGGCGCGGGCCGCACGCAGCCATTCCACCTGCAGGATCTCGTCGAAACGGCGCCGGTTGGTGATGCCGGTCAGGCCGTCGGTGGCCGACTGGCGGGCCAGCTTCTCGTGTGCCGCGCTGGCCATGTGTTGTGCGCGCGCGAGCTGGTCGCGCTCGCGCACCAGGACCTTGAGCGCCTGTTCGTTCGCCTGGGCCTGCGCCGCGCTGCGCGCCAGCGCGGCCTGGGCCTGGCGCAGCGCGCGTTCGCGGTGCAGCAGGACCAGGATGCAGGCGACCACGGGCAGCAGCACGAGAACCGCCGCCAGCAGGCCGGTTGCCACGGCGCCGTCCATCGTGGTTGCCACCCACCAGGCGATGCCGGCGCAGATACCACCGATCAGGGCCAGTGCGGGAAGGACGACGAGACGCGGTGCAGATGCGGTGCGCGCGTTCGCCACGGGAGTCGTGGGCATGTCGAGGTGTTTGGGTGGCGATGCCCGGGGAGGCGTGCCGTGGTCCTGCGCAGTTGTCGACGCCCCATGGTAGACATTTAATGGCCGTCCCGCCAGACGCCAGCGCGAAATCTGCGACACTTCCGGCTGCCGTTGTTGCTGCGGTGCCGCGAAATGCGACATCGTGCACACGCGATCGATGCCCAGCCATCACGCTGGCGCAAGGATTCCCGGCCGGGACGACCCGGCCCCACCCGATATAGAGCGTTTTTCATGATCCTGGGCGCAATCCTGCTGGGTACGTTGACCGCCGGCATCGGCAGCGTATGGCTGGCAGCCCTGTTGAGTTTCGGTGTGCTGGCGCGTTATACGCAGCACATGCTGAGCCTGGCCGCGGGAGCCTTGCTGGCCACGGCCTTCATGCATCTGCTGCCCGAGGCCTTCGAGAGCCGGATCGAACCGCACCTGTTGTTCACGGCCCTGCTGGTCGGCCTGGTGTTCTTCTTCCTGCTGGACAAGGCCGAGTTGTGGCACCACGGCCACGAACACCACCACGGTGCCGAGGGTGACGGCCACGATCACGGCCATGCCCATGCCCATGCCCATGCCCATGCCCATGATGACCATGCACACGGCAGGCGCGAGAACGGCAGCCCCGGCAGCTGGGCCGTGCTCGCGGGCGATTCGGTGCATTGTTTCGGTGACGGCATCCTGATCGCGTCGGCATTCCTGGCCGACATGCGCCTGGGCCTGATCGCGGCGGTGGCCGTGCTGGCGCACGAGGTGCCGCACCACATGGGAGACCTGATGGTGCTGCGCGCCGGTACGGGCGATCGCAAGGCGGCCTTGGCCAAGGTCACGCTGGCCGGCTCGGTCACCGCGCTGGGCGGCCTGGTCGGGTATCTGCTGGTCGAACCCCTGGTCGAACTGCTGCCGTATTTCCTGGTCGTGGCCAGCAGCAGCTTCATCTACGTGGCGTTGGCGGACCTGATTCCCCAGTTGCAGATCCGGCTCAGCGCGCGCGAGACCGCTGCGCAGATTCTCTGGCTGACCGTCGGCATCGCGCTGGTCAGCGTGGTGGGCAGCCTGGTGCACACGCACTGAGCGCCGCACGCCAGGGCCCGCAGGTTCTCAGCGCGGCGTTGCGCGCGGCAAGGCCAATGCCAGGGTACGCTGGCTGCTGAATGCCCGTGGCCGGCCGTCGAGCGGATCGGTGAACGCGATCGATCGGGCCAGCAACTGCAGTGGCAACGCGGGCGCCACGTGGCTCTCGGGCGTCAGGACCGGGTAGATGCCGTCGCCGGCGATGGCCGCGCCCAGTGCCGCCATGTGGACCCGCAGCTGGTGGCGCTGGCCGGTCAACGGACGCAGCCGGTACAGTGCCAGCATGTCGAGGCGACGCAGCAGTTCGATCCGGGTCTCGGCATTGGGCGCACCCGGTTGTTCGCACTGCTGCAGGAAGTGCGCACCCCGCACGATGCGGCTGCGCCGGGTCAGCGCCAGCGTCAGCTCCGCGCGCCATGGCGCCACCGCCTCGTAGGTCTTGTGGATCCGGTGCTCGCGAAACAGGGCGCAATAGGCGTCGCGCGTGGCGGGTTGCAGCGAGAACATCACCAGGCCGGCGGTGTCGCGGTCGATGCGGTGGATCGGCACCAGCGTGTCCAGGCCCATGGCTCGTCTGAGCCGCACCAGCAGCGACTGCTGCAGGTACGGCCCCGAGGGCACGACCGGCATCCGGTGGGGCTTGTCGACCACCAGCAGGTGTTCGTCGCGGTACAGCACCGGCACGTCGACCGGGTGCACCGGCTCGGCCGGGCAATCGCGGTAGTAATACAGCCGTCCCTGGCCGCGGTAGGGCCGGGACTCATCCATCGCTTGGCCGGTGTCGTCCAGCACCTTGCCCGCGCGCATGCGGCGCGCCCACTCGTCACGGGGCTGGTCGGGGAACCGCTCGGCCAGGAAGTCCAGGTAGGTGGCCCATCGGCCCGCGGGCAGCCCCACATGGCTCGGACCGACGCCGTCGATCGTCGGGGGCCTGTGGTCGCCAGCCGGGCGTCGGAGCGCGGCGCTGTGCGGCATGCGGCTCGGCGACGGTGCCGCTCGCCGGTCAGGCGCGGTGGAACACGATGTCCCACACCCCGTGGCCAAGCCGCACGCCGCGTTGTTCGAACTTGGTCAGGGGCCGGTAGGCGGGACGCGGCGCGTAACCCTGCAGCTCCGGGTGGCTGTCGCGTTGCCGGTTGACCAGCCGTTCCTCGGCCGACAGGACCTGCAGGATCTGCTGGGCATACGGCTGCCAGTCGGTGGCGCAATGCAGGTAGCCGCCGGGCTTGAGCCGCTCGGCCAGCCGGTGGATCAGCGGGCCCTGGATCAGGCGGCGCTTGTGGTGGCGCTTCTTGTGCCAGGGGTCGGGAAAGAAGATATGCACACCGTCCAGGCCGCGCCGGGGTTGCGCGGCATCCCACGGCGGCAGCATGTGGTCGAGCACCTCGACCGCGTCGTGGGCCAGGATGCGGATGTTGGTCAGGTTTTGTTCGCCGATGCGCTTGAGCAGGGCGCCGACACCCGGCTCGTGCACTTCGCAGCACAGGAAGTCGGTCCCGGGCAGCGTGGCGGCGATCTGTGCGCTGGCCTCGCCCATGCCGAAGCCGATCTCCAGCACCAGCGGCCGCGCCGCCGGCGTGTCACCGCCCCCGTCGGCCAGCTGCGGATAGATGCCGGCCAGCGTGTCCAGCCCGTCCCGGTACGGCACCAGGAAACGCGGGCCGAGTTCGTGCAAGGCACGTGTCTGGCCGACGGTGGTGCGTCCGGCGCGGCGCACGAAGCTGCGGATCGCCTTGGGGTGGGCGACGTCGGCGGGTGCGGACCCATGGGTCGGGCCGGGTGGATTGAGGGAATCGGAGGAAGCGGTCACGGGCCTGGATTGTAGAGATCGCGCCACGCGCCGATCCAGGCGGCCAGCGCGTCGGCCAGCGGGCCGGCATGGCCCGGCAGGCCCAGCGTGCGCGCGGCCTGGTTCAGCGTGGCCAGCGGATCGCGGGTATCGAGAGCGGTCGCGCCATTTTGTTTCGACAGCTTCTGGCCGTCGGCGGCCAGCACCAGCGGCGTGTGCAGGTACCGCGGCGTGGGCAGCTGCAGCAGCCGTTGCAGCACGATCTGGCGCGCGGTGTTGTCGACCAGGTCGGCGCCGCGCACGACATGGCTGATCCCCTGTTCGGCGTCGTCCACGACCACGGCCAGCTGGTAGGCGAACGGCCCGTCCGCGCGTTGCAGCACGAAGTCGCCGACGGCCGAGGCGACGTCCTGGCATTGCGGCCCCAGCCGGCGGTCGGTCCAATGCACCAGGGAGCCGCGGACCGCCAGGTCCGGCCGCGACGCGCGGGCCGCATCGGGCACCTTGTCGGTACGCAGGCGCCAGGCGACCGCGGCCTTGCCATGCAGGCCGTTGCGGCAGGTGCCCGGATAGACACGTTCCTGGTGACGTTGGCGCACGATGCCGCGTGCCCGCAGGGCCTGGTCGATGTCCTTGCGCGAGCAGCCGCAGGGGTAGGCCAGGCCGTCGGCGATCAAGCGCTCGCGCGCCCGGGCATACCGCTGCAGCCGCTGCGACTGCCATAGCGGCGGTTCGTCGGGCCGCAAGCCGCAATCGGCCAGCTGGCGCAGGATGGTCTCGGCCGCGCCGGCGATGCAGCGGGGGGTGTCGATGTCCTCGATGCGCACCAGCCAGCGGCCGCCGGCCCCGCGGTTCCAGGCCCGCGCGTCGAGCCAGCTGGCCAGCGCCGCGACCAGTGAGCCGGCATGCAGGGGGCCGGTCGGCGACGGGGCGAATCGGCCGATGTAGCCGGAACCGGCACGCACCCCCGCAACCCCCGGCGCGGCGTCAGGCCGCGGCCAGCGCGAGTTCCAGGCCGGACACGAAGGCGTCCTCGACCCGGTGCCCGATGCACCAGTCGCCGCAGACCCCCAGGCCGGCGTCGCCATCCCACAGATGGCTTTCGCCCAGCGGCTGCAGGGTCTTGGCGAACAACCAGCGATGCACGTCGGCATGGGCCGGCTCGGCCCGGATGCCGGTGACCTCGGAGAATGCCCGCTGCAGCTTGGCCTGCACCCGGGCCGGATCGTCCTGCAGGTGTTCGAGCGACCATTCGGCACTGGCCTGCACCGTCCAGCGTTCCACCGGTGCGCGGCCCGGCTTGGACGATTCGCGCGCCAGCCAGGCGATGCGGTGGTGCGTGCTGCGCGCCGCGTTCCACTGCGGGCCCAGCGCATTCAGGCCCGGTTGCATGGCCTGCGGGAACGCCAGCATCAGCGTCCAGCACGGGGCGACCTGCACCGCTTCGATCCGGGCGCTCCAGGCCGGCGCACATTCGGAGTTCTGCAGCAGTTCGCGCGCCTGCCGCGCCGGAATGGCCAGCACCACGGCATGGAACCCGGTGAAGGTCTGGCGTTCGTGCTGCCCGTCCAGGTCCGGCCCGACGGTATGCAGCTTCCACGGCCTGGCCGAACGACCCGCGCGTTCGATCCGGGTGACCCGGGTCTGGCTGCGAATGGCGCCGCTGGTGCTCAGCGGGCGGGCCCATTGCACCGGCAGGTCGACCATGCCCGGGGTCGCGACCCAGTGGGCCTCGCGCGCCGGCAGGCCGGCTGCGACCGTGCGGCCCAGCGGGTCGAGCACCCGCACGGTGTTGGCGCTCCAGGGCTTGCACAGGCCGGGCACGGTCTGCAGCGCCAGCGCGAAGCGGTCGTCGCGCACGGTGAAATATTGCGCGCCGTGGTCGAAGCCGCCAAACGGGCTGGCCCGTGTGGCCATGCGGCCACCGGGACGCCAGCTCTTTTCGAACACGGTCACCACGTGTCCGGCCTGCGCCAGGGTGCGCGCACAGGCCAGGCCTGCAATGCCGGCACCGATGACGGCGATGTGGCGGGACTGGGTCATGGTGGGTTCTCCGAGGTTGTTGCCTGCACTGTACACGCCCGCATGGCGGCCGCGGCGGCGTTCATGCGCTGGCATGGCGGTCGAGCAGGGCGCGGCGCGTGGTCGCGTTGTCCAGTTGCGCCAGCCACCATTGCAATGCCCGTCCCGGGGGGGCCGGCGCGGTGCTGCGCCATGCGTAATGCAACCGGCCGGTGCGAATGCCCCGCTCGGTGGCCTTGGCCACCAGGCGGCCGGTGTCGATGTAGGGGCGGGCCATCGGCTCGGGCAGGAAACCGATGCCCATGCCGCGCAGATGCGCGTCCAGCTTGGCCAGCATGGTCGGCACGGTGAACACGTCCTGGCCGCCAAGCAGGCCCACGCTCATGCCGGTGCCGCGCTGGCGGGAATCGGCCACGGCCACGACCCGGTGCTCGCGCAACATGCCGTCGGACAGGGGCTCCGGTGCGCTGGCGATCGGGTGGTGCGGCGCCACGGCGAACACGAAGGCCATGTCGCCCAGCACCTTGCCATGCACGTCGCGGTTGTTGGCCGGCTCTGGCGTGCCGATGGCCAGGTCGGCCTGCCCGGCGTTGACCGCCTCGATCACGCCGGACAGGATTTCGTCGCGCAGCCGCAACCGGGTCGGTGGCGCCAGTGCGAGGAAGGCATCGCACAGTTCCATCATCGTCGGCTTGGCGATGACGCCGTCCACGGCGATGGTGAACTGCGTCTCCCAGCCGGTGGCGACCCGTTTGACCCGGTTGGCCATGGCCTCGATCTCGTCCAGCAGCCGCCCGCCTTCGCGCATCAGTTCCTCGCCGGCCGGTGTGGGGCGGGCATTGCGGCTGCGCCGGTCGAACAGCAAGACGTCGAGTGCCTCCTCGATCAGGCGCACGCGGTAGGTCAGGGCACTGGGAACCAGGCCCATGGCGCGCGCGGCGGCGGCGAAACTGCCGGTCCGTGCGATGGTCTGCAGCATGGCCAGGCTGTCGGGTGTCAGCACGTCGCGGGTTTCCGGCATGGTGGTCTCGTCTGTTCAGAATTTTTGAATGATGCCATCAATCGGCACGAATCATCGCGCGACCGATGCGTCCCACAATTCTTCCTGTCGGATCACCCGTCGTGTGATCCCGAAAAGGGGAACATCATGCTGGAACTACGTAAATCGGACGATCGGGGCCTGGCCGACCACGGCTGGTTGCAGTCGCGTCACAGTTTCTCGTTCGCGGGTTACCACGATGCCCGCTACATGGGCTGGGGCAACCTGCGCGTGATCAACGAGGACCGGATCGCGCCGGGCACGGGATTCGGTACCCATGGCCATCGCGACATGGAAATCATCAGCTACGTGCTCAGCGGTTCGCTGGCGCACAAGGACACGCTGGGCAACGTCAAGGCGATCCCGCCGGGCGACGTGCAGCGCATGAGCGCCGGGACCGGTGTGCGGCACAGCGAGTTCAACCATGCGCCCAACGACACCACGCACTTCCTGCAGATCTGGATCGAACCGGACGAGGCCGGGGTTGCGCCGGGTTATGCGCAGAAGTCGTTCGCCGATGCCGACAAGCGCGGCCGTCTGCGCCTGGTGGCGTCGAAGGATGGCGCCGAAGGTTCGGTGTCCATGCATGCGGACGCAGCGCTGTATGCCGGGTTGTTCGATGCCGGCGAGTCGGCGGAACTGGCGCTCGATGCCGCGCGCAAGGCCTACGTGCATCTGGTGCGCGGCCGCCTCACGGTGAACGGCCAGGTGCTGCAGGCGGGCGACGCATTGCGGGTGCAGGGCGAAAGCCGTCTCACGCTGAGCGACGGCGAAGATGCGGAAGTGCTGGTGTTCGACCTGGCGCCCTGAGTCGCCGCCGACTCGGTCATGGTTCATCGTTATATTTAATTCGCATTTTTTTCATCAAGGAGTCTTTCATGTTCAACGCATTGCAATCCCCCCTGAGCCTCATCGGCCGTCTGCTGCTGGCCGCCTTGTTCCTGCCCGCCGGGCTGAGCAAGATCGGCGGTTTCGAGGGCACGGTCGGGTACATCGCATCGGCCGGACTGCCGATGCCGCAACTGGCGGCCGTGGTTGCGATCGCGGTGGAGATCCTGGCGCCCATCGCCCTGATCCTGGGCTGGGGCACGCGCTGGGCGGCGCTGGTGTTGGCCGTGTTCACGCTGGTGGCCACGCTGGGGTTCCACAATTTCTGGGCCATGCCGGCCGAGCAGGTCATGATGCAGCAGTTGATGTTCTTCAAGAACATCGCCGTCGTCGGTGGCCTGCTGGTGCTGGCGGCGTTCGGTGCCGGCGCACTGAGCATCGACGCGCGTCGCGCCGCAGCCTGATCGAGGGGTTGGCCGCCGGCGCGAGCGCGCGCCGGCGGCCGTTGTACGGATGGCAGCAGAAGGGATCAGTGGCATGAGCGATGTCGTCGTGGTTTTTCATTCCGGATACGGGCATACCCTGCGCATGGCGCAGGCCGTGGCCGACGGTGCCGATGCCGAATTGCTGGAGATCGATGCCGACGGCAACCTGCCGGACGGCGGCTGGGAACTGCTGGCCCAGGCGCGTGCCATCGTCTTCGGCTCGCCGACCTACATGGGCAACGTCAGCTGGCAGTTCAAGAAATTCGCCGACGCATCGAGCAAGCCCTGGTATGTACAGGCCTGGAAGGACAAGCTGGCCGCGGGTTTCACCAACAGTGCCGGTCTCAGCGGCGACAAGCTCTCGACCCTGTACACCTTGTTCACGCTGGCGATGCAGCACGGCATGTTGTGGGTCAGCCAGGGCTTGATGCCATCCAACACCAAGGCGACCACCCGGGGCGACATCAACAACCTGGTGTCGTACAGCGGTGCCATGGCGCAGTCGCCGTCCGACGGCAGCGCCGCCGACATGTCCGGCGGCGACCTGGAGACCGCGCGCCTGTTCGGCGAACGCATCGCGCAGCAGGTCGCGCGCCTGAAGGACTGACGATCAGCGGGCCGGAGGCTTCAGGCAGGCATTGAGCCGGGTGCGCCATTCGGCGACGACGGCCGGGTCGGAGGCGCCGGCATAGACCCGTTCGGGCGCGAACAGGGCGTAGGTGTCACCGCCTTCGAGCTGCAGTTGCAGGAAGTAGCGGATCGCGTGTTGCGAACGGGTCTGCAGGTAGGCCACCTGCACGTCCTGCACCTCGTCGAAACCAATGCGCCGCGACTGCCGGCCCAACAGGCGTCGGGTCTCGATGCGGATCTCGCGCAGATGCGGGTCCACCACGATGCGCTGGTGCGCGTTTGCCGCCAGTGTCGCCAGGCCGATCAGCAACAGCACCCCGCCGAACCAGAAGCCGGCCTGGGCATTGGAGTCGCCGGGTCCGGCGTCATGCAGGAACGCGACCAGCCCCAGGCCGACGGCCAGGCAGACGATCGACAGCACGGTCTGCTGGCGGCTGTTGTTGTGGGTTTCCCAGGGTGTCACGGATCAGGTCTTGGGCGAATGGATGGCGCGGTGTGCCGTGCCGGCAACCGGGTATTGTGGCGCACCGTGCCCGGGGCGAGCGGGAAGGCGGTTGCCGCCCTGTCCGGCGCGGCGGCGAAACCTACAATGAATCCATGTTTGTCCATTTGCGCCTGCACACCGAATTCTCCGTCGTCGACGGCACCAACCGGATCGACGACAGCATCGCCGCCGCCGCGGCGGCCGGCCAGCCGGCCCTGGCCATCACCGACCTGAACAGCCTGTTCGGCGCGATCAAGTTCTACAAGGCGGCGCGCAGCGCCGGCGTCAAGCCGCTGATCGGTGCCGAGATCGTGCTCGAGGGGCTGGGCGCCGATCCGCTGGCCCAGTCCCGCATGATCGTGCTGGTGCAGAACAACACGGGTTATCTGAACCTGTGCGAATTGCTGGCGCGGGCCTTCACCCAGAACACCGGCCGGGCCTCGCCGGTGGTCAAGTGGGCCTGGCTGCAGGAACTGGCCGAAGGCCTGATCGCCTTGTCCGGCGCCCAGTCCGGGGCGATCGGGCAGGCCTTGCTGCAGGACGACGCGGCGCGCGCCCATGACCTGGCCTTGCAACTCGCCGCGGTGTTCCCGCACCGCCTGTACCTGGAGCTGCAGCGTGCCGGGCGTGCGGACGACAGCCGGCATGTGAGCGCGGCGGTGCAACTGGCCGCCCGATTGCGCCTGCCGGTGGTTGCAACCCATCCGGTGCAGTTCACCGCGCCCGACGACTACGAGGCCCATGAGGCACGCGTGTGTATCGCCGATGGCGAGATGCTCGGCAATCCGCGCCGGGTGCGCCGCTTCACGCGCGAGCAGTATTTCAAGTCCACCGAGCAGATGCAGCAGCTGTTCGCCGATGTGCCGTCGGCGCTGGCCAACACGGTCGAGATCGCGCGGCGCTGCAACCTGACGCTGGTGCTGGGCAAGCCGCGGCTGCCGGATTTCCCGATCCCGCTGGTCGACGGCCGGCAGTTGTCGCCCGAGGACTATTTCCGCCATGTGTCGCACGAGGGGCTGCAGCAGCGGATGGCCCATCTGTACCCGGACGCGGCCGAGCGCGAGAAACAGATGCCGCGTTATGTCGAGCGGCTCGAGTTCGAGATGGCCACCATCCTGAAGATGGGTTTCCCCGGTTATTTCCTGATCGTGGGCGATTTCATCAACTGGGCCAAGAACAACGGCTGCCCGGTCGGCCCGGGTCGGGGCTCGGGCGCCGGCTCGCTGGTGGCCTATGCGCTGGGCATCACCGACCTCGATCCCCTGCAGTACAACCTGCTGTTCGAGCGTTTCCTGAATCCGGAGCGGGTGTCCATGCCCGACTTCGACATCGATTTCTGCCAGGCCAACCGCGACCGGGTCATCGACTACGTGAAGTCCAAGTACGGCAAGGAGGCGGTCAGCCAGATCGCGACCTTCGGCACCATGGCCGCGCGCGCGGCGATCCGCGACGTCGGACGGGTGCTGGACATGAGCTACACCTTCTGCGACGGCATCAGCAAGCTGATCCCGAACAAGCCGGGAACCCATATCACGATCGACGGCGCGATCAAGGCCGAACCCATCCTGGCCGAGCGGCTCGAGAAGGAGGAGGACGTTCGCACGCTGGTGGCGCTGGCGCAGAAGCTCGAGGGCATGACGCGCAATGTCGGCATGCACGCCGGCGGCGTGTTGATCGCGCCCGGCAAGCTGACCGACTTCTGTCCGCTGTACCAGCAGCCCGGCAGCGAGTCCGCGGTCAGCCAGTACGACAAGGACGACGTGGAGGCGGTCGGCCTGGTCAAGTTCGACTTCCTGGGCCTGGCCACGCTGACCATCCTGGAGATCGCCAAGGAACTGATCCGCAAGCGCCACAAGGGCCAGGAGAACTTCGCGTTCGAGAACCTGCCGCTGGACGATGCCAAGGTCTACAAGCTGTTCTCGGACGGGCTCACGGAGGCCGTGTTCCAGTTCGAATCGCGTGGCATGCAGGGCATGTTGCGCGACGCCAAGCCGACCCGGCTCGAGGACCTGATCGCGCTCAACGCCTTGTACCGGCCGGGCCCGATGGACCTGATCCCGTCCTTCGTGGCGCGCAAGCACGGCCGCGAGGTCGTCGAATATCCGCATCCGATGGTGGCCGAGATGTTGTCCGAGACCTACGGCATCATGGTCTACCAGGAGCAGGTGATGCAGACCGCCCAGATCCTGGGCGGGTATTCGCTCGGCGGCGCCGACATGCTGCGCCGGGCCATGGGCAAGAAGAAGGCCGAGGAGATGGCCGAGCACCGGCAGATCTTCCGCGACGGTGCGGCGAAGAACAACATCGACCAGGCCAAGGCCGACGAAGTCTTCGACCTGATGGAGAAGTTCGCCGGCTACGGCTTCAACAAGTCGCACGCCGCCGCGTATTCGCTGCTGGCCTATCACACGGCCTGGCTCAAGGTGCATTACACGGCCGAGTTCTTCTGCGCCAACATGACGGTGGAGATGGACAACACCGACAAGCTGCGCCTGCTCTACGAGGACGCGCGCAAGCTGGGCATGGAGTTCGAGCCGCCGGACGTGAACCGGGGCCTGTACCGCTTCGAGCCGGTCAACGACAAGACGATCCGCTACGGACTCGGCGCGATCAAGGGCACGGGCCAGCAGGCGATCGAATCCATTGTGGCCGCGCGCGCCGAGGGCGGGCCGTTCACCAGCCTGTTCGACTTCTGCGTGCGTGTCGACCGCACCCGGCTCAACAAGCGTTGCCTGGAGGCGCTCATCAAGGCCGGCGCGTTCGATGCCTTGCAGCGCAACCGCGCCTCGCTGGTGGCCTCGATCGACCTGGCCTTCGATTTCGCCAGTACCACCGAGGCCAATGCCCTGCAGGGCGGCCTGTTCGACATGGGCGGTCCGGACGATCACGGATCGAGTGCGCGCGAGCCCGACCTGGTGGCCGCCACGCCCTGGGGCGTCAAGGAGCAGCTCACGCAGGAGAAGACCGCCATCGGTTTCTACCTCTCCGGCCATCTGTTCGACGAGGTCGCGCTGGAGGTGCGCCGCTTCGCCAAGCGCCAGATCGACGACCTGATCGATACCCGCGAGCCGCAACTGCTGGCCGGCATCGTCAACGACCTGCGCATCATCAACGGCCAGCGCGGCAAGCTGGCCTTGTTCAAGCTCGACGACAAGTCCGGCGTCATCGAGTCGCGGGCCGACGAGGCCTTGATCCATGCGCACAAGGACCTGCTCAAGGACGACCAGCTGATCATCGTGATGGGCAAGCTGATGCCCGATCGTTTCACCGGCGGCATGCAGCTCACCGTCAACCAGATCTGGGACCTGGACCAGGCACGGTGCCGCTTCGGCAAGTTCCTGCGCGTGGCCGTCAATGGCCGTGCGCCCGACGTGGCGCGGCTGCTCCGGGAATTTCCGGCCCGCAGCGAGCAGACCGAGCATGGCGAGCTGGTGCGTGGCCTGGGCATCCGATTGCTGGTGACCCGCATGGGCGAGTCTGGCGGCGCCAGTGCGGAACTGCAGCTCGGCGAGTCGATGCGATTTTTTCCCACCGACGCGGCGCTGGCCCATTGGCGTGCCCAGGCGGACCAGGGGCAGGCGGTGATCGTCTACGAGTGATCGGCGGGACCGGCAGCCAGTCCTGGCCGCTCGATCCGCACGGCCGGACCGGCGTCAGTCGCGGCGCCGGAAGTTGATCTCCAGCACCGGCGGCACCGTGCCGTCGATATCGCGCGGCAGCACCGCGGTCTTGTCGATGGCCTTGAGCACCGCCTCGTCCCAGGCCTTGTTGCCGCTGCTCTTGATCAGCTTGCGCCCGACGATGGTGCCGTCCGGCGCGGCGCGGACTTCGACCAGCGCGGTCGGGTTGTCCTGCGCGTTTTCGGTGAACACGATGTTGGGCTTGACGATGGCACTGACGCGGCCGCCATAACTGCTGGAGCCGCCACCGCTGGCCTTTTGCGCCGTGCCCGTGGCGCCGGGCGCCCCGGTGGCGCCGGCCAGGCCGGCGATGCGCGCCAGGTTGCGCTGGCGCTGCGCCTCCAGCCGTTCGGCTTCTTCCTTGGCCTTCTGCGCCTGCAGTTGCTCCTGCTTCTTCTTCTCGGCAGCCAGTTTCTCCTGCTCGCGCTTCTTTTTCTCGGCCGCCAGTTTTTCCTGCTCGCGCTTCTTCTTCTCCGCCGCGAGTCGTTCCTGTTCCAACTGCTGCTTCTTCTTCTCGGCGGCCAGTTTTTCCTTCTCGCGCTGCTCCTGCTCACGCTGTTTTTCCAGTGCCGCAAGCCGCTCCTGTTCGCGCTTCTTCTCCAGCGCGATCTTTTCCTGTTCGCGCTTGAGTTGCTCGAGTCGTTCCTGCTCGCGTTGCTGGGCGGCCAGTTGCTTTTCCTGCTCCAGCCGTTCCTGTTCGCGCTTTTTCTCCAGGGCGATCTGGGCGTCCGGCACCGGGACCGGCGGCGGTGGCGCCACGACGGGTGCCGGTTCGGGCGCAGGCGGCGCAGGTGGGGGCGGCGGGGGTTCGACCTGCCGCGGGGCGGCCGCCTGCGGCACGGCCGACCACAACTCGGCCTGCACCTCGACCGTCGGCGCCGTGCGGCGCCATTGCACGCCCAGTGTCAGTGCCGCCACCAACACCAGGTGCGCGAGCACGGCCAGGGCCAGCGACCGACCCATGCCGTTGGTCGCCGGTGGTGCGAACTCGAGCCGATCCGCCGCCGAGCTCACTGGACGACCCTCCGCGCTGCGCGCTGCGCGATTCGCGCTTGGGAACGGCCCGGCGCGCTCACTGGACTACCCTCCGCGCTGCGCGCTGCGGGATTCGCACTTGGGAACGGCCCGGCGCGCTCATTCGAAGACCCTCCGCGCTGCGCGCTGCGGGATTCGCGCTTGGGAACGGCCCGGCGCGCTCATGGGCCTGCGTTTCCGGACAACTGCACCGACAGGCCCACACGCTGGGCGCCGGCACGTTGCAAGGCGTCCATCACGGTGACGACGGTCTCGTATTTCACGTTGCGGTCGGCGCTGATCACCACCGCCGGATTTTCGGCGCTGGCCTGGGCCTGCCGGACCGCGTTGGTGATCTCGCGCAGCGCCATCTGGGCACTGCCCTCACGCGTCTTGAGGTTGAGCAGGCCTTCCTTGTCGATGACGATCTCCAGCACCTGGTCCGGCTGGCGGGCCGCCTTGCCGATGCTGGGCAGGTCGACCACGCTGGGGGTGATCAGCGGTGCGGTGACCATGAAGATGATCAGCAGCACCAGCATCACGTCGATGAACGGCACCATGTTGATCTCGTTGATGGTGCGCCGGCCGCGTCCGCGGCCCATGGTTGCAGGCATGGTGCAGGGCCTCCGTCGTCAGTGCCCGGATGCGGACTGCGCACCCACGTTGCGATGCAGGATGTTGGAGAACTCCTCGATGAAGGTCTCCATGCGGATCGCGATGCGGTCGATGTCGCGCGCGAAGCGGTTGTAGGCGACCACGGCCGGAATCGCCGCGAACAGGCCGATGGCCGTGGCCACCAGGGCCTCGGCGATGCCCGGCGCCACCGTCGACAAGGTGACCTGCTGCAGGTTGGCCAGGCCGGTGAAGGCGTGCATGATGCCCCACACGGTGCCGAACAGTCCGACGTAGGGCGACACCGATCCGACCGAGGCCAGGAACGACAGGTTGGACTCGGCCTCGTCCATTTCGCGCTGGAAGCTGGCGCGCATGGCGCGCCGGGCGCCATCCATCAGGCTGCCGGTGTCGGCGATACGCCGCTCGCGCAACTTCTGGTATTCGCGCATGCCGCTGGCGAAGATGCGCTCCATCGGGCCGCAGTGGCGGGCGTTCTTGGCCGCGGCCGCGAACAGGTCGTTCAGGCTGGTGCCCGACCAGAAGTCGCGCTCGAACGATTCGTTGAGCGAGCGCACGCGCTTGAGCGCGAACAGCTTGCGGAAGATCGCGGCCCAGCTGGCGACCGACACCACGATCAACAGCAACATGACAAGCTGAACCACGACGCTGGCTCCCAGCACCAGATGCAGGATCGACATGTCTTGATTCATGAGAGGGCTTTCACAATCGAAGGTGGAATGCGGGTGGGTTTGAAAAGTTCGGCCGAGACCCAGCCGATGCGGATCGTGGCTTCGCAGAGCATATCGCCGCTGCCATCGGCTCCGCGCCGGGCCTGCTGGCCGATTGTCATGCAGACGCGGCCGTGCTCCTGCATCCAAGTGGTAACCAACAGTTGATCGTCGAGCCGGGCCGGGCGGTGGTATTTCAGCGTGGCGTCGGTAACCACGAACATGCCGCCGGTGCTCTCGCGCAGCTGCTGCTGCCCGAAGCCCTGGGCGCGCAGCCATTCGGTGCGCGCGCGCTCGAAATACTTCAGGTAGTTGGCGTAGAACACGACACCGCCGGCATCGGTGTCTTCCCAGTACACGCGCAGCGGCCAGTGGAAGACACGCGCGCCGCCGGCGGCGCTGCCGGTCGTGGCCGTGCCATCGGCCTGCGTCATCGCCGGCGGGCGGCCGGTCTGCCGCCCGGCAGGGTGCCGGAACTTGGGTGCCGTGTCATGCCAGCAGGCTCCGCAGCCGCTGCACGGCCAGTTCGAGCTGGCCCATGGCGCTGGCGCTCGACAGACGGATGAACTGCGCAGTCTGGGCCTGGCCGAAGTCGCGCCCGGGCGTCACCGCCACATGGGCCTGGCGCATCAGCGCAAAGGCCAGCTCCCAGCTGTCGGGCACGCCCAGCGTCTTGCAGGCCTGCGTGCAGTCGGCCCAGACATAGAACGCGCCATCCGGCAGCACCGGGACGGACAGCCCGACCGACTCTAGCGCCGGGACCAGGTAGTCGCGCCGGGCCTGGAAGGCGTGGCGGCGGCTCTCGTATTCGGCGATGCTCTCGGCCTCGAAACAGGCCAGCGCCGCGTGCTGGGCGATCGTGCTTGGGCAGATGAACAGGTTCTGCGCCAGCCGTTCGATCACCGGCACCAGGGCCTCGGGCACGACCAGCCAGCCCAGGCGCCAGCCGGTCATGCTGAAGTATTTGCTGAAGCTGTTGATGCTGACCACCGTGTCGTCGATGGCGAGCGCACTGTGGCCGAACAAGGGGTCGTAACCCAGCCCCAGGTAGATCTCGTCGACGATGGTCACGCCACCGCGCTCGGCCACCAGGGCCTGGATGCGCCGCAGCTCGTCCGGGTGGATCGAGGTGCCGGTCGGATTGGACGGCGACGCCAGCAACACGCCACGGGTCACGCCCGGCTTCCAGTGCTGCGCCACCGTCTCGGCGCTGAGCTGGAACCGCTGCTCGGCCGTGGTCGGCACCAGCACGGCGCGGCCGTCGGCGGCGTTGACGAACTGGCGGTTGCACGGATAACAGGGGTCGGGCATCAGGATCTCGTCACCGGCCTCGATCAGTGCCAGGCAGGCCAGCTGCAGCGCCGCCGACGCGCCGGCGGTGACGACGATGCGCGACGCCGGCACCGCGAGGTCGAAGCGGGAGCGGTACCAGGCACTGATGCGTTCGCGCAGCGCCTCGAGCCCGAGTGCGGGCGTGTATTGGGTGCGGCCGTCGCGGATCGCCTGTTCGGCGGCCTGCTGCACCAGGGCCGGGGCCGTGAAGTCGGGTTCGCCGATGTTCAGGTAGACCATCGGCCGATCGCCGGCGGCGGCGGATCGGCCGATCTCGGCCGCGGCCTTGGCCATTTCCATCACGTGGAAGGGTTCGACCCGGCGGGCCCGGCCGGACAGGCGCAGCGGGTCGGTCATCAGGCGGGGGAGGCCTTGCGGCCGCGGTCGGAGGCCACCTCGGCGGCGCGCAGGCCGGGGGCGATGCCGTTGAGCACGGCATTGACGTATTTGTGCCCGTCGGTGCCGCCGAATTCCTTGGCCAGCTCGATGCATTCGTTGAGCACGACCCGCCACGGAACGTCCATGCAGTGCTGCAACTCGTAGGCGCCGATCCACATCGTGCCGTGTTCGATCGGCGAGATCTCGGCCATCGGCCGGTCCAGCAGCGGCAGGATCAGGGCGTCGAGCGCGGCGGCGTCCGACACGCAGCCGCGCAGCAAGGCGTCGAAATGCATGCGGTCGCACTTGTTGAAGCCGGCCAGGTCGCGCGTGAACGCATCGATGTCGTCCAGCGTGTTGCGCCCGATCAGGTGCTGGTACAGGCCTTGCAACGCGAACTCGCGCGAACGGGTCCGCGCCGATTTGCTGCCGGCCTTGCGCGCGCCGGTGCTGGTCACGCCGGTGCGGGCCTGGCGCGGAGGCCGTCCGCCCGCGGGCGTGATCGTGTCGTCGTTCATCCGATATCTTCCATCAGGTTGGCCATCTCCACGGCGACCCGTGCCGCGTCGCGGCCCTTGTCGGTCTGCCGTGCGATCGCCTGTTCCATGTTCTCGGTCGTCAGGATGGCGTTGGCCACCGGCAGCTGGTAGTCCAGCGCAATGCGGCTGACACCGGCGCCCGACTCGTTGGCCACCAGCTCGAAATGGTAGGTCTCGCCGCGGATGATGCAGCCCAGGGCGATCAGCGCGTCGTATTGCGCGGTCTCGGCCAGCGCCTGCAACGCGAGCGGCACTTCGAGCGCGCCGGGGACCTGGACCCGCACCATGTTGTCGTTGGTCACACCGAGCTGGCGCAGTTCGTCCTCGCAGGCCTGCGCCAGCGCGTTCGTGATGGCTTCGTTGAAACGCGCCTGCACGATGGCGATGCGCAGCTTCTTGCCGTTGAGTCGCTTGTCGGAGGACTCCAGTTTTCCCTTGTCTGCGCCGAACATGTGTTTCCTGGTGGTGCCGTGGTTCAGTGGGTGATGTAGCCGGTGATCTCGAGTCCGTAGCCCGCCATGCTCGGCAGGCGGCGCGGGTTGCCCATCAGCTCCATCTTGTGCACGCCGCATTCGCGCAGGATCTGCGCGCCGATGCCGTAGGTGCGCAGGTCCATGCGGCCGCGCTCGGGCCCGTGGCTGGCGCGGGCCGTGCCTTCGAACTGCGCGAGCAGCTGGTCGGCGCTTTCGCCGCAGTTGAGCAGCACCACGACACCCTTGTCGAGCTGGGCCATGCGCGCCAGGCAGGCGTCCAGGCTCCAGGAGTGCATGGCGCGGTTGATCTCGAGCGCGTCGAGTACCGACAAGGGTTCGTGGACACGCACCGGCACGACATCGTCGGCCTGCCACTGGCCGCGCACCAGGGCCAGGTGCACGCCATGGCCGGGCTTGTCGCGGAACGCATGGGCGGTGAAAGTACCGTAGGCGGTGTCGATGGAACGCTCGCCGACCTTGTCGAGCAGCGACTCGACCCGGCTGCGGTATTCGATCAGGCTGGCGATGGTGCCGATCTTCAGCCCATGCTCGGCCGCGAACAGCTGCAGGTCCGGCAACCGGGCCATCGTGCCGTCGTCCTTCATGATCTCGCAGATCACAGCAGCCGGGCTGCAACCGGCCAGCTGGGCCAGGTCGCAGCCGGCCTCGGTGTGGCCGGCGCGCAGCAACACGCCGCCATCGACCGCCTGCAGCGGGAAGATGTGGCCCGGTTGCACCAGGTCGCCGGGGACCGCATCACGCGCCACGGCAGCCTGCACGGTACGGGCGCGATCGGCTGCGGAGATGCCGGTGGTGACGCCTTCGGCGGCTTCGATGGACACCGTGAACGCCGTGCCCTTCTTGTCGCCGTTGCGCGCGGCCATCGGCGGCAGCTGCAGCCGGGCGCAGCGTTCCTTGGTCAGCGTCAGGCAGATCAGGCCGCGGCCGAACCGGGCCATGAAGTTGATCGCCTGCGCGCTCACGTGGTCGGCGGCCAGGATCAGGTCGCCCTCGTTCTCACGGTCTTCCTCGTCGATCAGAATCACCATGCGTCCGGCGCGCAGGTCGGCGACGATGTCCTCGATCGAGGAGATGGGGGCGGGAATACGGCTGTTCATGACGGCACTCCGGAGGTTTGCGCGACAGGCATTGCCGCGTGCCGGTCGTGGGCGGTCGGCGTGACGCCTGCGGCAAGCATGCGTTCGACATAACGAGCGATCAAGTCGATCTCCAGATTGACCCGGGAGCCGCGTCGGAGCGACCCCAGGGCGGTGTTGTGCACGGTGTGCGGGATCAGGTTGATGCTGATGTCGCAGGTGGAGGCGGTGTCCAGCACCTGGTTCACCGTCAGGCTGACGCCGTTGACGGTGATCGAGCCCTTGTAGGCGAGAAAGCGGGCCAGTGACCAGGGGACAGCGATGCGCAACAGCCAGCTTTCGCCGATCGGCTCGAGTGCGCTTACTTCGCCCACGCCGTCGACATGGCCGGACACGATATGGCCTCCCAGCCGGTCGTGCGCGCGCAAGGCCTTTTCGAGGTTCACCGGCCCGATGGCGTCCAGGCCGGCGGTCTTGTCCAGCGATTCGGCGGAGACGTCGACCTCGAACGTTGCGGCTGCGGCATCGAAGCCGGTGACCGTCATGCAGGCACCATTGAGGGCGATGCTGTCGCCCGATGCCACGTCATCGAGGTATCCGGGCGGGCAGGACAGGTGCAGCCGCTTCCCGTGGGACGCGGACGGCCCCAATGCGTCGATGGCGGCGATGCGCCCGACGCCGGTGATGATTCCTGTGAACATCGCGGTATTTTAGTTGCGCCGCAACATGCTTGCGGCGGGCGGGGATGGGATTCCTGGTCTGGCACACAAGGTGGACAGCCGACATCCGACGAAACGTTGGCGCCAGAGCAATCAATCGCTGCGCGATTGCCTGGTCTGGCACACAAGGTGGACAGCCGACATCCGATGAAATATTGGAGCCAGAGCAATCAATCGCTGCGCGATTGCCTGGTCTGGCACGCAAGGTTTCAAAATTCATCCCTGCCGGCGAAGCGGGCCAGGACGCGCAGGTCGGGGCCGATCCTGTCGATGGGGCCGAAATGCAGTGCCGGGCTGTCCTGCAGGGCGGAGAGCGGGCCGAAGGCGGCCATGGGGCGGCCTTGGCCGATCAGTTTCGGCGCCAGGTAGACCAGCAGTTCGTCGACCAGGCCTTCGCGGATCAGCGAGCCGTTGAGCTTGTGGCCGGCTTCCACGTGGACTTCGTTGGTTTCGGCGCGGGCCAGGTCGTCCAGCATGGCGCGCAGGTCGACCTTGGAAGCGGTGCCGAGCGTGTCGCCGGGCATGGAAACGATCCGTGCGCCGCGCGCCGCCAGTGCCTGCTCCGCGCCGGGGTGCGGTTGGGCCGCATACAACGTGACGCTGCGCTGCGCGTCGAACAGGCGCGCCTGCGGCGGTGTCTCGAGCCGGCTGTCGACGACCACCAGCCGGGGCTGCCGGTGCACGGTGGCGAGCCGCACGTCCAGACGCGGGTCGTCGTCGCGCACGGTGCCGATGCCGGTCAGGATCACATCGGCGCGCGCGCGCCAGGCGTGGCCGTCGGTGCGTGCCGGCTCCGACGTGATCCACTGGCTGGCGCCGTTGTCCAGTGCGGTCATGCCGTCGAGCGAGGCGGCGAGCTTGAGCCGCACCCAGGGCGTGCGCCGGACCATGCGGCTGAAGAATCCGATATTGAGTTCGCGCGATTGCGCAGCGCCCGGACCCACCGTGACTGTGATGCCGGCTGCGCGCATGCGCGCCAGGCCCTGGCCGGCCACCAGTGGATTCGGATCCTCGATGCTGACCACGACCCGTGCCACGCCGGCGGCGATCAACGCGTCGCAACACGGGCCGGTGCGGCCGTGATGGGCGCAGGGCTCGAGTGTCACATAGGCTGTCGCGCCGCGGGTGGCATGGCCGCGTGACTGTGCGTCGCGCAGGGCCATCACCTCGGCGTGCGGGCCGCCGACGGCCTGGGTGTGGCCCTGGCCCAGCACTTGTCCGTCGGCGCCGGTCAGCACGCAACCCACGCGCGGGTTGGGTTCGCTCAGGCCGATCGCGCGCTGCGCCAGCGCCAGCGCCTGCGCCATGGGCTCGGGCAGGTCGGTGTTGTCGTGGGTCATGGTGGGTTGCGGGAAGGCGGAGTTCGGCGGATGCCCGCTGCCATGCCGCCGGGGCAGGCGCAGGCCGGACAGACTGGATTGTCGCCCGCTCGGCGGCGTGTGACAAAAGTCACGGATGCGCCATTCTGGGCCGAAATGCCGGCTGCGGCGCTACCGTTCGGCCGGTCCATCGCGCCATTCGTCGACCGGAACATGCCGCGGCCGCCATCGTGCGCTAGCCTGTGGCCCATGAAACATAGCCCAGTTGTCAGCACCTCGCGCGCGGCGCTCTCGCGCCGTGTCGCGGCGCAGCACGGATTCACCGTGGTCGAGCTCATCATCGTGCTGGCCATCGGGGCGATCCTGGCGGCGATCGCGATACCCGGCATGCGCGACATGCTCAACAGCACCCGGCAGTCGTCGGCGGTCAGCCTGCTGGTCAACGACCTGAACCAGGCCCGTGGCGAGGCCATCAAGCGCAACGTGCGCCTGCTGGTGTGCCGGCGCAATGCGGCCGGCACCGACTGCGTGGCCGGTGCCGCGCCGGTCAACTGGCAGGCCGGCTGGGTGGTGTGCATGGAGGGCGCCGTTGCCGAGTCCTGTGCCGCCTCCACGGCGACCGATCCCAACCCGGTCATCGTGCGGCCGCCGCTGGACCCGTCCCTGACGCTGACGGCGCCGTTGGCGGTGGTGCGTTTCAGTCCGAACAGTTCGGCGGCGGCAGCGGTCAATTTCAGCCTGGGCGGGTCCTGGTCCGGGGCGACGACCCGTACCGTGGCCGTGGCGATCACCGGCAACATCACCAAACAATGAACAGGTAACGACATGCAGCCGCTTCATCCATCGCCCAAACCTGCCGTCGCGGGCCAGGCCGGTTTCTCGATGATCGAGGTCCTGGTGACCTTGCTGATCATCTCGCTGGCCTTGCTGGGCACGGCCGGGTTGCAGGCCTATTCGATGCGCCTGAACCAGGGCGGCCAGTTCCGGACCCAGGCGGTGTTCCTGGTGGCCGACCTCGCCGAACGCATCGAGGCCAACAAGCCCGGCGCGGTGGCCGGCAACTATGCCGTTGCCACCTCCGGCGTCGCGGCCGCGCCGAGCACGGCCTGCGTCGATGCGGCCTGCGGGCCGGCGGCGCTGGCGGCGTTCGACCTGGCACAGTGGCAGAACGCGGTCACCGCCAGCCTGCCGCAAAGCACCTGGACCGTGGCCCATGACGGCCCGGCCAATCCGATCACCTACACGATCACCATCGGCTGGGTCGATCGCCAGGTCGACACGACCAACGCCGCATTCGATGCCGGCTCCCAGCTGGGCAGCAACGCCGGCGGCACCGGCGAGCGTTTCTTCTATACCGCCACGCGGTTCATCTTCAATTGAGCGACGCCATGTCCATCATCCGACCCGATCGCCACCACCCGCACGCCGGCGGACGCCGGCGCCAGCACCAGCGCGGATTCACGCTGATCGAGATGCTGATCGCGATCACCATCGGCCTGGGCATCCTGGCCGGGTTGGTGGGGGTGCTGGCGTCCAATGCCGGCAACGCGCGCAGCAACGACCGGACCTCCGAGCTGATGACCAACGGCCGCTATGCGCTCAACGCGATCAAGCAGGAACTGCGCGAGGCGGGTTTTCGCGGCTATACCTGGGCCGAGCCACTGGCACCCGCGGCATTGGGCGGCATCACCAACGAGTGCCTGGAAGCGGGCGCGGTGGCGGGGCAGTTCATCTCCAACATCCGCCAAGGCGTCTGGGGCTCGAACAATGCCAACCCATATGCCGGGAGCTGCGTGCCGGCCGCGAACTACGTGGCCAACACCGACGTGCTGGTGGTGCGCAGGCTCAACCCCACGCCGACCCCGACGGCCAGCCTGGTGGCCAACAGCATCTATTTCCACACCACCTATGACCGGGGACAGATGTTCCGCGGCGTGACGCCGCCGACCTTCACCGGCGCGGCGCCATTGGCGAGTTTCGCGTTCCAGACCTTTGTCTATTACATCCGGCCGTGGACGGTCGATGTCGCGGAGAACCCGCAGATTCCGGCCTTGGTGCGCCTGTCGCTGGTACCCGGCGGCGGCGGCAACCCGACCTTCACCACCGAGCTGGTGGCCAGCGGCATCGAGCGCATGCAGGTGCAATACGGGCGCCTGACGACGACGCCGGACACCCAGTATTTCAATAGCTTGCCGGGCGCCTCGTTCTCGGCCGATGCCACGCTGTCGAGCGACTGGGAGGAGGTCAACGCGGTGCGCATCTGGCTGCTCGCGCGCAACACCACGGCCGAACCCGGCTACACCAACACCACCACCTACGCCATGGGCGACCAGCCTTTCACGCCCAATGACGGCTTTCGACGGCAGCTGTTCACCACCGTCGTGCAGTTGCGCAATTGAGGGACCTTGCCATGAACATCCTTGCCCAACGCCCCATCCGCATGCCCGCGCGCCAGCGCGGCGCCACACTGGTCATTGCCTTGCTGGTACTGGTGCTGATCATGATGATCGGCATCACCGCGATCAGCACCTCCGATACCCAGTACAAGCTCGCGGGCAATCTGCAATTCGAAGACAGTGCACTCAACAACGCGGAGGCGGCCGTGACTGCGGCCGAGAACTGGTTGTCGACCGGCAGCAATTTCAACGACGCGGGTTTTGCGGTCTACGACAACGCCAAGCCGCATCTGCTGCCGATCGGGCGACTGGCCGGCCTGGCGTCGCCCGACAACGACCCGCTGACGATGACCTGGGGCGCCGGCAATTCCGTGGCCGTTGCCGGCAATACGCGCCAGCGGTATTTCATCGAGCAGATGTCGCTCAACAACAAGTTGCAAGGCTCGAGCCAGGTCGTGGGCGGCCGCACCAGCTCCGGTTGCAACCAGGTCAACACCTACCAGATCACCGGCCGCGGCACCAGCGCGCGTGGCGCCACCAAGTTCGTGCAGTCGTTCTACAGCGTGCTGAACTGCCCCACCTGAAAGAGGTATCCCCATGAAACTGCACTTGCGCATCAATCCCCTGTGGGTGGTCCTGCTGGCATTGCCGCTGGCCCTGGTGGTCTGGTTCAAGGTCGCGGTCGCCGTGTCCGCGTTCAACCCGTCCGATCAACCGGTCGGTTACGTGGCGCAGGACGAGATGACCAGCTACAACCTGAAGTCCGGCAACGAGTTCCTGTTCCGTGGTCACTACGAGCGCGAATACTGGAGCGGGGGGTTGCTGGCCTACCCGGCCGACAAGCTCGGCAACGTCGATACGGCGGCCCCGGCCTGGGATACGGCGGAGGCGCTGGAACTGCAGGACTGGGATACCGGCCGTTTCATCGCCACCATGAAGGATGACGGCACCGCCGTGCCGTTCCGGCTGGCGAACCTGTCGGCCGCGCAGCAGGCGCATTTCGGCGGCAGCATTGCGCTGGTGAACTACCTGCGCGGGGATCGCGACGACGAAGGCAGTCCCTACCGCATCCGCGGCACCGTGCTGGGCGACATCATCCATTCGCGTCCCTTGTACGTGCACGACGCAACCAATCCGACGCTGTTCGTCGGTGCCAACGATGGCATGTTGCATGCCATCAACGCGGCGACACCCATCGCGGGTACCGGCATCGGTGGCACCGAGCGTTGGGCCTATGTGCCGTCGATGCTGCTGCCCAAGCTCAAGAACCTGGCCGTGACACCGTATGTGCACGACTACTACGTGGACGGGCAGATCAACGTGGCCCATGTCGATGGCGGCGCCCAGCGCATCCTGGTCGGAGGCCTGGGTGCGGGCGGCAAGGGCCTGTATGCGCTCGACATCTCGGGCAGCGCCGGCCTGACGGCGGCGGCGGAGTCCGACGTTGCGGCCAAGGTGTTGTGGGAGATCTCCCCGACCAAGGTCAAGTACGCGTCTCCGACCACCGCGAACGCGTATGTGAACCTGGGCTATACCTATGGCACGATCACCATCGCCCGGATGGACGTGTCCGGCACCGCGACCGACGTGGTGATCGTCGGCAATGGCTACAACGACGGCCTGGGCAGTTATTCCGATTGCACCCACGCCACCCCGACCTATGCCAATTGCGGTGGCGACTATGCGGCTCGCCTGTTCGTCATCAACGCCATCACTGGACAACTGGTGAAGTCGATCAAGGCCGGCGGCAGCGCAACGGCGGCGCAGCCGAACGGCTTGTCGACCCCGGCGGCGATCGACACCAATGGCGATGGCCTGGTGGACCGGGTCTATGCCGGCGACCTCAACGGCACGATGTGGAAGTTCGACCTCTCCGCCGGTACCTCGACCGCCTTGTTGACCACCTCGCCCGCGCAGGCGATCACGACCACACCTGCCGTGGCGATCCACCCCGAGGGTGGCTACATGGTGAACTTTGCCACCGGCAAGATGCTGGTCACGGCCGACACCACGGACAGCTCGGTGCATTACGCCTACGGGGTATGGGATCCGGCCACGGCGCGGTCCAATGCGGCGATGCTGACGCAGACACTGACCGAGCGCAGCTATACCCGGGGCGGCGTGACGACGCGGGTGCGCCGTATCACGAACAACCAGCAGCCGAACTGGACCAATGGCGCGGGCAACCATATCGGGTGGAAGGTCGCATTGCCGGCAGGCGAGAAGGTCGTGGGTGAGGGCTCCTTCGTCGAGAATGGACGGTATTACTTCGCCACCCACAATCCGCGCGTGACGACGCCGGTTCCGAACACCGCCACGACGATCGCCGGCGAGAACTGGCTGATGGAGCTCGACTACCTCAGCGGCGGCGCCAAGAACCAGCCCTTCCTGGACCTGAGCGCCGACGTCAAGCTCGACAACGACGATCGGCTGCGATATATCGCGACGGACGCGGAAGTGATCGCGGACGGGACCAAGCTGGACACGCCGATCCTGACCACCGACGGCATCTCGGTGGGCAAGTTCATCTCGACCGGGGTGTTGTCACAGCCGATCCTGGTGCAACTGCTGTCGCTCAACGACACCTTGTTCAACCAGAATCCGGACGTCACGATTCCGCCGGTGATCCTGGGGCAGGGCGTCGATGGCGGACACTTCGACCAGGACATCTACTACGGCACCGGGGTGGCGACCAAGGCCTTCGGGCGGGTGCAGTTCACCTATGCCAACAGCGGTAGGTCCCGAAACGTGAGCGCATTGACGATCAAGGCGAATGGAGAAACGGTCTATTCCGGTTCCCCCGGCAACTACAGGCCCCGGGACCTGGACGATTTTCTGGACGGAAGGTCGTCGACCAACTACGTGATCTCGACGGACCCGGACGACAGCAACCGGACGATCCGGATCACCGCCAAGGCGACGGGCGCGGCGTACAACGGGCCGATCACGGTCACGATCACGACCAATGGCAACAGTCCGGGGTACAACAAGGAGGACCTGACGGGCGGTTCCGCGGCAACCCCGGGCGACACCTGCGTGACCTGCAGGGCCAAGAACCACATCCACCAGTACGACGACAAGTACGACGTCACCGGCGTCAACATGCTCAATGCCAGCAACTCGGCACAGAACCTGGTCAATGCCATTCCGAGCACGTCGACCGAGTTCAAGGTGCTGATGCACAACCAGTACCTGAGCCCGGCCGTGCAGTTTCACGTGGGTACGCCGGGGTACCTGTTCGACGTCAATGTCGGTTACATCCGTGTCAAGGACTACCAGACGTCCTCGACGCTGGATCTCGCCGCGGTACCGACCTACCGCAGGGCCACCACCGCTTCGGCGACCGCGCAACCGATCCACAGCCTGGCCGTCAACATGCCGACCGATGCCTTGACTGCCCGCGACTGGTGGGGCAACGGCGACGTACGGGTGGGCCTGCATCCGACGGTGTATTACTGTGCCTACAGCAGTGCGGGCGCCAACGACGGCAACATGTACCGCCCGGTTGTACCGCCGGCCAACGGCGTCGACGGCCCGGGGGTCAATGGCTGGTCGGGACTGACGACGCCGATCACGGCCACCGGCGCCCGCCACAACGGCGCGTTGACGATCCAGCTGATCGCGGCCAACACGCCGAACTCGGCGATCGAGCAGAACGTGCCGGGGCGCCCCGAATACGGCTGGAGGGTCAAGGCGGCGTTCTTCCCGCTGTACGTGCTGGCCGAATACAACACGTATTGGCACCATCCCAACGGCAAGTGTTATGGCGACACCGGCTGGAGCAAGACACCGGGCCCGGACAACGGCAGTTCCAGTTCCTCGAACAAGGCCGCTGGCTCGACCGACCCAAAGATCGGCGAACTCGGCGTGGGGGCGGGCAACATCACCGACACCACGACCACGACGGTGGGCGACGTGACGACGACCGTGATCACTTACAGCAGCGGATTGACGGCAAGGATCGTGCGGACCGCCAACCGGACGGGCGGACAACTCGACGGCTCGGTCACCATCGTGACCACCGACACCGCGGGCAACGTGACGACCCAGGTCATCGCCAGTGCCAAGGGATCGATCCGTTCGGGTGGCGACGAACGGGGCTTGCAGGCGCGCACCGGGCGGATTTCCTGGCGCGAACTTGTGGCACCATGACGCCGATGTATGCGCTGCCCGCAGCGTCCCCGTTTCCTGAAAGGCCTGACACGTGAACCGTACGCACAATAACCGGGGCTTCACCCTGATCGAGTTGATGATCGTGGTGGCCGTCATCGGCATCCTGGCCGCGATCGCGGTGCCGAGTTATCGCAGCTACGTCGTGCGCGCCGCACGCGTCGAGGCCCAGACCGAGTTGCTGGAACTCGCCAGCCTGCAGGAAAAGATCTTCCTGAACTCCAACAGTTATGCCTACAGCGTCACCAACCCCTACAACGGCACGTCGGCTGCGGGCGCCGGGCTGGGGCGTGCCAGCGGTCAGACCAAGGACGGCCGATATGCCTTGTCGCTGGATAACACGGCTGGCGGCGCTCCGACGCAGACCTTTGTGCTGACGGCGACCCCGGTGGCCGGGAGTACCCAGGTCGGCGACGGAAACCTTTCGGTCAGCGAGAGCGGACGCCGATTGTGGCTCGCGCCCTCGGGCACCGTGTCGTGGTGATGGCTCAGTCGATATTTCTTACAATTGCATCGCCTGCTTGGCTCGAATTTTCCATAGTCGGTAGGCAGATCGTTGTAACACTTTGATTTTTCGTCTATTTTCCCCTCCAGCACGGTGGTGGCACTTAACTTGCTTACATTCGATTGCACGGTCCTGAAATAGAGTTATCGACGCAAACGCTACGCGGGGTTGTCGATGGTCGAGTTGCAGGCAACACACAAATGTCTCGAAAGGCAAGCAATGTTTATTCGTTCGCTCTTTATCGCTTCGGTGATTTCTCTGGGGCTGACTGCTCCAGCAGCTGCTCAAGATCAGGCGCCGACTTTGTCGATGTCCGCGATTGCTCAGCCTGCTGGATCTCCGGCGTTGGATTTCGACCCTGCGCAGAATTTGTTCACAGCGCCATCAGGTACTGCCGGCGGGCTTGCCAAATGGAGTGTGATTTTTTCCTATGCACTGAACGACTGCACTGGTTGCGGTGTTTTTCTTGATGTGGAAGGTAGTTCTGGGGCCAATGATGTCTTGGGCACAGTCGATGTACTGGCGATACTGGGTGTGGACGTAGCAAATGACGTCGAATGGAACATGCTGTCGGCTCCGTTGTCTGGCCTGTCTGGCTTCGATCCGAGTTTTGAAGGAAGTTTTGACTTCCTTTTGCGGATTGTGGGTTGGACTGTTCCAGGGGAAGCAAGGCCGGTGGAGATGACGGTAGATGTTGTCGCGGACAACGGTGGCACTGTGCCAGAGCCTGGTACGCTGGCACTGATTGGACTTGCGTTGGTATCAGCAGGCATTGCGCGACGTAAAGCTTTGCGTTCGTGACATCTTCGGGCTGTTGCTCACCGATATCAAGCGGCCTGCGGGCCGCTTTTTTTTGGTTCTTCACGGAATAGCGGGGTATCTGCCGAAAAGAGAGCGGTGCTGACTCGGCCATGATGGTTGTGCGACCAATCATCAATAAGCCGAGGGCACCGCTCAGATGCAAGAGGATAAAGCCTGTCTTCCGTTTTGGAAGGGATTCCGTGTAGCCGATTTGCAGGTTGAGCCTGCGCTGGTACGGGTGCTGCTGCATCCGGACGATCCGGCCAGCTTGTGCTGCGGCCGGTGTGGCCGACCGGCCACTGGCTTGCACGAGCAAATCGATCGCAGCATCCGGGATCTGCCGATGCTCGGGCGCACGGTATGGCTGCAGGTGCAATTGAGGCGGGTGTGCTGCGGCCATTGCGGCACGGGGATGCAACAGGTGGCCTGGCTGGATCGCCATGCCCGCATGACCCGGCGGCTGGCGCAGGCGGTGGCGTTGTGGTGTGCCAAGCTGCCGGTCAAGCATGTGGCGGCCATGTTCGAATTGCACTGGAGCACGGTGCGCGAGATCCACCGACGGCGACTGCGGCAGTTCATCGAAGCCTTGCCTGAGCCGCAGCCAAGGCGGCTGGTGATGGACGAGTTTGCCCTGCACAAGGGCCATCGCTACGCCAGCGTGGTACTGGACGCCGACACGCGCCGGGTGCTGTGGATCGGTCAGGGCCGCAGCCGTGCGGCGGTGCGACCGTTCTTTGAGTCACTGGGGCCAGTGGGCTGCGAACGCATCGAGGCGGTGGCGATGGACATGAACACCGCCTTCGACCTGGAGGTGCGCCGTCACTGTCCACAGGCGCGCATCGTCTATGACTTGTTCCATGTGGTGGCCAAGTATGGCCGCGAGGTGATCAGCCGGGTGCGCGTGGATGCGGCCAACCGGCTGCGCCAGGACAAGCCGGCACGTCGGGTGATCAAGCAATCGCACTGGCTGCTACTGCGAAACCGCGCCAACCTTAAGGTTCACGAGCAAGTCCGCCTGGACGAGGTACTGGCAGCCAACCAACCACTGCTGACTGTCTACGTGATGGCAGAACAGCTCAAAAGTCTGTGGCGGGCAACCTGCCCCGAGCCTGTCCAGAATTTTGTGTTTGAGGCATAACATGACTGACCGGAGTATTTATGCCGAGCAAGACGAAATTGAAGAATGCGGCCATAGCGGCCAGGACGGCGGCGCTGCCGAAGATCCCCAAAGAGCTGATTGACCAGTTTGTCAGTGGGCCGATGAGCGCGCAGGCCGTAAACGAAGCCTCTGCGGCGTTCAAGAAGGCGCTGATCGAGCGGGTGATGGGCGCCGAGCTGGGTCACCACCTGGGCTACCCGGCTGGCGCCAAACCCGAGGACGCGGGGAACCAGCGCAACGGCAAGAGCGCCAAGACGGTCTTGACCGATGAAGGCCCGCTGCGCATCGATGTGCCGCGCGATCGCGATGGCAGCTTCCAGCCGATCTTGATCCCCAAGCACGAGCGGCGCTTTACAGGCTTCGACGACAAGATCGTGGCCATGTACGCCCGCGGCATGACCATGCGCGAGATCCAGGGCTTCCTGCAGGAGAGCTACGCGGTAGAGGTGTCCCCCGAGTTCATCAGTTCGGTCACCGACGCCGTCATGGACGAGGTTGGCGCCTGGCAGGCCCGACCCCTCGAGCCGATGTACCCGGTGGTGTTCTTCGACGCGCTGCGGGTCAAGATCCGGGAGGATGCCGTTGTCCGCAACAAGGCGATCTACCTGGCGCTGGGCGTGCAGCCCGACGGCAGCCGGGACATTCTGGGCCTGTGGATCGAGAGCACCGAGGGTGCCAAGTTCTGGATGAAGGTTTTCAACGACCTCAGGACCCGGGGTGTCAACGACATCCTGATCGCCGTCACCGACGGCCTCAAGGGCATGCCGGAGGCGCTGGCCGCTGTGTTCCCGGCGACCACGCTGCAGACCTGCATCGTGCACCTGATCCGAAACTCGCTGGACTACGCCAGTTGGAAGGACCGCAGGTTGCTGGCCGCGGCCATCAAGCCCATTTACACGGCGCCCAGCGCGGAGGCCGCACAGGCCGAACTCGACGCCTTCGAAGCCGGCCCCTGGGGCAAGAGGTTCCCCACCGTCGTAACTGCCTGGCGCCGGGCCTGGAGCCACGTGATTCCCTTCTTCGCATTCCCGCCGCATATCCGACGGGTGATCTACACGACCAACGCGATCGAGAGCATCAATGCGCGGCTGCGCAAGATCATCAAGACGCGGGGTCACTTCCCTAGCGACGATGCCGCCAACAAGTTGATCTGGCTGGCGCTGCGCAACATCACGGCAGACTGGGGCAAGGCGGCCCACAACTGGAAGGAAGCGATGAACCAATTTGCGATCCTCTATGAAGATCGTTTCACGAAGGCGGCCACTTAAGATGTGGCTCCAACTTGCCCACCGCGTCGGTCGTTCGTCGCAAGTGACGCCCGCCGCCGTGGACAAGTTTCAATAGTCCTCAAACACAAAAATTCGGACATCCCCCCTGCCCCTGGCAGTGGCGTCAGCTATGGAAAAACTGGTTGGTTCAGGCCCGCGACAGCCAGATTCCAGCTCTGATGCAATTCGCCGCTCGACTGCGTCCGTACTGGCGCGGCATCGTCTCGCGGGTGCGCTGGCCCATGCACACCGGCCAACTTGAAGGCATCAACAACAAAATCAAACTGATCAAGCGACAAGCCTTCGGATACCGGGACGCCGATTACTTCTTCCTCAAAATCAAGGCGGCGTTCCCCGGTAATCCGTGAAGAACCTTTTTTTTGGCTCTTCACAGACGTCCTGTCCGTTTTTCTGGGTATGACATGACGGTTGCCGGTCAGCACCATGGCAACCACCATGGCGAAGCCGCAACCCAGTCGAACCACCACACCGCACCGCGGTGCCCATGGGTTCAGCCTGCTCGAACTGCTGGTCACGGCCGCAATCGCATCGCTGCTGATGGCGGTCACCCTTCCCGCCATGACCGGCATGCTCGACACCCAGCGCCGCATTTCGGCCATCAACACTTTCGTCGCCAGCCTGCACCTGGCCCGTGGCGAGGCGATCAAGCGCAACGGCAGGGCGGTGTTGTGCAAGTCGTCGAACGGCGAGCAATGCACGCGTACGGGCGGATGGGAGCAGGGCTGGATCCTGTTTCACGACGGCAACAACAACGCCAACTGGGATCCCGGCGAACTGCTGCTGCAGCAACAAGGGCCGTTGGGCAAACGTGTGCGGTTGTCGGGCAACTCGCCGGTGGCGCATTACGTGTCGTACAGCGCGTCCGGCTCCGCGAAGCTGGTGTCAGGGGCGTTCCAGGCGGGCACCTTCACCTTGTGTCCGCAGAACGGCGCCGCTGGCGACGTACGCAAGATCGTCCTCAGCGGGACAGGCCGGCCGCGTACGGTCAAGGGGGTGGCCGCCGATTGCCTGTGAGGGTCTCACTGGCACGCCTGCCGCATGTCGGTGCGCGCGCCGTCAGCGCCGCACTTCGTCCACCAGGGTCTTGAAGTCGTCGATGTCGGCAAAGCTGCGGTAGACGCTGGCAAAACGCACGTAGGCCACCTTGTCGAGCTTCTTGAGCTCGCGCATCACCAGTTCGCCGATCCGGCTCGATGCGATCTCGCGCAGGCCCAGGTTCAGCAGTTTTTCCTCGATCCGGTCGAGTGCGGCGTCGACCTGCTCGGTGCTGACAGGGCGCTTGCGCAGCGCCAGGTTCATCGAGGCGCGCAGCTTGCCGCTTTCGAATTCGATGCGCCGTCCATCCTTCTTGACGATGGTCGGGAAATTGACCTCGGGACGCTCATAGGTCGTGAACCGCTTGTCGCAGGCGCCGCATTGGCGCCGCCGGCGGATGAATCCACCGTCCTCGGCCACCCGTGTCTCGACGACCTGGGTTTCCGAGTGACTGCAAAAGGGACACTTCATGGCACTGCGGTCGAACGAGATCGTCGCGACGCCATGATGGCATGTGCTGCGTGATCGGCTTGCGCGGGCCGTACCCGGCGTTCAGGGATCACATGCAACCATGCCATTGGTGCGTTCACGGCGAGAAGAAAGCAACGACCTTCTGGAAGCCGCCGGTATCGTCCGCAGGTGCGGCAGCCGGCATGACGCGCGACGGTGTCGATGTCGCCGGGCTGCCCTTGGCGACCGCGCGAATCCGCGCGTGTTCGGCCAGGACCTTCTGTGCGTAACCGCCGTCGCTGTCCAGATTCGCGGCTCCCACGTAATACCGCAGACCGCCTTCGATGGAGCCGGCGCGCGCGATGCAGTCCTGCAGAATCGCCACGCCGACCCGCAGGTTCGTGACCGGATCGAACGCGGCCAGGTTGCCCCCCGCGTTCTCGTATTTGTCGACGTGGATCTTGGTCATCACCTGCATCAGCCCTTGAGCGCCCACCGGGCTCTGGGCGAAGGGGTTGAAGCCCGATTCGATGGCCATCACGGCCAGGATCAGCGTGGGATCGAGCTTGCTGCGCATACCGACGTGGTAGGCCTCGGCCACCAGGGCACTGATGGGCTCTGGTGCCACGCGGTACTTCTTGCTCAGCCAGAATGCGACCTTGGCCTGCTGCTTGGGCAGGTCGCCCGGATCGGTCGCCGTCGCCCGGTCGGTCGGTGCGACCGCGTTGTCGTTGGGGCCGGCTGGCTCCTGGCGCGCCTGCAACCATTCCATCAGTTGTTGTTCGCCGCTCTCGCGGATCTGCGGGTGCACGCTCAAGGTCAGAGCGGCAAATACGACTGTCAGGCCCAACATGGCAAAGCCGCTGTGGGTGATCTCGAACAGGCCGTTTGCGACGTCGGAGCCGAACGTTCGCAATCCCTGTAGCATCGATCGGGACGCTGTCATGGCACTTTTCCTTCTAGGGCACATTGCTCGTTGACGTTGTCGCGCGCGACATCGGCACTGGCAGTGCGCTTCGGTTGGATGGGTACGCGTTCAACCTCTGCCTCTTCCGGATCCGGTGCAGTCGTTGAATTTGCCGGATGTCGGCAGCGATTCGGGTTAACCCTGGTTCGGGCTGGGCGGATTTTAGGTGTGGCGATATACCGCGTCAACCATATGGATTAGAGTCGATATTCAATCCACGCATGGTTCCGCCCTCGAGACCCGGCCCCGAAAGGGTGATATCGCAGGCCGGTCCTTGTCCGATTTCCACAGGGGATGCAAGTGAATGCAACAAGTACTTGCCATCGCCTGCAGGTGAACCTAGACTGCAATCGTCCGAGCGATTGGACGTAGCGCCGGCAGTAGCCAGTCCCCATCCCCCGATGGTGTTGATGAAGCGGCCCCGGCGATTCATGGAGGCAATCTGTTGCCCCCACGTGTCTCTGGACATCATCCTCCATTGACACTAGCCCTGACGGCATGGGCCTTGCGCCAGCCGTCGAGCCCGGCGGTCCGGATGCAGTCTGGACCGCCGGGCTTTCTGTTTTCAGGGACACTGCCAGGTGGTGCAGGGCGTCGTGGCACTGTTCCGGGCCCGCGGCGCGATATATTGGCTGCCATCGTCGTTGCCGCCACGCAGCCCATGCATTCCGTCATCCGTCCATCGTCGTTGTTCGCCCATCGCTGGGTCCGCCGCCTCGCCTGGACCGTACTCGCGGTCCTGTCGACATGGTTGCTGGCCTGGTCGATCGTGCCGCCGGTCCTCGAGCACCAGTTGGTCCATCGGGCCAGTGCCGAACTGGGGCGCAGCCTGCGTGTCGGAAGGATCGAGTTCAAGCCCTGGACGCTCGAGCTGACCGTGCATGACCTGTCGATGGCCGAGCGGGACGGCAGCGCTGCGCAGCTGGCGGTCAAACGGATCCATGTCGACGCCGAGCTCGAGTCCTTGTGGCGTCTTGCGCCGGTGGTGCAGTCGCTCGAGGTCGACGGCCCGGTGCTGCAGCTGCGCCGCGCGGCCGACGGGCGCTACGACATCGACGACATCCTGCATCGATTCGCGGGCAAGCCGTCGAACGACGCCGCATCGGCGGCGGCGGACGAGCCGGTGCGATTTGCCGTGTTCAACGTGATGGTCCGCGACGGCAGCTTCGACGTCGACGACCGGGCCGCCGGCCGCAGCCACAGTCTGCGCGGACTGAACCTGGACCTGCCGTTCCTGAGCAACCTGCCGTCGCGCCGCGACGTCACCGTGACACCTTCATTGGCGTTTTCGCTCAATGGCGCCGCGTTCGCCTCGCAGGCCGCCTCCACGCCGTTCGCGCCGTCGCGCAAGTCCGAGGCCCGCCTGCGCATCCAGTCCATGGACCTCGAGCCTTATCTGCCGTACCTGCCGGCCGGTCTGCCGCTGCGTCTGCGCAAGGGCATGCTCGATGCCGATCTGCAATTGCAGTTCGTGCAGGCGCAGCGTACGCAGTTCGTCATCGATGGCGAGCTGCAACTCTCCGGCGTCGACCTGGCAGATGGCGCTGGCGAACCCCTGCTGACACTTGGGCAGTTGTCGGTCGGCATCGATGCGTTGCGGCCCTTGGACAAGCAGGTGCAGATCGGCACGGTTGCGCTGCAGTCGCCCCAACTGCTGGCGCGCCGGGATGCGGCCGGCCGGCTGAACCTGGCCTTGGCGACCGCTGGCGGCGTTCGGGTCGATCCGGCCGCGGCTACCGCCGAAGCGGCGTCCGAAGCGCCCGCGTGGACCGCATCGATGCAGCATCTGGCTGTGCGCGATGGCACCGTGTCCTGGCATGACGCCGCTGTGGCGCCGCAGGCGCAGCTGCGGCTTCGTGACCTGACGGTCGATGTCGACGACCTGGTCTGGCCGATGGAGCGCGCCGCGCAATTCAAGGGCGCGATGCTGCTGCAGTCACTGGCGGACCGCGCGCAGGATCGTGCCGGCGCTGCGCCTGCAGGCGATGGCTCCACGACAGCGCGCCTGGCCTTCGACGGCCGTGCCACGGACCGGGAGGCCGCGCTCGCGCTGACGGTGGCCGAAGCGCCGCTGCGCCTGGCCGCGCCGTACCTGGCTCAGTTCATCGAGCCGCAGCTGCACGGCCAGCTCGATGCCAGCATGGAGCTGCGCTGGGGGGAACGCGGGTTGCAGGTCGCCGTGCCATCGTTGACGCTGGACCGCCTGGCGCTGGTTCGCTCCGGCGCCGCAGCGCCGCAAGAGCTGGCACAAGTGGAGCGCATCGCCGTGTCGTCGGCGGCGGTCGACCTGGACCGGCGCACGCTGCAGCTCGAGCGCCTGGAGATCCGGCAACCCCGCTTGGCCGTGACACGGGCTGCGGACCAGCGCTGGATGTTCGAGTCGTGGCTGAAACCCGCCGTCACGGCTGGCGAGCCCCAGGCACAGGCCGCCGCCGGCGCCGGTGGGGCGCCGTGGACCGGGGGAGTGGCCCAGGCGCGCGTGATCGACGGCACCGTGCGGTTCGAGGACGCCGCGCACGCCAGGCCGGTGCAGCTGGCGCTTTCCGGATTGCAGCTGGATCTGCAGGGCGTCAGCCTCGATGGCAAGGAGCCGATCCGTACCCATCTGTCCGCCCGCGTCGGTGCCGGCCAGCGGCAGCCGGGCACGATCGACTACCGCGGCAGCCTGCAACGCCAGCCGTTGCAGACCCGCGGTCGCTTGTCGATGGAACGATGGCCGGTGCATGCGCTGGAGCCGTATTTCGGCGACAGCCTGAACGTCGACATCCTGCGAGCCGATGCCGGATTCAAGGGCGACATTGCGTTCGTCGCCACCGCGCAAGGGCCTGAGCTGCGCGTGCGTGGCGACACCGTGCTCGAGGATGTCCGCGCCAACAGCCGTGCCGCCGCCGACGGCCAGGTCGCGCTGGAGCGGGAATTGCTCAACTGGCAGTCGCTCGGCATGCGCGGTATCGAACTGGCGATCGCGCCCGGTCAGCCGATGCGCCTGGCCGTGCGCGAGACCAGCCTGAGCGACTTCTATGCGCGGGTGATCGTGCACGAGACCGGTCGGGTCAACCTGCAGGGCCTGGTGCGCGGCGACGCGCCGGCGGCACCCGCCGACGCGCCCGCTGCCGGTGCGGTCCCGGTCGTGGCGACAGCGGGTGGCACAGCCGCCGTTGCTATTCCAGCAAGGTCGCTGCCCGCGGCCGCGCCGCAGGTCCAGATCGGACCGATCAGCCTGGTCAACGGCACGGTCTACTTCTCCGATCGCTTCGTCAAGCCGAACTACTCCGCCAACCTCAGCGAGCTGACCGGCAGGCTCAGCGCGTTTTCGTCGGCGTCGGCGCGCGAGCAGGCCACCTTGGCCGAACTGGAGCTGCGTGGCCGGGCCGAAGGCACGGCATCGCTGGAGATCCTGGGCCAGCTCAATCCCCTGGCCGATCCGCTGGTGCTGGATATCAAGGGTGCGGTGCGGGACCTGGAGCTGCCCGCGTTGTCGCCGTACGCGATCAAATACGCCGGCCACGGCATCGAACGGGGCAAGCTCAGCGTCGACGTGGCCTACCGGGTCGCGCCCGACGGCCAGCTCACGGCCAGCAACCAGGTGGTGCTCAACCAGCTTGCGTTCGGCGACAAGGTCGACGGTGCACCCAACAGCCTGCCGGTGAAGCTGGCGGTTGCCCTGCTGGCCGACCGCAACGGGGTCATCGACATCGACCTGCCGATCAGTGGTTCGCTCAACGACCCGCAGTTCCAGCTGGGCTCGGTCATATTCAAGGTGATCGTCAACCTGATCGGCAAGGCGCTGACGGCGCCGTTCTCCTTGCTCGCCAGTGCGTTCGGTGGCGACGGCAACGCGCTCAGCCAGATCGCGTTTGCGCCAGGCTCCGCGCAGCTGCAACCACAGGCACGCAGCGCACTGGACAAGGTCGCCCAGGCATTGACGCAGCGCCCGGCCCTGAGGATGACGGTGGTCGGCACGGCGAACCTGGAGGCCGAGCGCGAGGCGTTCAAGCGGGTGCGGTTGCAGGCCTTGCTGCAGGCGGAAAAGCGCCGGGCACAGGTCGCCGCCGGCCAGGCGCCCGCGGCGGCGGACGACGCGACCGCCGACGAGACGGCGACGGAACGGGAGGAACGGCTGCGGCAGCTGTTCGCGCGCTCCGAGATCACCAGGCCGCGCGATCTGGCGGGCAAGCCCCGGGAGCTGTCGACGGCCGACATGGAGGCGTTGTTGCTGGCCAACATGACGGTCGACGAAGAAGCCATGCGCGACCTGGCGCTGCGCCGCGGCGTGGCGGTCAAGGACTATCTGGCGAGCCGGCAATTGCCGCTCGAACGCCTGTTTCTGGGGGCCACGCGCCTGCCCGATGCCGATGCGGCCTGGTCGCCGCGGGCCGAGCTCAAGCTGGACACGAACTGACTTTGCCGGGCCACGTCGGCGCGCCGATGGTTTTCGAGGCGAAAATAGCCGTTTGCCGCAAGCGGCCACCCGTACTGAATCGATTGCCACGATGACCTCCAGCCCCAAGAACACCGACATCCAGAAACTCGACACCCTGACCGACGGCGCCTTCACCGCGCCGACCTCGGGCGAACGTGCCACCCGCATCCGGGCCTGGCTGTCGCAGGAGCCGAGCCACGAAGACCTGCAGGACGTGTTTCGCGAACTGGCTGCGCGCGACAAGGGTGCTGCCCGTCCGGTGCGTGAGCGACTCGACGAAATCCGTCGCGCCAAGGGCCAGGAGCAGGCCGCCGCCGAATGGGCCGGCAAGGCGCAGGCCCTGCTCGACCTGCCCAAGCTCAACATCGCCGATGCACTGGCCTGGCAACGCGACGCGGCCAAGGCGGGCGCACCGTTGAGCAAGGAGCCCTTGCTCTCGCTCAAGGCGCACCTGGCCGAGCGGGTGCGGGTCATCGAGGATCTGCAGCACACGGTGCAGGTGCAGCGCGAGGCCGCCGTGTTGCTGGCCCAGCGCATCGAGGTGTTGTCGACCAAGCCCTGGGCGGCCGCGCAGGCGGTCTGGGATGCGTTGCGCGACGATGTCGCGCATTGGGAGCAACAGGCCGCGGCATTGGAATCCGATGCCAACTGGAACAGCGTCGACCTGAAGTTTCCGCCCTTGCTGCAGGCCTCGCGTGCGCAGCTGCTGGTGGTCTGGGAAGCCTTCCAGAGCGCGCTGGCGCAGGCCGTGGCCGCGGCCGAGGATGCCCAGGCACCCTTGCCGCCGGTGCCGGTTTGGGCCGACGAACTGCGCAGTGCGCGCGGCCTGCCGGTGCAGGCGGCGGAACACAAGCCGGCCAAGCCCAAGGTCGACCCGGAGCAGCGCCAACGGGCCGACGCGGCCGTGGGCCCGGTGCTGGCGACGCTCGAGAGCGAAATGGCACAAGGCCATGGCAAGGCCAGCGCGGGTGCGGCGGCGGCGCTGCGCCAGGCGCTCAAGGAGCACGGCCGGGCGGTCAGCGACGCACTGGAGAACCAGGCCCATGCCGCATTGGCGGCGGCCAGCGAGCTCGAAGGTTGGCAGCGCTGGCGCGCCGACCAGTTGCGCCGCGAACTCGTGGCCGCGGCCGAGGGCCTGCTGAACCGTCCGGCCGGCCAGGCCATCGGCGGGCGCAAGATGCAGGAGTCGCTGCGCAAGCTGCGCGAACAATGGAAACAGACCGACCAGGGCGGCGTGCCCAATCACGCCTTGTGGAAACGCTTCGACGAGGCCTGCAACGAGGCGCACAAGGTGGTCGAGGCCTGGATCGAGAAGGTCAAGGCCGATGCGGCACAACACCGCGCACAGCGCCTGGCCCTGATCGAGGAGCTCAAGGCCTGGGCGGCCGACAACCCCACGGCGCGTGATGACGACTGGCGCGGCTTCGCACGCATTCTGCACCAGTTCCGCGACCGCTGGCGCGATGCCGGTCATGTCGGCGAAAAGATGTTTGCCGAACTGCAGCCGCAGTGGGCCGCGGCCTTTGCCCAGGCGTCGGCACCACTGGACGCCTTGCAGCAGGCCAGCGTGCTCCGGCGCCAGGCCATGATCGAGGAGGCCCGGGTGCTGGGCGAGGCGCCCGTGCTGCGCATCGATGCGGTCAAGGCCTTGCAGCAGCGCTGGCAGGCCGAGGCCCAGTCGGTGCCGATGGACCGGCGCCACGAGCAGAAGATGTGGGACACCTTCCGCAAGCCGATCGACGAGGCCTTCGAGCGCAAGTCGGCGCAGCGCCACAAGGAAGAGGCGGCCCTGGGCGAACACGATCGCCTGGTGCTGGAGGCCTCCAAGGCCCTGGACGCCGCCAACCAGTCCGGCGACGCGCAGCAGATCCGTGCCGCCGTCGCCGGCCTGGAAGCCGCCTTGCGGGGCCAGAAGCTGGCACGCGACGCGGCCGACACCGCGCAACGCGCACAACCCGCGGCCGATGCCACGGCGGCGACGCCGGGCGACGCCGCAGCGGGACCAGTCGACGCCGTCACGGCCGACGACGCTGCCACCGGTCACGACGCCGCGTCCGCCGACGGGTCGCCGACGGCCACCGACGCCGCGGCGACCGGCGACAGCACGGCCGCGGCCGCCGATGCCCCAGCGCCAGCCCCGGCCAAGCCGGCACCGCGTCCGGTCGTGGCCGTGCGTGGCGACGACCGCCCCGGCTTGCGTTCGCCGCAGGCGGCGCCGGCCGCCACGGGCCGTGGCGCTGCCTTCGGCGACCGCAAGGACGGGCGTCGTGGCCCGCCGGGTGCACGCGGATCGGAGCGCGGCGACGCACGCCCCGGCCCCGGCCCTGGGCGCGACGCGCGCGGGGGACGCCACGAGCGCGGTATGCGCGAGGACCGGCCCCACACGCCACGGCTGGGCGATGCGGCCTTCCGCGCCCAGCGCGACGCCATGGAGCGGGCACAGTCGGCACTGCGCAAGCTCGCATCGCAGGCGCATGGCGAGGCCTTGTCGCAACTGCTCGGCGCCTGGCAGGCGCGGGACCCGCAACAGGTCCCTGCGGCCCAGGAGCTCGGCCCGCAGGTGGGTTCGGGCGTGCGCTCGGCCTGGGTGCAGGCACTGGGCGGCGCCGCCGGCCCGGTTCCCGAAACCGCCTTGCTGCGGCTCGAGATGGCGGCCGACGTGCCCACGCCGGCGGAGCACCTGGATGCGCGACGGGCGTTCCAGCTGCAGTTGCTGACCCGGCGCAACGACCCGCCACCGGCGCAGACCTGGGCGCAGGACGTCGGGCAGGTGCTGCAGGGCGGATTCGAACCCGGAGCCGAACGGCGGCTGCGCGCCGCGCTGAAGAACCTGCTCAGGCCCTGATCCGGGAGCCTGCGCGGGGTCGGCGCGCGACAGGCGCTGGCAGCGCGGGCGAAGCCTGCGACAATCGCCGGCACATCAGGGTCGGGAGCGCCGAGGCGCACCCGGCCATTACGGGAGGCTGACCGTGGACTCCGTCGAAGACCTGCTGCGCCGGCTGGAGCAGCTCAACGAGATCGGTGTGTCGTTATCGAAGGAGCGCGACATCACCCGGCTGCTCGAGCGCATCCTGCTCGCCGCCAAGACCATCACCAATGCCGATGGCGGCACCTTGTACCGGATGGTCGATGGCGGTGCCGAGCTGCGTTTCGAGATCCTGCGCACCGATTCGCTGCGTATCGCGATGGGCGGCTCCTCGGGCAAGGACATCAGTTTTCCGAACCTGCCGCTGCGCGACGCCGGTGGTGCACCCAACGACTCGCTGGTGGCCGCATACGCGGCCATCCATCACGAGACGGTCAACATCGCGGACGCCTACAGCGAGCCCAACTTCGATTTCTCCGGCACGCGCCAGTTCGACGAACGCACCGGCTACCGCTCCAAGTCCTTTCTCGCCGTGCCGATGAAGGACCACGAGGGCGAGGTCATCGGCGTGTTGCAGCTGATCAATGCGCAGTTGCCTGGCACGACCGAGGTCGTGCCTTTCTCTTCCTCCGACCAGAGTCTGGTCGAATCGCTGGCCTCGCAGGCGGCGATCGCGTTGACCAACCGCATGCTGATCGGCCAGCTCGAGGCCTTGTTCGAGTCCTTCATCAAGCTGATCAACCTGGCGATCGACGAGAAGTCGCACTACACCGGCGGCCACTGCCAGCGCGTGCCGGCACTGACCATGATGCTGGCCGAAGCGGTGAACCAGACCACGCAGGGCCCGCTGGCCTCGTTCACGATGGACGACCGCGATCGCTACGAGCTCAAGATCGCCGGGCTGCTGCACGATTGCGGCAAGGTCACGACGCCGGTTCATGTGGTGGACAAGGCGACCAAGCTGCAGACGCTGTTCGATCGCATCGAACTGCTCGACACCCGGTTCGAGGTGCTCAAGCGCGACGCCGAGATCAATGCCTTGCGCCGGCAACTGCAGCTGCGCGAGAGAAGCGACGCAGCGGCGGAAGCGGCGATCTGGGCCCAGTGCAAGGCGGAGACCGCGGCCATCGACGCCGACCGGGAATTCCTGCGTGCGACCAATGCCGGTGGCGAGAAGACCGCCGACGCCGATCTCGAACGGGTCCGGCACATTGCGAGCAGCCGGGCATGGCGCAACGTGGACGGCGTGGAGACCGAATTCCTGACCGCCGACGAACTGGAGAACCTGACCATTCGCGCCGGCACGCTGACGCAGGCCGAACGCAACACCATCAACCACCATATCGTGGCCACGATCCGCATGCTCGAACAGCTGCCCTGGCCCCGGCACCTGCGCAACGTGCCGGAATACGCCGGCGGCCACCACGAGCGCATGGATGGCAAGGGTTATCCGAAAGGGCTCACGCGCGACCAGATGTCGGTGCAGGCGCGCGTGATGGGCATCGCCGACATCTTCGAGGCGCTGACGGCCAGCGACCGGCCCTACAAGCCCGGCATGAAGCTGTCGCAGGCCATGGGCATCATGGAGCGCTTCAAGCTCAACGGCCACATCGACCCCGATCTGTTCGACGTGTTCGTTTCCGAGAAGGTCTATCTGCGCTACGCCGAGCAGTTTCTCGACCCGTGGCAGATCGACGCGATCAGCCCGCCGGCGCCGCAGGCTTGAAGAACGCGTCGAACATCGGACGCAGGCCGTCGAAGTCGGCGACGAAACGCGCCCGGTTCACGAAATAGGCTTCGCTGGCCACGGCGAAGAATTCGTCCGGCGAGGTGGCCGCGTACGGATCGAGCCAGGGCTCGGCGGCACCAAAACGCTCGGCCAAGCTGAGCTGGTCGCGGAATGCGAGGTAGTGGTGCTCCAGCGCCGCCTGCCATGCCGCACGTGCGGCCTTGGCGCTGCCGGCGCCCATGAATCCGGCGGGCAGGGGCGGGCAGCCGTCGGGCATGCCGTCGCGCATGTCGATCTTGTGCACGAACTCGTGGATCACGACGTTGTAGCCGTCGCGCGCCGACGTGCCGGCGTCCGCCACGTCCTGCCAGCTCAGCATGACGGGGCCGTCCTGCATGGCTTCGCCGCTGAGCACTTCGTCGTAGCGGTGCACGATTCCGGCATCGTCGACGTGTTCACGCCGTGCCACGACCGATCCCGGGTGCACCACGATGCCGACGAAGTCGTCGTACCAGGCGATGCCGGCCAGCGGCGCGCGCAGGTGCAGCACCGGCAGGCAGGCCTGCGCGGCGATCGCCACCGCCATGGCGTCGGTGATCCGCAGGCCGTTGGCGCCGTGGAATTCCTTGTGGTCCAGGAACTCCAGCGTCAAACGGCGCAGCGCGTGCGCGTGCACCGGTTCTGCCTGGCGCAGGAACGGGTAGTGTTCCAGGGTCTGTTGCCACAAGGCATCGGGAAGCTCCGTCCGGCGCGTTGCACGTGCGCCTGCCAGGTTACGCAGCCAGCGCAGCATCGTCGTGGCCGGGTGTCAGCACGCCTGCGCCGGCGCGAGCCGGCGGCTGTGCTCCGGCTCGCCCGAGGGAGCCAGCCACACCCGCAGCACCTCGGCGCGCGCCGGTGTCGCCTGCAGGTCCCAGTCGCTCAGCACCATGCGCCGCATCGTGTCACTCAACGGGTGGTCGGCGGGCTGGTGCGTGTGGCCGTGGATCAACACGTCGGCATCGGCGTCGCGCAGCCATTGCAGGGCTGCGCCGGCGTCGACGTCGACCAGCACCGGATGGGCACGTTTGTGCTGTTCGCTGCGCGCGCGCAGTTCGCGCGCGACCGACTGGCGCTCGGCCAGTGGCTGCGCCAGGAATGCGGATTGCCACGCGGGGCTGCGCACCTGCGCCCGGAACTGCTGGTAGGCGGCATCGTCCAGGCACAAGGCATCGCCGTGCGACAGCAGCCAGCGGCGGGTGCCGAGTTCGAGCACGCAGGGATCGTCCAGGCCCTGCATCGCGCAGGCCTGCAGGCATTGCGCACCGACCAGGAAGTCGCGGTTGCCGTGCAGGAAGAAGAGATCGAGCCGCTCGCCGGCCTGCCGCAGCACCCGCGCGCAGGCGAGCTCGAACCTGTTGTCGGCGCCGGCCGGCGGCTCCGACATCGACAACACGTCGTCGCCGACCCATGCCTCGAACAGGTCGCCGAGCATGAACACGGCCTGCGCCGTCGTGTGCTGCAGGTAGTGCTGCCAGGCGGCGAACGTGGGCGCATCGCCGGCATGCAGGTGAAGGTCGGAGATGAAGTCGATCTGGCGCCAGTGCGCCGATGCACGCAGGCGTTGCAGCAACGGCCGGCTGCCGCCGCAGGGCGAAGGAGCCGGTGCTGATTCCGTCATGGGCGCAGGCTCCCGGTCACGCGGACCGGGAGCGCCGGTTTCAGAGGGCGACGGCCTTCTCGATCACCACGTCGTCGTTGGGCACGTCGTCGTGGAAACCCTTGCGGCCGGTCTTGACGCCCTTGATCTGGTCCACCACCTCGGTGCCCTTGACGACCTTGCCGAACACCGCATAACCCCAGCCCTGTGCGGACGGAGCCGTGTGGTTCAGGAAGCCGTTGTCGGCCACGTTGATGAAGAACTGCGCGGTGGCCGAATGCGGGTCGCTGGTGCGCGCCATGGCCACCGTGTACATGTCGTTCTTCAGGCCGTTGTTGGCTTCGTTGTCGATCGGCTTGCCGGCCTTCTTTTCCTTCATGCCGGGCTCGAAGCCGCCGCCTTGCACCATGAAGCCGGGGATGACGCGGTGGAACACCGTGTTGTCGTAGTGGCCCTTCTTGACGTATTCGAGGAAGTTGGCGGCCGAGTTGGGCGCCTTGTCGGCGTCGAGTTCGAGCGTGATGACGCCGAGTTTTGCGATGTGGAGTTCGACTTGGGGATGGCTCATGTTCATTTCACCAGGGTTGCAGAGTTGATGACGATGGGCGTCTTGGGGACGTCCGACGGAAAGGGCCCACCGGCGTCGGTGGGGGTGCTCTTGATCTTCGTGATGACGTCCATGCCGCTGACGACCTTGCCGAATACGGTGTAGCCGAACAGTTGCGGGGCAGACATCAGGTTGGCGCGTGGCGTGTTTTCGTAGACACGCCCCTGGTACTCGAATTTCGGCACCGGGTCGCCGGGCGGGATCAGGATGGGGTCGAGGAAGGCGTTGTCCTTGACGTTGATGAAGAACTGGGCGCTGGCCGAATGCGGGTCGTTGGTGCGGGCCATGGCCAGCGTACCGACGACGTTGCGCGGTCCGCCCTTGGCCAGGGCCTCGCGCCCTTCGTGCACCACGGGCTCGCGTGTCTTCTTCTGGGCGAAGCGGGTGTCGAAACCACCACCCTGGACCATGAAGTTGTCGATCACGCGGTGGAAGATCGTGCCGTCGTAATGCTTGTCGCGCACGTATTGCAGGAAGTTCTCGACCGTCCTGGGCGCCTTGTCCGGATACACCTCGACGACGAACTCGCCCGCGGTGGTCTTGAAACGCACGCGCGGAGCTTCCTCGGCCCGGGCCGGGAGTGCCAGGCACAACGTGGCGGCTGCGACGGCCGCGACGATGCCGCGGCGATGGACATGACTTGCTGACGAATGCACGATGATTCCCTGGTTGCGTGATGGATAGGGCCGGCGGCGCCGGCGGCTCGCCGCTCAGCGTTTGGCTGGCGTCGCGGGCGGCGTGGTCGGTCCCGGAAACGGAGCCAGGCGATTCGCCGCAGGGTTGTTGATGAGCTGACGGATCAGGGCCAGCTTGGGTCCGACGGTGGTGTTGCCCGCGTCGAGCTGGATCGCCTGCCGATACGCTTCGCTGGCCAGCCGCGCATAGACGTCGCCCAGGTTCTCGTGTGCGATCGCATAGCTGCGGCTGTTGCGCGTGGCCATCTCCAGCGCTTCGCGCGCCTTCTCGAACCGGCCCTGGCTGGCGTAGAGCACCGCGACGTTGTTGTACGGCTCCGGCAGCTCCGGGTAGTCCTGGATCAGCGATTCATAGGTGAGGATGGCGGCCTCGCGCTGGCCGCCATCCTGCTGGATCAAGCCCTTGAGGAAGCGCATCTGCGGATCGCGCGGATTCGTGGCCAGGTATTGCTCTGCCTTGGCCATGGCTTCGGACAACTGGCCGTCACGCAACAACTGGTTGACGGGCGCATAGTTGTCGGCGCGGGCCGGGCCGGTGGCAAAGGCGAACAGGGCGGCCAGGCAGAACAGGCGTATGCACTGACCGAAGCCGCTGCCGGGATGCATCATGGAATCTCCTGTAGCGGGCACAAGGCATGGCACGTATTTCGTGGGCCTTATACTGCCGGCGATTGTAGCCCAGGGGGCCCGATCGATCGGCCTTGACAAGGTCTGTGCCGGGCCACGAAACTCCCTTCTCCCTTGCGCGCACCGTCGCTAGTCCCTGCTTCCCGCATGGGGAAAACACCCGCAAACATGAGCCTTCGTATCCATAACACGCTGACGCGTGCCGTCGAACCTTTTTCTCCGATCGAACCGGGCCATGTGCGCATGTACGTCTGCGGCATGACGATCTACGACCTGTGCCACATCGGGCATGCGCGCATGATGATGGCGTTCGACGTGGTGCAGCGCTGGCTCAAGGCCAGCGGCTTGCGCGTGACCTATGTGCGCAACATCACCGACATCGACGACAAGATCATCCGGCGCGCGCTCGAGCGCGGCATCACGATTCGCGAACTCACCGACGAGATGATCGCCGCGATGAACCGCGACATCGGCGCCCTGGGCATCGAGGCACCGACGGTCGAGCCGCGTGCGACCGCATTCGTGCCGCAGATGCTGCGCCTGATCGGCCGCTTGCAGGACAAGGGCCTGGCCTACCAGGCCGAGGGCGGCGACGTCAATTTCTCGGTGCGCAAGTTTCCGGGTTACGGCAAGTTGTCCGGCAAGTCGCTCGACGAGTTGCGCGCCGGCGAACGCGTGGCCGTGCTCGAAGGCAAGCAGGATCCGCTCGACTTCGTGCTGTGGAAGTCGGCCAAGGCATCCGAGCCCGACGACGCCAAGTGGGCCAGCGACTACGGAGCGGGCCGGCCGGGCTGGCATATCGAGTGCTCGGCCATGTGCGGCGAGACGCTCGGCGAGACCATCGACATCCATGGCGGTGGCGCCGACCTGCAGTTTCCGCACCACGAGAACGAGATCGCGCAAAGCGAAGGCGCCAACGGCAAGCCGCTGGCACGGTTCTGGGTGCACAACGGATTCGTGCGTGTGGACAACGAGAAGATGTCCAAGAGCCTGGGCAACTTCTTCACGATCCGCGACGTGCTCGAGCGTTACGACGCCGAGACGGTGCGTTTCTTCCTGGTGCGCACCCATTACCGCAGCGCGCTGAACTACAGCGACCAGCACCTGAACGACGCCGCCACCGCATTGCGGCGCCTGTACACCGCCTTGCAGTCCGTGCCGCCCGAGCCGATGGCTGCGCTGGACTGGAGCCAGCCGTTCGCCGCGCGATTCAAGGCGGCCATGGACGAGGACTTCGGCACGCCCGAGGCGGTGGCCGTGTTGTTCGACCTGGCCAGCGAGGTCAATCGCAGCCGGTCCGCGGCCCTGTCGGGATTGTTGAAGATGCTGGGCGGCTGTCTCGGACTGCTGCAGCTGCCGCCCGAAGCCTACCTGCAACGTGCCGTGGGTTCGGCCAGTCCGGCGATCGACGACGCGGCGATCGAGCAGCTGATCGCCGAGCGTGCCCGAGCCAAGCAGGCGCGCGACTTTGCGCGGGCGGACGCGATCCGCCAGCAACTGTTGCAGATGGGCGTGGTGCTCAAGGACGGCGCCACCGGCACCCAGTGGGAGCGTGCACGATGACGGCCGGAACTGCGAATCGCCGCTGCGCGCGCCGGGAGGGCCGTTGACATGGCGCCCGCGAAGGACTCCGTTCCCTCACTGGCCCAGCCCGGGTACTGGGAAGACGCCTGCAAGCACCTGTCGCGCAAGGACAGGGTCATGAAACGCCTGATTGCGCAGTCCGATGGCGCCTACCTGCAGACCCGCGGCGATGCGTTCATCACGCTGGCGCGCAGCATCGTCGGGCAGCAGATCTCGGTCAAGGCGGCGCAGAACGTCTGGGACCGGTTCGTGTTGCTGCCGCGCAAGATGACGGCGGCCAACGTGCTCAAGCTCAAGGTCGACGACATGCGTTCGGCCGGCTTGTCCGCACGCAAGATCGAATACCTCGTCGACCTGGCCTTGCACTTCGACAGCGGTGCGATCGACGTCGAGGCCTGGAAGGCCATGGACGATGAAACCATCATCGCCGAACTGGTCGGCATCCGCGGCATCGGACGCTGGACGGCCGAGATGTTCCTGATCTTCCACCTGATGCGGCCCAATGTGTTGCCGCTCGACGACGTGGGGCTGATCAACGGCATCAGCCAGAATTATTTCTCCGGCGACGCGGTCAGCCGCAGCGATGCGCGCGATGTCGCCGTGGCCTGGACGCCGTATTGCAGCGTCGCGACTTGGTATATTTGGCGATCGCTCGACCCCTTGCCGGTGGCCTATTGAACGGCCGGGCAATGGCATGCAGCCGGCCGCGATGGCCGGTTGCCGCAAGATGCGTTGATCAAGACATGGAGCCTGCAAGTGGCAAAAAAATCATTCCTCGACTTTGAACAACCGATCGCTGAGCTGGAATCCAAGATAGAAGAGCTGCGTTACGTGCAGACCGAATCGGCGGTCGACATCTCGGCCGAGATCTCCCAGCTGACCAAGAAGAGCCAGCAACTCACCAAGGACATCTACAGCGACCTCACGCCGTGGCAGATCACCAAGATCGCGCGCCACTCGGAGCGTCCGTACACGATGGACTACGTGGGCGAGATCTTCACCCATTTCGTCGAGATGCACGGCGACCGGCATTTTGCCGACGACCAGAGCATCGTCGGCGGCCTGGCCCGCTTCAATGGCACCGCCTGCATGGTCATCGGCCAGCAGAAGGGCCGTGGCACCAAGGAGCGCGCGCAGCGCAACTTCGGCATGTGCAAGCCCGAGGGTTACCGCAAGGCCCTGCGGCTGATGAAGACGGCCGAGAAGTTCAAGCTGCCGGTGTTCACCTTCGTCGACACGCCCGGTGCCTACCCGGGCATCGATGCCGAGGAGCGCGGCCAGTCGGAGGCCATCGGCCGCAACATCTTCGAGATGGCGCAGCTCGAGGTGCCCATCATCACCACGATCATCGGCGAGGGCGGCTCGGGTGGCGCACTGGCGATCTCGGTGGCTGACCAGGTGCTGATGCTGCAGTATTCGGTGTATTCGGTGATCAGCCCGGAGGGTTGTGCATCCATCCTGTGGAAGACCTCGGACAAGGCCCTCGACGCGGCCGATGCGATGGGCATCACGGCGCACCGGCTCAAGGCGCTGGGCCTGGTCGACAAGATCGTCAGCGAACCGGTCGGCGGCGCCCACCGCGACCACAAGCAGATGGCGGCCTTCCTGCGCCGCGCGCTGGGCGATGCCTACCGCCAGGTCAGTGACCTCAAGGTCAAGGAACTGCTCGATCGCCGCTACGACCGGCTGCAGGCGTATGGTCGCTACACCGACACCAAAGCCGACGCCAAGGTCGGCGGCAAGTAGTCCCGCGGCGCCGGCCGGGCCTGTGTTGTCGCAGGCACTGGCGCAATTCGATCCCCGTCTGCCACTGGCCGTGGCGCTCAGTGGCGGTGCCGATTCCACGGCCTTGCTGCTGGCCTGCGCGCGTCGCTGGCCAGGGCAGGTGGTGGCGGTCCACGTGCACCATGGCCTGCAGGCCGCCGCGGATCTGTTCGAGCGCCATTGCGTCGCCCTGTGCGCCGAACTGGACGTGCCGCTGATCGTGCGCCGCATCGATGCGCGCCATGGCCCCGGCGAGAGTCCGGAAGAGGTGGCGCGCACGCTGCGTTACCGGGAACTCGACGCCGCGGTGCGCGCCGACGATGGCACGGTCGCCTACCCCAGCGTGGCATTGGCCCAGCACGCCGACGACCAGGTCGAGACCATGTTGCTGGCCTTGAGCCGCGGCGCCGGCCTGCCGGGCCTGGCGGCCATGCCGCCCGAGCGCGAGCGCGACGGCGTCACCTACCACCGGCCGCTGCTGGCGGTTCCGGGCGGGGAGTTGCGGGACTGGCTGGCCAGCCAGGGCGTGGCCCATGTCGAGGATCCCAGCAACCGGGACGAAATCCTGACCCGCAACCGTATCCGTGCACGCCTGTTGCCGGCGCTCGAGGCGGCCTTTCCCCAGTTTCGCCAGACCTTCGCGCGCAGCGCGCGCCACGCGGCGCGGGCACAGCAACTGCTCGAGGCGATGGCGCAGCAGGACATGGACCTTGTCGCCGAGCCTGGCGGCTTGTCCATCGCCGGCTTGCGGGCGATGCCGGGAGAGCGCCAGGCCAACGTGCTGCGCCACTGGTTGCGCAGCCGCCATGGGGTTGCGGCCAGCGAGGTCCAGCTGCGCGAACTGCAGCGCCAGATCGCCGCCTGCAGCACGCGTGGCCACCGGATCGACATCCGGGTGTCGGCCGGCTTCATGCGGCGCAGGGGCGGCCTGCTGTGTTGGTACAATGATCGGCCCGATCCGACCTAGCCGAGCACGGTCTTCAGGTCCTTGGCCGCAGCGAAGGCAGTCGCCACGACAGTGGCGCGGGCGTATCCGAATCCGACTTTTTTCTCATCCAATGGCATTGATCGTTCACAAATACGGCGGCACGTCCATGGGCTCGACCGAGCGCATCGGCAATGTCGCCAAACGCGTCGCCAAGTGGGCCCGAGCCGGGCACCAGATGGTCGTCGTGCCCAGCGCCATGAGTGGCGAGACCAATCGCCTGCTGGCACTGGCCAAGGAACTGGCCCCGGCCAAGCCGACGGCCGACTACAGCCGCGAACTCGACATGCTCGCCGCCACCGGCGAACAGGCATCGTCGGCGCTGCTGGCGATCGCGTTGCAGGCCGAGGGCCTGGAGTCGGTCAGTTACGCCGGCTGGCAGGTGCCGATCCGCACCAACAGCGCCTACACCAAGGCCCGCATCGAGTCGATCGATGACAAGCGGGTGCGCGCAGACCTGGCCAACGGCAAGGTCGTGATCGTCACCGGCTTCCAGGGCATGGACGAACAAGGCAACATCACGACCCTGGGCCGCGGCGGCAGCGATACGTCCGCGGTGGCGGTGGCTGCGGCGATGAAGGCGCAGGAGTGCCTGATCTACACCGACGTCGACGGCGTCTACACCACCGACCCGCGCGTGGTGCCCGAGGCGCGGCGCATGACCAACATCAGCTTCGAGGAAATGCTGGAGATGGCCTCGCTGGGTTCCAAGGTGCTGCAGATTCGCTCGGTCGAGTTTGCCGGCAAGTACCGGGTGCCGCTGCGGGTGCTGTCGAGTTTCACACCCTGGGACATCCCGCTGGAGGAAGAAGCCAACTCCGGCACCCTGATCACTTTCGAGGAAGACGAAAACATGGAACAAGCCATTGTTTCGGGCATCGCGTTCAACCGCGACGAGGCAAAGATTTCGGTGCTGGGTGTGCCCGACACCCCCGGCATCGCGTACCAGATCCTGGGCCCGATCGCCGAGGCCAACATCGACGTGGACGTGATCATCCAGAACCTGAGCAAGGACGGCAAGACCGACTTCAGCTTCACGGTGCACCGCAACGACTACGCCAAGGCGATCGACCTGCTCAAGGATCAGGTGATGGACAACCTGGGCTCCAAGGAGATCGTCGGCGACGCCAAGATCTGCAAGGTCTCCATCGTCGGCATCGGCATGCGCAGCCACGTCGGCGTGGCCAGCCGCATGTTCCGCGTGCTCAGCGAAGAGGGCATCAACATCCAGATGATCTCGACCAGCGAGATCAAGACCTCGGTCGTCATCGACGAGAAATACATGGAACTGGCCGTGCGCGCACTGCACAAAGCCTTCGATCTGGACCAGGTTCCGGCTGACACCATCGCCCAGTCGTGACATAATGCCCCAGCGTTCGAATTGACGAACAGGAAACGTGACCGAGTGGCCGAAGGTGCTCCCCTGCTAAGGGAGTATGGGGTGTAGAGCCTCATCGAGGGTTCGAATCCCTCCGTTTCCGCCAGTGATGTGTTTGATGTAGTCCGACACAGACCCCTAGAAGCCCCGTAAGCCCCGTGTTTGCGGGGTTTTCTTGTTACTGATGGCCGAATACGGGGACGACTTGACGGCGACGGTTGTTGGCACGCTTGAGGTCCTGGGCTTATTCCGGGACACGCATCGGCTGACGACACGCATGGCAAACCAGTCACCTCGCGGCCTGACTCCGCGACCAACATGCTTTGCACCGACCGACACCACGATTGACCCTTTGCGCGCCCGTGGCCGCGTGATGCGGCGCGACAAACCGAAGCTGGCCCGGGCGATGCTGAACAGGGCCCGTGTGCCGGGTTCGGGAACGGTGGCGGCCCAGGTCCCGTTGATGCCGCTGTTGTCATTGGCCACCGAGGCGAAGGACGCCAGGACACAGGCGCCACGGGCCTCGCAAGAGAACGGCCAACGGGATTGGCCATGCGTGCATAATCCAGGTGTCGGCCGCAATGCCGGCCCCGGCCTTTATGACTATTGGCACCGGGTTACCAACGCCTAAAACGTCAGGCCCGCACCCCACCCGCATGCAGCCGACGTTCACACCGTCTGCGGGATCAGGAGTTCAAGCCATGCACGCCATCATCCAATCGACACCGGCCTGGCATCTGCGCGCCAGCATCACGCCGATCTGCGGCGATCAGCACCATCTGATGGTCACCAGTTTCGTGCCCACGGCCCGCCGGCCGCAGGAGCACGTGCGCTGGCAGGCGCAGCTGAGCGTCGACGAACTGCGCTGCCTGCGCGACGTGATCGACCAGGCCTTGTCGCAGAAGGAAAGCGCCTGAGCGTCGGTGCGCGGCGGCGCATCGCCGCCGTTGTGTTCCCGCAGTGACTGATGCATGCGGCGGCGGTTCGCACAATCGCGTGCCATGTCGCATCCAACCTCTCCACGCCCACCCAATATCCTGCTGATCATGTCGGACCAGCAGCGCGCCGATTGTTTCGGCTTCGAAGGCCGCAAGCTGCGCACGCCGCACCTGGACCGGCTGGCCCGCCAGGGCACGCGCTTTTCGGCCTGCATCACGTCGAACCCGGTGTGCCAGCCGACGCGCGCATCGATCCTGACCGGCCAGCTGTGCCTGACCCATGGCGTGCACGACAACGGCATCGACCTCGATCCCGCGGTGGGCGAGCAGGGGTTCGCCGGCACGCTGGCCGACAAGGCGGGTTACGACACCGCGTTTTTCGGCAAGGCGCATTTCGCGACCTACCATACCTTCGTGCCCACCGGTTCGCCGGAATGTGTCCGGTCGTCGGCCAACTTCGGCCCCGACTGGTTCGGCCCCTACATGGGTTTCCAGCATGTCGAGATGATGCTGATCGGCCACAACTGGTTCCTGCCGGAGACTCCGCCGTTCGGGCTGCACTACGAGCACTGGTTCCATGCCGACGGCGAAGGTGCCGAGAAGAACCGCCTGTACCAGCTCGGCAACGGCGACACCCATGGGGCGGCCCAGACCTGGCATTCGCAGCTGCCGGTGGCCTGGCACAACTCGAGCTGGACCGCCGACCGCGCGATCGAATGGCTCCGGCAGCCGGCTCGGCATGAGCGGCCGTTCTGCGCCTGGGTCAGTTTTCCCGATCCGCACCATCCCTTCGACTGCCCCGAGCCCTGGTCGCGCCTGCACCGGCCCGAAGACGTGGACCTGCCCGTACACCGCTCGCGCGATCTCGAGCGGCGCCCCTGGTGGCACAAGGCCGCGGTCGAGAACGAGCCCCAGGGCCCGGCCGAGAACGTGGCCACGCGCAAGCAATTCAGCCGCATCGCGCCGCAGACCGACGCGCAGCTGCGCGAGATCATCGCCAACACCTATGGCCAGATCGCGCTGATCGACCACCAGGTCGGCCGCATCCTGAACGCGCTCGACGAGTCCGGCCTGGCCGACAACACCCTCGTGATCTTCACCTCGGATCATGGCGACTGGCTCGGCGACCACGGCCTGATCCTGAAGGGACCGATGTTGTACGAAGGCCTGCTGCGCGTGGGCCTGATCGTGCGCGGGCCGGGCGTGGCGGCCGGGCAGGTCGTCGACCAGCCGGTCTCCACGCTCGACCTGAGCGCCACCTTTCTCGACCTGGCCGGTGTCGACGCACAACTGGCGCAACACGGCACGTCGCTGCGCGCATTGCTTGCAGGCCAGGACGCGCCGCGTGCATGCGCCCGCTGCGAATGGGAACTGCTGCCCGGCCGTGTCGGTGTGGGCCTGAGCCTGCGCTGCGTGCGCACGGCGCACGCCAAGCTGACGCTCGAGCTCAAAACCGGCGCGGGCGAGATGTACGACCTGCGCGCCGATCCGCACGAGATGCACAACGTGTTCGACGACCCGTCCCACGCCGTACTGCGCGAGCGGCTCACGGCACTGATCCACGCCCGGCCGGACGATGCCGGGCCGCTGCGCCAGGCGGTCGGCACCGCCTGATTCCGGCGGCGTCAGGCCGGCGTGCGAGCGCCGGTGCGTGCACCGCCCGAGGCCTGCCATTGCTGCAGCCAGGGCAGCAGGAATTCGGCGAATGCCTGTGCCGCGGGCGGTACCGATCGCACGGCCGAGTGGTAGATGCAGACCTTGCGGATCACCTCGGGCGCGGTGACCCGGCGTTCCACCAGGCCCAGCGGCAGTGCCATGACGCCGACATATTGCGGTGCCAGCGTGGCGGCCAGGCCCTGGGCCGCAATGCCCAGTGCCGTGGAGATGTTGTCGACGATGTCGACCGGATGGATGCGCGATCCCTCCGGCGCGTCGGCATGCATCTGGCGCACGCTGCGCTCGTGGTCGCGTCCCGCGGCCACCAGGTCCACGTCGCGCAGGTCGTCCCAGCGCAGGCTGCGCCGCGCGGCCAGCGCATGGTGGGGTGCGCACCACAATACCCAGGGGCTGTCGAAGACCGGCAAACGTGTCACCGTGTCCTCGACCGGCCGGTCGGGGCCGACGGCCAGGTCGATGTCACCGAGGCCGACCTGGTCCACCAGCACGTCGACCGGCGTGTCGCGGAGGCGGATCACCACCTTGGGCCGCAACGCGCGGTAGGCGCGCAAGGCCTGTGGCAACACGGCGCTGGCCAGCACCAGTGGCGCGCCGATGCGCACCACGCCGGTGGCCCGGTTGCGCAGGTCGGAGGCGGTCGATTCGGCGCGCTGCATGTCGCGCAGCACGGACTGCGCCGAGGGCAGGAAGTCGCGCCCGGCGCCGGACAACTCCACGCGGCGGGTACTGCGGTCGAACACGCGAAAGCCCAGGTTGTTCTCCAGCTCGGCCACCAGCTGGCTGACCGCGGACGACGACAGGCCCAGGCGTTCGCCGGCGGCGGCGAAGCCGCGCGTCTCGGCCACCATGGAGAAAACTTCGATCTGGCGGATGGTGATGCGGGTCAGTGACATGCTGCGGGGTCGTGGAGTCGGGACTTGATTATCCTCATTGTCTAATGAATCATCCGCAATTGACCGTTTGTATTGGTGAGTCATTCGAGGGAAACTTGCTCGGTATCAAGACAAGGCGCGCACGGCGCAGACCACAGAGGCAGACACGATGAACCTGAGAGCGGAACTCCACGCCGAACTGGCGCGACAACTGCACACATCCCGACGCACCCGCGTGCAGCTCGAACAGTTCTCGCGCCTGCACCCGACGATGGACATCGAGGACAGCTACGCCATCCAGCGTGCCTGGATGGACCTGTGCCGCAGCGAAGGCCGCAGCATGATCGGCCACAAGATCGGCCTGACCTCGCGCGCCATGCAGCTGGCCTCGCAGATCACCGAGCCGGATTTCGGCCTGCTGCTCGACGACATGCTGATCCGCGACGGCGCCGAGATCGAGGCCGCGCGATTCATCGTGCCGCGTTTCGAGGTCGAGTTCGCCTTCATCCTGGCGCGGCCGTTGCGCGGTCCGAACGTGACGCTGTTCGACGTGCTCAATGCCACCGACTACGTGACGCCGGCGCTCGAGCTGATCGACGCGCGCATCGAGCAGTTCGACCGCGAAACGAAGGCGCCGCGCAAGGTGCTGGACACGATCGCCGACAACGCCGCCAACGGCGCCATCGTGCTCGGTGGCCGGCCGATGAAGGTCGATGCGGTGGACTGGCGCTGGGCCGGTGCCTTGCTCTACAAGAACGGCGTGATCGAGGAGTCCGGCCTGGGCGCCGCGGTGCTCAACCATCCGGGCAACGGCGTGGCCTGGCTGGCGAACAAGCTGGCGGCGCACGACGAAGGCCTGGCCGCCGGCGAGATCGTGCTGGGCGGCTCGTTCACCCGCCCGGTGGCCTGTGCCGCCGGCGACGTGTTCCATGCCGACTACGGCCCGCTGGGCTCGATCTCGGTGCGTTTTGTCTGAGGGCCGGCGTGAGCATGGATGACCGACTGCCGTCCCTGCGCGCCGCCTTTGCCGGCCGCCTGCTGACGGATGCCGCCGACATGGCGGCCTACCTGACCGACTGGCGCGGCAAGTGGACGGGTGCGGCCCTCGCGGTTGCCCAGCCGGACGATGCGGCCGGCGTGGCCGGCGTGTTGCGCTGGTGCCACGCGCACCGGGTGCCGGTCGTGCCGCAGGGCGGCAACACCGGCCTGTCCGGCGGCGCCACGCCCGACGGCAGCGGCGCGGCCCTGGTGCTGTCGCTGACGCGGCTGAACCGGGTGCGTCACATCGATGCGGTCAACAACACCATGGTGGTCGAGGCCGGCGTGACGCTGCAGCAGGTGCAGGATGCCGCGCGCGAAGCCGGCCGCCTGTTTCCGCTGAGCCTGGCGGCGCAGGGCAGCTGCACCATCGGCGGCAACCTGGCCACCAACGCCGGCGGCGTGCAGGTGCTGCGTTACGGCAACACCCGCGACCTGTGCCTGGGCCTGGAAGTGGCCACACCGCAAGGCGATTTATGGGACGGCCTGCGCGGCCTGCGCAAAGACAACACCGGCTACGACCTGCGCGACCTGTACATCGGCAGCGAAGGCACGCTGGGCGTGATCACCGCCGCGGTGCTCAAGCTGTTCCCGCTGCCGGCTGGGCGGGCGGTGGCCTTCGTCGCCGTGCCGTCACCGGACGCCGCGGTCGAACTGCTGCAGCTGTGCCAGGCCCGGCTCGGCGCGGCACTGACGGCTTTCGAGCTGATGGGCGCGACCTGCATCGGCCTGGTCGAGCGCCATGTGCCGAACACGCGCGTGCCGCTGGCCGAGGCCGCCCCCTGGTATGTGTTGATGGAGGTCAGCGACGCCCGCGACGAATCCGGCGCCCAGACCGCACTCGAGGCGGTGCTGGAACAGGCGCTCGAGCGCGAACTGGCCGTTGACGCCGCCTTGTCCGCCAGCCTGGCGCAGTTCCAGAGCCTGTGGGCCTTGCGTGAACATATCTCGGAGTCGCAGGCGGCCGAGGGCAAGACCATCAAGCACGACATCGCATTGCCGATCTCGCGCATACCGGAATTCATCACGCAGACCGATGCGGCCATTGCCGCGGCCTTTCCCGGTGTGCGCCTGGTGGTGTTCGGCCACCTGGGCGACGGCAACCTGCACTACAACCTGTCGCCCGCGGCCGGCACGCGCGATGACGCGCAGGCCGTGGCCGACTTCGTCGCGCTCGAGGCGCCGCTGAACCGCCTGGTACACGACGCGGTGGTCGCCCATGGCGGCTCGATCTCGGCCGAACACGGCCTGGGCGTGTTGCGCCGCGACGAGTCGGCGCGTTACAAGTCGCCGGTCGAATTGCAGCTGATGCAGGCCATCAAGCACGCGCTCGATCCCCGCGGCCTGATGAATCCGGGCAAACTGCTCGATCCGGCGCGCGTCGCATCGGCGGCACCCGTTCCCACCCTTTCCGAGGACTGAAGCACCATGACATCTGCCTTGCTCGACATTGCCGGCATTGCCGTCTCCCCCGACCACTACATCGACGGGCACCGCGTCGCATCCGGCGAGACCTTCGAACTGCATTCGCCGATCGACCAGCAATTGCTGGGACGCATCGGCGAAGGGCAGCCGGAACACGTCGAGGCGGCGATCAAAGCCGCACAGAAGGCGTTCCCGGCCTGGAGCGGCATGACCGCGGCGCAGCGCAAGCCCTACCTGGACCGCTTCGCCGCCGAGATCGGCAAACGCGCCGACGACTTCTGCCGGCTCGAGAGCACGGACGCCGGCGTCTTGCTCTCGCGCATGCGCCACGGCGTCGTGCCGCGCGCGATGCTCAACATCACCTGGTTCGCCGAACACGCGCTCACCTTGCAGGACCACCCGATCGAGACCGAGCAGGCGCGCCACATCGTGCGCCACGACCCGGCCGGCGTGGTCGTCATCGTCACGCCGTGGAACGCGCCGCTGATGCTGTCGACCTGGAAACTCGGGCCGGCACTGGCCTCGGGCAATACCTGCATCCTGAAACCGCCGGAGTGGGCGCCGCTGACCTGCTCGTTGCTGGCCGATGCCGCCCACGCCGCCGGCCTGCCGCCGGGCGTATTCAACGTGGTGCAGGGCAGTGGCGCCAACACCGGCGCCAAGCTGGTCAGCGACCCGCGCATCGCCCGGGTCTCGTTCACCGGTTCGGTGCCCACCGCCAAGTGGATCGCGCAGGCGGCCGGCGCCAACCTCGTGCCGTGCAGCCTGGAACTCGGCGGCAAGAGCCCGTTCATCGTGCTCGAAGACGCCGACATCGACAGCGCGGCCGCCACCGGCGCCCTGATGTACCGCAACGCGGGCCAGGTCTGCCTGGCCGGGACCCGTTTCCTGGTGCACGCCAAGGTGGCGGATGCGTTCGTCGCCGCCATGCGCGGCTACGTCGAGAAACTCAGCATCGGCGACCCGCGCGAGGAGAGCACCGAAGTCGGGCCCATCATCCACCCGCGCCAGGTCGAGCGGGTGGCCGGTTTCGTCGAACGGGCCGTGGCCGGCGGTGCCAGGCTGTTGTGGGGCGGCGCGAAGCATCCGTTCGGCGCGCAGTATTACCAGCCGACCATGTTGACCGACCTGAAGCAGGACGACGAGATCGTGCAGAACGAGGTGTTCGGCCCGGTGCTGACCTTGCAGACCTTCGACAGCGACGAGCAGGCCATCACCATGGCCAATGGCACCGACTACGGCCTGGGCGGGGTGTGTTACGGCGAGACCGCCCATGCCACCGCCGTGGCCGAGCAGGTGCAGACCGGCTTCATCTGGGTTAACAGCTTCGGCATCCGCGACCTGGCCGCGCCGTTCGGCGGCATCAAGCGCAGCGGCATCGGCCGCGAGGGCGGCAACTGGAGCTTCGAGTTCTTCTGCAACATCAAGGACGTGGTCGTGCCCAAGAAGCCGTTCAAGGCCAGCTTCAGTCATCGTTGAAAGGATGTCATCCATGCAAGGACAAATCGTCGGCGCCGCCATGGTGTCGCACCACCCGGGACTGATGCAATGCGAGGAGTTCCGCCGCCTGCAGGGCGCAGGGGAGGATTCCGACCTGATCGCCGGCTACGCGCGGCTGCAGGCCCGCATCGCCGCCGCCCGGCCCGATGTCGTCATGATCTTCGACACGCACTGGTTCACCACCGGGTACCACCTGATCGACGGCGGCACGCACTACAAGGGCACCTACATCTCGGACGAGATGCCCTGGTACCTGCATGGCGTCCCGTATGACTACCGGGGCCTGCCGTCGCTGGCCCTGGAGATCGAGAAGGTGTCGCGTGAGCGCAAGGGCTACAACCGGGCGATTTGCCATCCTGATCTCGGGCGGCAGTACCCGACCATCAACCTGGTCAAGCAATTGCGGCTCGAACACGCCGACCTGCCGGTCGTGTCGGTGAGTTCGTGCCAGAACTGCGAATGGCCGGCCTTCCTCGAATCCGGGGAGGCCATCGGCGAAGCGGTGCGGCGCAGCGGGCTGCGCGTCGTGATGCTGGCCTCGGGCGCGCTCAGCCACAAGTTCAACAACATCGACTGGAAGCCGAACCATCCGCGCATCTTCCACGAGAGCAATGTGTCGCGGCCCGAGAACATCGAGAGCGACAAGGGTGCCATCGCGCTGATGGAGCAAGGCCGGCACGACCAGATCCTCGCGCGCTGGGACGAGGAATACCGGCGCAAGCCCTGGGAAGCCTTCGGCGCGCATTACCTGCAGATGCTCGGGGCCCTGGGCGGCGCCGAATGCCGCGCGCGGGGCGAGCCGCTGTCGGCGTACGAAAATGCCCGCGGCACCGGCAACATCCACGTCTGGTTCGACCCCGAGAGCCCGGCCGCGGCCAAGGCCTGAGATCGCGCCGGCCATCGCTTCGCGGGAGCCTGCAGGTTCCCATGACATTTTTCAACGGCGCTCAACGCCATCGATACAGCCCATTGCCATGAACTTCGATTTCCCCCTGAAAGAACTTCCCGCCGTGATGCGCGGCCCGCGTGTGGAGCGCCGCCGCGTCATGCTCGGCGGCACGCCCGTGTGGGGCACCATCGTCGAAGAGGGCCCGGCCAAGGGCCAGCTGCGCCTGGACGACGGCCGCGTCGTCGATCCGGCCGGCCTCACGCACCTGCCGCCGGTCGCGCCGAGCAAGATCATCGCGATCCATATCTCGTACCGCTCGCGCAGCATGGAGACGCGCAACAAGCCGCGCCCGACCGAGACGCCGACCTATTTCACCAAGCCGCCGACCGCGCTCAACGGCCACGGCGGGCAGATCTTCAAGCCGGCCGACTGCCAGTACCTGAACTACGAAGGCGAATACGCGGTGGTCATCGGCAAGACCTGCCGCAACGTGACGCCCGACGAGGCCTGGGACTACATCGAGGGTTTCTGCCCGGCGCTGGACATGGGCCTGCAGGACTTCCGCGACACCGACCAGGGCTCGATGCTGCGCGTCAAGGGCGCGGACAGCCTGCTGCCGATCGGCCCGGGCATCGTGCGTGGCGTGGACCTGTTCGCGCAGACGCTGCGCACCTATGTCAACGGCCTGGTGGTGCAGGAGGCGCAGATCGGCGAGGAGACGATCTGGGGTCCGCATTACGTCGTCGCCGACATCGCGCGCCACATCACGCTGGTGCCGGGTGACGTGATCCTGATGGGCACGCCATGCCATTCGCGCTCGGTCGATCCGGGCCACTACGTCGAATGCGAGATCACCGGCCTGGGACGGGTCGGCGGCACCGTGGTGGCGATCGATGCGCCACGCGCCGCTGCACTGGGCGTGGGCCATGCCCCCACGGATACCCCTGAAGTGCGGCGCGTCGCGCTGGGTTTCGACGAACGCGTGCCGGAGCAGTTCAAGGCCAACCTGCGCAAGTCCAAGGGAGGCGCGGCATGAAGGTCTGCATCGTCGGCGCCGGCGCCATCGGCGGCTGGATGGGCGCGCGGCTGGCGGCTGCCGGCGTGGCCGTGAGCGCGGTTGCGCGTGGCGACACGCTGGCGGCCTTGCAACGACATGGCTGGCGACTGCAGACCGCGGACGGCCTGGTTCAGGCCCCGGTCGCACAGGCCAGTGCGTCGACATCCGACCTGGGCGTGCAGGACCTGGTCATCATCGCGGTCAAGGGGCCGGCGCTGGCCGCCGTGGCCCAGGGCCTGGCGCCGCTGCTGGGCCCGCAAACCCTGGTATTGCCGGCGATGAACGGGGTGCCCTGGTGGTTCTGCAAGGGCCTGCCGGGTTTCGAGCAGCCGCTGGACAGCGTGGATGCGGGCGGCGAGATCGCGCGCCGGATTCCGTTCGAGCAGGTGCTCGGCTGCGTCGTGCATGCATCCACCGCGGTCGCGGAGCCGGGCCTGGTGCAACTCAGGGGCGGCAATGGCCTGATCGTTGGCGAGGCCGCCGGTGGCCGGTCCGAACGGGCCCAGCGCGTGGTGGACCTGCTGGCGCGGGGAGGTTTCGACGTGACCCATGCCCCGGACATCCGCCATGCGATCTGGTACAAGCTGTGGGGCAACCTGACGATGAATCCGGTCAGTGCCCTGACCGGCGCCACGACCGACCGCGTGCTGGGCGACCCGCTGGTGCGTGCGTTCTGCTCGCAGGCCATGGTCGAAGCGCAGGCCATCGGTGCGCGCATCGGCTGCGCCATCGACGAGACGCCGGAGGCACGCCATGCGGTCACCGCCAAGATGGGTGGCTTTCGGACCTCGATGCTGCAGGACGCGCAGGCCGGCCGCCAGCTCGAACTCGACGCCATCGTCGGCGTCGTGCACGAGATCGGCGGGCGGCTCGGCCTGCCGGTGCCGACCATCGGCGCCTTGCTCGGCCTGACCCGGCTGATGGCGCGCGGGCGCGGCCTGTATCCGGACGCGGCCGCGTAACGGGCATTGCCGATGCCTGCACTGCGTTACCGCATCGCGCCGGAGGTCTTCGAAGCCCACCCGGGCTATGTGCGCGGCGTGCTGGTGTTCGACCGGCTGGACAACCGCGGCGATGGGGCGGCGCTGGTGCCGCTGTTGCGCGAGGCCGAGCAGCGGGTGCGCGACTCCGTGGCGGGCAACGTCGCCGAGCATCCGGGCATCGCCGCCTGGCGCGAGGCCTATCGCCGCTTCGGTGCCAAGCCGTCCGAACACCGCAGCTCGATCGAGGCCATGGTGCGGCGCGTCGTGCAACCGGGCGAGATTCCGTCCATCAACCCGCTGGTCAACATCGGCAACATCGTGTCGTTGCGCCATCGGTTGCCGGCGGGTGTGCATCCGCTCGGGCCGGACCCCGTCTCGCTGGAACTGCGCGCGGCGGAGCCGCAGGATGTGTTCACGCCGGCCGACGGCAAACCGGCCGAGTCACCACCGGCCGGCGAGATCGTGTTCGTGGCCGGTCACGACGTGCTGACCCGGCGCTGGACCTGGCGCCAGGCGCACGGCACGCAGACGCTGGCCGATACGACACGGGTGTTCTTCAACATCGACGGACTGCCACCGGTGTCCTCGGAGCAGGTCCTCGCCGCGATGGAGGATCTCGCGGCGCTGGTGCGGGACCACTGCGGCGGTGTGTGTGTAGCGTCGGTGCGGCTCGACGCCGCGCTGCCGCAGCTTACGGCCGATCTGCCCTGAGTGGGCGTGCCGCACGCCGCCGATGCGGCGTGTGGGTCATGCGCGTTGTCCTTCGGGACACCCGTGGCATGGCGCCCCGCAGGCGGCGAACCAGCATCATCGCAGGGCGCGACACGCCGCACGCACGACGCTCTGTGCATCCACCGCGAAGTACGCGCGCAATGCGGCCCGCGTGTCGCTGCGCCCGAATCCATCGGTGCCCAGCGTATGGAAGCCGCGGCCCGTCGGCACGAACGCCCGCACGCTCTCCGGCACCGCGCGCACATAGTCGGTGGCGGCGATCACCGGGCCCCGGGTGTCGGCGAGCAGCCGGTGCAGGTGGCCTGCGTGCGTATGGGCCGCGCCGTCGCGCGCCAGCTCGCTCCAGCTGGTGACGCTGATTACGTCGGCTGCGATGCCCTGTTCGGCCAGCCGTGCGGCCGCGTGGATCACCTCGGTCAGGATGGCGCCCGAACCCATCAGCGTGACGCGTTGCGCGCTGTCGGTCGATGGGCCGGCCAGGTGGTAGGCGCCGCGCAACACGCCGGCAGCCGCCCCGTCGGGCAGGCTGGGCTGCGCGTAGTTCTCGTTTGTCAGTGTGATGTAGTAGAAGACGTCGCGCTGCTCGACCAGCATCTCGCGCATGCCGGCGTCCAGGATCACCGCCAGTTCGCCGGCGAACGCCGGGTCGTATGCCTTGCAGTTCGGAATCGTCGCGGCCACCAGGTGGCTGCTGCCGTCCTGGTGTTGCAGGCCTTCGCCGGCCAGCGTGGTGCGGCCCGACGTGGCGCCGAGCAGGAAACCCCGCGCGCGCTGGTCCGCCGCGGCCCAGATCGCGTCGCCGACCCGCTGGAAGCCGAACATCGAGTAGTAGATGTACAGCGGCAGCATCGCCAGGCCGTGCACGCTGTAGCTGGTGGCCGCGGCCGTCCAGCTGGCCAGCGCACCGGCCTCGCTGATGCCTTCCTCCAGGATCTGGCCGTCCTTGGCCTCGCGGTAGCTCAGCACCGAGCCGATGTCCTCGGGCGCGTATTTCTGGCCCACGCTGCTGTAGATGCCGACCTGCTTGAACAGGTTGGCCATGCCGAAGGTACGCGCCTCGTCGGCGACGATGGGCACGATGCGCGGTCCCAGCGTCTGGTCCTTGAGCAGGTTGCCGAGCATGCGCACGAAGGCCATCGTCGTGCTCATCGCCTTGCCGTTGGCGTGCAGCGCGAACGCGCTGGTGCTCTCGATGGGAGGCACCGGCACCGTGTCGCAGCGGGTCTCGCGGCGCGGCATCGAGCCGCCGAGCGCCGCCCGGTGTTCGCGCAGGTAACGCATCTCGGCGCTGTCGTCGGCCGGCTTGAAGAATGCCAGGCCCTTGGCCTGTTCGTCGGTCAAAGGCAGGTCGAAGCGGTTGCGAAACGCCAGCAGGTCGTCGCCGTCGAGTTTCTTCTGGCTGTGCGTCGTCATCCGGCCCTGGCCGGCGCTGCCCATGCCGTAACCCTTCTTGGTATGCGCCAGGATCACGGTCGGCTGGCCGCGGTGTGCCGCGGCGGCGGCGTAGGCGGCGTGGATCTTCACCAGGTCGTGGCCGCCGCGCTTGAGCCGGTCGATCTGCTCGTCGCTCAGGCCCATGGCCAGGCGCGCCAGCTCCGGGTCCTGGCCGAAGAAGGTCTCGCGGTTGTAGCGCCCGTCCTTGGCGGCGAAGGTCTGCATCTGGCCGTCCACCGTGTGGGCGAATGCGCGCGCCAGGGCACCGCCGCGGTCGGCGGCGAACAGCCCGTCCCAGTCGCTGCCCCAGACCAGCTTGATGACGTTCCAGCCGGCACCGGCGAACAGCCGTTCGAGTTCGTCGATGATGCGGCCGTTGCCGCGCACCGGGCCGTCGAGCCGCTGCAGGTTGCAGTTGACGACCCACACCAGGTTGTCGAGTTTCTCGCGCGCGGCCAGCGTCAGCGCGCTCATGCTCTCGGGTTCGTCCATCTCGCCGTCGCCGAACACGCCCCACACGGTGCGGCCGGCGCAGTCGAGCAATTGCCGGTGCGACAGGTACCGCATGAAACGCGCGTGGTAGATCGAGCTGATCGGGCCGATGCCCATCGAACCGGTCGGGAACTGCCAGAAGTCGGGCATCAGCCAGGGATGCGGGTAACTCGACAGGCCGCGCGCGCCGTGGGCCTGGGCCGTGATCTCCTGGCGGTAATGCATCAGGTCGGTCTCGGTGAGCCGCCCTTCGAGGAAGGCGCGCGCATAGACGCCGGGCGCGCTGTGCGGCTGGAAAAACACCAGGTCGCCGCCGTGCTGCCCATCGCGTGCGTGGAAGAAATGGTTGAAGCCGACCTCGAACAGGTCGGCCGCACTGGCATAACTGGCGATGTGTCCGCCCAACTCGCCGTAGGCCTGGTTGGCACGTACCACCATGGCCAGCGCGTTCCAGCGCATCAGCGAACCCAGGCGCTCCTCGATCGCGAGGTCGCCGGGGAAGGGGGGCTGTTCCTGCACCGCGATGGTGTTCACGTAGGGCGTGTTCAGCGCGGCTTGCCAGCCGATGCGTTCGTGGCGCGCCAGGCGGCACAGTTCATCCAGGATCTGGCCTGCGCGTTGCGGGCCGTCGGCGGCCACCAGCGACAGAAAGGCGTCGCGCCATTCGGCGGTCTCGGCGGGGTTGTGGTCGATGCCCGGCAGGGCGTCGCGCAGGCGGTCGGGAACGGAGCGGAGGATGGCATTCATGATGCGTTCCACTTTATGCTGGAGTTCACGGCATGTGCTGCGCTTTCGCTGTTCGAGAGCCGACAACAGCGGCAGAATATGCTGCAGATGAAAGGAAATACGGATGAACAGCTTCGACCGCAGCGATCTGCGCATTCTCGACGAGCTGCAGCGCGACGGCTCCCTGACCAACGCCGAGCTGGCGCGGCGCATCGGCTTGTCGCCGTCGCCGTGCCTGGCGCGGGTCAAGGCGCTCGAGGCCGGCGGCGTGATCCAGCGTTACGTGGCGCTGGCCAGCGCCGCGGCGCTGGGCCTGGGGCTGACGGTGTTCATCTCGATCAGCCTCAAGACCCAGAGCAAGGCCACGCTGGCCGAATTCGAGGCCGAGATCGCGCTGCACGACGAGATCATGGAGTGTTACCTGATGACCGGCGACAGCGACTACCTGCTGCGTGTCGCCGTGACCGACATGGCGGCGCTGGAGCGTTTCATCCTCGAGCGCCTGTCGCCGATACCGGGGGTCGAGAAGATCCGTTCGAGTTTTGCCCTCAAGCAGGTGCGCTACAAGACGGCGCTGCCGCTCGGGCACTTGTCCTGAGGCCACCACCGGCGCGCCACGCGTGGCAGGCCGCCGGCGCGGCCGACCTCAGGCGGCCTTGGCGAACTGCGCGCGCACCTGCGCTTCGTGTGCCAGCAAGGCCTGGACGCTGGGCCGTTGTTCCATGCGTTGCTGGTGCGATGCGCAGTGGCCAAGGTCGGACAGGTCCAGCTTGAACATGCCGGCGCGGCGGAAGCACCAATAGAAATACGCGTCGGCACAACCGAAACGTTCGAAGAACCAGTCGCGACCGGCCAGCATGTCGTTGGCGATCACCAATTGCTCGCGCAGCCCCTGTCCACCGAGTTCGCGCACGTTGTCGGCGCTGCCTTCCAGCGTGCAGAAACGTTCCGGACGTGCCGACTGGGTGATGCGCGGATGGATGCCCGATGCGCACCAGGCCATCACCGAGATCGCCCGCACATGGTCCATCGGGTCCTGCGGCATCAGGCCGGCATCGGGGAAGGTGCGCGCGATCCAGAGCTGGATCGCCACGTTCTCGGTCAGGACCTGCCCGTCGACGATCAGCGTCGGCACCTTGCCCTTGGGATTGAGCCGCAGATAGTCCGGGTCGAGCTGCTGCTGGCGGGACATGTCGATGTTGCGCGTCTCGAACGTCGCACCGGCTTCCGTGAGCAAGACGTAGGGTGCCAGCGAACACGCGAACGGGCTGTAGGCGAGGGTGATGTGCATGGGGTCAGGGCTCCTGGCGGGTCGGTTGGAAAGGGTGGCCCGTCAGCGGGTCGCGGCGCCGGGCCGCGCACATCATAGACCGCGAGGTCCCGGGCCGTCGCTGACCTGGGCGCGATCCGGAACACCGACGGCACCCGCGCATCGATGATCACGCCCCGGCGCAGGCCCGGCCATGCAGATCGGATCCCTACAATTCCGCTTTGCAGCCAACTCAGGGGAGAGCCATGAACAAGGGTGGAAAGACGCGTCTGGAACGCTTCATCGCGCGGGTGGTCGGCCAGCGCTGCGGCATCGACGCGGCGGCGGCGGCGACCGGCGCACTGGCCGGCGTGGTGTGGGAAGTGGGCCTGGGCAACGGCCGGACCTACGACCACCTGCGGGACCGTTTCGCCGGACGCGACATCATCGTGTTCGACCGGCAGGTTGCGTCGCACCCGGACTGCATTCCACCGCAGGACATGGTGCGGCTCGGCGACTTCCACGACACCGTGCCGGCCGAGGCCACACGCAGTGCCGGCGCGGTGGCGATGGTGCATGCCGACGTCGGCAGCGGCGACATTGCCGCCAGCCGCGCGCTCGGACGCTGGCTGACACCCTTGTTCGTGCAGGCCCTGGCGCCGGGCGGCTACCTGGTCGGCGACCAGCCGATGGAGGATGCGGCGCTCGAGCCGATCGCGCTGGCCGATATCGGTGCCGCCGACCTGGCGCCGGACGCTTATTTCGTCTATCGCAAGCGCGGCTGACGGCGCCCGGCCGGGTCAACGCCGCTGCGCGAACTCGCGGTCACGCGCACCGCGCAGGCCCGAGACCAGGGCCTTGAGATCGTCGGACATCGCCTCGAGCACGTCCTCCAGCGTCATGATGCCGCGCAGCCGGCCGGCGTCGTCGACGATGACCAGGCGGCGCACCTTGCGCTCGTGCATCAGCGCCACGCCGTCCTGCAGCTCCAGGCTGGCGCGCGCCACGACCAGCTCGCCCGACATGATGTCCGAGGCGGTGAACACCGCCGGATCCAGGCCCTCGGCCATCACCGCCAGCACCAGGTCGCGGTCGGTGACGATGCCGATCGGCCGGGTCTTTTCGTGTGCATCGACGACGACCAGCGCGCCGACATGGTGCCGGCGCATCAGTTGCGCGGTCTGCAGCGCGGTGGTCTCGGCTTCGACCACGGCGACGATGGTGGTGGCGATGTCGTTCAGGTGGCGGGGCATGGCAGTCTCCTTGGTATCTCGGGGCCGGTTCGGCCATGGTCAGAAAAAGCGCTTGAGCGTGCGGGGTTCGATGGATGCCATCGTCTCCAGCGCCAGGCGTTCGAGCGTGGTCGTGGCCTCCGGCGTGGCCACGTCGATGCCCAGTCCGGCGCCGGCGGGCCAGCGCGCATCCAGGCGCAGGTAACGCTCGCCCAGGCGGTCTTCCATGATCGCCTGCACGTGTTGCTGCTGCACCGAGATCAGCGTCAGGATCAGCCGGCCATCGGTCAGCCAGCCCACGGCGCCGGCGTCCGGGTCCAGTTCCTCGGCCGGCTGGTAACCCGCGGTGGCCGTGCCGATCGACACCATGCGCACCCGGGCCGGCTCCACGCCCATGAAATGTTCGGCCTCGTGCATGGCGACCTGGTCGGGCGCGACCGCGAACAGGCCGCCGTCGGCATACAGCCGCCCGCCGATGGGTACCGACGGGAAATACGCGGGCGCCGCACTGGTGGCCATGGCCACGTCCACGGCCTTGCAGGTTTCGTCGCCGTGGGACGCCGCGACATGCGGCGTCTTGAACACCTTGGTCTGGCTGCGGCTCACGTCGACGGCCGGTATCACCACGGCATGCTGCGCCTGCGCCAGCGTGCGTTCGCCGAACAGGGTGTGCAGCTCGTCGCGCAGCGCCGCACCGCTGTATTTCGGGCCCATCACCGAACGGGTCAGGTCGATCAGGCGGGTCATCGTGCCCGACGGCAGGCGGCGGGCCGAGAACACCTCTTCGCCACGGGCGTGGAACAGTTCGACGATCGCCGCCATCGGCACCTCGAACGCCAGCGCCAGCGCCAGCAGGCCGCCGACCGAGGTGCCGGCAACCAGGTCGAAGCGCCGGCCCAGGGGTTCGCCCAGCTGCTGTTCGAGCCGGGCCAGCACGACGGCCGTGTACAGGCCGAGGTAGCCGCCGCCGGACAGGGCCAGGATGCGGAATTCGTCGTGTCGGCTCGGGGTCGCCATGCACACACTCTGGCGCAGATGGCGCGCGCAGGCCTTGACCTGCGTCAAGCGCCGGGTGGGGTCACGACGGATAGTCCCGCTCGAGCTTGGCCAGCAGCCGCCGGGCGACGCGGAAGCTTTCCTTGAGCATGTGCCGGTCGATGTGGTTGAGCGACTCCAGTTCGACCTGGTTGGCGGTCTCCAGCGGGGTGTCGCCCATCTGCACCTGCAGGCGCAGCATCTGCAGAAACTCGAAGGCGGCGATCCAGGCTTCGCTGTCCGGCGCCGACATGTGCAATCTCGGGCCGATGGCCTCGAAGCGCTCGCGCGTGCCGATCGCCGTGACGCCCAGCGCCAGCGCATAGAGCCGGGCCACGTCGACGAACACCGCCGTGCCATGGTGCTTGAGGTCGACCATCTCCCGGCCGTCGACCGACTGGGTGTCGATCGCGCCGCGCCAGTTCAGCGGCACCCGGTGCCGGCGCGCGTTGTCGGCCATCTGCTTGGCAAAACGGGGCAGGGCGGCGGCCTGGCGCGTGATGCCGTCGCGCAGTTGCTCGGCCAGGTCGGCGCGGCCCACCAGGGGACGCAGGTCGAAATAGATGTTGGCGTTGAGCAGGTCCTGCGGCGAGCCGAATTCCATCCAGTCGTCGAAGCGCCGGGCCCACTCCTGCGGCGTCAGGCAGCATTGCGGATTGCTGGCCATGATGTTGCCCTTGCACAGCGGATAGCCGCAGCGGTCCAGCGCCTCGTTGACGCTGCGCCCGAAGGCCAGCCAGCGCGGCCGGTCCACGTCGGGTTGTTCGCTCAGGAACACCAGTCCGTTGTCCTGGTCGGTGGAGATGGTCTGCTCGGAACGGCCCTCGGAGCCGAAGGCCAGCCAGCAGGCCTGTCGCATGTCGACGCCGTGCAGCCGGGCCTGCATCTCGACCAGCCGCTCGGTCAGCAGGTCGTTGAGGTGGCTGATCAGCTGCGTGAGTTGCCGCGCGGCCACGCCCTGGCCGATCAGGTGGCGCGCAAACGTACGGATCTTCTGCGCCGACTGCACCAGCGCCGCTTCGTCCCGCGCGCCCCGGATGGCCGCGCTGACATGGCGGATGGACATGCGCTGCATCGCGAACAGGTCGCGTTCCGACACCACGCCCACGACCGTGCCGTCCTGCGTGACCGGCACGTGGCGGATGCCGTGGCGCGACATCAGCAAGGCGGCGTCCTGCGCCGTGTTCTGTGTCGTCAAGGTGTGGATGGGCGCCGTCATCACGGTGCCGATCGGCGACTCCAGCGGCGTGCGCGCCAGCACGACCCGATCGAGGATGTCGTGGCGGGTCAGGATGCCGAGCGCGGCGCCGGCCGGGTCGACCACCAGCATGGAGCCGATCTTGTCGTCATGCATGGTCTGCAGCGCCTGCGCCAGCGGCGTCTTGGGCAACACGCCGACCGGCGGCTTGAGCGCCAGCTGGCCGAGCGGGGTTTCCAGCGACTGTTCGGCCAGCGCCTGGGTCGCGTAGCTGGCCTGCATCGCCTGGCGCGAGAGCGCGAGCTGCTGGTGGACCCGGTCGCGCATGAACGCGGCGAAGACCGTGCTCGCCGCGCACAGGGCCTGGACCTCGGCGGCCGGCAGATGCAGGCACACGACGTCGTCATGCGCCGTGTAGGTGGAGCTGACCGCACGGGACTCCATGACGGCGCCGACCGGAAACAGGTCGCCCGGCTCGAAGGAGAAACGTGTCCCGCCGTCCTGGTCGGCGCCCAGTCCGGTCACATGGCCTTCGAGCAATACCAGCAGGTGCGACACCACGCCGTGGGCCGGCGACAGGATGACGGTGCCGGCCGGGTGACGCCGGGCGGCGGCCTTGTCGACGAATGCGTCGAGGTGCTCCGGCCGCATCTGCTGGAACGGAACGTAGGCACGCAGGCGCGCGCGGATGCCGGCGGGCAGTCCCGCCGCGGTGGTGCTGGACGGATCGGCAGTGGCCATGTGCGGTATTCCTGCAGTCGATGGGGTGTCGCCCGGTGCGACGCCGCACGTCCATTCTGGCAGAGGCCGCCGCGCGGGCCGCGTCGCGGGCGGGTCGTCAGGACGCCGGTGCCTGTGCCGCGGCGGGCGGCGACAACTCCACCATCAACGTGGCGGCCTGTACCTGTGCACCCGCCTGCACATGGACGCCCGTCACGGTGGCATCCATCGGCGCCAGCGACGGATGCTCCATCTTCATCGCCTCGAGCACCAGCAGCGCCTGTCCCTGGCGCACCGTGTCACCGGCGGCGACATGCAATGCGACGATGCGGCCGGCCATCGGGGCGCGGATCGCGCCGTCGTGGGCGGCGTCCGCGCGGTGCGCCGCCTGCAGGCTGTGGTCCGTCAGGCGGCATTGCCGTCCGTCCTGGCTGACGCGCAGGGCCGTGTCGTCCCAGGCCCATGCGAGCCGGTCGACACCGTGCTCCGACGACAGGCGCAGGCCCGCGCCGTCGCAGGCCAGGATGGCCAGGTCGGTGCCGCCGTGCGTGTCCTCGATCCGGTACCGGTTGCCGCCCAGCGCCAGCACACGCAGATGCAGCGGCGCACCGTCGATGCCCAGCCGCATCGGCACCGGCCAGTCCAGCGCCAGCCGGACCTGCATCGGGTCATGGCCGTCGCGCAGCGCGCGCGCCGCGTACAGCGCCAGCGCCGCGACCGCGGGGCGCAGGGCCGGCATGTCGTCGCGCAAGGCCTGTGCGTGGGCCTGGACGAATCCGGTCGTCGCCTGCCCGGCGCGGAACACCGGATGGCGCAGGCAGGCCGCCAGGTAGGCCTGGTTGGTCGGCACGCCCAGCAAGACCGCGTCGGCGAGTGCACGCTGCAGCGCCTGGCATGCCGCCTCCCGGTCGGCCCCATGCGCGATGAACTTGGCCACCATCGAGTCGTAGTGCGGCGGTATCGCCTGGCCCGCTTGCAGCGCATGGTCGACGCGCACGCCGCCGCCCGGTCGCCAGGCCAGCACGGGCCCGCTTTGCGGCAGGAAGTCGTGGGCCGGGTCCTCGGCGCACAGCCGCACCTCGATGGCATGGCCGCCGGACTCGAAGCGCTGCACGATGGCGTCCTGGTCGGTGTGCGGCAGCGGTTCGCCGCGCGCCACGCGCAACTGCCACTCGACCAGGTCGAAACCGGTCAGGGCCTCGGTCACCGGATGCTCGACCTGCAGCCGGGTGTTCATCTCCATGAAATAGAACCGGCCCTGGCCGTCGAGCAGGCATTCGATGGTGCCGGCGCCGCGGTAGTCGATGGCCCGCGTGGCGGCCACCGCCATCGCGCCCATCTGGCGGCGCAGCCGGGCGCCGCTGGCCCCGTGCAGGGCCGGCGACGGCGCCTCTTCGATCAGCTTCTGGTGGCGGCGCTGCACCGAGCAGTCGCGTTCGCCCAGGTGCACCACGTGTCCGTGCGCATCCGCGAACACCTGGATCTCCACATGGCGCGGGTCGGCGATGGCGCGCTCGAGCAGGACGTGGTCCGAGCCGAATGCCGCGGCGGCCTCCGAGCGGGCGCTGGCCAGCGCGGCGTCGAAGGCGGAGGCAGCGTCGACCCGCCGCATGCCGCGCCCGCCGCCACCGGCCGTGGCCTTGATCATCAGCGGATATCCGACGGCGTCGGCCTGTGCGCGCAGCGTGGCCGCGTCCTGGTCGGCTCCATCGTAACCCGGCACGCACGGCACGCCGGCGGCCAGCATCAGCCGCTTGGCGCGGGCCTTGTCGCCCATGGCCCGGATCGCCGCGGCCGGTGGGCCGACCCAGGCCAGGCCGGCATCCGTGACGGCCTGGGCGAAGTCGGCGTTCTCGGCCAGGAAGCCGTAGCCGGGATGGACGGCCTGCGCGCCGCTGGCACGGGCCGCCTCGATGATGGCGGCGATGTTCAGGTAGGACGCCTGGGCGGGCGCCGCGCCCAGCCGCACGGCCTGGTCGGCCAGCCGGACATGCAGGGCGTCGGCATCGGCGTCGGAATACACGGCGATGACGCGCAGGCCCATGCGTCGCGCCGTGTGCAGGATACGCACGGCGATCTCGCCCCGGTTGGCGATCAGCAGCGAGGTGAATCGGGTCATCGTGGATGTGTTCCGTGGTGTGTCGAGGGCAGCGGCGGTCATGGCCGTGCCACGCCGAACTGCATCGGCCGCAGGCTGCGCTGCGCCGCGTCCGCACACAGGTCCAGGCACAGGGCCAGCACGGCGCGGGTGTCGCGCGGGTCGATGATGCCGTCGTCGAGCATCCGGCTCGAGGTCGCGATCGCGCTTTGCTGGCGCTCGAAGGTCTCGATGATGGCTTTCTCCTGGGCGTCGAGCGCGTCGGTGTCGAGCGCCACGCCCTTGCGCCTTGCGCCGGCCTCGGCCACGATGCGCATGGTCGTGGCGGCCTGTTCGCCGCCCATGACCGCGGTGCGCGCATTGGGCCACGAGAACAGGAAACGCGGATCGTAGCCGCGCCCGCACATGCCGTAGTTGCCGGCGCCGAACGAGGCGCCGCACATGATGGTCAGTTGCGGCACCGTGGCATTGGCCACGGCCTGGATCATCTTGGCGCCGTGCTTGATCATGCCGCCGCGCTCGAAGTCTTTGCCCACCATGTAGCCGGTGGTGTTCTGCAGGTAGACCAGCGCGGTGCCGCTCTGGCAGCAGGCCTGGATGAAGTGGGTCGCCTTGTTGGCGCCGTCCGGATCGAGCGGACCGTTGTTGCTGATGATGCCCACCGGATGGCCTTCGATGCTGGCATGGCCGGTGATCGTGGCCGGGCCGTACAAGGCCTTGAACGCGAGGAAATCCGAATCGTCGACGATGCGTGCGATGACCTCGTGCATGTCGGCCGGCTTGCGCCCGTCGGCCGACAGGATGCCGAGCAGCTCCTGCGCATCGTGGCGCGGCGGCGCAGCGGCGGCGCGAGCGGGGGGAACGCTGGCCCGGTGCCGCTGCCAATGCAGGCGCTGCACGATGTCGCGCGCCAGGCGCACGCCGTCGGCGTCGTCCTCGGCCATGTATTCGCCCAGGCCCGACACGCTGGCATGCATCTCGGCGCCGCCGAGTTCCTCCTCGGTGGCGATCTCGCCGGTGGCCGCCTTGAGCAGCGGCGGCCCGGCCAGGAAGGCGCGGGCGCGCCCGCGCACCATGACCACGTAGTCCGACAGGCCCGGCATGTAGGCGCCACCGGCGGTCGATGAGCCATGCACGACGGTGATCACCGGCACGCCGGCGGCCGACAGGCGCGCCAGGTTGCGGAAGATCGTGCCGCCGTGCACGAAACCCTCGACCTTGTAGCGCAGCAGGTTGGCGCCGGCACTCTCGACCAGGTGCACGAAGGGCAGCTTGTTGTCCAGCGCGATCTGCTGCGCGCGCAGCATCTTCTCCAGGCCCATGGCGCGGATCGATCCGGCCTCGATGCCGGAGTCCGACGCCACCACCATGCAGCGGGTTGCGGCCACGCTGCCGATGCCGGTGATGACACCTGCGCCGGCAATACATTTCGCCGGGTCGGGATGGTCCATGCCGTAGCCGGCCAGCGCCGACAGTTCCAGCCAGCTGCTGCCCGCATCGAGCAGCAGCGCAATACGTTCGCGCGGCAGCAACTGGCCGCGCTTGTCGAACAGCGGCCGGGCCGAGGCCGAACGCGCGCGCGTGCGCTCGACCAGGCCACGCGCCTCGGCCAGCAGCCGTTCCATGTGCGCCCGGTTGCGGACATGGTCTTCCGATTGCGGCTGTATCCGGGTGTCGAGGACAGGCATGAAGCGGACTCGGGTAGTGCGGGTCGTTCGATTGTGCCGCACCGCATGTGCGGCAACGTCGTCGGCTGCGACGCGATACGGGGCGGCGCGCGGGTCGGGCGGGTGAGCCGGCCCGCCGGGCACGGCACGGCGGCGTCGATGTTCACGCCGGCCTGAAGCGGCCGCGGCTTGCGGCACAATGGACCGATTCCTCATCGATCGATCGCTTTGTCCATGGCCCGATTCCCCGACATCCAGCAACGCATCCGCGACGACATCCTGGCCGGCGAACTGGTTTTCGGCACACGGGTCACCACGGCCGAACTCGCGCAGCGGTATGGCGTGAGCCAGATGCCGATCCGCGAGGCACTGCGCGAATTGCGCGGCGAAGGCCTGGTGACGATGGAGCCCAATCGCGGCGCGCGGATACGTTCGATCGACCCGGACTTCGTGGGCAACATCTTCGACATCCGCAATGCCCTCGAGGTGCTGATGGTGCGCCGGGCCGCGCGCCTGCGCACACCGGAGCAGGTGGCGCGCATGCGCGCCATCGAGCTCGACCTGGAGACCTGCGTGCAGCGCCAGGACTATGCCGGCGCCTTGCTGGCGAACCGGTACCTGCACCAGCTCATCAGCGAGATGGCCGCGAACCCGGATGCGCAGCAGTTGCTGGACCGGCACTGGCTGCTGCTGGCCGGCTTGTGGCGCGAGAACAAGTACAGCCCGGAGCGTTATGACGGTGTCATCAACGACCATCGGCACATGATCGAGGCGATCAGCGATGGCGATGCCGAAGCGGCGGCCATCCTGACCCATGCCCACGTGCTCAAGGCCAAGCAGATCCTGCTCAAGCTGATCGAGCAGCGCTATGGCAGCACCAAGCCGGCGCGCGCGCGGCGCGCACGCAAGGCGGAGCCGCCCGCGGCTTCGGCCGACGCGGCCGATTGACGCGGCCGGCGCACGGCGGTGCCGTGCGCGTCAGGCCGTCAGGCCGGCCAGTCGCGGATGGTCCCGTACCGCGGTGTTGACCAGGCGCGCCGGCCGGCGGCCGGCCGCCAACAAGCCGATGGCGGCCGCGCAATCGCGGTTGGCCTTGCTGTTGAGTTCGTCGGTGTAGGCCAGGTTGTGCGAGCCCAGGATCACGTTGTCCAGTGCGAACAGCGGGTTGTCGTCGGCGGGGGGTTCCTGGGCGAACACGTCGATGCCGGCGCCGCCGATGCGGCCGCTGCGCAATGCGTCGACCAGCGCGGCTTCATCGACCACCTCGCCGCGTGCGGTGTTGATCAGCACCGCATGGGGCTGCATGCGCGCCAGCGCCCGGGCGTCGATGAGTCCGCGCGTGGCGTCGTTGAGCGGACAACACAAGGCCACGAAGTCGGATTCGGCGAGCAGGCGATCGAGTGCCACCGGCTCGACGTTCAGGCCGCCATACGCTGCGGGGTTCACGCGCGGCGTCGTCCCCAGATGGCGCATCTCCCAGGGCTGGATCAGTCGCAGCAGTTCCAGGCCGATGTTGCCCAGGCCGATCACGCCCAGCGTGCGGCCGGTCAGGCCCCGGCCGACCTCGTTCCAGCGCTGCGACCAGCGACCTTCGCGCGTGGCCCGGTCGCGGGGCAGCAGCCGGTGGGAAAACGCCAGCATCATCGCCACGATCGACGAGGCCACGGGACGTGCCACCGCGTCCGGTGTCGTGTGCACCATGACGCCGGCGCGGGTGCAGGCGTCCACCGCGATATGGTCGAAACCCACGCCGTTGCGGGCCAGCAGGCGCAGCCGCAATGCGCCCGCGGCCTGCGGGTCGAACAAGGCTGCGTCGACCGGATTGCGCTTGATCATCAGGGCGTCGTAGCGGCACAGGTCGGCACGCGTGATCGGCGCCTGCGCGGGTTGCTCGAGCATCTCGATCACCAGGCCGTCGACGGCCTGCAGCGTGGCCATCGCCTGCGGGTCCATCGTGCTGCTGCCATCCTGGGCCAGGAAGTCGCGGCTGATGCCCAGGCGCAGCACGGCACGGCCGGGCGTCACAGGGCGACCTTGGCGGTGCGCGCCACCTTGGTCCATTTCTCGATCTCGGCCGCCTGGAACTGCTTCAGGTCGGCCGGGCTGCCACCCACCGGTTCCGTGCCCTGGGCCTGCAGTTTCTCGCGCACGTCGGGCATCCGGATGATCTCGTCCAGCGCCTGGTTGAGCTTGCCGATCGCATCGGCCGGCGTGCCCTTGGGCGCGAAGAACGCGAACCAGGCGACCGACTCGAAACCCTTGTAGCCCGACTCGTCGATGGTCGGCACGTCCGGCAACTCGGGGCTGCGCTTGAGGGTCGTGACGCCGAGTGCGCGCAACTTGCCCGCCTTGATGTGCGGGATGGCCGGCGGCAGGTTGCCGCAGAACATCTGCACCTGGCCGGCGATGACGGCCTGGACCGCCGGTGTCGCGCCCTTGTAGGGCACGTGCAGCAGGTCGATGCCGGCCAGCATCTTCAGGTATTCGCCCGACAGGTGGGCCGAGCTGCCGTTGCCGCCGGAGGCGAACGAGTATTTGCCCGGCTCCTTCTTGGCCAGCGCGACGAACTCGGCCAGGTTGCTGGCGGGGATGGACGGGTGGATGACACAGACATTGGGCGTCTTGTTGATCAGGATCACGGGCTCGAAGTCCTTGATCGGGTCGTAGGCCAGCTTGTCGTAGACCGCGGCATTGATGCCGTGCGAGCCGGCGGTGCCGATGATGAAGTGGTAACCGTCGGGCGCGGCGTTCTTGCCCGCGACGCTGCCGATGATGCCGCCGGCGCCGGTCTTGTTGTCGATGACGAAGCTCTGGCCGAGTTTTTCCTGCAGCTTCTGGCCCAGCAGCCGCCCGGCGAGGTCGGCGCCGTCACCGGGCGCGCCGGGAACGATGACCTGAACCGGCCTGGCCGGCCAGGCCTGGGCATGCAGCGGCAGGTGCACGAAGGTGGCCAGTGCGGTGCAACCGGCGGCAACAATGGAGGTGAGGGATTTCATGTGGGCCTTTTAGATCAAAAAACTACAACAACTATCACGTGCAACCGGTTTATACGCCAATTTATGATCAAATTCAACCGGCGTCAGCGTCGAGAATGGTGCTGGCGACCCGCCGGCCCCGCCGGGCCGGACGCATCATCGTTGAAAGGAGCCCACGCGCCATGTCTTCCCCGTCCACCGCCCGCTACCGGGGCGTTTTCCCGGTGGTTCCCACCATCTTCGACGCCGATGGCGACATCGACCTGCCGGGCCAGTTGCGCTGTGTCGACTTCATGATCGACGCCGGCTCCAACGGCCTGTGCATCCTGGCCAACTTTTCCGAGCAGTTTTCGTTGTCGGACGACGAGCGCGAGACGCTGACCACCGCCATCCTCGACCATGTCGCCGGCCGGGTGCCGGTGATCGTGACGACGACGCACTACGGAACGCGGGTGTGCGCCGAACGCAGCCGGCGCGCCCAGCAGGCCGGTGCCAGCATGGTCATGGTGATGCCGCCCTACCACGGCGCGACGATCCGGGTTGGCGAGGCCGGCATCCGCGCGTTCTTCGAGACGGTATCGAACGCCATCGACATCCCGATCATGATCCAGGACGCGCCGGTCAGCGGCACGGCGCTGCCGGTGGCGCTGCTGGCGCAGATGGCGCGCGAGATCCGCAACGTCGCGTATTTCAAGATCGAGACCCCGCAGGCCGCCTCCAAGCTGCGCGAGCTCATTGCCGCCGGCGGCGACGCGATCGAAGGCCCGTGGGACGGCGAGGAGGCGATCACGCTGCTGGCGGACCTCGACGCCGGCGCCACCGGCGCCATGACCGGCGGCGGCTACCCGGACGGCATCCGGCAGATCCTCGACCCTTATGTGGCGGGCGACCGCGAGGAGGCGGTGCGCCAGTACCAGCGCTGGTTGCCTCTGATCAACTACGAGAACCGCCAGGGCGGCATCCTGAGCTGCAAGGCCTTGATGCGCGAGGGCGGCATCATCGGCTGCGACGCCGGACGCCATCCGTTTGCGGCCATGCATCCGGCCGTGCGCGCCGGTTTGCTCGATGCCGCGCGCCGGCTCGACCCGATGGTGCTGCGCTGGGGGCGCTGACGGCGCGGCGGGCGGGCCTCAGTGCGCCAACTGCGCGCGGGCCCGGTGCAGCCGCACGAACAGGTTGTCCGCGCTGATGCGCAGATGACGGCAGACGGTCTCGGTCGGCTCCTCCTGCAGCACACGCAGCCGCATGGCGTCGCGCAGCGCCGGCGCCAGCGTATCGATGCGCGCCAGCGTCTGCGCCAGGCGCTCGCGTTGTTCCACCACCTCGTGCGGACCCGGCTGCGGGCATGCGATGGCCAGGGCGCCGTCGTCGTCGTTCTGCTCCTCCAGGCTGTCGGTGCCGGCGCGCTGGCGCACCAGGTCGACGATCTTGTTCTTCAGGATCGCGGTCAGCCAGGAGCGCAAGGCGCTGCGTCCGGCGAACGCGGCCTTGCCGGTCAGCACGGCCTCGAACACGTCGTGCACCACGTCCTCGGCCAGCATCGGATCGTGCAGCCGGCGTTGCGCGAACCGGACCAGGTCCTTGCGGTGCGCGACCATCTCGTTCCAGTGCACGGCCACGTGGGCCGCCGGTGTGTGCGGCGCGTCGGCGCGTGGGCTTGCTTGCATGGGGTACTCCTGTCCTTGTGTGTGGCGATGCCCCGACTGTGCGGTTGCCAGATCGCGCTGGCCTCGCGCCATGTCACAGCCAGATAACATTTGCGTCGGATTGCGGAAACGGGCCCTGGCGCGGCGTCCGTAAGAATGCGGCGCCAAAAGCAGACAATGCCTCCATGGCCCATTCGATTCTTGTTGCCGAAGACCAGTCGGACATTCGCGAACTGCTCGTGATGAGCCTGCGCAATGCCAACTACGCCGTGCAGGCGGTGGGCGACGGCCTGGCCGCGTTGCGCAGCCAGGAGGAGCAGCCCTGCGACCTGCTGATCCTCGACCTGATGATGCCCGGCCTGGACGGACTCGAGGTCTGCAAGGCCTTGCGTGCGCGCGGCAGCGCCACGCCGATCCTGATGCTCACCGCCAAGTCGACCGAGCTCGACCGGGTGCTGGGCCTGGAGCTCGGCGCCGACGACTACCTGACGAAACCGTTCTCGCTGGCCGAACTGCTGGCGCGCGTCAAGGCCTTGCTGCGCCGTGCCGATCTGCAGCGGGCGGCGCTGGACACGTCGCCGGCACAAGCCGCGCTGGTGCGCAACGGCGACCTGGAGATCGCGCCGGCCAAGCGCAGCGTGCGTTACCGCGGCGCGGCCCTGGAATGCACGGCGCTGGAGTTCGACCTGCTGCTGCATTTCGCGCAGCATCCGGGCCATGTGTTCTCGCGGGCGCAGCTGCTCGATGCGGTATGGGGTTATACGCACGACGGCTACGAACACACGGTCACCACGCACATCAACCGGCTGCGCGCCAAGCTCGAGGCCGACCCGATCCGGCCCGAGCTGATCCTCACCGTGCGCGGGGCGGGCTACAAGATGCGCGAGGCGCCCGGGTGAGCTTGCGCCGCCGCTTGCCGGATGCGGCTGGCCGCGCGGGAGCGGCGCCATGAGCGTGCGCCTGCGCATTGCGCTGACCATCTTCATCACCGGCGCGCTGACCGCGATCGGCGTGATCGCCACCGTGTTGTTCGCGTTCCAGCGCTTCGAGCACGAGACCACCTTCCACCGCGCCGACGCGTTCCTCGGACGGGTCGTCGACATGTACGACAACATCTTCGAGATGCACCAGCGCGAGCCGCAGCAGTTCAACCAGTTCCTGCGCAACCTGGTGTTGTTCGAGCCCGACACCCAGCTGTACCTGCTCGACGCCGACGGCACGGTGTTGTCGTCCACCGGCAGCGCGGTGTTGCCGCCGGGCTTCAAGGTCCGGCTCGAGCCGGTGCGGCAGGCCGCCAGCAACCCGGACATGCCCTACGTGATGGGCGACGACCCGGAGCGCATGGACGCCGGGGCCATCATTGCCGCGCGTGCCGTGCGCCGCGCCGTGATCCGCAACGACGAGCCGGTGGCCGGATACCTCTATCTGGTGTGCCACAAGCCGGTGTTGCCGCAAGGCCGGCTCGAGGTGCTGGGCAGCAGCATCGCCAAGCCGGCGCTGGTGGCCATCATCGGCGTCGTCGTGCTGGCCACGCTGATGGCGGCCTGGATCATCGCCACCGTCACGCGTCCGCTGCGCCAGCTGACGCGGGCGGTGGCGTCGATCTCGCGCGACGGCCTGGAAGACGGCGCGCCCGGCGCGCCCGAGGCCTTGTTGCCGGCGCGCACCGGCGACGAGTTCGGCAAGCTGACGCAGGCATTCGCCCTGATGCTCGAGACGGTACGCCGGCAGTGGGCAGCCTTGCGCCGACTCGATCATTTCCGCCGCGAAGGGGTCAGCAACCTGTCGCACGACCTGCGTTCGCCGCTGACGGCGACCGCCGCCTGCCTGGAGACGCTGGAGGGACGCTGGCAGGGCGACGCCGCCCGCGCGGCCGATCGCGAACTGGTGACCATGGCGCTGCGCAACACCCACAACGCCGCGCGGCTGGTGCAGTCGCTGGGCGACCTGGCGCAGCTCGACGAACCGGAGTTCCGCCTGCGCTGCGAACGGCTCGATGCCGGCGAACTGCTGGACGACATCGCCGTGCGTTTCGGCCAGCGCGCGCACAGCCAGGGCGTCGTACTGCAGGCGGTGCACGATGCGCACGGTCCGCCGCCGGTGGTGGCGCTCGACGTCGAACTGTTCGAACGCGCCATCGCCAACCTGGTCGACAACGCGCTCAAGTTCTGCCGCAGCGGCGACCGCATCGACCTGTCGGCGCAGGCCCGCGGCGATGCGGTCGAGGTGGTCGTCAGCGACACCGGGCCCGGCATCCCCGAGGCCGACCTGCCGCATCTGTTCGACCGCTTCTACCAGGCGCGCCAATCGGTGGCCCCGAGTACCGGAGACGGCGGCAAGGGCCTGGGGCTGGCCATCGTCAAGCGTATTGCCGAACTGCACGGCGGCACGGTACGGGTGGACAACCGCGCGGCGGGCGGCACCCAGATCCTGCTGCGCCTGCCGGCCGCATAGGCGTCGCGCGCGCGCCGGCGTCGCACCCGACGCGGCCAACGGCCGTGCAAGCGGGGGCCGAGGTGTTATCGTCCGGCGGTGGTCCGATGGCTGGCGGGTCCGGCTGCACAGGAGTCGCCGCTCCTGCGGCACAATGCCACGGGGGGAGATCGATCGACATGGGCCAGGCAAACCAGGAAGACGAGCGTATCGCGCGCCTGCGCGAACTGATGGTGCTGGACAGCGCGCCGGAGCCGGTGTTCGACAGCATCGTGACGCTGGCCTCCGAGGTCTGCGGCGCGCCGATCGCGCTGGTCAGCCTGGTCGATACCGAGCGGCAGTGGTTCAAGGCCAACGTCGGCCTGCCCGGCGTCAACGAAACGCCGCGCGACGTGGCGTTCTGCTCCCATGCGATCGGGCAGGACGCGCTGTTCGAGGTGTCCGATGCAACCCGGGACGCGCGATTCCGCGACAACCCGCTGGTCACCGGGCAGCCCGATATCCGCTTCTACGCCGGCGCACCCCTGGTATTGCCGGGCGGCGAACGCGTCGGCACCTTGTGCGTGATCGACCGCCAGCCGCGCGCGCTCACGCCCGAGCAGAAACATGTGCTGCACGCGTTGGCCAGGATCGCCACCGAGGCGCTGCTGTCCCGGCGCGACCTGATCGCCCGCGCCACCGCCGTGCGCTCCGACTACGAGGCGGCCCTGGCCGACAGCGAGGCCCGATACCGCGCCATGGTCGAGCAGCAGGCCGAACTGGTGTCGCTGGCGCGGCCGGACGGCGAGCTGGTCTTCGCCAACGACGCCTATGCGCGGCATTTCGGCTTGACGCCGGCCCAGATGATCGGCAAGAGCCTGTACGAGTTCGTCGAGTTGCGCGACAGGGCGGACGTGGAGCGGCTGATTGCACGCGTCCTGGACGGCGGACAGGCGCATACCGGCGAGAACCGCATGCTCGCGGCCGATGGCAGCGAACGCTGGGTCGCCTGGACCAACCGCCTGCAGCACGATGCGCAGGGCAAGGTCCTGCTGCACTCGGTGGGGCGCGACGTGACCGACCGCCGGCGTGCCGAACTGGCCCTGCGCGCGAGCCAGGCGGCGCTGGCGCGGACCGGGCGTATTGCCGGTGTGGGGGGCTGGCAGCTCGACCTGCTCACGAATACGCTGGAGTGGTCCGAACAGACGCGTCTGATCCACGAGGTCGGGCCGGACTTCGTTCCTTCGCTGGAAAATGCCGTTGAGTTCTATGCGCCGCAGGCCCGGGAGCAGGTGGCGTCGGTCGTGCGCAAGGCATTGGAGGACGGCACGCCCTGGGACCTGGAACTGCCGCTGGTGACGGCGCGGGGCCGGGATATCTGGGTCCGGGCGCAGGGCGAGGTCGAGTTCGACGGCGAGGTCCCGGTGCGCATCGCCGGTGCGTTCCAGGACATCAGCGAGCGCAGGCGCCTGACGCAGGCGCTCGAGGACAAGGAGCGTTTCGTGCGCCAGGTCACCGATGCCCTGCCGGTGCGGATCGCGTACATGGATCGGGCCTTGCGTTTCCAGTTCGTCAACCAGGCGCATTGCGATCGCTTCGGCCGTCCGCGCGAGCAGGTGCAGGGACACACCCTCAACGAATTGACCGGCCGGGCCAATGACGCGCAGTTGCTGGCACGGGTGCAGGACGTGCTGGACGGCACGGACCAGCATTTCGAGTACGACGAGGTCGACGGCGCGGGCACGCGCCGGTTCGAGGTTCGGCTGATTCCCGATGTCGACGGCAACGGACAGGTGCAGGGCTTTTATTCGATCGGCATCGACATCACCCAGCGCAGCGCGACCGAGCGCGCCTTGCGCGAACGCACGGCCATCATCGAGAACACCACCGACTTCGTCGTGCAGACCGATGCGCGAGGCCAGCTCACCTACCTCAATCCGGCCGCACGGGTCTTGCTCGGCATTGCTGCGGACGGCTCCATCGACGGATTGAACTTCAGGACCTTCAACACCGATGAGACGAACCGGAACTTTTCCGAGGTGATCCTGCCGATCGTGCATCGCGACGGGGTGTGGGCCGGCGAATCGACCTGCTACGACGCGCAGCGCAACGTGGTGCCGATGAGCCAGATCGTCATCGCGCATCGCGACGACCTGGGTCAGGTGACCCGGTACTCGGCCGTGATGCGCGACATCTCGGTACAGCAGCGGGCCCGGGCCCAGATGGCACGCCAGGCGGCGACGCTGCGTTCGGTGACCGAGGCCATTCCCGCCAGCGTGGCGGTCGTGGGGCGTGACCTGCGCTACCGGTTCGTCAACCCGGCGTTCGAGCGATGGGTCGACTCCACGCGCGACCAGATCGTGGGCAGCACGATCGCGGAGGTGGTCGGAGCGCAGGAATACGAGCGCAACCGGAGCTGGGTCGAGCGGGTGCTCGCCGGCGAGCCGGTCCGGTTCGAGCGCAGCTACGAGATACGCGGCGACGCCAGTCACATCGCCGTCGACTACATCCCGCTGTGGGTCGAGGACGGCAGCGTCGACGGTTATGTCGCCGTGCTGCAGGACATATCGCACCACAAGCTGGAGGAAGTGCGGCTGCTGCAACTGGCGCAGCGCGATGCCTTGACCGGCCTGCTGAACCGGGCCGGCTTCGAGCAGCAGATCGAGCAGGCGGTCGCAGCGGGCAATGGTTCCGGCCTGGCGCTGCTGTACGTCGACCTGGATCATTTCAAGCCGGTCAACGACCGTTACGGCCATCCGGCGGGTGACGAGGTGCTGCAACTGTTTGCCCAGCGCCTGTCGGCGCTGGTGCGCTCGTCGGACGTCGTGGCCCGGCTCGGGGGCGACGAGTTCGCCATCCTGCTCGTGGGCGTGCGGGAGGCGTCGCTGGCGCGCCGGCTGGCCGACAAGGTGATTGCGGCCGCGCAGGCGCCCTTCACCGTGGCCGGACACGTGATGCGCATCGGCGCCAGCGTCGGGCTGGCGTTCGGCGTACCGGCCGAGGCCGACTGGACCGACCTGGTGGCGCGGGCCGATGCGATGTTGTACGAGGCCAAGAACGCCGGCCGCGGACGCCAGGCGGGCGCCACCGGCTGACGGCCGGCGCCGTGCCGCGCGGCAGCGGCAGACGCCTCAGGCCGGCACCAGCCGCAGGTGCGTGATCTCCGAGGCCACGCCGAAACGCTTGGGCGGTCCCCAGTAGCCGGTGCCGCGGTTGGTGTAGACCCACAGGTCGCCGAGTCTGCGCAAGCCGGCGGTGAAGGGTTGCTGGTAACGCACGAAATACATCCACGGCCAGAACTGCCCGCCGTGCGTGTGCCCCGACAACTGCAGGTCGAAGCCGGCGCCGCTGGCCGCCAGCGCGCTGCGCGGCTGGTGCGCCAGCAGCAGCCGCAGCCGCACGCCCGCAGGCGCGCCGTGGATGGCCGCATGCGGGTCGCTGCGGTGGCTGGCGTCGAAATGGTGGGCGCTGAAATCGGCCACGCCGGCGACGACGACCATCTCGGTGTCGCGGTGCAGCGCGACACCGTCGGGCAGGGTCTCGGCCGCGCCTTCATGGTGCAGCACCCGGTGCTCGTTGAGCAGCACCTGCACGCCCAGGCCCCGCAACTCGGCGATCCATGCATGCGCTCCGGAGTAATACTCGTGGTTGCCGGTGACGAAAAAGCTGCCGTGGGTGGACACCAGGCGCGCCAGTGGCGCCACGTGGCCACGCAGGTCGTCGACCTGGCCGTCCACCAGGTCACCGGTGATCGCCACCATGTCGGCACCGAGCGCATTGACCCGATCGACGATGCGCTGCACGTAGCGCTGGCCGATGGTGGGGCCGACATGGATGTCGGAGATCTGCGCGACGCTGAAACCGTGCAGCGCCTCCGGCAGGCCGGCAATCGGCACGTCGACCCGCACCACCGTGGCGGTGCGCCGTGCGTTCCAGAAGCCCCATGCCGTGGCCAGCAGTGCGAGCACGGGCACGGCGACCGCGCTGGCGCCCATCCAGGGCTCGAGCGAGATCCAGCCGGCGCCCGCGAGCCCGGCCGCCACGGCCACCAGCAGCGCGGCCACGAGCACGGTGTCGCGCACCAGCGTGAGCACGAACAGGGTCGAGAACAGCCCCATGCCGATCAGGCCGGCCCAGGTCGCCGACGTGGCGAGCGCACCCCTGGCCTGGCGGCGCCGGCCGGTGAAGGCCAGCGGCATCAGCACCAGCGATGCGGCCAGCACGATCCACAACACGCTGGCCGCCAGCGGGCTCCACAGCGCCAGCGACGGCGCAAGGCGCCAGCCGACCCAGCCGTGCAGCAGCATCAACAACAGGACGAAGGGCGTCAGGGACATCGGCGGTCAATCGCGGGCAGTGAGGCCCGGCACATCAGGGTGGGGCGGAACCAGGGTCGGCGCGGGCGCTTGCCCATCGCGCGTGGCGTCGGCGGACGTTTTCGCGCGCCGGCCTGCGATGCTACGGCAGCCAGGTGCCGGTGGCTGGCCAGGGGTTATTGCCGCGGCCGGCGCCGGGTCGCCGTGTCCATGCGTCAGTTGCGCCAGGACGCGATGATGGCCTGCAATGCGGCCGGGTGGTCGGTCCATTGCGGTGTCCACCGCGGCACGGTCGGCGCCGGCAGGTCGACCGGCATCGCCAGTGCGGTCTGCTGCACATGTTCCTTGCGCACGATCAGCTTCATCAGGGGCTCGGCGATCAACGGCACGTGCAGTGGCACGCGCCGGCCGACACCCCGCGCGAACGCGTCCATGAAGGCCATGAACGGCAGCGCCGGCCCGCCGGTGGCGTAGAAGGTCCGGCCGGCATGTTTCTTCTGCGCTGCGGCCAGCAGGGCCGCCACCGCGTCGTCGTGGTGCAGGTGGAACTGGCCGGCGCGGCGCTTGCCGGCCCAGTACGGACGTCCGAGCCCGAACGCGGTGCGGTAGGCGCGCAGGTCGCCGCTGGTGGGCCCGTACAGGTAGCCCAGGCGCACCACGACCGCCGGCACCGGGCCGGACAAGGCCTCTTGCTCCAGTTCGACGATGGTCTGCGCCAGCGAACGCAGCGGATCCTTGGGCGGAGCGGCCAGCACGAAGGCGCAGCTGGCATGCACCAGCAGCCCGGCGTCGGTGCGCATCGCGCGCTGCAGGCCGGCGCGCGCGGAGCGCGCGAAGTCCTTCCATGCATGGCCGTCGTGCAGCAAGGTGTTGGCCTGCTGGCCGGCGACGTTGACGTGCACATGGGCGCGGGTCGTGTGCTGCGCGAGCAGGCGCCCGAGTTCGGTCGTGGCGCCGGTGATGGTGAGGGTCATGGTGGGGGTTCGTGCAGGGGGTGGGGCGGGGTCGGAGTCAATCGCCGCGGGCCGACAGGCGGCGCGCGACGGCACCGCCGACGCGGCGCACCAGCCAGCGCGGCGTCGCCCGGCCGGCCAGGGTGGCGGCCCGGTTGAGCGTGCCGGGCACGCAGATCACCGCGGCGCGCAGGCAGGCCTGCAGGCCTTCTTCGGCAACGGCCTCGGCGCTGCCGACGACGAAGGCCGGCAAGGCACCGAGGCGGCCGTCGGCCTGCGCGGCCTTGTCGAGCATGGCGGTGGCGGTGATGCCCGGGCACAACGCGGTGACGCTGACGCCGGTGCCCTGCAACTCCTCGGCCAGCGACTCGGTCAGCGACAACACATAGGCCTTGGTGGCCGCATAGGTGGCCAGCGAGGGCACCGGCTGGAAGGCGGCGATGGAGGCCACGTTGAGCACGCGGCCGTGGCCGCGCGCGACCATGGGCGGCACGAAGGCCGCCAGCATGTCGGTCAGTGCCTCGACATTGAGCCGGATCAGTTCGCGGTGGCGTTGCGCCGGCATGTCGACGAAGCGGCCGTGTTCGAGCACGCCCGCGTTGTTGACCAGCAGCTCGATCGGGCGCCGTGCGCGTTGCATCCTCGCGGCCAGCTGCTGCGCCGCACCTTCGTGCGCGAGGTCGGTGGGTGCGGCCCAGGCCTGGATGCCGTGCGCGCGGGCCAGCTGGCGGGCCAGGCGGCGCAGCGTGTCGGCGCTGCGCGCCACCAGCACCAGGTTGAAGCCGGCGCGGGCGCAGGCATGCGCCAGTGCCTCGCCGATGCCGGACGAGGCACCGGTGATCAGCGCGGTCGGGCGTTTCGGGGCGGATCGGGTGGCCATGGCGGATGTGGGTGGGTGGGTGAGGGTGGGGTGGCGCCAGCGGCGCCGCGGGTGCCACCGGCTCGCCGGCATCGTCGGATGCGGCGGCCGGAACCCGAGGGTAACGCAGCGCGGCCCCGCGCAGGGGGTCCTGCCCGCCGTGGCGCGGGTCATCACGGCTCTTTAGGGAGGGAGGTCCAACCGGGACCCGGTCGCCGGGCGTGGCTTCAGGGCCCGGCCCGGCTCGGCGCCGCCGCGGCCGCATGTGCCGCCTGCAAGACCAGCAGCGTGGCCATGGCCTGGTCCGCCTGCGGTAGCGGCACGAAGATGTGATCGTGGTGCAGGCCGGCGACCACGTTGCAGCTGATACCGGCTTCGCCCAGCGCGGTGGCGAACGCGGCGGTCAGGCCGACGGCCTGCAGGTCCGACGGCACATGCAGCGTGATCCAGGCGCAGCGCGAATGCGGCTGCAATCCGTGGCGTGCCGCCACCGACGCTTCGACGACCAGCGACAGGCCTTCGGGTTCGCGGACCGACGCGACGATGTCGCGGGCCGCCAGCGTGTTCGGCTCCGGGGCCTGCGCAAATACATAGGTGCCCGGGTTGCGCACCGGCTGCAGGGTGCGCAGCAGGACGGCGAGGTCGGTGACAGGGGTCATGGATTCCTCATGCCGGCGACGGGCGTTGCGCCGCGGCGATTCAGTCGATGCCGGTCCAGCGGAACCGGGCCGTGTGTTGCTGCGTGTATTCCGGCAACGGTCCGATGCGGGGTTCGTCGGGCGGTATGCGTTCCGGCGGCTTGGTGTAGATGAAGGCCGTCAACGCGCCCGCGGCCAGGTCGTCGACGGCTTCGACGTCGATCTCCAGGCGCAGGTAGCCGATGGCGTCGTCGCCGATGCGCTCGAGCTTGTCCATGGCCACCAGCGCCGACGCGTCGACCTCGTAGAGCTCGCCGTGAACCTGGTGGCCTTGCCCCGGCGCGTGTACGACGCAGGGCACATGGCCGTCGCCCAGCAGGTACATGGGCATCGGAGAACAGGTCCGGAAACGGCCGGGCCGGCGGATGCCGGCATTGACGTGTGCATTGGGGAAACCGTGCTTGAGGGTTCCGTAGACGAAGAGCAGGGGCATGGTCGGACCTGTGGCTGAGCGGGGAAATGTACCGCATGGCACCGCCTGCCCCGACGATCCGGGTCGCGGCACAATGGGCTGTGGCCGCACCACGGGTGCGCACGACACTTCGAAAGGGCCTGCTCCATGGAAGACACATTCGACGCCTATTGCATCTCCCGCACCGATGGCCGCGTCAGCGCCGATTTCGCGACCCTGCGCGTGGCCGACCTCGATCCGGGCGAGGTGCTGGTGCGTGTGGCCTACGCCAGCATCAACTTCAAGGACGCGCTGGCGGCCACCGGCAAGGCGCCGATCATCCGCCGCTTTCCGTGTATCGGCGGCATCGACGCCAGCGGTGTCGTCGAGCGCTCGGACTCGCCGCGTTTCAAGCCGGGCGACAAGGTCATCGTGCACAGCCATGGATTCGGCGTCTCGCACCACGGCGGTTATGCCGGCATGGCACGGGTGCCGGCCGAATGGGTCAACCGCATCCCCGACGGCATGGATGCGCTGGAGGCGATCACGATCGGCGTGGCGGGTTATACCGCCGCGCTGGCGGTGGAACTGATGGAACACAACGGCCTGGCGCCGTCGCGCGGCAAGGTGCTGGTCAATGGCGCCTCGGGCGGCGTGGCCAGCATCGCCATCGACATGTTGTCGCAGCGCGGTTTCCACGTGGTGGCCGCGACGCGCAAGATGCAGGAGAAGGACTACCTGCTCGCCCTGGGCGCGGCCGAGGTCGTCGACGCCGCCACGCTGGCGGTGGGCAGCAAGCCGCTGGAGTCCGCCACATGGCAAGGTGCCGTCGACTCGCTCGGCGGCGATGCGCTCGCGGGCCTGACCCGCACCATGCAGCGCGACGGCGTCATCGCCAGCCTGGGCAATGCGATGGACATCCATTTCAGCACCACGGTGATGCCCTTCATCCTGCGCGGCGTGCGGCTGATCGGCGTGAACTCCGACAACGAACCGCCGCTGCGCGCGCATCTGTGGCAACGCATGGGCAGCGACCTGCGGCCACGGCACCTGGCGCGCATCGCACAGGTCCATGCATTCGACCAGCTGCCGGCACTGATGCAGGAGGTGGTGGGCGGGCGGATCAAGGGGCGCACGGTGATTGCGGTGGATGCGCCGGCGCAGCCATAGGCGGCGCCGATGCCGGCGGCGGGCGGGAGCGTTCGCGCGTCGGGACCGATCGCGGCGGATCGCGGCGGGCTACGGCGCCGTGCCCCGGACCGACCATGCCAGGGCCGCATACGAGCGCGGCCCGTCCGGCTCGCCATCGAGGTAGGCGGCCCGCACCGCCTGCTCCAGCCGTTGCCGCTCGTGCACCTGCAGCGTGGCGACATATTCGGCGCCCGGGCCGTCCTGGCCGAGATAAGGCGCCCAGTAGTCATCGAAACAGGCGTATTGCATGCGCATCTGCAGCACGGATTCGTCGACCTCGGCGAAGCCGGCATCGTGCCAGGCGGTCGCCAGTTCGCCCGGTCGCGTCATGGGCCGGGTGAAGTTCTTCGCACGCCGCTCGCCGGCCTTCGGATCGAGCGCCGCCGCGGTGTCGAAGAACATCCGGTTGGCGACGAATCCGCCGCGCGCGTCCCATACCGCGGCGGCGACGACGGCGCCCGGCTTCGCCACGCGCCGCATTTCGGCGATGGCCGCGTGCGGGCGGGGCACGAAATGCAGCGCCAGCAGCGACAACACGCGGTCGAAATGCCGATCCGGATACGGCAGGGCGCAGGCGTCGCCGACATCGAAGACCAGTCGCGGATCCGCATATTGCCGCCCGGCGTAGTCGACGTAGACGGCGGCGAGGTCCACGCCGCGCACGGTGGCCGCATGCGTCCGTGCCAGCACCGCCGCCGCGAGGTGGCCGGTGCCGCAGCCGACATCGAGCACGTGTTCGCCGTCGCCGCATCCGGCATGGTCGAGAAACGCGCCGGCCAGTCGGCGGCTCCAGCGCCCCATGTTCAGTTCGTAACCATCACCGCTGGCTGCGGCGAACGTGGAGGAATGGTTGCGCATGGGGCCGCCGCGGGAAGGGGGTGTGTCGACCCGCATTCTTGTCCTTGGCATCGGACTTGTCCAGCACGGAGCGGTTGTCGCAAGCGCCTGCTCGGGCCGTGCGCTCCGACGTCACCTTGGCGTCGCGAGAAATGTCGCGGCCGACATGCTGCAGTTTGCGGGAATTGCCCCTGACAGCGTGTAGAGGCGGGGAACCTCTCGAAATGCGAATAGTCGATACAGGTGATATCGAGACGCTTCGCGCTCGGATGTCACGACTTCGTTGCGAGTGACGAAGAACGGAGTGTCACTACCGTACTTTGTTGTCTTGACTTCGATCAGCCGCTCGGCACCCGTGGTCTCGAACGACAAGACGTCGTAGCCAGCGCGATCGCCTTGAACTCTGGACGTGTGCTGGATCCTGGACGCAAGGACTTCGTGGCCTGCTTGGATCAATCGCGCTCGCTCGAAGTTGAGGACAAACAGCTCACCGGCCAGGCCGAGCGACCGATTACGTGCTTCTCGTTCGATGTAGTTTGTTTGCGGACGGAAGAGAGGCTGTGTTGGTTCGCGTGCGCTTGGTACTCCGTCCCGCCCCTTGGGCGGGCGGGTCAAGATGGAAAGGATGTCGTCAACCTCTGGAACGGCTATTGGGCGATCTGCATCAGCGGCCGCGATGGCCTTGAGGTCTTGTGCTGTCGCAAGCCGTTCGTTGATCACCTCGGCTAGCATCAGTTGATAGTTGAAGCGTGGCTTGTAGCCATTGATATACGGAAAACCTGCGTCCAGCAATGCGGCACTGATGTTCGCATGTTTGAACTCCACGGACTGGTCTGACCGGTTGGCAAGTAGTGGTTTCAGTGCGTTCCGGTGAGCCGTCTTGTTGTAGGGCGTTCCCGACAGTTCTGACGCCAGCATCGACAAATAGTCATCGACGATCGCCTCGACCTCAGATCGACTCCAGTCAGATCGACTCATTGGACTGCGGTGGCAATTGACGAAACTGAACGCAGTTCAGGCCGAGACCTCCGATCGACAGCATGGCGACGCTGGGGGGCGATGGAGTTCGAGGCTGCTGCCAATTCTGCGGCAACCAAGATGTGCAGCATCTGATCATCCCGGCACCGATCGCCCATGCACATGGGCTCAGCCCGGACATCCGTCCGGGAACTGATCCCGGACCAACTGGAGTTCGATGCCATGCTCCAGCCAGGCCTTGAGCCCCGCCAGCACCAGGGTGTAGCCGCCCTTGGTATCGACGGCTTGACGCAACACGTCATCCGGCGTGCCGCGGAAACCCCAGTTGGTGATCGTGACCAGGGTGGTATCGCCGCCGCGGTCCTCGAAGCGCCACTCGACGATGGTGGGATCGTCCTTCCATTCCATGCGGATGCGCGCGTTGCGGTCGAACGCCTTGACGCTCAGGACGTCGCCGACGCCGAACATGTCCCAGTCCCAGCGCACCTGCGCGTTTTGCTCGAGCCGTCCGGTACTCCTGGTGAACCAGAATCGGGTCGTGATGGCCGGATCGACGATGGCCTCGAAAACGGCGGCGACGGGTCTGCGAACCAGCATCTGCGCCTGGATGGATACGGTTTCTTCATGCACGATGTTCGGCCCTCCATGGTTGCAACGCCGTTGGCCCTGGTTGCACATGACGGACGCGGCAGATGCCTTCGTGTCCGCTGCGCCGGACCGACGCCATGGGCGTCTTCACGGCATCGCGGAGCGAGGGGCGAACGGTCATCGCGTCGATCGAATGGTGCAAGGGGGTGTGGCAGCGCCATTGTTATCGTTGGATCCGGTCACGCCAAGCCCGTGACCGTCGACCATGGCGTGCGCGCCGGCCGCTTCGGAGCGGCCGTGCGCAGCGGTCCCTGGCCTGGCCTGCTCCGCGGCCATTTCACCTTTCATCCCGTGAGGGTGGCGCGCAGCGCCATGGGTAACTGACATGCGCGGTGCCGTGCGACGCGTTCTGGCACGCGCGAACAGGGCACGCACTTCGGTGCGTACCAGCGCCAGCAGGGTTTCCAGCGGTTCGGAGCGGGGCGCGGCGCGCAGGCGCAGGATGCCGACCGGGGGCAAGGCGACCACCGGCCGGATGTCGAGCAGCCGCAGCCTGAACTGCCGCGCCAGGTAATGCGCGGCGTCGGCGCGCATGGCGCCGATCGTGCCCGGGGCGTGGCTCAGGATCTCGCCGATGGCGGGGATGGAGCTGGCCTCGACCATGCCGCGCGGCAGGTGGTGGCCGGCGGTGGTGAACTCGCGCCGCAGCGCCATCCAGACCTGGGAGCTGCGCGGCGGCATCACCCATGGCGACGCCACGAGGTGCGCGAACGTGCGCAGGCGCCGCCACCCGGGTGTGTCGACATGGGTCCCGAACGCCACATGGTCGTCGTACAGCGGCTCGAACTGCAGCAGCTCCAGGTCGGCATCGCTTGCCGCAGCTTCGTCCAGGCTGCCGATCACGCAGTCCAGCTCGCCGGCCAGCAATGCGGCCAGCAGTTCGGCACTGACACCATCGCGCATCGAGACGCGCGCCCCGGGCAGCTGCTGCAGCCACTGTGCCACCGGACGGGCCAGCAGCACGGCCGCCGTGAACGAGGGTGAACCCAGGTGCAGGGCGGGCGCCGCTCCTTCGCGATACCGTGGCAGGTCCTGTTCGAGGTGCTCCAGCGCCGCCAGCACCTGTTGCGCATGCGTGCGCACCGCCTGGCCGAACGGCGTCAGGCGGGCATCCGACGCGCTGCGGTCGAAGACGGCGGCGCCCAAGGTGCGTTCGAGTTCATGTGCCATCTTGGTGATGGCCGGCTGGGTCACGTGCAGGGCGTCGGCCATGGCACGGAAGTTGTCGCCGTTGCCGGCCATGCACACCAGCAGCAGCTGCGGCAGGCGCAGCCGGCGCACCAGCGGCGTCTGGCGCATCGGGTTGGTTTGCTGATTAACCATGGGTGAAGTCACATGAAGATCATTTCAATTGTGGTAATGATAGGCCCTGCCTACCATGCGGGCATCGATGGGCATGCCCGTCGGTTCGGCTTCGGGGATGCACAAGAGCACCGCCCCGGGTGCCGCATTCCGCAACCTGCACGCCACAACCAACGAGGAGACCCGCCATGCCCACCCGCCGCCATTTCAACCTCCATGCCCTCGGCCTTGCCGCCGCCGCCGCGGCCGGCCTGCCCGCGACCGCGCGTGCGCAGGCCGGTGACTATCCGAGCCGGCCGATCAAGGTCATCGTGCCGTTCGCGGCCGGCGGCGGTCCCGACGTGTTGACCCGCAAGATGGCCGTCAAGCTGGCCGAGGTGCTGGGCAAGGGGGGCGTCGTGGTCGACAACATCGTCGGCGCCGGCGGCATCCTGGCCGGACAGAATGTCGCGCGCATGGCACCGGACGGCTACAACATCCTGATGGGCGCGTCGTCGCATGTCACGCAAAAGGCCATGCAGCCCAGCGTCAAGTTCGATCCGCTGACCGATTTCACGCTGATCACGCGTACCGTGTTCGCGCCGTCGGTGCTTGTGGTTGCCGCCGACTCGCCGTACAAGACGGTGGACGAGGTCATCGCGGCGGCGAAGAAGAACCCCGGCAAGCTCAACTATGCCTCTGGCGGAGTCGGCAGTGCCGCCCACCTGATCGCGGCGGCGCTGGTGCTGCATGTGCAGGCCGACGTCGTGCACGTGCCCTACAAGGGCTCGGTGGAGATCGTGCCGTCGCTGCTGTCCGGCGCCACGCAGTTCGCGTTTCCGATCGCGTCGACGGCGGTGCCGCTGATCCAGTCCGGCAAGGTGCGTGCGCTGGCGGTGACCAGCGCGCAACGCATGAGCGTCCTGCCCCACGTGCCCACGCTGGTCGAGGCGCTCAAGGCGCCGGAGCTGGCACTGGACTCCTGGTTCGGACTGTGGGCACCGGCCGGCACGCCGGCCGAGGTGGTCGACATCCTGTTCAAGGCCGTGGTCAAGACCTACGAGGACCCGGCCGTGCGCGCGGATGCCGAGGCCTCGGGCTCCGTCGTGGCACTGAGTCGCTCGCCGCAGGAGTTCCGCAGCTTCGTCGAGTCCGAGACGCGCAAGTTCGAGAAACTCGTCAAGGCGGCCAACCTGAGCGTCAACAACTGACCATGGCCCAAGCGTTCCATTTGCCGCCGCAGGCCTTGCGCGGCGTGCGTGTCGTCGACTTCAGCCATGTCATCGCCGGCCCGTTCGCGACCTTCCATCTGGCACAGATGGGTGCCGAGGTCGTCAAGATCGAGAAACCGGGTGGCGGCGACGTGATGCGGCGCACCGCCTCGGGCGCGCAGGCCTTCACGGCCATCAACGCCGGCAAGCAGATGCGCGCCATCGACATCGCATCGCCCGAGGGGCGCGCCGAGGTGCTGGAACTGGCGCGCGTGGCCGACGTGATGGTCGACAACTACCGGCCCGGCGTGTTGCGCCGGCATGGGCTGGCCTATGAGGATATTCAGGCGATCAACCCCGGCATCGTCTATTGCGCGATCTCCGGTTATGGCTACAGCGACCCCGCGCGCACGCCGTTCGGCGCCTACGACCATGTGATCCAGGCCCTGACCGGCATGACGATGTTGTCCGGCCAGGAAGGGGACGCGCCGGTCAAGACCGGGTTTCCGGTCATCGATGCGGCCACCGGCATCATCGGTGCGCTCGCCATCATGGCCGCGCTGCGCGAGCGCGAGCACACCGGCGCGGGTTGTTTTCTCGACGTCAGCATGTGGGCCAGCGCATTGCAGCTGATGTACCCGTTCGCCTGCGAGACCCTGACGCACGACCAGGAGATTGCGCGCGTGGGCAACAAGGGTTTCTCGGGCAGCCCGGCGGCCGACACCTTCGCCTGCCGCGACGGCTGGCTCGCGATCGGCGCCAACACGCATGCCCATGTCGAGCGCCTGCTGGGCGAACTCGACATCGATCCGGCGCTGGCCGGTCCCTTGCTCGAGCCTGCGGCCGAAGGAGGAGCCACCTTCGCACGTGCCCGCGACCCGAAGGGGTTCCGCGAGCTGCTGGCGTCCCGCATGGCGGGGCGCAGCGCGCACGAACTCGAGGCGCGACTCAATGCCGCCGGCGTGCCGGCCGCACGGGTGCGCAGCCTGCGCGAGTTCACGCGCGAAGCGGTGGACACGGGGCTGCTGGAGCCCGTGGTGTTGGGGCAGGGGGCGGCGCAGGCGCGCACGCCGGGTCTGGGGTGGCGCGTCCGGCCCGGGTCGGCTTGTTGAGCGGCCGATCGGGCGCGCTGGGTCCGTGAGCGGCTGTTGGATGATGGTTGTCGTGGGATCTTGGATCTTGGGGTCAGTGGATCTTGGGGTCAGGGCCATACCTTGCAGTTGACACTGGAAGGTAAAGACCTGACCCCCTTACTTGACCCCCTCACTTGCTGACCCCACAACGGCGGGCGCCCAGGCACGGCCTGCGATGCCCTATTCGTAGGTCTGGCCGCCGTGCCTGAGCCAGCCGGCTTCGTGGCGACCGTTGGGGTCGTGGTGGGTCCAGTGGATGACGCCGCCCTTGGGATTCCATTCGTACACGCCGTTGAAGGAGACCTGGTCTCCCGTGGCAAGCGAGGGTATGCGGGGGGCGAGGTCGATGTTGTGCGCGACCAGCAGCGTCTGTCCGGATGGCAGCGTCAGGATGAAGCGCTGGTGACGGCTGCCCTTGTTGTCGTCGGGCAAAACCGCACTGACGATGCCTTCGCCCGTGACCTGGGCGCCACTTCTCTGGTCGCGGATGGCGGCCAGCAATACGTCGGAGCTTGCACCTGGCGCCAGTGCGGTGAGCAGACCCGGTGCGCCCACCAGTTGCCGGAACGTGGGTGAGCGGCTCGCGCCTTCGTAGGCGACAAGCAGGATGACGATGACAAGAATGAGCTTTTTCATGGATCGGCGACGGGGGGCGGGGGGATGGCGCGCCAGGGCGGTGGCCGTGGCCGCATGATCGAGAGGCCATGGCCAGCTTGACCAACTCCGCCACGCGACGCACGTCGTCGTGGCTGTGAAACCGCAGCTCGATCCACGGCGACGTGGCCGCGCGCTTGGGCACTGCTTTCAGCGCCCCGTTGCCGGCCCTCGGCCTGCCTCCAGGATCGGCAGCCCCGCTTCGGTGGGGATGTAGATCCGCTCGCCTTTTCCGTCTTTCAGGCCTTCGATCCAGAGATAACGCAGATACGCCTCGTTGCCCTTGAGCGACTCCCCGATGATGCGGTTGGCTTCGGCCGTTGCCTTCGCGCGCTCGACCTCAGCCTGCCCTTGGGCTTTGGCCAGCGTGACCCGGGTCTGCGCCTGCAGCAAGGAGGCCTGCTGCTGGGCCTTGGCCTCCTCGATGAGGATCTGCTTGGACCATTCGGCCTCCTTCAGCCGGGCTTCTCCGGCCAGTTCCTCCGCGTACACGCGGTACTTGGGCCATAACCACAAGGCCACGACCAGGGCGCAGGTTCCGAGGACGGCCAGCACGAGAAGGCCCCCGACATACAGTTCGCCGCGTTGATGGATTTTCATGGATAGCTGGGGTGTGGGGCAGGAGGTGATGACGATCGCTGCGGGAGTTCCACTCGGTGCAGGGTTGAAGACACACGGCTCACCGCCAGGGAAACGGGACGGTGGCGATGCGGCCGGTCGAGATTACAGCATGGAATTTGCGCCCGAGCCGGGCCCGGTTGTTCGGGCGATTTGCCATTGGTGCTGCTTGCATCCCGCGGTCTCGCTGAATGCGAGAGCCGCGACTCGTGCTTGTCGATCCTGGATCTTCCGGCGTGGGTGAATAAAGCTTCAGCTTCTCTCCCGACGCCATATCCGGCGCACGGCTTGCCGGACATCATCGCAACGGCGCAACGAGGCCGATGTCACATTCTCCTCATCGGGGTGTTGACCTGGGCTGGCGATCGAAGTGCCTGCGTCTCTCGCCGCCGTTATGCCGCGAGCATGCCTCCACCGCGCTTCTCCCGTCGTTGCCGTGCGGTCTCGACCGCTTCCTCGACCCTGCGTTCGCGTGTCCGTGGTCTGGCGGCTTCGTCGATGCGCCGGACGATGTAGTTCTGCTTTCCCGGTGGCAAGGATCGGAAGGCCTCCGCGACTCCTTGCGCGCGCAGCGCCTGCGCAAGGTCATCCGGTATCGCGACACGGGAACGATCGAGAACCGTGATCTGCATGCGAATGGGGTCGCCCGTGCGGGTATGCGTTTCCTGACGGACGCTTGCCTTGATGCGAACATGGTGCCGGCCACCGCCGACGGGGAACAGGCTCACCTGGAATGGTTTCGAGTCATTCACCCGTGCCAGGACCAGGACCGGCCCCTTGGTGCCCAGCGCCTCGGTAATGTCGGCAGGCACGGCAATGGCGCAGTAGTCCATGCCTTCGGCCCAGTTCTCCAGAACGGCATCGAACAAAAACTGCTGGCCTGCGGCTGGTGCGTGTTGCATCGCTGGAGCGTGTGCGGAAATGGGACGGTACTGTGCCGGGAAGGAGGAGGCGGCCTGGTGCGGGCCGGGTCATGCAGCGCTCACGGCTCGGGCGCATGGCATACGGCTTCGATGTTGTGGCCATCCGGGCCGATGACGAAGGCGGCGTAGTAATTGGCGTGATAGTGCGTGCGCAGACCGGGTGGGCCGTTGTCCTTGCCGCCCGCCTGCATCGCTGCGCGATGGAACGCCCGGACCTGCTCGCGACTCTCTGCCGTGAACGCCAGGTGAAGATGGGCCGGTGTCTCGCGGGTCTGGTACAGGCACAGCGATGCCGCGCCCCCGGGTTGGCTCAGTTCGACGCCGTCCGGCGGCCACTCGCGAACATCGGTGACGCCGAGTGGCGCCAGTGCCTGGACGAAGAATGACCTGCTGGCCGCATAGTCGCTGACGCCGAACTTGACGTGATCAAACATGGCTGCTCCTGTGGTGGTTGTGCGCCGATGCGGCCAGGCATGCCGCACAGGCGCCATCGCTCACTCCCGACCGTGCAGTCCCTCTCTGTGGACAGCCGCGACGGCAGGCGTGCGTCATCGCGCGCAGGCAGAGCGGATCAGGCTGAATCCGGCTGCGGCGAACAGCGCCGCCACGGCGCCTTCTGTTGCTCGGCGAAACCGCAAATACCCGTTCATCATGCCGCCGATCGAGAAGACGACCGCGTACAGTGCGTAGGTCGCGAAGCCGATTGCGGCGCACATGGCGGTGGCGATCGCCACCGAGCCTGCGTCCGAGCCGGGATCGAGCCCGACCGAGAGCGCGGCCATCCAGGCCACGACCGCCTTGGGATTGGACAGATTCAGCAGCAGTCCGCGCAGAAACCAGTTGCGCCCTGCGGACACGACGTGCGTGTTCGGTGCCGGGCGCAAGGCGGACCGGGCAGACTGCAACGCAAGCCACAGAAGATACAAGCCGCCGAGGATCTTGAGGATCGTCAACGCGCGCAGCGAGCCTTGCAACAAGGCGCCCACCCCGCTGGCGGCAATCAGGCCCCAGAACGTCAGGCCCAGCGACAAGCCGAGGCCGTACACGAGACCCGTCCTGCGTCCCTGGCCCATGGCGACCGTGGCATTCGATATCGTCGCGGGGCCCGGCGAAGCGGCCACGACAAAGAAGGCGAACGCCGTTGAAAACAATGCAATCGGATCCATCATGTGCATGCTCCATCGAGATGCGGGTATCACGCCATGCCCGCTTCAGGCGCAACCGAGGCCGCGGCAGGCTTGACTGACTGGCGGTCGCATTGCCTGCGGCTTTGGCGGGATGCATGGCATTTTGTCACTTCGCCGGTTCAATCGTCGCCTTCGGCCCACCCTTTTTCCCGTCTTTCATCTCCGTCACCTTGTAGACGGCGCCGGTCTTGTCGTATGTCGTCCATGCACCCACCTGGAGGCCGTCTCGGAAGCTGCCGGATCGCATCCGGGTGCCGTCGGTGCGGAACCATTCCCAGTAGCCCAACGGCGTGTTGCCGATGACCTGTCCCTTTGCCCAAAGGGAAGCAAACTGTTAGGCCGCATGTTGTTCATTGGCGAGCTTGCGGTCTTGCCACTGAAGTACGGCGCTGTGTGCCGCAAGCAAGGCCAACGGCACAGAGACTCCGCAGCGGTCTGTCCCTGCTCACACACATTGGGTGCATCGAGGGGTCAGGCAGCATGCGTCGCATTGACATTCTTGTCGTAGCGCGTAGCGCGTAGCGATAGCGCGGTATGGCTTGAACCGAGGAATCGCGCGGCACGTAGGCTGAGGCCCATGTTTGACATGCAGTAATTTACCTGCATATAATTTTCCCACGCACAAACACGACAAATGGACGCTGACAAGATCTTCAAGGCGCTGGGTGACCCGACACGCAGAAGGGTGCTCGACCTGCTGTACGAGCAGAACGGGCAGACGCTGGGTGAGCTTTGCCAGCACCTGGATATGGCACGGCAATCGGCCACCCAGCACATCGGGATCCTCGAGGAGGCCAACCTGGTGAGCACCGTCTGGCGTGGCCGGGAGAAGCTGCATTTCATCAACCCGGTGCCGCTGCACGAGGTCTACGAGCGGTGGGTGCGGAAATTCGAACGCGAGCGGCTCAGCCTGCTCCACGACCTGAAGAAGAAACTTGAAGGAGAGTAACCATGGCTACGGAAAAGATTCGCTTCGTTTATGTAACCTACATCCGCTCGACGTCGGAGAAGGTGTTCGAGGCCATTACGAAACCGGAGATCGCGCGGCGCTACTGGGGCCACGAGAACGTCTCCGACTGGAAGCCCGGATCGACCTGGGAGCACGTGCGCGCCGACGAGCAGCGCACGGTCAATGTGGTGGGCAAGGTGGTCGAAGTCGCGCCGCCGACGCGCTTGGTGATTACTTGGGCGAGCCCTTCGCAGGCGGGCGATCCGGCCGCTTACAGCCGCGTGAGCTTCAGCATCGAGGCGTACGAGGACATGGTGCGGCTGACCGTCACCCACGACGAACTCGAGGCCGGCAGCGGGATGGCCAAGGGCATCCAGCAAGGCTGGCCGATCGTACTGTCCAGCCTGAAGTCCTTGCTGGAAACCGGGCAGGGCATCGACGTCTTCGCCAAGCCGAAGGCGGCCTCAAGCGGGAGCGGTTCATGAAGATCGGAATCATCGGCGCCGGGAACATCGGCTCCACTCTTGCACGAAAACTCGTCAAGGCGGGACATTCCGTTTTCATCGCCAACTCCAGAGGACCCGACACGCTGAAGAGGCTCGCCGACGAGACGGGGGCGAAGGCGGTATCGGCGCGGGAAGCCGTGCAGGGCGTGAATGTCGTGATCCTGTCGATTCCCTTTGCCAAGCTGCCGCTCCTGAAGGAAATCATCGCCAGATTGCCGGATGACGTGGTCGTTGCCGACACCTCGAACTACTTTCCGGTTCGCGATGGACAGATTCCCGCGATTGACGGCGGTCAGGTCGAGAGCTTGTGGGTGTCCGAGCAAGTCGGCCATCCCGTGATCAAGGCCTGGAACAACGTCCTCGCCGTAGTCTTGGCCGGCAAGGGCTGCCCGAAGGGTCCGAAGGACGGATCGCGCTCTCGGTGGCGGGCGACAACCCGGCGGCCAGGAACCTTGTCATGTCGCTCGTCGAGGACACCGGATTCGACGCGATTGACGGTGGCTCTCTCGCCGAGTCGTGGAGACAGCAACCCATTACCCGGGCCTACTGCTCGGAGCTCACGGCCGACGAATTGCGCGCCGCACTGACGGCCGCCAACCGGATGCGTGCCCCACAGCTGCGCGAGGAGATGGTCAAAGAGTTCATGGCGCTCGGTGACAAGATCACCACGGAGGACATCGTGCGCTTGCATCGGGCCGCAAGCGGCAAGGCCATCGCCCAGTCGAAGGTGGCCGAGCCGCTCATGAACCAGCCTTACACCGGTGGATGCGCGTGCGGCGCGATCCGCTACGCGACCAGGCACGCCCCCGTTTTCCAGAACCACTGCCAGTGCCGCGATTGCCAGCGGCGAAGCGGCACCGGGCACGGCTCCTACCTGACCTTTCCCGCACGCGCCGAGATGACGATCACCGGTGAGCCGACACACTGGGAGGTCGCGGGTGACAGCGGCAACATGAAGATCCACGGCTTCTGCCCGGTTTGCGGAACGCAGGTCTACCTGCGCTTTGCCGCGATGCCGGAGCTGATCGCGGTTCCTGCGGGCAGCCTGGACGAGCCGGGCCGCTTCGAGCCGCAGGTGCTTACCTACAGGGTCCGCGCGCTGGCGTGGGACGCCATGGATCCCTCGTTGCAGTCATTCGAGCGGATGCCGCCCGGCTAGCTGTGCCGGCAGCCCTTCGTGCTGCATAACGCTGCTGCCTGTTCGCGACGAGTGAGGAGGCATCACCGTCGCTGCTCAGACAGTGCCAAACGAATGCCCAGACCTATAAGCACGCTACCCAGAGAGCGGTCCAACCACAAGGACGCCGTCGGATTGGCTCGGAAGAAATTGGTTGCCTTCGATGCGACCAGAACGAAGCAGGCTTCGACGACGATTGCGACGCAGATTACGAGCGTACCGAGCATGACAAGCTGCAGCGGCTCGCTACCGTGCCCTGGCCTCACAAACTGCGGCAGAAACGCCATGAAGAACACGGCAACCTTCGGATTCAGAACGTCAATCAACACACCTTGGCGGAAGGCTTTCCATAGTGACACATCAGTTTCAGAGTCTTTGGCTACGTTGAACGTTGCACCAGCGGAGCGCAGCGATTGAATACCCAGGTAGATGAGGTATGCCGCCCCGAGGTACTTCACGACGGTGAACGCAGTCGCGGAAGTTGAAAGGATTGCCGAAAGTCCGATGGATGCAGCCAGGACGTGTACAAACGCTCCAGTGCAGACTCCGGCCGCTGAGGCGAGTCCGACTCGGCGTCCATGTGCGACGGACCGCGAAAGTATGTAGATCAGGTCTGGACCGGGCGAGAGATTGAGCGCAAGTGCCGCCGAGAAGAAGACGAGCCAGTAGGTGAGATCGACCACAGTTCTTCCTTGTGATGCCTAACGAGTTGAGGCGGGACCAGCGGCAAGCAGCTTGCCGTTGGGCCTCGCCTCGAGCGAGGGGCTAGGCTTCATGTCGCGCATGAGTTTGCGCGTTTATTCTTCTGCCAACCAGTGAGATTTGGGCGGTAGTACTTCAAGTGACCTTCTGTCCAACTGTGCGAGAACCTCTTCGAAGCCGTACTTGGCACGCCACTTCAGTTCACTCATGGCTAGAGATGGAGAGTAAATTCGGTCTATCGAACTAGGTAGATTCCACCTGCGGCGCCGGAATGCGGCGGTTAGTTCAGGGCATCGAATTTCGATAACGTCTTGGGCGTTCGTCATCAGGAGATATCTGTCTTCATGCAAGAACGGCGTGCTCCCTGAGACTACAAAGCGGCGTATGCCACTTGCTGGCGACGTAGCGGCTAGTGCGTGTGCATCGGCCACGTCGCGAACGTCTACACCCCTGTGTAGTCGATACGCGGCCATGATCGGTGCCGGCTCCGGAAAGCACCTCGACATACGGATCACCGTCACTGGTAATGCGGTTGTCGCAGCGATGCTTTCCAGCATCGACTCTGCCTTGAGTTTTGTTTGATGATAGACCGTTCGAGGATGAGGAATCGTGGCTTCATCAATCCAAGCTGCTTGGTCGTTCTGTGTAGAGGCCGAGCCATACAGCGCAGTCGTGCTGGTGAATACAAAGCTTCTGACCCCAGCCTCGACGGCCATTCGAGCAAGAGCTTCTGTGGCGGTCACGTTCACCGTCTCGAATGCCTCCTCACTCAAGTGTTCTACGTGCGGCGCGTGTACTGCAGCAATGTGAATCACAGCATCAACCCCGTGCAGCGCCGTTCGAAGTCGCGCGGATTCCGTGATCGAAGCCACTACGTCAGTTGTTGACGACGGAGAAGTGTCAAGACCGACAACTTCGTGTTCAGACGCAAGCGCGATTTAGGTCGCGCGGCCGACTCTTCCTGCGGCGCCGGTAATGAGGATTTTCATGAAGCCTCACGCCGAAGATGACCGGCACGCAACATGATCCGTGAAGCGGGAGTCTGATGTTGCGTGTCCGTGTCGAGAGATCCGTTATACGTCGTCATGGCACATTCACCATTCCTTACTTCCGGCCGGACCAATAGCCGGGACGGCGGTGTTGATGCCCAACAACAAGTATGCGGATGTCTTGGCCGGTGCTGCTATAGATCAACGAATACGGGAAACGCCTGAGTGGAAAGCTGCGCCTACGTCCAGAAGTGAGGGTGCCGAAGCCATGATTCGAAGCCAGCAGAGTAGCGACACGCTCAAACTCCGCAAGTGAATCGCCCCGGGTTTCGTGGAGGCCAGTTGGTTTAAGTCAGGCCGTCTGTTCGACCTGACGCTGGGACTGCCGATAGAAATTGCTCTCTGCCTCGGCAGGTGGAATGTACCCGAGTGACTCCATCAGTCGGATGTTATTGAACCAGTGGACCCATTGCAAGGTTGCCAGTTCCACGGACTCCTTGGTTTTCCAGGGAGCCCGGCGGCGGATCAGCTCGGTCTTGTACAGACCGTTGATCGTCTCGGCCAGGGCGTTGTCGTAGCTGTCGCCACGGCTGCCGACTGAAGGTTCTATGCCCGCCTCGGCAAGTCGCTCGGTGTACCGAATGGACACATATTGCGACCCACGATCCGAGTGATGTACCAAGGCATCATCGAGACCGGGCCGGCGGTCGTACAAGGCCTGCTCCAGCGCGTCGAGCACGAAGTCCGTTTGCATCGAACTGCTGACCCGCCAGCCCACGATGCGACGGGCGAACACGTCAATGACGAAAGCCACGTACAACCAGCCCTGCCAGGTCGAGACGTACGTGAAGTCCGACACCCAGAGTTGGTTCGGCCGCTCGGCATTGAATTGCCGATTGACGCGATCCAGCGGGCACGGTACCGACGTGTCTGGCATGGTGGTTCGCACCACCTTGCCTCGACGGGCGCCCTGCAGGCCCAGACGCTTCATCAGTCGCTCGACCGTGCAGCGCGCCACCGTGATGCCTTCCCGATTCATTTGCTTCCAGACCTTGTCTGCGCCGTAGACCTGCATGTTGGCGTGCCAGACACGTTGAACGTTCGGCGCCAGCTTGTCGTCGCGCTGCGCCCGTTCGCAACGCAGTGTCGGATTGCGACGCTGTGCGGCGTGGCGCCGATAACCAGACGGGGCGATCTGCAAGACTCTGCAGATCGGCTCGATCCCGTACACATCCCGAAATTGGTCGATGTAGGCCTTCAGGACTTGAGTCGGCGGTCGAGCTCCGCCTGGGCGAAAAAAGCGCTTGCCGTCTTGAGAATGTCATTGGCCCGGCGCAGTTCCTTGACCTCGCGCTCCAGGGCCTTGATGCGCTCCCGTTCGGCCGTACTGACGCCATCGCGCGTTCCCGTATCAACTTCGTATCGCTTGACCCATTCCAGCAAGGTTTGGGGTACGCATCCGATCTTGGGCGCAATCGACTCCACTGCCGCCCATAACGACGGGTACTCGCCTCGATGTTCTTGCACCAGGCGCACCGCGCGTTCGCGCATCTCCGGTGAAAACTTGTTCGACTTCTTCGTGTTGTTCATGGCTCCATCTTCTCAAAGGTTGGAGCCTCCTCAAAACCCGGGGCGATTCACAAGAAAGGCACGAGCTAGACCGACTCCGCCTTGCTCCCGATAGAACGCAAGTGCTTCCTCAAGCTCCTTCGTCGCTTCGGGATGAAGGGAGTAAGTCACCGAAGCTCTGCGCGCAGACGGGCAAGAACTTCCGCGCCTGGCACGGTGGCAACTTTACCTTCATCGACCTCGGCATCACGGCGTTCGGCTTCGATCGCCCACGCTTCTTCAATCTCAGCATCAGTTCCCAAACTCGCGATCAGGCGGTCGAGCAGGTGCGAACGTGCGCCTGCGGGCAATTTCAGTACTTCTGCCTCGAGAGTGTCGAGTGGTATGGACATATGACCTCCAAATTCGCGCGATACCTGAAGCTTGCCACAAACTGCGGGGGAGTGTTATGACTTTCAGGTTGTCGCCAACGTATAACGCCGCCGCTCAGCCGACGCCGACGGAGGTCGGATGCAGCGGCCTGTTATGCCTGCTTTTCACAAGCGTCATATGAACTCCGTCGTGATACTTACCATCAAGGCACACAGCTTCAGACTCAATTCCGTACTCCACAAACCCCATTACTGTGTACAGCGTGATTGCCGGTTCGTTTGGCACGTACACCTGCAAGTTCACGCGATGCACACCGTTGTCGAAGGCGTGTTGAAGTGCGGTTTCTACAACCTGCCGGCTTAGGCCTCGGCGACGATACCGAGGTGAAGTGAAAACGCCCCACATCACCATTTTGTGGTGCGATGACGGAAACTGGCCTGCACGGCTAACGGCCGCGGTTCCGGCAAGCTCGCCCTCGACAAAGCTACCGAACACAGCGTTTGGAAGAGGCGAAGAGAGCTGCGCTCGAAAGCCATCCAACGTGCGACTAAGTTCTTCCTCAAACGTCAAGCCCATTGGCACGGGGTTTTCTCGTGTGACTTCCCGCCGCAAGGCCGAAAACGCCGCAGCGTCATCAGCGCCAAGACGACGAATCTTCATTGGCTGTGCAACTTGGTTCATAGGGCATAACGCAATGTAAGTCTCACTGCCTGTCGGATACCGTGGCGTCTTCGGAATACAACTGTCATCACTCCCTCCCGATCGTGGCTTCTGCATTCACTGCCGGGCGAAGTGTCTGCTTTTCTTGCAGCATTAAAAATTCGACAAACCCGGCAACGCGATTCTGTACGAATGACCGTCAATCGGGTACGGCGCGAGATATATGGCGTCGCTTGTCCGCAACGTTTCCCACGCTGAAGGACCCGTCAGCGCGACGAGGGGGCGGTCGGGCGGAGCAGGACGGTCCGCAGGCGTGGCGCGTTCCTTTGCTTGCGCCTCCTGTGCCAAAGGCCGATCTGCCGATCAATCCGCCTGCAGGCAATGCTGCTGGTACAACGCCCCGGCCCGCGCCGTCGCATGGCCCGGTTTCCCGTCGCCGATGACCCGCCCGTCGATCTTCGTCACCGGCGTCACGCCGCCCAGGGTGCCGGTGACGAAGGCTTCCTTGGCCGAATACACCTGCGCCAGCGTGAAGTCGCATTCGCGCACCACGCCGCCGGCGGCCTGCCAGGCGCGGATGACGTTGGCCTGGGTGATGCCCTTGAAGCTGTACAGGCCGGTCGACGTCCAGAGTTCGTCGTCGCCGCGCACGATGAAGAAGTTGGTGCTGTTGCAGCTGGCGACGAAGCCGCGGGGGTCGAGCATCAGGGCTTCGTCGGCGCCGAGGTTGATGGCCTGGATCAGCGCCTGGATCAGGTTGAGCCGGCTGTGCGAATTGAGCCGCAGGTCGAACACGTCCGGGCCGCTGGTGCGGTAGGTCGAGGTCATCAGGCTCAGGCCGCGCGCGCGGGTCTCGGGTTTTGGCGTTTTGTATTCGGCGACGATGACGATGGTGGCCTTGCCGATGACGAAACGCGGGTCCTGGTTCGGTGTCTTCTTGGTGCCGCGGGTGATCATCAGGCGCATGTGGGCACCGTCCTGCATGCCGTTGCGCTCCAACGTCTGCCACAAGGCCTGTTCCACGCCCTGGCGGTCCAGGCCGATGTCCAGGGCGATGGATGCGGCGCCTTCGAACAGGCGATCCAGGTGGGCCTGCAGGCTGATGATTTTTCCGTTCACCAGGCGCAGGCCTTCCCAGATGCCGTCACCCAGTGCGAAGCCGCTGTCGAACACCGACACCCTGGCTTCGTTGCGCGGAAAGAACTCGCCGTTCACGTAGACGAGCACGGAGTCGTTGCGCGGGTCGGCGGCATAACCCTGGGCGCTTTCGGAAGAAGTGGAGATGCTGTTGGTCATGGTGGTGTGTTTGCGGTAGGAAGGCTGGGGCGGGCTGGGCCCGCATGCTGTTGCGTGGGCACGGTGGGCCCAGGCGCGACGCGAATCGGTATGTGGTGTTCCGCCGTCGCGCCCCCTAGAAATGGAACTCGTTGTGCCGCGCCAGGAAAGCCTGCGTGCGCGCCTGCTGCGGGTTCTTCAATACCTGGTCGGGCGTGCCTTGTTCATGGATGACGCCGTCGGCGATGAACAGGATGCGGTTCGCGAAGTGGTAGGCAAAACCCAGCTCGTGCGTCACCAGCAGCATGGTGCGGCCTTCCTCGGCCAGTGCGCGGATGGTGCGCAGCACCTCGCCGACCAGTTCCGGGTCCAGCGCCGAGGTGGGTTCATCGAACAGCAGCAGTTCGGGCTCCATCGCCAGCGCACGCGCGATCGCCACACGTTGTTTCTGGCCGCCGGACAGGCGGGCCGGGTAGGTGTCGGACTTGTCGGCCAGGCCCACGCGCTCGAGCTGTGCACGAGCCTTGCTCTCGGCCGCGGCGCGGTCCATGCCCTTGACGGTGCGCAGGCCTTCCATGACGTTGCCGATCGCCGTCATGTGCGGGAACAGGTTGAACTGCTGGAACACCATGCCCACGCGCTGGCGCACCTGGGTCAGTTCGCGTTCGGTGTAGACGATGTCGCCCGAGCCGGGGCGTTCGGTGCCGACCAGGCCGCCGGCCAGTGCGATGCGCCCGGCCGTGGGTTTTTCCATGAAGTTCAGGCACCGCAGCAAGGTGCTCTTGCCCGAGCCCGAGGCGCCCAGGATGGCGATGCGGTCGCCCGGCGCCACGTCGAGGTCGATGCCGCGGATGATCTCGTCCTTGCCGAAATGTTTGCGCAGTCCGGTCACGCGCAGCAAGGGAGCAGGAGGGGTCGTGTTGGTCGCCATGGGGGTAGGTCTGTTTTCCTGGGCGCTGCGCGCCAACCAGGGGGCATGAAAGGTCAAGCGGCCGCGGAGCCGGCCAGTCCAGGGGCCGCCGCGCACGGCCGCTCCGAAGCGGCCGGCCCGCCCCCCAGTGGGGGGTTCGGACGGTCGACACGCAGTGCGACCGGACAGACGGGGGGCGTCTTTCACTTCATTCGCCCCGGCGCATCCTGCGCTCCAGGGCATAGGTGGCCTGCACCAGCGGGTACAGGAAGACGAAGAACAGCAGTGCGATCACGGTATAGGCCTCGATCGGGTTGTAGTTCAGCGAGGCGATCAGCTTGCCCTGTTGCAGCAGTTCGACGTACGCCACGGCCGAGGCCAGCGTCGACATCTTGAAGATCTCGATCGCGCGGTTGGTCAGTGCCGGCAACATGCGCTTGACGGCCTGCGGCAGGATGATGCGGCGCATCGCCTGCGCCTGTGTCATGCCCAGCGCCTGGGCGCCCTCCCACTGGCCGCGCTCGAGCGACTGGATGCCGGCGCGGAAGATCTCGCCGGAGAACGCCGCCGAGTTCAGCGAGATGCCCAGCGCGGCGGCCATCAGGGGGCTGATCTCGAACGGCACCAGCATCGGCAGCGCGAAGTAGAACCACAGGATCTGCACCAGCACCGGCGTGTTGCGGAAGAACTCGACGAAGGCGCTCGCCGGCAGGTAGATCCACTTGCGCTTGGCGTAACGCCCCAGCCCGACCAGCAGGCCGAGCGAAAGGCCCAGCACCAGGCAGATCGCGAAGATGCGCAGCGTGCCGGCGGCGCCGGCCAGCAGCGCTTCCGGGTTGGCCCAGACGGCGTCGAAGTTCCAGTTGTGGTTCATGGTCGTTCGCGCCTCGTCAGTGCACGGTGGTCTCGCCGCTGACGGCCAGGCGCCGCTCGATGCGGTGCACGACCAGGCTGGCGGCGTAGATGACGGTGAAATAGATCAGCGCGGTGACGGTGAACACCTCGAGCGGGCGGAAGGTCTTCTGCGCCACCTCGTTGGCCTGGAACAGCAGGTCGGCGTACGACACCGTGGCCACCAGCGTGGTGGTCTTCATCAGTTCGATCGATCGCTCCATGAAGGCCGGGATCATGCGCTTGACCGCCTGCGGCAGGATCACGCGGCGCATCGCCTGGCCGCCGGTCATGCCCAGCGCGCGCGCCGCCTCGCTCTGGCCGCGGTCGATGGACACGATGCCGGCGCGGAACACCTCGGCGAAGAATGCGGCCGACTGGATCGAGAAGGTCAAGGCGGCGGCGATGAACGGCGTCATCTCGACCTGGATCAGGATCGGCAACGCGAAGAAGAACCAGAACAGCTGCACCAGCGGCGGCGTGGTGCGGAAGAACTCGATCAGGAAACCGGCCGGCCACGACAAGGCGCGCAGCGGCGACAGCCGCAGCAGCGCCAGCGCCAGTCCCAGCGGGATGCCGAAGGCCAGCGCGGTGCCGGTGAGCTTGAGCGTATTGCCCAGGCCCGCGGCCAGGATGTCGGCGTTGGCCAGGACGGGGGTGAAGTCCCACTGGTACATGGTCGGCTCGTGTGTGTGTCAGGTCAGGGGTACGGCCTTGCGCCCGAGCCGGCGGGGCATGTCGCCGGCATCGGGGCGCAGGCTGCGCGGGCAGGGGCCAGTGCGGCGGGGCAGGCCGTCATGGCCCGCCCGCGGCAGCATCAGAGCATTTCCTTCATCACCGGCGGCGAGGCCTTCGGGTCCAGGCCGAAACCGGTCAGGAACTCTTCGTACCATTTCTGCGTCTGGCCGCCCTTGTAGTACTCGGCCAGCTGCTTGTCCACGAAAGCCAGGAAGGCCTTGTCTTCCTTGCGCACCGCGGCGCTGGAGGCCTGCGACCTGGCCGGTGTGGGCACGACGATCTTGCCGCTGCCCAGCTTCTGGCGCGCCGCCAGCAGTGGCGGGTGGAACAGGCAGACGGCGTCGGCCCGGCCGGCCTGGAACGCGGCGATGGCTTCGCCATTGCCCGGGAAACGCTGGATGGTCGCGTTCGGCGTGTTCTCGGACAGGAACTTGTCCATGCTGGAAGCCTGCGGCACGGCGATGCGCACGCCGGCCTTGTTCAGGTCGGCCCAGGCCTTGACCGGCAGGTCGTCGCGTGCCAGCACGGCCAGCGAGTAATACAGCAGTGGCGACTCGGGGAAGTCGACCGCCTGGGCGCGTTCGGGCGTGGCGTCCATCATGTACATGATGTCGATCTTGTTGCCCTGCAACGCGGCGATGGCCGTGCCCCAGGTCACCTCGACCGGCTCGAATTTCACGCCCAGCGCCGCGGCCATGGCCCGGCCCATGGACACGCCGACGCCGCTGGCCCATTCGCCGGTCTTCGGGTCCTTGGAATACCAGGGCGGGGCCTGGGTCACGCCCACGCGCAGGCTGCCGCGTTGCTTGGCCTGCTCCAGCGTGCCGCCGGCCTGTGCGAAAACCATGGCGGGCAGGGCGGTGGCCAGCGCGGTGGCGGCGATGCCGGTGAGGGCGGTGCGTCGTTGGAAGGTCATGTCAAAGCTCCTGAGGTGGGTGGGGAAGAAAGGTCGAACGGGTTGGCCAGGCGCATGAAGGATTCCGTGCGCTCGGCGCCGCGTCCCATGTGGCTGGTGATCTCCTGCAGCATCGCGGCGAGGTCGTCGCCGAGCGCGGCCTGCACATAACTGTCGTGGCTGTCGCGGCGCGGGCCACGCGTGGCATGGGCGCGATGGTGCGCGGCCCAGTACAGCTGCAGGCGTCCGCGCAGGCTGTGCCAGGTGCGTTGCAGCAGCTTGTGGCCACTGGTCTCGTAGACCAGGCCATGCAGGTCGAGTTCGGCCAGGATGCTGGCGGCATCGTCGCCGGCGTCGATGGCCTGGGTCAGCACCGCGTTGCGGCGCTGCAGCTCCTGCGCAAATGCCGCGTCGCGCCGGGGCCAGGCCTGCTCGAATGCGAAACGCTCGAGCGTGATGCGCATGGAATAGATCTCCTGGATGTCCTGCACGGTGAGCGTGATCACGTGCGTGCCGGTATAGGGCACGGTGACCAGCAGGCCTTCTTCGATCAGTTCGCGCAGGGCTTCGCGCAAGGGTCCGCGGCTGACGCTGAACTGGGCCGCCAGCGTGGTCTCGACCAGCTGTGCGCCCGGTGCGATCTCGCCCCCCAGGATGGCCGCACGCAGGCGCTCGGCGATGTGCTGGCGGAACGTGCTCTTGTGCAGCCGGTCGACCCGGAAGCTGCCGGACGCCGCTGCCGCGGGCTTGTTCGGGGGAGGAATGACGTTCATGTTGGTCGATGATCGATTGTTGACAATGTAAAAGCGCGTGAAGCATCCGTCAATCGTTTTTTTTCGCCGGCGGAGGTCCCGGTGCCGATCGGCCCGTTGGCGGGGCGGCATGCCGGTGTCCGGCGGCTCGATATGGTTGCCAGGCGCAGTGCTGCGCTCCCTAGAATCCCTGCGATGGACATCGGCAGCCTGCTGCAGCAACACATCTACCCGGCGATCATGCTCGGCAGTCTGCTCGAAGGCGAAACCACGGTGGTACTGGCCGGATACGCCGCGCACCAGGGTTACGCGCCGCTGTGGGCCGTGATGGCGCTGACGGCCGGTATCAACTTCCTGCTCGACCTGGCCTGGTTCTGGCTCGGGCGCTGGCGCGGGCCGCAGCTGATGGCGCGGTTCGCGACGCTGCAACGCGGCGTCGACAAGCTGACTCCCCGGCTGCACCGGCACCGGCGCAAGGCCATCTTCCTGGTGCGGTTCCTGTATGGCCTGCGCACCGCCGGGCCGATCGCGCTGGGTATGGCACGGGTGCCGGTGCGCGAGTTCATGCTGTTCAACGCACTCGGCGCCATTGTCTGGGCGGTGTTGTTCGCCAGCCTGGGTTATGCGTTCGGGCGCGTGATCTCGGTTTTCCTGGGCCATCTGCTGCATGACGAACAACTGGCCGCCGCGGGGATCGTCGTGGTCGGCCTGGGCGTGTGGTTGTGGCGCCATTACCGCAGGCGGACCCGCGAACACGCGCCTTGATGCCCTGACTTGCCTGCGGGTGACAGGCTGGCCGACGCTGCTTGCCGCGACGGCATCGGTTGCGCGCCGGCCCTGCCGTCGCGAGAGCTAACCGGTCCCGGAGCGGGAGTCGGTGGTGGCTTGGTCGGCATGCCCCATGGGGTCGACCGGATCGACCGCAAGTGTGTGGAAATTCCGGTCTGCGCATGCCGGCGTGCGAGGCGTGGCCCGACTTTGATTAGACTCGGCCGGTCGAGGCGCGAGCGCCGCCTTGCGTCTCCGCCGGCAGCGCGCCCGCCTGCCGTCCGTTGTTCATTGCCTTGCTGCCCACCGGGGCCCGCTACCGACGATGGTGAAACTGCTACGACGCGCAGTCCTGTTCCTGCCGCTGTTTTTTCTCCTGCTTCCCGCGCACGCGCAATTGCCGATCTCCGCCCGGCTGGACCTGCTGGAGCTGCACATGTCCGAGGCGGTGAAGGCCGAGCGTTATCCGGAATTCCTGCGGTTGCTGGCCGACTTCCAGTCGCAGGGCGGGCGCGTCGGGCCGGAGCTGTCGTATTACGAGGCGGTGGCGCGGGAGAAGGCCGGCCAGGCCGTGTCGGCCAGCGAGGCGGTCGGCCGTTTCATCGCGCAGGCCGGGCGCGAACATCCGCTGTATGCCCAGGCCTTGCTGTTGTACGGCCGGGTCGAGCCGGCGGTGCGCCGCATCCAGGAGGCACGCCAGGGACTGGAACCCGTGCTGCAGGCGCTGGAGCGCGGCCGTGCGCGGGTGCGGTTGCAGCCGGCGACCCCGTCCGGTCCGGGCGCGGCAGGCCTGGCCGGAGCCTACGACGCAGGTCTTTCCGTGCGCGGCAGCCTTGCCGCCGGCGACGGAGGATGGACGAGTTTCGGCGCCGGCTCCGGGTCCGGCGCGTCGCAGCCGCCGTTGCCGGCCTGGTGGCACCACGGCCCCGATGGGCGCGTGAGCGCCTCGCACGCGTTCGATCTCGACCACGCTTCCATGGGACAGCTGATGCCGGGTTCGCCCACGTCGCGCAGCACGCTGGGCATCGGTGTGCAGCCGGTGTTCGGGCCGGGCGTGGTGGTTGCGCTGGCGCCAGGCAGCGACGCGGCCGCCGCCGGGTTGCGCATCGGTGACCGCATCACGCACGTCGACGGGCGCGAACTGCGTGCCGAGGACAGCCTGTTCCAGAAGCGCGATCAATTCTTCGACGTGTTGCGCGCGGTGCAGGGTGACGTACGCCTGGGCGTGCAGCGCGCCGGGCATGCGGAGCCGATCGAGATCCGCGTGAGCGCGGTTCCGGCCGCCGCCCCCGAGGTGCCAGGCCTGCGTTTCGGCTCTTCCTTGTTGACCCATGCGCGTTGGCTGACCGGCGCGGCGGTGACGGCCACCCCGAGCGGCGAAGCCGTGGCATGGCTCGATGACGGCCCGGCGGGTGCCCGCGTGTGCGCCAACCTGCGGTTCCCGACCGCCGGCCACGGCACCGGTTTCTGGGGCTACCTGGCGCCCGACGGCAGCCCCTTGCCGCGGAACCTGTGGATCCTGCCGCTCGACCACCCGGCGGCGATGGACGGTCGCCGCAGCTATGTGCCCTGGCGCGACAGCACCATCCATGACTGCGTGCGCCTGCCCGATGGCGCCATGCTGGTCGCCAGTGCGGCAGTGCGGCGCGGCAACAATGGCGTGGCCGTGTCCGGTGACGCCGCCAACCGCGCGTTCCGGGTGCTGGACGCCGAGGGCCACACGCGCGGCAGCGTGCTGGTGCGGGCATCGACGGCGCTCGAACGCGCCAATGCGATGGGCCAGCGGCTGCGGTTCACGCCGCTGGCCGACGGCGACGGTTGGCGCTGGGCCTGGGGCGACTGGGAGATCGACACCCGTGCACAAGGCCTGGAGGTGCGGCCGGCATCGGCACCCGCAACACCGGTCCAGCTGATTCCCGCCACCGGCGACGCGCCCTGGCACCAGCTCGTGGTGGCGGGGCGGGCCGTGCCCCTGGTGGGCCGCTCCAGCGCCCGAGACCTGCAACTGCACGAGGCGGCTGCGCTGGCGGACGGCAGCATGCTGGTGCTGTTGACGATGCGGGTGACGCCGTCCCTGCATTCGGTGGTGCTGCCCGACGGAGAGGCACTCGGCGCCGAATTGTTGCGCCAGGACGCTGCGGTGGCGCTGGTCGTGGCGGTCGACCCTGCGTCCGGCGCCATGACCTGGGCCGCGTTTCCGCGCCATGGCCAGGCGGCGGGCGCTAGGGACCTGGCGCGCAGCATCGAGGCACGGCCGCGGACGGCCGGCGTTGCCGCCAAGCCGGCCGGCACGGTGCTGGCGGAACTGGGCGAGCGGGGCCTGCAGTGGAAGACGATGACGGTGCTCGGCGACGGCAGCGTGTTGCTGCAGACCGGCCTGGACCAGCGCGTCTGGCTGCGCCCCCTGGCGCAGTCCGGGCAGGCGCCGGCACCCGCACGATCACCGTGAAGGAGGAGTCGGTCCGATGAAGCGTGTTGTACCGCTGTGTGCCATGGTCCTGTCTGCCGCGCTGCTCGTGGCGCCGGCGTTTGTCCGGTCGGCGCATGCGGCGCAAGCCGAACTGCGTGTCGTGGCGCAGGGCACCGACCTGTGGGGGGAGCCCGATGCATCCGGGCCGGTCGTCGACCGCCTGCTCGCGGGGCAGCAGGTGCGGGTGCTGCAGACCAGCGCCGACGGCCTGTGGCTGCGGATCGCTCGGCCCGACGGAACGACTTGGGGTTACGTGCCCGTTGCTGCGCTGGCGGCGGTCGAGGCCGCGGCCGGGACGCCGCCCGGCTCGGGCGCCGGCAGCGGCGGCCTGTTCGCGCGCAGCCTGGGCCTGGCAACGCCGTCCGATACGCCGGCTGCCGCCACAACCGGCGATGCGGCGGTGCCGGCCGACGGCGGTATCTTCGGCAGCCAGGTCCTGCGGGGCGACATCGACGCGGCCCACGCGCAGCGCCGTGAGGAGGAACGCCTGGCCGCGATCCGGCAGGCCGAGGCGGAGCGTGCCCGGCAGCAGGCCGAGGCGCAACGCAGGCAGCAGGAGGCGCAGGAACGCGCGGCCCAGGCCGCACAGGAACGGGAATGGCAACGGCAGCGCGAATACGAGGCCGCGCGCGCCAGTGCCGAAGCGGATCGGGCACGGCAACGCCAATGGGCCGCCATCGAGTCTTCGCTGCAGCGCATCACCGAGGACGCGCGACGCGAAAGCGACAAGACCACGCGCCTGATCCAGCAGCATGCGCGGCAACAGGCACAGCAGCGGCGCGAGCGCGAGCAGGCCCAGGCAAACGCACGTGCGCAGCGCGAGCAGGCCCAGATGAACGCGCTTGCACAGCGCGAGGCGCTGGAACGGGCCGAGGCGCAGAAGGCCGCACGGGCCCGGGAGCAGGCGGCTGCCCATGCCAGGGCCCAGGACGCTGCAAGGGCACAGGCACAGGCCGAGGCCCGCTTGCGCGCCGCGGCCCTGACGCCCTCGTTCCAGACGGCGCCCGCACCGGCCCGCGCACCCACCGTCGGTGCCGTGCCATCCGCGTCGGTGCACAGCGCGCAGGCCGCGCCGGCAGGCACGGCGCAGCCGCCGGCGCCGCAGTCCGGCACCAGTGGTGCCGGCATCCGCATCGCATCGGTCCAGCGCGACCCGGGCGAGGGCCAGCCGGGGCGCGGCAGCATGCGCAAGGAGGGGCTGCGCGTGGGCGGCTGCGCCGTGCGGTCGATCCAGGTCGAATGGTCGCTCGGCGTGCTGCTGGGGGAGGCCACCGTGGCGGGAACCTATACCTGGCAGGGTGACGCAGACTGCAGCCTGCCCGTCTCCACCGTGGTGTTGCTGCGCCTGGATGCACCCGGCCTGCCCGGTGGCTGGCTGGCCGTGAGCCCGGTGGTGCCGCGCGCCGGCGAACGGGGCTTCAACGTCACCGGTTCGCCGGCACGCTCCGCATTGCTGTGCCGGTACGAACACGCCCGGCGCGGCGATTGCCTGAGCGCCGATGTCGCCCGTGACGTGTGGACGGCGGGACAGGTCAGCGACTTCGTCGTGGCCTGGTAGCGCGCGCAGCGGGGTTGGCCGATCCGGCGACGCAGACCGCCGGTATCAGCGGGGCGGCTCCAGGTCGGGATCGTGCGGCCTGCCGGCATCGGCCAGGCGGCGGGCGTTGGCGCGTTGCACCAGCATGGCGACCAGCACCGCCGCCGCAGCCGAGGACGCGATCAGCGGCGAGCCGGCAACGATGGCGGCCAGGCCGTCGACCGCATCGGTGCTGACCTGCTGCACCCGCTCGACCAGCGCCGCAATGTCGCCGGGTTGGACCCGGTTCGCGTCCTCCAGCGCCACCTGGGGATCGGGCCAACCGCTGCGAAACCGGATCTTCGCGAAGATGCCGTCGGCGATCGCCACCAGCGCCAGCACGCCCAGCGGGCGCAGCAGGAAGGCGAGCAGGCGGCTGCGCAGGGGGGCGGGCGACGAGGCATATACCTCTGCGACCAGTTGGCCGACCGACATGTCGTTGGTCTGCCAGGCGGCTGGATCAAGCGCCGTGGATGACGCCTTGTTGTTGGTGGAATCCATGGGGCCTCCTTCAAGCCGGATGCGCGTGTGCGGAGCGCAGCGCTCCGATACGTCACGGCACCGGCCTGCAGCGCAGTGTGCACGCCGATGCTTATGCGCACCTTAGGCACCCGCCCGTGCGGCGGGCGGGTGAAGGCGGCCGGAATCAATCGGCCTGGAAGCCCGAAGCCTTGATCGCCGGGCCCCAGGCCGCCTTGTCGCCGGCCAGTCGCTGGGTCATCTCTTCGGCACTGCCGGGCGACGCGGTCAGGCCCAGGCTGGCCAGCCGTTCGACCAGGTCGGGGGCCTTGAGCGCGGCCTGCAGCGATGCGTTGAGCTTGTCGACCGTGGCCTTGGGCATGTTGGGCGGGCCGAACACGCCGAACCAGGCCAGTGCGTCGATGTCGATGCCTTGCTCCTTGAAGGTCGGCACGCCAGGAAAGTTCGGGTTGCGCTGCGCGCCGCTGAGCGCGAGGATGCGCAGCTTGCCGGCCTTGTGGTATTCGGCGAATTCGGCCGGCGTGTCGAAGCCGATCGGGATCTGGCCGCCGAGCAGGTTGGTCACCAGCGGAGCGCCGCCCTGGTAGGCCACATGGGTCAGTTTCATCTTGGCCGCACCGGCCAGCATCTCGCCCATGAAATGCGGCATCGATCCGGCCGCCGGCGAGCCGAAGTTGGCCTTGGCCGGGTTGGCCTGGAACCAGGCGATCAGTTCCTTCATGTCCTTGGCGGGGGTGCCGGGGCCGGCCGCCAGCGCCAGCGGGAAGGTCGCGGCATTGCCGATCGGCGTGAAGTCCTTCGTGGTGTCGTACTTGATGCTCTTGAACACCATGGGTTGCACGACCATGACGGCAAACGGCACGACCATGACGGTATTGCCGTCGGGCGCGGCATCCTTGACCATCTGGGCCGCGATGCGGCCGCCGGCACCGGGCTTGTTCTCGACCAGCACCGATACGCCGAGCGTGTCCTTCATCTTGTCGGCCAGCAAGCGGGCCGTGGTGTCTGCGGAGCCACCCGGCGGGAATCCGACGACGAGTCGGACCGGGCCGGTCTGGGCCAGGGCATGTGCACCCAGGCCCAGGCCCATGGCCATGACGAGCAGGGATCGGCGCAGCATAGTCAACGTGTTCATCCAGTGTCTCCAGTAGTGGTGGTTTCAACCCGGCGCAGTTTAGTCCAGTGTGCCGGTGTGGCGCCTCGGGGTTGCGGCCGGACGCCGCCGGGCCGCCTGCGTGTTGCTGCCGACGCCGGATCGCAGCACAACCGACAGGCCGGCCTGGCGTACGTCAGCGCTGCACGTCGTTGAGCGACCAGTCGTAGTCCAGGTAGCGCACCCGGACCGGGCTGGAGCGCAGCACGGCGATGTCGGCCGGTTTGGTGGCCAGCTGTTCCGCATACAGCGCCAGCAGCTTGTCGATGCTGCCCACGCCGCGATGGCCTTTCTGGAAGTCTTCCTGGAACCACTTGAAGATCTCGCTGATCTCCGCGCGGCCGTCGTTGAACCGGTTGCGGGTGCGGTCGGACATGAATCGCTTCATGCCGTCGTCGAGCTGGGCATCGAGTTGCGGCGCCGTGAACGCCTGCGGGCGCAAGGCCGGGCAACCGATGGACGCGCAGTTGACGGCGGCATGCACGCGCCAGTCCTGGTAGAGCGGACGCAGCTGCTCGTGTTCGATCCAGTCCAGATGGCGTTCCTCGCCGAGCAGGCGGAAGAACTTCTTCTTCCACGGGCTCTGGAACAGGCTGCCCAGTTGCTTGATGGAGGTGAGGTCCGGATACCGGGTGAGGATCAGCTCGACGGTGAAGCCGTTGTAGGCGTTGATCAGGAACGCCATCCGCTGCTCGCGCGAGAAGCCGGCGAACTGGGCCGGGGTCAGCGCCGACCACTGCGCCAGCACCTGCTGCAGGGCCGGCCGGTCGGCCGCAAACCCCTGGTAGTCGACCCGGCTCTGTTTCTCGTCCGACAGCCAGCGCACATGTTTCTTCAGCAAGGCGTCCCACGCGGCATAACCGTGGTCGAATCGGCCGTCGGTGGCCTGTGCGCGGCCGGCCAGTGGTGGACAGGCGAGTGCAATGGCACTGGCAGCCAGGAAGATGCGTCGTCTCGCCAGCATGGTTCAGCTTCGTTTCCAGTCGTGGTATTTGCGCACCCATTCGAGCAGACGCCTGGGCTGGTGCGCGCGTTTCCATTCGCCTGCGGCGTACTTGTTGGCCTCCGACCAGGTCGGGTAGGTATGGATGGTGCCCAGGATCTTGTTCATGCCCAGGCCGTGTTTCATCGCCAGCACATATTCGGCCAGCAGGTCGCCGGCATGCGCACCGACGATGGTCACGCCCAGGATGGTGTCCTTGCCCGGCACCGTCAACACCTTGACGAAGCCATGGGCCTCGCTGTCGGCGATGGCGCGGTCCAGGTCGTCGAGGCCGTATTTCACCATGTCGTATGCGATGCCCTGGTCCTTGGCGTCCTGTTCGTTCAGGCCGACCCGCGCGACCTCCGGGTCGATGAAGGTCGCCCACGGGATCACCGAATAGTCGGCCTTGAAGCGCTTGACGTCGCCGAACAAGGCATTGACCGCCGCATACCAGGCCTGGTGCGCCGCCACGTGCGTGAACTGGTAGGGGCCGGCCACGTCGCCGGCGGCGTAGATGTTCGGGTACAGCGTCTGCAGGTATTCGTTGGTGTCCACCGTCTTGCTGGTGGGTATGCCGAGTTCCTCCAGGCCGTAGCCGGTGAGCCGCGCCGAGCGGCCCACGGCCACGATCAGCGCATCGAATTCCAGCCGGATCTCCTTCCCGTCGTGTTCGACGACGATGGCCCGGCTGTCGCCGTCGCGTTCGCAGCGCAGCGCCTTGTGCGACACCAGCACCTGCACGCCGTCGGCCTGCAGCGCCTGGCGCGCCAGCTCGGAGACTTCCGGGTCCTCGCGCATCATGATGCGCGGCGCCATCTCGACCTGCTGCACCCGTGCGCCGAGCCGGGCCAGCGCCTGCGACAACTCGCAGCCGATCGGCCCGCCGCCGAGCACGACGATGCGCCGGGGCATCTCGTCCAGCTCGGCGAAGCTGTCCCACAGGGTGTCGCTGGTGACGTAGCCGACATCGTCCAGCCCCGGCAGCGGCGGCACGAAAGGCCGGGCGCCGGCGGCGATGACGATGTTGCGCGTCGTGAGCCGGGATGTGCTGCCGTCGTCGGCCCGGATCTCGACCGTCCAGGGGTTGACGATGGTCGCGTAGCCGGGCCGCACGTCCACGCCCAGGCTGGTGTAGCGCTCGATGCTGTCGTGCGGCGCGATGTCGGCGATCACCTGGTGGATACGCGCCATCACCTGCTTGAAGCTGAACGTGGCCGTGGCCTCGGTGAATCCGTAGCGCTCGGCATGCCGGATCTGGTGTTGCAGCCTGGCGGTGCGGATCAGGGCCTTGCTCGGCACGCAGCCGAAGTTCAGGCAGTCGCCGCCCATCTTGTGCGCCTCGACCAGCGTGACCTTGGCCTTGACCGCCGCCGCGATGTAGGAGGCGACCAGTCCGCCGGCGCCGGCGCCGATGACGATCAAGTTGCGGTCGAACGTCGCCGGCCGCTGGTCCTTCCAGCGGGCGAACACCTTGCGCCGCTGGACCAGGTCGACGATCCGGCGCGCCAGCAGCGGGAAGATGCCCAGCAGCACGAAGGCGCCGATCAGTCCCGGCGACAGGATGGACCCCAGGGAGTCGATCTTGGCCAGTTCGGTGCCGGCGTAGACATAGGCCACGGTGCCGGCGAGCATGCCGACCTGGCTGACCCAGAAAAAGGTCCGGGTCTTCATCCGGGTCAGTCCCATGACCAGGTTGAGCACGAAGAACGGAATCGCCGGGATCAGGCGCAGCGTGAACAGATAAAAAGCCCCCTCGCGCTCGACGCCCTTGTTGACGTCGGCCAGGCGCCGGCCGAAACGCGCCTCGATGCTGTCGCGCAGCAGGTACCGGGCCACCAGCATGGCCAGCGTCGCGCCCAGCGTGGAGGCGAACGAGACCACGATGGTGCCCAGCACCAGGCCGAAGCCGGCGCCAGCGGCCAGCGTCATGATGGCGGCTCCCGGCAGCGACAAGGCCGTGACGGCGACATAGATCGCGAAATAGGCCAGCGTCACGGTGACCGGGTGCTCCGCGAACAGCGCGTTGAACTGCGCCTGGCTCTGCTTGACGAAGTCCAGGCTGAAATAACGCCCCAGGTCGAAGGCGAAGAAGGCCACCACCGCGGCCAGCACGACGGCGAGGATCAGGATTTTCTTGGGGCTCACCGACAGGCACCGTTTCTTGGGTTGTGGCGCACGCAGCACGCATGCGCCGGGGATGTGGCTGATAGTCGCCGATTCCCCCGCATTCTTACACCGTGGCGGCCGGCCCGGCGCGCATCAGGGCTGCACCAGCAGCAGGTCGCCGACCACGGCCAGGCTGCTGCCGCCGGTGTTGTCGGCGTCGGCACCCACGGCCAGCGCAATCAGCGGGGGCAGGGACCGGGTCTCGTGGCCGAAGGCGCGCAGGAAGTCCTCGGCCAGCGGCCGGTCCACCGGCACCCACTGGCCGGGGCGCGGCGGCCCCTGGCCTGCGACCAGGTACCGCACGCGCGCGCTGAACACGTTGGGCACGATGCTGCCCGCCGGCAGCAGGCGGTCCCATACATAACACAGCGTTGCGGCGGGCAGGGGCTCACCGGACAGGGCGCGGGCGATACGCAGGCTCGTCTGCTCGCCGAAGGACATGCCGTCGAGGGGCATGTCGAACAAGACGCAGACCTTGAGCGGCGCGTCGTCGCCGTCCCGGGTCCGCAGGTCGGATTGCGCCAGGCCGCGTTCGAGTCGCCAGCGCCAGCGCAGTCGTGCCGCGAGATGGAGCTGCGCCGGGCCGGCGTTGAACACGAGGTTGCCGTACGACGCATCGGCCCGGATCCGCAGCGCGACCGTGCCATCGTCCTGGGCCTGGACATCGAATCGGGTCAACGGGAACTTCTGGCCCGGCAGGCCGACCACCCGCCACGGTGGCGCGACCGCCCCGGCCTGCATGTGCGAGAAGCGGGCCTGCGCCAGGCGCGCGGCGAGCGTGTCGTCGGCCGCGGCGCTCGGCGGGGCGGCGACCGCCAGTGCCAGTACCGCGTTGACAACGCCCCGTCGCCCCCTCATGCCGTGGCAACGCAATGCAGGGCCACCAGCGTCGGGTCGACCGGCTGTGCCGTTGCCTGCACCGCGTCCACGCGTGCCGCCGGCGGGCCCTGGTGGCACCACTGCACGAGCGACTCGACCGCCGCGGCCGGGCCCTGGACCATGGCTTCGACGCGGCCGTCCCTGCGGTTGCGCACCCAGCCGGCCAATTGCAGCGTGCGCGCGGTGGATTCGAGCGAGGCGCGAAAGTACACGCCCTGGACATGACCGGAGATGAACAGGTGCTGGCAGACGGTCTCGGGATCCATGGTTCCGGGTTCGGTTGGTCGATCAACCCCGATGGTAAGCCGGGCAAGAAAATGGGGCTGCCCCGCGCGAACGCGGGGCAGCCCCGAGGCGCCGTTCGGGCGCCCGATGGCCGTGGCCTCAGCTCAGACGCGGTCCTGCGGCCGCACGAACCATTCGTCGCGGGCGCTGGCGGACCAGGTGTCGATCTGCTTCTCGGCCTCGTCCTTGGCGATGCCGTAACGCTCCTGCAGCTTGCCGGACAGCTGTTCGCGGCGGCCGGCGATGACGTCGAGATCGTCGTCCGTGAGCTTGCCCCATTGAACCTTGGCCTTGCCGGTCAGTTGTTTCCAGTTTCCTTCGATACGGTCCCAATTCATGATGTCCTCCTTGTGCTTGGGTGGGTATGTCGGCCGGGATGGCCGCTTGCGGGAACGCGGCGATGTGCCGCGATGGCTGCTTATCGCGCCAGCCAATCCTTGAGTTCGTCGGCATGTTCCTGCTCGTCGCTGAGGATGTCCTCGAGCAGGCGCCGGGTGGTGGAGTCCTTGTCGCCGATCATGGCGATCATCTGGCTGTACGACTCGACGGCCACGCGTTCGGCGACCAGGTTGGCGCGGATCATCGCGGTCAGGTCCTTGGAGTCGTCATAGGCGGCATGGCTGCGCCGGGTCAACGAATCGGGCGAGAAGTCGGGCTCGCCGCCGAGTTGCACGATGCGCTTGGCCAGCCGGTCGGCGTGCGCCGCCTCTTCGTTGGCGTGGATCAGGAACTCCTCGGCGATCTTGGGCGAGGCCAGGCCGTCGGCGGTGAAGTGGTGGCGCTTGTAGCGCAGCACGCACAGCAACTCGGTGGCCAAAGCGTCGTTGAGCAGCCGGATGACGTCCTCGCGCCACGGACCGTAGTGCGGCGTCACCGCGCCTTCGTCGATGCTGCGACGGGCCTGGTCGATGGCGTCTTCATCCAGACGCATCTCCTGCTGTGTGTGGGCCTTGGTGGTCTGCTGGGTCTTTGTGGTCATGTGTGCTCCCATGTGTTGGTTGTCCATGTGCCCGGGTGCTTGTCATCGGGTCCCTTGCACTGTAGGTGGCGGTGCCGGCTCCGGCCATCGGCGGCGGACACCGGCGCATGTAGGAGTGCGCCGCGTGCCGTCGTCGGAGACGCCCGAGCGGCTGCCGCGGGGCCGCGCGCGGGCGTGCGGCCCCGGGCAGGGTCTCAGGCCCGGAACCGCGCGGGCGGCGGCAAGGCATCGCGCAACGAGCGGATCTGCTGCAGGCTGCTCTCGATCTGGCGCAGCTGCCGTTCGACCACGGTGCGCACCCGGGTTGGCAGTTCCTGATCCAGCACCTGCCGGTAGCGCTCGCATGTCTCCGATTCGCCGCGTTCGCATTCGGCGACGATCGATGCGTCGCACAGGCCGCACAGGGTTCCGTGCACGGCCACCCAGCCCCGGTGCAGGCTGTCGCTGGCCGCACCCCCGCGCATCGGCATGCCGCCGAGTTGCTGCACCAGCTCGTGCAGCTGTTCGCGCGCGGTGTCGCATTCCTGCGCCCGCTTGCGGAACACGGCGCGATGGCGGCTGATGTTGGAATAGTCGGCACAGGACGCGAAGCCATAGGCACTGTCGGCGCAGGTGTCGATGAGCCGGTTCAGGGCGTCGATCAGTTCGAGGTCAAGGTCGACGGCGGGGGCGGAGACGGCGACGGGGACAGCGCGCCGAAGGGCGTGTGGGGCGCTGCGCTGCCGCGTCATGGTGCTTGCCTGGGTCATAAGGTTTCCTCCTGGGTGAACATGCGCCGGTGCCCGACGGCTGGCGGGCTGGCCCGGTGGGGCGTGTGTGCGCTCATGCTAGGCAGGCGCGGGCGTGCGGCCCATCGGCTGCGGCCATGTCGCGATGTAGGAAATTGCCGCATGCCGCATCCGGCGGACCGGGCCGGGAGCACCGGCGGTCGGCGCGGGCCGGCGGCGCGCTGTCCGACAGGCGCATCCGGTGCGGGCCGATACCCGATGCGCAGCGGCGCCTCTACGCTGAGGTCGGCCATCACTGCCGGGAGCATCCATGCCGTTCACGACCATCGTCCAGTTGCTGAAGTCCGCCGGCCTGCGGCTGGTACGCCTGCGTGGCCGCCGTGCCGGGGTCGGCGCTGTCGGTGGCGGGCGCAGCCTGGCCCGGGCCATGATCTTCATGCCGGTGCTGGTGGGTTGCAGCAGCCTGCCGGTGTTCGTGCCCGACATGTCGCGGCGCGACGTGACGCCGCAGCTGACGAGCGCGCGCGGCGTGTTGTCGCAAAGCCAGAGCCGGGCCGTGCTCGAGCGCCTGCGCAGCCGCGGCACGGCGACCGACATCTTCGAGCGCCACCTGGCGCTGGAGGAGGAGATCGTCGGCAGCCCGCTGACCACCGGCAACCGGGTGCAGCTGCTCAAGGACGGACCGGCAACCTACGCCGCGATGCTCGCGGCGATCGCGTCGGCGCGCGACCATGTGAACATGGAGACCTACATCCTGGACGACGACGACATCGGGCGGCGCTTCGCGCAGGCCCTGATCGACAAGCAGCGCGAGGGGGTGCAGGTCAACCTGATCTACGACAGCGTGGGTACGCTGAACACGCCGCAGGCGTTCTTCGACCGGCTCGCGGAGAACGGCGTGCAACTGCTGGAGTTCAATCCGGTCAATCCGCTGGAGGCCCGCAAGGGCTGGGAGCTCAACCAGCGCGATCACCGCAAGCTGCTGATCGTCGATGGCGCGACCGCCTTCCTGGGCGGCATCAACATCAGCGGCGTGTACGCCAGCGGCTCCTCGAAGCTGCGACGGCATCCGGAGCGCGAGGACGACGGCCCCGCCTGGCGCGATACCGACCTGCAGATCGACGGCCCGGTGGTGGCCGAGTTCCAGAAGCTGTTCCTGACGACCTGGCGCGCGCAGAAGGGCGAGCCGCTGGCGGTGCGCGACTATTTTCCGGAGATCGCGCCGGTGGGCGACCAGGTGGTGCGGGCCATCGGCAGTTCACCGGACGACGACTACAGCCAGATCTACGGCACCTTGCTCTCCGCCATCCACAGCGCCGAGCGCAGCGTGCAGATCACCAATGCGTATTTTGTTCCCGACCCGCAATTGCTGGACGCTCTGACGGCCGCTGCGTTGCGCGGCGTGGATGTGTCGCTGATCCTGCCGTCGCAGACGGATTCCTGGCTGGTGCTGCATGCCGGACGCGCCCACTACACCCGGCTGCTGCGCGCCGGCGTGAAGATCTTCGAGCGCCGCGGCGTGATCCTGCATTCCAAGACCGCATTGGTCGACGGGGTCTGGGCCACGGTCGGCTCGACCAATCTGGATTGGCGCAGCTTTCTGCACAATCACGAACTCAATGCCGTCGTGCTGGGCGAGCGGTTCGGCCGCCAGTTGCAGGCCATGTTCGACCAGGACCTGGAACAATCCGACCGCGTCAGCCTGGAGCAATGGGAGCGCCGCCCGGTCGACCAGCGGCTCAAGGAAGTGTTTGCACGTGTCTGGGAGTATTGGTTGTGATGCGTTGGCTGGCCGCCTGGATGGCGTGCATCGTCGTGATGCTGGTACTCGATGCCGCGTGGATCGGCGGCATCGCCCAGCCTGTGTACCAGCAAGGCATCGGCCACCTGATGGCCGAGCAGTTCGATGGCGTGGCGGCCGCCGCGTTCTACCTGATGTATGGCGTCGCACTGATGGTGTTCGCGGTCGCGCCCGGCGGCGTCACGACGCCATGGCGCGGCACGCTGGCGCGCGGCGCCTTGTTCGGGCTGTTTGCCTATGCCACCTATGACCTGACCAATATGGCCACGCTGCGGGACTGGCCGCTGGCGATGTCGCTGATGGACATGGCCTGGGGCAGCATGGCCAGCCTCGCGGCCGTCGCGGGCGGCAAATCGGTGTTCGATCGTATCGGCCGGCGCCGCTGACGCGACAAGGCCGGCTCCACACAACAAGAAAAACCCCGCAGCATTACGCGCTGCGGGGTTGTGCGGGGTGCGCCGGACGCGGGATCAGCGGCCCGAACGAGCGAGCAGGCTGGCCACGCCCATCAGCAGGGCACCGGTCGCGGCGGCGATCAGCACCGACTTGACCGGCTCGGCGCGCACGTATTGACGTGTGCCGTCGGTCACCTGGTGTGCGGACTCGCGCAAGCGGCGCGACGTTTCGCGCATGGTCTGCAGGCCGTGGTCCGCGAGCGCCTGGGTGCGTTCGGCCGCGTCTTCATACCGCGGGGACGCCTGATCGCGCAACTGCTGGACCTTGTGGTCCAGGCCCTCGAATGCATGGTCCGCCGCTTGCTGGGTGGAGTGAATCGCCCGGCTGGCCGATTCGGCGGCGTGGTCGACCACATTGGGTGACTGGGTCTGGATGGTGTTGTCCTTCATGGGTACTCCTTGATGTAGGGGGGTGAGAGGTTCGGCGGTGAATGGTCAAGCCGCGGGCCGGCGCTGCACCGGCCAGCGGCGGGTTCAACCCTTTCGGATCAGGCCGAACAGGAAGCTGGCGACCGCCAGCACGGCAAAGATCACGAACAGGATCTTGGCGATTCCGGCGGCGCTTGCGGCGATGCCGCCAAAGCCGAGGACGGCCGCGATCAGGGCAATGACCAGGAAAACTACGGCGTAGTGCAACATCACTTGACTCCTTGAAGATGGGTGACGGGTCACCCGGGTTGGCTGCTTCTGCGTGTTCGCAGCGTGTCCTGCTGCGATGGATCCAGTGTCGAAGAAGCGGCTGCCGATGGCGATAGGCCGCGGCGCCTGTCCGGTGTGCGGGATTCGCGGATGCCGGCGTAGGACGGGGACTACCGCCATTCGCACTGCGCGTGTCCCGCGCCGATCACGGCTGCCGGGGCACCAGGATGACGGGCGCATCCGTGCGCGGCTGGATCCGGACCGCATTGCCATCCGGCGGAACGACCACGGTCTCTGCCGAGCGCAGGATGCCGCCGCCGGCCACGCTGCCGCTGCGCTGGCCGTGCTCCGACAGGCGCGTGATGCAGTCCGCCTTGGCGCGGCCCTCGAAGGCGTCGCAGCGTTGCAGGCGATTGCGCAGCAAGGCGCTGTCGTCCGTGTCGAGCTGGCCCTTTGCACGGGCGTCACGGGCATTGTGCGCTTCCTTCAGGCAGGTCTCGGTGCTTTGCGCGGATGTGCCGCTCTTGCAGGCCTGGACCTCGCGCTCGTAGCGGGCCGCCGCGTCGTCCTGCGCGGTCGCGGTGACCGCGGTGACCGCGCAGGCCGCGCCGACACATCCGGCGGCCACGGCGCGCGCCAGGCGTTGCCACGGGGTGTGGTTTGTCGTCTTGTGCATCACATGCTCCTTTCGGCTTGTCGATGACCCGACTCTAGGCAATCGATGGCGCACCGGCTACCGGACGGCGCCGGGTCGCGGACCGGAGACCTTCCCGCGGGCCTGTAGGACGCATCCAGCGGCGCGGCATGCTTCGGCGCGGCATGCGGCGCGGTCTATTTGTCCCATTGACAGAACAATTGACGTGTTGCATCATCTTTCGACGCGAACGTTCGGCCTGCGCACCTGGCCTCGCGGCCGTGCGCACCCGATGCTGGCGCTCAGGGGACACGGGCCGTGCGCGGCCCGTCTCGACGAACCGTCTACGAAGGGCAATATCCGTGGAACTCTCGAACAAGACCAGTCGCCAGCTGTTTGAAGACTTCAGGGCCAATCCGACGCGCAAGCGCTTCGGTTTCGGCGCCATGCCGGCGCTGATCAACATCGACCTGCAGAAGGCCTACACCAGCGTGGGCGAGTTCGCCACCGCGTACGAAACCGATCCGAAGCAGATCGACCATGTCAACACGCTGGCCGAGGCCTTTCGCAGCAAGGGTTTCCCGGTCGTGTGGACCTACGTCGCCTACATGGAGTCGGGCGAGGACTGCGGCGTCTGGGGCACGCGCACCAACACGCCGGACTCGCTGCAGAACATCAAGGTGGGCAGCCGCCGCGCCGAGTTCGACGACCGGCTGAACATCGACAAGGTGCGCGACATCATCGTCAACAAGCGCATGGCCTCGGCCTTCTTCGAGACCAACCTGGGCTCGATCTTCACCTTCCACAAGGTCGACACCATCGTGGTCACCGGCGGATCGACGTCGGGCTGCGTACGGGCGACCGTGGTCGACAGCCTGTCGCGGAGTTTTCGCACCATCGTGCCGATCGAATGTGTCGCCGACAAGCACGAAGGCCCGCATTTCGCGAACCTGTACGACATGGCCGTCAAATACGCCGACGTGTTGCCGGTGCAGGAGACACTCGATCAACTGGGCCGGGTGCCGGCGCGGGCGGCGGCATGACGATGCGCGACCCCGGCCTGTACGACTACCTGCCGTACGACCAACGGCCGCAGATCCGCTGGCCGGGCGGCGCACGCGTGGCGTTCTGGGTGGCGCCGAACATCGAGTTCTACGAGATCGATCCGCCGCGCAATCCCGCGCGCGCCGCGTGGGCCCGCCCGGCGCCCGACGTGCTGAACTATTCCTACCGCGACTACGGCAATCGCGCCGGTTTCATGCGCATGTTCGAGGCCATGGGGCGCTGCAACATGCGCGGCAGCGTGTCGCTCAACGTGGCCGTGTGCGAGCACCATCCCGAGATCATCCGGCTGTGCGCCGATGCCGGCTGGGAGTTCTATTCGCACGGCACCTACAACACGCGCTACCTGATGGGCATGACCGAGGCGCAGGAGCGCGCGGTGATCCAGGACTCGATCGACACCATCCGCAAGCACACCGGGCAGAAGCTCGACGGCTGGCTGGCGCCGGCCTTGACCTACACCGACCACACGCTCGACCTGGTGGCCGAGATGGGCCTGACCTACGTCTGCGACCTGTTCCATGACGACCAGCCCGGGCCGGTCAAGGTGAAGCAGGGGCGATTGACCAGCGTGCCGTATTCGCTGGAGATGAACGACGTCATCGTCTACAACGTCAACCTGGTCTCGCCGCGGCGGTATGCCGACATCCTCAAGCGCCAGTTCGACCGGCTGTACGCCGAAGGCGAACATTCGGGCACCGTGATGTGTATCCCGCTGCACCCCTACCTGGTGGGCCAGCCCTACCGCATGGCGGCGTTCGAGGAAGCCCTGGCCTACATCACCGGCCATGAAGGCGTGTGGCTGGCGACCGGGCGCGAGATCGCGCAGCATTTCAACGACAACTACTACGACGCCTTCGCCGCTGCGGCGCAACCGGTCGGAGATGCAGCATGACGATGCCCGACGACTATCTGCAGTACGCGAACCGCCGCTATGGCATGGACCATGACCGCTACGACTGGTCGATGTTGTCCGCGCGCAAGCCGGTCGCCTGGCCGAACGGGGCGCGGGTGGCCCTGTGGGTGGTGCCGGCGCTCGAGTGGTTCCCGCTCGACATGGCCGGCAAGCCGTTCAAGCCGCCCGGCGCGATGCAGACCGCATATCCGGACCTGCGCCACTACACGCTGCGCGACTATGGCAACCGGATCGGCATCTTCCGCATCATGCAGGCGCTCGAGCGCCACGGCATCCGTGCCTCGGTGGCCGTCAACGCCGCCGTGGCGGTGCGTTATCCGAGCCTGCTGCAGGCCTGCGTGGCGCGGCACTGGGAGATCATCGCCAACGGCCAGGACATGGACCATCTGCACCATGGCGGCCTGGCGCGCGAGGTCGAGCAGGCGCTGGTGGCCAACACGCTGAAGACCTTGCGCGCGGCCTCGGGGCAGGCGGTGCGTGGCTGGTTGTCACCGGCCAAGTCGGAGTCGTCCGCCACGCTCGACCTGCTGCGCGACGCCGGCATCGACTATGTCTGCGACTGGGTCAACGACGACATGCCTTACCCGATGCGCGCCGCGGGCGGCAGGTTGCACGCGATGCCGCATCCGGTGGACATCGACGACTACACCATCCTGGTTCAGAACCACCATACCGAGGACGATTTCCGCGACCAGCTGTGCGACCAGTTCGACGTGTTGTACCGCGAGTCGCAGACGCAGGGGGGCCGTGTGATGGCGATTGCGCTGCATCCCTGGGTCATCGGCCAGCCCTACCGCATCCGTGCGCTGGAGGAGGCGCTGGCGCACATCATGGGCCACGCCGGCGTGTGGGCCGCCACCGGAAGCGAGATCCTCGACGCCTGGACGGCGGCCCAGGCCGCCTGAGCGCCGATGCGCATGCGACCGGCCTGCCGCAACGCGAGCGCGATGTGCGGGCCGTCAGGCGGTCGTGGCAGTCGTCGGCTTGTGCAGCGCCAAATCGTTCCAGACATCCTGGCGCCGGATCAGGCCGTCCGCCACCTCGAATCGGTCGATGAAACGAATGCCGTCGAATGCCGAACCGTCGAGCCAGTGGCCGTGCAAGGTGCCGAAGCAGGTGACGACGGTGCCGTCGTCGGTCCAGCTCTCGTCGAAGCGCTCGTAGGTCTTGGCAACGTCGCGGTAGCTGGCGCGCGAGCGCTGCACCAGTTCCTCGAGCCGGTGCATGACCGGGCTGCCGGGAAAACGCATCGCGAAGTCCGGCGCCAGCAACTGGCGCGCTGCGTCGAGGTCGCGCCGTTCCATGCGGTCGAGGAACTGGCGTACCAGGCGCGCTGCATCGACATGCTCGGCGCCGCCGGCGCCGAAGACCTTGCCGTCGCGCTGGTAGGTGCTGGCATGGTGCACGAACACCGTGGTTCCGGCCGCTGGCGCGGCGATCACCGAGCGCGCTGCCAGTGCCACGCGCCGCACCATCGTGCTCTCCGCTTCCTTCGAATAGCCGGGCAGCAGCGTGATGGAAATGACGGGCATGGCAGGGTCCTGTTGCGTGGGCAGAGGCGCCGATGATGCCAACAAGCGAGCAACCCCGCAATGCGGTCGACCCCGAGCAGCGACTGGACTACAGCGCCGCGCCGGAGCGCGTTCCGTTGCGCTGGCCGGGTGGCGCACGGGTGGCATTGTGGGTGGCGCCGAACATCGAACACTACGAATACCTGCCGCAGAAGATCCGGGTGCGCGACCCCTGGCCGCGCATGCCGCATCCGGACATCCTGGGCTACGGCCTGCGCGATTACGGCAACCGGGTCGGCGTCTGGCGGCTGATGGAGTTGTTCGACCGCTACCGGCTGCCGGTGACGGTGTCGCTGTCGATGGCCGTGCTGGACATGTATCCCGACATCGCCGAGGCCATGCTCTTGCGTGACTGGGAGTTCATGTCGCACGGGCTGTACAACACGCGTTACCACTGGGGTCTGGACGAGGACGATGAACGCGCCGCGATCGCGCAATGCCAGGACATCCACCGCGCGTTCGTCGGGCGTGGACTTCCCGGCTGGTTCTCGCCGGCCGCCTCCAACACCTTGCGCACGCCGGACCTGGTGGCCGAGGCCGGTATTGCCTATCTGTGCGACCTGTACCACGACGACCAGCCCACGCCGATCCGGGTGCGCAGCGGCGAACTGTTCTCGTTGCCGTATTCGATGGAGATCAATGACAGCATCGCATGGCGGCGCGGCCAGGAGGCCGCCGCCTTCGCGCAGAAGATCTGCGACGAGTTCGACGTGTTGTATGCCGAAGGCGCCACCCACGGCAAGGTGATGAACATCGCCGTGCATCCGTTCATCATGGGCCAGCCGCACCGCATCGATCACCTGGCCCGGGCGCTGGAATACGTGTTGTCGCACAGTGGTGTGTGGTGTGCCACCGGCTCCGCCATCGTCGACCACTACCGCGAGCATTGCCGCGAGCATTGCCGCGACCATCATCGCGCCCTTCCGCAGGCCCTGCCTGCCGCAACCGCCGTGTCCCGCGGCCCCGGAGATCCAGAACCATGAACCCAGCTCCTTCCAGCGACTACATCCGCGCCTACATGCCCGAGCGCGGCGTCGACGTGGCACGTACCGCGTTGCTGATCATCGACATGCAATACGCCACCGGTTCGCGCCAGGGCGCCTTGTCCCGGACCTTGCAGGCGCAGGGCTCCACGGTGGGTGACTACCGCTTCGACCGCATCGAGCGGCAGGTGCTGCCGCACACGCGGCAACTGCGCGACCGTTGCACCGCACTCGCGCGTCCGGTGCTGCATGTGACCGTGGGCGCGGCACTGCCCGATGCGACGGACGCGCCGGTCCACATGCGCAAGCTGTTCGTCGAATTCTCCAACCATGTCGGCAGCCGCGAGCACGAGATCCTGGACGAACTCAAGCCGCGTGCGGGCGAGCACGTGCTGCGCAAGACGACGATCGGCGCGTTCGCATCGACCAACATCGACAGCCTGCTGCGTGCGCTGGGCTGCGAACAACTCTATCTGTGCGGCATCTCGACCAACATGTGTGTCGAGACCACGGCGCGCGAGGCCGCTGACCGCGGTTATCTTGTGACGCTGGTCGAGGATGCCTGCGGCACCACGCACGAGGACCTGCACCAGGTCACGATGCGCAATTTCCAGCGCCTGTTCGGACGGGTCCGTTCGACCGAGCAGGTGCTCGGCGAGTTGACCGCTCCGGTTGCCGCCTGAGGAGCCGCCATGCGCAAGATCCTGGTCATCGTGCCCTTCGTCATGTCGCAGGACAACCTGCTGCTGCGCCAGCAGCAACTGGGCGGCCTGGAGTTCGGGCCGGAGCTGCAGTTCGAGTTCCGCACCGTCAAGGCCGGCCCGGCCAACTACTCCAGCCACCATGACTTCGTGCTCGCCGACGTGGCCAACTTCGAGGCCGGTTGCCGTGCGCAGCAGGAGGGTTTCGCCGCCGTGTGCATCGACACCATGAGCGACTCGGGCGTTGCCGCCTTGCGCTCGGTGCTCGACATACCGGTGTTCGGGCCGGGCAAGGTGTCCATGCTCGCCGCCTTGATGCTGGGCGACCGCTTCTCCATCCTGACCATGGCCAGCCGCTGGAAGCCGCTGTACAAGAAGGCGCTGGACGAACTCGGGCTGCACCACAAGTGCGCCTCGGTACGCGCCATCGAGGTGCCGCCGGACAACCAGGCCTTGCTGGGCGGCAAGGAAGACGAGGTGTTCCCGCTGCTCGAGCAGGCGGCGCACAAGGCGATCGCCGAGGACGGCGCCGAGGTGCTGATCCTGGGCTCGACCACGATGCACCAGGCCCATGCCTACCTGGCGCAGCGGCTGCCGGTACCGGTGATCAACCCCGGGCCATTGAGCTACAAGATGGCCGAGGCCGCGCTGGCGCTGGATTACCGGCACAGCCGCATCGCCTATCCGAAACCCATGCATCCGCGGCTGGACATGCTCGAGGCCATGGTGGCGGGTGCCCGCACGAGGCCGGCAGGAGGCACGTGATGCCGCTGCTGCTCGACGATGCGCAGGTGAGCGGATATGCGCGCGACGGATACGTGTTCCCGGTGCCGGTGCTCGATGCCTTGGCGGTGGCGGAACTGCGTGGCGAACTCGAGTCGTGGGAGCGCGCCCGCGGTGCGCCGATCGACTTCCCGGAGAAGTCCAAGTCCTACCTGTTGTTCGGCTGGGCCGACCGGCTGGTGCACCATCCGCGCATCCTCGATGCAGTGCAGGACCTGATCGGCCCGGACATCCTGGTCTACCACTCGACGCTGTTCCTGAAGGAGGCGCAGACGCCGGCCTTCGTGCGCTGGCACCAGGACAGCACCTATTTCTACCTCGAGCCCCATGACCATGTGACGGCCTGGGTGGCCTTGTCCGAGGCGTCGGAGCGGGCCGGCTGCATGCGGGTGCTGACCGGCAGCCATCGCTGGGGCGCGTTTGCGCACGACGACCGGCCCGGTCCGGACAACATGATCCGGCGCGGGCAGGGCATCAGCGGTCGATTCGACGAGGCCGTCGGCACGCCGATGCCGCTGCGCGCCGGCGAGATGTCCCTGCACCATACCGACCTGGTGCATGCATCCGGGGCCAACCGCAACGACGACCGGCGCATCGGATACGCCATCAGCTACATCCCGGCCCACGTACGGCCGGTGGGCGCGGTGCAGCCGTCCGCGCTGTGCGTGCGGGGACGCGACCATGGGCAATTCCTGCCCGAAACACGCCTGGGCCAGCCGGGGTCCGACGCCGCGCGCCGGGCCCATCGCCAGGCGCTGGCGCGATTCCGCGCCTTGCAGGACGCGGGTTTCCAGCCGTCGGCGGGAGCGACGGCATGAGTGGCGGCAGCGACGATCGTGCGCGCCTGGCCGCGCTGGTCGAGCACTACTTCGCGGCCGTCGACCGCATGGACCTGGCCGGCACGCTGGCGTGCTTCGATGCCGATGCCACGGTCACGATCGCCACCTTCGACCTCGTGTACCGCGGCCGCGACGACGCGATCCGCGGCATGTACGAGCGCCTGTTCGCGCGCTACGCCAGCGTGTGGCATGGCGACTTCGACCATGTGGCCGATCCGCCCGGACGCATCGCCAGCCAGTTCACGGTGCGCAATGTGTCGCCCCAGGGCACGACGACGGTGAAACACAACTGCAACTTCTTCCAGGTGCGCGGCGAACGCATCCGGACCATGGCGGTCTACATGAGCGGGGATAATTCGCTGAGCTGATCGCCGTGCCGCCGCGATGTCCGTGGTGCCGGCCTGTATCGTTGTTGGAGTTTCCCCATGTCCGCCTACCTCGTCGTCGATTCCCACCTGACCGATCCTGCGCTGTACGAGCAGTACAAGCTGCAGGCCAAGCCGCTGGCCGAACAGCACGGCGGCGAATACCTGGCCCGTGGCGGCCCGATGTCGGTGAAGGAGTCGGCGTTGTGGTCGCCCACGCGCATGGTCCTGATCCGTTTCCCGTCGGTCGCCCAGGCCGAGGCCTTCTACCAGTCCGCCGAATACCAGAAGGTGTTGCAGATCAGCAAGAAGTCGGCCGAACGCACGGTCGTGATCCTCGAGGGGCTCTGATCCGGCGCCGGGGCGCCGGTTAGAATCACCGGTTTTCCGCAGGGGCGGGTGACGGCCCGGGTTCCTGCGGTCGTGACGGTTCTGCGGCGCCGGACGCCACCGCGGCATGGCCGCGCCGGACGCGGCGAGTGTCGCGATGCCGTCGCCACGGATGCGGCGCGACGGCCCGCCGCATGCGGACCTGTGCAAACGGACGCATGGCAGGCGCACCTGCCGTCGTACCGCCGTTCGTCCACCACCCGTCGGTTGCCCCTGCGACCGGCCCCTTCCTTTTGCGCTTGCCCTGCCCATGAAATCCCTGCACGACGAATGGTTCTCGAACGTCCGCAACGACCTGCTTGCCGGGCTGGTGGTTGCGCTGGCGCTGATTCCCGAGGCGATCGCCTTCTCCATCATTGCCGGCGTCGACCCCAAGGTCGGCCTGTATGCGTCGTTCAGCATTGCGGTCGTGATCGCGTTCGCCGGCGGGCGCCCGGGCATGATCTCGGCGGCAACCGGCGCCATGGCACTGGTCATGGTGACGCTGGTCAAGGAGCACGGCCTGCAATACCTGCTGGCCGCCACGGTGCTGACCGGCGTGCTGCAGGTCATTGCCGGCTGGGTCCGGCTGGGGGCCTTGATGCGCTTCGTGTCGCGTTCGGTCGTCACCGGCTTCGTCAATGCGCTGGCCATCCTGATCTTCATGGCGCAGTTGCCCGAACTCATCGACGTCACCTGGCATGTCTATGCGATGACGGCTGCCGGCCTGGGCATCATCTACCTGTTTCCGTATCTCACCCGGGCCGTGCCGTCGCCGCTGGTGACCATCGTGGTGCTGACCGCGGTCTCGATGATGATGGGGCTGGACATCCGGACCGTCGGCGACATGGGCGAGCTGCCCGACAGCCTGCCGATGTTCCTGCTGCCCGAGGTGCCGATGAACCTCGAGACGCTGCGCATCATCCTGCCGTACGCGTTGACGCTGACCGTCGTCGGCCTGCTCGAGTCGCTGATGACGGCCACCATCGTCGACGACCTGACCGACACCCGCAGCGACAAGAACCGTGAATGCGTGGGGCAGGGCGTGGCCAACATCGCCACCGGCTTCATCGGCGGCATGGCCGGTTGCGCGATGATCGGCCAGTCGGTCATCAACGTGAAGTCCGGCGGCCGTGGCCGCCTGTCGACGCTGGTCGCCGGCCTGTTCCTGCTGATCATGGTGGTTTTCCTGGGCGACTGGGTCAAGCAGATCCCGATGGCGGCGCTGGTCGCGGTGATGATCATGGTCTCCATCGGCACCTTCAACTGGAGCTCGATCCGCAGCCTGCGCGACCATCCCAAGAGCTCGAGCATGGTGATGCTGGCCACGGTGGCCGTCACGGTGGCCACGCACGACCTGGCCAAGGGTGTGCTCACCGGCGTGTTGTTGTCGGGCTTCTTCTTTGCGCACAAGGTCGGCCAGATCCTGCGCGTGGGTTCGCTGGCCGAGGACGAGGGCCGCCAGCGCACCTACCGGGTCATGGGCCAGGTGTTCTTCGCCACCGCGGACAAGTTCGTCAACGCCTTCGACTTCAAGGAGGTGATCGAACGCGTGCGCATCGACGTGAGCCGCGCGCATTTCTGGGACATCACCGCCGTCAGCGCGCTGGACAAGGTGGTGCTCAAGTTCCGCCGCGAAGGTGCGGACGTGGAGATCATCGGCCTGAACGAGGCCAGCGCGACCATGGTGGACAAGTTCGGCGTGCACGACAAGGACTCCGCCGACGACTTGCTGATGGGCCATTGAGCCCGCGACGGGAGCTGACACGATGAATCTCGACAACAAGGTGCTGGCCTGCGTGGACCAGTCGCCGTATGCGGGCCATGTGACCGACTATGCGGCCTGGGCCGCGCGCCGCATGGATGCGCCGCTCGAACTGCTGCACGTGATCGATCGCCACCCGGAGATCGGCAACAGCGACGACCACAGCGGCGCGCTCACGCCCAATGCGCAGGAGCATCTGCTCGACCAGCTGTCCAGCGACGATGCCGTGCGCACCAAGGCGGCGCGCGAACAGGGCCGCATCTTCCTGAACCGGCTGCGCGAACGTGCGCTGGCCGCCGATGTCGTGCAGGTGGACGTGCGCCAGCGCCATGGCCACCTGGACGAGACACTGCAGGACCAGCAGTCCGGGGTGCGGTTGTTCGTGCTCGGGCGCCGCGGCGAGTCCGCGGCCAAGGCCCCGCTGGAGCTCGGCAGCAATGTCGAGCGGGTCGCGCGCGCCTTGCAGCGGCCGATTCTCACGGTCACCGAAGGGTTTCGCGAACCGCAGCGGATCCTGATGGCGTTCGATGGCAGCGCGGTCACGCGCCGCGGCGTCGAGATGGTTGCCGCCAGTCCGTTGTTCCGCGGCCTGCCGCTGCAGCTGCTGATGTCCGGCAAGGCGCGCCATGACGGCGCACGCCAGATGGCCTGGGCGACCGACACCTTGTCGGCGGCCGGCTTCGAGGTCCAGGGCGACATTGCGCCCGGCGACGCGGAGGTGGTCGTGGCGCAGGCGGTGCAGGATCGCGACATCGACCTGCTCATCATGGGTGCCTACACCCATTCGCCGTGGCGCACGCTGCTGCGCGGCAGCAAGACCGCCGACCTGCTGCGGTCGGCGACAATCCCGACGCTGCTGCTGCGCTGAGCCCGGGCACGCGCGACGGCAGCGCCCGCGCGCGCCATCGCCCGGCTCGCCCGCCGCCATCTGCCCGCCGCCCGACCGGAGTGTTGCCCATGCCATCCGCATTGCTGATCGTCGATGTCCAACGTGCGCTGACCGAAGGGGCGCAGGCCTGTCACGATGCGGCCGGGGTGATCGATCGCATCAACGGCGTCGCGGCGCGGGCGCGCGCCGCGGCCGTGCCCGTGGTCTTCATCCAGCATGAGGCAGCCGGCGGGGGTTTTGTGCCCGGCTCGCGGTCCTGGGAACTGGCCCCGGCCTTGCGGGTCGCGCCTACCGACCTGCGCCTGCGCAAGACCACGCCCGACGCGTTCGAGCGCACGCCGCTGCAGGCGCTGCTGGCCGAACGCGGTGTCACCGACGTCGTCATCTGCGGCATGCAGAGCGAGTTCTGCGTCGACACGACGACGCGCCGCGCGGCCGCGCTGGGTTACCCGGTCGCGCTGGTCGCCGACGCGCACACCACGACCGACAAGCCGCACCTGGCGGCGCCGGCCATCGTCGCGCACCACAACCAGACCTTGTCGAACATCCAGAGTTTCGGCCCGCGCATCCGGGCCGTGGCGGCGGCCGAACTGGTGTTTGCCGGCTGAGGTCGCCGCGGGTCTGTCCCGGTCACCGTGTGTTGACCGGCCCCCGGGTTCACTGCTGCGGCGCACGGGCCAGCAACGCCGCCCAGCGCGCCAGTGACCCGGTCTCGTCCGCCAGTTCCAGCGTCGCCTGCAACACGGCTCGCGCATGGTCGTCGGGCCAGATACGCGTGGTGAGGTCCATGAACTTGGTGCGCAGTTCGTCGCGGCTGTAGGGCAGGGCGTCGTCGCCGCGATTGGCGCCGACCTCGGCTTGCAGCGTGCTGCCGTCGTCGAGCGTGATGACGACACGCGCCGGCCGCTCATGGGGCAGGCGCTGCGTCATGGCCGGGTCTTCGCGGATCGTCACCTTGCGTGCAAGCGCGGCCACGCGCGGGTCGCGCACCGCGTCCCAGCTGAAACTGGCCAGCGCGCTGCTGCCGTTGACCAGGCGCGTGGCCACCGCGAACGGCACCGAGAACTTGGCGCCCAGGGTGTTGCGGGGCGCCGGGTCGTCGAGTTCGGCCGCATACGCGTAACTCGTGACCGCGACGCCGCGCACGCGCTCGGGGGCCGGCAGCGGTCCGTGCGCGGCGATCCGGTCGATGGCGTCCAGCGTGCCGTGGTTGAAGCGGCAACACGCGTGCAGCTTGAAATAGTTCTGCTCCAGATGCCACTCGTCGCCCAGCGCGCGCAGCACTTCGGCCGGGTCGAAATGCTCGGAGACGATGCCCTGCATCAGCGAAGCCACACCGTCGTGCTCGCCGTTGAAGCCGCTGTGTCCCAGCTGCCATGCCAGCAGGCCGTTGCGGTTCGCCATGCCGGCGTAGGTATTGCGTACCAGGCCGCCCTCGAGCATGGTGCGCTTGGAGGTGGCGGTGGTCAGCGAGGCGCCGATGGAGAGGGTGTTGCGCATGCCGGGCGCAGTCTCGCCGGCCAGCCGCGCACAGGCCGCTGCGGCGCCGATCGTGCCCCAGGTGCCGTGCGGATGCATGCTGGCGCGCAGCCGCGAGGCCGCGCCGATGCGCGAGCCGACCTCGTAGCCGGCCACCAGCGCCGACATGAAGCTGCCGGCGTCGCTGCCACGCTGCTGCGCCAGCGCCAGCGCGGCCGGTATCACGTGCATGGCCGGATGTCCGCGCGAGAAGCGGTTGCCCTCGTCCATCTCGAGAAAGGTGCCGGCCGTGCCGTTGACCAGCGCGGCGACGTCGGCGCTCGCGCCGCGCCCCAGGCCCACCAGCGTGGCCGACCCCGGCGTGCTGCCGAGCGTCGTGGCCAGCGCACGGAGCTCCGGTTCGGCCGAGCCGCCGGCCACGGCGGCAATGGAGTCGGCCAGGATCCAGGCCGTCTGCGCGCGCACACGGGAGGGCAGTCGCGCGAAATCCAGTTCGGCGGCGAACCGGCTCAGGCGGTCAAGATAGTCCATCGGGCGTGTCTCCTGTCGCGGTGTGGGTGGTGAAGATGGCGTGGGGCGTGGTCCATGACACGTCATCGGCCGCACGCAGCGCGGCCAGCAGGCTGCGCAGGGCCCGGATGCGGCTGGGCATGCCGCTGAGCCAGGGGTGGATGGACAGCCCGAACACGGCGTCGCGCCGACCGTCGCGGCATTCGGCGCGCAGCCGCTCGAACGCGCTGGCGGCCAGCGCGGCATGGTCGCGCGGCTCGATGTGGCGCAGCCATTGGCATTGGACGTCGTCCCATTCGGCCGACAGCGGGATCGCCAGCAGCGGCGGCTCGGCATGTTGCCAATAAGGCTGGTCGTCGTTGCACCAGTCCAGCGTGTAGCGGATGCCGCAGCGGGCCAGCAGCGTGTGCGTGTCCGGTGTCGTGCCCCAGTCCTGGCTGAGCCAGCCCTGCGGCTGCACACCGGTGGCCCGCGCCAGCGTATCGACGCACTGCGTGATGTGTTGCTCCTGCTCGGCCAGCGTCATGCCGGAATGCATCATGCGCGTGGCGGCCATGCCGTGCGCCAGCCATTCGCAACCTGCCTCCTGCAGCGTGCGCACCAGCGCGGGCAGGCGTTGCACGGCCATCGCGTTGGCCGCCACGACCGGCCGGATGCCGGCATCGCGCAAGGCGTCGAGCACCCGGAACAGGCCGACGCGCAACCCGTATTCGCGCTGGCTCCAGTTGCGGTAGTCCGGCGTGAAGCTGCCGAACTCGCCGACCATGCGCGGATCGCGCACCGCATCGGGCGGTGGGCAGGCCTCCCAGTGCTCGAGGAACAGCACCGCGAACGCGCGCAGCGCGCCCGGCGTGGCCCCGCGCGGGCGCCGGGGCAGGGCCGAATAGTCGTACACCGTGTGGTCCATCGGGTGGCCTTTCTGGCGGGTTCGGGCACCGGGTTTTGCCGGAGTTGACTTCGCCGTTCCATCGGTGCATAGTCTAGTTCAATTGTTCTATCAATGGAACAATGCCGGATCGACCCCTTGTCATCAACCACCGTGAGGACTCCCATGAAAACCACCCACCCACTGTCGCGTCGATTGATTCTGCAAGCTGGCGCCGCCAGCGCCGTGCTGGGCGCTCCCGGCATGCTGCTGGCCCAGCCCAAGCCGGTGAAGGTCGGCCTGGTGCATCCGGTCAGTGGCGGTCTCGCCTACAGCGGCGGCCAGTCGCGCATGGGCGCCCAGCTGGCGATCGACGAGATCAACGCCGCCGGCGGCATCAAGGCGATGGGCGGTGCCAAACTCGAGGCCCTGCTGGGGGATTCGCAGTCGCGACCCGAAGTCGGCGTGAGCGAGGTCGAGCGCATGGAGCAGGACGGCGTGGCCGCCTACCTGGGCTGCTTCTCCAGCGGCATTGCGCTGCCCGCCACCCAGGCGGCCGCCAAGTACAACACGCCGTTCCTGATCGACGTGGGCGCGTCCGACCTGATCGTCAACCGCGGCCTGAAGAACGTGTTCCGGCTCAAGCCCGGTTTCGGCAAGTGCGTGGACGACGCCATCGTGGCACTGGGTGACATCAACAAGGGCGCCGGCGGCGTGGCCAAGACCGCCGTGCTGGTGCACGAGGAGTCCGAGTTCGGTACCGGCACGGCCAAGCTGCTGGGCGGCAAGTTGCCGAGCATCAACATCCAGCCGCTCGAGACCATCAAGCATGCCAATCCCACGCGCGACTTCTCCAACATCGCGCTGCGCATCAAGAGCCTCAAGCCCGACCTGGTGATCATGAGCAACTACCAGAACGAATACGTGCTGCTGGCGCGCACGCTGATGCAGCAGAAGGTCGATGTCGCGGCGATGTTCAGCGTGCTCGGCGGCGGCTTCAACTACAAGCTGGTCAAGGAACAGCCCGACGTGGCCCAGTACATGATGGACTTCAACCACTGGTTCAATCCGCGCAGCGCCAAGGCCATGGCCTTGAAGAAACAGGTCGAGGCCAAGGGCGGACTGTTCACCTTCGAGGTCTACCTGTCGTACAACTGCATCATGCTGTATGCGGACGCGCTGCAGCGTGCCGCGTCGGCCGACAAGGAAAAGGTCATCGCGGCACTGGCCGCGAGCACCTGGTTCCCCGACATGATGCCGTACGGCCCGACCAGGTTCGTCAACGGCCAGAACGAAGGCGGCCGCGGTGCGTTGCTGCAGGCGTCCAAGACCGACATCGACGTGGTGGCGCCCGAGCAGTTCGCGTCGGCCAAGCCGGTGTTCCCGCGCCCGAAATCGTGAGCTGAGCCTGGCGGCTGACCCTCGGCCGACCCGCGCTGGCGCAGCGCAGGTCGGTGACCAACTCCTGGAGGTTCCGTGGACGCGAACATCATTGCCGCGGCGGCCATCAACGGCCTGCTGCTGGGCGGCATCTACACGCTGGTGGCATCGGGCCTGACGCTGATCTACGGCGTGCTGCACATCATCAACTTCGCCCATGGCAGCATGCTGATGCTGGCCATGTTCGGCGTGTTCTACCTGCTGACGCTGCTGGGCATCGACCCGTACCTGTCGATCTTCATCATGGTTCCGGCGATGTTCGTGCTCGGCTACCTGCTGTACAAGGGCCTGATCGGCCGCCTGTCCAGCGGCAAGGACGAGAACATCCTGTTGGTCACGCTCGGGCTGTCGATCCTGATCGAGAACCTGGCGCTGATGTTCTTCAAGGGCGACTCGCGCACCATCCTGGTCTCGTATTCGGACACCATGGTCGAGGTGGGACCGGCCTTCGTGCCGCTGCCCAAGCTGATCTCGTTCGCCGTGGCCATGGGCCTGTGCGCCGCGCTGGGCCTGTTCATGCAGCGCACCGACACCGGCCGCGCGATCCGCGCGGTCGCCAAGGAACGCGTCGGCGCGCGCCTGGTGGGCATCGACGTGGACCGGATCTTCGCGATCTCCTACGGCATCGGCCTGGCCACGCTGGGCGCGGCGGCCTCGCTGATGATGCCGATCTTCTACGTCTCGCCCACGGTCGGCCATGTGTTCGTGCTGGTGGCCTTCACGGTCGTCGTGCTCGGCGGCATGGGCAGCTTCCTGGGCGCCGTCGTCGGCGGCCTGATCATCGGCCTGACCGAGTCCTTCGGCGGCCTGTTCCTGGGCGAGAGCATGGGGCAGATCGGCATCTCGCTGATCTTTATCCTGATCCTGCTGTTCCGGCCTTCGGGGCTGTTCGGAGCCAAGACATGAGCACGACGACCGCGTCGGATCTCAAGCCCATTCCGTGGAAGCTGCACCTCTCGGTGCTGGCGGTGGCGATCGCGTTCCCGTTCGTGTTCCCGTCCAGCTTCATGGTCAACTTCGGCGTGCTGGCCCTGTTCTATGCCTTCATCGGCCAGTCGTGGAACATCTCGGGCGGTTTTGCCGGCCAGCTGTCGTTCGGCCATGTGGCGTTTTTCGGTGTCGGGGCGTATGCGTCGACGATTGCGCAGATGCGGCTGGGCATATCGCCCTGGCTGGGCCTGCCGATCGCGGCGCTGGCCGGCGCCTTCGTCGGCGGCGTGATCGCGGTGCTGTCGTTCCGTGCCGGCCTCAAAGGCTCGTATTTCGCGCTGATCACGCTGGCCTTTGCCGAGGTGCTGCGCATCGTCAGCAACTCGATCGGCATCACCGGCGGCGGCCTGGGGCTGCTGATTCCGATGAACATCGGTGCGCAGAACCTGCAGTTCGCCGAGCGCAGCGGCTTCTATTTCCTGATCCTGGTGCTGGCCGCCGGTTCGGTGGCGCTGGCCGAATGGTTGCGGCGCTCGCGTTTCGGCGCGCAATTGGCCGCCATCCGCGAGAACGAGGACTCGGCCAAGGCGCTGGGCATCAACGTGTTCGCCGAGAAGGTCAAGGTGATGCTGATCTCCGGCGCCATCGGCGGCGTCGGTGGCTGCTTCTTCGCCCAGTATTTCCTGTACATCGATCCGCTGATCGCCTTCGGCACCGACAAGTCCATCGAGATGCTGCTGGTGAGCATGATCGGCGGCGCCGGCACCGTCTACGGCCCGCTCGTGGGTTCGGTGCTGCTGGCGCTGGTCAGCGACGTCACGCGCACGCTGACGCAGATCCAGGGCCTGTCGCTGGTGCTGTACGGCGCCTTGCTGGTGGTCATCATCGCCTTCCTGCCCAATGGCCTGATCGACCTGTTCAGCCGCAAGCGCGGTGGCGGCAAACCGGGGAAAAAGAAATGATGTTGCAGGTATCGAACCTGAGCAAGGTGTTCGGCGGCCTGCGGGCGGTCGACGACGCCAGCCTGCAGGTGGAGCAGGGCCGCATCGTGGCACTGATCGGCCCCAATGGCGCCGGCAAGACGACCTTGTTCGCCTGCATCGCCGGGTTCCATGCGGTCAGCGGCGGCCGGGTGCAGTTCATGGGCCAGGACATCACCGGCTGGCCGGTACACCGGATCGCCCGCGCCGGCATGGTGCGCACCTTCCAGATCACGCAGCCGTTTGCCAAGCTCACGGTTCACGAGAACATCGCGGTCGGTGCCTACCAGCAGTTCCACGACCGCCACGAGGCCTGGGAACATGCGCGCGCGGTCGCGCGCCGGGTCGGCATGGAAGGTCAGCTGGCCCAGCCGGCCTCCGGGTTGACGGTGGCCGGTCGCAAGCGGCTGGAACTGGCCCGCGCGCTGGCCACCGGCCCGAAGCTGCTGCTGCTCGACGAGGTCATGGCCGGCCTCAATCCGACGGAGATCCTGGAGATCATCGGCATCATCCGGATGATCCGCGACAGCGGCGTCACCGTGCTGCTGATCGAACACGTGATGCATGCGGTGATGAGCCTGTCCGACCATATCTACGTGTTGTCGTACGGCAAGATCATCGCCCAGGGCGCGCCGCAGGAGGTGGTGAACAATCCGGCCGTGATCGAGGCCTATCTCGGTCGCGGCGGCGCCGACCAGGTCGCCGACGCGCAGGCGGAGGCGAGCCATGCTTGAAATCCGCCAGCTGCACGCCGGCTACGGCAGCATCGAGATCCTGCGTGGCATCGACCTGGACGTGGGCCAGGGCGAGATCGTCGCGGTGCTGGGCAGCAACGGCGTGGGCAAGTCGACGCTGAACAACAACATCTCGGCCCTGTACCAGCCATTCTCCGGATCGATCAAGTTCCAGGGCGAGGAACTGGTGGGCCTGAGCTCGACCGAGATCGTCAAGCGTGGCGTGATCCACGTGCCCGAGGGGCGGCGGGTGTTCCCGAACCTCAACGTGCGCGAGAACCTGGAGACCGGCAGCCTGGTGCGGGGCCGCGCGCATCGTGCCGACAACCTCGAGAAAGTGGTGACCATCTTCCCGCGGCTGAAGGAGCGCTTCAGCCAGTCGGCGGGGACCTTGTCCGGCGGCGAGCAGCAGATGCTGGCGATCGGACGTGGCCTGATGGCCGAGCCGGTACTGCTGATCATGGACGAACCCTCGCTGGGCCTGTCGCCGCTGCTGGTCGAGGAGATGTTCGCGCTCATCGTGCGGATGAACCGCGAGGGCCAGTCCATCCTGTTGATGGAGCAGAACGCGGTGCAGACGCTGGCGATCGCGCACCGCGGCTACATCATCGAGAACGGCGCCGTTGCGATGCAGGGCGACGCCGATGACCTGGCGCGGGATCCGGACCTGCGCAGGAACTACCTGGGCCTGTAGCCGATGTCGCGCGAACCGTTCGAAGCTTTGGCGCCGGAACTGGCCGGCCGGCATGTGCTGGTGACCGGCGCGGGCTCGGGCATCGGCCTGGCGACGGCGTCGCTGCTGCAGCGATACGGTGCCCGGGTCGCTGCCGCGGTGCAGGATGCCAGCCAGGCGGCCCAGGTACGCAAGACGCTGCCCGGCGCCCGGGTGCTGGAGCAGGATCTGCTCGACGAGGCCGGCTGCGTCGCGTTGCCCGAGCGCGCGGCGCAGGCCCTCGGTGGCCTGGACGGCCTGGCTTGCTGCGCCGGCATCTTCTTCAAGAAGGGTTCGGACGACACTGGCGTGCAGGAGTGGCGCCAGACGCTGGAGCTGAACCTGACCGCGACCTTCCTGCTCGCGCGCGCGGCGATCGCCCGCATGCGCCAGGGGCATGCGACCGCGCCCAGCGTGGTCGTGGTCACGAGCCAGATCGGCCTGGTCGGTCACGCCCGTGGCGCGGCCTATGCCGCGTCCAAGGCCGGTCTCAACGGCATGGTCAAGTCGCTGGCGCTGGAGTGGGCGGGCGAGGGCATCCGGGTCAACGCGGTCGGCCCGGGCCCGGTACGCACCGCCATGTTGTCCGCCGTCACTGCCGACCCGCAGGCGCTGGCCGCGATGGAGCAGACCATTCCGATGGGTCGGCTCGGCGAGCCGCACGAGATCGCCGAACTGATCGGCTTCCTGCTGTCCAGCCGCGCCGCCTTCATCACCGGCCAGGTGGTGTGCGCCGATGGAGGTTTCACCGCGCGATGACCATGACAGAACCGTCCCGGCAGTCCCTGGCCGAGCTGGCACAGGTGATCCGCAGCAAGAACGCCGGCCCGACCCAGCTGACGATCGACGTCTTCCTGCGCGACGCGCAGGCCTATGCGCTGGCAGCGCGCAGCCCGGCGCTCTCGTGCGCGGCAGTCGCGGCGCGCTACGGCCTGGCGGAACACCAGGTGCAGCGCCACCTGCTGGCCGGCATCCAGGCGATCAAGTATGTGCTGCCCCGCGCCGTCGTGGCCGGCAGCCCCGGTGACGGCGACGTGTACGGCGCGCAGCAACACGGCCCCATGCTGGACATCGTGCCATGACCGCGCAGGGCCGTTCCCAAGCGCGAGTCCTGCAGCGCGCAGCGCGGAGGGGCGTCGCGTGAATGCCAGCGCCCGGTTGCTGCAGTCCCACCGCCCCGGTGGCGAAGCCCTGCGGGTGTTGTCCGCGTCCGGCCAGCTGGGCTACGGCATTCCCGAAGACGCATTGCGCCGTGGCATGGCACGTGCGCCCCATGTCATCGGCTGTGACATGGGCTCGATCGACCCGGGACCGTATTACCTGGGCGCCGGCGTCATGGCCGCGCCCGCCGCCATGGTCGAGCGCGATCTCGAACTGGTGTTGTGCGCGGCGCGCGCGGCCGATGTGCCGCTGCTCATCGGCAGTGCCGGCACGGCCGGGGCCAGCGTCCACCTGGACGCGACGCTGGACATCGTGCGGCGCATCGTCGCGCGCCGCGGCCTGCGGCTGCGCCTGGCGACGATCCGCAGCGACATCGCGCCGGCGACCGTCGTGTCGGCGCTGACCGAGGGCCGGCTCGATCCGATCGGCGCCATCGACGCACCATCGCCCGAGGACATCGCGGCCTGCAGCCACATCGTCGGGCAATGCGGCACCGAGACCTTCGAGCGCGCGCTGGCGCTGGATCCGGACGTCGTGATCGCCGGGCGCGCCTGCGACACCGCGGTGTTCGCCACCGTGCCGGCCATGCTCGGTTATCCGATGGGCCTGTGCCTGCACATGGCCAAGATCATCGAATGCACGTCGCTGTGTTGCCGCCCCGGTGGCCGCGATGCGATGCTGGCCGAACTGACGTCCGCGCATTTCACGCTGGAGAGCATGCATCCCGATGCCCATGCCACGCCGGCGTCGGTTGCCGCCCATGCCTTGTACGAACAGGCCGATCCGATGCAGGTCGAGGAGCCGGGCGGCAGCCTGATGTTGCACGACGCACACTACGAGGCGATCGACGCCCATCGCACGCGGGTGCGGGGCGCCCGGTTCGTGCCGCGCGAGCGGCCCAGCCTGAAGGTCGAGGGCGCGTGCCGCCTTGGCGAGCGGGTGGTGCTGCTCGCCGGTGTCGCCGATCCCGCGCTGCTGCGCGGCCTGCCCCAGGCGATCGCCGCGGTCGAGCAGCGGGTCCGTGCGCTGGTGTCGGGCGCGTGGCAGTTGCATCCGCACATCTACGGCCAGGGGGCGGTGCGCGCGCTGGCACCGGCGCACCAGGCCACGCACGAGGCGGGGCTGGTGCTGGAGTTCATCGCGCCGCAGGCGGCGCTGGCGCGCACCGCGGCCGGGGTGTTCAAGCAGAACCTGCTGCACCACGCGTATCCGGGGCGCAAGAGCACCGGCGGCAACCTGGCGTTCGCGTTCACCCCCAGCGAGATCGACGCCCATGCCGCCTGCCGGTTCGTGCTGTACCACGTCATGCGCGAGGCGCCGATCGACAGCCTGTTCCGGGTCGATGCGCTGGAGCTCGACGGCCGCACGGTTCACTGAGAATACGGCATGGCCACGGTTCTTCCCCTCCCCAAATACCACCAGATCTACCTGGTACTGCGCGAACAACTGCACGAAGGGCGGTTCGCCCAGGGCCTGCCGTCCGAGATGGTGCTGAGCAAGGATTTCGGCGCCGGCCGCGTGACCGTGCGCCGCGCGCTGGAACAACTGGCCAACGAAGGCCTGATCGTCCGCCGTGCCGGGCGTGGCACCCACCCGGCGCCGGCCGTCCCGGTGACCGCCGCCGGCAAGTCCCAGGCCGCCCGCCGCAACGGCAGCAAGGGCATGAGCGGCCTGCTCGAGAACATCGTCAGCATGAGCCTGCGCACCTCGGTCAAGGTGATCGAGGTGCGCACCATCCATGCCTCGCACGCCGTGGCCGAGGCCCTGCAGATCCCGTTCGGCGCCATGGTGCAGAAGGCGGTGCGCCGGCGCAGCTCCAAGCTCGGGCCGGTGTCGCACATCACCACCTATGTCCCGGATGAACTGGCCCGGCGATTCGGCCGCAAGGACCTGCTGCGCAAGCCCATCCTGCGGCTGATCGAGGAGACCGGCGTCGAGATGGGGCGGGCCCGGCAGACGGTATCGGCGCGCCAGGCCGACGCATCGGTGGCGCGGGAACTGGACGTGGCCGTGGGCACCGCCTTGCTCGCCGTGCACCGGCTGGTGTTCGACGTGAACGAGCGGCCGGTGCAATGGCTGCATGGCCTGTATCGCCCGGACCGCTACGAATACCAGATGGACGTGTCGCAGGTCGGCAGCGTGGACGCGCGCATTTCGGTCAAGGAGAGTCTGTCGGAATGACGCCCGCGCGCACCAGCGCCACCGGCAATGCCACAGGAATGACATGACGCAAGCACACCCCACCGCACGCACCCTGGCGCAGAAGCTGATCGCGCGGGCCGCGGGACGGCCCCATGTCGACGTTGGCGAGATCGTCAACTGCCAGGTCGACCTGGCGATGTTCCATGACTCGTCCGGCCCGCGCCGGCTCAAGCCCATGCTCGAGGAACTCGGCGCCACGATCTGGGACAAGTCCCGCGTGGTGCTGGTGATGGACCACTACGTGCCGGAGCAGGACGACGAGTCGCGCCGCATCGTGCGCATCGCGCGCGACTGGGCGCGCGAGCAGGACCTGCCGCATGTGTACGACAGCATCGGCATCTGCCACGTGGTGCTGCCGCAGAAGGGACACATCCGTCCCGGCATGTTCTGCGTCGGCGGCGATTCGCATTCGCCCACCGGCGGCGCCTTTGGCGCCTACATGTTCGGCATCGGCGCCACCGAGATGCTCGGTGTCGTCGTCACCGGGCAGTTGTGGGTGCGCGTGCCCCGGACCTTGCGCATGGTGTGGAACCACCGGCTGGCGCCGGGCCTGACCGCCAAGGACATGGTGCTGCACATGGTCGGTCGTTTCGGCATGAACGGCGGACAGTACCAGGCGGTGGAGTTCTGTGGCGAGGCGGTGCAGGCCTTGTCGATGCAGGAACGCATGACGATGTCCAACATGAGTGCCGAGATGGGCGCCCAGGTCGGGCTGATCGCCCCCGACGCGACGACCCGCGACTGGCTGGCCGAACGCGGCGTGGCCGCAGGCGAGCTGTCGGGCTGGTACACCGACCCGGGCGCCGACACGCAGGACCATGTCTTCGACGCCGCCGGCCTGTCGCCCCAGGTCGCGGCCCCGCACAGCCCGGCCAATACCGACGACGTGGCCGCCTTTGCCGGCGTCGCGGTGCAGGCCGCGTACATCGGCGCCTGCACCGGCGCCAAACTCGACGACCTGCGGGCCGCGGCAAGCGTGTTGCGCGGGCACGTGGTGCCCACGGGCACGCGGCTGATGGTGGCGCCCGCCAGCCAGCACGACCAGCAACAGGCCGAGCAGGAGGGCGTGATGAGCGTGTTGCGCGATGCCGGCGCCGACGTCCTGCCCACGGCTTGCGGCGCCTGCGCCGGTTATGGCGGCAGCATCCCGGACGGTGCCACCGTCATCGCCACCACCGCGCGCAACTTCAAGGGGCGCATGGGTTCGGCCACGGCCCAGGTCTACCTGGCCTCGCCGTATACCGTGGCGGCGTCGGCCTTGCGCGGGCGCATCACCGACCCGCGGGAGTTGCTGGCATGAACGGGCGCAGCGGCATCGCGGCCACCCGGCACCGGGTCTGGAAGTTCGGCGACGACATCGATACCGACGTGCTGGCGCCCGGCGCCTACATGAAGCTGGGCATCGACGGCATCGCGCCCCATTGCCTGGAGGCGGTGCGCCCGGAGTTCGCATCCCGGGTGCAGCCCGGCGACGTGGTCGTGGCCGGCGCCAATTTCGGCATCGGCTCCTCGCGCGAGCAGGCCGCGGGCGCACTGGTGCACCTGGGCGTGCGCGCCGTGATCGCGCCGTCGTACAGCGGCCTGTATTTTCGCAACGCCTTCAACCTCGGCCTGCTGCTGCTGACCTGCGCGCGCGCCGGCGAGCTGGCGGAGGGCGAAGTCGTCACGCTCGATCTGCAGGCCCTGACCGTGACCAGCGCCCAGGGCGCCTGCCTGCCGTGCGAGCCGATTCCGGACTTCCTGCTCGACATGGTCGCGGCCGGCGGACTGATGAACCAGTTGCGCCAGCGCATGGGACGCGGCGCATGAACAGGGAGCGGCCACACGCCGGGCCCGGAGTGCCGGGTCGCGCGGCGCTTGCATTCCATCAACCAGGAGAGCTTCGATGATGGCCCCGACCGTGCAACGTGACAACCTGCCCGCCGACGCGCCCCACGTGCCGGTGGCCATCGTCGGCGCCGGCGCCTGCGGGCTGACGGCCGCGATCGGACTGCGCGCGCGCGGCGTCGAGTGTGTCCTGCTCGAACGCGACGCCCGGCCCAGCGGCTCGACCGCCTTGTCGTCCGGATTCATTCCCGCGGCCGGAACCCGGCTGCAGCGCGCACTGGGCATTGCCGATGCGCGCGAGACCTTTGCCCAGGATGTGCAGGCCAAGGCCCACGGCGACGCGGCCCAGCACCTCGTCGACGCCTATACCACGGCGGTGGCGCAGGCCATCGACGCGCTGGAGGAACGCGGCATCGTGTTCGAGGTGCTCGACGGCTTCCTGTATCCCGGGCACCGGGCGCGGCGCATGCATGCCGTGCCCGAGCGCACCGGCGCCGCGCTGATGGCCGGCCTGGAGCGTACCGCCCGGGCCGCGGGCGCCGACATCCTGACCGACGCGGTGGTGCGGGTGCTGTACCTCGATGCGGACGACCGGGTCCGGGGTGTCGGATACAGCCGGCCCGACGGCACGCTGGAGCAACTGGGCTGCGATGTCCTGCTGCTAGCCTGCAACGGTTTCGGCGGCAACCCGCAGATGGTGCGCGAACTGCTGCCCGAGATGGGAGATGCGACGTTTGGCGGCCATGTCGGCAACGACGGCAGCGCGATCCAGTGGGCGCGCCAGCTCGACGCCCGGCTGGCCGATCTCGGCGGCTACCAGGGCCATGGTTCCTGGGCCACGCCGCAGGGCGCATTGATGAGCTGGGCCATGATGATGCAGGGCGGGGTGCAGATCAATGCCCGCGGCAAACGGTTTCACGACGAGACCCAGGGGTATTCGGAGGCGGCGGTGCACGTGCTGGCCCAGCCCGGCGGCGTGGCCTGGAACGTGTTCGACGGCGCCTTGCTGGACATGGCGCGGGGATTCCCCGATTTCGTCGAGCTGGAGAAGACCGGTGCGGTCAGGACCGCGGCCGACATCGACGCACTGGCCGCGTTGATCGGCTGCGACGCGCCGGTGCTGCGCGAGACCCTGGCGGCGATGCAGCCGGGCCAGGTCGACGCGCTCGGGCGCCGCTTCGCGCGGGCCCTGCAGCCGCCCTTCCATGCGGTCAAGGTCACCGGGGCCTTGTTTCATACCCAGGGCGGGCTGGACATCGATGCCGATGGCCATGTGCTGCACACCGATGGCCGGCCGTTCGCCAACCTGCTGGCCGCCGGTGGCGCCGCACGCGGCGTGTCCGGAAACGCGGTCTGGGGCTACCTGTCCGGCAACGGACTGCTCAGCGCGGTCGGCGGCGGCTGGATCGCGGCCCGCACCGCAGCCGATATGCTGGCGCCAGCGCCGGCCTGACACACCAGGAGAGCTTCCCGACCATGACCGATACCAGCCTCAAGACCCGACTGCAGCAAGACCGTGTGCTGCTGGCGCCCGGCATCTACGACGCCTTCACGGCCCTGATCGCCGAACAAAGCGGCTTCGCGGCGTTGTACCTCTCCGGTGCGTCGATCGCCTACACCCGGCTCGGGCGCTCCGACATCGGCCTGACCACGGCCACCGAGGTCGCGGACACGCTGGCCCGCATCACCGAACGGGTGTCGGTGCCGGTCATCGTCGACGCCGACACCGGCTTCGGCAATGCGCTCAACACCATGCGCACGGTGCGCGCGTTCGAGCGCGCCGGCGCCGCCATGCTGCAACTCGAGGACCAGACCTTCCCGAAACGATGCGGGCACCTCGATGGCAAGACCGTGGTGCCGGTGGCCGAGATGTGCGGCAAGCTCAAGGCTGCGCTCGATGCGCGCCAGTCCGACCGCACGCTCCTGTTGGCGCGTACCGATGCGCTGGCGGTCGAGGGCTGGGAGGCGACCATGGAGCGGGCCGAGGCCTATCTCGCATGCGGCGTGGACGCCTTGTTCATCGAGGCCTTGCGTTCGCCCGAGCAGATGGAGCAGGCCTGCACCCGCTTTGCCGCACGGATTCCCTTGCTGGCCAACATGGTCGAGGGCGGCAAGACCCCGGTGCACAGCGCGGCCGAGCTGGGCCGCAAGGGATTTCGCATCGTGATCTTTCCGGGGGGAACGGCGCGGGCGGCGGCGTTCGCGCTGCAGAAGTACTACACCAGCCTGCACCAGCACCAGACCACGGCGCCGATGCGGGACGCGATGTTCGACTTCGACCAGCTCAACGCGCTGATCGGAACCCCCGAGTTGCTGGCCCTGGGCCGACGCTACGAATAACCCTGCGCCGCGGCCACCGCCGCGGTCCGCCGCGGTCAGGGGCACAATGACGGCTGGCACGTTGTTGCCAGAACCGATCTGTGTTGCCCTCCATGACCGATATCACGACCTGGCTCGAAGCCCATGGCATGGCCAAATACGCGGCGGAATTTGTCGCGCAGGATGTTTCCGTCGACCTGCTGCCCGATCTGCTCGATGCCGACCTGCGCGAACTCGGCGTCGCCTCGCTGGGCGACCGCAAGCGCCTGCTCAAGGCAGTGGCTGCCGAGCGTGCGGCGTCCGCGGCACCGGAGCCGGCGGGGGTGGTCGCTGTGCGGCCCGCGGTTGCCGCCCCGGTCAAACCTGCACCCGCCGGCGTCGGGGAGGAGGGCGAGCGGCGCCATGCCACCGTGATGTTCTCCGACCTGACCGGATACACCGCGCTCAACGAGGCCTTCGATCCGGAGGAGGTCGAGCAGGTCATGGCGCGCATCAAGCGCGAGGCCAGCCGCATCATCGAAAGCCATGGCGGGAGGGTCAACCAGTTCGTCGGCGACGAGGTGATGGCCTTGTTCGGCATTCCGGTGACCCGCCGGGACGACGCGCGCCATGCGGTGCGGGCTGCGCTGGAGCTGCATGCGACGGTCGACGCCATTGCCGCGGGCATGGCCGAGCGCCTGGGCCGGCGCCTGTCGATGCACACCGGTGTCCACACCGGGCTGGTGATCGCGCGGCGCAGCGATACCCGCTCGGGCGACTACACGCTGACCGGCGACACGGTGAACACCGCCGCGCGCTTGCGCGGCCTGGCCGAGCCGGGCGAAGTGGTGGTCAGTCCGCAGACCTGGCAGCAGGTGGCGGACTATTTCGAGGCGCAGGCCGGCACGGCCATCGAGGTCAAGGGCAAGGAGCGGCCCTTGTTGCCGTACCGCATCATCGCCGAGCGCGCGGTACCGCATGGCGGCAGCCGGCCGCTGATCGGGCGCGCCGACGAGATGCAGCAGTTCGACATGGCCCTGCAGTCGTGCGTGCAGCGCCGTCGCGGGCGCGTCGTGCTGGTGCGCGGCGATCCCGGCCTGGGCAAGTCGCGCCTGGTGGCGGAATTCGTCGACAACGCCCGCGAGCAGGGCCTGACCTGCAATGTCACGACGATCCAGGACTTCGGTGCCCGCACCGGGCACGACGCGATCCGCGTGCTGGTCCAGGACTGGATGGGGCTGGCGCCGGACGCCGACGAAGCCAGCCGCGCGGCGGCGATCGCGCTGCAGTTCGGCGCCGGCACCGACGCCGCGCAACACCAGCCGTTTCTCTATGAACTGCTCGACGTGGCACCGCCGAGCGAGGTGCGAACCCTGCTGTCGGCCGTCGATGCCGGCGTGCGCCAGCGCTCGACGCTGGACGTGCTGGCCTATCTGCTGCGCTGCGAGCTCGAGCAGGGCCCGACCCTGTTGCTGATCGAGGACATCCACTGGGCCGACGCATGGACGCTGCAGCAGCTCGAACCCCTGCTGGCACTGGCCGCCGACATGCCCTTGCTGGCGATCCTGACCACCCGCTTCGCCGGCGACCCGAGCGTGGGGCAGTGGCGCACCTCGTTGCACGGCTTGCCGCTGACCAGCATGGATCTGCAGCCGCTGGCGCCCGACGACGCGATGCGCCTGGCCGCCGGTGCGGCGTCGATCTCGGACGCCTTGCTGCGCAGTTGCGTCGAGCGCGCCGAGGGCAATCCGCTGTTTCTCGAGCAACTGCTGCTCAATGCCGGCGACGAGAGCGCGAACAACCTGCCCGGATCGATTCAATCGCTGGTGCAGGCACGCATGGATCGCCTGGAGAATGCCGACAAGAGCGCATTGCAGGCGGCCGCCGTCTGGGGCCAGCGCGCACCGTTATCGGCGGTGCGGCATCTGGTGGCGGATCCGCAATACGATCCGCGGGCTCTGGTCGAGCAGTTCCTGGTGCGCGTGCACGGCGACGAGATCCAGTTCAGCCATGCGCTGATCCGCGACGGGGCCTATGGCTCCATGCTGCACGCGCGGCGCCGGCAACTGCACCTGGCGGCCGGCGAATGGGTGCTGGCGCAGGACGTGGCGCTGGCGGCCGAGCATTTCGAGCGGGCGGAGGACGTGCGCGCCGCCGGGACCTATCTGCAGGCCAGCGAACTGCAGGCGAGTCAATACCACTACACCGAAGCCCTGGCCCTGGTCGACCGGGCACTGGCCTTGCCCGATCCGGGCGACAGCCTCTTCGCGCTGCGCCTGGCGCGTGCGCGGCTGCTGCTCGAGTTCGGGCATGCCGGCGCCTCGATCGCCGCGGCCGGTGCCGCCATCGACGTGGCGCGCACCGACGGCGATCGCGCGCTGGGCCTGATCGCCATGGCCTCTGGCATGCGTATCGTCGACCGGCTCGCGGAGGGCCTGGAGTTGCTCGAGCAGGCGCAACCGATGGCGCAGGAGGCGGGGCTGGTGCTCGACCTGTCGCATCTGCATGAATTGCGCGGCAACCTGCTGTTCAGCCTGGGCCGCTCCGATGAATGCCAGCGGGCCCACGAGACGGCGCTGTCGCTGGCGCGCGAGGCGGGATCCGCCGAGGCCGAGAGTGCGGCGCTCGGCGGGCTGGGCGATGCGAGTTATTCGCGCGGACAGGTCGTCAGTGGTGCGCGGCTGGTCCAGCAGGCCGTGGACATGGCGCGCGAGCAGGGGTTCCCCAAGGTGGAGATGGCCTACCTGCCCATGGTGTCCTGGTCCGCGTATTACATGCTCGACCTGGCGCGGGCCCTGGAGGTCAGCGAGCGCGCGATCGCGCTGGCCAGCCGGGTGCACAACCCGCGTGCGGAGATGATGGCCCGCGCGCAGGTCGTGATGATCGATGGCTGCATCCGTGGCAACCACCGACCGGCCATGGCCCATGTCGACCGGGCGCTGGAACTGACGCAGATGATGGGCAGTCGCCGGTTCGAGGCCATCACCTGGTTCTTTCGTGCCTTGCTGGTGATGCGCGCCGGCGATCGGGTGTCGGCGCGGGCCCATGTGGCGACCGCGTTTCACCTGATCGACGACGGCGAGCGCGGCTTGGGATTCCTGGGCGCGCAGTTGTACGGACTGCAGGCCTTGCTGGTCGAAGACACGTCGTCGCTGGCAAGCACGCTGGGCCAGGGCGAGGCCTTGCTGGCCGACGGTGCCTTGAGCCACACCCACTTCGTGTTCTACGACTTTGCGATCCAGGCCTGCATCAGCGCCGGGCGATGGGACGAGGTATTGCGGTATTGCACCGCGCTGGATCGTTATACGGTTGCCGAGCCCTTTCCCTGGGCGGACTTCATCGTCGCGCGCGGGCGCGCCCTGGTGCAACACGGGCAGGGCGATCGCAGTGCGGCTTTGCTGAGCGAACTGCGCCGGCTCGACCGTCTTGCGGCCGACCGGCAGCTGAACTACTACCGCGCCGCCATCGACGAGGCGCTGGCCCTGCGCGACGGCATGGCGGGCTGAGGGCATCCGGCCCGAGCCTGCACAAGTTTTACAGTCGTAACGGCTGATCCGCGCCCGGTTTGCCGTAGCCTATGCGACATGACGAACAAATGGAGATCCGGCACCCCCACGCCTGGCCGCAGCGTATCCGCCGTGCTGCTCGACTTTGTCTTTGGCGAGCCCTTGCCGCAACCCGAAGTGACCGAGAACAACAGCGAACAGGCCTGGCAGGAATGGCTCGACGCGAGGGACCGGCAGGACGCGGTTGTCGAGTTCGAGGACACACAACCGATGGCGCCGGGGCGCACGGCATCGAATTGACCGCGCGTCGGACGCCGCCGTTGTGGCGGCCATGCGCTTCAGGAGTCGAGCGACGCGCTCCAGCGCGAACCCCAGGCGTTGTCCATGGCACGGCGGTCCTGCTTGGTCGGGCGCCCATGGTGCAGGCTCAGCGCCGGCTCGGTGCCCATGCGCCGCAGCTCCTGTGCCTCGGCACGCAGGCGCAGGCTTTCTTCGGTCTCGGCATACAGCTGTTGCGCCTCGGGCGCCGGGCCGCGCCTGTCGCTGAGCGCGCGCACGACCACGGTGCGGGTCAGGCTGCCATGGCGCAGGGCGACCGTGTCGCCCGGCTTGACGTCGCGTGCCGGCTTGACCTCGTTGCCGTTGACCCGGACCCGGCCCTTGTGGATGTCGTCAGTGGCCAGGCTGCGCGTCTTGTAGAAACGCGCAGCCCACAACCATTTGTCGACCCGGATTGCATCCATCAGGGCCGATTGTGCCGCATCCCGCAACCCCGCGACAAGCATGTTCTTGCCAGCCGCCGATGCGGCCGGCGGGGATTCGAATTAGACTGATCCCGTGCCCTCCAATGCCATGAACGTCCTGCCATCCACCTATGACACCTGGGGTGTCATCGCGTCGATCCTGATCGCCTGTTTCGCCTCCTACGTCACGCTGGAGCTTGCTCGCCGCGTCCAGACCCATGCAGGATGGGCGGCCGTGTTGTGGTGGCTTGGCGGCTCGCTGGTCATGGCCACCGGCATCTGGGCCATGCACTTCGTGGGCATGCTGGCGTTTTCGCTGCCGATCGATCTGGGCTATTCCGTTTTCTGGACGACGATGTCGTTTCTGGCCGCCCTGGTGGTGTCGGGGGTCGCGCTGGGCCTGGCCAGCGGCCGGACCCTGGGGCGCGCACGACTGGTGGCCGGATCTCTGGCGATGGGGGCGGGCATCAGCGGCATGCACTACATCGGCATGCATGCGCTCGACATGGTGCCGGGCATCGTCTGGCACTGGGGCATGGTTGCGTTGTCCGTGGTCATCGCCGTGGCGGCGTCGGCCGCGGCGCTGGGCATCTTCTTCTGGTTGCGCAAGGTCGAAGACGAAAGCCGACCGTTGCGCCAGGTGGTCGCCGCCATGGTGATGGGCGCGGCGATTGCGGGCATGCACTACACGGGCATGGAGGCGGCCGGATTCCCGGTCGGCTCCATCTGCGGCAGTGCCGATGCGCTGGGCAGCGACGGCCTGGCAGGTGGCATCACGCTGGCATGCGGCGTCGTCCTGTTGCTGGCCCTGCTGACCTCGCAGTACGACGCCCGGGTGCGCCGCCACGCGCGGCGCATGGAGGTTTCGCTGCAGCAGGCCAATACGGATCTGCAGGCCGCCAACGAGGAGTTGCGCCAACGCGCCTTCATCGACCCGCTGACCGGGCTGGCCAATCGGCTGCTGTTCGAAGATCGCCTGAACCATGCGGTGGCGCGACTGGACCGGGTCAATGACACGGTCTCCAGCCGCCATGCCGAGAAGGTGGCCGTGTTGTTCATCGACCTGGACGGATTCAAGCCGGTCAACGACACCTATGGCCACGGGGCGGGAGACGAAGTGCTCAAGGAGGTCGCGCGCCGCCTGAACCGGGAGATGCGCGACTCGGATACGGCGGCGCGCGTGGGCGGCGACGAGTTCCTGCTGCTGATCGAGGCGGCCGGCGGTGCTGCCGACTGCGTGGCCCTGGCGCGGCGGGTGGTGGCATCCATCGCACAGCCGTATGACCTGGGCACCGACCGGGTCGCGATCGCGGCATCGATCGGAATCGCCATTCATCCGGACCACGGGCCGGGCACGCGGCTGGTTGCCCATGCCGACGCCGCGATGTATGCCGCCAAGGCGATGGGCGGCAGTTCGTATGCGGTGTTCGAGCCCGGCATGGGCAATGCCGCCCAGGAACAGATCACCCTGCAGAACGACCTCAAGCAGGCGGTCGACAAGGGCCAGCTGGAGTTGCACTACCAGCCCAAGATGAGCAGTGCGCAATCGCAGTTCAGTGGTGTCGAGGCCTTGTTGCGCTGGAACCATCCGGATCGCGGCATCATCAGTCCGGCCCTGTTCATCCCCATCGCCGAACGGTTCGGGCTGATCGGCGAGATCGGAAACTGGGTCATCCAGGAGGCGTGCCGGCAGATGGCGGCCTGGACCGATGCCGGCTTGAACATGCGGGTCGCCATCAACATATCCGCGCACCAGTTGCGCGATCCGCAACTGGTGACCAAGATCGATCTGGCCTTGCGGGAGCATCGCGTCAGTCCGTCGCGCTTGTTGTGCGAGATCACGGAGTCGGTGGCCATGGAGGATGTCGAGACGACGCAGCGGACGTTCGAGAACCTGGCGAAGGTGGGCGTGTTTCTCTCGATCGACGACTTCGGCACGGGTTATTCATCGCTGAGTTACCTGCGCAAGCTCCCGGCGCAGCAGCTCAAGATCGACCGGAGTTTCGTGCTGGACCTGGAAACCAGCGGCGACGCGCGTGCGGTGGTGGATGCGGTCGTGCGCCTGGCGCATGCCCTGGGACTGCGCGTCGTGGCCGAGGGCGTGGAGACCCAGGGCCAGCGCGACATCCTGATGGCCATGGGATGCGATGAGCTGCAAGGTTACCTGTTCGCCCGGCCGATGGGGGCGCAGGCCCTGATGCGGTGGATCAAGGGCACCAAGCCCGATGGCACGCCGGACTTCACGCCGTCCGTGATCCATCCGGACCTGCTCTGACCGCATCGGTGCGCGCGCTTTCCGCGCTGGCCAGCGGCAGCCGCACGATGGCGTCCAGCCCGGCGACGCGCGCGTGCTGCATGCGATTGTCGAGCGTGATCTGACCACCCAGCGCGGTCACGATCTCGCGGCAGATCATCAGGCCCAGGCCGGAACCGCTGCGGCTCTGGCCCGCGGAGAATGGCTGGAACAGCCGTTCGCGCAAGGCGCTGGAGATGCCGGGCCCGTCGTCGCGGATGGTCAGGGCGGCGAACTGGCGGTCGCTGACCAGCGACAGGGTCAGTGCCGTGTGCTCGGGCGCGTGCCGGATGGAGTTGTGCAGCAGATTGCGCACCAGTTCGCGCAACATCCATTCGTGTGCGCGTATCGGTGCGGGCACGGTCCGGATCTCGAAATCCAGGTCCTTGTCGGCCATCAGGGGCGCCAGGTCGAGCGCGATCGCGCGCGCCACGCCCGCCAGGTCATGCAGCGCCGGATCGGTCTGCTGGCGCAGCTGTTCGACCTTGGCCAGGGCCAGCATCTGGTTTGCCAGCGTGGTGGCGCGGTCCACCGTGCCGTTGATCTCCCGCAGGGCCTGCATCTGCGCGACGTCGCCGCGCAGGGCCGATTGCACCTGGACCTTGAGCACCGCCAGCGGCGTGCGCAGCTGGTGCGAGGCATCGCGCACGAAGCGCTTCTGGTTCTCCAGCAGCCCGTTCAGCCGGGCCATGACCTGGTTCGTGGCGTCGACCAGCGGGCGCAGCTCGCGGGGCAGGTCGGGTGCGTCGATCGCCTGCAGGTCGCCTTCGGGACGCGCGCGCAGCTGGGCACTGAGCGCGCGCACCGGCCGGGTCGCCCGCTGCACGACCAGCACGACGACCAGCGCGATGACCGCCGCCAGCAGGCTCTGGCGCAGCAAGGTGTCGACCAGGATCTGGCGCGCCAGCGTCTGGCGCAGCTCCAGCGTCTCGGCCACCTGGATCGTCACCATGCCCATGCCGCTGTTGCTGGCCACCGGTTGCAGCAGCACCGCGACCCGCACGTCCTCGTCGTTGACGCTGTCGTCGTAGAAATCGACCAGGGCCGCGTAGGGCCCCCGATCGGGCAGGCGGCCGCGCCACAGCGGCAGCTCCGGCGAGCCGTCGATCAGTTCGCCCTGCACCGTGGAGATGCGGTACACCATGCGGCTGCGGTTGTCGGCCTCGAAGGCTTCCAGCGCCGAGTAGGGCACGTTGGTGCGAAAGCGGGCCTGCGCTCCCTGTCCCTCGACCTCGAGCAGTTCGCCCAGTGACTTGGCCGAGGCCAGCAAGGTCCGGTCGTAGGCGGTGTTCACCGCGGCCAGGGCCTGCCGGTACAACGTGACGGTATTGACCAGCATGAACACGCCGGTGGGCACCAGGATGCCCAGCAGCAGGTAGCGGCGCAGCGACAGGGACCAGCGCGACGCCATTCAGGCCTCGGACTTGAGCAGGTAGCCCAGGCCGCGCAGCGTCACCAGCGCGGTGCCGGTGCCCGCGAGCTTCTTGCGCAAGCGGTACACCACTACCTCGATGGCCTCGTATTGCACCTCGGCCGCGCCGGGAAAGACCACGTCGAACAACTGCTCCTTGGCCAGCGCACGGCCATGGCGCTGCATCAGCGCGCGCAGCAGGCGGCCCTCGCGCGGGCTCAGGTCCAGCACCTTGAAGCCGTGGTGGATCGCGCCGCTGGCGACGTCCAGGCTCAGCTGCCCGCAACTGACGGTCTCGGGCATGCCGTCGTCGGCCGAGCCGCCGGCGCGCCGGTGCAAGGCGCGGATGCGGGCTTCGAGTTCGTCCAGGTCGAACGGCTTGGACAGGTAGTCGTCGGCGCCGGTGTTCAGGCCGATGACCCGGTCACCGACGGTGCCGCGTGCGGTCAGGATCAGCACCGGCGTGGCCAGGCCGGCCTTGCGCGCCTGGGACAGGACCTCCAGCCCGTCCAGGCCCGGCAGGCTCAGGTCCAGCAGCACGACGTCGGGCGCCTGTTGCTGCCAGTGCGCGAGCGCCAGGCGTCCGTCGGCACACAGGCCGATCTCGATGCCCTTGCGCTCGAGCGTGCGGCGCAGGCTGACCTGCAGGTCGGGGTCGTCTTCGATCAGCAGCAGGCGCATGGTGGCGGGTCGGGGTTCCGGCCTATTGTCCGCGCAGTCGCCGACCGGTCGGGCCACACGGTGGCCGGTCGTCGGCATCAGTGTTTTCCCTAGTGTTTTCGGACAGCCGACTGACAGGCATGGCGCGCATCATGCCGGTGTCCATCAACCACAGGAGACATGCCATGCGTCGCGATACCTTCCTCAAATCCATGCTGGCCGCCGCTGCCGCCGGCAGCCTGCCCTTGTCCGCCTTCGCGGGCGCCAGCCTCAAGATGATGATCCCGGCCAACCCCGGCGGCGGCTGGGACGGCACCGGCCGCGCGCTGGGCAAGGCGCTGATCGAGTCCAAGGTGGCCGACACCGTGCAATACGACAACAAGGGCGGCGCCGCCGGCGTGATCGGCCTGGCGCAGTTCGCCAATGCCAGCAAGGGCGACGAGCACGCGCTGATGGTCATGGGCGCGGTGATGCTGGGCGGCATCATCACGACCAAGCCGCCGATCGGCCTGGACAAGCTCACGCCGATCGCCCGGCTGACCAGCGAATACAACGTGTTCGTGGTGCCGGCCGAGTCGCCGCTCAAGACCATGAAGGACGTCGTGACCCAGTTCCAGAAGGATCCGGGCAGCGTCAAGTGGGGCGGCGGCTCCAAGGGCTCGACCGAGCACATCGCCGCGTCGATGCTGGCGAGCAAGGTCAACGTCGATCCGAAGAAGGTCAACTACATCGCGTTCCGCGGCGGCGGCGAGGCGGTGGCGGCCATCCTGGGCAACAACGTGACCGTCGGCGGCAGCGGCTACAGCGAATTCGCGGAGTACATCAAGGCCGGCAAGATGCGCGCGATCGGCGTGACCTCCGAGAAGCGCCTGCCGGGGGTCAACGTGCCGACGATGAAGGAGATGGGTTACGACGTGGTGCTGGGCAACTGGCGCGGCGTCTATGGCGCGCCCGGCATCACGGCCGCCCAGCGCGCGGCCCTGACCGACATGGTCATTGCCGCGACCAAGACGGCATCGTGGCAGGAAGCGCTGGAGACCAACAAGTGGACACCGGCGCTGCTGACCGGCAAGGCCTTCGATGACTTCGTCGACGAGTCCTTCGCCAGCCTGCGCGGCACCATGCACCTGGCGGGGATGTTGTGATCCGCCGCGGCGGCGCGCCTGGCCCGCAGACCCTGATCGGCATCGGCCTGCTCGTCGTCGCGGGCGTCGTCATCGCCGGGGCGATGGGTTTTCCGTCGAGCTCCGGCTACTCGGGCGTGGGGCCCAATTTCCTGCCCTGGGTCGTCGGTTGCGCGCTGCTCGTGTGCGCCGTGCTGTTGATCTGGCAGGCGCGCAGCCATGGCGGCTTCCGCCACATGGAGGAGCCCAGCGGCTCCGACCATGGTTACTGGCCCGGTTTCGGCTGGATGTCGGCCGGCCTGCTGGCCAACGCGGCGTTGATCACGACGATCGGCTTCATCCTCAGCTGTGCATTGTGTTTTGCGCTGGCCGTGCGAGGCTTGCGTGATGCCGACCGCCATGGCGGCGTGCCGCCGGTGCGTGGCGGGCTGGCGCAGTCGGTCCGCGACCTGCTGATCGGCATGGCGATCGCGGCACCGGTGTACTGGATGTTCACCAAGTTCCTGGCGATCAATCTGCCGGGCCTGACCAATACCGGGTGGATCTGACCATGGACCTGTGGAATCAACTATTGCTGGGTTTCGCGACCGCGGCAACCCCGGTCAACCTGATCTGGTGCCTGGTCGGCTGCGCGATCGGCACGGCGGTGGGCGTGTTGCCCGGCATCGGGCCGGCGGTGGCGGTGGCGATGCTGTTGCCGATCACGTCCAAGGTCGACGCGACCGCGTCGATGATCTTCTTCGCCGGCATCTATTACGGCGCCATGTACGGCGGCTCGACCACGTCCATCCTGCTCAATACGCCGGGCGAGACCGGCAGCATGATCACCGCGATGGAAGGCAACAAGATGGCCAAGAGCGGGCGCGCCGGCGCGGCGCTGGCCACCTCGGCCATCGGTTCGTTCGTGGCCGGGACCATCGCCACCGTGCTGGTGACGATGTTCGCGCCGGTGCTGGCGAACTTCGCGGTGCGGCTCGGCCCGCCGGAATATTTCATGTTGATGGTGCTGGCGTTCACCACCGTCAGCGCGGTGCTCGGGCGCAGCACCCTGCGCGGCATGGTGGCCTTGTTCCTGGGCCTGGCGGCCGGCCTGATCGGCATGGACCAGATCTCCGGCCAGGTGCGCTACACCGCCGGCGTGCCCGAACTGCTGGACGGCATCGAGATCGTGCTGGTGGCCGTGGGCCTGTTCGCGGTGGCCGAGGCCTTGTACGCAGTGTTGTACGAAGGCGGGCCGCCGGAGAGCCAGAACAAGCTCAGCCGGGTGCACATGACGCTGTCGGACTGGCGCCGCTCCTGGCCGGCCTGGATCCGCGGCACCGTGATCGGCTTTCCGTTCGGCACGATTCCGGCTGGCGGCAGCGAGATCCCGACTTTTCTCAGCTACGCGGCCGAGAAGAAGGCGGCCAAGGGCGAACACCAGAAGGAGTTCGGCACCAGCGGCGCCATCGAAGGGGTGGCCGGTCCCGAGGCTGCCAACAACGCGGCCATCACCGCGACGCTGATCCCGTTGCTGACGCTGGGCATCCCGACTTCGAACACCACGGCCATCCTGCTGGGCGCGTTCCAGAATTACGGCATCCAGCCCGGCCCGCAGCTGTTCACCAGTTCGGCCGACCTGGTCTGGGCGCTGATCGCCTCGCTGTACATCGGCAACGTGATGCTGCTGATCCTGAACCTGCCGATGGTCGGCCTGTGGGTCAAGCTGCTGAAGATTCCCAAGCAATACCTGTATGCCGGCATCCTGATCTTCGCCACGGTCGGTGTCTACGGCATGCGCCAGAGTGCGTTCGACCTGGTGCTGCTGTATGTGATCGGCCTGATCGGCGTCGTGATGCGGCGCTACGACTTTCCGACCGCGCCGGTGGTGGTGGGCATGATCCTGGGCCCGTTGGCCGAGGCGCAGATGCGCAACGCCTTGTCGATGGGCGAGGGCAACTGGCTGGTGTTCGTCGAGCGGCCGATGTCGGCCACCTTGCTCGCGGTCGTGATCGCCGTGCTGGTGGTGCCGCGACTGCTGCGGCGCTGGTCGGCCCGGCGCGGCCTGCCTAAGGGATCCGGTCGCCGTAGCTGATGCTGGTGAGCTGGCCGGATTCGAAGCGCAGCGTGGTCAGGAACTGGCCGCGGCCGGGGTTGTAGGTCCAGGCATCCACCGTCTCGCACGGGGTGCTGGCCACGACCGTGACGCTGGGCACGACCGGTGGTTGGGCCGGTACCGTCGGGATCGGCACCGTCTGGACGACGGTGGCGGCCGGGGGCGGCTTGCAGAAGCTGTCCGTCACCAGCGGCGCGCCACACTTGAGCAGCGCGGATGCCTTGCTGTCTCCCAGGTTGACAAGGTCGTTCTTGCACCGGAACGAGCGGGTTTCTGCTTGGGCATGGCCTGCCGGAGCCAGCAGCGCGGCGACCAGCAGCAGGGGCGTGAGTGGGATCATGGTGCGCGATTGTGTCGCGCGCGCGTGAACCGAGGATGTCGATGTGTAACCAAGCCTTACCGCCGCATCGTGATCGACCGATCGACCGATCGACCGATCGACCGATCGACCGACCCACGCAACGGCCGCCGCTTGCCATGCCGCGGCGGGCGGGCCGCGGGCTCACTGCCCGGGTGTCTGCATCATCGCCGTGTAGCGCCGCTGCATTTCCTCGGGCGTGAGTTTCTCGATCTCGTGTCCGATCATCCAGCGGTGGCCGAACGGATCGATGACGACGCCGGTGCGTTCGCCGTAGAACTGGTCGGTGCACGCCATTTCCAGCGTGGCGCCGGCGTCCAGCGCCCGCTGGACCAGCGCATCTGCGTCGTCGACATGCAGGTGCAGGCTGACGGGCGAGCTGTCGCCGGGCTGCGGGCCCTTCATGCCGAACTCCGGGAATTCGTCGCTGATCATCAGCGTCGTGCCGTTGAAGTCCAGCTCCATGTGCCCGATGCGTCCGGAGGGCTCCGCGAGCCGGAATTTCTCGGTTGCGCCGAAGGCCTTGGCATAGAAATCGAGCGCGCGCTGGCTGTCGTTGACGCGCAGGTAGGCATACAGTTCATGGATCATGATGGTTCTCCGTTGGGTCCTGCGGTACTGTATTTGCCGGCCCAGGGCCTGTCTTGAACAAATTTGACCATGGCCGGTCACGCCGGCGGGGCGGCGGGGGCCAATGGCACGTGATGGGGTTGCCGGGGGGCAATGTCGCGGTAGCCGCTTGGCGTCAGGCCGGTCATGTCGCGGAACTCGCGCGCCATGTGCGCCTGGTCGCTGTAGCCGCATTGCAGCGCCAGATCGGCCAGGCTTGCGCCCGGCGTGCGGGCCATGGCCTGCAGCAGGCCGCGCAGGCGCATCAGCCGCGCATAACGCTTGGGGCCCAGGCCGGTCGCGTGCCGGAACCGGGCGATGAAACCGCGATGGCTGATCGAGCCGGCACGCACCAGCGCGTCGATCCGGGGGGCAAGGGCGGGCTCCGGCCGCGACAACGCGTCCAGCGCATCGCGCAGCGCCGCCGGCAGCGTCGCGGCATGCGATAGGCGCCGCTGCAGGAACCGGCACAGGCACGCCAGGCGTGTCGTCGCATCGTGTCCGGCGGCCAGCTGATCGTGCAGCGCGGCGGCATCCGGACCCCACAGGTCCGCCAGCGGCGTATGTCGCCCGGCCAGTTCGGCCGCGCTGACGCCGAACAAGGCCAGCGATGCGCCCGGCCGCAGCACGGCGCCGACGGAGACGACCGCCGCGCCGTGTTCCTTGGCATAGAAGCGCTCGCGCACCCCGCCGACGACAGGACCTGCCAGCGTATCCGAACGGCTGGGGTCGCGGGCGTCGAACACCCGCAGTGGCGGCCCCGCCACGCGTACGACGAGGTGCATCTGCCCGGATGGCAATACATGCTCGCGCGTACGAGACGCATCGGCATCGGTACGGGCGGCCCACAGGTGCGATACCCAGGGTCGCAGCGCCGCGGGCACGGTGTGGCTTGGGTTGCTGTCGCGCATGGTGGGCATGCTACACCCGGCGCCGGCCCGGCCGGCGGTGCGAGGGTTCAGCGCCGGGCCGGCCGGCGGTGCGAGGGTTCAGCAGGCCGGCTTGCCCGTGCGCCCTGGCGGTCGGGCCGGGGCGTCGACGCGGGTCCGTGGTTTGCGTCGTGGCGGCAATGCGGCCTCGGTCGCCGCGAGGTCGGGCACGACGAAGCGGCCTTGCAGCGCCAGCAACTCGGCGCGGTGCAGCTGTGCCAGGTGCAGCACCATGGCCTCGCCGGCATCGGTCAGGTGCACCTCGACCTTGCGCAGGTCACTGGCGCTGCTGACGCGCCGTACCAGGCCCAGTTCCTCGCAGCGCGAGACCAGCGCGACCACGCCATGGTGCTTGGCCTGCAAGCGCTCGGCCAGTTCGGCGACGGTGGCCCATTGGCGGCCGGGGTAGCCGCGGATCTGCAGCAGCAGCTGGTATTGCAGCGGCGTGACGCCCTCGCGCTGGGTGACATCCTCGCTGAAACGCAGGTACTTGCGCAACTGGTAGCGGAACTCCGCCAGCACTTCGAAATCCGCCTTGCTGGTGGGGCCGCGTCGGGGTCGGGATGAATCGGGCATTGCGCGAATATATCATCACGTGATATAAACCGGGCATTGCCCGAGGGACCATGAAACTCAATATCCTTTCGGATCTTCATCTTGGGTTTGCGGCCATGGAGCCGCCCCGCAACGACGCAGACGTCATCATCCTGGCCGGCGACATCGGCCGGCCGGCGCTTGCGGCCGCCTGGGCCGCGGCCCTGGACAAGCCGGTGCTGTACGTGCCCGGCAACCACGAGTTCTACGGCGACAGCATCGACGGCACGCTGGAGCAGTTGCGGCGCCTGTGCGTCGGAACCTGCGTCGACGTGCTCGACAACGCGGAAGTCTTTCTCGGCGGCGTGCGATTTCTCGGCGCCACCCTGTGGACCGATTTCCGCCTGTTCGAGACACCCGACCTCAATGCGGCGGCGCGCGCGGAGGCGGTGCGCTGCATGCGCGACTTCGCGCGCATCCGCTCGGCCGCGGACGCGGATGTGCCCTTCCAGCCTGCCGATGCGGCGCGCCTGTTCGCGCAGCAGTCCCGCTGGCTCGCCCGCGCGCTGGCGCGGCCCTTCGACGGGCCCACGGTGGTCATCACCCACCATGCGCCCTCGCGGCGCAGCATCCACCCGCGTTACGACGGTGCCTTGCTCAATGCCTCGTTCGTCTCCCATGCCGAACATCTCTTTGACGCCGGGCCGGTCGACCTGTGGGTGCATGGCCACACGCACGACAGCTTCGACTACACGCTGGGCGATGCCCGCGTCGTCTGCAATCCGCGCGGCTATACCCGCGACGGTGTCTGTGAAAACCCGCGCTTCGATATCGATTTCATGGTCGAGATCGACGGCGCGACCTGCGACAGCGCCTGGTCGCCCATGGCCGGGCAGGGAGGTTGAATCATGATCGGAACCCGATTGACCGATATGTTCGGACTGAGTGCGCCGGTCGTGCTCGCGCCCATGGGAGCCGTGTCCGGCGGCCTGCTGGCCGCTGCGGTCTCCAATGCGGGCGGACTCGGCATGGTGGGTGGGGGTTATGGCGACGCGCCGTGGCTCGAGCGCGAACTGGCGCTGGTCAGGAACAGCACGCGCAAATGCTGGGGCGTCGGCCTGATCACCTGGGCCGCCGACGATGCCATCGTCGAGCAGGTGCTGGCGGCGCGGCCCGACGCGGTGATGCTGTCGTTCGGTGATCCGCGCCGGTTCGGGCGGCTGGTCAATGCCGCCGGATGCCGGCTGATCTGCCAGGTGCAGGACCGCGAAGGCGCGCAACTGGCGCTCGAGGCCGGGGCCGACCTGATCGTGGCACAAGGCACGGAGGCCGGCGGCCACGGCGGTGAACGCGCGACGCTGCCGCTGGTGCCGGCCATCGTCGACCTTGTCGCGCCGATACCGGTCATTGCGGCGGGCGGCATCGTCGACGGGCGGGGGCTGGCGGCCGCCCTGATGCTGGGTGCCCATGGTGCCTTGATGGGCACGCGTTTCTACGCCACGCCCCAGGCATTGGCCCCGGCCGCGGCCAAGCGTCGCCTGATGGTGGCGCAGGCCGAGGCCACGGTGCGCACCCGGGTGTTCGACCAGGTGCGTGGTTATTCCTGGCCGACTCGCCACACCGGGCGGGCACTGCGCAACGATTTCGTCGCGCGCTGGCACGGACGCGAGCGCGAGCTCCAGCAGGCGCTGGAGCCCCAGCGCAGCGCCTACCAGGCAGCGGCGGCCAACGGCGACTGCGACAAGACCGTGGTTTGGGCCGGCGAGGGTGTCGACCTGATCACCGACGTGGAAGACGCCGGTGCGCTGGTGGCGCGGATCGCACGCGAAGCCGAACAGTTCCTGATGTTCGGCTCGCACCTGGTGCGGCGCGACCGGGCCGGCTGACTCTTGCGTGGCGGCGCTGGAGCTGCCACGGTAAATATCCCGGGCACCGTGGCCACCGGCGCCACCGGTGGCCGTGCCGCGCGCGGCGTTCATGGCTCCGGCGCCGGTCGTGGTGATCGGCCCGGCCGGACCCATGCCGGCGCCTGTCGTGTCACCTTTTTCATCCGGCCTGCATCCAATGGCATGAAACCGGAGACGACACGATGCCCATGACCGAAACCCTGCCCGCTGCGGCGCCGGCCCCGCAACCCGACGCGGCTGGCTGCGCGATGGCCTTGGTGCGGCGTGCCCGCACGGGCGACGCGACGGCCTTCGAGGCGATCATGCGCCGCCACAACCGCCTGTTGTTTCGCAGCGCCCGGGGCATCGTGCCGGACGACGCGCAGGCGCAGGACGTGGTGCAGGAGGCCTACCTGCAGGCGTTCACCCATCTGCATGCGTTCCGGGGCGAGTCCGCACTGGGCACCTGGCTGGTGCGCATCACCATCCGCGTGGCCTTGCAGGCGCTGCGCCGCAAGGGGCAGTGGGTGCAGCTCGAGGACGGATGGGACAGTGGCGACATGGCCTGCGCGGAGATCACGATGCCGAACCAGTTCCAGGCGCCCGAACCCCCCGACCTGGCCGCCGAACGCGGTGAATTGCGCGCCGTGTTGCAGGCGGCCATCGCGGCCCTGCCGGTGATCTATCGCAGCGTGTTCATGCTGCGGGCGGTCGAGAACCTGTCGGTGAGCGAAGCCGCCGAATGCCTGGGCGTCAGCGAAGCCGTCGTCAAGACACGTTTCCTGCGTGCGCGCGCCTTGTTGCGCGACACCCTGCTCGAGCAGTTCCAGGTCCATGCGCCCGCCGCCTTCGCGTTCGCCGGCGCGCGTTGCGATGCGGTCGTGTTGCAGGTGATGGCCGGCCTGCGTGCGCGTGGCCTCGTGCGGCGGGCCTGACGGCCCGCGGCATCCAGATCTTCTTTTCCCTCAACCCCGATCAAGGAGTTCGTCATGACACCCATCGAATCTGTCTCTGCCAACCGCTGGTTGCCGGTGCGCCGGCGCCTGCTCTCGGGCGCCGGCCTTGCGCTGTCGGCCACGGCCGTGGCGCTGCTGGGCGGGCGCGAGTCGCTCGCTGCCGCGGCCAGCGGGGGCGAGACCGAGGCCGACCTGCGCATCCTCCGTACCGCGCTGGCAGCCGAGCGCGAGGCGATTGCCGCCTACCAGCTCGGCGCCGACAGCGGGCTGTTGACGGCCGACGTTCGCAAGCTCGCGATCGGATTCCAGTCGCACCACAAGGAGCATGCGGATGCGCTCGCCGCAACGGTGCGCAAGCTGGGCGGCACGGTGCCAGCCGGCAAGGCGGACCATGCCTTTCCGACCGACAGGCTGCGGTCGCAGACCGACGTCCTGCAGTTCGCCGCCAGCCTGGAGAAGGGTGCGGTGTCGGCCTATCTCGGCGCCGTTCCCTTGTTCGCCGATCGCCAGTTGGCACAGGTGGCCGCGAGCATCCTGGGCGACGAGGCCATGCATTGGGCCGTGCTGCGCCAGGCGCTCGGGCAGGACCCGGTGCCGGCAGCCTTCATGGCATGACGCCGCGCGCCCCACTGGCGGCGACACTGTTGGCGGTGGCCGCGACTGCGGCCATCGGTGATGCGCCCGAGCACACCCGGGGCCAGGCCATCTACGACCGTTGCATTGCCTGCCATGCCATCGATCGCAACCGCACCGGTCCGCTGCACTGCGGGCTGTTCGGACGCAAGGCCGGCGCGGCCCCCGGCTTCGCGTCGTACTCGGATGCGCTGCGCAACAGCGGCATCGTCTGGAACCTGCAGACGCTGGAGCGGTTCCTGCGCGATCCCGCCGCCATGGTGCCGGGCACGACGATGGGATACGCCGGCATCGCCGACGCCCGGGAACGCACGGCGTTGATCGCCTGGTTGCAGGACGCAACCCGTGCGGGCGCGCGGTGCACCGTGCCAGGTGTGCCCTGACCCTGCTGTCTAGGTCGTCTTCAAAAAAGTTCTTCTGGTTCAGAAAATAACCATTCAGTTCACAATGAATACTGTTTGGTATAAATTCTGTCTGCGCCACATTTTTGGCGAGACATGGTGAAGACCACCAAACCCTTCTGGAGAACCACATGAAGAAGTCCCTCATCGCCGCCGCCATTGCCCTGGGTGCCACCTTCTCGGTGCAGGCCAAGGACATCGTCGATACCGCCGTCGCCGCCGGCTCGTTCAATACCCTGGCCACCGCACTCAAGGCCGCCGGCCTGGTCGACACGCTCAAGGGCACGGGCCCGTTCACCGTGTTCGCGCCGACCGACGCCGCCTTCGCCAAGGTTCCCAAGGCAGACCTCGATGCCTTGCTCGCCGACAAGGCCAAGCTCACCGCCGTGCTGACCTACCACGTCGTACCCGGCAAGGTGATGGCTGCCGACGTCAAGGCCGGCATGGTCAAGACGGTGCAGGGGTCCAGCATCACGGTGTCGACCATGGACGGTGTGATGGTCGACCAGGCCAAGGTGACCGCCACCGACATCGTTGCCGACAACGGTGTGATCCACGTCATCGACAGCGTCATCATCCCGAAATGAGCGCTCGGACCCCGCGTTGCCGCACTCCGGCATCGCGGGTTTCCGTCCTGGGTGCCGCAGCGACCTGCGGCATCGAATCCACCAGCCGGCCAGCCGGCTGGTTCCGTTTGCGCAGCGGGCATCCGGCGCAAGCCGAGCCGGGGCGGGCGTTAACATGCGCCCATGTCCGATCCGACCGCCGCGCCCGCGCCGCAGCCCGAATCCGCCGCGGCGGCGGCCAACGGCCTGCCGCTCGATGCCCAGGGCATCCTGGAGCTGGCGGCGCGGTCGATGTTCCATCTGTTCTCCAGCATCAGCCAGGGCATGTTCCTGGTCGACCGCACCGGCCGCATCGTCTGGGTCAACGAGGGTTACCAGCGCTTCCTGCCGGCGCTGGGTTATTCGTCGCTGGACCAGTTCATGGGGCACATGGTCGAGGACGTGATTCCCAACACCCAGATGCGCCGCGTGCTGGAGACCGGCGAGCCCTACCTGATCGATCTGCTGACCAACCGGGCCGGCACCTTCGTCGTCAGCCGCATCCCGCTGCGCGACGATGACGACGCGGTGATCGGCGCCATCGGCATCGTGTTGTTCGACCATCCCGAGACAACCCTGCAGCCGCTGATCAGCAAGTTCGCGCTGATGCAGCGCGATCTCGACGATGCGCGGCGCGAACTGGCGATGCAGCGCATGAGCCAGGCGAACGGGCGCGGCCAGGGCGCGCGGCCATCCAAATACACCTTCACGAGTTTTGTCGGCACCAGTGCGGCAGCCGTCGAGGTCAAGCGCCAGGCCCGGCGCGCGGCGCAATCGAACAGCCCGGTGCTGTTGCTCGGCGAGACCGGCACCGGCAAGGAACTGCTGGCCCATGCCATCCATGCCGCGTCCAGCCGCGCGGGCGGGCCGCTGGTCAGCGTCAACATCGCCGCGGTGCCCGACACCTTGCTGGAGGCGGAGTTCTTCGGTGTGGCGCCCGGCGCCTTCACCGGCGCCGAGCGCAAGGCCCGCGACGGCAAGTTCAAGCTGGCCGATGGCGGCAGCCTGTTCCTCGACGAGATCGGCGACATGCCGCTGTCGCTGCAGGCCAAGCTGCTGCGCGCCTTGCAGGAGGGCGAGATCGAACCGCTGGGCTCGAACACGCTGGTGCCGTTCGACGTGCGGGTGATCGCCGCGACCTCGCGCGACCTGACGGCCTGGATGCGCGACGGCCGTTTTCGCGAAGACCTGTATTACCGGCTCAACGTGTTGCCGATCCGGGTCCCGCCCTTGCGCGAGCGGCGCAGCGACATCCCGGCGCTGGTCGAGGCCCTGGCCGATGACGTCGCCCTGCGCAACGGCTTGACGCTGCCCGACATCACCGCCGACGCGCTGGAACTGCTGTCCGCCCAGGAGTGGCGCGGCAATATCCGCGAGTTGCGCAACGTGCTGGAGCAGTCAGCCATGTGCAGCGACAACCAGCGCATCGACGCCGCGTTGCTGCGCCAGGTGTTGCTGCAGTCCGGTGTCGACCCGCGCCTGGTTGCGCGCGCGAGCCGCCTGGCCGCGAACGCCGCACTGCCGGCAGGGCCGGACGCGGACCTGCTGCGACCGATGGCCGAGCAGGTCGCCCAGGTCGAGCGCCAGGCGATAACGGCCGCCATGCGGGCCACCGATGGCAACAAGATGGCCACGGCACGCCTGCTCGGGATCTCTCGCGCCACCTTGTACCAACGACTGTCTGAAATAGATACATTCGACTGAATTTCAGACGGTCGGATGTGTTCAACTCTTGAACATGTCAGGAGTCCGATCGCGGTTTCCTGTTGAAATTCAATGGCTTGCAGACTGGCACGGTGCATGCTATTTCTGGGCAGTTCGATTTTCTTCGTGAGTCGATTTCCCAAGAACCAACTGGAGACAACCATGCATCGTCGTACCCTGGTCGCGCTGGCCGCCATCGCAGCCACCGCAATGAGCACGCTCTCGCCCGTATCCGTGCAGGCGCAGGACAAGGAAATCCGCATCGCCCATATCCACAGCCTGACCGGGCCGCTGGAGGCGTACGGCAAGCAGACCACGGTCGGGTTCAACATGGGCCTGAACTACGCAACCGGCGGCACCATGATGGTGGCCGGCAAGAAACTCGTCGTGATCGAGAAGGATGACCAGGGCAAGCCCGACCTGGGCAAGAGCCTGCTGGCAGCCGCGTATTCCGACGACAAGGCCGACATCGCCGTGGGCCCGACCTCGTCGGGCGTGGCCCTGGCCATGCTGCCGGTGGCCGAGGAATACAAGAAGATCCTGCTGGTCGAGCCGGCCGTGGCCGACTCCATCACCGGCGACAAGTGGAACAAGTACATCTTCCGCACCGGGCGCAGCAGCACGCAGGACGCGATCTCCAACGCCGTGGCGCAGGACCAGCCCGGCACCAGCATCGCGACGCTGGCGCAGGACTACGCCTTCGGCCGCGACGGTGTCAAGGCCTACAAGGAGGCCATCAAGAAGGCCAAGGTCGTGCACGAGGAGTACCTGCCGACCAACACCACGGACTTCACGGCCGGCGCGCAGCGCCTGATCGACGCCCTCAAGGACAAGCCGGGCCGCAAGGTGATCTGGATCATCTGGGCCGGTGGCGGCGGCAACCCGTTCAAGATCGCCGACCTGGACCTCAAGCGCTACGGCATCGAGATCGCCACCGGCGGCAACATTCTTCCGGCCATGGCCGCCTACAAGCAGTTCCCGGGCATGGAGGGCGCCACGTATTACTACTTCGGCCTGCCCAAGAACCCGGTCAACGATGCCATGGTGGCCCAGCACTACACCGAGTTCAAGTCGCCGCCGGACTTCTTCACCGCCGGGGGTTTCTCCGCCGCGATGGCCGTGGTGACCGCGCTCAAGAAGACCAACGGCGACACCAACACGAACAAGCTGATCCGCACCATGGAAGGCATGAGCTTCGAGACGCCCAAGGGCACCATGACCTTCCGCAAGGAAGATCACCAGGCCATGCAGAGCATGTACCACTTCAAGATCAAGGTCGACCCGGCGTTCGCCTGGGGTGTGCCGGAACTGGTGCGCGAGATCAAGGCCAGCGAGATGGACATCCCGATCCGCAACAAGCGCTGATCGGGCCCCCGCGCCGGACCCGCGCGCGACCTGGCGTGGCGCGCGGTCCGGCCGGCCGCATTGTTTTCCTGCCGTTTCCTTCGAAGCGGGGTGTGCATGACGCACCCCGCCGGGAGGGTGCGCGCCGCGACGGACGCGGCACGGACCTCCCGGCAACCCGACCATTGGTCACACCATGCTGCAAACCAAGGACCTGACGATCCGCTTCGGCGGACATGTGGCGGTGAATGCCGTCAGCTGCGTGTTCGCGCCCGGCACGCTGACGGCCATCGTCGGCCCCAACGGCGCGGGCAAGACCACGTATTTCAACCTGATCTCCGGCCAGCTCAAGGCCAGTGGCGGATCGGTGATGCTCGACGGCCACGACATCTCGTCGCTCGGCGTGTCGGCGCGCACCCGCGCCGGACTGGGCCGCGCGTTCCAGCTCACCAACCTGTTTCCCAACCTGTCGGTGTTCGAGAACGTCCGGCTGGCAGTCCAGGCGACGCGGCGCGGCAAGCACCGCCGCGGCCTGAACCTGTGGAGCATCTGGAGCGACCATGGCGCGCTGGTGCAGCGGACCGACGAGATCCTGGCCACGGTGGCGATGCAGGACAAGCAGGACGCCGTCGTGGCCAGCCTGCCGCACGGAGACCAGCGCAAGCTGGAGGTCGCCTTGCTGATCGCGCTCGAGTCGCGCGTGTTCATGTTCGACGAACCCACGGCCGGCATGAGCGTGGACGAGGCGCCGGTGATCCTGAACCTGATCCGCTCGCTGAAGAACGATCCGACCAAGACCATCCTGCTGGTCGAGCACAAGATGGACGTGGTGCGCGAGCTGGCCGACCGCATCATCGTGCTGCACAACGGCGCGCTGGTGGCCGACGGTGACCCGGCCGAGGTGATCGCCTCGCCGGTGGTGCAGCAGGCCTACCTGGGCGTGAATCCGGAGGATGCGGACAGCGACGCGGCGCCGGCGGCCGCTCCAGTGCTCAACGGAGGTCGGACATGACACAGCCACTGCTGACGCTCGCCGGCGTGCACACCCATATCGGCGCCTACCACATCCTGCACGGCGTGGACCTGGTCGTGCCGCGCGGACAGGTCACGCTGCTGCTCGGGCGCAACGGCGCCGGCAAGACGACGACGCTGCGCACCATCATGGGCCTGTGGCGCGCATCCCAGGGCACGCTGACCTTCGCGGGCCAGGACATCACCGCCTTGTCGACCCCCGAGATCGCCGAACGCAACATCGCCTACGTGCCCGAGAACATGGGCATCTTCTCCGACCTGACGGTGCGCGAGAACATGTTGCTGGCCGCGCGCAATGCCGCCACCGAAAAGCAGATGGACGCGAAGCGGCTGGAATGGATCTTCGGCCTGTTTCCGGCGGTCAGGAAGTTCTGGAACCATCCGGCCGGCAAGTTGTCGGGCGGGCAGAAGCAGATGCTGGCCGTGGCGCGCTCCATCGTCGAGCCGCGCGAACTGCTGATCGTCGACGAGCCGAGCAAGGGCCTGGCGCCGTCGATCGTCAACAACATGATCGCCGCCTTTGCCGAGCTCAAGGCCACCGGGGTCACGATCCTGCTGGTCGAGCAGAACTTCAACTTCGCGCAGAAGCTCGGCGACACCGTGGCGGTGATGGACAACGGCGCGGTCGTGCATGCGGGCAGCATGCAGGCCTTGTCGGCCGACGCCGAATTGCAGAAAGACCTGTTGGGACTGTCCTTATGACAAGCAGCGACTTCGACTGGAAACCGGTGGCCCTGGTGCCGCTGCTGGCATTGCTGGTGTTCCCGCTGATCGGCTCGCCATCGACCTGGCTCACGCTCACGGTCGCCGGATTGGCCATGGGCCTGATCATCTTCGTCATCGCCTCCGGCCTGACCCTGGTGTTCGGGCTGATGGACGTGCTCAACTTCGGCCACGGGCTGTTCATTGCGCTCGGCGCCTTCGTGGCCACGAGCATCCTGGGCTCGATGTCGGACTGGACGATGTCGGACGAACTGTGGCGCAACCTGGTCGCGGTGTTCCCGGCCATGCTGGTCGCGATGGCGGTGGCCGGCGCGGTCGGCCTGGCCTTCGAGCGTTTCATCGTCAAGCCGGTCTACGGCCAGCATCTCAAGCAGATCCTGATCACGATGGGCGGCATGATCATCGGCGAGGAGCTGATCAAGGTGATCTGGGGCCCGCAGCAGATTCCGCTGCCGCTGCCCGAGGGCATGCGCGGCGCCATCCTGGTGGGCGACGCGGCGATCGAGAAATACCGCATCATCGCGGTCATCGTCGGCCTGGTGGTGTTCGGCGCGCTGGTCTGGACGCTCAACAAGACCAAGATCGGCCTGCTGATCCGCGCCGGCGTGCAGGACCGCGAGATGGTCGAGTCGCTCGGTTACCGGATCCGGCGGCTGTTCATCGGCGTGTTCGTCATGGGCAGCGCGCTGGCGGGCCTGGGTGGCGTGATGTGGGGCCTGTACCAGCAGACCGTGACGCCGCAGATGGGCGCGCAGGTCAACGTGCTGATCTTCATCGTCATCATCATCGGCGGACTGGGTTCGACCGCCGGCGCGCTGATCGGCGCCTTGCTGGTCGGGCTGATGGCCAACTACACCGGCTTCCTGGTGCCCAAGGTGGCGCTGTTCTCCAACATCGCGCTGATGGCGGCCATATTGCTGTGGCGGCCCCAGGGCGTCTATCCGGTGGCCAACCGCTGACCGAGGGAGTTCGACATGCTGACCCGTCTGTTGTCCAACGACCTGCCGCGCAGCCGCATCCTCGCGCTGCTGCTGCTGGTGCTGCTGCTGGGCCTGGCCTTCGCGCCGTTCCTGTTTCCGGGTGTGAAGGCCCTGAACGTCGCGGCCAAGGTGCTGATCTTCATCGTGCTCGTGGCCAGTTTCGACCTGCTGCTGGGATACACCGGCATCGTCAGTTTTGCGCACACCATGTTCTTCGGCATCGGCGCCTACGGCATCGCGATCGCGACCACCCGCATGGGCCCGACCTGGGAGGCGCTGGCGGTCGGCCTGGGATGTGCGCTGGTGCTGTCCTTCCTGCTGGCGCTGCTGATCGGGCTGTTCTCGCTGCGGGTGCGGGCGATCTTCTTCGCGATGATCACGCTGGCCGTGGCCTCGGCCTTCCTGACGCTGGCCTCGCAGCTGTCGAGCTTCACCGGCGGCGAGGACGGCCTGACCTTCAAGGTGCCCGAGATCCTGTCGCCGAGCTGGGAGTTCATGGACGAGGAGTTCCTCGGCGTCATGCTCGACGGACGCCTGGTGTCCTACTACCTGCTGTTCGTGCTGGCCCTGGTGTTGCTGCTGACGCTGCTGCGCATCGTCAATTCGCCGTTCGGCCGGGTATTGCAGGCGATCCGCGAGAACGAGTTCCGCGCCGAGGCCATCGGCTACCGGGTCGTCGTCTACCGCACCATCTCCAGCATCCTGTCGGCGCTGTTCGCCTGCGCCGCCGGCGCGATGCTGGCGCTCTGGCTGCGCTACAACGGTCCCGACACCTCGATGTCGTTCGAGATCATGATGGACGTGCTGCTGATCGTCGTCATCGGCGGCATGGGCACGATGTATGGCGCCGTCGTCGGTGCGACCCTGTTCATGATCGCGCAGAGTTACCTGCAGGACCTGCTGCGCCTGGGCAGCGAAGCCACGGCGGCCTTGCCCTGGCTCTCCGCGCTGCTGTCGCCGCAACGCTGGTTGTTGTGGCTGGGCGTGTTGTTCGTGTTGTCGGTGTATTACTTCCCGACCGGGGTCGTGGGGCGGCTGCGGCTGCGCGCCGCGGCCCGCCTGTCGAGCGGGGGCCAGTCGTGAACGCCCGCGGCGCCATGCAGGCCGGCGCGCCCACCTCGCACTACCTGCGGTGCGCCGGACGCGAGATCCACTACACGCAATGGGGCGAGCACAACGGCAAGGTGCTCATCGCCTGGCATGGCCTGGCGCGCACCGGCCGCGACATGGACGCGCTGGCCGCCTTCCTGAGCGCGCCCGAGCACGGTTATCGGGTCATCTGCCCCGACACCATCGGCCGCGGCCTGAGCCAGTGGAGCCCCGAGCCGGACCAGGAATATTGCCTGGATTTCTACGTGCAGATCGCCCGGGCGCTGGTCGACCAGCTCGGCCTGCGGCAGTTCGACTGGGTCGGCACCTCGATGGGCGGATCGATCGGCCTGGTGGCCGCGGCAGGGCCGTTGCGCGGTCGCATCACGCGCTTGCTGCTCAACGACAACGGGCCGGAACTGGCGGCCGCGGCGATCGAACGCATCCGCAGTTATGCCGGCCATCCGTCGGCGTTCGCCACCGTGACCGAGCTCGAGCAGTATTTCCGCACCGTCTACAAGCCTTATGGATTCCTGTCCGACAGCCAGTGGCGCCAGTTGACGGAGACCTCGACGCGGCGCCTGCCCGACGGACGCGTCACGCCGCATTACGACCCCGCCATGGTGCAGCAGTTCGTATGCCATCCGAACGACTACCTGCGCTGGCCGGAGTACGACAGCCTGGACATCCCGGTGTTGTGCCTGCGCGGCGAAGACTCGGACCTGCTGCTGGCCGACACCGCGGTGCAGATGGCGCAGCGCGGGCCACGCGCGCGCATCGAGACGATCGCCGGCTGCGGCCATGCGCCGGCGCTCAACGTGCCGCACCAACTGGCGCTGGTGGCGGACTTCCTGTCGGCCGCGTCCTGACGCGACGCCGTCGCGGCGACGCCGCTGCGGCCATCCAGGTTGAGTTTTTCGTCTGACCTTGCGATGATGCGCACACGATGCCTTGGTTGAACGACGCGGGTGCGACGACCCACTACAGCTGCACCGGCGCGGGAGATCCGGCCCTGGTCTTCGTGCATGGCGCCTTGTGTGCACTGCAGGACTGGCAGGCCCAGCTGGATCATTTTTCGCAGCGGCACCGGGTGCTGGCGCTGGACCTGTACGGTCACGGTCGCTCCTGCGTGGATGCCGATCACATCGGCGTTGCGTCGTTCGCACGGCAAGTGCGCGCCGTATGCGCGGCGCAGGGAATCGATACCGCGGTGCTGGTCGGCCACAGCATGGGCTGCCGGGTCTTGCTGGAGGTGTGGCGGCAGCAACCGGCACTGGTGGCGGGGCTGGTGTTTGTCGATGGTGCCTACCTGGTGCCGGGACTGATCGGTCCGGGCAGTCGCGAGCAGCGCGAGGACCGGGCGCAGGCGGCACGCATGCGCGCGGCGGCGCCGTATGTCGACGTCGAACCCCGCGAGCGGGCGCGCCACAGTTTCGCGCAGATGTTCTTTGACGAGCAGTTCGCACCGCAACGCGACGCCATCGTGCAACGGGCGATGGACCTGCCCGCGCATGTGGCCCGCACGCTGATGCCCGATTTCGCGGCCTGGGACGTGTTGCACATGGAGCCCGTGCTCGCGCGGCTGGACGTGCCGGCGCTGGCGATCGCCTGCACCTGGATGAACCCGCAGCGCGAACGCGTCGCACTGGCCGAAGGCGCAAGCACACCCTGGCTGCAGGCGCTGGAGCAACTGGCGCCGCGCACGCGCATCGTGCGTTACACGGGGGCGGGCCATTTTCCGATGCTCGAGCGCCCGCTCGACGTGAATCGCGACATCGAGACGTTCCTGCGCAGCGTCGCGACGGCCGGCTGACGGCGCAGGCCGGCGTACGGCCGGGCGTGCCCGGTGGCACGAGGGTTACCAGCGCCCGATCTGGATTCCCATCATCCGTTCATGCGCGTGCGTGCGCGCCTCGACCTGTTCCAGCGTCTCGCTGGCGCGGTGCTTGCGCGTCGCGAACCAGTCGAGCAAGCGGTCGCGCATGCGCTCGCGCACGCCGGCCAGCGCCGGGTCGGTGCCGCGGTCGTCGAACTCGCTCGGATCGTCCCGCAGGTCGAACAGCTGGTCGGCATATCCGTCCCAGGCGATGAACTTGTAGCGCGCGTCGCGCACCATGAAACCCTGGCAGGCGTCGGGCTGGCGGCCCAGGAACTGCCGCGCTTCGCGATACGCATAGTCGAGCTGGCCGAAGACGCAGTCGCGCCAGGGTGGCGGCGACTCGCCGGCGCGTGTCAGCGCCAGCAGGGAGCGTCCCTCGACCCGGTGCGCACGGGGGTTGCAGGCCAGCGCGGCCAGCACGGTCGGCACCACGTCGATACTCTCGACCAGTGCGTCGCTGCTGCTGCCGTGCCGCGCCGCCGCATCCGGATGCGGGTCGGCCACGATCAGCGGCACCCGCATCACCGACTCGTAGAAATATTCCTTCTCGCCCAGCCAGTGGTCGCCGGCGAGGTCGCCGTGGTCGGACGTGAATACCACCAGCGTGTCGTCGAGCCGGCCGAGGGATTCCATGTGGTCCAGCAGGCGGCCGATCTCGTCGTCGATCTGCCGGACCAGGCCCATCGTGACCGGCCGTATCGCGCGCCAGACCTCGTCGCGGGCGAACGCCTGGGATTCCTCGAGCCGCTGGTAGGCGCCGAACACCGGATGCGGATCCTGCCGTTCACGGGCGTCGCGGATCGGCGCCATGCAATCGTCGGGACCGAACATCGCGTGGTAGGGTGCCGGCGCCTTGTACGGCCAGTGCGGCTTGATGTAGCTCAGGTGCAGGGCCCAGGGTGTGTCCGCCTGCGCGCTGATGAAATCCATGGCGCGCCGGGTCAGGTAGGCGGTCTCCGAGTCCTGCGCCCGGACCCGCGCCGGCAGCGGTGCGTGGCGCATCAACCAGCCGTCGGCGGCGCTGCCGTCGGCCTGCTGCGAGCCGATGACGAAGTCGGTCCACGGGCGGTCGCTGTCATACCCCTGGGCCAGCAGGTACTGCCGGTACGGGCTGTCGGCCTCGGGTTCGAAGTGGCCGTCGTAACGTTCGATCGGCACGAAACCGCCTTCGCGAAACAGGCCCCGGTGCGCGGTATCGACCTGGTAGCCCAGGTGCGCCGCGGCGCGGGTGTCCGGCACGAAATGGGTCTTGCCCAGCAGGTGCAGCGGCAAGCCCGCGTCCATCAGGTAGTGGCCCAGCGTCAGTTCATCGACCGGCATCGGGACCCGGTTCCAGGTGACCCGGTGCGACACCGGATAACGCCCGGTATAGAACGAGGTGCGTGATGGCCCGCAGACGCCGGCGTTGACGAAGGCCTTGTCGAAGCGCACGCCGCGCGCGGCCAGGCGTGCGATGTTCGGCGTCGGGACCGGCCCGCCGCAGACCGACATCACGTCGGCGCGCAACTGGTCGCACATGATGAACAGCAGGTTGCGCACGATGCGTGGCGCAGGGGCGGAGGCGGAGGGAGATGTCATGGCCGGGCTGGTTTAGATCTTCGGCCCGGAGAAGGGCTGGGCGAACGGGCCGATGGCGTCCATGTCGAACTCCACCAGCGTGGCGGCCGCATCGGTCTGCAGCACGGTGCGCAGTTGTTGTTCCAGGCCCTCGAAGCTGGAAATGCGGAAATAGGTGTAGCCGTAGGCGGCGGCCAGCGCCTCGAACCGCGGCGTATGCAGGTCGCTGTAGAAGCGCCGGCCGCCGAACTGGGCGTCGGCCAGGTTGCGCAGGATGCCGTAGCCGCGGTCGTTCATGACCAGCAGCACGATGCCGGTCTTCTCCTGTACCGCCGTGGGCAGCTCGGCGGCATTGAGCATCAGGCCGCCATCGCCGACCAGGGCCAGCGTGCGGCGTTGCGGCGCGGCCATCGCCGCGCCGATGGCCATCGACAGGCATTGCCCGATGCCGCCGCCGGACGCATGGGCCGAGCGGTAGGGCGCGGGGATGCGGAACAGCCGGTTGCCCCAGGTGCCGTTGGAAATCGTGACGTCGCGCACCCAGTTGCAGTCGGCGCCGGCGAGTTGTTGCAGGCAGTCGTTCAACTGCGCGTAGTGCCCGATGTTGGCACGCAGGCGGCCCTGGGCCTGCTCGCGCGCCGCCGCCAGGTCGGCGTGGAACGCGGGGTCGGTGTCCATGCTTGCGGCCAGGCGGTCGGCCAGGCCCTGCAACACCTGCTGCGCATCGCCATGGACGAACAGGGTCTCGACATAAGCCTTGCCCTGGGCTGTCGGGTCGGCGTCGATGCGGACCAGCCGGTCGGGCAGTTTGAGCGTATGGCGCGCCGTCTCGGGCACCCGCAGGCGCGAGCCCACGACCAGCATCAGGTCGCAGCTCTGGTAGAAGGCCTCGACGGAGGGTTGCAGGTTGAAGCTGCCCAGGCTGCGTGCGTCGTTCTCGTCGATCACGCCGCGGCCCTGGATGGTGGTGACCGCGCCGAAGCCCGCGTCGAGCAGTTGCCGGGCCGCGGCACCCGCATGGCGCGCGCCGCCGCCGAGCCAGAGCATCGGCCGGCGGGCCGAACGCACCAGGTCGGCGAGCGCGTCGAGTTGTGCGCCGGACGGCTCGGCCACCGGCACCGGCAAGGGCCGCAGGTCGTCCGGCCAGCGCGCCAGCACCGCGCCCTGGATGTCGATCGGGATCTCGATGCTGACCGGCCCGCACGGCGCCGTCTGCGCCAGCTGCAAGGCCTGGCGGAACACCCCCAAGGCCGTATCGGCCGACCACACCCGCAGCGCGGCCTTGGACGCGGCCTCCAGCATGGCCAGCTGGTCCTTGGCCTCGTGCACGTCGGCCAGGCCCTTGTCCAGGTAGGCCGACTCGACCTGCCCGGTGATGTGCAGCAGCGGCGTACCGGCCGTGCTGGCCTCGATCAGCGCGCCGCAGGCATTGCCGGCACCGGCGCCGGTACTGGTGAAGGCCACGCCGACCTGGCCCTGGATGCGGGCATAGGCGTCGGCCATGTTGACGGCGCCGGCCTCGCCACGGGCGCAGATGTAGCGCACCGTGTCGCGCCGGGCCAGCGCATCGAGCAAGGGCATGTTGTGCACCGACAGGACGCCGAAGGCATGGCGGACACCGGCGGCCTCGAGAAAGGCGGCCAGCAGGTCGCCCACCGTGGCGGTGTTGGACGTGGTCATGGGGTACTCCGGTTCATGGGGGACGCAGGTGGCCGGGTGCCGGGCGGGCACGGGGGTCGGGAGCCTGGGCCTTGACGCGGGGCTGCCGGTCCGCGGCCGCGGCCACAGCAGGAGGGAATCAGTTTCCGGTACGAATCTGCAAATTTTTCTTGCATGATTATCAGATTACGATAATACTGCGGATCATGTCAACCAATATTTCGGGTCTTTGTCTTGCTAATTTATCAGTTGGACGATGGCTGCGTGCCTGCGGATGGCGGAGCCGGCAGGCCCTTGTGCCGAGGGTCGCAGGGAGCGCCGCATGACCGGACGCCTGAGCCGGGTGCTGGCAGTGCTGGACACGTTCGCCGACGGCAGTTCGGTGCTCAGTGCCGAGCAGATCTGCGAGCGCACCGGCAGCCCGATCGCCACGGTGTACCGCAATATCCGCGAGCTGGTCGAGGCCGGTTTGCTGGTGCGCCTGCCGCAGGGGTATGCGCCGGGCCCGCGCATCATCGAATGGGACTACATGGTGCGCAGCAACGATCCCTTGCTGGCGGCCAGTCGCGAGCAGATCCGGCTGCTGGTGGCGGACACCGGCCTGGAGTTGCTGCTGAGCCAGTTGTACGGCGAGCGCATCGTGAATGTCCACTACGAACACAACCCGGCCAACGAGCGCCTGGCGCTGGGGCGCGGCAGGGTGATGCCGCTGTTTCGCGGCTCGACCTCGCGCGTGATCCTGGCCGAGTTGCCCACACGCACGCTGCGCCGCATCTTCGATGCGCACCAGCATGAGCCCGATCTGCTGGCGATCGGCGCCGACTGGAAGCAGTTCGCGCGGGCCCTGGCCCAGGTGCGCAAGCGCGGGGTCGTGATGTCCAGCGGTGAGCTGTATCCCGGTCGCGTGGGCGTGGCCGCACCCATCTTTGCCGAGCGCGGGCATGTCGTCGGCAGCCTCACGCTGATCGGTACCGACAACCGGATCGCCGCGTTTCGCGAGGACTACCTGTGCCAGCACGTCCGCACCGCCGCCGCCGACATCACCCGGCGCCTGTCGCTCCAGGGCCTGGACGCGCCACCGCAGACCGGGTGATGGAACCGACCCTGATCCCGTTTCATCCCACCACCTCAAGGAGATTGCCATGTTGATCGACCGACGCAGCTTCATGCAGACCATGGGTGCCGCCGCCGTTGCGGGCGCCGCCATGCCGATGGCACAGGCGCAGGGCAACACGATTCGCATCTATGTCGGCTTTCCGCCCGGCGGGCTCCCCGACCTCGTCGCACGTGCGGTGGCGGAGCAGTTCAAGCGCAGCTTCGGTGTCAGCGCGCTGGTCGACAACAAGCCGGGTGCCAATGGCCGCATCGCCGGCCAGGCGGTGAAGAATGCGGCCGCCGACGGCAGCAGTTTCCTGGTGGCCCCGGCCTCGGGCATGGTGCACCTGCCCCATGTCTACAAGGACCTCGGATTCGACCCGCTGACCGACTTCGTGCCGATCGCGCAACTGGTCGAGAACGACTTCGCGCTGGCGATCTATCCCAAGGTCCCGGCGCAGAACCTCAAGGAATTTGCCGCCTGGTGCCAGGCCCATCCGGACCAGGCCACCTTCGGCTCGCCGGGCACCGGCTCCTCGCCGCACCTGATGGGGCTGCAGATTGCCAAGGCGCTGGGTGTCAGGATCACCCACGTGCCTTACCGCGGCAGCAACCTGGCGCTGGGCGACCTGCTGGGTGGCCATGTGTCCTCGATGATCTCGTCCACGTCCTTCGTGCTGCAGCCGCACCGCACCGGACAGGTCCGCATCCTGGCGACCACCGGCCGGGCCCGCTCCGCGACGCTGCCGCAGGTGCCCACCTTCGAGGAACTGGGCATGAAGCAGCTGACGTTGACCGAAGGCACCTGGCTGCTGGCGCCGGCCCGGATGGCGCCCGAGCTGGTCGAGAAGTTCTCCAAGGCCGCGCTGGAGTCGATCAAGAGCAAGGAGATGCAGGTCGTGCTCGACGGCCAGACCGTCGAGGCGCCGGTCGGCGCGAGCGCACTGGCCGGCCAGATGCGCGAGGAATATGCCGAGCGCGGCGCGCAGATCAAGGCATTCGGCTTTTCGGCCGCCTTGTAACGCCATGACGTATCGCAACGTGCTGTTGTTGTGCTCCGACGAGCACGACCCGCGGCACAGCGGCTTCATGGGCAGCGGCGTGGTACACACGCCGCACCTGGACCGGCTGGCGGGCTCGGGCGCCGTGTTCGAGCGCGCCTACACGCCCAGCCCGATCTGCGTGCCGGCCCGCGCCAGCCTGGCCACCGGGCGCTGGGTGCACGATCACCGCTGCTGGGACAACGCCATCGCCTACAGCGGCGCGCAGCCGTCCTGGGGCCATCGGCTGCAGGCGGCCGGTGTCGGCGTCGAATCGGTCGGCAAGCTGCATTACCGCAGCGCCGACGACGACACCGGATTCGATCGCCAGCGCGAGGCCGTGCATATCGCCGATGGCAAGGGCCAGGTCTGGGGTTGCGTGCGCGACCCCTTGCCCGAACGCAGCGACGGGGCCGGCCTGTTCGGCCAGCTGGGTGCGGGCGAGACCGAATACAACCGGTTCGACCGGCGCGTGGCCGAAGGCGCCATCGCATGGCTGACGACACGGGCGCAGATGGGACCGCAGCGGCGCGCGCAGCAACCGGCGATGCTGTTCGCCGGTTTTGTCGCACCCCATTTCCCGCTGGTGGTTCCCGCGCAGTACCTGGAGCTGTACCCGGATGCGGTGCTGCCCTGGCCCAAGCTGCGGCCCGAAACCGGCTACCGGCGCCATCCCTGGGTCGAGCGGCAGGCCCGGTTCAACCAGCTGGACGCGCAGCTGGGCGACGACCGCCGGCGGCGCCTGGCCATCGCCAGCTATCTCGGCCTGGTCAGTTTTGTCGACGCACAGATCGGTCGCGTGCTCGCCGCGCTCGATGCCGCGGGCCTGCGCGAGGAGACGCTGGTGATCTACACCAGCGACCATGGCGACAACCTGGGCGCGCGCGGCATGTGGAACAAGTCGCTGCTGTACCGCGAGTCGACCGCCGTGCCCCTGGTCGTGTCCGGGCCGGGCATCGGCCAGCGGCGCGTGGCGACGCATGCCTCGCTGGTGGACATCTTTCCGACCGTGCTGGACGCATTCGGCGTCGCGCCGGCGCCGGCTGACGCCGACTTGCCGGGACGCTCCCTGCTGGAACTGGCCGCCGCGCCGGAGCATGACCGCACCATGTTCAGCGAATACCATGCCGTGGGATCGGCCAGTGCGGCGTTCATGCTGGCGCACGGTCGATTCAAATACCACCACTACGTCGGGTATCCGCCCGAGCTGTTCGACCTGCAGGACGACCCGCAGGAGGAACACGACCTGGGCGGGTCGCCGGATCACCGCGATGTCCTGCGGGACTGCGAAGCCCGGCTGCGGGCGATCGTCGACCCGCAGACCGTGGATCGGCAGGCCAAGGACGACCAGAATGCCGTCGTGGAGCGCGCGGGCGGCCGCGAGGCCGCGTTGCGGCAGGGCAAAATCGGGGCCACGCCGGTGCCATCGGCGAGCGCCACGAAAGGATGATCCGAACCATGCCCTCCCTTGACACGCAGCTGACCGCACTCGCCCGTGCCCTCGATCGGGCCGCGCAACACCGCGAGCCGATCGCACAGTGGTCGCAGGCCGAGCCGCTGAGCCTGGCCCAGGCCTACCAGGTGCAGTCGGCCCTGGTGGCGCAGCGCTGCGCGCGCGGCGATGCGATCGTCGGCCTGAAGCAGGCCTTCACGAACCGCGCGATGATGCAGCGCATGGGGGTCGCCGAGCCGGTCACCGGGCTGTTGTGCCGCGACATGCAACTGGCCGACGGCGGCACGCTGGACATGGCACGCCTGTTCAAGCCGCGGGTCGAGGTCGAGGTGATGTTCAAGCTGGCGCGCGCCTTGCCGGCCGATGCCACGCCACAGGTGGCGCTGGACCACCTGGAGGCGCTGGCCGTGGCGATCGAGATCGTCGATTCGCGTTACCGTGACTTCCGGTTCAATGCCAACGACGCAGTGGCCGACAACGCGTCGGCCTGCGGCTTCGTGATCGGTGCCTGGCTGCCGCCGACGACCGACGTGGCCGGCCGGGCGGTCACGCTGGAGATCGATGGCGCCGTCGTGGCCAGTGGCAATACCGCCGCCATCCTGGACCATCCGCTGCAGGCCTTGTGCAACCTGGCGCGCCTGGCCGCGCGTGACGGGCGCCCATTGGCGGCCGGGTCGCTGGCGCTGGCGGGCTCGGCGATCGATCCCTTCGGCATCGCACCCGGCCAGAAGGTGCAGGCCCGCATCGACGGCGTGGGTTCGGTGGGTTTCGTCGCGTCTGGCGCCTGATCGGCGGCCGCGCGTCCGCGGGGGGCGGCACGGCCGGCGTCCGGCTTGATGCAGGTCATGGCGACCGTCGCCGGGTCTTGGTAGCGTGGGCCTGGGTGCATGGCCCGGCCATGCGGCTTCCCATGGAGGTGCACCATGTTCGACGATCGGGCGGATGCGGCCGCGGCCCTGGCCGAGCGGCTCGATGAGTGGCGCGGCCACCATCCGTTGGTACTCGCGATCCCGTGCGGCGGTGTGCCGCTGGGCCACGTGATCGCGCAGCGGCTCGGCGGCGAACTCGACGTCGTGCTGGTGCGCAAGCTCGGTGCACCCGGCAATCCGGAACTGGCCGTGGGCGCGGTGGACGAAGGCGGCGGCGTGACCGTGGCCCCGTTCGCGCACACGCTGGGCGCCGACGCCGCGTACCTGGAGGCCGAGACACAACGCCAGCGGGCCGCCATCCGCGCGCGTCGCGCGCAACTCGGAACGAGCCGACCGGCGCTCGATCCGGCCGGCAGGGTGGTCATCGTCGTCGACGATGGCCTGGCCACCGGCGCGACGATGATGGCTGCGCTGCGCACGGTGCGGGCGCGCAAGCCGCAGACCCTGGTGTGCGCGGTCCCGGTGGCGCCGCAGGACACGCTCGATGCGGTCGCCGCGCTGGCCGACGCGGTCGTGTGTGTCGAGGTTCCGCGCGACTTCCATGCGGTCGGGCAGTATTACCGCGACTTCCCGCAGGTGGATGATGCGCAGGTGGCCGCGTTGCTGGCTGGTTCCTGAGCCAGGGCCGGGTGCAAAAGGGCCGTGTGCCACGTGTTGCGGACCCAGCCGCGCGGCAAGCCGACGGATATCGATGCGCGCGTGTGCCGGTGCGGGAGAAACGCGATCGAGGTCCGGAAAACCGCCGTGGTGTGGCGCGACGGTACGCCGCTCAGGCGCCGATCGCCACCGGAATCCGCCGGCGCCCGAAGTTTCCCGCGACGCGGTCGTAGTGGCCGGCCAGCGTGTGGCCGCAGTCCGGGCAGCGGCCGTCGGGCGTGAGCCGGTAGCGGTCGATCCGGTACCAGTCGCGTTCGATCAGTGTCGCGCCGCAATGTGCGCAGTGCGTGGTGTCGCCGGCCTGGTGGTGCACGTTGCCGGTGTAGACATGGTGCAGGCCTTCGCGCAGCGCGATCGCGCGGGCCCGCACCAGGGTCGCCTTGGGCGTGGCGGGCACGTCCTGCATCTTGTGGTCGGGATGGAAGGCCGAGAAATGCAGCGGCACATCGGCGCCCAGTTCCTTGTGGATCCATCGGCTCATGGCGGTGATCTCGTCGTCGGAGTCGTTCCGGCCCGGTATCAGCAGCGTCGTGATCTCGACCCACACACCGGTCTCGCGCCGCAGGTGGAGCAAGGTGTCGAGCACCGGCTGCAGATGCGAGCCGGTAAGCTTGAAATAGAAATCTTCGCTGAAGGCCTTGAGGTCGACGTTGGTGGCATCGATGTGCGCGAAGAATGCGCGCCGGGGCTGCTCGTGCAGGTAGCCGGCGGTCACCGCGACCGTGTGGATGCCGCGCGCACGGCAGGCGTCGGCCACATCCATCGCGTATTCGGCGAAGATCACCGGGTCGTTGTAGGTGAAAGCCACGCTCCTGCAACCGGCCTGCTGCGCCGCGCTGGCGATCTGGTCCGGCGAAGCCTGGTCCATCAGCCGGTCCATGTCGCGCGACTTGGTGATGTCCCAGTTCTGGCAGAACTTGCAGGCCAGGTTGCAGCCGGCGGTGCCGAACGACAACACGCTCGAGCCGGGGAAGAAATGGTTCAGCGGCTTCTTCTCGATCGGGTCGATGCAAAAACCCGACGAGCGGCCGTAGGTCGTGAGCACCATCCGGTCGTCCTGGCGCGCACGCACGAAACAGGCGCCGCGTTGCCCTTCGTGCAGCCGGCAGTCGCGCGGGCAGAGGTCGCACTGCATGCGGCCGTCGTCGAGCCAGTGCCACCAGCGCGCGGGATGATTCGACGACGGTGTCATGCGCGCAACCCCGCTTGCGCGCTGCCCGGTTCGACCCTGTCCGTGTCGTCTTCAGCCCACTTGGCCACCGTGTAGCGCTGCAGGCGCACCTCGGCGGACCAGAAATCGGGCGCGAATCCGGCCTTGGCCTTGAGCTGGCCGAGGAAGTCCCGCGGCGTCGCCAGCTGTTCCCATACCTGCGGCAGGAAGGTGCTGCGGCGCCCATGGCACTCGAACACCAGGCCGTCGATGCCGGCCCGCAACTGCGCCAGTGCGTCGGTCTCGTCGCGCACGTCCATCGGCTGCATCGTCGACAGCAGCGAGACGCCGATGCTTGTCGCGTCGAACTCCTGCACGGTCAGCGGCGGGAAGCGCGGGTCGTGCAGTGCCGCGGCAACCGCATGGGCCCGGACGTCGTCGATCAGGCGGCGCCGCGCCTGCAGGCTGCCGATACAGCCGCGCAACGCGCCGTGGCGCGTCAACGTGACAAACGTGGCACCGGGTTCGTGCAACCAGGGCGCGTCGTCGTGCGTCACCGCCGGCAGCCCGAGGAGCGCCTGCGCGATCGCATGGCGCGCGATCGGCAACAGGATGGCGCCACGGTCATGCGCCGGCATCGGAAGTCTCCGGTGCGAAGGAGAACGATGCGTAACCGACGACGCGTTGCCGGTCGCCGGCGGTGTCGCCCGAGTTGCACTGGTCCAGCAGCCGGGGCTGCAATCCGTGCCGGCGCGCGGCCAGCAGCAGGCCGTTGACCGGTGTGCCGCCGCAGGCCTGTTCATGGCTGATGGTGGGTTTGAGCGCGAGGATGTCGAGCGCGGTCGCCCGGTCGGTCTGCTGTGCGGTGGCATACGGCAGGAAATGCGACAGGTCGGAGCTGATGACGACCAGGGTCTCCGGCCCGCCCCACAAGCGCTCCAGCACCTCGGCCACCTCGGCCGGCGAGGCATCGCCGACGGCCAGCGGCACCAGTTTGAAGTCGTCCAGCACCGACTGCAGGAACGGCAACTGCACCTCCAGCGCGTGTTCATGCGCATGGGCGGGCGCGCTGTCGACGACCTGCGGCAGGTCGCGGATGGCGGCGATGGCGTGCTGGTCGAGCGCAACCTCGCCCAGCGGCGTGGCGAAACGCGCCACACCCGGCAAGGCCAGGCCCCGCACCGCGACCCGGTGCACCGGGCCGAGCAGCACCACGCGGCGGATCACCTGGCGCGCCGCGGCCAGGCCGGCATAGGCCCGCGCCGCCGTCGCGCCGGAATAGATGTAGCCGGCGTGCGGAACGATGAGGGCCTTGGGTGGCGCGGCCCGATGCACCGGCTCAGCCGCCGATGCGTCCGCGAGCAGGCCCGACACCATGGCGGTCAAGGCCGCCGTGCCGCCGGGATAGAAGCTGCCGGCCACCGCGGGACTGCGTATGCCTTCCATGGTGCACCTCCGGTCGTGAGTGGAACAACAACAACTGCGTGTCCGTTGATGATGAACCCTTCGATCCCGACCCGCAAGGACGCCGGACCGTGGCGCTGCGGTATTGCCGCCGTGTTCGGTGGTACAAACACCCCCATGAAAATCGAAAAAGATACCGCAGTCACCTTGCGTTACAAGGTGACCGATGCCGCGCACAAGACCCTCGATGCCGGCCCCGGACCGATGGTCTACCTGCATGGCGGATACGGCAATACCTTCGCCAAGATCGAGCAGGCGCTCGAGGGCAAGGAGAAGGGTTACCAGGCCGTCGTCGCGTTGCAGCCGCAGGATGCGTTCGGCGAGCGCGACGAAAGCCTGGTGCAGACCATTCCCAAGTCCGAGTTCCCGCCCGGCGTCAAGGTGGGCGGCACCTTGCACGGCCGGGACGCATCGGGCCGCGAACACGCATTTCACGTCGTCAAGATCAAGGGCGACAAGGTGCTGCTCGACGGCAACCACCCGATGGCCGGCAAGGCCCTGCGTTTCATCGTGACGGTGACCGACGTGCGGGCCGCCACGGCCGTCGAGATCGAGCACGGCCACGTGCACGGAGAGCACGGCCACCACCACTGAGCGGGGGGCGCCAGGCGCCGGCCGGACGCCGGCGCGACCCATCAGGGCAGCATCATGCCGCGGATCATGAAATAGATCATCGCCGCCATCAACGCGGACACGGGCACCGTGATCAGCCAGGCCGCGACGATGCGCGCGAGCGCCGAGCGCTTGACCAGCTCCTTGCGGTACACGCCCTTGAGGCCCCGGCGTTCCTTCTTCGTCAGGTGGCTGTCGACCTTGGCCTGCTTGCTGGCCTTGAGTTCGGCCAGCATGCGGCCTTTCTCGTTGAAGTCGGCCTTGTGGAACCGCACCAGATAGGCCTGCACGATCTCCTCGTCATGGCCGGCATGGTGCTCCTCGATGGCGATGATCATCTGGCCGTAGTGCGACTTGATGTATTCGCGCAGGAAACCGACGCCGAACACCGCGCCGACCGCGATATGGGTCGAGCTCACCGGCAGGCCCAGCTGCGAGGCGACGATCACGGTGATGGCCGCGGCCATCGCGATGCAGAACGCGCGCATCTGGTCCAGCTCGGTGATGCCCGAGCCCACCGTCTTGATCAGCTTGGGGCCGTACAGCGCCAGCCCCAGCGCGATGCCGATGGCTCCGATCATCAGCACCCAGACCGGAATCGCCGCCTTGGTCGCGATCGCGCCCTGCATCACGGCCTCGTTGATCGCCGCCAGCGGGCCGACCGCGTTGGCCACGTCGTTGGCGCCATGGGCAAAACTGAGCAAGGCCGCCGAGAAGATCAGCGGCAACACGAACAGGCTGTTGACGCCTTGCTTGTCGTTGGACAGTCCCTTCGTCACCGAAGCCAGCCGCCAGCGCATGAACCCGTAGGTCAACACGGCGAACCCCAGGCCGATCAGGAAGGCCATGCCGACGCCGACCTGCCAGACTTGGCGCAGGCCCTTCAGGACCAGGTAGGTCGTGAACGCCCAGGCCATCAGCGCCTGCAGCAGCGGCACCCAGCGCCGCGCCGCCGCCACCATGTCGCTCTGGTAGGTGATGGTGCGTTTGATCAGGTACAGGAACGCCGCCGCGATGATGCCGCCGAGCACCGGCGAGATCACCCAGCTGGCCGCGATCTTGGCCATTTCGCCCCAGTTGGCGATACCCCATCCGCCGGCCGCGATGCCGGCACCGAGCACGCCCCCGACGATGGAATGGGTGGTCGACACCGGTGCGCCCGAAGCGGTCGCGATATTGAGCCACAAGGCGCCGGCCAGCAGGGCCGCGGTCATCAGCCAGATGAAGATCTCCTTGTCGACGATGGCCGACGGTGTGATGATGCCGCTCTTGATTGTGCCCACCACGTCGCCGCCGGCGATCAGGGCACCGGCCATCTCGAAGATCGCGGCCACCACGATGGCGCCGCCCAGCGTCAGTGCGCGCGAGCCCACGGCCGGCCCGACATTGTTGGCCACGTCGTTGGCGCCGATGTTCAGCGCCATGTAGCCGCCGATCATGGCCGCCACGACCAGTGAAAAATGAATCTGCCCCGAGCGCGAGGTCAGGAACAGCACGATGCCGACCAGGAACAGCAATACCGCGCCCACGCGCACCATCTCGCGTCGGCTGCGCTCGCCCGAGCGGCCGACCATGACAAATCGTTCGAAGTCCATCCTGCGGCCCCGTTCGGTGTTGGTTCAGACGTGCCGACCGGGCGGTCCGGCCCGGTCGGCGCGGGTCAGTCGATCTTGGCGCCCGAGGCCTTGACGACCTGGGACCACTTGCCGGTTTCCGCGGCGATGAACTGGCCGAGCTGCTCGGGCGTGCCACCGACCGGTTCCGCGCCCAGGCCCTTGAAACGTTCGATGACCTCCGGCTTCTTCAGGATCCTGTCGACTTCGGCCGACACCCGGTTGACGATGGCCGGCGGCGTGCCGGCCGGAGCCATCAGCACGAACCAGGATTCGGCCGAATAACCGGGCAGCACCGAGGCCACGGGCGGCACGTCGGGCAGCTGGCTGTTGGACTTGCCGCCGGTCACGCCCAGCGCCACCAGCTTGCCGGCCTTGATGTGCGGCATGGCCGAGGGCAGGTTGTCGATGGCCAGCTGGATCTGCCCGGACATCAGGTCGAGCAGCATCGGGCCGCTGCCGCGGTACGGGATGTGGGTCACGAACACGCCGGCCTGGTTCTTGAACAACTCGGTCGACAGGTGACCGGTCGTGCCGTTGCCCGGCGATCCGTACGACAAGGCGCCGGGTTTGCTCTTGGCCAGCGCGATCAGGTCCTTCAGCGACCGGGCGCTGACACCGGGATGCACGACCAGCACATTGGGCACCCGCACCACGAAGGACACCGGCGCGAAGTCCTTGGCCGTGTCGTACGGCATCTTCGGGTACAGGAACTGGTTGATGGCCTGTGTGCCCGGGGTTCCCATCAGGAAGGTGTAGCCGTCCGGCGCGGCGCGTGCGACCTCGGCCGCGCCCACGTTGCCGCCCGCACCGCCCTTGTTGTCGACGATGAAGCTGCCCTTGACCGCCTTGGTGAGTTCGTCCGCGATGACGCGGGCGGTGATGTCGGTGGTGCCGCCGGCGGCGAACGGAACGACGATCCGCACCGGTTTCGACGGCCAGTCGGCCTGGGCGAAGGCGGCGCCGGATGTGGCGATGGCAGCCAGCACGAGCAGCGGCTTCCAGGATGAGAACGGCATGGTGATTTCCTCGAGGTGAATGGAGGCGGCGCCGGGCAGGCGCATGGGTGCACGCCGCGCCGGGCGAGACCCGTAATGGATGATTCAGGGTCGATGATAAATGACGGGCGCCGTCAACTGCGGGCCTGTCCGGGTTCCCGCGATGCTGACCGGGTCCGCAAACGCGGCCGATGTCGACCATTTGGGGGACGCGGCCGATCGCACGGCGGCGCGCCGGCGCTACCATCGCTGCTGGTGCCGATCGTGCGCCACAACTCAGACAGGACATGTATGCGCGACGCACAAGGGGTGGCAGTCGATTCGATGATGGAGCCGCCCGAGGGGCCCGCGGGCCAGCCCCGCCAGCTGGCGATCCGGTTCACCGGCTCGGGCAGCGAGTATTTCCGCATCTGGATCGTCAACCTGCTGCTGGTGCTGGTGACCTTCACCTTGTATTACCCGTGGGCCAAGGCCCGGCGCCTGCGGTATTTCCACGGCCATACGCTGGTCGATGGCACCGCGCTGGGTTTCCACGGCAATCCGCGCGCGATGCTGCGCGGCTACCTGCTGGTGGGGCTGTTGTTCGTGCTGTATTCGGTGGCCGGACAGTTCTCGGTGCTGGCCGGGCTGGTTGCGCTGGTGCTGGTGGCGGCCATCGCGCCGGCCCTGCTCAAGTCGTCGATGCGGTTCCGGCTGGCCAATACGAGTTGGCGCGGCATGCGTTTCGTGTTCAGCGGCTCGACCGCGCAGGCCTATCGCGCGATGCTGCCGATGTTCGTGCCCGCCGTGCTGGTGGCCGGCGGCTTGTTGTGGGTGGCCAACCCCGAGAGACCGCCGCTGTGGTACGGCTGGCTGATGCTGGTGGTGTCGCTGGGCACGGTGGCCGTGCTGCCCTGGCTGCTGTGGAACCTCAAGCGCTACCAGCATGAGAACTACGGTCTGGCGTCCCTGCAGACCGGGTTCAAGGCCAGCGTCGGGGCGTTCTACCTGCTCGCGTTCAAGTGCCTGGGGCTGGCCCTGCTCATGGTATTGCCGTTGCTGGGCGTTGCCGTCTACGGGTTCGGACAGGCAGGCTCGCTGCGGTCCGGCGGCGCGGGCTCGGGCGGAGCCTTGCTGGCGGCGGCGGTAGTGTCCCTGGCCTTGCCGCTGACGCTGGTGACCTATGTCACGGTCAAGACCTATTTCACGACCGGCCTGCAGAACCTGGTCTGGACCAAGACCGGCAATCGGTCCATGCGATTTGTCAGCAAGCTCCGGTTCTCGCGGCTGTTCTGGCTGACCGTCAGGAACTGGTTGTTGATGCTGCTCACGCTGGGCCTGTACTGGCCGTTTGCGGCCGTCGCGACGGCCCGCCTGCGGCTCGAGGCCGTCATCGTCAAGACCCGCCAGGATCCGGCCACGCTGGTCAGCCTGTTGCAGGCGTCCGACGTCGAGGCCTCCGGCGACGCGGCCGGCGACCTGCTGGGCATCGACATCGGCTTGTAGACCCGCATGCGCGAGACCGAGGCGCCGGTACTGGCGGCCAGCTACTTCGACGGCACCCATGGCCGCGCGCAGCCGGTCGAGCTGCAACGGGTCGACGAGGACCTGCTGCTGCGCGGCGACGGGTTCGAACGCCGGATACCGGCGGGCGAACTGCAATGGCCCGAACCCGGTCTGCATGGCGTGCGGGTACTGCATCTGGCGCGCGGCGGCGCGATCCAGTGTGCCGATGGCGCCGCCTGGGACACCTGGGCCCGCGCCAGTGGTCATCGCCCCGGGCTGGCCGTGCGCATGCAGGGCAGCTGGCGCTGGGTGCTGGCCAGCGTGGCCACGCTCGTGGTGCTCGCGGTCGCGCTGCAGCGCTGGGGGCTTCCGGCTCTGGCCGGGCTGGTCGTCGCGGCCACGCCGGTGTCGGTCGACCTGGTCATCGGCGAGACCGCGCTGGCCAGCCTGGACCGGCTCATGCTGCGGCCCAGCGAACTGCCGCCCGCGCGACAGGCGGCCCTGCGCACGGCCTTCCGGCGGGTCGCCGCCGCACAGCCACCGGGCACGGTGCCACACTGGCAGCTGGAATTTCGCGGCAGCCGGATCGGCCCCAACGCGTTCGCATTGCCGGGCGGCACCATCATCATGACGGACGAACTGGCGACCATGTTCCGCGACGACGAACCGGTCCTGATGGGGGTGCTGGCCCATGAACTGGGGCACGTCGAGCACCGGCACGGCCTGCGCTTGCTGGTGCAGGGCGCGGTGCTGTCGGGTGTCGCCGCTGTCGTGTTCGGCGACTTCAGCTCCTGGTTCGCCGCCGCACCCGCGGCATTGGGGCATGCCAGTTATTCGCGCGCCGCCGAGCGCGAGGCCGACCAGGCGTCGGCGCGCATGCTCAACGCCGCCGGGATATCGCCACTGGTGATGCTGCGCTTTTTCGAGCAGATGCATCGCCGCCGTGGCGACTCGGCCGGGTCGGACGGCGACAGCGCATGGAGCGGCATCTCCATCGCGTCGCACCCGGCCGACGCCGAACGCATCCGGCTGTTCCGCGCCGCCGCGGGCAGCCGTTGACGCCGGGCTTGCCGCTCCCAGCGCCTGGCGGCGCACGCGCCCGACACGCCAGCCGCGATGCCGGTTGCGCGGCCCGGGCCACCGTCGCGATGGCTAGAATTCCCGACATCCGGCGCGCGTGTGCGCCTGCGGTCCCGGCCGCCTGCGGCACCGTGCGGGCGACGCGATCGCAGGGGCGCGGCGAGTCGTTGTTGTGGTTGTATTCACCTGCTGCGTGGTTCCGGTCTGCCGCAGCACATGGCGAACTGGAAAGGGGTCCGATGCCAGGGATTGCGCGCGTCACCGTCGAGGACATCGAGGTCCACTTCGAAGGCGATCATCCGCATACGGTCGTCATGCTGCATGGCTGGCCGGACACCTATCGGCTCTGGGACGCGACGGTCGAGGCACTCAAGGACCGGTATTGCTGCGTGCGTTTCACGCTGCCGGGTTTCGACATCCAGGCCGATCCGCGTGCGACCTCGCTCGACGACATGTGCGAGTGGCTGCTGACGGTGGTCGACCAGGTCAGTCCCGGCCTGCCGGTCACCTTGCTGCTGCATGACTGGGGCTGCATCTTCGGCTACGAGTTCGCTGCGCGCCATCCCGCGCGGGTCGCCCGCATCGTTGCCGTCGACATCGGCGACCACAATTCCGGCGCGCTGGGCCGGTCCATGACGGCGAGCCAGCGCGCCCAGGTGTTCGGTTACCAGTTCTGGCTGGCGCTGGCGTGGAAGATCGGTGGCGCCGCGGGCAACTGGATGACGCGGCGCATGGCGCGGGCCCTGGGGTGCCGCACCGATCCGGCCACGATCGGCTGGCAGATGAACTATCCGTATGCGATGCGCTGGTTCGGCACGGTCGGTGGCCTGTCCCGCACCGCGCCGGTGCGACCGGCCTGCCCGATGCTGTATGTCTACGGCACGCGCAAGCCGTTCATGTTCCATTCGCCCGGCTGGCTGGACTGGGTCCGTGCGCAACCGGGCAACGAGGTGCAGGCCTTGCCCACCGGGCACTGGGTCATGCTGCACAAGCCCGAGGCGTTCCACCGCTGCGTGGCCGGCTGGCTCGGCGCGTCCGACCCTGCGCGCTGAGCATCATGGACGTCAGTCCGGCCGCCGTTGCGGGTCGGGCAGCCGGTAGCGCCCGTCGAGCATCTCCGGGCGCGGCAGGTAGGCACGCAGGCACAGGAAGAACCGGTCCTCGGGTGCCGGCAGCCAGTTGGCCCGCTGCGCCGCGTCCAGCGGCGCGTGGTGCGCGATGGTGATGCTCAAGCCGCCATCGGCATCGAACACCAGGCCGGCCGTGCGGTCGCCGACGGAATAACGCTCGATCGGATTGGGCACCAGGAAATAGTCGCTGGCGCGGTACAAGGTGATGGACCAGAACGCGTCCACCGGCGGCAACTGTCCGGGGGCGAACCGGATCGTGTAGCGGTGGGCGCCGCTGAGCAGCTCGCCCGCCGCATCGGTCTCGCAACGGGGATACGCGGCCTCGCGCGTCTCCAGCGCACCGATCGACTGGCGCGAGATGAAGGCCCGCAGCAGCAGGTCGTCGCCGAAACTCTGGCCGAGCCGGATCGGATGGCGCCAGCCCTCCGATGTGCCGGTGCCGGCCATGCCGAACACCTGCTGCTCGGGGCTGTCGAGAAGTTGCTGCGCGCGCGTGCACGCATGGGCCAGGGCCGCGCTTGCGTGCGGCGAAACCACGGCATCTGCATCGGCGCCGATACCCAGCGCGCGGAACTGCGCGAACAGGCCGGCATGGCGAGCCGGTGGCGGGCAGGCTCGCAAGGCGTCGTTGACCATGGCCACGAATCGCTCGACCGAGAAGGGCGCGCGCGGCGCAAAGCGGCTGTCGAAACGCCGCGCCGGGCTGTTGCGGCCGGCACGCCAGTCGTCCAGCGTCTGCATCCGGAACCGATCCTGCAGTTCGTTGACCGCGGGAACGTCGGCGGGACCGTCCACCAGCACCCGGCCGATGATCCAGACCCAGTGCGTGTCGCTGCGCAGGTGGCGGCCCGCGGCCCGGTGTTCGGCCGGCAGTTCGCCGTCCCAGTCCGGTCCGCAGACCAGCACCGACCCGGCGCCGTTGCCGGTGGTCCGGGTGCCGACATGGGCGAACGGATTGGTGTAATAGTCGAGCAGGCCCAGCACGTAGTAGCGGCTGCCGGTGTCCGGCAGGGTGATCACCAGCGGTCCGGCCGACAGGTCCAGCCAGGCGTTGACATACAAGGTATCGTTGTTGGGCATCACGACGCGGCTCTTGCCGGCGGTGAGCAGTTCGCGCTCGCAGGTGAACAGATTGCACCAGCGTTCGGTGCTCTCGGGGCTGGTGCCGGCATAACCCAGGCCCGGCGCCTTGCGCGCCGAGGTGGCCGCGCGCATGCGCTGCATTTCATACAGTGGCCAGCAGGCGATGCAGGCCTGCAGTGCCAGGGCCTGCAAATAGTCGTCGCGGGGTGTGGTTTCGGCGGCGCTCGCCGTCGCGGGATCGTTCATGGTCATGGGTCAGTGGTTCTGGCGTTGCAGCGGCGGAATGCGCCAGGTGCCGGCCTCCTGGCGCGGCACGTACATGCGCAGGATCAGGTAGAAGCGATCGGCCGGTGCCGGCAGCCAGTTGCGCGTATCGGCGGGAGTGGCATGGCCGATGCGCAGCGTCAGGCCGCCGTCGGGATCTCGGACCAGGCCCGGTGTCCGGTCTCCGATCGAAAACCGCCGCATCACATTGGGGTACAGGAAACGGTCGGCCGCATACAGGGTGATGGACCAGAACGCGTCGACCGGCGGCAGGTCGCCCGTCTCGAAACGCATCAGGTAGTCCTGCCGGCCGTCGAGCGCCTGCCGGTCGGCGTCGAAGTCGGCCATGGCGTAGATGGCTTCGTCGCTGGTCAGGCCGCCCAATCCCTTGTAGGCGACGGCTGCGCGCATCAGGTAGTTGGTGCCGTAGTTGCCCATGGCCAGGTTGGACGCCCAGGGCTTGGCGACCTGGCTGCGCGAGGCCTGCTCGAGCAGCGAGGCTGCGTCCTGCAGTCCCCGCGTCAGTCCGTCGCGCAGCGGTGCGTCCAGGTGCGACCAGTCGAACTGGCGGGAGGCGACCAGCCGGGCGCGTCCGAACCAGTCCGCCAGTCCGCGATCGGCGGCGGGCAGGTCGGCGTCGGCCAGGCACTGGCACAGGTTGGTGAAGAATGCGGCGGCAATGGCCGGGGCGTCGGCGGGGCGGTGTGCCAGGGCGGCCATCGTGTCTTCCACCGGTCCGAACCACTGTTGCGCCGCCGCTGGCCGGGCGCCGATGTCCGTGCCGGGCGGGCAGTCGAGGCGGATGGCGTCCTGCAACGCGCGCGCCGCCGGCGCGTCGGACGCGTCGCCGACGACGATGCGGCCGATCAGCCAGACCAGGTCGGTCGGTGCGGTGATGGTGCGGGTCGCCGCGGGCCATGCGGGGTCCGCCGGGGTGTTGGGGCCCACCAGCAGCACCGTCTCGCCATCGGCGGGACTTGTGCGCAGGCCCGGATTGGCGAAATTGTTGGTCCAGGCGTCGTAGAGCGCCAGCACGAAATAACGGCGGTCGTGGCGCGCCGATGCGGGCACGTGCAGCAGGCGCGGGCCGTTGGCCAGGTTGATCCAGCCTGTCGTGTACAGCAGGTCGTTGGCGGGCGTGACGATGTCGCGGTCCTCGTCGGTGGCGGCACGGCGCATGGCGTGCAGCCGATCGATGTCGGCATGCCAGGCTGCCGCGTCGCCGTCCGAGCGCATGGTCTGCAGGCGGCAGGTGCGCATGGTCTCGACCAGCGGATACCCCCAGATGAATGCGGCCATGCCGATGGACCGGCCCAGGGCCTGGCGCGGGTCGGCGCCCGGGCAGCCGCCGTCGGTCGCCGGTGCTGCCGATGTCGTGGTGGTGGATGTGGTCATGCGTTCACTCCCGGCCGCGGATCGCGGCCGACGACGACGGCGTCGACCGCGCAGCCGCCGCCGCTGCCGGCGGGCAACGCGATGAAGGGATTGATGTCGATGCTGTCCAGTGTGTCACCGGCGGCCACCGCCAGCTGCGACAACGCCACCAGGTTGTCGGCCAGGAATTCCAGGTCGACCGGCGCACGACCGCGTGCGCCGCTGAGCAATCCGTAGCCCTTGACGCTGCGGATCATGTCCAGCGCCTGTGCGCGATCGACCGGCGCCGAATGCACGGCGACGTCGCCCAGCAGTTCGACGAAAACGCCGCCCAGGCCGAACACCACGATCGGGCCGAACACCGGATCCCGCCGCGCACCCAGGATGCATTCGACACCACCGCTGACCATCGGCGCCACCAGCACGCCGTCGACATGCGCCTCGGGCGCATTGCGCCGCACGGTCGCCATCATGGTGTCGAACGCGGCGGCGACCGCGTCGGCATCGCGCAGCCCCAGCGCCACGCCGCCGATGTCCGATTTGTGCAGGATGTCCTTCGACACGATCTTGAGCACCACGGGCTGCGCCATGTCGGCTGCGGCCGCCTGTGCGTCGGCGGCGCAGGTGACCACCCGGTGCCGGCCTGCGGCGATACCGGCGGCGGCCAGCGTGGCCAGTGCCTGCGGCTCGGATTGCGCACCCGGCGGCAGGGGCGCGGTTGCATCGCTGCGCCGGGGTGGGGCGATGTCGGTGCGGGCAAACGCCTCGGAGAAGGCCGTCAGCGCGGCCATCGTGCGCACGGCTTCGGCCGGTTCGTCGAACACCAGGCAACCCATGGCCTCCACCGTGCGGCGTCGTTCGGGCGACAACAGCGTGCTGAGCGCCAGCAGCTTGTCGGGATAGTCGCGCCGCAGGTTGGTCACCAGCGATTCGAGCACCGGCCAGAATACCGGCGACGTGCCGGCAGCCGCGAGAAAGCCGATCCAGCTGCCGTAGTGGCCACCGTCGAGCATCAGCCGCGCCGTGCGTTCGATCAGGCTGGTGTCGTTGGTCACCTGGCCGGTGATGTCGACCGGATTGGCCGGGCTGGCGAACGGCACCCAGGTGCGGATCGTCTCCTGCGCCGCTGCCGGCATGGGCCGCACGTCGAGGCCGCTGTCATGCGCCTGGTCGGCCATCAGGACGCCGACACCACCCGAGAGCGTGAACAGGCCGATCGTGCGGTCCGGTGGCAAGGTCGCAATGCTCGCGCTGGCCGCGATGCCGAAGAACTCGCCGATGTCGCGTGCGCGGTGCACGCCGTATTCGCGGAATACCGCGTCGTAGACCGCGTCGTCGCCCGCCAGCGCCGCCGTATGGCTGGCGGCGGCCTGGGCACCGATCGCGGTACGCCCGACCTTGACGATCACCACCGGCTTCTTCGCGGCGTGGGCCGCGGCCAGTGCACGGCGCAGCTTGAAGCCGTCGCGGCATCCTTCCATGTAGCCCATGATGACGCGCGTCTGCGGATCGTGCGCGAGCCACTCCAGGCAGTCGGCGAAGTCGAGATCCGACTCGTTGCCGGTGGTGATCCACTGCGACAGTCCGATGGCGCGGTCGCGTGCCAGCGCGTACGCATAACCACCGAAGGCGCCGGACTGGCTGACCAGGCCGATGTGGCCGGGCGCCACCCGGCCGGACCGCGGCGCTGGCGAGAAGGTGGCATAGGCGCCAGCGCGGATGTTCATGAAGCCCAGGCAGTTGGGGCCCAGCAGGCGAATGCCGGCCGCACGCGCCTTGTCGGCCAGGTGGACCTGGGCCGTGGCGCCTTCGGCACCGATTTCCGCGTATCCGGACGTGAACAGCACCACGCCGTGCACGCCGGCGGCAATGGCATCGTCGAGTGCCGCCGATACCCGGCTGGCCGGCACGGCGAAGATCGCGACGTCGACCGGCGCACCGATGGCACGCAGCGAGGGGTAGGCGGTGAGGCCCTGGATCATGCCGCCCTTGGGGTTGACCGGGTAGATCGCACCGGCAAAGCCGAATTGCCGGTGGAAGTCGACCGGAATGCCGCCGATCTTGGTGGCGGTGTCCGATGCCCCGACGATGGCCACCGAGCGGGGCGAAAAAATCGTGCTCAGGGCCTCGAAGCGTTGCTGTGCCTGGACGTCGGGGAATGCCGGCATGGTGTCTCCTGTCGGTGTCGGTTTCATTGGCGTGCCATTTCGGTGCGCATCACGGCGCGGATCTCGCCGTGGCTGGCCTTGTCGCCGAGGTCGAACGCGACCCGGTGCAACCGGCCGGGGTAGGCGAAGGGTGCCTGGTAGTCACCGTTGACGGGGGAGGCGGCGCGGCCCAGGTCCATGCCCAGCGTGGACAACACGAACAGCAGTTTGGGAATGGCCGCTTCGGCCACGCATGCGCCGTCCACCCGCAACGCGACCTGTGCGCCGCCGTCTTCCTGGCGCACCACGTCGAGCACCAGTGTGTGGGGGCCGGCCGTCAGCGGTGCCGTGGCCACCGCCCGGGTGTGCGTGTGGAAGCAGTTGTAGTCGAAGTGCAGGCAGCCATCGCGGACATACAAGCCGTAGCCGCTGTTGATCGTGCCGCGATTGATCAGTGCGCCATCACCCGGGCCCTGGGGATGCGTGAGCTCGATCGTCGTGCGCCAGCCCCGGGCCGGCGAGGGGCAGGCGTCGGCCGGAATGTGCGACACCGGCGGGTAGTAGACGAAGCGCCGGCGCGCGGTCGGCATGCCCGGGCGCTGCGAGGCGCGGAACATCTCGGACGCGCCGCGGTCGTCGAGCGGCAACACACCGTGCTTCTCGGCCTCCTGCCACCACAGTGCCATCATCTTCTGCAGCCGCTCGGGTTCGGCTTGTGCCAGGTCCTTGCATTCGGAGAAGTCCTGTTCCAGGTGGTACAGCTCCCAGACATCGTCGTCGTACGGGGTGCCTGCCTTGTGCCGCGATACCGCCTTCCAGCCGTCGAGCACCAGCGCACGGTGGCCGAACATCTCGAAATACTGCGGCCCGCGGGGGATGGCTGCCTCGGCATCGGCGAAGGTCGGCAGCAGGCTGGTTCCGTGCACCGGCATCTGTGGCACGCCGGCCACTTCGCTCGGTTGCGCAATGCCGATCGCGGCCAATACCGTGGGCGCGATGTCGATCGCATGGCAGAACTGCTTGCGGATGCTGCCGGCGTCGGCCAGGTGGCCCGGCCAGTGCACGATCAGCGGATCGCGCACGCCGCCGCCATGGGTGTTCTGCTTGTACCACTTGAGCGGGCTGTTGCCGGCCTGGGCCCATCCCCAGGGGATGTTGCTGTGGCTGTTGGGGCCGCCGATATCGTCGAGTCGCAACACCGCCGTGTCCACGTCTTCGCGGATGCCGTTGTAATAACGTGTCCCGTTCAGGACGCCGCTGGCGCCGCCTTCCTGGCTGGCTCCGTTGTCGGACAGCAGCACGAACAAGGTGTTGTCCCAGGCGCCGAGTTGCTGCAGATGCGCGACCAGGCGGCCGATCTGGTCGTCGGTGTGCTCGAGCATGGCGGCAAAGGCCTCCTGCAGCCGGGCCGCGAAGCGTTGTTCGTTGGCGCTGAGCTCGTTCCAGGGCTTGACACCCTTGTTGCGCGGCGCCAGTTCGGTGTCGGGCGGGATGACGCCCAACTGCTTCTGGCGTGCGAACCAGGCCTCGCGTTCGACGTCCCAGCCGGCGTCGAAACGGCCACGGTATTTGTCGAGGTAACTTTGCGGCGCCTGGTGCGGCGCATGCATGGCGCCGAAGGCCAGGTACAGGAAGAAGGGTCTTTCCGGTACCAGCGAGCGGAGGTCGCGGATGAATCCGCTGGCCTGGTCCACCACGTCCTCGGAGAAGTGGTAACCCTCGGCGGGAGAACGCGGCTGCGGCACCGCATGGTTGTCGCAGATCAGTTCGGGCGAGAACTGGTCGCTTTCCCCGTTGAGAAACCCGTAGAAGCGGTCGAAGCCGCGTTGCAGCGGCCAGTTGGTGAAGGGGCCTGCGGCCGAACATTCGGCCATCGGTGCCAGGTGCCACTTGCCGGCGGCGTAGGTGGCGTAACCGTTGTCGCGCAACACCTCGGCCAGCGTCGCGGCGGATTTGGGGATCGCGCCGCGCATGTTCGGGAACCCGGTGTCGAAGTTGGAGATGCTGCGCATGCCCACGGTGTGGTGGTTGCGGCCGGTCAACAGGCAGGCGCGCGTCGGTGAGCACAGTGCGGTGGTGTGAAAGCCGGTGTAGCGCAGGCCCTTGGCTGCGATCGCGTCGATGTTCGGCGTCGCCATCGTCGAGCCGTAGCAGCCCAGGTGCGAGTAGCCGGTGTCGTCCAGCACCACCACGACCACGTTCGGCGCGCCAGGTGGAACCACGGTGGGCGGCCACCAGGGCTCGGATTGCTGGTAGGTACGGCCGATGCGGCCGCCGAAACTGGCGTCGTGCGCAGGGTGCTGGGTCATGGTGCCGTCGATTCCGGTTGCAGTGGGGCTTGCCAGATTAATTCGAATGAATTACATTGTTAATTCATATGAATTACATGTCAATGCCCATGCGTCGTCAGCAGTCGCGTCCGCGACGGCCTCTCGTCACTGCTGCGGCGCGCCGGTGCCCTGCACGGAGGTGCCATGGCCGGTGAGTCCACCCTCGATGCGTCGGAGCCGTTGACCGACACCGCCATCCAGATCCTCGACGTGGCCGAGCGCCTGTTTGCCAGCAACGGCATCGACAAGGTGTCCTTGCGCGAGATCGTGCGTGCCAGCGGCCAGGCCAACCTGTCGGCGGCGCACTACCATTTCGGCTCGCGTGAAGCCCTGATCGGTGCCTTGCTGGCGCGCCGCATCCGCACCATCAACGTGATTCGCCACCGGCGCATGGACGAACTCGAAGCCGCCGGCCTGGGGGGCGACGTGTATGCCATTGCATCGACCTCCGTCAGCGTGCTGGGCGACGTCGTCAAGGACATGCCCTGGGGGCCGGACTACGTGCGTGTGGTCGCGCAGGCCTTGTTCAGCCACAACCGCGATGTCTGGCGGCACCTGGATCCCGCCACCATGAGCGGCCATACGCGGGTGCGCGACATGTTGCGCCGCGCGCTGCCGGGCCTGTCACCGCGCGCGTTCAAGGACCGCATCTGGATGCTCAACAACCATGCGACCTACGGCATCGCGCGCTGGGTACAGACGCATGGCCCGGTCACCCCGGCCAACAGCCGGCGGTTTGCGGCCATGATTCGGCATACCTCCGACTTCCTGGCGGCGGGCATGGGCGCGCCGGTGGGCAATCCCGGTCACGAGCACGGCGGGTTGCGCGCCGGACCGAGCGCATGAATCCCGGAAATACCGTCGCCATGGCGCAGGCGAACGGTCGACGTGCCGCTGGAGGCACGCCATGCCAGAGCGCCAGTCGTTGTTGATCCACAGATCCATCCACAGGAGACACCCATGTTGAAGAGAACCCTGCTTGCCGTCACCCTTGCCCTGCCTGTCGCTTTCGCGTCGGGCGCGGCCCTTGCCGAATGGCCGGAGAAGCCGGTCAAGGTGATTGTTCCGGGCGGAGCCGGCAGCGGCACCGACACGGCGGCACGCCTGGTGACCGACGCCTTGACCAAGGCCTTCGGTCAACCGTTCATCGTCGAGAACAAGCCCGGTGCCAACGGCATGATCGGTACCGACGAGGCCGCGAAGGCGGCCCGTGACGGTTATACGTTGTTGTTCACCTATGCCGCCGCGCAGGTGGTGAACCAGTCGCTGTACGCCAACGTCAAGTACGACGGAGGCAAGGACTTTTCGGCGATCGCGCAGGTTGGTGCCGGCGGCAACATGCTCGTGGTGCCGAACGACCTGCCGGTCAATGACCTCAAGGAGTTCATCGCCTACGTCAAGTCGAAGCCCGCCAACAGCCTCTCGTATGGTTCGTGGGGCAACGGCTCGGGCGGGCATCTGAGCATGGAAGCGCTCAAGCAGCAGACCGGGCTGCAGATCCAGCATGTTCCGTACAAGAATCCCGCGGCGGTCAACACCGACCTGATCGGCGGCCAGATACCGGTGGCATTCACCTCCATGGGCTCGGCCTTGCCACTGGTGCTCGGCGGCAAGATGAAGGCGATCGCGATCAGCGGGCCGTATCGGGTGCCGCAGATTCCCCATGTGCGCACGATGACGGAGCAGGGCGTCAAGTTCGACCTGGTCGCGTGGTACGGCATGTTTGCGCCGGCCGGCACGCCCAAGCCCATCATCGACAAGGTCAACAAGGAGGTCGTCCGGCAACTGACGGAACCGGAGTCGCGTGAACGCTTCGTCAAGGCCCTGGGATTGTCCGAAATGCCGATCAAGACACCCGAGCAGTTCGGCCAGACCGTCAAGGACGACATCCGCGAATGGGGTGCCATCGTGAAGTCGGCCAATATCAGGATCGACTGACGCAATGCCTGCCGACGCAGGGACACGGGCGCTGCACGGCAAGGTTGCCGTGGTCACGGGTGCGGGTCGTGGCATCGGCCGTGCCATCGCACAGACCTATGCGGCCGCAGGCGCGGCGGTCGTCTGCAGCGCGCGCAACGCGGACGACATCGCGCACACCGTCGCGCTGATCGCCGCCGCCGGCGGTACGGCGACGGCCTGCGCGGCCGACGTCGTCGACCTGGCCGCCATGCAGGCCTTGTTGGCCCACGCTGCCGAGACCCATGGCGGCGTCGATATCGTGGTTGCCAATGCGGGCGTCAACGGCCAGCATTGCACGGTGCAGGAGGCGGATCCGGCCGATTGGGCCCGCACGATACAGGTCAACCTGATCGGCGCCTTTCATACCGCCCAGGCTGCGATCCCCCACCTGCGCGCGCGCGGCAGCGGCAAGATCATCCTGGTCGGTTCGGGCATGCGCAAGGGCGCACAAGCCGGGCGGAGTTCGTATGCCGTGTCCAAGGCCGGACTGTGGAAACTCACCGAGATCCTGGCGGTCGAATTGCAGCCATACAACATCAGCGTGAACGAACTGATTCCGGGCCCGGTCAAGACGGCCATGACCGCATTCGGCGCTCGGCCTGTTCCCGCCGGCGAATGGGTCAAGGAGCCGGACGATCTGGTACCGCTGGCCCTGTTCATGGCCACGCAACCCGACATCGGGCCCACGGCGCAGAGTTTCAGCCTGATGCGGCGCGCCGGCTGACGCACTGCAGCGGGCCGGTGGCATCGGTTGCGGCTGCGCGGTTGCCCGTTACCGTGTCGCGCCGAGTTTCAGGGCGCGTGCGCGGCTGTCCTGGAGCGCCTGTGTGTCTGCGGCCGGCGTGGTTGGCCATCCCTGCATCTGTTGCATGGCGAGTGTGCACAAGGCGTTGATCCACTCCGGCTGGTCGTTCAGGCAGGTGATGTAGTGGAACTCCTTGCCGCCGGCACCCAGGAAGGCGGCCCTGGCCTCGATCGCGATCTCCTCCAGGGTTTCCAGGCAGTCGCTGGTGAAGCCGGGGCAGACCACGTCGACACGCGCGGTGCCGGCCTTGGCCAGCTGGACCAGCGTGGGTTCGGTATAGGGCTCGAGCCACTTGGCGCGTCCCAGCCGCGACTGGAAGGTCACGATGTAGTCGTCCTTGGCAAGGCCGAGCCGCTCGGCCAGCAGCCGCGCCGTCTTGTGGCATTCGCAGTGGTAGGGGTCGCCGAGCTCCAGGCTGCGCTGGGGTATGCCGTGGAAACTCATGACCAGCTTGTCGCCGCGACCGTGGGTCTGCCATTGGCGGCGGATGTGCTTGGTCAAGGCTTCGATGTAGTCCGGTGCGTCGTGGTAGCGATTGACGAAACGCAGTTCCGGGATCAGCCGGGTGCGCGCGGCCCAGGCATAGACGGCATCGAACACGCTGGCGGTGGTGGTGGCGGAGTATTGCGGATAGGCCGGAAGCACCAGCACCCGGGTCACGCCTTCGGCCTTGAGGGCGTCCAGCTGCTCGGCGATCGACGTCTGGCCATACCGCATCGCATGGCGTACCAGCACCGGGTGGCCGCGTTGCGCCAGCCAGCCCTGCAGCAGCAAGGCCTGCTTCGCGGTCCAGACGCGCAGCGGCGAGCCCTCGTCGCTCCAGATGCTGGCGTATTTGGCCGCTGACTTGGCGGGACGAAAACGCAGGATGACGCCATGCAGGATGAGCCACCACAACACACGCGGTATTTCCACCACCCGCGGATCGCCGAGAAACTCGGCCAGATAGCGGCGGACTGCCGGTGTCGTCGGCGTGTCGGGAGTCCCCAGGTTGCAGTACAGGATGGCGCAACGCGCCGGCTGTCCGTGGGTGTAGGGGGGTTCGGCCTGGAAGCGGGGTGTGGTCATGCTGTATTCTCCCGCAGCTATGCTGGACCTATCGCGCATCAAGGCCATTGGCCTGGACCTGGACGACACCTTGTGGCCGATCTGGCCGGTCATCACCCGTGCCGAGGCACAGATGCTGGAGTTCCTGCAGCCGCGGGCGCCGGGCGCGGCTGCCGTGTTTGCCGACCCGGTGCGCCGCCAGGCCGTGCGTGCCCAGGTGGTGCGCGACAACCCGGACCTGAGCCACAACATGAGCGTGTTGCGTCTGGAGAGCATCCGGTCCGCGTTGCGGGACAACGGCGAGGACGTGGCGCTGGCCGAGGCGGCATTCGACGTCTTTTTCGAGTGCCGCATGCAGGTCCGGCTGTACGACGATGCGCTGCCGGCACTGGCCCGCCTGGCCGCGCGGTATCCCATCGTCGCCGTCTCCAATGGCAATGCCGACATCCACCGGGTCGGCATCGGCCGACATTTCGCCGCCAACATGAGCGCCCATGTCTTCGGCGTCGGCAAACCCGACGTGCGCATCTTCCATGCGGCGGCCCGGGCCGCCGGTGTCGCCCCCCACGAGGTGCTGCATGTCGGCGACGATCCGGAACTCGATGTGCTGGGCGGGCTGGGTGCCGGCATGCAGACGGTCTGGGTCAACCGCGGTGGACATGCATGGCAACATGCGCAGCAACCCCACGCCAGCGTGACGGATCTGCAGCAGCTGTGCGAACTGCTGGCACGGTCGGACTGAAGGCCGGGTGTCACGGGACGGTCACGCAACCGTCGCACAATCGGGAGTCCCTGCCGTGCATGCCCTGCCGGCTCCCTTGCCTTGGCCTGATAGCCCGACCATGAAACGACATTTCCTGAAACAGACCCTTCGCCTGGCCGCCGTGTGTGCCGGCCTGGCCATGTCCACCGGCCCGGCGGCAGCACAGACACCGCCGGCCTGGCCGGAACGCTCGGTGCGCCTTGTCGTGCCCTTCGCGCCGGGCGCGGGCACCGACGCCATGGGGCGCCTGGTGGCGCAGAAACTCGGCGAGGAGCTCGGCGCCCACTTCGTTGTCGAGAACCGCGCCGGGGCGTCGGGTGCGATCGGCACCCAGCATGTTGCGCAACAACCGGCGGACGGCTACACGCTGTTGCTGGTCGCCTCGCCGTTCACCACCGTGGCGGCGTCGCTGCCCAGTGCCGGCTACGACCCGCTGCGCCAGTTCGTCCCGGTGGGCATGATCGCCACCGGACCCCTGGTCTGGGCCACCAACCAGAAATTGCCGGCCAACAACATGCGCGAACTGGTGGCGCTGGCCAAGCGTCGACCCGGCGTGCTGAACTACGGCTCGGCGGGCGCCGGCGGCGTCAATCACCTGGTGCTGGAACTGCTCAAGGCGCGCACCGGGACGTTCATCACCCATATCCCGTACCGCGGCGTGGCGCCGGCGACGCTGGACATGTTGTCCGACCAGGTGCAACTGGTCACCGGCACCATTCCGGCCCTGTTGCCGTTCATCAGGGACGGGCGGGTCCGGCCGCTGGCGGTCACCAGTGCGAAGCGGTCGCCGGCCTTGCCCGACGTGCCCAGCATGGCCGAGTCGGGCCTGGCCGGCATCGACGTGGTGAACTATTTCGCGATCATGGCGCCGGCCGGCACGCCGGCCGGCGTGGTCGACAAGCTCAATGCCGCGATCAACCGCATCGTCGCCATGCCCGATGTGGTGGCGCGTTTCAGGAACGATGCCGTGGACCCCGCGCCCGGCTCGCCGGCCCTGCTCGGCGCGTTCATCGAGGCCGACTACCGCGCCTGGCGCAACGTGGTCACGACGCAGAAGCTGGTGATCGAATGACGGCGAGCCCGCTGCGTACGGCGCCTTCGAGCGTCGACGGGTAAGGCCCCTGCACATAGTCGCCGCAGGCCAGCAGGCCGGGGGCGATGTCCGGTGCCGGTCGCTGCAGGCCTGGCGTGCAGGCCAGCGTGGCGCGTTTCTCGATCACGGTTCCGACCGGCTGCAGCTGCAAGCCGAGTTGCAGCCGCGCCTGGTGCATCACCTGTGCCTGCAGCGCGTCGCGATCGCCGGTGCAGGCGCTGACGACAAAGGCCAGCAGGCCGTTGGGCCCCCCGAGTTGCCCGCGATCGAAGACGAATTGCGCCGGCAGGGGGGCGGCGGCGGTCGCGGTGCTGCGCAACGCGAGCATGGGCCGCGCGAGCCTGGCGCCGTCGGCCCATGCGTACACGGTGCCGATGGCCGCATGGGGCAACGCGGCAGCCGCGTCGCTCCAATGCCCCATGGCCTGCTGCTGCGGCGGGGCCACATGGGGCAGGCTGGCGCGCACGACATGGACCGCATCGTGTGCGCCGGTGGCCAGGATCACCCGCTCGAACGGTGCGCCGTCGACGATCCAGTGTCGTCCGTCGTGTGCCAGCTGCCGGATGCGCACACCCGGGTGCAGCCGCGCGCCGCCCTGCACCAGGCAACGGGCGGCCGCGTCGGGAAACAGCGCGGACAGGTCGGTGCGCGGCAGCAGCAGGTTGGAGCCGTGGCGCGGGCCGAACATCGCGTCGCGCATCACCCGCAGAAACACCGGGGCACTGGATTCGGCCGCCACGGTGTTGAGCGCCGACACGCACAAGGGCTCGATCAGTTCGTCCATCACGCGTGCCGGCAGGCCCTGGCACAGCTGCGCGACCGACCAGTGGGGCGGACACTGGAAGCGGGACCATTGCCAGCGCAGCGCGATACGCGCCAGCGCCAGCTTGTCGGCCCAGCGCCAGCCGCGCGCGCCGGCGATGCCAGCCAATGCATCGAATGGCGCCGGCCAGCGCGGGAACCGGATGCCGCCGCCATCGGCAAAACGCAGTTCCAGCGGCAGCCGCAGCAGCAAGCGCTCCGGGTCCAGGCCGACCCGCTGCATCAGTTGCAGGCAGTCGGTGTAGGCGCCGATCAGGATGTGCTGGCCGTTGTCCAGCCGTACGGGTGCTCCGTGCGGGAGTTGCAGGTCCAGCCTGCGCGCGCGGCCCCCCCAGGTGCGCGCGGCTTCCCACACCGTGACGGCGTGGCCGGCGTCATGGGCGCCGAGCGCCGCCGCCATGCCGGCCCAGCCGCCGCCGATGACGGCGGTGCGCGGGCGTGCCCCGGGGGCACGGCGGGGCTCAGACACGTCCGAGTGCCTGCACCCGCCAGGCCAGCCAGAACTTGCGCAGCGGCGTCAGGCTGACCCGCTGGTGCAGCACCGTGAAGTCGTCGCGCTCGATCTCGCGCAACAGGGTGCGGTAGATGCTGGCCATCATCAGGCCCGGCTTCTGCGCGCGCCGATCCGCGTCGGGCAGCAGGGCGAAGGCCTCGTCGTACAGGCCATGGGCCCGTTGGGCCTGAAACTGCATGAGGCGCACGAAACGCTGGCGGAACTCCGGTGTCGACTCCCGCTGCAGGATCTGGTGCGCCTTGACGTCGAACGCTTGCAGTTCCTCGACCGGCAGGTAGATGCGCCCGCGCATGGCGTCTTCGCCCACGTCGCGGATGATGTTGGTCAGCTGCAGCGCGAGCCCGAGCTTGTGCGCATAGGCGGTGGTACCGGGTTCGGTCTGTCCGAAGATGCCGGCCGCCACTTCGCCGACGATGCCGGCGACCAGGTGGCAATACCGCTGCAGGCCCGCGAAATCCAGGTAACGTGTCTGCTGCAGGTCCATCTGGCAACCTTCGATGACGGCCAGCAGATGGCGTGGTTCGATGCCGAACCTGCCGGCCAGCGGCATCAGCGCGCGCATGACCGGATGGCTGGGCTGGCCGGCAAAGGCCTGCGCCACCTCGGTCTGCCACCAGGCCAGCTTGGTCGCGGCCACGCCCGGGTCGACCATGTCGTCGACGATGTCGTCGACTTCGCGGCAGAACGCATAGAAGGCGGTGATCGCGGCCCGCCGCGGCGGTGGCAGGAACAGGAAGGCGTAATAGAAGCTGCTGCCCGAGGCGGCGGCCTTTTGCTGCACGTAGTCCTGCGGATTCATGGGCGGGCCTCGCAGCGCGGCAACGGCCGGCAGGCGTTCCACAGCAGCAGCGGAACGTCGCGCTTGCCGATGCGGGGACGCTGGCGCCAGGTCGCATGGTCGATGGCGGCGATCTTGTCGAGGATGCGCAGTCCGCCGGCGACCACCAGGCGCAGTTCCCATCCAGCGCGCCCGGGCAGTTGCCGGGCCAGGGGCGCGCCCGCAAGCATGTGTCGGCGTGCGTCGGCGCAACAGGCCGCCATCATGCGGGTGGCGCGTGCCGACGGCGCATCCGACCGCAACTCGGATTCGGTGACGCCGTGCTGCTCCATCCGTTGCTGGCTCAGGTACCAGCGTCCGCGCGCGATGTCACGCCGCAGGTCCTGCCAGAAGTTGATCAGTTGCAGGGCGGTGCAGATCTGGTCGCTGCGCTGCAGCGACTGCGCGTCGTGCACGTCATACAGGTGCAACAGCAGCCGGCCTACCGGATCGGCCGAGCGGGTGCAGTAGTCGAGCACCTGCGCCTCGTCGCGGTACCGCCGCGCGTCGGCGGTGAAGCGCACGTCCTGCTCGAAGGCGTCGAGCAGCCGTTCCAGCAGCGGCAGCGGCAGGCGGAACGTGCGGATCATGGCGGCCAGCGGCCCGAACACGTCGGGCCAGCGGTTCGAACCGGCCGTGCCCCGGCCGGCGCGCCGCAGGTCGTCGCGGTATTGCGCCAGGTTGGCCAGGCGGCTGGCCGCATCGGCGTCTCCTTCGTCGGCGATGTCGTCGGCCGTGCGTGCAAACCAGTAGATGGCGGCGATCGGCGGCCGCAGCCGTGGCGGACACAGCCAGGATGCGACCGGGAAGTTCTCGTAGTGCTCGGACGGGGGCCGATAGGGTTGCAGAACGCTGTTCACGCCAGGATTGTCGCTTGACAAAACCAGGCGCAGCCCCTAGATTACTGACCCATTAGTCATTAACAGGGTCCGCCACCGTCGGTGCGGGTCACCATGCGCAAAATCCCCTTGACCGGGCCCGCCTTCCTGCTGGCCCCGCTGCTGGCCGTCGTCCTGACGGCCTGCTCCAAACCCGAGCCGCAACCGGAGCCGGTGCGTTCCGTCAAGCTGATGACGGTCCAGCCCGGAACGATGGCGTCCGAAACCCAGTACGCCGGCGAGGTCCGGGCGCGCACCGAACTGCGCCTGGGTTTCCGGGTTCCCGGCAAGCTGGTACGCCGGCAGGCGCAGGTCGGGCAAAGGGTCAAGGCCGGCGACGTGCTGGCGCAGCTCGACCCCCAGGACTTCAAGCTGGCGGTTGACGCGGTACGGGCCCAGTTGGCCGCGGCCGAGACGAACCGGGACCTCGCGGCGGCCGAATTCCAGCGCTACAAGGTCTTGCGCGCGCAGAATTTCATCAGCGGCGCCGAGCTCGAAAGACGCCAGGCCACGCTCGATGCCGCCCATGCCCAGGTGGCCCAGGCCCGTGCCCAGCTCGACACCCAGTCGAACCAGTCGAACTACACCCGTCTGCTGGCCACGGTGCCCGGTGTCGTGACCGCGGTCGACGCCGAACCGGGGCAGGTCGTGGCGGTCGGCACGCCGGTCGTGCGGCTGGCCCAGGACGGGCCGCTGGACGTGGTGTTTGCGGTACCCGAGAGCAGCGTGGACGCATTGCCGGTGGGCAGCAGGGCCGAGGTGCGGCCATGGGGGGGCGACACCGTGCTGACCGGGGTGGTGCGCGAGAAGGGCGCACTGGCCGATCCGGTGACACGCACCTTCCAGGTCAAGCTGGCGCTGGCGCCCGACGCCCGGTTGCCACTGGGTTCGACGGTCACCGTGAGCCCGCAGGCCTTGTCGCCCAAGGGCTCGCAGGCCATCATGCTGCCGACCAGCGCCTTGTGGCATGACAACGGCGGATCCGCCGTCTGGGTGCTGGAGTCCGGCAGCATGACCCTGCGCGCCCAGCCGGTGCAGATCGTCGCGGCGGACGGCAACCAGGTTGTCGTCGCCTCCGGCCTGGAGCCGGGCATGCAGGTCGTCGTGGCCGGCGTGCACGTGCTGACGGCCGGGCAGAAGGTCACGGTGTACCGGCCCAAGGGGACGGTGCCAGCGGCCGCGTCGACGTCGAAATGACGCGGCCATGGCAACACTAGACGCCAAGCCCGGCTTCAATCTCTCCAGGTGGGCTCTGGAGCATGTCGCCCTGACGCGTTACCTGATGGTGGTGCTGATGGTGCTGGGATTTGCCGCGTATTTCCAGCTCGGGCAGGACGAAGACCCGCCGTTCGCGTTCCGGGTCATGGTGGTGCGGGTGTTCTGGCCGGGCGCGACCGCGCAGCAGATTGCCGAGCAGGTGACCGACAAGATCGAGCGCACGCTGCAAGAGGTGCCGGGCGCGGACCGGATCCGCAGTTATTCCAAACCGGGTGAGTCGCTGATCCTGTTTCAGCTCAAGGACTCGACCCACGCCAGCGACGTGCCCGACGCCTGGTATGCGGTGCGCAAGCGGGTGGGTGACATGGCGGGCAGCCTGCCCGCCGGCGTGCGCGGGCCGTTCTTCAACGACGAGTTCGGCGACGTCTACGGCGTCATCTATGCGCTCGAGTCCGACGGCTTCGGCAACGCCGAGCTCAAGACCTTCGCCGATGACGTGCGCCAGCAGCTGATGCGCGTGACCGACGTCAACAAGGTCGAGCTGTTCGGCGTGCAGGACGAGAAGGTCTACGTCGAGATATCGCAGCGGCGGCTGGCCCAGCTCGGGCTGGACATGAACCAGGTGCTGGCGCAACTGAACCAGCAGAACGCCGTCGAAGGCGCCGGTGTCGTGCAGACGCCGCTCGATACGGTGCAGGTGCGGGTGGACGGCCAGTTCGGTTCGCTCGAGCAGCTCGGCGACATGCCGATCCGGGGGCGCTCGGGCAACATGCTGCGTTTGTCGGACATCGCCACGGTCTCGCGCGGATTCGTCGATCCGCCGCAGGTGCTGGTACGCCACCAGGGCAAGCAGGTGATCGCGCTGGGCGTGTCGATGGCCAAGGGCGGCGACATCATTGCGCTGGGCAAGGCCTTGCAGGCGGCCACGCAGCGCATCGAGGCGCGACTGCCCGCCGGCTTGCGGCTGGTGCAGTTGCAGGACCAGCCGCGCGCGGTATCGAGTTCGGTCAACGAGTTCGTCAAGGTGCTGGTCGAGGCGATCGGGATCGTGCTGCTGGTGAGTTTTGTCAGCCTGGGCCTGCACAAGCGGCCCGGACCCACGCCCTGGTACCGGCGCTACTACGTCGACATGCGCCCGGGGCTGATCGTGGGCATCTCGATTCCGCTGGTGCTGGCCGTGACCTTCATCGGCATGTTGTACTGGGGCATCGGCCTGCACAAGATCTCGCTGGGTTCGCTGATCATCTCGCTCGGCCTGCTGGTCGACGACGCGATCATCGCGGTCGAGATGATGGTGCGCAAGCTCGAGGAGGGCTACGACAAGATCCGTGCGGCGACCTTCGCCTACGAGATCACCGCCATGCCGATGCTCACCGGCACCTTGATCACCGCCACCGGTTTCCTGCCCATCGGCATTGCGCGTTCGGTCACCGGGGAATACACGTTCGCGATCTTCGCGGTCACGGTGCTGGCGCTCGTGGTGAGCTGGTTCGTCTCGGTGTATTTCGTGCCCTACCTGGGCACCTTGCTGCTGAAGGTACCCCCGCATGTGCGCCAGCAACAGGCCCCGCTGAGCGGAACCGATCTGCAGGCGCTCGAGGAGGCCGCGGTGCACGAACCGTATGCGCGCACCGTCAGGTTCAACGCGCCGGCCCAGGCCGAGCGTGCCGCCACGCCGCACGAGAGTTTCGACAGCCCGTTCTACAACCGGTTCCGCGTGTTGCTGCGCTGGTGCGTGCGCCATCGCTGGATCACGATCGGCCTGACCTTGCTGACCTTCGCGCTGGGCATTGCCGGCATGGGCCGCGTGCAGCAGCAGTTCTTCCCGGACTCCAGCCGGCCGGAGATCATGCTGGACCTGTGGTTTCCCGAGGGCACCTCGATCGTCGCCAACGAGGCGGTGACACGGCGTGTCGAACAGCGCCTGATGGCCGAGCCCGGCATCACCAGTGTCAGCACCTGGGTCGGATCGGGCGTGCCGCGGTTCTACCTGCCGATCGACCAGATCTTTCCGCAGTCCAACGTGTCGCAGCTGATCGTGATACCGACCGACCTCCAGGTGCGCGAGGATGTCCGGGTCCGCTTGCCGGCGCTGATGGCACGCGAGTTCCCGGAGCTGCGCGCCCGGGTCAAGCTGCTGGCCAACGGGCCGCCGGTGGCCTATCCGGTGCAGTTCCGCGTGCTCGGGCCCGAGCCGCTGCAGCTGCGCGCCTATGCCGATGCGGTCAAGGCCGTCATGCGCGACAACCGCGACATGCGCGGCGTCAACGACAACTGGAACGAGTTCGTCAAGGTGCTGCGGCTGGAGGTGGACCAGGACAAGGCGCGCGTGATGGGCGTGACCAGCCAGGCCATTGCGCAGGCTTCGCGCACCATCCTCAGCGGCTCGCGTGTCGGCGAGTTCCGCGATGGCGACAAGACCATCGACATCGTGCTGCGACAGCCGCTGAACGAGCGCGAGCACCTGACCGACCTGTCCAGCGCCTATCTGCCGACCGCCAGCGGCGCGTCCATCCCGATGGCGCAACTGGTACGGCCGCGGCTCGTATGGGAGCCGGGCGTGTTGTGGCGCGACAACCGCGACTATTCCATCACCGTCCAGGGCGACATCGTCGAGGGGCTGCAGGGCGCCACGGTGACCAATGCCTTGTTGCCGCAGCTGCGGGCGCTGGAGGCGCAGTGGGCGCGCGAGGGTGCGAATGGCTACCGGATCGAGGTGGCTGGCGCCGTGGAGGAGAGCAGCAAGGGGTCGGCCTCGATCCTGGCGGGGGTGCCCATCATGCTGTTCATCACGTTCACGCTGCTGATGCTGCAGCTGCACAGCTTCAGCCGTGCGGTGCTGGTTTTCCTGACCGGGCCCATGGGTATTGCCGGCGTGGCGGGAGCGCTGCTGCTGTTCAACCGCCCGTTCGGCTTCGTGGCACTGCTGGGCGTGATTGCGCTGATGGGCATGATCCAGCGCAATTCGGTGATCCTGATCGACCAGATCGAGCAGGACCGCGCGGCCGGCATCCAGGCCTGGGACGCCATCATCGAGAGCACGGTGCGCCGCCTGCGGCCGATCGTGCTGACGGCAGCGGCGGCGGTGCTGGCGATGATCCCGTTGTCGCGCTCGGTCTTCTGGGGGCCGATGGCGGTGGCCATCATGGGCGGACTGATCGTCGCCACGGTGCTGACACTGCTGGCATTGCCCGCCATGTACGCCGCCTGGTACCGGGTCCGGCCGGGCACTGCCGCCGCAGGTTAAAATCGCGGGCTGTCGAATTTTTGATAGGGGCGGCACCGGTGGCCACCCCTATTTGTTTTCAGGCGCGGGTGGCGAAATTGGTAGACGCACCAGGTTTAGGTCCTGACGCCAGCAATGGTGTGGGGGTTCGAGTCCCCCCCCGCGCACCAGGAAAAACCCCGGCGACCGGAACGATCCTGAACGGGCCAGCGAGGGTGCAGACCCATGGCCGGGTAACGGGGATGGGGTTCCGGGAGTTGGTTTGACGGGCGCAACCTCGCCCATGGCATCGCATATTAGGAGAAGCAACATGGCTGTTACTGTGGAAACCCTCGAAAAGCTGGAGCGCAAGATCACGCTGACCCTGCCGGTCAAGACGATCCAGTCGGAAGTCGAATCCCGCTTGAAGCGGCTCGCCAAGACGGTCAAGATGGACGGGTTCCGTCCGGGCAAGGTGCCGATGAACGTGGTTGCCCAGCGTTACGGCTATTCGGTGCACTACGAAGTGATGAACGACAAGGTCGGCGAGGCGTTCTCCAGTGCCGCCAACGAGGCCAAGCTGCGGGTGGCCGGCCAGCCGCGCATCACGGAAAAGGAAGGCGCCCCCGAAGGCGAGGTCGCTTTCGATGCCGTCTTCGAGGTGTTCCCCGAGGTCAAGCTCGGTGACCTGGCCACGGCCGAGGTCGAGAAACTGTCCTGCGAGGTCGGCGACGCGGCGATCGACAAGACGCTGGACATCCTGCGCAAGCAGCGCCGCACCTTCTCGCAGCGCCCGCACGACGCGGCCGCGCAGGCAAGCGACCGGGTCACGGTCGACTTCGAGGGCAAGATCGACGGCGAGCCGTTCGAAGGCGGCAAGGCCGACGACTTCCAGTTCATCCTGGGCGATGGCCAGATGCTCAAGGAGTTCGAGGACGCCACCACGGGCATGAAGGTCGGCGAGAGCAAGACCTTCCCGCTGGCATTCCCGGCCGACTACCATGGCAAGGACGTGGCCGGCAAGACCGCCGACTTCCTGGTCTCGGTCAAGAAGATCGAAGCGGCGCACCTGCCGGAGGTCAACGAGGCGCTGGCCAAGTCCCTGGGCATCGAAGACGCAACGGTCGAGGGCTTGCGTGCCGATATCCGCAAGAACCTGGAGCGCGAGGTGAAATTCCGCCTGATGTCGCGCAACAAGCAGGCCGCGCTCGACGCACTGGCGTCGGTGGCGGAGCTCGATCTGCCCAACTCCAGCGTGCAGTCGGAGTTGCAGCGCCTGATCGAGAATGCCCGTGCCGACCTCAAGCAGCGTGGTGTCAAGGATGCCGACAAGGCGCCGATTCCCGAGGAAATCTTCAAGCCGCAGGCCGAGCGCCGCGTGCGCCTGGGCCTGGTCGTGGCCGAACTGGTTCGCACCCAGGAACTGCAGGCCAAGCCCGAGCAGATCAAGGCCCACATCGACGAGTTGTCGGCCAGCTACGAGAAGCCGGCCGAAGTGGTGCGCTGGTACTACGGCGACGCCAAGCGCATGGGTGAGGTCGAGGCCATCGTGATCGAGAACAATGTCACGGAATACATCCTGTCGAAAGCCAAGATCACCGACAAGGCGATCGCGTTCGACGACCTGATGGGCCAGGGTTGAGGGCAGGCCACGGCATGAGGCCGTGGGCTTGCAGTTGCCGCGTTCGACCCCACGTGCTGCAGGGCAGCCACTGGGGTTGCGTCCGTTCGATTGGGAGACGACATGAATTTTGAAGACCACAACCTGCAGCCGCAGGGCCTGGGCATGGTGCCCATGGTGATCGAGCAGTCCGGCCGCGGTGAGCGTTCGTACGACATCTATTCCCGCCTGCTCAAGGAGCGGGTGATTTTTCTGGTCGGACCGGTCAACGACCAGACGGCCAACCTGGTCGTTGCGCAGTTGCTGTTCCTCGAGAGCGAGAACCCCGACAAGGACATCTCGTTCTACATCAACTCGCCCGGGGGCTCGGTGTCCGCCGGCATGGCGATCTACGACACGATGAACTTCATCAAGGCCGACGTCTCCACGTTGTGCGTGGGTTTTGCCGCCAGCATGGGTGCTTTCCTGCTGGCCGCCGGCGCCAAGGGCAAGCGTTTTTCGCTTCCCAACTCCAAGATCATGATTCACCAGCCCTCCGGCGGCAGCCAGGGGCAGGCGACCGAGATCGAGATCCAGGCGCGCGAAATCCTCAAGACCCGCGAGCAGCTGAACAAGATCCTGGCCGAGCGCACCGGACAGCCGCTCGAGCGCATCGCGCGCGACACCGAGCGTGACTACTACATGTCGGCGGACGAGTCCAAGGAATACGGCCTCGTCGACCAGGTGATCAGCAAGCGCTCCTGAACGAGTGTTGCCGGTTGTCCACAACGGCCCCGTGGTGCTGCGCGCACGCGGGGCGATCGGTACCGGCTTTTCGGTATCATGTCAACTCCAGTTGAAAGGGCGTTGATTTCATGGCCGAGAAAAAAGGCTCCTCCAGCGAGAAGACGCTGTATTGCTCGTTTTGTGGCAAGAGCCAGCACGAGGTCAAGAAGCTGATTGCCGGTCCGTCGGTGTTCGTCTGCGACGAATGCATCGAGTTGTGCAACGAGATCATCCGGGACGAACTGCCGGCAGGCACGACGACCAAGGACAGCAAGAGCGAACTGCCGACTCCGGCCGAGATCAAGGCCAACCTCGACAACTACGTGATCGGCCAGGAAGCGGCCAAGCGCACGCTGGCGGTGGCCGTCTACAACCACTACAAGCGCTTGCGCCACAAGGAGAAGTCCAAGAAGGACGACGTCGAACTGGCCAAGAGCAACATCCTGCTGATCGGGCCGACGGGCTCCGGCAAGACCTTGCTGGCGCAGACCCTTGCGCGCATGCTCGACGTGCCGTTCGTGATGGCCGACGCGACCACGCTGACTGAAGCCGGCTATGTCGGCGAGGATGTCGAGAACATCGTGCTCAAGCTGCTGCAGAGCTGCAACTACGAGGTCGATCGCGCCCAGCGCGGCATTGTCTACATCGACGAGATCGACAAGATCTCGCGCAAGGCCGACAACCCGTCCATCACGCGGGACGTATCGGGCGAGGGCGTGCAGCAGGCGCTGCTCAAGTTGATCGAAGGCACGATGGCCAGCGTGCCGCCCCAGGGCGGCCGCAAGCATCCGAACCAGGATTTCGTGCAGGTCGACACCACCAACATCCTGTTCATCTGCGGCGGCGCGTTTTCGGGGCTGGAAAAGGTCATCGAGAACCGTACCGAGGCATCGGGCATCGGTTTCGGCGCCGCGGTCAAGAGCAAGGCGCAACGCAGCGTGACCGAACTCTTCAAGGACGTGGAGCCCGAGGATTTGATCAAGTTCGGGCTGATCCCCGAACTCGTGGGTCGGATGCCCGTGGTGGCCACGCTGGCCGAACTGAGCGAGGATGCGCTGGTGCAGATCCTGCTCGAGCCCAAGAACGCGCTCGTCAAGCAATATGCCAAGTTGTTGTCGATGGAGGGGGTCGAACTCGAGATCCGCCCGTCGGCGCTCAAGGCGATCGCCCGCAAGGCGCTGGCACGCAAGACCGGTGCCCGGGGCCTGCGCTCGATCCTGGAGCAGTCCCTGATCGATACCATGTACGAACTGCCCACTGCGACCAATGTCGAAAAGGTGGTCGTGGACGAATCGACGATCGAAGAGAACAAGCCGCCGTTGCTCGTCTATCGGGAACTCGCCAAGAAAGCCTGAATCGGACACTCCAGCGTGATCTGACATCTTTTTCGGCAGCCCATTGCCGACTTTCATTGTTTTTGCGCCATTCATCATGGTTTCGCGGGTTGAAAATCACGACCGGCCATCCATTTGGAACTGGTAACCACTAGAAGGTCTCACATGTCCGGATCTACCCTGCTCACCGCCGTGCCGATCGATTTGCCACTGTTGCCGTTGCGCGACGTGGTCGTGTTCCCGCACATGGTCATTCCCCTGTTCGTCGGTCGGCCCAAGAGCATCAAGGCGCTCGAGGCCGCGATGGAGTCGGAGCGCCGCATCATGCTGGTGGCCCAGAAGGCCGCTGCCAAGGACGATCCGGTCGTGTCCGACATGTTCGATGTCGGGTGCGTCTCGACCATCCTGCAGATGCTCAAGTTGCCCGATGGCACCGTCAAGGTGCTGGTCGAGGGTCAGCAACGAGCGACCGTGAACAAGATCGAGGAGGGCGAATCGCATTTCTCGGCCAACGTCACGCCGGTGCAGCCGCCAGTCGAGGCCGGCGGTGGCGAACGCGGCGAATCCAGCGAGATCGAAGCACTGCGCCGCGCCGTCATGCAGCAGTTCGACCAGTACGTCAAGCTCAACAAGAAGATTCCGCCGGAGATTCTCACATCGATCTCCAGCATCGACGACGCCGGCCGCCTGGCCGACACGATTGCCGCGCACCTGCCGCTCAAGCTCGAGAGCAAGCAGACGGTGCTGGGCCTGACCAGCCCGAAGGACCGGCTGGAGAACCTGTTCGAGCAGATCGAGCGCGAGGTCGACATCCTCAACGTCGACAAGAAGATCCGCGGCCGCGTCAAGCGGCAGATGGAGAAGAACCAGCGCGACTTCTATCTCAACGAGCAGGTCAAGGCGATCCAGAAGGAACTGGGCGAGGGCGAGGACGGCGCGGACATCGACGAGATCGAGAAGAAGATCAAGTCGGCGCGCATGCCCAAGGAGGCGCTGAAAAAGGCCGAGAGCGAACTCAAGAAACTCAAGCTGATGTCGCCGATGTCGGCCGAGGCCGCCGTGGTGCGCAACTACATCGAGGTGCTGACCGGCCTGCCGTGGAGCAGCAAGACCAAGATCAAGCATGACCTGGGCAATGCCGAGGGCGTGCTCAACGAGGACCATTTCGGCCTGGACAAGGTCAAGGACCGCATCCTCGAATATCTCGCGGTGCAGCAACGCGTCGACAAGGTCAAGGCACCGATCCTGTGCCTGGTCGGCCCGCCGGGCGTCGGCAAGACGTCGCTGGGCCAGTCGATTGCCAAGGCGACCGGGCGCAAATACGTGCGTGTCGCGCTCGGCGGCATGCGCGACGAGGCCGAGATCCGCGGCCATCGCCGCACCTACATCGGCGCGATGCCGGGCAAGGTGTTGCAGAGCCTGTCCAAGGTCGGCACCCGCAATCCGCTGTTCCTGCTCGACGAGATCGACAAGCTCGGGACCGACTTCCGTGGCGATCCGTCCAGCGCCTTGCTCGAGGTGCTCGACCCGGAGCAGAACCACAAGTTCGGCGATCACTACGTCGAGGTCGACTTCGACCTGAGCGACGTGATGTTCGTGGCGACGTCCAACTCGATGAACATTCCGCCGGCGCTGCTGGACCGCATGGAAGTGATCCGCCTGTCCGGCTACACCGAGGACGAGAAAACGAACATCGCGATCCGTTACCTGTTGCCCAAGCAACTCAAGAACAACGGCGTCAAGGACAACGAGCTGGAAATCAGCGAAGCCACCGTGCGCGACATCGTGCGGTACTACACGCGCGAGGCCGGTGTGCGTTCACTCGAGCGCGACCTGTCCAAGATCTGCCGCAAGGTGATCAAGGGCCTGCAGCTCAAGAAAATGACGGCGCCGGTCGTCGTCACGCCGGACAACCTGAACGAATTTCTCGGGGTGCGCAAGTACACCTATGGCCGTGCGGAAGACAACAACCAGGTTGGCCAGGTGGTCGGCCTGGCATGGACCGAGGTCGGTGGTGACCTGCTGACCATCGAGGCTGCGCTGATGCCGGGCAAGGGTGTCATCACCCGGACCGGCTCGTTGGGCGACGTGATGAAGGAGTCGGTCGAGGCGGCACGCACCGTGGTGCGCAGCCGCGCGGCGCGGCTGGGCATCAAGGACGAGGTGTTCGAGAAGAAAGACGTGCACATCCATGTGCCGGACGGCGCGACGCCCAAGGATGGCCCGAGTGCCGGCGCCGCGATGACGACGGCCCTGGTGTCGGCGTTCACCGGCATTCCGGTGCGGGGCGACGTGGCCATGACCGGCGAGATCACGCTGCGTGGCGAGGTGACAGCCATCGGCGGCCTGAAGGAGAAACTGCTGGCAGCGCTGCGCGGCGGCATCAAGAAGGTGCTGATACCGGAAGAAAATGCCAAGGATCTCCAGGAGATCCCGGCGAACGTCAAGGACGGTCTCGAGATCGTGCCGGTGCGCTGGATCGACAAGGTGCTCGAAGAAGCGCTGGTGCGCATGCCCGAACCCTTGACGGAGGACGAGGCGGTCGCGGCACCGTCGACCCCCTCGGACGTGCCGGTCGTCGTGGCGAAGTCGCGCTCCGATGCCGGCCGTTCGGTCAAGCATTGAGCCAGCAAAGGGCAGTGGTCCGGGAGCAAAAAAAGTTGCCTTCCACTGCCGGGATCCCCGCAAAGTTGTTATATACTTCGGGGCTTGAAACGCGGGAATAGCTCAGTTGGTAGAGCGCAACCTTGCCAAGGTTGAGGTCGAGAGTTCGAGACTCTTTTCCCGCTCCAGATTCCGCAAAAAGGGAAGCCCAGGCTTCCCTTTTTTGTCGGCGCCGATGCCCTTTTCGGGGCCAGGTGCCTGACGCAATGGTTTCGGCGCGATAGCAAAGCGGTTATGCACCGGATTGCAAATCCGATCAGCCCGGTTCGACTCCGGGTCGCGCCTCCACCGATGCACACCTGTCGTTCCTGGCAGGTCTCGGTCCAGCGGCGCGCAGTGGGCGCCGCGCCCCGCAGCCCGGATGGTGGAATTGGTAGACACAGCGGACTTAAAATCCGCCGCTTTCCTGCATAAGGGGCGTACCGGTTCGACCCCGGTTCCGGGCACCATCTCCTGATCCTTGCCAATGGCTGCGTACGGCGGTTCGCATGGCACAATGGGAGCCTTGTTTCGCCGAGATGCTGCCGTGGGATTCTCCCGTTGCAACCCTGGCGATGGACCCACAGGATCGTCCCACGACATTCCAGCTCGATGCCGGCTGTTGTTGCGCTCTCGCGACGACGTTCCTGCCCAATTGATACACCATGGCACGCTCCGACCCCCCCTTTGAAATCCACCTGCATGGTGAAGTGCAGTTGCGCGCGCAGGTGCAATTCGAGCAGATCCAGGAGGCGCTCAAGCCGATCTGGAAATATGCCGGAGCCCGCTCGCTGGCCGATGGTGCACGCAGTTCCTACGAGGACGAGCCCGGCATCCGCTTCGACGCTCCCAAGCACATGTTGCAGTTCTGCTGGACGGTCGGCGGTGACGACGACTTCCGCCAGACGCTGGACGAGATGTGCATGAACCTCAACGAACTGGCCGACACCGGCGCCGCGATCGAGGTCAGTTTCTACGATACCGAGTTCGACGACGAAGATGGCGAGGACGACCCGGACTCCGAGTCGCGCGACGATTTCATGATGTTGTTCGTCGGCCCGAATCCGGCGGCCATCATGCAGGTGCAGCGCGACCTGCTGGTGCAGGACCTGGTGGCACTGATGGAGCGCCATTTCGACGGCTCGGAGTTGTCCGGCGTGGTGGCCGAGGTCGACAAGTTGTTCACCCAGCGTTTCGACGCCCTGGTCAGTTCGCTGGAGATCGGCAAGCCGCGACGCGGTCCTGGCGGCGGCCATGGCGGCACGGGTCATGGCGGTGGTCGCAAGCCGCGCCACCTGCACTGAATTGGCACGGCGATGCCGTGACCACACTGCCGTTGTTGTCAGCCGGTTCTTGACCGTCATCAAGATTCAGGCGATGACGGCCGGTCGGGACCTCGTTCCGGGAGTGCCGATCCGGATTGCGCCGGACGCTGTGCAAGAATGCGGCTCGATATAGAGGCTGCGATTCCGGGAGGGCTGCTTGCGCAAGAAGATCAGTGTCGATGAACTCGAACCGGGTATGTTTCTCGACGAGATCTGCGGTTCATGGATCGACAATCCGTTCTGGCGTTCCCGGTTCGTGCTGTCGGACCCCAAGGACATCGCGCTGCTGCGCGCCAGCAAGGTGCGCGAGGTCTGGATCGACGTCGCCAGGGGTACCGACGTCTGGCCCGCAACCGCACACTCGCCACTCGAGCCTTCAACCGATGCCGCGACCGCTCCGATGCCACTGGTGTCGGACCGCACGCCGGTCCCGATTTCCGAGGAGATCGAACGCGCGGCGCAGATCTGCGCCGCCGGCAAGGCGGCCGTCATGTCGATGTTTCGCGAGGCGCGCATGGGCAATACGGTCGATGCGGCCGGCGTATCCGACCTGGTCGAGGAGATCTCCAGTTCCGTGGCGCGCAATTCCAGCGCCCTGATCAGCCTGGCGCGGCTGAAGACCGCGGATGACTACACCTACATGCATTCCGTCGCCGTGTGCGCGATGATGATCGCGCTGGCGCGGCAACTGGGCCAGGACGAGGATACGGTTCGTGCCGCCGGCGTGGCCGGCCTGTTGCACGACGTGGGCAAGATGCTGCTGCCGATGCAGGTGCTCAACAAGCCCGGCAAGCTGACCGATGCCGAGTTCGCCACCGTCAAGGGCCACCCGACCAAGGGCCACGCCTTCCTGCTGGAGAGCGCCAACATCGATCCCGTGACGCTCGACGTGTGCCTGCACCACCATGAGAAGGTCGATGGCTCGGGTTATCCGAAAGGCCTCAAGGGCGCCGAGATCAGCCTGTTTGCCAAGATGGGTGCCGTGTGCGACGTCTACGACGCCATCACATCCAACCGCCCCTACAAGACGGGCTGGGACCCTTCGGAGTCGCTGCGCCAGATGGGAACCTGGGCCAGCGGGCATTTCGATCTGGCGGTGTTCCAGGCATTCGCCAAGACGCTGGGCATCTATCCCGTGGGTTCGCTGGTGCGGCTCACGTCGGGTCGGATCGGCGTCGTCATCGAACAGTCCAGGACATCGCTGACCTTGCCGGACGTCAAGGCCTTCTACCTGATTCCATCGGGGCAACGGATCGAGCCGGTCGTCGTTCGCCTGTCCGAGCGGGGATGCACGGAGCGGATCATCGCGCGGGAAGATCCCGCCAAGTGGAAGTTCGAAGGCATCGACGCCATGTGGTCCGGCCTGGACATCTGATCCGGCGCATACCCGGCGCCGTCCGGGCAACCGTTCGCTGTCAGCTGCCGCGCGTGATCGGCATTTCCACCGGCGCGGGGTTGGCCGCGTATTTCCCCAGTTCCATCTTCGCGATCGCGTTGCGGTGCACTTCGTCCGGGCCGTCGGCGAATCGCAGCGTGCGCGCATGCGCGTAGGCGTAGGCCAGCGGGAAATCGTCGCTCATGCCGCCGCCGCCGTGCACCTGCATCGCCCAGTCGATGACCTGGCAGGCCATGTTGGGTGCCACCACCTTGATCATGGCGATCTCGTTCCTGGCCACCTTGTTGCCGGCCACGTCCATCAGCCAGGCGGCCTTGAGCGTGAGCAGGCGCGCCATGTCGATCTTGCAGCGGGCCTCGGCGATACGCTCCTGGGTCACGGTCTGCGACGCCAAGCTCTTGCCGAACGCGACACGTGACGAGGCGCGCTTGCACATCAGCTCCAGCGCGCGCTCGGCCAGGCCGATGGTGCGCATGCAGTGGTGGATGCGACCCGGGCCGAGTCGGCCTTGGGCGATCTCGAAGCCGCGGCCTTCACCGAGCAGGATGTTGCTCACCGGCACCCGTACGTCCTCGAACACCATTTCGACGTGGCCGTGCGGCGCGTCGTCGTAACCGAGCACATTGAGCGGCCGGATGATGCGCAGGCCCTTGGTATCGGCCGGTACCAGCACCATGCTCTGCTGCAAGTGGCGCGGCGCCTGCGGGTCGGTCTTGCCCATCGTGATGAAGATCGCGCAGCGCGGGTCACTCGCGCCGGAGATCCACCACTTGCGACCGTTGATGACGTATTCGTCGCCCTGGCGCTCGATGCGGGTCTGGATGTTGGTGGCATCGCTCGACGCCACGTCGGGCTCGGTCATCGCGAAGGCCGACCGGATCTCGCCATCGAGCAGCGGCCGCAGCCACCGTGCCTTGTTTTCCTCGGAGCCGTATCGTGCGATGGTCTCCATGTTGCCGGTGTCGGGCGCCGAACAGTTGAACACCTCGCTGGCCCACGGTACGCGGCCCATGATCTCGGCCAGCGGCGCGTATTCCTGGTTCGTCAGCCCTGCGCCGGCATAACCCGAGGCGGCGGCGCTGTCGACCGGCAGGAACAGGTTCCACAAGCCGGCTGCCTTGGCCTTGGGCTTGAGCTGTTCGATCGTCTGCAACGCGCTCCAGCGCTTGCCCGCGGCGGTATTGGCTTCGAGTTCTTCCCGGTACGCGGTCTCGGCGGGGTAGACGTGTTCGTCCATGAAGGCCTGTACCTGCACCTGCAGTTCCTTGGTGCGCGGTGAATAGTCGAAATCCATGGTGGTCTCCTCGATCGTGGGCAGGGTGACTCGTCGCGGCAGTGCGGGCGTTCAGGCGCGCCGGGCAAACTGCCAGGCCAGTTCGGCCATGGGCCGCACGCCCTTGGCCGACTGTGCCGCCTGGGCGCTGGATGCGGTGCCCGCTTCGACCCGCTTGGCGATGCCCTGCAGGATCGCCGCAATGCGAAACAGGTTGTAGGCGAGGTAGAAGTTCCAGTCCACCTTGAGTTCCTGCGGCGTGGTCAGGCCGGTGCGCTCGCAGTAGCGTGCGATGTATTCCTGCTCGCCGGGTATGCCCAGGCTGCGCACATCGACACCGCCAATGCCCCGGAACGCGCCGGGCGGGATATGCCAGGCCATGCAGTGGTAGCTGAAATCGGCCAGCGGGTGGCCGAGTGTGGACAGTTCCCAGTCGAGTACGGCGAGCACGCGCGGCTCGGTCGCATGGAACATCAGGTTGTCGAGCCGGTAGTCGCCGTGCACGATACGGGTCATGCCGGTGTCGCGCGCGCTGTCCGGGATGTTGCGTGGCAACCAGTCGATCAGCTGGTCCATTTCCGGGATGGTCTCGGTGACCGAGGCGGCGTATTGCTTGCTCCAGCGCCCGATCTGGCGCTCGAAATAGCTGCCGGGCTTGCCGTAGTCGGCCAAGCCGCGCGCCGTGTAGTCCACGCTGTGCAGCGCGGCGATGACGCGGTTCATCTCGTCGTAGATGGCGCCTCGCTGTTCATGGCTCATGCCCGGCAGCGACTGGTCCCACAACACGCGGCCCTGGACGAACTCCATCACGTAGAACGCACGGCCGATCACCGATTCGTCCTCGCACAGGCAGAACATCCGGGCCACCGGCACGTCGGTGCCGTGCAGTGCGCCCATGACCTTGAACTCGCGCTCGATGGCATGGGCCGATGGCAGCAGCTTGGCGACCGGTCCCGGCTTGGCGCGCATGACGTATTGCTGTCCGGGCGTCACCAGCTTGTAGGTCGGGTTGGATTGTCCGCCCTTGAACATCTCGACCGTCAGCGGGCCTTCGAAACCCTCGAGATGGCCTTTCAGCCAGGTCGCCAGGGCACCGGAGTCGAACTGGTGTTTTTCGCTGACGGCCTGGGTACCGATGAAATGGCTGTAATCACTCATGCCGTCTGGCGCCTTTCAAAAGTCAGTGGTCGGCTTCGACGATGCGCATCAGCGCAGCGCCGTCGCGCACGATGAGTCCACCGGGCTCGATGCGGATACATTCCTCGCGCTCCATGGACTTGAGTTCCTGGTTGACGCGCTGGCGCGATGCGCCCAGCAGTTGCGCCAGTTCTTCCTGGGCCAGGTGCAGGCTGATGCGCATTTCCTTGGCGTTGTCCAGGTTGGCAACACCATAACTGCGCACCAGATGCAGCAGTTGCTTGGCCAGCCGCGCGCGCAAGGGCAGGGTGTTGAGGTCTTCCACCAGGCCGTAGAGCTGTCGGATACGGCGCGCCTGCAGTTGCAGCATCGCCTGGTACAACTCGACATGGTTCGACAGGATCTTCATCAGGTCGGCGCGTGCCACGCACAACACGGTGCATTCGCCATGCGCATAGGCATCGTGGGTGCGCCGGTCGCCGTCGAAGATGGTCACGTCGCCGAACCAGATGCCCGGCTCGACGTAGGTCAGGGTGATCTGCTTGCCGGAGATCGATGTCGAGCTCACCCGTACGGCACCCTTGGCACAGGCGATCCACTCCTCCGGCGGATCGCCGCGCGCACAGATGAGTGCGCCGTTCTGGAATCGCTTGACGTAGGCACATCGCAGGATGTCGTGTCGCAGTGACGGAGACAAGGAACTGAACCAGCGACCGGAGTTGATCGCTGCACGTTCTTCGATGGTAAGGATGGGCTCGTCCATGGGCTGTCTTCTCGGTGACTGGAAAAACGCGCAACCGGGTGCCGCCGACCGACGGTGCCCGGTTGGCTGCGAGCGCAGGTTCTGCCTCGCGCTGGCGGCGTCAGGCTTCCTCGTGCAGCAGGCTCAGCCCGATGGCGCCGCGCCGGCGCAGCCACGGACTGGGGCGGTAACGGGGGTCACCATACACCGTCTGCATGTTGAACAGGACCTCGAGTACGTTGGTCGGGCCATATCGATCGCCCATCTCCAGCGGACCGAGCGGATATCCCAGGCCGAGCTTGACCGCCAGTTCCAGGTCCTGCGGCGTGCAGATGGCCTGCTGGCACATGTCGGCAGCGATGTTGACGATCGTGGCCACGACCCGCTGCGTCACGAAGCCGCCACTGTCGCGGATCACGCTGACGGCCTTGCCGTCGCGCGCCATCAAGGCATGTGCGGCGTCGCGCATGTCGGGACGGGTGGCCGGATTGGTCGCCAGCACCCTGCGCCGTGTCGTGTCGTCGTCGACCAGCATGTCGATGCCCACGGTGCGCGCCGGATCGAGCCGCTCGACCACGGCCATCGTGGTCACGTCGAATCCCAGCGGTGCAACCAGCGTCAGCGCCGCGGGTGACGGGTTCTGGCCGGTCTCGATCTGCGCGCCGAGCTTCTTGAGCAGCTGCAGCAATTGCGGCTTGCGCGCCGCACGTTGCGACACCCAGACCGGCGGCAGCGTGTCCACCTGCGGTGTGGGCGGCTCGGGCGCGAGTTCGGCCTTGCCGTCGACGTAGCGGTAGAAACCCTGGCCGACCTTGCGCCCGACCACGCCGCCGGCAAGCCGTTGGGCCGTGATCACGCTGGGGCGGTAGCGCGGCTCCTCGTAATATTGCCGGTAGACCGATTCCATCACCGGATGCGAGACGTCGAGCGCGGTGAGGTCCATCAGCTCGAAGGGCCCGAGCTTGAAGCCGACCTGGTCCTTCAGGATGCGGTCGATGGTGGCGAAATCGGCGATGTTCTCGCCGACGATGCGCAAGGCTTCGGTGCCATATCCGCGCCCGGCATGGTTGACGATGAAGCCGGGCGTGTCGGACGCCTGCACCGGCGTGTGTCCCATCTGCCGGACATAGGCGGTCAGCGCACCGCAGGCCTGGGTGTCGGTTTGCAGGCCGGCGATGACCTCGACGACTTTCATCAAGGGGACCGGGTTGAAGAAATGCAGGCCGGCGAAACGTTGCGGCCGTTTCATGCCGGCCGCGATCGCCGTCACCGACAGCGACGAGGTGTTGGTGGCCAGTACCGCGCTGTCCGCAACGATGCCTTCGAGTGCGGCGAACAGTCCCTGCTTGGCGTCCAGCCGCTCGACGATGGCCTCGATCACCAGCGTGCAGGGCGCCAGATCGTCGAGGGTGTCGGCGCAGCGCAGGCGATCCTTGCAGGCCGCGACCGTTGCCGCGTCCATGCGGCCCTTCTCGCACAACCTGTCCCATTGCGCACAGACTTCCGCACGCGCTTTTTCACTGGCCTGGGGCTGGTTGTCGAACAGCAGCACTTCGCTGCCGGCCTGTGCGGCCAGTTGCGCGATGCCACGACCCATGGCGCCGGTCCCGACGATTCCTGTCACTTGAAATTGAGCTGTCATGTGCCGGATTATTGATCGAAACCCATGACGGCCCGCCAGCGGCGGGCCGGTTGCGATGCCGCCCCGCGTTGCCATGCGAGAATAATTCCAAACCATGAAACGCCTGGCTGCCCGTTCGCCGACCCCCGACCCGTACCGCCGGTTGCCGGGATGTCGTGGACGTGGGCTGATGCACAATCGACGCGCGTTGCGCGCCGGTTGCGGCCCGGCGCGCGGGGCTTGCGCATCCGGCATGTCCAGCAAGGCCTGATATTTTCCACCTGAGACTATCGCCCAGATCGATGCCCCATGTACCTTTCGTGACGGCCCTGCCGCACAGATTGCTCATCACGCTGGCATTGCTGGTCAGCATGGATGCCCAGGCATTGACGCTGGGTCGGATACAAGGTGCCGCGTTGATCGGTCGCCCGCTCGACGTCTCGGTACAGGTCCAGCTCGATGCGAACCAGAGCCTGTCGAGCGCCTGTTTCGAGGCCGATGTGTTCCATGCCGATACGCGCCAGAACCCCGCGGGTGTCCGGTTGCGTCTGGAGCCGACGACGACGCCGCAAAATGCGCGGCTGCGCATCACGTCCGACAGCCGGATCGACGAACCGATCGTGACCGTCTACGTGCGGGCGGGCTGTGCGCAGATGTCCAGTCGCCGCTATGTGCTGCTGGCAGACATCGTCAGTGAGCAGGCCGAACCGGTACCGCGGGTCACGTCGGTGCCGCTGGTGGATCCGTCGTCGTCGTCGTCCTCTGCCTCGGGGGCAGGGGCCGCCTCGTCCGCAAGCGCTGGGCGCCCTGCGGTGTCGTCACCCGGAGCGGAAACGGTTGCGGTGCAACGGCCGACGGCGGCGTCACGCCAGAGAGCACCGGTGGCGGCCGAGCCGCGGCGGGCGGCCAGGGCCCCGGCGAAGCGGGCTGTTGCGGCCGCCCCCGCAGCACCCGCAGCACGCAACGAGCGCCGGGCCGGCGCCGATACGCGGGCTGACGCGCGGACTGACAGCCGATCGGCCGCACCGGCCTCGGCCGGCGCGCGTGGCTCCGGCCAGTCGCGCCTGCAACTCGATCCGCTGGAAATGCTGTCGGAGCGGGTTGCGACGCTGGAGTCCAATGCCACGGCATCGCCGGCGCAGGTGAGCGAGCGCGAGGCACGCGAGGCCGAACGGCTCGAGCGCCTGGAAGCCAGCGTCAATGCCTTGCTGGCACTGGCCCAGAAGAACGAAGCCAGCCTGCTCGATGTCCGAAGTCGTCTCGAGAAGGCCCAGGCCGATCGCGTCAGCAATACCGTGATCTATGCGCTGGTCGGCATGTTGCTGCTCAGCCTGCTGGCCATCGCCTATCTGCTGGCACGTATCAACCGGGGCCCCGAGGCCTCGGGTTCCCGCTGGTTCGATGCCGATGCGCGCACATCCGATCCGGATTCGATTCCGCCCGCACCGCCGGTACGGGCGATGCCGGGTGTGCAGGCGCCGGCAGCGGAACCGGACGCGCCCAGGGACAGTGGCGCGGCCGCGTTGTCCGGCACGGTGGCGCAGACGGATCGACAACCGATCGAGCCGACGCGGCCGACGCAACCGGCACAGCCGACCCAGGCCTTGCCGCGTGACGGTGTCGTGGGCGGCGCCGCCGCGGGCAGCGGCAATGCGCAGGTCGACGTAAGTCTGGTCGAGATGAGCGAATCCACGTTCGACCGCCTGATGCAGTCGGGCGCCGCGCACAACGCCATCCGCCGCAGCCATGAGACCGTGCCCATGGCGGTAGCCGGCGATGCGGCGTCGCCAGCGGTTGCTGCGCCGCCGTCTCGCGCGCGTATCGACGCCGACGAGTTGGTCGATGTGCGCCAGCGGGCCGAATTCTTCGTCACGCTCGGTCAGACGGACCAGGCGGTCCAGGTGCTCGAGGCGCGTATCGCGCAAGATGCCGGGTCATGTCCGCAGGTCCATCTCGACCTGCTCAAGTTGTTTCATGCGTTGGGCTTGAAGGCGGACTTCAGCCAGTTGCGTGACGATTTCATGCGCATCTTCAACGCCCGCGTGCCGGAGTTCGACGGCTTCGACGATGAGGGGCGTTCGATCGAGGAATACCCCGGAGCGGTCGACCGCCTGATCCGGGTCTGGCGGCGCCCGGCGGCGCTCGAGACACTGGAGGCCTTGTTGTTCCTGCGCCCGATGTCGGATGACGGCAATGAGCCGTTCGACCTCGCCGCGTTCCGCGATCTGCTGATGCTCCATGCGGTGGCCCAGGTGGTTCGCTCGGGCAGCGCCGGCAGTTCGGGAGGGTTCATGGCGCCTCCCGTCGCGGCCGGCCATGAAGCGGGGCAGGTCGATATCGATCTGTCCGAACTGCTGGAGTCCGCGGCACCGACTCCGACACTGGCATTTCCCCAGGTCGATGGCATTGAGCCGGTCGGGCAACGTGCCGACGTGGACCTCGAAGTGCCGACCGATGTCGATGATGCGGTGGCTGGCCCGGATGCAGGCTCCGCGGCACGGTCGGACAACCTGATCGACTTCGATCTGAGCGACATCGATCGGCTGGACACCAAGCCCGGCAAGCAGCCCTGACACCGGCTGGCGGATGCCGGTCGGTTGCCGGGCTGTCTCGGTTCGGCGGCGCGCGGCTGGCGGCTCCCGCGCCTGTCAGCGCCGCACCTGCAGCGAGCCGGGATTGACGATGTTGCTCGGCGTACCGCGGATGAAGTTGACGACGTTGTCGAAGGCTTCGCTGAACATGCGCTCGTAATTCTCCTGCTCCACGTAGCCGATATGCGGGGTACAGATGCAGTTTTCGATCCGCAGCAATGCATGCCCCTGGAGAATAGGTTCGGCCTCGAAGACATCCACCGCGGCCATGCCGGGGCGCCCCCGATTGAGTGCGGCGATGAGGGCGTCGGGTTCGATCAATTCCGCCCGCGAGGTGTTGACCAGCAGCGCCGTCGGTTTCATCGTCGACAAGGCGTCGAGTCCGACCAGGCCGCGCGTCTCGTCGTTCAGGCGCAGGTGCAGGCTCAGCACGTCGCATTGCGTGAACATCTCCTCCTGGCTCTGCGCGGTGGCATAACCATCGCGAGCCGCCTGTTCGATCGAATTGGCCCGGCCCCACACCAGCACCTGCATGCCGAATGCACGCCCATAACCGGCGACGAGCTTGCCGATCCGGCCATAACCCCATACCCCCAGGGTCTTGCCGGCGAGCAGGTTGCCGATGCCGAAGTTCGGCGGCATCGATGCGGCCTTGAGGCCGGACTGCTGCCAGGCGCCATGCTTGAGGTTGCCGATGTATTGGGGCAGCCTGCGCATGGCCGCCATGACCAGCGCCCAGGTCAGCTCCGCCGTCGAGAAAGGCGAGCCCGAACCTTCGGCCACGGCGATGCCGCGTTCGGTGCAGGCCTGTACGTCGACATGGCTTCCGACCCGGCCGGTCTGCACGATCAGCTTGAGTCGCGGGAGCTTGTCGATGATGGCGCGGGTCAGGTGGGTGCGCTCGCGGATCAGCACCACGATGTCGGCGTCTTTCAGTCGGACCGAGAGTTGGCCCATGCCCTTGACGGTATTGGTATGCACCTTGGCGGAGTAGGCCTCCAGCTTGCTCGCGCAGGACAGCTTGCGCACGGCGTCTTGGTAGTCGTCCAGGATCACGATATTCATGGCAGCATTGTGCCTTGCGCCAGGACCCGATTCCGGGGCCGGCGCGCCCCTGGTGCGACGGGCCCGCAGTTCATCGTCAGGTTCCGGTTAGCATGCGCACTCGACGCCCATCAACCCACGAGGAAGTTCCATGTCCATTTCGATGTATTCGGCCAGTGTGCCGATCTGTACCACCATGCTGGGCAACCTCAGCCACTTTCTCGACAAGGCCCAGTCTTTCATCGAGACGCGCAAATGCGACCCGACTGCGTTGACGCAATATCGGCTGGCACCCGACATGTTGCCTTTCACCCGCCAGGTGCTGATCGCCTGCGATGCCGCCAAGAACGGCATCGCCCGCATGTCCGGCGAGACGGCACCGAAGTTCGAGGACACCGAGACCACGATTGCGGAACTCAAGCAGCGTATCGACAAGACGATTGAATTCATCAAGTCGGTGCCGCCGGAAAAACTCGATGGCACCGAGGCTCGGGAGATCACGTTTCCGGTCGGACGCGAAGCCACCCGGACCCTGAGTGCAGAGGCCTATCTGAAACACTGGATGCTGCCCAACTTGTTCTTCCATGTGACGACCGCGTATGCAATCCTGCGCCACAACGGTGTTGACCTCGGCAAGGGGGACTATCTGCTGGGGGCCGGTGCAGGCGCCTGATTTCCAGATTGCTGCGACAGCTGTCCGACCGGCCGACGGCACGCCAGTGCACGCGGCGCAACGAAGCGGCTTCGGAACTCGTGGCCGAGGAGCCCGGACAGGATCAGATGCTGGCCTGCATGGCCGCTTCACGCTCGACCATGCGGTCGAGTTCGGCGCAGACGTCGGCCATGCGGCCGGACATCAGGATGCGGCCGGCGAGGGCGGACGCCTGGCCGGCTTCCACGACACGGATCACGCGCAGCGGCGAGCGAAGACCATGCCGTGGTGTCCGCGCAGGGGTGGGGCGATGGGTGGTGGCGGCACGCACGGGCCTTGCCGCAACCCGCATCGGCGCGCCGGCTGCCCAAGGGACGGGCGACGGCTGACCGTGTGGGGACGGGACGGCAGGCGCAGGACCGAATCGCTGCAGCAGGCGTTCCAGCGAGGCGATCCAGCGACCGGGTCCCATAGGGCGAATGTGGTTCATGACATGGCTCCCGGCAGGCTTACATCAACATGGTGTTGCGGATCAGTCCGACGGCCAGGCCTTCGATTTCGAAAGGCTCGCCCGGTTCGACAACAATGGTCTGGTAGTCCGGGTTCTCCGGATGCAGTTCGATCAGGTGCTTGTTGCGCTTGAACCGCTTGACCGTGACCTCGTCACCCAGCCGGGCGACGACGATCTGGCCGTTCTTGGCGTCCTTGGTGGACTGCACCGCCAGCAGGTCGCCGTCCATGATGCCGGCGTCGCGCATGGACATGCCGCGCACCTTGAGCAGGTAGTCGGGTCGGCGCTGGAACAGGCTGTTCTCGACGTAGTAGGTCTGGTCGATATGTTCCTGGGCCAGCACGGGGGAACCGGCCGCGACCCGGCCGATCAGCGGCAGGGCCAGTTGCGCCAGGCCGGGCAGGGGCAGGGAGTACTGCTTGACGCGTGACTCGTTGATCGAGCGCAAGGCCTCGCTGCGCAGCCGTATGCCGCGCGACGTGCCGCTGACCAGTTCGATGACACCCTTGCGCGCCAGCGCCTGCAGATGTTCCTCGGCCGCGTTCGCCGAGCGAAACCCGAGCTCGGTGGCGATCTCGGCCCGGGTCGGGGGGGCGCCGGTGCGCGCGATGGCGCTTTGGATCAGGTCCAGGATCTGCTGCTGGCGCGCGGTAAGCTTGACTTGAAATTGCGGCGTGTCCATCGGGTGACTCCTGTTGGGCTGGATGGAAGGTTACTGGTTTAATAAACAGTAGCTGTATTTTTAACCAGTTTTTTGTGCAATGCAAGCCATGAATCCGTCTTTCGACAAAAAAATCGTGATATTGGCCACGGGCGGCACCATCGCCGGACGGGCCGCGGATGCACGCGACAACGTCGCATATTCCGCTGCGCAGGTGGGTGTGGGCCAGCTCCTGTCGGCCATGCCGCCCGAGGGCGTGCCCGATGTGCAACTGGCGGGAGAGCAGGTGGCCCAGGTCGACAGCAAGGACATGTCCACCGCGGTGTGGTGGTCGTTGCTGCTGCGTTGCCGGTTCTGGCTCGATGATCCGCAGGTGTGCGGCATCGTGGTCACGCATGGCACCGACACCATGGAGGAAACCGCCTATTTCCTGCATGCCATGCTGGCGCTGGCCGGCGGCTGCGCCAAGCCCGTGGTGTTGACCGGGGCCATGCGGCCGGCATCGGCATTGGTGCCCGATGGGCCGCAGAACATGCTCGACGCCGTGGTCGTGGCCGCCGACGGGCGTGCGGCGGGTGTGTCGGTCGTGTTTGCGGGTCAGGTGCACGGTGCGCGCGAGGTGCACAAGTGGCACCCCTACCGGCTCGATGCATTTTCCAGCGGCGAGTCCGGGCCCGTCGGCGTCGTCGAGGAGGGACGCCTGCGTCTGCTGCACGGCCCTGCCGGCGACGATGGTGCCGACATCCTCGCCGCGCGGGCGGTGGCGGTGCCAGCCGAGCATTGGCTCGACCTCGCACGCACGGACCGTTCCTGGCCGCGGGTCGAGATCGTCACCAGCCACGCCGGTGCCGATGGCTGGCTGGTCGAGGCCATGCTCGCCAGCGCCCAGGCCCAGGGCGAAACCTTACGCGGCCTGGTGGTCGCCGGAACCGGCAACGGCAGCGTGCATCAGGGGCTGGAGGCGGCGTTGCTGCGTGCGCAGGCAGCCGGTGTCGAGGTTCGCCGTGCCAGCCGCTGCGCCGGTAGCCGCATGGTGGCCAATCCGGCCGCCCGGTTGCCGGACGGTGGCGGACTGTCGCCGGTCAAGGCCCGGATTGCGCTGATGCTGGAGTTGCTGGCCCGCGATGTCGTTGGCGCTGCCGATGCGGCAGGCCCGGCGTTCAGGCCAGCGCCTTGAACACGCGCTCGCGAATTTCATCGACGGTACCGGTGCCGTTGATGGTGCGGTACTTGGGCGCGGCTACGGGATCGGACTTGGCCCAGCTCTCGTAATACGCCACCAGAGGACGGGTCTGCTCGCTGTAGACCTGCAGGCGTTTCTGGACCGTGGCTTCCTTGTCGTCGTCGCGCTGGATCAGGGGCTCGCCGGTGACGTCGTCGACGTCGGGAACCTTGGGCGGATTGAACTTGACGTGATAGGTGCGGCCGGACGCGGGATGCGAACGGCGCCCGCTCATGCGTTCGACGATGGCCTCGAACGGAACGTCGAATTCCAGCACATAGTCGAGCTTGACGTTGGCGGCCTTGAGCGCGTCGGCCTGGGGGATGGTGCGCGGGAAGCCGTCGAACAGGAAGCCGTTGACACAGTCGGGCTGTGCAATCCGCTCCTGGACCAGGCCGATGATGATGTCGTCGCTGACGAGCGCGCCGGCGTCCATAACCTTCTTGGCCGCCAGGCCCATGGGCGAACCGGCCTTGACGGCGGCACGCAACATGTCGCCGGTGGAGATTTGCGGGATGGAAAACTTCTCGCAGATGAAGGTCGCCTGTGTACCTTTGCCCGCCCCAGGCGCGCCAAGCAGTATGAGTCTCATGGATGTCTCGTGTTTATGGGTCAACGGCTGCGGCGCGAGCACCTGGTGCTGGCACGCCGGTCGAAAGTTGGCGCAAGAATAGCATGCGGACCTTACCCGAACTTACGTCATTCGCCGCGGAATATCCGGCGCACGCGTTCGAGGTCCTGCGGGGTGTCGATACCCGGGCCGGGATCGCGGTCGGTCACGTGGACCGCGATGCGGTGGCCGTGCCACAAGGCCCGCAGTTGTTCGAGCGCCTCCGCCCGCTCCAGCGGCGCCGGCGCGAGCCGGGGAAACAGGCGCAGGAAGCCGGCCCGGTACCCGTAGATGCCGATATGGCGCATGGGCGCGGCCTGCAGCAGCAGCGTGTCCCTGGCGGCGTCCTGCCACCAGGCTCCGTCGCCTTGGTCACGCGCCATCGGGATCGGGGAGCGGCTGAAATACAGTGCGAAGCCATTGGCGTCGCAGACCACCTTGACGATGTTGGGGTTGCGGTATTCCTCGGCCGAGGCCAGCACATGGGCGGCCGTGCTCATGCTGGCATGGCCATGGCGCTCGAGCAGACCGGCCACCGCGCCCACCAGGTCCGGGTCGATCAGCGGCTCGTCGCCCTGGACGTTGACCACGATATGGTTGTCGTCCAGGTCCAGCAGGTCGCAGGCTTCCGCCAGGCGGTCGCTGCCCGAAGCATGGTCGGTACGGGTCAACACGGCCTGAACCCCATGCTGGGTGCAGACGTCGATGATCGACGCATCGTCGGCCGCGACGACGACCCGCATCGCGGCCCCCGGGCCCGGTTCGGCGCCGGTGACGCGCTGGGCCACTCGCACGATCATCGGAACACCGGCGATTTCGGCCAGGGGCTTGTTCGGCAGCCGGGTCGACGCCAGTCGCGCCGGTATCAGCACGGTGAAGGAGGCCGGGCTGCCGGCCCGGGAGGGCGGGAGGGCGGAATTCACAGGCCCAGTTCTTCGTCCGTGAGGGTACGCGCCTCGTTCTCCAGCAGCACCGGGATGCCGTCGCGCACCGGATACGCCAGCCGGGCGCTGCGCGAGATCAGCTCCTGGTGCTCGCGGTCATATTCCAGTGGCCCCTTGGTGACCGGGCAGACCAGCAGGGCGAGAAGGCGTGTATCCATGCCCGGATGATAACTTTGCGCGTATGCGCTGCGTGCCGCGGGACGACAGCATCTGTTCCAGGCTGCGCCAGAACGGCGCCTCCAGGGCCAGCACCAGTGGCACCGCCAGGGCGTCGGGCCGGTATTGCCACAACTTGACCGCATCCTTTTCGGTGCACAGCAGCGTATGGCCCGTGACGCCGCGCCATTGCGCCGCGTCGAAGTCGGCGTGGTCGGGCAAGGCCACCGTGCGCGACAGCGTCAGGCCGCGCGCGCGCAGCATGGCGAAAAATACCGCGGGGTCTGCGGTGCCGGCCACGGCCAGCAACGGCTTGGCCGGGACCTCGGTCTCGCTTGCCAGGGCGCTCAAGGCCTCTCGGCTGCCGTCGGCGCGCAGCGCATGGTCGGCCAGGCTGCGCGAGACCCTGAACGCCGATGCGCCTGGCGGAGCGGTCGCCGAGCTCACGACCAGGTCGACCGGACGCGGCCAGGGTTCACGCAGCGGACCGGCGGGCAGCACGAAGCCGTTTCCGATGCCGCGCTGGTCGAACAGGCAGATCTCGATGTCGCGGTGCAGGGCCCGGTGCTGCAGGCCGTCGTCGCAGATCAGCACATCCAGGTCGGGATGGGCCTGCAACAGCGCCCGGGCCGCCTGGATCCGCGATGCGGCAACCGCCACGGGAACGCCGGTGCGGCGCTGGATCAGCACGGGTTCGTCGCCTACGTCCCGCGCCGACGACGCGGGCGTCACCAGGCGGCAATCGGTGGCATGGCGGCCATATCCCCGCGACACCACGCCGGTGCGCAGGCCACGCGCCTGCAGGTGTTCGACCAGTGCGATGACGATGGGTGTCTTGCCGGCGCCGCCCGCCACGACGTTGCCGACGACGATGACCGGCACCTCCACCCGGTGGATCGGGCGCAGGCCGGTGTCGTACGCCCATTGCCGCATGCGCCAAGCGACGCGGTACAGCAGCGACAGCGGCCACAACAGCCAGGCCAGCGGGCCGCGTCGGGTCCAGGCCTGCTGCAGCGTGTGACGCACCGCGATGCCGGCCACCGGGTTATCGGTTCGCCGCCTTGCCGGTGGGCTGGGTTGCGAAGGTGACCTGCGACAGCCCGGCGCGGCGCGACGCTTCCATCACGGTGATCACGGACTGGTGTTTGGCGCTGGCATCCGCATTGATGACGACGACGGTGTCCTTGCCCGCCTTGGCGGCGCCGGCCAGGGCGCTGGCCAGCAATTCGGCGCTGCGCCCGGCCAGCGGGACGGAATTGACCGCATAGGCACCGTCGCTGCTGACACTGACCAGCAGTTCCTTGGGGTAGTCGCGCAGGTTCTCGGTGTCCGCCACGGGCAACTTGAGCTGGATCTCGGTGAACTTGCTGTAGGTCGTGGTCAGCATCAGGAAGATCAGCACCACCAGCAGGATGTCGATGAACGGGATCAGGTTGATCTCGGGCTCGTCCCGGGACGCGGTGCGGAAGTTCATGCCGCCTTGCGCAGGTTGTTGAGGTGGCGCGCCAGCCGGTCTGCCGACACTTCCAGCGTCAACAGGTAGGCGTCCACGGTTGCACGGAAATAACGCCAGAAGATCAGGGCGGGAATCGCAATGATCAGTCCGAACGCGGTGTTGTACAGCGCCACCGAGATGCCGTGCGCCAGTTGCGCCGGATTGCCGCCGGGAGCCCCGACCGTCGGGCCCTGCGAGCCGAAGATCTCGATCATGCCGACGACGGTGCCGAAGAGCCCCATCAGCGGTGCCGCCGATGCAATGGTGGCCAGCGCGCTGAGATACCGCTCGAGCCGATGCGCCACCAGCCGACCCGTGCTCTCCATGGTGGCGCGCAGGTCGGCGTCACTGCAGCGCGGGTCCGCGTTGAGCGCCCGGAATCCGCTGGCCAGCACTTCGCCCAGGGCCGAATTGCGTTCGAGCTGGGCCACCATGTCGGTCGACGGCAGACTGGTGCGCGAGACCTGCAGCACCTCGTCCAGCAGGCGCGCCGGAGCGACCTTGGCCGACTTGAGGCTGATGAATCGTTCGATGATCAATGCCAACGCCAGGATGGAGAAGGCGACCAGGGGCCATATCGGCCAGCCTGCGGCTTGTATGATGGAAAACAAAGGAAAAATCCCCGCGCTGATGGTGAGCCCGGCCATTATGGCGCACCCTGTCGCGCCCGCCGACATCGGCGCCTGGTCGCTGACCACAGGCCGGCGCGGCTTCACCCACAGATCTTGTGGATAACTTTGTGCAAAACCGGGTTGAAAACCCGCCATGTGACGTATTCATGCGGCCTGGGCTTAAGGTGATGATTAAAAGGGCAGCAAAATATCAAATGAAATCAAAGACTTATTTCATGAAACCATGCTATGCGCCGGTGTGGCGGGTTTGTGGTGCGACCGAAGCCCTGTTGTGGAGTAGTCACCGCGCGGCGGACCGGCAGCGACGCGGTTGCGGGGCCCCTCGCCGTGGCTGAAGGGGGCATGCGGATCTGGTCCGTGGGCGAGTTGTGCCATGCGGTGGCCGATGCCCTGAACGCGCGCTTCAATCCGGTGTCGGTGCGCGGCGAGATATCCGGCTTTTCGCGTGCGGCCAGCGGTCATTGCTACTTTTCGCTCAAGGATGCCGCGGGGCAACTGCGCTGCGCCATGTTCAAGCGCGCCGCGGGATTGGTCGATTTCACGCCGCGCGATGGCGCCCTGGTGGAGGTGCGCGGGCGGCTGGGCGTGTACGAGCCGCGGGGTGACCTGCAATTGATCGTCGAGTCGATGCGCCAGGAAGGCGCCGGGGCCTTGTTCGAGGAATTCCTGCGGCGCAAGGCCAGGCTCCAGGACGAAGGTCTTTTCGATGCACAGCGCAAGCGCGCCTTGCCGGCGCTGCCCCGCACGATCGGCGTGGTGACCTCGCTGGGCGCCGCCGCATGGCACGACGTCGTGACCGCGCTGCGGCGCCGGCTGCCGCATGTACGGGTGGTGCTGGCGCCGGCGTCGGTGCAGGGTAGCGGTGCGCCGGCACAGCTGGTGCAAGCCCTCGAGAGCCTGTACCGGCGCGTGGCGGACGCCGGCGCGTCGACGCGCACGGCCGATGGACCTGGCCAGGCACCTCTGGCGCCCGACGTGATCCTGCTGGTGCGCGGCGGTGGTTCGATGGAGGACCTGTGGGCCTTCAACGACGAGACGCTGGCGCGGACCCTCGTGCGCAGCCCGGTTCCCGTCGTGTGCGGCGTGGGTCACGAGACCGACTTCACGATCGCCGACTTCGTCGCCGACCTGCGGGCACCGACACCCACGGCGGCTGCCGAACTGGTGGCGCCGCCGCGCGAGGTCTGGCTGGGGGCGCTCGAACAGTTGCAGGAACGGCTGCAGGATGCCGTGATGCGGCGCGTGGACGCGCAGGCGCAGCGACTCGACAGGGCCGCTGCGCGCATGGGGCGTCCGTCGAACCTGGTGGCAGGCCAGCGCGTTGCCCTGGTGTCGTGCGCCCGGCGCCTGCGGCTGGCGACACGGACCGTATTGCAGCGGCACGAGCGGGAGCGGCTGGAACTGGCCGCGCACTTGCCGACGGCGCGCCAGCGCGCGCTGGAACAGATCCGCCAGAGGCTCGAGCGCAACGCCTTGCGCCTGGGCCTGCTCGATCCGTCGCTGGTCCTGCAGCGGGGATATGCCTGGATCACCGACGCGCAAGGGCGTGCGGTGACCGATCCGGCGCAGACCCGGATCGGCGATCCGGTGCGTGCGACGGTGGCGAAAGGCAGCATGGATTTGCGCGTGCTCGCCCGGGTTGCCGAACAGGAATAGGCAAAGTTCCTACAATCGCGCTTTTCGTACAACCAACTCAAGAGGACACCATGGAACATACCCTTCCGCAACTCCCGTACGCCATCGATGCCCTGGCGCCGCATTATTCGCGTGAAACCCTGGAGTTCCACCATGGCAAGCACCACAATGCCTATGTCGTCAACCTGAACAACCTGCAAAAGGGCACCGAGTTCGAGAGCATGGCGCTCGAGGACATCGTGAAGAAGGCCAGCGGCGGCATCTACAACAATGCCGCGCAGATCTGGAACCACACCTTCTTCTGGAACTGCATGAAGCCCGCCGGCGGCGGTGAGCCTGGCGGCGCGCTGGCCACGGCCATCAACGCCAAGTGGGGCAGCTACGCCGCGTTCAAGGAAGCCTTCGTGAAGTCGGCGGTCGGCAACTTCGGCTCGGGCTGGACCTGGCTGGTCAAGAAGGCCGACGGTTCCGTGGACATCGTCAACATGGGCGCAGCGGGAACCCCGCTGACCACCGGCGACACGCCGTTGCTGACGGTGGACGTCTGGGAGCACGCCTATTACATCGACTACCGCAACGCACGTCCCAAGTTTGTCGAGACCTTCCTCGACAAGCTGGTCAACTGGGAGTTTGCGCAGAAGAACTTCGGCTGATCGGCCGTTTTCGCGGTGCACACGAGGCCGGCTGCATGCCGGCCTTTTTCATGGGCGCCTGCGGCGCCGAACGGCTCGAACCGGCCCCGACGCGCGCGTGCGGACGTCAGCGCGCGGCGGCGAACGGTTGCCCGGTCAGGCGAAAGCCGGGCTTGATCGCGCGCTTGGCAAACCAGCCCTTGTTCATTTCGAGCACGAATCGCACGGGCTTGGCCGAACAATGCGAGTCGGTGGTCTGGGGCTGCATGTCGGCAAGGTTGACGATGGTGCCGTCGTCGGCGACGAACGCGGCGGTCAGGGGCAACAAGGTGTTTTTCATCCAGAAACACTGCTGCGCCGGCTCTTCGAATACGAACAACATGCCTTCGTGCTGAGGCATGTCGGCCCGGAACATCAGGCCGATCTGTCGCTGGGCAGGTGTCTGGGCGACCTGGGCGTCGATCTGGTGCATGCCGGCGCCCAGCTTGACCCGGGGCAGGTCCATTTGCGGTTGGTCCTGGGCGTGTGCAAGACTGGTGGCCAGGGTCAACAGGCAGAGGCCGAGAAAGGTTCGCAGGTGCATGGGTGCATTGTGCCGATAAACGCGCGGCCACCGGGCGCGCGATGCAAAACGCCCGCGAGCGCGGGCGTCTGCGGTGTCCAGGATGCGGATGCGCAGCACCCGCATGCCGAGGACATCAGGCCTTGGGGGCGGCTTCCTTCTTGACTTCCTTCTTGGCAGACTTCTTGTCGGTCTTCTCGGCCTTGGCGTCGGCCTTGACTTCTTCCTTTACCGGGGCGGCGACGGGAGCGGCGGCCGGGGTGGCAGCCACGGCAGGCGTCGCGGCAGCAGCGGGAGCGGCAGCAGCAGCAGGTGCAGCAGCCTTGGCCGGAGCGGCAGCCACGGCAGGAGCGGCCGGAGCAGCAGCCTTGGCGGGAGCAGCAGTCTGCGCGAAAGCGCCAGCAGCGAACAGACCAGCGATCAGGGTGGCGAGAACTTTGTTCATGACGAACTTTCCTAGAAATGAAGTGTTGACAGTCTCTTCCCACGCGGGAAGCTCACCTGTAACGGGCCTCGCCGGCAGGCGGTTGACAGGTTCGTGAAAATATTTGTAGTTAAAATTCCGCGGTTCCCAGGCCGCCCGCCCCCGTGGCGCTGGGTCTGTCACCTGCCGGCGCGCGCCGCCGCGATTAACCGAGACCATCATTCATGTACCAGCACATCAAGGTTCCCTCCTCCGGCCAGAAGATCACCGTCAACGCGGACATGTCGCTCAATGTTCCGGAGCAGCCCATCATTCCGTTCATCGAAGGTGATGGCACCGGCATGGACATCACGCCGGTGATGCTCAAGGTGGTCGATGCGGCGGTTGCCAAGGCCTACGGTGGCAAGCGCAAGATCCACTGGATGGAGGTGTACGCCGGCGAGAAATCGACCCGTCTCTACGGCCCGGATGTCTGGCTGCCCGAGGAAACCCTGCAGGTCGTCAAGGAGTACGTGGTGTCCATCAAGGGCCCGCTGACGACGCCGGTCGGTGGCGGCATCCGTTCGCTGAACGTGGCCTTGCGCCAGGAACTCGACCTGTACGTCTGCCTGCGGCCCATCCAGTATTTCAAGGGCGTGCCGTCGCCGGTCAAGGAGCCCGAGAAGACCAACATGGTGATCTTCCGCGAGAACTCGGAAGACATCTACGCCGGCATCGAGTTCGAGGCCGAGTCGGACAAGGCCAAGAAGCTGATCAAGTTCCTGCAGGACGAGATGGGCGTCAAGAAGATCCGTTTCCCGAACACCTCGGGCATCGGCGTCAAGCCGGTGTCGCGCGAGGGTACCGAGCGCCTGGTGCGCAAGGCCATCCAGTACGCGATCGACAACAACAAGCCCAGCGTGACCATCGTGCACAAGGGCAACATCATGAAGTTCACCGAAGGCGGCTTCCGTGACTGGGCCTACGGCCTGGCACAGAAGGAGTTCGGCGCCGAGCTGATCGACGGCGGCCCGTGGTGCAAGTTCAAGAACCCGAAGACGGGCAAGGACATCATCGTCAAGGACAGCATCGCCGACGCGTTCCTGCAGCAGATCCTGCTGCGTCCGGCCGAATACAGCGTCATCGCCACGCTGAACCTGAACGGTGACTACGTGTCCGACGCGCTGGCCGCACAGGTCGGCGGCATCGGCATTGCCCCGGGTGCCAACCTGAGCGACACCATCGCGATGTTCGAGGCCACGCACGGCACGGCGCCCAAATATGCCGGCAAGGACTACGTGAATCCGGGCTCGGAGATCCTGTCGGCCGAGATGATGCTGCGCCACATGGGCTGGGTCGAGGCCGCGGACCTGATCATCTCGTCGATGGAGAAATCCATCGAAAGCAAGAAGGTCACCTACGACTTCGCCCGCCTGATGGACGGCGCCACCCAGGTCAGCTGCTCCGGCTTCGGCCAGGTGATGATCGACAACATGTGATCGGGCGGCCGGCACGCGCTGCCGGCTCGACGCGACCGCCCCGGGGCTGCAAGGCCTTCGGGCGGTTTTTTTTCGTCTGCCCTTGATTCCCGCCGTGGCGTCTCCAATTCCTTGTTGTCCGGCGTTTCTATCGCACGGTCGATAGAATCATCCGATGGCAACCAAGGTCCCCGCTAAACCCCCGACCCAACCGGTCCAACTGCCCAAGACGGACGACGGCGGTGCCGTCGTGGTCGAGCGCAAGACCGAGAAGGTCAAGCCACCGCAGATGTACCAGGTGGTGATGCTCAACGACGACTACACCCCGATGGAATTCGTGGTGGTCGTGATACAGGAGTTCTTCAGCAAGGATCTGGAGGCAGCAACCCAGATCATGCTCAAGATCCATCTCGAAGGGCGCGGCGTGTGTGGCGTGTATACGAAGGACGTCGCGGCCACCAAGGTCGACCAGGTCCTCGATGCGGCACACAAGGCCGGCCATCCGCTCCAGTGCGTCAGTGAACCGGTCGAGTTGTAAGTTTTTTGCATCGGCCGGGTCGGGCATTCAATTGGGATTAAAGTAAAGCATCAACGCAAGGCAAAAGGAAAGCACATGATTGCCCAGGAACTGGAAGTTAGCCTGCATATGGCGTTTGTCGAGGCGCGCCAGCAGCGCCACGAGTTCATCACGGTGGAGCATCTGCTGTTGGCCTTGCTCGACAACCCGAGTGCGGCCGAAGTGTTGCGGGCCTGTTCCGCCAATATCGACGACCTGCGCAAGTCGCTGTCGACCTTCATCAAGGACAACACGCCGCAGGTGGCGGGCTCCAACGACGTGGACACCCAGCCCACGCTCGGGTTCCAGCGCGTGATCCAGCGCGCCATCATGCACGTGCAGTCCACCGGCAGCGGCAAGAAGGAAGTCACCGGCGCCAACGTGCTGGTCGCGATCTTCGGCGAGAAGGATTCGCACGCGGTCTATTACCTGCACCAGCAGGGCGTGACGCGACTGGACGTCGTCAACTTCATTGCGCACGGCATCAAGAAGTCCGATCCCCCGGAGCCGACCAAGTCGGGCGAGAACCAGGCGGAAGCGGAAGAGGGCGCGGAGAAGTCCGAAAAGCAGTCGCCGCTGGAGCAATACACGCAGAACCTGAACCAGCTCGCCAAGGACGGCAAGATCGATCCGCTCATCGGCCGCGAGTACGAGGTCGAGCGCGTGATCCAGATCCTGTGCCGCCGGCGCAAGAACAACCCGCTGCTGGTCGGCGAGGCCGGTGTCGGCAAGACCGCCATCGCCGAAGGCCTGGCCTGGCGCATCACGCAGAAGGACGTGCCCGAGATCCTGGCCGAGTCGGTCGTGTATTCGCTCGACATGGGTGCCTTGCTCGCGGGCACCAAGTACCGCGGCGATTTCGAGCAGCGCCTCAAGGGCGTGCTCAAGTCGCTCAAGGACAAGCCCAACGGCATCCTGTTCATCGACGAGATCCACACGCTGATCGGCGCCGGCGCCGCCTCGGGCGGTACGCTGGATGCGTCCAACCTGCTCAAGCCGGGCCTGAGCTCGGGTGCGCTCAAGTGCATCGGCGCCACGACGTTCACCGAATACCGCGGCATCTTCGAGAAAGACGCGGCCTTGTCGCGGCGGTTCCAGAAGGTCGACGTGGTCGAGCCGACGGTCGAGCAGACGGTGGAGATCCTCAAGGGCCTGAAGTCGCGCTTCGAGGAGCACCACAACGTCAAGTTTGCGGTGGCTGCCCTGCAGGCGGCTGCCGAGCTGAGCGCCAAATACATCAACGACCGGCATCTGCCGGACAAGGCCATCGACGTCATCGACGAGGCAGGCGCTGCACAGCGCATCCTGCCCGCGTCCAAGCGCAAGAAGATGATCTCCAAGGGCGAGGTCGAGGACATCGTCGCCAAGATCGCGCGGATTCCGCCGGCCAACGTGTCCAACGACGATCGCGGCAAGCTCAAGACGCTGGAGCGTGACCTCAAGAGCGTGGTGTTCGGCCAGGACAAGGCGCTCGACGTGCTGGCGTCCGCGGTCAAGATGGCGCGTTCCGGCCTGGGTCGCGGCGACAAGCCCATCGGCTCGTTCCTGTTCAGCGGTCCGACCGGCGTGGGCAAGACCGAGGCGGCCAAGCAGCTGGCCTACATCATGGGCATCGACCTGATCCGCTTCGACATGAGCGAATACATGGAGCGCCATGCGGTGAGCCGCCTGATCGGCGCGCCTCCGGGTTACGTCGGATTCGACCAGGGTGGCCTGCTGACCGAGGCGGTCACGAAGAAGCCGCACTGCGTGCTGCTGCTCGACGAGATCGAGAAGGCGCATCCGGACATCTTCAACGTGTTGCTGCAGGTCATGGACCACGGCACCTTGACCGACAACAACGGGCGCAAGGCCGACTTCCGCAACGTCATCATCATCATGACGACGAATGCGGGTGCGGAGGCCTTGAACAAGACGGTGATGGGTTTCACCAACAAGCACGATACCGGCGACGAGATGGCCGACATCAAGCGCCTGTTCACGCCCGAGTTCCGCAACCGCCTGGACGCGACCGTCAGCTTCAAGTCGCTGGACGAGAACGTCATCCTGCGCGTGGTCGACAAGTTCCTGCTGCAGCTCGAGACGCAGCTGGCCGAGAAGAAGGTCGAGGTCACGTTCTCGGACAAGTTGCGCAAGCACCTGGCCAAGAAGGGCTTCGATCCGCTGATGGGCGCCCGTCCGATGCAGCGCTTGATCCAGGACACGATCCGGCGTGCGTTGGCCGACGAACTGCTGTTCGGCCGGTTGACCGATGGCGGTCGCCTGACGGTCGACCTGGACGAGAAGGACGAGGTCACGCTCGACATCGTTCCGCTGCCCAAGAAAGAGGGCAAGGCCAAGCCGGAGGAAGCGGCGGTCGGCTAGTCGACGCGATCGCCTTGACGCGCCCCGGGTTGCGTCAAGGGGTCGTGAATCGGGCGCGAATCAGCTCGATGCGTTGCCGGTTCGTGCCCAGGTCGCTTCTGCCGATGCGGCTGGCCGAGCGCAACTGGATCACGCCCGCCGATGGGTCGAGCCAGAATTCCGCGTCGTCGGTGTACCGCAGGATCGGCGTCTGGAACTCGACGCGGATGTAGTCGGTTCGCTCTTCGACGATGCGGGTGCGCTCCATCTGGCGCAGCAACCCGGCCAGTCGCGCCATCGCCGCCGCACCGTCGCCGGAATAGCGCAAGGGGTCGATGCGCGCATCATCCGCCCGCGGATGGCCCAGGTATCGATCGGCCTGGCTGGAAACACTGTTGGGGGTCTGTGACGGCGCGGCCAGCAGGCCGTCGTGCACGCCCAGTCCTTCGGGGGGCTTGCCGGCCAGCAGGCCGATCTGGCCGGCGCCGATGACCAGCACGACGACAGACACGAGCAGGACGGAAAGACGGCGCAACCACTTCATCATGGGGACAGTGTATCGACCGACAGCGGTGGTGCGCCACGCACGCCGCCGTCAACGGCGACGGTGGGAGCGGCCGCTGCCGGCCGCCACCCCTCGCACAGGCTTACTTGAAGCCGACGCGGTCGAGCATCTGCTGGACCTTGACCTGGTTGCCGCCGATCTGGCTGACCGGTACGGTTTCGCTCTTGAATCCGTCACCGGTCATGGCCTTGAGTGCCGGGTTGTTGATCTCCACGCCCTTGGCGGTGGGCCATTCGTTGTTGCCGTTGGCAAAATGGTTCTGCGCCGAGGGGCTGGCCAGGTATTCCAGGAACTTGACCGCGTTGGCCGGGTTCTTCGCGTTGCGGGCGACCGCGCCGCCGGCGATGTTGACATGGGTGCCCCAGCTCGACTGGTTGGGAAACACCACGCCGACGCGGTCGACGACGGCCTGGTCCGCCGGTTTGTCCGAACGCATCAGTCGGGCCAGGTAGTAGGAGTTGGTCACCGCAATGGCGCATTCGCCGGATGCGACGCCACGGATCTGGTCGGTGTCGCCGCCCTTGGGCGAGCGCGCCAGATTGGCGACGATGCCTCGCAACCACTGTTCGGCCTTGGCCTCGCCCAGGTGTTCGGTGACGGCGCCGAACAACGACAGGTTGTAGGGGTGCGAGCCTGAGCGGATGCAGATTTTTCCCTTGTGCTTCGGATCGGCCAGCTCTTCGTAGGTGTCGACGTCATCCTTGCGGATCTTGGCCTTGTCGTACACGATGACCCGGGCCCGGGTGGAAAATCCGAACCAGGCCGTGTTGCCGGCTGCGTCCGGCTTGCTGCGCAGGTTTGCGGGGATGGCTTGCTCCAGGGCCGTCGATCGGATGCCCTGGAACAGGCCGTCGGCTTCGCCGCGCCACAGGCGCGTCGCGTCCACGAGCAGGATCACATCGGCGGCGGACGCCGTTCCCTCGGCCTTGAGCCGCGCAAGAATGCCGGCGTCGTCGGAGTCGACGCGGTTGATCTTGATGCCGGTTGCCTTGGTGAAGTCCGAATACAGGGCCTCGTCGGTCGGATAGTGGCGCGCGGAGTAGATGTTCAGCTCGTTGCTCTGGGAATGCGCCAGGGTGGCAGCGGCGAGCAGGCTCACAGCGACGGCGATGGGCTTGATTGGCATGGGGCGAGAGTTCATGTTCGTGAGGTTGTCGGTAACAAAGGTGGGGTGATGATAAAACAAACGCGAATCATTCGCAATAAATCTGTATCGAAGGCATTGTGGTCATGATGGACGAACGAGAAATATCCGGCGTGGACGTGGGCGTGGGCGGGGTCGGGTGCGGCGTCGGCATCGGCGTCGGCGTCGGCGTCGCGCGCAGTGCCCTTCGGACCGGTGCCGGTCGATGGGGCCGCTGGTTGCCGGTGCTGGTCGCGCTGGTCGTGGCGGGCTGCGCCAGCAAGCCGGCGCCGGTCGTGATCGAGCCGCCGCCGGTGCCGCCTGCGCCGGTGATCAAGCCCGCGCCGCGCATCGGACTGGCCCTGGGCGGCGGCGCGGCGCGGGGTTTCGCCCACGTGGGCGTGATCCAGGTGCTGGAGGAGGCCGGCATCCGCCCCTCGCTGGTGGTCGGCACCTCGGCCGGCAGCGTCGTGGCGGCGATCTACGCCAGCGGGCGCAGCGGCGCGCAATTGCAGCAGATTGCCGAATCCATGGAGGAGGCCAGCCTGACGGACTGGACGCTGCCGCTGTTCGGCCGCGGCCTGTTGCGCGGCGACGCGATTGCGCGATACATCAACACCCAGGTCGGCGGGCGTCCGATCGAGGCCATGGACATCGCGCTGGGCATCGTGGCCACCGACCTGCACACGGGCGACGGCATCCTGTTCCGACGGGGCGACACCGGTACCGCCGTGCGGGCATCGAGCGCGGTACCTTCGGTGTTCCAGCCGGTGCGGATCGCGGGCAGGGACTACGTGGATGGCGGCCTGGTCGCGCCGGTCCCGGTGCGGTATGCGCGCCAGATGGGCGCCGACCTGGTGATTGCCGTCGACATATCGAATACGCCGCAGAACAATGCGCCCGATGGCGTGTTGCAGGTCATGCTGCAGTCGTTCGCCATCATGGGCAAGAGCATCAATGCGCTGGAACTGCGACACGCCGACGTCGTCGTGCAGCCGATGTTGCCTGGCGTGGGCAGCGCCGACTTCTCCGCGCGCAAGCGCTCGATCGAAGCCGGGCGCGCCGCCATGCTGGCGGCCTTGCCTGCCTATCGGGCGCGGCTGACCAGCCTGATGCAGTGACCCACCCGCGCGGCGGCGCCGGTCCAGCGCGCCGTCAGGCGCCGGACACTGGCAGCGCCAGCTCCCGCACCTCGGACACGATGACGATGTCGATCGACTCCGCGCGGTTGCGCACCGTGATCGCCGCATGCCGTAATCCGGACACATCGACCCGCGCCTGGCGGGCGACCCGCGCGGACATCACCAGTTCGCAGGCATGTTCCTTGGTCTGGTCCTGCAACCGGCTGGCCGTGTTCACCGTGTCGCCGACCGCCGTGAGATAGGTTGCCACGCCGCGGCCCATGTGCCCGACCACGGTCGGTCCGCTGTGGATGCCGATGCCCAGGCGCAGCGGCACGGCCAGTTCCTCGTGCAGGTCGGCGCTAAGGCGCTCCATCGCTGCCTGCATGGCCTGTGCAGCCAGCAGCGCCTGGCGTGCACCGTGCTCGATGCCCACCTCGAGTCCGAACAAGGCCATCACGCCATCGCCGGTGAACTGGTTGGTCACGCCGCCGGCCCCGTCGATGGCGTCGCCGACGGCCTCGAAATAGCGGTTGAGCAGGAACACCACGTCGTACGGCAGGCGATGCTCGGACAGGCGGGTGAATCCGCGCAGATCCGCGAACAGCACGCACAACTCGCGTTCCTCGCCGGCCATCAGATGCCCCTGGCTCCACGACATGGCCGGCGGCACGCTGGGGGGAATCAACGGGGTCACGCGCAGGTCGTGGGTCGGCCGCAACTGGCAGGCCAGGCGCACGTGGGGGCCGGCGCCCACCCGGGCCAGCACCCGCGTCTCGGCCTCGCTCGCTGCCGGCAGGCTGCCGTCCGGCGCGTGGACCCGCACCCGGCAGGTCGAGCAGCGGCCGCGCCCGCCACAGACCGAGGCGTGGGCGATGCCGGCCTGGTGGCTCGCCTCGAGCACCGTGAAACCCCGCGGCACCGTCACCACCTGCGCGTTCGGGTAGTGGATACGCACCGAGCGTGCCGACTCCCGCCATTGGCGCAAGGCGCGCGCGAGCAGCGTCAGCAGCAACAGAGCGGCCAGTGCCATCCAGATGCCGTCTCGCCACGCGGTCAGGGTGGCCAGGCCGGCGGCGTCCGGCGCCTGCGCATCGGCGAGCAGGTCGCGCAGCCACTGCGGATCCTGCGCCAGTACCGAGACATAACGCCCCGCCTGGGCGAATCCCAGCAAGGCCATCACCGGCAACATGATGGCCACGGTGTAGAGCTCCATCGCGACCAGCCGGTACCACGGGCGCAGGCGCAACCAGTAATGGATGCCGATGCATCCATGGGCCCATGCCACCAGCACCAGGGCGCTTTGCCACAGGCCCAGGTCGGGGCGCAACTGCCAGAACAGCAGCACCACCATGGTGTAGCTGTCCTGGTAGCCGTAGACGGACCAGGCGGCCCGGGTGAATACGGCGTGGTGCACCAGCACGGTCGGAATCAGCAGGCCCAGTACCAGTTGCATGGCCTGCCAGATCGGCATGCGCAGGTGGCGCCGCAGGTAGATCGACCACAGCGCGAGCGACAGGTGCAGCAACAAGGCGCCGAACAGCAGCGTGGAGCCGACGGGATTGCGCCAGACCGCGATGAACAACCAGCGGCCCGCCTCCATGGCCTGCAGCGAGATCAGGCCCAGCGCATGGTTGAGCAGGTGGGTCGCGACAAAGACGAACAGGACCAGGCCGCTGTACAGCCGGGCCCGGCGCACCCGAGCCGGGCCCGGCCAGGAGGCGGATGGCTTATCCGCGGCCGGCATGGGCACGGCGGCCATCGCGTGTGGCGCCCGGCTTGGCCGGGCCCCGCGGGTGGCGCGGGCCATGGGAGCTTGTCTGGCGCATGGCGCGATGCTAGCTTGGTTTGGGTGCGCCCGGCGCCGGCGCGCCCGCCTGGCACCCGTGCCGCATGCATTGCGCCGCCCGCCGGGCAGGGGGGCCGATCGGCAGAACTATAATTTCCGTTCGCTTCAGGCGCGGGCACCACGGTACACAACACTCAGGAAGCGACACGACTCGAACGGAGCGCACGATGAAGCGAGATCGCAAAGACACCCGCATCCTGATCTACAGCCACGACACCTTCGGGCTGGGCCACCTGCGCCGCTGCCGGACCATCGCCCATGCGCTGGTCGATCGCTTCAAGCACCTGTCGGTGCTGATTCTCTCCGGCTCGCCGATCATCGGCAGCTTCGATTTCCGCTCCCGCGTCGATTTTGTCCGCGTGCCGGGCGTGGTGAAGCTGCGCAACGGCGAATACACGCCGCTGAACCTGCACATCGACGTCGAGCAGATGCTCAGCATGCGTGGCTCCATCATCCGTCACACGGCCGAGGCCTTCGACCCGGACATCTTCATCGTCGACAAGGAACCGCTGGGCCTGCGCGGCGAGGTGCTCGAGACGCTGCAGATGCTCAAGCAGCGCGATACCCGGCTCATCCTGGGCTTGCGCGACGTGATGGACGAACCCAAGCTGCTGGCCCCCGAATGGCAGCGCAAGAAGGTATTGCCCGCGCTGCGCGACCTGTACGACGAGATCTGGATCTACGGCCTGCCGCAGATCTGCGAGCCGCTCGACGGCATCACGCTGCCCGCCAGCGTGCGCAAGAAGATCACCTACACCGGTTACCTGGCGCGCGAGGTGTCCACCGGCGGCGCGCCGCCACGCCTGCCCGAGATCACCAAGAAGCCCTACATCCTGGTCACCACCGGCGGCGGCGGCGATGGCGAGGAACTGATCGACTGGGTGTTGCGCGCCTACGAGCACGACCCCTTGCTGCCGTATCCGGCCCTGCTGGTGCTCGGGCCGTTCATGCAGCCCGAGAAGCAGACCGAATTCATGAACCGCGCCGCGCGGCTCAAGCGCGTGGACGCGATCACCTTCCACAACAACCTCGAGGCGCTGGTGGCGGGCGCCAGCGGCGTCGTCGCCATGGGCGGCTACAACACCTTCTGCGAGGTGTTGTCGCTGGACAAGCGCGCGCTGATCATTCCGCGCACCAAGCCGCGGCTGGAGCAGTTCATCCGGGCGTCCAGCGCCGCCAACCTGGGCCTGGTCAGCATGCTGCTGGAAGACGGTGCACGCGACCCGGCCGTGATGGCCGACGCCTTGCGCGCCTTGCCACGCCAGCCCCTGCCTTCCAAGGCCGTTGTGCCGGGGTTGCTCGAAGGCCTGCCCAACGTCGCCAAGCTGGTCGAGCCCTGGGTGCACAAGGTCGACGACGAGGCCGACGAACCACGGGTGGCGCGTATTGGCTGATGCGTCACACCGGGGGCGGCCGGGCCAGGTCGCCTTCGTTCTCAAGGGGTATCCGCGCCTGTCGGAAACCTTCATTGCCCAGGAGATCGCGGCGCTTGAGCAGCGCGGGTTGCCGATCCTGATCGCGTCCCTGCGCCATCCGACGGACTCCCAGGTCCACCCGATCCACGCCAGCATCCGTGCGCCGGTGCTGTACCTGCCGGAATACCTGCGCGACGAGCCGATGCGGGTGCTGCGTGCGTGGTGGCGGGTGCGCCGCAAGCCCGGGTATGCGCAGGCCTGGCGCGACTGGCTGCGCGACCTGTGGCGCGACCGCACGGCCAATCGCATCCGGCGCTTCGGCCAGGCGCTGGTGCTGGCGGCCGAATTGCCGCACGACGTGGTTCGGGTGCACGCCCATTTCCTGCACACGCCGGCGTCGGTCGTGCGGTATTGCGCCACCATCCGCGGCCTGCCCTGGTCCGGGTCGGCCCATGCCAAGGACATCTGGACCTCGCCGCAATGGGAGTTGCGCGAAAAGCTGGCGTCCTGCGACTGGCTGGTCACCTGCACCGCGACCAATCGCGACTATCTGGCCGGCCTGGCGCCGCCCGGGCGCGTCGAGCTCGTCTACCACGGGCTGGACCTGGATCGCTTCGCCGCACCGGCCGGAACGCGCAAGCCACGCGACGGCAGCGCCGCCGACGATCCGGTGACGGTGTTGTCGGTCGGTCGCCTGGTCGAGAAAAAGGGCACCGACATCCTGCTCGAGGCCCTGGCCTTGTTGCCCGAGGACCTGCATTGGCGGCTGGTGCATGTCGGCGGCGGGCCGCTGCGCCAGGCGCTGCAGCAACAGGCCGCCGACCTGGGGCTGCGCGAGCGCATCACCTGGCACGGCGCGATGGCGCAGGGCGAGTTGCTCACGCTGTACCAGGGCGCCGACCTGTTCGCGCTGGCCAGCCGGATCGCCCAGGATGGCGACCGCGACGGCCTGCCCAATGTGTTGATGGAGGCACAGAGCCAGGGCGTGCCGGTGGTCGCCACCGACGTGTCCGCCATCCATGAACTCATCATCGACGGCGAGACCGGCCTGATGGTGCCGCCGCAGGATCCGCAGGCGCTGGCCCGCGCCTTGCAGGAGCTGATACGCGACCCGGCGCGTCGGCGCGCGCTGGCCGAGGCGGGCCAGGCCCGCGTCAACGCGGAGTTCGGCCTGCAGGGCAACCTGGACCGGCTCGCGGCCAAGTTCGGCCTGCCGGCGCGCGCCGGGAACTGAGTCCCGCGCTCAGTGCGCCGCGGCGATGCCGCCGATGGCGCCGGTCTGCTCCAGCCCTGCAATACACAACATCCGGTGCAGCAGGCTGCTGCCCAGGTAGGCCGGATCCACCCGCGCCGCATCGAGCAGCCGCGCCGTGTCCACGCGTTGCGGCAACACCCTGGAGGCTGCGATCAGTTCCAGGACCTGGTCGCGATGGTTGTGCAGGAATCGGTGGTAGACCCAGCGGAATCCCTGCTTGTCGCGGCGCCACTGGGTCGGCAGCGGCACGGGGAACGCGCCGCGCAGCAGCGGCTTGTTCCACGGCCCGCAAAAACCGTTGCGGTAGCCGCTGGCCATGAACGGCGCCAGCCGCCAGTCCAGCAGCGGGCTGCGGTTCTCGATGCCCGACATCATGGCGTTGCGGTCGTTCTGCCACAACCATTCATGCAGCCGGCCCTTGCCGGCGTCGAGCACCAGGGCCTCGGCCAGGCTGCCACGGAATGACGCCAGCAGGTCACGCTCCGGCGCATCGCGCACGTCCGCATGCACGAATGCGTCCAGGTCCGCGGGATCCTCGGCATTGCGGCTCAGCCCGCTGGCCCGCACGGGCGGCACGTGGCCGGGCGCCATCGCGTGCAGCGCGCGCGCGATGATGTCGCGCAGGCGCGGATCGTCGGCGTTGTCGGCCTGTACCCGGGCGATCCAGTCGGCGTCGCCGGCGCGCAAGGCCTCGTGGGCGGCGAAGCGGAAATACCGATCCCAGTACCCGGCGAACACCTCGTCGCCGCCGGTGCCGTCCAGCACCACGGGCACGTCGTGGCTGGCGATGTGGGCATAGAGCTGGGGCATCGCCAGTGCATTGCCGATGAACGGGAACGGCTTTCCCTGATGCCGGCAGACCGCCAGGAAACTGTCCATGCCGGCCTGTCCGTAATCCAGCGGCAATCGGACCGCGTGCAGCCCGAGTTGTTCGATGCAGGCGCTGGCGAAACGCGCATCGTCGCTCTTGCCGGCGTCGCCGGTGAAGCAGGTCACCTGTTCGGTCAGGCCCTGGTCGGCCAGCACCGACAGGATCAGCGAACTGTCGACGCCGCCCGACAGCAGCAGGCCGACCTTGCGATCGGCGACCAGGCGGGCACAGACCGCATCGCGCAGCAGCTCCGGCAGCTGTCCGGGATCGCGGTCCCCGTGGGCGACGTGGGTCGCCAGGTCGAAGTAGGGCTGTTCGTTGCAGCTCCAGCTGCGCAGATCCAGTTCCATCGCGCTGCCGGCGCGCACCTGCCGTATGCCTTGCAGGTGGGTCGTGCCGTCGGCATGCGGGAACGCCCAGCCATCGCGCAGGAAGTTGTCCAGGTCGGCCGCGACCATGCCCGGGCGTCGGCCCAGGTAATGCAGCAGCGGGCCGATCTCGGATGCCATGCACAGGGTCTGTGCATCCCGGTAGTAGAACAGCGGCTTCTTGCCGTACCGGTCGCGCGCGGCGGTCAGCCGGTGACGCTCGGCGTCGAGCAGGCACAGGGCCCACATGCCATTGGCCTGGTTCAGGCCTTGCACGCCGTCCTGCGCGAGCAGGCGCAGCAGCACTTCGGTGTCGCCCTCGGTGTCGAACGTGGCACCGCGGCGGGCCAGCGCCGTGCGCAAGGCGCGGAAGTTGTAGATCTCGCCGTTGTAGACCAGCGTGTGCTGGCCGCGCCGGAACGGCTGGTCGGACCGCGCCACCGGATCCAGGATGGACAAGCGGGTGTGGCCCAGGAAGCCCGAAACCGGCATCGGGCCGTCGACCGTCGGCACCTGCCATTCGAAGCGCTCGTGCCCGCGTCCGTCGGGCCCGCGATGGTGCAGCCGCGCGGTGGCGGCTTGGGCGCGAACCGGGTCGACGGTACGACCGCGTTCGAGAACCAGAAAGATGCCGCACATGGGAGGAGCGCCGGTGATGGGGGCAGAAGAGGGTGTGTCGCGCCAGCGAGCGGCGCCGATGGCCGGTGACGCCCGCGGGTGCTTCCGGCGGCGCCATTGTACGGGCCGCCAGTGCGCGGGCCGGCTCCTACAATGCCGCATGCGCATCGCCTTCTACGCGCCGCTGAAGGCGCCGACACACCCCACGGCGTCCGGCGACCGCCGGGTGGCGCGGCTGTTGATGGACGCGTTGCGGCTGGCGGGGCACAGCGTCGAACTGGTGTCCGAGCTGCGCAGCTTCGACGGTGCGGGTGACCCCGCGCGGCAGCAGGCCTTGCGCCAGGCCGGCCACGATGCCGCCCAAGCCTTGATCGCGCGTTGGCGTGACGGTGGCGAGCGCGAAACACGTCCCGATGTCTGGTTCACCTACCACCTGTATTACAAGGCGCCGGACTGGCTGGGGCCTGCGGTGTGTGCCGCCCTGGGCCTGCCCTACGTGGTTGCCGAGGCGTCCCATGCGTCCAAGCGCCTGAGCGGGCCGTGGGCCATGGGCGAGGCCGCGGTGCTCGAGGCCCTGCAGCAGGCCGACCTGCTGTTGTGCCCGACCGCCCACGACGTCGACGGCCTGCGCCAGGCCGCACCCGCATCGGCCCGGATCGAACGCCTGCCGCCTTTCCTCGATCCGGCTCCGTACCGGCGCGCGGCCCGCAAGCGCGGCCTGGTACGGGCCCGCCTGCGCGCCGCCCGGGCCCTACCGGACGACCAGCCGTGGATGGTCGTGGCGGCGATGATGCGCCCCGGCGACAAGCTGGCGTCTTATGGCGTACTGGCCCAGACCCTGGCCTTGTTGCGCGATCTGCCCTGGCAACTCCTGGTGGCCGGTGACGGCACGGCACGCGCCCAGGTCGAGGCGCTGCTGACCGATGCGGCGCCCGGCCGGGTCCATTTCCTGGGCGCCTGTGACGCGCGTGGGATGGCGGCGGCGTATGCCGCCGCCGACCTGTGCATCTGGCCGGCGGTCAACGAGGCCTACGGCATGGCCATGCTCGAGGCCCAGGCGGCCGGGACGGCGGTCGTGTCGTGTGCCACGCGCGGCGTGCCGGACGTGGTGTTGCATGGTGTGACCGGGCTGCTGGCCGAGTCCACGGCCGCGCCCCCCCTGGCCTTGTGCGCGCGCAGGCTGCTGACGGATGCGGCCCTGTGCGCGGCGATGGGGCGTGCCGCGGCCCGGTGCGTCGACGAACAGCGCAGCCTGGCGCAGGCGGCGGCGCGTCTGCGGCTGCTGCTCGGCCCCTGGGAGCGTACCGGCGCCGGAGCCGTTCACGACGGTGCCAGCAACCGCGGCGATGCGGATGCGCGGGTGACACATCCATGACCGTCACATTGGCGCTGTTGCGCCACGCCGAGACGCCGTGGAGCCGCGACAAGCAGGTGCAGGGCCGTACCGATATCGGGTTGACGGAGCAGGCGCGCGCCGCCTTGTCCCGGCTTGCCGTGCCGGACCCCTGTGCCGCCATGCCGGTGTTCAGCAGCCCGCTGCAGCGCTGCACCCAGACCGCGGCGCAGCTGGGGCTGGTACCCACCGTGGAGCCACGCCTGATCGAGATGGCCTGGGGCCGATGGGAAGGCCGGCGGCTGGTCGACCTGCGTGCCGAACTGGGGGAGGCCATGGCCGAGAACGAGGCGCGTGGCTGGGATTTCATGGCCCCCGACGGCGAGAGTCCGCGCCAGGTCTGGCAACGCGTGCGACCGTGGCTGCGCGAACGCGCCCTGGCCGGAGCGTCGACGCTGGCGATCACGCACCGCGGCGTGATGCGCGTCGTGTTCGCGCAGGCCACCGGCTGGGACATGCTGGGCAAGCCACCGGCGCGGCTGGACTGGAATGCGCTGCAGCTGTTCACGCTGGATGCGCACGGCATGCCACGGGTGCAGCGACTGAATCTGCCACTGGACGCGCTCGCCGATCCGGGCCTGCGTCCATGACGCAACTGCGCGCCCTGGTCTACGTCCAGCATCTGCTGGGCACCGGCCATCTCAAGCGTGCCATCCTGGTGTCCGATGCGATGGCGCGCGCGGGGCTGGAGGTGACGCTGGTCAGTGGCGGCCTGCCGGTACCCGGCCTGGAGCCGTCGCTGGCGCGCTGGGTGCAGTTGCCGCCCGTGGCGGCGGCCGACCTGGGTTTCAAGAACCTGGTCGACGAGTCCGGACGTCCGGTCGACGAAAGCCTCCGCCAGCGCCGGCGTGATGCCTTGCTGACCCTGTTGCGGGAGACCGGGCCGCAGCTGCTGCTGGTCGAGCTGTTTCCGTTCGGCCGCCGCCAGATGCGTTTCGAACTGCTGCCCTTGCTGGATGCCGCCCGGCAGGCGGCTGATCGCCCGTTGATCGTGTCCTCGGTGCGGGACGTGCTCGGCGGCGGGCAGAAGGATCCGCAGCGCCAGCAGCGCATGCTGGAGTTGTTCGACCGTTATTTCGACCATGTGCTGGTGCATGCGGACCCATCCCTGGTGCCGTTCGAGCGCACCTTCACCCATGTGCCCGAACTCGGCGCGCGCCTGCACTACACCGGCTACGTGGTGGATCCCTTGCCCGACAGCGGCACAAGCGCGACCGCCCGACTCGGCCGTGGCGAGGTCCTGGTGTCCGCGGGCGGCGGGGCGGTCGGACAGGGGTTGCTGGAGACCGCCATTCGCGCACGCGGCTTGACCCGGCTGTCGGGGGAGCGCTGGCGCGTGCTGGCGGGCGCGGGTATCGGTGCGCCGGCGTTCGCCGAATTGGGTGCGTTGGCACGTGAGCTGCATGACGACGGTGTCGTGGTCGAGCGCAATCGGGCCGACTTCACGCAGTTGCTGCGCCGCTGCCGCGTGTCGGTCAGCCAGGCGGGCTACAACACGGTCATGGAGACGCTGCAGGCCGGGGCGCGGGCGGTGATGGTGCCGTTTGCCGGCGGTTCCGAGAGCGAGCAGACCCTGCGCGCCAGCGTGCTGGCCGAACGCGGCTGGATCGACATGGTGCCGGAGCATGCGTTGACGCCGGCCTCGCTGGCGCAGGCGATCGACCGTGCGGCCGACCGGGCAGCGACGGTGCCCGGGTCGTTGCGATTCGATGGCGCCGACGTGAGCGCCGCGCTGGTGCGGCGCTGGTTGTCGCAACACAAGGCATGAGGGAGATGCAATGACATCGGTGTGGGCGGAGTTGTTCGACGAGATCGCGCGCTGGCACGATGCCGGGCGCACGGTCGATTTCTGGTGGCGCGACGACGATGCCTGCCATGCCGATCCGGCGCTGGACCGGCTGGTCGAGCTGTCGGCCGGCGCGCAGGTGCCACTGGCCCTGGCCGTGGTTGCACACCAGGTCGAAGCGTCGGTGCTGGCGCCGGATGCCCGCTGGGTCCGCATCCTGCAGCACGGAACCGACCACGTGCGGCGCAACGGCGCCGGCGAGAAGAAGACGGAGTTCCCCGCGTCCGAGCCGGTGGCCGATGCATTGCAGCGCCTGCGCCTGGCCCGTGCGCAGATTGCCGGGCCGGTCACGTTGCCGGTGCTGGTACCCCCGTGGAACCGCATCGGATCGGTCGCGTTGCTGGATCGGCTGGCGGGCGCGGGTTATCGTGGCCTGAGCCGGTTCGGTGCCCGCAAGGCGGGGGCGCCGATATCCGGGCTGGTGCAGGTCAACACCCACGTGGACATCATCGACTGGCGCGGTTCGCGTGGGTTCGTCGGCGAGGCGTCGGCCTTGCGTGCCGCCACGGCCCATCTGCAGGCCCGCCGCGAAGGGCGGGCCGACCCGGGCGAGCCCACCGGGATCCTGAGCCATCACCTGGTGCACGACGAGGCCAGCTGGCGGTTCCTGGCACAGTTGTTCGAACGCACGCGGAGCCACGCAGGCGTGGCGTGGCTGGACGCGCAAGCCGTGTTCGGATGCCGCTGCGAGGGGGCGGCCTGATTGTTGTTTTCGACGTCAATCACGGGCAAATACCGGGGTATCGCGCAAGATCCATCTTCTATACTCATTGACGACTGTCGCGGGTGCGGGCGCCCATGGGCCTTGACGAGACGGCATCTGGTGTCGATGAGCTGGTTTTCGCAAGCACGCATGGATGGGACGGACGCAACGGGTGTCACACTCAACTGGACATGTCTAACGTAATAACGGTCAGGGACCTGAAGGTGTACCTGGACGTCGACGCGGGCCTGGTCAAGGCGGTCGACGGCGTCTCGTTCCGGATCCCCGCCGGCCGCACGATGGCGCTGGTCGGTGAATCGGGGTCGGGCAAGTCGATCGTGGCGCAGTCCATCATGGGCATATTGCCCAAGGTGGCGCGCATCGAGCACGGCTCCATCGAATTGCGCGATCCGCGCGCGCCCGATACCGTGGTCGATATCGCCAGGCTGGACATGGCCAGCCAGCAGATGCGGGCCATCCGCGGCGGGACCATCTCCATCATCTTCCAGGAGCCGATGACGGCGCTGTCGCCGCTGCACACCATCGGCAACCAGATCGGCGAGGCACTGGCACTGCACCAGACGGGCATCGGCAAGTCCGAGCGCAGTGCCGCGGTGGTCGAGATGCTCCGTCTGGTCGGGTTTCCCGACCCGGTGCGCGCGGAGCACACCTATCCGTTCGAGTTGTCCGGCGGGCTGCGCCAGCGCGCGATGATCGCGATGGCCCTGGTGTGCCGGCCGGCCCTGCTGATCGCGGACGAACCCACGACGGCGCTGGACGTCACGATCCAGGCGCAGATCCTGCAGCTGATCAAGCAACTGCAGCGCGACCTGCACATGGCGATGATGATGATCACCCACGACCTGGGCATCGTCGCCAATGTGGCCGACGAGGTGGTCGTGCTCTACCACGGCAAGGTGATGGAGGCCGGTACCCTGGAGGACGTGTTCGAGGATCCGCGCCATCCCTATCTGAAGGCCTTGTTGCGCGCGGTGCCGCGTTTCAACATGGAGCCGGGCGAACGCCTGACGCCGATCCGCGAGATCCAGGTCGGCAGCGGCGGCCACCTGACCCGGCCGCATGCGCATGGGCCGGCGGTGATCGATGCCTTGCAACCGATGTTGTCGGTGCGTAACCTGTGCAAGCGGTTCCATACCCGCAAGACCTCGTTCTTCGGTGCCAAGCCCGGTGGCGAGACGATCGCGGTGGACGACGTGAGTTTCGACGTGGCGCCCGGCGAATGCCTGGGCCTGGTGGGCGAGTCCGGCTGCGGCAAGACCACCACGGCCAAGATGATCCTGCGCGCCGGCATGCCGGACAGCGGCGAGATCATCTTCAACGATCGTGGCCAGCCGCGTGACGTGCTCAAGCTCGAGGGCGCCGAACTGTTCGAATACCGTCGCCGGGTGCAGTTCGTGTTCCAGGATCCGTTCGGTTCGCTCAACCCGCGCATGACGGTGCACGACATCGTCAGCGAACCGCTGGTGATCCACGGCATCGGCGATGCGGACGAGCGCTTCGAGCGGGTCAAGGAGCTGATCGGCCTGGTCGGCCTGGACGTGCGGCACCTGCGGCGGTATCCCCACAGCTTCTCCGGTGGCCAGCGCCAGCGCATCGGGATCGCGCGTGCCCTGGCGCTGAGCCCGGACCTGCTGATCTGCGACGAGCCCGTGTCGGCGCTGGACGTGTCGGTGCAGGCCCAGGTGCTCAACCTGCTGCTCGACCTGGGCCAGGCGCGCAACCTGACCTATCTGTTCATCTCGCACAACCTGGCGGTGGTGCATTACATCGCCGACCGGATCGCCGTCATGTGTGCCGGGCGGCTGGTGGAGATCGCCCCGTTCGACGAGTTGTTCGACCGTCCGCTGCATCCCTACACCCGCGCCTTGCTGGCCGCGGTGCCGGACCCCGATCTGGGCCGCAAGCTCGATTTCAATGCGCTGATGGAGGGCAAGGCGTCCATTCCGTCGGCCTGGCCGATGCCGTATCGCCTTGACGGATCGCAGCGCGTTGGCATGATCGATGTCGGCAACCAGCATTTCGTCCGCGCCCATGCGGATGTCGATTTTTCGGAGTTGAAGTCATGACCCTCTATTCGGACAGCCTGCGCGTCGCGCGCCAGCTCCCCGGGCGCTGCCTGGTTCCGGCACTGCTGGCCTTGACGACCTCCCTGGCGCATGCGGCGCTGCCGGCAACGCTGGTGGAGACACCCATGCTGCGCGACGAGGTCGCGGCCAAGAAGTTGCCACCGGTACGGGCCCGGTTGCCCGAGAACCCGCTGGTCGTCGAGATGGACGGCAAGGCGCTGGAGCCGGGACAGCACGGCGGTTCGCTGACGATGCTGATCGGGCGCGCGCGGGACGTGCGCATGATGGTCGTCTACGGTTATGCGCGGCTCGTCGGTTACGACCGCAACTTCGCGCTGGTGCCCGACATCCTGCAGAACGTCGATGTCCAGGACGACCGGGTGTTCACGCTCAAGTTGCGGCCGGGTCACAAGTGGTCGGACGGAAAACCGTTCACCAGCGAAGACTTCCGCTATTTCTGGGAGGACGTCGCCAACGACCGGGAACTCAGCCCGGCCGGCCCGCCAGCGGCGCTGCTGGTCGACGGGCAACCGCCCAAGGTCGAATACCCGGACAAGACCACGGTGCGCTACACCTGGACCAAGCCGAATCCGGATTTCCTGCCGCTGATGGCCGGCGCGTCGCCGCTGCTGATCTACCGTCCGGCCCATTACCTCAAGCAGTTCCACAAGAAACATTCGCCCAAGGTGGTGGAGGCGGAAAAGGCCGAGCCCGGCAAGCGCAGCTGGGCCGCGATCCACAACCGCGAAGACAACATGTACCAGTTCGACAATCCGAAATTGCCGACGCTGCAGCCCTGGGTCAACACCTCCAAGCCGCCGACCGATCGTTTCGTCTCGGTGCGCAACCCGTTTTTCCATCGGGTCGATCCGAACGGTCGCCAGCTCCCGTACATCGATCGTGTCGTGATGCCGGTGGTCGATGGCAAGCTGATCCCGGCCAAGGCCGGTGCCGGCGAGTCCGACCTGCAGGCGCGCGACATCCAGTTCAACAATTTCACCTTCCTGAAGAAGGCCGAGAAGACGAATAATTTCAGGACCTACCTGTGGCGCACCGCCAAGGGTTCGCACATTGCCTTGTACCCCAACCTGAACGTGGCCGATCCGGTGTGGCGGCAGCTGTTCCGTGACGTGCGATTCCGCCGGGCGCTGTCGATGTCGATCGACCGGGCGCAGGTCAACCAGGTGCTGTATTTCGGCCTGGCGTCGGAGAGCAACAACACCGTCGTGCCCGACAGCCCCTTGTTCAAGAAGGAATACCAGACGCTGTGGGCCAAGTTCGACCGCAAGGCGGCGAACCGGCTGCTCGACGAGATCGGGCTCAAGCGCGGTCCGGACGGCATCCGCCGCCTGTCCGACGGCCGGCCGCTGGAGATCATCGTCGAGACCGCGGGCGAAAGCACCGAACAGACCGACGTGCTCGAGCTGGTCCGGGAGAACTGGCGCGAGGTCGGCATCAAGCTGTTCAGCAAGCCGTCGCAGCGCGACGTGTTGCGCAACCGGGTGTTCTCCGGCGAGGCCATGATGTCGGTCTGGCAGGGCCTGGACAACGGCATGCCGACGGCCGACACGGCGCCGGACGAGCTCGCACCCAAGGACCAGGCGCAGCTGCAGTGGCCCAAGTTCGGCCAGTATTACGAGACCGCCGGCAAGTCGGGCGAGGCGCCGGACTTCCCGCAGGCCATCGAGCTGATGAAACTGTGGGAGACCTGGCGCGGCGCCAGTACCGAGGAACGCGCGAAGATCTGGCACCGCATGCTGACGATCCACGCCGAGCAGCAGTTCACGATCGGCATCGTCAACAACGTGATGCAGCCGGTGGTGGTCAACAATGCGTTGAAGAACGTGCCCGAGAAGGGCCTGTACAACTGGGATCCGGGCGCCTTGCTGGGCATCTACCGGCCGGACACGTTCTGGTTCACCGACGAGCGCAGGAACTGAGCCCATGCTGCTCTACACGCTGCGGCGGCTGCTGCTGATGATTCCGACCTTGCTGGTCATCAGCTTCGTCACCTTCGTCATCATCCAGCTGCCGCCGGGCGACTACCTGAGCAACCAGATCGCCGAGCTGCGCAGCCAGGGCGACGCAGCGGCGTTGGAGAAGGTGCAGTTCCTGCGCCAGCAGTTCGGGCTGGACAAGCCCTTTCTCGAGCAGTACGCGACCTGGATCGGCATCTGGCCGGGGGAACGCGGCTTCTCCGGCCTGTTGCAGGGCGACTGGGGCTGGTCGTTCGAATACAACCTGCCGGTGCTCGATGTGGTCGGCGACCGGTTGCTGTTGTCCTTCGTGCTCAACTTCAGCGTCATCCTGTTCACCTGGGCCGTGGCGTTTCCGATCGGCTTCTACGCCGCGACGCACCAGTACAGCTGGGGTGACCATGGCCTGTCGTTCATCGGCTACCTGGGGCTGGCGACACCCAACTTCCTGCTGGCGCTGGTGCTGATGTATTTCGCCAACGTGCAGTTCGGACTGTCGATCGGCGGCCTGATGGACCCGCAGTACCTCGAGCAGCCGATGAGCTGGCCCAAGTTCATGTCGGTGTTGTCGCACCTGTGGATCCCGGTGATCGTGATCGGCACCTCGGGCACGGCCGGCATGATCCGCCGCCTGCGCGCTAACCTGCTGGACGAACTGCAGAAGCAATACGTGGTGACCGCCCGGGCCAAGGGCATGGGCCAGACCCGGTTGCTGGTCAAGTACCCGCTGCGCATGGCCCTGAACCCGTTCATCGCCGACATCGGCAACCTGCTGCCCAGCGTGATCTCCGGCTCGGCCATCGTGTCGGTGGTGTTGTCGCTGCAGACGGAAGGGCCGATGCTGCTCGACGCGCTGCAAAGCCAGGACCAGTACCTGGCCGGCTCGTTCCTGATGTTCCTGGCCTTGTTGACGGTCATGGGCGTGTTCGTGTCGGACCTCCTGCTGGCGGTGCTCGATCCCCGCATCCGGCTCAGCGGCGAGGCGGTGCAATGAGCGGCCTGCGCCCCGCCGTCCTGTCGCGCCGCGCCCCTGCCTGCCCTGACCGGGAGGCCGGGCGATGAATCCGGCACCGACCGAGGACGGGCGGCTGGAACACTATGTGTCCACGGCGCCGTTCGAGCCCGAGGCGGCCGAGACGCTGACGCCCGAGCAGGAGGAGTTCTACCGCGCATCGCAGTGGCGCATCATGTGGTGGAAGTTCCGGCGCCATCGCATCGCGGTCGTGGCTGCGGTGATCCTGAGCCTGTTGTACGGCTCGGCGCTGATCACCGAATTCCTGGCCCCCTACGAGGTCAGCACCCGCGATACCTCCCACATCTTCGCGCCGCCGCAGAGCGTGCACCTGTTTCACGACGGCAAATTCGTCGGGCCCTTCGTCTATGGCTACAGCATGGAGCTGAACCTGGAGAAGATGAAGCGGGAGTTCACGCCCGATCGCAGCAAGGTGGAACCGTTGCGCTTTTTCTGCCGGGGTGACGAGTACCGGTTCTGGGGCCTGTTCGACGCCAACCTGCATCTGGTCTGTCCGGCCGAGGACGGCACCTTCTTCCTGATGGGTACCGACCGGCTGGGGCGGGACATGTTCTCGCGCATCATCTACGGCACCCGCATTTCGCTGACCGTCGGCCTGCTGGGCATCGCCGTGAGTTTCCTGATCGGCATCACGCTCGGCGGGATCTCGGGGTATTACGGTGGCTGGATCGACAACACGATCCAGCGCCTGATCGAAATCGTGCGCTCGTTTCCCGAGTTGCCGTTGTGGATGGCCTTGTCGGCCGCATTGCCGGTGACCTGGAGCCCGATCCTGATCTATTTCGGCATCACCATCATCCTGGGCCTGCTCGACTGGCCCGGCCTGGCGCGCGCCGTGCGGTCCAAGTTCCTGGCGCTGCGCGAGGAGGACTTCGCCACCGCGGCGGTGCTGATGGGCGCCACGCCGTCGCGGGTCATCGGCCGGCACCTGCTGCCCAGCTTCACCAGCCACCTGATCGCGTCGCTGACCTTGTCGGTGCCGAGCATGATCCTGGGCGAGACGGCGCTGTCCTTCCTGGGCCTGGGGCTGCGGCCACCCATCACGAGCTGGGGCGTGCTGCTCAACGAAGCCCAGAACATCAACGTCGTGGCGCTGTACCCCTGGCTGATGCTGCCGGTGGTGCCGGTGCTGGTGGTCGTGCTCGCGTTCAACTTCCTCGGCGACGGCCTGCGCGACGCGGCCGACCCGTACAACTAGGCTGCGCGGCATGGAACGCAGCCTGTTCGGTTTCATCCTCAAGTACAGCAAGCGTGAACAGCTGCTGATCGTCCCGCTGGTCGTCCTGTCGATGGTGTTCTATTACCTGTCGCTGGATCTGCCCAAGATGATCATCAACCAGCCGATCCAGGGGCAGGGGTTCGCCAGTCCGGGCGCCACCGCGGACTTTCTGCGGGTGCATGTCGCGCTGCCGGAGTTTCTCGGGGGTTACGCATTCACGTTGTTCGACGGCTTTGCGCTGGAGCGGACCGACTACCTGATCGCTCTGACGCTGACCTTCCTGGCGCTGATCATCATCAGCGGCCTGATCAAGCTGCGCATCAACACCATGAAGGGCTGGATGGGCGAGCGCATGTTGCGGCGCCTGCGTTATTACCTGTTCGACCATATCCTGCGGTTTCCGCTGCCGACCTTCCGGCGCGTGAAGTCCGCCGAGATGGCGACGATGATCAAGGACGAGGTCGACCCGCTGGGCGGGTTCGTCGGCGAAGCCATCATCACGCCGATGTACCTGGGTGGCCAGGCGCTGACGGCCCTGTTCTTCATCCTGTTCCAGCACGTGTACCTGGGCATGGTGGCGTTCGGCATGGTGGTGGTGCAGGCGGTGGTGATCCCGAAGCTGCGGCTGCGCCTGCTGCAACTCTCGCGCGAACGCCAGATCGCGGCGCGCCAGCTGGCCGGGCGGGTGGCCGAGTGTGTCGACGGCGTGGTCGAGATCCATGCACACGACACCTCCAACTACGAGCGTGCCGAGTTCTCGGCGCGGCTGGGACGCCTGTTCCTGATCCGCTTCGAGCATTTCCAGCGCAAGTTCTTCATCAAGTTCCTGAACAACCTGCTGTCGCAGATCACGCCGTTCCTGTTCTATCTGGTCGGCGGCTATTTGGCCATCGTCGGCCGGCTGGACATCGGTGCGTTGGTCGCGGTCATCGCTGCCTACAAGGATCTGCCCGGCCCGGTGAAGGAGCTGATCGACTGGGACCAGGAGCGCATGGATGCCGGCATCAAGTACAGCCAGGTGATCGAGCAGTTCTCGGTCGACAACCTGACGCCCGAGCCGCAACTGGCGCTCATCGAAACACCGGAGCTGCCGAGTACCGGCAGCCTGCGTGCCAATCATGTCTCGCTGCTGGACGAATCCGGCACCAAGGTCGTCGACGGCGTGAGTTTCGAGGCGGCGCTGGACCAGCACGTGGCCATCGTGGGCCCTGGCGGATCGGGCAGCGGCGAACTGGCGCAGCTGCTCGCGCGGCTGCAACTGCCCAGCAGCGGCGGGCTGGAGCTCGGCGGCATCGACCTGACGCGTGCCCCCGAGGCGGTGACCGGACGCGCCACCAGTTATGTCGGCGCCACGGCCTATCTGTTCCCGACCACCGTGCGGGAGAACATGCTCTACGGGCTCAAGCACCGTCCGATCAGTCCCGCCACCTATGAAGGCACGGCATTGAAACAGTACCAGTCGCGCCTGCGCGAGGCCACGCGTGCAGGCAACTGCACGCTGGACATCGAGGCGCAGTGGCTGGACTATGCGGCAGCCGGCGTCCAGGATGCCGAAGCGATGGAGCAGCGACTGCTCGAGATGCTTCACCTGGTGGACCTGGAGGAGACGCTGTTCGAGATCGGTCTGCGCAGTGCCGTGAGCCTGGGCGGCAGTCCGCAGATCGAACAAAGCATTCTGCGCGCACGCGCCACGATGCGCGAGCGGCTGGGCCAGCCGGAGCTGGCCGACCTGGTCGAGCAGTTCGACGTGTCGCGCTACAACCGCAACGCCACGATGGCCGAGAACCTGCTGTTCGGCACGCCGGTGGGCAAGGTGTTCAACTCGGACAACCTGGCGATGCACCCCTATACGCGCAAGGTGCTGCACGAGACCGGCCTGTACGACGACCTGCTCGGCGTGGGGCACAAGCTCGCCGAGACCATGCTCGAGCTGTTCAGCGACCTGCCGCCCGGTCACGAACTGTTCGAACGATTCAGTTTCATCGCCTACGACGACCTGCCTCGCGTCAAGGACATCGTCGCGCGGGTCGCGTCGTCCGGCCTGGCGCGCGTGCCCGAGAACGATCGCAACCTGCTGCTGGGCCTTCCGTTCAAGCTGATCGTCACCAAGCACCGCCTGGGCCTGATCGATGAGGCGCTGGAAGACCGGATTCTCGAGGCGCGGCGTCAGTTCGCCGCCAACCTGCCGGACGAACTGCGCGGCGCGATCGAGTTCTTCGACATCGAGCGCTACAACAACGCGGCGTCGCTGCAGGACAACATCCTGTTCGGCAAGATCGCCAGCGGCCAGGCCCTGGGCGGTGCGCAGATCGGCGCCCTGTTGCGGCAGATCCTGGAGGAGCTGTCGTTGCGCCCGATGGTGTTGCGCATCGGACTGGACTACCAGGTGGGCACCGGCGGCAGCCGCCTGTCGGCCGCGGATCGGCAGAAGGTTGCGCTGGCGCGTGCCATGCTCAAGCGACCGGCCGTACTCATCCTGGACCAGGCCACCGCGGTCATGGATCCGCATGTGCAGGACCGACTTCTGGAAAGCGTGTTACAAAGTCGCAAGGGCAGCGCCGTGATCTGGGTGCTCAATCGGGCCGAGCAGGCCCGCACCTTCGATCACGTGCTGGTGATGGAACGCGGCCAGCTGGTGGAGCAGGGCGGTTTCGATGATTTGGTGTCGCGCAGTGGCGGTGTGCTGAACAAGTTGATGCATCCCGGCCAGGGGTCGGCTTAGGAGTACGTGGATGAGCCTGGAACAGGAAGTCGAATTGATCCGCAGGTTTCCGATCTTCAGCAAGATCGCGCCTGCCAAGCAGAAGCTGCTGTGTTTCAGCAGCGAACGCTTGACCTACAGCCCGGGGCAGGAGATCTTCCACATGCGCGACCCGGGTGACGCCTGCTACGTCGTCATCGAGGGTGACGTGCAGATCTCGGTCGATCGGCCGAACGGGCAGGCACCGTTGTCGCTGGGCACGGTCGGGCGCAACGGCATCGTCGGCGAGATCGCGATCTTCGGCCAGGTGCCGCGCACCGCGACGGCCACCGCGGCAACCCGCGTCGAGGTGTTGCGCATTTCGGCCGAACTGTTCCGCAGCGTCATCCGCGAGAACCCGGACGCCGCGATCGAACTGATCCGCAACCTGGCCGAACGGCTGGCCAATACGACGGCGATCCTGACCCGCCAGTCCGGCTCGGCCAGCTGACGGCCCACCCGGCTCAGGCCGCCGCCAGCACGTAACTCGGAACCGGGGCCGCGAACCCCTTGAGGTCCAGCGTATTGCCGGCGTCGAGCCGGCTGTCCGACGGGTGCGCGCGCAGCAACTCGACGGTGCGCTCGTCGACCAGGACCTGTCCGTGCGCGGCCTCCGAACACAGCCGCGAGGCCAGGTTCACCGGTGCACCCACGGCGGTGTATTCCAGGCGTGACGCGCCACCGATGACACCGACGGTGACGAAGCCGCTGGCCACGCCGACGCCCATGCCCAGCTGCATTTCCTGGTTCGACCACTGGCGCGCGAGCGCGATGCCCACCTCCCGGATCTGCCGTGCCAGTTCGATCGCGCGCTGCGCATGGTCGTCGAAGGGCAGCGGAGCTCCGACCAGGATCAGCACGCCATCGCCCGCCTGGTCCTTGATCGTGCCGCCGCAGGCCGCCGCGGCGATACCGACCGCGTCGTAATACTCGCGCAGGATCTCGATCACCCGACGCGACGAGGTGGCCGCCGAGAAGGCCGTGAAACCCCGCAGGTCGCAACACACCACGGACAGCTCCAGGGTCTTTTCGTCGGTCGCGCTCTTGAGCCCGCGTTTGGTCACCAACTGCGCCACCTGGGGCGCCAGGAAGCGCGACAGGAACTGCGCCCGCTGGCCCTGGGTCACGTGGTACTGGACCGAACCGATCAGCAGCACCAGCAGGCCCACGGTCGTGGACAGGGCCGCCAGGTGGGGCGGGGCGATGATGCCGGTGGCCATGACCGGCGCACCGATCGCGAACGCGACCAGGCGGCGGACCTCGGCGCGATCGGGCCTGCGGTACAACGTGAACAGGGTTCCGGCGGTGCCGATCGCGATCGACAACGCCAGCGGGACGAAAAACAGCCAGAACGTGGGATGCACGCGCTCGCCGGGATACAACATCAGGTTGCCGAAATGGGCTGCGCGCTGTGCGGGGAAGGCCACGGCCGCCAGGCCGTAGACCATGGCCAGGCCCTGGGCGATGCGCAGCAGGCGGTTCGGGCCCTGGGTCTTGAGATTGGCCGCCGGAATGGTTTCCCGCACCCGCAGCACCCACTCGAATGCGAACACGATGGCCAGCGACTGGGGCAGCGCCAGCAGGCCTTCCCAGGCAACAATGCCGGATTCGATGCGCATGGGAATGACCCACAACACGTCGATCGCGATCGACAGACCGGTACAGGCCAGGAACATGCCCAGGGCCCGGCTGGTTGGCGATTGTCGGTCGGCGAGGATGAACGCCAGTGCCATACCCATCGCCTGCAAAGCGACGATGACAGCCGCTGTCGTGTTGGAGTTCACCGAAAAATTCTACCTCTGGCAATCCGGTCTGCGATCAGCCGTATGGGGGCGGGGAACGGGCCGGTTGCACTGCTGCACGGCGATGCGCCATGGGTACAGGCAAAAAAAGGCCTCATCTTGCGATGAGGCCTTGAAGGGATCCCTGAACCAGTTGGTATCGAAAGGACCCGAGGAGACAACCAGAAAGTCTGATATCGATAGCGCCCGAGTATGTCAGGGTTTTCCCTTGTTTGCTAGAGGCAGCTCCTCAACGGGAACTGCTTTCGAGGCTATGTTGGCAATTTGCTACAAATCAGCGCTTCTTGGCGACGGTCTTGCTGGCGTTGACAGCCGTGGCGGTCACCGTGTTGAAGTTGCTTTCGGCAACTTCGGTGGCCTGCTTGACAGCTTTCTGGACCGACTCCAGCGCGTTGTTGGCGGCGGCAACCGAGCTCTTCATCACGGCGACAGCGGTTTCCGTGCCGGCCGGGGCGTTCTTGGCGGCGGTGTCGACCAGACCCATGAATTTCTTCTGGTTTTCGCTGGCCTGCTCTTCGAACACGCGGGTGAATTCGGCGGCCGAACCCGAAGCGATGTCGTACAGGTGACGGTTGTAGGCGGCGGTCTTCTCGGCCAGGGGCTGCATCAGGCCGGACTGCAAGGTCAGCAGTTCCTGGGCGTCCTTGACGCTCAGCACGGCCTGGGCGTGTTCGCCGGCTTCGGCCAAGGCAGCCTTGGAGGCGGTCAGGTTGAGCTCGACGATCTTCTCGACGCCTTCGAAGGCTTTGCTGGTCAGGCCGACCAGGGTTTCGATGTTGGCTTTGTGAGAGGCCATGACTTGTTCAACGGTCATCATTTGAAATACTCCTGCGTTAGTTGGTGAATCTGAATCTGAGCCTGCACCTGCAAACCATGTTTTGTTGCAGTGCAGCATGAGACGAATTATAGGGAGACGATCCGGCAAGGCAAGCCTTTTTTGTTGCAGCGCAACATATTAGACGTCGCGTTCTAGAAGTGTCCGAGGCCAGGGCGTTTCATCAGCCGGTCATGCCCGTCGGCCTGTTTCGGTCGCAGCCGCTTGCACCCACGTCCGCGCACAGATAACGCATGGGCCATCGGCGATACTGTCCGGCCTTGCTGCCGATGGCGTGCCGCCTAGCGTTGCGCGCCGCTCGCAGCCCCATCAGCCGCCCGAGTCCGATGTCGCCAACCTCCTTGTCTCACGGATCCACCGCCCCGTCGTCCGACGCGATGCATGCCGCGATGGCCACGCGCATGTCGGTGCGTGCCTTCACCCCGCAAGCGGTGGCGCGGGGCCTGATCGAGCGCATCCTGGTGGACGCTGCCTGCGACAACCTGGGCGCGGCGGCTGCCCCGTGCACGGTCCACGTGCTGCAAGGCCGCAGCCGCCAGGCCTTGTGCGAACAGGTTTGCGCCGCGCATGACGCCCTGCGCGCCGAGCCGGCATTGCAGGCGCAGTACCCGGAGCCGTACGACTACTACCCGCGCCAGTGGTTCAGTCCCTACATCGAGCGCCGTCGGGAAAACGGCTGGGGCCTGTACGGGCTGCTGGGCATCGGCCGGGCGGACAAGGACAGGATGCATGCGCAGCACCAGCGCAACTACCGCTTCTTCGACGCCCCGGTCGGGCTGGTCTTCACGATGGACCGCGCGCTGGGGGCCGAACACCTGCTGTCGTGCGGGCGTTTCCTGCAGAACGTGATGCTGCATGCGCGCCTGCAGGGCCTGCATACCTGTCCGCAGGCCGCATGGAACCAGTTTGCCGGCATCATCCTGCCACATGTGGGTGCCACGGCCGACGAAGTCCTGGTCTGCGCGATGGCGCTGGGCCATGCCGATCCCGATGCCGTCGTCAACCGGTTCCACACGCCGCGCCTGCCGGTGCAGGACTTCTGCCGCACCATGCCGTGAACACCGCGGCCGCCGGCCTTCAGGCCCGCGGCGCGAGCAGGCCTTTCCATCCGGGCCAGTCCACGGCCGACAGCGCGAACTTGCGGGCCGTGCCGCTCCATGAGTCGCCGCTGGCCATGGCCTTGCGAAACCCGTCCCCGTCCACGACCCGGGTGCCGCCCAGCAAGGTCACTCCGCGGGCAAACAAGGCGTCCGGCCACAGTCCGGCCGACGGCCCGATGACGGCGAACCGGCGCGCCCGGGGTGCCGCGGCCAGCATCGCGTCCAGCGTGTCGTTGAGCAACATGGTGGACGTCCCGACCACGACATTGCAATGGGCCAGGGCGGCGCGGTCCGTCGTGATCCGCACACCGGGGAAACGCGCCTGCTGTCGGCGCACCATGTCGTCGCTCAGTTCGACGACCGTCAGTTCCGCCTGCGTGGCCTGCACCTGGCGCACCAGTGGCGGAAAGAAGCCGATCATGCCCAGGTGGTCGCCCGGTTGCAGTGCGATGTCCCCCAGCGAGTTGTCTGCCGCCGGCGGGTCGTATTGCAGGCGCCGCCAGACCGAGTCGGTCAGCGCATTGATGCAGGCCAGCGCCAGCGCGCGGTCCAGCCCGTCGTGGGTGGCGAAGCGGCGTGCCAGTTCCAGCGGGCAGCGGCCCCGCAGCGGTTGCGTGCCGGCATGTACGTTGTCGCGGGCCATCCACTGGCGCACGGTGTCGCCCAGCAGCAGGTACGACAGGCCGAACGCGCCGTCCTCGAGTTCGATGGCGCAAAACGCCGCGTCGCGCGGCCTGGCCGACGGGCTCTGCAGATCGGCAGGCACGTGCAGCCCCGCGATGCGCGGCGGCGGGTGTGCCAGCGCGATCGCGTCGAGTTGGTCTATCAGTTCCTTGGCCAACGGTGTTGCAGGGGTGCCCATGGCTGCAGATTGTGCCGGCCGGGCGTGGCTGGCGCCTTGACGTCGCGCATGGTCACGTTCTCGTACACTGCCGGAACCGCCGTTGCCGTCGGGCCCACGCCCTTGCCATGATCATCACCAGTCTTCTCGACACCGACCTGTACAAGTTCACGATGATGCAGGCGGTGCTGCATCAGTTTCCCGGTGCGCAGGTGGAGTACCGCTTCAAGTGCCGCAATGCCCAGTCCCAGCCCGCGGCGGGTGCGCCGTCCTTCGACCTCGCGCCTTTTGCCGACGAGATCCGCGAGGAGATCCGGCTCTTGTGCACCTTGCACTTTCGCGAGCCGGAACTGGCCTACCTGCGCTCGATGCGTTTCATCAAGAGCGACTTCATCGACTTTCTCGGCCTGTTCTCGCTGAACGAGAAATACATCACCGTCACCAGCCTGCCCACGGGCGAGATCGACATCACGATCCGTGGCCCGTGGCTGCACACCATCCTGTTCGAGATCCCGGTGCTGGCCATCGTCAACGAGGTGTTCTTCCGCAATACCCGCAACCTGCCGGACCTGGTCGAGGGCCGGCGCCGGCTGGACGAGAAGATCGAGCAGTTGCGCACGCCGGAACTCTCCGACCTGAAGATCGCGGACTACGGCACGCGGCGGCGCTTCAGCAAGGCCTGGCACGAGGAGGTGTTGCGCGTGCTGATCGCGCGGCTGGGTACCCACCAGCGGCCCGGTGGCGCGTCGGGCGTGGGCGGGCAGTTTGCCGGCACCAGCAACGTCCTGTTCGCGATGAAGCTCGGTCTCACGCCGCTGGGCACGATGGCGCACGAGTACCTGCAGGCCTGCCAGGCGCTGGGGCCGCGGCTGCGCGACAGCCAGATCTACGGCCTTGAGACCTGGGCCAAGGAATACCGGGGCGACCTGGGCATCGCGCTGAGCGATGTCTACGGCCTCGACGCCTTCCTGCGCGACTTCGACATGTATTTCTGCAAGCTGTTCGACGGTGCGCGTCACGACAGCGGCGACCCGTTCCAGTGGGGCGAGCGCGTGCTGGCGCACTATGTGCGCAACCGGGTCGACCCGCGCACCAAGACGCTGATCTTCAGCGACAGCCTGACCGTTCCGCGTACGATCGAGTTGTACCGGCAATTCCACGGCCGTTGCCAGCTGGCGTTCGGCATCGGCACCAACCTGACGAACGACCTGGGCTACGAGCCGCTGCAGATCGTCATCAAGATGGTGCGATGCAACGGCCAGCCGGTGGCCAAGTTGTCGGACACTCCCTCCAAGAACATGTGCGACGACGAGCGTTACCTGGCCTACCTGCGCCAGGTGTTCGAGATTCCCCAGGAGGGTTGAGACGGTCCGGGCAGCACCGCCTGCCGCCGCGCCGCCGACGCCTTTCGTTTTCATTTATTTTCATCCGATATGTCCAGACCCGCCATTGCCATAGCCCGAGCCATCTTTCCCCAGGTTGTCGAACGCCTGCAGAGCCATTTCGACGTCGTGACCAACCAGCAGGACACCCTGTTGTCCGGCCCGGAGCTGGCCGCCTTTGCCCGCGGCAAGGCGGGCCTGTTGTGCACGGGCAGCGAACGTATCGACCCGGCCCTGCTGGCGGCCTGCCCGGATCTGAAGATCTGCGCCAACATGGCGGTGGGTTACAACAACTTCGACCTGGACGCGATGACCGCCGCCAGAGTGCTGGCCACCAACACGCCGGACGTGCTGACCGAAACCACCGCCGATTTCGGTTTTGCCTTGCTGATGGCGGCCGCCCGGCGCGTCACCGAGAGCGAACATTTCCTGCGCGCCGGCCAGTGGACACGCTGGAGCTACGACATGTTCGCCGGGCAGGACGTGCATGGCAGCACGCTGGGCATCATCGGCATGGGCCGCATCGGCCAGGGCATCGCGCGTCGCGGCGCATTGGGTTTCGGCATGCGCGTGATCTACCACAACCGCAGCCGTCTCGATCCCGCGCTCGAGGCGGACTGCCAGGCGCAATACGTCTCCAAGGAGGAGTTGCTGCGCACGGCCGACCATGTCGTGCTCGTGGTCCCGTATTCGGCCGCGTCGCACCATACCATCGGCGCGGCGGAACTGGCGATGATGAAACCGACGGCAGTTCTCGTGAACATCGCGCGCGGCGGCATCGTCGACGACGTCGCGCTGGCGCAGGCCTTGCGTGAACGGCGCATCGCCGCCGCCGGCCTGGACGTGTTCGAGGGCGAACCGCAGGTGCATCCGGACCTGCTGGCCTTGTCCAACGTGGTGCTGACCCCGCATATCGCCAGCGCCAGCGTGCCGACACGGCTGGCGATGGCCAACCTGGCAGCCGACAACCTGATCGATTTCCTGGTCCACGGGCGGCCCCGTACCGCTCTGAACGCACAGGCGCTGGGCCTTGCCTGATCGCGCCATGTCGCACACCGCCATCGACTGGCCCGCGCGGTTCGCCATCGGGAGAATGCCGCACCCATGACGGACCTGCTGGCCACGCTGCAGATCGAGCCCTGGTGGATCCTGCTCGCGCTCGCAGTCAATGGCGTGCTGCTGCTGTGCTTGCTGGCGCGCCCGGGAACCCGCGCGCTGCGCGAGACCGTGTCCAGCGGCCATGCCCAGCTGAGCGACGCGATGCGCGCCCAAACCGCCCGGGTGGACCAGCTCGAACGCGCACTGGCGCACGAGATCACCGAGTCCTCGCGCGACGCGCGTCAGGAGCTGGCCCAGACCATCACCCTGTTCCAGCAGACGCTGCTGGCGCAAGGTGCGCAGTCCACCCGCACGCAGAACGCCCAGATCGATGCGTTCGGGCAGCAGCTGACCTTGCTGCAGCGCGGCCTGTCCGACACGCTGGCGACCCAGCTGCACCAGCTCGGCGAGAGCAACTCGCGCCGCCTGGCCGAGGTGCGCCAGACGCTGGAGGCCCAGCTTGCGCAGCTGCAGGCCAGCAACGCGGCCCGGCTCGAGGAGATGCGCGCCACTGTCGACGAGAAGTTGCAGGCCACGCTGCATGCCCGGCTCGGCGAGAGTTTCAAGCAGGTGGCCGACCGGCTGGAGCAGGTGCACAAGGGCCTGGGCGAGATGCAGACGCTGGCGCAGGGCGTGGGCGACCTCAAGCACCTGCTGACCAACGTGAAGACCCGCGGCATCTTCGGCGAGGCCCAGCTCGAGGCCTTGTTGCAGCAGGTGTTCGTGGCCGACCAGTATGCGAGCCAGGTGGCCACGCGTCCCGGCTCGAAAGCGGTGGTGGACTTCGCGATCCGGCTGCCCGGCCCGGGGTCGGGCGAGCAAGCGCTGTGGCTGCCGATCGACGCCAAGTTCCCGAACGAGGACTACGAACGCCTGCTCGACGCGCAGGGGCGCGCGGATGCCGCGGGTGCCGAGCAGGCGGGCCGGGCGCTGGAAGCGCGCATCCGGCTCGAGGCGCGCTCCATGTCGGAGAAATACATCGAGCCGCCGCATACGACCGACTTCGCCATCCTGTTCCTGCCCACCGAAGGCCTGTATGCCGAGGTGTTGCGCCGTCCCGGCCTGATGGAAGCGCTGCAGCGCGAGCATCGCATCACGCTGGCCGGGCCGACCACCTTGCTGGCCATGCTGGGCGCGTTGCAGATGGGGTTCCGCACGCTGGCGCTGGAGCAACGTGCCAGCGAGGTCTGGCGGGTGCTGGGCGCGGTCAAGACCGAGTTCGGCAAGTTCGGCGATGTGCTGGCGCGGGTCAAGAGCCAGACCGAGACGGTGCTCAAGACCATCGATTCGGCGCGGACCCGCAGCCGCGCCATGGACCGGGCGCTGCGCCAGGTCGAGTCCTTGCCCGAGCCCCAGTCCGCCGCCGTGTTGCCGCAGGCGGCGGATGCCGACGACGGCACCGACCCCGATGCGATCCGCTGAACTGGCGCGGCTGATCAGCGGCCACATCTGCCTGCACGCATGCATGGCCGGCACGCGCATGGCCGCGCCGCTGCTCGCCTTGCGCGATGGCCACAGTGCGATGAACGTCGGTGTGCTGCTGGCCTTGTTCGCGCTGGCGCCGGTGTTCCTGGCCCTGCCGGCCGGTCGTTTTGCCGACCGCCATGGACTCAAGCGACCGATGCGCATCGCGGTCACGGTGGCCGCGCTGGGCGCCGGGCTCGCCGTGCTGTTCCCGATCTTCCCGGTGTTGTGCCTGAGCGCCTTGATGACCGGTGGCGCGACCGGCGCCGCGTCGATCTCGCTGCAGCGCCACGTCGGCCGTGCGGCGGCCGGGCCGACCGAACTCAAGCGGGTGTTCAGCTGGCTGGCCATCGGTCCGGCGGCTTCGAACTTCGTCGGGCCGCTGGCGGCGGGACTGATGATCGACTATGCCGGCACGGGCGCCGGCGACACGCTGGGGTTTCGTGCCGCATTCCTGCTGATGGCCGCATTGCCGCTGGTGACCTGGCTCTGGATCCGTCGCGTGCACGACCTGGACCCGGTGCGGCCCGTGGCCGGCGCTCCCGCCACACGGGCCTGGGACCTGCTGCGCGAACCGATGATGCGCCGGCTGATCCTGGTCAATTGGTGCCTGTCCTCCTGCTGGGACGTGCACCTGTTCGCAGTGCCCTTGATCGGCCACGAGCGCGGCTTCAACGCCTCGGTGATCGGCGCCATCCTGGGCGGTTTCGCCATAGCAGCGGCCGTGATCCGGATCGTCATGCCCGTGTTCGCGGCGCGCCTGCGCGAGAACGCCGTCATCGCCAGTGCGATGCTGACCACGGCGGCCGTGTTTGCGGTCTATCCGTTCATGTCCGGCGCATGGGCCATGGGAGCGTGTTCGGTGGTGCTGGGGCTGGCGCTCGGATCGGTGCAGCCGATGGTCATGAGCACCTTGCACCAGATCACGCCGGACGCGCGCCATGGCGAGGCGCTGGGCCTGCGGCTGATGACGATCAACGCCTCAAGCGTCGCGATGCCGCTGTTCTTCGGCAGCCTGGGCGCCGTGGTGGGGGTGTCGGCGCTGTTCTGGGCCGTGGGACTGGTGGTCGGCGCCAGTTCCCGGCTGGCATTCGGGCTGCGGGTGCCGACGGACGCGGTCCACCCGGTCGCCACGGTGGCGAGCACCGTTACAGATCGTAGAAACCCTTGATGGTGCTCCAGATCGCCTCGGGCGTGTCGACGCAGGTGAACAGTTCCAGGTCCTTCGGCGATATCGCGCCCATCTCCACCAGCACGTCGAAATTGATCAGCCGCTGCCAGTAATCCGAGCCGCACAACACGATCGGCACCGGCTTGGCCTTGCCGGTCTGCACCAGTGTGAGCACCTCGAACAACTCGTCGAGCGTGCCGAACCCACCCGGGAAAGCCACCAGTGCCTTGGCGCGCATCATGAAATGCATCTTGCGCAGCGCGAAATAGTGGAACTTGAAGCTCAGTGACGGCGTGACATAAGGGTTGGCCTGCTGCTCGTGCGGCAGCGCGATGTTCAGGCCGACCGTGGCCGCGCCTTGCTCGTGGGCGCCGCGATTGGCCGCCTCCATGATGCCGGGACCGCCGCCGGTGGCGATATAGATGCGTTCGGATGCCGGTTTGCCGGCGCTGTACCTGGCCACCAGGGCGCCGAACTGCCGGGCCTGGTCGTAATACCCGGCGTTGCGGACATCGCGTTCGGCTGCCACCACGGCCTGCGCGTCGCCGGCTGCCTGAGCCGCCTTCAGGGCCGCCTGCGCGTCTTCCGGTGCGGGAAAACGTGCGCTGCCGTAGACGACGATGGTGTTCTCGATGCCAGCCGCGGTCTGGTCGAGGTCGGGCTTGAGCAGCTCGAGCTGAAACCGGATGCCGCGGGTTTCGCGCCGCAGCAGGAACTCCGGGTCGGCGAATGCGAGCCGGTAGGCGTCGGCCTCCAGCGGATTGCCCTGGTCGGCGTAGTTCTGCAGTTCGGCCCAGGCATCGGCCAGCCGGCGTTCGGTGAGTCGTTGGTGTTGTTCCATGGCATCCATTGTGCGGTATTGCGGTGACGCGGATTGTGCCGTGGCCTTGCGCCGGCCATGCCGTTCGGACCGCCCGGTGGCGTGGCGCCACAAGGTGGCCCGATGCGACCGGGTTGACCCACGATGCGACGCGGCCGCGCATCAATCCCGTTGGCTTGCGCTCGATCAATACACGCAGGGGACGGCGGCAAAGAATGGGGCATGCGACAACGGCCGGCGCAGGGATCGGCCGCGGTTTCAAGAAGGAGGCAATCACCATGGCACTACACGTTCGTTCTGCGTTCTTGCGCCACATCACCTGCGGCGCTGCGTTGCTGGTGGCCGGCACGGCCCATGCCGCCGGCTTCCAGCTCAACGAGACCTCCGCGTCCGGGCTCGGCACCGCGTTTGCCGGCGGCGCCGCCGAGGCGGCCGATGCCAGCATCCTGTGGTCCAACGTGGCCGGCATGACGCGTATCGGCGAGAGCCAGGTTTCCGGTACGCTGCACCTGATCACGCCTTCGCTGAAGTTCCGCAATGCCGGGTCGCTGGCCGCGACCGGACAAGGCTTGGGCGGTTCGGGTGGAGACGCCGGTGGCACCGTCCCCGTGCCGAATGCCTATGTCACCAAGTCGCTGGACAACGGCCTGTCGATCGGCCTGGGCGTGACCGCGCCCTGGGGACTGGTCACCGAATACGACGACGGCTGGACGGGGCGCTTCCAGGCGATCAAGTCCAGCATCGAGACCATCAACGTCAATCCGGGCCTGGCATGGAAGGCCTCGGACCGTTTTTCCGTCGGACTGGGCCTGAACGTGCAGCACATCAAGGCCGAGTTCACGAACCAGGTCAACTACGCGGGAGCCTTGCTCAATGCCGCGGTGCTCAATGGCGTCGTGCCCGGGTCGGCACAGTTCAATGCACTTGCCGCGGCTGCCAGCGGGCTGGAATCGAGCGCCACGGTCAAGGGCTCGGATACCGCGTACGGCTGGAATGCGGGACTGATGTACGAGGTCGACGACCGTACGCGCATCGGTGTCGGCTACCGGTCCAGCATCAGGTACCGCGTCAGCGGCACCGCGCGTTTCGCCAATCCGGCGGTGGGCGCGCCATTGGCGGCGCTGGCCGCCGGTGTCAATGCGGCGGCCCTGTATGACACCCGCATCACGTCCGACGTGGAGATTCCCGCCGTCCTGAACCTGTCGTATTTCACCCGGCTCGACGAGCGCTGGGACCTGATGGCCGATGCGCAGTGGACACAATGGTCCACGGTCCAGAACCTGACCTTCGTGCGCGCCGACGGCACGGTGCTGCAGAACACGCCGGAGAACTTCAAGAACACCTGGAAGCTGGCGATCGGTGCGAACTACCGCTACAACCCGCAGTGGACCCTGCGCGGCGGCATTGCGTTCGACAAGTCGCCGGTGCAGCGTGCATTCCTGACACCGCGCCTGCCCGACGGAGACCGCACCTGGCTCACACTGGGTGCGCGTTATGCGCCCAATCCGAAACTCACCGTCGATGTCGGCGCCGCGTATATCTTCGTCAAGAAGACGAGCATCGACACCGATGCCGGATCGACGGCAGCCAATGGGCTGATCAACGGCCATTACGACAGCCGGACCGTGATTCTGTCGGCCCAGCTGAACTACGCCTTCTGAGCCGGCGCCGGTCGCCAGACCGGCCCGCAACGCACTAGACTGGAGCCGACCGATGATCGCCCGGCGCGTGTGGCCGCAGGGCACGGTGGGAGGCTGCATGCAGTTAGTCGATGTGTTCAACGGGGATGCGGACGGCCTGTGCGCCTTGCATCAGTTACGCCTGGCCGAGCCGCATGACGATGCGCTGCTGGTCACCGGCGTCAAGCGCGACATCGAACTGCTGCGGCGCGTGCCGCTCGTGGCCGGTTCCCATGTCACCGTGCTCGACGTGTCGCTGGCGCGCAACCGCGAGGCCTTGGTGCGACTGCTCGACCACGGCATGACGATCGCCTATTTCGACCACCATTACGCAGGCGACGTTCCGAAGCACCGCGCGCTGCAGGTTCATATCGACGGCGACGCCGATGTCTGCACCAGCATGCTGGTGGATCGCCACCTCGGCGGCCGCTACCGCGCCTGGGCCGTGGTCGGTGCATTCGGCGACAACATGGGTGAATCCGCCCGCTCGCTCGCGGCAACGCTGGACCTGTCCGGGCCGGCCGTCGACGCGCTGCGCGAACTCGGCGAATGCCTGAACTACAACGCCTATGGCGAGACGGTCGATGACCTGTTCGTGGCGCCGGACGCCCTGTACCGCCAACTGCGGCATCACGCCGATCCCTGGCACTGCCTGGCCCAGGAGCCGGTGCTGGCGAAGATCCGGCAGGGCCGGGCTGACGATCTGGCACGCGCCTCGCGGATCCGGCCCCACAACCCATGCACGCATGCGCGGGTCTTCGTGTTGCCGGACGCGCCGTGGAGCCGCCGCGTGCGCGGCAGTTGGGGCAACCAGCTGGCGCAGGACTTTCCCGACGCGGCCCATGCATTGCTGACGCCGGTCGATGGCGACGCCTATGTGGTCAGTGTGCGTGCGCCGCGACGACATGCACACGGGGCGGACCGCCTGTGCCGTGCGTTCCCCGGTGGCGGAGGCCGCGCCGCGGCCGCCGGCATCGACCGACTGGCGCACGATGCGCTGGCGGACTTCGTCGACGCGTTCGAGCAGGCATTCGGTCGGGACGGCCGGGTTTGACGCCGGCGCCGGATGGTCGCCATGGCCGAGCCGGCCGCCGCATTGCTTGACCGATGTCAACGGGCGTCGCCGACGGGCTTCTACCATGGGTGGATACCCATCGCTGCGACCAGGCGACGCCCGCCGGCGCTCGACGATGTCCTGCCGTCCGCCGCTGAACAGGAATACCCATGAATATCTTGACCACGATGGCACCGGGCCTGGTCGGCCAGCGACCGCCGGCGCGTGCCGATGCATGTGCCGCCGGCATCCTGCCCCTGCAGAGGGCGGCAGTCGATCGTCACACCCTGGCGCCGGGGATGGGCCCGTTGAACGACGAGCGGGTGCCTGCATGCCGCACGGTGGGGCGGTCCGCGGCCGCGGCGCAGACGTGACGGCGCTGTTCGACCCGCTGCGTCTGGCCGAGGTGGCGTGGGATGTCACCTGCGTCAACGCGTCCTCTGCGCAGGTGCTCCGGCAGCGGCAGCAGACGCGGCTAGCCGCCCTGTTCGAAGCGGCCCGCGCAGCGCCGATCTACCGCCGGCATCTGGCGGACCGGCCGGCGGCCGACATCGCGCTGACCGACCTGCCGGTGGTGCACAAGCACACGCTGATGCGCCACTTCGACGACTGGGTCACCGACCCGGCCTTGCGATTGCCGCAGTTGCAGGCGTTCACGGCCGATCCGCGCCGGATCGCGCAACCGTATCTCGGCAAGTACCAGGTCTGGGAGAGTTCGGGCACCAGCGGCACGCCGGCCATCTTCGTGCAGGATGCACGCGCGATGGCCGTCTGCGACGCGCTCGAGGCGTTGCGCCGCGCCGCACCCCGCACCCTCTATGGCTGGCCGGATCCATCCCTGCTCGGCCAGCGTGTCGCCTTTGTCGGCGAGATCGACGGGCATTTCGCCAGTGTCGTGTCGGTCCTGCGCCTGCGCCAGCTCAATCCCTGGCTGGCGCCCGCACTGGAGACGTTTTCGATCGCCCAGCCCGTCGACGCGCTGGTGGCGCAGCTCAACGCCTTCGCGCCCTCGGTCATCGCCACCTATCCCAGCGCCGCCGCGATGCTGGCCGACGAGGCCGCGCGTGGCGCCTTGCGGCTGGACCTGCGCGAGGTGCTGACCGGTGGCGAAACGCTCGGGGCCTCGGTGCGCCAGCACATCGCGCAGCAACTGGGCTGCCGGGTGCGCAACAGCTACGGGGCGTCCGAATTCCTGGCCATGGGCTGGGAATGCGCCGAAGGCCGGATGCACCTGAACGCCGATTGGGTCATCCTCGAGCCGGTGGACCGCCAGCACCGGCCGGTGCCGGCCGGCACACGCCCGCATACCGTGTTGCTGACCAACCTGTCCAACCACGTGCAACCGCTGATCCGTTACGACCTGGGTGACGAGGTCACGTTCGCCGCCGATGCCTGCGCATGTGGGTCTCCGCTGCCGGTGATCGACGTGGCCGGGCGGCACGACGATGCGCTGGTGATGGCCGGTCGCGGCAAGCGGTCGGTCACCTTGTTGCCGCTGGCACTGAGCACGGTCATGGAGGATGACGCCGGCGTGTTCGATTTCCAGTTGCGCCAGCGCGACGCGCACACGCTGGTGCTGCGCCTGGGCGAGCGTGGCAAGGCGGCGGTGTCGGCCGCGGCGCGTTGCCACACCGCATTGCAGGCGTTCTGCGCGGACCAGGGTGTCGAGCGGCTGCGGGTGGTCAACGAACTGGACGTGGCGCTCGCCCGGGGCCGCAGCGGCAAGGTGCAGCGTATCGTCGCGCAGCCCGGCGGCTGACGGCGGTCAACCGGGAGTGGCGTGCGCCTGCTGCAGGCGGCGCAACGCGTCGGCCAGCAAGCCGGCCATCGGTACCACGTTGCTGTCATGGGTCACGCAGTCGGTGCTCCAGATGTCGCCGATGCCGCTGCCGTGCATCAGCTCCACGGCCTGCGGCGTGAACAACGCGTGGGTGACAGCCGCATCGATGGACGCCGCGCCGGCCTCGCGCAACAGCCGGGCGGCGGCGGCAACGGTGTGGCCGGTGCTGGCCATGTCGTCGAGGATCACGACCGCGCGGCCGGCCACCGCGACCTCGGGCAGGGCCACGGCGACGTCACGGTCGCCGCTTCGCACCTTGGTGCAGACCGCGTGGTCGAGCCCATGGCGGGCGGCGGCCCGCGCGATCCACTGCGCCGATTCCGCATCCGGCCCGATCAGCACGGGCTTGGCGCGCCGCTGCACGATCAGGTCGGACAGCACTTCGGCTCCGGTCAGCACCACCGTGTCGGCTCCGGGAATCACTTCTTCCAGTGTCGCGACCCGGTGCAGATGCGGGTCGACCGTGATCACCGCATCCACCAGGCTTGCCAGGAACGGGCCGACGATGCGCTGGCTGACCGCTTCGCCGGGGGAAAACGCGATGTCCTGCCGCATATAGGGCAGGTAGGGCGCGACCAGCGTCAGGTGGGTGGCGCCCAGCGTGCGGGCGGTGCGTGCCGCCAGCAGCAGTTCGACCAGCTTTTCGTTCGGCTGGTCCAGGCTGCGGTACAGCACGGTATGCGGCGGCAGCGCAGCCGGCAGGCGCAGCTTGAGTTCGCCGTCGGGAAAACGGTGGCGCTCGATGCGGCTGGCGGGCAGGCCGGCAGCATGTGCGAGCCGCGTCGCAGCCGCTTCCTGGTCGTCGAAATACAGCAGCATGGTTTGGCAGGTTTCAGAATTCGGTGAGCACCCGCGGCACGTCGGCGGGTGCGCCGATCGTGTAGCCGCTGGCGGCATCGCTGGCCTGGTGCGCAAACGCGGCGTCGGCGGGGTAGGCGGCATACACCCGGTACAACACGTCGCCGGGTGCGACCGCTTGTCCGAGTCGGCACACCAGGTCGACACCGGCCGTCTTGACCTTGGGTGCGCCGGCCAATCCGGCGATACGCGCCAGCCGCAGGTTGTTGATGCCGGTCACGACGCCGGCGGTCGTGGCCCGCACGTCGAATGCGTGTGTGCCCAGTGCGGGTTGGCGGTAGTCGAAATCCGTGGCGCCTTGCGCCGCGATGATGGCGTTCATGCGGGTCAGCGCGCGGCCGCTGGACAGGATCTCCCGCGCAATCTCCAGGCCTTGTCCGCCACGCACGCCGGGCGACCATTCGATCATGCGGCCGGCCAGGCGCAGCGCCTTCTCGCGCAGGTCGGCGGGTGCCAGCGGGTCGTTGTGCAGCACCCGCATCACGTCGCGGGCCTCCAGCACCGGGCCGATGCCCTGGCCGATCGGCTGGCGACCGTCGGTGATCACGACTTCCAGTTGCAGGCCGATGCGCGCGGCAACGTATTCGAACAGGCGCCGCAGTCGCTGCGCCTGCGCCATGTTGCGGACCTTGGCGCTCGGGCCGATCGGAATGTCGAGCAACAGATGGCTCGAACCGGCCGCAAGCTTCTTCGACAGGATGGAGGCGACCATCTGCCCGGGCGAATCGATGCCCAGCGGCCGCTCCACGGCAATCAGCACGTCGTCGGCCGGCGACAGGTCGGCCGTCCCGCCCCAGGCCACGCAACCGCGCTGGCTGCGCACGATGTCGCGCAGTTGTTCCAGGCCCAGCTCGACCCGGGCCAGTACCTCCATGGTGTCGGCGGTCCCGGCCGGCGAGGTGATGGCGCGCGACGACGTCTTGGGGCACAGCAGGCCATGTTCGGTCACGATCGGCACCACCAGCATCGACGTGCGGTTGCCCGGGATGCCGCCGATGCAGTGCTTGTCCACCACCAGGCCCGCATGCCAGTCCAGGCGGCGGCCGCTTTGCACCATGGCGCGGGTGAGGAAATACACCTCCTCGCGGTCCAGCTCGTTGCGGTGGGTGGACACGACGAAGGCCGTCAGCTCGATCTTGGTGTACTGGTGGGTGGCGATGTCCGCGATGATGGCCGTGTAGTCGTCCTGGCCGAGCCGTTCTCCGGCGATCTTGCGGTTCAGTGCGGCGATCGAGGCGGGTTGTTCGGCATGCCAGACACTGGCCGTGTGGCCATCCTCGACGCCGAGCTGGACGAACGCATCCTCCGACAGGCCGAGCTCCTCGCAACCGACGATGGACGGATCGTCGACGACGTTGAGCGTGGCCAGGATGCGCCGTCCGTTGGCATGCACCGAGATCTTGCTCAGGGCCTGGAAACCTTCGGCGCGGTACAGCGGACAGTCGCGGTGCAGGTAGGCGACGTTCTCGCGGTAGGTGTCGATGCCGATGCGGCGGATGGCCAGCGTCGAGCCTGGCGATGCACGGGTCGGCGATCCGGTGGCGGCGGCGGGGTCCATGGCCGAAGCCTACACGGAAAAGCCGCCGTTCCCGGTCACGGCGCGGCGCGACAACCAGGCCAGCAGGCGGGCGCGTGCCGGCGCCAGGCCCTTGTACGCCAGCACCGCGTCGGACATGGACTGCAGCGCGTGCAGCAGCCGCTGCGCGCCGACGGGCTCGACCACGGCGTCGGTCAACGGCTGGAGCTGCACGCGGATCGTGAAGATGCGTTGCCGGATCGCACCGCCATCGTGCGCCGGCACCGCGAAAAAGCTCTGGCGCTCGGTGCGCAGCAAACACTGGCGGGCGAAGGCCTCGGGGTCGTCCGTCTGCGGCCATGGCGTGGCCGGCCGACGCCGGGGATGGCGGTCGTGCAGCGGCGAGGCACTGATGGTCCAGACCTGGCGTGCCCAGTCGCCGTCGCCGGCGAGCAGGCGCAACAGCTGGGGCCAGCGCTGGTTCAGCGCGGCGGCGTCGGCGACGGGCGCGTGGATGGCCAGCAGGTCCCGGCCGATCTTGTCCTGCGGGTCCCAGCCGCTGGGGACGCAGACACACATCCAGGGTACGCGGCCACTGTCCAGGTCGAGCACGGCAAGGTCCTGTTCGAACGCCAGCGCCAGCGGCGTATCGGGCGACAGATGGCCCAATCCGTCGTGCGCGGCCTGGCGCCAGATGGCCGCGATGGCCGCGTGGGCATCGAAACCGGGCACGCTGGCGATGGATGTGCCGGCCGCGTGAACCTGCCGCTTCTCGTCGGACAGGGCGCTGCCGGGTTGCAGCGCATGCAGGTGCGGCTCGCCGTCATGCATCCGGCGCAGGCCGGGTTGCATGCGGAACGGAACGTCGATCTGGCGCGGGTCGAAGGCCATCATCGGATCGGGAGGCAATTCCCGCGCGTCGGGCACGCGCGAAAAAGGCTCCTTGCGGAGCCTTGTCGGGGTCGAAGGGGCCGGCCGATCAGACACGCCGGCGGTATTCGCCGGTGCGGGTGTCGATCTCGACCTTGTCGCCCTGGGAGACGAACAGCGGAACACCGATCTCGAAGCCGGTGGCGATCTTGGCCGGCTTGAGCACCTTGCCCGAGGTGTCGCCCTTGACGGCGGGTTCGGTCCAGGTAATCTCGCGCTCGACGCTGGTCGGCAGTTCGACCGAGATCGCCTTGCCTTCGTAGAACACCACTTCGAGCGGCATGCCGTCTTCGAGGTAGTTCAGCGTGTCGCCCATGTTCTCGGACTCGACTTCATACTGGTTGTAGTCGGCGTCCATGCACACGTACATCGGGTCGGCGAAATAGGAATAGGTGCATTCCTTCTTGTCCAGGATGATCTGGTCCATCTTGTCGTCGGCCTTGAACACGACTTCGGTACCGAAGTTGTTCAGCAGGCTCTTGAGCTTCATGCGCACGGTGGCGGAGTTGCGGCCGCCGCGGCTGTATTCGGTCTTCAGGACCACCATCGGGTCCTTGCCGTGCATGATCACATTGCCGGCACGGATTTCTTGCGCGATTTTCATACGGGTTTCCCATCAATGGCCGCGCGACGGGCGCACCGCGGAGATGCGATGCAAGAATGGACCCGTGACTGCGGTGGATCGTTGCGGCCCGGGCCGCGGATGGCCCGGGTTTTTCCGCAAAGCCTTGAATTTTAACGGCTTTCGTCCACCGTCCCGATTCGGTGGCGGATCGACCCGACAAATGCGGTCAATCGGGTGGCGAGATCGGGCTGCTCCCAGAGTCGCTGACGCGCCTGCTCCGCCCATGGTGCCCATGTGGCCGGCTCCAGCAGGGGCAGGGCCGCGCCGTCGATGGCGTTCCAGGCGGCGTGCGCCGCACGCACCGGTGCAGGCGCCTGCAGCACGCCCAGAAAGGCGTTCAGCTTGGCGTGGTGGGCGTCGTCGTGTTGCGGATAAATCTGCCAGACGAAGGGTTTGCCTGCCCACAAGGCACGCACCACCGAGTCTTCGCCGCGCACCAGGTTCAGGTCGCAGGCCCACAGCAGATGGTCGAAGTCGGCCTGCGTCAGGGCCGGCAGGTAGTCGACGGACAGGCCGTGCGCGCCCGGACCGTCTGCGGGCGGCAACCCCAGGGCCCGCACCGCGGCCGCGGCGCGACCGGCCGTGACCAGCAGCCGGGTGGGATGCTCCCGGGCCTGCCATTGCGCGAGCAAGGCTGGCAGCGCGGCCGGCTCGTAGCAGAACAGCGACACCAGCTGTTCGCCGTGCCAGGGGATGCCCTGGTCGGCCAGCCAGCGGGCCCGGTCGAAGCCGGCCTGCCGCGGGCCCAGTTCCGGCTCGCGCAGCAGGCCCCCGCTGGCCGGTGTGAAACCCGGGTAGAAAAAATGTTTGGTGCAGCCCCGGGCCGGCCCCTGCATGACCGGCGAGGGCAGGCGGTGGGCGCGCTCGGCGTAAGGCTCGGCCGTCAGGTATTCCAGGTTGATCCAGGCCGGGGCCCGGGCGTTCGCGGCGTCGCGCAGGTGGTGGGCCAGGAAAGCGTCGGGCAGCACGCAGCCGAACGCCTCGACCCAGGTGTCGGCCGGCTCCAGCGCCGACAGGATGGCCGGATCGCCGGCCTGTTGCCAAGGCCGTACCGAGATACGATCCCAATGCCCCTGCAACGCGCCGGGCGCCATCCATTGCAGCGCCGACGGGTCGTCGACCCACAGCCGCACCTCCCGGCCACGGCCGGCAAGGTCGGCCGCCAGGCGCCAGCAGATGCCGATGTCGCCGTAGTTGTCGATCACCTGGCAGAAGATGTCCCAGCGCTTGTCGGAAACCATGCGCCGGATTGTCCACAATATGGCCATGCCCAAGCACCCTGCCAAAGACCCGTCGGCCGTCGTCACCCCCGCGGCCGACACTCCGGCCGCGGCCGCCGAGGCCGCCGAGGCCGACGCCCGCGGCTCGGCCGGTGCGCCTGCCGATGCGTCCGGCCACGATGCACAGGTGCTGGCCGAGGTCGCGGCGCTGCCGGGCCTGCCCGGCGTCTACCGGTTCTACGACGCCGCCGGCGAGGTCTTGTATGTCGGCAAGGCGATCAACCTGAAGAAACGGGTATCGAGCTATTTCCGCAACAACCACGGCGGGACACGCATCGGGCACATGGTGGGCCGTATCGCCCGCATGCAGACGACGGTGGTGCGCTCCGAGGCCGAGGCGCTGCTGCTCGAGAACAACCTGATCAAGACGCTGGCGCCGAAATACAACATCCTGTTCCGGGACGACAAGAGTTATCCGTATCTGAAACTCACCGGCAGGGGGCCGGCGGCTCTGTCGTCGCGCGCGGCGCGGGCCGCAGCCGACGCGGCGGAGTTGGCGGGTGGCTCCCCCAAAGGCGCGCCCCCGCAGCCGGCGACGTTCCCCCGCGTGGCGTATTTCCGCGGCGCGGTGGAGAAGAAGCACCGCTACTTCGGGCCGTATCCGAGTGCCTGGGCGGTCAAGGAGAGCATTCTGCTGATCCAGAAGCTGTTCCGGCTGCGCACCTGCGAGGACACGGTGTTCAGCAATCGCACCCGGCCCTGCCTGCTGTACCAGATCAAGCGTTGCTCGGCCCCGTGTGTCGGCCATATCGGGCCCGAGGCCTATGCGCAGGACGTGGCCCACGCCGAGCGTTTCCTCGAAGGCGACGCCGGCGAGGTGCTGGCCGAGCTCGAGGCCCGCATGCTGGCCCATGCCGAGAAACTGGAGTTCGAGGCGGCAGCCGAGCTGCGCGACCAGGTCGCGGGCCTGTCCAACGTATTGCACCAGCAGTCGATGGAGAACGTGTCGGACCGGGACGTGGACATCCTGGCCGTCAGGGTCCAGGGTGGCAAGGCCTGCGTCAACCTGGCCATGGTGCGGGGCGGGCGCCACCTGGGCGACCGCGCGTATTTCCCGGTCCATGTGGACGATGCCTCGGTGATGGAGGGCGCGCAGGACGATGCAGGCGCAGCGGCACTGCCGCTGGAGAACCAGGTGCTGGAGGCCTTCATCGCCCAGCATTACCTGGACGTGGCCATCCCGGGTTCGCTCATCACCAGTGCGCCGGTGCGCCCGGCCCTGGTGCAGGCGCTGTCGGAGCAAAGCGGTGTGAAGGTGAGCGTGGTGCACCAGCCGCGCGAGCAGCGGCGCATCTGGCTCGAGATGGCGCAGACCAACGCCCAGCTGCAGCTGGCGCGCCTGCTGGCCGAGGAGGGCTCGCAACAGGCGCGCACCCAGGCGCTGGCCCAGGCGCTGGACCTGCCGGCTGACGACCTGGACGGCTTGCGCATCGAGTGTTTCGACATCTCGCACACGGCCGGCGAGGCCACGCAGGCGTCATGCGTCGTGTTCCAGCACCATGCGATGCAGTCGGCCGAATACCGGCGCTACAGCATCGAAGGCATCACCCCCGGCGACGACTATGCTGCGATGCGCCAGGTGTTGACGCGGCGCTACGGCAAATGGGTCGAGGCCAACCGGCAGGCGCAGGACCGGGGCGAGCCGGTCGCCCGCGGCGCGCGCCTGCCCGACCTGGTGCTGGTCGACGGCGGCAAGGGCCAGGTGGCGATGGCGCGCGAGGTGTTCGAGTCGCTGGGGCTGGACCTGTCGCTGATCGTCGGGGTCGAGAAAGGCGAGGGGCGCCGGGTCGGCCTGGAGGAACTGGTGTTTGCCGACGGCCGCGACAAGGTCTACCTGGGCAAGGACTCGGCCGCGCTGATGCTGGTGGCGCAGATCCGCGACGAGGCGCACCGGTTCGCGATCACCGGCATGCGGGCGCGCCGGGCCAAGGTCCGGGTCGGCGGCGGCCAGTTGCAGGAGATCCCGGGCGTGGGGCCCAAGCGGCGTGCCCGGCTGCTGCAGCGATTCGGCGGCGTGCGCGGTGTCGGGCTCGCCAGCATCGACGATCTGGCGACGGTGGAAGGGGTTTCGCGGGCGCTGGCCGAGGAAATCTACCGTGCCTTGCATTGAGCCTGGCTGAGCGCGGGCGCGGGCCGGGCGAAGCCGGCCTGCGCCGTGCCACAATTCGTCCATGTTTCTGACGATTCCGACCATCATGACCTGGACGCGCATCGTCGCGATTCCTCTGATTGTCGGGATCTTCTACCTGCCGGACACCATGGTGACGATGCCGGTCAAGAATCTGACCGCGACCGTGATGTTCGTGTTGTTTGCCGCCACCGACTGGCTCGACGGCTTCCTGGCCCGCAAGCTCAACCAGACCTCGTCGTTCGGGGCCTTTCTGGACCCGGTCGCGGACAAGTTCCTGGTCTGCGCCTCGTTGCTGGTGCTGGTGCACCTGAACCGGGCCGACGTCTTCGTGGGACTGATCATCATCGGGCGGGAGATCGCGATATCGGCGCTGCGCGAATGGATGGCGCAGATCGGTGCCTCCAAGAGCGTGGCGGTGCACATGATCGGCAAGCTCAAGACGGTCGGGCAGATGGTGGCCATTCCGTTCCTGCTGTACGACGGCGTGTTGTTCGGGGTGATCCACACCCGGCAGTGGGGCCAGTGGCTGATCTGGGTGGCGGCCGTGCTGACCGTCTGGTCCATGGGTTATTACCTCAAGAAGGCCGTGCCGGAGATCCGGGCCCGGGTCAAATGACCGCACACCGGGTCCGCACCGTGGCCCGCGACGCGACATGACCCACGAAGCGCAGGTCGACCGGTGGGTGCAGCTGATGCCCGTGGTGTTCGTGCTGATCTGGAGCACCGGCTTCATCGTCGCGCGGTATGGCATGCCCCATGGGCCGCCGTTCCATTTCCTGGCCATCCGCTTCGCTTTGTCGGTGCTGTGTTTCCTGCCGTGGATCTGGCTGTCGCGGTCGCGCTGGCCGGTCACCGGCGTTCAATGGCGCCACCTCGCGATCACCGGGGTGCTGATGCATGCCGGTTACCTGGGCGGTGTCTGGGCCGCGGTGAAGGCCGGCATGGGCTCGGGTGTGTCGGCGCTGGTCGTCGGGCTGCAGCCGGTACTCACCGCCGTGTGGGTGTCGGCGATGGGCACGCGGGTGAGCGCCCGCCAGTGGGCAGGCCTGGCCCTGGGGTTGGCAGGTCTGGTATTGGTCGTATCGGCCAAGTTCGGCGCGGGCAGCGCCGGAGACCGGGTCGACATGCTTAACCTGGCGATCGTGGCGATCGGCCTGGTGTCGATCACGGCGGGCACGCTGTACCAGAAGCGTTACGTGGCGCCCTGCGACGTGCGCACCGCCAATGCGATACAACTGGGCAGTGCGTTCCTGGTGACCGTGCCGCTGGCGCTGCTCGAGCGCGAATCCATGGTCTGGAACGGCGAGTCGATCGGCGCCATGGCCTGGTCGGTCCTGGTGCTGACGCTGGGCGGCAGTTCCTTGCTGTATCTGCTGATACAACGCGGCGCCGCGACGTCGGTCACCAGCCTGCTGTATCTGGTGCCGCCGGTTGCGGCGGTGCTGGCGTGGGCGCTGTTCGGCGAGCCGATCACCGTGTTCACGATGCTGGGCATGGCGATCACGGCCCTGGGGGTGAGCCTGGTGGTGCGGCGGCAGCCGTGACCGGGCGGCGCATGCCGCCATGCAATGGGAAGGTGGCCTCATGGCCGCCGATATGGATCAACGATGACGAGGACAAGCAACATGGGCAAGAAGAAGATCGCGGTGATCGCCGGTGACGGCATCGGCAAGGAAGTGATGCCGCAGGGCCTGCGGGTGATGGAGGCGACAGCCGACAAATTCGGCATCGACCTGCAGTTCGACCACTTCGACTTTTCGAGCTGGGACTACTACGAGCGGCACGGCACCATGCTGCCGGACGACTGGAAGGACCGGATCGGCGGGCACGACGCCATTTATTTCGGCGCCGTCGGCTGGCCGGACAAGATCGCCGACCATGTGTCCTTGTGGGGTTCGCTGCTGCTGTTCCGGCGCGAGTTCGACCAGTACATCAACCTGCGGCCGGCGCGCCTGATGCCGGGCATCGTCGCACCCGTCGTGCGGCGCGACGGCAGCCGGCGCGAGCCGGGCGAGATCGACATGTACATCGTGCGCGAGAACACCGAGGGCGAATATTCCAGCGTCGGCGGGCGCATGTTCGCCGGCACCGAGCGCGAGATCGTGATGCAGGAGACCGTGATGTCGCGGGTCGGCGTGGACCGGGTGTTGCGCTTTGCGTTCGAACTCGCGCGTTCGCGTCCGAAGAAACACCTGACCAGCGCCACCAAGTCCAACGGCATCGCGATCACGATGCCGTACTGGGACGAGCGTGCCGCATTGATGGCCAAGGAATACCCGGATGTGACGGTGGACAAGTTCCACATCGACATCCTGACGGCGCATTTCGTGCAGCGCCCGGACTTCTTCGACGTGGTCGTGGCCAGCAACCTGTTCGGAGACATCCTCAGCGACCTGGGGCCGGCGTGTACCGGCACCATCGGCATTGCGCCGAGCGCGAACCTGAATCCGACGCGCGCGTTTCCGTCGCTGTTCGAACCGGTGCACGGATCGGCCCCCGACATCGCGGGCAAGGGCGTGGCCAACCCGATCGGACAGATCTGGTGCGGCGCGATGATGCTCGACTTCCTGGGGCATCGCGAGGCGCATGACGCCGTGTTGTCGGCGATCGAGGCGGTGCTGGCGCCTGCCAGCGGCGCGCCGCGCACGCCCGATATCGGCGGCACGGCCAGTACGGCGGACCTGGGCAAGGCCATCGAGCAGGCCGTGCGGGGCTGATGCCCTGTTGCGCCATGCGGTGCGGCGGCCGGGCCACCGCACCGATGGCGGGCGGTGCCGGGCCGGTGCTCCGGGCTTGCCCCGTGGCCGCGGGGACGTTCCGCAAAACCGAATAGAATTCGCGTCCGCACCGAAGTTTGCCGCCCGGCTGGTTGACACGCTCGATGTCCGTCGCTCTAATCAGTCGTAGAAGTACGGACTCCGGGATCTGTGACCCAGACCGAAGGTTTCCTGTGCGACCGAGCCCACCGCCTGACCGACCCGGAGCCGGGTGGTGACCAGATTTCTACGGGGCCAGTCCGACTGCCCCGTATCCTTTCGAGAGGTTCTTTGTGAACAAGACAGAGTTGATTGAACATATCGCCAAGCACGCCGACATTTCCAAGGCCGCGGCAACCCGCGCCCTGGAGTCCACCATCGGTGCCGTCAAGACCACGCTGAAAAAAGGCGGCTCGGTCTCGCTGGTCGGCTTCGGCACTTTTGCCGTGGGCAAGCGTGCTGCACGTACCGGTCGCAATCCGCGCACCGGTGCCGCGATTAAAATCAAGGCTGCCAAGGTTCCGAAGTTTCGCCCGGGCAAGGCATTGAAAGATGCGTTGAACTGAGCTTGTTGATTGCAGTGGGGTTCTTAGCTCAGTTGGTAGAGCGGCGCCCTTACAAGGCGTAGGTCGGCGGTTCGAGCCCGTCAGGACCCACCACTACGGACAAAGGCGAACACGATGTTCGCCTTTTTTATTGATCCGGCCGATGCGCGTGGCGTGTGTCGATCAGCCGGATTCGAATTCATGGAGTAGTAACGCATGTTCGATCTCGTTCGCAAGCACACCAAGGTACTGATGTTCCTGATGTTCTTGCTGATCATCCCGGCATTCGTGCTGGTGGGTGTCGATGGGTACAACCAGTTCAGCAACAGCGACCCGAAGGTGGCTTCCGTCGCCGGGCGCGACATCACCCAGGCCGAATGGGATTTCGCGCACCGCAACGAGGTTGATCGCCTGCGTGCGCAGATGCCCAACATCGATGCGAGTGTGCTGGAGTCGGCGGTTGCGCGTTATGCCACGCTCGAACGCCTGGTGCGCCAACGCGTGCTGGCCGAGGCCGCCGACAAATTGCGCCTGGCAACCACCGATGCGCGGTTGGCGCAGGAGTTGCAGCGTAATCCGACCATTGCGGCCTTGCGGGGCCCGGATGGCAAGCTCGACATGGAACGTTACCGCCAGCTGGCGGCAAGCCAGG
>JACKLK010000007.1 GCA_024236015.1 Rhodoferax sp.
CATGATCGATACCGCCGGCACGCTGGTCAAGGCGGCCGAAGTGCTCAAGGAGCGCGGCGCGAAGAAGGTCTATGCCTATTGCACGCACCCGATCTTCTCGGGTCCCGCCATCGAACGGATCGCACAGGGCAACGCGCTCGACGAAGTGGTCGTCACCGACACCATTCCGCTGAGCAACGCTGCCCAGGCGTGCCGCAAGATCCGCCAGTTGACCGTCGCCCCGCTGATCGCCGAGACGATCCAGCGCATCGCGACCGGCGACTCGGTGATGAGTTTGTTCTCGGACCAGGAAAACCTCTTCTAGGGGCAACCTGGCCGGAGCATGTGTGGCTGGCTCGCCGGATGACCGGCAGCCCGCTTTTTTTAGCCGGAATCCTGCTGGTCGCGGCGGATTCCTTTTGGAGTGAATCATGAAATTTGTCGCTTTCGAGCGCGCCAAGCAGGGGACGGGTGCGAGCCGCCGTCTCCGCATCACCGGCCGCACGCCGGCCATCGTCTACGGTGGCGATGGCGAACCGCAACTGATCGAGCTCGATCACAACGCCTTGTGGCAGGCCATCAAGAAGGAAGCCTTCCATTCGTCCATCCTGGACATGGAACTCAATGGCACCACCACCAAGGTGCTGCTGCGTGACGTGCAGATGCATCCGTTCAAGCAGTTGATCCTGCACGCCGACTTCCAGCGCGTCGTCGCCCGTACCAAGCTCCACCTCAAGGTGCCGCTGCACTACAAGGGCGAGGAAGAGTCGCCGGCCGTCAAGCTCGACCACTGCCTGATCAACCACGTCGCCAATGAACTCGACGTGTCCTGCATGCCGTCGAACCTGCCCGAGTTCATCGAAGTCGACCTGTCGCACCTGGTCAAGGGCGGCTCGGTGCACCTGAAGGACATCAAGTTGCCCAAGGGCGTGACGCCGGTCATCAAGGGTGGCGTCATGAACCCGGTGCTGGTCTCCGTCGTGGTGCCGGCAGCCGAAGGCGGCGGCGGCAGCAGCACGGATGCCACGACCGAGGCGGCACCTGCCGCCGACGCCAAGGCGCCCGCCGCGAAGAAATAATCTTCGCCGCACCGGCTTGCCGGTACGATCAACGGCCCACCCTGGTGGGCCGTTGCTTTTTGCGGCACCGATAATCGAACGACCATGATCAAGCTGTTTGTCGGCCTGGGCAATCCGGGCCCTGAATACACGGACACCCGTCACAACGCCGGATTCTGGTGGATCGACGCCCTGGCCGACCAGCTGCGGGTGACGTTGACGCAGGACAAGGCCTGGCATGGCATGGCGGCACGCACCACGTTCCAGGGCAAGACGATCTGGCTGCTCAAGCCCCAGACCTTCATGAACCTCTCCGGTCGCTCGGTCGCGGCACTGGCGCGCTTCTTCAAGATCGCGCCGCACGAGATCCTGGTCGCACACGACGAACTCGACATCGTTCCCGGGCAGATGCGGCTCAAGCGCGGCGGCAGCCATGCGGGGCACAACGGCCTGCGCGACATCCACGACCAGCTCGGCAGCGATGACTACTGGCGATTGCGGCTGGGCATCGGCCACCCGGGTGTGAAGTCCGAGGTCGTCAACTGGGTACTCAAGAAGCCGATGCTCGCGCACCGGCAGGCCATCGACGAGTGCATCGAACGATCCATGCACGCCTTGCCCTTCCTGCTAAATGATGAGGTTGCGAAGGCAACGATGTTGCTGCACACGCGTCCCGCCAAGCAGAATTCCCCCGACAAGGGAAGCTGACGCGGGCACGGCTCTTCGCCGCCATCCGCCGTGCTCCCGCAGCCTGTTCGGGAGGAGCATCACCATGGGCGCATCCGCACACCGCCGGCCATTGGCCGCGATCCTGCTCGCCGTGGCGCCGGCCATGCTGCAATCGCAGCCCATCTACCGGTGCGGCAACGTCTACAGCCAGATGCCGTGCACCGATGCCATCGTGCTCGATGCCGACGACCGCCGCAGCGCCGAGCAGAAGGCACAGACCGACGCGGCAACGGCCCAGGCCATGCGCCAGGCCGACCGGATGCAGCGTGATCGGCTGGCCGCGGAACGCGCGCCGGCCCGGTCCGCGGGGCCTGCGAACACGGGCCGTGCAAGCCCGGCTGCACCGCCCACGACGAAGGCCACGGCCCGACAGACCGAACCCAGGGCCACCGGCAAGACCCGCGCCAGGCCTGCGCCGAAGGAAACCGGCGATTTCACCGCCTCGGTGCAGCAGGACAACAAGAAGCAACCGAAAGCGAACGCAGCCGCCAAGACGAAGCGCGACTGAGCCCGCTACCGCCACGCGATCATCCGGGCACGGGCCGGCGGCCACCCGTCGACGCCTTCATTGCGCCTCCCCGCCCTGCCCCTGCAGGCGGCGGAACTTGCGCCACAAGGTCTCCTTGTCCTCGATGAAATCCGGATGCACCGGGATACAGGCCACGGGGCACACCTGCACGCATTGCGGCTCGTCGAAATGGCCGACACATTCTGTACACTTGGACGGATCGATCTCGTATATTTCCGGCCCGAGATAGATCGCCTCGTTGGGGCACTCGGGCTCACACACATCACAATTGATGCACTCGTCGGTAATGATCAAAGACATGGAACTTCGTGCCCGTATTCGTGCGGAGTTGCCAGCGGCAGGCGCTTCGGCCTTCATTATCCGCGCCATCGAATGACCCCGTCGTTCAACCCTGCTCGCAGTGCGTGGATGCACTCGCCGCTCGCGGGTTTCCGCTTGCACCACGCCTGACACGGCCACGACATGGGGCCGTTCCTTCTCAAGCGCGTACTGACGCTGATCGCCACCCTGATCGGCGCCTCGATCGTCGTGTTCCTGGTGCTGGAGATCCTGCCCGGCAATGCCGCGGAGATCATGATGGGGCCGGACGCCTCCCCCGAGGCGGTGGAGGCACTGGCCGAGAAGCTCGGACTCAACCATCCGGCGTGGGAGCGTTACTGGGACTGGGTCGTCGGCATGCTGACCGGCAACCTGGGCGACAGTTATGCCTACAGTTCGCCGGTGGCCGAGCTGATGCTCGAGCGCCTGACGCTGACCGTGCCGCTGGCCCTGATGGCCATGTGCCTGACCACGGTGCTGGCCCTGGTGGTCGGCATCTATGCGGCGGCGCGCCACAACAAGCTCGGCGACGTCGGGCTCATGGGACTGACCCAGGTCGGCATCGCCATTCCCAATTTCTGGTTCGCCATCCTGCTGATCCTGCTGTTTTCGGTCAAGCTGCAATGGTTCTCGGCCGGCGGATTCCCGGGCTGGAGCGAAGGCGTGCTGCCGGCGATGCGCTCGCTGCTGCTGCCGGCGTTGTCGCTGGCCGTGGTGCAGGCGGCGATCCTGGCGCGCATCACGCGCTCGGCCGTGCTCGAGGTGATGCGCGAGGACTATGTCCGCACCGCCCGTGCCAAGGGCCTGTCGCAACGCGCCACGTTATGGGGCCATGTGCTGCGCAACGCGATGATCCCGGTCATCACCATCATGGGCCTGCAGTCGGCCGAACTGCTGGCCGGCACCATCGTCGTCGAAAACGTGTTCTACCTGCCCGGCCTGGGCCGGCTCATCTTCCAGTCGATCTCCAACCGGGACCTGATCGTGGTGCGCAACTGCGTGATGTTCCTGGCCACGATGGTCGTGGTCGTCAACTTCATCGTCGACGTGCTCTACGCCGTCATCGACCCGCGTGTGAAAGCGAGTGACATATGAGCCGCACGGCCGCCCCGAAGGCGAATGACGCAGCGCATCGCGCGGAGGCTTCCGTATGAGCCGCACGGCCGCCCCGAAGGCGAATGCCGCAGCGCGTCGCGCGGAGGCTGCGGCATGACCGGCACCGTCGCTGCCGCAGGCGCCGCGCCCACCAACGGATCGCAGCCCTTCTGGCGCCGCGCCATGGGCCATCGCAGCTTCGTGTTCGGCGGCGTATTGACGCTGCTGCTGGTACTGGCCGCCGCGTTGTCGCTGGTCTGGACACCCTGGTCCCCCTACGAGATGAACCTGCCCGGCAAGCTGCAGCCGCCGACGGCGCAGCACTGGCTGGGCACCGATGCGTTCGGGCGCGACGTGGCCTCGCTGTTGCTGGTGGGCGCGCGCAATTCCATCCTGGTCGGCGTCATCGCGGTGAGCATCGGCCTGATCATCGGCACGGCGCTCGGGCTGCTGGCGTCCGCGCGACGCGGCTGGGTCGAAGAACTCATCATGCGGCTGTCCGACTTCACGTTCGCGTTTCCCGCGATCCTGTCGGCCATCATGATGACGGCGGTGTTCGGCGCCGGTATCGTCAACTCCATCATCGCCATCGGCATCTTCAACATACCGACCTTCGCCCGGATCACCCGGGCCTCGGCCAACGCGACCTGGTCGCGCGAGTTCGTGCTCGCCGCGCGCGCCTGCGGCAAGGGGCCGTGGAGCATCACCATGGACCACGTGTTGCCCAACATCATGTCGGTCCTGACGGTGCAGGTCACGATCCGCTTTGCGATCGCGATCCTGGCCGAGGCCGCCCTGTCCTACCTGGGCCTGGGCACGCAGCCGCCCCAACCCTCCTGGGGCCGCATGCTGGCCGAAGCCCAGACGCTGCTGTTCCAGGCGCCGCTGCTGGCGGTGTTCCCCGGCGTCACCATCGCCCTGGCCGTGCTCGGCCTGAACCTGCTCGGCGACGGCCTGCGCGACCTGATGGATCCGCGCCTGGCCCGCAAGCGCTGACCCGAACCGACCCACGACGACACCGATGCTCGAAGTCTCCGATCTCAGCGTACGCCTGCAGACCCAGCGGGGTCCGGCCTACGCGATCCGCCATGTCAGTTTCGCACTGCAACGCGGAGACACGCTTGGCCTGGTCGGCGAATCGGGTTGCGGCAAGTCCATCACCGCGATGGCCTTGATGGGCCTGCTGCCCGAGAACGCCGAAGTCAGCGGCAGCATCCGCTTCGACGGCCAGGAACTGGTGGGCCAGAGCGACGCCGTGTTGCGCCGGCTGCGCGGCAACCGCATCGGCATGATCTTCCAGGAACCGATGACCGCGCTCAATCCGGTGCACACCATCGGCGACCAGGTGGCGGAACCGATGCGACTGCACCGCGGCGTGGCACGCGACGAAGCCCGCGCCCAGACCATCCGCCTGCTCGAACGGGTCGGCATCCCCAACGCGGCCGGCCGCGTCGACGCCTATCCGCACCAGTTCTCGGGAGGCCAGCGCCAGCGCATCACGATCGCGATGGCCCTGGCCTGCGAGCCCGACATCCTGATCGCCGACGAACCCACCACCGCGCTGGATGTCACCATCCAGGGCCAGATCCTCGACCTGATCCACGACCTGGTGCTCGAACGCTCGATGGCGCTGATCCTGATCTCGCACGACCTGGGCGTGATCGCACAGAACGTCGAACGCATGATGGTGATGTACGGCGGCAGCGTGATCGAAAGCGGGGCCACGCGCCGCGTGTTCGGCCACATGGCGCATCCGTATACGCGTGGCCTGTTCGGTGCGCGCCCCCGGCTGGGTGCTCCCGCGGGCACGCGGCTGACCACCATCGACGGCACGGTCCCCGAACTGGTCGACCTGCCCGCCGGTTGCGCATTTGCCGACCGCTGCAGCTGGGCGCAACCCGCCTGTTTCACGACCCGGCCACCGGCGGAGACCGTCGACGCCGGGCACGAGGCCAGTTGCCTGCGGCTGGACGCGGTACTGGCGCAGGACGCGGCATGACGACGCCAACCATACCCCCGCAGCCCGGCAACGGCGCGACCCACGAGCCGCTGCTGATCGTCGACCAGGTCACCCGCACCTACAAGCTGCCGCGCGAGAAGTTGTGGCAGCCGGCTCCGCTGGTGCATGCCTTGCAGGGCGTGAGCTTCACGATGCAGGCCGGTCGCAGCATGGGTATCGTCGGCGAATCGGGCTCGGGCAAGTCCACGCTGGCGCGCCTGGTCATGGCCCTGGAGTCGCCCACCAGCGGCAGCGTGCGCATTCTCGGGCGCGACATGGCCACGCTGGACGCACAGGCGCTGCGCCATGCGCGGCGCGATTTCCAGATGGTGTTCCAGGATCCGTACGGTTCGCTGGACCCGCGCCAGACGGTGCTGCGCATCGTCACCGAACCGCTGCAGGCACAAGGCGACACCACGCGGCAGGAGCAGGCCCGCAAGGCGCGCGACGTGCTGGTTTCGGTCGGCCTGCGCGCATCCGACCTGGAGAAATACCCGCACGAGTTCTCCGGCGGCCAGCGCCAGCGCATCGCCATCGCCCGCGCGCTGATCACCCGCCCGCGGCTGATCGTCGCCGACGAGCCGGTCAGCGCACTCGATGTCTCGGTACAGGCCCAGGTGCTGAACCTGATGCAGGACCTGCAGGCCGAATTCGACGTCACCTACCTGCTGATCAGCCACGACCTGGCCGTGGTCGACCACCTGTGCGCCGAAGTGGCCGTGGTGTTCCAGGGCCGGATCGTCGAGCGCGGCACGCCGCAGATGCTGTTTCGCAATGCGGCCCATCCCTACACACTGGCACTGCTCGATGCCGTCCCGCGCATGGAGCCCCGCGCCGAGGGCGACCAGCGCAAGCGGACCCACGCCGTCGCGCCGCGCCCCCAGTTGCCCGGCGCCTGTCCGTATGCACACCGCTGTCCGCATGCGCAAGCCGCGTGCGATGCGGCGCGGCCGGAACTGCAGGCCCTCGCCCCCGGGCACCTGGTGGCCTGCCATTTCCCGCAGTCCGCCGGCGCCGCCGCGCCCCAGGCCGACCGCGGCAACGTCCCGGCCAGGGCCGCGTCATGAACAGCCCGGCCAGGTCCGTCGGCAAGGGTTATTCATGATGCCGGGCGCTACCCCGGCCGCGGTCATCATGCTATTGTCTGAATTTGGCACCGCGCAGCCTTGCGGTCATCCGGAAACCCACTGAAAGGAAACTTGGATCATGGTCAATCGCCGCTCCGTACTCACCACTTCGCTCGCAACGGCCGCCCTGGCCAGTGTGCCGTTCGCCGCCCAGGCCCAGTCGAAAAAAGACAGCATCGTCATGGCGATGGCGCTCGAGCCCTCGCCCGGACTCGACCCGACCGGCGGCGCAGCCGCAGCCATTGCCGAGATCTCGCTCTACAACATCTTCGAGACCCTGGTCAAGATCAACAGCGACGGCTCGATCACGCCGCTGCTGGCCGAGAGCTGGGAGATCTCGCCCGACCTCAAGACCTATACCTTCCGCCTGCGCAAGGACGCCAAGTTCCAGAACGGCGTGCCTTTCGATGCGAACATCGTCAAGTTCTCGTTCGAGCGCGCAGCCGCCGAGAAAAGTGTCAACAAGGACAAGCGCACCTACGCCAAGTTCGCGCGCGTCGCGGTGATCGACCCGTATACGGTCGTGATCCTGAACAACGAGATCAACCCCGAGCTGCTGTTCCAGCTGGGCCAGGGCACGGCCGTCATGGTCGAACCCAGCACCGCCGAGACCAACGGCACCAAGCCGGTGGGCACCGGACCGTTCAAGCTCGACGCCTGGAACAAGGGTTCCTCGGTCGTGTTGTCCAAGTGGGACGGTTACCGCCATGCGTCGGCGATCAAGATGAAGAAGGTCACGTTCCGCTTCATCAGCGACCCGGCCGCCCAGATCGCCGCCATGCTGGCCGGCGACGTCGATGCCTTCCCGCGTTTCACGCCGCGTGGTGTGCCGCAGTTCAAGGCCGATCCGCGCTTCCAGGTCATCATCGGCGGCTCGCGCGCCAAGACCATCCTGGCGTTCAACAACAAGAAGAAACCCCTGGACGACGTGCGCGTGCGGCGCGCCATCTCGATGGCGATCGACCGCAAGGCGGTGATCGACGGCGCCGGCGACGGATATGGCGCACCGATCGGCAGCCACTACGTGCCGGGCGCCTTCGGCTACGTGGACACCACGGGCATCAACCCGTTCAACATCGACAAGGCCAAGGCCCTGCTGGCCGAGGCCGGCATCAAGACGCCGCTGGAGTTGTCGCTCAAGCTGCCGCCGCCGCCGTATGCCCGCCAGGGCGGCGAGGTGATCGCCGCGCAGCTGGCCAAGATCGGCATCATCGCCAAGATCGAGAACGTCGAGTGGGCGCAGTGGCTCAGCGGCGTCTACGGCAGCAAGAACTACGACATGACCATCGTCTCGCACGTGGAGCCGTTCGACCTGGGCAACTACTCGCGCAAGGACTACTACTGGGGCTACGAGAGCAAGAAGTTCGACGACCTGTTCGATCGCATCCAGAACTCGCCGCGCGCCGATGAACGCGCCAAGCTGCTCGCCGAGGCGCAACGCATGCTGGCCAACGAGGCGGTGAACGGCTTCCTGTACCAGCCGCAGTGGGTCACGGTGGCGAACAAGAACGTCAAGGGCTTGTGGAAGGACGTGCCGATCTTCGCCAACGACCTGTCGGCGCTGTCCTGGGGAGGATGACGGCACAGGACTGCCTGGGCAACCCGGTCCATCTGCAGGACCGGGCCAGCCTGGCCGCACTCGATGACTTCGTCGGCGGTTTCATCGCCTGCGAGGCACGCGCGGTCAACGTGCTGGCGGCGGCCGATCACGACCGCAGTGCGATCGTGCAGGCCTGCTGCGCGGCCCTGCACATGTTTGCCGAGTCGCGCGAAGGCCCGATCCATGCGCGCCCGTTCATCGAGGCGGCCCGTGCCGGCGCATCGCAGGCCAGCGAGCGCGAGCAACGTTTCGTCGAGGCCATCGCGTGCTGGGTCGACGGCGACATCGCGCGTGCGATGGTGTTGCACGACGAGCAGGCGCGATTGCACCCGCGTGACCTGGTGTCGGTCAAGCTCGGCCAGTACCACCGCTTCAACATCGGCGATGCGGTCGGCATGTTGCGGCTCGCCCAGTGTGCGCTGCCGGCCTGCGGCGACGTGCCCCAGATGCACGGCATGGCCGCTTTCGCCTGGGAGCAATGCCACCTGATGCCGCAGGCCGAAGCCGCCGCGCGGCAGGCCCTGGCCATGAGCGAACGCGAACCCTGGGCCCAGCACGCGCTGGCCCACGTGATGCTGACCCAGGGCCGCTTGCAAGAGGGCTTGCAGTTCATGGAGCACAGCCGTGCGACCTGGACACGGCTCAACTCCTTCATGGTGACCCACAACTGGTGGCATCTGGCGCTGTTCGCGATCGACCTGGGCATGGACGACCTGGCGCTGCGAACCTATGACGAACAGGTCTGGGGCGTCGTCAAGTCGTATTCCCAGGACCAGATCGGCGCGGTGTCGCTGCTGGCGCGGCTGGAGCTGGCCGGCATCGACGTCGGCGATCGCTGGCAGGACGTGGCCGACCATATCGCGCAGCGGCTCGACGACCAGGTGTTGCCGTTCCTGGACCTGCAATACCTGTATGGCCTGGCCCGGGCAGGCCGGCCACAGGCGCAGACCTTGCTCGACAACATCGAGCGCCGGGGTGCACAGGCCGGCGACGATGGTGCGAACGCGATCTGGCGCCAGGTGGCGGTGCCCGCGGCACACGGGCTCCTGGCCCATGCCCAGGGCCGCCATGCGCAGGCGATCGATGCGCTGGGCCAGGCCTTGCCGCAGTTGTTGCAGATCGGCGGCAGCCATGCGCAGCGCGACCTGTTCGAGCAGATCCATCTCGATGCGCTGATGCGCGCCGGCCACTGGAATGCCGCGCAGCAGCAGTTGCAGCCACGGGTGAACCAGCAACCGCAATCCCTGCGCCTGCGCCGGATGGCGCAACGCTGCTACTCGACGCTGGGGCTGGCCGTTTCCGCCTGAACCTCGGGCGCCAGCTTGCGCTGGTCGTACACCGGCTGCGCGGGCATGCCTGCGAGATGCTGCGTCTCGGCCCAGCTCAGGATCTCGACGGCGGCATCGTCCATGCGCACGCGGCTGATGCCGCCGTTGGGGATCACGCTCTGGCGCGGACCGCACAGGGACTGGCCGGTGGCCGTGCGGTACACCATGTCGAGTACCCCGCCATGGGTGACGACCACCAGACGCTGGCCTGCGCGTTCGCGCGCCAGGCGCCGCAGCGACGCCATCACCCGGGCATGGAAGTCCCGTGTGCATTCGCCGCCATCGAACGCGTAATCGGCGTCGAACTCCGTCCAGCGGGCCCATGCCTGCGCAAACCGCTGCTGGATATCTATCACCCGCAAACCATCGACGACGCCAAAGCCCTGTTCGCGCAGGCCCGGGTCCGCGACCGGCGCCAGCGCCAGTTGCCGGGACGGCGCCTCGGCCGTCTGGCGGGTGCGCAGCAGATCGCTGCACACCAGGTGATGCACGGTCTCGCCGGCCAGGCGTTCGGCGACGCGGCGCGCCTGTTCGAAACCCGTGGCGTTGAGCGGCACGTCGATCTGGCCCTGGAAACGCAACTCCCGGTTCCAGTCGGTCTCACCGTGGCGGATCAGAATCAATTCGGTCATGGGTCGATTATCCGACGCACGGCCAGCCGCGCCGGACGCTCACGCCAGGCTCTCCTCGTCGGACGGGTCCTTTTCTTCGTCCGCCTTGACGATCATCACCGGCACGCGGGCCGCATGCAGCACCTCGTTGGACACCGAACCGAGCAATGCGCTGCGCAAGGCGCTCGTGCCGCGTGCGCCCATGACGATCATGTCGCAACCGTAACGCTCGGCGATATCGACGATGGTGTGCGCCGGGTCACCGCCGGCCACTTCGGATTCGTAAGCGATCTTGGCCATCGTCAGCATGGCCTTCGCCGGCTCGAGGATGTCGGCGCCGGCCTCCTGGCTGACGCGCTCGAGCACCTCGGGGTCGGGAGCGGTCATCATTTCATACAGATTGGCGGCCTCCTGCACGTTGGCCAGCACGATCTCGGCGGCCAGGCCCTGCTGCAGCAGCGACATCGCCACCTGCACGGCCTTGAGGGACACTTCCGATCCATCGACCGGCAACAACAGTTTCATGGTGATTCTCCGTTCACGAAATTCGACATGCGGGTCCCAGCATACCGTGTCGGGCGCAACGCGTCGGATAATTCCCCCTGACCACGACCATCCCACCGGGGTTATCCAATGCCCCGGGCGCACCCACATCTGACATGACCCAACTGATCCTGCTGCCTGGCCTTGCTTCCGACCACGTGATGTGGCAGGCGCAACTCGCCGCACTGCCCGCGCAACTACGCCCCCACGTGACCGACGTGCACGCACGTTGCGACACGATCGAAGCCATGGCGCGCACGCTGCTGGAAGAACATCCGGGCGACCTGATCCTGTGCGGGGCGTCCATGGGCGGCATCGTGGCGATGCAGGTGGCGCACCAGGCGCCCGGGCGCATCCGGGGCCTGGCCCTGCTCGGCAGCTCGGCGCGGCCGGAGACCGACGAGATACGGGCCCTGCGCGAGGCCGCCATCGGCCTGTTTGCCGACGGGCGCGCTGCCGAGGTGCTGCGGGCCAACGTGCCGCTGGCCTTCCATGCCAGCCATGCTGCGGACCAGGCCCTGGTCCAGCGTTACCTGGATTTCGTGATGCACGCCGGCGCGGAGCAGCTGATCCGCCAGAACCGCGCCATCATGGCCCGGCCCGATGCACGCGCGCACCTGCCCGCGCTGCGGTGCCCGGTGCTCGTGGTCTGCGGCGATGCCGACCAGCTGACGCCGCCGGAATGCTCGCGCGAGATCGCCGCGCTGGCGCCGCAGGCGCAACTGGAAATGATCGAACAATGCGGCCACATGCTGACCATGGAGCAGCCCGAACGCGTGAACACGCTGCTGCTGCAGTGGCTGGAACGCCTGCCGCCGCTCGCCGCGACAACGACGACCGGCTGACGACAACCGCCGCGGTTCAGCCGGCCGGCGGCGACGCTGCCTTGAGCGACTGCACCTTCTCGGTCAGTCGGCGCAACACATAAGGCTCGACGAAGTTGTCGACCTCGCCGCCGAGCACCGCGATCTCGCGCACGAAGGTGCTCGAGATGAACTGGTACTTGTCGCTGGGGGTCAGGAAGACGGTCTCGACGTCGGGCATCAGCGAACGGTTCATGCCGGCGAGCTGGAACTCGTAGTCGAAGTCGGTCACGGCGCGCAGGCCGCGCACCATGGCCTTGGCACCACGCGCGACGACGAAGTCGCGCATCAGTCCGTTGAAGCTCTCGACCGTGACATGCGGATACGGGCGCACGACCTCGCGCGCCATCTCGACACGTTCCTCGAGCGAGAACATCGCCTTCTTGTGGTGGCCGGCCGCCACGGCCACGATGATGCGACTGAACAACTGCGCGGCGCGGCGCACGACGTCCTCGTGGCCCAGGGTCATGGGGTCGAAAGTCCCCGGATAAACAGCAATGATCTGGTTTTGCATGGATCGCTCCAGGGAACCGTCGTCAGAACGACTCATGCGCCGCATTATGCATGGCGGGTTCCGGCGAGCCGCATCAGGTGCGCATGCACCATGCCGGCCTTCAGGTGCCGCACCACGACCAGCCCGCACGATCCGGCCATGGCATCGTCCCACGCGACCGGCGCCTCGAGGTAGATCACGCCGTCGGGACGCAATGCGGCCGCCGCCGCGGCCAGCGCCGGGGCGAACAGGTCCGCGCCATCGAACGGCGGATCGAGAAACACCGCGTCCACGCTGGCGGGCGGCAGGCCGCGCAGCATGGCGACGGCGTCGCCGCGCTGGATCCGCACCATGTCGGCCTGCAGCCGCTGCTGCACCTGCGCCAGCTGCAATACCAGGGCCCGGTCCTGCTCGACCAGCAGCACCTCGGCGGCACCGCGCGAGGCGGCCTCGAAGCCCAATGCCCCGGTGCCCGCGAACGCATCGACACAGTGCCAGCCGCCCAGGTCCTGCCCCAGCCAGTTGAAGACCGTCTCGCGCACCCGGTCCGGCGTCGGCCGCAGGCCCGGGCGCGAGAGCACCGGCAACCGGGTCCGCTTCCAGCGACCGCCCACGATGCGCACGACATGGGCTCCCGAGGGGTTCGGCGCCGCAGCGTCCGCGCGCGGTTTCACGTTGGCACCGCCAGCGCGGCGCGGTGCGGACCTGGAGACTTGCTTGACCATGGCCGCGAGCTTAACCCGCGCCGATGGCGCGTCGCACCCGATGTCCGCGGCGGAGCCGGCGCGGGCGCATCACGGCGACTTGTCGCGCGCCCCCACCACCACCGTGACCATGGTCTGCGGCCGCAAGACACGTGCAAACGCAGCCTTGACGTCGGCCACGGTCAGTCGTTCGACAGCCGCAGTCCAGGTATCGAGGTAGTCGAGCGGCAGATCGTTCCACGCGATGTTGGCCACGTTGTCGAGCAGCTTGCGGTTGCTGTCCAGGCGCAGCGCGAAACCGCCGATCAGGTTGGACTTGGCCGCCTGCAGCTCCTGCTCGGACGGCCCGTCCTGCACGAAACGTGCGACGATCTCGCGCGACAAGGCGATGGCCTGCGCGGCCTGGTCGGGCCGGGTCTGCAAGCCGACGGTGAAGGCACCGGCATGCAGGCCCGGCGCGAAATAGCTGTAGACGCTGTAGCTCAGGCCCCGCTTCTCGCGCACCTCCGAATACAGGCGCGAGACGAAACCGCCGCCGCCCAGCACGTAGTTGCCCACGGTCAGCGCCAGGAAGTCCGGGTCGTTGCGCCGGATGCCGGGCTGGCCGATCAGCACATGGGCCTGGGCCGAATCGAACGGGATCGCGCGGGTCTCGCCCGGCTGCGTCAAGGCTGCAACCTCCGGCACCGGCGGCAGCGGCGCGCATGCGGCGGCGTCGGACGACTGCGCCAGCTGTGCGAACAGGCCCGTGACCAACGCATCGGCCTGCTCGCGCGAGACGTCTCCGACGACCGAGACCTTGGCCCGGCACGGGCGGATGGCCCGCTGGTACAAGACACGCATGTCGTCGACCCCGATGGCCGACAGGCTCGCTTCGGTCGGCCGAAAGCCGTAGGGATGGTCGCCGTACACGGCCGCCGCGAACGCCTTGGCGGCGATGGTGGCCGGCCGCGTGTCCGATTCCTTGATCGACGCGATCATCTGCTCGCGTTCGCGTTGCCAGACCGCGGCAGGAAACGCCGGCGCGCCGAGTTGCCGCGCGGCCAGTGCAATCACGCGCGGCAGCAGTTCCGGATCGGTCAGGCTGCGCAGCGAGAAACCCATGCGGTCATTGCCGGCGCTGGCGCCGAACGATGCCCCGAGGTCGGCCCAGGCTTCGCCCAGCGCGTTTTCGTCCAGCGCCGGCCCGGCGGCGCTGGCGCGAATGCCGCGCGAGGCCATGGCCGCGGTCACGCTGGCCAGGCCGGCCTTGTCGGCCGGGTCGCGCCGGTCGCCGGCATCGAAGTCGATCTGCACGTCGACCATCGGCAGGTTGCGGCTTTGCACCAGGTAGACCTGCGCACCGCCTGGTTGGGTCCAGCGCTCGATCGGTATCGCCGCGACGGCAACGGAGGCGAACCTGAGGGCAAGGGCGGCAAGCGCCAGACAACGAAACACGCTTTTCATCATGATGAACCCTAGTGGCGCAAGCCGGCGGCCGCGGGCCGCGGCTTGCGGCTGGCATCGACCGGCTGCGGACGCAACACCGCCACCGTCAGTTGGTCGTCGCCGAAATACCGGCGTGCCACCGCCTGCACCTGCTCGGCCGTCACCGCGCGCAGCAGTGCGACCAGTCGCTCGCTGGCGTCCAGCGGCAAGCCCAGCGCCCAATAACTGCCCAGCGCGCGCGCCTGGCTGAACAGGGAATCGAGCTTGTAGACCTCCGAGGCCATCCACTGCGTCTTCACGCGCGCCAGTTCCTCGGCCGACACGCCCTCGCGCGCAATCCGCGCCACCTGCTCGCGCAACGCGGCCTCGACCTCGGCCGCGGTGCGGCCCTGGGCCGGCACGCCGTCGAGCGAAAACAACTGCGGCCCGCGACCCCACAGGCCGTAACCGGCGCCGGCGCGGTCGGCCACCCGGTCCGTGCCCTGCGTCAACGCGCGCTCCAGCCGCGCACCACGGTAACCGTCGAGCACGGCCGACAACACGGTCAGGGCCAGCGCATCGCGGGTCGGTTCGGTGACCTCGCCGCCACCCAGCGCCGCCGCATCCAGGCTGGGCACCTTGAAGGCCAGCACCGTGTAGGCCTGCTCGGCCGGTGCCTTGACCTCGATCCGGCGCAGGCCCGATTGCGGCGGCTCGAGCCGGGGCTTGCGCACCGGTACGGCGGCCGACGGAATCGCGCCATAGGTCTGCTGCGCCCAAACGCGCACCTGCTGCGGGTCGACGTCGCCGGCGATGACGACGGCGGCATTGGCCGGCACGTACCAGCGCTTGTGGAAGGCGCGGACGTCGTCGGCCGTCATTGCATCGAGATCGTTCATCCAGCCGACGATGGGGCGCCGGTACGGCGAGGCGACGAAGGTCGCGGCGTTCAGGGCCTCGTACAGCCGGGCGCGCGGATTGTCCTCGGTGCGCATGCGCCGCTCTTCCTTGACGACCTCGATCTCGCGCGTGAACTCGGCGTCGGGCCACTGGTTGTTGGCGAAGCGGTCGGCCTCGAGTTGCATCACCTCGCGCAGCCGGTCGGCCGGTATCTGCTGGTAATAACCGGTGTAGTCGCGCGCGGTGAACGCGTTTTCGCGTCCGCCCAGCGCCGCGACACGGCGCGAGAATTCGCCGGGCGCCAGCGACGGCGTGCCCTTGAACATCATGTGTTCGAGCACATGGGCCACACCCGAGGTCCCGTCCACCTCGTCCATCGAGCCCACCCGCACCCACAACATGTGCACGGCGGTCGGTGCGCGGCGTTCGGGCTGGACGATCACCTCCATGCCGTTGTCGAGTGTGAAGCGGGTGATGGAAGCGGGGCCTTGGGCCCATGATGCACCCAGGCTGGCCAGCAGCCACAGGCAGGTCAGGAAACGTTTCATAGAATGCTCGGAGTCAACCCAGGCCGCAAATGTTCAGTTTTTTCCGGAAAAAATCACCACCCGCCACGCCCGACCCGGACAAGACGGTGGTTCCGGACGCCACCACGGTCGCTCCGGACACGCTGCCGCCGTCCGCCATCCAGAAGGGCACGGTACGGTTTTCCACGCCGGGACAGGCGCAGGAGGACACACCGGTGGTGGTCTCGGCCCGCACCTCGTGGACCCAGCGCCTGCGCGCCGGCCTGCGCCGCACCGGCTCGAACATCGCCACCGTCTTCACCGGCACCAGGATCGACGAGGCGCTGTACGAGGAACTGGAGTCGGCGCTGGTGCTGGCCGACGCCGGTGTCAAGGCCACCGCCCACCTGCTCGAGGACCTGCGCCGCCGCGTCAAGGATACCAAGGCCACGGATCCGCAGGCCGTCAAGGCCTGCCTGGTCGAAGGCCTGACCGAATTGCTGACTCCTCTGGAAAAGACACTGGTCATCGGCGAGTCCAAACCCACGGTGATGATGGTGGTCGGCGTCAATGGCGCCGGCAAGACCACGTCGATCGGCAAGCTCACGCGCCACCTCAGCTACCGCGGGGCCTCGGTGCTGCTGGCGGCTGCCGACACCTTCCGCGCCGCGGCCAAGGAGCAGCTCGGCGTATGGGCCGACCGCAACACGGTGGAGATCGTCAGCCAGCAGGGCGGCGACCCGGCCGCCGTCAGCTACGACGCGGTCGTGGCAGGCCGCTCGCGCGGCAAGGACGTGGTGCTGGTGGACACGGCCGGTCGGCTGCCGACCCAGCTGCACCTGATGGACGAACTGCGCAAGATCCGGCGCGTCGTGTCCAAGGCCGACCCGACCGCGCCGCACGAGGTGCTGCTGGTGATCGACGGCAATACCGGTCAGAATGCGCTGGCCCAGGTCAAGGCCTTCGACGAGGCCTTGCAGCTGACCGGGCTGATCGTCACCAAGCTCGACGGCACGGCCAAGGGCGGCGTGCTGGCTGCCATTGCGCGCGAGCGGCCGATCCCGGTCTATTTCATCGGCGTGGGCGAGAAACTGGAGGAACTCGAGACCTTCAACGCGCGCGAGTTCGCCCAGGCCCTGCTGGGCTGAACCACGGCCGAGGCGGCTGCCGGGGGTAAGGAATCGGCGCCACGCACGACTGATGACGGATACCGGCGCGCACTGTGCGCCGGTGTCTCCCTCCCCCGTGACCAGCCCCCCAAGAAACCACAGCAGACGATGACACGCCACAACACCCTTCCCCCTCTGTCGCGCCGCCACCTGATCGCCGCCCTGGCCGGCGCCGCGGCATGGCCGTCCTGGGCGCAGACGCCCACGGCTGCCTGGTCGGCCATCGAGTCCCGTGCCCGTGGCCAGACCGTGTATTTCAACGCCTGGGCCGGCAGCGAGCAGATCAACGCCTATATCCAGTGGACGGCCGAGCAGGTCCGGCGCCAGTTCGGTGTGCGGCTCGAGCATGTCAAGATCACCGAGACGGCCGAGGTGGTCAAGCGGGTACGTGCCGAGAAGGCCGCGGGCAAGACCGACGGCACGGTCGACATGATGTGGATCAACGGCGAGAACTTCCTGACCATGAAACGCGAGGGCCTGCTGTTCGGCCCGTTCGCCGAAACCCTGCCGCACTATGCGTATGTCGACGTCGTCGGCAAGCCGACCACGCGCATCGACTTTTCCGAACCGGTCGAGGGCATGGAGGCGCCCTGGGGCATGGCCCAGCTGACCTTCTTCGCCGATCGCAAGCGGGTGCCCGCGCCGCCGACGAGCATGGCCGCGCTGCTGGCATTCGCCAAGGCCAACCCGGGCCGCGTGACCTATCCGCGCCTGCCCGATTTCCACGGCAGCAGTTTCGTCAAGCAGGCGCTGGTCGAGGCGCTGGCCGATCGCAGCGCCTTGTACCAACCGGTCACGCCGCAGGCCCTGGCCAGCGCCGGGGCGCCGCTGTGGGCGTTTCTCGATGCCTTGCACCCGCATCTGTGGCGCGCGGGCCGCCAGTTCCCGACCAATGCGGCGGCCGTGCGCCAGATGATGGCCGACGGCGAACTGCTGATCGCCTTGACCTTCAATCCGAACGAGGCGGCCAACGAGATCGCCGCCCGACGGCTGCCGGCAAGCGTCTACAGCTACCAGCACAGCGCGGGCACGATCGGCAACACCCATTTCCTGGCGATTCCGTTCAACTCCCGCGTGCGCGAGGGGGCGCAGGTGGTGGCCAATTTCCTGCTCTCGCCACTGGCCCAGGCCCGCAAGGCCGACATCGCGCAATGGGGTGACCCGACCGTGCTGGCCCTGGACAAGTTGCCGGCCGCCGAACGCGCCCGCTTCAACGCGGCGCCGCTGCCCGGACAGGTCGAGCAGACCCGGCCGACCATCCTGGAGCCGCATGGCAGCTGGGTCGATCCGCTGGAGAAGGAGTGGCTGCGGCGCTACGGCTGACGCCCGGCCCGCGTGTTCAGCGCAATGCCGGCGCCCGGCGGTCGCACAAGCCGGAGAACAACATCTCGCCGCCGGGGGCCGAGCGGCGGATGTCCAGCGCCTGGCGATTGATGCGCCAGACGCTGTTGGCGCCGAATCGCACCTCGTCGGCGGTCACCGAACCCGAACTCAGCCACTGCCGGTTCACCGACACGGCATTGGCGGACGGGCTGAATCGCACCTCGACGCCATTGCGCACCTCGGTGCTGCCGTCCGGCTGCAGGTCGCAGTAGACCACCTCGGTATCCGGCGGCCCGCCGCGCTCGTACATCTCGCGCGCCAGTTGCGCCGCGCGACCGGGCTGGCGCGTGCTTTCGCAGGCGAACTCGGCCGCGGCCCAGGAGCCGTCGAGCCAGGAGACGTCGGAGAACTCCAGCGACTCCAGCGGCGCCCGATCCGACGCACGCCCCGTGCGGATCGCCAGGCGCATCGGCGTGGCGCATTCGGCCACGAAGTCGACCCGACTGCGCACCGGATACGGCCGGTCCACGTTGATGTGCAGCAGCGTGCCGGCCACGTGGGTGCGGTCCAGGATCTGCAGCGACAGGTTGTCGACGCCGAACAGGACGTCGTCGACGCGCTGCAGCAGCTGGTAGCCGCGGTTGCTGGTCCATTGGGCCTGCAGTGCGCCTGCCGCCAGCGACAGCAGCAAGGCCATGCCGGTCAACGCTGCGGCCCGGCGCCACCTCTTCGTCTCTCGTGTTCCCATCATCGATTGCCGCAGCCTGTCCTCACCCGCGCCTCCATGGCCCCAACAGCCCGTTGTTATAGTCCCGTCATGGCCCCGAGCGGGCGGCCGCGACCCATCCACCACCGACCATGACATCCGTATTGCCCCATATCGAAACGACCACCGGCGAGAACCCCCAGGCTTGCGTCATCTGGCTGCACGGCCTGGGCGCGGATGGCAACGACTTCGCAGCGATTGTGCCCGAGCTCGACCTGCGGGCCTGCCCGCCGATCCGCTTCATCTTCCCGCATGCGCCCAGCATTCCGGTCACGCTCAACGGCGGCTACGTGATGCCGGCCTGGTACGACATCCTCGGCGGCGACATGCAGCGACGCGAGGACGAGGCCGGCATCCGACACTCGGCGCTGGCGATCGAGGCCCTGATCGCGCGCGAGGTCGAACGCGGCATTGCCACCGAGCGCATCGTGCTGGCCGGCTTCTCGCAGGGGTGTGCGATGGTGCTGCACACCGGATTGCGCCACGGCTCGCGGCTGGCCGGCATCATGGCCTTGTCGGGCTACCTGCCGCTGGCCGGCCAGCTGGGCAGCGAAGCGAGTGACATCAACCGCGGCCTGCCGATCTACATGGCCCACGGCACGGCCGACCCGATGATCCCGATCGCGCGCGCCGAAGCCTCGCGCGACGCATTGCAGGCGCTCGGTTATCCGGTGCAATGGCACAGTTATCCGATGCAGCACAGCGTGCATCCGCGCGAGATACAGGACATCGCGCAATTCCTGCAGTCGGTGCTGCCGCCGCTGGACGACTGACCGCATCGCAGTCCCGCTGCGGCCGCGCGACCCGGACGCCATGCTCCCCGCACCTTCCCGTGCCGCCACCGCGTCGCGGCTGGACCGGGCCTGGGCCGCGGCGCTGGCGCTGCTGCTCGGCCTGCCACTGGCCTGGTCGGTGCTCGCCGCCGTGCGCGCCGGAACGGAACTCTCGGCCTGGCAGGCGATGGCAACAGCCTCGCAGACCTGGCCGGCGCTGGCACTGAGCCTGTGGACCGGCGTGGCGGCCAGCGCTCTGGCCATCGGGGCCAGCGCCTGGATCCTGTCGCGCAGTTTCCCCTACCGCTGGCCGCCGGTCGTGCGGCTGCTCGGACCGATGCTGGCGGTGCCGCATGCCGCCTTCGGCATCGGCCTGGTGTTCCTGATCAGCCCCAGCGGCTGGTTCCTGCGCCTGGTGTCGCCGTGGGCCAGTGGCTTCGACGCGCCACCGCCCTGGCCGACCTCGCAGGATCCCTGGGGCCTGGGCCTGATCGCCGCGCTCGTGGCCAAGGAGGTGCCGTTCCTGCTGTGGGCGGCAGCCGCGCACCTGCAGCGCGCCGACGTGGCGCAGCGCCTGCGACGCGAACTCGATCTGGCGCGCAGCCTGGGCTACAGCCCGGCCACCGCATGGTGGCGGGTGGTCTGGCCGCAGTTGTGGCCGCGGCTGCGCTGGCCGATGCTCGCGGTGCTGGCCTATTCGCTGACCGTCGTCGACGTCGCCCTGGTGATCGGGCCGCAGTCGCCGCCCACCCTGGCCGTGCAGGCCTGGACCTGGCTGCGCGATGCCGATCCCGCCGTCAACCGGCAAGGCGCCGCTGCCGCATGGCTGCTGGCGGCGGCGCTGGCCGTGGTGGCCGCACTCGCCTGGTGGCTGCCGCGCAGGGCCTGGTGGCGTCGTCGCCGCACCGCCGGTACCCGGGGCCGGCTCACCGGCACGGTGCGTACGGGCAACAACGCCGGCCTGGCCGGCCTGCGCCTGCTGCTGGCCGTGTACCTGCTGGTCATGCTGGCGCTGGCGGTGGGAAGTTTCTCCGGCGTGTGGCCGTTTCCCCGGGTCTGGCCACAAACCATCACCTGGGGCGCCTGGCAATCGGTATGGGCGAGTTCCGCCACCATCGGCACGACGCTGACGCTGGCGCTGGCCAGCGCCGCGGCGGCGCTGGCCTGGGCCGTCGCCTGGCTGGAGACCGCCCCGCGGGCCTGGGACGAAGCCATGCGCCGGCTGGTCTACCTGCCGCTGGTGCTGCCGTCGGTGTTGTGGGTCGTCGGTGTCCATGCGACCACCTTGCGCTGGGGCATGGACGCGCGCTGGAGCGGCCTGTGGCTGGCGCACAGCCTGGCCTGCGTGCCGTACGTGCTGATCACGCTCGCCCCCGCCTATGGCGGTTTCGATCCGCGCTACCGCGCCGTCACGGCGACGCTGGGCCACGGTCGCGCGCGTTTCCTGCTGCAGGTCAAGTGGCCGCTGCTGCGACCGGCCCTGTGGTCCGCGTTCGGCGTCGGCTTCGCGGTCAGCGTGGCGCAATACCTGCCGACGCTGTTCATCGGTGCCGGACGGTTTGCCACCGTCACCACCGAAGCGGTCACACTGGCCTCGGGCGCGCAACGATCGCTGACCTCGGCCTATGCCTGGTTGCAATGGGTATTGCCGGTGCTGGTGTTCAGCCTGGCGGCGTGGGCCGGCCGGCCGCGCCGGTTCCGGCGCCGAGGCCTCAGCTAGCCGGGCGGTCGAAGCCGCGCACCAGCGCCTGCGTCAGTTGCGCCGCGGGCACGGCGGCGCAACCGCTGCTGTTCTGCCCCGACCACAACGGCGTGAAGTCGCCGCTGCCCTCTTTTTCCGCGGCCTGGCGCAGCGGCGCCAGTGCAGCGCCGGCAAGCGGAAATGCCGGAACCACGCTGTCGTCGTCGGCGAAGTCGCGCATCAGGCGGTTCACGATGCCGCGTGCGGGACGGCCCGAGAACACGCGCGTCAATGCGGTATGGCGCGCCGCATCGCTTTGCAGGGCCGCGCGATGGACCGGGCCGGTGCCGGCCTCGGGGCACAACAGGTAGGCGGTGCCCACCTGCACCCCGGCAGCGCCCAGGGCCATGGCCGCCGCCACGCCAGAGGCGTCGGCGATGCCGCCGGCGGCGATCACCGGAACCCGCACGGCGCGCACGATCTGGCGCACCAGGGCCAGGGTGCCGACCTGGGTGCTGACGTCCTGCGTCAGGAACATGCCGCGGTGGCCACCGGCCTCGAGCCCCTGCGCGATGATGGCGTCGACGCCGTGCGCCTGCAGCCACAAGGCTTCGTCGAGCGTGGTGGCACTGGACAACACCCGGGCACCCCATGCGCGGACCCGCCCGAGCAGTTCGGCCGACGGCAGGCCGAAGTGAAAACTGACGACGGCGGGCCGGAAGTGCGCCAGCAACTCGGCGGTCTCGGCGGAGAACGGTGCGCGCATGGGTGCCGGCACGACCTGTTGCGCAGCCGCGATGCCACAGGCACGGTAATACGGCTGCAAGGCCTCGCGCCAGGCCGCCTCGCGCGCCGCATCGGGCGTCGGCGGCACATGGCAGAAGAAGTTGATGTTGACGCAGGCCGCGCCGGCCTGGATGCGCTCGAGCGATGCGCGCAAGGCCTCGAGCCCGAGCATGGCGCAGGGCAAGGAGCCCAGCGCGCCCGCGCCGCTGACGGCCAGGGCCAGCTCGACCCCCTGCACACCCGCCATCGGCGCCTGGATCAGCGGAAAGCGGACACCGGGCAGATCGGTCAGCATGTCCGTGGCCCCTGTCGTCCCGCGGCCCGGCCGTTATTTGCTGGCGGCACCCGCCGGTGCACGCGCCGCCGGTGCGGGCAGGCCCAGGCGCTGGCCGACAGCGCGATCGAGCGCTCGGACCTTGGGTTCGATCAAGGCCTTGGTCTCGGCCACCAGCTTGGAGGTCAGGCTCTTCTGCATCTCGCCCCCGAGCGACTGGAACTTGCGGTTGACCGGCGACTCGATGATCGCGATCAGCTGCTTGAGTTCATCTTCGGTGAAACGCTCGTCGAGCAGCACGCCGATCGTCGACGGTGCCAGCGCCACGGCGCGTTCGCGCACCATCGGCACGGTCTCGTCGACGTATCGCTTCACGTCGGCCTGGATCTCCTGTGCGACCGCCTGGCGCTTGTCCGGCGGGATGCGTTGCTGCAGCACGGGGCCGGCACGTTGCACCAGGATCTGCGCCGGCTGCTCGGCCATGGCGCGCGCAACCAGTTCGATTGCGGGCTGCTGCAACTGCAGCACCTTGGCGACCAGTTCCTGCTTGGTCGCCGACGACTGGGCATGGGCGACACTGCCTGCGATCAGCAATGCGGCCACGAGGATCTTCTTCATGCGGGTTCCTTGTAGTTGGTTGGGACATCCCGCGCGCACGCTGCACCCGGAGACTCGCCAGCGTATTATCACCCTCGCGTCGTGCACCGATCGGGCAGGATGCCTTGCGCCGCCGCCTTCGCGGGCGGCGATGCCCATCGCGCACGCCACCACCCATGACCCTGCAGGTTCACGTCGAACGCCTTTCCACCGACCAGGCCGTATTGCTGCGCGACGTCACGCTGCAGGTGGCGCCGGGCGACATCCACACGGTGATGGGGGCCAGCGGCTCGGGCAAGTCCAGCCTGCTGGCCGCGATCTGCGGCACGCTGCCGGGCGGCCTGCTGTTTCGCGGCAGCGTGTCGCTGCAGGGCCGGCGCATCGACACCCTGCCCGCCGAGCGACGACGCGTCGGCATCCTGTTCCAGGACGACCTGCTGTTCGCCCACATGAGCGTGGCGGAGAACCTGCTGTTCGCCGTGCCGCCCGGCCCCGCCGACGCGCGCCGCGCCCGCGTGGCATCGGGACTGGCCGACCTGGAGTTGACGGAGCTCGCCGACGCGAATCCGGCCACCTTGTCCGGCGGGCAACGCGCCCGTGTCGCCCTGATGCGTGCCCTGCTGGCCGATCCGCAGGCACTGCTGCTGGACGAGCCCTTCTCGCGCCTGGATGCCGCGCTGCGCGAACGGGTGCGGCAATTCGTGTTCGCCCTTGTAAGAAAAAGAGGCATTCCGGCACTAATGGTCACGCATGACGATGCCGACATCGCCGATCCCGCGCATCTGACCCGACTGACCTGAACCCATCGCCACAAGCCACCGTGCTGGACCGCGCCGCCGTCACCCTGATCCGACCCGCCATCGACCGACTGGCCCGCGTGCTGGCGGACGTCGGCCTGAGTGCCAACCAGCTCACGCTGCTGGGTTTTGCCATCGGCATGGTGGCGGCCGCGCTGATCGCCACCGGCAACTATCTGCCGGGCGCCGCCGCCATCCTGCTGTCGCGCCTGTGCGACGGGCTCGACGGCGCCATCGCGCGGCGCAGCCGCACCACCGATGCCGGCGGCTTCCTGGACATCGCGCTCGACTTCGTGTTCTATGCCGCGATACCGCTGGCCTTCGCGATCGCCGACCCGTCCCGCAACGCGCTGGCGGCGGCGCTGCTGCTGGCGGCCTTCTGCGGCACCATGTCGAGTTTCCTCGCCTTCGCCGTGATCGCGGCCAAGCGCCGCATGGACAACCTGGCCTGGCCCGACAAGTCGTTCTATTTCCTGGGCGGCCTCACCGAGGCGACGGAGACGCTGGCGTGTTTCGTCGCGATGTGCATCTGGCCGCAGCATTTCCCGCTGCTGGCCATGGTGTTCGCGGCCATGTGCGCGGTCACGACCTTCACCCGCATCTGGTGGGGCTGGCGCGCGTTCTCGCAGGACTGACACCACGCGGCTCGCGTCCATGCGAGGCCTGGTCCCGCTTCACTGGCGCTTGGACAACATGCTCACGTAGTCGTGCAACTCGGTGTTGATGGTCGAGACCCGGTACTCGACCGGCTTGTCGCCGAAGGTCAGCGCCGTGCGATGCACCTGCAGCACGGGTTGGCCCTGTGGCACCCCGAGCAGGCGGGCCGTCGTGCGGTCGGCCGCCGCGGCCCGTGTGCGCTCCTGCGCCCGCAACACGGTGATGCCGAACTCGGTCTGGTACAGGCTGTAGATCGTGCTCTGGCGGTCGCGCAGGCGCTTCTCGGTCAGGCCCTTGAACATCAGCGCGGGAATCGTGATGCGGTCATGCACCACGGCGCGACCCGACAGGGACAACCGGTTGTCGAAGCGGATCACCGGATCGGCCGGCTTGATGCGCAGGATGCCGGCATCGAGTTCGCCCGCCCGCTCCCGCTCGAAACCCAGGCTCTCGACCATCGGGTATTCCGGCGCCTGCGGCAGGTCGCCGAAGCGCGGATCGGGCCGCGGCTCGATGTGGAAGAACTGGAACAGGAAGCGGTCGTTGCCATGCAGCGCGACGAAGGTGCCCTTGCCCTGCCGGCGCACCAGCACGTGTTCATGCACCAGCTCGTCGACGGCGCGGCGCAGGGTGCCGATGCTGACCTGCAATGCGCGCGCGATCGCGGTCTCGTTGGGCAAGGGTTTTCCCGGGCCGCATCGACCGGACTCGATCACGCGCTGCAATTCGCGCTTGACCTGGCGGTACAGCGGCATCGACGCGGTATCGGTGAGCGGACTGAGTTCGAGCACGTCGATGTTCATGGTGCACCGCAGTGTATCGGCTCGGTTTCGATTCAATCAAGTCATATGAATGACTTGATTGACAGTCGGGAATCGGACCCTACACTCGCGATTTTCACGACCCTGCCGACGACCCCATTTTTTCAACTGGAGACCTCATGATTCATTTTGTTTTGCACGACGCCAAGGACACCGTGGCCGTCGTGGTTGTGGAAGGTGTGACCGCCGGTACCGACATGACCGGCTGGATCATGGACGAAGACAAGACCATCCAGGTGCAGGCCAAGCAGGACATCCCGATCGGCCACAAGGTCGCGCTCAAGGACATGGCCGTCGGCGACACCGTCATCAAGTACGGCATCGACATGGGCAAGGTCGTGGCCGGCATCACCGTCGGACAACACGCCCACGTGCACAACATCAAGACCAAGCGTTGGTAAGCCGACCCGGTTCGTCGCACCTCCATCCAACCCAGACCAGAGAACTCACACCATGTCCGTCATCGACAAGAACACCACCTTCCTCGGCTATCGGCGCGAGAACGGCCGCGTCGGCATCCGCAACCACGTCATCATCCTGCCGCTGGACGACCTGTCCAACGCCGCGGCCGAAGCGGTCGCGCACAACATCAAGGGCGCGATGGCCATTCCGCACCCCTACGGCCGGCTGCAATTCGGCGCCGACCTCGAACTGCATTTCCGCACCCTGATCGGTGCCGGCTGCAACCCCAACGTCGCCGCCGTCGTCGTCATCGGCATCGAGGACGGCTGGACGCAGAAGGTGGTCGACGGCATCAAGAGCACCGGCAAGCCGGTGGTCGGTTTCGGCATCGAGCTCCACGGCGACCACGACACCATCCTGCGCGCCAGCAAGGCCGCGCGCGAATACGTGCAGTGGGCCAGCGAGAAACAGCGCGAGGTCTGCCCGATCTCCGAACTGTGGGTCAGCACCAAGTGCGGCGAATCCGACACCACCAGCGGCTGCGGCGCCAACCCCACCGTGGGCAACGCCTTCGACAAGCTGCACCCGCTGGGCACCTACCTGTGTTTCGGCGAGACCACCGAACTCACCGGCGGCGAACACATCGTGGCAGCGCGCTGCGCCAACGACGACGTGCGCAAGAAGTTCCAGTTCATGTTCGATCGTTACCAGGACGTGATCAACCGCCACAAGACCAGCGACCTGTCCGACAGCCAGCCGACCAAGGGCAACATCGCCGGCGGCCTGACAACGATCGAGGAGAAGGCGCTGGGCAACATCCAGAAGATCGGCAAGAAATGCACGGTCGACGGCGTCATCGACAAGGCCGAGATGCCCACGCATCCGGGCCTGTGGTTCATGGACTCGAGCAGCGCCGCGGCCGAGATGGTCACCTTGTGCGCCGCCTCGGGTTATGTCGCGCACTTCTTCCCCACCGGCCAGGGCAACGTGATCGGCAACCCGATCCTGCCGGTCATCAAGATCTGCGCCAACCCGCGCACGGTGCGCACGATGAGCGAACACATCGACGTCGACACCACCGGCCTGCTGCAGCGCGAGATCACGCTCGACGAGGCCGGAGACAAGCTGCTCGAGTGCATGCTGCGCACCGCCAACGGCCGCTTGACCGCGGCAGAGGCGCTGGGCCACCGCGAATTCGTGCTGACCCGCCTGTACGAGAGCGCATGACCTAAGATGCGATTGCCCACCGGTGCGCAAACGGACGTCGATCCGGCGTCACCGGTGTCATTTCGAAAACCGCGGCCGTCCGGCCGCGCCATTGCCACCACCACCAGGAGACAAACCATGGCATTTCGTATCCGCACCTCGCTCGTCGCCGGCGCCATCGCGCTGGCCGCCCCGCTGGCCTTTGCCGCCGGTTATCCCGAGAAGACGGTCAACTACATCATTCCCTTCGGCCCGGGCGGCGAATCCGACATCTCCGCGCGGCTGCAGGAACCGGTGTTCAAGAAACTCACCGGCCAGGGCCTGGCGATCCAGTACAAGGCCGGCGCGGGCGGCGCGGCCGGCTGGTCGCAGCTCAACAGCATGGCCGGCGACGGCTATACGGTGATGGGCACCAACCTGCCGCACATCGTGCTGCAGCCGCTCGAGAAGGACGTGGGCTACAAGACCGACGACATCACCACGGTGTTCTGGTTCCACTACACGCCCGACGCGCTGCTGGTGCCCGCCGACAGCCCGATCAAGAACCTGAAGGACTTCGTCGACGCCGCCAAGAAGGCACCCGGCGCGACCACCTTGTCGGGCTCGGGCACGAACTCGGCCAACCACCTGGCACAACGCCAGTTCGACAAGATGGCCGGCATCAAGACCACCTACGTGCCGTTCGGCGGCACCGGACCGTCCAACACCGCCCTGCTCGGCAAGCAGGTCAGCGGCAGCTGGGGCTACACCACGGTGCAGATGCAACTCGGCGCCCAGGTGCGTTGCCTGGCGGTGGCGATGGAGCAACGCCATCCCAAGCTGCCCGACTGCCCGACCTTCAAGGAGCAGGGCTACAACCTCGTCGGCGGTGCCTACCGCGGCGTGGCGGTTCCCAAGTCCACGCCGGCCGACGTGCAGGCCAAGCTGGCCGACGCGCTGGCCAAGGTCAACGCCGATCCGGAATTCATCCGCAAGATGGAAGAAGGCGGCTTCGCGATGCTCAACGTGGGCCCGGCCCAGATGGGTGCATTCATGACCGAGGTGAAAGGCCGTTACGAAGCCCTGGCCAAGGAGATGGGCATCGTCAAGAAATAAGCGCACCGGTACCGAGACGCGCCTGCGGGGCGCGCGTGCCGACGACGACCACGAGCGCCGTCGGCACACGCAGCACCGCGGCGCGGGTTCCCTCCCGCCCACTCCGGGCGGGACAGGGCTTGTCGTCAACTCTTTCTGATGGGTTCGCATGGGCAGTCTTGACTACCTCCTGGCGGCGCTGACGCCGATGAGCCTGCTGCTGGCACTGGGCGGCGTGATCGCCGGCACCGTCATCGGCGCGCTGCCGGGACTGACCGCCACGATGGCGGTGGCCGTGCTGGTGCCGTTCACGTTCACGATGGAGCCGGCCGCCGCGCTCATCGCGCTGGGGGCCATCTACACCGGCGCGATCTACGGCGGCGCCTACGCGGCCATCCTGCTCAACACGCCGGGCACGCCGTCGTCGATCGCCACCACCTTCGACGGTTATCCGATGGCGCGCAAGGGCCACGGCGACCTGGCGCTGACGCTGGCCTGCCTGGCCTCGGTCTGCGGCGGCCTGGTCGGCGCCGGCTTCCTGCTGCTGCTGGCGCCGCCGATGGCCACGGTGGCCCTGAAGTTCGGGCCGGTCGAATATTTCTGGCTCGGCCTGTTCGGCCTGACGCTGATCGCCTCGCTGGGAGAAGGCAGCACCATCAAGGGCCTGATCGGCGGCGGGCTGGGCCTGCTGCTGTCCATGGTCGGCGTGGCCGAGGTCGGCGGCGACATTCGTTACGTCGGCGATTTCAAACCGCTGCTCGGCGGCATCGACGTGGTGTCGGCGCTGATCGGCCTGTATTGCATTCCGGTACTGATCGACCTCGTGGCCACGCCGGTGGCGCACCTGGAGACCGGCAGCCGTGTCGCCAGCTTCCGGCTGCGCGAGGCGCTGGGCATCGTGCGGCGATCGAAATTCAACCTCGCGCGCAGTTCCATCATCGGCACCGTGGTCGGCATCCTGCCGGGCGCCGGCGGGTCGATCGCCTCGCTGGTGTCGTATTCGGAAGCCAAGCGCGCGTCGCCGCGGCGCGAGCATTTCGGCAAGGGCGAACCCGATGGCGTGTTGTCGACCGAGTCGGCCAACAATGCGACGGTCGGTGGCGGCTTCATCCCGACGCTGGTGCTTGGCATTCCCGGCACCCCACCGGACGCGATCATCCTGGGTGCATTGCTGGTGCAGGGCATCCGCACCGGCCCGACGCTGTTCACGCAGCAGGCGCCCATCGTCTACACCTTCATCTGGGGCCTGATCCTGGCCACCATCATCATGTTGCCGGTCGGCCTGCTGGTCGGGCGGTTCGCGTTCCGCTCCATCCTGGCCATCCCCAAGGCCGTGCTGGTGCCGTCGGTGGCGCTGCTCACGGTGCTGGGCAGCTACGCGGTGCACAACAACGTGCACGAAGTCCAGCAGATGGTGGTGCTCGGCGTGCTGGCCTGGGGCGTGAGCCGCATGGGGTTCAGCGCCTCGCCGATCGTGCTCGGGCTGATCCTGGGCACCATCGCCGAACGCGGTTTCGTGCAAGGCCACCTGATCGGTGGCGCACGCGGCAGCGTGCTGGCCGAGTTCTTCGCCCGGCCGATCTCGCTGGCCATCATCTTCTTCATCGTGCTCGGTCTGCTCTGGCCCTGGTGGGCGGCGCGGCGGGCACGCATCGCGGAGGCCAGGAATGCGTGAACCCGAAACCCGCGCCGATCTGCCGGGCGCCATCGGCAGCGCCATCATGGTGGTCATCGGCGCCGCCGCCATCTGGGCGGCACGCGACTACTCCGACCTGGGTGCCGTGTTCCCGCGCACCGTCGGCGCCTTGCTGATTGCGCTGGGCATCGTCTACATCGCCCTCGTGGCGCTGGGGCGGACCCGGCGCGCCGCGACGGTCGACGGCTCCACGGTGCGCCGTGCCCTGGTGGCCATCGTCATGCTGGCCTGGGGCTTCGCGCTCGGGCCGCTGGGGTTCCTGCCGGCCGGCGCGGCGGCCATGGCCGCCTTGCTGCTGATCGCCCACCACGACCGCTGGACGCTGCGCACCGCACTGGCCTATGGACTGTCCATCGCCGCGGTGCTGGGCCTGCTGTACGCCTTGTTCAAGCACGCCTTGCAGGTACCCTTGCCCTGACGCGCCGCTCCGGCGACGCCCCCTTCTTTCCCGCAACCCAGAACGATACCCATGCAGATAGTGATCTCCGAATTCATGGACCAGCGCGCCGTGGCGCAGCTGCAGGAACGCCACGACGTGGTGTACGACCCGAGCCTGGTCGACGACATGCCGCGCCTGCTGCAGTGCGCAGCCACGGCCGACGCGCTGATCGTGCGCAACCGCACCCAGGTGCGTGGTGACCTGCTCGGCGCACTGGCGCGCTGCAAGGTGATCGGCCGCCTGGGCGTCGGGCTGGACAACATCGACGTGGCCGGCTGCGAGGCCAAGGGCATGGCCGTCATTCCCGCCACCGGCGCGAATGCGCTGAGCGTGGCCGAATACGTGATCACCGCGGCCATGATGCTGCTGCGCGGCGCCTTCGCCTCCAGCGCCGACGTGGCCGCCGGCCGATGGCCGCGCAACGCGCTGGGCAACGGCCGCGAGACCGCCGGCAAGACCATGGGCATCATCGGTTTCGGCTCCATCGGGCGCACCACGGCGCGGCTTGCCCAGGGCCTGGGCATGCAGGTCATCGCCTTCGACGCCATGCTGGACGCCGACACGCCGGTGTTCCAGGAAACCGGCGTCAAATACGTGGGCCTGCAGGAGCTGATCCTGCAGGCGGACGTGATCACGCTGCACGTGCCGCTGGTCGATGCGACCCGCGGCTTGTTCGATGCCGCCTGCATCGCATCGATGAAACCCGGCGCGGTGCTGATCAACACCTCGCGCGGGCATATCGTCGACCTGTCCGCCGTCGCCGCAGCGCTGCGCAGCAAGCACCTGGGCGGAGCGGCGATCGACGTCTTCGACGCCGAGCCGCTGGCCGCCAGCGCGGAACTGCAGGACTGCCCGAACCTGCTGCTCACGCCCCACATCTCCGGCGTCAGCGCCGAGTCGAACGAACGCGTGTCGTTCCTGATCGCCGACAAAGTGCTGGAGGCCTTGCAGTAATGGCACAGCTGTCCATTCAACAAGCCCACGACCTCGTGGCCAAGGCCCTGGCCGCTGCGGGCGCCAACGACACCATGGCGCAATCGGTGGCGCGAGCGCTGGTGCTGGCGGAGTCGCAAGGCCTGTCCGGCCATGGGCTGAGCCGGGTCGGCCAGTACACCACGCACCTGCGCAACGGCCGCGCCGATGGCAAGGCCATGGCCACGGTGGCACGGCAAAAAGGTGCTGCGCTGCTGGTGGACGCCGGCACCGGACTGGCCTTCCCCGCCTGTGACCTGGCCATCGAGAAGGCCATCACCACCGCGCGCGAACTCGGCGTGTGTTTTGCCGGCGTCAGCAACAGCCACCACGCCGGCGTCATGGTCGACCACCTGCGGCCGGTCGCCCAGGCCGGCATGGTCGCGCTCGCCTTCGCGAATTCGCCCGCCGCCATGCCGGCGGCCGGCGGCAGACATCCGGTGTTCGGCACCAATCCGGTGGCCGCGATCTTCCCGCGGCGCAACGGCGACCCGTTGATGATCGACCTGTCGCTGAGCGAAGTCGCACGCGGCAAGCTGATGGTGGCGGCCAAGGCCGGCCAGTCCATTCCGCTGGGCTGGGCCGTGGACGCCGACGGCGAACCCACGACCGACCCGCACAAGGGCATGATGGGGTCCATGCTGCCGGTCGGCGCCGCCACCAGCCCCAAGGGCGCGATGCTGGCGCTGATGGTCGAGTTGCTGGTGACCGCCGTCATCGGCGCGCAGTTCGGCTTCGAGGCCAGTTCCTTCTTCGTCGACGAAGGCAACCAGCCGCGCATCGGCCAGGCCTTCATCGTCATCGATCCGGGCGCACTCGCCGGCACCGATGCCTATTACGAGCGCATGGAGACCGTGATCGCCGAGATGCTGCGCGACGATGGCGTGCGCCTGGCCGGTGCGCGTCGCCTGGCGCTGGAGCGCACGGCGGCCCGCGACGGCCTGCAGGTGGCGGACGCGATGCTGGCGCAGCTGGAGAAACTGGCGCAGGCAGCCGCGGGTTGACCCCGGCCGTGCGGCGGGCCTTGCGCGCCGCACGACCCGCGGCCGCGCCGCGATGGCCCGCATGCCGCTCCTTGCCTCCCGGCCCGCTCGGCGAAAATGGGCGCTCCCCCGCTCATCGGCTCCCGAATGTCCATAGCTTCGAACTCCGTCTCCCTCGTCCTCGGCAGCGGCGGCGCGCGCGGCCTGGCCCATATCGGCGTGATCCAGTGGCTGAACGAGAACGGCTTTTCCATCCAGTCCATCGCCGGCTCGTCCATCGGCGCCCTGGTGGGCGGCATCTACGCCGCACGCAAGCTCGAGCTGTACGCGGAATGGGTGCTGGCGCTCGAGCGCATGCATGTGCTGCGCCTGCTCGACCCGACCATCGGACGGCCGGGCCTGTTCAAGGGCGAGCGCATCATGACCGTGTTGCGCGAACTGATCGGCGACTGCGCCATCGAGGACCTGCCCATGGCCTTCACGGCGGTCGCCACCGACATGCACTCGAGCGAGGAAGTCTGGCTGCGCCAGGGCCAGCTGTTCGACGCGATCCGCGCGTCGATCGCCACACCCCTGGTGTTCACGCCCTTCCAGCATGGCGAGCGCACCTTGCTCGACGGTGCGCTGGTCAACCCGGTACCCATCGGCCCCACGCTCGAAGACCGCACCGACCTGAAGGTGGTGGTGAACCTGAGCGGCCCCGAGGAATCGAACGCCCTGCCCGAGGTCAGCGCCTCCCTGATCGAGGACAACAGCTACCGCACGCGAATCGCGCGGTTCATCGACGGCCTGCAGCCGTCACGCGCCGACACCGGCCCACGCCACGGCCTGATCGACGTGGCGTTCCTGTCCATGCAGACCATGCAGGACACGATTGCGCGGCTGCGCCTGTCGACCTATTCGCCGGACGTGACGATCGAGATCCCGCGCAATGCCTGCGGCTTCTTCGAGTTCTGGCGCGCCGAGGAGCTGATCGACCTCGGGCGCGAACGGGCCGAACGGGCGTTCGCCCGGCGCGAGCCGTGACGGTCGCGCCGCACGACGCACCGTGCGAAGCCGGCGCACCCGGGCAGGCGCTCACGTACTCCCGCGGGCCACGATCCGGGGCCGGATCTCACGCTGCTGCGCCGCCACGGGCGGCGACGACTCCGGATACACCATCGCCAGCACCTGCTGGGCGCAGATCGTGCCCAGCGACTGGCGGTCCACGCTGACGGTGCTCAGCCCGGCGCCGAGCTGGGATGCGATCGGATAGTCGCCAAAACCCAGCATCGCCAACTGCGCGGGTACCGCGATGCCGGCGTCCTGCGCCGCCAGCCAGGCTCCGGCGGCCGGGAAGTCGCTGGCGAAGGCCATGGCACGCGGCATGGCAGCTTCGGCCCGCAACTGCTGCAGCACCGCACGCCCGGCCGCCATGGGCTCCAGGCGCGGCATGTTCAGCACACGCACCCGGGCCCGCGCCTTGCGCGCGACCCGCGCAAAGGCCTTGCCGCGTTCATGCGCGCGCAGGTCGTGCGGCACGCTGTTGTCGACGTAGACCAGATCGTCGTGCCCGCACGACAGCAGATGCCGCGCCATCAGTTCGCCGACCCGCGTGTGGTTGAAGCCGATCTGCACGAAGCCGCCGGCACGCGCGTCGAAGTCCCAGATCTGCACCACCGGCACGCCGTCGGCCTGCGCCTGGCGCAACAAGGCGCTCGCCGCCGGCGTGCGGGTGCGCCCGGTGACCACCAGCGCCGACGGCGACCAGGCCAGCACGGCGCGGATCTGCTGCTCCTCGCGCTGCGGGTCGTAGTTGGTGGCCGCCAGCAACAACTCCAGCTCCCGTGGCTGCAAGCCGTCACTGAGCGCCTGCACGGTGCCGGAAAAGGTCGAACTCGCAATGCTCGGCACGATCACGGCGACGATGCTCGAGCGGCGTCCGGCCAGCATGCCGGCGTGTTTGTTCGGCGTGTAGCCGGTGCTTTCGAGCGCAGCGCGGATCTTGTCGGCGGTCTCGGCCGACACCTGCTGCGGCGCACGCAGGAAACGCGACACCGTCATCGTCGTCACGCCGGCCCGGGCCGCGACGGTGGCCTGGGTCGCGCGGCCCAGGCCGCGCCCGCGGGTTCGCGCAGGCGCGGAGCTTTGTGCGCCCGCCCCGTCCGGGGGATCGGGTGATCTAGATGACTTCATAGGGGTTTGCCATGATGACAACACAGGGGTGTGCGGATAATGTTAGCGCTAACAGCCAACCGAGACATCCGTGAAAACACCCCCCTCCAAGACCCTGGACCAGTTGCGCAGCCGGCGCTGGTTCGCCGATGCCGGCATGCGCGGCTTCGCGCACCGCCAGCGCATGCAGCAACAAGGCGTGCGCCGCGAAGACGTGATGGACCGCCCGATCGTGGCCATCATCAACACCTGGAGCGACCTCTCGCCCTGCCACGCCCACCTGCGCGAACGCGCGGAGGCCGTCAAGCGCGGCATCCTGCTGGCCGGCGGCTTTCCGGTCGAATTGCCGGCCATGAGCCTGGGCGAGGTCATGGTCAAGCCCACGACCATGCTGTACCGCAATTTCCTGGCGATGGAGGTCGAGGAACTGCTGCGCAGCCTGCCGTGCGACGGCGCCGTCATCCTGGCCGGCTGCGACAAGACCACGCCCGGCACGCTGATGGGCGCGATCAGCATGGACATCCCGACCATCTTCTGCCCGGCCGGGCCGATGCTCAACGACCGCCACGTCAAGGGCGGCGTCTCGCGCACCGTCGGCGCCGGCACGCACACCCGGATGTTCTGGGACGAATACCAGGCCGGCAACATCGACGCCGCCGAGTGGCAACACCTGGAGTCGCGCATGACCCGCGCGCCGGGCACCTGCAACACCATGGGCACGGCCTCGACCATGACCGGCATCGTCGAAGCGCTGGGGCTCACCTTGCCCGGCGCCAGTTCCATCCCGGCCATGGACTCGGCCCATACCCGCATGGCCACCGACTGCGGCGAACGCATCGTCGGCATGATCTGGGAAGACTGCAAGCCCTCGACGCTGCTGACCGCCTGCAGTTTCCACAACGCCACCGCGGTGCAGATGGCGCTGGGCGGCTCCACCAATGCCGCGGTGCACATCATCGCGATGGCGCGGCGTGCCGGCGTGCCGCTGACACTCGACGACCTGGACGCGATCGGCCGCAAGGTGCCGGTGCTGGCCAACCTGTTTCCCAGCGGCGACCGGCTGATGGAAGACTTCTACTACGCCGGCGGCCTGCCGGCGCTGATGCAGCAGATCCGGCCCCACCTGGCGCTCGACGCGATGACGGTCAACGGCCGCAGCATCGGCGACAACATCGCCCGTGCCGAAGTGCTCGATGCGCAGGTGATACGCCCGCTCGACAAGCCGGTGACCGATGCCGGCGCGCTGGCGGTGCTGCGCGGCAACCTCGCGCCCGAGGGTGCGGTCATCAAGCCCAGCGCCGCGTCGAAGAACCTGCTGCGCCACAGCGGCAAGGCCCTGGTGTTCGACAACCAGCCCCAGATGCTGGCGGCCATGGCCGACCCGGACCTCGACTGCGACGCGAACACCGTGCTGGTGCTGCGCAATGCCGGCCCGGTCGGCGCGCCCGGCATGCCGGAATGGGGCAACCTGCCGATCCCGAAAAAGCTGCTCAAGGCCGGCGTGCGCGACATGTTGCGCCTGTCCGATGCCCGCATGAGCGGCACGCACTACGGCACCTGCGTGCTGCACATCGCCCCTGAAAGCGCGGTCGGCGGCCCGCTGGCGCTGGTACGCACCGGCGACACCATCACGCTCGACGTGGCGGCGCGCAGCCTGCACCTGGACGTGTCCGACGACGAACTCGCACGTCGCCGCGCGGCCTGGAGCGCACCGGCGCAGCCGTTCCAGCGCGGCTTCACCTGGCTGTACCAGCAACACGTGACGCAGGCCCACGAGGGCTGCGACTTCGACTTCCTGCAGGGCACGCAGGCCACGCCGGAACCCGTCATCTTCTGAGGCACCGAACCCCATGAACAATCCCTTCAAGACCCTGCTCGCCCGCAAGGACCTGCCCGCCGGCTACCCGGTGGGAACCTTCGCGATGGCCGCGTCCCCGTTGACGGCCGAGGCGCTCGGCTGTGTCGGCTTCGACTGGGCCGTCGTCGACATGGAACACACGCCGCTGGACCTGGACAACCTGGTGCGCATGTTGCAGGCCATCGCCGGCACGCCGATGCTGCCCATCACCCGCGTGCCATGGAACGACACCGTGATGGTCAAGCGCGTGCTCGACGCCGGCGCGCAGACCGTGATGTTCCCGTTCGTGCAGAACGCCGACGAGGCACGCAAGGCCGTGGCCGCCTGCAAATACGCACCGCAGGGCGTGCGCGGCATGGCCGCGATGAGCCGCGGATCGCGGTTCGGCACCCAGCCGGACTACTTCAAGGTTGCCAACGACGCGGTCAGCGTTGTGGTGCAGATCGAAACCCCCGAGGCACTGACCCAGGTTGACGCGATCGCCGGCGTCGACGGTGTCGACTCCGTCTTCCTCGGCCCGGGCGACCTCAGCGGCGCGATGGGCCATGTCGGCAACCCGATGCACGCCGATGTCGTCGCAGCCATGGCCCGGGCGGTGGAGCGCATCCACGCGGCCGGCAAGCCGGTGGGCAGCGTCGCGGGTACGGCCGAGGCCGTCGCCATCTACCGGGGCATCGGCGTCGACTACATCGGCTGCGCGTCCGACCTCGGGCTGATGATGCGCCAGTGCGCGGCCGTGTTGTCCGCCATCCGTTCGCAGCAGGTTCACGTCAACACCACCGGATACTGAAAGGAAGACCATGCATCCCACACACCCCCTCGCCGCCGCGCGCCGTCGCACGGTATTGATCGCCTCGGCCGCCGTGCTGGCGCTCACCGGCCTGGCCGGGCAGGCGCAGGCGCAGGCCTGGCCCAGCAAGCCGATCAAGCTCGTCGTCGGTTTCCCGCCCGGCGGCGGCATCGACGCGGTGGCGCGCAACCTGCAGCCCGGCCTGCAGGAGGCGCTGGGGCAGCAGGTCATCGTCGAATACAAGCCCGGTGCCGGCGGCGTGCTGGCGGCCGGCGAGCTGACCCGCACGCCCGCCGACGGCTACACCATCCTGGTCGCCAACATCGGCCCCTTCGTGCTGGTGCCCAACATGGTGTCGAAGAAGCCGTACGATCCGCAGAAGGATTTCACCTACATCCACCAGACCTCGGGTTCGGGTTTCATCGCCGCCGTGCCGGCGAACCACCCGGCCAACACGCTGGCCGAATTCGTCGCCTGGGCCAAGGCGAATCCGGCCAAGGCCAATTTCGCCTCCGGCGGCGCCGGCTCCATCACCCATCTCAACGGCGAGATGCTCAACCAGATCGCCGGCACCAAGCTGGTCCATGTACCGTACAAAGGCTCGTCGCCGGCGGTGCAGGACCTGATCGGCGGCCAGACCAACCTGCTGGTCGACGTCTCCACGGTGTTGCTGCAGCACATCCAGAGCGGCCGGCTCAAGGCGCTGTACGTGACCGATGCCCAGCGCATCGCCAGCCTGCCCAATGTGCCGACCGCCAAGGAAGCCGGGTATCCCGGCCTGGAAACCTCGGGCTGGCAAGGCATCGTCGGCCCGGCCGGCATGCCCAAGGACGTGGTCGCGCGCATCTCGAAGGCGATCAGCGAGACACTGGCCAAGCCGGACGTGCGCCAGAAGTTCGCCGCCAACGGCAGCGCCATCATGGAAAAAGGCCCGGAGGAGTTCACCGCCTTCCACACCGCCGAAATCAACCGCTGGGTGCCGGTGATCAAGGCCTCCGGCGCGACGCTGGACTGAACCCGGCCCCAGGCCATCGATTCGCCCGCCCGCAGGCTTGTCCGGGCGGGCGTTTTCGCGTCAGTGCAACGACAATACCTCCCTACCTACAGGATCCCCGTCATGGCGCAAGCAATCCGTTACGGCATCATCGGCTGCGGCAGCATGGGCCGCGAACACATCGAGAACATCAAGATGATCGACGGCTGCTCGGTCACCGCGATCGCCGATGACCACGCGGCCAGCCGCGAGGCCGGCCAGGCGCTGCTGCCCGCGCCGGCGCAGCTGTTCGACAACCACCAGGACCTGATCGCCGCCAATATCTGCGATGCGCTGGTGATCGCCACGCCCAACCACACCCACCGCGCGGTGCTGATGGACGCGCTGGCGGCCGACGCCCACATCCTGGTCGAGAAGCCGCTGTGCACCACCATCGACGACTGCCTGCAGCTGGTGGAGGCGGCCAGGGGCCGCGCGAAGATGGTCTGGGTCGCGCATGAATACCGCTACATGCCGCCGGTCACCGAGATGATCCGCATGACCCACGCCGGAGCCGTCGGCACCGTGCACCAGGTCGCGATCCGCGAGCACCGCGAGCCGTTTTATCCCAAGGTCGGCGACTGGAACCGGTTCAACGCGAACACCGGCGGCACGCTGGTCGAGAAGACCTGCCACTACTTCAACCTGATGGACCTGATCCTGCGGGAACAACCCGTTGCGGTGTTCGCATCGGGCGCGCAACGGGTCAACCACCTGGACGAGTCCTATGGCGGGCGCACGCCCGACATCCTCGACAGCGCCTACGTGATCGTCGAATACCCCAGCGGCGCGCGCGCCATGCTGGACCTGTGCATGTTCGCCGAGAATTCGGTCGACAACGAACACATCACCGTGGTCGGCGACGAAGGCAAGCTCGAGTCGCTGCTGCCCTCGATGACGCTGCGTTACGGCCGCCGCGACGACTGGGGCAAGCGCGAAGTCTGGGGCCAGACCGCCAGCAGCGGCAAGGGCGTATCGGTGCGCCGCGTCTGGGATACCGGCATCAAGTACATGGGCAACCATTTCGGCGCCTCGTATGTCGAACACGTGAAGTTCGCCGATGCCGTGCGCCAGGGCCGACAACCCGACATCCCGCTCGCCGAGGGCCTGCGCGCCGTGGCCACCGGCATCGCCGCGCACCGCAGCATCGACGAACGGCGCATCGTGGCCATGTCCGACGTATTGCCGAAAGGCTGGTGACACCATGGAAACACCTTCCTCCACTTCCAGCAGCTACACGCGTTATCCGTCGTTGCACGGACGCACGGTCTTCGTCTCCGGCGGCTCGTCGGGCATCGGCGCGGAACTGGTGCGGGCCTTCGCCGCCCAGGGCAGCCGCGTCGCATTCTGCGGCACCCGGCCCGAGGGCGGCGACGCGCTGATGGCCGAACTGCGCGACACCGGCGCCGACGCGCTGCTGTACGAAGCCTGCGACGTGCGCGACATCGCCGCGCTGCAGGCCCTGCTCGATCGGGTGGCCCGGCAGTGGGGGCCGATACAGGTGCTGATCAACAACGCCGGCCGCGACGACCGCCACGCGCTCGACGAACTCACCCCCGAATACTGGGACAACTGCCTGGCCATCAACCTGCGCCACCAGGTGTTCGCGACCCAATCCGTGGCCCGGCAATTGCGCGCGGCGCGACTGCCCGGCAGCATCGTCAACATGGGATCGATCAGCTGGATGCGCGGGCGGCCCAACCTGATCGGCTACACCGCGTCCAAGGCCGCCATCTCCGGCATGACCCGCACGCTGGCGCGCGAACTCGGCGGCGACCGCATCCGGGTCAACGCCCTGGTGCCCGGCGCCATCGTCACCGAACGCCAGACCCAGCTCTGGCGCAACGCCGACGAAGACCGCAAGTTCATCGACCTGCAGTGCCTGAAGTTCCGGCTCGACACCAGCCACGTGGCGCGTTCGACCCTGTTCCTGGCCAGCGACGACAGCGACGGCATCACGGGCCAGAACCTGATCGTCGACGCCGGACTGGCGCAGGTGTCGGTGGCCGGCTGAACGGTTCGGCGGGTCCACCGCCGCGCCGACTCGGTACCGCCATGATGTTCCGGTCTGGGCGCATGCCCGCCGGCAGGCGGCATCGGCCTTGGGCACCCATGGACACACGGCGCCCGCGGCGCCATGTTCCTCAGTGGGCTTGCACGTCGAATCGAACGCCTTGTGCCAGCGGCATGCTGCGTCCGTAGTTCACGGCGCTGGTCATGCGCCGCATGTAGGACTTCCAGGCATCGGAGCCACTTTCGCGGCCGCCACCGGTTTCCTTCTCGCCCCCGAACGCACCGCCGATCTCGGCGCCCGATGGGCCCATGTTGACGTTGGCAATACCGCAATCCGAGCCGGTGGCCGACAAGAATCGCTCCGATTCGCGCAGGTCCGTCGTGAATATCGACGACGAAAGACCTTGCGGCACCTCGTTGTGCAGCCTCACGGCCTCATCCAGCGTGTCGTAACGCATGACGTACAGAATGGGTGCGAAGGTTTCGCTGTGCATCGCCTCTGTCTGACGAGGCATTTCGACCAGTGCGGGGCGCACGTAGAAGCCGTCGGCCAGCGCCGGGTCGACCATTCGTTCGCCACCCACGACCTGACCACCATCCGCCCGCGCCTGCTCGAGTGCGCGCTGCATCTGGTCGAACGCCGCACCATCGATCAGGGGGCCAACCAGCACGTCCGCTTGCAACGGATTCCCGACCTTCACCGACCGATAGACCGATCGCAGCCGCGGCAACAAGCGGTCGTACACATCGGCATGTACGAAGAGCCGGCGCAACGTGGTGCAACGTTGACCCGCCGTGCCGATCGCGCCGAAGGCGACCGCCTGCAAGGCCATGTCGAGATCGGCGCTGGCGCAAACAATGGTCGCGTTGTTGCCTCCCAGTTCCAGGATGGCGCGGCCAAACCGGGCCGCCACCGTCTGGGCCACGGCTCGGCCCATGGCGGTCGAGCCGGTGGCCGAAACCACCGGAACCAGCGGATGTGCGGCCAGCAGTTCGCCGGTCGACCGGTCACCGATGATCAGCCGTACCAGGCCGTCGGGCGCACCATCGAACCTGCGGATCACCCGATGGATGAGGCCGGTCACCGCCAGCGCCGTCAGCGGGGTCTTCTCGGAGGGCTTCCAGACCACGGCATTGCCGCACACCAGGGCCAGTGCCGCATTCCAGCTCCAGACCGCGACAGGAAAATTGAACGCCGAGATGACACCGACGACACCGGCAGGATGCCATTGCTCCATCAGCCGGTGATCAGGGCGCTCGCTGCCCATCGTCAGGCCATAAAGCTGGCGCGACAGACCGACCGCAAAGTCGCATATGTCGATCATTTCCTGGACCTCGCCCAGTCCTTCGGAGAGGATCTTCCCGGCCTCGATCGAGACCAGGCGGCCAAGATCCTCCTTGGCCACGCGCAGCTCGTCGCTCAACAAGCGGACCAACTCGCCGCGGCGCGGCGCCGGAACCTCGCGCCAGGCGAGAAAGGCCGCATGGGCCTGCGCGATGGCAGCCTGCGCCTGTTCCGGTGTCGCATCGGATACGCGTGCGATCGTCTGCCCCAGAATGGGCGAGCGCACCGTGCGCGCGCCCGTGGTGTAGTGTGCGGGGTCGACCGAACATGCCTGCAGGATGCGGGCGACGTCGTCCGCCAGGTTGGAAGTCGGGGTGAGTGATGGTTCCGTCATGGCTTGGTGGATGTCTGTGATTGCCGACAGGTGCGAGCCGGGCCGGTTCGACCGATGCTCCGCCGCTGCCCGGCGGTCAATCGTTCTTGATGGCCAGCACGAAGCGCCGTGCGCGCTCGGACTGCGGGTTGTCGAAAAATTGCTTGGCCGGGGCCTGCTCGACGATCTGGCCGGCCTCCATCAGGATCGCCTGGCTGGCGACCGACTTGGCGAATCCGATCTCGTGGGTCACGACAATCATTGTCATGTTCCGTTCAGCGTGCACGCCGCGAATGACACTGAGCACTTCCTCGCGCATCTCCGGATCCAGTGCCGAGGTCGGTTCGTCGAACAGCATCACGCTGGGCTTCATCGCCAGCGCGCGGGCAATCGCGACACGCTGACGCTGGCCCCCCGACAGCTGGTACGGAAACACCGACGCCTTCTCCGACATGCCGACGCTGGCCAACAGCGCCTGCGCCTCCTGGCGCGCAAGCTGCGGCGCAACCCCCATGACCTTGACCGGAGCAATCGCGATGTTCTCGAGCACCGACATGTGCGGGAACAGGTTGAAGTTCTGGAACACCATGCCGGCCATCTGGCGCACCCGCTTGAGCGCGTCCGGATTGCCGTGGTCCACCGTCACGCCATCGACCGAGATGCTGCCGCCCTGGATCGTCTCCAGACCGTTGATGCAACGCAGCAGCGTGCTCTTGCCGCAGCCGCTGGGGCCGCAGATGACCAGTACCTCGCCGGCAGCGACGTCGATCGACACGCCGGCCAGTACCTCGTTCTGCCCGTACGACTTGCGCACATCGCTGATGCGCACCGCGGCGCCCTTCATATCGGTTGCCATTTCTGCAGTCGCTCCAGGCTGCGCATCAACATCGTGTATCCCCAGATCAACGCAACATACAGCAGTGCCGCGCCCGTATAGAGTTCCAGCGGGCGGAAGTACTGCACCGTCAGCTCCTGGGCCCGGAACATGACCTCGGGCACCGAGATCAGCACCGTCACGGTGACGTTCTTGATCACCGTGATCTGCACGTTGGTCAGCGACGGCAAGGTGGCGAAGAAGGCCTGCGGCAGCGTCACGTAGCGCAGGATCTGCCAGCGCGAGAAGCCCAGCGACTGGGCCGCCTGCGTCTGCGTCAGCGGAATCGCCGACAGGCCGCCCCGATAGGCCTCGCACGCCAGTGCAGCGCCATTGAGCGAGAGCGCGACGATGGAACTGGTTGTCGCCGAGAAATTCAAGCCGGTCAGGATCGGCAGTACATAGTGGATCCAGATCAGCAACACCACCACCGGCAGCGTGCGGAAGAAGTCCACGAAGATGACAGCGACGGTGCGCGCCGCCCGGAACCGCGACAGGCTCATCGCCGCGAGAACCAGCCCCAGCAGCGTCGTCAGGACGATGCTGGGAAAGCTGACCCACCAGGCATGCCACAGGCCCCAGGCCAGGTAGGGGCCGTAGTCCCACAGGACCCCGAATTGAAATGTGTAGTTCATTCAGCGCGCGTCGTTCACGGACCGGTTGCGAGTTCCGGCGGCAAGCCCCACTTTTCGGCAAGCTCCTCGTACCAGCCGCGCAGCTTCATGGTCCGGATATAGGTGTCGATGAACACCAGCAGATCGAGGTCGTCGTAACGCACGGCGTGGTTCAGGCTGTTCCACTCGGTCTTGGCCAGCACGATGTTCTTGATCTCCTTCGGACGCTCCTTCGCACGCAACGCATTCGAGACGCTGTCACCCATGTAGGCAACGGCACGGCCCTGCATGACTTCCAGCACCGCCGCCGTGGTGTCGCCGAAGGCAACCACCTTGGCCTGCTTGAAGGCTTTCTGGCTGTACTTCGCCGCAGACGTGCCGCCCACAGTGGAGATCACGTTGTTGGGCTTGTCCAGGTCGGCCATGGTCTTGGCCGCGTTGTCGGCACGCGTCATGGCCGTGATCGATATGTAGCCGTAGGGTTCGCTGAAGGCGACCGCCGTGGATCGCTCGGGCGTGGCGCCCAGGCCGGTCATGATGACATCCCATTTGCCGGCCTGCAGGCCGGCGATCAGTCCGCCCCAGGTCGTGTTGACGATCTCGACCTTGATGCCGGTCAGGGCCTCGAGGTTCAGGATGTCGTCGGCAATGTATCCCTCGTACTTGTTCGTCTGCGGGTTCATGGCGACGAATCGGTTCCACGGCGCCACGCCAACGACCAGTTTCTTCTCTTTCAGCACGCGATCGAGTGTGGCACCCGCACTGGCAGAAAACGACGCGCACAGTGCCATGGCGGCAGCCAGCACAAAAACCAGAATCCGCTTCATATCAATTGCTCCTGTTGGTGGTGGGTTGAATCAAGGCTCAGTGGTAGGCACCTTCGGCGATCGGCTTGTCGAATCCGACAATCGGTGCCGCCGCTTCCGGATCGATGATGGCGTCGATGACGTACGGGCCCGGGAAGGTCTTCCCGCGTGCGATCGCGGCTGCGAGCTGGCTCGGGTCGGCGACGCGCTCGCCACCGCCTTTCAGTGCGCGCGAGACCTCGGAGTAGTCGACATCCAGGAAGTCGCAGTCCATCGCGCGCCCGATCGCCTTCTCTTCCCAGTGACGCTGGAAGCCCAGCGTGCCGTTGTTGAACACGACGACCAGCAGGTTGACCCTGTATCGCGCCGCGGTTTCGAGTTCATTGATCACGTATCCGAACCCGCCGTCGCCGGTGACGCAGATGACGTCGCGCGCCGGGTCGGCGAGTTTGGCGCCGATGGCTGCGGCCAGACCCCAGCCGATGCTGGCGGTGCCGCGCGGTGACAACATGAAGCGGCCTGCCACCGGCGCCTCCATCTGGCTCATGGCCCAGCCGGTGGAATAGCTCGCATCGGTGACGATGAGCGTCTGTGCGTCGACGAAGTGGTTGAGTTCGGCCACGACGCGTTCGGGACGCATCGGACGGGCATCGGTTCCGGCCACGGGCGCCAGTTCCGCCAACCACGCGTCTTTCTGGCGCGCCAGTTGCGCGGCACGCGTCGATTCGCTCTGCGCGATTCCGGCACTGTCGCAATAGGACAGCAGGTCGCGCAAGGTGTCGCGCACGTCCCCCTGCAACGGCACGGTCACGGCAAAATTGCGGTCGATCTCCTGGGGATCGATGTCCAGATGGATCACCGATGCCGCGCTGCCGGGCGTGGTCCAGTTGTTGTAGCAGATCTGGCCGGTGCGCGAGCCCAGGATACACACGACGTCGGCCTCGGCCAGCAGCGTGTTCGAGATCTTGCCGCGACCGTACAAGCCCCCGGTCGAGGTGCCCAATACGCCAGCGGCCAGCGGATGATGTTCAGCGATCGCGCCCTTGCCCGTCATCGTGGTGGCCACCGGCGCATCGAAACGCTCGGCCAAGGCACGCACTTCGGCGAAGGCGCCAGAGATCACGCTGCCGCCGCCTGCCACGATCAGCGGTCGCCGGGCGGCGGCAAGCAGTTCGGCGGCCCGAATGATGTCGGCGGTCGCGGGTCGCCCGCGGTGGGAGGGCACATGCATGTAACGCTCGACGCCATACGGATCGCCGTCCCCCTCGAGCGACATGACGTCGGTCGGGCACAACAGCGCCACCGGCCCGGGACGTCCGCTGGTGGCGATGCGGAAGGCGCGGCGCACCAGGTCCGGCCCCTGGTCAGGGGTGTCGATGCGAAGCACCGCCTTGACGTAGGGGGTCAAGGCCACGACATGGTCGAGTTCGCTGCTGGCATTTCGACCTTTGACCGACAAGGGGTGGTCTTGTACCAGGGCGATCACGGGCACCGACGAGCGCAGCGCCTCGAGCAGACCCGTCACGAGGTTCGTGGCGCCCGGACCGAAGGTCGATGTGCAGATGCCGGGCCGGCCGGTGACCTGCGCATAGGCATGCGCCATGATGGCGGCATGTTTTTCATCGTGCACCGTCACGCTACGGGTCACAGACCGATCCAGAGCATGAAACACTTCGATCGGATCTTCCATACCGAAGATCCAGGACACACCATTGGCCTGCAACGTTTCGGCCACCAGGCAACCACCTTTAGCGCGCATTTTTGATTCCATTCACATTGTCGTTATCATTGCCTATACAGCAATATGTTGCGTATTATGCATTGGTCAACCTGAAAGTCAACAACGATGCAATCCATCCGAAAAGCTGCGGAAGCCTTGAAGCTGCTTTCGCAACCACCGTACGAAACATCCGTTGCGGAACTGGCACGCGCGCTGGGGGTCACGGCGTCAAACGCCTCGCGCATCCTGTCGGAGATGCGGGAAGCCGAACTGGTGGACCAGGACAGCGCCAGCCGCCGCTACCGGCCCGGGCCACTGGCCATGCGACTTGCAACCGGTTTCCTGCAGACGACCAACGTGATGCGTTGCATCGAGGACGCGATGGTCGACCTGGCCACGCGCACCCATCACACGGCGTGGACAGGCGTGCTCGAAGGCACGGATGTCGTGACCCTGGGCACGCAGCACGGGGGGTTCCCGGTGCGTTTCGGGATCGAACTCGGACGGCGGCTGCCATGCCACGCCACCGCCATGGGCAAGGCATTGCTGGCGCTGTTGACCGATGACGAGATCCGGCAACGGCTGCCCGCAGAATTGCCTGCAACGACGCCATACAGCCTGCGCAGCGTGGATCAACTGCTCGAGGACCTCGCCAACGTGCGAGCGACAGGCTTCGCCTGTTCGAACCAGGAACTGTTCCTGGGCATCAAGACCATCGCCATCGCATTGCAGTCTCCGCTCAACGCATCGCCGATCGCGCTCAGTCTGTCCTTCCCGCTGCTGTCGGTCGACGCCAGCACGGAACAAGCGCTGATCAAAGACCTGATGGATACCGGCCGCAGTGTGGGCCTGCGTATTGGCGACCCGCGCTGGCTGGACCCGGCGCAGCCCGCACCGGCGTCAATACCGTCCGAGGCCCGCCCGCCGGCGCGCGCCAAGCGGCCCGGGCCTGGCTGACCAATACCACCGCATTCACGCGCTGAAGCACGGTCCGCCTGAACCGGTCTCCGGCCGGCGCCACCTCGACAGAATGGCGCATGCCAGCCCCGCCGGTGACCTGCCTACCGGCCAGCACCTGGACGAACGCCGTGTGCGCGCAATCGGCATGACACACGCAGACCGGCATTTCGGCACGCAAGCGGGGCCGGGGCCGTCCGGCCGAAGCGACGACGTCGCAAGACCTGTCCTACAGTGCTCCAGGTTGGCGCCTGATACACGTGCAATCCCGGGAAGCGTTCAATGAAGCCTTGTCCATTCGGAGGCGCAACCCGCCCCCGTCCATTGCAAGGAGAACCCATGAACGATCACGCCAGCACCACCCCCTCCCCCGGCGAAGCCCGCGCGAAGCTGTGGGAGCTGATCAAGGACATCCGGTTCGCGATGTTCACCACCCGCCACACCAACGGCTACCTGCATTCCCGGCCGATGACGACGCAGAACCGGCGCATCGACGAAGACAGCAGCCTGTGGTTCTTCATGTCACGCGCCAACGGACCGGTCGACGACATCCGCCACGACGCTTGCGTCAACGTGGTCTACGCCGACCCGGGCCAGGACAGTTATGTGTCGGTGTCCGGCAATGCCCGGATCGTGGACGACATGGCGCGCAAGGAGCAGCTGTGGTCGAAGACGAACGACGCCTGGTTTCCGCGCGGGCCGACCGATCCCGACGTGGCGCTGGTCGAGGTCCGGATCGCCCAGGCCCACTACTGGGACGTCAAGGCCAGCAAGATCGTGCAGTTGTTCAAGCTGGCCGCCGCCGCGGTCACCGGCCATCCGCCCCAGGATCTGGGCGAACACGCCGCCGTGCGCATGCGCTGACCCCGGTGTCGAGGCCGTCTCCGAAGGGGCGCCCACGCGGGGCCCTTACCATCGGGCATGCCGGGCCGCGCTGCCGTGCGGCCCGCTTGTATGACATGAGACAGGGAGTCACCTATGCCAAACACCATGGGCCGGTTGGTCACCGCCGTGCTGGTCGGCGCCGGCATCGCATTTGCCGGCTGGTCCGTCAGCCAGGGATTGGAGCGGTTTCGCATGTCGGACCGGTCCGTCACCGTCAAGGGCCTGGCCGAAAAGGCCATCGAGAGCGATTTCGCGATCTGGACCCTGTCCTTTCGCCGCGCGGGCAACGACTTTGCCGGCGTGCAGAAGGCTCTGGCCGAAGACCGGGAGCAGGTGCTGGCGTTTCTGAAGGCGCGCGGCTTCACCGCCGACGAGGTCGAGGCGCGCCCCTTGCAGGTGCAGGACCTGTTCGCGCGCGAATACGCCCAGGGTAACACCCCGCTGCGTTTCAACGGCAGCGGCCAGGTACTGGTCAAGACAGCCCGGGTCGCGGACGTGGAACAGGCCGCGCTCGCGGTCGACCCACTGATCCAGGCCGGCGTGCAACTCGGGGGCGACAACCGGGGCGCCAGCGGGCCGCGTTACCAGCTGCGCGGTTTCAACGACGTGAAGGCGCCGCTGCTGGCCGAGGCCACGCGCAATGCACGTGAGCAGGCCGACAAGTTCGCGGCCGAGGCCGGCGCCCGGCTCGGGCCGCTCAAGAACGCCAACCAGGGCGTGATCCGGATCAGCGGGGACGACGGCAACGACTACGACGACGGCAGTTCGCGCACCAAGCGGCTGCGCGTCGTCAGTACCTTCGAATACGAACTGCGCTGATCCCGCGGCCTGCGCGACGGGCCGATCAGCCCGCCATGGCCGCTTGCGCGCGCCGGGCCCGCGCGGCGCGCAGGGCCTCGTTGGCCATCGGCAGCAGCCGGCGCTTGAGACGCGCGCCAAACGCGGCCACGGTGACCATGCCCAGCGCCAGCAGGCCCAGGCCGGCGTAGGCGGCCCAGCGCGGGTCGACCGCATGGCCCAGTTGACCGATGGCAAAACCCAGCGATACCGATGTGCCCGCCCACAACACCGCACCGGCGCCATCGAGCATGACGAACCGCCGCCACGGCAGGCGGGACGCGCCCGCACCCAGGCCGACCAGGCTGTACGTGCCCTTGGAGAACCGGTACAGCGGCAACAGCAGCAGCCGGTAACGCTCGACGCCCACCGCACCCAGTGCCAGCCACGGCGCCAGTCCGGTGAATCGTTCGAACAGCCACGGCGCGCCACCACGGCCGACGAAAAACCGCAACTGGCTGCCTGCCACCGTGCCCGCCAGCACCACCGCGAACACCACCGGCGCCTGCAAGGCCCCCGATGCGCTGACAAAGCCTGCCACCATCGGCAGCGGGCCGGTCTTGGCCAGGGCGTACGCCAACAACAGGGCATACACCCAGTGGTCGTAGGTGGCTATCCAGGCCAGCAGCTCGTCCGCAGTCATGCGCGCAGTGTGGCCCAGCCCCGGCACCCCGTCCCGCGTGCCGGGCGATGGCCTGACGACGTGACGGCTTATTGCGGATACGGGCGATCGCGGGCAGCGCCGGTCAACCGGTCGCGCGGGCCCACTGCTGCAGTCGCATCGTGGCCGGGACGGCAGCCGCCTTGAAACGCTGCGCCAGCGCCTGGATCACGGGATCGGTCTTGCCAAGCCGGTGCAGCCGACCGGCAAATCCATCCAGTCGCGCGTGCTCGATCCACTGGCGGATGCCCGCGTGTTGCGACCAGTGGTACTGGTTCAGCATCACGACGGCCTGCATGCGGATCCAGTCATGCGGCCGCTCGGGCAGCGGAACGACCTGGCACAGCCGGTTCATGGCGGCGTCATCCAGCCCTTCCTTGTCACCGAGCGTTTCGACGAACGCGATCAGGGCAGCGCTGAACATCGGCTGGCAGTTGCGCACCAGCTGCGGCGCGATGCGCCCGTGCTGGAAGATCGGCTCCGGCCCCTGGCTCTGGAACGGCACCGCGGAGCAATGCACATACAGCCAGTCGGCCTCGGCCGGCACGGTTCCGTGCTCCAGCACGATGCGCCCGGCTTCGATCGCGGTGACCCGGCCCAGCCGCACCACGTCGCGGATACGGCGCAGTTGCGCCAGCTCGTCGCGGCTGATCGTCGCGCAGCGGTACATCGTCGGCAGCACGTCGGGATCGAGGCGCAGCAACTGGCCGGCAGCTTCCAGTCGCAGCAGCAGCTCGCTCGCCGAGTCGGCCTGCAGCACGGTCTCCATCTGGGTCACGAAGCTGCCGAAGGTCCGGGCCAGGAATGCATCGCCGGGCTGCACGTTGGCCCGGTCCTGCAGCCAGGCGTCACGCGGCACGATCCAGCGGATGGCATCGGGGTCGATCCCGTGCGCCAGCAACCACAGGCAGGCATCGACACCGGTCTTGCCGGCACCTATGACGACATACCGGGGATAGGGACGGTTCAATTGCGGCAAGGCATTGAGGGGCACACACGACAGCTCCGGCGCCACGGGGAACTCGACCGGGTGCGTCGCCGGCACCATCACGTTGCCCAGCCGGGTGTCGACCACCTTCTTTCGCACCGCCACCGTCTGCACGAGGCCGGTGACGCGGGACCTGAACCGATGCACGGTGCGGCCGCCGGCCGGCTCGGGGTCCAGGTAGTCGCTCATCGGCCGGTAGTCGACCCTTCCGCTGGGCAGCAGCTGGCTGCGCATCACGCGGTCGAAATAGGCCAGGACCTCGGGACCGGTGGCGAGTTCGCAGAGCCCGCGGTTCAACCCGTCGGGGTCGATGCGGTCCTGGCCCAGGGGCAGCGAATTGACGCCGTAGGTCGCCGACGGCTGGTGCAGGCGCACGAACGGATAGGCGTGGTTCCAGTGGCCGCCGGGTAGGTCGTGCCGGTCCACGATCAGCATCGAGGCGTCGCTCTCGGCCACCAGCACATCGGCCACGCACAGGCCACTGGCGCCGGCTCCGATGATGAGGTAATCGGTCTCGATCGTCTGGTCGGTCATGGCATGGGGCCCCGGTGATGGTGGTTGGGAAAGTCACTTACATTGTGATGCCGGCCCGGCGGACGCGGAACACCGCGACTCCCGTGGTGGATGGCGCACGCCCGCGCGGGTCGGCCCGAGCACCCGCCGATCCTCGCGCCGGGCCAGGGGCGCGCAGGCCAGCGGCGACTGTCAAGATTTTTTACAAACTGCAAATCAAACCATTGCGCGAATCAACCAAGCTGTTGATTTTCCTGCTTGTTTGGGCAGTGGCTCGATGCGTGCTTACAGGAGTCCGACTGCGTCACCGTACGCCGGTACGCAGTGACGTGGCCGTTGTTCGGCTGCATTCCTCTTTCTCAACATAGTGGAGACCCCATGACATCAACAAGAACACGATATGCGATTGGCTTCGGCGCGGCGCTGCTGCTCGCGGTGTCGGCGGCCCAGGCGGCGCCGGTCAACGGCACGGGCCTCGTGGCACCGAACATGATCTTCGGCAGCGGAAACGGCAACGGCGGTTTCACCGGCGTGGTTGCGAACGACATCGAACTGGGCCTGCGCGCCAAGCAGCGTTACCCGGCAGCCAACGTGTTCAACTACGATGGCGATCAGACCTATACCTTCGACACCTCGATCCTGACGACCAACCCTGCAAACCGCTCGGTCTTCAATTTCGAGTGGTCGATCAACGTCGAAGGCACCGGCAACCAGATCGGCGACTACGACTATCTGTTGCAGGTCGACCGGGATCCGACCGCCGGCACCGATTTTTCGAATCCCTCCAATACCGTCGTCCTGTACGCGCCCGGCGTGCTCAAGGACCATTCGTTCGGCACGCTGGCAACCGCAGGCGGCGCGGGCGTCGAGGCGACCGACCTGGCGGAGTTCTCGCTCTTCCTGTCCCAGTACACGGTTTCCCAGCAGTCCTGGAACCTCGGGTTCGAAGGCTTTTCCTCCGACCCCGACCAGCCTGGCAGTTTCCGGGTCAATCTGCAGGTGTTCGAAAAAGGCACGCGCAACGTGCTCGCAGCGACCGGTATCAACGTGAACGTGTTGCCACTGCCGGTTCCGGAGCCCGGCTCCTTGTCGCTGATGCTCGCAAGCCTTGCCGCGCTGGTGGCCGTCGGACGTCGCCGCGCGCGCCGCGCCTCCTGATACGGGTGCTGCGGGGCCGTCGAGGCCCCGCAGCTGCGTCGTCGACCGACGTCGGCGGTGCAGCCGCGCCGCTCCATCGGCGGATCGCGGCGTTCGAGGGGCCATGCCGGCCGCTCGCTTCCGGTCATCCCGCGCCGCCGGCCTTTGTCCGGCCGGCGGTTCATATCGTGAAAATCCCAGGCCCCCACGCAGCCGGATGGGCCCTGGCGCCGCGTCACCGCTGGACACATCGCGCGCCATCGCACCCACAAGCCTTTGCCTATGGGTTTGATTGAACTTCTTGCTTAGCACTCACTCCCATAGAGTGCTAACATCCAATCGATGAATGGGCACAGGAGGAATCAGATGACAAACCAGACCGGAATGACGAACAACGCGGTGGCCCTGGCCAACCCGTGGGCAGTCGTGCCCCCGTTGGGCAATCTGGACGCCTATATTTCCGCCGTGAACCGGCTTCCCATGCTGACGCTGGAGCAGGAGCAATCGTACGCTCGCAAGCTGCGCGACGAGAACGACCTCGAAGCGGCCGGAAAACTCGTGATGTCCCACCTGCGCCTGGTCGTGTCCGTATCGCGCCAGTACCTGGGTTACGGCCTGCCCCATGGCGACCTGATCCAGGAGGGCAACATCGGCCTGATGAAGGCGGTCAAGCGTTTCGACCCGGACCAGGGCGTGCGCCTGGTCAGTTATGCGCTGCACTGGATCAAGGCCGAGATCCACGAATACATCCTGAAGAACTGGCGCATGGTCAAGGTCGCGACGACCAAGGCCCAGCGCAAGCTGTTCTTCAACCTGCGCTCGATGAAGCAGCGTTTCAAGTCCGACGATGCGGCGGCCGACGCCGGCACGCACCGCGAGACGCTGAACGCGGAACAGATCGATGCGATGGCCGAGCAGCTCAACGTCAAGCGCTCGGAGGTGATCGAAATGGAGACCCGCCTGTCGGGCGGCGACGTGATGCTCGACCCGGCTCCGTCCGACGACGGTGAACAGGCCTTCGGCCCGATCGCCTACCTGACCGACACCAACCATGAACCCACGGCGGTGATCGAGTCGCGCCAGCGCGACACGATGGCGACCGACGGCATTGCGACGGCGCTGGGCACGCTGGACGACCGCAGCCGGCGCATCGTCGAGGAGCGCTGGCTCAAGGTCAACGACGACAACTCCGGCGGCATGACCTTGCACGACCTGGCAGACGAATACGGCGTGAGCGCCGAACGCATCCGCCAGATCGAAGTGGCGGCCATGAAGAAGATGAAGAAGGCGCTCGCGGCCTACGCCTGAGTTGCTGCACGCCCGGCCGCACGGCTGACAGGCCGGGCCGACGGAGCGGGTACCGGACGCCACACGCCGGCATAGGCCTCCCGACAGGCCGGTGCCGGCGTTGTCGTTGCGGGGTTCAGGAGCCCTGCTTGAGCAATTGCTCGATGTCGCCGGCCAGCGCCTTGACGCCCATGCCGTAACGCGTGAACAGCCGCAACTGCCCTTTCGTGTCGTAGACGTAGCTGCCGGCGGAATGGTCCATCGTATAGCTGGTGTCGGTACGGCCTTCGACCTGCTTGTAGTAGATCTTGAAGGCCTTGGCCGTCGCCGCGAGTTGTTCCGGCGAGGTCGGACGCAAGGCGACGAACGAGGGATCGAAGTTGCCCAGGTAGGCCTTGAGCACCTCGGGCGTGTCGCGTTGCGGATCGACGGTGACGAAAACCCCTTGCAGCCGATCGCCGTCCTTGCCCAGCAGCTTGCGGATCTCGGCCAGTTCGTTCATCGTCGTCGGGCAGACATCGGGGCACTGGGTGTAGCCGAAGAAGACCACGACGACCTTGCCGGCGAAGTCCTTGAGGCTGCGCTCCCGGCCGTCGGCATCGGGCAACTGGAAGTCACGCGCGTAGTCCGCACCGGTGACGTCGATCGAGACAAAGGACGGCTTGTTGTCGAAGCAGCCGGACAGCAAGACGGTCGAGGCCAGCAGCAGGACGAGGCTGGCGCAAAGGCGTAGAAACGGGCGCAAGGTGGGCATGTCGTGACGGCAGCGGGTTGGTCAGAATAGGTAGTGGTCCACCAGCAAGGCGGCAAACAGCAGGCTCAGGTGATACAGCGAGAAGCGGAAGGTGCGGCGCGCCAGCGCGTCAGAGTAGTCGCGCCACAGCCAGAACGCATGCAGGCAGAAGCCGGCACCCAGCACGACGGCGGCCGCAAGGTAGAGCCAGGAGCTCATGCCGTAGACGAAGGGCAACAGGCAGGCGGCGAACAACACGGCGGTGTACAGCAGGATCTGCAGGCGCGTGAATTCGCTGCCATGGGTCACCGGCAGCATCGGCAGGCCGGCCTTGCGGTAGTCCTCCACCCGGTACAAGGCCAGGGCCCAGAAATGCGGCGGGGTCCACAGGAAGATGATGAGGAACAGGATCAGCGCCTCGGGGCCGACGTCGCCGGTCATCGCGGCCCATCCCAGCACCGGCGGCATCGCACCCGACGCCCCGCCGATGACGATGTTCTGCGGCGTCAGCGGCTTGAGGATGACGGTGTAGATCATCGCGTAGCCGACGAAGGTGGCAAAGGTCAGCCACATCGTCAGCGGATTGATCCAGAGATACAGGATGGCCGAACCCGCCCCGCACAACAGGCCGGAAAACAGCAGTGTCTGGCGGTTGCTCAGTTCGCCCCGTGCCGTCGCGCGCCACGCGGTGCGTTTCATCTTGGCGTCGATGCGCTGCTCGACGATGCAGTTGAACGCGGCAGCGGCCGCCGCCACCAGCCAGATGCCGATGCAGGCCACCGCGGCCTGCATCACCTGCGGCCACGACGGGGCGCCCGGCACCGCCAGCACCATTCCGATCAGCGCACAGAACACGATCAGCTGGATGACCCGCGGCTTGGTCAAGGCCATGAACTGGCGATACACCGACACCCCTGCTCCGGCCGCGGCATCGGTGGTCGATGTCGACCCCCCGCTCATCGCAGGCTCCCCATCGGCAGCGCGACCCGGCTCGGCGAGGCCTGCTGCTGCGCACTACGGGTCGATGCCATCGCCCAGGTGATCACGACCACCAGGGCCGCCGCACCCCCGGTGTGCAACAAGGCGGCGATCAACGGCCAGCCCAGCACCACGTTGCCCAGGCCCGTGGCCAGCTGCAACGCGGCCAAGCCGCCGATCCAGCGCGCCAGGCGCCGCAGGCCGTCGATCCGCGCGAGTCGCCAGGCCAGCAAGGCCAGCACCACCAGCACCACATAGGCCATCAGGCGGTGGGCGTAATGAATGGCGGTCAGCGCCGCAAAGGAGATCGCCGTGCCTTCACCCGTCATGCCCAGCGAGCGCCAGATCTCGAATCCCTGGTCGAAACGCATGGCCGGCCACCAGCTGCCCTGGCAGGTCGGGAAATCGGTGCAGGCCAGCACCGCGTAGTTCGTGCTGACCCAGCCACCCAGCGCCAGTTGCAGCACCAGCAGACCACTGGCCAGCAGCAGGAACACGCGCGTGCCCGCATCGACCGACACCGGCGGCGTGCCGGCTAGCGCGCGGGTCTGCCACTGGGACTGCAGCGCCAGCAAGGCCAGCAGCAACAGGCCGCCGAGCAGGTGCAAGGTCACGATGGCCGGAAACAGCTTCATCGTCACCGTCAATGCGCCGAACGCGCCCTGCACGCAGACCCATGCCAGCGTGGCGGTCGGCCACCAGGGGTTGAGCGTCGAGGCGTCCGGGCCGGCACGCCGCCACTGGCGCCACGTGAGCACGGTCAGCACCAGGATCAGCGCCCCCACACCGGTGGCCATGTAGCGGTGGACCATCTCGATCCATGCCTTGTGATGGGTCACCGGCCCGCTGGGCATCGCCGCCTGGGCCGCACTGATGTCGGCATGCGCGCCGACCGGGCTGGCACTGCCGTAGCAGCCCGGCCAGTCCGGGCAGCCGAGGCCGGAGTCCGTCAGCCGGGTGAATGCGCCGAACAACACCAGGTCGAAGGTCAGGAACAGGGTGAGCACGGTCACGGCACGCAACCAGTGGGCGGGCGACTGCTTGCGCGCGCGCAGTTGCAGCCAGGCCAGCGCGATGGCGGCCAGCGCCGCGCCCGCGAGCAGGATCTGCAGAATCGGCGCCAGGTCGACGGCGGCGGGTTCGCTCATCGGAACACTCCGCAGGCCACGCGCGCAGGGCGCATACGCCACCCGGCCACCGGCCGGGGCAGACGCAAGGGATGACAGTGAACGGCAATCGGGGAACAGCGCATGTCAACGTCCCGCCGTGTCCCAGGATGCGCTGGCCCGCAGCACCCGTTCGATGTCGCGCTTGGCCTTGGCCGCGCCCGCCATGTCGAGTCCGGCCGGGAAGCGCATCATCCAGTTGCCCAGCGGATCCACCAGGTACAGATGGGCCGGCAGGGCCTGCCCCGCGTCGGCGGCCAGCCACTGGCCGAGTGCGGCCGGCGGCACGCGCAGCACCGTGGCCTGCTCGAGCGCCGGCAACAGGGCGTCGGCCACCGGCGCGTCGTCGTTGATCAGCCAGACCCGGTCGACGCGCTCCTTTTCCTTGCCCAGGCTTTCGCGCAACTGGCGCTGCATGTACAGGTATTGCTGGCATGTCGCATCGCAGGCGCCACCCGACACGGTCAGCAGCAACCACTGGCCCTTGAGTTCGCGCAGGTTCACCGTCGTGCCGTCGAGTGCCGTGCCCACCAGGTCCGGCAGCGGACGCTGCGGATCGATCAGGGTGCCGAAGACCCTGCGCGCCTCGGGCCGCCACACATAGTAGGCAAAGTACGACGCCACCACCGGCGCCGCGCACATCAGGAACACGATCATCATCTTCCAGCGACCGGCACGGGTGCGGCGTTCGGTCACACCCACCTCGGCCAGCGCGGGCATGGCATGCACCGTCAGGCCCAGGGGCTGGTCGTCGTGGCCGGGGCGTGGCAGGTCAGCGGATGATGATGAAGCGTCGGACAATTTGAAACCAGATAAAGAGAACCGTGATCAACCCGCTGAGGGCAAACCACTGAAATGCATAGCCATGGTGCTTGGCGACCCCGGTCTGGATCGCGGCCCAGTCCCGGAGCAGGCCATCGCCTTGCGGGCCGGTCTGCAGGATGGAATATGCGGCCAATGGCAGACCGGTTTCCTGCGCGAAGCCGGCCAGGTCGAGATTTTGCCGGATCTTGCCCTGCTCCCGGGATTCGAACGCGTAAAGCTTGGCTGGGGGCGGGGCGATTCGTCCATCCACCTGCACCGTGCCAACGGCCGGCGGCAGCTCGGGCAAGGCGGTGCGGTCGTTGAAATGGCGCTGCACCCAGCCCCGCTGCACCAGCACGACCTGCGCGGCGCCGTCGAGCTGCAACGGCGTCAGCACGTAGAAGCCCGGCTTGCCATCCATCTGCCGGTTCTCCAGGTACACGGTATGCCGGTCCAGCCAGTGTCCGCGCAGGCTGACACGCCGATGCATCCACGCGTGCGGCGCCTGCGAGCCGCCGAGCGCGGCCGTATCCAGCGGCGGCAACGCCGCACGCGCGTCGATGTCCGCCTGCAGTGCCTGTTTCTCCGCAGCACGGCTGAGTTGCCAGAGTCCCAGTTGCAGCGTGATGAACGCGCCCAGCAGCGCGGCACCGGCGATCACCCAGAAGCGGATCGTCAGCCCGGTTTTTGCCATCGGATAATCAGCCACCATGATGTACCTTGTCATCCTCGCGTTCCTGGCCATCATCGGCAGCCTGGCGGCCGCCCTGTATTTCATGCTGCGCGGTGGCGGTCGCGAAGGGCGTTCGACATCCGGTCACATGGCACGTGCACTGGCGTTCAGGGTCGGCTTCTCCATCGTGCTGTTCATCTGCGTGCTCGTCGCCTGGAAGCTGGGTTACATCCAGCCCACCGGCATACCGGCCGGAAAATGAACCAGGCCGCAGCGCGGCCTGGTTGATCGGGGGACGGCAGTACGCCGTCAGAGCCAGTAGACCAGCACGTACAGGCCCAGCCAGACGACGTCGACGAAGTGCCAGTACCAGGCTGCGCCTTCGAAGCCGAAATGGCGCTCCGGCGTGAAATGGCCTTTCTGCAGTCGCAGCGTGATGAACAGCAGCATCAACATGCCGACGAACACGTGGAATCCGTGGAAACCCGTCAGCATGAAGAAGGTCGAACCGAACGCGCCGGACGACAACTTGAGGTTCAGGTCGGTGTAGGCATGGAAATATTCGTATCCCTGCACACCGAGGAAGGTCACGCCCAGCAGCACGGTCAGCCACATGAACGCGATGGTCTTGCTGCGCTGGCCCGCCTGCAAGGCATGGTGGGCGATGGTCAGGGTCACGCCCGAGCTCAGCAGCAAGGCGGTGTTGATGGTCGGCAGCCAGAACGGACCCATGGTCTGGAACGGCTCGACGATGCCGGCCGGAGACGCGGTCGCTCCGGCCGCGACACTGGGCCAGACCGCCTTGAAATCAGGCCACAACAAGGCGTTCTCGAGGCTGCCCAGCGCCGGCACCGAGTGCACGCGCGCCCACCACAGGGCCGTGAAGAAGGCGCCGAAGAACATCACCTCGGAGAAGATGAACCAGCTCATGCTCCAGCGGAACGACAGGTCGACCTTGTTGCCGTAGGCGCCACTCTCGCTCTCGCCGACCGCGTCGCGGAACCAGCGGAACAGCACGACGAACAGCCAGACCAGGCCGAAATACATCGAGTATTCGCCCCAGCCGACGCCGTTGATCCACTGCCCCAGGCCGAAGAACACGAAGAACAGGCCGATGGACGCCATCACCGGATGGCTGGACGGGCCGGGCACGAAGTAATACGGCGTGGTGGTATGGGATGAAGAACTCATTTCTGCTCCAGGCTCTCGATTCGATATTCTGTTGACTTGATTCCGATTCCGGCTCGCAGGCTCAGGCCGCGACCCAGTTCACGAGCACGATCAATCCGGCGACCAGCACGAAGACCCCGACAAAGCCGGCGACCAGCACGTGGATCGGATTGATGTGCGTGCCTTCCTGTTCGTGGTCCTTGCGTCGGCGCACGCCGAAGAACGACCACGCAATCGTCTTGGCGGTGTTCCAGGCCGACGCCGGTTCGGGCGCACTCGCGCCGGATGGTTCTTGCCGCGCGCTCATGAGCCGGCCTTGTTCGGCGCCAGCGGCTCGGGCAACTCGGCGGCCGCGGTGGAACCCGGGGCGGGCGGAACCGGTCCGCCCACTTCGAAGAAGGTATACGACAAGGTGATGGTCGTGACATCGCGCGAGATCTTGGGGTCGATGACAAAGGCCACCGGCCAGGATTTCTTTTCGCCGGGCTCGAGCGTGTACTGGTTGAAGCAGAAACACTCGAGCTTGTTGAAATGCGGGCCCGCCTGGCGCGGCGCGTAGCTCGGAATGGCCTGGGCCGCCATGCGGCGATCCTGGGCATTCTGGAATTCGTAGACGACCGTGGCCAGTTCGCCCGGATGGACCTGGACCGAGCGACGCTCGGGCTTGAAGGTCCAGGGGCCGCGGGCATTGGCGTCGAATTCGACGGTGATCGTGCGGCTGGTGTCGACCTGGCTGTTCGCCGCCACGCTGGACGTGGCGCCGGGAATGTTGCGGTCGCCCAGCGCCAGCACGTTGATGCCGGTGATGTTGCAGATCGCGTTGTACAGCGGACCGAGCGCATAACCGAAGGCCAGCATGGCCACGGCCACCACCAGCAGCTTGCGCGCCATGGTCAGGTTCTGGTAGCGGCGGCGCATGGCTCAGCCTCCCAGGAACGCCATCTTGACGATGATGCCCAGCATGAAGACGACCGCCACCGACGCCAGGATCAGGGCCAGGCGCAGGTTGGACTTCTTCTGTTCAGGGCTCATGGTCGTCACGCACGCGGGGGCTTCAACCGACGATGCGGGTCGCGGTGGCGTCCAGCTTCGGCGGGTTCTCGAAAGTGTGGAACGGCGCGGGCGACGGGACTTCCCACTCCAGGCCTTCGGCAGCTTCCCAGGGTTTCTGGGCCGCTTTTTCACCCTTGCCCATCATGCACGGCAACACGATGAAGAAGAAGAAATACACCTGGGCAATGCCGAAGGCGAACGCGCCCACGGATGCGACCGCATTGAAGTCGGCGAACTGCATCGGGTAGTCGGCATAACGACGCGGCATGCCGGCCAGGCCCAGGAAGTGCATCGGGAAGAAGGTGATGTTGAACGCGATCAGCGACCACCAGAAGTGGATCTTGCCGCGGGTCTCGTTGTACATCACGCCGGTCCACTTGGGCATCCAGTAGTAGACGCCGGCGAACATCGCGTACAACGAACCGGCCACCAGCACGTAGTGGAAATGCGCGACCACGTAGTAGGTGTCCTGCAACTGGATGTCGATCGGCGCCATGGCCAGGATCAGGCCGGTGAAGCCGCCCATCGTGAACACGAAGATGAAGCCCACCGCGAACAGCATCGGCGTCTCGAAGGTCATCGAGCCCTGCCACATGGTGGCGATCCAGTTGAAGATCTTCACGGCCGTGGGCACGGCGATCAGCATGGTGGCGTACATGAAGAACAGCTGACCGGTCACCGGCATGCCGGTGGTGAACATGTGGTGGGCCCAGACCACGAAGCTCAGAATCGCGATGCTGGAGGTGGCGTAGACCATCGAGGTATAGCCGAACAGCCGCTTGCGCGCGAAGGCCGGGACCACCTGGCTGATGATGCCGAACGCCGGCAGGATCATGATGTAGACCTCGGGGTGGCCGAAGAACCAGAAGATGTGCTGGTACATCACCGGGTCGCCGCCACCGCCGGGGTTGAAGAAGCTGGTGCCGAAGTGGCGGTCGGTCAGCGTCATCGTGATGGCGCCCGCGAGCACCGGCATCACGGCGATCAGCAGGTAGGCGGTGATCAGCCAGGTCCAGGCGAACATCGGCATCTTCATCAGCGTCATGCCGGGAGCGCGCATGTTCAGGATGGTCACGATGATGTTGATCGAGCCCATGATGGAGCTCGCGCCCAGGATGTGCAGCGCGAAGATGCCGGCGTCCATGCTCGGGCCCATCTGCAGCGTCAGCGGCGCGTACAGCGTCCAGCCGGCGGCGGGGGCGCCACCGGGCATGAAGAACGAGCCGACGACCATCAGGCCGGCCGGGATCAGCAGCCAGAAGCTGAAGTTGTTCATGCGCGCGAACGCCATGTCGGAGGCGCCGATCTGCAGCGGGATCATCCAGTTCGCGAAACCCACGAAGCCCGGCATGATGGCGCCGAACACCATGATGATGCCGTGCATGGTCGTGAGCTGGTTGAACAGCTCCGGGTTCACCAGTTGCAGGCCCGGCTGGAACAGCTCGGTGCGGATCAGCAGCGCAAGCACGCCGCCGATCATCAGCATCGTGAACGAGAACAGCAGGTACAAGGTACCGATGTCCTTGTGGTTGGTCGCGAACACCCAGCGCCGCCAGCCGGTGGGGGCGTGGTGGTCATGGTGCTCGTCGTGGGCGTGGCCGTGGTGGTCCAGTACTGCGCTCATGCTGATTTCCTTGTCAATTCACTCGTCTTCGTTCGATGGACAACGCGGGCCTACTGGCGAGCGCTCTGGACCGCTGCCGGCTGCACGATCTGGCCCGTCTTGTTCGACCAGTGGTTCTTGGTGTAGGTGATGACCGCGGCGATCTCGGTGTCGCTGAGCTGTTTCCAGGCCGGCATCGCGCCGTTGTTCTGGCCATTGAGCAGGATGGCGATCTGCTTGCCGGCGTCGGCGTCGAGCACCACGGGCGCGCCGTCGAGCGCCTTGATCGGACCGGCACCCTTGCCGTTGGCCTGGTGGCAGGCCTGGCAGTTGGCCGTATAGACCTTCTCGCCGCGGGCAACCAGGTCCTCGAGCGTCCACACCTTGGACGGATCGTCGCGCTTGGCGGCGATCTTCTTCATCTCTTCGCCGACCCACTTGGTGTAGTCCTCGGCCGAGACCACCTTGACGTGGATCGGCATGTAGGCATGTTCCTTGCCGCACAACTCGGCGCACTGGCCGTAGTAGTCGCCGATCTTCTCGGCGCGGAACCAGGTGTCGCGCACGAAGCCGGGGATCGCGTCCTGCTTGATGCCGAACGACGGCACCATGAAGGCGTGGATCACGTCGTTGGCGGTGGTGATGATGCGGATCTTCCTGTCCACCGGCACCACCAGCGGGTTGTCGACCTTGAGCAGGTAGTTGTCGAGCGGAGCATCCGCCTTGGGGCCACCCGCATCGGACAAGGCACGGTGCTCGGCGTCCAGCGCCGACAGGAAACCAATGCCCTCGCCTTCGCCGTTGAGATAGTCGTAACCCCATTTCCACTGCATGCCGGTGGCCTTGATGGTCAGGTCGGCATTGGTGGTGTCCTTCATCGCGACGATGACCTTGGTGGCCGGCAAGGCCATCAGGATCACGATGATGAACGGGATCACGGTCCAGATGATCTCGACCGTGACCGACTCGTGGAAGGTGGCCGCCTTGTGGCCGACCGACTTGCGGTGCTTCCAGATCGAATAGAACATGACGGCGAACACGGCGACAAAGATCACCGAGCACACGATCAGCATGAACCAGTGCAGCCAGGCCTGATCGGCGGCGATCTGGGTCACCGGCGGATGCAGGTTGAGCTGGTTGACGGCCGGGCCGCCCGGCAGGTCCTTCACCTGGGCCAGCGCCATCGGCGCAACAGCCAAGCCGGCACCCGCCATCGTCACCAGAGAAGCCAACTTGCCCGCAATGCTCTTCATCATGATCAATTCTTTGCCTCAAATATGCACCGGTCCGCACCCCGGGGAATGCGACGCCTTCATGCTCCGCGCAATGCCATCCTGATTTCGCGGGCCAGCACCGGCCGCAATTCAGGCCGCACAAAACGCCCAATATGCACAGTTCTGCCCTGCTCCGACAACGCGATCAGCGAGCTGTCGGCCGCACCAGGCTCCACCCTGACCCATTCGCGCCGGAACTCGGAGCGGCTCAATCGCCCGCCGTTTTCCTGCTCGATGACCAGTTGCCCTTCGGTCAGACGAATGGTTTCCCCATCGCTCGCGTGCCGGGCATACACCAGGAACGCGACCCCCACCGCCACGAGTTCGATCCAGGCAATCGGCAGCACCAAAGTGGCACCCTTGACCCAGAACAACACACCGATGGCCAGCGACAGCACGCACAGCGACAGGTAGATCAGAACCAGCTGTCGCGGCGTGACCGAGCAGTTACGCCGCAAGAACCACTGAAAGTTCTGTCCCTGAACCGTCGCGAAGCGAAAAACCGGATTCATCACGCGTCTTTCCATCCCAACGCCATGCCATCTGCACACGGCCCGGTGAAACCACGGGGAAATGCCCGCAATTCAACCGGGGCATTGTAGCCGACCGACCCGGGCATTCCGCCCCGCTCCGGCATGGCCCTCGCCCTCTATCGCGATTGCGCGGGATCGCGCTTGCCCTGCTGCAGAACCCGCCGCATGTCGTCCAGCGACAGCACCGTTTCGCCCTGCACCGGCAGCCGGGGCTGCGGCTTGAGCGCATGGCCGTAGACCACCTCGAACGTCAGTGCGAGCGGGCCGTCGCCCGCGGGGCCGTCGCCCAGGCCCGCCAGGGCTTGCCAGAGCTGCGCCTGCCAGCGCCGGCCGCGCAGGCCCGGGAATCGATGCGGCTGCAGATTGCGGCCCAGCCCGCGCAGCTCCTCGAGCAGGCGTTGCGGCGAGGCGTAGGTCAGGGTCAGGCGCTCCATGTCCATCACCGGCTCCGCGTATCCGGCGGCCACCAGCATGTCGCCCCAGTCGTGCATGTCGGTGAACACATGGGCGGGTTCGGGCCAGCCCATCGCCCGGTAGGCCGCGCGCAACTGCACCAGCGTATCGGGCCCCAGGCAGGAGAACATCAGGAATCCGTCGTGGGCCAGCATGCGGTGCCATTGGCCCAGCAGCGCCCGCGGATCGGCGGCCATGTGCAGCGCCATGTTGGCCCAGACCATGTCGGCCGACGCCGGCTGCGGCTCGCCGAAGCGCAGCGCCGGCGCGCTCCAGCGGGCCGGGCGCCACCAGGGCGCCTGCAAGGCCTTTTCCACGGCCTGGCGGCGCGGGGCGGTGGGCTCGACGATCCAGCGGGTCGCACCGGCATAGGTCCGGGCGACCGCATCGTGGGCCTGCAGTCCGCCGCGCAGCGGCTCCCAGTCGACCCAGGTCCGGGGCTGCAGGCGGATCCATTGCAGCCGCTCGTGCATGCGACGGCCGATCTCCTCGTGCAGCCACGGCGACGCCGCATGCATGTGCCGCGCCCAGCGCTGCGCCGCGCGTGGATCAATTGATGGAGGAAGATCGGCAGACATTGCAGGGGCCAAGCATATAGTGGCCCGATGTTTCGCGCCCTGCTCGGGAGCATATCCGACCGCCTGCCCAGTCAATGCCTGGTCTGCCGCAGCTGGCCCAGCGAGCCCCTGTGCGAAGCCTGCATCGCGCGATTCGCCCAACCCTGCGCACGCTGCCAGACCTGCGCCATGCCGGTGCCGTCCGCGGTGCTCCGGTGCGGCGCCTGCATCCGCGATCCGCCGCCGCTGGACGCCTGCGTCGCCGCCGTACCCTATGCCTACCCCTGGGCCGGACTCATCGTGCAGTTCAAGTTCCACCCCCAGCCCGGCCATGCCCGCGCGCTGGCTGCCGTGCTGCGCCACGCGCCCTGGGTCGAGCCGGCGCTCGACCATGCCGACCACATCCTGCCGATGCCGCTGTCGACGCGGCGGCTGCGCACCCGCGGCTTCAACCAGGCGCTGGAACTGGCACGGCGCCTGGCCCCGGACAAGACCGACGCGGGCCTGTTGCTGCGCATCCGCGACACCGCCCCGCAAAGCGCGCTGAGCCGCACCGAGCGGCTGCACAACGTCCGCCACGCCTTCGCGGTCGAGCCGACCCGCGCCGGCGAACTCGTCGGCCGGCGCATCGTGCTGGTCGACGACGTGATGACCAGCGGCGCGTCGCTGCATGCCGCGGCCACGGCGCTGCGTCGCTGCGGCGCGCAACACGTCACCGCCCTGGTGCTGGCCCGCGCCGACCTCGGCCGCCCCTGAAGCGCGGCACCACCAGGCGCCGGGCACCGGCGACCGTGCGCAGCGGGACGCCGCGAGCACCGACAATACGGCGCATATGTTTCATATCGTGCTGGTCGAACCCGAGATCCCGCCCAATACCGGCAATGTCATCCGGCTGGCCGCCAATACCGGCTGCAGCCTGCACCTGGTGGAGCCGCTGGGTTTTTCGCTCGACGACAAGCAGTTGCGCCGGGCCGGGCTCGACTACCACGAATACGCGCCGCTGCACCGCCATGCCGGCTGGAGCGAGCTGCTGCACACGATGCAGCCCGACCCGCAACGCATGTTCGCGCTCACGACCCATGGCACGCGCAGTCCCTACGCGGTGGCCTTCCAACCCGGCGACTGGCTGGTGTTCGGTGCCGAGACCCGCGGCCTCGCACCGGAGATCCGCGAACGGTTCGCGCCGCAGCAGCGGCTGCGACTGCCGATGCGCGCGGGCCAGCGCAGCCTGAACCTGTCCAACGCGGTTGCCGTGACGGTGTTCGAAGCCTGGCGCCAGAACGGCTTTGGCGGCGCCGCCGCGACCGCGACCTGAACCGCAACCAACGCGCCTGTTCAGGGGTAACGGCGCGACACCGTCTGCGCCACGCAGGCCGGCTTGGCCGACCCCTCCAGCTCGACCACGACATCCCAGACCATCTGCACGCCGTTGTTGTCGATCGGGTCGCACGAGACCAGCGTGAGCCGGCCACGCAGCCGGCTTCCCACGCGCACCGGCGCCATGAAGCGCACCTTGTTCAGCCCGTAGTTGATGCCCATGCCGGCCTCCTCGATCGTCAGCGCCTCGTCGAAGAAGCGCGGCACCATCGACAAGGTCAGGAAACCATGGGCGATCGGCGCACCGAACGGGCCGGCCTTGGCACGCTCGACATCGACATGGATCCATTGATGGTCTCCCGTGGCCTGGGCGAACTGGTTGACCTGTTCCTGGGTCACGGTCACCCAGTCGCTGACACCCGCTTCCTGACCGACGTGGGCGGTGAGATCGGACAGGGTCTTGAATATCTTGCGGCTCATGGGGGTCCTGGAAGGAGTTGCGGGAGGGTTCATGCATCAAGCCAGCGGCAGATCGGCTGCCACTGCTCGAGGTCTTTTTCGAATCGCCCGGGCGCCACGTCGAACAGCGTCAGGCCGTGCGCGGCCAGGTGCACGTAGTTCTGGGTGTCGCGCAGGTAGCCGAGCACCGGCACGTCGAGCGAGTCGACGAAGGCATGGAGCTTCTCCGCCGCGATCGTGCGCGCGTCGACCCGCATGCCGACCAGCGCGATCTTGCGGTTGTCGACATGCTTGTTGGCCGCCAGGTCGTCGAGAAACGCACGGGTGGCGAAGATGTCGAACACGCTGGGCTGCACCGGTACCAGCACCTTGTCGGCCATCTTCATGACATCCTTGAAGCGCCAGCCATGCAGGCCGGCCGGCGTGTCGACCACGACATGGGTCGTGCCCTTGGGCGGGCGCGCGATCAGGTCGGCATTGATGTCCCAGGTATGGATGGGCGCGGCGGACGCCGGCCGCAGCCCCAGCCACAATCGGGACGACTGCTGCCGATCGGCATCGCCGAGCATCACCGCATGGCCGCGTGACGCAAAATAACCCGCAACATGGGTGGACAAGGTGGACTTGCCCACGCCCCCCTTCGGATTGGCAACAACAACGACTGGCATCCCATGACTCCCGCGACCACGACTGCGCATTATGTTAGCGGCATGGCCGCGGGCCTGGGGGGCCCGCCGCACCGGTACGCTCCGACCCGACACCCGACCGCCCCCTGACACTCCATGGACCATACACCCGCCTGGCTGATCAACAGCTTCATCTACCTCAGCGCCGCGGTCATCGCCGTGCCGCTGTCCAAGGCGCTGGGCCTGGGCGCCATCATCGGCTACCTAGCCGCCGGCATGGCCATCGGACCGTGGGGCCTGGGGCTGGTCAGCAATGTCCAGGACATCCTGCACTTCGCCGAATTCGGCGTCGTGCTGATGTTGTTCCTGGTGGGCCTGGAGCTCGAACCCAAGCGCCTGTGGAGCATGCGCCGGCCCATCTTCGGCTGGGGCAGCGCCCAGGTGCTGGCCTGCGCACTGCTGCTGACCGGTGCCGCCATGGTGTTCGGCGTCGGCTGGCGGATCGCGCTGGTGGCCTCGCTGGGCCTGGCGCTGTCGAGCACGGCCATCGCCTTGCAGGTGATGGCCGAGCGCAACCTGATGCCCACCAGCAGCGGCCGCGCCGCCTTCTCCATCCTGCTGTTCCAGGACGTGGCGGCGATTCCCATCCTGGCCTTGCTGCCGCTGCTGGCGGTCGAGGTCGCCAGCGCGTCCCATGGCGCCACGGCCAGCCATCCGGCGCTGGAGGCGGCGCGTATCGTCGGCGTCATCGCGGCCATCGTGCTGGGCGGACGCCTGCTGCTGCGCCCGCTGTTCCGCTGGATCGCGCGCTCGCGCACGCCGGAGATCTTCACCGCCGCATCGCTGCTGCTGGTGGTGGGTATCGCCAGCCTGATGCACCTGGTGGGCCTGTCGATGGCACTGGGCGCCTTCCTGGCCGGCGTGCTGCTGGCCGAGAGCGAATACCGGCGCGAGCTGGAAACCGACATCGAACCGTTCAAGGGCTTGCTGCTCGGGCTGTTCTTCATCGCCGTGGGCATGAGCATCGACTTCGGCGTGCTGATCGCCTCGCCGGGCCTGATGGCGGCCATCGTCGTCGGATTCCTGCTGCTCAAGTGCCTGGTCATCTACGCGCTGGCCACGCTGATGGAATTGCCGTTCCAGGACCGGCCGATCTTCACGCTGTTGCTCGCGCAGGGCGGCGAGTTCGCATTCGTCGTGTTCCAGGCCGCGGCCGGTGCGCAGGTGTTCGACGCCCAGACCGCATCGCTGCTGATCGGCGCCGTCGCGGTGTCGATGCTGGTCTCGCCGCTGCTGCTGGTGGCGACCGACAAATGGCTGCTGCCGCGACTGGCGCAACGACGGCCCACCGTGCAGATGGAGGAGATCGCCGAGCAGCAGCGCGCGCCGGTGCTCATCGCCGGCTTCGGCCGCTACGGCCAGATCGTCGGTCGCATGATGCTGGCCGAAGGCATTGCCTGCACCGTGCTCGAGCATGACGCCGAAATGGTCGAGGCCGCGCGCAGCTTCGGCTACCAGGTGTTCTACGGCGACGCGTCCCGGCTCGACCTGCTGCGCACCGCCGGCGCCGCCACCGCCACGGTGCTGGTGGTGGCGGTCGACGACGTCGACCAGTCGCTGAAGATCGTCGACCTGGCGCGCGCCCATTTCGCCAACCTGACGATCGTCGCGCGCGCGCGCGACGTCACGCACTGGAACCAGCTGCGCGACCGCAACGTGATGCTGGTGCAGCGCGAGATGTTCGAGTCCAGCCTGCGCAGCGGCCGCAGCGTGCTCGAACTGCTCGGCCACAGCCCCGAGGAAGCCGATGTCAGCGCGCGGCGCTTCCGGACCCACAATCTCGAGTTGTTCGAGCAGATGTACCCGCACTACAAGGACCGCGCCAAGATGATCGCGGTCGCCAAGCAGGGTCGCCAGCAACTCGAGGCGCAGATGGCGCAGGAGCGGCTGGAGCGGGCGCGGCGCAAGGCCGAGGAACGCGCCGCGCAGGCTGCCGACTGACGTCGGCACCGGAGCCGGACAGCCGTCAGCCGACGAACGCGTCCCACAACAACTTGACCCCGGTCAGGAACATGCCCAGGTACAGCAGCCGGTAGAACAGCCGCGGGTCGATGCGCCGGGCCAGCCGCACGCCGATCCAGACGCCGATCGGGGCGATGGGCAGCAGCACCAGCGAGGTCGCCAGGTTGCGCAGGTCGAGCAGCCCCAGCCAGGCATACGGAATCCACTTGGACAGGTTGATGACGAAGAAGAAAAACGCCATCGTGGCCGTGAACCGCACCGGCGACAGCCGCAGCGGGATCACGTAGGCGCTGATCGGCGGTCCGCCGGCATGGGCGACGAAGCTGGTGAAGCCCGACGTGGTGGTCAGTACGGCGCCCAGCCAGCGCGGCGGCGCAGGGCTGTGCGCCGTGGGCGGGAACAGCAGGCGCTGCGCCAGGAACAGCAAGGTGAAGGCCCCCACGATGCCGGCCACGACATGGGCGTCGAGCACGCGGAACAACAAGGCGCCGATCACCGTGCCGAGCAGGCCGAAGGGCAGCAGGAAACGCAGCAGGCGCAGGTCGAAATCCTTGCGGAAGGCGGCCATGCCCAGCAGGTCCATCAACAGCAGCACCGGCATCAGGATGGCGGCGGCCTGGGGTACCGTGACCGCCAGCGCCATGATCGGCACCGCCAGCGAACCGAAGCCGGCGCCGAAACCGCTCTTGCTGACACCCAGCAGCAGCACCGCCGGCACCGTGGCCAGGTAGAACTGCGGGTCGGTGATGATGGGCAGGCTCACCGCGCGACAATCCCCGCATGCAGGATGTACAGACTTGGGGCGAGACGGTGCGGTTGCTGGTCGAACTCGGCGCCACCGCGGCGTTCGCGTTGTCCGGCGTGCTGGAGGCCGCGCGCAAGCGGCTCGACGCCGTGGGCGTGTGTGTGGTCGGCTTCCTGGCCGCGTTCGGCGGCGGCACCTTGCGCGACCTGCTGCTCGACCAGCGGCCGTTTTTCTGGGTGCGTCATGTCGAGGTCTTGTGGGGTGTACTGGGCTTGTGCGTGCTGGCCATGGTATTCCTGCGCCAGCGGCATTTCCGGTTGACCGAGCGGGCCATCCAATGGCCGGACGCGCTGGGTCTGGGCCTGTTCGCGGCCACCGGCGTGCACCAGGCGCTGCTGCTGCAGATGCCGGCCGTGGTGGCGGTGTTGATGGGCATCATCACCGGCGTGTTCGGCGGCGTGTTGCGCGACATGGTGTGCAACGAGATTCCCAGTGCGTTCAAGGACCATCGGCCGTATGCCGTGTGCGCCTTCATCGGCGGCTGGGTCTACGTCGGCCTGTGGCAACTGGCCACGCCCGGCTGGCTGGCGCTGGTGGCCTGCGTCGGCGTGACGGCCGGCCTGCGGGCGATTGCCGTCTGGCGCGACCTGGAATTGCCCGCCTGGCGGGTCTGAGTCCGCCAGCCGTGGCGGCCGGGCAGCATGCAGGCCACGGAGCCTGACCATCGTCAGGACGGGCCCGGGCCGTCACCCAGGCGCAGCTGCATCTGCAGCTTGTCGTGGTAACGCCCGTCGACCCGGATCGCGCGCGGCAACAGCCCGACTTGCGCGAAACCGCAACGCTCGTACAACACGCGTGCGCGATCGTTGCCCGCGGTGACGGTCAGGTCGATCTGCTCGAGCGACGGCAAGCGCCGCGCATGCTGCACCAGCGCCTCGACCAATGCGCGGCCCACGCCAAGACCGGCATGTTCGGGCGCCACCACCATGCCGACCAGCGTCGCATTGTGGAACTCCTTCGGCCGATAACGGCCTTGCAGGCCGACGACACCACACAACACGCCGGCGCGAAACGCGCCCAGGAAGAAGTCGTGGGGCCGCGCCGCATCCGGCGTCAGCCTGCGTTGCGACCATTCCAGAGGCTTGCCGGCCTCCTGTTCGGCACTCGAGGTGAAGGCCTCGGGGTGTTCGCGCAGGCCGCGCAAGCGCAACAGGCGATACGCCGGCGCATCGCCGGCGCCCAGCAGGCGGACTTCAAGCGGGTTCGATGGCATCGGGAACAGGATGGGCGCGCAGGGACACGGTTGCAGACCGGGCGGGCAAGACGCCAACCGGATGGAAGCCAGACTGTAACGGGTGCCGGCCGGTCCGCGGCGCTGGCCGCCGCGCGGCGGGCACAATACCGGCCATGTTGATGCAACCGTCCCAAGCCGATGTGCGCCGCTTCTTCTGCGGCGTCTACGCCAAGGCCCGCGCCGGCCAGCCGCTCGATGCGATCGAGACCCTGGCCAGCGGCTGGATCGCCGAGCACCCCGAATACCATGCCGAGCTGGCGGACCTCGATGCGGCGCTGCGCTCCATGCAGGAGGTCAGTGACAGCCGCACCAATCCGTTCCTGCACCTGTCCATGCACCTGTCGATCAGCGAGCAGTGCTCGATCGACCAGCCACGCGGCATTCGCCAGGCGGTCGAGCTGCTGACACACCGGCGCAATTCACTGCACGAGGCGCATCATGCCGCCATGGACTGCCTGGGAAAGATGATCTGGGAGAGCCAGCGCGCCGGACGCCCGCCGGACGGCGAGGCCTATATCGGCTGCGTGCAGCGGCACGCCACACACGACTGAGCGGGCGCGCCGCCTGGCGGCGCCCGGCAGGGGGACAACGCTTACTTGAACTTGGCCTGCGGCACGGTCTGCAGTTCGCCCGGCAGCGAATGCACGTATTTCGCCAGCTCCTTGAGCTCCGCATTGGTGAACTGCTTGGCGATTCCGGCCATCACGCCGTTGGAGCGGCCCCAGGTGGCACGGCCTTCGGTCTTGTAGGACTTGAGTGCGACGAACAGGTAGTCGGCGTGTTGCCCGGCGATCTTGGGGTAGGACGGGTCGATCGGCTTGTTCAGGTTCTCGCCGTGGCAGGATGCGCATGCACCCTTGGTGAGCAGTTCGGCGACCTTGCCGGTGGCCGGCGCGGCCGCGGCCGCGGGCGGAGCGCCATCATGGTGGCCGCTGGCTTCGTAATAGGCGGAAATGTCGGCGATATCCTGCTCCGTCAAGCCCTCGGCAATACCCCGCATCGACGGGTGCTTGCGTTCGCCCTTCTGGTAGGCCAGCAACGCCGCGGCGATGTACTTGGCGCCCTGGCCGGAGATCATCGGTACCTTGTAGACTTCCGGAAAGCTGGCCTGGTAGCCCTTGATCCCGTGGCATCCGATGCACATCGCGATCTTGCCCTCGCCACTTGCGGCGTCGCCCTTGACCTCCTGCGCGCTGGCGGATGACATCGTCACGGACGCGACAACGAGCAATATCAGAGACGACAACAGCTTATTCATTTTGCGAAGACAATCAAAGAAGGGCCGGTAAATCCAAACCCGGCCGATTATATCGACCCGCCATTCCCACCGACCGGCGCCTGCGCCGTCGCAGCAATCCCACCATGAAATTCCACGGAACCAAAAATTACGTCGCCACCCAGGACCTGATGCTGTCGGTCAATGCCGCCATCACGCTCAAGCGCCCCTTGCTGGTCAAGGGCGAACCCGGTACCGGCAAGACCATGCTGGCCGAGGAAGTGGCCTCGGCCCTGAACCTGCCGCTGCTGCAGTGGCACGTCAAGTCCACCACCAAGGCCCAGCAGGGCCTGTACGAATACGATGCGGTCAGTCGCCTGCGCGACTCGCAACTGGGAGACGAGAAGGTCAAGGACATCCACAACTACATCGTGCGCGGCGTGTTGTGGCAGGCGTTCACCGCCGAGGAGCCGGTGGCGCTGCTGATCGACGAGATCGACAAGGCCGACATCGAATTCCCGAACGACCTGCTGCGCGAACTCGACCGCATGGAGTTCTACTGCTACGAGACGCGCGAACTGGTGCGCGCCAAACACCGGCCCCTGGTGTTCATCACGTCCAACAACGAGAAGGAACTGCCCGACGCCTTCCTGCGCCGCTGCTTCTTCCACTACATCAAGTTCCCGGATGCCGAGACCATGCAGAGCATCGTCGACGTGCATTTCCCCGGCCTCAAGAAGGAGCTGCTCAACGCGGCGATGAAGACCTTCTACGACGTGCGCAACCTGCCCGGCCTGAAGAAGAAACCCTCGACCAGCGAACTGCTCGACTGGCTCAAGCTGCTGCTGGCCGAGGAGATCCCGGCCGAGGCGCTGCACAACAAGGACGAGAAGGTCGCGGTGCCGCCGCTGGTCGGTGCGCTGCTCAAGAACGAGCAGGACGTGACCTTGTTCGAGAAGCTGGTGTTCATGCAGCGGCACAACCGCTGAACGGTTTTCGCGGAGCCTAGCCCATGGCATTTGTCGAACCTGTCACCTTGTCCGACCGCGGCATCGAACTGGTGCCCCTGGGCCTGGAACATGAAGAGGGGCTGCGCGCCGCAGCCATGGACGGCGAACTCTGGCGCCTGCGCATCACCTCCGTCCCGGAGCCCGACCAGGTGCGGCGCTACATCGAGGACGCGCTGCAGATGCGCGAGGCCGGCAACCGCTTCGCCTTCGTCGTGCGGGACCAGGCCACCGGCACCGTGCTCGGCTCCAGCAGCTACCACGACATCCTGGCGAACGTGAAACGCGTCGAGATCGGCTACACCTGGTACGCCAAGTCGAGCCAGCGCACCCACGTCAACACCACCTGCAAGCTGCTGCTGATGGGCCATGCCTTCGACACGCTGGGTTGCCACGTGGTGGGCTGGCGCACCGACAACTTCAATTTTGCGTCGCAACGCGCAATCGAGCGCCTGGGCGCCAAGCTCGACGGCGTGATCCGCGGCCATGCGCCGCGCCGCGACGGAACCATTCGCGACACCGTGATCTACAGCATGCGCGCCGGCGAATGGCCGGAGGCGAAGGCGCAACTGCTGTACCTGCGCGACAAGCCGCGGAACTGAAAAGCCATGCTGATCGACTTCTTCTACACCCTGCGCTCGGCCAAGCTGCCGGTCTCCGTCAAGGAATACCTGGTCCTGCTCGAAGCGCTCAAGGAAGGCGTGGTCGGGCCCAACACGACCCAGGACGGTGAGGCCGACGCGCCCTCGGGCTACAAGATCGACGACTTCTACTACCTGAGCCGCACCACGCTGGTCAAGGACGAGAAACACTACGACAAGTTCGACCGCGCCTTCTCCGCCTATTTCAAGGGCGTCGAGATGCTGGCCGACTTCACCAAGGACATCCCGCTCGAGTGGCTGCGCAAGAACCTGGAGCTCAACCTGAGCCCCGAGGAGAAGGCGAAGATCGAGAAGATGGGCTGGGACGAACTCATGGAGACGCTCAAGAAGCGTTTCGAGGAACAGAAGGAGCGCCACGAGGGCGGCAACCGCATGATCGGCACCGGCGGCACCTCGCCGTTCGGCGCCAACGGCTTCAACCCGCAGGGCATCCGCATCGGCCAGGAGAAGAGCCGCAACCGCAGCGCGGTCAAGGTCTGGGACCAGCGCGCCTACAAGGACTACGACGACACCCAGGAGCTGGGCACGCGCAACATCAAGGTCGCGCTGCGCCGTCTGCGCAAGTTCGCGCGCGAGGGCCACGAGGAAGAGCTCGACCTGGACGACACCATCCGCTCGACCGCGGCCAATGCCGGCTGGCTCGACATCAAGATGGTGCCCGAACGCCACAACAACGTGAAGGTGCTGCTGCTGATGGACGTCGGCGGCACCATGGACGAGCACATCGCGCGGGTCGAGGAGATGTTCTCGGCCACCAAGTCCGAGTTCAAGCACATGGAGTTCTACTACTTCCACAACTGCGTCTACGACTTCATGTGGAAGAACAACCGGCGCCGCTTCTCCGAGAAGTTCGCCACCTGGGACATCATCCGCAAGTACAACAAGGACTACAAGCTGATCTTCATCGGCGACGCGACGATGAGCCCGTACGAGATCCTGCAGCCCGGCGGCAGCGTCGAATACAACAACGAGGAGGCCGGCGCCGAATGGCTGCAGCGCCTGACCAACGCGTTCCCGAAGTTCGTGTGGATCAACCCCGAACCCCAGGGCGTGTGGCAATACCGGCAAAGCATCAGCGTGGTCCAGCAGCTGATGAACCAGCGCATGTACCCCCTCACCATCAAGGGTCTGGAAGAGGCCATGCGACTGCTGTCAAAATAGTCCCATGATCAATCGATGGGTAGGCGGGCGCGTGCTCACCGCACTACTTGTCGCCTGCACACTCGCCGCCGGTTGCGCAACGCCGGCACAGCCGCCAAGCCGTCCGACCCCCGCCTCTGCCGACGCCACGGGCGCCACCGCCGCCACCACCGAAGCACCGGCGGTGCAGGCCTTCGTGGTCGACGTGCGGGCTCCGGACGAGATCCGGGACTACCTGGAACGCCATCTCGAGCTGATGCGCTACCGCACGCTGGCCGACCTGGACGACACCGAGCTCGAACGCCTGTCCATCGCCGCCGACCGCAATGTGCGGGACCTGCTGGGCACGCTGGGGTATTTTTCGCCGGACGTCAGCATCGAACGCGACCAGGCCGTCGCCGGCGCACAGACCACCCGCATCGTGCGCATCGCCGTCACGCCCGGCCCGGCGACGGTGGTGGAATCGGTCGCGGTCTCGTTCGACGGTGCCATTGCCGACGATCCGTCGGCCGCGGTCCAGCGCCTGTCCATCCGCGACGGATGGACACTGCCGGCCGGCAAGCCGTTCACCCAGCAGGCCTGGGATGACGCCAAGACGCAAAGCCTGCGCCTGCTGGCCGCCCGGCGCTACCCGCTCGGCCGCATCGCCGCCAGCCGCGCCGAGATCGACCCGGAACGACACGCGGCCCGGCTCAGCGTCACGCTGGCGTCCGGGCCGGCGTTTCGCCTGGGCACGATGCGGGTCGAAGGCCTGCAGCGCTACGAGCCGGAGCTGGTCGAGCGGATCGCCCGGCTCAAGCCCGGCGCCGTCTACGACCAGTCGGCGCTGATCGAGGCCCAGCAACGCCTGCAGGACAGCGGCCATTTCAACTCGGTGGTGCTGGAGATCGATCCGCAGGGGGATCCGCAGGCCGTACCGATCATCGCCACGGTCAGCGAGGCCAGGCGCAACAGCATCGAACTCGGCGTGGGCGTGAGTACCGACAGCGGCGCACGCCTGTCGGCCGAACACACGAACCACCAGATGCCGGTGCTCGGCTGGCGTGCCGTGTCCAAGCTGCTGCTCGACAACGACACCCAGTCCGTGCAGAGCGAATGGACCGCGCCGCGCGACGCGTCCTTGTGGCAGTGGCAGCTGTTCGGCCAGCTCAAGAACGAGGACGCGGCCAGCGTGCGCGTGCGCAGCCAGCAACTGCGCGCCGGCCGGCTGCAACGGGGCGAGGCCATCGACCGCAACTACTATGTCCAGTACGACCGCGCCACCACCAACGGCACCGGTTACCAGGAGACGGCGCAAACCATCAGCGCCAACTACGCCTGGACACGGCGCGCGTTCAACCGGCTCCCCTATCCCTCCAGCGGCTACGGCCTGGGTGTCGAACTCGGCGGCGGCTACACGCTGGGCAGCCAGCGTGAGCCGTTCACGCGCGCCCGCATGAACTGGCTGGGCATCTGGTCGCTCGCCTCGGACACCGAGCGGCAGGCCCGCGCCAGCCGCATCGCCGTGCGCGCGCAAGCCGGTGCGGTGCTGGCAAAGGACGGCGTCAGCCTGCCCAGCACCTTGCTGTTCCTCACCGGCGGCGACGCGTCCGTGCGCGGATATTCGTACCACAGCATCGGCGCATCCGAGGCCAACGGCATCACGACCCCGGGCCGATACCTGGCCGGCGCCAGCGTCGAATGGCAGCGCCCGATCCTGATCGACGGCCAGCCCAGCGAATGGGAAAGCACGGTCTTCATCGATGCCGGTGCGGTCGCCGACAAGGCCTCGGCACTCAAGGCCAAGGTCGGCATCGGCGCCGGTGTGCGGTACCGCAGCCCGGTCGGCCCGCTGCAGCTCGACCTGGCCTACGGCCTGGATACCCGCAATCTGCGCCTGCACCTGAGTGTCGGCTTCACGTTCTGATGCAACTGCTGCGCCGATTCGCCTTCGTCCTGGTGTGGCTGCTCGAGCTGCTGCTGGTGGCCAGTGGCGCGCTGCTGCTGGCAGCCTGGTTCTGGAGCGGCACCGACGGCTCGCTGGCCACCGCGCTCCGGCAGGCACAGCCGTACCTGCCGGCCGGCCAGTCGCTGCAGGTGCAGCAGGTCAGCGGATCGATCCGTGGCGGCGGGCGGATCGGCATGCTGCACTGGCAGTCCGATGGACTGGACGTGCAGCTGCGCGAGCTGCGGTTCGCATGGCAGCCCCTGGACCTGTTGCAGCGCCGCCTGCGTTTCACGACGCTGTCGATCGCCGACGTGCAGGTGGACGACCAGCGGCCCGCATCGGCGCCGCAACCCCCGCCCGAAGTGGTGTTGCCACTGCAGCTGGAACTGCCGTTCTCGGTCGCACGCCTGCGGCTGCTGGGTACCACGCCGGTCGAGGTGACCGACCTGGACGGCACCTACCGGTATGCCGACGATCGCCACCAGCTGCAACTCGACTCGCTGGCCGTGGCGCAGGGTCGGTATGCGGGCCGGCTCAGCCTGCAGGCGCGCGCGCCGATGACACTGGACCTGCTGCTGCAGGGAACGGTGTCCGCCCCGATCGCCGAGGACCGGTCCGTGGCCCTGGAGGCCTCGGCCACGCTGCGCGGAACCCTCGCCGGCACCGATGCCCGGCTGGACCTGCTGGCCCAGCTCCAGCCCGGTCCGGGCAACGCCGGGGCGCTGGCGCAGGCCAGCGCGATGCGGGCGACGGTTTCGGCCCACATCAGCCCCTGGGCCACGCAACCGGTGGTGCGGGCGCAGTCCTCGTTCAACCATCTGGACCTGGCGGCCCTGTGGCCGTCGGCGCCGCGCACGCTGCTGACCGGCAACGCCTGGGTGCGACCGGTGGGCCAGGGCTGGCTGGTCGACTTCAACCTGTTCAACCGGGCTGCCGGCCCCTGGGACAAGGGGCAATTGCCGCTCGACAGCGCCAAGGGCCTGGTGGAACTGGCCGCCGACCAGTGGAGCGTGCAGTCGCTCAACGCCGAGATGGCGGGCGGGCGCATCCGCCTGCAGGGCAAGCTGGCCGATCCGGCGCAGGTGCGTGCCGACGACGGATGGCAGGGCCTGCTGCAGCTGCAGGGCATCAACCCGGCCTTGCTGCACAGCCGGCTCGAGGCGGTGCCGCTCGACGGCACGCTCAAGGCCCGCGCCCAGGACAAGGCCGTGGTGTTCGACCTGGCACTGCAACCGGCGGCCGGACAACCGCGCGCGTCCGCCTTGCGCGGCGTACGGCTGCGCGACGCCACCGCCAGCGGACGCTGGGCCGACGGCTGGGTGCGGCTGGACCAGCTGCAGCTGCGCACGGCGCAGGCCAGCATCGACGGCAAGGTCGACGTGCAGCTCTCCCGCCAGAGCGCAAGCGGCCAGCTGCAACTGGTCGCTCCAGGACTGCGGGCCCGTCTGTCCGGGCAGTTCGGTGCCAGCGCGGGCGACGGCGAACTCACCGCCAGCGTGACCGATGCCGCCGCGACCCGGCGCTGGCTGGCCCGGCTGCCTCTGGTGCCCGCCATCGTCGACGACATCGACCTGCAGGGCAGCGCCGACATCGCGCTGCGCTGGAACGGTGGCTGGGATGCACTGCAGAACCCGGGCCGCGGCCCCGCGCCCGCGATCGACGCCAGTGTCGACGTGCCGCGCATGACCGTGCGCCTGCCGGACCAGGCGACCGACCAGGCCGTGCGACTGACCGATGCCGAGCTGCGCGTGTCGGGCAGGCTCGACGCGCTGGAACTGTCGGCGCGCGCCGGCGCGGCGCGCGCACACCAGCGCCTGCGGCTGGAAACGGCCGCCGGCGGCGGCCGCGACGCGCGCGGCCACTGGCAGGCCACGATCCGCAGCCTGCAACTGCAGGTGCAGGACACGCAACTGCCGGGCCCCTGGAACCTGGCGCTGGCCCAGCCCGTGCGCGCCGACTTCGCCCCCGCCACCGGCCTGCTGCAGCTCGGCGCGGTGCAGGCGCGCCTGACCGGACCCGAACCCGGCGCCACGACGCTGAGCCTGGAGCCGCTGCGCTGGCAGGGCGGCGCCGGTGGCAGCCTGAACAGCAAGGGCGCCCTGCGCGGCCTGCCGATGAGCTGGCTGACCTTGCTGGCCCAGGCCGACCTGGGCGCGGCGGGCCTGAGCGGCAACCTGGTGTTCGACGGCGAGTGGGACGTCACCGTGTCCGATCGCATCCGGGCCCGGGCCAGCCTGGCCCGGCGCAGCGGCGACATCCGCATCCAGGCCGACGGCGCCATCGCCGGTGCTGCGCCCGCGGGAGCGGCCAGCACCGTGAACGCAGGCATTCGCACGCTGCAACTGCAGGTGGACGCCGACGGCGACCGCGTGCAGGCGCAGTTCCGCTGGGACAGCGAACGCGCCGGCAATGCCCAGGCCACCTTTTCCACGCAGCTCGCGCGCGACGCCCAGGGCCAGTGGCAGTGGAGCACCGACAGTCCCGTGCAGGCGACGGTGCGGGCCCGCATGCCGCAGGTCGGCGTCTGGTCGCTGCTGGCGCCACCGGGCTGGCGCGTGCGCGGCACCGTGGACGCCAACCTCGATCTCGGCGGCAGCCTGCGACAGCCGCAGTGGAGCGGTACGTTGCAGGCCAGCGAGATGGCGGTGCGCTCGGTGGTCGACGGCATCGAATTCGGCAACGGCCAGTTGCGCGCAAGCCTGCAGGGCCAGCGCCTGAACATCGACAGCTTCAGCCTGCAGGGCGCCGGAGGTGCCAGCGGCGGCGAACTGACCGCCACCGGCTTTGCCACCTGGGCCGCGGCACCATCGGGATCGGACCACACGTCGGCGCTGCAGGCCATCGTGCTGCAGATCGACGCCCAGGCCAAGGCCTTGCGGGTGTCCGCGCGGGCCGACCGGCGCCTGGCGGTGTCGGGCACGCTGCAGGCCGTGCTCGACAAGGCGCGGCTGCGGGTGCGCGGCGCGCTGGCGGTCGACCAGGCCTTGTTCATCCTGCCCGACGAGACCGCCCCCAGCCTGGGCGACGACGTGGTCGTGCTGCGCAAGCCGACACCGGCAACCGCCACGGCCGGTCAGGCGCGCCGCCGGCCGGCTGCCGATGGCACTAACGGCGCACCGAAGGAAAACACCCTGGAATCCGACCTGCAGGTGACCCTGGACCTGGGCAACGACTTCCGGGTGCGCGGCCGCGGCATCGACACCCGGGTGGCCGGCGAACTGACGCTGCGCAGCACGCTGGCCAGCGGCGAGGCGCCGACGGTCACGGGCACGCTGCGGACGGTGGGCGGCCAATACAAGGCCTACGGCCAACAACTCGAGATCGAACGCGGCCAGATGCGTTTTTCCGGCGCCTACGACAACCCCTCGCTCGACATCCTGGCCATCCGCCCCAAGCTGACCCAGCGTGTCGGCGTGCAGATCTCCGGCACGGCGCTGCTGCCGCGGGTACGGCTGTATGCCGAACCCGACCTGCCGGAAGCCGAAAAACTCGCCTGGCTGGTGCTGGGGCGCTCCGCCGCCAACGGCGGCGCGGAGGCCGCCGTGCTGCAACAGGCGGCGCTGGCGCTGCTCGGCGGCCAGAACGCGTCCGGCGGCATCGCCGGGCGGCTGGGGCTGGACGAGTTGTCGTTCTCCGGCGCGTCCGAGGTCGGCAGCAGCGGCGCCGGCGCGGCCACGGTGACGCTGGGCAAACGCATCTCGCAGAACTTCTATGTCGCCTACGAACGCAGCCTGGCCGGCACGCTGGGCACGTTCTCGATCTTCTACGACCTGTCGGAACGCTTCACGCTGCGTGCGCGTACCGGCGAGAAGAGTGCGCTGGAGCTGATCTACAAATACAGCTATGACTGAGCGCACGGCGCCCGTACGGGCCGGCCCGGAGGCTCGGATCGGCCTGCCGCGGCAGCGGCGGGCACATCAGGCCTGCTAGACTTCCAAGGCTTTGCTCGCCATAGTTCAATGGATAGAACGGCCCCCTCCTAAGGGGCAGATGTAGGTTCGATTCCTGCTGGCGGGACCATGGTCGGCGCGGGGGGCGACACCCGGTCACTGCCGATCGACCGCGGCCTCTGCGGCGATCCGGCTTGCCGTGCCGTCGGCACGGCAGCCAGGCAAGGGTGTGGCCGACATCCGTTACGCGCGTCGCAGGCCGCCGTGAACCTGGCGCCGCGCGGCTTCGGACTCTTTCACCTGCGCGGCGTTGCCGATCGATGCCGGATCAGGCGCCCTTGCGGCGCCGCGCCACGGCCAGGCCTGCGAGTGCCAGGCCGAGCAACGCCAGGGAGCCCGGCTCGGGCACCGTCGCGCGCTCGAGTTCGAAATTGGACATCGTGGTCACGCCACCGATGGTCCAGCTGATGTTGTCGACCGCCCCGACGAACGGGCCCCAACCACTGCCGACGCCGGAACTGAAGCCCAGAATGACCGCATTGGGCGAGTGGGCCTGCCATTCGGCGAGCGTCGCATCGTATGCGTACGGTGTCGCGTTGATATTGGCCTCGTTGCCGATGCCCAGGCCGAAGTTCCACAGGAACGTGGTTCCGGTCACGACGTCGGTGACCCAGCTGTCGGTGGGCGCGGCGCCGCCGCCGTTGTAGGCCCGCTCGAACACCAGCCCGCCGCGGTCATTGATGGTCGACAGATCCCCGTCGCGGTCGAGCAGGATGCGCAAGGAAGGATGCTGGCCGGCCGTATTGGTGCTGGCGCTGTCACGGTACCAGTCGTAACTCATGCCGCTGAAGTCGGAAAATGCGCCCAGCGACCCCGATGCCAGATAGTTTCCGCCCACCGCGACGCCACTGGCCAGGTACTCGATATCCGCCTTGTACGAAGCACCGCCCGGGCCGGCCGTGCCGGAGAACGATGCCGATGCGTTGCCGGACCGTGGATTGGCATCGCTGATGCCGACGGTCCCGCCGTTGCGCACATTGTTGTAGTACCAGTCCGACCCGGCTATCGCCTGCCCCTGATTGGATCCGGACGCATTGCTGTAGGCGTCACCCGGCGCCGGGTTGTTCGCGTAGACCAGGGCTGCGTGTGCGCCGCTTGCCGCACCCGCGGCCAGCCCGGTCACCAAGGCCAAGGAAAAAATCTTGCTGCTCATTCGTTGCTCCCCATGTGGATGGCGTACTGCCAGAATCCTGTAACGGGGCCGCACGCCGTCAAGCCCCGCAGCATGGCAAGCAATTAATGCACCAAAAGCGTACTTATTCGATCGAATAGCAAAAAAATCAATCGAATCAAACCATTCCGGCAGCGTGCATCCGATCAAATGACCTGTCGCTTCGCAGGCATATCAAGAAAATCGACATCTCCGTCCGACAACGGCCGATGTGTCCCGGCGAACGCCCCTCTTGTTTCCCTCAGGCGCCGCCGCGCAGCAGTACCGCCGGTTCGAGCCGCATCTGCCCCAGCAGGTAACGCGCCCCCAGCCCCAGGCTCACGGTGCTCACGCCGATGGCGGTCACGGCGCCGGTCCAGTACAGGCCGGCCAGTTCCAGGTCGAGCCGCCAAAGCAGCAATCCGGCGGCCAGCACACTTCCGGCCAGCGTGGCGAAACCCGCGGTCACCAGGGCCAGCAGCGCGTATTCCCACAGCAGCACCTGGCGCAGCACCGACGGACGCGCGCCCAGCGCATGCATCACGGTGGACTCGTAGACCTGGCGCGCCCGGCTGGCGGCCACGACACCGGCCAGCACCAGCAGGCTGGCGGCCAGGCACACCAGCGCCACCAGCGCCAGGCCGCCACTGGCGCGCGCCATCAAGGCACGGGTCTCGCGCAGCAGCGACTCGGTGCGGATGCTGACGATGTTGGGTGCCGCCGCGGCCAGCCGGTCCTGCGCCTGCAGGGCCTCGTCCGGCGCCAGGTAGGCGGCGCCGACATGGCGTGTGATGAAGGGATCGAGCACGCCGTCACTGAAGATCGCCTCCAGCCACAGTCGTGCCTGCATGCGGCGCTGGCTGTAGATGGCGGCCAGTTGCGCCTCGACCGGCGTACCCAGGATGTCGAATGCGATCCGGTCGCCGACTCGCAGCCCGATCTGCCCGGCCTCGCGGTCTTCCATCGCCACCAGCGGCGGGCCCTGGTAGTCGGCCGGCCACCACGCGCCCTCGGCCAGAACCACGTCGTCGATGTTGCCCGTACGGTTGCTGAATTTCTGCTCGTCGCGCGCCTCGCGCACCCGCTCGCCATCCGTACTGTCGCGCAGCAGCTCGCCGTTGACGGCGACGATGCGGCCCAGCACCAGCGGCGCCGTCTGCAGGCGCTGCAGGCCGGGCGATGCCGCCATCGTCGTGCGCAGCAGGTCGAGCTGGTCGGACTGCACGTCGTACAGCACCAGTGCCGGCGCGTTGGCGGGCACGGTCTCGTTGACCGCGCGCAGCAAGGCCACCACGACCAGGGTGCAGGCGACCAGCAAGGCCAGCGCCGTGCCCAGCGACAACAAGGCGGCGCGCAGCGGCGACTCGGCCCGTTGCAGGCCGGCCAGTGCCAGGCGCATGGCCGGCGCCACACGCGTATTCGGCCGCGCCAGCAGGCGCCGCGCCAGTTGCCGCAGGCCCCGTGCCAGGCCCTCGAGCAGCAACAGCAGCACGGAGGTGGCCGCCACGAACGCCTGGCCGAACAAGGGATCCGGCACGCTGGCCACGAGCAGCATCAAGACGAGTGCGGCGACGGCCCCGGTCAGCCACCAGGCCACGCGCGGCGTGCGCAAGGCCGCACCGTCGATGCCGCGAAACAACGTGGCCGGCGACACCGACAAGGCGCGCCCCAATGCCGGCAGCGCGAACACCAGCGCGGTCAACACGCCGAACACAATGGCCACGAGTGAAGGCAGCCACAACGAGGCCAGCAAGGGCGCCATCGGCAGGTCCTGCGCGGCGGCGAACGAACCGGCCACCGCCAGCAGGTTGCCCAGCACCACGCCCGCCAGGCTGGACAACAAGGCCAGCATCAGGATCTGCAGCAGCACCAGCGCGGCCAGCCGTGCATCGCGCAGGCCCAGCGCGCGCAAGGTGGCCAGCGTGCCGAGCTTGCCCTGCAGATAGGCCTGCACGCTGTTGTAGACCCCCAGGCCACCGATGAACAGGGCCGAGAAGCCGATCAACAGCAGGCCCGAACCGATCTGGCCCAGCACCTCGGCCATGCGCGCGCTGCGTTCCTCGAAGGTACGCACCTCGGCCTGCAGCAACGGGAACGCGGCGACGAAGGCATCGCGCCAGGTGGCGGCCGGCATGTCGGTGCGCACCCGGTAGCGGTATTCGACCCGGCTCAGCGGCTGCACCAGGCCGGTCGCCGCCAGGGCCCCGTCGGCCACCAGCACCGGCGCGCCGCTCCAGTTGGCGCGCAGGCTGCGGTCGGGCTGGCGCAAGACATGTGCACGCAGCTCCAGGCTCAGGTCGCCGATCCGCAGCCGGTCGCCGAGTTGCAGACCCAGCCGGGTCGCCAGAGCGCCGTCGACGGCCGCGCCCCAGGTTCCGGCGCGTTCGGCCAGCGCATCGTCCAGCGCGCCGGCCGGCTCGAGCTCCACGCTGCCCACCAGCGGATACGCCGCATCCGCGCTTTGCAGCTCGATCAGCTGCGCTCGGCCGCCGGGCGCGACCATCATGGTGCGCAATTCGATCAGGCGCGACAACTGGCCGCGCTCGCCCATCCACCGCAGCACCTCCGGCGCCAGCGGCCGGTCGTGTTCGACTTCGACATCGCCGCCGAACAACACCCGGGCGTCCGCGCGCAAGGCGTCCGAGACCTGGCGGTACAGGCCACCGCCGGCGGCCACCAGTGCCACACCCAGCACCAGGCAGGCGCAGAAGATCCACAGATGGCGGCCGCTGGCGCGCAGGTCGCGCCAGGCCAGGTCAAGCAGGAAGCGCATCCGCGGTCGCGGCCGCGGCCGGCGCTTCATGCAGCACGCCGTCATGCAGGCGCAATACGCGGTCACAGCGTGCGGCGAATTCCATGTCGTGCGTGACCAGCACCAGCGTCGTGCCCGACTCCCGGTTGAGCGCGAACAGCAGGTCCCGAATGGATTCGGCCGTATGGTCGTCCAGATTGCCGGTGGGTTCGTCGGCCAGCAAGAGTCGCGGCCGGTGCACCAGTGCGCGGGCGATCGCCACGCGTTGCTGCTCGCCACCCGAGAGCTGGCTCGGATAGTGGTGCAACCGCTCGCCCAGCCCGACCCGGCGCAACTGCTCCTCGGCGCGGGTGTGGGCATCGGGCTGGTCCGCCAGTTGCAGCGGCAAGGCGACGTTGTCGATGGCGCTCAGGCTGGGCAACAGGTGGAAGGACTGGAACACGATGCCGACGGCCGACCGCCGCAGGTCTGCCAGGCCATTGGCGTCGAGCGTGGACAGGTCGGTGCCGGCCACGCGGATGCTGCCCGACACCGGTTTGTCGAGGCCGCACAACAACAACAGCAGCGAGGTCTTGCCGGAACCCGAAGGCCCGGCGATCGCCACGCTCTGGCCGGCCTGGATCTGCAGGTCCACGTCGCGCAACACCTCGATGCGGGACGCGGCCAGCGCATACGACATGGACAATCCCTGGATCTGGACCAGGGGTTCGGAACGGGTCGAATCTGCCATGGTGCCAGTATCGCGGGCAAGCGCTTACCCGCGTGAACGTGGGGTGTTGCGCCGGCCCAGAAGCAAAAAAGGGCCCCGGTCACCGGGGCCCTCGGTCGCGAGCGCGACGCAGGAATCAGTTCAAGCCGACTTGCGACGGCGCGTTGCAGCCAATGCGGCCAGGCCCAGGCCGACCAGCGCAAGACCGGCAGGCTCAGGTACCGCTGCGGCTTCAGGCGCGGCAAAGAACGCCCCGGGTCCGAAATTGTCTTGCCCCGCAACCCACACGGCACCATTGGCATCCGCCCAACTGCCCGGGGCGAAGCTGAGGTCGAACGTGTAGAAGCCGTTCAGGCTGGTATCGGTCGTCGACTGGTTCTCGAAAATGCCGGTGGCGCTGCCCAGAGCGGCAAATGGCATGGCGTTCGTTTCGTACCAGCCGGTGACGCCGTTCAAGCTTGCGGCCACGGCGAAGTCGGCCGTCAACGTCATGTCGAAGCTCCGAAACACACCACCACTGTCCCCCGCCGGGCCACCTGGATTCGGCGCCGGCCACAGACGCGCAAAGTTCCCACTGTCGCCGTCTCCACCGGAGATGTTGACCGTGAAACGGGTGTAGCCGTTGGACCAGCCGCCGTCGACCACCGGGTTTGCGGTGTCGTCGTAATACTGGATGAATCCGTTGTTGGTGTTGTTGGGGTTGCCCCAGCCGTTGCCGCTGGCGGGCGTCGTCGTGAAATACCAGGCCGTAGACATATAGGCGAGGTTGGTCGGGTCGTACCCGGTTGCACCCGACGCCACGTAGATCTGGCCGTCACGGGCATTGGGCAAGGTCGACCGGGGCCCGTTGTTTGCAGTGGCAATGGAGGTGGAACTCAATGCGTTCACCCCATTCTGGGCGTCGGCCAGGGAAGCATAACGCGTGACCGTACCGCTGTAATTGAAGTTGTCGTAGCTGGCATACAGCGGACCGGCGATAGATGCCGTTGAAGCGGTCACCGCTGCCAATGCAACAGCGGCCGCGGTCACGGCGCGAACAAGCCCGAAACGTTTCATGGAAATCTCCCCTAAGTTGATTCGTTTGTCGATCGCTGTCGCAGTGCGCTGCTGTGGCCCGGCCGCGACGCACACCTGCAAGCAACGATCGGGCCTGCCATCGATGGGTAGAAAAACATCCAATGAAATCAATCATCTGCGAAGCAGAGCGCGTTCGCCTTCAACCGTGCGGTTGGCAGAATGTAACAATTATCGACATGGTCCCGCGGTGGACGCGGGCGCGGCTGGACTATCGGACGAATCCCGGCTTGCCATCCGCACTTCGGGCCCGTCTCCGCAAGCTCAGGCCAGATCCGCTGCCCGCGTCACCACCAGCACCTCGGAATGCAGCGTCCGGTGCACCGGACACTTGTCGGCGATCGCCAGCAGGCGCTCGCGCTGCTCCGCGTCCAGGTCGCCGTTGATGGTGATGACGCGCTCGATCCGGTCGACCTTGCCCTCGCGGGTCTCGCATTCCGCACAGTCCTTGGCATGGACCTTGCCGTGCGTCAGTTCGACCGTGACCTTGTCCAGGGGCCATTGCTTGTGCCGCGCATACATCCGCAACGTCATCGCCGTGCACGCGCCCAGGGCGGCCGTGAGCAGGTCGTAGGGGCCGGGGCCGAGATCGTCGCCGCCCACGCTGGCGGGTTCGTCGCTGACCCAGCGGTGCCGTCCCGCACGAACATCGACGGCAAATGCGCCGGTGCCGCGTTCGACCACCTGGACCGCACCATCGGGCAGCGCAGCCTCGACCTGGTCGGGGCCGGGCACGGCAGCCGGTGGTTCGGCTGCCGGTGGTCCGGCCACAAGGTAACGGCCGGCCCAGGCCGCGATCACGTCGGCGGCGAACTGCGCGTCGTCCGGCCGGCTCAGCAGATGATCGGCGCCATCCAGGGCCACGAAGGACTTGGGATGCATTGCTGCCTGGAAGATCTGGCCGGCGTTGTCGATACCCACGGTCTCGTCGCGCGGCGCATGCAACACCATCAGGGGCCGGCGCAGGCGGCGGATGCGCTCGCCCTGCCGCTGGCTGGTCAGGTCGTCGATGAAGGCCTGTCGCACCGTGAATGGACGCCCGGCCAGCTGCACCGTGGCCGAGCCTTCGGCCTGGATCTGCGCCACACCCTGGCCCAGCTGCTTGACCACATGGGCCGGATCGAACGGCGCACCGATGGTCGCGACGGCCTTGTTGTCGGCGATCCGCCCGGCCGCGGCGAGCACGGCCGCACCGCCCAGCGAATGGCCGATCAGCAACGCCGGAGCGCCGTGGTGTTCGCGCAACCAGTCGGCCGCGGCGACCAGGTCGTCGACGTTGGAGCTGAAATGCGTGTTGGCGAAATCGCCGTCACTGTTGCCCAGGCCGGTGAAGTCGAAGCGCAACACGCCGAATCCCGCGCGGGCCAGCGCGCGCGAGACATAGGCCGCGGCCTTGCTGTCCTTGGAGCAGGTGAAGCAGTGGGCGAACACGGCCCAGGCGCGCGGCGCCTGCTCGGGCGTGTCCAGGCGCCCGGCCAGCAGGGCTTGCTGGCTGCCGGCGAATTCGATCTTGCGGGTTGGCATGGCGTAACTCCTCCTTGTCGTGCCTGCTGGCGCAGTCCCATGGGGACCGCGCCATCGGCGTGGGTCGCGGCGGCGCCGCGAAGCTGACACACACGACGGTCGCTGCGACGCGCCGTCAGCCCAGTTTCACCCGCGCGTCGATGGCCACCGCGCCCAGGTTGTCGGTCGACCATACGTCCATGGCGCAGTCCACAAACGCACCCGCCGCATGCAGGTGCAAGGGCCCGATCGCGAAACTCGGCCGCCGGGCGCGGAAAGCAAATGATTGCACGAAGCGCCCGGGCGCCAGCGTGTTTTCGACGAACCCCAGCAGCAAGGTCGCGAGCAGCGGGCCGTGCACGACCAGACCCGGGTAGCCCTCGACATCGCGGCAATAGTCGACGTCGTAGTGGATCCGATGGCCATTGAAGGTCGCCGCCGAATAGCGGAACAACAACACGCTGTCGGCGTGTACCGCCTGCTGCCGCGCACCGGCGCGCTCGAACGCGTGTTCCCCCGCACGCACGCGCACGCCCAGCGCGGACAGTGCGGCCCGCTCCCGGTCCGACGCGGCCGCGCGATACACGATGTCGTGCTCCTCGTCGAGCAGCGTGCCACCATCGTCGTGGTACCGGTGACCGACAGTGACGAAGACCATGTCGCCGCCGCGCCCGGACCTGGCCTGGACCGAGAGGATCCGCGAGTCGCGCGTGACGGCCGATCCGACCGTGAACACCCGGTGCCAGGTCAGGCGGCTGCCGGCCCACATCCTGCGCGGCAACCGGACCGGCGGCAGGAAGTCGCCGCGATGCGGGTGGCCGTCGTCACCGAGCCCGGACGGCAGCGCCAGCGGATTGAACCAGGCCCAGTGCCAGCCGGCCGGCAAGGCCGCCGCGGCAGGCGACGCCAGGCGCGCGGCATCGCCCAGCGTGGCCGCCAGCTGGCGCACCCGGATGGGGTCGATCACGTCGACCACCGACTCGCTGCGTCCGACCCAGGACGCCAATGGCGCGGTATCGGGTGCCATGACAGGACCGGCCGTCAATAGGAACGAGGCAGATCCAGCACATGCTCGCCGAGATGCGACAGGATCAGGTTGGTCGAGATCGGCGCGACCTGGTAGAGCCGGGTCTCGCGGAACTTGCGCTCGATGTCGTATTCGGCGGCAAAGCCGAATCCGCCGTGGGTCTGCAGGCAGACATTGGCCGCCTCCCATGAGGCATCCGCCGCCAGCAGCTTGGCCATGTTGGCCTGCGCACCGCAGTCCTGGCCGGCATCGAAAACACGGGCGGCGTTGTAGCGCATCAGGCTGGCGGCCTCGACGTTGACATAGGCGCGGGCGATCGGGAACTGCACGCCCTGGTTGCGGCCGATCGGGCGCTCGAACACGACCCGCTCCCGCGCATAAGCCGTTGCCCGGTCGAGGAACCAGTAACCGTCGCCGACACATTCGGCGGCGATCAGGATACGTTCGGCGTTGAGCCCGTCGAGAATGTATTTCAGACCCCGGCCCTCTTCGCCGATGCGGTTCTCGACCGGGATCTCCAGGCCGTCGATGAAGATCTCGTTGGTCTCGTGGTTGACCATGTTGCGGATCGGCCGCACCGTGATGGTCTTGCCGATCTCGCCGCGCACGTCGACCAGGAACACCGACAGGCCTTCGCTTTTCCTGCGGACCTCGGCCAGCGGCGTCGTGCGCGCCAGCAGCAGCATGTAGTCGGAGTGCTGCAGCCGCGAGGTCCATACCTTCTGGCCGGTCACGACATAACGGTCGCCCTTGCGCACCGCCATGGTCTTGAGCCGGGTCGTGTCGCTGCCGGTGCCCGGTTCGGTCACGGCCATGGACTGCATGCGGATCTCGCCGCGCGCGATGCGCGGCAGCAGGTCCTGCTTCTGCTGCGGCGAACCGTGGCGCACGACGCAAGCCATCACGTACATCTGGCCATGGCAGGCACCCGAGTTGCCGCCGGCGCGGTTGATCTCCTCCATCACCACGCTGGCCTCGGTCAGCGACAGATCGGAGCCGCCATATTGCTCGGGAATCAGCGCCGACAACCAGCCGGCTTCGGTCAGGGCCTCGACGAATTCCTGCGGGAAGGCGCGCGCCTCGTCGATGCGCTGCCAGTAGCGCGCATCGAACCGCGACACCACCGCACGCACACCATCGCGCAGCTCGGCGAAGGCATGCTGGTGGTCGGTGGATCGCGGCACCGGATTCATCGCGGGGGCTCCTGCTGCGCCTGCGGCCGCCGGAACGGCTGGCGCAAGGCGCGCTCGACCATCATCAGGCGGTCCTGTCCGTAGAACATCTCGTCGTCGACGAAATAGGTCGGCGAGCCGAACACACCACGCGCAACCGCCTCCTCGGTGTTGCGGGCGAACTCCGCCTGCACGGCGTCGCCGAGCGCCGCATCGCGCAGCGGTTGCGGATCCAGGCCGGCCTCGCGCGCGATCTGCGACAACACCTCGGCATCGCCCACGTCCCGGTCGTCGCGCCACAAGGCCGTCAGGATCGCCAGGTGCAGGGCGTCGACATCGGCGCCTTGCTGCCGCGCCGCGATGACGAAACCCGAGGGCAGGGCCCGGTCGCCGTAATGGTGTACCGGATCGACCAGCGCCGGAATGTCCAGGTACTCGCTCCACAACGCGATCTCGCGGCCGAAGAAATGCTCCAGGTGGCGCTGCGATCGCTGCGCGAATGGCAGGCTGCCACTGGCCGGAATCACCCGCGACAGGTCGATCGGCTTGTGGTTGAGCGGGCGGCCGGCGCGACGGGCCAGCGCGATGATGCGCTGCGCTCCGAAGTAGGCGTAGATGGATCGGGTGGAATAGAAATAGTCGATGGGCGATGGCATGATCGACCGATGTTCGCACACGCGTGCATCCAGGCGCTGGCGGCCTTGCGCCGGCCCGCAGGTGGCACGCGCACCAAAAGGCGGGCGGCAGTATGCATGGCACCGCCGGCGCCGTCAATCACTTCGGGCCGCCGGGACACGCGGCAACGCCCGCCGCCGTCCGCGCGCTTGGGCCAGAATGGATCTTCCGGCGTCTGGCCTGACCACGAGGAGACCAACCCATGCGTATGTTCGCTGCTTCCATCGGTACCGAAACCAACACCTTCGCGCCCATTCCCACCGCGCTCGAGAGCTTCCACGAATCCTTTTATGCGCCGCCAGGCGAACATCCCGACGACCCCAAGCTGTGCACCGCGCCGCTGTGGGTCGCGCGCCGGCGCGCCAAGGCCAAGGGCTGGACGCTGGTCGAGGGTTCGTGCTCGTTCGCCGAACCGGCGGGACTGGTCTCGCGCGAGGCCTACGAGACGCTGCGCGACGAGGTGCTCGCACAACTGCGCGCCGCAATGCCGCTCGACGCCGTGGTGCTCGGCCTGCACGGCGCCATGGTGGCCGACGGTTACGACGACTGCGAAGGCGACCTGATCGAACAGGTGCGTGGCATCGTCGGCCCGGCGGTGCCTATCGGGGTCGAGCTCGACCCGCATTGCCACATGACGCGCAAGCGGGTTGCCAACGCCACGCTGATCATCTGCTTCAAGGAGTTTCCGCATACCGACTTCGTCGCCCGCGGCGAAGAGGTGGTGGATCTGACGCTGCGCGCGGCACGCGGCGAGATCAAGCCGGTGATGTCGCTGGTCGACTGCCGCATGATCGGCAGCTTCCCGACCACGATGGAGCCGATGCGCGGCTTCGTCGACAAGATCAGCGCGCTCGAGGGCAAGGACGGCGTGTTGTCGATCTCGCTGGCGCATTGTTTCCCCTACGCCGACGTGCCCGAGATGGGTGCGCGGGTGCTGGTGGTCACCGACGACCGCCGCGCGGCCGGCGACACGCTGGCGCGCGCGCTCGCCGACGAATTCTTCGGCATGCGCGGCAGGACCCAGCCTGACTACCAGACGCCCGACGGCGCGATCGACATCGCGCTGCAGGAAAGCGGCACCGTCGTCGTGGCCGATCCGTCCGACAACCCGGGAGGCGGTGCGCCCGGCGACTCCACGATGATCCTGCGCCGGCTGATCGAGCGCAAGGTCACGAACGTGGCCGTGGCGCCGATCTGGGATCCGATCGCGGTGCACATGTGCTTCATGGCCGGTGTCGGCGGCAACCTTCGGCTGCGTTTCGGCGGCAAGACCGCACCCACGTCGGGACAGCCGATCGACGCGCTGGTCAAGGTCACGCGGCTGCAGCGCGATGCGACACAGACCTTCGTCGACGCCACGGTGCCGCTGGGCGACTGCGCGGCGATCGAGTTCGACGGCATTTCGGTGGTGCTGATCACCAAGCGCACCCAGGCGCTGGGCAGCGACCTGCTCACCGGCATGGGTGTCGAGATCAAGGGCAGGAAGATGGTGGTGGTCAAGTCGACCAACCATTTCCACGCCGCGTTTGCGCCGTTCGCCAGCCGCGTGTTGTATTGCGATGCCGGCGGCCCGATTCCGCGTGACCACCGGCAGGTACCCTATACCCGCGTCCAGCGCCCGATCTGGCCATTGGACGAAGACGTACAACCCGTGTTGCTGACATGATGGCATCGCACGGCAACATTTTTTCATTTCGTGAGGAGAAACAGCATGACTACACCGTATGACCGTCTCAAGGAACTCGGCCTCGAATTGCCCACCGCGGCCACCCCGATGGCCAACTACGTGCCGTTCCAGCTCGTGAACGGCTTCCTGTACCTGTCCGGCCAGGGGCCGCGCAATGCCGACGGTCAACTGGCGACCGGCAAGGTCGGCGCCGAGGTCAGCGTCGAGGACGCCTACCTGCATGCCCAGCTGACCGGCCTGAACCTGCTGGCCGTCGCCCACCTCGCGCTGGGCGACCTCGCGCGGATCCGCCACGTGGTCAAGGTGCTGGGCATGGTCAACGCCGTACCCACGTTCGGCGAGCACCCCAAGGTCATCAACGGCTGTTCCGACCTGTTCGTCAACGTGCTCGGCGACGCCGGCCGGCACGCCCGTTCGGCGGTCGGCATGGGCTCGCTGCCGGGCAACATCTCGGTCGAGATCGAAGCCATCATGCAGGTCGACGGCTGAGCGCCGCGCCGGCGCGCCCGCCATGCGCGAGAACACGCTCGCGGCGATCGACGCCGCCCGCGACGTCGACATTCGCCAGGCACTCGGCCTGCGCCCGCTCATCAACGTCTCGGGCACGATGACCGTGCTCGGCGCGTCCATCATGGTGCCGCAGGCGGTCGCCGCGATGGCGGCCATCGCGACCGAATTCGTCGACATGGCGGCACTGCACGACGCCGCCAGCGGCGTGATCGCCGAGCTCACCGGCGCCCAGGCGGGATTCGTCACGGCCAGCTGCGCCAGCGCCATCACGCTGGCGGTGGCGGGCACCATGACCGGAGACCGCCTGCTGGCCATCGAGCGGCTGCCCGACGCCACCGGCCTGCGCCGCGACGTGCTGGTGCAGCTGGGCCACATGGTCGGTTATGGGGCCTCACTGCACCAGAGCATCGCGATGACCGGTGCGCGTGTCGTGCCCGTGGGCACGGTGAGCATGGCCCAGCCCTACCAACTGGACGAAGCCATCGGCGACGACACCGCCTGCGCGGTGTTCGTGGTCTCGCACATGACGGTGCAGTACGCCATGCTGGCGCTGGAGCAGGTATGTGACATCTGCCATGCCAGGGGCGTGCCGGTGATCGTCGATGCGGCATCCGAATACGACCTGCGCGGCTTCCTGGCGCGCGGGGCTGACGTCGTCGTGTACAGCGGACACAAGTTCCTCGGCGGCCCGACCTCGGGCATCGTCGCCGGACGCGCCGACCTCGTGCGCGCGGCGCGCTTGCAGAACCGCGGCATCGGCCGCGGCATGAAGGTCGGCAAGGAAAGCATCGCCGGTGTCATGGCCGCGTTGCGCGCCTGGCAGCTGCTCGACGGCGCCGCGATCCGGGCCCGCGAAGAGGCGGCGCTCGCGCTCTGGCAACAGGTGTTGCACGCCAGCCCCGCCGTGCGCTGCACGCCGGTGGACGACCCGACCGGCAACCCATTGCGCCGGCTGCGCGTGCAGGTCGCGCCCGCCAGCGGATGGACGGCGCGCACGCTCGCCGACGCCCTGGCGCAGGGTGATCCCGCGGTGATGGTGCGCGACTACCAGTGCGACCTCGGCTACTTCGACCTCGACCCGTGCAACCTGCATCCCGGCGACGAACAGGTGGTCGCCGCCCAACTGGTCGACACGCTCGCCCGGCGGCCCTGAACACGCCCGCTGGCACGCGGGTGCCGCCTCCCGGCAAACGCCCCTCGGCCGCTGCCCGACAGCGTGGGCGCGGCTTGCGTGCTGCAATGACTGCAGCACCCTGTCAAGCCCGCATTCGTTTCATGAGCGTGATTCGCGATTGATGCGCGTGCTTGCCCGCCCCAGTTGAATGTGCTTAAATAAATTCGGACCCATAACCAAGGCTGCAATGCCGGTGCCTGCCGGTCGAGACAACAGCCGTTCAACAGGAGATGCTTCGATGACCCATTCACGGCGTACCGTTCTGACAGCTGGTGTGGCTGCTGCGGCAGTGGCAGGTGTCGGCACCCCATTGCTGGTGCGTGCACAGGCCAGGCCGCCGCGCGAGGCCCGCATGGTGCCCCACGGCGACCTCAACGTGCTCGACCCGATCTGGACCACGCAGAACATGGCGGCCTACCACGGCGCCATGATGTACGACACGCTGTTCGGCATCGACGCCAACTTCAATCCGCAGCCGCAGATGGTGGGCAAGACCGACATCTCGGCCGACAAGAAAACCTACACCTTCGAACTGCGCCCCGGCCTGAAGTGGCACGACGGCACGCCGGTCACGGCCCGCGACTGCGTGGCCTCGATCCGCCGCTGGCAGGCCAAGGATGGTGCCGGCACCCACCTGTTCGCCCGCGTCGCCGACACGCCCGTGGTCGACGAGAAGACCTTCCGCATCGTGCTCAAGGAGCCGTACGGCCTGCTGATCGACGCGCTGGCCAAGACCAGCACGCCGGTGTGCTTCATGATGAAGGCCGAGATCGCGGCCACCGATCCGAACACCCAGATCACCAAGCACATCGGCTCGGGCCCGTTCAAGTTCGTCGAATCCGAATACCGTCCCGGCAGCCGGGTCGTCTACGAGCGCAATCCCGACTACGTGCCGCGCAGCGAAGCGGCCTCGGGCATCGCCGGCGGCAAGGTCGTCAAGCTCGACCGCGTGATCTGGGACATCATGCCCGATGCGCAGACCGCCGCCTCGGCGCTGATGACCGGCGAGGTCGACTTCTTCGAGGTGCCGCCGATCGACATCCTGCCGGCGCTGCAGGCTGCACCCGGCGTCAAGGTCGAGGTGTTCAACAAGTTCGGCAACGTCGGATACACCCGGCTCAACCATCTGCACCCGCCGTTCAACAACGTGCTGGCACGCCGGGCCGCACAGATCGCGATCAACCAGGAAGACATCCAGCGCGCCGCGATCGGCAACAAGGACTACTACCGCACCTGCGGCTCGCACTTCACCTGCGGCTCGCCCATGGGTGTCGAGGACGGCTCCGAGGCACTGATGCTGGGTGCGCCGATGGCCGAGCGCCAGGCCAAGGCGCGCGAGCTGCTCAAGCAGTCGGGCTACGACGGCAAGCCCATCATCTGCCTGCATGCCACCAACATCCACGTGATGAACCAGACCATGCTGGTGATCGCGCAGAACCTGCGCCAGGTCGGCTTCAACGTCGAGCTCGCATCGACCGACTGGGGTGCGGTGGTCACGCGCCGGGCGGTGCAGAAGCCACCGGCCGAAGGCGGCTGGAACGTGTTCTTCACCTGGGGTGGCGGCAATGCCACGTCGAGCCCGATCGCGTTGTCGGGCCACGCGGCCAACGGCACCAAGGCCTGGTTCGGCTGGCCGGACAACCCGATGCACGAGCAGCTGCGCAACGAATGGGCGGCCGCGCCGACCCTGGAGGCGCGCAAGGCCGTGGCCCGCAAGATGAACAAGAACATGATCGAGTACGTGCACGACGTCAAGACCGGCCAATGGACCCAACCGGCCGCCTACCGTGCCGACCGGCTGCGCGGCCTGCTGACCGTGCCCGAGGTCATCCCATGGTGGAACGTGGAGCGTTACGCCTGAGTCGATGTGATTCACAGCCACCCGGCCGTTGACGACGGCGGCCGGTCCGGCAGGTGGCCCATCGCCGCCTGCCCGGGCCGCGCCGGGTCCGACGTGCCCATCCTGCGCCTGTCACATCCACTCCCGGCCCGCTGATGCTCTCCTACATCATTCGTCGTCTTCTCGGTGTCATACCCGTCATGCTGGTGGTGGGTATCTTCGTGTTTTCGCTGCTGCACCTGGCTCCGGGCGATCCGGCCGCCATCATTGCCGGCGACAACGCCACGCCCGAGAGCATTGCCAAGATCCGCACCAACCTGGGCCTGGACCGGCCGCTGCTCGAGCAGTTCGCCACCTGGGGCTGGTCCACGCTCAAGGGCGACCTCGGCGTGTCGATGTTCTCCGGCATTCCGGTCACCACGCTGGTCGAACAGCGCATGGGGCCGACCATCTCGCTGACGATCACGACGCTGATCGTCGCCGTCACCATTGCCGTCACGCTGGGTGTGCTGGCGGCCTGGAAGGCCGGCTCGCTGCTCGATCGCGCCGTGATGGGGCTGGCCGTGACCGGCTTCTCGGTGCCGGTGTTCGTGGTCGGCTACATCATGGTCTATTACGTGTCGCTCAAGTGGCGGCTGCTGCCGGTGCAGGGTTACAAGGAGATGTCGCAGGGCTTCTGGATCTGGCTCAGCCACCTGATCCTGCCGTCGTTCGCGCTCGGCCTGGCGTATGTCGCGCTGATCGCGCGCATCACCCGCGCCAGCATGCTCGAGGTGCTGGCCGAGGACTACATCCGCACCGCCAGCGCCAAGGGCGTCTCGACGATGCCGATGCTGCTGCGCCATGCGCTCAAGAACGCCGCAGTGCCGATCATCACCGTGATCGGCATCGGCATCGCGCTGCTGATCTCGGGGGTGGTCATCACCGAGAGCGTGTTCAACATTCCCGGCATCGGCCGGCTGGTCGTCGACGCCATCGCCCGGCGCGACTACCCGATCATCCAGGGCACGATGATCATCTTCGCCGGGGTCTACGTGCTGATCAACCTGGCGATCGACATCTCGTACAGCTTCCTCGACCCCCGCATCCGGTACAGCTGATGGACGCCGTCACACCCGCAACCCGCTCCGACACGTCGGAGTTCATCCGGCGCCATCCCACCATCGTCATCGGCGGACTGCTGCTGATCATCATCACGCTGGCCGCGATACTGGCGCCCTGGATCGCGCGCGACCCGATCATCTTCGAGCCGATCAACCGGCTCAAGGGCCCGTCCGCCGAGTTCTGGCTCGGCACCGACGCCCTGGGCCGCGACGTGTTCGCACGCATGGTGTACGGCGCGCGCATCTCGCTGATCGTCGGCCTGTCGGTGGCCGTCATCACCATCATCGGCGGTTCGGTGATCGGCCTGCTGGCGGGTTATTTCAGGGCCTTCGACGCCATCATCATGCGGCTGATGGACGGCATCATGGCGATACCGGCCATCCTGCTGGCGATCGCGCTGGTGGCCCTGCTCGGCTCGAGCGTGACCGTGGTCATCATCGCGATCGCGATCCCGGAGATCCCGCGCGTCACCCGGCTGGTGCGCGCCGTGGTGCTCTCGGTGCGCGACCTGCCCTTCGTCGAGGCGGCGCGCTCGAACGGCACCCGCGTGGGCAAGCTGCTGCGTCGCCACATCCTGCCCAGCACCATCGCGCCGCTGATCGTGCAGGCCACCTACATCTGCGCCTCGGCCATCCTGACCGAGGCCGGCCTGAGTTTCCTGGGCGCCGGCACGCCGCCCGAGATCCCGACCTGGGGCAACATGATCGCCGGCAACCGGCTCTACCTGCAGATCGCGCCCTGGACCATCTTCGCACCCGGCATCTGCCTGGCACTGGTGGTGCTGGCGGTCAACCTGCTGGGCGACGGCCTGCGCGACCGGCTCGATCCACGTATTTCGCGGGGCATGTGATGGCAGCCGTACCCGTATTGACCATCGACGACCTGCACACGCGGTTCTTCACCCGCGACGGCGTGGTGCGCGCCATCGAAGGCCTGTCGCTGAGCGTGCAGGAGGGCGAGGTGCTGGGCATCGTCGGCGAAAGCGGCTGCGGCAAGTCGGTCACCGCCTTGTCGGTGATGCGGCTGATCCCGCCCAAGGCCGGCCGTATCGTGCAGGGCTCGGTGAAGTTCGAAGGCAAGGACCTCGCCCATCTCAGCGATGCCGAGATGCGCAAGATCCGCGGCAACCAGATCGCCATGGTGTTCCAGGAGCCGATGACCTCGCTCAACCCGGTGCACAGCATCGGCGACCAGATCGCCGAGGCGGTGCAGATCCACCAGGGGCTGTCGCGGCAGGCGGCCATCGCCCGGGCGGTGGAAATGCTCAAGCTGGTGCGCATCCCCGACCCGCAGCGGCGTGTCAACGACTATCCGCACCAGTTCTCGGGCGGCATGCGCCAGCGCGTGATGATCGCGATGGCGCTGTCGTGCAACCCCAAGCTGCTGATCGCCGACGAACCGACGACCGCCCTCGACGTCACGATCCAGGCCCAGATCCTCAAGCTGATGGTCGAACTCAACGGCCGGGTCGGCGCCTCCATCATGCTGATCACGCACGACCTGGGCGTCATCGCCGAGACCGCGCACCGTGTGGCCGTGATGTATGCCGGCCGCAAGGTCGAGGAGGCCACGGTCGAAGCCCTGTTCGATCGCCCGGTGCATCCGTATACCCGCGGCCTGATGGCCTCCATCCCGCGCGGCCGCCAGGGTGCGCGTACCCGGCGCCTGAGCGAGATCCCGGGCATCGTTCCGTCGCTGCGCGAATCGGTGCCGGGCCAGCCCGCGTTCCCGGGCTGCGCCTTCGCGCCACGGTGCGGCTTTGCGCAGCCGCGTTGCCGCGAGCAGGCGCCGCCACTGCTGCAATACAGCCCCGGCGCGACCGCGCGCGTGATCGAAGGGCCGGCTCCGGTGGGAGCCCATCTGGCCGCATGCTGGGAGATCGACAAGGTGCTGCAATCATGAGCGACACAAGCCCACAGGCCGCAGCGCAGCAGGCCACGCCGGCAAGCGGTGGCGCCGACGTGTTGCGCGTCGAAGGCCTGAAGAAACATTTCCCGGTGCACCGCGGCGTGTTGCAGACCGTGGCCGGCCATGTCAAGGCCGTCGACGGCATCTCGTTCTCGATCCGCGCCGGCGAAACCCTGTGCCTGGTCGGCGAATCGGGCTGCGGCAAATCCACCGTCGGCAAGACCGTGCTGCGCCTGCAGGAACCCACGGCCGGACGCATCTGGCTCGGCGACACCGAGGTCACGCAACTGGACGACGAAGGCATGCGCGAACACCGGCGCGAGGTGCAGATGGTGTTCCAGGACCCGTATTCGTCGCTGAATCCGCGCATGCGCGTGGGCCAGATCATCGCCGAGCCGCTGGAGAACTACGGCCTGGCCAAGCGCGGCCGCGAAGGCGAGCAGCAGATCGCCAGCCTGCTCGAGAAGGTGGGCCTGCGCGCCGACGCGATGGCGCGTTACCCGTTCGAATTCTCCGGCGGCCAACGCCAGCGCCTGGGCATCGCGCGCGCGCTGGCGCTGAACCCGCGCCTGATCGTGGCCGACGAGCCGGTCTCGGCGCTGGACGTGTCGGTGCAGGCCCAGGTGCTGAACCTGATGATGGACCTGCAGGACGAGTTCCGCCTGGCCTACCTGTTCGTCTCGCACGACCTGGCCGTGGTCGAGCACATCGGCCACCGCATCGCCGTCATGTACCTCGGGCGCATCGTCGAGCTGTCCACGCGCGACCGCATCTTCGGCCAGCCGCAGCACCCGTATACCGAGGCGCTGATGGCGGCGGCCCCGATCGCCGACCCGAAGGCCAAGCGCGAGCGCCTGGTCATCGAGGGCGACGTGCCCAGCCCGATGAACCCGCCGCCCGGCTGCCACTTCCACACCCGCTGCCCGTATGCCATCCCCCGCTGCAAGGTCGACGATCCGCCGCTGCAGGAGATCGCACCGGGCCATGTCGTCGCCTGCCATCTGCGCACCCCGGAGACACTGGCGGCCGAAGCGGCGCCATGAACGACGCCAGGCCACTCGCTGCGCCCCGGTCGTGCCTGCGCCTGCGCCGAGGTGTGGCATGAGCATCGGGAGACGACACGCATGAGCGCACGGCAACCACCCTGGGGCGTGGCGCGGCGCATCAACGCCGCCGGCACGCTGACCCGGCTGGGCGGCAGCCTGATGGCCCCCGAAGTGCTGGACGCCATGCGCGAGGCGGCCGGATACAGCGTCGACATCGCGGAACTGCAGACGGCAGCCAGCGAACGCATCGCGGCGGTCACCGGCGCGCAGGCCGGCATCGTGACCTCGGGCGCATCGGCCGCCCTGACGCTGGCCACCGCGGCCTGCCTGGCGCGCTGGGACGTCGCCCGCATGACCGCGCTGCCCGACACCGGCGGCATGCCGAACCAGGTACTGATGGCGCGTACGCACCGCAACAGCTACGACCACGCGATCCGGGTCGCCGGTGCGTGCATCGTCGACATCGGCCACAACGACCGCGGCACCGGCGCCGGCATCCGCGGCCTGGAAGCCTGGGAGATCGACGCCGCCGTCAACCCGCAGACCGTGGCCTTCGTGTTCGTGGCCAACCCGTCGTCGATCGGCGCGTTGCCGATGGTGATCGCCACCGTGCATGCGCACGGCCTGCCGGTCATCGTCGACGCCGCCGCGCAGCTGCCGCCGCGCGAGAACCTGCGCCGCTTCATCGAGGCGGGCGCCGACCTGGTGCTGTTCAGCGGCGGCAAGGCCATCGGCGGCCCGCAGTCCAGCGGCATCCTGGCCGGACGGCGCGAACTCATCGGCTCCGCACTGGTGCAGATGATGGACATGGACGTGCATCCGCAGACCTGGTCCGCATCGCCGCTGATCGACCGCGCCGCGTTGCGCGGCATTCCGCACCACGGCATCGGCCGCGGCTTCAAGGTCGGCAAGGAGGAGATCGCCGGCCTGCTGGTGGCCCTCGAACGTTTCGCCCAGCGCGACGACGCCGCCCATGCGGCGCGGCTGCATGGGCGGCTGGTGACCATCGCAGCGGCCCTGTCCCCGGCGGCTCCGCGGATGCAGACCCGGCTCGAACCCGAGACCCCGGGCACCGGCGTGCCGACGCTGGCGTTGCATGTCGCTGGCGCGGCCGACGTGCTGAGCCGGGCGCTGCAACACGGCGACCCGCCGGTGCACCTGGGCGAAGGCCGCCTGGATGCCGGCATCCTGACCCTGAACCCGCAGACCGTGCGCGAGGACGACGACACCACGCTGGTGCGTTGCCTGCTCGCGGCCTGCGCCAGCCTGCCACCCGCTTCACCCACGACTGCACCACCACCACCACCATGACCCAGCCCCACCACGACCTGATCCTGCGCGGCGCGCGCGTGATCGATCCTTCGCAGGACATCGACCGCGTGACCGACGTCCGCTTCACCGACGGCAAGGTCGCCGCCATCGGCGACGCGCTGTCCGGCGATGCGAACACCGAGGTGCGCGAACTCAAGGGCAAGATCGTCACGCCCGGCCTGATCGACCTGCACACCCATGTCTACTGGGGCGGCACCTCGATCGGCGTCGATGCGGTGCAGCTGGCGCGCACCAGCGCCACGGCGACCTTCGTCGACGCCGGCACCGCCGGGCCGGCCAACTTCCCCGGTTTTCGCAAGCACGTGATCGAACCGGCCATGCCGGTGCGCATCCTGCCGCTGATCAACCTGTCGTTCGCCGGCATCTTCGCGTTCTCGGGCACGGTCATGGTCGGCGAATGCGAGGACCTGCGCCTGCTCGACATGCGCCAGTGCCTGCGCGTGGCGCGCGAGAACCTGGACCTGATCGTCGGCATCAAGGTGCGGGTCGGCCGCGGTGCCAGCGGCAACTCGGGCATCGCGCCGATGGACATGGCGCTGGAAGTGGCCGAGGAACTCGGCCTGCCGCTGATGGCCCACCTGGACCATCCACCGCCGTCACGCATGGACGTGATGTCGCGGCTGCGCAAGGGCGACATCCTGACCCACTGCTTCCGGCCGTTCCCGAACGCGCCGTCGATGCCCGGCGGCGGCGTGCGGCCCGAGGTGCTGGCGGCGCGCGAACGCGGCGTGATCTTCGACATCGGCCACGGCGGCGGATCCTGCGGCTTTGCGACCAGCCGCGCCATGCTCGAGGCCGGGTTCAAGCCGGACGTGATCTCGTCGGACGTGCACATCCTGTCGATCGACGGCCCGGCCTTCGACCTGCTGCACACGCTGGCCAAGTTCCACGTGCTGGGCATGAGCCTGCCCGAGGTCGTGGCCAGCGCGACGGTCAACGCGGCGCGCGCGATCCGGCGCCCGGAGCTGGGCACGCTCAAGCCGGGGGCCCTGGGCGAAGCCAGCATCTTCGAGGTGCTGGACCAGCCCACCGAATACCGCGACGTGATCGGCGAGGTGATGCAGAGCAACATCGCGTTCAAGGCACACGGACTGGTGCTCGACGGGCGCTGGTGGACGTGAAACCCCGCAGCCAGTCCGCAAGCCGGCCGCACGCTTCGCCGTGCGCCACCCGCAGCCTCATCCTCCGGAGTCCCCACCATGGCCAGTGATCCATCCCTGATCTTCACCAACGTCGACTACAACGCCCAGGGCAAGCAGGTCGACTGGCTCTATCTGCCACATTCGGTCACGCGTTCGGCCTACGGCGCGCTGGCGATCCCGATCGCGGTGATCCGCAACGGCGACGGACCCACCGTGTTCCTGATGTCGGGCAACCACGGCGACGAATACGAGGGCCAGATCACGCTGGCCAAGCTGATCCGCGAACTCGAGCCCGAACAGGTGCGCGGACGCATCATCATCCTGCCGGCGGCCAACCTGCCGGCGGCGATGGCCGGCACGCGGGTGTCGCCGATCGACCAGGGCAACCTGAACCGGGCCTTTCCCGGTGACCCGCAAGGCACGCCGACCTGGGCCATCGCGCACTACATCGACAGCGTGTTGTACCCGATGGCCGACTTCCACCATGACCTGCACTCGGGCGGATCGTCGCTGAAATACGTGCCGTTCTGCTCGATGCGCAACAGCGGCGACCCCGCGCTCGACGCACGCTCGCTGGCCGCGCTGCAGGCCTTCGGTGCGCCGCTGAGCCTGGTGTGGGCCTACAACCCCGAAGGCCGCCTGGCCGGCGCGGCGGCCGCCCGGCGCGGCCTGGTCTCGCTCGGGGGCGAATTCGGCGGCGGCGGCGACGTGAACCGCTCCAGCCTGGCGATGCTCGAAGGCGGCGTGCGCCGCTTCCTGGCCTTTGCCGGCGTGCTGGCGAATACGCCGGCGCCCGAGCCCCGCACCGACATGCGCATGATCGAGGTCTCCAGCCGCGAACATTACGTCTACGCCAACGAGGCCGGCCTGCTCGAGCCGCTGGTCGACCTGGGCGCGGAGGTGCAGGCCGGTGATCCGGCCGGCCGCATCCACTTCATCGACAACCCCGGGCGAGAGCCGGTCACCTGCCATTTCCGGCGCGCCGGCATGGTCGTGTGCCAGCGCCACTTCGGACGTGTCGAACGCGGTGACTGTGTCGCCCACCTCGGCACCGACGTCTGAACGCCTCGCGTCGCTGCGAAGCCGCTGCGCCACCCCACTCCAACCTGATTGCCCGCCCGCCATGCACCCTTCCGTCTCGTATCCGCGCCAACCCGACACCCCGGTCTCGCACCTGCCGTTCAGCCCGGCCGTGCGGGTCGGCAACATGGTCTTCGTCTCCGGCCAGGCATCGGTCGACGCCACCGGCAAGATCGTCTCCGACAGTTTCGAAGGCGAGTTCCGCCGCTCGGTGGAGAACCTGCGCAAGGTGCTGCAGTCGGCCGGCGCCGACCTGGCCCACGTGGTGCAGACCCGCAACTATGTGCGCGACGCCGAGGACCTGCCGCTGTTCAACCGGCTCTACACCGAATATTTCTCGGCGCCGTATCCGGCCCGCACGACCATCACCGGATGCCTGTCACCGGCACTGCGCTTCGAACTCGAATGCATCGCCGTGACCGAATCGGCCGGCTGACGCCACGCACCGGCCGCGGGGCCAGGCCCTGGCGGTGAGCCCCGCATCCGTTGCGGATCCGGACCGCGCCCGCCTGAGCATCGCCTGCGCGCTCGGCGCGGCGCTGGCGTTCTCGATCAACGACATCACGGTCAAGTCGTTCAGCGCGACCTATCCGCTGCACGAGGTGGTGCTGGTGCGCGCCGCCGTGGCCCTGGTGCTGACCGTGCTGCTGCTCGCGCCACGCGGCGACCGGCTCGCGGTGTTCCGCACGCGGCGGCGCAAGGCCCATGTCTTCCGTGGCCTGTGCGTGGTGGTCACGAACATGTCGTTCTTCACCGCGCTGGCGAGCCTGCCGCTGGCCGAGACCTCGGCGGTGTTCTTCGTCGCACCCTTGCTGATCACCGCGCTGTCGGCCTGGCTGCTGAAGGAACACGTCGGCATCCGGCGCTGGAGCGCGTTGTGCGTGGGCCTGCTGGGCGTGTTGCTGATCGTCAAGCCCGGTACCGCGGCCTTCCAGTGGGCGGTGCTGTTGCCGGCACTGTCGGCATTGGCATATGCCAGCCTGCACACGATGACACGCAGCATGGGCCTGGCCGAGTCGGCGGCGACGATGTCGGTCTATATCCAGCTGACCTTCATCGTGGCCTGCTCGGCCATGGGCCTGGTGTTCGGCAGCGGGCAATGGTCCGGCAGCGGCCATCCGTCGCTGGAGTTCCTGTTCCGCGCCTGGTCCTGGCCGACGGCGGCGCACCTCGGCCTGTTGTTCGTCGCCGGGGCCTGCTCGGCGGCCGGCGGCTACCTGATATCCCAGGCCTACCGCAGCAGCGCGGCCGGCCTGGTCGCGCCCTTCGAATACAGCGGCCTGTTGCTGGCCGCCTTCTGGGGCTTCGTGATCTGGGGCGAGGTGCCGGGTGCCTGGTCCGCCATCGGCATCGTGCTGATCCTGGGCGCAGGCCTGTTCGTGGCGGTGCGCGAAGCACGACTGCAGCTCACGCCGACGGCCCGGGACGCGGCGGGGCGACGCTGACGCCGGGGGCGGCATGCCGGATCGGCGTCGCCGAACCGCCGTCCAGCCGCTGCCGCTCAGCCGGCGCCGCTCAGCAGCAGGCCCGCCAGATAGGCCGCTGCCGCCGCCAGCGCACCGAGGGTGCGCACATGGTTCCAGATTGTCCAGCGGCGCAGGTAATGGGCCCAGACGGCGGCGGCACGCGGGTCGGTCGCGGTCACGGCCGCCAGCCTGTCGTTCAGCGGGATGTTGCCCAACACCGTCACCAGGAACGTACCGACCAGATACAGGGCGGCGCCGGCCACGGTGCAGATGGCCGCGGCGCTGCCCCATTGCGACACGGCCAGCCCCGCGGCCAGCAACGACAACAAGGCGCCGCCGAAGAACAGGCCCAGGAACCAGCGGTTGATGACGACCACGTTGATGGCCTGCATCGCGCCGATGCCGTGGCTGGCGGGGATCCGCGCCAGCGCCTGCATGATGAAACTCGAGAACGCGAAAAACACGCCCGCGACCAGCGCGCAGGCCAGCAGGGCCGACGCCGCGATGACCATGGTCGCCGCGGTCATGCCGCAAGACGCCGGGCGCCCGATGCGCCGACACGCCGTGCGAACGCGGCCGGCCAGGTTGCGCAATCGTTCCGGTCGAAGGCCTGCCGGCCGGTCGTGCCGGTGCCGCCCAGGACGCGCACGGGCACGTGGATGGAAGGATGGTGGTGGATGCTGGTCTGCATGGCGCTCTCCTGTCTTGACTTGACACTGTGTCAATTGACACGGTGTCAACTCTAGTGCAGCATTGACACCATGTCAAGTGAACCCGTCGAAACCCGGACCCGCATCCTCGACGCGACCGTGCAGATGCTCGAAGAACACGGGGGCCAGGGCGTGCGCATGGGCGACATCGCCCGGCAGGCCGGCGTGTCGCGCCAGGCGCTGTACCTGCACTTCGCCTCGCGCACCGAACTGCTCGAGGCCACGACGCTGCACGTCGACCTCAAGCTGGACCTGGAAGAGCGCCTGGCGCCGTCGCGCGCGGCACGCACCGGCGCCGAGCGGCTGGCGTTGTACGTGGCGTTCTGGGGGCAATACCTTCCCGACGTCTACAGCGTGGCCAGGGCGCTGATGCTGGCGCAGGACGGCGACGAGGCGGCGGCGGCCGCGTGGAAAGACCGGATGGATGCGATGCGCGACGGCTGCCGCGCCGCGGTCGACGCGCTGCAGCGGGACGGAACGCTGGCACCGGGATGGTCAGCGGCAACGGCCACCGATGCCTTGTGCATGCTGCTGCAACTGCCGAACTGGGAAAACCTGACCATCACCTGCGGCTGGACGCACCGGCAATACGTCGAGCGCATGCAGTCGATGGCCGCGCGCCTGCTGCTGGCACAGCCGGGCGGCTGAACCGGGCGCGGGCCCGGGGGCGGGTCAGCGGTACGACACCCAGCTGCCGACGCGCCGATGCGCGGGCTGCCGGTCGGCCCAGTCGGCCAGGCGCTCGATCCAGCTGCCGCGGGACGACACGCCCGCTTGGGGCGGCGCGGTTTTCGCGGTGCGGCGCTGCGCGGAGCGAACGGGGGCACATCCAAGGCTGTTACGGGCGGTGAGGGTGGTCATGGCAACTCCAGAGAACAGGTGATGCGTCAAGGAACCTAGGGTTTTCACGCATGATGACAACTGTAGTTTGAGATCAAAACGCACACAACTTGTTAATATGCATTTCGAATCTGCGAATTTGCAAACTTCCGATGACGCCTCTCGACTGGGAAACCCTGCGCCATGCGCTTGCCGTGGGCAACGCCGGTTCGATCGGCGGCGCGGCGCGCGCACTGGGCGTCAACCACACCACCGTGCTGCGCCGCCTCGACGCACTGGAACAACAGCTCGGCACGCGCCTGTTCGAACGCCAGCGAAGTGGTTACCAACCTACTGAAGCGGGTCTGGTGCTGCTCGAGCAGGCGCGCCACATGGCGACACGGGCCGACGAGGTCGAGCGCCAGGTGCTCGGACGCGACCGGGAACTGACCGGCGCCTTGCGCGTGACGACGGCCTTCGTGCTGATGGACCACCTGCTGCCGCAACCGCTGGCCGACTTTGCCCGCGCCTACCCCGGCATCGAGGTCGAGGTGATCGAAAACGCCTTCCTGGCCGACCTGTCGAGCCGCTCGGCCCATCCGCAGCAGCACGGCACGCGCCAGGAGGCGGACGTCGCGCTGCGCCTGTCGCGCCACGTGGCCGACTACCTGGTCGGGCGCGAACTCGGCATGACGCAATGCCGCATCTATGCCCTGCGCGGCGCGGCCGACCTGCCGCAGCAGGTCACGCGCCTCGACGTGCTGACCCGTGAGGCACCGTGGGTCGCCTTCGAACGGGGCGCCTCGGCACGGGTGTACGACCACTGGATGCGCGAGCACCTGGCGCGCGCCCACGTGCGGGTGCGGGTCGACATCTTCAATGCCATGGCGTCGATGCTGCGCACCGGCATCGGCGTGGGCGTGTTGCCGACATTCATGGAGCACAAGCACCCGGAACTGGTGGCGGTGTCCGAGCCCATCCCCGAACTCGCGCAGCCGGTCTGGATGCTGACCCATCCCGACCTGCGCCGCACGGCGCGGGTGCGGGCCTTCATGCAGTTCGTCGGCGACGCGCTGGCGCAACGCCTGGCACGCGAGCCGTAGGGTCGGCCCGGCCGCGCACGGCCGTCCATCGCATCCGGCCGCTTGCGTTCGTTCCGGGCTTGCATATACTGTACAAAACAACAGCTATTGCAAGCACCAACGAGGTATGCCGATGAATGAACACGAATGGATCGCCCGCTTTTCCGCCCGCCTGCACGCACAGTGGCCGCGCCTGCCGCGCGAACAACGCGATGCGGTCGCCATCGACCTGTGGCAGGAGCAACGCTGGCACAACAGCGAACCCGAGGTCGCGGCAGCAGACTGGCTGCGCCAGGGCATACCGACGGATCCCCCCCGGAGCCTGGCCTCATGAAATACCGGTACGCCATCCACCAGAGCCTCGACCTGCGCTGGCGCCTGCGCCTGGCCGGCAACAGCCCCGCGCGCCGCTGGCTGACCGCGATCTGGTCCTGGTTGTGACGCCCGCGGGCCCGCCGCGCACCGCCCGGCCCGCGCCAGGGCATGCCTTAGCAACGGGGAAACTCCCATAGACCTGCGGGCAGGCACGCTTCATACTGTCCCCCGGGCGTTCGGGCCACCCCGCGCGCCCTGCCCTGTTCAAACGCCAGCCGGACCGTCCACGCCATGCCCCGTCCCATCACCCTCGCCGCCGCCCAGATGGGCCCGGTGTCCCGCCAGGAATCCCGCACCGCCGTCGTGCGGCGCATGATCGAACTGATGCGCCAGGCCGCGGCCATGGGTGCACAGGTGGTCGCCTATCCCGAGGCCTGCCTGACCGCGTTTTTCCCGCACTGGTGGATCGAGGACGAAGCCGAGGTCGACAGCTGGTTCGAACGCGAGATGCCGAGCCCGGCCACCCAGCCACTGTTCGACGAGGCGCGGCGGCTGGGCGTCGGATTTCATCTGGGGTATTGCGAACTCGATACCAGCGGGGATCGCAAGCGCCGATTCAACAGTTCCATCCTCGTCGCCGCCGACGGCAGCATCATCGGCAAGTACCGCAAGATCCACCTGCCCGGCCACGCCGACCATCGCCCGCAGACACCGTTCCAGAACCTGGAAAAACGCTTCTTCGACATCGGCGACCTCGGCTTCGGGGCCTGGCGCGCCTGGGGCGGCGTGGCCGGCATGCTGATCTGCAACGACCGCCGCTGGCCCGAAGCCTACCGGGTGCTGGGCCTGCAGGCGGTCGACATGATCTTCTGTGGCTACAACACCCCCGTGCACCACCCGGCGGCGCCGGACCATGACCGCCTGGGGCAGTTCCACAACGAGTTGTGCATGCAGTCGGGGGCCTACCAGAACAGCACCTGGGTCGTGGGCATCGCCAAGGCCGGCGTCGAGGAAGGCGTCGACATGATCGCCGGCAGCTGCATCATCGCGCCCAATGGCGAGATCGTCGCGCGCAGCACCGGCAACGCCGACGAGGTGATCGTCGCGCGGTGCGACCTCGACCTGGGGGCCTCCTACCGCGAGACCACGTTCAACTTCGCACTGCACCGGCGCACCGAACACTACGGGATGCTCGTCGAGCGCACCGGCCGCCAGGCGCCATGATGCCGGCACGCAAGCCGTCGGCCGCAGGCCGGCGTTGAACGGCCTGCAATCCGGGGAACCCCATCGGATGCGCTGGACCCGCACGCTCAAGTTCAAGATCGTCTCGCTGGCCGTGGTCATGGGGGTGTTGTCGGCGGTCGCCACGGCCGAACTGCTGCTGCGGTTCACCGGCAACGACGTCGAGACCCTGTTGCTCGACAGCGGCGCCAGCGAACAACAAGGCACGGCCACGTTGCTGGCCACCAAGCTGCAGCTGCTGCAGACGACGGTGCGCGCCGTTGCGCAGGCCGTGCGCCCCGAACTCTGGCAGGACACCGCGGCATTGCAGCGGCATCTGCGCCAGGAGTCGTCGGCCAATGCGCTTTTCGGCATGATGCTGGCCGCCGATGCCCAGGGCCAGCTGCGGGTGCGGCTGATCAAGGGCGAACCGACCACGGAGTTGCCTCCCATCGGCGACCGGCCCTACTTCCAGCGTGCGATCGGGTCCGACCAGGTCGTCATCTCCGAACCCATCATCGGACGCGCGAGCGGGCGGCCCCTGGTGATCCTGGCCATGGCCACGCCACGGCGCGACGGCCATCCCACCGGCATCGTCGCGGGCACGCTGGACCTGGCATCGGCCCGCCTGTTCTCCGACATCGGGCTGACCGATGCGCGCGACGGATCGCGCACGCTGGTGCTGGACCGCTCGGGCACCGTGCTCGCCCATCCGGATCCCGCGCGCGTGATGGGCAACGCCGCCGACGAACCGGGCCTGGCCGAGGTGTACCGGCGCTGGCGCAACGCCGCAAGCCCGATCCATACCGACGGGCGCGCCGTGTTGTCGTCGGGTTACCTGATCTCGATGGCCGGCATTCCCGTATCCGACTGGATGCTGGTGCACCTGCGGCCGCAGCAGGTCGCGTTGCGGCCGCTGCATGCGGCGCAGCGCGCGGCCTGGTTGTCCGCCGCCGCGGTCGGCCTGGTGGCGGCATTGCTGGCGACCTGGTTCGGGCTGCGCGTGACGCGGCCGATCGACAAGCTGCGCGACCGTGCCATCGCCTCGCTGACCGATGCGCGATCGAACCTGGCGCCGTGGCCCGCCAAGTGGGGCGGCGAACTCGGCGAGCTGGCCCGCGTGTTCCAGCATGTCGAAGACGAGCGCGAGCGGCGCGAGCGCGATACGCGGGCCCTGCTGCAGCAGCTCGAGGCGGTGCTCGACCATGCGCAGGTGGGCATCGCCCTGACCCGCGACGGCCGCTTCGAACTGGTGAGCCGGCACTTCTGCGACACCTTCGGCATGCGCAAGGACGAGATGGAAGGCATGCCGACCCGCGAGATCTATCCCTCCGACGAGGCCTTTGCCGCACTGGCCGAACGCGCCCGCCCCCAGTTCATGGAACAGGGCTTCTTCACCGGCGAAGTGGAGCTCATGCGCAAGTCCGGCGAAAGCTTCTGGGCCCACATGCGCGGTCGCGCGGTGGTGGCCGGCGACATGTCCAAGGGCACGATCTGGACCTTCGAGGACGTCACCGAGATGCGGGCCCAACGCGAGCGGCTGACCTGGGACTCGAGCCACGATGCGCTGACCGGCCTGGTCAATCGCGCGGCGTTCGAGACCCTGCTGACCGAGGCGACCGCGCAGGCCGAATCGGAACCGTTCTGCGCGCTGTTCATCGACCTGGACCGGTTCAAGCAGGTCAACGATACCGGCGGCCACGCGGCCGGCGACGCCGTCCTGCGCGACATCGCCGAACGGCTCACGGCCCAGGTGCGCAAGTCCGACACCGTGGCGCGCCTGGGCGGCGACGAATTCGCCGTGCTGCTGCCGCGGTGCCCGATCGGACATGCGCGCGACATCGCCGAGAAGATCCGCAAGACGGTGGTCGACTACCGACTGGACTGGGAAGGCCACAGGTTCGCGATCGGCGCCAGCATCGGCATGGTGCGTGTGGACGGCAGCTTCGACAGCGCCAAGAAGGTACTGTCCGCCGCGGACAACGCCTGTTATGCGGCCAAGCACCGTGGCCGCAACTGCGTCGTGGTGTTCGGCGACTGAGCGGGTACCGGCGACCCGCACCGGCCCCGAGGCAGGTCAGCCGCGCCCGCCGGCCGATGCCGCTTGAGCGCCCTGCATGCAGTGGCCGATGAAGGCCTGCGTGGACCGGCCCAGTTGCCTGTTGCGGTGCACGGCCACCGCCAGCCGCCGTTCCGCGCTGGGCAGGCGGGTCGGCAACTCCACCAGCCAGCCTGCGTCGAGCGCCTGCGCCACCGCATGGCGCGACAGGCAGCCCAGTCCGGCGCCGGCCGCCACCAGGCGCTTGATGGCTTCGGTACTGCCCAGCTCGAAGCCGATCTGCTGGCGGTCCAGGTGCTCGAGCAGCCAGGTATCGGTCGCCTGGCGGGTGCCCGAGCCGTGTTCGCGCAGGATCCAGGTCGCCGCTGACAGCTGGCGCGCCGTGACGGCACGCATGCCCGCCAGCTGGTGCTGCGGTGCCGCGACGATGACCAGTTCGTCGCGCAGCCACGGCCGCACGACGAGATCCGGATGCGTCTGCAGGCCCTCGATGAAACCGACGTCGACCTCGAAGCCGGCCACCGCCGACACCACCTCGCTGGTATTGGCGATACGCAGCCGGATGCGGCTTTGCGGCTGTTCGCGGGTCCAGCTCGCGACGAGATCCGGCAACAGGTACTCGCCGATAGTGAAACTGGCGGCCACATGCAGCGGCGCTGCCGGCTCGCCGGAGAACAGCGCCTCGAGTTCGGCTGCCTGCGCGAGCAGTGCATGTGCGCGCGGCAACAAGGCCTGTCCGTTCTCGTTGAGCAGCAGGCGCCGCCCGATGCGGTCGAACAACTGGCTGCCCAGCGCCGCCTCGAGTTCGGCCAGCGCCGCGCTGGCGGCCGACTGCGAACGTGCGATCCGGCCGGCCGCGGCCCGGGTCGAGCCGGCATGGGCGGTGGCGACGAACACCTCGAGCTGACGCAGGTTCAGGCGCAGGCGTTGATCGGTTTTGTCGATCATCATGAGTCAGATTATCTGTTTTTCCGTTTGAGTCCGGCTGGTTACCATCGGAAACCGATCGACGCAACGCAGCGGCGCGAAGCGTCGCACACCAGCCACCGGGAGACCCCACGACCATGTTCAAGCTCTTGTCCGACGAACCGGTGCACGACCCCCTGGCACGCCCGCAGGCGTCGGACACGCAGGTCAAGTGCACCACCTGCTACATGTGCGCCTGCCGCTGCGGCATCCGGGTGCACCTGCGCGAGGGCGACCACGGCCCCGAGGTGCGCTACATCGACGGCAACCCGGAACACCCGCTGAACAAGGGCGTGATCTGCGCCAAGGGCTCGTCGGGCATCATGAAGCAGGTGTCGCCGGCGCGGCTGACGCAGCCGCTGCTGCGCAAGCCGGGCAGCGAACGCGGCGCCGGCGAATTCGAGACCATCTCCTGGGAGCGCACCTACGAGATCCTGACCGAACGCCTGGGCAAGATCCGCGCGACCGATCCGAAAAAATTCGCACTGTTCACCGGCCGCGACCAGATGCAGGCCCTGACCGGCCTGTTCGCGCGCCAGTTCGGCACGCCCAACTATGCGGCGCACGGGGGCTTCTGCTCGGTCAACATGGCCGCCGGCATGATCTACACGGTGGGTGGCAGCTTCTGGGAATTCGGCGGCCCCGACCTGGACCGCGCCAAGCTGTTCGTGATGATCGGCACCGCCGAGGACCACCACAGCAACCCGATGAAGATCGCGATCTCGAAGTTCAAACGCGATGGTGGCCGTTTCATCTCGATCAACCCGGTGCGCACCGGTTATTCGGCGATCGCCGACGAGTGGATCCCGATCAAGCCGGGTACCGACGGCGCCCTGTTCATGGCACTGCTGCACGAGCTGATCCGCACCGACAACATCGACCACGCCTTTCTCAAGCGCTTCACCAATGCGCCGCAACTGGTGGTGCTCGACGAAGGCGAACGCGAAGGCCTGTTCGCCTTCGACCCGAATCCCGAGAAGGGTCCGCCGGGCGATGGCCGCCATCCGCACAACAAGCTGGTCTGGGACACGGCCTCGGGCCGGGTGCTGAGCGCCTACCCCGAAGGCATCGCCGACGGATGCGACCCGGCGATCGAGGGTTTTTACACCCTGGCTGACGGCACCCGGGTGGCGCCGTCGTTCCAGCTGCTGCGCGACCGGGTCGCCGGCAACACGCCGGAATGGGCGGAACAGATCACTGGCATCCCGGCCGAACGCATCCGCCAACTGGCTCGAGAGATGGGGCACGCCGCATTCGAGCAGGCCTTCACGTTGCCGATTCCGTGGACCGACGCCTGGGGCAAGCAACATCCGACCACGCAGGCACGCCCGGTGGCCTTCCATGCAATGCGCGGCCTGGCTGCGCATTCGAACGGCTTCCAGACCGTGCGCGCGCTGGCCATCCTGATGAGCGTGCTGGGCACCATCGACGCGCCCGGCGGCTTCCGCCACAAGGCGCCCTACCCGCGCCACATCGTGCCGAACTACCGGGCCTTCAACGACCCGGCTCAGATCCAGCCGAACACGCCGCTGAACGCGGCGCCGCTCGGGTTCCCCGCGCATCCGGACGAGCTGGCCATCCACCCGGACGGCTCACCGATCCGCATCGACCATGCGTATTCCTGGGAGCATCCGCTGTCGGCCCACGGCATGATGCACAACGTCATCACCAACGCGGTCAAGGGTGACCCCTACCGCATCGACACCTTGATGATGTTCATGGCCAACATGGCCTGGAACAGCACGATGAACACATCGAACGTGCGCGAGATGCTCAACAGCAAGGACGACGCCGGCGAATACATGATCCCGTTCATCGTGGTCTGCGACGCGTTCCAGAGCGAGACCGTGGCCTTCGCCGACCTGGTGCTGCCCGACACCACCTACCTGGAACGCCACGACGTGATGGGTATGCTGGACCGGCCGATCTCCGAGTTCGACGGGCCGGTCGACTCGGTACGGATTCCGGTGGTCCAGCCTCTGGGTGAATGCAAGCCGTTCCAGGAGGTGCTGATCGAGCTGGCCGGCCGGCTGAAGTTTCCGGCCTTCACGACGCCCGAGGGCGGGCGCAAGTTCAGCGGCTACACCGACTTCATCGTCAACTTCCAGCCGGCGCCCGGCGTCGGCTTCCTGATGGGCTGGCGCGGCAAGGACGGACATAGCCACCTCAAGGGCGAGCCCAATCCGAAGCAGTGGGAGGCCTACGAGAAGAACAACTGCGTGTTCCAGCTGCACCTGCCCGAGACCATGCACTACATGCGCAACTGGAACCGCGAGTACCTGGATTTCGCCAAAGACAAGAGCTGGCGCCAGCGCAACGACCCGATCCAGCTGGCGCTGTACTCCGACACGCTGCAGTTTTTCCGGCTGGCGGCACAGGGCAAGACCAGCGGCCGCCAGCCGCCGGACGAGCTGCGCGAACGCATCGCCACCTACTTCGATCCGCTGCCCTTCTGGTACGCGCCGCTCGAAGAGGCGGCCACCGACCTGACGACGTATCCACTAAACGCGATCACGCAGCGGCCGATGGCGATGTACCACAGCTGGGATTCGCAGAACGCCTGGTTGCGCCAGATCCACAGCCATAACTACCTGCACGTGAACCCGAAGACCGCGCAGGCCGCCGGCATCCTCGATGGCGGCTGGTGCTGGGTCGAGAGCCAGTGGGGCAAGGTGCGCTGCATGATCCGCTACAGCGAGGCGGTCGAACCCGGCACGGTGTGGACCTGGAACGCGATCGGCAAGGCCGATGGCGCCTGGCAACTCGCACCGGGCGCCGACGAGGCGCGCAAGGGTTTCCTGCTCAACCACCTGATCTCGGAAGAACTGCCGTTCAAGGGCGCCAAGGGTGCCACGACGATCAGCAATTCGGACCCGATCACCGGCCAGGCCGGCTGGTATGACGTGCGGGTGCGCATCCGCCCGGCCGACCCGGAAGAACCCCAGGAGTCGTTCCCGCAGTTTGCCTCCATGCCGGCCGTGCCCGGCGTGCGCGGCAAGGCCGCGCAGGTGATGACCTATTTCGCAGGACGGAGAAAAACATGATCGGCTGGCTCAAGGACATCCTGCGGACCAACGCGATGGCGCAAGCGCCCGCCGCCGCGGCACCCGCGACACCGGCGCCACCGATGGCCGACGCCACGCGGGTGCGCGCCTTGCCCGGCGAGACGCTGGCCAGGCAGCTGGCCCTGGTGATCGACCTCAATGTCTGTGTCGGCTGCCATGCCTGCGTCACCTCGTGCAAGCAGTGGAACACCTCGGGTTCGGCCGGTCCGCTGGCCGACGAGGCGCCCTATGGCGCCGATCCCACCGGCACCTTCTTCAACCGGGTGCAGACCTACGAAGCCGGCAGCTACCCGGGCACCGAGACCATCCACTTCCCCAAGAGTTGCCTGCACTGCGAAGACCCGCCGTGCGTGCCGGTCTGCCCCACCGGCGCGAGCTACAAGCGCAAGGAAGACGGCATCGTGCTGGTCGACTATGACAAGTGCATCGGCTGCAAATATTGCGCCTGGGCCTGCCCCTATGGCGCGCGCGAACTCGACGAGGAACGCCAGGTCATGACCAAGTGCACCTTGTGCGTGGACCGCATCTACGACGAACACCTGCCCAAGGAAGACCGCAAGCCTGCCTGCGTCAAGGCCTGCCCGACCGGCGCGCGCCTGTTCGGCGACGTCAAGGACCCGGATTCCGAAGTGTCCAAGGCGATCCGCGAACGCGGCGGTTATGCGCTGATGCCCGAGTGGGAGACGCAGCCCGCCAACCAGTACCTGCCGCGCCACAAGACGCCGCCGGTCACCACGCACTGACAGAGCGCGAGACGACACCACCATGCACCCCGCTTTCTCGATCCTGTTCTTCACCACGCTGGCCGGCACCGCCCAGGGCCTGGTCGTCGCGCTGGCCCTGGCCAGCCTGCTGCGCGTGCCGATGGCGCCCGGCTTCCTGGCCAGCGCCTTGCTCGTGGCGGCCGTGCTGCTGGTCGCCGGCCTGGGCGCGTCCTTCCTGCACCTGGGCCGCAAGATGCGCGCCTGGCGCGCGGTGCTGATGTGGCGCACCTCGTGGATGTCGCGCGAGGTCATCGTGTTGCCGGCCTTCATCGCCCTGGTCGGACTCTGGTGGCTGATCGAACGCAGCGGCTCGGGCCCGCGTTTCGGCATGCTGTTCCCGGTGCTGGCCATCGTCGGCGCGATCGCGCTGTGGTATTGCACCGCGATGATCTATGCCTGCCTGCGCTTCATCGAGGAATGGGCCCACCCGCTGACCATCGTCAACTTCACGCTGATCGGCCTGGCCTCGGGCCTGCTGCTGGCCTGCGCGCTGGCGGTGCTGCTCGGCGGCGGCGCCAACCTGATCGCCGCCAACGGCGCGTCGGCATTGGGCCTGACCCTGGCGGCCTGGATCACCCGCGTCGCAGCGCTGCGCCGCAATGCCGGCATCCGCCACAAGTCCACGCTGCAATCGGCCACCGGCATCCACTCGCCGACACTGGTGCAGACATCGATGGGCATGTCGGCCGGCGCCTTCAATACGCGGGAGTTCTTCCACGGAGCGTCCCGGGCGGCGATGAAAAACGCCCGGCTCGGCTTCCAGTTGCTGGCCTTCGCCCTGCCGGCCGCGCTGATGGTCTGGGCCATGGCCAGCCACAGCACCTGGCCATGGGTGCTGGCCGTGCTGGTGCAGGCCCCGGGCCTGATCGCCGAGCGCTGGGTGTTCTTTGCGCAGGCCCGGCATCCGCAGAACCTGTATTACCAGGTGGTGTCCTGACAAAGCGGTGGCGCGGCCCCTGCCGGCCGCTGCCGACCGGTCGCCAAGTGTCCGGACGCTGGCGCACGGCTAACGCTGGCGGGCGGCTGGCGGGACGGAGAAAATCAGTCGGATACTCCCGGGACGCCGGGAAAGCCATGCCATACTAAAAATCCCGGTATTGGGGTTTTAACTTGATTGCAGCTCCTTCGAATCCATCCCTTCGCGCCGGGTTGGCATGTGCCGCATTCGTCCTTGCCCTGTTTCTGAGCGCCGGCGCATCGGCTCGCAACATCCGGGTCGGCGTCTATGGCAATGCGCCAAAAATTTTTCTGGATGCGCGGGGCAAACCCGCCGGCATCTTGATCGAGCTCCTGGACAAGATCGCCGCGGCCGAAGGCTGGCAGATCCGGTACGTGCGCTGCGAATGGCAGGAGTGCCTGGAAAGCCTGACGGACGGGCGGATCGACCTGATGCCCGACGTGGTCTACACGACCGATCGCGCCGGGTTCCTGGATTTCCATGCAACTCCGTCGCTTTACAGCTGGACGCAGATCTATGCTCGTCCCGGCGCGCCGATCGCGTCACTCATGGACCTGAACGGCAAACGGGTCGCCGTGCTGGCCGGCAGCGCCCAGGTCGAAGCCTTCGAAGCGATGGTCGGCGGATTCGGCCTGAAGACAGAGCTTGTACCGGTGACGTCCCTGGACCAGGTATTCGGCTCGGTTGGCGATGGCGAGGTGGACGCCGGCATTGCCAACAATCTGTTTGGGGCCTACAACGCTCCGCGGTACCAACTGGTCGAGACGCAGATCGTCTTCCAACCGATCCAGTTGTTCTACGCCACAGCCAAGGGCCGGTTCCCCGAACTGTTGTCGGCCATTGACCGGTACCTGGTGGCATGGCAGGCCGATCCGGATTCGGAATACTTCCGGACCCTGAGGAAGTGGCGTGGGGATCCCGCCGTCCAGCGCATACCGCCGCGCATCTGGCAAGCGCTTGCCGCGCTGACGGTTCTGCTTCTGGCGACGGCTTCCGCAGCGCTCCTGTTGCGCTGGCGCGTGGCACAACGCACCCGCGCGCTGACGTCGTCCCTGAAATCGCTGCAGCAGTCCCAGGCGCAGCTTCGTGCGCTGTTCGAGCACGCCAACGATGCGATCTTCGTCCTGGACGACGAAAAGTTGATCGACTGCAACCAGCGCGCCGAGTCGCTTTGCAGGATGCGGCGTGACGAAATCGTCGGTGTGACCCTGTCGCACCCGTCGACCGCCATGCTGGGCCCCAGGGCACAGGCCTTGCGGCAAGCCTTGCATGACGTACTGGTGCGCTCCCGGACCGGCCAACCCGAGATATTCGAGTGGAGCGGCCTGCGGTCCGATGGTACGGCGCTGATCGTGGAGGTCAGCCTGAACCGCATGGAACTGGCCGGCGACGCTCGCCTGCAGGCGATTGTCCGCGACATCACCGAACGCAAGCAGGCCCAGGCACAAGCCCAGCGAAGCCAGCTCATGTTGGAGCGCACCGAACGCCTCGCGCGTACCGGCAGCTGGGAATGGGACCCGCACACCAACGTCTCGACCTGGTCGGCGGAAACCTACCACTTTTTTGGACTCGACCCGACCCAGGACGCTCCGACCGCCACGCGGCAAATGGCGTTGCTGGTGCCCGAAGATGCCAAACGCCTGACCGAGGTCATTCGTCAAGCCGTCTCGGATGGCCGACCCTACGATATCGAAGTGTGCATCGTCAGGCCGGGTGGGGAGCGTCGGTACGCCCATATCCTGGGCGTGCCGGAGCGTGATGACAGCGGGAAAGTCGTCTTGCTCGCGGGTTCGCTGCAGGACATCACCGACCGCAAACGAGCACAGGAACGGCTGCAACTGGCAGCCAGCGTGTTCACGCATGCACATGAGGGCATCACCATCACCGACGCCGATGGAACGATCATCGACGTCAACGACACCTTCACCCAGATCACTGGATACACCCGCGACGAGGTGCTAGGTCAGAACCGGCGCATGTTGCATTCCGGGCGGCAAGGCAAGGCGTTCTACATGGCCATGTGGCATGCGCTCACCACACAAGGTCACTGGAGCGGAGAAATCTGGAACCGACGCAAGAACGGCGAAATCTACGCGGAATTCGTCACCATCAGCGCGGTCCGGGACGACGCCGGAAAGACCCAGCACTATGTGTCGCTGGGCTCCGATGTCACGGCGAGCAAGACGCACCAGAGCGAGCTCGAGCGTATCGCCCACTATGACACCTTGACCGGCCTGCCCAATCGCCTGTTGCTGGGAGACCGCTTGCGCCAGGCCATCGCGCAAGGCCAGCGTCGCGACAAGCCGCTCGCCGTCGTCTACCTCGACCTGGACAACATCAAGACCGTCAACGACAGCTACGGTCACGAGGCCGGCGATGCCGTGCTGATTGCGGTCGGGCAGGCGATGCAGGATTGCCTGCGCGAGGGTGACACCCTGGCCCGCATTGGTGGCGACGAGTTCGTCGCGGTCCTGGTTGACCTGGATCGACCCGACGACTGCATCCCGGTCATCGAGCGACTGCTGACATCCGCAACCACGCCGGTGACACTGCCAGCGGATTCGGATTTCGGCGACACCTTGCGGGATCAGTGCGTGCAGGTTTCTGCCAGCATTGGCGTGACTTTCTATCCCCAGGACGATGTGGATGCCGATGTGCTGCTGCGCCATGCCGACCAGGCGATGTACCTGGCCAAGCAGTCAGGCAAGAACCGGTACCACCTGTTCGATATCGCCAACGATGTCGCGCTTCAGGATCGGCGCGACGCACTCAATCGCATCGGCGAAGCGCTGGAGCGCGAGGAATTTGTGCTGTTCTACCAGCCCAAGGTCCATATGCGCACGGGCGAGGTGATCGGTGCCGAAGCCCTGATCCGCTGGCAACACCCGCAGCGGGGACTGCTGCCGCCGGGTGCCTTCCTGCCATCGATCGAGGATCACCCGATCAGCGTGGCGCTAGGGGAGTGGGTCATCCGTACCAGCCTGTCCCAGATGTCTGCCTGGCAAGCCCAGGGACTGCAGCTGGACGTCAGCGTCAATATCGGTGCCCGGCAATTGCAGCAGGCCGACTTCCCCACGCGGCTGGGCGACATACTCGCGGCTCAGCCGGATGTGGCGCCGCATCGCCTGCAGCTCGAGATCCTGGAAACCAGTGCCCTGAGCGACATGGCCAAGGTCACGGCGGTGATGCGCGCCTGTCACGCCCTGGGACCGAGTTTCGCGCTCGACGATTTCGGCACCGGCTATGCTTCGCTGGCCTACCTCAAGCATTTGCCGGCCGAAGTGCTGAAGATCGACCAGAGCTTCATCCGCTTCATGGCGGACAGCCAGGACGATCTGGCCATCGTCAAGGGTGTGGTGGAACTGGCCGAGGTGTTCCACCGCCAGGTGATTGCCGAAGGCGTGGAGACCAAGGCTCTCGGGGACCTGCTGCTCGACATCGGATGCGAACGAGCCCAGGGTTACGGAATTGCGCGGCCGATGCCCGCCAAGGACTTGCCGGCCTGGGTGATGGCCTGGCATGCACATGCGGCTTGGACTGGCTAACACCGCAACATCCGCCACCAATGCCATGCCCGCGCCCACGCTCCACTACCACCCGTTGTCTTCCTATTGCGACAAGGTCCTGATCGCGGCGGACGTGCTGGGGGTCGCGCTCGACCGGCAACTGCTCGACTTCGCGGACCCGGCCGCACGCGCGGCCTGCCTCGCGATGTGGCCGATCGGCAAGATGCCGCTGCTGGTGGACCGGGCCCGCCCCTATTTCAGCTTCTATCCCGGCCGGGCCGGCCTGGCGCTCGCGGCACCCGGCCTGGCCAGCCGCGCGCTTCATGTCCGGAACTGGCGTGCGGCCGAGCCGCGGGATTCCGGTCAAGGCCGCGACAGCGTCCCTTGCGCGGGCCGGTCGATCAGGCGATCCGTCAGGCCGGCACCCGCCCACATGCCGACCAATGCCACCCAGGCCGTCAGCGCGAAGATGGAACCACCGGTCATGCCGGCACCCACCGCGCAACCGCCTGCGAGCATCGCACCGAAACCCATCAGCACCGCGCCGACGATGTAGCGGCGCATGCCGTAGCCATCGCCGAACCCCTCGAGCTTGAGATCGCCGCCAGCCCAGCCGCCCAGCAGCGAGCCGATGAACACGCCAGGCAACAGGCCGAAGTTGAATCCCAGGCCCGGCGCCGGCGTCGCCAGCACCCGCATCAACCACTCGGCCGACGGGCCACTGAAGGTGACCCCCTGCAGCGGCACCACCTCGAAGGACGCCGCCGCCACCTGGGCGCTGAAGCCCCAGGCCGCTGCCACCGCAAGACCGGCGCCCATGCCGCCGACCCACTTCCACAGGCCCCCGCCGCTGCGCACCGCGAACACCAGGGCCGCCACCATCCAGACCAGGCCGGCGACCAGGCCGCCCCAGGGACCGACATGGGTCAATGCGAGCAGGTCGCGCTGCGCGCCGCCATCGACCAGCCACCAGGCGCTGATGGTTTCGCGCAGCGGCGACAACGCGCCGGACAAGGCCGCCTGCGCCACCACCGCAAAGACCAGGCCGGACAACAAGGCCCGCAAATTGCCATTGGCCGACAGCACCAGCAGCCGACTGGCACAACCACGCGTCAGGATCATGCCGGCGCCGAACAACAGGCCGCCGACGATGGCGCCGGACAAGCTGCCCTGCGCGGCGATCTGGCGGGCCGAACCGGAGTCGAGCACATGGGTGAGGACGAGCACTTGCACAGCCACCACCGCGGTGGCGAACGCCAGCAGCCAGACCGACAACTTCTCGCCGAACCGGCCGCGCCAGAACTCGATCACCGCTGCGCGCAGGCAAAAGCGCGAGCGCTGGGCGAAGTATCCGAACAGGCCTCCGATGACGACGCCGCCCACCGCCAGCACATTGGCATCGCCCAGGCGCTCCAGGATGTCGGTCAGGGTCACGTTGGCATGGCGTCTTGGATTGGTATATCAATGCTAGCTGATATATGAGCGGAGCGATTGACCTGGAACAAGGTGGATACACGGCACCGGCAGGATGCATCATGTCGGCACGGGCTCATCCGACGCCCGGCATCGCTGCGCAGACACCCGCATCGAAACCTGTTCGAGCCGATTCGACTGCCGTGGGGCATCGACCTGAAGAACCGGATTGCGCAATCGGCGATGTCGGACTCGCCAGGTGACGGTACCGCCAACCGACGCAGGAGCAGGCCAGGCTGCAGCAACGCCGTGATGGAATCGGCCTGTGGCGGACCAAAAGGCACGACGCAACGGTGCCTCCGAATCGACGCCTGCCGTCGATGGCTTCAGGTCGCTGTGCAATGGTTGTTGCCGCGCAAGCGGTTGCTTGCAAGAATGCGAGCTCCCGTCATCGATCATGGACACACCTTCCGTCAAGCGCTACCAGGGCGATTTCGTCGCCTGGACGGGTGGGTGTGCCTTCATCGGTGGCGGCACAGGCGCGCTGGCGCCCCATGCGCATTACGCCATCCAGTTGGTGATCGGTGCGCCGCAGGGCCTGCGTGTGCAGTTCGGTCGTAACGGGCCGTGGCACGCCTGTGCCGCGGCACTGATTCCCTCGCGCGCCGTCCACAGCATCGACGTGACCGACTGCCAGTGGGTCGCCGTCATCTTCATAGAGCCCGAGACGCCGGAGGGCAAGACCCTGACCGCCCGCTTGCGAACCGGCCCCGAAATACTCGAGGCCGATGCCCTGGCCGTGGTCTCCAGGCGCCTGTACCGCGCCTGGCACACGCAAAGGAGCCCGGACGCCGTCAAGGCAATCTTCCGCGAGATCGTGCGGCAGGTCTCCGGAACCGACGGGCGCGAGCCCTCGGATCTGCGTGTACTGGCCGCTGTCGATTTCATCCGGCAACGCATCCACCAGCCGGTGACGCTGGCCGAGGTAGCCGGTTCGGCCCATCTGTCGCCGAGCCGTTTCAGGCACCTGTTCGTGCAGGAAACCGGCATGCCGCTGCGGACCTATGTGTTGTGGCGCCGGCTGCTGCAGGTCTGGGTGCTGCTGATGCAAGGCGAGAACCTGTCGACGGCGGCCCATGCTGCCGGCTTCGCCGATTCGGCCCATCTGTCCCGGACATCACGCGCAATGTTCGGAACGCCGCCATCGGTCCTGCAGATGAAGGGCCCACTCACCACGGCCGCTCGACGGACACCAGGTCATTGGGGTTGAACGACGGAGCCGGTCAGCGTGCCGAGAAAGGCCGCCAGGTCCTGCACGTCGGTGGCCGACAGGCGGATGACCTGCCGGTCCGCGTGCCTGTCGTCCGGACGTGCCAGTTCGCTATGGCCGATCGCCGCACGCGGCGAGGCCGCGTAATGCTGCACCACCTGCGCCAAGGTCGAGAACTGGCCCGCATGCATGTAGGGCGGCCGCGCGGCGACATTGCGCAGGCTCGGCGTGCGGAAGGCGCCGAGATGTCTCGGGTCGTCGGTGGCCAGGAACTGCAGCTCCGCACATTGCTCCGGCCGCGCGTCGCTGTAGCGGCCCAGGCAGTTGAACTCGTCGTCGAGCAGCTTGATCAGGCCGTCAGCCCGCCCGCGGTCCGGTTTCCCGGGGTCGCGGGGTGGAACGCCGGTGTTGTGAAAGGCATGATCGGTCAACAGGGGACCGTTGTGGCAGCTCACGCATTGGCCTCGCGTCAGGAACAGGCGCAGCCCCCGAACCTCCTGCGGCGTGAGGACCTGCTGGCCGCGGCCATCGCCCTGCGCCGTCGCCCGGACATATCGATCGAAGCGGGACTCCCCATAGGAGACCTGCCGCTCGTACGCCGCAATCGCCTTGCCGATATGGGCGAACACCCGGTTCACCGCGTCGCGGCGGGCCTGCGGCATCCCGTTCCAGGCTGCCCGTTCGGCCTGCGTGCCAAGGGGCGACGCGTCCCGGGGCAGATCGCCGAGTTCGGGCAACGCGCCGAAAACCTTCCGGTAGGCATCACCGTAGTGGGCCTGCAGCAGCTGCGCAAACCGAACCCGGTTACCGCCGTGCTCGGCGGCATCCTCCAGCGGGCCCAACGCCTGCGACCACAGACTGTCCTTGCGACCGTCCCAGAACAGAAAAGGCGCGTGTGCGGCACCCATGACCGGCATGGTGCGTCGCTTGCCGTGGGCAAGGCCCTGGCCGACCTGCCGACCGTCCTCGAACTGCGCCCGCCCGTCATGGCAGGTGGCGCATGCGATCGCGCCGTTGCGGCTCAGTCGGGTATCGTTGAACAGCGCGCGGCCGAGGACCGCCGCCTGCCGGTCCTGCTCGTACGCGTTCGACGGATCGACCGGCCGAGCCCCTGCTGCCGTCCATCGCATCGATTCGAGTACGGCGATATCGCCAGCCGTCCAGGCGTCCCGCGCCGGCACGGTCATCTCGCCCTGCGCGGCCCCCGCAAGGACGGCCTGGGGCGGGACCGCCACCGCGCAGATGGCGATGGTTGCGATGCTTGCGATTCGTCCGACAAAAGCCATGCGACACCTCATGGGTTCGGTGCGGGGTTCTTCACCATCATGTTGAAGGTGACCTTGTCGGTGCCCCGTGCGCCGTCGATGTCGAGCGTGAGTTCCCAACAACCCGTCATGCTGAACTTCATGCCATCGATCTGGTAGGTTCCTGCTTCGACTTCGCGCGTGACGCGCGGCCGCGTGGGCAGGCCGTGGCCATGCTGCGGCATGCCCCCGTCCACCAGGAACCGGGCACCGGTCACCGGTGCTCCCGACGCGTCTTGCAGCCTGAGCTGCCAGCTGTGCATCTGGTTGATGGCCGGCGCCCGTTCCGGTGGCAACAGCGTCACATGGAAGATTCCGGCGGCAGAGTGCTTGTCCAGCGCCAGGTCCGGCTCCTTGGTGTGGGTGATGCAGCCGACAAGCAGCGAGGTCATCATGACGGCGCCGAGGGACATCGAAAAAGTGTGTTTCATGATCGTTACCCGTTCGCAGCCGGCATCAGGCGCGCGCGGCGTCCATGAGTGCCTGGAGATCGTCGGCCACGCGCATGCGGCGAAAGCCGCTGACGCCCGTGCCACCGGCATTTCCCCACGGCACGAGCCCGACGGCGGTGAACACCGCGGCAGCCACGGCGCGCCAGAGTTGACCGAAGGCCTGGCCGGCCGTGCCGTTGCGCACCGCGAACCGGAACATCCGCCAGTGGATGCCGACATGCAGCGACGTCGATGCCTGGCCCAGCACATGGGCGCGTTGCAGATGCTGCATCGCGGAGAAGAAATGACCACGTTGTTCGGCGAGCGCCGCGGCGTCGAGTTCGCGCTGGACAAAGGGCCTGATGCGGGTTGCGTAAGCGGACATGGGTTGCTCCAGGGGTTGCTGAGGTCCTGGATTGTTCGCTTGCAGCGCCCGGCCGGCTTGAATGAAACGGCCGATCCGGCAGCCTTTTCGTTCAAGTGGCGTGCAGCGGGCTGCCCCATGCGGCCGGCCGTCTTGCTCTCACCCGGACCGGTACCGGCGAACCGCGCTCGGGCGCGCTCCGGGAGACGTCGGCCAGATCGTCCGCCCGGCCGCCGAGCGCGTCAGGGCGATGGCCGCGAAACCGTCTCCTGCGACCGCAGGACCTCGTCGAACAGGCACAACAGGTGCCGTGCAAAAAGATCCATGTTCCGCGACCGGTCCGCCTCGCCGGTCTCGACGGTCCGGCTGGTGGTGGTGTCGCCGACGACGGCCACGCAGACACGGCCGGGCGCATCCCCATACGGGCTGCCGGACGGACCCGCCGCTCCGCTTTCGCCGAGGCCCCACGACGCATGCAGGTTCTCGCGCATCCGCGTGGCCACGAGCAGGGCGAATGGCTCGGTTTCTCCCCGCATGCCGGCGAGATCGGCAGCGCGCAGTCCCAGCAACGCCTTGCCCGCGCGCCGCGAATAGACGACGGCGCCGCCACGGAAGAATGCCGATGCGCCCGGTACCGCCAGCAAGGCTGCCGAGACCAGACCCCCCGCGGCCGACTCCGCAACCGCAACGGTCTGGCCCCGCGCGCACAAGCTCGCGGCGATGCGGGTGGCCAGCATCGACAGCGGCGGGAGAACGTGCGGGGCGTCGGACATGGAGCAGCGTGCGAGCGAGGTATCTGCGCAGTGTAGGGTCCCTGCATGACAATCGCATGGTCTCGCCCGGTCGGCGCGCTGCGCCACCCCATCGCCTCAGGCTGCCTTGCAAACCCGCCACTTCGTCCAGCTCATCGCGATGTCCGCCCTGTGGGGCGCGTCGTTCCCGCTGCTGCGCATCGCCAGTCCGGCATTCGGGCCGATGGCGCTGGCCGGCATCCGCTGCGCGCTGGCGGCGCTGGTGCTCGCCCTGCTGATGCGCATGCTGGGCGAACGCTGGCCCGCGCGTGCAGCCTGGTTGCCGCTGGCCGCGCTCGGCCTGCTGACCGTGGTTGCGCCCTTCGTGTTGTTCAACTGGGCGGCGCTGACCCTGCCCGCCGGCTATTCGGCCGTGCTCAATGCCACGGCCCCGGTGTTCGGTGTGTTGGGCGCCACCATCGCCGGCGACGAGAAGATCACCGTGCGCAGCCTGCTCGGCTGCGTGGCCGGCTTTGCCGGCGTGGCGCTGCTGGTCCAGCTCGGCCCGATCGATGCAACGCCGCAGGTGATCCTGGCCGCACTGGCCTGTACCGCCGCGGCCGGCTGTTACGGCATCGGCACGACCTTCATGAAACGCGCCTCGGCCCGCCATCCACCGCTGGCCGCGGCCGCGACCATCCATATCGCGGCCGCGCTGGCGCTGGCCATCCCGGTCGGCGTGGCCGTGCCGACGATGCAGCCGAGCACCGGCGTCTGGCTGGCGGTCGCCTTGCTCGGCCTGGTGACCTCCGGCTTCATGTACTGGATCAGCATGCGCCTGATGCGCGAGATCCCGGCCAGCGCCGCCACCTCGGCCGCGTTCATGATCCCGCTGTTCGGCGTGACCTGGGGCAGCCTGTTCCTGGGCGAGCCGGTCACCGCCGGCATGTTGCCGGGCAGCCTGCTGATCCTGCTGGCCGCGGCGCTGATCACCGGATTCAATCCCTGGCGCATGAGGCGCCGCTTGCGCTGACCGCGCTCGCCGCCAGTGCGATCCCCTCTTGACGGACGACCCCTCCATGAAACTCTCCTCTCTCGTGACCCGCATCGGCGGCAGCCGCGTCGATGCCTGGCAGATCCACGCCCAGGCCAACGCGGCCGCGGCACGCGGTGAAGACGTGATCGTGCTCAGCGTCGGCGACCCGGAATTCGCGGCCCCGCAGGCCGTCACCGAACGCGCCGCCGCGGCCTTGCGTGCGGGCGACACGCATTACACGACCATCATCGGCCGGGTGCCGCTGCGCGAACGTATCGCCGCGCGCCATCAGGCCGGCTGCGGGCAGGTCGTCGACATGCGCCATGTGGTGGTCACCAGTGGTGCCCAGAACGCCTTGTTCGTGGCCAGCCTGTGCCTGTGCGAAGCCGGCGACGAGGTGCTGGTGCCCGAGCCCCTGTACCTCACCTACGAGGCCACGGTCCGCGCCAGCGGAGCGAGCCTGGTACCGGTTCCCGTGCGGCCGGAGACCGGCTTCCGGCTCGACCTGGATGCGTTGCGCGCCGCGGTCACGCCGCGCACCCGGGCCATCTTCCTGGCCACGCCGTGCAACCCCACCGGCGTGGCGATGAGCCGTGACGAGCTGCAGGCGATTGCGGCGCTTGCCGTCGCGCACGACCTGTGGGTGGTGTCGGACGAGGTGTATGCGTCCCTGGTGTTCGACGGCGAACATGTCGGCATCGCCGGCCTGGACGGCATGACGGAGCGTACGGTCACGGTCAGCAGCCTGTCCAAGTCGCATGCCATGGCGGGGTTCCGCCTGGGCTGGGCCGTGGCACCGGCCGACCTGGCCCGCCACATGGGCAACCTGCTGCTGTGCATGACCTACGGCGCGCCGGGTTTCGTGCAGGAGGCCGCCTGCCAGGCGCTGGACGACTCCGACGCCGTCACCGGCGAGATCCGGACCCTGTACCGCCGGCGCCGCGACCTGGTGTGCGGCCTGCTGGCCGACGTGCCCGGCCTGCGTTGCCCCGCGCCGCAGGCCGGCATGTTCGTCATGCTCGACGTGCGCGCCACCGGGCTGCCATCGTCCGAGGTCGCCTGGGGCCTGTTCCGCCAGGCCGGTGTCTCGGTGCTCGACGCCCAGGCCTTCGGGCCGTCGGCCGAGGGTTTCCTGCGCATGGGTCTGGTGGTCGACGACGAGCGGCTGGCCGAGGCCTGCCGCCGCATCCGGCGCTACATGGCATCGCTGGGCTGACCGGCAAGCGGCCCCGGATCGCCAACGTGCGCCTCGACGCCGGCTCAGTGCATCGGGAACATCACTGCTCGTTCCACGCCGCGCGCAACTGCGCATCGGCGTCCCGCAGCGCCGGGTCGTCGACCTCGACCACGACCTCGTGGATGGTGCCGGTGAACCGGAACGGCGCCTCGTAGCCGGCCGACACCGGCAGCCCGCTGTCGTAGCCGCAACACAGGCCTTCGCCGGAGGTCTCGATCACCGCCGGTATGGTGCGCTCGATCGGGCCTTCGCCGACCACCACGCCGTCGATGTGCAACTCCGCCCGGCCCTGGTGTTCGCCGGTGCGGTGGAAATGCAGCGCCAGCTCGCACTCGCCGCGCGGCACGGCCACGGTGGACGTGACGCGGTACTCCTGCAGGCCCAGGTAGTTGTGCACGTAGACCAGCCGGTCGTCCTGCACGAACAAGGCATAACCGGCGAACCAGCTGCCATGGGCGAGCAACACCCCGTGCGCGCCCTCGTCCGGTATGCGGACCCGCGCCGTGATCGTGTGCGAGCGGTTCTTGACGTTGACCGCGGTGTATTCGAACTGCGGCGCGCCCATGGCCTCGTAGACATAGCGGTTCGTCGGCGCGCGGGCGCCGGGCTTGCGTTCGCCCATGCGCAGCTGCATGCGCGCGTCCAGCGGCAGCACCTTGTATTTGCCGGCCTCGACCCACCACTGCTCGATCAGCGCCTTGAGCTTTTCGGGATGCCGGCCGGCCAGGTCGTGGCATTCGGAAAAATCCTCGGCCACGTGGTAGAGCTCCCATTGCTGGGCATCGAGCATCTCGTCGGTCAGCACGCCGCCTTGCGGCTGCTCGACCACCGCCTTCCAGCCGTCGGCCCAGATCGCGCGCGAACCGATCATCTCGTAATACTGCACCCGCTTGCGCGTGGCCACGTCGGCGTCGGCGAAGGTGTGCGCGAAACTCACGCCCTCGAGCGGCGTCTGCGCCACGCCACCGAGCGTGGCCGGCGGCGTGATGCCGAGCACGTCGAGCAGCGTGGGCATGATGTCGATCGCATGGATGTACTGGCCGCGGATCTCGCCGCGCGCGGCGATGCCCTTGGGCCAGGACACGATGCACGGGTCGCTCATGCCGCCCTGGTGCAGGTAACGCTTCCAGCGCCGCAGCGGCGTGTTGCCGGCCCAGGCCCAGCCCCAGGCATAGTTGGGATAGGACTTGACCGTGCCCCAGTCGTCGAGGTGCCGCAGGTTCTCGGCGATGCTGGACTCGTAGCGGTTCGGGAACTGGCACTCGTTGAACGAGCCGTTCTCGCCGCCTTCGGCCGAGGCACCGTTGTCCGAGGCCAGCACGACGATGGTGTTGTCGAGTTCGCCGCGGCGCTCGAGCGCATCGAGCACGCGGCCGATGTGGTGGTCGGTCTGCTCCAGGAAACCGGCGTACACCTCCATCTGGCGTGCGAACAGGCGGCGCTCGTCCGCGCTCAGGGTATCCCAGGCCTTGACCCACGGCGGGCGTTCGCTCAGCTCGGTGCCGCTCGGGATGATGCCGGCCTCGATCTGGCGTGCGTAGACGGTCTCGCGCCACACCTCCCAGCCCTGGTCGAACTGGCCGCGGTACTTGTCGCTCCACTGCGGTTCCACGTGGTGCGGTGCATGGCCGGCGCCCAGACAGTAATACATGAAGAAGGGCTTGTCCGGGTCGACCGCGCGCAGGTCGGAGATGTAGCGCATCGCGGTGTCGGCCAGGTCGGCGTTGAGGTGGTAGCCGTCCTGCGGCCGCGCCGGGGGTTCGATGTAGTGGTTGTCGTGCACCAGGGTCGGCGCCCACTGGTTGGTCTTGCCGCCGAGGAAGCCGTAGAAACGCTCGAAGCCCCGTGCCAGCGGCCAGCGCGCCTTGTTCGCGCCGCTGGCGTATTCGCTGGCCTGGGTCAGGTGCCACTTGCCGATCGCGAAGGTCGCGTATCCGCGGGCCAGCAATACCTCGGACAGGAAGCCGTTTTCCTTGGGCACCTTGCCGTTGTAGCCCGGAAAGCCGGTGGCCATCTCCTGGATGATGCCCACGCCGTTGGAATGGTGGTTGCGCCCGGTCAGCAGGCAGGCCCGCGTGGGCGAGCAGATCGCCGTGGTGTGGAAATCCCGGTAGCGCAGGCCGGCGGCGGCCAGGCGGTCCATGTTCGGCGTGCGGATCGTCGAGCCGTAACAGCCCAGCTGCGCGAACCCGACGTCGTCCAGCAGCAGCACCAGCACGTTCGGCGCACCCGCGGGCGCCTTGGCTCCCATGGGCCAGGCCGGTTGCGACTGCGCCGCCGTGCGGGCGACATGGCCGGTGAAGGCGCCGCCTTCGGGATAGGTCTTGAAATCGTCAGCGGCCATGGGGGCGATACCTCCTTCAGCGGCGCGACATCCGCCAGCTGCGGAAGAACGGCCAGAACAGCAGCAACACCGACAGCACCAGCAGGCTCAGTGTCAGCGGCTGGGTCACCAGCGGCATGAAGCTGCCATCGGTCATCATCAGCCCCTGGCGCAGCCGCGACTCGGCGATCGGCGCCAGGATGAAGCCGATCACGAACGGCCCCAGCGGCAGGCCGCCGCGCTCCATCAGGAAGCCCAGCACGCCGAAGCCGAGCATGATCCAGACGTCGAACATGCGGTTGCTCGACGCGAACACGCCGACCACGCAGAACACCATGATCAGCGGCAACACGAAATGCCGCGGCACGTCGAGCACCCGGCGCAGGAACGGGATCATCAGGTACATCTGGCCGAACATCAGCACGCTCGACAGCAGGCAGGCGGCGATGACGACGTAGACGATGCTGGCATGCTGCTCGAACAGCAGCGGCCCGGGCTGGATGCCGTGGATCATCATCGCGCCCATCAGGAACACGTCGATCACGCTGCCCGGAATGCCGATGGCCAGCAGCGGGATCAGCGCGCCGCCGACGGTGGCGTTGTTCGCCGCCTCCGAGGCGACGATGCCGCTGGGCGAGCCGGTGCCGAATTCCTCCGGCGTGCGCGAGACATTCTTGGCCACGGTATAGGCCACCAGCGAGCCGACGCTGGCCCCGACACCGGGCAGGATGCCGATCCAGGTGCCGATCACCGAGGAGCGCAGCAGGTTCCAGAACTGCGACTTCCATTCCGAGAGCTTCATCCACAGGCCGCCGGCCTTGTACACGATGACCTCACCCTTGCCACCGGGCTTGAGCAGTTCGGCCATCACGGTGCCGATGCCGAACACGCCCACCAGCACCGGCAGAATGTCGAAACCCGAGGTCAGCTGCCACATGCCGAACGTGAACCGGGTGCTGCCGGTGTTGTCGTCGAGCCCGGGAAACGCGAACAACACGCCGATCATGCCGGCCAGCAGGCCCTTGGTCATGGACTTGCCGCTGACCGACGAGATCAGCACCAGCGCGGTGAGCACCAGCGCGAAATAGTCGAACGGCGTGAACTGCACCGCCACGTCGGCCAGCGGCTTGGTCAGGAACACCAGCGCCACCCACGCGATCACGGCGCCGACGAACGAGGCGGCGATGCCCAGCCCCAGCGCGCGGCCGGCGTGGCCCTTCTGCGCCATGGCGTAGCCGTCGAACACGGTGATCACGTTCGACGGCGTGCCCGGAATTCGCAGCAGCACCGCCGATACGAAGCCGCCGGTGATCGAGCCGGTGTACATCGACACCAGCAAGGCCATGGCGTCTTCGGGCACCATCTTGAAGGTCAGCGGCAGCGTCAGCGCGATCAGCATCGCGCCCGACAGGCCGGGGATGGCGCCGACGATGATGCCCAGCGCGGTGCCGAGCACGCACAGGAACAGCGGCCAGGGGCCGAGCAGGTACTGGAACGAGGACAGCAGATCCATGGCCGGCGATCAGGGCAGGTCGGCCACCAGCAGGTGGCGGAACACATAGTCGAGCCCCAGGCCGAAGCCCAGCGCCAGCGCCAGCGACCACGGCAACTCCCGCCGCACCTGCCCGGCGACCAGCAGGAAGGAGGCCAGCAGATAGACCACGGTGACCACTCCGTACCGCGCCACGCCCGACTGCAGCACCGCGGTGTAGACAACGGTGAGCGCCGCCATCGCCGCGAGCAGGCCCCAGCGTTCGCGCTGCGGCCGTCCGGCCTCGTCCAGCATCGCCTCGGCCGCGGCCTCGGCGAACGGCTTGCGCCAGCGCCCGACCAGCACCGCCAGGCTCAGCAGGATGGTCGCCACGGCCACGCCCATGGGTACCGCCCCCGGGCCGATGGGCTCGAAGACACCGGGCTTGAGCCTGGCGCCTTCGAGCAGGAACATCACCGAGAGCGCGATCGCCAGACACGCCAGGGCGGTCTCCGCCCGGGTTTCGCTGCCAGCAGCCATGCGTGTCGTCTACTTGCCGCTGACCAGGGTCTTGGCGATCGGCTCGACGGTCTTGAAGGTCTCGTCGAGGTTCTTCTTGAACGCCTCGCCCTTGAGGAACTCCACCGTCGAGGCCCGCTCCTCGATCTGCACCTTGCGCAGGGCCGGCGACTTCATGGCCTTTTCCAATGCATTGGCCAGCCCGTCGATCGCGGCCTTGGGCGTGCCCTTGGGCGCGAACCAGTAGTTGTTGATGCAGAACTCGTACCCCAGGCCCAGTTCCTTGGTGGTCGGCACGTTGGGTTCGCTGTCCAGCCGCGCCGGCCCGGTGAACGCGAGCGAGCGCATGCCGCCGGACTTGTAGTTGCTGTACTCCGAACTCGACAACATCGTGGTCTGGATCTGCGAGCCCTTGAGCGCCGCGTAGTTGGCCGAGCCGCCGCCGATCTGCACGAAGCGGAACTGGGCACCGGTGGCCTGCTCCAGGAAACCGCCCCCGAGGTGGTTCAGCGCGCCGATGTTGACGCCGAACAGGATGGACTTGGGCTTGGCCTTGGCCGCCTTGACGAGATCGTCCAGCGTCTTGTAGGGCGCATCGTCGCGCACGATGTGATGCAGGCAGAAGCCGCCGGTCATCGCCACCGGCTCGTAGTCGCGGTAGGAAACCCCTTTGCTCGGGTCGACCACCTCGCCCGAGAGCAGCGCCAGGTGCAGCACCAGGAAGTTCGTGCCGTCGGGAGCGGCATTCTTGACCTGCTGCGAGCCGATCGAGAAGTGCCCCTTCACGTTGACGATGGCCATGGGCTGCGGCAGCAGTTTCTCGTCCTCGATGGTCTTTTGCAGCAAGCGCGCCATCAGGTCGCTCGAGCCGCCGGGGCCGAACGGCACCACCACCTTCAAGGGCTTGTCCGGCCAGGCCTGTGCAGCCGCAATGGCCGGTATCGCACAAGCTGCCAGCGTCAACAAAAAGCGTTTCATGTCTGTCTCCTTCGTGGTGATGATTACGTTGCCCGGCGCCGGGCCACCGCGGACGGTGACCGGCAGACCGCGTGACCCGCCGGGTCCGTCACGCAGTCCGTCATGTCGGATGCCTGCCGACCTGGCGGCGGGAACAAGGCTGCGATGCTGTTCACGCGGGCCACCCCGCGCCACTGGTCTTGAGATAGATCGCATACAGGCTGGTCGTGCCGCAGATGAACAGCCGATTGCGTTTCGGGCCGCCGAAACACACGTTGGCCACGACCTCGGGCACGCGGATCTTGCCGATCAGCGAACCGTCCGGGTCCAGGCAATGCACGCCGTCGCCGGCGCCGGTCCATACGTTGCCGTGCACGTCCACGCGCAGGCCGTCGAACAGGCCGACGCTGCAGGTCGCGAACACCGGGCCGTCGTCGGCGACGCCGCGGCCGTCGGGCGTGAGCGCGAAGCGGCGGATGTGGCGCGGGCCGTCGCTCGCATGCGAGATGCCGGTATCGGCCACGTACAGGCTGCGTTCGTCGGGCGTGAACGCCAGCCCGTTGGGCTTGGCCATGGTGGTGACCACGGCCGTCACGGCTCCGCCATCGGGATCGATGCGGTACACCTGCGAGGCGCCGATCTCCGAGGCGGCGGCATCCCCTTCGTAGTCCGAGTCGATGCCGTAGGTCGGGTCGGTGAACCAGATGCTGCCGTCGGACTTGACCACCACGTCGTTGGGTGAGTTCAGGCGCCGGCCCTCGAACCGGTCGGCCAGCACGGTGCGGCGGCCGTCGTGCTCGATGCGCGAGACGCAGCGCCCGCGGTGTTCGCAGCTGATCAGCCGGCCCTGCCGGTCGACCGCGTGGCCATTGGCGTTCCATGCCGGCTGCAGGAACACCGACACCGACCCGTCGGTCTCGTCCCAGCGCATGACGCGGTCGTTGGGAATGTCCGACCACACCAGGTAACGGCCGGCGGCGAAATACGCCGGCCCCTCGGACCAGCGGCAGCCGGTGGCCAGGCGCTCGAGGTGCACGTTGCCGGGTGCGAAGCGCGCAAAACGCGGGTCGAGCAGCTCGAAGTCAGGCGTCATCATGCGGGGCGTCCTCCTCTTCGAAATAGTCCGGATGCAGCGCCGCCACGCGCAAGGTCAGCGTGTGGTTGCGCTCGAGATGGCGCGACATGGCCTGCAAGGCGGCCTGCGCGTCGCGCGCACGCAGGCCCGCGACGATGGCCTGGTGGTCGGCCACGGCCTGCCGGCCCGACTGCAGCTCGGGCACGGCGATGGCGCGCGTGCGCTGGTGCATGTCGCGGGCCTGGGCCACGATGGGCCACACGCCGTCCAGGCCGCAACTGTGCAGCAGGCTGCGGTGGAAGTCTTCGTCGGCGCGCATCGTCGCCTCCAGGTCGCCGGCGTCCAGCGCCCGGCCCTGGCGTTCCATCGAGGCTTCCAGTGCGGCGATGCCGTCCGGGTTGGGGGGTGCCGCCAGAATGCGCCGCACGATCTCGGTCTCGACCGCCTCGCGCACGAACAAGGCATCGCGGATGCGCCGGATGCTCAGCAGCGCCACGTAGCTGCCGCGCTGCGGCAACACCTGGACCAGGCCTTCGCGCACCAGGCGCTGCACCGCTTCGCGCACCGGCGTGCGACTCACGTCCAGCCTGGCGGCCACGCCGTTCTCCGACAAGGCCTCGCCCGGTCGCAGCCGCGCATGCAGGATGTCCGAACGCAGCCGCTCGAACACCCGCTCGGCCAGCGCCGAACGGTTGGCGGCGCCACCGGACGCGGACGATGCCTGCACCAGCCCGCGGGGGCGATGTGCACGCACCTTCATGCCGTGGTCTCCGCATCCTGCATGAGGCGGCCGAGGTCGGCCAGCTTCGCATCGGACAGGTAGCCATACCGATTGACCCACAGGCGGGCCGCGTCGCCCATGGCACCGGCGGCCGTGGCGATGCGCTGGCGCACGTCGGCGGGCGTGCCGTAGCTGTGGGTGAACGCGATCACCGGCACCGAGCCGGCCTGGTGTTGCGCCTGCCGCAGCTTGTCGACCTGGGCCTGGCGCCCCACCGGATGCGCGATGTCGGGCGGCGGGTAATGCAGCGCGGCGCCATCGGGCAGCGGCTCATCGCAAAAACCGAGGAAATCGGCCATGGCCGCGGTCACGGTGTCGAGTGCGCGCGCATCGGCCGTGCCCACCAGGTCGCGCGCCCAGTAACGCGCCATCATCGGCCAGTGCATGGTGTAGAGCTTGACACCCACGGCGTCGGCCGTGTCGGCGATGGCGTTCCAGTCGACGCCGGAGACATTCGACAGCGGCGGCGGGAACACCTGGGGCTCGAGCACACGGCGCGGCCCGGACACCTGGTCCAGCGCCTGCCGGTAACAACGCAGCATCGCACCGGCACTGGCGCGTTTGCTGGCCCACAGCGGCAGCCCGTCGCCCGCGTCGCCGAAAAACGCATCCCAGCCGACGCCGGCCAGGGCCTCGCGTACCGCCGGCACGCCGTGCGCCGCCGCGCCACGTGCGGCCGCCTGCCAGCGCGCGAGCTGCTGCGTCACCAGGCCGGCGTAGGCGCGCGGATCGACGCCTTGCGCGCGCAGCGCCGGCCAGGCCTGCGGATTGAAGTCGAACAGGGTGCTGCGCAGGTCGTACGGCGGGTACTCCGGCCAGTCGACCCGAAAGCCGTGCACCCCCGGATACCGCTCGGCCAGTTCGGCCAGCAACGCGGCGCCATAGTCGCGCACGTGGCTGCTGGCCAGGCTGGCGTTGCGGTCGACCCGGTGCGGATGCGGCTGGCCGTCCGGCCCCAGGCACAGGTCCTCGTCCACGGCACCGGAGAACTGCACCCGGTAGCCGGGCGGGCTGGCCGCCATGACCTGCAGATAGACGGCGATGCCACGGGTATCGGCCGCCGCCACGACATCGTCGATCAGCCGCGGATGCGCCTGGGTCAGGGCGCCGGGCGGGCTCGGCTGATAACGCAGCCCCTGGTATCGCCGGGTGTCGTGCACCAGCGACGGCGCGGTGCGCACCCAGGTCTCGCGCGCGCCCCACAGGCTGCGGTCCAGCGGCCGCACGCCGCCGGCGTCGCCGTCGGGCGGCGGCTCGCGCGCACCGTCGCCGGCGGGCGCGATCTCGAGCAGGTAGGGGCTGGTGACCAGGGCCGTGGCGCCGGCGGCCTGCAGTTTGTCCAGCACGGCATCGACGCCTTCACACTGGAACCACTCCGGCATCACGGTGATGCCGAGTGTGCGGGCCGACGCGTGATCCTGGCTCATGCGTACTAGTATACAAGTGGCTTTTCCACTGCCGCGATTGGGGCAAACCCGCACACCGATCCACCATCGACGGCCGTGTCGCGACCGCACCGGGCCGAAGTTTGAACGGGTAAACCCGCATTTCGCATTACACCTGTAATGTGTAATATCCAAACCATGGCCACCCAGTCCAGCACCAGCAGCCGCGCCGAAAAGGCCCGTGCGACCCGCGAACACCTGATCGCCACCGCCATCGACGTGGTGCGCCAGCGCACCTACGGCGCCGCGACGATGTTCGAGGTGGCCAAGGCTGCCGGCGTCACACCGGGCGCGCTGCAACACCACTTCGGCTCGCGCGCCATGTTGATGCTCGCAATCCTGCAGAGCATCCTGGAGTCCACCGAAGAAGACGGCATCCCATGGCCCGACGCCACGATGCCGCTGCCCGAACGCGCAGCCGCCTATCTCGACGCGTTGTGGACGCGGCTGTACGAACCACCCCGCTTCCTCACGGCCTGGAGCGTCTACTTCGGCGCCGCCGACGAGAGCGCGCTGCAGCCGCGCATTGCCGAGATGCGCCGCGAGCTCACCGACTCGGTCCACGTGCGATTCACGCAGATCTTTCCGGAGGCGCGCGCACACGCCGACCTTCCGGCCGTCGTCGACCTCATCCTGTCCGCGCTGCGCGGCATGGGCGTCGCGCGGCTGTTCGGCACCCATCCACAGGCGGAGGTGGCCCAGCGCGCGCAGCTGGCCACCTTCATCGCAACCTGGTGCCGCAATGCACCGCCCCTTCACAAGGAGACACCATGACCACCACATCCCTCGGCCGCAAGGCCATCCGCACCGCGGCACTGGCCGCGGGCCTGGCGATCGCGCCCCTGCTCGCGCTGGCCCAGGACTTCCCGCAACGACCGCTGACGCTGGTCGTGCCGTACCCGGCCGGTGGCGCCACCGACACCCTGGCGCGCATCCTGTCCAAGTCCATGGCCGCCAAGCTCGGGCAGCCGGTGATCGTCGAGAACAAGGCCGGTGCCGGCACCACCATCGGCGCCGCAGCCGTCGCCAACGCCGCGCCCGATGGCTACACCATGCTGATCAGTTCCAACACCACGTTCACGATCAACCCGGCGCTCAAGTCCCAGCTGCCCTACGACCCGCTGAAGTCCTTCGAATCGATCGGCATCCTGGGCACCTCGCCACTGGTTCTGCTGGCCCATCCGTCCGTGAAGGCCAACACCGTGCAGGAACTGGTTGCACTGGCCAAGGCCCAGCCGGGCAAGCTGTCGTTCGGATCCTTCGGCGCGGGCACCACGGCGCATTTCGCCGGCGAGATGTTCAAGGCCATGGCCAGCGTGGACATCCTGCACGTGCCCTACAAGGGCAGCGCGCCCGCGATGCAGGACCTGATCGGCGGCCAGATCCCGCTGAGCTTCGACACCAACGTGGCCGCCATGCCGCAGATCAAGGCCGGCAAGGTCAAGGCGATCGGCCTGACCTCGGCCAAGCCGACCTCGCTGATGCCCGGCGTGCCGACCATCGCCGCCGTCTACCCCGGCTATGAAATGGTGCCCTGGATCACCGTGGTCACGCCGCGCGGCCTGCCCGAGCCGGTGCGCACCCGCCTGACCCGTGCCTTTGCCGACAGCATCTCCGATGCCGAGACGCGGGCCACCTTGCAGAACGCCGGCGTGGACGTGCAGCTCGAGGCGCCCGCCAGGTACGAACAACGCATCACCGAGGAACTGCCCAAGCTGCGCGCCTACGTGCACAAGGCCGGCCTGGAAGTGCAATAAGCTGACCGCGAAAGGGCACAGCCGCTTACCGTGACACACGACTCCGACCTGACGGCGCGCAGCGCCGTCGAACTGCGCGCCATGATCGGCCGGCGGGAGATCTCGCCGCTCGAACTGATGGACGCCTGCATCGCGCGCATCGAGGCGCTGAACCCGGCCATCAACGCCATCGCCGCGACCGATTTCGAGCGGGCCCGCGCAGGCGCCCGCGCCGCGCAAGCCGCCGTGATGCGCGGCGACACGCTGGGCCCGCTGCACGGCCTGCCGCTGGGCGTGAAGGACCTGCAGGACACCGCCGGGCTGCTCAGCACCAGCGGCACGGTGAGCCGGCGCAACCATGTGCCGGCGCATGACAACACGCTGGTGGCGCGGCTGCGGGCGGCCGGCGCCATCGTCACCGCCAAGACCAACGTGCCCGACATGGGCGCCGGCGCCAACACCCGCAACCCGGTCTGGGGCGCCACCGGCAACCCGTTCGACCCGGCGCGCAACGCCGGCGGTTCGTCGGGCGGCTCGGCCGCCGCATTGGCGGTGGACATGTTGCCGCTGGCCACCGGCTCGGACACCGGCGGCTCGCTGCGCATACCGGCCGCGTTGTGCGGCGTGGTGGGCCTGCGCCCGTCGCCGGGCGTGGTCGCCAACGACGCGCGGCCGCTGGGCTGGTCGGTGATCTCGGTGCTGGGCCCGATGGCCCGCAACGTGGCCGACACCCACCTGATGCTGCAAGCCAGCACCGGCATCGAGCCGCGCGATCCGCTGTCGTACGCGGAGCCCGCGCTGGCCGCGCCGCTGGCAGCGGTGGACCTGTCGACGCTGCGCGTCGGCTTCACCGAAGACTTCGGCATCTGCGCCGTCGACCCGGCGATCCGGCGCAGCCTGCGCCAACGCGTCGCCGCCCTCGAGGCCCTGGGCGTGCGCTGCGAACCGCTCGCGCTGGACCTCGCGGACGCCGACCGGGTGTTCGACATCCTGCGCGCCGAGAGTTTCTACGCAGGCTACGCCGACACGCTGCGCGATGCGCCGCACACGCTGGCACCGCACGTGCGCGCCAACATCGAGATGGCCGGCGCGATGACGCTGGCCGATCGCGCCTGGGCCCACCTGGCGCAGACCCGCATCGCGCGGCGTTTCGCCACCGCGTTCGAGCGCTTCGACCTGATCGTCGCGCCGACCTCGCCGGTCACGCCGTTCCCGTGGACCACGTTGTACGCCGAGACGATCGACGGCCAGGCCATGCGCAACTACTACCACTGGCTGGCGCTGACCTACATCCCGACGCTGGCCACCAACCCGGCCCTGGCCCTGCCCTGCGGCGTCGACGAGGCCGGCATGCCGTTCGGCCTGCAGCTGATCGGCCCGCTGCGCGGCGACGCGCGGCTGCTGGCCATGGCGGCGGCGCTGGAGCAGGCCTTCGCCGCCGACCCGGCGCTGCGACGCCCCAAGCCGGACCTGCAGGCGCTGCGTGCGCCCCGACCGGAGTTGTGCAGCATCGTCACCCACCCGCCGGGCGGGGACGACGGCACGACCATGACGGCGACGACCACGGCGGTCTGAACCGCCACCGGCCGGCCGCCGGCCCGGATACGCCACGCCATGGCGGGTCTTGTCGCAGGCCCGGCCGGCCCGGTCGGGCGTTGTCGCACAATGGCTGCGACCACAACCCCCGGGACGACCGCATCCGCGCCGTCCCGCCCCACCGACCCGCCACGCCATGCTCGCCACCCTGCTGTTCCTTGCCGGCCTCGTCGCACTGGTCGTCGGCGCGTCGGTGCTGGTGCGCGGCGCCAGCGGGCTGGCGCTGCGCCTGGGCATTTCGCCGCTGGTGGTGGGGCTGACCGTCGTGGCCTTCGGCACCAGCGCGCCGGAGATGGCGGTGACCACGTCGGCCGTGTTGTCCGGACGCGCCGACATGGCCATCGGCAATGCCGTGGGCAGCAACATCTTCAATGTCCTGTTCGTCCTCGGCCTGGCCGCGCTGATCACGCCGCTGACGGTGCACCGCCAGGTGATCCGCCAGGAGGCGCCGATCATGGTCGGCTGCGCCGCGCTGCTGGTGGCCTTGAGCCAGGATGGCCATGTCGGCCTGTTCGATGGCGTGTTGCTGCTCGGGCTGCTGGTGGCCTACACCGTGTTCCTGATCCTGCAGTCCCGGGCCGACCCGCGCAGCGTTGCCACGGTGTCCGACGACGACCTGCCGCATCCGGCCGAACCCGGCCGCTGGGATGCCGGCGTGCCGGTGCAGCTGGGCCTGGTGCTGCTCGGCCTGGTGCTGCTGGTGGCCGGGTCCCACGCGCTGGTATCGGCCGCGACCACGCTGGCGCGCTGGCTGGGCATGAGCGAGGCGGTCATCGGCCTGACCATCGTCGCGGTCGGCACCTCGCTGCCGGAGGTGGCCGCGTCGATCGCCGCCAGCTTCAAGGGCGAGCGCGACATGGCGATCGGCAACGTGGTGGGCAGCTGCGTGTTCAACATCCTGGGCGTGGTCGGGCTCGGCGGCCTGGCCGCCAGCCTGGGCACGGCGGGCGCGCTGGTCGTGCCCGAGCACATCCTGCGTGTCGACCTGTGGGTGATGCTGGCCACCACGCTGGCCTGCCTGCCGGTGTTCATCAGCGGGCGCACCATCGCGCGTTGGGAGGCTGCGCTGCTGCTCGGTTATTACGCCGCCTACACGGCCTATCTGGTGATGGTGTCGCAGCGGTATGGCGGCACCGATGTGTTCGGCGACATCATCGTGTCGGTCGTCATGCCCTTGACCATCGTGACGCTGGCCGCCAGCCTGCTGCCTCGGCGCCGCTGAACGCGCACGGCCGCCGCAACGGCGGCGTCACGACACCACGCCCGCCGTCCCGTCCGCCGGCGCGCTCGCCGGCGCCGTGTACTGGTCGATCACGCTGGCCGCGACCAGGTCGCCGGCCACGTTGAGCGTGGTGCGGCTCATGTCCAGCACCCGGTCCACGCCGATGATCAGCGCAATGCCTTCGGCCGGAATACCCACCGTGCCCAGCATCATCGACAGGATCACGATGCCGATGCCCGGCGTGCCGGGCGAACCGATCGATGCGCCGACCGCCAACACCACGACCAGCAGCAACCCGGACAGGCCGACGTCCACCTGATAGACCTGGGCCAGGAACAGGGTGGCGATGACCTGGTACAGCGCGGTGCCGGCCATGTTGATCGTGGTGCCCAGCGGAATGACGAAACGCGACACGCCCTTGTGCACGCCCAGCGCGTCCTCGGCGGTGCGGATGGTCAGCGGCATCACCGCGGCCGAGCTCGAGGTGGAAAACGCCAGCAGCAACACGTCGCGGCTGCCCTTGAGAAAACCCAGCGGCGAGCGGCGCCGGCCCAGCGCGTAGACCAGCATCAGGAACGCAAAGGCCAGCAGCAGCGCCCCGAGCACGGTCAGCACGTACACACCCATGCCGAGCAGGGCATCGAGCCCCATGCGCGCCGTGAGCTGCGTCATCAGGCCGAACACCGCCGCCGGCACCAGGTACATGGCCCAGCGCACGACGACCATGCTGACCTCCTGCACCGCGCCCAGCAGGTCCACCAGCGGACGGGCCAGTTTGCCTTCCATGGTGACCAGGGCCACGCCGACGAAGATCGCGAACACCACGACCTGCAGCATGTTCTGCTCGACGCTGGCGGCCAGCGGATTGGTCGGCACCACGCGCACGATCTGCGCCGGCAGGCTGGCCAGGGACGGCGCAGCGCCCGCACCCGCACCCGCGGCATCCGCACCGGCCGTCGGGGCGGCCACCGGCAACTGCGCCACCTGCAGATAGGCTCCCGGCTCCACGGCCAGCGCCACCAGCACGCCGATCAGCGCCGCGACCACTGTCGTGAACAGGAAGAACAGGCCCGTGCGCAAGCCCATGCTGCGCAGCTGGGCCATGTCGCGCGAACTCGTCATGCCCAGGATGATCGAGGCCACGACCAGCGGGATCACGATCATCTGCACCATGGACAGGAACAGGTAGCCGGGAATCGCCAGCCAGTTGCTGACCAGCTGCGCCATGGCCGGCGACAACCAGCCGCCGGTCGGCCCGATGGCCATGCCGGTGGCGATGCCGGCGAACATGGCCACCAGCACCTGCAGCCACAACCGGCCGCGCACGAAGCCGCTCAGACGCAGCGTGAGGCGGCCGATGGACGGATGGGTGGAAACAGGCAGTGCGAACACAGGGGCGGCTCCAGCAGAAAGACACGCGCGGCGGCCTGTCGGGCACGACATCCATCCGAGCGCCCATCGTAGCCCGGCCAGGGCTTGCGCGGCCCCATCGGCACCACCACAATCCATGCGGATTGACCCATGTCATGAAAAACGGCGCCGGGCCACCATGCCTGTGCCCGCCAACCCGACCGGAGCCCCGTCACCATGCCGCATGCCCAGCCGATGTCGCACCACTTCGTCACGATGGCCCACAACAACGCATGGTCCAACCACCGGCTGCTCAACGCCTGCGCGCGGCTGAGTCCAGCGGAGTTCGCCGCTCCGCGCACCGGGTTCTTCCCGTCCATCCTTGCAACGCTGAACCACATTGTGACCGTGGACTGGTTGTACGTGGATGCGCTGGAACGCGAAGCCCGTGGCGAGCCGCCGCACCCGGACTATGTATCGTCCTTCTTTACGCCGCGCGAGCCGTTCGACGCCTGCGTACCCCTGCAACAGGCACAACGCGCGGTCGACCGGCGGCTGATCGACTACTGCCTGGCGCTGCGCGACGACGCGTTGACGCGCGGCGTCACCATCGTGCGCCGCGCCGGTCCGCAGACCGACACCCGGCTGCGCCTGCTCAACCACCTGTTCCAGCACCAGACCCACCACCGCGGCCAGGTGCACGCGATGTTGTCCGGCACGTCGGTGGCGCCGCCGCAACTCGACGAGTTCTTCTGCGCGATGGATGCGCCGCTGCGCGAACAGGAGTTCGCCGAGCTGGGCTTCAGCGAAGCCGCGATCTGGGGGCCGCCCGGTTGAGCCGCGCATGGCACGGCCGCACCGCGCTCAGTTCGGGATGATGATCTCGTTGGGCCGGTCGCATTCCGGCGGCTCGCCATAACCGGCCGAACGCACGCGAAGGTCGGTCGCGATCTCGACCTGGAACCACTGGCAGAACGGGTTCTCGTAGCGGTAGCTCCAGACCACGCCACGGGAACGAGCCAGTGTGCGGATCTCGCCAGGGCGGCCCAGCATCTCGCGCACCGCGTCCTGCGTCATGCCGGGGGTGACGCGGTTGAAGTTCTGCTCGGTCAGCACCTGCTCCGCGCGCAGCGCCTCGCCGGCCGCATTCAGGTACACGAACCAGGTCTGCTTGCCCCTGGGGCCGGTCGGAAACTCCAGCCGCGAGCCGCCGTCGGCCATCGTGCGCTGCATCTCGGGTTGCCCCAGCCGTTCGACGATCTGGTCGCGGCTCATGTTCGACAGGTCGGCCGGCGGCAGGTAGCTGCCGCAGGCGGTCAGGAAAAGCGTGCAGATCACGAGGACCCGCCATCGGTGGACACAAGACATCAGGTTGCTCCCGGACGGATCGTCCGATTCCTCGAAAAAGAGGTTGGAGGAACAACCGGCGCGGAAGTTCATCCTCCGCAAACCGAACGGCCGCGGCCCGCACCGCACAGGGGCGGCGCAGGCTTGCACTACCATGGCGACCCGATGACCACCGGCCCGGCTGCGAGCCGGTACACGGTCCCCTCGCAACCCGGCACGAAAGGCCAATCAACATGTTCAGTCACGTGATGCTCGGAGTCAACGACCTCGAGCGCGCCCGCAAGTTCTACGACGCAACCCTCGGCACCTTGGGCATCGCCCCGGGCGTCGCCAACAAGAACCGCTATTTCTACCGCAGCCCCACGGGCACGTTCGCGATCACCACGCCCATCAACGGCGAACCCGCCTGCCACGGCAACGGCAGCACGATCGGTTTCACCGTGGCCTCGCCCGAACAGGGTGATGCCTTCCATGCGGCCGCACTGGCCAACGGCGGCACGACCTGCGAAGACCCGCCAGGATTCCGCGAAGGCCCGGCCGGCAAGCTCTACCTGGCCTACCTGCGCGATCCGGACGGCAACAAGATCTGCGCCCTGCACCGGCCCAAGGCCCCGGCCGCCTGACGCCGGATCCACCCACTTGAAGCAAGGGCGCGATCGTGGTCTGATCGCCCTGCGCGGCTGCCGGCCGTCGATGCGTGTCTGATCCGGGCCGCCTCGATCGTCGTGGACAGGATGCGCACGGCTTTTCACGCGCATCGCGGGGCAGGTGCTGCCCCGCATCCTCCGGCAACTACGCCGCCTGCGGGCGGCCCCACTGGATGCAAGACCATGAGCCCTTCACCCGCCGTCTCCCGCCGCAGCAAGACCAGCGCCCCGCCCCGCGCCGCGGCCTCCCCTGCCACCCGCATCGTGGTGCTGGTCGCCACCCGCAAGGGCGCCTGGATCTTCCAGTCCGACCGCAGGCGCAAGACCTGGAGTTGCGACGGCCCCCATTTCCTGGGCCACACCATCAGCCATCTGATGCTCGACCCGCGCGACGGCCGCACACTGCTGGCCGCCGCCCGGACCGGGCACCTGGGCCCCACCGTGTTCCGATCCTCCAACCTGGGCCGCAGCTGGAAGGAAGCGGCCAGGCCGCCGGCGTTCGCCACGCCAACCCATGATCTGCCAGCCCGTGCCGTCGACCACAATTTCTGGCTCACGCCGGGGCACGCCAGCGAGCCCGGCAGCTGGTACGTGGGCACATCGCCGCAAGGCCTGTTCCGCTCCATCGACGGCGGCAGCCACTGGGACCCGCTGCCCGGCGTCAACGACAACGCGCAGCTGCGCACCTGGATGGGCAGCGCACAGGACGGCACGCCGGACGGCCCGAAGCTGCATTCGGTCATCGTCGACCCGCGTGACCCGGCGCACCTGTATTTCGCGATGTCCGGCGGCGGCGTGCACGAATCGCGCGACGCCGGCGCGACCTGGACGACGCTGGTCGACGGCATGGAGGTGGTGGAAGGTTTCGACCCGACGGATGTCACCTTCCACGACCCGCATTGCGTGCGCCTGTGCCCGACCAACCCGGACCGCCTGTACCAGCAGAACCACTGCGGCATCTACCGGCTCGACCGCCAGGCCGGCAAGCCCGACACCTGGCAACGCATCGGCCGCAAGATGCCCAAGCGCGTCGGCGACATCGGTTTCCCGATGGTGCTGCATCCGCGCGACGCCGACACCGCCTGGGTGTTCCCGATGGACGGCGGCACGGTCTGGCCGCGCACCAGCCCGGACGGCCGCCCGGGCGCCTACGTGACGCGCAACGCCGGCAAGAGCTGGCAACGGCTCGACCACGGCCTGCCCGAGACCCAGGCCTGGTGGACCGTCAAGCGCCAGGCGATGACCGTCGACGCCCAGAGCGCCCCGGCGCTGTACCTGGGCACGACCAGCGGCGAACTGTGGATCGGCCATGACGAAGGCGCCCAGTGGAAGAACATCGCGCGCCACCTGCCGGAGATCTACGCGGTGGAAGTCGCCGAGCTGGCCTGACACGAACGCCCCGGGCGGAACAACGGCACGCGACGCCATGCAGATCCTGATTCCGGCCGCCTTGCGCGACTACACCGGCGCCACCCGCATCGAGGCCGACGGCGCCACGCTCGACGCGCTGTTCGACGACCTCGACCGGCGTTACCCCGGCATCCGTTTCCGTGTCGTCGACGAACAGGGCCGGCTGCGGCCGAACATGCGCATCTTCGTCAACGGCGCTGGCACGCGCGACCTTGACCACACCTTGCAGCCGACGGATTTCGTGGCGGTGGTGCTGGCGCTGAGCGGAGGCTGAACGCCGTCGCGCGCCGGGGCGTTCAGGCGCCGCGGCGCGCGCATCATCGGCGTCTTGCCGCCGGGCGTGGCGGCCGCGTGGGCGCGCGCGACGACAAAGCCACCTCCATGCCTTGCAGCCGCTCCCGGATCCGCCCCGCGGCAAAGTCGATGAAGGCCCGCGTCTTCATCGGCAACCGCCCCTGGCCGGGATAGATCAGGCTGGCGGGAATCGCCGGCGGCTCGTCGTCGACGAGCACACGCACCAGCTCACCGCCGCGCAGGGCATCGTCGATCTGGTACGACAACACGCGCGTGAGACCGAGGCCCAGCTTCGCCGCCGCCATGGCGGCGTCGGCCGTGGAAACCGCCAGGCGCGCGCGCACGTCCACGGGCCGCCGCTCGCCACCGTCGCCGACGAAGGTCCAGGTGGTTGCCGCGTCCAGCCCCTCGAAGCTGATGCAGCGGTGCGCGGCCAGGTCGCCCAGCGTGGCCGGGGTGCCGAATCGCCGCAGGTAGTCGGGGCTCGCGCACACGACGCGACGCACCGTGCCCACCTGCGTTGCCACCAGGCCGCTGTCGGGCAAGATGCCGATGCGCAGCGCCAGGTCGACATGCTCCTCGATCAGGTTGACGTTGCGGTCGCCGAGCCGCAGCTGGATGTCGACCTCGGGGTGCTGCTCCAGGAAGGCCGCGGCCACCGGCACCATGTGCAGGCGGCCGAACACGATCGGCGCGGCCACCACGAGCTGGCCCCTGACGTTGGCATAGGCACCGGCCGCGGCGCGTTCGGCCTCGTCGACCTGTTCGAGGATCGCGCGGCACGCCGCCAGATAGTCGCGCCCGGCATCGGTCAGCACCAGCTTGCGTGTCGAGCGCGTGATCAGGCGCGTCGTGAGATGCGCCTCCAGGTCCGCCAGCTTGCGGCTCACCGTGGCCAGCGGAATGCCAAGCTGCCGCCCGGCCGCCGACAGGCTGCCGCCATCGGCGATGGCGGCAAAGACGGTCATGGCGTCCAGTCGGTCCATTGTTTCAATATTCGGGAGAAAGATTCACGAAATCACAGTCTAGTGCGATTCGCCGGGAATATCTACATTCTGCTTCACCGGAACTCACCGGACCTAGTTTCAACCCTCAACCCTGGAGTCAACACCATGTCCCGTATCCCGACCCCCGCCAGCATCGAAGCCACCCCCGCCGCCGCGCGCCCCCACCTCGAGGGCGTCAAACGGCAGCTCGGCGTCGTGCCCAACCTGTTCCGCCTGGTGGCCAACAGCCCGTCCGCACTGGAGGGCTACCTGGCCATGTCCGGCGCGCTGGCCAAGGGCAGCCTGCCGGCACAGACCCGCGAACGCATCGCGCTGGCCGTGGCCCAGATCAATGCCTGCGGCTACTGCCTGGCGGCCCACACCTACCTGGGCAAAAACGCGGCCAAGCTCAGCGAGGCCGAGATCGCGGCCAACCGGCATGGCGGCTCGCTCGATCCGAAGGCCGATGCGGCCGTGCGTTTTGCCGCCAAGATCGTGCGCGAACGCGGCCATGTGTCCGACACCGACGTGCAGGCCGTGCGCATGGCCGGCTACGACGACGCTCAGATCGTCGAGATCGTCCAGCATGTCGCGCTGAACACCTGGACCAACTACATCAACGAGGTCGCCGCAACCGAGATCGACTTCCCGCAGGCCCAGGCCCTGGCCGCCTGATCCTGCGCCATGCTCCCGCAAAGACGGCGCCTCCTGTGGCGCCGTCTTTGTGGGCCCGCCAGCCATCCAAGGAGAAACCCGCATGCCCCATGCACGCATTCCCCCGGCCGCGCCCGGGGCCGACACCGCAAGGCCGCCCACGGTCGCCAGCGACGTGGCGTTCACCGACACCGTCAAGGCGATCCAGGCCCGCAAGGGATCGCGCGCAATCTACGAACGCATGGAACAACACGAGGGCGGCTCCTGGGAGCGCTCCATCACGGCCGCCCTGAAGGCGGAGATCGAAGCCCAGACCAGCGTGTTCCTGGCCACCGCCAATGGCCAGGGCCAACCCTATATCCAGCACCGCGGCGGTCCGGCCGGCTTCCTGCGCGTGCTCGATGCACACACGATCGGTTTCGCCGATTTCATGGGCAACCGCCAGTACATCACCCAGGGCAACCTCGCAGAGAACCCGCAGGCGCATCTGTTCCTGATCGACTATGCGAGACGCCGCCGCATCAAGATCTGGGGCACCGCGCGCGTGGTCGAACACGACGATGCGTTGTTGCAACGCCTGATGCCGAGCGGCTATCGCGCACGGCCGGAACAGGCCCTGCTGTTCACGGTGCATGCATGGGACGTGAACTGCCCGCAGCACATACCGCAGCGTTTCGAGGCGGCGGACGTGGCGGCGATGATCGAGTCACGCGACCGGCGCATTGCCGAACTGGAGCGCGAGGTGGAACGCCTGGGCAAGGACCGCGCGGGCGGATGAAAGCGGTCCGGCACGCAACCGGCCGTCGCCGGTCCGGCTTGGCGGTGCGGCATGGATGGGGCGCGAAGAGCCCGGACGGCGCCTTCGGCACCGCCATGGTCCGCTAAGGGGCCGCCAACAGCCACTCCACGGCCTGCTCCATGGAGTGAAACACCTTTACGGAGTACCCGGAATTTCTCGCGACCGTTTCCTGGAAGTCGTGCGAACTGTCACCTGCATCTGAAACGATGGCCGACCGGATATTGCGCGGAATGCCCAGCGAAGCGACATCCCTGTAGGCAAACTCGTACTCATTGAGTATGCCCATGCTGTTCTTGGCACCACGGACGTCGTTCAGCACCAGCCGGATGCCTGTCGATGCGATCAGCTTTGCGTATTCCTTTGCCATTTGCTGAGCCAGGTCTCGCGTCAATGGCGCATGCGCTTTTCCGACGATGTATGTTCCATCGTCGGATACAAATACGTCGAAACTCACAGTGGTCTCCTTGCACCTATGGCTGACAAAGCATGGCCGCAGATCTGCTGGGCATCGTCATTATCAATGCCCATGTCGATCATCGGAACTCTGTTGCCGCAAGTGTCCGTGAAGGTGTCTTGACAAGCCGACGGGAGACCCGTCGCGATACCCGCGCCGCTAAGCCGGCCGGCCCCCACCCATGCGCACCAAGCGCCCCGGCCGTGCCTCGGTGACCACACCCTCGCGCTGCACGCACTGCCCCGCCACCCAGCTGCCCAGATACCCCGCCGCCGTCTGCAGGAAACGCTTGCCGCCAGCCGGCAGGTCGCGCACCAGCTGCGGCTTGCGCAAGGCCAGCGTCGCGGGGTCGATCAGGTTCAGGTCGGCGCGTTGCCCGACGGCGATACGGCCGCGGTCGCGCAGGCCCAGGTAGTCGGCGTTGCGGCTGCTCAGCATCTGCACCGCCTGCTCCAGCGGCAGGTAGCCCTGGGCCACCCAGTGCGTGAGCAGGAAGGTCGAGAAGCTGGCGTCGCAGATCGTGCCCACGTGCGCGCCCGCGTCGCCCAGGCTGAACAAGGCGCGCGGATGGCGCAGCATCTCGCCCACAACATCCAGGTTGCCGTCGTTGTAGTTGAAGATCGGGAAATACAGCAGGTTGTCGCCGTCGCCTTCGCACAGGGTGTCGTAGATCGCGGCCAGCGGCGCAATGCCGCGTGCCTTGGCGCGCAGCAGCATCGAGTCCTGCAGCGTGGGTTCGTAGTTCGGCACCTCGCCGAGCGGGAACATGCGCGCCGAGATCATGTCGATACGCGCCAGCAGCAGGTCGACCAGGGGCGGCACCGACGAGCCGTCGCCGGCCAGGCGTTCGGATTTTTCGGCCAGGATGCGCGCGCGCCGCGCCGGCTCGCGCAAGGCCGCGGCGCGTTCGGCCAGCGGCAACCCAGCCACTTCCTTGTAGCCGGGGAAACCCATGAACGGATGGAAACTCGCATCCAGCCCCGTGATGACGCCGATGCCGCGCGCGGCGGCCTGCAGGTACATCGGCAGGCCCCGCGCCACGGCCGCCTCGACGCGCCGCGCGACCAGTCGGTATTGCTCGCCGCCGGGGTCGCGTTGCAGCCAGGTCATGGCCAGCGGACGCTTTGACGCGATCGCCAGTTGTTCGACCAGGTCGAACTCGGGATCGAAACGCTCCGGCGAACGCAACACGTCGAAATCGCTGACCAGTTGCACCACGCCGTGGTCCAGCCCGTCGAAGGCCCGGGCCAGGCCGGTGAGTTCGGCCAGGTCGGCCTCGGAGGCCGGCGTTTCCTGGCCCTTGGAGGTGCGGTGGTTGTCGCTGCGCCCGGTCGAGAAACCGATGGCGCCGGCCTGCAGTGCCTCGCGCAACAAAGCGCGCATCTGCGCCACGTCGTCGGGCGTCGCGGCTTCGTGGCCACGCGCGCGTTCGCCCATGACGTACATGCGCAGCGGGTCGTGCGGCACCAGGCAGGCGAAGTCCAGGCTGTGCGGCAGCGCGGCGAGCCTGTCCATGTATTGCGGGAAACTCGACCACTGGAAGTCGATGCCTTCGGCCAGCGCCACGCCGGGAATGTCCTCGACACCTTCCATCAGGCTGATCAGCCGGTCCTGCTCGCCCGCGCGCAGCGGCGCAAAACCGACGCCGCAGTTGCCCATGACCAGCGTCGTCACGCCGTGGAGGATGCTGGGCGAGAAGGTCGGGTCCCAGGTCGCCTGGCCGTCGTAGTGGGTGTGGATGTCGACGAAACCCGGCGTCAGCCAGGCGCCGGTGGCGTCGATGGTCTCGTGCGCGCCGGCGCCATCGAGTTGGCCGATCTCGGCGATCAGGCCGTCGCGGACCGCCACGTCGGCCGTCACCGGTCGTTCCCCGTTGCCGTCGACGACGATGGCGGAACGAAACAGCAGATCAAACATGGCGAGGCTCCATTTCAGGTTCGATGACGGGTGAGCGGCGCCACCACAACGCGCAGGCCAGGCCGCTGACGATATGCCACATGCCCCACAGGCTGGCGATGATGACCATGCCCAGGTCGGAGTTGAACTGCACCGCGATGATGCCCAGCGCCAGGCCCGAGTTCTGCATGCCGCCCTCGAGCATCACCGCGCGCCGGTCGGCCACGCTGATGCGCATGGCCCGGCTGGTCAGGTAGCCGAACATCAACCCGCTGGCGTTGTGCAACACGACGATCAGCATCATCGGCAGCAGGCCCAGCGTCAGCAACTGGCGCTGGCTGATCAGCCCCACGACGATGAAGGCGAACAACGCGAACAACGAGAACCGCCCGAGCGGCTTGCGCAGCCGCGCGGCCAGGCGGGGTCGGTGGTGCGCCAAGGTCATGCCGGCGGCCATGGGCACGGCCAGCAGCACCAGCAGGCTGAACCAGATGCCCGAGGGATCGATGTCGAGTTCGCGCAACCAGCCGGCCGTGGCCGGGTTGGTGGCCACCATCCAGCTGAAGTTGAACGGCGTGAGCACCAGCGCCATCAGCGCAGCCACACACGACACGGTGACCGACAAGGCCGTGTTGCCGCGCCCGAAATGCGTCATGTAGTTCGACAAGGAGCCGCCCGGGCAGGCCGCCACCAGGATCATGCCGGCCTCGACGTTGGGCGGCAGGTCCAGCACCAGCGTTGCCAGCCAGGTGCCCACCGGCAGCAGCAGGAACTGCGGGATCAGCCCGGCGACGACGGCCCGCGGCATCATCGCCACGCGGCGGAAGTCGTGCAGCCGCAATTCGAGCGCGACCGAAAACACCATGGTGGCCAGCACCAGGCTGAGGGCGAGTTGTTGGCTTGTCATCCTCGTTGTCGCTCCTGTTCCGGTCCGGCCACGTGCACTGATGGGCTGGTGGTGGCCGCCGGCGAGGTTGTCGCTTTTTCTTTTGCTGTCTGGCCGCCATTATGAACACGGGATTCGGCCGAGCCCATGGCCGGATCACCTGCGCGCAGACACGGCGTTACAAGGGCATCGCAGCATCGCCCTAGAATCCCTGTTTAACCATAGAGTCCAAGATGACCACAGCCAAGAAGCCAACCGCATTCAACCGTGCCCTCACCCCCAGCGCCGAACTGGCCGCCGTGATCGGTGCAACACCACAACCCCGCACCGAAGTCGTGAAGCTGATGTGGGAATACATCAAGGCCAACAACCTGCAGAACCCGAAGAACAAGCGCAACATCCTGGCCGACGCCAAGCTCAAGGCGGTGTTCGGCAAGGATGAAGTCACCATGTTCGAGATGACCGGGCTGGTGGGCAAGCACCTGAGCTGACGGGCAACCACGGGGCCCGGCTCTCGCGCCCGGCTGCCAGTCGGCGAGCGGCACACGATTCACGGGTACGGTTGATCAACCGGAGCTCCCATCAGGCGCGAGAGAGCGTCCGTGGCCGAAATCTCCGACTTGCAGTCCGTCCCTACGACGACCATCCGATCCGGCAGGGGTCGAGTGGCAAGGCTACTAGACTACGGACCGTGCGGCACTTTGCACCCGGCCAGGGCGCACGCGTGGGGCCGACCTTGCTATCGGGAAGAAGCGACCACAACGCGACCCGTGGCACTGAAGATTCCGGTTTCCACGGGCTCCTGCCAGTTCAAGGGCTAGCCGGCAGTACCGACGTACGAAGACGCCGAACCGCGACGAGCGGCAGAAGACCTGCGAGGACCAAAAGCAGCGAACCCGGCGCAGGCACAGTCGCGGCAGCAGTCGCATCGATGTCCAGAACCAATCGGGTTCCAGTTGCATCGAACGGTCCGTTCATCGGTTGAAAGAGGATGTATCCATACGGAATATAGCCACCAAGCGCGATGTCACTGCCCAGCGCCGCAGTGAAGTCGGCGAGACCACCTGCCAGGTCCACCTGGACCGCCGGCATCGCATGCGGTCGCCAATCGTTCAACGGAGTAGACACAGACGTCGAACCATAGGTCGTTCCGGCAGCAATTGCGTCGTACACGTTTCGGGCACCCGTCCCTGCGGTCCGGTTCGTGATCAGCCCCCGGTCTACAGACAGCCCAGTGACTACGTACTGTTCCGATGTGAAGAACGAACTGTAAGCACGCGAGTCGCTTGCATCGATCTCGAGTCGCGCCGCAGTGACAGAGCCGGCAAGTCCGGATAGATCGAACAACATGAAGTGGCGTATGCCGGTAGCGCCACCATCGAGCAATGATGCGCCGACATTCCCATCGCCGTAACAGATGGCCGAGCTGTAAATGCAGTGCCCGGAATTGGTCGGATTGATCGAGACAATGGCGCCCTGCGTGAACGGGGCGCAAGACAACGCAGTGAGGCAAACCAGCAGTCGCATCATCTTCATGTATTTGCTCCGGAATTCAATCGTTGCCAGGTTGAACCACGTCCACCACGGCGGCTCCCGGTGGGAGAAAGCCCTGAACGTCGCCATGTCGGCTTCGTGACCGACTCGCGTGTTCGCAATTTGCCGAAACATGACACTTACCGGCACCCCTCGTTCAGGGGGCTTGGCAACACGCGCAAACGCCCCTAGGCCGCGCATCCCGCTGACAATGAAGACGAACGCGGTTCGCTCCAATTGCAAGGTCAGCAGGCCTTGGCAGCCAAACCTCCAATATGACGCAACGTGATCGAATGGCCAGGGTTCTCGGCCTCGGAATTCGGCGCAGGAACTTGCACCACCCTGCCTAACCCCAGCACCTGCTTGCCGACGATGCCCACGACAAGCCCCAGCACCGCCGCCAGCGTCGGGTCCAGTGCCGGGTCCAGTGCCGGCGCATGCGCGCCGGCGGCGCGATGCCCTGCAACACCAGGTAGAGGATGCCACCGGCGGCGAACACCAGGCCCAGCGCGGCCGGATGCAGGTGCCCATCCCCAGCGGCGTCGGTGCAAAAGCAACCGCCCCCACCAGCATGCAGCCCAAAGCAACCGCCCCGGGCGGTGAAGCCTGGCAAGGGAAGTCACCCGGCGCGGCGGAAAGAAGTTGCGGAAGTCGCCGTGCGGCGGCCGAGCCATGTCAGGCGCTGGCCGCCATCGCGCGAGCCACACGTTCGCCGGCGGCGCGCAGCCGTTGTTTCAGCGCGGGCGGGTCCTGCACCTCGAACTCCACCTCCAGCGACATGAGCCAGTAGACCAGCCAGTCGAGCTGGTATGCCGGGCAACGCATGAGACAGCGTGAGCCGTCCAACGGTTCGAGCAGCGCAGCCGCGGGCGGGATGCGCGGCAACATGTCATCGAGCGGCTTGTGCAGCACCACACGCGCCTCCTCGCCCTGGATCGTCACTGCCAGCTGGCCCGAGACATAGGCGCCGAGATCACCCCCACCGGGCCCGGGCCGGGGTGCGAAGTGCGCACCGATGGCCGGTGCGCCTTCCACCCGGTCGATGCGGAAATTGCGCCAGTCGTCGCGCGCCGGGTCCCAGGCCACGAGGTACCAGCGGCTGCCGACGTGCACGAGCCCTTGCGGCTCCACCGAGCGCGTGCTGCTGCGGCCCTGCCCGTCGCGGTAGTCGAATCCCACCCGCAGCTGGTCGCGGCAGGCCGCCGCGAGCGTGGCGAGCACGTTGGCATCCACGGTGGGCCCCATGCGCTGCAGCGGCAGGATGGCCGAACGCAACGCATCGGTGCGGCGGCGCAGGCGCGCGGGCATCACCTGCGCCAGCTTCACCAGCGCGCGCAACGAAGCTTCTTCGACACCACTCACCGTACCGGCCGCCGCGACCTGCAGCGCAATGGCCACGGCCAGCGCTTCGTCGTCGTCCAGCAACAGCGGCGGCAGCGCCTGCCCGGCACGGAACGCATAACCACCGGCCACGCCACTGGTCGCATGGATGGGGTAACCGAGCTGGCGCAAGCGGTCGATGTCGCGTCGCAGCGTGCGCGGGTTCACCGCGAGCCGTTCGGCCAGCTCCTGACCCGACCAATGGCTGCGGGTCTGCAGCAGCGACAACACCCGCAGCAGCCGTGAAGACGATGAAAGCATGGGCACAGCATACCTCGCATCGAGGGCAGAAACTGTCCGCAATAGCAGCGACAGTGCCCACACGGATTCGGCGCGGTGTCGAACCGGCATTCAACCCCTCGAAGGAGTCTTCCATGTCCAACAAGATCGTTTTCTACTGGCACCCCATGTCCAGCGCCACGCCGGTGGCCTGCGCCCTCGCCGAACTCGACGTGCCGCACGAGCGCGTCAAGGTCGACATCAAGGCTGGCGAGCAGCACCGCCCGGATTTCCTGGCCCTCAACCCGAACGGCAAGGTGCCCACGCTGACGGTGGACGGCGCGCCGATGTTCGAAGCGCTGGCGATCGCGATGTGGCTGGGCGAGCGCTACGGCGTCAGCAGCGGCCTGTGGCCGACCGCGGGTACGCCCGCACACCTGCAGGCGGTGTCGTGGTGTACCTGGGCCTATGTGAGTTATGGTGCGCAGCTGACCCGCCTGCAAGCCGCACACGACATGGGTACGCCGCAGGATGCGCACGGCGCGTCGGCGCACAAGGCCATGGATCAATTGCTGGCCCTGCTCGACGCCCGCCTCGCCCGCCAGCCCTGGATGCTGGGCGAGGCCTATACCCTGGTGGACCTGATCGTGGCCTCGGTCATCGGCTACAGCGCGTACATCGGCGCGCCGGTGGCCTCGCACCCGACGACGCTGGCCTGGCTGCAGAAGGTGCAGGCACGGCCGTCCATGCAGATCGACGCCTGAAGCGGGATCGCAGCCTGGCCGCCTCCTGCCTCAGCCCAGCACCTGCTTGCCCACCATGCCCACGACAAACCCCAGCACCGCGCCCAGCGTCGGCGTCCAGTGCCGGCGCATGCGCGCCTGCGGCGCAATGTCCTGGAACACCAGGTAGAGGATGCCGCCGGCGGCGAACGCCATCAGCGCGGCCGTCACTGCCAGCTGGTCGTGCAGCAGCGTGTAACCGGCCAGCGCACCCACGGGGCCGAACAGGCTGACGGCCAGCAGCGACCACAAGGCGACGCGGGGCCGCGAACCGGCCTTGCGACTTTCGCGGAACGCGTTGAATCCTTCGGGCAGGTTCTGCGCGCCGATGAACAGCGCCAGCAACAGGCCGAGCCGGGCGTCGTGCGCGAACACCGCACCCATCGCGATCGCCTCGGGCACGAAGTCCAGCATCATCGCCATCACCTGCGCATGGGTGCCGCCGCGCCGGCCCAGCCAGTAGTCGAGCACGCAGAACACGCCGCCACCGGCGACGAACACCAGGCCCAGCGCGGCCGGATGCAGGTGCTCCATGCCCAGCGGCGTCAGCGCAAACGCAACCGCCGCCACCAGGATGCCGCCACCGAAAGCCACCACGCCGTGCACGAACTCGCGCTTGCCTTCGGTTTCGGCGCTGCCCTCCCACCGGGCCGCCAGTCCACCGGCGAAGGCGGCCAGGCCGGCGAGCCAGGCGGCTAGCAGGGCGGTCCAGAGGGATGTCTGGGGCAAGGGGGTCATGGGGGCAAGGGTAGCTGATGGGTGCGGGGCAGATCCTGGGATCAACCCCGACGCGCGAGTTCCTGTGCTTGTACGCGATCACAAGACTCGTGGACATGACCCGAGCCGGCGGGATACGAGGCAAAAGTCAGACCTGATGTCCTCGACGAATGGCAGGAGTTGCATGTAGCGGTCTGGCGCTGCTGACCCTTGCTGTCTAGGATGGTCTTGCCGACAAGGTCGGCAATGCAGCGGAAGGTGCCAGCCATGTTCGGATTCGCCACCTAGCTCCTTCGGCCAGGAACGGCCGTTGACGGATGGCTCCTTACCGAGGATCCAGTTGGTCCGGAGCACGTTTCGCCTTGTCTCTCCGCCAGTTTATCTGGCCGGCCAAAGTTCAGGTTAGGCTTGCACTGTTGGGCCGGCCTGCGGCCGGCCCAACAAGACATACCAATGACTTGCTTGCAGGGGGGCTCGAGTTGATACATACGTTGTCTATCGACGCAATGGTGCGCTCGATCGGAATGTCACGAGACCAGCCATTGCTGGTCTTCCTCGGAGCTGGGGCTTCCATGAGCTCAGGTATGCCTTCAGCGACTCAATGCATCTGGGAGTGGAAGCGCTCCATCTTCCTGACGAACAACCCGGGCCTCGAGCGCCAGTTCGACGAGCTCTCGCTTCCATCTGTTCGACAGCGTATTCAGCGCTGGCTTGATGCACAGCGTCGATACCCTGCGAGTGGCTCAGATGACGAATACTCGGCATACATCGAGGCCTGCTATGCACGCGGAGACGACCGACGCAGGTATTTCCAGGAATGGGTCAAGCGGGCAAAGCCGGGGCTGGGTTATCAACTTCTGGCAGAACTCGCCAGGCAGCGGCTGGTGACCTCAGTCTGGACAACCAACTTTGACGGTTTGGTAGCTCGGGCGGCAACGACCGCCAGCATCACCGCCATTGAGGTGGGGCAGGAGTCAAAGGAGCGCATTTCCCGACCCATGGCACTGGATGAACTCCAGTGTGTTTCCATGCACGGGGACTATCGCTACGACGCCCTAAAGAACACGCAACGGGAGTTGGGCGAGCAGGAGGCCGAGTTGCGAGCGGCACTCGTCCACCAACTACGAACTCGGCCTGTCCTGGTATGCGGCTATAGCGGTCGGGACGCCAGCGTTATGGCTGCATTTTTGGAGGCCTATCGCGACCCATCGCAACAGCGGCTGCCGCTGTATTGGACCCAGTTCGGTGATTCACCGGTGAAGGGTAGTGTCGAGACGCTATTGCAGATGCCCGACGGGGCCGAACCGCAGCGATTCGTTGTACCGAGCGCGACCTTTGATGACGTGATTCGCCGCATCGCGCTGCATGTGGCGCCGACTAATGCCCGCGCTCAGGTGGACTCAGTGCTGGATCGGTTCAAGGAATCACCCACGACCCGGCGCGCGGCGTTCCAACTGCCCAACCTGCCCGTAACGGGATTGATCAAGAGCAACGCCTTTCCGATGCAGCCACCGGGCGAGCTACTCGAGTTCGATCTGGTGCAGTGGCCGGCGCGCGGCACGGTGTGGTCCGAACTCAGGACAATCGGAGAGGAACATGGTTTCGTTGCGGCTCCGTTCAGGGGCAAGGTGTACGCCATTGCGTCGCCACAGCAGATTCAGTCGGCATTTGCGGGAAACATCACAGGCGAAGTAAAGCGTGTCCCGCTCAGTGATGAGGATCTTCGCTACGAAGACGGAACGGCCAACAGCCTCATGCGTCGGGCGACGGTCATCGCTCTGGCCCACAAGGCAGGATTGAATTGCGATAACGAAGGCCTGATCTGGGACCCTCAGGACACCACTGAGCAACGCGTCGAAGCGCGGCAATGGACGCTCTACAAGGCTGTCCTCTTGCAAGTCAAATCCGTCAGCGGCTCGCTGGTACTTGTGCTTAAGCCGACGCTGTTTGTCACCGACACCACCGGTAATGCGGCACCGCGGGCAATTGCCAACACGATTAAGGTCAAGATCCTTGGTTATCAGCACAACAACAAGTTCAACGAGGCACTGGAGTTCTGGCGCACTCGTCTGCTTCCGGACCGCGACAACGCGCTGAGGTTTCCCGACGTCGAAGAAGGCATCAAGTTTTCTGTCTCCGCACGCCCGATCTTCGCCAAGATCACCGATGAGCGTGAGGCGTCGGTCGCGCTCAGCGAGCGGAACGAGCGCCTGGCATCGCAGGTCGGTCTGCAGATCCCCGAGCCCAGGTTGTCATTCCTGCCTAAGGCAGGACGGGGAGTTGCTTTCGACACACATCCAATTCGCGGACTGCTTCGTGACAGGCCCTTCGACGCGCTGCTCACCGAAGCGGGCATGGCACCCAGTATCCGCGTTGGTTTGATTGCACCCGACAGGGATGGTCGTCGAGTCACACAGTATCTCGGCCGGTTGCAGGAGTCTATCGACCCCGGGAGGTGGGATGCCGACTACCTGCTGCCGTTCCCGGGCTTCAGTACCGCATTCAAGTGCGGCCTGGAGATCACACAGCCTGGTGGCAAGGGATTCGTGGGACTCGATGAGCCAACGGAGAACACGCCTGCAAGCGCCCGCGAGCTTGGTGCAAGAATCGCCTCGGCATTGGCCTCGCTGAAAGCCGCCTCGAATCCAAGTGTGATCTTCGTATACATCCCGGCGCGATGGAGCGCATTGCGCGGGTACGACATCGACGGTGAACAGTTTGACCTTCACGACTTCGTGAAGGCGTCTGCGATCCCACAGGGGATCTCAACGCAGTTTCTCGAGGAGGACACGCTGGTTCACCAGCAACAGTGCCGGGTGCGGTGGTGGCTGTCGCTGGCGACCTATGCGAAGGCGATGCGAAACCCATGGGCGCTGGACGGTCTCGACAAGGATTCAGCCTACGTCGGCATTGGCTATAGCTTGCGCAACAAGCCGGGCGAGGACGGCAACATCGTTCTGGGATGCAGCCACCTGTACAGCCGGAACGGCTTGGGCCTGCAATTCCGGTTGAGTAAGATCGAGAACCCAATCATGCGACGGAAGAACCCCTTCATGAGCTTCGACGACGCTCGCCGACTTGGCGAGGGGATTCGGGAATTGTTCTTCGAAGCAAACCTCCGGCTCCCGAGCCGAGTGGTGGTCCACAAGCAGACTCCGTTCCTGAAGGAGGAGCGGGAAGGCCTGCAGGCTGGTCTGGAGGGCGTCGATTGCGTCGAACTCTTGCAAATTCACATCGACGACACGCTCCGGTATCTGGCCTCCAGGGTGGGCCGGTCCGGCTCCCTTGAGATCGATGGCTATCCCATCCATCGCGGCACGACGGTGGTGGTCGATGACTCTACGGCGTTGCTGTGGGTGCACGGTGCCTCTACCGCCTTGAACCCGTCGCGCACTTACTACCAGGGGAAACGGCGCATTCCCGCGCCGCTGGTACTCACTCGCCACGCCGGAACGAGTGACCTCATGATGCTGGCCGACGAGATCCTTGGGCTCTCGAAGATGAACTTCAACAGCTTCGACATGTACGGACAGCTGCCAGCTACTATCGAAACCTCGCGACGTGTTGCGCGTGTTGGTGCGCTCCTGGACAGATATGCAGATCGGTCCTACGACTACCGCTTGTTCATGTGAATCGACTGCTTCGATGGATATGGCGATGTGAGGCCAACGGCCGATCTAACCGATGCGCGTGATGGCTGCAGGGGCTCTACGCCGCGAGTTCATGGGCTTGCTTGCGACGCGCATGCGACGCGCTTGCGACGCGCGAGGGTGGTCACAATAGACTGCGATCTTCTGTTCTTTGAGCGTTCGGCTTCGGGCAAGCTGTTCTGCAAGAGTGACAAACCGCTGTGAGTTCGACACCGCTTGGCCAGGCGACAAATCGCGTCGGTCAGCAGCCAGCCTTGAAGCTACATCGGTAACTGGAAGACAGATGAGCAGTGATCGCGGTCGTCCAACTGAGATCATGGATGTTCAGAGTGAGGCGCATTCCCGGCCCTCAAAGCTCCACGCGAGGTGCATGCCGCAAGTGCGGCGGAGCGCCATCGTTGCGGAGGTTGCGGCCGTAAAGCCGTCTCTCGTTGGAAAAGCCGCTGCCCTGATATCCAAGATCTGCGGGGGACCGGAAGGTGGCGCTACGGCGTCGACGAATGACGCTTCGCGTAGTCAATCAGGACCGCAACCACGCGGTCCAAGATGTGTGAGAAGCCCGTGAAGTTGATCGTTGCAGCCTTTTTCTCGACAATCTCGCGCGCGAACGCCGCTTTCCCGAAATGCTTCGTGTCGTCGAACTTCGCAGCTCGCGAGAAGGTCTTCAAGCCGAGCTTCTCGTTCAGCGTCTTCGCATCAAAGAAGTCTTCGATCGCAGTTTTAGCACCACCGGCACCCAAGGGCGTTGGCACCACATACATGTTTCCAACGACGTGTATGAACTGCTCGGCACCAGTCGGACGCGGTTTCCTGGTAATACCGCAGATGGCGCCATAGATGTCCTTCGCGCCTGAGTCATTGTCGACGAGAACAATGACGGGGTGCTTTGGGGCTGGTGCCTTGATTCTTTGGGTGAAGTCCGCGTAGTAGTGCTTCATCAGATGGCAAAGGCCACCCACCCCACCGGTGAGCTGAGTGATCTCACTGGTTCGGCGCTGCCCGTACTTGAACAGATGGACACTAAGCTTAGGCGGTGATCCGGCAGCGAGCGTCGGGTACAACGGTGCCAGTCGCTTGATCGCATGCCGAAGGTAGATGTTGTCGGTCGGACCTTCACAAACTATGACCGGCGACGCGATGGCGTGAAACGCGTCGAAGTACAAGAACCGGCGAAACAGCTCGGTCCGCCCGGAAGTGTCGTGCAGCTCGAGGCCGTTTTCCTCGCGGAGTTTTTGATTGAAAAGATCGACCTGATCAATGTAAGAGAGCATCCCGATGAGCTGCTTGTTCTTGCCGGGCTGCCTAAAGATGACTTCCACACCAGCGGCGTCTATCTTCTTGTAGACCCTCTCGAATGCCCCTTTCTTCAGCGCGTGATCCACCATCGCACGAACGGTGTAGCGATAGGTCGCGGGCACATTGACCTTCCGGTTTACGACTAGGCCCGTCACGTCTTGCCGTGAGTCCCGGTACTGCATCCGAGTCTTTTTTTCGTTGAAGCTGAAGCCGGCTTTGGTGACGAGGCGCATGAGCCCCTGGCCTGGCAACCAATGGTCCTTGTCGTCTTCATCCTGCTTCGCTACGCGTGACGAGAACTTCGCCTTGTTCGAGCTAAACGTCAAGTCGTCGGCGTAACGCGTATAGCTACAGCCTGTGCCCAATGCCAAGCGGACCAGCGTCATGTCCAACATGTGGCAGATCAGGTTCGAGATGACTGGAGAGCAAGGGCTGCCCTGGGGCAGCTTGTTGTCATGGCAAGCAATCTGAGCAATAACGGTTGCGACTTTGTCCTGAAGCGCGAAATTCTTGTCCTTCAGAAAAAAGCCGCGAACTCGACCGAAGTTTATCGTCCCAAAGAAGTCGTGTAGGTCCACATTGAAGACATATCGGCGAGTCACATGCTCGCGCGCGTTGGTCATGATCGTGTGCTTGCGCTTGAATCCGTGTGCGACGCCGTATCGCTTTCCGTCCTCAATGTGCCCACGCGCGGCATTGATCTCATTAATACAGTTCTGTAGCAGGTTTGCGAGCCGATGTTGAACGAGCTTCAGATCCCTGTCCGGTGCCCAAATTTCTCTCGTGCCACCATGTCGCTTTGGGATGTCGAACTTCGTGTACAGGACAGCCTTCGACTTCTTGTACAGCAGGAAGGACAGCATGCCCGGCTTGATTTCGAGGAGCCGGGCTACGTCAGAGAGGGAAGTTGCCGCCTTCAGCTGTTTGAGTTGGGTCATTCTCGAAGGTAGCGGAAGAAAGTGGACCCGCGGACACTCTTATGCGACCGCATAGTTGCTCAGCTAGACGAAGGGCAACATCGAGGGACGCCGAGGAGCATATCCCCGGACATTTGTCTCACATGCCATGAAACATGGCAAAAAATCTGTCTGCGAGTCCACATTGATCTTAGCAGGACCGGCCAGGCCCCCAGTGCCTAGGCAAAGAGTAAGTCCATGCTGTAATCGTGAAGGTCGGAGCCAAGTTTGGCAGGGTTGCCCGCAGACGTGGCTACCGCATGGCCCCTGGCGACGTAAGCAGCCTGACCATGTTCCGTGACTGTCCAATTGCGCCAGCAGCCGCAACAGACTCAGGGCCGACTTAAGGGCTGCAATCAGTCTGAAGCGGCCACTCGACCGGCGCCGACCCAGAACAACATAGGCCGGGACCGGCTTCCTTCAATCCATACATCAAACTGCCACTTGCAGCCAGAGCGGCAGGCCAAGCTCCACCCTCACCGCCCCGCCGCCCGCAACGTCCGACTAAGCATCACCACCGGAATCAAGCCCACCAGCACCAGCGCCAGCGACGGCAGCGCCGCTTCGCCCAGGCGTTCGTCGCGCGCCAGCTGATAGGCCACCACCGCCAGCGTGTCGGAGTCGAACGGGCGCAGCACCAGCGTGGCGGGCAGCTCTTTCATCACGTCGACGAACACCAGCAGCGCCGCCGCGGCGGTCGAGCGCCGCAGCAGTGGCCAGTGCACGCGGCGCATCAGTTCCAGGCCGGCTGCGCCCAGGGTGCGGGCGGAGTCGTCGAAGCTCGGCGGGATGCGGGTGTAGCCGCTTTGTACCGACTGCAACGCCACCGCGCAGAACCGCACCAGGTAGGCCCAGACCAGGCCGAACGAGGTGGCGGTGACCAAGGTGGCCACGCCCAGGCCGGGTGCGGCGGCCTGCAGCCAGCCCACCGGCAGCAACACGCCGACGACGATCACCGCGCCGGGCACGGCGTAACCGAGGCCGACCAGTTGCACCACGGCGCGGGTCACCGCGTCCTTCGAGCGCCGCAACGCGAACGCCAGCGACACGGCAATACCCACCGCCAGCACCGCCGTGACCAGGCCCAGCCGCAGGCTGTTGCCCGCCCACTCGGCGAACCGGTCCCAGGCCAGCAGGTCCCAGTCGGCCATCAGCGGGCGGAACATGAACAGCACCGGCAGCAGGAAGCCCGCCAGCACCGGCACGCCGCACACCAGCCAGGCCAGCGCCAGCGCGCCGCCGCGTAGCCGCACCGGCTGCGCATCGGAAGCGCCGGCGCGCGCGCCGCGGCTGCTGTCGAAACGCGCGCGGCGCCGGGCGCGTTGTTCCAGGTGCAGCAGCAAAACGACCAGCACCAGCAACATGGTGGCCAGCTGCGCCGCGGCGAGCCGGTTGTCCATGGCCAGCCAGGCCTTGTAGATGCCGGCGGTGAAGGTCTGGATGCCGAAATAACTGACCACGCCGAAGTCGGCCAGCGTCTCCATCAGCGCCAGTGCCACACCGGCGGCCACCGCCGGCCGGGCCAGCGGCAAGGCCACCTCGCGGATGCGCCGCGACAAGGGTGCGCCGAGCAGCCGCGCGGCCTCCATCAGGTGGGCGGCGCGTTCGCTCAGCGCACTGCGCGCGAGCAGGTAGACATACGGGTACAACGCGAACGTGAACACCCAGGCCGCCCCACCCAGGCTGCGCACCTCCGGCAACATGCGCCCTTCCAGGCCGGTCCAGGCGCGCAGGCTGGTCTGCAGCGGGCCGCCGAACTGCAGGAAGTCGGTATACGCATACGCCACCACGTAGGCCGGCATCGCCAGCGGCAGCAGCAGCGCCCACTCCAGCGTGCGCCGGCCGGCAAAGTCGAACAGGGTCACGGCCGCGGCCGTGGCCGAACCCACGACGATGACGCCGACGCCGACCAGCACGCACAGCGCCACCGTGGTCCACAGGTAGTCGGGCAGCACGGTGCGCGACATCTCGGCCAGGATCTGCGCATTGGTCGCGTCCCACTGCAGCCAGGACGCGAGCACGGCCAGCACCGGCAGGCACAGCAATACGGCAAGCAGAACGAAAGCGGATGGGACGAGGAGCCGACGCAGCGGCATGAGGGGAACCGATCAGGAGCAGGTTAAATGAGAATTGTATTCATCTAGAATCGATGCATGTTTCTCGAAGTCGCCCAGTTGCAGGTGCGGTACGCGGGCGCAGCCAAGCCGGCTGTGCACGACGTCTCGTTCGGCCTGCAGGCCGGCGAGATCGGCGTGCTGATCGGCCCCTCGGGCTGCGGCAAGACGACCCTGCTGCGCGCCGTGGCCGGGCTCGAATCCGCCGATGCCGGCACGATCCGGCTCGGCGACGTACAGGTCAGCGGCCCGCGGCAGCATGTGCCGGCGGAGGCCCGGCGCATCGGCATGGTGTTCCAGGACTACGCGTTGTTCCCGCACCTGGACGTGGGCCGCAACGTGGCCTTCGGCATCCACCAGCTGCCGCGCGCCCAGCGCCAGGCGCGCGTGGCCGAGGTGCTGGAACTCGTCGGCCTGGCCGGCTACGAGAGCCGATTCGCGCACGAACTCTCGGGCGGCCAGCAGCAACGCGTGGCCCTGGCCCGCGCGCTGGCGCCGGCGCCGCAGCTGCTGCTGCTCGACGAACCGTTCTCCAACCTCGACGTCGACCTGCGCGAGCGGCTGGCGATCGAGGTGCGCGCCATCCTCAAGGCGGCCAACGCGACCGCGCTGTTCGTCACGCATGACCAGCTCGAGGCCTTCGCCGTCGGCGACCGCATCGGCGTGATGCAGGACGGCGCGCTGCACCAGTGGGACGACGCCTACACGCTGTACCACCGGCCGGCCACGCGTTTCGTCGCCGACTTCATCGGCCACGGCGTGTTCACGCCGGCGACCATCCGCGAGGTGGACGGCCAGGTCGTCGTGCACACCGCGCTCGGCGACCTGACCGACATCGCCGAATGCCCGCTGCCCTGCGCCTTCGAGGCCGGGCAATGCGACGTGTTGCTGCGCGCCGACGACATCGTGCACGACGACGCCGCGCCGGTGAAGGCGCAGATCGTGCGCAAGGCCTTCCGCGGCTCGGAGTTCCTCTACACCTTGCGCCTGCGCAGCGGCGAGACCGTGCTGGCGCATGTGCCCAGCCACCACGACCACCGGGTCGGCGAATGGATCGGCATCCGCGCCGAGGTCGACCACGTGGTCACGTTCGACCGCGCCTGCCCCGTCGACCAGCGTGCGATGTGCCAGCTGCCGTGCCAGGCCCGCGAGGGTGGCGACTGCGAGCGCATCGTGCCCGACGCCGTCGTCAGCCCGCCGGTGTCGTTGACCGCGTCGCGCCACACCCCGCTGCAATCCTGAGGCGGCGGCGCGCCGTGTGCGCGCGGTGGAGTCCGCAAACCGGACATCCGGCACAGCGCGGGTGCCAGCGCAGCATTTGCCGCGCAGATTCCGGGTCTGACCCACGAGGCCTCAGGACCAGCCCGCGTCGACGACGAACTCCTGGGCGGTGATCATGCGCGCGGTATCGGCCGCCAGGAACATCACCATGTGCGCGATGTCGGTGCCCACCAGCCGCCCGCCCAGGCACTGGTTGCGCTCCAGCTCGCGTTCGCCCTGTTCGTCCAGCCACAGGCTCACCTGGCGCTCGGTCATGACCCAGCCCGGCACCACGCAATTGACGCGGATGTTGTCGCGGCCCAGTTCGCCGGCCAGCACCCGGGTGAAACCCAGCATCGCCGACTTGCAGCTCGCATAGACCGCATAACCGGCGCCCTTGATCTTCCAGCTCACCGAACCCAGGTTGACGATCGCACCGCCGCCCCGCGCACGCATGCCGGGCAGCACCGCCTGCGCCGCGAAAAAATGCGGCCGGAAGTTGACCGCCACCCGTTGGTCGAAATACGCTGGCGTCACGTCCTCGATCGCGTGGCGGTCGTCGTTGGCCACGTTGTTGACCAGCACGTCGAACCCGCCGACCGGCCCGGCCAGCGTGGTGATGGCCTGGCGCAATGCGGCGACGTCGGTGACGTCGCAGGCGGCGAAGAAGACCTGCTCGTGCGCATCGGCCAGTGCCTGGCCGGCCACCGCGTCGCGGTCGACGAAGCCGACGCGGCATCCCTGGGCCGCGAAGCCCCGCACGATGTCGGCGCCGATGCCGCTGGCGCCTCCGGTGACCAGCACGCCCTGGCCACGCAGGCTGTGGAAGACGACACCGGCAAAGTCGACGGCGGGGATGGCGGGGTGCGGCATGGCGTTCGGGCTCCGGGCGGTTCGGGGATCGGTCCGCGCATGGTAGCCGCTCGCCCTGCCGATGCGTGGCGATGTGCCGCGATGCGCCGCGTGCAGCGGCATGGCGCCGCCGACTATCATCGACGCGGTCGCACGGCGGACACGCACCGCGCGCCGGCCTCCCTCCCCCCGCTGCTTTCCCACCCATGACGCGCCCACCCACCGGATCGACGACTGCCGTCAGCCACCGCACGATCCTGGGCATTGCGGTGCCGATCATGTTGTCCAACGTGTCGACCCCGCTGCTGGGCGCCATCGACACCGCGGTCGTCGGCCAGATCCCCGATCCGGCCCACATCGGCGCGGTGGCGGTCGGCTCGCTGGTGTTCACCTTCCTGTTCTGGGCCTTCGGTTTCCTGCGCATGGGCACGACCGGCCTGACCGCGCAGGCGCTGGGCGCGCAGGATGCCGACGAGATGGTCGCCGCGCTGGGCCGCGCGCTGCTCGTGGCCGCGCTGGCCGGCGCCGGCATGGTGGTGCTGCAATGGCCGATCCGCGAGACGGCGTTCGCGCTGCTGGAGGCCAGCGACGCGGTCGAAGGGCTGGGCCGCAGCTATTTCGACATCCGCATCTGGGCGGCGCCGGCAACGCTGGCCAACTACGCCTTGCTGGGCTGGTTCATCGGCCTGGGCCGCACCGACATCGCGCTGGTGCTGCAACTGCTGCTGAACCTGACCAACATCGTGCTCGACCTGTGGTTCGTCCTCGGCCTGGGCTGGGGCGTGCCCGGCGTGGCCGCCGGCACCGTGCTGGCCGAGGTGCTGGCCGCGACGGTCGGCGTGCTGATTGCGCTGCGCCATGCGCGCGGCATGGGCGCGCGCTGGGAGCCGCAGCGGCTGCTGGCGCCGGCGCAACTCAAGCGCACCCTGGTCGTCAACAGCGACATCATGGTGCGTTCGCTGGCGCTGATCTTCGTCTTCGTCTGGTTCATGGCCCAGGGCGCGGCGCAGGGCGACGTGCGGCTGGCGGCCAACGCGGTGCTGATGCAGTTCATCTCCATCAGTGCGTATTTCCTCGACGGGCTGGCGTTCGCCGCCGAAGCCCTGGTCGGGCGGGCCGTGGGCGCGATGCGCCGTGGCGCACTGGCGGCCGCGGCCACGATGACCAGCATCTGGGCCGGCGCCATCGCGGCGCTGATGTCGCTGGCCTTGTGGCTGCTGGGCCCGACGCTGATCGACCTGCTCAGTGTCGACGCCGCGGTGCGCGAAGCCGCGCGCACCTACCTGCCCTGGGCTGCCGGCGCGCCGCTGCTCGGCGTGTGGGCGTTCCAGCTCGACGGCATCTTCATCGGCGCCACGCGCACCGCCGACATGCGCAACGCCATGCTGGTGTCGAGCGCCATCTTCGTGCTGGCCTGGTGGCTGCTGCTGCCCTGGGAAAACCATGGACTGTGGGCCGCGCTGTACGTGAACTACCTGGCGCGCACGGCGACGCTGCTGTGGCACTACCCGGCGCTGTTGCGCTCGGTGCCGGACTGACGCCCTGCCGCGTTCGCGCGTCGCGACCGCGGCTTCCTACAATGGTTGCGATACCGATGACCGCTGCAAGGAGGAAAACATGATCGTCGAACGCATCTGGACCGGCAACGCCTACCGCAACTACAACTACCTGATCGCCTGCCCCGAGACCGGCGAGGCGCTGGCCATCGATCCGCTGGACCACGAGAAATGCCTGACCGCGGCCAAGGTGCGCGGCTGGCAGATCACGCAACTGCTCAACACCCACGAACACCAGGACCACACCGGTGGCAACGACGCCATCGTCGCGGCCACCGGTGCCAAGGTCATCGCCCACCACAAGGCCGGCGGCAAGATCGCCGGCATGGACCGCGGCGTCAAGGCCGGCGACGTCATCAAGGTCGGCAAGACGGTCGAGCTCGAATGCCTGGACACCCCCGGCCACACCATGTGCCACATCTGCCTGCGTTCGCACACCGAGCAGCCGGCGCTGTTCTCGGGCGACACGCTGTTCAACGCCGGCGCCGGCAACTGCCACAACGGCGGCAACGTCGACGACATGTACACCAGCTTCGTCGACCAGCTGGCCAAGCTGCCGGAGAACACCCAGGTCTACCCCGGCCACGACTACATCGAGAACAACCTGAAGTTCACGCTCGACCGCGAACCCGACAACAACGCCGCCCAGGCGCTGCTGCCCAAGGTCGCGGACCACGACCCGGCCACGTCCATCGTGACCACACTGGCCCAGGAGAAGCAGCACAACACCTTCTTCCGGCTCGCCAGCCCGAGCGTGATTGCGCGGCTGCGCGAGAAATTCCCCGACCTGCCGGAGAACCCGGACGCGCGGCTGGTGTTCACCCGGCTGCGCGAGCTGCGCAACAGCTGGTAGCCGCCACCACGACCACGCCGGCAAGCATGCAACACGACGCGGCGCTGCGGGAATCGGTCGCCGCGGCGCTGCGCCAGTTTCCGGTACAGGCCCAGCCCGACGGCCTGCACGGCCGCGCGGCGGTGGCACTGGTGATCTCCCAGGCCGGATTCGGCGCGGCATGGGGCGGCCTGCCGCGGCATGCGCAGTGGAGCACCGAAGCGGCCATGATCCTGACCCGGCGCGCCACGCACCTGCGCCGCCACGCCAACCAGTGGGCCCTGCCCGGCGGGCGCATCGACGCCAGCGAAACACCCGAGCAGGCCGCACTGCGCGAGTTGCGCGAGGAAGTGGCGCTGGAACTGCCACCGGATGCGGTGCTGGGCCGCCTCGACGACTACGCCACCCGCTCCGGTTTCGCCATCACGCCGGTCGTGCTCTGGGCCATGGACGCCCGCACCATGGTCGCCAACCCGGACGAAGTCGCCTCCATCCACCGCATCGCACTGGAAGAGTTCCTGCGCCCGGACGCACCCATGCTCGAGCACGGCCTACACGCACAACCGGTGCTGCGCATGCCGGTCGGCGACAACTGGATCGCGGCGCCCACGGCGGCCTTCCTGTACCAGTTCCGCGAGGTCTGTCTGTGCGGGCGCCTGACCCGCGTCGCGCATTTCGAGCAGCCGGAGTTCGCCTGGCGGTGAGTGCGGGTTTCGGGCCGAGGCGACTGCGACAGCGGCCGCTTCAGCAAAGACCAAACCTCGTCAGGGCTACGGCACGTAGGCCTGACAAGCTCGCACCCCCTGCTTCAGGCCACCGGAATGATCTCAGCCCCGTTCATACAGCAGGTCGCTCAGCGCCTGCTTCAAGGACGGCAGAGTCGTAGCCGTGGATGATGCGACAAACTCCTGGGCAAGCGCAATGGCACCCAGTGCATCAACCAGCAGCTTGGGCGTCTTGTCGGTCATAGATCGGCACACGGGTGCTGTTCACGGCCCGCAGGAAATACGGGTTGCGAATCGTTCGCGGGTTCACCAGGTCCACGGGACGTCCCAGCACGCTCTCCAGAGCATCGGCCAGGCCGAGCCACCGGTGGCCGCGCGAACCCGTGGCCTGCTCATCGAGCTCCACCAGAAAGTCATAGTCACTGGATGCGGGATCGAAGTCCGGCCCGGCCGCAGAGCCGAACAATTCCAGGTGCGCAACACCGTACCGCTCGCACACGGCAGCGATGTCCGGAATCTTGCGCGCCAGAACTGCGTCCATCGCGCGATTATCAGACAACTGACTGCCGTATCCCCTGCAACAGCTGCGTCACCGCGTCGTGCAGGTCCCGCGCCCACGTCCGGCGATCGCGGCCCAGCGCCTGCTCCGGTTCACCGAAATGCACCACCGCACGCATGCCATCGCTGCCGAGCAGCCGCCAGATCGAACCGAGCAACGATTCGTCGCCGACGTAGCTGGCGGCCTGGCTGGTGTGGCCGTGCCGGTCGAGGTAACGCAGCGCCACCGGCTGCACCGGCGCCGGTGCCGAGATCGCGGCCTGGATCAGGTTGGCGTGGAACGGCAGCAGTGTGATGCCGTCACCGGTCGTGCCTTCGGGGAACACCATCAGGATGTCACCGTCGCGCAGCGCCTGCACCATGTCGTGCACGACCCGCATCGCGTCGCGGCGCGAGCTGCGTTCGATGTACAACGTGCCGGCGCCGGTGGCCAGGCGCCCGACGATGGGCCAGCGCCCGACGTCGGCCTTGGAGACGAAGCGGCAATGGTGGGCCGCATGCAGCACGATGATGTCGAGCCAGGACACATGGTTGCACACCAGCAGCATCGGCCCGATCGCCGGCGGCTGGCCCGAGACATGCAGCGTCACGCCCAGGCGCAGCAGCATGGCCGCCGACCAGGCCTGCACGCGCAGGTCGCGCTGCGCCGGGGTCAGGCGCGGAAACAGCCAGACGATGGTGGCCAGGCCGCGCAGCAGGTGCACAAACACCCGCCAGGCGCGCCAGGCGACGCGCAGCAGCGTCACGCTTCGAACGCGAGGTAGCCGCCCACGATGGTGCAACGCACCTTCGCGCGCAGCGCATATCCCGAGAACGGCGTGTGTTTGCCCTGGCTGCGCAAGGTGTCCGCGTTGATCACCCATTCGGCCTGCGGATCGTAGACACACAGGTCGGCCACGCCACCCACCACGAGCCGGCCGGCGCCGCCCGCCGGCGCGGCATCGTTGCCACCGGCCATGATGGCGGCCGGCGCGCTGGTCAGCACCTGCAGCGCGCGGCGCAGGTCGACGCCGCTGCTCTCGGCCCACTTGAGGGCCATGCCGAGCAGCAGTTCGACGGCGCTGGCGCCGGCCTCGCTTTCGGCGAACGGCAGCGTCTTCTGGTCTTCGTCGACCGGGCTGTGGTCGGACACCAGCGCATCGACGGTGCCGTCGGCCAGTGCCCGGCCGATCGCGTCGCGGTCGCGCTGCTGGCGCAGCGGCGGCTTGAGGTGGGAGCGGCTGTCGAAATAACCGATGTCGGTGTCGATCAGGTGCAGCGAGTGGATGCTGACGTCGCAGGTCAGCGGCAGGCCTTCGGCCTTGGCCTGGCGCACCAGTTCCAGGCCGGCCGCGCTGCTGATGCGGCACAGGTGCACGCGCGCGCCGCTCGAGCGCATCAGCTCGACGATGCTGAAGATGGCGATGGTCTCGGCCGCCACCGGCACGCCGGACAGGCCCATGCGCGTGGCCAGCGGCCCGCTGGCGACGACGCCCGTGCCCAGGTCGCGGTCCTGCGGGCGCAGCCACACGGTGTAGCCGAAGGTGCTGGCGTATTGCAGCGCGCGCGACAACATCTGCAGCGTGGGCAGCGGCACGTCGGCCTGGCCGAAGCCGATGCAGCCGGCCTGGGTCAGCGACACCATCTCGGTCAGCACCTCGCCGCGCAGGCCGCGGGTCAGCGCGCCGAGCGGGAACACCCGGCACTGGTGCAGCTTTTCGGAGCGAAAACGCAGCATCTCGACCAGGCCGGGTTCGTCGAGCACCGGGTCGGTGTCGGGCGGGCAGACCAGGCTGGTCACGCCGCCGGCCACGGCGGCCGCCATCTCCGACTGCAACATGTGGGCATGTTCGTGGCCCGGCTCGCGCAGCCGCACGGCCAGGTCGACCAGGCCGGGCGCGACCACGCACTGGCTGGCGTCGATGGTCTTGTTCGGATGGAAATCCGCCGGCACGTCGCCGACGGCGACGATCCGGCCCGCGGCCACCGCCACATCACAGGTCCGGTCCAGCCCGCTCGCGGGATCGATGACCCTGCCGCCCTTGATCAGTATCTTCATGACTGCTCGCGCCTCAATTCGACTCGTTGCCCGCGACCAGGCTCATCACCGCCATGCGCACGGCGATGCCGAAGGTCACCTGCGGCAGGATCACGCTCTGCGTGCCGTCGACCACCTCGGAGGCGATCTCGACGCCGCGGTTGATCGGCCCTGGGTGCATGACGATGGCATCCGGCCTGGCCAGTTGCAACATCTCGCGCGTCAGGCCGTAACTCATGAAGTACTCCTGCGCCGACGGCAGCAGCGCGCCGCTCATGCGTTCGTTCTGCAGCCGCAGCATGATGATGACGTCGCAGTCGCGGATGCCTTCCTTCAGGTTGTGGCACACGCGCACGCCCATCTGCGCCAGGTCGGCCGGCACCAGGGTCTTGGGGCCGACCACCCGCACCTCGGCCGCGCCCAGTGTGGTCAGGCCGTGGATGTCGGAGCGCGCCACGCGCGAATGCAGCACGTCGCCGACGATGGCCACCGTCAGGTTGGAGAAGTCCTTCTTGTAGTGCCGGATCGTGAACATGTCCAGCAGGCCTTGCGTCGGGTGCGAATGGCGGCCGTCGCCGGCGTTGATCACGTGCACGTGCGGCGCCACGTGTTTGGCGATCAGGTAGGGCGCACCCGACTCGCTGTGGCGCACGACGAAGATGTCGGCCGCCATCGCGCTCAGGTTGGCGATGGTGTCGAGCAGCGACTCGCCCTTGGACGCCGACGAACGCGCGATGTCCAGGTTGATGACGTCGGCGCTGAGCCGCTTGGCCGCGATCTCGAACGTGGTGCGGGTGCGGGTGGAGTTCTCGAAGAACAGGTTGAACACGCTGCGTCCGCGCAGCAACGGCACCTTCTTGACCTCGCGGTCGTTGACGCTGACGAAGTTCTCGGCCGTGTCCAGCACCTGTCGCAGGATCTCGGCCGGCAGGCCTTCGACGGACAACAGGTGGACCAGTTCGCCGTTCTTGTTGAGCTGGGGATTACGTCGGTACAACACGCTGGGTTCTTTCTTCTGCTCTGGTGGCCGGCTCACGCCGCGCGGGCCCGTCGCCCGGTGGCGGCCCTCATGCGCCCCGGTCCTCGATGACGACCGACAATACGCCGGCCGCGTCGCGCCGCAAGGCCACGGACTTGTCGGCCGGCAGTTCGACCCGCGCCGCGGCGAAGTCGGCCTGGATCGGCAACTCGCGCCCGTTGCGGTCGATCAGCACCGCCAGCCGGACGCTGGCCGGCCGGCCGTAGTCGTACAACTCGTTGACGACGGCGCGGATCGTGCGGCCGGTGTAGAGCACGTCGTCGATCACGATGATGTGCGCGCCGTTGACGTCGAAACCCAGCCGCGTCGGCTCGCGCGCCGACAGGCCGCGCTGGGCGAAGTCGTCGCGGTGCAGGGCCGACGACAACACGCCGTGTTCGCCCGGCATGCCCAGCGCGGCCTGCACGCGCTCGGCCAGCCAGGCACCGCCGGTGGCGATGCCGACCAGCCGGCTGTCGGCCTGGCGCAAGGCGTCGACGCCGCGCACCAGCGCCTGCACCAGCGCGGGCACGTCGCGCACGGCCTGGTGGGCCGCGCGCTGCGCGTTGTCGTCGGCTGTCGATGGCGTGCTCATGGAAGACTCCGCAGAAACTGTTCGAGGATGATGCAGGCCGCGCCGGCATCGGGGTCGCGCGCGCCGTCGGACAAGGCTTCGGTCGTGCTGTAACGCTCGTCGACCTCGTACACCGGCAACGGGAAGCGGCCGCGCAGGCCACGCGCGAACTTGCGCGCCAGCCGGGTGTTCTCGTGTTCGGCGCCATCGGGATGCAGCGGCACACCGACCACCAGGGCCTGCGGCTGCCATTCGGCGATCTGCTGCGCAACCCGCTCCAGGCGCTGCTGCGTCTCGCGCGCCTGTATCGTGGGCAGCGGCCGGGCCTGGCCCAGCAAACGCGTGCCGAACGCCACGCCGGTGCGCCGGGTGCCGAAGTCCAGCGCGAGGAAACTCTGCAGGTCCGCACGCACCGGCGGCTGCTGCGCCTGCACCGCGGCCTCAGGCATGACCGGCCTGCGGCGACAACATCCAGACCTGCAGGCCGAGCAACTCCAGTGCCTTGTCGTAACGCTGGTCCACCGGCGTGTCGAAGATCACCGACAGGTCGGCATCGACCGTGAGCCAGCTGTTGTCGCCCAGTTCGGATTCGAGCTGGCCTTCACCCCAGGCCGAATACCCGAGCGACACCAGCACCCGCCGCGGGCCGTTGCCGGTGGACAAGGCCTCGAGCACGTCCTTGGACGTGGTCATCTCCAGCCCGCCGGGGATGGACATGGTGGACGCGTACACCGGCTCGTCGGGCTTGTCGACCTCGGCGAAGAAGGCCTCGTGCAACACGAAGCCGCGGTCGGTCTGCACCGGCCCGCCCTGGAACACCGGCAGCTGCTGCAGGTCGTCGCGGCCCAGCGGCAGCTGCACCTTGTCGAACAAGCCCTTGAGGTTGATGTCGCTGGGCTTGTTGATGACCAGGCCCAGCGCACCGCGCTCGCTGTGTTCGCACACATAGACCACGCTGCGCGCGAAAGACGCATCGTCGAGCCCGGGCATGGCGATCAGAAAATGATTCGTCAGGTTGATGGGCGCAGAATCCATGGGCATCGAGGAATTTTAGCGGTCCCCATGAACAAAGCCTTCGACACCGGCCTGGTCTGGCTGCGACGTGATCTGCGCGTCGACGACAACGCGGCGCTGCACCTGGCGCTGGCCTCGTGCCGCCACGTCCACTGCGCCTTCGTGTTCGACTCCGGCATCCTCGATCCGCTGCCGCGCGCCGACCGGCGCGTCGAGTTCATCCGCGAATCCCTGGTCGACCTGGACCAGGCGCTGCGCGAGGCCGGCGGCAACCCGCATGCCGGCCTGATCGTGCGCCAGGGCGCGGCGGTCGAGACCATCACCACGCTGGCGCGCGAACTCGGCGTGCAGGCGGTGTTCGCGGCCCGTGACTACGAACCCGAGGCGATCGAACGCGACCGCCAGGTGCTGGGTGCGCTGGCCCGCTGCGGCATCGCGATGCACATGGTCAAGGACCAGGTGGTGTTCGAGCAGCGCGAGCTGCTCACGCGCACCGGCACGCCCTACACCGTGTTCACCCCGTACAAGAAGGCCTGGCTGGCGCTGGTGGACGAACACCACCTGCGCAGCCACGACGTCCATGCCCATGCCGAGGCGCTGGCCGCGCGTCCGCCGGCCCTGCGCCAGCCGGTGCCCACGCTGGCCGAAATCGGTTTCGAGAAGACCAACCTGTCGCAGCTGCGTATTCCCACCGGCAGCTCCGGGGCGCGCAGCCTGTTCGCCGAGTTCATCGAACGCATGGACCAGTACCACGAGACGCGCGACTTCCCGGCGGTCAAGGGCCCGAGTTACCTCGGCGTGCACCTGCGTTTCGGCACCGTCTCCGTACGCCGGCTCGCGGCCGCGGCGCTGCAGGCCAGCATCGCCGGCAGCGCGGGTGCCTCGGTCTGGCTCGGCGAGCTGGTCTGGCGCGAGTTCTATTTCCAGATCCTGACGCACTTCCCGCATGTCGCGCAATCGAGCTTCAAGCCGGCGTTCGATGCGATCCGCTGGCGCCATGGCGCCAAGGCCGACGCCTTGTTCCAGGCCTGGTGCGAGGGGCGCACCGGTTACCCGATCGTCGACGCCGCGATGGCGCAGATCAACCGGACCGGTTACATGCACAACCGGCTGCGCATGGTGGCCGGCAGTTTCCTGGTCAAGGACCTGGGCATCGACTGGCGCCGGGGCGAACGGTATTTCGCCGAGCATCTCAACGACTTCGACCTGGCGGCCAACAACGGCGGCTGGCAGTGGGTGGCCTCGAGCGGCTGCGACGCGCAGCCCTGGTTCCGCATCTTCAACCCGATCCGCCAGAGCGAGAAGTTCGATCCGCACGGCAGGTTCATCGCGCGATACCTGCCGCAGCTGGCCGCGCTGCCGGCCTCGGCCATCCATGCGCCGTGGCGCTGCGGCGAGCTCGAGCTGGCCGCGGCCGGGGTGCGGCTGGGCGAGAACTATCCGCGCCCGATCGTCGACCATGACGAGGCGCGCGAGCAGACGCTGGCGCGGTATGCCGTGGTACGTGCGCCCAAACCGGACGCCGAGGCTGCGGCCGCGCGCCGGAGCCGTCGCTGACGACGGGCCCCGGCCGCGGACTCAGGCCGGCACCTCGGCCTGGACCGGAACGGCGCAGTAGTGCCGCAACAGGCCCAGCAGTTCGTCTTCGGCGTAGGGCTTGCCGAGGTAGTGGTCGACACCGAGCTCGGTCGCCATCTCGCGGTGTTTCTCGGCGATGCGCGACGTGATCATGATGATGGGAAGGCCGCGCATGCGATCGTCGCCGCGGATGTTGCGCGCCAGGTCGAAGCCGTCCATGCGCGGCATCTCGATGTCGGACAAGACCACGGCCGGCAGTTCCTCCTGCAGCTTGGCCAGGGCCTGCAGGCCGTCGTTGGCCAGCACGACCCGGTAACCCTCGCGCAGCAACAGCCGCTGCGTGACGCGGCGCACGGTGATCGAATCGTCGACCACCATCACCAGCGGTGTTACCACACCGGCGGCCGGCGCCGCCGCCTGCGGCGTGCCGGCCTCGGCCTCGGCGCTCGCGGCCGTGCGGGCCTGGCGCGCGCTGGCCTGCATCTGCAGTGCCGCCTCGCCGTACACCGTGGCCAGCGCCACCGGGTTGTAGATCAGCACCACGGCGCCGGAGGCCAGCACCGACATGCCGGTCAGGCCCGGCATGCGCGAGAGTTGCGGCCCGAGGTTCTTGACCACCACCTCCTGGTTGCCCAGCACCTCGTCGACATGCACCGCGACCCGGCGGCCCGCGCTGCGGAACAGCAGCACCGGCAGGTGTTTCGACGCCGGCGCGCCGCTGGCACCCGAGACCTGCAGCAAGGCGCCCGACCAGAAGAACGGCACCTGCTCGCCGCCGTGTTCGAACACATGCGACTGGTAGGCCTGCTCGACCTGCGCCGCCGGGACCCGGCGCACGATTTCGACCAGGTTGGACGGCACGCCCATGGCCATCTCGCCCAGGCGCAACATCACGACCTGCGTCACCGCCGTGGTCAGGGGCACGACGAGCTTGAACTGCGTGCCGCGTCCGAGCTCGCTGGTGGTTTCGATGCGCCCGCCGAGTGCGTCGACCTCGGCTCGCACGACGTCGAGCCCGATGCCCCGGCCCGAGAGTTCGGTGACGTTCTCGGCCGTGGAGAAACCGGGTGCAAACACCAGGTTGGCGGTCTCGTCTTCGCCCAGCTCCTGGTAGGCCGCGATCAGGCCTTTGGCCACGGCCTTGGCGCGGATGCGGGTCAGGTCCAGCCCGCCGCCATCGTCGGAGAAGGTCACCGACACGTCGTTGCCTTCCTGTTGCAACGCGATCGTGATGGTGCCGGTGGCCGGCTTGCCGGCGGCCTCGCGCCGCTGCGGGCTCTCGATGCCGTGGTCGATGGCGTTGCGCAACATGTGCTCGAACGCCGGCACCATGCGATCGAGCACGCTGCGGTCGAGCTCCATCGAGCCCCCGACGATATCGAGCTTGACCTGCTTGCCCACGCCCTTGGCAGTCTGGCGCACCACCCCGTACAGGCGCTCGGAGACCGACTCGAACTCGATCATCCGGGTGCGCAGCAGGTCGCGCTGCAGTTCGCGCGCCTGGCGCGCCTGGGCGATCAGGTCGTCCTCGGCGCCCTGCATGGCGCGCTGCAGCTGGCGCTGCACCGTGGCCACGTCGGACACCGACTCGGCCATGATGCGCGTGAGCTCCTGCACCCGCGTGAAGCGGTCGAACTCGAGCGGATCGAAGTCGCGCGCCTGGTCCTTGGCCTGCGCCATGCGCGACTGCATCTGGGTCTCGGACTGCAGCTCGATCTCGCGCAGCTGTTCGCGCAGCCGGTCGAGGTTGCCGGTCAGGTCCTTGAGCGAGGCGCGCATCTGGGCCACCCGGCCGTCCATGCGCGAACGCGTGATGATGACCTCGCCGGCCTGGTTGACCAGGCGGTCGAGCAGCGGCGCCGCGACCCGCACGCTTTGCGCCATCGCGGCGCGCACCGGACTGGCCGCGCCGGGCGAGCGCTCGCGCGAGCGCCGCTCGGGCACCGTCGGCTGTGCGCCCTGGCGGGTGTCGGCCGTGGCCACGTCGACCATCACCGGACCGGCCGCATCGGCCGCATCAGCCGCCTCCTCGGTGGCTGGCGCGTCCTTGCGCCGACGCACGAACGCGCACAGGCCGTCGAACAGCGACTGCAGGTTGTCGAAGCGGCCCAGCATCGGTTCGACCCGGCTCGCGGACACCGTCTCGGAGCCCAGCGCCTCAATCGCCGACTCCATGCGGTGCGTCAGGTCGCCCAGGCGCATCGCACCGGCCAGCCGTGCACTGCCCTTGAGCGTGTGCAGCACGCGCAAGGCCTCGGTGCGGGCCGCACGGTCGTCGGGCCGGGCCAGCCACTGGCGCAGCGCCGCGCCCAGTTTCGGGAACAGGTCGGCCGCCTCTTCCTCGAAGATCGGGAACAGGTCGGCATCGAGCGCGTCGACGGCGTCGGAGTGTTCGTCGGTGGCGACGATGAGCGGAGCGGCTCCCGCCGGCTCGTCGGCGCCGGCGCCTTCCGGCATGGCGGCGTCGGCCGCTGGCGGCTCGTCGTTGGCGGCCTGCGGTGCCACGGCGCCGGCGGCTGCGGTGGCGGCGGCCACTTCGGCGGCCAGGTCGGCATGCAGCACCGAACGCAGCGCCGGCGCGATGGTCGGATCGGCCTCCTTCAGGAAACCGGCGGCGAACTGGTGCAGCAGGCGGCGGATGTCATCGGCCGCGAGGTTGAAGATGCGGGCATGCTCGGGCAGGCCCACGCGGTGCGCGCGCACCCGCGCCAGCGCCTGCTCGAGCAGCCGTGCCAGGTCGGCGACGGCCGTGAAACCCACGGTGGCCGAGCTGCCGCCCAGCGCATGCGCCAGTCCGACGGTCGACTCGGGCATGGGCTGGTCGAGCTCCAGCGCCCACTCGCTGAGCTCGGTCAGCAGCCGGCGCGACCATTCGTCGGCCTCGTTCAGGTAGACGTTGTAGAGCGGGATGCCGATGCGCAGGTCGCCGATGACCTTGACCTGCTCGTCCTGCGCATCGTCGCTCAGCGCGTCGGCGTCGCCTCGAAGCGAAGTGTCGGCGCCCGGTGCGCCGTCGCTGCCATCAAAGGCCAGCAGCGCGCCGCGTTCTGTCTCGATGTCGGCCTGCTCCCCGTGCGCGGCCGCCTCGGGCTCCGGCGTGCCGGGCTCAACGCCAAAATCGAAGTCGAGCAAGTCGCTCGACGAAGCGTCCGACCCAATTTTTTTTTTTGGGGTGTCCGCCCCCTCGGTCGTCGTCGTGTCCTCGCCCGGCGGCGATTCGCTGTCGCCGAACGTGCGGGTCGACTGGAACCCGGCGGCCGCCTCCACGGGCTCGGACACCGGCGGCTGCGCGACCGGAGCTTCGGCCACCGGCGCTGCCGGCGTCTCGGTCGGCGGCTGCTGTTGCTCCGCCGGCGGCAACGCGGACGCGGCGGGCTCGGCCACCGAATTCTGCCAGTCGGGTTGTTGCGACGGCTCGAACATCTCGGTCGGGTCGAAATCGAGCGCCGATGCCGGCTCGATCGGCTCGACCGGCTCCGGCGGCTGGGCCGGCAACTGCGACGACATGAACATCTCGGTCGACGCGAAATCCTGGCGGCCGCTGGCTTCCTGTGCTTCCTGTGCTTCCTGCACCTGCTCTGGCGCGGCCGGCTCGGCAGCGGCAGCATCGGACGCCGCAGGCTGCTCGGCCCCGGCCGTGGACATCTCGGCCGGCTCAACCGACTCGGCCGGCTCGCCACCCAGTTCGGCCGGTCCACGGCTGTCGACGAACGCGTGTGCGGCCGTGCCAGTGGCCGGCTCCGCGGGTTCGGCAGCTTCGGCGGGCGCGGGCGTTGCCGTTGCCGCGTCCACCGCTGCGGTCGTGTCGGGCTCGGCCTCGGCTGCGGCCTCGACCTCGGCCTCAGGCGCAGCGGCACCGGCCGGCGATTCGATCGCGATCAGTTCGTCGTTGACACGCAAGGCATCGGCGGCCTTGCGAAACGGTTGCGACGACCAGCGCGCCGCCTGGCCGCTGGCGATGTCCTCGACCCATTCGCCGAACTGGCGCATCGCCTCGCCACTCAACTGGCGCAGCTCGGCGCTGGCGGGTTTCTGTTCGGCGAGCCAGGTGTTGATCAACTGCTCCATCGCCCATGCGGCCTCGCCGAAATCGACCAGGCCCACCATGCGCGAACTGCCCTTGAGCGTGTGGAACGCACGCCGCAAGGTGGTCTGCTCGCCCAGGTTGTTCGGCACCTCGTCCAGCGCCGCGACCGCCTGCAGGCCGGTCTGCACGACCTCGCGCGCTTCCTCCAGGAAGATCTCGCGCATCTCGATGTCTTCCTCGGACTCGGCCTGCGGTGCCGGTGCGGCGGCCGGCGCCGCGGGTGCCGCCACCGGCGCCGGTTCGGCCGGCGCGGTGCCCAGGGCCTGGGCCTTCTCGCGCCCCATCAGGGGCCGGAACTCGCCGGTGTCCTCGTCGTAGATGAACAACTGCTTGGCCAGCGCACGCTGGTAACTGAGCATGTCGACCAGGAAACCCATCGCGCCCAGGCTGTTGCCGAGTTTCTCGAACACGCCGGTGGCGCCGTCCTGCACCTGGTCGACCAGGAACTGCTCGACGTTGTCGCGCATGCGCCGTGCCGCGGTCGACGCCTGGTCGAGGCCGAGCACCGAGAACACGCCACGCATCTGGGCCAGTCGGCCGGGTACGTCGAGCAGCGGCGTGCGGTCCTGCGGGTCGCGGAAGAACTGGTCCAGCGAGGTCTCGACCTGCGCCAGGGTGTTGCGCAGTTCGTCGACCACGCTGCCCATGGTCTGGCGGTCGCTAACGCGGCGGTACAACTCCTCCATCCACGGCTCGAGCGGCTCGGGCTGGGCGCCGGAGATCACATGGTCGAGCCGCTGCGCCAGGCGGGCGCAACGCGTCGCCATCTGGGTGTCGGACGGATCGAGGTCTTCGTAGGCGGCCTCCAGGTACAGCACCGAGGTGGCAACCTCCATCGCGACACCGGCGTTGGGTGGCTCACCCGTGCGGCTGGTGGTGTCGACCGCACGCATCAGCGCACGTCCGAGCTCGGCGCTCTCCGGATGCAGCTTCTGCATCGACTCGGCCACGGCCGCGAACTGCTCGCTGGCCTGCTTGATGCGACCGGTCTCGCCCCCGGCCAGCGCGGCCCAGGTTTCGGTCGCCGCGGCAATACGCTTGCGCGCCTGCGCCAGCAACGCGGGATCGAAGCGCCCGAATTGCGAACGGGTGTAGTCGATGGCACCGGCCTGCGACAGGCCATAGGCCGCACGCACCGCCGTCAGCACGGGCGCGTCGGACTCCCGGGCGGGAACCGCATGCGCGCAGTAGAACATCAGGTCCTGCGCCAGCCGGTCGATCACGCCCGACTCGCCGCGGGCCAGCGTCGCGTACTGGGTGATGACACGCGAGGCGGTGCGCTTGACATAGACGTCGGTCGGACACAGGCCGAGCCGGACCGCCTCGAAGAATGCGGCGCTGATCTTCCAGAACACCCGCGGCTCGAGTTCGGCCGCCGCCGCGGCCAGGCCGCGGCTGACCTGGGACATCATGCCCGCGGCGACCGGATCGCCGTCGCGCACCACCTTGAGCACGGCCTGGTCGACGCGCGCACGCACTGCCGCCTCGTATTGCAGCGGCGGAATGCCGCCGGGAACCGCGGCGTCGATCCAGCGCCACTCGAACGACCACAGGTCGGCCGGATGCACGCGGTCGCCCCCGACCAGGTCGAGCACGTCGCGGTATTGCGGGAACAGGGCCACGGCCGAGGTCTGGCGCCCCTTGAGCACGCCCTCGAGGTATTCGGTGAGCGCAAAGCTGGCGCGCTCGACCTTGTTGGCGGCATCGTCGCTGCACAGTTCTGGACGGGCGACGAACTTCTGCGCCAGCGCCTCCATGGCGCGCAGCAGCTTGGCGGGAGCACCCAGGCCGACCATTTCCAGTGCGCCGACCGCCTGGTGCAACTGCTGGCGTGCGATGCGCAACTGGCTGGCGTCGAGTTCGGCCAGGTCGTTGCCCCGCGCGAGCTCGGCATCGCGCACGAAGCGCCGCAAGGCCTTGCTGGCACCATCGAGCGACTTGCGCAATTCGTCCAGCACCCAGGCCAGCGGGCCCAGGTCGGTGGCGGTCATGTCGGATTCCGCAGCGGGCGTGGATAGTGTTTGCATCTGTTGGTCGACTCCTGAGCTGGGCCCTGTCCCTTGGCTGGTCTTCTAGGCGATCTTGAACCGCGCCACCGATTGGCGCAATTCTTCTGCCATGTGGGAGAGTTCGCGCACCTGGCCGGCTGTGGTCCGGGTGCCTTCACTGGTCTGCTCGGTAACCGCAAAAATGTTCTGGATGCTGTCGGCCACCGCATTGGCCAGGCTGGCCTCACGCAAGGCGGCATCGGAGATCTGCTGGATCAGCTCGGACAAGCGGCGCGACACCTGGTCGATCTCGCCCAGCCGGGCGCCGGCATTGTCGGACAGCTTGGCCCCGTCGACCACGCCCTGGGTCGAACGCTCCATGGCGGCCACCGCATCCTGGGTGTCGGTCTGGATCGCGCGCACCAGCGCCGTGATCTGGCGCGTCGCGTCGGCCGAACGCTCGGCCAGCCGCTGCACCTCCTCGGCCACGACCGAGAAGCCGCGACCGGCCTCGCCGGCCGACGCGGCCTGGATCGCCGCATTGAGCGCCAGCACATTGGTCTGCTCGGTGATGTCGGAGATCAGCTCGGTGATCTCGCCGATCTCCTGCGACGACTCGCCCAGGCGCTTGATCCGCTTGGACGTTTCCTGGATCTGGTCGCGGATCGCGTTCATGCCGCCGATCGCGTTCTGCACCGCCTTGAGCCCGGAGTCCGCCGCCATCAGCGACTGCCGCGCCACCGCCGCCGACTCCTGGGCCTGGCTGGACACGGTGTTGATGCGCGCGGCCATCTCCAGCACCGACTTGCCGGTGGCCTGGATCTCGTTCATCTGCTCGTTGGAGGCGGCCAGCAGTTCGGTCGAGGTGGCATCCACCTCGGAGGTGGTCCGCGCCACCTTGGACGCCGTGGCCTGCACGCTGCTGACCAGGCTGCGCAGTTCCTCGACGGTGTAGTTGACAGAGTCGGCGATGGCGCCGGTGATGTCTTCGGTCACCGTCGCCTGTTGCGTCAGGTCGCCTTCGGCCACGGTCTGCAGTTCGTTCATCAGGCGCAGGATGGCGGCCTGGTTGGCATCGTTGATGCGTTTGGCGTCCTGCTGCAGGCGGGCCGCATCCTCCATCTGTGCCTGTGCCATGGCCTGCTGGCCCAGGCCGTACAGGCGCTGCACCTTGGACAGCGCATATCCGCAGCCGGCGGCCAGCGCCATGCCGACCAGCACGACCAGGCCGACCTGGGGTGCGTTGGGATCCTGCAGCGTCAGCGTATAGAGTGCGGCGCCGGCCACGAGCACCACGCCGACCACCGTGAGGGCGGCCAGCAGCTGGCGGTTCTGGCCCTGGCCCTGGGCCAGCATGGGCAACTCGTCCTTGTCCGGCTCGGCTGCCGGTGCCGGTTGCCGCGACGACACCGCCGCCTCGGCGACACCGGACACGGACGCTGTCGTGTCATGGGACGAATGCTCGGAGAAAGCCGACTGACCCACGGTGTCGTGCTGCTTGGAGTCTTGCACCGTCTTGGAAAAAAGACTTTTGAGCCGGTCTACGGACATGTTGGGGCCTCAGGAATGAGCCTGAGCCGTGATGCTCAGGAATCGGGGATGCTGGGACAGGCTCTGCAGGTTGACCTCCTGCCACTGCTCGCCCTGGGTGTCGGAGAAGCGGTTGCCGAAGAAAGACGGCGCGTCGGGTTCGGGCGGCAGCCGGCTGCCGAACACCTGCGGATTGCGCAGCCCGGCCAGCACGTCGACCAGCAGCGCGCAATTGACATCCAGCGCGGCGTTGAGCGTGACCACCGTGCGCGGGCCCGCCTTCGCGGCGCCGGATGCCAGCGGCGGCAGGCCGGCGACTTCGGCCATGAACCGGGCCACGTCGACGACCCCGTACAGGCCGCCACGCAGGTTGACCACGCCCAGGAACCAGGGCAGCGCAAACGGCACCGACTGCACGCCACCGATCGGGAAGATCTCGCCGGACTGGGCCAGCGGGAACAGGTAGTTGCGCCCGCCGGCCTTGACGGCCAGCCAGGATACCGACAAACCTTCATCACGCGCGGTGCGCAACCGACTGGCCAGACGCGTCTGCAGTTCTCGGATCGCTTCGCGGTTGGCCATTGCGTGCGCGGCCCTCAGCCCAGGGCCTTGATCTTGGCCAGCAACTCGCCCGGGTTGACCGGCTTGGTGATGTAGTCGCGCGCGCCCTGGCGCATGCCCCAGACCCGGTCGGTCTCCAGGCTCTTGCTGGTGCACAGGATGATCGGGATGTCCTTGTATTCGGGTGAGCGGTTGATGGAGCGGGTCAGCTGGTAGCCGTTCTGCCCGGGCATGACCACGTCCATCAGGATCAGGTCGGGCTTGCCTTCGGACAGCCGCTTGAAGGCTTCGTCCGCACCTTCGGCGGTACGCACCGTCATCTGGTTCTTCTGAAGCAGGTCCGTCAGGAACATCAGTTCCGTCTTGGAGTCGTCGACGATCAGGACTGAACGCACCGGCATCATGCAACTCCCGCAACCGTTGCGCCGATCTGTCCGACGGCCTGCAGCAACTGGTCCTTGGTGAAGGGTTTCGTCAGGTAGTCCTGGGCGCCGACCATGCGGCCGCGGGCCTTGTCGAACACGCCGTCTTTGGACGACAGCATCACGACCGGAACGTTGGCGAAGCGGGCATTGCGCTTGATGATGGCGCAGGTCTGGTAACCATCGAGGCGCGGCATCAGGATGTCGCAGAAGATCAGGTGGGGCTGGTAGTCGTTGACCTTGGCCAGGGCATCGAAACCATCCTCGGCCAGCAACACCTCGTGTCCACCTTGCTTGAGGAAGATCTCGGCACTGCGCCGGATGGTGTTGCTGTCGTCGATGACCAGGACTTTGAAGGTGGATCCGGCGGTGTTCGTATTCACGCGTTTGCACTCCTGCACTGACATTGTTCCGAGACACCGGCCATCTGCCAAGCAGTCGGGCCGGCTGTCGCAGGCTCAGATCTGGACCATTTCGAAGTCTTCCTTGCGGGCGCCGCATTCGGGGCAGGTCCAGTTCATCGGGACATCGGCCCATTTGGTGCCCGGCGCAAGGCCGTCATCGGGTGAGCCGGCCTCTTCGTCGTAGATCCAGCCGCATATCAGGCACATCCAGGTTTTTGGTTCACTCACAGCTTAAAGGGCCTTCGAATAGAATGCAAACATTGTATAGAGACGGTCCTGGCGCCAAGTGCGCACCAATTCCGATTCCGGGCTATTCTGCCTCAGCGACAACACCGTCCTGGCCATGCTCCCCACCTCCATCGACGACGACGTCACCGAATCCGACACCCTCGGCGTCCAGCCGGCCTGCGTGCTGACCTTCAACGCCAACGACCCGAGCGGCGCGGGCGGTCTGGCCGGCGACATCAACGCGATCGCCTCGGTCGGCGCCCACGCATTGCCGGTGGTCACCGGCGCTCATGCGCGCGACACCGCCGAAATCGTCGACCACTATCCGCTGGACGAAGACGCCGTGCGCGAGCAGGCACGCACCATCCTCGAGGACGTGACGGCCCAGGTGATCAAGGTCGGCTTCTGCGGCTCGGCCGAGAACCTCAGCGCCATCGCCGAGATCGCCTCCGACTACGCCGACGTGCCGGTCATCGCCTACATGCCGGACCTGTCATGGTGGAACGAGGTGCAGATCGACCTGTACCTCGATGCCTTCCGCGAACTGGTGCTGCCGCAGGCCACGGTGTTGGTCGGAAACCACAGCACGCTGTGGCGCTGGCTGCTGCCGGACTGGAGTTCGGAAAAAAGCCCCGGCCCGCGCGACATCGCACGCGCCGCCAGCGACAAGGGCGTGCCCTATACCCTCGTGACCGGCATCCTGGCACCCGAGCAACAAATAGAGAACGTGCTCGCCTCGCCCCAGTCCGTGCTCTACAGCGAACGATTCGAGCGCTTCGAGGCCACGTTCGCCGGCGCCGGCGACACCTTGTCGGCGGCATTGGCGGCCCTGCTGGCCAGCGGCAGCGACCTGGCCGAATCGGTCAAGGAAGCGCTGGGCTACCTGGACCGCTGCCTGGACGCGGGCTTCCGGCCCGGCATGGGCCATATCGTTCCGGACCGCCTGTTCTGGGCACAACCCGAGCCCGATCCGGACGAAACCGAACTCGACACCGAAGCCGCCGCACTTTTCGACCTGCCTGCCCATGACACCAAACACTGATACCAACGACACCTTGTTCGCACGCGCGCAACGCGTCATTCCCGGCGGCGTCAATTCGCCGGTGCGGGCCTTCAAGGCCGTCGGCGGTACGCCGCGTTTCGTCAAGCGTGCACAAGGCGCCTATTTCTGGGACGTCGAAGGCACCCGGTACATCGACTACATCGGCTCCTGGGGGCCGATGATCCTCGGCCACGGCCACCATGCCGTGGTGCAGGCGGTGCAGCAGGCCGTGCTCGAGGGTTTCTCGTACGGCGCGCCGACCGAGCGCGAGGTCGAACTGGCCGAGGCCATCCTGCGCCTGGTGCCGTCGATGGACATGGTGCGCCTGGTCAGCTCGGGCACCGAAGCGGCGATGAGCGCGATCCGGCTGGCGCGCGGCGCCACCGGCCGGCACAAGCTGATCAAGTTCGAAGGCTGCTACCACGGCCACGCCGATGCGCTGCTGGTCAAGGCCGGCTCGGGCCTGGCCACCTTCGGCAACCCGACCAGCGCCGGCGTCCCGCCCGAGGTGGTGCAGCACACGCTGGTGCTCGAATACAACAACGTCGAGCAACTGGAACAAGCCTTCGCGATGCACGGCAAGGAACTGGCCTGCGTGATCATCGAACCGATCGCCGGAAACATGAATTTTGTCCGCGCCAGTGTCGCTTTCATGCAACGCTGCCGCGAGTTGTGCACCGAATACGGTGCCTTGCTGGCGTTCGACGAGGTCATGACCGGTTGCCGGGTGGCGCCGGGAAGTGCCCAAAGTGTCTACGCCCGCCACATCCCGGGCTTCGAACCCGACATGACCATCATGGGCAAGGTCATCGGCGGCGGCATGCCGCTGGCAGCCTTCGGCGCCAAGCGCGCCGTCATGGAGCAGCTCGCACCGCTGGGCCCGGTCTACCAGGCCGGCACCTTGTCCGGCAATCCGGTGGCCACGGCCTGCGGGCTGGCCACGCTGGCCGAGATCAGCAAGCCGGGCTTCTTCGAAAACCTCGCTCGCAAATCGGGCGCACTGGTCGCGGGCCTGACGCAGGCCGCGCGCGAAGCCGGCGTGCCCCTGTGCGGGGACAGCGAAGGCGGCATGTTCGGCTTCTTCCTGCTCGAGCAGTTGCCGCAGAACTACGGCCAGGTCATGCGCTCGGACAGCGCGCGCTTCAACAAGCTGTTCCACGGCATGTTGTCGCACGGCGTGTATTTCGCGCCGGCACTGTATGAAGCGGGCTTCGTCAGCGCCGCGCATTCCGACGCCGACATCGAAGAGACCATCGCGGCCGCACGCGCGGTATTCAAGACACTGTAGAGACCGGCAACGGTACCCGCGCAGCGACAGCGCCCGCTCGCGCGGACACGACGACGCCGCTGCAGGGCAGGTAGCCTTGTTACCTTTGCCGTGCCCGACCCGGTTCCGCTTTCGCGCGCTCTGGCGTAGCATGTCCCGGGCATCCCGCCATCGGAGCCCGACATGAAATCCATCGCCCTGCTGTCTGTCGCCGCCCTGTCCGTTGCCACCGCGGCCGGCGCGCAGGAGTTCGGCCATGTGCTGTCGAGCACGCCGGTGATCGGCCAGGTCGCATTGCCGCAGCAGGTCTGCCATGACACCACCGTCGTCGTGCCCGGCCGGCAATCCGGCGCCGGCGCGGCCCTCGGCGCCGTGACCGGCGCCGTCATCGGCAGTACGGTCGGGCAGGGCAACGGCCGCGTGGTGGGCAGCGTGATCGGCATGGTCGGCGGCGCCGTCATCGGCGATCGGTTGGCGAGCCGGGATGCGGATCAGTTCCAGCAGGTCCGCCAGTGCACCACGCACACCACGTTCGAGAACCGGGTGCTGCACTACGACGTGGTGTACGAATATGCCGGCCAACGCTACACGGCGCGGATGCCGCACGATCCGGGGCCGACGGTTCAGGTGCAGGTCACGCCGGTGGGCGTCGCGCCGCCGCCGCTGGCGCCCCCGCCGATGGCCGCCATGGCACCGATGCAGACCGCACCGGCCATCACCACCATCCGTTCGACGACCGAATACCTGCCTTACCGCACACCCGTGTTCGTCGGCCCTATCGTCATCGGTGTGCCGGCACCCGGGCTCTACCCGGCGCCGTACCAGCGGCATCCTCATCGACGCATGGGAGCCCACCCGTTCGTACCGGAAGCTTCGCCACACGACCGGCGGCCACGCCACTGGCGCTGACGAACCGGGGGCCGCTGCCCGCCCTCGCGCGCGACCGGCCCCTGGCAACGGCGACACCGGCGCGCGGACCGCCCGGGCCCGACGCCGGGCAGGGGAAGCTGCGCAGCAGTCCCACCGTCTGACGGGGCGTTGTCCGATGGCCGGCCGCTTGTCGGCGAATCACACTGGGACCTTCCGAGTCGAACCATTCACCGCGAGGAAGCACCATGACCGATTCCGACAAGACAGCGCAGATGTCCACGACGCCGCCCGCCGAGGGGTCATTGCGACGGCGTTGGCCCTTTCCGGCCGGAGACCATCAGGCCGCCTCCCGGGACGCCGGCCCCACGCCCCAGCGCGTCAGCGAGTCCGGCGCCGTGCTGGGTCGACCCGGCAAGGAATTCGGTGCCTATGGCATGGTCAAGGGCGAACGTGACGACCAGACGCCGTCCGACCGCGAGCGCAGGATCCGGGGCGTGAAACCTTAGGCGCCGCGCACCGACGGCTCAAGCCCCCGCCGGCCGGGGCCGCGCAGGGGTTCCATCAATGCCGGAAGTGGCGCACGCCCGAGAACACCATGGCCACGTCGCGTTCGTTCGCGGCGGCGATCACCTCGTCGTCGCGCATGCTGCCGCCGGGCTGGATGACGCAGCTGGCGCCGGCATCGACGACCACGTCCAGGCCGTCGCGGAACGGGAAGAACGCATCGCTGGCCACGACGGTGTCCTTCAGGCTCAGGCCCGCATGCTGGGCCTTGATGCTGGCGATGCGTGCCGAATCCAGCCGGCTCATCTGCCCGGCGCCGACACCCATGGTCATGCCGCCGGCACAGAAGACGATGGCGTTGGACTTCACGAACTTGGCGACCTTCCAGGCAAACAGCAGGTCCTGCAACTGCGCCGGTGTCGGCTGGCGTCTGGACACGACCTTCAGGTCGGCCAGCGCCAACTCATGGTTGTCCGCCGTCTGCAGCAGGATGCCCGAGCCGACCCGTTTCATGTCGACCGCGTTCTGGCCGCGGTCCCAGGCACTGGCGCCGCCCGGGGGCAGGGAGATGCGCAACACACGCACATTGGGCTTGCCCTTGAGGATGGCCATCGCGTCGTCGGAGAACTCCGGCGCGATCAGGACCTCGACGAACTGCTTGGCCACGGCCTCGGCCGTGGCGCCGTCCACGCGGCTGTTGAATGCGATGATGCCGCCGAAGGCCGAGGTCGGATCGGTCTGGAAGGCCTTGGAATAGGCCTGCGACGCGCTGTCGCCGACCGCGACGCCGCAGGGGTTGGCATGCTTGACGATGACGCAGGCGTTGTCGGTAAAGCTCTTGACGCACTCCCAGGCCGCGTCGGCGTCGGCGATGTTGTTGTAGCTCAGCTCCTTGCCCTGCAACTGCTCGGCACTGGCCAGCGAACCCGGCGCCGGATACAGGTCGCGGTAATACGCGGCCTGCTGGTGCGGGTTCTCGCCATACCGCAGGTCCTGCAGCTTGACGAAACGTCCGTTGGTCTGCCCCGGGAACACGGCATGGCTGCCGTCGGGCTGGATGCGCGAGAGATAGTCGCTGATCGCGCCGTCGTACTGGCTGATGCGGTTGAACGCGGCCACCGACAACGCGAACCGGGTCTTCTCGGACACCGCGCCGTGCGCGCGCAACTCGTCCAGCACGCCCGCATATTGCGCCGCGTCGGTCAGCACCGCGACATCCTTCCAGTTCTTGGCTGCGCTGCGCACCATGGCCGGGCCACCGATGTCGATGTTCTCGATCGCGTCCTCCAGCGTGCAGCCCGGCTTGGCCACGGTGGCCTCGAACGGATACAGGTTGACGACCAGGATGTCGATGGTGCCGATGCCGTAGGCACTGAGCGACTCCATGTGGGCCGGCACGTCGCGCCGCGCCAGCAGGCCGCCGTGCACCATCGGGTGCAGGGTCTTGACCCGTCCGTCGAGCATCTCGGGGAAACCGGTGAGCTCGGCCACTTCCTGCACGGCCAGGCCACTGGAGGCGAGCAGGGTCGCGGTGCCGCCGGTGGACACCAGCTCCACGCCCAGCGCCTGCAGCGCGGTGGCGAATTCAACGATGCCGGACTTGTCCGATACGGAAATCAGGGCCTTGGTCACAATCGGTCTTTCAATCGGGTTGGGGGTCGGCGGGATGCCGTTCAACCGAGCAGCTTGTGCTCGATCAGCTTCTTGCGCAGCGTGTTGCGGTTCAGGCCCAGCCACTGCGCGGCGCGCGACTGGTTGTGGTCCGCATGTTGCATGACGACCTCGAGCAGCGGCTTCTCGACCACCCGCACCATCATGTCGTACATGCCATCGGGCTCGGTTCCGCGCAGGTCCCGGAAATAACCTTCCAGGCTGGCGCGCACGCATTCCTCGATGTGTTTCTTGCTCATCAGGCTGTCTCCACGGATGACATCATTGCCGCGTCACCGGTGTCGGGCGCGATCTGCGGCAACCGGTCCATGGTTGCCCCCAGGTTGTCGAAATAGGCCGCCACCGCGGCCAGCTGCGACTCGGTGTCCGTCAATCGGTTCATCGCGTCGCGGAACGGTTCGCCGCCGGGCAGCTGGCGCACGTACCAGCCGATGTGCTTGCGCGCACTGAGCACGCCGATGTGCTCGCCGTACAAGGCATAGTGGTCCTGCAGATGCTCGAGCAACAGCCGGCGCACCTCGGCCACCAGGGGCGGGGCCAGCAGCTCGCCGGTTTCCAGGAAATGCGCGATCTCGCGGAAGATCCATGGCCGGCCCTGCGCCGCGCGCCCGATCATCACGGCGTCGGCACCGGTGGCGTGCAACACGGCACGGGCCTGCTGCGGGGTCGTGATGTCGCCGTTGGCCACGACCGGAATCCGCACGGCGGCCTTGACCGCCGTGACGGTCTCGTATTCGGCCGCACCCTTGTAGCCCTGCTCGCGGGTACGGCCATGGATGGCCAGCATCTGCACGCCAGCCCCTTCCGCATCGCGTGCGATGCGCACGGCGTTGCGATGCGCCTGGCACCAGCCGGTGCGCATCTTCAGCGTGACCGGCACGCCGCGTGGCGCGCAGACCGCCACCACGGCCTCGACGATGGACAGGGCCAGCGCCTCGTCCTGCATCAGGGCCGATCCCGCCCACTTGTTGCAGACCTTCTTGGCCGGGCAACCCATGTTGATGTCGATGATCTGGGCCCCGCGGTCGACGTTGTAGGCGGCCGCATCGGCCATCATCTGCGCATCGGTGCCGGCGATCTGCACCGCGATCGGGCCCGGTTCGCCCTCGTGGTTGGCGCGCCGCGCGGTCTTGAGCGAGCGGAACAGGTCGGGGCGGGAGGTCACCATCTCGCTGACCGCATGGCCGGCGCCCAGGCGCCGGCAGAGCTGGCGAAACGGACGATCGGTCACGCCCGCCATGGGGGCCACCATGAGCGCGTTGGCAAGGACGTAGGGACCGATCTGCATGGACTCGGGCAACAGCAGGACAGATATTCTGGAACAGACGAGGGGGGTTGGCGCAGACGCGCGCACCGATTCTAACTGCCCAAAATTTCAGCAATTGAAATCGGGCCGCCGCCGCCGCGGGGCATGGGCCGGCTCCCTATACTCGGGCCACCGATGCACGCCTGGATTGACCACCTGATCACGTTGCTGGCGCTGCCGCAATACGGCCTGAGCACGGTCTTCGTGGTCTCCTTCGTGTCGGCCACGTTGTTGCCGATGGGCTCGGAGCCCGCGGTGTTCGGGCTGGTCAAGATCAACCCCGGCCTGTTCTGGCCCGCGGTGCTGGTGGCGACGGCCGGCAACACGCTCGGCGGCGCCGTGACCTGGGCCATGGGACTGGGCACCCACCAGCTGGTGGACAAGGTGCGGCATTCGAGCTCCCATGTGCGGGCACTGCGCTGGCTCGAGCGGCTCGGCCCCAAGGCCTGCCTGTTGTCCTGGCTGCCGGTCGTGGGCGATCCGCTGTGCGCCGTCGCCGGCTGGTTGCGCATGCCGTTCTGGAGCTGCCTGCTGTACATGGCCATCGGCAAGTTCCTGCGGTATGCCACGATGACGGCCGCGTTGTTGTGGTTCTTCCCCGGCAGCATGCACTGATCCGGTGCCACCATGCAGGAAATGCATGGGCACCCGGGCGCGAACGCATAATCCGGGCATGGAAACCAAATGGCTCGAGGATTTTGTCAGCCTGGCCGAAACCCGCAGTTTCAGCCGCTCGGCGCAGCTGCGGCATGTGACCCAGCCCGCGTTCTCGCGCCGCATCCAGTCGCTCGAAGCCTGGGCCGGCAGCGACCTCGTCGATCGCAGCTCCTACCCGACCCGGCTGACGCCCGCCGGCGAGACCTTGTACGACCAGTCGCTGGAGATCCTGCAGGCCTTGCAGAGCACGCGCGCCATGTTGCGCAGCCATCGCTCGAGCGCCCATGACGTGGTCGAATTCGCGGTTCCCCATACGCTGGCGTTCACGTTCTTCCCGGCCTGGGTGTCGGACCTGCGCGACAAGTTCGGCCCGGTCAAGAGCCGCCTGATCGCACTCAACGTGCACGATGCGGTGCTGCGCCTGGTCGAAGGCAGCTGCGACGTGCTGATCGCCTACCACCACAGTTCGCATCCGTTCCAGCTCGACCCGCAACGTTATGCGATGGCCAGCCTGGGCGAGGAGGTCATTGCGCCGTACAGCAAGCCCGACGCCGACGGCGAACCCCTGTTCACGTTGCCCGGCCGGGCCGGCCAGCCCCTGCCCTATCTCGGTTATGCACCGGGCGCCTACCTGGGCCAGATGGTCGACCTCATCCTGAAGCAGTCGACGATTCCGGTGCACTTCGACCGGGTCTACGAGACCGACATGGCCGAAGGCCTCAAGGCCATGGCACTGGAAGGCCACGGTGTCGCTTTCCTGCCCTACAGCGCCGTGAAGAAGGAGTTGCGCTCGCGCCGCCTGGTCAGCGCCCTGCCCGCCGAGATGAGCGCGCTGAAGATCACGATGGACGTGCGCGCCTATCGCGAACGCCCTGCCAGCCCCGACAATGGCCGAGCGCCCCATGGCGGCGCCAAGCCCGTGGTCGCCACCAACGGCAAGGCGCGCGGCAGTGCCACCAAGGGCACGGCCGCCGCATTGTGGGACTACCTCGAAAACCTGTCCCGCCCCCCTCGAACCCAGACGACCTGACGCATGCCCGCAAGCCAACCGAATCAAGCCGCCTCCGACCGCATCCACATCACCCGCCCCGACGACTGGCACCTGCATGTGCGCGACGGACAGGCACTGGACACCGTCGTGCCGCACACCGCGGCACAGTTCGCCCGCGCCATCATCATGCCCAACCTCAAGCCGCCGGTCACGACGGTGGAGCAGGCGCTGGACTATGCGGCGCGCATCCGCGCCGCGGTGCCGACCGGCAATCCGTTCACGCCGTTGATGACGCTGTACCTGACCGACCGGATTGCGCCGCAGGAGATCCGCCGTGCCAGCGCGACCCGCAGCACCGGGCTGGGCGACATGGTCGTGGCGGCCAAGCTGTATCCGGCCGGTGCCACCACCAACAGCGACGCCGGCGTGACCGACATCCGGCTGATCTACCCGGTGCTCGAGGCGATGCAGAAGGAAGGCCTGCTGCTGCTGGTGCATGGCGAGGTCACCTCGCCCGACATCGACCTGTTCGACCGCGAGGCGGTGTTCATCGACCAGCAGCTGATACCGCTGCGCCGCGACTTCCCGGAACTGCGCATCGTGATGGAACACATCACGACGAAGGAAGCCGCCCAATACATCGCCGAGGCCGGCCCGCACACGGCGGCAACGATCACGGCGCACCACCTGCTGTTCAACCGCAACGCGATCTTCACCGGCGGCATCCGGCCGCACTACTACTGCCTGCCGGTGCTCAAGCGCGAAGTCCACCGCCAGGCGCTGGTCGCCGCAGCCACCAGCGGCGACCCGCATTTCTTCCTGGGCACCGACAGCGCGCCGCACCCGGCCCACCTGAAGGAACATGCCAGCGGCTGCGCCGGTTGTTATACGGCGCATGCGGCGCTGGAGATGTACGCCCAGGCCTTCGACGAGACCGGCGCGCTGGACCGGCTGGAGGCGTTCGCGAGTTTCCACGGGCCGGACTTCTACCGCCTGCCGCGCAACAGCGGCAGCGTCACGCTCGAGCGCCGCGCCTGGCAGGCACCCCAGGCCTATCCGTTCGGCGATGCCGAACTCAAGCCCTTGCTGGGCGGGGAACTGCTGCCGTGGAAGCTGCTGGACCGCTGAGGCAACCCGCACCGCCGCACGACACCCCCCCACCCTGGCCGGCGCCGCAATGGCAGGCCCCCTGGCTGGCGCCCATGCGCCACACCGGCGAGGCCGTGATGCGCAGCGTGCGCACCGGCATGCCGCTGTGGCAGGCCCTGAACCAGGCGGCACCGGCGCCGGTGCGATTCGTTCCGCAGTCGGCCCTGCCCGAGGGCATGGCCTACGAGCAGTTCATCGCCGACACCGGCACCTGCCCGACCCGCGAGGGCCTGCACGACTTCTTCAACGGCCTGTGCTGGATCCATTTTCCGGCCACCAAGCGCCGGCTCAACCGCCTGCAGGCGGCGCAGATCGCCGCCGACGGCGTGCAACCGGTGCGCGGCCCGGTCCGCGATGCGCTGACGGTGCTCGACGAAAACGCCGCCTTCCTGAGCGCGCCGGCGCCGCTGTGGGAGGCCCTGCGGGACAAGCGGTGGGAGCCGTTGTTCGGCCCGTTGCGACCGCTGTGGCAACAGGCCCGGCTGGTGCTGTTCGGCCACGCCCTGCTGGAAAAGCTGTGCATGCCGCGCAAGGCGATCACGGCCCATGTGTTCCTGGTGCCGCTGCCCGCGCCGTCACCGACGGAGATGGACGACTGGGTCGCCGGCCACCTGCAAGCCGACCTGCTGGCCACCAAGCCGTTCGCCCACCTGCCGGTGCTGGGGGTGCCGGGCTGGTGGCCCGCCAACGACGTGCCGGATTTCTACCGGGACACCACGGTGTTCCGGCCGGCACGGCAAGCGGCCGCGGCAGTGTCGCAATAACCGCAAATCACGTGGGCATACGCCGGCGAAAGGCTTGAAACGCCCGACTTTGCCCCTACCATCCTCGCCATCGGTCCGCACCGAGGACCTCAACCGAGATCGTGCACAACATGAAAAGAATCCTGCTGTTTGTGATGACCAACCTCGCCGTCGTGGTGGTGCTGGGCATCGTGGCCAACATCCTGGGCGTCAACCGTTATCTGACGGCCAACGGGCTGGACCTGGGCGCCTTGCTGGGCTTCGCGCTGATCATGGGCTTCGGCGGCGCCTTCATCTCGCTGCTGATCAGCAAGCCGGTCGCCAAATGGAGCGCGGGCGTGCAGATCATCGAGCAGCCGCGCAACGCCGACGAGGCCTGGATCGTCGACACGGTACGCAAGTTCGCCGAGAAGGCCCAGATCGGCATGCCGGAGGTCGGCGTATTCGAGGGCGCCCCCAATGCGTTCGCCACCGGCGCGTTCAAGAACAACGCCCTGGTCGCGGTGTCCACCGGACTGCTGCAGGGCATGACGCGCGAGGAGGTCGAGGCGGTGATCGGCCATGAGGTGGCCCACATCGCCAACGGCGACATGGTCACGATGACGCTGATACAGGGCGTGATGAACACCTTCGTCGTGTTCCTGAGCCGGGTGATCGGCTACATGGTCGACAGTTTCCTGAACAAGGGCAACGAACGCAGTTCCGGCCCCGGCATCGGTTACTGGGTCACGACCATCGTGCTCGACATCGTGCTCGGCTTCGTCGCCGCCATCATCGTGGCCTGGTTCTCGCGCCAGCGCGAGTTCCGCGCCGACGCCGGTGCCGCCCAGTTGATGGGCCGTCGCCAGCCGATGATCAACGCCCTGGCCCGCCTGGGTGGTGTTGCCCCGGCCGAACTGCCCAAGAGCATCGCCGCCATGGGTATCGCCGGCGGCATCGGCAAGTTGTTCTCGACCCACCCGCCGATCGAGGAGCGCATCGCGGCGCTGCAGAACGCCTCGAACACCTGAGTCCTGGGGGCTGTGACGCCCCTTTCTCAGGGTGTTCAGGCTCTTCTGACCCGGATCGACAGCCATCGCGCAGCCATGCGGATGGCTGTTGTGTTTTTGGCTCGCCTCTGTCGACGTCTGGCTGCGTGGTGTTTCGGACTTCAGTTGGCGCGGCAATGCTTCGCTCGACGAACAGCGCCGGTGCGCCAAGCGGGCTGGGTGGGCGGCTCCGCTCATGTCCTCCTCGATGGGCTTCGCCCATCGATTCCCCCTTTACTTCGCTACGCCGCCCACCCAGCCCGCTTGGCGTGAAATGACTGTGGCTCGCGTGATTTCGAACGGCCGGTCGTCCCTTTGCCCGATTGCCGTATTGCCATGTTGCCGTATTGCCATGTTGCCATGTTGCCGTGTTGCGGTCTTGCCCGATTACCCGGCAATCCGACCGTCCGGCCATCCGGTCACCAGCCCGCCACAACGGTCACGCAGCACCCATGCCAAGACCGCAGCGCGATCAGGCGGGCGGGGAGCTCTGCGTAGCGAAGTAAAGGAGGAGCGGCGGGCGCAGCCCGCCGCGGGGGACATGAGCGGAGCAGAGCTCCCCGCCCGCCTGATCGCACTACAACGCCGCAAAAGAGCATTTCACAAGGAAAGAGGCCACTCACCCCATCACACGACTACACAGCAAGAAGGCAAATCGCCTGACAGGCACTACTCCAAGCGCAAAACTGCAGTCCCGCAGCGGCAGGCTCAAGCCACGATCACCTGCGCCACTGCCTCCGCGACCCGGATGCCATCAACACCGGCAGACAGGATACCGCCCGCATAACTGGCGCCCTCGCCGGCCGGGTACAGGCCCTGCACATTGAGGCTCTGGTAGTCGTCGCCCCGCGTGATACGCACCGGCGACGAGGTCCGTGTCTCGACCCCGGTCAGCACCGCATCCGGCATGTCGAAACCCTTGATCTTGCGTCCGAAAGCCGGCAGGGCTTCGCGAATCGCGTCGATGGCGTAGGCCGGAAGCGCCGCGCCCAGGTCGCCCGGCAACACGCCGGGCTTGTACGACGGCTCGACCTCGCCCAGCGCCGTGGACGGCCGCGCGGCCAGGAAATCGCCGACCCGCTGGCCCGGTGCCTGGTAATTGCTGCCGCCGAGCCGGTAGGCGCGCGACTCGAGTTCGCGCTGCAGCACCACGCCGGTCAGCGGATGCGTGGCCATGCTGGCCTCGTCCGCCGGCACGTCGTCACCCAGCGCCGCACGCAGCCGCGCGATGTCGCGCGGATAGTCCTGCGGATCGATACCCACGACGATGCCCGCGTTGGCATTGCGCTCGTTGCGCGAATACTGGCTCATGCCGTTGGTCACCACCCGCCCGGGCTCCGACGTCGCGGCCACCACGGTGCCGCCCGGGCACATGCAGAAACTGTAGACCGAGCGGCCGTTGCCGGCATGGTGCACGAGCCGGTATTCGGCGGCGCCGAGCGCCGGATGGCCGGCATGGCGGCCCCAGCGAGCGCGGTCGATCAGGCCCTGCGGATGTTCGATGCGAAAACCGATCGAGAACGGCTTGGCCGCCATCGACACGCCGCGCCGGTACAACATCACGAAGGTGTCGCGCGCGCTGTGGCCCAGCGCCAGCACGACCTGGCCCGCCGCCAGTTCGCGCGTCACGCCCGTGGCCTGGTCCAGCACGGCCAGCGCCCGCACGCGCCGCGTGCGGCCCTGCTCGTCGGGCGGTGCGTCTTCCAGCAGCAGGTCGGTCACGCGCTGCTCGAAACGGATCTCGCCACCCAGCGCGATGATCTGCTCGCGCATGTTCTCGACCACCTTGACCAGCTTGAAGGTGCCGATATGCGGATGCGCCTCGACCAGGATCTCCTCGGGCGCGCCGGCCTTGACGAACTCGGTCATCACCTTGCGTCCGAGATGCCGCGGATCCTTGATCTGGCTCCACAACTTGCCGTCGGAGAAGGTGCCGGCGCCGCCTTCGCCGAACTGCACGTTCGACTCGGGATCCAGCACCGACTTGCGCCACAGGCCCCAGGTGTCCTTGGTGCGTCGGCGCACCGTGCGGCCGCGCTCGAGCACGATCGGGCGCAGCCCCATCTGGGCCAGCAGCAATGCCGCGAAGATGCCGCACGGGCCGAAGCCGACGACGACCGGGCGCTCGCCATCCTGCACCGCGGGCGCACCCGCCGGCCACTGGCGCACCAGGCGGTACGCCATGTCCGGCGTCTGGCCCACATGGGGGCTGCCGGCCATCTTGAGCAACAACGCCGGCTCGGAGCCGGCATCGGCCAGCGTCACGTCGACGATGTAGACGAACTGCAGCTGGGCCTTGCGCGCGTCCACGCTGCGCTTGAACACGTCGATGCCGCGTACCGCCTCGTCCGTCTGTCCGAGCGTGTCCAGCACCAGGCGATCGAGCTGCGCGCGCGTGTGCTCCAGCGGCAGCCTGAGCTCGGTCAGCCGGATCATTCCGAGGGCAGGAAACCTTCGATCGACAGATAACGCTCGCCGGTGTCGTAGTTGAACCCGAGGATGCGGTCGCCCGCCGGCAGCTCGGGCAGCTTCTGCGCGATCGCCGCCAGCGTGGCGCCCGAGGAGATGCCCACCAGCATGCCTTCTTCGCGCGCGCAGCGCCGCGCCATCTCGCGCGAGGGCTCGGGCTCGACCTGGATCACGCCGTCGAGCAGTTCGGTCTTGAGGTTGGCCGGGATGAAGCCGGCACCGATGCCCTGGATCGGATGCGGCGACGGCGCACCGCCGGAGATCACCGGCGAGGCTGCCGGTTCGACGGCGAACACCTTGAGCTGCGGCCATTGCGCCTTGAGCACCTGGGCACACCCGGTGATGTGACCGCCGGTGCCGACGCCGGTGATCAGCACGTCCAGCCCCTGCGGGAAATCGAGCAGGATCTCCTGGGCCGTGGTCTGCACGTGGGCGTCGATGTTGGCAGGATTCTCGAACTGCTGCGGAATCCAGGCACCGGGGATGCCCGCGGCGATCTCCTGCGCGCGGGCGATCGCCCCTTTCATGCCTTTCTCGCGCGGCGTCAGGTCGAACGTCGCGCCATAGGCCAGCATCAGCCGGCGGCGCTCGATCGACATGCTGTCGGGCATCACCAGGATCAGCTTGTAGCCCTTGACGGCGGCCACCATGGCCAGGCCGACGCCGGTGTTGCCGGAGGTCGGCTCGACGATGGTTCCGCCGGGCTGGAGCACGCCGCTTTTCTCGGCGGCCTCGATCATGGACAGCGCGATGCGGTCCTTGATGGAGCCGCCCGGGTTGCTGCGCTCCGATTTGATCCAGACCGTATGCTGGTCGCCGAACAGGCGGTTGATGCGCACATGCGGCGTCTGGCCGATGGTCTGCAGGATGTTGTCGACTTTCATGGTGGCGGCTCCTCGGTTGGGTTGCCCCGCATTCTCTCAGGAGTGGATAATCGGCTCCGTGAAGCCCACCAGACTGTCGCTGGTGCAAGCCCCAGGGTGGATGCCCCGGCATCCGTTCCCGCAAGGCCGACGCCTCTGGCGTCGGGTGGAAACACCGCACTGGAGGAACGTCCGGACTGCACAGGGCAGCGTAGCAGCTAACGGCTGTCCACTGAAAACCGGGCAGGCAATTGGACGATTGCGCCAGGCACGCAAGTGCACGGCAAGACGGACAGGCGCCGGTCCGGCATAAGGTGAGGATCAGAGCAACAGAGACGAGTCGCCGCAAAGGGCAACCTTTGCGGCGGGTGAAACGGGCAATCTCTACGTGCAGCAATACCAAATAGGCACATGTTGGGACGCGCAGTTCGCTGCGCCCCCTACCCGGGGCCCCCGGGGTGTGTGCGGGTAGGTAGCACCGAGCCGTCGGGTGACCGGCGGCCCAGATGAATGGCAGTCACATGGCGGGCAACCGCCATGCACAGAATCCGGCTTATCGGTGGGCTTCACACTATCATTTCCTTCCTGGGCGCGGCGCACGGCCGACGGCCATGACCACGAACAGGAGCGACGCACATGACCAGCGACCACGCGGTCCCCGACATCCGCGGCTTCCATGCCCATGTCTATTTCGGCCCCGACACGCTGGAGCAGGCACGCGCCTTGTGCGAACAGGCCGCACAGGCGTTTCCCCAGCTCAAGATGGGCCGGGTCCACGAACGCCCGGTCGGCCCGCATCCGGACTGGAGTTGCCAGCTGGCGTTCAAGCCGGAACTGTTCGGCAGCGTGATCCCCTGGCTGGCGCTGCGCCGCGGCGCGCTGGTGGTGTTCATCCACCCGATCACCAACAACGACCTGGTCGACCACCGGGACCGGGCGATGTGGATGGGAGCGGTGCGGCCGCTGGACCTGTCGGTGCTCGGCACCGGCGCCGGCAGCTTCGACCTGTAGCGCCGCTGCCCGGCGGCTTTTCAGTTGCCGGCGCCCATGCTCTCGATGCGCTGCACATGGGCCAGCAAGGAACGCTTGGCGACCGGCCACATGCGCGGGGGCACGTCGTCGTACGCATGTTGCACCCAGTCGTCCAGCGTGCCGCCGGGATGGGCCTGCATCACGCCCAGGATCTTGGCCTCGCGCCGGAGCCGGTGCGCCTTGAGCGCGGCAATGGCGTGCGCAGCCTGGCCGATCACGTAGCCATGCGCCGGCGCAATGAAGTCGATGCCGTGCGCGGCGCAGGCCGCAGTGAGCTTGTCCAGCGACTCCAGGTAGGCATTCATGTCGCCGTCGGGCGGGTCGATCACGGTGGTGCTGCCGTTGAGCACATGGTCGCCGCTGAACAGCAGGCCGTCCTGCACCAGCACCAGGCACAGGTGGTTGGCCGCATGGCCCGGCGTGTGGATCACCCGCAAGGTATGCACGGGAACGCCGTCGGCCGCGGCCAGGTGCAGTTCCTCGCCGTCGGCCAGTTCCCGCTGCGGCGTGAAATCGCTGGCCGCGCGCGCGGTGTCGGCGCTGGGCAGGCCCAGGATCGGCGGCGGCGGATCGCACAGGGCCTGCAGCGGCTGGGCGCCGGGGAAATGGTCCGGATGCGAATGCGTGCACACGATCATCCGGATGTTGCCGCCGGCCGCACGCCACAGCCGCTCGACGTGTTGCGGATCCGCCGGCCCCGGATCGATCACGATGAAACCCGTGGCCGGGTCGCCGACCAGATAGCTGTTCGTGCCCGGGCCGGTCATGGCCCCCGGATTGGGCGCCGTCAGGCGCTGGACATTGCGCAGCAAGGGCACCGGCTGCAGCGACTGCCAGTCCAGGTGGTGCACGATCTGCCCGTCCGGCGACACCAGCGCGAGCTCGCCATAAGGATGCTCGTGCTCCATGTAGCGCTCCTCCTTGCCCGCCAGCCAGCCGCCGCGCGGGCAGCTGGACCACAACGGCTGCTCGTTCTGCGCACAGGCCTGCAGCAGCGCATCGACGTCGGCAAAGGCCGACAGCCGCTGCAAGGTGCGGATGGTCGGGAAGATCATGAAGAATGCGCCCGCCGCATGGCGCTCCAGCGCGTCGGCCGGGCGCACCCACCGGGGTTCGAACTGCTCGGTCTCGTCGGCCACCGGCTCCTGGCCCTCGGGCATGCGCGCGACCAGGAAGGGCACGTCGAAACGCCGCGGCAGGTCGCGGTCGGTGATCCAGTGCGCGAGCACGAACACCGCGTCGGCGGCCAGCTCCAGCCCGTGGGCCGCGCACTGTTCGGCAAAGGGCGCGCTGCGATCCAGCGCGGCCAGCGTGGCGGCGTCGGGCCAGCGGCCGTCGGGCCGGCGTGCCAGCACGATGCCCAGCTCCTCGTAGCTCTCGCGGATCGCCGCGATCGCCTGGGTCAGGTGCAGATCGCCCTGCCCCGGCCGTCGCCGCGCCAGGTGGTGGGTGGCGGCGTCCGCGGCGTCGATGCCGCCGCCGGGGAACACATAGGCGCCGGGCGCGAAGCTGGCGTTGGGCGAGCGGCGCGTCATCAGCACCTCGACGCCCTGCGCGCCGTCGCGCAGCAACAATACGGTTGCGGCCGGCCGCAACGGCGCCGGCTCACGTTGGGAATGCAGCAATTGGCTGGGTCGGACCATGGCGCATTGTGCCGCCAACCGCGCCGCGCGCGCGCATCGCCGGCGTCCGCACAGGCACCGGCACCGCGGCGGACGGCCCGTGGGTTCGGGGGATAATCCCGCGATGCGAATCCCGTTCACCAAGATGCAGGGCGCCGGCAACGACTTCGTCGTGCTGGACGAAACCCGCACCGTGCTGGGACTGTCCCCCGCCCAATACCGCTTCCTGGGCGACCGGCATTTCGGCGTCGGCGCCGACCAGATCCTGAGCGTGCGCGCCGCGCCCGGACCGCAATACGACTTCGAATACGTGATCCACAACGCCGACGGGCAGCAGGTCGAGCATTGCGGCAACGGCGCGCGCTGCTTCCTGGCCTATGTGCGCGCGCACGGCATGACCGACAAGGACGCGGTGACCGTCAAGACCATGAACCGGGTGCTCACGTTGCAGCGCCAGCCCGATGACCGGGTCACCGTCGACATGGGCGCCCCGGTGTTCGACCTGCCGGCCGTGCCCTTCGACCACCAGGGCCTGCAGGCACGGACCGACGGCGCCTGGCAGACCTGGGCCCTGCCCCTGCCCGCCGGCGCGTCTGCGCCGACGGTGCAGGTGGCGGTGCTGTCGATGGGCAACCCCCATGCCGTGTGTGTCGTCGACGACGTGGCCCGGGCCGACGTGGCCGGCCTCGGGCCGCTGATCGAACACCATCGCGCGTTCCCGCAACGGGTCAACGCCGGCTTCATGCAGGTGGACAGCCGCGCGTCGATCACCTTGCGGGTGTTCGAACGGGGCGCCGGCGAAACCCTGAGCTGTGGCACCGGCGCCTGCGCCGCGGTGGTGGCCGGCATCCGGCTCGGCCTGCTGGACGCGCGCGTCGACGTCGCCACCCGCGGCGGCCGGCTGACGGTGTCGTGGAACGGCGGCAGCAGTGCGGTGATGATGACCGGGCCGGCACAGACCGTATTTGAAGGCGAAATCGAGATACCCGAAACACCATGACCGACACATTCACCAATCCGATCACCGAAGACGATATCGCCAACTACCTGGCCAACACACCCGACTTCTTCGAGCGCCACGCCGAACTGCTGGCCAGCGTGCACCTGACCAGCCCGCACAGCAAGCGCGCGGTCAGCCTGCAGGAACGCCAGGCCGAGATGCTGCGCGACAAGATCAAGGTGCTCGAGCACCGCCTGATGGACATGATCCGCCATGGCAACGAGAACGCCTTGTTGTCGGACCGCCTGCTGCGCTGGTCGGCCTCCTTGTTCGAGAACACCAGCGCGGCCGCGATCCCGGCCCAGATCGTCGACCATGTGCGCGAGCAGTTTTCGGTGCCGCAGGTCACGATCAAGGTCTGGGGCGTTGCCGAGGCGTACAAGAACGCCGACTTCGCGACCGGCGTGAGCGAAGACGCCAAGCTGTTCGCGACCTCGTTGTCCGAACCGTTCTGCGGCGTCAATACCGGCTTCGAGGCGGTCACCTGGCTCGCCGAGCCCGCCGCTGCGGCGTCCATCGCGCTGCTGCCGCTGCGCGACACCCGTGCCGGCGCCATGCAGCCGGCATTCGGCATGCTGGTCCTGTCCTCGCCCGACGGGCAGCGCTACAACAGCGGCATGGGCACGGACTTCCTGCAACACGTCGCCGATATCGCCAGCGCGGCCCTGGGGCGCCTGCGCCAGGACTGACGCCGCTCCCCTTCATGCCGCAGCCGCCGCCCGACGATCCCGAAGCCGGCCGTCCGGCGCCGCAGCCCGATCCGCTGGTCAGGCGGTACCTGGAACATGTCCGCGTCGAGAAACGGCTGGCCGAGCGGACCGTCACGCTGTACACGCTGGACCTGGCCCGGCTGTCCGGGCTTGCGCGCGAGGCCGGCGTCACCCTGCTGCAGGTGCAAGGCCCGCATGTGCGGCGCTGGGTGGCGCAGATGCACAGCCGGGGCCGCAGCCCGCGCGGCATCGCGCTGATCCTGTCCGGCTGGCGCGGTTTCTACCACTGGCTCGGGCGCCAGGCGCTGGTCAGCGCCAATCCGGTGCAGGACGTACACGGCCCCAAGGCTGCCAAGCCGCTGCCCAAGGCCTTGAGCGTCGACGACGCGGTGCGCCTGGCCGGTTTCCAGGATGCCGACGCCGACCCCTGGCTGGAGGCCCGTGACGCGGCCATCGTCGAACTGCTGTACGGCGGCGGCCTGCGCGTCGGCGAACTGGTCGGGCTGGACACCACGGCCGGTCCCCGGGCACGCGGCTGGCTCGACCTGGCCGAAGGCGAGGCCCATGTGCTGGGCAAGGGCTCGAAACGGCGCACGGTGCCGATCGGCGCGCAGGCGGTGCGGGCGGTGCAGTCCTGGCTGGCCCAGCGCGACGTGGCCGGTCGCGCCGGCACCGAGCCCGCCTTGTTCATCGGCCGCCGCGGCAGCCGGCTCAGCGCCCAGTCCATCTGGCAACGCCTGCAGCAGCGCAGCCAGCGCAGCGGCCTGGGCACGCCGGTGCATCCGCACATGTTGCGCCATTCGTTCGCCAGCCACGTGCTGCAGTCCAGCAGCGACCTGCGCGCGGTGCAGGAACTGCTGGGCCACGCCAACATCAGCACCACGCAGGTCTATACCCGGCTCGATTTCCAGCACCTGGCCAAGGCCTACGACGCCGCGCATCCGCGCGCCCGGCGCAAGGACCCGCCGCGCTGACGCCCGCCCGGCACCCGGCGGCGACAACGCAGGCCGCACAATCGGCAGCATGAAAGTTCTGCGTCTGCACCCCGGCAAGGAGCGCTCGCTGCTGCGCCGCCACCCCTGGATCTTCGAATCGGCCATTGCCAAGGGCGGTGGCGACGCGGGCGAGACGGTGCGCGTCGAGTCGCACGCCGGCGAATTCCTGGCCTGGGCGGCGTTCAGCCCGCACTCGCGCATCCGGGCCCGGGCCTGGAGCTTCGATGCCGACCAGCGTATCGACGCCGATTTCTTCGATGCCGCCTGTGCGACGGCGATCGCGGCACGCAGCCGGTTCGACATCGACAGCGACGCGCTGCGGCTGGTGCATGGCGAATCCGACGGCTTGCCCGGGCTGGTCGTCGATCGTTACGGCGACACGCTGGTGGCGCAGTTCCAGTCGGCCGGCACCGAACGCTGGAAGCCCGTGCTGGCCGACGCCTTGTTGCGCCACACCGGCACCACACGGCTGTACGAGCGCTCCGACACCAGCAGCCGCAAGCTCGAAGGCCTGGAGCCGGCGACCGGCTGGCTGCGCGGCGACGGGCCGCTGGAGCTGGAGTTGCGCGAACATGGCTGGGGCCTGGGCCTGAACATCGCCCAGGGCCACAAGACCGGTTTCTACCTGGACCAGCGCGACAGCCGGGCCCGGTTCGCCCGCGCCGCCCGGCACGGGCAGTGGTCCGAGGTGCTCAACTGTTATTGCTACACCGGCGGATTCAGCGTCGCGGCATTACACGGCGGCGCCGGCCACGTGTGTTCGATCGACTCCTCGGCCAGCGCGCTGGCACTGGCGCAGGGCAACCTGGAGCGCAACGGATTTGCATCCAATCGTTACGAACTGATCGAGTCCGACGTCAATGCGGCGCTGCGCCGTTTTGGTGCACAGGGCCGCAGCTTCGACGCCATCGTGCTCGATCCGCCCAAGTTCGCCCCGACCAGTGCCCATGCCGAACGCGCCGCGCGCGCGTACAAGGACATCAACCGGCTGGCCTTCAAGATCCTGCGCCCGGGGGGCAGCCTGTTCACGTTTTCGTGCTCCGGCGGCATCAGCGTCGACCTGTTCCACAAGATCGTCGCCTCGGCGGGCATCGACGCCGGCGTCGACGGCTACATCATCGGTCACCTCGGTGGTGCGCCCGACCACCCGATGACGATCGCGTTTCCGGAGGGCGAATACCTCAAGGGGCTGGTCGTCGTGCGCAAATGAGACCGGCCGCCGGGGCCGGTACACTCCCCACCTTGCTTTTTTGTTTCGACTGGACCACCATGGCCGGTTGTCGAAACCCGATCGCAGACCGTCAGACAGCCAGGAATCCAGCATGAGCCTCATCCCCGCCACCATCCTCACCGGTTTTCTCGGCTCGGGCAAGACGACGCTGCTCAAGCGCGTCCTGTCGGAGACCCACGGCCAGAAGATCGCCGTCATCGAGAACGAGTTCGGCGAGGAGAACATCGACAACGACATCCTGGTGTCGGACGTCAAGGAGCAGATCATCCAGATGAGCAACGGCTGCATCTGCTGCACCATCCGCGAGGACCTGCGCAGCACGCTGCAGGACCTGGCGGCGAAGAAGCGCCGCGGCGAGCTCGATTTCGAGCGTGTCGTGATCGAGACCACGGGCCTGGCCGATCCGGGCCCGGTGGCGCAGACCTTCTTCATGGACGACGAGATCGCCGAGAGTTTCCTGCTCGATTCGATCCTCACGCTGGTCGATGCCAAGCATGCCGCGACCCAGCTCAACGACCGCCAGGAGGCTCGCCGGCAGGTCGGTTTCGCCGACCAGATCTTCATCAGCAAGACCGACCTGGTCGCCAAGGACGAGGTCGACGCGCTGATGCACCGGCTCAAGCACATGAATCCGCGCGCGCCGCAACAGGCCGTGCATTTCGGCGAAGTGCCGATCAAGGACGTGTTCGACCTGCGCGGTTTCAACCTGAACACCAAGCTGGAGATCGACCCGGACTTCCTGAAGGAAGACGACCACGATCACGCGCACCACGACCATGACCATGACCACGGCGAACACTGCGACCATCCGTCGCACCAGCACGAAGGCGGTCATCACCACCACCATGACGACGACGTCAAGAGCTTCGTGTTCCGCTCGGAGCGCGCGTTCGACCCGGCCAAGCTCGAGGATTTCCTGGGCGCGATCGTCAACATCTACGGTCCGCGCATGTTGCGTTACAAGGGCGTGCTGAACATGCAGGGCACGGACCGCAAGGTGATCTTCCAGGGCGTGCACCAGCTCATGGGCAGCGACCTGGGCCCGCAATGGAAACCCGACGAGACCCGCACCAGCAAGATGGTGTTCATCGGCATCGACCTGCCCAGGGACATCTTCCTGCAGGGGATGGAGCAATGCCTGGTCTGATGCGCACGCATCCGCGGCAGCGGCGCAGGCGCGATCTGCGGGAGCCATCTCGATATGGGGGTACACTCGCGCGCCGAAGTCATTGCGCCAGCGGGGGCCGAAATGCCCTTGACCGGCGCCGGACCTCGGCCAAAGGTGGGTGTGCGCGTCGGCATGTGGCAGATCTGACGACAGCGCCCGAGGGCAGACGAGTTCAGTGAGGAGTCACCAGCAGTGAAAGCCACACCAGCGAAGGCCAAGACGGCCGCGAAGACCCCCGTGAAGGCAGCCAAACCGGCCGCCAAGGCTGCGGCAAAGCCGGCAGCCAAGCCCGCGGCCACCAAGGCCGCTCCTCGCCCCACGGCCAAGAAAGCGACCACGCACGCGGCCGGGAAATCCACCACCAGCAAGCGGCCGGCCGCCAAGACGGCACCGGCCCCTGCAGTCAAGCAGGCTGCCGCCACCAAGGCGACGGCCACCAAGAGCACGATGTCCACCAAAACCACCGAAGCCAGCAAGAGCGCACCCAAGTCCGAAAACACGCGAGCGATGCCCCCCACGACCGTCATGTCGGCCTCCGGTGTGCCCCAACGCACCGGCCGTCCCTCGTCGCGGCTGGCCTCGCTGACCGTGCCCTCGATGGCCCAGTCCGTGGCCTCCACGGCCGCCAAGGCCAGCTACACGCCGCTGCCCGACACCCCGGTCATCATTCCTCCGCTGGCCTCGGCCGCCCGCAAGGACCCGAAACTGGCGAACAACTGGAAGACCAAGCCGGCGGAAGAACTCACGAATGCCGAATTGCTGGCCATGCCGGATACCGAATACATGAACGAGAAGCAGATGGCTGCGTTCCGGTTCAAGCTGACCATGCTCAAGCGCGACATCCTGGCCAGCGCGGGCGAAACCACCGAGCATCTGCGCGAGGACACCGTGGTGGTTCCCGATCCGGCCGACCGCGCGACCATCGAGGAAGAACACGCGCTCGAGTTGCGCACCCGGGACCGCGAGCGCAAGCTGCTCAAGAAGATCGAGCAGTCCATCGCCCGCATCGACGCCGGTGACTACGGCTACTGCGACGAGACCGGCGAGCCGATCGGCGTCGGGCGCCTGCTGGCCCGTCCCACGGCCACGTTGTCGCTCGAGGCACAGCAGCGCCGCGAGCTCAAGCAGAAGATGTTCGGCGACTGAGCCGGGTCCGGGCGACAAACGGGCGCGTAGAATCTTTCGAACATCCTGCCCGCCCATGTCTGCCAAAGAGAACCACAACCCCAGCCTGCTGTCCAAGGTCGCGAAGTTCGTTCGCAACCCGACCACCAACTGGACGGACCTGGACAAGCAGGATCCGGAGCCCGATGCCGGCTACAGCAAGCAGGCGCTCAAGGAGATGATCGAGCGCAAGCGGCAGAACGACTTCGTGCGCAAGCGCGAATTCGACCAGCTGCGCAAGCTGCGCAGCCGCGACCCGGCCGTCAGCCCCGACATGGCCGGCAGGCCGTCGTATTTCCAGAGCAGCCTGCCGTCGAACCCGGACGAGCGGGCGATGACGATCAAGAAGATCGACGAGATCGAAGCCCAGATGTCCAACCAGTGGTGGCAGGGCAAGAACGACGGCAGCCACAAGTCGTCTGCCGCCGAGCGCAAGCCCGCGGGCAAGCCCGATACCGCCGACGTGGTCGACGACGAGGCCTACGCCCCGACCCGCCTGAGTCCGATGCACCATGGCGAGGCCTTGTCCGGCAGCGAGACATCTGACTTCCCGCCGACCCAGGACAACTCGGGCTTCGGACCGAACCCCACCCGCACACCGGGGCCCGACGCGCCCGCTGCCGCCGGGCCCCGGGTCGGCGACGGGCACGGTTTTTCGGTCTCCCGCGCCCCGACCATCGAGATGGTCGACGGCGCCACCGACGCCGACATGGAAGAGGCCGCCATCCGATTCGCCAATGGCGACGACAAGGGCGCCGAATCGGCGCTGATCGGCGCACTCGAGAACACCCAGGCGACGCGCGAGCAGGCCCAGCGCTGGGCCGCGGCGCTGCTGGACCTGTACCGCGCGACCGGCCAGCAGGCGCAGTTCGAACGCACGGCGATCCAGTACGCGCAGCGTTTCGACCGCAGCGCCCCGGCATGGTTCTCGATGCCCGACGCCCTGGGCGCGGCGCAGGCTGACACACCGGTGCGCACCGTGCCGTCGCGGCTGGTGATCGAACCCGTCTGGGTCTGCCCGGCGCGGTTCACGGCGGCCAGCGTCGACGCGCTCAGCCTGGCCGTGGCCAATGTCGAACCACCGTGGTTCCTGGACTGGAGCGCGGTGACCGACATCGACGACGACGCGGTCGAACCCCTGGCCGCCCTGTTCGCGCAATGGTGCGACACCGCGGTCGAGTTGCGCTTCTCCGGCGCGCGCGCGCTCGAGGCGCTGCTGCGGGCACAGGCGCAGTCCGGCAACCGCGCCAAGGGGCAGGCGATCTGGCGGCTGCGGCTCGATGCCTTGCGCATCATGCAGCTGCAGGACGAATTCGAGCTGGTGGCGCTGGACTACTGCGTCACCTTCGAGGTGTCGCCACCGGCGTGGCAGGATGCCCGCTGCCGCTACCGCAGTGCCACCATCGCCGGTGAACTGCGTGTGGCGGGCGACGACGAAGACAACGACGACGGACACACCGGCTCGCAGCCCGGCTTTGCGCCGGCGGCCACGGTGCCGATGGGCCTGGAGCCGGCCCAGGCCGCGGTGGCCGAGTTGTCGGGCGACATCCAGGGCGAGGCCACGGAAGCCCTGGAGATGCTGGAGCGGGCGCGCAACGAGTCGCCGCGGCTGGTCGTGTCCTGCGCCAACCTGATCCGGGTTGATTTTTCCGCCGCCGGCAGCATATTGAACTGGGTGGCCAATCTGCAGGCGCAGGGGTGCCAGATCCAGTTCCGCGAGGTCCACCGCCTGGTGGCCGCGTTCTTCGGCGTGATTGGGATCAATGAACACGCCCGGATCATGATGCGGTCCAACTAGGCACCCCGCGCAGACACGACAGGCACAGGTCCCCTGCGCAAGGGCGGGGCATTTCGACAGCGGGCCCCGGCGGCCCTGAATTCGTCACAGCATGGAACAATTTCACGGAACCACCATCATCAGCGTACGGCGCAAGACCGCCGACGGATACGAGGTCGCCATCGGCGGCGACGGCCAGGTCACGCTGGGCAACATCGTGGTCAAGGGCACGGCACGCAAGGTGCGCAAGCTCTACCACGGCAAGGTGCTGGCCGGTTTCGCCGGCGCCACCGCCGACGCCTTCACGCTGTTCGAGCGCTTCGAGGCCAAGCTCGAGAAACACCAGGGCCACCTGGTGCGCTCGGCGATCGAACTCACCCGCGACTGGCGCACCGACCGCGTGTTGCGCCGGCTCGAGGCCATGCTGGCCGTGGCGGACAAGGACGCCTCGCTGATCATCACCGGCAACGGCGACGTGCTCGAGCCCGAGAACGGCATCATCACGATCGGCTCGGGCGGCGCCTATGCGCAGGCCGCTGCGGTCGCATTGCTCAACCATACCGAACTGCCGGCCGCCGACATCGTGCGCAAGTCGCTCGAGATCGCCGGCGAGCTGTGCATCTACACCAACATGCACCACACCATCGAGACCCTGCCATGAGCCAGGCCCTGACCGTCTTCACCCCGCCCGCGGGTTCCCCCATGTCCGCACTGACGCCGCAGCAGATCGTGCAGGAGCTCGACAAGCACATCGTCGGGCAGAACCAGGCCAAGCGCGCGGTCGCCATCGCGCTGCGCAACCGCTGGCGCCGCCAGCAGGTGTCCGGCAGCCTGCGCGCCGAGATCACGCCCAAGAACATCCTGATGATCGGCCCCACCGGCGTGGGCAAGACCGAGATTGCACGGCGCCTGGCGCGGCTGGCCGATGCACCCTTCATCAAGGTCGAGGCCAGCAAGTTCACCGAGGTCGGCTACGTGGGCAAGGATGTCGACGCCATCATCCGCGACCTGGCCGACGTGGCCATCAAGCAGACCCGCGAGACGGCCAAGCGCGCGGTGCAGGAACGTGCCATCGATGCGGCCGAAGAACGCATCCTGGACATCCTGATTCCGCCGCCGCGCGGCGAGGAAGGCGGCCGGCGCGATCCCGACCAGCCCGAAGGCGCGGCGCGCCAGGCGTTTCGCAAGAAGCTGCGCGAGGGACAGCTCGACCAGCGCGAGATCGAGATCGACCTCGCCCAGGCCAGCCCGCAGCTCGAGATCATGGGCCCGCCCGGCATGGAGGAAATGACCGAGCAGTTGCGCGGCCTGTTCGGCCAGATGGGCCAGAACAAGCGCCAGACGCGCAAGCTGACCATCGCCGAGGCGCTCAAGCTGGTGCAGGACGAAGAGGCGGCCAAGCTGGTCAACGAGGACGAGATCAAGTCGCAGGCGCTGCAGGCGGCGGAGCAGAACGGCATCGTGTTCATCGACGAGATCGACAAGGTGACCTCGCGCTCGGAAGGCAGCAATGCCGGCGAAGTGTCGCGCCAGGGCGTGCAGCGCGACCTGCTGCCGCTGGTGGAGGGCACGACCGTGTCCACCAAGTACGGCATGATCAAGACCGACCACATCCTGTTCATCGCCTCGGGGGCGTTCCACCTGAGCAAGCCCAGCGACCTCATTCCCGAACTGCAGGGCCGGTTTCCGATCCGGGTCGAACTCAATTCGCTGTCGGTGCAGGACTTCGAATCCATCCTGACCCAGACCCATGCCTCGCTGGTCAAGCAATACCAGGCCTTGCTGGCGACCGAAAACGTTACCATCGACTATGCGCCCGACGGCGTGCACCGGCTGGCGCAGATCGCGTACGATGTCAACGAGCGCACCGAGAACATCGGTGCGCGGCGCCTGTCGACGGTCATGGAGCGCTTGCTGGAAGAGGTCAGCTTCGAAGCCAGCAACCTTGCCGGCCAGACCATCGTCGTCGATGCGGCCTATGTCGACAGCCGCCTGACCGATCTGAGCCAGGACGAGGACTTGTCGCGTTACATCCTGTAAGCATCGCAACGGCACTGCGGAGCACTTCTCATGCAGCACTTTCATACATTGGCGTAAGTCATTCATTTAGAAGACTTTTTTACGCCAACGTCGACGCCAAATCCGTTCTAAGTCCTTGATTTCATTGAAAAATTTGTTGCAACACGTGTTGCATCGCCGACAAATGCTGATACAGTGCAAAAAAGTGCAATTAAGTGGGGTTTGGTGCCATACCGACACCCGAACCGGCACATTGCATCAGCCAAGGGCAAATACGCGTGTTTCAAGGGGCCTCTTCGTTAAATCTGGATGCCAAGGGTCGGCTGTCGGTGCCGACCCGGCATCGTGACGCCCTCGGCGGCCAGCTGACGATCACGCGGCATCCGCACGGATGCCTGATGGTGTTCCCCCGCCCCGAGTGGGAGAAATTCCGCGAACGCGTGGCAAACCTGCCGATGTCGGCACAGTGGTGGAAACGGGTCTTCCTGGGCAATGCCATGGACGTCGAGATGGACGGCACCGGCCGGGTGCTGGTGTCGCCCGAACTGCGCGAAGGTGCGCACATCACCCGCGAAACCGTGCTGCTGGGCATGGGGAGTTATCTGGAACTGTGGGACAAGGCGACCTATGACGAACAGGAAGCCAAGGCCGTGCAGGGCGAGATGCCCGATGTGCTCAAGGACTTTTCCTTTTGAGAGCCGCGCGTGAACACCGTGTTGACTCACACGACCGTCTTGCTGGACGAGGCGGTCGACGCCGTGCTCGGCGCGCATGCGACGCACGCGCCGCGCACCTTCGTCGACGCGACCTTCGGCCGGGGCGGACACAGCCGCCTGCTGCTCTCGCGCATGGGGCCGACCGACCGGCTGATTGCCTACGACAAGGACCCGCAGGCGGTGGCCAGCGCCGCGCAGATCGACGATCCGCGCTTTTCCATCCGTCACCAGGGCTTCGAACACCTGGCCGAGCTCGATCGGGCATCGGTGGCCGGCATCCTGATGGACCTGGGCGTGAGTTCGCCGCAGATCGACGACCCCGAGCGGGGATTCAGCTTTCGTTTCGACGGCCCGCTGGACATGCGCATGGACACGACCCGTGGCCAGAGCGTGGCGCAGTGGCTGGCGCATGCGCAAACCAATCAGATTGCGGAGGTGATTCGTGACTATGGTGAGGAACGGTTTGCTGGCGCCATTGCAAAGGCGATTGTTGCTCGCCGACAGGAACGGGGCGCAATTTCATCCACCGCCGAGTTGGCCCAGCTCGTGGCTGACACGGTCAAAACCCGCGAGCCGGGCCAGAACCCTGCAACGCGCACATTTCAGGCTCTTCGGATTTTCATCAACGCCGAGCTTGAAGCCTTGCAAACGACGTTGACGGCCAGCCTCGATGTCTTGCAACCCCTGGGCATGCTGGTCGTGATCAGCTTCCACTCACTCGAAGACCGAATCGTCAAGCAGTTCATTGCCCGCCACGCGCGCGAACATGTCGATCGGCGGGTGCCGTTCGCGCCTGCGCAGGTGCTGCGCCTGGCCGCGCAGGGCCGCGTCAAGGCGTCGGCCTCGGAAGTGGCGGCCAATCCGCGCGCGCGCAGCGCCGTGATGCGCGTCGCGCAAAGGACGGCCGCGCCATGACCCGGCTCAATATCGTGCTGCTGCTGGCCGTGCTGGCCAGCGCCCTGTACCTGGTCAACGTGCAGTACCAGTCGCGCCGCCTGTACACCGAGCTCGAGCGCGCCAACGCCGAGGGGCGCCGGCTCGACACCGAGCGCGACCGTCTGCAGGTCGAGCGCCGTGCCCAGGCCACGCCGCAACGGGTCGAGCGGCTGGCCCGCGAACGGCTGCAGATGCGCCCGCCCACGCCGGCCATCACCCACTACGTCGCCTACAGCGATGGCGGCGCCGACGCGAGCGCCGCGACCAACCCGGCCGTGCAGCCGCGCGAAACGGGAGGCCGTGTTCCGTGAGCCGCAAGAGCATTCCCTACACCTCCAGCCCGCTGCTGACCAGCCGCACGCCGGTCTGGCGCAGCAAGCTGATCGTGGCCACGGTCGCGCTCGGCTTCGTCGCACTGGCCGGCCGGGCGGTCTACATCCAGGTCGTGGCCAACGACTTCTTCCAGCGCCAGGGCGAGGTGCGGTTCGCGCGCACCCTGTCGCTGCCGGCCAACCGGGGCCGCATCATGGACCGCAACGGCCTGATCCTGGCCTCGAGCGTGCCAGCCCCCAGCATCTGGGCCATCCCCGAAGACGTGCCGCGCGACGCGGCCAAGCTGCGCCAGCTCGCCAAGCTGCTCGACATGCCGCTGGCCACGCTCGAGCGCAAGCTCGAGGACGAGGACAAGACCTTCGTGTGGCTCAAGCGCCAGGTCGACGAGTCGGTCGGCAAGCAGATCGCCGCGCTCGAACTCAAGGGCATCTACCAGCGCAAGGAATACCGCCGCGAATACCCGGAAGGCCCGGCCGCCGCCCATGTCGTGGGGTTCACCAACATCGAGGACAAGGGCCAGGAAGGCATCGAGCTGGCATTCGACGAGCAACTCGCCGGGCGTGCCGGCTCGCGCCGTGTCATCAAGGACCGGCTGGGCCGCGTGGTCGAAGGCGTCGGCGAACAGGTGCCGCCGGTCGACGGCCAGGACATCCAGCTGAGCATCGACAGCAAGATACAGTTCTTCGCCTACCAGAAGCTGCGCGACGCGGTGACCACACACAAGGCGCGCGGCGGCAGCGTCGTGGTCATCGACACCATCACCGGCGAGGTGCTGGCGATGGCCAACTACCCGAGTTTCGCGCCCGACGACCGACGCAACCTGACCGGTGAACAGCTGCGCAACCGCGCGCTGACCGACGTGTTCGAGCCCGGCTCGACGATGAAGCCGATCACGGTGGCCATGGCGCTGCAGGCCGGCCGCGTGACGCCGCAGACGCTGATCGAGACCGGCCCGGGCCGTTATTCCATGGCCGGCTTCACGATCCGCGACACCCACGACTACGGCACGCTGACGGTCGAGGGCGTGATCCAGAAGTCGAGCAACGTCGGCGCGCTCAAGATCGCACAGAAGATGAGTCCGCGCGAGATGTGGGACACCTTCACGCTGCTCGGCTACGGCCAGAAGCCGCAGCTGCAATTCCCCGGCGCGGTGACCGGGCGCCTGCGGCCCTGGAAGACCTGGCGTCCGGTCGAACAGGCCACCATGTCCTACGGCTACGGCCTGTCCGCATCGCTGTTCCAGATGGCACAGTCGTACACCGCCTTCGCGCACGACGGCCAGGTCATCGCGGCCACCATCCTCAAGACCGGCGAACCGGCCGTCGGCACCCAGGTTTTCTCCGCGCGCAACGCGGCCGCGGTGCGCAAGATGCTGCAGATGGCAGCCGGCCCCGGCGGCACCGGCCAACGCGCCCAGACCATCGGTTATTCGGTGGGTGGCAAGTCCGGCACCGCGCACAAGCAGGTCGGCAAGGGTTACGCCACCAACAAGTACCGCTCCTGGTTCACCGGCATGGCGCCGATCGACAAGCCGCGCATCGTCGTGGCCGTGATGATCGACGAGCCGAGCAACGGCAAGTATTACGGCGGCGAAGTGGCGGCCCCGGTGTTCAGCGAAACCGTGCAGCAGGCCTTGCGGCTGATGGGCGTGACGCCCGACATGGCGGTCAAGCCGCAGATCGTCACCGCCGTGGAGGAGAGCCTGTGATGCAGGAACTGCACGCCCCGGCCGCCGCCGCCGCATGGTTGCGCGGGCATGTCACCGGCACGCTGCGCAGCGACAGCCGCACGGTCGCACCCGGCGACGGATTCCTCGCCTGGCCCGGCGCCGCCCACGACGCACGCGCCCACGTGGGCGGCGCACTGGCCCAGGGCGCCGCGGCCTGCCTGGTCGAGCGTGACGGCGCCGACCGGTTTGCGCTGCCCGACGACCCGCGCGTGGCCGGGTACACCGGCTTGCGCACGGCCAGCGCGCTGGTGGCCTGTGCCTTTTTCGACGACCCCTCGCACGCGCTGCGCGTCATCGCCGTCACCGGCACCAATGGCAAGACTTCCACCGCCTGGTGGCTGGCCCAGGCCTTGTCGAGCGCCCGCATCGACCCGCCCCTGCCTTGCGCCATGGTCGGCACGCTGGGCATCGGCCAGCCGCCGGCCGCCGACGCCGGCGCCAGCGACCCGACCCCGCTGGCCGCAACCGGGCTGACGACACCCGACCCGGTGCTGCTGCAGGCCAGCCTGCGCCGCTTCGTCGACGCCGGCCTGCGCGCCTGCGCGTTGGAGGCCTCGTCGATCGGCATCGACGAACACCGGCTCGACGGCACGCGGGTCCATACCGCCGTCTTCACCAACTTCACGCAGGACCACCTGGACTACCACGGCTCGATGCAGGCCTACTGGCAGGCCAAGACCCGGCTGTTCCAGTGGCCGGGCCTGGCGGCCGCGGTGATCAACATCGACGACGCCAAGGGCCAGGCACTGACACAGCTGCCGGCCGTGCAGACGCTCGACCTGTGGACGATCTCCTGCCACGCGCCGGCCCGGCTGCAGGCGCAGTCAATCAGCGTCGGCGAGACCGGGTTGGAGTTCGACGTGGTCGAAGGCACGCAGCGCGAACATCTGCGGACCCGGCTGATCGGCCAGTACAACGTCAACAACCTGCTGGGCGTGATCGCCGCCATGCGCTCGCTCGGTGTCCCGCTGGCGCAGGCGGTGGGCGCCTGCGCCGAACTGGTGCCGGTGCCCGGCCGCATGCAGCGGCTGCTCGAGGCCGGTCAACCCCTGGTGGCAATCGACTACGCCCACACGCCCGACGCGCTGGACAAGGCGCTCGAGGCCCTGCGCCCGGTGGCCCGGCAACGCCAGGGCCGGTTGTGGTGCGTGTTCGGCTGCGGCGGCGATCGCGACCCGGGCAAGCGCCCGCTGATGGGCACGGCCGCCCGCAGTGCCGATCACGTGCTGGTCACCAGCGACAACCCGCGCAGCGAGGATCCGCAGGCCATCATCGGCCAGATCCTGCCGGCACTGGCCGGTCACGCCTCGTTGCACCAGCAGGCCGACCGTGCGCTGGCCATCGCGTCCGCCATCATGTCGGCGGCCGACGCCGACGTGATCCTGGTCGCCGGCAAGGGACACGAAGACTACCAGGAGGTGGCCGGCCAGAAGCGGCCGTTCTCCGATCTCGCACAGGCCCGCGCGGCCCTGGCGCGCCGGCGCAGTGCGGCGCAGGGGGTGGCGGCATGATGACGCTGCAACAGGCCGCACACTGGCTGCCCGGCTGCACGCTGGTCGGCGACGCCGCCTCGCCGGTGCAACGCGTGCACTCCGACAGCCGCAGCCTGCAGCCGGGCGACCTGTTCGTCGCCATCCGCGGCGACACGTTCGACGGCAACCGGTTCCTGGCGCAGGCGCGCGCCGCCGGCGCGGCCGCGGCGCTGGCGCATGACGCCGACGCGCTGCGCGAGGCCGGCCTGAGTGGCCTGGTCGTCGCCGACACGCGCGCGGCGCTGGGCCAGCTGGCCACGCGCTGGCGCGAGCAGTTCAGCCTGCCGCTGATCGCGGTGACCGGCAGCAACGGCAAGACCACGGTCACGCAGATGCTGGCCAGCATCCTGCGGCACTGGATGCCCGGCGCCGCGCTGGCCACCCAGGGGAACTTCAACAACGACATCGGGTTGCCGCTGACCCTGCTGCGCCTGCGCGCCGAACACCGCGTGGCCGTGGTCGAGCTGGGCATGAACCATCCCGGCGAGATCGCGTTGCTCGCAGCCATGGCGCAGCCCACCGTGGCCCTGATCAACAACGCGCAGCGCGAGCACCTGGAATTCATGGCCACGGTCGAGGCGGTGGCACAGGAAAACGGCGCCGTCATCGACAGCCTGGGCGCCACCGGCACGGCCGTGTTCCCGCACGACGATGGTTTTGCGCCAATGTGGCGCGCCCGCGCCGGTGCGCGTGCCTGCCTGAGCTTCACCATCGGCAACCACAACCCGGCCGACGGCGGCACAGCCGCGATCCGCGCCGAGACGCCGCGCTGGCACGACGGCGTCTGGCAGGTCCGGGCCGACACGCCAGCCGGCGTGCTGGCCTTCGCGCTGCCGATGGCCGGCCTGCACAACGTCCACAACGCGCTGGCGGCTGCCAGCTGCGCCATCGCGGTCGGTGCGCCACTGGCGGCAGTGATCGCCGGATTGCAGTCGTTCGAACCGGTCAAGGGGCGTTCGCGCACCCGGCAACTGGACTGCGACGGCCGGGCCCGCACCCTGGTGGACGACAGCTACAACGCCAACCCCGACTCGATCGACGCGGCGCTGGCCATGCTCGCCATGTTGCCCGGGCCCCGCCTGATGGTGCTCGGCGACATGGGCGAGGTCGGCGACGAAGGCCCGCAATTCCATGCCCAGGCCGGTGCCCGGGCCCATGCGCTGGGCATCGAGCATCTCTTCACCCTGGGCGACCAGTCCGCCCACGCGGCCCGCTCGTTCCCCGGCGCACGCCACTTCGACGCCATGCCCGAACTGATCGCCGCGGTGACGGCACAACTGCCGCTGGTCGACAGCGTGCTGGTCAAGGGCTCGCGCTTCATGCGCATGGAGCGCGTGGTCGACGCGCTCGAGTCCGCCGCGGGCGCCCCCGGCTCGGGCGCCACAACCGGAGAAACCGCATGCTGCTGAGCCTGACCCAATGGCTGCAATCGCTGGGACCGGAGTTCGGCTTCCTGCGGGTGTTCCAGTACCTGACGCTGCGCGCCGTGTTGTCGGCCATGACGGCACTGCTGATCGGCCTGATCGCCGGCCCGGCGGTGATCCGCAACCTGTCGCGGCTCAAGATCGGCCAGCCGATCCGCGGCTATGGCATGGAAACCCATTTCAGCAAGAGCGGCACCCCGACCATGGGCGGTGTGCTGATCCTGATCTGTATCGCCGTCTCGACGCTGCTGTGGATGGACCTGTCCAACCGCTTCGTCTGGATCGTGCTACTGGTGACGCTGGGTTTCGGCGCCATCGGCTGGGTCGACGACTGGCGCAAGGTGGTGCACAAGAACCCGGAAGGCATGCGCTCGCGCGAAAAATACCTGTGGCAGTCGGTGATCGGCCTGGTCGCGGCGCTGTACCTGGTGTTCAGCATCTCGGAGAACTCCAACCTGCGGGTGCTCGAGCTGTTCCTGACCTGGGTGCGTTCGGGCTTCGACCTGAGCCTGCCGCCCAAGGCCGGGCTGCTGCTGCCGTTCTTCAAGGAGATCAGCTACCCGCTGGGCGTGCTGGGCTTCGTCGTGCTGACCTACCTGGTGATCGTGGGCTCGAGCAATGCGGTCAACCTGACGGACGGCCTTGACGGCCTGGCCATCATGCCGGTCGTGATGGTGGGTTCGGCGCTGGGCGTGTTCGCCTACGTGACCGGCAGCGCCGTGTTCTCCAAGTACCTGCTGTTCCCGCACATCCCGGGCTCGGGCGAGTTGCTGATCTTCTGCTCGGCGATGGCCGGCGCCGGCCTGGCCTTCCTCTGGTACAACACGCACCCGGCCCAGGTCTTCATGGGCGACGTGGGCGCACTGGCGCTGGGCGGCGCGCTGGGCACGATCGCGGTCATCGTGCGCCAGGAGATCGTGCTGGCCATCATGGGCGGCATCTTCGTCGTCGAGGCGATCTCGGTGATGGCCCAGGTGGGTTATTTCAAGTACACCAAGCGCCGGTATGGCGAGGGCCGGCGTTTGCTCAAGATGGCGCCGCTGCACCACCATTTCGAGAAGACCGGCTGGAAAGAATCCCAGGTCGTGGTCCGGTTCTGGATCATCACCATGTTGTTGTGCCTGGTGGGCCTGTCCACCCTGAAGCTGCGGTGACGACGACGATGCAGCCGCTGCAAGACACCAACGTGCTGGTCCTGGGCCTGGGCAGTTCCGGCCTGGCCATGGCCCGCTGGTGCGCGCGCCAGGGCGCCGCATCGGTCACGGTGGCCGATACCCGCGAAACCCCGCCCCAGCTGGCGGCCCTGCGCGCGGCCGTGCCCGACGCCCGCTTCGTGCACGGCGCACTCGACGCCGCGCTGCTGCAACCCGTGCGAGCCGACCTGCTGCTCAAGAGCCCCGGCCTGACGCCGGCCCAGGTGGCAGCGGTGGTCGAAGCGACCCGCGCCGACGGCATCCCGGTGGCCGGGGAACTGGACCTGTTCACGCAGGCCCTGGCCGGATTGCGCGACACCCAGGCCTACGCGCCGCAGATCCTGGCCGTGACCGGCACCAACGGCAAGACCACGGTCGCCTCGCTGACCGCACAACTGGTCGAACGCGCCGGCAAGACCGTGGCGCTGGCCGGCAACATCGGCCCGACCCTGCTCGACACGCTGGTGCAGCACCTGGACGACGACACCCTGCCCCAGGTCTGGGTGATCGAGCTGTCGAGCTTCCAGCTCGCCGACATGGCCGCACCCGCTCCGCACGACGCGACGCCGGCGTTCGAACCCACGGCCGCCTGCGTGCTGAACCTGAGCCAGGACCACCTGGACTGGCACGGCGACATGGCGTCCTATGCCGCGGCCAAGGCCCGGATCTTCGGCAGTCAGGCGCTGATGGTGCTCAACCGCGACGACCCGGCCGTGATGGCGATGCTGCCGGCGCCGGTCAAGGGGCGCGCCGTGCGCCGCAGCACCAGTGTCGGCGCCGGCGTGCCCACGCAGCCGGGCGCATTCGGGCTGGAGAAGGTCAACGGCATGGTCTGGCTGGTCCGGGCGCAGGAGCTCGACCCCACGATCAAGCTGCGCAAGGGCCAGGAGCCCGAGGAGTTGCACATGCAACGCCTGATGCCGGCCGAGGCGCTGCGCATCCGCGGCCAGCACAACGCGGTCAATGCGCTGACGGCGCTGGCACTGGCGGCCGAGGCCGGTTGCACGCTGGCCCCGGTGTTGTACGGGCTGCGCGAGTACCACGGCGAACCGCACCGCGTCGAGTCGGTTGCCGTCGTCGACGAGATCGAATATTTCGACGACAGCAAGGGCACGAATGTCGGCGCCACCGCCGCTGCGCTGGCCGGACTGGGCGCCGAACGCAAGCTGGTACCCATCCTGGGCGGCGACGGCAAGGGGCAGGACTTCTCGCCGCTGCGCGAACCGATCCGCCGCGCCGCTCGCGCCGTGGTGCTGATCGGCCGCGACGCGCCGGCGATCCGCGCCGCGCTCGAGGGCTGCGGCGTGAAACTGGTCGATGCGCGCGACATGCACCACGCCGTCGACGAGGCCCGCCGCCTGGCCCACGCCGGCGACGCGGTGTTGCTTTCACCGGCATGCGCCAGCTTCGACATGTTCGACAACTACGAACACCGCGCACGCGTGTTCGTCGACGCCGTGCACGCCCTGGCCGAAGACAGCGGCCAGCTGTCCCAGGGAGGGATGGCATGAGCGCCATGGCGACTCCCGCAGCACGCCACCACGCGGAGGTGCGACCATGAGCGCCACCTGGGAGCGCATGCGCGGCTTCGGCGCCAGCCTGTGGCCGCAGGCCTGGACGCGCGGCGAGACGATCCCGGTGCGCCTGGGCCGGGTGCAGCCCGGCAGCCTGCAGGCCCCGGTGCGCCTGCAGAGCTTCGACCAGGTGCTGGTGTGGGTCACGGTCGCCTTGCTCGCGTGGGGTCTGGTGATGGTGTATTCGGCCACCATCGCGCTGCCGGACAACCCGAAGTTCGCGCGGTATGCGCACACCCACTTCCTGGTGCGCCACCTGTTGTGGCTGGGTGTGGCTTTCGTGGCGGCCCTGATCGCGTTCCAGATCCCGGTGGCCACCTGGGAGAAGGCGGCACCGTGGCTGTTTGTCGGCGCGCTGGTGCTGCTGGTGGCGGTGCTGATCCCGCAACTGGGCAAGGGCGTCAACGGCGCCCGGCGCTGGCTGGTGCTCGGACCGATCAGTTTCCAGCCCTCGGAGCTGGCCAAGTTCGCGGTGCTGCTGTATGCGGCCGACTACATGGTGCGCAAGATGGACGTCAAGGAGCGCTTCTTCCGCGCCGTGTTGCCGATGGCGGTGGCGATCGCGGTCGTCGGCGTGTTGCTGCTGGCCGAGCCGGACATGGGCGCCTTCATGGTGATCGCGGTGATCGCGATGGGCATCCTGTTCCTGGGCGGTGTCAATGCGCGCATGTTCTTCCTGATCGCCGCCACGCTGGTGGTGGCGTTCTCGATGATGATCATGTTCAGCGAATGGCGCCGCGAGCGCATCTTCGCGTACCTCGATCCGTGGAGCGCCGAATATGCGCTGGGCAAGGGTTACCAGCTGTCGCATTCGCTGATCGCGATCGGGCGTGGCGAGATCTTCGGTGTCGGCCTGGGCGGCAGCGTCGAGAAGCTGCACTGGCTGCCCGAAGCCCATACCGACTTCCTGCTGGCCGTGATCGGCGAGGAGTTCGGCCTGGTCGGCGTCCTGTGCCTGATCGGCCTGTTCGTGTGGCTGACCCGGCGCATGATCCATATCGGCCGCCAGGCCATCGCGCTCGACCGCATCTTCGCCGGCCTCGTGGCCCAGGGCGTGGGCATCTGGATCGGCTTCCAGGCCTTCATCAACATGGGCGTGAACCTGGGCGCCTTGCCGACCAAGGGCCTGACGCTGCCGCTGATGAGCTTCGGCGGTACCGCCATCCTGGTCAACCTGGTGGCGATCGCCGTGGTGTTGCGCATCGACATCGAAAGCCGCCAACTGATGCACGGAGGCAGGCCATGAATCGCGCCCATCCGCTGCACGAGCAAGCCGGTGCCCTGCAGGTCGCCGGCAGCGCCGTGGCGATCGACCCCATGGCCACGGCACTGATCACCCAGACCGACACTGGCCGGCGCGTGGGCGACGACGAACCGGCGACGCCGGCCGCCGCCGCCAGCACCAGTTCCGCCGGTTCCGCCGGTGCCACGGCGCCGGTGCGCTCGGGCGCCGCGCGCCGCACCGCGCTGGTGATGGCCGGCGGTACCGGCGGTCACATCTTCCCGGGACTGGCGGTGGCCCATGAGTTGCGCGCGCGCGGCTGGGACGTGCACTGGCTCGGCGGCAGCGGCAGCACGCACACGCCGAGCATGGAGAGCCGCCTGGTTCCGCCGCAGGGTTTCGCCTTCGCGTCGCTGGATTTCTCCGGCGTGCGCGGCAAGGGCCTGTTGACACTGGGTCTGCTGCCGCTGCGCCTGCTGCGCGCGTTCTGGCAAAGCATCCGGGTGCTGCGCCGGGTACGGCCCGACGTCGTCGTCGGGCTTGGCGGCTACATCACCTTCCCCGCCGGCATGATGGCCGTGCTGCTGGGCAAGCCGCTGGTGCTGCACGAACAGAACTCGGTCGCCGGCATGGCCAACCGCGTCCTCGCCGGTGTCGCCGACCGGGTCTACACCGCGTTCCCGGACGTGTTGCGCCGCGCGCACTGGGTCGGCAACCCGCTGCGCCAGGCCTTCGTCGACCAGCCCGCGCCGGCACAGCGGTTCGCCGCACGCAGCGGGCCGTTGCGGGTACTGGTGGTGGGCGGCAGCCTGGGCGCGCGGGCACTCAACGACATCGTGCCGCAGGCGCTGGCGCTGCTGCCGCAGGAACAGCGGCCGATCGTGACCCACCAGAGTGGCAGCAGCCAGATCGACGCCTTGCGCAACAACTATGCGCAGGCCGGCGTGCAGGCCGAGCTCACGCCCTTCATCGACGACACGGCCAGTGCCTTCGCCGATGCCGACCTGGTGATCTGCCGCGCCGGCGCCAGTACCGTGACCGAGCTCGCGGCGATCGGCGCCGCGGCGCTGTTCATTCCCCTGCCCTCGGCCGTCGACGACCACCAGAGCCGCAACGCGCGTTTCCTGGTCGAGCGCGGCGGCGGCTGGATGATGGCGCAGGCCGAACTCACGCCCGAGCGCCTGGCGCAATTCCTGGAACAGGCCACGCGCGAGAACCTGCTGGCCTGCGCATCCGCGGCGCGGCGCTGCGCCAAGACCGAGGCCACGGCCCAGGTCGTGCAGGCCTGCGAGACCTTGGTGACATCATGAAACACGCGATCCGGCACATCCACTTCATCGGCATCGGCGGCTCCGGCATGTCGGCCATTGCCGAGGTGCTGCTGGGCCTGGGCTACACCGTCTCGGGCTCGGACATCACCGCCAGCGCCACGCTGGAGCGCCTGGCCAGCCTGGGCATCCGGGTCTTCGTCGGCCACGACGCGGCCCATATCGAAGGCGCCGACGCGGTCGTCACGACCACGGCCGTGCACGAGGACAACCCCGAGGTGATCGAGGCCCGGGCGCGGCAGATCCCGGTGGTGCCGCGCGCCATCATGCTGGCCGAGCTGATGCGGCTCAAGCAGGGCATCGCCATCGCCGGCACCCATGGCAAGACCACCACCACCAGCCTGGTCGCCAGCGTGCTGACCCAGGCCGGGCTGGATCCGACCTTCGTCATCGGCGGGCGGCTCAACAGCGCGGGCGCCAATGCGCGCCTGGGCAGCGGCGACTACATCGTGGTGGAGGCCGACGAGTCCGACGCCTCGTTCCTGAACCTGCTGCCGGTGATGGCCGTCGTCACCAACATCGACGCCGACCACATGGCCACCTATGGCCACGACTTCAAGCGGCTGCAATCGGCCTTTGTCGATTTCCTGCACCGGATGCCGTTCTACGGCACGGCGGTGTTGTGTACCGACGACCCGGCCGTCAAGGAGATCGTGCCCCAGGTGTCGTGCCCGATCACCAGCTACGGCTTCGAGGCCGACGCCCAGGTCCGCGCGGTCGACGTACGCGCCGTCGGCGGCCAGATGCATTTCACGGTGCAGCGCCGCAACGGCGTGGTACTGCCCGACCTGCCGGTGGTGCTGAACCTGGCGGGCCGGCACAACGTGCTCAACGCCTTGTCGGCGATCGCGGTGGCGGTGGAACTCAACATCCCCGACACCGCGGTGCAGCAGGCGCTGGCGGGTTTCCAGGGCGTCGGGCGCCGGTTCCAGCCTTATGGCGAGGTCGTCGGCAGCCATGGCGGGCGCTTCACGCTGGTCGACGACTACGGCCACCATCCGGTCGAAATGGCCGCGACCATCGCGGCCGCCCGCGGCGCCTTCCCGCAGCAACGCCTGCTGCTGGCGTTCCAGCCGCACCGCTACACGCGCACCCGCGACTGCTTCGACGACTTCGTCAAGGTGATCGGCCAGGTCGACGCGGTGTTGCTGTCCGAGGTCTATCCGGCCGGCGAGGCGCCCATCGTCGCGGCCGACGGCCGGGCCCTGGCCCGCGCGCTGCGCGTGGCCGGCCATGTCGAGCCGGTGTTCGTCGACGACATCCGCGACATGGCGCAATGCATCCTGGACAACAGCCAGGACGGCGACGTGGTGCTGTGCATGGGCGCTGGATCGATCGGATCGGTGCCGGCACGGGTGCTCGAACTGGCCGCGGCCACCGGCACGGCGGCACAGGAGACAACCGCATGACGCAGCAGACCCCGACAGCCCTGGGCAAGGTCGCCGTGCTGATGGGCGGCGCCTCGGCCGAACACGAGATCTCGATGCTCTCGGGCGCGGGCGTGCTGGAGGCGCTGCGCGATCGCGGCGTCGATGCCCATGCCTTCGATCCGTCCGAGCGGCCCATGGAGGCCTTGCGCACCGAGGGTTTCGCACGCTGCTTCATCGCGCTGCATGGCCGCTTCGGCGAGGACGGCACGGTGCAGGGCGCGCTGGAGCTGATGGGTATTCCCTATACCGGCTCGGGCGTCATGGCCAGTGCGATCGCGATCGACAAGACCATGACCAAGCGCGTGTGGATCGCCGAGGGCCTGCCGACGCCGGCCTACCGCTTGCTGCGCGCCGGCGACGACCCGCAGCAGTTCGCCGCGCTGCCCGAGCGCTTCGGCCTGCCGCTGATCGTCAAGCCGGCCCGCGAAGGCTCGTCGATCGGCGTGACCAAGGTGACGGAGCGCGCGCAGCTGACGGGTGCGATCGAACAGGCGCTGGCCATGGACGCCGACGTGTTGTGCGAGCAGTTCATCTCCGGCGACGAGGTCACCTGCCCCGTGATCGGCATCGGCGACACGGCCCGCGCGCTGCCGGTGATCCGCATCGTGGCTCCCGAGGGCAACTACGACTACCAGAACAAGTATTTCACCGACGACACCCAGTACCTGGTGCCCTGCGGCCTGCCTCCCGGCGAGGAGCAGCGGATCCAGCAGCTGGCGCTGCACGCCTATCGGGTGCTCGGTTGCCGCGGCTGGGGCCGGGTCGACGTGATGATCGACGCCGCGACGCGCGCGCCCAGCCTGCTCGAGATCAACACCTCGCCGGGCATGACCAGCCATTCGCTGGTGCCGATGTCGGCGCGTGCGGCCGGCATCAGCTACGAGGACCTGTGCCTGCAGCTGCTGCAGCAGGCCACGCTGGACAATCCGCGCGCCGCCGTGAAGGGACGCTCATGAGCGAAGCCTTCACCCCCCCGTTCGACGTGCGCCTGATGAACATGACGGCCAGCGCGCTGCTGGCCTTGTTCGGGCTGTTCACGCTGGCGGCGCTGGTGCAGTGGGCGGCCCACCACCGGGTGTTCTCGATCACGTCCATCCGGGTCAGTGGCCAGGTGGTGCACAACAACGTGCCGACGCTGCGTGCCAATGTCACGCCGCGGCTGGCGGGCAACTTCTTCACGCTCGACCTGGCCAGCACCCGCCAGGCCTTCGAGAACCTGCCCTGGGTGCGGCGGGCGGTGGTGCGCCGGGTGTTCCCCAACCGTATCGCCGTGGAACTGCAGGAACACCAGGCGGTGGCGTACTGGGGCGCCGAGGAAGCCTCGCGCCTGCTCAACAACTTCGGCGAGGTGTTCGAGGCCAACGTGGGCGAGGTCGAGCAGGAGTCGCTGCCGCGCCTGGACGGGCCGGCCGGCCAGGAGCCGCAGGTGCTGGCGATGTACCAGGCGCTGCAGCCGCTGTTCGCGGCGCTGGAGCTGGGCATCGAGGAACTCGTGCTCAGCGGCCGCGGCGGCTGGACCGTGCGGCTGGACACCGGGGCCGCGATCGAATTGGGCCGCGGCAGCGACGCGGAGGTGATCGCGCGCACGAACCGATTCGTGCGCACCCTGCCCCAGGTCACGTCGCGTTACGACCGCCGCCCCGACGCGGTCGAGACGGCCGACCTGCGGCATGCGGACGGATACGCGTTGCGGCTGCGCGGCGTGAGCACCGTGGTCAACGAGAGTCAGAAGAAGTAGCGCTAACAACAGGTATCGATATGGCGAAAGAATACAAGGACCTGGTCGTGGGACTCGACATCGGCACCGCCAAGGTGATGGTGGTCGTGGCCGAGGTCATCCCGGGCGGCAAGCTCAAGCTCGCCGGCCTGGGCGTGGCCCCCAGCACCGGCATCCGCCGCGGCGTCGTGGTCAACATCGACGCCACGGTGCAGAGCATCCAGCTCGCGCTCAAGGAGGCCGAGCTGATGGCCGACTGCAAGATCACGCGGGTCTACACCGGCATCACCGGCAGCCACATCCGCGGCATCAACTCCAGCGGCATGGTCGCGATCAAGGACCGCGAGGTCACGCAGGCCGACGTGGCGCGCGTCGTGGAGACCGCCAAGGCGATCAACATCTCGACCGACCAGCGGCTGCTGCTGGTCGAGCCGCAGGAGTTCATCATCGACGGCCAGGACGTCAAGGAGCCGATCGGCATGAGCGGCATCCGGCTCGAGGCCAAGGTACACATCGTGACCGGCGCACAGAGCGCGGCCGAGAACATCATCAAGTGCGTGCGCCGCTGCGGCCTGGAGGTCGAGCAGCTGATGCTCAACCCGCTGGCCTCGAGCCTGTCGGTGCTGACCGACGACGAACGCGAACTCGGCGTGGGCCTGGTGGACATCGGCGCGGGCACCACCGACGTGGCGATCTTCGCCAACGGCGCAATTCGCCACACCGCGGTGATCCCGATCGCCGGCGACCTGATCACCAGCGACATCGCGATGGCGCTGCGCACGCCGACCAAGGACGCCGAGGACGTGAAGATCGACAGCGGCTGCGCCAAGCAGCTGCTGACCGACGCCGAGACCCAGGTCGAGGTGCCGGGCCTGGGCGACCGCGGCCCGCGCCTGCTCAGCCGCCAGGTACTGGCCGGCGTCATCGAGCCGCGGGTCGAGGAGATCTTCGCGCTGGTGCACCAGGTCATGCGCGACTCCGGCTTCGAGGAGGTGTTGTCCTCGGGCATCGTGCTCACCGGCGGCTCGAGCGTGATGCCGGGCATGGTCGAACTGGGCGAGGACATCTTTCTCAAGCCGGTGCGCCGCGGCGTGCCCAAGTATTCCGGCGTACTCGCCGACATGGTGGCGCAGCCCCGGGCTGCCACCGTGATGGGACTGCTCGAGGAGGCACGCATGGCGCGCATGCGCGGCCTCAAGGTGGCCCAGAAAAGCGGCTCGATGCGCAATGCCTTCGGCACGGTGAAGGACTGGTTTGTGGGGAACTTCTGACATGGCACACGACACCGCATACCCCATCGGCTGCCGCACGCGGGGCCCCCATGGCGACGATCACCTGTGGCTGGCACGCGGCAGCCCCTACGGGCGATGGCGACCGGACAGACCCCCGGACCCCCGCGGCGGGAGCGGCGAACACAGTCAAACGGAACGAGCAATTACTGGCAACTGCAATTTAGGAGAACAACATCATGCCTATTGAAATGATTGAAGACGAGGGTTTCAACCTGGGCACCCAGATCAAGGTGATCGGTGTCGGTGGCGGCGGCGGCAACGCGGTCGAGCACATGATCGCGTGCGAGGTCGGCGGCGTGGAGTTCATCTGCGCCAACACCGACGCGCAGGCGCTGACCCGCAGCGCGGCACACAAGACGATCCAGCTCGGCGTGACCGGGCTGGGCGCCGGCAGCAAGCCCGACAAGGGCCGTGATGCGGCCGAGCAGGCGATCGACGAGATCCGCGCCTCCATCGAAGGCGCGCACATGCTGTTCATCACCGCCGGCATGGGCGGCGGCACCGGCACCGGCGCGGCTCCCGTGATTGCGCGGGTGGCGCGCGAGATGGGCATCCTGACCGTGGGCGTGGTGACCAAGCCGTTCGACTTCGAAGGCGGCCGGCGCATGCTGATCGCCGACAGCGGCCTGTCCGAACTCGAGGTGAACGTCGACTCGCTGATCGTCGTGCTCAACGAGAAACTCGAGGAGGTGCTGGGCGACGACATCACGCAGGACGAGGCCTTCGCGCATGCCAACGACGTGCTCAAGAACGCGGTCGGCGGCATTGCCGAGATCATCAACGTGCCGGCGCACATGAACGTCGACTTCGAGGACGTGCGCACCGTGATGGGCGAACCCGGCAAGGCCATGATGGGCACGGCCACCGCCGACGGCCCGGACCGCGCCCGCATCGCCGCCGAGCAGGCCGTGGCCTGCCCGCTGCTCGAAGGCGTGGACCTGTCCGGCGCCAAGGGCGTGCTGGTGCTGATCACCGCATCGAAGGGTTCGCTGAAGTTGTCCGAGTCCAAGCTGGCGATGAACACCATCCGCGCCTTCGCCTCGCCCGACGCGCTGGTCATCTACGGCACCGCCTACGACGACAGCCTGGGTGACCAGATCCGGGTCACCGTGGTCGCCACCGGCCTGTCCCGCCAGGGCCAGCAACGCCGCACGGCGCCCCCGCTGCAGGTGCTGCGCACCGGTACCGACAACGTGCCGTTCCAGATCCCGACGCTGACCAACCAGGTGCAGAACCCGAGCGCCGGCGGCGGCAGCGCCCAGCCGTCGGTCGGCGCCGCGCAGCCGGACTATGGCAGCCTGGGCACGCCCGCGGTCTGGCGCGGCCGTGGCTCGGCGGCGGCCAAGGTCGACGCCTTGTCCAGCGGCGGCATGGACGACTATGAGATTCCAGCCTTCCTTCGCAAGCAGGCTGATTGAACCCGCGGCAGCGGGCACGCTGCCGAGTTTCTACAATCGGGGGGTGCTGCGACAACGTACCCTCCGCTCCCAGACCCGCGCCATCGGCGTGGGGCTGCACAGCGGGCAACGGGTGGAGCTCACGCTGCGTCCGGCGCCGCCGAACACCGGCATCGTGTTCCGGCGCGTCGACCTGCCGCAACCGGTGGAGATCCGCATGTCGGCCGACGCGGTGTCCGATACCCGCATGGCGACGACGGCCTCGCACGGCACGGCCAAGGTGGCCACCGTCGAACACCTGATGTCGGCCTGCGCCGGACTGGGCATCGACAACCTGACCATCGACATCACGGCCGAAGAGGTACCGATCCTGGACGGCTCGGCCGCGTCGTTCCTGTTCCTGCTGCAGAACGCGGGAGTGGTCTGGCAGGACGCGCCGCGCCAGTTCATCCGCGTGACGCAGCCGGTGGAGATCCGTGACGGCGAGGGCAGCACGGTCCGCTGGGCCCGTCTCGAGCCCTACCACGGCTACCGGCTGAGTTTCGAGATCGTGTTCGACCATCCGGCGGTCGACTCGACCGGTCAACGCGTCACGTTCGACATGGGCACCGGTTCCTACCAGCGCGACATCGCCCGGGCCCGCACCTTCGGCTTCACGCGCGATGTCGAGACCATGCGCGTCAACGGCCTGGCGCTCGGCGGCGGGCTGGACAATGCCATCGTCATGGACGACTACAAGATCCTCAATGCCGAAGGCCTGCGTTACGACGACGAGTTCGCCAAGCACAAGATCCTGGACGCGATCGGCGACATGTACATGCTGGGCAAGCCGCTGCTGACCAGCTACAGCGCGTTCCGCTCGGGCCATGAGTTGAACAACCGGCTGGCGCGCGAATTGATGGCCCGCACGGACTGCTGGGAGATCGTCACGTTCGAAGACGAAACGCAGGCGCCCAAGGGGTTCGCGCAGATGGCGCCGGCATGGTAGTGCCGCCAACCCCGCGTCATCAGGCCCTGCGGGCCCGTTTGCGATGCTGATCTTCCGCTGGATGATCCCGACGCTGTTCGTCGTGGCCGGGATCCTGTTCGCCATGTTCATCTTCACCGGCGATCCGCGCTACAAGCGGGTCGGCATCCGGGTGCTGATCGGTACCCTGCTGGCGGCATTCGCCTTCTTCGCCGTCCTGATCACGATCAACCTGCTCGAATGAGCTGCGCCCCGGTGTGGGGCGAACACATTGCAATCGGCAAGGCCATGGCGCCGGGCCGGCGCAGCGCCAGCCACAAGCGCGCACAATGGCCGGGTGCCGAGCAGCGCCGCTGCCGCGACGGCAAATGCACATGCGTCGCGTTGACGGCACACGCCACCCAGGGACGACACGCGCCATGGTCAGACTCCAGTTTTCCATTGAACTCCAGTATGCGATCGCGCCACCGGGCTGCGATTTCATCTTCAACATCCACGCGGCGCAGACGGCACAACAAACCGTCGTCGAGGAATCGCTGCAACTGAGCCAGGCCCTGCCCAGCAACCTGTACACCGACCCGGTCACCCATACCCGCTACCTGCGCATGAAGGCCGATCCCGGGCCGCTGTCGGTCCGGTACCAGGCCACGGTCGACGTGAACCATTTCCAGACCGACCCGGCGCAACTCGCCGAATTGCCGGTGGCCGAGCTTCCCGGCGAGGTCCTGCCGTATCTGTACCCCAGCCGTTATTGCCAGTCCGATCGCCTGCTGCGCTTCGCCAACGTCGAGTTCGGCCACCTGTGGCACGGCTACAGCCGCGTGCAGGCCATTCGCGACTGGGTGGTCGAACGCGTGACCTTCCGCTCCAACTCGTCAGACGGCAATACGTCGGCCGTCGATACCCTGGTCGAGAAGGTCGGCGTGTGCCGCGATTTCGCGCACCTGATGATCGCCTTGTGCCGTGCGCTCAACATCCCTGCGCGTTTCGCCACCGGTATCGACTATGGCGCCGACCCGGCACTCGGCCCGCCGGACTTCCATGCCTATGTCGAGGTTTATCTGGGCGATCGCTGGTACATCTTCGACGCCTCGGGCGTGGCGATCCCGATGGGCTTCGTGCGCTTGGCGACCGGACGCGATGCGGCGGATTCAGCCTTCGCGACCATCTTCGGCGACGTCACCGGCAGCGCGCCGCGGATCCGGATCCAGGCTGTGCCCGATGCCAACGGCGTGCTGGTCGAGCCCTGCCATGTGCCACTCGCGCTGTCGACCGACGGACAACCGGTACGCCACTGACCTCGACGCCCGTCCCCGGGCCCGGCGCGACCTCACCCGCCCCACTTCGGATTCGCGCCCGCACCACCGGCCAGCGCCTGCAACCGCGCCGTGCGCCCCGCATGCGCATGCGTGATCGCCATGCCCAGCGCGTCGGCCGCGTCGGTGCCCGGCAGGCCCGGCAGGGCCAGCAGGCGGCGTACCATCTCCTGCACCTGGGCCTTCTGGGCCCGGCCATATCCGACGACGGCCTGCTTCATCTGCAGCGCGGTGTATTCGGCCACCGGCAGGTCCTTGGACACCAGCGCCGTGACGCAGGCACCGCGCGCCTGGCCCAGCAGCAACGTGGACTGCGGATTGACGTTGACGAACACGATCTCGACGCAGGCGCAATCGGCCTCGTACCGCTGCACCACCTCGCGCACACCGTCGTACAGCAACTTGAGCCGGCTGGGCAGGTCGGTCTGCGCCAGCTTGAGCGTGCTGATCGTGCCGCTGGCGACGTAACGCAGTTCGGTACCCTGCACGTCGATCACGCCGAACCCCGTGGTGCGCAGGCCGGGGTCGATGCCGAGAATTCGCATGGCGCCGGGCCTACAGGTCGAAGTACCAGCGCACGGAGTGGAAGAACACCGGCGCGGAGAAACACAAGGCGTCGACCCGGTCCAGCAATCCGTTGGCACCGGTGACGCTGTCGCCCTGCTGTCCCCAGTCGGGAATGCCGCGATCGCGCTTGATCGCCTTCATGACCAGGTGGCCGAGCGAACCCGCCACGCAGGCGATCAGCGCCATCATGAACGCCTGGCCCGGCTTGAACGGCGTGATACCGGCCAGCAAGGCTCCCAGCACGCTGCCGACCCCGATCGCAATGCCCCAGCTGGCCCAGTTGAAGCTGATGCTGATGGCCGGGGCGACCGGCGCGCGCCGCAGCCGGCGCGTGGCCACGTATTGCACCACCATGCAGGTCTGCACCACGAGCGCGAGAAAGATCACCAGGAATGCGCCGCGATCGCGGTAGTTCGGAAACTCGAGCAACAGCAGGGCCGGCACGTGGCTCATGCCGTAGATGCACACCATGATGCCCCATTGCAGCTTGGCATTGCGCTCGAGGAAGCGCTGCGGATCGTTGGCCAGCGCACTGACGACCGGAATCGCCAGGAACACATAGACCGGGATGAACACCGTGAACAGGTCGAAGTGCCGCAGGCCCACCAGCGTGTATTGCAGCGGCAGGATGACGAAGAAGGCCAGCACCAGGCTGCGATGGTCGCCGCGGCGCGTCGGCGACAGCGCCATGAACTCGCGCAGCGCGAAGAAGGACACCAGTGCGAACAACACGGTCGCTCCGACGTCCCCTGACAACCATCCGACCCAGAACACGATGACCATGACCCAGCTGCTGCGCAACAAGGTCGTGGAGCGTTCCAGGTTGGCGCGATAGGCAACGTCGACTTCCGCGTCCCGGTGTTCGCGCAGCGACAGCAGCAGCAACACGACGCTGGCGATGAACAGGCAGCCGAACACGAACACGAACATGGCCCCGACCTGTTCGGTGGCGCTCATGCTCCTGAGGTACTGGTTCATGGTGTTGTCATGCCAACGGCCGCATGCGCAGCGCCTGCTCCTGGATGCACAACCATGCCTGGGACATCCGTCCGCTGGCAGATCGCCGGTGGGACCGGGACGGCGGCGTGCCTTGCTCCGCGAATGTCCCCCGGCCTTCGGCCTCCTCCTTGATTTCGCTGCGCAAGACACACCACCGCCCCGGTCCTGGGAGGGTATGGGCCCATGGGTGCACCACGATCGCTCGTTGCGATGCGGGATGGGTGGGCGACGCAGCGAAGTAAAGGAGGAGGCCGAAGGCCGGGGGACATGAGCGGAGTCGCCCACCCATCCCGCATCGCGCACCACGAAAGCCGCACGTCAGGAAGAACATCACAGCCTCACACATCCCGCAAGGCCATCACCGCCTCCCGGGCCCGCTCCAGGAACGCCCGCCGGTCTTCCCCCGGCTCGAGCTTGACCGGCGCGCCGAAGGTCACCGAACACAACACCGGCACCGGCACCACCTCGCCCTTGGGCATGACCCGTTGCACGTTCGCGATCCAGGCCGGCACCAGCACCACGTCCGGGAACCGCAAGGCCAGGTTGTACAGGCCGGCCTTGAACGGCTGCGGCACCTCCGCATGGCCGCGGGTTCCCTCGGGAAACAGGATGATCGAGTCGCCGTTCTCCAGCGCCTCGACCAGGGGTTCGAGCGGATCCTGGTCGGCCGTGCGGTCACGGGCCACGTAGATGGCATTGAACACTTGGGTCGTGATCCATTGCCGAAACGGTGTCTTGGTCCAGTAGTCGCGCGCCGCGATCGGGCGTGTCAACGTGCGCAGCACCTGCGGCAGCGCCGCCCAGATCAGCACCAGATCGGCATGACTCTGGTGATTCGCGAAATAGATGCGTTGCTCGGCCTTGGGCGGACAGCCATACCAACGCGCCTGCGAGCCGGTCAACAAGCGCACCAGGGCGAGAAGGAAAAGACCCATCAACTTGGCACGCATGGGCCCGATGATACCCAGCAGCCGCCGCGGCGTCCCGTCACGGCAGCCGGGCGTGCGCCATGCGCGCAGTGATCGTCGATGCACGCCCGGCCAGATAGGCCGAACCCGGCAACTTCTCGAAGTACCGGGGCCGCGGCAACATCACGGCCAGCCGGGCCGCCTCATATGCGCTCAGGCGCGACGCCGGCTTGCGGAAATAATGCTGGGCCGCGGCCTGGGCACCGAACACGCCCTCGCCCCACTCGACGTTGTTGAGATAGATCTCGAGGATGCGCCGCTTGTCCAGCAGCGCCTCGAGCATCAGCGCCAGCACGAACTCCTGCCCCTTGCGCAGCAAGGTGCGTTCGCCGGACAGCAACAGGTTCTTGGCCAATTGCTGCGTGATCGTCGAGCCGCCAACCACCTTGGGTGCGCGCGCCTTGCGTCCGGCCGCCGCCCGTTGTTCGGCCAATTCCTCGGCCCGGCTGTTCTTCGCCCAGGCCTTCTCGACCGCATCCCAGTCGATGCCGTCGTGGTCGGTGTAGCCATCATCCTCCGACGCGATCACCGCGCGCTTGAGGTTGTCGGAGATCTGCGCGTAGGCCACCCACTCCTGGCGCCAGCGCAACTCGCCCTTGTGCTGCGCGATGCGCCAGGCCTCGGTCCGCTGGAACGCGGTCGACTGCGGATCGATCACCGCCATCGCGGCGATCCGGCCCACGAAGAACAGCTGCAACAGGAACAGGGCCAGCAACACCAGTGCGGCCCAGCGCAACAACGGCCTCATCGCGGCACGCCCCGCACGCGGCGCCATCCGGCGCCATGGGCCGGGAAGCCTTGCACGCTCATTTGCCGCTGACCTTGGCTTCGAGCAGTTCGTCGCGCGTGAACTTGAAGCGCGACACCAGCACCAGCTGGTCGAAACTGCGGCGCATCTCGTCGGTGAAGCCACCGAACGGGCCGGCCGAACGGGCGATGAGTTCGGCGCGCCGGTCGAGCACCGGCATGCCGGAGCTGTCGACCACCTCGGTGGCCAGCACATGGCCGTCGTGGTTGACGGTGATCAGCATCGTCAGCTCGCCATACAGCTTCTTGCCGCCGAAGGTCGGGAAATTGGTGGTGCCCATGTCCTCGATCATGCGGCGCATGGTGTCGTAATACACCGCGTACGGCACCTCGCGCGTGGCCGGGCTCACGTATCGCTTCTTCGGCCGCGCATTTTCTTCCTGGATGCGCCGCTCGATCTCGGCCAGCAGCTTGATCAACCGGCGGCGTTTTTCCTCGCGGGTGATCTGCTCGGGCGTCGCACCGGGGTTGAGCGGCTCGGGCGGCCGCAGCGCGGCGAGCTGGGTCCGCACCTGGGCCAGCATCATCTGCTGCTGTTCGAGCAGCGTCTGGGTGCTGGCGTTGGTCTGTTCCTCGATCGCGTCGCCGATGGCCGTCAGCGCGGAGGCCGGCAACGGCGTCGTGGCGCGGCCCCGGTCGAGTTCGCCGCCGCCAGCCATGTTGGCCTGGGCCAGGGCCTGCGCCTTGTCGGGCTTGTCGTTGGTGCGGGCATTGACCAGGATGACCTCGAGCGGCGTGTCCTCGAACACCCGGTTGAAGCGCTCCGGATCGACGAAACGCACGGTCAGCAAGGCCGCATGCACGGCCAGCGAGGCGCCCAGCGCCAGTTGCATGGTGGTGAAAGTGCGCAGTTTCACGAGGCCTGATTATCGCCACCCGGCGCGGCGGCTGCCGCGGGTTCATCCAGATCGACCGCAATCGCCAGCGGCCCGACCACCACCTCGTCGTCGCTGTCGTCATCGGACACCGCCGCGTCCGGCGCCGGCGCACCGTCGCCCGTCGGCGCATCGAGCCGCTCGATGACCGAGCCGGTCACGTCCAGTGCGATCGTGTCGACGGCACCCAGGCGCACGCGCAGCCGGGCGCCACGCGGCAGGCCTTGCGCCCCCACGACCGGCAACACCAGCGGCAGGGATTCGGCGCGCACCAGGTTGTCCTTGAACAGCGCGCCCACCAGTTCCTGGATGTTGTTCTGCGTCAGGTAACGCAAGGTCCAGAACCGTTCGATCGCGCCCTGGAACGCGCCGTAGGCCCCGTAGGCGGCATCGAAGCCGGAGATGATCGCAAACAGCTCGGCATCCTTGGGCTTGAACGGCGCCACCAGCGCCGCGGTCTTGCCGTGGCGCGCGCAGGCGATGATCTGCCACTGGTTGACCAGGTCGGTGTAGCGGCGCAGCGGCGAGGTGCTCCAGGCGTAACTCTTGACGCCGATGCCCGCGTGCGGCAAGGCCTTGGTGCCCATGCGCACCTTGATGCCCGGCGCCAGGCTGGCCTGGCTGCGGTAGATCGCCGGCACGCCGAGTTCGGCCATCCAGCTGCCCCAGTGGCTGTTGGCCAGGATCATCGCCTCGGACACGACCAGGTCCAGCGGCGCGCCCCGCTGGCGGACCGTGATCTCCACCTGCTCGTTGCCATCGGGCTCGCCGCTGCCGTCGCGCAGCAGCCGGAAGTTGTAGTCGGGCCGGGTGAAGTTCTCGGGCTTGCCGCGCACCACCTCGCGTTGCGCCTTCAGGTGCGTGGCCAGCCGGTGCAGGAACGACAACTGCACGCGCAGCCCCGGCACCGCCGGCACGCCGGGCGACAGGTCGGTATCGGTTGCGCCGCCCGCGTCGGCCAGCCACTGCGCGGTGATCACGGCGTCGAGCTGGTCATGGCGCAGATTGGCCACGATGGGCACGCGCTCGAGCCGTGTCTCGGTGTGTTCGATCGCCAGCGTGTCTTCGTTGAACGTGACATACAGCGACACCGCGGGGCAGTCGCGCCCCTCCTGCAGCGTATAGGCCTGCACCACCGCATCGGGCAGCATGGTGAGCTTGTAACCCGGCATGTAGACGGTCGACAGGCGCGCGCGCCCGAGGTTGTCGACCGGGTCGCCCGGTTGCACCGCCAGCCCCGGCGCCGCGATGTGGATGCCCACGGTGACCTGTCCGCTGCCCAGGCCCAGCACACTGAGCGCATCGTCGATCTCGGTCGTGGCCGAATCGTCGATCGAGAACGCCTGCACACCGGCCAGCGGCAGATCGTCCTTGATCGGAGGTGCCTGGACATCGGGGAAACCGGTGCCCTTGGGGAAATGCTCGAACAGGAAACGCCGCCAGTGGAACTGGTACGGCGAATCGATGGCACCGGCCTTTTGCAGCAGATCCAGCGGCGCCAGGTGCGTGGCGCGCGAAGCCTCGACCACGGCCTTGTATTCCGGCGCGTTCTTGTCCGGCTTGAACAGGATCTTGTAGAGCTGCTCGCGCACCGGCTCCGGACACCGGCCCGCGGCGAGTTCGGCGACCCAGGCGTCGATCTGCTGCTGCACCAGCTTCTTCTTCTCGATCGCGGCCAGCGCCTGGGCCAGCACGTCGGCCGATGCCTTGCGGAACCGGCCCTTGCCGGCGCGCCGGAAATAATGCGGCGCCTCGAACAGGCTGATCAAGGCCCCGACCTGCTGCTCGAGCGTGGCCTTGTCGCTGAAATATTCGCGCGCCAGGTCGGCAAAACCGAACTCCTGCTCGGGCGCGAACTCCCAGGCCATGTCGAGTTCGATGTCTTCACTCACACCGCGGGCCGCCGCCAGCAGATCGGCCGGTGCCGGCTTGTCGAACGTGATCAGGATGTTGGCGGCCTTGACCTTGACGCGCTTGCCGCTGTCGAGCTCGACCTGGGCGGAGGTATCGGTCTGCGACAACACCCGGCCGGCCAGGAACTTGCCGGCTTCTTCAAACAATAGGAACATGGCCGGTATTGTCCCTGCAAACCATGCACGGGCCGGATGCGGGTGCGCCGGGCCGCAGGTGCGGCAGCGCCGCGGAGCCGGCCGAGCGGCGCAAAACCCCAGGGCTGGCGGGGCCTACGCAAGATCGAGGAAGTCCAGCACCGTGTCGAGATGGTCCTCGAAATCGCTCAGGCCATGGTCGCCGTGCTCGAGCAGGCGCAGCTGCACGCCGGGATACCGCTGCACCATTTCGCGCCAGTCCAGCACCTCGTCGCCCTTGGCCGCAAGCAGAAAATACCGCGCGGCATCGGCCGGCCCGCCGGCCTGCAAGGTGCGCAACTCGTCGACATGCTCGCGGGTGAACTCGATCTGCTGCGACGGGTCATGCCAGACCGGGTGGGTGCCGATATGCCGCGCCAGATCGCGCGCGGCGAACACGGCCGGATTGAGCAACACCGCCTTGCACGCCCGCTGCTCGGCCAGCCAGGTCGCGTAATAACCGCCCAGTGACGAACCGACCACCGCCATGCGTGCGTCCGGCCATTGCGCCGTGCCCTGCACCAGCATGTCCATGGCCTGACGCGGCGAGGCCGGCAATTGCGGACACCACCAGGTGACGGCGGGATGATCGCGCGCCACGCGCGCGGCCATGATGCGGGCCTTGGTCGAGTGCGGCGAGGAACGAAAACCATGCAGGTACAGCAGGTGGGTGATCGGCTGGGATGGGATGGCCATGCCGTCATCATAGGCACGCCGGCGGCGCGGGATAATCCCGCACATGGCTGCCGTTTTTGACAAGCCGTCGTTGTGGCGACGGATCCTGCCCCTTTTCACCGGTTTCGACGGACTGCTGCTGTTCGCCGTGGTGGCGCTGGCCGCGGCCGGACTGCTGACGATGTATTCATCGGGCTTCGACCACGGCACGCGTTTCGAGTCCCATGGCCGCAACATGCTGCTGGCCGCCGGCATCATGTTCGTCGTGGCCCAGGTGCCGCCGCAGCGCCTGATGGCGGTGGCGGTTCCGCTGTACGTGCTCGGCGTGGCGCTGCTGGTCGCGGTGGCGCTGTTCGGCATCACGCGCAAGGGCGCGACCCGCTGGCTCAACCTGGGCATCACGATCCAGCCCAGCGAGATCCTGAAGATCGCCATGCCGCTGATGCTGGCCTGGTGGTTCCAGAAACGCGAAGGCCAGCTGCGCCCGCTGGACTATGTCGTCGGTGCCGTCCTGCTGGCCATACCGGTGGGCCTGATCATGAAACAGCCCGACCTGGGCACCTCGCTGCTGGTGCTGGCCGCCGGCCTGTCGGTGATCTTCTTCGCCGGACTGAGCTGGCGCCTGGTGTTGCCGCCGGTGCTGATCGCGGTCATCGGCATCGGCCTGCTGGTGCTGTTCCAGTCCGACCTGTGCGCGGACGGCGTGCGCTGGGTGGTGTTGCGCGACTACCAGCAGCAACGCATCTGCACCTTGCTCGACCCGGCCAAGGACCCGCTGGGCAAGGGTTTCCACATCATCCAGGGCATGATCGCGATCGGCTCGGGCGGCGTGTGGGGCAAGGGTTTCATGCAGGGCACGCAGACCCACCTGGAATTCATCCCCGAACGCACGACCGACTTCATCTTCGCCGCGTATTCGGAGGAATTCGGCCTGATCGGCAACCTGCTGCTGATCGGCGGCTTCATCTTCCTGGTGCTGCGCGCGCTGAGCATCGCACTGGACGCGCCCACCCTGTTCTCGCGCCTGCTGGCCGGCGCGCTGGCGATGATGTTCTTCTCGTATGCCTTCGTCAACATGGGCATGGTCAGCGGCATCCTGCCGGTGGTCGGCGTGCCCCTGCCCTTCATCAGTTATGGCGGCACGGCCATGGTGACGCTGGGCCTGGCGCTGGGCATGCTGATGTCGATCGGCAAGGCCAAGCGACTGGTCCAGTCATGACGGAGCCGGTCTTTCCGGTGGCCATCGTCGGCGTCGGCAACATGGGCGGCGCCATGGCGGCCAACCTGCTGGCGCGCCACTGGCCGGTGCATGTCTGCGACCTGCTGCCCGAACGCAGCCAGGCGCTGACGGCGCTGGGCGCCACCGCGCACGCGGCGCCCTGTGACGCGGCGCGCGACGCGCACGTCACCATCGTCTGTGTCGTCGATGCACCACAGACGCGCGACGTGTTGTTCGGCGCCGGCGCGGTGGCGCAGGCGATGCGGCTGGGCCGCTGCGTGATGTTGTGCCCGACCATGGCGCCCGACGACGTGGAGGCCATCGCACTGGAACTGCGGCCGTTCGGCCTGCATTGCATCGACGCGCCGATGTCCGGCGGGCCGGCGCGGGCACGCGACGGCAGCATGAGCCTGATGGTCGCCTGCGCACCGATGGTGTTCGAGCGCCACCGCGGCCTGGTCGAGGCCTTGTCGTCCAACGTGTTCCGCATCGGCGAGCGCCTCGGCGACGGCGCCCGCACCAAGCTGGTCAACAACCTGGCCGCCGGCATCAACCTGGTCGGCGCCGCCGAGGTGCTGGCGCTGGCGGGCCGCATGGGCCTGGACCTCGGCGCCACGCTGGATGTGATCGAGCGCTCCAGCGGCCAGAGCTGGATCGGCTCGGACCGGATGCGGCGGGCAATCGCCGGCGACTACGCGCCGCGCGCCCACATGACGCTGCTCGAAAAAGACACCCGGCTGGCGATGCAGGCGGCGCAGCAGCTCGGCTTCCAGGGCCCGCTGGGCGCGGCGGCGCGTGATGCCTTCGCGCAGGCCAGCGCGGCCGGCCTGGCCGAGCTGGACGACGCGGCCTTGCTGCAATGGCTCGCGCGCAGGCCGCAGGCGGATTGACCGGCCCCAATCCCGCCGGTCGAAGGGCCATCATGGGCCTGGACGGCACCGGAACATCGCGGCGAACCTAAAATGCGCCATGATCTCTCGCGAACCCACCATTGAACGCCTGGCCATTGCCAAGTCCCTGCTGCTCGAACCCTTCGGGCTGGACGAATCCCACCTGAGCCGGGCGCTGGCCGAAATCCGCGCCCACCGGGTCGACGACGCCGACCTGTATTTCCAGTACACCCGCAGCGAAGGCTGGGGGCTGGAGGAAGGCATCGTCAAGTCCGGCTCGTTCAGCATCGACCAGGGCGTCGGTGTACGCGCCGTCAGCGGCGAGAAGACCGCATTCGCGTATTCGGACGACATCTCCTTTGCCTCGCTGCTCGATGCGGCCCGCACCGTGCGCGCCATCTCCTCCGCCGCGCGCGGCGGCCGGGTCAAGGTCACGCCGCGCACGATCGCCGGCAGCCGCTCCCTGTATCCGGATCTCGATCCGATCGCCACCATGGACAGCGCCGCCAAGGTCGCCTTGCTGGGCAAGGTCGAGCAACGCGCCCGTGCCAAGGACCCGCGCGTGGCCCAGGTCATGGCCGGCCTGGCCAGCGAATACGACGTGGTGCTGGTGGCGCGGGCCGACGGCACACTGGCGGCCGACGTGCGGCCGCTGGTGCGCCTGAGCGTGACCGTGATCGCCGAACACAAGGGCCGGCGCGAAGTGGGCAATGCCGGCGGCGGCGGGCGGTTTTCGCTGGCCTATTTCGACGACGCGCTGATCGACAAATACGTCGACGAGGCGGTCGCCGCGGCCCTGACCAATCTCGGCTCGCGTCCTGCACCCGCGGGCGAGATGACGGTCGTGCTCGGCCCGGGCTGGCCCGGCATCCTGCTGCACGAGGCGATCGGCCACGGACTGGAGGGCGACTTCAACCGCAAGGGGTCGAGCGCCTTCAGCGGCCGCATCGGCCAGCGCGTCGCGGCCAAGGGTGTGACCGTGCTCGACGACGGCACGATTGCCGACCGGCGCGGCTCGCTCAACGTCGACGACGAAGGCAACGCCAGCCAGCGCAACGTGCTGATCGAGGACGGCGTGCTCAAGGCCTACATCCAGGACGCGATGAACGCGCGACTGATGGGCGTGGCCGCCACCGGCAACGGCCGGCGCGAGAGTTACGCCCACGTGCCGATGCCGCGCATGACCAACACCTACATGCTCGGCGGCGACCGCGAGCCGCAGGAGATCATCGCCAGCATCGAGCGCGGCCTGTACGCGACCAATTTCGGCGGCGGCCAGGTCGACATCACCTCGGGCAAGTTCGTGTTCTCGGCCAGCCAGGCGTTCTGGGTCGAGAAGGGAAAGATCAAGTTCCCGGTCAAGGGCGCGACCATCGTCGGCAACGGGCCGGACGCGTTGACCCGGGTCTCGATGATCGGCAACGACATGGCGCTCGACAGCGGCGTGGGCACCTGCGGCAAGGAAGGCCAGAGCGTGCCGGTGGGCGTGGGCCAGCCGACCCTGCGCATCGACGGCCTGACCGTCGGCGGCACCGCCTGAAGGCCGGGCCGCAATCGCCCATTTTTTTCGTGCTAAAGTCCGGCCCATGTCGATGACACGATTTTTCTTTGCCTACTTCTGGTTCTCCTACGCCGCCGGCGCAAGAGAGAAGTAGTCGTGTCGACCCCCTGACAACCCTACCCCCTCGAAACCGCCGGCAACCCCGGCGGTTTTTTGTTTTCCGGCCCCATTTTTTCAACTCAGGACCACACACCATGACGCAGCAGACCTCCTCCTGGCAATCCGGCTCCGCCCCCACCCACAGCGGGCCCGACCGCAGCCGCGACCCCCACAGCGACCGCACGAGCCAGACCGACGACGAACGCATCAAGGCCATCAACGTGTTGCCCCCGCCCGATCACCTCATCCGTTTCTTCCCCATCGGCGGCACCCCCGTGGAACAGCTGATCGCGTCGACCCGGCGCAACATCCAGGCCATCATGGCCGGGCAGGACGACCGGCTGCTGGTGGTGATCGGGCCGTGCTCGATCCACGATCCGGTGGCGGCGCAGGAATACGCCCGCAAGCTGGTGCAGCAGCGCGAGAAATACCGCGACACGCTGGAGATCGTGATGCGGGTGTATTTCGAGAAACCCCGCACCACCGTGGGCTGGAAAGGGCTGATCAACGACCCCTACCTGGACGAGACCTTCCGCATCGACGAAGGCCTGCGCATCGCGCGCCAGCTGCTGATCGAGATCAACCGCCTGGGCCTGCCGGCCGCCAGCGAATTCCTGGACGTGATCTCGCCGCAATACCTGGGCGACCTGATCGCCTGGGGCGCGATCGGCGCACGCACCACGGAAAGCCAGGTGCACCGGGAGCTGGCGTCCGGGCTGTCGGCGCCGATCGGCTTCAAGAACGGCACCGACGGCAACATCAAGATCGCCACCGACGCGATCCAGGCCGCGGCCGGCGGCCACCACTTCCTGTCGGTGCACAAGAACGGGCAGGTCGCCATCGTGCAGACCAACGGCAACCAGAACTGCCACGTGATCCTGCGCGGTGGCAAGGCGCCGAACTACGATGCCGACAGCGTCGCGGCGGCCTGCAAGGCCTTGACGGCGGCCCATCTGCCGGCCACGCTGATGGTCGACTGCAGCCATGCGAACAGCAGCAAGCAGCACGAGAAACAACTCGACGTGGCGCGCAACGTCGCGGCCCAGGTGGCGGGCGGCTCGACCAGCGTGTTCGGCCTGATGGTCGAAAGCCATCTGCACGCCGGCGCGCAGAAGTTCACGCCGGGCCAGGACGACGCCAGCAAGCTCGACTACGGCAAGAGCATCACCGACGCCTGCCTGGGTTGGGACCACTCGCTCGAACTGCTGGACAGCTTGTCCCAGGCGGTGGCGGCACGGCGCAAGCGCGCCGCGTAAGGCTGCGCGCCGCTGGGGCCGACGGTCTCAGGCGGCGGCGGCCCAGGCGTGTTGCCGCTCGGGCACGACCTGCTGCAGGCGCGCCAGGAGTTTCTGGTGGATGCCGCCGAAGCCGCCGTTGCTCATGCACAGGATCTGGTCGCCGGGACGCACCTCGGCAAGCACCTGCTCGAGCACGGCGCCGATATCGTCGGCCACCCGGGCCTTGTCGCCCAGCGGGGCGAGCACCTCTCGCGCGTCCCATCCCAGTCCGCCGGCATGGCAGAAGGCCAGGTCCGCCGATGCCAGCGCCCAGGGCAGCTGCGCCTTCATCGCACCGAGCTTCATCGTATTGGTACGGGGTTCGAACACGGCCAGGATCCGCACCGACGGGCCGACCTTGCGGCGCAGGCCCTCGAGCGTGGTGTGGATCGCCGTGGGATGGTGGGCGAAGTCGTCGTACACCGTGACCGGCGCACTCGACGCCGGCACACCTGCCAGCGGCACGCTTCCGCGCAGCTCCATGCGCCGGCGCACGTTGTCGAACCGGGCCAGGGCCTGCGCCGCGACGGCCGGCTCCACGCCCACGTGTTCGGCCGCCGCGATCGCCGCCAGCGCGTTGAGCTGGTTGTGCCGGCCGCTCAAGCCCCAGCACACGGTGGCCAACGGCGTCCCGTGGCGCAACACCTCGAACCGATCGGGCTCGCCCTCGGCCGTGTAGTCGCTCACGGCGGCGCCGAAACTGCGCTGCTCGCTCCAGCAACCCGCGGCCATCACGCGGGCCAGGCTTTCTTCCAGGCCGTTGACGATGATGCGTCCGCTGCCGTGCGGCCCGGTCCCCGGCACCATGCGCACCAGGTGGCGGAACTGCCGTTCGATGTCGGCCAGGTCGTCGAAGATGTCGGCGTGGTCGAACTCCAGGTTGTTCAGGATCGCGGTGCGCGGGCGGTAATGCACGAACTTGCTGCGCTTGTCGAAGAACGCGGTGTCGTATTCGTCGGCCTCGATGACGAACAGCGGCTTGCGCGCCTGGGCCGTCGGCGTCGGGGATCCGCCGAGCCGCGCCGACGCCGAGAAGTTCATCGCCACGCCGCCGATCAGGAAACCCGGCGCAAGGCCGGCACACTCCAGGATCCAGGCCAGCATGGCGGTGGTCGTGGTCTTGCCATGGGTGCCCGCGACCGCCAGGACATGGCGGCCCTGCAACACGTGCTCGGCCAGCCATTGCGGGCCGCTCGTGTAGGGTGCCCCGGCGTCGAGGATGGCCTCCATCAACGGGTACCGGGGCGAGCCATCGGCCAGCACGGCCCGGCTGACGACATTGCCGACGACGAACAGGTCCGGCCGCAGCTCGAGCTGGTCGGCGCCGTAACCTTCGATCAGGTCGATGCCCAGCGCACGCAGCTGGTCGCTCATGGGCGGATAGACGCCGGTGTCGCATCCGGTGACCGTATGGCCCTGCTCGCGGGCCAGCGCGGCCAGTCCGCCCATGAAGGTGCCGCAGATGCCCAGGATATGGATATGCATCACGGGATTTTAGGTGAGGGGCCATGGGTGCCGGCGCGTGCAAGGCCCCGGGACGCGAGGCCGGGCCGCCATGATGGCGGACCGCCGACGAATCCGTGGACAATCGCGGGATGGAACATGGCGCCGAAGGCTGGAGAGCCGAGATTGCTGCCGCGGCGGCGCGTCTGGTGGTCGAGGACGGGCTCGAATACGGGCCGGCCAAGCGGCAGGCCGTGCGCTTGCTGGGCCTGCCGGCCCGCACGCCCTTGCCGGGCAATGACGAACTCGAGGATGCGGTGTTCGAACACATCGCCATCTTCTGCGCCGACACCCAGCCGCTGGAACTGGCCGCGTTGCGATCGCTGGCGGCGCGCTGGATGGAACGGCTGGAGCCGTTCCGCCCGCACCTGGGTTCGGCCGTATGGCGCGGCAGCGCGACCCGCCAGTCCGACATCGTGCTCGAACTGTTCTGCGACGACTCGAAATCGGCGGAAATCGCGTTGATCGACGCGCATGTCGCATACGAACCGCGTACCGTCCACGGCATGCGCGGCGACACGGTCGAGGCGCTGAGCATCGCGGACTTCTGTCCGGAGCTGAACACCATGGTGTCGATCCACCTGCTGGTCTACGACCATGACGACTTGCGCGGCGCCTTGCGCCACGACGGCAAAGGCCGCACGTCGCGGGGGGATCTGGCCGCGCTGCGAGAATTGCTGCGCAGCCCCAGCCCATGACGACACCGGAACGCGAATCCCCTCCCCCCGGCCAACACCCCCAGCCCGCGGCAGAAGCGGCGCGGCGGCGATGGTTGTTCGCTGCGGTTGCGGGCACGGCCGCGGCCGCGGGCGCCGGCCTGTGGTGGTGGCAGGCGCGACCGGGCGTCGGCTCGCCCGGGCAGGCCCATGCCATCTGGAACATGGAATTTCCCACGCACGGCGGCGCCACGCTGTCCATGCGCAGCTTCGCCGGCCGCCCCCTGCTGCTCAATTTCTGGGCCACCTGGTGCCCGCCGTGCATCGAGGAAATGCCGCTGCTCGATCGCTTCTACGCCGAAAACCATGCCAACGGTTGGCAAGTCCTGGGTCTGGCCGTGGACCAGGGGGCTGCCGTCACGCGTTTCCTGACCCAGACGCCGGTGCAATTTCCGGTTGCGCTGGCAGGCATGGCGGGGGTCGAACTGAGTCGTTCGCTGGGCAATCAGGGGGGCGGCCTGCCGTTCACGGTGGTGTTCGACGGAACAGGACAGGTCGCCCAACGTAAAATAGGCCGCGTCGACCCGCAAGACCTGCAGGAATGGCGCGACATGCGGTAGCCATCGAGACACGCGAATCACCGGCCACGCGACACCTTCGGCCGCAGTGGCCGGCCCGCAGCCCACCAGCGGCCCGCCCTGCGGCGAGCCAGAAATAGTCGAAATTTAAACGAAGATAACCGCATTTGCCCCACATTTGAGGTAAATTCGCGGCTCATCACATCATGTCGTTGGAGACACCATGGATCTGAGAAAACTCAAGACACTGATCGATCTGGTATCGGATTCGAACGTGTCCGAACTGGAAATCACGGAAGCCGAAGGCAAGGTGCGAATCGTCAAGGCCGGCGTTGCCGGCGCGCCGGTGCACTACCAGACCATTCAGGCCGCCCCGCCGCCCGCCGTGGCCCAGGTCGCGCCCGTGGCTGCGGAAGCCGCCGTCGTTCCCGAGGCACCGGCAAACCATGTCGTGAAGTCGCCGATGGTGGGCACCTTCTACCGCAGCGCGTCGCCGGGTGCCAAGCCCTTCGTCGAGGTCGGCAGCACCATCAAGGAGGGCGAGACCCTGTGCATCGTCGAGGCCATGAAGATCCTCAACGAAATCGAAGCCGACAAGACCGGCACCGTCACCAACATCCTGTGCGCCAATGGCCAGGCCGTCGAATACGGGCAACCGCTGTTCGAAATCTCCTGACCCCGGTCAGCGCAACCCATGTTCAAGAAGATCCTGGTAGCCAATCGAGGCGAAATCGCATTGCGCATCCAGCGCGCCAGCCGCGAACTCGGCATCACCGCGGTGATGGTGTATTCGGAGGCTGACCGCAACGCCAAATACGTCAAGCTGGCCGACGAGGCCGTGTGCATCGGGCCGGCGCCCTCGGCGCTGAGTTACCTCAACATGCCCGCCATCATCTCGGCGGCCGAAGTCACCGACGCCGAGGCCATTCATCCGGGCTACGGTTTCCTCAGCGAGAACGCCGGTTTCGCGGAGCGGGTCGAGAAAAGCGGATTCCAGTTCATCGGGCCCACGCCGGAGTCGATCCGCATCATGGGCGACAAGGTGTCGGCCAAGCAGGCCATGATCAAGGCCGGCGTGCCTTGCGTGCCCGGGTCGGAAGGCGAATTGCCCGACGACTCGGTGCAGGTGCGGCGCATGGCCAAGAGCATCGGTTATCCGGTGATCATCAAGGCGGCCGGCGGCGGCGGCGGACGCGGCATGCGCGTCGTGCACACCGAAGCGGCCCTGGTCAACGCGGTGCAGATGACCAAGGCCGAGGCCGGCGCCGCGTTCGGCAATCCTGCGGTGTACATGGAAAAGTTCCTGCAGAACCCGCGCCACATCGAGATCCAGGTGCTGGCCGACAAGCACAAGAACGCCGTCTACCTGGGCGAGCGCGACTGCTCCATGCAGCGGCGCCACCAGAAGGTCATCGAAGAGGCGCCGGCGCCCGGCATTCCGCGCAAGCTGATCGAGCGCATCGGCGAGCGCTGCGTGGCCGCCTGCAAGAAGATCGGCTACCGCGGCGCGGGCACCTTCGAGTTCCTGTTCGAGAACGGCGAGTTCTATTTCATCGAGATGAACACCCGGGTCCAGGTGGAACACCCGGTCACCGAGATGATCACCGGCGTGGACATCGTCAAGACCCAGATCATGGTGGCCGCGGGCGAGAAGCTGCCGTTCACGCAGCGCCAGATCGAGATCCGCGGCCATGCGATCGAATGCCGCATCAACGCCGAGGACCCGTACAAGTTCGTTCCGTCGCCGGGGCGCATCACCATGTGGCATCCGCCCGGCGGACCGGGCGTGCGCGTGGACTCGCACATCTACACCAACTACTTCGTGCCGCCGAACTACGACTCGATGATCGGCAAGATCATCGTGCATGGCGACACGCGCGAGCAGGCGCTGGCGCGCATGCGCACCGCACTGGGCGAGACCGTGGTCGAGGGCATCAACACCAACATCCCGCTGCATCGCGAGCTGGTGGTCGATGCCAAGTTCTGCGGCGGCGGCACCAACATCCATTACCTGGAAGAGTGGCTTGCGCAGCACAAGCGCTGACGGAACCGCCATGGTCGAACTGAGCCTGCGCTGCCCGCAAGACCGGGTCGAGGACGTCTCCGATGCCTTGCAGGCCCTGGACGCCCAGAGCGTCAGCGTCGAGGACGCCGATGCGCTGACCGACGCCGAACAGGCCTTGTTCGGCGAACCCGGCATGGTGCCCACGACGATCGGCTGGCGCCACTCCACGATCAAGGCCTTGTTCGCCGACGACGCGGCCGCGCGCGATGCGGCGCGCATCCTCGGCGCGCAGGACTTCTTCGCCGATTGCACGGTCGACGGCATCGCGCCGCTGGCGCAGCAGGACTGGGTGCGGCTGACCCAGTCGCAGTTCGAACCGGTCGCCATCGAGCCCGATTTCTGGATCGTGCCGACCTGGCACCAACCCCCGGCGCAGGCGAGCCACGTGATCCGCCTCGATCCGGGTCTGGCGTTCGGAACCGGCACCCATCCGACGACCCGCATGTGCCTGCAGTGGATTGCCCGCAACCGGGGCGCCGACGCTCTGGGACGGGTGCTGGACTACGGTTGCGGCTCCGGCATCCTGGCGATTGCCGCCGCCATGTTCGGTGCCACCGCCGCCGACGCGCTGGACATCGACCCGGCGGCGGTGACGTCGGCCAGGGACAACGCCCAGGCCAACGGCGTGCGTATCGCCTGCGGCCTGCCGGACCAGGCCAGCGGCCAGTACCAGACGGTGCTGGCCAATATCCTGGCCACGCCGCTCAAGGTGCTCGCCCCGCTGCTGTGCGCCCGCGTCGCCCCGGGCGGATCGCTGGTGTTGTCCGGCATTCTGGAGCGCCAGGCCGACGAACTCACGCAGGCGTATGCGCCCCATGCGGCACTGCAGGTCTCGGCGTCGCAGGAGGGCTGGATCCTGATGACCGCGCGCCTGTGAGGCCGGTGGCGACACTACAATGATTTCGCCATGAGCCTGATCACACGTTGCCCGACATGCGAAACCATGTTCCGGGTCGTGCCGGATCAGTTGCGGGTGTCGGAAGGCTGGGTCCGATGCGGCCAATGCGCGGAGGTGTTCGACGCCACCCAGAACATGGTTCCATCGGGCGACGATGCGGCTGCGACGCCGCCGACCGCGCCGCGGCCCACGAGCAACACCCCGCCCCCCGCGGCACCGGCAGCGGCGCCAGCTCCACCACGACCCGCATCCTCGGCGCCACCGCCGCCACCGCCGGCGGCCCCCGCGACCACGACACCCGCCACCGCGGCACCTGTGCCGGGCGCACCGGACGCAGCGCCGGACGAAAACCGGTTCACACCGTCGCCGGCGCCCGCCGATCGGGCCGCTGCTCCGCACGATGACGCGTTCGATGTCGGCGCCACGATGCGACCGGCCATCGACACCGCGCTCGAAGACGATTGGCGCGATGGGCCGCCCACCGATCCCCAGACCGCGATCGACACGCCCTACGATGCCGACGCGGACGACACCGATACCCTGCCCCCGCCGGAACTCGACTTTCCACCGGTGCCGGAACCTGCCCGCGACACGGCCACCGACGAACCACGCAGCACCGGCGTCGGCGCCGGCACCGACGCTCCCCGTGCCGATGCGGCTGTCCCGCGCCCGTCCTTTCTGCAGGACGAGCAGGCGCCGTCGATCTGGCGCAGGCCGATGGTGCGCCTGGCGCTCGTCATCACGCTGGTGGTGTTGCTGGCATTGCTGGGCGTGCAACTGCTGGTCAAGGAACGCGATCGGGTCGCGGCGGCGCAGCCCGGCATGCGGCCCGTGCTCGAGGCCTTGTGCACCGTGGCCGGCTGCTCGATCGCGCCACTGCGCCAGATCGAATCCATCGTCATCGACAGTTCGTCGTTCAGCCGCGTGCGCGGCGACGACTATCGGCTCGGCTTCTCGCTGAAGAACACGGCTCCGATCGACGTTGCCATGCCGGCGGTGGAGCTCTCGCTCACCGACCCGCAGGACCAGCCCGTGATTCGCCGCGTGATCCTGCCCGCGGAATTCGGCGCCCGCTCCGACGCCCTGGCCGGCGAATCGGTCTGGACCGGCTCGCTCGCACTGACCGTGCAGGCCGACGCCAGCGCGCAACGCGTGGCCGGCTACCGCCTGCTCGCCTTTTACCCCTGATACATCGACCGGACCCTCCATGGCATCCCTGATCTGCGGCTCGCTGGCTTTCGACACCATCATGAACTTCGAGGGACGGTTTGCCGAGCAGATCCTGCCCGAGCAGTTGCACATCCTGAACGTGTCGTTCCTGGTGCCGTCGCTGCGTCGCGATTTCGGCGGCTGCGCCGGCAACATCGCCTACAGCCTCAAGCTGCTCGGCGGCGACCCGCTGCCCATGGCCACGCTGGGCGTCGACGGCGACGACTATCGCAAGCGACTCGATGCGCTGGGCATCGGCTGCGAATTCGTGCGCACGATCGCCGACGCCTACACGGCGCAGGCGATGATCATCACCGATACCGACAACAACCAGATCAACGGCTTTCACCCGGGCGCAATGGAACAGGCCTGGCGCAACCGGATCAGCGCACGCGAGGACATCCGGCTGGGCATCATCGCGCCCGACGGCCGCGATGCGATGGTCCAGCATGCGGAGCAGTTCTCCGAAGCTGGCATCCCGTTCATCTTCGATCCGGGCCAGCAGCTGCCACGTTTCGACGGGGCCGAGTTGCGCGACTTCGTCGGCAAGGCGAGCTGGATTGCCGTCAACGACTACGAGGGCAAGATGCTCAGCGACCGCACCGGCTGGGACACCGCCGAGATCTCGCGCAAGGTGCGGGGTCTGATCGTCACCATCGGCGCGCAGGGCAGCGAGGTATGGATCGATGGTGTCAAGACGCATGTGCCGGCGGTCGCCGCGGCAGCGGTCGTCGACCCGACCGGTTGCGGTGACGCATACCGGGGCGCATTGCTGTACGGGCTCGAGCGCGGATGGCCACTGGAGCGTTGCGCCATGCTCGGCAACCGGCTCGGCTCGATCAAGATCGCGCAGCGCGGACCGCAGAACTACAGCATCGACAGGGACGCGACACTGCGCCTGTAGTTCCGCGACCCGGGCACGCATCGCCCATGAAAAAAGCCCGACACCGTGAGGTATCGGGCTTGATGCGAACGCTCAGGCTCGCTCAGGGCTTGCTGGCTGTCGGAAACGGCCAGGCCGCTTGCGGGTTCAGCGTCGTCTGCGCGGCAGAGGCAGGGGCAGCGGGCGCCTTCGCGGCTTTCTTCGCAGCCTTCTTGGCGGCAGGCTTCTTGGCAGCGGCTTTCTTGGCCGGAGCCTTCTTGGCGGCGGCCTTCTTGGCTGGAGCCTTCTTCGCTACGGCTTTCTTGGCTGGCGCCTTCTTGGCAGCAGCCTTCTTCGCCGGCGCCTTCTTGGCGACGACCTTCTTCGCCGGGGCCTTCTTCGCTACGGCCTTCTTCGCCGGCGCCTTCTTGGCAGCGGCCTTCTTGGCCGGAGCCTTCTTGGCTACGACCTTCTTGGCCGGAGCCTTCTTGGCCACGACCTTCTTGGCCGGAGCCTTCTTCGCCGGAGCCTTCTTCGCTACAGCCTTCTTAGCCGGGGCCTTCTTGGCCGCGGCCTTCTTCGCAGGAGCGGCCTTTTTTGCCGCCGGTTTTTTTGCAGTTGCCATCATTTTCTCCTTGATCAAGAAACAAAGAGCACTTCATGCCTGTTGGAGCACATGGAGCGATTCAAGGTGTTGGGCCTTATCCCAGCACCTTGAATGGGGTGACACACGCCCACGCGGCTCTCTGCGGAGCCTGCGACGACGTGTGGATTCGGTTGAGCCATGGTGGGTCGTGCGATGCTCGCGTCAATCCCAGGACAAGGCGCCGCCCGACTGGTACTCGATGACACGGGTCTCGAAGAAGTTGCGCTCCTTCTTCAGGTCGATCATCTCGCTCATCCAGGGGAACGGGTTTTCTTCGTTCGGGTACAAGGCCTCCAGCCCGATCTGGGTCGCGCGCCGGTTGGCGATATAACGCAGGTAGCCCTTGAACATCGACGCATTCATGCCCAGCACTCCGCGCGGCATGGTGTCTTCGGCATATTGGTATTCGAGCGCAACCGCCTGCTCGAACAAGGCACGGATCTCGGCCTTGAAGGTGGCCGTCCAGAGCATCGGGTTCTCGAGCTTGATCTGGTTGATCAGGTCGATACCGAAGTTGCAGTGCATGGATTCGTCGCGCAGGATGTACTGGTACTGCTCGGCAGCGCCGGTCATCTTGTTCTGGCGACCCAGCGCCAGGATCTGCGTGAAACCGACGTAGAAGAACAGGCCTTCCATCAGGCAGGCGAAGACGATCAGCGACTTGAGCAGCTGCTGGTCGGCCTCCTGCGTGCCGGTCTTGAAATGCGGGTTGGTCAGCGTCTCGATGAACGGGATCAGGAACTGGTCCTTGTTGCGGATCGAGTCGACCTCGTTGTAGGCGTTGAAGATCTCGCTCTCGTCCAGGCCGAGCGACTCGACGATGTACTGGTAGGCGTGGGTGTGGATCGCCTCCTCGAACGCCTGGCGCAGCAGGAACTGCCGGCACTCGGGCGCCGTGATGTGGCGGTAGCTGCCCAGCACGATGTTGTTGGCTGCCAGCGAGTCGGCGGTGACGAAGAAACCGAGGTTGCGCTTGACGATGCGGCGCTCGTCGTCCGTCAGGCCGTTCGGGTCTTTCCACAACGCGATGTCGCGCGTCATGTTGACCTCTTGCGGCATCCAGTGGTTGGCGCAGCTCGAGAGGTATTTTTCCCAGGCCCACTTGTACTTGAAGGGCACCAGCTGGTTGACGTCGGTCTGGCCGTTGATGATGCGCTTGTCGGCGGCGTTGACGCGGCGCTGGACCGGAGCGGCTGCCGGAGCGCCGGCAACGGGGGACGGCACCGGTGCGCCATCATCGAGAACACGCGCCTGCGGTGTGTGCAAGGATGGCTCCACCGAGCGACCCTGATGCGGGTCACGCGCAAATGTCGATGGCGATGTGGGCTTGACTTCTTCGTCCCAGGACAACATAGAGGATTCCAATCTTCGAATTATGAAAGCAGCGCCATGAAATGCAAAGCATTCATGCGCGCTGCCATCGTGATGTGTTGTTCAATAGCATCGTCCACGCATGATGCGCGGACGATGCAGGGTCGTCTTATTGGCACGCCTCGCACGTCGGATCGTCGACGCCGCAGAACTTGACGTCCGTTGCCGGACTCGCCGCCAGCTGTTCGCGCGCCGCGGCCGCTGCCTTGTCGAGCGCACTCATCGGCGCGGCAGCGGACTGGCCTTCGGCACCGGACGACACCGCGTTGAGGCGACCGGCGGCCACCGTCGACTTCTCGGCATGCGTGGCCGACTGCGTGCGCAGGTAATAGGTGGTCTTGAGACCACGCACCCACGCCAGCTTGTAGGTGTCGTCGAGTTTCTTGCCCGAGGCACCGGCCATGTAGATGTTGAGCGACTGCGCCTGGTCGATCCACTTCTGTCGTCGGGCCGCGGCCTCGACCAGCCAGTGGGTCTCGATCTCGAACGCGGTCGCGTACAAGGCCTTGATGTCCTGCGGCACGCGGTCGATCGGCTGCAGCGATCCGTCGAAATGCTTGAGGTCCATGACCATCACGTCGTCCCACAGGCCCAGGCGCTTGAGGTCGTGCACCAGGCTTCCGTTGATGACGGTGAACTCGCCCGAGAGATTGGACTTGACCGACAGGTTGCCGAAACACGGTTCGATCGACGCGTCGACGCCGATGATGTTGGAGATCGTCGCCGTCGGCGCGATCGCCACGCAGTTCGAGTTGCGCATGCCGTCGACGGCGATCTTGCTGCGCAAGGCATCCCAGTCCAGCGTCGAGGAACGGTCCACCTCGACGAAGCCGCCGCGGGCCTCGGCCAGCAGGTCCAGCGTGTCGATCGGCAGGATGCCGCGATCCCACAACGAACCCTTGTAGCTCGAGTAACGGCCGCGCTCGCGCGCCAGTTCGGTCGAGGCCCAGTACGCGTAATAACAGACCGCCTCCATCGACTGGTCGGCGAACGCGACCGCCGCCTCGCTGGCGTACGGGATGCGCAGCTTGTACAGGCTGTCCTGGAACGCCATCACGCCCAGGCCCACCGGGCGGTGGCGCATGTTGGAGTCGCGCGCCTTCTTGACCGCGTAGTAGTTGATGTCGATGACGTTGTCGAGCATGCGCATCGCGATGCCGACGGTGCGGCGCAGCTTGTCATGGTCGATGCCGCCGTCCTTGATGTGCTGCAGCAGGTTGACCGAACCCAGGTTGCACACGGCGGTCTCGGTGTCGCTGGTGTTGAGCGTGATCTCGGTGCACAGGTTGGACGAATGCACGACACCCACGTGCTGCTGCGGCGAGCGCACGTTGCAGGCGTCCTTGAACGTGATCCACGGATGTCCGGTCTCGAACAGCATGGTCAGCATCTTGCGCCACAGGTCGGAGGCCGGCAGCGTGCGGCTGGGCTTGATCTCGCCGCGGGCGGCCTGCTCCTCGTAGGCCACGTAGGCGCGCTCGAAGTCGGCGCCGAACTTGTCGTGCAGGTCGGGCACGCTGGACGGCGAGAACAGGGTCCAGTTGCCTTTTTCCATGACCCGGCGCATGAACAGGTCGGGAATCCAGTTCGCGGTGTTCATGTCGTGGGTGCGGCGGCGGTCGTCGCCGGTGTTCTTGCGCAACTCCAGGAACTCCTCGACGTCCAGGTGCCAGGCTTCCAGGTAGGTGCAGACCGCGCCCTTGCGCTTGCCGCCCTGGTTCACCGCCACCGCGGTGTCGTTGACCACCTTGAGGAACGGCACCACGCCTTGCGACTCGCCGTTCGTGCCCTTGATGCGCGAACCCAGCGCGCGCACCCGGGTCCAGTCGTTGCCCAGGCCGCCGGCAAACTTGGACAACAAGGCGTTTTCCTTGATCGATTCGTAGATGCCGTCCAGGTCGTCCGGCACCGTCGTGAGGTAACACGACGAGAGCTGCGAGCGCAGCGTGCCGCTGTTGAACAGCGTCGGCGTGCTGGACATGAAGTCGAACGACGACAACACCTCGTAGAACTCGATGGCGCGGGCCTCGCGGTCGATCTCGTTCAGCGACAGGCCCATGGCCACGCGCATGAAGAAGGCCTGCGGCATCTCGATGCGGGTCTTGCGGATGTGCAGGAAATAGCGGTCGTACAGCGTCTGCAGGCCCAGGTAGTCGAACTGCAGGTCGCGTTCGGGCTTGAGCGCGGCGGCCAGGCGCGGCAGGTCGAACTGCAGCAGCCGCTCGTCGAGCAACTCGGCGTCCACGCCCTTGCGCACGAACTGCGGGAAATACTCGACATAGGCGGCGCCCATCTCGGCCTGCGGCACGTCGTGGCCCAGCACCTCCTTGGCGATGGTATGGAACAGCAGCCGCGCGGTGGCGTAGGTGTAGTCCGGGTCCTTCTCGATCAGGGTGCGGGCGGCCAGCACCGAGGCCTTGTAGACCTCGTCCATCGGCACGCCGTCGTACAGGTTGCGCAGCGTCTCGGCCATGATCGGCTCGAAGCGGATGTCCGGGCCCAGGCCGTCGCAGGCGGTGCGGATCAGCTCCTGCAGGCGTCCGATGTCCAGCGGCACGCGCTGGCCGTTGTCGATGGCATGGAGCTGCGGCGCCGCGGGCGCGGCCGCGACCTTGTCACGCGCACGCTCCTGGGTGCGCTTCTCGCGGTACAACACGTAGGCCCGCGCGATCTCGTGATGGCCGCCGCGCATCAGGGCCAGTTCCACGTGGTCCTGCACGTCCTCGATGTGGAAGGTGCCGCCGCCCGGGCGCGAACGCACCAGCGCGCGCACCACCCCCTGCGTCAGGCTGTCGACGACTTCGCGCACGCTGGCCGAGGCCGCGCCCTGGGTGCCGTGCACCGCCAGGAAGGCCTTCATCATCGCCACGGCGATCTTGGCCGGCTCAAAAGGAACAACGGCGCCATTGCGCCGGATGATCTGGAACTGGGCCAATGCCGAGGCACTGAGCGGTTGTGCGGCATCGGTACGGGGGGGAACCGGCACGCCGGATGATTTCTGGGCGGGAGCGTTCAGGGCAGTCTGCATTGTTTTCCTCGTCTCTGGGAACGTCTTTGTTGGAGTATTCCGGGTTGGTGGCGGCTCGTTCGCGCCTCACGGCGGCAAGTGCGTCATGCAACCAGCGCACACTATATATGGGGCTCATGGCGATGACAAGCCACTACCGGTAGTGTATCAAGCGCGCCATGCCGAATCGCGTCGCAGGCGGTGCGCGCACACCCGCGGCGCGGCGCCGGCGGCGCGTGCCGGACGACGCCGCAGCCTGCCTGCGAAGCCTTGCAGCATGCGAGGCCTGCATCGAAACCGCGTCTGCATGCGGCTCTCCGCCGATTTTGCCGCTGCCGTCCGCATCGGGCTTGACGATGCCGATGGCGACATGCGGTTCTCGCCACGCGCCCCAGCTGCATGCGAGCCGTCCGCGGCGGGTCAGACTTTTACATTTTCCGGTGGGAAAAAAGCTGCAGGCCAGGCCAGCGACGACCGCAATTCGGCCCAGTCGAACCCCTGCCCCGGGTCGAACTTGCGTCCCGGCGCAATATGCTCATGGCCCGCCACATGGGCAATCGGGTAATGCGCCGCGAGCGCCGCGCACACGGCCGCCGCGGTCTCGTACTGGGCCGGCTCGAACCGCTCACCCTCGAGCCCCTCGAGTTCGATGCCCACCGAGTCGTCATTGCAGTTGTCCCGTCCGCGGTAGCAGGACACGCCCGCATGCCAGGCCCGCGCATCGCAGCTCACGAACTGCCACAAGGCGCCGCATCGCTCCACGAAGAAATGGGCCGAGACCTTCAGCCCGCGAATGCCCTGGTAATACGGATGCGCGTCCCAGTCCAGCGTGTTGGTGAACAGTTGCCGCACCGCCTCGCCACCGTATTGGCCGGGCGGCAGGCTGATCGAATGCAGCACCACCAGGTCGACCACGCTGCCCACCGGACGGGCACCGCAATTGGGCGACGGCAGGTGCCGCGCATACCGGTACCAGCCGCGATCCCACAAGGCGTCGGGCGCGCCGGTATCAGCGTTCGTCGTCGCCACGATCGGAATCCACCGGCTCGTCGATCTGCAGCCGCGCAATCCGGTAGCGGATCTGCCGCAGGCTCAGGCCCAGGCGTGCCGCGGCCGCCGTGCGATTGAAGCCGGTCTCGCGCAAGGCCTGCACCAGGATCTCGCGCTCCTGGCGATCCAGATGGTCCTGCAGGTTGTCGGGTATCACGACCGGCGACGATGACGACGACGAAGACGGCGACGACCCGACCGCGGCCTCCCGCGGCGGCGCGGCTTCGGCGGGCGGCGCGGACGCAGGCGCGGCGGGCGGCATGTCGGCCATCAACGCCGCCGGCATGGTCTGCTCGTTCAGGTTGGCGACCTGCAGGTCGTTGCCGTCGCCCAGCGCAACCGCCCGGTGCAGCAGGTTCTCGAGCTCGCGCACATTGCCCTTGAGCGGCGCCTGGCGGATCTGCTCGAGCACGGCCGGCGACAGGCGCGGCACCGGCATGCCGGACTCGGTCGCGATCCGCTGGAGCAGGCTGGCACACAGGGCCGGGAGGTCCTCGAGCCGCTCGCGCAGCGGCGGAATCATGATGTCGATGACGTTGAGCCGGTAATACAGGTCCTGCCGGAAGCGCCCGCTCTGCACGTCGGCGGCCAGGTCGCGGTGCGTGGCGCTGATGATGCGCACGTCGACCGGCTCCTCCTGGGTGGCGCCCACGCTGCGCACGCTGCGCTCCTGCACGGCACGCAGCAACTTGGACTGCATCGCCAGCGGCAGGTCGCCGATCTCGTCCAGGAACAGGCTGCCGCCGCGCGCCGCCTGGAAGAAGCCGTCCCGGTCCTGCGTGGCCCCGGTGAACGATCCCTTGCGCGAACCGAAGAACTCGGCCTCGAGCAGGTGTTCCGGAATCGCACTGCAATTGACCGACACCATCGGTCCGGAGGCACGATGGCTGTTGGCGTGCAACGCACGCGCGACCAGTTCCTTGCCGGTGCCCGACTCGCCGGTGATCAGTACCGGCGCCATGGAACGCGCGACCTTGGCCACGCGTTCCTTGACCTGGCGCATCACCGACGATTCGCCCACCAGCCGCTGCAGTGCCGCCTCGCCGACGGCCGGCGGCGTGTCGGTGCGGCGCCGGTTGTGCAGCGGATGCGGCGCCGTTCCGGCATTGTGCCGCCGGCCGGCCACGGCCGCGTTGCGTGCGCCCTGCACCGCAGACGCGATGACGGCGCGGAACTGCTGGATGTCGACCGGCTTGGTCAGGTAGTCGAAGGCGCCGGCCTTGAGCGATTCCACCGCGTTGTCGGCCGATCCGTAGGCGGTGATCACGACGCAGCGCTCGCTGCGGTGTTCGTCGCGCAACTGGTGCAGCAGGTCGATGCCCAGCCCGTCGGGCAGGCGCATGTCGGTGATGACGACGTCGAATCGCTGGGCCTGCAGCAGGCTGCGCACCTGCGCCAGGTCGCCCACGCCAGTGACCTGGTAACCCTCGCGCAGCAGCGCGAGCTCATAGAGGGTGCGCAGGTCCGGCTCGTCGTCGACGACGAGCACATGGACATCCTGCAACGACGGTCGTTCTGTCATTCACTGTGCATTTTGTCAGACCGCGACGGCGCAAACCGGACCCGGAACTCGTTGCCGTCGACCAGCGATCCGGCGACGGTTCGCCGGGTCCGGGCGAAGGCGATCGTGGCCCCGTGGCCGTCGCACAACTCGCGACAGATGTACAAACCCAGCCCGGTCGAGCGGCTCTCGGACGAAAAGAACGGCTCGAACAGATGGCGCTCGACCGACGGCTCCAGCGGAGGGCCGTCGCTCCACACGGCCATCGTGGCCCGTCCGCCCGGTCCGTCGCCGGTGAACACCTGGATCGAACCCGCCAGCGCGCCCGCATACCGCTGCGCGTTGTCGAGCAGGTTGACCAGCACCCGGCGCAGATGCTCCGGGTCGAAGGCCACCACCGCGGCGCCGGCCCGCAGATCCGTGGCGACACTGTCGTTGCGACCCGCGTGCTGCGACCAGTCCATGCAGACCTGCGCCACCGTATCGTCGAGCCGGGTGCGCGAGGGCGAGGAACCATCGCTGCCGCGGTGCAGCCGCGAGATATTGAGCACCTCGTCGACGATGCGCTCCAGCCGGTTCGCGTTCTGGTGCACCATGCGGATCAGGGACTTGAGCCGCGGATCCGCGACCTCCTCGTCCAGCAGTGCATTGGCCTGCACGATCGCGGCCAGCGGATTGCGGATCTCGTGCGCGACCGCGGCCGACATCCGGCCCATGCTGACCAGCTTCTCGGTGCGCATGCGTGCCTCGGCCTCGCGCTGGTCCTGCACGAACATCACGCACAGCCGCTCCTGCGCGTCGTCGTCGCTGGCCGCAATGCGGGTGCGCACATGGGTGTATTGCGGACCGATGCCGGGCAAGGCCAGCAGGATGCTGTCGCCCTGGGACGGCTTGCCGGAAAAACTGCGCTGGTTGAGCTGGGCCAGCTGCTGCCAGGCCGGTTCCCGGGACAGCGAGAACGGCTCCTGCGCCTGCATCAGGTCACGTCCGAGCAACTTGGACGCGGCCGGATTCGCCGCCAGCACCATGTCCTGCGCATCGACAACCAGCACGCCGTCGGTCATGGACTCGATCACCAGGCTGTTGACCTTGCGCTGCACGCGCGCGAGCATCTGGCTGCGCAACGAGCGTTGCTCTTCGGTCGCCAGGCGCGCCGAGATCTGGCTGGCCAGGATGGCGATGACGAAATACCCGGCGCCGGTCAGGGCCGACTGCGCCACCAGGGGTGCGGCGTCCACGTCCGGCCGCAGTCCGGACAGGCTGGCCTGGCCCAGCAGCAGCAAGGTGGCGCCGGCCGCGGTGCCCAGCGCCAGCGGCAACGAGCCCAGCACCGCCGACAGCAGCACCGGCAGCGCGAGCAAGGGCGAATAGTTGATCCCCGACTGGCCCTGCACATATTGCAGCAACGCGAAGGTGACCACGTCGACGCCGATGATCGACAACCCGCGCGTCCCCATGGTGGCGCTCAGGCGCCGGGCCGTACCGGCCATGCGTGTCACCAGCGTGGCGGCCAGGTAGGCGCCACACACCAGGATCAGCAGCAGGTCGGTCGCCTGCCCCAGCGCATACAAGGTGGTCTGCAGCGCCAGCAGCACCAGCCCCAGTGTCACGCGCGCCGTCATGAACCCCCGCCACAAGCGCGCGAATTCGTCCGGTCCGTCCGCCGGCATGGCTCCGCCGTAAAGCCCCAGCCGCAGGTCCAGCCAGGGTTGCTGCGCCGAGCCGGACATGGCGCGCGCTCAGGCCTGCTCGGCCTGGTTCCGGTGCTGGTCGCAGCAGTACATGCCCCGGCGACCCACGATCACGTCCTGGCGCGGGCAATGCAGGCCGCACACGTCGCAACCGACCATGTCGACGGCAGCCGCCTCCCGGCGCGGCCGGTCGCGGCGCGACTCGGATCGTTCCTCGGCCCGGTTCGATCGCCAGATCCAGATGGCGACCATCACGACGACCAAGACCAGCAGGTACTTCATGCCATGCGTCCCAGAAAGACTTCCATCACGAACCGCGAACCGACATAGGCCAGGAACAACAGGCCGGTGCCCGCATACAGCACCCGCACCGCGCGCCGGCCACGCCAGCCATAACGGGCCCGGCCCAGCAGCAGGGCCGCGAAGGTCAGCCAGGACAACACCGAGAACACGGTCTTGTGGTCCAGGCGCAGCGCCTTGCCCGGCCCGTACAGCGCGTCGCCGAACAGCAGCCCGGCGCCCAGGGTCGCGGTCAGCAACACGAAACCCGCGCCGACGAAACGGAAGGTCAGCCGCTCGAGCGTGAGCAGGGGCACGCCGCTGTCGGTCTCGGACGCATGGCGCATGCGCGATTCGGCACGCCCCATCAGCCAGGCATGGACGACCGCGGCGCCGAACAGGCCATAACAAGCGACGCCCAGCGCCAGGTGCAGGGGCAACCAGACCGAGGCGCTCGGATGCAGCGCGGCGCCCGGAAACGCCAGCGGCATCAGCACCGAGATGGCAGCCAGCACGCACATGACGCGGCGGATCCGCAGTTGCGGATAGAACTGGCTTTCGACCGCGTACACGCAACCGACCAGCCAGACGGTGATGGACAAGGCGGGCGCGAAGCCGAACCGCGGCGCGCCCCCCAGCCATCCGACGCCCAGCAGCACCGCGTGCATCAGCAGGGCCAGCATCACCAGCAGCCGGGCCGAGCCGAGGGCCATGCGCGGCACCACGGCCGGCATCAGGTAGATGCCGGCCACGGTCCAGGCAAGGACATGGTTCGACAAGGAGCCACTGGCTAGAATCATGGGTACAGTTTAGCGTTTCGCATGCTGCAAACCCGTGCAATCGCGCGCCCGACGCGGCAAACGCGTGCACCCATCGATCGAACCATCATGGCCTCCTCGCTTTCCGAAAAACTGTCCCGCCTGGTCAAGGAGATGCGTGGCCAGGCCCGCATCACCGAATCCAACGTCACCGACATGCTGCGCGAGGTGCGCATGGCGCTGCTGGAGGCCGACGTTGCGCTGCCGGTGGTGCGCGACTTCATCGCCCGTGTCAAGGAGAAGGCACTGGGCCAGGAGGTGCTGGGTTCGCTGTCGCCCGGCCAGGCGCTGGTGGGCATCGTCAACAAGGAACTCGCCGCGACCATGGGCGAAGGCGTCAGCGACATCAACCTGGTGGCCCAGCCGCCGGTGGTCATCCTGATGGCCGGCCTGCAGGGTTCGGGCAAGACCACCAGCACCGCCAAGCTGGCGCGCCACCTGATCGACAAGCGCAAGAAGAAGGTGCTGACCGTCTCGGGCGACGTGTACCGGCCGGCCGCCATCGAGCAGCTCAAGACCGTCACGGCCCAGGCCGGGGCCGAATGGTTCCCCAGCAGCGCCGACCAGAAGCCGGTGGACATCGCCCGCGCGGCACTGGACTACGCGCGCAAGCATTATTTCGACGTGCTGCTGGTCGACACCGCCGGCCGGCTGGCGATCGACGAGGTGCTGATGGCCGAGATCCGGGACCTGCACCAGGTGCTCAAGCCGGTCGAGACGCTGTTCGTCGTCGACGCGATGCAGGGCCAGGACGCGGTCAACGTCGCGGCCGCGTTCAAGCAGGCCTTGCCGCTGACCGGCATCATCCTGACCAAGACCGACGGCGACTCACGCGGCGGTGCGGCGCTGTCGGCGCGCCATGTCACCGGCGCGCCGATCAAGTTCGCCGGCACCAGCGAGAAGATCGACGGGCTCGAGGTGTTCGACGCCCAGCGCCACGCCGGCCGCATCCTGGGCATGGGCGACATCGTTGCACTGGTCGAGCAGGTCAGCTCCGGCGTCGACATGCAGGCGGCCCAGAAGCTCGCGGCCAAGGTCAAGAGCGGCGCCGGCTTCGACCTCAACGACTTCCTCGGCCAGATCCAGCAGATGAAGCAGATGGGCGGCCTGTCCAGCCTGATGGACAAGCTGCCCGCCGCGATGGCCGCCAAGGCCGGCCAGGTCGACATGAACCGGGCCGAAAAGGACATCCGGCGCAAGGAAGGCATCATCCACAGCATGACCCCGCTCGAGCGGCGCAAGCCCGACCTGATCAAGGCCACGCGCAAGCGCCGCATCGCGCTGGGCGCCGGCGTTCAGGTGCAGGAGGTCAACCGCATGCTCAAGGAATTCGAGCAGATGCAGGACATGATGAAGAAGATGAAGGGCGGCGGCATGATGAAGATGATGAAGCGCCTGGGCGGCATGAAGGGCATGCCGAAGATGCCCTTCTAGATGCCCTTCTGAGAAGCCCCTGGCGCGGCACCGCCGCGCCAATGCCGGTCACGCCGCGAGCAGCGACCCGTCCCGGCGCGCCGCAGGCGCCGATCGACGCCGTCCGCCCAGCGCCGCCACACCGCCCAGGCCGAGCAGCACCAGCCAGGCACTGGCTGGCTCCGGCACCTGGGCCGCAACCAATTCATCGCGCGCCTGTACGGCCAGATCGGGATAGTTCGAGAACACGCCGTCCATGCCCCAGCGGAAGAACTGGTCGTATTGCGCCAACGCTGCCACGGGCTCATCCTCGGCGAACGTGTATCCGTGCACCAGCAGGCCGGCGGCGTGGGCATTGCCGATGAAGGCCTCCATGTTGCTGCCCCGGATCGACACGCCCACCCCGTCGGCAAAAGCGTGGATGGCGTCCAGACCCGTGTTCAGGATGGCCGTCGTCGAGCCCAGCACCACCAGCTGAAAGTCCAGCCCCAGCGCGGTCTGCTTGTCGTGCAGGCTCTTGATCGTGGCCACGCTGAAGGACTGTATGAACACCTTGCTGCTCGAGGTGTAACCCCGGGCGATCAGGGTCGCCAGAATCTTGTCCTCCATCGCCGGATCGGCCTGCTTGGCTTCGGGATAGATGCCGATCTCGCGGCCGGTGCTGGCACTGAGCTGTTGCGCCAGATCGATCACTTCATCAAAGGTCGGAATACGGAACGGGTCCGCCGACCCTGGCGTGAACCCGGGGTAGGTCGTGGCCGCCGTGCCGACCGGAACCACCGTCAGCGTCTTGACTTCGGCCAATGTGAAGTCCGATACCCGGTAGCTGCCATTGCGGGGCGCGAACAGGCTGCGGACATTGGTCGTGCGGGTCAGGGTGGTGTCGTGCATCGCCACCAGATGGCCGTCCTTGGTCAGCTGCAGATCGGGTTCGATGTAGTCGACACCCATCTTCACGGCCAGCTCGTACCCTCCCAGGGTGTGTTCGGCCAGGTAACCGGACGCACCGCGGTGCGCGATGACGATGGGCGTTTGCCCATACAGGGTCGCCAGAGGTTCGGACAGGGCCCAGGTGGCCGACAGGGTCATCGTGGCAGCCAGTGCGACACGGCTCAGGCGGCGGGAGATAGAAGACGTCATGCGTGCTTTCAAGAATGGTGAACATCAGGGGTGCAGGTGCCGCGTCGACACGCGGCTGGCCGGCGGGTGGACTTTAGTGAGCGCATATGACACCCCGATGAACGACTGCGGCTAGCCGATGCGGCGCCGCTGCGGTTCCCTGCACCGGAAAAGCGTGGCGCGGCGTGCTTCAGTGCACCAGCGTTTGCGCCCTGCCTGCGACCTTGGCCCGGTACAAGGCGTCGTCCGCCTGACGCAAGGCCTGTTCGATGCCCTCGCGGGGATCGAGTGGCGCCACGCCGGCCGAAAACGACACCGGCCAGCCGGGTTGCGTCGCCCAGCACGCGGATTGGCCGACCAGCGCGCGCAGCCGGTCGACCGCATGGATCGCGCTGTCCGGATTCTTCCCGACCATGACCCACAGGAACTCCTCGCCGCCCCAGCGCGCGAAGACCTCACCCTCGCGCACGACGCCCATGGCGATGGAGGCGAACTCCTGCAAGACCCGGTCTCCGACGGAATGTCCGCAGACATCGTTGACCCGCTTGAAATGGTCGATGTCGAGCAATGCGATGCAGACCACGACATCGAGCCGCCGGCTCTGGGCCAGCTGCAGGCGCAACCACTCGTTGACGAAGCGGCGGTTGCGCAGGCCGGTCAGTTTCCGATCGCCGCCTGCGTCGCGCATCACCGTGTCCTGGTCCGGTTCGGGCGCATTGCCGGGCGGCCGGTATCGACGCCAGGTCAGGCCAGCGTCTCGGCGGTCACCACCTCGCCGCGCAAGGAGCGCTGCGGCGCCTCGGTGATGCGCACGTCGACCATCTGCCCGATCAGGCGCCGCGGCCCCTCGAAGACCACGGCCCGGTTGCATTCGGTGCGGCCGAACAGCTGCTGCTCGTTCTTGCGCGCCGTGCCCTCGACCAGCACCCGCTGCACGGTGTGCAGCCGGCTGGCGCTGATGCGCTTGACGTTGTCGTCCAGCACCGCCTGCAGTTGCTGCAGCCGCGCCAGCTTCACCGCATGCGGGGTCTCGTCGTGCAGCGCGGCGGCCGGCGTGCCGGGGCGCGGGCTGAAGATGAAGCTGAACGAGCTGTCGTAACCCACGTCCTCGACCAGCTGCATCAGCCTGGCGAAGTCGGCATCGGTTTCGCCCGGAAAACCGACGATGAAGTCGCTGGACAGCGCCAGCTCCGGCCGGATCGCCCGCAGCTTGCGTACGGTCGACTTGTATTCCATCGCCGTGTAGCCGCGTTTCATCGCCATCAGGATGCGGTCCGAACCGTGTTGCACCGGCAGGTGCAGATGGCTCACCAGCTGCGGCACGCGCGCATAGACGTCGATCAGCGACGCCGTGAACTCGTTCGGATGGCTGGTCGTGAACCGGATGCGCTCGATGCCGGGGATCTCGGCCACGTATTCGATCAGCGTCGCCAGGTCGGCCGTCTCGCCGCTGTCGCCCATCGCCGCGCGGTAGGCGTTCACGTTCTGCCCCAGCAGCGTGACCTCCCGTACGCCCTGGTCCGCCAGGCCGGCCACCTCGACCAGCACGTCGTCGAACGGCCGAGACACCTCTTCGCCACGGGTATAGGGCACGACGCAATAACTGCAGTACTTGGAGCAGCCCTCCATGATGCTGACGAAGGCCGTGGCGCCGTCGACGCGCGCCGGCGGCAGGTGATCGAACTTCTCGATCTCGGGGAATCGGATGTCCACCTGCGGGCGGTCCTGGGCGCGGCGTTCGCGCAGCAGATCGGGCAGGCGGTGCAGCGTCTGCGGCCCGAACACCACGTCGACAAAGGGTGCACGCGCAATGATGGCCTCGCCCTCCTGGCTGGCCACGCATCCGCCGACGCCGATCTGCACGCCCTTCTTCTTCAGGTGCTTGACCCGGCCCAGATCCGAGAACACCTTTTCCTGGGCCTTCTCGCGCACCGAGCAGGTGTTGAACAGGATCAGGTCGGCCTCGTCGACATTGCTCGTGGCCTCGTAGCCTTCGGCGGCGTGCATGACATCGACCATCTTGTCCGAGTCGTACTCGTTCATCTGGCAGCCAAAGGTTTTGATGAAGACTTTCTTGCTCATGGTCGAATACCTGTCGGGAATCTGGTCGTGATGCACCGGCGCGCGCGGGGCCGGTGGGTGGCTTGTGCCGGACGAAGCATGCGCCGGGGACGATACGCCCGCGCGCCCGTCACCGGCACGGACTTACTGGCTCGGGAACTTGGGCAGCTGGTCGAACGGCGTCTTGCCGTCGTCGACCTTGGGCTTGTCGGCATCCGACGCGAAGCGGATGTTGGTCACGACATCCCAACCCTTGGGCAAGGCGTCGACCTCGGCCTGGCTCAGAATCCAGATCTCGCGCACCAGGCCCTGCGGCTCGAGCAGGTAGTTCACCGCATAGCGCTGCCCGACCAGGGCGCCGGACATCAGCAGCATGTTGTTCGGACCGCGGATCCGGGCGCCCGGCGACAGCCGCATCGCATGGCCGTTGATCGCAATCGCCGGCGGCGCGGTCACGACCATCATGCCGCGCTGCACGGTGGGCGGAAACTGGCGCACGGCCATCTGGGCACCGGCAGTGCCCGCCAGCGACACCATGCCGGCGGCCAGCAGCAGCAACCGGGCCATGGCCAGGCCGCGGAAAAGGGAAAGACAGCGTTTCATGGTTTATATCCAGGGGCTGTTGGGCGGGCGCCAGCCGACACGGATCGCACCGGCCTGCGCAGGAAGCCCGGATTTTAGTCCTTCAACGCCGCGGCGGCATCCGGCGCGGCGTCCGGTTCGGCCGCTCGACGCACGATGGCCACGGGCTGGGCCACCGGTTCGCCCTGCGCTTCGGACTCGACGGTGGTGTCGACCTTGCAGGGCTTGAAGATGCGCACCTTGCACCCGCTGCAGATGCCGGCATCGAGCCGCGGAAACAGCTTGCCGATCACGTCCTCGCCCAGGCGGAAGAAATTCTCGGCCCCGATGATGTCGTAGGCGCCGCAGCGGCGCATCATCTCCATCGGTTCGTCCTTCATGTAGAAGATGTACAGGGCGCCGCCCAATGCGCGGCGGCGGCGCGCCTCCTGCGCCAGCAACTGCGCGCCCTCGAGATCGACGAAATTGATGCCCGAGCCCACCACCAGCAGGTGGCGCTGCATCGGGTTGCGTTCGTCGATGCGTTGCAGCTCGGCGGCGATGTAGTTGGCGGCGCCGAAGAAGATCGGCCCGTTGATGCGCACGATCTTGAGCTGGGGGCAGTCCGGCAGCCCGGTGTCGTTGCCGAATCCCGGCGGCCACTGGCCCTTGAGCGGCTTGCAGTCCTCGATGCCGGGCTTGGCCGTGCGGTTGAGGAACAGCAGCAGCGACAACAACACGCCGATATAGATCGCGAACTCGAGCTCCAGCGTCAAGGTCGCGATCAGCGTGGCCACCAGCACGCCGGTCTCCTCGCGGCTCACGCGCACGATCTCGGCCATGTGGTGAAAGTCGATCAGGCCCCAGGCCACGACGAACAACACGCCCGCCATGGCCGGAATCGGCAGGTACTCCGCCAGCGGGGCGAGGAACAACACGATCAGCAACAGGAACACGGCCGAGAACACCGCCGCCAGCGGCGTGCGCGCGCCGGCCTCGTAGTTCAGGCCGCTGCGGTTGAACGAGCCGCTGGACGCATACCCCGAGAAGAACGCACCCGCCAGGTTCGACAGGCCCTGGCCGATGAACTCCTGGTTGCCATGGATGCGCTGCCCGCTCTTGAGCGCCACCGCCCGCGCGATCGACACCGCCTCGGTCAGCGCCAGCAAGGCCACGGCGATCGCGATCGGCACCAGCTTCTCGATCGTGCCCATGGAAAAGTCCGGGCTCGACAGCGGCGGCAGGCCGACCCGCAACGCGCCGATGCTCTTGATGCCGGTGTTCTCGGCACCGAAGATCAGGTTGAGCAGCGCGGCCAGCAGGCCGCCGATGACCAGCGCCGCGATCATGTGCGGCGCCCGGGGACGCCACTTGCGGATGCCCACGCTGGCCACGACGGTGGCCAGCGCCACGACGGTCACATACGGATTGATGTCGGCCAGTTGCCGCCCGAGCCCCTGCAGCACCTCCCACACCGAGGAGCCGCGCGCGATCTCGATGCCGAAGAAATTCTTGACCTGGCTGGCGGCGATCAGCACCGCGGCGCCGGCGGTGAAGCCGACCACGACGGTGTGCGAGACGAAGTTGACCAGCGTGCCCAGCCGCAACGCACCCAACGCCAGCTGGAACAGACCGACCAGGAAGGTGAGCGTCAGCACCAGGCCGACGAACTCCGGCGAGCCGGGTTCGGCCAGCGGACTCATGGTGGCGAAGACGACGATCGAGATCGCCGTGGTCGGCCCGGACACCAGGTGCCAGGACGAGCCCCACAACGCAGCCACGACCGCGGGCAACATGGCGGCGTACAAGCCGTATTCGGGCGGCATGCCGGCGATGGTGGCGAACGCCACGCCCTGGGGCACCAGCACCAGGCCGCCGGTCAGGCCGGCAATGGCGTCGGCGCGCAGCGTCACGCGATCCACCATGTGCCGCCACTGCAGGAAAGGGAACAGATGCAGCAACCAGGTGAAGGCGGATCGTCGGCTCATTTCTTGTTCAGGTGTGTCGCTCCCACCGCGCCGCAGCCGCCTGGGTCGCTGCTGTCGCAATACCGGTGGAATGCGCCGATGATACGCGGCGCGGGTCGCGCGAACCGGCCGGGAACCGACGGCCGGACCCAAGGCATGAACGCTAGAAAATGAATCCGCCCTGGCGCCGGAACTCGGCCGACGCCGGCCCGCACAGCAGATCGGCCAATACCCGCGCCTGGTCGGGAAACCGCGCCGCGCTGCAAATGCCCAGCGTGTAGTCGGTCGCGAGTTCGAATTCGGATGGCAACAGCGCGGTCAGGCCGACACCGGGCGTGCCGTTGATCTCGGTGACCTGGGTGCAACCGATGCCACCGGGCTCCGGGCTGGACGCCAAGGCCTGCATGGCCGTTTCACCGTTGGGGAATTGGCGAAACACCGGCCGCAACGACTCGTCGAGGCCGAGCGCGCGCAGCACACCCATGAAGTGACGCCCCGCCGTCGACTTCTGCGCGTCGGGAAAATAGATACTGCTGGCGCCTCGCAGCGCGGCGGCCAGTCCGGCTCGATCGCGAATGACCGCTGCGGGCTCGCCCGTGCGTTGCGCGATGCCGGTCTTGACCAGGCCCAGCGATCGTGCGCTGCCGGCCACCACATGCCCGGACGTGATCAGGGCGTTGATCAGCGGCGCCGTCAGGATTACGAGGTCGCAGTCGGCGCCCTGCAACAGCTTGTCGCGCATCGCGCCCACCGCACTGAATTCTCCGTCGATGTGGCCACCGGTGGCCTGCACAAATGCGGCCTGCATGGCCTTGACCAGCGCCGCCGAGGCGCCTCCACCCATGACGTTCATGCGAATCTCCTTGTGTTGTTCGATCTTGTCGATTCCTGCGGCAGGTCGACCGTCCATCGGGTCATGCCAACGCCTGCCGCATCAGGTTGTCGGGCGTGAACGGCATGGTCCGCATGCGCAGCCCGGTTGCCTGGGCAACCGCATTGGCGATGGCCGCCGCCGTCGGGCCTGCGGTGCACTCGCCCGCACCCAGCGAAGGCTGCTCCGGTTGCGCGATCAGCGCCACCTGGACCGGCGGCACCTCGCTGAACCGCAGGATCGGGTAACGCTCCCAGTCATTCGACGCGACACCGTGCGCATCGACTCGGGCCTGCTCGCAGAGGGTCCAGCTCGCCGCCTGGATTGCGCCGCCCTCGAGCTGGTTGCGCGCGCCATCGGCATGAACCACCAGCCCCAGGTCGGCGGCGATCCAGATCTGTTCGAGCCGGACCCGCTCGTCGACGCGCAACCGGACCACGACCGCGCAATAGGCACCGGTATTCTTGTAGCGGGCATAGGCGATGCCGCGTCCCAGCCCTTCGCCGACGGGCGGCGCAACTTCGTCGGCCCAGCCTGCCATCTGCGCGGCCCGCGTCAGCACGGCCGCTGCACGTGCATGCTCCGGCCCCTGCAAATGGGCGAGGCGGAACGCCAGCGGATCCATCGACAGCCGGCTGGCCAACTCGTCCATCATGGACTCCGCGGCGAAGACGTTCGCATGCGCACCCAGCGCCCGCAGCGCAGACACCCGCACGGGCATCGACAGGATTCGATGGTTGCGCACGGCGAGCGCGGGCACCGCATACGGTGGTACAGCATTGCGCTCGGAACCTCCGCCCGCGGACAAGGCCGCGTTGACCGCCATCGGCACCGGGAACGGATCGGCGGTCTGCCACGCCCCGAGCAAGGAGGGGCTCGCCCCGCGTCCCGGTCGGGTGCCATGCCCCTGGCTGCGGACATCCTGCGTCCAGGCGCGGAGCCGCCCGTTGCCGTCGACCTCGGCCTCGACCGTCACGGTCATGGCCGGGCCCAATGGAGCATGCCCCAGTTCGGCCTCGCGCGTCCATTGCACCCGCACCGGCTGTCCGCGGGCCGCACGGGCCAGCCACGCCGCATCGAATGCGACATCGTCGGCGCCGTTGTGGCCATAACAGCCCGCACCCTCGACGTGCGACACGCGGACGGCGTCGGCCTGCACGGCAAACGCCAGCGCCAGGTCGCGACGCAGGTTGAAGATACCCTGGCTGTGCGTCCAGACCTCGAGCGCATCGACATCCGGTTGCCATCGGGCGATGGCGCAGCACAGGCCGATCGAGGCGTGTTGCAGATAGGGACGACCATAATCGGCACGCAAGCCCGTCCTGGCATCGGCATCGGCCGGCGCGTCGATCCCGGGCCGCTCGAGCACCACCGTGGTCTCCGTCGGCTGCAGCGCGAGCCAGTCCTGCCATGCGTCGAGATCCGGCATCGCCCGGGCCGGCGTCCAGATCGGCCCGTCTGCCTCGTGCCGCTGCACACAGCGCACGGCCTGGCTCAGCGCCCATTCGGATCGCGCCAGCACACCGATCAACAGACCGTCGCGCAGCACGTGCACGACGCCGGACAGCGCGGACAGGGCCGGCAGCAGTCGCGCGAGGCGGTTTTCGTCGATGCGAGCCTGCAACGTGGGGGGCCGGAACACCTGGCCATACACCATGTCCGGCCAGCGCAGGTCGTGGATGAAGCGAAACTCGCCGAACACCTTGGCTGCCACATCGGGCCGCGCGGATTCACCCGTGCCCGCGGCCGGGCCGCCGGAGGCCAGGTGGGCCGGATCGATGGCCTGCGCCAGCAGCGCCGCGTCGGCCAGTTGCTGGTAAGTCGCGGCCTGGTCCGTGGCCCGGACACGAAACACGCCATCGTGCAATGACACGTCGCCGATGCCACGGGCGTGCCGCCGTGCCATCGCGCTCCGGCAGGCTTCGCGCAGATGCGCCGCGGCCAGCCGCAGCGCCAGTCCGGATTGCTGTACCGACAGGCTGCCCGAGGTGACCGCCTCGTCGGGGCTGTACAGCGTGCTGGCTGGCCGCATCGTGATGCGATGCGGCGGAAGGCCGAGTTCGGCGGCGACGATCAAGCGCAACGCGTGCGAGATGCCCTGGCCGATGTCGACCTTGCCCGAGGTCGCCAGCACGTCGCCATCGGCACCGACACCGAGCCATTGATCGAGTCGGGGATGGGCCCGAATCCCCTCCGGCAACGGCGGGGCCATCATGCGCGGCACTCCCACGGAAACCGTGCGCCGCTCACACGGCCGCCGCCGCGTCGAGCACCGCCTGCACCACGCGGTTATGGACACCACAGCGGCACAGGTTGTCGTCCAGCGCCGAGCACACCTCGTCGGCAGTCGGACGGGCATTGCGGCGCAGCAGCGCGGCGGCCGTCATGATCATGCCACTGGTGCAAAAGCCGCATTGCAGGGCCTGCTGCGCGATGAACGCCGTCTGCAGCGGATGCGGCCGGGCACGATGGCCAAGCCCTTCGAGCGTGGTGACGCGTTTTCCGGCCACGGACCACACCGGCGTGTCGCAGGCCGGCACGGCGACGTCGTCGAGCAACACGCGGCACGCCCCGCACTGTCCCTGGCCGCAACCCATGCGCGTGGCCATAAGACCTCGGTCGTTGCGCAGTACGTCCAGCAGCGACTGACCCGGCAACTCGCCGACCGTCAGCCGCTCGCCGTTGAGCTCGAACGTGATCCCGGACGACATCGGCGCGCGATCAGTCGGGCTTGATGCCGGCCGCCTTGACGATGGTGGCCCACTTGGCGACGTCCGCGACCAGGTACTGGTCGAATTCGGCGGCCGTCATCGACATCGGAGTGGCGCCCTGCTTGGCCCACAAGGCCTTGACCTCGGGCTGCGCCACGATCTTGCGCACGGCCACGTTCAGACGGTTGACGACGTCGGCCGGCGTACCCTTGGGCGCCATCAGGCCGAGCCAGATGGTGGCTTCGTACTTGGGTACGCCTGCCTCCGCGACCGTGGGCACGTCCGGCAGGTTCGCCGAACGGGCCAGCCCGGTGCTGGCGATGGCCCGCACCTTGCCCTGGCGGGAGAAATCGACCATCGTCGTCTCCGCGTCGAACATGACGTCGACCTGCCCGCCGAGGATGTCGGTGCGCGCACCCGAACTTCCCTTGTAAGGCACGTGGGTCATGTCGATGCCCGCCATGTGCTTGAACAACTCGCCAGCCATGTGGTACGGGGTGCCGTTGCCGGACGAGGCGTAGTTGAGCTTGCCCGGATTGGCCTTGGCGAACTGGATCAGTTCGCCCACGCTTTTGACCTGCACCGACGGATGCACCACCAACAGCAAGGCGGACGAATTCACCGGCGCAACCGCGGTGAAGTCCTTCATCAGGTTGAAGGGCTTGTTGGGCAGCAGCGACTCGTTCACCGTGTGAGTGTTGGACATCATCAGCAAGGTGTAGCCGTCGGCCGCCGACTTGGCCACGATGTCGGTGCCGATGACGGATCCCGCACCCGGCTTGTTGTCGACGATGAAGCTCTGCTTGAGTTCGTCCTGCAGCCGCTGAGCGATATAACGCGCGTAATTGTCAGCCGGGCCGCCGGTGGCGAACGGCACCACGATCCTGACGGTGCGATTGGGATAGTCCTGCGCGTAGACCGTACTGGCGGCGATGCCGAGCGCCGCGGCAATCAGGCCGCGGGCAATGCGGGAAAGTGTCATGTTGCGTGTCTCCTGGAGTCCGGGTACGTCTTCGCGGCCGGACGGGTTGAAAAGTCGTCGTCGTCGTCGATCGCCGGCGTCGCGGTGCGCCGGCGCCGTGCCCCATCAGTCCACCTTGCCGATGCGCTGCACCAACTGGGCCATCTCCTTGGCTTCGGCGAGCACGAAGCGGTCGAACTCGGTGGCGTCCTGGAACTGGAACGAGGTGCCGGCCGCCGTCATGGCGCCGACGGCCCGTGCATCCTGGGCGGCGAAACGCGCCGCCTGGCGCAGGGCTTCGACCGCCGCCGCGGGCGTGTCGGCCGGCACGAACAGGCCGGCCCACTGCGAGTACTGCACCGGCACGCCGAGCTCCTTGAGGCTGGGCACGTCCGGCAATGCGGCCAACCGCCCATCGCCCCAATGCGCGAGCGCGCGCACCTTGCCGGCCTTGATGTGCTGCAACACGCTGGCCGGTCCGGTGGACAAGGCGTCGACGTTGCCGGCCAGCAGGGCCAGCACCGCCGGGCCGGCACCGGTATACGGCACGTGCAGCATGAAACTCGACGTGGCCACCTTGAGCTGCTCCATCGGCACGTGCATGGTGCCGTAGTTGCCCGACGAGCCGAAGGTGATACGGCCGGGGTTGCCCTTGACGTGGGCCATGAACTCCGCATAGGTCTTCCACGGGCTGTCCGCGCGCACCACCAGCACGGTCGGATCGGCCGTGAAGCGGGCGATGGGCTTGAGCTGGTCGAGCCGGAACATCTGCGCCCGGTTCAGGATCTTGTCGGCCTCGGGCAACACGACCAGCGACGACAGGGCCATCAGCATCGTGTAGCCGTCCGGCTTGGCCTTGGCGACATAGGCCATGCCGATGCCGCCGCCGGCACCGGCCTTGTTCTCGACCACCACCGACTGCTTGAGCTGGCGCGCCATCGCTTCGGCGACGGGCCGGCCGACGGTGTCGGCCACGCCGCCGGGCGGGAACGGCACCACCATCGTCACCGGGCGGCTGGGATAACTGTCCTGGGCCAGCGCGGGCGACACCAGGCCGGCGGCCAGCAAGGCCAAGCCGAGCAGGCGCCCCAGCATGCGCCGGGCCGTGCCGCGGCCGTGCGCCAGCACGCGTGCGGCGGGCCTGGCGCGGCCGGAGTGGACGGTGGTTGGTCGTGAAAGTCGTGTGCTCATGCGGGTCTCCTTCTTGGTTTGTGGTTTGTGACGGCGCGCGCCGTCGGTCGTGACGGACGGCGCGGGCTGTCGGTCAGCTGAAACGGTTCTCGATCTCGCCGATGCCGTCGACCGCGATCCGGATCACGTCGCCGGACTGGATGTAACGCGGCGGCGACAGCCCCATGCCCACGCCCGCCGGCGTGCCGGTGGCGATCACGTCGCCCGGGTACAGCGTGATGCCGCGCGAGATGGTCTCGATCAGCGTCGGGATGTCGAAGATCATGTTCTCGGTCGGGCCGTCCTGGCGCAGCTCGCCGTTGACCCAGCAGCGCACCCGGGTCTTGCGCCCGTCGAGTTCGTCGGCGGTCACGATCCACGGCCCCATCGGACAGAAGGTGTCGAAGGACTTGCCCATGTCCCACTGCTGGTGGCGCATCTGCACGTCACGCGCGGTGACGTCGTTGACGATGGTGTAGCCGAACACATGGCGCATCGCATCGGCGCGCGCGATGTTCTTGCCGCCGGTGCCGATGACGACCGCCAGTTCGGCCTCGTAGTCGATCTGCGAAGACACTGCCGCGCCGGGCAGTTGCACCGTATCGGTCGGACCGACGACGCACTCCGGAACCTTGGTGAACACGATGGGCCAGGCCTGCGGGTCGGCGTTGTTGTCCTTGAACACGGTGGCCTGCAGCTCCTTGGCATGGGCGTGGTAGTTGCGGCCGACGCACCACAGGTTGCGGCGCGGCATCGGCAACGGCGCCTCCAGATGGACGGACGCCACGGGCACCGATGCCGTTGCCAGGGCCGGCAGGGGCTGGCCGGCGACCAGCGCCTCGATCAAGGGCAAGGCGCCGGCGCGGGCCTGCTGGGCCGGCAGTTCGAACGGCGTGAGCTGCTGGCCGTCGGACGAGACCTGGCCCACCCTTCGTTGTCCATCCAGAACAAAAGTCGCAATACGCAAGGAATCCTCCTGGCACGCGCCGACCGGTTCCGACGACGCGTTGTTTGGTTGAAATTGGTTTTGCATTGATACCATTTGGCACCAATCGAGGCGATGATATCCAAACCGGATCATGCGTCAACCGATTTTTTGGCCACCGTTACAGGATGGTCGCGGCCAGGTGGCCCCTGAGCGGACGCCATCGACCCGGATCACATTGGTATCATTTGGTTCGATCGGGTCATACGAAACGGCACCATGGACACCAGCCAACCCCTGCGCGACACCATCATCGAGAGCCTGCGCTCCGGCCAACTGCGTGCCGGCGACCGGTTGCCGACCGAACGCGCGTTCTGCGAGCAGTACCGGATCAGCCGCACGACGGTGCGCAAGGTGCTGCAGGAACTCAAGGAACGCGAACTCATCTCGCAGACCGTCGGCAGCGGGACCTATGTGACCGAACACGCGGCGCAGAAGCTCGCATCCATGGCGGCCGACGCATCGGCATCGCAGATCAGCCCGGCCGTGTTGATGGAGGCGCGCCTGGCACTGGAGCCGGCCATCGTCGAGATGGTGATCGGCAATGCGACCGCCGCCGACTTCGAGCAGATGGAGTCATGCTGCGCCAAGGCCGAGGCCGCTGCCAGCAACGAAGAGTTCGAGGTATGGGACGGCCTGCTGCACGAACGCATCGCCCAGGCGGCGCACAACGCCTTTGTTGCCAACGTGTTCGCGCTCATGAACCAGGCCCGGGCCCAGGGCGAATGGGGCATGCTCAAGAAGCGCAGCCTGACACCCGAACGCCGCCTCGCCTACCAGCAGGAACACCGCGCCCTGGTGCAGGCGATCAAGAACCGCGACCCGGCTCTGGCCCGGGAACGGGCCACCGAGCACCTGCTGCATGTGCGGCGCAATCTGCTGAACTATTGAGGGCCGGCGGCCGCGAACGGCGCGCACGAACATGCCCGCCGCTTGCCTTCGGGCACTCCGATACAACCCAGGCTCGCCCTGCGCGGCCCCCGCTCCCGCGCAGGCCGCGATCCCGCCTGGGTTACGATCACCGGCAAGCCCCAACCCGCAACCGTCTCCCCGCACCATGCAAGCTCCGGCGCCGAGCCTGGCCCCCAATGCCTATCGAACCTGCAACGCCTGCGGGGCCAAGGTCCACCGGGAGGAAGTGCACAAGAACCGCTACGGCCAGTACATCTGCAAGGCCTGCCGCTCCGATGGCGTACGCGCCGTCGGGCGCCATCGCTTCGGCCATCTGGTGCAACGCATGCCGACCGCGCTGGTGGCTTTCCTGGTTGTCCTGGCCGTGCTGGTGGTGCTGCCACTGGCCCTGGTGCTGCTGCTCGAACTGCACAGCTACTCCAACGCCGGCATGGTGGAGGACCTCAAGGACCTGCTGCGGTCCATCAATCCACGGGCGCGTTGAACCGCCCGCCATGACCGGGCGGGTCGGATCGCCTGCCGACGGTCGCGCACCGGGTGCAGACCCCGGCAAGAGAAAAGCCCTGCAGGTCATCGACCTGCAGGGCTTCTGTGTTCTGGTGGCGCTTCACGGATTCGAACCGCGGACCTGTGGATTATGATTCCATCGCTCTAACCGACTGAGCTAAAGCGCCATTTCGGGGCCAGTCGCGAACCGTTCCCGGCGCACGACAGCCCGAGATTATAACCACGCTTCTGCCTCCATCCGGCCGGCCCGATCCGGCCCCGGTGCGCGCTGCCGGTCACTGGTGCTTGAACACCGCCTTGCGCTTGTTGACGAAGGCGTCCATGCCCTCCTTCTGGTCCTCGGTGGCGAACAAGGCGTGGAACATGCGGCGCTCGAACATGATGCCGTCGGACAGGCCGCCTTCGAAGGCCCGGTTCACCGACTCCTTGGCCGCCATCACCGCCACCTGCGAGAACTCGCAGATCATCAGCGCCGCCGCCAGTGTCTCGTCCATCAGCTGGTCCAGCGCCACGACGCGGCTGACCAGGCCGGCCCGCTCGGCTTCGGCCGCATCCATCATGCGGCCGGTCAGCGCCAGGTCCATGGCCTTGGCCTTGCCGACCGCGCGCGGCAGGCGCTGGGTTCCGCCGGCGCCCGGGATGATGCCCAGCTTGATCTCGGGCTGACCGAACCGTGCGTTGTCGGCGGCGATGATGAAGTCGCACATCATGGCCAGTTCGCAGCCACCGCCGAGCGCGAAGCCGCTGACCGCCGCAATGACCGGCTTACGCACCTGGCGAATGAGTTCCCAGTTGCGGGTGATGTAGTCGCCCTTGTAGACGTCGGCAAAGCTGTAGGTCGCCATGGCGCCGATGTCGGCCCCCGCCGCGAAGGCCTTCTCGCTGCCGGTGATCACCATGCAGCCGATCGCCGGGTCGGCGTCGAAGGCCTTGAGCGCGGCGCCCAGTTCATCCATCAGCTCGTTGTTCAGGGCGTTGAGCTGCTTGGGACGGTTCAGCGTCACCACGCCCACCTTGCCGCCTTCGGTGCGGACCTGGATCGATTCGTAACTCATCTTGGTATCTCCATCGGTGTGTGTCATGCAACGGACCATCGTAAGGGATAACCATGCCGGGCCCGCGATGTTCGATGGTAAATTGGCCGCTTTCGAAGGAGACGCATCCATGCCCGAGTCCACGGTCCTGTATGAAGAACACGGCGCGGTCGCTGTCGCCACGCTCAACCGCCCGCAGGCGCTCAACAGCTTCAACCGCCAGATGCACCACGACCTGTGGGCGGCGCTGGACCAGGCCGAGGCCAACACCGCGATCCGGGCGCTGGTGATCACCGGCGCCGGCCGCGGGTTCTGCGCCGGCGCCGACCTGTCCGAATTCGACTTCGCCCCCGGCCCCGACCTGGTCCAGCGGGCCGACCCCGGGCCGATCATCGAGACCCAGTTCAACCCGACGGTGCGCCGCCTGATGGCATTGCGCATGCCCAGCATCGCCGCCGTCAATGGCGTGGCCGCAGGCGCCGGCGCTTCGCTGGCGATGACCTGTGACATCGCCATCGCCGCGCCGGGCGCCAGCTTCATCCAGGCCTTCAGCAAGATCGGCCTGGTCCCCGATGCCGGCGGCAGCTGGCTGCTGCCGCAGCGCCTGGGCCTGGCCCGTGCGATGGGCCTGGCCCTGACCGGCGACAAGCTGCCGGCCGCCCAGGCACGCGACTGGGGCCTGATCTGGGACCTGGCCGACGATCCGCTGGCGGCCGCCACCGCGATGGCGCAACGCCTGGCGGCCATGCCGACCCAGGCCCTGGTGGCCACCCGCGCGCTGCTGCAGGGCGCGCAGACCCGCACGCTGGACCAGCAGTTGCAGGTCGAACGCGACACCCAGTCCGCGCTGGGCGCCACGCACGACTACATCGAAGGCGTGATGGCCTTCCTGGAAAAACGCCCACCGGCATTCACCGGGACATGAGCCGCATGGACCCCGCCAGCAACCCCGCCACCAGCCCCGGCCCCGACGCCGCGTCCGACCCGCAGGCGCTGGCGCGCCAGGTGGGCGCCGCCATGTTCGCCGCCGACGCCGCGTCTCGCGAATTCATGCAGATGGAGCTGCTCGATTGCGCGCCGGGCCGCGCGACGATGCGCATGACGGTGCGCGCCGAATTGCTCAACGGCCACCGTATCTGCCATGGCGGCTTCATCTTCACGCTGGCCGACTCGACCTTCGCGTTCGCCTGCAACAGCTACAACAAGACCGCGGTGGCGGCGGGTTGCAGCATCGAATTCCTGCGTCCGGCGCAACTCGGCGACACCTTGACCTGTGTCGGCCAGGAGCAGACGCTGCAGGGTCGCCACGGCATCTACGACATGCGGGTCACCAACCAGCACGGCGAGGTGGTCGCGATGTTCCGCGGCAAGAGCGCGCAGATCGCCGGTTCGGTGTTGCCCGCGGCCTGAGCAAGCAGCCGTTCGGGCGCACCGGCGCCCCGAACGCTGGAGCTGCGGCGGCGCTCAGGTCGCCGCGGCGTCCAGCCAGTGGCCGACCTGCGAGGCGTCGCGCACCGCGAGCCGCCAGGTGGTCTGGCGTTGCGGCAGCCGCAGGTCCAGCCGCAACACCCGCCGGTCGCGGGCCACCAGTGCCACGACGCTGCGCGCCGTGCCGGCGAACAGCGCAAGATCGTCCAGGCGTTGCAGGCGCCAGCATTGCGCCGCGCGGCCGCGCCCGACCTCCACGGCCAGCCATTCGTCACCGGCGGCAAAACCGGCCCGTTCGGCGGCGCCGCCGCGCAGCACCACCCGCACCTGGACCCCCGCCTGTTCGGCGACACGCAGGCCCAGCGCCTGGGCCGGCTGGGCCGGCTCCTCGAGCACCGCCACGCCCTGGCGCTCGAGCAGGTCGCGCAACGGAAGATCCCGGGTGCCGTGCACCCAGGCCGCGATGTCGCGCTGCCAGGAGCGCCCGGTGCGGGCCTGCAGTTCATCGAGCAGGTCCTGCTCGGTCATCGGTCCACCCTGGCAGCGCCGCCACAGGCCACGCATCACGTCGTCGAGCGTGACGCCGCCGTGTGCGCGCAGGCTCAGGTCCAGGCACAACGCGACACAGGCACCCTTGGTGTAGTAACTCACCGTGGCATTGGGCGTGTTGGCGTCCTGCCGGTAATACTTGACCCAGGCGTCGTAGCTGGACTGGGCCACGCTTTGCAGCTTGCGCCCCGGCGTCTGCAGCACCTGGTTGATGGTCTTGGTCAGCAGGCGCAGGTAGCTGGCATCGTCGACCAGCCGCGCGCGGCGCAGCAGCAGGTCGTCGTAATAACTGGTGAACCCTTCGAAGAACCACAACAGCCGGGTGTAGTTCTCCTGGCCATAGTCGAACTGCGCAAACTCGGCCGGACGCAGGCGCTTGATGTTCCAGGTGTGGAAATATTCATGGCTGATCAGGCCGAGCAGCGTGGTGTAGCCGTCGGGCTGCCGGGCCGGCGCGGCCTTGTCCGCGATACGCGGCAAGTCCTTGCGCGCGGCGATCAGCGCCGTGCTGTTGCGATGCTCCAGGCCTCCGTAGCCATCGTCCACGGCGTTGAGCATGAACACGTAGTCCTGGTGCACGGGCCCGCCGGCCGGGCCGGCGGCCGCGCCGCCATGCCACATCCCGACGGCGGCCTCGCAGATGCGCCGGGTGTCCTCGAGCAGGCGCGGCCCGTCGAAACTCGGCGCGGCGCCGGCCACCACCAGCCGGTGCCGCACGCCGGCCACGACGAATCGGCCGCTCCAGAACGCGCCCATCTCCACCGGGCAGTCCACCAGCTCGTCGTAGTTCTGTGCCAGGTAAGAGCCCCAGCCGCGCCGGTCGACCTTGACCGGGGCCAGCCCGGTGGCCACCTCCCAGGTGCTGCGCTGCGTGCCGCCGAGCAGTTCGAGCCGGTGCGGCGCGTCGGCCAGCCCCTGGGCCTGCAGGAACACGCTGGTGCCGTTGAAGAATCCGCGCGTGGCATCGAGCCAGGCGGTGCGCACCGAGTCGTCGTGCGCATGGATCTCGTATTGCAGCTCCAGCGGCTTGCCCGGATCGCAGTCCACGTCCCAGCAGTTCTTGCCCTGCTGGCGCACTTCGCAGGCGCGCCGACCCTGGCGGGCCGTCAGCTGCTGCAGGTTCTTCGAGAATTCGCGCACCAGATAGCTGCCCGGGATCCAGACCGGCAACACCAGGCGCTGCGTGGGCTGCGGATGCTCCAGCGTCATCGTGACCCGGAACAGGTGCGCGTGCAGGTCGGCCAGTTCGACCCTGCACACCACCGCGGCACGATCGACGGGTGATCGCTTCATGCGCGCGCCGTTCCCGCACGCCGGGCGCCGGCCCGCCGGCGCCAACCGCTATTTGGCATCGGCCAGGAACTTCTCGACCTGGAGCGCATTGATGGCCCCGGGCACGCGTTGTCCGTCGGCGAAGATCAGCGTCGGCGTGCCGCTGATCTTGTGCTTGCGGCCGAGTTCGACGTTGCGCGTGATGGCCGCCGTGTCGCAGCCCGGTCCGTCCGCCACCGGCAGGGAACGGTCCCGCACCATCAGGTCCAGCCAGGCCTTGGCCGGCTCCTTGGCGCACCAGATCCGCTTGGACTTGTCGACCGAATCCGGTCCCAGGATCGGGTACAGGAACATGTGGACGGTGATGTTGTCGACCTTCTGCAGGTCGCGCTCGAAACGCTTGCAATAACCGCAATTGGGGTCTTCGAACACCGCCAGCTTGCGCTTGCCGTTGCCGCGCACGATGGTGAACGCATCCTTGAGCGGCAACTCGTCGAACGCGATGGCCGAGAGTTTCTCGACCCGCTCCTCGGTCAGGTTGCGGCGGGCGCGGGTATCGATCAGGCTGCCCTGGATCAGGTAGTTGCCTTCGGCGTCGGTGTAGAAGATGTCGGTGCCGTTGATCCGGATCTCCCACAGGCCCGGCATCGGGCTCTTGCTGACCTCGTCGATCTTCTGCAACTGCGGGATGCGCTCGCCCAGGTTCTTGCGGATCACCGCTTCCTGCGCCAGCGCCGGCAAGGTCACGGCCAGCACGACCACGGTCGCCAGGCTCTTGAGAAAATTCATGCGGGTCCCGTCAGTGAAAGTGGGCCGGACGGCCCGTTGTGGTTGTCCGATGCGCTGTCGTCGGCCTGCCCCATGGCCTGGCGCGCCACCCAGCGCTTGAGCAGGCCCGAGCCGTCGAAACCGCGCATGCCCCAGTGTCGCAGGCTTTGCCAGGGCCCCCCGGCGCGGCCGAACAGCTGCTGCAGTCCGTCGGTGGCCGCGGCCATCACGGCCACGTCGGCCTTGCGGGATCGCTCGTAGCGGCGCAACACGCGCGCATCGTCCACGCCGCGCCAGTATGCGCGGCCATGCAGCGCCGTGGCCAGCGCATGGGCGTCGGCCAGGCCCAGGTTCAGGCCCTGCCCGGCCAGCGGATGCACCGCATGCGCGGCGTCGCCGGCCAGCACCCAGGCCCGGCCCGCGTGTTGCCCGCTCCAGCGCTGCGCCATGACCCGCTGCAACGGCCAGGCCGCGCGGCCGCCGGCCAGCTGCATGCGACCGAAACGCCCTTCGCAGGCCGCCTGTATTCGGTGCTCGAACATCTCGACCGGCATCTCCAGCAGTTCGTCCTTCGACTCCGAGGGAATAGACCACACCGCGGCCACCAAGTTCCCGGACTCGCCCTGCATCGGCAACAGGCCGAGGATGTCGTTCGGGGTGAACCACTGGCAGGCGACCTGCCGGTGCGGCAGCTCGCAGGCCAGGCGGGTCGCGATCGCCCATTGCGGATACCGCGTCACCTCCTGCTCGACGCCGAACTGTGCCCGCGACGCGCTGGCGCGCCCTTCGCAGACGACGGTGAGCCGGGCGTCTTCGCGCGGCGCATCCAGGATCTCGATCTGGGGCTGGAACCGCACGGCCTGCGCCAGTTGCGCCTCGAGCACCGGCACGTCGACGATCCAGGCCAGCGCGTCGACGGCCAGTTCGCCGGCGTCGAATTGCACGCTGGCGCCGCCGGTCTCCTGCACCTCCATGCGGGCCACGGCCGTCGCGTCCGGCGAGGGTGGCCAGCAACGCAGCTGCTCGAGCAGGCTGCGCGAACGCCGGTTCAGCGCATAGGCGCGGACATCGGCCGTAGCGGCCGGCGGCGAGACCACCAGAGCGACCCGCAGGCGCTCGCGCGCCAGCAGCAACGCAAGCACATGGCCCACGATGCCGCCACCCCGTATACAGACATCCAGTGTTCGAGCCATCGCGGGCATTTTACGGACCTGGCACGCAGCACCGGCGCCGGCCTGCTCGGTGGCACCGCGCAGGCATCCTGGTCGCCCGGTGCACAATGGTGTTCCCGCTTCGCCCGACCATTCCAGCGCAGACCCGCCGTGACCACTTCCGACCCAGCCGCCACGCCGCCCTTCGACACCGAGGGCACGATCGCCCGCCTGTTCATCTACCCGGTCAAGTCCTGTGCCGGCGTGGAACTGACCGAGGCCATCCTGACCGAGACCGGGCTCGACCTGGACCGCAGCTGGATGGTCGTCGAGGACGGCGGCATGTTCGTGACCCAGCGCGAACAGCCCCGCATGGCGCTGATCCGGCCGCAGTTGCGCGGCGACGAGATCATCCTGCGGGCACCGGGCATGCTGGCCCTGCACCTGCGCGTGGACGTGGTCGAGGCCGTGACCCAGGCACGGATCTGGGACGACGTCGTCAGCTGCTATGACATGGGCGATACCGCGGCGCAGTGGTTCAGCGACTACCTGGCGCCGCAGCGCCCCGCCGGCGCACCGCCGCGGCCGTTCCGGCTGGTGCGGTTCGACCCCGAGCAACGCCGCATCGCCAGCCGCAGGTGGACGGGCGACATCGAGGCGCAGAACCAGTTCAGCGACGGATTTCCGATGCTGGTCATCGGCAGCGCCGCGCTGGACGGTCTGAACCGGCGCCTGCAGGCCCAGGGCCTGGAGCCGGTCACGATGGAACGGTTCCGGCCCAACATCGTGCTCGACGGCATCGACGAACACGACGAAGACCGCATCGACACGATCCACATCACCACGCCCGAAGGCCCGGTGCGGCTGCGTCCGGTCAAGCCCTGCACGCGTTGCCCGATACCCAACATCGACCCGCTGACCGCGACCAGCAGCCCGCATGTCGGCGACATGCTGCAGACCTACCGGGTCGACGCGCGCGTGGGCGGCGTCACCTTCGGCATGAACGCCGTCACCGTCGAAGGGCTGGACAAGGTATTGCGCGTGGGCCAGCCGGTCGGCGGCCATCTGCAGTTCGACTGATCCCCCGGGGTTCGCGCCGCCGGTGCCGGGCGAAGGCATGACTTACACTTGACGCCCGTTTTCCCGAGGTATCGCATGAGTCTGAAGTGTGGCATCGTGGGCCTGCCCAACGTGGGCAAGTCCACCCTTTTCAACGCCTTGACCAAGGCCGGCATCGCCGCGGAGAACTACCCCTTCTGCACCATCGAGCCCAATGTCGGCGTCGTCGAGCTGCCCGATCCGCGGCTGGCGCAGCTGGCCGAGATCGTCAAGCCCGAGAAGATCGTGCCGGCCATCGTCGAGTTCGTCGACATCGCCGGCCTGGTGGCCGGTGCCAGCACCGGCGAGGGCCTGGGCAACAAGTTCCTGGCCCATATCCGCGAGACCGACGCCACGGTCAACGTGGTGCGCTGCTTCGAGGACGACAACGTCATCCACGTCGCCGGCAGGATCGACCCGATCTCCGACGTCGAGGTGATCCAGACCGAACTGTGCCTGGCCGACCTGTCCACCGTCGACAAGAGCCTGGTGCGTTACACCAAGGCCGCCAAGTCGGGCAACGACAAGGAAGCCGCGCGTATCGTCGCCGTGCTCGAGAAGTGCCAGGCGGCGCTGAACGAGGCGAAACCGGTGCGCACCGTCGACTTCAGCAAGGAAGAGCTGGTGGTGCTGGCCCCGTTCTGCCTGATCACCGCCAAGCCGGCGATGTTCGTGGCCAACGTGGCCGAGGACGGTTTCGAGAACAACCCGCTGCTCGACCGGCTGAAGGAATACGCCGAGAAACAGAAGGCCCCGGTGATCGCGATCTGCGCCAAGCTCGAGGCCGAGATGGCCGAGATGAGCGACGAGGACCGCCAGATGTTCCTGGAGGAACTCGGCCAGAGCGAACCCGGCCTGAACCGGCTGATCCGCGCCGCGTTCCGGCTGCTCGGCCTGCAGACCTATTTCACCGCCGGCGTCAAGGAAGTGCGCGCCTGGACCATCCACATCGGCGACACCGGCCCGCAGGCGGCCGGCGTCATCCACACCGATTTCGAGAAAGGTTACATCCGCGCGCAGACCATCGCCTTCGACGACTTCATCACCTTCAAGGGTGAACAAGGCGCCAAGGATGCCGGCAAGATGCGCGCCGAAGGCAAGGAATACGTCGTCAAGGATGGCGACGTGATGAACTTCCTGTTCAGTTCCTGAGCTGCGACTGCCGTTTCATACTGTCTCACCGGGACTCGGATCAAGGGTCACGGTCGAGTAGCTATGCCATTCGGCTTCTCCCTCACAGATCCGAGCATGCGGCTTTCCCGCACTCGGCTCTTCCCGAAGGTCGTACCCGTCATACACGTTACTGAGCCCACGAACGAGTGATCCGCACCTTCGGCAGAGGGTAGCGCGCCGTCACCGCGTCGAACCAATCCCAGCCTGACCGACGCGAGCGTTGGCTGCGTCGGCGCAGACAGATGAACCAGATTCGCCGCAGCGCTTGCCGGAAGCCGGCCAAGGCCCGCCAGTTGTGCGGCATGCCGTAATACGCGCAATTACCGCGCAGCACGCTGACGTACCAGCGATGCTGGTCGGCCAGAGATTCGTGCATACGGCGCCAGGCGTCACGACGAAGCTCGTTCAGCTTGCGGGTGATGCGCTTGCTCTGCGTCTTGTGCTTTGCTATGAACCGCCCGTCCCTCGTCCACCCACAGTAGTGAGTGAAGCCCAGGACGGCAAAGGTACGGGGCCGAGGAAGTCCGCGCTGCGCACGCTGGATCGCCGGCAGGCGTCCGAATGAATCGCCCCGGGTTTGAACTGACCCCCAGAAGTTGGACGAACTTCAAGGGGTCCTATGGAGAAGTACGAAACCGAATTCAAGCTCAAGGTCGTGGAGAGTTTTCTTGCTGGCGAGGGCGGTGCGAAGTTGCTTGCACGGCGCTGGTCGGTGCCCGAGGAGAAAATTCGTGCCTGGGTCAGTCACTACCGGTGGCACGGAATTAGCGGCTTACGGCCCAAACGGGGATCCTATACTGGGCATTTCAAGCTTCAGGTGCTGGCGCATCAGGATCGTGAACGGCTCTCGAGCCGCCAGGTGGCCGCGATCTACGATATTCGCAATCCGAACCAAGTCGTCGTCTGGCGGCGTGCCCTCGATGACGGCGGTGTGGCGGCACTCGAAAGCACAAGACAAGCGCGTCCTATGAAGGCACAGAATCCTAATCCAGAACCACCTGACACGGACGGCGCCAGATCGCACCGTGCGCTGCGTGAAGAAGTCGAGCGACTGCGCGCGGAGGTTGCGTACCTAAAAAAATTGCAGGCCTTGGTTCGGGATCGGCAAGCTGCGCAGAAAGAGCGCAAGCCGTCCTCGCACTGAGGCCAAACTACCCGTTGCTAATGCTGCTGAAAGCAGCCGGCTTGTCGCGCAGCACGTTCTACTACCAAGCCAAGGCCTTGGAGGTCGGGGACAAGTACGCCAGCCTGAAATCAAGCATCATGGCCATCTACGAGCGCCACAAGGGTCGCTACGGCTATCGGCGCATCACTGCGCGGCTTCGCCAGACAGGCCAGGCCGTGAACCACAAGACTGTGCAACGGTTGATGAACAACCTTGGCCTGAAATCCCTGGTTCGGCCGAAGAAATACCGGTCTTACCGAGGCGAATGCGCGTCATCACCCAATGTGCTCAATCGCCAATTCAACGCAGCGCGGCCGAACGAGAAGTGGGTGACTGATGTGACCGAGTTCAAGGTCCGAGGCGACAAGCTCTACCTATCGCCGATCATGGACCTCTACAACGGGGAAATCGTGGCCTACGAGATGCAAGCACGTCCCCTGTATTCCCTCGTCGGAAATATGCTCAGGACGGCGTTCGGAAAGCTAAAGGGACGGACCGATGCGCCACTTCTGCACTCCGATCAGGGGTGGCACTATCAGATACCAGCCTATCGCAAACAACTCAGCGACCAGGGTCTCACCCAGAGCATGTCTCGCAAAGGAAACTGCCTGGATAATGCCGCGATGGAGAGCTTCTTCGGAACGCTCAAGTCCGAGTTCTTCTATCTCAACAGATTCGCCAACATCGAGGAATTGCAAGCGGGCATACACCGCTACATCCACTACTACAACCATCAACGTTTAAAGCTCAAACTGAATGGCCTGAGTCCGGTGCAGTACCGCATTCAGGCGTTGAGTTGCTAGCTTCCAACTGTCCAACTTCTGGGGGTCAGTTCAAACCCGGGGCGATTCACAATGCAGTTGGATTTGAAGTTGGGTGGCATCATAGTCAAGATGACCGCACAACGAGCGAGCAGCGAGGGCGGGAAGTTGCGGAGGCAAGGGCCTGCGCCGATAGAGCGGGCTTGGTTCCGTGCCGATACATTCGCGCCCACGACTGCCAAGGGTGGAAAAGTTATGCCAACCGCTGAGCCGACGGGTGGCGTACTTTATGTAGCCGAGGATATGGTTGAGGGAGCAAGCATTCTGATTGCAATCGCAACTGGCAAAACGATTGAACTGGGGATGAAGCTGAAGGGTGAAACGGGGGACACGGTTAGATTCGGCGCTGTGAAGCTCTCCCCGGTAGAGTCGGAGCGATTTCAAAGCTGTATGAGCGACCTATTCGCCGAAGGCAAAAAATGATTGATTCCGACCAATCAGCTAAGGGTGTGACTCGTTCACGTAGCAAACCATTATTTCTGGACGACGAAGGCCCCACTCTGCGGGATCGGGAATCGTGGTTAGAAGGCCTCTTTCACCGGTACTCGTTGTGCAGTTGAAATACTTGTTGTAGCCGCGAATCCAAGATCCAGGGAGAAAGTAGCGCGAACAAGAACGCTTTCTCGTTTTTTTATCCTCGTAAATTGTTCCTTCGGCAATCTTCGGTAGGGAACAGTCGCCGACATACCTTAGATTTGAGCCCGAGGGCTTGAACATGAATACGGCCCCAAAGAGGATGAAGCCTATGATCAACATCGGTAAAGCGAAAAAGATCAGCGACATTGAGTTGATAAGACCAAAGAAAATGCGGATCACTTGGAGCCTCCTGAAAACGCTCACAAGGATGATAAGCGGGTTCTTGATTGCACCTGATTGCGCTAGTGCCTGGAATATGCTGCGCTGTGCATGAGGGCTCTGCACCATAACCACCCAAATAGAGGAGTCCATGATTCTGCGCATCGACATCAATAAGGAAGCACCCGGCACCTACATCGCCCGGGCTCACAACAACCGCGTGCTGGTGACAGAGCCCGAAACCTACGACCAGATTGAAACTGCCATCAGAGAACAGACGCTGAACATCCCCGATGAATTCGCCCACTTTGTCGAGTTCACCTATGGCTGTATGTCAACGGGTACGTTCGCTGTGGCTGAGGTGCCTGCCAGGGCGGCAGAACTGGCCAATCGGCTGGTTGCCCTGAATGCCGAAATGCACCTCATCAGCGAATCCAAAGGCCTGTGGCGGCGTGAGTGAAATAGTAGCTATAGCAGCGTCGGCCACTTCACGACTGACCTACTCCGCAAAAGGCAACTGCAAGAACGGCGTGGTTGCCGAGAGCCGGGCGACAAATTTGCCGAGCTCCTTTTTGGCGTGAGCCTCTGACCCGCCAGCAGGAAAGCATGCCAGAACCGCTCCATCAACTGGGTGTCCCTTTATTGCTGTCCATTTCTTCACCCTCGCTTGGATGACGCCGAATCCTCGCGAGCTCATCAGACCAAGCATGACTGACTCGAAGCAAAGCACACTCGTCTCACTTAGCCTTGCTTTGAGCTGTGTGTCGCCAAACGCCAATGCTGAGATCTGAACTAGTGCTCTCTTGTCGCCCGTGACCAGGTGGCTGATTCGTTTGTCATCACAGAGGAGCGACAACAACTGCCTCTCTCCAATATCCAGCGAAGTAAATCGCTCCAGCGTTGCAACATTTGCTGCTGGTACGGTCTTCACCTTCTTCAGGAATGCATCGAAGTTGGCAACAGCCAGAGGGGCACCGGCTAGCTTTGGCCGGAGTCTATGCTTCAGACTGGGCAAGACCCAAACCTCGTTAGGGGGGCACTTCAGATACTGAAGGAATTCGAACAGTAGCTCACAGTAAGCCAGTTTTTGTACGACATCACTGTCCGACAACACAATCATCGCAAAGTGGCCTGAAGCTCTTATGCGAGGGCGGTGGAGTGACCTGTAGCCGCCTTCAGAAGGTCGAATTGGTCATCAGAAAGCGCGTCGGAAGACAAGCTCGCAAAGAAAACAGAATTGACCACCTCGCGCCCATCGGAAGGCCCAGGTAGCGACTGAAGCGCCAAGTTCGCCAGAGGAAACTGCCTCTGGTTGTGTGCGAAGTTCAAAATGATGTGACCGGGATCGATCTTCTGCTCGGCCCCTCGTGCAATCGCCGCGCTGCAAAGGGCGGGACCGCTCGTAATTCTTCCTGCCGCGTGATACGCAACGTCCTTGCCGTTAATCAACCGAATGGCGTAGGCATCTGCTTCCTTCTCGTCGGCATCGCTACTGTCTGCACCGCGAATCTTTTCGTCCGCCACAAATCCATCCGCTGTCAAATGGCCCTTGGCAATGTGCGCCAGTTCATGAGCGAGGTGGAACAAGAGGAACGCAGGGTGACCATTTTTGCTAAGGACAATGGCGAATCGGTCAGAGTCGCGCACAACTAGCCCGGTCATCTTTTTTCCAGGCAGCTTCTCGACGTGTAGTACCGGAATGGCTGCACTCACGCACCAGTCCAACAGCCCCGCCAAGCTGACGCACTCGTGCGTTTGGAGAATCTGCTGGCGAAGCTTTAGCGGGTCTTTTGGAAGAGCCTTTTGTTTGCTATCGACACCGCTCAACGCAAGCTTCGCAATTCCGGTCGCATAGTTGGCGCCTACGGAAACCTCACCTTCAGATACGTTCTGACTCAGTTTGAATTTTTTGACGCTCGCACGAAAGCGCGGCTCCGCCGTCCGGTCGGCCAAGCTCTGAAGGTCAATATTGAAAGCGCGGGAAAAGTAAAGTTGCGCCTGCTGCAAGCCTGCTGGCTCTTTTGCCACTTCGTCGTCCCACCACGAGGGAAGGACCTTGCGAGCGAAGCTCGAAGGTATGCCCGCCGAACCGAGACGCGAGAAGAGCCCGGCAAGTGGAGATGATTTCGCAAGCATTATTGAGTGGTCATTGAATCACAGCCCCGCGCCTATGTCATCAGAGAACCGACACACTGTGTAAAGACGACGAGCTACAACCGCGTCAGCCCCTTAGTCTAACGCAAGAAGCGCGCCGAAGCTATAACCTGTTGAATTTCAAAGGAAAGTTCTCGCATCGTTGTCGAGCGCAAGATCGGATGGAAGGTCAATCGACAGTTGGCAGGCCGATCTATTCCCATGGACCGCCTAGAACGATCGAGATGGCGGTTGGTCAATGCTTAGCGTCAATCGCGTGGACGCATAGGAGCCAAGTCATAATTTCGCATCAGCACCAAGCCCATTCATATGAGTCCAGATCAGGCCGAGAAGCTAATTCGCAGCCGAATTGTGGTATCGCCCCAGAAGGTGACCATTGCAAAGGCCATAGTGCTTGATCTTGCCAAAGGAATCGTCAGTTCTGACGAATTGATTGCAGGAGTGCTGCGAGCCAACGCAATTGTGCTGCCTAGGCCGGTCGTGCTCCATGCGTCAGTCGATTCGCAGGCCATGGCAGCTGCTGCAGGCGAGGCGCTGTCATGGCAACTGGCTGCAGCCGAAGCAATTTGGTCGCTGATTCACAGTGGTTTACTGTTCGCGTTGACCGAATCTCGCGGGGACACAGCAACTGTTGACTGGACTACAGTTGTTCCCGGAAGTGGAGGCATGTCAAGTGGCTGGCGTTTCGAAGAATGCCTGTTGCCGGTCCCCGGGCGAGTGCGCCCTGCGCCATCACTGGGCGGCGTAGGCGACCAATTTCTTTCAGAGCCCGACCTATATCTAAACTCGCTGGGCGTTGACGTCATGCATCCTGAAGTGAGGTCTGCTTTCCGAGAGGCCGTCAAGTGCTTTAGGTCGGAATTGTTCACGGCCGCATTGGCCATGTTGGGAAAGGCGTCTGAGGGCGCGTGGCTCGAACTGGGGGAAGCGTTGCTGAAAATGGTGCCTGCGGGTGATGGCGACAAGTTCGCCCGCCAGCGACGTACGCTCGAAGATCCCATGCTCGGAGTGTTCCGGAAGATGGAGGCGGTGATTAACATCTACGAAAACCAAGAGACGTTTGCCGTTGTGTCTAAGTCAGCGGGCATCCGTGTGCAAGAACTTAGATCGGTGATTGTTTGGAGTGACGCTGTCCGCGATTCCCGGAACACCATTCACTTTGGCGTCGAGCCGGCGACCCCCAATACATACGAAAAGCTGGCTGCCTTGTTGATTGGGGCCGGGCCCAACGTCAGAATTTTGTATTCGATCAAGGCATCTGCAGACGCCTTGGCCTAGGGCCGGCCTGTTTCTTGGCGAATCCTTCTGCACTATGGGAATAGTGACCCAAGGCAGCAGTCGCAATTTCTTAGGCGGGTTCTTTGGTGGGCAAGACATGTTCACAACAGGTCTTCATTGGGAAAATGCCGAAGGCTGTGAGTAAGTGCTCGACTGTTCGACTTTGCATCTGCTGTTTTGATGACCATTTAATCCCTTGCTGTCAAAGACATCTGGGACAAGGCCGAGGCGATGTCCGCATATGCGCGACAAGCCAAGGACACAGAGTTGATCCAGTGGGCAACTGAAATCAAGGTTCGCGCCGAGCGCAAGGCCGGCGAACTGCTGCGCTTATCCGCAGAGCGCGGAGAGCGCCACCACCACGGGCGCGTATCACCCGAGGTCGAGAAACCTACCACGCTGGGAGATTTGGGAATAAGCGCCAACCAATCTAGCCGATGGCAATCGTTGGCCGGCATGTCCGACGACCACCTTGAAACCGCCGTAGCAACCGCCAAGGACACGGCAGGTGTCAACGACCGGCATAAACCGGCCACTTCAGTGTCGGCGTAATCCGGCCACGGAGGGGCCGGTGAGTTGGCGGCAGTTTCGGCATAAACCGGCCACGCCGTAGTCGGCGTAATCCGGCCACGCTGCATTCGCCGTAATTCGGCCAGTTCGGATTCGGCATAAACCGGCCACCAGAGTGTCGGCGTAATCCGGCCAGCGATGGGCACCGAACGCATCTCGAAGCCTTCCTGACCTGTGGGCTATCTTGCGGGCTTTTTGCCTGGAAGGTGGCTGCCGTGGGTCGTAGGAGATTCGAGATGTTTCAGTACCGTCAAGTGCTCGTGCGCCTTCGCGCGGGCGATTCCGTACGCGAGTTGGCCCGTTCTGGGTTGATGGGCCGCGACAAGCTGGCGACACTGCGTTCGGTTGCGCAGCAGCGAGGCTGGCTCGATTGCCAGGCGCCGCTCCCCGACGACCAGACCATTGCCGCCGCGATAGGGCCGCCGCAGCGAGCCAGTTCCACCGTCTCCAGTGTCCAGCCACACCGCCAGGTCGTCCAACGCTGGTTCGAAGCCGGAGTGCAAGGGCGAGCCATCCACGCCGCACTCAAACGCGAACATGGCTATGGCGGCAGTTACTCGTCGGTCGTACGCATGCTGCACCAGTTGCGCGATCAGACGCCCGCCGATGTGACGGTGCGCCTGAGCTTTGCCCCGGGCGAGGCCGCGCAGGTGGATTTCGGCGCCGGCCCCATCCTCATGCACCCGCAAGGCATACCCCGTCGCACCTGGGCCTTCGTGATGACGCTGTGCCATTCACGCCACCAGTACGTGGAGTTTGTCTGGGACCAGAGTTCTGCCACCTGGCTGGGCTGCCACCGGCGCGCCTTCGAGTGGTTTTGCGCGGTGCCGGCGCGCGTGATCATCGACAACGCCAAATGCGCCATCGTCAAGGCGTGCCGACATGATCCGCTGGTGCAGCGCGCCTACGCCGAATGTGCTGAGGGCTATGGCTTCAAGATCGATGCCTGTGCGCCCCATGACCCGCAGAAGAAGGGGATCGTCGAGTCGGGGGTCAAATACCTCAAGTCCAACTTCCTGCCCACGCGCTCCTTCCGCGACCTGGGCGACCTCAATGCCCAGGCCCGGGCCTGGGTGATGACGGAGGCCGGCACCCGCGTGCACGGCACCACGCGCGAGCGCCCGCTGGTGCTGTTCGAGTCCGAGCGTGCGCTGCTGCAGCCCTTGCCCGCCGTGGCGCCGGACCTGGGCACCTGGCACCGGGTGGTGCTGCACCGCGACTGCCACGTGGTGCACGACAGGGCGTTGTACTCGGCGCCGTTCACCTTGGTGGGCAAGACCCTGTGGCTGCGCGCCACCGACTCCGTGGTGGCGTTGTACGAGGATTACCGGCACCTGTACACCCACGCCCGCGCCCAGCGCCCGGGCGAGCGCAAGACACTGCCCGATCATCTGCCCCCGCACGCACGGGCCTACTTCGAGCGTGACCGCAACTGGTGCGCCGTGCAGGCGCAGGCGGTGGGGCCGCATTGCGCCGACTTGGTGAGCCGTCTGCTGGGCGATCGCGTGGCCGAGCGGCTACGCGCCGCCCAGGGCGTGCTCTCGTTTGCTAAGCGTTATGGCAACACGCGACTGGAGGCGGCCTGCCAGCGGGCGCTGGCCCACGGCAGTGCGCATTACCGCACCGTCAAGACCATCCTGGCCAGCGGCGCCGACCAGCAGATCCTGGAGCAGCCTCAGACCCCGGCAGCCTACGCCCGTGCGCGCTTCACGCGTAGCGCCGCAGACCTGTTCGCCGCCGACCCCACCACCGTGCATTGACCCACTTCAAGGAGAACGATACCTACTGCCAGACACATCATGCCTTCCTCAACCACCAACTGCCAGGCCGTGGACATGTGGACGCTGCGCCGGCGGCGCACCGGGCACGCCCCGTGGACAACGCTCACGCGTTGCCCACCGCGCGCACCCTTCGCCCACATGACCACCGCCTCCCACCACGATTGATAAAGAAAGAAACCAAGACCATGAACCCCATCCCCGAACTCTCCGGGCAGCTCAAGCAACTGCGCCTGTCGGGTATCCTCGATTCACTGGAGGCGCGCAACCGCGAGGCCGTCCAAGGCAAGCTGGCCTACACCGATTTCCTGGCCATGCTCATCGGCGACGAGGTCGCCCGGCGCGAGAACAAGAAGTTCAGCATGCGCATGCGCCGCGCGCAGTTTCGCACCACCAAGACGCTGGAGCACTTCGAGTTCGACCGCCTGCCCAAGCTCAACCGCGCACTCATCCACGACTTGGCCACCGGGCGCTACCTGCACGAGAAGGCGCCCGTACTCATGGTGGGGCCCAGCGGAATCGGCAAGAGCCATCTGGCGCAGGCGCTGGGCCACTGCGCGGTGCGCCAGGGCCACGATGTCGTGTTCACCAGCTGCGCCGGCCTCACGCAAAGTCTGAACGCCGCGCGGGCCACCGGCGCCTACGAACGCAGGCTGGCGACCTTGTCTCGCGTGCCGCTTCTCATCATCGACGACTTCGGCCTCAAACCGCTTCGCGCACCCGCCGACGAAGACCTGCATGACCTGATCGCCGAGCGCTATGAGCAGGCAGCCACCATCGTCACCAGCAACCTGGACTTTGACGAATGGGATCACGCATTTGCCACCAACCGGCTGCTCGCCTCGGCCACGCTGGACCGGCTGCGCCACAACGCCTATTGCATCGAGCTCGACGGGCCGTCATACCGCGATCCGAAGGTCGCGCCAGCGTCCAAAAAGGGGCCTGCAAAGGCCCCCATTCATGCTGCAAAATAACTACTTCCACAACCCGCTTTGAGATCGCGTTCGGCGCCCATCCAGGTGGCCTGAATATGCCGACATCGGGTGGCCGGATTACGCCGACTCGTGACA
>JACKLK010000008.1 GCA_024236015.1 Rhodoferax sp.
TGAGAGAACGCGCATCACCAGACTCAAGGCCGAACTGGAATTCCAGGCCAGCCAGCGAGCCCGAGGCATCTACCGTCCTGACACCCCGCCGATCGTGCCACCGCGAGTCAGCCGGCAGCTACGGGCTACGCCCCGCGCAGCCGGCTGACTCGATCGACGCAACCCGAATCACCACTCGACCCAGGGGACATCTCTACTTTGGGGAAAAGGGGACATTTCTACTTTGGGTTGACAGGCGGTGCGGTCGGTTCGGGCGTTTGGCCCGGCAAGCACGGCGCCGTGCGCAGCGCAATCCCCTGGGCACGCTGCCCGTCTTCCACCATTTGCAGGATGCCGGCAGCGTGTCGCGGGCGTAGCCTGCACCGGCGCGGGCTGGGGCCTGTCGCATGCGGGCCTTGTCCCGCATTCGTATCGTCAACAGGGAGGTCATCATGAAACTGTCGATTCCGGCCGCAGGGCTGGCCGCCGCGTTGCTGTTCGGCACCCTCGTTTCGGGCGCCGCCGCGCAGACGCTGGACACGCCGATGGCGCTTGTCGCAGGCGACAAATGGACGTACCGGTTCCACAACAAGGGGGACAAGCGCGAACCCTACCAATACAGCCACCTGGTCAAGGCTGTCGATGGCCCGTCGGTCTGGCTCCAGGGCGAGTCCAGGGAACCCAATGCCCGGCGGCCGCGTTATGTCTGGCGTTACGACGTTGCCCGCAACGAAGGTGTCGAGTTGTTCGAGCCTGACGACGCGGCGCCCCACGGTGCCGGCACAAGGGTCGTCGATCGGACGAAGATCGACAGCTGGTTGCAGTTCCCGCTGGCGGTGGGCAGGAAATACACGGTCAAGCGTGCCTGGGACAACGGCCGGGGCTTCGACGAATACAGCGCCGAGGTCCAGGCGTTCGAGAAGGTCAAGGTCGAGGGTGGCGAGTTCGACAGCTACCGGATCCGCTTCGCGGGGTTCTGGAACCAGCGCGAGGGTGGCAGCTACAGCGGCCGGTCCGAGCATGTCGTCTGGTATGCGCCGATGGCCAAGACCGTCGTGAAGTGGAATTACACGAACCGTACGTCCAACGGCGGTCCATGGAACGACACGGCGACCGAACTGGTGAAGTGGGAGCCGGGCGCCGCCAATTGACGGGTCGCACGGACACCGTCCCGTCGTCGTCCTGACGAGACGGTGGGTGGCGGCAGGTGCACGCGCCCGGGCTTGCACCTATGATGGCGGGTTGTTTACGGCGTGGGCCGGATGGGGCCGAGGGGCCGCATCCGGAGCGCGCCCCCGCCTACTCCATGTCCCCTGCCGAACGCGACCTCCTCCTGCACGACGCCCATCCCGCCACCGGAAGCCTGATCAGCATCCGCGGCGCGCGCACGCACAACCTCAAGAACGTCGATCTCGACATTCCGCGCAACCAGCTGGTCGTGATCACCGGCCTGTCGGGTTCGGGCAAGTCCAGCCTGGCGTTCGACACCTTGTATGCCGAGGGCCAGCGGCGGTATGTCGAAAGCCTGTCCACCTACGCGCGGCAGTTCCTGCAGCTGATGGACAAGCCGGACGTGGACATGATCGAAGGCCTGAGCCCGGCAATCTCGATCGAGCAGAAGGCGACCAGCCACAACCCGCGCTCGACCGTGGGCACGGTGACCGAGATCCACGACTACCTGCGCCTGCTGTTTGCCCGCGCCGGCACGCCGTATTGCCCGGACCACGACCTGCCGCTGCAGTCGCAGACGGTGAGCCAGATGGTCGACGCGGTGCTGGCCATGCCCGAAGGCACCCGGCTGATGCTGCTGGCGCCGGTGGCGCGCGAGCGCAAGGGCGAGTTCACCGAGCTGTTTGCGCAGTTGCAGGCCCAGGGTTACGTGCGTTTTCGCATCGGCAGCGAGGTGTTCGAGGTCGACCAGCTGCCCAAGCTCAGGAAGACCGAAAAACACAACATCGATGTCGTGATTGACCGTATCCGGGTCCGCGGCGAGTCGGACCAGGCCGCGCGCGACCAGTTGCGCCAGCGCCTGGCCGAGAGTTTCGAGGCCGCGCTGGGGCTGGCCGACGGCCGGGCCCTGGTGGTCGACCTGGACGCGCCGGCCGCGTCGACGGACCATGCGGGCGCGCCGGCCGTCGCCGAGCACTATTTCAACGCCCGTTTCGCCTGCCCGGTGTGCAGCTATTCGATCGCCGAACTGGAGCCCCGGCTGTTTTCGTTCAATTCGCCGATGGGCGCCTGTCCGTCGTGCGACGGCATCGGCACGATGGAGTTCTTCGACCCGGCGCGGGTGGTCGCGTTTCCGTCGCTGAGCCTGGCCAGCGGCGCCATCAAGGGTTGGGACCGGCGCAACGCGTATTACTTCGCGATGCTCGAGAGCCTGGCGAAACATTACAAGTTCGACATCGACACCGCGTTCGAAGACCTGCCCGAGGCCACGCGCCGCGCGGTGCTGCACGGCTCGGACGACGAGGAGATCAAGTTCAGCTACGTGATGGAGTCCGGCGCCTCGCAGGGCAAGAAGATCACGCGCAAGCATCCGTTCGAAGGCGTGTTGCCCAATATGGCGCGGCGTTATCGCGAGACCGATTCCACGGTGGTGCGCGAGGACCTGGCGCGTTACCGCAGCACCCAGCCCTGCCCCGACTGCGCCGGCACCCGGTTGCGCCGCGAAGCGCGCCATGTGAAGGTGGGTGAAGGCACGCAGGCGCGCGCGATCTTCGAGGTGAGCCACAGCACGCTGCGCGAATGCCTGCTGTATTTCCAGTCACTGCGGATCTCCGGCGCCAAGGGCGAGATCGCCGCCAAGGTGGTGCGCGAGATCGGGCTGCGGCTGAAGTTCCTCAACGACGTCGGGCTCAACTACCTGAGCCTGGATCGCAGCGCCGAGACCCTCAGCGGTGGCGAGTCGCAGCGCATCCGGCTCGCCTCGCAGATCGGCTCCGGTCTGACCGGCGTGATGTACGTGCTCGACGAGCCCAGCATCGGCCTGCACCAGCGCGACAACGACCGGCTGATCGACACGCTCAAGCATCTGCGCGACATCGGCAACAGCGTGCTGGTGGTCGAGCACGACGAGGACATGATCCGCGCCGCCGACCATGTGATCGACATGGGTGTGGGCGCCGGCATCCATGGCGGGCGTGTCGTGGCCCAGGGGCGCTTCGAGGACGTGCAGGCCAGCACCGAGTCGCTGACCGGGCAATACCTGGCCGGCACCTTGCGCATCGAGGTGCCGCGCCAGCGCACGCCGTGGTTGCCGGTGGTGGCGACGACCCCGTCGTCAGCGGACAGCCGGCCCGGCCGTGGGCGACCGAGCGCCGCGGCGCTGGCCTGGGCCGAGCGCCAGGCCGAACACCGGGCCACGCAGGGCGAACTGCAGGCGATCCGTGTCGTGCAGGCCCGCGGCCACAACCTGCAAGGTGTCGACGTGGCCTTTCCGGTCGGGCTGCTCACCTGCGTCACCGGCGTGTCGGGCTCGGGCAAGTCGACGCTGGTCAACGACACCTTGTACGCCGCCGTCGCGCGCCAGCTGTACCGTGCGCACGTCGAACCGGCGCCGCACGATGCGATCGAGGGCATCGAATATTTCGACAAGGTCATCAACGTCGACCAGTCGCCGATCGGCCGCACGCCGCGCAGCAATCCGGCCACCTACACCGGCATGTTCACCGGCATCCGCGAGCTGATGGCCGAGATGCCGATGGCGCGCGAACGCGGCTACGGACCGGGGCGCTTCAGCTTCAACGTCGCCGGCGGGCGCTGCGAGGCCTGCCAGGGCGACGGCGTGAAGAAGGTCGAGATGCATTTCCTGCCCGACGTCTACGTGCCCTGCGACGTGTGCCGCGGCAAGCGCTACAACCGCGAGACGCTGGAGGTGCAATACAAGGGCCGCAACATCGCCCAGGTGCTGGACCTGACGGTGGAGGCGGCGTTCCAGTTCTTCGAGAGCGTGCCGACCATCGCGCGCAAGCTGCAGACCTTGCTCGACGTCGGGCTGTCGTACATCAAGCTCGGGCAGTCGGCGACCACGCTGTCGGGCGGCGAGGCGCAACGCGTCAAGCTGGCGCTGGAGCTGTCCAAGCGCGACACCGGGCGCACCCTGTACATCCTGGACGAACCCACGACCGGGCTGCATTTCGCCGACATCGCGATGTTGCTCACGGTGCTCCAACACCTGCGCGATGCCGGCAACACCATCGTCGTGATCGAACACAACCTGGACGTCATCAAGACCGCCGACTGGATCATCGACATGGGCCCCGAAGGCGGCGCCGGTGGCGGCCGGGTCGTGGGCGAAGGCACGCCGGAAGACATTGCGGCAAATCCGGACAGCCATACGGGCGTGTATCTGAAGCGGGTGTTGTAGCGGTCTCGCGGGCACAGCCGGCCGGAACACACGTCAATTCCGGGCGGACGGCTGCGAACCGGGTTTTCGGGTAGGCTTGTGGCGATCCATCCAAGACCGCCATGATGCCCTCGCCACCGGACGCCCCGCCCCGTGCCTGGCCACGCCCATGACACCCGAGCCGGCAACCGACCGCTATCCCATGATCCTGGGCCGTGACGCCGGCGTCAGGCGGTTGCTGCACTACTGGGCGCTGGGCCTGGCCCTGTACGTCGTGAGCCTGTCGATGTTGTGGTTCGAGGTCTGGATGGGCGAGGCGCCGCGGCGCGAAGTGATCTGGCTCAGCGCGGCGTCGGTGGGTGGCGCGGCCCTGGCCTATGGGCTGATTCGCGCCAGCGTGCGCCTGGGCCTGCAGCCGGCCTTGCTCAACAACCTGCAGTGCGTGTATGCCATCACCTGCATCATCTGCGCGTATGCCTTGGTCGGGCCGGTGCGCGCGGTGACGCTGAGCATTCTGGTCGTGGTGCTGGTGTTCGGTGGTTTTTCCGCGACGCCGATGCAGATGCGGGCGTTGTGCGTGTATGCGGTCTCGCTGCTGGGGCTGACGATGCTCTGGAAGACGCAGACCGAGCCAGCCCGTTATCCCTGGACGCAGGAGCTGGCCCATTTCGTCATCGCCGCCACCATGCTGACGGCTGCGGCCTACATGGCCGAAATGCTCAGCCGGCTGCGCAGAACTCTGAAGCAGCGTGCGCAGGAACTCGCCGCAGCGCTCGATCGCATCAAGGACATGGCGCGGCACGACGAGTTGACCCAGCTGATCAACCGCCGCCAGATGACCGAGACCTTGCAGCAGGAACTCGCACGTATCCAGCGTGGCCAGCGCGGCGGCGAGTCGGCCTGCGTGGCCGTGATCGACATCGACCATTTCAAGCGTGTCAACGACACGCTGGGACACGCCGCCGGCGATGCGGTGCTGCGCAGCTTCGCCCGCCACGCCCAGGCGGCGATCCGGCGGCACGACACGCTGGCGCGTTGGGGTGGCGAGGAGTTCCTGTTGCTGTTGCCGATGACCGCGCCACAGGCCGCCAGCGACGTGCTCGAACGCATGCGCCGCCAGGTGCATGAGGCGGTGCGCATCGACGCCGATCCGTCCTTGCGGGTCACGTTCTCGGCCGGCCTGGCCCAGGCGGTGGCTGGGGAATCGGTCGACGCGACCATCGAGCGGGCCGACGCCGCGATGTACCGCGCCAAGCGTGATGGCCGCGACCGCATCGTCTGTGCGTCGCCCGGGCCGGACCGCGACGTTGCGCCGCAGCGCCAGGCCACAGGAACCGCGGGTGCGCCGTCGGATCCGGCGGCGGCACGGTCCGCGGCTGGAGGTGTTTCCGAGGCTCGGTGATGCGCAGCGCGGTTATTCGTTGCGCATGCCCGTCTGCTTGACGATACCCGCGTAACGAGCCCGCATCTGCTCCATGCGCGTGGTGATCGCCGGCCCTGCGAGCGTGGAGCGAACGATGTCCATGGCCTGCATGCGTTCCTGGTAATCGGGCTGGGCGGTGGCATCGGCGACCGCCGCCTGCAACACCGCGACTGCGGCGTCAGGTGTACTGGCCGGCACCATCGCCACGAACATGAACTCCAGCTGCAGTCCGGGATATCCCAGTTCGGCTGCCGTGGGCAGGTCCGGCAACAGGGACGAACGGCTGCTGCCGGCGACCGCCAGCGGCCGGACCTTGCCCGCCTGGATCTGCGGCAGCAGTCCACCGGCTCCGAGTACGCCCGCCTGCACTTCACCCGACACCAGGGCCAACACGGCCGGTGCGTTGCCGCGGTAGTGGATGGCATTGACCTTGATCCCGGCGGCGTCGGCCAGCATCAGCGCCCCGAAATGGCCGGGGCTGCCATTGCCCGCAGTGGAGAAGGTCAGCATCTGGGTTCGGCCCTTGTCGATCAATGCCTGCAGCTTGTCCACCCCGAGGGAGGGATGTACGGCCAGGATGCTGCCGGTGACGCCACCGAGCCCGATGGGCCGGAAGTCGGCGTTATTGACGCTGCCGGTGGGGTTGAGCGTGGGTGTCAGCGTGAATGGCGTATCCAGGCTGAGCAGAATCGTATAACCGTCCGGCGTCGCCCGTGCGACCTGGGCGGCACCGATGTTGCCGGCGGCCCCGGTGACGTTCTCGACCACGACCGCTTGCTTGAGCGTGGTGGTCATGCGCGCGGCCAGCAGCCGGGCAATGATGTCCAGTGGGCCGCCGGGCGGGAAGTTCACGACGATTTTGATGGTGCGTTCGGGGAAGCCGGCCGCCGTCGCCGGCATGGGTGTCAGGGCTGCCGTCGACGCGACACAGGCAGCCGAAAGACCGTATGCCAGCATTCGACGGCGAGTATGTATGGGGCTGCGGGTTGTCGCGGGATTCGTCATGGTCTTGTCTCCTGTTGTCGTGAAGGGTGATCGGTGAGCCGTGCCGGCCGGTCAGGCCAATGCCGTCGGGTGCGGACTCGTGTCGCCGTAACGCATCATCGCCAGCGCCAGCCGATGCAGCAGGTCCCGGCGCAGTCCGGCGCAGTCGGGCTGGTCCCAGAGGTTGTGGTTCTCGTGCGGATCGGTCGCGAGGTCGTAGATCTCGCCCCAATCCTGTCCGTCGTAGATGCTGAGCCGGTGCGTGGCCGTGCACAAGGTCCGCATGCGTGTGCGACCGGGGAAGCCGAACATCGTGCGCTGGCCTTCTTCCTCCACCAGCAGGTCGTCGCGCCCCAGGGATACACCGTCGTTGATCGCCGGCAGCAGCGATAGCCCCTGGATGCCGTTGTAAGGCGTGCAGCCGGCGCGCGCCAGGATGGTGGGGGCGATGTCGATCGTCGAGCACAACTGCCGGCCGACCTGGCCTGCACCGGTGCCGGCCTGCGGGTCGTGCCACAGCAGAGGAACACGAATGATGCCCCGGTAGTGCAGCGGTCCTTTCCACAGCAGTTGATGGTCTCCGAAGTAGTCGCCATGGTCGCTGGTGAACAACACGACGGTGTCGCGGTCCAGCTTCAGTTCGGCCAGCCGCGCCAGGATCCCGCCGACGGTGGCGTCGATGTGGCTGATCGAGCCGTAGTTCAGCGCGAGCGCTTCGCGGACCTCGCGCTCGGAGGCCGCGAACATGGCCGGCGTATGCTTCACCGCCGTTCCGGCGTCGCGTTGCGCATGCAACCAGTCTAGATGGGGCAAGGGGCCGCTGGTGCCGGCATGGTAGCTGGGGGGCAGCTCCATGTCCTCGGGGGCATACATGTCCCAGTAGCGGCCCGTGGGCGTGAACGGATGGTGCGGATCGGGGAAGGAGCACTGCAGGAAAAACGGCTGCTCCGAGTTGGCGAAGTCTTGCAGCAAGGCGCAGGTCTGATCGCCGACATAGGCGTTCGTGCTCAATTCCTCCGGGACCCGGGTGCGCCAGGCCTGGCGGCTGCGGCCGAGCTCCAGCTCCGGTGTGGGCAAGGCATGTTCCGGCCCGACCCGTGCCGCCACGTCGGGGTGGTGCCGACACAACCAGCGCCGGTAATGGCCTCCCGCCGTGTCGCCGTGGTTGATGACCAGCCGCACCGTGTCGAAACCGTAATACGGCAGGTCGACGTCGAAGTCGTCGTCCGCGGCCCATGACGGCCCCCACTCCTGGTCGAGTCGGCCCGCGGGCGCCCGGCGCGCCTCGCCGTCGGTGGGCGGGCTGTCCTTCGGAGGCCAGAGCGGCCCGCGTCCGCTGATGTTCTGCAGATGCGACTTGCCGACCAGCGCCGTCGCATAACCGGTGCTGCGCAACCGTTCGACGAAGGTTTGCTGGTCCAGCGGCAACGCGATGCCGTTGTGGCGTGCGCCGTGGACCGATGGCATGCGGCCGGTCATCAGCGAGGCACGATTCGGCATGCAGATCGGTGAGGCGACCAGGCAGGTATCCGCCATCCAGCCGCGCCGGGCCAAGGCGTCCAGGTGCGGCGTGCGCACGACCGGGTTTCCGTAGGCGCCGAGATGATCGGCGCGTTGCTGGTCGGTGATGAAAAGCAGGAAGTTGGGGCGGCGTGAGGAGGTCGGCATGGTTCGGGCACCGGCACAAGGCACCATGACTGTAGGTCGGTCTGCCATGAATGGATAATGAATTCATGGATTGCCGTCATAACCAAACATGATGGAAGACTGGGCCCGCTGGAAGAAGCGATTGCGGTTTCGTCATCTGCAGGTGCTGCTGTTGCTGCATGAAACGCGCAACATGAGCCGCACCGCTGAAGTGCTGGGGATGACTCAGCCGGCCTTGACCAAATGGCTGCGTGAGCTGGAATCCGACATGGGGGTGTCGCTGTTCGAGCGGCATTCGCGTGGCCTGCTGCCCAGCGCCCACTGCGAGCTGCTGGTGGCCCGTGCCCGATTGGTTCTGAACGAACTGGACCGGACCGCGGAAATGCTGCAGGAATTGTCCGAGGACGGACTGCACGGTCGATTGCGCCTGGGTGCCACGCCGATCGCCATGGCCGGTACCTTGCCTGCGGCGATCGCGGACTTCCATGGCCGGCATCCGCGTGCGACGATCACGGTGTCCGACGGGTACCTCGACCTGCTGATCCCGCGCCTGAAAGAAGGCCAGCTCGACCTGGTCGTGTCGGTGCTCGAAGAACGCGACTACGGTGGCGGGTTGTCGTTGCAGCGCCTGTACGAAGAACGGTTCGTCGTCGTTGCCGGCAGCCATCATCCGTTGGCGCGGCGCAAGCGCGTCACCTGGAAAGATGTCGTGGGGTATCCGTGGACCGCCCCGCCCGCGACCAGTCCGATCCGGCGCGAGCTGGAACAGGAGCTTGCCCTGGCACACCAGCCGTTGCCGCGATTCGCCGCCGAGGTGTCGTCGAGCATGCTGGTGGCGACCTTGCTCGAGCGAACCAGCATGTTGTCGCTGGTGTCGCGCCAGACTGCCGGCTACCTGCAGCGCTCCGGCTCGATTCGCGTGTTGCCACTGGTGTCGCAGCGGCGCAGCCACGTTGGCGTGATGTGGCGCAAGGATCAGGAACTGGGCGAACTCGAACGCAGTCTGCTGGCCGCGTTACGCCAGGCCAGCGACGCGGTGGCCTGATGTGCGCGTGTACGCCAGACTCCGGTCGTCCGGTCGTCCGGTCGTCCGGTCGGATGCGTCTGCCGCGTTCAGCGCCGGTGCAACACCACCTGTGCCCCCGCCGCCAGCACACTGAACCCGAGCATCAACCAGCCCAGGTACAAGGCGCCATCCAGCGGCAGCAGGCCGACGGCGTACCCGGCCAGCGCGCCCATCAGTTGCTGCATCAGGCCGGCCACGGCGGCGGCCGATCCGGCCAGGCCCGGCACGACGCTGACGGTGCCCGACAGGCAGGTCGGCGTCAGCAGTCCGTGGCCCACGCCGAGCAGCATCAGCGGCATGGCGAATGCCAGCGGCGCATGCAGGCCGGCCATGGCCAGCGCGAGCATGATGGCGACGCCGCCGATGGCCAGCAGTTGCCCGATCAACATCAGCCGGCGTTCGCCGTGACGGTGGATCAGCGCGCTGGTCAGGAAGTTGCCGCAGATGTACGACATGGGCACCAGCATGATGTACAGGCCCACGCCTTGCGGCCCGACGCCATAGCTGCCCAGCACCACGGGTGCGCCGGCGAGGAAGGCGAAGAAGCCGGCGGTGGTCAGCGCGAGGATCGCCACGTACAGCAGGAACGCCGGCACCCGGACCAGGCGCGCGTAGGCGCTGCGCATGTCGACGAACCAGTGCGTATCGCTGCGTTGCCGGCTGCGGTCGGCCGGCACGCCCCACCAGGTGGAGAGCAGCAGCACGACGGCGATCGCGGCGATCAGCACGAAGTTCGATTGCCACCCCAGTCGCACGTGCAACTGGCCGCCGATCAGGGTGCCCAGGGGCGGTGTCATGCCCATGGTCATTCCGACGTAGGCCATGAAGCGGGTGCGTTGCGGGCCCTGGAAGATGTCCTGCACCATCGATCGCCCCACCACCATGCCGGCCGCGCATCCCGCGCCCTGCAGCATGCGCGCCGCCGTCAGCGACGCGATGTCCGACACCAGTGCCGCGAGCACCGACCCGGTGGCGGCCAATGCCAGGCCGGCCATCAGCACGATCTTGCGTCCATGGCGGTCGGACAGCGGCCCATGGACCAGTTGCATGCCGCCGAAGGCGACGACGAAGGCGCTGAACGTCAGCTGCACGCTGGCCTGGTCGGCATCGAAGATCGCGCCCCATTCCTGCATCGACGGCAGGCAGATGGTCATGGCGAGCAGACCGAAGGTGATCTGTCCGAGCAGGTTGGCGATCAGCCAGGGGCTGGCGCGAGGATGGCGGGTGTCGTGGGTCACGGTCGGGGAGCGGAGCGCGCGGCAACGGGTTGCGCCGCGCCACGCGTGATCGATGGGGTCAAGCGCGTGCGGGTCGGCCGCGCGACGCCATTGTGGCCGAAGTCCGGCGCCACCGGATTGACGCAGGTGACATCGGCCCACGGCCCGCGGCACACGATCCGTGGCGGCACGCGGGCCGCTAGAAGTCCAGCCGCGCCAGCGTGTCCACGGCGCCGCGGATGCTGGCGGCGTCGAAACCGCCGAACCCCATGACCAGGGCTGGCGCGCGCGCCGTCTGCAGGCAAAAGCGCGACAACGCCGCCAGTGCGATACCGGCCTGCTGCGCCTGTGCCGCCACGCGCTGGTCGTCCGTGCCGGGGCGCAGCCACGCCATCGTCTGCAGCCCGGATTGCGCGCGTTCGACCACCAGTCGCCGGGGCAAGGCGCTGCGGCAGGCCTCGAGCAACACCTCCTGGCGCTCGCGGTAGACCGCGCGCATACGCCGGACATGACGGGCCAGGTGGCCATCGTTGATGAAACGCGCCAGCACCCGCTGCTCCAGCGTGCTGCCATGCCGGCCCGAGATCGCGCGCGCGGCGGTCAGCGGTTCGATCAGGGCGGGCGGGCAGACGATGAAGCCGATGCGCAGCGACGGGAACAGGACCTTCGAGAACGTGCCCACGTAGATCACGTTGCGCCCCCCGTCCAGTGCCTGCATCGACGGTATCGGCTTGCCGTCGAACCGGTATTCGCTGTCGTAGTCGTCCTCGATGATCCATGCGCCGCTGCGCAGCGCCCAGTCGATCAAGGCCAGCCGGCGCGGCAGGCTCATCGTGATGCCCAGCGGGAACTGCTTGGATGGGCACAGCAGCAAGGCCCGCGGCATGGCGCCGGCGGGCAGCTTCGTGGGCAGCCGGGCCCCATGTTCGTCCACCGGCATCGGCACGATGCGGCAGTCGGCGGCGCGCGCCGCCGAATACGCGCCTGGAAAACACGGATCCTCCAGCCCGACGGCGTCGCCCGGTCGGGTCAGCACCCGCAGCAACATGTCCATGGCATGTTGGGCGCCGGCGGTGATCAGCACGCTGTCGGCGCTGCATTGCGAGCCGCGCGCGATCGACACATGGTCGGCGATCGCGCGGCGCAGGGACCGATCGCCCTGGGCATCGCCTTCGCCCAGCAGCGAGCCGATCTGAGCGGCATCGCGCGCGTCGCGCAAGGTGCGCGACTGCAGCCGGGCCCAGGTCTCGATCGGAAACAGGTTCAGGTCGGGGTGGTTGACCCGGAACGGCACGGCTGGGATCGAATGGCGCAGCGACTCCGGCACGAAGTCGAAGGTGTTGTGCACGACGGCCGGCTTGTGCGGCAAGGCCGCGGGCTCGCGCCGACCCGCCTGCGCGGGCCTGGCGGGGGCGGGCGGGCGCAGCTGCGACACGTAATGTCCCGAGCCGGAGCGCACCTGCAGGTAACCCTCGACCTCCAGCTGCACATAGGCCTGCAGCACGGTGTTGCGGGCGATGCCGAATTGCGACGCCAGTGCGCGCGACGACGCCAGGCGCTGGCCCGGCAGCATGGCGCCGGACAGTATGGCGTCGCGCAGCCGCAGGTAGACCTGGCGGTAGATCGGCTGCTCGTGGTCGAACGCCGGCACCGCGGAAGCATCGGCCGAGGGCCTGGATCGGCTGGTTGGCATGCGCCGGTTCCTGCAGAAAGTGGTTCCATCATTCTTGCAGAAACTGGCACTTGTGGGTGATCCGGTACCGGCCGTACATTCGAGCCGTGCCTGGTGCGCAACCAGCCCGAGTCCCTTGATTTTGAGGAGCGACCCATGAGAAGACTGTTCCGGATTTCGATCTGCATGTTGTTGAGTTTCTGGATGGTGTTGGCGGCGGCGCAGACGCCGACGCGCGGCGGCACCCTGCAATCCGTGTTGTGGCCGGAGCCGCCGGGCATCGTGCCAGGGCTGTTCCTGCAGTCGCCCGCGCTGCTGCCGGGCACCAAGATCTTCGAGAGCCTGCTGACCTACGACTTCAAGCTCGAGCCCCAGCCCATGCTGGCCGAGTCATGGACGATCTCGCCCGACGGTCGCAAGTACACCTTCAAGCTGCGCCGCGACGTGAAGTGGCATGACGGCAAGGCCTTCACGGCCGACGACGTGGTGTTCACGTTCGGCGAATTCCTGGTCGACGTGCACCCGCGCTCCAAGGCCGTGTTCCAGCGCACCAAGGTCGTCAAGCTCGACAGCCACACGGTGGAGTTCGTGCTGGCCGAGCCGTTCTCGCCGCTGATCCGCAGCTTCGACACGATCGGCGCGCCCATCCTGCCAGCCCACCTGTACAAGGGCACGGACCTGCGCAAGAACCCGGCGAACAGCACGCCGGTGGGCACCGGCCCGTTCAAGTTCAAGGAATGGAAACGCGGCGAATACATCCACCTGGTGCGCAACGACACGTACTGGCGCAAGGGCCTGCCGTACCTGGACGAGATCTACTACCGCTTCGTGCCGGATGCCGCCTCGCGCGCGCTGGCGATGGAAGGACAGCAGTTCCATATCGCGACCCAGAACGACCTGGAACTGATCGACGCGGCGCGACTGGCCAAGCTGCCCTACCTGCAGGCCACCAACAAGGGATGGGAATGGGGCTCTCCGATCGCCTGGATCGAGCTGAACCTGCGCAAGCCGCCCTACAACGACAAGCGTTTCCGCCAGGCCATCATGCATGCGCTCAACCGCCAGCAGGTGCGCGACAACATCTTCCAGGGTTTCGCCAAGATCGCGACCGGTCCGATCCACTCCGATTCGCCGTTCTACGAGCCCCAGGTACGCAACTACGACTACAACAAGGCCAAGGCCGAGGCGCTGCTCGACGAGATGGGCCTGAAGAAAGGCGCCAACGGCGTGCGCACCACGGTCAAGCTGCTCGGCCTGCCGTATGGCGAGGTCTGGAACCGCGCCGCCGAGAGCACGCGCCAGGCCTTGCGCCAGGTCGGCATCGAGGTCGTGCTCGAGTCCTCGGACGCGGCCGGCTGGGTCGATCGCCTGAAGAACTGGGACTTCGAGATGATCATGACCTATCTCACGACCCTGTCCGACCCCGCGCTGGGTGTTTCGCGCACCTTCCTGACCGACAACCAGCGCAAGGGCGTGCCGTTCACCAACGAATCCGGGTATTCGAACCCCAAGGTCGATGCCTTGTTCAAGGAAGCCGCCTCGACGGTCGACGAGGCGCGGCGCAAGCAGCTGTATTCGGAGGTGCAGAAGATCCTGGTCGAGGATGCCGCCGTGATCTGGCTGGTCGAGCTGCAATGGCCCACGGTCACCAACAAGCGGTTGCATGACGCGGTGATCAACGGCCTGGGCCCGAACGGCAACTTCGCCGAAGCCTGGCTCGAAAAAGCGCCCTGATCCGGCCCGCCATCCATGCGCCTGCTCGCCGCCATTGCCGCCTGGTTGCCCCGCGCCATCCTGACACTGGCGGCGATCGGGCTGCTCAACTTCACGTTGATCCGGCTCGCTCCGGGCGACCCGGCCGCCGTCATCGCCGGTGAAAGCGGTTCCGGCGACGCGGCATTCATGGCCGAGATCCGCCGGGACTACGGGCTGGACAAGCCGATGCCGGTGCAGGTCGGCCATTACCTGGCCCGGCTGGCCACGCTGGACCTGGGTGTGAGCTACCGCAACAACCAGCCGGTGATGGACCTGATCGCGCAGCGCCTGCCGGCCACGCTGATCCTGACCGGCTCGGCGCTGCTGGTGGCCCTGGTGCTGGGCACGGCGCTGGGCATCCTGTCGGCGCGATCGCGCGGGGGCTGGCTTGACGTGGCCGTGGGGACCGGAGCCATGTTCTGTTATGCCATGCCGGTGTTCTGGGTCGGGCTGGTGCTGGTGCTGGTGTTCTCGGTCGGCCTGGGCTGGTTCCCCGCCTTCGGCATGGTGGCGCTGATTCCCAAGCAGGGATTTGCCCATGTCCTGGACGTGGCCTGGCACCTGGTGCTGCCGGCGCTGACGCTGGCCCTGCTGCACATGGCCGTGTATGTGCGCCTGGCCCGCGCGTCCACGCTCGAGGTGCTGGACCGGGAGTTCGTGCGCACGGCCCATGCCAAGGGCCTGACCGAGTCGCAGGTGTTGCGCAAGCACGTGTTGCGCAATGCCTTGCTGCCGACGGTGACGATGGCCGGCCTGCAGATCGGCCATCTGCTCGGCGGCGCCGTGGTCATCGAGACCGTGTTCGCGTGGCCGGGCATCGGCCGCCTGGCGTTCGACGCCTTGTTGCAGCGCGACTATGCGGTGATTCTCGGCGTCTTTTTCCTGTCGTCGGTGCTGGTCGTGTTCGCCAACCTGGCAACCGACCTGGTGCTGCGCCTGGTCGATCCCCGGATCGGCCGCTGATCCGGATCTTCCCCATGAGTCTTGCGACGATGAACCGAAGCCGTTGGCGTGTCTGGGTGGGCGCCGGCATCCTGCTCGCCATTGGCGTGGTGGCGGTGTTTGCGCCGTGGCTGGCGCCGCACGATCCCTGGGCCCTGCTCGGTCCGCCGATGGCGCCACCGGGCCAGGCCTATCTGCTGGGAACCGACCTGCTGGGGCGCGACCTGCTGTCGGGACTGATCCACGGCGCCCGCGTGTCGCTGCTGATCGGCCTGGCCTCGAGTGCCTGCGCCATCCTGATCGGCGGCAGCCTGGGTGCGGTGGCGGGTTATTTCGGCGGCCGTGTCGACCATGCGGCCATGCGCATCACCGAGTTCTTCCAGGTGATCCCGTCGTTCCTGTTCGCGATCCTGCTGGTGGCCATCATGACGCCGGGACTGGAGAGTGTCATCGTCGCCATCGCGCTGGTGACCTGGCCGCCGGTGGCGCGGCTGGTGCGTGCCGAGTTCCTGACCTTGCGCAGCCGCGAATTCGTCGAGGCGGCGCGCTCGGTCGGCATCGGGCACTGGCAGATCATCGTGCGCGAGATCCTGCCCAACGCCTTGCCGCCGGTGATCGCGGTCGGCTCGCTGATGGTGGCCACCGCCATCCTGACCGAGGCCTCGCTGAGTTTTCTCGGGCTGGCCGATCCCAACCTGATCAGCTGGGGCTACATCATCGGCTCGTCGCGGCCGGTGTTCCGCCAGGCCTGGTGGCTCAGCGTGTTGCCGGGTCTGTGCCTGTTCATCACGGTGCTGGCCATTAACCTGCTGTCCGATGGCCTGGGAGACGCCAACAATCCGCTGCTGCGTGCCCGGCAGGCGCGTGCGTCATGAGTGAGCTGCTCGAGATCCGCGATCTGTCGATCGCGTTGCCGCCCGGCGCCGACCGGCCGCTGGCGGTGGAGAACCTCAGCCTGCGCGTACGCCGCGGTCAGACCCTGTGCGTGGTCGGCGAGTCCGGCTCGGGCAAGTCCCTGGCCGCCGCCGCGATCGTGCGCCTGCTGCCCTCGACCGCGCTGCGCATCACGGCCGGCCAGGTGCTGTTCGACGGCCGCGACACGCTGGCCATGGACACCGACGAGCTGCTCGCGATCCGGGGCGGCCGGATCGGCTATGTGTTCCAGGATCCGCTGTCCTGCCTCAACCCGCTGGAGCGGGTCGGCGTGCAGGTGCGCGAGGTGCTCGATCGCCACGGCTGGCCGGGCGACCGCCACCAGCGCGTGCAGGAGATGCTGACGGACGTGGGCCTGCCCAGTCCCGACACGCTGGTGCACAAGTACCCGTGGCAACTCTCGGGCGGCCAGCGCCAGCGCGTGATGATCGCGATCGCGCTGGCGGCGGATCCGGCGCTGGTCATCGCCGACGAACCGACGACGGCCCTCGACGTCACGACACAGGCGCAGATCCTGCGGCTGCTGCGCGAGATGCAGGCCAGGCGCAACCTCGGCCTGCTGCTGATCACGCACGACTTCGGCGTCGTGTCCGAGATGGCCGACGAGGTTGCGGTGCTCAAGGACGGACGGCTCATCGAACACGGCCCGCGCGACGCGGTGCTGCGCGACCCGCAGCAGGACTACACCCGGCGCCTGCTGGCCGCGGTGCCTCCGTTGACCCCGCGCACGCTGCGCACGCCCACGGAGCCGCTGCTCGCGGCGACCGGGCTGGGCAAGACCTGGCACACCCGTGGCGGCTTGTGGCGGCGTGGCACGTCCACGCACGCGGTTGCCGATGTCGCGTTGACGGTCGGCCGCGGCGAGACCGTCGCCGTGGTCGGCGAGTCGGGCAGCGGCAAGTCGACGCTGGCGCGCTTGCTGGTGCGACTGACCGATGCCGACCACGGTACGGCCCGCCTCGAAGGCCTGGGCGACGACTACCTGGCCTTGCCGGCGCATGCGCTCGCCCCGTTGCGGCGGGCGGTGCAGATGGTGTTCCAGGACCCGTTCGCGTCGCTCAATCCGCGCCACACCGTGGGCGAGAGCATCGCCATGGGGCCGATCGCCAACGGCACGCCGCGCGCGCAGGCACTGGACGAGGCGCGTGCGTTGCTGGCCCGCGTCAAGGTCGACCCGAAGGCGGCGGACCGGTATCCGAACGAGTTCTCCGGCGGCCAGCGCCAGCGCATCGTGATCGCCCGCGCGCTGGCCATGCATCCGCGCCTGCTGGTGGCCGACGAGCCGGTGTCGGCACTCGACGTGTCGGTGCAGGCCGAGATTCTCGAGTTGCTCGAGGAGATCCAGGCGCGTGACGGCGTGGGCATGGTGTTCATCACGCACGACCTGCGCGTGGCCTCGCGCATGGCCGACCGGATCCTGGTGATGAGCAAGGGGCGCGTGGTCGAGCAGGGCGACGCCCGCGCCATCCTGACCGACCCGCAACATCCGTACACGCGCGAACTGCTGGCCGCGGTGCCACGTATCGAAACGACGCCGGTGGCGCTTGCGCTGGCCCGCGGCCACGATTGAACAGAAAGAGGAGGAGCAGCAATGTCGAACAAGAAAATGGGTCCATGGCAGGCCGTTGTCGAAGCCCTGAAGCACGAGGGCGTGACCCATGTCTTCGGCCTGCCGGGCAACCCCAAGCATCTGGTGAACGATCTGATGGACCATTCGGACATCGCGTTCGTGCTCATGCGCGACGAGAAGTCCGCCGTGGCCTGCGCCTATGCCTGGGGCCGCCTGACCGGCCAGCCGGGCGTCGTGTTCTCGAACCCGGGGCCGGGCATCACCAACCTGGTGACCGGCCTGCTCGAGGCGACCTGCGGTTCGGTGCCGATGGTGGCGATCGCCAATGGCGTGGTGCAGCACCAGGAAGGCATGGGCGCGTTCCAGGAACTCGACTCGCGCACGCTGATGCGCCCGGTCACCAAGTGGATGGAGCGCGTGGCCGACATCCGGCGCGTGCCCTGGGTGATGCGGCGTGCCTTCGCCACGGCGCGCAGCGGGCGGCCGGGCGCGGTCTACGTGGAGCTGCCGTCCGACCTGGCCGACCAGCAGTGCGACATGCCGGCCTATGCCGTGGCACCCGCGGCCAGCCGCTGCCGGCCCGACGCCGAACGGCTGGCCGAGGCCGTGACCCTGCTGCGCCAGGCGCGCCAGCCCGTGATCGTGTGTGGCGCCGGCGCGGTGGTGTCGGGCGCAGCGGACGAGGTGGCGCAACTGGCGGACCGGCTGGCGGCTGCGGTGATGACCACGCCCGGCGGACGGGGCATCTATCCGGAAGACGGCCCCAACGCGATGGGGCAGATCGGCCTGTATTTCACGCAGGCCGGCAAGGCCTGGTACGACGACGCCGACGTGCTGCTGGTGCTCGGCTCGCGGCTCGAGGCCTTCAGCACCAACAGCTGGTCGCTGTACCCGAAGAACGCACAGCTGGTACAGGTCGACGTGGACCCGATGGCGCTGGACATGAACTGGCGCACGGCGGTGGGCGTGACCGGCGACGTGCGGCTCAGCGTGCGCGACATGCTGGCGGAGCTCGACCGGCAAGGCCATGCGCGCGACCCGGCCCGCGCCGACCGGCTGGCCGGCGCCAGCCGCGCCTATGTGCAGGCCTGCACTGCCGAGGCGCGCGAGCCGCACACGCCGATCCGCACCCGCCAGGTGCTCGAATCGGTGAACCGCATCTTCGGCCACGACACCATCCTGATGAAGGAGAACGGCGCGGCCGACCTGTGGTGCTACTACTGGCCGTATTACCGGGTGCTGGACGTCGGCGACTGCGTGCCGATGGCCGAGCAGACCGCGATGGGCATGGGCGCCATCGGCGCCATCGGCGCCAAGCTGGCGCGGCCGCACAAGCAGGTCGTGTGTTTCGTCGGCGACGGCGCGATGCAGATGTCCATCGTCGAACTGGCCACGGCCAGCGAGCGGCGCTGCGGCGTGACCTGGGTGGTGCTGAACAACCAGGCCTTCGGCTGGGTACAGTACAACCAGGTCCTGACCCAACGGCCGCTGCGCAACACCGGGTTCGAGGTCGGGTCGGATTTCGCGGCGATCGCCCGCGCCCAGGGTTGCCATGGCATCACGGTCACCGACCCGGCCATGGTCGATGCGGCGGTGCAGGAGGCGCAGCGGCTGAACCAGGAGGGAACCCCCGTGCTGATCGACGTGCGTATCGCCAAACACGACTATTCCGACCATTTCGTCGCCGTGCACCATGAGCGCATCGACCACTGAGCCGGGCGGTGGCACAGGTGTTTCGGCCGAGCAGGCGGCGCTGATCCGGCGCTTTCGGGCGGATCCGCTGGCCGCGCCCGATGCGCAGCTGCGCGCCTTCCTGCTGCCGCTGCGCAACCTGCCGGCGGCGCGCAAGCATGCGCTGATGCGCCTGCCGGCGCAACAGGCCTGGACCCTGGTGCGGCTCGGTGGCCGCGAGGCCCCGGTCGAGATCGTCGGCGGCCGCTGGCATTCGCGTGCCGATGCCGAATGGGCGGTGTTCCGGGCCCGCTGGCAGGCCGTGCATGGGTGGGATCCGGAGCATCTCGATGACTGACGTCGTCGGTTACCTGGACCGCTGGACGGCGCAGCCGGGCGGCCGCGTGGCCGTGCACCTGTCCAGCGCCATGCCGGGAGCCGCCACGGTGACGCTGATCCGCCTGGGGCGTGGCGAGCATCGGGATGAGCCCGACGGCATCGTGTTTGAGGCCGTGGACTCCGTGCCCGCGCAGGCCGTGACGCTGCGCCACCAGCCGGTCGACGCCGGCTCGTATGCACAGGTCGAAGGACTGGCCGACCTGCCGTTGGCCGATGCCAGCCTGGCCGTGCTGGTGCAGCCATGGCTGGTGTCCGGCGCGGAGCAGGTGGTCGTGGCCTTGCAGGGCGCCGATGTGCAGCGCAGCCTGCGGGTCGCGATCGATGGCGATGGTCGTGTGGCCCTGCGCGTCGGTGAGGCACAGGCCACGAGCCCGCACCCCGTGTTTGCGCGCCGCTGGAGCCTGTGGCTGCTGCACTGGTGCGCCAGCTCCGTGCAACTGGACATCGTCGACGTGCGCACCGGCCGGCGCAACACGCTGGCGCTGCCGCTGCCGACCGCGCCGCCGGCCTGGCGGACCCTGACGCTGGCCGGCATGGCGCTGCAGGACGGCACGGTCGGCGCACATTTCGACGGCCGGCTCGAGCGCCCGGTGTTGTGGCCATCGACGGTGTCGTGCGAGGCGGCGCTGCATGCGGTGTTGCGCCAGAGCGGCCTGCCCGACGGGGCGCTGGCCTGCTGGGACTTCGCGCCGCACGAGCAGCAGTCGTTGCTGCCCGACCACGGGCCGTACGGCCTGCACGGCCGGCTCGTGCAAGGCCCCAAGCGCGCGGTGCGCGGCGCACGCTGGAGCGGCTCGGTGTTCGACTGGCGCCAGGCGCCCGGACAATATGCCGCCGCGCATTTCCACCGGGACGACCTGACCGACGCGCAGTGGCAGCCCGATGTCTGGATCGCGCTGCCGCCTGACCTGCGCTCGGGTGCGTATGCGGTGCGGATCCAACGGGACGATGCCGACGACGATGGCAGCCTGACCGGCGGCCTGTGCCGCCTGCCGCTGTTCGTGCGGCCGGCAACCGCGCCATCGCCCGGGGACGCCGTGGTGGCGGTGGTGTTCCCGACCTTCACCTACCTGGCCTATGCGAACGACCGCTGCGCATGGTTCGGGCACAACCCCGAGGTGCTGGCCGACCAGGCGATCACGCTCGAGCCGACCGACGTGTTGTTGTCGCAGCATCCGCAGTGGGGCCTGTCGCTGTACGACACGCATCGTGACGGGGCCGGCGTCAGCACCACGTCGCGCTGGCGCCCCATCCCCGGTTTCCAGCCGGACCAGCGCGCCTGGCAGGCCGGTGAAGGTTCGGGCCGCTGGAACTATCCGGGCGACCTGCTGCTGGTCGAATGGCTCGAACGCGAAGGCATCGCCTGGCATGCGTTCACCGACGACGACCTGCACGCCCACGGCAGCGCCGTGCTGGCGCCGTATCGCACCGCGCTCACCGGCAACCATCCCGAATACGCGACGACCGCACTGCTCGACGCCTACCGCGGTTTCGTCGCCGGCGGCGGGCGCATGATCTACCTGGGCGGCAACGGCTTTTACTGGAAGGTGGCCTGCCACCCGCAACACGATGGCGTGCTCGAACTGCGCCGGGCCGAGGACGGCAACCGCAGCTGGGCCGAGGAACCCGGCGAGTATTACCACGCCTTCGACGGCGGCTACGGCGGCCTGTGGCGCCGCAACGGGGTGGCGCCGCAAAGCTGGCTCGGTGTCGGCTACAGCGGCCAGGGTTTCCGGCGCAGCGTGGGATACGAGCGCACGGCCGAGTCCGACCTGCCGCAGGTCGCATTCGTGTTCGACGGCGTGCCTGCGCGCAGCTTCGGCACCCAGGGCGTGATCGGCGGCGGCTGCGCCGGCGTCGAGGTGGACCGGCAGGACGCGGCACTGGGCTCCGATCCGCTCGGCATCCGGCTGGCCAGCTCGGTGCCGTTCGATGCGACCTATTTCGTGGCCAACGAGGAGTTGCTGGTGTCGCGCCCGACGATCAGCGGCCCGTTTTCGCCCGGCCTGCGCGCCGACGTGGTGCTGCAGGCGTCGGCGGGGGGTGGCGCGGTGTTCTGTACCGGATCGATCGCATGGGTCGGTGGCCTGGCCGCCGTCGGCGGCGACCCGCACGTGCAGCGCATCACCCGCAACGTATTGACGCGTTTCCTCGATCCGGCGCCGCTGGAGGTGGAGCGTGGAGAGGCCGACTGACATGAACAAGGAGACACGCCGATGCCGACCGTCCTGATCACCGGCTGCGACACCGGCCTGGGGCGCGCGTTCGCGCAGCAATATGCCCGCGACGGCTGGAACGTCTGGGCCACCTACCGCGACCTGGCCAACACCATCGCGGACGACCGCATCCGGCACGCGGCGCTGGACGTCACCGCGTTCGCGCAGTTCGACGCCCTGCGCGCGCAGGTGGGCGCCGAGCCGATCGACCTGCTGGTCTCCAACGCCGGCATCGGCCTGGACGTCGGCACGCTCGGTGAACTCAACTTCGACTACGTGCAGCGCATGTTGTCGGTCAACCTCGTGGGGGCGCTCAAGCTGGTCGAGACCTTCGTCGACAACGTCGCGGCCAGCCAGCTGCGGCGCATCGTGCTGGTGACCAGCCGCATGGGATCGATCGAGTCCAACCTCAGTGGCGGCCACTACGGCTACCGCGCGAGCAAGGCCGGCCTGAACGCGGTCGGACGCAGCCTGGCGATCGACCTGTACCCGCGCGGCGTGGCGGTGACCATGATCCATCCCGGCTGGGTCAGCACCCAGGGCGGGGGCCCGCAGGCACCGATGGATGCGGACCAGAGCGTCGCGTCGATGCGCGACGTGGTCGCGCGCATGGGCAACCACGAGACCGGCAACTTCGTCAGCTACGACGGCAGGAGCCTGCCATGGTGATCGACGACGCCGGTTTCGATGCCATCGTCGCGGGCGGTCGCGTCATCGATCCGGCCAACGCCGTCGATGCGGTGTGCGACATCGGCATTCGCGACGGCCGGGTCGCCGCGCTGGCGCCCGTGCTGCCGCGCCCGCCGGGCGTGACGATCCACGATGCCGATGGCCTGCTCGTGGTGCCGGGCCTGATCGACCTGCACACCCATGTCTATGCCAGGGCCACCTCGTACGGCGTCGACCCGGACCGGGTGGCGCTGCGCGCCCAGGTCGCCACCATGGTGGATGCGGGCAGCGCGGGGGCGGGCACCTATGCGGGTTTCCATGCCTTCGTGATCGAGCCGGCCCGTACCCGGGTGCTGGCCTTCCTGAACATCTCGTTCCCGGGCATCTTCGCGTTCGACCGCGACGTCATGGTCGGCGAGGCGGCGCACCTCACGCTGCTGCACGTGCCGCGCTGCGTGGAGGTCGCCCGCGCGCACGCGGACTCGGTCGTCGGCATCAAGGTGCGCCTGGGCGGTGCCGTCTCCGGCGACCTGGGGCTGCAGGCGCTGGACAAGGCCCAGCAGGCGGCGGCCGAACTCGGGCTGCCGGTCATGTGCCACGTCGGTCGCCCGCCGCCGAGTTACGCCGAGATCGTCGACCGGCTGCGGCCGGGCGACATCCTGACCCATTGTTTCCGTCCGGCGCCGAACGCGCCGGTGGACGACGCGCGCAAGGTGTTGCCGTCGGTGCGCGCCGCGCGCCGGCGCGGCGTGTTGTTCGACATCGGCCACGGCATGGGCGCCTTCGGTTTCGACAGCGCCGAGGCGGCGCTGGCCGACGGCTTCGCGCCGGACACCATCTCCAGCGACGTGCACGGGCTCAGCGTCGACGGGCCTGCCTACGACCTGCTGCACACGATGAACAAGCTGCTCAACTGCGGCATGCCGGTGCCCGACGTGGTGCGCACCGTCACCGTGGCGCCGGCCCGGGCCATCGGGCGGCCGCAGCTCGGCCAACTGGCGGTGGGCGCCTGTGCCGACCTCGCGCTGTTCCGGCTGGCGGAGGTGGCGCTGCGTTTCGTCGACGTGACCGGTGCACACCGCGACAGCGCGCGGCTGCTCAAGCCTGCCGGCATGTTGCGTGCCGGGCACTGGTGCGATGCACAGCCGCGGCCATGGGAATTCCCGCGCAAGGCCGATGGCGGTTGAGCGCGTGGCCGCGGCCCGCCGGATGCGCCGGGCCGGATTTCAACTCAGGAGCAGACCATGACACATTCATCACCATCGACATCGGTCCCGCCGACCCGGATCGCGATCGCCGGTTTCGGCGCCTGGGGCCAGATGCATGCCAAGGCGATCGACGCGATCGACGGCGCCGAGGTGGTCGCGGTGCTTGCGCGCAGCGACGCGGCGCGCACGGCGGCGCGCGATCTGGTGCCGCAGGCGGTCGTCGTCGACGACCTGGACGCGCTGCTGGCCCTCGAGGGGGTCGACGTGGTCAACGTCACCGTGCCCAACCACCTGCATGCGGCCACGGCGGTGCGCGCGCTCGACGCCGGCCGGCATGTGTTTCTCGAGAAACCGATGGGCCTGGACCTGGCCGAATGTGATGCGGTGGCGGACGCCGCGCAGCGCAACGCGCGGCAGGTGGCCGTGAACTACGAGTTGCGGGTGTCGCGGCAGTGGGGCCTGGTGCGCGAGCAGATCGCGCAGGGCGTGCTGGGCGCGGTGCGTTACCAGCACCTGACGCTGTTCCGCAAGCCGTTTCGCACCGGCGCCGGCGGATGGCGCTACGACCCGGCCCGTGTCGGCTCCTGGGTGCTCGAGGAGCTGGTGCATTTCATCGACCTGGTGCTCTGGTATGCCGAGGCCGACGGCATGCCGTGCCGGGTCTCGGCCTTCGGCGGCGATCCGAACCAGCCGCTGGCCGATTTCCAGACCGTGGTGCTGCAATGGCCCGGCGGCGCGACGGCCGTGCTCAGCCAGTGCCTGGGCGGTTTCGAACACCATACCGTGCTCGAGGTGGCCGGCAGCCAGGGCGCCTTGCGCACCTGGTGGAGCGGGGCGATGGATCGCACCACGACACCGAGCTTCGACATGAAACTGCGCCGCGGCGATGCCGATGCGGTGTCGCTCGAGATCCCGCTGTCGGGCGAGGTGTTCGAGCTGGAGGAACATCTGCGCCAGGCGTATGCCGGCTTTGCCCAGGGCCGCTCGGTGATGTCGCCGCAGCAGGCCCGTCCCAGCATCGTCGTCGCGCTGGCGGTCGACCGGGCGCTGCGCGAAGGGCGCGCCATCGAACTGGCCTGACCGCGGGCGCGCGGCGCGCCGGCCTCAGCCCAGGCTCGCGTGGATATGCTCGCGCACCCGCGGGTAGATCTGCTGGTTCCACTTGCGCCCGCTGAACACGCCGTAGTGGCCGACGCCGGTCTGGACGTGATGCGTCTTGCGGTACGGGCGGATGTTCGGGCACAGGTCCTGGGCGGCGACGGTCTGCCCGATGGAACAGATGTCGTCGCGTTCGCCCTCGACCGTCATCAGCGCGGTGCGGCGGATCGCCGCCGGGTCGACGGTGCGCCCGCGGTATTGCAGCACGCCGCGCGCCAGGTCGTAGCTCTGGAACACCTTTTCGACCGTCTCGAGGTAGAACTCGGCCGGCAGGTCGTTGACGGCCAGGTATTCGTCGTAGAACACGCGGATCGTGTCGGCCTTGTCCAGTTCGCCCTCGACGAGATAGCGATACAGGTCCTTGAAGGCATTCTGGTGCCGTTCCAGGTTCATGCTCATGAAGGCGCCGAGCTGCACGAAACCCGGATAGACCCGGCGCATGTAGCCCTTGTGCGGCAGCGGCACGGTGCTGATCAGGTTCTTTTCGAACCATGCGATCGGCTTGCTGGTGGCCAGCGTATTGACACCGGTCGGATTGACCCGGCAATCGACCGGGCCGGCCATCAGCGTCAGGCTGCGCGGTTGGGCCGGGTCGTCGTCCTCGGACATCAGCGCGGTGGCCGCGAGCGCGGCCACGCAGGGCTGGCACACGGCGACCACGTGGGTGCCGGGGCCGATGGCGCGGATGTAGCGCATCATGTGGTCGATGTAGTCGTCGAGTCCGAACCCGCCTTCGCGCAGGTGGACGTCGCGCGCGTTGTGCCAGTCCGTGATGTAGACGTCGTGGTCCTGCAGCAAGGTGCGCGTGGTTTCGCGCAGCAGCGTCGCGAAGTGGCCGGACAGCGGCGCCACCAGCAAGACTGGCGGCTGCCCGGCGAGCGTGTCGTCTTCCTTGCGGAAGTGCAGCAGGCTGCCGAACGGCAGTCGCATCACGGTGTGTTCCGTGACCGCGATCGCCTGCTCGCCCAGGTTCACGCTGTCGATGCCGAAGGCCGGCCGGGAATGCGTCAATCGCATGCGCGAGAACACTTCCATGGACGCCGCCGTCCTGCGCAGCAGCGAACCTTCGGTGTTGCCGAGCCAGAACGTGGCGGCGACGCCTTGCGCGAGCAGGCGAAGGGGTGACAGGAGGTCGGACTGTGTCTGGTAGGCCTGGTACAACATGGGACTCCTGGTTCTGAACGGTCGCTGCGGGACCCGGACCTGTCCTGTGCCCTGCCGTTGCAAGTTACGGGCCAGCGCGCGGACCTGTGGCAGGCCCTGCCGGCGACTGGCACAAGGCTTGCGTGGCCGATGTTCCATCGACAGCCCACTTCAGGAGAGAACCGTGGCCAAGGCCGTGCTCACCATCAGCAGCAAGAATTACGGCGCCTGGTCGTTGCGGGGCTGGTTGCTGGCCCGGCTGGCCGGCCTGGACTTCACGGAGCACGTGATTCCGCCGGACGACCCGGACATGAAGGCCGAGATGCTGCTGCTGTCGGCCTCGATGCGGGTGCCGTCCCTGCGGCACAACGGCGTCGAGGTCTGGGATACGCTTGCGATCGCCGAATACCTCAACGAGATCAAGCCGCAGGCGAAGCTGCTGCCCGCCAGCGTGAAGGACCGTGCGCATTGCCGCGCGGTGTGCGGCGAGATGCATTCGGGATTCGCGTCCATGCGCGGCGCATTGCCGATGAACATCAAGGCCCGCTTCCCCGGCTTCACCGTCTGGTCGCGCGCGCAGACCGACATCGACCGGGTGCTGGCGATCTGGCAGGAATGCCTGACCCGCTACGGCGGGCCCTTCCTGTTCGGCAAGACGCCGACGGTGGCCGACGCCATGTATGCGCCGGTGGTCACGCGGTTCCTGACCTACGACGTGCCCGTCGATGCGCAGGCGGCAGCCTACTGCAAGCACATCATGGCGCTGCCGGCGATGCAGGAATGGGTGACGGCCGCCAAGGCGGAGCCCGACGAGATCGACGAACTGGACGCCGAGTTCTGAGGCGGCCCCAAGGCGCCGACGCGCCGCCGGCCGGTGTCAGGCGGCATTCGCCTGGGGCCAGGGCGTGGGCGCCGGCACCTCGGCGGCCGGCTCCACGTCGATCGACTTGAAGTCCGCCGGCGAGACGATTTCCAGGTATTCCATGTCGGGCGAATAGTCGAACAGGTAGTGCCGAACGCCCGGACGCTGGTGCACGCAGTCACCCGCCTCCACCAGCGTCTCCTGGTCCTCGTACATGAAGCGGGCCCAGCCCTTGAGCATGATGACGATCTGGAAGTCCGCCTCATGGCGGTGCCACCCCGTGCCTTGTGCTGGTGCCATGTTGGCCCGAACAAGGTGCGCGATCACCTTGCCATGGGTGGCCTTGGCGATGCCCAGGTCGCGGTACAGGAAAAAGTCGCGCAGACCTCCCGATACATAAGGGGTGTCGTTCGCCTTCACATGGGAAAACTCGGTGCTTGTGGCATCCGTCATGAGAACCTCCGCGTCGGTTGATGGTGCACGGGTCGTGCCCCCGCAGCAGGGCTAGCAGGTTCTGTTCCAGCGCCGATCGATGCCGATCGCGGAACTTTGCACGTGCACGATGGCGCGAATCGTGTTATCTCTGCTCCCGTGGCGCGCGACGCAACCGGGTCGGTCGGCGTCACTCCCTGGCCGGTCCGGACGTGGTGCGGCCGGCCGTGCGATCCGGCGACAGAAGGAGTCACCATGACACGACTGCAAGGGCAGCTGGCCGCCATCGTGGGCGGTGTCGCGCTCGGATGCGCGCCATCCGCGTGGGCGCAGACCGTCATCGCGCTGGAGAATCCCGGCTTCGAGGCCGATGGGGCGCCGATCGGCGGTTTTCCGGTGCTGGTTCCCCAGGGCTGGAGCCTGTACGACCCGGCGGGCATCGTCGACCAGAACAACAATGCCGTCGGTGTGTTGCGCCCCGAGGGCACGACGTTTTTTGCCGAACCCGTTCCGGAAGGCAACAACGTCGCGCTGATCTACCTCGAGCAGCGCGCCGGCACGATCGTGGCCGGCGACCCGGTCGGGCTGGTCGGCAGCTTCGCCGGCGTGGCGCAGGCCGATACGCGCTACACCTTGACGGTCCAGGTCGGCAACATCGCCTCCGGCACCGGACTGGGCGGGTACGCCGGATTCGGTTTCTCCGACCTGTCGGGATTTCCGGGCTACCGTGTCGAGTTGCTGGCCGGCGGACAGGTGGTGGCGGTGGATGACAACAGCCTGGGCCTTGCCATCGGCGAAGGGCAGTTCATGGCCACCAGCGTCGCGTGGACCGTCGGTGCTGGCGACCCCTTGGTCGGCAGCGCGATGGAAGTGCGCCTGGTCAACCTCAACGCCTTCGGCAACCTGGACGAGCGTGCGCGCGAGGTCGACTTCGATCAGGTGCAGCTGGTGGCCACGGCCGTGCCCGAACCATCGACGGTCGCGTTGTGGATGGGCGGCCTGGCTGCATGCCTGGTCCTGCGCGGTCGCCGGCGGCTGCGGCCACTGGTCCAGCCGACGGCCACGGACTGATTTCCGCACCACCACGGCTGCGTCCCGCGCCAGTTCTGGCCACAATCGGGTGGCGGTTGCGTGGCGGTTGTGGCACGCAGCCTGCGCATTGAAACGGCATCCAGACAGGGGACGGCATGGCCAAGGATTTTTCTGCGATGGAGGACAGCAACCGCTCGTCCAATCCATCGATCCACGCGGTTTCCGATCCGGCGCGCCGGGTGGTGTTGCGCGGCGGTGCCGCCACGGCCCTGGTGGCACTGCTGGCGCCGATGGCCGGTTGCGCCGTGTCCGCCGGTACGGCGGCGGCGAGCGGCCCCAGGCTCGGTTTCACCGGCATCCCGCCCGGTGCCGGCGATACGCTCGTGGTGCCCGAGGGCTACGTGGCCCGGGCGATTGCCGCCTGGGGCGAGCCGATCGGCATTGCCGGCAACATGCCGGCGTTCCGCTTCGATGCGTCGAACAGCGCCGCCGAGCAGGCGGTGCAGATGGGCATGCACCATGACGGCGTCGCGTTTTTTCCGCTGGCGGGCAGTTCTTCGCACGGCCTGATTGCCATCAACCATGAATACACCGACGACGGACTGCTGCACGTGGACGGCTTCAGCGCCATGAACGCCGAGAAGGTCCGCAAGTCGCAGAACGCGCACGGCCTGTCGGTCTACGAAGTCCGGCGCCAGGGCGACGACTGGCAGATGGTGCGTCCGTCGCGTTATGCGCGGCGCTTCACGATGGACACGCCGTTCACGCTGCAGGGCCCGGCCGCCGGCCACCCGATGATGCGCACGGCCGCGGACCCGGCCGGCCGCACCGTGCGCGGCACGCTGAACAACTGCGCCAGCAGCCAGACGCCCTGGGGCACCTATCTGTCGGGCGAAGAGAACTGGATGGGATATTTCGGTCATGGCGACGCGATCGATGCCCACCAGCGGCGCTGGGGCGCGCGCAAGGATGGCGCCTACCGCTGGGACCGGTTCGATGCGCGTTTCGACGCGGCGAAGAACCCGAACGAACCGAATCGATTCGGCTGGGTGGTCGAGGTCGATCCGATGGATCCGTCCAGCACCCCGGTCAAGCGCACCGCACTCGGCCGCGCCGCGCATGAAGGCGCCTGGGTGGCGGTGACCCGCGACGGCCGCGCCGTCGTGTATTCGGGCGAGGACGCGCGCTTCGAATACATCTACCGTTTCGTCAGCCGCGACCGCATTGCGCCGGGCGGCGCCCGGGCCAACCGCGAACTGCTGGACCACGGCGTGTTGTCGGTGGCGCGTTTCGACGCCGACGGCCGTGGCCAATGGATACCGCTGGTGCATGGCCAGGGCCCGCTGACCGCGGCCAACGGCTTTGCCGACCAGGGCGAGGTGCTGATCAAGGCGCGCCAGGCCAGCGACCTGCTCGGCGCCACGAAGATGGACCGGCCCGAATGGCTGGCGATCGACACCTCCAGCGGCTGGGTCTATTGCACGCTGACCAACAACAGCCAGCGCGGCGGCAACAACCGCCCCGGCGTCGACGCGGCCAATCCGCGCGCCAACAACACCATGGGCCAGATCATCCGCTGGAAGGAGGACGGCGACTTCGACGGCGCCGGGTTCCGGTGGAACCATCTGTTGCTGGCCGGCGACCCGGCCAATGCGCGGGCCGAGGCCCGCGGCAACATCCGGGGCGACATCTTCGGTTGTCCGGACGGCATCGGATTCGATCCGCGCGGCGTGTTGTGGATCCAGACCGACGCCGGCGCCAGCCAGATGAACCAGGGCGAGTTCCGCAACATCGGCAACAACCAGATGCTGGCCTGCGACCCGGCCACCGGCGAGACGCGGCGATTCCTGACCGCGCCGACCCACAGCGAGGTCACCGGCGTGAGCTTCACGCCGGACGGGCGCACCCTGTTCATCAGCATCCAGCACCCGGGCGAGACGCCGGGCGGACGCAGCGACCCGGCCGAGCCGGATAAATATTCGAACTGGCCCGACTACAGGCCCGGTGGTCGGCCGCGTTCAGCCACGGTGGTCATCCGCAAGAAGGACGGTGGCCTGATCGGAACCTGAGACCCTGGCGGGGCTGTCGGCCGCCCGGGCCGGTTCAGCCCTTGGCCACCGTGGCGTGCCCGCCGAACCCCTTGCGCATCAGCGACAGCAGCTTGTTGCCGGTGTCGGCCTTGCCCTGGGAGCTGAAACGCGCCATCAACGCGGCGGCGATCACCGGCACCGGCGTGCCCTGGCGGATGGACTCGTCGACGGTCCAGCGGCCTTCGCCGGAGTCGGCGACGACCGGGGCGACGGATTCCATCGCCGACGGGTCCTGCAGCGCGGTCGTGGTCAGGTCGAGCAACCACGAGCGCACGACGCTGCCGTGGCGCCAGGTCTCGGCCACGGCGCCCAGGTCGGGTGTGAGTTCCGGCCGCCCGGCCATCAGCGCAAAACCCTCGGCGTAGGCCTGCATCATTCCGTATTCGATGCCGTTGTGGACCATCTTGGTGAAATGGCCGGCCCCGCTCGGGCCGCAATGCAGCCAGCCGCGGTCCGGTGTGGGTGCCAGGGCCCGGAACAGCGGCGTGAGCAGGTCGATCGCCTGTTGCTCGCCACCGGCCATCAGGCAATAACCTTCGGCCAGGCCCCAGACCCCGCCGGACACGCCGCAGTCGACAAAGTCGATGCCGCGGGTCTTCCAGTGGCGGGCGCGCTGCTGCGAGTCGAGGTAGTTGGCATTGCCGCCGTCGACCAGCACGTCGCCCGGCTGCAACAACGACTCGAGTGCGAGCAGCGTCTGTTCGGTGATGGCGCCGGCGGGCAGCATCAGCCATACCAGGCGCCGGGCGGTTTGCGCCTGCACGCTGGCGGCCAGCGCGGCATGCAGCCGCACCCCGGTCTCGCCGGACAAGGCCTCGCGGGCTTCGGCCGAGGGGTCGAAGCCGTGCACGGTCAGGCCGGCGCGCGCCAGGCGCCGCGCCATGTTGGCGCCCATGCGGCCGAGGCCGACGATGGTGGGGGTGGGAAGGTTGCCAGTCGGGTTGGGGGTCATGGTCGGGCCTGCAAGCATGGACGGGTGGATGGGTGGACGGGTGGATGGGCGGGGCGATCCTCAGTGTGCCATCGGCCGCTGCGGCCGGATCGCGAACACGAACAGCAGCGAGCCGCAGCCGGCGGTCAGCGCCAGCACGGTGAAGCCGGCACGGTAGTTGCCGGTCAGGTCGGCCAGCATGCCGGCCACCATCGGGCCGGCGATCTGGCCCAGCGCAATGATGACGGCCGACAGACCCAGGATCATGCCGATCGCGTTGCGCCCGAAATAGTCGGCCCGGATCGACTGCATCAGCGGGCCGCGCAGGCCCCAGGCCATGCCGTGCAGCACCGCGAACGCCGCAACCTGGGCCGGGTGCGTGGCATAGGTCAGCAGCAACAGGCCGACCATGTGGCCGAGCATGCACAGGGCGGCCAGCATGCGTTTCTCGAAGCGGTCGCCGATGGTGGCGCTGAGCACCACGCCGCCCACCTGGCCGAAGGTCAGGATCATGATGAAGAACGCGGCCTGGGTCACCGTATAACCCAGGCCTTCCTTCATGTGCGTGATCGCATGCACGTTGACCGCGGTCACCACCAGCAGCGCGAATCCATGTCCGAGCGCGAGCAGCCAGAAGGCACGGGTGCGCAGCGCCTGGCGGACCGAGAATTCGACGCGGCTCGCAGGTGCGCGCTCCACGGAGCCGGCGGTCTGCGCCGGAGCCTCCGGCAGGCCGTCGACGGTTTCACCCTGGTCCTGCGGCCGCCACCGGATCACGCGCGACAACGGCAGGCCGAGCACGATCAGGATCACGCCCGAGCCGAATGCGGTGGCGCGCCAGCCGAAGGTCGCCATGCTCCAGGCGACCGCCGGGACCGCCACGCCGCCGAGCGCCAGGCCCATGCTCATGACGGACAGGGCGCGTGCGCGGTAGCGCTCGAACCACTGGATCAGCGACACGGTGAGCGGGAAGAATCCCCCCAGGCTCATGCCCACGGCCATCATCACGGCACTGACGTAGAACCCGGCCAGCGTCTCGATCTGGCTCAGCAGCAGGAAGCCGCAGCCGAACACCAGCATGCCGATCTGCAGCATGGCGCGTGGGCCGAAGCGGTCCAGCAGCCAGCCCAGTGCCGGGCCGAGGATGGCGGTCTCCACCGACTGCAGCGCGGCGGCGCCGGACAACGCGGTCTTGCTCCAGCCACGCTCGTCGGACAACACGGCCACGTAGGCGCCGAAGGACTGCATCAGCAAGGCCGACTGCAGGAACTGCAGCATGCCGGCAGCGCCGGCCATGCGCCAGCCGTAGAAGATCTTCACACCAGCGGGGCGACCGTCATTGCGCCCGGGTGGAGACGAGGCGGCCGGTCAAGGGGTAGGCCGGGTCGGTGAAGCCGGGCGTGGACGGGTGGCCTTGCGGCACCAGCGAGTCGACCAGGGCCTCGTCCTGCGCATCGAGCCGGAAATCGACGGCGGGCAGGTAGTCCTGCCACTGTGCCAGCGTGCGTGGCCCGGCGATGACCGAGCTCAGCATGCCGTTGGCCAGCACCCAGGCGGTCGCGAACTGGGCCAGCGTGATGCCGCGCGCCTGGGCGTGCCCGGCCAGCGTCTGCGCGATCACCAGCGACTCCTGGCGGAACTCGGTCTCCACCATGCGCTTGTCGGCGCGCCCGGCCCGGGTTGTCGGGTCGGGCGCCGCGCCGGGCGCATATTTGCCGGTCAACACGCCGCGCGCGATCGGGCTGTACGAGGCCACGCCGATGCCGTGGTGGTGGCAGGCCGGCAGGATCTCGACCTCGGGCATGCGGTTGAGCAGGTTGTAGTAGGGCTGGCAGACCACGGGCTGCGGCACGCCGAGCCGCGCGGCGATATGGACCATCTCGGTGATGCGCCAACCGCGGAAGTTCGATACGCCCCAATAACGGATCTTGCCGCTGCGTACCATGTCGCCCATGGCGCGGATGGCCTCTTCCAGGTCCATGCCGGCGTAGTCGCGGTGCATGTAGTAGATGTCGATGTGGTCGGTCTGCAGCCGGCGCAGGCTGGCCTCGACCTCGCGCATCATCCAGCTGCGCGAATAATGCGCCTCGTTCGGGCGCTGCGACATCGCGTTGCCGAGCTTGGTGGCCAGGATCCAGTCGTGGCGCCGGTCGCGGATCAGTGCGCCGGTCATCTCCTCCGAGGCACCCTTGGTGTAGACGTCGGCGGTGTCGATGAAGTTCACGCCCGCGTCATGGGCATGGGCGACGATGCGCTCGGCTTCATCGCGCGCGGTCTGGTCGCCGAACATCATGGTGCCCAGGCACAGCGCGGACACGCGCAGATTGCTCTTGCCGAGATTGCGGTACTGCATGGTAGGTCTCTCTTTGGTCGGGTGGTCAGGCCAATCTTAACCAAATGGCCGCGCCAGCGTGCGCCCGCTCTTGGAACTTGGCGAGCCGCCCCCACGTCCTAGAATGATTGCGTCGCATCCGCGGCGTCCATCCGAACACCTCATCCAGCACCCATGGTTCCTCATCTCGTCACCGCACTGACCGGCCCGATCAACGAACTGGAACAACGCGTGCTCGATTCCATGCCGGCGATCGAACGCTGGTTCCGCCTCGAATGGATGGAGCACACGCCGCCGTTCTACAGCTCGGTCGACATCCGCAACGCGGGTTTCAAGCTCGCGCCGGTGGACACCAACCTGTACCCCAGCGGCTGGCAGAACCTGACGCCGGCGATGATGCCGCTGGCGGTGCAGGCCGCGATGGCGGCCATCGAGAAGATCTGCCCCGAGGCGCGCAACCTGCTGATCGTGCCCGAGAACCCGACCAAGGACAGTTTCTACCTGGCGGGGGTGGCCCAGCTGCAGCGCATCTTCCACATGGCCGGCATGAACGTGCGCGTGGGCTCGATCAATCCGGAGATCACCAAGGTCACGACCATCGACCTGCCCAATGGCGAGCAGGTCAAGCTCGAGCCGGTGGTGCGCAGCAAGCGCCGGCTGGGCGTGAAGAATTTCGATCCCTGCACCATCCTGCTCAACAACGACCTGAGCGCCGGCGTGCCCGGCATCCTGGAAGACATCCACGAACAATACCTGCTGCCGCCCCTGCACGCGGGCTGGTTCACGCGGCGCAAGAGCCGGCATTTCCAGAGCTACGAGGAAGTCTCCAAGCGCTTCGGCAAGCTGCTCGGTGTCGACCCCTGGCTGATCAACCCCATGTTCAACAAGTGCGGCGAGGTCGACCTGGGCTCGGACGCCGGCATGGAGTGCCTCAACACCAACGTCGACGCCTTGCTGACCAAGATCCGGCGCAAGTACAAGGAATACGGCATCAACGAGAAGCCGTTCGTCGTCGTCAAGGCCGACGACAGCAGCACCGGCTTCGGCGTCATGACGGTGCGCGACGTGAAGGACCTTGCCCGCGTGCGCGCCGACGGCAAGTCGCGCACCCCGGCGCCGCTGGAGGTCATCGTGCAGGAAGGCGTGTTGACCAACGAGCGCATGAACGACGCGGTGGCCGAGCCGGTGGTCTACATGGTCGACCGCTACGTGGTCGGCGGCTTCTACCGCGTGCATGCCGGCCGCGCCAGCGACGAAACACTCAATGCGCCGGGCTCGAGCTATGTGCCACTGGCGTTCGCCGAGAGTACGCACTTACCCCAGCCGGGAGTTCGCCCGGGTGCCAGCGCGCCGAACCGGTTCTACATGTATGGCGTGATCGGCCGCCTGGCGATGTTGTCGGCGAGTTACGAGCTCGAAGCCACCGATCCGGACGCCGAGGTCTACGACTGACGCGGTAGCGGCAAGGACAGTTGCTGCACCGCAACATCCTGCGCTGAAACCGGCACTTTGGAGTGCCGCCACGAGTCCGGGACCCGTCTGGCGGGCGCACAATCGGGCCCATCGCATCAAGCAGATCCGACCCGGATGCAGGGTCGGGCGACCCTGTGTCCGCTTCCAAATCCTCTCTTGCAGCCCTGACGCTCGGCGCCATCGGCGTGGTCTACGGCGACATCGGCACCAGCGTGCTGTATGCGATGAAGGAGGTGTTCAACTCCGGACACGTGCCGTTCACGGTCGAGAACATCTACGGCATTTTGTCGATCTTCTTCTGGACGCTGACCACCATCGTGTCGGTCAAATACGTCGTCCTCGTGCTGCGGGCCGACAACAACGGCGAAGGCGGGCTGGTCGCGATGCTGGCGCTGGCCTCTCAGGCGGTCAAGGGCAGCCCGCGGCTGCGGCGCGTGCTGCTGACGGTCGGCATCTTCGGCACGGCGCTGTTCTATGGCGACGGCGTGATCACGCCGGCGATCTCGGTGTTGTCGGCGGTCGAAGGCCTCGAGGTGTTGTCACCCGAGTTCAAGACCTATGTCGTGCCGCTGACGCTGCTGATCCTGTTCGTGTTGTTCGCGGTGCAAAAACGCGGGACCGGCGGCATCGGCGCGTTCTTCGGCCCGATCACGCTGGCCTGGTTCGGCGTGATCGCCTTCCTGGGCGTCATCCATATCGCGCATGACCCGCAGATCCTGCGCGCGATCAGTCCGCACTATGCGCTGCGATTCGTGCTGGACAACCCGCTGGTGAGTTTCATCATCCTGGGCGCCGTGGTGTTGTGTGTCACCGGTGCCGAGGCCTTGTATGCGGACCTCGGCCATTTCGGCAAGCGGCCGATCCGGCTGGCGTGGTTCTCGGTGGTGATGCCGGCGCTGACGCTCAACTATTTCGGCCAGGGCGCGTTGCTGCTGCGCAACCCCGAGGCGGTGCAGAACCCGTTCTACCTGATGGCGCCCGGCTGGGCCCTGATTCCGCTCGTGGTGCTGGCGACGATGGCCACCGTGATCGCGTCGCAGGCCTTGATCACCGGGGCCTTCAGCGTCACCAAGCAGGTGATACAGCTGGGTTACCTGCCGCGGCTGGACATCCAGCACACCAGCGTGCGCGACACCGGCCAGATCTACATGCCGCTGGTGAACTGGGGGCTGTTCGCGGTCATCGTGCTGGCCGTGGTGCTGTTCCGTTCGTCGAGCAACCTGGCGTCCGCCTACGGGGTCGCGGTCTGCACCGACATGCTGATCACGACCATCCTGACGTTCTACGTGATTCGCTACAAGTGGAACTACCCGCTGGCGCTGTGCCTGGCCGCCACCGGCGTGTTTTTCTTCGTCGACTTCGCGTTCTTCGCCTCCAACCTGATGAAGCTGCTCGAAGGCGGCTGGTTCCCGCTGCTGATCGGCGGCCTCATCTTCACGCTGATGATCACCTGGAAGGAAGGCCGGCACCTGCTCAACGAGGCCTTGCGCGCCGATGCGATCGACCTCAAGAGTTTTCTCGAAGCGGTGTTCGTCGAACCGCCGGCCCGTGTGCCCGGCACCGCGGTGTTCCTGACCGCCGACACCGGCACCGTACCCAACGCCATGCTGCACAACCTCAAGCACAACAAGGTGCTGCACGAGAACAACCTGTTCGTCACGGTGCGCACGCACGAGTTGCCGTGGATCGGCATGGACCGGCGCATCGAGATCGAGTCGCTGGGCCACCACTGCTGGCAGGTGCTGGTCCACTACGGCTTCAAGAATGATCCCGACCTGCCCAAGGCCTTGCAGATGATCCGCGGCCGCGGCTGCGACCTGGAGCCGATGACGACGAGTTATTTCCTCTCGCGCGACACCGTCGTGCCCACCATCGGCAGCGGCATGGCGCAGTGGCGCGAGAAACTGTTTGCGCAGATGCACCGCAATGCGGGCGCGGCCGCCGACTTCCTGCGGCTGCCGAACAATGCGGTGGTCGAGCTGGGCTCGAAGATCGAGATCTGAGCGGCGGCTACGGCACGCCCATCGACGCTTCCCAGAACCCGGTCAACAGCGCCAGGCCTTCGCAGGGCGCCGGGTTGTCGACACGTGTCGTCCACAGCGACGGGTCGTGCAGCGCAAGCCAGCGCGCTTCATCGTCGACCCAGGTACAGCCCATGCGCCAGTCGCCGAACCGCCGGCCGTCGACCGCATCGCAGGACAATTCGTAGATCGAATGGTGCAACGAACTCGAGCGGATACGCGCCATCACCGCGGCGCAGGCCTTGGGCGTTCCCTCGAGGTACTGGAAGAAGGCCAGGCCGTTGAACAGCAGGATGCCGGTCAGGTCGACACCGGCATTGAAATGCCGTGCGTCGGCCAGCAGATACCGCAGATCGGCGTCGACGATGGGGCGAGACGCGGTGCTCGTGTAGGCGATGTATTGAAGCTCGGGCATCGGCGGCGGCAGGCGTGTCGGGAAACGATTGATGATAAGGCCCGCTGCGGCGGGCGTCATCGGCGGCCGATCGGCGCCACGGCACAATGCGGCATGCGTTTTTTCCGCGACCTCAGCCTGTCTGCGTTCACCGCGGGTTTCGTCGCCGTGCTGGTGGGTTTCACCAGTTCGGTGGCGATCGTGTTCCAGGCCGCGCTGGCGTTCGGCGCCACGCCGGCCCAGATCACGTCGTGGATGTGGGCCCTGGGCCTGGGCACGGGTCTGTGCACCCTGGTGCCGTCGCTGCTCTGGCGCCAGCCGGTGATGGTGGCCTGGTCGACCCCGGGCGCCGCGGTGCTGGCCACGGCCGGCGCGGCGGGCGCCTACACCATGCACGATGCGGTCGGCGCCTTCATCGTGTCTGCGGCCTTGATCACGCTGTTCGGGGTCACCGGCTGGTTCGAGCGCGTGATGCGCCGCATACCGATGGCCATCGCCTCGGCATTGCTGGCCGGTGTGTTGACCCGTTTCGGCCTGCAGGCCTTCATGGCGGCGCAAGACGCGCCGGCCCTGGTGTTGCTGATGCTGGCCAGCTACCTGCTCGGGCGCCGTCTCGCCCCGCGTTATGCGGTGGTGCTGACCTTGCTGGCCGGCGTGGCCTTGGTCGCGGCGCGGGGCCAGCTGGCCGCAGCCGACATCAGCGCCGGCATCGCCGTGCCGGCGTTCGTGCTGCCGCATTTCAGCTGGGCCGGCGCGATCAGCCTGGCCGTGCCGCTGTTCATCGTCACGATGGCCTCGCAGAACCTGCCCGGCGTGGCGGCGATCCAGGCGGCCGGTTATGGCGGGCCCGGCGGCATTCCGGTGTCGCGGGTGATCTCGATCACCGGTATCGGCACGCTGGTGCTGGCGCCGTTCGGCGCATTCGCCATGAACCTCAGTGCGATCACCGCGGCGATCTGCATGGGACGCGAGGCGCACGAGGACCCGGCCCGGCGGTATACGGCCGCCGTGAGCTGCGGTGCGTTGTACGTGCTGATCGGCATCTTCGGCGCCACCGTGACCGGCGTATTGACCGCTTTCCCGAAGGAACTGGTGGCGGCGATCGCGGGCCTGGCCTTGCTGGGCACGATCGGCAGTTCGCTGGCGGGTGCGCTGCAGGACGAGCGCAACCGCGAGGCGGCGCTGATCACCTTCCTGGTCACGCTCAGCGGTGTCACGCTGATCGGCATCGGCTCGGCATTCTGGGGCGTGGTGGCCGGCGCCCTGGCGATGCTGCTGCAGGACTTCCGCCGGCGCCCGGCCTGAGGCCTTGTCCCTGGGCCCGCCGCGGGCAAGCGCGCGTGGCGCCCGGGGTCTTGTCGAGCCGGCACAATAGCGGGCTTGCCGCAGCCGTGCGCCACGCGGGCGCCTGCTGTGTATTCCACTGCTTCCTGCCGCCGTCCATCCCATGCATATCCTGTTTGTCGCCGACCCCCTCGAGTCCTTCAAGATCTACAAGGACACCAGCTTCGCGATGATGCGCGAACTGCAAAAGCGCGGCCACAGCCTGTCGGCCTGCGAGGTCACCGACATCGCCTGGCGCCAGGGCCAGCCGGTGTGTGCCGGCGTGCGCGACATCGTGCTCACCGGCGATCCGCAGCACTGGTTCGATGCCGGCGCCACCGGGCTGGACCGGCGCCATGCCGCGCTGCGGGACTTCGACGCCATCGTCATGCGCAAGGACCCGCCGTTCGACACCGAGTTCTTCTATGCCACGCACATGCTCGAGCAGGCCGAACGCGAGGGCGCGCGGGTGTTCAACAAGCCGCGGGCGCTGCGCGATCATCCCGAGAAACTCGCGATCCTGGAGTTCGCGCAGTTCATCGGCCCGACGCTGGTCACGCGCAATGCGCAGGACGTGCGCCGCTTCCATGCCGAACACCGCGACGTCATCCTCAAGCCGCTCGACGGCATGGGCGGCACCGGCATCTTCCGGGTGCGCGAGGACGGCATGAACCTGGGCGCCATCATCGAGACGCTCAACCGTGATGGCGCGCAGTCGCTGATGGTGCAGAAATACCTGCCCGAGATCGTGCAGGGCGACAAGCGGGTGTTGCTGATCGGCGGCAAGCCGGTGCCGTTCTCGCTGGCGCGTATTCCCCAGGGCAGCGAGGTGCGCGGCAACCTGGCGGTGGGCGGCAAGGGCGTGGCCCAGCCGCTGTCGAAACGCGACCGCGAGATCGGCGAGGCGCTCGGACCGGTGCTGGCCGCGCGCGGGCTGCTGCTGGTGGGCGTGGACGTGATCGGCGACTACGTGACCGAGATCAACGTCACCAGCCCGACCTGTTTCCAGGAGATCCACGACCAGGCCGGCTTCGACGTGCCGGCGATGTTCGTCGATGCGCTGGAGGCGGCGCTGGCCGCAGCCTGACGCGCGGGCGGCGGCGGCTCAGCAGCCGCCCACCACCCGCGGCACGGTCGCGCTGGGTTGCGGGCAACCCTGCACGAAGGTGATGAACTGGCCCGGCTCGAGTGCGGTCCAGGCCTCGTTCGTCGTCAGCGGCTCGGTCACGACGATGGCCAGGCGGTCCTCCGGGCCGTTGTGCTCGGACAGGTCCATCTTGATGTCGTCGTCGCGCAGATGCACCTCGGTGAACGGATGCTGGCGCACCAGATAATGCAGCTTGGTGCTGGCATGGGCCCACAAGGCCTGCCCGTTGCTGAGCAGGAAGTTGAAGGTGCCGTGGGCGGCGATCTGCGGCACCAGCTCCTGCAGCGTCAGGCTCAGTTCGGCCACGCTGGGGACGCCGGCATGCGACTTGACGATCTCCTGCATCAGCCAGCAAAAGGCCAGTTCGCTGTCGGTGTCGCCGACCGGGCGGAAATTGCCGTGCAGTGTGGGCGCATAGTTCTTGAGGTCGCCGTTGTGGGCGAACACCCAGTAGCGGCCCCACAACTCGCGCACGAACGGGTGGGCGTTCTCCAGCGTGATGGAACCCATGGTGGCCTTGCGCACGTGGGCGATCACGTTGTGGCTCTTGATCGGGAAACTGCGCAGCATGTGCGCCAGCGGCGAGGTGGCGGCGCTTTCCTTGTCGACGAAGTGCCGGATGCCGCGCCCCGGCTTCTCGCCTTCGCTCTCGAAGAAGGCGATGCCCCAGCCATCGGCATGGTGGTCGGTGGCGCCTCCACGGCGTGCGAACCCGGTGAAACTGAGGGTCAGGCTGGCGGGAAGCCGGCTGTTCATTCCCAATAACTGGCACATGGCGGATCCGAGTGAGGGGCGTTGGGGCGAACACTCGCCCGGCGCGGCCTGCTGACAGTTTAGCGGCGCGGGCCGGGGCGTCGCGGAACTATTGCCCGGATTGTTGTTGCGCCGCCGCATCCGGCGGCGCCCGCAGTTGCCAGGCCGCCAGCATGGCCAGTGCGCACAAGGCGGTCAGCATCAGGAACGACTCGTTGAATGCGGCCAGCCGGGCCGGGCTGCTGGCCACGGTCGACAAATCGTCGCCATGGGCGGCCAGGCGCCATTCCAGCACGATGCCGCACAGGCTGACGCCGGCCGACCCGCCGAGCATGCGCATGAAGTTGATCGCGCTGGCGCCCTGCGCGATCAGGTCCGGGCGCAGCCCGCGCATCGCGCCCAGGTTCAGCGAGGGCAGGATGAAACCCAGCCCGATGCGGCCCAGCACGGTGAATGCGACCACGTACCAGATCGGCGTGCCCAGCGTCACCACCAGGATCAGCGCGAACGACAGCGCCAGCAAGCCCAGGCCCAGGCTGACCATGATATGGGTCGACACCTTGTCCGCCAGCCGGCCGGTCAGCCCGATCGTCATCGCCAGCACCAGGCCCGATGGCAGCAGGATGCCGCCCACGAAGGACGCCGACAGCTGCAGGCCCAGTTGCAGGTAGACCGGCAGCAGGTAGGTCGAGCCGAACAAGGCCATGCCGTAGATGAAGGCGACGACGCTGCCCATGGCAAAGCGGGGGTCCGCGAACAAGGCCTGGTTCATCAGCGGCGAGCCCTGTTCGCCGCGTGCCATGGCCTGGCTCAAGGTGCGCTGGCGTTGGATGAAACAGGCGATGACGACGACGGCCGCGGCGAACAGCGTGAATGTCGTGGCCCCCGCGCCCTGGTGCAGTTGAACCAGGGCGTTGAGCAGGCACATCGTGCCGGCGCCGGCCATCAGCAGGCTCGGCCAGTCCATCGTGGCCGCGCCGCTGCTGGCGGTCACGCCGCCTGGCGCCGAGGTCGGCACGAAACGCGCCGACATCCACAGCGACACCAGGCAGAACGGCACGACCATGAAGAAGATCGAGCGCCAGCCGAACCAGTCGACCAGCACGCCGCCCAGGCTCGGACCCAGTGCCGGCGCCAGCACCACGCCGGTGCCGAAGATGCCCATGGCACGCCCCTGCTCGTGCGAGCCGAACGCGCGCATGATGACGATGGCCGGGATCGGCTGCACCACGCCGGCGGCCAGCCCCTCGGCGACACGGGCGGCCAGCACCAGTTCGAAGTTGTTGGCGAAGCCGCCGGCCACGCCGCCGAGCAGCAGCAGCCACATGGTTCCGGCATAGGTGCGGCGGTAGCCGAAACGCCCCAGCAGCCAGGGCGTGGTCAGCATGGACACGGTCATCGCCATCATGAAGCCGGAGGCCACCCACTGCGCCCGTTCCTGGCCGATCGTGAAATGGGCGCTCAGGTCGGGCACGGCGACGTTGATGATGGTCGAGGACATGATGGCCGCGACCGAGCCGGTCATGACGGCCAGCAGCAACAGCCAGCGATAACGCGCGCCGTAACGCTCGCGCAGCTCGGGCAGGGTGCTGGCGCGACTCATGACGGCAAGCTCGGCAGGCGTGCCGGTCCGGGCACGGTGCGACGCGGGCGCGCGCGGGCGGGATCCGGGGCGCGGCGCTCCGCGCGCATCGGATCAGCTACGCGGTTCAGACCACAACTTCCCGCCGGTGGCCCAGTTCTCGCGCTTGACGTCGGTGATCAGGATGTCGACCGACTCGGGCGAGCCGCCCAGCACCTCGACCGTGATGCGGGTGATCTCCTGCACCAGCTTCTTCTTCTGCTCGACGGTACGGCCTTCCATCATCTCGATGTGGTAGGTGGGCATGGGATCGGACTCCTTGTGGTTGGACGGGTGGACATGGGGCCGGCGCACGGGCGCGCCAGTGCCGGGACGGTTCGGTGTTCAGGCGGCTCCGGCCACTTGCGTGGGGGCCGCGGGTTCCTGCGGCAGCCAGCTCACGATGAAGGCCGAGCAGCAGGCGATCACCGCCATCGCCATCAGCAGGCTGTCGAAGCCGGCGGACTTCACCGTCGGCCCCAGCGAATATACCGCCAGCGACGCGACGCCGAACGACACGGCCAGTCGCATGCCGGACACCCGCGAGCGGTAGGCATCGTCGACGTACCGCACCACCATCGCGTCGGTGAACGGGATCGCGCCGAAGATGGTGACCATGAAGCCGACCTGCAGCCAGAACAGCCACCAGCCCTGGGCCTGGGCCGCGAGCAGGAACATCGGGATCTGCAGCAGCACGATCGCCAGGTACAGGCGCTTGATCGCGAAGCGGTCGATCAGCCGGCCCATGATCACCTGCGAGAACGCAGCCATCGCGTAGACGGCGGACAGCATGATGCCCAGCTGCGCCGGATCCTCGACGATGCCGGTGAAGCGTTCGCGCAGCAGCTGCCCGTTGCCGTTGGTCGTGAAGTTGAACAGCAGGCTGCTGGTGATGGCGGCGAAGGTCATGACCATGAACATGCGCGCCATCTGCGCCTTGTCCAGGCCGATGCGGGCGCGCGTCGTGCGCCGCGCCGGCGACTCGGTCTCCGGCGGCGCCAGGCGCCAGAACAACCAGCCGCAGGCCAGCGACAACAGGCCGGGAAACACGAACGCCGCGCGCCAGCCGACATACTTGACCATGAAGCCGGTCAGGATGGCGGCAAACGCGATGCCCATGTTGCCGGCCAGCCCGTTGATGCCGATCGTCAGCCCCGGCTTGTGTGCATGCTGCAGCAGCATCGGAATACCCACCGGATGGTAGATGGCCGAGAACAGGCCCAGCACCGACAACGCGATCGCCATCTGCCAGGCGTTCTGCGCCAGCGCACACAACAGCGCCGACACGCCCATGCCGAAGAAGAACACCAGCATCATCGAGCGCCGGCCCCACAGGTCGCCGAGCCGCCCGGCCGGCACCGAGCCCAGGCCGAACATCAGGAAGGCGCCGGCGCTGTAGGGCATCAGGTCTTCCCAGTGCGCGAAACCGAAGTCGACCGCCACGCTGGCCACGGCGGTGGCGAAGATCAGCAGGAACATGTGGTCCAGCGCGTGGCCCAGGTTGAGCAGGAGCGAGGTCGCGCGTTGGAGCTGCATGGGGATGGCGGGTCGGGGGAGGATGCGGCATTCTCGCGCAAGGCGCCGCAACGCGTGCAGCCAGGCCATCGTGTCGGTGCCACGGACCACGGTCCGATCGGGACGCCGCAGGACAACACATGCACCACGCCGGTGCGGCGACAATGCCGGCTCCCCCCAATCCCGTCCGACGAATTCCCGAACCGTGCGCCGCCTGCATTCCCCCGCCGTCAGAACCGAAACCGCTGCGTTGTGGCAACTCGCCTGGCCGATCCTGATCGGCCAGCTGGCCACGATGGGCATGGGGGTGGTCGACGTGGCCATGGCCGGTCACGCGTCGGCACAGGATCTCGCCGGCGTGTCGCTGGGGGTGTCGATCTGGCACCTGGTCATCATCACGCTCATGGGCATCCTGATGGCGGTCAGCCCCATCGTGTCGCAGCATGTGGGCGCGCGCGCGTTCCATGAAATCCCCGGCGTCGTGCGCCAGGCCTTGTGGAAGGCGCTGGGCCTGGGCTTGACCGCCATGGTGGTGGCCAACGTGGCCGGGCAGTTGTTCAACCACCTCGACATCGAACCGCAGGTGCGCGAGGTGGCGCGCAGCTTCGTGTTCGTCATCAGCTTCGCGCTGCCGGCGTTCTGCTGCTACCGCGTGTTGTACGGCTACAGCGCCAGCATGGGCGAGACCAAGCCGATGATGGCGATCGCCTTGCTGGCGCTGGCGCTCAACGTCGTCATCAACTATGCGCTGGTGTTCGGCAACTGGGGCTTTCCGCGCCTCGGTGGCGTGGGCTGCGCGTGGGCCACGTTGCTGTGTGTCTGGTTCGACCTGGTCGCCATCACCTGGTGGATCCGGCGCTCGCCGGTGTACCGCAAGGCACAGCCGCTCGCGGCATACGAGCCGCCGCAATGGCCGCAGATCCGCAACCTGCTGCGGATCGGCCTGCCGATCGGCGTGACCTATTTCGCCGAATCGAGCGCCTTCAGCCTGATCGCCTTGCTGGTGGCCGGTTACGGCACCACGCAGGTGGCCGCGCACCAGATCGCGCTGAACTTCTCGGCGCTGGTGTTCATGGTGCCGATGAGCCTGGGCATCGCCTTGTTGACCCGGGTCGGCCAGGCCCTGGGCGCCCAGGACGCGGCGGCGGCGCGATTCCGCGCCTGGCATGGCGTGGGGCTGGCGTTCGGCGTGGCCCTGGTCTCCGCGCTGACGATCGCGCTGTTCAACGACCGGATCGCGTCGGCCTATACCAGCGACACGGCGGTGGCCGCGCTGGCGGCCCATCTGCTGGTGTTCGCCGCCTTGTTCCAGCTGCCGGACGCGGTCCAGGTCTCGACCAGCTGCGCGATCCGCGCCTACAAGGTGACCCGCCCGCCGATGGTGATCCACATGACGGCGTTCTGGGGCATCTGCCTGCCGCTGGGCTGCGTGCTCGGCCTGGCCCCGGCCTGGCTGCCCTGGCGACCGGTCGAGGCGATGGCGGCGCAGGGTTTCTGGATCGCGCTGGTCGTGGGTTTGAGCATTGCGGCCGTAGGGCTGGTATGGTTGCTCCATCGTTTGTCGTTGCAGTGGATGCAGGGCGTGTCACCGCCCCCACTGGCGACAGGCGACCCAGGAGGAGGAGCGAACCCATGACAGAAGGAACGACCGCCCCCCGCTTCGCGGCGGTGCGCGATGCATTCGAACAAAACCTGGCCGATGGCCTGGAGCACGGCGGTGCCGTCGCCGTCTGGCTGGACGGCCAGCCCGTGGTCGACCTGTGGGGCGGCACACGCGACCTGGCCGACCGCGTGCCCTGGCAGCGGGACACGCTGGTCAACGTCTGGTCGGTGGGCAAGGGGGTGGTCGCGCTGGCCGTGGCGATGCTGGTCGAGCGCGGCAAGCTCGACTATGCGGCGCCGGTGGCGCAATACTGGCCGGAGTTCGCCGCCAACGGCAAGCAGGACATCACCGTCGACCAGGTGATGTCGCACCAGGCCGGGCTCGACGGCCTGCCGGTGCCGGTGTCCGAGGAACAGCGCCAGGCCTGGTACCCGGTGATCGAGGTGCTGCAGGCGATGAAACCCCACTGGCCGCCAGGCAGTGTCTGTGTCTATCACCCCGAGACCTACGGCTACCTGGCGGGCGAACTGGTGCGCCGCGTCGACGGGCGCAGCATCGGCCGCTTCGTGGCGCAGGAGATCGCCGAGCCGCTGGCCGTGTCGTTCTTCTTCGGCCTGCCCGAGTCGCAGGACCATCGGGTGGCGCAGCTGTCGGCATCCGACGAAGCCTATGACTGGGTGCGCCAGGGCGCGGCCAGCGCTTATCCGCATGCGTATCGCAACCGCGAATTTTCGGCCACCGCACCCAACGAACGCGGCTGGCGCGCCGCCGAGATGCCGGCGGGCAACGGTCACAGCGATGCCCGTTCGCTGGCCAAGATCTACGGCGCGCTGGCCGCGGGCGGTATCGTCGACGGCCATCAGCTGATCGGGCGCCGTGCGCTGGCGCGCGCGGTGGCCGAGCGTTTCCACGGCGTCGACGCCAGCTCGGGTGCGCCGACCATCTTCGGCGCGGGTTTCCGCATTGGCGCCATCGGTTTCGGCCCGCATGTCGGCGACGGCCATTTCGGGCACACCGGCTGGGGCGGGTCGGTGGCATTCGCCGATCCGGCGCGCGGCCTGGGATTCGCCTACGTGACGAACCGCATGCTGGGTTTCGACAACGGTGTCGACCCGCGGCGCGCCCGGCTGCTCGACGCCGTCTACGCCGCGCTGGCGTAGCGGCCGGCGCCTACCAGCACCGCTGGCCGGACTGCAGGCTGCGGTGCGCCAGCAGGAAGGTAGCCGCATTCCAGCTCTGGCCGGCCATGCCCCCGGGTGCGAGCGTACGGCCGTGGAACCATTCGGTGAAGCGCCAGTCGTCCCTCGCGTTGCACTGCGCCAGCTGCGCGAGTTGCTGCCAGGCCAGGTCGGTGCGTCCGCACTGCGCCAGCGCCATGACCCAGAAGCCGCCGACGAAGGGCCAGATGCCGCCGTTGTGGTACTGGTGCACCAGGTTCTGCCGGTGGCGCTCCATGTAAGGTCGCCACAACGGGTGCTGGCGGTTCAGCGGATGCAGCACCACCCGCACCGGATGCGGCTCGTGGGCGTGCGCCGCGATGATGGTGTCGATGATGCGCCGGCCATGGGTCTTGTTCGCCAGGCCGCACAACACGGACAACACGTTGCCGAACACGTCGCCCTCGTCGCCCGACGACGCGAGGTTGACGAAACTCAGGTACAGGCCCGGATCGCGCCGGCCGCGGCGCGCGTAGTGACGCAGCAGCCGGGCCCGGTGGTACTCGGGCAGGTCGCGCTGGAACGGGTTGAACAGGTGGTTGAAATGGTGCTGCGTCGCGTCGGCGTTGGGCAAGGCGAAGCGGCGCTTGACGTCGAACCACAAGGCGTTGGTGTACAGCACGTATCCGGAGCGCGGCATGATGTCGGCCCAGTCGCTGGCCTCGTTCTGCTGCAGCAGCCGGAAATGCTGGTGCTCCTGCGCCAGCAGCCAGGCGATGGCGCGGTCGACCTGCGGCTGCCAGCGCGCGGCCGGCGCGATGCCGAAACGCCGTGCATGGTCGACGCCGATCAACCACCACACGGTGGCGTCGATGCAGCCCAGGTACCAGAAGTCGGCGTCGCGCCCGTCGGGGTCGACGTATTTCGGGATCTGGCCGTTGTCTCCCTGCTCGCGTGCCAGCGCGTCCAGGCTGTCGATCGCGGCCTGTTCCAGCTGCGCGTCGCCGCTGCCGCTCATGGCCAGCACGCAGATCGCGGCGTCGCGGCCGAAGATGCGGGTGTAACGCCGCGCCACCGCCGCCTCGGTGCGGCTGGCGGCCAGGATGCCATGCGGGCTCAGGTTGCGCCGCAGCAGCTCCAGGCTGGCGTGCAAGCAGGCGTCGATGTCGCCGGCGGCGGTCTCGGGTGGCGGGGAAGCGGAACAGGAAGCGGTCATCGATGCCGGTACGCGCGCCGCACCGGCGGCAGCGCAAACGGGCATTCTGGCAGAACCGCGACCGGCCCTGGCCGTGCGGCGCGCCGGTTCACAGCGCGCAGGCCCGCTCCCGCGGCGCCGGCGCCGACCATGCCGCGTCGTTGGCCGGCGGCAGCGGCAGCGGCAGCTGCAACGCCCGGCTCACGCGCAACAGCCGCGCATCGTCCGGATGGCGCCGCACGGCGAATCCGCTGGCGCGCGCCAGGCCCAGCATGGGCAGGTTGTCGCGCAACACGTCGCCGAACAACATGCGCACGCCCTGCGCCTGCGCGGCCGATGCCAGGGCCTGCAACAGACGGCGCCCGATGCTGCGGCCCTGCCAGGCGTCGGCCACGGCCAGTGCGAACTCGGCCGTGGCCGGTTGCCCGGACTCGCGCACGAAGCGGGCGTCGCCCACCTGCCGGTGGCCCTGGTCGTCGAAGGTCTCGGCGATCAGCGCGAAATGGTCGTGGTAGTCGATGCGGGTGAAATACTGCACCGTGCTGCACGGCAGTTCCCGCATGCTGATCATGAAACGCTGGTACCGCGAGTGCTTGCCCATCTGGTGGGTGAAGAAGTCGTGTTGCAGCGCTGCATCCTGCGGCAATACCGGCCGCACCGTGACGTTCTGGCCCGGCTCGAGCGTCCAGCGGTCGATCCACTGCACCGGATAGCGGAATTCGGTGGTCGGCTCCATGGGGGACTCCCGTTCACTCGATCGCCAGCGCGCGCGGCCGCAGCGCCGGCCGCTGCACGCGGCGGGCACAACGAGCGGTGGTGGCGGCATGGTGCAGGGTCAGGCGCGAGGGCTCCAGCGCATAGACGATGGTGCCGGTGCAGCCGTCGCGCAGGAAGTGCTGGCCCGGCTCGAGCACGATGTCGCGCGGGTCGTCGTCCAGCGTGATCCACAGGCTGCCCGCATCGCAGCGGATTTCGCGGGTGGTGTCGGCCAGGCGGATCAGCGTGGTTTTCTCCAGCCGCAGGCTCGTGGTGTCGGATCGTGTCATCATGCGCTCCTTGGTGATGTGCGTCATGGGAATGACTGTAGGAGCCGATCCTCCTGCTTTCAAACGGTGATTTGGAATGAATCGCATGCGCTCCGGGAATGTGACTGTCGCAACAACCCCGCCGGACCTGGCCGTGCCAGCCCGGCGCGCGGACATGCCGCGGCTCGAGCTGCTGCGCAGCTTCGAGGCGGCCTCGCGCCACCTGAGCTTCACCCGTGCGGCCGACGAACTGGCGCTGACCCAGTCGGCCGTCAGCCGCCAGATCGCGCAGATGGAGGAAGGCCTGGGCGTGCCGCTGTTCGAGCGGCGCCACCGCGCGCTGGTGCTGACGCCGGCCGGCGAGGTGATGCAGCGCGCCGTGGTCGATTGCCTGCAGCGGCTGGTCGATGCCACCGCCACGGTGCGCGCCAGCGTCGCGCCGCGCCAGGTCGCGGTGACGACGACACCGGGCTTCGCATCGTTGTGGCTGATTCCGCGGCTGGCGCGCTTCGGCGCCGACCATCCGCAGGTGGACCTGCGGGTGTCGGCCACCTTCGAACTGATGGACCTCGAGCGCAGCCGCATCGACGTGGCGGTGCGTTTCTGCAAGATGAGCGACGGCGAGGGCGAGCCGCTGTTCGCGGAGACGGTGTTTCCGGTCTGCGCGCCACAGCTGCCGCTGCGCGACGCGGCCCGGCCGCTGGCCGAGCCTGCCGACCTGGTGCACCACACCCTGCTGGCGATGGACGTGCCCCAGGCCAAGCTGCCCACGGCCGACTGGACGCCGTGGTTGCGCATCATGGGCCTGGGCGAGATGCGCAGCCAGAACATGCTGCTGTTCAGCCACTACGGCGACATCGTCGCCGCCGCCGTGGCCGGCCACGGCGTGGCGATCGGCCGCCTGCCGCTGATCGACGAATACCTGGCCGACGGCCGTCTGGTCGCGCCGTTCGAGAGCCGCAACACCTCGGAGCGCGGCTATTTCATCCACACCGCGCGCAGGGCGCAGGACAACGCCGACGCGCTGGACTTCGTGCGCTGGTTGCGGGCCGAGGCGGGCCCTCCCTCCTAGTGCGACGCCGCCGGCCGGAGGTGGCGGGCGTCAGTCAGTCAGCCCAGCATTTGCAGGATGTGGTCCCAGTGCGGCTTGTCCACCGGCGTGATCGACAGTCGGTTGCCCCGCCGCAGCAGGATCAGGTCGGCCAGCGCCGGATCGGCACGCAACGCGGGCAGGTCGAGCAAGCGGGTCTTGCGCACCGCCTGCACGTCGACCAGCAACCAGCGCGGATCGTCGGCCTTCGATTTCGGATCGTAATAGTCCGACTGCGCGTCGAACTGCGTCGGATCGGGCCGCACGCCCGAGGCCACACGCGCGATGCCGGCAATGCCCGGCTGCGGGCAACTCGAGTGGTAGAACAACACGCCGTCGCCGATGCGCATGTCGTCGCGCATGAAGTTGCGCGCCTGGTAGTTGCGCACGCCGGTCCAGGGCACGGTCCGTTTCGGCGCGGCCATCGCGTCATCGATCGAACACTCCTCGGGTTCGGACTTCATCAGCCAGTAGCGGGTCATGGCGTCGGGGCGGGATGATGGTTGTTGTGGTCGCCGGCGGCGCTGCCGTGTCAGGCCTGCGCCGCGGCCAGCTTGTCCGCGGTGCGGGTCTCGAAGTCGCTGGCGTCGTGGCGCTCGTGCAGCTGGCTGGCCGGATCACCCGACACGCGGTTGACCATGCGCCCGCGCTGGACCGCCGGTCGCCGGGCGATCTGCTCCGTCCAGCGCAACACGTTCCTGTATTCCTGCACCTGCAGGAATTCGCCGGCGCCGTACAGCAGGCCCTTGGCCAGCGCGCCGTACCACGGCCAGACCGCGATGTCGGCGATCGTGTACTGGTCGCCCCCCAGGTATTCGGACTGGGCCAGGCGCTTGTCGAGCACGTCGAGCTGGCGCTTGACCTCCATCGCGAAGCGGTTGATCGGGTATTCCATCTTGCTCGGCGCGTAGGCATAGAAATGCCCGAAACCGCCGCCCAGGTAGGGCGCGCTGCCCATCTGCCAGAACAACCACGACAGGCATTCGGCGCGCGCGGCGCGTTGCGTGGGCAGGAATGCGTTGTCGAACTTCTCGGCCAGGTACTGCAGGATGGCGCCGGACTCGAACACCCGCACCGGCGTGGGCTTCTCGCTGTGGTCCATCAGCGCCGGGATCTTGGAGTTGGGGTTGACGCCGACAAACCCGCTGCCGAACTGGTCGCCGTCGCCGATCTTGATCAGCCAGGCATCGTATTCGGCACCGGCATGTCCCGCCGCCAGCAGTTCCTCGAGCATCACCGTGACTTTCACGCCATTGGGTGTGGCCAGCGAATACAGCTGCATCGGATGCTTGCCGACCGGCAACACCTTGTCATGCGTGGGGCCGGAGATCGGGCGGTTGATGCTGGCGAACCTGCCGCCGCTTTCCTTGTCCCAGGTCCAGATGGCGGGTGGGGTGTAGTTGTCGGTCGCATCGGTCATGTCGTGGGGGCTCCAGTCGTCGTCGGTTGTCGTTGGGTGTGCCTCGTGTGGAGGCACGGTGCCGACGACTGTAATGGAATACGGGGTGACCTCGAACCGGGCGCGGGTTTGCCGCGACGATGCGACGACGACGGCGCCGCGCACCCGCGCCGCATGCGCATGCCCGGTCCGCGGCACGCCGGGGCCGCCGTGTCGCGCCCGGGCGCGCCTATCATGCGCGCTTGCGGCCAGCTCCCTTCGACACGACCCATGCTCCAGGCGCGACACCCATGAAGATCGACACCCACCAGCATTTCTGGCACTACCACGCGCCCGACTTTCCGTGGATCGACGACACCATGGCCGTGCTGCGGCGCGACTGTCTGCCCGGACACAACGCGGCGGCGATGCGGGAGGCGGGCATCGATGCGGTGGTGGCCGTGCAGGCCCGCACCCTGGCGGCCGAGACCGATTTCCTGCTGCAGCTGGCCGAGCGGCATCCGGAGGTGGCCGGCGTGGTCGGCTGGGCCGACCTGGCCGCGGCCGATCTCGGCCGCCGGCTCGACACCTGGTGCGCCCACCCCGCGTTCAAGGGCCTGCGGCATATCCTGCAGGACGAGCCGGACGTGCCGGCCTGGGTCGAGGCGCCAGGCCGCGCGCGTGGCATGCGGGAGCTGCAGCGGCGCCAGCGCGTCTACGACGTGCTGGTGTTCGACCACCAGCTGGCGGCCGTCACCGGTTTCTGCGCCCGGCACGATGCGCACTGGCTGGTGCTGGACCACCTGGGCAAGCCCGCGCTGCGCGACTGGAGCCAGGGCGATGGCCGGGCCGTGGCGCATCGCTGGCGCCGCGACCTTCGCGCCGTCGCCGCGCTGCCGCATGTGATGTGCAAGCTGTCGGGTGCGGTCACCGAGACCGGCGGGCCGGCGCTGACGCCCCAGGACCGGCAGCACATCCTGTCGTGTTTCGATGAGGCGCTGGCCGCCTTCGGGCCGCAACGCCTGATGTACGGCTCGGACTGGCCGGTGTGCCAGTTGGTGTCGCCGTACGACGAGGTGCACGGCCTGGCGCACGGGTGGGCGACATCGCGGCTGAACCCGCAGGAACAGCATGCGTTCTGGAGCGGCAACGCGGTTCGCTGCTACGGACTGGACATGGCTGCAAGGGAGCCGTGACGGGTGGCGACCCGGCGGAGGAAGATCCGGACGGGCAAGCACAGGCATGGCATGGTGGCCACCGTGGGTCGCAGCGCCATCGGCGCGTGACGCCCGGGATCGCGCGGCAGGTTTTCGATGGCGCAACCCGGCGTGCCGCGTCAGCGCAACACCGTCACCTCTCGCAGCGGCCGCAACACGCTCGACGATGTCATGCCGAAGGTCTGGCGAAACATGCGGCTGAATAGCGCCGAATCTGCACGCGCGCCCGACAAGTCGGTGTCGGTCAGGCTCCATCCGTCGGCGCCAGCCAGGCCTGCGCCAGCTTGACCCAGTAGGTCGCGCCGGTCGACAGCACCGCGTCGTTGAAGTCGTAACCCGCGTTGTGCACCATGCATCCGCCCTGCGAGCCGATGCCGTTGCCGATGTTGACGTAACACCCGGGAACCCGCTCCAGGAAAAACGCGAAATCCTCGCTGGCGCTGACCGGTTCGGCGTCCGCCTTCAGGCCGTCGTCGCCGAGCCAGTCGCGGATCAGCTGCTGGCAGAACGCGGTCTCGCCCGGGTGGTTGTTGAGCACCGGGTAACGGCGGATGTAGTCGACGTCGGCGGTGGCGCCGAAGACGGCGGCCTGGGTCTGTGCGATCTCGGTGATGCGTTTTTCCAGCAGGTCGCGCACGTCGGGGCGGAAGGCGCGCACCGTCAGGCGCAGTTCCGCCACGCCCGGGATCACGTTGGGCGCGTCGCCAGCGATGAAGGCGCCGACCGAGATGATGCCGGTGTGCAGCGGGTTGACGTTGCGCGACACGATGGTCTGCAGCGCCATCACGATGGCGGATGCGGCCACCACGGAGTCCGCGGCGTGGTGCGGCATCGCGCCATGGCCACCGGTGCCGCGCACGTGGATGATGCAAGTGTCGCCGCTGGCCATGGCATATCCCGGCACGGCGGCGAACTGGCCGGCGGCCAGGCCGGGCATGTTGTGCATGCCGAACATCGCGTCGCAGGGGAAAAGGTCCAGGAAGCCGTCTTCGAGCATCTTGCGCGCGCCGGCCAGGCCTTCCTCGGCCGGCTGGAACACCAGGTGCAGGATGCCGTCGAAGTTGCGCGTGGCCGCCAGGTGGCGCGCGGCCGACAGCAGCATCGCGGTGTGGCCGTCGTGGCCGCAGGCATGCATCTTGCCGAACACCTGGCTGGCCCAGGGCTTGCCGCTGGTCTCCTCGATCGGCAATGCGTCCATGTCGGCGCGCAGGCCGATGCGCCGCTCGCTGGTGCCGGCCCGCAGTGTGCCGACGACGCCGGTGCCGCCCAGGCCGCGGTGCACCTCGTAACCCCAGCGCTGCAGCCGCTCGGCCACCAGGTCGGCGGTGGCGAACTCCTCGTAGGCCAGCTCCGGGTTGGCATGGATCTGGCGGCGGATCGCCACCATCTCGTCTTCGTGGGCACGAATCTCGTCCAGCGCGGGCAAGGCCAGGGGTGCGTTCATGGGGGAGATCTCCTCGAAAAGCCGATTCTGCCCCACGGGCGCCGTGCTTGCGAACCTGCGGTGTGGCCCGGATCGCGATTGTCTTGTCGCCGTCATGCACCAGCGTCTGCTCGGTGATGCAGGCCGACCTGTCGATGGACCGTCGCACACACGCGTGCGGCGCCGAGTCTGCGTGAACGCCGCCGATGTGCCGTGCGATAGCCGACTCTCCTACACGCGCAAGGCGTCTCCGACACCAACCCAACGCGGTATCCGGCGATGTCGATCCGGCGGCGATCTTCGTAGGCTAGGAGTACTGGGCGGCGTCGACGCCGACACCGTCACATTCACTCTGCACGAAGAAAGGTCCTGATCATGGCAATCGCCCGATGGCACAACGAGGCACAGGCACAACGGCATGATCGTGACCAGGGTCACGACGGCGTTGCCGCGCGGCCCGATCGCTCGCTCAGCGGTGCCGCCCATGCGGCAACGGCGCGGCCGGTCGTCGGCTGTCCGAGTTGCGGAGCGCCGACCATCCGTATCTGGCGACGACCGTCGGACCGGTTGCTGAGCGTTTTCGTGCCGGTCAGCCGCCACCGTTGCGAGTCCCATGACTGCCGCTGGGAGGGCAACGTCCGGTCAGTCCGCAGCAAGCGCTCCGGTGCCGCGGGGCGCAACCGGGCAGACGAAGGCCGCGTTGCGAGCGCAGTGCCCGCCTGGTTCATCGTGCACATGGTGTTGGTGGTCGTGGGCATCGTGTTCGTGTTCAGCGCGGCCCACCTCGACTGGATCCGTGCGCCTGCGCAGGACACGGACAGTTTCATCGCAGGAGCCGACCGAACCGTGTTCAACCGGCCTCCGGTGCAGAAACCCGATGCTGCAGCGCCCGGGACCGACGCCGCGATCACGCCCTGAGCGGGATCACCGCGGCAGCGATGCCGGCGCCCACGAAAAACCCCGCCGGTTGCAGGCCGGCGGGGTGCTTATGGTGCAGCTTGTCGTGCCGGTCGGACTCGGGGCGGTGGTGTCCTCAATAACGTACTGCGGTGCCGTTCTGCACCAGGACGCGGTCTCCGACCCGCAGGTCCGGGACCGGCTCCTGTGTCACCGACACGTTGGCGCCGTTGTACAGCCGCACCCCGATGCGCATCAGGTCGTCGGGCCGCTGATTGCGTTTCTGGATCTCGTTTCCGGCATAGGCGCCGCCGGCGGCGCCCAGCACCGTCGCCGCGGTCTTGCCGCTGCCACCGCCGACCTGGTTGCCCAGCACGCCGCCGATCACGGCACCCGCGATGGCGCCTGCGCCAACGCCGCTCCTGGCCTCCCCTTGCACCCGTTCGATGGACTGGACGACACCGTACTGGGCATTGACGTTGCTGCCGCTGGTGGTCGGATACGAGGTCGACGGATAGCTGGAGGTCGAGGCCGTGGGATTCGGCTGCGTGCTGCAGGCGCCGAGGACCAGCGCGGTGGCAGCGACGATGGCGACGGATACGGAACGGGTTCTGGTCATCATGGTGGTTCTCCCTTGTCGAGGGCCCGGTCGGGCCTGATGTCGAATTGGCACCCTCGATTCTGGGGATCGGGCCTGGACCTGACCATGGGGCGTGACGCCGACTGCGTGTCGGACAGCGGCGTTGCAGGGCTGGCGCCGCGTCCGACAACCACGAACCGGGCCGCCGGCGTATCGCCATCGTTCCGAAGACGGCGGTGGGGCGCGCATGTCAAACGCGCCCCCGGCGATCGGCTCAGATCGCGATCGTCATGCCGCCGTCGGCCACCAGCGTCTGCCCGGTGATGAAGGCCGAGGCGTCGCTGGCCAGGAAGACCGCCGCGCCGGCGAGGTCCTGCGGCGTGCCCCAGCGTTTCATCGGGGTCCGGTTGCGGATCCATTCGTAGCGCGCCGGGTCGGCGCGAAAGGCCGTGTTGATGTCGGTGGCCATGTAGCCCGGTGCGATCGCGTTGACGGTCACGCCCTTGGCGGCGAGTTCCACCGCCATGCCGCGGGTCAGGCCTTCGAGGCCGGCCTTGGCCGTGATGTAGGCGGTGTTGGTGCCGCGGCTGATGCGCGCGTTGACCGACGAGATCATCACGATGCGGCCCCAGCCACGGGCCACCATGCCGGCCGCGGCCTTGCGCGACAGGCGGAAACACGCGTCCAGTGCCGAGTCCATCGAGGCGCGCCAGTCGTCGTCGCTGATGTCGAAGAAGTCGCGCGGCACGCCGGTCAGTGCGTTGTTGACCAGGATGTCGAGCTGGCCGTGCGCATCGGTGATCGCGTCGATGGCGGCGTCGGCATCGGCACGCCGGCAGACGTCGAACGGCGCGATGCTGGCCTTGCCGCCGGCGTCGGTGATCTCGCGCTGGCGCGCCTGCAGCGCGGCCGGATTGCGGCCGTTGAGCACCACGTGGGCGCCCGCCTGGGCCAGGCCCAGCGCCATGCCGGCGCCCAGTCCGCGCGACGCGCCGGTGACCAGCGCGACACGGCCTTGCAATGAAAACGGATGGCTCATGGGTTGTCTTCCTCCTGTCTGTCTGTAGCGCTGCCGGTCGCGCCGGTGGTGGGTGTCGGCCGGCCGGTCGTCGCTCAGCCGCCCATGAACAGGCCGCCGGTGACCAGCACCGCTTCCCCGGTGATGAAGCTGGCGGCGTCGCTGCACAGGAAAGCGATCAGGCTGGCGACCTCGTCGGGCCGGCCCAGGCGCGCCAGCGGCGTGTTGCGGATGATGTCGTCGGCGCCGGCATCGGCGAGCTTGCGCGCCACCATCGGCGAATTGATGACGCCGGGCGAGACCGCGTTGACCCGCAGGCGCGGGCCGAGCTCGCGCGCCAGCGTGCGGGTCAGCGACACCAGCGCGCCCTTGGTTGCGCCGTAGTGCGCGTGCTCCACGCTGCCGCCGGTATGGCCGGACATCGACGACAGCAACACGATGGCGCCGCCGTCGGCGAGTTGGTCGATGGCGCTGCGCACCAGGTGGAACACGCCGCTGAGATTGACTGCGATCGTGTGGTCCCACTGCGCGGCCGACATGCCGTCCACGCGCTGGTCTTCGTAGACGGCGGCGGCGGGCACCAGGTAGTCGAGCCGGCCGAAACGCGTGACGCAGGCCTGGGCCAGGGCCTGGGCGTCGGCGGGTTCGCCCGCGTCATAGGCGACGGCCAGGGTGCGCGGGTCGTGGGCGTCGTCGATGGCGCGGGCCACCGCCGCCGCCGCGTCGGACCGGATGTCGGCCAGCACCACGCGGGCGCCGCTGCGCAGGAACAGCTCGGCGGTGGCGCGGCCGATGCCGCTGGCCGCTCCGGTGACCAGCGCCACGCGATCGCGGAAGTCGAACCGCGCCTGTGTCGCGGCGGGGAGGGCGCCGGGCCGTCGCGATGGTGCTGTCGCTGCGGGTTCGCCGGAAGCCGCTGCCGCCATGGATGCCGTCCTGGGCCGCGCGCCGTGCCTCAGCCGGCGAACAGCGGTGCGGCGTCGCTGCAGTAATGCGCGACCTTGTCCCGGTCCAGTTCGACGCCCAGGCCGGGCCGGTCGGGAATGTTCAGGAAACCGTCGCCGTCCAGTGCGAAGGGTTGTTGCAGGATGCCATCCACATAGGGGCTGCCGCCGATGTATTCGACCAGGTCGGAGTCGGGGATGGCGCTGGCCAGCTGCAGGTCGGCGGCCAGCCCGAGCGCGGTGTTCCAGCCGTGGCCGATGTACTGGATGCCGAAGTCGTGCGCGGTCCACGCGATGCGGCGCTGCTCGCTGATGCCGCCGACCTTGGTCACGTCGGGCTGCACGATGTCGAAGGCGCCGCGCACCAGCCAGGGCAGGAAGGTCTGGCGCCGGGTCAGCACCTCGCCGCCGGCGATCTTCACCGGGCTGGCGCGGCGCAGCGTGCAGAAGTCGTCGATGGCGTCGGGGCGCAGCGCCTCCTCGAACCAGCCGACGTCGTAGTCGGCCAGCATGTCGGCGGTGCGCAGTGCCCACTTCAGGCCATGCGGCCAGTAGGCGTCGCTGGCGCCGGCGTCGACCATCAGCTTCGCGTCCGGCCCGGCGGCATCGCGCGCGGCCCGCACGATGGCGGCGTCGAGCTTGTGGTCCATCGCGCGGCCGAACGGTCCCCAGCCGATCTTGAACGCGGTGAATCCCAGCTGGCGGTAGGTCGTGATGACCTCGTGCATCTCCTTGGGCTGCTCCATCAGGAGCGAGCAATACGGCTGCACCCGCTGGCGATAGCTGCCGCCCAGCAGCCGGCCCACGGGCAGGCCGGTGGCCTTGCCCAGGATGTCCCACAGCGCGATGTCGATGCCGCTGATGGCATGCGTGAGACTGCCGCCGCGGCCCATCCAGAAGCTGTTCTGGTGCAGCTTCTCGCTGACGCGTTCGGGCTCGAGTGCGTTCTCGCCGAGGAACAGCGGCTCGAGCACCTTGAGCGCGGCCTGCACCAGGCGCCCGTCGGTGAACACGCTGCCGTAGCCGGTGATGCCGGCGTCGGTGTGCACCGCGATCAGCGCATGGATGGAGTCCTGCGGCTTGATCTCGGCCGACCAGCCGCCCTTGGGGCTTTCGCCGGTCAGCGCGACGCTGGTGATGGCGCGGATCTTGACGGCCGGCAGACGCGCGGCGGGCATCGGGGGTGAAGCCATGGTGTGTCCTCAGGGTGTGGGTGCATGGCGCCGCGTCTCGGCGCGGCGTTCGGCGATGACTTTCTCCAGGTCGACCTTGTGGATCTCGACGTCGATGTGGTCGCTGATGGCGCGCGCCATGTCGGCGACCTTGCCGGAACGGAACACGCGGATCAGTTCCCAGTGTTCCTCGACGATGGCCGGCATCGGCTTGCCCAGCGCGGACAGGCCGAAGATGATGGTCATCTGGCGCGCCAGCATTTCCCACATGTCGCTGAGCACGGCGTTGCCGGCGTAGCTGCACAGGGTGCGGTGGAAGGTGGTGTCGGCCATGGCGAACCCGAAGACGTCGTTGCGCGCCGCCATCGCCTCCATCTCGTGCACGATGCCTTCGAGTTCGAGCAGGTGCGGGCCGTCGTTGAGCTTGAGCCGGATCGCGCGCGTGGCCGCCGTGGTCTCGAGCGCGACGCGGACCTCGATCAGCTGGTCGATGCGTTCGTGCGTCACCGGCGTCAGGCGGATGCCCTTGTAGGGCTCGTTGACCACGATGCCCTGGCTCTCGAGCACCCGCAGCGCTTCGCGCACCGGCACCCGGCTCACGCCGAGTTGTTCGGCCAGGTCGGCTTCGATGATGCGGTCGCCGGGCAGGATCAGGCCTTCCGAGGCGCCTGCCACCAGGGCGTCGATGACCTGGTGCACCAGGGTGCGGGGCTGCAGCTTGATGAAGGCCTGGGGTGAGGCGGATACGTCCGGGTTCACCAGGTGCAATGCTTTCATGCGGTTTGTCGCCATGTGTTGATTGTATACAGTTATAAATTATGCTATTCTGAATTTAAGCACCCGCCGACACGACACCATGCTCCATGCCCAGCGCCCGCTCCCATCCGAACCACGGCCCGTCGTTGACGTGCGCCCGCATCCGGTGGCTTGCGGCTTGGATTCTGACCGTTGCGCGCGGCGTGCCGGCGCCCGGCCCGCGACGCGATCGCCGGCACCGGCAGGCGTGTGCGGATCGTGGCGGCACATCCAGGGTGTCCGGTCCGCGGCGGGGGCCATGCAGCAATCGAGTGGCAGTGGTCATGCGGGACGATGCCGGCCCGGCATGACCCAGGCGTTCTTCAGGCGATCCAGCACGATGGACGTATCACGGCAACCCTACCCGCAGTGCGGGTCCAACCCAAGGAGAAGCGTTCCATGAAACTGACATTCCTGCATCTGGCCCTGGCCACGGCATTGGCGATCGGCTCCGCGGCGCCGGCGCTGGCGCAGAAAAAAGGCGGCGACGTCGTGATCGCCCAGACCCAGGCGCCGCCCTCGCTCGATCCGCATGCGACATCGGCCCAGGCCGCGCGCAACGTCAACCTGCATGTGTTCGAGACCCTGTATGCCCGCGACGAGAACGCCCGCCCCGTGCCCGACCTGGCCACCGGCGTGACGGTCTCGCCCGACGGCTTGACCTACGTGTTCACCTTGCGCGACGGCGTCAAGTTCCACAACGGCAAGACCATGGGCCCGGCCGACGTGGTGGCCTCGATCGAGCGCTACCGCAAGGGCGGCGCCTCGGCCAGCCTGATCGGCGCCATCGATAGCGTCAGCGCCACCGGCGCGAACCAGGTCACGATGAAGCTCAAGTCGGTGCAGTCGACCTTCCTGGGCAACCTGTCGAGCCCGCGCGCGCCGATCGCCATCATGCCGGCCGAGGAGGCCGCCAAGGACATCGGCAAGGCCGCGTCCATCGGCACCGGCCCGTTCAAGTTCGTCGAATACAAGCCCGACAGCCATGTCAAGCTGGCGCGTTTCGACGACTACAAGCCCAACCCCGCCTACAAGGAGCGCGACGGTTTCGGCGGCGCCAAGATCGTCTACATCGACAGCGTCACGTTCCGCTTCATGCCCGAGGCCGGCGCGCGCGATGCCGCATTGCAGAGCGGCCAGATCCACATGAACGAGGCCGGCGACGGGCCCACCGCCAAGCGGCTGGCCGGCAACCCGAACTTCCAGGTCATCAAGGCCTTGCCGTTCGCGGTGCAGGTGCTCAAGTTCAACCATGCCCTGCCGCCGGGCAACGACCTGAACTTCCGGCGCGCCGTGACGCTGGGGATCGATGCCGAGGAAATCATGGGCACGGCCTTCCCGGACATCTACCGCATGGACCAGAGCTGGGTCTACGGCGGGTCCGTGTACCACACCAACCGGCCGCTGCTCAAGCAGGACCTGGCCGCGGCCAAGGCCAGCCTGGCCAAGTCGAGCTACAAGGGCGAGAAGCTGAGCTTCATCGTCGACAACACACGGCCCAACGTGGACGCGGCCACGGTGTTCCAGCAGCAGATGGCGCAGATCGGCGTGAACGTGGAGCTCAAGGTCTCCGACTGGCCCACCGCCTCGGGCATCGGCCTCAAGAGCGACCAGGGCTGGAACTTCTGGACCCACGGCTTCGGCATCGAGCCCTTCGAAGGCCCGGTCTCGGCGATGTCGCACTGGACCAAGGGCCAGGGCCAACGCGTGGCCGATCCGATGATCGACGCCTGGTTCGACAAGATCAACAGCGAGATGAACGTCGACGCGCAGAAGAAGATCTTCGCCGACTTCGAGCAGCGTATGGTCGACCAGGCGATTGCGCTGAACCTGGGCAACTACGGCCTGTTCCAGATCGCGTCCACCAAGCTGAAGAACTTCAAGGCCTACCGCATCCCGCGCATGTGGGGCGTGTGGCTCGAATAAGTCGGCCGCCCGCAACGACCGATGCCTGACCGTGTCCCGTGGTCGCCGCGCCCGCGCGCGGCCACGGCGGCATGTTGCCGCGTGTGCTGCGCCCTGGCCTTCCGACCCACCACTGATCCATGATCCGTTTCATCCTGCGACGCGTGCTGGCGTCCATTCCGGTGCTGCTGCTCGTGTCGCTGATCACCTTCGGCCTGCTCTGGCTGGTGCCCGGCGACCCGGCCTCGATGTTCCTGGACGCCGGTGCCACCGCCGAGGCACTGGACCGGGTCCGGCGTGAACTGGGGCTGGACCAGCCCTTCCTGGTGCGCATGGGCCAGTGGTACGTGCGGCTGCTGCAGGGCGACCTGGGCCAGTCGTTGTTGCTCAACCGCAGCGTCGTCGACGCCATCCTGGAGCGGCTGCCGGTGACCTTGTCGCTGACCGCGCTGGCCTTCGTGGTGTCGGTGCTGCTCGGCGTGGCCGCCGGTGTCGTGGCCGCGGTGCGCCACGGCCGCCTGGCCGACCAGGGCATGATGACGCTGGCGCTGATCGGCCTGTCCATCCCCGAGTTCTGGCTCGGCCTGGTGCTGATCTGGCTGATCGCGGTGCTGGTGCCGATCTTCCCGGCCGGCGACTATGTGCCGTTCACCGAGGACGCCTGGCAATGGGCGCGCCACATCGCCTTGCCGACCTTCTCGCTGGCCTGCGTGCAGATGGGTTTCGTCGCTCGCATGACGCGCTCGAGCATGCTCGAGGTGCTGGGCCAGGATTTCGTGCGCACCGCGCGCGCCAAGGGCCTGCCCGAACCCTATGTCGTGGTGCGCCACGGCCTGCACAACGCCATGGTGCCCATCGTCACCGTGATGGGCATCATGGTCGGCGCCTTGCTCGGCGGCGCCGTCGTCACCGAACAGGTGTTCTCCATCCCTGGGCTGGGGCGGCTCATCATCGGCGCGGTGCTCAGCCGCGATTTCCCGGTCATCCAGGGCGGGCTGCTGTTCCTGGCCCTGATCTACCTGACGGTCAACCTCGCGGTCGACCTGCTGTATGCGGCCATCGATCCGCGCGTGAGGCTGGAATGAGCAGTACCGGAATCGACGCCACCCTGCCGGTCGCCGCGGCGGCCGCGCCGTCGCGCCGCATGGCCTTCGTGCGCCGCCTGCTGGCGAACCGTTCGTTCACCATGGGCCTGGTGCTGGTGGGCATCGTCGTGGCGCTGGCGTTGCTGGCCGACGTGATCGCGCCCTTCGATCCGCTCAAGGGCAACTTCCGCGCGCGCATGGTGCCGCCGGGCGCGGAACACTGGCTGGGCACCGACCACTTCGGACGCGACATTCTCTCGCGCATCCTGCACGGCGCGCAGGTGTCGCTGCACATCGGCTTCCTGGTCGCGCTGTTCACCGCGCTGGCCGGCGCCGTCATCGGCGCGGCCGCCGGTTATTTCCGGCCCGCCGACGGCCCGCTGATGCGGCTGATGGACGCCTTCATGGCGTTCCCGCCCATCATCCTGGCCATCGCCATCAGTTCCGTGCTGGGTGCCTCGGTGACCAATGTCGTGATCGCGCTGGCGATCGCCGCCACGCCCCACACGGCGCGCGTCGTGCGCGCGTCGGTGATGGTGGTGCGCGAGATGGAATACGTGGAGGCCGCGCGTGCGCTGGGCGCCGGCCACGCGCGCATCCTGCTGCGCCATGTCATGGCCAATGCGATGGCGCCGCTGGTGGTGCGCGTGACCTACGTGTTCGCGATCGCGATCCTGAACGAGGCGGTGTTGTCGTTCATCGGTGTCGGGCCGCCGCCGCCGACGCCGACCTTCGGCGCCATCATCGCCAACGGGCGCGACTTCATCGTCTCCGCGCCCTGGATCACGGTGGCGCCGGGCATGGCCATCCTGGTCAGCGTGCTGGGCCTGAACATGCTCGGCGACGGCTTGCGCGACGTGCTGGACCCGCGCATGGCGGTGACGACCCGATGAACAGCGGCGCAACAACCGACACCCCGGCCACGCCGACGCTGTTGCAGGTGCAGCAGCTGACGACCGGCCTGGGCACCGACGGCCCCGAGATCCTGCGGGCGGTCGACCTGCACCTGGACGCCGGCGAGGTGCTCGGCGTGGTCGGCGAATCCGGCTCGGGCAAGAGCATGCTGGCCCTGTCCATCATGGGACTGCTGCCGGCCGGCGTGCGGGTCCATGGCGGCTCCATCGTGCTCCAGGGGCAGGACCTGCTGGCGCCCGGCGCCGTGCCGATGCGCAGCCTGCGCGGCAAGGACCTGGCGATGATCTTCCAGGAGCCGATGACCTCGCTGAACCCGGTGATGCGGGTCGGCCAGCAGATCGGCGAGGTGTTGCGCTGGCACACGGAGTTGCGCGGCGGCGCGGCGCGCCGGGAGGCGATCGACCTGCTGCAGCGCGTCGAGATGCCCGATGCGCAGCGCCAGGTCGATGCCTATCCGCACGAACTCTCCGGCGGCATGCGCCAGCGCGTGATGATCGCGATGGCACTGGCAGGCCGGCCCAAGCTGCTGATCGCCGACGAACCGACGACGGCGCTCGACGTGACGATCCAGGCACAGATCCTGGATCTGATGCGCAAGCTGCAGGCCGACAATGGCATGTCGGTGATGCTGATCACGCACGACCTGGGCGTGATCGCCGAGATGAGCGACCGCGTGGCGGTGATGTACGCCGGCAAGGTGGTCGAGACCGGCGCGGCGCTGGACATTTTCGATCGGCCGGCGCACCCGTATACGCGCGGCCTGCTGGCGTCGCGCCCGCGCATCGACGCCGGCGCCCAATGGCTCAGCACCATCGAGGGCACGGTGCCGGCGCTCGGCCAGATGCCGCCGGGTTGCAGTTTTGCGCCCCGGTGCCCGCTCGCCCAGCCGGCCTGCGGCGTCGTGCCGCTGCTGCGCGAGGTGGGTGCCGGCCACCAGGCCGCGTGTATCACGCCGTTCGCGCCGCAGCCGCAACCCGTACCCGAGAAAGAGGCCGCCGCGCCATGACCACACCTGCCGCTGCTCCCCTGATCGAGGCGCGAGGCCTGCGCAAGTATTTCCGCCGCGCGCACGGCTTCCTGGCCAAGCCCGTGCCGCCGCTGCGCGCCGTCGACGGCGTCGATCTGCAGATCGCCGCCGGCGAGACGCTGGGCCTGGTCGGCGAATCCGGCTGCGGCAAGTCCACCACCGGCCGCCTGTTGCTGCGCCTGATCGAGCCCAGCGGCGGCAGCATCCTGCACCACGGCCAGGACATCACCACGCTCGACGCCGCCGGCATGCGCGCCAAGCGCCGCGCGATGCAGATCGTGTTCCAGGATCCGTACGGTTCGCTCAATCCGCGCATGCGGGTCGACGACATCATCGCCGAGCCGCTGGTGATCCACGGGGTGGGCGATGCGTCCAGCCGCGCGGCGCGGGTGCGCGAACTGCTGCAACTGGTCAGCCTGCCCGACAGCGCGCTGAACCGGTATCCGCACGAGTTCTCCGGCGGCCAGCGCCAGCGCATCGGCATCGCGCGGGCGCTGGCGCTCGAGCCCGAATTCATCGTGGCCGACGAGGCGGTCTCCGCGCTCGACGTCTCGGTGCAGGCCCAGGTCATCAACCTGATGCGCGAGTTGCAGCGCGACCTCAAGCTGACCTACCTGTTCATCTCGCACAACCTGGCGGTGGTGCGCAACATCAGCGACCGGGTCGCGGTGATGTACCTGGGGCGCATCGTCGAGGTCGCGCCGGCGCAGCAACTCTTCTCGCGGCCGCGCCACCCGTATACCCAGGCCCTGCTGGCCGCGTTGCCGAGCGAACATCCGTCGCAGCGCCGCACCCGCGCACTGATCCGCGGCGACATGCCGGACCCGGACACCATCGGCACCGGTTGCCGCTTCGCCAGCCGTTGCCCGCACGCGCAGCCGCGTTGCCAGAGCGAGGATCCGCAGCTGCGCGCCACCCAGGACGACGGCCAGCAGGTGGCCTGCCTGCGCGTCGCCGACGGCAGCCTGCCGGACTGAGCGGGCTTCCATGTCCCCACCCACGCACAAAGGAAACGCCATGTCGAAGAAACCCCGCATCCTGGTGGCCGAATGCATGCAGGAGATCTCGTCGTTCAACCCGTTGCAGTCGGAATACGCCAACTTCCATATCGAGCACGGCGCGCAGATGCTGGTGCAAAAAGGCATCAACACCGGGCTCGGCGGTGCGCTGGCGGTGTTCGACGAGGTCGGCTTCGAGCCGGTGCTGACCATCTCCGCGCGCGCGGGCTCGGCCGGCCTGTTGTCGCGGCCGGGCTGGAACCGATTGATGGGCGAGGTGATGGAGGCGATCGCGGCCGAGGCCGGCAGCGGCATAGCCGGTGTGTACTTCTCGATGCACGGCGCCATGGGCGCCGACGGCGAACTCGATCCCGAAGGCTACCTGCTGGCCGAGATACGCAAGCTGGTCGGGCCGGACGTGCCCATCGTCATCTCGCTCGACCTGCACGGCATCCTGACCGAGCGTATGTTGCGCCAGATCGACGGCCTGGCGATCTACCACACCTATCCCCACGTGGACTTCGCGTCCACCGGCGCGCGCGCGGCGCGTGTGTTGCACCGGCTGGTCACCGACAAACGTGTGAAACCGACGATCGCCCGCGTCACGATCCCGGCCCTGGTGCGCGGCGACGAGCTGATCACCAAGACCGGTTGTTACGGCTCGCTGGTCCGCGAGGCGCGCCGGCTCGAACTCGAGGGCACGGCGATGTCGGCCGGCATCATGATCGGCAACCCGTTCACCGACGTGCCCGAACTGTGCTGCCAGGTCATCGTGGCCACCGACAACGACGCCGATCTCGCCCAGGCCGAAGCCGTGCGGCTGGCGCAGGAGTTCTGGCCGCTGCGCCACCGCATGCAAGGCAAGTTCAGCTCCCTGGAGCGCGCCATCGCACAGGCACGCTCGATTCCCGGGCCGGTGATCTTCACCGACGCGGCCGACGCCACCTCGTCGGGCGCCACCGGCGACTCCAACCTGATCCTGCGCGGCCTGCAGCAGGCCGGATACACGAAGAAGGTGCTGGCGCAGATCGTCGACGCCGACGCGGCCGCGGCCGCGCACCAGGCGGGTGTCGGTGCCACGGTGCAGCTGACGCTGGGCGGCGGCATCGATCCGGCGCGATTCACGCCGATGCCGGTGACGGCCCGGGTGCAGCTGCTGTCGGACGGCCGCGCGCGGCTGGAGACGATGAAGATCGGCCTGGACGCCGGCCCCACCGCAGTGCTGACCTGGGACAACGTCACCGTCGTGGTGTTCAGCAAGACGCTGAGCCTGTTCGACCGCGCCATGTATTTCGCCAACGGCCTGGACCCGCGGGATTTCGACCTGATCGTCGTGAAGTCGCCGCATACCGAGCACCACATGTACGAGGCCTGGGCCGACTGCAACTTCAACGTCGACGTGCCCGGCGCGACCTCGGCCAACCTGCCCACGCTGGGCCACACCATCTGCGCGCGGCCGATCTATCCGCTGGATGCGGACGTCGCGTTCGCGCCGCGGGCCACGGTGTACAGCCGCTGAGCCCGCGCTACGGGGAGCCACCATGAAGATCGAATCCGTCGACTTTTTCTATCTCGCCATGCCCGAGGTCACGCTGGAGGCCGACGGCAGCCAGGACGCCTTGCTGGTGCGCGTGCAGGCCGGCGGCCATGTCGGCTACGGCGAATGCGAAGCCGCGCCGCTGCCGTCGATCGCCGCCTTCGTGTGCCCGCAGTCGCATGGCGCCTGCCAGCCGGTCAGCGCCTCGGTGCTCGGGCGATCGCTGGACGATCCGCGCGACATCGCCGCCATCGCCGCCGACGTGGCCTACAACAGCATGGATGTGTTGCAGGCCGCGCATACCTTCTCCGGCATCGAGATGGCCTTGTGGGACATTCTGGGCAAGGCGCGTGGCGAGCCGGTGTGGAAGCTGCTGGGCTACACCGGCAACCACGCCAAGACACCCTATGCCTCGTTGCTGTTCGGCGACGATGCGCAGCAGACGCTCGCGCGTGCGCGCGACGCGATGGCGCGCGGGTTTGCGGCGGTCAAGTTCGGCTGGGGCCCGATCGGGCGCGGCAGCGCCGCCGACGACGCCGCGCATTTCATGGCCGCGCGCGAGGCGATCGGGCCGGACGGCGTGCTGCTGGTCGACGTCGGGCAGATCTTCGTCGACGATGTCGCGCGTGCCGCCGAACGCCTGCAGGCGCTGGAGGCGGCCCGTGTCACCTGGCTGGAGGAACCTTTCCATGCCAGCGCGCTGGAGGAATACGCCGCGTTGTCGCGCCGCTGCGCCTCGGTGCGCCTGGCCGGCGGCGAAGGCGCGCACAACTTCTCGATGGCGCGCCACCTGATCGACTACGGCGGCATCGGCTACGTGCAGATCGACTGCGGCCGCATCGGCGGCATCGGGCCGGCCAAGCAGGTCGCCGACCATGCCGTGGCCAAGGGGGTCACCTACGTCAACCACACCTTCACTTCGCACCTGGCGCTGAGTGCGTCGCTGCAGCCGTTTGCCGGCCTGGCCGATCACCGCATCTGCGAATACCCGGCGGCACCGAAGGCGCTGGCAGTGGAACTCACCGGCAACCATATCGAGCGCGACGCCAGCGGGCAGGTCCGCGCGCCGGACGCGCCGGGGCTGGGCATCACGGTCGACGCGCAGACCGTGCGCCGCTACCAGCTCGACACCGAACTGCGCGTGGCCGGCCGCACCCTGTACCGCTCGCCCGCCTTCGAAGCCTGAGCCGGCGCGGGCTGGCGACCAGGGCCGGTGCGGGAGCGGCAGGTTCCATGCCGACGCGCTGCCGTTAGTATTGGCGCTTGCCACACGGGCCGGCCCGTTGGTGGCCACACCCCGTTCCCATCACCTCAGGAGTTGCGATGCCTCACTGGTCGACACGTCTTCCCTTGGCCGGCCTGCTGCTGGCGGCGGTGTTCCTCGTCAGCGTGGGCGTGCGCACGCTGGGCGACACCACCACGGCCATGCTGGTGAGTTCCTTCGTGATGTTCGCGGCCTGCCTGACCAGCGCCGCCCATCTGCTGGGCCTGCGTGCGGCGCTGCTGTTCGCCGCGATCGCCATCGTGCTGGGCTGGTTCGCCGAGCAGATGGGTTCGTCGTACGGCTGGTTCTTCGGCAGCTACGACTACACCGATGTGCTGGGTCCGCGCGTGGGTGACGTGCCCCTGGTGATTCCGCTGATGTGGTTCGCGCTGACCTACATGGGCTACGTCATCGCCAACCTGATCATCTGGCGTGCGCCGGCCGACGGGTCGACGCACCTGGGCGAGGCCATGGCCATGTCGCTGCTGGCGGCCATGGTCGTCACGGCCTACGACCTGGGCGCCGACCCCTACATGGTGTTCGTGCTCAAGGCCTGGATCATGACCAAGAAGGACGGTGCCTGGTTCGGCGAGACGGTGCAGGGGTTCGTGGGCTGGATGTTCGTGTCCTTCTGCATCGTGCTGGTGTTCCGCCTGGTGGTGCGCAAGTTGCCGATACGGCCCGCGACCGGCGTCGACCGCCGCCATGCGCTGCTGCCGGTGCTGATCTACGCCGGCCTGATGGCGTTCCAGATCGTGGCCGGCTTTCCGGTCGAGACACGTTCCATCGCGGTCTTCGCGATGGGTTTTCCGGTCCTGTGTGCGCTGGCCGGCTGGCGCCACTGGAAGACCCACGACGCAAGCAACCAGGGTGAGACGGCGTATGCCGAGCGGCCCGTCGCGTGGAGGGCCGGCTGATGCGCACCACCCGAAGCACCCGCGACTGGGAACTGCTGCTGGACCGCCTGCGGCACGTGGCCGACACACCCGCCGACGACGCGGTGGCGGCCATCGTCGGCGACTGGCAGGTCATGGCGCCCGATGCCGACGCCCAGGCCCTGCGCGACGCCCACGGCGAACAATGGAAGAAGCTGGCCCAGGCCACGGCCCTGCTGAACACGCTGGGCGCCAACGGCACGCTGGCGACATGGCCGGGCCAGCCGCCGGAGGTCGAAGACGACGTGTTCCGGGCGGTGCAGGGTTTCGTCCATGCACAGCAGGCCTTGCCCGGCTGGGCCGACACCGCCAAGCTGCAGCGGGCCGAGACCCTGTTCTACGAATACGGCCCGCTGTCGTGCATCCTGCTGTTCTGCGCCAGCCTGCCGGAGTGCTACGTGTTGCCCGACCTGGCCACGGTGCTGCACCGTGCGGGGCAGCTGGAACAACACACCGAATACCGCATCCGCAGCACGGCGGCGATGATCTTCCCGGTGATGATGCGCGGCGGCCTGTCCGACGCGTCCGGCGCCGGTCTCGGCCAGATCCTCAAGGTGCGCCTGATCCACGCGACGATCCGCAACCTGATCCTGCATGGCCATCCGCGCACGGTGTTCGCCGGGCCTGGTGCGACCGCACCCCGGGTGGTGCCCGCGCATCCGGCGCTGGCGGCCGAACCCGGCATGCATGCCGCGATGTTCGCCGGCGGCTGGGACGCGGGCCGCAGCGGTGTGCCGTGCAACCAGGAGGAACTGGCCTATACGCTGCTGACTTTCAGCTACGTGTTCCTGCGCGGCCTGCGGCGGCTGGGCCTGGGTCTCGATGCAGCCGACGAGGAGGCCTATCTGCACTGCTGGAACGTGGCCGCCAGCGTGCTCGGTGTCGACGACGCGCTGATGGCGCACACCATGGACGAGGCGCAGACCCTGTTCGACTGCATGCAGGCCCGCGCACGGGGCCCCGCGCCGGTGCCGGATCCGCGCCCGGCGCTCGGACGGGCGCTGGTGAACGCGATGGAGCAGACGATACCGATCGGATGGCTCAAGCCCTTTGCGCCGTTGATGACGCGTTACCTGTGCGGCCGGCGCACCGCCGACCTGGTCGGGATCGACCAGCATGTCTCGGGGTTCTCGCGCGTGTTGTTCGAGCTGGTGATCTCGACGACCCGGCTGATCGACACGCTGGCGCGGAACATCTGGCCGCATTTCTCGTTGTCGCGGCTGCTCACCCGCGTGCTGGGTTACCGCCTGGTCACGCGGCTGCTGATGGACCAGACCCGCTCGTTGCGCCTGCCCACGCAGCTGCTGGGCCAGGCCGACGCCATGCTCGACCACTGGGGCGAGGACGTGCATGCGCCGCGCTGGGTCAATGCGATCGAAGACCGCCTGACCACCTTCGGCAGCTGGCGCGACTGACGGTTCCCGCCTGCGCCGTCAGACCAGCGCGCGGGCCCTGGCGGCGCCGGCCTGCGCGCCGATGTGCGTGAAGATCGCGATCGCCCGTTGCGCATGCTCGCGCCGGCGCGGATCGTCGGCGCCGACATGGCGCGCCAGCTCGAGATGGGCCTTGGCGGTCTCGTACGGGATGCCGCGGTCCTGTCCCTCGGCGATGGCCAGCTGCCAGGCCGCGATGGCCTTGGCGTGCCGCCCCAGCAGCCACAGGTGCAGGCCGCGGTGGCGCGCCGCCATCGGGCGGCCGATGGCGAACACCCGCGCATAGGCATCGGCACGGCGCGTGGCCACCGCGGCGCGATGCGACCACTGGTGCCACGCGGTGCTGCCCTGCGGCGGAGCGTCGATCTCCCACAGGCGCAGGATCAACTCGCTGTACGCGTCGAGCCCGTTGAGCAGATGGTGCGCCGTCGCCACGCGCGGCAGCGCCGCCATCAGGGCGACGCCTTCGTCGACCCGCGCGCGGGCCTGGTCCGTATCGCCCGACTCCAGCCGGCTCAATGCCAGCAGCCCGGTGTCGGCCAGGTAGGAGACCGCCTCGCCGGTGCTGCGTGCCAGTGCGATCGCGCGGCGCGCCTGCACCGTGGCCTGCGCATGCTCGCCGCGGCGGATCGCCAGCATGGCCAGACCGCCAGCGCTCCAGCATTGGCCGACCTGGTCGCCGACCTCGACGGCCAGGCCGTCGAGCAGCATCCACAGCTGCTCGGCCCGGCCGAACGCGCCATGCAACTCGGCGGTGTTGGCCAGGATGGCGAGCATCACCATGCGGCCCTGGCGCTCGCCGAGCCGGTGGAAGATCTGCTCGGCATCGAGCGCGCTGCGCTCGCACTGCTCCCAGCGCGCCTGGCCCATGTAGGCCAGCGCGACCGTGAGGTTGGCGTCGGCATAGGCCAGCGGGTCCTGCAGCCGGCGGTGCAGCTCGCCGACATCGGCGGCATGGCGGTCGGCCCAGTCGTGGCGGCCCAGCATCGTGCACAGGTACATCATGCCGCCATGGGCCCCCATCTGCTCCGCGCAGGCCGGGTGGGGCGCCAGCAGGTTGTGCCGGCGCAGGATGGAGAACACGGTGTGGTGCGGGCGTTGCGTGAGGTGGTAGATGCGTCCGAGCGTGCTGTAGATCATGGCCACCTGCCGCGCACGGGCGGCCTGGGCCTCGCCGGAGCCGGCGGGCCGCCACCAGCGCTGCACCGCCGCACCCAGCGCCTCGCGCGCCACCGCCAGGCCGATCAGGTGCGGGCCCGGCACGGCCTGTCCGAGCATGCCGGCCGCCGCCTCGAGGGCCGTGCGCGCGCGCTCGAGTTCGCCCAGGTCGTAGCTGGCCAGGCCCAGGTTCGCCTGCCAGCGCGCGGCCTGCTCCAGGGGCGCGGCGACCGCCGTCGTCGACTCCTCGCCGAAGCCGCGGGTGGTGATCGTGACCAGGCGCGCGAACAGGTTCTGTGCCTCGCGGTAGGCGCCGGTGCGCAGCGCATGGTTGCCGGCGGCCTCCAGCGCGCGCAATGCGCGCACCGGGTCGTGGGCCTGGTCCCAGTGCCAGGCGATACGGCCCAGCCACTGGCGGTCGTCGCCGGCCTGGCGTTCGTACCAGGCGCCGAGCGCGGCATGGAACTCGCGCCGGGCGGCCAGCGGCAGCAGGCTGTAGACCGCATCGCGCACCAGCGCATGGCTGAAGCGATACGGGGCGTCGTGCGGACCGGTTTCGACCAGGCCGCCGGCCACCAGGGCCTGCAGGTCCTGGCGCAGCGTCTCGCCACTGCCGTGCCCGGCCGCAGCGATGGCCAGGGCCTCGAACGAAAAGTCGCGTCCGATCGCGCTGGCGGACTTGAGCGTGGTCTGCTGGCGCGGCGTGAGCTGGTCGATGCGCGCGATCACGACGCCCTGGATGGTGTCGGGAATGGTGAAGCTCGACAGGCCCTGGGGGTCGTAGCGGATGGCGCCATCCGTGCATTGCACGACCCGGCCCTGCACCAGCGCCGCCACCACCTGGCGCACGTACAGGGGCAGTCCCTGGGTGCGATCGGCCACGGTGCGCCACACCGGCTCGGGCACCTCGGAGGCACCGAGTTCGGCGGCGATGATGTCGCGAACCGCCGACGCCTGCAGTGGCGCCAGGCGCAGATGCAGGTGCGCCGGGTCGCGCAGCAGTTCGGCGCACGGCGCATCGTCGGCCAGCGGGCGCGTGCTGAGCACGACCAGCAGGCCGGGGCAGCGCCGTACCGCCTGCTCGAGCACGCCCCACGAGGCGGAGTCCAGCCAGTGCAGGTCTTCCAGCATCACGATGCGCACCGACGTGTCGGCCGTGGCCACCAGCAGCCGCACCAGCAGGTCGGTGGTGGCCTCGATGCGGCCACGACCGCTCATCTGCTGTTCGGTGGCGCTGGGCGCCAGCGCCAGCGCCAGCACTTCGCTGAGCAGGCTGACGCGTTCGCGGGTCGCGTCGTCGTCGGCCAGCAGGCCGAGGACGCGGGTGCGCCGCGCCGGGGCATCGGCCATGCCGCGCAGGCCGAGCAGCGTGTCGAACACCTGGCGCAGCGGCTGGTAGGCTGCCGAATGGTCCAGCGGGTCGCTGGCACCGCTGGCCAGCACCAGGCCGCGGTCACGCGCGGCCTGCGCAAATGCCGCGCACAGATGCGACTTGCCGATGCCGGCATCACCCTCGACCACGACCAGCCGGCTGCGGCCGGGTTCGTCGACGACGCGCTGCAGCTGCGCCAGCAACTGCTGCAGTTCGGACTGGCGTCCGACCAGCGCGCGGAGGTTCGCATCGTCGATGCGGCGTTGGCCCAGCGACTCGAACACCCGCGCGTCGCCGATGCCCTTGAGCGTCACGCCGGGCCGCGCCTCGAAGGCCACCGCCGGGACCGCATGGGCGGTGGCTTCGTCGCAATAGACCTGGCCGCGCGAGGCCTGGGCCATGCGCGCGGCCAGGTTGACGACACGACCGATCAGCGCATATTCGGCGCGTTCATGGCTGCCGCGCAGGCCGGCGAACAGCCGCCCGCTGGCGACGCCGCAACCGATCGGCCGACCCGCGGCCTTCGCCGCGCCGGTCACGGCGTGGGCGGTGCGCATCGCCCGTTCCGCGTCGTCGGGATGACTGCTGCCGGGAATGCCCCAGGCGGCGATGAACACCAGGCTGGCCTTGTCGTCGACCAGGTACTGCAGCACGCTGCCGCCGTTGGCATAGGTGGCCCGCTGCAAGGTGGTGGTATGCGTTTGCAGCTCCGCCAGTGCCTCGGGTACCGGTGCGATCACGAACAGCACGCTGGCGGTGCGCAGTTCCGCCAGCCGGTCATCCGGATCGGCCCGCAGGCGGCGCAGCAGGTGGCGCGGCACGAACGGCGCCAGCGGGGCCGGCGCGGCGGCGGGCGCCTCGGGTGCCGCGGGCCGCGGGGCCGGCGCCGGCGCGATCGCGTCCAGCGCGTGGCCGCCGCCCGCGAGCACGGTGGTATGGCAGTCGGCCTGCACCAGGGCATGGGCCGGCGGCGACAACACGACCAGGCCCGACTCCAGCATGGGCGTGGCGGCCACCTGCTGCAAGGCGTCGCCGCCGAGCAGGGCTTCCCAGCGGCCCTGGTGGCCGCCGACGACGGCGCTGAACAGCTTGCCGGCGCCGATGCCGATGCGCAGGCGCAGCGGCGTCTGCAGGGCCTGGGCCAGTTCCGGGATCAGCGCCTGCAGCCGCAAGGCCGTGGCGGCCGCGCAGTGGGTGGCGGTGCGCAGCGCGTGCGGGTCGCGACCGGCGGGCCAGTAGGCGATCGTCGCGTCGCCGGCAAAGCGGCAGATCTGGCCGCCGCCTTGGGTGAGCGTGGACACGATGCGGTCGAAACAGCGGTTGAGCAGGTTCTGCATCTCCTCGATGCCGGCCTGTCCCAGCCGTGCCTTGTGTTCGGTCAAGGCCGAGAAACCGGCGATGTCGGCGACCAGGATGGCGCCGCTCAGGCGGACATCCAGGCACGAGGCGATCGTGGACGAGCCCGCGACCTGGTCGCGCGCGAACCGGGGCACGAATCGCGCGATGGCGCGGGCCGCCGCGGGCGCGTCGTCGGCACCGGGCGTGGCGTCTTCGGTCACCGCGGCGTCAGGCATCGGCTCCTCCGCCCGCATCGGGACCACCCCGCGCCTGGTGGCGGGGGCGGGGCACGGCCGGCAGGCGGGCAGCCGGTGACGGGGACAGGTGATGGAGCAGAGGCATCCGGATACCCAGGTGAGGCAGCGGGCGGCTGCCTGGCTGCCTGATCGTGCAGGGATGCACCGGACCCGTTATACCCGGCGGCGCGACCGGCGTCGAGTGTCCCGCGCCGGGTGTCGGACTTGCTTGACCCGGGTCAGGCATCGATGGCATCTGCTATCGTGCCGGCTCATGGCCGAGGCAGGGCGCGACCCCGACACACGCGCGGTACGGGGTTTCCCGCCGCTGGCGGACGCGCGCGCCCGGGTGCTGGTGCTCGGCAGCATGCCGGGTGTCGCATCGCTGCGCGCGCAGCAGTATTACGGTCATCCGCGCAACGCGTTCTGGCCCATCATGGGCGACATCTTCGGCTTCGATGCCATGGCGCCGTATGCGCAGCGGGTCGAGGCCTTGCGGGCGCATCGGGTCGCGGTATGGGATGTGCTGGCCGCCTGCGAGCGGCCGGGCAGCCTGGACGCGGACATCGACCGGCGCAGCGTCGAGGTCAACGATTTCGCGGGTTTCCTGGCCGCCCATCCGCAGCTGCGGCGCCTGTGTTTCAACGGCGCCACGGCACAGGCGATGTTCCGGCGCCATGTGTTGCCGACGCTGGCCGCACCCCTGGCGTTCGACATGGTGCGCCTGCCGTCGACCAGTCCGGCCCACGCCGGCATGCGACCGGCCGACAAGCGGCGGGCCTGGCAGGCGGCCGTGCTGGATGGGCCCGGCCACCCCGCACAGGACGGGCCGGCATGACCGATACGGACTTTTCGCTTCGCCGCATCGCGGTCACGGCCTTCGGGCCGTCGCTGCTGTTCGGGATCGGACTCGGCGCCATCCTGCCGGTGCTGCCGCTGACCGCGCGCGCCATGGGCGCATCGGTGCCGCTGACGGCGCTGCTGGTCGCGCTGATCGGCATCGGTTCGCTGGTGAGCAACATCCCGGCCTCGCTGCTCACGCTGCACCGCGGCGAACGCTGGACCATCGTCGCCGGCGCCGCGTGGTGCGCCGTTGCGATGGCGTTGTGCGGCTGGTCGGGCCACCTGGCCTGGTTTGCGCTCGGCAGTTTCATGATCGGCATGTCGCAGGCGATCTTCTCGCTCGCACGCCAGAGTTACCTGACCGAGGTGGTGCCGTTCGCCTACCGGGCCCGGGCGATGTCGACGCTGGGCGGCACCATGCGCATCGGCATGTTCATCGGCCCGTTCGCCGCGGCCGCGGCCATCCATCGCTTCGACCTGGTCGGGGCCTACGGTGTCGGCATCGCCGCGCTGCTGCTGTCGGGCGTCGTGGCCGCGCGCATGCCCGACCTGCGGGCGGAATCCGGCGCCGCCGATCCGGCCGGCGCGCGACCCGCGGCGCCGACCATCCTGTCGACGCTGCGCGACCATCGCCATGTCTTCGTCACGCTGGGCCTGGGTATCGCGCTGGTCAGCGCGGTGCGCACCACGCGCCAGACCATCATTCCGTTGTGGGCCGACCACCTGGCGCTCGATCCGGCCGTGACCTCCCTCATCTACGGCCTGGCCGGCGGCATCGACATGTTGCTGTTCTATCCGGCCGGCAAGGTGATGGACCACATGGGCCGGCGCTGGGTCGTCGTACCCTCGCTGGTGCTCATGGGCGCCGGCCTGCTGGCCGTGCCCTGGACATGGGATGCGACCAGCCTGCTGATCGCCGCGATGGTGATCGGCTTCGGCAACGGCATCGGCTCGGGCATGATGATGACGCTGGGCGCCGACCATGCACCGCGCCAGGGCCGCGCCCATTTCCTGGGGGCATGGCGGCTGATGTCGGACATCGGCGGCACCTGCGGGCCCGGCCTGTTGTCGCTGCTCGCCGCCACGACCACATTGGCGATCGGCATCGCGGTGACCGGGCTGCTGGCCTTCGCCGCGGCCGGGCAGCTGGCGTACTGGATTCCGCGGGTGGCGGCGCGCGACAAGGGTGGGTGACGGCGCGCGGCAACCTCGCCCGGTCGGCCCGCGTCAGTCCACCAGGTCCTCGTGGAACTCCTGCGCCCCCTGTTTCCAGTAGGCCGACACCCGCATCGCGGTGCGCGGGTGCTGCTTGCCGTCCACCAGCAGCTGGCGCAGGCGCTTCATCAACGATGCTTCACCGGCGGCCCAGGCGAAACCTTCGCCCTCGGGCAGCTGCAGCGCATCGGCCGCGGCCAGGAAGGCCTCGGGCGACCGGACCCATGACACGTCCAGGCGGGCCGCGCTGTGCAGCGGCCGGTGGTCGGCCGCGTCCTCGGCCAGCAGCAGCACCCGGGCCGACACGTCGGCGGGCAGTTCGCGCAGCCGGCGCACGATGGCCGGCAGCGCGGTGGTGTCGCCGGCCAGCAGGTGCCACGGGTAATCGGCGGGGATCACCATCGAGCCGCGCGGGCCGGCGATCACGGCGCGGTCGCCCACCTGGGCCTGCCGGGCCCATTGGGTGGCGGCGCCGCTGTCGTGCAACGCGAACTCGATCGTCAGTTCGCCCTGGGCCGCATCGTGGTGCAGCGGCGTGTAGTCGCGCCGCACCGGTTGGCCTTGCGTGTCGGTGAAGATGAACTTGACATGGTCGTCGAACGAGGACGAGACGAAACCGGCCAGCGACGGGTCGGCGAAGGTGATGGCGACGAAGTTCGGGCTGGGCCGCGTGATGCGGCGCACGACGGTGTCGCGGCGGTGCAGTTCGTGGCGGATGCGCGTGACGCGGCGGGGGGCGATGGTGTCTTCCACAAGGATCCTGAAAGGTTGATAATGTCATCCATTATGGAAAAACAAGTTGACCATGTCAACCAAAGTGGCTTTGCCCCGGACGGCGACGTGCTGGAGGCCATCCACGAGCTGATGCACCGCGTGCGGCATCGGCAGCTGGACGCCGGGACGGGTGAGCTCAATCCGATGGAAGCGCGGGTGCTCGGGTTCTTCGCACGCCATCCCGGCGCCACGCAGAGCGCGCTGGCAGCCCATTCCGGGCGCGACAAGGGCCAGCTGGCACGGCTGGTCAACGGGCTGCGGGAAAAAGGCCTGCTGCTGGCGCAGCCGGACGCGGACGACCGCCGCGTGATGCGCCTGAGCCTGTCGGAGCCCGCGCAAGGCCTGCTGGCGCAGGTGCGGCGCCAGCGCAAGCGGCTGTCGGCCGCGGCGGTGCAGGGCTTCAGCGCCGAGGAGCGCGCGCAGCTGATGGCAATGCTGACCCGGATCCGGGCCAACCTGGACGCCGGGCGCTGACCCGGCCCGTGGGCCGGCCGGGTTGCAGGATCAGGCCGCGCCGGCCTTGACCTTCAGCCGCCAGGCGTGCAGCAGCGGCTCGGTGTAGCCGCTGGGCTGCTCCAGGCCCTTGAACACCAGGTCGGTCGCGGCCTGGAATGCCGCGCCTTGCGGGTTGGTGGCCATCGGCGTGTACAACGCGTCGCCGGCGTTCTGCTTGTCGACCACCTTGGCCATGCGCTTGAACGTGGACTTGACCTGGGCCTTGGTGACCACGCCGTGGTGCAGCCAGTTCGCCATGTGCTGGCTCGAGATGCGCAGCGTGGCGCGGTCTTCCATCAGGCCGACGTTGTGGATGTCGGGCACCTTGGAGCAACCCACGCCCTGGTCGATCCAGCGCACCACGTAGCCCAGGATGCCCTGGGCGTTGTTGTCGAGCTCCTGCTGCTTGTCGGCATCGCTCCACTTGGGCGTGCGCACGACGGGAATCGTCAGCAGGTCGTTCAGGATCGCCTCGCGCTGCTGCGCCGCGTCACCCGCTGCGGCGTCCTGCTCCATCTGCTTCTGCACGTCCGACACCTTGACCTGGTGGTAATGCAGCGCATGCAGCGTCGCCGCCGTCGGGCTGGGCACCCAGGCGGTGTTGGCACCAGCCTTCGGGTGGCCGATCTTCTGCTTCATCATGTCGGCCATCAGGTCGGGCATGGCCCACATGCCCTTGCCGATCTGCGCCTTGCCGCGCAAGCCGCAGGCCAGGCCGACCATCACGTTGTTCTTCTCGTAGGCCTGGATCCAGGCGCTGGTCTTCATGTCGCCCTTGCGCAGCACCGCGCCGGCCTGCATGCAGCTGTGCATCTCGTCGCCGGTGCGGTCCAGGAAGCCGGTGTTGATGAAGGCCACGCGGCTCGCCGCGGCGGCGATGCAGGCCTTGAGGTTGACGCTGGTGCGGCGCTCCTCGTCCATGATGCCGAGCTTGACGGTGCTCGCCGGCAGGCCGAGCAGCTTCTCGACGCGGCCGAACAGTTCATTGGCGAAGGCCACTTCGGCCGGGCCGTGCATCTTGGGCTTGACGATGTAGACCGAACCCTTGCGCGAGTTGCGGATGCCGTTCGTGCCGTGGCCCTGCAGGTCGTGCAGCCCGATGGCGGTGGTCACGACCGCGTCCATGATGCCTTCGGGGATCTCGTGCTCGGCGCCGTCGGCTCCGGTGTACAGGATGGCCGGATTGGTCATCAGGTGGCCGACGTTGCGCACGAACATCAGCGAACGCCCGTGCAGGGTCACGGTGCCGCTGCCGTTGGGCGCGGTGTAGACACGGTCCGGGTTCAGGCCGCGGGTGAAGGTCTTGCCGCCTTTGCTGACGTTCTCGGTCAGGTCGCCCTTGAGGATGCCGAGCCAGTTGCGGTAACCCAGCACCTTGTCCTGCGCGTCGACCGCGGCCACCGAGTCCTCGAGGTCGAGGATGGTGGAGAGCGCCGACTCCAGCACCAGGTCGCTGACGCCGGCCGCGTCATGGGCGCCGGTCGTGCTGGTGTGGTCGATGCGGATGTCGATGTGCAGGCCGTTGTGCTGCAGCAGCACCGACGACGGACGCGCCGCGGCGCCCTGGTAGCCGACGAACTGGCGGCTGTTGCGCAGCCCGGTGTTCTTGCCGCCCTTGAGCGTGACCACCAGCTTGCCGCCGAGCACGGCATAGGCCGTCGCATCCAGGTGCGAGCCGCGCGCCAGCGGCGCGGTGCGGTCCAGCACATGGCGCGCATATTCGATCACCTTGTCGCCCCGCACCGGGTTGTAGTCGCCGCCGCGGCTGGCGCCGCCGGATTCGTCGATGGCGTCGGTCCCGTAGAGCGCGTCGTACAGCGAGCCCCAGCGCGCGTTCGCGGCATTGAGCGCATAACGCGCGTTGAGGATGGGCACCACCAGCTGCGGACCGGCCTGCAGCGCCAGTTCGGCGTCGACGTTTTTCGTCGTGGTGCGCACCGCGGCGGGTTCGGGTACCAGGTAGCCGATTTTTTCCAGGAAGCGGCGATAGCCCTTCATGCTGCGGATCGGGCCCGGGTGCGCCCGGTGCCAGGTGTCGAGTTCGGCCTGCAGCCGGTCGCGCTCGGCCAGCAGGGCCTGGTTCTTCGGCGCCAGGTCGGCCACGATGGCATCGAAACCCTGCCAGAACGCGGCGGGATCGACGCCGGTGCCCGGCAACACCTGGTTGTCGATGAAGTCGTGCAGTTCGGTGGCGATGTTCAGTGCGTGTACACGGGTGCGAGAGGTCATGGATCGGTTTCCTTCTTCAATATCGATATGCAAATCGGGCGGGCGGCTTCACAGGAACACGCGCACGTCGCGCAGGCTGCTGCCGACATGGTGGGGCTGGGTGCCCAGTTCCTCGAACGGCAGCTGGTAGCGGTTCACCCACAAGGTCTGGTAGCCATACCAGGTGGCGGCCAGCGCATCCCAGGCATTGCAGCTGACGAAGCCGATCTGGCGTGCGCGCAATCCGGTGGCCTGTTCGCCGAGCGCGTAGGCCTCGGGGGCGGTCTTGTACAGGCGCACCGGGTCGACGCTGATGACATGGTCGAGCAGGCCGCCCAGGCCCGCCGACTTGATGGCCAGGTCGAGCATGGCCGGATCGCCGTTGCTCAGGATGCCGGTCACCAGGCCGGCATCCTTGATCTGCTGCAGCACGGCGCGGTTCTCGGGAAACGCGCTCAGGCTGCGGTACTGGTTCATCAGCTGGTCGATGCGGCTGTCGAAGTCCGGCTTGTCGGCCTGCCCGGGCACCAGGCGCTTGACCGCATAGACCAGCGCGGCGCGCGTCAGGTCCCAGAACGGCCGGTAGTGCGCGCCATGGTTGCTGGTCGTCACCAGGCGGGAATATTCGATCTGCTTGTCGCGCCAGAGCTGGCTCAGCGCCGTGCCATGGCCGGGATAGAGCTGTTCGGCCAGCAGCCCGACGCTGTACACGTCGAACAAGGTGCCGTAGGCGTCGAAAAGTATGGCTTTGGGCTTGTCCATGCTTCGACTGTATTCGAACCTTTTTGGATCATTAACCATCCGAAGGTTGCTTGATATATGACTTATGTGGTGGTAATCGGCGGCCGTGGCTCGGCGGCATGGACCGGCGGGGCGGCCTGGGCGGCCCGATGACAGCGGCGTCCGCGGCCTTTGCGCGGCGCCACGACGGGCGTCAAGCGTGGCGCCCGCCGTCCGATGAATCAAGTGGGTGCCCTGGCGCAGAGCGCACAATGCGGGATGCGGGCGCGTTTCGGCGCAAATAATGCACAGCCAGCAATGGCGTCATCGGGAATCGGCCAAGGGGTTTCGTGTACAAACAGATGAACAAGGGTCTGGCAAGGGGCTCGGCGAGCGCAGGCGCGGTTGCCGGGCCCGAGGCCGTGTCGCGTTATTGATGTCCGCTCCTTCCTTTTATTCGCTCGATGCCGCCACGCGCTCCATGGTGCTGCGCCATGTCGCGGCCATGATTGCCCGTGTGCAGTCGTTTTTTGCGCAGCACCAGGACGATCACCTCAAGCGCCTGCGCGGACATTTCTTCGAGCAGGTCGACAGCCGCCCCCATACCTCCCAGGCCCAGAACCTGCGAACCGCGGGTGTCATGCTCGACAAGCAGGCGGCCATCTTCAACCGGGCGTTCCAGGCCGCGCTGCGCGAGTCCATCGAGGACGAGGTCGAGGCCGTCATGCCGGGGGCGCTGCGGGTATTGCGTCCGGCGGCGGATGGCGACGACCTGTCCGGCCCCAGCAGCATGGCCCTGCTCGACGTCGACGAGATCGAGCGCCATCTGCTGGTCGATCGGGTCGCCCAACGGTTCAACAACCGGTATGAAGCCCCGCTCAAGGCCTTGACCGTGAGCATCGGGGCCTTGCTGCGGCAGGACGAGTTCACGCTGGCCGACAACCCGTTCCGCCCGGCCAGCCTGGTGCGGGCCTTCCTGATCGCCTGGCACAGCAGTGCATTCGACCCCATGGCGGCGGAAGATTTCGTCTCCGCGCTCGAACCCCAGTGCAGCATCGACTGGACCGCGCTGTACACCGACCTGACCGCGATGCTGGTGCGGGCCGGTTATTCCGCCAAGCCGGTGCACCGGATCAAGCGCGGTGCCGCGGGCGGCGGAGCCGATTCCGCCTCCGCGCCCCTGACCGGGGACTCGGGCCTGCCGACCGGCCACGGCTCCGGCTACGCCAGCCTGCAACCGCAGTCGGGTGGTACCGAATTCGGCGAAACCGGTGCGATGCAGGCGGCGGGTGGCCAAGGTGGCCAGGGCATGCAGGCCGTGCAAGGCATGGCCCGCTCGATCGCCCACCGTGCGCGCCAGTTCCTGCAAAAGCTCGGCTTCGGTGGCCCCGGTGGCGGTGCAGGTGGCGAGGGCGGTGACGGAGGCGACGGGTCGGCCACCGCCGCCGGCGGCTTCGGCGGGGGCGGCGGCGCCCATGCACCGGCCGATCCGGAACTGATGGGATTCCTGGGCGGCCTGCAGGCCGGCGCCGGCGCTTCGCAGTTTCCCGCGTGGGCACAAGGGCAGGACATCGCCGGCCACAACGTGCTGCGCCAGATGCGCGATCGCGACGAGGTGCAACGCGCCACCGAGATCGACCGCGGCACGGTCGATGCGCTGGCCGAGGTGTTCGACTACGTGTTCGCCGACAAGGCGATCCCGTTGCAGCTCAAGTTCGTGATCGGGCGGCTGCAGATCCCGGTGCTCAAGGCGGCACTGATCGACCGCGACTTCTTCCTGTCCGGCGAACATCCGGCCCGCCAGCTGGTCGACGCACTGGCCGCGGCGGCCGTGGGCTGGGTGCCGGAATCCGGCGAGACCGACCCGCTGTACCAGCAGATCGACGGCACGGTGCGGCGCGTCGTGGCCGAGTTCGAGGCCGACCTGGCGCTGTTCCGGTCCTTGCTGGCCGAACTCGAGGCGTTCCTGCAGGCCAACCAGCAGCAGGCCGAGGTGCGCATCGAGCCGGCGGCGAACGACGAGCAGTCCAAGGAGGCCCGCGAAGCGGCGTTGTCCCACGCCGACAGCGTCGTGCACCAATGCATCCATGCCTTGCCGATCGACGAGCCGCTGCCGCCGTTCCTGTTGCCGTTCCTGACCCTGCAGTGGCGCGAGGTGCTGGCCCGGGCCTGGCTGCTGGTCGACAGCGAGCCGGCGCGCTGGGATCTCGCGGTCAAGACCATGGACGAGGTGATCTGGTCCACCCGGCCGCGTTTTCGCCCCGACGAACGCGGCCGCCTGATGGCCTTGTTGCCCGATCTCGTGCCCCGGCTCGACACCAGCCTGGACGCGATCGGCTGGACCGGCCCGCAGCGCGACGAGTTCACCAAGCGGCTGATCGCCTGTCACATGCGGGCGATCCGGGTGCCCAAGGCCGGGGCGGCACCGGCCGACTCCGGACCGGGCGAACTCGAGGCCCAGGTCGGGCGCGAGGCCATCCAGGCCCTGGACCAGCGCGTGGCGCCGGCGCCGCAACACGCGCCCGACGCCTTCGATGCGATTGCGCAGGGGCTCGAGCGCGGCATGTGGTTCGATTTCGAACACGACGCCGACCAGACGCGCCGCTACCGCCTGGGCTGGATCAGTCCGCAGCGCAGTCGCATGTTGTTCACCAACCGCGACGGTTTCGAAGCCTTCGTGCGTTCGCAGAAGGAGGTCGCCGCGATGCTGCGCGAGGGCCGGTTGACCATCCTCGACCAGCAGCCCATCGTGGCGCGTGCACTCGAGCAGATCATGGCGCAGGACGACGACGAGGAATCCGGCGCCGGCGGCGCGCCCACGCTGGACCTGCAGTTGGGTTGACGCCCATGGCGCGCGTGCCGCGGCAGGGCGGCCGTGCTCAGTGTGCCGCCGTGCCGGCCGCCTGCTGCGCAACGGCCTGCAGGTGCTGCACCAGCAGGGCCGCCGCCGGCGACAGGCTGGCCGGGTCGCGGACATAGATCCCGAACCGGCGTTCGGCCCAGGGCTCGTCCAGGTCGACCAGGCACAACTTGCGTTCGGCCATGCTGGGGGCGGCCACCTCGCGCGGGATCACGCTGACGGCCAGGTTGGCACCGACCACCCGCTGTACCGCATCCAGGCTGGTGACCACGACCCGGACCCGCATGGCCTTGCCGAGTTCGGCGGCGGCGCGGTGCAGCATCAGCGGCACGGCGCTGTTGGCCGGCAGGCCGACGAACTCGTGCTCCAGCGTCTGTGCGAAACGCACGGATGGCCGGCCGGCCAAGGGATGGTCCCGATGCGTGACCAGCACCAGATGGTCGCTGCGGTAGGGCTGGCAGGCCAGGCCGAGGCGGGGCACGGCGTCCCAGCAGATGCCGACGGCGGCGATGCCGTCGCGCACGCCGCGCACCACGTCGTTGCTCGAGCGCTCCTCGATATGCACCTGGATCGCCGCATGTTCGGGCATGCGCAGAAAGGCGGCCACGTCGTCGGGCAGGGATTCGGCCAGCGCCGACGCACTGGCCAGCAAGCGCACCTGGCCCTTGACGCCCGCGGCGAAGGAACCCATGTCGTGGGCCAGGCGCTCGGCATTGCCCAGCAGGATGCGTGCGTGTTCGAGCAGCGTCTCGCCCGCCGGCGTCGGTTCCACGCCGCGGCGCCGGCGCACCAGCAAGCGGGTGCCGAGCATGTCCTCGAGCTGGGCCAGGCGCTTGCTGATGGCCGAGCCGGCCAGGCTTTCGCGTTCGCCGGCGCGGGCGATGTTGCGGGTCTCGCATACGGCCACGAACAGCCGCAAGGTCGTCAGGTCGAGGTCGCGCATGGGGTCCTTGTCGTATTGCCGTGCCGGCATGGGTTCAGGTGTTCCGTTTGGGAATCATAAAGCTTCCAAATGACTGCAACTGATCCGAACTGGCATGCCTAGAATGCGCCATGCACCATCCATCCCCGTCTTATCCGTCCCGGGTCCAGTTGCGTGAAGTCGGCCTGCGCGACGGGCTGCAGAGTATCGCCACGCAGCTGCCGACCGAGCACAAGCGGGCCTGGATCCGCGCCGCCCATGCGGCCGGCCAGCGCGAGCTCGAGGTCGGCTCCTTCGTGCCGGCCCGCCTGCTGCCGCAACTGGCCGACACCGCGGAACTGGTGGCCTTCGCCCGCAGCCTGCCGGGCATGGTGACCTCGGTGCTGGTGCCCAACCTCAAGGGCGCGCAGGCGGCCATCGCGGCGCAGGCCGATTCGCTGCTGGTGCCGCTGTCGGTCAGCCATGCGCACAGCCTGGCCAATGTGCGCAAGACGCCGGACGACATGGTGGCCGAGATCGCGCGTATCCGGGCCGAGCGGGATGCGGCCGGATCGAAGACACGCATCGAGGTCGGCCTGAGCACGGCATTCGGATGCACCTTGCAGGGCGTGGTCGACCTGTCGGAAGTGCTGCGGCTGCTGCAGGCCGTGCTCGATGCCGGGGCCGACACGGTCGGCCTGGCCGATACCGTCGGTTATGCCGATCCGCGCATGGTGCGCGAGCGCTTCGAGGCCGGCCGGCGCATCGCCGGCGACCGGCTGGACTGCGGCCATTTCCACGACACCCGCGGCCTGGGCCAGGCCAACGTGTTCGCGGCGCTGGAGACCGGCGTCACCCGGTTCGACGCCTGCCTGGGCGGCATCGGCGGTTGCCCGCATGCGCCGGGTGCCAGCGGCAACGTGGCGATGGAAGACCTGGTGTACCTGATGCGCAGCATGGGCATTGCCACCGGGATCGATTTCGATGCCGTGATGGCGCTGCGCGGCCAGCTGGCGTCCTGGCTGCGGGGCGAGATCCTGCACGGCAGCATCTGGAAGGCGGGCTTGCCGAAGACCCTGCTGCAGGCGCCGGCCGAGGCGGCCGCGGCATGAGCACGCCGGGCCGCTCCCAAGTGCGAATCCCGCAGCGCGTAGCGCGGAGGATAGTCCGGTGAGCGTAACCGGAACTGCCACCACCGCGGCCGGCGCGCCGCCCGCGCCGCACCAGCCGCTGACCGGCCTGCGCGTGGTCGAGTTCAGCCACATGGTGATGGGGCCGACCTGTGGCATGGTGCTGGCCGACATGGGCGCCGAGGTGATCAAGGTCGAGCCGATCGACGGCGACCGCACCCGCCACCTGCTGGGCGCCGGCGCGGGGTTTTTCCCGATGTTCAACCGCAACAAGAAAAGCATCGCCATCGACCTGCACACGGCCGAAGGCGCGGCGGTCGCGCGCCGGCTCGCGCTCAGCGCCGACGTGGTGGCCGAGAACTTCAAGCCCGGCACGATGCGCAAATACGGGCTGGACTACGCCAGCCTGTCGGCGCTCGATGAACGCATCATCTACGTCAGCCTCAAGGGTTTCCTGCCCGGGCCGTACGAGAACCGCACCGCGCTCGACGAGGTGGTGCAGATGATGGGCGGCCTGGCCTACATGACCGGCCGTCCCGGCGATCCGCTGCGCGCGGGCACCAGCGTCAACGACATCATGGGCGGCATGTTCGGCGCCATCGGCGCGCTCGGCGCGCTGATCCAGCGCGGCATCAGCGGCAAGGGCCAGGAGGTGCAGAGCGCGCTGTTCGAGAACAACGTATTCCTGGTCGGCCAGCACATGCTGCAATACGCGATCACCGGCAAGCCGGCCGCGCCCATGCCGGACCGCATCTCGGCCTGGGCGGTCTACGACGTGTTCACGGTCAGGGACGACGGCCAGATCTTCCTGGCGGCGGTCAGCGACGCGCAGTGGAAGACCTTCTGCACCGCGTTCGGTTTCGACGACCTGCTGGCCGATCCGGGGCTGGCCACCAACAACCAGCGCGTGATGGCGCGCGCGACCATGATGCCGTTGCTGCGCGAGCGCCTGGCCGGCTTCACGGTGGCGCAGCTCTCGCAGCGCTTCGAGCAGCTCGGCCTGCCGTATGCGCCGATCCGCAAGCCCGAGGAACTCTACGACGACGAACACCTGCGCCGCACCGGCGGGCTGGCCGACATCGTGTTGCCGGACGGCGCGCGTGCGGGCCAGACGGCCGGCACCACCTTGCTGCCGATCACGATGCACGGCGAGCGGCTCGGCGTGCGCGTGCAGCCGCCCCGGGCGGGCGAACACTCGGATGCCCTGCTGGCGCAGCTGGGGTATTCGGCCGACGAGATCGCGTCACTGCGTGCTGCGCACGCCGTGGCATGATGTTTTTTTCCCACAACGACGAGGAGACACCGACATGAACGACAAGCGCCTTTCCATCCACGGCCGCCGCCAGGTGCTGGCCGCCGGCATCGCCCTGGCCCTGGCTTCGGGCTCGGCCACGGCCGCCGACTTCACGATGCGCATCAGCCACCAGTTCCCGCCGACGCACCACACGGCGCAGAACCTGGAGCAGTTCGCCAAGGACGTCAAGGCAATGACCAAGGGCCGGGTCGAGGTGCAGAACTTCGGTGCCGCACAGTTGTTCAAGCCGAACCAGAACCATCCCGCCGTGGCCAGCGGCAAGATCGAGGCCGCGGCCATCCTGAGTTTCCAGTGGGGCGGCACCATCCCCGAGATGAGCGTGACCATCATTCCCTACCTGATGACTTCGGTGGCCAAGCAGAAGGCCTTCATCAAGTCGGACGCCGCCAAGCTGCTCGACGCCAAGATGGCCGAGAAAGGCGTGACCAACATCGCCTGGATGGTCGACACCAACGACGGCATCTTCACGTCCAACGGCAAGCCCCTGGTGCAACCGTCGGATTTCGCCGGCATGAAGATCCGTGGCCTGAACAAGTTGTTCGACGAAGGCCTGGTCGCCATGGGCGCCTCGCCGTCGGCGATGCCGGGCTCCGAGGTCTACCAGGCCTTGCAGACCGGTGTCATCGACGCCGGCTTCACCGGGGTCGAGGCCGCCAACAGCCGCAAGTTCTACGAGGTGCAGAAGTTCGGTGTGGCCTCCAACATCATCCTGGCGTTCGACAACCTGGTCGTGAACCCGGCCTGGTGGAACGGCCTGCCGGCCGACGTGCGCGGCGCGATCCAGCAGGCCGCCGACAAGGCGGTGGCGCGCTCCATCCGCAAGTCCGACGGCATTCCGCCGGAGAACATCACGGTGCTGAACGAAAAAGGCATGAAGGCCGTGGCGCTGACCAAGGCGCAGGAAAAGGTCATGGCCGATGCGATGCAGCCGGCGGTGAAGAAGGAGTTCCTGCGCGCGACCGCGCCCGACGGCGTGAAGCTGCTCGAAGCCCTGGACAAGCTCTGACCGGAGCCGTCCGACGTGGCTGACACACACGGCGCCGCGCCGCAGCGGCGCGAAGGCCCGGCCTTGCGTGCGCTGGGCCAGGTGGTGCATGCGCTGGCCGGCGCCGGCATGGCGGTCGCGGCCGCCAGCCTGCTGCTGTCGCTGTGTCTGATCGGCTGGGCCGTGGTGATGCGTTACGTGTTCAACGCCGCGCCGGTCTGGGTCGACGAGGTCGTCGGCTTCCTGCTGGTGGCCATCGTGATGCTGGCGGCGGCGCGCACGCTGCGCCGCGGCGAACACATCGGGGTCGACCTGCTGGTCGACCGGCTCTCGCCGCGCGCCCGCCGCTGGACCCAGGCCTGGGCCGCGCTGGCCGTGGCCGTGGTGGCCTGCGTGCTGATCATCAACGGCTGGGGCACGGCCAGCCTGGCGCGCATGCTGGGCCTGGTCACCGAAGGCAATCTCGAGTGGCCGACCTGGTTGCTGATGCTGCTGATGCCGGTGGGCGGCGCCTTGATGCTGCTGGCGGCGGTCGAGGTGTTCTGGCGCGCCGTGGTCGGCCTGCCGGCACTGGGCAAGACGGGCCACGGCCAGCCGGGGGACGGGCCATGATCATCGGCCTGCTGTTCATCGCGCTGTTGCTGCTGCTGTTCACCGGCTTGCCGATCTTCGCCGGCCTGGCCCTGTTCGGCGGCGCGCTGCAATACATCACCCAGGGCGAACTCGGCTCGGTGACCGAGGTCATCTTCGGCGAGGTGAACCGGTACCTGCTGGTGGCGATCCCGCTGTTCGCCTTCATGGCCCACATCATGATCCGCGGCAGGATCGTCGACGACCTGTATGGTGCTGCGTATACGCTGACGCGCCACCTGCCCGGCGGCCTGGGCATCGCGACAATTGCCGCCTGTACCGTCTTCGCCGCCATCTCGGGCTCGAGTGTGGCCACGGCGCTGACCATCGGCGCGGTCGCGATTCCGCAGATGGTCAAGTTCGGCTACGACGAGAAGGCCGCCTACGGCCTGGTCGCCGCCGGCGGCACGCTGGGCATCCTGATTCCGCCGTCCGGGCCGATGGTGCTGTATGGCGTCACCACCGACACCTCGATCGGCGGCCTGTTCATGGCCGGCATCGTGCCCGGCCTGCTGATGGCCGGTGTGTTCGTGGCCTGGAACATGGTGCACACCGCGCTGACGCACCGCCACATCCAGCGCGAGACGCGCGCCACGCTGCGCGAGGCCCTGGGCGCGGTGCGCCGCTCGGCCTGGGCGATCTCGCTGCCGGTGTTCGTGCTCGGCGGCATGTACGCCGGCGTGTTCACCGCCACCGAGGCGGCGGCGGCCGGCGCCTGGCTGGCCCTCTTCGTCGCGGTCGTGGTCTACCGCTCCGTGGGCCTGCGCGCGATCTGGGAATCGGCGGTCGAGGCCTGCAGCGTGTCGGCGATGTTGTTCATGATCCTGGCCGGGGCCTCGGTGTTCGGCCACGTGATGACCAAGCTGCGCATTCCGCAGCAGATCGTCGAGGCGGTGATCGCCGCCGACGTCGGCGTGACCGGTTTCCTGGTCATCATGATGGCGCTGATCCTGGTGCTGGGCATGTTCCTGGAGTCGATCGCCATCATCCTGATCACGACGCCGGTGATCCTGCCGGCGATGATCCACCTGGGCATCAACCCGATCTGGTACGGCATCTTGCTGGTGATCAACCTCGAACTGGCCCAGATCACGCCGCCGGTGGGCATGAACCTGTTCACCATCAAGGCCATCACCGGTTCGCCGCTGGGTCCCATCGTGCGCGGCAGCGCGCCCTACGTGGTGCTGATGATCGTCGTGCTGGCGCTGGTCATGGTCTGGCCGGATATCGCGATGTGGTTGCCCGGCACGATGCGGTAGCCGCGATTCCAACCTGTTTTGGCCGTAATCTACGGCCATGGACAAGTTCAAGCAGCTCGAATCGTTCGTATTGATCGCCACCCGCGGCAGCCTGACGGCGGCCGCCACGGCCGAAGGCGTGGCGCCGGCCATCATGGGGCGCCGCTTGGATGCGCTGGAGCAGCGGCTGGGGGTCAAGCTGATGCAGCGCACCACGCGCCGGCTGACGCTGACGCACGAAGGCAGCGCCTTCCTCGAGGATTGCCAGCGCCTGCTGGTCGATGTCGCCAACGCCGAGTCCAGCGTGTCCGCCGGTGGCGTCAAGGCCAGCGGCCACCTGCGCATCACCGCCCCGGCCGGATTCGGCCGCCGGCACGTGGCTCCGCTGGTGCCGCTGTTCCGGGAGCAACATGCCGAGGTGACGGTGTCGCTCAATCTCAGCGACCGGGTCATCGATGTCGCGGCGGACGGATTCGATTGCGCGGTACGTGTCGGCGACCTGACGGACTCGTCGATGATCAGCGTGCGGCTGGCGGACAACCGCCGCCTGTGTGTGGCGGCACCGCAGTATCTGCAGCGCCGCGGCACGCCAAGCCAGCCGGCCGACCTGAACCACCATGATTGCCTGGTGTTGTCCAGCGACGCGTCGCAGACCCGGGGCTGGGCTTTCCGCGTGCCGGTGACCGCCCCGGGCCGCCGCGACGACGACGCCACGACCGGCCACACCCACGAAGTCATCCACATCAAGCCGGCCGGGCCGCTGGATTGCAGCGACGGCCAGGTGCTGCACGACTGGTGCCTGGCGGGCTGCGGCATCGCCTGGCGCAGCAGCTGGGAGGTCGAGTCCGAGGTCGCCGCCGGCAGGCTGGTGGCAGTGCTGCAGGACTACGCGGCGCCCGCCAACGGCATTTTTGCGGTCTTCCCGCAACGCCGGCTGTTGCCGCTGCGGGTGCGGTTGTGGATCGATTTCCTCAAACACCATTACGCACAGCCGGAGTTCTGGCGCGCGGGCTGAATAGTCACTGGCCGACGTGTGGCTCGTGGGTGGTTCATAGGCCGGTTTGTGGTGTGCGGGCTGCGAAGGCCCGCGGGGCCCATGCGCAGCGCTTCGGTGCGGCGGTCGGGCGCTGAACGCGCCGACTGCCCTGCGGTGCTCGCTCTTGCGCCTGCATCGCGCAACTCACTGCGCGCCCGTTGGGCGCTCCGTTCAGACAAGCGCGATGAGAATGATGACGAACGCGCTTCGCGCGAGGCGCAAGCCCTGCGCTCCTCGGCGCCGCACAGGCGCGCCGCGCATGGGCCCCGCGGGCCTTCGCAGCCAGGCCTCGGGTTGGCGTAGCGCAGCAAGCGGGCCGCGAACCGCAAATGTTGAAACTGGGTCCCAGGTTTCACGTTCCCGGACTTCTGACTCCGGTCACAGTTCATTGCCTCTGTCTTTCTCTTTGCCTCTGTTCTAGTGCTGGTGCTGGTGCTGGTGCTGGTGCTGGTGCTGGTGCTGGCGCCGGTTCTATCCTTGGGTCCGCACCATCGGGTGCAGGGATTGCCACTGCTGGTCGTTTGTCCCGGACCTTGGGTTCCGCTTTCGCCGAGACCCGCCAGAGATGCAAGCCATGGGGTTCCCGGTATCCGTCCTCAGCGCCACGCGCACCGAAGACTCAGCGTCGCGGCAGGCCGGACCCCGGCACGGGCGACTTGTGGGGCGCCGAGGAGCGCAGTGGCCGGGGCGGCGCGCGCAGCGCGCTTCGTGATCATTCTCATCGCGCTTGTCTGAACGGAGCGCCCGCAGGGCGCGTAGTGAGTTGCGCGATGCGCCCCGGCCGCGAGCACCGCAGGGCAGTCGGCGCGTTCAGCGCCCGACCGCCCCACCAGGAGCCCGTGCCGGGGTCCGGCCTGCCGCGACGCGTGCGAACACACGCAACACGGCCCCGCCTGCATCAGGATCGAACGGCGGAAAGCGGCTCAGCCGCCGGATTTCCCGAGCCCGATCAGGACTTCTTCTTCAGGCACTCGCTCATGAAGGCCTTGCGCTCGTCACCCTTCTTGCCGTCCGCCGCCTGGTTGCAGGTCTTCATCTTGCTTTGCTGGGTTTCGGGCTTGTTGCTCAGGCAGCCTTTCATGAAGGCCTTGCGCTCGTCGCCTTTCTTGCCTTCGGCCTGCTGGTTGCACAGGGCCATTTTTTCCTGCTGGGGTGTCTTGGCCTTGTCCTGGGCATGGACGATGCTCGCTGCGGACAGGGAGATGCCGATGGCGAGAAAACAGATCAGTTTGCGCATGATGGTCCTTGGTGGAACGTTGATGGGGCCGGATCGGGCCCGTTGCCCGGGCCCTTGCACACAACGCGCGAGCGGTGCTGCGCGCCGACAACCGACGCCGCGCGCGATGGTAGCGCCAGCGGGATGGCCGCCATCGCGCGACAAAGGTAAAACATGCGCGCACCGGCTCCCGGCATCGGGTGCGGGTGCGGCCGGGCGGATCGGCCACCCTCCTAGAATGGGGGGTTATGCTCAAGATCAAACAGCAACTGCTGGACGGCCTGGCCGGCGCACTCGCCGAACTGGCACCCGACGCCGCCGCCCGGGCGGTTTTCGAGTCGCCCAAGGTGGCGGCCCATGGCGATTTCGCCACCACCGTGGCCATGCAGCTGGCCAAGCCGCTCAAACTCAATCCGCGCCAGCTGGCCGAGCGCCTGCGTGACCTGTTGCTGGCCCAACCCGTCTACCAGCAGTGGGTGTCGGACATCGACATCGCCGGGCCGGGGTTCATCAACATCCGGCTCAAGCCCGAGGCCAAGCAGCAGATCGTGCGCGAAGTGCTGGCTGATGGTGCGGCTTTCGGCGTGTTGCCGCCCAACGGGCAGCGCATGATGGTCGAGTTCGTGTCGGCCAACCCGACCGGCCCGCTGCATGTCGGTCACGGCCGGCAAGCGGCGCTGGGCGACGCGATCTGCAACCTGTGCGCCACCCAGGGCTGGGACGTGCATCGCGAGTTCTACTACAACGATGCCGGCGTGCAGATCGCCACCCTGGCGCAGAGCACGCAGCTGCGGGCGCGGGGCTTCAAGCCAGGGGACCCCGAGTGGCCCGAGGCCGCCTACAACGGCGACTACATCGCCGACATCGCGGCCGACTTCCTGGCCGGCAAGACCGTGCGTTCCGACGACCGCGTCACCACTGCCTCCGGCAATGTCGACGACCTCGATGCGATCCGCGAGTTTGCGGTGGCCTACCTGCGCCACGAGCAGGATCTCGACCTGAAGGCATTCGCGGTCCGGTTCGACCATTTTTTCCTGGAGTCCAGCCTGTACACCAGTGGCAAGGTCGCGCGTGCGGTGCAGATGCTGCAGGACGCCGGCAAGACCTACGAGCAGGACGGCGCCTTGTGGCTGCGCTCCACCGACTACGGCGACGACAAGGACCGGGTGATGCGCAAGGGCGACGGCTCGTTCACCTATTTCGTGCCGGACGTGGCCTACCACATCGACAAGTGGCAACGTGGCTTCACCCGCGTGGTCAACATCCAGGGCACCGACCACCATGGCACGATCGCCCGGGTGCGCGCCGGACTGCAGGCCGCTGGCGTGGGGATTCCGCAGGGTTACCCCGACTATGTGTTGCACACGATGGTGCGCGTGATGCGCGGCGGCGTCGAGGTCAAGATCTCCAAGCGTTCCGGCAGTTATGTCACCTTGCGCGACCTGATCGACTGGACCAGCAAGGACGCGGTGCGGTTTTTCCTGCTCAGCCGCAAGCCCGACACCGAATACGTGTTCGACGTCGACCTGGCGCTGGCGCAGAACAACGACAACCCGGTGTATTACGTGCAATACGCCCATGCGCGCATCTGCTCGGTGCTCCGGGCCTGGGGCGGTGACGAGGCCGCGCTGGCCGCGGTCGACCTGGGCGCGTTGCAGTCGGCGCCGGCGATGGCGCTGATGCTGCTGCTGGCGCGGTATCCCGACATGCTGGCGGGCGCGGCGCGCGACTTCGCGCCCCACGACGTCACCTTCTATCTGCGCGAACTGGCGGCGGCCTACCACAGCTACTACGACGCCGAGCGCATCCTGGTCGACGAGGAGCCGGTGCGGCTGGCCCGGCTGGCGCTGGTGGCCGCCACGGCGCAGGTGCTGCGCAACGGCCTGGCGTTGCTCGGTGTCGACGCACCGCGCACAATGTGAGGCGGCGCACGGACATGGGTGGCAACAACTGGCAAGGGCAGGGCATGAAGCAGCAGCAATGGGGTGGGACGATATTGGGCCTGGTCGTGGGCATCGTGATCGGGCTGGGTGTGGCGCTGGCGGTGGCGGTCTACGTCACCAAGGTGCCGGTTCCGTTCCTGAACAAGGGTCCCAGCCGCACCATCGACCAGGATGCGGCGGAGGCGCGCAAGAACCAGGACTGGGATCCGAATGCGCCGCTGTACGGCAAGAACCCGGCACGCCCCGGCGAGCCGTCCGCGCCGGCGGCGCCGGGCGTGACCAACGCCGCCGGGGCGGTTCCGCCCGCGGTCGCCGGCATCCCGACGCCGGGCGGCGCCGTGACCCCGGTACCGGCCAACACCGCGCCGTCGCCCGACCCGCTGGGCGACCTGGCCCGGGCGCGATCGGCGGCTCCGGGCGTCGATCCGTTCACCTATTTCGTGCAGGTCGGCGCCTACCGCAGCGCCAACGACGCCGAGTCGCAGCGCGCCCGCCTGTCGCTGGGCGGCATCGAGGCCCGCGTATCCGAGCGCGAGCAGTCGGGACGCACGGTCTACCGGGTCCGTGTCGGCCCGTTCGAAAAACGCGTGGATGCCGACCTGACCAAGGAACGACTCGAGGGCCTGGGCATCGAGGCGGCGCTGGTACGGGTTCAGCGTTGAACCTGTCGGCGCGGGCCGTATCCCACGCGGTATTGACTTGTTGCAGGAGCGCACCACCATGAATCGCCGTGATTTTTCGTCCGCCGCCGCCGTGGCCATGGCCCTGGGGCCGGCCAGCGTGCCGTTGGCGCGAGCGCAGGCACGCCAGCCGGAATCGGGCTGGGACTACCTGACCCTGAAGCAGCCGGTCGCCGTTCAGGCGCCGGCAGGCTCGATCGAGGTGGTCGAGTTCTTCTGGTACAACTGCCGCTTCTGCAATGCGTTCGAGCCCATGCTCGAGGCCTGGAGCGCGCGCCTGCCCAAGGACGTGGTGTTGCGCCGGGTGCCGGCGGGTTTCCGCGATGAATTCGTGCCGCAGCAGCGCCTGTATTACGCGCTGCAGGCCATGGGCGAACTCGAGCGGCTGCATGCCAAGGTCTTTGCCGCCATCCACGACGACCGGGTCGATCTCTCGCGCGGCGCAAACATCGTGCAATGGGTCGGTCGCCAAGGCGTCGACCAGGCCCGATTCGCCGCCCACTACGGGTCGCCGGAAGTGCAGCAGGCCGTCAGTGCGGCGACCCGCTTGCAGGACGCCTATGGCGTCGAAGGTGTGCCGGCGATGGGTGTCGCGGGCCGGTTCTATACCGACGGCACGATCGCGACCACCATGCAGCGTGCCCTGCAGGTCGTGGACTACCTGCTGGCCGAGGTGCGCTCGGGTCGCTGACGACCCGTTGCCGCGCGGGCGGGGCCTGCGCCGCATCGGCGGCCGCGGTGTTCCTTTTTTTTGCCAACGCATCGCGCGGCCGTCGGCGGGCAGGGGGCTACAATGATTTTTGCGTCGTTGATTGCAAGATTCGTGCCTCTATGAAGCCCTCCTCCATACCTTACACATTGTTGCTGTCTGCCGTGTTGATGCACGGCGTCGCATTGGCGGAACGGGCCGACCGTGACAAGCCGATGAACATCGAGTCCGATACGCTGCGTTACGACGACGCGAAACAGACCAGCGTGTTCACCGGCAAGGTGGTGCTGACCAAGGGCACGATGCTGATCCGTGGCGCCCAGATGGACATTCGCCAGGACAACGACGGCAACCAGTTCGGCATCGTCAAGGCCGAACCCGGCAAGCTGGCGTTCTTCCGCCAGAAGCGCGACACCCGCGCCGGCGAGCCCGAGGAATACATGGAAGGCGAGGCCGAACTGATCAACTACGACGGCAAGGCCGATACGGTGACCTTCCAGCGCCGCGCGATCATGCGCCGCTATGTCGGCTCCAAGCTCAACGACGAGATCACCGGCGACGTCATCGTCTACGACAACAGCACCAGCGTGCTCACCGTCGACGGCGGACCGGCCCGTTCGGGCCCCGATGGCAGCTCCGGCCGGGTACGCGCGGTGCTGACCCCGCGCAACGACGACAGCGGCAAGTCCTCCTCCGGCGCCGGCGCGCCGCGCGCCCCGGCCTCGCAGGCGGCACCGGCGCTGCGTCGGTCGTCGACGCTGGGAGGCGACAAGAAGTGAGGGACGCGCCGGTCGACGACGCGCAACCGGGCGCGGCCGATGCGTTGCGCGCGGCCGAGCCGCCGGCGGCGTCCGCAGTCCGCCTGGAGGCGCGACACCTGCAGAAGTCCTACGGCAACCGCATGGTGGTCAAGGACATCTCGCTGGCGGTGGGCGAGGGCGAGGTGGTCGGGCTGCTCGGGCCCAACGGCGCGGGCAAGACGACGTCGTTCTACATCCTGGTCGGCCTGGTACGTGCCAGTGCCGGGGAAATCCTGATCGACGGCCAGTCGGTGGCCCATCTGCCGATCCACCGGCGCGCCCGGCTGGGGCTGAGCTACCTGCCGCAGGAGGCCTCGATCTTCCGCAAGCTCAATGTCGAGGACAACGTGCGTGCGGTGCTCGAACTGCAGACCGATGCATCCGGTCGGGCGCTGAGCCCGGCGGTGGTCGAACAGCGGCTGACCGATCTGCTGCGCGACCTGCGGGTCGAACACCTGCGCAAGTCGCCGGCCCTGGCCTTGTCCGGGGGCGAGCGGCGCCGGGTGGAGATCGCGCGCGCGCTGGCCACGCAACCGCGGTTCATCCTGCTCGACGAGCCGTTTGCCGGCATCGACCCGATCGCGGTGATCGAGATCCAGCGCATCATCGGGTTCCTGAAGTCGCGCGGCATCGGCGTGTTGATCACCGACCACAACGTGCGCGAGACGCTGGGCATCTGCGATCACGCCTTCATCATCAGTGACGGGAATGTGCTGGCCGAGGGAACCCCAGCCGACATCGTCGACAACGCGGAAGTGCGCCGGGTCTACCTGGGCGAGCACTTCAAGATGTAGATGAAGCCGGGTCTTTCGCTACGCGTCTCCCAGCACCTGGCGTTGACGCCACAGCTGCAGCAGTCGATCCGGCTGTTGCAGCTCTCGACGCTGGAGCTGAGTCAGGAAATCGGCCAGATGCTGGACGACAACCCCTTCCTCGAGGTGTCGGAGGAAAGCAGTGAACGCGAGGAGTTCGGCCTGGACCAGGGCGATGCGCCGGTCGCGCCGGCCGAGCGCGAGGCCGAAATGGGCGCCAGCGTGGCGCAGGACTATGTCTCGGTGCCCGATGCGCCGTCCAATGACGATTCCGTCACGCCGCTGACCGCCGAGGATGGCCAGAGCTGGGACGGGGACGGCACGCAGGAGATCGCGGCCGACGACGGCGAATGGGGCGGCGACGCCAAGGCCCACGGCAACAACCTCGACTCCGACGGCGACGTGGACGCCGGCGAACTTGCCCGCACGCACGAGACGCTGCAGGCCCACCTGCATGCGCAGGCGCTGGCGACCCGCCTGGGCGACGAAGACCGGGTTGCGCTGCGTTTCCTGATCGAGTCGCTCAATGAAGACGGCTACCTCGAGGACTCGCTGGAGGAGCTGGCGGCCAGCCTGTCGCCGGCCGACGACGAGGAACTGGAGCAACTGCAGCACCATTTCCGCATTGCGCTGATCACCTTGAAGGGGTTCGATCCGGTCGGGGTCGGCGCCAGCGACCTGGGCGAATGCCTGCGCCTGCAGGTACAGGCCCTGCAGCGCGCGTTGCCGGCCGACGATGCGCAACAGGAGCCGCTGGCCGTGGCGATGCGGATCTGCTCGCAGCCGATGGACCTGCTGGCGCGGCGCGACGTGCGCAAGTTGTCGCAGCTGTGTGGCGCCAGCGACGCCGCCATCCGCGACGCCATGGTGCTGATCGCCCGGCTCGAACCCAAGCCGGGCCGGCGTTTCGTCAACGTCGAGCGCAACATCATCGTGCCCGACGTGCTGGTGGTGCAGGTGGGCAGCGGTGCGAATGTGCGGTTCCGGGCCCGCATCAACCCGCAGGTGATGCCGCGGCTGCGGGTGCACGACATCTATGCGAATGCCTTGCGCCAGCACCGGGGAAGCGGCAGCGATGCCTCCAACTATGCGGCGCTGCAACAGCGCCTGCAGGAAGCGCGCTGGTTCATCAAGAACATCCAGCAGCGGTTCGACACCATCCTGCGGGTGAGCACGGCCATCGTCGAGCGCCAGAAGAATTTCTTCCTGCACGGGGTGCTGGCCATGCGCCCGCTGGTGCTGCGCGAGATCGCCGACGAACTCGGCCTGCACGAGTCGACCATCAGCCGGGTCACCACGGCCAAATACATGGCCACCCCGCTCGGGACGTTCGAGCTGAAATATTTCTTCGGTTCGGCGCTGGGCACGGAGTCGGGCGGCAATGCATCGAGCACCGCGGTGCGTGCGCTGATCAAGCAGTTCATCGATGCCGAGTCGCCGAAGAAGCCGCTGAGCGACAACCAGCTCTCCGAGATGCTCAAGGAGCAGGGCATCGCCTGCGCCCGTCGCACCGTCGCCAAGTACCGCGAGGGACTGCGCATCGCGCCGGCCAATCTGCGGCGCGCATTGTGACCGCCCGCCTGCGGCGCACCACCAGACCCGCATCGCCGTGAACCAGCTCCAGTTGTTCCTTCCTTGCGCCGCCGGCGTCGAGGACTATCTCGCCGCCGAGGTGGCGCGCATCACCGGCCAGGACCTGGCGCAGGTGCACAAGTGGCGCGCCGGTGTGCTGCTGCAGGCCTCGTGGCGCGACGCCATGCTGCTGAACCTGCACAGCCGGCTGGCGCAACGGGTGCTGGTGCAGTTGCACCACGCGATGTACCGCAACGAGCAGGACCTGTATCGCATCGCCGGCGACGTCGCCTGGGAGATCTGGTTCACGCCGCGCGAGTCGATGAAGGTCGAGGTCACGGCCCAGCACAGTCCGCTGACCAGCCTGAACTTCGCCGCGCTCAAGATCAAGGACGCGGTCTGCGACCGCTTCCGCGCGCGCTGCGGCGGCGTGCGCCCCGACGTCGACACCCGCTGGCCGGACATCCGCATCTACACCCATCTCACGACCGATACCGTCTCGCTGTACATCGACACCTCGGGCGAGGCCTTGTTCAAGCGCGGCTGGCGCGAGGACAAGGGCGACGCACCGCTGAAGGAGACCCTGGCCGCGGCCATGCTCGCCGCCAGCGGCTGGAGCGACACCCCGCACCTGCCGCTGTACGACCCCTGTTGCGGCAGCGGCACGATCGCCATCGAGGCGGCGCAGATGGCCTGCAACATCGCGCCGGGCGCGTTGCGCCGGTTTGCGTTCGAGAAGATGCTGCCGTTCCAGCCCCATGTGTGGGATGCGATGCGCGAGAGCGCGCGCCAGGCGCAGCGCATGCCGGCCCCGGGTGCGCCGCCGACCATCTTCGGCAGCGATGTCTCGCACCGCATGGTCGACTTCGCGCAGCGCAATGCGCGGCGTGCCGGCGTGGCCGAGGCCATCGAGTTCCGCGGAGGCGACGCCTTGCAGCGCATGCCGCCCTGCGAAGCGCCCGCGGTGATGATGATCAACCCGCCGTATGGCGAGCGGATCACCACCGCCGGTTTTGCCGGCGCCCACGCGCAGCGCCACGCCGGCCGCGACCCGCGCGAGGCCTGGGACGAGGCCGCGCCGGCGCCCGCGCGCGGCCCGCGCGAACAGGCCCATACCGAGGATGGCGGCGACTTCTTCGTTCAACTGGCCGCGCACTGGAAGAAACATTTTGCCGGCTGGACCGTCTGGATGCTGACGCCGGACCTGAAATTGCCCGGCACCATGCGCCTGAAGGCCGGCCGGCGGGTGCCGATGTGGAACGGTCCGATCGAATGCCGCATGTTCCGTTTCGACATGGTGCAGGGCTCGGCCCGTTCGGGCAGGGCAGCCGAGCCTGCGGCCGGCGCATGACCGCCGGCGCGCCACCCGCGCCGGTGGTCGTGATCGACACCAACATCGTGCTGGACCTGCTGCTGTTCGCCGACGTGTCGACGGCCGAATTGCAGGCCGCGCTGCGGTCGGGCGAATGCACCTGGCTGGCGACCGCCGCGATGCGCGAGGAGTTGCGGCGGGTGCTGGCCTATCCGGCGCTGGTGGCGCCGATGGCGGCGCGCGGGTGCAAGGCCGATGTGGTGCTGGCGGGTTTCGACCGGGCCAGCACGGTGTGTCCGGTGCCGCCCGCCTGCCCGGTCCGCTGCAGCGATCCCGACGACCAGGGCTTCATCGACCTGGCGGTGGCGCACCGGGCGATGCTGCTGAGCAAGGACAAGGCCGTATTGCGGCTGCGCCGCCGGCTGGCGCCGCTGGCGGTGCCGGTGCAGGCGCGGTTCAGCCCGTCGCGCCCAGCGTGAAACTCTCGGCCCGCGCCTGCGGCCACGACTGGCGGTAGATCAGCGGCAGGCCCGACAGGTCGGACTGCAGCAAGGCGCCGTCATGCATCTGGGCCAGCACGCCCTGCGCCAGTGACCGGACCGTGCCGTCGGACATGCGGCGCACGATATGGTGGGCGGTCAGTCCGCTCGGATGCGCCAGCCCCGCGGCCTGCACCATCTCCTGGAGCGCGTGCATCGTCATGGCGTGGTAGTTGAACACCCGCCGCGCCTTGTCGCCGACGACCAGCGACTTCTGGCGCAACGGGTCCTGCGTGGTCACGCCGGTGGGGCAGTTGCCGGTATGACAGGTCTGCGCCTGCACGCAGCCCAGCGCGAACATGAAGCCGCGTGCGCTGTTGCACCAGTCCGCGCCCAGCGCCATCATGCGCGCGATGTCGAATGCGCTGATCACCTTGCCCGCGCAGCCGATGCGGATGCGCTCGCGCAGTCCGGTGCCGCGCAAGGTGTTGTGCACCAGTTGCAGGCCCTCCTGCAGCGGCGAGCCGACATGGTTGGTGAACTCGACCGGCGCCGCGCCGGTGCCGCCTTCGGCGCCGTCGACCACGATGAAGTCCGGCGTGATGCCGGTCTGCAGCATGGCCTTGACGATGGCGAACCATTCCCAGGGATGGCCGATGCACAGCTTGAACCCGGTGGGCTTGCCGCCCGAGAGCGTACGCAGCTGCGCGATGAACTCCAGCAGCCCGATCGGCGTCGAGAACACCTGGTGGGCCGACGGCGAAATGCAATCGACCCCCACCGGGATGCCGCGTGCGGCGGCGATCTCCGGCGTGACCTTGGGGCCTGGCAACACGCCGCCATGGCCCGGCTTGGCCCCCTGGCTGAGCTTGAGCTCGATCATCTTGACCTGCGGATCGGCCGCGTTGGCCGCGAACCGGTCCGCGTTGAAGCTGCCATCGTCGTTGCGGCAGCCGAAATAGCCGGAGCCGATCTCCCAGATCAGGTCGCCGCCATGGCGGCGGTGATGGACCGAGATCGACCCCTCACCGGTGTCGTGCGCGAACCCGCCCATCTGCGCGCCGGCGTTCAGCGCCAGGATGGCGTTGGCGCTGAGCGAGCCGAAGCTCATCGCCGAGATGTTGAACACGCTGGCATGGTAGGGCTGCCGGCATTGTCCGGAGCCGGCGTCGCGGCCGGCGGCCTGTTCCGGCGTGCCGCCGATCCAGACCCGGAAATCCGGCGATGCGATCGTGGTGGGCGCCATCGCATGGTTGATCCATTCGTAACCTTCGGCGCGCACGTCGAGCAGGGTGCCGAACGGGCGCTTGTCCGACTCGCCCTTGGCCCGCTGGTACACCAGCGAGCGCTGGGCGCGCGAGAACGGCGTGGCCTCGTTGTCGCTTTCCAGGAAATACTGGCGCAACTCCGGCCGCACGAATTCGAGCATGTAGCGGATGTGGCCGATGACGGGATAGTTGCGCAGGATGGAGCGCTTCGACTGGGCCATGTCGTAGATGCCCAGCGCGACCAACGGCAGCAGCAGCACCAGCATCACGCCACCGGCGCCCCGCAGCGGCAAGGTGGCCAGACTGAGCAGCAACGCCAGCACGCACAGGCCGAAGACGGTGTAGCGGACCGGGAAGATGTCGTTGAGCTTGTGCAGCATGGTGGAGGCGGGCGTGTCGGCGCGTGGATGTGGAAGAGGGCTGGCAGGCGTTTATCTTCGCATGCCGGGTGCGGCGATCGGCGGATGCGGTCTCGCGGCGTACCGCCGGGGGCGGCGCGGATTCACAAGGCCGCGGGGATCGCGGCGGCCAGGTGGTCGAACACCGCCCGTATGCGCGCGCTGGTGCGGATTTCCCGGTGCACGGCCAGCCACATCGGAATGGCCGGGATCTTGAGCCGGGGCAGGATGGCCACGATCGCATCGTCGGTGCGCGCCACGTAGTCGGAGACGAAACCGATGCCGATGCCCGCGCGCACCGCCTCCCAGTACGCGATCAGGTCGTCGGTGCGCAACACGAACTGCTCGGGACCGACGGGATGGCCCATGGCGGCGAAGCCCCGGATGATGGCGTCGTCACGGTCGTTCCCGATCAGTGCATGGTCGAGCAGGTCGCGCGGGTGTTGCGGGGTCCCGTGGCGGCTCAGGTAGTCGCGGTGCGCATAGACACCCAGCGTCACCTTGCCGATGCGCCGGGCCACCAGCGTCGCCTGGTCGGGCTGCACCATGCGCAGTGCGATGTCCGCCTCGCGGCGCAGCAGGTTGCTCACGCCGTTGCTCACCACCAGCTCGACCTGGATGTCGGGTTGCGCGACGCGCATGCGGGCCAGGATCGGCGGCAGCAGCAGGCAGGCCACCGGCTGGCTGGCTGCCAGCCGCACCGTTCCGCGGATGCGGCTCTGCGACTGCGACACCGTGCGCGCGAGTTGCAGCGCACCGGACTCCATCTGGCGCGCCGCGTCCGCCAGGCGCAGCGCCGTGTCCGTCGGCAACAGCCCGCGGCCGGTGCGCTCGAACAGGTCCACACCCAGTTGCGCCTCGAGTTCGGCAATATGGCGTCCGATGGTCGGTTGGCTGGTGCCCAGCATCCGGGATGCGCCCAGCAGGCTGCCACAGTCGAGCGCGGCGAGAAACGAGCGCGCGAGGCTCCAGTCGAAATCGTGTTTCATCGCGCCGGCCCGGGGCCGGGTTCGTGCCGCATGTCGCATCCTTCCCGTGCATGGTATGCCGGGATTGTGGTGGAGCGGACCGGTTCGCACAACGGTGCCCGCCGGCGCTTGTTCGGTAACATGGGCATGTCGGTCGGCCGCTCGGGGCCGACCCTGAAGGCCGGACACCGGGAATGCCATGACCCCTGCGGAACTGCTCGCCCACTACGACAACGGACAACCCTGGAGTCCGACGCCCGCTGGCGCGGCGACACCGGACGTCGCGCAGGCCTACCAGGAGGCGCTGGCCGTGCGCCGCAGGCGGCTCGATCGCGGCGAATTGCCGCAGGGTTTCAAGATCGGTTTCACGAACCGCGGCATCTGGCAGCGCTACAACGTGTTCGCGCCGATCTGGGGCACGGTCTGGAACACCACGCTGGTGTTCTGCGAAGGCGAGGGAGAGGTCGCGCTCGAGCACGTGTGCCAGCCGCGCATCGAGCCGGAGACGGTGTTCGGCATGCGGGCGCGGCCCGAACCCGACGCGACACTGGACGACCTGTTCGATGCGATCGAATGGATGGCGCCGGGCTTCGAGATCGTGCAGTCGCACCTGCCCGACTGGAAGTTCGCCGCACCCGATGCGATCCGCGACGGCGCCCTGCACGCACGGCTGCTGGTCGGACGGCGCATCGCGGTGCGCGACGTGGCCGGTGACGCGACGGAGCTCGACGCCGTGCTGGCGCGCACCGGCGTCGTGTTGCACCGTGACGGCCACGAGGTCGAACGCGGCGTGGGCGCCAACGTGCTGGACAGCCCGTTGCGTGCGCTGCACCATTTCCTGGCCGAGTTGCGCCGTTGTCCGGACGCGCCCGACCTGCTGCCGGCCGACGTGGTCACCACCGGCACCTGGACAGACGCCTGGCCGGTGGCGGTCGGCCAGACCTGGCGCGCCGATTTCGATCAGCCGCTCACGCCGCTGCAGGTCCGGTTCCGCTGAACCGGACGGCGCCGCCACGGGACGGGAGCGACCCCATGCCGCGATTCGATGTGGTCATCGTTGGCGGCGCAGCGGTGGGCAGCGCCGCCGCCTGCTTCCTGTCGCTGCACACCGGGTTCCGGGGTTCGGTGCTGGTGCTCGAGCCGGACCCGACCTACACCTGGTGCGCGACCACCCGGTCCCTGGCCTCGGTCCGGCACCAGTTCTCGACGCCGGGCAACATCCGCATGTCGCAGTTCGCGACCGAGTTCATCCGCCACATCGGCGAGCACCTGGCGGTGGACGGCGAGACGCCGGACGTCGGTTTCCGCGAGGCCGGCTACCTGTTCCTGGCCGGCCCGCAGGGGCTGGCGACGCTGCAGTCCAACCATGCCGTGCAGCGCGATTGCGGCGTCGACGCGGCCCTGCTCGCGCCCGACGCGCTGGCACGGCGGTTCCCCTGGATGCGGGTCGACGACCTGGCCGGCGCCAGCCTGGGGCTGTCGGGCGAGGGCTGGCTCGACGCGCACAGCCTGATGCAGGCGTTCCGGCGCAAGGCACAGGCCCAAGGCGTGGTCTACCGCGTGGCGCGGGCCGCGGCGCTGCTGCGCAGCGGCCACACGGTGACGGCGGTGCAACTGGAGGATGGTGCCACGGTGTCTTGTGGCACCGTCATCAACGCCGCCGGCACCGGCGCCGCCGCGCTGGCCCGATCGGCCGGCATCGTGTTGCCGGTGCAGTCGCGCAAGCGCTGCGTGTTCCCGTTCCACAGTCCCGAGCCGGCGCCGCGTTGCCCGCTGGTGATCGATACGAACGGTGTCTATTTCCGGCCCGAAGGCACGGGTTTCCTGTGTGGCGTGGCCTTGCCCGAAGACCAGGACCCGGAGTGTTTCGATTTCGAGGTCCAGCATGCGTTGTTCGAATCCGTGTTGTGGCCGGCGCTGGCGCACCGGGTGCCGGGTTTCGAGGCCGCGCGGGTCGGCAAGGCCTGGGCCGGGCATTACGACGTCAACACGCTGGACCACAACCTGATCCTGGGTGCCCATCCGGATGTGGACAACCTGTTGTTCGCCAACGGCTTCAGCGGCCATGGCCTGCAGCAGTCGCCGGCGGTTGGCCGTGCACTGGCCGAGCTGGTCGTGGCCGGCCGGTTCGAGACGCTGGACCTGTCGGTGTTCGGTTGGCAGCGGGTGCTGGAGGGTCGGCCGATGCGCGAGATCAACGTCGTGTGAGTGTGGCCCCCACGGTCGCGCACTGCGTGTCGCTCCCTGCCCCCCAAGGGGGCCGTGTTCCCCTTGGGGCGGCCCGGCGGGGAACGTGGCCCCCACGGTCGTGCGTGGCGTGTCGCTTCAGCCCTGCCAGACGCCGTAGCCGGCTTCGCGCAGTGCGATGCCGAGTTCGACCTCCATGTCGCGTGCGGCCTCGTAGGGCATGGGGTTGTACATCGCGTACAGGCCGGGCAGCAGGCGCAGGCCGAAGCGCTGCACATAGCTGTTGGACTGGATGCCGGCCTTGTGCTTGTCGAAGCGCACATCCGGATCGAGGCCGGTCATGCCGACATAGACGAAGGGTTTGCCCAGCTGGTAATCCGGGTTGGCCCGGCGAAAACGTGCGATGTTCCAGACCGCGTCGTCGAGCTCGACCACGTAGACATGGTGGTGCTGCCTGCGCGGCGCGCGCCTCTTCGGGGCCGTCGTCTTCGGCGACGGCGTCGTGGCACGGCGTCGTCCGGCCGCCACGCGGGGCCGGCCGGCGTCGCCCGTGGTCATGCGGCGTCCGGTTTGGGCGGCGCGGGCAGCCGCGCGAGCAGGCCAGCCAGGGCATGTTCGACCGTGGCCGCACGCACCGCCGCGCGGTCGCCGTCGAAGCGCCGCATCTCGGTGTGCACCACCCCGTCGACATTCCAGCCGAACCAGACCGTGCCCACCGGCTTGGCGGCCGTGCCGCCGGTCGGCCCGGCCACGCCGGTCACGGCCACCGCGGCCCGGACCGGCGCCTTTTGCAGCGCACCCAGCACCATGGCCCGCGCAACCGACTCGCTGACCGCTCCGTCGCGGGCGATCAGGGCCGCGTCGACGCCGAGCAATTCGGTCTTGGCCTGGTTCGAATAGGTCACGAAGCCGCGTTCGAACCAGTTGCTCGAACCGCTCAGATCGGTGCAGGCGCCGGCGATCAATCCGCCGGTACAGCTCTCGGCCGTGGCCATCATCCAGCCGTGCGCCAGCAGCGCGGCGGCCAGGTCGCGGCACAGGTCCGCCGTGTCGATTCGTTGTTGCGTGGGCATGTGGTCTCCCGGGTCTACCACCAGTGCCAGGCGGCGATCACCAGCAAGGTGCAGAACGCCGCCACCAGGTCGTCGAGCATGATGCCCAGGCCGGCCTTGCGCCAGGCCGCCGGGTCGGTTGCCGGATTCACGCCGTGGAACAAGCGGTCGGCCCAGCCCACCGGTCCCGGCTTGGCGGCATCGAACACACGGAACAACACGAAGGCCACCAGCTGGGCGACGAAACCGGCCGGCATCACCAGCCACAACACCAGCCAGAATGCCGCGATCTCGTCCCAGACGATGCTGCCAGGATCGAGCACCCGCATATGGCGTGCACACACGCTGCAGGCCCACCAGCCGAGCGGAAACGACAGCAGCACCGTCCAGCCCAGCTGCGCCGGCGTCAGCCATTGCTGCAGCGCCAGGAATGCGATCCAGGCCCAGGCCGTGCCGACGGTGCCGGGCGCCCAGCGGCTCAGGCCCGAGCCCAGGCCGAGCGCGATCGCGTGGGCCGGATGGGCCAGCAGGAAGGACACCCCGGGGCGGGAGATGGGCGCCGCACCCTGCGCGGAGGGTTGTGCATGCAGGTCGAAATCAGGCATCGGATCGATTATGGTGGACAGTGGCCGCAACCATGCAGGCGCCGCCGATGGCAGGTATGCTCGCAGGTCGGCGTGCCCGCGGCCCGGGCCGCGTTCGCGCCGGTACCGGTCTCGTGCGTGGTGCCCGGATGGGCGGCTGTTGTCATGGCGGCTGCGCAGCGCGCGTATCCCGGCAACGGCAGGTGATGTTCGATTCCCCCATAACCGGAGACAACAAGCATGTTCAAGCAGGTACTCATCATGACATTGCTGACGGCCGGCCTCGGCGCAGCTGCGCCCGTGGCGGCGCAAGACACGACCGCCGCCGCCATCAACCGCATCGACACGATCCGGCCCGACGCGCCGGCACTGGCCGCATACGGCAAGCAGGCGATCGGGGTCAAGACCCTGAGCCTTTCCCATGCCGGGCAGCTCGACATCCTCAAGGCCAAGGCCGGCGAGCCGATCCCGACCTACGACCGGCCCTTGACGGTCGAAGTCTGGTACCCGGCCAAGGCGGTTGCGGCCAAGCCCGGTGACGGCGAGTACCGCGGCGTGTTCGTGCGCGACGGCAAGATCGGGGTCACCTTGCGCGGCAAGGCGGTGCGCGACGCCCCGCCCGACGCCGCCGCCGGCCCCTACCCGCTGCTCATCGTCTCGCACGGTTATCCCGGCAATCGCTTCCTGCTCAGCCACCTGGCCGAAAACCTGGCCAGCAAGGGTTATGTGGTCGCCTCGATCGACCACACCGACAGCACCTACAGCGACCAGGCGGCATTCGGCAGCACCTTGCTGAACCGGCCGCTCGACCAGTTGTTCGTGCTCGGCGAGATGGCGCGCCTGAACACCAGCGATCCCTCGGGCACGCTCAAGGGCATGGTCAACGCCGACCTGACCGGTCTGATCGGTTATTCGATGGGCGGCTACGGTGTCGTCAACACCATCGGTGGCGGCTTCACCGCCGCCAGTGTCGGATTCCCGTGGGGCGCCCCGCAAGGCTCGCTGGCGGTGCGCCAGGCGGGCAACCCCGCCTACGTGGCGTCGATGGACAAGCGCATCAAGGCCGCGATCGCGTTTGCGCCGTGGGGCTGGACCCGCGGCTTCTGGGACGCGGCCGGGCTGGCCGGCATCACCACGCCGGTGTTCTTCGTGGCCGGCAGCGTCGACGACGTGTCGGGATATGCGCCCGGCGTGCGCAACATCTTCGAGGCCAGCGTCAATGCACCGCGCTACCTGCTGACCTACGAGAACGCCAACCACAATGCCGGCGCGCCGATGCCGCCGCCGCTGGAAACCTGGAAGCCGGCGCCGAACCTCAAGTTCATTCCGGCCGAGCACTATATCGACGCGGTCTGGGACAACGTGCGCATGAACAACATCGCGCAGCATTTCGCCACCGCCTTCCTGGGCAAGTACCTGAAGAACGACGCCGGCATGGACGCCTACCTCGACCTGGTCGAGAAGGCGAAGGACGGCAAGTTCTCCGCGCAGGAGGATGGCAGCTTCAAGGCCGACCACACCTACTGGAAGGGGTTTGCGGCCCGCACGGCCGCCGGCCTCACGCTCGAGCATCGCAAGCCTTGAGCGCGGGAGACTGCGCCGTGCCCGAGGCCATTCGCCGCCAGGCCCGGGTCCTGTCGTCGTCGTTGCTGTCGACGCTGGACCTGTGGCGCGGCACCATGCTCGTGCATGCCGCGCGGCAACCGAAGAAGCGGTTGCGCCTGTACGACCTGGAGGGCGATCCGGCATGCCGGCAGGTGCGCGAGGCCCTGACGGCGCTCGGGCTCGATGCCGACGTGTTTCCCTGCCCGATCGGCGGCACGCGTTACCGCCCCAAGGCCGAGGCCCTGGCCGGTGCGGGCGGATTTCCGTTGCTGGTCGACGCCAATACCGGCGACACGCTGACCGACGGCCCGACCATCATCGCCCACCTGTTCCGCACCTATGCCGAGCGCGAGCCGCCAGCGGCGTATCGCCCCGGCCCGTTGGCGGCGCGGCTGGCCGAACTCGGTTCGATGCTGCGCGCCGGCCGGGGTCTGCAGGCCCGACCGGCGCGCCGGCCGCGGCGGCGATTGCAGTTGTGGAGCTTCGAGTCCAGCCCGTATTCGCGCCTGGTGCGCGAGCGACTGACCGAACTCGAACTGGCCTATACCCTGCACAACGTCGGCAAGGAGCATTGGACCGAGCTCGGGCCGGCCGCGCTGCGGCTGCGCCCCGGGCCGTACCGGCCACGCCCCGGCGGCCGGCGCGAGCAGTTGCTGGCGCGCTGGGGGCGGGTGCAACTGCCGTATCTCGAGGACCCCAACACCGGCGCGGCGATGTTCGAGTCGGCCGACATCATCGCGTATCTCGAGCAGCACTATGCGCGCGAACCGCAGCGGTGACGGGTGCGGCCCTGGCCGGGTCGCCGCGCTGCCCGCATGCTGCCGGCGCCGTCGCGCCGGGTTCGGAGCCGGGTGATGAGCAGCAACCTGCGCAGCATCGTCGCGATGCTGATCGCGGTCGGCGCCTTTTCGCTGATGGACGCGGTGCTCAAGACCTTGACGGGCAGCTACCCGGCGCTGCAGGTGGCCGCGTTGCGCGGCCTGGCGGCCATGCCGCTGGTCGTGGCCTACGTGGTCTGGCGGCGGGAAGTCCGTCAGCTGGTGCGGGTGCGCTGGCGGCTCCATCTGTTTCGCGGTGTCATCAGCATCGTCATGTTGACCCTGTTCAGCTTCGCGTTGCGCGAGCTCGGGCTGGCCGAGGCCTACACCATCTTTTTTGTCGCGCCGCTGCTGATCACGGTGTTGTCGATCCCGGTGCTGCGCGAACGTGTCGCGCCCGTGCATTGGGTGGCGATCGCCATCGGCCTGGTCGGCGTCGTGATCGCGTTGCGGCCCGATGGCGAGGCGTTCTTTTCCTGGGGTGCGCTGGCGGTGCTGGGTGCGGCCACCTGTTATGCGGTGTCGGCCATCGCCGGCCGGGTGCTCAGCCGCACCGATGCCAGCGTCACGCTGGTGTTCTGGACCACGATCTCCCTGTCGCTGGGCGCCGGGCTGCTGGCGTGGCCGAACTGGGTGCCGATCGAGACACGGCATCTGTGGGTGCTGGCCGCGCTGGCGGTCACCGGTTTCGTCGGACAGCTGGCGATCACCGAGGCCTTCCGCCATGGCCAGGCGTCGGTGATCGCGCCCTTCGAATACACCGCGCTGGCCTGGGGCATCGCGCTGGACTGGAGCCTGTGGCGCATCACGCCCGACGGCTACACGTTGCTCGGGGGCAGCATCATCATTGCCAGCGGCCTGTACCTGCTGCGCAAGGAGAAGGTCCGCACCGTGACCGTGCCGCCGTGAGGCGGCACCCCGTCACGGGGCTCGCATCGTGTCCGCCTGGGCCTGTGCCGCGTCGCGGCGCGACAGGTGCAGCTGCACGCCTGCCTCCTGCAGCATCGTGAGCGACGGCCCGAATGACGCGCCCCATACCGGGTCGTCCAGGTCCGGCGGCAGCGTCACCAGCTGCCGGATGCCGGCCTGGATGATGGCGCGGGCGCAATCGGTGCACGGGAAATAACTGCTGGCCAGGCGAGCCCCGTCGGTGCGCCGGCCCGCGCGTGCCGCCGCGAAGATCGCGTTGCGCTCGGCATGTTCCATCCAGATCAGCCGGCCGTCGCCCGCGTGGCGCTGCTCGGTATCGGTCACGCCATGCGGAAAGGTGTTGCAGGCGCGCAGTGGCGGGCCGTCGTCGGCCGGCTCCAGCACCGCGCCGACACGGCGGACCCGGTTCGGGCTCTGGCGCGCCGTGGCGATGGCCGCGTCGAGCAGTTGTTCGTTGTCATCGGTCGGATCTGGCATGCGGGCTCCTGTCTCAGCCGAAATGGTCGAACGAGCGCCAGTCGCCGCTGACCGGTGCGCCGTGCGCGTCGAGCACCCGCACGCCGGACGCGGACACGATGCGGCCGATACGCGTGACCGGCGTCGCACTGGCATGGGCCGCGGCCTGCACCGCCTCGCGTTGCCCCGGCGCGGCGGTGAACGCCAGCTCGTAGTCGTCGCCACCGGCCAGGACACAGGCGAGCTGGTGCCGCGGCGGCACGCAGGCGTCGAGCGCGGCAGCGCCACACGCCATCAATCGCCCGGGCGCGGCTATCTGCAATTCGGCGCCGACGCCGCTGGCCTGCAGCACGTGGCCGAGGTCGCCGAGCAGGCCGTCGCTGACGTCGATCGCGGCGTGGGCCACGCCACGCAGCGCCCGTCCCAACGCGACCCGCGGCGTGGGCCGGTGCAGGCGCTGCAGCGCCTGTGCATGCAGCGCCGCCGGCAACGACGGCCATTGGCCGCGCATGGCCTCGAGTGCCAGCCGCGCATCGCCCAGCGTGCCGCTGACATAGATGTCGTCGCCGTCGCGGGCGCCGCTGCGCAGCAAGGCCTGGCTGCGCCCGTCCGAGGCGGGCACCTCGCCGAACACGGTGATGCAGATGTTCAGCGGCCCGGCGGTGGTGTCGCCGCCGACCAGCTCGCAGTCGTGCGCATGGGCCAGCGCGAGCAGGCCTTGCGCGAACGGTTCGAGCCAGAGCGGGTCGGCCGATGGCAGCGCCAGCGCCAGCGTGAAGGCCAGCGGCTGCGCGCCGCAGGCCGCCAGGTCGCTCAGGTTCACCGCCAGTGCCTTGTGCCCCAGCGCGGACGGGTCGGTGTCTGCAAGAAAATGGCGGCCCTGCACCAGCATGTCGGACGACACGGCGAGCTGATGGCCTGGCGCGACCCGCAGCAGGGCGCAGTCGTCGCCCACGCCGAGCGCGGCACGGCGCACCGGTTGCCGGAAATAACGTTCGATCAGGTCAAATTCGCCCATGGCCGTGATCCGGGGCGGGCCCGCGGGCGGCGTCGCGCCGCCGCGGCATCAATGCAGGGTGGGTTTGCCGCCACTGGCGCTGAGCGCGTCGAGCACGAACATGGGAATGTCGACCTCGAAGCGTTCGCCGTCCTCGGCGACGAAGAAATAACTGCCATGCATGGTCCCGGTCGGGGTGCGCAGGCGGGTCCCGCTGGTGTATTCGAACTTCTCGCCGGGGTGCAGGAACGGTTGCTGTCCGACCACGCCCAGGCCCCGGACCTTCTCGGTATGGCCGGCGGCATCGTTGACATTCCAGCTGCGCGAAATCAATTGCGCCGCGATCGTGCCGATATTGGCAATGCTGATCGTGTAGGCAAAAACATAAAGCCCTTGCTGCGGCGCGGACTGCTCGGGCAGGTATCGCGGCTGCACGTCCACCTGAAACTGGTACTTGGGCATGGCGCTATGCTAACTGCGAAAATGCCCGTTTGACCCAACCCGTGTCACAAGACCGTACACCATGAGCTTTCGCATCGCCCCTTCCATCCTGTCTGCCGACTTTGCGCGCCTGGGCGCCGAGGTGAGCGATGTCATTGCGGCAGGCGCCGACTGGATCCACTTCGACGTCATGGACAACCATTACGTGCCCAACCTGACCTTCGGTCCGATGGTGTGCGCCGCCCTCAAGCCGCACGCCCGCACCCCCGACGGCGCGGCGGTACCGATCGACGTGCACCTGATGGTGCAGCCGGTCGATGCGCTGGCGGCGGCCTTCGCACAGGCCGGCGCCGACCTGATCAGCTTTCATCCGGACGCCAGCGGCCATGTGCACCGCAGCATCCAGGCCATCACCGGCGCCGGCTGCAAGGCCGGGCTGGTGTTCAACCCGGCCCAGCCCCTGGACGTGCTCGATTGGGTGATCGACGACATCGACCTGATCCTGGTCATGAGCGTGAACCCGGGCTTCGGCGGGCAGGGCTTCATCGATTCCGCGTTGCGCAAGATCGCCGACGTGCGCCGGCGCATCGATGCCAGCGGCAAGGACATCCGGCTGGAGGTCGATGGCGGCATCAAGGTCGGCAATATCCGCGCGGTGGCGGACGCCGGCGCCGATACCTTCGTCGCCGGCAGCGCCATCTTCGGCCAACCCGATTACCGCGCGGTGATCGAGCAGATGCGCGGCGCGTTGCGCTGAGCGGCGGCAACGGCGTGCAAGGGCCGGACGACGCCATCCCGGTAGACCCGCAGGCCCGTCGGTCCGGCGCGCGCGCGGGCATGCGGGTGCGCGTGGCCATGCTGGGCATGCTGACCCTGATCGCCCTGGTCCTGGCGGCACAGGCCTGGCAGAACTGGCGCACCGAGCAGTTGCGCTCGACCGATGGGGAGATCATTGCGCTGGCGGGCGCGCAGCGCCTGTTCAGCCAGCGGCTGAGCCTGCTGGCCACCCAGAACGCCAGTGATGCGGCGCCGCACCTGCTGGCCCGCGGGCTGGTCGAGGCCCGCAGCCAGGCCCAGCGGCTCGAGGAGATGCTGCACGAGCAGCTGGGCCGCGGTTCGGAGGAGGTCGGCCGCGTGATGGCGACGGCGCGGGCCTGGCGGTTGGCGCGCGAGCAGTTCTTCGACGATGTCGAGGCCCTGATCCGCGCGCGCGAGGCCGATGACGCCGCCGGCGTGCAAGCCAGCCTGATGACCATCCATGCCCAGGCGCCGGACTATTACGCCAGCGCGCAGGCCCTGTCCGAGCAGGCGCGCCTGTCCGCGCGGCTGCACAACCTGGATGCGTCGCGCACCATGCTGGGTGCCACGATGCTGGTGATCGGCCTGATGGTGCTGCTGGCGCTGGCGGTCGTCGAGCCGACGGCACGTTTCGTGGCGCGCCAATACGGCCAGGTGCAGGCGCAGGCGGACCAGATGCGGCGCCTGGCGCTGGTGGCCGAGCACACGGCCAACGGCGTGGTGGTGCTCAACGAGCGGCGGCGGGTGGACTGGGTCAACCCCAGCTTCGTCACGCTGACCGGCTACACGCTGGACGAGGTACGCGGCAAGTTCCTCGGGCCGTTGCTGCAGCTCGAGGAGCGCCCGACACGCGAGGCGCTGGTCTACCGCGAGAGCATGAGCAAGGGGCAGGCGGCCGCGGGCGAGATCCAGATCGTGACCAAGTCCGGCAGCCGCATCTGGACCATGGTCGATATCCAGCCGCTGCACGATGCGGGCGGCCGGGTCGTGTCCTGGGTCGTCGTGGCCTCGAACATCGACGAACGGGTGCGCTCGCGCCAGCAGCGACGGGCACTGTTCGAGGTCCTGCCCACGGGCGTATTGGTGTTTTCGAAAGAGGCCCGCGTCGTCGACAGCAATGCTGCGGCGGTCGACATGCTGGGCCTGGCGCCGGATCAGGTGGGGCAGTTCGATGCCATCAACGACGCCGTATGTGCGCTCGGGGTCCCCATCCGCGGTGACCAGTCGGAGCTGCCCGAGATCCAGCGGCCGGTGGTGCGCAGCCTGCGTTACGGGGTGCAGATCCGCAACGAACTCGTCGGTTACCACCGCGCCGACGGAAGCATCTTCTGGACCCTCGTCAATGTCGAGCCACTGCTCGACGACAACGGCCTGATCCAGGGGGCCGTTGCCTGCATCGTCGACGTGTCCGCGCAAAAACGCCTGGAGCAGACGCTGCGCGACAGCGCCCGCACCGACAGTCTCACGTCCCTGCCGAACCGCGCCGTGGTGACGGACCAGATCGCTGCCGCGCTGGCGCGCCACCGGGAGCAGCCCGGTTACCACTTCGCCGTCCTGTTCATGGACTTCGACCGCTTCAAGCAGGTCAACGACACGCTGGGCCACGGCGTCGGCGACGAGTTGCTGCGCCAGATCGCCGAGCGGCTGCAGACCGGCCTGCGGGAAAGCGACACCTTTGTCCGCACCAGTGACTTCGGCCAGATGGCAGCGCGCATCGGGGGGGATGAGTTCGTCGTGCTGCTCGACGACATTCGTGGCGACCTGGACGCCGAAGTGGTGGCGGGGCGGCTGCTCGATCTGCTGGCCATGCCGTATACAGTCGCGGGGCATACGGTCAACTCGAGCGTGAGCATCGGCATCGTCACCGCAACCCATGCCGCGGCCGACGTGGAAGCCATCCTGCGCGACGCCGACATCGCCATGTACGAGGCCAAGCGCACCGGACGCGGCCGTTACGTGTTGTTCGAGCCGGCGATGCATCGCCGGGTGCGGGACGACGTGGCGCTGGAGAACGACCTGCGCCGTGCCTTGTCCGAGGGCGAGCTGTTCGTCGTCTACCAGCCGCTGGTCGACCTGGTGTCGCGCCGCATGACCGGGCTGGAGGCACTGGTGCGCTGGCGCCATCCGCAGCGCGGCCTGGTCTCGCCGGTGGAGTTCATCCCGATCGCCGAAGCCGTCGGCCTGATCGGCAAGCTCGGCGCCGAGGTGCTGCAGACCGCGTGCCGCGACTTCGCCTGGCTGCAGGCGACACTGGGGCCGTTGGCGCCCGAGACGGTATCGGTCAACCTGTCGCGTGCGCAGTTGTGCGAACCTTCGCTGGCCTCCGACATCCTGCAGGCCTTGCGGGCGCACGGCTTGGGCGCGAACCAGCTGCAGCTCGAGATCACCGAAAGCCTAGCGGCACAGGACCTGGCGATGCAGGCGCGACTGCACGAGGTCAAGGAACTGGGCGTGACGCTGGCGCTGGACGATTTCGGCACCGGCTATTCGTCGCTGTCCTGCCTGCACGAGTTGCCGATCGACGTGGTCAAGATCGACCGCAGCTTCGTCAGCCTGGCGCAGACCAGCGACTACCACCGGGTGCTGATCGAGGCCACGGTGCTGATGGCCCGCACCCTGGGCATGGGCACGCTGGCCGAAGGCATCGAAACCGCGGAGCAGGCCGCGCTGATGCGCACCCTGGGTTGCGGCAAGGGCCAGGGTTACCTGTTCAGCCGGCCGATCGAGCGCGACGAACTGGTGCAGTGGATCCGGGATGCGCATGCGGACCCATGAGCCGCGATGGAGCGTGTCAACCCAAAGTAGAAATGTCCCCTTTTGCCCAAAGTAGAGATGTCCCCTGGGTCGAGTGGTGATTCGGGTTGCGTCGATCGAGTCAGCCGGCTGCGCAGGGCGTAGCCCGTAGCTGCCGGCTGACTCGCGGTGGCACGATCGGCGGGGTGTCAGGACGGTAGATGCCTCGGGCCCGCTGGCTGGCCTGGAATTCCAGTTCGGCCTTGAGTCTGGCGATGCGCGTTCTCTCTGGGTTTGTGGGCTTGCGCAGGGAGTCGATCTTGCCTGGCAACGTCTTGGCGTCGGCCAATTTGCCGTTGTTCAAATGGTCATGCAAGGCAAATGCTCGGTGTTGCAGTGGTTTGCCCCGATAGCTCAGGCTCAGCTGTCCGTCAGCGAACTGCACGATGTTGATTTTTGCCCGAGCCTTTGGCGCATGTGATTGACCAGGCTCGAGCTGCAGGATCTGGCCTTCGAATTTGCATGCGCCTTGCGCGCTGAGGTCGCGTTGGTGGTGTAGGGCGCAGATCTCGCTCAATGCCCTTGCCGTTCCCATCCATGGCCGATGCAAGTCGATAGCCTCGCGAGCGGCCACAGCAAAGCGCTGGTTGTGCTGGCGCAGATAGCTGCCCAACCAGGCGTTGGCGTCATCCATGTTGGCCACCCCATCGAGCCGCAGCGCCTTGCACATGCGATCTTGCAGCGTCTGGAACAGCCTCTCCACCCGTCCCTTGGCCTGGGGCGTGTTGGCGCAGATGGGCTCGATGTGCAACTGCAGCAACGCGCGCTCGAACTGCGTGGGCTTGGCGTCTTCTGGATTGGATTTGGTGAAGATGCTGTGGCGGTCGCTGTACAGCGCCAACGGTGCTCCGTGTCGATCGACCACTTCGCGCAGTACCGCCAGGTAGGCCTCGGTGGTCTCTTCGGCGCTGAAGCGCGCGCCCAGAACCTGACCCGTGGCGTCGTCGATGAAGGCGATCAGGCAGCATTTGCCCGCGCGACCTTCGAACCAATCGTGGTGGCTGCCATCGATCTGCACCAGTTCGCCTAGGCAGGATCGGCGCGGGCGCGGGCTGTGCACGCGCTTGGCCCGGCGCACCTTGGCCTTCCACAGACCGGCCTGAATCATCCAGCCTCGCAGCGTCTCGGTGCTGTAGCCGAACCCGTGATCGCGTGCCAGGTACTCGCGTGCCAGCTCAGGGCCAAAGTCCGCGTAATGCCGGCTCACCAAGGCCATGAAGTGTTCGTGCTGCTCAGCCCCAATGCGCCGGTTGCTCGGCTTACCGCGTTTGCGCGAGATCAGCCCCGATGGCCCCTGCTGCCGCACTTGCCGGCACAGGCGCTTGACCTGGCGCACAGAGAGGCCCAGCGTCGCTGCCGCCTGCATCTGGCTCAATTCGCCCGCGCCAACTCGCTGCACCACGGCCAGCCGCTGTGCTTCCTTCTGACTCATCAATCCCCATTCCTGTCCCAAGATGCATTCCCCTGCTCGATCTGCAAGGGGACACTTCTACTTGGGGCGAAGGGGACATTACTATCTTGGGGCCACAAGCCGCGATGGAGCGCGTCGGCTTTGCTACACTGCGCCCATGTTCATTCACCGCATCAGCATCACAGGTTGTAGCGACCGGGGAGCCTGGCCCTGGCGTGATTCACCTGCTCTGCCCCTCCGGCTGATGCCGCGCGCCGACTGACCTCCAGGGCCTGCGGCACAGCCGGGTCCCGGTGTCGCTGGCACAGGCTGTCACAGCCTGAGCGCACACCACACACTGCCCGCTTGCCGGGCGCTGGATTGACTGCAACCGACCACCCCGACCATCCGGGAGCCGGTGCTGCATCGAAAGGTCTGCCGCGTGATTACCGAACTTGAATTCAAGAGCCTGACGGCCCAGGGCTACAACCGCATTCCACTGATGGTGGAGGCGTTCGCCGATCTCGAAACCCCGCTCTCGTTGTACCTGAAACTGGCTTTTGCCAAAGGCGATGGCGCCTGCAGCTTCCTGCTGGAATCCGTCGTCGGTGGCGAGCGATTTGGCCGCTACAGCTTCATCGGCTTGCCGGCCCGGACCCTGCTGCGCTCCACCGGCTTTGGTGAGCAGGCGCGTACCGAAGTCGTCACCGACGGCGTCGTGGTCGAGACCAGCCGGGACAATCCGCTGGACTTCATCGCCAGCTACCAGAAACGTTTCAAGGTGGCGCTGCGTCCGGGGCTGCCGCGGTTCTGTGGCGGCCTGGCGGGTTATTTCGGCTACGACACGGTGCGCCACATCGAGAAGAAGCTGGTGTCGACCTGTCCGCCCGACACGCTGGGTTGCCCCGACATCCTGCTGCTGCAATGCGAGGAACTGGCGGTCATCGACAACCTGTCGGGCAAGCTGTACCTCATCGTCTATGCCGACCCGGGCCAGAGCGAGGCCTATGCGAACGCGCGTCGGCGCCTGCGTGCGCTCAAGGAGCAACTCAAGTATTCGGTCAGCGCGCCGGTGGTCAAGGCCACGCAGTCGTATCCGCCGGAGCGCGAATTCGCCAAGGCCGACTATCTGCGCGCGGTCGAAACCGCCAAGGGCATGATCGAGGCCGGCGAATTCATGCAGGTGCAGGTGGGCCAGCGCATCAAGAAGCGCTACACCGAGTCGCCGCTGTCGCTGTACCGGGCGCTGCGTTCGCTCAACCCCAGCCCCTACATGTATTACTACCACTTCGGCGACTTCCATGTGGTGGGTGCCAGCCCGGAGATCCTGGTGCGACAGGAAAACACCGACGAAGGCCAGAAGATCACGATCCGCCCGCTGGCCGGCACGCGCCCGCGCGGCGCGACACCGGAGCGCGACAAGGCGGTGGAGCAGGAGCTGGTCAACGACCCCAAGGAACGGGCCGAACACGTGATGCTGATCGACCTGGCGCGCAACGACATCGGGCGCATCGCCAAGACCGGCACCGTCAAGGTGACGGAGGCGTTCGCGGTCGAGCGCTACAGCCACGTGATGCACATCGTCAGCAATGTCGAGGGCATCCTGAACGACGGCATGACCAGCATGGACGTGTTGCGCGCCAGTTTCCCGGCCGGCACGCTGACCGGCGCGCCCAAGGTGCATGCGATGGAGATCATCGACCGGCTCGAGCCCAACAAGCGCGGCCTGTACGGCGGCGCCTGCGGCTACCTGAGTTATGCCGGCGACATGGACGTGGCGATCGCGATCCGTACCGGCATCGTCAAGGACGGCCACCTGTACGTGCAGGCGGCGGCCGGCGTCGTGGCCGACTCGGTGCCCGAGCTCGAATGGAAGGAGACCGAAGCCAAGGCACGGGCCCTGTTGCGCGCGGCCGAACTGGTCGAGGAGGGCCTGGAATGACATCGTCCACCGCACCGGTCAAGCTGCTCATGATCGACAACTACGACAGCTTCACCTACAACATCGTGCAGTATTTCGGCGAACTGGGCGCGCAGGTCGAGGTGTTCCGCAACGACGAGATCACGCTCGAAGGCATTGCCGCACGCGCGCCCGACCGGCTGGTGGTGTCGCCCGGGCCGTGTTCGCCGGCCGAGGCCGGCATCTCGGTCGAGGCGATCCGGCATTTCATGGGCAAGCTGCCGATCCTGGGCGTGTGCCTGGGCCACCAGAGCATCGGCGCGGCGCTGGGCGGCTCCATCGTGCGCGCGCGCGAACTCATGCACGGCAAGACCTCGGTCATCACGACCACGCAGTCGGGTGTGTTCAGCGGCCTGCCGCGGCAGTTCACCGTCAATCGTTACCACTCGCTGGCGATCGAGCGCGTGAGTTGTCCGCAGGAGCTGGAGGTGACGGCCTGGACCGACGACGGCGAGATCATGGGTGTGCGGCACTCCGGCCTGGCGAACGCGGTCCGGCTCGAGGGCGTACAGTTTCACCCCGAGTCCATCCTGTCCGAGCACGGACACGCGATGCTCAGGAATTTTCTTTCGTGAATGACGCCCCCCGTCTGTCCGGTCGCACTTCGTGTCGACCGGCCGAACCCCCCACTGGGGGGCGCCCCCTACGGCCTGGCGGAGCCAGTTCCGTGGGGGCCTGGGCTGGCCTGCTCCGCGGCCGCTTGGCCTTTCATGCGTCGTGGGTTGTGCCGCGTGTGGTGGAGCAAATGACATGACCGGCGCGCTTGCGGGGCGCCGACCCCTTTTTACGTGCTGCTGTCCAGGGCGGCGCAGCTGGAGGCATATTCCATGGATCCCATCGTCGATCTGCGCAGCGATACCGTGACCCAACCGACGCCGGAGATGCGCGCAGCCATGATGGCCGCGCCGCTGGGCGACGACGTCTACGGTGAAGACCCCAGCGTCAATGCGCTGCAGGACAAGCTGGCCGACCTGCTGGGATTCGAGGCGGCGCTGTTCGTGGCCACCGGGACGCAAGGCAACCTGTGCGCCATCCTGGGCCACTGCGAACGCGGCGACGAATACATCGTCGGCCAGATGGCCCACGCCTACCGCTGGGAGGGCGGCGGTGCGGCGGTGTTCGGCAGCGTGCAGTCCCAGCCGTTGCCCAACCAGCCGGACGGCACGCTGGCGCTGGACGACATCGCGGCCGCGATCAAGCCCGACGACACCCATTTCGCGGTGACGCGGCTGCTGGCGCTGGAGAACACCTGGGGCGGCAAGCTGCTGCCGTTCGACTATGTGCAGCAGGCCACGGCGCTGGCGCGTTCACGCGGCCTGGCGCGGCATCTCGACGGCGCCCGGCTGTTCAACGCGGCCGTGGCACAGGCGGCGCGCACCGGCTCGGATGCGCGCACCGAGGCGCGGCGTATCGCGCAGTGTTTCGACAGCGTCTCGGTCTGCCTGAGCAAGGGCCTGGGTACGCCGGCCGGTTCGGTGTTGTGTGGCAGCCGCGAACTGGTGCGCCGGGCGCTGCGCATCCGCAAGATGGCCGGCGGCGGCATGCGCCAGGCGGGCATCCTGGCGGCCGCGGGCAGCCATGCGCTGGATCACCACGTGGACCGGATGGCGCAGGACCATGCGCTGGCGCTGCAGCTGGCCCGGGCGTTGCAAGGTATTGCCGGCCTGCAGGTCGAGACCCCGGACACCAACATCGTCTTCGTCGACCTGGTCGGCGGCGCGCGGGAGCGGGCCGACCAGCTGATCCCGTTCCTGAAGGCGCGCGGCGTGCTGGCGTCCGGCCTGTACCGGCTGCGTTTCGTCACGCACCTGGACGTGGACGCCGCCGGGGTGCAACGCGCGGCCGATGCCATGGCGGCGTTCTGCGCCGATTGAATCGAACTTCGGACCCTTGAGGAGACATACCACCATGCCCACCACCATCAAGATCAGCGCCCAGGAGGCCCTGGTGCGCACCATCGAGCACCGCGAGATCTTCCACGACGAGATGCTGCACATCATGCGCCAGATCATGAGCGGCGAGATGTCGCCGGTGATGATGGCGGCCCTGATCACCGGCTTGCGCGTCAAGAAGGAGACCATCGGCGAGATCACCGCCGCAGCCCAGGTCATGCGCGAGTTCTCGACCAAGGTGCACGTGCAGGACAAGACCCATCTGGTCGACATCGTCGGCACCGGGGGCGACGGCTCGCACACCTTCAACATCTCGACCTGCTCGATGTTCGTGGCCGCCGCGGCGGGCGCCAAGGTCAGCAAGCACGGCGGGCGCAGCGTCAGCAGCAAGAGCGGCAGTGCCGACGTGATGGAGACGCTGGGCGTGAACATCAACCTGCCGCCCGAGGCGATCGCCCGCTGCATCGAGTCGGTCGGCGTGGGTTTCATGTTCGCGCCGAACCATCATCCGGCGATGAAGAACGTGGCGCCGGTGCGCAAGGAACTGGGCGTGCGCACCATCTTCAACCTGCTCGGGCCGCTGACGAACCCGGCCGGCGCGCCCAACATCCTGATGGGCGTGTTCCATCCGGACCTGGTCGGCATCCAGGTGCGGGCGCTGCAGCGCCTGGGCACCGAACACGCCGTGGTGGTGTACGGCCGCGACGGCATGGACGAGGTCAGCCTGGGCGCCGCGACCATGGTCGGCGAACTGCGCAATGGCGAGATCAACGAATACGAGATCCATCCGGAAGATTTCGGCATGGTGATGGCCAGCAACCGTGCGCTCAAGGTGGAAACCGCCGAGGAATCCCGGGCCATGCTGCTCGGCGTGCTCGACAACCAGGACGGTGCGCCGCGGGACATCGTGATCCTCAACGCCGGCGCGGCGCTCTACGCGGCGAACGTCACCGACACGATCGAGGCCGGTATCGACAAGGCCCGCGCCGCCATCGCGTCCGGCGCCGCCAAGGCCAAGCTGGCGGAACTGGTCGCGGCGACCACGGCCGCGGCGGCCTGACGACCGGCCTTCGGGGTGCGGCCCGCCGGGCGCCCGGATGGGCGCCGGGCTGTTTTCTATGCGTTGTCTGCGTGTTTACACGCATTGACCGGGCTTGCGCGGGTGCCTAAGGTGGTGTGGTCCGTGCCCACGAATGCTGTGAAACCAGCGTCCAAGAACCCATCAGGAGACATGCCATGCGCCGTACCACCATTTCCGGTTTGTTGACCTTGTTGCTGGGGCTGTCCACGCTGCCCGCAATGGCCCAGGGTCGCCTGACCCTGTATTGCAGTTCCGATGCCGCCTGGTGCCAGCAGGCCAAGACCGAATTCGAGAAGAAGACCGGCATCTCGGTCGACATGACCCGCAAGAGCTCGGGCGAGACCTATGCCCAGATCAAGGCCGAGTCGTCCAATCCGAAGGGCGACGTGTGGTGGGGCGGCACCGGTGACCCGCACCTGCAGGCGGCCGAGGAGGGCCTGACCCAGGCCTACGCATCGCCGCTGCGGACCCAGTTGTTCGACTGGGCCAACAGCCAGGCGGTGGCATCGAAGGTGCGCACCGTCGGCATCTATTCCGGCGCGCTGGGATACGGCTTCAACACCGAACTGCTCAAGAAGCAGGGCCTGCCCGAGCCCAAGTGCTGGAAGGACCTGATCAAGCCGGTGTACAAGGGCAAGATCCAGGTCGCCAACCCGAATTCGTCCGGTACCGCCTATACCTTGCTGGCCACGCTGGTGCAGCTGTTCGGCGAGGACGAGGCGTTCAAGTTCCTCAAGGCGATGAACGCCAACGTCAACCAGTACACCAAGTCGGGTTCGGCGCCGATCAAGGCCGCCGGTGCCGGGGAGACCGTCATCGGCATCGTGTTCGCGCACGACGCGGTGGCGGTGGCCGAGGCCGGCTTCCCGATCAAGACCGTGATCCCGTGCGAAGGCACCGGCTACGAGATCGGCTCGATGAGCATCGTGCAGGGCGCGCGCAACCTGGAGAACGCCAAGAAGTTCTACGACTTTGCGCTGGACGCCGAATTCCAGAGCAAGGCCCAGGAGGTCAAGTCCTTCCAGGTGCCGTCGAACAAGTCGGCCAAGACCTCGCCCAAGGCGCCCGACCTCAAGAAGATCAAGCTGATCGACTACGACTTCGTCAAGTACGGCTCGTCGGCCGAACGCAAGCGCCTGCTCAAGAAATGGGACGATGAAATCGGCTCCCTGCCGCGCTGACCGCAAGGCCCGGGCCCGCGACTAGCGTCCGCACGACCGTGCAGATTTCCCGCCTGGATCGCCAGGCCGCCGGCATCGCGCTGTGCGTGGTGCTGGCCGTCGCGGTCTTGCCGTGGTACGCGATTCAGGACGGCTTCTGGAGCACCGGCTGGCTGCGCGACTATCCGCTGTCCGGCGATGCGGCACCGGCCTTGTTCCTGTGGCTGCAGGGACGCAACCTGTGGTTGCTGCCGGTCGGCGTGCTGGCGCTGATCGCCTTGCTCGCGGGGTTGCGCGGCGCCTCGCAGGCGGTGCAGGCCCGCCTGTTGATGGTGCTGGGGCTGCTGGGCATCGCCTACATGCTGGCCCAGGGTTTCCTGTTCGGCCTGCGTGGCTGGAATCTGGCCTGGCTGGCGGAGCTGTTCGGCGAGACCGAACAGCGCCAGTTCGGCATGGGTTACGGCGCGCTGGTCGCCGGGGCCGGCTTCCTGTTCCTGCTCACGCGCGGACTGGCGCTGCGCGGCATGGTCTCGGGCGACGCCTTTGTCGCCGGCTCGCTGGGCCTGGTGATCGCGCTGACGCTGCTGTTCATCGGTTTGCCGGTGCTGCAGATGCTGGCCATCCCGTTTCGCGGGCCCGATGGCGGCTGGGCCCTGGCGCCGTTCGTCGAGCGCCTGGTCGACGACAAGATCTGGCGCGTGGCCTGCTTCTATTCGCGCTCGACCTGCGGCGTGGCCTGGAACTCCTTGCTGCTGGCGATCACCGTCGGCGTGTTGTCGACGCTGCTCGGACTGGCCTTTGCGCTGGTGCTGACCCGCACCGGCGTGCGGTTTCGCTCCGCCTTCAAGTCGCTCTCGCTGCTGCCCATCATCACGCCGCCCTTCGTCATCGGCCTGGCCATCATCCTGTTGTTCGGCCTGTCGGGCAACGTGACCCAGTTCGTCGCCGCGCAGTTCGGCGTGGAGCCGACGCGCTGGGTCTACGGCTTCACCGGCGTGCTGATCGCGCAGCTGCTGTCGTTCACGCCGATCGCCTTCCTGGTGCTGATCGGCGTGGTCGAGGCGATCAGTCCGTCGCTCGAGGAGGCGGCGCAGACGCTGCGCGCAAGCCGCTGGGAAACCTTCAAGACCGTCACCTGGCCGCTGATGCGGCCCGGCCTGGCCAATGCCTTCCTGCTCGGCTTCATCGAGAGCATGGCCGACTTCGGCAACCCGCTGGTGCTGGGCGGCAACTTCAACGTGTTGTCGACCGAGGTCTTCTTCGCCGTCGTCGGCTCCCAGAACGACCAGGGCCGGGCCGCGGTGCTGGCCATCATCCTGCTGATGTACACCATCGGCGCGTTCTACCTGCAGCAGCGCTGGCTGGGCCGGCGCTCCTACACCTCGGTCAGCGGCAAGGGCGACGGCGGCATGCATCCGCCGCTGCCGCGGCGCATCGCCTGGCCGATCACGGTCGTCACCGCGATCTGGGGCCTGTTCACCATCGTCGTCTACCTGATGATCGTCTACGGCAGCTTCGTGCAGCTGTGGGGCCTGGACCACACGCTGACGTTCAAGCATTACGTGCACGCGTTCAAGATCGCGTACGGCGAGTTCGGCCTGCGCTGGGAAGGCTCGGCCTGGAACAGCTTCTGGACCACGATCCAGATTGCCACCATCTCGGCGCCGCTGACCGCGGCGGTCGGCCTGCTCACCGCCTGGCTGTTGACTCGCCAGGAGTTCCGCGGCAAGCAGGCGTTCGAGTTCGGCACCATGCTCAGCTTCGCGATTCCGGGCACAGTGATCGGCGTGAGCTACATCATTGCCTTCAACGTGCCGCCGATCGAACTCACCGGCACCGCCGCCATCCTGGTGATCTGCTTCGTGTTCCGCAACATGCCGGTGGGCGTGCGTTCGGGCATCGCGTCGTTGTCGCAGATCGACAAGAGCCTGGACGAGGCCTCGCTGACGCTGGGCGCCAACTCCTGGACCACGTTCCGGCGCATCACGCTGCCGCTGATCCGGCCCGCCATCCTGTCGGCGCTGGTGTACAGCTTCGTGCGCAGCATGACCGCCATCAGCGCGGTGATCTTCCTGGTCAGCGCGCGGCACGACATGGCGACGAGCTACATCATCGGCCGGGTCGAGAACAACGAATACGGGGTCGCGATCGCGTATTCGACGGTGCTGATCGTCGTCATGCTGGCGGCCATTGGCGTGTTCCAGTGGCTGGTCGGGCAACGCAAGCTCGGTCGCCGTGGCGGTCAACAGGAATCAACGACGATGATCGCAGGAGGCGCATGAACACCCCCCCCAGAAACGCGGAGCGCAGCAAGGGTCCGGCCCGGGTCGTCTTCGACAAGGTCACCAAGCGTTACGGCACCAGCACCGTCGCGGCAGTGGACCAGGTCTCGCTGGACTTCCCCGCCGGCAAGCTGGTCACGCTGCTCGGTCCGTCCGGCTGCGGCAAGACGACCACGCTGCGCATGATCGCCGGGCTGGAGATGGCCACCAGCGGGCGGATCCTGATCGGTGACGATGACGTCACCCGGCTGCCGGCGACGGCCCGGGACGTGTCGATGGTGTTCCAGTCCTATGCCTTGTTCCCGCACATGACGGTGATGGAGAACGTCAGCTACGGCCTGAAGATGTCGGGCTTCGCCAAGGGCGCGATCGTGCCCAAGGCGAACGAGGTCCTCAAGCAACTCGGGCTCGACAAGCTTGCCGCCCGGTATCCCAACGAACTCTCCGGCGGCCAGCAGCAACGCGTGGCCGTGGCCCGCGCCATCGTGCTCGAGCCGCGGGTGCTGCTGTTCGACGAGCCGCTGTCCAACCTGGACGCCAAGCTGCGCCGATACGTGCGCCAGGAGATCCGCGACCTGCAGCAGGCACTCGGCCTGACCGTGGTCTACGTCACGCACGACCAGGAGGAGGCGCTGGCGGTGTCCGACACCATCGTCGTGATGAACAACGCCGTCATCGCGCAGACCGGCACACCACGCGAACTGCACGACCTGCCGCAGACCCGGTTCGTGGCCGACTTCATCGGCGAGGCGAACGTGTTGCCATGCGAGGTGATCTCCGCCGGCGGGAGCGGCGAGCCGGCGATGGTGCGCCTGGGCGGATTGGTGCTGCAGACCAACCCTTGCGAGGGCACGGCCGGCCAGCGCCATGTGGCGGTGCGCCCGAACCGGGTCTCGTTGCAGCCGGCCGGCAGTGCGAACACGCTGGAGGCGACGGTGCAGAAGGCGACCTACGTGGGCGAGCAGATGGAATACATCGTCCAGTGTGCGCTCGGCGACCTGTTCGTGACCGCCTCCGACACCGACCATCCCATCGCCGCCGGCGAGGCGGTCGCGCTGGGATTCGGCGTGGGAGACGTGGTGTTGCTGCGCGATTGAGGCCGCGCGACGGTTGCAGCGCCCCATTGCGGCCGGCGAGGGTCAGATCAAGGGCGTACCGAACAGATCCTGCATGCTGGACTTGAGCGCCGCATTGCTGGCCAGGATCGGATTGCCGTTGGCAATGCCGCCAGGGGTCCAGAAGTCGCTGACGTGGCCACCGGCCTCGGTGATCAGCAGCAGCGAGCCGGCCACGTCCCAGGAGTTGATGTGGGCTTCGGCATACGCTTCGATCCGACCGGCCGCGACATACGCGAGCCCCAGTGCTCCCGAGCCGGCGCGGCGCACCGAACAGCCGGCGTGGGCGGCACGGCCGACCATGTCCACGTAGGTCTGCACCGGGATGCGGGGCGACCAGCCGATCTCGACCGTGGACAGCTTGATGTCCGACACGCCGCTGACCTGCATGCGCTCGCCGTTGAGCCAGGCACCCTTGCCGCGCTGGGCCATGAACAACTCGTCCTGGTTGGGTTCGTAGATCGCGCCGGCCTCGAGCCGTCCGTCCACCATCAGGCCCAGCGAGATGCAGTAGTGCGGAATCTGGCGTGCGAAGTTGGCGGTGCCGTCGACGGGGTCGACGATCCACAGCCGGGTGCCGTCGACCGAACCGCCGCCTTCCTCGCCCAGCACCGCATCGCCCGGGAAATGCCGCTCGATGGCGTCGCGCACCAGTTGCTCGACCGCGCCATCGGTGGCGGTCAGGTAGTCCTGCCGGCCCTTCATCGAATAGGCCGGCTTGTCGGGCGCGGTGAAGGCCTGGCGCATCGTGGTGCCGCCGGCGCGGACGATCTCGGCGATCGCGGTCATCAGTTCGGTCATGCGGGATCCTGGTTGTGTGGGCAGCGGGAGCGTGCGTGCTGGTGGGTGAGGCGGCCTACCGGAGCATCCATTCGTGTGCCGGGTCGTTGCGGAACACCCACAGGCGGTTCGGCCCGGCCATCACGTTGAGGTAATACAGGTCGTAGCCGTGCGGCGCGACGACCGGGTGGTACCCGCGCGGCACCATCACCACGTCATGGTCCTCCACCGCGCAGGCCTCGTCGATGCTGCGGTCATCGGTGTAGACGCGCTGGAACGCAAAACCCTGGGGCGGTTTGAGCCGGTGGTAGTAGGTCTCTTCCAGTTGCGTCTCGTGCGGGGGCGTTTCCGTGTCGTGCTTGTGCGGCGGATAACTCGACGCATGGCCGGCCGGCGTCACGACCTCGACCACCAGCAGATGGGCGGCGGTCGGATCGTCGTGCGGCAGGATGTCGCACACGTAGCGGGTGTTGCTGCCCTTGCCGCGCACGCTGCGTTTCATGCCGGCCGGATCGAGCAGGCGCACCGCGCGCGGGTGATCGTCACCGGGCGCCGTGCACAGCGCCAGTTCGGCACCGCGCAGGGCCCGCACCCGAACCGTCTTGCCGGGCGGCACGTAGAGCGCCGCCGGCGACACCGCGTCGAACACGCTGTCGCGCACGCCCAGCGCCGCAAAGTCCTGTCCGTCGACCGTCACGTCGACGGTGCCGCACAACACGACCAGGCACAACTCGCGCGTGCCGGTGTCGATGGTCTCGCTCTCGCCACCGGCGAGCCGCTGGGCCTTGAAGCCGACGTGCGTCCAACCGGCCGCCTGCGGCGTCACCTCGACGATGTCGCGACCTTCGCGGCGGGCCTTGCGCTGCAATCGGCTCACCATGTCATGCCTCCTGTGTCGCGGACAGGCGCTCGACGATGCCGTGCAGCGTCGCATAACCCAGGCTGGCGTACCGGAAACTCGGTGCCACGGCCGGATCCTGTTCGGCTTCGACCACCAGCCAGCCCTGGTATCCGCCCGCGTGCAACGTGGACAACACCGCGTCGAAGTCGATCGCGCCGTCACCCGGGACGGTGAACGCGCCGTACAGCACGCTGGTCAGGAAACTCCAGCCGTCGTTGCGCGCCTGCGCGACCACCTGCGCGCGCACGTCCTTGCAATGCACGTGCACCACGCGCGCCAGATGCCTGCGCAGCATCGGTACCGGATCGCCGGCGCCGCCGAACCAGGCATGGCCGGTATCGAACAGCAGTCCGACATGGCGCGGGTCGGTGACCGCCATCAGCTGGTCGACGTCCTCGGGCGATTCCACATAGGCGCCCATGTGGTGGTGGTAGGCCAGTGTCAGGCCGTAGGCCTGCTGCAGGTGGGCGCCGAAGGCGTCGAGCCGCTCGCCATAGGCCTGCCATTGGGCCGGGTCGACGAACCGGGGCCGGTGGCCGAGCGGCGTGTCGATCTGGCCCTGGATCGTGCCCGCGCACTCGCCATAGACGACGACCCTGGCACCGTTGAACTGCAGCTTGGCCATGTGGTCATGGCAGCGCGCGATCTCGGCCTCGACGCCGTCCTCGGCCAGCAGGCCGCTGTACCAGCCCGACACGCAGGCCAGGCCGAACTCGGCCAGCTTGGCCTGCAGGCCCGGTCCGTCCTTGGGAAACTTGTTGCCGAGCTCGAAGCCCGCATATCCGATCTGCCGGCCTTCCGACAATGCGGTCTCCAGCGGCGTCTCGCCGCCCAGCGCGGGCAGGTCGTCGTTCATCCAGCTGATCGGGTTGATGCCGATGCGCACGTTCCAGTTCATCGCTGCCGTTCCTTCCTGGCTGTGTCGTAGGCCGCGCGTGCGCGGTTGACTTCGTCGCGCGACGAGACCTCGGGGATCGCCACCTCCCACCAGCAGCCGCCATCGTCGGTGGTGCGCGTGTGCGTGGTGTCGATCACCAGCACCTGCGTGCGGGTCGCCGAGCGCGCCGCGACCATCGCGGTGCGCAGCTCCGCCAGGTCGGCGACGTGCCGGGCATCGGCACCCAGGCTGCGGGCATGGGCCGCGAAGTCGATCCGCGCCGCGGCCTGGCCCGGCACCGCGCAATCGTCGAGCATGTTGTTGAACGCGGCGCCGCCGCTGGCCGACTGCAGCCGCGCGATGCAGCCGAAGCCGCGGTTGTCCAACACCACGATGATCAGCTTGAGCCCGAGCATCAGCGAGGTCGCGATCTCGGAATTGAGCATCAGGTAGGAGCCGTCGCCGACCATGACGATGACCTCCTGCCGTGGCCGGGCCATCTTGACGCCCAGGCCGCCGGCGATCTCGTACCCCATGCACGAGTAGCCGTATTCGACGTGGTAGCTGCCCGGCGTGCCGGCCCGCCAGAGCTTGTGCAACTCGGCCGGCAAGGTGCCGGCGGCGCAGACCACGACGTCGGTCTCGTCGCTGCGCGCGGTCGAGTCGCGCACGACGCCGATCACGTCGGCATCGTAGGGCCGGATTCCGCTTGCCGGTTCGGCCGTCGTCAGCTGGGCGACCCGGTGGCGCCAGTTGTCGGCGCGCGCGGCGCAGGTCGTGCTCCAGCCGGCGTCGGCTCGCCACTCGCCGAGTGCGGCGTGCAAGCCATCGAGCGCCAGGCGGGCATCGGCCACCAGGCCGGCGCCGCCGCACTTGAGGGCATCGGACGCCAGCACGTTGATGCCCAGCACCGGCGCGCCGAACAGGCTGCGCGAGCCGGTGGTGAAATCCTGCAGCCGGCTGCCGATGGCGATGACCAGGTCGGCTTCGCGGGCCGAGTCGTTGGCCGCCGGCGAACCGGTTACGCCGACGGCACCGAGATTGAGCGGATGGTCCCAGCGCAGGCTGCCCTTGCCGGCCTGGGTTTCGGCCACCGGCACGCCGTGCGCGCGCGCGAAACGGTCCAGCGCGTCCCAGGCCTGGCTGTACAACACGCCGCCGCCGGCGACGATCAGCGGCCTGCGCGCGCGGCGCAGCATGCTGGATGCGGCCAGCAGTTCGTTGGCATCCGGGCCGGGGCGCCGGATGCGCAGCGGTGCCGGTTGCAGGAAGGCGTCAGGGCAGTCGAACGCCTCGGTCTGCACGTCCTGTGGCAACGCCAGGCAGACCGGGCCACAACTGGCGGGATCGAGCATGGTCGCGATCGCGCGCGGCAGCGACTGCAGGATCTGTTCGGGGCGCACGATGCGGTCGAAATACCGGGTCAGCGGCCGGAAGGCGTCGTTGACGCTGGCGTCGCCGTACGCCGGGTGTTCGAGTTGCTGCAGCACCGGGTCCGGTGCGCGGGATACGAAGGTGTCGCCCGGCAACATCAACAGCGGCAGGCGGTTCACGTGCGCCAGTGCCGCGGCCGTCAGCAGGTTGGTCGCGCCCGGCCCGATGGACGTGGTGACCGCCATCATGCGCTGGCGGAACAAGGCCTTGCCGTAGGCGATGGCCGCATGGGCCATGGCCTGTTCGTTGTGGGCACGCCAGGTGGGCAGCGATGCACGCTGCGCCCACAAGGCCTCGCCCAGCCCGGCCACGTTGCCGTGGCCGAAGATCGCGAACACGCCGGCGCAGTAGGGTTGCAGCGTGCCGTCGGGCATCTCGACTTGCAGCGCGGCCAGGTGGCGCACCAGGGCCTGGGACAGGGTCAGTCGTTCGGTGGTCATCGTCGTGGGTGGAGCCGTCTGCTCAGGCCCCGATGGTCGCATGGGCATGCCGGTTCGCCCAGGCACGGGACAACACGGAAAAGTTGTCCGCGACCGCGTCCACCAGTTCCTGGTCGCTGCATTGCTGCTGCAGCCAGCGCCGCGACGGTTCGGCCCACAGGCTGCGCCCGACCATGAAACCCTTGACGATCGGATGCAGGGCCTGCGCAAAACGCTCGGCCAGCTGATCCAGGGGCTGGTTCAGGCCCAGGATGACGACACCGCGGCACAGCGGGTCGCACTCGGCCACCAGCTGGCCCAGCGCGTCCCAGCCGTCTGCGCGCATCGGTGCGAGTTTCCACCACTCGGGCTGCAGGCCGAGGTTGTACATCCGCTTGACCGCGCGCAGCACGATGGCGTCGGCGTCGTCCGCGCCGACGCCGGGGCAGATGACCTCGAGCAGCAATTCGTGGCCGCTGACGCGGGTGGCCTGCCACAACTCCTGCAGCTTGAGCTCCTGCTCGAGCCGCAGTGGCGCCGGGTCGTCCGGGTGGTAGTGGACCAGGCACTTGCATACCTGCTCGGCGGGCCAGCCGCGCAGGCTGCTGCCGATGGACAGGCCGCCGTCGAAACGCAGCGGACGTGAGCCGGGCAACTCGGCCGGCCGGCCGACCCACCAGCCACGTCCGGTGGCGGCGGCCAGTGCATCGGCGCCGTATTCGCCGCCGTCGATCAGCACGCCGATCCGGCCCTGCAGTGCGGCGCCGGCCTCGACCTGTTCCACGGCGCGCAGCAGCAGTTGCTTCAACTGCACCACGTCCGCGGTGCAGGCGCCGGTCTCGCGTGCGAGTGCGAGGAACTGGCTGCGATGGTCGAAGGCGATGACCTGCAACTCCGGCCAGGCCCGGCGCCGGGGCGTGGCACGGTGCAGATGGGCCAGCTGGCGGTCGGCATCGACGCGCGGATTGCGCGTGCCGCCGAACCAGTGCGCGAGTTCTTCCGGCGTCGGCATGGCCGGCGCGCAGGCGTGGCGCGACACGACGATGGCGCCGCAGGCGTTGGCCAGCCGCGCGGCTCCGGCAAAGTCCATGCCGCGCAGGAAACCGGTCATCAGGCCGGCGGCGAACGCGTCGCCGGCGCCCAGCACGTTCATCACCTCGACCCGCTCGCCCTGGACCGTCAACGCGTCTTCCAGCTGCCGCGGCACGGCGCCGGGAATGAAGCAGCACCCGGCTGCGCCGAGCTTGACCACCAGTGCCGCCGGCGTCACGGCCCGTACCGCACGCAGCGAGCCCAGCAGGTCGTCGGCAACGCCGCCGGCGATCCGGAATTCCTCTTCGGTGCCGATCAGCAGGTCGAACTGCGGCAGCATCGCCTGCAGCTGCGCGGTGACATGGGCGTCGGCCACGTAGCGGTTGGCGCCTTCGCCGCGTTTGGTCAGGCCCCACAACACGGGGCGGTAGTCGATGTCGAGCACCCGCAACACGCCGTGGCGGGCGGCATGGGCCAAGGCCCGGCCGGATGCGGCACGCACGGTGGGCGCACTGAGATGGGTGCCGGTGATCAGCAGCGCGCGGCAGCCGGCGATGAAGTCTTCGTCGATCAGGTCCGCGTCGATCGCCATGTCGGCGCAGTTCTCGCGATAGAAGAGCAGCGGGAAGGTGTCGCGATCCTTGAGGCCGAGCAACACCAGCGCGGTCAGGCGCTGCGGGTCGACCTGGACCTGGGAAATGTCGCAACCCTCGCGCGCCAGCGTCTCGGTCAGGAAGCGCCCCATCTGTTCGTCGCCGACCCGCGAGACCATGGCCGCGCGCAGGCCCAGCCGGGCGACGCCGAACGCGATGTTGGCCGAACTGCCGCCCAGGTACTTGGCGAAACTCGATACGTCCTCGAGCCGCGCGCCCAGTTGTTGCGCGTACAGGTCGACGGCGAGCCGACCCAGGCAGGCGATGTCGTGCCTGCGGCCGGGGGCAATGGCCAGGGCGGGCGGGGCTGCGGAATGTGTCATGGCAGGTGGCGCAAGCGCATAGGTCGACTCGATGGCCCAATGGGTGACCGGCAGCTGGCTGGAGCACCGTACCACGGCGATCCGGTCCAGCGTCAGCGGCCGGTCGGCGAACTGCTCGGCCATCAGCTGGCACAGGCGCTGGTTGTCGGGGTGCGGCTGGGCATAGGCCAGGCTCAGGTGCGGATACGGGGACTGGCCGGTGCGGGAGCCGGCCGCGGCCGCGACCGCGGACTGCAGATGCGCGAACGCGGCACTGGGGGGCAGGCGCAGGTACAGGCAACGAAAGAAGTGCTCGTCCGACCCGACCCCGTCGATGGTCCAGGTCTGCACGGCGATGTGTGCGGCCAGGGTGCGGGCCAGTTGCTGCAGCTCGTGCAGCGGCAGGTCGAGGTCGCCCTGGATGGTCACGTGCGGCTCGAATCGTGCACCCTGCATCAGCGCCGACAGCCGGGCGATCGTCTCAACCAGGACGGGCTCATGGTCCGGTCCGGGTAACAGCCATAGGGAGTATTCGGTCATCGTCGTCGCGTGTCAGGCATGCGAGGGCATGGTGACGCAACGCATCGAAATTGCACTCGGGCAAACGCCTAGAATGTTTTTTCTATTTTTTCGTTGCTGCAGCAGATTGCCGACATCGTGAACGCGCCCCACGCCCCCGGAGTCCGGCCGGAGTCCAATCCGGCGGCCGAACAATTGCTGGCCGACATCGGCGATGCCTACGAGTCGCTGAGCCGCCAGCTCAAGGTGATCGCGCGTTATGTCGAGCAGCACCGCGACCACATTGGCCTGGACCGGATCCAGGACGTGGCCCAGCGCTGCGAGGTGCAGCCGTCGGCCGTGATCCGGTTCGCCAAGCGTTTCGGCTTCTCGGGTTATTCCGAGATGCAGAAGATCTTCCGCGACGGCATCGCGCAGCAGATCGCGCCCAGCCGCAACTACCAGGTGCGCATCCGGCGCGTCATCGAGCAGGCGCAGGGGCGCTTGAGCAGCGCCGACATTGCCGACGAGTTCATCGGCGGCAGCATCTCCGGCATGCAGGAACTCAAGCGGGATCTGCACAGCACGGTGTTCGACGATGCGGTGGCGCTGCTCGCGGCCACGGACGCGATCTGGGTCGTCGGCTGCCGGCGTTCGTTCGCCGTCGCGACCTACCTGACCTATGCGCTGCAGCACACGGACAAGCGGGTCGCGCTGCTGACCGGCCTGGGCGGCATGTACGAAGGTCATTTGCGCAGCGTGCGTCCGGGCGACGTGATCGTCGTCATCAGCTACACGCCGTATGCCCCGGAATCGCTGGAGTGCGCGCGCGTGGCGGTCGGTCGCGGCGCGCGGCTGATCGCGATCACCGACAGCCAGATGAGCCCGCTGGCCGCGATGGCCGACGCCACGCTGGTGGTGCACGAAAGCAGCACGTTCGGCTTCCGGTCGCTGACCAACACGTTGTGCCTGGCGCAGAGCCTGTTCATTGCGCTGGCTTATCGCACCGAATTACCGTCGGCGCCGGTCGACGCGGCCACGGCGGCCGAAAGATAGGCCATGCTGCGCGCCAGTTGCCGCTCGATGTCGCCGGCGGTGATGACGGCATCGGCGAACGGCTCGAAGGACACGGCGCCGCGGTAGCCGCCGGCCAGCAGGGTGCGCAGCTGACCGACGGTGTCCAGGCGGTCGTGCGGGCCCACCAGGACGCGGTGCGGGTCGCGCATGGCGTCGCGCGCCGGCGACGGGTCGTCGACACCCGAGACATGCACCAGTCCGGTGTCGGCCGTGAAGAACGCGTCTTCACCCGCCAGGTGGTGATGGAAACTGTCGTGCACCAGTTGCAGCGGGGCGGGCGATCCCAGTGCCCGCAGCGCGTGTTGGGCCCGAGACTTGTAGCGCAGGGCGCATTCGGCAAATCCGAGCGGCTCGATCAGGGCGGTCAAGCCGTGGGAATGCAGCAGCGGCAGGATCTGCTGCAGGGCCCGCAGCAGATCGTCGTGACGCTGTGCGTCGGAGCGCGTGTCCTGGCGACTGTTGGTCGGGCACAACACAATGGCCTGTGCGCCACAGGCACTGGCATGGCGCATCATCTCCGCCGCCTCGCGTGCTCGCGCGGCGTCCCATTGGTCGAAACGCTGCAAGGCGTTGATCGACCGGATCGTCAGGCCGTGGTCGCGGGTGATGGCGAGGATGTCGCCGGGCGCGGTTCCGTCTCGGGTCTCGACACCATCGAGGTCGTTGCGCAGTTCGATCATGGTCACGCCCAGGCGGCACGCCATGGCGGCAAACGCGGTCAGTGGCAGCCGCGAGGCGCAGATGCGGTTGATGGCAAACCGGATTGGCTGATCCATGCGGGTCTCCGTTGGAGGCGATGCGCGCCGGCCATCGGCTGCGGGTGGAACAAAAATTCTACGGCGAACGCGCAAGGGAACCGATTTTTCGAATCGCCGTGCAAGCGCTTATAGTGCGCGTTCGCATGCCGGCTGCGCACGGGGGCGCGGTATCGGCATGGCCGGCCCCGCTGCCTTGTGGCGGGCCGGCGGTGGCGTCCATTCCCACGGGAGCGAGCATGAAGAACGTCGCGATTTTTGGAGCCGGCCGGATCGGCCGCATTCACGCAGGCAACCTGGCGGCCTTGTCCGGCGTCACGTTGAAATACGTCAGCGATCCGGTCGCGGACGCTGCCGGGTCGCTGGCGCGGCAACTCGGCGCCCAGGTGGCGAGTGCCGACCAGGTCTTTGCCGATTCGGCCGTCGACGCGGTGGTGATTGCGTCGAGCACCGACACGCACAGCGACCTGCTCAGCCGCGCTGCGGCGGCGGGCAAACATATCTTCTGCGAGAAGCCGATCGATCTGTCGCTGGCGCGGGTGCGGTCCTGCGTGCAGGCGGTGCAACAGGCCGGCGTGGCCTGCATGATCGGTTTCCAGCGCCGGTTCGACCCCACCTTCAACGAGGCGCGCAGCCGGCTCGATCGCGGCGAGATTGGCAATCCTGAGATGCTGATCGTCACCAGCCGCGACCCGGGGGCGCCGCCGGTGGACTACATCAAGGCCTCGGGCGGAATTTTCCGGGACATGCTGATTCACGACTTCGACGTGTTTCGCTGGATCCTGTGCGCCGACGGAGACACGGCCCAGTGGCTCAGTGCGACCGGCTCGGTGCTGACCGACCCGGCCATCGGTGCCGCCGGAGACCTGGACTGCACCGCGGTGACCATCCGCACGGCCAAGGGACGGTTGTGCCAGATCAACACGACGCGCCGGTCGGCCTATGGGTACGACCAGCGTTTCGAGCTGATGGGCTCGCACGGCATGCTGCAATGCGGCAACCATCGGCCGACCGAGGTCGCGCAATGGGATGCCGGCGGCATCCATGGCGACAACCCGGAGAATTTTTTCCTGCAGCGCTACGCCGCGGCCTACCGGCTCGAGATGGCGCATTTCTTCGACTGCCTGCAATCCGGCTCGCCGTTCCGGACCACGGTGGCCGATGGCCTGGCCGCACAGGAACTGGCCGACGCGGCCTCCGAGAGCGCCAAATCCGGCCGACCGGTGAACTGGTGACGCCTGGCGCCGGGCTGGACTACGATCGGAGGTTTAGCCTGGTGCCACGAACATGTCCGATATCCTGAATGAAATCGTTGCGGTCAAGCGCGCGGAGGTTGCCGCGGCGCTGGATCGGCGCCCGTTCGCGCTGGTGCGTGCCGATGCCGAATCCCGCGTCCTGACCCGGGACTTCGAAGACGCGATGCGCCAGCGCATGCGTGCCGGACGCAATGCGGTGATCGCCGAGATCAAGAAGGCGAGCCCGTCCAAGGGCGTGATCCGGGAGGATTTCGTGCCCGCCGACATCGCCCAGACCTATGCCGAACATGGCGCGGCCTGCCTGTCGGTACTGACCGACCAGCAGTTCTTCCAGGGGCAGGCCGACTATCTGAAGCAGGCCCGTGCGTCGTGCCCGTTGCCGGTGCTGCGCAAGGATTTCATCGTCGACCCCTACCAGATCTATGAATCCCGCTCCATGGGCGCCGACGCGATCCTGCTTATCGCCGCCTGCCTGGACGATGCCCAGTTGCGTGACTTCGAGGCCATCGCCCAGGGTCTGTTCATGTCCGTGCTGGTCGAGGTGCATGACGAGCAGGAACTGGGCCGAGCGCTGGCATTGAAGACACCGTTGCTCGGCATCAACAACCGCAATCTGCGCAGCTTCGATGTTTCGCTGGATACGACGCTGGATCTGTTGCCCAAGGTGCCATCGGATCGATTGCTGATCACGGAAAGCGGCATCCACGAGCAAGGGGATGTGCAACGCATGAACGATGCGGGCGTGCACGGGTTCCTGGTGGGCGAGGCGTTCATGCGGGCGCCCGATCCCGGTGTTGCGATGGCGCAACTGTTTCCGATGCAGGCGCGGTCGTGAGCAGGCCGGACGTGTCCGTTCGCCGGTGAGCATGGGTTGCGGTCGCGCGCGGCGGATCCATGGCACGTGAGCCGTCGGCCAGCCAGGTGGATTGGCTGGAGGCTGCATTGCCGGCCTGGGATCCGGGCGCCTGGCCGGTCGCGCCTGACTGGCGCGAGACGATCGATGCATTTTTTGCCGGTGCCGCCGGCCGCCGACTGGGCGAAGCCATCGAGGGGCGCCTGGCTGCGGGGGCCACGATCTATCCCCCCGAGCCGTTGCGGGCGTTGCGGCTGACGCCGCTGCATCGGGTGCGCGTCGTGATCCTGGGCCAGGATCCGTATCACGGACCGGGCCAGGCCCACGGGCTGGCGTTCTCCGTGGCCAACGGCGTGCCTGCACCGCCGTCCTTGCGCAATATCCAGGCCGAGATTGCGCAGGAACGCCGCGCCGGGGAACTCGCGCCCGGGCCGGCTTCCCTCGGGGTTGGGTCGGGGGGCGACCTGACACGTTGGACGCACCAGGGCGTATTGCTGCTCAATACCTGCCTGACCGTCGAGCGCGGGCGGCCCGGCTCACATGCCCGTATGGGTTGGGAAGTACTTACTGGCGCGATCATCGCTGCCATCCGGCGGAGGCCGGATCCGATCGTGTTCATGTTGTGGGGAAAACATGCGCAGGACTGCCTGGCGCAGGGGGATGGGGTGGGCGAGGACGCGCCGCGCCTGTATCTGCGGTCCAATCATCCGTCGCCGTTGTCGGCGCGGCGTCCCCCGGTCCCGTTCCTGGGCTGCGGTCATTTCGCCCGAGCCAATGATTTCCTGCGGCGGCATGGCGTGCCGCCCGTGGACTGGTGAATCACGGATAATCTTGTTCAGGTACCTTGGTCAGGTTCACAATTACGTGGCATAATCTGAGGTTCGCCCGAGGAGAGGTGGCCGAGTGGTTAATGGCAGCAGACTGTAAATCTGCCCTCTTACGAGTACGCTGGTTCGAATCCAGCCCTCTCCACCAGCGAAAGATTGAATTCGGTTATCGATCGGCAAGACTGAAATCAGACAGGAATTGAGCGTAGATGTGATGTGATCCGTTCGTGTGGCGGCTGCGCAGGGGTGTCGGGGATTCCGTTTTTCGGGTCCCGTGATGCGGGAGTAGTTCAATGGTAGAACCCTAGCCTTCCAAGCTAATGACGCGGGTTCGATTCCCGTCTCCCGCTCCACGGTCTGGTTTGTTGTGTTTGCTGGTTTGAGTGCGGTTTGAAGCCCATTTGGCTCAGTGGTAGAGCACTCCCTTGGTAAGGGAGAGGTCGCGGGTCCGATTCCCGCAATGGGCACCACATTGGTGTGTTGGCAAGGTCGAGGCGCTTGGCGTCGTTGCTGGCCGTGATGAGTGAATGGCTTTTCGAGTCCTTTTGGAGATTAGATAAATGGGAAAAGAAAAATTTACGCGTACCAAGCCGCACGTGAACGTGGGCACGATTGGTCACGTGGACCACGGCAAGACGACGCTGACGGCGGCGATCACGACGATCCTGTCGCAGAAGTTTGGCGGTGAAGCCAAGGGTTACGACCAGATCGACGCGGCGCCCGAGGAAAAGGCGCGCGGCATCACGATCAACACCGCACACGTCGAGTACGAGACGGCCAACCGCCACTACGCACACGTCGACTGTCCCGGCCACGCCGACTACGTGAAGAACATGATCACCGGCGCGGCCCAGATGGACGGCGCCATTTTGGTGTGCTCGGCCGCTGACGGCCCGATGCCCCAGACCCGCGAGCACATCCTGCTGGCGCGCCAGGTGGGTGTTCCCTACATCATCGTGTTCCTGAACAAGTGCGACATGGTCGACGACGCCGAGCTGCTCGAGCTCGTCGAGATGGAAGTGCGCGAGCTGCTCGACAAGTACGAGTTCCCCGGCGACAAGACCCCGATCATCCACGGCTCGGCCAAGCTGGCCATGGAAGGCGACAAGGGCGATCTGGGCGAGGGCGCCATCATGAAGCTGGCCGAGGCGCTGGACACCTACATCCCGACGCCCGAGCGCGCCGTGGACGGTGCGTTCCTGATGCCGGTGGAAGACGTGTTCTCGATCTCGGGCCGCGGTACCGTGGTGACCGGTCGTGTCGAGCGCGGCATCATCAAGGTCGGCGAGGAGATCGAGATCGTCGGTATCAAGGACACCCAGAAGACCACCTGCACGGGCGTGGAGATGTTCCGCAAGCTGCTGGACCAGGGCCAGGCGGGCGACAACGTGGGTATCTTGCTGCGCGGCACCAAGCGCGAGGACGTGGAGCGCGGCCAGGTGCTGTGCAAGCCCGGCTCGATCAAGCCGCACACGCACTTCACCGGCGAGATCTATGTGTTGTCCAAGGATGAGGGTGGCCGTCACACGCCGTTCTTCAACAACTACCGTCCGCAGTTCTACTTCCGCACGACGGACGTGACCGGCGCGATCGAGTTGCCCGAGGGCAAGGAGATGGTGATGCCGGGCGACAACGTGTCGATCACCGTGAAGCTGATCAACCCGATCGCGATGGAAGAAGGCCTGCGTTTCGCGATCCGCGAAGGCGGCAAGACCGTCGGCGCCGGTGTGGTTGCCAAGATCATTGCGTAATTCAGTTTCCGTGTTCGGCGCCGTCTCGGGTGGATGGCGTCGATAATGGAGAGCTTAGTTGTAGGGGCGTAGCTCAATTGGCAGAGCGTCGGTCTCCAAAACCGAAGGTTGATGGTTCGATTCCTTCCGCCCCTGCCACCGATTCCTGCGGAATCCGGTGGTAGTCCGCCCGGCCGCTTGAGCGGCCGTTCGGGGTCAAAAAGCGCTTGACCCTGGTTCATGGCGGTATTGCGCCAGATAGAGAAAAAATGGCCACGTCACAAGTTCAAACCGTCGTCAGCCCGCTCGACAAGGTCAAGCTGGCCGGTGCCGTATTGCTGGTCGTGGGGGCGCTGGTCGCGTTCTACCTGCTGGCCAAGCAAGGTCCGTTGGCGCAGTGGGGTGCCTTGATCATCGGTCTTGCGGCCGCCGTGGCGGTCTTCTTCGTTTCCGAGCCCGGACGCGAGTTGTTTGCGTTTGGTCGCGATGCGACACGGGAGGTCCGCAAGGTTGTCTGGCCCTCGCGCAAGGAGGCCATCCAGATGACGGCCTATGTGTTCGGCTTCGTGGCCGTGATGGCGATTTTCCTGTGGCTGACCGACAAGACGCTCGAGTGGCTGCTGTATAGCGTGGTTCTGGGCTGGAGGTAATGATGACTGATGAGATAGAGACTCCGTCCGACGAGCCCGTGGCATTGGCCCCGGCGGCCAACCCCGATCTGCGCTGGTATGTCGTGCATGCCTATTCCGGCATGGAAAAGGCCGTCGAGCGCAACATACAGGAGCGCATCAATCGCGCCGGCATGCAGGACAAGTTCGGCCGCATCCTGGTGCCGATGGAGGAGGTGGTCGAGGTCAAGAACGGCCAGAAAAAGACCACCGAGCGCAAGTTCTTCCCCGGTTATGTCCTGGTCGAGATGATCATGGACGACGACACCTGGCACCTGATCAAGCACACCAACAAGGTGACCGGCTTCGTCGGTGGCGCCAAGAACCGTCCGTCGCCGATCTCCGAGGCGGAAGTCGCCAAGATCGTCAACCAGATGCAGGAAGGCACCGAGAAGCCGCGGCACAAGGTCGAGTTCGAGGTGGGCGAATACGTGCGCGTCAAGGACGGCCCCTTCACCGACTTCAACGGTTCGGTCGAGGATGTCAACTACGACAAGAGCAAGGTGCGCGTGTCGGTCACCATCTTCGGTCGCGCCACGCCGGTCGAACTGGAGTTCTCGCAGATCGAGAAGACCTGACGCCGCCTGCCGACCCCTGTTTCCGATTCCGCATTCATCGACTCGATGCGGATGTTTTTCCAGAGTCGCTAACCCCGGGGAGCCCCAGCCAGTTGTCTGGTGCAGGCGTTTGAACCCGCAAGGAGTAAACCATGGCGAAAAAAATCGTCGGTTTCATCAAGCTGCAAGTGCCAGCTGGTAAAGCCAATCCGTCGCCGCCGATCGGCCCAGCACTGGGTCAGCGCGGCTTGAACATCATGGAGTTCTGCAAGGCGTTCAACGCGCAGACCCAAGGTGTCGAGCCAGGCCTGCCATTGCCGGTGGTCATCACCGCCTTTGCCGACAAGAGCTTCACCTTCATCATCAAGACGCCGCCGGCGATCACCTTGATCAAGAAAGCGATCAAGCTGGACAAGGGCTCGGCCAAGCCGCACGTCGACAAGGTCGGCAAGATCACCCGGGCCCAGCTCGAGGAGATCGCCCAGGCCAAGATGAAGGACCTGACCGCAGCCGATCTCGACGCTGCAGTCCGGACCATCGCCGGTTCCGCCCGTTCGATGGGTGTCACTGTGGAAGGCGTGTAAAAAATGGCCAAGCTCACGAAAAAACAAAAGGCGATTCCGGTGCAGATCGACAGCACCAAGCTGTATCCGCTGACCGACGCCCTGGGCATCGTCAAGCAATGCGCCACCGCCAAGTTCGACGAGTCGATCGACGTGGCTGTGCAGCTCGGCGTCGATGCCAAGAAGTCCGACCAGGTCGTGCGTGGCGCCGTCGTGTTGCCCAACGGCACCGGCAAGACCAAGCGGGTCGCCGTGTTCGCGCAGGGCGCCAAGGCCGATGAAGCCAAGGCCGCCGGTGCCGACATCGTCGGCATGGATGACCTCGCCGCGATGGTCAAGGCCGGCGACATGCCGTTCGACGTCGTGATTGCCGCTCCGGACGCGATGCGCGTGGTCGGTACCCTGGGTCAGATCCTGGGCCCGCGCGGCCTGATGCCCAACCCCAAGGTCGGCACCGTCACGCCGGACGTGGCCACGGCGGTCAAGAACGCCAAGGCGGGCCAGGTGCAGTTCCGTGTCGACAAGGCCGGCATCGTGCACTCGACGATCGGTCGCCGTTCGTTCGACACCGACAAGCTGCAGGGCAACCTGTCGGCCCTGGTCGAGGCCTTGACCAAGGCCAAGCCGGCATCGAGCAAGGGTATCTATCTGAGGAAGATTGCCGTCTCCAGCACCATGGGTGTGGGCGTCCGTGTGGACACCCAGTCCATCGGCGCATAAGGACGGTTGCGAGAGTTTTCCGGTTGCCCCCAAAGGCGGCCGGAATTGGTGGGCTGGTGGTGTCGCAAGGCGCTGCCGGGTCATCCAAGACCGTTGGTGCACCCCGTCATGGGGTGCTTAATCAGTGAAAACCAACGCAGATGGCGATCCCGCTGAAGAAGGATTGGTTTCCGGAAACAGTTGGTCGCTGCAGTGTGGCGTACCGGTGAAGGCCCCGATGGCGACGTCGGATCGACGCCGGTACAAACCAAAAGGAGTAGACCTTGAGTCTTAATCGCAGTGAGAAAGAAGCCGTGGTCACCGACGTGTCCGGCCTCGCCGCAAAAGCTCAAACGCTCGTAATGGCGGAATACCGTGGCATTACGGTCGCCGACATGACCCGCTTGCGCTCGACCGCGCGCAGCAGTGGCGTCAGCCTGAGTGTGTTGAAAAACACCCTGGCCCGCCGTGCTGTGGCCGACAGCAGCTTTGCAGTCGTGTCCGACCAGATGACCGGCCCGCTGATCTACAGCTTTTCCGAAGACGCAGTGGCCGCCGCCAAGGTGGTGGCCGAGTTCGCGAAGACCAACGACAAGTTGGTGATCCGCGGCGGTGCGTATGGTGGCAAGGCTCTGGATGCCGACGGCGTGAAACAACTGGCCAGCATTCCCTCCAAGGAAGTGCTGTTGGCGCAGTTGCTGGGCTTGATGCAGTCTCCGGTGTCGCGTACAGCCCGTGTGCTGGCTGCGCTGGCGGAGAAAAAAGGCGAAGCGGCGGAAGCGGTCGCGGCCTGAGGGCTCGTCGACGTTGTGAACCAATAGTGGGTGGATGGGCTCCAAGGGAACAACACCCGTCAGCCCCCAACTGATTGAAGGAAATAGAAATGGCATTCGATAAAGACGCATTTTTGACCGCTCTGGACAGCATGACGGTCATGGAACTCAACGACCTGGTGAAAGCCATCGAAGAGAAATTCGGCGTGAGCGCAGCCGCCATGGCCGCTCCGGCCGCAGGTGGTGGTGGCGGTGCAGCTGCCGCTGCCGAAGAGAAGACCGAGTTCGACCTGGTCCTGTCCGAAGTGGGCGCGAACAAGGTGTCGGTCATCAAGGCGGTGCGCGAGATCACCGGCCTGGGCCTGAAGGAAGCCAAGGACCTGGTCGACGGTGCTCCGAAGACCGTCAAGGAAGCCATGCCCAAGGCTGACGGCGAAGCCGCCAAGAAGAAACTGGAAGAAGCCGGCGCCAAGGCCGACCTCAAGTAATTCTTGCCCAGACCGGGGCTGGGGCGCGCGCCAAAGCGTGCCCCAGCCTTTGGTCTTTGTGAGAACACACCAGAAAGCTGCGTATCGCGCGCGGTTTTCTAGTGTCTTCTGACCCCGACTGCAGAAGATGCCTTGGTTCGGGTTGCGCGCAATACGCAACCGTCCGCCATAGATTGGTAGCGGCCAATCGCCAAGCCTGCCGAGCCCGCCGCTCGGCGCACAGTGCAGGACCAACAAGACCCCCAAGTCTTTGCCCGGAGAACTCATGGCTTACTCATATACCGAACGCAAGCGAATTCGCAAGAGTTTTGGCAATCGCGACAGCGTACTCGAAATCCCCTACCTGCTGCAGATGCAGAAGGATGCCTACACCGCATTCCTGCAGGCAGATGTGCCTCCGAAGAAACGCACCGTGGAGGGCCTGCAGGCGGCCTTCGACGCGGCTTTCCCGATCGTGTCGCACAACGGCTTCGTCGAGATGAAGTTTCTCGAGTACAACCTGGCCAAACCCGCGTTCGACGTCCGTGAGTGCCAGACCCGCGGACTGACCTTCGCCTCGGCCGTTCGCGCCAAGGTCCAGCTGATCATCTATGACCGCGAGTCGTCGACCTCGCAGAACAAGGTGGTCAAGGAGGTCAAGGAACAAGAGGTCTACATGGGCGAAGTGCCCCTGATGACCACCAAGGGCTCGTTCATCATCAACGGCACCGAGCGTGTCATCGTCTCGCAGCTGCACCGCTCTCCCGGCGTGTTCTTCGAACACGACAAGGGCAAGACGCACAGCTCGGGCAAGCTGCTGTTCTCCGCGCGCATCATCCCCTACCGTGGTTCCTGGCTCGACTTCGAGTTCGACCCCAAGGACATCCTGTATTTCCGGGTCGACCGCCGTCGCAAGATGCCGGTGACGATCCTGCTCAAGGCCATCGGCCTGAACCCGGAATCGATCCTGGCGAACTTCTTCGTCAACGACAACTTCCGCTTGATGGACAGCGGCGCACAGATGGAATTCGTCGCCGAGCGTCTGCGCGGCGAGGTGGCCCGCTTCGACATCACCGACAAGTCCGGCAAGGTCGTCGTGGCCAAGGACAAGCGCGTCACCGCCCGCCACACCCGCGACCTCGAGCAGAGCGAGACCACCCACATCAGCGTGCCGGAAGATTTCCTGATCGGCCGCGTGGTGGCGCGCGACGTGGTCGACGAGGACACCGGCGAGATCATCGCCAAGGCCAACGACGAACTGACCGAAGTGCTGCTCAAGAAGCTGCGCACGGCCAACGTGCTGGACCTGCAGTGCATCTACACCAATGAACTCGACCAGGGCGCGTACATCTCGCAGACCCTGCGCACAGACGAGACGGCCGACGAGTTCTCCGCCCGTGTCGCCATCTACCGCATGATGCGCCCCGGCGAGCCGCCGACGGAAGATGCGGTGCAGGCCCTGTTCCAGCGCCTGTTCTACAACCCGGACACCTACGACCTGTCGCGCGTGGGCCGCATGAAGTTCAACGCCAAGATGGGCCGCGACGAGTCCACCGGCCCGATGGTGCTGACCAACGAGGACATCCTGGCCGTGGTCAAGATCCTGGTCGACCTGCGCAACGGCAACGGCGAAGTCGACGACATCGACCACCTGGGCAACCGCCGCGTGCGTTGTGTCGGCGAACTGGCCGAGAACCAGTACCGCACCGGCCTGGCCCGTATCGAGAAGGCCGTCAAGGAGCGTCTGGGCCAGGCCGAGCAAGAGCCGCTGATGCCGCACGACCTGATCAACAGCAAGCCGATCTCGGCCGCGCTGAAGGAATTCTTCGGCGCCTCGCAGCTGTCCCAGTTCATGGACCAGACCAACCCGCTGTCCGAGATCACCCACAAGCGCCGTGTATCGGCCCTGGGCCCGGGCGGCCTGACGCGCGAACGCGCCGGCTTCGAGGTGCGCGACGTGCACGTGACCCACTACGGTCGCGTCTGCCCGATCGAGACGCCGGAAGGCCCGAACATCGGCCTGATCAACTCGCTGGCTCTGTATGCGCGGCTGAACGAATACGGCTTCATCGAGACGCCGTACCGCCGTGTCGTCGACGGTCACGTGACGACCCAGATCGACTACCTGTCCGCGATCGAAGAGGGCAAGTACATCATCGCGCAGGCGAACGCGGTGCTCGACCAGAACGGCAAGCTCACCGGCGACCTCGTGTCGGCGCGTGAAAAAGGCGAGTCGATCCTGGTGGCGGCCGACCAGATCCAGTACATGGACGTGTCGCCGGCGCAGATCGTCTCGGTGGCGGCATCGCTGGTGCCGTTCCTCGAGCACGACGATGCGAACCGCGCGCTGATGGGCGCCAACATGCAGCGCCAGGCCGTGCCGGTGCTGCGTCCCGAGAAGGCCTTCGTCGGTACCGGCATCGAGCGCGTATCGGCGGTCGACTCCGGCACCGTGGTCACCGCCACGCGTGGCGGCATCGTCGACTATGTCGATGCAACCCGTGTCGTGATCCGGGTCAACGACGACGAAGCCCAGGCGGGCGAAGTCGGCGTGGACATCTACAACCTGATCAAGTACCAGCGTTCCAACCAGAACACCAACATCCACCAGCGTCCCATCGTCAAGAAGGGCGACCACCTGGCCAAGGGCGACGTGATCGCCGACGGCGCCTCGACCGACCTGGGCGAGCTGGCACTGGGCCAGAACATGCTGGTCGCGTTCATGCCGTGGAACGGCTACAACTTCGAGGACTCGATCCTGATCAGCGAACGTGTCGTCGCCGACGACCGCTACACCTCGATCCATATCGAGGAACTGGTGGTCATGGCACGCGACACCAAGCTCGGTGCCGAAGAGATCACGCGCGACATCCCCAACCTGTCGGAGCAGCAGCTCAACCGTCTCGACGAGTCGGGCATCATCTACGTGGGTGCCGAGGTCATGCCGGGCGACACGCTGGTGGGCAAGGTCACGCCCAAGGGCGAGACCACGCTGACGCCGGAAGAAAAACTGCTGCGCGCCATCTTCGGCGAGAAGGCCAGCGACGTGAAGGACACCTCGCTGCGCGTCGACCAGGGCTCGCAGGGCACGGTCATCGACGTGCAGGTCTTCACCCGTGAAGGCATCCAGCGCGACCGCCGCGCCCAGCAGATCATCGACGACGAGCTCAAGCGTTTCCGTCTCGATCTGAACGACCAGCTGCGCATCGTCGAGGCCGACGCGTTCGACCGTATCGAGAAGCTGCTGACCGGCAAGATCGCCAACGGCGGCCCGCAGAAGCTGGCCAAGGGCAGCAAGATCGACAAGGCCTACCTGGCTGCGGTCGAGAAGTTCCACTGGTTCGACATCCGTCCGGCCGACGACGACGTCGCCAGCCAGCTCGAGAGCATCAAGAACTCGCTCGAGCAGACGCGCCACAGCTTCGACCTGTTGTTCGAAGAGAAGCGCAAGAAGCTCACGCAGGGCGACGAACTGCCCGCCGGCGTGCTCAAGATGGTCAAGGTCTACCTGGCCGTCAAGCGCCGCCTGCAGCCCGGCGACAAGATGGCCGGCCGTCACGGCAACAAGGGTGTGGTGTCCAAGATCGTTCCGGTCGAAGACATGCCTTACATGGCCGACGGCACGCCGTGCGACATCGTGCTCAACCCGCTGGGCGTGCCTTCGCGGATGAACGTCGGCCAGGTGCTGGAAGTGCACCTGGGCTGGGCCGCCAAGGGCATCGGCCTGCGCATCGGCGAAATGCTGCAAGCCGAGGCCAAGGTGGCCGAGCTGCGCCAGATCCTGGACCAGCTCTACAACGGCTCGGGCCACAAGGAAGACATCTCCCAGCTCAGCGACGCCGAGGTGCTGGAGATGGCCGACAACCTGTCCAAGGGCGCGACCTTCGCCACGCCGGTGTTCGACGGAGCCTCGGAAGAGGAAATTCGCAGCATGCTCAAGCTGGCCTATCCGGACGACATCGTCAAGGCCAAGGGCCTGACCGCCTCGCGCACCCAGGCCCACCTGTTCGACGGCCGCAGCGGCGAGCCGTTCGAGCGTCCGACCACCGTGGGCTACATGCACGTGCTCAAGCTGCACCACCTGGTGGACGACAAGATGCATGCCCGTTCAACCGGCCCCTACAGCCTGGTCACGCAGCAGCCGCTGGGCGGCAAGGCGCAATTCGGTGGTCAGCGTTTCGGCGAGATGGAGGTCTGGGCGCTGGAAGCCTACGGCGCCTCCTACACGCTGCAGGAAATGCTGACGGTCAAGTCCGACGACGTGCAGGGTCGGACCAAGGTGTACGAAAACATCGTCAAGGGCGAACACGCGATCGAGGCCGGCATGCCGGAATCCTTCAACGTGCTGGTCAAGGAGATCCGCTCACTCGGGATCGATATCGAACTCGAGCGGAGCTAAACCATGCCTTGCGGGAGCGGGCCTGCCATCGTGCGGGCCGGCTCCTGAACCGATCAGATACTGGAGAGAAACATGAAATCATTACTCGACCTGTTCAAGCAGTTCACGCCGGATGAGCATTTCGATGCCATCCGCATCGGCATGGCGTCGCCGGAGAAAATTCGCTCCTGGTCCTTTGGCGAGGTGAAGAAGCCCGAGACCATCAACTACCGCACCTTCAAGCCCGAGCGCGACGGCCTGTTCTGCGCCAAGATCTTCGGCCCGATCAAGGACTACGAGTGCCTGTGCGGCAAGTACAAGCGCCTCAAGCATCGTGGCGTGATCTGCGAGAAGTGCGGCGTCGAAGTGACGCAGACCAAGGTGCGCCGCGAGCGCATGGGTCACATCGACCTGGCCGCACCCTGCGCCCACATCTGGTTCCTGAAGTCCCTGCCCAGCCGCCTGGGCCTGGTGCTGGACATGACGCTGCGCGACATCGAGCGGGTGTTGTACTTCGAAGCCTATGTCGTGACCGACCCCGGCATGACCCCGCTGAAGAAATACAGCATCATGACCGAGGACGATTTCGACGCCAAGTTCAAGGAATACGGTGACGAATTCACGGCCAAGATGGGCGCCGAGGGCATCAAGGACCTGCTCGAAGGCATCGACATCGACGGCTCGATCGAGAAGCTGCGCAACGACCTGACCGGCTCCGAGCTCAAGATCAAGAAAAATGCCAAGCGCCTGAAGGTGCTCGAGGCCTTCCGCAAGTCGGGCATCAAGCCCGAGTGGATGGTGCTCGAAGTGCTGCCGGTGCTGCCGCCGGACCTGCGTCCGCTGGTACCGCTGGACGGCGGTCGTTTTGCGACCTCCGACCTGAACGACCTGTACCGCCGCGTCATCAACCGCAACAGCCGTCTGCGTCGCCTGCTCGAACTCAAGGCGCCCGAGATCATCGCGCGCAACGAGAAGCGCATGCTGCAGGAGGCGGTCGACTCGCTGCTCGACAACGGCCGCCGCGGCAAGGCCATGACCGGCGCCAACAAGCGCGCGCTCAAGTCGCTGGCCGACATGATCAAGGGCAAGAGCGGTCGGTTCCGTCAGAACCTTTTGGGCAAGCGCGTCGACTACTCCGGCCGTTCGGTCATCGTGGTCGGCCCGACGCTCAAGCTGCACCAGTGCGGCCTGCCCAAGCTGATGGCGCTCGAGCTGTTCAAGCCCTTCATCTTCTCTCGCCTCGAAGCCATGGGCATCGCGACCACGATCAAGGCCGCGAAGAAGGAAGTCGAATCCGGCACGCCGGTGGTCTGGGACATCCTGGAAGAGGTGATCAAGGAGCATCCGGTCATGCTGAACCGGGCGCCTACGCTGCACCGTCTGGGCATCCAGGCCTTCGAGCCGATCCTGATCGAAGGCAAGGCCATCCAGCTGCACCCGCTGGTGTGCGCTGCGTTCAACGCCGACTTCGACGGCGACCAGATGGCCGTGCACGTGCCGCTGTCGGTGGAAGCCCAGATGGAATGCCGCACCTTGATGCTGGCCTCCAACAACGTGTTGTTCCCCGCCAACGGCGAGCCGTCCATCGTGCCGTCGCAGGACGTGGTGCTGGGCCTGTACTACACGACCCGCGAGCGCATCAATGCCAAGGGCGAGGGCCTGCTGTTCTCCGACACCGGCGAGGTGCAGCGTGCATTCGATGCGGGCGAGGTCGACCTGACCGCGCGCATCAACGTGCGCCTGACCGAATACACCAAGGACAAGGAAACCGGTGAGCTGGTGCCGTCGACCAAGCTGTGGGAAACCACGGCCGGCCGTGCGTTGCTGTCGGAAATCCTGCCCAAGGGACTGCCGTTCGCGAACATCAACAAGGCCTTGAAGAAGAAGGAAATCTCCAAGCTGATCAACGTGTCGTTCCGCAAGTGCGGTCTGAAAGAGACCGTCATCTTCGCCGACAAGCTGCTGCAGTACGGTTTCCGCCTGGCGACCAAGGCCGGCATCTCGATCTGCATCGACGACATGCTGGTGCCCAAGGAGAAACACGGCATCATCGAGCGCGCCGAGAAAGAGGTCAAGGAGATCGGCCAGCAATACGCCTCCGGCCTGGTGACCTCGGGCGAGCGCTACAACAAGGTGGTCGACATCTGGGGCAAGGCCGGCGACGAGGTCTCCAAGGTCATGATGGCCCAGCTGGCCAAGGAAAAGACCATCGACCGCCATGGCAACGAAGTCGACCAGGAGTCGTTCAACTCGATCTACATGATGGCCGACTCCGGCGCCCGCGGTTCCGCGGCCCAGATTCGCCAGCTGGCCGGCATGCGGGGCCTGATGGCCAAGCCCGACGGCTCCATCATCGAGACCCCGATCACGGCCAACTTCCGTGAAGGCCTGAACGTGCTGCAGTACTTCATCTCGACGCACGGCGCACGAAAAGGCCTGGCCGACACCGCGCTCAAGACGGCCAACTCGGGTTACCTGACGCGCCGCCTGGTCGACGTGACGCAGGACCTGGTCGTGACCGAGCAGGATTGCGGCACCCAGGACGGCACCTTCATGCGCGCCATCGTCGAAGGCGGCGAGGTCATCGAGTCGCTGCGCGACCGGGTGCTCGGCCGTGTGGCGGCCGAGGACGTCGTGCATCCGGAGAACCGCTCGGTGGTCGTCAAGGCCGGCGAGATGCTGGACGAAGACGTGATCGACGAGCTCGAGGCCGTCGGTGTCGACGAGGTCAAGGTCCGCACCGCGCTGACCTGCGAGACCCGCTTCGGCATCTGCGCCAAGTGCTACGGTCGCGACCTGGGCCGTGGCGGCCTGATCAACGGCGGCGAAGCCGTCGGTGTGATCGCCGCCCAGTCCATCGGCGAGCCCGGCACGCAGCTGACGATGCGGACCTTCCACATCGGCGGTGCGGCCTCGCGTGCGGCGATTGCGTCCAGCGTCGAAGCCAAGTCCAACGGCACGATCGGCTTCAACGCCACGATGCGTTACGTGACCAACACCAAGAAGGAACTGGTCGTCATCGCGCGTTCGGGCGAGATCGTCATCCATGACGAGCATGGCCGCGAGCGCGAGCGTCACAAGGTGCCGTACGGCGCCGTGCTGACGGTCACGGCCGACCAGAGCGTCAAGGCCGGCACCATCCTGGCCAACTGGGATCCGCTGACGCGACCCATCATCACCGAGTTCGCCGGCAAGGCGGCTTTCGACAACGTCGAAGAGGGCCTGACGGTGGCCAAGCAGCTCGACGAGGTCACCGGCCTGTCGACGCTGGTCGTCATCGATCCGAAACGCCGTGGTTCGGCCAAGGTCGTGCGCCCGCAGGTCAAGCTGATCGACGCCAGCGGTGGCGAGGTCAAGATCCCCGGTACCGACCACTCGGTGACCATCGGCTTCCCGGTCGGTGCGCTGATCCAGGTGCGTGACGGCCAGGACGTGGGCCCTGGCGAGGTGCTGGCCCGTATCCCGATCGAAGGCCAGAAGACGCGCGACATCACCGGCGGTCTGCCGCGGGTGGCCGAGTTGTTCGAGGCCCGTTCGCCGAAGGACAAGGGCCTGCTGGCCGAGATGACCGGTACCGTGTCGTTCGGCAAGGAGACCAAGGGCAAGATCCGCCTGCAGATCACCGATCCGGAAGGCAAGGTCTGGGAAGAACTCGTGCCCAAGGAGAAGAACATCCTGGTGCACGAAGGCCAGGTGGTCAACAAGGGCGAGTCCGTCGTCGACGGCCCGGCCGATCCGCAGGACATCCTGCGCCTGCTGGGCTCCGAGGAACTGGCGCGCTACATCGTCGACGAGGTGCAGGACGTCTACCGCCTGCAGGGCGTGAAGATCAACGACAAGCACATTGAGGTGATCGTGCGCCAGATGCTGCGCCGTGTCGTGGTCGACAACCCGGGCGATTCGAGCTACATCGGTGGCGAGCAGGTCGAGCGTTCGGAGATGCTCAACACCAACGACGCCCTGCGCGCCGAAGGCAAGATCCCCGCGACCTTCACCAACCTGCTGCTGGGTATCACCAAGGCATCCTTGTCCACCGACAGCTTCATCAGCGCCGCGTCGTTCCAGGAAACGACCCGCGTGCTGACCGAAGCCGCGATCATGGGCAAGCGCGACGACCTGCGTGGCCTCAAGGAAAACGTCATCGTCGGCCGGCTGATCCCGGCAGGTACCGGCATGGCGTACCACGAAGCCCGCAAGATCCGCGAGAACATGGACGACGCGGAGCGCCGTGCCATCGCGGAGGCCGAGGCAGCCGAACTGGCTGGCGAGACCGAAGAGGTCGCCACGGCCGAAGGCGAGTCCGAGGGTGAAGCACCTTCCGGCGCGGGAACCGTCACCGAGTAAGACTCGGCCGTGTTGCACGCGCTCGCCCCAGGTTCCGCACGCCGGCGCCTGGGGCGTTTTCATTTCCACGCCGCCGTTCTTCGGCCGATTCCGGCCGTCGGGCGCAGGGCCGTCACCGCACCATGACCGGCAATATCGTGTTCTGGCTGGCGGTGGCCGTGCTGCTGTTCTGGTCGCTGGGTGCCTACAACCGGCTGGTGCGCCTGCGCGCGCAGGTCATCAGCCGATTTGCCGGGGTCGACCAGCGCATGGTGCAGGCGCTCGGCCTGCTGGGTGAAGCCGTGACCGCGCGCGACGCCGCGTCCGACACCCGCGCCGGACTGCAGGCGGCCATGGTGCAGTTCGAGGTGGCGTTGCGCGTGGCGCGCAAGCAGCCGCTCGACGCGAATGCGGTGGCCGCTTTGCAGACCGCCCATGCAACCGTGCATACGGTCTGGACGCGTTCGCCCGGCGAATCCGCCGGGCTCGACGTCACGGCGGCGGCGGTGATGCAGCGCGCCTGGGAGGACAACACCCAGGTGGTGCGCGAGGCCGTGGCGGACTACAACGCCGCGGTGCACGACTACAACGCGGCGATCCGCCAGTTCCCGGCATCCGTGCTGGCCTATTTCTTCGGCTTCGGACCCGCGGCGCCGCTGTGACGGTGACGGCGCTTCCATGAATCATCGAGATCCGCCACAGGCTCCGGCCGCATCGGCGTCGCCGCCCGGCGCCATCCCGTTGTGGCGGCTGTTGCAGGCCGCGGCCAGCTGCCTGATGGCCGTGCGCGGCGGTCGGTCGGGCACCGCCGCGCTGGAGCAGGTCGAACCGGCCTTGCGGCCCGCCGTCCAGGCCTTGTCCTTCCAGGTCTGGCGCTCGCTGGCGCGGGCGGACAATCTGCGCCGTCTGCTGGCCCAGCGTGCACCGCCGCCGCAGGCGGATGCCTTGTTGTGTGTCGTGCTGGCGCTGGCCTGGGACGAATCGCAGGCGCCATACCCGTCGTTCACGCTGGTCGACCAGGCCGTCGAGGCCGCCAAGCGGCATGCCGCGACCCGGGCCCAGGCCGGCTTCATCAACGGCTGTCTGCGCCGCTTCCTGCGCGAGCGCGACGCGCTGGTCGCCCGCAGCGACCAGGATCCGGTCGCACGCTGGAACCATCCGGCCTGGTGGATCGCACGGGTGCGCCAGGACCATCCGCAGCAATGGCAGCAGATCCTGCAGGCCGATCGCAGCCATGCGCCGATGACGCTGCGGGTCAACGTCCGGCGTTGCAGCCAGGCGGACTGCCTGGCGCAGTTGCAGGCCGAAGGCATCGCCGCCGTGGCGGTGGGGGCCTCGGGCATTCGACTGGCGCGACCGATGCCGGTCCCGCGTATTCCGGGTTTCGACGCCGGCCGGGTGTCGGTACAGGATGCGGCCGCACAACAGGCGGCGCCATTGCTGCTGCACGGTCTGGTGCCGCCGCCCGGCCGCCCGCTGCGGATCCTCGACGCCTGCGCCGCACCGGGCGGCAAGACGGCGCACCTGCTCGAGTCGGCGGATTGCACCGTGACGGCACTGGACGTGGATCCGGCGCGGTGCGCCCGCATCCACCAGACGCTGGAGCGGCTCGGCCTGCAGGCCGACGTCCGCGCGGCCGATGCGGCCCAACCCGCGTCGTGGTGGCAGGGGGAGCCTTTCGATGCGATCTTGCTCGATGCGCCGTGTACGGCCTCGGGCATCGTGCGTCGCCATCCGGACGTCCCGTGGCTGCGCCGCGCGTCCGACGTCGACCAGCTCGCGCAGTTGCAGGCGCGCCTGCTGGCCGCGTTGTGGCCCCTGCTCGCACCCGGTGGCCGCATGTTGTATTGCACCTGTTCCGTGTTTCGCGCGGAAGGTGACATCCAGATACAAACGTTTGTTGAGCGCAACACCGATGCCGCTTTGCTGCCGTCTCCCGGCCATTTGCTGCCCCGATCCGCCGGAATCGACGCCGCTGTCCCGGACAATGGGGACGGTGACCATGACGGATTCTTCTACGCCTTGCTGGAAAAGCGTGCGCCGTGAACGGCTGGCCGCCTGGCTGCTGTCGTGCCTGCTGTTCGTGTTCGCGGCCGTGCCGGCCGTTCGGGCGCAGGACCGCTCCGAGGTCACCCAGCTGCGCCTGGAACGCACGCCGGACGGCCTGGTGCTGTATGCCAATGTGCGGCTGGAGTTGCCGCCGGCCGTTCAGGATGCGCTGACCAAGGGTATCGCCATGGTGTTCCTGGCCGAGGCCGACGTGGTGCGCCACCGCTGGTACTGGACCGACAAGAAGATGGCCAGCGTCCAGCGCCACATGCGCCTGGCCTACCATCCGCTGACCCAGCGCTGGCGGCTGAACGTGGCCTCCGGACCGATGACGCCCAACAGCCTGGGGCTGGCGCTGAACCTGAACTTCGACTCGATGGAGGAGGCCCTGGCCACCATGCAGCGCATCTCGGGCTGGAAGATCGCTGATGCCGGCATGATCGAGTCCGACTCCACGCTCAAGGTGGACTTCCGCTTCGGCCTGGACGTGACCCAGCTGCCGCGGCCATTCCAGATCGGCGCGTTCGGCCAGTCCGACTGGAAGGTCGGCGTCAGCGCCAGCCAGCAGATCGGCCCCGAAGGCGCACGGTGAGCAGCTCCAGCCGCAAGCAGGACCCGCCCTCCGCCGCGCCGCGCACGCAGGCGCACGAGATACGCGGCCTGGGCTGGGGTGTCGGGGTCGGCATCGCCACGATGGCGGCCATCGGCCTGGTACTGCTGTTCCTGCTCACCCAGGCCACCAACAACCGCGAGCTGTACGAACGCAACTACGCCTTGTTGTTCGGCCTCAATGTGTTCGTGGCCACGATCCTGCTGCTGGTCATCACCTGGATCGGCGTGCGCCTGGCCACGCGCGTGCGCCGGCGGCGCTTCGGCAGCCGGCTGCTGGTCAAGCTGGCGGCGGTGTTCGCGCTGGCGGGATTTGCGCCCGGCGTGCTGATCTACGTCGTGTCCTACCAGTTCGTGTCGCGCTCGATCGAGACCTGGTTCGACGTCAAGGTCGAAGGTGCGCTCGATGCCGGCCTGGACCTGGGCCGCGTGTCGCTGCAGGCCTTGTCCGACGACCTGAGCAACAAGGCCCGGCTGGCCGCGCCGCAACTCTCGAGCCTGACCGACGCGGCCGCGACGCTGCCGCTCGAGCGTCTGCGCGACCAGCTCGGCGCGAGCGACATCGGCTTGTTCTCCAGTTCCGGCCAGCTGATTGCCGCGGCAAGCCAGTCCCGGTTCAAGCTCACCACCGAGCGGCCTTCGGCGCAGCAGTTCCGCACCGCTCGGGGCTCGCGGTCGGTGACCTGGATCGAAGGCCTGGAGGAGGCCGCGTCGCCGGACGCGGCCGACGCCCGCGTGAAGGTGCTGGTGCTGGTGCCCAATCCGAGTTTCGCGCTGCTCGATGAACCCCGTTTCCTGCTCGTCACCCAGGCCTTGCCCGGCGCGCTGGTGGCCAACGCGCTGGCGGTGTCGCAGGCCTATCGCGAATACCAGGAGCGCTCGCTCGCACGGGAGGGCCTGCGCCGCATGTACATCGGCACCTTGACGCTGAGCCTGTTCCTGGCGGTGTTCGGTGCCGTGTTGCTGGCCGTGGTGCTGGGCAACCAGATCGTGCGCCCCTTGCTGCTGCTGGCCGACGGCGTGAACAAGGTCGCCGCCGGCGACCTGACGCCCAAGGTCACGCTCAGCGGCAAGGACGAACTGGGCGGCTTGACGCGCGACTTCGCGGACATGACGCAGCAACTCGCCGACGCGCGGCAGGCGGTCAGTGCCAGCATGGAGCAGGTCAACGCGGCGCGCGCCAACCTGCAGACCATCCTGGACAACATGACCGCTGGCGTGATCGTGCTCGGTGCCGACGGCGTGATCCGTTCGTCCAACCCCGGCGCCACGCGCATCCTGCGCCTGCCGATGGCCGCCTACGAAGGCCAGCGCTTCGACGAGGTGCCCGGGCTGGAGGAATTCGCACAACAGGTCCAGGGCCGCTTCGATGCCTTCCTGGGTGAACGCAGCGCCGACGGGCTGGACCACTGGCAGCAGTCGTTCGAACTGGGCGCGAGCAGTTCCGGGCCGGCGCTGCAGCAACACGACAACTCCATCGTGCTGGTGGCGCGCGGCGCCAAGTTGCCCGGCACGGACCGGTTGCTGGTGTTCGACGACATCTCGGAGATCGTGTCGGCCCAGCGCGCGCAGGCCTGGGGCGAGGTGGCGCGGCGACTGGCGCACGAAATCAAGAATCCGCTCACGCCGATCCAGCTCTCGGCCGAGCGGCTCGAGATGAAACTCTCGGGCAAGGTCGCGGCGCCGGAGCAGGCGGTGCTGGTCAAGTCGGTCAAGACCATCGTCGACCAGGTCGACGCGATGAAACGGTTGGTCAACGAGTTCCGCGATTACGCGCGCCTGCCCGCGGCCGACCTCAAGCCGCTGGATCTCAACGCGCTGCTCGGCGACATCGCCCACCTGTACGAGGACGACGCCGCGACGGTGCCGGTGCGCATGGAACTCGATCCCGCGTGCCCGCGTATCCAGGGCGATGCCCAGCAATTGCGCCAGGTCGTGCACAACCTGGTGCAGAACGCGCAGGATGCCACGGCGGCCCTGCCCGCGCAGCCGGCGGAGGGCGTCACGCGCGCGGTGACGGTGCGCACCATCTGGGTACCGGGCAGCCGCCGGGTGCGCCTGGTGGTGCAGGACGAAGGCGCCGGATTTCCGGAGAACATCCTCAAGCGCGCCTTCGAGCCCTACGTGACCACCAAGACCAAGGGCACGGGCCTGGGCCTGGCGGTGGTCAAGAAGATCGCCGATGAACATGGCTCGCGCATCGACATCGCGAACCGTGTCGTCGAGGGCCGGGTCCTCGGCGCACAAGTGTCGTTATCATTCGCGGTAGACATGACAGAACCGGTGGCCAGCCCAGCTTGAGGCGGCGTGCCGGCACAGGCAAGGGACAGCGCATTCATATGGCAAATATTCTGGTGGTCGACGACGAGCTCGGTATCCGGGACTTGTTGCAGGAGATCCTGAACGACGAAGGCCATACGGTGGAGGTCGCGGAAAATGCGCAGCAGGCACGCGCGGCACGCCTGCGCGACCGCCCGGACCTGGTCTTGCTCGACATCTGGATGCCCGACACCGATGGCGTGACCTTGCTCAAGGAGTGGTCCTCTGCCGGCGCGCTGACCATGCCGGTGATCATGATGAGCGGCCACGCGACCATCGACACCGCCGTCGAGGCCACCAAGATCGGCGCACTGGCCTTCCTCGAAAAGCCGATCACGATGCAGAAGCTGCTCAAGGCCGTGGAGCAAGGCCTCACGCGTGGCTCCGTGCGCAAGCTGCAGTCGCCGGCCTTCGCGCCCGCCGCCGCCATGCCTGCGACCGACATGATCATCGAGCCCGGCGTGGAGGCCGCGGCCGCGGTCGACGCCAGCCTGCTGCCGCGCCAGAGCTTCGGCCTGGACAAGCCGCTGCGCGAGGCCCGCGACGAATTCGAGAAAGCCTATTTCGAATACCACCTGTCGCGCGAAAACGGCTCGATGACCCGCGTCGCCGAGAAGACCGGCCTCGAGCGTACCCACCTGTATCGCAAGCTCAAGCAACTCGGCGTGGACCTGACACGCGGAAAACGCAGCATGGCCTGACATTCGGCCAAACAGGGGCATTTGCGCTGGTATACTCTGCCGCTCTGGCCCGGTAGCTCAGTCGGTAGAGCAGAGGATTGAAAATCCTTGTGTCGGTGGTTCGATTCCGCCCCAGGCCACCAGAATCGATGAACCCATCCTTGCGATGGGTTTTTCACGGGCCTCCCAGCAGGGAGGCACCATGCGGGAATAGCTCAGTTGGTAGAGCGCAACCTTGCCAAGGTTGAGGTCGAGAGTTCGAGACTCTTTTCCCGCTCCAGAATGTCTGGTGCCCAAGCCCGTCCTGCGTGACGGGCTTTTTCTTTGGCGTGCCCGCATCATCATGGTTGCGCGTGTCCGATGTGCCGTGCGCGGTTCGGCGTCATGGTCTGCTGCCCGCATCGCCGATGTCGACCACTACCATTGGCGTCGAGCCCCTCGGGGCCGACCGATCCTCCAGCACCCTCATAGGAGTCCCGCCACATGACAACCATCGCCTACCTCGGCACCGGCCTGCTCGGCGCCGCATTCGCCGAAGCCGCCGCCAAACGGGGTGACACCGTCACCGTCTGGAACCGCTCGCCCGACAAGGCGCGGGCGGTGGAGGCGTTCGGCGCCAAAGTGGCGGCCACGCCGGCCGAGGCGGTGCGTGGCGCACACCGTGTGCACCTGGTGCTCAAGGACGATGCCGTGGTCGAAGACGTGCTGGCGCAGGCACGCGGCGGCCTGTCGCCAGATGTAGTCGTCATCGACCACACGACGACGCTGCCGGCGCTCACGGCGGCCCGGCTGGATCGGCTCAACGCCGAGGGGCTGCGCTACCTGCATTGCCCGGTCTTCATGGGGCCACCGGCGGCGCGCAACGCGCAAGGATCGATGCTGGTGTCCGGGCCGCAGGCCGTATTCACATCGGTACAGTCCGAACTCGCGCGCATGACGGCGCGTCTGGAATACCTGGGCGAGCGCGGCGATCTCGCCGCCGTGCACAAGTTGTTCGGCAATGCGCTGATCGTCGGCCTGGGCGGAACGATCGCCGATGTCGTCACGATGGCCGGAGCGTCCAGTGTGGACGCCGCCGACGCGGTGAAGCTGATCGGCATGCTCGATCTCAACGCGATGGCCGCGCGCATCGCAACGGGCATGGCTCAACGGGACTTCACACCCACCTTCGCGTTGTCGATGGCACGCAAGGACGTCGGCCTGATGCTGCAGACCGCCGCAGAGCGACCGATGGCCGCGTTGCCCGGCGTGGCCGCGCGCATGGACCAGCTGATCGCGGCCGGACATGGCGGCAAGGGGACCAGCGTGCTGGCCATCGACGCCGGCAATTGACACGCGGGCACAGCAGGCCTCGCCGAGCCGGTGGATCGCATCGGCGGCCTTGGCGCGCTGGCCCTGGCGGCGGGGCCGCGTGCCGTGTACACGTCGAGTGTCCCATCGCTGGAGCGCGGGTTTCCCGGTTCCGGGCCGCCTGGCCAGGCGATGTGCGCCGTGCGACGACGATGCCGACGACAGGCCGGATACGCGTGCCAGGCGGCGCTGCACACCGGCCTGCCTGCAGCCAGGCGCGGCGCGGGCGCAACGCCGCAACGCCGAAAGGGTCACAATGGAACCGGGGTAGGGGCCGCAGCGCGCCGTAACCGGTGCCAGGCCCCGGACCCGTTCACTACGGAGAATCACATGTACAAACGCATACTGGTAGCGACGGACGGATCGGAGTTGTCCGGCAAGGCGGTCGATCACGCCATTGCCCTGGCCAAGGTCCATGGCGCAGAACTGGTGGCCTTGAAGGTGACGCAGTTGCAGGTCGACGATCACTGGGATGGCCAGATCCGGCGCGATGCGTCCGAGAAGGCGGCGCAGGAGAAAAGCCGCGCCGAGATCTCGCAGGCTGTCGTCGACGGCGTGAAGGCGTCGGCGCAGGCCGCGGGTGTCTCGGCCCGGGCGCTGACCGAGAAATCCAACTTCATCGCCGATACCGTGATCGAGGTCGCCAAGAAGCAGGACTGCGACCTGATCGTGATGGCCTCCCATGGCCGCCGTGGCCTGGCCCGGGTGCTGCTGGGCAGCGAGACCCAGCATGTGTTGACGCATTCGCACATTCCCGTGCTCGTGCTGCGCTGAGCGTGTCGGGCCGCGCGCGCTTGCACCGGCCGGCCTGACGGCCGGCCACGGCATCGACCGCCAAGGCGCGCCGGACCCGCTCGCTCGGGCGGACACGCCCGGTCCCTGCATGGCCCTGTGGCCGGACCGGGCCGACGCGGCGGTGCTGGTGTATGGTGTGCGCTTTGCCCTGTCTGTCAGATGCCCCGTTGCGCTTGCGGGTCCCGGTGCGGAACTTGTGCCGGGCCCGCGCGTCCCACTTCTGACCCGACTCTCAACCGCCTGCTTCCGTGTCCAGACCCCAGCGCCGATTCCTGGCCCTTTTTCTCGTCGTGCTCGTTCCCTGTGCCATCCTGCTCGGCTGGATGGCCCGCGCGCAGCCGCGTGCCCCGGCGACCGCCACCGACGAGGTCGCGCGCAGCGCCCCGCCGCCGGTGCCCGTGGTGCTGGCCACCAGCGTCGAGAAACTCGACACGGCGCGGCTGGAGGTGCTGGGCTCCGGCTTGGCCGCGCGCTCGGTCACCGTGTATCCCGCCGTGGCGGGCGAGGTCGTGCAGGTCGGATTCCGCGCGGGCCAGCGGGTGCGCAAGGACCAGGTGCTGCTGCGCCTGCAGGACCGCGCCCAGCGGCTGGCGGTCGACCTGGCCACGGCCCGGCTGGAGGCGGCCCGGCGCCTGATGGCGCGGTACGAGAGCACGCGTGGCACCGGCGCGGTGCCGGGCAGCATCATCGACGAGGCGCAAAGCGGCGTCGAACTGGCCGAGATCGCGCTGCGCCAGGCGCGCGAGGACCTTGCCGACCGGGTCGTGCTGGCGCCATTCGCCGGGGTCGTCGGTATCGCGGCCGTCGAGCCCGGCGACCGGGTGGACTCCGACACCGCCATCACGACGCTGGACGACCGGCGCACGCTGCAGGTGGCCTTCGCGTTGCCCGAGGTCTATGCCGCGCGCCTGAAGATCGGGCAGACCGTGCGCGTGACCAACCCGGCCTTCGCCGGGCGTGATTTTCCGGGCCGCATCGACCAGATCGACAGCCGCATCGACGCCGATTCGCGCAACCTGCGCCTGCGGGCCCGCGTACCCAACGCCGACGACCTGTTGCGCCCGGGCATGTCGTTCACGGTGCAGCTGGACCTGGCCGGCGCACGGTACGTGGCGGTGCCGGAGCTGGCGCTGCAATGGGGTCGCGACGGCGCCTATGTCTGGACGGTGGTCGATGGCCGTGCGCAGCAGGTGCTGGTGCGCTCGGTGCGCCGCGTCGACGAACAGATCCTGCTCGACGGCCCGCTTCCGGTGGGAGCCCCCGTCGTCGTCGAAGGGGTACAACGCCTGCGCGCCGGCCGCACGGTCGCCGCGGTAAACCCGGCCGCGGCCGCGCCGGCACCGGCCACCGCCGCGTCGCGATGAACCCGCGCGACGCCGACGACCTGCCGGCGCTGGCGATCCGCCGGCCCTGGCTGGTGATCGTGATCAACCTGCTGCTGGTCATTGCCGGCATCAGTGCGCTGCTCGGGGTCGAGGTGCGCGAATTGCCCAACATCGACCGCCCTATCGTCGCGGTACGGGCCGACTACCCCGGCGCCGCGCCCGAGACACTCGACGCCGAGGTCACGCGGGTGCTCGAGGCCGCCGCCGCGCGGGTGCCGGGTGTCTACCTGGTGCGTTCAGCCAGCGAAGAGGGCAACCTGCGCGTCATCATCGAATTCAATCCGGGTGTGGACCTGGTCACGGCGGCCAACGACGTGCGCGACGCGATCGCGCGGGCGCAGCGCGATCTGCCGGCCGGCGTGCAGAACCTGACGGTGGTGAAGTCCGACGCCGACGCCGATCCGGTGCTGCAGCTGGCGGTGTCCAGCGACTCGCTGGCGATCGATGCCTTGTCGCGCGTGGTCGAGGATCGCATCGAGCCCGAACTGGTCTCGGTGCCCGGCGTGGCCGACGTGACCCTGTTCGGCTCGCGCAAGCGCGTGATGCGGGTGCGCATCGAGCCGACGAGGCTCGCGGCCCACGGCCTGTCGGTCGACGACGTTGCCGCCGTGTTGCGCACCGCGCGTGCCGACGTGCCGGCCGGCAGCCTGGAGTCGCAGCAGCAGGAGTTGCTGGTGCGCGCCAACGCCTCGGTGGCCTCGCCGGCGCAGATGCGGGCCTTGCGCGTGCGCCCGGGACTGGCGCTGGGCGAGGTGGCCGACGTGTTCTACGCGCCGGCCGACGCCACCTCCTACGTGCGGCTCAACGGTCGCAACGTCGTGAGCCTGGGCATCGTGCGACAGGCGCAGTCCAACAGCGTGTCGATCTCGGACGGCGTGCGCGCCGCGGTCGCGCGCATCAACCAGGGCAATGACGCGGTGCAGCTGACCGTGGTCTCGGACGACGCGGTGTTCATCCGCGGCGCCATCGGCGAGGTCGTGTTCAGCCTGGGCGCGGCGGCGCTGATCGTGATCGGTGTCGTCGGCCTGTTCCTGGGCAGCTGGCGCGCCACGCTGGTGCCGGCGGTGGCGATACCGATCGCGCTGATCGGCACGCTGGCCGCGATCTGGGCACTGGGGTTCTCGGTCAACCTGCTGACCCTGCTGGCCTTGCTGCTGGCCACCGGCCTGGTGGTGGACGACGCCATCGTCGTGCTCGAGAACATCCAGCGCCGGCGCGCCCAGGGCCTGGGCCCGCGCGCGGCGGCGGTGCTCGGCACGCGCGAGGTGTTTTTTGCCGTCGTGGCAACCACGTCGACGCTGGTGGCGGTGTTCGTGCCGATCTCCTTCCTGCCGTCGGCCGCCGGCCGGCTGTTCGCCGAATTCGGATTCGTGATGGCGATCGCCGTGGCCTTGTCGTCCTTCGTCGCCTTGTCGCTCGGGCCGATGATCGCGTCGCGGCTGCCGGCCGAGTCCGAACCCGGCTTCGTCTGGCGCCGCCTGTCGGCCGGCGGCGATCGGGCGGTCGCGTTGTACGAGCGGATGCTGGCCGCATGCCTGCGCCATGCCTGGTGGGTGCTGGCGGTGAGCCTGGCGCTCGCGCTGGGTGCGGCCCTGCTGTATCCGCGGCTGGCGCAGGAGCTCACGCCGGTCGAGGATCGCGGCGTGTTGTCGATCCGGCTCGACGGCCCGGACGGCGTCGGCCTGGCCTACAGCGACCGCCAGATCGAGCAGGCGCTGGCCGCGGTGACGCCGCTGCAGGACGAGGGCCTGGTCGAGAACATCTACACCATCACCGGTTTCTACGACCTCAACCGCGGCTACATCATCGCGCCGCTGGTCGACTGGGACCGGCGCACCGTCTCGCAGGCCACGCTGTCGGCGCGGGTGCAGCGCGCGCTCGATGGCTTGCCCGGGGTCCGGGTGCGCATCCGCAGCGGATCCAGCCTGGGCTACAGCGGTGGCGACGGCAGCGTGCAGATGGCGATCACCGGTGACGACTACACGCGTATCGCCGAGGCCGCGTACGCGTACGCCGAGGCGATCGAACGCGAGTTGCCGAGCATGCGCGACGTGCGGGTCAACTATGCCGCCACCCAGCCGCAACTCACGCTGCAGGTCGATCGTCAGCGCGCGGCCGAACTCGGCGTGCCGGTCGACGGCCTGGACACCGTGTTGCGGGCCCTGGTCGACGGTACCGAGGTGGCCGAGCTGACCGCCGACGACCGCAGCGTGCCGGTGATGCTCGAGAGCCGCGCACGCGGCGCCACCAACCCGCAGGACCTGCTCGGCCTGCAGGTGCGCGCCGGCAACGGGCAACTGGTGTCGCTGGCGCAGTTCGTGCGGTTCGAGGAGACCGCCATTCCGTCGGAACTGCAACGCCTGGGTCAGCGGCGCTCGGTGGGCCTGTCCGGCGTCACCGCCGAGGGTGTGCCGCTGCGCCAGGCGGTGGACGGCCTGCGCGCCCTGGCCGCAAAAGAGTTGCCCCAGGGCATGGGCCTGTTGTTCCGCGGCGATGCCGCCACGCTGGAGCAGACCGGGCGCGACGTGATGGTGACCTTCGGCATTGCGCTGCTGGTCGTGTTCCTGGTGCTGGTGGCGCAGTTCGAAGGCGTCACCAGCGCCGCCGTGGTGCTGGTCAGCGTGCCGTTCGGACTGGCCGCCGCGGTGTTCGCGATGGCGCTGACCGGCACCTCGATCAACATCTACACCCAGATCGGCCTGCTGCTGCTGGTGGGCGTGATGGCCAAGAACAGCATCCTGATGGTCGAGTTCGCCGGCCAGCTGCGCGACGCCGGGCGCAGCGTGCGCGAGGCCGCGCAGGAGGCCGCCAGCCTGCGCCTGCGGCCGATCGTGATGACGATGGCCTCGACCGTGCTTGGCGCCGTGCCGCTGGTGCTGGGCAGCGGGCCGGGCGCCGAGTCGCGCGCGGCCATCGGCTGGGTGATCTTCGGCGGCCTGTCGCTGGCGGCGGTGTTCACGCTGTTCCTGACCCCGGTGGTCTACCTGGGCCTGGCCCGGTTCTCCCAGCCGCGCGCGCACCAGGGCGAACGGCTGGCGCGCGAGATGCAGTCGGCCTCCGATGCCGGCGCGGTGGAGTCGGTGTGATGCCGGGTGCCGCAGCGCCACCACACGCCGTTCGCCAGCCGCCAGCACGCGCGATGGCGGCCATGGTGTTGGTGCTGCTGCTGACGGGTTGTGCGCAGACCGGCCCGCGCCACGGTGTTGCGGGCCCCGCGACGGTGGCGCCCGCGGTGGCGCTCGGCGTCGACGATCGTTTCGGTGCCGACGCCGGGGCGCCGCGGCCATCGATCGCCGACCTGCGCTGGTGGCACCGATTCGACGACGCCGCGATGGCGTCCTGGGTCGAGCGTGCGCTCGCCGCCAATCCGGCGGTCGCCATCGCCGGCGAGCAGACGGCGCAGGCCCGTGCGCTGCTGCGATCGGCACGGGCGCAGCGGGGCGTGCAGCTCGGTGCCCAGGCCGACGCGACGCTGCGCCTGCAACGCGACGCCGGCGAGCGCCGCCTGCAGCCCGGCGCCGGACTGACGCTGGATTTCGACACCGACCTGTGGGGTGGCCTGCGCCAGGCCGAACAATCGGCCGCGGCCGGCCTGCTGCGCAGCCAGGACCTGCTGCAGGCCCAGCGGCTGTCGACCGCCGGCCTGGCGGCGCGCGCCTATCTGGAGTGGCGCGTCGCCGCGCAGGATGCCGCGTTGCTGGCCGACGTGCTGCAGTTGCAACGCGAGGTGCTGCGCGTGGCGACGATCCGTGTCGAGGCCGGACTGGCGCCGGTGCTGGACCGCGACCGCGCGACGGCCGAAATGGCGGCGACCGAGGCCGAGCAGGCGGCCGCAGCGGTGCGGGTGCGCCAGTCCCTGGCCGCGCTGCAGGTGCTCGCGGGCGAGTCGCCGCTGCCGTCCGCGCAAACCCCGGGCGGGCCACAGGGCACGACGGCCGGGGCGCTGTCCGACATCCCGGCCTTGCAGGGCTTGCAGCCGGTGGCGCGGCCACTCGATCTGCTGCGCCTGCGCCCCGACCTGCGCGCCGCCGAGCAGGCGCTGGTCGGTGCGGCGGCCGACGTGGGGGTGGCCGAGGCCGCGCTGCGACCGCGCCTGCGCCTGCCGGGGCGGCTGGTGTTCGGCGCCGCCACCGGCGGTGGCCTGCTGGAACTGGTGACGGCAACCCTGGCCGCCGCATTGGATGTGACCCTGTTCGACGGCGGCGCGCGCCAGGCCGACGTGGACGCGGCCCGGTCCCGTGCCCGCAGCGCCGCCCAGGTCTACCGCCAGACCTTGCTGCAGGCCTTGCAGCAGGTCGAGTCGGCCCTGGCGGCGCAACAGGGCGCGACCGTGCGCGTGGCGGCGCGTGAACGGGCCGCCGATGCGGCGCGCGCTGCCGAGATGCAGGCGCGATCGCTGTACCGAGCGGGGCTGGCCGGGTCGCTGGAATGGATCGACGCGCAGCGGATCGCACTGGCGAACCGGCGCGCGTTGCTGCAGGCGCGCGCCGACGCGGCTGCCGCGGCGGTGCTGGCGTTCGAGACCATGGGCCTGATCGACGACGCGCAGGACGGCGCGACCGGCGACCCGCGCAGCGACGCACCGTGACCCTCGCCTGGCCATCGCGCGGCGCACGCGTTACGATGTCCGCACCATGTTGCCCGAGCCCTTGACGCGAATGCTGCAGCAGCACCGCGCGCGTTACGCACCGGTGTATCCACCCCAGGACAATTCAGACCACGGGCCGATGGCCCTGCTCGCGATGCAGGGCCTGGGCCTGTCGATGAACGACATGGCCCGCTTCGAACGGCAGTATGGCGCCCGGCTGGTGCCGCCGCAGCCGTCGTCGGCCGCCGCCGGTTCGCCGCACCCGGCCCGCACCAGCGCGTATCGGGACCTGCTGGGGCAGTTCGACGCGGACATCGCCCGCGAAGGCTGGCCGGACACGGTTGCGCGCTGCCTGCCCCCGCTGCTCAGCGGCTGCGCCAGGGATGCCTTCCATCCGCTGATCCGGCTGGCCTACGGCATCCGGTTCGACTGGCCGCCCGAGGTGGCCGCCGGGCTGGCGTACCTGACGCTGGTCGGGGCCGATCCCGCGTTGGAGCGGCGGGCGCGCGCCGCGCCTTTGCCGTGCGACGGCGCCGACTACCTGGCCCACTGGCGTGGGTACCGCGACGACGCGTATACGCAAGGCCGCTTCGGCACGCGGGTGGAACGGGTGCTGGCCCAGGTGCCGCTGTGTCCTGCGCGCGCGCCGGAGCAGGACCCGTGGCGCGACATCTCCGCAGCCTGCCTGCAGGTGTTCCACGCCACCCATGATTTCTTTGCGCTGCACATGGTCACGGCCAGCCACGCGCTGCGGCTGTGTGCGCCGTATGCCGGCGCGCAGGTCCATGCCATCGGCAGTGTCGCGCTGGCCAGCGCCTATCTGGCGATCGGCGCGCCCGCATGCGCGGATGTCGCTCTGCCGCGCACGGCTCCCGTGCCGTCGCCGTTGCGCCACGACGCGGACGAACACGACATCAAGATCAGCTTCACCTGCAGCGAGCAGGCGCGTGGCTTCGACGACCCGCGCTACGACGCCGTGGCGGCGTCCTATCGGGCCACGCGCCAGGCCCGCTCCCGCGCCTCCTGACGATGCGCCGCCCGTGCCGGCTGCCGCGGCGGGCGCCCGTCAGGGCGAGCCGCGGGTCGCGGGCGCCAGCGTCAGCGTGCTGCGCGTGTGCGCTGCCACGTCGGCCTCCGACAGCCACTGGCGGACGTATCCGCCCTGGACATAGGTGGCGGCCTGGTCGCGGTAGTGCCGGTCGAACAACACGCCGCTTTGCCCGACGGGGTTGATGCCCAGCGCCTGGCTGGCGTCGCCGAAATCGACGATGCGGCGCGTCGACGGTCCGTAGGTCACGGCCCACGGCGCGGGGCCGATGGACGTGCCCAGCGCGTTGGGCAACTCGCGCCCGCCGGGCACCGGGAACGGGCCGACGCTGAACAACTTGTCGAGCGGTTTTTGTTGCCCCAGCGGATGGTTGTGCGTCACGGTGTGGGCCTTGCCCCAGGTCCAGCCCGCCCGGTCGGCGCCCAGCGTCGCGCGCAGATGGTCGATGCTGGCGCGCCAGGCGCCCTGCAGGCCTTGTTCCCGGGTCTCCACCACGGTGGGGGTGCGCACGGAATCCCACCACGGCGAAGTGGCGTCGGCGACCAGCCGCGGCAGCGCGAAATCGAGTGAACGGCTGCCGCGCAGGTTTTCGAACTGCACCGGGCCGAGTTCGTCGTGCATCGCGGCATGGGCGATCTCGTACAGCAGCTGCACGAACAGCGTGGGTTCGAGCCTGTCGGTGGTGTAGCTGCCGTCCCACGCGGCGAGCTGGTCGAGCAGTTGGCGTTCGTCCGGGTCGGTGACGACCCCACGCAGCACCGGCAGCAGCGGCGCCAGCACCCGCTGGGCATATGCGTTGCGCACGTCGAGCTGCATCGCCTGGCTCAGCGCCACATCGGCCTTGCCGGGCGCCTCCTGCAGCAGCGTGACCAGGCGTTGAACCCGGTCCGGCGGCTGGTAATACCCGGGGATGTCGATGCCGCTGGCCACGGCCGGCTGGTGGTTGGCCGACACCACGTAACCGCGCGCCGGGTTTTCTTCCTGCGGGTTGTTGGCGAACGGATGGAAACCGGGCTTGTCGGCCTCGCCACTGGCGGCGTCGAGCAGATAGGTCGGGTTGACGCCTTGCGGGCGCATCGGCAGCCGGGCCGCCGCCCACCAGGCGATGTCGCCGTCGGCGTTGGCCCACACCACGTTCAGACCCGGCGCATGGATCTTGCCGGCCGCCTGGCGTGCCTTGGCCAGCGTGTCGGCCCGGTTCAGTTCGTGGAAGGCCTCCAGGATCGGGTTCTCCGTCTCCAGGAAGGCCCACCACATCGCCACCGGCGTCGTGCCGTAGTTGTCCGGATAGGCATCGTTGATGATGGGGCCGCGCGGCGAACGCCGCAGGGTCAGCGTCACCGGCTCCGCGCCCTTGACCGCGATCGTCTCGGTGCGCCGCTGCAGGTCGACCCAGCCGCCCTGGTGCCAGACCTGGTCCGGGTTGTCCGGGTTGGGTTTCTCGATCGCCATGTCGACGTCGTCGTTCTGGAACATCGTCATGCTCCAGCCGAAACGGCTGTTGTGGCCGAGCAGCGCCATCGGGTTGAGCACCTGGAAGTGCCCGTACAGATCGAAACCCGGCGACTCCAGGTGGGCTTCGTACCAGACCGCCGGCGCGGAGAAGCCGATATGCGGATCGCCGGCGAGCATGGGTTTGCCGCTGGACGTGCGGCTGCCGGCGATGGCCCAGGCGTTGCTGCCCTCGAACGGCGGCACCACGGCGGCATCGAGCACCTGCCGGACCTGCGCCGTGATCCGGCCCAGTGCCTGCCAGTCGGCGTCCGACAACGCTGCGTTCGCTCGGGGCGCGGCCACGCCGCCGGGATACGCGTCCAGGTCGAACACGTCCAGGTAGCGGGCACCGAGCCGGTCGCGGATCTGCGTCATGACCGGTTCGGTCTTGAAGGCCGAGGCGAAACTGAAGGCCAGGTAACCGGCGACCGACATGGTGTCCTGCGGTGTGAACGGGCGCTTGGGAATACCCAGCACGTCGAATTCGATCGGCGCCGGGTTGCGCGCCTGGAACTGGTTGACGCCGTCCAGGTAGGCGACGAGCGTCTGGTAGGCGGGCGAGGCCTTGTCGAGGCGCTCCACGTAGGCATCGGCATGGGCCCGGATGCCCAGCGTGCGGAACAGACGGTCGGTGTCGACCAGCTTGGGGCCCAGGATCTCGGCCAGCTCGCCGCGCGCCAGGCGCCGCGCCACTTCCATCTGGAACAGCCGGTCCTGCGCGTGCACGTAACCGAGCGCGCGGTACAGGTCGGCCTCGTTGCCGGCCCGGATATGCGGCACGCCGCGTTCGTCGTAACGCACGCTGACCGGCGCCTGCAGGCCGGCCAGTTCCAGCGTGCCGCTGCGTTGCGGCTGCCTGGCGTGGAAATACCAGGCCAGGCCGGCAGCCGCCAGCAGGACCAGCAGCAACAGGCCCAGTGCCGTTCGTTTCAGGATGCGTGTCATGGTGTCTCCAGGCTCCGCCACGGCCGGGGCGGGCGGGTGTCGCCGCATGATAGCCGGGCCCGCCACCGGCCTTGCGCTGCGTCAAGCGCGCGCGCCGTATCGGCCGTGTCCACCGGGGCGTGCCTGCAGCCGCGCCGGGTTTGACCGCACAATGGACGCATGGACGAGCCAAACTTGCGCGCCACGCTGGCGGACCTGGACCGGAACCTGCTCGAGCGCGACGGCCCGGTCCGGCTGCTGCTGCTGGCGGCGCTGGCGGGCGAACATGTGCTGCTGATCGGGCCGCCGGGCACCGCCAAAAGTGAACTGGCGCGGCGCCTGCATGCGGCCTTCGTCGATGCGCCGTATTTCGAGCGCCTGTTGACGCGGTTCTCGGTACCCGAGGAACTGTTCGGCCCCTTGTCGCTGACCGCGCTGGAGCAGGACCGCTACGAGCGGCTGACCGCCGGTTTCCTGCCGACGGCGCAGGTCGCGTTCCTGGACGAGGTGTTCAAGGCCAACTCGGCCATTCTCAATGCCTTGCTGACGCTGCTCAACGAGCGCGAGTTCGACAACGGCGCGGGGCGGGTGCGGGTGCCGCTGGTCTCGGTCGTGGGGGCCACGAACGAGGTGCCGGAAGACGAATCGCTGCAGGCCTTTCACGACCGCTTCCTGTTGCGGGTGCCGGTGCAGCCGGTGGGCGACGCCCATTTCGCGGCCTTGCTGGCCCTGCCGGCGCAGGCCGAGCCCGGCCGGCCGCGGCTGCGCGCCGCGGACCTGCAGCCGCTGCGCGAACGGGCACGCGCGGTGGTGTTGCCGGATGCCGTCACCACGCTGCTGGTGCAGGCGCGGGCCTGGTGCGCGCAGCAGGCCGTGACGGTGTCGGATCGGCGCTGGCGCAAGCTGGTCGGACTGTTGCAGGTGCAGGCCGCCAGCCGTGGCGCCGTGCAGGTCGGGCGCTGGGACCTGTGGCTGCTGCCGTACGCGCTCGGCGCACGGCCGGAGCAGATCCAGGCCCTGGTGCAGTGGTGCGACGAGACGGTGGGCCAGGCCGTGCCGTTGGACCTGCAGTGGCTGGCCCGCGCGGCCCGCGCCTTCGAGAAGCAGCTGGAGATCGAGACCACGGCGCAGCCCGACGACGCGGCCGACGATGGCGCCGGCAAGCTGGCGCTGGCGCGCGCCATCGCGGGCGAGGTCGCCGGCCACGACAGCGCCATGCTGCGCATCGTGTCGGAGCGCGCGCGGCGGCGCTACAGCCAGCGCCATGTCGATGCGCGCGTGGCGCAGGTCGCAGAGGTGCAGCAGCGCTGCACGGCCGCGCTGCAGTCGGCGCGGCAGACGGCTCGGGCGGCGCTGGCCGGTGCGCGGGATCACCTGTGGTTGCCGCCCGGTGTGCTGGCACGTATCGCCGCGGTACACGATGCCAATGTGGACCTGGCGCGTGGCCTGCAGGACGAACTACAGGCGCTCGCGCAGGGTTTTGCCGAACTGCCGGTCGATGCGGCACTGCACGGGCGCGCGCCTGAACCGCTGCAATGGGAGTCATGATGCGGAGCACCGGCCGTCCGCTTGGCAGGGTTGCGGACCTGCGGCGAGACGCGATGGGTCGAAGAGACTATTGTGGCAAGGGCGGTTTCATGACCAGAATGGTTCGCGGCGCAGGCATGCCGTTTGTGGATGGCAAGTCCATCGTGGTCTCGATCTGAAGGAGAAATCATGACCAATCCCTTTGCGCGATGGATGCGGTCCATGGCCGTCGTGGCAGGCCTGCTGTGCGGCCTGGCCACCGGTCCGCAGGCCGTGGCGGCCGAGTCCGTCTATCACTGGAGCGGTACCTGCCTGGACTGCGGCCCGGCGTTTGCCAATGTTGCGGGCGTGTTGACACTGCAGGACTACACGCCGGGCAGCTTCTTCGAAGAAGGCGACCTGATTGGCGGTTTCGTGCCTTTCGACACATTCCAGTCGTTCAGCTACGGCGGATCGGACCTGGTGGATTCGTATGTCGTCGAGGCGCCGTTCTTCCTTGCGGCGAGCGCCGCGTCGCCGGCGGTGCTGCAACAGCCGAACGTCTTCAATGTCGCCATTGTTCGCGGCCAGATTCCTGACGTGGCGAACAGCCCCGCGCCCGGTTTTCTCGAGATCGAGTTCGACGACGGGTTGTTCTTCCGCGCCGCCATCGATGGGGCCTGGTCGACCTGCGCGCCAGGGCTCGGCGTGTATTACTCGACACGGCCGGTCTGTTTCCCGGATGCGGATTTCGGCACGGCGTCCGTGTTCTCGACGACACCAATCCCCGAGCCGGGTATCTGGCTCATGTTGGTCGCCGGCCTGGGTGTTGTTGGCGTCATGCGCCGGCGACGCGACGTGGCCGCGTGACCGCGCCAGGCCTTCGCCACGATCGCAGCCATCCTTGACCAGCAGGGGCGGACACATGCCGCGTTGCCGCGCACGGCTGCGATCTTGAATGTTTGACGCCGACGTTCCGGTCGCCGATGCCGCGATGCCTGGCCGTGCGGCCGCGGCGAACGCGCCTTTCCACCATCTGCACGCCTTGCCCCGGGCCTTGTGGCAAGCCGCACTGGTGTGCAGCAGCGGCGCCACGGATCGACGCCTGCCGGACCTGTCGTGCTGGCAACGGGCGCTGCAGGCGGGTCGTTTGCCGGATGCCGGGCGCGACTGGGGCGATCCGGACGCTTGTGCCGCGTTGCGCGGCGCCATCACCGACCTGGACCTGTGCGCGCTCACGCAGGGCAGCGCCGCGATGGCGCGCCAGGTGCTGGGCGTGATGTTGTGGCATCTGGACCGCCTGGTCGACCGCCCCGCTGCGCAGTCGCGCGATGCCGCGATCGATCACATGGTGCAGGCGTTCCGCGCCGAATGGGCGACCCAGCGGCAGGACTGGGAACAGGTGCTGGCCTTGTTCAAGAGCCTGGGCGACCTGGCCCATCTGAACTGGGACACGCTGCAGGGCAGGCTGGACAGCCGCGGCTGGCGCGAGGCGCAGCGTATCGGCGCGGTGCTGGACACGGTGCCGGAACTGGCACGCTTCATCGACGCCGTGGGGCGCGCGCACCGGCGTGACGACCTGCCGCCGGCCGCGGATCCGCGGCCGCGCATCGACGCAGCCCGCCAGCCGGTGGCCGTGGCCATCACCACCGAACTGCTCGACCAGCCCAGCGAGGTGCGCGGCGTCAAACGCTCGGGCCAACTGGCGCGCATGCTGGCCAGCGAGGCCGCGATGGTGCGCCATCCGGTGCTCGCTCGCTTGTGGCGCGCCCGCTTCGCCGAGCAGCAGTTGCTGACCTACGAAGATGCGGCGCTGGCCACGCAATGGCGGCTGCAAGCCGACACCCGCACGCCGGCGCCGGTGGCCATGCCGCAGGCGCCGGTGGGACAGGGGCCGATGCTGGTCTGCCTGGACACCTCGGGCTCGATGCGCGGCGCGCCGGAGAACGTCGCCAAGGCCTGCGTGCTGCAGGCGCTGCGCACGGCCCATGCGAGCGGCCGTGCCTGCCGACTGCTGGCGTTCGGGGGGAGCGGTGAATTGCTGGAGCAGGAACTGGCGCTGACACCGCAGGGCCTGGACACGCTGCTGGCCCTGATGGACCAGAGTTTCGATGGCGGCACCGACGTGCAGACTCCGCTGGAGCGGGCGATCGCGCGGGTGCAGGAGGAGGCTTTTGCGCTGGCCGACATCCTGATCGTCAGCGACGGCGAGTTCGGCGTGACGCCGGCCACGCTGGATGCGCTGCGCCGCAGCAAGAAGACGCTGGGCCTGCGGGTGCACGGCATCCTGATCGGCGACCGCGAAACCATCGGCCTGCTGGAGGTCTGCGACCAGATCCACTGGGTGCGCGCCTGGCGGCGATATGCGACGGCGGCCGACCAGGCTTATGCCGACGGCTTCTCGCCGGTGCACAGCCGCAGCCTGACGGCCATGTATTTCCCGAACGCGATCCGGCGCGAACCGGGACCGCCGACGGCGCAGGACTGAGGTTCGCCGGCCGACTCAGGGAGCCGGGCTCGGCTCCCGGGGCGGGTTTGTGGCGTTCTGGCGCCGGATGTGCGCCGTGGGGCAGGTGCCGTGGCATTGCGCGACGACGTCGCGTGCGAAACCCTCGCATCCGCCGCATTGCGTGGCCACGCCGAGTTCGAGCTGGATCTCGTCGAAGCCCAGTCCCGCCTTGGCGTGGCGGGCGATGTCGCGGTCGGAGACGCGTCGGCAGACACAAACAATCATGGCAACACAGGCCGGGTGGCGGTAGCGAATGTGCAGTGATTCTAAATGCGAATCCATGTCATTCGCAAGAACCCCTGTGACCCGCAGGTGCTATGCCCGGGCCCGGCGGCGCCGATGCGCCCATGAAAAGGCCCGCACGATGGCGGGCCAGGCTGCCGTTTCGGGTGGCCGCGCCGCGGCCGTGACGGCGTCACGGCACGGCGGACCGGCGCGCGGGCATCAATCGCCCATCTGGCTTTGCAGGTAGTTCTGCAATCCCACCTTGCCCACCAGGTCGATCTGGGTCTCCAGGTAGTCGATGTGTTCCTCGGTGTCGTCCAGGATGCCTTGCAGCAGGTCGCGCGACACGTAGTCGCGCGCCTGTTCGCAATACGCGATGCCGTCCTTGATCGTGGCTTGTGCGCCGACCTCGGCCTTGAGGTCGCAGGCCAGCGCCTCGGGCACGTCTTCGCCGATCATCAGCTTGCCCAGGTCCTGCAGGTTGGGCAGGCCGTCGAGCATGAAGATGCGGTCCATGAGCTTGTCCGCATGTTTCATCTCGCCGATGGATTCTTCGTATTCCTTGCTGGCCAGCTTGCCCAGGCCCCAGTGCTTGTACATGCGGTAGTGCACGAAATACTGGTTGATGGCGGTCAGTTCGTTCTTGAGCTGCGCCTGCAGATGGGAGATGACTTTGGGGTCGCCTTGCATGATTTCCTCTCGTGTACGGTTCTGGCAGCGGCCCATTGTCGGCCAGGCGGGCCGGCGCGGCAAGAAAGCCGGGGCGATGCGGGAAGGGCGATCGTCTCGAGCGCCCGCGACTACGGCGCCGGTGTCGCCGCGCTGAGCGCGGCCGCGTCGGCGGCCTTCTTGGCGAACTCGGCGCGCAAGGCCTTGAGCTTGGCGCGCGGGTCTTCCTTGGTGGTGCTGGCGTCGAGCGCCATCTCGGCGATGAAGCGGCTGGGCTGGGCGGCGACCATCTCGCGGCCCTTCTTGCGCTTGCGCGTCCAGCTCACGGCCAGGCTGCGCTGGGCGCGCGTGATGCCCACGTACATCAGGCGGCGTTCTTCCTGCAGCCGCTGCAGGATGCCTTCGCTCATCGGCCCGTCGGCCTTGCCGGTGGGGTTGTCGTCGTCGCCGAGCTTGAACGGCAGCAGGCCTTCGGTCACGCCGACCAGCATCACGTGCGGCCACTCCAGGCCCTTGGCGGCATGCAGGGTCGACAGCGTGACCACGTTCTGGTCGCTCTCGCGTTCGCTGATCGTCGACAAGAGCGAGATCGTCTGCGCCACCTCGAGCAGGTTCTTGGTTTCCGCCGACGTCGTGACGCCGGCCGTGTCGTCGATCTGGCCGCCGCAGCGCGCAGCCATCCAGTCGCAGAACTCGAGCACGTTGGTCCAGCGCGCCGCGGCGAGTTTCTCGCTGTCCTCGCCGTCGTACAGGTGTTTCTCGTAGCCGATCTCGGTCAGCCAGTCGGTCAGGAAACTGCGCGCAGCCTCGGCGCCGCTGGTGTGGCGGGCGCGGTATTCCAGGTCGTTCACGTAGCGGCCGAACTCGTGCAGGCTGCCGACGGCGCGCCCGGACAGCACGCTGGGCAGGCTCGAGCTGAACAAGGCCTCGAACAGGCTGACCTTGTATTGCGAGGCGAACACGCCGAGTTGTCCCAGCGTCTGGTGGCCGATGCCGCGCTTGGGCGTGGTGACGGCGCGCAGGAAGGCCGGATCGTCGTTGTTGTTGACCCACAACCGGAACCAGGCGCACAGGTCGCGGATCTCGGCGCGGTCGAAAAAACTCTGGCCGCCCGAGACCTTGTACGGGATCTGCGCCTTGCGCAGCGCCTGCTCGAACACCCGGGCCTGGTAGTTGGCGCGGTACAACACCGCGAAGTCGCGCAACTCCAGGCTTTGTTGCCCGGCCGCGGTGGTCGTGCTGCCGGCGCGCAGGCTCTGGATGCGCGCCACCGCGCGTTCGGCCTCGTGTTCCTCGTGGTCGGCGTCGACGATGCGCACCGGCTCGCCTTCGCCCAGGTCGCTCCACAGGTTCTTCGGGAACAGCTTGGGGTTGGGGCCGATCACGTTGTTGGCCGCGCGCAGGATGGCCGAGGTCGAGCGGTAGTTCTGCTCGAGCTTGATGACCTTGAGCGTCGGGAAGTCCACCGGCAGCAGGCGCAGGTTGTCCAGCGTGGCGCCGCGCCAGCCGTAGATGGACTGGTCGTCGTCGCCGACGGCCGTGAAACGCGCCTGCTCGCTGCCGGCGCCGCCCACCAGCAGCTTGAGCAGCGTGTACTGGGTGGCGTTGGTGTCCTGGTATTCGTCGACCAGGATGTGGCCGAGCGCGTCCTGCCACTTGCGGCGCACCTCCTCATGCTGCTGCAGCAGCTTGAGCGGCAGCGAGATCAGGTCGTCGAAGTCCACGCTCTGGTAGGCGGTGAGGCGTTCCTCGTAGCGCGCCATGATGCGCGCGATGATGCGTTCGTTGTCGTCGGCCGCCTGCGCCTCGGCCTGGGTCGCGTTCAGGCCCATGTTCTTCCAGCGGCTGATGGTCCATTGCCATTGCCGCGCGGTGGCCGCATCGGTGCTGCCGCCGCAGTCCTTCAGGATGCTCGTCACGTCGTCGGCGTCGAGGATGGAGAACTGGGGCTTGAGGCCGAGCACCGCGCCGTCCTGGCGCATCATGCGCACGCCCAGCGCGTGGAAGGTGCAGACCAGGACCTCGCCGGCGGCGCGCCCGATCAGCGACTTGGCGCGTTCGCGCATTTCCGCCGCGGCCTTGTTGGTGAAGGTGATGGCCGCGATGCGCTTGGGCGCCATGCCGGTCTGGATCAGGCGCCCGATCTTGTGGGTGATCACCCGCGTCTTGCCCGAACCGGCGCCCGCCAGCACCAGGCAGGGACCATGGAGGTAGTTGACGGCTTCTTGTTGGGCGAGGTTCAGACCGGCGGGGGGGCGGGACGCAGCAGACATGCAGGGCGGGCAGACACGGGAAAAGCGGGCAAGGGACCGATCATACCGACCGAAGCCGGCCTGCCGGGGTCGGCGACAATCAGCGGGTGCTGCAGGTCCTGTTGGTCACCTTTCCCTTCTTTGCGCTGGTGCTGGCCGGTTATCTGGCGGCGAGGCGGGGCATGTTGCGCCTGGACGCGATCCCCGGACTCAACAGTTTCGTGCTGTATTTCGCGCTGCCGTGCATGTTGTACCGGTTCGGCTCCACGACACCGGTGGAGCAGCTGCTCAACCCAGGCGTTTTCTCGACCTACCTGCTGTGTGCGCTGGTGATGGTCGGTTTCGTCGTCACGGTGAGCCTGAACCGGCGCATCGGGTGGAACGATGCCGCCTTCGGCGCCCTGGTCGCCGCGTTCCCGAACACCGGCTTCATGGGCGTGCCGCTGCTGGTCGCCCTGCTCGGGCCGGCGGCCGCCGGCCCGGCTATCGCCACCATCGCCGTCGACCTGCTGGTCACGTCCTCGTTGTGCGTGGCCCTGTCCCGGCTCGACGGCGCCGGCCTGCATGGCATGTCGGTGGCCGCCCGCAATGCCTTGCGCGGCGTGATGGTCAACCCCATGCCGTGGGCCATCCTGCTGGGCGCACTGGCATCGTGGATCCATCTGGAACTGCCGGTGCCGGTGGACCAGACCGTCGGCCTGCTGGCCGACGCCGCCTCGCCGGTGGCCTTGTTCACGATCGGCGCCGTGCTGGCGCGTTCGCAGATGATCCAGCCGAGCGAGGGGGCGCATCCGCTGCCGCTGCGCGACTATCTGCCGGTCGCCGTGATCAAGCTCGTGCTGCATCCGGTGCTGGTGCTGCTGGTGGGCATCGGCGCCATGCAGCTGGGCGTGGCCATCGACCGGTTCGCGTTGACGGTGATCGTGCTCGTGGCCGCGTTGCCCAGCGCCAGCAATGTCTCGTTGCTGGCGGAACGTTTTGGCGCCAACACCGGGCGTGTTGCGCGCATCATCCTGATCTCCACTGCCGCCGCGTTCGTGAGCTTCTCCGCGGCCGTGGTCCTGATGGTCGAGCGGAGCTGAGGCCGGCCATGCGTTCCGTCGTCGACCAGCGAGGCCAGCTGCGCAACGGCGCCTGGCCGTCGTGGCTGATCGCGGCACTGGTGTTCGTGTTGCTGCTGGCCATGGGCACGACGCTGTTGTACCGGCTGCAAGTCGAAAAGCTGCGGCAGGAGCGCGGCAGGATCGCGCAGATGGCCGCCGAACGGGCCCAGGTGCTGCAGCGCAGCGTCGAGGGCATGCTGGCCGACAACCGGGCCTTGGCGGCGCTGGTGCACCAGGGCCATGGCGAGATCGTCAATTTCGAGGCGGCGGCGTCGCAGCTGCTGGACGGAGGCTCGCGCGTGCTGGCGCTGTCGTTGTCGCCCGGCGGCGTGGTGCGCCACGTGATGCCCTTGGCCGGCAACGAGAACCTGATCGGATTCGACCAGCTCAACGACCCGGGCCAGCGGCGCGAGGCGGTGTTCGCCCGCGACACCCGGCGGCTGACCCTGGCCGGGCCGCTGCAGCTGGCACAAGGCGGTGCCGGGGTGGTGAGCCGGTTGCCGATCTTCCTGCCGGGGGACGACGGCGCACCGCGTTTCTGGGGTTTCTCGAACGTCGCGATCCGGCTGCAGGACCTGCTCGCGGCGGCCGAACTGGGCGAGTTGCGGGCCCGCGACGTCGATTACCGTCTGTGGCGGGTGTTGCCGGACAGTGGCGAGCACCAGATCATCTCCGCCTCCCATCCGGCACCCTTGTCCGAACCGCTGCGCCGCAGCCTGGAGGTTCCCAACGGGGCCTGGAACCTGGATCTGGCGCCGGTGGGCGGCTGGGGCCGGGATCCGGTGGTGCCCAGTGCCGCGGCGGCCATGGTGTTGGCCAGCCTGCTGCTGGCCTACCTGGCCCAGCTGCTGGTCGAGCAGGGGCGCTACAAGGCCGGCCTCGAGGCCCTGATGCGCGAACGCACGGCCGAGATGCTGGCCACGCAGAACCAGTTGCGTTCCACGGTCGAGGCCATCCGCGATCCGATCTTCGAGATCGACCTGCACGGCAACTACCACAGCTGCTACGCGCCGTCGGACAGCCTGTTGCCGATTCCGGCGGAGGACTTTGCCGGACGCACCGTGTTCGAGGTGTTGCCGGCGCAGGCCGCCGAGGTGACGATGGAGGCCTTGCGCAGCGCGCAGATCGACGGTTTCTCGCAAGGCGAGCAATACACGCTGGAACTCGTGCAGGGCACGCGCTGGTACGAGTTGTCGGTGGCGCGCAAGCAGGTCGACGGTGCGGCCGTGCCCCGTTTCGTCGTGATGGCGCGCGACATCACCGGGCGCAAGAGCGCCAAGAGCGCGATCCGCCGCCTGGCCTTCTACGACCCGCTCACCGACCTGCCGAACCGCCGGCTGCTGCAGGACCGGCTTGAACATGCGCTCAGCGCCACGCTGCGCAGCCGGCGCTTCGGGGCCTTGCTGCTGATCGACCTGGACAACTTCAAGGCGCTCAACGACACCTGGGGCCATGACAAGGGCGACCTGCTGCTCAAGCAGGTGGCGCTGCGCATGCGCGCCTGCGTGCGCGACGCCGACACGGTGGCACGCCTGGGGGGCGACGAGTTCGTCGTGTTGATCGACGATGCCGGCGCCAGCGCCGCGGACGCGATCGCCACCGGGCGCAGGGTCGCCGAGAAGCTGCTGGTGCGCCTGGGCACGCCCTACGACATCGCGGGGCGCGAACACCGCAGCGGCACCAGCATCGGCGTGTCGCTGTTCGGCGTCGACACGACGACGGTCGAGGAGGTGCTCAAGCGCTCGGACGTCGCGATGTACCAGGCCAAGGCCGCCGGACGCAATACGGTGCGGTTCTTCGATCCGCAGATGCAATCGGCGGTCGAGGCCCGTGCCGCGATGGAGGTCGACCTGCGCCAGAGCCTGTCGCGCGATGACCTGGTGCTGCACTACCAGCCGCAGGTCGGGCCCGGCGGCGAGGTCGTCGGCGCCGAGGCCTTGTTGCGCTGGACCCATCCCGAACGCGGTCCGGTGTCGCCGGGAGAGTTCATCCCGGTGGCGGAGCAGTCCGGCCTGATCGTCGAACTCGGCGAATGGGTGTTGCAGCGCGCCTGCGCCCAGATCGCGGCCTGGGCCGCGCACCCGCAGACCGCGCGGCTGACGCTGGCGATCAACGTCAGCGTGCACCAGTTCCGGCAGACTGACTTCGTCGACAAGGTGCGCCAGGCGCTCGAGCACCATCGCGTGGTGCCGGCCCGGCTCAAGCTCGAGATCACCGAGAGCATGTTCGCGTCGGACCAGGAGTCCATCATCAACAAGATGCGCCACATCAAGGCGCTGGGCGTGGGATTCTCACTGGACGACTTCGGCACCGGGTATTCCTCGCTCAGCTACCTGCGCCGGCTGCCGCTGGACCAGCTCAAGATCGACCAGTCCTTCGTGCGCGAGGTGCTGACCGATCCGAACGACGCGGCGATCGCCCGTACCGTGATCGCGCTGGGCCAGAGCCTGGGCCTGGCCGTGATCGCCGAAGGCGTCGAACTGCAGGGCCAGCGCGACTTCCTGGCCGCGCACGGCTGCGACTATTGCCAGGGCTACCTGATCAGCCGGCCGTTGCCGATCGCGCAGTTCGATCGTTTCGTCATGCCGGACGCGGGATCGGACGGGTAGGGCAGGAGCAGCGGCGCGGCGCCGGCCTTCGTGCAGGCATGGTGCCTGCGCCGGATCCGGCCGGCATGCGTCGGGGCGCGGAACGTCCACGCCGGACCGCCCATCGAGGGCCAAGCCTGGATTGCTGCGATCGCAGCATCGACACCCGGGTTCGGTGCCTCAGATCGCCAGCGGATCCACGTCCACCGCCCAGCGCAGCAGGCCGCGGCCGGCCTCGCCCTGGCGCACCGTGTGCAGCAGTTCGTGCCAGGCCGCCAGGAAGTTCTGCAAGGCCTTGCGCGACGGGCTTTCCACCAGCATCTGGGTGCGTTCCACGTTGGCCACGCGCTGGATCGTCATCGGCACCGCGGGATACAGCGTGATCAGCTCGAAGCCGGGCAGATCCGCCAGTTGCGCCTGGGCCGCGGCGCTGGCCGCATCCAGGAAACCTTGGGCCGCCTCCTGGGTCCGCGCCTCGGCGCGCAGCAGGGCCTGGAACGAGAACGGCGGCAGGCCGGCACTGGCGCGGTCGCGCAGTTGCTGCTCGGCGAACGCCGGATAGTCGTGACGCTTGAGCGCGTCGAACAGCGGATGCTGGGGCTGGAAGGTCTGGATCCACATCTCGCTGTGGCCGCTGACCGCGGCGTCGCGGCCGGCCCGGCCGGCGGCCTGCATCAGCAGGCTGAACAGCCGCTCGGGCGCGCGGAAGTCGCTGGAGAACAAGGCGTTGTCGGCATTGATCGCCGCCACCAGCGTGATGCGTCGGAAATCATGGCCCTTGGCCACCATCTGCGTGCCCACGAGCACGTCGACCTCGCCCGAATGCACCTGCGCCAGCTGCGACTGCAGGCTGCCGGCCAGCCGGGTGCTGTCGGCGTCGATACGTGCCACGTTGACCGCCAGGCCCTGTGGCTGCTCGGGTGTCTGCGAGCCGGGACGGCGCACGTCGGCCAGCAACGCGGCCACGTGTTCCTGCAGCTGTTCGGTGCCGCGCCCGATCGGTGCGATGTCCAGGTTGCCGCATTCCGGGCAGGCGCGCGGCACGGGTTCGGCGAATCCGCAGTGATGGCACCGCAGGCTGCGATCGATCTTGTGGAACACCCGGTAGGCGCTGCAATGCGGGCAGGCGCTTTTCCAGTCGCAGGCGCTGCATTGCAACACCGGCGCATAGCCGCGCCGGTTCAGCAGGACCAGGCTTTGTTCGCCGGCGGCCACGCGCTGGCGGATCGCCTCGAGCAGGGGCGGCGCGATCACCGCGCGCCGCGGCTGGTGGTTCATGTCGACCCGGCGCACCAGCGGCAGCCGCGCCTGGTCGCCGACCCGGCTGGGCATGTGCAGCCGCGTGTAGCGGCCGCCTTCGGCGCGCGGCCGGCTGTGGTACCAGCTCTCCAGCGAAGGCGTGGCCGAGCCCAGGATCACCCTGGCCTGCTCCCGCTGGCCGCGGTAGATCGCCAGGTCGCGCGCCGAATACCGGGCGCCTTCCTGCTGCTTGTAGCTGGGGTCGTGTTCCTCGTCGACGACGATGAGCTGCAGCCGCGGCATGGACGCGAAGATGGCCATCCGGGTTCCCAGCACGATGCGCGCCGTGCCCAGGTGGGCGGCCAGCCAGCTGCGCAGGCGTTGCGGGTGGGTCATGCCGCTGTGCATCGACACCACCGCCTCGGCGCCGAATTGCGGCGCGAAACGCGCCAGGAAACGCTGCTGCAGCTGCGGCGTGAGGTTGATCTCGGGCACCATCACCAGCGCCTGGGCGTCGGGCTGGCGCTCGATCAGCTCCTGCACGCACTGCAGGTAGACCTCGGTCTTGCCGCTGCCGGTGGCCCCGAACAGCACGAAGGTGCCCTCGCCGTGGCGCAGTTGTTCCATCACCACCTGTTGTTCGGCGCTCAGCGGCCAGGCCTGTCCCGCCGGCACCTCGGTACCTTCGGGCGATGCCGGCGGGCCCGCCGTCGCGCCGGCCGGCGGCGTCTTGCGGCGCAGCCGGCGCTGCAACTGGACCTCGCTCAGGTCGCGCAGCGGCGGCGGCAATGCGGACAAGGCCACCTCGCCGGGCGCGCGCTGGTAATACCGGGCGGCGAATGTCACCAGTTCGCGCCAGTTCGGACCCAGTGGTGGCAAGGCATCCAGCACCGTCGAGACCGGTCGCAGCCGGGACGGATCCAGCGACGCATCGTGTGCGGCCGCGCCATCCCAGACGACGCCGAGCGTCTCGCGCCGGCCCAGGGGCACGCGCACCAGGGTCCCGGGCGTCAGCGGCGATTCACTTCGGTAGGTCAGCGCGCCGCCGATCTGGCTGTGCGCCGGCGTCTGGACCAGGACGGGAATCAGGTGCGCCATCGCAAAGCGTCGTTTGGGGAGTGTTCTTGAAGTGAACTTGTGAAGTTGGGGTTAAGTGCTTGATCTGAAAGAACTTTAGACCTCATCCAAGTTTTCTGTGGATAACTTTGTTGATATCCGGGCGCGGCACACGCGAAAGCCTTGTAAACAAAGGCTTTGACTGGAATGCCCATCAAAAAAGCAAAGCGCCAAAACCTTTATGAATCAACAACTTGCGATGGCTATAGGTTTTGTAGTGGGCTGCGTTCGGCGGCGCCGGTCGTGGCGCAGTGCAGCACGAATTTTGTGCATAAGTCAGGAGTCACCAACCTGATCGGCCGCCGTTTGTGGTAGGCACGGACCGGAACGTGTCATGCGCGCAACTGTCGCGATACCGCATGCACCGCGTCGACCAGCGCCGCTACGTTTTCAGGAGGGGTGTGCTGGCTGATGCCGTGACCGAGGTTGAAGACATGGGTCGGGCCCGTCTGGTCCGGGTCGCCGGCAACCGCCTGGTGGGGGGGGCCGAAACTCTCCAGCACGCGCCGCACCTCGGCCTGGATCTGTTCGGGCTGGGCGAACAACACGTTCGGATCGATATTGCCCTGCAAGGCCTTGCCCGGACCGCCGACCGCGCCGCCGACCATGCGGCGGGCCTGCCCCAGGTTGACGGTCCAGTCCAGGCCCAGCACCTCGCAATCGAGTCGGCCCATCTCGGGCAGCCACAAGCCGCCGCCCTTGGTGAAGACGATGCGCGGGATCACGGCGCCGTCGTGCCGGCGCCGCAGCTGGGCCAGCACGCGGGCCGTGTAGGCCAGGCTGAACTGCTGGAACGCACCGTCGGCCAGCACGCCGCCCCAGCTGTCGAAGATCATCACCGCCTGGGCGCCGGCATCGATCTGGGCGTTCAGGTAGGCGGCCACGGCGTCGGCGTTGATGGCCAGCATGTGGTGCATCAGGTCCGGACGGGCGTACATCATGGTCTTGACCAGTCGGTAGTCGTCCGAACCCGCGCCCTCGACCATGTAGCAGGCCAGGGTCCACGGGCTGCCGGAGAAGCCGATCAGCGGCACCCGGCCGTGCAAGGCCTTGCGGATCGACGTGACCGCGTCGAATACGTAGCGCAGCTTGTCCATGTCGGGCACGCGCAGTTGCTGCACGGCGGCCTCGTCCCGCACCGGATGGGCGAATTTCGGCCCTTCGCCGATCGCAAAGCTCAGGCCCAGGCCCATGGCGTCGGGAATGGTCAGGATGTCGCTGAACAGGATGGCGGCGTCCAGCGGATAACGCTCCAGGGGCTGCAACGTGACTTCGGTGGCGTAGTCGGTGTTCGTCGCCAGGCCCATGAAGCTGCCGGCCTTGGCGCGCGTGGCACGGTATTCGGGCAGGTAGCGGCCGGCCTGGCGCATCAGCCATACCGGCGTGTGGTCGGTGGCCTGGCGCATGCAGGCGCGCAGGAAAGTGTCGTTTTGCAGCGCCGCAAACGGGCTGCCGGCATCGGGTGCGGTCATGGGGCTATTGTGGCAGCACGGTACCGGCTGCCGGCGGGCCCGCGGGCCTTCGCGGCCCGGATCCGGAACGTGTTCAGGGCGCCGGCGGCGACGCTGCTCAGGTCTTGTATTTGATCGAGCAGCCGTAGGGTCGGGTCGTCGCGGAACTGATCGGCTGGCCGGCCAGCGCCTCCCGCACGCCTTGTTTCACGTAGTTGACGGCCGTCTTGATGTCGGCCACCCGCGACGACGCGATGCTGTCGATGCCGCCGGCGTAGACCAGCAGGCCCTGCGGGTCGATGATGTACATGTGCGGCGTGGTACGGGCGCCGTATGCCTTGCCGACCGTGCCTTCGACATCCATCAGCGTATGGGTCGCGCCGGCCTGCTGCTCCCGCATCCAGGCCGCCAACTGCTCCGGCGCCAGGTAGTCGCTGGCGGCCTCCTCGGTCGAGTTGATCGCCAGCCAGACCACGCCGGCCGCCGTGACTTCCTTCTGCGTGCCCTGCATGTTGGCGCTGCCGTAATGCTTGCGGACATAGGGGCAGCCGGGGTTGACCCATTCCAGCACCACGTGCCTGCCGCGAAAGCTGGACAACGCGACCGTCTTGCCCGCGGTGTCCGGCAGGCTGAACGCCGGGGCCTTCTGGCCGACCGCGGGTGCGGCGAGAACGGTGGTGGATACGCCGAGGCCGGCAAGAGCGGCACTCGACAGCAGGGTACGGCGCAACATGGGAGATCTCCTTTTCAGCGGCTGGACGGGGTTGCGGATCGTGGCATCACAAGCTGGCCAGTGCGGCGCGCATGTCGGCCACGCTCAGGATCTCCGACATCAAGACCGGCGCGCGACCGGCCTGGTACAACACATAGACCGGCACGCCGTTGCGGCCGAGCTGCTGCAGTGCGGCGGTGATGGCGGGGTCGCGCCGGGTCCAGTCGGCGCGCAGCAGCACCACCTTTTTCTCCGCCAGGTCGGCCAGCACGGCCGGGTCGCTGAGCGTGGTCTTCTTGTTGTACTGGCAGGTCACGCACCAGGCGGCGGTGAAGTCGACGAAGACCGGCTGGCCGGCGGCCACGATCTGGTCGACCCGCCCCGGTGCCCAGGCCTGCCAGGGCCCGTCGGCCTGCTGGCGCGCGATCGCGGCCGGCGCGGTCACGTACGGGCCGATGCCCCAGGCCAGGCCCAGCAAGGCGGCCAATGAGATGGCGCCGGCCACGATGCGGCTGCGACCGGCCAGCGACAAGGCCCAGGCCACGAAGGCCACGGCCACCAGCAGCGCCAGCAAGGCGCCGGCGCCGTCGATGCCGCTTTGTTGCCCCAGCACCCATACCAGCCAGGCGACGGTGGCGAACATCGGAAAGGCCATGAACTTCTTCAGGCTGTCCATCCAGGCGCCGGGCCGCGGCAGCGCCCGGGCGAAGGCCGGCACCATGCTCGCCACCAGATACGGCAGCGCCAGGCCCAGGCCCAGCGCGGCAAACACCGCGATCGCCTGCGGCGCCGGCAACGCCACCGCCAGCCCGAGCGAGGCGCCCATGAACGGCGCCGTGCACGGCGAGGCGATCGCCACCGCCAGCACGCCGGTGAAGAAGGCGTCGACCACCGGATGGCGCGGCTGGAAACCGGCCAGGCTGGAGGGCACGACCTGGGCGAACCGGAACACGCCGGCCAGGTTCAGCCCGATCAGCGTGAACAGCAGCGCCAGTGCGGCGACCACGGCCGGGTTCTGCAACTGGAAGCCCCAGCCCAGGCTTTCGCCGGCGCTGCGCAGCGCCATCAGCAACAGGCCGAGCGCGACGAAACTGACCAGCACACCGGCGGTATAGGCGATGCCGTTGATGCGGTGCGCGCGGCGGTCATCGGCGTGGCGGGCAAAACCCAGCACCTTGATGGCCAGGATCGGGAACACGCAGGGCATCAGGTTCAGGATCAGGCCGCCGATCAATGCGCCGGCCAGGGCGGCCCAGAAGCCGATCGGCGCTGCGGACGGAGCCCCAAAGTCGGTCGACCCGCTGCCGCCCTTGGCCGCCAGCGCCGCCTGCAAGGCGGTGGATTCCGGTGCCGCGCCGCCGGCCTGCGGCCAGGTGCCGGACACCGGCAACTCGATGCGCCGGCCCTGGTCGTCCAGCGCCAGCACCACCGGCATCACCTGCGGGCTGTTGCTGCGCTGGGGCGACAACGGCACCCGGGCCGTCCAGACCGCGCCGTCCCAGGACTGTTGCCAGTCGGCCGCGGTTTCGATCACCTCGGGCGTCTCCGGGAAAAACGCCAGCGACCGGCCCTGCCATTCGGCCGGCAGGCCATGCACCGCGAGCCGGATCGCGCGGCCGTCGATGGCCAGGCTGTTGCCCGGCGCCGGCGCCAGCGCGGTCGGCGCGGCGCGCCAGGCTGCGTCGAACGCGGCGCCATGGCCGGCGGTCGAGCTGCGGGTCGGGATCTGCAGCGTGAACCGGCCTTCTTCCGGAATACATTCGGTCTTGCATACCAGCCAGGCCGCGTCGAGCGTGACCGTCAGTGTGTCGGACAGCAGCGCCGGCTTGAATTGCGGGCTGATCGTCAGCGGCACTGGCAGCAGCACCGTGTCCTTGTAGCCATAGTTGGCCAGTGTGCCGATCGGGATCTTGCGCGGCAGCGGCCACTGGATGTCGCCGGCCGTCACGCCGTCGGGCAGCGTCCATTGCAGCTGCGTCGGCAGGCCGGAGTCGCCGGCGTTTTTCCAGTAGGTGTGCCACTCGGGCTTGTGCGTGATCTGCAGCCCCACCCAGACCGTCTTGCCGGGCGACACGCCGTCGGGCGCCTGGGCCACGAGTTCGGCCCGGACCTGTTCGGTGGTGACGACGGAGCCGGCGGCACCTGCACCGCCGAGCAGCTGTGCCTGGGCCGGCAGGCAGGCCAGCGCGGCGCCGGCCAGGGTACACACGGCCAGCAGGCGTGGCAAAAAGAAGGTCAGGTTCATGGACACGGTGGGAGAGGCGCAGGATGACAAAGTTCCGCAGCGTCACGGTGGGGCCCGACGGGGCGGGGCTGCGGACGCAGCCCCGGATTGTCGCCGCCACCGGCCAGGCCGTCAGCGCGTGCGGGAATCGTCGCCGAACACGGCCGGCAGCCGGGTCGGCGCGGTGATGCGCAGTTGCTTGTGGATGTTTTCCCGGCCGAACACCACGGTGATCCGCGACACCGGCACGCCGAACAGCGGAGCCAGGAAACGCACCATGTGGTCGGTGGCCTTGCCGTTTTTCGGCGTCGCCGTGACGCTGACCTTGAGCTGGTTGCCCTTGGGCTTGCCGATCGCGTCGCGGCCCGCGGCCGGCTTGCCCAGGATGTTGACGATCAGCGTGTCGCCGTCCCAGGCGTAAAAGCTGTCGCCGTCGCCGAATCGGTGCGGGGACGCCGCCACGGGAGTCGCGCCGCCGCTCAGCCGGCGAAACCCAGCACCACGCGCCGTGTCGAGGCGCTTTTCTTCTCGATCCTGGTCACCACCACGGCGCCGATCTCGGCGGTATTGGCCACGTGGGTGCCGCCGCAGGGTTGCAGGTCGATCTGCTCGTCCTGCCCGATGCGCACGGTACGGATGCTGCCGCTGCCGCGGGGCGGCTGCACGCTCATGCTCTTGACCAGGGCCGGGTTGGCGTCGAGTTCGGCGTCGCTGATCGCGCCTATGGTCACCGGATGGCCGGCCGCGACCAGCGCGGCGATGCCGGCGCTCAAGACCTCCTTGTCCAGCGGATCGGTCATGTTGAAGTCCAGCCGTGCATAGTCGGGCGTGATCGAACAGCCGTTGACCAGCTGCGGCACCAGGTGGCACAGCAGGTGGGTCGTGGTGTGGAAACGCATCAGCCGGTGCCGGCGCAGCCAGTCGATGCGCGCGGTGACCGTGTCGCCGACCGTCAGCGGTGGCGCGTCGGCCCCATCCGCCGGCGTGGCCGGCAGGTGGCAGATGTCGCTGGTGTAGCGGCCCTCGGCATCCTTGCCCTTGCGCGTGTCGGCGATCGCGATCTCCCGGCCGCTGCCTGCGCCGCTGAGGATGGCCAGCACGCCGGCGTCGCCGGCCTGGCCGCCGCCCATCGGATAGAAGACGGTGCGGTCCAGCACGATGCCTTGCGGCCCGATGGCGGTGACCGTCGCGCTGCATTCGGTCAGGTAGGCGTCGGCGCGGAAAAGCTCCTGGGTCATGGCGGCCAATAATAGCGACATGGCCGATCACCTCGATACCTTTGCCCGGCGGGCTGCGGTGCAAGCGCCCTGGGAGCGGCCCGGCGGCGCTTGTGCGCCGACCCCGCCCGCGGTGATCCTGTGCACGCTCAACGCGAAGTACATCCACGCCTCGCTGGGCCTGCGGTATCTGCTGGCCAACATGGGTGAGTTGCGCACGCGCACAGTGCTGCGCGAATACACCATCGCCCGCGCGCCGCAGGAACTGGCGCAGGAGCTGCTGGATACGTTCGGCCCGCCCACGGGCGGTACGCAGGTAATCGGTTTCGGCGTGTATATCTGGAACGTGACCCAGACCTGCGCGCTGGTGCGCGAACTGCGCGCGCGCCGGCCGTCGCTGAAGATCGTGCTCGGCGGGCCGGAAGTGAGCCATGAATACGAGCAGCAGGAGATCGTCGCGCTGGCCGACCATGTCGTCACCGGCTGGGGTGACGTCAGCTTTCCGAAGGTGTGCCAGGCCTTGCTGCATGGGCCACGGCCCCTGATGAAGATCATCGCCGGCGAGCAGCCGCCGCTGGACGCGATCGCGCTGCCGTATGCCGAATACACGGCCGACGACCTGGCGCACCGGCTGCTGTATGTCGAGGCCTCGCGCGGCTGCCCGTTCAAGTGTGCGTTCTGCCTGAGCGCACTGGACAAGACCGCCTGGGCCTTCGACGCCGAGCGATTCCTGGGCGAACTCGACGCCTTGTACCGGCGCGGCGCGCGCAACTTCAAGTTCGTCGACCGCACCTTCAATTTGAAGATCGCGGCCGCGCTGCGCATCCTGCAGTTTTTCCTGGACCGGCTGCCGGCCGACGGCGAGGCGCCGCTGTTCGTGCATTTCGAGGTCATCCCGGACCATCTGCCGGCACCGCTGAAGGACATGATTGCGCGTTTCCCCCCCGGCGTGCTGCAGTTCGAGGTCGGTGTACAGACCTTCAGCGAGCCGGTGCAGCAGCTGATTTCCCGGCGCCAGGACAACGAACGCACGGTGGACAACCTGCGCTGGCTGGCCCGGGCCTCGAACGCACACCTGCATGCGGACCTGATCTTCGGCCTGCCGGGCGAGGACCTGGCCAGTTTCGGCGCCGGTTTCGACCGCCTGCTGGCGCTCGGTCCGCACGAGATCCAGCTCGGCGTGCTCAAGCGGCTGCGCGGCACGCCGATCACCCGGCTCGGGGCCGAATGGGGCATGGTCTACGACCCGGCGCCGCCCTACACCGTGCAACAGACCGCCAGCGTGACGGCGACCGACATGCGGCGTTTCGTGCGCCTGGCGCGGTACTGGGACCTGCTGGCCAATTCCGGCCGTTTCCAGCGCAGCCTGCGCCTGCTGCTCGGCCAGCCCGCGCGCGCGGATGGATCGGGCGACGATCCGGCCGGTGATCGCGGCTCGCCGTTCGCGGCCATGCTGGCGTTCTCGGACTGGTTGTGGGCGCGCACCGGCATGACCAGCGGCCTGACGCCGGAAATGCTGGTCGACCGGCTGCTGGAGTATCTGCACGGCGAACGCGGCATGGACCGGGATACCTGCCGCGCCAGCCTGCTGGCCGACTACCGGCACAGCGGCGCGCGGGCCCGGCCGGCGGCCCTGCACGACCTGCTGCCGCCGGCGCGTCACCCGAACCCGCGCCGTGCCGGCGCGCTGCTGGCGCGCCAGGCGCAACACCGCGACGGTCGCGCGGACGCATCCGATGGCGCCGCTGCCGTGGCGGCGGACCGGGTATAAACCTGCTTCCCCATCGAGACTCCACCATGGACCACACGAACGCCAAACCCGAAACCATTGCCGCCCAGGGCCTGGGCTGGATCGACGACAAGACACGCGCGATCACGCCGCCCATCCATGTCTCGTCGACCTACCTGCGCGACGAGGACAACCAGTACCGCTCGGGCCGGGTCTATGCACGCGCCGACAATCCGTCGTTCGACCAGGCCGAGGCGGTCATCACGCAACTCGAGCAGGGCGCGGCCAGCCTGTTGTTCGCCTCCGGCATGGCGGCGGCGACCGCGGTGTTCCAGGCCCTGGCGCCCGGTGACCATGTACTGGCGCCCAAGGTCATGTACTGGTCGCTGCGCAACTGGCTGCTGAACTTCGCGACCCACTGGGGCCTGCAGGTCGAACTGGTCGACATGACCGACCCGGCCGCGGTCCAGGCGGCGATCCGCCCGGGCAAGACCCGGCTGGTCTGGATCGAGACGCCGGCCAATCCGCTGTGGACGGTCACCGACATCGAGGCCACGGCCGCGATCGCCCATGCCGCCGGTGCGGTGCTGGCCGTGGACTCCACCGTGGCCAGCCCGGTGCTGACGCGTCCGCTGGAGCTGGGCGCCGACATCGTCATGCATGCGGCGACCAAATACCTCAACGGGCACTCGGACCTGATCGCCGGCGTGCTGGTGACGCGCGAGGACAACGCCCTGTGGCAACGGATTCGCGGGGTCCGGGCGCAGCTCGGTGGCACGCTGGGGTCGTTCGAGGCCTGGATGCTGCTGCGCGGCATGCGCACCCTGTACCTGCGGGTGCGGGCGGCCAGTGCGTCGGCTCTGCAGATTGCGCAGCACTTCGACGGCCATGGACGGGTGGCCGAGGTCCTGTACCCCGGCCTGCCATCGGCCCGGGGCCATGCGGTGGCGGCGCGCCAGATGTCGGGCGGCTTCGGCGGCATGTTGTCGATCCGCGTGGCGGGCGGGGAAGCGGCGGCGGTGGCCACGGCGGCCCGGGTCGCGCTGTGGAAACGCGCCACGTCGCTGGGCGGAACCGAGAGCCTGATCGAACATCGCGCCAGCGTCGAAGGGGCGGGCTCCCCGGTACCGACCGACCTGCTGCGCCTGTCGGTCGGCATCGAACATGTGCAGGATTTGATCGACGATCTGGAGCAGGCCCTGCGCCAGGCCCACGGGGCGGCGGGGGCGTGATCCTGCCGCGCCGCCGGCCGGATCGGAGCCGGCCGGCAGGGTCTTGTATACCGCCGCGGGTCAGCGCACGCGCATGCCGATAAAATAGCGTTTTGTCAGGAGAGATGCGCCCGGCCGTTTCGTGGTCGGGAAGCGCTGGCCCGTACGGGGCACAGTGCCCCCCGGGGCCCCGGCTTTTCCCCTGCTGTAGTAGTCAAGAAAAAGACGGCAGTCGCCGGCGGATTTGATCGACATCCGCCGGTCCAAGTCGCGATGGCTGGCCCGCATTCCTGTTATTTGCCTGATCACCACGTTATTGCATCCATGACCATTTCATACATGACCACACCAGAAAGGGCGCTCCATGGCCAAAGCTGAGGCGAAGACCGCTGTCAAGGCCAATGGCCTGCGTTACAAGTCCAAGGCATCGGGGTCCCCCTTCGCGGCGGCCGCGTCGTTCGGTGGTGCCACCATGTCCTGCTTCATGTGCGGCAAGCACCGTCCGCGCTCGCTGATGGGTACCCGCAAGGTCGCCGGAAAGTCCCAGACCGTGTGCGCACCCTCGTGCAAGGAACTCGACGCACAACTCAACGGCGGCTCCACGTCCTGAACCCGGTCCTGCCGCGCCCGACCCGGGCGGCGGCACCGCGCCCATGCATGGGGCGCGCGCCTCGGCCCGCGCCGGATCGTCCGGCCGCGCGGCCGTGTGCCGATGTGGTGGCGGCAGCCGCCGCGCCACGGCCTGCGGCGGTCGGCCTGCCGCTAAGATCACGCCATGCAACTGCCTTCACGTTTCTGGGCCGACCTGACCACGCGCCAGTTCGCGCAGCTGCGTGATGCGCCGGACATCGGCACCGTCGTCGCCGTATTGCCGGTCGGCGCAACCGAACAACACGGCCCGCACCTGCCGCTGAGCGTCGACAGCGACCTGGTCGACGCGGTCGTCGGCGGCGCCTTGCCGCTGCTGCCCGCGGACCTGCCGGTGCTGGTGCTGCCGACGCAGCGCATCGGCAAGAGCAACGAACACGCCCGTTTTCCCGGCACCCTGAGCCTGGGAGCGGAGACCCTGATCCGGGTCTGGACCGACATCGGCGACGCGGTGGCGGCCACCGGCATCCGCAAGCTGCTGCTGTTCAATGCCCACGGCGGGCAGGTCGGCATGATGGACATCGTCGCCCGCGACCTGCGCGCGCGCCATGACCTGATCGTCTATTCCAGCAACTGGTACGACCTGCCGGTGCCCGACGCGGCGATGGCGCCGTTCGATGCCGCCGAGCGGCGATTCGGCGTGCATGCCGGCGACGTCGAGACCTCGATGATGCTGGCGCTGCAGGCCGATCGGGTCGACATGGGCCAGGCGCGCGATTTCGCATCGTCGTCGCAATTGCGTGCACGGGACTTCCCGATCCTGGGCAACGGGCGCAGCGCCAGGCTGGCCTGGCAGATGCAGGACGTCAACGCCATGGGCGCGGCCGGCAATGCCGCCGCCGCCAGTGCCGACAAGGGCCGCGTGTTGCTCGACGCGGCAGCGCAGCAACTGGCGCTGCTGCTGGGCGAGTTGTCGCGGCTGCCGCTGTCGACACTGGTCGATCGCCCGAACTTCCCGGACTGATCCGCGCGCGACCGGGTCCGGTCGTCACGGCGCGCTGCGGGGCTGTTCGCCTTGGGGGTGGCCCGGCGAAGCACCGGAAATCCCTTCGCGCTGCGCGCTGCGGGACTATTCGCCTTGGGGGCTGCCGGGCGGCTCGTGCCCCAGCGCCTGGATCGAGCGTTGCAGGTTGGCTCGGGCCTGCGCCTCGCGCGTGTCGTGAAATGCGGCCGTGTGGTAGATGCGGGGTCGATCGACGAAGCCCTGCAGGATGCGCCGCCGGTTGCTGCGAAAGGCGGCGGGCGGCACCGCCTGGTATTCCAGCCTGACCTGCTGCTCGTAGGCGTCGAACAATGCCGGTGGTGCGCCCAGGATCGCCAGGTCCACGTCCAGCAGCAGTTCCTGGTCCGGCGTGCGCGGCGGTTGGTCGTGCCGGGTCACCATCACCAGCGCATGGACCCGTTGCGCGACCTCGTCGGCTGCGCCGAGCGCGAGCAGTTCCGCGCGGGCCCAGTCGGCGCTGCGGGCTTCGTTGTCGGCGGCGCCGATGTCGTAGATCGCGTCGTGGAACCACAGCGCCAGTGCGACCTCATCGGGTCGTTGGGCCAGCGTGCGCATCGTGTCCAGATGGCGCAGGCAGGCGTCCAGGTGCTGCAGCGCGTGGTAGTGGCGATGCGGCTCGGCATAACGAGCGGCCAGCTGTGCCAGCAGCGCGGGGGCGGGCATGCGTGGAGCCAGTGCCCGCCAGGCGGCCTGCCAGCCAGGCCGGTGGCGTTCGATGCATGTGTCCGTCTGCATTGCGCGATCAGGTGTGGCGCGCGGGGCCGGAGCGCCGGCGCGTGTCGCGCAACATGAACAGGTACAGCGACTCCACCTTCTCGCGTGCCCACGGCGTCTTGCGCAGGAACTTCAGGCTCGACGCGATGCTGGGGTCGTGCGTGAAGCAGCGCAGCGGAATCTTCTGGCCCAGGCCGGGCCAGTCGTAGGCGTCGACCAGGGCCAGCAGGATCTTCTCGAGCGTCATGCCGTGCAGGGGATTGCGCGGCTGCGTGTCGGGTGGTGGCGTCGTGGGCATGTGTGTGTGGCGCTGCGCGCGCAGATCACGCCGCGTGCGGCTCGACCCATGCCGCACTGCGGCGCCACAGCTCGGCGGCCAGCGTGGTGTCACGCCCCATGGCGCTCGGTGTGCGGGGCTGGCACTTGTCGTAATACAGGCCGGTCTCGTCGGCCACCGCGTGCGCGGTGGCGCAATGCAGCGTCGTCAGCGCGCCTTGCTCGGTCGAGATCATGCCCAGCTTCATCAGCTGCCGGAACGGCCAGGGCACGGCGCGCCAGACGTCCGTGGCCACGACCCCGGGGTGCAGTGCATAGGTGGCCACGCCGCTGCCGGCGAGCCGGCGGCCGAGTTCGGCGCTGAACAACACATTGGCCAGCTTGGAGTTGCTGTATTCATCGAGCCCGGTGCGGCTGCGTGTGCGCTGGCGCACCGCATCCCAGTCCAGCCCAGTGGCGCGGTAGTGGGCCCGGCTGGCCACGGTCACGATGCGCGCCGGCGCCGAGGCCTTGATGCGGTCGAGCAGCAACTGCGTGAACAGGAACGGGCCCATGTGGTTGACGCCGAAGGCCAGTTCGAAGCCCGACGCGGTCAGGCCTCGTTGGCCGGCCAGCCCGGCGTTGTTGACCAGCAGGTGCAGCGGCAGGTCGCGCTCCAGGAAGGCCTGCGCGCAGGCCCGCACCGAGGCGAAGTCGCCCAGGTCCATCTGCAGCGCCTCCACGAGCGGATTGCCGCTGGCCTCGCGAATGCGCTGCAATGCCGCCTGCGAGGTGCGCGCATCGCGGCAGGTGATGAACAGGTGGGCGCCCTGGCGTGCCAGTTCGCGCGCGCTGACCAGGCCGATGCCGGTATTGGCACCGGTGATCAACGCAACACGACCGGACAGCGGCAGATCCGACGGGGAGGAGACGGGCATGGCAATGGGGCCGCAGTGGCCGCGCAAGGGTGGACGGGTCCGATGGTACGCGCAGCACCACGTCCTTGGCCACCACGGTCGGTGTCGTCGTCATGCGCACCCGCCGGCGGGCACGTCCCGCGACCGTCTTCAGGCGTAGGTGACCCAGTCGCGGTAGGGGGCGTCGTCGAGGTGCGGCAAGGTGTTGTAGGTCAGCAGCACGTGGCGCTTCGGGTTGAACGAGAACTCGGTCACCGCGCTGTTGCGGATCCGCAGGTTGAGCTCGATCGTCGTCTCCGGCGTGCAGCCCAGCACCAGTCCCACGGCGGTGGCGATCGGACCGCCGCTGGAGACCAGCACCACGGTGCCGTCGTGGTTGCGGCGCACCTCGTCGAGCACCTGCCGGATGCCGGCGCTGAAGTCGTCGTACGACGGCATGCCGCGCGGGCTGACGACACCGTTCATCCACTGCGTCAGGCCGTCGCGCAGCAGCCGGAAGTGGTGGCGGTATTTCTCCGGCGTGTCGGCCTTGCCGAGCGGATGGGGATGCACCGTCTCGATCACCGCCGCACTATCGTATTCGTTGAGCCCGGGCACGGCCTGCGCCGGCAGTGTGATGCCTGCGCCTTCTTGGATGCCATCCCAGGTCTGTTGCTGGCGTCGCAGGGTGCCGGTGATGGCGGCGTCGATCCGCACACCGCGCTGCGCCAGGTACTGGCCCAGCCGCACGCTCTGGCGCCGGCCCAGGTCGCTGAGCTGGTCATAGTCGTCGGCGCCAAACGAAGCCTGGCCATGGCGTACGAGGTAGAGCGTTCCCATGACGGGATTGTGCGGACGCCGGCGCCGCGCCGCAGTCGCGCCAGTGACCGCGGCGGGGCCCGCGTGGATGCCGCGCCGGCCCGCGCGCGCGTTCAGGCGGGGTCCGGCCCGCCGGGAATCGGCAGGCTGTCGAAGGCCTTGAACTCCTGCAGGGACACGTTGGTCTGCACCTGCTGCACGCCGGGCAGGCGGTGCAGCTTGCTCAGCAGCAGCGACGAATAACTGTCCAGGTCGGCGGCCACCACCATCAGCAGGAAGTCGGCGGTGCCGGTGACGGCATGGAACATCACGACTTCGGGAATCGCGTGCACGGCGTCGATGAAGACGGTGTTGCGTGCATCGTTCTGGTGATCGATGGTGATGCTGACGAAGGCCACGACACCGTAACCCAGCTTGCGGCGGTCCAACCGGGCGCGGTAACCATCGATCAGGCCCGCCTCCTCCAGCCGCCGGATGCGCCGCCAGCACGGTGACTGCGACAAGCCGGTGGCCTGCGCCAGTTCGTTCGTGGTCAGCCGCGCGTTGTCCTGCAGGGCAGAAAGCAGCTGGCGATCGATCGTATCCAGTTCGGTGTGCATAAATATTCCTCGATATCGTGCCAGAGTGAATAAATTATCCACGGAGAAGAAACTGATTGGATTGGTACGATCAAGGGCTGAAAATCGCCGCATAACCACTGTCGAAAGCCGACCCACCATGACCACTGCTGCCAGCGCACTCTTCACCCATGTCCCGCCGTATGCCGGCGATCCCATCCTGTCGCTGATGGAGAGCTTCCAGGCCGACACCCGTGCCGACAAGGTCAGCCTGAGCATCGGCGTGTATTTCGACAATGCCGGCCGGCTGCCGATGTTGCCGTCGGTGCGGCGCGCCGAGACGGCGTTGCTGTCGAACATCGGCCCGCGACCCTACCTGCCGATCGAGGGCATGGCGGCCTACCGCAGCGCCGTGCAGACGCTGTTGCTGGGCGCCGAGCACGAGGCCGTCACCGGCGGCCGCGTGGCCACGTTGCAGACGCTGGGCGGCTCCGGCGCGCTCAAGGTGGGCGCGGATTTCCTGCACCGGTATTACCCGGAGTCGAACGTCTGGGTCAGCGACCCGACCTGGGAGAACCACCATGCAATGTTTGCCGGCGCCGGCCTGAAGGTCGACACCTATCCGTATTACGACCCGGCCACCGGCGGCCTGCGTTTCGACGCCATGCTGGCCAAGCTCAGGACGTTGCCGCGCCACAGCGTGGTGCTGCTGCATGCCTGCTGCCACAACCCGACCGGTGTCGATCTGAGCGATGCCCAGTGGCAGGAGCTGATCCCGGTGCTGCGCGACGGCGGCCTGATTCCCTTCGTCGACATCGCCTACCAGGGTTTCGGCGACGGCCTGGTCGAGGACACGTTCGCGTTGCGCGCCATGGCCGATGCCGGCCTGCAGTTCCTGATCGCGAACTCGTTCTCGAAGAACTTCTCGATGTACGGCGAGCGTTGCGGCGGGCTGAGCGTGGTCTGCGCCGACCGCGCGACGACCGAGGCCGTGCTCGGCCAGCTCAAGGCCACGGTGCGCGCCAACTACTCGACACCGCCCACGCACGGCGCGCGCGTGATCGAGCGCGTACTCAATGATGCGGAACTGTTCGCGATGTGGACCGCCGAGACCGCCGAGATGCGCGGGCGCATCCGGGCGATGCGCGAGCAGCTGCATGCGGCGCTGAATGCGATCTTCCAGGGGCGGCACAACGTCGACTACCTGCTGTCGCAGCGTGGCATGTTCAGCTACACCGGCCTGAACAAGACCCAGGTGGCGCAGCTCAGGGACGACCATGCGGTCTACCTGGTCGGTTCGGGCCGGCTGTGCGTCTCGGGGCTGACCACCGACAACGTCGAGCATGTGGCGCGCGCCATGGCCGCCGTGATGGAGTGAGCATGCAGCAGCAGCCACGAGGTCCGTCGGCGACCGAACAGATCGTCCAGCAGGAGAAGGCCCAGCTCGACTTCAGCCGCTCCATGAGTTATGGCGACTACCTGCAGCTCGACCAGGTCCTGACGGCGCAAAAGCCGCTGTCGCCGGCGCATGACGAGATGTTGTTCATCGTGCAGCACCAGACCAGCGAGTTGTGGATGAAGCTGATGCTGCACGAGCTCGGCGGCGCCATGCGTTGCGTGGCCGGCGACGAACTCTCCAGCGGCTTCAAGATGCTGGCGCGGGTCTCGCGCATCATGGAGCAGCTAGTGCACGCCTGGGACGTGCTGGCCACGATGACGCCGCCCGAATACACCGCGATGCGGCCGTCGCTGGGACAGTCGAGCGGATTCCAGAGTTACCAGTACCGCTGCATCGAGTTTGCGCTGGGCAACAAGAATGCCGCCATGCTCAAGCCGCATGCGCATCGCCCGGAGCTGCTGGCGCTGGTGCAGGCGGCCTACGAGGCGCCGTCCTTGTACGACGAGTCGTTGCGCCTGATGGCCCGACGCGGCCTGGCCATCCCCGACAGTCACCTGCAGCGCGACTGGACCCAGCCCTATGTGGAGAACGAAGCCGTCACCCAGGCCTGGCTGACGGTCTACCGCGATCCGTCGGTGTACTGGGATCTGTACCAGCTCGCCGAGGAACTGGTCGACGTCGAGGACGCGTTCCGGCTCTGGCGGTTCCGCCATGTGACCACGGTCGAACGCATCATCGGCTTCAAGCGCGGCACCGGCGGCACCGGCGGCGTGAGTTACCTGCGCAAGATGCTCGACGTGGTGTTGTTCCCCGAACTCTGGCGCGTGCGCACCGAGTTATGACACCGGACCCGGCGGCGTTCGACGCCGCTTCGCCCGTCGCCGAGCGGGAGCGTGCGTATTCGCCGAGTTCGTGTATCGGCGGCGATTACCGGCCCTTCGTGCAGGCCTATGTCGACCGGAGTGCGGCCGTGCGGCAACGACACACGGGACGCTGCGGCCTTGCCTACGGCCCGGCGGCATCCCAGACGCTGGACCTGTTCCTGCCGCCGCCCACCCGGGCCGGTGCGCCCTTGCCGCCGCTGCTGGTGTTCATCCATGGGGGTTACTGGCAGGAGTTGTCGAAGAACGAATCCCTGTTTGCCGCCGAGGATTGCCTGGCCGCGGGCGCGGCGTTCGCGGCCGTCGACTACACGCTGGCGCCCCACGCCACGGTCGAACAGATGGTGCGCGAGTGCCGCCAGGCGCTACGCTGGTTGCATGCCCACGCGGCCGAACTCGGGTTCGATGGCCGGCGCATCGTCGTGGCCGGCAGCTCGGCCGGTGCCCACCTGAGCGCCATGTGTTGCCTGCGCGGCTGGCCGGGCGACGCCGACCTGCCGCCGGGCCTGCCGGCGGCCGCGGTACTGGTATCGGGCGTCTACGAGCTGGCGCCGTTGATCGGTACGTCGATCAACGCGGCGCCAGCATTGACGCCGGAGTCCGCGGCACGCGTGAGCCCGCTGCGTTTCGACCTGTCGGGGGTTCCGCCGGTACTGGTGTGCTGGGGCGACATCGAGACGGACGCGTTCAAGCGGCAGAGCCAGGCCTTTGCCGACGGCATCGCAGCGGCCACCGGCAGGCCCGTGCCTCGCTTGGAGGTGCCTGGCCGCAACCATTTCGACGTCATCCTCGACCTGGCGCGAACCGGGTCCGCATTGGGAGATGGGACACTCGGCTTGTTGCAGTGAAACCGGCCCGGAAAAAACCATGACCCAGACCGCCACCGTGCTTCGCTCCGACATCGTCATCATCGGTGGCGGTGCCGGCGGACTCGAACTCGCCGCGCGGCTGGGCCGCAAGCTCGGGCGCGAAGCGGTATTGCTGATCGACCGCGCGGCCGTCCATATCTGGAAACCGACGCTGCACGAGGTGGCCGCGGGCACGATGGATGCGCATGCCGAAGGACTGTCCTATCCCATCCTGGCGCGGCGCAACCGGTTCAGCTTCGCGCTCGGCGAGATGGTCGGTCTGGACGCGGCCGCGCGGCTGGTCACGCTGGCGGCGATCCGCGACGGCGACGGCGTCGAGCAGGTGCCGCAGCGCCGCGTGGCCTTCGACACCCTGGTGCTGGCGCTGGGCAGCGGTTCGAACTTCTTCGGGACTCCCGGTGCCGAACATGCCCATGTACTCGAGCAGGCCAGCGACGCCGAGGCCTTTCACCGCACCTTGCTCGCGGCCTTCATGCGCGCCGCGTTTTCGGCCGACAAGCAGATGCGCATGGCCATCGTCGGTGGTGGTGCCACCGGCGTCGAGTTGTCGGCCGAACTGCTCGAGGCCCATGACGAGGTGTTGCAGAGCATCGCGCCCAACCAGCACTTCCGCCTGGACATCGCCCTGGTCGAGGCCGCGCCGCGTATCCTGGCCGGCCTGCCCGAACGGATCTCGCGCCAGGCCGACGCCGCATTGCGGCGCCGTGGCGTGCGCGTGCTGACCGACACCAAGGTGACCGAGATCCATCCGGCGGGCCTGCGCACCAGTGCGGGCGAACTGCCGGCCGACCTGGTCGTCTGGGCGGCCGGCATCAAGGCCGCGCCCGGCAACCGGGACTTTGGGTTGGAGGTCAATCGCTCCAACCAGTTCGTCGTGAACGCGAAGCTCCAGACCTCGGCGCCAGCCGTCTATGCGATGGGCGATTGCGCGGCCTGTGCCTGGCGCGAGGGCACGCTGGTTCCGGCGCGGGCCCAGGCGGCCCATCAACAGGCCGAATACCTGGCGCGTTCCCTCGTGGCGCAACAGGCGGGCAAGGACTACGCGCCCGAATTCCGTTACCGCGACTTCGGCTCCCTGGTCTCGCTGGGCGAGAACCGGGGTGTCGGCAACCTGATGGGGGCCTTGTCGGGCCGCAACTTCTTCGTCGACGGGCTGATCGCCAAGTGGATGTACATGTCGTTGCACCTGATGCACCACCGGGCCATCCTCGGGGCCGGTGCGACGGCGGTGCTGGCGCTGGCCCGGTTGCTGCAGCGGCGGGTGTCGGGGCGGGTCAAGCTGCACTGAGGCGCGCCGTGCGGCATGCCGCGCGCCCGCGACCTGCCGGCTTGACCGGCATGGCACGGCTTGCGAACATCGAGGCACAACCCCGAGGAGATTTCATGACCACACAAGGTTTCGTCGCCACCCATGCCAGGGACGCCCGTTTTGAGCGCGGGCTGCGTTCCTTCTTCGAATACCGCGACCTGGGCATCAAGGAGGCGACGCAAGGCCGGGTGGTCGCGCATGTCATCCGATCCGCCGGCGGCACGGAATTCTCCAGCCAGCCGCACCGGCATGGCACCGAGTTCCAGCTGGTCTACGTGCTCAAGGGATGGATCGAATTCGAATACGAAGGGCAGGGCACGGTCCGGCTCGAGGCCGGCTCCTGCGTGCACCAGCCGCCGGGCATCCGCCATCGCGAGCTCGGCCACAGCGACGACGTCGAATTGCTCGAGATCGTCTTGCCCGCGGACTTCACGACCGAAGAGGTCGCCGCGGTGAACCCCTAGCGGCCGACGGCCCGCCTAGAAATCCACCAGGCTCAGGCCCAGGCTGAGCACCGTGCGCTTGCGGTTGTAGTCCAGCAGCGAATCGCCATAACCGCTGAACAGCTGGGTATGAAAACGCAGCCGGCTCGGCTCGCCGTTGGCGCGGGCCGAGCCGATCGTGCGCAGCCACTCCAGCCGCACCGAGCCGCGTGCCGAGCTGCGCAGCGCATGGCGCAGCGTCATCGCCAGCGTGTTGGTCTTGTTGACATACCAGGTCCCGGTCAGTTCGGCCCGGCCGATCATGTCGCTGATGTCCGGGTTGTCATCGTCTTCGTCCTTTTCCGGCACGCGGGCCCAGGCCCGGGCCGTCAACGCGAAGCGGTCGTCCTTTTCGATGCCGACCATGGCGATGATGCGGTTCCAGCTGCGCGATAGCGGCAGGCTCTGGCCGTTGGACTGGTGGTTCAGCGACAGGCCCGCATACCGCCAGCGCCAGCCGCCCTGGAGCGGCACGTCGGTCGGAAAGATGTAGGTCAGCTCGGGTTCATGGTCGGTGCTGCGGAACGGGCGCGAGATGTCGCCGTTGAACAGCTGCCAGTAGGATTGCTGGGTATAACCGAACCACAAGGAGTCGCGGCGCGGCGAGTCGCCTTCGGTCAGCAGGCCGCGTGCGATCTTGGTGCGCACCGACAGCTGGATCCGGGTCTCCGAGGTGCTGTAGTTCACCGGCGTGGTCACCGTGTGTCCGGCTGCGGGCGACGAGGGTGCCTTGTTGACGCTGTCCGAGCCGATCCACGACAGGCTCAGCGGCCGGTAGCCCCGGATGCCGAAGGTGCCGCAATCGCTGGCGGGCTCGAGTTCCCAGAAGCGCGACAGTGGCGACGATTGCGGGTCGGAACAGGGGCGCTCGGTCAGGTCGTCGTCGATCGCGGTCACCCGCGCGGACTCGGTCGTGCTAGCCTCGGCAACCGGGGTGCCGGCCGGCGGCGTCGGGGCTGGTGGGGCCGCGTCGGCCGCCAATGCCGATGCCGACGTCTGGCGCGCGGCCCAGCGGTCGAAGCAGGCCAGGCGCGCGGTGTTGTCGGACAGCGTGGTGCAGTCGGTCCATGGGCCGGGCGCGGACGCCGCGGACGACTGGGCCCACGCCGGCGCCATGATCAGCGTCGCCGCGCACGCGGTCAGCCCGCACATGCGGCGCATCGCGCGGGCGCGTGCCGGGACATCAAGGGAAGTGGATCGGGAGAACATGGGCAGGCGCCATCGTCGCTGCGGATGGCGGAGGTCGGTTGAAGCGGCGAACCCGTCATTATCCCGGCTGCGCCGCGGCTCGGGCGGCCCGATCGGGTAACACGCGGTAGCCGAGCGCACCCGCGCACCCGCACGGCGATCAGCGATCCGCGATCCGCGATCAGCGGGGACCGGTCCGGGTCGGAATGCGCCAGCCCACCACCCACACGCCCAGCAGGCCCGCGACTACCAGCACGGCCTGCAGCCACGGGCGCCCGTGCAAGGTCCAGACCGATACGGCGACCATCACGGTCATCATCGTCAGCGCAAGCGTCTTGACCCGCCGGGTCAGGCTGCGGTGCTGTTCCCAGTCGCGCAACATCGGGCCGATCCAGGCGCTCTCGCGCATGCGCCGGTGCAGGCGCGGTGAGGCGCGCGCATAACATGCGGCGGCCAGCAGGATGAACGGCGTCGTCGGCAGGCCCGGCAACACCACGCCGACCATGCCCAGGCCGAGTGCGATCGTGCCCGCCAGCCACAACAAGCCGCGCACCGGCCGGCTCAAGGGCCGGGGCTCGGGTGGAACGCGCACGGCCGCGGGCACATCGGTCTCGGATTGTTTCGGGGGGCGCGGTGTCATGGCAGCAGCATGGTAGTGCGTCGCGCGCCGCGCGTCGCGGGGTGCCGGCCAGGGCGCAGCCCCGCGGGCGACGCTCAGTCTGCGCCGTGGGGCGGGGGCACGCAAGACGCCTGCGCATGCTCGAGTTGCGTCAGGTACAGCCGCAGATCGAACTCGATCTGGTGGTAGTCCGGCTCCATGTGGCAACACAGCTGGTAGAAGGCCTTGTCGTGCGCGCGCTCCTTCAGGTGCGCCAATTCGTGCACGACGATCATGCGCAGGAAGGCCTCGGGCGTGTGGCGGAACAGCGCGGCAATACGGATCTCGCGCTTGGACTTGAGCCGGCTGCCCTGCACCCGCGAGACGGTCGTGTGGGTGCCCAGGGCATGGGCAACGACCTGCAGCTTGTTGTCGAACGCGACCTTGGACAGCGGGGGTGCGCCGCGCATGCAGCGGTTCTTGAGCCCGGTCACGTAGTCGTACAAGGCGCCGTCGGTGCGGATGGCATGGGCTTGCGGATAACGCCGTTCCAGCATGCTGCCCAGGGTGCCGGCCGCGAGCATTGCACGCGCCTGCTCCTGCAGCGTCTGCGGATAGGCCTGCAGGTATTTCACGCGCCGGTGCCAGCGAGCACGCGGGCCACGACGGCGCTGTCGACGTTGCCGCCCGAGATCACCGTGCCCACGACCTGCCCGCGCAACGCATCACGTTCCTGCATTGCGGCGGCGAAACCGGCGGCGCCGGCGCCTTCGGCGACGTTGTGGGTGTCGGCGAACAGGTCACGCATGGCCTGTGCCACCTGTGCGTCGCTGACCTGCACCACGTGGTCGAGTTCGCCCGCCAGCGTGTCGACGGCATCGGGCTCCGCGATCCGGCAGGCCATGCCGTCGGCCAGTGCGGTGCTCACCGGCGCCGCGACCACGTGGCCGGCCGCCAGCGAGTCGGCATAGGTGGTCGCGTGGCGGCTGACGACGCCGACGATCCGCACCGGGTGCCGCAAGGCACGTTTGGCGGCGATGGCGCCGCAGATGCCCGAACCCAGGCCGATCGGCACGTAGACGACGTCCAGCTGTGGCGCCGCGCGCAGGAATTCCCACCAGTAGGTCGCCACGCCGCGCACCAGGTCGACGTGGAAGCTCGGCACCATCAGTGCGCCGCGCTGTTCGGCCAGGTCCAGCGCATGCTCGCGGCTGGCCTGGAAATCGTCGCCGTGTTCGACCAGTTCGGCGCCCAGCGCACGCATGGCCGCGTTTTTCTCGACTGAGTTGCCGTGCGGGACGACGATGGTGCAGGCCACGCCGTGCGCGCGCGCCGACCAGGCCACGCTCTGGCCGTGGTTGCCGCGGGTGGCGCTGATGACGGCCCGTGGCAGGCGGTCGTGTCGGCGCAGCATGTCGAAGAACGTCAGGCCGCCGCGGATCTTGAACGCGCCCACTGGCGTGTGGTTCTCGTGCTTGAGCCAGCAGTGGGTGCCCAGGCGCTGGCTGGACAGGTCCCAGCGGTATTGCGGCGTCGGCGGCATCGCGCGGTAGACGACCTCGGCGGCCGCTTCGATCTCGGCCAGTGTCGGCAGGACCATGGCTGTCATGACGTGTGCTCCTCGGTTGCGGCCGCCGTGCGTGTCGGTGCCCGCGGATGCCGGGCCGGGGCGGTGCTGCGGTTCACAGGCACACGCTGCCCTGGATGCAGGTCACCGACGAGCCGCCGACCCAGATCTGGCCGCTCGGATCCGAGGCGACGTGCACCCGGCCGGCGCGGCCCAGTGCCGCGCCCTGGGCGGCGACGTAGCGGCCGGGCATGTGGCCATCGGCGATCAGCCATTGCGCCAGGCTCGCATTGAGGCTGCCGGTGACCGGATCCTCGTTGACGCCCAGGTGCGGCGCGAACGCGCGCACCTCGAGTTGCACGTCGCCGCCATCGGCGCGCGCCGCCGCGACGCCGACCTTGGTTCCGGTTGCGGCGAGCCGGCTGAAGTCGGGTTTGAGTTGCGTCACGGTGAGCGCATCGTCCAGCAGCAGGCCCATCCAGGCCGTGCCGTTGTCCAGCAGCTGCGCCGACACGACCTGCGCCGGCCGCAGGCCGAGCGCCGCGGCCACCGAGGCCAGCAGCGGCGCGCGCACCGCGTCGCGCCTGAGTGTCGGTGCGCCGAACGCCAGCCGCTCGCCGTCGCGGCGAATCTGGACCAGGCCGACACCGCATTGCTGCACGACCTGGGCCTGCGCCTGCGGCGTGCCGCCCGCGGCCAGCCAGGCGTGGCAGGTTCCCAGCGTCGGATGGCCGGCAAACTGCAACTCGCCGCCGGGCGTGAAGATGCGTACCCGGTAGTCGGCACCGGCCTCGGTGGGAGCAAGCACGAACGTGGTCTCCGACAGGTTGGTCCAGCGTGCGAATCCCTGCATGGCGGCATCGTCGAGGTCGTCGGCCTGCAGTACCACGGCCAACGGGTTGCCCCGGTAGGGCGTGGCGGTGAACACGTCGATTTGCTGAAACGGGCGTTGTGTCATGGCGGGGGTCATCAGCTGAGTTCCTGGTCGAGCACGCCGCGGCTCGCGGGTCGGGCCTGCACGGCGGCGTACCAGCGCTGCAGGTGTTGGCGGGGCGGGTGTTCCAGCGGCAGGCCGAACCAGCGGTGGATCTCGCAACCCACCGGAATGTCCGCCATGCTGAAGTCGTCGCCGGCCAGGAAGGCCGACTGCGCCAGGTGGGCCTCGAGCAGGTCGAGCAAAGGCGCGGTGCGCGCGGCGGACTGCTCGATCAGTGCGTGCTGGCGCTTGTCGGCCGGCGTGCGGATCAGCTGGATGAACGCGTCGAAGCTGGTGCGGTTGATGGTGGTCTGCTGCCAGTCCATCCATTGCTCGGCCAGGAAACGCCGGCGCGTGTCGGCGGGCATCAGGCCGGACGCGGGATGGCGCGTGGCCAGGTACCGCACGATGGTGTTGGATTCCCACAGCGTCAGCTCGCCTTCCTGCAGCGTGGGTATCAGTCCGTTCGGGTTGAGCTGGCGGTACGCGGCGGTGTCGACGACGCCGAACGCCGCGCCGGCATCGATGCGCTCGAATGCGACGCCGGCCTCCTGCGCCGCCCACACCACCTTGCGCACGTTGATCGAACTCAGGCGGCCCCAGATCGTGACGGGAGTTCGCATGCGCGTGCTCCGCTCAGGCGGCAACCGGCATCGATTCGCGGATGGCCGCGGCCAGCGCCGCGACCCCGCGTTCGATCTCGGCCACGCTGGGCGTGACGAACGACAGGCGCAGGCTGCGCGGATCGGGATGGTCGGCGAAAAACGCCAGACCCGGCACGAAGGCCACGCCCTTGTCGACCGCCCGGGCCAGCAGCGCGACCGCGTCCATGCCGCGTGGCAGCCGGGCCCACAGGAACATGCCGCCTTCGGGCGTGTTCCAGGTCACGCGGCTGTCCGGATCGTCGTCGTTGCCGAACACCATCTCGCGCGAGAGCGCCGCCAGCATGGCGTCGCGCTGCTTCTTGTATTGCGCGCGGATGGTCGGGATGTGGCGCGCGAGGAACCCGTCCTGCATGACCTCGGCGATCATGCGCTGGTTGAAGCTCGGGCTGTGCAGGTCGGCGGCCTGCTTGGCCTGCAGCAGCTTGGGGAACACCGCGTCGGGCGCCACCAGGAAACCGAGCCGCAGGCCCGGTGCCAGCACCTTGGAGAACGAGCCCAGGTAGATGCAGCCCCCGGGGTTGCGCGCGGTCAAGGGCAGCGGCGGCGGCTGGTCGAACCACAGATCGCCATAGGGGTTGTCCTCGACGATGGGCAGGCCGAGTTCGGCCGCCGCCGACACCAGTTCGGCGCGCCGCGCCTCGCTCATCGTGCGGCCGGTCGGGTTTTGGAAGTTGGGCAGCACGTAAAGGAAACGCGGCGCGTCGCCGTCACGGCACTTGCGGCGCAGGTCGTCGACCCGCACACCTTGCGCATCGCTGTCGATGCTGACCACCTCGGGCTCCATCGGCGTGAAGGCCTGCAGCGCGCCCAGGTAGGTCGGCGTCTCGACCAGCACCCGGCTGCCTTCGTCGATCAGGATCTTGGCCACCAGGTCCAGGCCCTGCTGCGAGCCGGTGGTGATCAGCACATGCGCCGGATCGACGTCCCATGGCAACATGTCGGCCACCATGCGGCGCAGCGGCAGGAAACCTTCGCTGGACGCGTATTGCAGCGCGGCGTGGGCGTCGTCGCGCAGCACGGTGGCGCAGGCGCGCGAAAACTCGACGACCGGAAAGGTCTTGGCCGACGGCAGGCCGCCGGCGAAACTGATGATGCCGGGTTTCTCGGTCACCTTGAGGATCTCGCGGATCACCGAGGGATTCATGCGCCCGGCCCGGCGTGCCAGGCTCCAGTGGGTGGGGTTGTCGTGTGTGGTCGAGGTCATGGGCTTGTCTGCGTTGCGGGATGGCTGTGTTCAGGAACTGGGTTGCGGGATTCTCGCGCCGACCGGCGCCGTGGCGATGGGCATCTTCTTGCCGATGAACACGGTGGTGATGACCGCGATGGCGAAACCCACCGTCATCAGGTCCAGCGATTCGCCCAGCAGGGGCACCGAGAACACCATGCTGAGAAAGGGCTGCACCAGTTGCACCTGGCTGACCCGTACCGTGCCGCCGAGGGCCAGGCCGCGGTACCAGGCGAAGAAACCGATCCACATCGACACCAGCGCGACATAGGCAAAACCCATCCAGGCGCTGGCGAGCACCGGGGCCTCGGGGCGGCTCGCCAGCGTCACCGGCAGCGTCAGCGGCAGGCTGATGACCAGCACCCAGCAGATGACCCGTTCGGCGCCGAGTTGCGGCGTCAGTCGCCCGCCGCTGACATAACCGAAGGCGGCGCTGAGCAGGGCGACCAGCAGCAGCAGGTCGGCCCACTGCGCCATGCCGGTGGCGCCCTGTGCGCGCAGCAGCACGAAGGCGCCGACCAGGGCCGAACCGGCCACGGCGCAGATCCAGAATCCGCCGCTGGGGCGCTGGCGCAGCCACAGGCTGCCGACGACGGCGGTGGCCAGGGGCAGGATGCCGGTCACGACGGCTGCGTGCACCGATTCGACGTGGCGCAGCGCCAGCGCCAGGAACAACGGGAAACCGACCACCACGCAGCAGGCGGTGAAGGCCAGCGCCGGCCACTGGCGACCGCGCGGACGTGGTCCGCGCGTGAGCAGCAGATAGATGACGGACAACACGCCCGCCACGGCGGCGCGGCCGAACGTGACGAAGACCGGCGAGAGCTGGGGGTCGCCGGCCGAGCCGGTGGCCAGCTTGGTCATCGGCAGCGTCACCGCGAACAGCACCACGCCCAGCAGGCCGAGCCACAGGCCACGGGTCTCGTTCGTCATACCGTGAGCATCCACAGGGCGGTGACCAGCAGCACCAGCGCCATGGTGCGGTTGAACCACAGCAGCCGGTTGCCCTTGGACAACACGGAGCGCAGCAGCGAGCCCATCAGCGCATAACTGAAGTTGCTGCTGAACGCGAAGAACACCATCAGCCCGCAGATGATGGCCAGCCGCTCGCCCGGATTGGTCGACGGTTGGCCGGCCGCGGAGACCACCCAGCCGGCGCTGAGCGTCAGCGCCAGCATCCAGGCCTTGATGTTGAGGAACTGCAGGCCGACGCCGTTCCAGAAGCCGATCGTCAACCGGGACGCGTCGACCTTGGCCAGTTGCGCACTGCGCGAGAGTTTCCAGGCCAGCCAGACCATGTAGGCGACACCGAGCAGCTTCACGCTCCAGCGCAGCGCCGGCAGGCTCAGCACCAGCGCGCCCAGGCCCAGGCCGCAGGCCAGCATCAGCAGGGTCCAGCCGGCCGGCACGGCCAAACAGAACCGCAGTGCCGGACGCAGGCCGTGGTTGGCGGCCAGCGCCGTCGACAACATGGTGTTGGGGCCGGGCGTGAAACTCACGGCGGTGCAGAACGCCAGCAGGGCGGTCAGTTCGGTGGGGCTCATGCGGCGGATGTGGCGGTTGCGGGATGGGCGTCAAGGCACATGGATGGCTTGACTGTATCCGCGAAAACCAGTACACAATCAATACAGTTTTTGCCAACTGTTTGTCTGCTGTATCGGTCTTCGTGGCAATACAGCGGCACCACACCGTCCCGGGAGTCCTTGCATGTTGATGAAGACCGCCGGTCAATCGCTGACCGAACAACTCACCGAACGATTCGCCGAGCGCATCCGCACCCGGCTGCTGGCGCCGGGTGCGCGGCTGCCCTCGGTGCGCCAATGCGCCCAACAGCAGGCGGTGAGCCCGGCGACCGTGGTCGCGGCCTACGACCGCTTGTCGGCCATGGGGCTGGTGCAGGCGCGGCGCAACCGCGGCTTCTTCGTGCGCGAAGCGAGCGCCGACACGGCGCCGGGTTCGGCCGCGCCCCGCGCGGCGCGCGCGTCGACGGCGGGCCTGTCGCCATTGCCGTCGCGCCGTGCACCGGTGAACGCGGCCGCATTGATCCGCGGCATGTTCCACACCGTCAGCGACAAGCCGCAGCCGGGCATGGGCGTGTTCCCGTCCGAGTGGCTGGAGGCCGGTTTCCTGTCGGCGGCGGTGCGGCGGCTGACGACCAGCCAGTCCCTGCAGTCGTTCTCGCTGCAATACGGCGAGCCCGCGGGCGACGCCGGACTGCGTCGCGCGCTGGCCACCAAGCTGGCGGGATGCGACATCCAGGCCGACCCCGAGCAGATCATCACCACGGTGGGCGCCACCCATGCGCTGGACATCGTCAGCCGCACCCTGTTGCGCGCCGGCGACCCGGTGATGGTCGAGGAGCCGGGATGGGCGATCGAGTTCGCGCGGCTGGAGGCGCTGGGCATGCGGGTGCTGCCGGTGCCGCGCGGAGAACACGGCCCCGACCTGCAGGTGATGGCGCGGTATTGCGAACTGCACCAGCCGCGACTGTTCGTCAGCGTCAGCGTGCTGCACAACCCTACCGGTTATTGCCTGCGCCCGGCCGTGGCGCACCGGCTGGTGCAACTGGCGAACCAGCACCAGTTCCACATTGTCGAGGACGACACCTACAGCCATATCGCCCCCGACGGCGTGACCCGGCTGTGCGCGCTGGACAACCTGCAGCGCACGATCTATGTCAGCGGATTCGCCAAGATCCTGGCGCCGAACTGGCGCGTCGGCTACCTCGCGGCGCCGGCCGACCTGGTCGAGCGGCTGCTCGACACCAAGCTGCTGGCTACGCTGACCACGCCGGCGCTGCTCGAGAAGGCACTGGCCTGGTGTATCGACCAGGGCCAGCTGCGCCGGCATTCTGAACGGATCCGCGCCCGGCTGGAGCAGTCCCGCGCGCGCAGCGTGCGGCTGGCGCTGCAGGCCGGTTGCCGCTTCGCGGCCGAACCGGCCGGGCTGTTCGGCTGGGTCGACACCGGCGTCGACACCGATGCGCTGGCCCAGCGCATGCTGGACATGGGTTATCTGCTGGCGCCGGGCGCCTTGTTCCATGCGCGGCGCCAGCCGAGCACCCTGATGCGCATCAATTTCGCGACGACCCAGGACGCGCGGTTCTGGAGCGACTTCGCGGTCGCCCGTTCGGGCGGCTGAACGCGGCCCGGCCGCGACGGCGCCGCCATCCCGCAGATGGTGGATTGCGGCATGCCGGGCTTGGGCGTAGCATGCCTGGCCCAGAGTGACGCACGGCTGGAAATCGGGGGACTCACAGGTGGCCGATACCGACTTGATCACGCATGCGGCCGCCATGCTGGCCGCCGACGTCGCGGGTTATTCGCGACTGATGTCGCAGGACGCGCGTGCCACCGTCGTCGCGCTCGACGAGGCCCGCGCGCTGTTCCGGTCCCACATCGTGTCCTGCGGAGGCCGGGTCATCGACATGACGGGCGACGCGGTGCTGGCCATGTTCGACAACGGACGGGCGGCCGTCGCGGCGGGTACCGCCGTGCAGCGCGGGTTGCAGGGGCTGCACGCGGGCGAACCCGATGCGCGGCGCATGCGGTTTCGCATCGGCATCCATGTCGGCGACGTGATCGAGAAGGCGGACGGAACCGTCTATGGCGATGTCGTCAACATCGCGGCCCGGATGCAGACCTACGCGCCATCCGGCTCGCTGGTCGTGTCGCAGGCCGTGGCGCAGTCGCTCGACGACGTCGACGACGTCGATGTCGTCGACATGGGCGAGCTGTACCTGCACAACATCGCGCGGCCGGTACGCATGGTCTGCCTGCATGTCGTGCATGACGACGCCTGGCCGCAACCGGGCCAGGTGCCGCCGGGCAACGACGCGCGGCCCTCCATCGCGGTGCTGCCGTTTCGCAAGCACATGTCCCACGCCAACGAAGCCTACTTCGCCGATGGCATCGTGGACGACATCATCCATCTGCTGGCCGCGTTCAAGGAGTTGTTCGTGATTGCGCGAGGCTCCACCATCGGACTCGGAGGAGACGGCATGGACGAGCGCCAGGTGGCCCGGGCGCTGGGGGTGCGCTACCTGTTGCACGGCAGCGTGTCGCGCAGTGGCGGGCAACTGCGGGTCCTGGCCGAATTGTCGGAGCCCGAGAGCGGAACCATCCTGCGAGCCTACCGGCACGAGGGCAAGCTGGCCGAGCTGTTCGAGTTGCAGGACCACATCGCGCTGGACGTGGTGCGCGCGATCGCCCCGCAGGTGCAGGCCCGCGAACTGATGCGGGCGCGGCGCAAGCATCCGCAGAACATGACGGCCTACGACCTGATGCTGCAGGGCATCGATCAGATGTTCCGCATCAATTCCGCCTCGGCAGCCCATGCGCGTGGCCTGCTGCAGCAGGCGATGGTGCTCGATCCGTATTACGCCAGCGCCTATTCGTATGCGGCCTACTGGCATGTGTTCCGGGTAGGCGAAGGTTGGTCCACCGATCCGATCGCCGATGTCCAGGAGGCGTCTCGCCTGGCCGAGGCCGCGATCGGGCTCAACCCCGACGATCCGCAGGGGCTGGCCATCTGCGGCCATGTGCAGTCGTTCCTGCGGCATGACTTTGCCAAGGCCATGATCTTCCTGGATCGTGCCATCGAGGCGGGGCCGAGTTCGGCGCTGGCGCACACCATGAGCAGCGCCACCTGCGGCTACCTGGGTCTGGCGGACCTGGCGGTCGAGCGTGGCCGCCAGGGCCTGCGCCTGTCGCCGATCGACGCGCATCGCTTCTGGCACGAGGGCGTGCTGGCGCAGGCGCACTACCTGCGAGGCGACTTTGCCGAAGCCATTGCGTTTGCACGCATGGCCGTCGGCCGCAATGATGGCATTGCCTTTGCGCTGCGTTGCCTGGCGGCCAGCCTGGTGGCCGTCGCACAGATGGACGAGGCCCGTGGAGTCGCGCAGCAGCTGCTGCGCGTGCAGCCGACGTTCCGGCTGGCCGCGTACCGGCCGCGATGCCCCTTCACGGGCGTGGTGCTCGAGACCTGGATCGACCGGCTGCGTCAGGCCGGATTGCCCGATTGACTGACGCCAGGACCAATCAACCATCACCGAGGAGGATCCGACATGGGGGCCAACACTGCCAATACGGCGAATACCGCCAATACCGCCAACACGGCGAACACGGCCAACACGGCCAACAGTGGCAATGCGGCTGCCACGAGCATCGTCGTGGCGGACCGTCTCGACCTGCCGTTCGTCAAGGACTTCGAGGTCGAGCAGGCCCGTGTGGGCTGGCTGCCGACCAGCCCGCCGACGGTGTGTCCGCCGATCGGCCCGCCCTATTTCCAGGACAGCAAGGTCGACCCGTTTTTCGCCGGCTGGCAGGTGCTGGCGGAATTCGCGTCGACGAACTGGGCGGCGCAGACACCCGTTGTCGATGCCGTTCCGCATGTGCCGACCGGGGCCGGCACCATTGCCAAGTCGCTCGCTGGGGGCGATGTGCTCCTGGTCGAGGTGACGTTCCCGATTGCCGACGCTCCGGCCAGCTTCACGACCTGGGAGGTGCCGGCCGCCGGCGCGCGCCAGCCGTCGGACTGGGAGTTCGATCGCCTGTTGCGCGCCTATCTCGACGAGCGGCCCGACGCCATGGGCGAAATCGTGTCCCAGAGCAACGAGTTCCTGAGTTATTTCATGAACCTGTTGTCGATGGGGCCTGTCTCGCATCCGGCCACCACCAAGGTGATGCAGGCCGCCAGCCTGATGGCGCTGTTCGCCAGCCAGTACTGGAAGAACAAATACAAGCGCGTGCGCCCGGCGCAGTTGTTTCCGGGGTTGATGCCGCCGATCGCGACGCCGGGCCACGCATCGTTTCCGAGCGGGCATGCGGCCCAGGCCCAACTGGTCTACCGGTGCCTGTTGTCGCTGTTGCCGACGGCGTCGATCGGCGGGGGCGGCCAGTCCGTGGCCAGCATGTTCACGGTGGCCGGCGAGCGACTCGCGCGCCGCATCGCGCGCAACCGGGAAATCGCCGGCCTGCATTACGCCAGCGATTCGATCGCCGGCCGGATACTGGCGCACAAGATCTACGACCAGATCCTGACGCCGGCGCTGGCCGGGCCCGCCCACGCGTCGCCGATGAAGATCTACCGGGCATTGGTCGACCTGGCACGGCAGGAGTGGACATGAGCGCGCCGGGCCGTTCCCAAGCGCGAATCCCGCAGCGCGTAGCGCGGAGGGTAGTCCAGTGAGCGCGCCGGGCCGTTCCCAAGCGCGAATCCCGCAGCGCGTAGCGCGGAGGGTAGTCCAGTGAGCGCCCCCATTGGCGGGCCGGGACAGTGCCCGGGCTGCGTCAGACCCGGCTTGCCGCCGCAACCGACGGCGGCGAACCCATCGGATGCCTTGTTCCTGGACCCGGCCGCGCGGCAGCAATACTGGTTGCCGGAGCCGCCGGGCCCCGGGTTTCCGACGCTGCAGGATTTCTGGGATCGCCTGCGCAGCGGCATCACCGAATACCGCGTCGCCCACACCGTGACCGGGCCCGACCCGATAGGCGTGGTCATCCCGGCGTCGGTGCGCATGGCTGCCGACGTGGACGAAAAAGTCATCCGGCTTGGCCGGCGCAGCCGGGTGTCGCACAGTCCGAACTGGTCCGGCGCGGCGGTGGCGGCGGTCGACAGCAGCATCCTGACCCAGGTCGTCGGGCGCTGGATCGAACCGGTGTCGCAGCCGTCGGGCACGCTGAACCCCGCGCGCACCTACCGCAGCTCGCTGTGGATCGGCTTCAACGGGCACGCGGCCTACCTCGACGCCGCGATGCCCCAGGTCGGGACCTTGCAGGAGATCATCTACGTCAGCGGCAGCTGGCAACCGCGCCACTGGGTCTGGTTCGAGTGGTGGGCCGACAGCCAGGGCGGGCCGATCCCACCGAGTGTGTTGCCCTGTTACCTGGACCTGCCGGTGCAACCGGGTGACACGGTATGGTGCCGGGTCGATCTCGTGCCCAGCGATCCCGCCTGCCCGGCCGCCACGTTTCCGCACGTCGCGCGCCTGTGTATCTGCGTGGAGCATCCGGCCGATGCGACCTCGCCGGCCTCGAAGATCCTGGTGATGCCGTTCGTGATCTACCCGCCCGTGGTCAATGCGGTCCGGGTCCAGGTGACGGGCTCGACCGCCAACTGGATTGCCGAATTGCCGAGCAATGTGTGGAATCCGCGCAATCCGTGGCGGCTGCCCCGCCTGGGCACCGGCGCGGCGTCGGACCAGCCCGTGACCTTCTCGCATTGCGCGGCCGCCTCCGCACGCAAGCCCGGTGCACCCTTGATCGCCGAGCATACGCTGGCGGTATCCAGGCGATTTCACATGTACAGCGGGCAACCCCGTGGCGATGCATCGCTCAGGCCTATCGCGACCAGCCTGATGCCCCGCATCAGCGACACCGCGTTCGGCATCCAGGTCGACGGCAGCGACGCCTGAGCGGGTGCATCGGAGGCGTTGCCGATCAATACCCCTGACGCGCGCCCAGGCAAGCCGCCGTGCGAACCCGCGGCGCACGGGCGCTGGGATACTGCGCCATGCCCAGTCCGATGCCCTGCTCACCATCGCGCCGGCGCTGCCTGCAATGGGCCGGTGGCGCGCTCGCCGGCATGGCGCTGGCGCCACTGGCCGTGGCCGATGATCCGGCCATGGCCGGCGCGCGCCTGAGCGCCGACTTCGACCCGATTGCCGCGATCTGGCTGGGTTACGACCCCGGCCACGAGGCCTTCACCGCCGACCTGGCGCAGCTGCTGGCGCCGCATGTGCCGCTCAAGATGCTGGTGCGCGACGCCGAAGCGCAGGCGCGTGCGATGGCCGTGTTGCGCAGCCGGGGCGTCAATGCGCTGCAGGTGGCTTTCGTGCAGGATGGCCGGGCGCCGTTCTTCGTGCGCGACAGCGCGGTGTTCGGCCTGGACGGCCGCGGCCGGCCGTTCGTCGTGGATTTCCAGTGGACGCATTACGGCTGGACCAACTGGTGCCGCCGCACCTTTGCGGGCAGCCGCGCACGCGCCCTCGACTGCGCGCGCACCGACGATGTCGAGACCGGTGCGCTGGACCGGCGCCTGGCGGGCGCACTGGGCCTGGCCAGCCTGGCCTCGCCGCTGGCGATCGAAGGCGGGGGCGTGGAGGTCAACGGCCGCGGCACCCTCATCGCCAATGCCAGCCTGTGGCGCGAGCGCAACCGGGGTCTGTCGCGCGAGGCGATCGAGAAACACCTGCTGGCGCTGCCGGGCATGCGCAAGGTGGTCTGGGTGCCGCACGGCCTGGCGCACGACCCGTTGCACCGGGCGACCATCGTCGGCCACTACGTGGGCTGGGGCACCGGCGGGCATACCGACGAGTTCGTGCGTTTCGCCGACGAGAACACGGTCCTGCTGGCCTGGGTCGACGAGGACGAGGCGCGCAGCCATCCGGTGGCGCGACTGAACCAGCAGCGCATGCAGGCCAATTTCGAGGCCTTGTCGAACAGCACCGACCAGCGCGGCCGGCCGCTGCGGGTGATCAAGGTGCCGTTGCCGGCCATCGTCGAGCGCGCGGTCGTGCTCAGCGCCGACGCCGACACCGCGTATTCGAACGAATGGACGGCCACGTCCTTTCCGGCCCGCGAGCGCCGCCGCGAAGGCGATACCGTGATGCAGCTGGCCACGACCAGCTACCTCAACCATGTGCTGGCCAACGATCTCGTCGTGTTGCCCACCTACGTGGCACACGGCACGTCCCCCGAGCGGGAGGAGCAGGTGCGCAGGATCTACGCATCCGTCTTTCCGGGGCGGCGCGTGGTGTTCATCGACGCCATGAACGCGAACTGGGTCGGCGGCGGCGCCCATTGCGCGACCTTGACGGAGCCGGCCCGGCATGTACTGGCGACTTGACCAGACCGTCGACACCCGCGCCGGCCCCGTGGCGGCGGGAACGGCCGGCGATGGCGAGGCGCTGGTGCTCGCCCACGGTTGGCCGTGGTCGTCATATTCCTGGCACCGGGTGATTCCGGCTCTAGCGCAGCGGTACCGGGTGTATTGGTACGACATGCCCGGATACGGGCGGTCCGGCAAATCCGCCGGCCAGAGGACCTCGCTCGACGTGCAGGGCGAGGTGTTCGCCGAGATGCTCGCGCACTGGAAGCTGGATCGACCCACGGTGGTCGCGCACGACTTCGGCGGTGCGACCACGCTGCGGGCCCACCTGCTGCACGGCTGCGACTACCGTCGCTATGTGCTGATGAACGTCGTGGCCCTGCGCCCCTGGGGTTCCGACTTCTTCGACCATGTGCGACACCATGGCGACGCTTTCGCCGGTTTGCCGCCGCATATCCATGCGGCGGTCGTGCGCGCGTATATCGGTGGCGCGATCGTGACCCCGATCGATGCCGAGGATCAGGAGGCACTTGCCGCTCCATGGCTGTCGCAGGAGGGCCGGGGCAGCTTCTATCGCCAGTTCGCGCAGGCCGACGAGCGGTATACGGCCGAGGTCGAGGCGCTGTATCCGGACATCCGGTGCCCGGTGCAGATCGTCTGGGGCGCGGACGACCCCTGGATCCCGCTGGCGCGTGGCCAGGCGCTGCACGCCATGATTCCGCGGGCCGGGTTCGAGGTGCTGGCCGGCGTCGGCCACCTGCCGCAGCTCGAGGCGCCGGATCGGGTCGTGCAGGTCATCGGCTGAATTCGGGGCAGGTCAAGTTCCGACTGTTGGTCGATGCGCGACGGCATGTCGTGCGCACGCGGTGCGTCAACCCGCCGACTTGTGCAGTTGCGTGAGCACCCGCAGCATCGTGCGGTTGACCTCGCCCAGGTCGAGCTCGTATGCCGTGCACAGGGCCGGCACCTTGTCCATGTTCGGATACTCCAGCGCCGTGGCCAGCTCCAGGAAAGGTGCATAGGGTCCGCTGTTGCCCAGGATGGCGCCGTTGACGCGATCGGACAGCGGCAGCCGGTGCAGGGCATCCTTCAGCGACTCGCCCAGCAGGCCGTCGATCTGGGACAACATGCCGCACAGGAAGACTTCGCGCCGCAGCAACTCCTCGTCGCCGGCGTCGAGCTGGTTTTCCATCATGCGCGCGCGCATGACCATGCCGGTGCGCACCGGATCCATGTCGGGTTCGTTGCTGGCCAGGGGCAGCATCTCCTGCAGCCAGGCCTTGAAGCGTGACAGCCCGAGCAGCATCAAGCCATGGCGCAGCGACTCGACGCTGCTGCGCAACCCCAGCGCGGCCGAGTTGGTGAAACGCAGGAAACGGTAGGCCAGCAGCGGCTCCTCGGCCAGCGTGTGTTCGATCAGTTCGAGCGCGGCGTCGGCGTCGGTCTGCTGGATCAGCAGCACCACGGCACGATGGCTGGGCGGAATCGGCTGCTTGCGATGCGACAGCAACACGTCGTCGACCGGCCAGCCGGCCACGCCCCAGGCGTTCTGCTGGTCCAGGCAATGGTCGGCCATCAGCCGGCTGGGCACGGCCTCGACGATCTGGTCGGGCGGCACCGGACTGAGCGCCCGGGCGGTGGCCGCGGTCGCCGGTGCCCCGGGCTGTCCCTGGCGCAGCGAGGCCTGTGCGCCGACGATGGTTTCGCCGGGCGTGAGGGCGAGCATGCCGCGCACGAAGTACCGCGCCATGGCGGCGTCCGGGCGCTGGCCCGGCTGGCCGCGCCACAACATCGGCACGCCGCGCGCATGGGCCCGCTGCACGGCGCCGGTGACGGCTTCGTTGCGCATCAGGTCGTGCTGGACCACGAGTTGGGGGCCGTCGCGCGAGCCGTGGTTCAGCAGGTCGGTCAGCAGGCCGGCGGTCTGCGGTGTCAGCAGCAGGGGCGGGCACTGCTCGGACCAGGTCTGTTCGAGCGTGCGCAGGAAATGCGCGCCTTCGACCGGCTCCTGGCCGTGGGGCGTCAGGAACAGCTGCACCGCCGCCGGCTGGCGCAGCCGGTTCCAGACCAGCTGGTAACCCAGGATCAGATGCCCGAGCGTCGAAGGGGCCATGGCGACGTCAGTTGATGAAGTTGAACAAGGACAGGCGCTGGATTTGAGCGTATGACTGTAACGCAGCCTGGTAGCCGGTCTGTGTCTGGCTGAAATCGGAGATGGCCTTGACCATGTCGGCGTCGATGGCGCGTGAACGGTCCGACTCCAGCGACAACGAGCGTGCCGACTGCTGGTCGGTGATGGTGTCGGCCCGGTTGAGCCAGTCGCCGGCCTGGCCGCGCGCCGCCTGCATGCGCTCCAGGGCGGTGTCGATCTGGGACAGCGACAAGGCGACCGAATGGGCCAGCCGGTTGTCGCCCGGCGCGTTGTCGATGTTGTTGATCGCGTCGTCCAGCATGTTGAACACGTTCAGCGGCACGCTGGGCGTGATGTCCAGCGCGTCGCCGTGGGCGGGCGTGCCCTGGGCCAGTACCGAGATGCCGTCGAACTGGATCGGTGCGCCGTCGACATAGGGCTGACCGCTGCTGACCGTGGTCGACGTGGTGGTGTTGACGACGTCGTAGGTGGTCACGCCGGCGACGACACTGAAGTCGATGCGGTAGCTGTCCCCGGTGACCAGGGTGGGCGAGATCACCGTGCCCGGATCGCTCCACAGGTTCACCGAGTTTCCGGCCGCCAGCGAGACCTCGAAGGTGCGGTTGCCGCTGGGCACGTCCATCCAGATCGCCTGGCCGTTCATGGCCCCGGGCAGGTTGGTGGTCGTGGCGGCGCGTTGTCCGGCCGCCCCCTGGAACTGCACGCCGGCCGGGATGTCGGCGAACGGGCTTCCCGCACTGCCCAGGCCTCCGAACAGCGGCAGGCCGTTGTTGTCGGTGCGGTTGGCGATGGCGAAGATCTGGTCGCGCAGGCTGGCCAGTTGCTGGGCCAGCGTGTCGCGGTTGGCCGGCGTGTAGGCCGCGTTGCCCGCCGCGAGCACCAGTTCGCGCGCCGTCTGCATCAGGCCGATGGCTTCGCCCAGGCCGGCTTCGGCACTGGCCAGCGCCGCGCGCTGGGTTTCGAGCGCGCGCTGGTCGGTCTCGATGCGGTCCAGCCGCACCATGACCCGCTCCGCCTGAGCCGCCGCCAGCGGGTCGTCGCTGACCCGGTTGACGCGCAGGCCGGAGCTGAGCTGCTCCTGCTGTTTCGACAGTTGGCTCTGGCGCCTGTACAACTGCTCCAGGGCGTTGTCGTAGGTGTTGGCGGTTCCTGTGCGCATGGTGGTTCGGTGTGGTCAGTCGAGCGGGCGTGGGTGTCAGCGACCCAGGTTCTGGATCAAGGTGTCGAACAGCGTCTGCGAGACCTGCAGGATCTTGGCCGAGGCCTGGTAGGCCTGCTGGTACTGCAGCAGCTTGGCGGCCTCTTCGTCCAGGTTGACGCCGGCCACGGCCGCGTTGTCGGTGGCGGCGTTGTCGGCGATCGAGCGCGACACGGCCGCGGAGAAACCCGCGCTCTGCACCCGCACGCCGATGTTCGACATCAGCGCCGCGTAGCCGTCGGTGGTGGCCGCGCCGTCGAACAGCGCGAGGTCGCGGATGGCCAGCATCGCGTGGGCATTGCCGGCGTCGATGTCCGGGTAGGCGTTGGCCTGGATGGTGTAGGTGTCGCCGGGTTGCGGCGTTCCCTTGAGGGTCAGCGCCCAGCCGTTGTAGCTGATCGGCTGGCCCGGCACATAGGCCACGCCGGTCGGGTTGCCGGTGCCGGTGCCGCTCACGTCGAAGCTGCCCGCGCCGGTGAACGTCAGCGTCACGGTCTGTGCGAGATTGGCGTCGGCCCGCGCCGGCTGCAGGCTCTGCAGCGTCAGCGAGCCCAGGTTGGCGGTGCCGGCACTGGCGACCACCGGGCTGGCCACGGCCAGCGAGCGCGGCGAGGCGAATGCCACGTCCATGGATTGCGTGACCTGGCGGTAGGGCGTGACCATGAACCGGTCGCCGGCGTTGGCCGTGCCGGTCAGTTGCAGGTCCAGGCCATCGACCTGCGCCGGCACGGAGCTGAACGTGGTCAACTGGCCGTCCGAGACCCGGCGTATCGTCCCCGCGGCGGCGCCGGTGAAGATGACTTCGTAGTTCGACGCCGACAGCGCGGGTGCGCCGGAGGCGGGGCTGGTCTGCACGGCGACCTGCATGCTGGCCGTGCCGGTATTGGCCAGCGCGGGCAGGGCATCCGGGATCGGACCCAGCGTGAACAGGTTGCCGACCGGATTGCCCGACAGGTCGAGTCCCAGGCTGTGCTGCTCGTTCACGACCGTGCCCAGCGCCAGCGCCATGCGCCCCACCAGATTGCCGGCATCGGCCAGGTCGTGGTTGTTGAATTTCATCAGGCCGCTCAGGCTGCCGCCGCCCAGCAGCGCCTCGTCCATCACGGCGGTCACGTTGTTGCGCTGCATGGTCAGCTTGAACGTGTACGGGTCGCCGAAGTCGTCGGCCTGCAGCGCGACCTGGGAGGCGGTCGTGCCCAGAACCAGGGGCTGGCTGGAGGCCACGAACACGCTCATCGTGCCGTCGGCGGCGGCGATCGTCGTGGTCTGCACATGCGTATTGAGTTCGCGGATCAGCTCGTCGCGCTGGTCCAGCAGGTCGTTGGGCGTGTGGCCCGAGCCCATGGCATTGCTGATCTGCCGGTTCACATCCGCGATGCGCGTGGCCAGGCTGTTGACCATGCGCACTTCCGAGGCCAGTTCGAGCCGCAGGCTGTCGCGCAGCGCGTCCATGCTGCTGGCGGTGGAACGGAACCGGGCCGCCAGTTCGTCGGCGCGCGCCAGCACCACGGTGCGTGCGGTCAGGTCGGTCGGCGCGTTCGCGACGTCGGAGAAGGCGTTGAGCATCTCGCCCATCGCGGCGCCCAGGCCGCTGGCGCCGCCCGGAAACAGGTCCTCGAGCTTGCGCAACTGCTCCAGCCGCTTCTCGTCGGATGCGGCGATCGAGCCCGTCAGTGCGACCTGGCGCGTCAGCATCACGCTGTGGCTGCGCAGCACCGTGACCGCATCGACGCCGCCACCGTAATAACCCTGGTCGTAGTTGACACCCAGGCGCGGCTCGAGCAGCACCTCCTGGCGCGAATAACCCGCGGTGTTGACGTTGGCGATGTTGTTGCCGGTGGTGCGCAACACCTGCTGGTTGGTCAGCAGTGCGCTGGCGCCGATGTTGAGCAGGCTGGGCATGGGTTAATGGCCCCCACGCTCGCCCACTGCGTGTGGCTCGCTGCCCCCCGAGGGGGCTGATTTCCCTTGGGGCGGCCCGGCGGGAAATGTGCCCCCACGCTCGCCCACTGCGTGTGGCTCGCTGCCCCCCGAGGGGGCTGATTTCCCTTGGGGCGGCCCGGCGGGAAATCGGTTCTGGTCGCCTGGGTGAGACTGGGTGAGACTCATGTGCGTGCCCGTTGCAGCTGCAAGGTCGTGTTGATCGCCCGGCTGAGCTTGGAGGCGTAGTCCGGATCGGTGGCGTAGCCGGCGCGTTGCAGGCCGGTGGTCCAGGCCTGCACCGAATCGGTCTGCTGGCTGACCTGGGCGTAACGCGGGCTCTCGGTGATCAGGCGCGCATAGTCGCGCAGCGAGTCCTCGTACGAGTCGTAGGCGCGGAACTTCGCGACCACCTTCTGCGCCACGCCGTTGACGTATTCGGTGGTCGTGATCTCGGCCACCTTGCCGCTCCAGCCGCCGGTGGCCTTGATGCCGAACAGGTTGTGCGACGGCGAGCCGTCGGCCATCCTGATCTCGCTGCGGCCCCAGCCGGTCTCGTGCCCGGCCTGTCCGAGCATGAAGGCCGCCGGAATGCCGCTGGACTGCTCGACCCGCGCGGCCGCCTGGGCGTGGCGCTGCACGAATTCGCTCTGGCTGTCGCTCGGGCGCCGGGCGCCTGTCGATTCGATCGGCGCCAGCACGGGCGCGGTCGACGGTACGGGCACCGACTCGCCGGAGATGCGCTGCGCCAGCTGGCGCGCGATCATGTCCGACAGTCCGCCCTGCAGGCCGGACATCTGCACCGACATCTGCTGGTCGAGCATGTCGGCGCTCAGATCGCCGCCCGGACTGTCGAGCAGGCCGGATTTCATCGTCGCCTCGCGCATGCTCTTGATCAGCTCGCGCATGAACAGCGATTCGAACTGCCGGGCCGCGTCCTTGATGGCGCTGGCGCTGTTCTGCCCGGCCTTGAGCTTGAGCGCATCCAGCGAGCGGGAGTCCGCCGCCAGCGCGTTGAGGTTGCTGCTGAAGCTGCCCGTGCTCATGCTAGATCACCTCCAGTTCGGCGTTGAGTGCGCCGGCGGCTTTGATCGCCTGCAGGATGGCCAGCAGGTCCTGTGGCGTGGCACCCAGGACGTTGAGCGCGCGCACCACGTCGGCGAGCTGCGGCGATGGCGGAATCTGCATCAGGATGCCGGGTTCCTGCGTGATCTTGATGTTCGCCTGTTCGCCCACCACGGTCTGCCCCTGCGACAGCGGATTGGGCTGGCTGACCACCGGCGTGCTGCTGATCGTGATCGACAGGTTGCCGTGCGCGATCGCGCAGGCGCCGAGCGTGACGGCCTGGTTCAGCACGATGGATCCGGTGCGTGCGTTGATCACCACCTTGGCCGAGGGCACCGACTCTTCCAGCGAGAGTTCCTCCATCTCGGCGATGAAGCTGACCCGGGCATTGGGATCGACGGGTGCGCGGACCTCGACCGTGCGCCCGTCCAGCGCGCGGGCATAACCCTGCCCGAAGCGGCGGTTGACGGCCTGCGCCACGCGCTGGGCGGTCTGGAAATCGGAGGCGCTGAGCCCCAGCGACACCGTGTCGCCTTGCAGCAGCGGCGTCGGCACCGTGCGTTCGACCTGGCCGCCGCCCGGAATGCGCCCGGCGCTCAGATGGTTGATCTGTACCCGGCTGCCGCCGGCCGAGGCGCCGGCGCCGCCGACGATCAGGTTGCCCTGGGCCAGCGCGTAGACCTCGCCGTCGACGCCGCGCAGCGGCGTGGTGATCAGCGTGCCGCCCTTGAGCGACTTGGCATTGCCCAGCGAGGACACGTTCACGTCCATCGCCTGGCCGGGCCGGGCGAATGCGGGCAGCTGGGCCGTGACCAGCACGGCCGCCACGTTCTTGAGCTGCAGCTGCGATGCGCTGGCCGCCGGCAGCGTGATGCCCATCTGCTGCAGGTAGTTGTTCATGCCCTGCGAGGTGTAGGGCATCTGCGTGGTCTGGTCGCCGGTGCCGTCCAGGCCCACGACGAGGCCGAATCCGGTCAGCTGGTTGGTGCGCACGCCTTCGATGGCGGCCACCTCCTTGATGCGCACCGCCGATGCCGGGGTGGCGCACAGCAGCGCCAGGATGGCCAGCGCCGCGACGGCCAGCGGGCCGCGCAGCACGCGCATGATGGGGTGTCGGTGCATGGTCATGGCCTCAGAACGGAATCATGGCCATGAAGAAACGCGCGATCCAGCCCACGGTCTGGGCCTCGTTCTGCGCGCCGCGGCCGCGCGACTCGATGCGGGCGTTGGCCACCTGGGTGGAGCTGACGGTGCCGCCGGCCGCGATCGAGCGCGGGTCGACGGTGCCGGAGAACCGCAACACGTCGACGTTCTGGTTCACGCCGATCTGCTTGTCGCCGGCCAGCACCAGGTGGCCGTTGGGCAACACGTCGACGACGGTGGTCGTGATCGTGCCCGAGAACCGGTTCGCGCTTTCGGTCGCGCCGGCGCCGGCAAAGTCGTTGTTGGTGGACGAGTTGAGCGACAACTTGCCCAGCGAGGTCGCGTTGGCGAACGGAAATGCCGACACGCCGGCGTCCATCGACGAGGTGCGGCTCGAGGTCGAGGTCGACTTCTGGCTGGCGGTGACGGTTTCGGTGATCAGGATGGTCACCACGTCGCCGACCAGGCGGGCGCGGTAGTCCTCGAAGGGCGGCCGGTAGCTGGTGGAGTGGAACAGGCTGCCGGTGACCGGTCGCGGCTCGGCGGCCCGCACGACGACGGGCGACGGCGGTTGCGCGAAGTCCACCCGTTCGGTCTTGGGCAGCGATTCGCAGCCGCTGGCCAACAGGGCCAGCAGCGCGGCACCGAGGCTGGTGCGAAGGAGCGAGAGCAATGGCATCACAACTGGCCGAGTTTCTGCAGCATCTGATCCGAGGTCTGGATGGCCTTGGAATTCATCTCGTAGGCACGCTGGGTCTGGATCATCGTGATCAGCTCCTGCACCACGTTGACGTTCGAGGTTTCCAGGAAGCCCTGCGTGACCGTGCCGATGCCGTTGGTGCCCGGCGTGCCGGTATTGGGCTGGCCCGAGGCCGGGCTTTCGGCGAACAGGTTCTGGCCGAGCGGCTCCAGGCCGGCCGGATTGATGAAGCTGGCCAGGATGATGTTGCCGATCTGCTGCGGTTGCGGGGTGCCGGGAATGGTCGCCGTCACGGTTCCGTCGGTGGCGATCGAGATGTTCTTGGCATTGGCGGGAACGGTCACGCCATTGGCCACCACCAGGCCGCCGGCGGTGACCAGCTGGCCTTGGTTGTCGACCTGGAACGAGCCGTCGCGGGTGTAGGCGTTGGAGCCGTCGGGCAAGGTGATCTGGAAGAAGCCGTTGCCCTGGATCGCCACGTCCAGGTTGTTCGAGGTCTGCTGGATCGTGCCCTGGGCGAACGAGCGGCTGGTGGCGACGGTGCGCACACCCAGGCCCAGGTGCAGTCCGGTGGGCAGCTGGGACTGGTCCGAGGTGTTGGAGCCGACCTGGCGCAGGTTCTGGTACATCAGGTCCTCGAACACGGCCTGGGCGCGCTTGTAGCCGGTGGTGGAGACGTTGGCCAGGTTGTGCGAGATCACATCGAGCTGGGTCTGCTGGGCCTCCATGCCGGTCTTCGATATCCAGAGTGAATTGATCATGGTGGTTTCCTCGGGGGTTCAGTGGCGCGGGGCCGTGGTCAGCCTTGCAGGCTCAGCAGCTGGCCGGCCGATCGGTCGTTCGATTCCGCCGTCTGCACGAGGCGCATCTGCATCTCGAACTGGCGGGCGGTCTGGATCATGCCGACCATGGTTTCGATCGGGCTCACGTTGGAGCCTTCGAGCGCGCCGCTTTGCAGGCGCGCCAGCGGGTCGTGCGGCAGCGGGGCGGTGTCGGCGGTGCGGAACAGGCCGTCGTCGCTGCGCTTGAGCGGATCGTCCGCCGTCGGTGTCACCATCTTGAGGCGGCCGACGACGACCGTGGGCTGGCCGGCGGTCTTGGCGCTGATGTCGCCATTGGGCGCGACCGAGATCTCGCCGCCGGCGGGCAGCGCCAGCGGCGCACTGCCGTCGGAGAACACGGTCAGGCCGTTGACGGTCTGCAAGGTGCCGTCGGGTCCGATCTGCAGCGATCCGGCGCGGGTATAACCTTCGGTGCCGTCCAGGCCCTGCACGGCGAACCAGGCATTGCCGGTGGCGCGCACGTCGAGCGGCCGGCCGGTGGTCTGCGACGGGCCGGGCGCCTCCAGGTGTCCGGAGGTGGCCTCGAGCGCGAACACGCGGGTGGTCGAGCCGTCGCCGCGCAAGGGCACGGCGCGGTAGGTCGAGAGCTCGGCGCGAAAACCGTTGGTCGAGGCGTTGGCCAGGTTGTTGGACAACACGGACTGCCGATGCGCGGCTGCGGTGGCGCCGGTCATCGCGGTGTAGACGAGTCGATCCATGGCGGGGCCTCTTCAGTGTGTCGGTGCGTGATCGCGATCAGCGCAGCTGGGTCAGGGTGGACAGGACCTGGTCCTGGGTCTTGATGGTCTGGGCATTGGCCTGGTAGGTGCGCTGCGCTGTCATCATGTTGACCAGCTCGGAGGTCAGGTCGATGTTCGATTCCTCGAGTGCGCCGGCGCGCAGTTCGCCGAACTTGCCCACGCCGGGCGCGCCGACGATGGGCTGGCCCGATGCCACGGTCTCCACCCAGTTGCCGTTCTCGCTCGGGCGCAGGCCCTGCACGTTGCGGAAGTCGGCCAGTGCGATCTGGCCGGTGGCCTGGGTCTGGCCGTTGGAGTAACGCGCGGAGATCACGCCGTTGTCGCCGATGGACAACGCGACGAAGTCGCCAGGGGCATACCCGTCCTGCGTCAGGTCGGTGACGGCGAACGCGGTCGCGTACTGCGTGGTCTTGCTCAGGTCCAGCGCGGCGGAGAAGGTGCCGATGTTGGGATTGGGCGAGGTGATCGACAGCGTGGGTGCCGCGGGCACGCTGCTGGCGAGCTGCCCGTTGGTGTCGAACGTCAGCGTGGCGGCCAGCGACGCGGTGGCGGTGGCGTCCGACGTCGGGTCGGTATACACCTGCCAGGTGTCGTCGGCGATCTTGCGCATGTACAGCGAGGCCGGGATGGCCGAGCCCTGCGAGTCGTAGACGTTGAGCGAGGTGCCGTAGGTGGTCAGCGGCACGTTCGGCACCGACGCGTTCCACACCGGCGCGCTGGCGTTGAGGTTGAGCTCGGCCGCCATCGACGTGGTCGCACGGGCGGGGATCGGGCTGCCGGTGGGAATGCGCATCGGCTGCAGCGTGCTGCTGGTGGCCACGCCGTCGACCGTGGTCGGGTAACCCATCAGCTTGGCCGAGGCGTTGGTGACGATGTTGCCCTCGGTGTCGAGCTTGAAGGTGCCGGCGCGGGTATAGGCCATGCTGCCGTCGGTCAGCGTGACGGGAAAAAATCCGGCGCCGTTGATCGCGATGTCCAGCGCGCTGCCGGTGACGTTGACGCTGCCCTGGGTGAACTGTTGCGACACCGTGGAGACCTCGACGCCGATGCCTTCGGTACGCCCGTTGGCCGCAATCGTCGATGCGGCGACGATCTCGGAGAACTCGGCGCGCGCAACCTTGGCGCCGATGGTGTTGGCGTTGGCGATGTTGTTGCCGATCACGTCGAGGTTGCGGCTGGCGGCGTTCAGTCCTGAGAGTCCGGTTTGGAATGACATGGTGTGGTTCCTGGGGTGAGGCGAATGCGGGATACGGGGGAGGCGGGTCGGTCGGGGCGTGCGACAGGCAACTAGAAGATCGACCGGACGGCGTCGTAACCGACGTTGCCCAGGCCGCGCAGCTGCACCAGCATGGCGCCGTTGTCCGAGCCCACCGACACGACCTGGTCCTGCACCAGGGTGCGGTGGGTCACGACCGTGCTGCCCTTGGTGGCCGTGACCCGGAAGCTCAGGCCTTCGGCGGTGGTGTGGGACTGCGCGTCCCACTCGAAAGGCTGGCGGCCCGCCGGCAATGCGCCGAGGTTGAAGCTCTCCATGACCTGGCCGCCGGCGGACAGGATGTCGACCACGACCTTGTCGGCGGGCAGGTCCAGGTCGACGGCGCCCGCGGCCTTGCCGTCGTGGATCGCGAGCCGGTTGCCCTCGATCATCACGTCGCGTCCGACCAGCGAGCTCGACTGCAGGGCCTGCATCGCGGCCAGCTGCCCGGCCAGGCCGGACAAGGACTGGTTGACCTTCTCGATGCTCGAGACGGTCGAGATCTGTGCCATCTGCGAGGTCATCTGCGCGTTGTCCAGCGGATTCATCGGATCCTGGTTGGCCAGCTGCGCCACCAGCAACTTGAGGAAGCGGTCTTCCGACAGGTCCGCTTTCGTGCCTGCCGCACCGGTACTGGTGGTGGCGCTGGTGCTGCCGCTGACGGCGGTGGTGGTGGTCATGGTGGTGTTCCGGGCGAAATGCGGGGTTTACTGACCCATCTGCAGCGTCTTGAGCAGCAGCGACTTGGCGGTGTTCATGACTTCGACGTTGTTCTGGTACGAGCGCGAGGCCGAGATCATGTTGACCATCTCCTCGACGGTGTTGACGTTGGACTGGTTCACGTAGCCCTGGGCATCGGCCAGCGGGTGCGTGGGGTTGTGCACCTTGCGCATCGGCTCGTTGCTCTCGATCACCTCGCGCACCTTGACGCCGGCCGATGCGTCCGAGCCCATGGGCACGGTCTCGAACACCACCTGGCGCGCCTTGTAGGCCTGGCCGTCGGGCCCGGCGACCGCGTCGGCGTTGGCCATGTTGCTGGCGACCACGTTGAGCCGCTGTGACTGCGCGCTGACCGCGCTGCCGCTGACGCCGAAGATGGAAAACATGGACATGGTGGGCCTCCTGGGAACGTGGGATCGGTCTGGCGCGGCTCTACTGGCCCTGGATGGCGCTCAAGATCGTGCGGGAATAGCCGTTGATGAACCGCAGGGTCGATTCGTAGCGCACGGCGTTGTCGACGAAGTTGGCGCGTTCGCGGTCCAGGTCGACCGTGTTGTTGTCCATGGCCGGCTGGGTCTGCACCGTGTAACCCAGCTCGGCGGGCGTGCCGTCGATGTGGCCGTTGGCGCCGGGCAGTGCGAAATGCGCCGGATGGGCGCGCGGCGCGCCGGCGGTGCTGGGAGCCAGCCGGGGCTGGCCGCCGGTGGCCTCGGCCATGGCCTGCTTGAAGTCGATGTCGCGCGCCACGTAGCCCGGGGTGTCCGCATTGGCGATGTTGCTGGCAATGACACGCTGGCGCTCGGAGCGCACGCCCAGCGCGGTGGCTTGGAAATCCAATCCGGCGGTCAACTGGGCAAACATGGATGCGATCCTCCTGGGGATGTCGATAGGGGCGATAACCCGGGCCGAAGCCGAGGCGTGAAACGATTATGAAAATTCTTGAGGCCGGCGATGGCTGGAATAAAGGCGGTTTCCGGCATCACTTGACGGCTTTGCCCGCCGCGCAGACGTCTAGAGTTGCAACATGTCGTGGAGTCTGTCGTGATGCCCTCAATGCCCCGTTGCCCGAAGCCCGAACCTGTCGCCGTGCCCCTGTCCGCATGGCGCCGCCGGTTGCTGGCCGCGGTCGTCGTGAGCGCAGCCGCGCCCATGGCCGCCGCCCAGACCGGCCAGGACCAGGCCGCCCTGATCGCCGAGCAGAGCCAGGCCTGGCTGGACCAGGCGGTGCTGGCCGCCCGCCCCACGGGCGCGGCGCCGCTGCGCATGGTGGTGCAGGTCGGCGCGCTGGACAGCCGCTTGAACCTGGCGCCGTGCGCCCAGGTCGAACCCTACCTGCCGCCGGGTGTGCGGCTGTGGGGCAAGACCCGGGTCGGACTGCGCTGCGTCGACCGCGTCGCGCGCTGGAACGTGTTCCTGCCGGTGCAGGTGCAGGCCTTCGGGCCGACCTGGGTCATGCGCTCGGATGTGTCTTCCGGTTCGGTCCTGTCGCTGGACGACGCGGTCCAGGCCGAGGTGGACTGGGCGCAGGAGAACGCGTCGGTGCTCGCCGACCCCGACATGTGGGTCGGGCAGACCGCGACCCGGGCTCTGCGCACCGGCCAGGTCCTGCGCCACGGCATGGTCAAGCCATCCCAGGTGTTCCAGGCCGGATCCATGGTCCGCATCGTGGCCCAGGGCTCCGGATTCACCGTCCGGGCCAATGGCCAGGCCGTGTCGGATGGCGTGGTCGGCGAGATGGCCCGCGTGCGCATCGACAATGGCCGCATACTGTCCGGCGTGGTGCTGGATATGCGAACAGTACGGGTCAACCTGTGATTCACCCCGGGCGGTGCAGGTATGCCTCAAGTTTTTCAATCCCCGGCCGATAGGTATCGTAGGATGCTGTGTCTGTCACAGCCGTGGGGATCATCATGAAAATCGGCCAGCCAATCGACCATTCCATCGCCAGCACGCACAACAGCCAGTCGGCTGCGGTGAAGGCCAGCCCGGAGGCCGCCAACGCGGTCCGCAACGAGCGCAAGACACCTGGCGTCGATGTGAAGGTGTCCGCGCTGGCGCAAGGCCTGGACAAGGCGGGTGCGGCCGGAGCCGATGTGGACATGGAAAAGGTCGAGGCCGTGCGCCAGGCCATTGCCAACAAGACCTATACCGTCAATCCCGAGGCCATTGCCGAGAAACTGCTGGCCAACGCCCGGGAGATGTTGCAGCGTTCGTCGTCCTGAGCGCACGCGGCCGCAGACCCCGCCTGAACCGACCCGGACCTTTTCTTCCCTCCATGGCATTCATCGCGGCCCATTCCGAGATTCACCACGCACTGGAACAGGCCGAGCGCAGCGTCGAGGCCACCGGGCAGGCCCTGCTGCAAGGCCTGCCGGAGCAGGTCCAGGTGGCGGCCCGCGAACTGCACGACAGCGCGCATGCGCTGGCGCTGGCCTTGCGGGGCGTCGATGGCGGCGCCGGCCTGGCCCAGGCGGTGCGCGATCGGCTGGTGGGCGTGGCGCGCGACATCGCGATGCAGCGCGAGGCCTTGCTGCGCCGCTCGGCCATGGTCGAGCGCTCCTTGCAGTCACTGGTGCCGCAGCAGGGCCAGGCCAGTACCTACACCGGCGCCCTGGGCCGTTATGGCGGCCCCGCGGCCGCGGCCGGCGCTTTCCGTCGTTTCTGAGGTTGTGGGTGTGTCGTCGTCCCGGCGCGGCCGGGTCGGCACGCAGACAGGTGTGATCGCGAACAGCGGCCACGCCTGTCGGCGCGTGGTCAGTGTCCGCGCATCTTCGCCCGCAGCCGGGCCACGGACTGGCTGTGCAGCTGGCAGACCCGCGACTCGGTCACGCCCAGCACCGCGGCGATTTCCTTCAGGTTCATGTCCTGCTCGTAATACATGCTCATCACGAACTGTTCGCGTTCGGGCAGGTTCTTGATGGCCGCCACCAGCGCGACGCGCAGGCGCTGGTCGCCCAGCACCGCCATCGGGTCGGCGCCGTCGTCGGCCACGTCGTGGTGTTCGAGGAAACCCTCCTCGCCGTCGGATCCGCGCGACATGTCCTCCAGGTAGACCAGCTGGGTGCCTCGCACCTTGCCCAGCAAGGTCTGGTAGTCGGACAGGCTCAGCCCGAGTTCCTGTGCGATCTCGGATTCCAGCGGCGCGCGGCCGAGCTGGTGTTCGAGCCGGCGCAGTGCCTGCTCGATGTCCTTCTGGCTCTTGCGCGAACCGCGCGACATCCAGTCGTTCTCGCGCAGTTCGTCGAGCATGGCTCCGCGGATGCGCTGGGTGGCGAAGGTCTCGAACTGCACGCCTTGCGATGCTTCGTAGCGCGACAAGGCTTCCGACAGCCCGATCAATCCCACCTGGATCAGGTCGTCGACCTGCACACTGGCCGGCAGCTTGGCCATCATGTGGTGCGCAAGCTTGCGCACCAACGGCTGATACTGTCGGATCAGGGCATTGCGGTCGAGCTGCCCCTTGGCGGTGTACATCAATAACTCTCCCGTGGAGACCGGCGGGGCCGATCGTGCTCTGGGTGGGGCTTCATGGTAGCGCAAGTCGAATCCGTCCGATCGTTGTGGTCGTGGGCCGTGGGGGGGATGGTGGTGGCGCTCAGGCCGTGGCCGGGGCCGCCAGGCTGCCGTGGGATTCGGGCGCCAGGAACAGGAATCCGAGGTCCGTGGTCTTGGGGTCGAACGCCGACTTGCCGCTCACGCGCATGGAGCTGCGGACCAGCTCGGTGGCGTCCGCGGCATCCCAGTCGTGCGGCACCTTCTGTCCGTTGGTGACGCCGCGCAGCACGAGCTGGTGGCGGATCGCCACATCGAGCGCCGGCCCGAGCTTGACGGCCTCGTCGATCTTGGAGAGCACCGTCGGTTGCGCCTCGACCGACTTGAATGCGGCCACCACGTCGTCCAGCGTATCGCCATGGGCGCCGGCGTTGAGCACCAGCAGCCGGCGCACGTCGGGCAGGTCGAGCACGTCGAGCGCGTCGTTCTTGCGCGGGTCGCGCGGTGCCAGACCGGTGGTGTCGATCAGCACCATCTTCTTGGCCGCGAACAGGCCGAGCAGGTCCTGCAGTGCGGCGCGATCGTGCGCCAGGTGGGCCACCAGGCCCAGGCCGCGGGCATGCTCGCGCAACTGCGCATGGGCGCCGACGCGCTGGGTGTCGAGCGTGATCAGGCCGACACTTGCCGGGCCGTGCACCTCGGCGCACAGGCCGGCGAGCTTGGCCGCGGTGGTCGTCTTGCCGACACCGGTGGCACCCACCAGCGCATAGATGCCGCCTTCCTGGTAGATCGGAAGCTCCTGTTCCGCCGTGTGGATGTTGCGCCGGATGGCCTCCATCATCCACTGCATGGCTTCCGGCGCCGCCATGGTCTCGGGCATGCGCTCGAGAATGGCGCGCGACAAGGCCGGCGAATAACCGGCGCGCAGCAGCTTGAGCATCAGGTTGGCCTGGATCGGATTCTGGCGCGCCTGGCCGAGCCATGCGAAGGTGTTGAAACGCTCCTCGATCAGGTCGCGCATCGACTGCAGTTCGTCGGCGATGCTGCGCGCGCCGACGGCCTGCGCCGGGGATGCCGACGCTGCGGGGACTGCTGCTGCTGCCGGTGCCGGCGGGACGTTGATCTGCATGCGCGGGCGTGGCGCGGGAGCCGGCGCCGGCGCAGGGGCCTGCGCCCGCAGGCCGACCTCCTCGATCGCCACCGGTGTTTCGGTCTGGCGCCGGCGCAGCATGCGTTCGCGCACATAGTCCTGGAATGACAGCGTGCTCATGGCCAGCTGCGCCGTGTCCTGCTGCACCTGCTGGTGCGAGGCGGGAAGCGCCCGCCCGGGTGCGACCTTGTCCGAGACGACCGGCGGCGCCGCGCGCTCCTGCGGCGCGGCCGGACGCGCGCGTGGCTCCAGGGCGCCGACGCTGTCTTCCGTCGTGGCCATGACTTCGACACCGAGGGCGGTCTGGCGGTTGGACAGGATCAGCGTGCCGTCGCCAAAGGCCATGCGGGCCTTGGCCAGTGCTTCGCGCGAGGTCGCGCCGGTGAATCGTTGGATGTTCATGTTGCTGCACCTCGCAGGATCGGTCCGATGCGGATCGTATGGGTTTCAGGTATTTCGCTGTGCGCCAGCACCTGCAGGCGCGGCGCGACGCGGCGCACCAGGCGTGCAATGGCGCTGCGGATCGGGTCCGGCACCAGCAGGCAGGCCGGCACCCCGGTCTCCTCCTGCTTGAGCGCCACCTCGGCTGCGGTACGGGTGAACATGTCGGCCACGCCCGGGTCCAGTGCCGGTCCGTTGCTGTTGCCCAGCGCCTGCACCAGCAAGCGCTCGAGCGCAGGGTCGATGGCGATCACGTTGAGCTCGCGTGTGGGGCCGTAGATCTGCTGCACGATGGCCGGGGACAGGGCGACACGGATGCGCTTGGCCAGCTCTGCCGGGTCGGTGGTGTTGACCGCGTGTTCGGCCAGCGATTCGACAATGGTGCGGATGTCGCGGATGTGCACGCCTTCGTCGAGCAGCAGCTGCAGGACTTTCTGGAACACGGCGATGGAGACCATTTTCGGAACCACTTCCTCGATCAGTTTGGGAGCCAGCTTGGCCACGTGGTCCACCAGCTGCTGGGTCTCGGTTCGGCTGAGCAGGCGCGAGGCCTGCACCTGCATCAAGTGTGACAAATGCGTGGCCATCACGGTCTCGGAATCAACAACGGTAAACCCGGCCATTTGCGCCGCTTCCTTCTGCCGGTCGTCGATCCAGTGTGCCGGCAGGCCGAACGCCGGGTCGGTGGTGGCGGTTCCGATCAGCGGTGTCGTGATGCCGCCCGGATTGATCGCCAGGAACATGCCCGGGAAGGCCTCGCCTTCGCCGACGATGACGCCGCGCAGCGTGATGCGGTAACCGCTGGGCTTGAGTTCGAGGTTGTCGCGCACATGCACGGCCGGCGGCAGGAAGCCGACCTCCTGCGCAAACTTCTTGCGCACGCCCTTGATGCGATTGAGCAGGTCGCCCTGGCGGGTCTTGTCGACCAGCGCGATGAGCCGGTAACCCAGCTCGAGTCCGAGCTGGTCGACCGGTTGCAGGTCGTCCCAGCTGGCCTCGCCATCACCGGCGGGCGCGGCATCGGCTGCCGCCACCTCCGGTTCGGCCGGCGGCGGCTTGTGCGCCAGCATCCACGAGCCGTAGGCCAGGACGGCGGCGATCGACAGGAACACCGTGTGCGGCATGCCCGGGATCGCGCCCAGCACGCCCAGGATGGTGGCGGCGATGCCCAGCACGCGCGGCGAGATGAACATCTGCTGCACGATCTGGCGCCCCAGGTCGTGTTCCTTGCCCACACGCGTGACCACCATGGCCGCCGCGACCGAGATCAGCAGGCCCGGGATCTGCGCCACCAGGGCATCGCCGACCGCCAGCAGGACATAGGTGTCGGCCGCCTGGCCGGCGCTCAGGCCGTGCTGCAGCATGCCGATGGCGAAGCCGCCGATCAGGTTGATCAGCAGGATCAGGATGCCGGCCACGGCGTCGCCGCGCACGAACTTGGAGGCGCCGTCCATGGAGCCGTAGAAGTCGGCCTCTTCTGACACCTCGGCGCGCCGGCGCTTGGCTTCCTTCTCGTCGATGGTGCCGGCGTTGAGGTCGGCGTCCACGGCCATCTGCTTGCCCGGCATGGCGTCGAGGGCGAATCGCGCCGACACCTCGGCGATGCGTTCGGCACCCTTGGTGATGACGACGAAGTTGATCACGACCAGGATCAGGAACACGATCAGGCCGACCCCGAAGTTGCCGCCGATCAGGAAATGGCCGAAGGCCTCGATCACCGCACCGGCGGCGCCGGGGCCGGAGTGGCCTTCCATCAGCACCACGCGCGTGGACGCGACGTTCAGCGACAGGCGCAGCAGGGTCGTGAGCAGCAGCACGGCCGGAAAGGCCGCGAAATCCAGCGGGCGCAGCATGTAGGCGGCGACCATCATCACCATCAGCGCGATCGCGATGTTGACAGTGAAGAACACGTCCAGCAACGCCGGCGGCAGCGGCAGCACCATCATCGCCAGCACGGCGATCACCAGGATCGGCGCGGCCGCTCCCTTGGCGAAGCTCGTGTACGGGCCCAGCGAGCGCTGCAGGCTGGCGAGCATCGGGCTCATGGCCGTGCCGCCGCGGCCGTGGTGCGGCGCAGCGGATCGAGTTCGGCCGGAACCTCCGGCTCGGGCGGATCACCGGGCATCGGCGCCTCGCCGCGCAGCGCGGCCTTGAGCCGGTACACGTAGGCCAGCACCTGGGCGACCGCGGTGTACAAGGTGGTCGGAATGTCCTGGCCGATCTCGGCATTGGCATACAACGCGCGCGCCAGCATCGGCGACTGCAGCACCGGAATGGAATGCGAGCGGGCCAGGTCGCGGATGCGCATGGCCAGCAGGTCGGCGCCCTTGGAGATCACCTGGGGTGCGCTCATGGTCTTGTCGTCGTAGCGGATCGCCACGGCGTAGTGCGTCGGGTTCATGACCACGAAGTCCGCCTTGGGCACGGCCGCCACACTGCCGCTCTGCGACAACTCGCGCTGGCGCTGGCGCAGGCGTCCCTTGACATGCGGATTGCCGTCGGACTCCTTGTGCTCCTGCTTGAATTCCTGGTGCGACATCTTGAGCCGCGACTTGTGCAGGAACTTCTGCAGCGGCACGTCGATGGCGGCCACGACCATCATCAGCATCAGCATGAAACCCATGCCGGTGGTCAACCAGTCGCCCATGTACTGCAGCGCGGCCACCGAGGGTTGCATCACCAGCGAGGCGACCGGCTGGATCGTGCGCGCCAGGTAGACGATGCCGATGGTGGCCAGCACGATGACGATGGCCAGCATCTTGCCCACTTCGGTCAGCTTGTCCTTGGTGAACATGCGCCCGAATCCCTTGAGCGGATTGATGCGGCTGAGGTCGGGCATGATGGGTTTGGTCGATCGCACCCAGCCGCCGACCGAGATGTTGCTCAGCACCACGGCGGTCATGACGATGGAGGCGAACAGCACGCAGCCCATCAGGCTGGACAAGGACATGTCCTGCAGGCGACTGAGCATGTCCTGGGGCTCGCGCACCGCGGCCGCGTCGAACGAGAGCTGGCGTGCCATGTGCAACTGGAGCCGGTCCAGCATCAGGGGCGCGAGCGCCACCACGGCAACCGCACCGACCCCGAGCACCGCGAGGTGCGACAGGTACTGGGACCGGGTTACCTGCCCGTCTTCGACCGCCTTGCGCAGCTTGCGCTCGGTGGCCGGCAGGTTGCGGTCCTGGCTGTTCGATTCCATGGTGCGTGGGAAGTGGCGTTCCCACGATTGTCATCAGTCGATGCGCAAACTAAAGCCCGAAAAGCCGGTCGTTGACCGGTCACTTCGGCGGGCGCCGGCGCCCGAGCGGCGCGCGGGTGCGTTCAGCCCGGATGCAGGCCCAGTTTCTTGAGGATGTAGATCACCTTTTCCTCGAGCACGGCCTTGGTGAAGGGCTTGACCACGTAGCCGGCAGCGCCAAGCTGCGCGGCCAGCAGGATGTCTTCCTTGCGTGCCTCGGCGGTGACCATCAGCACCGGGATGTGCTTGAGCTTGGCGTCCTTCTTGACCTCGGCGAGCATCTGCAGGCCGTTGACGTTCGGCATGTTGATGTCGCACACGACGAAGTCGAACTTGCCGTTGCGCAGCTTGGCCAACGCGGCCTGGCCATCCTCGGCTTCCTCGGTCTCGGTGAACCCGCTGTCCTTGAGCAGATTGCACACGATCCGCCGCATGGTCGAGAAGTCGTCGACCACCAGGAAGCGAAGTTCAGATGCCATGGAGCGGGGTTCGGGGATGCACGGTCGTGCATTATCGCCGCAGCGGCGGGATGGTTCCCGTTCAGCGGCCGGGCGCGGAAGCGGCCGGCTGGGCCGCGGGCGTGACGATCTCGACCGGTGTGCGTTTGCCGCCGAGCAGCCGTTCCTCGGCCTCCTTGGTCATCACCAGGATGCTGATGCGGCGGTTGACCGGGGCAAACGGCTGGTCGGGCTCGAGCAGGTTGCTCGAGGCCATGCCGGTGACCCGTGCCAGCTTGTCGTCCGGCATGCCGGCGGCGACCAGTTCGCGGCGCGAGGCATTGGCCCGGTCGGACGACAGTTCCCAGTTGCTGTAGCCGCGTTCGCCGCTGCCGTAGGGGCTGCGGTCGGTATGGCCGTCCAGGCTGATCTTGTTCTCGACCCCGTTGAGGGCCGAGCCGATCTCGCGCAGGATGTCGCGCATGTAGACCTTCACCAGCGCGCTGCCGACGTCGAACATCGGCCGGTTCTGGTCGTCGACGATCTGGATCTGCAGTCCGTCGGGCGTGATCTCGAGCCGGATCTGGGCCTTGAACTCGGCCAGCTTGGGGTTGTTGGCGATGACCGAGCTGATCTTGTCGCTGAGCGCGGCCAGCCGGCGCGAATCCTGCCGGGCCAGTTCCGCCTTCATCGCGTCGGCGGCCGCCTTGCGGGCGATCGGATCGTTCGGGTCGCCGGTGCGGTTCTGGCCGCTGACCTTGGTCAGGTCGGCGCCGCCGCCCTGGATCACGCTGTCGCTGGCGCCGGCACCGCTGCCGCCGAGCATCGAGACCTTCAGCGGGGACGAGAAATAGTCCGACAAGCCCTTCTTGTCGCCTTCGGACGTGGAGCCCAGCAGCCACATCAGCAGGAAGAAGGCCATCATCGCGGTCACGAAGTCGGCGTAGGCGATCTTCCAGGCGCCGCCGTGCGCGGCATGGCCGGCCTTCTTGACCCGCTTGATGATGATCGGCTGGAGCTTCTTGGCGTCGGTGGCCATGTCGTGGGGGGAGCGGCTATTGGCCCGTCATTGTCGCCGCTGCGTCATTTCTTGCCACGCACGTGGGCTTCGAGCTCGATGAAGCTCGGGCGTTCCGTGGAGAACAACACCTTGCGGCCGAACTCGATCGCGGTGGCCGGGTTGTAGCCCTGCATGCTGGCCAGCAAGGTGGTCTTGATGCACTGCAACTCCTTGCTGGCATCTTCGGACTTCTGCTCCAGCAAGCCGCCGAGCGGCTCGACCACGGCGTACGCCAGCAGGATGCCCAGGAAGGTTCCGACCAGCGCCGATGCGATCATGCCGCCCAGCACCGCCGGCGGCTGCCCGACCGAACCCATGGTGTTGACCACCCCCAGCACCGCGGCCACGATGCCGAATGCCGGCAAGCCGCCCGCCAGCCGGGCGATGGCGGCGATCGGGGCGTGGGCCTCCTGGTGGTGGGTGTCGATCTCGCTGTCCATCAAGGACTCGATCTCGTGCGCATTGAGGTTGCCCGAGACCATCATGCGCAGGTAGTCGGTCATGAACTCGACCACGTGGTGGTCGCCGCCCACGGTCGGGTACTTGTTGAAGATCTCGGATTCACCCGGGGTTTCGACGTCCTTCTCGATGGCCATCAGGCCTTCCTTGCGGGCCTTTTGCAGGATGTCGTAGAGCAGCGCCATCAGCTCGAGGTAGCGCGTCTTCGTGTATTTGGAGCTCTTGAGGGCCTGCGGTATCAGCGCGATCGTGGCCTTGAGCACCTTGGGCTGGTTGTTGACCACGAAGGCGCCCAGGGCGGCGCCCAGGATGGTGATCAATTCGAATGGCAACGCGGTCAGGATGACGCCGATGTTGCCGCCGTGGAAGATGTAGACGCCAAAGATGCACCCCATGGCGACGACGTAGCCGATGATTACTAGCATGTGTGCGGGGCAGGTACGGGAGGCATCGCCGATGGGTCAACATCGGCACGGTGTGGTGTTGGCCCATTCTATGTAACTGCGCGGGGCCCAAAACGCGAAAAGGGCCTCGAATGAGGCCCTTAATGCGGGTTTCACGGCGTCCGGTCCGCGCCGGCGCGTTGCGGTCAGTGCAGCAGGATGCCGCCGGCGGCGGTGCTTTTGCCCGCCCGCGCCGGTGGTTCGCACAGCCCGCAGACGAAGTGCCGGGCGTTCTCGTAGGGCTCCGTCACGAAATGGCCGCCGCAGCGCGAGCAGCGCGTCATGGTCAGCATCTGGTTGTTGACGAACTTGACCAGGCGCCAGGCACGGGTGATCGACAGCAGGGGTTCGACGGCGCAGCAGGTGATCTGTTCAGTGTACAGCTTGTAGGCCTTCATGACCGCGTCGATGTCCTCCAGCGCGCTGACCTTGCACAGGTACTCGTAGGTGTTGAGGAACAACGAGGCGTGGATGTTGGGTTGCCAGGTCAGGAACCAGTCGGTGGAGAAGGGCAGTTGCCCCTTCGACGGCGAGCGCCCGGCCACTTCCTTGTACAGCCGCAGCAGCCGCTCGTAGGACAGGCTGGTCTCGCTTTCGAGCACCTGCAGACGGGCGCCCAGCTCGATCAATGCGACCGCGCGGCTGATCTCGCGCGATTCGTTCAGAACACTTTTGCTAGCCATGGTGTTGCGCTTCTCCTGGTCGGTGGTTGCGTGTCAGGGAAACCCTACAAGGTCTCTGCGAAACGACCCGACATCAGGATGCTGGCGTGCAGCCGGCTGGTGGCGTCGTTGTTGACCTTGCTGGTGGTGTGATTGGTCAGCAGGTTCCAGACGATGTCGTCGTCGACGCGGAATCGGCACAGCAGCATGTTGCCCGATGCGATCTTGAGAATCTGTGCCGGCGACAGGTCCGCGATCAGGTCGGCCGACTCCTCCGACATGCCCAGGCGGAACAGCGCCTCTGCGCGGTCGGAGCGGATCAGGTTCTGGGCGAGCATCAGGTATGTCAGATTGGCTTCGCGGATCTCGGCAAGTATCTGGTCGTTGGTCATGAAGGTGTCCTCTCTGTGTCGCGACATCGCTGTGCATCGCATGGGGCGATTCTGAACAGTGGTCAAAAAACTTGAATCGGCAAACGGATGTGTCTCTTGTCAGGTTTTGTGACCTTGATGTAAGGGTATTGCGGAGGCGGACCGCGTGCCTTCGGGAATTGCGCGTGAAACAGCGGGCTTTTCGGTTGATCGCTGCCAGGCGGCGGGCCTATGCTCTTGCGTGTCCTGTTGCGCGGCAATCCGTGGATGGGAGCGCTCCGATATCCGGCCTGCCAGAATGAACCGCACCATGACCCTCCCCCCGCACACCGAAGCGGCATCGGCCGAATCCCCCGGCGCCGACGGACTGCACGTGCTGCTGGCCCGTGCGGTCGGCCAGGCCATGGAGCTGGCCGTGGCCAGCCACCGGGCGGGCGACCTGCCCGCGGCCCGGCAGATGTACCTGTCGGTGTTGGAGCTGGCGCCCGATCAGCCCGATGCCCACCACAACCTGGCGGCGCTGGACCATCAGTCGGGCGACGCCGCCGCCGGCCTGCCGCACTTTCGCCGGGCGCTGGAGATCGATCCGGGCAACGAGACCTACTGGAGCAGCCTGTTCGAGGCCTTGCTCGATGCCGGCGCGCTGGACGAGGCGACGGCCTTGCTGGAGCAGCGCGCACGCGGCGGCATGCCGGCTGCCGAACTGGACGAGCGGGTCGCACGCGTGGTGGCGTTGCGCCGCGCCGGCTTGAACTCGCGAGCGACGCCTGCGGCGCAGCGGGCGAGCGACAAGCAGGTGCGCGTGATCAAGGACCTGTTCCGTCGCGAGCAACTCGACGAGGTGGTCACGCGGGCCGGTGCGCTGACGCAGCGCCACCCGGGCGATCCGTTCGGCTGGAAGGCGCTGGGCGCTGCGCTGGTGAACCTGGACCGCAAGGACGATGCGTTGGCGCCGCTGGCGCGTGCCGTGGCGCTGGCGCCCGGGGACGTCAGCGCGCTGAGCAATTTCGCCTTCGCATTGCAGAACCGGGGCCGTCCGGTCGAGGCGCAATGCCATCTGCAACTCGCCTTGACGATACAGCCGGATTTCGCCTCGGCCCTGGTCAACATGGGGGCCACCATGCTGAGCCAGAACCGATACCCGGAGGCTGCCGCCTTCTATCGGCGGGGTCTGGAGGTCGAGCCGGGCTACGTTCCGGCCCACAGCCACCTGGCGCAGGTCGACGAGGAGCAGGGGCGGCTGGTGGACGCGGCGGAAGGTTACCGTCGCACCCTGGACATGCTGGCGCAAGGTCCGGCGCAGCAGGCCGGCGTGCGCACCGACACCACGCAGGCCAATGCCCACCAGGGGCTCAGCAACGTGATGGCCAAGCTGGCCGATTTCGGCAGCGTGGTGGCCCAGTCCGATGCCGCGCTGGCGCTGTTGCCGCAGGACCGCGTGTTGTGGGAGAAGCGCCTGTATGCGTTCTCCTACCATCCCGACCTCGCCGTGGACGACATCTTTGCCGAGTTCGTGCGCTGGGGCGACCTGCATCCCCGTCCGGCGACCGATTTCTCGCGGCACGACCGCACGCCGGGGCGGCGGCTCAAGGTGGCTTATGTGTCGCCGGATTTCCGCCGCCATACGTCGCGGTTCTATTTCCATCCCCTGTTCGCCAACCACGACCATGCGCAGCTCGAGCTGTTCGCCTATTCGAACGTGCGCGCCGAAGATGCCTTCACGCGCAAGTTCCGGCAATGCTTCGACCACTGGCGCGACATCCGCGACCGCAGCGACGAAGAGGTGGCGCAGATGGCGCGCGACGACGGCATCGACATCCTGGTCGACTGCTGCAACCACATGCGCGACGACCGGCTCGGCGTGTTCGCGCTCAAACCCGCGCCGGTGCAGGTGACCTGGCTGGGGGCGGCCTGGACCACGGGCCTCGCCACGGTCGACTACGTGCTGTACGACCAGTATCTCGCGCCACCCGAGACCATCGCGCGCGAGACCATCGTGCGCCTGCCGCACTGCTTCGCCGCCTACGATCCGCTGGCCGCCTCCGACGCGCCCCGTCCGCCGCCGTGCCTGCGCAACGGTTACGTGACGTTCGCCTATTCGGGTCGCACCGAGCGGCTCAACCATCACACGTTCCGCGTCTGGGGCGAGATCCTGCGCCGCATGCCCGGTGCCCGGCTGGTGCTGGACTTCAAGCATTTCACGGATCCGCGCAACCAGGCGTATTTCGTGCGCCTGATGCGCGAGCAGGGCGTCGACACGGACCGGGTCGACATGCGCAACAGCAGCAACATCTTCACCGGCCTGCACGACTTCGACATCGTGCTCGACAGCTTTCCGCACAGCGGCGGCACCATGCTGGTCGATGCCTTGTGGATGGGGGTGCCGACACTCACGCTGGCGGGGCGCCCGCCGCTGGGGCGCATCGGATCGACCTTCATGATGAACCTCGGCCTGCCCGAGTGGATCGCGCAGGATGAAGCCGGGTTCGTCGACAAGGCGGTGGCGTTCGCCAGCGACCCCCAGGCACTGGCCCGCCTGCGTGCCGGCATGCGCGAACGCATGCTGAACTCGCCGTTCATGGACGGCCCGGGGTTCTCGCGCGCCGTCGAGTGGGCCTTTCGCGCCATGTGGACCCGGTATTGCCAGGGCTTGCCTGCCCAGGCCATCGACGTGCCGTCCCAAGCGCGTGCCGCGTGATGGCGGCCGGGCGTCCCGCCGGTGGCCTGCGCGACCGGCCGCAGCGGCCGTGTGCCGAGCCGCCCGCCGCTTTCGGTGCACACTTGCAGGTTTCACCATCGGAGCCGATTCTTGCCTGACCTGGACCTGTCACCCACGCCGCTGCCGGGCGTCATGCTGGTACGCCGGCGACCGCATGCGGACGAGCGCGGCAGTTTTGCCCGCCTGTTCTGTGCCGATGCGCTGGCCCCGGTCGGGTGGCAGGGGCCGATCGCCCAGATCAACCACAGCCGGACCACGGCACGTGGCACGGTGCGCGGATTGCACTACCAGCATGCCCCGGCGGCGGAGATGAAGCTGGTCAGCTGCGTGCACGGCCAGGTGTGGGACGTCGCGGTGGATCTGCGCCGCGATTCCCCGACCTTCCTGCGCTGGCATGCCCAGGTTCTGTCTCCCGAGCTTGCGGTCGCGATGCTGATTCCGCCGGGTTGCGCGCATGGTTTCCAGGCCTTGAGCGACGACGTGCAGCTGATCTATTGCCATTCCGTGCCCTTTGCGCCGCAGCTCCAGGGCGGCGTGTCCGCGGCCGATCCGCGCCTGGCCATCGCCTGGCCCCTGCCGATCGCCAGGATGTCGGAGCGCGACGCATCGCTGCCGCCGCTGGCGCATGGTTTTGCGGGGCTCGCTTCATGAAGTGCCGGCACTGTGGCGCCGCGCTCGATCTCGCGATGCTGGACCTCGGCCATGCGCCGCCGTCCAATGCGTTCCTCGATGCGGATCGCCTGCGCGCGCCCGAAGCCTGGTATCCGCTGCGGGTGCTGGTCTGCCAGAGCTGCTGGCTGGTGCAGACGCAGGAACATGACGCGGACAGCGCGCTGTTCGGCGACGACTATGCGTACTTCAGCAGTTATTCGAGCTCCTGGCTGAACCATGCACAAACCTACGTCGCGTCCATGATCGAGCGGCTGCGACTGGGGCCGCAACACCGGGTGGTGGAGGTCGCCGCCAACGACGGCTACCTGCTGCAATACGTGCAGCAGGCCGGCGTGCCGTGTTACGGCGTGGAGCCCACCGCCGGCACGGCGGCGGTGGCGCTGGGCAAGGGGCTGGAGGTCGTGCAGGCGTTCTTCGGTGTCGAGCTGGCGCGCCGCCTGCGCGAGCAGGGGCGCGAGGCGGACCTGATGGTGGCCAACAACGTGCTGGCCCATGTGCCGGACATCAACGACTTCGTGGCCGGATTCGCCGAATTGCTGCAGCCCGATGGTGTGGCCACGTTCGAGTTTGCACACCTGTTGCAGATGGTCCAGGGGTGCCAGTTCGACACCGCGTACCACGAGCATTTCTATTACCTGTCGTTGACGGCGGTCGAACGGATCTTCGCCGCCAATGGCCTGGTGGTGACGGATGTGCAGAACCTGCCGACCCACGGCGGCAGCCTGCGCGTGTTTGCGCAGCGCAGCGATACCGGCCGGGCCGTGCGCGGTCCGGCCGTGGATGCATTGCTGGCGCACGAGCGGGCGATGGGTATCCAGGATCCGGCGTTTTATGCCGATTTCCAGTGCCAGGCCATCCGCATCAAGCACGAGCTGCTGGCCTACCTGCTGCAATGCCGGCGCGACGGCATCTCGGTCGCCGCCTACGGCGCGGCGGCCAAGGGCAATACGCTGCTGAACTTCGCCGGCGTGCGCGCCGACCTGCTGCCGTTCGTCGTGGACCGCAGCCCGTCCAAGCAGGGCCGTTACCTGCCGGGCAGCCGCATACCGGTGCTCGATGAGTCCGCTCTGGAACGGTACCGGCCGGATCGGATCCTGATCCTGCCCTGGAACCTGCAGCCCGAGCTGGTGCGCCAGCTGGCCTATACCCGGCAATGGGGTGCCCGGCTCGTCACCGCGGTGCCGCGGCTCGAAGAGCTGGCATGATCGGACGAGGAAGGCGGCGGGCGGTCCGTTGCCGCGATACGGATGGGAGGTGTGGTCATGGCTGAGCGTATTCCCTATACCCGGCCGTCGGTTACCGCGCGCGAATCCGGTTATGTGACGGATGCCGCCGTCAACGGGTGGGGCGCGCATTGCTACGACTACATCGAGCGCTTCGAAGCGGCTTTCCGCGACCACCTGGGCAGCCGGTTCGCCGTCGCCACCTCGAGCTGTACCGGCGCCATGCATCTGGGGCTGGCCGCGCTGGGCATCGGGCCCGGTGACGAGGTGATCCTGGCCGACAGCAACTGGATCGCCACGGTCGCGCCGGTCGTGCATCTCGGCGCACGACCGGTCTTCGTCGACATCCTGCCCGACAGCTGGTGCCTGGATCCGGACAAGGTCCGCGAGGCCATCACGCCGCGGACCCGGGCCATCATCGCGGTGCACCTGTACGGCAACGTCTGCGACATGGATCGGCTGCTGGCGATCGGCAATGAACACGGCATCGCGGTGATCGAGGACGCGGCCGAGGCCGTCGGCTCGCGCCACCGGGGACGGGCGGCCGGGTCGCTGGGGACGTTCGGCACCTTCTCGTTCCACGGCACGAAGACCGTCTCGACCGGCGAAGGCGGCATGTTCGTCACGGACGATGCCGCGCTGCATGAGACGGTGCTGACCCTGTCCAACCACGGCCGCGCGCGCACGCAGACGCGGCAGTTCTGGCCCGATCGCGTGGGGTTCAAGTACAAGATGTCGAATCTGCAGGCCGCGATGGGCTGCGCGCAGATCGAGCGGATCGACGAGCTGGTGGCCCGCAAGCGCGCGGTCTTCGACCACTATGCCCGGCAGCTCGAGGGACTTGCCGGGCTTGCGCTCAATCCGGAACCGAGCGGCATGGTCAATGGCTACTGGATGCCGACCGTGGTGTTCGACCGGGAGACCGGCGTGACGCGGGAGTCGCTGTGTGCGGCCTTCGCCCACGCCAACATCGATGCGCGGGTGTTTTTCCATCCCTTGTCCGGATTGCCGATGTTCGAGGACCGGCCCGGCAACACCTGGGCCTGGGACATCCCGACCCGGGCCATCAACCTGCCGAGTTTTCACGACATGACGCAGCCGCAGCAGGAGCGGGTCGTCGACGTGGTTCGCCAGGTCCTGAAAGCGAGTTGACACGATGTTGGATTTCGACGGCATCCGGAACTACTGGGACACCCGTGCTTCGGGCGACAGCAGTGCGCAATCGACGACCCAGGACGTCTACCTGCGCGAGATCGAATACCGCGTGCTGGCCGAACGTGTCGGCCGCCTGCGGCCTGCGCGTGTGGCCGACGTGGGTTGTGGCGACGGCCGCACGACGCTGCGCCTGGCCGCCGGCTGCCCGGACCTGGCCTTCGAGGGCTACGACTATGCGGCGTCGATGATCGACAACGCCCGCGCCAGCGGCACGGCCCCGTCGGTGGCCAACGTCCGGTTCGCGCAGCGCGACATCATGGACGGCCTGCCCGAACGATTCGACCTGGTCTACACCACCCGGTGCCTGATCAACCTGCCGTCATGGGACATGCAGATGGCTGCGCTGCGCCATATCCATGCCGGGTTGGCCGACGGCGGGACGTACCTGATGGTCGAGAACTTCCAGGAAGGCCACGACAACTTCAACGCGGTGCGGCGGGCCTACGGACTGCCCGAGATCGCGGTGCGGCCGCACAACTTCTTCTTTCAGCGCCCGCGGCTGATCGATTTCATGGCGCCGCTGTTCGCGCTGCGGGAGGAGCTGAACATCAGCAGCACCTATTACCTGACCAGCCGGGTGATCTATGCGCGGATCTGTGCGGACCAGGGCGCGACGCCCGATTATTTCGACGACCACCATCGCCTGGCCGCGGGCCTGCCGTTTGCCGGCGAGTTCGGCCCGGTGCGCCTGCTCGTGTTCGAGAAGAAGGCCCCGGAGGCGGGGCGATGAGCCATGACGACGTGGTGCGGCGCAACATCGCGGCGCTGGGACAGGACACGGCGCTGCAGGCACGCTCGATCGACTGGGTGCGCGACAGCGCGGCCCATGGTTATTCGTACAACTTCTCCTGGATGGGCCGGCCCGTCATCCAGTATCCGCAGGACATGGTGGCCATGCAGGAGATCATCTGGTCGGTGCAGCCGGACCTGGTGATCGAGACCGGCATCGCGCATGGCGGCTCGCTGGTCTACTACGCGGCGCTGCTCGAGCTCAATGCGGCCTGCGGGGGGCCGCAGGACGCGGCGGTGCTGGGCATCGACATCGAGATCCGGCCCCACAACCGGGCCGCCATCGAGGCGCATCCGCTGTTTCGCCGCATGGCGCTGATCGAAGGCTCCAGCGTGGACCCGGTCGTCGTCGACGCCGTATGCCGGCGCGCGCGCCAGGCCCGCCGTGTGCTGGTGTGCCTGGACAGCAACCACGCACACGCGCACGTGCTGGCCGAACTCGAGGCCTATGCGCCGCTGGTGTCGGTCGGCAGTTATTGCGTGGTGTTCGACACCATCGTCGAGGATCTGCCCAAGAACCTGTATCCGCAGCGGCCATGGGGGCCGGGTGACAACCCGCGCACGGCGGTGCGGCAATATCTTGCATCACATGCCGAATTCGAGGTGGATCGGCGCATCGACCACAAGCTGCTGATCAGCGTGGCGCCGGGAGGGTACCTGCGGCGGATCCGCTGAGCGGCGGCCAGGGCCGCCGACGCGCGTCAGTTCTGCAGCAACGCCAGGACCTGCTGCGGCAACTGGTTGGCCTGGGCCACCATCGCGGTGCCGGCCTGCTGCAGGATCTGCGCCCGCGCCAGATTGGCGGTTTCCTGCGCGAAGTCGGCGTCCAGGATGCGCGAGCGCGACGCCGACAGGTTCTCGGAGGTGACCTGCAGGTTGGCGATGGAAGTCTCGAAGCGCGATTGCAGTGCGCCGAGACGGGCGCGCTCGCCGTTGATGAAGCCCAGCGCCGAGTCCACCGTCTTGAGTGCCTGGGTGGCCTTTGCGAAGGTCGTCACGTCCAGGTCCGAGACCTTGTTCAGTGTCGATCCGCCGTCCACCGCCAGGTTGGTCGTCGTCACGTCGATGGCGAACGACTTGTCGGAGTCCAGCGTGATGTAGCCGACGACGGTCGATGTCGCGGCCGTCGCGTCCGCCGTCAGCGTGACCGGTGCGCCCGAGGCACTGCCGTCGCTGCCGAGTTTCTGCACCGCGATGTCGCCGGCGTTCGGCACGGTCGTGTCGGCCACCGAGATGTCGTTGCCGGTGGCATTGGTCAACACGACGGCGGTGCCGGTGGAATTCAGCGAGGCGGTGATGCCGGTCTTGGACGACTGGTCGTTGATGGCCGTAACGGCAGAGGCCAGACCCTCGGTGGTCGTCGCCGAGGCAATGGTGAACGCAACGGCCTGGGGCGCCACGTTGTCCGATTGCAGCGTCAGGTTGTAGGCGCCGGCGGCCGCGAAGGTCAGGCTCAGCTCGGTGCGGGCCGTGGCCACGACACCGGTCACCGATGCCGCCAGGTTGATCTTGTCGGTGTTGGCCTTGGCCGTGCTGTTGACGTCCACCGTGATCGTGGCGCTGCCCAGCGTGCCGTTGACGATCATCGTGCCGGCCACGGTCGTGTTCGCACCCGGTGCCGCCAGCGCCGCTGCGCCGCCCGCGGCCTGCAGCTGGTTGTTGCCGTAGACGTTGGTGCGCATGTTGGCCGTGGTCGCCGTGATGGTCTGGTTGGCGTTGGCGCCGACCTGGAACTGCTGCGTGCCGAAGGTGCCGTCGAGCAGGCGCTGGCCGTTGAACTCGGTGGTCTGCGCGATGCGGTCGAGTTCGGTCACCAACTGGGTCACTTCCTGCTGCAGGGCCTGGCGGTCGCTGGCGCTGTTGGTCGCATTGGCCGATTGCACGGCCAGTTCGCGCACCCGTTGCAGGATGTTACCGGCGCCGCTCATCGCGCCTTCCGTGGTCTGGGCCAGCGAGATGCCGTCGTTGGCGTTGCGCGCGGCCTGGTTCAGGCCCCGGATCTGGGTCGTGAATCGCTCGGAAATGGCCAGGCCGGCGGCATCGTCCTTGGCGCTGTTGATGCGCAGGCCCGACGACAGACGCTGGATCGAGGTCGTCAGGGACGCCGCGCTGGTGCTCAGGTTGCGCTGAGTCGTCAGCGAATTGATATTGGTATTGATGACGGAAGCCATGGAACTCTCCTGGTGGCGCCGGCGCGTCGGAAGGTCGGGAAAGCCTTCGGATGCCGGCAAGACGGGACCGTTGGGAGAATTGTGGGCACTTGAAGAATGACTGTAAGCCGGATAAAGCTGCCAAAAATCACCCAGTTTTGCGGTTTCACCCTCAAGTTTTCGCCCCGGCACCCGAAATTTCATGCAACGGGTTGCTTGAAGGGCTCGTGGTTCGGGGCTTCCGGTCAACGGTGTCCCGGGCATTGCAGCCAGCTTCGTTCTGGCGATCAGGCTGGCAGCAATGCCGGAAAACAGTCAGCTTTTTGTGGAGTAACACTATGGCCTCAACCATCAATACCAATATCAATTCGATCACGGCCCAGCGCAACCTGGCAATGAGCTCGTCCTCGCTGACGACCTCGATCCAGCGCCTGTCGTCGGGCCTGCGCATCAACAGCGCCAAGGACGATGCCGCCGGCCTGGCGATCTCCGAGCGTTTCACCTCGCAGGTGCGGGGTCTGAACCAGGCGGTGCGCAATGCCAACGACGGCATCTCGCTGGCCCAGACGGCCGAGGGTGCGCTCAAGGCTTCCGGCGACATCCTGCAGCGGGTGCGCGAACTGGCCGTGCAATCGGCCAACGCGACCAACAGCGCCAGCGACCGCCAGGCCTTGCAGGCCGAGGTCGGCCAGTTGATCTCCGAACTCGACCGGATCTCGCAGACCACCGAATTCAACGGTACCAAGCTGCTCGACGGCGCCTTCGGCACGCAGCAGTTCCAGGTCGGTGCCAACGCCAACCAGACCATCGTCGCGGCGACGGCCAACCTGCGTACCAATGTGTACGGCAACAACCAGGTCAATGCCGCCGGTGCGGCATCGGTGCTGGCCGCCCACGGCGCCAACGCCACGACCTCCGGCGCGGTGTCGATCAACGGCCCGCTGGGCACGGCTTCGGTGACCACCGTGCTCAACGCCAGCGCCAAGTCGACGGCCGACCAGATCAACGCCCAAGTGTCGACCACCGGCGTCAAGGCCACGGCACGTTCGGACGTGTCGCTGACCTTCGCTGCCGCCGGCGCCTATACGATCACGCTGCAGTCGGACAACACGTCGGCGCAGACGATCGCGTTCTCGCTGTCCGCCGCCGGCACCGCCGATGGCCTGTCGGCTGCCGTGTCCGCCATCAACGACCAGTCCTCCAAGACCGGCGTGACCGCGGCGCTCAACAGCACCGGCACCACCGTCATCCTGACCAACGCCAGCGGCAACGACATCACCGTCGGTGACACCACGATCACCAACGCCGGCAACGTGTCGTACCAGAAGCTCGATGCCGCAGGCGCCGCCAGTGGCGCTGCTGTCGTGCTGACCGCCGACGCCACGGCTGCCACTGCGACGTCCGCCGGCTACATCACGCTGGACTCGGAGAAATCGTTCGCGGTGACCTCCGCGTCGACCGCCATCACGACGTCGTCGTCGACGCTCAAGAAGGTGTCGGATCTGGACATCACGACCTTTGCCAAGGCCACCGATGCCCTCAAGACCGTCGACTCGGCGATCGCCTTCATCAGCGGTTCACGGGCCAGCCTGGGTGCCTTGCAGTCGCGCTTCGAGACCGCGATCAGCAACCTCCAGGTCACGTCCGAGAACCTGCAGGCCTCGCGTTCGCGCATCCTGGACGCCGACTTCGCGCAGGAGACCGCCAACCTGTCGCGTGCCCAGATCCTGCAGCAGGCTGGCACGGCGATGGTGGCGCAGGCCAACCAGTTGCCGCAGGGTGTGCTGGCCCTGCTGCGATAAGTCGCGAAACACGACCCGCCCGCCAGGGCGGGGCGGTTTGCATGAAGCATCGGCAGGTCCTGTGACCCGGCGGCGGATCCGAATGATCCGCCGCCTTTTCGCGTTTTGGCGAACAGTGGATGTGAGGCGGAGTTACATGTGCATTTCGTTGGATTGGAATCGACGCGGAACCGGATAATGTGCATCGAGGGCCCTTGACGGGCAAAGGAGAGAACCATGGCGACCATTTCTTCACCTGGCATCGGCAGCGGACTGGACATCAAGTCCATCGTCTCGCAGCTGGTGGCCATCGAAAAGCAGCCGCTGACCCAATTGCAGGTGCAGGCGGCGACGGTGCAGACGCGGATATCCGCGTTCGGTCAGATCAAGTCGCTGGTCTCCACCTTGTCCGATGCGGCCTCGCGCCTGGGCAGCCTGACGACCTTCAATGCCGTCACGGCCGCGTCGTCCAACAATGACACGGTGTCGGCCACGGCCATCGGCGGCACCGCGGTCAACAGCTTCTCCGTCAAGGTCGAGAACCTCGCCAAGGCCCAGGCCACGGCATCCGCCGCCTTGTTGCCGGTGGGCGGCGCTCTGGGAGCCGGCACCTTGCGCCTGCAACTGGGCGAATGGACCATCGTGCCCAGCTCGTTCACGCCGCAGTCCGGTGGCGGACAGGTCGATATCGTCGTCAGTGCGACCGACACGGTCAGCGACGTGGCCAGCAAGATCAATGGCGCCGGCGCCGGCGTGACCGCCACCGTGCTCAACGATGCGTCCGGAGAGCGGCTGTTGCTGCGCTCGAACAATACCGGCGTTGCCGCGGGTTTCGAGCTGAGCATCGTCAGCGACGCCGACGGCGACCCGGCGGACGCCGCCGGCTTGTCGCGCCTGGTCAACGGTTCCTCGATCCAGTATGCCGAGGATGCCCGGATGCTGATCAACACGATTCCGGTCACCTCGTCGACCAACAAGTTCGAGAACGTGGTGTCCGGCGTCACGCTGACGGCCAAGGCGGTCAGCGCGGACGCGGCCGAGGTCACGGTTGCCAAGGACCGGTCGGTGCTGACCCAGGCGATCGACAGCTTCGTGTCCGCGTACAACGCGGTCAACCAGGCGATCAACGAACAGACCAAATACGACCCCTCGTCCAAGGAGGCGGGCCTGCTGCAGGGGGACGCGACCGCGATCGGGCTGCAGAACGCCTTGCGCGGCATCCTGCAGTCGGCTACCAGCGGCTCGGCTTACGAGCGGCTGGCCGATGTCGGCATCACCCAGCAACTCGGCGGTGACCTGGCCGTGGACAGCGCCAAGCTCGAGGCGGCCATCAACAACGGCGATGAACTCAAGAACCTGCTGCGCATCGACAACGGCAACGCGCTGACCAATGGCGTGGCCTCCAAGTTCTCGGCGTTCGCCAAGGGCTTGCTGGCCACCGACGGCCTGTTCAGCAGCAAGGATGCGTCGCTCAAGCGCTCGCTCGAGCGCAATGCCGATGACCAGGCGCGGCTCAACGACAAGGTGGCCCGGGTGGAGGCGGCGCTCAATCGCCGCTACAGTGCCCTGGATGTGCAGCTCAGCAGCCTCAATGCGCTCAACGCCTACGTGACGCAGCAGGTGACGCTGTGGAACCAGTCGTCGTCGTCGAAATGAGCGCATGGTGGTTGAACTGGAGGGCAAAGACACTGCTTTTCTTCACAGGTCGGACTTGATTTGCCCCGTGTCGTGCCGATAAAGAGAACATAACTTCAAAGGAAGGTGCACATGTTTTCCCAGATGGGTCCACGGTCAGCCAATGCCTACAAGAAAATCGGTGTGGAAACCAGCGTCAGTCACGCGAGTGCGCACGACCTGGTCGACATGTTGTTCGACGGCCTGCTGGTGGCCGTGCGCTCGGCCAAGGCCGCACTGGATGCCGGCGACGTCAAGAACAAGTGCGCCAACATCGTCACGGCCGTGCGTATCCTGGAAGAAGGGCTCAAGGGAGCACTGAACATGGAGCAGGGCGGCGCCCTGGCAAGCAATCTGCTGGAGTTGTACGACTACTGCGTGTTGCGCCTGACCCAGGCCAACGCACGCAACGACCTGGCGGCACTGGACGAGGTGCTGCGCCTGATGGAGCCGGTCGCCAGCGGCTGGAAGCAAATGGGGCAGGCCGCCGAGGCGCAGCCCGCACCTCGCCTGCGGGCCGCCTGAGTCACGCCCGGAGCCATGATGCACAACACCTTGATCGACTATTACCGGGCTCTGGAAGCCGCCAGCCTCAGCATGCTGGAGGCGGCCAGGAGCGACGACTGGGACGGCGTCGTCCGGCTCGAGGGCACCTGCGCGGTGTTGATCGAGCAGTTGCGATTCGCCTCCACGACGCAGGAACTGCCGACCGAGCAACGGGCCGAGAAATCCGGCATCATGCGGCGCATCCTGGCCAACGATGCCCAGATCCGATATCTTGCCGAACCCTGGATGGTGCACTTCGAGAAGAAGCTCGAAGGTCTGCAGCACATGCTGCACTGAACCCGGATGGCTCCCCGGATGTCTTCTGCCTGTGGTGGTCGCCTGCGCCCGGGGTGCCGGTCAGACCTGCATGTTCATGATGTCGGTGTAGGCCTGCACCATGCGGTTGCGCACGTGCAGCGTGGCCTGAAAGCCGATCTGGGCCTTCTGGATCGCGACCATGGTGTCCTCCAGGCTGACGGTCGGATTCTCCATCTGTACTTCGCGTTGCATCTGCCGGGACTGGTTCTGCGCCGCGCTGACCTCGTGCAGCGCGCTTTTCATCGCACCGGTGAAGCCGCCCCCGGTGCCGGCCACGGCCGTCTCGGACGCCGGGCGTTGCAGTGCCGGCGGGCGTATCGCCGCGGGCATGGTGGTGGGGGGCAGGCGTAGATCCATTGTGTCCTCCGTGGACGCTCCAGGTGATGCAGCAATGCTAATGGCCGGGGGCGGGCCAAAATAGTCGAAATGGCGGGTGATTGCCGGTTTTATCGGCCTAATGTTCCGGGCATGGCGGTTCAATAATGATCCCCGATGTGGCTGCGACCTCGCGCCACGCTGTTTCCGGATCGTTCGATGACCGCCGTTGCCACCGTTGCTGCCGCCCCCAGCCCCACCCTGACCGAGCGCCTTGGCGCCCTGGAGTCGGGGCAGCGCATGCGCATGGCGATCGGGGCGCTGTTGCTGGTGGCGGTGGTGGTGGGCGGCATCGTGCTCGGCAGCCGGCCGGACTACCGGGTCCTGTACGCCAACCTGGCGGACAAGGACGGTGGCGCCATCGTGGCCCAGCTGTCCCAGATGAACATTCCCTACAAGCACGCCGATGGCGGCTCGGCCATCCTGGTGCCGGCCGATCGGGTGCACGACGTGCGCCTGCGGCTGGCGTCCCAGGGCCTGCCCAAGGGTTCGGTGGTCGGCTTCGAGATGATGGAGTCCAACCGGTTCGGCATGACGCAGTTCCAGGAACGGCTGACCTTCCAGCGCGGACTCGAGGGCGAGCTGACGCGTTCCATCCAGGCCTTGTCGTCGGTGCAGAGTGCGCGCGTGCACCTGGCGCTGCCGAACCAGAACGGCTTCTTCCGCGAGCAGCAGAAGCCATCGGCCTCGGTGCTGGTCAGCCTGTACGCCGGCCGCACGCTGGACCGCGCGCAACTGGCCGGCATCGTGCACCTGGTCTCGTCCAGCGTGCCGGAGATGGCAACGTCGGCCGTCAGCGTGCTCGACGACACCGGCAAGCTGCTGTCCGAGCCGGCCGACGGCAGTGGCGTGGGGCGCGGGGTGGATGCGGAGCAACTGCAATACACGCAACAGCTCGAACAGACCTTCACCCGCCGCATCCTGGACATCCTCGAGCCGATCGTCGGCAAGGGCAACGTGCGGGCGCAGGTCACGGCCGACGTCGACTTCACGCAGACCGAATCCACGTCCGAGTCGCACCGGCCCAACCAGACGGCGGATTCCGGTGCCGTGCGCAGCCAGCAACTGATCGAGACCGGACCGGGCGCCGGTGGCCCCGCGGCGCCGTCGGGCGTGCCCGGTGCGGTCACCAATCAGCCGCCGGGCAATGCCACCGCGCCGATCAACGGCCCGGCGCAGACGCTGGCGGCCGCCGGCACGCCGGGTGCGGGCGCCCAGGGGGCGCTGGCCGGTGGCAAGCGCGAATCGACGATCAACTACGAAGTCGACAAGACGATCCGCGTGGTGCGGGCGAGCACCGGGCAGGTCAAGCGCCTGAGTGCGGCCGTGGTGGTCAATCACCAGCCGTCCACCGACGACAAGGGTGTCGTGACCAGCGTGGCGCTGACCGCGGAGCAGATCGAGAAGATGACCGCGCTGGTGCGCGAGACCATCGGCTTCAGCCAGGAGCGGGGCGACTCGGTCAACCTGATGAATGCCCCGTTTGCGGTGCAGAAGGCCCCGCAGTCCGACCTGCCGCTGTGGCAGCAGCCGGAGATGCACGACCTGGCGCGCAGCCTGGCCTGGCCGATCGGGGTGGTGCTGCTGGTTGCGCTGCTGCTGTTCGGCCTGGTGCGCCCGGGGCTCAAGGCCATGGCCAAGCCGCCGCCCGAGCCCGAGGCTGACCTCGAGGAGTCGGCGCAACTCGACGCACTGGTCGCCGACGACACCGAGCGCCCGCCGCTGCTGACCAACAGTGCCGCCGATGACGCCGAAGCCGGCCCGACGGAGGCCCAGCTGCGGCTCGAAGGCGCCCGCAAGCTGGCGCGCGAGAACCCGGTGGCGGTCGCCAACATCGTCAAGGAATGGATGGGCAGCGAGGCTCCGGCCTGACGCCCTTCTGGTAAAACACGATCATGGCTGACGAAGGACTCCAGGATGCGGCGGTACTGCTGATGTCGCTCGGCGAAGCCGAGGCGGCCGAGGTATTCAAGCATCTCTCGCCCAAGGAAGTGCAAAAGCTCGGCGAGGCGATTGCCCGCACCAAGGGCATCACCCGCGACCGGGTCGACAGCGTGGTGCAGAAGTTCACCGACCTGGCGGCCTCGCAAAGCCTGCTGGTGGCCGATTCCGGCGACTATGTGCGCAACGTGCTGCGGCGTGCGCTGGGCGACGACAAGGCCACCTTGCTGATCGATCGCATCTTGCAGGGCGGCGACGTCTCCGGCATCGAAAGCCTGAAGTGGATGGATGCGCTGTCGGTGGCGGAGCTGCTGCGCAGCGAACATCCGCAGATCGTCGCCGCCATCATGGTCCATCTCGATGTCGACCATGCGTCCGAGATTCTCAAGCTGTTCACCGAACGCCAGCGCAACGAGGTGATGCTGCGCATTGCCACGATGGAGGGTATCCAGCCCACGGCGCTCAAGGATCTCAACGAGGTGTTGTTCCAGGTGCTGCAAGGCACGGACAAGGTGCGCAAGTCCTCGCTCGGCGGCGTCAAGGCCGCCGCCGAGATGATCAACCTGATGGGCGCCAACGTGGAGGGCACGGTGATCGAGTCGATCCGCGGTCACGATCCGGACCTGGCGCAGAAGATCATGGACAAGATGTTCGTGTTCGACGACCTGATCAAGCTCGACAACAAGGCGATCCAGACGGTTCTCAAGGAGGTCGCCTCCGACACCCTGATCTCCGCGCTCAAGGGCGCACAACCCGAGCTCAAGGAGAAGATCCTGTCCAACATGTCGTCGCGGGCCGCCGAGACGCTGCGCGAGGACCTGGAGTCGCGCGGGCCGATGCGCCTGTCCGAGGTCGAGGCGCAGCAGAAGGAGATTCTCAAGACGGTGCGGCGCCTGGCCGACGAAGGCCAGATCGTCGTCGGCGGCGGTGGTGCCGACGACGCCATGGTCTGAGGCGCGGGTTTCGCATGCGCCACCTGTCCCGCTTCATTCCCGGCGAAGAGATCGATGCCGTCGCGCGCTGGGATTTCGGCGATGTCGATGCCGACCTGCTGCAGATCGAGGCCGATGACCGGGCTCGTGCCGAGGCCGAGGCGCAGCAGCGCCAGGCCGAACGCGATGCGCAGCGGGACGAGCAGGTGCGCCAGCAGGCCTATGCGGAGGGGTTCGCACAGGGCCAGGCGACAGCCACCCTGCGTGCGCAGCAGCAACACGAGGAATATGTCGAGAACCAGGGCCGCGACGCCGCCCGTCGTTACGGGCAGTTGCTCGAGGCCGCGCGCGACCAGCTGGCGGCGTCCGAACAGGTGATGGCCCAGGGCGTGCTCGAACTGGCCTGTGTGCTCGCGCGCCAGGTGCTGCGCCATGAGTTGTCCGTCAACCCCAATGCCTTGCAGCCGGTGATCCGCGAAGGCCTTCAGATGCTGGCCGACGACACCAAGGCGGCCGTGGTACGGCTGCATCCGGTCGACCTGGACATGTTGCAGGACGTGGTGCAGTCAGAGTTTGCGGCACTGCAGCTGACCTTGACCGCCGACGCGTCGATCGAGCCGGGCGGATGCGTGATCACCGCGGCCGGCGCCGTCGTCGATGCCAGTCTGGAGACCCGCTGGCGTCGCGCCATTGCCAAGCTCGGCCTGGAGGTGCAGTGGGATGACTGACGACACCGACACCGACACCGACACCGCCACCGCCACCGCCACCGCCACCGCCACCGCCACCGTCGACGCACCGGATGGGCCCGATGCGCCCGGCGCGGCCTGGGAGCGGATGTTCGGCGACGCCTGTGAACGCCTGCGCGCCGGCACCTGCCTGGAGCGGCGCGGGACCTTGACGCGACTGACCGGGCTGGTGCTCGAGGCCAGCGGCCTGCGTGTTCCGGTGGGCAGCCAATGCCTGGTCAAGTCCGCGGAAATGAAACCGGTGCTGGCCGAGGTGGTCGGATTCTCCGATGACCGGGCCTTTCTGATGCCCGCCGGCGACATGCATGGACTCTCCAGCGGCGCCAGCGTGGTGCCGTCACTGGCCTTCGTTCCGGCACCGCAACTGGGCCGGGCGACGCAACTGCCGTCGGAATTCGACGCCGGCCGCCTGCGCCTGCCGCTGGGGGACGGCCTGCTGGGACGGGTCGTCGATGCGCAGGGCCACCCGATGGACCGCATGGGGCCGATATCCGACGTGGTCTCGCGCACGCTGGACCGCGAGCCGGTCAACGCGATGGATCGCGCGCCGGTGCGGGACGTGCTCGACACCGGCGTACGGGCCATCAATGCCCTGCTGACGATCGGACGCGGCCAGCGCATCGGATTGTTCTCCGGCTCCGGTGTCGGCAAGAGCGTATTGCTGGGCATGATGGCGCGTTACACCACGGCCGACGTGATCGTGGTGGGCCTGATCGGCGAGCGTGGACGGGAGGTCAAGGAGTTCATCGAGGACATCCTGGGCGAGCAGGGGCGTGCCCGTTCGGTCGTCGTGGCGGCTCCGGCCGACGCCCCGCCGATGCTGCGCATGCAGGGCGCCTCCTATGCGACGGCGATCGCCGAGAACTTCCGCGACCAGGGCAGGCATGTGTTGCTGCTGATGGATTCGCTGACGCGGTACGCGATGGCGCAGAGGGAGATCGCGCTGGCCATCGGCGAGCCGCCGGCGACCAAGGGGTATCCGCCCTCGTGTTTCGCCAAGCTGCCGCAACTGGTGGAGCGCAGCGGCAACGGGTTGCATGGTGTCGGTTCGATCACCGCGTTCTACACCGTGCTGGCCGAAGGCGACGATCAGCAGGATCCGATCGCCGATGCGGCGCGTGCCATCCTCGATGGCCACATCGTGTTGTCGCGGGCCCTGGCCGAGTCCGGCCACTACCCGGCCATCGACATCATGCAGTCGGCATCGCGTGTGATGCACAACGTGGTGTCGCGGGAGCACTTCGAGCTGGCACGTCGTTTTCGCGCCGTCAGCGCCCGTTACGACAAGGGCCGCGATCTGGTGCAGATCGGAGCCTATGTCACCGGCTCGGACCCGACGATGGACCAGGCCATCGCCCTGCATCCGGCGATGGAGACCTTTCTGCAGCAACACATGCACGAGGCGGCCACGTTGTCGGACAGCACGGCGTCGATGGCCAGGGTCATGGAAGGTGCGGCCTGATGCGAGCCCTGGTGTCGCCGTCGGCGCGATCGGCCGCTCATCGGCCCGACCTCGGCCGTCATGCGCGGCCACGCGCCGCGGCCCGGCCCGGAGGCGCCACATGACCGGCACCGGGGGGTTGACGGTGGCGGTCGAGCTGGCCACCCGCAAGCGCGACGAGGCCGGGCAGGCGCTGGCGCAGGTGCTGCGACGCCATGACCATGCCTTGCAGCAACTCGATCAGTTGTCGAGTTATGCGGCCGATACGCAGGGCCGCTGGTCGGTATCGGCGCAGACCCACACCTCGCCGCAGATCGTGGGCCACTACTACCAGTTCATGGCCCGGCTCGACCAGACCATCGCACTGCAGCAGGGCGTGATCGACGAAGCCCATCGGCAGTGCCTGGCCGCGCGCAAGGTGCTGATGGAAGCCGAGGTCTATCTGGCCGGCCTCCAGCGCCTGCTCGAGAAGCGACGCCAGGAATACGCGCGGCTCGCCGCCCGGCGCGAGCAGAAGCAGACCGACGAATTCGCCAGCCGTCGCCGAACGGCGACCCCCGACACTTGCCAGGACAAGCCATGAACATCGACGCCCCTGTTGCCCCGGCCTCGCCGACTTCCGTGCAAAAGCCCGGGGGCGCCGCCGCCCGCAATCGCGCCCCGGACGACGCCCCGGCCGCCGCCTCGTTCCTGTCGCTGCTCCAGGCACAGGAAGCGGCGGTGACCGACCCGGCCGTGGCCGCGGATGCGGCCGACGCCGTCGCACCACCCGGGCAGCCCGGCGCCGACGACGCCACCGCTTTGCCGCCATCTGCCGAATTGCCGGCGGTGCCGGTGCCTGCGGCTGCGCCGCCGGCCGGACCCGCCCCTGCTGGTGCGCGGTCCGGGTCTGGCGCCGCCGATGCGGCGAGCCCGATCGAACTTGCGGCCGATGCAGCCGCCGACAGTGCTGCCGCGCTGGAGGACGCGGACCCCGCCCAGGCCGCCGCGCTGAAGGCGGCGAGCGCAGCGAGCCGCAGCGCCGGCGCGGCGGCGGTCGGGGAGGCCGACGCGCAAGCCCGGCAGCAGACCGCGGAGGCGCTGGCCACCGCGCGGGATGCCGCCGCACGGGCTGAGCCTTCGGCCCAGGACGCCGACGCGACGCAATGGCGCACCCAGATGGCTGCGCCGGCGGGACCGTCGGCCACCGCTGTGGTGTCGATGTTCGAGGCCGGCCTTGCCGGCTTGCGCGCCGCGCCCGGCGCACGCGCCCACGAGCGCGGCGCCGCGCGGGTGAACGCGTCCGAGGCGGCGGGGGCCGGTTTTGTCCCATGGTCCGACGCGACGCCGGGCAGCAGTGCGCCGCAGACGTCCAGCCCGGTCTACGCGCCGACCGTGGCGGCTCCGGTGTTGTCCGCGGCCCTGGCGCAGAAGATGCATTACTGGGTGGCCGGCGGGGTGCAGAGCGCCGAGCTGCAACTGGACGCCTTCGGCGGCGGCGCGGTCGACGTGCGGATCGCGGTCAAGGGCGACGAGGCCTTTGTCGAGTTTCGCTCCGACCAGGCGCAGGCGCGCAAGCTGCTGCTCGACGCCATGCCGCAGCTCAAGGAACTGCTCGCCGGGGAGGGATTGATGCTGTCGGGCGGCTTCGTCGGCGGTTCGGCGCAGGACGCGTCCACGGGCGCGCGACCCGGGCGGCCTGCCGGCATGCGCACGGCATCCGTGCCGGTGCAGGAGCTTGCGAGCGGCTCGGCAGCGCCCGCGCACAAGGTCTCGGGCCAGTCGGTCGACCTGTTCGTCTGACCTTTTCCGGCCGGCAAGCCGACGGGATTGCCATGAAATACCACCCTTTATCCGGCCATCACCGCGGGGAGGGTGCAGAATAATCGACTTTGCACCCGTATCGAGGATGAACTGTGGCCACCAAACCCGCTGAAGCTGCCGCCGCGCCACCGAAGAGCAAGAAACTGCTGCTGATCGTGGTGGCCATCGTGCTGTTCGTCGTGCTGGCGGTCCTTGGCACGATCATGTATGTCAACAAGCAACGCGCCGCCGCCGAATTCGGCGACATGGAGGCGCCCGCTGCCGCCCGGCAGGTGGAGGTCGGGCCGCCCACCTATCTGCCGCTGGACAACATGGTGGTCAACCTGGCCGACCCGGGCGGCGAACGGGTTGCCCAGATCGGCATCACGCTGGAACTGCAGAATGCCGCCGCGGTGGACCGGGTCAAGCAATACCTGCCGACCATCCGCAGCAGCATCCTGCTGCTGGTGTCGCAGCGGACGTCGGACGACCTGCTGAAGATCGAAGGCAAGGAGAAGCTGGCCCATGACATCCTGCGCGAGGCATCGGATCCGTTTGGCGGCATCGAGGAAGACGAGGCCGATGCTTCCGAGAACGGCAGCCGGCGCAGCACGCGCAAGCGCCGGCGCGGACCGGTGGATCAGCCGATCCAGCGTGTGCTGTTTTCCAGTTTCATCGTCCAGTAGGCGCGTGGGCGGTATCGACCATGACTGAATCGTTTCTGTCCCAGGAAGAAGTCGACGCCCTGCTCGAGGGTGTCACCGGCGAGAGCCAGAAGGAAGTCGAGCAGGCGGCGCAGAAGGGCGAAGTCCGGCCGTACGACATCTCGAGCCAGGAGCGCATCGTCCGGGGTCGCATGCCGACCATGGAGATCGTCAACGAGCGGTTCGCGCGCAATCTTCGCCTGGGACTGTTCAACCTGATCCGCCGCACGCCCGAGGTGTCGATCGGATCGATCGCGGTGCAGCGCTTCGGCGCCTTCCTGCGTGAACTGTCGGTGCCGACGAACTTCAACATCATGGCGGTGCGTCCGCTGCGCGGCAATTGCCTGATCGTCTGCGAGCCGGCGCTGATCTTCGGCGTCATCGACACCTTGTATGGCGGCACCGGCAAGTTCCAGACCCGCATCGAGGGACGCGATTTCTCGGCCACCGAGCATCGCGTCATCGCCCGCCTGATCAAGGTCGTGGCCGAGGAGTACAAGAAGGCCTGGAAGGGCATCTATCCGATCGACCTGGAGTACCAGCGCTCCGAGATGCAGCCGCAGTTCGCCAACGTGGCCACACCCAGCGAGGTGGTCATCTGCACGGCATTCCAGCTCGAGATCGGCGAGGTCGCCGGCGCGGTGCATTTCTGCATGCCGTACGCGACGCTGGAGCCGATCCGCGACGTGTTGTATTCGTCGACGCAGGGCGACTCGATGGAGGTCGACCGGCGCTGGGTCAACGTGCTGACGCAGGAGATCCAGGCCGTCGAGATCACGATGGTGGCCGAACTGGCGCGCACCCGGGCCACGGTCGAGCAGTTGCTGGCCATGAAGAAGGGCGATTTCATCGAACTCGACCGGGCGCCGCGCATCCAGGCCTCGGTCGACGGCGTGCCGATGTTCGAGTGCCAGTACGGCACGCACAACGCCAAATACGCGATCCGGATCGAGAAGAGCCTCAGGGGCTTCGACCTGGACTGGATGGGAGAAAGACATGGCAACTGACGATCCGCAAGAGACAGGCGCCCCGCAAGGCAACGGCCTGCCGGGTGACGGTGAAGGCGACTGGGCCGAGGCACTGGTCGACCCGAAGGACGACGGCGCGGCGCACGACGAGGCGGGCGGCGTGTTGTCGGGTGATTCGACCCGGCCGCTGCATGGCGCCGGCGCCGGCTCCGACGCGCCAGTCAACGACATCAACATGGTGCTGGATATTCCGGTGCAGTTGTCGGTGGAACTGGGCCGCACCCGGGTGTCGATCAAGCACATCCTGCAACTGGGCCAGGGTTCGGTGGTGGAGCTCGACGCGCTTGCAGGCGAGCCCATGGACGTGCTGGTCAACGGTTACCTGATCGCGCAGGGCGAGGTGGTGGTGGTGAACGACAAGTTCGGCATCCGGCTCACCGATGTGGTGACTCCGTCCGAGCGCTTGCGCCGCATCAACAAGGCCTGATGTCCCCGATGACGCAGACACTGCTCACGGTCGCCGCCTTCGTGCTGCTGCTGGCCATGGTGCCGATGGGCATCAAGTGGCTGCAGGCGCGTTCGGTCGTGTCCGGGCCTGCGGCGGGTGCCGCGAACCGGGTGTTGTCCGTTGTTGCGGTGGGACCGCAACAACGCGTGGTCACGGTCGAGGTCGGCCCCGCGGACGCCCGTGTCTGCCTGGTCTTGGGGGTGACAGCGCAATCGGTCACCTGTCTGCACACCTTGCCGGCGCAGCCGGCGGCGCCGCGCTTGGACCTGGACGCACGGGCGCAGCAGCAGGCCCTGGCGTCGACGGCTGCGCAGTCCTGAAGGGTGGTTCGCGTGTCGGTTCTCCAACCATTGCGGGGCCTGCGTGGCGCGGGCGTCCGCGCCAGGCACGTCGCGCTGCTGCTTGCCGGCCTGTTGCTCCACGGCCTGGCCGCGGCGCAGCAGCAGGCCGGCCAGTTGCCGCTGCTGGTGGGCAGCGGGCCTGGCGGCACCAGTTTTTCGGTGCCGATCCAGACCCTGCTGTTCTTCACCGCCTTGTCGTTCCTGCCGGCGGTGCTGCTCATGATGACCGGTTTCACCCGGATCGTCATCGTGTTGTCGTTGTTGCGCCAGGCCCTGGGCACGCAGTCGTCGCCGCCGAACCAGGTGATCATCGGCCTGTCGCTGTTCCTGACGGTATTCGTGATGGGGCCAACGCTGGACCGGGTCTACGAGGAAGCCTATCTGCCGTACAGCCGCAATACGATGCCGTTCGAGCAGGCCCTGGACAAGGCCGAGGCGCCGATGCGCCAGTTCATGGCCAAGCAGACCCGGCAATCGGACCTGGCCCTGTTCGTCCGCCTGGCCAAGCTCAATGCCGGCTCGACGGCCGAGACGGTCCCGATGCGCGTGCTGGTGCCGGCGTTCGTCACCAGCGAACTCAAGTCGGCATTCCAGATCGGGTTCATGATCTTCATTCCATTCCTGGTGATCGACATCGTCGTGGCCAGTGTGCTGATGTCATTGGGCATGATGATGTTGTCGCCGGTGCTGGTGGCGCTGCCGTTCAAGCTGATGTTGTTCGTGCTGGCCGACGGCTGGAACCTGCTGGTCGGTTCGCTGGCCGCGAGCTTCGCGTTATGAGCCGCCGGGCCGTTCCCCCGGCGCATCGTCGTGCGGCGCGCGGCGCGACGGGCCGTACCGTGCGCATGCGGGAGCTGATCCGATGAACGCGCAGATGGTGTTGACGATGGGGCAGGATGCCTTGTTGACGCTGCTGATGGTGTCGGCGCCCATCCTGGGCATCGTGTTGCTGGTGGGACTGGTGATCAGCCTGTTCCAGGCGATCACGCAGATCAACGAAGCCACGCTGACCTTCATTCCCAAGCTGGTGGCCGCCATGCTGGCGCTGGCGATCGCCGGCCCCTGGATGCTCAGCATGCTGGTGGACTTCATCCGGCGCACCATCGAGACGATTCCCGGCTCGTTGATCTGACACGCGGTGGACGAGCTGCCCAGGCCCGCGCGACCGTGATCTCGATCTCCGAAGCACAGATCATCGAATGGCTGTCGCCCATTCTGTGGCCGTTCCTGCGCGTGCTGGCGGTGTTCACGGCGGCGCCGATCTTCTCGTCGCGCGCGTTTCCGATCCGCGCCCGCATCGGCCTGGCATTCCTGGTGGCGTATGCGGCCCAGGCCAGCATGCCCGAGCAGCCGATCATCGACATCAACGGGCCGCAGGCCCTGGGGGCGGTGGTGCAGCAGGTCGGGATCGGCCTGGCCATCGGGTTTGCCGCGCGGCTGATATTCGGGGCCTTCGAGCTGGCCGGCCAGATCGTCGGCTTCCAGATGGGCCTGGGTTTCGCGGCGTTTTTCGATCCGTCCACCAGTGCCCAGTCCAGCGCCATGGGGCGCTTCTACAACAACATGGCGGTGCTGCTGTTCATCGTGATGAACGGCCACCTGATGGTGTTGATGGCGGTGATGAACAGCTTTGCCGCCTTTCCGATCGACCAGAACTTCCTGGTCGCGCTGAAGGAGCTCGGCATGTACCGGCTGGGGGCCGACCTGTTCGCCAGCGCATTCTGGATCTCGCTGCCGGTGGTCGCGATGCTGATGTTCGCCAATCTGGCGCTGGGCATCGTCTCGCGGGTGGCCCCGCAGATGAACATCTATGCGATCGGATTTCCGATCACCTTGTCGGTGGGCCTGATCGGCGTCGCTGTTGCCCTGCCGATGCTGGAGCAACCGTTTTCGGCGTTGCTGCAGCGCATGATGGACCTGTTCAACCGCTGAGGCGGCGTTTTCAGACCATGTTGTTGCGGATGGCGTAGACCGTCAGTTCCGCATTGTTGGACAGCTTGAGCTTTTCGAGCACCCGCGAGCGGTAGACACTGACCGTCTTGGGGCTGAGCATCAGCTCGGTGGCGATATCCGACAGGCGTTTGCCGGACGCGATCTTGAGCAGCGTCTGCATCTCGCGCTCCGACAGGCTTGCGTGCAGCACCTCGTTGGTGGGCGCATGCAGGTTGTCGACCAGCATCTGGGCGACGGCCGGACTGACGTATTTCTTGCCCTGTGCAACGGTGCGCACGGCTTCCACCAGCTCGCTCGGGTCACCGGCCTTGTTGACATAGCCCTGCGCGCCGGCGCGCAGACAGCGGATGGCGTACTGGTCTTCCGGATACATGGAGACGATCAGCACGCCGACCTGGATGTCGGAGTCCTTCAGGCTGCTCAGCACTTCCAGGCCGCCGCGGCCCGGCAGGCTCAGGTCGAGCACCAGGACGTCGCACGGTGTGTTGCGCAACACGTCCCGCACTTCGGCGTAGCTGCCGGCTTCGCCGACGACCTGGATGTCGACCGCGTCGGACAACGTGTCGCGGATGCCGCGGCGTACCACGGCATGGTCATCACATAAAACTGCGCGGATCATTCTGGGTTTTCCTTGCTTCCCGATGCACCTGTGTCCAGGGGGACGGACAGGATGATGGACGTGCCATGTCCGGCACGGGTGCTGACATCGAGCCAGCCGCCGACCGACTTGGCGCGCTCCTGCAGGCCCTTGAGTCCGTAGGCCTTGGGTTTGCCCTGCTCGCTGGTCGAGATGCCCTGGCCGTTGTCGCTGATCTCCAGCGTCAGCACGTTGCCGCTGTCGGTCAGGTCGATTGTGACCAGATCGCAGCGTGCGTGTTTGGCGATGTTGGTCAATGCCTCCTGGGCCGTGCGGTAGGCGGTCAACTGCACGGACTTGGGCAACTCGTGGCGCGGTGGGCCGGCGCGCAGGACGGTCCGGATGCCGGTGCGGCGTTCGAAGCCGTTTGCCAGCCAATCCACGGCCGCCGTCAGGCCCTGGTCCAGGATGGCCGGGCGCAGATTCATCATGATGCGCTGGCTGGCGCCCAAGGCATGCTGCAGCATTTCGGTGGCGGCTGTCACGTGTCCCAGTGTGACCGGGTCGGACAGGTGACGCCCGATCCAGGCCAGGTCGAGCTTGGCCGCAGCCAGCGAGCCGCCGATGTCGTCATGGATTTCGCGGGCGATCGATGCACGCTCCTGTTCGATCGTGGCCTGCAGGTGTTCGGCAAATTCGGCCAGCCGGCGTTCCGAGATGGCCAGTTCGGCATCGGCGCGATCCTTGGCCAGGCGCGTCTGCTGCAGTTCGATCGCCCGCAGCACGACGGGGGTGAGCTTGCCCAGGTCGTCCTTCTGCAGGTAGTCGCTCATGCCGAGCTTGATGGCCGCCACCGCGGCAGACTCGCCGATGGCGCCGGACAGCAGGATGAACGGCGGTGCGCTGGCATGGGACTTCAGGCTTTCCCATGCGTCGATGGCGGTGAAACCCCGGAGCCGATAGTCGGCCACGATCGCGTCGTAGCTGGTGGTGCTGGTCGCGCGCTGGAAGTCGGCGAGCGTCTCCACATGGTCGATGGTGAAGTCCAGGCCGGATCGCCCCAATGCGCGTTGCACCAGGGCGTGGTCGACGGCCGAATCTTCCAGATGCAAGATCCGGATGGCGCTGTTGGGAGTCTCGTCGTACATGCGGGCGCGTGGGTCCTGTTCGCAAGGCGCGGCGCTGAAATGGTCAGCACTGAGGACCGGCAGATCGGCAATCCCTGGGTCGCATCAGAGCAACCACCTGGCGGCGGATTCCTGATAACCTTGTTATGTGCAAATTCTAGTGCCAAGGTCCGGTGTGGTGCGCCGTGCAACACCTTGTTGCGCGGCTGGGGCACGATCTTGCACCTATCGTGTGATTGTTGGCATTGCAGGGGCCGTGGCGCCCCTCGGTCATCCTGTCTCCGCGTGCGCCGCGGCGTGCCCGTGATGCAGCCCGACAGCCTGTTCCTCGACGAAGCCTTCGCCAGCCTGGATGCGATGGATCGGGACGTCGGGCGATTCGACGTCGATCCCGATGCGGTCAACGCGGTGTTCCGCCGGGCCCATTCCGTCAAAGGCGGGGCCGCCGCGTTCGGACTGGAAGCCGTGGCCGAGTTGATGCACCAGGTGGAGTCGGTGCTCGATGGCATCCGCAAGTCCGGTGTCGCGCCGGACCGCGCCACCGCGCATCTGCTGCGTGAGGCCGTGGGCGCGGCACGTGAGTTGCTGGCGGGGGGCTCACCGTCGCAGGTGCCTCAAATGCAGGCGCTGATGCAGCGACTGCGCCGACACGAGGATGATGCAGGAGCTTTTGGCGCGGGGCGTGTGCGGCGGATCGTGGTCCGTTCGCCCGAGACCGACGTGGTCTCGGCGGCGGTGACCGGGCTGTTTGCCGATATCGCCGGCCTGGGGGAACTGCTGTCGGTCGAGAACGTCGACGGTGACGAGCAGGTCTTCACGGTGCGAACTGCGGCTGGCGATGGCGAACTGCGGGATCTGCTGGCCATGCACATGGACCTGCGCTGTGTGACGATTGGCGGGGCGACCGGGGCGACCGGGGTGACCGGATCGCGTGCGGGGGCACCGGCAGCCATGGCCTCCCCGGCCGCCGAATCTCGGAACATGCCGGCCACCATGCGGGAATCCGTGCGGGTGGATGCGGGTGAATTGCGTCGCCTCGTGCAGTTGGCCCGGGAACTCGCTCAGGACATCGGCGGCCACGCAGAGGGCGCTCGCGGCCGCGACGGATCAGGCGCTGGCGATAACGGCAAGGCGGGTGTCGGACATTGGCGCAGCGCCGCCGGTCACCTGCACCAAGGCCTGGAGAGCCTGGCCAGTGCGCCGATGTCGATGGTGTTCGAGCATGTTTCGGCCCAGATCCGGCGTTTGTCGGAGCGGCTGGGCAAGCCGTTCACGCTGGACGTGCAGGGCGAGGAAGTCCGTATCGATCGGCTCGTGGTGCAGCGCCTGTCCGATCCGCTGATGCATCTGGTGCGCAATGCGTGCGACCATGGCATCGAGCGTTCCGATCAACGGCTGGCGCTGGGCAAGCCGGCGCAGGGGCGGATCGCCATTTCGGCCTGGATCGAGGACGGCTGGCTGCGGATCGCGGTGCGCGACGACGGGCAAGGGCTGTCGCGCGAACAGGTGATGCAGGCCGCTCGCCAGCGGGGTGTTCCGGTGTCAGCCGATTGGGAAGACGACAAGGTGTGGCCGCTGGTATTTGCGCCCGGCCTGACGACGGCCTCCGGCGTCAGCGAAGTTTCCGGCCGCGGTGTCGGCATGGATGCGGTGCGGCGCCAAATCGTTGCCTTGGGCGGAGACGTGGTCATCGCGTCGGTGGCCGGGCAGGGCGCCTGTGTGACGATGGCGATTCCACTGGGTAATGCCCGCCCGTCTCCATCGGTGGCCTGATCTAGCCGGATTTGGCCTGGCGCGCCGAGAGTTCGTCCCAGCGTTGCAGGAGTTGCATCAGGGCCTCTTCGATTTGCGCATCGCGCGTGTGCAAGGCAACGGCGCGGGTGGCATCGCGCTGGTACAACGAACCGTCTTCCAGTTCGGCTCGCAGTTGCTGTTGTTCGTGCTCGAGGCCGTCGATGGCTTCCGGTATCCCGTCGAGTTCCCGTTGCTCCTTGAAGCTCAGCTTCGGGGCGTTCGGTCGCTCGGGCTTGCCGGGTGTCCGCGTCGAGGGCGAATGCGAGGCTGACGTGTCGTCGCGTGGTCCGCGCTCCCTGGGAACCGGTGCTTCGACTGGCTGGCGGATTGCCCGCGAGCGCTTGGATTGCAACAACCAGTCCTGCACGCCGCCTTCGTACTCGCGCCAATGACCGTCGCCCTCGAATGCGATCGTGCTGGTGACGACGTTGTCGAGAAAGCTGCGGTCATGGCTCACCAGAAAGACCGTTCCGTCGTAGTTGCCGAGCAGGTCTTCGAGCAATTCGAGTGTGTCGATGTCCAGGTCGTTGGTCGGCTCGTCCAGGACCAGGACGTTGGCCGGTCGTGCAAACAGCCGGGCCAGCAACAGTCGATTGCGCTCGCCGCCGGACAACGATCGCACAGGCGAATGCGATCGGGCCGGTGAGAACAGGAAATCGGAGAGGTAGCTCTTGACATGTTTGCGTTGATTGCCGATCTCGACCCATTCGCTGCCCGGACTGATGAAGTCCTCCAGTGTGGCGTCGAGGTCCAGCGCGTTGCGCATCTGGTCGAAATACGCGACCTGCAGGTTGCTCCCTTGCCGCACGGTTCCACCCGATGGTTGCAGTTCACCCAGGATCAGCTTGAGAAGGCTGGTCTTGCCGGCGCCGTTGGGGCCGATCAGTCCGACCTTGTCCCCACGCAGGATGGTCGCGCTGAAATCCTTGACGATCGCCTTGTCGCCAAAGCTCAGTGACACGTTCGCGAGTTCCGCGACGATTTTCCCGCCCATGGCCCCGGCGGCGACATCCATCTTGACGCTACCGACCGCTTCGCGTCGGGCTGCCCGCCGGGAGCGCAACTGCTCCAGGCGATTGATGCGGCTCTGGCTGCGGGTGCGGCGAGCCTCGACGCCCTTGCGAATCCAGACCTCTTCCTGCGCCAGCAATTTGTCGGCCTTGGCGTTGAGTGTGGTTTCCTGCGCGAGTTGCTCCTGCTTCTGCGCCAGATACGCGGCGAAATTGCCTGGGTAGGACAGCAACGTGCCGCGGTCGAGTTCGACGATGCGCGTGGCCACGCGATCCAGGAAGCTGCGGTCGTGGGTGATGGTGACGATGCTGCCATTGAAGCCGAGTAGCAGGTCCTCCAGCCACTCGATCGCGTCGAGGTCGAGGTGGTTGGTGGGTTCGTCGAGCAGCAATACGGAGGGTTGCGTTACCAGGGCTTGCGCCAAGGCGACACGTTTGCGCGTCCCGCCGGACAGCACATCCACGCGGGCGCTCGGGTCTAGGTGCAGTCGTTGCAGTGTCTCGGTGACCCTTTGCTCCCAGTTCCAGCCATCCTGCTGCTCAATGGCGTCCTGCAAGGTGTTGAGGTCGCCGACACCCGCGGTGTAGGCATCCACCAGCGCCTTGACCGGTGCGAGCCCGATGCAGGTAGCTTCGAATACGGTTTCATGCCCTGATAGCGCGGGTTCCTGCGCCACATGAGCCAGGCGAAGCCCTTGCTGCGTCTGGAGTACCCCATCGTCGGGGGTCTCCATGCCAGCCAGGATTCGCAACAGAGAGGACTTTCCCGTCCCGTTGCGACCTATCAGGCCAACCCGCTCCTTGGTTTCCAGCGAAAAGCTAGCGTGGTCAAGCAATGCCACATGGCCAAAAGCCAGTTGCGCGTCGGTGAGGGTGATCAAAGCCATACGGAGACGATTATCCGGGTGCCAATCTATAGGGGTTCGACAGGTCTGTCGGGCCGGACCTTCTGCATGGCCATGGACGAGGTCTTTTGTCTGACTGGTTGGGCATCGCCTGAGCCCGATGTGTCGAGTGAGCGTGAGGCGGCCGATGTCGACCGCGAACGGCAACGCGTTTGTCCGAGGATCGGAGTCGAGCCCACCACACAGCCTGACGGCGTGGACGACGCCAATCGGATCTCAGGCGGTCGGGTGCCGAAAATGGCGCATCGCTGAGCCCGAACTACATGCCCGCCTCCGTTGGGCCTGCATCCGGGTCATGGGAGGATCGGGACATCGCCAAATGCGTATGGAGGGCGTACCGGCCTGGCATACATGGCCTATCGTTTCATTGGGGCCCAGGCGCTTTGTCGTCGGCCGCGACTTCGCCGTCGTCAGCGCGTCCAGAGTCCAACCATCATCATCGGGTGGGTGACCCGGGGGATGATCGGATGGCTCCGTCTGACAAGATCCGTACACGGAACCCCTTGCCATGCAGTCGTGGCAGTCGGTCTGCTGCGCTGTGCGACGTATAGCCAACGGGAACGCCTCGAATCGAAGAAAAATGGCGACAAGGTTTCCGTTCCCTCACGGGAATTGTTGTATAGTTCTTGCCCCGGCTGATCTTCCAGCAGTTTGCTGCCTATGATCGGCGTTTGAGCAAGAAAAATTCTTGCTTTGGCAATGGGAGCCTTGGAATTCGGTATAGAATCTGAGGCTTCGCTGGAAACGGCGAGTGGTGATGCGGTGGAAGCTGTCAGTCTTCAGAAATTTTTTCAGAAGGTTGACGAAGTGGAAAAAACTGTGTCATAATTCAAGGCTTCGCTGATCGCGGCGAAGTTAGCAAGTAAGCGGATAGCGGGCTTGCGGATCTTTAAGAATTTACAGCCGATAAGCGTGGGCGTTTGAAGGCGATTGCCAAGTTCTTCGGAACCGGGTCTTAATTGACTCGCAAACGCTCATGAGAATAGAAGTGAAGTTCACTTCAATTCCGTTTTTATGAGTTGCTCGAGAGATCGAGCGAAAAATTCAAGATCGAACTATAGAGTTTGATCCTGGCTCAGATTGAACGCTGGCGGCATGCCTTACACATGCAAGTCGAACGGCAGCACGGGAGCAATCCTGGTGGCGAGTGGCGAACGGGTGAGTAATATATCGGAACGTGCCCAGTCGTGGGGGATAACGTAGCGAAAGCTACGCTAATACCGCATACGATCTATGGATGAAAGCGGGGGATCGCAAGACCTCGCGCGATTGGAGCGGCCGATATCAGATTAGGTAGTTGGTGGGGTAAAAGCTTACCAAGCCTGCGATCTGTAGCTGGTCTGAGAGGACGACCAGCCACACTGGAACTGAGACACGGTCCAGACTCCTACGGGAGGCAGCAGTGGGGAATTTTGGACAATGGGCGCAAGCCTGATCCAGCAATGCCGCGTGCAGGATGAAGGCCTTCGGGTTGTAAACTGCTTTTGTACGGAACGAAACGGTTCTTTCTAATACAGAGAGCTAATGACGGTACCGTAAGAATAAGCACCGGCTAACTACGTGCCAGCAGCCGCGGTAATACGTAGGGTGCGAGCGTTAATCGGAATTACTGGGCGTAAAGCGTGCGCAGGCGGTTATGTAAGACAGATGTGAAATCCCCGGGCTCAACCTGGGACCTGCATTTGTGACTGCATAGCTAGAGTACGGTAGAGGGGGATGGAATTCCGCGTGTAGCAGTGAAATGCGTAGATATGCGGAGGAACACCGATGGCGAAGGCAATCCCCTGGGCCTGCACTGACGCTCATGCACGAAAGCGTGGGGAGCAAACAGGATTAGATACCCTGGTAGTCCACGCCCTAAACGATGTCAACTGGTTGTTGGGTCTTCACTGACTCAGTAACGAAGCTAACGCGTGAAGTTGACCGCCTGGGGAGTACGGCCGCAAGGTTGAAACTCAAAGGAATTGACGGGGACCCGCACAAGCGGTGGATGATGTGGTTTAATTCGATGCAACGCGAAAAACCTTACCCACCTTTGACATGTACGGAATCCTGCAGAGACGCAGGAGTGCTCGAAAGAGAGCCGTAACACAGGTGCTGCATGGCTGTCGTCAGCTCGTGTCGTGAGATGTTGGGTTAAGTCCCGCAACGAGCGCAACCCTTGTCATTAGTTGCTACATTTAGTTGGGCACTCTAATGAGACTGCCGGTGACAAACCGGAGGAAGGTGGGGATGACGTCAAGTCCTCATGGCCCTTATAGGTGGGGCTACACACGTCATACAATGGCTGGTACAAAGGGTTGCCAACCCGCGAGGGGGAGCTAATCCCACAAAGCCAGTCGTAGTCCGGATCGCAGTCTGCAACTCGACTGCGTGAAGTCGGAATCGCTAGTAATCGTGGATCAGAATGTCACGGTGAATACGTTCCCGGGTCTTGTACACACCGCCCGTCACACCATGGGAGCGGGTTCTGCCAGAAGTAGTTAGCCTAACCGCAAGGAGGGCGATTACCACGGCAGGGTTCGTGACTGGGGTGAAGTCGTAACAAGGTAGCCGTATCGGAAGGTGCGGCTGGATCACCTCCTTTCTGGAAACTGCAATCTAGCTCAAACGCTCACACTTATCGGTTGTTGGAAGGTTGTCGCCAACGCGCTTGTCGAGAGATGGGCGGTAGCGACCGGCTTGGGTCTGTAGCTCAGTTGGTTAGAGCACCGTCTTGATAAGGCGGGGGTCGTTGGTTCGAGACCAACCAGACCCACCATCCCGTCCATGCAACATTGGTTTATTGGGGGTGTAGCTCAGCTGGGAGAGCGGCTGCTTTGCAAGCAGTAGGTAGCGGGTTCGAGTCCTGTCACCTCCACCAATTTCCGGCAATTGCTTGTCAACACCAAAGAGGCTTCGCGCTTTGCGTCGAGGTTTCTTTGTTGTTGATCAGGTTATCCTGGTCAATCGGCTGTTCTTTAAAAATTCATAGAGTTTAATCAGCGTTGTTGGCGGAAAGTGCACATTCGTAAAGGTTTAGTGCATACCGTGCCGCCAATGACAAATTTGATTGCGTCAAAATGAATATCAAACTTCACGTTTGAAATTCGAATACTCCAAACGCAAGTTTGGAGACGGCATAACGCGTCTGGTGAAAGACCAGACAACATTCCTTGAAACTCTTTGCTTTCGAAAGAAAGATCAAAGTTATAGGGTCAAGTGAATAAGAGCATGTGGTGGATGCCTTGGCAATGATAGGCGACGAAGGACGTGATAGCCTGCGATAAGCTTCGGGGAGCTGGCAAATTAGCTTTGATCCGGAGATTTCCGAATGGGGAAACCCACCGAAAGGTATCGCATACTGAATTCATAGGTATGCGAGGCGAACCGGGTGAACTGAAACATCTCAGTAGCTCGAGGAAAAGACATCAACCGAGATTCCGAAAGTAGTGGCGAGCGAAATCGGAGAAGCCTGTTAGTGATAGCACGACTCTTAACGGAACGGTCTGGAAAGGCTGGCCATAGCAGGTGATAGCCCTGTACGTGAAAAGAGACGTGTGGTACTGAGCTAACGAAAAGTAGGGCGGGGCACGAGAAACCTTGTCTGAATATGGGGGGACCATCCTCCAAGGCTAAATACTCATCATTGACCGATAGTGAACTAGTACCGTGAGGGAAAGGCGAAAAGAACCCCGGGAGGGGAGTGAAATAGATCCTGAAACCGCATGCTTACAAAAAGTAGGAGCCCGCAAGGGTGACTGCGTACCTTTTGTATAATGGGTCAGCGACTTACATTCAGTGGCAAGCTTAACCGAATAGGGAAGGCGTAGGGAAACCGAGTCCGAACAGGGCGATTCAGTCGCTGGGTGTAGACCCGAAACCAAGTGATCTATCCATGGCCAGGATGAAGGTGCCGTAACAGGTACTGGAGGTCCGAACCCACTGGTGTTGCAAAACCAGGGGATGAGCTGTGGATAGGGGTGAAAGGCTAAACAAACTTGGAAATAGCTGGTTCTCTCCGAAAACTATTTAGGTAGTGCCTCAAGTATTACCGTTGGGGGTAGAGCACTGTTTTGGCTAGGGGGTCATGGCGACTTACCAAACCAATGCAAACTCCGAATACCGACGAGTACAGCTTGGGAGACAGAGCACCGGGTGCTAACGTCCGGACTCAAGAGGGAAACAACCCAGACCGCCAGCTAAGGTCCCTAAAATTGGCTAAGTGGGAAACGAAGTGGGAAGGCTAAAACAGTCAGGATGTTGGCTTAGAAGCAGCCATCATTTAAAGAAAGCGTAATAGCTCACTGATCGAGTCGTCCTGCGCGGAAGATGTAACGGGGCTAAGCCAGTTACCGAAGCTGCGGATTTGCAATTTATTGCAAGTGGTAGGAGAGCGTTCTGTAAGCCTGTGAAGGTGCGTTGTAAAGCGTGCTGGAGGTATCAGAAGTGCGAATGCTGACATGAGTAGCGTTAAAGGGGGTGAAAAGCCCCCTCGCCGTAAGCGCAAGGTTTTCTACGCAACGTTCATCGGCGTAGAGTGAGTCGGCCCCTAAGGTGAGGCAGAGATGCGTAACTGATGGGAAACAGGTCAATATTCCTGTACCGATGTGTAGTGCGATGTGGGGACGGATCTTAATAGGTCATCCGGGTGTTGGATATCCCGGTTTATCTGGATGTAGGCGATGGGTAGGCAAATCCGCCCGTCATATACCGAGGCCAGAGATCGAGCAAGCTTGCTTGTGAAGTGACTGAACGAGGTTCCAGGAAAAGCCACTAAGCTTCAGCTGCACACGACCGTACCGCAAACCGACACTGGTGCGCGAGATGAGTATTCTAAGGCGCTTGAGAGAACTCAGGAGAAGGAACTCGGCAAATTGACACCGTAACTTCGGAAGAAGGTGTGCCCTATTAGTGTGAAGTGAACAACGGAGCATGAATGGGTTGCAAAAAATCGGTGGCTGCGACTGTTTATTAAAAACACAGCACTCTGCAAACACGAAAGTGGACGTATAGGGTGTGACGCCTGCCCGGTGCTGGAAGATTAAATGATGGGGTGCAAGCTCTTGATTGAAGTCCCAGTAAACGGCGGCCGTAACTATAACGGTCCTAAGGTAGCGAAATTCCTTGTCGGGTAAGTTCCGACCTGCACGAATGGCGTAACGATGGCCACACTGTCTCCTCCTGAGACTCAGCGAAGTTGAAATGTTTGTGATGATGCAATCTCCCCGCGGAAAGACGGAAAGACCCCATGAACCTTTACTGTAGCTTTGTATTGGACTTTGAACAGATCTGTGTAGGATAGGTGGGAGGCTTTGAAGCGGTGCCGCTAGGTATCGTGGAGCCAACGTTGAAATACCACCCTGGTGTGTTTGAGGTTCTAACCTAGGTCCATTATCTGGATCGGGGACAGTGCATGGTAGGCAGTTTGACTGGGGCGGTCTCCTCCCAAAGCGTAACGGAGGAGTTCGAAGGTACGCTAGTTACGGTCGGACATCGTGACGATAGTGCAATGGCATAAGCGTGCTTAACTGCGAGACTGACAAGTCGAGCAGATGCGAAAGCAGGACATAGTGATCCGGTGGTTCTGTATGGAAGGGCCATCGCTCAACGGATAAAAGGTACTCTGGGGATAACAGGCTGATACCGCCCAAGAGTTCATATCGACGGCGGTGTTTGGCACCTCGATGTCGGCTCATCTCATCCTGGGGCTGTAGCCGGTCCCAAGGGTATGGCTGTTCGCCATTTAAAGAGGTACGTGAGCTGGGTTTAAAACGTCGTGAGACAGTTTGGTCCCTATCTTCCGTGGGCGCTGCAGATTTGAGGAAGCCTGCTCCTAGTACGAGAGGACCGGAGTGGACACACCTCTGGTGTATCGGTTGTCACGCCAGTGGCATTGCCGAGTAGCTAAGTGTGGAAGAGATAAACGCTGAAAGCATCTAAGCGTGAAACTCGTTTCAAGATGAGATCTGCCGGGGCCTTGAGCCCCCTGAAGAGTCGTTCTAGACCAGGACGTTGATAGGCAGGGTGTGGAAGCGCAGTAATGCGTTAAGCTAACCTGTACTAATTGCTCGTGCGGCTTGACCCTATAACTTTGATATCGAATCAAGGTTGTTATGCCAAGTGACGCAATCAATATTGCGCGATGTATATCGGCAGCTGATAAACTCTATGAATTCGTTGTCTTGACCCAGTCAAGATGACAACAAGTTATGCCTGATGACCATAGCGAGGTGGTCCCACTCCTTCCCATCCCGAACAGGACAGTGAAACGCCTCCGCGCCGATGATAGTGCGGATTCCCGTGTGAAAGTAGGTCATCGTCAGGCTATTACACCAAGAATCGCCCAGCCGAAAGGTTGGGCGATTTTTTTGTAAAGTGAGTGATCTCGCGTTGAGAAGTTGAGCCACCTTGTGCTGGCCCTACT
>JACKLK010000009.1 GCA_024236015.1 Rhodoferax sp.
AGGCGTGGCGCGGACAAGGCCTGCTCCGCACGCAGCACCTCGCGCATCTGCGGCAGCGCCTGGCGCAGGCCGGAATCGGGATACCCGAGCAGCACGGCCAGCGTGCGCAGGGTGCGGGCGGCCGGGACGGGTTTGTGGGAACCGAACATGTTCATACCTCCGCCCGGATCGGGATGGTGCGTTTCTTCTCGCTGCCGAAGAGGCTGACCTCGCCGGTTCCCTCCGAGCAGCCGTTGCCGAAGCTGAAGCCGCAGCCGCCACGCACGTTGAAGGTGTTCTCGGCGTATTCGCGGTGCGTGGTCGGGATCACGAAGCGGTCCTCGTAGTTGGCGATCGCCATCACCTGGTACATCTCCTCGACCTCGGCCGTGGACAGGCCGACCTGCTCGAGCACCGACGTGTTGATGTTCTGCTCGACATGTTTCTCGCGCTGGAACGCGCGCATCGCCAGCATGCGTTCGAGCGCCCGCACCACCGGCACCGTGTCGCCGGCGGTCAGCAGGTTGGCCAGGTACTTGACCGGGATGCGCAGCTGGTTGACATCCGGGATCTGGCCGTTGGCGCCGATGTGGCCGGCGTTGGCGGCGGCCGAGATCGGTGACAGCGGCGGCACGTACCACACCATCGGCAACGTGCGGTATTCCGGGTGCAGCGGCAGGGCCACACGCCACTGCACGGCCATCTTGTAGACCGGGCTGTTGCGCGCGGCGTCCATCCACTGGTCCGGAATGCCGTCGATGCGGGCCTGTTCGATCACCTTCGGGTCGAACGGGTCGAGGAAGATGTCGAGCTGCGCGTTGTACAGGTCACGGTCGTGCTCGACGTTGGCCGCCTCCTGGATGCGGTCCGCGTCGTAGAGCAGCACGCCCAGGTAACGAATGCGACCCACGCAGGTTTCCGAACACACGGTGGGCTGGCCGGCCTCGATACGCGGGTAGCAGAAGATGCATTTCTCGGCCTTGCCGCTTTTCCAGTTGTAGTAGATCTTCTTGTACGGGCAGCCCGACACGCACATGCGCCAGCCGCGGCACTTGTCCTGGTCGATCAGCACGATGCCGTCTTCCTCGCGCTTGTAGATCGAGCCCGACGGGCAGGATGCGACGCAGGCCGGGTTCAGGCAGTGCTCGCACAGCCGCGGCAGGTACATCATGAAGGTGTTCTCGAACTGGCCGTAGATGTCCTTCTGGATGTCGTCGAAGTTCTTGTCCTTGCCGCGCTTGGAGAACTCGCCGCCCAGGATCTCCTCCCAGTTCGGGCCCCAGACGATCTTGTCCATCTGCTGGCCGGTGATCAGGCTGCGCGGGCGCGCCGTCGGCGTGGCCTTCATCTCGGGCGCTGCCTGCAGATGCGCGTAGTCGAAGGTGAACGGCTCGTAGTAGTCGTCGATCTGCGGCAGGTTGGGGTTGGCGAAAATGCGCATCAAGAGCTTCCACTTCGCGCCCTGGCGCAACTCGATGCTGCCATTGGACTTGCGCACCCAGCCGCCGTTCCAGTGGTCCTGGTTCTCCCACTCCTTGGGGTAGCCGATGCCCGGCTTGGTCTCGACGTTGTTGAACCACGCGTACTCCATGCCGGGGCGGCTGGTCCAGACGTTCTTGCAGGTGACCGAACAGGTGTGGCACCCGATGCACTTGTCCAGGTTCAGCACCATGCCGATTTGGGCTCTGATCTTCATGCGTTTTCTCCCTGTGCCTGGGTAGGCTTGACGAGTTCCTCACCGACCGGTGTATCGAGCCAGTCGATCTTCTTCATCTTGCGCACCACGACGAATTCGTCGCGGTTGGTGCCGATGGTTCCGTAGTAGTTGAAGCCGTAGCTGAACTGCGCGTAACCGCCGATCATGTGCGTGGGCTTGAGCACGATGCGGGTCACCGAGTTGTGGATGCCGCCGCGTGCGCCGGTGATCTCCGAGCCCGGGGTGTTGACGATCTTTTCCTGCGCGTGGTACATCATCACCATGCCCGGCTTGACACGCTGGCTGACAACCGCCCGCGCCGCGATGGCGCCGTTGATGTTGAACAGCTCGATCCAGTCGTTGTCCTCGATGCCGGCGCTTTTCGCGTCGTCCTCGCTCATCCAGACGCAGGGTCCGCCGCGGCTGAGCGTGAGCATCATCAGGTTGTCGGTATAGGTCGAGTGGATGCCCCACTTCTGGTGCGGCGTGATGAAGTTGAGCGCGATTTCCTTGTTGCCGTTGGGCTTGATGTTGTGGATGCCCGCCGTGGCCTTGAGGTCCACCGGCGGACGGTAGCTCGAGAATCCCTCGCCGAAGGCCAGCATCCAGGGGTGGTCGAGGTAGAACTGCTGGCGCCCGGTCAGCGTGCGCCAGGGGATCAGCTCGTGCACGTTGGTATAGCCGGCGTTGTACGACACGGTCTCGCTCTCGATGCCGCTCCAGGTCGGGCTGGAGATGATCTTGCGCGGCTGGGCCTGGATGTCGCGGAAGCGGATTTTCTCGTCTTCGCGGTGCAGCGCCAGATGGGTGTGGTCGCGGCCGGTCTGCTTGCTCAGCGCCTTCCAGGCCTTGACGGCGACGTGGCCGTTGGTCTCCGGCGCCAGCTGCAGGATCACTTCGGCCGCGTCGATGTCGGTCTCGATCCTGGGCATGCCGCAGGTCGCACCTTCGGCCTTGACCAGGCCGCTGAGTTCGCCGAGCTGCTTGACCTCGGTCTGCGTGTTCCACGCAATGCCCTTGCCGCCGTTGCCAACCTTGTTCATCAGCGGGCCGAGGGCGGTGAAGCGCTTGTAGACGTTCGGGTAGTCGCGTTCGACCACGGTCATCTGCGGGCCGGTCTTGCCGGGAATCAGGTCGACCTCGCCCCGCTTCCAGTCCTTGACGTCGAACGGCTGCGCCAGTTCGGCCGGCGAGTCGTGCATCAACGGCGTCAGCACCAGTTCCTTCTCCACGCCCAGGTGGCCGACGCAGATCTCGCTGAACTTCTTGGCGAAGCCCTTGTAGATGTCCCAGTCGCTGCGCGACTGCCAGGCCGGGTCGACCGCGGTCGACAGCGGGTGGATGAAGGGGTGCATGTCGCTGGTGTTGAGGTCGTTCTTCTCGTACCAGGTCGCGGTGGGCAGCACGATGTCCGAATACAGGCAGGTCGTGCTCATGCGGAAGTCCAGCGTCACCAGCAAGTCGAGCTTGCCCTCGGGCGCCTTGTCGTGCCAGACGACTTCGGTCGGCTTGGCGTCATCCTGGCCGAGGTCCTTGCCCTGCACGCCGTGGCTGGTGCCCAGCAGGTGCTTGAGGAAATATTCGTGGCCCTTGCCGCTGGAGCCCAGCAGGTTGGAGCGCCAGATGAACATGTTGCGCGGCCAGTTGTCCGGGTGGTCCGGGTCGGTGCAGCTCATCTTGAGCGTGCCGTCCTTGAGCGACTTGACCGCGTAGTCCTTGGCGTCCATGCCGGCGGCGGCGGCGTCGCGCACCACCTGCATCGGATTGGTCTGCAGCTGCGGTGCCGACGGCAGCCAGCCCATGCGTTCGGCACGCACGTTGTAGTCGATCATGCTGCCGCCGTAGAGCTTCTTGTCGGCCAGCGGCGAGACCACCTCTTCCATCGTCAGCTTCTCGTAGCGCCACTGGTCGGTGTGGGCGTAGAAGAAGCTGGTCGAGTTCTGCTGGCGCGGCGGGCGGATCCAGTCGAGTGCGAAGGCCAGCGCGGTCCAGCCGGTCTGCGGGCGCAGTTTTTCCTGACCCACGTAGTGCGCCCAGCCGCCGCCGCTCTGGCCGATGCAGCCGCACATCATCAGCATGTTGATGATGCCGCGGTAGTTCATGTCGCTGTGGTACCAGTGGTTCATCGCCGCGCCGATGATGACCATGGACTTGCCATGGGTCTTGTCGGCGTTCTCGGCGAACTGGCGCGCCACCGTGATCAGCTGCTTGCGCGGCGTGCCGGTGATCTTTTCCTGCCACGCCGGTGTGTACGGCGTGTCGTCGTCGAAGTCCCGGGCCGCCATTTCGCCGGGAAGGCCGCGCGCGACGCCGTAGTTGGCCACCTGCAGGTCGAACACCGTGGCCACCAGCGCCTCGCGCTGCTCGCCTTCCTTGCCCAGCGAGATGCGTTGCACCGGCACGGTGCGTACCAGCACGTCCTTGGCACTGTCGCCGCTGTCGTTGTGCGAGAAGTTCGGCGTCACGATGCCGCCGAAATAGGGGAAACCGACCTTGGCCGTTTCCATGCCGGCCTGGTCGCCCTCCATCACCGACAAGCGCAGCTTGACGTCGTTGCCGTGGCGCGCTTCCTTGGCTTCCAGGTTCCATTGGCCTTCGTCGGCGCGCCCGTCCGGGCCCCAGCGGAAGCCGATCGCGCCATTGGGCAACACGACCTTGCCGCTGTCGTCGAAGGCCACGGTCTTCCATTCCGGGTTGTTGGCCTGGCCGAGCTTGCCGTTGAAGTCCGAGGCCCGCAGGTAGCGGTCCGGCACCAGGATGGTCTGGCCGTCGGGCAGGCTGTGCTCCTTGAGCATCACCAGCATCGGCATGTCGGTGTAGCGGCGCACGTAGTCATCGAAATAGGTGCTGCGCTGGCCGTTCTCGGGGAAATAGAACTCCTTGAGGATGACGTGGCCCATCGCCATCGCGACCGCAGCGTCGGTGCCTTGCTTGGGGTTCATCCAGATGTCGGACAGCTTGGCGACTTCGGAGTAGTCGGGCGTGACCGCCACCGTCTTGGCGCCCTTGTAGCGCACCTCGGTGAAGAAGTGGGCATCCGGCGTGCGCGTCTGCGGCACGTTGGAGCCCCAGGCGATGATGTAGGTCGAGTTGTACCAGTCGGCCGACTCCGGCACGTCGGTCTGCTCGCCCCAGACCTGCGGGCTGCTCGGCGGCAGGTCGCAATACCAGTCGTAGAAGCTCATGCAGACGCCGCCGATCAGGCTCAGGTAGCGGCTGCCGGCCGCGTAGCTGACCATCGACATCGCCGGGATCGGCGAGAAGCCGATGACCCGGTCCGGGCCGTGTTTCTTGATCGTGTAGACGTTGGCCGCGGCGATGATCTCGTTGACCTCGTCCCAGTGCGAGCGCACCATGCCGCCCAGTCCGCGCACGCCCTGGTAGTCGCGCCGCTTGGCGTCGTCCTCGACGATGGAGGCCCAGGCCTCGACCGGCGCCAGCGTCAGCCGCGCCGCGCGCCAGGCCTTGAGCAGGCGACCGCGCACCATCGGGTACTTGACGCGGTTGGCGCTGTACAGGTACCAGCTGTAGCTGGCGCCGCGGGCGCAGCCGCGCGGTTCGTGGTTGGGCATGTCCCAGCGGGTGCGCGGGTAGTCGGTCTGCTGGGTTTCCCAGGTCACGATGCCGCCCTTGACGTAGATCTTCCACGAACACGAGCCCGTGCAGTTCACGCCGTGCGTGGAGCGCACGATCTTGTCGTGCGCCCAGCGGTTGCGGTAGGCGTCTTCCCAGGTGCGGTCTTCGCCGGTGGTGACGCCATGGTCACCGGAGAAGTTCTCGCGCGGTTGCGAGAAGTAGGTCAGTCGATCGAGGAAATGGCTCATCAGGGGCTCCTTGGGAATCGTTGAATGGTGCGGCAGGCAGCTTGGCGTGTGGTCTTGAGAATAGCGCGTGTCACGGGTTCTTCACGTAAGCATTCTTGCGCAGGTAGAACCACCAGTTCAGGATCAGGCACAAGGCATAGAAGACAGCGAATCCGTACATGGCCATCTGCGGCGTGCCGGCCTTGATCTGCTCGCCGATCACGATTGGCGCTGCGAAGGCGCCATAGGCTGCAACGGCCGATGTCCAGCCGAGCACCGGGCCCGCTTGCTGGTTGTCGAAGATCATGCCGATGGAGCGGAAGGTCGAGCCATTGCCGACGCCGGTGGCGGCAAACAGCAGCATGAAGAGAGCGAGGAAGATGAAGAAGTATTCCTCGGGCGTGGCCGAGTTGTACGCCTTCATCATCACGAAGCCGACCGCTACGGCGGCGACCGCCATCACCACGCAGACCCACTGCGTGACGATCGAACCACCGACCTTGTCCGAGATCCAGCCACCCAGCGGGCGCGTCGCCGCACCGACAAAGGGGCCGATCCACGCATAGGCCAGGATCGGCAACGCGTTCGGGTTCGCCTGCGTGTGGGTCATGATTCCGTTTGCGTCGGGCACGTGAATGACGTCGAAGATGACCTTCATCGACAGCGGCAGCGCCATCGAGAAGCCGATGAAGGAGCCGAAGGTCACGATGTACAGGATGGTCATGGACCAGGTGTGCTTGTTGCTGAAGATCGCGAACTGGGTCTTGACCTGGTCCTTCATGGCGCCGAAGGCGGCCAGCTTCATGATCGTGACCGCGGCGATGATGTCCAGCGGAATCGCGACCCAGATGCTCAGCAGACCCAGCCCGGTCGGTGCCGGCAGGTAGAAATACAGCATCACGATGGTCGGGATGAAGGCCAGCGTGTACAGGTAGGTGATCTTGGCGAAGGCCGTGAGCGGCCCGCCGGTGGCCGGCGACACCGTCTTGAGGTTGTTCATGCCGAACCAGCACAAGGCGCCCAGCGGCACCAGCGACAACACCCAGGCCAGACCGGCGTTCTGGATCCAGGTCTGCGTGCCGGCCGGGATCTTGCCGAAGATCCAGCCGCTGTCCTTGGCCAGCACCATCGGTTCGCCGCCGAAAGCGCCGAAGATGCCCACCGTCATCACCAGCGGGATCACGATCTGCATCGTCGTGACGCCGAAGTTGCCCAGGCCGGCGTTCAGGCCCAGGCCCGTGCCCTGCAGCCGCTTCGGAAAGAAGGTGCTGATGTTGGACATCGAGCTGGCGAAGTTGCCGCCGCCCACGCCCGACCACAAGGCCATCAGCTGGAACGACCACAATGGCCATTCCGGATGCTGCAGCACGATGCCGGTGCCGATGGCCGGCGCCAGCAGCATGGACGTGGTGAGAAAGATGGTGTTGCGCCCGCCGGCCAGCCGGATCAGGAACGAGGCGGGGATACGCATCGTCGCGCCCGAGATGCCGGCGATCGCGGTCAGCGTGAACAACTCGGCCTGGCTGAACGGAAAGCCCAGGTTCATCATCTGCACCGTGATGATGCCCCACATGCCCCAGACCGCGAAGCCGCACAGCAGCGCGGGAATCGAGATCCAGAGGTTGCGGTAGGCGATCTTCTTGCCGGTGCTCTCCCAGAAGGTTTCGTCTTCCGGACGCCAGTCGGCGATGTCGGCGCCGCTGGTGGCGGCGGGTACCGCCGCGCGGGTGTTGCTTGCAGTCGTCATGGTGGTTCTCGTGGTTCAGCCGTTGAGGGCGAATTCGGTGGCGTTCTTGCCCATCAGCTCGGTGCGGCGCACCTCGGTCCAGTACATCCAGATCAGCGAGACCCAGACCACGCCGTACATCAGCATGAAGGCGCTCGAGCGGATGCCGGTGAGATCCATCAGCGCGCCGAACATGATGGGCAGGATGAAGCCGCCCAGGCCGCCGGCCAGACCGACGATGCCGCTGACGGTGCCGATGTTGTCGGGGAACTCGTCGCTGATGTACTTGAACACGCTGGCCTTGCCGAAGGCCCAGGAGATGCCCAGCACGAACATCAGCAGCGTGAACACGTAGACGTTCAATCCGATGTGGAAGGTGGTCGGCCCGTTGACGGTCTGGATCGTGAAGTCGGTCTGCGGGTACGACAGCAGGAACAGGCAGATCCAGCTCACCCACATCACCCACCAGGTGACCGCGTGGGCGCTGTATTTGTCCGACAGCCAGCCGCCGACCGCGCGCAACACGCCGCCGGGCAGCGCAAAGCAGGCCGCGAGCAGGGCGGCGGCGCGGATGTCCATGCCGTATTCGCCGACGTAGTACTGCACCATCCACAGGCTCAGTGCCACGTAGCCGCCGAACACGATGCTGTAGTACTGGCAGTACTTGAGCACCTTGGGGTTCTTGAGCATCTTGAGCTGGTCGGTGAACGTGACGTGCGACGGCACGCGGTGCGCCGGGTCGCTGTAGCTGAAGAACCAGAACAGCACCAGCGTGCCCAGCATGATGGCGGCGTAGACCTGCGGCACCATGGTCCAGCCGAAGGCGACCAGGATGGCGGGGGCGACGAACTTGTTGACGGCGGCGCCCGAGTTGCCGGCGCCGTACACGCCCATCGCGAAACCCTGGTTGGCCTTCGGGAACCAGCGCGCGACATACGGCGTTCCGACCGAGAACGAGCCGCCGGCCAGGCCGACGAACAGGCCGATGACCAGGAAGTGCCAGAACTGCGTGGCGTAGGCCATCAGCCAGATCGCCGGCACGGTCACGGCCATCAGGATGGCCATGACGATGCGCCCGCCGTACTTGTCGGTCCAGATACCCAGCGGCACGCGCGACAAGGCGCCGGTGAGTACCGGCATCGCGGTCAGCAGGCCGAATTCGGTGGCGTTGAGTCCAAGCGTCTTCTTCAGCGGAATGCCGATGACGGCGAACATCATCCACACCATGAAGCAGACGGTGAAGGCCAGCGTGCTGACGATCAGCACCGACAAGGCCTGTCCTTTGCGGGTCATGTGGTCTCTCCTTGTTGCATGCCATCACTGTAGGTGGGGCATGCCCCGCAGACCATCCTTCCGACGGTGTGTGCGGGCAAGGGAAACGAACTATGCGCCGGGCCTGCGCCCTCGTTCTGACGAACTACTGCGGGGCCTGATCGGCCCGCGTTTGACCTGGATCAAAGCAGGCCGCTCTCGGAGGCCATCACGGCGGCGTGCACGCGCGTACTGACATCGAGCTTGCGCAGGATGTGCTGGACGTGGATCTTCACCGTGGTCTCGGCGATCGACAGCTGGCGTGCGATCTCCTTGTTGCTGGCGCCGGCCGTGATCGCGCGCAGGATGTCCATCTCGCGCGGCGTCAGCGACTCCAGGGGCGAGGCCGGCCCCGCGGCGGCGGCCGCGGCCGGCTGGCCGCTGCTGGCACTGCGATAGGCGGACACCAGCTTGCCGGTCATCTCGGGTGCGATCACGTGCTCACCGCCCATGGCGCGGTCGATGGCATTGCTCAGTGCATCACCCTCCATGGTCTTGAGCAGGTAGCCGTCGGCGCCATGGCGCAATGCCGTGGCCAGGTCGTCGCTGTCCTCGCTGACGGTGAGCATCAGGATGCGTGCTCCGGGCGCGGCCTCCTTCAAGGCCGGGATCGCGTCGACGCCGTCGACCCCGCCCAGGTGGTTGTCCAGCAGGATCAGGTCGGGCCGCAGTTCGCCGGCGCGACGCTGCGCCTGTCCGGCGTCGGCCGCGTCGCCCACGACCTGGTGGTGCGGCGTGCGCGACAGCAGCGCGGTCAGGCCGCGCCGGAACAAGGTGTGGTCGTCGACGACCAGGATGCGGATGGTGCGGGGAGCCTGTTCGGACATGTGCATGCCTACGGGAGGGGCGGGCGGGTCAGGCCGGCACGGCGGCTCGGTTCGCGGCGGTCGCGTCGGTGCCGGAGCGCGGCGGCGACACCGGGGCCGCGGGCAGGCTCAGGATCACCGAGGTGCCGCGGCCGGGGCTGCTGTGCACCTCGAGTTCGCCGCCGATGCGTTCGGCGCGCTCGCGCATGATGCGCATGCCGACATGGGTTTCGTCATGGCCGCCGTTTGTGCTGTCGAAACCCTGGCCGTCGTCGCGGATCTCGAAGCGCCAGCCTGGACGCTGGCACACGTCGAGCCAGACCTGGCGCGCCTGCGCATGCTTGCGCACATTGGACAAGGCCTCCTGCACGATATGCAGGACCTGCACCTGCTGGTCCGGCGCCAGCGGCATGCCGTCACCTTCGATGTGCAGGTTCGTGGCCACGTGGCTTTGCAGCTCGAACTTGCGCAGCGTGGTCTTGAGCGCCGGTTCGATGTCCTCGGCGTTGGTCCGGGTGCGGAAATGCACCAGCAGCTCGCGCACGTCGGCGTAACTCTCGCGCACGCCGGTGTCGATCTCCTGCAGCACGGCCCGTGCCTGCGCTGGATCCTGGCGGGCCAGCGCGTCCTTCATCAACTGCACCTGGATCTTGAGGAAGGCCAGCGACTGCGCGATCGAGTCGTGCAGTTCGCGCGCGATGAAGCCGCGTTCCTGCGCCACGGCCGATTCGCGCTCGAGCGCATGCAGCCGGATGTTCTCCATGGCCGCGGCCAGGTGGGCGGTCAGGGCCTCGAGCAGCGAGCGGTCGGATGGCGAGACGCCATGCAGCGCATGGAAGAACAGGTCGACCTCGCCCATCAGCCGGTCGTGCAGCCGGATCGGGATCGACACGATGGTCTCGAAGCCGGCGGCGTGGCAATGCTGCATGCGCCCGGCAGCCATGGTGCGGATCGGAATCACGCGCAGGCCCGGCGGGGCGTCTACCGCACCGCAGTGGCATTCGCCCGCATGGACGCAGTGTTCGGCCTCGATCATGCTGGCCGGCAGGCCCTCCGAGGCCAGCATCAGGTAGCGGGTATTGGTTTCGTCGGACCAGCGCAGCGCGACCGCGTCGGCATGGGCAATGTTTCGCAGGCGCTGCACGAATCCGTTCGTCAGCTCCTGCAGCTGGGTGGACTTGGCCACGAGGCTGGTGACGCTGTACAGCGCCTCGAGTCGCTCGCGTTTTTCCTGCAGCTCGGCCGTCTTCTCCGCGACCCGCGCCTCCAGCGTCAGGTACATGGACTGCACGTGCGCCGCCATGCCGTTGAAACCGTCCGCCAGCGTGCCGAACTCATCGCTGCTGACGCGGTTGACCCGCGCGGAAAAGTCGCCGTCCTGGATGCGGCCGATCGCCTGCTTGAGCAGGCCCACCGGTTCGAGCACGAACAGGTAGCCGACATAGACCAGCACCATGGTTCCGACCACGGCCAGCGCCATCGTGAACAGCTGGGCCAGGTGCAACAGCGCCGTCCAGCGCGACATGTGGGCCTCGATGCTCTGCACCCAGGTGTCGATGGCCGCCACGAAACGGCCGGTGTCGTCCTGCAAGGCCTGCATGTCGCCGGCCCCGCCGGCGATCCAGCGCTCGCGGTACCCGGCCCATTCCCGTTGCACCGTGGCATAACGCGCGCGCACCGTGTCGTCCCACGGGACGAACAGGGGGCGCTCCGGATCCCCGACACGCAGCGTTTCCAGGTTGCGAGCGAAATCCGCCTCCTGCAACCGCAGGCGTTGCGGCTGGCCGGTGCTGATCGACAAGGACATGCGGTAGGCCTGCATGCGCATGCGCCCGGCCTCGTTGACGGCGGCGGCTCCGCCTTCGAGCTGCCACGATACCCACAGGGTCACGCCGATGGTCATCACGGCCAGCAGCATGAACGGCACGGCCACCAGCGCCAGCTTGGCGCCGAGGTTCCAGTGCCGTTGCGATGCCATGACGGAGCCGCGTGGCGTCTGCCTCGCCCGCCCGTGCCTCAGGCCACCCGTTCGAACACCGCGGCGATACCCTGGCCACCGCCGATGCACATCGTCACCAGGGCATATCGGCCCCCGATGCGCTGCAGTTCGTACAAGGCCTTGACGGTGATCAGCGCACCGGTGGCGCCGATCGGGTGTCCGAGCGAGATGCCGGAGCCGTTCGGGTTGACCTTGGCCGGATCCAGGCCCAGGTCGCGGATCACGGCGCAGGCCTGGGCGGCGAAGGCTTCGTTGGCCTCGATCACGTCCAGGTCCTTGACGGTCAGCCCGGCCTTCTCGAGCACCTTCTGGGTCGCCGGCACCGGACCGATGCCCATGTATTTGGGGTCGACGCCGGCATGGGCATACGCCACCAGGCGGGCCATGGGTTTGAGCCCGCGTTTGTCGGCCACGGCGCGCTCCATCAGCACCACGGCGGCCGCGGCGTCGTTGATGCCCGACGCATTGCCGGCCGTGACGGTGCCGTTTTCCTTGAGGAACACCGGCTTGAGCTTGGCCAGGTCGGCCATCGTGCAGCCGGCGCGGAAGTGTTCGTCGGCATCGAAGCTGACGTCGCCCTTGCGTGTCTTCTGCACGATGGGCAGGATCTGCTCCTTGAAGTAGCCGGCCTGGGTCGCGCGTTCGGCGCGGTTGTGGCTTTCCACGGCCAGCGCATCCTGGTCCTCGCGGCTGATGCCCATCTTGGCGGCGACGTTCTCGGCGGTCACGCCCATGTGGATGTTGTGGAACGGGTCGTGCAAGGCGCCGACCATCATGTCGACCATCTTGGCGTCACCCATGCGGATGCCCCAGCGGCTGGCCAGGCTGGCATAGGGCGCGCGGCTCATGTTCTCGGCGCCGCCGCCGATGGCGATGTCGGTGTCGCCCAGCGCGATGGCCTGCGCCGCCGACACGATGGCCTGCAGGCCCGAGCCGCACAGGCGGTTGACGTTGAAGGCCGGCGTGCCCTGGCCGCAACCGCCGTCCAGCGCGGCCACCCGCGACAGGTACATGTCGCGCGGCTCGGTGTTGACGACGTGGCCGAACACCACATGGCCGACCTGGTCGCCTTCGACCTGGGCCCGCGCCAGGGATTCGCGCACCACGCTGGCGGCCAGCGTGCATGGCGGCACGTCCTTCAGGCCGCCTCCGAAGGTTCCGATGGCGGTGCGCACGGCACTGACGACGACGACTTCTCGGCTCATGGGTACTTCTCCTGCAATGAATGGTCCAGACCGTCGAGTGTGCCCCATTGCAAGGCCTGCGTGGCGTCGCCGAATTGACATGCGTCAACAAGAGCCGCATTGCCCGCCCGGCCGATCGCGCAGGCGGGCGGCGCGGTCTGCGCGCCGGTTCAGGCTGCCACGACGATGGGAAACCGGGCCCGCAAGCCGTCCGACACCGGTTCGAACGCCACCGTCAGGGCCTGGCGGTCGGCCTCCTGCAGGCTGCGCCACAGGAAGTCCCGGGCATTGCCGGGGTCGCCCTGGACATACAGCTGCGTGGTCAGCAACTCGCGCGCGCCGAGCCGGACCTTGACGTGGATGTGCGGGGTGCGGCCGCTGTAGGCGACCGGCCGGATGGTGCGGAACCGGTAACGCCCCTCGGCGTCGGCCATCACGGCGCCAAAGCCCTGGAACGACCGGTCGGAGCGCGCGCCGTCGCCGGGGTGGTCATAGTGTCCGTCGGCGTCGCATTGCCAGATCTCCACCCGAGCCCCGGCGACCGGTGCTCCGGCGGGATCGCTGACGCTGCCCTCGAGCCAGGTCGGTTGTCCTTGGGCATACCGCAGCGCACCGTTCTCGAGCAGGTTGAAGTCCTGGTCGCGGGGCATCTGCAGCGGATAAAACGGGCCTTCGGTCTGGCGCGGTGTGATCCGCCGCGCAGGATTTTGCGCGCGTGCGCCGATCCAGATGGCGGGCAGTGCGATGCAGGCGGCGGTGACGGCCCGCCGGGTCAGGCGGGAGGGGGGAAGGCAGACGGGCATGACGGGCTTTCGCAGTGATGTCGGTACGACGCCCGATACCCCGCGGGAGTTCCCCGCGCGGGGCCGGCATGTCGTCGGCCGGTCGGGAGAAACAAAACGAAACACAGGGAAACCGCGCTGAAAGGACTCCGGCGGGCGCCCCCGGCACGATAAGCCCATGTTCAACCCCCCCACAAGGAAACCATCATGAAACCATGGATCAAACGCAGCCTGATCGGACTGTTCGGCGCCGGCATCGTGCTCGGCGGCATCGGAGCCTGCAGCCACCGCTATGGCCACCATCCCGCGGGCGGCGAATACGAGAGCAAATACACACAGAAGATGATCGAGCGGGTCAGCAGCGAACTGGAACTCGATGCGGCCCAGCGCGAGCGGCTGGTGCAGCTGGGCGAGCGGCTGCGCGAGCAGCGACGGGCCCTGGTGGGCACGACGACCGAGCCGCGCGCCGAGTTGCAGGCGCTGGTCAGCGGCCCGACCTTCGATCGCAGCCGTGCGCAGGCGATCCTCGACGAGAAGACCGGCGCCATCCAGGCCAAGGCTCCGGCCGTGCTGGACGCCACGGCCGCCTAATTCGACACGTTGCGTCCGGAGCAACAACAGAAGCTGCGCGACCATCTGCAGAAGCGCCACCGCTGGTTCGGCCACGGCTGAGTGCGGCACAGGCCGCCACCGGTGTGACAATGCCGCATGTCCAGGATCCTGCTGATCGACGACGATGCCGAGCTGGGTCCGCCGCTGACCCAGTATTTCCGGCGTTTCGAGCTGGAACTGGCCACGGCGGGCCGTCCCAGCGAAGGCCTGGCGCTGCTGCGGTCGGGCCGGTTCGACGCGGCCATCCTCGATGTGATGCTGCCCGAGATGGATGGCTTCGCGCTGTGCCGCACGATCCGCGCCGAGAGCGACATCCCGATCATCATGCTGACCGCCCGCGGTGAATTGACCGACCGGGTCGTCGGACTCGAACTGGGCGCCGACGACTACCTGCCCAAGCCCTTCGAGCCGCGCGAACTGGTGGCGCGCATCCAGACCATCCTGCGGCGCCAGCGCGGCACGGGCGCTGGCGCCCGGCGCCTGCAGTTCGACGGGCTGGAACTGGACCTGGACACGCACGGCGTGTTGCGCCAGGGCGAGCCGGTGGTGCTGACCAGCACCGAGTTCGCGCTGCTGGCCCTGCTGGCGCGCGACAGCGGCAAGGTGGTGTCGCGCGACGACATCCTGAACCATCTGCGCGGCCACGATGCGGACATCTACACCCGGGCCGTGGACATCCTGGTGAGCCGCTTGCGCAAGAAACTCGACCCGCTCGACTGCATCCGCACGGTGCGCAACGCCGGTTATGCGCTGGCCCTGGGCCGTGCCTGAGTCGCACCGGCGCCCCTGGCATCGGCGTGCCCGCACGGCGCTGCGCCATTCGCTGCGCGTGCGCCTGGTGGTCGTGTTCCTGCTGCTGGCGCTGGGCTTGTCGCTGATTTTCCTGGCCGCGACGCAACGCGCGCTCGACGCGGGCTGGCGGCTTGCGGTGGCGCCGCTGGTGGCCGACTACATCGACCGCCTGGTGGCCGACATCGGCACGCCGCCGAGCATCGAGCGGGCGGCGGCATTGACGCAGCGCCTGCCGGTGTCGGTGCGGATCGACGGCCCTCTGGTGCAGTGGCGATCCCACCCCGACCAGGACGATCGCTCCTGGGGCCATGGCGACGGCCGCTGGCACGACGAGTCGCCGCGCCTGCTCGAACGCCAGACCCGCGACGGGCATCGCATCGTGCTGGGCCTGGGCGACCTGTCGTGGCGCAGCCAGCCGCGGGTGTTCGGCATGAGCTCGCTGCTGGCGGTGTTGCTGGTGATCGGCCTGGCCTACCTGTACGTGCGCCGGCTGCTGCGCCCGATCGACGACATCCGGGTCGGCGTGCAGCGATTCGGCCATGGCGAATTCGACGCGCCGATCCATGTGCGCCGGCGCGACGAGCTGGGCGAGCTGGCCGAGCAGATCAACACCATGGCGGCCGCGCTGCGGCACATGCTGGACGGCAAGCGCGCCTTGCTGCTGGCGATGAGCCATGAACTGCGCTCGCCGCTGACGCGCGCCCGGTTGAACACCGAGCTGCTGCCCGAATCGGACGAGACCCGCAGCAGCCGCGACGCGTTGCTGCGCGACCTGGCGCTGATGCGCGACCTGATCGGCGACCTGCTCGAGAGTGAACGCCTGTCCGGATCGCATGCAGCCCTGCACCGCGAGGCGGTGGACCTGCAGGCACTGGTCGACGCGCTGACGCAACGGCATCCGGAGCTGGCGGGCGTGCAACAGGACATCCCGGCCGGATTGCCGCCGGTCGATGCCGACCCGTCCCGGCTGCGCCTGGCCTTGCGCAACCTGATGGACAACGCCTTGCGCCATGGCGGGCAGGCGCAGCCGCCGGTGCTGTCGATCCGGCGCCAAGGCTCCGGCGTGCAGGTGCGGGTGCGGGACCGCGGGCCGGGTGTCGCGCCATCGCAGCTCGCGCATCTCGGCGAGGCGTTCTACCGCACCGACGAGGCACGCCAGCGCGAGACCGGCGGCGTCGGCCTGGGCCTGCACCTGGCGCGGCTGGTGGTCCAGGCCCATGGCTCCCCGTTGCGGTTCCGCAATGCCGAACCCGGGCTGGAGGCCTGTTTCGAGTTGCCGTTGCGGCCCGGTTGACCTGCCGGTGGCACCCGTGGATGCCCGGCACGAGCGGGTGGCGCGCGGCCGCTCAGAACGGCGCCGGGCTTGCGAATTGCAGGGCCTGGCCGCTGCCCGGATGCGGGAAGCCGATCTGCGTCGCGTGCAGCATCAGGCGGTCGGCATCGGCCGGTGCCGACGCATCGCCGTACAGCGCGTCGCCGACGATGGGATGGCCGATGGCGCGCAGATGGACTCGCAGCTGGTGCGAGCGTCCGGTGACGGGTTCGAGCGCGAGTCGCGTCCGCCCGCCGCCGGCCGGACCGAGCACCTGCCAGCGTGTCAGGCTGGGCTTGCCGGTCTGGTGGTCGATGATGCGGCGCGGCCGGTTCGGCCAGTCGACCACGATCGGCAGGTCGATCGTGTTCCACACGCCGGGCGCCGCTTGCGGCACCCCGTGCACCACGGCCTGGTAACGCTTGTGCACCTGGCGGTCGGCGAACGCCCGGCCCAGCACACTCTGCGCCTGCGCGCCGCGGGCCATCAGCATCAGGCCGGACGTGGCCATGTCGAGCCGGTGCACGATGCGTGCGTCCGGGAACTGTTGTTGCACGCGCGTGCTCAGGCAATCGTGCTTGTCTTCGCCCCGGCCGGGCACGCTGAGCAGGCCGGCGGGTTTGTCCAGCACCAGCAGGTCGGCGTCGGCGTGGAGCACGGCCACCTGCACGACGGCGTCAGTCCGGCTTGTTGCCGTGCACCAGCTTCTGCACGATGTCGCACAGCTCCTCGACATCGTTGGGCTTGTGGATCAGCGCGCCCGCGCCCTCGGCAAAGGCCTGCTGTTCGATCTCGGCTGTGACATAACCCGATGCCAGTGCCACCGGCAACTCGGGCCGCACCTCGCGCGCTTCGCGCAGCAGGTCCACGCCGCAGAAACCCGGCATGTTGTAGTCGGTCACCAGCAGGTCGAATTCCTGGGCCCGTTCGCGCAGCGCGACCGACGCCAGGCGCGGGTCGGAGAACGAGCTGACACGGAAGCCCTTGCGGGTCAGCACCCGTTCGACCAGGAACACCAGGGCCTCGTCGTCGTCGACATACATCACGTGCTTGCCATTGCCTTGCACGGTGCTCGGCAGTGGCGGCGCGGACGGGGCCGCCGCTGCCGGTGACTTGGCCGGCGGGAAATACAGCGTGAACACGCTGCCCTTGCCGGGCGTGCTCTGCACGCCGACCGACCCCTGGTGGGTGCGCATGATGCCGTGCACGACCGCCAGTCCCAGGCCGGTGCCCTGGCCGACCGGCTTGGTCGTGAAGAAGGGCTCGAATATGCGCTCCATCGTTTCCGGATCGATGCCGGTGCCGGTGTCGCGCACGGCCAGTGTCACGTGGTGGCCGCGCGATGTGCCGCGACGCTCCTTCTTGAGCGGCATCGAGTAGGTGCTGCCCAGCTTGACGCTGATCGTGCCCTTGTGGTTGCCGATGGCGTGCATCGCGTTCGTGCACAGGTTCAGCAAGGCCTGCTCGACCTGCGTGGCATCGGCCATGACCGGTGGCACGTTCTGGTCGATGCGCACCACCAGGTCGATCGAGGGCGGCAGCGTGACCTTGAGCAGCCGGGCCGTCTCGTGCACGACCTCGTTGAGGTGGATGGTGCTGCGCAGGGTCGTCTCGTTGCGGCTGAAGGTCAGGATCTGCCGCACCAGGTCGCGCGCGCGGCGCCCGGCCTTCTCGATCTCGAGCAGGCTGGTCAGCGCCGGCGAGTCGTCGCCGGCGTCCTGCTTGGCCAGTTCGACGTTGCCCAGGATGGCGCTGAGGATGTTGTTGAAATCGTGCGCGATGCCGCCGGCCATGGTGCCCACGGCCTGCATCTTCTGCGACTCGCGCAATTGCGTTTCCAGCACGTTGCGCTGGGTTTCGATCTTCTTGCGCGCCGTCAGGTCGCGCGCGAACACGGTGATGATGTCGCCGTCGAGCCTGCGCTCGAAGGACACGCTGACCTCGACCGCCAGCGCCTTGCCGCCGCTGGTGCGGCCTTCCATCTCGCCGAGCTGGGCATGCGACGACAGCTGGTTGTAGGCCAGGGTCTCGACGGCATCGGGCAGGAAACGTTCGAGCGGACTGCCTAGCGCCTGGTCGGACGGGCACTGGAACAGCGCGGCGGCGGCGGGATTGAAGATCGTGATGCTGCGGTTGGCGTCCACGCAGATGATCGCGTCCAGCGACGAGTTGATGATGGCCGCCAGGCGGTTTTCGCTCAGGTGCAGCTCTTCGTTGCGCCGGCGCAGCTCGGCCGCGCTCTCCTGCAGGGCGCGGCGTTCGGCCAGCAGCGGTCCCTGGTCGATGATGGCGCAGATGAAGTGGGCGAGCTCGTCGGGCGTGTTGTCGATGCGTGCGACATGCAGGTCGCCGGCGAAGCTGCCGCTCGAGCCCGCCTGGAACATCACCTCGCTGGTCTCCGCCGTTCCGGCCGACTTGGCGGTGGCGAAGGAGTCGACGATCTTGTGCACATGCGCCTGGCTGACCAGCGGCAGCAGGAAGGTCAGTGGCGGGTCGTGTTCCTGCGGACGGAACAGCTTCAATGCCATGGCATTGCTCTCGAGCACGAGGCCGTTCTCGTCCACCACCATCAGCGCCAGCGGCACGCTGGAGAACAGCGTCAGGAATCGCTCGGAAGCGCCTTCGGCCGCACGCTGGCTGAAACGCAGTGCCTTGTTCTGGATCTCGAGCTCGGCCTGGTACTTGCGCAGGTCCTCGATCATGTGCGGCAGCTCGTAGGAGCTGTCGCCGCGGGCCGGCGCCGGGTCCAGCGCGTCGTCGTGCTGTTGCACCATGGCCGAGATGTCGCGCAGCATCTGCGCCGGTTCGGTGCCATGCAAGGGCGGTGCGTCCTGGAACTGCCGCCCGGCGGGCTGGTTGTCCGGATCGCGGGCCGGATCCGGATGGGTGTCGTGCATCGGTTCGTCGGCCATCGGATGGGCGGGGCGGCGCGCCAGGTTCATGGTGTCGACATGCGCAGGCTGCCGTTGCGGCCTGGAGTCCGCCTGTCGGCGGTGCAAGAGGCAGGAAGGACCACGCCGGGTCCTATTTCTTGACCTTGCCGCGGACCGGGACCACGGTCGTGATGGTCGGACGGACCGCGTCGGCCGATACCGGCTTGGGCGGCGACGTATCCTTCCGGGGCTTCTTCATTTCCTTGTTGCTGCGTTGCTGGCCCTTGGGCATGGAGTTCTCCTCGAATAACGATGACGGCGCACCGGGGAGCGACCAGCGCCCCCCACCCGGCGGGCCGGGGGCGCGGATTGCCCGCTCCGAGGCTCAGCGACGAACGACGGCGTCGCCGGGTTCGTAGTCCGCCGCCTTGAGCGGGCTCTTGGCGCTCACGTAGGCGCGCAGCACGTCGGCATCGACATAACCGGTGTCGACATAACTCTTGTGGTCGGTCAGCTTGGGATAACCGTCGCCGCCTTCCGCGCTGAACTTGTTGACCACCATGCGGTAGGTCTTGTTGTTGTCCAGCGGTGCGCCGTTGATCGTGGCGCTGGTCACGTTGCCGCCGGTGATCACCAGCCGGATACCGGCGAACTGTGCGAAGGCGCCCGAGCCCACGCTCATCTTGGCCACCGCGTTGAGGTAGTCCATGACCTCCTTGCCGCTGAGGTCGACCGTCACCGTGGTGTTGCCGAAGGGCTGGACCTTGAGCACGTCCTTGTAGGTCAGCTTGCCCGGCGCAAACGAGTCGCGCACGCCGCCGGCGTTGACGACGGCAAAGTCGGCCTTGGTCTTGTCCATCATGGCCTGGCCGATCAGCACCGCCATCGATGCCGGCTTGCTGCGCACGACGGCGCGGTCGCCTTCGAGCTTGCCGTCGGTGGAGCCGATCTCGACCAGCAGTTTCTGCTGTCCGAAGTCCTGGTAGGGCTTGAGCAGTGCCAGCATGTCCTTGTCTTCGGCGATCAGCTCGGTGTAGGGCACCTTGCTGGACTTGCCGTCCGCCCCCTTGACCGATTTCATCAGGTTGACCGGGATCAGGGCGTACTTGACGAGCTTGAACTCGCCATTGCGGTATTCGAAGTCGGCGCGTCCGACATATTTGCCCCATTCGTGCGCCTGCACGATCCAGGCGCCGTTCTGGCGATCGGGCTTGCAGTCGGCGCCCGGCACATAGGCCTTGTCGACGACGTTTTCCGCCTTCATGCAGACCGGATTCTGGGTGTGGCCACCGACGATGAGATCGATGCCCTTGACCGCGCGCGCCATTTCGACGTCGCCCTCGGACTGCGTGCCGTGGTTGCCGTTCTCGTAATGGCCCATGTGGGTGGCGGCGATGACGATGTCGGCCTTGCCGCGCAGCTCCGGCACCACCTGGCGTGCCTCGGCGATGACGTTGCGGAATTCGATGCCCTTGATGTTCTCCGGGCTGACCATCTTGCGCGTGTCCTCGGTGGTCAGGCCCATCACGCCGACGCGCAGGCCGTCGATGTCGAACACCTTGTAGGGCTCGAACATGCGTTTGCCGCCTTCGTAGATGTTGGCGGCGAGCATCGGGAACTGGACCATCGCGCGTTGCGAGCGGAGCACCGACAAGGGCTTGTCGAACTCGTGGTTGCCCACGGCCATGGCGTCGTAGCGGAGCAGGTCCATGCCCTTGAAGTCAGGCACGGCGTCCTGCAGGTCCGACTCCGGGACGCCGGTGTTCACGTCGCCGCCGTCGAGCAGCAGGGTATGGCCTCCGGCCAGGGAAACCTCGCCGCGGATCTGGTCGATCAGTGTCTTGCGCGCCGCCATGCCGTATTCGCCATCGCCGTTTTTCCAGAATCGGCCGTGGTGGTCGTTGGTGTGCAGGATCGTCAGGTAGTAGGTCTTGTCTTTCTGCGGTCCGGCACCCGGCGTGTTCGCGCAGCCCCACAGGGCGAGCACGGCGGCCAGCGTCAACGTCGATTTGATCAAATGCATGGTTGCCTCGGTAGTTTGTCGGATGGTGTGGGTTTCGGGTTCTGGCGGATCGGTCGTACGGCAGCCGCAGTCCATGCCAATCGTGCATTATGGCCGCAGGCGGGGACGGACTCAAGCGTGAATGTCGTGCGCGGCGCGCGGCCGCGGCGCCTGTGGCAGCTCGTTCCAGGCGAGGCGCAGATGCAGGAATGCCAGCCCGATTGCGGCCGCCGACAGCAGGTGCCACAGGCCGTGGAGTTGCAGCCAGTGGTTGCCGGCATCACAGACGGTACGTGTCAGGTCGAGCGCCGACAAGACGGCGGCGAGCGCCATGGTCAGCACGCTGGCCCAGAAGAACCGCCGCGAGCGGGCTGCCTGGGCCAGCTCGGTTCCGACGATCAGCAGGATCAGGATGGCCACGTACCCCTGCGCCGGCAGGCCCAGCTGGAAACTCGCGGCGCTGAGCGCGGTCAGGGCGACCACGGCAAGGCCGTAGCTGGGCAGCGCGGCGCCGCCGGCCGGCCAGCGGCCCATGCGTTGCAGGTTGGCCATCAGCAGCAGGACGCAGAAGGTGTACATGCCCATGAAATCCAGCAGCTGGCTGAACAGGTTCAGGCTCTGGTGGTAGATGAAGGAGCCCAGGCCGGTGAGCAGGGTGGCCGGTGCGAACAGGCGCAGCGCGGGTTGCGTGCAGCGCCGCGCCAGCAGGCCCATCGCCACGGCGACCACGAGGTAACCGAGGTTGGTCCAGGTATTGAAGGGTGTCACGACCAGGGCGCATAACTTTTCCTCGCACCAGTCGATGTTGGGCGGGAAGCGGCTGTGCAGGTCGAACCAGGGGCAACCGGGTCCGAACGCGGGCGTGGTCATGGCGCGCCGGTCCGATGCGTCGCAGCGTGCACGGGGCGATGGCCGGCGGCGCACTGCGGCGACAATGGCGCCATTTTCGCAACCTTTCGCACGACCGCGCCTACCGACCCATGACTGCATTCCAGATCCGCCCGGCCATTGATTCCGACGCCGCCTCCATCACGCAGATTGAATCCGACGCCCACGCGGCCCTGGGCCACGTGCCGGCCGATGCCGCCAAGCGCCTGGTCTTCTGGAAGGAGGCGATCGAATTCGGCGAGCCCTTGCTGCATGTGGCCGTTGCCGGTGACGCGGTGATCGGATTTGTCGGCTACGACCGCAGCCGCGATCCCCGTACCCCGCCGACGACCGGGGAGATCTGGGCCATTCACGTACTCGGCCAGCATCATGGGCAAGGCGTCGGACTGGCCTTGTGGGACGCGGCGCGCGAGGCCTTGATCGACGAGGGCTGCACCCATGTGTCGATCTGGATCGAGCTGGCCAGCGAGCGTGCCTTGCGCTTCCATGAGCTGGCCGGTTTCAAGCGCGACATGCCTTCGCTGCGCACCGTGGCCCGCGGCGCCCGGCGGGTCGAGGAGATCCGGCTCAAGCGCGCCTTGTCGTGACCGGGGCCTTGCCGCACGTCGGGCTGCCCTGACGCTGCGCACGGCCGCGGAGCCGCCAGCGATGCTGCCCGTCAGGCTTCGCCGCCGAAGCGCTTGGTCAGGTTGTCGATGTATTTCTCGACCATCTTCTCGAATTCCGCCTCGACGACCGGCGCAATCACCATCTTCATCAGGCCCGGCAAGGGCAGGGTGAGGTCACCCTCGATCGTGAGCACCAGGTCGGTGGATTTCTTCTTGTCGGTGATCTTCCAGCTGCCGGAGACCAGGGCGTTGCCTTCCCCCTTGACCGGCGTCCAGGTCACGGTGCCCTTGGACTTGTTCGACGTGTATTTGGACGCATAGACCGTCTGCAGGTTGACCTGCGCCAGACCGATCTTCTCCATCTCCCAGCGGTAGGTATTGTTGCCAAGGTCGACCAGCTGGTCGACCTTGGGGAAATGGCTGGCCGACGTCGGCACGTCCGACAGGACCTCGAAGACTTCGGCCGCAGGTGCCTTGACACTGAATTCGTAGCCGAGTTCGATGTGGACGGTGATGGTCATGGACGCTCCGATGGGTCGTTGCACGGGGGTTGACCCGCATCGTAGCGCATTGTGCGGCGCTCGCAACCCACGCGCACGCGGCGCCGTGGGGCGGCCGGCAACCGGTGTCTAGTGGCCGTGGTAGGCCACCGCCAGCAAGGCCTGCTGGCTCTGGCGCGTACGCGTGAGGATGCGGCGCAGCAGGCCTCGGCCGTCGACCACCTCGATGCCGTTCTCCCGGGCGAACTGCAGGGCCTCCGGCGTGTAGGTGGAGGTGGTCGTGAAGGTGCCGTGTGCTTGCGGGCAGGACGACACCACCCCCTGGAACTCGCGCAGTTCCTGCAGGCCGACCGGCCTGTCCAGTGCATGCCTGCAACGCACGATGGCCACCGGGCCCGGCAGCCGGGCCGCGTGCAGCCAGATGTCGACGCCTTCCGCGGTCCGGTGGGTTTCGTGCCGGGTGTCGAAGCCGGCCCACGCGAACCAGGTTTCGCAGACGGCGGCGAACCGCCGTGCGTCGATGTGCGCGAACACGTCCAGGCTCCAGCCCTTGCCCCGCAGCGCGACGGAATCGTCCCGTACCGCAACGGCGTCGGCCTGGAAATCCGTGGGCACATGTCCCGGTGTCGGCATCGGCCGGCGCACGCCCTCGGGACGGACCATGCGCATGCCGATGGCCAGCAGGCCGAGCAGGACGATGGCCAGCGTCGCCGCCAGCACCAGTGGTTGGCGCAGCTCGAACACCCAGGCACCGATCCAGGTGAGCATCAGCAGCAGGCTCGCGGTGACCAGCACCGACTGGGCAGTGGTATGCAAGGGCGACTGAAGCGCAGGGCGCGGCAGTGGCGGACGGCTGGACATGGTGGCAAACCCCCGGATGATCGTGAACGCCATGCGTTCTGGTTGGCTTGGAGAGTCAGTCTAGGCCGGCCGTGTGACAGGACAAAGGCAATATTTATCGTTTTTCGGCGCCGCTGCGGCACGGCGGCCCGCCTGCATCCCGCGATCGCCCGGGGGCTGTCGCCGCGCGGGTCCGCATAATGCGGGATCGGTCTGGTCTATTCATGGAGGGCAGCATGGTCACATCGGCGCAGTTCGGAGATGGAGTGGCGTATGTCGCGGGTCAATACGTGCCGATCGCGCAGGCGTCGATTCCGATCACGGACTGGGGCTTCCTGCGCTCGGATGCGACCTACGACGTCGTGACCGTGTGGGATGGCGCATTTTTCCGGATCGATGCGCACCTGGAACGATTCCTGAAGAGCTGCAACCGATGGCGCCTGAACCCGGGCCTGAGTCCGGCGCAGATCACCCGCGTGTTGTCGCGTTGTGTGCGGCTCAGCGGCCTGCGCTCCGCCTACGTCGAGATGATCTGCACCCGTGGCCAGCCGCCCTGGGGCTCGCGCGACCCCCGGCAGGCGGTCAACCGGTTCTACGCGTTCGCGGTGCCGTACGTCTGGCTGGCCAACGAGCAGCAGCGCGCATCGGGCTTGCATCTGATGATCAGCGACGTGCAGCGCATCCCCGCACGTTCGGTCGACCCCAAGGCGAAGAACTACCACTGGAACGACCTGACCATGGGGCTGTTCGGCGCCCTCGATGCCGGCGCCGATACGGTGGTGCTGGTCGACGGGGCCGGACACGTCGTCGAGGGGCCGGGATTCAATGTGTTCTGCGTCAAGGACGGCGCCGTCGCGACGCCGGACGCCGGCATGCTCGAAGGCATCACCCGGCGCACCGTGATCGAGATGGCACGCACGCTCGGGATCGCGTTGCAGGAGCGCCCGGTCACGGAGCAGGAGTTGCGCACCGCGGACGAGGTGTTCCTGTCCACGTCGGGCGGTGGCGTGTTGCCGGTCACTCGGGTCGACGGGCAAGCCATCGGGAACGGAACTCCGGGCGCCGTCACCGGCAGGCTGGTCGACACCTACTGGGCCTGGCATGCGGACCCGGGATACACCCTGCCGGTCGACTACGGGCCATGAGCGCCTGCCGCGCGCTCGCGCGGCTCAGATGCCCGTCGTCGGGGTGAACAGCCCGTCGAAACCGCCCATCGGCTCGAAGCGCCGGTGCCGATAGGACAGCCGTGTCGGCCCGGGCATGACCCGCGTCGCACGGGAATGCCGTTCGTCGCCGGGGTAGCAGACGACACGGTCGCCGCCCGCGTCGATCGGCTCGGGTTCGATCAACGCCGGTGGCCGGGCGCGCCCCGCGGCCAGCACCTGCGCCACCGCCGGATAGTGCGACAGGTGGGCCAGCGTCATGATCTGCGGCGGCGCCAGCGCGATCGTACCGTTCCAGTACGACTGCAGCGCATCACGCGGGCGCAGCCATACGCTGTCGCTCGCTTCCAGGTTGTCGTGCCGTGCCGTCTGTCCGGGCGGCAGCGTCGCGATGAAAAAGCGGGTGTCGAAACGCTTGTTGCCGACCATGGGCAGGCGCGGCGTGATCCAGCGTGACCATGGCAGCAGTTCGGCGGGATCGAGCCACAGTGCCAGTCGGGCCACGGCCTGGTCGAAACGCAGGCCCGCACGCACCAGCGCGGTGGCCTGCGCCGCATGATCGGCGCGGGCGCCGCGCGCCAGCAAGACACCCGACTCCTCGAACGTCTCGCGGATGGCAGCCAGGTACACGCTGGCGGCGGTCTGCGGGTCCAGGCCGGCCTCGTTCAGGCATGCGGCCAGGCCCTGCGCCGGCGACGCGAGCAGCGCGCGGCTGTCGTGCGACCGGTCGTGCGGGTCGATCTTGCCTCCCGGAAACACATGGGCCCCGGCCAGGACGTCGGACCGGTCGTGGCGCCGGATCAGGAACACCTCCAGACCCCGGGCCGTGTCGCGCACCATGACGACGCTTGCCGCCGCACGCGGCGGCGCCGGCACGACTTCGAGGTTCAGTTCCATGCGGCGGACCGTGGGTGCTTTAAAGTTGCTGGCTGTCCGGCGCACGGTACCAGAGTCCAGCGCCGCATTGCAACCAACCGGGAAACATGGACATGACATTGGATTTCAACGGGCGCGTCGCCATCGTCACGGGCGCGGGCGGAGGACTGGGAGAACAACATGCACTGGCGCTCGCGGCACGGGGTGCCAAGGTCCTGGTCAACGACCTGGGCGGCGCGCGCGACGGCAGTGGCGGCTCGGCGACCGCCGCACAGGCCGTCGTGGCCAGGATCAAGGCGGCCGGTGGCGAGGCCATTGCCAACGGCGCATCGGTGACCGATTTCGATGCGGTCCAGGCCATGGTGCAGCAGGCGATGGACGCCTGGGGCCGCGTCGACATCCTGGTCAACAACGCCGGCATCCTGCGCGACAAGACCTTCGCCAAGATGGAGATCGACGACTTCCGGCTCGTGCTCGAGGTTCACCTGATGGGTGCCGTGCATTGCACCAAGGCGGTCTGGCCGATCATGGTGGCGCAGAAATACGGGCGTGTCGTGATGACCACCTCGTCGTCGGGGCTGTACGGCAATTTCGGGCAGTCCAACTACGGCGCGGCCAAGATGGCACTGGTCGGGCTGATGCAGACGCTGGCGCTCGAGGGGGCCAAGTACGACATCCGGGTCAATTGTCTGGCGCCGACCGCCGCCACGCGCATGACCGAAGGCCTGATGCCCGAGGAGGTGCTGCGCGCGCTCGAACCCCGGGCGGTGTCGCCGGCGATGCTGGTCATGGCGTCGGAGCAGGCGCCGACGCGTGCCATCCTGTGTGCCGGCGCCGGAACCTTCGAGGCCGCCAACATCACCTTGACGCAGGGTGTCTGGATCGGCGCGCAGGACGACGCTGCGGAGCAACTGGCGCAGCGCCTCGACGCGGTGCGCGACCGCCAGGGCGAGATGGTGCCCGAGTCCGGCAGCGGGCAGGGCCAGAACGAGATGGCCAAGGCGATGGCGGCCGCGGGCCGCGGCTGAGCGCAGATCGGGCCCGGTGGCAGGCGCCGCGCGGGTCCGGCGGGGCCAGGCTATATACTCGAAGGTTCGGCGGTCGGCTGCGATAGGCGCATCCGGCCCGGCACGGGACGGCCCGACGATCCGCGCATGCAGGCGCGATCCGGCGCATGCATGGCATGGCCAGGCCTGTTCGGCCAGTGCACCACACCGGGCGGCCGGTGCATCCTCACCGGGTCGCGCTTGCGCGCACCTCCCGATGGCGGTCGCACAACCAGTTTGTTGGAAATCCACGGGAGTATTGGCCATGGCCAAGGAAGAGCTGATTGAAATGAGTGGTCTGGTGACCGAGGTGTTGCCGGATTCGCGGTTCCGCGTCACGCTGGACAACGGCCACCAGCTGGTGGCCTACACCGGCGGCAAGATGCGCAAGCACCACATCCGCATCATCGCCGGCGACAAGGTGTCGATCGAGCTGTCGCCCTACGACATGACCAAGGGTCGCATCACGTTCCGGCACATTGCCGGTCGCGGCCCCGGCCCGCAGTAGGCGAGGCCGCCGGCCCGTTGCGCCGGCGCCAGCGGGCGGCCGGTGGCGGCCGCCGCACGGCCGTCAGAACAGGACCACGCCGCGGATGGACTCGCCGCGTTTCATCAGGTCGAAGCCCTTGTTGATGTCCTCCAGCGGCATGGTATGGGTGATCAAATCGTCGATGTTGATCTTGCCGTCCATGTACCAGTCCACGATACGCGGCACATCCGAGCGCCCACGCGCGCCACCGAACGCCGAGCCTTCCCACTTGCGCCCGGTCACCAACTGAAACGGCCGCGTGCTGATCTCGGCACCGGCTTCGGCCACGCCGATGATGATGCTGCGGCCCCAGCCCTTGTGGGTGCATTCCAGCGCCTGGCGCATGATCTTCGTGTTGCCGATGCACTCGAAACTGTAGTCCGCGCCACCATCGGTGAGCTGCACGATGCGGTCGACCACGTTGTCACCGGCCGCTTCGAGGTCCTTCGGATTGATGAAATGCGTCATGCCGAACTGGCGCGCCATGGCTTCACGCGCGGGATTGATGTCCACGCCGATGATCTTGTCGGCACCGACCATCTTCGCACCCTGGATCACGTTCAGGCCGATGCCGCCGAGGCCGAACACGACGACATTGGCGCCGGCCTCGACCTTGGCCGTGAACAGCACCGCGCCGATGCCGGTCGTGACCCCGCAACCGATGTAGCAGACCTTGTCGAACGGCGCGTCCTCGCGGATCTTCGCCAGTGCGATCTCGGGCACGACGGTGTAGTTGCTGAAGGTGGAGGTTCCCATGTAGTGCAGGATGGGCTTGCCGTCCAGGCTGAAGCGGCTGGTCGCGTCGGGCATCAGGCCCTTGCCCTGGGTACCGCGGATCAGCTGGCACAGGTTGGTCTTGCGCGACAGGCAGAACTTGCACTGGCGGCATTCCGGCGTGTACAGCGGAATGACATGGTCGCCCTTCCTGAGCCCGGTCACGCCGGGGCCCACGTCGACGACGATGCCGGCACCCTCGTGACCCAGGATGGCGGGGAACAGGCCTTCCGGATCGGCGCCGGACAAGGTGTAGTAATCGGTGTGGCAGATGCCGGTGGCCTTGATCTCGACCAGCACTTCGCCGAACTTCGGACCATCGAGGTCGACGGTTTCGATGGTCAGGGGCGTGGCGGCCTTCCACGCGACGGCGGCTTTGGTTTTCATGGTGTCGTTGGCATGCGAATGAACATGCGTTGACTATAAACGGCGTGGTTGGCGGAGCAGGGTGACGGGTGTGCCGGGCCCGGCCTGCGGGCCGTCGTGGCTATACTGCAAGCCGGTTCCAACAGGGCGAGGTGTGCATGGAAGTGTCGGCTGCCAACGTGGGTGCGATCCGGGTGCTGCAGGTGCGCGGGCGACTGGACCACTCCCAGGCCAAGGATTTCGAGGCTGCGCTGGCGCCGCACCTGGCCGACTGCACGCCCGAAGGTTCTCCGTTGGTGCTCGACTTCTCCGGCGTCGTGTACATCAGCAGCGTCGGCCTGCGCGTCTTGTTGCTCGCGGCCAAGCAGGTCAAGGCGCAGCAGGGGCGCATCGCGATCGCCGCGTTGACGCCGATCGTCACCGAGGTGTTCCAGGTGAGCCACTTCAACCTGGTGTTGTCCGTGTTCCCCGACGTGGCTGCCGCGGTGGCCGAGCTGGCCCCATGAAGCTGCGTTGCTGGGGTACGCGCGGATCGATCCCGGTGTCGCTGACCGCGCCGGACGTGCGGGCCAAGATCGTGCGCGCGCTGCAGGGCGCCACCGGCATCGATCTCGCCGACCCGGCGGCGATCGAGACCTACGTCGATGCCCTGGGGTTCGATGTCGCCGGCACCTTCGGCGGGCACTCGGCCTGCCTGCAGATCGAGACCGGCGGCCGCGAGCATCTGGTGCTCGACCTGGGCACGGGCGTGCGTGCGCTGGGCCAGCAGATGCTGGCGCGGTTCGGCCCGCAGGTGCCCCAGACCTACCACGTGTTCCTGTCCCACCTGCACTGGGACCACATCATGGGTCTGCCGTTCTTCACGCCGGTCTACATCGCGGGCAACCGCATCGTCGTGCACAGCTGCCATCCGCATGCCGAGTTCGCGCTGCGACGCCAGCAGGCCGAACCGTCGTTCCCGGTGCGTTTCGAGCAGTTCTCCGCCGACTTCGAGTTCCGGACCGCGACACCGGGCGTGCCGTTCGACGTCGACGGCACACGTGTGGTTGCGCACCCGCAGCGCCACGCGGGCGACTCCTACGGCTGGCGCTTCGAACGTGCGGGCAAGAGCCTGGTGTACTCCACCGATTCCGAGCATCGGCTCGAGGACGAGGACGAACGCGCCGGCTTCATCGCGTTCTTCGACCGCGCCGACGCGGTGGTTTTCGATGCCATGTATTCGCTGGCCGACGCCATTTCGGTCAAGGCCGACTGGGGCCACTCCAGCAACATCGTCGGCGTCGAGTTGTGCCAGGCGGCACGGGCCCGGCGCCTGGTGATGTTCCACCACGAGCCCGCGTATTCCGACAGCCAGATCGCGCAGATCCTCGAGGAGACCCGGCGTTTCGAGCAGATCACGCGCGAGGACGGCCATGTGCTGGAGGTGCTCTCGGCTTGGGACGGTCTCGAGCTGACTCTGTGACCCGCGGCCCGGCGCCGGAGTCGCTCCCGCAGGACCGGGAGACACCCGACGCATGGTTCGGCCGCATCTTCCTGTATCGGCGCGGCCGCATGGCGGCGTTCATGATGCTGCTGCTGTTCGCGCTGCTGATCGGAATCCACAGCCTGCGCGTGGCCGAAACCCGGGACGAGGCCGATACCGCCTTGCATCTGCTCAGCCGGCCGGCCGCCGGCGTGCAGCAATTGCTGTTCGATGCGTATCAGCGGGTGCTGCCGCGGCAACGCCGGGCGCAGACGGTCGCGGTGGTCGGCATCGACGAGAACAGCCTCAAGGTGGTCGGCCAATGGCCCTGGCCCCGCAGCCAGCTGGCCGAGCTGATCGACACCATTGCGCGTTACCAGCCGGCCGCGATCGGCCTGGACATCTACATGCCGGAGGCCGACCAGACCTCGCCCGAACGGGTGGCCGCGCGCCTGGCGCCGGAGCAGTCGGCACTGGCCGACGCCTTGCGGCGCCTGCCCCCGCACGACGTGCAACTGGCCCGGTCGCTGCATGCGGCGCCGACGGTGCTGGGTGCGGCCGGGTTCAACTTCGCAACCTTCGGCACCTCGGACGGCCTGCAGATCGCCCCGATGCGGGTGCGTGGCGGCGATGCGCTGCCGTATCTGGATCGGTATCCCCAGGTGCTGGCCAGCCTGCCGCAGCTGCAGTCGGCGGCCCACGGCCAGGCCCTGGTGTCGGTGCGCGACGATGCCGTCGTGCGCCGCATGCCGCTGGCCTCGGCGGTCGGACAGGTGCCCGCGCCGTCGCTGGCGATGGAGATGCTGCGCGTGGCAACCGCCAGCCCCGCGATCGACATCATGGTCGACCGGCATGGCATCCGCGCGCTGGCGGTGGCCGACCTGACGGTGCCGACCCAGGCCGGCGGCGACGTCTGGCTGCATTTCGCGCCCGAGGCCCAGGGCGCGCAGTCGCGCAACATCTCGGCCATCGACCTGCTGGCGGGCCGGGTCGCCGGTGATGCACTGGCCAGCAAGCTGGTGCTGATCGGACTGACCGGTTCGGGCCTGAACGACCGGCGCGTCACGCCGCTGGGCGAAAGCGTGGCCGGCATCGAGATCCAGGCCCAGTTGCTCGAGAGCATGCTCGACGGCCGCATGTTGTTGCGGCCGTGGTGGATGGCCTATGCCGAACTCGGCCTGTTGCTGGGCCTGGGTGGCCTGATGATCCTGCTGGTGCCGCCGGCACTGGCCCGTGTCGACGCGCAGGGCCAGCGCCGCCCGCGCCGGGTGGGCTGGTGGGTGGCGCTGGTCTGCGCCGCCGCGCTGGCGGGCGGATTCTGGCTGTTCCACGCGCAGGGCTGGTTGTTCGATGGTGCCGGCATGTCGATCGCGTTTGCCGGCGTGCTGGCCAGCCTGGTGTCGAGTTCGACGCTCGAGGTGCAGCGTGACAACCGGCGCCTGGCCGCGGCCGAACATGCCTTGCGCGAGCAGGCCGCGCGGCTGGCCGGCGAGATGGAGGCGGCGCGCCGGATCCAGCTCGGCTCGCTGCCGGACGCCGGCACCGCGTTTCCGGGCGAGACGCGTTTCGCGGTCAGCGCGCTGATCGAGCCGGCGCGCGAGGTCGGCGGAGACCTGTTCGATTTCTTCATGATCGACGACCGGCGCCTGTGTTTCCTGATCGGTGACGTTTCCGGCAAAGGGGTGCCGGCGAGCCTGTTCATGGCGGTCACGCGCACGCTGTCGCGCAGCTTCGCGACCCGGCTGCCGGGGGGGCCGGCAGAGATCGTGTCGGCGGCCAACCGGGACCTGTCGAGCGGCAACGTCGAGACCCTGTTCGTCACCATGCTGCTCGGCGTGCTCGATGTCGAGACCGGCGAACTGGAACTGGTCAATGCCGGTCACGATGCGCCGTGGCGGCTGGCCGTGCGGCAGGAGCCGCGGCAGATCGTCGCGCCGGCCGAGGCGGGGGGGCCGCCGCTGTGCGTGCTCGACGATTTCAGCTACACGCTGCAGCGTCTGCAACTTGCCCCGGGCGAATGCCTGTGCATGGTCACCGACGGCATCACCGAGGCGGCCAACGCGGACGGGGAACTCTACGGCAGCACGCGCATGCGCCGTGCACTGGCCCAGGCCGGCGATGATGGCGGGGCCGATGCCATCGTGCGCAGCCTGCGCGAGGATGTGGGGCGGTTCGTGGCCGGGGCGGAGGCCTCCGATGATCTGGCCATCCTGGTGGTGCACTGGCATGGGCCCGCCCGGGACGAGCGGCAGACAGGCCCGCGGCGCACGGTGGTGCGGCTCAGCGCAGGTTGATCTCGACGCGCCGGTTTTCCGCCCGTGCGACCTCGTCGGCCGTGGCCACGGCGGGTTCGCGCTCGCCGCGGCCCGCAACCGTGATCATCGCCGGATCGACGCCGGCCTGGATCAGCCAACCGCGCACGGTCTGCGCGCGCTGCAGCGACAGCCGGTCGTTGTCCAGCAGCGTGCCGACCCGGTCGGTATGGCCGATGACCGTGATCTCGGGAGCCGGGTAGTCGGACACCAGGGCCATCAGCCGTTGCAGGACGGGCTGGAAATCGGGCGACACCTCCTGTGCCGATCCGAACTCGAACAGCAGCGTGAAGGACACCGGTTTGCCGGGTCGCGCATCGAGCGTCTGCGCATACCGCTGGCGTACCGCGTCGGCGTCCTGGACGGCGGTGACGAAAACGCCGCGGGCATTGCTGGTGGCGCTGGCATATGGCGTATCGAGTCGCTGCTGGTCGGACGCGGTGCGCAGTTCCAGCGCACCCGCGCGGCCGTCGGCGTCCGGCAGCAGCACGACGGTGCTGGCGGGTTCGGCATTCAGGCCCAGGTACAGGATCGTGGCCAGACCGGCGACAAACAGCAGCATGGTGGCGGGCTAGGGGCCGGCATCGATGACGAAGCTGGTGCCGCGCACACCCAACGTCATGCCGGGCGCCGAGAACCGCACCGCCTCGGGCGTGGCCTTGGCGATCTTGCCGGAGATCACCGACAGGGTGCCGCGCCGCACCGTGGCGTCGATGCTGCCGGCATGGGTGGTGCTGTCGAAACTGAACTTGGTGAGGTCGACCGTCGAGTTGGGGCCGGCCGACAGCAGGGTGTTGTCGCGCAGCGTGATGCCGACCGAGCCGTCGGGGCCGGTGGTGACGCGGTCGTTGCTGTAGATGCGGGTGCCCACCGGTGCCGGCAGCGGCTGGTCGCCGCGCTGCACGGAAACCTGGCCCTTGCTGACCTTGACCATGCCGGCTTCCTCGGCCGCCCATGCCGGCATGTGTGCCAGCAACACGGCGGCGGCGAACGCGACAGATGTGCGGTAGTTCATTTGCCGTACCTCCGATTGGCTGTTCTAATTCTCATCAGATGCCTGACGACCCACTATACCGCTTTCCCGCATGCCTGGAATCCCTGGATGCGATGGCCGCGCATCTGCAGGCGACCGTGCCGGCCTGCGACGCTGCCGCGCGTTTGCGGGCCGAGACGGCACTCGAGGAACTGCTGACCAACTCGATTGTGCACGGCAAGGCCCGGCAACGGCCGCTCGACTCGGTCTGGCTGGCGGCACGGGTCAGCGACGACGCGCTGCACCTGCGGTATGAAGATGCCTTTGCGCCGTTCGATCCGGTTGCACGGATCGACGAAGCCTTGCTGCGCACCGCCAATCCGATGGAACAGCGGCCGCCGGGCGGCCTGGGCCTGTTGATGGTGTTCCGGCTGGCCGACGCGTTCCGTTACCGGCACGAGAACGGCCGCAACCGCATCGAGCTGAGTTTCTCGGGCCGGCCGATCGTGGCGTCCACGGGCGGCCCGGCCCGGCGTCGTTCAGTCGACCTTGGCGCCTGAGGCCTTGACGACCTTTTCGTACTTGGCGCGTTCGGCGTTCATGAAGCTGCCGAACTGTTCGGGCGTGGTGGGTACCGGTTCGGCCATCAGCGTGGCAAAGCGCGCCTTGACCTCGGGGTTGTTCAACGCGGCGACAAAGGCCTGATTGAGCTTGGTCACCACGTCCTTGGGCGTGGCGGCCGGCACCACCAGGCCCCACCAGGTATCGACCTCGAAGCCGGGCAGGGTTTCGGCGACGGCCGGCACATCGGGCAACACGGCGCTGCGCTTGGTCGTCGTGACCGCCAGTGCCTTGAGCTTGCCGGCCTTGATGTTGGCCGAGGCGGTGGCCAGGTTGTCGAAGTTGAAGTCGACCTGGCCCGACAGCAGTGCGAGCTGGGCCGGGTTGCCGCCGTTGTAGGGAATGTGCACGGCGAAGATGCCGGCCTGCGCCTTGAACATCTCGCCGGCCAGGTGGCCGCCGCTGCCATTGCCGCCGGAGCCGTAGTTGAGCTTGCCGGGATTGGCCTTGGCGTATTTGATCAGGTCGCCCAGGCTGTTGATGTTCAGGCGCTTGGCAGCGTCGGCATTGAGCACCAGCACGTTGGGAACCCGCACCAGTTGCGTGATCGGCGCGAAGTCCTTGGCCGCGTCGAACGGCATCTTGCTGTACAGCCACGGGTTGATGGCATGCGTGGCCACGGCGGCGATGCCGATCGTCGTGCCATCGGGTGCCGACTTGGCCACCAGGTCGACGCCGATGTTGCCGCCGCCGCCGGGCTTGTTCTCGACGATCACGGTGCCCAGGTTGTCCCGGACGGCTTCAGCAAGCACCCGCGACGTCACGTCGATGGGACCACCGGGGCCGTAGGGAACGACGATGCGGGTCGTCTTGGATTGGGCTGACGCGGTCAGCGGGGTCATCGCCAACGATGCGGCCAGGGCCGACACACCGACGAGTGCGAAAAGGGAGGCGGGGTATTTTTTCATGCGCCGATTTTGCCTCAGACTCCAGGTGACTCGTACGGCCCGTCGGCGGCCGTACGAGGGGCAGGCCGCCGCCGTGGCCGCTCAGCGCTTCACTCGTGCGCCTTGTCGGCTTCGGTGATGAACGAGTCGGCATAGAACTCGTCCTCGGGCAGGCCGGCGAGTTCGCTGTATTCGAGGCGGGCCGAGTCCACGACGATGGGCGCGCCGCAGGCATAGACCTGGTAGCCGGAGAGATCCGGGAAATCCTCGAGCACCGCCTTGTGCACGAAGCCGGTCCGGCCGGTCCAGGCGTCTTCGGGCGTGGCGTTGGAGATCACCGGCACGTAGCGCAGGTTGGGCATCTCGCGCAGCTTTTCCTCGACCCAGGCGTTCATGTACAGGTCTTCCGGGCGGCGACCGCCCCAGTACAGCGTGGCGGGACGGGTGATGCCTTGGAACTGCATATGTTCGATCAAAGCCTTGATGGGCGCGAAACCGGTACCCGATGCGAGCAGCACCATGGGCTTGTCGGAGTCCTCGCGCAGGTAGAAGCTGCCGAACGGCCCTTCGATGCGCTGGATCTCTTTCTCCTTCATGTTGGAGAACACATGGTCGGTGAACTTGCCGCCCGGCATGTGCCGGATGTGCAGCTCGACGCCAGGGCCGTTGTGCCGTGCGTTGCCCATCGAATAGCTGCGCCGGTTGCCGTCGCGCATGATGAACTCGATGTATTGGCCCGCGTGGTAGACGAACGGATCGTTGGCCGGCAGTTGCAGCTGGATGACCATCACGTCGTGCGACGCCCGCGTGAGCGAGGCGACACGCGCCGGCATCTTGCGGATCGGGAACGCGCCGGCCTCGGTCACCTGGCGCGACTCGAGCACCACGTCGCTCTGGGGCACGCCGCAGCAGGTCAGCACGTAACCGTTGGCTTCTTCCTCGTCGCTCAGTGCCTTGCTCTGGTGCGCTCCGTGCACCACCGTGCCTTCGATCTTCTTGCATTTGCAGGAACCGCAGGCTCCGTCCTTGCAGCCATAGGGCAGTCCGATGCCCTGGCGGATGCCGGCGCCGAGCATGGCTTCGCCCTCGTTGACGGTGAACGTGCGCCCGCTGGGCAAGATCGAAATCTGGAAGGTCATCGGTTCGGTATCCTCGGGAAGTCGCAAACTGTGGAACCGTCGATTTTGCCTTCAAACATGAATCCCATGGGCGCGTTGCCGGCGCGTTTCCGGCGTACCCGGCTGCTGCTCGTGGGTTGCGGCGACATCGGCATGCGTGTCGTGCAGCAATTGCAGGGGCGCATGCAGGTCTCCGTGCTCAGCGCCAGCGGTGCCCGCGCCGGCGAATTGCGCGCGCGTGGCGTGCATGTGCTGCGCGGCGATCTGGATCGTCCGCCGAGCCTGCGCCGCCTCGCCGGCATCGCCGATCACGTGCTGCACCTGGCGCCGCCGCCGGCCGAGGGCTGGATGGACGCCCGCACCCGTGCGCTTGCGCGGGTGCTGCGGCTGCGATCGGCGCCGTTGTCGCTGGTGTATGCGTCGACCAGCGGCGTCTACGGCGATTGCAACGGCGAGATGGTGCGAGAGACACGTATGCCACGTGCGGACACGCCGCGGGCCCGCCGGCGTTTCGATGCTGAAACGGCCGTGCGTTTCCTGGGCCGTTCCGCCTTCGTGCGGACCAGCATCCTGCGCGTGCCCGGCATCTATGCGGAAGACCGGGAGGGTGGAACCCCGCGCAAGCGCCTGCTGGCCGGCACCGCGGTGTTGCGCGCGCAGGACGACGTGTTCACCAACCATATCCATGCCGACGATCTCGCGCGGGCCTGCATCGCGGCGTTGTGGCGTGGACGCGCGCAGCGCATCTACAACGTCAACGACGACACGGGGCTGCGCATGGGTGACTATTTCGACCTGGCTGCCGACCGGTACGGCTTGCCGCGTCCACCGCGTATTGCACGCGATGCGGCGGCGAAGGAACTGCCGCTGGGGCTGCTCAGTTTCATGCGTGAATCGCGCCGGATGGACAACACCCGGCTCAAGCGGGAGTTGAAGTTGCGCCTGCGCTACCCCACCGTGGCCGACGGACTGCAACGCGGCTGAACCGGCGTTCGGCAAAACGGCAGCCCGGCGCGGCGCGTCAGATTCCCGAGGGCTTGACCATGGTGCGCATGCGGTCCACGGCGCGGATGCGGATGGTCTTGAGTTCCGCGCCCTGCAGCACCGTCAGCGTGACCTCTGTATCCGGATCGCTGCGGGCCCACAACTTCTTGTAGAACGCCTCCAGCGTGGCGACCGTCGTGCCGTCGACGGCCAGCACCAGGTCGCCGGGCTGCAGGCCGGCCTGCTGGGCAGGGCTGTCCTTGTTGACCCGGATGATCTGGATCCGGCCGGACTGCTCGGTCGAGGACACACCCAGCCAGGGCCGGCGGCTGGTCGCGCTGCTGCCGGTCTGCTGCATTTCGTCGAGCACCGGCTTGAGCAGGTCGACCGGCACGAACATGTTGCCGGGCAGGCGCCGTCCCGGACCCATGGCGTCGCCCACCAGCAGGCTGCCGACACCGACGAGTTCGCCGCGCTGGTTGAACAAGCCCGCGCCCGAGTGGTTGGCGATCGGCGGGCTGGTGAATGCCGCCGACTCGATGTGGTATTCCCAGTAGCCGGAGAACGCGCGTTTGCCGACCAGGTAGACCATGGCGACGTCACCGTGCGCATCGTCGGGCTGGGCGCCCGAGACCGCCATCAAGGGCTCGCCGCTGCGCAATTCGTCCAGCGTCCCGAAACCGACCGGCTCCAGGCCTTCGAGCGGCAGCAAGGTGCGCACCAGGCCGAAGCCGGTGGCCAGGTCGTAGGCCACGGCCTTGGCCGGCAGGGTCTTGTTGTCGTGCGTGACGATCTGGATCTGCTCGGCTTCCATCATCAGGTAGCCGATGGTCAGGATCAGGCCGTCCCTGCCGATCAGCACGCCCGAGCCCGAGCGTTGCCTGCCCAGCGACTCGGCGGAGCGGGCATCGTCGCTGACCGTGGTCCGCAGCCCGACCACGGCGGCATGGGCCCGGGCATAGGCGGCGATGCCGGTCGGGCTTGCGGTCGGTTCGGCGGTGGTGGTGGCGGCGGTATCGGCATGCGCCAGCGACATCGCGCCGAGCAGAAACACCGACAGCAGCGAGCGGATGCAGGCGATGCGCAATGGAACACGGCGGGGCTGGAGCATGATGGTCTCCCGTGCATGGCAGATGCCAAGCTGCACGATGCGCCCAAACCGCCGGCTTGGCAAGCCGACGCTGCGATAACCCGGCGGCCTGCTCTGGAACCGGCGTTGCCCGCACCACCGAGGCGCGAACTTTGTCACGTTTTCGGCCGCACAACACGGTTGCCTGTGTTGCGTCAAGCCGCGATGCGCGGGTGCGGGCATGATGCAGGGATGAAGATGAACGACAAGCGACGCAATGTCCGGCCCGCAGCACGAGCCGTCTCGGTCCGCCGGGCGGCCGCGGCCGTCACGGCCTTCGCGCTGGCGCTGGCATCCTGGCAGGCCCGGGCCGACTGGGTCCGGGTCTCGTCCAGCCAGCAATCGGTGTTCTACATCGATTCGAAGAAGTCGCCGCGGGTGGGCGACAACGTGATGATCTGGGTGCTGCGCAACCACAAGGCCATGCAGGCCAGCCAGTCCCTGATGGTGCGCTCGTCCAAGGACCAGATCGAGGTCGACTGTGCCGGCCGGCGCATTCGCCGCATCTTCTCGTCCGACCATGGCCGCCCGATGGGCGAGGGGCCGATGCTGCACTCCGAACACGGCCCGATGAGCTGGAATGGCGTGCCACCGAATTCGACGGTCAGCCGCATCGTCGACGTGGCCTGCGCGAACACCTGAGGAGCCCGCGGGGGAGCGGCGCGCACGTGCGCGGTAGCGGCAGGGCAAAAACAGGAGGCGGGGGAGGCTGCGACTGCCGCCGCGCGCGGGCGGGATCGCGATGGTGCCGGAGGCCGGAATCGAACCGGCACGGGTTTTACCCCGCGGGATTTTGAGTCCCGTGCGTCTACCAATTTCACCACTCCGGCAACGGAGTCAGAACAAGGGCGAAATTATGGCACAGTGCGGGGCATGAAATATCCCACCATCGAAGACACCATCGGCAAGACGCCGATGGTGGCATTGCAGCGCATCGGCGCCGAAGAGAACAAGTCCCGCGGCAATGTCGTGCTGGGCAAGCTCGAGGGCAACAACCCGGCCGGATCGGTCAAGGACCGGCCCGCCGTGTCGATGATCCAGCGGGCGCAGGAGCGGGGTGACATCAAGCCCGGCGACACGCTGATCGAGGCCACGTCGGGCAATACCGGCATTGCGCTGGCCATGGCCGCGGCCATCAAGGGTTACCACATGGTCCTGATCATGCCGGAGGACCTGTCCATCGAACGGGTGCAGACGATGAAGGCCTACGGCGCCGAACTCATCCTCACGCCCAAGAGCGGCGGCATGGAATACGCGCGCGACCTGGCCGAGCAGATGCAGAAATCCGGCAAGGGCCTGGTGCTGGACCAGTTCGCCAACCAGGACAACCCGCGCATCCACTACGAGACCACCGGCCCCGAAATCTGGGCCGACACCAAGGGTTCGATCACGCATTTCGTCAGCGCCATGGGCACGACCGGCACCATCACCGGCGTGTCGCGCTTCATGAAGGAAAAAAGCCCGAAGGTGCGCATCATCGGCGCGCAGCCGGCCGAAGGTTCGCGTATTCCGGGCATCCGCAAGTGGCCGCAGGAATATCTGCCCAAGATCTACGACCCGTCCACGGTCGACGAACTGGTCTACGTGAGCCAGGCGGACGCCGAGGACATGGCGCGGCGCCTGGCGCGCGAGGAGGGCATCTTCGCCGGCATCTCGGCGGCCGGCGCCTGCTGGGTCGCGCAGCAGATCAGCGCACGCGAGAAGAACGCGACCATCGTCTTCGTGGTCTGCGACCGGGGCGATCGTTACCTGTCCACCGGCGTGTTTCCGGCGTAACGCACGATGCAGCAGCCATTCCGCTATTGCCCGCAGTGCGCGAACCCGCTCGAGACGCTTTCGCAGCTCGAGGACGGCGGCCACAAGGAGCGGCTGCGTTGCGCCGCCTGTGGCTTCACCCACTGGAACAATCCGGTGCCGGTGCTGGCCGCGGTGATCGAATACGAGGGCAAGGTGCTGCTGGCGCGCAACGCGGCCTGGACCGCCAAGGCCTATGCCTTGATCACCGGCTTCATGGAGGCCGGCGAGACGCCCGAGGACGGCATACGGCGCGAGATCGCGGAAGAGACCGCGCTGCAGACCGACGCGCTGGCGCTGATCGGTGTCTACGACTTCCAGCGCATGAACCAGGTCATCATTGCCTACCATGCCCAATGCAGCGGCACGGTGCGGCTCTCGCCCGAGCTGGTCGACTACAAGCTGTTCCGGCTCGAGGATGTGCGCTGCTGGCCGGCGGGTACCGGTTATGCGCTGGCCCAGTGGCTGCGTTCGCGCGGGCATGAGCCGCAGTTCGTCGAATGGGGCAGGCGCTGAGCGCGCGCAGTCGCCCGGACCTGCGGATAAGATCGACGCCATCCCGATGAACCTGTGCAGGAGACATGATGCAAGCTGCAGATATTGAAGTCGACGCCCGCGGCCTGAACTGTCCGCTGCCCATCCTCAAGGCCAAGAAGGCCCTGAGCGGCCTGCAAAGCGGGCAGACGGTCAAGGTCGTGTCCACCGACGCCGGTTCGGTGCGCGACTTCCAGGCCTTCGCCAAGCAGACCGGCAACGAGTTGCTCGAGCAGCAGACCGAAGGCTCGGAGTTCATCCACCTGATGCGCCGGCGCTGAGTGCGGCGCGGCCGCCGGGCGGTGCCCGGCGCGCCTCGCTCAACCCAGGCGCTGCAGCTGATCGCGCAACTTGGCCAGCGTGGCCTCGAAGGTGGCCACGCGCTCGCGCTCCTGTGCGATCACCGCCGCCGGCGCCTTGGCCACGAAGGCCTGGTTCGACAACTTGCCCTGGGCCTTGGCGATCTCGCCCTCGAGCCGGGTCGCTTCCTTGCCCAGGCGCGCCTTTTCGGCGGCGACGTCGACCTCCATGTAAAGGCACACGCGCGCAGCGCCGACCACGGCCACCGGCGCGGCCTTGGCGGCCGCCGCCCAGGTGGCTTCGTCCTCGAACACCCGCACTTCGTTGAGCTTGGCCAGTGCCTGCAATACCGGCGCCGACGAGCGCTGGAACTGCGCCTCCGCGGCATCCCCGGCCAGCACGAACAGCGGCAGCCGGGTGGCGGGCGACACGCCCATCTCGCCGCGCAGGTTGCGGCAGGCGTCCACCAGCGATTTCAGCCGGGCGACGTAGGCGATGGCGGCCGGGTCGATACGCTCGGGCTGGCTCACCGGATAGGCCGCGATGCTGACCGAGTCGCCTGCGCGCCCGGCCACCGGTGCCACCTTCTGCCACAGCTCCTCGGTGATGAACGGGATCACCGGATGCGCCAGCCGCAGGATGGTCTCGAGTACGCGGATCAGCGTGCGCCGGGTGGCGCGTTTCTGTGCGTCGTTGCCGGTGTTGATCTGCACCTTGGCGATTTCCAGGTACCAGTCGCAGAACTCGTCCCAGACGAACTGGTAGATGCGGTTGGCCACGTTGTCGAGCCGGTATTCCTCGAAGCCCTTGGCCACGTCGGCCTCGACCTGTTGCAGCACCGACGTGATCCAGCGGTCGCACGGGCTGAATTCCAGGTAGGTGGCCTGCTCGCCCCCCGGAGTGCATTTGGCCGCGGTGTGTTCCTTCAGGCCGCAGTCCTGGCCTTCGCAGTTCATCAGCACGAAGCGGGTCGCGTTCCACAACTTGTTGCAGAAATTGCGGTAACCCTCGCAGCGCTTGGTGTCGAAGTTGATGTTGCGTCCCAGCGTGGCCAGCGCGGCGAAGGTGAAACGCAGCGCGTCGGCGCCGAAGGCGGGAATGCCGTCCGGGAATTCCTTCTGCGTGTTCTTGCGCACCGTGGGCGCGGTCTCGGGCTTGCGCAGGCCTTCCGACCGCTTGGCCAGCAGCGGCTCGAGCGTGATGCCGTCGATCAGGTCCACCGGGTCGAGCACGTTGCCTTCCGACTTGCTCATCTTCTGGCCGTGTGCGTCGCGCACCAGGCCGTGGATGTAGACGTCGCGGAACGGCACACGGCCGGTGAAATGTGTCGTCATCATGATCATCCGGGCGACCCAGAAGAAGATGATGTCGTAGCCGGTCACCAGCACGGTGGAGGGCAGGTAGAGGTCGTAGTCGGACGGTTGGCCGGCGGTCGCGGGGGCGGCGGCCGCCTCGGGCCAGCCCATGGTCGAGAACGGGACCAGCGCGGACGAATACCAGGTGTCGAGCACGTCGTCGTCGCGCTTGAGCGCACCGGTGTAGCCCGCCTTGTCGGCCGCCGCGCGCGCGCCGGCCTCGTCGCGGGCCACGAACAGCTCGCCGCCGTCTCCGTACCAGGCCGGGATCTGGTGGCCCCACCACAGCTGGCGGCTGATGCACCAGTCCTGGATGTTGCCCATCCACTGGTTGTAGGTGTTGACCCAGTTCTCGGGCACGAAGCGCACGGCGCCGCTCTCCACGGCGTCGATCGCCTTCTGGGCGATCGATTTGCCGGTCGGGTCCTGCGGGCTGACCTTGGACATGGCGACGAACCACTGGTCGGTCAGCATGGGTTCGATGACCTGGCCGGTGCGGGCGCAGCGCGGCACCATCAGCCGGTGCTTCTTGATCTCGACCATGACGCCCAGCGCGTCGAGGTCGGCGACGATCTTCTTGCGCGCCACGAAGCGGTCCAGGCCGCGATAGGCCGGGGGCGCCTCGTCGTTGAGCGTGGCGTCCAGCGTCAACACGCCGATCATCGGCAGCTTGTGGCGCTGGCCCACGGCATAGTCGTTGACGTCATGCGCGGGCGTCACCTTGACCACGCCGGTGCCGAAGGCCGGGTCGACATAGTCGTCGGCGATCACCGCAATGGAGCGGTCGCACAGCGGCAACTGCACCCGCTTGCCGATCAGGTGGCTGTAGCGCGCATCGTCGGGATGCACCATCACGGCAACGTCGCCGAGCATGGTCTCGGGGCGGGTCGTGGCCACCACCAGGCCGTCCTGCAACTGGCCGTCGACCTGCTGCGGGCCGTCGGCGAACGGGTAACGGATATGCCACAGGTGGCCGTCTTCCTCCTCGCTTTCCACTTCCAGGTCGCTGACCGCGGTCTTGAGCACCGGATCCCAGTTGACCAGGCGCTTGCCGCGGTAGATCAGGCCCTGCTCGTACAGGCGCACGAAGGTGTCGGTGACGACGGTGGACAACTCCTCGTCCATCGTGAAATATTCGCGGCTCCAGTCCACGCTGTCGCCCATGCGGCGCATCTGGGTGGTGATGGTGTTGCCCGACTTCTCCTTCCACTCCCAGACCCGCGCGACGAAATTCTTGCGCGCCTCGGCTGGCGTCGGGCCCATGTCGTGGCGGCTGATGCCCTGGTCGCGCAGCTGGCGCTCGACGACGATCTGCGTGGCGATGCCGGCATGGTCGGTACCGGGCACCCAGACCGTGTTGTGGCCGCGCATGCGGTGGTAACGCGTCAGCGAGTCCATGATGGTCTGGTTGAACGCATGGCCCATGTGCAGCGTGCCGGTCACGTTGGGTGGCGGCAGCTGGATCGCGAACGATCCGGCCTGCGGATCCGGCTTGCCGGTGCCGCGGGCGCCGGCCACTGCGTATCCGCGACGCTCCCATTCGGGGCCCCAGTGGGCCTCGAGTGCGGCGGGTTCGAAGGATTTGGACAGGCTCTCGAGCCCGGGCTGGTGCAGAACGTCGGTCATGGTGTGGCGGTGTGGTCGTGCCGGTTGGCGCGTCGCGCACCCGGCAGGGAGGCGGCATCCCGGCGGAGGCCGCACCCGGACCTCAGGCCCGGGACCGATGGATTTTAGGGGACGCGCCGCGGCATGCCGCGTCCCGCGGGGCTCAGGCCGTCGGCAGTTGCGCGGCGTCGAGGCATTCCTGCAGCACCCGCGCGTCGCCGATCTGGTTGGCCAGCAGCAGGATCAAGCGGGCATTGAGCAGTTCCGACTGCTCCGGGCTCAGGCCCTGGTGGGCGTCGAGCAGCTGCTCGTAGAAGGTGTCTGCATCCTGCAGGTTCAGGTTGGTTTTCATGGGGTGGTCGCCGGTGAAGGGTTCAAGCAATGGCCAGTGCGTGTTCGATGGCCTGCACCAGCGCGCCGTCGACCGCTTCGCCGGTCGCCGCGAGATAGGCGTCGGGGCGCACCAGGGCCCAGGCGTGGCCGAACACGTGGCAGGCGCCCTGCAGATGCCCTTGCGGGTCGCGCACCGTCTCGCGCGACTGGGTGTGGGTGTCCGGGCCGAGCACCTGCACGCATCGCACCGGCGCCTGGCGCGTGAGCCGGGCCAGGCGCTGGCGCGCCTGCTGCGACTGGTCGCCGAACACCAGCAGCAGCAAATGCCCGTCGGCCCACTGCAGCAGGTCGTTGACGCAGCCCTGGCTGCCGTCCTGCCAGCGGAAGAACACGTTCTGCACCGACAGGCCGCCGGACTTCTCGCACACGCTCGACTGGCTGTACGGATTGGCCACCGCCATGCGCCCGGTGTTGACGAGTTGGCGCGCGAACGGATACTGGCGCGCCAGGCTGATCACGGCGTCGCGGAACCGGCGCTCGATGCCATCGGCCGGCCGCAGGAACCGCGCGGTGCGGTTGGTGACCCGCACGTTCTGCTGCGCCGCCTCCAGCCGTTCCTGATCGTAACTGGCAAGCAGTCCCGGCCCGGCACGCCCGCGCAGCACCGCATTGAGCTTCCAGGCCAGGTTGTCGGCGTCGGCCACGCCGGTGTTGCCGCCGCGCGCTCCGAAGGGGCTGACGATCTTGGCGGTATCGCCCATGAAATACACGCTGCCGATGTGCAGCGCGTCCAGGCACTGGCTGCGATAGGCATAAGGACCGACCCAGACGATCTCGCAATCGATGTCGGCGCCGAACTGGCGCTGCAGGCGCTTGCGCACCTCGGCCTCGCTGCTGACCTTGGCCGGGTCGGCATCGGGCTCCATCTGGTAGTCGATGCGCCAGACGTCGTCGGCCATCAGGTGTTGCCACACGGCGCGGTTGTCGTTGAATGGCGCCTCGATCCAGGTGTGGCGTTCGGTCGGCGGCAGGTTCTTGAAGCGCACGTCGGCGATGCACCAGCGGTCGTCGCCGCGGCGCGCCTGCTTGCTGGCGCCGCACCATGCATGGAAGGGCGTGTGCGAGCCGCTGGCGTCGATCACGTGTTCGGCCTCGATCTGGTAGTGGCCGGCGGGTGTTTCCACCGTCAGCGTCGCGAAGCCGTCGTGCTGCGCGAAACCGGTGACGCGCGAACTCCAGCGCAGGTCGACGCCACCGAGCTCGTGGATGCGCTCGACCAGGTACCCCTCAATATAGAACTGCTGGATGTTGATGAACGGTGGCTGGGCCGAGAGCTGGAAGCTGCTTTGCTGGCGCAGGTCGAAGGAATACACCTCGTCGTGGCCGGCGAAGGTGCGTCCCACGCTCCACTGGATGCCCTTGGCCGCGATGCGTTCGTAGATGCCCAGCCGGTGGAAGATCTCCAGCGACTTCTGCGTGTAGCAGATGCCGCGCGACGAGGCGCCCTTGACGCCGACCGAGTTGTCTTCGTCCAGCACCACGGCCGCAATACCCTGGCGCGCCAGTGCGCAGGCCATGGTCAGCCCGGTGATGCCGGCGCCGACGATGACGATGGGATGGCGCACGATGCTGGCCGAGCCCAGTTCCGGCGGCGCGACGAACGGGTATTGCGGCAGTTCGTAGCCGCCTTTGGCGAATTCGTAGTCGTTGGTGAAGGCGGTGGCCTGGTACGGCTTGCTCACGGTGCGGTCGGGCGTTGCGCTCATGCGGCTCCTCACGAGGTTTGCGGGGACACGGCCCGTGCGGCGACTTCCGGGCGGTCGTTCTGCTGCGGCTTCAAGGCCCCGGCGGCCAGTCCTTGCGCACGGTCCTGGCGCCATTGTGCTTTGCGAGCCGTCCATGCGTCCAGCCGGGCGCGGGCCTCGTGACTCTCGCGTTCCATCTGCTCGGCGCTGGCCACGTCGGCCGACAGTTCGAGCCGCACGCCATTGGGGTCGAAGAAATAGATGCTCTTGAACACATGGTGATCGGTCACGCCGAGCACTTCGACGCCATGCGCCTGCAGCCGCGCGCGCATGGCCTCGAGGTCGCTCACCGACGCGACGCGAAACGCCACATGGTTGACCCATGCCGGGGTGTTGGGCGAGGGCAGGGCCGCCTCGTCGTCGCCGAGATCGAAAAACGCGATGAACGAGCCGTCGTGCAGACGGAAGAAGAAATGGGTGTACGGGCAATATTCGCCGGTGCTGGGCACATGGTCGCTCTGGATGATGTGGTACAGCGGCAGGCCCAGGATGTCTTCGTAGAAGTGCCGGGTTTCCTCGGCGTCGCGCGCGCGGTAGGCGTAGTGATGCAACTGCTGGATCGGCGCGGCTGCAGGTATCGGCGTGGCAGGGGTGGTGGTTTCCATGGCGGTTTCCGTGTCGGAACAAGCAAGACAGACGGGGGGCGATCAAGATTCACCTATCCGTAACGCGTTTACTATATCGTAATGACCGCGCGTTGGGAATTGCGCCAGGTCAACGCGTGGATTCGACCTCCGATGGTGTGGCGGGTCAGCGGCCCGGGACGAGTCCAGACCATGACGCAACATGTGTGGCAACGCAATGGCGACAACCCGCAATCGGCCGGCGATGACCCGCCGGTATCGGGCAGGCCGGGTGAAGTTGAGAATGGTTATCAACTGGAGGGCGTTGATAGACAAAATGCATTCCCCGCATTGACGGTGCCAATTGGACCTTGTCATGAACCCCGGCTACCCTAGTAGGCTCTTCAGCCGCGCAAGCGTCCGAAGCAGACGTGTTCAACCCCAACCACAAGGAGATTTCCATGGCAGCACTCAAAGGCTCCAAGACGGAAGAAAACCTGAAAGCCGCCTTCGCGGGCGAATCGCAGGCCAACCGCCGTTATCTGTATTTCGCGAACAAGGCCGACATCGAAGGCCAGAACGACGTGGCGGCCCTGTTCCGCTCCACGGCCGAAGGCGAAACCGGGCATGCCCATGGTCACCTCGAGTGGCTCGAACAATGTGGCGACCCGGCCACCGGCCTGCCGATCGGTGCTACCCGTGACAACCTCAAGGCCGCCGTGGCCGGCGAGACCCACGAGTACACCGACATGTACCCCGGCATGGCCAAGACCGCCCGCGAGGAAGGCCATGACGAGATCGCCGACTGGTTCGAGACCCTGGCCAAGGCGGAACGCAGCCATGCGAACCGCTACGCCAAGGCCTTGACCGAACTGGTGGATTGATCCCGCTCGGCGCGATCCGGCGCAAGCCGGATCGCGTCCCGTGCCAGCCACCGGCGGTGGCTGGTTGACGCAAGCGGTCAGCAATCGACCGCTTGCGTCAAGCCCGAACAAGAACAGACGACGAGGACACCATGGCAAAAGAAGGCAATCTGGAAGCCCCCACCCGGCACCCGATCGACTGGAAGGGTCCCGATTACTACAACGAAGAGTCCACGTTCAAGGAGCTCGAGCGCATCTTCGACATCTGCCATGGCTGCCGGCGCTGCGTCAGTCTGTGCGGGTCATTCCCGACCCTGTTCGACCTGGTCGACGAAAGCAGCACGATGGAGGTCGACGGCGTCGACAAGAAGGACTACTGGAAGGTCGTCGACCAGTGTTACCTGTGCGACCTGTGCTACATGACCAAATGCCCCTACGTGCCGCCGCACGAGTGGAACGTGGATTTCCCGCACACCATGCTGCGCGCCAAGGCGATCAAGTTCAAGAAGGGCGAGGTCGGCTTCGGCGAGCAACTGCTGGCCTCCACCGACACGCACGGCAGCCTGGCCGGCATCCCGGTCGTGGTGCAGGCGGTCAACGCCGTGAACCACACCAAGCCGGCCCGCGCACTGATGGAAAAAGGCCTGGGCGTGCACAAGGACGCCTGGTTGCCGGACCTGGCCACGCGCAAGTTCCGCTCGGCCGCGCCCAAGGGCCGGGAACATCCGGTACGCGATGGCGAGAAGACACCGGGCAAGGTGGTGATCTATTCCACCTGCTACGTGAACTACAACGAGCCGGGCATCGGACTGGACCTGCTCAAGCTGCTCGATCACAACGAAGTGCCCTACGTGCTGGTCGAGAAGGAAAAATGCTGCGGCATGCCCAAGCTCGAACTCGGCGACCTGGACTCGGTCGACGACAACAAGCGGGCCAACATCCCGGTGCTGGCGAAATATGCACGCGACGGTTTCGCCATCCTCAGCGCCGTGCCCAGCTGCACGCTGATGTTCAAGCAGGAACTGCCGCTGATGTACCCCGACGACGCCGAGGTCCGGCTGGTGCAGGATGCGATGTGGGACCCGTTCGAATACTTCATGGCGCGCAAGCGCGACGGCCTGCTCAAGACCGAGTTCCCGCATGCACTGGGCAAGGTGAGCTACCAGATCCCCTGCCACGGCCGGGTGCAGAACATCGGCAAGAAGACCGAGGAAATGCTCAAGATGGTGCCGGGCACCAGCGTGCACACCCACGAGCGCTGTTCGGGCCATGCCGGCACCTTCGGCGTCAAGAAGGCCACGCACCCGATGGCGATGAAGATCGGCAAGCCGCTGTTCAAGGCCATGGCCAACCACAAGGACGGTGGCGCACCGGACGTGATCAGCTCCGACTGCCCGCTCGGCGGCCACCACATCGCCCAGGGTTTCGAGGTCAACGCGCTCGGCGCTGTGCCGCAGAAGCACCCGCTGACGCTGGTGCGCGAGGCCTATGGCCTGAAATAGACAGACGGGCGCAATACCGAAGCAGGAGAAGAGCCACATGCAACTGACCGGACACATCACCCCCGAGAGCCTGATGAGCCTGGAGGCCTACAGCAAGTACCGCAAGGCGCACAAGGACGAGGTCATCGCGCACCGCAAGCTGCGCTCGGTGGCGCTGGGCGAGCACATCACGCTGCAGTTCGAGAGCGAGCTGACGATCCGCTACCAGATCCAGGAGATGCTGCGCATCGAGAAGATCTTCGAGGAAGAAGGCATACAGCAGGAGATCGAGGCCTACGCGCCCCTGGTGCCCGACGGCGGCAACTGGAAGGCGACCATGCTGATCGAATACCCGGACGTCAACGAGCGCAAGCGCGAACTGGCGCGGCTGATCGGCGTCGAGGACCGCATGTTCGTCGAGGTCGAGGGCATGGCGCGGGTGTATGCGATTGCCGACGAGGACCTCGACCGCGAGAACGACGAGAAGACCTCGGCCGTGCATTTCGTGCGCTTCGAGCTGACACCGGCCATGTGCGCAGCCGTCAAGGCCGGCGCCAGTGTCAAGCTCGGCTGCGACCACACGAACTATCCGGCGCACAGGGCCATCGCGCCGGAGACGCTGGCGTCGTTGGCGGGAGACCTCCGATAAGCGGCGCCGCGCGCGACACGGTCCCGGAGGCTGCATGCCGGACAGCCTGAACATCGGCATCGTCGGCCTGGGTGTCATGGGCCATCGCATGCTCGAGCGGCTGCAGTCGCATCCGCGCCTGCGCGCCACGATGGCATGGGACGCCAATCCCGACACCTGCGCACGGGCGCTGCAACTGCATCCGGCGCTGCGCAGCGCAGACAGCGTCGAGGCCCTGATCGCCACGCCCGGCCTGCACGGCCTGTACATCGCCACGCCCCCGGGGCCGCACATGCGCCTGAGCGCACTGGCCTTCGATGCCGGGCTGGCCGTGTTGTGCGAGAAACCCCTGACAACCGATTTCGATGCCGCGCGGCGCCTGGTGCGGCGCATCGCGGACGACAAACTGCGTGGCGCCGTCAATTTTTCGCTGGCCTCGTCCCATGGCCTGGCCTGCCTGCAGCACAACTTCGGCGCGGGATCGACCCTGCCCATGGGGACTTTGCGCGACGTGCGCATCGACCTGGCGTTTGCGGCCTGGCCGCGCCCCTGGCAGATGGCCGCTGGCGCGTGGTTGTCGGAACGCGCCGAGGGCGGTTTCTCGCGCGAGGTGTTGTCGCATTTCATCTTCGTGCTGCAGCGGGTGCTCGGGCCCGCCGCGGTGTGGAGCAGCAAGCCGGTGTATCCACCCGATGGCGTCGGGGCCGAGACCGCGCTGGAGGCGGAACTGCGGGTCGACGAGGTGCCGGTGCACATCAAGGCCCGGGTCGATGCCAACCTCCCGGCGGCCGAGCGCAACCGCATGGTGTGGCGCGCCCAGTGGGGCGTGCTCACGCTGCGCGACTGGTTCGGCGTGACCGGCCAGCGCAAGGGCGGCAGCGAGGAGTCGCTGGGCGAGCCCGATGTGTTGCGCGCCCGCGGCCAGGCCGACCAGCTCGAGCAGTGGGTGGCGATGATCGAGGGGCGCGACCATCTGCTGCCGGGCTTCGACGAGGCGCTGGCGGTGCAGCAGACCATCGAGTCGATGTTGCAGACGGTCTGAACCTGGCCCCGATCGCGGGGCTTGCGCGTGCCCGGCGCGCCCCCCGCGGCCCGGCTGGGATAATCGCCTGCGAAAGGTCTTCCTCCCCCCATGCTGCTTCTCCTGTCGCCAGCCAAGTCGCTGGACTATGAATCCCCGTTGCCCGACGTTGCCCACAGCGAACCCCTGTTCGTATCCGAATCGGTGCGGCTGATCCGCGAACTGCGCAAGTACAAGCCGGCGCAGATCGCCGAACTGATGGACCTCAGCGACGACCTGTCGCGGCTCAACGTGGCGCGTTACAAGGCCTGGCGGCGCACGGTGCCGCAGGAGACCTCGCGCCCGGCGGTGCTGGCGTTCGACGGCGACGTATACGGCGGGCTGCAGGCACGCGCGCTGTCGCCGGACGACCTGCACTGGATGCAGGAGCATGTGGCCATCCTCAGCGGCCTGTACGGCGTGTTGCGTCCGCTGGACCGTATGCAGCCCTACCGGCTGGAGATGAAGACCCGCCTGCCGAACGAACGCGGTGCCAATCTGTACCAGTTCTGGGGGCCACGCATTGCGCAGTACCTGAACCGGCGGCTGGCCGGCGAGGCGGATCCGCTGGTGGTCAACCTGGCGTCGCAGGAATATTTCCGGGCCGTCGACCGCAAGGCCTTGAAGGCCCGGGTGGTGGAATGCGTATTCGAGGAAACCCGCGGCGAGCGGCACCAGGTCATCAGCTTCCTGGCCAAGCGTGCGCGCGGCCTGATGGCGCGCCACGTGGTGCGGCAGCGAGCCCGCACCGTGGAGCAGCTCGAGAGCTTCGACGCCGAGGGTTATGCGCTGGTGCGCGCGGCATCGACGCCCGAGCGGCTGGTATTCCGGCGCAATGCCCCCAACTGAGGGGTTCAGGCCCGTGCCGGCGCACACGCGCGCGAACCGCGCCGAACCCCGCTTGCGCGCAGCGCTTCGCATCCACGACAGAGACGGAACGACAGGAACAGCATGAAAGTCAGAGCCAACGGAATCGACATCGAGGTGGAGGACTCCGGCCCCGGACCGGCAGGCGCCGGGCAACGCCCGGTGGTGCTGTTGATCATGGGCCTGGGCATGCAACTGGTGGCCTGGCCGCCGGCCGTGGTGCAGCTGCTGGTGGATGCCGGTTACCGGGTGATCCGTTTCGACAACCGCGACATCGGCCTGTCGCAGCATTTCGACCACCTGGGCACGCCCAACCTGCTGTGGGCCGGCCTCAAGCACCGGCTGGGCTGGGCGGTCAAGGCTCCGTACACGCTGCACGACATGGCGCTCGATTCGATCGGCGTGCTGGACGCACTGGGCGTGGGCAAGGCCCATGTGGTGGGTGTGAGCATGGGCGGCATGATTGCGCAACGTGTCGCGCTGGCCGCACCGGAGCGGGTGCAGAGCCTGACCAGCATCATGAGCTCGAGTGGCGCGCGGTACCTGCCGCAGGCCGACCCCAGGGTGATGAAGGTGTTGTTCAGCCGGCCGGCCGACAGCTCGCGCGACGCCATCGTGGCGCATTACGTGCGCCTGTACAAGGCCATTGGCAGCCCGGGTTTCCCGACCGACGAGGCCGAACTGCGCCAGCGCATCGCGATGGGCGTGGACCGCAGTTTTCATCCGTCGGGCACGATGCGCCAGATGGTGGCGATCGCCGCCGATGCGACCCGGGCACAGGAACTCGCACGTATTTCTAAACCCACGCTGGTGCTGCATGGCGAGGCCGATCCGCTGGTGCCGTTCGCCCACGGGCAGGATACCGCTCGGCGCATACCCGGTGCGCGGTTCGCCGGCATTGCCGGCATGGGACACGACCTGGCCGCCGGCGTGGTCGAGCGGCTGCTGCCGCACATGGCGCCGTTCCTGCTGGCGCACCGCTGAAGGAGCGCCCGACACCATGTACACGCCCGAACAGTCGCAGCTGGGCAAGGCCACGGCCTACCCTGACCAGTACGATGCCGCACTGCTGTACCCGATCGCGCGCGCGCCCAACCGCGCCGAGATCGGCGTCGGCGACACCTTGCCGTTCCTGGGCGCCGACCTGTGGACCGCGTTCGAGCTGGGCTGGCTCAACCTGCGCGGCAAGCCGCAGGTGGCGCTGGGCCATTTCACGGTGCCGTGCGAGACACCCAACATCGTCGAGAGCAAGTCGTTCAAGCTCTACCTGGGCAGCTTCAACAACAGCCGGTTCTCCGACGTGGACGAGGTGCAGGCACGCCTGCGCGCCGATCTGAACGAGGCCTTGTGGCGCGGCGCGCCGGCCGTGGGTGCCGGTGTGGGCGTGAGGATCCTCTCGCCCGAGCTGTTCGACCGCGAGCCGGTGCATGAACTCGACGGCCTGAACCTGGACCGGCTGGACGTCGAGTGCACGCAATACACGCCGGCGCCCGAACTGCTCAAGGCCGATTTCGAGTTCCAGCCGGTGACCGAGACCCTGAGCAGCCGCCTGCTCAAGAGCAACTGCCTGGTGACCGGCCAGCCCGACTGGGGCAGTGTGCAGATCAGCTACAGCGGGCCGCAGATCGACCAGGCCGGGCTGTTGCAGTACCTGGTGAGTTTCCGCAACCACAACGAGTTCCACGAGCAGTGCGTGGAGCGCATCTACATGGACATCTGGCGCCAGTGCAAACCGGCGAAGTTGTCGGTCTACGCGCGGTATACCCGCCGCGGTGGGCTGGACATCAACCCGTTTCGCACCAGCGCGCCGCAGGCTTTGCCGCGCAACGTGCGGACCGCGCGGCAGTAGGCGCTACGCCGGCGCCGGGGCCATTCGTTCAGTCGCGCCCGGCTTCGATCAGCTTTTGCGCCAGCAGCGCGGGGTTGGTGAAACACACCTCGTGGCTGCCCGGCCCCTGGACCAGCCGGAACAGGCCCAGGCGCTCCGACAGGCGCGGATGCCAGCCCAGGCTGTGCGGCATCGCGGCGTCTTCGGTGAAGTTGACATAGGACTTGCCCACCGGCATGGCCGACAACTCGCTGGTGAGGGCGATCTTGTCGGTGAAGGTGCGATACGGCTGCGGGTTGAGCCGGCGGAAGGCCTGCGCAGCCAGCGCCGCATCGGCGTCGTTGATGAAGGCCTCGCGCCAGATCATCTCGGGCAGCATGACCGCGTTGTTGTTGGCCTTGGCAAGGGCATCGAACAGCGTCACGTAGTTGGGCGGCACCATGTCGTTGAGGCATTCGCCGCGCATGGGCACGAAGGCGTTCCAGTACACCAGGCGGCGGATGCGCCGCGCGGCCCGGTCGGCCACGCCCGAGATCACCATGCCGCCGTAGCTGTGTCCGACCAGGCGCACGTCGGTCAGCTCGTTCTTTGCCAGGAAATCCACCACCGACGCAATGGCGTCGTCCAGCCCGCTGGTGCTGCGGTCGTCGCCCGGCCGGTTGCCGGCCAGCGTGACGCAGTGCGCCCCGTGGCCGGCCTTGCGGATGTGGTCGGCGACCGGCTCCAGTTCGGCGCCGGTATGCCAGGCGCCATGTACCAATACATAGGTATCGCTCATGCGTGTCTTCCTCCATCAAGAATTGATCGTGAGAGCACAAGACCCCGGCCGGGGTCTTGTCCATCGGGGGCCGGTTCGATGCCGGGCCCCGATGCATCGCATTGGACATGCCCAGGAGCAACGGGTCAAATGCCAGCCGTGGTCGTGGTCGTGGTCGTGGTCGTGGTCGTGGTCGCGGTTGTGGTCGCGGTTGTGGTTGTGGCCTTGCCCGTGGCGATCGGCGCCGGTGTGGCATGCCAGGCTGCAGGCTACGCGCGCCGGGTTGGCGGCGGTCAGAACAACTGGCCGGTCCAGATGTCGCCATGGGGGGCCGCGGCCTCACGGACCTCGTGGCGTGCGCCGGCTGGCAGTTGTGGCGCCTCGCCCTCCCGGGCCAACGAACCGACGCGTACCCCGAGCAGCCGCAAGCGGCGCTGCAGCGGCACCCGCTTCAGGCACTGGCCAGCGGCGTCACGGATGGTCTTGGCGTCGGCCGTGTGCCATGCCAGCGTCTGATCGCGGGTGGCGATCTTGAAGTCGTCGAAACGCAGCTTGATGCCGATGGTCTTGCCGACATAACCCTTGCGCTGCAGGTCGCTGGCCACCTGCTGGCACAGGCGCGTGAAGATGGCGCCGAGTTCGGCGCGGTCGCGTACCGCGTGCAGGTCGCGCTCGAACGTGGTCTCGCGGCTCATCGACACGGGTTCGCTTTCGGTGACGACCGGCCGGTCGTCGCGGCCCCAGGCCGCACGGTGCATCCAGGCGCCGGTGGATGGGCCGAAATGGTCGATCAGCCATTGTTCGTCCTTCGCCGCCAGTTCGCCGATGGTGTGGATGCCGTGCGACTGCAAGCGGGAGTCGGCCTTGGGGCCGATGCCGTTGATCTTGCGGCAGGCCAGCGGCCAGATCATGGTCTGCAGATCGTCGTCGTGGACGATGGCGATGCCGTTGGGCTTGTTGAACTCGCTGGCCATCTTGGCGAGCAGCTTGTTGGGTGCCACGCCGATGGAGCAGGTCAGGCCGGTGGCATCGAAGATGCTTTTCTGGATCAGCCGGGCCAGCACGCGCCCTCCCTCGCGCTGGCCGCCGGGCACCTCGGTGAAATCGATGTAGACCTCGTCCACGCCGCGGTTTTCCATCTGCGGCGCGATGGACAGGATGATCTGCTTGAACTGGCGCGAGAAACGCCGGTATTCCTCGAAGTCGACCGGCAGCTGGATGGCCTGCGGGCACAACTTGGCGGCCTTCATCAGGCCCATGGCCGAGCCGATGCCGAACTGCCGCGCCGGATAGGTGGCGGTGGTGATGACGCCACGGCCGACGTAGTCCTTCAGGCGCGCAAAGGCCTCCACCGGGATATGCGCCCGCGGGTTGCCGCCGGCCTGGGCCTCGGGGTCGTCGGCCAGTGCGTCGAGCGCCGCCTGCACCGCGCTGCGCCCGCCGCCGATCACGACCGGCAGGCCCTTGAGCTGCGGGTAACGCAGCAATTCGACCGAGGCGTAGAACGCATCCATGTCGAGATGGGCGATGCGGCGGATCGGCTGCGGGTGGGTGCGGTTGTCGCTGTTCACGCGTAGATCATCGCGCAGTTTTCCCGTGCCACCGGGTGGTTGAAGGCGTCGGGCGGTGGCGACGGCGCCGACGATACCCCCGGCAACGCGTCGAGCGGACTGGCCGTGCCCCCGGCCGTGATCTTGAGGACATGGGTGTAGATCATGGTGGTGCTGACATCCGAATGGCCGAGCAGCTCCTGCACGGTGCGAATGTCGGTGCCGGCCTGCAGCAGGTGGGTGGCGAACGAATGGCGCAAGGTATGCACGGATACCGGTTTGTGGATGCCGGCGGCGGCCACGGCCTTTTTCAGCGCGCGTTGCAGGCGTTCTTCGTACAGGTGATGGCGGCGCACCTCGCCCGACCGCGGATCGGTGGACAAGGTGGGCGAGGGGAATACCCAGAACCATCCCCAGCGCCGACCGACACCGGGGTACTTGGACTCGAGGGCGTGCGGCACCTCGACGCCGCTGTGCTGCGCCTGGCGGTCGGCCTCCCATCGTGCCCGGGCTGCCAGCACCTGGACCCGCAGGTCTGCCGCCAGGGAGCGGGGCAACATGACGACCCTGTCCTTGTTGCCCTTGGCCTGGCGCACGACGATGACATGACGGTCGAAATCGACGTCTTTCACGCGCAGGCGCAACCCCTCCATCAGCCGCATGCCGGTGCCGTACAACAGGCGCGCGACCAGACACACCACATCCGCGGGCAAGGCCGCCAGCACCGCGGCGACCTCCGCTTGCGTCAACACGGACGGAATGCGCCGAGGCGCAGACGGACGGTTGAGATTGTCGAGCCACGGCAGGTCGACGCCCAGCACCTCGCGGTACAGGAACAGCAGGGCACTCAGGGCCTGGTTGTGGGTGGACGCCGACACCTTGCGCTCGTTGGCCAGCATGCTCAGGAACGCCTCGACCTCCGCCGGCCCCATGTCGCGCGGATGCCGCAGACCATGCCAACGGATGAAAAACCGCACCCAATACGTATACAGCTTTTCGGTGCTGAGGCTATAGTGCATATAGCGAATCCGCTCCCGAACCTGGTCCATCAGGCGTGTGGACTGCAAGGCCGGTCTGCGGGGTTTCATGGTGCAATTTATAACTGTCTTTTCATCCAGTATATGATCCGGAAACCGAGGCTGCAAGGGGCTTGCGGGGTGGTTTCGTACCCAATGTATATGACTGACGCTGTTTTATCCGGTGTGGGTTATCGGTCGACATTGCGTTATAGCGCTTGTTTCATGCGATTCATATTTGTAATCCTCGGAGTATTCGCATTGGCGAGCTGTTCCTTCACTAGTAAACCCTACAGTTACACGCCACCCATTGATAAGGTTCTGCAGGATCCTTTGCCCGGTCAGGCAATTGCATACTTCCTGCGTGCTCCGCACGACGAGATCGATCTTGAAGTGTTTGCTGCGGACAAGAAGGTCGCGGTATTGCGGGAGGGCACATACTCAGCCATTAGCCTTGCGCCTGGGACACACGTCATCACCGTAAGGGAAACTTCGATATTTGGAACCGGTCCTGAAGTGGCGCCAGCATTTCAGATCATTGCGAAGTCAGGTGAGCGACGCTTCTTCAACATATCGGGAGCGATTAGGAGAACTCTCAGTATTTACGGAGGTATACCAATTGCTGGCACCGGGATCGTGGCCAACTCACGTGGCTGGAAGGAAGTGAGTGAGCTTGACGCTCAAGGCCTGATGTCTATTTCGATCCGCATGGAAGAAGCACGGAAACTGATGCCTCCTGCCGAGGCGCCGGTTACCGATGGGGCGCGCAGAGTCTCGGTGACGCTAGCAAGGATTCAGCGGTTTAACAGTGCTGATCGACCCGTAGGCAGTCGCGCTGCTCAGCGCCAGCGTTAACCACATGCCATTGAAGGGCAGTACAGAGTGGATCGCGACGGAGCGGTCGGACGCATGGTGGAGGCTACTGTTGACGAAACATGAAAGCGGTCGAGATTGTTCGGTCGTGGGAGGAGTGGTCATTCTTCAAACGTTGAGTCCACGTCAGTTGAGTACGATCGACAGCACGCTGACAGGACTCGGTCTTCGAAAGTTCGACGCTCGGCGTCTGTCGCGTTATGCGTCATGGGAAAACCACTTGGCCCGCCACAGTAAACTCACAAAGTAGCCGGAGGTAACTGTCCATTCAGGTCGAGGAGCTTTCAGCCGCGCAAGACTTTGCCGCCGAGGATCGAGCGCGCCTCCGGCAGAGAATGTTGGCCTGGCAACAAGAGTCTGATGGAAGTTGCAACCTGATCGCGAAATAGAGCGCAGTATCGCGGAGATCGAGTCAGCGCCGAACTCGTTCGGCGAAGAGGTTCATGCGAAGCGAGGCGCCTGGATACGGCGGTGAGAACCGTCAGGTATCACCAGAGGCTCGCGCCGAGTTCTGGAACAGGTCGACTTCTATGCAGCAACCGTCCTCGGCTGGCGGAGACTTCGACAGAGCGGGCAGATGCGAGACAGGTCGGCGCAGGCGCCGCGGCAAAGTACAGAGGCAAGACACGCCGAGTTGTGGACCGCCAATCCGTTCTCGCTGGTCTATCTTCATCGCGGCGATGATGTCTATGTCATCGCTGTCGCGCCAATGCGGCGTAAGCCGGCTACTGGAGGGCGCGCCTTAGGACGCATAACATTCTTTTCCATCGGGCTGCTTGCGGCGTCCGCTGAAATCAAGCGTTAGCCTTTATCCCAGTCGTAGTGCGCCATGGATATTCGAACAAAATACGAGATCTGCGTCACTTGCGTTTAGGGGTTTGCTGCCCCCTCTGACGTTCAATGTTGTCGGTGTTGACGCGAAACTCCTGGCACAGAAAGGCCGACATTGAGACCGAACCGACCTAATACAGCGATCAGCGGTTGAGTTCGAGGTGGAGTTTCGACGCATTTCATTGTCGAAATGGTGCCTGCACTATTGGCCTATACGGAGGGTCGAGCATTGTGCGGCGTGAGAGATCAGTCCTGCCAGAATTTTCGAGATCAATCTTGGCTCATCAAATTTTCCAAGAGCAAGAAGACGGATACTTGTCCGTCGATACCTTGGCGATGGAGCCGCTTGGTGAACGACGATTGGGTTTAGTTTCGTGAAAGCGATAGGTTGCTCGTCGCGACACGCAGAGCAGGTTGCGCTTCGCGGCGCATGCTGCGGCGGACAGCGCCAACGTTAGATGGCAGAAATGAAAGTCATGGCGCTCGTAGATGCCGTCTTGCCGTTAGAGGAGCGGACGAGCCGGTTATCTGTGCCGGAGCCTTTTCCTGAAGCAGAGGCGGTGAGTCACTAGTACAGAGGACTACGGCATCCCAGACAGATGCGTCGCGAAGGTTTCTCCTATTTCCTCGAGAAGGAGGATGTGCTTGAATTGCTCGAAACGATCTCAATCAAGGGGTCTCGCGAGAAGCGCAGGCTGCATTCGTTGCATTACGCCGTGTTTGATGCCTACCCAATGGTTCTATGAGCTTCCGGATTGCTAGCTGTGGACTTGTGGCTGGTTGCCATCTAGCCTGCCGGCCAACGCGGATCCGGCATCAAGGAGGTCGGCTTCGCCGCATCGGTTGCTTGGTTGCCTTCAGCGTTAGGCGGCACAGGATGTCCGTTCTGCGCCTCAACCGCATGAAAACCCAATACTTCACCGCCACCAGCCTGACGGCTTCATTGCCACCGAGGATGATTCGATCGATTGGCTTGTTCCCACTGGGGACATCAACGACACGGCTACGCGTTCATCGCCACATGGTGCCCCAGCCAGGCGCGCTAGCGCCGAGTGGATGCTTCGTCACCCGAGAAGGTGTCGGGAGTCGGTCACCGTGGCCGTATTCCCAACCCAGTTTCACCATCGGCAACGCCGCTGGTCGCCGGCGCGGACATCGGCCAGCCAGCGGTGATAAGGCCCTACATACGCATACGGTGGCTGCCGCGGCCGGCAAGAACGTCTGATCGGCGGAGGAGACCTCCGCAGGACAGTTCTAGACGCGGGGCTCTGGATGAGGCGTCATTCAGGTCGGTTCAGTTACTTGGCCGCGGGCAGCCCCTCTTCCCGCGCCGAATCACAAGTCCAGGAGGCTACTGTCCGTGCGTCAGGTTGGCACCGGTTTGCAGAATTGCACTACGAACTTCCCAGACCACCAAGCCCGGTGCCGCCTAACCTCGTATAGGATTCAAGCGCAAGAAACTGACCGATAGTTTTGGCTGTTGGCAAGGCCAGTCGTATGTCCGGCATCTGTGGGGATCGTGGTTGTGTCCGCCGACATGGAATTGCGTCATCGGTGGCCAGCGCGCACGAGCGGCAGGCCAGAGGTTGCCGGAAGAGTTATCGGCGCCGAACGATGTGGGTGGTCCCTGGTTGGCCATTGAATGGTCGATCAACTCGTCGCAGCTGATGGTGAGGGACACGTCGCGGTTGGCAAACCAGCGCTCGAACTGGGTGCGGGTGAGCCGGTGGGTTTGCACCACCTGCCAGGCGTCGTCGGCCACGGCGAGTTGAAAAGCAGACTTTGCCAAATCGACGGCAACGGTTGTAGCATTCATGTCGGACTCCTTACGAATGTTGAAGACCTGATCCCCACGCCAATGAAGACCAGAGCGCCAATGTGGCGCAAACAAACGGGGAGTCCATCCCATCATTCCATCGGACGGCCACGCCGACCGATCCATTCCAGCGTTAACCGTCATGGACACATCCGGTTTCGACACTCTCCCGCGTATTGGCAACGGGTTCGTGCTCAGGCGACTCACAGCGAAGACTTGCCAGAGTTTCAGGCGTACCGCCACGATCCAGAGGTCGGCCGGTATCAGGGTTGGTCGCCCATGTCAGACGACGAGGCGACCGCGTTCCTCAGCGAAATGAACACTGCGCCGCTTCTCAATCCAGGCAACTGGACTCAGATCGGTATCGCCGAGCCAATCACTCGGCGCCTCATCGGTGACATCGGTATGCTGCTCGACCAGGAAGGCCGCTACGCGGAAGTTGGCGTTACCCTGGCGCGCCATGCCCAGGGTCGCGGCATTGCCACAGCTGCGGTGCGCGAGGCAGTCAAGCTCATCTTCGCGGTCACCCAAGTCGATCAAGTCCTCGGAATCACCGATGCGAGGAACTCCGCATCTGTTTGCCTGCTTGAGCGCATAGGCATGCGCAAGACAGAAACCACGAATGCTGTCTTCCGCGGAGAACCGTGCGTTGAGTATGTCTACACCGTGCTTCGCAATGACGGCTAGCCCTTCTACGGAGCCGACTCGCATGGTTGAACGGTTTGCTGCCTTGCATTCGGGCTGTTTGTACAGCGGCTGCTGCTGCCCTTGATGGCTGTTCGCGGCCAAGGTTCCCATCTCCCCGGTGTACCAAAAGTACAGTCCATATATCGGATTTTCCCCAGTCGGGTTTGACCTTCATCCCATCACTGCGCTTGTTGCAAACTCTCCTTCAAAACGGTTTCCGTCGGCCTTCCCGGCCATGTCTGTCGACTCCCGGTTCTATCGCAGAAGCCGGGACCAACATGGAGCCTGACGCTGCGTTCGCGCAACACGGCTGCGCCAGGTCACGGACCCGACCCTGAACCTCATCCCCGCTGTGTAGGAGCCCACCTTGTTCTCACATGTCTTTGTCGGCGTCGGTGATTTTGACCGCGCCCTCGCGTTCTACGAACCGTTGATGGCATCGCTGGGCATCGAGGCCCGTTTCTGCGAGCGAAGCCGTCCCTGGGCGGGCTGGCAGTCCAGCCCGGGTCCCCGGCCGCTTTTCCTCATCGGCAAACCGTATGATCGACTCGCGGCCTCACCCGGAAATGGCAACATGGTGGCGTTCCTGGCGCAGACCCGAGCCATCGTGGATCAGGCGTTTCGTGTCGCCCTGGCTCACGGTGGCGTACCGGAAGGGCCGCCGGGTGTGAGGCCCCAATACCACGAGAACTACTACGGAGCCTATTTCCGGGATCCCGATGCAAACAAGCTGTGTGTCGTCTGTCACGCTGGGCCATTCTGAACCGGCCGCCCTCTGGCGCTTGACGCCCGGGCCTTCCGGCGATCCGACGCCCGGCGCGCTGCGGATGATGTCAAATGCCAGGCTGCGGATTGACACGGCATGGGAGGCCGTCGCGCATGAACCAGGATGAACTCAAGGCCGTTTTCGACCAACAGGCGCCCGGCTACGAACGGCAGCAGCAACGGTTGGCACCGGTACACGACGGCCTGTATTTTCAGCTGCAATGGATCTTGTCCGGGTTGCCGCGATCGGCCCGCATCCTGTGCGTCGGGCTGGGAGCCGGCGCGGAGCTGTCCTATCTGGCCGGCAGGTTTCCGGGTTGGAGCTTCACCGCTGTCGAACCCTCCGAGGCCATGCTGAGCGCGTGCCGTCGAAGAGCCGAGACCGAGGGGTTTGCGTCGCGCTGCATGTTTCACGAGGGTTACCTGGAGTCGCTGCCGGATGTCGAACCCCATGACGCCGCGACCTGTTTCATGGTTTCGCAATTCATGCTCGATCCCGAAGTGCGTTCGCGCTTCTTTCATGCCATCGCCATGCGGTTGCGAACCGACGGCATCCTGGTCAGCGCGGACCTGGCCTCGGAAGTCGGCTCCATCGAGTACCAGGCCCTGCTCAGGACGTGGGTGACGATGCTGCACGCGGCAGACGTGCCGCCGGGCGCCCTTGAAAAGACACATGCGGCCTGGACAAAGGATGTTGCCATGCTGCCGCCCGGCGAGGTCAAGTCCATCATCGAGCGAGGCGGTTTCGATAGACCCGTTCAGTTCTATCAGGCCGGATTCGTCCATGCCTGGTTTGCCCGGCGGTTGGTGCAACAAGATGCCGGCTGACCGATCCATGCGGCGGGAGTCGCGTGGCGCATGGCGCAAGGGGGACGACGTGCGCCTGCGAGAACTGCTGCATGTGCTGCGCGAGACGTTTCAGGCGTCGGCGCCGAGGGGGCCGCAACGGCCGAATGCCGGTTTGCCGCCGATCGCGCGGCCCGGTGGTCTTGTGCATGGAGGATGATCGCCGATGCGCCCGTTTTTCCTGACCGTCACGCTGCTGACGCTGAGCAATGTCTTCATGACCTTTGCCTGGTACGCGCACCTGAAGGAGCTGAGCCACAAACCCTGGGTGATCGCCGCGCTGCTGAGCTGGGGCATCGCCTTGTTCGAATACATGCTCCAGGTGCCGGCCAACCGCATCGGGTACACCGTCATGTCGGTGGCCCAGCTCAAGATCCTGCAGGAGGTCATCACCTTGTCCGTCTTCGTGCCCTTTGCCGTGCTCTACCTCAAGGAGCCGCTGAAGCTGGACTATCTGTGGGCCGGCCTGTGCATGCTGGCCGCCGTCTATTTCATCTTCCGAAGTCGCTGGAGTGGCGGCTGAGGCCGAGGTCCGGCCAAAGGTGCATCCATGCCGTTGATTGCCGTCACGCGACTGCGCATCCGTTCGCCCTGGTACTTGCCTGCTTTTCAGTGGCATGCGTTTCGCGCGGCCCGCCAGGCGCGCACCGCGCCCGGCCACCTGGACATGGCATTGTTCAACGATGCGCACCGGGCGTTCTGGACCTGTACCGCCTGGACGGATCTGGAGGCGATGCGCACCTACCTGGCGGCCGAGCCGCATCGCAGTGCCATGCGCAAGCTCGCGCACTGGTGCGACGAGGCCAGCGTCGTCCATTGGACGCAGGATTCCCGCGCGTTGCCGACCTGGCGGGCCGCGCACGCGCGGATGCAGCAAGAGGGGCGCCCGTCCCGGGTGGATCACCCGTCACCGGACCATGTCGACTTTCGGATCGCCGTGCCACGGCAATCCGACCGTCCGAAGCCGGGGCCCTGATGCACGTAAATCCAACGCGCCGGATCGGCGTGCCAGCCCCGCAGCTCCGCGTGCGCTCGCGCGGCCGCGCGGCTGCCGTCCGCCCGCATCGATCGCCCGGCAGCACGCCGATGCCGCTATTCTTCGCTGTCGGCAAACCGATCCGGCACAAGGAAACGTCTTGATCCCTACCGCAGCACTCGTCGGAGTCGTGGCCCTGTGCGCCTTGCTGGTCTTTTTCTGGAGACGCAACGGGATCGGCTCGGGCCGCGGCTACGGCAATCGTGTTGCCGCGCATATCGGCATTCCGAAAAGCCTGTTTCATTCGTTGATGGCGCATGGCGCGCCCGGTTCGTACCGGCAGTTGCTGGCGTCGCTCGAGAAGGCCGGGTTGACGCTGGACCAGGCCGGTGCGGAGCTGGCACCCACGCTGGCCAAGGGCGTCGAACGCATGGAGGCCCATTTCGGCCCGCAGGAGACGCTCGAGGCAGTCAAGCCGCTGGTCGCCCGGCTGGTCTCCATGGGCAGTTCATCGGGCTGACGTGCCGGCACGCGCGCTGCGTGCGCCTGTACCCGGCAGGGCCGCATTTCGCGGCACAATCGTGCCATGCATGTCGCCATCCTGACCTTCCAGGGCTTCAACGAGCTGGACTCGCTGGTCGCGCTGGGCATTCTCAACCGCATCAAGAAGCCGCACTGGCGGGTCAGCCTGTGTTGTCCGGAGCCGGCGGTCACGTCGATGAACGGGGTCGTCGTGCATGCGCAGTCGCGCCTGGAGGAGGCCGCCACGGCCGATGCCGTCATCGTGGGCAGCGGCATCAAGACCCGCGAGGTTGTCGCGGACGCGTCGCTGATGGCTTCGCTGCGGCTCGATCCCGCCCGCCAGCTCATCGCCGCCCAGTGTTCCGGCACCCTGGTGCTCGCGAAACTCGGCCTGCTCGGCGCCGTGCCGGCATGTACCGATCTCACGACCAGGCCCTGGGTGCAGGAAGCCGGCGTCGAGGTATTGAACCAGCCGTTTTTTGCCGCAGGCAACGTGGCCACGGCCGGCGGTTGCATGGCCTCGCCCTACCTGGCCGCCTGGATCATCGCTCGCCTCGAAGGTGAACCGGCGGCGCGCGCGGCCCTGCATTACGTCGCGCCGGTCGGCGAGAAGGAGGCCTACGTGGACCTGGCGATGCGGAACATCGCGCCGTACTACCTGCCGTCGTCGCCGGACCTGGCTCAGGCCGACGCGACCGGTGATGCCCGGCCCCTGCATGCCGCTGTGTCCAACGTCGGCGGTTGAGGCGTCCCATCGAATTTCCGCTCGCGCAGCGCATGCCATCCTTCCGTCGCATGTCGATCCGTCCCGAAGCACCGGCCGATGTCGCCGCGATTGCCGAGCTGGTCCGCCGGGCATTCGACGGCCATCCACACAGCGACGGCAGCGAACCGGGCATCGTCGACGGCCTGCGGGCCGACCGGGCGTTGTCGGTTGCGCTGGTTGCGGAAGTGGACCGCCGTGTCGGCGGCTACGTCGCGGCCTCGCCGGTGCGGATCGCCGGCCGTGCATCGTCGTGGCATGGCCTGGGTCCGGTCGCGGTCGAGCCGGCCCTGCAAGGACGCGGCCTGGGCGCTGCGCTCGTGCAGGCGGCCCTGGCACAGCTGCGCGCAGCTGGCGCCGGCGGCTGCGTCGTGCTCGGTGAGCCGGCCTATTACGGCCGATTCGGCTTTGCGCCGCTGCCCGGTTTGGTGTATCCCGGGCCGCCGGCGGAGTATTTCATGGCACTCGCATTCGGCGATACCGTCGTCCAGGGCGAGGTCGCCTACCATGCGGCGTTCGGCGGTGCGCGCTGATGGTGCCGAAGGGTTCGTGCGGAGCGTGACGGTGACCGCAGAGATGCCGTACATGTCGGCCATCCATCCCTGCCTGGACCTGCACATCCGCCGTTATCGGCCTGCGGACGCCCGGGCCTTGTTCGCGGTGTTCCATTCGGCCGTCCATGTCACGGCCCGCCACGACTACCGCGCCGACCAGTTGCATGCCTGGGCCCCGAAGGACATGGATCCGGTGGCGTGGGCCGAACACATGGAGCGGATCAAGCCTTTCGTCGCGCAGATCGGGCAGATGCCCGTCGGTTACGCGGACGTCCAGCCCAACGGCTGCATCGATCATTTCTTCGTGTCCGGACTGCATGCGCGCAGGGGCATCGGCCGCGCGCTGATGCAGGCGATCGAGACCGAGGCGATGCGCCTGGGTATCGGCGAACTGTGGTCGCATGTCAGCCGGACCGCGCAACCGTTTTTCGAGCAGGCCGGATTTGCCGTGGTCGAACAGCGTGCGCCGGTGCGACGGGGCGTGGTGATCCCGAACGCGCTGATGCGCAGGCCCATGGTTGCATCGACGCCCGGCGACCGGTGCACGGCACGGGGCGGCGATCCCTGATGGCCGTTCGCAACCGGGCCGCGGCCCGGTCCGGCCGGTACCGTGCGGCGGCGCCGGCAACCATCCACCCATCACAGGAGCACCCATGCTGGTCACCACCACCCCCTCCATCGAGGGTAAACGCATCACCCGTTATTGCGGCGTCATCTCCGGCGAGGCCATCATGGGCGCCAATCTGTTCAAGGACCTGTTCGCCGGCATCCGCGACCTGGTCGGCGGGCGTTCCGCCACCTATGAACGGGAACTGCAACGCGCACGCGAGATCGCGCTCAAGGAACTGCAGGAGCGCGCCGTCGACCTGGGCGCCAATGCGGTGGTCGGCGTCGACCTGGACTACGAAGTGCTGGGCGAGAAAAACGGCATGTTGATGGTCTCGGCCAGCGGGACGGCCGTGGTCGTGGAGTGACGCCGCGCAGGCGTCCACCCGTGGCACAGCCATGGCTGCGCCACATGAATGAACCCCACCCTTGTCGCCTCGACCGGCTTCATCGCCTGGACACCGGTGCTGCTGGCCGTCGTGTCCGGCCGGTCGGACGTCACCGATCCGCCGGCCTTCGCCGCGTCATGATGCGGCCGGCTTCCCGTCCAGCTGCTCGCGCAGTCGCGCTTCCTGTTCGCGCAGTTCGGGCGTGAAGGACTCGCCGAAATCGTCCGCCTCGAAGATCGGTCGTATCTCGATCTCCGACTCGCCCGGCATCGGATTGGGGCAGCGCCGGACCCAGTCGATCGCCTCCTGCAGCGAGGCGCATCGCCAGATCCAGAAGCCGGCCACCAGCTCCTTGGTATCGGCGAACGGGCCGTCGATCACGCTGCGGCTGGCACCCGAAAAACGCACGCGCGCTCCCTTGGCGCTGGGGTGCAGGCCTTCGCCGGCGAGCATGACGCCCGCATTGACGAGTTCCTCGTTGAACCGGCCCATGTCGGCGAGCAGTTGTTCGCTGGGCATGATGCCGGCTTCGCTGTTGGCGTCGGCCTTGATCAGAATCATGAATCGCATGCAGGTCTCCTGGAGTGTCCGTTGCAGTTGGGCTGTGTCCATGCCCGACGATCCAGGGGGGCGCGGGATCGACACGCGCCGGAACCCCCGACGGCACCAGGCCGGTGGCGGATGCACGCCCGGGCCGGGCTTGCGCCACAATGGTCGCTCCTGCTGCATCGAGGCCTGAGCCATGACGACGCCTGCCGTTTTGCCCCTGGAGGGGGGATGTGATTGTCGCCGGGTCCGTTACCGGATGACCGAAACACCCCTGTTCGTGCATTGTTGCCACTGCCGCTGGTGCCAGCGCGAAAGCGGCGCCGCGTTCGCGGTCAATGCCATGATCGAGGCCGATCGGGTCGAGTCGACGGCGGACGAGCCGGAGATCGTGGACACACCGTCGGCCAGCGGCGCCGGGCAGAAGATTGCGCGTTGCCCGCAATGCCGCATCGCGGTCTGGAGCAACTACTCCGGCGCCGGGCCGCTCGTGCGTTTTGTGCGCGTGGGTACGCTGGATGCTCCGGATCGGTTGCCGCCGGATGTCCACATCTTCACGTCGACCCGGTTGCCGTGGGTGCGGTTGCCCGAGGGCGTGCCGGCGTTCGCGGAGTATTACGATTGGAAGCAGCTGTGGCCGGCCGCAAGCCAGCAGCGCCGGAGCCGCCTGGCGCCCCTGATCGACGCGTATCGGGCCACGCTGGGATCGTCACCCGCGTGACGCCTTCCGAACGTGCGGGCGCATGCGATGTAGCCGGCCAATCATTCTTCCGCCTTCGACCAGGCGGACCGACACGCGCGCGCAGCACGCAGGAAGGGGACAAGGACATGCAGGACGTATCCGTGGTGCAGAAGATGCTCGAACCCTTGTTTCCGGGCCTGATGGGGGTTCGACTGACCGAACTCGCGCCGGATCTGGTACGGGCCGAGATGGAGGTGCGGCCCGACCTGTGCACCGCCGGCGGCATCCTGCATGGCGGCGCCTACATGGCCTTTGCCGACACGCTGGGCGCGGTCGGCACGGTCATCAACCTGGCCGCGGGCAAGCGCACGACCACAACCGACTCCAGCACCAAGTTCATGGCCGGCGCCAGGCTCGGGACCGTGGTCACCGGAGAGAGCACGGCACTGCACAAGGGCCGCACCACCATGGTGTGGCAGACCCTGGTGCGCAATGCCGACGGCCGCCTGTGCGCCGTCGTGACCCAGACGCAGCTGGTGATGGACGCGCCCACATGACGACGCGTCGCCCCCGACGTTCCTCCCCAGGGGCATGAGCCGCGAGGCCGGTCCCGTTGCGCGCCTTCCCGTCCGGTGGTGGGCATGCCGGTGAACGCGCTGCGGGTTCGTGACATGCAGCCGGGCGATTTCGCGAGCGTGCTGCAGCTCAACCATGCCGCCGTGCACTTTTTCTCGCCGCTGGACATGTCGCCGCCTGGCGGTTGATGCGGCCGTTGGCGATGCCGGTGTAAGAAACCGGTCGCACCGCGACCAACACGAATAGCCGGATCGACTGTCAACCAACGGGAGCACTCCATGACGAGGATGAAGGCGATACACGGGCTGGCGGCACTGGTCCTGGCCGCCACGGCCCTGGGAGCGTCGGCGGCCGCGGCCGTGTCGCGCCGGACCTGTTGTGCCGCCGGGCTGATCGTGGCGTTGGCGTCGCCATGGTCGACGGCCATGGCGCAGGCCACGAACGGTGCGGCAGACGCGCGTTTCCCGGATGTGTTGTCGGCGACGGTACGCGCCCGGTCCGCGGACACCTTCGATTTCGACGTCACGATCTCGTCGCCGTACGACACGCCGCAGCGGTATGCCGATGGATTCCGCGTCACGCGCCTGTCGGGCGAAGTGCTGGGCGAACGCAGCTTGTGGCACGACCACCAGAACGAGCAGCCCTTTACGCGCGATCTGTACGGGGTCAAAATTCCCGCTGGCGTGCGCCAGGTGCGTATCCAGGCGCGCGACCAGAAACACGGGTACGGCGGCAAGTCCATCGACGTGGCGTTGCCCGCAAGGCGCTGAATCGCGCATGTCCGGGGCTCCGTCGGCGGGCCGGGCGAGTGCGCGCCGGGAGTGGACATGGACAAGATCGATCTGCGCAAGACACTGAAGACCTTGTACCAGCCGTCGGCCAAGGCGGTGGTCGAGGTCGACGTGCCCGCGTTCGACTACCTGATGATCGACGGCGAGGGCGATCCGAACACGACACCGGCATACGCCCAGGCGGTCGAGGCGCTGTATGCGGTCTCCTACACCGCGAAGTTCGCGCTCAAGAAGGGGCCCCAGGCCGTCGACTTCGCGGTGATGCCGCTCGAAGGCCTGTGGTGGGCCGACGACATGCAGGCCTTCGCCAGCGGTGACAAGTCGCGCTGGAAGTGGACCATGATGATCCTGCAGCCGGACGTGTTGCCCCGTGCGGTCATCGCGCAGGCCATGGATGCGGTGCGCGCGAAGAAGCCGTCGCCGGCGCTCGACCTGCTGCGCCTGGAGCGTTTCACCGAGGGTCGGTGTGCCCAGATCCTGCACGTCGGGCCGTTTTCCGAAGAAGGCCCGAACATCGAACGGCTGCACGCCTGGATCCGCGCGCACGGCACTCTGCGCGGCAAGCACCACGAGATCTACCTGAGCGACATCCGGCGCGCCGATCCGGCCAGATGGAAGACGATCCTGCGCCAGCCGATGGCATGACGCAGGCGCGCGCAGCGATGCCGGCGGGCGGCGCCGGGCCTGCCACGCCGGTTACGCCGGCAACAGCCACCACAACCTCTGCAAGGAGCCAACCATGGTCGTTCGTGTTGTTCGTCTGGGTACGCCGCGGGTCGCCGGCGAAGGCCTGCGCATCGGCACCGTGCGGCGTCCGCCGCGCGGCGTGCCGAAGTCGGAGTTCGCGTCCCGGGACTGGTACGACGTCTGGTTCCCCAACCTGGCGCCCAGCCTGGAGACCATGAAGCAGGCCCAGGCCGCGACGACCCCGGCGCAATGGGCCGCGTTCGTGCGCAAGTACCGCGCCGAGATGGCACAGCCCGAGCATGCGCATGCGATCGCGCTGCTGGCACGGCTGTCGCAGTCCAGCGACTTCTCGGTCGGTTGTTATTGCGAGGACGAGAACCACTGCCACCGTTCCGTGCTCCGGGAACTGCTGCGCGCGAACGGAGCCCGCATCGACGGCGACTGAGCGGCCCTGGCCTGCGCGGCGGCGCCTGCCGGCGCCCTCGTCGCTTCCGACGATGGCGCGTGCGGACCCCATGCGCTAGATTCAAATCGTCCGACAACTACACGAGGAGACAAGTCATGCGTTGTTCCAAGCGGGTCCTGCCCTGGGCCCTGGGTCTGGCATTGTGCGCCGGGGCGGCCCAGGCCGAAGTCAATCTGCGTTACACCGAGCCCAGTGTCAACCGCGGCGAACGGGCCGACGCCATGAACTGGTTCGCCGACGAAGTGGCCAAGCGCAGCAAGGGCGAGGTCAAGATCACTTTCTTCTGGGGCGGCACCCTGGCCGACGCCAAGACCTCGCTCAAGACCATCGGCGACGGCGCGGCCGACATGGGCTCCATCGTGGCGGCCTATTCGCCGCGCGAGATGCTTCCGTACGCGGTGGGCGACCTGCCCATCGGCTCGTCCGACACCTGGGTCGGCGTGCGTGCCATGCACGAGTTGTCGACCACCAATGCCGACGTCAAGAAGGCCTTCGACGACGCCAACGTGGTCTACCTGGGCAACTTCACCACCACGCCGGTGCAGGTGATCTGCAAGGACAAGGTGCTCAGCAAGGTCGAGGACATCAAGGGCATCAAGATCCGCGCCACCGGCTTCTACGGCCAGGTGCTCGAAGACCTGGGTGCCACCGTGCTGCGCTTCTCGGGCGTGGACGCCGGCCGCTCCATGGACGCGGGCACGATCAACTGCAACATGAACTACCTGTACGGCATGCGCTCGCTGCGCGACTACGAGAACGCGCAGGAGCTGTCGCGGCTGGACTGGGGCGGCTTCCTGGCCTGGGCGGTGGTGATGAACAAGAACACCTTTAACAAGCTCACGCCGGACCAGCAGAAGCTGCTGCGCGAGACCGGCGCGGCGATGACCGACAAGGTCGGGCAACTGATGATGGACGCCAGCGACAACGCGGTCAAGGCGATGACGGCCGGCATCGACGGCAAGGTGGTCAAGGTGCACAACTTCCCGGCCTCGGAGCGGGCCAAGCTGGTGGCCGCCGGCAAGAAATACGAAGAGGACTGGAAGAAGAAGACCAAGGCGGCCGGCTACAACCCGGATACGCTGATCGCCGACTACCTGGCTGCGACCGCGAAGTTCGAGAAGGAACGCGAGACCAAGGGTTATCCCTGGAAGCGCTGAGCGGTCCATGCACGGCGCAGCAACATCAGCCGGCAACCCCACAGGTTGGCTGGAAGGGGCCTTCACGCGCATCGAGCGGGTGCTGATCGCGGTGGCGGGGGCCGCCATCCTGGTCAGCGGCGGCATCACCTTCACCTCGGTGTTCGGGCGCTGGCTGTTCGGCTGGGCCGTGCCTGACGGGGAGATCATCGTGCAGGACATGATGATCGTGGCCTGCGTGCTGCCGCTGGCGGTGGTGGCTGGACGGCACGCTCATATCGCAGTGGACCTGTTCGTGCGCCACCTGTCGGCCCGTGCGCAGCGCCGGGTCGACCTGTTCAACGGTTACCTGGGCGTGGTGATCCTGGTGGCCATCGCCTGGAGCGGCTGGCTCAATTTCACGTCGGTCTGGGAAAGCGACGGGTACTACGACGGACGACTCGAGCTGCCGGAATGGCCGGCGCGGCTGGTGTTCTTCATCGGCTACCTGTTGTTCGTCGCGCGGTCGCTGCATCGCGCCGGCGACCCGCCCAGCACCGAAAAGACCGTGCCGCCGGCACAGGCCGACGACGACCGCCCCCAGGAGCATTGAGCGATGGATCCCTTGTTGCTGGGCGGGCTCGCGTTTGCCATCGCCATGGCGCTGATCGCGCTGCGCCTGCCGATCGGTTATGCGCTGGGCGGCATCTCGGTGGTGGCCACGTTCATCATGTATGCGTCGCCGGCCACCGGCGGCTTCGACATGGAGCGGGCGATCCGGCCCACCTTGTCGCTGATCGCCAACAACAGCTTCAGCTTCATCCACTCGTACGAACTGAGCCTGGTGCCGCTGTACATCCTGCTCGGTGCGCTCGCCTACCGCACCGGCATCACGACCGACATCTACCAGGCGATGCGGGTCTGGCTGGCCAAGGCGCCCGGAGGGCTGGCGATGGCCTCCATCATGGGTTGCGGCGGCTTCTCGGCCATCACCGGCTCGAGCGTGGCCTGCGCGGCGACGATGGGCCGCATCGCCGTACCCGAGATGCTGCGGTACGGATATTCGCCGCGCCTGTCGACCGCCTCGGTGGCGGCCGGCGGCACGCTCGGTTCGCTGATTCCGCCCAGCGTGCCGTTCGCGATCTACGGCATCTTCACCGAGCAGTCGATCTCCAAGCTGTTCCTGGCCGGCGTCGGCCCGGGGGTGTTGTCGATGGTCGGCTATCTGCTGGTGGTCTGGTTGTGGGTGCGCAAGCGGCCGCAGGACGCGCCGTCATCGGGCCTGCATTTCGTGCGCCGCGACTACCTGCTGGCGATGGTGCGCGCCTGGCCGGCGGTGCTGCTGTTCCTGATCATCGTGGTCGGCATCTATGGCGGCATCTTCACGGCGACCGAAGCGGCGGCGGTGTCGGTGGCCGTGGTGCTGGCGCTGGGCATCGTCGCCAAGCGCCTGACATGGCGGGCCTTCTTCGAGTCGCTGACCGAGGCCACGATACAGACGGCTGCGATCTTCTTCGTGGCGGTCGGCGCCAAGACCTTTGCGACCTTCATCGCACTCACCGGTGCGGCGAACGAGGTCGTGTTGTGGATCGGCTCGCTCGGCCTGGCCGAGTGGACGGTGTTGCTGGCGATCACCGGCCTGTATCTGGTGCTGGGCATGTTCCTGGATTCGCTGGGCATCCTGCTGCTGACCCTGCCGGTGATGGTGCCGCTGGTCGAAGGCATGGGCATCAACCTGATCTGGTTCGGCGTCATCGTCATCAAGATGCTCGAGATCGGCCTGATCACGCCGCCGGTGGGATTCAACTGCTTCGTCATCCACAGCGTGGTGGCGGGCAAGGCCCAGCTGCAGGACATCTTCATCGGCATCTGGCGCTTCCTGATGATGGACATCGTCGTGATGGGCCTGATCCTGGCCTTCCCGCTGATCTCCCTGTGGCTGCCGACGATGGCCGGCTGAACCTGTTTCGATTGGAGTACCCCCGTGAGCCTCAGACTGTTGTCCAAGACCTACTGGCGAGGAACCTGGATCCGTTTTCGCGAGCCGGTGGAGGAATTCGCCACGCCGACCCAGGCCACCGTGTACGCGCACGACGGAACCCAGGTGCGCGGCCTGTACTGGACGCCGCGAAGCAACCCGCGCCCGCGCGTCGTCGTGATGGCCGCGCATCCGAGGGTCGACTTCTCGCAGCATTATGCGTTTCCGGCGCTGCTGCGTGCCGGCTACGGATGCATGGGCGCCAATGTGCGCACGCTGGGCAACGACACCACCTGCATCCACGAGCAGATCATCCTGGACGTCGCGGCTTATGTGCGCTGGCTCAAGGAGGAGCGCGGCGTCGAGCAGGTGGTCTGGCTCGGCAACTCCGGCGGCGGATCGCTGGGCGGCCTGTACCAGGCCCAGGCCAAGGCGAGTGCCGAGCAGCGCATCGCGCGCACCCCCGGCGGGCGCCCGACCGCGCTGCGCGACGCGGTGATGCCGGCCTTCGACGCGATGATGATCACCGCCGCCCACACCGGCCAGGGCCTGATCATGAACGAGGTCATCGACCCCTCGGTGGTCGACGAGTCCGCGCCGCTGCTGACCAACCCGGATCTCGACATGTACGACCCGGCCAACGGCTTCCGGCCGGCGCCCCAGTGGAGCGAATACGACCCGGCCTTCGTGCAGCGTTTCCGCGCCGCCCAGATCGAGCGCGTGGCGCGCATCGATGCGCGCGCCCGCGCCCTGATCGCCGAGCAGATGGATGCAGAAGCCACGCGCACCGACCCGGCGTTCGCCGCACTGCCTGCGCCGCGCCAGCGCGCGGTGCTGCAGCGCGCCGCCTTCCAGCCGGTGATGACGGTCTACCGCACCATGGCCAACCCCAACTACGTGGACCGCCATCTGGATCCGAGCAACCGGGGCTACGGCTGCCTGCTCAGCGACCGGCCGGACCTGATGAACTTCCAGCTCACCGGCTTCGGGCGCATCCAGACGCCCGATGCATGGTTGTCGACCTGGTCGGGCCTGTCCAGCAATGCCAACCTGCTGCGCAACGGCCATGCCATCACCGAGCCGGTGGTGGTGGTCAATGCCGGCCGCGACATGGACGTCTATCCGCAGACCCATTCCCGCGCCATCTTCGATGCGCTGGCCAGCACCGACAAGACCTACATCGACTTCCCGAACGCGCTGCATTATTTCGAACCCGATGCCGGCGAGGCCGACAACGCCGGCGCCCAGGAGCAGATGGCACAACTGCTGCCCTGGCTGCAGGAGCGTGCGCCGCTCTGACGGGCCAGCCCGGACCTGCCATATGGAGAACACCATGCACACGACGATGATGGATGTCCCGCTGTCGCTCAACAGCCTGCTCGAACGTGCCGGGCAGCTGTTTTCCAGCAACGAGATCGTCTCGCGCAGACCCGACAAGACCCTGGTGCGCCACACCTACGGCGAGTGGTACCGGCGCACTCGTTCACTGGCCGCGGCACTGAAGGCGCTGGGCATCGAAAAAGGCGACCGGGTCGCGACGCTGTGCTGGAACCACCATGCGCACCTGGAGTGTTATTTCGGCATCCCGGCGGCCGGCGCAGTGATGCACACGCTCAACATCCGGCTGGCGCCGGACGAGATCGGCTGGATCGCCGGCGACGCCCGCGACCGGGTGCTGATCGTCGACGACGTGTTGTTGCCGCTGTACCGGCAGTTCGCCGACCTGCACCGGTTCGAGCATGTCATCGTGTACGCGTTCTCGGGCCAGCCGGTTCCGGAAGGCTTCACCGACTACGACGCGCTGATCGGCGCGGCCGACGGCGCGGCGTTCCGGTATGTCGACCATGCCGAGACCGACCCGGTGGCCATGTGCTACACCTCCGGCACCACCGGCCGGCCCAAGGGTGTGGCGTATTCGCACCGCTCGACCGTGCTGCACACGCTGGTGGCCAGCCTGGGGGACTTCTGGGGCCTGAAGGGTTCGGACGTGGTGCTGCCGGTCACACCGATGTTCCATGCCAATTGCTGGGGCGTGCCGTATGGCGCCGTGATGATGGGCACCAAGCTGGTGTTCCCGGGCCCGCACCTGCATCCGGAGGACCTGCTCGACCTGATCACGGCCGAACAACCGACCCTGTCGCTGGGGGTGCCGACGATCTGGATGGGGCTGATCCAGACCTTCGACGCGGCGCTGCAGGCCGACCATCCGCACTACGGTCGCTGGAAGCTGCCGCGCGGCATGCGTTCGCTGGTCGGCGGCGCTGCCGTGCCGGAGTCGCTGATCCGCGCCTTCGACCAGCACGGCATCTGGCTGCTGCAGGGCTGGGGCATGACCGAGACCTCGCCGCTGGCCACGGTGTCGTATCCCAAGGCCGAGCTGCGCAACGTGTCGATGGACGAACGGTATCGCCGTGCCGCCATGGCCGGCGTGCCGGTGCCGCTGGTCGACCTGCGCCTGCGTGGTGACGACGGCCAGGACGCGCCGTGGAACGGCCAGGCCATGGGCGAGATCCAGGTGCGCGGGCCGTTCATCACCGGCAGCTACCACGGCGTGCCGGTCAGCGAGGAAAAATTCACCGCCGATGGCTGGTTGCGCACCGGCGACGTTGCCGCCGTCGATGAGCTGGGATTCGTGCGCATCACCGACCGCACCAAGGACCTGATCAAGTCCGGTGGCGAATGGATCAGCTCGGTCGACCTGGAGAACGCGCTGATGGCGCATCCGGCGGTGGCCGAGGCGGCCGTGATCGCGATCCCCGACGAGAAATGGAGCGAACGTCCGCTGGCCTGCGTGGTGTTCAAGAAGGGGCAGTCCGCGCAGCCGCCGGAGCTGTCGGCGCACCTGATGCGCCACCACTTCGCCAAGTGGCAGCTGCCCGACCGCTATGAGTTCATCGATGCCCTGCCGCGTACCGCCACCGGCAAGTTCTGGAAACTTAAGCTGCGCGAGTTGTATCCGCACTGATCGATCCGCGCGGGCCGCCTGCGCGGCGTTCCAACGGCAACGCGGGCGCCAAGTGCCGGTTCAGCGGTCGCGGTAGTCGGGTTCGCGCCGGCCCAGGAAGGCCTGCAGCCCTTCGGCGAAGTCCTCGGTCTGCGAACACAGGACCTGGTTGCGGTCCTCCAGTGCGATGCAGGCCTCCAGGCCGGCCGCGTCGATGGCGTGGCCCAGCGCATCCTTGGTCAGGCGCAGGGCCAGGGGCGCGGCGCGCAACATGTCGGCGACCACGGATTCGCATTCCTGTTGCAGTTCCGGCAAGGGCGCCACGGTGCTGAACAGGCCCAGCGCCAGGGCGCGCGGCGCGTCCATGAAGCGACCGGTCAGCAGGTAGTGCGCCGCCACCGAACTGCCGACCATGCGCGGCAGAAAATAACTCACGCCGACGTCGCAGCCCGACAGGCCGATGCGGATGAACGCGGCATTCATGCGCGCGTCCGGCGTGGCCAGCCGGATGTCGCTGGCCAGTGCCAGCGCGAAGCCCCCACCGCTGGCCGCGCCCTGCACCAGGCAAACGATGGGTTGCGGGCAGCGCCGCATGGCCAGCAGGATGTCGCGGATGCCGCGTTGCAGCGCCAGCATGCCGACCACGCCGACGTCGCGGCCGATGGTGTGTTCCTTCAGGTCCAGGCCGCAGCAGAACGCGCGCCCGGCTGCCTGCAGTACCACCACCCGGATCTCCGGCCGGTCGTACAGCGCCTGGAAGTAGCCGCGCAAGGCCGCGACCAGGGCGGGATTCATCGCGTTGAGCTGATCGGGGCGGTTCAATGTCACCCTGGCGACGCCGTCGATCTCGTCGATGTGCAGTACTTCGTCCATCATGTTGCCTTTTGTCGATGGCGCCCGGGCAGCGTCCATGGACGCGCAGGCGCCGGCACGCCGGTGGTCCGGCGCCTGTGCCGGTTGTGCATACTGCAGGGGGACGCGCGCGGGCGCATCGTCGGAACCGATGAACCTGCCGGCGTGTGTTGTGCCGTGGGTCGTGCACGCCGTGCCGGCGGTCGCGGCCCGTGTCCCGTCCCGATGCCGATCCGATTGATGGAAGCCGACAAACTCGAACCACCCCCCGCCAGCGGCAGCCAGGTCACGCGCCAGCAGGTCTGCGACCGGCTCGACGACGCCATGGCCCGGTTGCTGCTGCTGCAGGCGCCGGCCGGTTTCGGCAAGACGACGGCGATGCTGCAGTTCCGCGCGCGGCTGCAGGACCAGGGCGTGGCGACCGCCTGGCTCGGCCTGGACAACGCGGACAACGACCTGTCGCGTTTCCTGTCCAACGTCGAGGCGGCGCTGCGGCGCGTGGGCATCGCCCCGCAGCGGCCGGGCTCGCCGCACGACCTGGTCAAGGCGATCGCGGCCTTCGACGAAGCCTTCGTGTTCTTTCTCGACGATTTCGAGGCGCTGCAGGAGCCGGTCGTGGTCGAACTGGTGCAGGAAATGCTGGAACACCTGCCGCGCCAGGGCCGGCTGGCGATCGGTTCGCGCAGCGTGCCCGCCCTGAGCCTGGGGCGCCTGCGCGCGCGCGGCCAGGTGGTGGAGATCGGTGTCGATGCCTTGCGCATGAATCTCGACGAAACCCGGGACTTCCTGCGGCTGCGCGGGTATGCGCACCTGGCGCCGGCGACGGTCGCCACGCTGCATGCCCGGACCGAGGGCTGGGGCGCCGCCTTGTGGCTGGCCTCGATGGCCTTGCACCGCAGCGGCGACGAGGCGCAGTTCATCGCGCGTTTCTCGGGTTCCGACCGGGTCGTGGCCGACTACCTGGCACAGGACGTGCTGGCGCACCAGCCCGCCGACACGCGCCGCTTCCTGCTGCACACCAGCATCCTGCGCCAGCTCGACCCCTCGTTGTGCCAGGCCTTGTGCCCGCAGCTCGATTGCGGGGCGATGCTGCAGCAGCTGGAGATGGAGGGCCTGTTCCTGATGCCGGTGGCGTCGATGCCCGGCCAGTGGCGCTACCACAGCCTGTTCGCCGACTTCCTGCGCGCCCGGCTGCGCGAGGAGTCGCCCGAGGTGCTGGCCGGCCTGCACGCGGCGGCATCGCGCTGGTACGAAGCCGAGCAGCGGCCGGTGCCGGCGATCGACCATGCGCTGGAAGGGCAGGACTGGCCGCGCGCGCTGGGCCTGCTCGAGCGGCATGCGGAGAGCCTGCTCGAACAGGGTCGCATGCGCCTGTTGTCGCGCTGGTTCGCCGCCATGCCGGCGTCGCTGCTGCGGCGCCATCCGTATCCGCAGGTGCTGGGGTTCTGGGCCACCTGTTTCACCCGCGGGCCCTGGGAGGCGGCCCAGCAGATCGCGGCCTCGTCGTGCGTGCGCAGCGAAGATCCGCGCGTGCAGGCCCATCTGGCCGCCATGCGGCCCTTGTTGCTGGCCATGCAGGACCGCTACCAGGAGGCCTACGTGGCCGGCCTGGCCAGCCTGCAGGAGGTGCCCGCCAGCAGCTCGTTCGCGCGCAGCGTGTTGTTCAACGCGATGGCCAACATCTTCTGCGTGCTGGGCAACGCCCGCGAGGCGCATCGCCAGCTCGACGGGGCGCGGGCCTCGCGGGGTGACGGCAATTTCAACCGCATGTACACGGAGTCGATGGAAGGCATCCTGGATCTGCTGGCCGGCCGGTTGCGCCATGCCAAGGCGCGTTTCCGGGTCGCGGTGGACGCCACCCATGTCGTCAACTTCAACCATGCACACGGCAATGCCTGGGCCGGCGTGTTGTATGCCTGTGTGGCCTACGAGGCCGACCAGCTCGATCGCGCCGAACACCTGCTCAACGTCTACCTGCCGATGGCACGCGAGGTCGGCCTGCCCGACCACATGATCCTGAGCCACGTCATGCGTGCGCGCATCTCGTTCGTGGCCGGCGATGTCGACCGTGCGCTGCATGCGCTGGCTGAACTCGAGGACATCGGCTACACGCGCAAGCTGCTGCGCGTGGCCGTGGCGGCGCGGCTCGAGCGCGCCCGGTTGCTGTTGCAGCAGGGCTCCGGGCCGGCGGCGCAGGAGGAACTGCAGCGTGCCGCCATGCCCGACATCTGGGCCCGCGAACGCGCGCAGCGGCTGCTGGCCCATGACCTGGACTATCTGGAGCTGGCCCAGCTGCGCTGGACGCTGGCATTCGGCGACGCCGCCAGTGCGGTGGCGCCGCTGACGCGCGAGCTCGAGATGGCGCGCCTGGGCGGACGCAACCGCCGGGCGGTGAAGATCCAGCTGTTGCGCGCGATGGCGCAGCACGCCGCCGGCCAGCTGGAGGCGGCCATGGACAACATTGCACAGGTGCTGCGGGTATGTGGGCAGGAGGGCCTGGTGCGTACCGTGCTCGACGAGGGCCCGAGCGCCGCCGCGCTGGTGCGCCAGTTCGCCCAGGGCCGAAGCAACGCACGCACGGCCTCGACCGACCCCATCATGGAAGACCACCTGGACCGCTTGCTGCAGGCGTTCGGCCCGGCGCCCGCGCCGCTGGACGACGGCTCCGGTTCGCCCGCACCCGAAAGCCTGACCGCCAAGGAGATCCGGGTGCTGGAACTGCTGGCGGAGGGATATTCGAACAGCGCCATGGCCGGCAAGCTGTTCGTATCCGACAGCACGGTGCGCACCCATCTGCGCAACCTCAACCTCAAGCTCGGCGCCAGCAGCCGTACCCATGCCGTGGCCCTGGCGCGCAAGCGGGGCCTGATCGGCTGAGCGCCGGCGCCGGCCCTGCAATATCGTCGCATTCGACGATCGCGGCACCGGGCCCGCTGCACTAGATTGATGCCATCCACCCGGGGCAGGGTGCCGGCATCGGGCGCGGCAGTCCGGTGGCAGGAGGGGACACCACATGGCCATGCGACTGCTGGCGAAGACGTACTGGAGCGGCAGCTGGGTCCGCTTTCGCGAACCCGTGGCGGAATTCGCCCGGTGCGAGCAGGTCACGGTGTACGCCCACGACAACACCCAGGTGCGAGGCCTGTTCTGGCGCCCCCTGCGCAACCCCCGGCCGCGGGTGGCGGTGATCGCGGCGCATCCGCGGGGCGACTTCTCCCAGCATTACGCGTTTCCGGCCCTGTTGCGCGCCGGTTACGCCTGCCTGGGCGCGAACCTGCGCAATACCAACAACGATTCGACCTGCGTGCATGAACTGCTGCTGCTGGACCTGGCCGCCCACATGGTCTGGTTGCGCGAGCAGGGCATCGACCAGGTGGTCTGGCTGGGCAATTCCGGCGGCGGCTCGCTGGGCGGCTTCTACCAGTCGCAGGCCAAGGCGGCGCCCGCGCAACGCATCAGCCACACGCCGGCGGGCCGGCCGGTGGCCTTGGCGCAGGCGACGCTGCCGGCCTTCGACGCCTTCATGATCTCGGCCGCGCATGTCGGGCAGGGACTGATCATGAACGACATCATCGACCCGTCGGTGGTCGACGAACACGACCCGCTGCTGGTCGACGACACGCTGGACATGTACAGCCCCGACAACGGCTTCCAGCCGGCGCCGCAGTGGAGCCGCTACACGCCCGAGTTCCTGGCGCGGTACCGGGCGGCGCAACTGGCGCGGGTGGCGCGTATCGACGCGCGTGCGCACGCCATCATCGCCGACCAGGCTGCCGCCGAGGGCTTGCGCGGCGAGCCGGGGTTCGCCGCGCTGCCGGCCAGCGGCCGGCGCGCCGTGAACCGGCGCGCCGCGTTCCAGCCGGTGATGACGGTGTACCGGACCATGGCCAATCCCAATTACGTGGACAACACGCTGGACCCGAGCAACCGGGGTTACGGCAGCCTGCTCAGCGACCTGCCCGACCTGATGAACTACCAGCTCTACGGGTTCGGGCGCATCGTCACGCCGGACGCATGGCTGTCGACCTGGTCGGGCCTGAGCAGCAATGCCAATTTTCTCAAGACCGGCCGCGCCATCGATGAGCCGGTGGCCGTGGTGCAGGCCGGCCGCGACATGGACGTCTATCCGCAGCAGCATGGCCAGGCCATCCTGGAGACGGTGCGCAGCCAGGACAAGACGCTGTTCGATTTTCCGGATTGCCTGCATTATTTCGAGCCCGACGAAGGCGAGGACCCGAATGCCCCGGTCCTGCGCCAGATGGCGGCGCTGGTGCCGTGGCTGGAGCAGAGGTTGCCGTTGTGAGCCGTCGGCCTGTTTTCACGGAGGATGGTCCCGCAGCGCATCGCGCGGGAGGTCGTCCCATGCGTCACCGGCCAGCCATCGGCCCGCGACCCGCCACGCGTGGCCAGGAGCACACACCGTGAGCGCGGCCGCTGCACCCTTCGACGCCGTATTGCCGTCGATGGATTTCACGGGCCAGGTCGCCTTCGTCACCGGCGCCGCCTCGGGCATCGGCCGGGCGACGGCGCTGGCGTTTGCCGCCGCGGGCGCCGACGTGGCGCTGGTCGATCGCGACGGCCCCGCCTGCACCCCGGTGCACGCGCAGATCCGGGCCATGGGCCGCGATGCGCTGGTGCTGGCCTGCGACGTGACACAGGCCGGCCCAGTCCGCGACGCGGTCGCCGCCACGGTGGCGCGCTGGGGGCGGCTGGACTGCGCGGCCAACGCCGCCGGCGTCGAAGGCGCGACCCGGCCGCTGCTGGAGGAGGACGACGCGTTGTACGACCGCACGATGGACGTCAACGTGCGCGGCGTGTGGCACTGCATGCGCGCGCAGATGACGCAGATGCTGCACCAGCCGGGCGGCGGCAGCATCGTCAACGTGGCCTCGGGCGCCGGCCTGGTCGGCTCGGCGCGGTCGGCCGTCTACGGGGCCTCCAAGCATGCGGTGGTCGGCCTGAGCCGCAGCGCGGCGCTGCAGTATGCGCGCCAGGGCATTCGCGTCAACGTGGTGTGCCCGTCGGGCGTGCAGACGCCGATGGCCGAGCGCATCATCGCCTCGTTCCCGGACGGTCCGCCGTCGGCGGCAGGGGCACGGTATCCGCTGGGTCGCTACAGCACGCCGCAGGAGATCGCCTCGGGCATCGTGTGGCTGAGTTCGCCCGGGGCGGCTTCGGCAATCGGCAGCGTGCTGGCCATCGACGCCGGCTTCACCGCGGCCTGACGCCGGCGTCGGGCGACGCGGCCCGGCTCAGACGATGCGGTTGAACCACAGCAGCGACAGGCCCGCCGCGGCCAGCGCCAGCACGGCGGCCGCCATCGCGAGCAGTGCGGACAACTCGGTCTCCTGCTTGTCCACCTGCAGCCGCGTACCCAGTTGCTCGTAGACGGTCTTGAGGGCATCGGCATCGCCGGCGTAGAAATACGAGGCCTGGGTGACGTTGGCGATGGCCTTGAGGCTGGGTTCGTCGAGCTTGAGGTACATCGACCAGCCTTCGAAGCCGGGAATTTCGCCATCGACCGTGCCCAGGCCGATCGAATACACGCGGATGCCGCGGTCGGCCGCCAGCTTGGCCGCCTCCTGCGGATCGACGCCGGTGGTGCGCCGGCCGTCGGTCAGCAGCACGATGGCGGCCGAGGTGTGCGAACCCGGCTTGACCGGAACGAACTCCTTGCGCGGCGCCGATGGCGCCTCGTCGATGCTCTTGCCGCGGCGGCCGTTGCCGTAGGTCATCTCGCCCACGTCCAGGCCGTGGTCGGGAAACAGCTCGGACAGGGCCACGACGATGCCGCTGCCCACGGCCGTGCCGCGTTGCAGCTGGAACTTGTCGATCGCCGCGACCAGGTCTTCGCGCCGCAGCGTGGCGGGCTGGGCGACGGAGGCGGTGCCGGCGAACGTGACGATGCCGACCTTGACGTTGCGCGGCAATTCCTTGAGGAAGGCCTTGGCCGCTTCCTGCGCGGCGGTGATGCGGTTGGGCTTGATGTCGGTGGCGCGCATGCTCAGCGACACGTCGATCGCCAGCATCACCGTGGCGTGGTTCGAGGGCAAGGCAATGACCGCCGTCGGTCGCGAGGCCGCGAGCAGGGCGGTGGCCATGGCCAGCAGGAACAGTGCCGGCGGTACGTGTCGGCGCCAGTGCAGGCCCGAACCCATGGCCTGCTTGACGATGTCGATGCTGGCCAGGCGCAACACCTGTTTTTTCTTGCGCCGCAACAACCAGACATAGACCAGCACCAGCGCAGGTACGACCCACAGCAACCAGAGGTACTGCGGCCACAGGAACGACAGCGGAAGCGTCATGTTGGCCTCTCGAAGCGGCAACCTGGGCGGCTGGAGTCAGGGTTTGTCTCGATGTACCCGTCCGTGGCTTGCGGCAACGACCTTATTGTGGCCGGGCCAGCCGGTTTCGCCTACCGGCCGCACGCAGTAGCACAGTGCCGGCAGGGGACAAACGGCTGCACCCGCAGCCCTTGCGACGCCGACCGAACGGTGCGGGCTGCGTGCATCAGTCCGGTCGGCGCGTGCGCAGCCAGTCCAGCCCGGCCGATGTCGCCCCCGGCGCCGTGCCCCGCGCCGGGCGGTATTCGCAGCCGACCCAGCCCTGCCAGCCACAGGCGGCCGATACCTCGTCGATGACGTCGAACAGGTAGGGGTGGTGCAGTTCTCCGAGGTCGGGTTCGTGGCGCATCGGCACGCCGGCGATCTGGATATGGCCGACATTGCCGGTGGGCAGGTATTGGCGGATCTTCATCGCCACGTCGCCTTCGACGATCTGGCAGTGGTACAGGTCCATCTGCACCTTGAGGTTGGCCGCGCCGATGGCGCCGACGATGCGGTGGGCCTCGTCCTGGCGGTTCAGGAAGAAGCCGGGAATGTCGCGCGTATTGATCGGCTCGATCAACAGGTCGCGCCCGGCGCTGGCGGCCTGTGCCGCAGCCCAGGCCAGGTTGGTTTCGTACGTGGCCTGCAGCCGCGCGCGTTCGGCGTCGGCCGGCGCCAGGCCGGCCATCACGTGAATGCGCGGGCAGTCCAGTGCCTGCGCGTAACGCAACGCGGTTTCGATGCCGGCGCGGAACTCCGCCTCGCGCCCGGGCAGGCAGGCCAGCCCGCGTTCGCCGGCGTCCCAGTCGCCGGGCGGTGCGTTGAACAGCACCTGCTGCAGGCCGTGGTCCCGCAGGCGCCGCGCGAGTTCGTCGGCGGCAAACGCATACGGGAACAGGTACTCGACCGCGCGGAAGCCGTCAGCGGCTGCGGCGGCAAAACGGTCGGGGAAGGCATGTTCGTTGTAGAGCATGCTGAGGTTGGCGGCAAAGCGGGGCATCGTCGTTCCGTTGGGTGCTTGGACGACACACTATATGCCGAGTGCCGATCGCTGCGGGACAGCCGTCGACCATGGTGCGCGCGGCCGGGCCGGCGTGCATAATGAAATGCGCAGGCGGGTTGTCCGGGGCGGCGGCTCGAACGCTGCCTTTGGACCGTGTGTTTGCGGCGGTCACGGTTTCACCGAACCTGGGGATCATCATGGCGGCTCACCCTCTCGCTTCCCGTCTGCTGGCAGGCCTTGCCGGCGGCACCCGGATATGGCTGGCGGGTCTGCTGCTGTCGGTCGCCGCGTCGGGCGCACACGCGACGGTGGCCGAGTCCATGGCCGCCGGTGCGCGCGCCCACCAGGACGGAGGCTTCGAAGAGGCACTCGTGTTCTGGGACCGCGCGCAGCTGCAGGCGCAAGGCAGCGGCGATGCCCCGGCCCAGGCGCGTGCGCTGCTGGGCGCCGCGCGCAGTTATCTCGCGCTCGGTCGTGCGCCACTGGCCACGCAACGCCTCGAACAGGCGCGGGCGCTGGCCGCGGCGCAGGCCGACCCGGCCCTGATCGGATCGATCTCGGCGGCGCTGGGCAGTGCGCTGCTGCTGGCGGGCGAGCCGGCCAAGGCGCGCCCGGTGCTGGAGCAGGCGATCACGCTGGCCCGTGCGGATCGCGACCAGGACGTCATCGCACAAAGCGCGAACGACCTGGCGCGGCTGGAAGCCGAGGCCGGCAACACCGGCCGTGCCGCCGAATGGTACCGGCACAGCATGGTCAACGCCCGGCTCAGCGGCAACCCGGCGCTGGAGGCCACGGCCGCGGTCAACCTGGCGCGGCTGCCGTTGACTCCGGATGCGCGCGCGCAGGCGCTGGCGCAGGCCGGGCCGCTGGTGCGGGCGTTGCCGCATTCGCATATCCGCGCGATGACGCTGGTCAGCATCGCGCGCTTGCGCAGCGAACCCGCCGACCCGGCGATCGCGACGGACGCGGACCGTCGGCAGGCCGCGGCCGATTTCGACGACGCCGCCGCGACGGCGCGGCAGATCGGCGACGCGCGGGTGCTCAGTTACGCGCTGGGCTACAAGGGCGCCATGGAAGAGGCCGCAAACCGGCCGCAGGCGGCCCTGGCGCTGACGCGGGAGGCGGCGCGGGCGGCACGGCAATCGAATGCCATGGAGAGCCTGTACCGCTGGGAATGGCAGGCGGGCCGGCTGTTGCGCCAGCTCGGTGACGACGACGGCGCGCTGGTGGCATACCGGGTGGCGGCCGGCACGCTCGAGCGTATCCGTCCGGACCTTGCCGCCAGCGGCAATTCGGGTTTTCGCACCAAGGCCAGTCCGGTCTATCTCGGTGTGGCCGACCTCCTGATCCGCCGTGCGCAGCGCGCCGCGCGTCCCGATGCGGCGCAGGCCGACCTGCTGGAGGCGCGGCGCACGATGGAGGCGCTCAAGAGCGCGGAGCTGGAGGACTTCTTCCAGGACGACTGCGTCGCCTCGCTCAAGTCCAAGACCAGCGGCATCGACGCGCTGGCGCCGCAGACCGCCGCGCTGTATCCCATCGTCTTGCCCGACCGCTTGTCGATCCTGGTCAGCCTGCCGGACGGCTTGCGCGAGTATTCGGTTCCGGTCCCGGCGCAGGCCGTCGAGGCACAGACCCGCGCCATGCGCCGCACGCTGGAGAAACGGGTCTCGCGCGAATACCTGGCACATGCGCGCCAGCTGTATGACTGGGTCGTGCGCCCGGTGCTGGCCGACCTCGAGCGCGCCGGCATCCAGACGCTGGTGTTCGTGCCCGACGGGGCCTTGCGCACGATCCCGCTGTCCGCGTTGCACGACGGTCGCCAGTTCCTGATCGAGCGCTTCGCCGTGGCCACGTCGCCGGGCCTGACGCTGACCGATCCGCGGCCGATCGCCGGTGTGGCGCCCCGGGTGCTGATGGCCGGCCTGACCGAACCGGTGCAGGGTTTTGCCGCGTTGCCGGGGGTCCGGTCCGAGATCGAGCGCATCGCGGCTCTGGTGCCGGGAACCGAGCTGCTCGACCAGGCCTTCCTGGCATCGCGTTTTCGCGGGGACCTGGCCGCAGCTCCCTACACCATCGTGCACGTGGCGTCACACGGCGAGTTCGGCGCCAGCGCACAGGACACCTTCGTGTTGACGCATGACAGCCGCATCAACCTCAACGAACTCGAGGGCATGCTGGGTGGAACCAACTACCGCGGCCAGCCGGTGCAGCTGCTGGTGCTCAGTGCCTGCGAGACCGCCGCCGGCGACGACCGCTCGGCGCTGGGGCTGGCCGGCATTGCGGTCAAGGCCGGTGCGCGCAGCGCATTGGCCACGTTGTGGTCGGTCAGCGACTTCGCGTCGATGCAGCTGGTCGGTGATTTCTACAAGGGGCTGGGTCAGCCCGGCGAGTCCAAGGCCCAGGCCTTGCGCCAGGCGCAGCTGGCCCTGCTGTCGGACCGGCGCTACCGCCACCCGTATTACTGGAGCCCGTTCCTGCTCATCGGCAACTGGTTGTGACGGCCGGGGCGGATTCAGAAGTCGGCACGCAGTGCCAGGTGCCAGCCCCGGTCCTGCAGTGAGCGGCTGGGGTTGACGACATCGCGCCCGGAGAAGGTCCGTGCCCAGTACAACTCGGCGTGCAGGCCCGGACGCGGATCCCAGCGCAGGCCCAGTCCGGCACTGCTGAGCCGTTGCGGCGTGTCGGTGGCGCGGCCCTTGTACCAGGCACCTCCGATGTCGATGAACGGCGCCAGTTGCAGCACGGCCGCACCATCGGCGTTGCGCATGACCGGCACCCGGACTTCCGCCGACGCGGCGTAACCCTGGTCGCGCACCAGCTGGTTGGTGCGGAAGCCGCGTACGGTGCGCACGCCGCCGACCGCGAATTGTTCCAGCGGCAGCAGCGGCTTGTTCGTCAGCTGCGCGTCGAACCGCAGCACCAGCTGGCTGCCGCTCTCGCCCAGGCGACGCGCATGCTGGAACTGGCCCAGCCAGGCCACGAATTTGCCGTTCGGCACGTTGCCGCCCAGGTCGGTGGCGCCGAAGGCGCCGGTGCCCAGGCTGAAGGTCGAACGCGCGGCCGTGACCTGGTGGCTGTCGCGCCCGACATAGTCCTGCACGAAGCGCAACACGCTGACCTTGCTCCTGCCGTCAGGCTCGACGCCGGGCGAGAACGCGAAGCCGGTGCCCAGCAGTTCCGATTCGCTCTGGCGCACGTCGAAGCCGGCGATGAGGTTGAACTGCTCGCGCGCGGTACGCAGCACCGGCACCGTCAGGCGCAATCCGATCGTGCTCGAGGTCGACTGGATGTCGAGCGCGTTGAGCGGGTTCTCGACCACCTCGGCCCGGGACAGGTCGGCGAACACCTCCAGCGTCGCGTCGCGGGCGCTGATCGGCATGCCGTATGACGCCGACAATTTGCGGTAGCCGGAGGCCGCGGCCAGCTCCCAGCCTAGCACGTCGCCGCGGCCGGTCGGGCTGTACCACTGGCCGCGCAGCCCGGCGCGGGCCTGTCCCAGGCTGGGCGAGATGTCGTTGTCCAGCGTGGCGGACACCTGGCTGGCCGGGCCTTCCTCGATGCGCGCATTCAGCCGCGCTTCGCCGGGTCGGTCGCCGGGCGAGAGTTCGGCGTTGATCCGTTCGACGAAAGGCCCCTGCAGCAGCAGTTGCAGCCGGTCCTGCAATGTGTTGACGTTGAGCGGGGCGGCGCCGCCGAGCGCGAGCCGGTCGGTGAGGTACTCGCTGCGCAGCCGGGTGTTGCCGCTCACCGTGACCGCACTCAGCCGGCCTTCGACGATGCGGTATTCGACGACGCCGTCCACGACCTGCTGGTCCGGCAGCAGGGCGCCGGAGTTGATGTAGCCGGCATTGACGTATTTCAGCGTCAGCGCCTGGCGCAACGCCGCCAGGTCTTCCTGGGTGAGGTCGCGCCCGACGTAGGGCGCCGTGACCTCCGCCAGCGCCGCGTCGCTGAACACGGTGCTGCCGGTCACCCGGATCTCACGCACGCGGATGCGTGGCAGGCTGGCCGCGCGCTGGGTGGCTGCGGGAGGTTGCGACGGCGATGGCGCCTGCAGTTGCGGCGCGGGGCGGGCCGGTTGCAGCAGCGGCGGGGCTTGGGGGTCCTTGCCCGGCACCGCGGGCGGGCCGGCGTCCTGGGCCCGCACGACGGCCGGACTCGATGCCAGCAGTGCGATCGCCAGGGTCAGCAGGCTCCCGCGGCGCATCGATCGGGCTGGCACAAGGCGGGGGGTTTGCGGGAGTCGGGGCGTCGGATCTGGCATGCGGGGATCCGTCATGGCGTGCAGCCTGCGGTCTGAAGGGATGCCAGGGTCGTCAAGCCGGAGCGCCCCGGCGTGGCGGATGCGCGTCGCGCGATGGCGCGGGGTGACGCCTCGGCAGTGCCGGCACGCGCGAGCGCGCCCAGGTCCATGCTGGGCAGGTAGCCGTCGGGGTCGGGCGGCAGGCCGCCGCGGCCGACCTCCACCAGGCTGGACAGGCCGGCGCGTGCCGCGCTGCAGCCGGCGCGCATCAGGCTGGACGCGTCCAGGTAGGCGGCGGGCAACACGGCCAGGCCGGCACCGACGTCGGTGTCCGGTGCGTCGATGTTGACCGCACCGTCGATGCCCAGCGCCGAGGACGCCGAGATGACGGTGGCGGGATCGGCGATCAGTTGCCCCGCGACGATGCCGATGTTGCCGCCCGGGCCGCCGAAGGCGTTGGCGATGATCTGGCTGTTCTGCAGCAGCACGAACTGCGGGTCGATCGCGATGTTGCCGCCGCCGCCGGCACCGCTTTCGACCGAGGTGGTGATCTGGCTGTCGACCAGGCGGATCAGCCGGGGCGCGAGCACCTCGATGTTGCCGCCGTCGGACGTGACCGCGCGCGTGGCGATGATGCCGCCTGCCATGTCCAGGCTGTCGCCGAGGTGGACCCGGATATTGCCGGCCAGGCCGTCACCCAGGCTGCTGGACGATATCGTGGCGCCGTTCGTGAGGCCCAGCGTCCATGCCTGCAAGGTGACGTCGCCGCCGGCGCCGCTGCCCCGGGTCTCGGCCAGTAGTCCGCTGGGCCGCCCGTCGGCGCTGCCGTCTATCGTGACCGTGCCGCTGGCCACGACGTTGACGCTGCCGGCGTTGCCGGTGCCGACGACCAGCGCATTGTTGTTGCTCTCGTCGAAACCGCCGCTGAAGCTGCGGATCTGCGCGCCGGCGCTCATGTGCAGCGTGCCCACGTTGGCCGTGACGATGCCGGCGTTGCCGTCGCCGACCGTGGTGGAGTCGATCACGCCGCCACGCAGGTGCAACTGCGGCGTCGTCACCGTCAGTGTGCCGGCGTTGCCCGTGGCGTCGGCCGAGGCGGCGGTGAAAATGCCGCTGGTGGCACCGGCGACGTCCACCCGTTCGCTGGCCTGGATGTCGAGGTTGCCGGCGTTGCCGAATCCACCCGTGGAACTGCTGATGCGTGCGCCGTCGCCCAGCTCCAGCGTGCGGGTACGGATGACCATGTTGCCTGCCGCGCCGCCCGTGGTTTCGGTCGACAGGCTCAGCGTGACCAGGCCCAGGCCGCTGTCCGGATCGATCGCACCACTGGCGAGGAGGCTGTCGGCATGGATGACGAGGTCGCCGCCGTTGCCGGGCCCGAAGTTGCGCGTGCCGACCAGGCCGCCGTTGCGCAGCGTCAGGCTGCCATCGGTCGTGATCGTCAACGACGGTCCGGTTGCGGCATCGTAGTTGTCGGCGCTGATGCCGGTGAAGGTGGCTGGCCCTTGCCCGTTGATTTCGATCCGGTCGGCGCGGATCTGTATGGCCCCCGCCGCGCCGGGACCGTAACTTTCGCTGACCACGAACGAGCCGTCGGAGATGGCCAGGGTGCCGCCCACGTCGAGCCGGATGCCGGGCCCCTGGCCCAGGCCGCCGTAGCTGCCGGCCAGCAGCACGGAAATGATGCCCGACTCCGCGTCCGTCTCGGCGCGCAGGTCGCCACGCACCGTGATATCGATGGCGCCCGCGCTGTCGGCGTCGCCGAAGGTCTGCGCCAGCAGGCCGCCCGGTGACAGCGTCATTGCACCGGCACGCACGATGATCGAGCCGCTGGAGCCGTCGCCGGCGAAACCGAGGAAATTGCCCACGTCGTCGAAAGCGCCCGGATCGCCCACGTCGATGAAGCTGCCGCCCGAGATGTGCACGAGGCCCAGCGTGGCAAAGCCGCTCACGTCGATGGCGCCGCCGGCGCCGATCCGTGCGTCGCCGGCCGATGCCACGCTGGCCAGGCTCACGGTGGCACCTGGCGCGACGATGGCAGCGCCACCGAAGATGCCGGCCTGGATCAGGATGTCGCCGCCGACCAGCGCGAACGTCTTGCCCGCAGGCACGGGAGCCGGCGTGTAGGGGGAACCGAGCCATGGGCCATCGAGCGTGATCGGCGCCGGCGTCGGCGACAGGAACCCGAAGGCCACTGGATCGGCGGTGCTCAATACGCTGTTCTTCGACGGATCGGCAAAGAGGACACCGCTCTCGCCCAGCTTGACGGAATCGGCGGTCGACAGGTAGACGGATCCGCTGACGTCGAAGAAGCCGTTGGCGCCGAGGATGATGCCGTTCGGATTGATGAAATAGAAATTCGCGCCGGGGATGGTGACGACCAGCGGCCCGTCAATGATGCTGGCCTTGAGCCCGGTGATCTCGCTGGTGCCTCCGGTGACGCGGGATATCACGTTGCGGATGCCATTGGGGCCGACAAAAACGGCCGCGTCGCCGCCCAGCACGTTGAACACGCTGAAGCTATGGAACAGGTTGCTCCCGCGTGTTTCTCCGCGGCTGGCTTCGATGACCATTTCTGCGCCGGGCAGCGTGGTACCGGAGCCGTGGAACACGATCTCGGCGTGCAGCGAACCGGTCGATGCGAGTGCCGCTGCAAGAAGCCAGCCAGATCGGTGATATTTCCTTGTGCCTTTTGCAAAAGCCATCCCCGTTTCCTTCATGCTGGCCCGGATGCGCCGAGCGTAACAAGAAATGGCCGCCCTGCGGTGCGCGAATAGGCCTCATGGACAAAGAAAACCCCGCTGCACAGGCGGGGGGCCGTTTGGACCGCGGCGCGTATCAGGTCGTTGCCGAGGACAGCCGCCAGCGGCGGCGGCCGATGGCAACGGCAATCAAGCCGATGCCGACCAGGGCCAGGCTCGCAGGTTCGGGAACGTTGGCGCCAGCGATTCCGAACCCGGCAACCGGGATGGTGCAGGGCGCCAGGTCCGTACAAAGGCTGCTGCGTGGCTCACGCAGGGTGTCGCCAGCGTCGCAAGGACCCGGGTAGGGGCCAGATATCCCCTGACACAAGGTTCCGTCGTCGAGGGATGAACCTTCTCCGATGTTGACGTAGGGTCCGACATGCGTGAGTGCCTGCAGCAACCGTGCCGAGAACGCACCACAGGTCGATGCGTCTTGTTCGCAGGTGACTTCCAGCACACCGCCCAACGCCTCGGCAAAAAGATCGAAGGTATCGCCAACGGCCGGGATGTCGCCGGCCGGAAGGCCGGAGTAGTCGCCGCCGCCCAGGAACTTCAGACTGCCGACGAAGTAGGGCAGGTCGGGCAGCCCCATGTAACTCGGAACGCCTGCCGTGATGACGTTTCCGGCAACCGTCGCCGCCTGCTCGTCGAAGCTCAGCCAGATTTCCCAGTTGCCCGCCGCACGCGGGGGCCCTCCGACAGGGTATCCCGCGCCGGTCGCGGTGTAGTCGCCGGTCATGGCCGCGGTCAGCGAGGCATAACCGTCACCATCCAGGGCGAACCCGTCGGACCCCGCGACGATGGTCAGGTTGAGGTCCAACGGCCGGTACAGGCCGGTGACGGTGGTGGTGCCGCTGCGTGCGGTGATCGGATACGCGTCGGCGGTTTCGACGACACTCGCGCACAACACGGCGGCAACGCAAGCAGCAAAAAGGCCTCGGAAGTACATGAGCGTGGCTCCTTGATAAACGCGGCAAAGACACCGTGAATCCGCAATGCATTTCGAAGCAATTTGTGCGCCAATGCGGTAATTTGTCACAAAATCAAGGCTCTAGGTCATACTCGGCATTCGGGTCCGCCGACGGTTGTAAAGATTCTCGTCAGCGGACAGCACAGCCGGTCGCCGGCGTCCGAATTGACAGCCTTCCCCGCCAACTTCGCGCGCTCCACGACCCACCGTGCCAACGGCTTCTTCGTTCCTCCGTCCGCTGCTGCTGTGGCTGCGCACACCCGCGTCGATCGGCCTGGGCATCGGCCTGGCGGCGTTCCTGGCGCTGGCCGGTCTGCGTCTGGCGGGCGGACTGCAGCCGATGGAACTGGCGGTGTACGACCTGTACCTGAATGCGCGGCACGATGCCGACTGGCGCGAGGATCGCGTCGCCGTCGTGCTGATCGACGACGCGGACATCCGCCGGATCGGCCGCTGGCCGATGAGCGACGACATGCTGGCGCGCGTGGCCGACACGCTGTTGCAGGCGGGCCCGCACGCGATCGGCTTCGATCTGTACCGCGACCTGCCGGTGGCACCGGGCACGCAGCGGCTCGAACGGCTGCTGGCGACGCAGGAGCAGCTCTATGTCGTGATGAAGTTCGGCGGGCGCGATGCCGCCCGGGTCGCGCCGCCGCCGGTGCTGGACGGCAGCGACCGGATCGGCTTTGCCGACCTGCTCATCGACCCGGGCGGGTTCGTGCGGCGCGGCTTGCTGTTTCTCGATGACGGCGAGACGCTGGCCTATGCGTTTGCATGGCGGCTGGTCATGCCCTACCTGGCCTCGAAGGGCGTGACGCCGGCCGCCGGCGAACCCGATCCGCAGCACCTGCGCCTGGGTTCGGTCACGCTGCGGCCGATGGAGGCCAACGACGGGCCGTACGTGCGGGCCGATGCGGCCGGCTACCAGTTCCCGCTTGACTTCAAGGGGGGCGAGCGCCCGTTCAGGGTCTTCTCGCTGAGTGCCGTGCTCGATGGCACCGTCCCGGCGGACGCCTTGCGCGATCGCATCGTGCTGGTGGGAGTCTCGGCCGACAGCGTCAAGGACCTGTTCCTGACGCCGTTCAACCACGGCGCCTCCGATGCGGCCAGCACGCCGGGTGTGCTGGTGCACGCCCATGCGGTCAGCCAGTTGTTGCGTGCCGGACTCGACGGCGAGCGACCGCTGGTGTTCCTGCCCACCTGGGCCGGCTACCTGGGCATGCTGGCATGGAGCCTGGTGGCCGTGGCCACCGCGTTGCGGGTGCGCGCCTTGTGGCTGCTGGCGCTGCTGGCGGGGCTCGAGACCCTGGCGCTGTTCGGCGGCAGCTACGCCGCCTTTCTCGCCGGCTGGTGGATACCGGTCGTGCCGATGGCCCTGGTGGGGCTGGTCAGCGCCAGTCTGTCCGAGGCCTATCTGTCCAGCCTGGAACGCAACGAGCGCCAGTACCTGATGGACATCTTCTCCCGGCAGGTCTCGCCCGACGTGGCCGAGGAGATGTGGCGCTCGCGCGAGCAGTTCCTCGAGAGCGGACGCCTCAAGCCGCGCCTGCTCACCGCCACCATCCTGTTCACCGACCTGCACAACTTCACGCCGGTAGCCGAGCAACTGTCACCCCCGGAGTTGATGGACTGGCTCAACCTGTACATGGACCGCATGGCCGGCCTGGTGATGCAGCACGGCGGCGTCGTCGACGACTATTTCGGCGACGCCATCAAGGCGAATTTCGGTGTGCCCATCGTGCGCCAGGACGAACACGCGATCGACGAGGACGCGCGCCATGCGGTGCGTTGTGCACTGGCCATGGGCGTGGCGCTGGAGCAGATGAACCGCGACTGGGAGGCCGCGGGCCTGCCGCATATCAGCATGCGCGTGGGCATCGCCACCGGCGAGGTGGTCGCCGGTTGCCTGGGCAGCACGCAACGCATGAAGTTCACGACGCTGGGCGACGTGGTCAATACCGCGGCCCGGATGGAGACCTACGGCAAGGACGATCCGGCGGTCACCGCGCCCGATGCGATCAGCCGGGTGCTGATCTCCGAGGAGACGGCGCGACGCATCGGCGACGGTTTCGTCACCACGGTGGTGGGCGATCTGAGGCTCAAGGGCAAGGCCAGTTCGGTCCGGGTGTACCGTGTCGAGGGAGAGCGCGGTGCCGGCGCGGTGGGGGCCTGATGCCGACCTGGCTTGCGTTGCGGTATGGCGGCGGCTGGCCGCTGACCCTATACTTTTCGTTCATCTTCGAGCGCCAGGCGGCGCATCGGCAGCAGCGGCGGCGGGCGCCGTCTGATCACCAGGGGCCTCCCATGCGCAATGTGTCGACCTTCACCCTCATGCTTGCCGCGCTGTTCTTCCTGCACGCCCCTGTGGCCGTGCAGGCGCAGACGGCTTCGTCCGCAGACTCCGCGGGCAACTTCGTCTACAAGCCGCCGATGCGCGGCGCGCCCGCCCGGCGGGTTGGCGGGGCCACGCGGGGCTCCGGTGATTCGGGCCTGGTGCTCAACGTGCTGGCACCCGACCAGACCGGACTGACGACGCTGGCGCAACCGACGCTGTACTGGTATGCCTCCAAGGCCACGAACACGTCGATCGAGGTGACGCTGATTGCCGACAACGCCGAAGTGCCGGTGCTGTCGAAGAATCTCGCACTGACGGCGGCGGGGGTGCAGTCCATCGACCTGGCGCAACTCGGGGTCACGCTCAAGCCCGACACCGATTACGAGTGGTACGTGTCGGCGGTGCCGGATGCCGACCAACGATCCAAGGACGTCACCAGCGGAGGCGCCATCCGCCGCGTGGCGATCGACCCGGCCGTGCGGGCCCGCGCCGATGCCGCCGGAGAACGCGCGGCGCCGGGTGTCTATGCCGAAGCCGGTCTGTGGTACGACGCGATCGCCGCGTTGTCGACGCAGATCGCCCGCAGTCCCGGCGACGCCAGCCTGCGCGCCCAGCGGGCGGCGCTGCTCGAGCAGGTCGGCTTGCCGAAGGCTGCCGCGTTCGATCGGGCCGGCGGGTCCTGACGCCGGCGCCCGACGCTCAGCGGAACACGCCGCCGTGCGTCTTGCGCAATTCCTCCTTCTGCACCTTGCCCGTACCGCCCACCGGCAGGCTGTCGACGAAGACCACGTCGTCGGGCAACCACCATTTCGCGACCCGATCGGCGAGAAAGGCCAGCAGTTCCTCCTTGTCCACCGTCTGGCCGGGCTTGGGTGCGATGAACATCAACGGGCGTTCGTCCCACTTGGGATGCTTGACGCCGATGACGGCGGCCATGGCCACCGCCGGATGCGCGACCGCGGCGCTCTCCAGGTCGATCGAGCTGATCCACTCGCCGCCGGACTTGATCACGTCCTTGGTGCGGTCGCGGATCTGCATCGTGCCCTGGGCGTCGATGGTGGCGATGTCGCCGGTCGGGAACCAGCCGCCCTGCAGCGGTGAGCGCTCCCCCTTGAAATAGTCGCGCACGATCCACGGTCCGCGCACCATCAGCTCGCCCTGGGTGCTGCCGTCGCGCGGCACGGTCGCGCCGGCCTCGTCGACGACCTTGATGTCGACGCCGAACACGCTCTTGCCCTGGCGCGCGACGATGGCATGTTGCTGCTCCCTCGGCAGCGCCAGGTCCCGGGGCGTGAGCGTGCCCATGGTCGCCACGGCCGTGGTCTCGGTCATGCCCCATCCGTGGCGCACCTCGACCTGGTATTCATCGGCGAACCTGGCGATCAGTGCCTGCGGCATGGCCGAGCCGCCCACGCCGGTGCGCCGCATCGTCGAAAAGCGCAGCTGGTTCTGCTCGACATACGCCAGCAGGCCTTGCCAGATGCTGGGGACACCGGCGCTGATCGTGACCTTTTCGTCCTCCATCAGCGTGTACAGGGATTCGCCATCGAGGCGTGGCCCCGGCAGCACCAGCTTGGCGCCGGACATGGGCGCGCCATACGGAATGCACCAGGCGTTGATGTGGAACATCGGCACCACCGGCAGGATGGTGTCGCGGCACGACACGGCCAGCACGTTGGGCATGCAGCCGGCCATGGCCTCGAGCACGATGGCGCGGTGCGAATACAAAACGCCTTTCGGATGGCCGGTCGTGCCGGAGGTGTAACACAGGGCCGCCGCGGTGTTCTCGTCGAACTCCGGCCACGTGAAGTCGTCGCTGCACGGGGCCGTGAGCGCGTCGTAGCCGATCAGCGGGTCGATGCCTTCGATGGCCGGCATGTGGGCGGCGTCCGACAGGCAGATCCAGTGCTTCACGCTCGGGCAGTGCGGGGCGATGCCCTTGATCAGCGGTGCGAAGGTCGCGTCGAACAACATCGCCTTTTGTCCGGCGTGGTTGATGATGTAGATCAGCTGCTGCGGGTGCAGGCGCGGATTGCAGGTGTGGATGACCATGCCGCTGCCCGAGACACCGTAGTAGGCTTCGAGGTGGCGGTGGTTGTTCCACGCGATGGAGCCCACCACGTCGCCGGGCGCCAGGCCGAGCCCGGCCAGGGCGTTGGCCAGCTTGCGCGCACCCTTGGCGCAGTCGGCGTAGGTGTACCGGAACAACGGCCCATGGGTTTCGCGCGAGACCACCTCGACATCGCGGTATTGCGCGGCCGCATGTTCGATCACGGCGGAAATCAGCAAGGGGCGGTTCATCATCAGACCGGTCTGCAGCATGGTGGGAGTCTCCTGAGATTCACATGGTTCGGCGCAGGTCGGCGGCGCCAGCGCGATTCTGTCATGCCGGCCGGCCTCAGATCGACGCGGCGAGTTCGAGTTGCTTGAGCCGGCGCGTGATGCGTTCGAGGAACTGCCCGGTCACGTGCGACAGGCTGCGGTGCGACGGGATCAGGATGCCCACGCCGATGGTGTTGATCGCCTTGTTGGCCAGTGGCCGCCAGACAACCTCGCCGCGCTCGAGCTCGTCGATGAAGCCGATCTTGGAGAAGAACGAGATGCCGCGGCCGGCGATGATCAGGCGCTTGGCCATGGTCGTCGAATTGCAGGAGATCGCCGGCTCCAGTTCGTCCCAGAAGCGCGAGAACTCGGGCTGCACGACGGTATGGATCGGCGAGATGCGGCTGATCTGGATGAAGGCATGGCCGCGGCAGTCGTCGAAGCTGACCGTGGCCTGGCGCGCCAGCGGGTGCGAAGGCGCCATCACGACGCCGGGCGGAAACGGGGCCGTGGCCACCACCTCCAGCGCGCTGGGCAGCTTGCCGAGGTAGCAGATGCCGATGTCGGCATCGCCCGAGGCGACCCGTTCGGGCACGTCGCTGGGCATGGCGGACAGGATGCTGTAGCGCACCGCCGGGTAGCTGCCCGAGAACTCCTCGACCGCCGCCGGCAGGAAGTCGATCAGCAGCGAGTCCATTGCCGCCACCGAGACATGGCCCTTGCGTTCGCCCTTGAGCGCATCGATCTCGGTGCGCATCAGGTGGAAGTCGTGCAGCGTGCTGTTGATGTGGCGGCGCAGCCGCTCGCCGGCAATGTTCAGCCGCATGCCGCTGGGAACGCGGTCGAACAACTCGGTGCCCAGTTCCTCCTCCAGTCGCAGGATCTGCCGGTTCACCGCGCTCGAGGCGACGAACAGGTTCTGCGCCGCCTTGCGGATGGATCCGTGGCGGGCGACCTCCAGGAAATATTTCAGGACGACGGCATGCATGGCGACAGCTTAGCGCAGCCGCCGGGCTCGTTCGCCATGTCGCTCGATCCAGTGCGACCTTGTGGGTGCCCGGCCATTCGCCGGCAGGGCCGCTGCCGCAGCCGCCATGGCCGGCAGGGCACGGGCAACGGCTGCCGCCTCGTGACCCCTGGGCCGGTGACCGGGCATGCTCCTGCTGCGGACCTGGTTCAGCGTGTCGCCGCCGCGGGTGTGTTTTCCACCAGCGGATGGTCGCGCGGTGCAGCCCCGATGCTGCTGGCGCCGCCCGGGCTGCCCAGCCCGGTCACCTGGGGTTCGAAGAACTCGCGGTTGATGGCGATGAAATGTTTCTGCTTTGCCGGCACCTCGGCGTCCTCGTAGATGGCCTCGGGCGGGCAGACCGAGACGCAGATGCCGCAGTTGATGCATTCGTCCGGGTGGATGTAGTAGGTGCGTGGGCCTTCGTAGATGCAGTCGACCGGGCAGCAGCTGACGCAGGCGGCGTCCTTGCAGTCGATGCAGCTGTCGATGATGACGTAGGCCATGGCGTTGACTCCGCGCTCGGGGACAGGGTTGTGCAGTTACCGGTTCGGGGGTATCAATGTCCGCTCCACTGCGGCTTGCGTTTTTGCTGGAACGCCAGCACGCCTTCGTCGGCATCGTCCGACTGCAGCGCGGCGACCACCGCCGGCAACCGCGTCGCGTGCGCCTGGCTCGGCGTCATCTGGCCGGTCAACCGCACCACCTGCTTGATCGCCTGCAGCGACAGGGGGGCGCAGGCGAGCAGGTCGTCGACCCAACGCTGTACCGCCGCGTCCAGCTCGGCGCGTGGCACGACCTCGTTGATCAGCCCCATGTCCAGCGCTTCCCGGGCGTCGATGCGCTTGCCGGTCAGCATCATCGCCATGGCCTTGCGAAACGGCACCTGGCGCTGCAGCAACACCATGCCGCCGTCCAGCGGCATGCGCCCGACCCGCGCCTCGGGCAGGCCGAAGCTGGCTTCCTCGCAGGCCACGACGATGTCGCAGCCCAGCACCATCTCCAGGCCGCCGCCCAGCGCAAAGCCGTTCACGCGGGCGATCACCGGCACGTTGAGCGTCTCGCGCAGCGCGATGCCGCCGAAACCGCCAACGCGCGAGGCGGCCCAGTATTCGAGGCCGGTCACCGACGGGTTCTTCAGGTCGGCGCCGGCGCAAAAGGCACGTTCGCCGGCGCCGGTGAGCACCACCACGCGCACGTCCTTGTCGCCTTCGATCGTGCTCCAGATGCGCTGCAGTTCCGCCTCGGTGGCCAGGTCGACCGCATTCATCGCCTGCGGCCGGTCCAGCGTGACCGTGGCCACGTGGTTCTCGACGGTGAGGGTCACGCCCATGGCCGGTCCTCCGTACGCGGCGACGGGCTCATGATGCCTGCGCCTCCATCTGCACCAGGTCCAGGATCTCCTGCGTGTGTTGCCCCAGCCGCGGCGGCGCGCGGCGCAGGCCGACCGGCGCCTCGGACATCTGGATCGGGCTGCCGACGAAACGGCAGGTCTGGCCTTCGCCCGGGCCTTCCATCAACATCCGGTTGTGCAGCGTCTGCGGGTCGACCAGCGCCTCGCGCAGGTCGCGTACCGGCGCGCACAGCAGGTCCTGCTGCTCGAGCCGCTCCAGCCAGTGGTCGCGCGTGTTGCTGGCGAACTGGCGGCGGAACAGGGCCTGCAGTTCGGCCTTGTGCTTGAACTGCTGGTTCAGGTTGCAGAACTTCGGGTCGGCGGAGAGGTCGGGCAGGTCGAGCGCCTTGCAGATGTCCTGCAGCGGGTTGGCCTTGAACGCGCCCACCAGCACCAGCGCGCCGTCCTGGGTGTCGAACACGCCCGAGAGCGGCATCGCGGCCCAGTTGACCTCGGAGTCGGCCATCATGATCATCGCCGCCTCCTGCATCTGCATCGCCAGCATCGAGTTGTACAGCGACACGCTGACCTTCTGGCCGACGCCAGTCTTGCCGCGTTGCAGCAAGGCCAGCAGGATGCCCTGCACCATGTGCATGCCGGCGCTGTAGTCGCACAGCGCCGTCGGGTAGACCGACACCGGCACCGAGGCGTCGGCGCGCCGGTGCATGACGCCGCTCATGGCCTGGGCCAGCACGTCCTGCCCGCCCTTGTGCGCATACGGGCCGCTGTCGCCGTAGCCGGTGCCCACGGCGTAGATGATGCGCGGGTTGATCGCGCGGCAGTCCTCGTAACCCAGGCCCATGCGTTCCATCACGCCGGCGCGGAAGTTGTTGACGACCACGTCGGCGTCCGCGATCAGTGCCTTGACCGCGGCCAGCGCCGCCGGGTCGCGCAGGTCGAGTGCGGCGCTGCGCTTGTTGCGGTTCAGGCTGCAGAAGATCGGGTTGTCGGCGCCATGCACCGGCTCGAAGGTCGAGCGGCTCAGGTCGCCGGCGCCCTTGCGCTCGATCTTCAGGATGTCGGCGCCGTAGTCGCCCAGCATCTGGGTGCAGACCGGGCCCATCATGACCTGGGTGAAGTCGACGACACGGATGCCGGCCAGCGGCAGGTCGGCGGCGGCAGGGGTGGCGGTGGTGGTCATACGGTCTCCAATACGGCGTCGCTGGTGGCCAGCGCGCGCGCCAATTCCGGCACGTCGGCATTGCGCCCGCTCTGGTCGCCCGGATCGCAACCCTGGGCACGCAAGGCCTTCTGGACCGCGGCCACGTCGACGTTGCGCACGACGACGTTGGCGTTGATCGCCAGCGCCGCGGCGACACCGGCCGCCTCGCCCATGGCCATGCACGGCGGGATCTCGCGCGAGATCTTCTGCGCCTGCGAGGTCACCGAATAATGGCGCCCGGCTACCAGCAGGTTGTCGATCTTGCGCGGCAGCAATACGCGGTAGGGCATGTAGTAGTCGCGGCCCCGCGCGATGCTGTCGGCGAACTTCGTGCGCTGCTGCAGGTCTTCCTTGGTCATGATGTATTCGCCTTCGAGCAGCCGGGTCTGGCGCACGCCGGTCTGCGGCGCGACGTCGACGACGAAGCATTTCTCGAAGCCGGGCAACTGCTCGCGCACGAAGTCGACCAGTGCGTGCAGGTGGCCGCGTCCGCGCACCTCGGCCGTGGTCAGGTCCTCGACCTTCTGGCCGTCCAGGCCGGCCATGTGCGGGCAGTTGCACCAGACGATGCCGGGCAGCGGCGTCTTGAGCCACCAGTAGCCCCAGGAGCCGCCCAGGATCTTCTTGATCTGGCGGTCCAGCGCGGCGAAGGCCTCGGGCTCCTCGCGTTCGAAACGTTCGGCCTCGTCGGTGTCGACGCCGCCCAGGCGGAACACCGTGGTCATGATGTAGTTGCCGCCCGAGTGCGGCGCGCCGGCCGACGCGGCCACGTCGAGGTCACCGGTGGTGTCGATCACGACCTGGCCCAGGATGGCCTGCGGGCCGGCCTTGCTCTCGCAGACCACGCCCTTGACCACACCGTCCTCGACCAGCGTGTGCGAGAACCAGGAATGCAGGCGCAACTCGATGCCGGCCTCGAGCACCATCTCCAGCGACAGGCGTTTCCAGCCATCCGGGTCGAAGGCGGCGGCGAAACACACCGGATGCGGTTTTTCGTGCGTGTGGAAGTCGAAGGCGCCCCAGCGGCCCCAGCGCCGGTAGGCGGTCGGGTCGTAGCCCCATTCGTTCTCGCGCGGATAGAACGCGTGTTTGCGCGCGGCCAGGCGCTCGATCATCGTCATGCAGGTGCCGCGTACCGAGATCTCGTTCAGGTGGTTGTCCCACATGTCGTCGAGCACCAGCACCATGCCGCCGGAGGCCAGGCCGCCGAGGTGGTTGTAGCGCTCGAGCAGCGTGACCTTGGCGCCGTTGCGCGCCGCGGCCAGCGCGGCCGACACGCCGGCCGGTCCGCCGCCGACGACGACCACGTCGGCCTGCGATGCGACCTTGACGCCACGCGCCGGCTGTTCGATGGTGGTGTTCGTTGGGTTCATGGTGGGTTTGCCTTTCAGTTCGGGTTCCGCCGCATGGCGTTCAGGGAGACGTGGGTTCGGGTTGCCAGCGCATAACGGCGCGCTCCATCAGCGCCACGGCCAGGTAGAAGACGCCGGTGAGCAGCGCGCTCATGACGATGGCCGAGTACAAGAGCGCGGAGTCGAAGTTGTAGGTGGCCTGGATGATCAGCGCGCCGATGCCGCGGGTCGCGCCGATCCACTCGCCGACCACCGCGCCGATCACGGCCAGCGAAGCCGAGATACGCAGCGCCGAGAACAGGTAGGGCAACGAGCTGTACAAGCGCAGCTTGAAGAACACCTCGGTCTTGCTGGCCGAGAGCACGCGCATCAGCTCCATCGCCTGCGGATTGGCCGCGTCCAGGCCGCGCACCATGTTCACCAGCGACGGGAAGAAACACACCAGCGCCGCGATCGCGATCTTGGGCTCGACACCGTTGCCCATCAGCAGCACCAGCACCGGCGCCTTGGCGACGATGGGAATGGCGTTGAGCATCAGCGCGACCGGGAAGAAGATCTCGTGCAGCGTCTTGTTGTGCACGAAGATCGTCGCGATGACGATGGCCACCAGGTTGCCGAGCAGGAAGCCGCCGGCGGCCTCCATGGCGGTGGGCAGGATGTTGTCGAGCAGCACCGCGCGCTTGGCGTACAGCGTCTCGAGCACCAGGAACGGCGACGGTGCGATGAACGGCTTGACGTCCAGGCCGACGACCAGCGCCCACCAGGTGAACAGCAGCACGAACACGCCGATGGCCGGCATGATGCGCCGGCGCCAGACGAGCCGGTGTTGCCGGGCCTGGTGCGCGACCAGGTCCGGGTCGTCGTGTGCGCTGCCCATCGGGGCTTGCAGGGTGGTCGTCGACATGGCGGTATTCCTTCAGCAGGTTTCCAGCACCTGGCGCAGGTGGGCGGTCAGTTGCACGAAGCGGGGGGTCTCGCGGATGTCCAGGCCGCGGTCGGCGGGCAGGTCGGTCGGCACGATCTCCTGCACCCGGCCCGGATTGGCCGCCAGCATCAGCACGCGCTGGCCCAGGAAGGCGGCCTCGTAGATGCTGTGCGTGACGAACAGCACGGTCATGCCGAGTTCGCGCCACACGCGCAGCAGTTCCTCGTTGAGCCGGTCGCGCGTGATCTCGTCCAGCGCGCCGAAGGGCTCGTCCATCAGCAGCACCCTGGGGTCGCTGACCAGGGCGCGGGCGATCGCCACGCGCTGGCGCATGCCGCCCGAGAGTTCGTGCGGGTAGGCGTTTTCGCTGCCCTTGAGGCCGACCAGTTCCAGCAGTTCGCGCGGCGTGGCGCGCGCCGCGCGGGTCGTGTCGGCGCGGCCCTTGGCGACCTCGAGCGGCAGCTCCACGTTCTGCAGCGCGGTGCGCCAGGGCAGCAGTGCCGCGTCCTGGAACACGAAGCCGATGTCGCGGCGGATGCGCGCCGCCTCGGGCGTGACGCCGAGCACCTGCAGGCTGCCGGCGGTGGGCGCGATCAGGTCGGCCACGACCCGCAGGAAGGTCGACTTGCCGCAGCCCGAGGGCCCGAGCAGCGTCAGGAACTCGCCGTCGCGGATGTCCAGGCTGAGGTCCTGCAAGGCGGTGACGCTGCGCCGGTCGGTGAAGAAACGCACCGTCACGTCGCGGCAGCTGACCGAAAAGCCGGTCGCCGCGCTGGACGTGGCCCGTGCGGGGGCAACAGGCATCCCTTGCGCCAGCGGCGCAACCAGTGTGGAAGTCGTCATGGTGGGGCGGTAGTCGCGGTGGACTACGAGTTGCGCAGGCGGTATTCGCGGGTGGCGTTGAGCACGTCCATGGTCATCACCTCGTCGACCTTGGGCGTGCGCTTGGTGAACTGGCCGAGCGCGGCGTACTGGTCGATCTGTTCCTGCCAGACGCCCTTGTCCATCGTGCCCCAGCCGTTCTTGCCGGTCAGGTCGTTGTAGGCGAAGGCCATCAGCGCGTCGACCGCCAGGCGCTCGTCCGGGCCGTTGAGGTTGGGGTATTCCTTGATCAGCAGCTCGACCGCGGCGTCGCGGTTCTTGTTCGCATACGCCCAGCCGCGGGCGGTGGCGCGCAGGAAACGCTGCAGCAGCTCGGGCTTGGTGCGGATCATCTCGGTGGTGGCGTAATACGGCAGCGCATACAGCCGCACGCCGGTGTCCCACAGCCGCATGTCGACGCGCTCGGCACCGAGCGGCTTGAGCGCCGTGGTGTTGGTCAGCCATCCGGTGACGGTGTCGACCTGGCCGGTCAGCAGCGGCGTCATGTCGCTGCCGATCGGGATGATGGTCATGGATTTCTCGTCGATCTTGTTCTTGGCCAGGAGCGCGCGCAACAACACCATGCCGGTGGACTGGATGCCGATCTTCTTGCCCACCATGTCCTTGGGCGTGCGGATCGGGTTCTTCTTCAGCGAGAAGAAGGTGTAAGGATGTTGCTGCAGGCCGGTGGCGAACACCTGGATCGGCAGGTCCTGCGACACCGCCAGCATGTTGGACGGGCTGGACGACACCTGGCCCACCTCGTAACGACCGGAAGCGACGATGGCCACGCCGTCGATGCTCGGCCCGCCGGGCTGGATGGAGAAATCGATGCCCTCGGTGTCGTAATACCCCAGCCGCTTGGCCACGACCTCGCCGATCTGGTTGCCGCCGGCGATCCAGCCCAGCTGCATGTTGATCTTGGTCTTGCCCTGGCCGTGGGCCGACAGGGACAGGAATGCGCCGGCACCGGCGGCGGCACCGCAGGCGACCAGCTGGCGGCGAGTCAGAGAAGGGGACGGGTTCATCTGCAAATCTCCTGGGTTCGTGGCGCCCGGATGGTGTGGGCAGGTCCATTCTGGAGACGGCAGTGTGTACGCGCAAGAACTCTTTTTCTACATGCGCGATGCCAAAATTAGAGCGCCAGCCCGTTCAGGGTGTCGCCGCCCCGCCCGCGGCTGACGTGTCCTGGCGCCGCCATGGCGCGGCGGGTCTCCCGCGCAATTTACCTGGGCGGCACGAAGGCCTGGCGCGCATCGAGCGCGCGGGCACGCACGACGCAACCCTCGAGATGGTCGTTGACAAGGCCCATGGCCTGCATGAATGCGTACACGGTGGTGGGGCCGACGAAGCTCCAGCCCTGCTTCTTGAGGTCCTTGGACAAGGCGATGGACTCCGCCGACGTCGTCATCGCACGCAATGCCGCGCGCGTGACCTGCGCCGGTCGGGTGGAAGGGTCCGGTTCCCAGCGCCAGAAATACGCGGCCAGCGAGCCGCAGGTATCGCGCAGCTGCAAGGCGCGCTGCGCGTTGTTGATCACCGATTCGATCTTTCCGCGGTGGCGCACGATGCCGGCGTCCAGCAGCAGGCGCGACACGTCGCGGTCATCGAAACGCGCAATGGCCTCGATGTCGAAGTTGGCGAATCCGGCGCGGAAGGCTTCGCGCTTGTTCAGGATGGTCAGCCAGCTCAAGCCGCTCTGGAAACCTTCCAGGCAGATCTTCTCGAACAGCCGGCGGTCGTCGGCGACCGGGAACCCCCATTCGGTGTCGTGGTAGTCGCGGTAGGCCGGGGTGGAACGGCACCAGGTGCAGCGGGCCACTGCGTGTTCGTCCGCGTAGAGGCCGTCGGGCAGGGCGCTGGTCATCGGTCGGCACCTATATCCGCACCACGCGGCCCGGATTCATCAGGTTGTGCGGGTCCAGCGCCCGCTTGATCGCGCGCATCATCTCCAGCGCCACCGGCGGCTTGTAGCCGGGCAACTTGTCGACCTTCAGGCTGCCGATGCCGTGTTCGGCCGAGATCGAGCCGCCGAACTTCGCCACCGATTCGAACACCAGCGTGTTGACGGTGGCCTCGTTGTCGCGCAGGAAGGCCGCGGCGTCCACGCCTTCGGGCGCCTGCACGTTGTAGTGCAGGTTGCCGTCGCCCAGGTGGCCAAAGTCGACCATGCGGATGCCGGGCAGGGCCTGGGCCAGCAGGGCGTCGGTGGCGGCGACGAAGGCGGGAATGCGCGAGATCGGGATCGAGATGTCGTGCTTGATGTTCAGGCCTTCGATCGCCTGTGCGATCGGCAGGTTCTCGCGGATCTGCCACAAGGCGCGGGCCTGGGCGATGCTCTCGGCGACGACGCCGTCGGTGATGCAGCCCTGTTCCATGCCGGCCTCGAGCAGGCGTTCGAACTGGCTGCGCGCATGTTCCTCGGACTCGTGGTCGGATACCTCGAGCAATACGCACCAGGGTGTCGTCTCGTACAGGGGCACCGGGGACTGCGGCATGTGCCTGGCCACCAGCGACAACGCGAACTGCCCCATGACCTCGAAGCCGGTCAGGCCGGCGCCCAGGGTCTTGTGCGCCAGGCCCAGCAGCGCCACCGCATGTTCCATCGACGGCACGGCGGCCCAGGCGGTGAGTTGCGCGGCCGGCAGCGGCACCAGCTTCATCGCCGCGGCGGTGATGATGCCCAGCGTGCCTTCGGAGCCGATGAACAGGTTGCGCAGGTCGTAGCCGGTGTTGTCCTTGCGCAGGCCGCCCAGGCCGTTCCAGATCTCGCCCTGCGCGGTGACGACCTCCAGCCCCAGGCACAGGTCGCGGGTGTTGCCATACCGCACGACCTGGGTGCCGCCGGCGTTGGTGCCCAGGTTGCCGCCGATGGTGCAGCTGCCTTCGGCCGCCAGGCTCAATGGAAACAGGAAGCCGTCCCTGGCGGCCGCTTCCTGCAGGTTCTGCAGCACGCAGCCGGCCTGGGCGGTCAGTGTGAGGTTGCCGGCATCGAGCGACTCGATCCGGTTCATGCGTTGCAGGTTCAGCACCACCTGCCGGCCGGACGCATCGGGCACGGCGCCCACCACCATGCTGGTGTTGCCACCCTGCGGCACGATGCTCACGCCGGTGGCGGACTGCATCTCGGCGCACAGCCGGACGACCTGGGCCACCTCGTCGGTGCTGGCCGGCCGCACGACGGCCAGCGCCTGGCCGCGGCTGCGCTTGCGCCAGTCCTGCTCCCAGGCGGCCAGGTCGGCATCGGGGTCGTCGTGGGTCAGCACGTGCGGCTGGCCGACGATGCGGCGCAAGCCGTCGAGAAGAGCGTGTGAGGGATCGGACATGGACAGGGGCAGGTGGGAAGAAGGGGTTTGCTCAGGATTCGGCCGATGCCGGCGGAACCGCCTTGCGCAGGCGCAGGCGCACATGCAGGGCACAGGCGACGAACAGCGTCACGCACAGCGCCACCTGCGCCAGGGCCAGCCAGTTGCCCGGCGGCTTGTCGCCCCAGGCGCGCACCACGCCTTCGGTGAAATACAGCCAGACCATCAGGCTGACCCAGCGGTAGGTGTACATCCGGTTCTTCAGCAGGCCGGCCAGCGGGATGCACAGCGGCAGCGCCTTGAGCGCGAGCCAGGAGCCGCCGGGGCGCAGCGGCGCCAGCCACAGCTCCCAGGCCAGGCTGAGCAGGATCATGCCCAGCAGGCTGCCCACGGCCAGCGTGCGGGTCAGGGTGACGGTCGGGTCGGCGGCGCTGGCCATGTCAGGCGCGCCCGCGCCGCGGGGATTGCAGGGGTCGGGATGGCCCGTTCGGGGGCAGTGCAGGGTGCGGGTGTCGGGCGGGTCTCATCGTGGTGGCATCATACCGGCCATGCCCATGCCGCCGCGCCTGCAGTCCTTGCTGGACGACCTGGCCCATTTCCCCTGGAGAAACACCGTCCTGACGCTGCGCGAGCGGTTCCGGGACGACCGCCTGGGGCTGACCGCCAGCAGCCTGACCTTCACGACCACCATTGCACTGGTGCCGCTGTTCACGGTCGCGCTGGCGATCTTCACCGCGTTCCCGATGTTCGGCAAGCTGCAGGTCGTGCTGCAGCGCTGGCTGGTCGACAACCTGGTGCCGGACACGATTGCACGCCAGGTGCTGGGTTACCTGACGCAGTTCGCCAGGCAGGCCAACCAGCTCGGCGGCGTCGGCCTGGTGATCCTGCTGGTCACCGCGCTGGCGCTGATCCTGACCATCGACCGCACGCTCAACGGCATCTGGCGGGTGCGGCGCAAGCGGCGCCTGGCGCAACGCATCCTCGTCTATTGGGCGGCGATCACGCTCGGGCCGCTGGTGCTGGGGGCCAGCATCACGCTGACCTCGTACGCGGTCGGCATGTCGCGTGGCCTGGCCGGCGGTGCCCAGGGCGGCATCGGCCTGTTGCTCGACGCGCTGCAGTTCCTGATCCTGGCCTTCGGCGCCGCCGCGATGTACCGGTATGTGCCGTATACCCAGGTCAAGTGGTCCCATGCCCTGGCCGGCGGCCTGTTCGCGTCCGTCGCGATGGAAGTGGCGAAGAAGCTGCTGGTGTTCTACCTGGCCATGGTGCCGACCTATTCGGTGGTCTACGGCACGTTTGCGACCGTGCCCATCATGCTGGTGTGGATCTACCTGGTGTGGGTCATCATCCTGCTGGGCGCCGTGATCGCGGCCTACCTGCCCAGCCTGCTGGCGGGCGTGGCCCGTCGCGGCCTGGGCGCCGGCTGGCAGTTCCAGCTGGCGCTGGAGACCCTGCGCCTGCTGCAGCAGGCCCGCGATGTCACCAGCCGCGGCCTGACCGTGCCGGAACTGGCCAAGGCGCTGCGGGTCAGCGCGCTGGGCATCGATTCGTCGCTGCAGGCCCTGGTGGAACTGGACTGGGTGGCGCGGCTCGAGGACGACTTCGGCGACGAAGGGCCCCGTTATGTGTTGCTCGTCGACCCGCAGGCCGCGTTGCTCGAGCCGCTGGTGCAGTCGCTGCTGCTGCGCCACAACTCCAGCACCGATGCCATCTGGGAGCGGGCGCAACTGGGGCAGGTCCGCCTGGGCGAGGTCCTGTAGGCAGCGTGGCCGTCCAAGGCGTGCGCCGCGACGTGTTGTCGGCGGCTTGCCTCCGGGGCCGGTACGACGTACCCTTGGACCGTGGCCCCAGGCGCTGGAGGTGGCGGCTGCAAGCCGAAGGGCCGCCGCATCGGCGTCGACGGCGACAGCGGTCGTGAGACCACCCTGTTCGTTCCTCGGCAGGGCGGGTCGGGTCCCGCCACGGCAGGGTGTCTCATGGTGTTCGATCGTCCCGGACGCGGTTGCGATGCAGCCGTGCCCGGTCACCTTCAAGGAGGACCCCATGGAACTCGGTGCATTTTCCATCAGCCTGGCGGTGAAAGACCTGGCCGCTTCGCGCGCCTTCTACGAGAAGCTGGGTTTTTCGGTGTCGGCCGGCGACCCGGCGCAGAACTGGCTGATCCTGCGCAATGGCGATGCCGTCGTCGGCATCTTCCAGGGCCTGTTCGAACGCAATTTGCTGACCTTCAATCCCGGCTGGGACAACCAGGCGGCGAAACTGCCGGCCTTCGTCGACGTGCGGGAGATCCAGCGCCGATTGAAGGCGCAGGGCATCACCATCGACAACGCTGCCGATGAAAAATCGTCCGGGCCGGCCAGCTTCGTCGTGGAGGATCCCGACGGCAACCGGATCCTGTTCGATCAGCACGTCAACGGACCCGCCGTGCACTAGGTGCGCGGCCGGCCCGGCCGTCATTGCCAGACGTCGCGCAGCGGCGTGTCGGGCGTGTAGTGGTGTGCCACCTGTGCCTGCAGCAGTTCCGCGCTGGCCAGCGCGTCGGTCATGGCATGGTGCGGCCGGTACCGCGGCAGTCCGTAACGCGCGCGGCTATCGGCGAGGCGGATCGACACCCAGGCCGGCTTGCGGCCCAGCACGCGGTCGACCAGGCTGCGGGGTTGCCCGCGGTGCATGCGTGCCTCGAGCTCCATCGTGTCCACCACCGGAAACCGGATGCCTTCGCCGATGCGCGACACCAGGGCCGCGTTCAGGAACTGGCGTTCGATGTCGGCGCAATGCACGACCAGCACGTGGCCGGCGATGACGCCCAGCAATTCGTCCAGGATCTGGTCCAGGTCGGGTGCGTGCCGCACCTGGCTGTCGGTGATGCCGTGGATGGTGACCGATTCGGCGCCCAGCGGCGCGCGCGGTTTCACGATCCAGTGCCGCGAACGGCTGCTTGCGATGCGGTCCAGGTGCATCGGCACCAGGCCGACACTGACGATGCCGTCGCGTGCGGGATCCAGGCCGGTGGTCTCGACGTCCAGCGCGATCAGCGGCGCGCGCGACAGCGGGGTGTCGCCGGCGGCCATGCCCGCGGCGTAATAGGTCCGCAGCCGCGGATCCTGTGCCTGGTCGGCCAGCGCGGCAAACGACGCGGGCCAGTCCGGGGGACCCGCCTTCGCTGCGCCCGGGCTCCGCAACAGGTCGGCATGCAACACGGTGGCGGCCTCAGGCGATCCGACCGGGCTGGTAGCGGAATTTCAGGTAGGTCTGCGCATGGCTCAGGATCTGGAACGCGTCGCGCAGGCTCTTGCGCTCGAATTCCGAGAGTTTCTCGGGTTCGATGCTGTTGTCCGGCTCCAGGCCGGCCGCCATGTCGTGGGCCTGGTTGCGGATGCGCACCATCGAGATGAATTCCAGCGCATCGTGCAGGTCCTGGCCGCGGCCCTGGGGCAGGACGTCGGCCGCGATCACGTCGCGCAGGCGCTCGAACGAATTGCGCGCGCGCGAGCCGATCGCCAGGGCATGGACCCGGATCAGGTCGACCATCGGCGCCGTGCCGCGACGCTTGAGATTGATGGCGTTGGCGTGCCGGCCGTCGGGTTCGAGCACGAAATCCTTGAAGAAACCCAGCGGCGGCGTGCGCAGCAGCGCATTGCGCGCCATGCAGGCCAGGAAACGCGTGTTGGCGCGCGCCTTGTCGGCGATCAGCGTGCGCAATCGTTCGGAGAACGCGGTCTGGCCCCATACGCCGTCGAGGTCGAAGAAGATGCTCGCCGCCAGCAGCGTCTCGGGTGTCGGTTGTTCGATCCACTGGCGGAAGGTGTCCTGCCACACGCGCAGGCTCTGGCGCCAGCGGGTGTTGGTGGCCATCACGTCGCCGCTGCAGTAGCTGTAGCCGCTGCGGGCCAGGCCGTCGCTGACGAAGGCGGCCAGTTGCCGGAAGTAGTCGTCGTGCCGGGCCGGATCGAAGCGGTCGTCGAGTACGAGTGCGTTGTCTTGGTCGGTCACCACCAGTTGTTCGTGCCGGGCCATCGAACCCAGTGCGAGGAAACAGTAGGGCACCGGCGGCGGGCCGAGTTGTTGCTCGGCCAGCTCGAGCAGGCGCTGCTTGAAGCCGCGGCCGATCAGGGCCATGGTGCTGCCGATCACGCGCGAATTGCTGTCCTGTTCCGCCAGGCGCTGGAAGCAGGCCCGCACGTCGCTCGCCAGCGCGGCCAGCCCGTCGACGTCGTTCTGCTTGGCGATGCTGCCCACGACGAACAGGCTGCTTTGCGACTCGTGCCGCAAAACGTCGGACAAGGCGATGACCCCCATGGGCTTGTCCTGGCGCAGCACCGGCAGGTGGTGCACCTTGTGGCGCAGCATCGCCAGGATGGCTTCGAACACCTGCTGGTCGTGCCGCAGCACCACCGGGTCGGGCGTCATGATGTCGCGTACCGGCGTGTCGTAGGGCAGGCCTTCGGCCACCAGCCGCGATCGCAGGTCGCGGTCGGTCAGGATGCCGACCATGCGTGGCGGCGCGTCGGATTCCGCCTCCAGGATGAGCAGGCACGAGACGCCGCCATCGGCCATGCGGCGGGCCGCGTCCAGCGCCGTGGCCGACTGCTCCATGCATACCGGTTCGCGTGCGATCAGGGTGTCGACCGTGACCGAGGTCAGCGGGTTGCCTTCCTCGCGCCGCGACACGACCTGGCGCAGGCGCACCCGGTCCTCGGTGGCGACCAGGTCGGCAAAACGCTCCTGGTTCTCGAACAGTTCGGTGAAGACCGGTTCGGGCACCAGGTACAGCAGGCTGTCCTCCAGGGCCCGGGCCGGGAAACGCACGGTCTTGCGGTGCAGCAGTCCGAACTCGCCGAAATAGCCGCCCTCGTTCATGCGGTCGTACAGGCTGCCGTCGCGGTGAAACACCTCGACCGCGCCGCTACGCACCAGATGCAGGAACTGCGCCGGCTCGCCGAATTCGACGATCTGCGTGCCGGCTTTGCAATAGCGCACGTCGGTGGCCGATGCCACCACATGGAGCACCTGCTCCGGCAGTTCCTTGAACAGGGCATGGCCCTGCAGAAAGTTCAGGATCTCGAGTTGCTCGTCCTGCATGGTGTCGGGGCCGGGCCGTACCGGCCGGCCCGTGCGCGCGTCATGCCCCGCGGGGCTCCGAGGCCAGGCCCTTGACCACCGCCACGGTGGCGATCAGGAGCACGATCGTGAACGGAAAGCCGGTCGACACGGCCATCGCCTGCAGGGCCACCAGACCGCCGCCCAGAATCAGCGCGATCGCGACCAGGCCCTCGAACACGCACCAGAACACGCGTTGCGGCGTCGGCGCGTCGACCTTGCCGCCGGCGGCGATGACGTCGATCACCAGCGAGCCGGAGTCGGAGGAGGTCACGAAGAACACCACCACCAGCACGATGGCCAGGAAGGAGGTGATCTGCGCCATCGGCAAGACGTCGAGCATCTGGAAGATCTGCAGCGGCAACGCCGCTTCGGCAACGGCCTTGTAGCCGTCCTGGACCAGTTGCGAGATCGCGGTGCCGCCGAACACGGTCATCCACAACACACAGGCCAGCGACGGGATGATCAGCACCGAGACGATGAATTCGCGCACCGTGCGGCCGCGCGACACGCGCGCGATGAACATGCCCACGAACGGTGACCAGCTGATCCACCAGGCCCAGTAGAAGGCGGTCCAGCCCTGCGAGAAGTTGGCGTCTTCGCGGCCGAACGGATTCGACAAGGCCGGCAGGTATTCGACGTAGGCGCCCAGGTTGCTGAAGAAGCCCGACGCAATGGCCAGCGTCGGGCCGACGGCGATCAGGAATACCAGCAGCAACACGGCCAGGATCATGTTGATCTCCGACAGCCGCTTGACGCCGGCGTCCAGGCCGGCCAGCACCGAGGTCAGCGCGATCGCGGTGATGCCGATGACCAGCACGATCTGCGTCGTGTCGCCCAGCGAAATGCCGAACAGGTAGTTCAGTCCGGCGGCCGCCTGCGAAGCGCCCAGGCCCAGCGACGTGGCCAGGCCGAACATGGTCGCGAGCACGGCCAGGATATCGACGACGTGGCCGGGCCAACCCCAGATGCGTTCGCCGAGCAGTGGGTAGAACACCGAGCGGATCGTCAGCGGCAACCCTTTGTTGAACGAGAACAGCGCCAGGCCCAGCGCCAGGATGGCGTAGATGGCCCAGGGATGCAGCGCCCAATGGAAGATCGTCGCCGCCATGCCCAGCCGGGTGGCGGCGGCGGCGTCGCCGGCCGCTGCGCCCAGCGGGGCCCAGTCGGTCCGTGCGCCGTTCTCGACCGTGGTCCCGCCCATGGAGCTGCCGAAATGCGACAGCGGTTCGGACACGCCGTAGAACATCAGGCCGATGCCCATGCCGGCAGCGAACAACATCGAGAACCAGCCCAGGTATCCGTAGTCCGGCTTGGCCAGCGTGCCGCCCAGTCGCACCTTGCCCAGCGGCGAGATGGCCAGGCCGAGGCAGACCAGCACGAAGATGTTGCCGGCACTGATGAAGAACCAGTCGAGGTTGGACGTGAGCCAGCCGCGCAGATCGCCGAACATCGGTTCGACCTGGGTCTGGAACATCAAGGTCAGCAGCACGAAGGCGACGATGGTCAGGCCCGAGACGGCGAACACCCGGTTGTGGATGTCCAGGCCGAACGGCCCCAGGTTCAGGACGATGTTGTCCTGTCCAATCTTGTAGTCGGTATTGATGGGATTGACGTCACCGTCGGGCACCATCGGGTCTTTGGACGCAGCCATCTTTATATGCTCTCCTGTAGCTGGTTTCGGTATCGATGCGCATGACGGTACACAGGCCGGAGGGCGGCGCCAGGTCCGGCAACCGTTCATTGCAGTCCATCGACCTTAACATGCGTCAATACCGGCAGCAATGGCAGGCGCGCCGCGCATGGTCGCGGCGCCGACATGCGCGCGGGTCTCAACCGGGCGTGTGGTGCGTGCCGGGCGTGTCGAGCGGCGAGGCGTGCGGCATCTGCAGCAAGGTGTCCATGGGGGCCGGTGCGTGCCACAGGAATCCCTGGCCGTATTGCACGCCGAAGCTGCGCAACATGGCTGCGACCGATTCGGTCTCGATGCCTTCGGCGACGGTCTTCTTGCCGGTGGCCTGCGCCACGTCGCAGATCGCGCGCACCGCGGCCTGGTCGTAGGAGTCGCCCTCGAGCTGGCGCATGAACTGGCCGTCGATCTTGAGCACGTCGACCGGCAGGCTCTTGAGGTAGGTGAACGAGGACATGCCGCTGCCGAAATCGTCCAGCGACACGCTGGCGCCGAGCGCATGCAGCCGATCGAAGAAGACGATGGACTGCTGCAACTTGGTGATGGCCGATGTCTCGGTCACCTCGAAGTACAGCTTGCGACGGTCGAACGTGATCGCCTGCATGCGCTCGAGCAGGAATTGCTGGAACGCGGTATCGCTGACGGACTGGCCGGACAGGTTGATCGACAAGGCGTCGACGTTCGACAACCGGTGCCCGTGGCGCGTCAGCCATTCGAACACCGCACCCACGACCCAGCGGTCGATGCGCGTGGCCAGCGCATAACGCTCGGCCACCGGCAGGAATGCCCCGGGTTCGACGATCTGGCCATCCTCGACCATGCGCAACAGCACCTCGCCGCGCAGCCTGCCGTCGTCGTGTGCGCAGATGGGCACGATGCGCTGCCAGTACAGCCGCATGCGACCCTCGTCGAGCGCGTTGTGCAAGCGCTGCACCCAGTTCGTGATGCCGCGCTGCGTCTGCACACCGAGGTCGGAGTCCACGTACAGGTAGACCCGGTTGCGACCGGACTCCTTGGCGATGTAACACGCCGAGTCGGCCGCCTGCATCACCGCGGTGACCGAGCTCCAGTGTTCGCCCAGCATCACCAGCCCGATGCTGGCGCCGATGTGGAAGGTCTGGCCGGCCTGCGCGAAGCGGTAGTCGTCGATGCTCAGGCAGATGTGCTCGGCCAGCTGGCGGGCGCTGACCTGGTCGCAGCGCGACAGGATGACGGCGAACTCGTCGCCTCCGATGCGCGCGACGATGTCGCTGGTGCGCACGATGCGCCGGATCAGTACCGCGACTTCGCGCAGCAGCTGGTCGCCGCCACTGTGGCCGCAGGTGTCGTTGACGATCTTGAAGCGGTCGAGGTCGATGAACAGCACGGCATGGCGCTGGCGTTTGTCGGGAGCCGACACCAGGGTCTGGTTCAGCACGCGTTCGAACTCGTCACGGTTGATCAGGCCGGTCAGCGCGTCGTGCGCGGCGCGGTGGCTGACCTCGGCATGCAGCCGTTCGAGCTCGTCGTTGCGTTGCACGGCCAGTCGCATCTGGCGCACCGCCAGCACCGCAAACGCCGACGCCACGAGCAGCAGGGCCAGGCACATCGCCCAGGCCGTCTTCACCTGGGTTCGCACCGCGTCCAGGTACCGCACGTTGATCCGGTGGCGCGCATGGTGGCTGCCCAGCAGCACCTGCTGGATCGGAGCCGATACGCGGTCGAGTTCGGCATGCAGCGCGAGCAGGCCTGCCTCGTCGAATGCCGGCAGTTCGTCCGCCGAGCCGAAAAAGCGGTCGGCAACGGCGGTGAACTGCCCGAGCTCGGCCAGCAGCGCCTGGTAGCTGGGCAATTCGCCGATCAGGCGCTGGCTCAGGCCGTCGCGCACGTTGTCGTAGCGGCTGGCAAAGATGCCGTAGCGCAGCAGCAGCCGGGCCATCGACTCCCCCTGGCCGCGCTCGAGCAGTGCCGCGTCGATGGCCGATCCCAGCTTGAGGTGTTCGACCTGCAGCTGGAACACATCCCATTCCCCCATCGTGCGACCGTCGCTGACGGTTTCCTCGATAGCCTGCAGCTGCACGACCTGCAGCGTCATCATGCCGGCCATCAGCAACAGGGCGAGCGCGCCCAGCACGGCCAGCAGGCGGTTGATCTGGCGGCGGCGAAGGTTCATCGGACGGTTGCTGCCGCGCCTACCGTACGGTGATGCGCGTGAGCTGCCAGATCGAGCGGGCGTAGAAGACCTCGTTGCGCGTCTCGGGCCGGTCGTCGAAGGGGTAGACCAGGAACAACGGGCCTTTCTCGCGCACGCCGATCACCTTGCCGTCGATGCGCCGGGCCAGCAGCGGGCCGAAGCCGGCCGCGTCGTCGAACGGGACATCGACCGCGTAGTCGTTGAGCGCGACCATGTGCAGGGTCTTGCCCTTGGCCGCGACGGCTTCGAGCACGTCCTGCAAGCGCGGTCCGCTGAAGGTCACGGCCTCCTTGAACCAGGGGGTCCAGGTCCGGAAACTGTATGCCGGCAGTGCATCGAGCATGGTGGCGTCGAAGCGAACGTCGGTGGCGCCGTTGCGCGTGGCGATGGCGCCATCGATGGTCAGGATGACCGACTGCTGCGCCGACTGCGCATGCGCCTGTCCGCCGCCGAGCGTCAGGCTGACGACGAGAACGACCAGAATCCTGCTCACGAGGGCATGCATTGTTCTTCTCCTGCACGAGGCGGCGACAAGGGGCAGATTCTAGACAGGAGCCCGCGGGCCGCGCTGGCGCGGGCCTTGCGCCAGCGGACGGTCCACCGGCGTCAACGGTTGGTGAACGGCGCGCGCAGGAATCCCCGGAACCGGGCGCGCCCGCCACGCACCGGTGCGCCGGTGAGCCGATAGTGCGGGAACCGCGCCAGGAACCGCCCGATCGCGATGCGGCCCTCGAGCCGCGCCAGGCTCAGGCCGGCGCACTGGTGGATGCCGAAGCCGAACGCCAGGTGCCGGTTGTCGCGCCGCCACAGGTCCAGGCGCCCTGGTTGATCGAACTGGGCCGGGTCGCGGTTGGCCGCGCCGATGCACAGGGTCACCAGCGCGCCGGCGGGCAGGTCGACGCCGCCGACCGTGCAGGCGGCGGTGGCGCGGCGGTTGCCCAGCTGGTTGGAGGACTCGAAGCGCAGGAATTCGTCCACCGCGCTGTCCAGGTGCGGTTCCAGGGCGGCCGGGTCGCCCTGGTAATGCGTGATGCGCTGCAGCAGTTCGGACCGGGCGTCGGGCCATTCCTGCAACGCCACCAGGGCATTGCCGATCAGGTTGGTCGTGGTCTCGTGGCCGGCGTTGAGGATGAAGATGCAGTTGTGCAGCAGTTCCTGTTCCGACAGGCGGCCGCCATCGGCGCCGTCGGCCTCGCCCTGGATCAGCCGCGTCAACACGTCATGCTGCGGGTCGCCCGGCTTGCGCCGGCGTTCGGCGACCAGTTGCTCCAGGTACTGCAGGAATTCGGTCACGCTGCGGTTGCCCAGCGCTTCCTGCTGCGGTGTCAGCGCCGGCTCGAGGGCGCCCAGGATCGCCAGCGACCAGCCGCGCAGCGGTCCGCGGTCGGCGTGGGGCACGCCGAGCAGGTTGCCGATGACCTCGACCGGGATCGCGCTGGCGAAGTCCTCGATCAGGTCGCCATGGCCGCGGGCCTCGATGCCGTCGAGCAGCTGGTCGACCAGGGTGATCAGGCCGCCCTCCATCTCCCGGATGGCGCGCCGGGTCAACGCACCCATGATCAGCTTGCGCACGCGGGTATGCAGCGGCGGATCGTTGAACACCAGGCTGGTCGTGTGGTGGTCGAACAGCGGTGCGCCATTCGCCGGCCGCGCGTGCGCCTGCCACGGTGCATGCAGGTATTTGGGCGCGAACTCGACCCGCTTGTCCGAGCTGAACAGCCGGGCGTCGCGATAGACCGCGACCAGGTCCTGGTACCGGGTCAGGAACCAGCTGCCGTCGGGCATCGCGCGCACCGGTTGCGTCTCGCGCAGCAGGTCGTAGACCGGATACGGATTGGCGTAGAAGTCGGCCGGCAAGGCGCGCAGGTCGAAACCGTCCGCGATCTGCCGCGCCCGCGCGGCGGTTATCGGCGCCGTGGCAACGACGGGGCCGGTGGTCATGCCTGCAGGAAGCGGTGCAGCGCTGCCAGTACCGCGTCCGGTGCCTCGAGCATCATCGCGTGCCCGCCGGGCACCGTCTCCACGGTGCCGTGGCGGGCCGCCCGCACCAGGGTCTGCGCCGCCTTGGGCGGTGTCATCTGGTCGTGCCGGCCCAGCACGAACAAGGTCGGCGCCGTCACCTTGGCCATGGCCGCATCGCCGCCGGCGTAACCGTCGCAGGCCTTGAAGCCGGTGTGGAAGACGTTCACGCGCGTGTTGCTGGCGAGCACGCGGCGCATCAGCGCGCGCGAGCCGCCGTACAGCCAGGTGCCGGGGCCGAGTCCCGATGGCGGCGGCGCCAGCGTGCTGTGCGAGAAGGTGTTGACCAGCGCGATGGCTTTCTCTGGGTCATTCTGCGAGGCTTCGAGCAGCACCGGCGAGACCTTCATCGGGAACGCCACGCCGACCAGCACCAGGTGGCTGACCCGTTCGGGCGCGCGCGCCGCCGCCTCCAGCGCGATCAGCGCGCCGAAGCTGTGGCCGACCAGTGCCGCCTTCCCGACACCGGCGGCGTCCATCAGGGCCAGCACGAAGTCTGCGGCGGCCTCGACGCTGGTCGGCGGATCTCCGGCGCTCTTGCCGTGTCCCGGCAGGTCGGGCGCCAGCACGTTCCAGCCGTGGTGCGCCAGCGACCGGGTCTGCAGGATCCAGACGCTGTGGTCGTTGAGCACGCCGTGCAGGAAGATCACGGTCGGTTTCTGAGCATCGAAGGGTTTGCCACCGGTGTAGCAGAAGGTCTTGCTGCCATGGACGACGAGTTCCATCATGCACCTGCCTTTTCCGCGGCCCGCAGTGCGCGCTTGAGGTCTTCGAGCAGGTCGGCCGGGTCTTCGAGCCCGATCGACAGGCGTATCGTTCCTTGCGTGATGCCGCCCGCGGCCAGCGCCTCGTCGCTCATCCGGAAATGGGTGGTGCTGGCCGGGTGGATCACCAGCGAGCGGCAGTCGCCGACGTTGGCCAGGTGGCTGAACACCTGCAGCGCATCGACGAAGGCCTTGCCCTGCGCGCGGCTGCCCTTGAGGTCGAAGCTGAACACCGAGCCGGCGCCGCGCGGCAGCAGCTTTTGCGCCAGCACGTGGCTGGGGTGGGTTTCGAGCAGCGGATGGCCGACGCGCGACACGAATGTGTGGCCGGCCAGGAATTCGACCACCCGGGCCGTGTTGTCCATGTGCCGCGCCATGCGCAGGCCCAGCGTTTCGATGCCTTGCAGCACCAGCCAGGCCGAATGCGGGCTCAGGCAGGCGCCGAAGTCGCGCAGGCCTTCGCGCCGCGCGCGCAGCAGGAAGGCGCCGACGGTGGACTCGTCGGTGAACACCATGTCGTGGAAACCGTCGTAGGGCGTGGCCAGTTCGGCAAACCTGCCCGACTGCGCGTGCGCGGCGGCCCAGTCGAAGCTGCCGCCGTCGACGACGATGCCGGCGATCACCGTGCCGTGGCCGCTGAGGAACTTGGTCGCCGAGTGGTAGACCAGGTCGGCGCCGTGTTCGAGCGGCTTGAGCAGCCAGGGCGTGGTCAGCGTCGAGTCGACCAGCAGCGGCACGCCGGCCTCGTGAGCGATGGACGACACGGTGCCGATGTCCAGCACGTCCAGGCCCGGGTTGCCGACGGTCTCCCCGAAGAACAGCTTGGTGTTCGGACGCACCGCGGCGCGCCAGCCGTCGATGTCGCCGGGCTTGACGAAGCTGGTCTCGATGCCGAAGCGGCGCAGCGTGTAATGCAGCAGGTTCTGCGATCCGCCGTACAGTGCGGTCGAGGCGACGATGTGCGAGCCCGCGCCCATCAGCGTGGCGATCGACAGGTGCAGCGCCGCCTGGCCGCTGGCCGTGCTGATCGCGCCGATGCCGCCTTCGAGCGCCGACACCCGTTGCTCGAGCACGGCATTGGTCGGGTTGCTGATGCGCGAATAGACATGGCCGGCGCGCTCGAGGTTGAACAGGGCGGCGGCGTGTTCGCTCGACTCGAACACGAACGAGGTGCTCAGGTGGATCGGCACGGCGCGAGCGCCGGTGGCGGGGTCCGGTGCCGCGCCGGCATGTAGTGCCAGCGTGTCGAAGCCGGGATCGGAATAACCGGGCATGCGAAGGTCTCCAGTGGGTTGGGCGCTGTGGATTCGTGCACGGGGCCGGCGTGCCCGCCGTGCGACCCGGATGCGGCGCCGCGCGATGGCGCGGCGCCTCGGCGTCACAATCGCGACGGAGCACCAGCCCGGTGCCCTCTTATTGTGGGCTATATTCAGCGCGAGGAGTGCAGCATGAAAGTCAGCGATATTCTGCGTGTCAAGGGCAACACGCTCTACACCGTCAAGCCCGATGAACGCCTGGCGCAGGCGGCCGCCGTGATGGCCGAGAAGGACATCGGTTCGCTGGTCGTCATGGACCTCGGTGACCTGGTGGGCATGTTGACCTTCCGCGAGGTGATCCAGACCGTGGTGCGCAACGGCGGCCAGATCGGCACCGGATCGGTCCGCGCCGCCATGGACGATGCGCCGCTGACCTGCACCATGGGCACCGAACTCGACGAGGTGCGGCGCATGATGCTCGAGCACCATGCCCGCTACCTGCCGGTGATGGACCGCAAGATGCTGATGGGCGTGGTCAGTTTCTACGACGTCGCCAAGGCCGTCGTCGACGCGCAGAACTTCGAGAACAAGATGCTCAAGGCCTACATCCGCGACTGGCCGGACAACGACGGCATTCCCGGTACACCATGAGCGCGCCCGGCCGCCCCCATCGTGAGCTCCGCCGTGCGCCACACCGAGGGACTCCAATGAGAACGGCGTCGCGCAGTGCAACGCACGCATGCCGGAGGTCCGCCTGATGTCGGGCAACACCTTCGGCATGCTGTTTGCCGTCACCAACTTCGGCGAGTCGCACGGCCCGGCCATCGGCTGCGTCATCGACGGCTGCCCGCCCGGCCTGGCGCTGAGCGAGGCGGACATCCAGGGTGACCTGGACCGGCGCCGGCCCGGCACCTCGAAATTCGTCACCCAGCGCAACGAACCGGACGCGGTGGAGATCCTCAGCGGCGTCTACGAGGGCCGGACCACCGGCACACCGATCGCCTTGCTGATCCGCAACACCGACCAGCGCAGCAAGGACTACGGCAACATCCTGCAGACCTTCCGGCCCGGCCATGCCGACTATGCCTATTTCCAGAAGTACGGCATCCGCGATCCGCGCGGCGGCGGGCGCTCGTCGGCCCGGCTGACGGCCCCGATGGTGGCCGCCGGCGCGGTGGCCAAGAAATGGCTGCACGAGAAATACGGCACCGTGTTCCGCGGCTGCATGACCCAGATCGGCGAGTTGCCGATCGGCTTCGAGAGCTGGGACCACGTGCCGGCCAACCCGTTCTTCGCGCCGGTGGCCGACGTGTCGGCGCTGGAGACCTACATGGAGGCGCTGCGCAAGTCGGGCGACTCCTGCGGCGCCCGCATCCGGGTCGTCGCCAGTGGCGTTCCGGTCGGGCTGGGCGAGCCGCTGTTCGACAAGATGGACGCCGACATCGCCTACGCGATGATGGGCATCAACGCGGTCAAGGGTGTCGAGATCGGCGCCGGCTTCGCCAGCGTGTCCCAGCGCGGCACCACCCACGGCGATTCCCTGTCGCCGGACGGTTTCCGGACCAACAACGCCGGCGGCACGCTGGGCGGCATCACCAGCGGCCAGGACCTGGAGGTGTCGATCGCGATCAAGCCCACCAGCTCCATTCTGTCGCCGCGCGAGTCGATCGACACCGCGGGCAACAGCACCACGGTCAGCACCAAGGGCCGGCACGATCCGTGTGTCGGCATCCGGGCCACGCCGATCGCCGAGGCCATGCTGGCGCTGGTCGTGATGGACCATGTGCTGCGCCACCGTGCCCAGTGTGCCGATGTCTCGGTCGACCTGGCGCCGATCGGCGCGCAGGCGCACCCGCCCGGGTCAGCGTCCCGTTGATGGTGGTGGTGGCGGCGGCGGGCGTGTTGCCGTCGTCGCGTCTGCGGCCGCGCCCGCGGGCGGAACCGCTGCCGGGCGCCGCCAGGGGTTGAATCCTGTCACCAGCACGGTGGCCGCCAGCACCAGCAAGCCGCCGGCATAGGTGGTGCCGGTGAACTTCTCGTCCAGCACCAGGTGGCCCCAGATGATGCCGGAGATGGTTGCCATGAAGGTTGAACTCAGCGCGGCGATCGGGCTGACTTTCTGCACGATGCGCATGTAGGCCCAGTACGCCAGGCCCGAGGTGCACACGCCCATGATGGCGACCGAGGCCAGCGCGGCGGGGGTGAAGCGGGCCTGCGGCAGGGTCCACGCGGCGCTGGGCAGCAGCAGGCCGAAGGCGATCACATGCATCACCGCCGTGATCGCCAGCGGCTCCATGTATTTGGTGGCGCGCTTGAGCAGCGGTGCCGACGCGCCCGACAAGGCCGATCCGGCGATGGCGACCATGGCGGCGACGACCAGCTCCGGCGTCGGGCGCATCGGCCCGAGTTGCACCACCAGCGCCACGCCGGAAAAGCCGGCGATGCAGCCGAACACCTTGGAACGGGTCAACACGTCTTCGCGCAGCCAGGCCGAGACGAAGGTGCCGAACATCACGGAGGTCACGCTGAGCACCGCGCTGTAGCCGGCCGGCAGGTACAGCGACGACCAGGCGTACAGGAAATGCGGCCCGGCGATGCCGAGCGCCGCGAGCACCGCCAGGGCGCGCCAGTGTTGCCACGGCCAGCGGTGGCGGGTGAAGGTCATGATCAGCGCCAGCGTCGCCGCACCCAGGCCGATCCGGCCGGCCGCGGTCAGGCTGGGGCCGATCTCCGGCGTCGCCACCCGGGTGAACAGAAACGTCGCCCCCCACAGGATCGACAAGCCCGCCAGCTGGGCGAAATACTTGTTCTGCATGTGGCGCACATTGTGCGGCATGGCGGGTCCGCAGCGCGTGTGCCGCGGGCGCGATGCCGTTTCATGGATCGCGGCTGCGTGCCGGCATGGCGGCCATCCACCTGCGCGGGTCGAAGCCCATCACCAGCAGGCATGACAGCACCAGCAGCGCACCGCCCAGGTAGATGCCGGTGTCGAGCGTCTCGCCGAGGAACAACACGGCCCACAACACGCCGAAGGCGGTGATCATGAAGGTCGAGCTCAGCGCCACCAGGGGCGACACGTGGCGCATGATGCGCGCATAGAGCCACCAGGCGATGCCGGAGGTGAAGGTACCCATGACGAAGACGGCGGCCAGTGCGCCGGCGCTGAAACGCGCACGGGGCCAATCGACGATGGCGCCCGGCAGCAGCAGCACGAACGCGATCAGGTGCATGCCGGCCGTGATGGCCAGCGGATCCATGCGCGTGACCGCGCGCTTGAGCATGGGCGCCGACATGCCCGACACCGCGGCGCCGACGATGGCGATCGACACCGCCATCACCAGGCGGGGCGACGGATCCAGCGGGCCGAGTTGCACCAGGAACGCCGCACCGACGATGCCCAGCACGCAGCCGGCGAGTTTCGGCCCGGTCAGCGATTCCTCCTTCATCCAGGCCGACGCAAGGGCTCCGAACAGCACCGAGGTCACATACAACAGGGCGGAATAACCCGCCGGCATGTACAACGCGGACCAGGCGAACATGGCGTGTGGCGCGGCGACGCCGAGCAGGGCCAGCAAGCCGAGTTCGCGCCAGTGTTCGATCGGCCAGCGCAGGCGCAGCCGGTGCATGATGCAGGCCAGCGCGACGGCCGCCATGCCCATGCGCAGCGCCGCCAGCAGGTTCGGGCCCAGGATCGGCGCGGCGAAGCGCGTCAGCATGAACGACGTCCCCCACAACGCGGACAAGGCGACCAGCTGCAGGTTGTGGTGGAACATGGTTGCACCGGATTGTCGTGCACGGCATGCGAACGGCGCGTGGGGCGACGGGGATCCGCATCGCCAAGCAGTGACAATGGCGGCCTCCCGTTCAACTGCCCGCGATCACCTCCATGGAACACCGCAACTTCGCGCTGGCCGGCCTGATGGGCTGGCCCGTCGCCCATTCCCGCTCGCCCGACATTCACAACCACTGGATGGCCGAACACGGGCTGCGCGGCGCCTATGTGCTGCTGCCGGTGGCACCCGACACGCTGGGCCAGGCATTGCGCGCGCTGCCGGTGCTCGGTTTTGCCGGCTGCAACCTGACCATTCCGCACAAGGTGGCCGCGATGGCGCTGGTCGACCGTGTCGATCCGGTGGCCCGCCGCATCGGTGCCATCAACACCGTGGTGGTGCAACCGGACGGCTCGCTGGCGGGATTCAACAACGACGGTTTCGGCTACATCGAGAGCCTGCGCGATGAGGTTCCGGGCTGGCGCGCCGACGCCGGCCCCGTCGTGGTCCTGGGCGCCGGTGGCGCGGCCCGCGCGGTGCTGGTCGGCCTGGCCGAGCAGGGCGCGCGCGAGATACGGCTGTGCAACCGGTCCGCGGACAAGGCCCAGGCATTGGCCGCCGAGCTCGGCGCCCCGGTCCGTGCCGTGCCGTGGGAGCAACGCCATGCCGCACTGGCCGATGCCGCCTTGCTGGTCAACACCACCAGCCAGGGCATGCACGGGCAGGCGCCGCTGGACCTGGCGCTGGACGCGCTGCCGCCCCAGGCGCTGGTGTCCGACCTGGTCTACGTGCCGCTGGTCACGCCGCTGCTGGCGGCGGCGCGCGCGCGCGGCAACCCGGTGGTCGGCGGACTGGGCATGTTGCTGCACCAGGCCCGCCCCGCCTTTGCCGCCTGGTTCGGCACCATGCCCCGGGTCACGCCGGCGCTGCGGGCGCTGGTCGAGCGCAGCCTGTAGCGCGCCGTCCGGCCTTCGGTCGGCCGGGTGCCGTCCGCATGGCGGCGAACGCTGATGCGGGACATGCCGTATTGACGGGTCCGGCGAAATCCGTGCACACTTGGTCATATCATCTGATCATGGTGGGGCTGTGTTGCAGCAACCCAACCCGGTTCCATGACAACCACGACAACGGAGACAAGGCCCACCTGAAATCGATTTTTTGCCGACGCCTGCGGCGATGCCGCGCCCGCGTCCCATCCCCCGTATTCCGATTCCCCCGACCGACCGATCGACCGGCAACGCCGTTCCCGGTGGTTCTTTCATCCAATACAAGGAGCACAAACATGACATTCCCCATCCATCGCACTTGCATCGCCATCGCCGCCCTGGTGTGTGGCGCCGGCGCGGCACAAGCCCAGCAGATCAAGCTGATGACCGGCCCGCAAGGCGGCTCGTGGTACCCGCTCGGTGGTGCGATCGCGAACATCGCCGACAAGGCCGGGATGAAGGTGCAGGTGTTGCCGGGGGCCGGGATCGCGAACGTCAAGGGCGTGGATGGCGGCAAGGCCGACATGGGCTTCGGCAACTCGATCTCCACCGTGGACGGTGTCGCCGGCAAGGCGCCGTTCGACGCACAGACCAAGAACGTCTGCAACGTCGCCAGCCTGTATCCGCAGTATTACCAGGTGGTGGCCAATGCCGACGCCAACATCAATTCGCTGGGCGACCTCAAGGGCAAGTCGCTGGCCGTGCAGCCCAAGGGCAATACCGCCGAGTTCATCAGCATGCAGTCGCTCGAGGTCTATGGCCTCAAGTACGGTGACATGGGTCGCGTCAGCTACGTCTCCTACACCGATGCCGTCTCGCTGATGAAGGACAACAACGCCCAGGTGTTCACGCTGGGTACGACCGTGCCGGCATCGGCCATCATGGACCTGGCGTCGGCGCGCGACATCAAGCTGATCGGCATTCCGGACGACAAGTTCCAGGCCATGCGCAAGCTCAACCCGGGCTACACCAAGCTGGTGATCCCGGCCGGCAGTTATCCGAAGCAGACGCAGGACGTGCAGACCATCGGCTACGCCACCCACCTCATTGCCCGTTGCGATCTCGATGAGACCGTGGTCTACAAGATGCTCAAGGGCCTGGTCGACAACAAGGCCGACCTGGCCGCGATCGCCAAGGCCATGTCCGGTGTCACGCCCAAGATGATGGCCGAGGACATCGGCGTGCCCTTGCACAAGGGTGCGATGAAGTACTACAAGGAAGTCGGCGCGCTCTGATGTCGCTTGCCGGCGCGTGATGGCTCACGCGCCGGTCCTTCGTGGCGGCGTCATCGCCGCGGATATTCCATGGCGCCCGCCCGCGCCGGAGCTCACCCATGTTGTCACTGCCTGCGGTCGTCTCGCGCCGGATCATCACCACCGTGGCGGTGGCGATGTCGGTGTTCCACCTGTACGTGGCCTTCGTCGGCCCGCCCGACGCCTACGTGATGCGGGGCGCGCACCTGGCGTTTGCGCTGGTGCTGGGTTTCCTGATCATGCCCGGGCGCAACGGCACGGCCGAGCGCGTGGGCTGGTTCGACGTGGTGCTGGTGATCGCCGCCGCGGCCGCGGCGCTGTACCCGAGCATGAACCTGGCCTATATCCAGGGGCGGATGTATTACGTCGACGATCCCATCGTGGCGGACTACGTGTTCGGCGGGGCCGTCATCCTGCTGGTGCTCGAAGCCACGCGGCGCGCCACCGGCTGGGCGCTGCCGATCACCGCCATCGTCTTCCTCACCTACGGACTGACCGTCGGCAACCAGTCGGTCGGGGTCATGCTCGACCAGCTCTACCTGACGACCGAGGGCATCTTCGGCATCCCGCTGTACGTGTCGGCCACCTACGTGATGCTGTTCATCCTGTTCGGCGCCTTCGTCGAACGCAGCGGTGCCGGCCAGCTCTTCATGGACTTCGCACTCGCGCTGGCCGGCCACACCTCGGGCGGTCCGGCCAAGGTGGCGGTGATCACCAGCAGCCTGTTCGGCACGGTCTCGGGCAGTGCCGTGGCCAACGTGATGACCACCGGCACCTTCACGATCCCGCTGATGATGCGCACCGGCTACCGGCCCGCGTTCTCGGGCGCGGTGGAGGCGGTGGCCTCGACGGGTGGCCAGCTGATGCCGCCCATCATGGGCGCGGCGGCCTTCGTGATGGCGGAGTTCCTGGGCGTGTCCTACCTCACCGTGGCCGCGTTCGCGCTGCTGCCGGCGGTGCTGTATTACGTCGCGGTGTTCATGGCCGTGCATTTCGAGGCCAAGCGCATCGGCCTGGTGGGCCTGCCCAAGGCCGACCTGCCGCGGCTGCGCGAGGTCATCGTCGAGCGCGGCCACCTGTTCCTGCCGCTGGTGGTCATCGTCGTCGTGCTGCTGGCCGGCTACAGCGCGGCGTTCTCGGCCCTGTGCGGCATCGGCTCGGTGATTCCGACCACCTGGTTGCGTGCGAGCACGCGCAAGACCTTCACGCTGCGCGCCATCGTCGAGGCGCTGGAGTCCGGTGCGCGCAACACGCTGGTGGTCGCGCTGGCCTGCGCCACCGCCGGCATCGTCATCGGCACCATCACGCTGACCGGCCTGGGCCTGTCGTTCACCGGCGTGGTGCTGGCGCTGTCGCAGAATTCGCTGCTGCTGGCCCTGGTGCTGACCATGCTGGCGGGCATCCTGCTGGGCATGGGCCTGCCCACGACGCCGGCCTACATCGTGCAGGTGGCCCTGCTGGTGCCGGCGCTGGTCAAGCTCGGGGTGCAGGTCGAGGCCGCCCACCTGTTCGTGCTGTATTTCGCCGTGTTGTCGGCGATCACGCCTCCGGTGGCGATGGCGGTCTACGCGGCCAACGGCATCTCGCGCGGCACCTTGATGCAGACCAGCTGGGCGGCGGTGAAGATGGGTCTGACCGGCTACATCATTCCCTTCATGTTCGTGTTTGCGCCGTCGCTGCTGCTGATCGGCGACCTGTCCGTGGTGCTGCTGGCCACGGTCACCGCCACGGCCGGCGTGGTCTGCCTGGCCGCGGGCCTGCACAGCTATTTCTTCTTCGGCCCCGCACGCTGGTGGGAGCGTATATTGCTGATCGCCGCGGCGCTGGTGCTGATCAAGCCCGGCCTGCAGACCGACCTGATCGGCATGGCGCTGATCGGCATCACCATCGCCAGCCAGTTGTGGGCCCGCCGCTCCGCCGGCGCCGGCGTCAAGACATCCGCATGAGCGAGGCCGGGCCGCTCACGACCAGCCCGCACAGCCGCCCGAGGGGCAAAGGACATCCATGACCATTGCGTTGTACGCATTCGATACACCCAACGGACGCAAGATCAGTGTCGCACTCGAGGAGATGGGCTTGCCCTACGAGGTGCATGTCGTCGACATCACCAAGGGCGAGCAGAACCAGCCGGAGTTCCTGAAGATCAGCCCGAACAACAAGATCCCGGCCATCGTCGATCCGCAAGGACCCACGGGCGCGCCGGTCAGCGTGTTCGAGTCCGGCGCCATCCTGATCTACCTGGCCGAGAAGTCGGGCCGCTTCCTGCCCCAGGATCCGCTCAGGCGCATCGCGGCCCTGGAGTGGCTGATGTTCCAGATGGGCGGCTTCGGCCCCATGCCGGGCCAGGTGCACCATTTCATCGCGCTGGCGAACGAGACCGACCGGCGCTACGGACTGGAGCGTTTCATGGCCGAGACCCGGCGGCTGTACGGCGTGATGGACCGCCGGCTGGCCGAGCACGAATATTTCGCCGACGAGCTGTCGATCGCCGATTTTGCGATCCTGGGCTGGGCCTGGCGCCACGAGCGCCACAAGGTCGACCTGGCGGACTTTCCGCAGGTGCGGCGCTGGTACGAGGCGATGATGGCGCGCCCGGCAGTGGCGCGCGGGTTCGCCGTGCCGCTGCGGCGCCCGGCGGCGGGCTGAACGAGCGGCGGCCGGCGATCAGCTGTCCAGGCGCGCCAGCGCGCGCAGACGATCGGCTGTCGTGGACGGGAATCCGAAGAACTCGAGGTAGGCCGGAATCTGCTCGAACAACATGTCCGCGCCCACCTGGAAGCGGCAGCCGCGGGCCTGCGCGGCCTGCACGAAGGCGGTCATCTCGGTCCTGAGCACGACTTCGCCGACGAAGGCGTCGGGGTCGATGCGTGCCACGTCCATCGGCATCGGGTCGCCCTCGTGCATGCCCAGGGGCGTGGCATTGACGACCACCGTGTGGCCCGCAGGATCGTTGGATCCGGTCTGCACGGGCAGTTCGGGATAGTGTGCGGAGATCCGGCTCGCCAGCGCTTGGGCCGCAGCCGGCTGGGCGTCGAAAAGGCTGATCGTGGCCACACCGGCGGCGGCCAGCGAGGCGGCAATGGCCGAACCGACGCCGCCGCAGCCGACCACCAGCGCCCGCGCGCCTTCGGGCGGCACGCCCTTGCGCCGCATGCCGCGCACGAAGCCTTCGCCGTCGAACATGTCGCCGACCAGGCTGCCGTTCGCGTCGCGCCGGACCGCATTGCAGGCACCGGCGATACGCACGCTGGCCGACGCCTCGTCGAGCAGGGCCACGGTGGTGACCTTGTGCGGCATCGTGATCAGCGCGCCGCGGATGTTGTCGAGCGTGAAGACGGCGCGCAGGAAGTTCGCATAATGCGCGGCCCGGCAGGCCATGGGCACCACGACCGCGTCGATGCCCGCCTGCTCGAAGTAGGGGTTGTAGATCATCGGCGACTTGAACGTGAAGGTCGGAAACCCCAGGTGCGCGATGAGCGCCGTCGTGCCGCGAATCACGGTGCGGCGCCTCAGGCCGCGCGCGCGGCGGAAACCGCGGCGCGCAGTGCCAGCAGGTAGCTGTCGGCGCCGAAGCCGCAGATCTGGCCCTTGACGACTTCGGAGAACACCGACACATGGCGGAACGCCTCGCGCGCGTGCACGTTGGACATGTGCAGTTCCACCACCGGACAGGTCAGGATGGCCAGCGCATCGCGGATGCCGTAGCTGTAGTGGGTCCAGGCACCGGCATTGATCAGCACGGCGTCGACCTTGTCATGGAAGGCCTGGTGGATGCGTTCGCACATTGCGCCTTCGTGGTTGGTCTGGAAACTCTGCACGGTCACGCCGAGTTCGGTTGCCAGCGCCTGCAGGCTGCGGTCGATGTCGGCCAGTGTCGCGGTGCCGTATTGCTTCGGATCGCGCTTGCCGAACATGTTGAGGTTGATGCCATTGAGGACGAGGATGTTCATGGTGCTCCTTGGTTTGGGAATTCAGGTGGGGGTGAGGCTGACCGTATCGCCGCTGGCGGCCGCGGCGGCAATGGCTTCGGTCACGCGCAGGTTGGCCAGGCCGTCGCGTGCGCTGACCAGGGGCCGCGCGTCGCCGCGGATCACGGCGCAGAAGTGGGCGAACTGGAGCCGGAGCGGATCGTCGCGCACCATGGCCACGACGCCGGTCTCGAACGGTTTCCACCAGGAGCGGTCTTCGGGGCGCGCATAGGTCTTGATGCGCATGCTCGGGACCGCCAGGCTGCCGTTGGTGCCGCTGACGACGTAACAGTCTTCGTCGGCGTAGCTCGGATAGGCCTGGTTCTCCTGCGAGGTCTGCTCCCAGCTGCGCGCCGACGCGGCCGTGTCGGACAGCAGGAAGCTGCCCAATACACCGCTGGCGAAACGCAGGTTGATGGACACCGTGTCCTCGACCGCGAAGCCGCGCACCGCGTGCGAGGCCAGGGCCTGCACGGCGACGATCTCGCCGCACAACATGCGCAGGTTGTGCACCTCGTGGATCATGTTGATCAGGATCGGGCCGCCGCCACCGCTCTCGCGTCGCCACGGCGCGTCGGCGAAATAGTGGTCGGGCTTGAAGAAGGTCGCGCTGCCGGACACCGCGACCAGCCGTCCCAATACGCCGCTGTCGACGACTTCCCGCGCCTTGGCCATGATGGGGCTGTGCGCGCGGTGGTGGCCGACAAGCACGCGGGCGCCGGCGCGCTCGGCCGACCGCAGCAACTGCTCGCCCTCGGCCACTGTGGCGGTGACGGGTTTTTCCACCAGCACGGGAATGCCTGCGTCGATGCAGGCCAGGGCGTGTTCCAGGTGCAGGGGGCTGGGCGTGGCCAGGATCACGCCATCGGGCTTGTCCGCATCGGCCAGCAGCGCCTGCAGCGACGCGAACACGGGTACGCCGGCCCGGGCCGCCAGCGTCGCGGCCTGCGGCGCCGGATCGACGATGGCCGCGAGCCTGGCGTGGGCGCTGGCACGGATCACGTCGATGTGCGCCCGCCCGATCAGGCCGGCGCCGGCCACCGCGATGCGCAACGGATGCATGTCACGGATGGCGCACGTAGCGCAGGATCATCTGCACGACGTTTTCGCGCCGGTTCGCCTGGTAGGCGGGGGACTGGTTGTCCTGCTGGAAGATCAGGCCGAAGGTGTGGCGGTTCGACACGTTGAAGAAGCTCAGCGCGGAGATCGACGCATGGATGTCGGTCGCGTCCAGCCCGGGGCGGAACAGGCCGGCCGCCACGCCGCGGTCGTAGATGCTGCGCAGCAGCGTGATCGCCGGTCGGTTGAGCTCCTGGATCTTGCTGCTCTGTTTCAGGTAGCGCCCCCGGTTGATGTTCTCCGACATCACGATGCGGATGTAGTGTTCGTTGTCCAGGTGGTGATCGAACATCACCGTGACCAGGCAGCGCAGGGCGGTCTGCGGGTCCATGTCGTCGAGCCGCAATTGCATTTCGGTGTCGCGCACGCGGGCGTAGGACTGCTCCAGCGCGGCAAGGTACAGGCCGTCCTTGCTGCCGAAGTAGTAATAGATCATGCGCTTGCTGGTGTGGGTGGCGGCGGCGATCTCGTCGATGCGTCCGCCGGCCAGGCCTTTTTCGCCGAATTCGACAATGGCCGCGCGCAGGATTTCCGCCTTCGTGCGTTCGGGATCGTTGGTGCGCGGTTCGGCCGCCGCCCGTTTGCGCGGCTGGCCCGCTTCCGCCGCCTGGACCGGCTTGCGCACCGTGGGCGACATTGTTTGTACTGTTCGGTTCATTTGGATTGCGCGACCGCATGGCACGTGTGCAGAGGCATCGGACGTTGACATTCTACATAGCCGGTTCTCATAATGAACTAATTGGTACATTCTTCGTTCGCCGCCAGTTGCATGCTAACATGTCAGTCTCGAGCGGGCCATGCAGGCTCGTATCGATCAACCCAGGAGACAAGCACCATGGAAACCACTCTCAGCCGTCGCAGCGTCGTGGCTGCCGCCGCGGCCGCCTCGCTGACCGCCTTCGCCGGATCGTCCTTTGCCCAGGAAAAGGTCAAGTTGCGCCTGTCCTCGCCGTCTTCTGCGACGGACCAGCGGGCCGTGGCGCTGACCTCGGTGTTCGCGCCGGCCGTGGCCGACTTCGCGACCTTCGAGCCGCACTGGAACGCGGCGCTGTTCAAGCAGGGCACCGAGCTCGAGGCGATCTCGCGTGGCAACCTCGACATGTCGATTGCGTCGGCACAGGAACTGGCCGAGTTCTTTCCGGAGTTCTCGATCTTCTCCGCCGGTTACCTGCACAAGGATGCGGCGCACCAGAAACGCGTGTTCGAATCCGACCTGTTCCAGCCGTTCAAGAAGATGGTCGAGGACAAGCTCGGTGTCAAGCTGCTGACCGTGATGTACCTGGGCCGGCGCCAGCTCAATCTGCGCACCGACAAGAAGATCAACACCCCTGAGGATCTGGCCGGCATCAAGCTGCGCATGCCTGGCTCCGAAGCCTGGATGTTCCTGGGCCGTGCGCTGGGCGCCAATCCCACGCCGATGGCGTTCACCGAGGTCTATACCGGCCTGCAGACCGGCGCCATCGACGGGCAGGACAACCCGCTGCCGACCAACCGCGATGCCAAGTTCTTCGAGGTCACCAAGCAGATCGTGCTCACCAGCCACCTGGTCGACCTGAACTACCTGACCATCTCCAAGAAGGTGTTCGACAAGCTTTCTCCGGCCAACCAGGCCCGGCTGCAGAAGGCGGCCGACGATGCCGCCGAGTCCGGCCGCCAGAAGCAGCTCAAGCTCGAGGACGAACTGGTGCAGTTCTTCAAGGACAAGGGCCTGCAGGTCTATACCCCCAACGTGGACGCGTTCCGTGCCCGCGTGCAGAAGGCCTACCTGGAGTCCGACCTGTCCAAGTCCTGGCCCAAGGGCCTGGTCGAGAAGATCAACGCGCTCTGACAGCCGTTGGGGGCGTGCGCGAGGCCGCAAGGCACGTGCGCGCGACCGAGCCGACTCTGTAATTGAACCCGAGGCCGAGCCATGCGATCCAGGTTGGACTGGTGGCAGGCGCGGGCCGACGACGTGGCGGTGGCCTTGCTCACCGCCATGTTCGTGGCCTTCGTGCTGCAGATCACCGCGCGTTACGTCGTCAACTATCCATTGCCATGGACGCTGGAGCTCAGTCTCACGATGTGGCTGTGGACCGTGTTCTGGGGCTCGGCCTTGTGCCTGCGCAACAAGGACCACATTGCCTTCGACATGATCTACAACCATGTCCGGCCCGGCGTGCGCCGGGTGTTCGGCGCCATCTCGGCGCTGGCGATCATCGTCGCGATGCTGGCGTCCTTGCCGGCCACCTGGGACTGGGTCAGCTTCCTGACCATCAAGAAAAGCGCCACGCTGCGCATCCCGCTGGCGTATGTGTTCAGCCTGTTCCTGCTGTTCATGCTCGGCACGATCGTGATCTACACGCTGCGACTGCGCAAGATCTTGCGCAACGAACTCGACGAACCGCAGCGCGACGCGGCGCCTGAAACATGACGCTCGCCTTCACCATGTGCCTGGTCGTGCTGTTCGGCCTGGCCGCCATTGGCACGCCGATCGCGCACTCCATCATCGTCGGGGCCATCGTCTACCTGGCCATCAAGGGCCAGGATCTGGGCATCGCGGCCGAGCAGATCAGCTATGGCCTGTACGACAGCTTCGTGCTGCTGGCAGTGCCGCTGTTCATCGTCGCGGCCAACATCATGAATGCCGGCGCCATCAGCGAGCGGCTGCTGCGTTTCTGCGTTGGCGTGGTGGGCCGCTTCAAGGGCGGGCTGGGCCATGTCAACATCGTCTCGAGCCTGATCTTCTCCGGCATGTCGGGCTCGGCCGTGGCCGATGCGGCCGGCATCGGCAAGGTCATCATCGAGATGATGACCAAGGGCAACCGTTATCCCCGCGGTTATGCCGCCGCCATCACGGCGGCATCGGCCACCATCGGTCCCATCATTCCGCCGTCGATCCCGATGGTGCTGTATGCGCTGGTCTCGGACACCTCGATCGGTTATCTGTTCCTGGGCGGCATCGTCCCGGGCCTGCTGATGGGGCTGGTGCTGATGACAATGAACACCTACATCTCGCACAAGCGCGGATTCGCCGCCGACGAGGTGGTGCCGATCCGCCAGATTCCCGGCCTGACGGTGCGCGCCTTCCCCGCGCTGCTGATGCCGGTGATCCTGCTCTACGGCATCTACGGCGGCGCGACCACGCCGACCGAGGCCGCCGCCGTGGCCGCGGCCTATGCACTGGTGCTGGCGGCGTTCTTCTACCGTTCGTTGTCGGTCCGGTCGCTGCGCACCATCATGCTCGACAGCGTCAAGTCGTCGGCCTCGGTGGGCCTGGTGATCGGCGGTGCGCTGATCCTGAACTACATCGTCGCGTCGGAGAACATTCCCACGCTGCTGGCCGAGCAGATGGTGGGCATGGACATCTCGCCGATGGCGTTCCTGCTGGGCGTCAACCTGCTGCTGCTGCTGCTGGGCTGCATCCTGGATGCGACCACCATCATCCTGGTCATCATTCCGCTGTTCGTCGTGTCGGCCAGGGCGCTGGGCATCGACCTCGTGCATTTCGGCGTCGTCGTCGTCGTCAACTGCATGATCGGCCTGATCACGCCGCCCTATGGCGTGTTGCTGTTCGTCATCAACGGCACGACAGGCATCCCGCTGATCGAGATCATCCGCGAGATCGCGCCGTTCCTGGTCGCGCTGCTGTTCGCGCTGGCCTTGCTGATCTTCTTCCCGGCGATCGTGTTGTGGATGCCGATGATGTTCGGCTACGCGGGATGAACCCGTCCTGCCGTGTTCGGCGGCCGCCTCAGGCAGGCATGGCGATGTCGCGCCCGGCGAAGCCGACCTGACCCTTGCCCGCCTTCTTGCCGGCGTACATGGCGGCATCGGCGCGCTGGATCAGCGTCAAGGGGTCGAGTCCGTCGTCGGGTGCGATGCCGTAGCCGATGGTCAGCCCGACCTGGCAGGCATGGCCGGCCACGACGATGGGGTCGGCCAGCGCCTTGACCAGCTTCTCGGCCAGCTCGCGCACCTGCGTTTCGGTCTTCATGCCGCTGGAGAGCACCAGGAACTCGTCGCCGCCGAGCCGCGAGACCATGTCCGAGCTGCGCAGGCTGGCCTGCAACCGGTGTGCCACCTCGACCAGCAAGGCGTCGCCGGTATCGTGGCCGTATTCGTCGTTGACCTGCTTGAAGCCGTCCAGGTCCAGCATGTAGACCGCCACCAGTTCGTCCGGGCGCCGCTGGTTGATCGCGGTCGATACCGCGGAGTTCAGCATGCGCCGGTTGGGCAGGCCGGTCAGCGGGTCGGTATGTGCCATCGAATGCAGGTTGTCGCGTTCCAGCCGGGCCGCCTGCGCGGCGAGCTTGAGCGCGCGGGTCTGCAGGCCGAGTACCCGCATGAAGATCAGCATGTCCAGCGTGGCGCCGAACTGGAAGGCGTGCAAGGTCCAGAAGTTGGCGCCGACCTGGCCCTTGATCACGGCGATCAGCGTCCAGGTGGAGACGGCATAGACCGCCCAGGCCAGCAGGAACGAATGGCCGACCGGATCGCCGCGGCGGGCGCGCCGCCAGGCGCCGGGCAGGCCCAGCATGGCGGGCGCCAGGCCCAGCACGCTGACGATCAGCGTGACCTGCTGCACCGAGATGATGTCCAGGGCATAGAGCAGGGCCGAGGCCGTCGTCAGCACCGCCCCGAGCTTCATCAGGCGCGACAGGCCGGGGCCCATGTCCTTGCCGGCCAGCACCTGCTCGATGAACAGGAAGGACCCGGTGGCCGCGACCAGCGCGGACAGGCCGCCCATGTGCAGTTCCAGCCACCGGTTGCCCGGCCACACGAACTGCGCACCCACGCCGAACTGCAACAGACTGAACAACACGCTGCCGCTGATCAGCAATGCGTACTTGATGAACAGGGGCTCGCGCAGCAGGGTCCATTGCCCCACGCTGTAGACCAGCAGGCACAGGCCCAGGCCCAGCAGGATGCCTTGCAGCATCTGCTCGCGCAGCGCCCGCCCGAGGAACTCCGATGGCCTGGACAGGCTGATCGGGAGAATCATGGCCCCGGTGTTCTCGACCCGCAGGTACAGCTGGTAGTCGGTGCCGGGCGACAGCGTCAGCCCCATCGCGATGGATCGGGCATTGACCATGCGCTCGTGCGGCGGTGTCAGGTTGCCGGAGCGCCCGCGCGTCACCACCTGGCCGTCGGCCACCAGGAAGATGTCGACCCGGTTGATCACGGGGTAGTCGATGTCGAGCACCCACAGGCCGCCGGCGTCGGGCGCGGCCGTGACCGGTATGCGCAACCAGACCGCCTCCTCGCGCAGTCCCAGCGTGCGGGCCGCCGTCGTGGGTACGCTGAACGCGGTATCGCGCCGCAGCACCTGTTCGATATCCATGTCCTTGCCGGGGTCGGACAGGATCCGGACCTGCGGCCAGAGATCGACATGCGAGCTGCCTGCGTCGAGCATGATGGCCCGTTGCAGCTGCGCATGGGCCGGCGCCGCCACCAGGGCGGCCAGCATCACGGCCATGCCCAGCAGCACGAAGACGCGCAGCGGCAGGCCGCCCGGCCACGGCCGGCAATGGCTGGCTGTGGCGGCGCGGCGGCGCGGTCGTCGTCCCATTGCGCGATCAGCTCGACGCATCCAGTGCGTGCAGCCGCCGCTCCTGGCGACGCACCAGCCGTTCGATGTCCGCCCGGTCGGCGGCCGACAGGGCGGGGCCGGGCTTGCGCACCATGGCCGATGCGATCGCGCCGCGCTGCACCATCAGGTGCTTGCGCACGGCCAGTCCGATGCCGGCTTGTTGTTCGTAGCGCGCCAGTGGCAGGTAGGCGTCGAACAGGTCGTGCGCGCGTTCCACGTCGCCGCCCGCGTGCGCGGCGCATACGTCCACCATCATCTCGGGATAGGCGAAACCGGTCATCGCGCCGTCGGCGCCGCGGCCGAGTTCCTCCGGCAGGAACAGGCCGCCGCCGTTGCCGGCCAGGATGGAAGGCCGGGGCAGGTCGCCGCGCTCGCTGGCGGCACGCAGGGCCGAGAGCTTGGCCAGGCCGGGGCAGTCCTCGTGCTTGAGCATGACGCAGTTGGCCGCGTTCGCAAGGATGCGCAGCACGACACCGGTGGACATCTGGACGCCGGTGGACACCGGATGGTCCTGCAGCACCCAGGGCACGTCGGGGCCGAGGGTCTCGCCGACCATGTCGAAATAGGCGATGATCTGGTCGTCGGTGCGCAGGGTCGGCGCGGGCGCCACCATCACGCCGGACGCGCCCATGTCCATCACGCTGGCCGTGAGTTCGCGCATGGGCGCAAAACCGGCCGCCGAGGCCCCGACCACCACCGGCACCCGTCCGGCCACCCGTGCCAGCACCTGCTTGACGAAGCTGCGCGACTCCTGCGCCGTGAGCTTGGTCGCCTCGCCCATGATGCCCAGGATGGTCAGCCCGGTGGCGCCGCGTTCCAGGTAGAAGTCGACCATGCGGTCGGTACTGGCCAGGTCGAGTGCACCGGTGTCGGTGAACGGTGTGACCGCGATCAGGTACACGCCTTTGGCGTTGCGGTCGAGTTTGTGCGTCATGCCAGTACGTCGATACGGTGAGGGCGCCTCGCCACGGAGGCGAAACAGGGGGAGTCGCGGCGAGCGCAAGCTTAGCATTGTGCGGGCAGCCTGGCGCATCGGTGTACAGTGGCTGCCCATGGGCGATACCGCGCAACCGCTGCTGATCGACGAGTCCGAGGTCGAGACGACCGCGGTCCGGGCCCAGGGCGCCGGCGGCCAGAACGTGAACAAGGTCTCCAGCGCGGTGCACCTGCGCTTCGACATCGCCGCCTCCAGCCTGCCGGATCCGGTCAAGCAGCGCCTGCTGGCCTTGCGCGACAAGCGCATCACCCAGCAAGGCGTGCTGGTGATCAAGGCCCAGTCCTACCGCAGCCAGGACCAGAACCGGCTCGACGCGTTCGCCCGGCTGCATGAACTGGTGCAAAGTGTCGCCGTCGCCCCCCGGGAGCGGCGCGCCACCCGTCCGACCCGTGCATCGGTGCGGCGCCGGCTGCAGGACAAGGCCCGGCGATCCGAGATCAAGTCGGCCCGAGCCAGTCTGGCGGACTGAGCCTGTTGCGGTGGCCGCGCCCATGGACCGAACCACCCACGCCGCGCCCGGCGGCAGCGACGATTTCTTCGCCCGACTGCCGCTGCTGGCACAGGCCAGCGACACCTTCGATGGCGCACGTTATGGCGCCGCGCCGGACGACTGGGAGCTGGTCGTGACCGATATCGTCGGTTCCACGCCCCTGGTGGCGGCAGGCAAGCACAAGACCGTGAATTTCGTCGCGGCGATGGCGATCGCGGCACTGAAGAATCTGTGTGCCCCGACGCAGTTGCCGTTCCTGTTCGGCGGCGACGGGTCGGTGGTGATGGTGCCGCCCGCCCATGCGCAGGCCGCGCGCCAGGCGCTGGCGCGGGTCCGCGGGTTCGCCGCACGCGAATTCGGCATGCAGCTGCGCGTCGGCATCTGTCCGGTGGCGGTGCTGCGCCAGTTCGGCAGCGACGTGCGGGTCGGCCGCTTCGAGCCCACGCCGGGCAATTCCTTCGGCGTGTTCCAGGGCGGCGGTGTCGGCATGCTCGAGAACGCGGCGCGGGGCCGGGGCGACGCGGCGCTGATGGCCCGTGTCGCCGTGCCCGAGGCGCTGGACGACGGGCAGCCGGTCGACCTCGATGGGCTGTCGTGCCGCTGGAATCCGCTGCAGTCCGGGCGCGGTCGCATGCTGACCCTGATCATCCACGGCGCAGCCGACCCCGGCGCCGTGCATGCCGAGGTCATGCGGCTGGCGCGACAAGGGGGTGCGGCGCCGCCGGTACGCCCGGATACCCTGTCCACCGGGTGGCCGCCGAAGGGCCTGATGCTCGAGGCGCAGGCCCGCAGGGGAGGCGGATTCCTGTGGACGGCGGTGCTCCGGCTGCTGGCGGAGACGCTGCTGGCGCGGTTGATCTTCCTGTTCGGCAAGCCGGTCGGCGGCTTCGATCCCGGGCGCTACATCGACGAGACCGCGAGCAACACCGATTTCTGCAAGCACGACGACACCGTGAGCTTCGTCATCGACTGTCCGCAGGATTGCATCGCCGCCATCAAGACCTACCTGGACGGGCAGATGGCCGACGGGGCCCTGCAATACGGCATGAACGTGTCGCAGACCGCGCTGATGACCTGCCTGGTGACCCATGCCTCGGGCGGCCTGCATGTGCACTTCGTGGACGGCGGCGATGGCGGCTATACCAGCGCCGCGCGGACGATGAAGGCCAGGCGCGCGTCGGTATCGGCGGGGTGACGCAGAAGCGCTGCAGGCGGTGCGCGCCCGGCGCGCGGAGGCACTCCGGTTTCGGCAGCCGAAACGACACGGCGCTTTTCCCCTGGCGACCAAGCTGCTAGCATGATCCGGCACAAGCGCGCCGGGTGGTGGCTGTTCCGGCGATGGACCCAACCGATTCACGAGGAAGACACACCATGCTGAACCGTCGCACGCTCCTGCAGGCCGGCACCGCGTTAACGTCCCTGGCGCTTCCCATTGCCGGCTGGAGCCAGGCCAAGCCGGACAAGCTGACCATCCTGTGCCACCGTGTGCACCGCTCGGTGCTCACAGGCGACAAGGGCGGCGACGCCACCGCCGAATGGACGCGGCGCCACGGCATCGGCATCGAATGGATCACGCTCGACACCGGCCCGCTGCACGAACGGCTGTTCCGCGAGTCCAGCCTGTCGTCGACCTCGGTCGACCTGGCCTTCCTGCTCAACACCCGGGCCACGCCCAACGTCACCAACCTGCTCGAGCCCCTGGACGGCCTGATGAAGGCCGATGCGCTCGAGGACCCGGCCGACATCTTCCCCGGCCTGCTCGCGGCGATGCGGTTCGGTGGCAAGACCTATGCCGTGCCGCACCGGCACGCAACCACCGGGTTCCACTACAACGAGGCCATCTTCAAGGAGAAGGGTGTTCCGATCCCGCGGACCTTCGAGGACGTGATCGAGGCGGCGAAGAAGCTGACCTTCACCCGCGCCGACGGCAGCCAGGTGTTCGGGTTCCTGATCGAGGGCGACAACTACCCGAACGTGATCGACATGGCGCGTGCCTACGATGGCGACTTCATCACCGGTGACTACAAGCTCGGCGTCAACGAACCGGCCATGCTGCGCGCGGTGCAGACCTTGCGCGATTTCTATGCCGCCGGCGTGATGCCGCGCAACTGGACCGCGATCAAGGGCGAAGAGGTCAACACCTGGATGCAGAGCGGTCGGGTCGCGATGACGATCACCTCGTTCGGCCGCACCCAGTTCTACAACGACAAGGAGAAATCCCGGCATCCGGGCGACATCAAGGTGATGGCCTTGCCGGCATCGCGCGACCTGAAGGCGAAGTTCCCGCAGGCGGCGCCGGCCAAGACCGAGTTCTGGGCGATGTGTATTCCCAAGAGCGCGCGCAACAAGCCGGTGGCGTGGAGCCTGATCAAGGAGTTGTCGTCCAAGAGCAATACCGTCAAGGCGGCGCTCAACGGCAACGGGCCGGTGCGCGCCTCCGCCTACAAGGACGCCGAGTTCGCCGCCAGGATGCCGTACGCCGCCGCCGAGGCCGCCACGCTCAAGGTGGCACGGGTGCCGATTCCGGCCTTCGACAACGCCGCGAAGGCGGGCGACATCTTTGTCGAGGAACTGCAGGCCGCCGTGCTCGGGCGCAAGGGCGTGGCGTTGGCGATGGACGACGTGGCCAGACGAGTCAAGCCCCTGTTGCCGTGAACGACGGCCAGCGCCTGACGGCCGGCCTGCCGCGGGTGCGGCTGGCGCACCTGCCCACGCCGCTCGAGCCTGCGCCGCGGCTGTCCGCACAGGCCGGGGGGGCGCCGGTCTGGTTCAAGCGCGAAGATCTCAGCGGCCTGGCGCTGGGCGGCAACAAGGCGCGCCAGCTTGAGTTCCTGATGGCCGACGCCCAGGCCCGCGGCGCGCAGGCCGTGGTCACCACCGCGGCAGTGCAGTCCAACTTCTGCCGTGCCTGTGCGGCCGCCGGGGCGATGCTGGGCATGCATGTGGGTTTGTTGCTGCGTGGCACCGGCACCGAGGAGCTGCAGGGGAACTACCTGCTCGACAGCCTGTTCGGCGCCGAGATGCGTTTCATCGATACCCGCGATCCGTATGACCCGGCGATTGCGCCGGCACTCGAGCGCTTCGTCGCCGATCTGCGCGCGCGGGGCCTGCGCACGCAGGTACTGCACCTGCCGGGCGCCACCGGCACGCTGGGGGCGGCCGCCATGGTCGACACCGGCGAGGAAATGGCGCGGCAGTTCGCCGAACATGCCATTGCACCGCAAGCGGTGTTCCTGGCCGCGGGGTCGGGCCTGACCGTGGCGGGCGTCGCCCTGGCGTTCAAGGCGCTCGGCCTGTCGACCCGTGTCGTCGGCATCTCCGTGCAGCGCCCGGCCGGCTTCATGTTGCCGTTGATCGTCGAACGCGCGAACGCGGCGGCCGAATTGCTGGGCCTGTCGGTGCGACTGCAGGCGGCCGACATCGACATCGACGACCGCCATCTCGGCGACGGCTATGGGCAGGTGTCGGCGGCCGGCCTGCAGGCCATGCGCCTGGCCGGCCGCACGCAAGGCATCGTGCTCGATCCGGTCTACACCGGCAAGGCCATGGCCGGCATGCTGGCCCAGTTGCGCGAGGGCCGATTCGCCGGTGGCGCACCGGTGGTGTTCCTGCATTCCGGCGGCGCGCCCGGCTTGTTTGCGCAGGCGGCGCAGTGCGGGGTGCCGGCATGACGATCCGGGCCAGCGCCGCCAAGGCCGCCGCCGCGCTGGCGCGCCCCGCCCGTGGCACGCAGGGCGACAGGGCCGGGTCGCCGCTGACGATCGCGTCTATCCGCGCGATCCCGCTGACCGCGCCGATGCAGTCCGGCACGCGGACCTCGCAGGCGACCTACGACAAGGTGTCGATCGTGCTGGTCGAGTTGCGCACCACCGATGGCATCGTCGGCTGGGGCGAGTGCCTGGGCCGCTTCGGCGCCACGGCCTATGCCGACTTCATCAACAGCGTGCTGGTGCCGCTCTTGCTCGGGCAGGATGCGTTCGCGATTCGCCGGCACTGGCTGCGCATGCGCGCGGCATTGACCGGACGCGCCGGCGGCATGCTGATCGAGGCGATCGCCGGGGTCGACATCGCGTTGTGGGACGTGGTCGGCAAGGCGCTCGGGCAACCCGTGCACCGCCTGCTCGGCGGCATGGGCCGCCCGGCCGTGGACTGTTACGCCTCGTCGATCAACTGGGCCGACGCGGCGACCATGCAGGCGCAGGCCCGCGCCGTGATGGCGATGGGGTTCAAGGCGATCAAGGTCAAGCTCGGCCGACCGGTGGAGCAGGCGATCGCGGCGGCCGCCGCGGTGCGCGCGGCGACCGGCGACGGCATGCGGCTGGGCGTGGATGCGAACTGGGCCTATACGCTGGACGAGGCACTGCGCGTCGGGCACGCCTTGCATGACCTGGGTTACTGGTTCTTCGAGGAGCCCATCGCGCCCGAGGACGTCGCCGGTTATGCGCACCTGCGGCGCGCCCTGCCGATCATGCTGGCGGCCGGCGAGAGCGACTACACCGTCGCGCATGCCGCGGAACTGGTCCGCGACCGGCTGGTCGGCATCATCCAGCCCGATGTGGCCCGCGCGGGCGGCATCAGCGAGACCCGCGACATCGCGACGCTGGCGCAGGCCTTCCACGTCGGGTACGCGCCCCACGTGGGCTGGTCGGGTGCGGTCTGTGTCGCCGCCAGCCTGCAGCTGGCCGCGGCGATGCCGGCCTTCACCAGTTTCGAATGCATGTTCATCGGCAACCCGCTGCGCGATGCGTTGGCGCACGAGCCGGTCGGCGCCGCCTCGCAGCTCGCGGACGGGCAGCTGCCGGTACCGACCGGACCGGGCCTGGGCATCACGATCAACCTGGATGCGGTCGAGCGTTACCGCGTGGACCGGTGAAGCCGTCGGGGCGCGACTGGGGCCTGGTGGCGCCGGCCCAGCTGCTGCTGACGGTGTTGCTGTTCGTGCCCTCGCTGTACGTGTTCTGGCTCAGCCTGACGACGTCGACCTACGGCCAGAGCCCGGTCTGGGCCGGTTTCGCCAACTACGCGACGGTGTTGTCCGACCCGTATTTCTGGACCGCGACGCTCAATACCGCCATTGTCGTGAATGCCGTGGTGTTTGGCGAATTCCTGCTGGCGCTGGCGGTGGCGATGTTGTTCGCCGGCTGGATTCCGTGGCGCCGGGTCATGATCGCCGTCGTGCTGGCGCCGTATGCGATCAGCGAGGTCGTGGCGGTGGTGATTTTCAAGTACATGACCGAACCGTATGCCGGCCCGGTCACGCTGGCGCTGAGGGCCATCGGCCTGCCGACGCTGGACTGGGCGGTCGAACCCTCGCATGGGCTGGCCATGGTGGTGCTGTTGTCGATCTGGCACCATCTGCCGTTCACCTTCATCCTGCTGTATACCGCCTTGCTCGGCATTCCGCGCGAGTTGTACGAGGCGGCCCAGGTCGACGGCGCCGGCGCCTGGCGCAAGTTCCGCCACATCACGGTGCCGTTGCTGGTGCCGGCCATGCTGGTCGCGCTGGTGTTCCGCTACATCTTCGCGTTCCGCATCTTCTCCGAGGTCTGGCTGCTCACCGGCGGCGGGCCGGCACGCACGACCGAGGTGCTGGCGGTCTACCTGTATCGCCAGGCGTTCCGGTACTCCGATTTCGGCGCCGCGGCGGCCACCGGCTGGCTGATGTTGCTGGCCTCGCTGTTGATGGGTTCCTGGTACATCTGGCAGATGTACCGACGGATGTTCGCGCATGGCCGCGCCTAGCCGCCCGATGACCGCGCGCCGGGTCCGGCGCGGCCTGGTGCAGATGCTGCGCATGCTGGCGCTGGCCGCGGTGCTGACCTGGTCCGGCTTTCCGATCCTGCTGGTGTTGTGGTCCTCGCTGCGCGAGCCGCGCGACATCTTCGGTGGCGGCGGCAGCCTGTGGGCATTGACGACGCGCAACTATGCCAACCTGTGGGAACGCTGGCCGGACTTCTTCGACAACCTGGTCAACAGCCTGGTGATCGCGCTGTGCGCGACCGCGTTGACGCTGGTCGTGTCCTTCCTGGCCGGCTATGTCTATTCGCGGCGCGATGGCCGGGTGCTGACCGCATCGGCGTTCTTCATGATTCTGGTGCGCCTGCTGCCGCCGATCGTGATCACCCTGCCGCTGTTCCCCGCCGTCAACTGGCTGATGCTCAACGACACCCGCACCGTGCTGGTGATCCTGTACTGCGCGTTTTTCCTGAGCCTGGGCACCTGGATCATGAAGGCCTTCATCGACCAGCTCCCGCGCGAGCTCGAGGAAGCCGCCGCGATCGACGGTGCCGGCCTGTGGCAGACGCTGCGGCTGGTCGTGTTGCCGCTGTCCTATGCCGGCCTGATCGCGACCTCGGTGTTCATCATGGTGTTCGCGTGGAACGATTTTCTCTTCGCGTTCATCTTCACCGCGGTCGATGCCAAGACGGCGCCGCTGGTGATCTCCGAGATGGTCGGCGCCATCGACGGCGTCGACTGGGGCATCCTGTTCGCGGCGGCCACGCTGCAACTGGTGCCTATCCTGGTATTCGTGATTCTGGTGCAGAAGTACCTGATCGCCGGCCTGACCGCCGGCACCGTGAAAGGATGACATCATGACCATGCCCGCTGGCGCCCACCCGACCCATGTCGATCCGCGGCTCTCGCGCTACGACCCGCTGCAGCGGGTGATCTATTTCGACGACTTCGACTGCGGCCTGAACGGCTGGACCACGCTGGTGGGCAACTACGAGGACTCGATCGAGACGATGACGCGTTCGTATGCGCGCCACATGCAGCCGATGCTGAGCCAGATCACGCACTGGGACAGCGGCACCCACGGCGCCTTCGACGGCACCTATGCGCTGAAGATCGCCACGCGCGCCGTGCCGGGCGAACGCAATACCGCGATCAAGCGCGTGACCTTCCGCAAGGCCTCCCGGATCCGGGTCGAGACCTATTTCGCGTTCAAGCCCGAGGCCAACGAACTCAAGCTGTCGGACCTGGACGTGCGCTCGGTCGGCCTGTTGTTCGACCTGCAGGACGGCCGGCAGCGGGTCATGCCGCACCTGCGGTATCTCAATGCGCTCGATGGACAACGCATGAACCGATGGCAGTTCAAGCAGCGCTCGACGCCGTTTCGCGCCATCGGCAGCCGCAGCGAGACCGTGACCCACGACCATCTCAGTCCGAACGACTGGGAGGACATCCCCGATGCCGGGCAGAAGCTCTGCTACAACGAGATTCCAACCAAGATCAACTGGCACTACCTGCGCTTCGACTTCGACCTGGCGACGATGCGCTGGCTGGAGTTCCAGTGCAACGACCAGACCTTCGCCTGCCCCGACGTGGGCTCGATCGCGATACCGGCCATGCCCAACCTGGCCTGCATGCTCAACCTGGTGTTCTTCTGCGAGTCCGACACCGCCAAGCGCAGCTTTTTCTATCTGGACAGCGTGTTGCTGTCGGGGGAGTTCTGACATGTCCAGCCTGATGCGCAATGCCTATACCGCCGTGCTCGCCCGTGGCGAATGGTGGGAGGGGGCGGTCCAGACCGAGCCGTACGAGGCTGCGTGGGCCGGCGAAGCCCTGTTTTTCGTGCGCGTGATGCAGATCGGCGAGGACGCCCACCTGGGTGCGGCCAACGCAGTGGCGCGGGTGCAGATATCGCCCGACGGCATGCACTGGGTCGACGAGGGCGCCAGCATGCGCATACCGGCGCGGGCGCAGGCGCTGGCCTTTGCGCGGGTACGCGAGTTCGGCGGCTGGTTGCGCCTGGCGGTCGAGGTGCCGGCCGGTTCGCGCATGCAGGTGGTCGCCACGCTTGCGCTCAAGGCGTGAGGCCGCGCGGCACGGTTCTCGAGCCGCCGGTCTACCCGCTCGAGTTGTCGCGGGTCGATCTGGCGCCTTACCGCGAGGGCAACACCGGCATCGACCATGTGCACAGCTTCGACTCGGGTGTGCCCGGTCCGCATGTGATGGTCAACGCGCTGACCCACGGCAACGAGTTGTGCGGCATGGTCGTGGTGCGGCGTCTGCTCGACGCCGGTATCCGGCCCCGTGCCGGCCGCCTGACGCTGGCCTTTGCCAACGTCGCGGCCTACGACCGGTTTGCGCACGATGCGCTGCAGTGGCGATTCGTCGATCGCGACTTCAATCGGCTGTGGAGCGACGCGTTGCTGGCACAGGACCATGCGAGCGTGGAGGCGCGCCGTGCCCATGCGCTGGCACCGGTGCTGCGCACCGTGGACCGCCTGCTGGACCTGCATTCGACCTGGCACGCGGTGCTGCCGTTCTTCGTGCTGTCGCGGCTGCCGCGGGTGCGGCGCTGGGCGGACCATCTGGCGCTGCCCGCGCGGCAGCTGCTGCTGCCCGCGTTCCGGCACGAGGGATTCCACATGATCGACTACGGCGCCTTCGCCGACCCGCATGCGGATGCCATCGGCCTGATCGCGGAATGTGGACAACACTTCGCCGGCGCCAGTGCGCGGACGGCCTGGCAGGTGACGATCCGGTTCCTGCAGGCCTGCGGCAGCATCGATGACGGCGACGCCGGCCGGCTGGGGCTGGAGCCGGTCGAGACACGTCCGATCGAACGATACGAGATCGTGCAGCCGGTGATCGCTGCCACCGATGCGCTGCGCCTGACCTGTTCGTATGCCGGATTCGTGGTATTCCCGGCCGGTGGGGTGGCGGCCTACGACGGCCAGGCGCCCGTGCTCGCTCCGTTCGATGGCGCCGTGGTCCTGGCCCCGCGTCCAGACCCGCGTGCCGGACAGCAGGCCTTCGCCTGGGGCCGCAGGGTGGCCGACTGACAGGACGCGTAGCGCTGCGCTGACAGGCGCTGCCGGCTCAGGTCCTTATACTGGCCTTTGGAATCGCGCGCCATGGACGTGTGGTCGTGCCGGATCAGGGAGCCGGCGTCTATAGCAGGAGCGCATCATGATCGTTGTCCACCACCTCAATGACTCGCGGTCGCAGCGTGTGTTGTGGTTGCTCGAAGAACTCGCATTGCCGTACCAGATCAAGCGGTACCAGCGCGACGCTAATACCCGGCTGGCACCGCCCGAGCTCAAGGCCGTGCATCCCCTGGGCAAGTCGCCGGTGCTGGTCGATGACGGACAGACCGTGTTCGAGTCCGGCGCCATCGTCGACTACCTGATCCGCCACCATGGCGACGGCCGGCTGCAACCCTCGATGGGCTGGCCGGAGTACGAGACCTACCAGCAGTGGCTGCACTATGCCGAGGGATCGGCCATGCTGCCGCTGATGCTCAAGCTCTACGTGTCGCGACTGGGCGAGGCGGGTGCGCCGCTGGCGCCGCGTATCGACAGCGAGATCGCCAACCACCTGGGTTTCGTCAACCAGTCGCTCGAAGGCGCCGAATGGCTGGTGGGTGACCACCTGACGGGTGCCGACATCCAGATGAGTTTCGTTGGCGAGGCGGCGCGCGGCCTGCGCGCGCAATACCCCAACATCGACGCCTGGGTCCGGCGCTTCCAGGCCCGGCCGGCCTACCAGCGGGCGATCGAGCGGGGCGGACCGTACGCGCTGGCCAACTAGAGCAGCATCAACACCCCGATGATGACCAGGCCGATGAACAGATTGGCCAGCACCCAGACCCGGATCGAACCCAGCGCCGCGCCACCGGCCGACCATTCGCTGCTGGCCACCGCGCGTTGCAGCCGCTTGTACAGCACGAAGCGGACATGGCCGTAGACGGCCATCATCAGCAGGCCCAGCGTGGCCATCACCATCCAGCTCATCGGCATGCGCACGCCGCTGGCGGACGCGCCGCTGGCGAAGTCGGCCATCATCCACAGGCCGCTGGCCAGCACGATGACGACGGCCGCCGACACGGCACCGAAGAACCGGCGCAACACGTCGTGCATCAGCGTGACGCGTTGGGGCGGCTGCAGGCTGCCCAGTGCCGGGCGCAGGAAGAACAGCACGAAGGCCATGCCGCCGACCCACAGGATGATGGACAGCAGGTGCAGGGTCTTGAGGATGGCGTAGAGCATGGGCGCGGCGTCCGGTCGGTGGAGGTGAAGGGCGCAGTATGACAGGGCCGGCCCGGGCCGGCCTATGCGTAGTCCGCCACCGGCACGCAACTGCAGAACAGGTTGCGGTCGCCGTGCACGTTGTCGATGCGTCCCACGGGTGTCCAGTATTTCGCCTGCTTCAGGCTTGCCAGCGGAAACGCTCCGATCTCGCGCGAATACGGCCGGTCCCAGGTGTCGCCCACCACGGAGGCGGCCGTGTGCGGCGCGTGTTTCAGCGGATTGTTGTCCTGCGGCCATTCGCCGCGTTCGATCATGCGGATCTCCTCGCGGATCGCGATCATCGCGGCGATGAAGCGGTCGAGTTCCTGCAGCGTCTCGCTTTCGGTCGGCTCGACCATCAGGGTGCCGGGCACGGGGAAACTCAGCGTGGGCGCGTGGAAGCCATAGTCCATCAGGCGCTTGGCCACGTCTTCGGCGCTGACGCCCTGGGCGCCGCCGCTGGCTTCCTTGAGCGGGCGCAGGTCCAGGATGCATTCGTGCGCCACATGGCCGTTGGCGCTGGCGTACAGGGTCGGATAGTGGTCCTTGAGCCGCGCGCTGATGTAGTTGGCGCTCAGGATCGCGACCTCGGTGGCGGCCGTCAAGCCGTCCGGCCCCATCATGCGGCAATACATCCAGCTGATCGGCAACACGGCCGCATTGCCCAGCGGAGCGGCGGATATGGCTCCGACGCGGGTGGCTGTCCCGGTGTCGTCGCGGCCCGACGCCGCGCCGGCGCCGTGCGGCGGCAGATCCCCGCTCACATGGCTGGGCAGGTAGGGGACGAGGTCTTCGACCACGCACACCGGCCCCACGCCCGGTCCGCCGCCGCCGTGCGGAATGCAGAAGGTCTTGTGCAGGTTCAGGTGGCTGACGTCGCCGCCGAACGCGCCGGGCGCCGCGATGCCGACCAGCGCGTTCATGTTCGCGCCGTCGACGTAGACACGGCCGCCGTGCTGGTGCACCAGCGCGCACAGCTCCTTGACCTGGGTCTCGAACACGCCGTGCGTACTCGGGTAGGTGATCATGATGGCGGCCAGGTTGGCGCTGTGTTTCTCGCACTGGGCCTTGAGGTCGGCCATGTCGACGTTGCCGTTGCTGTCGCAGGCGGTGACGACGACGGTCAGCCCGGCCATCTGCGCGCTGGCCGGGTTGGTGCCGTGTGCGCTGGACGGGATCAGGCAGATCGTGCGGTTGGACTCGCCCCGGGCCGCGTGGTAGGCGCGGATCGCCAGCAGGCCGGCGTATTCGCCCTGGCTGCCGGCATTGGGCTGCAGGCTGATGCCGGCATACCCGGTGGCCTGGCACAACCATTCGCGCAGCTGCGCATCGAGTTCGGTGTATCCCTGGCGCTGCGCCGCCGGTGCGAACGGGTGGATGTTGGCGAACTGCGGCCAGGTGATCGGAATCATCTCGCTGGTGGCGTTGAGCTTCATCGTGCAGCTGCCCAGCGGGATCATGCTGCGATCCAGCGCCAGGTCCTTGTCGGACAGGCTGCGGATATAGCGCAACATGCCGGTCTCGCTGTGGTGGCGGCTGAACACCGGATGGGTCAGGAAGGCGCTGGTGCGCTGCAGGCCGTCGGGCAGCAGCGACGCAGCGCCCGCCTGCAGCGCATCGGTGTCCGGCGGCACCTGGCCGTCGGACGCGAACAGCGACAACAGCAGGTCCAGGTCGGCGCGGGTGCTGGTCTCGTCCAGCGAGACGGCCAGGCATCCCTCCTGCACGCGGCGCAGGTTGACCCGGGCCTGCTGCGCGCGCGCGAGCACCGCCTGCGTGGCGGCGCCGGTCTGCACGGTCAGCGTGTCGAAGGCGCTGGTGTTGGCCAGCGGGTGGCCGAGCTGCTGCAGTCCGCGTGCCAGCATGGCCGTGAGCATGGCCACGCGCCGCGCGATCCGGGTCAGCCCGGCCGGTCCGTGGTAGACGGCATACATGCTGGCGACCACCGCGGGCAGCACCTGCGCGGTACAGATGTTCGAGGTGGCCTTCTCGCGCCGGATGTGTTGTTCACGGGTCTGCAGCGCCAGCCGGTAGGCCGGATTGCCATGGGTGTCGACGCTGACACCGGCGAGCCGGCCGGGCATCGAGCGCTTGAAGTCGTCGCGGCAGGCAAGATAGGCCGCGTGCGGGCCGCCATTGCACAGCGGCATGCCGAAACGCTGCGTGGTGCCGACCACGATGTCGGCGCCCCATTCCCCCGGCGGCGCCAGCAGGCACAACGCCAGCAGGTCGGCGGCCACGCAGAAGGCGGCCTGGTTCGCGCGCGCCGCTTCGGCCAGCGGGCGCAGGTCGTGTACGGTGCCGGTGCTGGCCGGATACTGGGCCAGCACGGCGAAATAGTCGCTCGTGGCCATCAGGTCGGCCAGTGCGCCGACCTGCACCGTGATGCCCAGCGGCGCGGCCCGTGTCTGGATCACCTCGATGGTCTGCGGATGGCAGTCGGCCGCGACCAGGAAGACGCTGCTCTTGTTCTTCACGCTGCGCTTGGCCAGCGTCATGGCTTCGGCGGCGGCGGTGGCCTCGTCGAGCATCGAGGCGTTGGCGATCGCCATGCCGGTCAGGTCGCAGACCATGGTCTGGAAGTTGATCAGCGCCTCCAGCCGGCCCTGCGAGATTTCGGCCTGGTACGGCGTGTAGGCGGTGTACCAGGCCGGGTTCTCGAGCACGTTGCGCAGGATGACGGTCGGCGTGTGCGTTCCGTAATAACCCTGTCCGATGAAGTTGCGGAACAGCTGGTTCTTGTCGGCGATGGCGCGGATCTCGTCCAGCGCCGCCGCCTCGTTGATCGCGGCCGGGATCTGCATGGGCTGCTCACGTGCGATCGCGCGGGGCACGATGCCCTCGATCAGTGCGCGTCGCGTGGCGGCGCCGACGACCGACAACATGTGTTGCTCGTCGGCGGCGCTGATGCCGATGTGGCGGCTGATGAATTCGTGCGGATGTTCCAACACGTCCAGGGTCGGGGCAGGAGGCAGCGACATGAAGATCTCACTCGTGGGTCGGCAATGGGACGGATGCGTCGAGCCGCGGGCGTGTGCTGCCCGCGCGGCAGGTCAGGGTCGGGGCCCGGCGTTCAGGCGTTGGCCGAGAACGTGCCGTAGGCGGTCTCGTCCATCAGCGCGTCGAGCTGCGACGCGTCGGACACCTTGACCTTGAAGAACCAGCCCGCACCGAGCGGATCGGAGTTGGCCAGCGACGGGTCGGCGCGCAGCGCCTCGTTGACCTCGGTGATCTCGCCGCTGATCGGCATGTAGACGTCGGCGGCAGCCTTGACCGATTCGACGACGCCGGCGATCTCCTTGGCATCGAACTGCTTGCCCACTTCGGGCAGGTCGACGAACACCACGTCACCCAGCGCGTCCTGCGCATGTTGCGTGATGCCGACGGTGGCATGTTCGCCGTCGACGGCCAGCCATTCGTGGTCTTCGGTGTATTTCATCGTTGCCATGGGTTTCTCCAGATAGGGCGGGGTCGGTTGGTTGAACGGAAAGAGTGACGGTGGCTGGCGGACTCAGCCACGGTGATACCGGTGGGGGACGAACGGCATGCCGACGACTTCCATCGGCACCGGCTTGCCCCGTACCAGGGCCTGCAGCCGGGTGCCGGGAACGGCGCTGTCGCTGCGCACGTAGGCCATCGCGATCGGCACATCGATGCTCGGGCCGAGCAGACCACTGGTGACCTCGCCGACCGGATTGCCGGAGGTGTCCTGCACCAGCGTGTGTTCGCGCACGGGAATGCGCTCGAGCGCCTTGAGGCCGACGCGCCGGCGCCCCGGTGCGGTTTCGCCCCCGGCCAGTTGCGCCAGCACCACGTCGGCGCCGGGAAAACCGCCGGCGCGCGCGCCGCCGGTGCGGCGCACTTTCTGGATCGCCCAGTTCAGGCCGGCCTCGACCGGGGTGGTGGTGGTGTCCAGGTCATTGCCGTACAGGCACAGGCCGGCTTCCAGGCGCAGCGAGTTGCGCGCACCCAGGCCGACCGGCCTGACTTCGGGCTGGGCCAGCAGCAGCCGCGCGAACGCATCGGCATGTTGTTCGTGGACCGAGATCTCGAAGCCGTCTTCGCCGGTATAACCGCTGCGGGTCACGAACAGGTCGATCGGCCCGCTGCCGGAGGCAACGCTGAAGTGGCCGCCGGTCATGAAGGTGAGCCGGTCGACTCCGGGCGCCAGGCGCTGCAGCGCGTCGACGGCCTGCGGGCCTTGCAAGGCCAGCAAGGCCAGTTCGGGGCAGGGGACGACGGTACAACGTTGGCCGATCCGGGCCTGGATGTGCGCGATGTCCGCGTCCTTGCAGGCGCCATTGACGATGACGAACAGGTCGCCGTCGTGCTGATGGTCGCGGTTCACGAACATCAGGTCGTCGAGGATGCCGCCGGCCTCGTTGAGCAGCAGGCCATACCGTTGCTTGCCCACCGGCAGGTCGACCACATCCACCGGCATCAGGGTTTCAAAGGCGGCCGCGGCATAGGGCCCGACCAGGCGCAGCTGGCCCATGTGCGAGACGTCGAACAGTCCGGCGGCGTTGCGCGTGTGGTGGTGCTCGGCCATCAGGCCGGCCGGATACTGGACCGGCATGTGGTAGCCGGCGAACGGCACCATGCGCGCGCCGAGTTCGATATGCAACGCATGCAGCGGCGTCTGGCGCAAGGATTCGTTTGGATGACTGGACACGTGGACTCTCCCGGGGCAATACGACTCCATGGCCGAAGCCATGGGCTGCCCCCGCTGTCCGTGGTACCTGAGAGATTCATCGCGGCCCCTGGGGCGGCCCCGCGACTTGCTCCTTCGGTGGAGCGCCTGGCCGGCGCCCTCTCTCCAGTGGGGAAACGCCGACAGGTACTGCTACCCGTTGGCGGCTGCCAGTCCTTTTGCCTGAGCGTTCAACCGGCTGCAATCAGCCCGCACTGCGCCTTCGGCGGCCTCTGTTGAAGAGGCTCTCTCCTGACATCGGAAGATTGTATAGCTGAAAAAAATGTTGCCGTGCGCAACCGGTGTCAAATGACATGGGTCGGCTGGTCGGTCGACGGCCGAGCTTTTTGCGCAGGTCCGATGTACGGGCTGCGCCGCCGTGTAGTGGTGCACGCGCTGCGAAGGCCCGCGGGGGCCAACACACAGCGCTTCACTGTGCCGGTCGGGCGCTGAACGCGCCGACTGCCCTGTGGTGCTCGGTCTTGCGCCTGCATCGCGCAACTCACTGCGCGCCCTGCGGGCGCTCCGTTCAGACAGGCGCGATGAGAATGATGACGAACGCGCTTCGCGCGAGGCGCAAGCCCTGCGCTCCTCGGCGCCACAGAGGCGCGCCGTGCGTTGGCCCCCGCGGGCCTTCGCAGCGAGTCGCTGGTTGGCGGGGCGCCAAGGACGGTGTCACGACTTCGGGCTTGGGCGCAACGAACACCACCGGACCCGCCTGCCGCGATGCGTGCGAGTACCAACGCCGACAACAACCATCTGGCGCAGTGCGTGCGACGCCCGCCCGTTCACATGCCGGCGTAGTTCGGTCCGCCGCCGCCCTCGGGTGTGACCCATACGATGTTCTGCGTCGGGTCCTTGATGTCGCAGGTCTTGCAGTGCACGCAGTTCTGGGCGTTGATCTGCAGGCGGTCCTTGTTGTCGTCGCCCTTGACGAATTCGTAGACGCCGGCCGGGCAATACCGTGCTTCCGGCCCGGCGTATTTGGCCAGGTTGATGTTGACCGGCACCGACGCATCCTTGAGCGTCAGGTGGGCCGGTTGCTGTTCTTCATGGTTGGTGTTGCTGATGAACACGCTCGAGAGCCGGTCGAAGGTCAGCTTGCCGTCGGGTTTCGGGTACACGATGGGTTTGCATTCGGCCGCCGGCTTGAGGTAGACATGGTCCGGCTTGTCGCGGTGCAGCGTCCAGGGCACGTTGCCGCGCAGCACGAACTGCTCGATGCCGTTCATCACCGTGGCCACGTTCAGGCCCTTCTTGAACCAGGTCTTGAAGTTGCGCGCCTTGTGCAGTTCCGCATGCAGCCAGCTCTTCTCGAAGGCCTCCGGGTACGCGTTGAGCTCGTCGTGCTGGCGGCCGGCGCCGATGGCGTCGAACGCTGCCTGCGCCGCCAGCATGCCGGTCTTGATGGCGGCGTGGCTGCCCTTGATGCGGCTGACATTGAGGTAACCCGCGTCGCAGCCGACCAGCGCGCCGCCGGGGAACACGGTCTTGGGCAGGCTGAGCAGGCCACCGGCGGTGATGGCGCGGGCGCCGTAGGCGATGCGTTTGCCCGGCTTGATGCCCTTGGCCTCGTCGCCCTCGAGGTAGTAGCGGATGTTCGGATGCGTCTTCCAGCGCTGGAATTCCTCGAACGGGCTCAGGTAGGGATTGCTGTAGTCCAGGCCGGTGATGAATCCCAGTGCGACCTTGTTGTCGTCGAAGTGGTACAGGAAGGCGCCGCCGTAGGTGTCGCTGTCCATCGGCCAGCCGGCCGTGTGCAGCACGAAGCCGGGCTCGTGGCGCTGCGGGTCGATCTCCCACAACTCCTTGACGCCGATGCCGTAGGTCTGCGGATCGCTGTCGGCGTCGAGCTTGAAGCGCGCAATCAGCTGCCGGCCCAGGTGGCCGCGGGCGCCCTCGGCGAACACCGTGTACTTGGCGTGCAGTTCCATGCCGAGCTGGAAGTTGTCGCCCGGATTGCCGTCCTTGCCGACACCCAGGTTGCCGGTGGCCACACCCTTGACAGAACCGTCGTCGTTGTACAGCACCTCGGCGGCCGGGAAGCCGGGGAAGATCTCGACGCCCAGTGCTTCGGCCTGTTCGGCCATCCAGCGTGTGACCGAGCCCAGGCTGACGATGTAGTTGCCGTGGTTCTGCAGGCATTCGGGCAGCAGGAAATTGGGGGTGCGGAACGAGGACGTCTCGCCCAGGAACACCATGGCGTCGTCGGTGACCGGTTGGTTCAACGGCGCACCGCGCGCCTTCCAGTCGGGAATCAGTTCGCTCAAGGCCTTCGGGTCCATGATGGCGCCCGACAGGATGTGCGCGCCGGGCTCCGAGCCTTTCTCCAGCACCACCACCGACAGTTCCTTCTCGGCCGCTGCCGCCAATTGCTTGAGGTGGATCGCGGTGGCCAGTCCGGCCGGTCCGCCGCCGACGACGACCACGTCGTACTCCATGGCTTCGCGCGGGCCGTGTTGCTCGATGATTTCTTCAGGTGTCATGGTCTGTGCCTTCTAGGGTCTCGGAGGTGCTGTCGCGTTGGAGTCGCGATTTTAGGCGGCTGCGGCAGAGGCGACGCCATAATGATTCGATGAACCTGACTACTGGAGACTGAGCCATGGCTTACAGCATCGATCTCTCGGGCCGCGTGGCCTTCATCACCGGGGCTTCCGGCGGCCTGGGCGCGCAGTTCGCGAGGACCTTGTCCGCAGCGGGTGCCGCCGTGGTGCTGGCGAGCCGGCGTGTCGAGAAACTCAAGGAGTTGCGCTCGCAGATCGAAGCCGGTGGCGGCGACGCGCATGTGGTCGCGCTCGACGTGACCGACCACGATTCGATCAAGGCAGCGGTCGCGCACGCCGAGACCGAGGTCGGCTCCATCGACATCCTGGTCAACAATTCGGGTGTCAGCACCACGCAGCGTCTGCAGGACGTGTCCGAAGAGGACTACGACTTCGTGTTCGACACCAACGTCAAGGGAGCCTTCTTCGTCGCGCAAGAGGTCGGCAAGCGCATGCTGGCGCGGGCACAGGGCGCCGCACCGGGCACGTTTCTCGGCGGGCGCATCGTCAACATCGCGTCCATGGCGGGCCTGCGGGTGCTGCCGAAGATCGGCGTCTATTGCATGAGCAAGGCCGCCGTGGTCCAGATGACGCGGGCCATGGCGCTGGAATGGGGCCGGTTCGGCATCAACGTCAATGCCATCTGCCCAGGATACATCGACACCGAGATCAACCACCACCACTGGGACACGGAGCAGGGCCGCAAGCTGATCCAGATGCTGCCGCGCAAACGCGTCGGCCAGGCACAGGACCTCGATGCGCTGCTGGTGATGTTGTGCTCCAAGGAGAGCCATTTCGTCAATGGCGCGGTGATCGCCGCCGACGACGGATTCGCGGTATGAGGTTGACGCTGCCCGCGCACAAGAAACGGGTGTTCGAGAGCACGATCCCGATCCGCTGGGGCGACATGGATGCCATGGGGCACCTGAACAACACCACGTATTTCCGCTACATGGAGATCTGCCGCATCGACTGGATGGCGTCGGTGAACCACGTACCCAGCGATGCCGACGAAGGCATCGTCATCGTCAATGCCTTCTGCAATTTCTACCGCCAGCTGACCTATCCCGGCGACGTGCGCCTGACGATGTATGCCAGCGATCCGGCACGCACCACCTTCGAGACCTGGGTCACGATGGAGCGCACGGACGCGCCCGGCGTGATCTGCGCCGAGGGTGGCGCCACGACGATCTGGGTCGACATCCCGAACCAGAAGGCCAAGGACTTGCCGGACTGGCTGCGCGCGCTCGTCAGCTGATCTATTTCGGCCGCGGCACCCGGCCCATCAGATAGAACTCGGGGTTGGGCATCATGCCGCTCATGTTGGCGATGCGGTTGGACAGGCCGAAGAATGCGGTAATGGCGCCGATGTCCCAGATGTCCTCGTCGTTCAGTCCGTGGGCGTGCAGCGCCTCGAAATCGGCGTCCTCGAGTTCGTCCGCATGCTGGCAGACCTTCATCGCGAAGTCGAGGATGGCGCGCTGGCGCGCGGAGATGTCGGCCTTGCGGTAGTTCACCGCCACCTGGTCGGCCACCAGCGGCTTCTTTTCGTAGATGCGCAGGATGGCGCCGTGCGCGACCACGCAATACAGGCAGTTGTTGGCCGCGCTGGTCGTGGTGACGATCATCTCGCGCTCGCCCTTGGTCAGGTTCGATTCCTCGCGCAGCATCAGTGCGTCGTGGTAGGCGAAGAAGGCGCGCCATTCGGCGGGCCGGCGGGCCAGGCCCAGGAAGACGTTGGGGATGAAGCCGGATTTCTCCTGCACCTCCAGGATGCGCGTGCGGATGTCCTCGGGCAGGTCCTCGAGTGCGGGTGCGGGGTAGCGTTGGGTCATGGTGTCTCCTTGAAGGGCTGCGGCCAGCTTACCAGCGCGCGCCGAACTGCTGCTGCAGATCCTGCAACTGCGCCGGGCTCAGCGGTCGCGGCGGCGGCTGGCGCATGTCCACCAGCCGCGCGGTTTCTTCCAGTTCCTCGAGCGTGGCCATCGCCGCGGCCGGGGATGCATGCCAGACGTTGGGCCCGAGGCGCTCGAGCATGACGGCGCGCAACTCGATGCCATTGGCCGCGTAACGGCCGATGGTCTCGGTCACCGCCGCGGCGGCCCGGGCATCGCCGGGATAGTGATAGGGGATCACCGGCACCCGCCCGACCTTCATCACGTAATACGGCGTGATCGGCGGCAGCAGTTCGGCTTCGTGCGGACCCAGCGTCAGCGCCACGCAGTGTGTGCTGTGGGTATGCAGCACGCAGCGCGGCGGCTGGGCGAAGCCGCCGGTGGCGTGGTAGATGCGGGTGTGCAGCGCGATCGTCTTGCTGGCCTTGTCACCGCCGGTCTGGCGTCCGTCCCGGTCGAGCCGGGCCAGCCGGGCCGGGTCCAGGAAACCCAGGCAGGCGTCGGTGGGCGTGATCAGGAAGCCGTCGTCGAGCCGCACGCTGATGTTGCCGGCGCTGGCGTGCACGTAGCCGCGCTGGTACAGGCTTTGGCCGATGCGGCAGATTTCGTCGCGGGCGAGGGTTTCGTTCATGGTCGCAACCGGGAGTGGGTGGAGGGACTCAGCCGCCCATCAGCTTGTGGACCAGGTCGGCCGTCGTGGACGCCGCGTATTTTCGCATCAGGCGGGCACGGTAGATCTCCACGGTACGGTGGCTGATGTCCAGCACGCGGCCGATCTGCTTGCTGGTCAGGCCGTCCATCAGGCCGGCTGCGACCTCGCGTTCGCGCGCTGTCAGTTCGGCCTTGACCGGCCGGCGCGAGGACAGGTCCATGAAGGTCCAGATGCCGGCCGCGTGCGGGTCGTTGCGGTCCATCGCGCGCCCGGTCACATGGCACCAGAAGGTCTCGCCATTGCCGCGTTTCATGACCCGGTCGTCCGCATAGTGGCCGGCGGTATTGAGGATGGGCGCAATACGCACGCCGGTGCGTTCGTATTCCTGTTGGCTCGGATACAGCACCTGGAAGGTCTGGCCGATCAGCAACTCGCGCGACAGGCCGAACATCTCGCACAGGCGCGCATTGCAGTCGACGATGCTGCGATGGCGCGACAACACCAGGCCGATCGGCGAGAGTTCGAAGGCCAGCCGGTAGTCGATGTCGGTCATGGGGTTCCCACGCTTGTCGGCTCGTGTACCGCGCGGACTCCCACGGGGGCGGGTCCTGGCTGCGCCGCACAACGTGCGCCTTGGGGTGGCCCGACGGAAATCTCCGACGTCGTGCAAGGAGTGATGCAGGTGTCCACAGGTACGAAATACTACGTATGGTGATACGTAGTATCGTTCAGGTCTCACTATCAGGAGACGCGTGTGAACAAGATCTATCCCTCCGCCGCCCAGGCGCTCGAAGGCATCGTCAAGGATGGCCAGTTGATGGCCGTGGGAGGCTTCGGCCTGTGCGGCATCCCCGAAGCATTGATCGACGCCTTGCGCGACAGCGGCGTCAAGGGCCTGACGGTCATCTCCAACAATGCCGGTGTCGACGGTTTCGGCCTGGGCAAGCTGCTCGAGACGCGCCAGATCAAGCGCATGATCTCCAGCTACGTGGGCGAGAACAAGGAATTCGAGCGCCAGTACCTGGCCGGCGAACTCGAACTGGAGTTCACGCCGCAAGGCACGCTGGCCGAGAAGCTGCGCGCCGGCGGCGCCGGCATTCCGGCCTTCTTCACCAAGACCGGTGTTGGCACGATGGTGGCCGAAGGCAAGGAGTTGCGCGAGTTCGACGGCGAGACCTACGTGATGGAGCGTTCGCTGGTGCCCGATGTGTCGCTGGTCAAGGCGCACCGGGCCGACAAGTCGGGCAACCTGCAGTTCCGCTATACCGCGCGCAACTTCAATCCGGCCGCGGCCATGGCCGGCAGGATCACCATCGTCGAGGTCGAGGAGATCGTCGAGACCGGCGCCATCGAGCCGGACCAGGTGCACCTGCCGGGCATCTATGCCCACCGCATCGTGCTCAATGCCAACCCGGAGAAGCGCATCGAGAAGCGCACGATCCGCGCCAAGGCAGCCGCCTGAACGCACCGAACGACATCACAGGAGATACGAAATGGGCTGGACTCAAGATCAGATGGCGGCACGTGCGGCCAAGGAACTGCAAGACGGTTTTTACGTGAACCTGGGCATCGGCATCCCGACGCTGGTGGCCAACTTCGTGCCGGACGACATGGAGGTGTGGTTGCAGTCGGAGAACGGCATGCTGGGCATCGGCCCGTTCCCGACCGAAGACGAGGTCGACGCCGACCTGATCAACGCCGGCAAGCAGACCGTGACCACGATGGCGGGCTCGTCGATCTTCGGCAGCCACGACAGCTTCGCGATGATCCGCGGTGGCAAGATCAACCTGTCCATCCTCGGCGCGATGCAGGTCAGCGAGAAGGGCGACCTGGCGAACTGGATGATCCCGGGCAAGATGGTCAAGGGCATGGGCGGCGCGATGGACCTGGTGGCCGGCGTCAAGCGCGTGATCATCCTGATGGAGCACGTGGCGCGCAAGAAGGACGGCGGCTACGACCTGAAGATCCTGCCGCAATGCACCTTGCCGCTGACCGGTGTCGGCGTCGTCAACCGCATCATCACCGACATGGCGGTGATGGACGTCACGCCCGAAGGCCTCAAGCTGGTCGAACTGGCGCCGGACGTCACGCGCGAGCAGGTGCAGGAGCGCACCGGCGTCACGCTGATCTGACCCGCGCAGGCGTCTGCGGAACGTCGCCAGCGGCCGCCTTGCGCGGCCGCTGGCGCGTCAGGCGCATGGTTTCCCGGCGCACCACGCTGCGCAGCCACTGGAATGCCGGCTCGGCGTGGTGGCGTTCGTGCCAATACTGCTTGATCTCGAACTCGCCCAGTTCCACCGGCGGCGGGAACAGCTTGATGTCGATCAGCCGGCTGAAGGCCAGTCCCAGGTCTTCCGGTATCGTGACCAGCAGGTCGGAGCTGGCGATCATGAACGGCAAGGCGGCAAACCGCGGGACGCGCAGCGTCACGTCGCGCCTGAGGTTCATCCGGGCCAGGGTTTCGTCGACCAGGCTGTAGGGCGAGCCGCTGGCCGCATACATGCCGTGCTTGGCGCGCAGGTACTGCTCGATCGACAGGCTGTCGCCGATCTCCGGGTGGCCCGAGCGCACCGCGCAGACGTACGAGGTCTTGCGCAGGGTCTGCTGACGGGCCCAGTTCGGCATGCCCAGGAAATAACCGATGGCCAGGTCGATCTCGCCGCTGTCCAGGGCCTCGACCACCTCGTCCGGGCGCAGGTCGATGATGCTGATCTTGGCGTTCGGCGCCTGCTCGCTGACGTGCTTGAGCACCTGCGGCATCACCACCAGCATGCCGACGTCGTTGATGTAGACCCGGTAATGCACCGTCGTCGTGAGGCGGGAGAACACGGCGACCTGACCCATCTCGCGCAACAGCTCCAGTGCGCGGGTGATGTGGCCGGCCATGGCGTCGGCATGGGGCGTCGGCCGCATGCCGTGCGAGGTCCGCACGAACAGCGGATTGCCGAAATGCGTGCGCAGGCGCTTGAGCGCGGCACTGATGGCCGGTTGCGTCAGGCCGAGCTCGACCGCCGCCGCCGACAGGTTGTGGTGCCGATGGATGGCGTCGAAGGTCTTGAGCAGATTCAGGTCCAGCTTGTCGATTTCCACCCCGGTCTCCTGGTTCACGCGTCGCGGCCATGGGGCCGACTCTGATATTCATGCCGTTGATACAGATGATAAACGTGCGTGTTTGCGGTTTATATGAGATCGCACTAGACTGAATCTGATTGACATACGACAAGCCGGCGATGTACCGGCCGACACGGAGACACCATGGATGCAGCGTCAACGGATTCGCGATATGCGGGCATGATTGCCGCGCTGGCCGAGCGCCATGCGCAGCCGCTGTGGGACCGCTACCACCGGATCACGACGCGCGAACCCCGAGCCGCCGACGCACCCATGGCCTGGTGCTGGTCCGACATGGAGCCCCTGGTCGAGCGCGCGTCGCGCGAGGTGGCGATGGAGGACGCCGAGCGGCGCGTGCTGCTGCTGACCCATCCGGCGTTCGCGGGCCGGGTTGCCACCACGACCAATCTCTCGGCTGGCCTGCAGACCCTGCTGCCCGGCGAGACCGCGCGCGCCCATCGCCACAGCCTGCAGGCGATCCGTTTCGTGATGTCCGGCTCCGGCGCCGTCACCACGGTCAACCAGCACCGCTGCCCGATGGAAGAAGGCGACCTGGTGCTGACGCCGGCCTGGACCTGGCACGAGCATGTCCACCAGGGAGCGGCGCGCATGGTCTGGTTCGACGGCCTCGACCTGCCGCTGCTGCACCAGCTCGACAGCATGTTCTTCGAGATCGCGGGGCCCGATGCGCAGGTGTACATACCCGCGCCGACCGCCGCGGCGGTGGCGCGCCGCGATGCCGCCGTGCTCGGGCCCGATCCCCACGGCGATGGCGGGCTGCAGTCGAACCGCTACCGGTATGACTGGGCGCGCGCGATGCAGGCCATGGCGAATGCGCCCCGGCAGGACGACGGCAGCCGCTGGCTGCGTTACGCCGACGGCGCATCCGGCGGTCCGGTGCTGCCCACGCTGGACTGCTACCTGCTGGCCTGCGAGCGCGGGCGACCCACGCGCACGTGGCGCAGCACCAGCAACGCCATCTGCGTCGTCGCGCGCGGCGAGGGCACCAGCCAGGTCGGCGCACACACGATCGCCTGGCGGCGGCACGACGTATTCACGTTGCCGCACTGGAACTGGATCAGCCACACCGCGGCATCCGACGATGCCGTGATCTTCCAGATGACCGATCGCGAGTTCCTCGCCACGATGGGTTACCTGCGCGAGGAGTTCCAGTGAACCGCCACCATTCGACCCCCGAGCCGGCTTGCCGGTTGCGTCAACCCGGAGCCTGAGGCCATGAAGATCTGTCGATTCAACGGAGGGCGCCTGGGCGTGCTGCACGAGGGCCGCGTCCACGACGTGAGCCAGCTGCTCGAGCGGCTGCCGGCGCAACGGTATCCGCTGCCGCAGAAGGACTTGCTGATCGAGGCCTTGCCGCAGCTGCGCGAAGCGCTGGCGCAGGCACTGCCAGGCGCGCAGCATCACGCGCCCGAGGCCGTTGCATTCGATGCGCCGGTCGCCAACCCGGGAAAGATCATCGGCGCGCCGATCAACTACCAGGACCATGTCGCCGAATCCAAGGCCGACGCGGGCATCGCCCACGGACGCACCATCACCTCGATCGGCGACTGGGGCCTGTTTCTCAAGGCCGGCAGTGCGCTGATCGGTTGCGGCGAGCCCATCGTGCTGCGCTTCCCCGACCGGCGCAACGACCACGAGGTCGAACTCGGTGTGGTGATCGGCTCCGAGTGCCGGCAGGTCGCACGGGCCGACGCCATGGCCCACGTGGCCGGCTACACCGTGGCGCTGGACATGACGGTGCGCGGTACCGAGTTCCAGAGCTTCCGCAAGTCGATCGACACCTATGCGGTGCTCGGTCCCTGGATGGTGACCGCCGACGAGATCGACGACCCCGACCAGCTCGACCTGTGGCTCAGCGTGAACGGCCAGATGCGCCAGCAGTCCAATACCCGGCACATGGTCTACGACGTGGCGCGCCTGATCGAATACGCGTCCTCGTTCTACACCCTGCAAGCCGGTGACGTGATCATGACCGGCACGCCGCAGGGCGTGGGACCGGTCGTTCCGGGCGATCGGATCCGGGCCGGCGTGGCCCAGGTGGGCGAATTCGAGATCCAGGTGGCACCGCAATACGCGGGCGCCGCCACGGCGTGAGCGCCGGCAACCACAAAGGACATCGGGCATGGCGAATATCTCGGTTCTCGGCATCTGCGGCAGCCTGCGTCGGCAGTCGTACAACCTTGGCGCATTGCAGGCGGCCGGCGAGCTGATGCCGCAGGGGATGGCGCTGACGATCACGCGCTTCGACGCGATTCCGCTGTTCAACCAGGACCTGGAGGCGCAGGCCGCGCCGCCCGCCGTGCTGCAGCTGGCGCAGGAGATCCGCGACGCCGATGCCGTGTTGTTCGCCAGTCCCGAATACAACTTCTCGATCTCCGGCGTGCTCAAGAACGCGATCGACTGGATGTCGCGCCAGAAGCCGCAGCCGTTCAAGGACAAGCCGGTGGCACTGATGTCGGCCACGCTGGGCCCGGTCGGCGGTGCGCGCCACCAGTACGAATTGCGCAAGGTCCTGGGTTGCCTGGAGGCGCTGGTCATGCCCAGGCCCGAGGTGTTCATCAACCTGTGCCAGCCGAAGTTCGACGCCGATGTCCATCTGGTGGATGCGGCGGCGCGCAAGGCGGTGCAGGACCAGATGACGGCATTCGGCGCCTGGACGGCGCGCATGCTGGGGCGATAGGTGAGTTGGGTTGGGTTGTCGTTGTAACTACATGAAGGAGACAGGCATATGAAGCAGACGATTCTTGCAGTGGCCCGGTCCGTGCTGGCCGCGGGCGTGGTACTGGCCGCACCGGCGGCGATGGCGCAGAACACGATCAAGATCGGCATGATCACCGACAAGGTCGGTCCGGCCAAGGGTTATGCCGAGCCCGTCGCGGCCGGCGCCGTCTACGCGGTCAAGGAGCTCAACGCCAAGGGCGGCGTGCTGGGCAGGCAGATCGAGTTGCTGGTCGAGGACGACCAGGGCAAGCCCGACGTGTCGGCGACCGCGGCGCGCAAGCTGGTCGACTCCGGTGTCGCGTTCATCCTGTCGGTGTCGCTGACGCCGGCCACGCAGCAGGCGCAGTCGGTCACGCTCGAGACCAAGACGCCGCACATGACACCGTCCAACAGCGGCGACACCTTGACCACGCAGATCAACAACCCGAACTTCTGGCAGACCGGGCCGCTGGGCTCGACGCAGATCGCGACCTTGCTCTCGTATGCACGCAACAAGAACTTCAAGAAGGTGGCGCTGGTCACCGACAACTCCGACCTCGGTCAGTTGACGAACCGCTTCTTCAAGGGCGCGCTGGAGAAGGCCAACATCGAGATCGTCAGCGAGGAGGTCGTGCCGCGCGGCTCGACGACGGCCGACCCGCAGATGCAGAAGGTGCGCGCCGCCAATCCGGACGCGATCTTCCTGGCCGGCGTGCTGACGCCGGAGAACGCGCTGATCCTGCGCTCGGTGCGCCAGCTCGGCCTCAAGCAGCCGCTGCTGGGCAACTACAACTTCTCGATCCCGGTCTACGGGGCCGTGGCCAAGGGCCTGCTCGACGGCCTGGCCTTCGTCGACGCGTTCGATCCGGCCAAGCCGCAGACGCGCCAGTTCATCGAGAACTACAAGAAGGACAACAACGGCACCGAGCCGTACAACCTCAACGGCTACGGTTACGACGGCATCATGCTGGTGGTCGACGCGATCAAGCGTGCCGGCAGCACCGACAAGGACAAGGTGCGCGAGGCCATGCAGGCAACCCAGGGATTCCAGGGCGTGATGGGGGGCGTGGGCACGTCGTACGGCTTTGCCGACGGCAAGCGCACCGGCTTCGACCCCAACGGCATGGTGGTGCGCGTCTACGAAGGCGACAAGCAGGGCAAGGTCGTGCACATCGGCGCGAAATGATCGCGGTGTGCCGAGCAAGATCCTGAAAGCCGCCTGTGCGTGACTTCGTCGAGCTGATGGTCGGAGCGACGGCCAGCGGATGCATCTATGCGCTGGTCGCCCTGTCCTACCTGTTGATCACCCGGCCCACGGGGGTCATCAATTTCGCGGTCGGCGAATGGGCCATGGTGGCCGCGTTCGGCGGCTTCCTGGCGCTGTCGCGCTTCGAGCTGCCGTACCCGGTCGGCATGGCCATGGTGCTGGTGATCATGGCCGTTGTGGGCTGGATCACCGAACGGGTGGCGGTGCGGCCGCTGGTGGAAAAAGGCGCGCCGCCGCTGGCGCCCATCCTGGCCCTGCTGGGCATGCTGGTTGTGTTCCGCGAGATCATCTCGGTCAGCATGGGGCCGGATCCGCAACCGGTGCCGCCGATGTTCGGCTACGGCCGGCTGGAACTGGGCCTGGTGGCCGGGTCCTACCAGAGCTTCTTCATCATCGTCGTGACCGCGGCCGTGTTCGGCCTGGCCTGGTATTTCTTCGAACGCACGCTGGCCGGGCGTTCGTTCGAGGCGGTGGCCATCGACCGGCGCGCGGCGGCGCTGATGGGCATCAACCTCCGCCGTGTCACCGCGCTGGCCTTCGCCGGCAGTGCCGGCGTGGCCGCGCTGGCCGGGTTGCTGGTGTCGCCCAACGTCTCGGCCCACTACCTGATGGGCCTGCCGCTGGCAATCCAGGGATTCACCGCGCTGGTCATCGGCGGCGTGGGGCGGGTCGAAGGGGCCTTGCTCGGCGGCCTGATCCTGGCCATGGCCGAACAGCTCACGGTGCGGTATGCGCCGATCCCGCCCGGCCTGGCGCAGGGCGTGCCGCTGGTGCTGTTGATTGTGTTCCTGCTGCTGCGCCCGACCGGGCTGCTGCGGGCGCGGGAGTCGCGCGCATGAAGTCGATCGCCGGTTTCCTGTTGGCTGCCCTGGTGCTGTCCGCCGTGGCCTTCATGCTGGGCTCCTACCAGACCGACGTGTACCGCAAGCTGCTGCTGTGGATCACGCTGGCGCTGGGCTACAACTTCCTGTTCGGCATCGCCGGGCAGGTGGCCTTCTCGCATTTCACGTTCTACGGCATCGGTGCCTATGCGATGGTGATCCTGCTGTTCCAGGTCGGATTGCCGTTGCCGCTGGCCATCGTGGCCGGCATCGTGGTGTGCGTGGTGCTGGCACTGGTGGTCGCCATCCCGGCGACCCGGCTCGAAGGCTTCTACCTGGCGCTGGCGACGCTGGCGTTCGCGCAGCTGTTCATCGTCGTGCTCAACGAAGGCGGCTCCGTCACCGGCGGCCCGGGCGGACTGGCCAACTACCGGCTGCCCGACATCGCGGGCGTGCGCGTGACCGGCCCCTGGTACACGGTGGTGATCGTGTTCCTGCTGCTCGGCACGCTGGCCACCTTGTGGCGGCTCGACCGCTCCTGGTTCGGCCGGGCCTGCCGGGCGGTGCGCGACGATCCGCAGGCGGCGCAGGCCATGGGCATCAATGTCACGACCACCCGTATCGTCGCGTATGCGGTGACCAGCGCGCTGGCCGGTGTGGCCGGCATGGTCTATGCGTTCGTCGACAACACGGTCAATCCGCCGATTTTCGGGCTGGAGAACGCGTTCTTGCTGCTGTTCATGGTGATCGTGGGCGGCAGCGGCCGGCCGGCCGGCGCCATCGTCGGCGCCATCGTGCTGTACCTGCTGCCGTTCTTCCTGTCCCCGCTGATCGGCCATCACCATGCGCTGGTGTTCGGCGTGGTCATGGTGGCCGTGGTGTTGTTCCAGCCCAAGGGCCTGATCGGCATCTGGGACGGCTGGATGGCGCGCCGGAGGGCATCGTCATGAGCACGTCCCCACACGAGGCCGCCGGCTCGGCGGCCGCCCGCCAGTTGCTGGTCGTCCAGGGCCTGTCCAAGCAGTTCGGCGGCCTGCAGGCCGTGGCCGACCTGGACCTGGACGTGCGCGAAGGCGAGATCCTGGGTGTGATCGGGCCCAACGGCGCCGGCAAGAGCACGACCTTCAACATGATCGCCGGCGCGCTCGAACCCAGCCGCGGTTCGCTGGTGTTCGACGGCGAGGACCTGACCGGCCTGCCGGCCCATGCCATGGCCGGGCGCGGCATCATGCGCACCTTCCAGCACAACAAGCCGTTCGCCAGCATGACGGTGCGCGAGAACGTCATGGTCGGCATGCACCGGCGCCTGAAGGGTTCGTTGTGGCGGGTGCTGCTGGCCGGCGCCGGCGTGGTGCGCGCCGAACGCGAGGCCGTGCGCCGGGCCGACGAACTGGTGGCGTTCGTCGGGCTCGACGAATGGCGCGATGCCGATGTCGACACCTTGTCGTTCGGCCAGGGCCGGCTGCTCGAGATCGCGCGCGCCCTGGCCTCCGAGCCGCGGCTGATCCTGTTCGACGAGCCGGCGGCCGGACTGACACCGTCCGAATGCGAACGCCTGTCGGACATCATCCGGCAGATCGCGGGGCGGGGCATCGCGGTGTTGCTGATCGAGCACGACATGCGTTTCCTGATGGGGCTGGCCGACCGCATGGTGGTGCTGAACTTCGGACGCAAGATCGCGCAGGGCACGCCGGCCGAGATCCGTTCCGATCCCGCGGTCGTCGAGGCCTACCTGGGTGACCTGGGAGCCATGACCGATGCTTGAGATACGCAATCTTGTCGGTGGTTATGGCCATGGTGCGGTGGTGCAGGGCGTGGACCTGCAGGTCGAACGTGGCGAGACGGTGGCCTTGCTGGGGCCGAACGGTGCGGGCAAGTCCACCTTGCTGTCGGCGCTGTCGGGTACCTTGCCCCAGCGCAGCGGCAGTATCCGGATCGATGGCCAGGAACTGGTCGCGATGCCCAGCCACGACATCGTCGGCCATGGCGTGGTGCAGGTGCCCGAGGGGCGGCGCATGTTCGCTCCGCTGTCGGTGCGCGACAACCTGCGCCTGGGCACGGTCCGCCTGTCCGGGCGTTCGGCGCGCGCCGAACGCGAACGTTTCGACTTCGTCTACCAGTTGTTCCCGCGTCTGGCCGAGCGCCGCAACCAGCTGGCCGGAACCCTGTCGGGCGGCGAGCAGCAAATGGTGGCCATCGGCCGCGCGCTGATGTCGATGCCGCGGGTGTTGTTGCTCGACGAGCCCTTCCTGGGACTGGCGCCGCTGGTGGTCGAGGAGATCCGCCATGCGCTCGACGCCTTGCGCGGCTCCGGCTTGACGATGGTGCTGGTCGAGCAGAAGCTCGACATCGCATTGCCGTTCACCAGCCGTGCCTATGTGCTGATCAAGGGGCGGGTGGCGTTGACCGAGACCAGCGCCCAGCTGGCCGCGCGACCGCGGCTGTCGCAGCTGTATTTCGACCTTGCCAAGGAGCCCACGCCATGACCTCCACCACTGCCGCGCACGGCGCCACCGTGCAGACCCGGGGCGTGCACCATCTCGCGCTGAACACCGACGACATGCAGATGACGATCGCGTTCTATACCGGGGTGCTGGGCATGCCGCTGGTGCATGCGCTCAAGGTGCCGCCCGGGCTGGGGACCGGGGCGGGCAACCGGGGCAACCCGCCGTTCGAGAACCTGCGGCATTATTTCTTCGACGCGGGTGGCGACTGCCTGCTGGCGTTCTTCGAGATTCCCAAGGGCGCCAAGGACAAGGCCGACCGCGACGCGATCGCCGGCATGCAGCATTGTTCGTTCGCCGTCACCGAAGCGCGTTTCGAATCGCTGTGCGCCCGCCTGCGCGACGCCGGCGTGGCGTTGATCGGGCCGATACCCGTGGGCGCCCGGACCTGGTCGGTCTATTTCTACGACCCCAACGGCATCCGGCTCGAACTGTCGTATCAGGAGGGCGACGGCGCGTCCATCGGCGTCGTGGCGCGCTGGACCCAGTCCCGCGAAGAGGCCCTCGCCGAATTGCGCACCCTGTCCGATGACGAACGCTGGCTCGAACAGATCACCCGCCACCTGCCCGCCTGAACCGGCCTGCCGCATGCGGCAGGCCTTGCCATGAAGGAGAACACCATGCCCGATCCCGTAGCTGTCCATGGCCTGCACCATGTGGCCTACCGTTGCCGCGATGCCGAGGAGACCCGGCATTTCTATGAAGACCTGCTCGGTCTGCCACTGGTGCACGTGGTGCGCGCCGACGCGGTCGAAAGCACCGGCGAGGCCTGCCCGTTCATCCACCTGTTCTTCGAGATGACCGACGGCAGTTGCGTCGCGTTCTTCGACCTGGGCGACAACACCGCGGCCGAGCCGTCGCCGAACACCCCGCGCTGGGTCAACCACCTGGCCCTGCGCGTGGGCTCCCAGGCCGAGGTCGACCAGGCCCGGCAACGGCTGGTCGATGCCGGTGTCGACGTGATCGGGCCGGTGTCGCACGATGGTTTCGTGCATTCGATCTATTTCTTCGACCCGAACGGCATCCGGCTCGAACTGACCCTGACCATGTCCGACGCGCAGGAGTTGCAGGCCTTCAAGGACGAGGCCCATGCGGCCTGCGCCGCCTGGACCGCCGAGAAGAACCGTCGCCTGGCGACCCACTGACGCATTGCAACGACCACCACCGACAGGAGCCCCGCTGATGGCAGACACATCGATCCGATACGAGGTGCAACCCGAATGGGTACACGTGAAATACGCCGAGACCAGCCAGTTCAAGGAGGTCTACGGTTTTGCCGGCAACCAGGGCGTCATCAACCTGGAAGGGATCCGGTACCTGCCCAAGGGCCGGCCGTCGGACACCTTGCTGATCTACATGCACCCGGCCTCCACACTGCAGTTGCTGCCGATGCCGCGCGCGATGGCCGAACGCGGCGTGCATGTGTTGTGCGCCGGCAGCCGGTATGCGCGCAACGACACGGCGCTGATCATGGAGAACGTGGTCGTGGACTTGGGCGCCTATGTGCGCCATGCGCGCGAGGTCTGGCGCTACAAGACCATCGTCATTGCCGGCTGGTCGGGCGGCGGTTCGCTCTCGTTGTTCTACCAGGCGCAGGCCGAGAAACCGTCCGTCACCCACACGCCGGCGGGCGACCCCTGCCACATCGTGCAAGCCGGGCTGCAGCCGGCCGACGCCTTCATCTTCCAGGCCGCCCATGTGTCCCGTGCCGTGGTGCTGTCGGACTGGATCGATCCCAGCGTGCTCGACGAGAACGATCCGGACCGGCGCGACCCGGAGCTGGACCTGTACCACCCGGACAACAAGCCGCCGTATTCGGCCGCGTTCCTGCAGCGCTTCCGCGCCGCCCAGCTGGCACGCATCCGCCGGCGCACGGCATGGGTGCGCGAGGTGCTCGAACGCCTGCGCAAGCAGGGCGGGCTGGAGATGGAGCGTGGCTTCGTGACCCACCGCACCATGGCCGAGCCGCGTTTCCTGGACGCCAGCATCGATCCCAACGACCGGCCGATCGGCACCTGCTTCATGGGCAATCCGGAGACGGTCAACACCGGGCCGGTCGGCTCCGCGCGGTTCTCCACGCTGCGCTCGTGGTTGTCGCAATGGTCGCCGGACGACACCCACGCCCATGGCGAGAAATGTGCGGCGCAGATCACGGTGCCGATGCTGGCCATCGAGCACAGCGCCGACGACGCGGTGCCGCAGCCCCATACCCGGCGCATCTTCGAGGCCTGTGCCAGCGCCGACAAGACCATGGAATGCATCCGGGGCGCGACTCACTATTTTTCCGGCCAGCCCGAACTGCTCGACCAGGCGGCCCGGATGTGCATCGACTGGATGCAAGAGCGCCGCCTGCTCGAGTGACGGCGGCGCGGGTGACGGCGGCGCGAGTGACGGCGGCGCGGATGTCAGGCCACGGGCCCGGCACTGCTTCGCTTGTTCGACTCCGCCGGGCCGGTCCTGCCGCGCCGCGGCTTGCGGGGCCGGGGCTCCGGTTCCGGCAACTGGCCGATCTCGTCCTGCGCCAGGTTGGCGATCATGGCCAGCAAGACCTTGCGCGTGGTGGCCAGGTCGCGCGCCGACACGCCGGCGGTGCTGATCAGGTTGGTGTCTTCGGCCAGCGGAACGAGGTGCTCCTTCAGGTCGCGGCCGGCATCGGTCAGGAATACGTAGACGTTCTTGCGGTTGGTCGGCAACTGGCGCCGGCTGACGTAGCCCAGGCTTTCCATCGCCTTCATCGCGGCGAAGGTGGTCGGCTCCATCACGCCGGCGCGTTCGCTCAGCTCCCGTTGCGTCAGCCCGTCGGACTCCCACAGGATGCGCAGAAAGGACCAGTGGCCGAACGGCACGCCATGGGGCGCCAGCCGGATCTGCAGGGCGCGCCGGAAGGCACGCTCGGTGTCGCGGATCAGGTGGGCCAGGCGGTCGTTGGGTACGGCCTCGCGCCAGTGGCGAAGAATGTCCTGGGTCTGGTGGTGTGGCATCGGCGGGGCTCGGCTGGGGGTGCGGTCAGCGCCCGGGCAGGCCGGTCTGCAATCGCAGGGTCTGGGGGGCGCGGCTGGCGGCAGAGGCCAATAATGCCAGACAGACCTCGGTCGTGGCGCGGGCCCAGGCGCCGCTGTGCAGTGCCGGCCGGTCGTGTACCAGCACGTCGACGAGTTCGTCGATGACCTCGCTGCGCGGCACCGCGGGATCGGGCAAGGCCTCGAAGCGGCGCTGCGTGTCGGCGCTGATCTCGACGCCGGTCGGCGTGGGGCGCAGGTCCGCCTTCTCGCAGCTCACGATGATCGGCCCGAAATGCTGGTGCCGGAGCCGCTGGCCGGGCTCCGGCGGCCGGTAGAGATCCCCACCGTAGTTGCGCCGGGCCTTGAGCAGGCTTTCCTGTCCGTCGCCCGCGAGCGCGGCGAGCCGCTTGCGCGCCGCCGCGTAGTCCTGCTCGCTCCTGGCCTGTCCGAGCTCGCCGGTCTGGTCCATCCAGCTGTCGCTGTCGAAGTGGCCGTACCCGCTGTAGCTTGCACTGGCGATGACGCCGTCCTCGAAGTCCAGCAGGGCCTGGTAGGCGCCTTCGGTGGGGCGGGTCGGGTCCCAGGCACCGGTGTGGGCAAACACGCTGCGCACCCGGCCGCCGCCGAGCAGGCGCAGGATGTCGACCTGGTGCGTGGCCTGGCTGTGGATGACCCCGCCGCCGGCCGCGGTGTCCAACTCTTCGGGCCGCCTGGGCCGGTACAGGAAGTCGGTGAAGTTCAGCGCCGTCAGCATGCGCACGGCGCCGAAGGCACCGCTGTCGATCAGCGCACGGGTGCGCAGCACGGGCGCATTGAAGCTGTGGCTGTGCCCGACGATCATCGCCACGCCGGCGGCCTCGGTGGCCGCGATCATCGCATCGCACTGCGCCAGCGAGATCGCCATCGGTTTTTCCACCAGCACGTGCTTGCCGTGGGCCGCAGCGAGTGCCACGTGTTCGGCGTGGAACTGGTGGGGCGTTGCGACATAGACCACCTGCACGGACGGATCGGCGCACAGGGCCTCGATGGTGGCGTGGGTCGGCGCGCCGAAGTCGTGTTCGAACCGGGCGCGCGCCGGCGCCAGCGGATCCGCGGCGGCGACCAGCCGGATACGCGGGTCCTGCGTGAACGTGGGCAGCATCAGCGTGAAGGCCCGGCCCAGGCCGGCCACGCCGATGCGCAGGGGCGCGTGCGGCATCACAGGTCCAGCACCAGTTCGCCGCCGCAGCCGCGCGACACGCAGACCATGATATGCGAGGACTTCTCGTCGTCGAGCAGCACCATGTCGCGGTGCTCGACCTCGCCGGAGATCAGCCCGGTGCGGCACGAGCCGCAGGTGCCGCTTTCGCAGGAGCTCGGCACCGTGTGGCCGCCGGCGCGCAGCGCCTCCAGGATGCTCTGGTCGGCCGACACCGGCACCGTGGTGCCGCTGCGCGCGAGCCGCACTGTGAACGGCACATTGGCCGCGAACGTGTTGGCGTCGACGCCGAAGCTCTCGAAATGGATGGCTTCGGTGGGCCAGTGGCCCGACATGTCAGCCACCGACTCCATCAGTCCGCGCGGGCCGCAGCAATAGACCTGGGCCCGGCCGGGGGTCTCGAACTCCGGCCACAGGTCGATCGCCTGGTCGAGGTCGCCGTGGTCGTGGTGCAGCTGCACCAGGCCATCGAATTCGGTCTGCAGCAACTCGCGGAACGCGGTGCAGGCTTCGTCGCGGGTGCAGTAGATGAGCCGGAAGCGGGCGCGGCCACTGCGGCGCAGCTCGCGCATCATCGACAGGATGGGCGTGATGCCGATACCGCCGGCGATGAACAGGAATTCATCGGCGCGCGGGTGCAGCGCGAAATTGTTGCGCGGCACGCTGACGGCGAGCAGGTCGCCGACGTTCACGTCATCGGCCATGCTGATCGAGCCGCCACGGCCATGGGCATCGCGCTTGACCGCGAACTGGTAGTGGTCGGTCTCGGCCGGGTCCGAACACAACGAGTAGTTGCGCCGCGCACCGGCCGGCGTTTGCACCGTCAGGTGCGAGCCCGCGGTGAACGGTGGCAGCTCCCGGCCTTGCGGATGGCGCAGCTCGAAGCACCAGATGTCGGTGGCGACCTGCGTCTTGCCGACGACGTTCAGGTCCATGAAGGGCGGCTCGGGCGATCCGGGCGGCGGCGTGGCGGTGAGGTTCAAGCGGTGTCCCCTGGGTTGACCGGCATCAAAAAAGGCTTGACAAGCCGGTGTGTCGGAAATAATCTTAGCCATCTAAGCAAAAATGTGCAAGTTCGTTGATCCGGATCAGATGCGAGGGGACACAGCATGATGACGAGTGAAGAGAACGACCTGTTGTGCCGGGTCGAGGGCCAGGCGCCCATGGGGCAGCTGATGCGCCGGCACTGGACGCCGGTGTGCCTGGTCGAGGAAGTGCCGGAGCCCGACGGCAAGCCGGTGCGGGCCCGGTTGTTCGGCGAGGACCTGGTCGTGTTCCGCGACACCGAGGGCCGGGTCGGCGTGATGGACGAATATTGCCCGCACCGGCGCGCATCGCTGGTGTTCGGGCGCAACGAGAACTGCGGCCTGCGCTGCCTGTACCACGGCTGGAAGATGGACGTGCACGGCAACGTGCTGGAGATGGTGTCCGAACCGGCCGCCAGCGGCATGGCGCAAAAGGTCAAGCACAAGGCCTACCCGACCCACGAATGGGGCGGTTTCGTCTGGGCCTACATGGGGCCGGCCGACACCCAGCCGGAATTCCGGCCGCCGGCCTGGGCACCGCATGCCGAGGTGCGGGTGACGATCGCCAAGGCCATCGTTCCCTGCAACTGGGCGCAGATCCTCGAAGGGGCCATCGACTCGGCGCACAGCTCCAGCCTGCATTCGTCCGACATGGTTCCGGCGCGCGTGGACAGCGCCAAGGCCACCGACTCGATGTGGTTGCGTCCGTCCACCGACAAGGCGCCGCGCATGCAGGTCGAACGTACGCCCTACGGTTTCCGGTATGCGGCGATCCGCCGGCCGATCAAGGATGCGGCGAAGACCGACTATGTGCGCTCGACGGTGTTCGTCGCGCCGGCGGCCGCGCTGATACCGCCCAACAACCTGTACAACGTTGCGAACATCAACGTGCCGATGGACGACACGAACACGGCGTTCTACTTCATGGCCTGGGGCCACCCGGACCAGACCCCCGACACCGATACCTGGCGCAAGTTCCTGGGCCAGCAGCTCGGTGTCGACCTCGACGAGACCTATCGCCCGCTGCGCAACCGCGACAACATGTTCTGGCAGGACCGTGCGGCGATGAAGGCGGGCAACTTCACCGGCATCACCGGTTTCCCGAACCAGGACATCGCGATGTGGGTCACGATGGGCGCCATTGCCGACCGTACCCATGACCGCCTGGGCGCCAGCGACCTGGCCATCGTCGAGTTCCGCAAGCAGATGCTCGAGGCGGTGCGCGCGTTCCAGGCGGGTGCGCCGGCGATCGGCACCGGCGACGCGGCCATCCCGCCGTCGGTGTGCTCCTTCCAGGCCATCGTGCCCAAGACGACCGACTGGCGTTCGTTCGACGCGAAGCCGGTCTGGGACGGCGCCGAACCCGCGCTCGAACCCTCGTATTCGACGTCCGCCACCGACTCCTGATCTCGCGTTGCCGGTTCGACGGGCCGGCCCTGCGTTTGCCCCGTCGCATTCTTCCAACTACCAGGAAACAAAGATGTCTGCTCGCCGTCGTACCGTTCTCGCGACCACCGTGTTCGCCGCCTGTCTGGCCTTGCCGATGTTCGCGCAGGCGCAGTCCGCGTATCCCAACCGCGCCATCAAGTTCGTCGTGCCGTATTCGGCCGGGGGCCTGCCGGACACGGTGGCGCGCATCTTCGCGCAGCGGCTGCAGGATCGGCTCGGCCAGTCCGTCGTCGTCGACAACAAGCCGGGCGCCAACGGTGTCGTGGCGGCCAGCGCGCTGGCGTCGTCGCCCGCCGACGGCTACACCTTTCTGGTCACCGACGGGTCGATGTTCTCGATCAATCCGGCCATCTACAAGAACCTGAGCTATGAATACAAGCGCGACTTCGTGCCGGTGTCGCTGGCCGCGCGTGCGCCCCTGTACCTGGCGGTGCATCCGAAGACCGGCGTCCATACGCTGCAGGAATTCGTGGCGTTGGCCAAGGCCAGGCCCGGCGTTCTGAACTACGGCTCGTCGGGCATCGGCAGCTCGCACCACCTGACGATGGAGGCGATGAAGGCGTCGCTGGGCATCGACGTCACGCACGTGCCGTTCAAGGGTTCGAGCCAGTCGGTGCCGGCCCTGATCGGCGGTCAGGTGGATGTTGCGTTCTCGGCGCTGCCGTCCTTGTCGGGATTCGTCAAGGGTGGCAAGGTCAAGCTGCTGGCGACCAATGGCGCCAAGCGTTCGGCGCACGAGCCCGACGTGCCGGCCATCGCCGAGATGGTTCCGGGCTTCGACTTCGCCGTCGTCGTCGGCGTGCTGGCCGCCAACGGGACGCCGCAGGCCGCGATCGACCGCATCGCTGCGGAAATGGAAGCGGTGGCGAAGATGCCCGACACGATACAGGTGCTGGCCAATGCCGGCGTGGAATCCGTCGGCAGCAAGCCGGCCGAATACGGAAAGGCCATTCTGGACGAGAACGAACGACTGGCCAAGGCGATCAAGGCCGCCGGCATCAAGCAACAGGAATGACGACGCATGTCCCGACTCAAACTCACTTTCGGCTGCTGGAACTATGACCGCACGCGCGCGCTGATGGATGGCAGCGTCGTGCCCGACGGCATCGACCTCAACTACCTCGACATGCCGGTGGAGGAAACCTTCTTTCGCATGTTGCGGCACAAGGAGTTCGATGTCGCCGAGTTGTCGCTGTCCTCGTATTCGGTGTCGGTGTCCAAGCCCGAGCGTCCGTTTGTCGCGATACCGGTGTTTCCGTCGCGTTTCTTCCGCCACTCGTGCATCTACGTCAATGCCGACTCCGGCATCCGTACGGCCAAGGACCTGATCGGCAAGCGGGTGGGCAACCCGGAATACCAGATGACGGCGCCGGTGTGGATCCGCGGCATCCTGTCGGACCACTACGGCGTGCCGGTGGACAGCGTGACCTATTTCACCGGCGGCGAAGAAGAGCCGGGGCGTTCCGAGAAGGTGGCACTGGATCTGCCGCCCAACATCAAGGTGCAGCCGATCGGGCCGACCCAGACCTTGTCGCAGATGCTGCGCGACGGCGAGATCGACGCCTTGTACACCGCCCGCATGCCGTCGAGTTTTCTGAACGGCGGCGGCAAGGTCAAGCGCCTGTTCGAGGACTACGAGCAGGTCGAGCGCGACTATTTCAAGGAGACCGGCCTGTTCCCGATCATGCACACCGTGGCCATGCGCCGCGACGTGTACGAGGCCAACCGCTGGATCGCGCAGTCGCTGATGAAGGCCTTCAACGAGGCGCAGCGCCGCGCCTACGCCGATCTGTACGAGACCGCCGCGCTCAAGACCATGCTGCCGTGGCTGACCGCGCATGTCGAGCAGGCCCGCCGCGAGATGGGTGACGACTACTGGCCCTACGGCTTCGAGAAAAACGAGGCGGTGCTGCGCACCTTTTTGCGCTACCACCACGAGCAGGGGCTGTCCAAGCGCCTGCTCGAGCCGCGCGAACTGTTCGCCCCCGAGGCGCTGGAGGCATTCAAGATCTGATGCGGGCGGCAGCCCGCCTGGCCGCGGCGCCGCTCAGCCGGTGACCGTGAAGCTGCCGATCGGCATCGGCTGGCCGTTGACGAGCGCCTCGACCCGGTGCACGCCGGGGTAGTGGCGGCGCGTCGTCAGGTTGGCCAGCGAGATCTTCTTCTGCAGCCGCACGGCATCGCTGCTGGCCAGTTGCAGCGACTTGAGCTTGAACACCTTGGCGCTGGTCCCGCCGCCGGCCTTGACGTAATGCACGGCCAGATCGATCAGCAGGTCCTGGCGCCGGCGTGCGGTGCTGTACAGCACGAAGGCCAGCTGCACGGAGCCGCCGACCGGGATCGCGTCGGGCCGGATGCAGATCTCGTCGACACGGACCTGCGCCCGGGAGCCGAAGCCGAGCACGTCCAGGGCCTGGGCATCGCCTTGCTTGACCGCCCAGCGCAAGGCATGGCGCACGATCCATTCGCGCTCGGGTGACGCCGCCACGAGCCAGCGGCGCGCGGTCTCGACCAGCAGCTGTGGATGGTCCTTGCCGATGTCGTTGAGGTTGTTCGCCACGGATCGGCGCACATACAGCGACGGGTCGTCCTTGAGATGTTCGAGCAGCCGCAGCACCGGTTGCGGATCGCGCTGGAACTGCGGCAGCCGCGGGGCCCAGGGCAGGCGCGGGCGCGTGCCTTCGGACACCAGGCGGCGCACGTGTTCGCTGCGGTCGGTGCTCCACTGTTCCAGCCGCGCCAGCGTGCGTGCCATGTCGTGCTGCAGGAACGGCCGGATCGCGAACTCGGCGGTGAAACGTTGCGTGAGCGCATGCAGGGCCCGCATCGACGGCTCGAAGTGCGGCAGCCCGTATTCGGCGATGAAGAACATATGAGGCATGAACAGGAAGCCGCCCATGCCCGAGCCGACGGTTCGGGCCACCGGTTGCTCCGCCGACGCGACCAGGATGGCCACGGCCCGGGGATAGTCCTGCGGCAGGTGCCGGTGCAGCGCCCGGGCGATGTGGCGTCCGCGGGGCATCAGCTCGAGGGCCTCGTATCCCAGCAGTGCATCCCGCACGAAGGCCCGGGACGGAAACTCCGGATGCACGGCCGCCACCATGGTGGCGATGGTGCGGGGAACGTCGGCTCCGAAGTGCGATTTCAGCGGTTCTGCCATGGCCAGCGAGGAGGGTGAGGAAAAGAATGTCGCCCGTGGCGGCATCCCGCCGGCTCGAAGATACCGCAGTTCCCGTTGCCGGCAAGCGGCGCGGGGCGATGCCGGTGTGGCAACCGGGCAACGGTGCGGGCCTGCGACAGCGCCAGCGACCTGCCAGGGCAAGCTGCGATCCGACGGCACGCGCCGGGGCGCTGGCCGCTACTGCACAATCGGGCCTGGACGCCCGGGCCCGCTTCGTTGGCCCGCGCTGCACCATTTCCAGCGACGGCCCGGGCGCAATGGCCCAGGCCGCACCGACGTGAACCTGCATGCTGCCCAACTGCTTCTGATCGTGCTCGTGGCCGGCCTGGCCAGCCAGTGGCTGGCCTCGCGGTTGCGCCTGCCGGCCATCGTCGTGCTGATCGCGGTGGGCCTGGTGCTCGGTCCGGTCACCGGTGTCACCGCGTTGACGATGCCGCAGCACGAACTCGGCGAGTTGATCGGCCTGGGCGTGGCCATCATCCTGTTCGAAGGCGGCATGGACCTCAAGCTGGCCGAGTTCAAGCGGGTCGGCCACGGCATCGGCCGGCTCACGCTGGTCGGGCCGCCGCTGGCCTGGTTGTTCGGCAGCCTGGCGGCGCATTACATCGCGGGCCTGGACTGGCCGACCGCGAGCGTGCTCGGCGCCATCCTGGTCGTGACCGGGCCGACCGTGATCCTGCCGCTGATCCGCCAGGCCCGGCTGAACAAGGAATCAGCCTCGCTGCTCAAGTGGGAGGGCATCGTCAACGACCCGATCGGCGTGCTGATCGCAGTGCTGACCTTCCAGTACCTGACCATCGGCGGCGGCTGGCAGAGCACCGTCACGGGCGTGGGCGCCGCCATCGCGGCGGCCGCGGTGTTCGGCGGCCTGGGTGGCTGGGGCATCGGCTGGTTGTACCGCCGCGGCGCCGCGCCCGAGCATCTGAAGTCGCCGATCCTGATGGTGCTGGTGCTGGTCGTGTACTGGGCCAGCAATCAGGTACAACACGAGGCCGGGCTGCTCAGCGTCACCGTGATGGGGCTGGTGATCGGCAACATGAAGCTGATCGAACTCGAGTCCTTGCAGCGTTTCAAGGAACACCTGACCATCGTGTTGCTGTCGGTGCTGTTCATCGTCATTCCGTCGCAGTTGCAGGCCGACGCCCTGGCCTCGCTGGACTGGCGCGTGGCCTTGTACGTGCTGGCAATCCTGCTGGTGGTGCGGCCATTGACGATCGCGATCGCGACCGCCGGGGCGCCGATGCGCCGGGCGGACCAGTTGCTGCTGGGCTGGATCGCCCCGCGCGGCATCGTCGCCGCGGCCACCGCCGGCATCTTCGGGCCTGCGCTGGTGGCCGCCGGGTATCCCGATGCGGCCTTGCTGCTGCCGATCACGTTCGCGGTCATCATCGCCACCGTGCTGGCCCATGGATTGAGCATCGGCAGCGTGGCACGGCGCCTGGGCCTGGCCGCGGCGGGCGACAACGGCCTGATGATCGTGGGTGCCACGCGCTGGTCCTGCGCCCTGGGTGCGGCCCTGCGTCGGCTCGGCATCGACGTGTTGATCGTCGACGGCGCCTATGCCCATCTCAAGCAGGCGCGCATGGACGGCACACCGGTCTACCACGGCGAGATCCTGTCCGACCATGCCGAACACACGCTGGAGGCGCAGCACCTGAGCCACCTGCTGAGCGCCACCGAGAACGAGTTCTACAACGCGCTGGTGTGCAAGGCCCAGGGCCGGCACTTCGGGCATCACCGCACCTTCCAGCTGGCCACGGAAGTGCCGACCGGCAAGGAGCTCAAGGGCCTGCAGCTGCAGCAGCGCGGGTTTTTCGCATTCGATCCGGGTGCGACGGCGGATGTGCTGGGCCGGCGCATGGAACAAGGCTGGACGGTACAGACCACCAAGCTGACCAAGACCCATGGCTGGGCCGAGCTGGTCGCGCGACTGGGCGAGCAGGGCACGGACTGGACCCTGCTGGGCGGCGTGTCGCCGACCGGCGCGTTCCGCCTGTATTCGAAGGAGCAGAAATTCAAGCTCGACGCCGGCTGGACGGTGTTGTTGTTCGCGCCGGCCAAGGTGGCCGAGCGCGGCGAGGCGCAGCCCGCATCGTGACGCCGCCGCGGCGGCGGCCACGCGGCGGGGCTGCCGTAAAATGCCCGGTTTCCCTGAAGCTTCGCAATGGCGCAACGCCAGTTTTCCCCGCAGCCCCCGCATTTCAGCAGCTCACCCCTGGTCCGACAACTCGCCAGCCTGGATATCGTCCCGGCCGGTGAGCCGACACAGACGTTCGCCGAACGGCTGAGCCATTGGGTGGCCTGGACCGACGCGATCGCTTTGTCGCAGGTGCTGGCCGACGGCCCGGGCGCGGCGCACCCGGCCGCGGCGCCATCATCGGCCTCGGCGCCGCGCACACTGCGCGCGCAGTGTGCGCGGGTGCGCAAGGACCTGGCCGACGCGATTGCCGGTGATGCGTTGTTGCGTGAAGCTGCCGAGCCGCCACCCCCGGTTGCCACCGGAGCCGCGGCTGCCGGTGTGGCGAAGATCGATTATTCGGCCTACCGGCGCCAGTACCGGGCGCACCAGCACACGATGGAGGACCGCATCGGCAGCCTGCGCGCCGCGGTGCGCAAGGCGCTGGCAGGCCTGTCGCCGGCCCTGGCCCGCCTCGCCGCGCTCGATGCCGTGTTCGACCGGGCACTGAGCCCGCAACTGCGCCGCCAGCTCGAGCAGGTACCGCTGATGCTGGAGAAGACCTTCCAGGCCCGGCACAAGGCCGCTGCCGCAACCCTATCCGACCAGGAGGCCGATTTGAACCCTACCGCCCCGCAACCGCACCCGGCCGATGCCGTCGGCCCGACCCTGCAGCGTGTGCTGCTGGCCGAACTCGAGCTGCGCCTGCAGCCCGTGCAAGGCCTGATCGATGCACTCGGCCCCGAGGCCGAGGCCCGGCCGGCATGAGACACCCTGTGTCAACCCCCCGCCGTTTTGAGCAGATTCTGCAGAGCCCGATGTTGGGAGGGGTCGTCCAATGAGCGCGCCGGGCCGTTCCCTAGCGCGAATCCCGCGGCGCGCAGCGCGGAGGGGCGTCCAGTGACCCCGGTGGCATCCCGGCATCTCGCCACGATCGCGTTCGCCGTCGGCCTGGGTGTGGTCGGCTGGATCGGCTACGGCTACCTGGGTTCGAACCTGCTGGCGTTGACGATCACCGTGTTGATCGCCGCCTTCTACCTGGCCGGCGCGATGGAACTGCGCCGCTTTCGCGGCGCCACCGCCGGCCTGCGCACCGCTCTGGCCGATCTGCCCGAACAACTGCCGTCGCTGGGTGAATGGATCGCCAGCTTGCCGCAGTCGCTGCAAGGGGCGGTGCGCCTGCGCGTCGAAGGTGAACGCGCCGCCTTGCCCGGGCCGGCGCTCACGCCGTACCTGGTGGGACTGCTGGTGCTGCTGGGCATGCTGGGCACCTTCCTGGGCATGGTGGTCACGCTCAATGGCGCCGTGATGGCGCTGGAGAGCACGACCGACCTGGCGACCATCCGCGCCGCGCTGGCGGCTCCGATCAAGGGCCTGGGCCTGGCGTTCGGCACTTCCATCGCCGGTGTGGCGGCGTCGGCGATGCTGGGCCTGGTGTCGGTCCTGGTCCGGCGCGACCGCCTGCAGGTGGCGCAGCTGCTCGACGCGCGCATCGCCACCCGGCTGCGGGTGTTCTCGCGTGCGCACCAGCGCGAACAGACGCTGGAAAACCTGCAGCTGCAGGCCCGCGCCATGCCCGAACTGGTCGATCGCATGCAGGCCATGATGGCGCAGATGCAGCAACACGAGCAGCAGCTCGGCGACAGGCTGCTGTCGGGCCAGGAACGGTTCTACCAGCACGCGCAGACGGCGTATGCCGACCTGGCCGCCTCGGTCGACCGCTCGCTGAGCCACAGCCTGCAGGAAAGTGCCCGCGTGGCCGGCAGCACGATGCAACCCCTGGTCGAGGCGACGATGGCCGGCATCAGCCGCGAGAGCGCCAGCTACCAGCAGAAGATCTCGGAGCTGGTGCAGCAGCAGCTCGAGGCCATGGCCAGCCGCTTCGACACCACGGTCGGAGCCGCGGCCGGCGCCTGGGGCGAGACGCTGCAGCAACACGACGGCCGCAGCGAGGCGCTGGCCCGCAGCCTGCAGCAGGCGCTGGCGGGTTTCAACGACAGCTTCGAACAACGCGCCACGGCCTTGCTGGCCGCGGTCGACGAACGACAGGCGCAGTCGCAACAGGCCTGGACACAGGCGGTCGACACGCTGGCGCAGCAAAGCGGCAGCCACCAGGCGCAGGTCACCGAGGCCGCCGGCCGGCAGCTCGATGCCGTGGCCGAACGCGCCGGCCGCGAACTGGCCAGCGCCGCCGAGCGCTTCGGTACCAGCACCCGGGAGGCCGCCCAGGCCTGGCATGACGCGCTGGCCCGCCAGCAGCAGGGCAGCGAGCAGGCGTCCGCGGCGATGCAATCGGCAGTGGCCGCGTTGGTGCAGGGTTTCGGCCAGCAGTCGGCGGAACTGCTGCAGACCCTGCAGCAGGCACATGCGACCTTGCGCAGCGAACTGGCCAGCGGCGACCAGCAGCGGCTGGCCGGCTGGACGTCCGCGTTGGAGGCCATGGCGGCGTCGTTGCGCCAGGATGCGCAACAGGCGCAGGCCGAGGCGCTGGCGCGCCAGGCGCAGATCTGCGACACGCTGGAGCAGACCGCGCGCGGCCTGCAGGGCCAGGCGGCCGAACACGCGCGCGAGACCATCGCCGAGATGTCGCAGCTGATCGCGACCGCGTCCGAAGCGCCGCGCGCCGCGGCCCAGGTGGTGGACGCGCTGCGCGAGAAACTCAGCGACTCGATGGCGCGCGACAACGACATGCTGGCGGAACGCAGCCGCATCATGGAGACCTTGTCGACGCTGCTGCAGGCCGTGAACCAGGCCGCCACCGAGCAGCGCAGCGCGATCGACACGCTGGTGGCCTCGGCCGCCACGATGCTCGAGCAGACCGGTGCGCGCTTCGGCCAGACGCTGGAGCAGGCCTCGCAGACGATGCAGGACGCCAGTACGCAGGCGGCGGCCGGCAGCATCGACATCGCCAGCATGGGCGAGGCGTTCTCGGCGGCGGTGCAGCAGTTCGGTGCGTCGAGCGAAGCCTTGACCGTACACCTGCAGCGCATCGAGGCGGCGCTGGACAAGTCCAGTGCGCGCAGCGACGAACAACTGGCCTATTACGTGGCCCAGGCACGCGAGATCGTCGACCTGAGCATCTCGTCGCAGAAGCAGATCGTCGAAGACCTGCAGCAACTGGCGATCCGCCAGGTGCCGCAGGTCGCCAGCGAGGCCTGACATGGAAGACGTGGACGCCGCCCTGGAGCCCTCCGCGCCGGTCTGGCCGGTGTTCGGCGACCTGATGTCGGGCCTGCTCGGCGCCTTCGTGCTGCTGCTGGTGGCCGTGGTCGGCGTGCAGCTGGAACTGGCGACCTCGCTCGAGGCCGAGGTGAACAAGCGCAAGATCGAGGAGCAGCGACGCATGTCGCTCGAGCAGGCGCTGGCGGTGCCGCTGGCCGCGGGCCGGGTGACGCTGAACAACGGCCGCATCGGCATCAGCGGCAGCGTGTTGTTCGCGCTGAGCTCCGACCAGCTCCAGCCCGACGGCCGGCAACTGCTCGAGAGCCTGGCCCAGCCGCTGGCCACCTACCTGCAGGCGCGCGACGAACTGCTGATGGTCAGCGGCTTCACCGACAACCGGGTGGTGCGCGACGGCAGCCGGCAGTTCGCCGACAACCTGGAGTTGTCGGCCCAGCGCGCGTTGACGGTGACCCGTGCGCTGATCGATGCGGGGGTTCCGTCCGCATCGGTGTTTGCCGCCGCCTTTGGCCGCGAGCAGCCGGTGGCCTCGAACGACGATGCCGCCGGCCGCGCGCTGAACCGGCGTGTCGAGATCGCGCCGGTGCCCCGGACCACACCCCATGCGACAACCGGACCACCCAGACGCTGACACCGGCCCGCGCACGGAGCCTGCGCCCGCGTGTGTGGCGCCGGCGCTGCCGTCGCCCGATCCGGCGCTGGAGGCACTGCGCGCGTCGGGGGCGCAGCGCATGGATCCGGCGCGATTCCGTTATCTCGAGGCGCTCGAGCGGCGCAGCGCCGCGCGGCACGGCGCCGCCTTGCAGCGGCAACTGGAGCGCCAGCTGGCCGACGCGGTGGCCGCGTACCGTGCCCGGTGGGAAGCCGATCGCGCGGAGCTGGCGCAATGCGTGCCCGTCGTGCTGCAACGCCATCCGCAGGCCGCACCGGCCGTGCGGCGCCTGCATGCCGAATCCGACCTGCGAGCCCTGCGCCGACTCGCGGCCCGGCTCGATGCCGAGCAGCAACGCCGCGACGGGCCGCTGGCGCAATTGCTGCGCCAACTCGACGGCCAAGGCGCGTCGCACGCGCCGGCAGCCGGCACGCAGGAGGCGCGCCAGCCCGATACGGCCGATGCGTCCGCCGACGCCGCCCCGTTGACCGAGCTCAAGACCGTGCAGCGTTTCCGCGACACCTGGGAGCGGCTGCGCGTCGACGAACAACTGGCCCGATCGCTGCAGCAGGCACCGGACAACCCGGGGCCGCTGAACTCGCATCTGCTGGTGCTGCGCGCACTGCGCAGCCTGCAGGACCTGTCGCCGGCGTATCTGAGCCGCTTCGTCGCGCAGGCCGAGTCCTTGATGTGGCTCGACGGGGCCGGGCCGCGCAAGGCCGCCACGGCCAAGCCGGCGACACGTGAGCGCGACAGGAAGCGTGGGAGGGCGGGGGCGGGCTGAGCGGTGGTGGTCACGCTGTCATATCCCGAGGTGAATTGCGCGTGAAAGCGTGGCCCATTCCGCGTCCATCCGTGGACGGTCTGGCCACGACCACGCTCGGGTCGCGCCACAGCCGTGCGCAGGTGCTGGCGGACCGGCCGCCGCTCGACCTGCGCGCCTTCGTGCTGGTCGGTCTGGGCAGCGCCGGCGCCTACGCGGTCAGCCACATCCTGCGCGCGGCGTCGATCGGCTCCCGGAGCGAACCGGTCGCCGGCGTGGCGCTGGGTGCAGCTGCCGGCACGCTGGCGCTGGTGCTGGTCAACCGGCGCCAGCTCGCGCCCCTGCGCCGTCGCATCGCGGCGCCGCCGCGGCCTACACCGGTGTCGGCCGCATCAGGTGATCGGCCAGGCGCTGATGATCCCGTCGCTGGCCTACATCCCCGCCTCGGTCGCCGCGCTGATCACCATGCGCACGCCGCTGCTGGATGTTGCCGGCCAGCCTGTGGCCGCTGCGCAACCGCGAAGGCATCGGCCTGTCGGTCGTGCTGGGCATGCTGGTCACGGTTGGCGGCGTCGGCCTGACGCTGGCGCAGGCGCGTTGACCGGGCCCGTGTCGGGCTGGATGCGGGCCGCGATCGCCGCCGTCAGCAGGGACAGGAACACCTCCAGTGTCGAATAAGCCGGCGCAGCCTTGGCGCCGATGACACGGTACGAGCTCTCGATCCGGGGTTCGAGCGGCCGCACGCAGATCTGCCCCTGCACGTCACTCGCCACCAGCGGGTCGACGATCGCGATACCGATGCCGCGCGCGGCAAGATGGCAACAATTGGCCAGCGACGCCTCGACCGGGCTGCGCAGCCGGATACCCAGCCCCGTGATCTCCCGCTCCAGCGCCAGGCGCATCGGCGACGTGCGCCCGGGCAGGATGATGCGCTCGTCCTGGAGCTCAGACAAGGCGATCGTGCCGCGACCGGCGAGCCGGTGTTGCAGCGGCAGCGCCAGCACGGCGCTGGCGGCGATGATCTGCCAGTCGACCACGCCCTCGTGCGCATGCTCGCCGCAGATCAGGCCGATGTCGTATTGGCGCAGCGTGACCAGGTCGATCACCCGTTCCGTGCTCTCGGTGTCGAACACCACGGTCAAGGCGGGGAACTGCTCGGTCAGACGGGGCAACACCTCGTTCACGCACACGCCGTTGAGCGAGCTGACCGTGCCGATGCGCAGCACGCCTTCGCTCAACGCCCGGATGTCCTGCGCCACGCGCAGGATGTGGTCGAGTCCGACATAGACACGCTCGACTTCCCGAAACAACATGTTCGCCGCCTTGCGCGGCACCAGGCGCCCCCCGGCGCGGTCGAACAGCGGGAACCCCAGCTCGTATTCGAGATCGCGCAGCAACCGGCTGACGGCCGGCTGGGTGACATGCATGTAGGAGGCGGCCGAGCTGACCGACCCGGTCACCATGATGGCGCGGAAGGCATCGACCTGGCGCGACTGGATGCGGCGGCTCATGCGCGACACGGTATCACATTCAGTTATCGACGATTGCGTGAATACCATTTGCGCTGATGTCCATCCGATGCGACTATGCCCGGCAGATCGTCACAGGACGGTCCTGGAAACTCAGGAGACACACCATGCAGATGAAGTCAATGGTCAGTGGCGCCTTGGCCCTGGCGTGCCTGGCGCCGGCCGCGATGGCGCAGACCCTCAAGATCGGCCTGGCCGCATCACCGACCTCGGTCGATCCCCAGTTCTACGTTATCGGCTCCAACAGCGCGCTGGCACGCAACGTGTTCGACGGCCTGGTCAACCAAGACGACCGGCAGCAGATCCGACCGGCCCTGGCGAAGAGCTGGAAAGCCGTCGACGACAAGACCTGGGAGTTCCAGTTGCGCGAAGGCGTGACGTTCCACGACGGCTCGGCACTCGATCCGCAGGACGTGATCGCCAGCCTGGCCCGGGTCAAGCTTGCCGCGACGAACAGCCCCAGTTCGTTCGTCGCCTACGTCAAGGGCATCGAATCGGTCACCGCTGCGGGCCCGATGACCGTGCGCATCAAGACCGAAGCGCCGATGCCGTTGCTGCCCAACGACATGTCCCGCATCGCGATCCTGCCCTCCGAGCACGGTCAGACCCCGACCGCGACGCTGAACGCGGGCACCGGCGTGATCGGCACCGGCCCCTACCGCTTCAGCGCCTGGACGCCAGGCAACGAGATCAAGCTCGCGCGCTTCGACAAGTACTGGGGCAACGCGCCGCCATGGAGCGATGTCACCATGCGCGTCTTCACCGACGCCAATGCGCGCGTCGCCGCGCTGCTCGCCGGTGACGTGGACGTGATCGAGGCGGTGCCCAGTTCCAGCGTGCAGACGCTGAAGAAGAATCCGGCAATCAACGTGGTCTCGCTGGAGAGCAACCGGGTGATGTACCTGCACATGGACCAGGATCGCGAGGTGTCCCCGTTCGCCGCCGGGCCCGATGGCAAGAACCCGCTGCGCAACGCCAAGGTCCGCAAGGCCATCTCGATGGCGATCGCCCGCGAAGCCATCGTGCAACGAGTCATGGAGGGCCTGGGCGTGCCAGCCGGGCAACTGGTGCCCAAGGGGTACTTCGGCTTCGTGCCAGACCTGCCGGTCGAACCCTACAACCCGGAGAAGGCCAAGGCGCTGCTGGCCGAGGCCGGTTACCCGAACGGCTTCACGCTGACCTTCCACGCGTCGAACGACCGATATCCGAACGACAGCCTGGTGGCGCAGGCGATCGGCCAGATGCTGACGCGCATCGGCATCAAGACCTCGATCGTGACCCTGCCAGCCAGCGTCTACTTCTCACGTGCCTCCAAGCTCGAGTTCAGCTTCATCATGGGCGGCGCAGCCGTCGAGACCGGCGAGGCGTCCGGCGTGCTCGGGCCCCTGCTCGAGACGCACAGCCCGACGTCCGGCCAGGGCAATCGCGGACGGTATTCGTCCAAGGCCTTCGACGAAGCCCTGCAGTCGGCGCGCGCGACGGTCGACGCCGACGCACGCCAGAACCTGCTGCAGAAGGCCTCGCGCATCGCGATGACGGACCTGGGCGTGATCCCGGTGTTCTACCTGGCCAACACCTGGGCCGTGCGCAGCGGTTTGCGGATCGACGGCCGCACCGACGGCTACACCCTGGCCCAGGACGTACGGCCCGCGAAATGATGCACGGACAGCGCAACGGCACGCAGGCCGACCGCAGCAGTGCCGCTCACCGGGGACGACCATGACCACGCAGCCGTTGCCCATCATCATCGACTGCGACCCCGGTGTCGACGACAGCATCGGCATCCTGCTGGCGCTCGGTTCGCCCGAACTCGAGGTCCGCGCGGTCACCACGGTCAACGGAAACGTGCCGGTGGCCACCGGCACGTCGAATGCGCTCAGGATCCTGGAACTGGCGGGGCGCAGCGACATCGGCGTGTATCGCGGCTGCGACCGCGCCTTGCTGAACAAGCCGCTGGCCGGCAAGTTCCACGGTCCGAACGGCCTCGCCGGCCTGCAGCTTCCCGAGCCCGAGACCAATGCATCCACGCAACACGCAGTGGACCGCATGGCGCAGGAACTTCGCCGCGCCGGCGAGCAGGGAACCCGGCTCACCATCTGCACCCTGGGGCCGATGACCAACCTGGCGCTGCTGCTGCGCCTGCATCCCGAGCTGGCGGCCCATGTCGACCGCGTCGTGTCGATGGGAGGCGCCTTCCGCATACCCGGCAACCGGGCCCTGACCGCCGAGTTCAACATCCTGGCCGATCCGCACGCGGCCCAGGTCGTGTATTCCGCCGGTCTGCAGACGGTGCTGATTCCGCTCGACGCCACCCACCAGGCGATGACGACGCCGCAACGCGTCGCGGCCATGAGCGGGCCTGGCCGCGTGGGCCAGGCGGTCGGCCAGATGCTGGCGCACTGGGACCGCAACGACGTCCAGCGCTACGGCGCCCGTGGCGGGCCGCTGCACGACCCGCTGGTGATCGCGTTCCTGGTCGCGCCCGCATTGTTCGAAACCAGCCCGGCCCACGTGTTCGTCGAGCACGGCAACTCCCTGTGCCAGGGCCAGACCGTTGCGGACTGGTACAACCAGAGCGGCGAACCGGCCGACGCGCAGATCGTCACCCGCATCGACGCCGACGGCATCTTCGCGTTGTTCGCAAAGCGGCTGCAGCGCCTGGACCCGGCCACGTGACCGTCACCGGACAGCCGTCGCCGCGAAGGAGCCTCTCGTGACCGCCTACATCATGCGTCGTGTCGGCCAGGCGCTGCTCACCCTGCTGGTGATGTCGGCGCTGGTGTTCTCGGGTGTGTACCTGATCGGCAACCCAGTCGACGTGATGATCTCGGCGACGGCCACGCCGCAGGAACGGCTCGAGATCATCTCCCGCATGGGGCTGGACCAGCCGGTATGGATGCAATATGGGACCTTCCTGAAGAACGCGCTGGTCGGCGACCTGGGCAACTCCTTCCTGTACAACCGGCCGGCCTTCGACCTGATCGCCGAACGCATCCCGGCCACGCTGGAACTGGCCATCTTCGCCTTGCTGCTGGCGGTGCTGCTCGGCATCCCGCTGGGCATTGTGGCCGGTTTGCACCCCAAGGCCGCCAGTTCGCGCGGCATCATGGCCTTGTCCATCCTCGGCTTCAGCCTGCCGACCTTCTGGGTCGGCTTGATCATGATCATGGTGTTCAGCATCCAGCTCGGATGGCTGCCGGCGTCGGGCCGGGGCGAAACCGTGTCGGTGCTCGGGCTGCAGACCAGCCTGCTGACACTCGATGGCTTGGCCCACCTGGCACTGCCGGCGCTCAACCTGGCGCTGTTCAAGATATCGCTCGTGATCCGGCTGACCCGGGCCGGCGTGACCGAGGCGCTACATGCCGAATACGTGCGATTCGCGCGCGCCAAGGGCATTTCGGAAACCCGCATCGTGACGGTGCACGTGCTCAAGAACATCCTGATTCCCTTGATCACCGTGCTCGGCCTGGAGTTCGGCTCGCTGATCGCCTTCGCCGTCGTCACGGAGACCATCTTCGCCTGGCCGGGCATGGGCAAGCTGATCATCGACGCGATCGCCATCCTGGACCGGCCGGTGATCCTGGCCTACCTGATGATCACCGTGTTGTTGTTCACGATGATCAACCTGGTGGTCGACATCCTGTACTCGCTGGTGGATCCGCGGGTGAACATCGAAGGAGGCACCTGATGTCCACTGCCGCAAACCAGTCGGCCGCGCCGCGGCATGACGACGACGAACTGCCGGTCGCGCCGGCCGTCCACCCGGCGCTGCGCATCGTGCGCGGCCTGCTGACCGACGCGCTGGGCCTGACCGGCGCCTCCATCGTGCTGGTCATCGTGGTGTGCGCGCTGCTGGCGCCGGTGCTGGCTCCCCAGGACCCGTACGACCTGGGCCAGCTCGACATCATGGCCAACCGCATGCCGCCCGGCAGCGAATCGTTCTCCGGCATGACCTTCCTGCTGGGCACGGACGACCAGGGCCGCGACATGTTCAGCGCGATACTGTATGGCCTGCGCACCAGCCTGTTCGTTGGTGTGAGCAGCGCGTTCATCGCGCTGCTGATCGGCACCTCGCTGGGTTTGCTCAGCGCCTACCTGCGCGGCCCGGTCGACGCGGTCATCATGCGCATCGTCGACATGCAACTGAGTTTTCCGCCCATCCTGATCGCATTGATCCTGCTGGCCGTGCTGGGCCAGGGCGTGGACAAGATCATCATCGCGCTGGTCGTGACCCAGTGGGCCTATTACGCGCGCACCGTGCGGGGATCGGCGCTGGTCGAGCGTGGCCGCTCCTACGTCGACGCGGCGCGTTGCCTGGCACTGCCGGGCTGGAAGCTGATGTTCCAGCACATCCTGCCCAACTGCCTGTCGCCCGTCATCGTCGTGGCCACGATGCGGGTGGCCTACGCGATCAGCCTGGAGGCGACCTTGTCGTTCCTGGGCATCGGGCTGCCGGTCACCGAACCGTCGCTGGGGCTGCTGATCTCGAACGGCTTCAAGTACCTGATGTCCGGGCAATACTGGATCTCGATCTTCCCCGGCCTGGCGCTGCTGCTGCTGATCGTCGGCATCAACCTGGTCGGTGACAGGCTGCGCGACGTGCTCAACCCCAAGCTGGCGAACTGAGGAAGACATGGGCACCGCGCAAAACGTTCTCGAGGTCGAGCAGCTGGAAACCGTGTTCGACACGCCGCGCGGCCCGGTGGCCGCGGTGCGCGACTTGTCATTGACGGTCGGGCGCGGCGAAATCGTCGGCCTGGTCGGCGAGTCCGGCTCCGGCAAGTCGGTGACCGGCTTGTCCATCATGGGGTTGCTCGATCGGCCCGGGCGCGTCGCCGCAGGCCGCATCCTGCTCGGCGGCGAAGACTTGCGCGCCGCCAGTGCCGCGCGCTTGCGCCAGTTGCGCGGCAACCGCATGGCCATGGTGTTCCAGGACCCGATGATGACGCTCAACCCGGTGCTGCGCATCGACACGCAGATGATCGAGGCCGTCACCGCCCACGATCCGGGGATCAGCCGCCGCGCGGCGCGCGAGCGCTGCCGGGATGCGCTGGGCATGGTCGGCATCCCGTCCCCGGACGAGCGGCTGACGGCGTATCCGCACCAGTTCTCCGGCGGCATGCGCCAGCGGGTGACGATCGCGATCGCGATGCTGAACCAGCCCGACCTGATCATCGCCGACGAACCGACGACGGCGCTGGACGTCACGATCCAGGCCCAGATCCTGTCGGAAATGCAGAATTTGTGCCGTGAACGCGGCACCGCGCTGATCTGGATCACGCACGACCTGACCGTCGTCGCTGGGCTGACCGACCGCATCTACGTGATGTATGCCGGCAGCGTGGTCGAGCAGGGTCCGGTCGACGACATCCTCGACACGCCGCGGCATCCCTACACGCACGGCTTGATCGGCTCGATTCCTTCCGCCAACATACCGGGCCAGCGGCTGTACCAGATACCCGGCATGACACCGCCGATCGACCGCATGCCCAGGGGTTGCCGCTTCCGGCCGCGTTGCCCCAACGCGCAGCCGCTGTGCCAGGAGCCGGTGGCGCTGCGCGAGATCGGTGCGGGGCGCCAGCTGCGCTGCAATTTCCCGATGCCATCGCAGGACACGCCATGACGACCGAGACCGCACCGCTGCTGGCGATCGACCATGTGACGCGCCGCTTCGAGCGCAAGCCGGACCTGGCCGCCCGCCTGGCCGAGCGTCTGGGCGCACGCTTCAACCGTTCGGTCGTGCATGCGGTCGACGACGTCTCGTTCGACATCCGGCCGCGCGAGATCGTCGGGCTGGTCGGCGAGTCGGGCTGCGGCAAGTCCACGCTCGGCCGCATCGTCGCCGGCATCGACCGCCCGACCGCGGGCCGCATCCTGTTCAAGGGCGCCGACGTCGCGCAGCAGGCCGACTGCGGCGCGACCGACTACGCGCTCAAGGTGCAGATGATCTTCCAGGACCCGCTGGACTCACTCAATCCGCGCCACCGCATGGGCCGCATCGTGCGCGAAGCCGTGCAGTACCACGGCGTCGTTCCGGGCGAGCAACTGGACGCGCATGTCGACGACATCCTCGCCCAATGCGGCGTCGATGCCAGCGCCAAGGACCGGTATCCGCACCAGTTCTCGGGCGGCCAGCGCCAGCGCATCGGCATCGCACGTGCACTGGCCGTCAAGCCCGAACTGGTCGTGTGCGATGAATCGGTGGCCTCGCTGGACGTGTCGATCCAGGCCCAGATCATCAACCTGTTCATGGACCTGCGCGATGCCTTCGCCATCGCCTACCTGTTCGTCAGCCACGACATCGGTGTGATCCGGCATATCTCGGACCGGGTGGTCGTGATGTACCTGGGCCGCGTAGTCGAATCCGGCCCCACCGCCGAGGTGCTGCGCACGCCCAACCATCCTTACACCCAGGCCCTGCTGGCCGAGGTGCCGACGCTGCACAAGCGCCATGCGGCGTTTACCGCCATCCGCGGCGAAATCCCGTCGCCGCTGGCGCCGCCATCGGGCTGCCACTTCCATCCGCGTTGTCCGCATGCCAGCGAACGCTGCCGGCAGGAACAACCCCGGTTGCGGGAAGTCGCACCGGGTCGCCAGGCGGCCTGCCACCTGAACGACGAGTCTTCGTCCTGAGCCGTCCCTGCGCCTTGGCGCTGGCTGCGCGGGAAGCGGTGGCACCGCCACGCGCCGGATTTCGGCCGCTACCTTCAATGCCTATCCGCGAACGCCCGCATGTGGAACATCGCATGCGCCGGCCGGTAATGCAGTTCCGACGCGACTGAACACGCGCGCTGCGCGAGGCACCCGCCCTGCATGCAGTCGTTGCCTTGCGAGGAGTGCAGATGCGCGGCGCGTTCGCGTCCAGAGAAATGTAAGCCAATCAACAGCTTACAAAACTATGGAGCGGGATGCGGGAACATTGCCGGACACCCAACCCGTTGATTGACAACGGGTTTTTCAAATTCCAAAGGTGGAATTAGGCCACAGTTTGTACCAGTCGGCGAAGGTAGTCAACGAAGAGCGTCCACCGAGCGCTCTGGACAGCCACTCGCAGCCAGCGACGTTCAGCGACCCACGGCGCTGGGGGGCGGGTCTTCATCGGCTCTCGTGGTCATGCTCATGACCCGCCCGATCAGCCGCTTCATGGGTTCCGACGGCTCGCCCTGCCGTCGCAGAAGGTAGGTCGTCAGCGTCGGTGGCGTGGCGCCGGCCAGCGGCCGGATCGCGATGTCCGGGCGCTGCAGGGTCTGCACCTGGGAGCCGATCGCGAAGCCGATGCCGTAGCCCGCGCCCACCAGCGTCAGCATCACGCCCAGGCTGCTCACCCGGTCGGCCACCTTCGGGGGCACCGGCGCGCCTTCGAGCACCGCCTGGATCTGGTCGTGACAGCCCGAGCCCGCGTCCGGGTGGCACAGCACCAGCGGGTACTTCAGTGCGTCTTCCAGCCGCACCTGCGCGTGGGCCAGCAGCGGGTGGCGCGCCGGCACGATCACCGATACCGGGTCGGTCCACGCGGCTTCCGCCAGGAGCCCGTCGTTGACCGCATCGGACAACGCAAAGCCGATGTCCAGCAGGTCGGTGTGCAGGCCCTTGAGCTGCTGCGAGAACGGCAGCTCGAAGACGCGGATGCCCAGCTCGGGCTCCTCTTCTCGGCTGCGCGCCAGCAGCGAGGCGATGCGCGGCTGGGCCAGGCTGTCGCAGATGGCGATGCGCAGGAAGCCCTGGTAGCCCTGCGCCGCACCCTTGGTGGCCTGGATGGCGTGATCGACCGTGGCAAGGACGCGGCGCGCTTCACCTAGCAGCACCTGGCCGGCCCAGGTCAGGCGCATCTGGCGGGCGCTGCGGTCGAACAACTGCACGTCGAGCAGGCGCTCCAGGTCGCGCATCGCCCGCGACAGCGGCGATTGGTCCATGTCCAGGCGTTCGGCCGCGCGGGCCAGGTGCAGTTCTTCGGCTACGGCGACGAAGTAGCGCAGGCTCTTGAATTCCATGGCAGTCCCCTGGTAATGTTGTTCTCGCTCCGCCAAGCTTGGCTGCATCGGTTCTTCTCGACTCGCATGGCAGTTCTTCGGCCTGTTTGTCGAAGGCCTCTGCGCGGTCGGTTGCGGCTGCGTGGCGGTGCGCTGCAGCTCGGCGCGCAGCAGAAGCACTCCGCCGTGGTCGGGTCGCGCGCGCCAAGGCCAGCTAGTCCCTCGGACTAACACGCGGGCTTTCGAAGCCCCTGATCGAAAAATCGACGGCGGTGGCCGCATCGGCGGCATATGAACCAATGCCCCTGAAGCCATCCTGAAGCAATTCACCGGGCTGGACTAGACGGCTTTGGCCCCCGGCATGACACCCAACCCCCACGACCAACAACCCTGTAGAAGCGAGCTGCTACAGCACGCGGTACCCACGACGTGGTGTCGAGCACTACCGGCACGCCGCGCACGACGAAAGGAGCCGGACACGGCGTCTGCGCTCAGCGACACGTTGGCTCCCCCTATGGCGTGCATGCTCTGACTTAACCAGATCGAGCGCTCTTTGGGCTGATCACAAGACCATCCGTCGCCGCTCCTTCAAAAGCGTCAAACAACTCGTGCAGCACATCGTCTGTTTCGGCTCTGTCTACAGTACCAACTGCCGGCCCTCCGTCGCACGACGTTTCCAGATCCCGCAGCAACTGCGTTCTGATTGAACCTTACAAGCCAAACCACTGGCACTCCTTAGCGCTAGGACGCTCCGACTTCTTGTACGCACTGCGAAGCCTCGCAAACCCCGGCATGCAACTTCACCGGGGCCGTCCAATGAGAGCCATACACGCGAATCGCAAGCCCCTGGCCTATAAGGGCGAGACTCAAACCATCTACTAACCATAGGGGAGGGAAGCCCCTGACTACAATGCTGCTAGTAGGCAGAATTGATAGACGTTGTCGGGTGCTCATAGTTCACGAACAAGTTCCGGTACCGCCACGAACAAATCGGCCTCCAGGCCATAGTCGGCCACCGAGAAGATCGGGGCCTCGGGGTCCTTGTTGATCGCCACGATCACCTTCGAATCCTTCATGCCCGCCAGGTGCTGGATCGCCCCCGAGATGCCGGCAGCGATGTAGAGCTGTGGCGCCACGATCTTGCCCGTCTGCCCCACCTGCCAGTCGTTGGGCGCGTAGCCCGCGTCCACCGCCGCCCGGCTCGCCCCCAGCGCCGCCCCCAGCTTGTCGGCCAGCGGCGTCATCACCTCGTTGAACTTCTCCGCACTGCCCAGCGCACGCCCACCGGAGACGATGATCTTGGCCGCCGTGAGCTCGGGCCGGTCGCTCTTGGCGATCTCGCTGCCCACGAAGCTGCTCTTGCCCTCGTCGGCCGCTGCCGTGGCAGTTTCCACTGCCGCACTGCCCCCGCTGGCCGCAGCCGGATCAAAGCCGGTGGTGCGCACCGTGATGACCTTCTTCTCATCGCTCGCCTGCACCGTGGCAATGGCGTTGCCGGCGTAGATCGGGCGCTCGAAGGTGTCGGCGCTGACCACCTTGGTGATGTCGGAGACCTGGCCCACGTCCAGCGCTGCGGCCACGCGCGGGGCGATGTTCTTGCCCGAAGCCGTGGCGGGGAAGAGGATGTGGCTGTAGCCCGGGGCCAGCGCCAGCACCTGGGCGGCCACGTTCTCGGCCAGCCCGTGTTCGAAGCCGGGCGCATCGGCGTGGATCACCTTGGCCACGCCGGCGATCTGGGCCGCGGCCTTGGCGGCCTCGCCTGCGTTGTGGCCGGCCACCAGGACGTGCACGTCACCGCCACATTGGGCGGCGGCAGCGACGGTGTTGAGCGTGGCGCCCTTGATGGAGGCGTTGTCGTGTTCTGCAATAACGAGTGCGGTCATTTGTTCTGTCCTCAGATCACTTTGGCTTCGGTCTTGAGCTTGGCAACCAGGGTGGCCACGTCGGGCACCTTCACGCCCGCTCCCCGCTTGGGCGGCTCGCTGACCTTCAGGGTCTTGATGCGCGGGCTCACGTCCACCCCCAGGTCTTCGGGCTTGACGGTCTCCAGCGGCTTCTTCTTGGCCTTCATGATGTTGGGCAGCGTCACGTAGCGCGGCTCGTTCAGGCGCAGGTCGGTGGTCACCACCGCCGGCAGCGTGATGGCCAGGGTCTCCAGGCCGCCGTCGACTTCGCGGGTGACCTTGGCTTTCTGGCCTTCGATCTCGACTTTGCTGGCGAAGGTGGCCTGGGGCAGGCCGGCCAGCGCAGCGAGCATCTGTCCGGTCTGGTTGCAGTCGTCGTCGATGGCCTGCTTGCCCAGGATCACCAGGCCGGGCTGTTCCTTGTCCACCAGCGCCTTGAGCAGCTTGGCCACGGCCAGGGGCTGCAGTTCGACCGCGGTCTCCACCAGGATGGCTCGGTCCGCTCCGATGGCCATGGCCGTGCGCAGGGTCTCCTGGCATTGCGCAACCCCGCAGGAGACGGCAATCACTTCCGTGACCACGCCCTTCTCCTTCAACCGCACGGCTTCTTCCACCGCGATCTCGTCGAACGGGTTCATGCTCATCTTGACGTTGGCGATGTCCACTCCGCTCTGGTCCGACTTGACGCGGACCTTTACGTTGTAGTCCACCACTCGTTTGACGGGTATCAAAATCTTCATTTCTCTTTACTTTGCGAGTTGTTGGCCAGGAACTTCCCGGACCGGATCACTTTTCCTGCGCCAGAATGCTTCTGGCACGTAACACCATAGGGCGGTCTACAAGTTCTCCATCGATTGTTCCTACTCCTCCTTCGCCCACAGCCTGCAGAACGCGCTCTGCCCACGCGCGCTCCGAGGCCTTCGGTGTGAACGCCTGATGCACGAAGGAAACTTGCCGCGGATGAATGCACAGCTTGCCGCCAAAGCCTAGCCGACGCGCGGCCTCAGCATCCGCGGTGATGCGTACAGAGTCATCCACCGCGGTGGTCACACCATCCAGCGGGGCTGCCAGACCGCAGACGCGGGAATACAGCACGATGGCGGAACGAAAGAAGAGTAGCTCGTTGCCTGTTTCGCTAATTCTCAGATCCTGCTGGAAATCGACGTGGCCAAACACAAGACGCTGCACGCCTCGCACTCTGCCAATCGACTCGCACCGCACGAATCCAACCGCCGTCTCGATCAAGGGAAGTACAGGCAGGCCGGTTTCGCCGGCCCGCTCTACAGCCTCAGTGGACTCAGCTTTTGGGAGCAAAACTCCGGCGATGGGGGCTCCGCGCAGGCTGGTCAGGTCTTGATCAAAATACGGCGTGTCGATTGCATTGATGCGCACATAGACCCGATTGCGGGGCGTACGACAGAAATCCGCGACCAGGGACCGGGCACTCTCCTTGTCCGATGGCGCGACTGCATCCTCCAGATCGAGCACGACACCATCAGCATCCGACGCGATGGCCTTCTGGAAGCGGTCGGGGCGATCACCCGGTACAAACAAAAGCGAACGCAAACGCACACATCCCTCCGTCAGCCGAGCTGCCGCAGCATCTGCTTGGCGATGGTGATCTGCTGGATTTGCGTCGTCCCTTCGTAGATCCGGAACAGGCGTGCGTCACGGTAGAGCCGCTCGGCCACGGTTCCGACCATGTAGCCCATGCCGCCATGAATCTGTACGGCTCGGTCGGCAACACGTCCGGCCATTTCCGAGGCGAACATCTTCGCGCAGCTGGCATCAAGCTGGATATCTTCCCCGGCACTGTGCCTGCCTGCAGTCTCCCTCACTAGCGCCTTGGCTGCGGCGATCTCCGCACGGCTGTCGGCCAACAGGGCCTGAACCAGCTGGAAATCGGCAATGCGACTGCCGAACTGGCGTCGCTGAATCGCATATTGCAGTGCTTCGTGCAATGCACGTTCAGCCACTCCTACAGATGCAGCGGCGATGGTCAGCCGCCCGCGGTTGACGAGCCGCATGGCGAGCTTGAGGCCTTCACCTTCCCCTCCTAGCATTGAGCTATCAGACACGAACACATCACTAAGAATCACATCTGCAACGTGGGAGCCCTGCTGTCCCATCTTCTTCTCGGGTGAACCGATCGAAATGCCAGGCGTATTCCTCTCCACGAGGAAGGCGGAAATGCCACTCGCGCCAGGTCGTTCGCTAGAGCGCGCTAGGACAGTGAACAACTGAGCCTCCGGCGCATTGGTGATAAAGCGCTTCACCCCATTGATCTGCCAGCCGCCTTCTACCTTGCGTGCCTGCGTGCGCAAGCTCGAGGCGTCGGATCCGCTGTCGTTCTCCGTAATAGCGAAGGCAGTGACGATTCGTCCCGCAGCGATCTCCGGCAGATACTTCTGTTTCTGCTCCGCGCTGCCGACCGCTAACAATGCACCGCTTCCAACTCCGTTGTTCGTGCCTAGCAGGTTGCGGTACGCGACAGACGCGAAGCAAAGTCTGAACAAGACTTCGACCTCCTCGGCTGAAGTCATTCCCAGGCCCCCGTACTCCTCGGGCACGGTCATTCCGTAGAGGCCAAGGTCGCGCAGCAACCCTCGGATACGCTCCGAAACGCGGTCACTCGCTATCGTCTCTTCCTCGGCTGGCACGAGTTCTTCCCGCACGAGACGTTCGATCGTTTCTAGAAACTCTTTGAGGATCGATGCTTCCATTTCAAGTTTCCGAGCTAATTTTTGCCTTCTTGATGACTGCGCCCCAGTTCTCAAACTCTGACTTCAAGAACGCTTTCGCCTTCGCGGGATCGCTGTCAATGACCATGTCATTCCCCAGTTCCGTGAGACCCCCAACGAACGTGGTGTCCGTCATCGCTGTGCGTATCGCCTGCGCGATCTGCTCGACGACAGCATCCGACGTCTTTGCTGGAGCCGTGAGCCACGAGCCACTTATCGCGACATAGTCCGGAATGCCCGATTCCTTTACGGTGGGAATCTCGGGCGCCGCCTGAGATCTAAGCGCACCCGTAGTGGCAAGGGTACGCAACCTGCCTGTCCGATGGTGGGTTAGATCAATGCTGAAAGTGTTGCAAAGCAAGATCGGAACCTGCCCGGAGATCACAGCTGTAGCAGCATCAGCACCACCCTTGTAAGGGATGTGGAGGAGCCCTTGCAGTCCAGCCCTGTCCTTCAGCCATTCTGCCGAGCAGTGTGCGATGCCTCCGTTGCCGCTCGAGGCGTAGGAATACTTGCCTGGCTCGGACCTGACCACCGACAGGAACTCCTGGAAAGTCCTTGCGGGAAAGCTCGGATGCACGCTGACTGCCAGTGGCTGCGTACACACAAGGTAAATGGGGATGAAGTCGGTGAGCGGGGAGTACCCCGGCTTGGCCATGGTGTGCGGGTTAATGACGAGGTTACCGCTCGTCGCCATCTGCAGCGTGTACCCGTCAGGTGCGGCGCGGGCTACCTCTGCAGTAGCGATAGCACCTGCGGCGCCTAGCTTATTCTCGACGACGACCGGCTGGCCGAGGATGTTCGCGAGCTTCAGGCCGAGGCGGCGGGCAGCGACATCCGTCGAGCCGCCCGGCGAGAAACCGACGACAAGCCGGATCGGCCTCTGTGGGTAGGATTGCGCCGAAGCGATACCGGTCAGTGCGAGGGAAGATGCCGCGATCACATGCATACTGGTCCGTCTATCCATGATGTTTGTCTCCTTGACGTGGGTGAAAAATCAGATGGCGTTCGCGGCGCGAAGCGCCGCGATCTCTTCGGGGGGAATTCCGCAAGCGATGAGCACCTCGTCGGTGTGCTCGCCGAGACTTGGTGCACGCCTCCTCGGGAGCTCGGTCCCTTCCACCTTGTAAGGCGCGCCGATGACACGAAAATCCGGCCGGCTCATGGTGGGGGTACTCCAGATGCTGCCGTTCTCACGAACGTAGGTACTGTCCAATGCCGCACCGATATCGTTGACAGGGGCTACCGGTACCCGTCCTGCGAAGATCCGCAACCACTCGGCGGTGTCTTTCTCACCCAGGATCCCGTCCAGAACGGTGCAGAGCTCCTGACGGTGTTCAAAGCGACTTGCAAAGTTCTCGAAGCGTGGATCGACTGCCAAGTCGGCACGATCGACCGCGTGGCACAGGGCCGGCCAGAACTTCTCCTTATTGCACATTACAAAGATGTATCCATCCCGCGTGCGATACAACTGGCTCGGCGTGAGCGACGGGTGCGCAGACCGAGCGTCACGTCCTTGAACATGACCCTCGTTCAAGTACCACGCAGCCAGATAGCTCAGGTTCTGAAGCGAACAGTCGAAAAGATTCACATCTATGTCTCCACCCTGTCCGCTGGAGCGGGCCTGCACCACAGCTGAAACCAGAGCAAACGCCGAGTAGAGGCCCGTCATGAAGTCGATGACCGAAAGGCCCATACGCGACGGAGGCGTTCCGGGCTCCCCGGTCACTGACAGGTAGCCAGCTTCGGCTTGCATCAGGTAGTCATAGCCGGGCCAGGCCGCTCGCTCGCCAGTTCGGCCATAGGCGGACAGGTGAGAACACACAATCCGCTCATTCACTTGACACAGGTGCGCATACGTAACGCCCAGCTTATCTGGCAGGTCGCCGCGGAGGTTGTTCATCACGGCGTCGGAACTTGCAGCCAGCTTGCGGAGCACCTCCCGGGCCGCAGGCTTCTTCAGATCAAGCGTCACGCTCTTCTTGTTGCGGTTCAGGCTCTGAAAAAAATGACTGTCCTGCGGACCGAGGTGGAACGGTCCCACCTTTCGTCCCATGTCGCCGCCATCTGCGGGATTCTCGATCTTGATAACTTCAGCGCCGAGATCGGCCAACTGCATGGAGCCGAAAGGTCCTGCGCCGTACTGTTCGACGGCAATGACGCGTACGCCCTGGAGCGGTAGTTTCATATCTGATCTCTCAAGCAGGGTAACGCTCGATCAGCTGCCGCGCGATGAGGATGCGCTGCAATTCATTCGTTCCCTCCCCGATCAGCAGTAGGGGAGCATCGCGATAGAGCCGCTCCGCATCGAACTCGCGGGAGTACCCGTATGCGCCGTGAATGCGCACAGACTCCGTGGCGTTCTCGTACGCCGCTTCCGTGGCGAAGTACTTGGCCATGCCGGCTTCCATGTCGCACCGCTCATGGCGATCGAACTTCTCTGCCGCCGCCCGAACCAGCAGACGTGCTGCCTCTACCCGCGTTGCCATCTCGCCAAGCTTGAGCTGAATAGCCTGGTGTTCGCAGATCGGCTTGCCGAATGTCCTTCGCTGTTGGGCGTAGCGGACAGCTTGCTCCAGCGCTGCTTGGGCAACACCCACTCCGCGAGCGGCCACGTTAATGCGGCCAAGCTCCAGCCCGTTGAGGACGTGCTTTAGGCCACGGCCCTCTTCGCCCCCAACGAGGCAGTCTGCGGGCACGTGGTAGTCCTAAAATAGTAGTTCGCAGGTGTCGATCCCCTTGTACCCCAGCTTGTCCAGCTTCCGCACCACCTTGAATCCATCGCGCTTCTCCGCGATGAACAAGCTCATACCGCGATGCCGAGGCTCCGCACGCGGATCGGTCTTCACCAGCAGCGCGATGCAGTTCCCGTGCAGACTGTTGGTGATCCAGGTCTTGCTTCCGTTGACAACGTAGTGATCTCCCTCCCGACGTGCTACCGTTCGGATCGCCTGAAGATCCGTACCGCAATCTGGCTCGGTGAGGCCGACCCCACCCCGCAGTTCCCCGGTGGCGAAACGCGGCAGGAAGCGGCGTCGCTGCTCTTCCGTTCCGTTGTTCTGCACGGCCATCGCCATGATGAGATGCGAGTTGACGATGCCCGCTAGGCTCATCCAGACCCTCGACATGCGTTCCATCAGTCGGGCATACGTCCGGGTCGGTAGGCCGAGCCCACCGTATTCGGCGCGAATGGTGCAGCCGAACAGTCCCATCTCTTTCATGTGCGCAACGATGTCGTGCGGATAGAAGTCTTCATGCTCCCACTCTCGAACGTGAGGCTGCACTTCACCTTCGAGGAAACGGTCGACTGCCGAGACGAACGCCTCTTCCTCACCCGGATCCAAATTGGTTGTGTCGGTCATTGCTTGATTCCAGAGATTCGCTGCGCAAGAAGCGCAGTCAGGTTGTCGATGCAAACGCTTTCGTCCAACTGAAGAACCGCATCGCGAATGAGAGTCGCGCGGTCCTCCCCGGCGACTCGTTGCGCGGTCTCCTCGAACTTACGAAGGATGTCGGACTCGCTAAGGGGTCGTTCCGGGCTGCCACGATTGATATCCTCGTTCACCTCTCGTACGGCTCCGTCGGTGTATTCCACCGTGACGGCGCCGGAGTAGTGGCGAGGGAAGTCAGCGTCTGGGTTGACCTCACAGATCACGCGTTCCGCGAGGCTGAGCACATCAGGATTGCGTAGCGCGTGCTCGGCTAGTTCACCTAGTCCGAAGCGGCCTTTCAGGAGCGCAGTGGCTACGATGTACTGCAGAGAAAACTGTGCGTCGTATGAGGTCTTGGGCCGCAACTTGACCTCGCGCGGCTCGCACACGATGTTCATGACACCGGCCGGAACGCGAACGCGCACGCGCTTCACACGACTAGCGTCCACCCCATCGTTATGAAGTTGAATCGCTGCATCGGCGCTAGCGTGCGTGAAATGGCACGCAGGAAACGGCTTGAGGGCAACATTCAGGGTTTCCCAACCCGTTCCCAGGCCCGCAAAGGCTTGTGCGACGTCGTCGGGGGCGGGTTGCGACTTTAGGTGTGTGGCGTACAGCCCGAAGCGACCATCGTATGGTGCTTCAACACCCCGGAAACCCCTTCCGGCCAAGTAGGCGGCCGTGATACCGCTACTTGCCGCCCAACCCGGATGCAGACGCTTGGTCCATGACCCATCCTCCAGGAATTGGAATGTCCCTGACGCGAAGGACAGCACGATGCCCTGTGAGTCGGCAATCTTGGCTTCGTTCAGCCGCAGAAGCTTCGCCGCGGCCGTCGCGGCCGCGAATGCTCCAACCACCCCGGTCGGGTGAAACCCGGTCTGGTGGAAGCCGCCCTTCGCTACGCTGCCGATCCGAGCTGCTACTTCGGTTCCCAGGACAAACGCCGTGATCATGTCGCGTCCCGACAGGCCATGCTTCTCGGCCAGCGCAAGGGTGGTCGGCAGAAGGGATGCCGTGGTGTGAGTGACACTTCCCATATGGGTGTCGTCGTAATCAATGCCATGTATCAGGATTCCGTTCATCAGAGCGGCGTCCCGAAGACCTAGGCGACGGTCGCCGCCAATGACGGCGGATGCTCCGCCGCCTCCAGCGTCGACTAGCGCTTCGACGGCTGGACCTGCGAAGTCATAAGCCGCAGAAGCCAATGCAACACCAATAGCATCCAACATCAGAAATTTTGCTCGCCTGCTGACGGGAGAGGGAATACTGTTCCAGTCCAATTCGCACGCGAAGCGCGCAATCGCTTTCGACATCCCCAGGGTCGAGTCCGGAGCGCGGGCTTGCGCGTTCAAAGCGGATCCCAGGTAAAGACGTCCTGAGTCCTATCGAGAGGACTGAAGGACCGACTCAGCGATGGCATGGCGTGCGTCTTCACCGTCTCCGGTGTCCAGCCGCCCTCAGCTTCGCTGCGGTGAACTGAGCGAATCGGCCGATGCTGGTTGAAGAGAAAAATCTCGTTGGCGCGTACTGCAAAGACTTGCCCGGACACGTCTCGCGCCGCCTCGCTTGCGAGGTAAGCGGCAAGAGGTGCAATCTTCTGCGTTTCCATTCTCTTGAGCTTCTCGACCCTTTCTTTCTGGTCCGGCGTCTCGGCGGGAATGGCGCCGATCATTCGGCTGAATGCGAATGGGGCGATGCAATTGGAGCGGACGTTATAGCGCTGCATGTCCAGGGCAATCGACTTCGAGAGACCTACGATTCCCATCTTTGCTGCGGCGTAGTTGGCCTGCCCGACGTTGCCGACCAAGCCCGATGTCGACGTGATATGTACGTAGCTGCCGCCGTTCTGCGACTTGAAGTGAGGCGCTGCCGCTCGAGAGATGAAGAATGTCCCGTTCAGATGGACATCGATCACGGCTTTCCACTCGTCGATCGACATGTTGAAGAAAAACCGATCACGCAGGATGCCGGCGTTGTTCACTACGGCATCGATGCGGCCAAAATGGTCGAGCGCCACTTGGACGATACGATTGGCGGAGTTCCATTCAGCAACGCTATCGAAGCTCGCGACCGCCTCGCCGCCGGAGGCGCGGATCTCGCTGACGACTCCATCGGCGGCTTGGTTGCTCGCGCCTTCTCCCGTCACCGATGTCCCGACATCGTTCACGACCACGCGCGCACCTTCCGCAGCCATCGCTCTCGCGAAGTCACGTCCGATGCCGCCACCAGCGCCCGTAACGACGACAACCTTGCCTTCCAACATGTTTCCCACTTCAGTCTCCTAGCGCAGTTAACAGCGCCAATCCGTGAAAGATAACCGGATTAACTTGACCGGTCAAGTGGGTACGGATAACATCGTGTCCGGTAGCGCGGCAGACGCCAGAGCCGCTTTTCAAAGGAACGCCTCATGAACACATCCCCACAGCCGTACCCCCATCTCTTGTCGCCCCTGAGCGTCGGCGCCCACACCCTTAGGAATCGAGTCGTCATGGGCTCCATGCACACACGCATGGAACATCTTGATGACGCCGTGGCTCGCCATGTCGCCTTTTATGCGGAGCGGGCCCGAGGCGGCGTCGGCCTCATCATCACGGGCGGCTTCTCGCCGAACGAGGCTGGCCGGATTGAAGCTGGTGCGCCCATACTGAATAGCCGGGAGGAAGCTCTGCACCACCACAAGCCTGTCGTGGACGCCGTGCACGCTGACGGCGCGAAGATCATCCTTCAGCTCCTGCATTCCGGGCGCTATGCCAAGCACGAGAACATCGTGGGCGTTTCGGACATCCGCTCACCCATCAATCCGCGCACTCCCAAACCTATGACTGGCGAGGAGATTCAGGGAACGATCGACGACTTCGTCGCTTGCGCACGCCTGGCGGCGCTGGCCGGCTACGACGGCGTCGAAGTGATGGGTTCGGAGGGCTACCTCATCAACCAGTTCGTGGTCCCGCGCACTAACAACCGGAATGACGAATGGGGTGGCACCTTCGAAAAGCGAACCCGTTTCCCGGTGGAGCTCGTGAAGTCACTGCGTACAGCGTTGGGGCCCGAGTTCATGATCATGTATCGGATATCGGCCCTCGACCTGGTGGAAGGCGGCAGCACCGCCGACGAGATTGACGAGCTGGCGCGACGCGTCGAGGCTGCCGGCGCAGACGTCTTAAACACGGGCTACGGCTGGCACGAGGCCCCGGTACCCACGATCGCGTACCCTGTGCCGCGCGCTGCGTTCACTTTCGCCAGCGCACGCATACGCGGCGCCGTTCGAATCCCGGTCATTGCGTCGAACCGGATCAACACGGCTGAAGTCGCCGAGGGCATCCTTGCCCGGGAGGAGGCAGATCTGATTTCCATGGCGCGACCCTTGCTCGCCGACCCCGAGTTCGTCCGCAAGGCCCAGGAGGGGCGGCCGGAAGATACGAACGTCTGCATTGCTTGCAACCAAGCTTGCCTAGACTTCATCTTCAAGGAAAAGGTGGCTACCTGCCTGGTCAACCCGCGTGCATGCCGCGAGACCGAGTTCCCGATCGCTGTGCGTGCGCGAGAACCGCAACGCATCGCCGTCGTGGGTGCGGGTCCAGCCGGCCTGAGCTTCGCCACCCAAGCCGCGTCCATGGGACACCAAGTGGTCCTCTTTGACGCGGAAAGCGAAGTTGGTGGACAGTTGAACCTCGCACGGCGCGTTCCTGGTAAGCAAGAGTTCGACGAACTGCTGCGCTACTTCAAGGTGCGTTTGAGCAGGTCAACGGTCGAAGTCAGGCTGTCGACACGCGCCTCCTTGGAAGATTTGATCGCTGGGGGGTTTGATCGTGTCGTACTGGCCACTGGAATCCGGCCAAGGCCCATTCACTTTCCCGGCGCGGACCGCGCAAACGTTGTCGGCTACATCGACGTCCTGTTGGGTCGCGTCGACGTGGGCCCACGGGTAGCCATCATCGGCACCGGCGGGATCGGCCATGACGTGGCCGAACTGCTGACCAGCTCGCACAGCGGGGCGGAATCGCCTGACGAGTTCCTGTCTTTCTGGGGCGTGGATAGCACCATTGCACAACGAGGAGGTCTGCTACCCGAGCACAAGGTATCGGCCGCCCGCGAAGTCACGCTGCTGCAGCGTTCGAGCGGGCGCGTTGGTTCGCGTCTCGGCAAATCCACCGGCTGGATCCATCGAAGCAAGCTGAAGAAGCGCGGTGTGCGATTCCTGTCGGGGGTCAGCTACAAGCATATTGATGACACGGGCTTCCACGTGACAGTGGAGGGTGAGCCACGGATTCTCGAGGTCGACACCATCGTTATCTGTGCGGGGCAGGAGTCGGAAGACAGCCTGGCCGGATTGGTGCAATCGGCAGGTGTGCCCGTAGACGTGATCGGAGGCGCACTGCTTGCCACCGAACTGGATGCGCTGCGCGCCATCGACGATGGAATGCGCCTGGCCCACGCCATCAGTAAGGGACGCGTTAAGGAGGCCGCATGACAGCGGCGAGCGCATTGGAGGGAGTCCGTGTCCTGGACTTAACACGTGTGGTCGCAGGTCCTTGGGCCACCATGATGCTGTCGGACATGGGCGCCGACGTCATCAAGGTCGAAAGCCCGAAGGACGGTGACTACACGCGACGCTGGGGTGCCGCGCTGCCAGGTGGCGAGCGGCCCTATTTCCTCTCGACCAACCGCAACAAGCGAAGCGTTGCGATTGACTTTTCGACGCCCCAGGGCCAAAAGCTAGTACGCGAATTGGCGATTCAGTCCGATGTGCTCGTCGAAAACTATCTCACGGGCACTCTCGCTCGGTATGGACTCGACTGGGAAACGCTACAGGAGCTGAATCCCCGGCTTATCTATTGCTCCGTAAGTGGTTACGGCCGTACCGGCCCGATGAAGGACCGTCCCGGCTTCGACCCTATCGTACAGGGCGAGTCCGGCTTGATGTCTGTCACAGGGGAGATCGAGGGACGTCCAATGAAGATAGGCGTCCCCCTGGTCGACATTATGGCGGGCATGTATGCCGCCTATGCCGTGTCCTCCGCACTGATAGCTCGGAGCCGAACAAAGCGCGGGCAGTTCATCGACATCTCGCTGCTCGATGTCGCGCTGGGCAATCTCGGCTCCGTTGGTGCCAACGCTTTGCTGCTAAACCAGGTGCCCGGTCGATACGCGAATGCCCACGCGGACGTAGTGCCGTTCGAGATGTACCCGACCAGCGATGGACATCTGAATCTTGCTGTCGGCAACGACGCACAGTTCATGCGCCTCTGCGTCAAGGTCCTGGAGCGGCCAGATCTGGCTGCCTCCGGCAAGTTCACCACCAACGATCTGCGCCGCGCCAACCGAGCTGAACTCGACAATGTGCTGGCCGCTTGTTTTCGGGAAGCGTCCCGGGACTATTGGCTTTCCAAACTTGCCGCCGAAGGGATCCCCGCAGGCAATGTTCGCAATGCGCTCGAAGCCCTGAATTCTCCAGAAGCAGCCGCCAGAGGCATGGTCTTCGAAGTCGACCACCCACGCGAAGGCAGACTGCGCTTGGTCTCGTCGCCGCTGAAGCTGAGCGATACGCCCGTGGTGCCACCGAAGGCGCCTCCCGTGTTTGGGCAGCACACAGTGGATGTCCTGGTGGAACGATTGCGTTTGGACACCAATGAAATTGCCGGGCTGCGCGCGGCCGGAGTGGTGGCGTGAGCGGAGAACTACTCAGTACAGCCCGTGGACCGCTCGCGGGAGTCAAGATCATCGAGATGGCAGGCATCGGCCCCGCGCCGATGGCCGCCATGTTGTTCTCTGAACTAGGCGCAACGGTAGTTCGTATCGAGCGGCGTATCGGCGCCGCAGGCGGCATTGAGCGGCCGCTGCGATTCAACTACGTCCTCCGAGGGCGCGACGCCATCTCGCTTGATTTGAAGGACCCCGCGGCGATAGAGGCTGTGCTCGAACTCGTCGAAGCCGCGGATGTTCTGATCGAAGGCTTTCGACCGGGCGTGATGGAGCGCCTGGGCCTGAGCCCAGAGGTGTGCCTCGCCCGCAAGCCACAACTCGTGTATGGGCGAGTGACAGGCTGGGGCCAGGAGGGTCCGCTTGCAAACTCTGCCGGCCACGACATCAACTACATCGCGCTGACCGGTGTGCTGAACGCGATTGGCCGGGCAGGCCAGCCGCCCACTGTTCCTGTCAACCTAGTGGGGGACTATGCAGGGGGCTCTCTGTATCTGGTAGTCGGCATTCTTGCCGCCTTGCATCAAGCACGATCGTCCGGGCAAGGCCAAATCGTTGACGCAGCCATCGTGGATGGTACCGCGCATCTCGCGACTAGCCTGTTCGGGATGCTGGCAGCCGGAGTCTGGGCAGAGGAGCGCGGAACCAACCTTGCCGACTCGGGCGCTTGGTTCTACGACGTTTATGAGTGCGCTGACGGAAAGTGGATTAGCGTGGGACCACTGGAGCCAAAGTTTCTCAAAGAACTCCTCCAGCGTGTCGGCGCCGAGGACTTGGGCGCCGAGGCCAGTCTCGATCCGTCGGGATGGCGCGCGGCGCGGCGGCGACTGGAAGAGATCTTCCGCACGCGCCCTCAGTCGTCATGGTGCGAAGTGCTAGACGGCACCGACGCATGCTTCGCCCCCGTTCTGACCATGAGAGAGGCGCCAAGTCATCCGCATTTGCGCGCTCGTCATACCTTCTGCGAGATCGACGGTCTGATGCAGCCGGCCCCAGCTCCCCGCTTTTCGCGGTGGCCAAGCCAGCGCCCGCAGCCACCCCAGCCAGCGGACAGCGACGTGGTGGCGGCCCTTTCGGCCTTCCTGAAGAAAGAGCGCATCGATGAACTCGTTGCCGTCGGTGTTCTACGCACGATCGAGGAGAAGACGAATGCCGGGTGATGATGCTTACGTTGCCGGGGCGTTCGAGCACCCGCTCAGGCTCGCGCCGGACAAGTCGGTCGCGCAGTTGCACGCCGAGGTTGCCAAAGGCGCTCTCGAAGATGCCGGGCTGTCATTGCAAGACGTCGATGGCTATTTCTGTGCAGGCGATGCCCCCGGGCTCGGGCCGCTGTCGATGGCCGACTACCTAGGAATCCAGCCTCGACACGTGGACTCCACGGAAACCGGTGGTTCAAGCTACCTGATCCACATTTCGCACGCAGCCCAAGCCATCGCTGCAGGCAAGTGCGATGTCGCATTGATCACGCTCGCAGGCCGGCCACGTTCCGAAGGATCGACCGCAACGACGCCGCGTAGCTGGAACACCGGCACGCCAGAGGGACCTTTCGAGGCGCCATATGGCGCGAACAGCGCGAACCTGTACGCGATGTGTGCCAAGCGTCACATGTTTGAGTTTGGCACGACGCAGGAACAGCTGGCCTGGGTCAAGGTCGCTGCTTCACACCATGCCATGCACAACCCGAACGCGATGCTGCCGCGACCGGTTACCGTACAAGAGGTCCTCGGGTCCCCTATGGTCGCGGACCCCCTCCATCGGCTCGACTGCTGCGTGGTATCAGACGGAGGCGGCGCGCTCGTCCTAACCCGACGCGAAATTGCAGCATCTCTCAAACGGCCATTGGTGCGGGTGGCCGGCGCAGGCGAAGCGGTGATGGGGCAAGCCGGCGGGCACGTCGAACTGACGCGGACCGCCGCCGCGATCTCCGGACCGCTCGCGTTCACGGAAGCTGGCGTGCGGCCTGCGGACATCCAGTACGCCTCGATCTACGACAGCTTCACCATCACCGTCATCCTGCAGCTTGAAGACCTCGGGTTCTGCGAGAAGGGGCGCGGGGGTGCCTTCGTGGCAGACGGTAACCTGATTGCCGGCGTGGGGAAGTTGCCCGTGAACACCGACGGTGGTGGGTTGTGCAACAACCATCCGGCGAACCGGGGCGGCATGAACAAGGCCATTGAGGCTGTGCGGCAACTCAGGGGCGAAGCCCATCCAGCCGTACAAGTTCCAAATTGCCGTCTAGCACTGGCTCAAGGGACAGGCGGCTATCTTGGCACGCGGCACGGCAGCGCCACCGTCATTTTCGAAAGGGAAGCGTGATGGTCGAGCAGCCACCAATGACCGTAGGTGCCATTGCGCCGGAGACTCAGGAATACTGGAACGCCACTGCGCAAGGTCGGCTCTTGCTGCGCCATTGCTCGACGTGCAGTCGGCCCCACCACTATCCCCGGACGCTATGTCCCTTCTGCGGGAGCGAGACCGAGTGGCGGGCCTGCAGCGGCCTGGGCGTGATCCTCTCCTTCAGCATCCAACGCCGAGTGCCGCAGGAGTACGTGGTGGCGTACGTCCAATTGGACGAGGGCATCGCCATCCTCACGCGCATCGTCGGCTGCGACTTCGATTCCCTTGCGATCGGCCAGAAGGTGACCGTCGCATTCGAGGCGAGCACCGACGGCAAGCACGTCCCGGTGTTTCGCCTGGCCTCAAAGGAGTAATGGTGCTTGACTACGACGCTGTGAAAACATGGGCCTTCCCGGAGCAATCGGTCCGTTGCGACGCATCCGCCTCCATCCTCTATGCGTTGAGCCTGGGGCTTGGGGACGACGTGGCCATCCACGCTCGATCACTGGACTACGTGTACGAAAAGCAGCTGCGGGTGCTTCCGACGTTCGCAGTGACCCTCGGCTTCCCGGGATCGTGGATGAGCGATCCTCGCACTGGGATCGACTACAAAAAGGTCGTCCACGGTGAACAGCGGCTGTCGCTCCATCGCCCGCTGCGGCCCGATACTACGCTGCGGGTGAGGAACAGGATTGCAGCCATCGTCGACAAGGGTCCCGGCAGAGGTGCGCTGGTGTTGATTGAAAGGGTACTGGCTGAAGGTGATGGTAGTAGCGTCGTGGCGAGCATGCAGCAGGTAACGTTCTGCCGTGGCGACGGGGGCTTCAGCGCAGGAGGAGCTTTACCAGACACGCTTCCTGCCCCACTGCCGCGAGTGCCGGAACTGACTCCGGACACCGTGCATACAGCTACGACCCGCACGGACATGGCCCTTCTGTATCGGCTCTCCGGTGACAGAAACCCGCTACATGCAGACCCGCACGTCGCTGCGGCTGCCGGTTTCCCGCGGCCCATCCTGCACGGCCTCGCGACCTACGGGCTGGCATGCAAGGCGTTGCTCGCCACTGTCTGCGATGGGGACGAGACGCAGATCGCGGAGTTCTCAGCGCGTTTCACCGCACCCATGTATCCCGGCGAATCCCTCGAAACGCAAATATGGCTCGCCGGTACCAGTGTGCATTTTCGCTGCCGAGCCGTCGAGCGCGATCAGATCGTGCTCGACAACGGAATTGCCCGGCTGCGGGACTGAGTACTCCAGTTTCCGTGAAGTCAGCGACCGCTCGCACGCTGAGCCGAACGTTCGAAGAATTTCTGGATCAGGGCGCGGGTTTCCTCCTGCCGAAGCAGTTTGCCTGCAGCGAGGCGTTCCATTGCGAATCCATCATCGTCAATGCTGTTTTGCGCCAGGATGCATCGCTTCGCCATCCGCAGCGCTGGTGCGGGTTTGACAGCGATGCGTCGCGCCAGCTCATCTACGAAATTCCGGAGATCCTGATCGGCGACGGTGTAGTCTGCGAGTCCCACTGAGTATGCCTGCTCTGAAGTTAGCGTGTCCCCTGCGCAGATCATCCGAATGGCGTGAGCGCGCCCGCACAGGCGCGTGAGCCGCTGGGTTCCGCCCGCCGCAGGCAGCAACCCGATGCCGACCTCAGGCAGCGCAAGCTTCGCACTCTTGGCGACAACCCGTAGGTCGCACGAGAGGGCCAACTCGAGACCAGCTCCCATCGCCGCCCCGCCGATCTCCGCAATAGTGATAGCGTCCAGCGCCTCCAGTTTGGCGAAAAGGCTCTGAATCCGAAGCAGATAGCTTTCCAGTTCCTGCTCACCTTGCGAAGAATTGGCGATCCTCGCAAGGAATGCCAGATCCGCGCCTGCGGCAAACACCTTGAGCGTACTGCGGATGCATATGACGGACGGTCCCGATGTTTCGACCTCATCAAGCGCGCCGCCGAGCGCGCTGACGAAGTTGTCGTCCAGCGCGTTTACTGGGGGGCGCCCCAACTCGACATAGGCGATGCGGCCTTCGTACCTGACATTCAGCATCGCCACCCCTCAGATGGTTGCACCTTGCGGGAAGTTCGTCTTGCGCTTGTCCAGGAAAGCAGCAACGCCTTCGCGGGCTTCCGGCCCCAGGAAACCGAGAAACTCGTAGGCTAGAGATGCCTCGAAAATCGGTTCGGCCTGCTTGAGCCAAAGGTTGAGCGCACGCTTGGTGAAGCGGATTGCGTTCTGAGCACCGTCCGCAAGCCCGGCTGCGACGGCCTCCGCGCGCGCCATGACTTCAGCTTCGTCGACCGCGAGCGAGATAAGACCGATGCGCTCCGCTTCTTCGCCCGACAGCGAATCGCAGGTGAGCAGATAGTACTTGGCCTTCGCCATGCCGCACAGCAGCGGCCACACGATGAGGGCATGATCGCCCGCCGCCAAGCCGATCTTGGCGTGCCCGTCGGACAGCTTCGCCGTCTTAGCGGCGATGGAAATGTCAGCCATGAGGGCGCAGGCCAATCCTCCTCCCACGGCCCAGCCGCGGATTGCGCTGATGATGGGCTTGCTGCACTGCGCCATGCCGAGGACGATGTCACGACCTTCCTTTAGGGACCGCATCGCAACGTCATGGTTGGTCATGGCTTTCTGCTCGTGTGCGAGATCCCCTCCAGCCGAGAATGCCTTGTCGGAACCCGCTATGATTACCGCCGAAACGCTCGTGTCTGAGTCCAGGATCGGCCAGATCCGCGAGACTTCTGAGTGCATCTTCTCATCCATCGCGTTGAGCTTCAGGGGCGAGGTCATGGTCACGCGTAGAACGCGCGGGTGGGGGCGGTCGAAACGCAGGCGTTCGAAGGAATCGTATGGATTGGTCACTGTGTGTTGCTCCTACAGGATGGCTGACGAGGTTCTTCAGGCCTGGTTGAACTTTGGTTTGCGGCGCTCCTCGATCGCCTGGACGGCCTCCGCATAGTCGTCGCCCTTAATAAGCATTGCCTGTGCCTGCAAGTTGAACTCCCACTCGCCTTGCAGCGTTCCCTCCATGCCGCGACGCAGTCCCTGCTTTGCAACGCGTAAGGCGTTCTGCGCGCGGGTAGCCAGGTCCTCCGCGAACCGCTGTCCCAGGGCCTGCAGTTCACCGGCCGGTACGCATTCCGTTGCCAGGCCGATCGATTTTGCCTCGGGACCATAAACGCGCACACCACGCATGACCATGTTGGTCGCACGCTCCAGTCCGATCAGACGCGGCAGCAACATCATGCCGCCGAGCGGCGGAATGATGCCGAGATCGATCCAGTTGTCACGAGTCGGCGTAATCCGGCCACCCGATGTCGGCATATTCAGGCCACCTGGATGGGCGCCGAACGCGATCTCAAAGCGGGTTGTGGAAGTAGTTATTTTGCAGCATGAATGGGGGCCTTTGCAGGCCCCTTTTTGGACGCTGGCGCGACCTTCGGATCGCGGTATGACGGCCCGTCGAGCTCGATGCAATAGGCGTTGTGGCGCAGCCGGTCCAGCGTGGCCGAGGCGAGCAGCCGGTTGGTGGCAAATGCGTGATCCCATTCGTCAAAGTCCAGGTTGCTGGTGACGATGGTGGCTGCCTGCTCATAGCGCTCGGCGATCAGGTCATGCAGGTCTTCGTCGGCGGGTGCGCGAAGCGGTTTGAGGCCGAAGTCGTCGATGATGAGAAGCGGCACGCGAGACAAGGTCGCCAGCCTGCGTTCGTAGGCGCCGGTGGCCCGCGCGGCGTTCAGACTTTGCGTGAGGCCGGCGCAGCTGGTGAACACGACATCGTGGCCCTGGCGCACCGCGCAGTGGCCCAGCGCCTGCGCCAGATGGCTCTTGCCGATTCCGCTGGGCCCCACCATGAGTACGGGCGCCTTCTCGTGCAGGTAGCGCCCGGTGGCCAAGTCGTGGATGAGTGCGCGGTTGAGCTTGGGCAGGCGGTCGAACTCGAAGTGCTCCAGCGTCTTGGTGGTGCGAAACTGCGCGCGGCGCATGCGCATGCTGAACTTCTTGTTCTCGCGCCGGGCGACCTCGTCGCCGATGAGCATGGCCAGGAAATCGGTGTAGGCCAGCTTGCCTTGGACGGCCTCGCGGTTGCGCGCCTCCAGTGAATCGAGGATACCCGACAGGCGCAGTTGCTTGAGCTGCCCGGAGAGTTCGGGGATGGGGTTCATGGTCTTGGTTTCTTTCTTTATCAATCGTGGTGGGAGGCGGTGGTCATGTGGGCGAAGGGTGCGCGCGGTGGGCAACGCGTGAGCGTTGTCCACGGGGCGTGCCCGGTGCGCCGCCGGCGCAGCGTCCACATGTCCACGGCCTGGCAGTTGGTGGTTGAGGAAGGCATGATGTGTCTGGCAGTAGGTATCGTTCTCCTTGAAGTGGGTCAATGCACGGTGGTGGGGTCGGCGGCGAACAGGTCTGCGGCGCTACGCGTGAAGCGCGCACGGGCGTAGGCTGCCGGGGTCTGAGGCTGCTCCAGGATCTGCTGGTCGGCGCCGCTGGCCAGGATGGTCTTGACGGTGCGGTAATGCGCACTGCCGTGGGCCAGCGCCCGCTGGCAGGCCGCCTCCAGTCGCGTGTTGCCATAACGCTTAGCAAACGAGAGCACGCCCTGGGCGGCGCGTAGCCGCTCGGCCACGCGATCGCCCAGCAGACGGCTCACCAAGTCGGCGCAATGCGGCCCCACCGCCTGCGCCTGCACGGCGCACCAGTTGCGGTCACGCTCGAAGTAGGCCCGTGCGTGCGGGGGCAGATGATCGGGCAGTGTCTTGCGCTCGCCCGGGCGCTGGGCGCGGGCGTGGGTGTACAGGTGCCGGTAATCCTCGTACAACGCCACCACGGAGTCGGTGGCGCGCAGCCACAGGGTCTTGCCCACCAAGGTGAACGGCGCCGAGTACAACGCCCTGTCGTGCACCACGTGGCAGTCGCGGTGCAGCACCACCCGGTGCCAGGTGCCCAGGTCCGGCGCCACGGCGGGCAAGGGCTGCAGCAGCGCACGCTCGGACTCGAACAGCACCAGCGGGCGCTCGCGCGTGGTGCCGTGCACGCGGGTGCCGGCCTCCGTCATCACCCAGGCCCGGGCCTGGGCATTGAGGTCGCCCAGGTCGCGGAAGGAGCGCGTGGGCAGGAAGTTGGACTTGAGGTATTTGACCCCCGACTCGACGATCCCCTTCTTCTGCGGGTCATGGGGCGCACAGGCATCGATCTTGAAGCCATAGCCCTCAGCACATTCGGCGTAGGCGCGCTGCACCAGCGGATCATGTCGGCACGCCTTGACGATGGCGCATTTGGCGTTGTCGATGATCACGCGCGCCGGCACCGCGCAAAACCACTCGAAGGCGCGCCGGTGGCAGCCCAGCCAGGTGGCAGAACTCTGGTCCCAGACAAACTCCACGTACTGGTGGCGTGAATGGCACAGCGTCATCACGAAGGCCCAGGTGCGACGGGGTATGCCTTGCGGGTGCATGAGGATGGGGCCGGCGCCGAAATCCACCTGCGCGGCCTCGCCCGGGGCAAAGCTCAGGCGCACCGTCACATCGGCGGGCGTCTGATCGCGCAACTGGTGCAGCATGCGTACGACCGACGAGTAACTGCCGCCATAGCCATGTTCGCGTTTGAGTGCGGCGTGGATGGCTCGCCCTTGCACTCCGGCTTCGAACCAGCGTTGGACGACCTGGCGGTGTGGCTGGACACTGGAGACGGTGGAACTGGCTCGCTGCGGCGGCCCTATCGCGGCGGCAATGGTCTGGTCGTCGGGGAGCGGCGCCTGGCAATCGAGCCAGCCTCGCTGCTGCGCAACCGAACGCAGTGTCGCCAGCTTGTCGCGGCCCATCAACCCAGAACGGGCCAACTCGCGTACGGAATCGCCCGCGCGAAGGCGCACGAGCACTTGACGGTACTGAAACATCTCGAATCTCCTACGACCCACGGCAGCCACCTTCCAGGCAAAAAGCCCGCAAGATAGCCCACAGGTCAGGAAGGCTTCGAGATGCGTTCGGTGCCCATCGCTGGCCGGATTACGCCGACACTCTGGTGGCCGGTTTATGCCGAATCCGAACTGGCCGAATTACGGCGAATGCAGCGTGGCCGGATTACGCCGACTACGGCGTGGCCGGTTTATGCCGAAACTGCCGCCAACTCACCGGCCCCTCCGTGGCCGGATTACGCCGACACTGAAGTGGCCGGTTTATGCCGGTCGTTGACACCAGTTCTCGCAGAAGAACGCGTCTTCGGCAACGAGCCTGAAATCGCAAGCGACCGCCAGCTCGCAGCCTCCGCCTACCGCGGGACCGTTGACGACGGCAACGGTAGGCTTGGCACAGAGCTTCACGGTGCGCGCCGCGCCCAGGAAGCTGGCGTAGACGATGTCCCGTACCTGAGTCGGCGTCATCTCCAACAGCTCTCGCAGGAATGCCTTTTCGCCGCCAGAGGAGAAGGCCTTGCCGGCACCGGTTAGGACGATGACGCGGACATCTTCACGCTTCTCAGCCTCTTGAAAAGTCGCGATGAAGCGACGCAAGTATTCTGGAGAAAGGGCATTCATGACCGTCGGTCGATTGAATGTGAGGGTTGCGATCCCGCCGTCCACGTTGCAGGAAAGATCGGATTCGGTACTCATGCTGTTTCCTTGTCGAGATTGTTGTAGCAACGTCGGTGGTAGGCCGAGTTGCCGAGCCATGCGTTGAGCACGATTGCGCGCTTGAGAAAAAGCCCTGCGTCGTATTCGTCGGTAAATCCAATCGCCCCGTGCATCTGAATGGATTCGCGCGTGATCTTCATGGCCGCGTCGCTGCAGCGCGCTTTCGCCCGATGTACGACTGCGGGCGATCTGAGCCCGCTCTGCGCGTCCAGCGCTTCAATTGCCTGTGCGAGGACATCTCGTGCCAACTGCTGTTGGACGTACTGGTCCACACTTCGGTGAGCCAGCGCCTGGAATGAGCCGATCGGCTTACCAAACTGGACGCGCGTGCAAAGGTAACTGCGCGTCAGCTCAAACGACGCGCTCATAACGCCCAAAAGTGCCGCTGACGCCATCACTGTGGCTTCCAGCCGCGCGGTCTGAAAAGCATTCCGCGCGGCTTCCCCGGTGGCAAGTACCTCAACGGCATCGATGCCTGACCCTGGAACGGTCAGCGAAACAGCAGGGGTTCCGTCAACCAGCCATTCCCGCTCGACGGTGAGTTTGGCGCCCTCGAACGGTAGCAACACCAGTGCGTGATTGCCCTGCGATACTGCAAGTGCTACCACGCCATCTACCGCTGAGTCGCAAGGAACATGCTCCAGTCGGCCGCTCGTGATGCTTCCAGCGTCGTCCGTCATCTGGAGCTCTCCACCATGCCACGCAACACCAAGGTGCAGTTCCCCTGCCACCAGGCGTTCCAGCAGGCGTGTGCGGGTCGCACTGGGCGGCGCATGGACGAGGCTCCTGCATCCGAACACTCCCGTGCGCAGGACGGGCATCTCGGCGAGACCCTTGGCAAGCTCCTCGCACAGCGCGGCCATGTCGGAGAAGCGACCGCCATAGCCACCGTCATCCTCTGGTACCAGCATTCCGAGCCATCCCGATTCGGCCATGACGGAATGCAAGGGCGTAAGGCCGTCACGGCAACGTGAATCGCGCGCAATCTTCAAGCCATCTGAGCGCCGTACGAAAGCGGCGGCGCTGTCCCGAATAAGGCGTGTCTGTTCAGTATCGGCCATATGCTAGACGGGCAGGTTAAGAACGCTCTTCGCAAGGATGTTCCGCTGGATCTCGCTCGATCCTCCATAGATGGTGAAGGAGCGGCTGTCCAGATAGGGTGTGAGCACGTCAACCGTGCCGCCAGCAAAGGCCACGTCCCCCTGAATCGTGGCCAGGTCTCCAGCCACCTCAACGAAATACTCGGCGATGCGCTGACAGGTTTCGGTCGCCCATACTTTCAGGATTGACACGTCGGCGCCGAGTGGTTCGCCCCGGCCCACGACGACCGCGAAGCGGGCGTAGCACGCCTGCAAATCTGCAACATCGAACTCAAACTGCGTGAGGCGATCGAGAACGGTCGCGCTGTGCTGGAGTTCGGCCTGCATCACGTACTGGCGCAGTTGTCCCAGAAGCTGCTGGGCCTGCCGCGGCGACCCCGCCCAGATCCGCTCGAACCCCAGAAGCGCCTTGGCGACGGTCCAGCCCTGATTCGGCTCACCCACAAGATTGCTTTTCGAGGTTCGGGCATTGTCAAAGAAGACCTCGCAAAACTCGGCATGCCCCATCAAGGTTTCGATAGGGCGAACTGTGATGCCGGGCTGCGCCAAGTCGAGCATGAGGAAGCTGATGCCAGCCTGCTTCGCCACACCGGCGTCGGTCCGCACGAGGGCAAAGATGTGCGTCGCGTCGTAGGCCCACGTGGTCCAGATCTTCTGTCCGTTGACAACATATTCGTCGCCGTCGAGGACCGCCGTAGTCCTCAAGCTTGCAAGATCGGAGCCCGCGTTGGGTTCCGAGTAGCCCTGGCACCAGATGTGCTCGGCGGACAGTATCCTGGGCAAGTAGTAAGCACGTTGCTGTTCCGTGCCGTGCTTGATCAACAGCGGGCCTAGGTTGATGATCCCCTGGTCCGGCAGTCGTGGCGCACCGCTTGCCTCCATGGCCTCGAGGTAGACCAAAGTCTTGGAAGGATTCAGGCCCATGCCGCCATACCGCGCAGGCCATGCCGGTGCCAGCATCTCCGCATTCGAAAGGGCTTTGTACCAGTCGCGCACTTCAGCGAGCCGCAGCCTACGCTTCGGAAAGCGGAGTTCGCGTGGGCAATGCGCCCGCACGAACTCGGCGATGTGCGCGCGAAACGACGAGTCGTCTACGCTATTCCAGTCCATTTGGCTCGCTCCCATTGAGGTCAGATTCCAGGCGAGCACTCGTCACACCATCGAGTAGCCACCGCTAACGCTGATCGTCTGCCCGGTGATAAAGGAGGCTGCATCGGACGCGATGAACATGACCGCCCCCACAATGTCGTCGGGTCGTCCGACGCGACGAAGAGGGTACGCTTTGGCGATCCGCTCACGCATTTCCGCTGTGTTCCACTGCGCCATTTCGGTCGTGGTCCACAGGCTCTGAGCGCCTGCTTCCTCTTGGGTGTCCGGCATCGTCGTTCCGGGACAGACCGTATTGATACGGATCCCATACCGCCCTAGCTCGCGAGACAGCGATTTGGAAAGCGAAATTACACCGGCCTTGCACGCTCCGTAGACTGCCTCACGGAACTCGCCGATGCGCCCTGCGTCGGAGCCGATATTGACGATTGCGCCCCGTTTCGCAGCCACCATGCCGTCGAGCACAGCACGAGTACAGTTGATGTTGCCCCACAGGTTGATCTGAACTTCTCGTTCCCATTCCTCGCGCGGCTTCTCCATGAAAAGCCGGTCCACCGTCCAGCCGGCATTGTTGACGAGGACATCGATGCCGCCAAAGGTCGACTGGACCTTCTGGACCATCGCAGACACGCTGGAAGGGTCGGTGACATCGGTACGAATCGCCACCGCATCCGAGGCGCCCATCTTCACGGCCAGTTCCGCTACCTTTGCCGCGCCGGATTCGTCGATGTCGGCAATGACCACCTTTGCACCTTCCGTGGCGAATCCGAGTGCGATGGCGCGGCCGATGTTGGAACTTGCGCCAGTCACAATGACGCTACGGTTCTTGAGATGGAGATCCATGTTCTTTCTTTCAAAGGTGTCATGCGGATGAGTCAGGGTAGCGAGGCGTCAGGTGGGAGGTAGTTCCCCACGGAAGATCGGATGCCGTTTCTGTATGAAGGCCCGTGCTGCTTCGGCGTGGTCGTCGGATTGGAAGAGTTGGCTCTGATAGTCCGCTTCCGCTCTAAGGGTTTCTTCGAGGGTGCTGTTCCTATTGGCTAAAGTCAGCTTCAGGAAATGCACGGCCTTGGCGGGGAGCTCTGCGAACTGCGTGGCAACCTCCAACGCCGCGGCGAGGGCACTCCCGGCGGGTACTTCCTGGTCCGCCACGCCAACCGCGACGGCGTCTCGACCGGAGAGCGCGGTGCCGGTGATCAGCATCCGCTTGGCCAGTCCGAGCCCGACGCGTTGGGACAGGTTCCACATGAGCGCCATGTCGGGCAGCAGCGCGACCCGCGGAATGAATGACGCTGAAAATCTGGCGTTCTCGGCGGCAACCACATAGTCGCATGCAAGCGCCAGCGACATGCCTCCACCCACGGCGTTGCCCTCTACAGCCGAAACGACGGGCTTGCTTCCGCAACTGAGGAGCCGGACGATCCGGTGTGCCACTTCCATCCTGGCGCGGCCTTCTTCGTTGGACCGCCATCGCATCTCGGAGACGTCTCCGCCCGCAGAGAAGTTTGTTCCAGCCCCCGTCAGCACGATGGCCCTGCATTCGCCGTCTTGCGTGATTCGGGTAAGGGCCTCCTCCAATTGCTTCCGCATGAGACCGGAAAGCGCGTTCAAGCGCCTTTCGTTCTGTAGTGTCACGATGGTGACGGGCCCCTTGCTCGCAACAGCAACTTCGTCTGGCATGGCTTCCACCTATTGGCCGCGCATTGGCACGAGAGCCGATCGCTCGAAGGTCATGAACACCGTTCCGTCGGCCTTCGTGCCGGTCGTGCGCACCTTGACGATTCCCTGACCCGGCCTACTCGCCGAAGGGCGGACTTCGAGGACATCGGACGACGCGTAGATCGTGTCACCGACGAAGACCGGCGCAATGAGGCGGATCTGCTCCCATCCAAGATTGGCGATGGCGCGCATGCTCACGTCGCGCACTGACATCCCCACGACGATTGCCAGCGTCAGGGTGCTGTTCACCAAGTACTTGCCGAACTCCGTCTCTCGTGCGTAGGCGGCGTCGAAATGGACTGGATGCGTATTCATGGTCAGCAGCGTGAACCAGCTGTTGTCCGTCTCGCTGATGGTGCGGCCAGGCCAGTGCCTGTACACGGCCCCCACTTCAAAGTCTTCGAACCAACGCCCCCCTCCCTCTTCACGGTACTGCGGGGTCAATCGCTTGTCTTGCATGCTTCACCTGTATGGAACAATGTGTCCGGTCAAATTGGATAGGAGTATGATCGATTCTTTGAAGGATGTCCAGCGACTTCGCTACTCAACAACATGCCATCGTCGAAAACTGCAAAAGTGACGGCCACCTTGAAGGTGCCTGTGCGCCCAACTGCTAGCGAGGCGCGGACGCGAAATGCGCACAGCGTGCTAGATAGCTTGAGCAAGCGACCCGAACTGGGAGGCAGCGAGGTAGAGCAGGAGCGCTCCCTGCTGCTTTACATGCAGATACAGCGGGCACTGATCGACCGAATACGACGAAAGGACTATCCGGTGGGTTCAAGGATCCCGACCGAAAGCGAGTTGCGTCGTGAGTTCCACGTCAGCCGACACACAGTTCGCGAGGCACTAAGGCACCTACGAGATGAAGGCTACATTTCATCGCGACAAGGGTCAGGCTACACGGTTGAGAGCGTGCCCGAGCAGCAGGGGTTCGTGCACTCCGTAAACTCCGTAGACGAACTTTTCCAGTACGTAGCGAAAGCAAAGCTCGAACTTCTCGGAATGGAAATGGTGAAGGCGGACGCCACTCTGGCAGCACGATTGAACTGCAGCCCTGGCCGCCGATGGCTTCGAATGTGGGGCGTGCGCGTTGGGCAGTACAGCGCTCTGCCGATCGGCTACATGGAGGTTTTCGTCCACGAAGCCTACGCCGGAATCCACAGACAGATGGAGGACAACGATGGTCCGATCTATGCATTGATCGAGCGGGAATACGGTGAACGCGTTGATGAGGTCGTGCAAACCCTGAGAGGCGCAACCATTCCGCCGGAACTGTCAGAGGTCCTAAAGGTGCCGCCAGGATCCGCGTCCCTGGAAATCGAGCGTGTCTTCAAAACTCGGCTCCGCAAGGTAGTCGAAGTCTCGTTCAATTACCACCCTGTCGACCGCTTCAGCTATACGATGGTGCTTCGTAGTGTGACCCGAGAAAATGCTGGCACTGAAAGGGATTGAGGTTTCCCTTAAGCCGAAGCGCATGGCTCGATCATCAAGAGACAGATTTTCGCTGCTCCGCCAACCAAGATTGTTCGAGCTGCATCGCACTGAGGTAGCGCAGTAATGAATGTAGCCGCGAGTAGAAGGCGGCCCATTCCATGACCGCCTGATTTGCCTGCTCGAAACCGTGAAAACATGCGTGCAGGCCATCTTCAGCCTTCCACAGGCCGTCGGCGCACTGGATGTCCTAGCAGATCTTTCCTGATTTGCCAGAATGCCGAACAGTGGCAAGGGCGGACGTACTCGCCGCGCCGTTGTTCGTGGATGACCAGGATGTTCGCCCGGAATTCGTGGTCGCTTTGCCGTCCTCAGCTGCCTTGGCCAGCGCCGCGCATCGAAGCGTTCGAGAGAGAACAGCCGCTGAGCTAACCCGCAGGACATCGCACATCAGCGTGATCGTTCAGCGAAGCTGACTGGGCGACGTACTCGGGCACCATCCAGGCGGGTACGCCCAACGCGGCGGTCACTTCATTGTCGCGTCATCTCGCCGGCACGGCGCGTGAAGGCGCGGGCCAACTTGGCCGATAAGAGTGCAGCATGGCGCCAATCTCTCAGCGCCTGCAGCGCTATGGCGTCCTCTCAGCAGACAGATAGGAGGTCTTCGGCCATCGCTGTGATGGCTGCTGAGCGACGCCTGCTTGATTTCTGTCGGAGCCCTAGTTCGATTCACAAGTTCTGTGCTTTCATGCAAAGGTTGGTGCTGGCGTTCGAGCACGCTGTCGACTGCATTGACTTTGGCTGCTGAACAGCCGCGGCACGCAGATTCACAGATTCTCTCCGGCGAGAGAGAAGGCCGGGCCCGGGGCCATGGTCCGTACCGGTAATCCTTTCGACAAATCGCCTCGCGCGCTTACCTCATAAACGTCTACTCAAGGAAGGTCACCAACGTATCAACAGCGACAGCTTGCTTGCTCGTGAGTCCGTTCAAAAAAGTCATAGCAAAAGCAGAATTCCTGTCGGTCGCTTGAGTCAGAAGAGTGGCTCTAGAAGGAGGCGGCAATATGAACTTGCGTCATATCTATGCGTTTATCACTGTTGCTGAGGAACTGCATTTTCGCCACGCGGCCAAGCGCCTAAACGTCGGCGAGTCACCCCTTTCGCGCACCATCCGCAAGCTGGAAGCCGAGTTGGGCGTGACGTTGCTGTGGCGCACTTCGCATGGCGCCGGCCTGACCCCCGCCGGCCAGGCCTTCTTGGAGGACGCGCGCCGCATCATGTTGGCCGTCAACCAGGCGCAAGCCAGGGCGCAGGCCGCCGCAGCGGGTTTGCACGGCACTTTGCGCATCGGCTTGGCCGGCGACATCGGGCGCAAACGGCTGGCCTCCGTTCTTGCACTGTGCCGCGAGGAAGCGCCGCAGGTAAGCATCCGGCTCACTGAAGTGCCGCGAGCCCAACTCGTGCACGGCTTGAAAGACCATCTATTCGATGCGGGCTTTGCGAAGATCGGTGATGGGGAAGCCGGCATCGTGGCTTCGACAGTGTGGGACGACCCCTTGATGGTAGTGCTGCCCTTGCGGCATCCGCTGTTGGCCTTTAAACACGTGGCGGTGGAAGAGATCGCGGACTACCCGCTTGTACTATGCGACCCGCAACAACGCAAGGACTGCAACCGGGAGCTTGAGCGGCTATTTCGCGCTATCGACTTGCAGCCGGTGGTGACCGAGTACGTCGCCAGCCACGCGATGATGCTGACGCTGGTGGCTGCGGGCTATGGTGTGGGTCTCTCCAGCGCCGAGCTTCTTGCGAACGGGCCCCAGGCAGACGTAGTGCCCCGACCCATTGCCGATCCGGATGCAAAACTGACCACTTATTTGCTGCGGGTTGACGGCGAGGTGGCAGAGCCGGTGCGGCAGTTCATCGAGCGCGCTGAGCGCATCGGACGAGAAGGAGCGGGCACCGCGCAAGACCCGTAATGGAGTTCGCTGCCGCGCAATCGGGGCATAAACGCCGTGAATCCGGCGATTCATCTTTTGTCAGCCGCGTGACCGTATTTGCAGCGCCAACGCATAGGCCGATTGGGCCCTCTGACCGGGGCTAATGGCTGGGCCACTCAGCACAACAGCATCCACCTTTCCGGATGCACGCTTGCGGTCAGTGACCTGGCATGAAATGCACAAGCTTTGCTTAGATGCAAGCGGGACCATCCTGCTGACCTATTGCTACTTTACCGCTCTGAAATTTCTGAGAAGACTTTGTGTCAGCTTTCGGGTTCAAGCGCGGCAACGCATGCCTCCAGCATGGGTTGTGTGAACACCAAGCCGACGCTGCGGTGCAGCGATGCGTGCGCATTATGGTGGAGGATTTTCAAGCGTGGCAAGCGCAACGCTCGCACTCCACGATGCCGACCGGCATTCGCGCTTCATCCGGGTGTGTGGCATTCGCCGTTCCCAGAGTCATTTGGGTTGCGTGCGCATGTCGGATTCTGATCCGAATAGAAAGCGCGCGAAATGCACAAATGGAGCAGCCTTGCCTTTGGAGCAAGAACATACTACCGGCCTATCGAAGCGGCGATCCGCTGGGCCGGGCTGCTGCGACTCGAGCCGCGCATCCTAGAGACGCTTGGCAAGCGTCCGCTGCCCGAGCCCGATGACTTCCCGCGTTGGCCGCTACTGCGTCTCTACACTGATCGCATCCTCGATGGCATGGCGCACGGTGAGTTGGCGCACGGCAAAGCGGGAATCGTGCGCGAGGGCGTGCACCTGGAACTGAACGATCCTGCGCTCACGATCCGCCACGTCGATTTGAAGTCATGGGTCGCGCATTACTACCCCGGCGAGAAGCCATCATTCCTATTTGACGAGATGGAGCGAGCCTTGCATCCGGCGCTCAACCCTCATTCGCTGAGCGTGCTGCTGGCCGAACGCGAGGCGGCGAAGGTGGAGCTGGCCGAGTTGCGTCAGGCGCACGAGAACCTGCGCGCCGCGCATGAAGTGCTGGCGAAAGATCATGCGGCGCGTGTCGCCGAGAGCGATAACGCCCGCGAGCCGGGCTCGCGCGCTGAATCGACCTATCTGAACGTCATCGGCGGGCTGCTCTCGCTGCTGTTGGGGAAGTCTCCAGGAGGCAAGCCGTACTCGTCGTTCACGTCACAAGAGGCGGTCATCAATGCCTTGGTCGCCCACCATGGCGATCAACTCGGCATCTCGAAGAGCACGCTAGAAAACAAGTTCGCGCAGGCCAGGCGGCGGCTGCAATCCCGCTAGCACTGCGACCCTAGCTGGGGTATCGCGCACCCCAACTGCGGTTCCTCTGCTGCGGCCCGGTCTATTGAATGAGGGCCATTCCAAACAACGCCATCGAGCGTCAAGGAGTGGTCAGCATGTCACAACAGTCGCTCACCGCCGCAGCCCCCGCAGAACACCGCATCCTGCGCCGCGCCGAAGTCGAGGCCAAGACCGGCTTCAAGCGCGCCCACATCTACAGCCTGATGAAGGAAGGCAAGTTCCCGAAGGCGTTGCGCCTGGGCGTGCGCGCCGTGGGCTGGGATTCGGTGGAAGTCGAACAGTGGATCGCTGATCGCCTCAAAGAGCGCGCCTGAGCCTCTTCTCGTCCATGCCATTCAACGAGGAGAGCGCCATGCAGGTGGTCAGCATCATTTCAACCAAGGGCGGCGTGGGCAAGACCACGACCGCAGCCAACCTGGGCGGCTTTGCGGCCGACGCCGGGCTGCGCGTGCTGCTGCTGGACCTGGACGTGCAGCCCACGCTGTCGAGCTACTTCACGCTGGAACTGCGCGCGCCAGCCGGCGTTTACGAGATGCTGGCGTTCAACGAGCGGCGCATCGAGCAACTGGTGTCGCGCACCGCCGTCGCCGGCCTGGAGTTGGTGGTGTCGAACGACGACCGCGGGGAGCTGAACACGCTGCTGCTGCACGCGCCGGACGGCCGCTTGCGGCTGCGCCACCTGCTGCCCGCGCTGGCGCCGCTGTACGACCTGGTGCTAATCGACACGCAGGGCGCGCGCTCGGTGCTGCTGGAGATGGCGGTCCTGGCGTCCGATCTGGCGCTGTCGCCGGTGACGCCCGAAATCCTCGCGGCACGCGAGCTGCGGCGCGGCACCTTGCAGTTGATCGAGGACATCGCGCCGTACCGCCATCTCGGCATCGAGCCGCCGCCGCTGCACCTGCTCATCAACCGCGTGCATCCGGTGTCGTCGAATGCGCGGCTGATCCAGCAGGCATTGCGGCAGGTGTTCCAGGACCATGCCGGCGTGCGCGTGCTCGATACCGACGTGCCGGCGATCGAGGCCTATCCGCGCGCCGCGACGAGAGGCTTGCCGGTGCATCGCGTGGAGTTCCGCCTGCCGGCGGGCCGCGTCGCACCAACAGCCTTGCAGACCATGCGCACGCTGGCCAGCGAGTTGTTCCCGCAATGGCGGGAGCGCTTCGCGCTCGTGACCGGGCGGCCCGATGCGCAAGCCACAGCAGGGAGCGCAAGCCATGGCGAGCGCTCATGAACTGGCACGCGGGCACAAGCGGCTGCGCGCGCTCATCGAGTTTGCGCTGGGAGAAGACTGGCACGTCAAGCGTACACCGGGCGGCCACCTCAAGTTCACCAAGCCGGGCTGCGCGGCGATCTACACCAGCTCAACGGCCAGCGACCACCGCGCCGGACTCAATGCCCGCGCGCAGCTTCGCCGCGCCGGCCGAGAAGCGCAGACCGCCGCCGACCCGGCGTCGACCCCGGAGAGCGGCCATGGCTGACCTTACCCCCCAGGACATGGCCGCCAAGCTGCTGGCCTCGGGCTTCGAGCGCAGCGGGCCCACGGCCGCTGCGCTGACCGATCCGATCGCCGACACGCCGATGGTCGTCACGCTGGATCAACTGCGCCCCTACGACCACGACCCGCGCGTCACGCGCAACCCGGCCTACGAGGACATCAAGGCGTCCATCCGCGAACGCGGGCTGGATGCGCCGCCCGCGATCACGCGCCGGCCGGGCGAGCCGCACTACATCATCCGCAACGGCGGCAACACGCGGCTGGCGATCCTGCGCGAGCTGTGGGCCGAAACGAAAGACGAACGCTTCTTCCGCATTGCCTGCCAGTTCCGGCCGTGGCCCGAGCGCGGCGAACTGGTCCTGTTGACAGGCCACCTGGCCGAGAACGAACTGCGCGGCGGCCTGACCTTCATCGAGCGCGCCCTGGGCGTCGAGAAGGCGCGCGAGTTTTACGAGCAGGAGACGGGACAGGTGCTGTCGCAGTCGGAACTCGCGCGGCGGCTGGCGGCTGATGGCTTCCCGGTACAACAGTCGCATATCAGTCGCATGGGTGATGCCGTGCGCTACCTGCTGCCGGCGATTCCCACGCTGCTGTACGGCGGCCTGGGCCGGCACCAGGTGGAGCGGCTGGCGGTGCTGCGCAAGGCTGGCGAGCGAACCTGGGAGCGACGTGCCCTGTCGCGCGACGTGTCGGTGGACTTCGCGTCGCTGTTCCAGGACGTGCTCTCGCAGTTCGACGCGCAGCCGGACGGCTTCTCGCCGCAGCGCGTGCAGGACGAGCTGGTGGGCCAGATGGCCGAACTGCTGGGCGCCAACTACGACACGTTGGCGCTGGAGATCGACGACAGCGAAAGCCGGCAGCGGGCATTGACCAGCGAGCCGACGCCAGTAGGCCCACCCGCGCAGGCCATGCCGGCGCCGCCCTTCGTGCCGGCCTCATCGAGTCCGACCGCACCCGCACCCGCACCCGGACCTACGCCTTCGGCCGACGGTGCGGCCGCGCCGTCCCCGTCGCCGCTTCAATCCCAACCGACCGCGGCGCCGCGCGAGGAACGCGACGACGAGCGCCTGCAGGCGCACATCGTGTCGCCCGCGCCGACCACCGACCGGCTGCAATCCATCCAGCGCATGGTCGCCGACCAGATGGGCGACAAGCTGCCCGACTTCGCGGCCAATGTGTTGCAGGCCGTGCCGGTGCAGGCGGGTGGGCTGTATCCGATTTCCGATGTCTGGTACATCGAGCCCGGCCTGGACGCGCCGGATCGCCTGCGCGTGCACATCGCGCAGTTCGCCCGCGAGATCGCCGACGAGGCCACGGTCGCCGATCACGTCGAGCCGCGCGACAGCGGCATCGGCTTCGTCTGCGTGGTTGGCAGCGAGGGGCGAAGCCTGCGGGCGTTCGCGCATTCGGTGCTGACCTTGCTGCACGCGCTGAGCGCGGCGTCACTGCCCGCCACCGGGCTGGACCGCGCCAGGCTGGCCGACGACCTCGGGCCGCTGCTGCACGGCCACGGCGGCACGTCCGCGCGCCTGAGCGATCCGGGGCTGGTCAAGCTTTTCCGGCTGCTGCGCCTCGCGCGCCGGCTGCTGGATCTGGAAACCGATGCGCCGGCCGGCGCCGCGGACCACGGCGGCTGAGCGGAGACGCCCACCATGTCGGCACCGCACCCACTCAACCAGGCCGTGATCGCGCAGGCGCTGCACGATCTGCGCAACGGGCAGTTGCGGCGCTGCAAGGCCATGGGCTTCGGCGAGGAAGAACTCGATGCGCTGAAGCATCCGGCCCTGGTGTCCGTGCTGGTCAATGCCACGGTGTCGTGGTGTTCGGTGTCGGTCAACCGCGAAGTGCTCAAGCGGCTGCTGAGCCAGGTGCACGACGTCGAGCAGGAGATCGCGACGGTCGACCGCATGCTGCGGCTGGGTGCGAGCACGGAGATGGTCAGCAAGTTCTTCGGCCTGACGCACCAGGAGGTGGCGCTGCGGCGGGACATCCTGGGCCTGCCCAAGCGCAAGGGCCGGCACCCGGTGCTGGACGAGGCGCAGGACGTCGCCTTGTGGGAGCACTGGAAGGCTGCCGTCGCGCAGCGCGGCATCGCGCTGAAAGACGACGTGGCGATGCTCACGCTGAGCATGGACCTGGCCGAGACCATGAGCCTGCCCATGTCCGTTATCTGGGCCGCCATACGGAACTGGATCGACCAGGGGCTGGTGTAAGGCCATGGCGACGGGCGGCGCACTACGGCGCGAGGGTCCGGTGGCGCTGTCGGCCCTGTTCGACGATGCGCTCCAGCAACTGACGCCCGCCCCAGGTCAGGCCGCGCCGGCCAAGGGCGCCGTGACACAGGCCGATGCCTTCCTCTACAGCGGCAACCGGCACGAGAGCGTGCCGCGCCGGCTGTTCCTCGACCGGCGCCTGACGCCGCTGGAGCGCAACGCCTGGCAGGTGTTTCGCCTGCAGCTCGACGACGATGGCGTGACGGCGTTCCCCACCTACGACCAGCTCCGGCCCTACTTGGCGTCGATGCCCTGCGCGGCGCAAGCCTCGCATGAAACCGTGGCGCGGGCGCTGACGCTGCTGCGCCTGACGCGCTGGCTGTCGCTGGTGCGGCGGCGCCGCGACCCGAGGACCGGGCGCATCCTCGGCAACCTCTACGTCCTGCACGACGAACCGCTGACGCCGTTTGAAGCGATGCAGTTGGACCCCGACTACCTCGGCCTGGTCAGCCAGGCCCTCACGCACGCGGCCAAGGCCGTGCAGATCGTCGGGGTGCAGACCCTGACGGAGATCGCCGAAGACCCGATGCTCAGCGGCCGCACGCTGCCAACGCGCTTGCAGGTGCTGGCACAGCGCATGGCGACGGAAAGTTGTCCACAAGAGGCTGTGGACCACGAATCCGAAGAAGGCTCGCTGGCCCTTCTTCAGAATGCCGATGCGCCGTCTTCGGATTCCGAAGCAGGGTCGAAACCCGCACCGGACGGCTCTCTTCGGAATCCGAAGGAGGACCGTACAGTACGTATTCAAAGTCATAGTGAAGTACGTACAGTACCGCGCGCACGAGCGCTGGAAGGCAGCTTGCGCCTGCCACAGCGCTTCCTCGGCTTGAAGGACGAGCAGCGCAACGGCGCCTTGGTCGCCTTGCAGCAGGTGGACGAATCGCAGCGGCAGGCAGTGCTGGACGAATGGGCCGCGCGCTGCCGCAACAGCACGGTGCGCAACCCGGCCGGCTACCTGTTCGGCATCATCCAGAAGGCGATCCGCGGCGAGTTCAAGGCCTGGGCTGGTGAGAACGGCGCGGCGCCGGCCGCGACGCCACCGCCACCGCCATCACCGGCGCCTGCGCCACCGGAATCGCGGCCTGCCGATCCCGCGGTGGCGCGCGCCCACCTGGACCGGATTCGGTCGAGCCTGCGACGGTCCTGACGTAGCTATCCCCAGGGGATAGTTGGAACAGCAGGCCTTCCGGCGCGCACGGTAGTCGCTGTGCACAGCCGGACCTATCCCCAGGGGATAGCCGGAACACGCAGCCTTCCAGGATGGCAAACCGGGCGCACCGCGGATTCGGTTTGTTGACTGACGGCCTTCCGGTCGATGCGGATGCTGGCGGCTCGTTCCCTTACCGCGAGTCGTCACCATGGCCACCGAACGCTCTGAACCGCTGCAACTCAATCTCGGGTCGCTGCGCAGCACGATGTCGCTGACGCTGCACACCCACCACGCATCCCGCATCTGGCATGGCCGCGCGCCGGCCGAAGGACGCCCCGGCATCATTGGCCTGAACGCCTACATCAGTGTGATGAACAAAATGAAAAGGGGCTCGGAGCAGGACGACCCGTACAGCGACTGGTGGATGCTGCGCATCGAGGACAAGCTGGAGCAGACGAAGGCGGCCTTGAAGGGACTGCGCGAGCAGGTGGACCAGGCCCTGGCCGACGTGCCCGCGGCGCTGTCATTGGGCGAGAACATGAACGTGCAGCCGGTGAAGCTGCCGCTGTTCGTGAACGCCCAGCTCGGGTTCATGGCGGTGTACCTGCTGGCCGACTACGACGACCTGGCGCGGCGGTTGATCCTGGCCCACCACACGGCGCTGATCGACCGCAGCACGCTGGAGCGCTGGCTCAACGAAGGTGCGCACAGCTTGCGCAGTCTCTTCTCGTTGGCACAGCAGTACCGCTACTCCGGCGCGACGCGCGACGACTTCGCATCCAAGAACGCGGTGGCGCGGGCCGCGTTGGAGAGGTTCGGCGAGCTGCCGCAGGACGTGCTCGAAGGCACGCGCCGCTCGCGCTTTGCGCCACCGATCGCGCGGCGGGCCAACCGCGCGGGCACGCCTGACGCTGATGCGGACGCCAACACCGACGCGGCATCGCAGGATGGCGCAGCCGATGGTGCTCAAGGCGAGGACGCTCCGGCATGACTGCATCACCGTCATCGGCGCGCTTCACGCCTCTGGAACAGGCGGACTTCCAGCGGCTGGAACACGCAGCCTACCTAAAAGGCCTTTTGAAGCCCTTTAAAGGTAAGGGGAGTCTGGAGGCCTGGGCCAGCCAATGCACCGCGCTGCGCGACGACGTGATCGCGCTGGCGCAGCAGCGCATCCTCTCGCAGGCGCGCGCCTTTCCCTTTAGCCGGCTGGACGTGCAACTGGCCCAGCAGACCACTGGCGCAGGCACGACCTTCCTGCGCTGGCGCAACCTCGACCGTTCCAGCATGGGCGTGGCGCTGTGGGAATCGCTGCTCGCGCGCCCGACGACACCGGCCTCGCTGATCGACGACCTGTACGCGATCGAGCTGCAGCGCATCGTTCTGAACATGCAGATCAGCCTCACCCACACCCTGGCCCGCCAGGCCCTGGACTGCGCCAACAAGATGGCCCAGGCCGAAGCGGTCTACCTGCGGCGCGTCCGCGGGCATGCCCCGTCCACGAGCGTCACCACCACCACTTCACCCACCACCCAGGAGTCACCATGAGCACGCACTTCGTCGGCGAGGGCAACATCGGTTCTGCGCCGGACTATCGCGAGTTTCCGAACGGCAACGACGAGCCGCGCAGGTTGCTGCGCCTGAACGTCTACTTCGACAATCCCGTTCCCACCAAGGATGGCTTCGAGGACCGCGGCGGCTTCTGGGCACCGGTCGAACTGTGGCACCGCGAGGCCGACCACTGGAAGACGCTGTACCAGAAGGGCATGCGCGTGCTGGTCGAGGGCCGCACGGTCAAGGACGAGTGGGAGGATGCCGACGACAACGAGCGCACGACCTTCAAGATCGAAGCGCGGCGCGTCGGCATCCTGCCGTACCGCATCCAGGCCGTGACCCTCAGCGCGCGGACGCCGGAATCCGAGGCGGCCGTACCGGCGCCGAAGGAGGCCAAGGGGACCAAGCCGCCGAAGGACACCAAGGCCAAGGGCTGATTCCCGCAGGGGGCGGCTGTAGCAACCCTCAGACGCCCGCCATGCACCAGCGAGCTATCCCCAGGGGATAGCGCCAAGGTCGTCCACCGAATTCCAGTCGCCCTCCCGAAACGGGCCTCCCGCTGCGCCAGCAGCCGACGACGTGGGGACAAAGCGGGGGCTGCGCCAATCGGCTTCCTTGCTGCCGTCATCTTCCGGCCCCGCCAAGCTGGGGCCATTCGATGAACCGCACATCCGAGAGGAAGCTTCATGCGTGTGTTCCTGTGCGAGAAGCCTTCGCAAGGCAAAGACATCGCCCGCGTGCTGGGCGCCAGCCAGCGCGGCAACGGCTGCTACAGCGGCTCGGGTCTGGTCGTGACCTGGTGCATCGGACACCTGATAGAAGCTGCACCGCCGGAAGCCTACGGCGAGCAGTACAAGCACTGGTCCATCGACCAGCTTCCCATTCTTCCCGCCCGCTGGCGCGTCGAGGTCAAGCCCAAGACCGCCACGCAGTTCAAGACCGTGCAGCAGCTTCTCGCCAAGGCGACCGAGCTGGTGATCGCCACCGACGCCGACCGCGAAGGCGAGATGATTGCCCGAGAGATCGTCGAGCTGTGCGGCTACCGCGGGCCGATCCAGCGGTTGTGGCTGTCGGCGCTCAACGACGCGAGCATTCGCAAGGCGCTGGGCGCATTGAAACCCTCGGCCGAGACGCTGCCGCTGTACTACTCGGCCTTGGCGCGCAGCCGCGCCGACTGGCTGATCGGCATGAACCTGAGCCGGCTGTTCACCGTGCTCGGCCGGCAGGCCGGCTACGACGGCGTGCTGTCGGTCGGGCGGGTGCAGACGCCGACGCTGCGCCTGGTGGTCGAGCGCGACCGCGAGATCGCGCGCTTCGTCTCGGTGCCGTTCTGGGCCGTCGAGGTGGCACTGGCGCATGCGGGCCAGCGCTTCATGGCGAACTGGACGCCGCCGCCCGGCTGCACCGACGACGCCGGTCGCTGCTTGCAGCAGTCGGTGGCGCAGCAGGCTGCCGAGCGCCTCCGCAGTGCCGGCCAGGCGCAGGTGCTGTCGGTGGAGACGGAGCGCATGCGCGAAGGCCCGCCGCTGCCGTTCGACCTGGGGACGCTCCAAGAAGTCTGTTCCAAGCAGTTGGGGCTGGATGTGCAGGAAACCCTGGACATTGCCCAGGCCCTGTACGAAACCCACAAGGCCACGACCTATCCGCGCTCCGACTCGGGCTACCTGCCCGAGAGCATGCTGGTCGAGGTGCCGGCGGTGCTCGATGCCGTGCTCGCCACCGATCCGACTCTGCGCCCGCTGATGGAGCGCCTGGACCGTGCGCAGCGCTCGCGCGCCTGGAACGACGGCAAGGTGACCGCGCACCACGGGATCATTCCCACTCTGGAGCCGGCCAAGCTGTCCGCGATGAACGAGAAGGAGCTGGCCGTCTATCGCCTGATCCGCGCGCACTACCTGGCGCAGTTCCTGCCGCACCACGAGTTCGACCGCACGGTGGCGCAACTGGCCTGCGGCGGGCAGCAGCTCCAGGCGATCGGCAAGCAAGTCGTCGTTTCGGGCTGGCGCCAGGTGCTGGCCGAGCCGAAAGCCCAGGATACGGACAGTGAGCCGCAGCGCAGCCAGGTCTTGCCCGCGCTGCGCGAGGGCCTCACCTGCCAGGTCGGCCAGGTTGATCTGAAGGCGTTGAAGACGCTGCCGCCCAAGCCCTACACGCAGGGCGAGCTGGTCGCCGCGATGAAAGGCGTCGCCAAGCTAGTCACCGACCCGCGCCTGAAGCAGAAGCTCAAGGACACGACGGGCATCGGCACCGAGGCCACGCGCGCCAACGTCATCGGCGGGTTGCTGGCCCGCGGCTACCTGGTCAAGAAGGGCCGCGCCATCCGTGCCTCGGATGCCGCCTTCACGCTGATCGACACCGTGCCGCCGGCCATTGCCGATCCCTGCACGACGGCGGTCTGGGAGCAGGCGCTGGACATGATCGAAGCCGGCACGTTGACGCTGGACACCTTCATCGAGAAGCAATCCGCCTGGGTGGTCCAGCTCGTGCAGCAGTATCGCGGCGCGACGCTTGCCATGAAGCTGCCGCCGTCGCCGGCCTGCCCGCAATGCGGCGCACCGATGCGCCAGCGCAGCGGCAAGAGCGGTGCGTTCTGGTCGTGCAGTCGCTACCCGGATTGCAAGGGCACGCAGCCGGTCGAGTCCTCGCCGGGCAAGCGCGGTACGCCGCGCAAGCGGTCCACCGCCAAGGCGCCCTGACGCCCGCGATTCCCTCTGCCGCGCCGGCCGCTCACTGGTGGCGAGGCAAACGTCCCGCGTGTGCGGGGCACACCCCAGCGCGCATTCCCTTCTGCGACGGTGCGCACGTCCCGCCCGGCCGATGCCGGACAGCGGGACGGAAGGTCTTTGCTCCGCGGGTCGCGCCATGCGCCCGCCCTGGTCGATGTGCTTGCGTTGATCGCGAACGGTCCCCTGACGCCTTGCCTATGCCTGTGCCCCGTGCCTGAGCATTGCGCGAGCCGTCAGGAGACCGCTCCGGTCCACGGTATTCGGTGCCGGTGCCCGCCGGCGGAACAACGGGCTCCCTTTGTGCGCGGATGTGTGCCAGAGGTTTCCGGCCCCAGCCACGAAACGGGCCGGGTGCGAATGCTGATGCAGCGAATGGCTTTGACGACGGCCTGGCCTGCGACAGCCCATAGGTGGCTTTCTTCCTCTTCCGCCGATGGCCTTCGGGTCATCGGCCCCTTGGTCGTGCCCACCTCCAAAGCGGACGGCGGGCGGTTCCATTTCCACCGCGACGACGCGATGCCGCGCGTCCATCCTCGTGCCATGCGCTGCTGACGGTCGTCAGCACCATGCCCTGGCAGCTTCGGTCTTCAAGGCTGCAACGCGGTTCGCCGCGCTGACCGGACCCGTCCGCCTCGCACCGACCACCGCGGACGCTCGTCGTTTCCGGCGACGGTGCATTTTCTCAACCACCCGAGGGGAAGCCGATCCCTTGGGGATGTGCGCTCCTCGATCTTTCAAGGAGCACGTCATGTCTGAACCTTCCACCGCACCTCCCTCCGCAACTTCTGCGGCAACGGTGCGCAGCGGTGCGCTGGCGCTGGCCTACACGGGCAAGTGTCTGCCGCTGCAAGTCCTGCTCAGTGCGGCCGGCCACTACATCGGCACGCACGACGACGAAGGCCCGGTATCGCGGGAGTCCGTCGAGTACTTCCCGAGCCCCGAAGCCGCGCAGCGCGCCCTGGCCACCGACGCCTGGACGCAGCGCAGCCATCCCTGATTTCCCTTCCCTCAGGAGCTTTCTCATGAACCTGCCATTGCGTCAGGAGCTGTACGACCAGCTCGCGCGTGAAGACGCGCATTTCAGCCGTGCGCCCCAAGCCTTCTTCGAAGCCTGGAAGCGCGGTGCGGAGATCGCCGGTGCCGAGTGGTTCGGCGACGGCACCCGCGAAGGCTTGCAGCGTGCCAAGTCCAAGTGGGATCTGCGGCCCAAGCTGCTGCTGCTCAACGACGCCCTCGGCGTGCTGAGCAGCGGCCAGCGGATGTTCTTGTCCGCGATGGTGAGCTTCTACAACTCCCGCGAGGGAGGCGCGATGCTCAAGCGTTGCGGCTTCGAGGGCCTGTCCGATCTGGGTGGTCTCGATCTGGAACGGCGCCAGGTCATCGCGGACCTGACGCTGAACTACCACGGTTGGTGAGCCGACGCCGGCCTGCCACCGAATTGCTTCTCCAACCCGTGAGGGGCATGCGCGCTGCAAGGCGCCATGTCCCTCGTTTTCTTTCAGACCTGTCCTCCCTGGGCGCCAGCCGCCTGGCTCCCATTTCATCCACTCGCTGGGGTTCAATCCCCGGCAGGGGATTGCCTCGGCCATCCTCTGCCGGAGAAATCCCATGTCCTATCCCAACAATCCTTTCGTCCGTGGCTATCACGGCCTCTCGGTCGAGCGGCTGCTCGCCATTTCCTACGACGACGATTGCCCATTGACCTACCTGCCGCTGCACGCCTCGCAGTCGCATCTGCCGGACAGCCAGGTCATGCGCTATCCGTGCATCTTCAGCGACGACTTCGCCCTCATCACCGAGGGCCAGGACGTGCCGCCGGAGCTGGACGCGCAATGCCGAAGCCACGGCATTGCGCGCACCGTGGTCTATGCCGTCATGGCCGAAGAAGACAGCAAGCCGCTGCACGTGGCCGACACCTACTCGGACGAGGCTGCACGCGAAGTGGCTCGACGCCTGCGCTTCGACGCCGGACACTACAGCCGGTGCTGGGAGATCAGCAGCGGCCACATCACGGAAGCCGCCTGGCATTTCCTCGCCGAGCTGGCGGACATCGCGACGCCGACGGCGTTCCTCTTCATCGCCTTCCGTATTCCGTACAGCCAGGCGATCGGCGTGAAGCTGATCGCCACGCCCTGGACGGATGCGAACCTGCGAATGGTCGAAGGCACGACCGCGAAGCGGCTGGATCGGGAGCACCGCCGCAAGGGCATGCCCGATTGCCTGGTCGAGGTGCTGCGCCTGGCGGCGCTCGCCGACGTGCGCATGCTGATCTTCGACGCTGATGCGCCGGTGCTCGACGGATTGCCCGTCTTCGATGAATGACCCTTCCTGAGCCCCGTTCGCGGGGCTCTTTCATTTGGTGAACAGCGGTCGCCGCGCGCTGCTGAAGTGGCGGTGGGAGAACCGGAGCCGCCTGCACGGCCGCAGGCACCACACACGCCTCGCCAATGCGGGAAGGCGTCGATGCCCATTACCACTCGCGCCCGCGCGATGCCGACGCCACGCTTACACCATGTTCCGCTGACACCCGTCAGCAGCATGCCCAGGTAGCCATGATCTTCAAGGCTACGGCGCGGTTTTCGACCGCGTTGATCGACCAGTTCGCACCGGCATCCTTGCGCGAACGTCCATCGGTTCCGACCGATGGTGATGCCACCAAGCTGTTCCTTCAACCCACGCGGGGGTTCCACACCTTCCCCGCCTGGGTCGGGTGTGTCTCCGCTTCTTTTTCTCAGGAGATTCACCATGACCACTTCCACCGACAAGTCCTACTTCGACCTGCACATCACGGGCCTCGGGTATCTCAACCGCATCCGCGAAGTGAAGCCCAAGAAAGGCGACGCCTTCCTGGCCTGCGACATCGCGGCGCTCAACGGTCCCAGCGACGACGTGTCCTATGTCCGTTTCGATACGCGCGTCTCGGGCTCCGAAGCGCAGCACCTGGTGCGCCGTTGCATCGAGGCCGTCGAGGTCGAGAAGAAGGTGATGATCGGCTTTCGCCTCGGCGACCTGTGGGCCGACACCTTCACCTACTCCAAGGGCAAGCGGGCCGGCGAACAGGGGGTGAGCTTCAAGGCCCGCCTGCTGTTCATCAGTTGGATCAAGGTCAATGGCAAGCTCGTCTACAAGGCCGAGCCCAAGTCGACCGAGGCCGACGATCGCCAGGATGGTGACGCGCGCACCCCGGAAGTCCCCGCGACGACCGAAGCGCCCGCTGCCCGCCAAGCCCCCGCGAAGCAGGCCACCCAGCCCGCTGCCGAAGCTGCCGATGAAGCCGCTGCCGATGCCCCCACATTGGCCGTCGCCGAGTCGTTCTGATCCACAAGGCCCCCACGGGGCCTTGTCTCTTTCGTCAGCAGGAGACCTTCATGATCACCATCCCCGGCCAACTGGCCATCAAGACCATCCACGGCAGGAACGGCGACTTCAACGTCGGCCGCCTGGCGACCTCGATCGGCGAGTTCGTCGTGAAGAACGCCGAGCTGGACCAGTATGCCGAAGGCAAGTACGAGGGCGATTTCATCATCACGGAGATCCGTCCCTCCACGTACAACGCCAACGGCCGCATGGTCATCGAAATCCGCGCCCACCTGGGCGGGATGACGCTGTCCAACATCGACGCCCTGAGCCGCGACGACGCCCGTCGGCTGAGTCCGCAGGAAGTCGATCCGCTCGATGAGGAAACGCCGGCCCCTGCGCCCGCCGAACCGAAGGCACCCGCCCGAGGCAAGGCCCGCAAGTCGCGCGATCCCCTGGTCGATACCACGCCGTTCGGCAGCGAACCGGCCGCCACGTCACCCGCGGCATCTGCCGATGCGGACGACGCAGCGCTGTTCGGCACGCTCTGGCCGCTGGGCGAGACCGTCAAGCTCGATGCCACCGTGGATCGCCGCGTCCTGCGTCAGCAGCGCGACCGCCTCGGCGAGCTGGGCTACGAGTTCGCTCCGCTGTCCCAGGACTGGCACCTCGCTACCGCCTGACCACCCGCCGGGGTTCTTCCCCCGGCGGGGCGGAACTCCGGCCTTTGTCACAGGAGAAATCCCATGGGCTGGACCTATGTCCGTACCTCACGCGATCAACTGATCCGCGAGCTGACCGCAACGGAAGACACCGATCGCGGGCGCCGCGAAGTCATCGACCACGCGCTGATCGACAACGTGCTGTGGAGCGTCGTGCGCATCACCGCCAAACAGCCAGGCTTGAGCGGCCTCGCGGCCGGCGAGTCGGTCTGCATCATCTGCTGCGACCTGCTGGAGGCCTCGGGCAACGAGTGGGGCTACAAGTCCCTCGTCGAAGCCGAGCATCCCTACTACTACTCGTGCCCGCTGCGCTTTCTCGCGATGGCGCCGGAGCAATGCGCCACCTGGCGCGCACGGGTGCGCAGCTGCCACGCACGGCACGGTGCCGCGGGCGGCGCCGCCGAAACGACGGCAGGGTGAGGTTCACATGGACACCATCCTGTCATCTCTCTCGGCCTCCCTGCTTGGCTTCGTCGAGGACCAGTTGTCGAACAACGACGTGTCCGCCGACGACGAGCTGCTGGAGCACTTCGTCGCCAACGGCCTCACCGAGGCGCAGGCGCGGCAGGCACTGACCTACCGCGACCCGTACCTGGGCCGCATCTATCTGGAAGGCTTCACGCCGATCCGCACGGGTGCGCAAGCGCTGCGCTTCAACCCGCACAGCCGGCAGTTCGAGCCGGACTGAACCACAGGCCTGTCCGGCCCTGCATTCCTCTTCGTCAGATCCCCGTCCGGCCCTGCACTGCAGGGCCATTTTTCGTCCCCGCAATCGCGCGCATCGGCGGTCCGCCCGTCGACGCCCATTGCTTTTTCCTCCAAGGAGATCGTCATGCAACTCGCATCCCGTTTCGCCCCTCGTTCGCCGGTGCTGCGTTCCAACCATCCGCTGTCGGATGACCAGATTCGCACCGTCGCCCCCTCCATCTTCGCGGAGACCCCGCACGAAAGCCGTTCCCAGCGCTATGCCTACATCCCGACCGCCGCAGTGCTCACCGAGCTTCGCAAGGAAGGGTTCCAACCGTTCATGGTGTGCCAGACCCGCGTGCGCCATGAAGACCGGCGTGAGTTCACCAAGCACATGCTGCGCCTTCGCCATGCCAGCCAGATCAACGGCGCAGAGGCCAACGAGATCATCCTGCTCAACTCGCACGACGGCAGCAGTTCGTACCAGATGCTTGCCGGCTTGTTCAGATTCGTCTGCATGAACGGACTGGTCTGCGGCGACACCACCGCCGACGTGCGCGTGCCGCACAAGGGCAACGTGACCGATCACGTCATCGAAGGCGCCTATGAGGTGCTGCACGGCTTCGGCCAGGTGCAGGATTCTCGCGACGGCATGCGCGCCATCACGCTCGATGAAGGCGAGGCCGAAGTCTTCGCCCGCTCGGCGCTGACGCTCAAGTACGACGAGTCGGGCAAGGCGCTGCCGATCACGGAGAACCAGATCCTGCGACCGCGTCGTTTCGACGACAACCGACCGGATTTGTGGTCGGTCTTCAACCGGGTTCAGGAGAACCTGGTCAAGGGTGGCCTGAGCGGCCGTGCCGCGAACGGGCGTCAGCAGAGCACGCGGCCCGTGCAAGGCATCGACCAGAACGTGCGGCTCAACCGGGCGCTCTGGCTGCTGGCTGACGGCCTGCGGCAACTGAAGGCTTGAACGGCCTGAACTCCAGCGGACCTGCTCGCAAGGGCATGGTCCGCTTTTTCTTGGGCGCTGATTGCCGTCGGCGCACGGTGCTGTCAGTAGTGGCTTCCCTAGCCTGGCGATCGACGGCCTGGCGGACAATCTCTCTCTGGCTGCAACCTCCCTGGCCTTTTCCTCCCTGAAGCCAAGCAGTCCATTTCGCCGCCTTCGGTTCGCGCCGGGGCGGCTTTTTCTATTTCGGGGCCGCGGCTTGCCTGCGAATAGGGAGACGGCGCATTGCCGTTTTGCGCTCCCTGCGTGGACGCCCATGAAGCAGGCTGCGTCCATGTCCGTCGGCGATGCCGACAACATGCCCAGGTAGCCCAGACCTTCAAGGCTACGGTGCGTCCTGACGCACTGGTTGTTCTTCTCGCCGAGACGTTCACCACGTTCCTTTCCACCCCGTGGGGCAGTGACTGCCTCAGCGGGCGGTGCTGCCTCCTTCTTCATCGAGGACATCACCATGCCCGTACCTACTGCTCCGAAACCGCTGTATCGCATCGACGAATGCCCCGACCTCATGGCCGATGGCTGCGTCGGTGACGAGAACGGCAACCTCGTCTTCCTCTCCCTCTGGGCGCGCGACACCGCGATCCAGCAGTTCCTGGCGCGCCTGACCCTCGGGCGCGACGAACAGGGACTCGACCAGTTCCACATCGTCAATTCGCAGGGCGGCTCCATCCCGGTCTTCGTCGGCAACGGCGAGAACCTGGAAAAGCGCAGCACCCGCGCCTATCGCCGCACGTTGTTCGGATCGCTCACCAACCTGTGGCTGGTCGACCGGCGTTGCGTCAGGCCGGACAAGTCCAACGCGAGCGCGCTGGTGCTCCTGCCGCGCGATGCCACACACCGGCTCGACCGGCTGTGGACGCTGGTGCAGGACACCTGCCCGCTGCCGTTGCTCGACCACTGGCGCGACCTCGTGCTGGACCTGCTGCAAAGCCGCTCGATGCTGACCCGCCTTCCGTTCGCCCTCGGGCCGCTGGAAGGCCACCGGCTCGCCATCGACGTACCGGCGCTGACCCAGGCGCTGGGCGGCTTGATCCGCGATGACGTGCTCACCACGGGCGAACCCGCGAAGCGCACCGCTCGCCAGCGGCCGCTCGAAGCGGTGGCCTGAACTCGTCGCACCGGACATGCACGCGCGCATGTCCGCTTCCCTTCATCACCAACCCAGGAGATTTCCGATGGCTCTCATGTTCCCGCGGCTTGCCCGCAACTTCGTCAAGAATGGGTACTTCCCGACCGACGAGCCCACGCTCGAAAGAGCGCTCGCCGCACTGGCGCCCGGCGATGCGCCGATGTGCATCCTTGATCCCTGCGCCGGCGAAGGCGTGGCGATCGCCGAAGCCGCGCACGCCCTCGGGCGCGAGCAGGTCAAGGCATTCGCCGTGGAGTTCGACGCGGAACGCGCACGCCACGCCCGCGGTCTGGTCGATCACGGCCTGCACGCGGACCTGATGGACACGCTCATCTCGCGCCAGTCCTTCGGCCTGCTGTGGCTCAACCCGCCGTATGGCGACCTTGCCAAGAATGCCGATGGCAACATCGGCTACCAGGGCCAGGGCCGCGCCAGGCTGGAAAAGCTGTTCTATCAACGGGCGCTGCCGCTGCTGCAATACGGCGGCGTGCTGGTGTTCATCCTGCCGAGCTACGTGCTCGATGCGGAGATGGTCGGATGGCTCAGTCGCCACTTCGCCGAGCTGCGCGTCTACCAGGCGGTGGACAAGCAGTTTCGGCAGGTGGTGATCTTCGGCCGCCGGGTCCGCCAGCGCGACCAGGCATCGGATGCGGTCAAAGCCGTGCGTGGTCTGCTGCTGCAGATCGGGCAAGGCGACGCCGAAGCCGAGGAACTGCCACCCGAATGGCCGTTCCTGCCATACACCGTGCCTGCCAGCCCGGCCGAGCCCGAGCACTTCTACCGCGTCACGATGGAGCCCGAGCAGTTCGCCTACGAAGTCGGCCGGCTGCAAGGGCTCTGGCCGATGGTCGATGCGCACCTGGGCGCCGCACAACAGTCGCTGCGGCCACCGGCGCGTGCCTTGTCGATCTGGCATCTCGCCCTGGCCTTGGCCGCGGGCGCGATTTCCGGCGTGGTGCGGTCCAAGGCTGGACGGACCTTGGTCGTGAAAGGTGACACCCACAAGGAGAAAACCCTCCAGACGGAGTTCACCGAACGCGACGACGGCACCGTGGCCGAGACTCGCATCCTCACCGACAAGTTCGTGCCGGTCATCCGCGCCTGGGACATGACACCGGGCTCCGCGACGCGGGGCGTGGTGTTGACCATCCGCTGATCGTTGTTCCCTGACGGCTTGCCGTCGCTTTCATTCACCCACCGGGGCCATGTCACCCCGCTGGGGTGCCGTGGCCTCTTTCATTTCTCGAAGGAGCACACCATGGCACTCGCTGTTCTTACCCCTGTATCGCAGACGCGCTTTGCCCCTGGGCAGATCGTCATGACCATCGGCGTCGATGCGCTGGTGCGACAAGGCCAGCTCAACCCGGCCCCCTACCTGCGCCGCCACCTTGGTGGCGATTGGGGCGATCTCGACGAGAGCGACCGGCGTCAGAACGACGCTGCGTTGCGCTCTGGCGAGGATCGGTTGTTCTCGTCCTACCAGGTCGCGCCTGACCTGAAGCTGTGGATCATCACCGAATGGGATCGCAGCGTGACCACGCTGCTGTTGCCCAGCGAATACTGATCTTCATCCCACGCGGCCGCGCGCCGCTTCATCTCATCCCACCCCGGGGCATGCCATCGCCCCGCAGGGGGAGGTGCATGCCCCATTCATCTGGAGCATCACCATGTCCCTCGAAACAGTCCCCACCACCGAAGCCGCAGGCAGCGAGCCCGTCCAGGGCGACCTGCTGGAAGCGGCGGATTCCGCTCTCACGCTCAGCCTTCAGGACTTCGTGTCCGAGTTCGGCGACGAGCTGCTCGACTCCCTCAACCGCGCGAACCCGCCGGTCTACAACGGCCAGGCGCGGCCGCATCGCCAGATCGTGCTGGCGAGCCTCAAGCGCAAGCTGTTCCAAGCGCAGGCCGAAGTGGTCCATGCCGTGACGGAGCTGCTGGCCGACCGCGGCGAACGCGCCGCGATCGTCAATGGCGAGATGGGCTGCGGCAAGACGACGGTCGGCATTGCCACCGCCGCCGCGCTGCATTCCGAAGGCTACCGTCGAACCTTGGTATTGAGCCCTCCGCACCTTGTCTACAAGTGGCGGCGGGAAATCCAGGAAACGGTGGCCGGCGCGAAGGTCTGGGTGCTCAATGGCCCGGACACGCTGGTCAAGTTGATCAAGCTGCGCGAGCAGTTGGGCGTGCCATCACCGAGCCAGGAGTTCTTCGTCCTGGGCCGCGTCAGGATGCGGATGGGCTTCCATTGGATGCCGGTCTTCAACCCGCGGCGCACACCCCATGGCGACGTGGGCGCATGCCCGGATTGCGGCCAGATCATCACCGACCTCGACGGCGAGCCGATCAACCCGGTCGATCTGCAAGCCGAGGAGTTCCGCCGCAAGTGCAGCCATTGCGCCGCACCGCTGTGGACGTTGATCCGACCGCGAGGCCTGTCCGCCAGCGATCAGTCCTCGGCCGTGCGCAAGGCCTTGACGCGCATCCCGACCATCGGCGACGTCACCGCGCAGAAGCTGATGAAGAAGTTCGGCGACGGCTTCCTCGCATCCATGCTCGGCGACAACATCCACGAGTTCATCAACCTGATGGACGACCGGGGTGAACTGGTCTTCTCAGACCGCCAGGCGCACCGGATGGAACGGGCGATGGCGAACATGGAGTTCGGGTTCGGCGAGGGTGGTTATCAGCCCAGCGAGTTCATCAAGAGGTACTTGCCGCAGGGTACGTTCGACCTGCTCATCGCCGACGAGGCGCATGAGTACAAGAACGGTGGTTCGGCCCAAGGCCAGGCCATGGGTGTGCTCGCAGCGAAGTCGCGCAAGACCTTGCTGCTCACCGGCACGCTGATGGGCGGTTACGGCGACGACCTGTTCCACCTGCTGTTCCGAGCCCTGCCTGGGCGAATGATCGAAGACGGATACCGCCCGACCAAGAGCGGCAGCATGACCTCGGCGGCCATGGCGTTCATGCGCGAACACGGCGTGTTGCGGGACATCTACTCCGAGAGCACCGGCACGGCGCACAAGACGGCCAAGGGCACCAAGGTCTCGGTGCGCACGGTCAAGGCGCCAGGCTTCGGCCCGAAGGGCGTGCTGCGTTGCGTTCTGCCGTTCACGGTCTTCCTGAAGTTGAAGGACATCGGCGGCAACGTGCTGCCGGCCTACGACGAGGAGTTCCGCGAAGTCGCGATGGACACGGCGCAAGCCGCGGCCTACCGTGATCTGTCGGGGCGCCTGACCTCGGAGCTGAAGCAGGCGCTCGCGAAGCGCGACACGACGCTGCTGGGCGTGGTCCTCAACGTGCTGCTGGCCTGGCCGGATTGCTGCTTCCGGTCGGAGACGGTGACGCACCCGCGCACGCGCAACACCTTGGCGTTCGTCCCTGCCCAGTTCAACGAGCTGGAGGTGATGCCGAAGGAGCGCGAGCTGATCGAGATCTGCCGAAAGGAGAAGGCAGCGGGTCGCAAGACCCTGGTCTATTCGGTCTACACCGGCACGCGCGACACCACGTCGCGTTTGAAGGTGCTGCTGGAGCAGGAAGGTTTCAAGGTGGCGGTGCTGCGCGCGAGCGTGGATGCCTCCCGCCGCGAAGACTGGATTGCCGAGCAGCTTGATCGCGGCATCGACGTGCTCGTCACGAACCCGGAGCTGGTCAAGACGGGGCTCGACCTGTTGGAGTTCCCCACGATCGTCTTCATGCAAAGCGGCTACAACGTGTATTCGTTGCAGCAGGCGGCGCGCCGGTCGTGGCGCATCGGGCAGAAACAGCCGGTGTGCGTGATCTACCTGGGCTACGCCAACTCCTCGCAGATGACCTGCCTGGGGCTCATGGCCAAGAAGATCATGGTGTCGCAGAGCACGTCGGGAGACGTGCCCGAATCCGGGCTCGATGTCCTGAACCAGGACGGCGACTCGGTGGAGGTGGCACTGGCACGGCAGTTGGTGCATTGAGCGTTGCAGAACTTGGCGGCCCTTCGGGGCCGCTTCTTTTTTGCGGTCGCCAATCAGTTCCCTTTGTTTGCTGCCGCCGTGCGACAACGCGGCGAAGGTGGCGGCTCCACGTTTCGGGGAGCCGACCCAATGCGCCTGTCCGCAAGTCTCCTTTGCCACCTGGCTGCGCCCGCGGCGCTGGGCGGCGCCATCTTCGTCGCGGGCTGCGCGACGACAAGCCCGCCGCCAGCTCCGACGCCGACGACTTCGATCAGCGGTGCCGGCGCAACCGCAGTACAGACGACGAGCGCCGAGCTGCCGGTCGATTTCGTGCCGGTCGCCCGCACTGGCCGCTACACGCTGGTCGAGTTGGTGCCGCAGCCGGCGCAACGCGACCTGCTGCGCCAGGTGGTAGAGGTGGCGATTCCGCCCAGCTTCGATGCGAGCGTGGGCGATGCGTTGCGGCACGTCCTGCTGCGCACCGGCTATCGCCTGTGCGACGCGGCTGACGCCGCACCCCTGTACGCGCTGCCGCTGCCCGCGGCGCATCTGCGTCTCGGGCCGCTGCCACTGCGCGATGCGCTGCTGGCTCTGGCGGGGCCGGCCTGGGAACTGTCCATCGCCGATGCCACGCGCCAGGTGTGCTTCGCACGCCATCGGACGCCGGCAACCGCAATGCAGGCCGCCATCCCGGCAGCACCCGATCAGGCATTCCGCACCGAACCGCAGGAGGTTCAGCCATGACGCTCCCGCAACTGCCTTCCACCGGCGAGGGCCGCACCCGCTGGACCAAGATCGCGGCCGGCGTATGGCTCGCGCTCGTCAGCGTGCTCGCCATCGTCAACAGCGTCGCACTGTCGCGCCTTGCCGGACGGGAGCATTCTGCGGCGCAGGACGCACACGTGCAGGCCGTGGTCTCGCGCGTGGGCGACCTGGAGCGGCAGGCCGAAACTGCTGGCCGCCAGCCCAGGGCCGTCGCCCAGACGGACTTCGAGGCCGCACGCCAGGCGCTGGATGCGCGGTTCGCAAAGCTCGAACAGGCACAGGCGGCGCAAGCGCCGGCCGGCGACCTGGATGCCTTGCGTTCCCGCTTCAGCGAGATCGAGGCCCGCCTGAAGAAGACTGCTGCGCCGAGCCCGGTGCGCCGCCCGGCCGAGCCGGCGCTGCCGAAGGTGCCCGAGCCGCCATTCAAGGTGCTCGGCGTCGAACTGCGCGGCGGCCAACGCTTTCTGTCGGTGTCGGCGCCCAATGCGTCGTCGTTACTGGACGTGTGGCTGCTGCGCGAGGGCGATACCGCGGGCGCGTGGCATTTGCAGGCCATCGAAGCGCGCGCCGCCGTCTTTCGCGTGGACGGCCAGACACAGCGCATCGCGCTGCCGTAGGAGCGCGCCATGACACTCGGCATCGCACCAGCGATTGGCCTCGTCCTGGCCCTCGCCGTTGCCACCGAGGCGTCGGCACAGGCGGCGCCGGTGGCGACCTCTCGCACGACGCCGAGCCAGGTGCAGGCGAGCACCGAAGCGGCGCTCGAAGAGCGCCTGGCGAAGGATTGGGGCCTGCGTGCCGACGAATGGGTGCGCTACCGGCAGGTGATGCAGGGGCCGCTGGGCGTCTACTCGCCCAACCTCGATCCACTCACCGCGCTGGGCATCGAGGCCCGCAGCGACGAGGAACGCAGGCGCTACGCGGAGTTGCAGGTGCAGGCCGAGTCCAAGCGCGTGGGCAAGACGCTGGCTTACCAGCGGGCCTACGACGCAGCGTGGCAGCGCCTGTTTCCCGGTCAGCAGCGCGTGAACCTGCCCGGCGCGCAGGCGCCAGGCGCCGGCAACAAGGGCTCGGGCCGGCTGGCCGTCTTCGTGAAGGCCGACTGCCCGTCGTGCGACCAGCGTGTGCGCCAGATGCAGGCGGCCGGCACCGCCTTCGACCTCTACATGGTCGGCAGCCGCCAGGACGACGCTCGCATCCGCCAGTGGGCGGCGCAGGCCGGCATCGACCCGGCGCGCGTGCGCGCCCGAACGATCACGCTCAACCACGATGCCGGGCGCTGGCTGTCCCTCGGCCTGCCGGGCGAACTGCCCGCCGTGGCGCGTGAGGTGAACACCCAATGGCAGCGGCAATAGCCACGTTGTGGCCGGCGCGCGTCGGACTGCTCGTTTGCCTGTGGACGTGCACAGCGGTCTCGACGGCGCAGGAAGTGCCGCCACCGGCCTACCAACTGGCTGCGCAGCAGGCCGGCGTGCCGTCGCCGGTGCTCTATGCGGTGGCGCTGCAAGAGAGCGGTGCCAGGCTGCGCGGACGCCTCATCCCGTGGCCCTGGACGCTCAACGTCGCCGGCCGCGCCGAGCGCTACGCCACGCAAGCGGAGGCCTGCACGGCCATTCGCAGGGCGCTTGCCCGCGCGCCGGCCCACCGCGTGGACATTGGCCTCGGACAGGTGAACCTCGGCTACCACGCGCACCGCTACGACCAGCCCTGCGACCTGCTGGACCCGTACCGCAACCTCGCCGTCGCCGCGGAAATCCTCAAGGAACAGCACACACCCGGCGAGGACTGGTTGCTCGCCATCGGCCGGTACCACCGGCCTGCGGGTGGCGAGCCCGCCGCCCGCTACCGACGCAGCGTCCACCAGCACCTCACGCGCGTGCTCGGGCCGGACGCCTCCCTGACTTCCACCCGGAGCCGCCCATGAACCGCTTCCCGCTTGCCCTTGCCGCGCTGCTGTGCGCATCGACCGCCATTGCCCAACCCGTCACCGCACCGAATCGTCCAACGAGCAGTCCGCCGCTGATCGTCGTCGAGGACCGTGGCGGCGTGTCGGCGCTGCCGTACTACCAGGCGCTGAATCCCCAGGAAACCGGCCCGGCACAGCCACCCGCCGGCACGCCCGCCAACCCGTCGCCGCCGCGCATGGGCAGTGCGATCGGCGCGGAAGCCACCATGCTGCCGGTGCGCTCGGCGCGGCTGACGTCGGGCGACGAGCCACGCCGCGTGATCCGGGCGCCGGGCCTGACGCCGTTGTTCCTCGTTGGCGACGACGACCGTTCACGCGCCTGGCTGCGGCAGCGGCGCGCAGCGCTGACGGAGTTGCGCGCTGTGGGCATGGTGGTCAACGTGGCCACGCCCGAGGCGCTGGCGTCACTGCGCCGTCTGGTGCCCGGCCTGACCCTGGCGCCGGCCTCCGGCGACGACGTGGCGCAGCGGCTGGGCCTGCGGCACTACCCGGTGCTCATCACGGCCACGGGCATCGAGCCGTGATCGGGTAGCCCGGTGAAACCCCCGCCATGGCCCAGTCCCAAACCGTCGAGGTTCTGCTGCGGCCAGCGGTGGAGCTATACACCGTCGCGGTCTGTGCGGGCGCCGCGCTTCTGTGCCTGGTGGTCCCATGGTCGCTCGCGCTGAGCCCAACCCTCGGCATCGGTAGTGCTCTTGCGTTCTTGACCTTCGGCGCCATCCGCTGGTGGGACGCTTGGGCCATCCTGCGCTACCGCCGCAACATCCGGCGCCTGCCGCGCTACGTGATGACCAGCCGAGACGTGCCGGTCAGCCAGCAGCGGCTGTTTGTCGGCCGAGGATTCCGCTGGGACCAGCGGCACACGCACCGGCTGATGCAGACCTACCGGCCGGAATTCCGCCGCTACGTCGAGCCGACCCTGAGCTACCGCACAGCGCGGCGCATGGAAGAGCGGCTGGAGTTCGCCCCTTACCCGTTGCCCACGCTCGCGAAGGCGCTCGCCTGGGACAGCCCGCTCAACCCGGTGCGGCCGCTGCCGCCGGTGGGCGGCTTGCCCCGGCTGCATGGCATCGAACCGCACGAGGTGGACGTCACACTGCCGTTGGGCGAGCGTGTCGGCCACTCCCTGGTGCTGGGCACGACGCGCGTGGGCAAGACGCGCTTGGCCGAGCTGTTCATCACGCAGGACATCCGCCGGAAGATCAACGGCCAACACGAGGTCGTGATCGTCTTCGACCCGAAGGGCGACGCGGACCTCTTGAAGCGCATGTACGTAGAGGCCAAGCGCGCCGGGCGTGAAGGCGAGTTCTACGTCTTCCATCTCGGCTGGCCCGACATATCGGCCCGCTACAACGCCGTGGGCCGCTTCGGCCGCATCTCGGAAGTCGCCACCCGCATCGCGGGCCAGCTCTCCGGCGAAGGCAACAGCGCCGCGTTCCGCGAATTCGCCTGGCGCTTCGTCAACATCATCGCGCGGGCCTTGGTCGAGCTGGGACAGCGGCCCGACTACCTGCTGATCCAGCGGCACGTCATCAACATCGACGCGCTGTTCATCGAGTACGCACAGCACTTCTTCGCCAAGAACGAGCCCAAGGCCTGGGACATCATCGTCCAGCTCGAAGCCAAGCTGAACGACAAGAACATCCCGCGCAACATGATCGGGCGCGAGAAGCGCGTCGTGGCGCTGGAGCAGTACCTGTCGCAGGTGCGTATCTACGACCCGGTGCTCGATGGCCTGCGGTCGGCCGTTCGGTACGACCGCACCTACTTCGACAAGATCGTCGCGAGCCTGCTGCCGCTGTTGGAGAAGCTGACCACCGGTAAGATCGCCCAACTGCTCGCGCCGAACTACTCGGACCTGAGCGATCCGCGTCCGATCTTCGACTGGATGCAGATCATCAGGAAGCGGGCCATCGTGTACGTCGGGCTCGATGCCCTGTCGGATGCCGAAGTCGCCGCGGCGGTCGGCAACTCGATGTTCAGCGATCTCGTATCGGTCGCGGGGCACATCTACAAGTTCGGCATCGACGACGGCCTGCCGGGCGCATCCGCTGGCACCAAGGTGCCGATCAACGTGCATGCCGACGAGTTCAACGAACTCATGGGTGACGAGTTCATCCCGATGGTCAACAAGGGCGGCGGTGCCGGCGTCCAGGTCACCGCCTACACGCAGACCTTGAGTGACATCGAGGCGCGCATCGGCAACCGGGCGAAGGCGGGCCAGGTTGTCGGCAACTTCAACAACCTCTTCATGTTGCGCGTGCGCGAGACGGCCACCGCCGAACTGCTCACGCGGCAACTGCCCAAGGTGGAGGTCTACGCCACCTCGCTCATGAGCGGTGCGACCGACAGCTCGGACCCGACCGGCAACACCGCGTTCACCTCCAACACCCAGGACCGCATCAGCAGCAACAGCGTGCCGCTGATCGAGCCGGCGCACGTCGTCGCGTTGCCCAAGGGGCAGTGCTTCGCGCTGCTCGAAGGCGGCAACCTGTGGAAGGTGCGCATGCCGCTGCCGGCCCCGGACCCCGACGAGCTGATGCCCAAGGATTTGCAGGAGCTGGCCGGGTACATGCGGCAGCACTATGTCGAGTCCGGCGACTGGTGGGAGAACCAAGGCCTGCCCGGGTTGCAGGACAGCGCGCTGCCCGCCGACCTGGTGGACGACTTCAAGCAGATGGCGGCCACCGCTGAGGACGCCGTGGCATGAACGATCCCGCCGTCGCCGCGCAGCGCCAGCAGGTCCGCCAGCAAGGCGCCATCGCGAGCCTGGTCGCGCTGCCGTTCCGGTTCTTTGGCGTGCTGTGCGGGTCGCTCTTGCTGTGCATCGTCATCGAGTGCGTCGGCATGCACTTCTTCTGGCCGGACGAGGGCTGGCGACATGCGCAGAGCATGCTCAACGACGAACTGGTGCACATCTCGGACTACTTCACGCGCAGCGTCGTCGTGCAGGAGCCGGGGCGCAGTGCGCGCGTGCTGATCGAAGGCGCCTACGACTGGCTGTTCGTCAAGAGCGGCCTGCTCGAATGGATGCGCGACGCGGCCGCGCAGTCCCGCGCCGGCGCGAGCCGCCAAGCGCATGACTTTCGCTATTACCTCGGGCAGGTGTATGTGCATCTTGAGAGCTACCTGATCGCCTCGGCCTACACGGTGCTGGTCTTCCTCGTGCGGCTGCTGGTGCTGACGCTGACTCTGCCGCTGTTCCTGATGGCGGCCTTCGTCGGGCTGGTGGATGGCCTGGTGCGCCGCGACGTGCGCCGCTTCGGCGCCGGCCGGGAATCGGGCTTCGTCTACCACCGCGCACGTGCGGCCCTGATGCCGCTGGCGGTGCTGCCCTGGGTAACGTACCTGGCGCTGCCGGTCAGCGTCCATCCGCTGCTGATCCTGCTGCCGAGCGCCGCGCTGCTGGGCATCGCCGTGGACATCGCGGCGACGACATTCAAGAAGTACCTGTAGCCGCAGGCGCCACGCGAAAGCGGTGGCGTGCTGATTCCGATTGATTGCGGCGCCCACGCGCCCGGAATTTGAGCATCAGGCCTTCCGCATCACCGGAGTACGGCCCGATGAAAACCCTCCGCAGCCTCACGCACGTCCTGCGCCTCGCCGGTGCCGCGCTGGTGCTCGCCGTTGCGGGGGCTGTGCCGGCCGTTGCCGCCGATGCGCCGGACACCACGGCCGAGCGCGATGTGCTCGCCGCCGTCGTGCGCCAGCTCGACCTGCTGGACCGGCTCGCCGAGCGCGCCGCGGCCGTCTCGCCGCCCGAGCGCGCCCGCTACCACTTCGACCATGCCCGCCTGCGCGAGGACGTGAAGCGCGTGCGCGCGGGCGTGCAGGACTACCTCGTTCCCCAGCGCGCCCAGCCGCGCGATCCGGTGCCGCTCGCGGGCGACTACACGCGCGGCCGCAGCACCGACGAGAAGGCCAGCAATGAGGCGCCGTCGCCATGACGCCTACCGCCGAACAAGTCGCCGCCTTCCAGGCCAACGGCGGCTTCACCCCCGCAGCCGTGTCCACCGTCGTGCTCGGTTTCGTGTTCGCCGTCCTGCTGCTGTGGGGCGTGTGGGCGATGCGAACCGCCTACGTCGGCTGGGCCGAGCAGCGCCTGACCCAACGCCAGTTCCTCGGCGTCATCTTGCGCTTCGTCGCGATGTACTTGGTGCTGGGCTTCTTCCTTCTGTCCTGACCACCACGAAAGGGTGCATCCCATGAACACTTCGACTTCTCCTCGCGCTGCCGCGCCCACCACGAGCGTCCGGCGCGTGCGTGCCGCGCTGATTCCCCTGGTCCTCGGGGCCGTTCCTTTCGCGGCGCGGGCCGACCTGCCGACCCTGGAAGACCCGTCGCGCGGCACCGGCAGCGGCATCATGCAGACGCTGCAGAACTACGGCTACGACATCGTGCTCCTGATCGCACTGCTCGTCGTCGCCTCGATGTTCGTCGGCGTCTGCTACCACGCCTACACACGCTACGCGGAGATCCACACGGGCCGCGCCACGTGGGGCCAGTTCGGCTTGACGGTGGCCGTGGGCGCGATCTTGCTGGTCGTCGGCATCTGGCTGCTGACCAAGGCCACGGGCGTCCTGTAAGGGCCGGCAACGATGGCCGGCCAGCCCGAGAGCCCGCACGAGGCCACGCGCGACGCGCTCGTGACCTTCCTGCCGCACCGCCTGAACCGGCATCCGGTGGTGGTGCGCGGGCTCACGGCCGACGAGCTGTGGGTCTGCGCGGGCTTGTCGGCGGCGGCCGGCTTCGTGGCCGGCGTGCCGCTCGCGTGGCTGACCCACAGCATTGCGATGGTGCCCACGCTGGTAGTCGCCGGCATCGGCCTCGGCGTCTTCGTGGGCGGCGGCATGCTGCGCCGGCACAAGCGCGGGCGGCCCGATACCTGGCTGTACCGCCAGCTCCAGTGGCGACTCGCGCTGCGCCATCCAACGCTGGCCGCGCACGTGGGTGGCGGACAGCTCATCACACGCTCAGGGCTGTGGAGCACGCGGCGCCTTCAGACCTCTAAGGCGTTCGCCAAGCCGGTCGCGAAGCCATCCCCCAAGCACGCCACGAGAGGTGCCGCATGAGCCGTTTCAAGAACGAGGTCACGCACCTCCAGGCGCACGTCAAGACCCTGCGCATGGGCGCCGTCGCATTGCTCTTGATGGCGCTGCTGCTCGGCGTGGGCTGGTGGAGTGCGCCCAAGTTCCTGACCATCCACGTGCCGCCCGACCTGCGCTCGGGCAGCACGCGCAAGTGGTGGGACGTACCGCCGGAAAGCGTCTACGCCTTCAGCTTCTACATCTGGCAGCAGCTCCAGCGCTGGCCGACCAGCGGCGACGAGGATTACCCGCGCAACCTGCGCGCGCTGTCCGCCTACCTCACCCCAAGCTGCCGGTCCTTCCTCCAGCAGGACTACGAGTACCGGCGCAGCAACGGCGAGCTGCGCCAGCGCGTGCGCGGCATCTACGAGATTCCGGGCCGCGGCTATGGCGACGATCCCACGGCCCGCGTGCGTGTGGTGTCCACCAGCAACTGGATCGTCACGCTGGACGTCAGTGCCGACGAATACCTCGGTTCGGAGCAGGTCAAGCGCGCGCTGGTGCGCTACGCGCTGAAGGTGGTGCGCATGGACGTGGACCCCGAGAAGAATCCCTTCGGCCTGGCGCTGGACTGCTATGCCAGCGCGCCGCAGCGTATCGAAACCCCGCCCCCCGCGCCTGCCGGCAAGGCCGGCGGTGCTGTTGGCGCCCCGCAAGGAGACCACCCATGAAGCGCCTTGTCGCACCGGCCCTGGCCGGCGTCCTCCTGTTCCTCTCGCTCGCATCCGCCCAGGCCGTCGAAATCGTGCGCTGGGAGCGCCTGCCGCTGGCCGTGCCGCTGGTCGTCGGCCAGGAGCGCGTGGTCTTCATCGACCGCAACATCCGCGTCGGCGTGCCGCCCGGGGTCGGCGAGCACCTGCGTGTGCAAAGCGCGGGCGGCGCGATCTACCTACGCGCGAGCCAACCCATTGCTCCCACGCGGCTGCAACTGCAAGACGTGGAGTCCGGCGCGCTGATCCTGCTGGACATCGCCGCCGAGCCGGCGAAGCGCGGTCAACCGGCGCTGGAGCCCGTGCGCATCGTCGAAGGCAATGCGGCGGCCACGCGCTACGGCGCGGACGGCACGTCGTCCGGCGCAGGCCCGAACGTAGAGGAAGACGCGCCGCGCGAAGGAGCCGCGTCGTCGCCTGCGTCACCACCCACGGCAGCGCGCAAGCGCGAGACGCCAGTGCCGGTGGTGCTGACGCGCTACGCCGCGCAGAACCTCTATGCACCGCTGCGCACGGTCGAACCCGTGGCCGGCATCGGCCGCGTGAACCTGCGCCGCGACCTGGCACTGGACACGCTGCTGCCCACGCTGCCGGTGCGCGCCCAGGCGTTGGCCGCCTGGCGGCTGGAAGACCAGTGGGTGACGGCCTTGCGCCTGACCAACATGTCCGGGCGCTGGGTGTACCTCGATCCGCGGGCGCTGCAAGGCGAGTTCGTGGCGGCAACCTTCCAACATCCCACGCTCGGGCCGGCGGGCCAGTCGGCCGACACCACGGTGGTCTACCTGGTCACGCGCGGGCGCAGCCTGGCCGACTCGCTGTTGCCGCGTATCAGTCGCATTGACGCCACGGTGAACCTGCCGCCCGCGGGTGCGGCGGGCGATGCCGGTATCGCCAAAGGAGCCCGCGATGAAAAGTAATCCGCTCCTGAAGTGGCTGCTGATCCCGATGGCGCTGCTGCTGGTGTTCGTCGGCGTCAGGTTGTTCTCGGGTGATCGCGGTGGCAAGCCGGCGCCGGCCGGCGCGGCCAGCCAGCTCACGCCCGAGGAGATGAAGGCGCTGGGCATCGAGGGCGACACGCCGCGCGATACGGTCGCCACGCTAGTGGCACAGGTCAAGCAGTTGCGCAACGAGCTGCAAACGGCCCTGAACGACAACAAGAACCAGAAGGCCGAGAACGAGCGCATGCGCTCGCGCGAGAGCGCCATCGACCAGCGCATCCAGAGCGCGCTGGATGGCGAGAAGACGCGCCTGCAGCAGGACCGCGAGCAGGTGGCAAGCTACCGTCAGCAGACCCAGGGGCTGCTGTCCGATCTGCAAAAGCGCCTGGACAGCCTCTCCGGCAAAGGCGGCCAGGCCGACTTGCCGATCGGGCTTGGTTTGGAGGATGGCGACGGCAAGAGCTTCGGCGGCGCGCGTGGCGCCGGCACCGCAGCCAGCAGCGGCACGCGCTGGGTCGAACCCGACGACGCGAAGCCACAGGCCAAGAACGGCAGCGGCATCGGCGGCCTCAACTTCCCGACCAGCTTCGGCCCGGCGCAGAAGACGCTTTCCGACACTGCCGACGCGGTGACGGAGGCCGGCAGCCGCGCGGTGGGCGCATCCAAGAAGGCCGTCTACACCGTGCCGTCGAACTCGACCCTCATGGGCTCAATCGCGATGACGGCCTTGATCGGTCGCGTGCCGATCGACGGAACGGTCAACGATCCGTATCCGTTCAAGGTGCTGATCGGCCCGGACAACCTCACCGCCAATGGCATCGACATCCCCGATGTGGCCGGTGCGGTGGTCAGCGGCACCGCCTCGGGCGACTGGACGCTTTCGTGCGTGCGCGGGCAGATCCGCTCCGTCACCTTCGTGTTCAACGACGGCACCATCCGCACGATGCCGGAGGACGGCAACCGCAGCCAGGGCGGCGGCGGGCTGGCCAACGCGAACAGCACCACCCAGGGCGGCCTGGGCTGGATCAGCGATCCCTATGGCATTCCCTGCGTCAGTGGCGAGCGGCGCAGCAATGCGCGGCAGTACCTGGGCAGCCAGGCGCTCATCACCGCGGCCGGGGCCGGCGCGGCCTCACTCATCAAGTCCGACAACGGCAGCGTGGCCGTCGTGGCCAACAGCAACGGCTCGCTCGGCACGATCGGCATCTCGGGCAACGAGGCCATGGGCCGCATCCTGGCCGGCGGTGTGCGCGACATGGCCGATTGGGTGAACAAGTTGTACGGCCAGGCATTCGCGGCGGTCTACGTGCGGCCCGGCGCCAAGGTGGCGGTGCACCTGGAACAGCCGCTCAACATCGACTACGACGCCAAGGGGCGCCGGGTCAATCACACCCTTGGAGGCGCCCATGCGTCGGAACTGGATTGAAACGGCCGCAGCGCTGCTCGCGGCGGTGGGCACGGTGATGGTGCTGGGCGGCTGCGCGACCAGCAAGGACAAGCTGCTGCCGCATGGCAATCACACGATGCTCGATGTGTGGCAGCAGGAGACCGGTGGCAGCGCCGGCTCGGGTGGCGGCCAGGTGGCGCGGCAACTGCTCGACGCACGCCAGGGCCTGCGCCGTCCTCTGACCGAAGGCGACGTGCAGGCGGCGCCGGCCGCCAATGCCGCCTACACGCGCACGGCGACGAACGAAATCCGCCAGCAGTTCCGCCGCCTGCCGAACCCGGACTTGGTGATGTACGTCTTCCCGCACCTGGCCGGCACCGACCCGGTGCCCGTGCCCGGCTACAGCACCATTTTTCCGCTGTACCAGCGCGTGCAGTACGCGATGCCCGGCGAGCGGGTGGAGGACTACTGATGGCTTGGTCCCTGCCGTGGTCGCGCAGGGCGGTGTCGCCTGATTTCGTCACGACGCTGTCGGCCGACGCCGTAGGCGATGGCAGCGATGCCTGGGAGCGGCATGTCGCGAGGTTGGCCGAGCGCGGCATCCCCGAGCCGGGCATTCGCGACGATGCCCGCCGGCGGGCAACGCAGGTCGATCACGACGCGCTCTACGACGTCGCGCCGTCGTTCGCGGACCTGCTGCCCTGGGTCGAATACCTGCCCGCTTCCAAGAGCATGCTGCTGGAGGACGGCCAGTCGGTGGCGGCCTTCTTCGAGCTGACCTCCGTGGGCACCGAGGGGCGCGAGATGGCCTGGCTGTGGCAGGCGCGTGACGCGCTGGAGAACGCCCTGCAAGACTCTTTCGATGAGTTGGACGAGAACCCCTGGGTCGTGCAGCTCTACGCCCAGGACGAATCGAATTGGGACAGCTACCTGAGCGAGCTGGCCGGCTACGTGCGGCCGCGCGCCCAGGGCAGCGCCTTCACCGAGTTCTACCTGAAGTTCTTCGCGCACCACCTGCGCGCCATCGCCAAACCGGGCGGGCTGTTCGAGGACACCACGGTCACGCGCCTGCCGTGGCGCGGCCAGGTGCGCCGCGTGCGCATGGTGGTCTACCGCCGCACGCCCACCGCATCATCCGCCCGTCGCGGCCAGTCGCCCGAGCAGGCGCTGGCTACCATCTGCGACCGGCTCGCTGGTGGCCTGGCGAACGCGAGTGTGAAGGCCCGGCGCATGCTGGCCGCCGACATCCACGACTGGCTGCTGCGCTGGTTCAACCCGCATCCGACGCTGCTGGGGCCGACGCCCGACGATCAGGAACGGTTCTACGCGGCAACGCGGTATCCGGACGAGGTGGCAGAAGGCGAGATTGAACTCGCGAGTGGCGACTTCGCGCAGCGCCTGTTCTTCGGCCAGCCGCACTCGGATGTTCACACCGGCACTTGGGGCTTCGACGGCCTGCCGCACCGGGTCATCGTCATGGACCGCCTGCGCATGCCGCCCGCGACCGGCCACGTCACCGGCGAGACGCGCAAGGGTGGCGATGCGATGAACGCGCTGTTCGACCAGTTCCCGGAAGACACGGTGATGTGCCTCACGCTGGTGGCGACGCCGCAGGATGTGCTGGAGAGCCACCTGAACCACCTGAGCAAGAAGTCGGTCGGCGAGACGCTGGCCTCGGAACAGACCCGGCACGACGTGCAGCAGGCGCGCGGCCTGATCGGCTCTGCGCACAAGCTCTATCGCGGCGCGCTCGCTTTCTATCTGCGCGGCCGCGACCTGGACCAGCTCGATGCGCGCGGCTTGCAGCTCGTCAACGTGATGCTCAACGCCGGCCTGCAGCCGGTACGCGAGGAAGACGAGGTAGCGCCGCTCAACAGCTACCTGCGCTGGCTGCCCTGCGTCTACGACCCCGGCGCGGACAAGCGCCAGTGGTACACGCAACTGATGTTCGCGCAGCACGGCGCGAACCTGGCGCCGGTGTGGGGCCGCAGCCAGGGCACCGGGCATCCCGGCATCACCTTTTTCAATCGCGGTGGCGGGCCGATCACCTTCGATCCGCTGAACCGGCTCGACCGCCAGATGAACGCGCACCTGTTCCTGTTCGGCCCCACGGGCTCGGGCAAGTCCGCGACGCTCAACAACATCCTGAACCAGGTCACGGCGATCTACCGGCCGCGCATGTTCATCGTTGAGGCCGGCAACAGCTTCGGCCTGTTCGGCGACTTCGCCGCACGCCTGGGCCTCAAGGTGCATCGGGTGAAGCTGGCCCCCGGCGCGGGTGTGAGCCTCGCGCCGTTCGCTGACGCGCATCGCCTCGTGGAGACGCCGAGCCAAGTGCAGACCCTGGATGCGGACGACCTGGACGAGGACCGCGACGAGGCGGTGCAAGCAGCCGACGCCGACGAGCAGCGCGACGTGCTGGGCGAGCTGGAGATCACGGCGCGGTTGATGATCACCGGCGGCGAAGACAAGGAGGAGGCGCGCATGACGCGCGCCGACCGCAGCCTGATTCGCCAGTGCATTCTCGACGCGGCCCAACATTGCGTGAGCGAGAAGCGCACGGTGCTCACGCGCGATGTGCGCGACGCGCTGCGCGAGCGCGCCCAGGACGCCACGCTGCCGGAGGTGCGCCGCGCACGCCTGCTGGAGATGGCCGACGCCATGGATATGTTCTGCCAAGGCGTGGACGGCGAGATGTTCGACCGGCCCGGCACACCCTGGCCCGAAGCCGACATCACCATCGTGGACCTGGCGACCTTCGCGCGTGAGGGCTACAACGCGCAGTTGTCGATCGCGTACATCTCGCTCATCAACACCGTGAACAACATCGCCGAGCGCGATCAGTTCCTCGGCAGGCCGATCATCAACGTGACCGACGAGGGCCACATCATCACGCGCAACCCACTGCTCGCGCCCTACGTCGTCAAGATCACGAAGATGTGGCGCAAGCTCGGCGCTTGGTACTGGCTCGCGACGCAGAACATCGACGACTTGCCGAAAGCCGCCGAGCCCATGCTGAACATGATTGAATGGTGGCTGTGCCTCAGCATGCCCCCCGACGAGGTGGAGAAGATCGCGCGCTTTCGCGAGCTGAACCCGGCGCAGAAGGCGCTGATGCTGTCGGCGCGCAAGGAGGCCGGGAAGTATTCAGAAGGGGTGATCCTCTCGAAGTCGATGGAGGTGCTGTTTCGTGCGGTGCCGCCGAGCCTCTACCTGGCGCTCGCGCAGACCGAGCCGGAAGAGAAGGCCGAACGCTTCCAGGTCATGCAGCAGTACGGCATTGGTGAGCTGGATGCGGCCTTCAGGATCGCCGAGAGGATCGACCGCGCACGCGGCATCCAGTCCCTCGCGCTCGATGCCCTGGCGCTGAAGGGAGCGGCATGATGCGCGTGCCTGCATTCGCCCGGTCCCGCCGCTTCGTCGCCGCTGCCGCGTTGGCCCTGCTAGGCACGCTGGTCCTCGTTGCGTCTTTCCAGAAGCAAGGGTCGCCTGCCGAGTCGCCCGTCGCTGAGCCGCCGAATGCGGAAGTGGCGCCCGTGCTGACCGGCGGGCAGAGCACGTCATCGACGCCCGCGGGTCCGCCCTGGCGCTACGGCCGCGCCGATGCGCGCTTCACGGTGGTCGAGTACGCCGATTTGGAATGCCCGTTCTGCCGCGCGTACTTCGCGGTGCTCAAGCGCTGGATCGACGCGCATCCCGAGGCCAACTGGCAGTGGCACCACCTGCCGCTGTCGATGCACGAGCCCGCGGCAACCGCCCAGGCGCGCGTGGTCGAGTGCGTGGGGCAGACCGGCGGCTCGTCGGCGTTCTGGCAGGCGGTGGAGTGGGTCTACACGAACACGCGCGGCGAAGGCCGAGGCTTGCCCGAAGGCCTGCGCTACCCCGGCCTCACCGCCGAGGCGCAGCACTGCCTGGACGGCGACCGGCCTGACGCGATGATCCGCGCGCAGGCCGAAGAAGCCGCCCAGCAGCGCATCGCCGTCACGCCTACGCTGAAGCTCCAGGACAACCAATCCGGCAAGACGCTGCTGCTGCACGGCCCGGTCGAGGGCGATGCCTTGCTGTCGGCGATCGACCTGCTGGCCGCCGGTGGCACCGATGCCCCGACACCGAAGGAAATGCCTGCCGATGCTGTCGGCATGCCCAGGTAGCCCCGATCTTCAAGGCTACGACGCGGCCTGGCCGCGCTGATCGACCCCGTTCGCATCGCATCCCACGCGCGAACAGCCGCTGCGCAAGCGGTGGCGGATGCCGCTCTCGATCGCGTTCTTTCCATCCTCAACCCGCGCGGGTCGCCCAGGCCCGATGCGGACCCGCGGCTCCTGCGCATCTTCTTCACAGGAGCTTTCCATGCAACCCAAGACCCATGTTGTCGACGGCGTGACCTTCGTCGCCACGCCTTACCGCGCCGGCACCTTCGTCCGCGAAGACGTGTTCCGGCGTCAGCTCACCATCACCTGCCGCGGCGAAGTCGAGTATCCCGAAGACGATCCTGTCTACGGAACCTGGTGGACGCCGTACCTCGTCACACTCGGCGAGAGCGGCCTGATCGAGGAGGCGATGGCGTTGGCCGGCACCATCCTGGCGAAAGACGAGTTCGACCTGAACTCGGCGATCGACGCGCTGGGCTTCCGGCCCGAGCTGGTCCTGATCCACGATGCACTCGGCCGCCTGGTGCTGACCGGCCAAGCCATCAACGGTGGCGACATCCATTGGGGCGAACCCGCCATCTCGGATGCGGAGATTGCCGCCATCGCCCAGCAGGTCGATGAACTGCGCGGCGAAGCCTCCTATGAAGCCGCCTGGGACAACCACTGCACGGCCGAAGGCCTGCGTCGGCAAGCCCGCGCGCTCGAAGGGCGGCTGGTCCATGCCTCCTGGCAGAAGCACGCCCGCCAGGCCGTGCTGAACGTCGCATCAGCCCACTGATCCCCGCGGGAGCTTCGGCTCCCGCCTTCCTTTGCGCCTGCAAAGCGGGGCGGCAGCGGTGCGCTTTGTTTGTCGCGAGCGGATCGGCGTTGTCGTTCGATTGGGGCTTCGACCGACTCCCAGGGCGTCCGAAATGACGGTTTCCATCTTCACGCGCTTGGCGCGGCAGACCACTCGCATCGCTGCGGCGCTGGGTTTGGCCGCAACGGCTTTGAGCCAGGCAGCGACTGCGGCCGATGTGCTCGTCGTCACTGACAGCCGACATCCGGTACACGCGCCGGCCGGCGCGCGGGTCATCGAGCTGGACCAGGCCAGGCGCATCGAGGCCGAGCTGTCCGTCGGCCTGCCCGCCGACTCCGCCCGCGCCGCCGCCATCGTGCAGCAGCGCCTGCGCGACGGCGGCGAGGACTTGCAGCGGCGCATCGCACGCGCCTACCAGGACGTGGCCGATGCCTGGGATATTGGCATCGCCAAGCTGCCCGCCGTGGTCGTGGATCGCCGCTACGTGATCTACGGCGACGCGGACGTGGCCCGCGCCGTGGCGCGCATCGAAACCCACCGGAGGGCCAAGCCGTGATTCGCATGTTGTCCGAGCCGTCGCGCCGCGCACGCCTGGCCGTCGCTTCGCTGCTGCTGGGCGGCGCGGCCTCGTCGTTCGCCTTGAACACCGCCACCATCGTGTCGTCCGCGTTGTCGCCGGACTGCCTCGAATACCGGGTGGTCGGCATCTGCTACTGGCTCTATTGCACGTGGACAGGCTGCACGGTGCGGACCTCCGTGAAGGTGCGCCACTACGTGCCCGACGCCGTGGTGTCCAGCTACGGCAACACCGGCGAGAACCCGTGGGTCGAGGTGCGGGCCATGAGCACGCCGAACCCCACCGCGCGGGCCGGCGGTGACGGCACGACGAACGAGGATCACGAGAACAACCTGGCGAAGTTCAAGAACGCCGACGTCATCGGGCATCCCGGCGGCTACGTGTTCACCCAGTTCGCCAGTTCATCGGGCTATGCCTGCCAGGGCGCCGGCACGGCCTTCATGCCGTACCTGCTGAGCACCTTGGACACGCTGGCCTGGCGCTACAACATCCCCGAGATGGTGTACCCGGAGGCGCTGATCCCGGGCAGGCGCGAGATCGGCGGGCGCACCACGCTGAACCTCTGGGGCAACGTCTATCCGCGCGGCGGCTTCCTGCACCAGACCGACGACTACATGAGCGGCGCGGTCGTCGCGCAGCGCGCGGGCGACATCGTGACGCGACGGAACCAGCCGCACGTCTACCAATCGCTGCTGGCCGACTCGCGCGACGGCTATTGGCCGGCCGGCGCGCTGATGGAGACGGATGCCTCCACGGGCAAGTTGCAGGAGCTGACGCCCACGCTCTCCAACTCCTGCGCCGTCTTCCCACACCGCAACACCCGCGTCCAAGCGCAGCAAGGCGACTACGCCTGGGCGCTGTGGCGTCCCTATGCCTGCTGCGAACGCCGCGGCCAGGTGTTCCTCGGCAGCGTCGATTTCCAGTGAGGTGATCCGATGAAGGCGTCCCTTCTCCAATTCTTCCAACGCGCCAAGCCCCATGCGCTGAGCGTGGCGCTCGCCTGCGCCGTGACGGCTGCGGCCGGCGTGGCCTGGGCGCAGACGCGCATCAGCCCAAGCGGCGTCAACGTGACCGGGAGCGTGATCGGCGACGACGTGCTGTACAGCATCGGCGGCGGCCGCGCCGTGTCCATGGGCGGCGCGGGAAACATGCAGAGCATCGGCGTCGGGATCGGTTGGAACAGCAACCTGATCTGCGGCGACATGAGCATCACGACCACCTTGCAGAACCAGTTGAACGGCATCACCAACGGGTTCCAGCAGATTATGAGCAACGTGATCCAGAGTGCCACCAGCGCGGTGGCCTCGCTGCCCGCGCTGATCATCCAACGTGCTGATCCGGGCCTGTACAACCTGCTCACCAACGGCGTGCTGCAGGCGCGGCTGGACTTCGACAGGTCCAAACTCACCTGCCGGACGATGGCCAACCGCATGGCCGACATGGCCGGCGGCCAGGCGGGATGGGACCAGCTCGCCGAAGGCTTCGCGATGCGCGATGCGGTCAGCAGCACCGATGCGGTGTCGGCCGTCGAACAGGCCGAGTCCAACAAGGGCAACAATGGCGTCCCCTGGGTCGGCGGCAACAACGCGGGCGGCTCGGGTCAGAGTTCGATCAAAGTGGTCGGCGACGTGACCCGCGCCGGCTACAACCTGCTCAATGGCCGCGGTGTCGGGGACACGTCCTCAATCCCGCGTGCTTCGTGCAGCAACCGCCTGACTTGCCTCACCTGGTCATCGCCGCAGCAGGCCGCGGACTTCGCCACGCGCGTGCTGGGCGAGCGCGAGCAGCGCACTTGCGAGACCTGCACGAAGACGCAGACCACGCCCGGCGTCGGCCTGACGCCGGTGATCCAGGAAGAGTTCGAGACCAAGCTGATCGCCCTGCAGGAGCTGGTCACGGGCGCGAAGCCGACGACGGTGGCGAACCTCGAAGCGGCCGGCAGCAACTCGCTGCCGATCACCCGCGGCCTCATCGAGGCGCTGGGCGACGAGCCCGACCAGGACTTGCTCGGCAAGCGCCTCGCCTCCGAGGCGGCGCTGTCGTCGGTGCTGGAGAAGGCACTGCTGCTTCAGCGCACGCTGCTCACGGGTCGCAAGGAGCCCAACGTCGCTGCCAACGAGCTGGCCGTGAAGGCGGTGGACCAAGAGAACAGCACGCTGGAGCAGGAGATCAACAACCTCAAGACCGAGCTGGAGCTGCGGCGCACGCTGGCCGGCAATTCGGCGATGGCGATCGTGCAGCGGCACGGCACGCGGGCGGCGGGTTCCCGCGGCATCTTCGAGGGCGACACCACGCGCGACCGGCTCAAGGAAGTGCAGAAGCCGAGGAACAACTGATGGCCGAGACCGCACGGACCTGGTGGCGGCCGGCCTGGCTGTTCAGTCGGCGCGTGGGCGTTGCGCTGCTGTGGCTGGTGCTGGTCATCGGCATCGCAGTCGCCGTGAACGTCGTCGGCATCCGCGTCGTCGGGGGCATCGACGGCTGGGAGCACTGGCTGCGGGCGCACACGGCGCACTTCTTCGTGTGGCGACTCGTCGTCTACGCGGCGACGGCCTACGGCTGGTGGCGGATGAGCGTGCGACTTCGGCAGCGTGAGCCTGGCCCTGAGACCCACCAGCGGCTGCTGCGCATTGAGATCGCGGCCGTCGTCACCGTGGTCCTGCTCGAAGCCAGCCAACTGCTGCGCGCGCGCTGAGGAGAAGCGTCATGACGCTCTACACGACGGACTACCTGGAGTATTACCTCACCCTGGTGGCCTGGATCGTCAACAACGGCATCTGGAGCATCCTGGTAGCCAGCGGCGTGTTCGCCTTGCCGTTTGTCGCCATCACGGTCCAGGAGTGGCTGCGGGCGCGGGCCGAGGGTGCCGACGAGGGCAACAAGGGCGTGCTGTCTTCCATGCGCATCGAGAACCGCGTGTGGGTCGCGATCGTCGTGATCCTGTTCGCCGGCATCCCGTTCATCCCCGTCGACCTGAGCACCATCCGATTCGACACCACACGCTCGGCGCAGTGCCAGGTCAACGTCCCGCAGCCGGCCGACACGGGCTGGTCCAACGCCTACACGACGCTCAACAACCAGAGCGCACTGGTGCCGGTGTGGTGGTTCGCCATGCACGCGCTGTCCAAGGCGGTGACGGGCGCCGCGGTGGCGGCTA
>JACKLK010000010.1 GCA_024236015.1 Rhodoferax sp.
GGGTTCCATCTGCCAACGGCGCCGGCCGGCTGGTGGGGACTGCTGGCGCTGACCTTCCTGTACGGCACGGCCTTCACCATCATGTTCACCGTGTTGCCGCGCCTGGGCGTGGTCGGCAACTCGGCCATCATGAACGTCGAGCCGGTGTTCGCGCTGGTGCTGGCCTGGCTGATCCTGGGCCAGGCGATCGCGCCGGTGCAGGTCGCGGGCGCCCTGCTCGTCGTCGGTACCGTGATGGTGCTGGGCATGCGCAGAAGGGTCTGAACACGCCGGTTCTTGCGTCAGAATGTGCGCTGGCATGGATGCATGCGGCAGCTGCCGTTGGTCGCGACGACCCGGCGATTCTCAAAGGAGCGACATGGCTACGAAGAGCAAGCAGGGCGAGCAGATCCATCCCGCGATCAAGGGCGTGCAGATGTCGGGCGCGTCCAAGGTCAAGGTCGCGGTCAGCGACATCGACGGCGTATTGCGCGGCAAGTACCTGCACATCGACAAGTTCCTCGGCGCGGCCGAAGCCTACCCGGCCGGCGGTTTCGGCTTCTGCGACGTGGTGCTGGGCTGGGACATGATGGATGTCACCTACGACAACACCACCGCCACCGGATGGCAACACGGCTTTCCCGATGCGCTGGCCCGGCTCGACCTGGACACCGCCCGCAATATCCCGTGGGATGCGAACACGCCGTTCTTCCTCGGCGACTTCGTCAATGCCGACGGCACGCCACATGCGCAATGCCCGCGCCAGGCCTTGAAGCGGGTGCTCAAGCGCGCCGAGAAGATGGGTTTTTCGGTCATGACCGGCATGGAATTCGAGTGGTTCAACTTCCTCGAGACGCCGGAGAGCTGGGCTGCCAAGCAGGGCGTGGCGCCGCAGACGCTGACGCCGGGCATGTTCGGTTATTCGCTGCTGCGCATGAACCAGCACCGCGAATTCTTCAACGCGCTGATGGACCAGATGCTGGCCTTCAAGGTGCCGATCGAAGGCCTGCACACCGAGACCGGCCCCGGCGTGTACGAGGCCGCCATCGGGTTTTCCGAGGCGCTGGAGCAGGCGGACCGGGCCATCCTGTTCAAGACCGGCACCAAGGAGATTGGCGCACGTTTCGGCATCATGCCCAGCTTCATGGCCAAGCCGCACCAGACCATGCCCGGCTGCAGCGGCCACATCCACCAGAGCCTGTCCGATGGCAAGACCAACCTGTTCTACGACGCCAAGGCGCCGCGCAGGATGAGCAAGCTGTTCGAGAGTTACCTCGCCGGGCAGGTCGCCTGCATGATGGAATTCGCGCCGATGATCTGGCCCACCATCAACAGCTACAAGCGCCTGGTCGACGGCTACTGGGCGCCGGTTAAGCCGACCTGGGGCGTCGACAACCGCACCGCGAGCTTTCGCGTCATCGCCGGCAGCCCGAAGGCGACCCGGCTCGAGACCCGTTGTCCCGGCGCCGACGTCAACCCCTACCTGGCGATGGCGGCCGTCATTGCCGCCGGGCTGCACGGCGTCGAAAAAGGCCTGAAACTGACGGCTCCGCCGATCACCGGCACCAACGTCGGCGGCGAGAACATCCCGCGCGCGCCGCGCACCCTGGTCGAGACCAACCGCAATTTCCTGCAATCGACCATAGCCCGCGACTGGCTGGGCGACGGCTTCGTCGACCACTTCGCCGCCACCCGCGACTGGGAGTGGCGCCAGTGGCTGGATGCCGTCACCGACTGGGAGATGAAGCGGTATTTCGAGATAATCTGAGCCTGATTGCCGGACGGCAAAAGCGATGCGATCGGGGGGTGCCGGCACCACCACCTTGTCGGATGCACGGACGTCCAGCGCGAGTGCCGGGCCAACGAGACAGATGGAGTCTGACCCCAGTTCTGTGACCCCGATGGTGTGACCCCATGTGCCAGTGACGCCCCCGTGTGTGTGTGCCCTCTGTTTTCGCGACCTGTCGCGCCCCAATCCCTGCGGCCGCTGAAATTGGAATCTGACCCCGATTGACTGTCTGACCCCGATTGACTGTCTCCGATTGACTACCATGACCATCACCCACTTCTCTTTTCCCACTCCCATCCAGTTCGGGGCCGGCGCGCGCAAGCGGGTCGGGGCACACCTGCTGGAGCAGGGTTGCAAGCGCCCGTTGATCGTCACCGACAAGGCGCTGGCGGCGTTGCCGGTGCTGGCCGAGTTCCGCAGCCACCTGGGCGGGCTCGATGTCGCCGTGTTCTCCGGTGTGTTCGGCAACCCGACCTGCAGCCAGGTCATGGACGGCGCGGCGGCGTTCAAGGCCCATGACGCCGACTGCGTGATCGGTTTCGGCGGCGGAGCGGCGCTCGACGTGGCCAAGATCGTCGGTGTCGCGGCCACGCACGAGGGCGACATCCTGGAATATGTCTGGGACCATCCGCAGGTGCGCGCCATCACCCGTGCGCTGCCGTATTTCGTCGCCCTGCCGACCACGTCGGGCACCGGCTCGGAGGTCGGACGTTCGAGCGTCGTCAGCGAAAACGACACGCATCTCAAGCGTGTGGTGTTCAGCCCGAAGATCCTCGCGAAAACCGTGTTCGCCGACCCGGAACTCACGTTCGGCCTGCCGCCCGCCGTGACCGCCGCCACCGGCATGGATGCGCTGACGCACAACATCGAGAGTTACCTGTCGCCGGCCTACCACCCGTTGTGCGATGGCATCGCGCTCGAAGGCACGCGCATTGCGGCGCGCGCACTGCGCACGGCTGTGCAGGAGCCGCACAATCTGCAGGCGCGATCCGACATGATGATGGCCTCGATGATGGGCGCCATCGCGTTCCAGAAGGACCTCGGCGCCGTGCATTCCTGTGCCCATGCGCTGGGCGCGGTCTGCGACCTGCACCATGGGCTGGCCAACGCCTTGATGATCGACACCGTGCTGGCCTGGAACATGGAAGCCGTGCCGGCGAAGTTCGACGAACTCGCCCATGTCTGCGGCGTCGCCGGAGGCGGCAAGGCCTTCGTGCCCTGGTTGCGTGAACTCAAGGCCGCCATCGGCATCGAGGGTCCGTTGTCCCGGCATGGCGTGAAGCTCGAGCAGCTGCCGCGCCTGGTCGCGATCGCCAGCGCCGACATCTGCCACCAGACCAACCCCCGGCCGTGTGCCGCGGCCGACTTCGAAGCCCTGTTCAAGGCGGCGATCTGATCATGGCTCCCCACTCCCGCGACCGTGCCAGGATTGCCGTCAGCGCCTGCTTCTTCTACCCGGATCCGGCGCGCGCCGCGTTTGCGCGCAAGACACTGAACTATGTCGAGCAATCGGTGCCGCACTGGATCATGTCCGGTGGTGCCGTGCCGGTCATGGTTCCTTCACCGACCGGCGATACCGCGCGCGGCGACATCGGTTTTGCCGACTATGCGACCTGGCTCGATGGCCTGGTGCTGCACGGCGGCGCCGATCTCTGGCCCGGCAGCTACGGCGAGACGCCGCTGCAGGAGGCCTGGAAGGGCGACGCCCATCGCGACAGCTACGAGATCGCGCTGGTCAAGGCATTCGTGGACGCGGGCAAGCCGGTGTTCGGCATCTGCCGCGGCCTGCAGCTGATCAATGTCGCGTTCGGCGGCAGCCTGTACCAGGACATCGGCACGCAACATCCCCAGGCGCTGGTGCACCGGGATGCCGAGGTCTACGACCTGAACTTCCACCAGGTCGAGCTGGTCCCCGGCTCCCGGCTGGCGCAACTGCTGCCCGGCGAGAACCGCCACACCATCAACAGCGTGCACCACCAGGGCATCAAGCAGCTGGCCCAGGATTTCGTCGTCGAGGCGCGGTGCCCGGACGACGGCATGATCGAAGCCATCCGCTGCACCGCCGGCCCCTGGGTCGCTGGTGTGCAATGGCATCCGGAGTTTCACAAGGAAGAACACGGCGCGTTGAACGACGCGCCCATCCTGCAGGATTTTCTCGCGGCAGCGCTCGCCACCCGTACAGGTTGAACCCATCCCATGCCCCAACTGACCATCCACAATCCCGCCACCGGCGCCGTCATCACCCAGGTGCCGGCCGATGATGCGACATCGGTCGCGGCCAAGGCCCGCGCAGCGCGCGCCGTGCAAGCGGCCTGGGCGGCGCAGCCGATCGCCGAACGCCGCGCCTGCATCGTGCACTTCCGCGCCAGCATCGTCGAGCAGCTCGATGCGCTGGCCGCCGTGATGACGGCCGAGACTGGCAAGCCGATCGCGATGTCGCGCAACGAACTCAATGGCCTGCTCGGACGCCTCGATTTCTTCCTGGACCAGAGCGCCGCCGCGGTGGCGACCGAGACCGTGTTCGACGACGCCGGCATGCGCGAGCAGATCGAACACATCCCGCTGGGCGTGGTGGCCAATATCTCGGCCTGGAACTACCCCTGGTTCGTCGGCTGCAACGTCATCGTGCCGGCGCTGCTGACCGGCAACACCGTGTTGTACAAGCCGTCCGAATACGCCACGCTGACCGGGCTGGAGATCGGCCGGCTGCTGCACGAGGCCGGCGTGCCGCGCGAGGTGTTCTCGGTGCTGGTGGGTGGTGGCGACGTCGGTGCGGCCCTGCTAGAGCAACCCATCGACGGGCTGTTCTTCACCGGCTCGCATGCCACCGGCCAGCGCATCGCGCAGGCGCTCGGTCCGCGCCTGGTCAAGCTGCAGCTCGAACTCGGCGGCAAGGACCCGACCTATGTCTGCGACGACGCCGATCCCAGGCTGGCCGCCGCATCGCTGGCCGACGGTGCGATGTACAACACCGGCCAGAGCTGCTGCTCGGTCGAGCGCATCTACGTGCACGAGAAGATCCACGATGCCTTCGTCGAGGCCTTCATGGATACCGTGCGCGGCTTCGCCGTCGGCGACCCGACGCGCGAGGACACCTACATCGGCGCCATCACCCGCGCGCCGCAGCTCGACGTGTTCGACGCCCAGGTCGCCGACGCCAAGGCCAAGGGCGCGACGCTACGGTGCGGCGGCGAGCGGCTGCCGGGCCCGGGCAACGGATATGCGCCCACGGTCTTCACCAACGTCGACCACACCATGGACCTGATGCGCGAGGAAACCTTCGGGCCGCTGATCGGCATCCAGAAGGTCGCCGATGACGACGAGGCGGTGCGGCTGATGAACGACACCCGGTACGGCCTGACGGCCGGCGTCTTCACGCCCGACGAAGGCCGTGCCCGCACCGTGCTGGCCCAGGTGCACGCCGGCAGCGTGTACTGGAACTGCTGCGACCGCGTCAGCCCGCGCCTGCCCTGGAGCGGTGTCGGCGACTCCGGCGTCGGCCTGACCTTGTCCACCTACGGCATCCAGACCTTCACCCGGCCCAAGGCATGGCATCTGCGCAAGGCATGAACCCGCCGGGCCGCCCCAAGGGCGAATACCGCAGTGCGCAGCACGGAGGTCTCCGAATGAACCCGCCGGGCCGCCCCAAGGGCGAATACCGCAGTGCGCAGCACGGAGGTTTGCTGATGAACCCGCCGGGCCCGGTGCCCAGGGGGCGCCCGTGACCGGCGCGTCCTTGCCGCGGCTGGCGCTGTTCGACCTCGACCATACGCTGTTGCTGGGCGACAGCGACGTGTTGTGGTGCGACTTCCTGATGGATGTCGGCGTGCTCGACCGCGCGGTCTTTGCCGCGCGCAGCGCCGACATCGAGGCACGGTACAAGGCTGGCACGGTCGACGCCGCCGAGTTCGCGCAGTTCTACCTGTCCACGCTCAAGGGCCGTACCCCCGCGCAATGGGAGCCGCTGCGCCAGCAGTTCCTGCGCGAGCAGGTGGTGCCGCGTATTCCCCCGGCGGCGCGCGAACTCGTACAGGAACACCAGCGCCGCGGCGACCTCGTCGTGCTGACCACGGCCACCAACCGCTTCCTGACCACGCTGACCGCCGAGCACCTGGGCATCGCCGACGTGATCGCCACCGAACCGGAACTGGTCGACGGGGTTTTCAGCGGCGGTACCACCGGTGTGCTCAACATGCGCTCCGGCAAGGTCACGCGACTGCACGACTGGCTCGCGCAACGCGGCCGGCGGCTGGCGCAGTTCGACAGCACGGCCTACAGCGACTCGATCAACGACCTGCCCCTGCTCGAGGCGGCCAACCACGCCGTGGTGGTGCATGCGGATGCCAGGCTGGCGGCGATCGCCGCCGCGCGGGGTTGGCGTACCATGAACCTGTCGGGCACGACGCCCGGCGCAACGGGAACTCCATGAACAACGATTTCTTCAAGGATCGCCACGTGCTGGTGGTCGGTGGCAGCAGCGGCATCGGCGCCGGCATCGGTGCCGCCTTTCATGCACAAGGCGCCCGGGTGACGGTCAGCGGCGCAACCGGCGCCGAGGTCGACCGGGCCCGCGCCGCACCCGAACTGGCGGGTATCGCGGTCATGCAGCTGGACGTACGCGACGATGCCGCGGTCAAGCAGGCCATCGGCAGCCTGGAGCGTCTCGACGTGCTGGTCAACTGCGCCGGCGTCATCCGCCGCGGCGAGGAACTCGACCCGGCCGTGTTTGCGCAGGTGCTCGACATCAACCTCAACGGCTCCATGCGCTGCTGCGCGGCCGCGCGCGCGCTGCTCAAGGCGTCCCAGGGCTGCATCATCAACACCGCGTCGATGCTGAGCTTCTTCGGCGGCGGCCTGGTGCCGGCCTATTCGGCCAGCAAGGGTGGCGTGGCCCAGCTGACCAAGTCGCTGGCCATTGCGTATGCGGCCGACGGCATCCGTGTCAATGCGGTGGCGCCGGGCTGGATCGCCACCCCGCTGACCGAGGCGCTGCAGCAGGACGCCGCACGCAGCGGGCCCATCCTGGCCCGTACTCCTATGGGCCGTTGGGGCACGCCCGACGACGTGGCCGGCGCCGCATTGTTCCTGGCCTCGCCCTGGGCGGGTTTTGTCACCGGCACCGTGTTGCCGGTCGACGGCGGCTACCTGATCACCTGATACAGCGAGGACCCAGCACCATGATCATCCAGCAAGCCGGCATCCAGCCGGAAATCGCCGTCCAGGCCGTACCCGACGACGAACGGGTCTGGGTCCCCCAGGCCCCCGACGTCTGGTTCCGCCCGTTGTTGCTCAATACCGTCACCGGCAGCTGGTGCAACCTGCTGCGGGTGCGCAAGTCCGGCGTGTTGTCGCGCCACATCCACCCGTCCTGGGTCACCGGCTACGTGATCAAGGGCGCCTGGCGTTACCTGGAGCACGACTGGGTCGCCTCGCAGGGCTCCTTCGTCTATGAGCCGCCGGGCGAGATCCACACGCTGGTGGTGGACGAGGTCAGCGGATCGACCGAGATGATCACGCTGTTCAACATCCACGGCGCCATGGTCTATCTCGATGCCGATGGCAATCAGAGCGGTTACGAAGACGTGTTCAGCAAGATCGCGATGTGCCGCGCCCATTACGCCGAGAACGGCCTGGGCGCGGAATACCTGGATCAGTTCATCCGCTGACGGAAGCCGGACCAGCAGCGGGCGGAACACCCGCTGCCGGTGGCATCAGCTCAGGTGCTTGCCGATCAGCCCGGCCATCTCGAACATCGTGATCTGCGGCTTGCCGAACACCGGCAGCAGCTTGGCATCGGCGTTGATGGCGCGTTTGTTCTGCGCGTCCTGCAGCTGGTTGGCCTTGATGTAGTCCCACAACTTCTTGACCACCTCGGTGCGCGCGACCAGTCCGTTGCCGATCACCGCCGCCAGCGCGGGGCTCGGTTGCAAGGTGCCGGCCGCCGGTGTTTTCCGGGCAGCGGCCTTCTTGGCCGGGGTCTTCTTCGCCGCTACGGCTTTTTTCGCCGCGGGGCGTTTGGCCGGGGCCTTGGCGGCAGCCTTCTTCGCCACAGCCGGTGACCCGGTCTTGGCCGCCGCACCCGCCGGGGGCTTGCGTGGCGGGAACTTGGAGGGTGCAAACTCGAAGCCGACCTTGCCCGCTTCCGGGTCCCAGGCCAGCATGGCCTTGAACGGGCGGCGCGTGCGCATCGAGACGAACTTGTCGAGCATGTCGGTCTTGCCTTCGGCCAGCAGCTTGCTCATCTGCTCGCGGGTCACCGGCTGCTGCAGGATGATCTGGCCGGTCTTGAAGTCGCAGCTGGGCGTGGGTTGTGCGTCGGTGGGGACCGACTTCTCGCACACGTAGTTCTTGCCGTGGTCGTAGACGGCGGCGCCGCACTTGGGGCAGGCACCGAGCGACTCCTTGCCGGCGAAGTCGACCAGCTCGCCGGTTTCCTCGCCCTTCTTGTCATCGCCGAAGTCGAACTCGAGCTTGTAGTTCTTCGCCTCGTCGTCGTACTTGATCACCATCTCGGCGGTGAACGGCCAGCCGGCCTTGGAGCGGAAACCTTCCAGCGGGCCGATCTTCTTGTCGCGCAGGAACTGCTCGACCTCGGCCACCTCGAAGGTGCGTCCGGCCGGCGTCTTGCCGAACGAGAAGCCGCAACCTTCGCTGGCGCCGGGCTTGCCGGTGCAGGTGTAGCGGCGGTAGTTCTCCTTGACGACGCCGCCGCAGTTCGGGCATGGCGCCTGCAAGGTCGCGTAGTCACCGGGAATCGTGTCGCGGTCGTATTCCTTGGCCTTCTTGACCATGCGCTCGGTCATGGCCGCGATCTCGGCCATGAAGCTGGCGCGGCTGAGCTTGCCGTGTTCCATCTGGGCCAGCTTGTATTCCCACTCGCCGGTGAGTTCGGCGCGCGAGAGCTCTTCCACGCCCAGGCCGCGCAGCAGTGTCATGAGCTGGAACGCCTTGGCGGTCGGTATCAGCTCGCGGCCTTCGCGCAGGATGTATTTCTCGACGATCAGGCCCTCGATGATGCTCGAGCGGGTTGCCGGTGTACCCAGGCCCTTCTCGTGCATGGCTGCGCGCAGTTCGTCGTCTTCGATGGTCTTGCCCGCACCCTCCATGGCGCCGAGCAGCGTGGCCTCCGAATAGCGCGGCGGCGGACGGGTCTGCAGGCCCTTGGCGTTGACCGACTCGGCCAGCACCTGCTCGCCGGGCTGCACCGGCACCAGGTTGGCGGCGTTCTTGTCGTCGCCGTCCTTGGATTCCTCCTGCGCCTCCTTGCCGTAGATCGCCAGCCAGCCCGGCTTGACCAGCACCTTGCCTTCGGTCTTGAAGCTGTGGCCCTCGCACAGCGAGATCCGGGTCGTGACCTGGTATTCGGCGCTGGGGAAAAACACCGCCATGAAGCGGCGCACGACCAGGTCGTAGACCTTCTGTTCCGCCTCGCTCAGGCCCTGGGCTGGCTGCAGCGTGGGGATGATCGCAAAGTGGTCGCTCACCTTGGCGTTGTCGAAGATACGCTTGTTGGGCTTGATGTAGTTGCCCTTGAGCGCGGTGGCCGCGTGTGGGGCGAGATGTTTCATCGGGCTCTTGGCCAGCATCTCGAAGGTCTCGCGCACCACCGGCAGGTAGTCCTCGGGCAGGGCGCGCGAATCGGTCCGCGGGTAGGTCAAGGCCTTGTGGCGTTCGTACAGGCTTTGCGCGATCGACAAGGTGGTCTTGGCGCTGTAGCCGAACTTGCCGTTGGCCTCGCGTTGCAGCGAGGTCAGGTCGAACAGCAGCGGGCTGGCCTGGGTCGTGGGTTTGCTCTCCTCGGTGACGGTGGCCTTCTTGCCGCGCACCGCATCGGCGATGGCCCGGGCCTCGGCCTGCGTCCACAGGCGGTCGGCCCTGAGTTCGGGGTCGGTCTCGTCGACATTGCCGGCGGCCAGGTTGGCCGCGGCCTTCTTCCACTTCGGGTCGAACCACTTGGCGTCGTACAGGCCGGCCTGGGCCTGGAAGCTGGCGTGGATCTCCCAGTAGTCGCGGCTGACGAACTTGCGGATCTTTTCCTCGCGCTCGACCACCACCGAGAGGGTCGGCGTCTGCACCCGTCCGACCGTGGTCAGGAAGAAACCGCCGTCGCGCGAGTTGAACGCCGTCATCGCGCGCGTGCCGTTGATGCCCACCAGCCAGTCGGCCTCGGAGCGGCAACGCGCGGCGTCGGCCAGTGGCAGCATCTGCTCGTCGCTGCGCAGTTCGGCAAAGCCGTCGCGGATCGCCTGCGGCGTCATCGACTGCAACCACAGGCGGCGCACCGGATGCTTGACCCGGCTGTATTGCTGGATGAGCCGGAAGATGAGTTCACCCTCGCGCCCGGCGTCGCAGGCATTGATGAACGCGTTGACGTCCTTGCGCTTGGCAAGCCGGACGATGGCGTTGAGCCGGCTCTTGGTCTTGTCCATCGGCTTGATGTCGAAATGCGGCGGAATCACCGGCAGGTTCGCAAAACTCCACTTGCCGCGCTTGATGTCGAACTCCTCCGGCGCCTGGATCTCGACCAGGTGGCCGACAGCGCTGGACACCACGTATTTCTCGTTTTCGAAGTGGTCCTCGTGTTTGTCGAACTTGCCCGCCACGGGCGTGAGTGCGCGCACGATGTCCTGGGCGACGGACGGTTTCTCGGCAATGACTAGGGTTTTCATCTGACTACAATCCAATGTCTCGCGTGCGCACACGCGCACACACATACGTGCGCGCACATGCGCGCGCCCATACGAGTTCACATTACCAAATTTTCAGCCGTGCCCGCCAAATCCCCCAAAGAGTCGTCGGCCAAGCAACGCCGCATCAAGACCCGCCGCTCCGGCGTGCATGGTAAGGGTGTCTTTGCCGTGCAGCCGATTCCCGAGGGGGAGACCATCATCGAATATGTGGGCGAGATCATCTCGTGGAAGGAGGCGCAGCGACGCCATCCCCACGATCCGAAGGACCCGAACCACACGTTCTATTTCCACGTCGACGAGAAGCGGGTCATCGACGCCAAGGTGGACGGAAACTCGTCGCGCTGGATCAACCATTCGTGCGATCCCAATTGCGAGGCCGACGAAGTCGATGGCCGGGTCTTCATCAAGGCGCTGCGCAACATCGCCGCCGGCGAAGAGCTCAACTACGACTACGGCCTGATCATCGACGAGCCCTATACCAAGAAGCTCAAGGCCGAATACCCTTGCTGGTGCGGCTCCAAGAGCTGCCGGGGAACCCTGCTCGCGCCCAAGCGGCGCGGGCGTTGAACCGGCGCGGCCCGGCCGTGCCGGCGATGGCCTTGCACTGGCCCGTCCCGGAACTGCAGAAGGCCTTGCGGGCCAGCCTGCCCGACTGCGCCGTCGAGGTGCTGGCCAGCGTGGATTCCACCAATACCGAACTGATGCGGCGCGCACGCGCCGCCAGCCTCGTGCCCACGTTGCTGGTGGCCGAGCAGCAGACCGCCGGCCGGGGACGGCTCGGCCGCAACTGGCACAGCCATGCGGATGGCCCCGCGGACGGCCGGTCGCCGACACCTGGCGCCTTGCCATCGTTGACCTTCTCCTTCGGCATGCCGCTGGCGCCGGTCGACTGGTCCGGCCTGTCGCTGGCCGTCGGTGTCAGCGTTGCGCGGGCGCTGCATCCGGCGCTGGGGCTGAAATGGCCGAACGACCTCTGGTTGCAGGATCGCAAGCTGGCCGGCATCCTGATCGAGACCGCCGCCGCGTCCACCGGCGGCGACGGCAGCCGCTTCGTGGTGGTCGGTGTCGGCATCAACATCGCGCCGCGCGATCCGGCCGGACTGTCCACCGCGCCCGCCTGCCTGCAGGAACTGCTGCCCGAACTCGACGCGCCTGCGGTGCTGGCGCGCGTGGCCCCGCCGTTGGTGCAGGCGTTGAGCCTGTTCGAGGCCCAGGGGTTCGCGGCGTTCCACGCGGAATTCGACCGGCGGGACGTGTTGCGCGATCGTGTCGTGCAACTGAGCGACGGTGTCGCCGGAACTGCCGCCGGCGTCGACGGTCGCGGCGCCCTGCTGGTGCATACTTCCGCCGGTATGAAGCTCGTGAACAGTGCCGAAGTCAGCGTGCGTCCGGTGGCGGCGCGCCATGGCGACCACTGAGGCGCGACGGTGCTGCGCCTGCTCGTCCTGTTGCTGGTCCTGCTCAACGCGGCCTATTACGCATGGTCGCACGACATGTTGCGCGCCTACGGCTTCGGACCCGTGCGCCAGGCCGAACCGCAGCGCCTGAACCAGCAGATCCGCCCCGAGGCACTGATCATCGTGTCCACCGGCGCGCCGCGGCCGGCCGAGGCGCAGGCCCGCGCCTTGCCGCCCGAGGCGACGGCGTCCTGCCTGCAGGCCGGCCTGTTCGACGACGCCCAGGCCACCGCATTGCGCCAGGCCGCGCAGGCCGTGTTGCCTGCGGGCACCTGGTCGTTGAACGAGGTGCTGGTGCCCCCGCGCTGGATCGTCTACATGGGCAAATATGCCGATGCCCCGGCCCTGGCCCGCAAGCGCGCCGAACTCGCGGCGCTGAACGTGCGTGCCGATGCGGTGTCCAGCACCGCGCTGGCGCCGGGCCTGTCGCTGGGGACGTTCGAGTCCGAGGAGCGCGCCGCCACCGAACTCGCGGCGCTGGTCAAGCGCGGCGTGCGCACCGCCCAGGTGGTACAGGAGGCGGCCGAGTCGCGTGCCAGCATGTTGCGCATCACGCCGGTCGACGATGCCGTGCGCACCCGGCTCGACGCGTTGCAGCCGGTGCTGGCGGGCCGGTCGCTGCGTCCCTGCCCGTAGCGGGCCGGGCCGGCGGCGCGGGCGCTGCGCCGCTCAGTACTGCACCCGCGCGAACCGGCTTTTCTGTGCGGCCTCGCGCGCCTGCCCCAGCGTGTGGATGCCCTTGTCCGCCAGCAGAGGCACCAGCTTGAGAAACACCTCGGCCGTCACGATGGCGTCGGCCAGCGCGGTATGCCGGCCGACGATCTGGACACCCAGGCGTTGCGCCAGTGCCTCGAGTCCGTGCGACTCCTGCTGCGGATGGACCAGGTCGGACAGCAGCAAGGTGTCGAGCACCGGCTGGTCGAACACCACGCCACTGCTGGCTTCCTTGAGCTGCAGGAAACGCATGTCGAAGGCGGCGTTGTGCGCCACCAGCACGGTGTCCTGGGCATAGGCATGGAAGGCGCCCAGCACGGTGCGGATGTCGGGTTGTCCGTGCAGCATGTCGGGCGTGATGCCATGGATCCTCGTCGACGCGACCGGCACCGTGCGTTGGGGATCGACCAGTTGTTCGAAGCCCTCGTGGTGCAGCAGTTTGCCGTTGACGATACGCGTGGCGCCGATCTGGATGATCTCGTCGCCTTTGGACGGGTCCAGGCCGGTGGTCTCGGTATCGAACACGGTATAGGACAGGTCGTCGAGCCGGCGGTCCTGCAGATCGCGCGCCATGTCCGATGCCTTGAACAGGTCGAAGTCGTAGAAGGTCGGCCGGTTGTCCTCGGGCGAGAGTGCCGGCACCTCCGATGCCCGCCGCGCATCGCGGGCGCTCGCCCCGCCCAGTGGCAGCAGGATGCGGAACCAGGCCTCGTGGCGTGCGCGGTTGCGTTCGAACCAGAATGCGCCGCCATGGCGGTCCACCACGTCGCGCACCGTCAGCGGTGTCGATTCGCCACCGATGCGGATCGGGTCCAGTTCCCAGGCCATCACGGTCTCGGTGCTCATCGCGGTTCCCTGCCAGACCAGGTCGAGCTGTGCGTGCGGCCCCTCGGCCGCCAGGCGCACCGTGAACCGGCGCACGGCGAATTCCTGGGCCAGGCGCTCGGCGAGGTAGGTCAGCGCCTGCATCAGCGAGAAGCTCTCGACACGCAGCCACAGGTCGGGGTCGACCGGCGCGTTCGACACCTGCAGCCCCTCGATGGCATGGATGCGCCGCGCCACCACGGCCACCAGGTCGGCGGCCAGCATGTCCTCCATCGGCCAGCGCGTCTTGAGGTTCTTCGACGCCGTCTGCGCCAGCTGCTGCACCCGTTCGCTCATGGCCGTGGACTCTTCGCGCACGACGGCCAGGAAACGTTCGCGCATCGGTGCCTCCAGGTCGGGGAACTCGAGCATTTCCAGTGCCGCCTGCAGGTTGGCCAGGGAGCTGCGGCTGCCCTCGGTCATCGCGTGCAGCAGCTGGTCGCGCAGCGACTGTTGCTCGAAGTCGCGCGTCAGGTTCTCGAGCAGCAGCACGAAACCGCTGAGCGGCGCCGCGGCGGCGGCCGGCGCGGCGTCGTCGCCGGGCGCCGGTTCGTCGCGCACCGCGGCCACCTGCACCCGCAGCAGTTGCCCGGAGCGGGTGGTGGTGACGAACTGCGCCGACGCGTTGGCAGCGCCGCGGTCGAGCCGGCGGCGAATGGTGTCCAGCGCATGCGCCACCAGCTTGGGATCGAACACGGCATAGATCGAGCGGCCAAGCCCGATGGCCCCCGCACCGTCGGCCAGGGCCGGCTGCGGCGCCAGCGCCTGGTATTGCAGCCGGGCGCGGTTGTTGTACAGCAGGATGCGTCCGTCGAGGTTGCAGACCACCACGCTTTGCTGCAGCTCGGCCATCAGGGCGGCCAGGCGCCGGCGTTCCTGTTCGACGTTGCGGCTGGCCTCGCGCACCTGCTGCGCCATGTCGTCGCGCAACTGGTCGCGCTGGCTCGACAAGCTGTCGATGACGCCGGCGAGCGCGCGGACCTCGGCGGCGCCTTCGCGCGGCAGCGGCTCGCGTGTCTGGCCGCCGATGCGGATGCGCACATGGTCCTGCAGCCGCGCCGGCGCCTCGACGTGGTCGCGAAACAGCTGGTGCGTCCAGCGCGCCAGCAAGGCGCTCGCGATCAGCCAGGCCAGCACGGCCAGCGCGACCAGTGTCTCGAGCGCTGGCGCGACCGCGGCGCGCGCGTCTTCGGGCATGGCCGACCAGGCCACGACCGCCAGCAGGACGCTCCAGGCACCCAGCACCAGTGCCGGCGCCAGCAGGGCCAGCCAGCGGCGCGCCTTCAGTGGCATGGGCCGGCCTGGGGGAGGCGGATGGCGACCGGGGATCGGGGCGTGGCCACCGGTGTCATGCGGCCTTGCCCTCCAGCAGTTCGCGCACCCGGGCCACGAGGTCGCGGGTCGAGAAGGGCTTGGTGACATAGGCATTCGCGCCGAGCGCGAGCCCCTTGGCCACGTCGGTCTCGCGGCCCTTGGCGGTGAGCATGACGATGCGCACGTCGCGCAGGCGATCCTGCGCGCGCACATGCTGGCAGACCTCCAGCCCGGTCTTGCCGGGCATCATCACGTCGAGCAGGACCAGGTCCGGCGGATCGGCTTCGATGGCCGCGATCGCCTGCAGGCCGTCGCGCGCGACGGCGACGTCGAAGCCTTCGCGCTGCATCAGGTATTCGAGCGAGATCAGGATGTTGGGTTCGTCGTCGACGATCAGTATCTTGTGTGCCATGGCAACATGCCTCATTGCGGTTCGGGAGTGTCGCGTCCGGGTGGCGCGGCGCTTGCAGATATCGCGGCGGAATCGCCCGATGCCATCGTATTCCACGGCAGTTCGAACACCAAGCAGGCGCCGGGGCCGGCGTCGGCATCGACCCAGATGCGACCGCCGAAGTGCTCGACGATCTGGCGGCTGATCGGCAGCCCGAGGCCGGTGCCCTGCGGACGGAAGCCGTCATCCGGGATCTGGTGAAAACGCTCGAAGATCAGCGTGTGCTGCGACGGCGCGATACCGGGTCCGTTGTCATGCACGCGGACCCGTGCGCCGTCCTGGCTCGTCGTCAGCGTGACCTGCACCCGTCCTGTCCGCTCGGGCACGTACTTGGAGGCGTTGGTCAGCAGGTTGAGCACCACCTGGGTCAGCCGGTCCGGATCGGCGCGCAACACCACCGGATGGTCCGGCACGGACAGCTCGACCCGGGCGCCGCGTTCGTGGAACACCTCGGACGTGGTCTGGACCGCCTGCTCGAGCAGCTGCACCAGGTCGACGTCGGTGTTGTGCCACTGCGCGTGGCCGGACTCGATCTTGGCCAGGTCCAGCACCTGGTTGACGAGCCGGCTCAGGCGCTCGGTCTCGGTGACGATGATGCCGATGAACTGCTGGCGCTGGGCCAGCGGCATGTCGGGGTCGTCGGCCATCAGTTCGGCCAGTGCGCGGATCGAGGTCAGCGGCGTGCGCAATTCGTGCGTGACCGAGGACATGAAGTCGTCCTTGAGCCGATCCAGGCTCTTGAGCTGGGCATTGGCCGCGCGCAGCTCCGAGGTCGCCCGCTCCAGCGAGGCCGACTTCTGTTCGAGCTCGATCGAATGGGCCCGCAGCTGGCTGGCCTCGTCCAGGATCTGCATGACGTCTTCGAGCACCAGGGCGTCCTCGTCGGCGACCGAGGCGACCATGACCCGCGCCGACGCGCTGCCGATGGCGCCGGCCAGCGCAATCTCGACATGGCGCACCAGTTGCGCATCCGGCACGATCTGCTCGATGCGCTGCGCGCCGGTGCGGCGGGCGTAGTCGGCAAACAAGGCCTGGGTGCGCGCCGGTCCGAGGAATCGCGCAGCCAGTTCGACCAGATCCTGCACCCGCGCGCGGCCGCGCCAGAACACCGGCTCGCGGTTCCGGTTGCGCTTGAACACCTCGACGAACAGCAGCGCCTGGCTGGCCTCGGCCGGCGCCGGACCGCGCCACAACGACAGGCCGACATAGGCGGCCAGGTTGACCGTCAGGCTCCAGAACAACGAATGGGTCAGGTTGTCCAGGCCGCCCAGGCCCAGCAACTGCTCGGGTTTGAGCCAGGCGATGCCCCACGGCCCGTATTGCAGGAAATCGGTCGACCACCAGCCGGACTTGGCGATGGACGGCAGCATCAGCGTGTAGGCCCACAACGCGAATCCCAGCAGCAGCCCGGCCATCGCTCCGAGCCGGGTGCCGCCGCGCCAGTACATGCCGCCGAACAGCGAAGGCGCGAATTGTGCGACCGCCGCGAAGCTGATCAGGCCGATGCTGACCAGGGCATAGGCTTCGCCGGCCAGGTGGAAATAGCTGTAGCCCAGCAGCATGACCACGAAGATCGCGCCGCGCCGGATGCCCAGCAGCAGTCCGGTCAGGTTGCCGGCGGCGCGCGTGCCGAATCGGCGGGTGCGCAGCAGCAAGGGCATGACGAGATCGTTGCAGACCATGCTGGAGACGGCGATGGTCTCGACGATCACCATGCCGGTGGCGGCCGACAGGCCGCCGACGAACACCAGCAGCGCGAGTGCCGGCTGGCCATGGGCCAGCGGCAGCGACAGGATGAAGGCCTCCGGGTCCATGGTGCCCGAGCCGAACAGCAACAGGCCACCGAGGGCCACCGGCAACACGAACAGGTTGATCAGCAGCAGGTAGGCCGGGAACACCCAGGCCGCGCGGCGCAGGTGCGATTCGTTGACGTTCTCCACCACCATGATCTGGAACTGGCGCGGCAGCAGCACCACCGACAACATCGCCAGCAGCGTGAGCGAGAACCACTGGCCGTACGCGAACGGGGGCTCGATCACCAGCAGCCGCGCCAGTTCGGGCACGGCGCTGGCGCGCGCAAAGATGTCGGCCATGCCGTCGAACAGGCCGTAGGTGACGAACACGCCGACCGCCAGGAAGGCCAGCAACTTGACCAGCGACTCGAACGCGATCGCCGCCACCATGCCCTCGTGACGCTCCGACGTGTCGAGCCGGCGTGCGCCGAACACCACGGTGAAGCCGGCCAGCGCCAGTGCGAAATACAGCGTGCTGTCGTTCCACCACGCGCCTTGTTCGGCCATGGGCTGGCCCAGCGGTGTGGTCATGACCGCATAGCCGACCGACACCGCCTTGAGCTGCAGCGCGATGTAGGGAATGATGCCCACCACCGTGATCAGCGTGACCAGCCCGGCCAGCAGCGGGCTCTTGCCATAGCGGCTGCCGATGAAGTCGGCGATCGAGGTGATGCGGTAGCTCTTGGCGATACGCAGCATCTTGCGCACCACCAGCCATGCGAGCACCATGGCCAGCGTCGGCCCCAGGTAGATCGGCAGGAACCAGATGCCGGCGCTGGCCGCGCGCCCGACGCTGCCGAAATAGGTCCACGCGGTGCAATACACCGCCATCGACAAGGCATAGACCCAGGCATTGCCGATCAGCGAACGCCCTTGCGCGGCGCGCCGGTCGCCCAGGCTGGCCACCGCGAACAGCAGCAGCAGGTAGGCGAAGGACGCGCCGACGACCAGGGGGGCTGACAACATGGCGTTTGCCTGCGGGCGGCGGCTGTCAGTCGCCGGCGTGTTCCAGCAACCAGGCCATGGTCGCGATCAGGATGGCCCACAGGCCGAACAGCGCGGTCGCGAACAGTGGCAGGCCGAATACCGTGGTGGGCGAACTCCACAACGACAGCAGCGGATAGTTCAGTGCCATCAGTGCTGCAAAGAACAGCGCGATCAATCGTTGCTGGCCCCGGGTCCGGATCATGTCGTCTCCTTGTTCTGGTTTCGTTGCTGGGACGCCGGCCGCTGTCGATGTGTGGTCCCATCGCATGCCGGCCCGACCGACACGATACGACCGGGGTCTTACCGAGGCCTTACCCGGCGTCCTTGCCCTCGCCCGAGCCGACCGAGGTGTCGAACCGCACCACGAAGCGACAGCCCGGCGGATCGAGGCGGCTGTCGGTGTCCTCGATGCTGACCGTGGCGCGATGCAACTGGGCGATCTCGAGCACGATGGGCAGGCCCAGGCCGGAGCCGTCGACACCGCTGCCCAGCACACGGTAGAACGGCTTGAACACCATTTCGCGTTCGGCCGGCGCGATGCCGGGTCCGGAATCCTCGACCTGCAGCAGCAGCACCTTGCCGAACGGGTCGGCCAGCACCCGGGCCGTGACCACGCCGGGATGCTCCGGGCTCGAGGGCGTGTAGTGGATGGCGTTGTCCAGCAGGTTGCGAATCAGTTCGGACAACAAGGTGGCATTGCCGTCGACCACGACGCCCTTGGCGCCCGGGGGCTCGCCTTCGTAGCCCAGGTCGATGGCCTTGTCGTTGGCGCGGGTCAGGCAGTCCTGCACCGCCGCGACCGTCAGTTCGGCCAGGTCGCAGGGCTGTCGGGCCATGGCCGTGCTGCTGCCTTCGGCGCGTGCCAATGCGAGCAGCTGGTTGACGGTATGGGTGGCACGAACGCTGGCGTTGCCGATCTGGCGCAGCGAGAGCTTGAACTCCTCGGCACTGACACCTTCGCGTTGCGCCAGGTCGGCCTGCATGCGCAGGCCGGCCAGCGGCGTCTTGAGCTGGTGCGCGGCGTCGGCCAGGAAACGTTTCTGGTGTTCGATCGACTTGGTCAGGCGCTGCAGCAGGTCGTTGACCGACGACACCAGCGGCGCGACTTCCTGCGGCACCGACCGGTCGTCCAGCGGACTGAGGTCGTCCGGCTTGCGGGCGCGGATGCGTTCCTCGAGCCGGTTCAGCGGCTTGATGGCATAGGCCAGGCCGAGCCAGACCAGCAGCACGGCCAGCGGCAGGATGATGAATTGCTGCAGCATCACGCCCTTGACGATCTCGGTGGCCAGCACGGCGCGCTTGTCCAGCGTCTCGGCCACCTGTACCAGTACCGGCCGCCCCATCGGCAGGTCGACTTCGAGCCACTTGTAGGCCACGCGCAGGCCGTCGCCCTGGTAGTCGTCGTCGCGCAGCCGCACCTGGCCGAAGAACGGCGATTCGTCCGGCGGCGGCAGCGGCAGGTTGCGTTCGCCGCCGAGCAACTCGCCGCGCGCGCCGATGACCTGGTAGTAGATGGTGTCCGATTCGCTGGCGCGCAGCAGCTTGCGCGCCGGCATCGGCATGTCGAAACGCAGTTGTCCGTCGCGGGTTTGCACCAGTGCCGCGATTTCGCCGACGTTGATCTCCAGCGCCTGGTCGAAGGGCTTGCCGGCGGCGCTCTGTGCGACGAACCAGGTCAGCACCAGGCTGATCGGCCACAACAGCAGCAGCGGCGTCAGCATCCAGTCCAGGATTTCGCCGAACAGCGAACGCTGTTCGCGCTGGAACAGTTTCACGTTGCCGCGGATGGGCGCGTCGCGGTCGGGGCGGTCGTGGTGGCCGGCTCGCCGGGCAGCAGCTTGAGGCAATACCCCAGGCCACGCACGGTCGCGATGCGGATCGGGCCTTTCTCGATCTTCTTGCGCAGCCGGTGCACGTAGACCTCGATCGCGTTGTTGCTGACCTCGTCGCCCCATTCGCAGAGGTGCTCGACCAGCTGGTCCTTGCTGACCATGCGTCCGGCGCGCTGCAGCAGCACTTCGAGCAGGCCGAGTTCGCGTGCCGACAGGTCGACCATCTGGCCGTCGATCGTCGCCACTCGGCCGGACTGGTCGTAGACCAGCGGGCCGTGGCGGATGTTGTCGCAGGCGCCGCCCATGCGCCGGCGCAGCAGCGCGCGGACCCGCGCCTCGAGTTCCTGCAGGCTGAACGGCTTGGCCATGTAGTCGTCGGCGCCGAAGTCCAGTCCCTTGACCCGTTCCTCGATGCTGTCCGCGGCGGTCAGGATCAGCACCGGCACGGTGGAGCCGCGCGCGCGCAGCTTGCGCAGCACTTCCAGGCCGTGCATCTTCGGCAGGCCCAGGTCCAGGATCAGCAGGTCGAATTCCTTGTTGGTCATCAGCGCGGCGTCGGCCTCGCTGCCGGTGGCCACATGGTCGACGGCGGCGCCGGTGCCGCGCAAGGCGCGGAGCAGGCCGTCGGCCAGGACGCCATCGTCTTCGGCAATCAGGATGCGCATGGATGTCTCCTCCTGCGGGTCGGGCCGCTGTCGGTTGCCGGTCGATGCCGGTTCGCAATCGATTCTAGGCGCCGTGGCGACGCGGGCCCAGGCCCGCGGCCCGTGCCGAGCCTCAGGCGACATAGGCCTCCAGGCCCAGCAGCACCACGGTGGCGACCTCCGGGCCGACCGCGAGCCGGAATTCGGCCTCGGCCTGCTCGACCGCCTGCCGGTAGGCGTCCAGCCATTGCCGTCCGTTGTCGGTGAACACGATCCGCACGCCTCGGGCGTCGCGCGGGTCGGGCTGGCGTTCAACCAGGCCCCAGGCCGCGCACTGGTCCACCAGCTTGCCCATGGCCTGCTTGGTGATGCCGGCCTGGCGCGCGAGTTCGGTCAACCCGCTGCCGTCTTCGGCGAGGTGGCGCGTAATCTGAATGTGGGATGCGCCGAGCTTGCCCCGTGCCGCAAGATGCGACAAGGACAGCGCGAGTTCGGCGTTGCGGGCCATCAGGGCGAGCACGCGGGCGTCGAAGCGCTGGCGGGCCAGCTCCGCCAGGCGGCCCAGGTGGGCCTGGCGCCAGACGGCGGAGCGGGGTGTTGCCTGCATCCGGATCATCGTAAATCAAATTGACTAAAAAAACTGCTCTCGAAATCCAATGAACTGATCTAAACTACTGTTCAAGCATCCAGCCTGTTGTTAACACCAGATGCAAACTCTTTCCAAGCCCTTGTTTTAAAAAGGAATTCCCATGGACGCCCCCGTCAAGAACCTCTCTCCCGCCAACAGCGAAAAAGCCAAGGCCCTGCAAGTGGCGCTGGCCCAGATCGAAAAGCAGTTCGGCAAGGGCACCATCATGCGCCTGGGTGAAGGCGAGGTCATCGAGGACATCCAGGTCGTCTCGACCGGATCGCTGGGGCTGGACATCGCGCTGGGCGTCGGCGGCCTGCCGCGCGGCCGGGTGATCGAGATCTATGGCCCGGAGTCGTCCGGCAAGACCACGCTGACGCTGCAGGCGATTGCCGAGATGCAGAAGACCGGCGGCCAATGCGCCTTCGTCGACGCCGAACACGCGCTCGACATCCAGTACGCGCAGAAACTCGGCGTCAACCTGCAGGACCTGCTGATCAGCCAGCCTGACACCGGCGAGCAGGCGCTCGAGATCGTCGACTCGCTGGTGCGCTCGGGTGCGGTCGACCTGATCGTCGTCGACTCGGTGGCGGCGCTCACGCCCAAGGCCGAACTCGAAGGCGAGATGGGCGACTCCCTTCCCGGCCTGCAGGCGCGGCTGATGAGCCAGGCGCTGCGCAAGCTGACGGCCCACATCAAGAAGACCAACTGCATGGTCATCTTCATCAACCAGATCCGGATGAAGATCGGCGTCATGTTCGGCAGCCCCGAGACCACCACCGGCGGCAATGCGCTCAAGTTCTACGCCTCGGTGCGCCTGGACATCCGCCGCACCGGCACCATCAAGAAGGGCGACGAGTCGATCGGCAACGAGACCAAGGTCAAGATCGTCAAGAACAAGGTCGCGCCGCCGTTCAAGACCGCCGAGTTCGACATCCTGTTCGGCGAAGGCATCAGCCGCCACGGCGAGATCATCGACATGGGCGTGAACGCCCAGATCCTGGACAAGTCCGGCGCCTGGTATGCCTACAACGGCGAGAAGATCGGCCAGGGGCGCGACAACGCCCGCGAGTTCCTGCGCGAGAACCCGGAACTGGCGCGCGAGATCGAGAACAAGGTGCGCGAGTCGCTGGGCATCCCGCTGCTGCCCGAGCGTGTCGACGGTGGTGGCGGCAAGCCTGCCAAGGGCAAGAAGGCGGACGCCGCGGCCTGACGACGATGCCGCTGCCGCCACCCTCGCTCAAGGGTCGCGCGTTGCGCCTGCTCTCCACGCGCGAGCACTCCCGCACCGAGCTCGAGCGCAAGCTGCGCCGGCACGAGGTCGAGCCCGGGCAGCTGTGCAAGGTGCTCGACGAACTGCAGGCCAAGGGTTTCATCGACGCGCAACGTGTCGTCGAGTCCGTCGTGCACCAGCGTGCCGCCAAGCTGGGCGTGGCCCGCATCCGGCAGGAACTGCAGCACAAGGGGGTTGCGGGCGACGAGGCGGCCGCGGCGCTGGCCGCGTTGCAGGCCACCGAGCTCGCGCGGGCGCGCCAGGTCTGGCGCAAGAAGTTCGGCTCGCGCCCAGCCGATGCCGAAGCGCCCGAGGCACCGGATGCCGCGCAGCGGGCACGCCAGATGCGTTTCCTGGCCGCGCGCGGATTCTCCGGCGACACGATACGGCGTGTGGTGTCCGGCGCCGACGAACTGCTCGACGAGACGTCCGACGCGCCGGGCGCCTGACGCGGCGACGCGACGCTTCGCCTGCCGGACGGCTCCGGCGCTTCCCGGCGGTTGCCGGCGCGAGGTGTCCGGCGCGCCGGCGGCTACAGGCCGAGCATCAGCTTGAGGTTCTGCACCGCCGCGCCGCTGGCGCCCTTGCCCAGGTTGTCCAGGCGTGCGATCAGCACGGCATGGGCAAAGCCGTCCTTGCCGGCGTCGTTGGCGAACACGCGCAGTTCCATCTTGTTGGTGTCCACCAGCGCCAGCGCGTCGAGCTTGCCGTCCTCGGGGGCTGGTTCGACCGTGACCCACTCGCTGCCGGCATAGTGTTTGGCCAGCGCGTCGTGCAGGTCGCGCGCCGACGGCTTGCCCGGCAGCGTGTCCAGGTGCAGCGGCATCTGCACCAGCATGCCCTGGCGGAAGTTGCCCACCGACGGAACGAACAGCGGGCGCCGCGTCAGGCCCGTATGGCGCATGATCTCGGGCACGTGCTTGTGCTTGAGGCCGAGCCCATACAGTTCGAAGGCGGGCGCACTGCCGGCCTCGTAGGCCTCGATCATCGTGCGGCCGCCGCCGGAATAACCGCTCACCGACGGCAGGCACAACGGGTAGTCGGCCGGCAACACGCCGGCATCGATCAGCGGGCGGATCAGCGCGATGGCGCCGGTGGCATAACAGCCGGGGTTGCTGACGCGGTCGGCCTTGGCGACCGCCTCGCGCTGGCCGGCGGCCAGTTCCGGGAAGCCGAACACCCAGTCCGGGGCCGTGCGATGCGCCGTGGAGGCGTCGATGATGCGCGGTCCGGGCTTGCCGGAACGCTTGGCGATGTCGTCGATCATGGCCACCGACTCGCGCGCCGCGTCGTCGTGCAGGCACAGGATGACCAGGTCGACCCGTGCCATCAGCGCGCGTTTGGCTTCCGGGTCCTTGCGCAACTCCGGCGCGATGCTGACCATCTCGACACCCTGCATCGCCTGCAGCCGTTCGCGGATCTGCAGTCCCGTGGTGCCGGCTTCGCCGTCAATGAATACTGTCGCCATCGCGGGCCCTTTCGTTTTTGGCAGTACGTGCCGCAATCGCGCTACGTATTTCTCGCAGCGATTGCCGCATTGCACCATGATACATTTGATGGCTTCGGTGTCCACTATGGGCTGGCAACCGGACGGGTCTGCCAGCGCCGTGGGTTTGTTCCTATCCCGAGAGAAACCTCATGAAGATTCACGAGTACCAAGGCAAGGAAATCTTGCGCAAATTCGGTGTGCCGGTGCCGCGCGGCATTGCAGCATTCACGGTTCAGGAGGCGGTCGAGGCGGCGCAAAAGCTCGGTGGTCCGGTGTGGGTGGTCAAGGCCCAGATCCATGCGGGTGGCCGCGGCAAGGGTGGTGGCGTCAAGCTGGCGCGCTCCATCGATGAAGTGAAGACACTGGCCGGCGAGATCCTGGGCATGCAGCTGGTCACGCACCAGACAGGCCCCGAGGGCCAGAAGGTCCGCCGCCTGCTGATCGAGGACGGCGCCGACATCAAGAAGGAATATTACGTCTCGGTCGTGACCGACCGGGCCACGCAGCGCGTCGCGCTGATGGCCTCGTCCGAAGGCGGCATGGACATCGAGGAGGTGGCCCATGCGACGCCGGAGAAGATCCTCAAGGTGTTCGTCGACCCGGCTGCCGGCCTGACCGACGCGCAGGCGACCGAACTGGCCAATGGCATCGGGGTTCCGGCCGGCTCCGTCGCGCAATGTGTCGACGTGCTCAAGAAGCTCTACCAGTGCTACATGGACACCGACGCCTCGCTGGTCGAGATCAATCCGCTGATCCTCGAAGGCGGCGGCGGCATCAAGGCGCTCGACGCCAAGTTCAACTTCGACTCCAACGCCTTGTTCCGTCAGCCCGAGATCGTGGCCTACCGTGACCTGGACGAGGAAGACCCGGCCGAGGTCGAGGCCAGCAAGTTCGACCTGGCCTACATCAGCCTGGACGGCACGATCGGCTGCCTGGTCAATGGCGCCGGCCTGGCGATGGCGACCATGGACACCATCAAGCTGTACGGTGCCGAGCCGGCCAACTTCCTGGACGTGGGTGGCGGCGCCACCCCCGAGAAGGTCACCGAGGCCTTCAAGATCATGCTCAAGAACGACAAGGTCAAGGCGATCCTGGTCAACATCTTCGGCGGCATCATGAAATGCGACACGATCGCCACCGGTGTCATCACCGCCTGCCGTGCGACCAACCTCAACGTGCCGCTGGTGGTGCGCATGAAGGGCACGAACGAAGAGCTCGGCAAGAAGATGCTGGCCGAGTCCGGGCTGCCGATCATCAGCGCGGACACCATGGCCGAGGCGGCCGAAAAAGTCGTCGCCGCGGTCAAGTAATTCCCTAAACCGGTCAACCAACGAGAGACCCGGGCGCGCGAGGGCAGGCGATCCGCCGGCAACCGAGCGACCGCAGGTCAAGGAGTTCAAGTGAGCATTCTGATCAACAAAGACACCAAGGTCATCACGCAGGGCATCACCGGCAAGACCGGTCAGTTCCACACCGAGAAGTGCCAGGAATACGCGAACGGCAAGAACTGCTTCGTGGCCGGCGTGCATCCGAAGAAGGCCGGCGAGTCGGTCTTCGGCATTCCGATCTTCGGCTCGGTCAAGGATGCCGCGGCCCAGACCGGCGCGACGGTGTCGGTCATCTATGTGCCGCCCGCCGGTGCGGCGGCCGCCATCTGGGAAGCCGTGGAGGCCGACCTGGACCTGGCGATCTGCATCACCGAAGGCATTCCGGTGCGCGACATGCTCGAGGTGCGCAACAAGATGAAGGCGCGCGTGGCGGCCGGTGGCAAGAACACCTTGCTGCTGGGCCCGAACTGCCCGGGCCTGATCACGCCCGAAGAGATCAAGATCGGCATCATGCCGGGCCATATCCATCGCAAGGGTCGCATCGGCGTGGTGTCGCGCTCGGGTACGCTGACCTATGAAGCCGTCGCGCAGCTGACCGACATCGGCCTGGGCCAGTCCAGCGCCGTGGGCATCGGCGGCGACCCGATCAACGGGCTCAAGCACATCGACGTGATGAAGGCGTTCAACGACGATCCGGACACCGACGCCGTGATCATGATCGGCGAGATCGGCGGACCCGACGAAGCCGAGGCGGCGCGCTGGTGCAAGGACAACATGAAGAAGCCGGTGGTCGGCTTCATCGCCGGTGTCACGGCTCCGGCCGGCAAGCGCATGGGCCATGCGGGCGCCCTGATCTCGGGCGGCGACGACACCGCCAATGCCAAGCTGGCGATCATGGAGGAGTGCGGGTTCAAGATCACGCGCAATCCTTCGGAGATGGGCAAGCTGCTGAAGTCAGTCCTGTAAAGAAGCATCCTCGGTCGCTCGCTGCGCCGCCTGCCAGGGGCCGGGCCGCGCCACGTCGTGGTGCTGGCAGGCCGACTGGCTCTTGAGTCATTGAAGGTCCATCGTGGAAGAATTCCTCACCGCCCATTTCTGGATTGCCGTCGGTCAGATCATCATGATCGACATCCTGCTCGGTGGCGACAATGCCGTCGTCATCGCGCTGGCCTGTCGCAAGCTGCCGCCCGAGCAGCGCACCAAGGGCATCCTGTGGGGTACGGCGGGCGCGATCTTCCTGCGCGTCGTGCTGATCGCCTTTGCGCTGACGCTGCTGCAGGTGCCCTACCTCAAGCTCGTGGGAGCCGCGCTGCTGATCTGGATCGGCGTCAAGCTGCTTGCGCCCCAGGACGAGGATGAACATTCCAACATCGAAGGCAGCGACCGCCTGTGGGCGGCGGTCAAGACCGTCATCGTTGCCGACCTGGTCATGAGCGTGGACAACGTGATCGCGATCGCGGGCGCAGCCACCGGCGCCGGCGAGCAGCACCAGCTGCCGCTGGTGATCTTCGGCCTGCTGGTGAGCGTGCCCATCATCATCTGGGGCAGCCAGATGGTGCTCAAGCTGATGGACCGTTTCCCGATCATCATCACCATCGGCGGCATGTTGCTCGGCTGGATCGCGGGCACGATGGCGCATACCGATCCTGCCGTGGTCGACTGGCTGCCGCAGACCAAGACCTGGTATTACGGCCTGGGCATTGCCGGCGCCCTGCTGGTCTACCTGGCGGGCGTCGTGATGCGCGGGCGCGCGAAAGAGGCGGCCTGATCGCGCCGGTTCGACGGCACGGGCCCGGCCAGCCACCGTCAGGACCGCTCTCCGATGCCACGGCCGAATGTGCAAAAAAACGACAAGAGTGTGTCAACATGTCTCTTGTCTGCACCGGCATGGTCTGCTAACGTTGCCTACTCTCATTGGGGGATGTGGGCTCGCTCGGGCTGGTTCCGGGTCACATGCGCCATGCTAGCGGGAACCAAATAACCGGGTGGGTTGGAACGTGGCAACAAAATCTTCTTCTAAAAGTGCTCAGTTCTGGCGCGCCGACTGGTTTGCAGGGGTTGCGGTGGTGGTCGCGGTCCTGCTGCTCAACCAGGTCACCGACCTGATCGGCACGCTGGAGCGCCGGTTCTACGATTTCGGCAGCACCAGTACCGCCCGTGTTCCGTCCGACCGGATCGCCATCATCGCCATCGACGACCAGAGCATCGCGAACATCGGTCGCTGGCCCTGGTCGCGCGACATCCACGCCCGGCTGATCGACCAGTTGTCGGCGGCCAAGGCCAAGACCATCGTCGAGACCGTGTTCTTCATCGAGCCGCAGGTGGACCGCGGGCTGAGCTTCATCCGCCAGATGAAGTCGCTGCTGCCGGCGGGTGCGGATGCGTCCAATACGCCGCTGGCACGGGTGATCGCCGAAGCCGAGCTCGCGCTCGATACCGACGCCGTCCTGGCGGCCAGCATGCGCAATGCCGGCAACGTGCTGGTGCCCTCGGTGTTCGCCCTCGGCGAGCCGCAGGGCAATCCGGACAAGCCGTTGCCGGAGTTCATGCGCAAGAGCGCGATCCCGGCGCAACCCGGTTTTGCGATCCCGGCGATCAGCGGCCAGGTTCCCATCGAGCAGATCGGCGCGGCGGCGGCCGGTGTCGCCCACCTCAACCAGATCCAGGACGTCGACGGCTCGGTGCGCATGGAGCCCCTGCTGGTGGACTACTACGGCAGTGCCGTTCCGTCGATGGCCTTGCTGGCGGCGGCCAAGAGCCTGAACCTGGGGCCGTCCGACGTCACGCTCAACACCGGGGAGTCGGTGCAGATCGGCCGCCTGCGCGTCAAGACGGACGAAGGCGCGCTGATGCTGCCGCAGTTCTACAAGGGCCGCGACGGCCGGCCGGCGTTTGCGGTCGACTCCTTCTACGACGTGCTCAACGGCAAGATTCCCGCGGCCAAGTACGCAGACAAGATCGTCATCATCGGCGCCACGGCCGCCGGCGTCGGTGTGCAGTTTCCGGTGCCCGGCAGTGCCGGCCTGTCGCCCGCCGAGACCATTGCCCACATCACCTCGAGCATCCTGAGCGAGCACTTCATCGTCCAGCCCGGATGGGGTGTCTGGGCCACGCTGGGCGTGTTCCTGCTGGTGGCCGCCTATGTCATCGCCGTGTTGCCCCGCCTGTCGGCCGGTACCGCGGCCATCGTGACGCTGGTGCTGTTCGTCGCCCTGCTCGGAACCGAGTTCGGCCTGCTGTCGGGCAACGCGACCTGGATCAAGCTCGTGTTTCCCGCCATGCTGCTGGCCATCGGCCACCTGGCGCTGACGACCAAGCGTTTCCTGGTGACCGAGGCGGGCAAGCTCAAGTCGGACGAGGAGTCGGCCGAGACCAATCGCATGATGGGCCTGGCATTGCAGGGCCAGGGCCAGCTCGACGCCGCCTTCGATCGCTTCCGCCGGGTGCCGTTCGGCGACGCGGTGATGGGCAACCTGTACAGCCTGGCACTGGACTTCGAGCGCAAGCGCCAGTTCAACAAGGCGGAGGCGGTCTACCAGCACATGGCCACCTACGACAAGGACTACAAGGACCTGCAGGCCAAGCTCAACCGGGCCAAGAACCTGTCCGAGACCGTCATGCTCGGCGGAGGCGGCTCGCACCCCGGCGGCACCATGCTGCTCGACGGCGGCTCGGTCGAGAAACCCATGCTGGGGCGCTACCAGGTCGACAAGGAACTGGGCAAGGGCGCGATGGGTGTGGTCTACCTGGGCAAGGATCCGAAGATCGGCCGCGTTGTCGCGATCAAGACCATGGCGCTGTCCCAGGAGTTCTCGGGCGACGACCTGGTCGATGCGCGCGAGCGTTTCTTCCGCGAGGCCGAGACGGCCGGCCGGCTGCAGCATCAGAACATCGTCACCATCTTCGATGCGGGCGAGGAGCACGACCTGGCCTATATCGCGATGGAGTTCCTCAAGGGCAAGGACCTGCTGGACTTCTGCAAGGACGGCAACCTGCTGCCGGTGCCGCGGGTGTTGTCGATCGTGGCGCGGGTCGCGGAGGCGCTCGCCTACGCCCACCGGCAGAACGTGGTGCACCGCGACATCAAGCCGGCCAACATCATGTACGAGCACGATTCCGACACGGTCAAGGTGACCGACTTCGGTATCGCGCGCATCACCGACTCGAGCAAGACCAAGACCGGCCTGGTGCTCGGCACGCCGAGTTTCATGTCGCCGGAACAACTGGCCGGCAAGAAGGTCGACGGCCGCTCCGACCTGTATTCGCTGGGCGTGATGCTGTTCCAGATGCTGACCGGCATGTTGCCGTTCCGCGGCGACTCGATGGCCGAGCTCATGTACAAGATCGCCAACGAAGAGGCGCCGGACCTGCGCACCATCCGCGCAGAGCTGCCCGAAAGCCTGGCCAACCTGGTGGCGCTGGCCATGGCCAAGCGGCCGGAGACGCGTTACCAGGACGGCGACCAGTTCGCCGCGGACCTGCGCTCGGTGCTGGCCGACATGGGCGGCAACGGCGGTGGCGGATCGGGTTCGGCCATGTCGGCGACCGGGCGCATGCCGTCCGCGGCGTCCACCGGCGGCCATGAGAAAACGGCGGTGCTGGCCACGTCCGCGGTCGCAGCCTCGGCTGCGTTCGAGAAGACGGCCGTGCACCACACGCAGGCGACCCGACCCGCGGACGACCGGTTCGAGAAGACCGCGGTGCACCAGTCGCCCCATGCGGCTGCGTCGGGCGAAGAAGCCTTCGAGAAGACCGTCGTGCATCGCACGCAGGCGCCGCAGCCGTCGAACGACGGGTTCGAGAAGACCGCGGTGCATCATCAGCCGCGTCGGGATGACAAGCCCGGGCCTGCTGCGGGCCCGACGGTGCCGGATGTCGAGATCTGACCCGACATCATCATGATCCACTACACGTTTCATTCGCGGACGGATCCGGGCCGGGCCAGGGACAACAACGAGGATGCCGTGGCCATCGACGAGGCATCCCGCGTGGGGGTGCTGGCCGATGGCATGGGCGGCTACAACGCCGGCGAGATCGCCAGTGGCATGGCCACTGCCTTCATCAAGTCGGAGATGGCGCGCTGGCTCAGTGAAACCGGCAAGCATGCCAAGGTCAAGGAGATCCGCCGGGCGCTGGAGATCTGCGTCGACAACGCGAACCGGTCCATCTTCAATGCGTCGGGCTCCAACCCCCAGTACGCCGGCATGGGCACGACGCTGGTTGTCGGCGTGTTCCACGAGAACACGCTGATCCTCGGCCATATCGGCGACTCGCGCTGTTATCGCCTGCGCGGCGGTGTGCTGAGCCAGATCACCAAGGACCATTCGCTGCTGCAGGAGCAGATCGACGCAGGCCTGATCACGCAGGAGCAGGCCGCAGGCTCGTCGATCAAGAACCTGGTCACGCGTGCCTTGGGTGTCGAGGACGTGGTCATGATGGAGATCAACGAGCACACGGTCGAAGTCGGCGACTGTTATCTGATGTGCTCGGATGGTTTGTCAGACATGGTTGACGATGCCGAAATTGCCAGTATCCTCGGGGGGCCCGTGCCGATGGACCAGAAGGCAGACATCCTGATTGCGGTCGCGAACGAACATGGCGGCCGAGACAATATCTCGGTGTTGCTGGTCCAGGCACAGCCTGCGACCGAGAAGCGTGGCCTGATCTCCAGACTGTTGGGAAAATAGTAAGCTCATGTGTAATATGAAAATCTGCCCTGGAAATAGGAGTCGGTCATGCCGAAAATGATCGTATCGATCGATGGTGTCGTCATCAAGGAGGTCCAGCTCACGAAGGACCGGACGACCCTGGGCCGTCGACCGTACAACGATGTGGTGATCGACAACCTGGCCATCAGCGGGGAACACGCAGTGTTCCAGATGGCCGGTAGTGACGTCTTCATCGAAGACCTCAACAGCACCAACGGCACCTATGTCAATGGCAAGGCCGTCAAGAAGCAGCAGCTGCACAACGGCGATACCGTCGAGGTCGGCAAGTACAAGATCAAGTTCGTCGGTGAAGCGACGGGCGAAGGATTCGAGAAGACCATGATGGTCAAGTCGGGTCCGGGCGGGCTGGCTGCGCCGCCGAATTCGGGTTTTGGTGGAGGACCGGCTTCGGTGTCCGGCCCGGCGTCGGTCTCGGGCGGCCCTGCGACCCGTCCGTCGGCACCGGTGGCTGGCGGCTCCACCGCGCAGGCCTCGATCAAGGTGCTGTCGGGCGCCGCAGCCGGGCGTGAGGTCCCGCTGACCAAGGTGGTCACCACGATCGGCAAGCCTGGCGTGGCCGTCGCCGCGATCACCAAGCGCCAGCATGGCTACGTGGTGCACCATGTCGAAGGCGCCGGCAACCCGTCGCTCAATGGCGCGCCGATCGGCACCGATCCGGTGTCGCTCAAGAACGGCGACCTGATCGAACTGGCCGGGACGCAGATGCAATTCGTGCAGGGTTGAGGGCCGGGCCGCTTGACGAACTCCTTGGCGGCGCACTGGCCTGCTGGATGACTCCGCCATGGGTGCACTTCTCAAGCACTGGCCCCGGATCGTCGTCACGCTGCTTCCCCTGATCTTCGCGCTGCTGCATGCGGCGGGCGCGGTGCGACTCGGGGTTCTGGAGCGGCTGGACAACATCATCTACGACTCCCGGCTGCGTGCAACCATGCCACGCACGCTCGACGATCGCGTGGTCATCGTCGACATCGACGAGAAAAGCCTGTCCGAGGTGGGACGCTGGCCCTGGGGCCGCAACCGGCTGGCCGAGCTGACGAACGAACTGTTCGACCGCCAGAAGATCGCGCTGCTGGGTTTCGACATCGTGTTCGCCGAAGCCGACGAGAGCTCCGGCCTGAAGCGCCTGCGCGAGCTGGCGCAGAACGAGTTGCGTGACCAGCCCGGTTTCGTCGACAAGCTGCGCCAGATGGAGAGCTCGCTGGACTACGACGCGATGTTCGCCAAGGCGCTCGAAGGACGGGCCGTGGTGCTGGGTTATTACCTGACCGGTGATCGCGATGGCCATACCTCGGGCGTGTTGCCCGAGCCGGTCATGGACAAGTCGGCGCTGCAAGGGCGGCCGATCAAGTTCACGACCTGGGACGGATACGGCTCCAACATCGCGCCGATCGCCAAGGCCGCGCCGATCGCCGGTCACTTCAACCCGATTCCCGAGAGCGACGGCGTCGTGCGTTCGCTGCCGCTGATTGCCGACTACCAGGGCAAGTACTATGAATCCCTGTCGCTGGCGATGTTCCGGCTGCTGGCGGGGCTGCCCACGGTCGCGCCCGGATTCCCCAAGGAGCGCATGCTGGCGCGCACCTACCAGGGTCTCGAAAGCATCCAGCTCAAGCTGGGCGGCAAGACGCTGGCGATCCCGGTCGATGAACAGGTGTCGGCGCTGATCCCGTTCCGCGGGCTGGGCGGCCCCAAGGGCGGCTCGTTCCGCTACGTGTCGGCGGCCAGCCTGCTGGACAAGTCGATTCCGCCCGAGTCCTTGCGCGACAAGATCGTGCTGGTGGGCACGACGGCGCCAGGATTGCAGGATCTGCGGGTCACCCCGGTGAGCGAGGTGTATCCGGGCGTCGAAGCGCATGCGAACGTCATCTCGGGCCTGCTCGACGGCAAGACGCTGGTCAAGCCCGACTATGCGGTCGGCTACGAGGTCGTGGTGCTGCTGGTGTCCGGCCTGATCCTGGCCTTTGCGCTGCCGCTGGTCACGGCCACGCGGGCCGTGATTTTGAGCGTGCTGGTGCTGGCGGCCGTGGCCGGACTCAACCTGTGGCTGTACCTGGGCTCGGGGCTGGTGTTGCCGCTGGCCAGTGCCCTGGTCATGGGCGTGACCGCCTTTGCGCTGAACATGAGTTACGGCTATTTCGTCGAAAGCCGGTCCAAGCGGGAACTGGCGCAACTGTTCGGCACCTACGTGCCGCCCGAACTCGTCGACGAGATGGTCAAGGACCCGGACAGCTACAGCATGGAGGCGACGAACCGCGAAATGACGGTGATGTTCTGCGACATGCGGGGTTTCACCAAGATGTCCGAACAGATGGAGCCGCTGCAGTTGCAGGCGCTGCTCAACGGGGTCTTCACCCGGCTGACCGGCATCATCCGCGCAAACCGCGGGACCATCGACAAATACATGGGCGACTGCGTGATGGCGTTCTGGGGGGCGCCGGTCGAGACCTCGGACCACGCCCATCTGGCCGTCAAGTCGGCGATGGAGATGGCCAACGCGGTACGCGGCATCAACGAGGAACACCGGGCCAAGGGCATACCGGAGATCGGCATCGGCATCGGGGTCAATACCGGCAACATGTGTGTCGGCGACATGGGCTCCAACATCCGCAAGAGTTATACCGTCATCGGCGACGCCGTGAACCTGGGCTCGCGGCTCGAGGGCCTGTCCAAGATCTATGGCGTGGACACCGTGGTCAGCGACTCCGCGCGCAAGCTGGCGCCGGCGTTCGGCTGGCAGGAACTGGACCTGGTCCGGGTCAAGGGCAAGGACCAGGCGGTCGCGATCTTCTGGCCGGTGGCGCCGAACAACCGCATCGGTGCGGAGACGGAGGCCGAACTCAAGGCCTGGGCATCCTTTCTGAAGGCCTACCGGGCCCAGGACTGGGACCAATGCGATCTGCTGATGATGAATTTGCTGCGCATGAATGCCAAAAAATACCTTTACCACCTCTACTCCGAGCGTGTAGCCTCGATGCGGCTGCTTCCGTTTGACCTCGAGTGGGACGGTGCGACCAATTTCGAAACGAAATAAGGGCCGCCATGAAAGTGCGTGTGCTGGGCTGTTCCGGCGCCATCGCCAAGGACTGCCGGACCACGTCCTTTCTGATCGACAGCGATGTGCTGATCGACGCCGGCACCGGCGTGGGCGATCTTTCCCTCGAGGAAATGCGCCGCATCGAACATGTCTTCCTGACGCACTCCCATCTCGACCACGTGGCGGCGCTGCCGCTGATGGTCGATGCCGTCGCCTCCCGGCGTCGCCAGCCCTTGAAGATCCATGCGCTGGCCGGAACCATCCAGGCGCTCAAGGCGCATATCTTCAACGACGTCATCTGGCCCGATTTCAGCCGCATCCCGTCGCCGGAGGAGCCGTTCATCAGCTTCCACGAGATCGAGACCGGCCAGACGCTGGAGATCAACCGCAAGCTGCTCGAGGTGTTGCCGGCGGTTCACACGGTGCCGGCGGTCGGTTATGCTGTGACGGCAGGCAGTGGTTGCTGGGTGTTTTCCGGCGATACCGAACGCAACCCTGCGTTCTGGGAGCGGGTCAACCAGCTCAACGTGGCGATGCTGGTCATCGAGACGGCGTTCAGCAACCGTGAAAAGGACCTGGCCAAGCTCAGTCTGCATCTGTCGCCCGGCGTGCTGGCCGACGAACTGGACAATATCCGCAACGACCAGCGTTACCCGATCTACATCACCCACACCAAGCCGGCGGAAACCGATCTGATCATGGCCGAGATCCAGAAATTCGACGAAACGTCCATTTCCGGGCCCAACGTGACCCATGACATCCGCTGGTTGCGCGCCGGCCAGGAGTTCGACCTGTGACCCGCGTGCTGCCTGCCACCATGCCGTTGGACGCCACCCGGCGCGGGGAGCCGCGACCATGAGCGCGGTGCTCAAGCCCGGCACGGGCGGTCGCTCGTCGGAGCAGGATTTCTTCGAAAGCCAGAAGCTGCCGCCGGACAAGCGCGGCATCACCTTCGAGGCCTTGTTCTACAAGCAGCTGCACCATGTCACGGCGCGGATCCACGACACCGAGAACCTGGACCAGATCATGCTGGATACCAGCCAGGACATCTGCAAGCTGCTCAATGCGGACCGCCTCACGCTGTATGCGGTCAACGAGGATCGCACCGCCATCGTCTCCAAGGTCAAGACCGGCCTGAACAGCAGCCGTGACCTCAAGCTGCCGATCTCGCCGCAGAGCCTGGCGGGTTACGTGGCGTTCAGCAAGCAGCAGCTCAACCTGGCCGACGTCTACGACGACGACACGCTCAAGCAGATCCATCCGTCGCTGAACTTCCTCAAGGAGGTCGACAAGCGTTCGGGCTACCGCACGCGCCAGATGCTGGTGGCGCCCATCCTCGATGGCGACGTGTTGCACGGCGTATTGCAGATCATCAACAACAAGAGCGACCAGCCCTTCGGCGCGCTCGAGGTCGAAGGTGTCGCCCAGCTGTGCAAGACCCTGGCCACGGCGATTCGCCAGCGCATGCAGAAAGCCAGCGACGCGGCGCGCCACAAGGCGACCAAGTTCGACGGCCTGGTGGCCGATGGCGTGGTCTCCGAGGCCGAGCTCGAGCAATGCCTGGTCGATGCCCGCAGCGAGGGCCTGGCCGTCGAGCAGGTGCTGATCAGCAAGTTCAAGGTCAAGCCGGCCCAGATCGGCCCCTCGCTGGCCCGATTCTTCGGCGTGCCCTACGAGCCGTTCAACGCCGGGCGGATCCGCTCCGAGGCCTTGCACGGCCCGCTCAAGCGCGAGTTCATCGAGGAGCAGGGCTGGATTCCGCTCGAGGAGTCGCCCGACGGCCTGGTCATCATGTGCGTGGATCCGGAAGCCGTGCGGGGCGCGCGGGTCGTGCCGCAGGTGTTTCCGCGCATCGCCAAGTTCGCCTACCGCGTCACCACGCTGACCGAGTTCCAGGACACACTGGCCCAGCTGTACGGCGCCGGCGTCGAGGGCGGCTCGATCGACCAGTTGCTGGCCGACATGGATGGCGGGCCGATCGACGATGGTCACAACGACGATTCACTGGAATCGGCCGCCGCGGACAACGAGCTGGTCAAGTTCGTCAACAAGGTCATCATCGACGCCTACAACCAGAAGGTATCCGACATCCACATCGAGCCGATGCCGGGCAAGCTCAAGACCGGCATCCGGTTCCGCATCGACGGCTCGCTGGTGCCCTACATCGAGGTCCCGGCGCATTTCCGCCAGGCCATGGTCACCCGGCTCAAGATCATGTGCGACCTCGACATCTCCGAGCGCCGCAAGCCGCAGGACGGCAAGATCAAGTTCAAGAAATACGGCCCGCTGGACATCGAGCTGCGGGTGGCCACCATTCCGTCGGCCGGTGGCGTCGAAGATGTCGTGATGCGGATCCTGGCCGCCGGCGAGCCGATCCCGCTGGAAAAGCTGGGCCTGACGCCGCACAACAAGGCCCGTCTGGAGGCCACGGTCACCAAGCCCTACGGCCTGTTCTATGTCTGCGGCCCGACCGGTTCGGGCAAGACGACGACGCTGCACTCCATCCTGAAGTTCCTGAACACGCCGGACACCAAGATCTGGACCGCGGAGGATCCGGTCGAGATCACGCAAAAGGGCCTGCGCCAGGTGCAGATCAACAAGAAGGCCGGTATCGACTTCGCGCTGGTCATGCGCGCCTTCCTGCGTGCCGACCCGGACATCATCATGGTCGGCGAGTCGCGCGACAAGGAAACCGTGTCCATGGGCGTCGAGGCGTCCCTGACCGGCCACCTGGTGTTCTCGACCCTGCACACGAACTCCGCGCCCGAGTCCATCACCCGGCTGATGGACATGGGCATGGATCCGTTCAACTTCGCCGACGCCTTGCTGGGCATCCTGGCGCAGCGCCTGGCCAAGAAACTGTGCGACTGCAAGGAGGCCTACCTGCCCGACGCCGACGAGTTGCGCCTGTTCGTGGCCGAATACGCCGAGGAACTGCGCCATTCGAAGTCCTGGCAGGCCGACTATGCCGGCGAAGCCCGCAAGCTGGTCGAGAACTGGGTCAACCACTATGGCCAGGACGGACAGCTCAAGCTGTACCGGGCCGTGGGTTGTGACAAGTGTGGCGGCACCGGCTACAAGGGCCGGATCGGCCTGCACGAGTTGCTGGTGTCCGACGATGCGGTCAAGAAGCTGATCCAGGAGCGCGCCCGCGTCGCCGAACTGTTTTCCCAGGCCGTCGAAGGCGGCATGCGAACGCTGAAGATGGATGGCATGGAGAAGATCCTGATGGGATTGACGGACATCAAGATGGTCCGGCAGGTCTGCATCAAGTGACATTTATGGCATGACATTTTTGTCATGCCATGCTTGAAAATGTCGTAATGTTCTTGAGTTGACGACATTTTGCGGCCATTTCTGTCGCAAGACCCCCTGAAAACCGCAGTTTCGAGCCTGGCACAGAACGTGCTGATAGAGCTCCGTCAGTTTTCAGTGCTTGTCGTGTCAGTCATCTCAACCCAAGGAGTTATCAAATGAAGCGTTCCATGCAAAAAGGTTTTACCCTCATCGAACTGATGATCGTTGTCGCGATCATCGGTATCCTGGCCGCCGTGGCCCTGCCGGCGTACCAGGACTACACGGTCCGTGCCAAGGTGTCGGAGATTATCCTGGCCGGTTCGTCGGGCAAGGTGGCGATTTCCGAGGCGGCCCAAGCCGGTACGCCGATGGACAACGCCAGCCTGACGGTTGAAACGCAGGCCTCCAAGTACGTCGAGGCCGTCTATTACGTGCCCGGCGCGGACGCCAGCCATGGCGCGGTTGTCGCCGTCGGCAAGGGCGATACGAAGATCGCTGGTGCCGGTGTGCAGTTTGCTGGTGTTCTGCAGTCCAACGGCCAGGTCGAGTGGACCTGTTCCGCCGCTCCGGTGGCTGGCAGCGTGACCAAGGCGATGGAAGCGAAGTACCTGCCCGCCAGCTGCAAGTAATGCATGTCCTTTGGCGATCGTCACGATCGCCAATCGCAAAAGGCCCCGCTCGGGGCCTTTTTTGTGTGCCGAACACAGGCGCCGCCATTGACGCCATAACATCGAACCGATGACCGCCGCCACGAACCTCCGCGTCCCGGGTCCAGAGCCCCTGCCGTCGCCGGCATTGCCACCCGTGATGTCGGCATTCTGGTTGGCCGCCTGGTCGCTGACCCTGGCCATCGGCTGGCTGCTACCCAACCACTATCCACCCTGGGCCAGTTTTCATTTCGACGCCTGGTCGGCCTGTGTCTTTGCGGTGGCGGCGCTGGTCGTGATCGTGCGATCCGCCACGCCCGTGCGCTGGAGTGCGCTGGCTCTGCTGGCGGCCGTATTGCTGCCTTTGCCGTGGCTGCAGTTGGCGATGGGCATCGTCGTGACACCCGGCAACAGCTGGTTGTCCTGCGCCTATTTGCTCGCGTTCATGCTCGCGGTCCTCATCGGCATGCGTTGGGCCGCGTCGGGCGAGCAGGCCACCCATGGACTGCTGCTGGCCATCGGCATCGGCGCCATCGTGTCGGTCGGCCTGCAACTGCACCAATGGCTAGCCCTCGATCGCCTCGACATCTGGTCGATGGGTGATGGTGACGGCCGGCCGTTCGCCAATTTCGGCCAGCCCAACCAACTCGGGACCTTTCTGGTCTGGGGCCTGCTGGCGGGCGCTTGGGCCTATGTGCGCGGCAAGCTGGGTCCGGCGGTCGCCATCGGTTATGCCATGTTCCTGTTGTTCGGCCTGTCGCTGACGGGTTCGCGCACGGCCTGGATCGCCGTAGTCATCGTGGTGGCGGCGAGCTGGGCCTGGCGCCGTCTGTGGCCCGATCGGCGCCTGCCGTGGGTCGCCAGTGCGCTGGGCCTGTTCTTCGCCGTCTGCGTTGCGGCCAACAACTGGTTGAGTCGGCTGCTGGCCGGCGGGGTGTTGTTCGATGCCGCATCGATCGAGCGGATGACCGGTGAGTCGCGCCCGGCGATCTGGTCGATGTTCGCCCAGGCGGTATTCCAGCGTCCCTGGCTGGGGTACGGGTGGAACCAGGTGGGCCTGGCGCAGATCGAAATGGCCGACCATCTACCGGCCTTGCAGACCCGTTTCTCGCAATCGCACAACCTGTTCCTGGATCTGGTCCTGTGGTGTGGTCTGCCGATCGGCCTGGCGGTGTCCGCCTTCATCGTGGTGTGGATGGTTCGCCGCATGCTGGCCGTGCGCACGGCGGAGCAGGCGGTGCTGGTCACGCTGCTGTTGGTCGTCGCCAACCACGCGATGCTGGAATTGCCGCTGCACTACGCCTATTTCCTGTTGCCGGCGGGACTGGTGATGGGTATCCTGGAGTCGCGGCAGCAGGTGCGTGTGTTGGTCGCAACCCGGCGCAGCGTGGTGTTGGGGTTATGGGTCATCGGCGTCGCGCTGCTGGTGCTGCTGGTCCGCGACTACTGGCGTGTCGAGCGCAGCTACGAGGCCCTGCGCTTCGAATGGTCGCCCATCAAGTCGCCGCGTGCCGTGCCGCCCGATGTGGTGTTGTTGACGCAGTGGCAGGACTTCTTCCGGCTGCTGCGGTTCGAACCGGCCGTCGGCATGAGCGACGCCGATCTGCGCTCGCTCGAGACAACGGCCGCCCTGTTTCCCAGCGCCGGGTTCGTCCAGCGGCTCGCCGTCGCATTGGCCTGGAACAACCGTCCCCAGGATGCGGCCGCTTGGTTGCGCCGTCTGTGCAATATCGCGCCGCCAGCCCACTGCGATGCGCTCAAGGCCTCATGGTCCCGCCAGGCGGCCGCGGACCCGCGAATCGCCGCCGTGCCCTGGCCGAACTAGGCCTGGCCAAGGTGAGCCGGCTCCCGGACATGTTCGTGTCATCCCCGTCGTCCATGCCCGGCCATGTGCTTGCGGCGATGGCCTTGATGTTGCCCTGGCTCAACCCGATCGCCGCCGGGCCGACGCCGTCGGTCCTGCCCTGGCTGGTGTCGGCGGCTTGCGTGGCCGGCCTGTGCGCGCTGGCGGCCCATGCCGACATCCGCTGGACAGCCACGATTCGCGCCAGCTGGCTGTGGGCCGCGCTCATCAGCAGTGTTCTGGGGCTGCTGCAGTATTTCGACCTGAGCGCCGCGCTCGAAGGCTGGGTCAACCATCCCGCGTCGGGCGTGGCTTACGGCAATCTGCGCCAGCGCAACCAGTTCGCGACGCTGCTCAACCTGGGGCTGGTCGCCCTCGTGTGCGTGGTGCTGCGTCGCCACCCCGCGCAGGCCCAGGGCGGCCGGTGGCCGATGGCGCATCGGGGCGGCATGCTCGGCATTGCCGTAGCCACGGTGTTGCTCGCGAGTGCGAACGCAGCCTCCGTATCGCGGACCGGCGCGTTGCAACTCGCGGGCATTCTGCTGATGGGAGGGCTGTGGTCGTGGTGGAGCAATCCCCAGGTCCGCCGCATGTTGCTGCTGGCGGTGCTGGCTTATGGGGTGGCCTCGGTGACGCTTCCGTGGCTGGCGGGGCGCGATCCGTTTTCCTCCGGCATCACTGGCCGGTTCGGCATCGAGGCGCCTGGCTGCGAGAGTCGACTGGTGTTGTGGAGCAACGTCTTGCACCTGATCGGCTTGCGACCCTGGACCGGTTGGGGTTGGGGGGAGCTCGACTACGCCCATTTCATGACCGTATATCCCGGCGCGCGTTTCTGCGACATCCTGGACAACGCCCACAACCTGCCGCTGCACGTCGCGGTCGAGTTCGGCGTCCCGGCCGCGGCCGTGTTGTGTGCGCTGGTGGTGTGGTTGCTCTGGCGCAACCGTCCGTGGCGCGAAACCGGGGTTGAACGACAGATGGCCTGGGCGGTGCTGGGCCTGATCGGTGTGCACAGCATGCTGGAGTACCCGCTGTGGTACGGGCCGTTCCAGATCGCGCTGGGCGCTTGTGTCTGGATGCTGTGCTGTGGGCGTGCGCACGACGCCACGTCCGACGTGCAGCCATCGCACGGGTCCGGTCCGGCAGCCATGTCCCGCGCTTGGCGCGGGTCATTGACGGCGTTGGCGCTGGTGATCGCGCTGTCGGTCGCCTACGCGACCTGGGACTACCACCGCATCAGCCAGATCTATCTGCGGCCGGAACAACGCAGCCCCGCCTACCGCGACGACACGCTGGCCAAGGTGCAGGATTCCTGGCTGTTCCGGCGCCAGGTCCGCTTCGCCGAGCTGACGCTGGCGCAGGTCGATCAGGACAACGCGGCGCGGCTCAATGCCATGGCCAGGCGGCTGCTGCATTTTTCGCCGGAACCGCGCGTCATCGAAAAGCTGATCGACACGGCCCGGATGCTGGGTCAGGATGACGAAGCCCGGTCATTGGCGCGGCGATTCGCGATAGCGTTTCCGCAGGACCATGCGCGCTGGGTGCAGCGTGCGGCGGCCGGCAGCCTCGATGCACCCGGCCGTCCCTGATGCCCGCGGACGCCATGCGCCGCGCGAAGACCGGGCCCTTCACCCCGCGATGAAACTCCCCGACTGCCCGCCATGTTTCTGCAGCAGCTTGATGTCGCTCATCGTCATGCCGCGGTCCACCGCCTTGCACATGTCGTAGATGGTGAGCAGCGCGACCTGCACGGCCGCCAGGGCTTCCATCTCGACGCCGGTCGGCCCGACCGTCTCGACGGTGGCGCGGCAGATGATGTTGGCCGGGTGGGTGGCGTCGGCCTGCACGGTCTCGAATTCGAGGGCCACGCGCGTGAGCGCCAGCGGATGGCACAGCGGGATCAGGTCGCTGGTTTTCTTGGCCGCCTGGATGCCGGCAATGCGGGCAATGCCCAGCACGTCGCCTTTCTTGGCGGTGCCGGATTCGATGATGGCCAGGGTTGCCGCATGCATGTCGATGCGGCCGCCGGCGACCGCGATGCGGTGCGTGCTGGCCTTGCTCGCAACGTCGACCATGTGGGCTTGGCCGTGTGCGTCAAAATGGGTCAGGGTGTTCATGCCGGTTTCGGATAACGCTGGTGATGGATCGCTGTCGCGGGCCGCCGGCCGGAAGCATCTGGATACTTTCGATTGACGAACCTTTGACCCGCGTACTGCATCATACGTCCATGCCTTCGATGAATCCTGTTCGCTCCCGCGGCCGCCGCCGGGTGTACGCGCACGCGCGGCGCACCCTGGTTGCGCTGGCGCTGACGGCGCTGGCCGTGTCGGCGCCGCTGGCGCAGACCGGCTCCGCCGGGTCCCCGGCCACACGCTCGGGTGGCAGCAGCCTGCCGGTCATGGGCGACGGCAGCGAGATGACGGCCAGCGCCGAGCGGCGCCTGGGTGACCGCATCGCGCGCGAGATCTTCCGCGACCCGGACTACATCGACGATCCGGTGCTGGCCGACTATGTCGATGCGATCTGGCAGCCCCTGCTCAAGGCCGCCTACCAACGCGGCGAGATGTCCGACGAACTGCAGCAGCGGTTCGCGTGGCAGATCATGATGGGGCGCGACCGCAGCGTGAATGCATTCGCGTTGCCCGGCGGCTACCTGGGCCTGCACATGGGCCTGATCGCCGTCGTGACCAGCCGCGACGAACTCGCCTCGGTGCTGGCGCATGAACTCAGCCACGTGACGCAGCGCCATATCTCGCGCCTGACCACCCAGCAGAACGCGCAGACGCCGTGGATCATCGGCGCGATGATTCTCAGCGCGATGGCGGCGTCCAAGAACACCGATGCGGCCAACGCGCTGCTGGCCGGCGGGCAGGCCCTGGCGATGCAGAACCAGCTCAATTTCTCGCGCGACATGGAGCGCGAGGCCGACCGGGTCGGATTCGGCCTGATGGCCGATTCCGGTTTCGCGCCCGCGGGTTTTGCGTCGATGTTCGAGAAGCTGCAGGCCGCTTCGCGCCTGAACGACAACGGTGCCTTTCCCTACCTGCGCAGCCATCCGCTGACGTCCGAGCGCATTGCCGACGTCCAGGGCCGGCTGCCGCTGGGCGCCGGCAGCACGAGCCCGCCATTGCTGATGGACCATGCCATGGCCAGCGCCCGTGCGCGCGTGCTGGCCAACCCGGCGATCGACTCCCTGCGCGACATGGTCGCCCAGGCCCAGGCGGCCAGGCTGGCCGAGCAATCACCTGCGGCGCAGGCCGGCGTGTTGTACGCCGCAACACTGGCTGCGGCGCAGATGCGCGATTTCCCGGCGGCCAAGGGTTTGCTGGCGCGACTGCAGGCACGGTCGGCCACGGGGGACGCGCCGGCGCAGCGCTTGTCCCGTCTGCTGGCGATCGAGCTTGCATTGTTGTCGGACCAGCCGGCGCCCGAGATCGTGCCGAACGGACGCGCCGAGCTGCTGCTGATGTCCCGGGTCTGGATCCGCGAGGGCAAGGCGGCGCAGGCTGCCAGCGGCCTGCAGTCCTGGGTTGCGCTGCACCCGCGCGATGCCGGTGCGTGGCAGATGCTGGGTCGCGCCAATACGGCGCAGGGCCAGGTGCTGCGGGCGATACGCGCCGAGGCCGAGGCGCAGGTTGCGCTGATGGACTACGCCGCCGCGGTCGACCGGTTCAAGGCCGCGCAGGGCCTGGCACGCAGCACGCCGGGGGTGGACCATATCGAGGCGTCGATCATCGACACCCGCACCCGCCAGGTGCAGTCATTGCTGCGGGAACAAGCCCTCGAGCGCTGACTGGATCAGCAGGCTGAGCACCGAGTAGATCAGCGAGCCGATGAGCGCGGCGCCGAATCCGTCGACCTGGAAGCCGTCCAGCACCCCGGAGGCGGACCAGAACATCAATGCGTTGATGACGAACAGGAACAGCCCCAGCGTGACCACCGTGACCGGCAGGGTCAGCACCACGAGAATCGGCCGCACGACCGTGTTGAACAGCCCGATCACGAAGGCAGCGATCAGCGCGCTGCCGAAGCTGCTGACGGCCACACCGCCGTAGATGTAGGCGACTGCCAGCAGTGCGCAGGCGCTGAGAAGCCATTTGACGATCAGTTTCATGGCTGGCCAGCATACCATCGCCACGCGAGCGCGCCGTGGCAAGATCCAGGATCCCATGACAGGCATTCACATCACCGACATCGAGTCGGCCATCAACTACTGGCGCGAGCGCAAGCCGTCGCCGGACGGCATCACGCTGGCCGCCGAGGTCCGCGCACTGGCCGAGGTCTACGCGCAGATGGTCTACCACCGTGAGCCGCTGGCCGACGAGTTCACGTTTCCGCGCGAGGCCTTCGCCGCCTGGATGGCCTGGTACGAGACCACGCCGGACACGCCGTGTATTGCCATCTGCTCGACCAGCCAGGGGGACGCGACCTGCAAGGGTTGCGGACGCAGTTTCGAGGAGGTGCAGTACTGGACCGAGATGCGTCCGGCGGAAAAACGCGCCACCTGGCGGCGCATCACGCAGGACGGCACGTCCTGGCGGTTCAACCGGTATGCCGAGCGTGCACGCGAGCGTCAGCCGGGCCGGTGATCGGTCGCCGGTGTCGTCGCCCGCAGCCGCGCCAGCAGGCGCTCGCGGACCTGGGGCCACTCGGTATCGATGATGCTGTAGCGCACCGAGTCGCGTTTGCGGCCGTCGGGCATGATGCGCTCGTGGCGCACCACGCCTTCTCGCACGGCGCCGAGTCGTTCGATGGCGCGTTGCGAACGCTCGTTCAGCACGTCGGTGGTGAATTGCACCCGGACACAGGCCATGGTGTCGAAGGCCTGCGTCAGCAGCAAGCACTTGGCCTGCGTGTTGGCCAGCGTGCCTTGCCACGAGGCCGACAACCAGGTGTGGCCGATCTCCAGCTTGCGATTGATGCGGTCGATCTTCCAGAAACGGGTGGAGCCGATCACGCCGCCGCCGCGGGCGTCGACGATGGCAAACGGCCAGACGGTGCCGGCCGCGAGGCCTTGCAACGCCGTGGCCAGGTAGGCTTCGACGGTCGCGGCCGAGGGCACGACGGTGAAGGGCAGGTTCCACAAGGCGCCGTCGCTGGCGGCTGCCACCAGCGCGGGGCCGTCGTCCGGCGCCAGCGGACGCAGGAGGATCGACGGGCTCGCCAGCGCCGGAATCTGCGCGGCCATGGAACGACGCCTATTTCCAGCGCAGCGGCGTGATCTCGACGGCGCTGCGGTCGTCCGCCAGCATCAGGCTGCCGTCCTGCACCGTGGCCTGCAACTGCATGCTGCGTTGTGCCAGCACCTGCAGGCCCTGCGCGGCTTCGCTCGGCATCCGGTACACGCTGAGGTTGCGCAGCCGGGTGAGCTTGTTCTCGATGCCTTTCCACCACACCTCGGCGGCATGGCCGAAGCAGTAGAGCACCACGGCGTCGGCCTTGGCACAGGCCTTGGCCAGCGGCTTGTCCTCGGGCTGGCCGACCTCGATCCACAGGCGGGTCTGGCCGGTGAAGTCGCGCAGCCAGACGTCGGGCTCATCCGGGTCGGACAGGCCGGCGCCGAAGGCCAGTGTGCCGTCGCCGTTGCAGACCGATTGCAGCGTATGGGCCTGCAGCGCCAATGCCGCCAGCCGCACCATCATGCGTTCGTCGGTCTCGCTGGGATGGCGGGCCAGCGTCAGCGGGTGGTCGGCGTAGTAGCCGTGGTCGATGTCGGCGATCTGCAGATGGGCCCGGAACACCGTGGACTTGAGTGCCATGCGGACCGTCCGGGGCTCAGGCGCGGCGCGCCAGTTCGGCCGCCTTGCCGGTGTAGCTGGCCGGTGTCATGGCCAGCAGCCGGTCCTTGTCGTCCTGCGGGATCTCCAGCTTGGCGATGAAACCCTGCATCAGCTCGCGCGTCATCGGCGCGCCGCGGGTGAAGTTCTTGAGCTGCTCGTAGGGCTGGGGCAGGCCGTAGCGCCGCATCACGGTCTGGATCGGTTCGGCCAGCACTTCCCAGGATGCGTCCAGGTCGGCGGCGATGGCCGGCTTGTTGATCTCGAGCTTGTTGAGCCCGGCGGCCAGCGATTCGTAGGCCAGCAACGCATAACCCAGCGCCACGCCCATGTTGCGGAGCACGGTGGAATCGGTCAGGTCGCGTTGCCAGCGGCTGATCGGCAGCTTCTCGCTCAGGTGGCGCAGCAGCGCATTGGACAGGCCCAGGTTGCCTTCGGCGTTCTCGAAGTCGATCGGGTTGACCTTGTGCGGCATGGTGCTCGAGCCGACCTCGCCCTTGCGCAGCTTCTGCTTGAAATACCCCAGGCTGACATAACCCCATACGTCGCGCGACCAGTCGATCAGGATGGTGTTGGCGCGTGCGACGGCGTCGAACAGCTCGGCCATGTAGTCGTGCGGCTCGATCTGGATGCTGTAGGGCTGGAAGCTCAGGCCCAGGCCCCATGTCTGCACGCCGGTCTCGGCGGTGGGCTCCGGGGATTCGATGACGGCGCGGCTGAAGGCTTCCCAGTCGAAGTCGGGCCAGGCCGACAGGTGGGCGTTGTAGTTGCCCACCGCGCCGTTCATCTTGGCCAGGATCTTGACGCCCGAGATGCGGTCGCAGGCGGTCTGCAGCCGCATCACGACGTTGGCGATCTCCTTGCCCACGGTGGTGGGGCTGGCGGTCTGGCCATGGGTGCGGCTGAGCATCGGCACGTCGGCGTAGGCGCCGGCCATCTCGCGCAGCTTGAGCAGCAGCCGGTCGAGCGCCGGCAGCAGCACGATGTTGCGCGCGGCGCGCAACTGCAAGGCATGGCTGGTGTTGTTGATGTCTTCGCTGGTACAGGCAAAGTGCACGAATTCGCCGGCTTTCTGCAGTTCCGGGCGCGACTCGAACTTGCCCTTGATCCAGTATTCGACCGCCTTCACATCGTGGTTGGTGGTCTTCTCGATCTCCTTGATGGCCTGGGCATCGGCTTCGCCGAAATTCTTGACCAGCTTGAGCAAGTAAGTACGGGCTCCGGAGCTCAGCGGCTTGAACTCTTTGAAACCGGCATCGCTCAGATGCACGAACCAGGCGACTTCCACCTGCACCCGGCGCCGCATGTAGCCCAGTTCGCTCATCAGCGGGCGCAGCGGTTCGAGTTTGGCGGCATAACGGCCGTCCAGCGGCGACAAGGCGGAAACAGCGGAGAAAGTCATCCGGCGATTGTAGGTGGGCGCATCGGGTGCGCCGGCCCGTACCGGAGTGCCATGGCGGTGGCTAGAATGCCCCACACACCCGGAATTGCCCAGCCATGAAACTCATCGGATCATCGTCCAGCCCCTATGTCCGCAAGGTGCGCATCACCATGGCGGAGAAAAAGCTGGACTACCAATACGTGACCGACAACGTCTGGTCATCCGAGACCCGGATCGCGGATTCCAACCCGCTGGGCAAGGTGCCGTGCCTGGTGATGGAAGGTGCCGAAGCGCTGTTCGATTCCCGCGTCATCGTCGAGTATCTCGACACCTTGTCGCCGGTGGGCAAGCTGATCCCGCCCAACGGGCGCGAACGGGCCGAAGTCAAGACCTGGGAAGCGCTGGCCGACGGCGTGCTCGATGCCGCCATCCTGGCGCGACTGGAAGCCACCTGGGACGGACGCAGCAAGGCGCAGCGCAGCCAGGAATGGATCGATCGCCAGCTCGGCAAGGTGCAGGCCAGCGTCAAGGCCATGTCGCGGGGTCTGGCCGACAAGCCTTTCTGCGCCGGCATCCACCTGAGCCTGGCCGACATCGCGGTCGGATGCGCGCTGGGTTACCTGGATTTCCGCTTCCCCGATATCGCGTGGCGCAGCGACCATCCGAACCTGGCCCGGTTGCAGGACAAGCTGATGCTGCGCGCCAGCTTCGCCGACACGGTACCGTCCTGAACGGGTACGCGCCCGGCGCGCCGGTCAGCTGTTGACGCGCCGGCGCAACCAGCGCATCACCGCGCCGATCAGCGGCATCTTCTGGTACAGGCCATGGGCCGCATCCCAGTAGTCCTGGTGGTGCGTGATGCGTCCCCGGGCGTCGCGCCGCAGATGACTGGCGCCGGGCACGGTCTGGTCCACCTGCCTGCGGAACGAGCGGAAACGAAAACGGAACTCCCACAACAAGACGGTCTGCTCGCCCTGCACGACCGACCCGGTCACGACGAAGTGCGGCTGCTCGAGCGTGGCGAACATGTGGCGGAACACCTGCTCGATCGCATCGATGCCATGCACCGCGTTGAACGGGTCGGCGAAAAACGCGTCGGCGCTGTAGATGGTGCGCAGCTCGCCGATGGTCGACTCCGTCAGCGTCTCGAACACCCGGATCAGCTGATCCAGTTCCACCTTCGGCTGCAGTTCATGGGCTGTCGGCATGGTGTCAGGCGCGGTCGATCTGGCCAACCAGTTTGAAATACAGCCGGTAGGGCAGCAGCGACAGCAGCTTGAGCCCGAGCGTGAAGCGCTTCGGGAAATGGATCTCGAAGGCGCCGCGTTCCCATCCCTTGACGATGTGTTGCGCGGCCTGCTCCGGTGTCAGCAAGGCGGGCATGTGGAAGCGGTTCTGTGCCGTCAGCGGTGTTTCGACAAAGCCGGGGTTGATGATGGACACGCCTACTCCTTTATGGCGCAGGCCCAGGTACAGGGTCTGCGCCAGGTTGATCAATGCCGCCTTGGTCGGACCGTACGCCAGGCTGCGGGGCAGCCCGCCGTAGCCCGCCACGCTGCCGACCAGGCTGACGAAAGGCTTGCGCGCGCGTGCGCCCAGCAGGTGCGGCAACACCGCATCGAGCAGCGTCAGCGCACCGGTGTAGTTGATGTCGACGTGGCGCACCATGTCGTCCAGGTCGATCGCATCCGGATCCATGGCCGTGTAGTGTCCGGCGCAATAGACCATGCCGTCGAGGCCGCCGTCGCGCGCGATCGCCTGCATGGCCGCGCGCACCGCGGCCCGGTCCGTCACGTCCAGCGGCAACGCGCGTGCGCCGTCGTGTTCGGCCACGAACTGCTCCAGCGTGTCGGCGCTGCGGGCCGACACGATGACGTGGGCGCCGCGTGCGTGCAGCAGGCTGGCGGTGGCGCGGCCGATACCGGTGGACGCGCCGACCAGCCACACGGTCCTGCCGTGCCAGTCGCGGATGGCGGGGTTCAGCGGCATCGGTTCGCTCCCGGTGTCGTCGGTCGCATGGTCGGGGCTTGCATGGCGCGCATCAGCGTTTCCTGAATGCGAGCGTGACCTCGCCCAGGCGGATGCCGAACTTGCTCATCTCGGCCTTGTTGAGCATGACCGTGTCGTCCATCAGGTACATCCAGTCGTCGAACTGCACCTCGATCACCCGTCCGTCGACCGGCAAGGCCATGGTGTACGACCAGTTCAGCGTGTTGCCGCGTGCCACGCCACGGGCCTGTCCGACGATGTCGCCGGCGGTTCCGGTGTAGCGGCCGTCGGCCAGGCGGGTGATGCGCCAGACGCGCTTTTCCTTCGTGCCGTCGGAATAGGTGAAGTCCTCGTCCAGCACGCCCTGGTCGCCGGACCAGCTGCACTCGATGACGACGGTGAAGCGCCGCACCACCTTGCCGCCGCGGTCGGTGAATATGCCGTAGCCGTCGATGGTGCCGTTGAAGTAGCTGCGCAGATCGAGCGCCGGTCGTTCGCTTGCGTAGTCTTGGATGTCCGGCGCGGCGCATCCGGCCATCGCCAGCACGCTGGCGGCGGCGACCGAGGTGCCGGCCCGCAGGAAGCGGCGCCGCGGTGGCCGCACGCCGGCGGAGGTGGGGTGTGTCATGCGGGTTCTCCCTTCACGGTCCATCGGTGCTGGTGCCGGTACAGCAGGGCGGCGGCCCCGAGCTTGAGCACGCAGGGCAGCAGGCAGTAGGCGATCGTCAGCGCGCCCAGGGCCGATGCGTCGCGTGCACCGGGCGTGTAGCCGAACAGCGCCAGCAGCGGCAAGGCCAGGCCGGCGGCCAGGGCCAGGTTGAGCTTGGTGGCGAAGTTCCACCAGCCGAAGTAGGCGCCTTCGGCGCTGCCGCGATGGCCGGCCTGGCCGATCAGCCCTGCCAGCATGGCACCGGGCAAGGCCAGGTCGGTGCCCAGCGCGATGCCCGAGGCCGCGCACACCAGCAGGAAGGCGACGGTGTCGCCGCTGCCCAGCGTCGCGGCCCAGACGAAAGCGGCCACGGCCAGCACCATGCCGCACATCCAGGTACGCGCCAGGCCGATGCGTCCGACCAGCGTCAACCACAGCGGCATCGAGGCGGCGGCGCAGACGAAATAGGTACCGAGGAAAGCCGGCTCCATGCTGCGCGGCGCGAGCAGGCGGTCCTGCACGAAGAACAGCACCAGCGTGGCGGGAATGGCGCTGGCGATGCCGTTGAGCACGAACACGGCCAGCAGGCGCCGGAAGCCGGGACGGCGCAGCGGCAGCCACAGGTCCGCCGCCTGCATCGAAGGCCGGGCGCGCGGGCGCATGGCGCGAGTCCACGCCAGCCAGCCGATCGCCAGGCAGGCGCAGAACAACACCCAGGTCAGCGGCAGGCCGAGCAGGGTCGGCGCCACCGACGCCAGCACCACGCCCAGCAGGGCCAGGCCTTCGCGCCAGGCCACGATGCGGCTGCGCCGGGTCTCGTCGCCGCCGAGCATCGCCCCCCAGGACTGGTGTGCCACGCTCAAGGCGCTGTAGGCCGCGTAGGTCAGCACGAGGAAAGCCGCGGCCCATGCCATCAGGCCGATCGGGTCGCGGGTGGCGGGAAAGAACAGCAGGCCAAAACCGGCCGCCAGCACCACCGCGGCCACTGCGCCCATCGCCAGCACCCGTCCCGGCGAGTGCGCGAACAGGCGGTCGCACCAGCGGCCGATCACCGGGTCGATCACGGCGTCGAACAGGCGCGCGCCTAGCAGAATGAGGCCCAGCGTCGCCAGGGGCATGCCGAAACTCGTTGCGTAGTGATTGGGCAGGATCACGTACAGGGGCAAGGCAACGAAGGCCAGCGGCAGGCCGAGCGCGCCGTACGACAGGCCCTGGCCGGTCGTGACCGGCGCGGCTTCGTCGTTGAGACGGCCCTGCGGGGGGATAGCGATACCTTCGTGCTGCGCACTGCGGTATTCCCCCTTGGGGCGGCCCGGCGGGGTCATAGAGATACCTTCGTGCTGCGCACTGCGGTATTCCCCCTTGGGGCGGCCCGGCGGGGTCATAGAGATACCTTCGTGCTGCGCACTCCGGTATTCCCCCTTGGGGCGGCCCTGCGGGGTCATGACCCCCCCAGTCCGGACAGCAGGGCTGTGCGCATGGCGGGTTCGGAGGTGTCGCCGGCCAGCCAGATGCCGAAGAACAGGCGCGCGAACGCGGGGTCCGGGACCTTGCCGGTCGGCCTGCCGTTGGTCAGGAACAGGGCGCCTTCGCCTGGCTGGTTGACGCCGGTGATGCGGTCCCCGACGCGCACGTCCGGAAATGCGTTGCGCAGCCATTGGGTCCACACCGCGCGGCGCTCCGCCGTGGCGCCGGACTGGCGCGCCATCTCGAGGACCGAACGTTCGGTGATGGCCGCGTTGCTGAAGTTGCGCAGGTATTGCAGATGCAGGGCAAAACGATGCCGCTCGAATTCCCGGGCCTCGAAGCCGGGGACGACCCACAGACTGGCGTCGTAGACCGAGAAGCCCCAGTAGGTGAAGCGGGTGCTGCCCGACAACACGGCCGTTGGCAGGGCGGTCCGGATCTCCTGCGGTGCGACGCTGGCCCGGGCGCCCGAACCGGCGCCGATGGCCACGGTCGCGACCGCCAGCAGGGCCTGGCGCCGACGCACGCCGCGCCGCGCCGCCAGGGCGCCGGCGTGCATGGGGCGGCCGGGGCCGAGCGGGCGGTCCGTGGGCATCATGGCTTGGCCAGTGTGAATTGCACCAGGTCGATGTTGGCCATGTCGAATGCGGCTTCGCAGTAGGCCAGGTAGAACTCCCAGATCCGCATGAAGCGGGTATCGAAGCCCAGGCGCATGATCTCGTCGCGGTGGGCCAGGAAGTCGTGGCGCCAGCGCCGCAGCGTTTCCGCATAGTCCTGGCCGAACGCGAATGCGTCCACCACCGTCAGGCCTGCGGCCGCGGCTTCGCGCCGGAACTCGCGCGGACACGGCAGGCAGCCGCCCGGGAAGATGTATTGCTGGATGAAGTCGCTCGAGCGGATGTAGCGGTCGAACAAGGCATCGTCGATGACGATGCTCTGGATGCAGGCACGGCCGCCGGGCTTGAGCAGCTTGTGCACGCTCTGGAAATACGTGGGCCAGAATTCGCGTCCCACCGCCTCCACCATTTCGATCGAACAGATGGCATCGAACGGGCCGTCGTCGATGTCGCGGTAGTCCTGCAACCGCAGGTCGACGGCGGCCGCCGTGTTGTCGGGACGCGCGAGACCGGCCATGCGCTCGCGTGCAAACGCCAGTTGTTCGGTGCTCAAGGTCACGCCGGTCAAGCTGGCGCCGAATTCGGTACTGGCCATTTCCGCCAGCGCGCCCCAGCCGCAGCCGATCTCCAGCACCCGGTCCCCCGCCTGTACGCCCGCCATGCGCAAGGCGCGGCGCACCTTGGCGTTCTGGGCATCGCGCATGCTGCGGCTGTGGTCCCCGTCGAACCATGCCGACGAATAGTTCATCGTGTCGTCCAGCCACAGGCGGTAGAACGCGTTGCCCAGGTCGTAGTGCGCATGGATGTTCTTGCGGCTGTTGGCGCGCGTGTTGCGGTTGAGCCAGTGCCGCAGGCGGTGCAGGGTGCGCCCGGCCCAGCTGCCGTAGATCACGTCCTCGAGCTCGTTGCGGTTGCGGATGAACAGCCGCAGCAGGTCGGTGAGGTTGGGCGTGCTCCAGTCGCCGGCGATGTAACTCTCGGCGAAACCGATGTCGCCGGATTTGAGCGTGGCGGCGCACATGTTCCAGTTGCGCAGCGCGATCATCGCGTCGCCCTGGTCCCGGGTGGCCTGGCCGAACACCCGGATCGTTCCATCGGGCAGCTGCACCGTCAGGCTGCCGTGGCGCAGGCGCTCGAGCAGCTTGAGGGCGCTGCGCGCGGCAGCGGGGGCATGGTGCAGGGCGGTCGGATAGCTCAGGGTGCTGGTATTCATGGCGGTCTTCGTCGGTGGTGGTCTCAGGCGGGCGGATGTTCCTGTCGGGTCACGGCTGCTCCGGGTGGGGCGGGCTTGGTCACGAACCCCACCCGCTTGAACCACAAGCGCGCGGCCTGCAGGTGGATGCGTCCGATCACGCCCAGCGTCATCGCCGGGTGGCGCCACAGGGCCCGGCGCATCGAGCGGGGCGATACCGGCGTCAAGGTACCGCTGACACTGGTCTGCAGCACGGCGCCGTCGGCGTCGTCGTAGTCGATCCGCGCCACGCAGCGTTCGCCGTCGGGCCGCGTGCTGCGCATGAAGCGAAAGTGGTAACGTCCCGCGACCTGCAGGAACGGCGAGACATGGAACTGCTTGCGCGCGACGAGTTGCGCGCCCCAGCGCGGCTGGTCGAGCAGGTAGCAGTGGCGTTCGCCGAAGGTGTTGTTGACTTCGCACACGATGGCACGCAAGGCGCCGCCCTGGTCGTGCGGCGCGCGGTGGCAGAACCAGAAGCTGACCGGCTTGAAGGTGTACCCGAGGACCCGCGGGTAACACTGCAGCCAGACCTCGCCGCTGGCGTCGTCGATGCCTTCCCGGTGCAGCAGTTCGTCGAGCCAGCCCAGTGCGCCGCCACGGGACAGGGGGCGGCCGTCACCGTGGTCGGTGTCGAAGAAGCTCAGCGCGGCACGGCGGTTGCGCGCCAGGCCGGTCTGCGCCGCGGCATGGGTCGGGTCCTGCATGGCGCGCATCGGCAACATCAGGAAATAGCCCGGATAGGCGAAGGCGTTGCGTGCGGGCCGCAATCGGGTGTGGCGCACCTCGCCGAAGCCGATCATCGGCAATACCGGCGCTGCAACCGCTGGCGCCGCGGCGCCCAGCGGTCGAGTCGCCGTGTCCGGCGTCATGCGAAGGCCTCTTCGGGCTCGCGGAGTTCGCGCTGCGGCACGGGTGCGGACAACAGGCGTTGCGCGACGTCGAGACCGGCCTTGAGCCCGTCCTCGTGAAATCCGTACCCCATCCAGGCGCCGCAGAAATAGGTGTCGCGCACCCCTTGCAAGGCGCCGACGCGTGCCTGTGCCGCGACGGCCGGCCGGTCGAACACCGGATGCGCATAGTCGTATGCGCCCAGCACGTGCTGGTCCGCGATCGGTCGGATCGGGTTGAGCGACACGACGACCGGCTGTTTCCATGGCAGCGGCTGCAGCCGGTTGAGCAGGTAATGCAGGCAGACCGTGTCCTCGCCCGCGCCGTGACCACCGGCGGATTCGTAGTTCCACGCCGCCCAGGCGCGTTGCCGGCGCGGCAACACCGACACATCGGTGTGCAGCACCGCGCGGTTCGGGTGATAACGGATCGCACCGAGCGTGTCGCGTTCCTCGGGGCTGGCATCGGCCAGCAGGGCCAGCGACTGGTCGCTGTGCGTGGCCAGCACCACCTTGTCGAAACGCTCGTCGCCATGGTCGGTGCGGATCGTGACACCGGCGCCGGGGCCATGGCGCCGCACGGAACGCACCGGCGTGTTCAGCCGCTTGTCGTGGATGCGCGCCAGGATCTTGTCCACGTAATGCCGCGCGCCGCCGGTCACGGTCCACCATTGCGGGCGGTTGCTGACCTGGTTCAGGCCGTGGTTGTGGCAGAAGCGGATCATGGTCGACACCGGGAACTGCAGCATCTGCGCCTTGGGACAACTCCAGATGCAGGCCACCATGGGCATGAAATACCAGTCGCAGAAAGCCCTGCCGAAGGCCTGCTCGCGCAGGAATTCGCCCAGGGGCTGCTGCAACTGTGCCTCGGAGCCTTCACGTGCGATGCGCTGGGTCAGGGCGTTGAACCGGGCCAGGTCGCGCAACATGCCCAGGAACCGCGGGCTGAACAGGTTGCGCCGCTGCGAGAACACGCTGCCCAGCGTGCTGCCGCTCCACTCCAGCGTGCGGCCCAGGGCCGGGTCGCGGGCCTGGACCGAGAACGACATGTCGGACGGGCTGGTCTGCACGCCCAGCTCGGCCAGCAGCGCGATCAGGTTCGGGTACGTGCGCTCGTTGAAGACCAGGAAGCCCGTGTCCACGCCATGGCGGACCGTGCGCCCGTCCGCCGGCAGCGCGACGTCGACCGTATGCGTATGGCCGCCGAAGTAGTCGCCGGCCTCGTAGACGGTCAGGTCCGCGTGCGCATGCAGGCGGTGGGCAACGGACAGGCCGGCGATGCCGGAGCCGACGATGGCCACTCTCATGGATACCTCCTCGAGCGTGGCCCGGTAGACAAAGTTGCTGCGAAGCGTCCCGGGGACAACAAGGGGGAGGAGGAGAACGACCCCGGGCTTGCATCGAAGCGGGATCCGCTCCGACGGCTTCGCAGCAGGAAAACGGATGAGGGCGAAGGCGCATGCGCCCACCGTGCGCGATGGACTCCCTGGCATGCGGACAAGTTCCCTGACGCGCAGGGGGGCTGGACAGGGCCGGCGGAGATCGCGAAATTACTCATGAGGCAAATTATAGACTGATTAGTAATTTGTAGACTAATCGGTCTTTTCGGTGTCGATAACCCGTCGCCGCATGGGGACTTCGATGGGCGACGGTTCGGCCCGGTGCCGGGGAGTGGCCACCGGTGTCCGGGGCGACCGCCGCGGGGGGCAGGATGGCCGGCAACGCGCTTGTCATGGTGGGCGCACTAAAATTGCGCCCATCTGTCGTCTATGGACAAGCTCCGCTTCATAAGGACCTCATGCTGTACCCCGAATTGTTCAAACAACTGGAATCCGTGCGCTGGGACATGGCGCGCGATATTCCATGGGACAGCTTCGATGCGAACAAGCTCACCGACGAGCAGGCCCGCACGATCAAGTTCAATGCCATCACGGAATGGGCGGCCTTGCCGGCGACCGAGATGTTCCTGCGCGACAACCGCCACGACAGCGACTTCTCGGCCTTCATGTCGATCTGGTTCTTCGAGGAGCAGAAACATTCGCTGGTGCTGATGGAGTACCTGCGCCGCTTCCGCCCCGACCTGGCCCCCACCGAGGCCGAGCTGCACGACGTGCGCTTCGAGTTCGATCCGGCGCCGGCGCTCGAGACACTGATGCTGCATTTCTGTGGCGAGATCCGTCTCAACCATTGGTATCGCCGCGCCAGCCAATGGCATACCGAGCCGGTCATCAAGCAGATCTACACCAAGCTCAGCCAGGACGAGGCCCGCCATGGCGGCGCCTATCTCAAATACATGAAACAGGCGATCGGCCGCTTCGGCCTGGAAGCCAAGGGCGCCTTTGCCAAGGTCGGCGTGCTGATGGCCAGCGCACGGCGCACCGCGCAGGCCATGCATCCGACCAACCTGCATGTGAACAAGGCCTTGTTCCCCAAGGATACGGTGCAGAGCCGGGTCCCGGACCCGCTGTGGCTCGAGCACTGGCTGGACCAGCAGATCAAGTTCGACGCGAGCTGGGAGACCCGGGTCGTCGAGCGTATCCTGCACAACCTGAGCCTGTTGTTCAATCGCAGCTTCTCGACCGTGCAGGAGCTCAACAAGTACCGCAAGGAAATCAGCCGCGAGAGCGCGCGGCTGGCGACGGCCGACGCCTTACCAGGTCCGGCCTGACGCGGTCGGGCCGGCGGTCAGGGCCAGCATCCGGTCGAGCTGGATCTTGACCTTGCATTCGCCGGGCGCCACGCCGCCGACGATGCGGCACTCGCGCGTACTGGTGTCGCGGATCGCATGTTCCCCGGTCGCGATGCCGTCCGGGTTGACCAGCACCGCCACCCGCGGCATCGTGGTGTTGGCGCCGCGCCGCACCACGACACCGATCTCCTGGTTGGCCAGCCGCACCATGGTGCCCGGCGAATACACACCGACCGCCTTGATGAGTGCCGCCCCGGCCTCGTCGGTGGCGCGTTGCTCGTCGAAATAGATCGCCTGCATGGCCGCGGCGGCCGAATCGGGCCGCCGCGACGCACGCGGCGACAGATGGGCGGCGAACTTGTCGGCGCGTTGCAGCAGCCGCGCCATGCGCTGGCCCCGGCTGCGCGAGCCCAGGTCGCCGGGTCCGGTGTTGTGGTGATCGCGCACCGCCTCCAGGCAATCGGCGTCGCGCACGCCGAAGCCGCGCAGCAGCGCCTCGGAACGGCTGGCGTGTTGCTCGATCAGGTCGCGCTGCGCCGGCGTCGGAGGGTCGTTCTGCGCCGCCAGCCGGTCCTGGATGTCGGTCATCGAGATGTTCATCGTCAGCGCCGCCTTGCACACGCTGTCTTCCATCTCCGGGGGCCAGCCCAGCACGTCGCGCGCCGCCAGGCCGCAGATCACGCTGACCAGCATCGAATGGGTCGCGCTGTAGAGCTGGATCTCGCTGCCGGCCAGGTGGAACAGTGCGAACAGGGCGCCATCCGGATTGCGCTGCGACTGCTGGTTCAGGCGCGACTGCAGCCGTTCGAGCGCGTCGACGAAATGTTCGCCGTCGAGGTCGCGCAGCAGCCGGTTGCCCTGCACCTGCAGGTCGAGCCAGTCGAGTTCGTCCCCGAGTGTGCGGTTGCGCGGCGGCGTCAGCTCGCCGGTGGTGAGCTGGGCCTGGGCGATCTTGCCCAGCGGGCGTTCATCTCGCACGAGTTCGTGCAACTTGCCGACAAAGGCCTTCTGGTGCCGCTCGGACTCGGACACGTCGACGAAAAAACCCTTGCCGCGTCCGCGCACCGCCTCGAGATCGTCGCGCGTCACGATGACGTATCCCTTGCGCGCGAGCAGCGCACCGGTCTCGTCGCGCAGCGAGAACGGCAGCGGTTGTCCGATGACGATGGACTCGTGGGTGACTTGGACCAGGTTCATGGCGGCTAGGAATCGGGCGATGTCGACACGACAACACGGCAACGGCCGTCCAGCATACCGCCAATACCGATCGCCGATCGGTTTCGGCGGGCCCGGAACACCCCGTTTTTCCGATCTTCGGGTCGAATCCGCGTGCTCGGGCTCACGCCGTCACGGCCGGGGGCTGCCGAAGGCCGCATGCCACAAGGCCAGCACCGCATCGCGGTGGGTGTCGAGCTCGCCGGCCGGCACCTGCGTCGTCTCCTCGTTCAGCCGTGCGTGGTGCTGCACCTTGCGCAAGGCGCGGTAGGCCTGCGCCGCGGCGGTGCCGATGCCATCGGGCAGCAGGCCGGCGGCCTGGGCGCGCTGCAGCAGCGCGATGTTGCCGGCGTTGGTCACCAGTTCCTCGTGGTGTGCGGCCTGCGACAGCACCAGATATTGCACGACGAACTCCACGTCGACCATGCCGCCCGGGCTGTGCTTGACGTCGAACCGGCCTTCGCGCACCGGATGGGCGGCGCGCACCTTCTCGCGCATCGCGACGATCTCCTCGCGCAGCTTGTCGGCGTCGCGGGGCGCGGTGACGACCCCCCGGCGGATGGCGTCGAAGCGCGCGCGCATGGTGTCGTCGCCGAGCACGAATCGCGCGCGCGTCATGGCCTGGTGTTCCCAGGTCCATGCCGTATTGCTGCCGCGTTTTTCCTGGTAGGCGGCGAAGGCCTCGAAGCTGGTGACCAGCAGGCCGGAGTTGCCGTTCGGGCGCAGCGCGGTGTCGATCTCGTACAGGTCGCCTTCGCCGGTCTTGACGGTGAGCCAGTTGATCAGCTTGCGCACGAAGGTTGCGTAGATCTCGGCCGCGTTCTCGTCGTCGTCCTCGTAGACGAAGACGATGTCCAGGTCGCTGCCATAGCCCAGCTCCATGCCACCGAGCTTGCCGTACGCGATGACGGCCAGCTGGGCGGCGTCGCGGTGCCGGTTGCGCAGCCGACTCCAGCACCAGCGCGAGGTCACGCGCAGGATGGACAGCGCCAGCGCGCTGAGATCGTCGGCGACCTGCTCGACCGTCAACACCCCTTCGACATCGCGCGCCAGCGTGCGGAACACCTCGGCATGGTGGGCGCGGCGCAGCAGGTTGAGCAAGGTCTCGTCGTCGTCCTCTTCGGTGATGTGCAGCGCATTGCGGCGTTGTTCGAGCTCGTTCTCGAATTCGGCCGGCTGGAAACGCTCGGCCAGCATGGCGTGATTGGCCAGCTCGTCGATCACGCCCGGGTGCAGCAGCAGGTAACGTGCGGGCCACTTGGCATTGCCCAGCAGCCGCAGCAGCCGCTGGTGCACCGCCGGGCGTTCGAGCAGCAAGGCCAGGTAACTTTCGCGGCGCAGCAGCGGCTCGATCCAGTCGGCCAGCCGCACGCCCGCCTCCTCGGTGATCGTGGTCTCGGCGATCCAGGTCACGGTGCGGCTGATGAGCCGGAACAGCCGCACCCGCGATTCGTCGCGCAACGCCATGAAGCGCGGGTTGTCGCGCCAGCCCGCGACACGTTCGCGCAGTCCCTTGGGCAGCGTCTCCAGGAAATCCTCGAACCCGGTCGGCGTGGTCAGCGCCGAGCTCGATCCGTTGCAGGACTTGCAGTCCGGCTTGCCGCCGCCGAGCAAGGCGTCGAACTCGTGGGCGACGAATTCCCGGTGCCGGTCGAGCTCGGCCAGGAAGGCGCCCGCCGATGCGTGGCCCATGGCGTGGGCGATCCAGTGCAGGTCGTCGTCGCGCGTGGGCAGGACATGGGTCTGCATGTCATCGAGGTACTGGATACGGTGCTCGAGCTGGCGCAGGAACAGGTAGGCGGCCGACAAGGCGTCGACCGTCTCCTGCGACATCAGGCCCGCGCGCATCAGGCGCGGCAGCGCGTCGAGCGTGGCACGGGTGCGCAGTTCGGGGAACTGGCCGCCGCGCACCACCTGCAGCAATTGCACGATGAACTCGATCTCGCGGATGCCGCCGCGCGACAACTTGACGTCGTTGGTGCGTTCCGGTCGGCCGGAGCTGCGCCGCGCCGCGTGTTCGCGGATCTGCCGGTGCAGCACCCGCAGCGAATCGAACACGTTGTAGTCGAGGTAGCGCCGGAACACGAAGGGCAGCACCGTCGGACGCAGGTTGCCGGCCGAGCCTTCGCCGACACACCGGGTCGGCGCGACGACGCGGCTCTTGAGCCAGGCGAAACGCTCCCACTCCCTGCCCTGGACATGGAAATATTCCTCCAGCGCGCCGAGCGAGATCGCCGGCGGACCGGAGTTGCCGTTCGGCCGCAACGCCAGGTCGACCCGGAACACGAAGCCGTGTTCGGTGGTGTCGCCCACGATCGCATACACGGCGCGCACGGCCTTGCCGAAATATTCCTGGTTCGAGATCCTGCCGCGACCTTGCCCGGTGCCCGCGGTCTCGCCGTCCTGGTCGTAGACATAGATCAGGTCGATGTCGCTGGAGACGTTGAGCTCGCGCGCGCCGAGCTTGCCCATGCCCACGATCCAGATCTGCGCCCGCTGGCCGTCGGCGCCCATGGGTGCGCCATGCTGTGCGTCGAGCTGGCCCAGCACGTGGTTGCACGCCGTATCGAGCGCGAACTCGGCCAGTTCGGTCATTGCCAGCGTGACCTGCTGCACGCTGGCCTGGCCATCGCAGTCCAGGGTCATCAGGCGTTCGAGCACCACCTGGCGCACGATGCGCAGTGCCGATCCGAGGTCGGCGCCGTTGTCGGTCAGCTTGCCGAACAGGGCTTCGCAAGCGGCGCGCGATGGCACACCCGCATCGAGCAGCGCGCGCTCGGCCTCGTAGCGCCGGCGTATGCGCTGGCCGAAGCGGGAATATTCCGACAACGCGGGCGACACCACCAAGGCGGCGTTGCCGGACGGATTCTGCGCCTGTACGGCAACGGCCCCGAGGCCACCTTCTTCAAGCTTGGCGGTCATAATTCCTGTGTCGATCGCGCACGCACGATGAATGAACTGACGCCAGCAACCTCTCCCACACGGCTTCTGAGAAGCCTGGCGTTCGTGGCACGCTGGCTTCTGGCTCTGTTGTTGCTGGCATGGTTGCTTCTCGCGGCGTCATGGGGCACCCTGCATCTGGTGATTGTGCCGCGAATCGGCGAGCTGCGTCCGCAGCTGGAGGCGGCTGCCACCCGGATGGCCGGCATGCCGGTGCGCATCGAATCGATCACCGCGTACTCCACCAGCCTGCTGCCCGCATTCGAGCTCGGCAATGTCCGGCTGCTCGACGCGCAAGGCCGCGAGGCACTGCGGCTGCCCCGCATCCTGGTCTCGCTGTCGCCGCGGGCACTGCTCAAGCGCACCTTCGACCAGGTCCTGGTCGACAGTCCCGTGCTCGACGTGCGGCGCACGGCCGACGGACGGATCCGCGTGGCGGGCCTGGACCTGGCCCAGGGCCAGGGCGCGGAGCCGGACGACGCCATGCTCGACCGCATCTTCTCGCAGCCGGAATTCGTCATCCGCGGCGGTTCGGTGGTCTGGACCGACGAGATGCGCGACATGCCGCCACTGGCGTTGCAGTCGGTCGACATGGTGTTGCGCAACCGCTCGCGGGTCCATGAAATCCGGCTCGATGCGACGCCGCCGGCAAGCTGGGGCGATCGTTTCCAGGTCATGGCACGGTTCGAGCAGCCGTTTCTGTCGGTGGGCAACGGGCGCTGGCAGGAGTGGACGGGCCAGGTGTATGCCGATTTTGCGCGGGTCGATGTGGCGCGGCTCAAGCAATATGCAGACCCGGGGGTGGACATCGACCAGGGGCGGGGCGCCTTGCGGGCCTGGCTCGACGTCGAGCGTGGCCGGCTGAGCGGGGTCACCGCCGACCTGTCGCTGGGCCAGGTCGCCGTGCGGCTGGCCCCCGACCTGCAGCCGCTGCAGCTGGCCACGATGTCCGGCCGCCTGAGTGGCCGCCTGGGCGACGAGACGCGGGAATTCGCCACGCGTGACCTGGCCTTCCAGACGCAGGACGGGATCCGCTGGCCCGGCGGCAACCTGAGCCTGAAGCAGACGCTGGCAAACGCCCAACGGCCGGCTTCGGGCGACCTGCAAGCCGACCAGCTGGACCTGTCCGCGCTGGCGCAGATCGCCACCCGGCTGCCGCTCGACGCCCAGTGGCACCAGGCGCTGGCGCGGCACCGTCCGTCCGGCCTGGTCGAGTCGGTCCGGGTGCAGTGGCAAGAGCCGGGCGCAGGCAAGGCGGTGACCTACCAGGCCGACGGGCGCGTGCAACGCCTGTCGTTGCGATCGGTGCCGGACACCAGCGGGGCGCCGGCGGGTTCAACCCGCTCGATCGGCACGCCCGGCGTGCAGGGCCTGGGCCTGGTGTTCTCGCTCAACGAATCCGGCGGCAAGGCGAGCCTGGAGATGACCGACGGAGGCGTCGACCTGCCGGGCATCTTCCAGGAGACGCTGGTGCCGTTCAAGCGCCTGTCCGGCGACCTGAGCTGGCAATTGCGCGGCGAGGCCATGCAGGTGCAGCTGTCCCGGCTGCAGTTCAGCAACGCCGACACCGAGGGTGCGCTCGAGCTCCAGTGGCAGACCAGCGATCCGGCGCGTTCGCAAAGCCGCTCGCGCTTTCCCGGCCTGCTGGACATGCAGGGCCGGCTGAGCCGGGCCAACGGCGCGCGCGTGTTCCGCTACCTGCCGCTGGTGATGGAGCCCGAGGCGCGCAACTACGTACGCGACGCGGTGCAGGCCGGTGTGGCCTCCGACGTGCGTTTCAAGGTCAAGGGCGACCTGTGGGACGTGCCCTTCCCCGAGGGAACCCAGGGCGAATTCCTGATCACCGCGCAGGTCAGCGGCGCGACGCTGGCCTATGTCCCGCGCAGCCTGCAGACGGCCGACAGCCGCCCCTGGCCGGTCGCGACCCGCCTGTCCGGCGAACTGGTGATCGATCGCCAGAGCCTGAAGGTACGGGGCGCCCGTGCCAGCCTGGCGGGCTCGCCGGCACTGCAGATCACCCGCGCCGATGCCGTCATCGCCGACCTGGCGAACAGCGTCGTCGCGGTCGATCTCGAGGCCCGCGGTCCGCTGCCCGAGTTGCTGGGGTTTGCAAACAGCTCACCGGTGGGCGAGCTGACCGATCAGGCGCTGGCCCGCGTCGTTGCCACCGGCCCGGCCGAGTTGCGGCTCAAGCTCGAGGTGCCGGTGGACGCGGTCGACCGCACCCGGGTGCAGGGCAGCGTGCAGTTGCAAGGCAACGATCTGCAGATCGCGCCCGACCTGCCCCGGCTGGCGCGTGCGCGCGGCATGGTGGGTTTCACCGAGGGCGGCTTCAGTGTCACCGGCGTGCAGGCCGGCATGCTCGGCGGCGAGGTGCGTATCGACGGCGGATCGCAGGCCGGCGCCGGTGCGCCGGCCATGCAGTTTCGCCTGAAGGGTACGGCCAGCGCCGAAGGCCTGCGCCAGGCCCGCACCTGGGGCATGGTGCCGCGCCTGGCCCGGCAACTGTCGGGCAGCGCGAGCTACGACGCCAGCATCGGGCTGCGCGGGGGGGAGCCCGAGATCTCGATCACCAGTTCGCTGGCGGGCATGGCGCTGAACCTGCCGGCACCGCTGGGCAAGCCGGCCGAGCAGGCCCTGGCACTGCGGCTGGAGTCGGCGCCGCTGCAGGCCGATGCCGCGGATGGCGCCGGGCGGCCGCGCGACCAGCTGCTGCTCGAACTCGGGCGCGTCGTCTCGGTCCGTTACCAGCGCGACACCTCCGGGGCGCAGCCGCGGGTGTTGCGTGGCGCCATCGTCGTGGGCCCGGGCGACGCCGATGCCGCCGCGCTGCCGCGCGACGGGGTCACCGCGCTGGTGCGCGTTGATACCGTGGACGTGGATGCCTGGGAGCGCCTGGCGGCCCAGGTCGTTGGTGATGGCCCGGCCTCCGGCGGGCCGGCGGGCGCCGCCCAGCCCTATTGGCCGACCAGCGTTGCCGTGCGTGCCGGCTCCTTCACAGCCGGGGGCCGTACGCTGAGCGACCTGGTTGCCGGCGGCTCGCGTGACGGCGCGGTGTGGCGGGTCAATCTCGATGCGCGCGAACTCAACGGGTATGCCGAGTACCGGCCCCCCGCCAACCAGGGCGCGGGCCGGCTGTATGCGCGGCTGTCCCGGCTGACGCTGGCGCCGTCGGTGGCCAGCGACGTCGAGAGCCTGCTCGACGAGCAGCCACAGTCCATTCCCGCGCTCGACATCGTGGTCGAGGAACTCGACCTGCGGGGCCGCAAGCTTGGCCGGGTGGAGGTCGATGCGGTCAATCGCGCGGTGGCCGGCGGCGGTGCGTCCGGCCGCGAATGGCGGCTGAACCGCTTCGACGTGATATCGCCGGAGGCGGTGTTCCGCGCCACTGGCAACTGGGTGCCGTTGCAGGCGCAGTCGGCAACGGCCTCGTCGCGGCGGCGCACCGTGATGAACTTCCAGCTCGACATCCAGAACGCGGGCGGGCTGCTGGCGCGGTTCGGCATGCAGGACCTGGTGCGACGGGGCAAGGGGCTGATGCAGGGCCAGGTGGCCTGGGTCGGCTCGCCGTTGTCGCTGGACTACGCGACGCTGGCCGGCAACTTCAACGTCAATGTCGAGAACGGGCAGTTCCTCAAGGCCGATCCGGGCCTGGCCAAGCTGCTGGGCGTGCTCAGCCTGCAGTCGCTGCCACGGCGCCTGGTGCTCGACTTCCGCGACGTGTTCAGCGAAGGTTTCGTGTTCGATTTCTTCCGCGGCGACGTGCGCATCGACCAGGGTGTCGCCTACTCGAGCAACCTGCAGATGAAGGGGGTCAACGCCGCGGTGCTGATGGAAGGGCAGGCCGACCTGTTCCGCGAGACCCAGGACATCCGGGTGGTGGTGGTGCCGGAGATCAACGCCGGTACCGCGTCGCTGATTGCCGCGGCGATCAACCCGGCGGTCGGGCTGGGCTCGTTCCTGGCACAGTTCGTGTTGCGCAAGCCGCTGATGGAGGCCGCCACGCAGGAGTTCCACATCGACGGGAGCTGGGTCGAACCCCGCATCCAGCGGGTCGGCGGCAAGTCCTCGGCAGACGGCAAGACCGATCCCGCGCCGGCCACGGCGCCAGCCCGATGAAAGGAAGAACGACATGAAAGTTGCCACCGTGCAGATGGTTTCTGCCACCGGGTTGCAGGCCAACCTCGATCGCGCCGGCGAACTGCTGGCGCAGGCGGCGGCCGCCGGCGCCGAGCTGGCGGTGTTGCCGGAGTATTTCTGCCTGCTCGGGCATCGCGACAAGGACAAGCTCGGTATCCGCGAACCGTTTGGCGATGGACCGATCCAGCGGTTCCTGTCCGATGCCGCGCGCCGGCTGGACCTGTGGATCGTCGGCGGAACCCTGCCGCTGACCATCGAGACCGGATCGCCGCAGGACCGGGAGCAACGCGTCACCAACAGCTCGCTGGCGTTCGGCCCCGATGGCGCCTGCGTGCGGCGCTACGACAAGATCCACCTGTTCAGGTTCGACAACGGCAAGGAGCGATTCGACGAGTCCCGGGTGCTGTTGCGTGGCACCGAGCCGGCGACGTTCAGCCTGCCCTCGCGCGACGGCCACACCTGGACGGTGGGCATGAGCGTGTGTTACGACCTGCGTTTCCCGGAGCTGTACCGGGGCCATGCCCGCGCCGGCGCCGACCTGCTGCTGGTGCCCAGCGCCTTCACCTGGACCACGGGCCAGGCGCACTGGGAGTTGCTGCTGCGCGCGCGGGCGATCGAGAACCTGGCCTATGTGGCCGCGCCCGCGCAAGGCGGCCTGCACGAGAACGGTCGCCGCACCTGGGGCCACAGCATGGTGGTCGACCCCTGGGGCGAGATCCTGTGCCAGCGGGACGAAGGCGATGGCGTCGACGTCGCCGAGATCACGCACGCGCGGCTGGCGCAGGTGCGGCTGCAACTGCCGGCCCTGGAGCATCGGGTGTTATGAACGGGTCGGTCCTTGGCAAGGCGCATCGCACCGTGGACGGCACGGCCGCTCGTCCCGGGAGCCGGTTGACGTAGGAGCACGCACATGAACGCTGCGTCCGGCAGGCCGGGCGAATCCTCGTCCGCGACACGGCGCTGGGTCCTGTGGGGCGCGCTGGTGGTGCTGGTGGCGGCCTTGCTGGTGACCCTGGTCTGGCTGGCGGGACGCTACGAGGCCGGTCGACTGCAGGACCGCATCGAACGCGACGCGGTGGAGGTGGTCGCCGACATCCGCGGCGGCATGACGCGCAATGTGCAGAGCCTGCAAGCCCTGCCGCGATTCGATCCGCAGCACAGCGACCCCTGGACCTTGCGCGCAGGTGCGCTGTTGCGGGCGCGGCGCGAGATGTTGCGCATCGAACTGCGCGATGCCCGCATGCAGTTGCAGGCCGCGGTGGACTCGGACCTGCGCGCGGCGGTGTTCGACGCCCCGCAGCGGGAGCAGCTGGCCAGCGAGGTCGAGGCGGCCTGCCAGCAGGCGCGCAGCGCACGCGGGCCGATCTACGCCACCAGCCCGTTCCGCGTCGCCGTCAACGGGCAACGCCAGCAATTACTCGAGTTGTGCCTGCCGCTGGGCGGCGCCGGGGAAACCTATCTGGTCGTGACCTACGCGCTGGGCGAGATCCTCAACGAGATGGTGGCCGAGCCGTTCGCCCGCGCCTATGACGTGGCGTTCTCCGATCTCGACGGCACGCGGGTGGCGTTCCATGGTGTCACGCGCAGCGGCAACCGCACGTTCAGCGCCCAGATCGGACTCGACCTGCCGGGTTATGCACTGGTGCTGCGGCTCGACAGCTGGCGCGGAACGCCGGCGCTGTTCCCGAACTTCCTGACCGCCATGGTGGTGGCGATGGCCATCGGCCTGGTCGTGGTGCTGGTGTTCCTGGGGCGCGACATGCGCCGGCGCCTGCGCGCCGAGCATGAACTCGCAGAAGCGCTGGCGTTTCGCAAGGCCATGGAGGACTCCCTGGTCACCGGCCTGCGGGCGCGCGATCTCGATGGCCGCACCACCTATGTCAATCCGGCGTTCTGCCAGATGGTGGGGTTCAGCGCCCAGGAGCTGATACAGGCCGGCACCGCCGTGCCGTACTGGCCGGCAGAGCAATACGACGAATACCAGGAGCGGCTGCAGTCGCGGCTGCAGGGACGCCAGCCGCCGCGCGAAGGTTTCGAGTCGGTGTTCGTGCGCAAGGACGGCTCCCGTTTCCCGGTGCTGATAATCGAGGCGCCGCTGATCAATGCGCAGGGCACGCAGACCGGCTGGATGACCGCCTTTCTCGACATCAGCGAGCAGCGCCGCATCGAGGAGATGTCGCGGGCCTCGCGCGAGCGCTTGCAGGCCACGGCGCGGCTGGCCACGATCGGCGAGATGGCGTCGCTGCTGAGCCACGAGCTGAACCAGCCGCTGGCGGCCATCGCCAGTTATGCCAACGGCTCGATCAACATGCTGCACAACGCCTTGCCCGCTGCGGCATCGCCGCGCGGCGGCGACGCCGCGGTGTTGCCGCCGGAAGAGACGCGGCTGGTCGAGGAGGGCCTGCACCATATCGCGGACCAGGCCCAGCGTGCCGGCAAGATCATCAAGAGCGTGCACGACTTCGTGCGCCGGCGCGAGCGGCTGCGCGAGGTGGTGCCGGTGCGTGACCTGTTCGATGCGATCCTGCCGCTGATCGAGCTGCAGGCGCGCAAGGTGGGCGTGCGTTGCCATGTGCGTGCGCCGCACGACCTGCCCAGCCTGTTGTGCGATCGCACCATGGTCGAGCAGGTACTGCTGAACCTGGCGCGCAATGCGATGCAGGCGATGGACCAGGTGTCGCATGCGCAGCGGCAACTGGTGTTGCAGGCCCGGCGCGCGCCGTCGAGCGAACGCACCGCCCATGCCCAGGGCTGGCTCGAGTTGTCGGTGACCGACACCGGCACCGGCATCCCGCCCGAGGTATCCGAGAAGCTGTTCACGCCGTTCTTCACCACCAAGGATGAAGGCATGGGGCTGGGCCTGAGCCTGTGCCGCACCGTGGTCGAGCAACACGGCGGATTCCTGGCCTACGGGCCGAACCAGCCGCAAGGCATGGTGTTCCGGTTCACGCTGCCGCTGGCGCCGGTGTCCGCTGCGGCGGCCGCGGACCCGGGCGTCGCTGGCGAAGCGGCCGGTGCGGCCGCGCTGGCAACGCCATAAGACAATACGGTCATGCAACCGACCCACGATGCGACGGTCTTCATCGTCGACGACGATGCCAGCGTGCGCTCCGGCCTGGCATGGCTGCTGCGTTCGCGCGGCCTGCCGAGCCAGGCCTTCGAGGGCGCGCAGGCCTTCGACGCCATGCTGTCCGCGGGGTATCGCCAGACCCATGCCTGCTGCCTGCTGCTCGACGTGCGCATGCCGGTCATGAGCGGGCTGGCCTTGTTCGAACGCATGGTCGAGCGCGGCCTGTGCCAGGCGATGCCGGTGATCTTCCTGACCGGGCATGCCGACCTGCCGACCGCGGTCGACGCGGTCAAGCGCGGCGCGTTCGACTTCTGCGAGAAACCGGTCTCCGACAACGCCCTGGTCGATCGCATCGAACTGGCGCTGGCGCAATCGGCGCGGGTGCTGCAACAGCAGGCGCAGCGCGAGGCGATCGAGCGCATGCTGGCCGGATTGACCGAGCGCGAACACGCGGTCATGCGCCTGATGCTCGACGGCCTGCCGAACAAGCTGATCGCCGACCAGCTCCAGATCAGCGTGCGCACGGTCGAGGTCCATCGGGCGCGGGTGTTCGACAAGATGAAGGTCAAGTCCGCGGTCGAACTGGCCAATGCGCTGCAGACGCGCTGAGAGCCGGCGCCTTCGCTGCGCGGGCCGGGCCTGTCGCCGCTTCAGCGGGCCGGGCCGGACGGCGGCGTGTCGCCGTCGCGCGGCGGTGGTGGCAGCGGCCTGGCTTCGTCGGCCTCGGGCGGTTCGCCGCCCTTGCGCCCCGAGAACATGGTCCACCAGACGATCAGCACCAGCAGCAGCAACGCCACCAGAGCTTCAAGCAAAATAAGGACCATGTTCCAACTCCTGCGCCGTGGCGCGTTTGCACTCGCCTGTGTCGGCATTGTAGAAATGCTGGTGGCCTGCGCGACGCCGTCGTCCGATCCCGCGGCGTCGGTGACGCCGCCGAGCACGACGGCCGTACCGTCGTCCGTGCCCGTGGCATCGCCGCTGCCGCCGCTGGCGGCACCGATCGACGACGATGTGGCGCAATTGCCGCCGGTGCGGCAGCAGGCCCGCAGCCGCTGGATACCGGTGCGCTGGGCCGAGTTGCCCGGCTGGTCCGAGGATGCGCTGCACGAGGCCTGGAATGCCTGGCTCAAGAGCTGCGAGCGGCCCGGCCCGGCATTTGCCGCCTTGTGTCCGGATGTGCGCCTGCTCAGCCTGGCGTCGCGCGAGCAGCAGCAGCGCTGGATGATGCAGCGCCTGCAGCCCTACCGGATCGAGCCCTTGTCCGGCGCTGCCGGCGACGGCCTGCTGACCGCGTATTACGAACCGGTGCTGCAGGCTTCGCGCCAGCGTCAGGGCGAGTTCGACGTTCCGCTGTACCGTCCGCCGGAGCGGCTCGCCGCCCGCAAGCCCTGGTTCACGCGCAAGGAGATGGAGACCCTGCCCGAGGCCAAGGCGGCCTTGCGCGGGCAGGAGATCGCATGGCTGTCCGATCCGGTCGACGCCTTGTTGCTGCAGATCCAGGGCTCGGGACGGCTGCAGATGCGCGAACCCGACGGCCAGCAGCGCATGGTGCGCCTGGCCTATGCCGCGACCAACGATCAGCCGTATGGCAGCGTCGGACGCTGGTTGCTCGACCAGCAGCAGGTGCGCGAAGCCTCGTGGCCGTCGATCCGCAACTGGGTGACGCTCAATCCGCAGCGGGTCAACGAGATGTTGTGGAGCAATCCGCGCACCGTGTTCTTCCGTGAGGAGCCGTTGTCCGAGTTCGACGCCGGCTTCGGTCCGCGCGGCGCCCAGGGCGTGCCGCTGACGCCGGGACGATCGATTGCGGTCGACCCCGGCAGCATTCCGTATGGCACGCCGGTATGGTTGTCCACCAGCGGCCCGGTGCTGAAGCTGCAGCGCCTGGTGCTGGCTCAGGACACCGGCAGCGCCATCGTCGGCGCGGTGCGGGCCGACTATTTCGTCGGCTGGGGCGACCAGGCCGGCGAGATCGCCGGGCGGCTCAAGCAACCCTTGCAGTTGTGGGCCTTGTGGCCCAAGCCCTGAGCCGGGCGCCGATCCCGCGCTGGCGTCAGCGCCGGCGGGTCGTTCCCCGGGCTGGCGCCGCGCCGGGTCGGGCCGCTCCCGCGCGCGCACCGAGATGGCCCAGCGGCAGGCGGCTGCTGGCCTTGACCTCACCGAGCGAGAAACTGGTGCGCAGATCCTTCACGTTGGGCAGCGCGATCAGCCGCTCCTGCGCGAAACGCGAAAAGCTGTCCAGGTCCTGTTCGACGACCTGCAACTCGAACGATCCGTCGCCGCTGATGTAGTGGCAGGCCACGACCTGCGGCAGGGCGGCGATGGCCTGCTCGAGTTCGCGGATGCTGGTGGCGGCATTGCGTTCGGCGAACAGCCGCACGAAGGCCATCACGCCCAGGCCGATCTTCTGGCGGTTGATCTCGGCCCGGTAGCCGACGATGTAGCCGTCTTCCTCCAGTGCCCGGACACGGCGCCAGCACGGCGCCGCGCTCAGGCCCACGCGCTGCGCAAGTTCTGCGTTGGTGAGCCGGCCCTCGGCCTGCAACTCATGCAGGATGGCGATGTCGTACTTGTCCAGTGTTTCCATGAATGGCGGTTTTGAGAAAGATTCTTTCTTATCGTACTGGAAAACCGGCATGGAAAGAAAAGACATATCGGCGCATCGGTCCTACACTTTGCCGCAGTACCCCCTGAACCCTTCCCATCCCGAGGAGTCCTGCCTGCCATGAATGCGCCGCTACCCGAACACATCCGCAAGGCTCTGGAAACCGTCACGCTGGACGACAAGTATTCGCTCGACTACGGCCGCGCCTTCATGAGCGGCGTGCAGGCGCTGGTCAAGCTGCCGATGCTGCAGCGCCAGCGCGATGCGCTGGCCGGCAAGAACACGGCCGGTTTCATCAGCGGCTACCGGGGTTCGCCACTGGGGGGCTACGACCAGGCGCTGGTCAAGGCCGCGAAATACCTCAAGGCGCAGAACATCGTGTTCCAGCCCGGGGTCAACGAGGAACTGGCGGCCACGGCCTTGTGGGGCACGCAGCAGCTGGGTTTTGCACCGCCCGGAACCAACCGTTTCGATGGCGTGTTCGGCATCTGGTACGGCAAGGGTCCGGGGGTGGACCGCACCTCGGACGTGTTCAAGCATGCCAACATGGCCGGCACCACGCCCTGGGGCGGCGTCATCGCCGTGGCCGGCGACGACCATGTGTCCAAGAGTTCGACCGCCGCGCACCAGAGCGACCATATCTTCAAGGCCTGCGGACTGCCGGTGTTTTTCCCGGCCAACGTGCAGGAGATCCTGGACCTGGGCATCCATGCGTTCGCGATGAGCCGCTTCTCCGGTGTCTGGGCCGGCATGAAGACGATCCAGGAGATCGTCGAGTCCAGCGCCACCGCGATGATCGACCCGGAGCGGGTGCAGATCGTGATGCCGACCGACTTCGAAATGCCCGCCGGCGGCGTGCACATCCGCTGGCCCGACCACGCGCTGGAACAGGAGGCACGCCTGTTCGACACCAAGTGGTATGCGGCGCTGGCCTACATCCGGGCCAACCGGCTGAACTACAACGCGATCGAAGGCCCGAACGACCGCTTCGGCATCATCGCCAGCGGCAAGGCCTACAACGACACCCGCCAGGCGCTGATCGACCTGGGCCTGGACGACGCGACCTGCCGCCAGATCGGCATCCGGCTGCACAAGGTCGGCGTGGTCTGGCCGCTGGAGGCGCAACTCACGCGCGACTTCGCCACCGGACTGCAGGAGATCCTGGTGGTCGAGGAGAAGCGCCAGGTCATCGAATACCAGCTCAAGGAAGAGCTCTACAACTGGCGCGCCGACGTGCGGCCCAACATCTACGGCAAGTTCAACGAGGTCGAAGGCGACTTCTCCGGTGGCGAGTGGTCGATGCCCAACCCCAGCGCCAACACGCTGCTGCGGGCCAAGGCCGACCTGTCACCGGCGTTGATCGCCCATGCGATCGCGCAACGCGTCAAGAAGATGGGCCTGGACGCCGACATGCAGGCCCGCATCGACGCGCAGATGGCCATCCTGCAGGCCAAGGAGCAGGCGATGCAGGTGCTCGAGCTCGGGGGTGTCAAGGGTGCCGACCGCCAGCCGTGGTTCTGTTCGGGTTGCCCGCACAACACCAGCACCAAGGTGCCGGAGGGCTCGCGCGCCATGGCCGGCATCGGTTGCCACTTCATGGCCACCTGGATGGACCGTGCCACCATCGGTTTCACGCAGATGGGCGGCGAAGGCGTGCCCTGGGTCGGCCAGCAGCCGTTCAGCTCCGACCAGCACATGTTCGCCAACCTGGGAGACGGCACCTACTTCCACAGCGGCCTGCTGGCGGTGCGCCAGAGCATCGCCGCCGGCGTCAACATCACCTACAAGATCCTGTACAACGATGCGGTCGCGATGACCGGCGGCCAGCAGGTCGGCGAGCGGCCCGAAGGCCACTCGGTGGTGCAGATCGCGCAGTCGATGAAGGCCGAAGGCGCGGTCAAGATCGTCGTCGTCACCGACGAGCCCGAGAAATATGCCGGCGTCAAGCTGGTCGACGGCGTGGACGTCAAGCACCGCGACCTGCTCGACGCAATCCAGCGCGAGTTCCGCGAGATCAAGGGTACGACCGTCATCATCTACGACCAGACCTGCGCCACCGAGAAGCGGCGCCGGCGCAAGCGCGGCACCATGGTCGACCCGGCCAAGCGCGTGGTCATCAACGAGCTGGTCTGCGAGGGTTGTGGCGACTGCGGCGTGCAGTCCAACTGCATGAGCGTCGAGCCGCTGGAGACCGAGTTCGGCCGCAAGCGCCAGATCAACCAGTCGACCTGCAACAAGGACATGTCCTGTCTCAAGGGTTTCTGCCCCAGCTTCATCACCGTCGAGGGCGGGCAGCTGAAGAAGAAGGCCAAGGACAAGGCGGTATCCCCTTTCGAGATGGGTCCGCTGCCCGAGCCGACCCCGATCGCGCTGGACGCGGCGATCGGACAGGTCTGGGGCATCATCGTCGCCGGTGTCGGCGGCACCGGTGTCATCACCATCGGCCAGTTGCTGGGCATGGCGGCGCACATCGAGGGCAAGGGCATCGTCACGCAGGACGCGGCCGGCCTGGCGCAAAAGGGTGGCGCCACCTGGAGCCACGTGCTGATCGGCGAGCGCCAGCAGGACATCCGCACCACCCGTGTCAGCATGGCCGCGGCCGACCTGATCATCGGCTGCGACCCGCTGGTGGCCGCCGGCAAGGAAACCATGCTGCGCATGCGCGAAGGCCGCACCCATGTGGCGCTCAATTCGCACAGCACGCCGACGGCCGCCTTCGTGCGTGACGGCAACTGGCAGAACCCCGCGGACGCCTGCGCCGCCGAGATCGCGCAGGCGGTGGGTGTCGACGGCGTGGGCACGTTCAACGCCGATGCCGCGGCCACCAAGCTGATGGGCGACAGCATCTATACCAACCCGATGATGCTGGGTTACGCCTGGCAGAAGGGCTGGATTCCGCTGGGCCGCGATTCCCTGATCCGCGCCATCGAACTCAACGCGGTGCAGGTCGACAACAACAAGGCCGCGTTCGAGTGGGGCCGGCGTGCGGCGCACGACTGGGCCAGCGTCGAGAAGCTGCTCACGCCGGCGCAGGTGCTGCAGTTCAGGAAACGCGAGACGCTGGACGACATCGTCAACCGCCGGGTCGCTTTCCTGACCGACTACCAGAACGCCGCCTACGCGGCGCAATACCAGGCATTCGTCGACAAGGTGCGCGCGGCCGAGGGCAAGCTGGACAAGACGCTGCTGACCGAAAGCGTGGCGCGTTACCTGTTCAAGCTGATGGCCTACAAGGACGAATACGAGGTGGCGCGCCTGCACACCGATACCGCGTTCCTGGACAAGGTCGGCGCGATGTTCGAAGGCGACTTCACGCTGAACTACCACCTGGCGCCGCCGCTGCTGGCCAAGCGCAACGAAAAAGGCGAATTGCAGAAGCAGAAGTTCGGTCCGAAGATGCTGACCGGCTTTCGCCTGCTGGCGAAGCTCAAGGGCCTGCGCGGCACGGCGCTGGACATCTTCGGGCGCAGCGAGGAGCGCAAGACCGAGCGCGCCTTGATCGGCGAGTACCGTGACAGCATCGACGAGGTCCTGGGCACGCTCACGGCCGACAACCATGGCCTGGCGGTGGAGATCGCGCGCCTGCCCGAGAAGATCAAGGGTTACGGCCATGTGAAGGAGCGCAACCTGGTGGCCGCGCGTGGCCAGTGGCAGGCGCTGATGCAGCAGTGGCGTGCGCCGGCACCGGCCGCACCTGCTGCGGCTCAGCGGGCGGTCGGCGGCGCCTGAGAGCGCCGGTCGTGGCGGCGTGTCCGTCGTGCCGGGTTGGCGCCACGACGGGCCGGCGTGCCCGACCAGCGGCGCTGGCGGATCACAGCCGGTAGATCTGCCCGAACTTGGCTTCCAGGTAATCCAGCAGCGGTTCGGGCGTCGGCGCCTGGCCGCAGGCCCGTTCGATCACCTCGGCCGGTCGGTACAAGGCGCCATGCTGGTGGACCCGTTCACGCAACCAGTCGGTGGCCGGCCGGGCCACGCCTGCGGCCAGGCTGGCGTCGAGGTCCGGCAGGTCCTTGCGCAATGCCTGGTGCAGGCAGCCGGCGTAGACATTGCCCAGCGTGTAGGTCGGGAAATAACCGAACAGGCCGACCGACCAGTGCACGTCCTGCAGCATGCCGTGGGACGGGCGGTCGACCGCCAGGCCGAAGTCCTGCTCGAAACGTTCGTTCCACGCCGGCTCCAGGTCGCGCGGCGCGAGCGAGCCGTCGATCAGCGCGCGTTCCAGGTCGAAACGCATCATGACGTGCAGGTTGTAGTGGATCTCGTCGGCCTCGGTGCGGATGAAGCCGGAGCGCACCCGGTTGACGGTGGCGTAGAAGTCGTCGGCTGCGCCTGCCGCGAACCCGTCGCCATGGACCTGCATGCGGCTGCACAACCACTGGGTGAAGGGGCGCGAGCGGCCGAACTGGTTCTCGTAGATGCGGCTCTGGCTCTCGTGCACCCCCATCGACACGCCCTGGCCCAGCGGGGTGGATCGATGCGCGGGATCGACGCCTTGTTCGTAACACCCGTGGCCGGTCTCGTGGATGGTCGAATACAGGCAGTTGAACAGGTCGTTTTCGTCCACGCGGGTCGTGATGCGCACGTCGTCGCCCGAACCGGACGAAAACGGGTGTACCGCCAGGTCGAGCCGGCCGCGATTCCAGTCGTAGCCGAAGGCGTCGGCCACTTCGCGCGCCAGCGCCAACTGGGCCGCCTGCGGAAATCGACCGTGCAAGGCATCGGGCTGGAACGCCGCTCCCAGCACGCGTTCGCGCAGCGCGACCAGGCGCGGGCGCATCTGGTCGAACATCGCGGCGATGCCGGTTGCGGTGGCACCGGGTTCGTAGTCGTCGAGCAGCGCGTCATAGGCGTCGGCGCCGAAGCCGCTGTCCGACAGCGCCTGGCCCGCCTCCCGCTTGAGCGCAAGCACCTGTTCGAGTGTCGGCAGGAAATGCGCGACGTCGTCCCGGGCGCGGGCCTGGGCCCAGATGCCCTGCGCGACCGAGGTGGTGCGGGCGATGGCGGTTGCCAGCGTGGGCGGGATGCAGGCGTTCCTGCGATAACTGCGGCCGATCAGCTCCAGCGCGCGTCGACCGGCCGCGTCCGTCGGGCGGGCCTGCTCCAGCCAGTCGGCGATGCGCGGATCGGTACGGCGCGCATGCAGCACCGCTTCGATGGCCGCCATTTCGTCGCCCCGCTGCGTGGCGGCGCCACGCGGCATCATGGTTTCCTGGTCCCAGCCCAGGCGGCCGGCGATCTGCGCCAGCGCCTCGGTATCGCGCGAAAAGGCCATCAGTTCTTCGAATGCGGTCATGGTCTTGCCTCGGTGCCGTTGCGCGATGGTGGGTCAGGTGTCGAGCCGCAGCGCCACGTCGGCGCCCAGCGTGTTGCTGACGGTGCAGATGTCTGCGTTACGTCGCGGCAGCGTGTACGCGCGGCCGTCATGCGCCTGCGGGCCCGGCATCAGGTTGCAGGGTGCATGGGCGTCGGCCTGGTATCGGGCGTCGGCTCCAGCACGATGGGCTGGCCGTGCGGCGTGCGTTCGGCCGCGTCCGCCCAGGCGTGCTCGAGCGCATGCAACTGGTCTGCCGTGGCAATGCCGCGTTTGATCATCAGCTGTTCCAGCGCGTCCATCCAGTGGCGGTAATAACCGCTGCCGTCGTCCGGGTCGCCGTCGATCCGGGCCTGCCGGATGCGCTCGGCCAGCGCCTGTGCCCATTCGACCCAGGTGAACACGCCCTTGTGATGCAGCATCAGCGTCAGCGCAAAGGCGTGGGCCTGCCAGGGCTCGCTGAAGTGCCGTTCGCTTGCCGGGTCCGCCGGCAGCGGCAAGCCGGCGCCGTCGGCGGCGCATGCGGCGGCCACTTCGGCCAGGGTCATGTGCAGCGCGCTCATCGGACCAACCTCCGCGTTATGCGCTGCGGGACTCGCGCTTGGGAACGGCCCGGCGCACTCATTGGACGACCCTCCGCGCTACGCGCTGCGGGATTCGCGCTTGGGAACGGCCCGGCGCACTCATTGGACGACCCTCCGCGCTACGCGCTGCGGGATTCGTGCTTGGGAGCGGCCCGGCGCACTCATGCGGGCACCTCCAGATAAGGCTCCCAGGCGTCCACGCTGACCTGCACAGTGGCGTCGGCCTCGGGCCCCCACAGCTCCCGTGCGTCGAACACCACCGTGTACAGCCAGTGCGGCTGCTCCGGGAACGGCGGCAGCGGCTGGCTGGCGTGCACGTCGGCAAACACATGGGCGCCGTGGACCAGCACGATGGTGCCGGTGTGCCCGCGCACATAACGCGGCAATCGGGTATGGCCGATCGGGTGCATGTTGCGCGCCCGCACCTGCTGGCCCACCGCGAAACGGGCCGGCGCCGGCGCGGGCCGCTCGGTCGGTGCGCCACGCGCCAGCGCGGCATCGACGGCCTCGGCCCGCAACACGCGGGCCACCGGCCGGGCCGGCGTGCGCATCCTGCCATCCTGCAGTTCCTCGGCATCGGCCAGCCCGCGCTCGCGCATCAACTGCTCCATCGCGCGCAGCCAGATCGCGTAATAACTGCTGCCCAGGTAGACCGCGGGCGGCAGCGACTCGCGCGCCGAGCGGCTCAGGTCGATGTTCCATTGGCCGGTGGCACCCATGGCCAGTGTCAGCGCCAAGGCACGGCGCTCCCAGTCGGCGTGGAACAGCGGTTCCTGCGCCTCGGCGACCACCGGTCCGAAGCCCTGCAGGCCGCCCATGTCGTGTACCCCGTTCATCGGTGCCGCCGCGTCAGTCGGGGTTGCCGCCGGCGCCGCGGTCAGGCGCGCGCGCCAGCCCGGTGCCGATCATCGCGTCGCGGGTGACCAGCGCCGCCAGCTGTTGCTGCTCCAGGCCTTCGGCGCCCGCGGGCATCATCGGAATGACCAGGTAGCGCACTTCGGCCGTCGAGTCCCAGACCCGGATCCGGGTCGACGGCGGCAACTGCACGCCGAAGTCGGCGAGCACGCCGCGCGGGTCGAGCACCGCCTTGGAGCGGTACGGCGCGCTTTTGTACCAGACCGGGGGCAGGCCCAGCACCGGCCAGGGGTAACAGCTGCATAGGGTGCACACGACCATGTTGTGTTCTTCGGGCGTGTTGGCCACGGCCACCATGTGCTCGCCCTGGCGCCCGCCGTAACCCATCGAAGCGATGGCCGCGGTGGCGTCCTGCATCAGCCATTGCCGGAAATCGGCGTCGACCCAGGAGCGTGCGACAACGGCCGCGCCGTTGTGGGGCCCGACCCGGGTTTCGTAGGTCTCGATGATGCGGTCCAGTGCCGCGGGGTCGACGTAGCCCTTGCGCGTGAGCAGGGTTTCGAGGGCGCGCACGCGCAAGTCCATCTCGTCCAGATGGGAATGCGCGTGGTCATGGTCATGGTCGTGCGGCTGCTGCATGTGCTGTTCCCGAGTCGTGGCGACCCCGACAACCCCTCGATCCACGGCCTTGGGGGTGGCCCTTACAATGCCGGGTTGTCTGCCAGACACGACGCCGCCGTGCGTCGGACCCTACAACCGCATTGATCGGAGTCGCCTGTGTTCATATCTTCCGCATTCGCCCAAACCGCCCCGGCCGCTGCCGGTGGAGACATGCAGTCATCGCTGATGAGCATGCTGCCGCTGGTGCTGATGTTCGTCGTGCTTTATTTTGTCATGATTCGCCCGCAGATGAAGAAGCAGAAGGAGCACCGGGCCATGGTGGAAGCCCTGGCCAAGGGCGACGAAGTCGTCACATCGGGTGGCGTGCTGGGCAAGGTGTCCAAGCTCGGTGACAGCTACCTGGGCGTCGAGATCTCCAATGGTGTCGAGGTCCAGATCCAGCGCGGTGCCGTCGTCCAGGTGCTGCCCAAGGGCACGATCAAGTAAGTCCGCAACCCGCGTTCCGGCCCGCGCGGCCGGGACTGCACGGCCCCGTTCGCCCCGAGAAGCGCCATGAATATGCCCCCACGCCCACCACGTTCGTTGTCCGCGCCTCGGCCCGAGGTCGCGACCCTTCGTCCAGTCCGACCCCGCGCAGCCTGCGCCGGTGTTGCCGTCCGCGGCCCTGTGGCGGCCGCCGGCATGTTTGCATTGGCAGGGTGGTACTGACATGAACCGATATCCGATCTGGAAATACGTGGTCATCGTGATCGCGATGCTGGTGGGGGCCTTGTACACCCTGCCCAACTTCTTCGGCGAGGCGCCCGCGGTGCAGGTGTCGCCGGGCAAGGCCACCGTCAAGGTCGACACCGGCACCCAGCGCCGGGTCGAGGACGCGCTCAAGGCCGCGGGCATTGCGCCGGCGGCGATCACCTTCGACGGCAATTCGATCAAGGTGCGGCTCGATACCGGCGACGAGCAGCTCAAGGCCAAGGACGCGATCCAGCGGGCGCTGATTCCCGATCCCTCCGATCCGCCGTACGTGGTTGCGCTGAACCTGTTGTCGCGTTCGCCGTCCTGGCTGTCGGCCATCGGTGCGGCGCCGATGTATCTGGGGCTGGACCTGCGCGGCGGCGTGCATTTCATGCTGCAGGTCGACATGGAGGCTGCGTTGACGCGCAAGGTCGACTCCCTGTCGGGCGATATGCGTACCGCGTTGCGCGAGAAGAACGTGCGCCACAGCGGCATCAGCCGCAACGAGCAGACCATCGAGGTGATGTTCCGCGATGCGGCCACGCGCGAAGCGGCCAAGAACGTCATCGCCGACCAGTTTGTCGAACTCAAGACCGTCGACGCGCCCGCGGGCGACGAATTCAAGCTGACCGCGCGCATCGACGAGGCGGCGGCGCGCACCATCCAGGAGCAGGCGCTCAAGCAGAACATGGTCACGCTGCACAACCGGATCAACGAACTCGGCGTGGCCGAGCCGGTGATCCAGCAGCAGGGGCTGGACCGCATCGTCGTGCAGCTGCCGGGCGTGCAGGACACGGCCAAGGCCAAGGACATCCTGGGCCGCACGGCCACGCTCGAGGTGCGGCTGGTCGACGAAAGCCCGGAGGGCCAGGCGGCCGAAGCCGGGACCGGGCCGGTGCCGTTCGGCTCCGAGCGTTTCCTGGAGCGCAACAGCCGGCCGGTGATCGTCAAGAAACAGGTCATCCTGACCGGCGAGAACCTCACCGATGCGCAGCCCGGCTTCGACAACCAGACCCAGGAAGCCGCGGTGCACCTGAACCTCGATGCCAAGGGCTCACGCATCTTCCGAGACGTCACGCGGGAGAACATCGGCAAGCGCATGGCCATCCTGTTGTTCGAGAAGGGCAAGGGCGAGGTCGTCACGGCGCCGGTGATCCGCAGCGAGATCGGTGGCGGACGGGTGCAGATTTCCGGCCGCATGACGACCACCGAAGCGCACGACACCGCGCTGCTGCTGCGCGCCGGTTCGCTGGCCGCGCCGATGGAGATCATCGAGGAGCGCACCATCGGCCCGAGCCTGGGGGCCGAGAACATTGCCAAGGGTTTCAACAGTGTCACCTGGGGTTTCCTGGTGATCGCGGCCTTCATGTGCATCTACTACATGATGTTCGGCATCTTCTCGAGCATCGCGCTGGGGGTCAACCTGCTGCTGCTGGTGGCGGTGCTGTCGATGCTGCAGGCCACGCTGACGCTGCCCGGCATGGCTGCCATGGCGCTGGCGCTGGGCATGGCGATCGACTCCAACGTGCTGATCAACGAACGCGTGCGCGAGGAGTTGCGCGGCGGGGCGTCGCCCCAGGCCGCCATCAACGCCGGCTACGAACGCGCGTGGGGCACGATCTTCGACTCCAACGTCACGACGCTGATCGCCGGCGTGGCCTTGCTGATCTTCGGCTCCGGGCCGGTGCGCGGTTTCGCCGTCGTGCATTGCATCGGCATCCTGACCAGCATGTTCTCGGCCGTGTTCTTCTCGCGCGGCCTGGTCAACTTCTGGTACGGGCGGGTGAAAAAACTCAAGACCGTGTCGATCGGGACCGTATGGCGCCCGGATGGCGCATCGAACGTTGCCCGTTCCGGGCAAGGGAGCTGAGCCATGGAATTCTTCAAGTTTCGCCGTGACATCCCGTTCATGCGGTATGCGCTGGCGCTCAACGTGGTGTCGGTCGTCACCTTCGTGCTGGCGGTGTTCTTCCTGTTCAGCCGCGGCCTGCACCTGTCGGTGGAGTTCACCGGCGGCACCGTGATGGAGGTCGGTTATTCGCAGCCGGCCGACGTGCCCAAGGTGCGCTCGGTCATTGCCGGTCTCGGCTACAGCGACATCCAGGTGCAGAATTTCGGGACGGCGCAGGACGTCATCATCCGGCTGCCGGCGCAAAAAGGCGTCAGCTCCGCGCAACAGAGCGAAGTGGCATTCGCCGCGCTCAAGGCCGCCGACCCGGGGGCGACCCTGCGTCGTCAGGAATTCGTCGGCCCGCAGGTCGGCGAGGAACTGGTGACCGACGGTCTCAAGGCCCTGGCCATGGTGGTCGTCGGTATCATGATCTACTTGGCGGTGCGTTTCGAATGGAAGTTCGCCGTGGCCGCCATCGTGGCCAACCTGCACGATGTGATCATCATCCTGGGCTTCTTCGCCTTCTTCCAGTGGGAGTTCTCGCTCGCGGTGCTGGCCGCGGTGCTGGCGGTACTGGGGTATTCTGTCAATGAGTCGGTCGTGATATTCGACCGGATCCGCGAAAATTTCCGCCGATACCGCAAGATGGACACGATCGAGATCATCAACAACGCGATCACGTCCACGATCAGTCGTACTATCATTACCCACGGCTCTACCCAGATCATGGTCCTGTCAATGCTCCTATTCGGTGGTCCAACGCTGTTCTACTTTGCGCTGGCGCTGACCATCGGGATCTGCTTCGGCATCTACTCGTCGGTGTTTGTCGGTGCTGCCGTGGCGATGTGGCTGGGCATCCGGCGCGAAGACATGGTCAAGCCAGGCGTGCAGAAAGGGCTCGATCCCAACGACCCGAACGCCGGGGCCATCGTGTGACCGGAAACTGACTCCATGGTCACCGCGTCCTTCTCCAGTCAACGTCGACGCCTGGCGGGTGAAATCCGGCAGCAGTTCGTTGCCGACGCGGTGCAGGCCATGGCGGACATCGTGCCTGCCGTGCACGAAAGCCTGCGGGCCTTGATGGACGAGGCGGCGCCATCGCGCGAGATGCAGGCGCGCCGCGACGCCTGGACCTTCTACCAGCGCAACAAGGACAAGTGGCACGAGGCCACGGCGCGTGCATGGAAGGAGGCCCTGGTGCCTCCGGCGGTCGCCCCCAAGGACGACTCGCCCGATTTCGGCGGCTTGTCGCTGGTGGGCAACGACGTCGTCGAGAACAAGATCCTGGCGTCGCGCCTGGTGCTGCGGGTCATGGACAAGGTCAGCTCCGAGCTCGACGACCTGCGCCTGCGCATCCGTTACCTCGAGGACTCCGACGACCTCGACCGCCAGGACATCCTGCGGCCGGACGTGCTGGTGCTGATCCTGGTCGAGGAGTGGGCCGCCAGCGGCATGCCGGCGGGAAGCTGGCCCATGGTCAACGACGCCGTGCAGACGCTGCTGTCCGAACGCCTCAAGAATGCCTACCGCAAGGGCAATCAATCGCTGATCGACAAGGGCGTGATGCCGACCATCGATCTCAAGGACCGGGTCAAGCGGGCCGTGCCCTCGTCGTCTGCGCCCAAGGCCTTCCCGAGTACGCGTCTGGCATCCGACATGGGGGATCCGCACAGCGGATATCCGGCCAGTGGCTCGGGCCATGGCGCCGACCCCATGCATGGCTCAGGGTATGCGCCTTCGGGCGGGGGCTACCCGCGCGAGCCCGCGGCCAGTGGCGGTTTCGGAAACAGCTACCGTGGCGAGTCCGGCGCCGGCGCGCACGAGCAGGGTTTCGCCACGAGCGACCCGCAACACGGCGGCTTCATCCCGGCCAGCGGCGCGCGCCCGGTCAGCGGCATGACCCATGACGAGACCCGGATGATGACGTCGACCACGCCGCTGGCGCGGGCGCGCAGCCGGGCGCAGGGCGTGCTGGGTCAGCTCAAGCGCATGCTCGTCGGCCGGATCGGTCCGGAGTTCGAGGGCACCTCCTACGGTCCGGCGTCGCCGGCCTTGGCGGCGGCCCTGGTGCCACGCGCGCGCGGCGAAGGCGCCGCGGTGGCCTTCGGCGACTCCGCCACGGTGATGGAGGACTACAGTCCGGCGGGCGTGGCGCAGGTCGCCGGCCGGCTGCGCCAGCAGACCGCCGACCTCAAGAACAAGGCCGAGACCAAGGGCGAGAAGGCGACGATCGAGATCGTCGCGCTGATGTTCCAGGCCATCCTGCAGGAGGACCGCATCCCGTCGGCGATCCGGGTCTGGTTCGCGCGGCTGCAGATGCCGGTGTTGCGGGTGGCGCTGGCCGAGCCCGATTTCTTCGGTTCCGCCAACCATCCGGCGCGCCAGTTGATCGACCGCATGGGCTCGTGCGTGATGGGTTTCGACGCCAGCGGCATCCAGGGCGGCCCGCTCGAGAAAGAGATCAAGCGCATCGTGCAGGTGATCGAGCAATACCCCGAGACCGGCAAGCGGGTCTACGAACTGGTGTATGCCGAGTTCCAGAAGTTCCTGCAGAAGTTCCTGGCCGGCAGCGGGGCGACGCAAAAGGTCGCCAGCGTAGCGCAGCAGGTCGAGCAGAAGGAGACGCTGACGATCCAGTACACGATCGAGATGCGCAACATGCTCAAGGACATCCCGGTGCGCGAGGAGATCCGGACCTTCCTGTTCAAGGTATGGGCCGAGGTGCTGGCGGTCGCCGCCGTGCGCAAGGGGCCGCAACACGCGGAAACGCTCGAGCTCAAGCGCTCCTCGTCGGACCTGGTATGGGCCGCCAGCGCCAAGCCCGACCGGGCCGACCGGGCGCGCGTGATCCAGAACCTGCCCAAGCTGCTGCAACGGCTGCGCGCCGGCATGACCCTGCTGGGCATGGCGCCGAGCCAGCAGGATCTGCACATCAAGACGGTCAGCGACACGCTGGCCGACGCCTTCCTGTCCAAGACCGACGCCATTCCCGCGGCGCAGATCGAGGCGCTGGCAAAACGGCTGGCCAACCTGGAAGACTTCGTCAGTGAAGACGGCATGGGCGATCTGCCGCTCGACGCGGAGAGCATCGAACTGATGCTGGGCATCGACCCGGCGACCATCGACGTGGTGGCCAATGGCGGCTCCAAGCCCAGCAATGCGATGCTGGCCTGGGCCAACGAGCTCGAACTGGGTTCATGGTTCACGCTCGACCACAACAACCGGGTCGTCAAGGTGCAGTTCGCCTGGCGCAGCGAACGCAAGCAGCTGAACCTCTTCGCGTCGGCGGACGGCCACAGCTACCTGATCCAGGCCGGTCGCCTGGCCGCCTATCTACAGGCCGGCCTGTTGTTGCCGCAGGAAGAAGAAGCCTTGACGGTGCGCGCCACGCGCGATGCGCTGGCCAAGCTCGAGGCGAATCCGGAACGCCTGCTCGGCTGATGGCCCGGCGCCGGTGCGCCGGCGTGATCCGATCGATTCAGTGGGCGATCCGTTCGCGGGTGTCGTCGCACAGTTCGTCGAGCACCAGTGCGTCAGGTTCCTCGCCGAAACTCCAGTAGACCATCAGCACGATGATCTTGAGGTCTTCCAGGCTCAGTTCGTCGGAGCCGCAGGCCATGGCCCGGTCGACGACGATCTCGCGCATGTGGGCCGGAAATTGCGCCGCGTCTTCGAGGAAGCGGATGAATCCCAGGCACTGGGCGCCGAGGCGGTTCTGCTCCGACGTCGAGAACACCCGCATGCTGGCCGGGGTCTGGATCGCACCGGCCCACGGCAAGGCCAGGGCGCTCGTGTGGTCGGCTTCGATCTCCGATGGCGGTCGCTCGGTGTTGCGTGTGGCCTGGCGCAGTCCGGTGAGCCAGTGCAGCGCGTCCTTGATCTCCTGCGACTCGAAACCGACCGCGTGGAGCTTGCGCTCGAGCTGGTTCCATTGGGGGCATGCATCACCGCGCCAGTAATGCTCGTAGACGAAAACCAGCACTTCAAACATGTGCCCAATATAGCGCACATCCCGCGCCACCCCCGCGGCATGTGCCCGCGATCGCGTTGGCCGTGTTCAGGTGCCGGCGATCCGCTGGAACAGGCCGCCCGGCAGGCGGCCCACCTGGCCGGCGAGTTCGAGCGCCATCAGTTGCGCCTGCAGCCGGGGCGTGTCGATGCCCGTGCGGGCCTGCAGCGCGTCCAGGCTGGCCGGTTCGTGGCCCAGCGCCTGCAACAGCGCGGGGTCGGTGCCCGGCGGTGACGCCGCTTGCGGTCCGGTCGCGGGTGCGGCGCCGGCCGGGCGCGGCGCGCCGTGCCAGGGCAGTTCCTCGAGCACGTCCTGCGCCGACTCCACCAGCTTGGCGCCCTGGCGGATCAGCGCATGGCAGCCGCGTGACTGCGGGGAATGGATGGATCCGGGGATCGCAAAAACCTCCTTGCCCTGTTCCGCCGCCAGGCGCGCCGTGATCAGCGAGCCGGACTGCAATGCGGCCTCGACCACCAGCGTGCCTTGCGACAGGCCGGAGATGAGCCGGTTGCGGCGCGGAAAATTCGCCGCGATCGGCGGCGTGCCGATGGGGTATTCGCTGATCAGCAGGCCATGGCGCGCGATGCGCCGCGCCAGCGCCAGATGGCGTTTCGGATAGACACGGTCCAGGCCGGTTCCGACCACCGCCACGGTGGCCGGGCCGTCACCGGTGTCGTCACCATCGCGCGCATCGAGTGCACCGGCGTGGGCCGCGCCGTCGATGCCCAGCGCCAGGCCCGACACCACGGTCAGGCCCGCCTGCGCCAGCGCCTGTGCGAACCGGCGGGCGTTCTCCGTGCCCTGGTGGGTCGGGTTGCGGCTGCCGACGATGGCCAGGCAGCGTCCCAGCCCCAGCGCGGGGCCCGTGGCCTGCGGGCCAGGGGATCCGCCGTGCGCGGCCGGTGCCGGCGGAGGAGAGAGCCAACGGGCAGCGCCGTGCACGTACAGCATGGGCGGAGGGTCTTCGATGGCGAGCAGCGCCGCCGGGTAACGCGGGTCGGCCAGCGTGATCACGGCCCTGGCCATGTCCGGTGTGGCGTCGTCGTCCGCCGGGTGCAGCCAGTCCCAGGTGGCCTGCCATTGCGCGTCGAGGTCGGCCGGCGGTTGCGCCAGCGCATGGGCCAGGTGCGGACCGACGACCTCGCGCCAGGCGGCGGCAGGTTGCGCGAAGATGTGCGCCGGCAGTCCGAAGCGCGCCAGCAGCAGGCGGGCCGTCTCGCTGCCGACGCCGGGCGTGAGCATCAGGCGCAGCCAGTGCCCGAGTTCGTCACGATCCATGCGCAGGCTCGGGGTGTGCCGGCGGGCGGTGGTGGCGCTCAGGCCCGGGTTCGGTGCCGTGTCCGGCTGGTTCGCCGGCAGGTCAGAGCGGGCTGATCAGCCGATCGCCGATGTTGACCGCCGACCGGATGTCCAGCACCAGCGCATACGAGACCCGGTCGAAGGTCCGGAACACCATCAGCAGGCCATTGCGTTCGTCCGGCAGCTTGAGCATGGGGCGGGTGGAGTCGGTCTTGTCGACGACCCGCGCGCCGTCCTTGAGGATGGCCATGACATGGCCGGGCTCGATGCCGTCGCGTTTGCCCAGGCTGATCGCGACGACCTGGTTCTGCGCCGCATTGACGACCGCGCTGCCATAGACGGAGACCACCCGGCCCAACACGCCGGCCGCCGGTGCGCGCGGGGCGTAGCTGAGCAACTCGCGGGGCGGCTCGGGCAGCAGCCGGTCGCCGATCAGCATTTCTTCCTTGGCCGACACGATGTCGATGGTCGCCGGCGTGATCTCGGTACCGGTGTCGCCATTGGCGCGGGTGACCTCGCTGGTGGTTTCGCTGCGCGCCAGCAAGGCCTTGCCGACGTATTGCGCCTCGTAGCCCAGGATTTCGCCGGTGGACGGATCCTTGAGTGCGGTGGCATTGCGGAACACCCGGAATTCCTGTTGCTTGCCCGGCGCGTCGAGCATCGGGTTGCCGTTCTGGCCGCGCGCATAGGCGCGGTCGCCGCGGGTCAACAACACGCGGCCCTCCTGGGCCGCGACGATGCGCGGCGCATTGGACAGGCCGTCCGCGTCGACGACGATGGGCTCGGCCAGGAAAGGTTCGATCAGGCTGGCCTTGATCGCCGGCAACGCGGTGCTGTCGAGCACCTCGTAGCGGGTCCGCGGCGACACCCGGATCGTCTCGGTGGGAATGGCGTCGACGCCGTCGCCGCCGCTGCCCGCCATGCGCAACATGGCGCGACCGTCCTTGCGCTCGAGCACCAGGCGTTGCCCGGGATAAATGAGGTGCGGATTGCGGATGTCGGACATGTTCATGCCCCACAACTCCGGCCAGCGCCACGGACTCTTGAGGAACAGGCCGGAGATGGCCCACAAGGTATCGCCCGTCTTGACCAGGTAGCTGTCGGGCGCATTGGCCGCAATCTCGCTGAGCGGCACGCCGGCTTGCGCGACCTGGTTCGCGGTCGCGCGCTGGCCCGACGTGATCGGGTAGTTTTGGGCCCAGGCCGGTTGCGCAAGCCACGTGGCCAGGGCCATGCCCAGCAGGGTGAGGGTGCGTTTGGAATTGATCGACAATTTCGTGGTCATTGCTTGCTGCATCATGGTGGCCCCGTCAGGCTTCCCGGCCAGTGCCACGGCAAAGGAGCCGGGTCGGGAGCATCTTGATAAATCACGCACGATTTTGCGCTCAAGTCCTTGATTGGGCAACGTTTTCTGTCGTGGCTGCGCGAACTCGTACGCTAAATTAGCGAAAATAGCGACATCTTTGAAGAGAATCCATGTCTTTGTTACCCATTCTTTGTTATCCCGATCCCCGCCTGCACAAGGTCGCCAAGCCGGTGCAGACCGTCGATGCACGCATCAGGACGCTGATCGCGGACATGTTCGAGACCATGTACGACGCCAAGGGCATCGGCCTGGCGGCGACCCAGGTCGACGTGCATGAACGGCTGATTGTGATCGATACGTCCGAGCAGCGCGACCAGCCGCTGGTGCTGATCAATCCCGAGATCGTCTGGACCAGCGCCGAAAAACATGTCAACGAGGAAGGCTGCCTGTCGGTGCCCGGCATCTACGACGGGGTCGAGCGTTTCGATGCCGTGCGCGTGAGCGCGCTCGATGGCGAGGGCACGGCGCGCACCATCGAGGCGCAGGGCATGCTGGCCGTGTGTGTCCAGCACGAGATGGATCATCTGCTGGGCAAGGTGTTCGTCGAGTACCTGTCCCCGCTCAAGCGCGACCGCATCAAGACCAAGATGCGCAAGCTGCAGCGCGCGGAGCGCTCTTGAGACTGATCTTCGCCGGCACGCCGGAGTTTGCCGCGGTCGCCTTGCGCCGGCTCCACGAGGCCGGGCACGCGATCGCGCTCGTGTTGACCCAGCCGGACCGTCCCGCCGGCCGCGGCATGCGCCTGCAGGCCTCGGCGGTCAAGTCCCTGGCCGGCGAGCTGGGTGTGCCCGTGTGCCAGCCCCGCAGTCTGCGCCTGGACGGTCGATTTCCCGACGATGCCGCGGCGGCGCGCCAGGCGATGGCCGATGCGCGGGCCGACGCCATGGTGGTTGCCGCCTATGGCCTGATCCTGCCGCAGTGGGTGCTCGACCTGATGGCGCAACCGGGCCCGCACGGCGGCGCCGCGCTGGGTTGCCTGAACATCCATGCCTCCTTGTTGCCGCGCTGGCGCGGCGCCGCGCCGATCCACCGCGCCATCGAGGCCGGTGATGCGCAGACCGGGGTCTGCATCATGCAGATGGACGCTGGCCTCGATACCGGTGCCGTGCTGCTGCGCGAAGCGATCGCGATCGTGCATCACGGCGCGCAGGCGGACACCGCCGGCACGCTGCACGACCGGCTGGCGGCGCTGGGCGGCGACCTGATCGTGCGCGCATTGGCGCAGGCCGGCGCGGGCACGCTGGTGGCGACGGCGCAGCCGACCGATGGCGTCTGTTACGCCGAGAAGGTCAGCAAGGCGCAGGCCCGGATCGACTGGAACGCCGGCGCCGACCGGATCGAGCGCAGCATCCGCGCCTTCGATCCCAACCCGGGCGCCTGGACCACGCTGGGTCCGGACGTGATCAAGGTGTGGCGTGCGTCGCCACACCCTGGGCCGGTGCCGCCGCACGCAGCGCCGGGCACCGTGCTGGTGGCGGACGATGCCGGCATCGTGGTGGCCTGCGGATCCGGTGCGCTGCGGCTGACAGCCTTGCAACGGGCCGGCGGCAAGCGGCTGGCGGTGGCCGACTTCCTGCGTGGCCAGCCGGTGGAGCCCGGCGTGCGGCTGGGCCAGGACGGCGGCCACTGATGTTCCTGTTGCGCGAGCACTACCGCCACCCGGAATTCCGGATCGGCCTGCGGGACTTCATTCGTACCGCCCCGGGCATCGCCGCGTGGGGCCTGATGACCGGCGTGGCCATGGTCAAGTCCGGCATCGGCCTGGTCGAGTCGGTGCTGATGGCGCTGATCGTCTTCGCCGGCAGCTCCCAGCTGGCGGCGATCCCGCTGATCCTGGCCGGCGCGCCGTTGTGGGTCATCTGGGCCACCGCCTTTTGCGTGAACCTGCGTTTCGTCGTGTTCAGCCTGCACCTGCACCACTACATGTCGCACCTGCCGACGTGGCAGCGCGTGGTGTCCGGCTATTTCACGGCCGACCTGAGTTATGTGATGTTCGTGCGGCGTTATCCCCATCCGGCCACGGATGCCGATGGCAAGCTGGCCGAACAGGCCTACCTGGCCGGCAGCAATCTGATGAACTGGGGCGCCTGGATCATCGCGAGCCTGGTCGGCGTGGCGCTGGCCAATTTCATCCCGCAGGCCTGGGGCCTGGGTTTTGCCGGCATCCTGTGCCTGATCGGCATCCTGTGCTCGCTGGCCACGACGCGCCTGCGCATCCTCTCCGCCGCGGTGGCCGGTGCGGTCGGTGTGGCCGCCTTCGCATTGCCCCTGAAGCTCAACATCATCGCCGCCATCGGCGCGGCCGTGCTGCTGTGCCTGACCATGGAGAAGCTGCAGCCGCCGCACGCCCGGGAGGTGCGGACATGAGACACCCTGTGTCAACCCCCCGCCGTTTTGAGCAGGTTCTGCAGAGCCCGATGTTGGGAGGGGTCGTCCAGTGAGCGCGCCGGGCCGTTCCCAAGCGCGAATCCCGCAGCGCGCAGCGCGGAGGGTTGTTGAGTGACCGCGATCGACTGGCACACCGTTCTGATCGTCGTCGGCCTGGCGGTGGTGACGGTGCTGACGCGCTGCTTCTTCCTGTTCTCCAATCGCACCTGGACGCTGCCGCACTGGGCGCAACGCGGCCTGCAATATGCCCCGATCGCCGCGCTCGCCGCGGTCGTCGTGCCCGAGGTCGTGATGGCGCAGGACGCCCTGGTGGACACCTGGCGCGACGCGCGGCTGTATGCCGCCGTGGTGGGGGCGGCCGCGTATTTCTGGCGCAAGGACGTGTTGTTCACCATCGTCGCCGGCATGCTGGTCTACCTGCCCTTGCACCTGGGCCTGGGCTGGTAACTTGCCGACGGGCCTGCGCACGGTGGCCGACGCCAGCATGCACGGGCGCGGCTTAAGCCCGCCTTATGCCCTGCGGCCGGGCACGGACTCCACCGCCAGGGCAGGCTGGCTCGCATATGCTCGGGGCCATGCGCATCCTGGTGGTGGAAGACGATACGGCGATCGCCGATGCCTTGCAGGTATCGCTCAAGCTGGCCGGCCATGCAGTGGACATCTGCACCACGCTGGCGCAGGCCTGGTCGGCATTGCGCGTCGAACCATTCGACGCGATGTTGCTCGACCTCGGACTGCCCGACGGTGACGGCGTGCAGTTGCTGGCCCGGGTGCGCGCCAGTGCGCACAGCACTGCAGGCGCGGGACTGCCGCGTTCCGACATGCCGGTACTGATCATGACCGCCCGCGACGGCGTCGACCAGCGCGTGGCCGGACTCGACGGCGGTGCCGACGACTATCTGGTCAAGCCCTTCGATCCACAGGAGCTGCTGGCCCGCATCCGGGCCATGACGCGCCGCAGCGCCGGCCGTGCCCGCGCCGTGCTGCAATGCCGCGATCTCGAGATCGACCCGGCGGCACGCACGGTGACGCAGGCCGGGCTGCCGGTGGCGCTGGGCGCCAAGGAGTTCGCCCTGTTGCAGACCCTGGTCGAGGCCAGCCCGCAGGTCCTGTCCAAGACACGGCTGGAGGCGGCGCTGTACGGGTTTGGCGAAGCGCTCGAGAGCAATGCAATCGAAGTGCATGTGCATCACCTGCGACGCAAGCTCGGCGCGGATCTGATTCTCACCATGCGCGGCGTCGGATATTTCGTGCCGCGGGACCCGTCGGCGTGACGCAGCCCAGCCTGGCGCGCCATCTGTGGCGCTGGACCCTGGCCGCACTGGCGGCGGCCTGGCTGGCCTTGATGCTGGCATCGTATTTCGCCGGCATGCACGAGGCGGGCGAGATCACCGACGGCCACCTGGCGTCGGCGGCCCATGTGTTGCTGCAGCTGCCGGCCATTGGCGCCGGTGCCGCCGGTGCGCCCACCCCGGCCGATGCGGACGACGACGCGATTGCGTCCGGACGGCACCTGAAGCTGGCCAGCAGCGTGGCGGTGCTGGTCTGGGAAAACGGCGTGCTGGTCTCCGATACCCGGCCGCCGGCCCAGCGCGGCGGGGTGGACTTCCCGCGGGGATACGCCACCACCGTCGTGCGCCAGGAGCCGGACCAGGCGCCCCGACGCTGGCGCAGTTTTTCTGCCGAACGTGCGGACGGATCCCGCAAGGTGACGACGATGATCGATCTCGACCAGCCGACGCGCATCGTGCGCGAGGTGACGTTCACGATCGCGCGTCCCTCGCTGGTCGTGTTGCCGCTGGTGGCGCTGTTGTTGTGGTGGGCCATCCGGCGCGGCCTGCGCCCCTTGAACGCCTTGTCGAACCGGGTTGCCGCGTTGAAGCTGCACGGCTCCGAGCGGCTGGACGCTTCCCACGGGTATGCGGAATTCGCCAGCACGGTGGCGGCGATCAACGGCCTGGTCGCCCGGCTGCAGTCGCGGGCCGAGGCCGAGCGCGCCTTTGCCTCGGACGTGGCGCACGAGTTGCGCACGCCGCTGGCGGCCATCGCGCTGCAGGCCGACGTGGCGGCCCAGCATCCCGATGCGGCGAGCCGCGCCCGGGCGCTGGAGCGGCTCCAGCAGGAGGCCTTGCGCGCGGGGCAGATCCTGGCCCAGCTGCTGGACCTGGCGCGGGCGCAGCGTCCCGACCAGGCGGCGCTGCAGGACGTCTGCCTCGACACGCTGGCCGCCGACGTGATGGCCGGCTTCGCCCAGGCCAGCGTCGACAGCGATCATGCCCTGGAGCTGCGTTGCGGCGAAGCGCCGGTGCACGTGCCGGGCAATGCCTTGTTGCTCGAACTGGCCTTGCGCAACCTGATCGACAACGCGATCGGCCATACCCCGTCCGGCACCCAGGTCGTGGTGCAGGTCTGCCGCACCGGCGGCGGCCAGGCTCGGCTGGCGGTGTGCGATAGCGGCGCGGGTGCCGCCACCGCCGCGCAGGCGCCGGTCGACGCCGAACGCGACCACCTGGGCCTGGGCCTGCGCCTGGTGGAACGTATCGCCGCGCTGCATGGCGCGCGGCTGGTGCGCGATGCCGGCCCGGCGCCGACCACCCACTGTTTTGCGATGGAATGGAAGTCCGATGACGTTTCCGAGACTGCACATGCCTGACGGGCATGCTGCGCAGCGTGCCTGGCGGCCGCGTACCCTGATCCTGCTGGTCAGCGCCTGGCTGGCACTGGCCGGCAACCTGCCGCTGTGGCGCACGATCTGGCCGCTGCCCGAACTCGCGGGATGGCGCGGAACCGTGTTCGCGGCCGGCATGGCGGTCTGGATCGCCGCGGCGTTGACGATGCTGCTCAGCCTGCTGGCTTGGAAGGGGATTCTCAAGCCGGTGGTGGCACTGCTGCTGGTCACGGCGGCGGCCAGCAGCTACTTCATGCTGCAATACGGCGTCGTGATTGACGCGACGATGATGGCCAACGTGGCCAACACCGACGTGCGCGAGGCACGCGACCTGTTGTCATGGCCCTTGCTGTTGAACATCGTCTTCATCGCCCTGTTGCCGGGCTGGTGGTTGCTGCGCCGGCCACTGGCGATGCGCCGCTTCGGCCCTCAGGCCGTGCGCAACCTGGTGGGCGCGGCCCTGGCGCTGCTGGTGCTGCTGGGCGTGACGCTGCTGGCATTCCAGGACCTGGCATCGCTGATGCGCAACCACAAGCAGGTGCGTTACCTCGTCAACCCGCTCAATACCGTCTATGCCAGCGGCAAGCTGGCATTCGACCACGGCTCCAAGGCCAGCCGTCCGCTGGAGGCCATCGGGCTGGACGCGCGCCTGGGGCCGACCCATGCGCCCGGGCAACGCGCGCCGCTGGTCGTGCTGGTGGTGGGCGAGACCGCGCGCGCCGCGAATTTTTCGCTCGGCGGTTACGCGCGCAAGACCAATCCGGAACTCGAGGCCATCGCCGCCCAGGGGCCGGCGCTGGCCTACTACAGCGCGGTGCGCTCCTGCGGCACCAACACCCAGGCTTCGTTGCCGTGCATGTTCTCGCACCTGGGCAAGGAGGCATTCGAGTCCACGCGCCAGCCGTACGAGAACCTGCTCGACGTATTGCAGCGCGCCGGGCTGGCGGTGGTGTGGATCGACAACCAGTCCGGCTGCAAGGGCTTGTGCGATCGGGTCGGGAAGGTCGACACCTTCGGACTGAAGACACCGGGCCTGTGCACCGAGGGCGAGTGTTTCGACGAGATCCTGCTGGCCGGCCTCGACGCGCGCATCGCCGCCCTCGATCCGGCGCGCCGCGCCCGTGGCGTGGTGCTGGTGCTGCACCAGATGGGCAGCCACGGGCCGGCCTATTACAAGCGCGTGCCGCCGGCATTCAAGACCTTCATGCCCGAGTGCGCCAGCAACGTGCTGCAGGAATGCCCGCGCACGGACGTCGTGAACGCGTACGACAACACCCTGGTCTATACCGACCATGTGCTGGCCGGCCTGGCGCGCTGGCTGCAGGGCCAGGCCACGCAAGGCGGGCGTGACACCGCCATGGTGTACGTGTCCGATCACGGCGAATCGCTGGGCGAGAACAACCTGTACCTGCACGGGTTGCCGTACGCGCTGGCGCCCGACACCCAGACCCATGTACCCATGCTCAGCTGGGTCTCGGAGCCGATGGCGCGGCGCCTGGGCCTGCGCCGGGAATGCCTGCGCGAGAACGCGGCGGCGCCGCTGTCGCACGACAACCTGTTCCATGCCATGCTCGGTCTGCTCGACGTGCAGACGGCGTTGTATCGCAGGGAACTGGACTGGTTCGCGCCCTGTCGCTGAGCCGCAGGGGGCCGTCGTAGAACGGAACCTACAATTTGTCCATCTCGACTGTTGGGAAGAGCGTTCCATGGAATTCATCCGTTTCTCCGATCTGTGTGCCAGGGGCGAAGTCGCCGGCAAGCGGGTCTTCATCCGTGCCGACCTCAACGTGCCGATGGACGACAGCGGCAAGATCACCGAAGACACGCGCATCCGCGCCTCGGTGGCCTGCATCACGATGGCGCTCGAGGCCGGCGCGGCGGTGATGGTCACCTCGCACCTGGGCCGCCCCAGCGAAGGCTGCTTTTCGCCGTCCGATTCGCTGGCGCCGGTCGCGCAGCGCCTCGGTGAACTGCTCAAACGTGAAGTACCACTGGTGTCCGACTGGGTCGACGGCTTCAAGCTCGACGGGCGCGCGCTCGAGCCGGGGCAACTGGTGATGCTCGAGAACTGCCGCATCAATGTCGGCGAGAAGAAGAACAACGAGTCGCTGGCGCGCAAGATGGCCGAGCTGTGCGACATCTTCGTGCACGATGCCTTCGGCACCGCGCACCGCGCCGAGGCCAGCACCTACGGCATTGCGCAGTTCGCGCCGGTGGCCTGCGCCGGCCCGCTGCTGGCGGCCGAGATCGACGCCATCGGCAAGGCGCTGAAGAACCCGAAACGTCCGCTGGTGGCCATCGTGGCCGGCTCCAAGGTGTCGACCAAGCTGACCATCCTCAAGGCCCTGGCCGACAACGTCGACCAGCTCATCGTCGGCGGCGGCATCGCCAATACCTTCATGCTCGCGGCCGGCCTGCAGATCGGCAAGAGCCTGGCCGAGCCGGACCTGCTGGACGAGGCCAAGGCCGTCATCCTGTCGATGACCGCGCGGGGTGCGGCCGTGCCGATCCCGACCGACGTGGTCACGGCCAAGGAGTTCAAGTCCGACGCCAAGGCCACGGTCAAGGCCGCCGCCGACGTGCAGGGCGACGACATGATCCTGGACATCGGCCCGCAGACCGCCCAGCAACTGGCCGAGCAGCTGGAGTCGGCCGGCACCATCGTGTGGAACGGCCCGGTCGGGGTGTTCGAGTTTCCCGCCTTCGAGGCCGGCACCAAACGGATTGCCAAGGCGATCGCCGAGAGCGACGCCTATTCGCTGGCCGGTGGCGGCGACACGCTGGCGGCGATCGCCAAATACGGCATCGAGAAGAAGATCGACTACATCTCCACCGGCGGCGGCGCCTTCCTCGAGGTGCTCGAAGGCAAGACCCTGCCGGCGTTCGAGATCCTGGCGCGCCGCGCCAAGGCCTGAGCGCCGGCGGCGTGCGCGTCCGGGCGTCGCGCGCGACCGGTAACCGGGTGGTAACCGTTTCGATGGGAGAATCGCGCGAAACATACGGAGACCGCACCATGGCCATTCGCCGCGCCACCAAGATCGTCGCCACCCTCGGGCCGGCATCCAGTGACCCCGACATGCTCGAGCAGATGATCCGCGCCGGCGTCAACGTGGTGCGGCTCAACTTCAGCCACGGCACGGCGCAGGACCATGTCAACCGGGCGCAGCTGGTGCGCGAGGCCGCGACCCGCGCCGGTCGCGAGGTGGCCATCATGGCCGACCTGCAGGGTCCCAAGATCCGGGTCGGCAAGTTCGCCGAGGGCAAGGTCCTGCTCAAGGCCGGCGCCACCTTCGTGCTGGACGCCTCGCGCACCGAACCCGGTGACGTGGATGCGGTCGGCCTGGACTACAAGTCGCTGCCGCGCGAGGTCCGGGCCGGCGACACCTTGTTGCTCAACGACGGCCTGATCGTGCTCACGGTCGACGCGATCCGGGGCGATGCGGTGCACACCACGGTCAAGATCGGCGGGGAGCTGTCCAACAACAAGGGCATCAACAAGCTCGGCGGCGGCCTGACGGCGCCGGCGCTCACGGCCAAGGACATGGACGACATCCGCACCGCGATGGGCCTGAAGGCCGACTACGTGGCGGTGAGTTTCCCCAAGAACGCGACCGACATGGAGATGGCCCGCCAGTTGTGCAGCGTGGCCGCGGCGGACATGAATCACCGGCCGGGCCTGATCGCCAAGATCGAGCGCGCCGAGGCGATTCCGAAGCTGCTGGAGATCCTGCTGGCCAGCGACGGCATCATGGTCGCCCGCGGCGACCTGGCGGTCGAGGTCGGCAATGCGGCGGTGCCGGCGCTGCAGAAACGCATGATCAAGCTGGCGCGCGAACACGACAAGGTGGTCATCACCGCGACCCAGATGATGGAGTCGATGATCACCAACCCGGTGCCCACGCGCGCCGAGGTCAGCGACGTGGCGAATGCCGTGCTCGACGGAACGGACGCGGTGATGTTGTCGGCCGAGACGGCCGCCGGCAAGTATCCGCTGGAGACGGTGGTCGAGATGGCCAAGATCTGCCATGCGGCCGAGTCGCACGAGATCGTCAATTTCGAGGCCGACTTCATGGGCAAGACCTTCGGTCGCATCGACCAGTCGATCGCGATGGGCGCCCTGTTCACGGCCTACCACATGGGCGCCAAGGCCATCGTCGCCTTGACCGACAGCGGCTCGACCGCGTTGTGGATGAGCCGCCACCTGATCCAGATTCCGATCTACGCGCTGACCCCGCGCGTGGCCACGCAGCGCAAGATGGCCTTGTACCGCAACGTGCGTCCGCTGCTGATGGACAACAACCTCGAACGTGACACCGCGCTGGTCGAGGCCGAGACCCACCTCAAGACCCGCAACATCGTGCAAAGCGGCGACGTCTACGCCATCACCTGCGGCGAGCCGATGGGCGCGCCCGGCGGCACCAACATGCTCAAGATCTGTCGCGTGGCCTGAGCGGCAACGCGCCAGGGTTCGCACTCAGGGGTGCGGGGCGGCCGGTGTCGGCTGCAGCGACGGGTCTGCGCGTGGCATCACGAGCCGGACCACGGCCCATCCGCAGACGGTGCCCAGTACCGCGCCGGCGGCGACATCGAACGGGAAATGCAGGCCCAGGCTGATCCGGCTCCATGCGATCAGCGTGGCCATCGCCAGTGCGGCCCAGGCTCCGATGCGGCGCGGCGTCTGCATCGCCACCGCGACGGCGAACGCAAACGCCACGCTGGCATGGCTGCTGGGGAACCCGGCCGAGCCGGCATGCGGCAGCCAGGCCGTTCCCAGGCCGAGCATGAAGGGCCGCGGCATCGGCAACAGGGCCTTGATGCCGCGGGCGCACAGCCATGCCAGCACCATCGCCAGCAGTACACGGACCACGGCGATCCGCACCCGGGGCCCGGCCGCCAGCAGTGCGCCCGCACAAGCGGCCACCAGCCACTGCGGCAATGTTTCGGAGGCGAAGCGGGCCAGCGTCAGCACCCATGCCGCGGAGCTCGCCGAGGCATTGATCCAGAGGAAGATGGCGGAGTCGAGTTCGAACATGGTGCCTGCCGGGTCAGTCGTGGTTCGCGCGGCGCAGGGCATGGCGCAAGCGGCGTCGCAGCGGCATGCCGTGGTGGACCAGCGATGCGACGGCCCAGCTGATCCAGCCGGTCCACAGGGTATGGCTGAGGTAATGGGCGCCGCGCACCTGCTGCGCCAGGCCGAGGGTCATGGCGGCGATCAGTGTCGCGGCCAGCCAGAGGCGCGCGTGGCGGGGGGCGGTCCGGCGGAGCCAGAAATAACCCGGCAGGAAGCAGAACGCCGCGGAGGCATGGCCAGCCGGGAAACAATGTCCGGCACCGCCGTCCCGCACGCCCCAGCTCCAGTGCGATACGTAGGACGCCTGGCCGCCGAACTCGGCCAGGTCCCAGGGGCAGCTGGTGGTGTCGATGGTCTTGAAGCCGGAGATCACCAGCAGGATCAGCATGGCGGTGACGAACATGCCCGCCCGTTCGCGACGGCTGAGCCGGCGCAACACGCCGAAGGGCCACCAGATGGCCAGCAGCAGCACCAGTTGCAGGGCCCAGGCGACGCGGCGCGCGCCTTCGTGCAGCACCGTGGACCAGAACCAGTGGTCGCGCAAGGCGAATCCGGCGGGCGAGCCAAACCAGCGCGCCATGACCAGGTCCAGGCCGGACAGGTCCCAGGCCGCGATCAGCACGAACAAGACCACGGTCGTGGCCAGCGTCTGGCGCCAGGCGAACGCTTGGCGGGTGGTGGTGGGAAGCTCGGGAACGTGTACGGGCAACATGCGCGCAGTGTCCGCATGGAGGCTTAACAGCCGATTAAGGACGGGGCATTCGGGTGCCCGAGCTAAAATTTGCCGGGTTACGGGTCGGTTACGGGTATGCGCCCGGTCGTTCGGCCCGCCTTCAGGCTTCGTCAACTCAGGGGGATTCCTACCATGGCACTCGTTTCGATGCGTGAGTTGCTGGACCATGCCGCCGCCAATGGCTACGGCATTCCGGCTTTCAATGTGAACAACCTGGAGCAGGTGCAGGCCGTGATGGCGGCCGCGGAAGAGGTCGGTGCGCCCGTCATCCTGCAGGCCAGCGCCGGCGCCCGCAAGTACGCCGGCGAGGCCTTCATCAAGCACCTGATCGCCGCGGCGGTCGAAGCCTATCCGAAGATTCCGCTGGTCATGCACCAGGACCACGGCCAGAGCCCGGACGTGTGCAGGGGCGCGATCGACCTCGGTTTCAGCTCGGTCATGATGGACGGTTCGCTCGAGGCCGATGGCAAGACCATCGCCAGCTACGACTACAACGTCGAGGTCACGCGCAAGGTCGTCGACATGGCCCATGCCACCGGCGTCACGGTCGAAGGCGAACTGGGCTGCCTGGGTTCGCTCGAGACCATGCGCGGTGACAAGGAGGACGGCCACGGCACCGACTCCACGATGACGCGCGACCAGCTGCTGACCGACCCGGAGCAGGCCGCCGACTTCGTGCGCCGTACCCAGCTCGACGCGCTGGCCATTGCCATCGGCACCAGCCACGGCGCCTACAAGTTCACCCGCAAGCCCACCGGCGACATCCTGGCGATCGAACGCATCCAGGAGATCCACCGCCGCCTGCCCAACACCCACCTGGTGATGCACGGCTCGTCGTCGGTGCCGCAGGACCTGCTGGAGATCATCCGCCAGTACGGCGGCAACATGAAGGAAACCTACGGCGTGCCGGTCGAGGAGATCCAGAAGGCGATCCAGTTCGGCGTGCGCAAGGTCAACATCGACACCGACGTGCGCCTGGCGATGACCGGCGCGGTGCGCAAGTACATGGCCGAGAACCCGGAGAAGTTCGACCCGCGCGACTGGCTCAAGCCGGCACGCGAGGCGGCCAAGCAGGTCTGCAAGCAGCGGTACCTGCAGTTCGGCTGCGAGGGCCAGGGCAGCAAGATCAAGGGCAACAGCCTGAAATTCGTCGCCGGGCAATACGCGCGCGGCGAACTGGCGCAGGTCGTCCAGTAAGGCCGGGGCCGGCCCCCGGTTCGGCACGCCGAACGGCGGGGGCACCGGCTGTGCGTGATGGCCCGCGGCCCGTCGGCGGCGCGGGTCCGGGCCCTAGAATCGGCACATGTCCGATGCCGCATCCGCCCTGCACACCTCCGCCATCCAGTCCCTGCCGCTGCTCGCGCGCGGCAAGGTGCGCGACAACTACGCGGTCGGCGACGACCGCATCCTGATGGTCGCCAGCGATCGCCTGAGCGCGTTCGACGTCATCCTCGACCAGCCGATTCCCGGCAAGGGCGCACTGCTGACGCAGATGGCGCTGTTCTGGTTCGACAAGCTCGGTGCGATCTGCCCGAACCACCTGACCGGCGACGCGCCGGAATCGGTGGTCACCGCGGCCGAGCGGGCCCAGGTGCAGGGCCGCGCGATGCTGGTGCAGCGGTTGCGTCCGCTGCCGGTCGAGGCCGTGGTGCGAGGTTATCTGGCGGGCAGCGGCTGGAAGGAATACCAGCACAACCAGCAGGTCTGCGGCGTCGCTCTTCCGGCCGGCCTGCGCAATGCGTCGAAGTTGCCGGCGCCGATCTACACCCCGGCCGCCAAGGCGGCGGTGGGCGATCACGACGAGAACATCACCTACGAGCGCACGGTCGAGATGATCGGGCCGGAGCTGGCCGCGCAGATGCGCGACACCAGCATCGCGCTCTACCAGGCCGGTGCGCAGATCGCGCTGGCCAAGGGCATCATCATCGCCGACACCAAGTTCGAGTTCGGTCTCGACGCGCAGGGTCGCATGGTCCTGATGGACGAGGTGATGACGCCCGATTCGTCGCGGTTCTGGCCGCTCGAGGCCTATGCCGAAGGCAGCAATCCGCCGAGTTACGACAAGCAGTTCGTGCGCGACTGGCTCGAGCAGGTGCGCATCGACGGTCAGGCCTGGAACAAGCGTGCGCCGGCCCCGCAGGTGCCGGCCGACGTGATCGCGGCCACGGCCGCCAAGTACCGGGAGGCGCTGCAGCGCCTGACGCAGCCGGCCTGAACCGGCCCCCCGGCGACGCGAACCCGGCGCGCGCGCGGGGCGCGCCGGCGGATCAGCTCAGCACGACGCTGCTCAGGCGCCGGCGGTAGGTCGCCACCACCGGGTCGACCGGCGGCACCTGGCCGTCGGCCACCTTGACCGGCGGCGGCTCGATGATGTCGAGGATGGCGACGAACTGCTTGCGCGCCTCCTCGTCGTTCCAGCTCTTGTCGCGCATCAGGATCTCGAGCAGCTCGTCCATGGCCGCGGTCCATTGCTGCGCGGCCATCAGCAGCTGGGCCCTGGCGAAACGGGCGTCGAAGTCGCGCTTGTTGGCCGCGATCTTCGCGTCCAGGCCGGCCATGGCGGCGTCGCTCGCGCCCTGCCGGGCGGCCAGGTCGATCGCCGCGATCCAGCGTTGCAGCGAGTCGATGCGCCGTGCCAGCGCGATACGGGGCAAGGCCGGCTCCAGCGTGGTCCGGGCGTCTTCCAGTTCGCCGGATTGCAGCAGGAACTTGACATAGGCGAAGCGCGCGTCGTCGTCCTCGGGCTTTTGCAGCACCGCCTGGTGCAGGGCCTCGCGTTGCGCCTGCGGGTCGTTGTCGGCCGGTGCGTCGGATACCGTCTCGCCGGTGACCTCGGCCTCGAACACGTCGGCCGGCGGCAGGTGCTTGTCCAGGAAACTCTTGAGCTGGCCTTCGGGCACGGCACCCATGAAGCCGTCCACCGGCTTGCCGCCGGACATCAGCACGCAGGTCGGGATGCTGCGGATGCCGAACGCCTGGCTGAGTTCCTGTTCCTGGTCGGAATCGATCTTGACCAGCTTGAAGCGGCCCTTGTAGTCCTTCTCGAGTTTTTCCAGCAGCGGGCCGATCACCTTGCACGGGCCGCACCAGGGGGCCCAGAAGTCGACCAGCACCGGCGTGTCCATGGAGGCTTCGATGACTTCGGCTTCGAAATTGGCGGCGGTAACGTTGATCATTGTGGTTTCACCAGGGATAGGGTGGGACAAACAGGGGGACTGACTAAAATCGGGCTGCAGGCCGCAGGCCCCGCGCCCGCATCACCGCACCAAGGGCCATTCACCCCTGCCCGCCAATCACCATGAACATTCAAATCGGCGTCGTCATGGGTTCCAGTTCCGACTGGGACACCATGCAACACGCAGTCCAGATTCTCCAACAGTTTGACATAGGCCACGAGGCGCGGGTGGTGTCGGCGCACCGGATGCCCGATGACATGTTCCGTTATGCCGAATCGGCGCGCGGCCGGGGCCTGAAGGCCATCATCGCCGGTGCCGGCGGGGCCGCCCATCTGCCGGGCATGCTGGCTGCCAAGACCTGCGTGCCGGTGCTCGGCGTGCCGGTGGCCAGCAAACACCTGTCGGGTGTCGACTCGCTGCACAGCATCGTGCAGATGCCCAAGGGCATTCCGGTGGCCACGTTCGCGATCGGTGCCGCCGGCGCAGCCAATGCGGCCCTGTTCGCGGTGGCGCTGCTGGCGGGCGAGGACCCGGAACTCCATGCACGGCTGCAGGTCTTCCGTGACGAGCAGACGGAGGCGGCGCGTGCCATGGTCGTGCCCCCGAGCTCGGCGGCACTGATGCCGGAACCGGGCCGCACGCCATGACGCAGCAGGCGGTATTGCCCGGCACCACGGCCAACGGGCAGCAGACCACGCTCGGCGTGATGGGGGGCGGTCAGCTCGGTCGCATGTTCGTGCAGGCGGCGCAGCGCATGGGGTATTTCACCGCGGTGCTCGACCCCGATCCGGCCAGCCCGGCCGGCCTGGTCAGCCACTACCACGTGCAGGCCGACTACCTGGACGAGCAGGCGCTGGCCCAGATGATGCAGCGCTGCGCGGCGATCACGACCGAATTCGAGAACGTGCCGGCGGGCGCGATGTTCACGCTGGGCGCGCACCGGCCGGTCGCGCCGTCGGCCCAGTGCCTGGCGATCGCGCAGGACCGGATCCGCGAGAAGGCGCATTTCCGCGCCTGCGGCGTGCCGACGGCACCGTATGCGGTGATCACGACGGCCGAGCAACTCGCGGCGGTCGACGAGGCGCTGTTGCCGGGCATTCTCAAGACGGCCCAGCTCGGCTACGACGGCAAGGGCCAGGTCCGGGTCGCAGACCGCGCAGGGCTGGCTGCGGCCTGGGAACAGCTGCGCGGCGTGCCCTGCGTGCTGGAGCGCCGGCTCGACCTGCACGGCGAGTGTTCCGTCATCGTCGCACGGGGCTGGGACGGCGCCATGGTGACCTTCCCGGTGCAGCGCAACCTGCACGTGGCCGGGATCCTGGCCATGACCGAGGTCTTCGACGGCATCCTGCCGGCACAGCTGGCCGAACAGGCCCGCACGTCGGCCTGTGCCATCGCCCGGGAACTGGAGTACGTCGGCGTGTTGTGTGTCGAGTTCTTCGTCGTGGCCGATGCGTCGGCGCCGGGCGGCTCGGCGCTGCTGGTCAACGAGATCGCGCCACGGCCGCACAACAGCGGGCACTACACGCTGGACGCCTGCGACCATTCGCAGTTCGACCTGCAGGTGCATGCGCTGGCCGGCCTGCCCTTGCCCATGCCGCGCCAGCACAGCCCGGCGGTGATGCTGAACCTGCTCGGCGACCTGTGGTTCGCCCGTCCGGGCGAGCCGCAGCCGGCCGACGAGCAGCCGCGCACGCCGGACTGGGAGTCGGTGCTGGCCTTGCCCGGTGCGCACCTGCATCTGTACGGCAAGCTGCGCGCCAGCCGCGGCCGCAAGATGGGCCACCTGACCCTGACCGGGGCCACGCAGCAGCAGGTCCGCGAGACCGCGCAACAGGCCGCACGGATGCTGGGCATCGCGCTGGCATGACGGTGGCGGCGACGTGGACGGTGCCATGCCGGTGATGGACGGGCAGGCGGCCGAGGCGATCGCGGCCGCGGCGCAGGCCTTGCAGGCGGGTGAACTCGTCGGCTTGCCGACCGAGACGGTGTACGGCCTGGCGGCCGACGCCGGCAACGACGCCGCGGTGGCGAAGATCTTCGCCGCCAAGGGACGCCCGAGCGAACACCCGCTGATCGTGCACGTGGATGATGCCGGCCGTGGCGTAGACGGCGCCGCGGTGTTCGCCCAGCACATTCCGGCCGCCGCGCAGGCACTGATGAACGCCTTCTGGCCGGGGCCGTTGACCCTGATCCTGCCCCGGCGCGCCGAGGTCGGCCGGGCGGCCGCCGGCGGCCAGGACTCGATCGGCCTGCGTTGCCCTTCGCATCCGGTGGCGCAGGCCGTGTTGCATGCGTGCCGCCAGCGCGGTGTGATGGGGCTGGCCGCGCCCAGTGCGAACCAGTTCGGGCGGGTCAGCCCGACCACCGCGGCGCATGTGCAGCGCGAGTTCGGTCCCGACCTGCTGGTGCTCGACGGCGGAGCCTGCGACGTCGGCATCGAGTCGACCATCGTCGATTGCACGCGCAGCGCGCCGGTGTTGCTGCGGCCGGGGGCGATCACGCCCGAGCAACTCGCGCAGGCCTGCGGGCAACCGGTGCGGCTCGCGCAGGACGCGCAAGACGACGAACCGGCGCCGCGGGCGTCGGGGACCTTGCTGGCCCATTACGCGCCCAAGGCCAAGGTGCGCCTGATGAATGCCGCTGCCTTGCAGACGGCGCTCGACATGCTGGGTGGCGATGTGAAGCCATCCGACGCGGGCCCGGTGATCGCGACCTATGCGCGCGCCGTGGTGCGCAGCCGCTCCAGCGGTGTGTTGTCGCGGCGCATGCCGGACGACGCGGCCAGCACGGCGCGGCAACTGTTTGCGGTATTGCGGGACTTCGACGACCAGGGTGTCAAGCTGATCTGGGTCGAGGAGCCGCCCGAGGGCGCAGCCTGGGACGGCGTGCGCGACCGCCTGCAGCGCGCGTCGGCCGCGGGCTGACCGGCGCGCGCGGCTTGCGCGTCAGGCCGCCTTGCGCAGGCGCCGGCTGGCGGCCAGTCCGACCAGGGCCAGGCCGAGCAAGGCCAGGCTGTCGGGCTCGGGAACCTGGGTGGCCGGCTCCGGCTGGGGGCGGCGGCCGGTGATCATGTCCTGCGCGTTGGGCGCTTCCATCACCATCGTGTAGCCCTGGTCCAGCGAGGCACTGCCCGGCACCGCCTGCAGGAAACTGGTCAGGTAGTTGTTGGTGGCGGTCTCCAGGCTCCAGGCCGTGAAGCTGCCGGTGAGGATGTTCCAGTCGGTGTCGTAGAGACTCTCCCAGATGCCGATCTGGATCGCCGCGCCCTGGTTGCGGTTGACCGGATGCAGCCAGGCATAGGGGTCGTAGCTGCCGCCGGCGCTCATGACGGTATTGACCGCGCCCAGGAAGTCCAGGGTGCGCGCGACCGCGCCGCCGAAGTTGAGCTCGTAGTTGACGACCCAGCTGCTGTTGACGCTCTCGTAGACGTCATAGCAATACATCATCAGATCGTTCGTGTTGTCGACGAAGATGCCGGGCGTGACGCCCACGATGCTGCTGGCGGTTCCCTGGAAGCGGCCGGCGGCGACATAGTCGGTCGTGCTCCCGCCAACTGACGGGAACCGGATATGGACCGGATCGGAGCCCGAGCCGTTGAAGATCGGATTGTCGAAGACCACCTGGACGGTGGCGGCCTGGGAGGCCGAGGCGACACCGGCCAGGGCCAGGGTCACGAGTGCTTTTTTCAGAAGAGTCATTGTGGGTCCAACGAGTGATACCAGGGATAAAGCACGAACCGGGCCAGCATCCAAGTGCTTGTATTTGCGGACTATTTCACGGATTTCATGTTGCTGCGCAGCAAGAGGTGTCGGAAATGACGACATGGGTGTCGGATATCGCTACACATGGTTGGCGCAGCCGCGTCCCGGTCGCCGGCCGATGCCGCATCGACCCATGCGTGGCCCGCTCGGGCGCCGCGAACCGCTCGGCTCGCGGCGCCTGAGCGGTGGTTCACTCGTCGCGGATGGTCCAGTCGAGCAGCGCGTCGAATGCCGCCCGGCTGGCGTAGGCATTCGCATGGTTGGTCATCGCAACCAGTACGTAACGACGCCCGCTGTTCGCGTGCACGTAGCCGGCAATGGCCACCACGTCGCGCAGGCTGCCGGTCTTGAGATGCGCGCTGCCGGCGGCGCGCGAACGGTTGCGGCGCATGGTGCCGTCGACGCCGGCGATCGGCAGCGACGACATCAGCTCGGGCATCAACGGCGACTGCCAGGCCGCCTGCAGCATGCGCGCCAGCGCCTGCGCACTGACCCGTGCGCCACGCGACAGGCCGGCGCCGTTGTCCAGCAGTGGCGGCTCCAGCGTGCCGAAGCGTTCGCGCCACCAGGCACGTGCGACCTCGCGCGAGGCCTCGAACGATGCCGCGGCAGCGGATGGCGCGCCACCCGGGTCCTGGCCGTTCGGGCGCCGGGCCGGCAGGCTCAGGCTCAGGAACAGCTGCTGGGCCATGACGTTGTTGCTGTATTTGTTGATGTCGCGGATCACCTCGGCCAGCGTCGGCGAGCCGATCTCGAGCACCGGGGTCGTGATGCCGGCGGGAACGAGTCCATCGCGCACCGTGCCCCCGAGCTGGCCTCCGACCTCGCGCCACATGCCTTCGACCGCCCGAGCGGCGAATCCCGCAGGATCGGGAAAGGCGATCGGCCATACCCGCTCCTGGCAGGCGGCCGGGAAGCTGCCGGCAAAGCGGACCCGCGTCGGATCCGAGAAGTCGGCGCGCAGGTTGCCACGATAGTCGCCGCAGTCGCCGCCGGACAACGGCACCGTTGGCGGGATGGTTACGCCCGCCAGCGGCGGATTGACGTGGATCCGCGCCAGGTTGTTCGGGCGGTCGGCGACAAAGGTCATGACGACCGACTTGTAGTTGAGCAGCAACGCGTCGGGTGCGGCGTTGTAGGGTCGCAGCGGCTCGCCGTCGAAGCCGCCCGGATCGATGGGGGCCAGCGCGAACGCGCTGCGGTCGAGCACGATGTCGCCGGCGATGCGCTCGATGCCCAGGCCGCGGATGCGGCGCATCAGCAGCCACAGGCGCTCGGCCACCAGGGTCGGGTCCCCCTGGCCCTGGAGATACAGGTTGCCGGTCAGGACACCATCGCGCACCGGTGCGTCGACGAACACCGGGGTACGCCAACTGTAGGCCGGCCCCAGCAGCTCCAGCGCGGCATAGGTGCTGACCAGCTTCATCACCGAGGCCGGGTTCATCGCGACCTCGGCCCGGTGGCTGGCACGCGCCGGCCGCTCACCCTGCGCATCCACGACCAGGACCGACACCGCGTCGCGCGGCAGCTTGGCGCGCACCAGTGCCGCCTCGACCTCGGCGGGCAGGCCCTGGGCGTGGGCCACCGCACCCAGCAGCCCTGTCGCGATCAGGCACCGGACCGCGCGGATGGCCGGGGCGACCGGGAGCACAAGTCGCATCCGGGGGGATCGATGGGGGGTGGGGCGTGGCATGGCGCCAGTCTACCGTGCGGCTGCCCGCTGCAGCGCGGCTGCCGGCAGGTTGCCGCGTCGCTCCGGATCCGGCGCCGCACCGCGGCCGGTGCATCCGGGATAATCCCCCGATGCGCCCGATCCCGTCCTTGTCTCCCCGCGCGATCGGCATCTCGGCCGCGCTGGTGACGGTCGTGATCTGGACCTCGTTCATCGTGATCGCCCGCGCAACGGCGGATCCTTCGCGTGGCGGTGCGCTCAATCCGTTCGATATCGCGTTCGCGCGCCTGCTTGGCGCCGGGGCCGTGCTGTTGCCCGTGGGCTGGTTCCTGGTCCGGCGCGACCGCGCGCGCGGCCAGCCCGTGTCGTCGATGTTCGGCTTCTCGCCGCTGCCGATCCGTACCACGGCGACGGTCGGCGTGTTTGGCGGTCTGCTGTATGCGATGCTGGCCTACAGCGGTTTTGTCTTTGCGCCCGCCGGCCACGCGGCCGTATTGATGCCGGGCAGCCTGCCGCTGTGGACTGCCTTGCTGGCGCTGGCCTTCCTGGGTTCACGCATATCGCGCTCGCGCGCCATCGGCCTGGTGCTGATCGTCCTGGGCGACCTGATGGTGGGCGGGCCGAGCTTGCTGCGCGCCTTCAATGGCGGCGAAGTCTGGAAGGGCGACCTGCTGTTCATGACGGCCGCGCTGTGCTGGTCCTGTTACGGCGTGCTGGCGCGCCATTTCCTGCTGGACGCGGTGCGCGCCACCGTCGCGGTCACCGTGTTCGCGTTCTTCATCTACGTGCCGGTCTATGGCGCGCTGCTGCTGCTGCAATGCGTGCCGGGACGTTTCCTGGACGCGCCGCTGGGGCAGGTGCTGTTCCAGATGGTGTTCCAGGGAGTCGGCTCGGTTGTCATATCGGGCATTTCCTTCACCAAGATGATCCAGCATTTCGGCCCGGTGCGATCGACCATCATGACCTCGGTGGTTCCGGGCCTGGCGGCCTTGTCGGCGGTGTTGCTGCTGGGCGAGCCCATGGGTTGGAACCTCGCGCTGGGCCTGGCGCTGGTGACGACGGGCATCGTGTTCGGCGTGCGTATGGGCCCGTTGCCACCGGTTGTGCCGACCCCTGTGCCGGTCGGTACGCCGGCCAGCCGTTCCGACTCCTGAGACACGAAAGCGCAGACCATGCAACTGCTTGCCCTGGATACCAGCACCGACCGCATGTCGGTGGCCGTGGGTCGGTCGATCGAGGGTCGCCAGCAGGTCTGGTCGGACGAGGCCGAAGGCGGGGCGCAGGCGTCGAGCCGGCTGATTCCGATGGTCCGCGCGCAGATGGCCCGGGCCGGCCTCGCTTTTTCCGAGCTCGATGCCATCGTGTTCGGTCGCGGTCCGGGTGCGTTCACCGGCTTGCGCACGGCGTGTGCGGTTGCCCAGGGGTTGGCACTGGGGGCCCGGACCGACGCGCCGGGCGCCCCCCGATCGGTGCCGGTGCTGCCGCTCGATTCCCTGATGGCCGTGGCCGAACAGGCCCGGATCGCGCATGGCGGGTTGCAGCAGCCCTGGGACGTGCTGGCGATGCTGGACGCACGCATGGATGAAGTCTATTGGGGCAGTTACCGCTGGCATGGAAGCCACTGGCAGGTGCTGGCGCCACCGGCGTTGGCGCGGCCGCGGGAGGTCCCGTTCGTTGCCGGCCAGGTGCTGGCCGGCAACGTGTTCGCGACCTACGGCGACCGTTTGCCGGCTGCGTCGGCCGGCGCGCCGCAGATCGCCGCATTGCCGCTGGCCAGCGCCATGCTGGGCCTGGCTCCGACGTTGCTGGCCCAGGGCCAGGGGGTCGACGCGGCGCTGGCCTTGCCCCTGTATATCCGCGACAAGGTCGCCTCCACGACCGCCGAACGGGCCGCCGCCAAGGCCGCCGAGGCGCAGCCCGCATCATGAGCGCCGTCCTGCGCGCCCCCGAGGCGCAGTTCGAACCGATGGCCAGCGCGCACCTGTCGCAGGTGCTGCGCATCGAGCTGGAGGCGTACGCCCATCCCTGGTCGGAGACCAACTTCCGTGATGCGATCAGCGCCGGCTACCAGGCGCAGATGTTGGTGGCCGATGGCACGGTGCTGGGTTATTTCATCGCGATGAAAGGTGTCGACGAAGTCCACCTGCTCAACATCACCGTTGCGCCGGCCTTCCAGGGGCAGGGCTGGGCCCGGTTGATGCTCGACGCCCTGACCCTGTGGTCGCGCGGCCAGGGCGCCCAATGGGTGTGGCTGGAGGTGCGGGTCGGCAATCCGCGCGCGATCAAGGTCTACCAGAGCCACGGCTTTCGCCGCGTCGGCCATCGCAAGGCGTATTACCCGGCCGCCAACGGCGCGCGGGAAGATGCCATCGTCATGAGCCTGAAGTTATGAGTCCGTCCTCGCACGATCCCGGCGCCGGCAACGGCGTTCCACCGGCCGGGTTGCAGCTGGATGCGCGCCAGCGCGCCATGCTGGCGGAGATGAAGATACCGCTGTGGTGGCCGCAGGCCGCTGCGGAATCGGAGCCGGAGGCGGTCGACGCCGCCGATGGGCCGCACGCATCCGTGTCGACGCCGGTTGCGGCGCCGGCTTCGGCGCCTGCGGCCTTGGTCGCCTCGACGCCCCCGACACGGCCGCGCGTTGCGGCTCACGATGCCGCGCCTGCCGCCTTTGCACCCTCACCCGCTTCGGCACCGGTGGCCGACGGCGCGGTCGAACACATGGACTGGGCACAGCTGCGCGGCACCATCCAGGCCTGCAGCGCCTGCGGCCTGTGCGCCGGCCGCAAGGCGCCGGTGTTCGTGGCCGAACCGTCGCCGTCCCAGGCCGACTGGTTGATCGTCGGCGAGCCGCCGGACGAACACGAGGAACGTGCCGGCGCGCCCTTCGTCGGCAGTACCGGCCAGTTGCTGGACAACATGTTGCAGGCCGTGCAGCTGCGCCGCGACGGGCAGGGTCGTGGCGGTGCGCGGTTGACGCCGGTCGTCAAATGCCGTCCGGCCGCCGTGCGCCCCCCGACTCCGCAGGAGCTGGCGCAATGCGCCGTCTACCTGGAACGCGAGATCGCGCTGACCCGGCCGCGGGTCATCGTCGCCATGGGCCGTTTCGCCGCGCTGTCGCTGCTCGGGCGCGACCATCCGGAGCTGCTGAAGCTGCCGTTCGGACAGGTGCGCGGCAAGGTCTACCGGCGCGACGGCATTGCCGTCGTCGTCACCTACCATCCGTCGAAACTGTTGCGCGCACCGCTGCAAAAGGCCCAGGCCTGGGCCGACCTGTGCCTGGCACGTGCGCAAGCCCTTTCACCTTCAACGCCGACACCATGAATTTCATCGACCAACTCGCCGACGCCGGCAGCCGCAATGCCTCCATGCTGTGTGTCGGACTCGATCCCGAACCGGCGCGTTTTCCGCAAGCCCTGCGCGGGGACGCTGGCCGGATCTACGACTTCTGTGCCGCCATCGTCGATGCCACTGCCGACCTGGCCATGGCCTTCAAGCCGCAGATCGCCTATTTCGCCGCGCACCGGGCGGAGGCGCAGCTCGAACAACTGATGGCCCACATGCGCCGCGCCGCACCCCATGTGCCGGTCATCCTGGATGCCAAGCGCGGCGACATCGGTTCGACCGCGGAGCAGTATGCGATCGAGGCGTTCGAGCGCTACGGTGCCGACGCGGTGACGCTGTCGCCGTTCATGGGTTTCGATTCGGTTCAGCCCTACCTGAAACACCACGGCAAGGGCGCCTTCCTGCTGTGCCGTACCTCGAACCCGGGCGGCGACGACCTGCAGAACCAGCGCCTGGCCAGCGTCGACGGTCAGCCGCTGCTGTACGAACATGTCGCGCGGCTGGCGCAGGGGCCGTGGAATACCAATGGCCAGCTCGGGCTGGTCGTGGGCGCGACCTATCCGGCCGAGATCGCGCGCGTGCGCGAGCTGGCGCCGACGTTGCCCTTGCTGATTCCGGGTGTCGGTGCGCAGGGCGGGGACGCGGCCGCGACGGTACGCGCCGGCTGGCGCGGCAACACGGCGGACGGCAGCAGCACCGGGCCGATCGTCGTCAACTCGTCGCGCGCCATCCTGTATGCGTCGTCCGGCGCGGATTTTGCCGAAGCCGCGCGCGCCGAGGCGCGGCGCACGCGCGATGCATTGCAGGCGGCGCGCGGCTGAATCCACCGGCCAGGGCACGCATCGAATTTGAAGGGGAGTGCAGGCAGCATGCAACAACAGATACCCAGCGTATTTCCGGACCGCCTCGCATGGGACGGCGACGGCACCAGCAGGATCCCGTTCGGCGTCTACACCAGCGAACAACTGCACCGGCGCGAACTCGACCGCTTCTTCTACCGCAGTCACTGGAGTTATGTGGCCCTGGAGGCCGAGATCCCGAACGCGGGCGACTTCAAGCGCACCGTGGTCGGCGAACGCTCGGTCATCGTCGTGCGCGACAAGGACGGTTCGGTCAAGGTGGTGGAGAACGTCTGCGCGCACCGCGGCATGCAGTTCTGCCGCGAGCGCCACGGCAACCGCCAGGAGTTCATCTGCCCCTACCACCAGTGGAGCTACACGCTGGCCGGCGATTTGCAGGGCGTGCCGTTTCGCCGTGGCGTGCGCCAGGACGGCAAGATCAACGGCGGCATGCCGGCAGACTTCAAGCTGGAGGACAACGGCCTGACCCGGCTCAAGGTCGCGTGCCGCGGCGGCGTCGTGTTCGCGTCGTTCGACCACGGTGTCGAATCGCTCGAAGACTACCTGGGCCCCGAGATCCTGCGTTATTTCGACCGCCTGTTCAACGGCCGCAAGCTGAAGATCCTGGGCTACAACCGCCAGCGCATTCCGGGCAACTGGAAGCTGATGCAGGAGAACATCAAGGATCCGTACCACCCGGGGCTGCTGCACACCTGGTTCGTCACCTTCGGCCTGTGGCGCGCCGATAACAAGTCCGAACTGAAGATGGACCGGCACCATCGCCATGCGGCCATGATCTCCACGCGCGGCCAGTCGGGCAAGGCCGACCAGGTCACGCAGGTCTCGAGCTTCAAGGAGAGCATGCAGCTGCACGACGACCGCTTCCTGGACATCGTGCCCGAGGCCTGGTGGGGCGGGCCCAGTGCGGTGATGACGACGCTGTTCCCCAGCGTGATCTTGCAGCAGCAGGTCAACAGCGTGTCGACGCGGCACATCCAGCCCGACGGGCACGGCGCGTTCAACTTCGAGTGGACGCATTTCGGCTTCGAGGACGACGACGACGCCATGACCCGGCGCCGGCTGCGCCAGGCCAACCTGTTCGGCCCGGCCGGATTCGTGTCGGCCGATGATGGCGAGGTGATCGAGTTCAGCCAGCGCGGTTTCGACAGCAAGCCGGTGCACCGTGCGCTGGCCGAACTCGGAGGCCGGGAGGTCGGCGACACCGACCACATGGTGACCGAGACGCTGATCCGCGGCATGTACCGCTACTGGCGCGAAGTGATGGAAAAGGACGACGAGCCCGGAGGCGACGCATGACCGCCGCGATCGACCCGCAGACCTACACGGAGTTGAGCCAGCTGCTGGCCGAGTACGCCGCCGTCGTCGACGCCGCCGACTGGGACGCCTGGTGCGAGTTGTTCACCGACGACTGCGTCTACAAGCTGATCCCGCGCGAGAACCACGAGCGCGGCCTGCCACTGGCGACGATGGATTTCGAGAGCAAGGGCATGCTCAAGGACCGGGCCTATGCGATTCGCGAGACCTTGTTCCATGACCCGTATTACCAGCGCCACGTCGTGGGCGCGCCGCGGCTGCTGGACGTGGCGCCGGATCGCATCGTCTGCGAATCGAACTACGCGGTGTTCCGCACCAAGTTGTCGGAGCTGACCCAGGTGTTCAACGTCGGGCGTTACCTGGATACGGTGGTGCGGCTGGACTCCGGCTGGCGCTTTGCGTCGCGGCTGTGCATCTACGACAGCGAGATGATTCCGAATTCGATCATCTACCCGGTGTAGACGCTATTGGTGCGCACCCGTCCTGCGCCGGCGCCCCAACCAGTGCACCAGTGCACCGCCGGACAGCAGCATGGCCAGCGCGCTGGGTTCGGGAACCATGGACACGTTGTCGAGGCTGCCGACGTCGGCGCCGCTCTGGTATTCGGCGCGAATCCTGAGCCCGGTGAGGTTGGACAGGACCGAGGCAAACTGCGCCTCGCTCGCCACGGCGCCATTCAGGGTGTCGATGTGCCAGGCTCCGGCGGACAGCGGAACCGCATATGAGGTCCAGCCGCCGTTGGCAGGATTCGTCGCCAGGTCATAGGCCAGTGTCAGCCCCGCGCCTTGAAGAATGACGTCTTCGTCGTTGAACTGATTGGCGCCGCCAGGATAGACCTGACGCAGGTCGAATGTGAGCATCGTACCTGCGGCGAAGCTCTTGTTGCCCAGATACATGTCGGGCGCGACGAAGTACGTGACACCGCCCGTGGTCCGGTCGTCGATGAAGACATGGCCACCGGGATTGCCGCCGACCGCACTCCATTGGAGATCACCGGTCGCGTCGCCAGTCGCGGACCAGCCCTGCGTGCCGGAGTCGAATGTGCTGAGTGCCCCATGGGCGGACAACGAGGTCACGGCGGCCGCCAGCGCGGCAAGGGTCGATACGGTACTGACAAGTCGCTTCATCTGCATGCCTCCAACGAGAATGGGAACGGGTGGCCCGGCCAGGGCCCCCTGCTGTGAGCATTCTGGCATACGGACACGATGGCGCTTCAATGCGGCGCGCGTGTGGGCGCCGTGCCGCCACCGTCGCGCATCTTCCCCACCACCCTGAAACACCACCACATCCCGATGACCCCGAACGCGATCACGCCCAGCCCGTATCCCGCCAGCGCTCCCTTGGCGCCGAACCAGGACTGGCCCAGCCAGACGAACGGGATCACGCCCAGCGTCGAACGACCCCAGTTCAGCGCGGTCGAGTAGAACGCGAAACCGAGGTTGTTGAACGCGGCGTTGGCGACGAACAAGGCGCCGTTGAACAGGAAGCTGCCGGCCACGAAGATGCAGAAGAACACGATCAGTTCGCGTGCCAGGCCGTGCGACTGGAACAGGTCGGCGATCAGGCCGCTACCCACTGCGAGCAGGATCCAGACCGCCAGCGCATAGACCAGCGTGACCTTGAGCGCGTCGTGCACCGTGGATGTGACCCGGTCGAAACGCCGGGCGCCGAAGTTCTGGCCGACGATGGGGCCGATGGCGCCCGAGAGCGCGAACAACACGCCGAACGCGACCGGGATGATGCGCTGGATCACGGTCCAGCCGGCGATGGCTTCGTCGCCGTAGCTCGAGATGGCCTCGGTGACGAAGGCATTGCCCACCGGGGTCGCGATCTGGGTCAGCACGGCGGGCATGGCGATCGCCATGAACGGCGCGAGCTCGCGCAGTACCAGCGTGACGTGGGGACGGGCCACCAGCTTGTGGACGCGCCACAGGCCGTGCAGGCCGATCACGACCATGGCCACGCGCACGATGATGGTGGCAATCGCCACGCCGTGCAGTTCCAGCCCCAGCCCCAGGATCAGCAGCGGGTCCATGACCAGCGCCGTGGCGGCCGCGCCCAGCGTGACATACATCGCGCGGCGTGCGTCGCCGGTGGCGCGCAGCAGGCCCGACAGGCACATGCCCACGCCCAGCAAGGGCCACGACGGAAGAATGATGCGCATCAGCGTCGCGGCGCGTTCGGCCGTCTGCCCGCGCGCGCCCAGCAACTCCATGGCCGGGTCGATCAGCGGATAACAGGCCAGGGCCAGCAACGCCATGCAGGTGCCGACGATGATCAGCGACGCACCGGCGATCTGGCGTGCCTGCGCGGGTTGGCCGCGGCCCAGCGCGCGCGCCGTCAGCGCGGTGGCCGCGATCGACAGGCCGATCGACATCGACGTGGCCAGGAACAAGAGCGTGGTCGCGTAACCGAGCGCGGCGGTCAACTCGGGCTGGCGCAGCAGCGTGATGTAGAACAGGTTCAGCGCATCGACCGCGAACACCGCCACCAGGCCGATGGAGCCGGCGGCGGTCATGCGGATCACATGGCCCAGCGTCGAACCGGTGACGAGACGGCCTTGGGATGCAGCAGCGCCGTCAGCGGGTTTTTGCATGGAGTGGGTGCGGCGGGCGGGGCCTGGGCCCGGCCCGCGTGGGGCCGGACGCGGCGCTCAGCCGCGCACTTCCCCGTTGCCCAGCACCACGTATTTCAGCGACGTGAGGCCTTCGATGCCGACCGGTCCGCGGGCGTGGAACTTGTCGGTGCTGATGCCGATCTCGGCGCCCAGGCCGTATTCGAAGCCATCGGCGAAACGGGTGCTGGCATTGACCATGACGCTGGCCGAGTCGACCTCCCGCAGGAATCGCTGCGCATGCATGTGGTCGCGCGTGAGGATGGCATCGGTGTGGTGGCTGCCGTAGTGGTTGATGTGGGCGATGGCGGCGTCCAGGCCGTCCACCACCTTGATGCTGATGACGGGCGCCAGGTATTCGGTGGACCAGTCCTGCTCGGTCGCATCGACCAGATGGGCGCCGTTGACGCCGGCCAGCAGGGCGCGGCTGGCGGGACACACCCGCATCTCGACATGCTTGGCGGCATAGATGGCGCCGATCTGCGGCAGGAAGTCGGCGGCGACCCCGCGTGCCACCAGCAGGCTCTCGCTGGCGTTGCAGGGGCTGTATTTCTGGGTCTTGGCGTTGTCGGCCACCGCGGTCGCCATCGCGATGTCGCAGGGGTCGTCGACATAGACATGGCAGTTGCCGTCCAGGTGCTTGAGCACCGGCACCTTGGCATCGCGGCTGATGCGCTCGATCAGGCCCTTGCCGCCGCGCGGGATCGCCATGTCGACGAATTGCGGCATGGCGATGAGTTCGCCGACCACGGCGCGGTCGGTGATCTGCACCAGTTGCACGCCGTCGCTCGGCAGGCCGCTGGACTGCAGCGCCTGCTGCACCAGCCGGGCCAGCGCCTTGTTCGATTCGATGGCTTCCGAGCCGCCGCGCAGGATGCAGGCATTGCCGCTCTTGATCGCCAGGCTGGCGGCTTCGATGGTCACGTTGGGGCGGCTTTCGAAGACCATTGCGAACACGCCGATCGGCACCCGCATCTGGCCGACGCGAATGCCGCTGGGTTGCTGCACCATGCCGCTGATCTGGCCGATCACGTCGGGCATGGCCGCCAGCTGTTCGCAGCCCTGGGCCACGGTCTCCAGTACCTTGGGCGTGAGCCGCAGCCGGTCGACCATGGGCGCCGACAGGCCGGCGGCGGTGGCGCGTTCGAGGTCCACGTTGTTGGCGGATTGCAGCGCCGCCGTGTCCTGGCGCAGCAGCCCGGCCAGCGTGCGCAGGCAACGGTTGCGTTGCGCGGCCTCGGCCTTGGCCATCGCGCCCGAGGCGGTGCGAGCCTGCAGGCCCAGGGTCTGGCTGTATTCGGCGATGTTGACGGCGTTCATGGCGCGATTTTCTCACGCCGGCTGCGCCGGCGTCCGCTGGTTCAGCGCGCCGCGCAGGCGCCGCACAGCCCCATGGCCAGGCGGTGCAGCGCCTGCCACGGGTCGGTCGGCCAGTCGGGCTGCTTCAGGCCCTTGACGATGCCATCGACCCGGTGTGCCTGCAGCAGCAGGTCGGCCAGCAGCGTGGCGTCCAGGCGCGGCAGCACCCGTTCGAACAGGCGTTCGCGCACCCCCCACACGCGTTGCTCGCGCAGCGCCATCGGCATCGGGCGGCCATCGCCCATGGCATCGCGCACCCGCTTGAGTGCGCGGATGTCCTCGGACAGGCTGTAGTGCACCAGCACCGGCGCCTCGCCTTCGGCCTGCAGCCCGCCGAGCATGCGCAGCACGCGGGCCTGCTGCCCGGCCAGCACCGCCTCGCTGAGCTTGAACACGTCGTACCGCGCCACGTTGAGCACGGCGCGTTCGATGTCCTCGAAACCCAGTTCACCCTGCGGGTACAGCAACGCCAGCTTCTGGATCTCCTGGTGCGCCGCCAGCAGGTTGCCTTCGACCCGGTCGGCGAAGAACTGCAGGCTGCGCTGGCCCTCGACGCCGGGCTTGACGCGCTGGTCCTGCTGCGCCAGGCGTTGTGCCAGCCATTGCGGCAAGGCGCTGCGTTCGATCGGTTCGATCGCGATCGATACGCCGTGCCGCTCCAGCGCACCGAACCAGGCGCCGCTGCGGGTGGCCTTGTCCAGCCGGGGCAGGATCACGAGGGTCAGCAGGTCGTCGTTGCCCTGGCCCTGCTCGCACAGCTGCTGGATCGCGGCACTGCCGTCCTTGCCGGGCTTGCCCGTCGGGATGCGGATTTCGACGATCTGCTTGTCGGCGAACAGGCTCAGCGAACCACCGGCGGCCAGCACCTCGCTCCAGTCGAAGTGGGCTCCGGCCACCGTGTGCGCGGTACGCTCGGTGAAACCGGCTGCACGGGCCGCGGCGCGGATGGTATCGGCCGCTTCCTGGATCAGCAGCGGCTCGTCGCCGTGCAAGGTGTACAGACCGCGCAGGCCCCGGCTCAGGTGCTGGGCGAGTTGGCCGGCGGCGAGTTGCATGGGTCGTTGCGGGGGCGCGGCGCCTGCGCCGGTCGCGTCAGAGCGACTTGACCGCCGCCAGGCGGCGGATCAGCTGCTGCACGATGTCCGATTGCATGTCCCGGTACATCAGGCCTTCCTCGGCCTCCTTGGCCAGCACGGCGGACTCGTTGAAGCTGATGTCGCGATTGAGCAGCAGTTCGGTGGCCGGAATCAACTCCTTGCCTTGCGGCGTGCGCAGGCGGAACTGCAGCCGGCTGCGCAACTGGAATTCGGTGACCTGGCCCGAGGTGTTGACGCCCACGACGGTTTTCTCGCGCGCCTCGGAAAGAATGTCGAGCACCGCATCGGCGCTTTTCTGCTGGGCGGAATCGGTGATCAGGCTCAGGCTGTCGATCGCGGCCAGGTTGCGCTTGAGCTCGTTGCCCACCGGAGAATGTTCTCCGGCGTTCACGTACAGGGAACGAAACGCCAGGTCGGGCGCGCCGCGCAGCTTGAAGCCGCAAGCGACCAGCACCGGGGCCGCGCATGCGGCGAGCAGCAGGCGGCGTTGCATCATGTGACGACGTTGACGAGGCGCCCGGGCACCACGATCACCTTGCGCGGCTTGGCGCCCGGTGCGTGGCTGGCGAACACCTCGCTGTTGACGGCGGCCTGTTCGATCGCCTGGCGGCTGGCGCTGGCGGGCACCCGGATCGCTCCGCGCAGCTTGCCGTTGATCTGCAGCACCAGTTCGAGTTCGTCCTGCTTGAGCGCCGCCGCATCGACCTCGGGCCAGGGCGCATCGAGCAGTTCGCCATGCTGGCGCACGTAGCCGAGTTCGTCCCACAAGGCCTGGGTGATATGCGGCGTGACCGGGTACAGGGAACGCAGCAGCATGCCGAAACATTCGCGCAGCGCCACGGTTTCGCCGGTTCCGCCGTCGGACTTGAAGTCTTCCAGCGCGTTGAGCATCTTCATCGCGCCCGAGACCACGGTGTTGTACTGCATGCGCTGGTAGTCGTAGTCCACCTGCTTGAACACGCCGTGGATCTCGCGCCGCAGGTCGGCGGCAGCCCTGCCGTAGGCGGTGTCCGGCGCGCGGGCCACCGGCATGTCGGCCAGCTTGAGGCCGAAGTTCCAGACCCGGCGCAGGAAGCGGTACGAACCCTCCACGGCCGCGTCGTTCCACTCCAGCGTGGCCTCGGGCGGCGCGGTGAACATGGTGTACAGGCGCGCGGTGTCGGCGCCGTATTTCTCGATCAGGTCCTGCGGGTCCACGCCGTTGTTCTTGCTCTTGCTCATCGTGCCCACGCCTTCGTAGGTCACGGCCGAGCCGTCGCTCTTGCGCTTGGCGCCGATCACCTTGCCGGCGTCGTCGTGGATGTCCTCGACCTCCTGGGGCCAGAAATATTCGATGCCGCCGCCCGGGTTCTTGCGCGAGTAGATGTGGTTGAGCACCATGCCCTGGGTCAGCAGCTTCGTGAATGGCTCGTCGACGTCGAGCAGGCCGAGGTCGCGCATGACCTTGGTCCAGAACCGCGCATACAGCAGGTGCAGGATGGCGTGTTCGATGCCGCCGATGTACTGGTCCATCGGCATCCAGTATTTGGCGCCGTCGGCGACCATGGCCTGGTCGTTGCGCGGGTCGCAATAACGCATGAAATACCAGGAGCTGTCGACGAAGGTGTCCATGGTGTCGGTCTCGCGCCGCGCCGGCTTGCCGCAGACCGGGCAGGTCACGCCGGCATGGAAGCCCTCGTGGTGGTTCAGCGGGTTGCCGGAGCCGTCGGGAATGCAGTCCTGCGGCAGCACCACGGGCAGGTCCTGCTCGGGCACCGGCACCGCGCCGTGTTCGTCGCAATGGATGATTGGTATCGGCGTGCCCCAGTAGCGCTGGCGGCTCACGCCCCAGTCGCGCAGCCGCCAGGTCGTCATCTTCTCGCCCAGGCCGCGGGTGTGCAGCGCATGGGCGATCGCGTCGACCGCCTGCGTATACGACAGGCCGCTGAAGCTGTCGGAGTTGATGGTGACGCCGCGCTGCTTGTCGCTGTACCAGTCCTGCCAGCGGTCGTAGTCGTATTCGTAGCCGTCGATCAGCACCACCTCGGCGATCGGGATGCCGTATTTCTTGGCGAAGATGAAGTCGCGTTCGTCATGGGCCGGCACGCCCATGACGGCTCCGTCGCCATAACCCATCAGCACGTAGTTGCCGACCCAGACGTCGATCTGCTGCCCGTTCAACGGGTGCGTCACCTGCAAGCCGGTGCGCATGCCTTCCTTTTCGCGCAGCGCCAGTTCGGCCTCGGTGGTGCCGCCGCGCTTGCATTCCTCGATGAAGGCGGCCAGTTCCGGATTGCTGGCCGCGGCGTGCGTGGCCAGCGGATGTTCGGGTGCCACCGCACAGAAGGTCACGCCCATGATGGTGTCGGCCCGGGTGGTGAACACGTACATGCGCCCGCCGCCGATCAGCGCGCCCGATGCGTCGTGGATGTCGTGCGTGAAGGCGAATCGCACGCCTTCGCTGCGGCCGATCCAGTTCTCCTGCATCAGCTTGACGCGTTCCGGCCAGCCCGGCAGGTGGTTCTGCACCTGGTCGAGCAGTTCCTCGGCGTAATCGGTGATCTTGAGGTAATAACCCGGGATCTCGCGTTTTTCGACCGGTGCGCCGGTGCGCCAGCCCTTGCCGTCGATGACCTGCTCGTTGGCCAGCACGGTCTGGTCCACCGGGTCCCAGTTCACGACCTGGGTCTTGCGGTAGGCGATGCCTTTTTCCAGCATCTTCAGGAACAGCCACTGGTTCCATTTGTAGTAGCTCGCGTCGCAGGTGGCGACCTCGCGGCTCCAGTCGATGGCCAGTCCCAGCGCCTGCATCTGCTTCTTCATGTAGGCGATGTTGTCGTAGGTCCACCGGGCCGGCGGCACGCCGTTCTTCAGCGCCGCGTTCTCGGCCGGCAGGCCGAAGGCGTCCCAGCCCATCGGCATCAGGACGTTGTAGCCCTTCATGCGCAGGTTGCGCGTGAGCATGTCGTTGATCGTGTAGTTGCGCACATGGCCCATGTGCAGCTTGCCGCTGGGGTAGGGCAGCATCGAGCAGGCGTAGAACTTCTTGCGCGCGGCGTCTTCGGTGACGCGGTACGCGTCGCGGCCGCTCCAGTGCGCCTGGGAGGCGGCCTCGACTTCGAGGTGGTTGTATTTGTCGTGCATGGGAATCGATGGACGGCGCGAGTGCCGCTGCAGGTCGATTCTAGGTGTTCATGCGATCCGGTTCCGCCGCCGGCCGGGGGCGCCGGGCCGGGTCAGGGCCCGGGCTTGTCCGGTTCGGCGACAAAGCCGATGCGTCCCAGGCCGGCCTGTTGCGCCACGCCCATGATCTCCACCACACGGCCGTACGGCACGGAGGCGTCGGCGCGCAGCTGCAGTTCGGTGTCCGGATCGGCGCTGGCAATGCCGGCCAGCTGCGCCGCCAGTTCAGGGCCCGAGACCGGCTTGTCGTTCAGGAAGGCCTGGCCGGACTTGTCGACGCTGAGCATCACCGCCGCCGGCGGGCTGCCGGCGCTGGCGGCGTCGGTGCGGGGCAGGTCGAGCCGGATCGAGCTGGCCAGCAGCGGCGCGGTGATGATGAAAATCACCACCAGCACCAGCATCACGTCGATCAGCGGCGTCATGTTGATCTCGCTCATCGGCTTGCTGCCGGCGCTGCGTTCCAGGCGGCCGAAAGCCATGGCGTTCAATCCCGGGCCAGCGCGGCCCGGTCCACGCCGGGGTGGAGCAGCAATTCGCGCAGGTCGCGCGCGAATCCCTCGAGATCGGCCTCGATGCGGCCGATCTGGCGGCCCAGCACGTTGTAGGCCAGCACGGCCGGGATCGCCACCGCCAGGCCGGCGGCCGTCATGATCAGGGCCTCGCCCACCGGTCCGGAGATCCTGTCGATCGTGACCTGGCCGGCATTCGAGATCGACAGCAGCGCGTGGTAGATGCCCCAGACCGTGCCCAGCAGGCCGACGAAGGGCGCGGTGGCGCCGACCGTGGCCAGCAGCACCTGGCCGAACTGCAGCTTGTGCAAGACCGCATGCAGTTGCTGGCGCAACAGGCGCGTCAACTGCTGGGAGCGATCGCCGGCATGCGCCAGCGTACCGCTGCCCGGGGTATGGGTGGCGGTGATCAGCGGCACCACCAGGGACTCGCGATCGAAGGCCTGGGCCTTGCGTTGGCCGTCCTGCAGGTCGTCCGCCTGCCAGAACGCCAGCAGGCTGCGCCCGACGTCGCGGCTGGCGCGGCGCAGCAGCCATGATTTCCACAGGATGACGAACCAGCTGCTGATCGACATCAGCAGCAGCACCACGACCACCAGGTTGCTGACCACGTCGCCCTGGGACAGGATCTGGATCAGGCCCATGGGGTGTGCTCCGTCACGTTGCGCGCGCTCGCCGGGCCCGTGCCTGCGAGGCCGGCGGTCGTCATCGGGCCGCGGCCGCGTCGGTCCCGGCCAGCCCCAGTACGTCGAACATGTCGAACAGGCCACGCTGCTGGCCGGCCAGGAAACGCACGGCACGCAGGCTGCCCTGCGCGTAGGTCTCGCGGCTCGAGGACTTGTGCGAAATCTCGATGCGCTCGCCGGTGCCGGCGAACAGCACCGTGTGGTCGCCGACGATGTCGCCGCCGCGGATGGTGGCAAAACCGATCGAGGAAGGGTCGCGTTCGCCGGTCACGCCTTCACGCGCATAGACCGCGCATTCCTTGAGGTTGCGACCGGTGGCCTGGGCGATGACCTCGCCCATCTTGAGCGCCGTGCCCGAGGGCGCGTCGACCTTGTGGCGGTGATGGGCTTCGATGATCTCGATGTCGTAGCCGGTGGCCATGGCGCGTCCGGCCAGCTCCAGCAGCTTGAGCGTGACGTTCACGCCCACGCTCATGTTGGGCGCCATCATGATGGCGATGTCGCGCGCGCATGCGGCGATGGTGTCCTTCTGCGCGTCGGAAAACCCGGTGGTGCCGATCACCGCCTGTACGCCGAGCGAGCGGCAGGCGGCCAGGTGGGCCAGCGTGCCATCGGGGCGGGTGAAGTCGATCAATACGTCGCAGCCGGCCAGGCCCGTGGCCAGGTCGTCGGTGACCGTGATGCCGCAGGGGTGGCCGGAGAACGCGCTGGCGTCCTGGCCGATGGCCGGGCTGCCGGTGATGTCGAGTGCGCCGCCGAGTTCACAGTCGCCGCTGGCGCGCACCGCCTCGATCAGCATGTGGCCCATGCGGCCGGATGCCCCGGCAATGCAGACCTTGCGCTTGCGTTCGCTCGCCATGCGTCGGAATCAGGGTTTCGCCGGCTCGAGAGGCGGGTAGCTGGCAGGCAACGGCGGCACGACCCGGGCCGGTGTGGCCGAGGGATCCGATGCCGGCCGCTTGCTCGCCTGTGCGAACGCCTTGAGGGCTTCCTCGCTGGCCTCTAGCTCCGGCACCTTGGCCGACTTGCGCTGGTTGTCGAGCGAGGCCACGAACTCGGCTTCGGTGGGCATCGGGTCGGCCTCGAAACGCTCGACCACGTCGTCCTTGAAATACACGGTGAGCCTGCGCAGCTGGGGCTCCTCGCCCTTGCGGCGGAAGCTGAACACGTAGTCCCAGCGGTCGGCGTGGAACACGCTTTGCAGCAGGGGCGTGCCCAGCAGGTCGCGCACCGATTGCCGCGGCAGGCCCGCACGCAGGATGTCCACCTGTTCGCGGGTGATCACGTTGCCCTGCACCACGTCGATCTGGTAGGGCGTCACGATGCTTGCCAGGCGGTTGCTCGCGCCGTCGAAGCTCGAGCACGCTGCAAGTCCGGCACTGATGGCCAGGAGCAGCAGGGACTTCAGGACGGGAGTGGCGTGCATGGATCAGGGGGGCGATATGATCGGTTCATTGTAGCCGCTGCTCCTGAGCCAGCGTGCCATCCCCGGAGGTTGACCATGGCCATCGCCAACATCGATGAACTCAAGAGTACCGGGCTCAAGGCCACGGTGCCGCGGCTGAAGATACTCGAGATTTTCCAGAAAGGCGAGCAGCGCCACATGACGGCGGAAGACGTCTACCGGGCACTGCTGGACGACAACTCGGACGTCGGCCTGGCGACCGTGTACCGCGTGTTGACGCAGTTCGAGCAGGCCGGCCTGCTCAGCCGCAGTCACTTCGAGAGCGGCAAGGCCGTATACGAGCTCGACGAAGGCAAGCACCACGACCACCTGGTGTGCCTGGACTGCGGACGTGTCGAGGAGTTCTACGATGCGGAAATCGAAAAGCGCCAGCAGGCGGTCGCCAAGGCCAAGGGTTTCGCCATTGCGGACCACGCCTTGAGCCTGTATGCGCACTGCACCAAGGCCCAGTGCCCGAACCGGCCGGCCAGCAGCCGCAATTCCGGCAGCTGAGCCCGTCTGCCGGCCTCAGGCTCCGGAACGCGCCGGTTGCTTGACTTCCATCGCCTTGCGGTGGCGCTCGACGAATTCCTGGTAGGTGTCGATGCCGCGCAGCTTGAGGATGGTGCTGCGTACCGCGGCCTCGACCAGCACCGCGATGTTGCGTCCGGCCACCACCTGCACTACGACCTTGAGCACCGGAATGCCGAGGATGTCCTGGGTCAGCGGTTCGTAGGGGATCCGTTCGTATTCGCGCTCCAGCGTCTCGCGGCGCACCAGATGCACGATCAGTTTGAGGCGGATCTTGCGCCGCACCGCGGTCTCGCCGAAGATGGCGCGGATGTCGAGCAAGCCGATGCCGCGCACCTCGAGCAGGTTCTGCAGCAGATCCGGGCAACGACCTTCGATCGTGGTCTGGTTGATGCGGTACAGGTCGACGGCGTCGTCGGCCACCAGGCCATTGCCGCGTGATATCAGTTCCAGGCCGAGTTCGCTCTTGCCCAGCCCCGATTCCCCGGTGATCAGCACACCCAGGCCCAGGATGTCCATCAGCACGCCGTGCATGGACGCGCGCTCGGCGAAATGCTTGGACAGGTAGGCGCGCAACACGTCGATGACGAAGGCCGACGAGGCCTGGGTCGCGAACATCGGGATCTGGGCGCGTTCGCACAAGGACAACAAGGCTTCGGGTGGCTCCTGGCCGTCGGCCAGCACCAGTGCCGGCGGCTCCAGCGTGACGATGCGCGAGATGCGGCGGGCGCAGTCCTCGTGTGTTGCGTTGGTCAGGTAGGCGATCTCGCGTTCGCCCAGGATCTGGACCCGGTAGGGATGGATGTAGTTGAGGTAACCGACCAGGTCGGCGCCCGAACTGGCGGCCTGCACGGCGACCTCGTCGAAACGCCGTTCGGAGGCACCGAGGCCGGCGACCCATTGCCATTTCAGGTAGCCGCGGAATTCCTCGAACAGGACGTCGGCGCTGACGACGGTGGGCTTCATGGCGAATCAGCCCGGGCAGCCCATCAGGCCAGCTGGGCCGACTGCCACTGCGAGATCATGTCGTGCAACTGCGCGGCATCGGTGCAGTTGCTCATCTTCTCGCGCAGGTCCGCGTCGCTGAGCAGTTCCGCGATCTCGGACAGGATCTCCAGGTGTTTCTGGGTCGCGGCCTCGGGTACCAGCAGGAAGATCAGCAGCCTGACGGCCTGATCGTCCGGAGCGTCGAAGCCGATCGCGGTCTCCATCTGGAATACCGCGGCCATCGGGGCTTTCAAGCCCTTGATGCGCCCGTGCGGGATCGCCACGCCGTGGCCAAGACCGGTGGAGCCCAGGCGTTCGCGCGAGAACAGGCTGTCGGTCACCAGGGCCCGGCTCAGGCCGTGCAGGCTCTCGAACAACAGGCCGGCTTCTTCGAAGACGCGCTTCTTGCTGGTGGCATCGACACGCACAAGGACTTGTGCGGGAGGCAGGATGGACGCAAGTCGATTCATAGTGGGATGCAGATTATGCACACAAAAAAAACCGCCCGGCACGCGGGCGGTATGGGTCGCCGTTGCAGAGGGGACCTTACATCAGGCGCTTGGGCGCCTCGTGATGGTGATCCTGCAGGCGATCCTTGTGGCGCGCGACCTGCCGGTCGAGCTTGTCGACCAGGTCGTCGACAGCGGCATACAGGTCGGCGTGGGAACTTTCAGCGAACATGTCGCTGCCCTTGACATGGATATTGCATTCAGCGCGTTGCCTTCGCTCCTTTTCCTTGAGTTTCTCCACGGTCAGTAGGACCTTGACGTCCACGACGGCGTCGAAGTGGCGGGTGATTCGATCGAGCTTGGTCGTTACATAGTTGCGCAGGGCCGGTGTAACTTCGAGGTGGTGACCGCTGATCGTCAAGTTCATGGATGTCCTCCTGTATCGCTCGCCTGAGAATGGCCGCGGCGCTGTACTGCAGGCCGCGACGGAAGGCAGGACACGGCCCTTTGCGTTTCTCCTGCCAGTCGATTCACTATGCCCGCGAAAGGCCGCAAAAGCAAGTCGACACCACAAGTTCAGGGCCTTTTCCATGCGGGCCGTGCACGCGGCTTGCGATAACGCAGGGGCAGGCCCCGGTCATGCAATAGACTGTCATCAGTTACCAAATGTGTAGATGAGCCTGGACACCATCATCCATGCCGGTTTGCGTCAATACGATCGGCCCACGGTGGGTCTGGTATTGATGGGCGGCGGCGCGCGCACCGCCTACCAGGTCGGTGTCCTGCGCGCGCTCGCCGGGATGCTGCAGGCGCGTGCGGATGCGCCCCGCGGTTTTCCGTTCCAGGTGCTGGTGGGCACGTCGGCGGGTGCCATCAATGCGGCCTTCCTGGCCAGCCGCGCCATGCAGGGTCTGCAGGCATTCGAGCAGCTTGCGCAGTTCTGGCGCCGACTGCGCTCGTCGGATGTGTTCGACCTCAATGTGCCGACCTGGGTGCGGTTCAGCCGCATCGCGGTCGCGCTCAGCCTGTCGCGCCATGCCCAGGCCAACGGCGCCATGATGGACAACGCGCCGCTGCGCGAGACCTTGCGCAAGGGCATCTTGCTCGACGGCATCGGCGACGCGCTGCGCTCCAACACCATCGATGCCCTGGCCGTGACCGGCTCGAGCTACACCAGCGGCGTGCACTGGACCTTCTGCCACACGGCCAGCCGTGGCGAGTTCCATGGCTGGTCCCGGCCGGGCCGGCGCGCCGAGTACCAGCCGCTGACCATCGACCACCTGATGGCGTCCAGCGCGATCCCGTTCCTGTTCCCGGCCACCGCGCTGCAGGTGGATGGCCGCAACGAGTTCTTCGGTGACGGCTCGATGCGACAGGTCACGCCGCTGTCGCCGGCGATGCACCTGGGGGCCCGTCGCATCCTGGTGGTCGGCGTGGGCCAGCCCGAGCGATCGGGCCTGGGCGGCACCGGCTCCAGGGCGCAGGCTCGGGGTCCGACGCTGGGCAGCATGGCCGGCCACGTGATGGCCAGCGTGTTCCACGATACCCTGCAGGCCGACGTCGAGCAGACCGCACGCGTGACCCAGACCATCAATCGCCTGCCGGCGGCCGCCGCCAGCGCGCTGCCGTTCAAGGCGGTCGACGTGCTGGCCGTCGCGCCGACGCAGTCGCTGGACGCGCTGGCGCAGAAGTTCACCAGCGAGCTGCCGGCGGCGATCCGCCACGCCATGGGTGCACTCGGCGTGCTCAAGGGCAGCGGCGGCACGCTGGCCAGCTACCTGTTGTTCGAGCCGCGTTTCGTGCAGTCCCTGATGGCCCTGGGCGAGCACGATGCGCTGGCCTTGAAGGACGAGTTGCTCGAACTGGTGCTGGGTGCCTGAACCCGCCGCGGTGCGATAATTTCCGGCCCTGACCACGGGTCGACCCGCGGGCCTTGCGGCGCCGCCGGCCGGTCGTGTTTCCCCCCCATTTTCCTCAGCCGTTCCAGATCACCGGGGTCGACCATGCTCAATGTCTTTTCGCTCGTCAATGGTCGCCTCTACCAGGAAGAGATCGCCTCGCTCGAGGAGTTGTCGCGCTTCCATCCGGTGTGGGTCGACCTGGATTCGCCGACAGAGCAGGAACTGCAGTGGGTCGAGGCGTATTACGGCCTGGCGGTCCCGGCCAACGCGATGGACGAGGACATCGAGGAGTCCGCGCGTTTCTATTCGGAGGAGAACGGCGACCTCAACATCCGCAGCGACTTCCTGATCGCCAGCGGCGACGAGCCGCGCACGGTGCGGGTGGCCTTCATCCTGAACCTGGCCAACGACACGGTGCGCAGCAAGGGCATCCTGTTCTCGATCCACGAGGAGGACGTTCCGGTGTTCCGGCTGCTGCGCATGCGCGCGCGCCGCGCGCCAGGCCTGATCGAGGACGGCAAGGAGGTGTTGCTCAAGCTGTTCGATGCCGACGCGGAATATTCGGCCGACACGCTCGAGGGCATCTACGACGAGCTCGAGAAGGCCAGCGGCAAGGTGTTGTCCGGCCAGATGACGGACGAACTGGCCGGCGACGTACTGGGCGCCATCGCGCGCCAGGAGGACATGAACGGGCGCATCCGGCGCAACGCGATGGATACCCGGCGCGCGGTCAGCTTCATGATGCGCTCGAAGATGCTCAATGCCGAGCAGTTCGAGGAGGCGCGCCAGATCCTGCGCGACATCGACTCGCTCGATTCGCACACCACCTTCCTGTTCGACAAGATCAACTTCCTGATGGACGCCACCGTCGGTTTCATCAATATCAACCAGAACAAGATCATCAAGCTGTTCTCGGTGGCCGCGGTCGCCCTGCTGCCGCCCACGCTGGTGGCCAGCGCCTACGGCATGAATTTTCGCTTCATGCCGGAATTGCAGTGGTCGTTCGGGTATCCGTTCGCGCTGGCACTGATGGCTGCCAGTGCGATCGCGCCGATGTGGTATTTCCGGCATCGGGGCTGGCTCAACTGAACCGGCCCGCCGCGCGCCGGCCGTCGCGTTTCGTCAGCGGGCTGCGGCCGACAGTGCCTGCAGGAACCGATCCATGATGCGGCGCGCATAGATCGCCGCCACGTCGTCGATGAACTGCTGGAAATCGACATGGGCCGTATCGTCCGCACGATCCGAGACCGTGCGCACGGCCGCAAACCCGACGCCGTAGTCGTGGCAGACCTGTGCGACCGCGGCACCTTCCATCTCGATGGCCAGCGCTTCCATGGCCTGTGCACGCAAGGCGTCGCGCACCTCGTGCGAGCTTTGTGCCGTGGCGATGAATCGGTCGCCGCTGGCGATGAGGCCCCGGTGGACCACCGGCGCGGCGGGCTCGCGTCCGATGCCGCCCACGGGCGGCATGTCCCGCATGGCGTCGCGGCTGGCCTGCTCCAGCAGGCCGGTCAGTCGCGCGTCGCACGCAAACCGGGTGCGCTGGTACAGGGGAATCTCGAAACGCGGGAACAGCGGCGAGGCGTCCATGTCGTGCTGCACGAAATCGCTGGCCACCACCACGTCGCCCACCTGCACCTGCGGCCCCAGCCCCCCGGCCACGCCGGTGAACACGATCTGCTCCGCGCCGAAGGCTTCGATCAGGGTCGTGGCCGTGGTTGCCGCGGCCACCTTGCCGATACGCGACAGCGCCAGCACCACCGGCAGGCCATGCAGGTGGCCGACCCAGAACGCCCGCCCGCCGCGCTGCACCTGGCGGGGTTGCGCCAGATGCGCGATCAGGCCCGCCTGTTCCTGTTCGAGTGCGCTGAGAATCGCCGTGGTCGCCATGGGTCCGAGGCCTGCTAGGATTTGTCGCGCAACTCGCGGCGCAGGATCTTGCCGACCGGGGTCTTGGGCAGGTCGGCGCGGAACTCCACCACCTTGGGCTGCTTGTAGGCCGTGAGGTTTTCCTTGCACCAGGCGCGTACCTGTGCCTCGGTCAGCGACGGGTTCTTCTTGACGATGATCAGTTTCACCGCCTCGCCGGTCTTGGGGTCGGGGATGCCGACGCAGGCGCATTCCAGCACGCCGGCGAGCTGCGAGACGACTTCCTCGATCTCGGTCGGATAGACGTTGAACCCGCTGACCAGCACCATGTCCTTCTTGCGGTCGACGATCCGGAAATAACCGCGCTCGTCCATCACGCCGATGTCGCCGGTGCGGAAGTAGCCGTCGGAGGTCATGACCTTGGCGGTTTCGTCCGGTCGCTGCCAATAACCGGCCATGACCTGCGGGCCCTTGATGGCGATCTCGCCCGGCTCGCCCGGCTCGGCATCGACGCCGTCGTCGTCGACCAGCTTCATCCAGGTGTTGGGCAGGGGCACGCCGATCGTTCCGGTGAACTCGGTGGTGTTGGCTGGGTTGCCGCTGGCCGTGGGCGAGGTTTCGCTCAGGCCGTATCCCTCCAGGATCGGCTTGCCGGTCTTTTCCTTCCACAACGCGGCGACCGCACTTTGCACCGCCGTGCCGCCACCGGTGGCGGCCACCAGGTGGCTCCAGTCGACGGTGTGGAAGTCGGGGTGGTTGGCCATGCCGTTGAACAGGGTGTTGACCGCCGGCATCAGGTGGATACGGTGCCTGGACAACTCCTTGAGCATGCCGGGCATGTCGCGCGGGTTGGCGATCAGGATCAGCTTGCCGCCCAGCCGCATCGACAGCATCATGCAGTAGGTGAAGGCAAAGATATGGTATAGCGGCAGTGCGCAGACGATGGTCGGCTGCTCGCTCGACGGAATCGTGTCCATCAGCGGAGCGGCCCAGACCTGGTTCTGCAACACGTTGGCCACCAGGTTGCGGTGCATCAGCACCGCGCCCTTGGACAGGCCCGTGGTGCCGCCGGTGTATTGCAGCACCGCCATGTCGTCACTCTTGATGGCCGGCTTGTTCAGCGTGGCGGGGGTGCCGCGCGCGACGGCCTCGTTGAAACGCACCGCGCCGGGCAGGTTGAACGGCGGCACCAGCTTCCTGGCGTGGCGCACCACGTAGTTGACCAAGGTGCCCTTGAGCAGCCCCAGCCGGTCGCCCATGGCGGCGAGCACCACATGCTTGACGGATGTGGCGCCGATGCATTTTTCCAGCGTGGCGGCGAAGTTCTCCAGGATCACGATGGCCTTGGCGCCCGAGTCCTTGAGCTGGTGCTCGAGTTCGCGGGCGGTGTACAACGGGTTCACGTTGACCAGCACCAGCCCGGCGCGCAGGACGGCGGTCACCGCGATCAGGTATTGCGGCACGTTGGGCATCATGACCGCCACGCGGTCTCCCTGAACCAGGCCCAGCGACTGCAGGTATGCGCCGAACGCCTCGCTCAGGCTGTCGATCTGCCGGTACGTGATGTCGCGGCCCATGAAGCTGCAGGCCGTGCGTTGCGCATGCGTGCGAAAGCACTCCTCGATCAGTTCGACCAGCGTGGCGTATTGCGTCACGTCGATATCGGCCGGCACCCCGGGGGGGTAGCTCGTGAGCCAGATGCGGTCGGTCATTGTGTCGTGTCTCCAGTCCATCTGAATCGGGTCGATGCCGCCTGGCGCCTGGACGCCGGCTGATCTGCTTGCCGCCCCGGTTCCTCCCTGCTGCAGACCGGACGCCGGCGTGCCCTGGGGCTGCCCAGCCCGGCCGTGTGCGGTGCGCCTATTCGATCGCCTTGCCCATTTCCTCGACGATTTTCTTGGCGTCCCCGAACACCATCATGGTCTTGTCCATGTAGAACAGTTCGTTGTCCAGCCCGGCGTAGCCGGCGGCCATGGAGCGCTTGTTCACGATCACGGTCTTGGCCTTGTAGGCCTCCAGGATCGGCATGCCGTAGATCGGGCTGCCCTTTTGCAGCGCCGCCGGGTTCACCACGTCGTTGGCGCCCAGGATGATGGCCACGTCGACCTGTCCGAACTCGCCGTTGATGTCCTCCATCTCGAACACCTGGTCGTAGGGCACCTCGGCCTCGGCCAGCAACACGTTCATGTGCCCCGGCATGCGCCCGGCCACCGGATGGATCGCGTACTTGACGGTGATGCCCTTGTGCGTGAGCTTCTCGGCCAGCTCCTTGACCGCGTGTTGTGCCCGTGCCACCGCCAGCCCGTAACCGGGCACGATGACCACCGTCTCGGCGTTGCTCAGCACGAAGGCCGCGTCGTCGGCACTGCCGCTCTTGACCGGGCGCTGCTCGGCTGCACCGCCGCCGGCAGTGGCCGTCTCGCCGCCAAAGCCGCCCAGGATCACGTTGAAGAACGAGCGGTTCATCGCCTTGCACATGATGTACGACAGGATGGCGCCCGAACTGCCCACCAGGGAGCCGGCGATGATCAGCATGCTGTTGTTGAGCGAGAAACCGATGCCGGCAGCGGCCCAGCCCGAATAACTGTTGAGCATGGACACCACCACCGGCATGTCGGCCCCCCCGATCGGGATGATGATCAGCACGCCCATCACGAAGGCCAGCGCCAGCATCACGAAGAAGGCGGTCCAGTTCTCGGTGGCCATGAACACCAGGCCCAGGCCGATGGTCACCAGGCCCAGGATCAGGTTGAGCTTGTGCTGGCCGGCGAACTGCACCGGCGCGCCCTGGAACAGGCGGAACTTGTATTTGCCCGAGAGCTTGCCGAACGCGATCACCGAGCCGCTGAAGGTGATGGCCCCGATGGCCGCGCCCAGGAACAGCTCGAGCCGGTTGCCGGCCGGAATCGCCTGGCCCTTCTCGACGATGCCGAAGGCCCAGGGCTCGGCCACCGCGGCAATGGCGATGAACACCGCGGCCAGGCCGATCATGCTGTGGAAGAACGCAACGAGCTCGGGCATCTGCGTCATCTCGACGGTGCGCGCCCGGTAGGCGCCGTAGGCACCGCCGGCGAGCAGCCCCACCAGCACCCAGACCATGCCCATGCCGAAGTTGTCGGCCAGGTTGGCGATCAGGAACACGGTGGTGATGGCGGCAATGGCCATGCCCACCATGCCGAACAGGTTGCCGCGGATCGAGGTCGTCGGATGGCTCAGGCCCTTGAGCGCCTGGATGAAACACACCGAGGCGACCAGGTACAGCAGGGTGACCAGGTTCATGCTCATTTCGTGTCACCCCCCTGGGTCACGACTTTCTTGTCCTTCTTCTTGAACATCTCCAGCATGCGCCGGGTCACCAGAAAGCCGCCGAAGATGTTCACCGCCGCCAGCGCCACGGCCAGCACGCCCATGCTCTTGCCCAGCGTGGTCTCGGTCAGCGCAGCGGCCAGCATGGCGCCGACGATGACGATGGCCGAGATCGCGTTGGTCACCGCCATCAGCGGCGTGTGCAGCGCGGGGGTCACGGTCCACACCACGTGGTAACCCACGTAGATGGCCAGCACGAAGATGATCAGGTTGGTGATCGTGGGGGATACGAGGTCCATGGTGAGGGTTCTTTCGGATCGTTGTCGTTCGGTGTGTGCAGGGCGGCGGCGGGCAATCGTCTATTTGCGCTTGACCTCGCCGCCTTGCGTCATCAGGCAGGCCGCGACGATGTCGTCTTCCATGTCCACCTTCAGGCCGCTGTCCTTGGGCAGGATCAGCTTGAGGAAGTCCAGCACGTTGCGCGCATACAGCGAGGACGCATCGGCCGCCACCAGGGCCGGCAGGTTGGTCTCGCCGATCAGGGTCACGCCGTGCTTGACCACCGTCTTGTCGGCCTCGGACAGCGGGCAGTTGCCGCCGCCGTCCGGACCCTTGCCCGCGGCGATGTCCACGATCACCGAGCCCGGCTTCATGCTGCGGACCATGTCCTCGGTGATCAGCGTGGGGGCGGCGCGCCCGGGGATCAAGGCGGTGGAGATCACCACGTCGGCCAGCGCGACCCGCTTGGCGACCTCGATCTTCTGGCGGTCCAGCCAGCTCTGGGGCATGGGCTTGGCGTAGCCGCCCACGCCCACGGCCGCTTCCTTCTCCTCGTCGGTGTCGTAGGACACCTCGATGAACTTGCCCCCCAGCGACTCGACCTGCTCCTTGACGCTGGGGCGCACGTCCGAGGCCTCGATCACCGCGCCCAGGCGCTTGGCGGTGGCGATCGCCTGCAGCCCGGCCACGCCCACGCCCAGGATCACGACCCGGGCCGCCTTGACGGTGCCCGCGGCGGTCATCAGCATCGGGAAGAAGCGCTGGTATTTGTCGGCGGCCATCATGACCGCCTTGTAGCCGGCGATGTTGGCCTGCGAGGACAACACGTCCATGCTTTGCGCGCGGGTGGTGCGCGGGGCGGCTTCGAGCGCGAAGCTGGTCAGCCCGGCTCCGGCCAGGCGCCCCAGCCCCTGGGCATCGAAGGGGTTGAGCATGCCCACCAGGCAACTGCCGGACTTCATCTGCGCCAGCTCGGACTCGGACGGGCTGCGCACCTTGAGCACCAGCTCGCAGCCCAGCGCGCCGGCGGCATCGGTGATCTCGGCGCCGGCGGCCTCGTAGGCCGCATCGGTGACGCTGGCGGCCACGCCGGCACCCGACTGCACCCGCAACACATGGCCCTGCGCCTTGAGCTTCTTGACCGTCTCGGGGGTCATGGCGACACGGGTCTCTCCCGCAATGGTTTCAGCGGGTATGCCAATTTGCATGGCGCGGCTCCTGTTGTTGGGTCGGGGGACAATGCTTGCCCGAAGCTTACATTAGTTTGCAATCGACTCCGCCCCTGCGCGGGTGGTCCGCGCGGGGCGCCGACCATAATCCGGCATGCCGAATCGATGGAAACCCAACGTCACGGTCGCGGCCGTGATCGAGCGCGCCGGCCGCTACCTGCTGGTCGAGGAGCAGACCTCGCAAGGCCTGCGGCTGAACAATCCGGCCGGCCACCTGGATCCGGGCGAGACGCTGGTACAGGCCTGTCGCCGCGAGACCCTGGAAGAAACCGCCCATGGCTTCACGCCGACGGCGCTGGTCGGCGTGTACCTGGCCGGCCCGGGTGCGGTGCCGTCGGCGGACGCGTCGCCCCGCGCCCGCATCACCTATCTGCGGTTCGCGTTTTGCGGCGAACTGGGCGACCGCGAGCCTGATCGCGCCCTCGACGCGGGCATCGTACGCACCGTGTGGATGGACATCGACGAGATCCGCGCCAGCCGCGCTCGGCATCGCAGCCCGGTCCTGCTGCACTGCATCGAAGACTACATTGCCGGGGCACGGTACCCGCTCGATCTGCTGTCCTCGGATCTCGGACCTGGCCTGCGAAGCGCCTGAACGGCCGGTGGCATGGCCCTGGCCGGGCCGGGTTTTCGACGGCTGGGATAATCCTACCGGCATGGACAAACAACGAATCGTGGTGGGTTTGAGCGGCGGTGTCGACTCCGCAGTGACGGCGTACCTGCTCAAGCGCCAGGGTCATGAGGTCGTCGGCATCTTCATGAAGAACTGGGAGGACGACGACGACAGCGAATACTGCTCGTCCAACGTTGACTTCGTCGACGCGGCGGCAGTGGCCGACGTGATCGGCATCGAGATCGAACACGTCAATTTCGCCGCCGAATACAAGGACCGGGTGTTTGCCGAGTTCCTGCGCGAATACCAGGCGGGCCGTACGCCCAACCCCGACATCCTGTGCAACGCCGAGATCAAGTTCAAGGCCTTCCTGGACCACGCGGTGCGTGTGGGCGCCGACCGGATCGCCACCGGTCATTACGCCCGCGTGCGCCACAACCCGCACAGCGGCCTGTACGAGCTGCTCAAGGGGCTGGATCCGGCCAAGGACCAGAGTTATTTCCTGCACCGGCTCGCGCAAGGCCAGCTGGCGCGCACGCTGTTTCCGGTCGGCGAGCTGCACAAGACCGAGGTGCGACGCATCGCGGCCGAGATCGGCCTGCCGAACGCGAAGAAGAAGGACTCGACCGGCATCTGCTTCATCGGCGAGCGGCCGTTCCGGGAGTTTCTGAACCGCTACATCGCCGGCGCGCCGGGGCCGATCAAGGACGAACGGGGCCGGGTGCTGGGCGAACATGTCGGGCTGAGTTTCTACACCATCGGCCAACGCCAGGGGCTGGGCATCGGCGGCGTGCGCGACAAGGGCGCGCGGCGGGGTGGCGGCGACCATGCGCCCTGGTTCGTTGCGCGCAAGGAGCTCGCGACCAATACCTTGTGGGTGGTGCAGGGGCACGACCATCCCTGGCTGCAATACGGTGTGTTGCAGGCGGCCGACAGCAGCTGGATCGCCGGCGATGCGCCTGCGGATGGCGTGCTGGCGGCCAAGACCCGGTATCGGCAGGCGGACGCGCCGTGCCAGTTGAACATGGCCGGGGACGGTGGCGCCCGCTTCGAACTGTCTTTCTCGGAGCCCCAATGGGCCGTGACGCCCGGTCAGTCGGCGGTGCTGTACGACGGAGAGGTGTGTCTGGGCGGCGGCATCATCGACAGCGCTGCCTAGGCAGCGGCCTGCCGGCGCGGGCAGGACCGCCCCGGATCACTGGTTCCAGGTCTTGCGCGGCGGCGACTTGACTTCGATCGCCACGCAATCCTCCAGCGCGATGCTCGAATGCGATACGCCGATCGGGTGGCGCCAGACATCGCCGGCCTTGGCCTCGAAGGTCTTGTCGCCGATCGTCAGCGACATGCGGCCGCTGATCAGGTAGACGACCGACTCATGGTCGTCGTGCGAATGTGCCGGCACCTGGACGCCGGCCTTCTCGGCGATCTCGACCAGCAACATGTCGTTGCCGACCATCATCGGTTTGAGCAGTACCTCGCCCGCACTGGCGTGGCCTTCGAGCACCGCCATGCGGACGGGCTCGAAACGGGCGCCATCCACATGCAGGTCGGGGGTTGGTTGCAATTGCCTGGCGTCGGAATGCATGGTGCTCCTTTCGGTGTTGGAGGGTTGAAGGCGATCGGCCTCACGCCGCCGGGGAGATCGGCATCGCGGAAGCCTCGGATACCTCTTCGGCGCTCAGTCCGAGCGACTGCAGCACCTGGAAGGTGTGTTCCCCGAGCTCGGGAATCTCCGGGTCGACCCGGCCGGGCTCGTGGCGGAACTTGATCGGGATGCCCAGTTCGGTGACCATGCCGCCGCCAAAGCCCTTTTGCGCGACCTCGACCCGCATGCCGCGCGCGCGGATCTGTTCGCTCTGCAAGGCCTGGCGCAGGGTCCGCACCGGCGCCCAGCAGACGTCCAGCGGCGCCAGGAAGGATTCCCAATGTGCCAGCGGCTGGGCGGCAAAGGTTTCGCGCAGGAACTGCTTGACCGGCAGCTGGCCCGGCCCCGGGGGCAGGCGACACAGGTCGATCAGGTCGCTGCGCCCGAGCGCGGTGAGCAGGTTGGCCGCGAACTTGATCTCGCTGCCACCCAGCGTCAGGAACTGGCCGTCGCCGCACGCGTAGACGTTGTAGAAGGCCGCCCCGCCAAAGCCGCGCTCGTGGGCCAGCGTCATGTCGCGGTCCTCGCCGAACGCGGGCCCGACGACGTTGACGAGCCAGCTCGCCAGGCTGTCCTGCATCGAGATGTCGATGTAGTCGCCCACGCCGGTGCTGGCGCGGCGCAGCAAGGCCATCAGCACGCCGTTCATCGCCATCAGCGACGCGGCCATGTCGGCCGAAGGCATGTTGGGCAGCACCGGTTTGCCGTCGTTGCCGCGGTTCAGGTCCACCAGGCCGGTTTCCGCCTGGATGCTGACATCGTGGGCAGGCCGTTGCACCATCGGCCCGGTCTGGCCGAATGCCGCGATCGACACATAGACGATACGCGGATTGACCTGCGAGACCTTGTCGTAGCCGATGCCCAGCCGGTCGACGACGCCGGGGCGAAACGCCTCGACGATCACGTCGGCGCTGGCCGCCAGCGCCATGAAGGCCGCGACGCCCTGCACCCGCTTGAGGTCGAGCACGACGCTTTTCTTGCCGCGATGGGTGTTGCGGAACCAAACGCTGGCATTGGCCTGGCGCACGCCGATGTTGCGCGTGGGTTCGCCGCTGGGAGGTTCGATCCGGATCACGTCGGCGCCATGGTCCGCCATCATCATCGTGAAGTGGGGTCCCGGCAGGAATTGCGAGAGGTCGAGGACACGGATGCCTTCGAGTTTCATAACACTCCTTGCTGGTGTAGTTGTTCGATCTCCTGAGCGTCGTACCCGGCTTCGGCCAGCAGCGCATCGGTGTCGGCGCCCAGCGCAGAACAGGCGCGCGCCGGCAGCCGCTTGCCGTCGACCCGCACCGGACTGGCAAGCAGGCGCTGATCGGGCGCCTGCGGATGCGGCACCGGCTGCACCATGCCTACGTGGTGCACGAACGGATTCTCCAGTGCCTGCGGCAGGTCCAGCACCGGTGCCAGCGGCAGCTTGCCGGCAAGATGTTCCATCCAGTGCCGGGTGCCGTGACGGGAAAAGGCGTCGTTCAGCAGCGTGGCGAGTGCCTCGCGGTGTTCGCGTCGTGTCGCGGCGGTAGCAAAACGCGCATCCTGCAGCCATTGTGGCTGCCCCACGCCATGGGCCAGCGCCTCCCAGAACTTGGGCGTCATGCACATGACGAAGATCCAGCCATCGGCGGTACGCAGCAGCTCGCAGGGCACGGCCGACGGGTGGCCCGAGCGCGGCATGCGTTGAACCACATGGCCGGCATTCAGATACCAGCTGGCCGGGTAGGTCAGCTGCGCCAGCGCGACATCGAACAGGCTGATGTCCAGGTCGCAGCCGCTGCCGGAGCGCGTGGCGCCCAGCACGCCGGCCAGCAGTGCGGCGGCGGTGGTGATGCCGGTCATGTAGTCGACCATGCTCAGGCCCATGCGGGTCGGCGGGCCGTCCGGTTCCCCGGTCAGGTGCAGGTAGCCGGCCTCGGCCTGCATCAGGTAGTCGTAGCCCGGCCAGCCGGCGCGTTCGTTGTCGCGGCCATATGCCGACAGGTGGACGCAGACCAGGGCCGGCTTGACCGGACCCAGCGCGGCGTAGGTCAGGCCGAGCTTGTGCGGCTGGTCGCCGCGCAGGTTGTTCATCACCGCGTCGCAGCGGGCGGCCAGCCGATGCAGCACGGCCTGGCCGGCCGTGCTCTTGAGGTCCAGTGTCAGGCTCTTCTTGTTGCGGTTGAAGCTCTGGAAGAACAGGCTGTCGGGTGCGGCCGGATCGTCGCCGATCGGGAATGGCCCGGTCTGGCGCGACACGTCGCCGCCATCGCGCGGCGGCTCGATCTTGATGACCTCCGCTCCGAGATCCGCCAGCAGCATGGAGCCGAAGGGACCGGCACCGTACTGTTCTGCACTGAGGATGCGCAGGCCTTGCAGGGGCAGGGACGGGTTCATGGGTCAGATTCGGTGGCGATCGATCAACTGCTTGGCGATCACGGTGCGCAGGATTTCGTTGCTGCCTTCGCCAATACACATCAGCATGCAATCGCGGTAGTAGCGTTCGATCTCGTATTCGACCGAGTAGCTGTAGCCACCGAAGATGCGCATCGCCTCCTGTGCACAGTACGCGCCCGCCTCGGAGCCGGCAAGCTTGGCCATCGCCGCCTCGAGGTCGCACCGCTCGCCGGCGTCGTACTTGCGCGCGGCCTGCTCGATCAGGCGCTTGGCCGATTCGACCTGGGTCACCATGTCGGCCAGCTTGAGCTGGACCGCCTGGTGCTGGCAGATCGGCTTGCCGAACGCGCTGCGCTCCTGGGAATATCGCAGCGCGAGCTGCAGGGCTCCTTCGGCGATGCCCGCACCACGCGCGGCCACGTTGATGCGGCCCAGTTCCAGGCCGCCGGCAGTCTGGACGAAACCCTTGCCCTCGATGCCGCCGAGCAGTCGGTCAGCCGGCACCCGGAAGTCCTGGAACGACAACTCGCAGGAGTCGATGGAGCGGTAACCCAATTTCTTGAGTTTTCCCGCGACGATGAAGCCCGGCCCCTTTTCAGCGATCAGCAGGCTCATGCCCTTGTGCCGCGGTTCGGCCTGCGGGTCGGTCTTGACCAGCAGCAGGGTGCCGTGGCCGTGCAGGCTGTTGGTGATCCAGGTCTTGCTGCCGTTGACGACGTAGTGGTCACCCTCGCGCCGGGCCACGGTGCGGATCGCCTGCAGATCGGAGCCGGCGTTGGGTTCGGTCAGGCCCAGGCTGCCGCGGAACTCGCCGCTGGCCATGCGCGGCAGGAACTCCCGTTTCTGCGCCTCCGTGCCATTGCGCTCGATCGCCGAAGCCATGATCAGGTGCGAGTTGAAGATGCCGCAGGGCGCCATCCAGATCGACGATATCTTGGTCACGATCTGTGCATAGACGCCGGCCGACAAGCCCAGGCCGCCATAAGCCTCGCCGATGGTGGCGCCGAACAGGCCCAGTTCCTTCATCTGCTCGACCACGTCCTCGGGATATTCGTCAGCCAGGTCGAACTTGCGCGCGACCGGGCGCAGTTCCTTTTCGGCCCAGACCTCGATCGCATCGACCAAAGCCCGGTCGTCGGCGCTGTTGCGCCCGGTGGTGGTATCCGTCATGGTGTTGTCTCCTGCCAGCGCATCAGTAGCCGGCCTTTGCTTCGACATCGTAGCCCTGCTTGGCCACCAGGATGGTGCGGTCGAAGGTGCAGACGACCTCGCCCTTCTGGTTCGTGCCCTTGGTGCGTACCGTGACCAGGCCGGCCTTGGGCCGCGAGGCGGACTCGCGTTTGCTCAGTACCTCGGTTTCGGCATACAGGGTGTCGCCGGCAAACACCGGGCGCGTCATCGCGATGTCGGTCCAGCCCAGGTTGGCGATGGCTTTCTGGCTCACGTCGCTGACGCTCATGCCCACGAGCACGGCCAGCGTGAAGGGACTGGCCACGATGCACTGGCCGAACTCGCTGTGCTTGGCGTACTCCTCGTCGAAATGCATCGGGTGCTTGTTCATCGTGAGCAGCGTGAACCAGATGTTCTCGGTCTGCGTGACGGTGCGGCCGGGCCGATGCTCGTAGACGTCGCCGACCACGAAGTCTTCGTAGTAACGACCGAACGACTCGCGATAGCGATTCGCCGAAATCTGCTTGGATTGTTGTACCACGTGATGCACTCCTGTGTTGTGTGGTCGCGTCAGTTCGCGCGTTGAAGAATCCGCTCCGCACGTTTGAGCAGCGGAGCATCGACCAATTTGCCCTGGTAGAGGAAGGCGCCGTTGCCGCCATCGGCAGCGGCGGCGAGTACGCCGTGTGCCCACGCGACATCCTCCGGCGCGGAGCGAAACACCGCATGCATCGGGGCGACCTGGCCGGGGTGGATGGCGGCCTTGCAGTCGAAGCCCAGGTCAAGCACGCGGCGCGTCTCCCGTTCCAGTCCGGCGGTGTCGGTCACGTCGATGAAGGGTACGTCCCAGGCTTGCAGCCCATGGCTGCGGGCCGCGTTCAACAACCGGCCGCGTGCACTGAACAGGCTGTCCCAGTCGAAGCGCGCACCCAGTTCCATCGACAGGTCGGCGCCGCCGAGCATCAGTGCGGCCAATCGCGGCGCGCCGCCGTGCACCGCCGCGGCGATCGCTGGCGCATGCTCCACGCCCAGGGGCGTTTCCAGCAGCGCCACCAGCGAACCGAATGCGCCGGGCAACCAGTCCTCGAGCATCACCAGTTCCTGTGCCGATTCGACCTTGGGCAGCAGCAGCAGGTCGAACGACACGCCGGCATCGGCCATCGCCAGCACGTCGCGCAGTCCGGTCAGGCTGCCCGCAGGATTCATGCGCAGCGCCAGTCGGGGACCCGCATCGCCGGCGCGGCTGCGCTGCAGCGCATATGCGATCGCGGCACCGCGCGCCGCATTTTTGCGATCGGGATGGACCGCATCCTCGAGATCGATGCACACGACGTCGGCGCCGGCTGCCATGGCCTTGTCGAAGCGGTCAGGGCGTTCAGCGGAGACGAATAGCAGGCTGCGTGGTGGATGGACCATGGAAAAGGCGTGATGGTGAAAATTTGTCCGGACAAGTATAGAATTGCCGCAACGTCCGTGTCAACCACCACATTGTTCCGGCCATCGCCGCCTGTACAAAGCCAGACCGTTGCTGGAGATCGAAGCACCATGTCCGCGCAGAAACCCATCCGGCGCAATGCCCAGACGGCGCCGATGTCGTTGACCGAGCAACTCCTTGGCGTGACCCGGCGCCCGGTCGACGTCCGTGCACGCCAGCGCGCGGCCTGGCACTGGCTGGACTGGATCGCCTGTGTCGCAGCCGGTACGCGCGCCCCGGTGTCGCAGGCGCTCCTGCGTTGGCGGCCCCCGGGCAGCGCTGGAGGCGCTGCGCGCTGGCCCGCGCTGGCCGGCACGGTTGGTTCCGACATGCAGGCCGTGTACCTGGACGCCGGCCTTGCCAACATCCAGGAGATGGATGACATGCATCGCGAGGCCATTCTGCATCCCGGGCCGGTCGTGTTGCCCGCCGTGGCGCATGTGGCGCGGCACCAGGACGGGCTGGACACTACACGCATCCTCGATGCCGTCGTGCGGGGCTACGAGGCGGTTGTGCGTGTGGGCATCGCCCTGGGTCCGGCGCATTACGCGTTGTGGCACAACACCGCCACCGCAGGTGTCTTCGGCGCCGCCACGGCCGTGTCCGACCTGCTGGGCCTGGACGATTCCCAGTCGGTCTGGGCATTGGGCAATGCCGGGACCCAGGCGGCAGGTCTGTGGCAAGTGCGACTGGAGCCGGTGATGTCCAAGCAATTGCACACGGGCCATGCCGCCTGGGCCGGTCTGTCGGCCGCCAGCCTGGCGCAGGCCGGCTTCACCGGGCCGCGCTGCATCCTCGAGGGCGAGAAGGGGTTCTTTGCCGCGATGTGTCCCGACGCAAGGCCGCAGCGGCTGCTGGCGCCGGCCACGGACTGGATGATCCACGGCACCAGTTTCAAGCCATGGCCGGCCTGTCGCCACACCCACGCCACCATCGATTGCGTGCTGGCATTGCGCGAGCAACTCGGCGGCGGGCCGCTGGCATTCACCGACCTCACGGTCGAGAGTTTCGGCGACGCCATCCGGATCTGCAACCAGCCGGCGCCTCGGACCCAGACCGAGGCCAAGTTCTCGCTGCAATATGCGGTGGCGGCGACCGCGCGTTGGGGGCGGTTGCTGCCGGAACACTTCGATCCGGACGCGGTGCGCGACCCTGGATTGCTGGCGGCTGCCGCCCGTGTGCAACTGGCTGTCGACCCGGATCTGGACCAGGCATATCCGGCACGGTACGGTGCCCGTGTCACGCTGCGCCAGGCCGATGGCCGGCGGCATTGCGTGCAGGTCACCGATTCGCTGGGCGACCCCGAGCGGCCGATGCAGGCGCAAGACCTGCTGGAGAAGGCGCGCAACCTGCTGCGGTACGGGGGGGTCGCGCAGGCCCGGATGCAAGGCGTGCTCGATGCGGCGTGTGCGTTGCAACAGCAGATTGCCGACGAGCCCGATGCGCCATTCCCGCGCGCCTTGCTCGACCCATTGTTCTGAAGGCGTCCGGCCCCGGCGATGCCAAGTGGCCCGCACCAGGGCGCGGGCTCCCGCAACCTAGCGGCCCATGATGGCCTGGGGCAGCCAGGTCGCGATCGACGGGTACGCGACCAGCAGTATGGTCGCCACGATCATCACCACGAAGAACGGCAGCGAGGCGCGCGCGACGGTCATGATGCGTTGCCCGGTCATGCCTTGCAGCACGAACAGGTTGAACCCGACCGGCGGTGTGATCTGCGAGAGTTCGATCATGATGATGATGTAGACGCCGAACCAGATCGGATCGAAACCGGCGGCCTGGACCATGGGCAGCACCACCGCCGTGGTCAGCACGATCATCGAGACGCCGTCGAGTGCACAGCCCATCACCAGGTAGACCACGGTCAATGCGGCGATCAGCGCATAAGGCGAGAGTTCCAGAGAAACCACCCATTTCGACAGCGCGATCGGAATGCCCGTGAATCCCATGGCCACGGTCAGAAAGCTGGCCGCACCCAGGATGAACATGATCATGCAACTCATGCGCACGGCGCCGGACAGGCTCTCGACGAAACTCTTGCGGGACAAGGACCCGCCGAAGCCGGCAATGCACAGTGCGCCCAGCACGCCGAACGCGGACGCCTCGTTGGCGGTGGCAAAACCCGAGACCATGGCGGAGAACACGAACGCGATCAGCAGCAGCACGGGGATCAGGTTGCCGGATGCCTTGATGCGCTGGCCCAGCGACATCGTCAGCGAAGCCTTCGGCGTCTTGTGCGGGTTCAGCAAGGCCCAGATCACGATGTAGCCCGAGAACAGGCACAGCAGCATGGCGCCGGGCAGAATGCCGGCAATGAACATGCGGATGATGGAGACATCGGCCGCGACCGCATAGACGATCATCGCGATCGACGGCGGGATCAGCAGCCCGAGCGTGCTGGCGCCGCACAGGGCGCCCAGCGACATCTTCTCGTCGTAGCCGCGTCGCGACAACTCCGGCAATGCGATCTTGGCAATCGTGGCGCAGGTGGCTGCCGACGAACCCGAGACCGCTCCGAAGATGCCGCATCCCAGCACGTTGACATGCAACAGCCGACCGGGCAGGCGATCGAGCCAAGGTGCGAGCCCGGCGAACATCTGCTCCGCAAGACGGGTGCGGTACAGAATCTCGCCCATCCAGATGAACATCGGCAACGAGGCCAGTGACAAGGACTCGTAGGTGTTCCAGTAGGAGGTGACCAGGTTGATGTCCGGCCGGGTGCTGGAAAAGAACGCGACTCCGGCCCAGGCCACGATGCCCAGCGTGATCGCGATCCAGACGCCGCCGGCGAGCAGCACGAACAGCAGAACGATCAGAAGCGCAGAGGTCGTCATCGTGTCAGTGCCGTGGGGCGGCCTCGGTATCCGCGAGGCGTTCGGCGCGCAGGCTGTCCGCCCGCGCGGCCAGTGTGGTGACCAGTGCGTCGACGATGGCCACCCACAACAGGGCCACGCCGAGCAGGAAGCTGGTTTTCGGTATCCATACCGCCACCTCGATCATGCCTTGCGTCATGTCGCCGTAGCGCCAGCTGCTCAGCATGTATCCTGAGATCGCGTACAGCATGTAGCTGACGAACACCAGCGCCAGCAGCAGGCAGGCCGTCAGCACCACCTTGCGCATGCCGGGCGCAAGGTGGTCGACGATGAAGCCCACGCGCACCATGTCGCCGCGGATGAAGGTGGCGGGCAAGGCGAGGAAGCCGGCTGCCGCGCAGAACCAGCCTATCAGCTCGTTGGCACCGACGATGTAGCTGCCCAGCTTGCGAAAGGCGGACTCGCCGATCATCAGCACGAAGATGCCGACCAGGAACAGACCTGCGAGAAACAGGCTGGCGGCATAGGCATGGTGAAGCACACGTCTCATGGTGGGAAGCTGCGGCGCGTCGGTTGGACCGCCATCGCAGTGGTTACTTGCCGATTTCCTTGCGGTAAGCCGCCAGCGCCGCCAGGGCGTCGTCGCCCATGGGCTTGGCATAGACCTCCCACAGGGGCTGCGTCCGCTTGACCATCTCGTCGACCATGGCCTTGGGTGCGGGTGCAACCGTCATGCCATTGGCCTTGAGTTCGGCGACCTTCTTCTCATGGTCCTGCCGGCTCACCTCCCAGAATTGCGGCTCCAGCTCCTTGGCTACGCGTTCGATTGTGGCCTGCTGTGCCGGCGTGAGCTTCTTCCAGGCATCGAGGTTGATCGACATCACGTTGGAGGCCCAGATGTGGTTCGTCATGTAGGCGTACTTCATGAAGTCCCAGTATTTCTGCGACACGGCCGTCCCGGCCGACGTGGGAACCCCGTCGAGCATGCCCGACCCCAGCGCCTGCAGGATCTCCAGGTTGGTCATCTGCACCGGCGTCATGCCCAGGCGATTGATCCAGTCGGTGGTGAGCTTGTCCAGGCTGCGCATCTTCAACCCCTTGAGGTCGTCGACCGAGGTCAGCGGCTTCTTGACGAAGAAGAACTGGTTCGGCCATGGCACGATGTACAGCGCCTTCTGGTTGCTCTTGGCCAGGAGGTTCTCCCACACCGGACGGAAATACTTGTGCATGGTCTTGAGCTGGTTGTAGTCTCCGACCAGGAATGGCAATGTCTCGACCGCCATCACCGCACCGCGGCTGGCATTCTGGAACAACGCGAAGTCGCCCATCGGCACCACCGCCTCGCCGATCGCCCGCATCGATTCATTGGCCTTGACGCCCAGTGTGCCGCCGGGATGCGTGGTCATCACGACCTCGCCCTTGGTCTCCTGGGTCACCCGCTCGGCGAAACGTGCGGCATTGAGCGAGTGAAACTCGTTCGGACCCCAGGGAACCGAGATATCCAGCTTGACCTGCGCGCTGGCGCCAAGCGAAGCCAAAGCCAGCAAACCGACTGCAAGAACCGGGCGGAACCACCGCCGTGGTGTGGAAGCGTGACGCATGAAAGAACCCCTTTGAAACATCAGTTGCACGAAAGAAGCAAGACACCACGCGGGTCGCCTGCCGCACCTAGGCAGGATTCAGGAGGCCCGTCGAAACGTCGGACGAAACGGTTTCCTGCACCAGGTTTGTATTTAACAATATGTCCGTACAACTGTAAACCGGAAATTTCCCGAAGCGGTGCTCGCAGGATACGTGCCACCGTGACGCACCAACGCGACGCCCCCCGGCGCGTGCGGCTTCAGGCGTGTCGGCGCAGTGTCGACGTGTACGTGAACAACTGGCCCTGGTACAGCGAGTGCGCAACCACCCGCAACCGGTCTTGTCGGTCGAAATAATTGCGGATGGTCTGGAACGCCGCATCCCCCGGTCTTGCATGCAGCAGCTTGGCCGGTCCTTCTTCCAGGTTGACGGCGGAGAACGCCTGCTCGATCCGGTCGAGGTGGACTGGATCCACCGTGGCGACGATCTCCTGTGCCGCCGTGTCGCTGTTCAACAGCCTGCGGGTCTGCGTCTTGTTGCGCGCCGCCACGTACACGTCCACCAGCGCCAGCGGGCGCACATCGTTGCGCAGATAACGGATCGAGCGCACGCGGATGCAGGGCAATCTGCTCACCAGCGTGATCTGGCTGGCAAACTGGTTCGCGTCAGCCGCCATTTCTTCGCTGCTGAGCACCTGCAGGCGACTGGCGCTGCCTTGCTGCATCAGGTCGTCGATGCTCTGGATGCTCTGCTCGTAACGCACCGAAGGTGTGCGTGCCAGCACGGTGGAGCCGGATCCCTGGCGCCGCGAAATCATGCCGCGCTGCTCCAGCTGGCGCAGCGCCTCGCGTGCCGTGTGCCTGCTCACGTCGAACATCTCGCAGAGTTCCCGCTCGGTCGGCAGTGCGGAGCCGATCGCATAGGTGCCTTCCTTGATGGAGGCGGCCAATGCATGGTACATCTGCCGGTAGAAGGGCTCTTGCGTCATGGTGTCGGTTGGTGAAGGATGGGGTCTGAAAGCCGAAGTGGCTTGATTTTTGCACAGTCGGTCGTCACAATATGTCCGTACAACCTGAATATCCCGGATGCACTATTCCACATACCACGAGGTAATCGACGTCAAGGCCCTGATGCAGGACTTTCCGGTGGGCGAAGCGTTCAACGCCCGTTTCGCCGGCATGGAGCAGGGCGTCTTGCGCGAACACCAGAATCGTCTGTTCGCACGCCAGCTTCGGCGTGCCTGGCAGCTGCCGTTCTACCAGCGGCTGTGGGGCGAGGCCGGCATCACGCCGGGTGACATCCGCAGCGTCGACGACATCGCACGCTTGCCCAGCTTCGGCAAGCAGGAAGTGATGGATGCGATCGAGCGCCACCCGCCCCTGGGCGACCACCATGGTCGCGACATCCCCATCGACGGCAGGATCCACCCGATGATCCTGCATGCCACCAGCGGCACCACGGGGCGCCCGCAGCCGCTGCTGTTCAGCCCGCGCACACGCGAGGTGCACAAGCTGCTGCTGGCGCGTGCCTACCAGATGCAGGGGTTGCGGCCGACCGACATGGTGCACTCGGTGTATGGCCATGGGCCGGTCAATGGCGGGCACTATGTGCGCGAGGCCGTGATCCACCATACCGCGGCGACCTTCTTCGCGGCCGGCACCGGTGTCGAGACGTCGTCGGTCAAACAGGTCGAGTTCATGCGCGACTTCGGCAGTACGGTCATCCTCGGTTTCGCCGATTACATCAAGCGCCTGGCCGACGTGGCGCGTGAGCAAGGGCTGGAGCCCGGGCGCGATATCCCGGTTCGCATGATCTCGGGCCATCTGGCCAAGGATGCGCGCCAGGCCTTGTCCGAGGCCTGGGGCGGGGCCGAGTTGTTCGACTGGTATGGCGTCGGCGACACGGGGCTGATCGCGGCCGAAGGCACCGATCACGACGGCATGCACGTGATGGAAGACGCGCACTGGATCGAGGTCTGCGATATCGATTCCGGCGCCGCGGTGCCCCATGGCACGGTCGGCGACCTGGTCGTGACCTGCCTGTTCACCGAGGACATATTCCCGATCATTCGTTTCAACACCCATGACCTGACCCGCCTGCTGCCGGGCCCGAACCGGCTCGGGTTGCCGTTCCGGCGCATGGAGGGTTTCCTCGGACGCAGCGACAGCATGGTCAAGTTGCGCGGCATCAACGTGTTTCCGCAGGCGCTGTCGTCCATACTGGCCGACATGCCCGGCTTTCGCGGTGAATACATCTGCGTCCTGCAGCGTGATGCAAACGGACGCGAAGACCTGCAGGTGCGGATCGAATGTGCGCAGGCGGCCAGTGACGAACTGGCAGCTCGCTACCACGACCTGCTCAAGCGCCGGCTGGGTGTCGATGTCAAGGTCGACTTGTGCGAGCCGGGAGCCTTGGCCGAACTCACTGGCGTCGAAGTGCGGCAAAAGCCCGTGCGTCTGATCAAGCAGGGCTGACAGACCCGTGGTCGAACATGCCGCTTTCAGCCAGGGCCTTCTGCATGCAAGCGCCAGGGCGCAGGCGCGCGCCGTTGCGGCGGGGCGCGTCTCCGCGGCCTCGCTGCTGCAGTGCCAGCTCGACGCGGTACGAAGCCGCAATCCGCAGCTCAACGCATATATCGCGCAGCCGGCGACTCCGGCGTTGGAGTCCGGTACGTCGCCGTTGGCTGGCAGCAGCTTCGCGGCCAAGGACAACTTCGATGTCGCGGGATTGCCGACGGCCAGCGGTCTGCGTGCCATGTCCCGCATTGCCATGCGCGACGCCCCCGTCGTGGCCCGGTTGCGCGGCGCCGGACTGGCGTGCCTGGGCAAGCTCAACATGCATGCGATGGCGCTGGGTGCGACCAACCACAATCCGGATTTCGGCGACTGCTTCAACCCCCGGCGAGCGGGCTTCACGCCGGGCGGCTCCAGCGGCGGATCCGGCGCCGCGGTCGCCGCCGGCCTGTGCGGCATCGCGCTGGGCACCGACACCATGGGCTCGGTGCGGGTTCCGGCGGCGTATTGCGGCGTGGTGGGCTTCAAGCCCAGTCACGAAACCCTGGGCCTGGAGGGAGTGCAGACCTTGTGCCGCTGGTTGGACCATGCCGGTTTGCTCGCTCGCAGCGTCGAAGACATCGAGGCAGCGATGCGGATCTGCGCGCCCCATCTGGGTGCCATGGACCCGCCGGCGGTGTCGGACCTGCGCCTCGGCGTGGTGCAGGACCTGGCGGCCCTGGGAGCCGATGTCGAGGTGGCGGCGGCCTTCGATGCGGCGCTCGCGCGCTTGCGCCAGGTCTTCGGCTGCACGTTGCAAGCCGTACGGCTCGACCAGCTGGACCTCGGTGCGACCCGCCGCGCGGGCTTGCTGCTGTGCGAGGCCGAATTGCATCCGGTCCTGGCGCCCGTGCTGCTGGAGCGGCCCGACGTTCTGCCCGCCGATCTGCTGGCGATGATGCGGCATGTCGAACGCAAGTCCGCCCCTGACCTCGGCCTCGCGCTGGAACGGGCGGCACGCACCGGAGAGGAACTCGATCGGCTGACGCAGGACCTGGATGCATTGTTGCTGCCAACGACACCCCAGCAGGCCTTCCCGATGCGCTCGCCGGTGCCGCGCAACCAGGCGGACTTCACCGCCCTCGCCAACATGAACGGTGCACCGGCGATCAGCCTGCCGCTGCCGGTGACCGCGGATGCGCTGCCGGTCGGACTGCAACTGATCGGCCGGCGGGGTCACGACCTGGCGCTGTTGCAACTGGCTGCGCGCGTCGAGTCGGCGTTGTCCGGTCCCTGACGCCGCGAACAGCGGCGCCCCATCAAAGGAGAAACCATGCCCGATCCCGTATTGCGCCGCGTACCGCGTGCTGAGATGACCGAACGTCTGCAGGCCGAATACGATGCGACGCTGGCGTTGCGCGATGACGCGACCATGCAGGAGGTCGGCGCGAACGCCCCCGAGCTGATGGCCTGGTACAAGGACGAGTTCTATGGCCGCCTCTTCTATGGCGGCCGGGTCGACACGCGCAGCAAGGAGTTGTTGCGTTATCGCCTGTCGATGACCCATGGCTGCGCCTATTGCAACAAGGGAAACCGGGTTGCGGCGAAAAGCGCCGGCGTCAGCGCCGAGCAACTGGCGCACATCATGAACGAGGCACACGCCTGTTTCTCGCCGCGTGACCGTGCGGTGTTGCGCCTGGCCGACCAGATCGTGATGACCAACATGCACGGCGTGCTCGGCCCGGAGCTGCACGCCGATCTCAAGCCCTTTTTCGACGATGCGCAGATTTTCGAACTCGGCATGGTGGCAGGCATCCTTACCGGCATGGCCAAGTTCATCTTCGTGTATGACCTGGTCGAGAAGGAGGCCAACTGCCCGATCGTCGCGCGATGAGGCTTGCCGCGCCCCGGGGTCGCCGAGCCAGCCACCAGGCCGCGGCGCGAGAACCCCGGGGCCGGTCGCTGCGATGGATCACAACGCGTCGATGAATCGATCGATGACGCGCGCCAGGGCTTGCGGATTGTCCTGGCTGACCCGGTGGTCCGCATCGATCTCCGCACTCTGCGCGCCGGCGACCATGGCGCACAGGCGCTCCATGTTGGCGCGCGGAAACACCGCGGAGTGCGTGCCTCGGATCGCCAGCATCGGACAACGGATGTCGATCCTGTCCCAGATCGGCACCTCCAGGAGTTGCTCGGTCGCAATCACGCCTGGCAGGTGGTAGCGCCATTGGACCGCGTCGCTGCCGTCGTCCACGCGTCGAAAGGCGTGCCGGCTGTAGTGCGTTCGCATGGCGTCGCTCCAGCGCGTCGAGTACGGCATGTCGGCGCGGGCCTGTGCAAGTGACGGGAAGCGGAATGCACGCCGCATCTGTGCCTGCACGACGGCACTGGTCGACGGATCCAGCGACAAGCCGGGGTCGACCACCGTGACGCTGGCCACGCGCTGCGGGCTTTCGCTGGCCAGCAGCAGCGCCAGGTTGCCGCCGGTGGCGGCGCCCACCAGGTGCACGCGCGGCACTTCCATGGCATCGAGCAATGCATGCAGGTCGCCCAGGTAGTCCGCATAACCATACCCGTGCGCGGGGTAGTCCGACAGGCCGTGGCCGCGCGCGTCGGGCGCCAGGAAACGGTTGCGCAGTGCGGAATGCGCGACGACGAAATCCCAGACGCGGACATTCGTGCGGTTCGGATGCAACAGCAGCAGCGCCGTGCCCGTCCCCGGCCAGTCGAGGCAGTGCAGTGCCAGTTGCGGCAATTGCAGTCGGCGCGAAACGGCCGGGCGCGCAGCAAGGGTGCCCTGCCGCGCGTCGTGGTCCTCGTCGGCCGCCATGGTGTCCTGGCCGGTCTCAGGCCAGCCCCATGGCCCGCGCGCCGGCCGCCAGGCTGTCACGGTCTTCGGGGTCGGCGATGGCCAGCATGCGCTGTACTCGCTGGTCCAGGCTGGCGTCGCGCAAGTGCGCCACGCCGTGTTCGGTCACCACCAGGTCGGTGTCGTTTGCGGCCAGCGTACACGGGCCGACCAGCCGCGCCACGATGCGTGCGTGCCCCTTCGCGGTGCGCGAGGGCAATGCGATCACGGATCGACCGCGACGCGAGAGGCGGGCCGCACGGACGAAGTCGGGCAGCCCACCCACGCCGCCGACGTGGCGCCAGCGTCCGTCCGCGCCGACCAGCGCCTCGGCATTGACGTTGCCCAGCAGGTCGACTTCGATTGCGCTGTTGAGGCTGAAGAAGTCGTCGATCGACGCGACCACCGCGGCGTCGTGGGTGTAACCCGGCTCGCGCAGGCAGATGGCCGGGCTGCCGTCTGCGGCGCGGTACAAGGAGTCGCTGCCCAGCACGGCACCGACCACGGCCATGCCGGCGTCGCGTGACTTGCGCGAGTGGTCGACCACACCGGCGTCGACCAGCGACTGCAGCTGGTCCGACCACATGCCGCTGTGCACTCCCAGCTGGCGTTGCGTGTGCAACGCCGCCAGCGTGGCCGAGGGCAGGCTGCCGATGCCGACCTGCAGGCAGGCGCCATCGGGCACGAGCGCGGCCACTTGCTGTCCGATCGCATGCTCGATCCGTCCGGGCGTTTGTTCGCTCAGGGGGGCCAGCGCGTGGTCGGCTTCGATCATGACGCTGATCGCGATGTCGTCCGGCCAGGCAGCGCCAGTGACACAAGGTGCCTGCGCATTCACTTCGGCAATCACATGGCGGGCGTGCCGCGCCGCTGCCAGTGCCGGCCCGTGCGAGGCACCGAGGTACAGACGTCCATCGGGCGCGCGCGCCAGGCTCACGAGCGCGACATCGCACGGCCAGTCGCGTTGTTCGTAGACGAGCCCGGTTCGGCTGTAGTGCACCGGGCTGAATTGCACGGTGCGGCTGCGCGCCAATTGGCCCGCGCTGCCCATCGCACCATACGTCGTGATTGCGCAGCTGGCCGGCAAGTCCGCGGCCGCGAGCGAAAACGGCACGCCGAGCATCAGGTGCAACGCATGGGCCGGTGCCGACCTGGCAAGCGATTGCAGCAGGGCCACCGGCTCGGCAGACATGTGCGAACACACCAGGTGGTCGCCGGCACGCAGCCAGCGTGCCCAGTCGATGTCAGCCACGCCAGGGCACCTGCGCCGCGAAATGCTGTGCAATCGCTTCGCGGGTCGCGATCCACACGCCGCGCGGCGCGCGTGCGCGTTCCGCGGCGTAGGCGAGAAACTCCCGCAGCGCCCAGATGCGCCCGGGGCGGCCGATGATGCGCAGATGCAGGCCGATCGACATCATGTTGACTTCGTGCTCGCCTTCCGCCAGTGCCCAGTCGAGATTGTCCTTGGCGTATTTGAGCCATTGGTCCGGCGTGTACGAGGGTTCGGACCACATCTTCATGTCGTTGTTGTCGACCTGGTACGGCAACACGATGATTGGCTTGCCGGCCTCGGCATCCCAGGACGGCTCGTCGTCGCCAAAGTCGTCCATGTGGTACAGGAAACCCTCTTCGATCAGCAAGCGGCGGGTATTGGGGGTGGTCAGGTAACGCGACAACCAGCCCTGCGGCCGGCGGCCGGTCGTGCGCGTCAGCGATTCCACCGCCTTGCGGATGTAGGCGCGTTCGTCCTCCTCGTTCATGTTGAACTGGTGCGACCAGCGGTATCCGTGCGAGGTGACCTCGTGACCCTGACGCACGATCTCCTGCGCCAGCGCCGGCGCGCGTTCGAGCGCCAGCGCGCAGGCGGTGAAGGTGGCCTGGATGCCATGCTGGGCGAGCAGGCGCATCACGCGGGGTGCGCCGCGCGTGATGCCGTAGCGGTAGTTCGACTCGTTGCCGTAGTTGCGCATCGTGCGCTTGAGCGCAATGCCCATTTCATCGACCGGTTCGGGGTATTTGTCGCCGTCCAGGATGTTCGCTTCGGCGCCTTCCTCGACATTGACGACGATGGACAGCGCGAGCCGGGCGTCGCCAGGCCAGGCATAGGGTTTGGGGGAGATGGTGTGTTGCATGGAGGTCGTTCCTGCGAGTCCGGGCCGGTACCACGCCTATTCCGTCAGCTGCCCGACCGGATGCCGGTTTGCAAAGTTGTACGGACATATTATCATCGAGGTCATTCAACAGATCAACCACGGCCGCTGGTCGGCCGGCATACTGCACCATGGAATTGCTCGCGTTGCGGCAGGACGGGCCCGTCGCCCGCATCATGATCGACCACCCGGCGCGCAGGAACGCGTTCAGCCGGGCCATGTGGCGCGAACTACCTGGCCTGGTTCGCTCGGCCCTGGCCGACCCGCGGACCCGGCTGCTGACCCTGCAAGGGGCGCAGGCCGGTTTGTTTGCGGCCGGTGCCGACATTCGTGAGTTCGAGCAGACCTACAGCGTGCCCGGCGAGGCCGTCGTGGCGGCGCGGGAAGTCCAGGACGCCGTCGATGCGCTGGCACATTGCCCGCTGCCCGTCGTCGCGCTTATCGATGGCCCCTGCGTGGGAGGCGGCGTGTCGCTTGCGACCGCGTGCGACGTGCGCATCGCCAGCGTGCAGGCGCGTTTTGCGGTGACTCCGGCCAGGCTCGGGCTCTCCTACCATCCCGATCAGCTGCGGTTGCTGGTTCAGGTGTGTGGCCTGGCGGCGGCCAGCGAACTGTTGCTGGGCGGCCAGTTGTGGACGGCCGAACGCGCCTTGCAGGCCGGCCTCGTCAACCAGGTCTGGCCGCTGCATGCATTTGCCGAACAGGCCGGGTTGCTGGTGCAGGCCATCGCAGCCAACTCGCTGGACGCGACCCGCGCCCTCAAGCATGGATTGCGCGCCGTCGTGGCGCAGGATCCCGAGGGCCTCGCCCAGGCCGAACAGGCCTTCCTCGCGCTGTTCGAAGGCCCTGACTTCATCGAAGGTCGCGACGCATTCCTGCAACGCCGACCGGCCCGTTTTCCCTCTCACGCTGCGGATGTTGCACCATGAATGACACGGTATTTGACGACCCGCTCGAAACGGTGCTCGACCTGATCGAGCAGACACGTTACGAAGACCTTCCGGCGTCGGCGGTCGAGGCCGCAACCGTGTTCTTTCTCGACACGGTCGGGGTCGCCTGCGCCGGCAAGCTGGCCCCCAAGCTCGATGCGTTGGTGGCGACCGCCACCCGATGGGGTGCACCGGGCGAAGATGGCGCCTCGCTCTGGAACACCGGAACACGCGCGCCCGCGCCGGTGGCGGCGATGGTCAACGGCTACCAGTGCCACGCGCTGGAATATGACTGCGTCTACGAACCCGGCGTGATCCTGCCGACACCTCCCATCTTCGCTGCGCTGATGGCCAAGGTCGACGAGCTCGACGCACGCGGGTGCTCGCCGGACGGCCCGGCCTTGATCCGGGCCTTCGTCGTGGCATTGGAGGTGTCGTGCACGCTTGCGGGCGCTGCGCGCAATGCGATGTTCTTCTTCCGTCCGGCAACCACCGGTGTCTTCTCCGCGCTGGCTGCCTTGGCCTGCCTGGACCCGTTGCCGCGCGATCAGCTGCGACAGGCGTTCGGCATCGGCTACTCGCAGATGTGCGGCCCGATGCAGGCACACGAGGAAGGCTCGATGATGCTGGCCATGCAGATGGGGTTTGCCGCACGCAATGCCGTGCTGGCGCATGACATGGCGCGTGCCGGCATCACGGCGCCGGTCCAGTTGCTGGGCGGGCGTTTCGGCTTCTTCACCAATTTCGAGCATGACCACGACCTGCCTGCCGCGCTCGACGCGATGGGTGCGCCCTGGAAGGTGACGCAGCTCTCGCACAAGCCGTTCCCGAGTGGGCGCGTGACCCATGGCGTCATCCACACGATGCGCCGGTTGCGCCAGGAACTCGGCCTGGACGCACGCAACGCGCTGGACCGGATCGCCGGCATCGAGGTGACGTTGCCGCCGCTGGGCATGCGACTGGTCGGGCGGCCGATGGCACACCATCCGGCACCCAACTACGCGCGGCTGTGTATTCCCTTCGTTGCCGCAGCGGAGGTGGTGCTGGGGAGCGTCGATCCGACCACGTTCCGGCCCGAGGGGCTGAACGACCCCACCGTAGAGGCGCTGGCGCTGCGGGTACGGACCGGCGAGCAGCCACACCCGAATCCGAATGCGTTCTATCCGCAGACGCTGGTGCTCGAACTCGCGGGCGGCGAGCGCATCCGGTGCGAGATACCGCATGCCTGGGGGCATCCGCTGATGCCTTTGAGCGCGCAGGAGCGGGAAGACAAGTTCCGCTTGTGCTGGCACCTGACCCGGCCGTGCGACGCGCAACAGGAGTCGCGCATGGAGGGGATGCTCGACTGGCTGCGCCAGCTGCCCGCGGCGCGGGACGCGGCGCCGTTGGTGGCGTTGCTGGCGTCGCCCGACTGAGGGAGCGCCGGCATCGTCCGGGCACCGGAGTTCCGGCGGTGCCGCCTTGCAGCGGCGGCGCCGGCCCCGGGTCGGGCATGCGCCGCTGCCGCTTTCACTCCGTTCAGTTGGTCTTGGCCGTCAGGTTGACGATCTTGCCGACCGTGTCGTTCCAGGTCTTCACGCAATCGGTGCCGCAACGGCTGGCCCAGCGCGGCAGGACCTGGTTGACGAGCGCCTGGCGGCGCAGTTCGGTATCACCGGCCGCAGGGGTGACCAGCACCATGTTGGCTGGCGGGCCTTCCGGACAGGTTCCTCCGGTATTGCAGGCCAGGCCGATGTCGTTCTCACGCACGTTCTGGTCGAACACCGCCTTCTCGAGCCGTGCGTACTCGCTGACCAGTGTCTTTTGCTGGTTGGCATCGAGCTTGCGCCAGCTGTTGTGGTTGATCGCCGACATGCCGGCGCCCCAGTTGATCGGCAAGGCGTACAGGTACTTGGCGCCGTCGTACCACTTCGCCTTGTAGCCGCCCAGCGTGCCGGTGATGGCGCAGTCGATGACACCGTTCTGCAAGGCCTGTTGCACTTCCCCGAATGCCATGTTCACGCCGGACCCACCGAAATAGCCGATGAAGTCGGCCTGCGAGGCGCCTGACGTACGTACCTTGCGTCCCTTGAGATCGGCCAGGCTCTTGATTTCAGCGCGGCAGAACAGGACCTGTGCCTGAAACGAGAACATGCCCATTACCTTGACCTTGAACTGCTGGTCGTAATACTTCTCGAGCGCCGGGCGGAACGCCTGCGTGACCTGCCAGAAGGTTTGGATGGTCGGCGATACACCGGCCAGGTCGGTCGCGTCGTTGATCGCGGCATCGCCGGCCACGAAGCCCAGCTGGGTCGTGCCGACGTCGAACACGCCCTGGCTCAACAGCTTGAAGACCTCCGGGCCCTTGAGACCCATCTCATTCCATGGCTTGATGCTGGCGGTGATCGAGCCACCGGTGGCGGCCGGAATGTCCTTGGTCCAGAACGGCGCCTCGAGCTCCTTGTACTGGGTGGTAATGCCCAGGTTGCCCACCACCTGCAGGTTGACCTTGGGCGAGGTCTGCGATTGCGCAGCGCCGGCCAGACCCAGCATCAGTGCAACCGCACCCCAACATGTCTTGAATCCAGGTTTCATCGAAATCTCCATAGGGTTGAAAAAGAAGCCGTGTCAGGCACGGCTGGCGGCGAAAGCGGAAGGCAACCAGAGCGCGAGATCGGGAAACACGATCAGTGCCACGATGATCAGGAACATCAGAACGACGAAGGGAAGGGAGCCCATCACGACGTCGCGAAACGGGCCGCTCTTGCGCACGGATTGCACGACGAACAGGTTCATGCCGATGGGTGGCGTGATCAGTGCCGTTTCGATGAGGATCACGAACACGACTCCGAACCAGACCGGGCTGAACCCCAGCTGCACGATGATCGGCACGACGATCGGCGTGGTGGCGATCATCAGCGTCAGGGATTCGACGAAGCAACCCAGGAATACATAGAGCACGATGATGGCCAGCAATACCGCGATCGGGCTCCAGCCCAGCTCGCCGACCCATTTCACCGCGGCGTCGGTCAACCCCAGCGTGGACAACACGAAGTTCAGGAAGTAGGCCGCGATGACGATGGCCATCACCATGGCGGTGGTGCGCACCGTGCCCTCGAACGATCGCAGCAGCAAGGCGAGGTTCAGGCGCCCGCGCACGATGACAAGTACCAGCGAGCCGATCACGCCCAGGGCCGAGGCTTCGGTGGCGGTTGCCAGCCCGGCGTAGATCGATCCGACCACGAGCAGGAACAGCAGCGCCGGCGGCACCAGGTGTATGAGGGCGCGCAGGCGCTGGGTCCAGCGTGCCCGCTCGCCATTCGGCGCCAGCGAGCGGTCGAATTTGCAGCGCAGGTAGATGTACAACGAGAACAAGCAGGCCATCAACAGGCCTGGAATCAGGCCGGCCAGGTACAGGTCGCCCACGGCGGTATCGGACATGGCACCGTACAGCACCATGTTGATGCTGGGGGGAATCAGGATGCCGAGCGTGCCGCCCGCAGCAATCGAGCCCAGGAACAGGCTGGGCTTGTACCCGAAGCGTTCCATGTTCGGGATCGACACGGTTCCGATCGTCGCGGCGGTGGCGATGCTTGAACCCGAGGTGGCGGCGAATACGGCGGAGGCCGCGATGTTGGTGTGCATCAGGCCGCCGGGAACATGACCGACCCAGCGGTCGAGCGCCTTGTACATGGAGTCGGTGATGCCCGAGCGCAGCAGCAACTCACCCATCATGATGAACATTGGCACGGCTACCAGGACGAAGTCGGCACTCGAACTCCAGGCAACCTCGCCCAGGCCGCGAATCAGCGGAAAAGGCGAAAAGAACGTTGCCAGCGAATAGCCGAGCACGCCGAGCACGGCCGCGACGAACAGGCCGCTGCCAGCGAGCACCAGCAGCAGCAGGAGCGTGGTCGCCATCATCAGCGCAGTTCCTTGCCGGTGCCGGCTTCGATTTCTTCTTCCAGCGAGGCTACGCCGAGTTTTGCATGGGCGTTCTCAGGATGGCCGGTCAGGCATTGCACCAGACCGTAGATCGCATACAGCGTCGCCAGCAAGGCGAGCCATGCCAGTCCCAGCAGCCACAGACCCTGGGGCCAGACCAGCGGCAGCGCCAGCGAGGAGTTGGAGCGCGCGCCGCTTTGCCAGTTGCCGATCACCGTCTGCGCACACCAATACAGCAGGGCCACGCTGACGATCGACAGGCCGACATAGGCCCAGACGTCGAGCCAGGGACGCCATCTGGCAGGCAGCGCCGAATACAGTACCTCGATCCGGATGTGGGCGCGGCTGACCATTGCGTACGACATGCCCATGGCAACCGCGATTGCAAACGCATAGGTGGAGAGTTCGAAGCTCTCGAAATAGGTGATCTTCCACACGGCGCGGAAAACCACGTCCAGTGAGATCAGGCCGGCGCTGAGCAACAAGCCCGCGCCGCCGAGCCACGCCAGCCAACGCGACGCGTTGGAGCACCATTGAATCAGGGCCGTCAAATCGATCTCCTTCTATCGTGTCGCCTTGGGCTGCTGTCGACGCAAGCTATGTGCCAGCCTTGCCGGGCAGTGTTTCGATTGATGCGAACGGCGCGGGGGTCAGCAATTGATTGTGCATGTCGCGGATGAACGGCATCACCGTAGGCACGAAACGTTGCCATGCGCGATCCTGCGCCAACTGCTGGCGCCGCCGTGTGCGTTCTTCGAAACTGTCGTAGCCCCATAGGTGGATGATCTGGTTCAGCGTGCCGATCTCCGTGCTGTAGTAACCCAGCAGTCGCCCCAGGATGGGGCGTTCGATGGCAAGTCCTTCGCGCTCCATGGCATCGAGGAATACCGCCGTCTTGCCCGCATGCAGGACATAGGTACGCATTTCGACCAGCATGGCCAATCGCCTCAGGCCCACAACACCAGGCTGCGGTCGGGCATGCGCCCGATGAAGGAGCCGATGGATACGCGACTGCCGCCAGGCCGGGGCGTGCCAGCGGCGATTTCATGCGGATTGCGTGTGTTGAAGATCACCACGTCACCGGCCGTCGGGTTGTAGGTGAAAGAGGTGGCTCCCTGCGTCAGCGCGCGGTCCAGGCCATAACTCACGGGAATCTCGCCGGCGTTGACGCGTGGATCCCAGGGGTGGTTGTAGACATGGGTTTGTCCACCCGATTGCAGCTCTTCGGCGAAGAAATTCCAGCCCAGCTGTCCGTCGATGGCGCCGATGGCGTAGTCGGGCGAGTTGACAGGTGCCCAGTCCACATGCAGGTCGATCTTGTCGGTGGTCGAGCGCACGATGCCTGCGAAATACGGTTTGTCGTCCTCGTGCGCGATATCCACCGGCGCATCCCAATGGCTGCGCAGCAGGGCGATGACCCGTTGCAAGGGGTTGAATCGCGCGGCGTCGAACACGGCCTGCACGTCTGCCTGGGCCTGTGGCACGTCGGCCAGGAACTCGGCCTTGGTTTTTGTCCAGCGGTACTGGAATTGCGCCAAACCGATATACCCGATGCGGTCGGATACGTTGTAGTACTGCATGCGGCCGGCCTTGGCCGCGGCGGCGAAGGCCTGGCATTCGGCCGCATCGGCAAATCCCGGCACACGTATGGCCGGAATCCTGTTGTCCAGCAACAGGGCCAGGTTGGCGCGGGTCAGCGTGTGTTCCACGGTATCGGTCCAGGTTTGCATGTGTCTTTCCCGTCTATTGGTCGCTTTGCGCCAGCGTGTGACGATCGTGGTTACGCTGTGGTCCAGGTCTTGCGCGGGGGCGACTTGATCTCCAGTTGCTCGCAGTCCTCCAGCGCTTCGCTGAAGTGCTCGACCCCGCGAGGATGGATCCAGGACGTGCCTGCCTCGGCGATGAACTCTTCGCCGCCGATCACCAGTCGCAAGCGACCCTTGATCAGATAGGCCACGGTCTCGTGGTCCATGTGCTTGTGCACGGGATCGATCAGGCCCTTTTCGCGGAGCACATGCAACATCAGGATCTCGTTGCCGACCATGATGCGGCGTACCTCGACCTTGCCCTGGGGCTTGATGCCCTCGACCGATGCCAGCCGTTCGGGCGCAATAGCGTCGCGGGTCGTGAAATAACCCTGGGTGGGCTCCATCGCGCGGTTGTTGTCGGTCATGCGGCTTCCTTTCGATCGCGGTGCATTGGTTCTGTCTTGCGAGCCCGGCCAACCTAATTCGGGCTCCATGTGCAAGGCCTTCTGGGACCCAAGGTTAGCACAGCATTGTCGACAATGGGGCCAGTTTTCTACGAAATCATCGGACAAACTATACTCGATGTATACAATGGCACGAAACGGTTTGCGATAAAACGGGAGATGTCCATGTCTGATTCACTGGGGTGGCGCCACAAGTTCGCGGTCCTGATCCCGTCCACCAATACCAGCGTGCAGCCTGAATTCGATGCCATGCGCCCACCTGGCGTGACCAATCACATCAGCCGCATCCGCATCCCCAATATTCCACTGAACAACGACGCCGACTTTCAGCGCTTGATCGAGTTGATTGCCGCGGCGCAGGACGAGGCGGTGGACGCGGTCATGTCGTGCGAGCCGGATCGCCTGGTGCTGGGTATCTCGGCCGAGACTTTCTGGGACGGCCTGGCGGCCAGTCGTGCGCTCAAGATCCAGCTGCACGAGCGCACCGGGTTGCCGGTGTCGATGGGGTCGGAGGCTTGCGACGCTGCGTTCCAGGCGCTGGGCATGAAGAAGATCGCCGTCGTCACGCCCTACCAACCGGTGGGCGATCGCAACGTGGTGCGCTTCTTCGAGGAGTCCGGTTTCGAAGTCAGGCGAATCAAGGGCCTTTGCTGCGAGAGTCCGGTCAAGATCGCCCATGTGTCCGAGGCGCAACTGCGTGATGCACTGATGGAACTCGATGGTGACGACATCGACGGCCTGGTTCAGGTCGGTACCAACCTGGCCATGGCGCGCCTGGCCGGACAGGCCGAAACCTGGTTGCGCAAGCCGGTGGTGGCGATCAACACCGCGATCTACTGGAATGCCTTGCGTTCGTCCGCCGTGACGGATCGCATCAGCGGCTTCGGCAGCCTGCTCGAACGCCATTGACGGCGCCGGCATTGGCCTCACCCTGAAGTTCCATGGAAACCGTCGCTTCACGCATCTACAGTTCCATCAAGGAACAGATCATCGATGGGCGTTATGCGCCTGGCGCGCGCATAACCGAACAGAACATCGCCGCCGAGTTCAACAGCTCGCGTACGCCGGTGCGCGAAGCCATGCGGCAGCTGGTGGCGGACGGATTCGCGCTGTTCAAGCCCAATAGCGGTACCGTGGTACGGCATTGGACGGCGGAGCAGATGCGCCAGATATTCGACCTGCGCGCGCTCATCGAGAGCGAGATCGCCGGTCATGCCGCACAGCGCATGCGCCGAAGCGATGTAGACGCGTTGGTCGAATTGCAGGACGGGATCGAAGCGAACGGCGTCGACCTCAGCCCGGAGAACACTGTGCGCATCGGCCGCCTGAACCGTGACTTTCACAACCTGGTGGCGCGCGCCAGCCAGAACGAGCGTCTGGTCTCCATGCTGGTTGCGGCGATCGAGGTGCCTATCGTGCAGCAGACTTTCCGTCGTTACAACGCCGCCCAGCTGGCGCGCAGCTTTGGCCATCACCGTGAGCTGATCGAGGCCTTTCGCGCCAACGACGATGCCTGGGCGAAATGCGTGATGGGCAGTCATATCCACTCGGCCAAGCAAACCCTGATCGGAGCCAAGCCCCATGACTCACACTGAAAACACCTCTTTGCAAGCCAATTACGGCAATGGCGCATTCGGCGGAAAACTGGGCTTCGGCTCTCGCCAGGCCTTGCTGATGATCGACTTCGCCATGGCTTATTTCGATCCGGCATCTCCCTTGTTCGCCAACCGGCCCGAGGTTGTCGCCCCTGCACGATCGCTGCTGCTGTGGGCGCGTGCGCGCAAGATGCTGGTTTGCCATACGCGGGTCGAATACCGTCCCGACGGCCTTGACGGCGGCGTGTTTTTCCGCAAGGTGCCGGCGCTCCAGGTGTTCTGCAACGGCAATCCTCTGGGCGACGTAGTGCCGGAACTCGCCGCGACGGACGACGAGCCGGTCATCACGAAGCAGTATGCGAGCGCTTTTTTCGGCACATCGCTGGCGAGCACGCTGCACGCGCAAGGCGTCGACTGTGTCGTACTCGCCGGTATGAGCACCAGCGGCTGCGTGCGCGCCAGTGCTGTCGACGCGATGCAACATGGCTTCATCCCGGTGGTGGTATCCGACGCCTGCGGCGACCGGCATCCCGAGCCCCATGCGGCCAACCTGTTCGATCTCGATGCGAAATACGCGGACGTCATGACGCTGGCGCAACTCCAGTCCGGCCTGACACTCTGAAACCCTATCCTGCAATGCAGGCCAATACCCACCATGGCACTTGAACACATCACCGTCCTCGATCTCACCCACATGTTGTCCGGCCCCTACGGCACGATGATGCTGGCAGACCTGGGCGCGCGCACCATCAAGGTCGAGCCGCTCGAGAAGGGCGAGGGCACGCGTCGGCTGCTGGAGAACGATCCGGAGTATTCGCGCCATGGAATGGGCGCATATTTCCTTACCCTCAATCGCAACAAGGAGAGCGTGTGTATCGACCTCAAGAGCGAGGACGGTCGCGCGGTGTTTCATGACCTGGTGCGGCATGCCGACGTGGTCTACGATAATTTTGCGGTAGGCGTCACCCGGCGCCTGGGGATCGACCATGCCACGCTGGCCAAGGTGAATCCGCGCATCGTCACCTGCTCGGTGACTGGCTTCGGCGAGACCGGTCCCCAGACCCAGCGTCCGGCCTTCGACCAGGTCGTGCAGGCCATGGGTGGTGGCATGTCGATCACCGGGTCACCAGAGACCGGGCCGATGCGCAGCGGCATTCCGATCGGCGACCTGGGCGGAGGGCTATTCGGCTCCATGGGTGTGCTGGCGGCACTGGCCGAGCGTGAGCGCACCGGCGTCGGACAGCACGTGGACGTCTCGATGCTGGACGCGCAGATCTCGCTGCTCAACTACATGGCGACCATGTACCTGATGTCGGGCAACATTCCGCAGGGCATCGGCAACGGGCACTTCGTCCACGTGCCCTACAACAGCTATCCGACCGCCGACGGCCACATCATCGTCGCCTGTATCGGAGACGAATTCTTCACGCGTTTCGCCGATTGCATCGGTATTCCCGAGTTGCTCGATCCGGCATTCAGGAGCCAGCCGGTCCGTTACGCGGCCAAGGCCCGCATCGATGCGCTGGTGAGCGAGAAGATGAAGACACGCAGCACCGCAAGCTGGCAGGCGCAGCTGCAGGAGGCACGCATTCCGTGCGGCCCGGTGAACAACTTCCGCCAGGCACTGGACGATAGCCAGGTCCGTGCGCGCGACATGGTGGTCGACGTGCAGCTGCACAGCGGAGAAACCGTGCAGATGCCGGGCAACCCGATCAAGTTGTCGGCGGCGCGGCCGCGGCGCTACACCCATCCGCCGCAACTCGGTGAACACACCGATGACGTGCTGGGCGGCCTCGCCGGCTACAGCGAGGAGCAGTTGGCGCATCTCAAGGCCCTGGGCGCGATCGCCTGAGTCGATCCACCCGAGCTGTCCCATGGAAACGATCCAGATTACCGATGTGTCGCCCCGCGACGGGCTGCAGAACCAGGCGATTCCGGTCGGTACCGACGCCAAACTCGGATTGATCGAGCGCTTGGCGGCGGCCGGCGTGCGCAGCGTCGAAGTGACGAGTTTCGTGTCGCCCAGGGCGGTGCCACAAATGGCCGATGCAGCCGATCTTCTGCCTCGCGTGACGGCACGACTGCCGGGCGTGCGTGCTTCGGTTCTGGTGCCCAACCTCAAGGGCCTGGAACGCGCCAGCGCAGCCGGTGCGCAAGAGGTCGCGGTGGTCCTGTCGGCGACCGAAACCATGAACCGCAAGAACATCAACATGGGCCTGACGCAGGCGACCGACGTCAGCGCACAGACGCTGCAGGCCGCCAGGGAGCGGGGCCTGCGAACCCGGGCCTACGTCGCCGTGGCGTTCGATTGTCCGTTCGAAGGCGAGACGCCGCTGGACACCGTGGTCGCATTGGCGCAGCGCATGTACGCCGCAGGTGCCGATGAGGTCGTGATCGCCGATACCATCGGCGCGGCATCCCCCGGCATGGTGAAGCAGCGCCTGCAGGCTTTGGCGCAGGTCGTACCGGTCGCGCAACTGGCTGTGCATCTGCATGACACGCGCGGCATGGGGGTTGCCAACGCATGGGCTGCGCTGGAGGCCGGCGTTCGCCGCTTCGATGCCAGCGCCGGCGCCATTGGCGGCTGCCCGTTTGCGCCCGGAGCTGCCGGCAACCTGGCGACGGAAGACCTGGTGTTGATGGCGGAGCGCAGCGGCATGCGCACCGGCATCGACGTGTATCGCCTGCTCGACGCCATCGACTTCGCGCAGGATGCATTGCAGCGGCCGTTGGGGGGTCGATGCATCGCATGGCTGCGTCGGCAGGCGCAGACGCATGCACGGGCAGGCGTGTCGGTGCCGGACTGATTCGCGCGTCACTATCTTTCTGCGGCAGTTTTTCGGCCTCTCGGCACATCAACCTTCTGACATGACAAGGAAAAACTCTCATGGACTTGCAACTCAAGAACAAACGTGTCGTCATTACCGGGGGTTCGCGCGGTATCGGGCTGGCCATCGCCGTGGCATTTGCCCGCGAAGGTGCGTTGCCGCAGATCGTCTCGCGCTCGCAGGAGTCCCTGGTCAAGGCGGCTGTGCTGATCAAGGAGCAGACCGGTGTCGATGCGCAGACGCTGTCGGCCGACATGGCGACGGCCGAAGGTTTACAGGCCCTGATGCAGGCGGCCGGCGCGGCCGACATCGTTGTCAACAACGCCGGAGCGATCCCGGGCGGCTCCCTGGGGGACATCGACGAGGCCCGGTGGCGGCAGTCCTGGGAGCTCAAGCTGTTCGGCTACATCAATGTCGTGCGGGCCATGCTCGAACGCATGCAGTCCGATGGCCGTGCCGGCGTGATTGCGAACATCATCGGCATGGCCGGCGCCGCTCCGCGCAACGAATACCTGGCGGGCTCCACGGCCAACGCGGCCCTGATGGCGTTTACCCAGGCCGTGGGCGCTGACAGTGTGCGCGAGGGCATCCGGGTGTTCGGCATCAATCCGTCACCCACGCGCAGTGACCGAATGGAAACCATGCTTCGCTCGCAGGCCGAGAAGAAGTTGGGCGATGCCGGGCGCTGGATGGAACTCACCAGCCACATGCCGTTCGGTCGCCTGATGGAGCCGAAGGAAGTCGCCGACCTGACTGTCTTCTGCTGCTCTCCTCTCTCGGGCTACCTGAGTGGCAGCGTGATCAACCTGGACGGAGGGCAGATGTACGCCACCCCCAAGTAATTTGTCGATCTGCAACACGCCATCACGGGAGCTGCCAATGGATCACCTGGGTTTTCGCATGAAGTTCGGCCTGCTCGGCCCATCGACCAACACGATCGTGCAGCCGGATATGGACGATATGCGGCCGGTCGGAGTCACCAATCACTACAGCCGCATCGAAGTGCCGAACATGGACGTCAAGTCCGATGCCGATTTCCTGCGGCTGGTCGACATCATCCTGGAAAACACACTGACGGCCGCGGACCTGCTCAAGAGCTGCGAGATGCAGTACCTCGTGATGGGGATGTCGGCCACGACCTTCTGGAATGGACGGCGTGGGGCCGAGGCCTACCGCAACCTGTTGCGCGAGCGTGTCGGCGTCGATGTGTCGTGCGGCTCTTTTGCCACCGAAGCGGCGCTGCATGCGGTGGGGGCCAGGCGGATTGCCTTCCTGTCGCCGTATTTTCCGTCGGCCAACGCGCAGGTGCGCCGTTTCTACGAGGATTGCGGGTTCACCGTCGTGCGCGACATGTGCATGCGCCGGCCCACGCCAGTGCTGATCGCGCATACGCAGGACTCGGAGTGCCGCCAGGCCATCCTGCAGATCGACGGCGATGACGTCGACGCGGTTGTGCAGGTGGGCACCAACCTGTCGATGGTGCGGTTGGCGGCCGCGGCCGAACTTTTCCTGGGCAAGCCCGTCATTGCGATCAATACCGCGACGTATTGGCATGCGCTGCGCGCGGTCGGTATCGCGGATCGCCTGGCCGGCTTCGGGTCGCTGCTGAGCCACCACTGACGCCAGTCGGGCCCGGGCCCGTCCCGGGAGCCTGCAACTTCCGTTGGCCTTGTGGCCGGGGCCGCATTATGTTGCGATGGTGTTCGCCCACCGGCTGCGCGCACCAGCCCGGGGCAAGCCCGAACAGGACACTGGCGGCGGTCAGTGGCGAAAGCCGGGCTGCAACTGCGGGGTCACGTACGGGCAACCCTGCGATCTAGAACGGAATATCGTCGTCCATGTCGTCGAAGCCGCTCGACGACGCGGGCTTGGCTGCCGCCGCCGGCGCCTGCTGGCGCGGAGCCGGCCGCGAGGGCGGGGTGTTCGAGCGGGCATAACCTTCGTTGTCGCCATCGTGGCTGCCGGGGTCGCCCATGCCTTCGCGGCTGCCCAGCATCTGCATCTCGTTGGCAATGATGTCGGTGGCGTATTTCTCGACGCCATCCTTGTCGGTGTATTTGCGTGTCTTGAGCCGGCCCTCGACATAGACCGAGCGGCCCTTTTTAAGGTATTGCCCGACGATGTCGGCCAGCTTGCCGAAGAACGTCACGCGGTGCCATTCGGTCTCTTCGACCAGGTTGCCGTCCTTGCCCTTGTATCGGCTGCTGGTGGCGATCGTGATGTTGGCCACCGGATCGCCGCTGGGCAGGTAGCGGACTTCGGGGTCGCGGCCGAGATTGCCGACGAGAATGACTTTGTTGACTGACGCCATGAGATGAACTCCACGAATGTACTGGGCCCATTATCAGCCCATCACGGCACGATTCCGCTTCGCCGACAATGCCTTCCTTCCCCCGCTTGATGGATTGCAGGGAGCTATCCAGACAACTGCAGACCCGCCCATGCCCTCTGCTTCAGAATTTGCCTTCGATCTGGTCATGTTCGACCTGGACGGTACGCTGCTCGACACCGCCGGCGAACTGGCCGATGCCGTGAACGACACGCTGGCCGCACTCGGCCAGCGGCCGGTGACCGAGGCGCAGGTGCGCGAATGGATCGGCAACGGTACCCGGGAATTGCTGGTGTGCGCACTGGCGGACGCGAGTGGCCAGCCGCGCGAGGCCCTTCGGGAGTCCGGTGACCTGGCACGTGCCACTGCGATTTTCGATCCGCATTACGAGAAACGGTGCGGAACCCGCAGCCAGCCGTACGCCCATGCCGCGCAGGTGTTGCGCCAGCTGCGCGAACGCGGCTTGCAGCTGGCCGTGGTGACAAACAAGGACAGCCGCTTCACCCGGCCGCTGCTGGCCCATCACCGGCTGGCACCGCTGCTCGATCAGGTGGTGTGCGGCGACGACGTGGCGCGCAAGAAACCGGCGCCCGACAGCATCCTGCGGTGCCTGTCGTCATGTCAGGTGGCGCCCGCGCGTGCGTTGTTTGTCGGCGACTCCGCCATCGACGTGGCCAGCGCCCGCAACGCCGGCGTTGTCGTCTGGGCCGTCCCCGGCGGTTACAACCAGGGCCAGCCGATCGCCTTGAGCCAACCGGACCGGTTGTTGCAGGACCTGGGTCAGTTGCTGGAGTGAAGGGCCAGCCACCGGCGGGGAGTCGGGCAGCGGCCACGGTCGGCCCTGCATCAGGGTTGAGCGCTATATTGCGTTCCTCCAACCTGTAACAAAGTTCGCGCTCCGCCCCTAGAATGCCCCCACAAGGGAGCGGCATGACACCGGAGGCCAAAGCCAGACAAAGCATCGATGCACTGCTGGAGCAGGCCGGCTGGCATGTCTGCGATATGGCCGACGCCAATATCCACGCCTCCCGCGGCGTGGCGCTGCGCGAGTTCCCGCTCAATGCGGGATTCGGGTGCGCCGATTACCTGCTCCATGTCGATGGCCGCGCGGCGGGCGTGATCGAGGCCAAGAAGGCGGGCAGCACGCTCACCGGCGTGGAAGTGCAGGTCGACGGAACCATCACCGTTCAAGGCACTACATATCTTGAGGACTTCAAGTTCACCGCCTTTCAGGCTGACGCCACCAATGTGGACCGTTTGCTTGCGAAGGTTGGAAACGTTGCGGACAACACAATGGGCTTGATGGTGTCGATGAGCGGGAACAGCTCGGTGGCAGCGGCGCAAGCCTCAGGAAAGAAGACTCCGTTGATATTGTTGGTTGCTTCGCATGTCATGTCAGTTCTTTACAGCGGATGGCGACTTGGTAAGTTGATGGCGCGGCTATGCCGTCAAGTCTCCCAGACGGGTGAGGCGTCTCTGGACGTCGCTGGATTGCAGCGTTGAACGGCGAGAAGTATTGTGAACGCCGCCGACCTCACCGCCTTGCTCGACCGCCTGCGTGCCGAGCCCCGCGAGTCCGAATGGCTGGAGTTCAAGGCCAGGCGTGTGGATGCGCAGCTGTTGGGTGAGTACCTGTCGGCATTGGCGAACTCGGCCTGTCTGCTGGGCAAGTCACGCGGGTATTTGGTGTTTGGCATCGAGGACGGCAGCCACGCCGTGGTGGGGACCGGGTTCGATCCGCAGGCCGAGGCCGGCCAGGGCAATCAGTTGATGCCGCTGTGGCTGGCACTGGGTTTGCATCCGAATGTGGGGTTTGAAATTCATACCTGCCAATACCAGGGGCAGCGCGTGGTGTTGTTCGAGGTGCATCCTGCGTATGACCGGCCCGTAGCGTTTTATGGCAAGGCGTATGTGCGCAACGGCACCAGCAAGACGATGCTGGCCAGATACCCCGAAAAGGAACGCGCCATCTGGAGCCACCGCATCGACTGGAGCGCACAGGTGTGCGAGCAGGCCACGCTGGCGGATCTGGATCCGATGGCCATTGCCGAAGCGCGACGTCAGTTTGCCGAGAAGAACAAGACGAGGTCAGACCGGTTGGCCGAATTGCAGGCTTGGGATGATGCGACTTTCTTGAACAAGGTGAAGTTGACCGTGCGCGGAGCGGTTACCCATGCAGCTCTGTTGTTGTTGGGGCGAGAGGAGTCTTCGTCACTGATGGCCCCGGCCGTGGCCCGCGTCAGCTGGATCTTGAAGAATGAGCGCAACGAAGAGCTGGACTACGAGCACTTCGGCCCGCCGATGCTGCTGAACGTGAACAAGGTGCTGGCGCGCATCCGCAACCTCACCATCCGCGAACTGCCGGACGGTACGCTGTTTCCGGTGGAGTTGACGCAATACGACCCTTGGGTGATCCGCGAAGCGCTGCACAACTGCATTGCGCATCAGGACTATGGGCTGCGCGGCCGAGTGCAGGTGGTGGAGACGCCGCTCGCGTTGCTGTTGACCAACGTGGGCGGGTTCTTGCCCGGGCGAGTGGAAACCGTGATCGAGCAGGATGCACCGTTGGAGATCTACCGCAACCCGTATCTGGCCGAAGCCATGGTCAGCTTGAACATGATCGACACGCAGGGTGGTGGGATCAAGCGCATGTTCCAGACACAGCGTCGACGGTTTTTTCCGCTGCCGGATTACGATCTTTCTCAGCCTGAGCGGGTGATGGTGATGTTGCGTGGGCGCATTCTGGACGTGCGCTACACCCGGCTGCTGATGGCCAACGGCGAATTGGACCTTGCCACCATCATGCTGTTGGACAAGGTGCAAAAGGGTCAACGCATCGCGGTCGACGAGGCCAGGCGACTGAGGGCGGCGAAACTGGTCGAAGGCCGATACCCCAACATCTTGGTGGCGGGGAGTGTTGCGGCAGTGGCGGGCCAAAAGGCCCAGCACATCCGCAATCGGGGTTTCGACAGCCAGTACTACCGCGACCTGATCGTGGCGCTGGTGCGTGAACATCAGCCTGTCTCGCGGGAGGATATCGACAAACTGCTGCTGGACAAACTACCTGAAGTGCTGACGGCGTCACAGAAGCGTACAAAGATTCACAACCTGCTTTCATCGCAGGCAGGCAAGACGATCCGGAATGTCGGATCTCGGTCGGGCTCGCAGTGGGTTCTTATGGAACCAAAAAACAAAGACAAACAAACGAAATAGTAGCGGCAGCCAGGTTGACAGGCAAAAAATTATTTGTTTTCAATGGGTTAGCCTATGTTTGGCGGGTGGGTGGCGCTTTGCTTATCAAAGGAAGAATGTGCTTGATATCCATCTCAAGGGCGAAAGCATCAAGGGACTGCCGACATGACAACACCGTTTTCCCTCCGCATCTTCGTCGCCGACGGTGACCCCGACGGCCTTCGCCTGGTCGAGCGCTCCAACTGGGTCGGCAAGGCCCTCATCTTCCCGCGCGCCCTGCTGCCACAGGTGAAGCAGCGCCCCGAACTGGCGCAAACCGGCGTTTACCTACTGCTGGGTCCCCGCGAGGACGGCGAAGGCGACAAGCTGTACATCGGCGAAGGCGACCCGATCCGGCCGCGGTTGGAGAGCCACTACGCGCAGAAAGATTTCTGGACCCGCGCCATCTGCTTTGTCGCCGCAGCGGGGCAACTGAACAAGGCGCATGTGCAGTTCCTGGAAAGCAATCTGGTGCGGCTTGCGCTGGCGGCCAAGAGAGTGCCGCTGGACAACGGCAACCATCCGGCCGAACCCACGCTGCACGAAGCCGACCGCGCCGACATGATGGTGTTTCTGGACAACATGCTGGGCATGTTGCCGGTGCTGGGTGTGCATGCTTTCGAGCAAGCGCCGGTCAGGGAAAAGGGCATGGGCATCACGACCCAACTGACCTGCAGGGGCAAGGGTGTTGTCGCGACAGGTTATGAGGCCAGCCAGGGGTTTGTCGTCAAGGCGGGCTCGCAGGCTGTCGCGGATACCGTGCCGTCCATGCAGCAACATGTGCGCGGCTTCTACGACATGCGCCAGGAGCTGATCGCCAATGGTGTTCTGGTTCTGGCCGGCTCGGATGGCAACCCGAACTACCGGTTTGCGCAGGACTATGTATTCAGCGCACCGAGTTCGGCCGCCGCCGTCGTGCTTGGCCGCAGCGCCAATGGCCGCATCGAGTGGAAAGACGCGCAGGGTCATACGCTCAAGGAACTGCAGGAGCGGGAAGCTGGCGCGTGATGGCGTTCGATTTCCGGCTGACACGAAACATCATCGAATGAAAAAAGAAACCGAGCGCTCACCGTTGGCCAGAGCCATGCCACTGCGCGTCGCAGGCCAGTCCCTCGATGCCGAAATCGACGACGTGCAATACGACCATGTGTTGTCGCCGCTGTTTCTGGCCTTGTTCATGATCATCTTTGCGTGTTTCGAATGGGCGCGTTTTCTCCTGGACATGAAGCCGAGTCCGGTGGCGGTTACCGGCGCAGCATTGCTGGCGTGCCTCTATGCCGCCTTCCGCATCAAGCTCGTCCGGCGTCGTCTGAAACAATTGCGCACCGGTCGCGATGGTGAACGCGCTGTCGCGCAATACCTGGAGTGGTTCCGCAGTGCCGGCTTCTTCGTCTTTCACGACATTCCCAATGGCGACGCCAATGTGGACCATTTGCTGATTGGCCCGAAGGGCGTCTTCACCATCGAGACCAAGACACTGTCCAAGCCACAGCGTGGCGAATGCCGAATCACTGTTGCCGACGGAGTGGTCCGGGCCAACGGCCGTCCGTTGGACCGCGATCCCTTGGTACAGGCCAAGGCCCAGGCGGGCTGGATGCGTCAGTTCTTGAACGAGAGCCGGTTCAAGTCGCCCGTGCAGCCGGTCGTCGTGTTTCCGGGGTGGTTCGTGGAGCCCTTCGACATGAAACAGGCAGGCGTCTGGGTTCTTGAGGTCAAGGCAATGGAGAAATTCATCAACAACGAACCCACACGGCTGACGCGTGATGAAGTCAAGGCTATGGCTTCAGCGGTTGGCAGTTACGTGCGCAGCCAGGTCAAGGTGTAGTCCCGACGGTTGGGGCCGGCCTTGTCTGTCGCAGCATATTTAAACGGGAGCCGTAGATGACCAAACTGCACACCTTGGTGGACCTGGAAAATGTGCATCCGAAGATCGAGGATCTGCGCAGGCTGGTGCCCACGATGACCGACACCTGGGTGTTCCATGGCCCGAACCAGGCCAAGGAAGCCGCGCGGTTGAAGGCGGCGCACGACGCGGTCACCCTGGTGCCGCATTCCGGCAAGGGCAAGAATGCGCTGGATTTCCACTTGTCTTTCTACCTGGGTTACGTGGCGGCCCGCCAGCCCGATGCGAGCCTTGTCGTGGTGGCCAATGACACGGGTTATGACTCGATGCTCCGGCATGCACGGACTCTGGGGTTCACGGTAAAGCGCATAGGATTCAAGCCCAAGGTCGTGTCGGTAGCGGCGAAGAAGCCGGCGCCAGCCAAGTCTGCGTCAGCCAATCCACAAGCGGAAGTTGAATCCATGAAGATCCTGGCAACCAAGATTGCACCGCCGGCCAGGAAGTCGGCTGTGCCTACGAATAAGGCGACGGCAGCGAAGAAGGCTGCCGGTGGGAAGGCGTCAACGACACAGGCTGCCGCCACCATGCCGATCGACAGGTCGAAGGTGCCGGCCGCGAAGTCTGCACAGACCGCGACCGGTTCGGAGTCGAAGGCGTATCTGAGGGTAAAGAAGGCGCTGGCAAAGATGGGCAAGGAGTTTCCGCGCAAGCTCAAGTCGTTTCAGCGCCATGTGCAGGCCATTTTGGGTAAGGACAGCACCGTGGCGGACATGGGAATGGTGGTTCGCCAGCTCGAGCGTGCCGGCATCGTGACCATTGCGGGCGAGTTGGTCACATATTGGCCGACCAACGGCAGCGCAGGCGCTTGAGCCGGCCGGCGCCCCATTTGCGCGTTTCCACCGTGGCCGCGTGTTGCACGATTTTGCGTTGCTCTCATCTGGACAGAAGGCTTGTTTGTCGATAAGGTAAGGATTCCTTACTTTTCACAATTCGCGATGCTTGCCAAGATCACCTCCAAAAACCAGCTCACGCTTCCCAAGATCGTGACCGAGGCAGTCGGCGCCACGGAATATTTCGACGTGGAGGCACGTGCTGGGCAGATCATCTTGACCCCGGTCCGCATCCAGCGCGGCGACGCAGTGCGTGCCAAGCTCGATGCGTTGGGGTTGGGTGAAGCCGACATTGCCGATGCCGTGCGCTGGGCCAGATCGACCGCGCCTGAACCTGTGTTGGCATCCGAGCCGGCGGCGGCCTACGGTACCACCAGGGGGCGAACCACGGCCAAGTCAAAGGCCAAGCCACGCAAATGAGTGCCCCCATGCGGGTGGTGCTCGACACCAACGTGGTGCTGTCGGCCCTGGTGTTCGGCATTGGCCCAGCCGGACGTTTGCGGCTGGCTTGGCAGCAGCGTAGCTTCGTGGCATTGGCAAGCCGTGCGACGGCGCAGGAGTTGGTGCGGGTGTTGGCCTACCCCAAGTTCCGACTCACTGCGCAGGAGCAAGAGGAGTTGCTCGCCGACTACCTCCCTTACACCGAGGTGGTGGTCATTCCCTCGCAAGTACCATCGGTGCCGCAATGCCACGACCCGCTGGACGCGCCATTCCTGCATCTGGCCGTCGCTGGCGGGGCCGACCTGTTGGTGTCGGGCGACCGGGACTTGCTGACGTTGGCAGTCGAATTCAACGAAGCCAAAGTCTGTCGCATCGTGAGTCTCGACACCTTTTTTTCCATCTTGAACAACGCACCATGAACTCCGCCACTATCGTCCAGAAACTCTGGAACTACTGCAACGTGCTGCGCGACGACGGCAATCTGACGCGGCCGGATGTGATCGCGCAGGAGATCGTCGACGATCTGGAGGCGGTGCTGGAGCAGTTCCGGCTGATTGCCGCCGATCTGCAGGCGGACGGGTCAGCGGATGTGTCGCAAGCGGCCGTTTGACCGTCGTTCGATTGCCGCGCATCCCCATTCGCCCAGGAAGGTCCCATGCCCTTACCCCGCAAAGTCCTCTTCATCTCCGCCGACCAATGGCGCGCCGAATGCCTGTCCGCGGCCGGCCACAAAGTGGTCAAGACACCGCACCTCGATGCGCTCGCGGCCGACGGTGTCTTGTTCCGCCGCCATTTCAGCGTCACCGCCCCGTGCGGGCCCTCGCGCACCAGCATGCAGACCGGCCTGTACCTGATGAACCACCGCTCGGGGCGCAACGGCACGCCGC
>JACKLK010000011.1 GCA_024236015.1 Rhodoferax sp.
CTGTCCGAAAGCGACATCTGCGACAAGTTCATCCGACCAGCCATGGAAGCAGCTGGCTGGAATGGCATGGACCAGATCTACCGTGAATTCCCCCTGCGCGCGGGCCGCGTGGTCGTTCGCGGTCAGAAGTCGTATCGCGACAAAACCACGGTGCTGCGCGCCGACTACGCGCTCTTCTACAAGCTCAATATTCCATTGGCTGTGGTCGAAGCCAAAGACAATCAGCACGCCGTGGGCGCCGGCATGGCCCAGGCCATCAACTACGCCCAGCTGCTGGACGTGCCGTTCAGCTTCTCGTCCAATGGCGACGGCTTTGTCTTCCGCGACGCCACCATGACCACCGGCGTGCTGGAGCAGACCATATCGCTGGAGGAATTTCCCAGCCCAGCGGAGTTATGGCGCCGCTTCTGCGCCTGGAAGGGGTGGACGCCCGAAGTTGAAAGAGTCGCCGCCACCGACTATTCACCCAGCAAGACCCCGCGTTACTACCAGCTCAACGCCATCAACCGCACGGTCGAGGCCATCGCCAACGGCCAGCAGCGCGCACTGCTCGTCATGGCCACCGGCACCGGCAAGACCTACACCGCCTTCCAGATCATCTGGCGCCTGTGGAAGAGCGGCGCCAGGAAACGCATCCTGTTCCTGGCCGATCGCAATATCCTGATCGACCAGACCATGGTCAACGACTTCCGCCCGTTCAAGGGGGCCATGGCCAAGCTCAGCCCCAATGCCAAAGGCGTCGAGCGTATCGATGCCCAGGGGAACACCACAGTGGAGGACGTCGATCTCGCCGTCAACAAGACCACCAAACAGGTGGACAAAAGCTACGAGATCTACCTGTCGCTCTACCAGGCCGTCACCGGCAGCGTAGAAGAAAGCAACATCTACAAGCAGTTCAGCCCGGATTTCTTTGATCTCATCGTGGTGGACGAGTGCCACCGCGGCAGTGCCTCCGAAGACTCGGCCTGGCGCGACATCCTCACCTATTTCAGAAGTGCCACACAGGTCGGCCTGACGGCTACGCCGAAGGAAACCGAAGACGTTTCCAACAGCGATTATTTCGGCGAGCCGCTGTATACCTACAGCCTCAAGCAAGGCATCGAAGACGGCTACCTGGCGCCCTACAAGGTGATCCGCGTCGACTTGGACAAAGACACCTTTGGCTGGCGCCCCACCGAAGGCATGCTGGACAAGCTGGGCAACGTCATCGAAGACCCGTATTACCAGCGACTGGTGCTGGATTACCTGCAGAAGTATGGTCAGGCGGCCCGGGCCGACCTTGACGCGTTGCTGCTGGCCAAACTGCCGGACGTGCTGGACGCGGCGCAGAAAGCGAACAAGGTGAAGAACCTGTTGCAAGGCATGCGGCGGGCGGGCTTGGTGCACCCGAGGGGGCCGCGGTCTCTGGCTGTCTGGCACTTGGGTCCGGGCGATTGAGTGGCGCCGGGGCTTGGATAAACGTTCTCGATCGATCGCAGCTAACCATGCAGATGGACGCTAAGTGATTGATTTAATTGATATCTAGGGGTTTCTGTCAGAGTTCGACTAGACAAGAAACCTGAGCTTGACCTGCCCGACGAGCAATTACGGAAGCTACATCATGCCTATTCAACACACCATCTGGCGCGTCGGCGAATCGTTCAACGACGTTTTTGCAATTGCGCATGCCGCAGTCGGAGAGGTCTGGAAATGAAAAGCGCTCTGTTCGTCGATTTCGACAACGTCTACTCCGGTTTGCGTCGGCTCGATCCGGCCGTGGCGGAACGGTTTGCCGCCCGGCCGATCGCGTGGCTTCACTGGCTGACAGAAACCCTGGCTGCGCCCCCGTATACCCCAGACGGCGCGCAACGCCGGTTGCTGGTGCGCCGCTGTTATCTGAACCCGCAGGTGTACCAGCGTTTTCGCCCCGCGTTCAACCGGGCCGGCTTCGAGATCATCGACTGCCCGCCCATGACCAGTGAGGGCAAGACCAGTACCGACATCCACATGGTGCTGGATATTGTGGACCTGCTGCAGCATGAAGTGCACTACGACGAGTTCATCGTGTTTTCGGCCGATGCCGATTTCACGCCTGTGTTGCGCAAGCTGCGGCGCTGGGACCGGCGCACCACGGTGCTGGCCGTGGGTTTTCCTTCAGCGGCTTACCAGGCGTCGGCCGATCTGCTGATCGATCAGGATGATTTTGTGCGCTCAGGGTTGGGATTTGGCGAACCGGACCCACCGCCGGTTGCGCCCGCGGCCGTTGCAGCCGTACGACCGAGCACAGACGTCATAGCCGACGTGAAGGTACTCATCGAGCGACAAGTGGCAGACTCGGCCAAGGCGGTGTCACTGCCACGGTTGGCCGGCAAGGCACTCGCGGAGGTCGACGGTCTGGACGCAGCCAACTGGGCGGGTTTCGGCGGGTTCAGAAGGCTGGTCGATTCGCTCCATCTCGCGCCTCTGATGGTGGACTGGGAGGCTGGTGCCGTACTGGATCCGACACGCCACGCGCGCAGTGCCGGGCCGACAGAAGCCCCGGTCAAAGAAGCACAGATTGGCGTGATGCAGGATGACGTGACGCGTTTGATTCAGAAGGAGGTGGAGCATGCCGGTCGGCCCGTAGCCTGCGGGCGTCTGGCGCAGCTCATCGTGGATCGCCACAGTGCCCTCGCGGCAGACTGGGGCGGCAAGGGATCGTTCCGGAAGTTTTTGGAGGCGCTGGATCTGGGGCGCCTGAAAGTGACCTGGGAGAACGGTGCAGGCAAGGTTTTGGACCCGCAAGCCCCCGCGATGCCGCTTGACGAACCGCCATCCATCCGGACCGCAGACTGGGGCGAGCACGTGCATCTGCTCCCCGTGATCCAGCAAATTCACACAGCCACGGGTATTCCAGTTCTTTCACCACAAGTGATGCAGGGTCTGCTCAGTGCCCTGGTGACCGAAGTAACCGACCAGCCGTTTGCGTTGTCAGACACTGGAAAACGCGTGCGCGACCGTTGCCGGGAAGCGGGCCTGGGTGTCAATCGTGCGGATGTGAGTTATGTGCTCAAAGGCATCGTGCTGGGCGGGCACGCCTTCGGGACCGGCAATGACACCATCGCGACACTGGGCAGCCGCCTTGTTGACAGCGTGCGCGCGATTTGCAGTCGCGAACAGGTGGAAATCGACGAACCAATGGAGATGGCGCTGCGGGAGTGGGTGTGCCCTCGCCCAGCCGATAAGGTCCAGAAAGCAGAAGGGCCCCCAGGTAGTCCCAGGAGCCCAGCGTCGGTCGGGTAGTCCCAACCCATTTCTGTCAGATTATGCTGCGGCAGCGTTGGAATTGGATTCTGGGGTTTTCATCAATACAGCGGTTGTCGGGACGAGCGCACCCGGACGGCTTGGTTCACGCGACTGTGCGGTTCCGGCGGAAGCTGTGTCCGTCTCCGTCGAACTGCTGACAGTGTCATGCCGTCTCATTTCTGGCCGCATTGCGCCATTCTCCCTCTAAGAACTAAAAACTTGTTGCGTTAGGCCGTCTCAAGTCCTATCATCCAATCACAAACCCATTGGGGGGTTAATTGGAGGGTCCAAGTGCCACGCATCGCCAAGGAGTTAGGGCCGCTGGAAGTCAAGCGACTGAAGGCGCCCGGATATCACCGCGTTGGTGGAGTTCCTGGCCTGACGCTGCAGATATCGCAGTCCGGCGCAAAGTCCTGGCTGCTGCGCGCGATCGTCGGCACCAAGCGGCGCGAGATCGGGCTGGGTTCATATCCGGCGGTGGGCGTCGCGCTGGCACGGGAAAAGGCGCAGCAGGTGCGCGATGACATCGTGGCCGGCATCGATCCGGTTGCACAGCGTGCGCTGGCCCGGCAGAACATCATCCAGCAGCAGCTGGAGGAGAAGGCGCTGGACTGGACCTTCCGGCGCTGCGCCGAGGCTTACATCAAGGCCAAGTCGCCAGGCTGGCGCAACGCCAAACACGCCAAGCAGTGGGAAAGCACGCTGGAGACCTACGCATACCCAGTGATCGGCGACATGCTGGTGCGCCACGTGAACATCGGCCACATCATGACGATCATCGAGCCGCATTGGACGACCAAGAACGAGACCATCAGCCGGGTGCGCAACCGCATTGAGCTGGTGCTGGATTGGGCGACCGTGCGCAAGTACCGCACCGGCGACAACCCGGCGCGCTGGAAAGGCAACCTCGACAAGGCGGGGCTGGCTGACCGCAAGGTGGTAGGCAAGGTCACCGGCCACAAGGCGCTGGCCGCTGGCGACCTGTATGGGTTCATGGTGAGCCTGCGCAGCATTGCGGGCTTCGGTGCGCGCTGCCTTGAGTTCGTCGTTCTGACGGCCTGCAGGTCGGGCGAGGCCCGGCTGGCGACGTGGGACGAGATCGACATCGAAGAGAAGACTTGGAACATCCCGGGTGAGCGCATGAAGTCGGGCCGGCCGCATCGTGTGCCTCTTTCAGAGCAGGTTGTGACCCTGTTGGAGGCCCTGCCGCGCATCGAGGGGGAAACGCTGGTTTTCCCTGGCGCACGCAAGGGCAAACCGCTGTCCGACATGACGATGACCAAGGTGATGCGCGCCATGGGCGTCGATGCGGTACCGCATGGGTTCCGTTCGACGTTCTCCAGCTGGTGCGCGTCGTCGACTGGCTATCCGTTCGAGGTCCGGGAAATGGCGCTGGCGCATGCCGTAGGTGATGGCACGGTGGCCGCGTATCAGCGTAGTGACCTGTTCGAAAAGCGGCGCAACCTGATGGCAGATTGGGCCAAGTTCATCGACACACCGCCGGCAACGGGCAAGGTGGTTCCGATGCACAAGGTAGCGTGAGGAATTCGACATGTTCAAGGTTTACGCGGTCTGGAAACACGGCGGTGTATCGAGTCACCACCTTCTGGACACCTGCCAGACGCAGGAAGACGCGGCGCACATTGCGCGCTGTGCGACGGCTGGAAGTGCTGAATATGCCTACTCCGAGGATTCGAACGGTCGCAGGCTCGTCTATCTGCGCCCGCCGACCTACGACCCGCAGCCGTTGACGGCCGAACAAATGCGGCAATTGAAGGAACGGTCTGTGTTTGATTGAAAACCGGCAAGCCCCACGCCGGTCCATGTGGGGCAAATAAGGCGGGGCCGGAAAGTGATTGCGCCACGATCCGGCCCCTGGCCAAAACTCACCCAAGGAGTGAATCATGGCTAGAAAAATTATCCCCGATGCTGGTTCAGGCAGCGCCGGCACGCCGTTTGCAGGTCCGGCCTGGGCTGAACTGCCATTGAGCGACCGCTACCGCCACGCACTCGCCCAGCGCAGAGGTATCAAGGTGTGGCACGACGGCCAACATTGGATATGGGAGGCGACCAGCCGGCAGCTTATCGACACTGGTTTCTATCGGGAACAGGACTTGAACTTCAAGAGGCATCGTCGGGGCTGGACAGCGGAGGGCATGAGGGCACACATCTACCGCAAGCACGAGGAAAATTTCATTCTCGAGCACGAGTATTCCGGCGGGCCGAGCAAGAACGCGCGGGCGTATGCCCCCATTCTCAAGCGTGCAAGTACGGATTCCGGATACCAGAGGTTTCGCGCCGCAATGGTTCTGCCTGTGGAAGGGGAATCGGTATGACCGTCAAACTTACAGCCATCAAGCAAACGCCACCCGAAACGGCTACTTGGTACGCGCAGCGGGCCCGAGAACTACGCGTGGCAGGCGAACTGGCCCGCGCTCGCGATTGTGAGCGGGCGGTGCGCCGGATTGCCCGGCGTTGCATGTCAGACCTGGCGAAAGTAGGTGCAGCATGAACACCGCGCGAGACGACGAAATGAACCGCAAATGCATCGTCATAACGCTCGATCTTATCGAGTCGCTCGTACACACAGCCCGATACAACATGCAGCCCGACGGCCAAGCCAGCATGGTTGACAGTGCGCTGCAGACAATTGCGTTCTCTGCGAACGAGGCGGTGCAGCAGTGCCGGTGGCCCGATATGCAGGCGCGCGCGCTGGAGGCAGCAAGGCGCGACAAGGCCCTGCAGAGGGCACTCAAGCGAGCGCATCGCAAGACACCGCTCTAGACCGTCACACACCATGACAGCCCGCGACGGCGGGCAACCCCTATTCGGAGTCAACATCATGACAACAAACCAAGATGCCACGGCGCGAGGTTCACCGTGACAACCATGAGGACACGGCCCATTTTCGGCGGCGTGTTCGGCAATGGTCGCTACTGTCTGGCGACCATGGCATGCATCGCACGGGGCTTGCATGCGGTGCGCTACATGGTCATCGAGCCCCGGGCCGGTTCGGTGCTGAGTGTGGCCGAGGAAAAGACCGAAGCCCTGCAATCGGCCCGGCGACTGCTGCGCGCAACCGAGGCACTGACACGCATCGAGGAGCGACAGGCAAAACCCCAGCAGGAACAACTATGGCCGGAGGACGATCTGCCGCCTGCCGCGCCGGGCGCGAAGCCAGCCCCACGGCGACGGCGGGAGATATTCGAGCGCTCGAACGGTCGGTGTTTCTACTGCGGGACGGTTCTGCAGCTTGATGGCAAATGGCACATCGAGCACCAGATCCCGCGCGCGCTGGACGGCGACGACAGCGGCATCAATCTGGTTGCCGCGTGCACGTCCTGCAACCTGGCCAAGAGTGATCGCACGGCGCTGGAGTTTGTGGCGACGTTGCAGTAGTAGTTTCGCCAGCCCTAGGCTGATCCCCGAAAACCCGTTTCCCTGACGGGCTGGGCTGGCAACCTATCAGGGGCATCGGGGGATGCGTGAACACTGAAGAGTTTGAGGCTGAAACAATACGACGGGCCAAGGGCGGCGACGCTGAGGCCGGGCGTGAGGCGATCCATTTGTGTATTTCCGGGCTGTATTCTGGCCAGTTATCGGAGCCGTTGCGCTTCTATTTGGCTGACTGCTTGAACGACTTTATTGCTGGAGTGCCGATTGAGCGGGCGATGTGTCTCGAAATCGAAAGAGCGCGCGGAAGGCCGGCCGACCCATTTCCCGAGTGGGAAGAACCTTTGGCGGCCGTCGCTGCATTGCTTTTTCAGCGCGGCTATTCGCCTGAGGCGATTAACTCAGCAATGAGCGAAGCACGCGCGGCCGAGGACCTTGCGATACGAGGGGTCAGTGACAGGCATGCAGAAGGCAAGGGGCTGGAGCGCAGTCAAGCTAACAGAATCAGGCGCATCTATCGCCCCATGCAGCGCATGTCTGAGCGGCTTCTGCTTAATCTCTGTACGCCAGCTATGCGTGAATTAATGGAGCACTTTCCCACGCAGACATAGCGCGCGAATGCCGGTGAAATCTACCCAAATCGCATCCAGACTGATGCCGCCTCGAGAGACTGCACCACGCATCTCCGGCGCTTCAAGACCATGCGGGAAAGGGTCGATATGGCAAAGCGAGTTGTTCGAATCTCCGAGGTGGCGACCACCAAGGATAGGAAGGGAATCGTTCCGGTAAGCCCGGCCACATGGTGGCGCTGGTGTTCAGCCGGGATCGCTCCGGCTCCGTTCAAGATCGGACCAAACACAACGGTCTGGGCCTTGGACGAGATCGAGCGCTTTCTGGCTGAGCGAGCTGAGGCGCAATGACGCAGGCCGCCAGTAGAAGCGAAAGCCGGCTGGCGGGCCGGCGGATCGCAAACGAGCACATAAACAACGTCGTGGATTTTACGACCGCCTTTGGCTCTGACGAGGTGGTGGCGTCGCTAGTTGCCAAGTTCCGCAAGGCCGGACACGAGGTCTATGCCGGGGGCGACAACGACTTTTTCGTAACGCGTTGGGGCCTGGTTCGTCATTGCTCCGATGCCGCCAGCCTTCGCCTGTTTGCGCGCCAGGTGGGAGTGCTCCGATGAGTGCCGGCACGCTCTACCAAATGTGGGCCAGTACTGGCAAAGCCGCTGCCATCTTCTCGGCTTCGCTCTATGCCCGTATCTCGGACTACGCACGCCTTTTGCAGCGCCGGCTAATCTACGTTGGGCATCTCGCGTACTGGACCGTCCGTCACCGCTCGATCGACACGGCTCGCTGGGTTGTCGAGTTCGAGGGGCTGTCATGGTGATGCCGGGCACAGATCGGAGGCCGGCATGAGTGTCCGCTGCATCTCCCAGGTACTGGAGAAGTCGCGGCACGCCGGCACGGAATTGCTGATGCTGGTTGTCCTGGCCGACTACTCCGACGACGAAGGAAATTCGTATCCGGCCGTCGCGTCGCTGGCCCGCAAATGCCGGATGTCAACGCGCAACGCCAGGTTCATCCTTGTCGCATTGCAGCGGAGCGGCGAACTGCGTGTGATCCAAAACGGCGGACCGAACGGCTGCAATCGCTATCGCATCGTTTTGTCGGCGCTTGGGGTCGGCGAACCCCTGAAGCCTGCTTCACCCCTGAAGCGTGCTTCAGCCCTGAAGCCCACTTCCGCCACCCCTGAAGCCGGCTTCCCTTTACCCCTGAAGCCCACTTCAGCCGAACCGTCATTGAACCGTCAAAGAACCGTCAATGGTCATTTCGGTCAATTTTGGCCGGCATATCCCAGGAAGGTCAAAAAGAAGGAAGCGCTCAAGGCGTTCGAGAAAATCAACCCGACCCCGGAACTGTTGAATCAGATGCTGGCTGCACTGCGTTTGCAGGTGAAGGCCTTGAACTGGACAGGTGATCGATATACGCCCCACGCGTCGACCTGGCTGAACGGGGAGCGCTGGTTGGACGAGTTGCCGGAATCTGCGACGAAGTCGAACCGTCATCCGCAATGGGCGCTCGATGCCGGCTTTGCCAATGTCGACGAGGCGCACAACGAGCGCTGCTACGAGCGCAACGCGCATGAGTTCCGGGACGGCAAGCGAATCACTGGGGTGCAGGCATGAACGCGGCCGAGTTGTCCCAGAAGCTGGCGGCCGAGGCGGCGTCGGTGGTGGCCTACCTGCTGCCCAACGGCAAGAAGGCGTCGGGCGAATGGAAGGTGGGGAGCCTCGGCGGCGAGGCCGGCAGTTCCTTGTCGGTGCGTATGAGCGGCGCCAAGGCGGGAGTCTGGTCCGACTTCAGCACCGGCGAGAAGGGCGACCTGCTCGATCTGTGGGCGGCGTGTCGCGGTTTGTCCATCGGCCAGGCCATGGCGGAGGCCAAACAATATCTCGGCGTCCGTGATGCCATGCCAAGCCGTCCGGAACGGGCCTACAAACGCCCACAGCGCCCGCAATGCCAGTCGCCAAGGGGTAGGGTACTGGAGTGGCTCAAAACCCGCCAAATCGCCGATTTCACGATTGAGGCTTTCAAGATCGGCGAGCAGGTCCGGGACGGCAAGACCTATGCGGTGTTTCCGTACATGCGCGACGGCGAGTTGGTGAACTTCAAGTTGCGCAACTGCGACGAGAAGCGCGACATGCAGCAGGCCGGCGGCGCGGAACCATGCCTGTTCGGTTGGCACCTGATCGAGCCCAAGGCACGGACTGTCGCCATTGCCGAGGGCGAGATCGACGCGATGACGCTGCATCAATGCGGCATACCGGCGCTGTCGGTCAACCAGGGCGCGGGAAATCACCAGTGGATCGAATCGGACTGGCAACGGCTGGAGCGTTTCAGCGAGATCCTGATTGCGTTCGACAACGACGAGGCCGGCAACAAGGGCGCGGCCGAGGTGATCCGGCGCCTGGGCGTGGAGCGGTGCAAGCGCGTGGTCTTTCCGGCCAAGGACGCGAATCAATGGCTGATGGACGGCGCGACCGGCAAGGACTTCCGGCGGGCGATCGGCGAAGCTAAGCCGCAGGACCCCGAGGAACTACGCCAGGCCAGCGACTTCATCGGGCGCGTGAAGTCCATGTTCTACCCGCTGCATGATGCGGTGCGCGACCCTTGCCTGCGCCTGGACAAGGACTTGGACTGGTTCGAGTTTCGGCCCGGCGAGTTGACCGTCTGGACAGGCTACAACGGCCACGGCAAGAGCCTGCTGCTTTCGCAGGTGTTGCTCGGGCTGATGCAGCAGGACCAGCGCGTTGTCGTGTTCTCCGGCGAGATGACGCCAGAGCGGCAATTGAAACGGATGGTCAAGCAGGCGACTGGCCTTGATCGCCCGACGCCGGCCTACATCGACGCGGTTGGCGCCTGGATCACGGACCGGCTATGGCTGTTCAACGTCGTCGGCAGTTCCGCCCTGGATCGTCTGCTGCAGGTGTTCGGCTACGCAAACAAGCGATATGGGGCGACCCAGTTCGTAATCGACAGCCTGATGATGACCGATGTACCGGAAGACGGTCCCGGCTCGATGACGGCGCAGAAGGACGCCATGCGCAAGATGTGCGACTTCGGCAAGCGCAACGGCTGCCATGTCCATCTGGTGGCCCATCCCCGCAAGGGTCGAGACGAGAGCGGCGCGCCGGGCAAGCTGGATGTGGCCGGTAGTTCCAAGATCACCGATGGCGCGGACAACGTTTTTACCGTCTGGTCCGCCCGACGCGATGAAGCAGAGCCCGCGAGCGGCGACGAACCCGATGCCAGGCTGGAACTGCAGAAGCAGCGCAACGGAGACATCCAGCACTACAAGACCGCACTGTGGTTCTGTCATGGCGCGCAACAGTTCGCAACCAACAGCCGGCGCCGAGCGGTGCGCTACGTCGAGTTTGACGGCGCCGCATTTTCCGAGGCGACGCCATGAACGCGGCCGAAATCGTCGAGAAGTTGCAGCTGGTGCAGAGTCTGTTGCAAGAACTGTTGCCGGCCGCGCAGGCTTTGCAGGGACGCACCAACGGCGCGGCACAGCTGGAGCGTGCGCTCAATGCCGCGCGCAAGTACAGCGATGCAGACAAGGCCCGGTGGCGCGACCTGGCGGCGTGCGTCGACCTGCGGATGTACAGCAAGCGGCGCGCGGCACTGTTGATTGCCCGACGTGAGGGCTTGTCCGATGCAGCGGCGGACACGATCCGCCGGGTGTTGTGAGAACTTATTGGGGAAACCGTTGTTTCCCCAGTCTCCCTAGTCCATCATCCATCTATGAATTGCGAAAGGATTCTGATGACCGAAACAACGCATGAAGTCGACCGCCAGGCGCCGAGCCTGCTGAGCGACGCGCAACTGCAGGGCGTCATTCGACAAGTCGATGCCCTCGTCTCCGATCTGCGCAAGTCGCTGGGATTGCCGTTGCAGCAAGAGCCACGCGCGCGCAGCCAGCAGCATTTGCGGACCGGCCGTGGTTCGCGCATCACGACAGGGAGCGCTTGAATGGGATTGCTCGACATTGAAATGCCTGGCCTTGACTCGCCGGAAGGTCAGGGGTTGCTGGCGACTGCATTCAACCTGATGAGTGCGCAAAAGCTCCCCGGTCAAAAGGGCGCACTGGCCGGCGCCTTGGGTGATGCGGGTCGCACCTATTTGCAGACATCGGCGCTGAGCCGTGACCAGTTGCAACGGCGTCAATACCTTGACGCGCAGATGCAGGCGCAACAATTGCAGCTGGCGGAAGCGGAGCGACGGCGAAAACAGGAACAAATCGACCGTTCGGCTGTCCTCGGTGGATTCCGGCCAAGTACCGCTGCGTCTGTTCTTAGCAACGGCCGAGGTCCGACCGTGGCAAATGCGTCCCAAATTGGCCAGCGGCAGCCGTATGACGTGCAGGCGTTCATCGCGGCGAACCCCAATATCAGCATGGATGGCTTCAAGCAGTACATGGAGCTTGGGAGTGCGCTGAACCCGAAGCCGAAGTTCACGGCATACAAACCGGGTGATGTGGTGTTCCGTGACGGCGACATGTCAAAGCCGGTGTTCTCGGTGCCTGACAAGCCGGACACGCTGCCAGCTGCTGTGCGTGAGTTTCAGTATGGGCAGAGCAACCCGGCTTTCAACAAGTGGCTGTTGGACCAGAACGCGGCCAAGGGAACACGGGTCAATGTATCCAACATCACGAAGCAAGAGGGCGAGGAAGCCAAGGCTGTCGGCAAGTTCTACGGCGACGCATTCGCCGACATCCAGAAAGCAGGATTCAGCGCGCAAAGCAAGATCAATCGATACGCGAGGCTCGGGCAGCTGCTGGAAGGAGTCAGCACTGGCAAGTTCACTGCGACCGGGCTGGAAGTTGCCAAGGCGGCGGCGTCACTCGGCCTGAACGTCGACCCCAACATGGCAAACAAAGAGGCGGCGCAAGCCCTGTCCAGCGAAATCGCGTTGGAGTTGCGCAATCCCTCTGGTGGCGCTGGAATGCCGGGCGCAATGTCTGATGCAGACCGCCAGTTCCTGGCCAACATGGTGCCGGGATTAGCCACCACGCCGGAGGGTCGACAACTGATGCTGGAGACCGCGACCAAACTGGCCGAGCGCGACAAGAAAGTCGCCGCAATGGCACGCGACTACCGCAAGAAGCGCGGTTCGATTGACGAGGGCTTTTACAACGAACTCGCGCAGCACGCCGAAGCGAATCCATTGTTCGCAAGGTCCGCAGACCAGCAACCCGCAGGTCAGGCGTTCTCGGAAAAGCCGAAGGCCAACGCCTCGAATAAAGGTAAGTTTCTGACCGACACGGCCACGGGCAAGCGGTATCGGTCCAACGGCATGTCGTGGGTGGAAGTGCAATGAGTCGCTACATCCTCGAAGACGCGAATCAAGGACGTTTCGTCCTGGAGGACGCGCCAGCTGCAGTCAAGGCCGGCCAGGCGATCAACTCCATTCCGCACCAGCTGGGCCTTACAGCGCGATATGGCCTGGAGGGAGTGGCCAACGCTGCGCAGATCGTCACGGAGCCGATACGCTACCTGCAAGACAAGCTGACGCCCGAGCGTGCGCCGTCCATGTCGCAACTTGTGACCGGAGAGCGCCCGCCGAAGTCCATGCCGCTCGGCGTGCTTGCATCGCAGTTTGCCGACAAGATAGGGCTGCCAAGCCCACAAGGCGCGAACGAGCGAGTCATCGGCGATGCGACTCGCCTGGTCGCTGGCGCCGGCGGGCTGGGCGCTGTTGCGAGGACCGCAACCTCGGCGCCGGGCCTGGCAGGAAAGACCGCAGAGTACCTGTCATCGAGCATGGGACAGCAACTCGGGGCCGCTGCCGGTGCTGGCCTGGCCGGTGGCGCATCTCGGGAAGCAGACGGCAGCGCATTGACCCAGGCTGCACTTTCGCTCGCCGGGGGCGTCGCCGGAGGCTTGGGTGTAAGGGCTGCGAATGTTGTCGGCCAACGCGGCGGCGCTGTTGTGCGTAGTTTGCAGCCGGCCAAGCAACTGGCATTTCAGCAACGTATTGACCAAACTATCAACGTCACGTTGCAGAACAGCGGCATCGACCCAGCTACTGTGACACCTGCAATGCGCGCTGCGTTGCGTGAACAGGTGGGGCAAGCCTTGGAAACAGGTGGCAAGCTGAACCCCGCTGCTGTCGCACGACTGGCGGATTACACCCGGCTGAACATGACGCCCACTCGTGCACGCCTTACGCTCGATCCATTCGACGTGACGCAAGAGCAGAACGCCGCCAAGCTGGCAGCGGCAACGGGCAGCAGGGACGCAAGGCTGCCGCAGATCGCACAGGAGAACAACGCTCGACTTGTTGGGGTTCTCGATGACATGGGCGGTGCTCGGCCAGCGGACGGCTATGGTTATGGCAGCACCGTCGCCGGCACGATTCGATCCCAGGACGAGGCGATGCAACGCAACGTCAGCGCGCTATATCGGCAAGCCAGAGATACCCATGGCCGAAGCGCGGCCCTGGACGGTCATGCATTCACTACGCGTGCAAATCAAGCCTTGGATGAGGCGCTGCTGGGTGGCGCACTGCCGCCTTCGGTAGCGCAGCATATGAACCGAATTGCTTTGGGGGAAGTGCCGTTTACGGTGGACTACGCGGAGCAACTCAAGACAGCGATCGGCAATCTGCAGCGCGCCGCAAGCGATGGTCAGACCAGGATGGCCCTCAGTGTTGTCCGCAGGGCCTTGGACGACACGCCGCTGCAGGCCGCGCCGCGAGTGAACGCTGGAAACCTTCCCGCCGTCGCCGGAACTGTTCCGCCTTCACCCGCTGCCCTCGGCCGGCAGTCCATCGACGCATTCACGCAGGCCCGACAAGCTGCCAGGGATCGTTTCGCTTGGCAGGAGAGTTCTCCCGCAATCGGTAGGGCGCTGGACGGGGCAAATGCAGACACCTTTATTCAGCAAAACATCCTGAGCAAGGCTGCAGGTTTTGAGGGTGTCGCCCGCGTAGCCGAGGCGATCAACCAGAATCCTGCCGCCCGGGATGCCGTGCGGGTCTCCATCGTTCAGCATCTGAAGGACGCGGCCATCGGCAAGGGTGGTACTTCGCAGACCGGCAACTTTTCGGGCAAAGGCATGCAGGCGGCTCTGAAGGACATCGGAGACCGAAAGCTCGGACTGTTCTTCGAACCCGCCGAAATCGAGACCCTCAAGGCGATGGCGCGGGCTGGTAGTTTCGAGATGTTCCAGCCGCGGGGCTCTGCGGTAAACAACAGCAATTCGGCTGCCGGTATAGCCGCGATCGTGGCTGGTGTGGCTGACCGAGTGCGCCCCATCGCAACGAAACTGCCGTTTGGCGATGTGGCCATGTCCCGGCCACTGGACGCCACGTCAGTGTGGCTGGCGCAGCGACCAGCGCAGAACATTGCGGGCGGGCTATTGGCGCCGAGTGCTCAACCTCCAATCGGGACAGGCCTGCTTCTGCCGGGCATGGCAATCGGCGGGCACACGGCTGGACTACTTGCGGGACCGTAGCCAATCAATGATCCAGAGGACACATACGGCGCCCACCCAACCCAGAAAGATAGGGTCTTTCATGGGCCAACTATACGACCGCTGGTCACCAGGCATCGATCGAGAAGCCGGCAAGTAGGCAAGTTCGCCTGCAATAGCACAGAGGAAACACATTGACGACTAAGAAACCACCCCCGACCGCATGGAAACCGGGCCAGTCCGGCAACCCTGCTGGCAGGCAGCCTGGAAGTGGTGAACTGCAGAAGCTGCGCGCCGCCATCCGTGAGCATGTGCCCGCGATCATCGATCAGTTGGTTGCAGCGGCACGTGGTGGCGATGTTCAGGCATCCCGGCTGCTACTGGAGCGCGTATTGCCGCCAGTGAAGCCGACAGAACAGGCCATCGAGCTTGAACTGCCCGAAGGTGGCACCTTGACCGCCAAGGCGTCTGCGGTGCTCCATGCGGCGGCGTCTGGTGAACTCGCGCCAGGTCAGGCCGCGCAGATGATTGCCGCGCTGGGTACGGTCGCCAAGATCATCGAGACCGACGACCTGGCCCAGCGTATCAAGGCGCTGGAGGACCGCAGCGCATCGAAGGGGGCGACAGCATGAACAAGTCGATTCAAGGGCGCCTAGAGGCCTTGGAGCAGTCCATGGGCGGTTCAGAACCATGCGGCCCCGTGATCCTGTTGAGCACGCACGAGACCGAGTCGCAGGCGCTGGCACGCTGCGGACATGCGCCCGACACTGAGGCATTCTTTATCAAACTGGTCCCGCTGCAGCCGAGGCCGATTGGAGGACAACATGCAAAAGCTTGAAAGCCGGATTGATGCGCTGGAGCGCCAGGCCATGCCAAAAGATCACCTGACGGTGTGGATCAAGTCATTCGTGCGCCCAGCCGGGGCGGTTGAACCACTCGCCTATGCCGGCATTGCCGGCGAGCGCTGGGACCGGTTTGTCGGGGAGACGGCCGAGGAACACAGACGCAGGGCCAGCACAGAAATCAGGCGAATGCCAAACGGCATGGCCGTGCTGCGTGAACGGTACTCCGACAACCATTGAGGGAACACCATGAACATTCTTGAACGCCGCCTATTCGCACTGGAGCAGGCAAACCCTGTCGACAGGATCGATGCCATCATTCACCGGATCGTGACGCCTGGAGAGCTTGACGCCGAGGCCACTATGGCGCGCGAGATCGACGGCGCAGGCGAGTGGCGTCGATTGGCAGACGAATCAGAGGATGATCTGATTGACAGGGCGTTGCGGGAGATACCGCGCAGGCCGGGCGGGGTGGCAAGGTTGATTGTCAGTCCCTAGTATCCGGTGGCAATTCTTGCGGCGGGCAGGCCACTGGCACCACAGCGTGTGAGTCCGCACTATTCTGAGTTCACCAAATTGAAGTCCTTTGCTTCAGCGAATGTGAGCCAGCGTATGTCTAAATGGTCTACTGACGCGGCTAACTGCAACAGGCGCAGTGAAACACCGGCTGATAGGAAAAAGTTCACTTGCTTCAGCGTTGAAATCGCAGCAGTTTGCTCATACACAGATCCAATGACCGCTGCTCCCGCAGGTCCATGCTTTGCGTAGACATCGCGAATTCGTTGAATGGCACCGTCGTTAAGTAGTCCGGAACCCATGTGCACCCCGAGCCGAGCGGTCTGATGCGATGTCCTAACTGCGCCGCCTGCAAAAATTAGGACGCATGCAGACGCGCAAGTGGCATTTGCACGAAGATTGGTGTTCGCCTGCCTTTTTTTCAGAAATTCCGCAATTGCAAGTGCTTCGCTTACTCTTCCTCCTGGGCTTTCCAAATGCAAGGTCTGGTTTCCGTAAGCAAAGAATGCTTCTCGCACTCGATTGGCGTCGCCGCGCTCGATGTCTCCGCGAAACTGAAGTCCATCGCTAACTTTGACGATGACACCGCATTGCGCGAAGGTGTAGGAGAAAAAGCCTAGACCAATTGCCAAGAGCCATCGGGTTGCCGACACATCCGGTTCTCCTCTTTTTGCTCGCGGCCGTTGATACTGATCAAGTGAGTCACTAACTTGCAGTTACCAGCAGCACTTTGCGGCACCGCTGAAGGCGACGACGAAGAGCTTTGGGCTCCAGACGTGAGGCCTGATCCGTTTTGTGATGGAGCCGCAGCCGTTGCGACCGCCGGCAACGGGGCACGGGCTGGCAACGGTACAGTCGTTACAACACCACTGACCCCAGGATTGTTGTCACTTTTCCACGTAACCGTTGACGGTTCTGGCTGTCGAACTGCTGCCAAGGCTGCGCTTTGCGCCTTGAGGCGGTCGCGCTCATCTAGCCCCTTGCCGATATTTGAACCGATTGCTCCACCGATAGCGCCACCGATGACTGCCCCAGCAAAATCTGCGCTATTGTTGTTGCCAATCGCAGCGCCGATGATCGCTCCAAGCAGGATGCCAATTTGCTGTCCAGTCATTTCATTGGACTGAGTCGCACATCCACTGAACAATAAGGCGGTGGCCGCTACAACTCCAACACGACATTGAGAAGCGACCGATCTCCGGAACGAGAGTCGAGTGTTCGATGCAGCCATTTGATACCCTCCCTGGGCAAGTTGTGAGCGATGACCTTGGTTGGCCTTTGGATCGTGACTCACATCTGGAAACAGTCTATTTGATTTGCAATGTACTTCGAATGAGCGCGTAGTTCAACGACTCTGGGCTACTGCATTAGGATCGGACGGAGCATTGCTCCGCCGTTCTCAAAGTGAAAAGTATGCGGTCAGATGCTATTACCCTCCAATAGACCCGCCTAAGAGTTATGCTGAAGCGACAGTGGCTTGGCAAATAGAATCGCCGCCATGTTGAGTCGCGTGCCAAAGGCGTAGAACGAGATTTGCCTTAGATGTCGCGTTAGAAGCTCTACCAGACAGATCATGACCATGCGAAATCCCGAGTCTCCATACGTCACCAGACCACATCGCCTTGCAGATGTGATTGCTGCCGTGCAAGTCATGGGCACATATCGCTTCTCGGCAAGGTCAGTTGAGGCATGGGCAGAACTTCTCGGTGAGAGGCCACGAAGCGCGGAAACTTGGCTTGAAGTTTTTAATGACCACCCAGAATTCTTCCGCGCAGGGTTAGAGGATGATGGTTTACACACTCTGGCGCTTCGTCGATCACAGCCTCGGGTCTTCAACACAATGACCAATGATGAGATCACGGTGGCCCAATTTAAAGAGCTTCCGGTTGACGGCCGCTCCCACATCTCGCGACGCCCGCTGTCTTCTCAACAGATCACCTCTCTAGTCGAAACTGCGATTAAGCTTCAATCTCAAGCGTTCGCTAGAAGACAAGAACTTCGCTGGTGGGTTCCACATGTAGTGAGTGTTGTCACACTCGTTATCGGCCTCGTGGCAGGCGCTATCCTCAAAGGTACGTGAGCTAACGAACTGGTCCATCGGACCGTGTGCGGCGTCGGCCGAGCAGTGGCGATCTTGCACCACCATGTCTGCCGACACCACTGGCCCCGGGCCTTGATTGACTCGCTTCGCGTGATTGGTTCGGCACCAAGTATTACGATGCCTACATCAGAGATTCTGCGTACCTGGGCATTGTGCAGGGGTGGCAGGACTGGTGTTCCAGCTGGTTGCAGCAACTGCGTCCACAGCGCATGCGGATTTTTCGAGCCAATAGCGTCCGGTGTCAGGCTCAGGTGACCAGGCACGCCAGCCGATGGCCCTGTGAGCCATCCTGGGTCAACCTCCTTGTTCGGCGAGCATCACACCCCTTACCCGCAATCGATAGACAAGACATTGAACTGTGCAGGAATACAGTATTGGACCCGCGTATGAAGGCGCCATTTGCAACCGTTACACGACCCGCATGTCACCCAAGCCCAGTTTCAACAAGGACCAGTGATGCGAATCGTTCGAGGGGAAGTTATCGCTTCTTTGACCGCACCTGACTTCACGTCTATTGAACACTATGAGTCTCACTGTATGGCACGGCCATGGCATCAATGGCGAAGAGCCGGTGAAGACTGCCGAGGCCGAAGCGACGCATATGATTAGCCAACTCTGCAATAAGAACTAAGTGACGCTCGCCCGCGAATCCACCTAGGAAGGATTCTGACTCGTTGCAGGCCGCGAGATAGGCTAGTGCACGAGGCCTTCCACGCCGTAAGTCGTTTCAGTCTCGTAAGTACCTGAATTTGTTGCATAAATGCACAGACCACTCGATTGGAGCGTTTGGCCTACAAATAGCTATTGACTAGGAAGTCAACAACGACTAACCTAAAACACGTTGGAATGCAAGTGGGGTAGCAACTGCACTAGCATCGAACCCTTGAAAAAGGTAATTCGCCCTCGATATTGTTCGAGGGCTTTGGTACATCTGTCGACAACTGGAGAGATTCATGAATGCAAAGGAACGGCTACAGGTAGTGCAGTCCGCCTTGCAACATAGGGGCGTGCACGACGTCAAATTCTGCTTCGCTAAAGGAATGAAAGAAACCTCGGCCGACGAGGTGATGACAAGCGTCGCAGATTTTTTGGAAGCTTACGAGCGCGGTGAACGCGCTGAACTGACCGAGATTGGCGGAATGGCTTTACGCGCATAAAATTCCCTATCGAAAAGCTAAGGCTCCCGAGGGAGCCTTTTTTTATCATGAACGTTTCTTCTGACGATCTCCGATTCTGTCTTGACCAAGCCAACCTCATAGCTGACAACTATCAGTTGAATGCTCAGGATGCCACCAACCCTGAGCGATCGATGCGGGACTTGCTTCGATCGTGCGAGGATGCCCTGGGTGCAAGAGTTGTTGTTTGCCGAGTGCTTGCGCCAACTACCGCTGTGCAGGGGATGTGTCTGCTTTCAGACGACAAGAATGTGGAAATTGCCCTAGCCAACGATCTAAACACTTGCTGGACTAGATTCGTTCTGATGAAAGAGTTATTCCACCTTGCCTTGGACCGCGCCGAATACAGGAATATCAACATTGCTGGGCATGTCGAGGAGTATGTTCTTGCATTTCCTGACGACAATGCTCGGCCAAGAAAACCCGTGGTCGCCGAGTTTTTGGCAGAGGTAGGCGCTATGGAACTACTGTTCCCCTACGGCCGGCGCGCAAAGGCGCTCAATGACTCGACCGACTATTTGGAGATCGCGACCCGTCATCGGATTCCCAAGGTGTATGCCCAGCGGTATCTCTCAACTTCGTACATGGAGAATCTTGGACGCTTTTCCAGAATGTAAATGTGGTGCCTCTTGTCATCCCAATGAAGTGTGCAGCCGCGCCAGCATCATCCCAGGAGTCCAGCAACTGGCGCCATCACTGATCGGGCGCTCGTTGGAACGTTGATTCAGTTAATTGATCGTGTTTGCGCGCTATGCCCAACCAATGGGATTCCGAAGCATGGCACGCGCAACCAATGGCCGCAAACCGCTGGGCCAGATAGCGCCAAGTCCTTCGGCCCTGATCAGCGCTTGTTCGATTTCGGCCGGGCATGGTATAGCCCGCAGCGAAATCAAATAGGTAGAGCGCATTGACGCGAACAACTCGGTCACTTTTTGAAGGCCCCGCAGGAAGTCTTGCGCTAGATACCGAACCAAGCACAGCCACACCACATAGGTGAGAATTCCGACCGGCAAACCATGCTGGTCCCCGACGTTAAACGCAACGAATAGGCCGATCAGCCACTTTGCGAGCGACTTGCCCCATGTCCACCAGAACTTGTAGCTTTTCAGATGAAGTGGAATACCCGCCGCACTACTGAATGCATGGGCTTCCGAAAAGATCATCTTGCGAGCTAGCCACAGTTCGAGTGTGGGGCTGCGCGCCCAGACGGTTCCCAGATAGGTAGCCGCACATTGTGCCAGTTCGTCCGTCGAAGCGCCCTGATCACTTTCCTTTTTGCCGTCCAAAGTTGCGACGGGTAGGTGATCCCAACGATCAATCATCTTGCCGTCATCTGGGTATCGGGTAACCGCCGCGTCTGCCAGGTCGAGGATTGCCGTAATTGGTCGCCAGAGTCCATCGCGGGCAACCAGCCAACTTACCTGCGCGTCCGTCTGGTCCGTCGCGTCCATCTTCTCTACATGGTCCAAGTTGTCGGTAGCGGATTCGATTCCATCAAAAGCTTTAGGCCGTGCACTGACCAGGGAGATGGCCAACTCAGTGGCAACTTGATCCCGAATCGAATGCCTATCCGGAAACTTCAGCCGAACAGCTGCGCTTAATAGGTATTCGGTTTCTTCATCCACAGGAGAGCCCCCTTTGCACCGTGCAATAGTTGGGCAATTGTGTGGCCACGCGAGACAACGTTCAAGCGAGTGATCGCTAAGCGCAGCGCGCTCCGCAAGCGCAAATTTTTAGGTGGGTTCTTTGGGGGGTAATGCCTATTGTCACCCGTCATTCATTGGAAAAATGGCGGAAGCTGTGTCTCTAGAACAACAAGCATTCATGCGGCATTCCGGGTTCTTTTTTCTCTATCCCCACATCCGAGCCCACAACCGGGAGCAGCGTTTACAGCCAGCTGCGCACCGCCTCGATCGCACGCAGCTTTGCATCGGCCGGCCGGCGCGCGTCAGCCTGGATCCTTTCGATGCACAAGGTTTTGTCAGTGGGCATGATCGTCAAGGGGCCGTACTTTGCTGCCCAGAAATCACGCTGCTGCTGCGTGCCTGCCGTCGTGATGAGCCATACCCTCTTGTAGGGAACAGAACTCCCTAGGCTGCCCAGCATTCGATTGCGTTCGCGAAGCGCCATCATCCGTTCATCGTGGCTGGCGTGGTACAGGGGTTTCCCGCTCAGGCGTGCCGCTATGACGTCAACGTCTATCACCAGGTCAGAGGGCGAGGCATGGTCTTGCGCGTACGTGCTTTTGCCGCTGCCTGGTGGTCCACAGACTACGACGACCGGGACCGTCGACGCGGGCAGGAAGTTGGGCAGGACGGCAGCACGTACGCCTCCGTTGCGCCCACGGGCGGCTTCAGCCTTCGACTTGACCGCATGGCACTCGACGCACAGGCCCTGCACGTTGGTGTCGTCGTCAGGACCTCCGTCTGCCAGCGGGATGATGTGGTCGCGTTGGGTGGCCAGCACCACCCGCCCTTGCGCTTCGCAGTGCACGCACAGCGGTTGCCGTCGGAATAGGCTGGCGCGCATGGCGCGGAGCTTGCTGCCCGTCACGCGCTTTGCGGCGGTTGGCTTCTTGACCCAGGCCTCGACCTTGTGTTTGCTGCAACGGCTGCTGCCGTCACGCACCAGGACACCACAGCCTGGTGCGGTGCAGGGCTTGGGAGCGGCCATCGGCATGAACAGGTCTCCTCTGGACAAAGAAATAGCGCCCCGTTCGAGGGCGCGACGCAGGGCGTCGTTATGCCTCTTCGAGGCTTGAACGTGTGATGCAATCCAACCGAGCATGATCCAGGCGTTCGACGATGGCATACACGCTCGTATCGGATTGCTCGATCAGGTTGACAACAAGTTCTTCGAGCTCGTCGTGAAAGGCCTGGTATGCCTTCTCCAACGCCAACCGGTGGGCGTTTCGGTTGATCGCCTGCCGCACGGCTTTGGGTAGTGCTGTTGGAATCATGGTTGTGCAAGCCGGGCCCGGCTGCGCAGCCGGGCCCGTCGCCGCCTCTATCAGACCGTGATGCCTTCGAGGGTGCAGAAGGACTGCGCCCGGGTGGCAGCGAAGTCGACCCGCGCATACGCCAGCATGGCGATCTGCAGGTTCGATCCCATGAAGGTCTCGCTCAGCACGCGGACCGTGATGTCCTTGCGCACACCGAACAGCAGGTCGCGCCAGTCGGCAATGACCGCCGTCGCATCGCCGCCGCTGAGCGGCGCCGCCGTGGTCCAGAGCTTGCGCAGCTTGGCCACCTCATCGGGCGCCATCAAGGGCGTGTTGTCGTTGGTGATGCCGGTCTTGAGCTTGCGCATCTTCTTCCACACAGCCGGGTGCGAGACCATCGCGCCGATGGACTCCATCGGCACGTTGTCGGCCAGCAGCTCGTACATGCCATCGACCAGGAAATCCCAGGTCGTGGGCGCCCCGATGCTGGTGACCGTGTTGCGGCCATCGAGACCGGTGATACCGCTGGGCGCTGCGCCGGCGTCCACATTGACGCCGACCAGGCCGGCGCTGTCGATCGCATTGGCCATTGCCTGCGTAATCGTGTTCGAAAGGATCTGCTCGATGTTGGCGCTGTCCTGGCTCAGCTCCAGGCTCATCTTCACCAGACAGACCACCGTGCGCGCGGTCAGGGTTACCTGGCCGAGCGTGGGCTTCGTCGCGGTGATGTCGTGGTTCTCGCCGTGCCAGCTGATCGTCGGATCGCCGGTCACACGCGCCAGGCTCAGCGTGCCGGCCGGCATGGGCACAGTGCGCGCGCCGGCGTCGACCAGGACCATCTTGGAGCGTAGCCGGTCGATCCACTCGGCCGACAGGGCGCCCGTCACGGTAAATCCGCCATCAGGGCCGACCGATCCGCCCATGGCCTTGCGCTCGTCTTCGAGCTCGCGGGCGTCGTCGGCTCGGCCGCCAAGCACCAGGCCGCGCAGCAGGCGACCGACCGAGGGATTGCCCTGGCTGGACTGTTCCTGGTCGAGCATGCGGTGATCGTTGCTCAGGATCTGGATCTGCTTGCCGGACTTGGCGTCGATCCAGGTCTCGTTTTTCGGGGCGAGTGCACCACCTGCGCCGCCGCCGCCCGGTCGGGCTCCCTTCTTCGCCAGTTCGACCAGGTCGGACTCGAAGGCCTTGAGCTTTGACTCCTGCTTCTTGCGCCACTCTTCGAGAGTCTCGCCTTGCTTTCGCACGAGATCTGCCAGCGTGTCCATCGAGGTCGTTTCGCCAGCAACGGCAAACGGCATCGCGCCAAGACCTGCCAGCAGCTCGGGAGGAACGAGCGGATGGCCCAGCAATGCGGCGACGATCGCCAAGAATGCCACCGCCAGGAATGCGATGGTCAGTTTGCTACGGGAGATTTTCATGATTGCGGTTCTTTCAACAAGTTGAGGTTTCGTTCCAGCAACGAGGCTAGCTCGGCAATCTGCGCATGTGTCATGGCCTCGACCGTTCCGTCAATCGCCTTGAACCCATGCAGCGCAATTGCCACCGCCTCGCGCTGGCTGTAGCCCAGCTCACGCATCGCCCGTTCGAACTCGCGCATGGTCTGCGGCTTTGACCTGGTTGCAGCAGCAGGCGCAGCAACGGCCGCCGACCTGGACAGGCCTTCGGCTTGAATCGTTGCTACGTCGGAGGTGCCGCGCGCGGTCATGGTGCAGATCTCGTGCAAGTTAGCAAACGGCCGGTCGTAAGACTGGCCCGATCACTTCTTGCAAGACGCATCCCGCGGCTGGCTGGTGAAGGTGAAGGGCGACCATCCCGGTCGATCTCCACGGCGCTATTTTGGAGCATTTCCAGAAGACGTAAAAACGTTTTTACCGAGGAACTCGGCCGCGATCTGCATGGCAACCACACGCGATACACCGTTGGCCAAGCACACCTTTTGCAGGATGCGTTTGCGTTGCGCTCGGCGATATGCTCGGCCGTAGTTGAAGCGCAGTCCCTTGCCCTTCGCTCGGCCAGTCATGACGACTCCCGGGTCCAGATGACGCTGGCCTGGTTTACATCTGACCGACAAAGCATCAGGCGCGCATCAGTGTGGCCGCCAGCCAGCAGGGCAATCTCCAGTTTCATGAAACACCCAGCGCCAATGGCACGGTGCAATGAGGCGTGCCAATCTGGGGGTGCTTCATCGAGATGCACCTTCAATGCCGCGAGCGCATGGAGGATGGCCGGCATCGGCTGGTCACGTGGGGTTGGGTTGCTGCTCATTGGGTTCCTTTCGATCGCAACGGTGAAGTGGTGGTAGGGGTGCAGGGGTAGGGGGGTGAAATCTCAAAGACCCCCCCCAAGCAACCGATCCCCCCCCTTTTTTTTCGCGCGCGCAGGTTTTGGGGGGTGGGGTATAGCTTCCATCGATCGGCCTCATCTGATCGATAGCAAGATACCCCCCCTCTCCATTTCCCGCCGCAACGAGGAAAACTGGGGGATCGGTTGCTAGGAGGGGGGTCTTTGAGATTTCACCCCCACTACCCTCGGGCTGCGCGACATGGGTCGATGGGATGAATGGGAGGCGCGTCCGGTTATGGACGTCACCCACATGTGGCGCGCGCGCGGGTGATACGTCTATATGCAATGCTCCTCCCGCTGCTCCCACTGCTCCCGGGCCCTGGTTCGGCTTGGCGGTCATGGCGTCCACCGTTCGTTCTGGGCGCTCATGCGCTTGATCTCCTCGATCTTCAGCCTGACACCCAGGTAGAAGATCGAGCTGGCCTTGACCTTTCGCATGCCAGGGATCGCGCTCATGCGTTCGGCCCAGGTGCGCATCGCCATGGCGTGCTGGCCGCGCGCCTTGATCCAGTGGGCGAAGCTCGTGTACAGCAACCCCGCCTTGGTTCGTTCGTCCAGCACATCGCGCTCGCAACATTCCTCGAACCACTGGACGACGTCGTCGTTCGCGACCATGTACTCAGCGGACGCGGCCTGCACTGATGCGGGGATGCCTAGTCCGTCGCTGTACCAGGCGACTGCGCCACGCACGGCCCAGGCCATGATGGCGGGTGCCTCTGCCTGGAGCTTTTCAGCCAGACGCATGTCGCGCTTCTTGCCGGAGAACGTGGCGTTGAACGGGACCAGCACGATGCGTCTGGCCATCGCGGCGTCGCCGCCCTGGATCCGCGGCCGGTAGTTGCCGACCATGACGTGCTTCTGGGTCAGGGCGAACTCGAAGAAGTCCTGTCGCATGTAGCGCGCAGTGATTGTGGCGTCGCCGGTCAACTCCTTTACCCGGCTCTCGTTGAGGTGCTGCCCTTCGTCGAGCTCCGAGCTGATGGCAAGGCGCTTGCGGTGCAGCTGCGCAATCTCTGTTGGATGTCGATCACCGTTCGAGCGCATCAGTACGCTGGCCGGCAACTTCATCGCATAGGTTCCGAGCATCCACTGGATCACATCCCAGAAGGTGGACTTGCCGTTGGCGCCCAGGCCGAACATGAAGAACAGCTTTTGCTCACGGCGTTCAGCCGTCATCGTGTACCCGACCGTCCGCTGCATGAACTCGATCATGGTCCTGTCGGCGTCGAACACGTCGCGAAGGAACGCCGACCACACCGGGCACTTCTGGCGTGGGTCGGGTGACACTCGCGTCAGTTGCGTGACCCTGTCGCCGGCGCGCTCGCGTAGTTTTCCTGTCTGCAGGTCGACCAGGCCGGCCGGCGTGTTGAGCATGTGCGGATCGCGGTCGTAGGCGTCGACAGGCGTGATGATCTTGGGATCTGCCTGCAGCAGCTGCACGACGCTGTTGACGGACTTGGCACTGGCAAGTCGCTTTTGCTCGCGCCGATCGCTGGCTTCGAGCGCGTGAACACGCACGATGGAGCGAGTCCATTGGTATCGGACCATCATCACGTCGCTGGCCCAATGCGTGCCGACATCGGTCATCCAACCCATACCCGGGACAAAGCTCAATTCGTGGTGGTGCTGATCCGCTACGTCCTGCGCGATCGCATCCTCGGATCCCTCGGGCGGAGGCATCGGTGCGTCTTCTTGCTCGGCCTGCGCCTGGTCGAGTGCGGACGTTTGCACGATCTTCAGTCGTGGCTTGCGTTTGCCCGGGGTATCCTCGACGGGCTTCGCGTCCTTCACCTGTTTGCGCACCTCGTCCAGGCCGGCCGCGCGCGCCAGGTCATTGAAGTCTGTCGGCTCGGTCACACGACACCACCTGAGAACTGCGGCACCGCCAGATATCCGCCTACCGCCTGCGCGGCAGCCAGCGCATGCGTAAGGCCGGGATTGCCAGGTGTGGCCCGGTCGTCGTCGGCGCACACCACCAATCGCAGCCGTGGGTACTTCTGGCGCAGCGCGAGTGCCACGGGCAGCAAATTGCCGCAGCTGAAACACACGGCCACGGCGTTGCCGGTGGCCTGGCGCAGCGTGCTCGCGGTCGCCAGGCCCTCGGCGATCAGGATCTGGGCCAGAGGCCTGCCGATCGAGAAGTAGCTGCCGGAGATCCGACCGCCGGTCAAGAACCTCTTGGTGCCATCGGCTCCAATGAATTGAATCGTCTGGATCACGCCGGCGGAGTCACGCGCCGGAACCAGCAGCATGTCGCGCAGTTGCCGCAGGCCATAGCACGGGACGCACTTGGTCTGCAGGTACGGGTGCGCATTCGTCGCTGGCCGGGCACGCGCCCATAGCTTCGCGGCTTTGGCCCGCGCAGCCTCCTGCACGGCTGCCTCTGCGGCCGCACGGGCCGTATGCATGGCTTGGGTCTGCCGCCGGATCTCGGCACGCTCTGCGGCCGTCTGCGGGGTATTGCTGGTCATACGCCAGTGGTGCAGGGCGCCGGTCTTCCACGACCCGAACGCAGCGAACTGGACCGGGCGCTCGTGCCACACCACCCACCCGTTGGTGCTGCCTGCCTTGTCGCCCACGGGTCGGTATCGCACGACCTTGCCCTCGATCAGCTCGATCGGCTTGACCGGCTCGAGGCCGGCCGCGCGCATGGCGTCCAACAGTGATTGATTCATGCGGACTTGGCCTGCTTTGCCAGGAACGCATCGACTTCATCGAGATCGAAGACCGTGGTGCCGGGGCCAATCTTGAAAGGCTGCGGCAGCCGGCCCTCTTTGGCCCACCGCCACACCGTGGCCGGGCTGATGGGAAGGTAGCCCGGTTTGCCGGGCCGGCTGGCCAACTGATTGGGTCTTGCAACGCGCATTGCCATTCTCATCATCTCCAACGCCGCACCATGCAGCATCAGGGGTGATCATGCGCACCGGCACCGCAACAAAAAACCCCGAAGTTCTCGCGAAATTCGGGGTTTCAAGTTGCGGGTATGGGGCTATGGCGGAGCCTTCGGCGGCCTTGGCTTGGCCAGATGGCGTAGCACCCAGTCCTCGACCTCACTCGCAGTCAAGCCGAGCCGGCTCGCGGCTTCCTGGTAGCCCTCCTTCGTTCGAGGCAAGCGTGCCCGGCCCCGCGCGAGTGCGAACATCTGCACAAGATCCGGTCTGGCCAGCGCCAGGCGTTTGCGCTTGAGCTGCGATCCGCCTTTCACATCGGGTACACCGAATGCTTCGCCCAAACTGCGAGGCGCCGGGCTGTTCCGCTCGACCCCGGGGTAGTACGCACCCCCAGGCTTGCCATCGGTGAAGTGCCGCCAGCAAGCGTCGATCTGGCGCAGCACGGCCATGGGGACCGGCTGCCGGCGCGCCAGGCAGTCCGACAAGGCCTGCAGGGCGGCGTACCCCTTGCTGTGCTGCTCCGCCATTACTCTTTCCCTTTCGCGGCAGCCACCAGCGTAGAGATCGATTCGCTCAGGTGGTGGGCCCGACCGCCGTCGTTGCACAACATTTCCCGCATGCCGGTGAGAAGCCCCTGCAGCTCGATGATCTCCTGGTCGATGTAGTTCGGAACGCGCGCAATGGCGAGATTGGCCAGCTCCTGCAGCATCATGATGCGCTCGAACAAGCGATGCGCTTCGGTCTCGATCTGCTCCAGGTTCAACGCTTTGACGGTCTCGATCATGACTGAATCCTCCCGACGTTGGTCATCACGCGCAGCGCACCGATCGCGTCGAGCGCCTTGTTCGCCAGGTCGTAGGCCTGCTCTGTGGTGCCGGACCGGGTGTGCATCTCCATCGTGGCCATGAGCAGGTACGACATGGCTTGGCGCGAGTAGTGCGCCAGGTCTTTCGCGCCAGTGCAAGCGGGAGACAGGTGGCAATTTGTCACCTGTCGCGCCTGGGATGGTGCCGCGTCCTTCGGCGCATCCGACGTCGGCTGATATGCGTCGCGCATCACTGTCGAGACAAACTCCTCCAACCAGGTCTTGGACAGCCGCTCCTCCAGGAGCTGGGCCAGCCGGTATTCGGTTGTCGGCATCTTGTCATCGACATCGCCCTCGTCTGGCGGTGCGAGCTCGCGCGTAAGCTGCGTTGCCAGGGCAAGTTGCTTGTCGTGCTCGTCTCTCAGCGTTTCGAGCACCAGGTCGATGCTGGCGCCCCTGTTCGCCGATGTTGTAGATTCAACGGTAGCCATGGTCACTCCTTCGTAGTGATTGTGGTCAGGCGGGGCCGGTGGTAACAGCACCGACCCCGCCGCCTCTTGCCCCTGAAAAACCGCGCAGGGGCTTCGCGGTATCTCATGCACGCCGGTTGATCCGCACCACGTTCCCACTGGCCGGTGGTGTATCCAGGAACGCCGCCCAGTCGGCCATCAGCTGGCGTCGCTTGTCGAACAGATCCCCACGCCGGTATGCGGCCTCGGTGTCGTTGCCGATCGCGTGGGCCAGCGCCATCTCACGGACTTCGCTCGGGTAGCCGGTGCGCTCGGCCGCCCAGTCGGTGAAGGTCGAGCGGAAACCATGGGGTACGGCCGTCAGGCCGAGCCGGCGCATCAACGCGGTCATGGCCATGTCGCTGAGCGGCTTGCCCTCGCGACCGGGGAACAGCAGATCGACCTTGTCGAATCGGGGCAATGCCTCCAGCAGCTCCAGTGCCTGGTCGCTGAGCGGTACACGATGTGCCCGGCCAGCCTTCATTCGCTCCTTGGGCAGCGTCCAGGTGGCCAGCTGCAGGTCGATCTCGCTCCAGCTGGCCATGCGTGCCTCGCCAGAGCGGCATGCGGTGAGGATCACGAACTCCAGTGCCCTGGCGCTGGTGCCAGGCACACCGCGCAGGCGCCGCATGAAGTCGTGCATGGCGTCGACCGGCATCGCCTCGAACGACTCGCGCTGGTTGACCTTGGAGGGCTTCGGAAGCACCTGGTCGAGGTTGCCCCGCCAGCGGGCCGGGTTCTCTTTGCTGCGGTAGTTGCGCGCTGCAGCCCACGACAGGACCAGCTCGATGCGGTTGCGCACGCGCACCATGGTCTCGTTCTTCGTCGTCCAGTGCGGCTCTATCACCCTGATGACGTCGGAGATCTCGACGTCGCGCACGTGTTTGTTGCCGAACACCGGATACACGTAGGTCTCCAGTGTGTTGCGCCACTGCTGGCCGTGCTTGACATTCTTCCAGCCGGCCTCGTGGCCGGCGATGTAGGACAGAGCACATCGCTCGAAGGTCCATTCAATGGTCGACTGCTTGGCGCGCTTGGCCGCGACAGGGTCTACGCCGGCGCGGATCGTGTTCAGTGTCTCGCGCGCCCGCTCGATCGCGCCGGCGAGGGTGACGGCGGGGTATGGCCCCAGGCCCATGTCGCTGCGCCTGGTGCCGATCGTCGTGCGCAAGATCCACGACTTCGCGCCGGTCTTGCTGATGTACAGGGCTAGGCCGGGGACCGTTCCTACGGGGTGCAGCTTGGCCTCGGTCAGGCGCTTGACATCGAGCGCCGTGAGTGCTTTCGCGATCTTGGGCATGTTCGAATCTCACAAGCCGGTTTTTGTGGGGATAGTCCCGCGTTACCACCACTGTCCCCACAACGATTTTTGCGGTTGTTTGAGACAGCCTGAAATCACATGATTCGGACTATACAGGGAGATTCGGGATTTATGTGGGGATTTGAGGCGAAAAAAAACCGCCTGATAGGCGGTTCTGGCGGAAGCTGTGAGATTCGAACTCACGGAGGGTTTAACCCCTCGCCGGTTTTCAAGACCGGTGCCTTAAACCGCTCGGCCAAGCTTCCAATGCGGCGATTTTAGCCCTCGGCCAACATGCCGCGTTTCTCGATGAACGCCACTACGTCGGCCAAGCCGTCCCGCGTGCGCAGGTTGGTCATCACGAAGGGCTTGACGCCACCTTCCTGGCCGGGCGCGGCGCGCATGCGCCGGGTGTCCGACTCCATCACCGCGAGGTCGGCGCCGACGTGCGGCGCCAGGTCGGTCTTGTTGATGACGAACAGGTCGCTCTTGGTGATGCCGGGGCCGCCCTTGCGCGGGATCTTCTCGCCGGCGGCGACGTCGATGACGTAGATCGTCAGGTCGCTGAGTTCGGGGCTGAAGGTTGCGGCCAGGTTGTCGCCGCCGGACTCGATGAACACGATGTCGGCATCCGGAAACTCGCCCAGCATGCGGTCGATGGCTTCGAGGTTGATCGACGCGTCTTCGCGGATCGCGGTGTGCGGGCAGCCGCCGGTCTCCACGCCCATGATGCGTTCGGGCGGCAAGGCGCCGCTGACGGTCAGGATGCGCTGGTCTTCCTTGGTGTAGATGTCGTTGGTGATCGCGACCAGGTCGTACTTGTCGCGCATGGCCTTGCAGAGCATCTCGAGCAGCGTGGTCTTGCCGGAGCCGACCGGCCCGCCAATGCCCACGCGCAGCGGCGGCAGCTTGCGGCTGCGGTTGGCGATGTGGTGCAGCGCGGAGGTGGACGGGGTGGTGATGGAGGTGGACGCAATGGTATTCATGATCGGAACAATCGGGAGTACTGGGTTTCGTGTTGGGCGGACAGGATGGCGAACATCGGCGCGAATGCCTGGCGGCTGTCATCGTCGATGGCAAGGGCCTCGGTCACGGCCTGCGGGATGGCCTGCACCAGCTCGGCCAGGATACGCTGGCCTGCGCTCTGGCCCAGTGGCACGGCCTTGACCGCGGCCTGCACCATGTTCTCGGCCCAGCCGAAGGCGAAGCTGTGCAGGCTGGCGGCAGCGGGCGCGCCGGTGAACGACGCTGCCAGCGCGAACGCGACCGGGTAACTGGGTGATGCGCAGATGCGGGTCAGGGCGATTCGATCGGCATTGCCGGCATGCTGGTGGCGCAACCAGTCCATCAGCGAGCGGCCCATCTGTTCGGTCTGCAGCCGCAGTTCGCTGGATTCGCGGGTATGCAGCACCCAGTCGTTGAGTGCGTTCACGCGCGCGTGGTCAGGTACCCGCCAGGCTGCGATGGCCTGGGCCACCAGGGCCATGTCGCCACGCGCCTGGACCAGGTGCAACTGGTCGCGCAGCCATGCGCCGACCGCGTCGGTGCCGCGCAAGTCGATGCGTTCGATGGCCGACTCCAGCACCTCGGAATACGAGAAGCCGCCGATCGGCAGCGCCGGCGAGGCCAGCCACATCAGCTGCAGCAGGTCGGCCGCGTCCGTGGTTGCGCGACCGTCGATGGGCGGGGCGTGCGCCACGGGCATGCCGATCATCGGTGTCGATGCCCGTGTTCGTGACCATGACCATGGTCATGGTCATCACGATGCGTATGTGCGTGATCATGCCCGGCATCGTGCGTGTGGTCATGGCTGCCACCCGACGCGTGATCATGGGCATGCGCATGTCCGTGGTCATGCCCATGCCCATGCGCTGAATAGGCCCCCCCCTCGGGTTCGAATGCCAGCGTGTCCTCGCGCACGATCAGGTGCATCGCTCGCAACATGTCGGCCAGCACATGGTCGGGCTCGATCTTCAGGTGATCGGGCTGCAGTTCGATCGGCACATGGCGGTTGCCGAGGTGGTAGGCGGCGCGGGTCAGGTCGAACGGGCTTCCGTGTTGCGGGCAGTGGCTGATGTGCAGCACCTGCTGCGGCGCGGCCAGCACGCGTACCAGCGAGCCGTCCTCGACCACCAGCACGTCGCCGCCGCGCACCACGCTGCCGCGCGGCAGGAACACGCCGATGCGCCGGCCGCTGGAATCGACACCGTCGAAGCGGCTCTTCTGGCGCACGTCCCAGTCCAGTTCCAGCGTCGGCGCGCGCTTGAGCAACACCGGGGCGAGGCCGGCACCTTGGGGCATGATCTTGTTGGCGGTCAGCATGGTCGGAAGGGTTGATTCACTGGTGGGATGGCGATAATATAACGTTCGTTATAACCTGATCGAAATCACCATGTCGACGCTCAAGCTCACCCAGATCGGAAACTCCGTCGGAGTCATTCTCCCCAAGGAACTGCTGGCACGACTCAAAGTGGAGAAAGGCGACAGCCTGTTCTGGACCGAGTCGGCCAACGGCGTGACGTTGACGCCGTACGACCCGGAAGTCGAGGCCCAGTTGGAGGAAGGCCGGGCATTCATGCGGGAGTACCGTGACACGTTTCACCAACTCGCCAAGTGATGCGCAGGGTCGCTCCACGGGCACACGGCGACGCATGACCCTCGCGCGCACGATGGCGTGGTAGCCAGGAAGACCATGACGATGTCAGCAAGACAATGGCGCTGGGTCGACAAGCGGGTCTTGTTGCTGTTGCATGACGAGAGTCTTGCCGAGCATGGCGGTGCCAGCGGTTTGCGCGACGCAGGCTTGCTCGATTCGGCGCTGGCAAGACCATTGAATCTCGCGCTGTACGAGTCGCCGGACGTGGCGCAATTGGCAGCGGCGTGCGGGGTCGGGCACGCGCGCAATCATCCGTTCGTCGACGGCAACAAGCGCGCGGCCTTTCTTGCGGTGGGCTTGTTCCTGGCACGCAACGGCTATCGGCTGGTCGCAACCCAGGTGGATGCCACGCTGACCATGCTCGGTGTCGCTGCGGGCGATATCGCGGAAGACACGTTTGCCCTTTGGCTGCGAGACCATATCCAGCCTGTTTGACGCCGGCGATCGCCGACACGGGCAACCATTTCAAAACAGGAAATACCGCTGCGCCATCGGCAACACCGTGGCCGCTTCGCAGGTCAGCAACACGCCATCGGCGTGTACCGCATAGGTCTGCGCGTCGATCTCCATCTTGGGCGTGTAGCTGTTGTGCACCATGTCGCCCTTGCGCACGTCGCGGCAGCCGCGCACGGCGCTGAGGGTCTTGGCCAGGCCGTAACGCGCCGCTATGCCCGCCGCCAGGCCGGCCTGCGAGACGAAGGTCAGCGAGGTCTTGGCAATGGCGCCGCCGAAGGCGCCGAACATCGGCCGGTAATGCACCGGCTGCGGTGTCGGGATGCTGGCGTTCGGGTCGCCCATGGCCGCCAGCGCGATCGATCCACCCTTGATCACCAGCGCCGGCTTGACGCCGAAGAAGGCCGGTTTCCAGACCACCAGGTCGGCCCACTTGCCGACCGCGATCGAACCGACCTCGTGTGCGATGCCGTGCGCCAGCGCCGGGTTGATGGTGTATTTGGCGACGTACCGCTTGACGCGGTGGTTGTCGTTGCGCTCCGGGTCGCCCGGCAGCTTGCCGCGCTGCACCAGCATCTTGTGCGCGGTCTGCCAGGTGCGCACGATGACCTCGCCCACGCGGCCCATGGCCTGGCTGTCGCTGCTCATCATGCTGATCGCGCCCAGGTCGTGCAACACGTCCTCGGCCGCGATGGTCTCCTTGCGGATCCGGCTCTCCGCAAATGCCAGGTCTTCGGCAATGGACGCGTCCAGGTGGTGGCAGACCATCAGCATGTCGACATGCTCGTCGAGCGTGTTGACGGTGTAGGGCATGGTCGGGTTCGTGCTCGAGGGCAGGAAGTTGTCGTGCCCGACCACGCGCAGGATGTCGGGTGCATGGCCGCCGCCGGCCCCTTCGGTATGGAAGGCGCACAAGGTGCGGCCCTTGGTCGCGGCGATGGTGTTCTCGACGAAACCCGATTCGTTGAGCGTGTCGGAGTGGATCGCAACCTGCACGTCGGTGGCTTCGGCCACGTCCAGGCAGTTGCTGATCGCTGCCGGTGTCGTGCCCCAGTCCTCGTGCAGCTTGAGGCCGATGACGCCGGCCTCGACCTGTTCGTGCAGTGCCTGCGGCAGGCTGGTATTGCCCTTGCCCAGGAAACCCAGGTTCATCGGGAACGCGTCGGCCGCCTGCAACATGCGTTCGATGTGCCAGGCTCCCGGCGTGCAGGTCGTGGCCAGCGTGCCCGTCGCCGGACCGGTGCCGCCACCGAGCATCGTGGTGATGCCGCTGGCCAGGGCCTCGTCGATCTGCTGCGGGCAGATGAAGTGGATGTGCGAGTCGATGCCGCCGGCGGTGACGATATTGCCTTCGCAGCTGATGATCTCGGTGCCCGGCCCGATGACGATGTCGACGCCGCTTTGCGTGTCCGGGTTGCCGGCCTTGCCGATGGCCACGATGCGCCCGTCCTTGAGGCCGATGTCGGCCTTGACGATGCCCCAGTGGTCGACGATGAGCGCGTTCGTCATCACGGTGTCGACGGCGCCGGCCGCGCGGGTCTGCTGGCTCTGGGCCATGCCGTCACGGATCGTCTTGCCGCCGCCGAACTTGACCTCTTCGCCATAGCCGCCGGCACGCAGCGTGTAGTCGTCCTCGACCTCGACCACCAGGCCGGTGTCGGCCAGGCGCAGCCGGTCGCCGACGGTGGGGCCGAACATTTCGGCATAGGCACGTCGGGAAATCGTGGCCATCAGGCGTCTCCTTGCTGGGTGTCGTCCAGCGGGCCGTTGGTCTCGCCGCGAAATCCGTACACCGCGCGTCGGCCGGCGTAGTCCAGCAGTTCCACCGTGCGTTGTTGTCCGGGCTCGAAGCGCACGGCGGTGCCCGAGGCGATGTTCAGCCGCATGCCGCGTGCGGCGTCACGGTCGAACGACAGCGCCGCGTTGGTCTCGGCGAAGTGGTAGTGCGAGCCGACCTGGATCGGCCGGTCCGCGGTGTTGCGCACGACCAGCGTGGCGGTGCGCCGGCCGGTGTTGAGCGGGTGTTCGCCGTCGCCCGGCAGCAGTTCGCCGGGAATCATCACTTGCCGCCGCGCGTGAACCAGACCGCCGCCGCCAGTGCCACCGCCAGGCCGACCAGCCCCCAGGCATCGGTCGCATGCCAGTGGCCGCCCGACATCCCGTGGCCGTCGTGGGCCTGTACCGGCAGCGCCGCGAGTGCCGACGCGGCCGCCGCGATGCCGTATTGCAGGGGTTTCTTCATGATGTTGCTCCTAGACAATGGGTTGATGCACCGTGACCAGCTTGGTGCCATCCGGGAAGGTCGCCTCGACCTGGATGTCCGGCAGCATCTCGGCGATGCCGTCCATCACGTCCTCGCGGGTCAGCACGGTACGGCCTTCGCTCATCAGCTGGGCCACGGTCTTGCCGTCGCGTGCGCCTTCCATGACGGCGGCACTGATCAGCGCCACGGCTTCCGGGTAGTTGAGCTTGAGGCCACGGGCCTTGCGCCGTTCGGCCAGCAGGGCGGCGGTGAACAGGAGCAGCTTGTCTTTTTCGCGGGGAGTGAGTTCCATGGCTGTGTGATCGGGCTGTTGAACCATTATGTTGCAAGGGCCGTGCCGGGCCATACGCCGGATGGCGCAGGCCGGCGATCGCCGTGGCATGGAACCTGCTCGGCCGTGGTGTGAACCACACCATTCCCATCGTTCCCGAGGCGAGCGACGCGCCGCAGCGTGTGGTCAAGGTGCGCCGGGACTACAACACCTGGGTTGCCCGCGAGACGATGGAGGACTACGCGTTGCGGTACACGCCGCAACGCTTTCGCCGCTGGTCCGAGTGGCGGGTGGCCAACACCGCCTTCGGCGCGGCGTCGTTCCTGATCCTCGAGGCCGTCGGCGCGACGCTGCTGGTGCAATACGGTTTCGTCAATGCGTTCTGGGCGATCCTGGCCACCGGGCTGATCATCTTCCTGGCCGGCCTGCCGGTGAGCGTATACGCGGCGCGTTACGGTGTCGACATGGACCTGCTCACGCGCGGCGCGGGGTTCGGCTACATCGGCTCGACCGTCACCTCGCTGATTTATGCCTCGTTCACCTTCATCTTCTTCGCGCTCGAGGCCGCCGTCATGGCCTATGCCCTCGAACTCGCGCTGGGCATCCCGCCGCGCTGGGGCTACCTGATCTGTGCGCTGGTCGTGATTCCGCTGGTCACCTATGGCGTGTCGGTGATCAGCCGGCTGCAGGTCTGGACCCAGCCCCTGTGGCTGGTGATGCTGGTCGTGCCGTTCGCCTATGTGCTGATGCGCGATCCCGGTGCATTTGCGGGTGTGACGCACTATGTTGGTGAGAAGGGCGGCGACGACGGTTTCAATCTGCACCTGTTTGGCGCGTCGCTGACCGTCGGCATCGCGCTGATCACGCAAATGGGCGAGCAGGCGGACTACCTGCGATTCATGCCGGTGCGCAGCGACGCGAACCGCCGTCGCTGGTGGTTCGGCGTGCTGGCCGGCGGCCCGGGCTGGGTGGTGCTGGGCGTGATCAAGATGATCGGCGGTGCCCTGCTGGCCTACCTGGCGATCACCCACATGGTGCCGATCGAACGCGCCGTCGATCCGAACCAGATGTACCTGGCGGCATACGAATACGTGTTCCCGCACTACGGCTGGGCCGTCGCCGCCACCGCATTGTTCGTCGTCGTGTCGCAGATCAAGATCAACGTGACCAATGCCTACGCCGGTTCGCTGGCCTGGAGCAACTTCTTCTCGCGCCTGACGCACAGCCATCCCGGGCGCGTGGTGTGGGTGGTCTTCAACACCCTGATCGCCTTCATGCTGATGGAGATGAACGTGTTCCAGGCCCTGGGCGACGTGCTGGGCCTGTACTCCAACATCGCCATCGCGTGGATCATGGCGGTGGTGGCCGACCTGGTCATCAACAAGCCGCTGGGCCTGTCGCCGCCGGGCATCGAGTTCAAGCGCGCGCACCTGTACGACGTGAACCCGGTGGGGGTCGGTGCGATGGTGCTCGCCTCGGCCTTGTCGATCGCCGCGCACCTGGGCCTGTTCGGTGCGCTGGCGCAGGCCTTCTCGGCCGTGATCGCGATGGCCACGGCGCTGACGGTCGCGCCGCTGCTGGCCTGGCTCACCGGCGGTCGTTATTACATCGCGCGGGCGCAGGCGCCCGATGCCGACACGCAGGGCACGGCGGTACCCGCCGTGCACCGCTGCGTGATCTGCGAGCGCGACTACGAAGGGCCCGACATGGCGCATTGCCCGGCCTACCAGGGGCCGATCTGCTCCTTGTGCTGCACGCTGGACGCGCGCTGCGGCGACCTGTGCAAGCCGCACGCCAGCCTGTCGTCGCAGTGGTCGGGCGCCTTGCGCTGGTTGCTGCCACGGCGCATCTGGCCCTACCTGGACACCGGACTGGGGCATTTCCTGCTGCTGATGCTGGTCATCGTTCCGTTGCTGATGACCGTGTTCGGCCTGTTGTACCGCCAGGAGGTGCAGGCCCTGGGCGCGTGGGCGCCGGACGCCGCGGCCGTCGGCCACAGCCTGCGCGCCGGTTTCCTCAAGGCCTTCATGGCGATGCTGGTCGTTGCCGGCATCGTCGCGTGGTGGCTGGTGCTGGCGCACAAGACCCGGCAGGTGGCGCAGGAGGAGTCGAACCGGCAGACCCATCTGCTGATGCGCGAGATCGAGTCGCACAAGCAGACGGACGAGGCGCTGCAGCATGCCAAGCAGGTGGCCGAGCGCGCGAACCAGGCCAAGAGCCGCTACATCAGTGCGATCAGCCATGAATTGCGCACACCGCTCAACAGCATCCTCGGTTATGCCCAGCTGATGGGCGAAGACGTCGGCGTGCCGGCCCATCGCCGGCAGGCCGTGAGCGTGATCAAGCGCGGCGGCGAACACCTGCTGTCGCTGATCGAAGGCACGCTGGACATCGCCCGCATCGAGAGCGGCAAGCTGACGCTGGCGCTCAAGCCGATGCGCTTCGCCGATGGCGTGCTGGAGATGGCCGGCATGTTCGAGCTGCAGGCGGCAGACAAGGGCCTGGGCTTCCGGTTCGAGGCCGAGGGCAGCCTGCCCGAGATCGTGCGTGCGGACGAGAAACGGGTGCGGCAGATCCTGATCAACCTGCTGGGCAATGCGATCAAGTTCACCTCCACCGGCAGCGTCACGCTGCGGGTGCGTTACGCGCGCGAGATGGCCACGGTCGAGGTCGCCGATACCGGGCCGGGCCTGACCGAGCGCGAGCTGGCGCAGATCTTCGAGCCGTTTGCGCGGGGCACGGCGCCGTCGGCCCATGGCGCGCCCGGGGCCGGCCTGGGCCTGACCATTGCCAAGATGCTGACCGACCTGATGGGGGGCGAGCTCAGTGCCAGCGGCACGCCCGGCCAGGGGTCGGTGTTCCGGGTCAAGCTGTTCCTGCCCGAGGTACACCATCCCACGCCGGCGATCGCCTCCGCCGTGGCGCCGCCGCGCCAGCGCCGTGCCTATGCCGGCGCGCGCCGCTCGGTGCTGGTGGTCGACAACGAGGAGGCCGACGCCACCTTGCTGGTGCATCTGCTCGCGCCACTGGGCTTTGGCCTGCGCACGGCCTCCAGCGGCCACGACTGCCTGGACCTGCTGGCCGCCGGCTACCGGCCGGACGCCATCCTGATGGACCTGGCCATGCCGGGCATCGACGGCTGGGAGACGATTCGCCGGCTGCGCCGCATCGACCCCGACCATGCCTGCATCGCCATCGTGTCGGCCAATGCCTTCGACAAGGGCCTGGACAACGACGTGGGCATCCGGCCCGAGGACTTCGTCCTCAAGCCGGTGCGCCACGGCGAGTTGCTGGACTGGCTGGGACGGCGGCTGGATCTGCACTGGCTGGAGGAGGCGCCCGCGACCGTGCCCGAGGTTGTCCCGCCCGCACCCGCGGCGCCCGTGGCCTGGCCGGCGCGCAGCATGGTGCTGGCCCTGCAGGACGTGGTGCAGCTGGGGTATTACCGCGGCATCATGAGCCAGCTCGCGCAGATCGAGCAGGCCCACCCCGAATGCGGCGATTGGCTCACGCAGCTGCGCACGCTGGCGCGGCAATTCCAGTTCGAGGCCATGGGCCGCCTGCTCGCTCCCGCGCTCGACGCGTCGACCGCCACACCACCATGAACACCTCTTCGCTGGACCGGACCCTGGATCGTGCCAACAACGACGTGGTGCTGATCGTCGACGACGTGCCCGACAACCTGGCGGTGCTGCACGACGCGCTGGACGAGTCCGGCTATACCGTGCTGGTGGCCACCGACGGCGCGTCGGCGCTGCGGCGCGCTGCACAGGCCTTGCCCGACATCGTGCTGCTCGACGCCATGATGCCCGGCATGGACGGCTTCGAGGTGGCCAAGCGGCTCAAGGCCGATCCGACGACCGCGCATATCCCGATCGTCTTCATGACCGGCCTGACCGAGACCGAACATCTGGTGGCCGCGCTGGACGCCGGCGGTGTCGACTATGTCACCAAGCCGATCAAGCCCAAGGAGGTGCTGGCCCGCATGCATGTGCACATGCAGGGCGCGCGCCAGGCACGCCAGGCGCGCAACGCGCTCGATGCCTTCGGATATGCCAGCATCACGGTGCGCGCCAGCGACGGACGGCTGATGTGGCAGACGCCGCTGGCCCGTGACCTGCTGCTGCAGTATTACGGCACCAGCGCACCCCAGGCGCCACAGCCGGTCGTGGACTGGTTGCGGCGCCACCTCAAGGACGCCGAGGCCCAGATCGAGCCACCCCGCCTCAGTGCCGAACAGGGGCCGCGCCGCCTGACCCTGCGGCTGAATCGCCAGACCGGCGACGACGACTGGCTGATCGTGATGCAGGAGGTGTCGGAGGCGGCCGTCGTCGAGTCCATCAGCCTGGCCTTCAAGCTCACGGCCAAGGAGGCCGAGGTGTTGTACTGGGTCATCAAGGGCAAGATCAACCGCGACATCGGCGACATCGTGGGCTCGAGCCCCGCCACCGTCAAGAAACACCTGGAGCGGGTCTATGCCAAGCTGGGCGTGGAGACCCGCACCGCGGCCGCCGGCATGGCCATGAGCCGCATCCGCCAGTTGCATCCCAATTTCGAAGGCTGATCCCGACCGGTGCCGGCGCGCGTGGCGGATGGTGCCGGTGCCGCCCGAACGCCGCGTGCGGGTGGCGGCCTGCCGGCGGTCGCGGGGCCCGCATACGCCATGCGGCGTATTTCAGGGACTACGGGATATCCCTAGCATCCCAACGACCGCATCAGATCCGATCCCCGCATCGAGGTTGGTGTGGCAACAACCGCTTTTTTGCAGACCCCATCAACCGGAGCAGCCCACATGCAACGTCGTTTCACACTCAAGGCACTTACCGCTGCCGTCGCCCTGGCCGGCCTGTCCGCCGTGCCAGCCCACGCCCAGTCGGGTGACACCATCAAGGTCGGCATCCTGCACAGCCTGTCGGGCACCATGGCCATCTCCGAGACCGTGCTCAAGGACACCGTGCTGATGGCGATCGACGAGATCAACGCCAAGGGCGGCGTGCTGGGCAAGAAGCTCGAGCCCGTCGTCGTCGACCCGGCCTCGAACTGGCCGCTGTTCGCCGAGAAGACCAAGCAGCTGCTCGGCCAGGACAAGGTCTCGGTGATCTTCGGCTGCTGGACCTCGGTCTCGCGCAAGTCGGTGCTGCCGGTGGTCGAGGAGATGAACGGCCTGCTGTTCTACCCGGTGCAGTACGAAGGCGAGGAGCTGTCCAAGAACGTGTTCTACACCGGCGCGGCGCCCAACCAGCAGGCGATTCCTGCCGTCGACTACCTGATGAGCAAGGACGGCGGCGCCGCCAAGCGCTGGGTGCTGCTGGGCACCGACTACGTGTATCCGCGCACGACCAACAAGATCCTGCGCGCCTACCTCAAGAGCAAGGGCGTGAAGGAGTCGGACATCGACGAGAAATACACGCCGTTCGGCCACAGCGACTACCAGACCATCGTTGCCGACATCAAGAAGTTCTCCGCCGGCGGCAAGACCGCCGTCGTGTCCACCATCAACGGCGACTCCAATGTGCCGTTCTACAAGGAGCTGGGCAATGCCGGCCTCAAGGCCAAGGACGTGCCGGTGGTGGCGTTCTCGGTGGGCGAGGAAGAGTTGCGCGGCGTGGACACCAAGCCGCTGGTCGGACACATGGCCGCATGGAACTATTTCATGTCGATCAAGAACCCGACCAACGACGCCTTCATCAAGAAGTGGAGCGACTATGCCAAGGCCAAGAACATCGCCGGCCACAAGGACAAGCCGCTGACCAACGACCCGATGGAGGCCACCTACATCGGCATCAACATGTGGAAGCAGGCCGTCGAGAAGGCCAAGTCCACCGATGTCGACAAGGTCATCGCCGCCATGGCCGGCCAGACCTTCACCGCACCGTCGGGCATCACGTCCAAGATGGACGAGAAGAACCACCACCTGCACAAGTCGGTGTTCATCGGCGAGATCAAGGCCGACGGCCAGTTCAGCGTGGTGTGGAAGACGCCGGGTCCGGTCAAGGCCAAGCCGTGGAGCCCGTTCATCGAAGGCAACGACAAGAAGCCCGACGAGCCCGCGAAGATGGAAGTGGCCAAGAAATAAGGCCGCAGCCGATGGCCGCCCCAACCGTGGCGGCCATCGGTGTTCCGGATGGCGCCTGGCGCCGTCCGGCTGACCGATCACAGGATCGTCGATGCGCCGCCATGGCGCATCGCGCGATCGACGACAACCCTAGACGAATGGCAGATTCATGACCGCACGCATGTTGCGCTGGCTGACGCTGGTGCTGCTGATGGCCGGTGGTGCCGCCCAGGCCCTGACGGCCGAACAGGCGCGCGCGATCGCCGCCGGCGACACCGACGACCGCATCGCCGCGATGAACCAGACCCTGGACCAGGCGGACGAACGCACGGCCGCCTTCCTGCAGGCGCTGGGCGAAGACGCGGTGAAGCTCTCCGGCGACCGGGTCTTCATCGTGCGGGGCGACAAGACCATCGACGCGGTCACCGGCGCCGACGCGAGCCTGCCGGCGGATGCCGAAGATGCCATGGTCAACAACCGGCTGCGCGGCGAGATCGATACCGCACTGGCCGCGATCAAGCTGTTTTCCCGGGACACGAAGGTGCGCGCGTCCGCCGTTGCGACGCTGCTGGCCGAGACCGACGAGAGCAAGCTGCCGCTGGTGCAGAAGGCGCTGGCGGCGGAGACCGACGACGGCCTGCGCGAACAACTGGAAATGGTGCAGGCTGCCATCCTGCTCGGCAGCCCGGACGTTGCCAAGCGCCTGGAGGCGGCCCGCATGATGGCCGATGGCCGCAACCGCAATACCAAGACCGTGCTGCTCGAGCGGCTGCGCGTGGAAGAGGACCCGAAGGTCAAGGCTGCCTTGTCGGCCAGCCTGGTCAAGGTCGACGAGCGACTGGCCTGGGGCAATCGGCTCGGCGCGATGTTCAGCGGCGTCAGCCTGGGCTCGATCCTGCTGCTGGTCGCACTCGGCCTGGCCATCACCTACGGGCTGATGGGCGTGATCAACATGGCGCATGGCGAGCTGATGATGGTCGGCGCCTATGCCACCTATGTCGTGCAGGGCCTGTTCCAGACCTACCTGCCGGGCGGATTCGCGTGGTACCTGCTGGCCGCGGTTCCGGCGTCCTTCCTGGCCGCGGCGCTGATGGGTGCCGCGCTCGAACGCACCGTCATCCGCCACCTGTACGGCCGGCCGCTGGAGACCCTGCTGGCGACCTGGGGCATCAGCCTGATGCTGATGCAGCTCGCGCGCACCGTGTTCGGCGCCCAGAACGTCACGGTCGAGAACCCGATCTGGATGAGCGGCGGCGTACAGGTCATGGGCAACCTGAGCCTGCCGTTCAACCGGCTGGTCATCATCGGCTTCGCCTTCGCCGTGTTGCTGGGCGTGGCCTGGCTGATCGCGCGCACCCGGCTCGGCCTGTTCGTGCGCGGCGTCACGCAGAACCGGCCGATCGCCTCGTGCATGGGCGTGAACACGGCGCGGGTCGACACCTATGCGTTCGCGCTGGGTTCGGGCATCGCCGGCCTGGCCGGCTGTGCGCTGAGCCAGATCGGCAACGTCGGACCCGACCTGGGGCAGAGCTACATCGTCGACGCCTTCCTGGTGGTCGTGCTCGGCGGCGTGGGCCAGCTCGCGGGCACGGTCTACGCGGCGCTCGGCCTGGGCCTGCTCAACAAGTTCCTCGAGGGCTGGGCCGGCGCGGTGCTGGCCAAGATCGCGGTGCTGGTGTTCATCATCGTCTTCATCCAGAAGCGGCCGCAAGGCATCTTCGCGATGAAGGGGCGCAGCGCGGAGGCATGATGATGAAGACCGACGAAGGTGTTGTCGTGCCCGCCGTGTCCGCGCCCCGGCCCGCCGTGCAGCTGCCCGGGCGCAGTCCGCTGCTCACGCGCGCCGGCTGGAGTGCGTTCGTGATCGCAGCCTTGCTGGTGTGCGTGCTCGCGCCGCTGCTCAACCTGGTCGTACCCGAGGGCCACGCGCTGCACCTGAGCGACTATGCGGTGGCGCTGCTGGGCAAGATCATGTGTTACGCCATCCTGGCGCTGGCCATGGACCTGATCTGGGGCTACACCGGCATCCTGAGCCTGGGCCACGGCCTGTTCTTCGCGCTCGGCGGCTACGTGATGGGCATGTACCTGATGCGCCAGATCGGCCGCGAAGGCAACTACAAGAGCGACCTGCCGGACTTCATGGTGTTCCTGGACTGGAAGGAAATGCCCTGGCACTGGGCACTGAGCGACAGCTTCATCGCCACCGTGCTGCTGGTGGTGCTGGTGCCGGGCCTGGTGGCGTTCGTGTTCGGCTACTTCGCATTCCGCTCGCGCATCAAGGGTGTGTATTTCTCGATCATCACGCAGGCCATGACCTTCGCGGCCATGCTGCTGTTCTTCCGCAACGAGACCGGCTTCGGCGGCAACAACGGCTTCACCGACTTCAAGCGCATCCTGGGCATCGCGATCGCCACGCCGGGCATGCGCATGTTCCTGTTCGTGCTCACCGGCTGCACCCTGCTGGGCTTCTTCCTGCTGGCGCGCGCGCTGGTGCGGGCCAAGTTCGGGCGGGTGCTGCAGGCGATCCGCGACGGCGAGTCGCGCGTGATGTTCTGCGGTTATTCGCCGGTCGGCTACAAGCTGGCGATCTGGACCATCTCGGCGATGATGTGCGGCGTGGCCGGCGCCTTGTACGTGCCCCAGGTCGGCATCATCAACCCGAGCGAGATGAGCCCGGCCAATTCGATCGAGATCGCCATCTGGGCCGCGGTCGGCGGGCGGGCCAGCCTGGTCGGGCCCATCGTCGGCGCCTTCGTCGTCAACGGCGCCAAGAGCTGGCTGACCGTGGCCTACCCGGAGTTCTGGCTGTATTTCCTGGGGGCGCTGTTCATCGCCGTGACGCTGTTCCTGCCCCATGGCATCGTGGGCCTGGCGCGACGCTGGAAGCGGGGTGGCGCATGACGCCCGAGCTGATGGAAGAAGGCGCGCAGCGGCGCGAGCAGCTGGCCGTGGCGCAGGCCGTCGGCCGGACCGAGTCGGGCGGCCGCCAGGCCGGCTTCTCGCGCATCGCCATGCCCGACGGCGAGGTCGACGTCACGCATGGCCGCATCCTGTACCTGGAAGACGTCAGCGTCAGCTTCGACGGCTTCAAGGCGATCAACAAGCTGTCGCTCGATATCGCCCCGGGCGAGTTGCGCTGCATCATCGGCCCCAATGGCGCGGGCAAGACGACGATGATGGACATCATCACCGGCAAGACGCGACCGGACGCGGGCACGGTGTTCTTCGGCAGCACGATCGACCTGCTGCGCTACAAGGAACCGCAGATCGCCCAGCTCGGTATCGGACGCAAGTTCCAGAAGCCCACGGTGTTCGAGCAGCTGACCGTGTTCGAGAATCTGGAGCTGGCGCTCAAGACGGACAAGGGCGTGCGCGCGTCGATGCTGTTCCGTCTCGACTCCGCGCAGGCCGACCACCTGGCCGAGCTGCTGCACACCATCCACCTGGCCGACGACGTGAACCGCCTCGCCGGCAACCTGAGCCATGGCCAGAAGCAGTGGCTGGAGATCGGCATGTTGCTGGTGCAGGAGCCCAAGCTGCTGCTGCTCGACGAGCCGGTGGCCGGCATGACCGACGAGGAGACCGAACGCACGGCCGAGCTGTTCCTCTCGCTCAAGGGCAAACATTCGCTGATGGTGGTCGAGCACGACATGAGCTTCATCCGCACGATCTCGGAGATCGTCACCGTGCTCTGCGATGGCTCCGTACTGGCCCAGGGAACGCTGGACGAGGTCCAGGCCGATGAAAGAGTGATCGAGGTGTATCTTGGCCGATGACATGAACGCGGTGCTGGCCGCCCCCGAGCCACGGCTGGCCGACGGCGCGCCGCCGGTGCTGGACGTGCGGGACGTCAACCAGTATTACGGGGGCTCCCACATCCTGCGCGGCGTCAGCCTGCAGGCCCGCCTGGGCAAGGTCACGGTGCTGCTCGGGCGCAACGGCGTGGGCAAGACCACCTTGCTCAAGTCGCTGATGGGCCTGGTGCCGATCCGCAGCGGCAGCATCCGCTTCGACGGCCAGGACATCCACGCCCAGACGCCGTTCGCGCGGGCACGCTCCGGCATCGGTTTCGTGCCGCAGGGGCGCGAGATCTTCGCGCGGCTGACGGTCGAGGAGAACCTGCGCATGGGCCTGGCGTACAAGAGCGCCAGCACGCCGATCGACCCGGAGCTCTACGAGTTGTTCCCGGTACTCAAGCAGATGCTGCAACGCCGCGGCGGCGATCTCTCCGGCGGGCAGCAGCAGCAGCTGGCGATCGCGCGCGCACTGGCGGCGCGACCCAAGCTGCTGATCCTCGATGAGCCGACCGAGGGCATCCAGCCCAGCATCATCAAGGACATCGGCCGTGTGATCCGCATGCTCGCCGATCGCGGCACCATGGCCATCCTGCTGGTCGAGCAGTATTACGACTTTGCCGAGGAACTCGCCGACGACTACCTGGTGATGCAGCGCGGCCAGTTCATCGCCCGCGGCGCGGGAGCGGACATGCAGGCCAACGGGGTGCGCGAGCTGGTCGCCATATAGGACGCCCCCCGTCTGTCCGGTTTCACTGCGTGTAAACCGGCCGAACCCCCCACTGGGGGGCGCCCCCTACGGCCTGGCAAAGCCAGTTCCGTGGGGCCTGGACTGGCCTGCTCCGCGGCGGCTCGCGGGCGGTCGCCCCGCTCAGGTCGACCAGATCCGCGGCGCCTGGGCCGAGAGTTGCCAGGCGTGCCGGCGCCAGGCCACCCGGACCTGGCGCAGCAGGTCCATGGCCGGTTCGACCAGCGGCGCCAGGACCCGCACCAGCACCACATGATCGTTGGGACTGGTGGCACCGGCCGCAGTCGCCAGCGCGTGGGTGTCGACCACGGCGCGAGCGCCGTCGAGCAACTGCTGCGCCCGATCGCGCGGCAGCGGCGCGCCGCTGCAGAAGAAGATCGTCGCCATGCAGGCATGGCCGGCCAGACCCAGCGGGCCTTGCAGCAGCCGCGTGTCGTGCGCGTCGATGCGGCCGCGCTCGAGCCAGTGGCCGGCCAGCTCGATGTGCTGCAACAGGCTGCCCTTGCCCAGGGGCTGGCCCGCGGCCGGCAGGCCGAGCGCGGTGACGTCCCAGCCGATCAGTTCGGCGCCGGGCGCAAGCTGCATCTGCAGCCGGTTTTCTGCCAGGCAGCCGTCGTAGCAGATGGCCTCCTGCGGCAACCATTCGATGCGCGATCCGGCGTCCATCCGGATGCGCGTGTGTTGCCGCGCCCATGCGCCCTGCGAACGATAGAAGCGGGTGGCGCCCGGCGTGGTGACCAGGCCATGGCTGCCGGCGGCGGCGCTGATGGCGAGTTCCAGCGTGTCGCCGCCGACGATGCCGCCCGGCGGATGCACCAGCACGTTGTGGCAGATCGCGTCGCCCTCGGGATACAGGCTTTGCAGGATGCGCAGCGGACCCTGGTGCCGGTGCCGCGCGACGGTGCGCGACGCGGTGCTGGAATAGTCGATGTCGAGTTGCGCGTGCCAGGCCATGGTCCGAGTGTAGAGGCCTGGCGCCGCGGGTCGGCCGGCCGGGCGGGCCCATGCTAGAGTCCCCGCTCCCCGCCATGGACGCCATCACCACCAAACGTTATCTGCCATGGGTGGTCGCGATCGCGCTGTTCATGCAGCAGCTGGACTCGACCATCGTCAACACCGGCATCCCGGCCATGGCCAGCAGCCTGGGCACGACACCGCTGGAGCTCAAGGCCGTGGTCACCAGCTACATCCTGAGCCTGGCCGTGTGTATTCCGCTCAGCGGCTGGCTGACCGACCGCTTTGGCAGCCGGCGCGTGTTCCTGCTGGCGCTGGTGACCTTCCTGCTGGCCTCCGTTGCCTGCGGGCTGGCCGTCAACGCCCAGATGCTGATCGCCGCGCGTATCCCGCAGGGCATCTCGGCCGCGATGATGATGCCGGTCGGGCGCATGGCGATCGTGCGCACCTTTCCCAAGGGCGAGCTGCTGCGCGCGATGAACTTCGTCATCATTCCGGCCCTGCTCGGGCCCCTGCTCGGGCCGACCGTGGGCGGGCTGATCGTGCACTGGTTGTCCTGGCGCGACATCTTCTTCGTCAACGTGCCGGTCGGACTGGCGGCCCTGTGGTTCGGCTGGCGCTACATGCCCGACTACCGCAGCGCCACGCCCCGACCGCTGGACCTGCGTGGCCTGCTGCTGTTCGTCAGCGGTGCCGGCCTGCTGTCGTGGTTGCTGGAGATCTTCGGCGACCATACGCTGGACAACAGCCAGGCGCTGGCGCTGCTGGCCGTGTCGTTGTCCTTGCTGGCCGCCTACGGCTGGCATGCCGCGCGCGTGCCGCATCCGCTGCTGCGCCTGGGCCTGTTGCGCATCCGCACCTTCCGCGTCTCGGTGCTGGGCGGCTTCGTGACGCGGCTGGCCGTGGGGGGCATGCCGTTCCTGCTGCCCCTGCTGTACCAGGTCGGCATGGGCCTGCCGGCCTGGCAATCCGGCTTGCTGATGATGCCGGCCGCCGCAGCGGCCATGGGCATGAAGGTGATCGCCACCGCCTTGTTGCGTCGCTACGGCTTTCGGCGGGTGTTGACGGTCAACACGGTGCTGGTCGGCTGCACCGTGGCCGCCTATTCCCAGGTCGATGCCGGCACGCCGCTGGTTGTGATCGTCGGCATCGGCCTGTTGCTGGGCTTGTTCAACTCGCTGCAATATTCCAGCATGAACTCGATGGCCTATGCCGACATCGATGCCGCCGACGTTTCCATGGCCAGCACCATGGCCAGCACGATGCAGCAGATGTCGATGAGTTTCGGCCTGGCACTGGGTTCGCTGGTCACCGGCTTGTATCTGGCCGGCCTGCCCCAGACCGACCGGCTGGCCGTCACCGGCGCCTTGCACCATGCCTTCCTGACGCTGGCCGTGCTGACGCTGCTGTCGTCGCTGTCGTTCCGCAGCCTGCGCGACGACGACGGCGAGAGCGTCAGCCGCGGCGCGGTGTGAGCGGCAGGCCCGGCGCTCCCGGCCTGGGCGTCATCGCTGCTGCCGGCATGCCGGCGCACCCCAGTGCTCGAAGGCGGCCTGCTGCAACTGGTAGGACAGCGCCGATGCGCCGACCATGGGCTGGACCATGACGCCGTCGCGGCCCGGTTCGACCAGCACCGCGCCGATGCCGGGGCCCATCGGGTCGGGTGCGAAGGCCTGGCGGCGCGGGCCGTCCACGACCACCAACCGGTCGGCAAACACGGTTTCCATGCGGTGCGGCATCGAACCCAGGCATCGTTGCGTGTCCGCCAGTGCGAAGCCGACATGGGCCCGGGCCTCGGCCGCACCTTCGCGCGCGGCGTCGCGCGCCTCGGGCGGCAGCAGCGCATAGACCGTGCGGCCGGCGGGCGTGCGCTGCACCTCGATGGCGGCGCCGGCAGGTAGCGGGGTGGCCGACGTCGGCGCGTGCGGCGGCGATCCACACGCGGCGAGCCACAGGCACATCAGGCCCGACAACAGCGGATGCAGGCCCGGGCGCCGGCCCCGTGGCCGGCCCTTCGGTCGCATCATGGTGTGTTGCCCGCGCACGCGTCGTCGCCATTCATGGATAACGGTCGCGGGGCAGCTCGAAGTGCGGCCCGTCGATGAATGCGCGTTGTCCGGCCCTGCGGCGCCGCGCGACATATCCCGCCACCAGGTCCTCGGGTGGCTCGGTCGATGCCAGGAAGTCGATATCCCAGGCGCCGCCCCAGCGCAGCGGCGTGTCGCGCTCCTGTGCCGCCAGCCGCATCGCGTCGGCAATGTGGTAGATCGGCGGCCATTCCCAGCGCAGCTTGCCGTTGATGTAGGGCACGAGGTCGACCGCATGGCCGGTGATGTGGCGCGAGTTCAGCGTCTGGCTGGCGCCGCCGGAGACCAGCCGCTGCTGCTCGGCCAGCGTGCGGATGCCGTCGTGCACCGAAAAATCCTGGATCGTCAGCACGATGGCCCGCTGCACGATTGCGACCAGGTCCGGATGGACGCCCTTGAGTTCGGCCCGCGATCGGGTGCCCAGAGTGAAGTCGGACATGCGCGTCTCCCAAAGAGGTTCATGCTATCGCGCAATGCCGTGATTGACCAGCCTCGGGGGTCGAGCGGCGGGCGCAGGCCGCCCGCGCGGCCTATTCGACCTTGATGTTGGCGCGTCGGACCACCTCGCTCCAGCGGGCGATGTCCTTCTTCATGTGCTCCTCGAAGCCCTTCGGGGTCGATGCCGTGGCATCCGTTCCCATGGGCTTGAGCGAGGCCAGGTAGTCAGGATCGCGCAGGATGCGCTGCGTCTCGGCGTTCAGCCGGTCGATGATGGCCGGGGGTGTGCCCAGCGGCGCGGACAGGCCGGTCCAGGAACTGGCATCGAAGCCGGGCAGCCCGCTTTCGGCGATCGTCGGAATGTCGGGCGCAGCGGACGAACGCTTGGCCGATGTGACGCCCAGCGCGCGCAGCTTGCCGCCGCGCACCTGGGCCAGCGCATTGGGTATGGTCTCGAGCATCATCGATACCTGGCCGCTGAGCAGGTCGGGCATGGCCGCGCTGCCTCCCTTGTAGGGCACGTGCACGATGTCGATGTCCGCGCTGGACTTGAACAGTTCGCCGAACAGGTGCGACGCGGAGCCGTTGCCGGCCGACGCGAAGTTGAGCTTGCCCGGGTTGGCCTTGGCATAGGCGATCAGTTCGGCGACATTGTTCGCGGGTACCGACGGATGCACGAGCAACACGTTGGTGAGCGTATGCAACATGCCGATCGGGGCCAGGTCCTTGACCGGATCCGTCTTGCGATTCGGATACAGCGCGGGCCCGATGCCGTGTGTGCCGTTGGTGGCGAACAGGATGGTGTAGCCGTCCGGCGCGGCGTTCTTCACGACGTCCATGCCGATCACCCCGCCGGCGCCGGGGCGGTTCTCGACGACGATGGTGGTCTTGAGTCCTTCGGACATGGACTTGCCCACGGCTCGCGCCAGCGCATCGGACGAGCCGCCGGGCGCGAACGTGACGACCAGGCGGATGGGTTTGTCCGGATAGGACTGGGCCGCGGCAGGCATGGCAGCGAGCGCCAGGCATGCCGTTGCGACGGCGAGAACGCTAGACTTGAAGAAGGACATCTGCATCGGGACTCCAGGAAGTGGTGTGGGCCATGGCGTGCAAGGAATGCGCCAGTGCCTCTGCGCAAATGTCTCATTTTGCGGTTTCGTGGCGCTTGCACGCGTCGCAGTCGTCACTACCAGATATGCGCAGTGTGCATACGACGCCCAGGGCCGGCGCAGGGCACCCGAATGGAGAACGTGCGTGGAACTCGAACAGCTGAAATATTTCATCCAGGTGGCCGAACACGGCAGCTTCTCGCGCGCGGCGGCGGCACTGGCCGTGACCCAGCCCTTTCTCAGTCGCCAGGTGCGCCGGCTCGAGGTGGAGCTGCATCGTCACCTGTTCTATCGCCACGGCCGCGGCATCTGGTTGACCGAGGATGGCGAACGATTCCTGCGCACGGCGCGCAGCGTGACCCACCAGCTCGAGCTGGCCACCGTGGTTTCTTCGGGTGCCGCGCACGAGCTGACCGGCCGGTTCGCGTTCGGGCTGACACCCACCTTGTCGCGCACCGTCACGGTGCCGCTGGTACGGGCGTTCACCGCCCGTTTTCCGCTGGCGCGGCTGTCGATCGTCGAAGACCTGTCGCGCAAGCTGCACGAGCGGGTGTTGTCCGGCCAGCTCGATGCGGCCCTGCTGCACGACCAGGCGGCCTCGACCCAGATCGAGGTGGAGCCGGTATGCAGGCTGGACTTGCACCTGCTGACACGCCAGGGCGGTGCGATGGCCCAGCGCGACCGTGTCGATTTCGCCGAACTGGCCGGCCTGCCGATGATTTTTCCCAGCCCGCCCAATCCGCTGCGTTCACTGGTCGAGTCGCAGGCGGTGTCCGCTGGCGTGGAACTCCATGTGGTCTACGACGTGGACGGTGTCGAGACCATCCTGGACCTGGTGCGCGAAGGTTACGGCCATACCGTCACGTCGGCCCATGTCGTCGGCGGGGACCGGCGGGCCGATTCGCTGCTGGCCATACCGATTGCCAGCCCCGCGCTGGTCACGACCCTGTCGCTGGCCAGGGCGTCGCGGCATCGGCCCTCGACCTTGCACCGGATGGCGCTCGACGTGTTGCGCCATGTGCTGAAGCGGGTGCTCGCGCCGGCGTGAATGCGCCGGGGCGCCGGGCCCGCGGCGGATCAGCCCGCCAGTGGCGCCGCCGTGCCTTCGACCTGCACCCGGTATCCGGAGCGCACGTTCGGCCAGTAGTCCCAGATCGCCTTGTGTTGCGTACAGCGGTTGTCCCAGAACGCGATCGAGTGATCGCGCCAGCGAAAACGCACGGTCCATTCGGCCCGCACGCAGTGCGCATAGAGGTACTCGAGGATGGCGCGGCTCTCGGCGCGCGACACCTCGTTGATGTGCGACGTGAAGTCGGTGTTGACGAAGATCACGCGCCGGCCGGTGTCCGGGTGGCGGGTGATGACCGGGTGCACCGACACCGGCGTGCCGGGGCCGAACACGCGCGTGCCGTCGTGCGTGGCGGTCAGGCCCGACAGGTATTCCTTCATCTTCGGCGACAAGGCGTCGTAGGCGGCGTACATGCTCGCGAACATCGTGTCGCCGCCGCCCTTGGGCGGTACCGTGTGGTTGTAGAGCATGCTGCCCAGCGGCGGGATGGCCGCGCAGGACTGGTCGCTGTGGAAGTTCTCGCCGGAGATGCGGGTGGAGGTCTCGTCGTAGTGGAACTTGCGCACCAGCGGGTTGTCGGTGGTCTTGCTGATGGTGTTGACTCCGACATGCCGCCCCAGCGGTCCGAAATGGCTGGCCACGCGGATCTGGTCGTCGAAGCCGATCTTCTGCTCGCGAAAGAACACCACCTGGTATTCGAGGAAAGCGCGCCGCAGCTCGGCCTGCTGGGCATCGGACAAGGGCTGCGTGAGGTCGACCGCGCCGATCTCGGCTCCGATGTGGGGCGACAGCGGTGTCACGGTGATGTGCTGGTATTCCATGGCAATGTCTCGTTGAGGTTCGTCGAATTCTAGGATTCGCAATCCGGCGTGCCGCCGTGAACGGCCACTAGCTGCTATGCCCCGGCTGCATGGCACAAGACCATGTCCGTGACCGGCCCGATATCGGCGCGGGGGTCGCCCACCGGCGGTCCGTGAGAAACTGCCGGCGACGAACCCGCGCCTGGCGGGTTCCGTAACCGTGCTGCGGCACTGTGGAACCAAGCCGTGAATGCTTCATCCGATCCCATCGGCAAGACCGACGCTTCCCCCGGACTGCGGGTGCGTGCGTTCAACTGCCAGTGCGGCAGTCCGATCTTCTTTCGCAACAGCGAGTGCCTGGCCTGCGGCACGGCGCTGGGTTATGCGCCGGAACTGGCGCAGGTGGTGCCGCTGGCAGAGACCGACGAGCCCGATGTCTGGGTGCGGTGGGAGACCGAAGGTCCGCGTTACCAGCGCTGTGCCAACCTGGGTACACCTTCAGCCTGCAACTGGCTGGTGCCGGTCGACGAGGTCGGTCCGCAGGCCGGACTGTGCCGCGCCTGTCGGCTCAATCGCACGATCCCGGACCTGAACGATCCGCAGCATCCGGACAACGGGGTGTTGTGGGCGCGCATCGAGATGGCCAAGCGACGCCTGGTGTCGGCGTTGCTGGTGCTGGGCCTGCCGGTGGCTTCGCGCGAATCGGAGGACACCGAACACGGCCTGATGTTCGACTTCCTGCGCGCACCCGACGGCGGCCCGCCGGTGATGACCGGCCACGACGACGGCCTGATCACGCTCAACATCATCGAGGCCGACGATGTGCATCGCGAACGCGCGCGCACCAACATGAACGAGCCGTACCGCACCCTGGTCGGCCATCTGCGGCACGAGGTCGGACATTACTACTGGAACCGCCTGATTGCCGACAGCCACTGGCTCGAACCCTGTCGCGCGCTGTTCGGCGACGAGACGCTCGACTACGGCGACAGCCTGAAGCGGTACTACGAAAACGGGCCGCCGCCGGACTGGCAACTCGGCTACGTCAGTGCCTATGCCACGGCCCATCCCTGGGAAGACTGGGCGGAGTGCTGGGCCCATTACATGCACATGAGCGACATGGTGGACACGGCCACGAGTTACGGCCTGGTGCTCGACCAGACGCGGCTGGAACTCAAGCCGTTCGGACACGACGTGTTGTACCAGCCCGATCACCCGGGTGCGGACAAGTACCTGGCCTTCATCAACCACTGGGCCGAACTGACGATGCTGATGAACGGCATGGCGCGGGCCATGGGCCAGCCCGACATCTACCCGTTCGTGCTGGCGCACCAGGTCGTGGCCAAGCTGCATTTCATCCACCTGGTGGTCAGCGAGGAGCGGCACCGCGGCGACGATGCCGGCGCGTCGCCGTCGCCGTCGCAGTCGCAGTCGCAGTCGCAGTCGCAGTCGCAGTCGCAGTCGCAGTCTGGCGCATAGCCGGGACCTGCGGGCGGCCATGGGCCGCCGCCGGTGGAGTGCGCCGTGGGCAAGCCCGCGGCTCAGCGGCCGTGCCGGTCCCAGAAACCCTGGTGGGTCCGCAGCATCGCCGCTTCGCTGCCCGGCACCGGGCCGGTGACCAGCACCGGGCGCTGGCCGCTGCCGAACACGCTGCGGCAGGGCAGGTCCAGTGTCGGATTCTGCGGGTGGTCGCCGGTGAGTTGCAGCAGCGCCGATTCGCTGGCGCCGTACAACACGCGGCCGATGCCGGACCAGTAGATGGTGCCCGCGCACATGGCGCAGGGCTCGAACGTGCTCACCAGCGTGCAGTGCGCCAGGTAGGCGCCCGGATAGTTGGCGGCCGCCGTGCGCGCCAGCGTCGACTCGGCATGGTTGACGGTGTCGATGTTGCCCTGTTCGGCCAGCACCGTCTCGCCGTCGGGCGCCACCAGCACGGCGCCGAACGGGTGCCGCCCCATGGCCATGGCGCGGCGCGCGACTTGGTCGGCGCGCAGCAGCAACTGCTGCTGCACGTCGGCCGGCAGCGGCCATGGAGCCGTTGCCGCTGGATCGGCCTCTGGCTGCCCGGACGCGCCCACCGGCATGTCAGTGCTCCATGTCACTTGGCCCCACCAACGTGGCATGAAAGGTCAAGCTGCCGTGGAGCAGGCCGGGGGCGTCTTTCACCTCAGACATTCTGCGAGCCGCGGTGCGCCCAGCCGGTCGTGTGTTTCTCGATGTAGCTGAACAACTCGTACATCGCCATCGCCATGGCGCCGATCACGACCAGGCCGGCAAACGCCAGCGCCATGCGCTGCTGCGATCCGGCGGTCTGCATCAGGTAGCCGATGCCGGAGTCGCCCGCCGTCATCTCGGCCAGCACGGTGCCGACGAAGGCCAGCGTGATCGCCACCTTGAGCGAGGCGAAGAAATACGGCAGCGAGCGTGGCAGGCCGACCTTGAGCAACACGTCGCGCCGCTTGGCACCGAGCACCCGCAACACGTCTTCCAGTTCGGGCTCGAGCGTGGCCAGGCCGGTGGCCATGTTGACCATGATCGGGAAGAACGAGATCAGGAAGGCGGTCAGGATGCCCGGGCCCAGGCCGATGCCGAACCACACCACCAGGATGGGCACGACCGCCGCCTTGGGCACGGCATTGAAGGCCACCAGCAGCGGGAACAGCGCCGCGTAGGCGAGCCGGGTCGAGCCGACCAGGAATCCGAGCAACACGCCGACCACGATGGACAACGCGAAACCGACCATCGTGACCCAGAAGGTCTGCCAGGCCGCCAGCGCGATCGGCGATGTGAATTCGCCCAGCGCGCGGCCGATCTCCAGCGGGCTGGGAAAGATGAACTCGGGAATCGCGAACACGGTGCACACGAGTTGCCACAGGGCGATGATCAGCACCAGCATCACCAGCGGTGCCCAGCGTTCGAGTTTGTCGCCGCTCATGGTGTGGCCCCCGTGGTCGCGGCCGCCCCCGGCTTGCGGATCGCCCCGATGTGGCTGCGCAGTTCATGCACGATGTCGCTGAAGGCGCTGGTATAGGTGATCTCCAGGTCGCGGTCCTGCGGCAGGTCGATCTCCTTGCGCACGACGAAACGCCCCGGGCTCTTGCTCATCACGTAGACCGTGTCGGCCAGGAACACCGATTCGCGCAGGTCGTGCGTGACCAGCACCACGTTGAAACGCTGCTCCAGCCACAACTCGCGCAGGATGCTCCACAACTCCTCGCGCGTGAACGCGTCGAGCGCGCCGAACGGCTCGTCGAGCAGCAGCATGCGCGGCTCGTGGATCAGCGCGCGGCAGATGCTCACGCGTTGCTGCATGCCGCCCGAGAGCTGCCACGGAAACTGGTCGGCATAACCGTCCAGGCCCACACGCGCCAGCAGCCTGCGCGCGCGCTCAGCGTATTGGGCGCGGTCGCGCTTGAAGTTGCTGCGGTACGGCTCGACGATCTCCAGCGGCAGCAGCACGTTGTCCAGCGTCGTGCGCCAGGGCAGCAACGAGGGTGCCTGGAAAGCCATGCCGGAGATCTTCAGCGGGCCGGTGACCGGCTGGCCGTCGATCAGGATCCGGCCGCGCGAGGGCATGCGCAGACCGGTCGTGAGCTTCATGAAGGTCGACTTGCCGCAACCCGAGGGCCCGACGATGGCGATGAACTCGCCCTCGCGCACCCGCAGGTTGATGGCCTCGACCGCGAACTGCTGCTTGGCCAGCAGTTCCTGGTTGTAGGCGAGCCAGACGTCCTCGAAATCGACGAACGCCGGCTGCGGCGCCGCCGCCGTGGCCTGCGCCTGCATGCTTATTTCTTGGCCGGCAGGATGTTCAGCTCGGCCGTGCTCGGCAGGAAGGAGCCGTCCCAGACGGCGTCGGGGTTGACCCGGGTCTTGGTGCCGAAGGCATCCGACACCTGGCTGGCCATCAGCGACAGGCGCGGGCCGACGATGCGTCCGAAACCTTCGCTGCGCGCGTCCGGGCTGTTCACGACCGTGTCGATGGCCAGGCGCAGCCGGCGCTGCTCCAGCGCCACATTGATGATGCCATCGCGCTCCTTGACGTAGTCGATGGCGGCATCGGGCTTGACGATGACGTCACGCGCACCTTTGGTGAAGGCCTGCAGGAAGGCCTTCACTGCCGCGGGGTTCTCCTTGATCAGCTTGGGCGAGGCGATGATGGCGTTGCCGTACAGCTTGACGCCGTGCTCGGGGTAGGGCAACACGACCACGTCCTCGGCCTTGACGCCGCGCGCCTCGAGGTTCAGCAGCGAGGTGAAGGTGAAGCCGGTGATCGCATCGACGTCGCCGCGGGCCAGCATGGTCTCGCGCAGCGGCGGGTCCATGGCAGTCCATTGCACCGTGCCGATGCCGTTGGCCTTCTGGAAGATCGGGAAGGCGCGGCGGCCGGCGTCGAAAACCGGGGCACCGAGCTTCTTGCCGTTGAGGTCGGCCGGCGTCTTGATGCCGGACTTCTTGAGCGCCATCACCGAGGCCGGCGTGTTGTTGTAGACCATCATGACCGCGACCGGCTTGTTCGGCGCATCGGGGTTGTTGGCGTGGAATTCCATCAGCGCGGCCAGGTCGGCGAAACCCATGTCGTAGGTGCCGGCGGCCACACGGGTCACCGCGCCGCCCGAGCCGTTGCCGGCGTCGATCGAGACATCGAGCTTGGCGTCCTTGAAATACCCCTTGGCCACCGGGGCCAGGAACAGCGCGGACGGGCCTTCGAAACGCCAGTCGAGGATGAATTTGATCGGCGTCTGCGCATGGGCCAGGCTGCTGGCGGCCGCCAGCACCAGCGCGGGCGCGAGGCGGGAGAAGATGTTTTTGATCATGGTATTGCTCGGTTGGTGGACTGAAAAAGCCATCAGGCAGGTGCCCGTCGGCTAGCAAGAACAGTGCCATAGCGAGCGTGCACGCCCGCCGGAACGACCCATTATCGCGGTGTCGCGGCCGACGGCAGACAGGGATTGCCCTGCCTTGGTGCATGGGCGCAGGCGGCGGATGCCGCCGAGGTCGCCGGAGCGGCGGCTACAGGGTTTCGGGCGACTGCACCGCGGTGACGATGGTCTGCTGCTGTCCGTCGCGTTCGCGGGTGCGCAGCCACCAGACCATGCCCTTGCGCACCGGGCACGAGGGATGGTGCAGCGGCAGCAGGTGGGCGATGGTCTCGCCCAGCGTCGGCTGGTGGCCGACGATCAGCACCGCGTTCTTGGCGTGCGGCCACTGGGCCACTTCGAGCAGCTGCTCGACGGTGGTGTCGGTGGTCAGTTCCGGCCGCACCTTGTATTTGCGGCCCAGCGCCAGCGCCGTCTGCTCGCAGCGCCGCGCCGGACTGGTCAGCACACGGGTGCCCTCGGGCAGTTGCCGGTCCAGCCAGCTGGCGACCCGGGCCGCCTGCTTGACCCCGCGCGGCGTGAGCACGCGGTCCAGGTCGTCGATGTTCTCGTTGCCGTCTTCCGCGTCGGCATGGCGCCACAGGATCAGGTCCATTCGATCTCCTTGTGTGTAGGGGCTCCGTAGCGGGTCATCAGGGCATCCTGCATGCCCGGTGTCCGGCCCTGTGCATCGGGTTGGGCGCGCCGGTAGCTGCCGTCGGCCGACAGCAGCCAGGCGTCGCGGTGGTCGTACAGGCTGGCCACCAGGCATTCGTCGATGATGCGCTGGCGCAGCGCCGGGTCCTCGACGGGCCAGGCCAGTTCGATGCGGCGCAGCATGTTGCGGTTCATCCAGTCGGCACTCGACAGGTACAGCTGCTCCTGTCCGTTGGCGCGGAAATAGAACACCCGCGAGTGTTCCAGGAAACGGCCGATGATGGAGCGCACGTGGATGTTCTCGGTCAGGCCCGGCAGGTCCGGCGGCAGCATGCAGGCGCCGCGCACGATCAGGTCGATGCGCGCGCCCCGCTGGCCGGCCCGCGCCAGCGCCATGGTCAGCGCCTCGTCGGTCAGCGCATTCATCTTGAGCACGATACGCGCGTCCTCGCCCCGTTCGGCCGCCGCGGCGACCGCGTCGATGCAGGCGATGAAGCGCCGCTGCAGATGGAACGGCGCCATCCAGACCTTGTTGAGCCTGGGCAGCCGGCTCTGGCTGGCCAGGTGCAGGAACACGTTCTCGATGTCGGCCGTCAGCGCCGGGTCGGCGCTCAGGTGGCCGATGTCGGTGTACAGCCGCGCCGTGCGCACGTTGTAGTTGCCGGTGGACAGGTGCACGTAACGCGCCAGCCGGCCGTTTTCGCGTCGGGTCACGAGCAGCATCTTGGCGTGGGTCTTGAGTCCCACCACGCCGTAGACCACCTGGGCGCCGATGGCCTCCAGGCGTTCGGCCCAGTTGATGTTGTTCTCCTCGTCGAACCGGGCCTTGAGCTCGACCACGGCCGTGACCTCCTTGCCGCGGCGCACGGCCTCGCACAACAGGTCCATCAGCTGCGGGTCCGGGCCGGTGCGGTAGATGGTCTGCTTGATCGCCAGCACGTCCGGGTCGTGCACGGCCTCGCGCAGGAAATCGATGACCAGCGCGAAACTCTCGTAAGGGTGGTGCAGCAGGATGTCGCCGCCGCGCAGCCGCTCGAACAGCGACTCGTTGCGCTGCAGTTGTTGCGGATTGGCCGGGTTGTACGGGGCAAACAGCAGCTGCGGCGCATCGACCAGATCGATCAGTTGCTGCAGCCGCACCAGGTTGACCGGGCCGTGCACCCGGTACAGCGACAGCGCGGTCAGGTTGAACTGGCGCAGCAGGAAGTCGGCCAGGTAGTCGGAACAGCCGGCGGCCACTTCCAGCCGCACCGCCTGGCCGTAGTGGCGCTGCTGCAGGCCCAGCCGCATGGCCATGCGCAGATTGCGCACGTCGTCCTCGTCCACCGCCAGGTCGGAGTGCCGGGTCACCCGGAACTGCGAGAACTGGCCGACCTGGCGGCCGGGGAACAGGCTCGACAGATGGGCCCGGATCACGCTGGACAGGGACACCAGCGCCGCCTTGCCGCCCGACACCTTGGCAGGCATGCGGATCAGCCGCGGCAGCACCCGCGGCACCTTGACGATGGCGATCTCGTTCTCGCGGCCGAACGCATCCTTGCCGCCGAGGCGCACGATGAAGTTCAGCGTCTTGTTGGCCACCTGGGGAAAGGGGTGGGAGGGATCGAGCCCCACCGGTATCAGCAGCGGGCGCACCTCGCGCTCGAAATAGGCGTGCACCCACTTGGTCTGGGCCGGGGTGCGGTCGCTGTAGCCGATGATCTCGATGCCCTCGCGGGCGAAGGCCGGCATGAAGGCGTCGTTGTACAGGCTGTACTGGCGGTCGACCAGCGTGTGCGCGGCCTGGGCCAGCGCCTCGAACGACTGCACGCTGGACAGACCCTTGCGGACGCCGTTCTGGAACGCCTGCAGATGGGCGGCCATGCGCACTTCGAAGAATTCGTCGAGATTGGACGAGACGATGCACAGGTAGCGCAGCCGCTCGAGCAGCGGCACGTCGGGTCGATGCGCCCAGTCCAGCACCCGTTCGTTGAATGCCAGGATGCTGTGGTCGCGATCGAGGAACGGAATGCGGTGCGCGCGCTCCTGGGATGTTTTTTTCTGGGCAGTCATGGCTGGCACGAAGGAATCTGACGATTGTTTAACGCAATGATGACATCTCCGTGACGTTCGGCCCCGGCCGGGCCACGCTGCCCGTCGGCACCAGGTGGGATACGAAGCTGCGCGCCGCCGCATCCCAGCCGAATTCCAGCGCCCGCGCGCGTGCCTGGGTCCGCGCAATGGCGCGTGCCCGGTGCCAGGCCTGAACCAGGTCCGTGTCGCAGACGCCGCCCTGCGCGTGCGCCAGCACCTCGGTCGGGCCATCGCTGGGGTAGGCGGCCACCGGCGTGCCGCAGGACATGGATTCGAGCATGACCAGGCCGAAGGTCTCCGACCGGCTGGGAAACACGAACACGTCGGCGCTCGCGTAGACCTGTGCCAGCACGGGACGGGGCAGCAGACCCATCCAGTGCACGGCCGGATAGCGCCGCTGCAGGTCGTCGGCCAGCGGCCCCACGCCGCAGACCACCTTGCTGCCGGGTATGTCCATGCGCAGGAAGGCTTCGATGTTCTTCTCGTAGGAGATGCGGCCCACGAACAGCGACACCGGCCGCGGCAGCAGGCCGAGCCGGCTGCAGGCATGGGGTTCGCCGTGGAAGGCGAACAGCCGGGTGTCCACGCCGTGCGTCCAGTCGCGCAGCGCCCGGAAGCCGCGCGCGGCGAGCATGTCGCGCACGGCGCGGGTCGGCACCATGACCGCGGACGAGGGCGCGTGGAATCGCCGGAACAACGCGTAGGTCCACCGCAGCGGAATACGCAGGGCGGCGTGCAGGATCTCCGGAAAGCGGGTGTGGAAGGCGCTCGAAAAGGCCCGTCCATGGCGCAGGCAATACCGCCGTGCGGCCCAGCCCAGCGGGCCTTCGGTGGCGATGTGGATGGCATCGGGCTGCAAGGCATCGAGCCGGCGAGCGAGCGCGGCGCCCGCCCGCCAGGCCAGGTCGATGCCAGGGTAGCCGGGGCAGGGCACGGTGCGGAACAGTCCGGGATGCAGGACGTCGACCGCATGACCGAGCGGCTGCAGTTCCCGGACCAGTTCGCGCAGCGTGGTCACCACGCCGTTGACCTGCGGCTCCCAGGCGTCGGTGACCAGGGCGATTCTCACGCCGGCACGCGCGCGGCGGGTGTGCCGCCGCTCGGGACCGCCGCGTGTTGCCAGTGGCGCAGTTCCAGCCGGCCGTCGGGGTGTTCGATCAAGGCGCTGCGGCTCTCCACCCAGTCGCCGTCGTTGCAATACAAGGTGCCGTCGATGCTGCGCATCTCGGCGCGGTGGATGTGCCCGCACACGACGCCATCGTGTCCGCGCCGGCGCGCTTCGCTGGCCACCGCGGCCTCGAAGTCGCTGACATAGTTGACCGCCTTCTTGACCTTGTGTTTCAGGTAGGCCGACAGCGACCAGTAGGGAAAGCCGAAATGCCCGCGCAGCCGGTTCAGGTGGCGGTTGAGCCGCAAGGTGATGCCGTACAGGTTGTCACCGACCACGGCCAGCCAGCGTGCGCATTGCACGACGGCGTCGAACGCATCGCCGTGCACCACCCACAGGCGCTGGCCGGTGGCGGTGACGTGCACGGCCTCGTGCTGCACCGCGATGCCGCCGAAGTGCTGGCCGGCGAACTGGCGCGCGAACATGTCGTGGTTGCCCGGCACGAACACCACGCGGCAGCCCTTGCGCGCCTTGCGCATGATCTTCTGCACCACGTCGTTGTGCGACTGCGGCCAGTACCACTTGCGCCGCAGTTGCCAGCCGTCCACGATGTCGCCGACCAGGTACAGGTATTCGCTCGGATGCTCCTTGAGGAATTCGAGCAGGGCTTCGGCCTGGCAGCCGGGCGTGCCCAGGTGCAGGTCCGAGATGAACACCGCCCGATACGGCGCGCGGCGGGCGGGTGCGGCCGCGAAACGCGACCCGCGGCTCATGTCGGCATAACCGCCCAGCGCATCGAAGGCCATGATCGTCAGCTGCCCAGGAAATGGTTGCGGTAACGCGCCGGCAGGTCGCCGATGCGCAACATCATCGGCAGGTCGGCCGTGTTGAAATCCGGATCCCAGGCCGGCGGGCCCAGCACCTTCGCACCCAGCCGCAGGTAGGCGCGGATCAGCGCCGGCGGCAACACGTCGAGGTCGCCGTCGAGCTCTTCGATCGGCAGCGGCAGGCGCGGGCGTACCTGCCATTCGATCGACGCCAGGTGGCGCTGGCCCAGCTGCTTCCACACGCTGGCGGCGGCATGTCCGCCGCCGACGAGGCCGGTGGTGGCGTCGTGCTGCATCGGGATGCTGGCGCAGCCGATCATCGTGTCGAGCGCGTTGTCGACCATGAAGGCGGCCAGTGCGCCCCACAGCGCCATGATCACCTTGCCCTGGCGATGGTCGCGGTGCACGCAGCTGCGGCCGATCTCGACCATGCGTTCGCGCAGGCTGCGCAGCCGGGTCAGGTCGAATTCGGTGTCGCTGTAGGTGCTGCCGATGCGCCGCGCCTGTGCCGGCGTCAGCAGCCGGTAGGTGCCCAGCACCTGGCGCGTGTCGGCGTCGCGCACCAGCAGGTGCTCGCAGAAGTCGTCGAAGATGTCGATGTCGTGGCCGGGCAGCCGGGTGTCGAGCCGGGCCCCCATCTCGCCGGCGAACACCGCGTGGCGCAGGCGCTGCGCCTCGCGTACCTCGTCCTGGTGGCAGGCCCAGCTGACCTCGATGGTGTCGCTGGCCACGGTCCGGGCCGGTGTCGTCGGTGTGCGCAGGCGTGGCGTCTGCGGGGCTTCGTATTCGGTGGCGGTGTGTGGATGTTGCATGGCGCCAGTCTCGATCGCGACCGTGACGCCACCATGTCGGCCCCGTGTCGGTTTCGTGACGCTCGGCTGCGCCGCCGCCGTGGCGACGTGTTGCGCGCTCAGCGCAACCCGTAGCGCCCGAGCTTGTGCGCCAGCTCGATGGCCGAATCCACCGCCAGCTTCTCGAAGATGTTCGCGCGATGGAACTCGATCGTGCGCGGCGTCACGCCCAGGTGGTCGGCGATGGTCTTGTTGTAGTGCCCCAGGATCAGTTCGTCGAGCACCTCGAGTTCGCGCGGGCTCAGGTTGGCCAGCGCCAGGCGCAGCCGCTGCTGCTCGGCCGACTCGTCCACGCGCGCCTGCGCGGCCACCAGCGCCTGCTCGACCTTGTCGACCAGCACGTTGTTCTGGAACGGTTTTTCCAGGAAGTCCCAGGCACCGTTCTTGACCGCGCTGACCGCCATGCTCACGTCGCCGTGGCCGGTCAGGAACAGCACCGGCCACGGACAGGCCAGCTCCTTGATGCGCTCGAACGTGGCCAGCCCGGACACCGGCGCCATGCGGATGTCGAGCAGTACCACCGCGTGGCCCCAGTCGCCGGCGGTCGCCTGCGCCATCTGCAGGAAGGCTTCGCCGCCCGGCCACACGGCGACGGTGTGGCCGCGCGAGTCGAACAGCCAGGACAAGGCGTCGCGAAAGTCGGCGTCGTCGTCGACGACATGGATCTGCGCATTCATGCCGTTGCCGTGTCCTTCGTGGTTCTCCCGGCCTGCTCGGGGCCGGTGCCTGGCGGCGGCACCGGTGGCGGCGTGTCCGCCAGCCGCAACCAGAGCGTGAAGCGTGCGCCGCCGAGCACCGGGTCGCGGGCGACGTCGATGCGGCCGCGGTGGGCCTCGACCACGGAACGGCAGATCGCCAGGCCCATGCCCATGGCCGCACCGTCGTCGCGTGCGCTGAAGAAGGCGGTGAACACGTGCGCGAGCTGTTCCTCGTCGATGCCCGGTCCGTTATCGGCCACGACGATGCCGGCCATGCCCGGCTCGGACTGCATGCTCACATGCACCATGCCCGGCGCCGCGCCGCGTGCCGCCCAGTGCTGGGCATTGACGACCACGTTGAGCACCGCATGCTCGAGCAGCAATGCATCGGCCTCGATCCAGACCGCATCCGCGGGCAGGCGCACCTCGAAACCCACGTCGGGCGCGGCCGGGCGGTTGTGCAGGATGCGGCGCAGCAGGTCCACCAGGTCGATGCGCGTGCGCGCCAGTTCGCGGCGCTGGGCGAAGGCGTTCACCCGCTGGATGATCTGGCCGCACTTGTCGGCCAGGCGTTCCATGCGCTCGGCGATCGGCAGCGCCTGCGCCGGCGTGATCTGGCCGTCGCGCAGGCGGTTGCCGAGCCCGGTGGCGAAACCGCTGAGCGCGCCCAGCGGCTGGTTGAGTTCGTGCGCCAGCGTGGAGGCCACCTCGCCGATGGCGACCAGGCGGCCCGAGGCCTCCATGCGCTGTTGCTGGCGCGCCGCCATGCGCTGGGCCTGCTTGCGTTCGCTGATGTCGAGCACCGAGCTCATCCAGCCCAGCTGCTGGCCCTGCGGCGTGGTCAGCGGTGCCTCGTGCACCAGCACGTCGACCGGATGGCCGTCACGGTGCTGGAACTGCAGCTCCACGCCCGAGGGTTCGGCGGTGCGCGCGACCAGGCGCTCGGTGACCGGCTGGGGGTTCTCGACGGTGCCGCGGGGCCAGTACGGCAGCGGCGGCGAGCGGCCGATGAGTTCGTCCGCGCCGAAGCCGACGATGCGGCAGAAGGCCTGGTTCACGTACAGGATGCGGCCCTGCAGGTCCCAGGCGCGCAGGCCCACGGTCAGCGAGTTTTCCATCGCCCGGCGCAAGGCCACCTGCGATTGCAGCTGCGACTCCACCCGCTGGCGTTTGGTGAAGTCGCGCCGCAGCGCGAACAGGCTGGCCAGCATGCCGAGCAGGAACAGCAGCGCGACGCCGAAGAAGGCGCGCGGCACATTGGCCGGCCGCGAGCCGACCGGGGTGACCAGCACGGCCAGGTCGGTACCGGTCAGGTTCATCGGGGACAGGTAGGCACCGGCGGGGGACGGGACCTCCGCGCCCGCGTGCTGGTGACCGGTCAGCTGCAGGTGGTGGCCTTGCGTGAACCAGGTCGGCACCATGCGTTCGATCGCATGGGACAGCGAAATCGCGGCGACATAGTTGCCGACGAAGTTGCCGCCTTCGAAGGTCGGGACCGCCAGCCAGATCACGTCGCCCGTGTCCGAGCCGGCCTCGCGCATCGGACCGGCATAACTGGCCCGGCGCAGGCCGCGTGCGATGTCCTGCATCGCATCGAGCGCGCCGGCATTGTCGGGATGACGCGCGCTGTCGGCGCGCAGCCGCTCCAGGCCGGCGGGCGGATCGTCGTGGCTGGCGGTGCCGAGCCAGCCGCGCGCGAGCAGCACCCCCGGTTCGGACCACAACAGGCCGCCGTGGCGTTCCTGCTGCGCGGCTTCGTCACCGCCCGGCTGGTCGCCGTGGCCGCGGGCCTGGGATCGCAGGTCGTCCTCCAGGCGCCGGAAGTGGAAGGCCATGCTCTGTTCGAGCCACTGGGCATCGGCGATGTTCTGGCGCGCCTCCTCCTCGATCTCGAAGTTCTGCAGGTACAGCACCAGCGCGACGACCGATGCCACCATCAGCGCCAGGAAACCCAGCAGCCACAGCTGTGCGCGCAGATGCCGCCCGGCCTGCGACTCCTGCGCCTGCGCGAGCGCAGCGAAGTCGAACGGGGTGTCGCCGGGAGCGGGTTTCATGGCGTGCAGTATGCGGCAATGGGATCCGGATTGCGGCTAGCATAACCAGCATGTCCGCCCCTGCAAGCTCCGACCCGCGCCGCACGCCCTGGCGGCGCGCGTGCGTGTGGCTGCTGTTGTCGCTGTGCTGCGCGGCAGGGTCGGCGTGGCCGGGCGGCGCGCATGCCGAGCGGGTGATCCGCTTCTCGCACGTGGTGGCGCGCGACACCCCCAAGGGGCTGGCGGTCGAGCGCTTCAAGGAACTGGTCGAGCGCCGATCGGCCGCACGCATCCGGGTTGCGGTGTATCCGGCCGCGCAGCTGTATGGCGACCTCGACGAGATGGAGGCCCTGCGCCTGGGGGCGGTCGAGATGCTGGCGCCGTCCTTGTCCAAGTTCGGCCGGGTCGGGTTTCCGGAGTTCGAGCTGTTCGACCTGCCGTTCCTGTTCACGCGACTGCAGGACGTACGCCGCATCACGCAGGGCCCGATCGGCCAGCGCCTGCTCGATTCACTGGCGCGCCAGGGCATGGTGGGCCTGGGCTTCTTCGACAACGGCTTCAAGCAGATGAGCGCGAACCGGCCGCTGCTCGAACCCGGCGACTTCGCGGGACTGCGCATGCGGGTGCAGTCGTCGCGGGTGATCGCGGCGCAGTTCCGCGCGCTGAACGCGCGGCCGGTGGTGCTGGCCTTCAGCGAGACGCGGCGCGCGCTGGCGGCCGGGGTGGTCGACGGCACGGAGAATCCGGCCTCGAACTTCTGGACCCAGCGCATGCACGAGGTGCAGACCGACCTGAGCATGACCAACCATGGCTACCTGGGTTATGCGGTGGTGGCGAACCAGCGTTTCTGGGGCAGCCTGGCGCCGGCCGAGCGCGAGCTGATCGAGCGCGCCATGCGCGAGGCACTGGCCTATGGCAATGCCATCGCCGACGCCGAGAACGAACGCGCGCTGCAGGCCTTGCGCGCCGCGGGCACGACTCGCATCCATGAGCTGTCGACCCCGCAACGCGCGCAACTGCGAGCCGCCGTGCAGCCGGCCTACGACCAGATGGCGGCGCGCATCGGAACGCGCTGGCTGCAGGACGTGCTCAAGGCACTCGAGCCCTGATCCCGGCGGGGATGGCCACGGGCATGGCCCGGACAGGGCGACACGGCTTAAAATGCACTTTCCATGCATGTTCAGTGCGGAGCGCGCGCGTGCGAGAGCCGGTACCCCTGCGCGCGGGACGGCGCTGCGGATCGTTCGCACGCATGCATGACCGGCAGGTACCCGACAGGAGAAACCCCATGCGCGCACCCGCAACCCATCCGAACCCCCCCGGCCTGCCAGGCCACCATGCGCCGGCGGTCGGCTTCGAAGTTCCGCTGGAGATGCTGGCGGCCTGCCATGGACGGGTGCAGAACCAGTGCGAGACCCTGGGGCGGCTCGTGCAGCACCTGGGCCGGCACGGCGCCGACCTGCAGGCGCGGCAGGCCGCTGCCGCGGTGATGCGGTATTTCGACACGGCCGCGCGGGACCATCATGCCGACGAGGAGGTCGATCTGTTCCCGGCCCTGATCGAGTCCATGGCCGGATCGGACGCCGTCTGCCTGCGCGAACTGACGACGTTGCTGGTGGCCGACCACCGCGAACTCGAACACCGCTGGCGCGGGCTGCGCCGCCAGCTCGAGCCGGTGGCGGCGGGTCGGTCGGCCAGCCTGGCCGGCGACAGGGTGGCGGACTTCGTCGGCCTGTACGAACGGCACATCGCGCGCGAAGAGTCCGAACTGCTGCCGATGGCCCAGCGCTTGCTGAGCGACGCGGAGCTGGACCGGATCGGCCTGGCGATGCGGGTACGCCGCAACGCGGTCGACAGCGCCGAAACACTGCAGCCGCAGAAGCCCGAGCAAGCGCAGCGGTGACAGCCTGCGCCCGGCGTGGCGCTGCAGCACGTGTCGACCGACGCATGGTTTATCCGGGTAAACCCTACTGTTGAACGCCACAGTTGGCAGCAAGCGCGGCAAAACCTATCGTTACGGCAGTCCTTTTCTACCGTAACTTGCATAGGAGACAGCGATGAAATTCAAACTGATCGTGGCCGCGGGCCTGCTCGCACTGGGCCTGGGTGCCCAGGCGCAGATGGTCATCAAACTGAGCCACGTCGTGGCCGACGCCACGCCCAAGGGCCAGGCGTCGATCAAGTTCAAGGAACTGGCCGAGAAGGCCTTGCCGGGCAAGGTGCAGGTGCAGGTGTTCCCGAACAGCCAGCTGTTCGGTGACGGCAAGGAAATGGAAGCCCTGGCGCTGGGCGACGTGCAGATCATCATTCCGTCGCTGGCCAAGTTCGGCAAATACACACCCAAGCTGCAGATCTTCGACCTGCCGTTCCTGTTCGACGACCTGGCCGCGGTGGACCGTTTCCAGGCCAGCAAGGAAGGCCAGGAACTGCTCAAGTCGATGGAGAAGAAAAACATCATCGGCCTGGGTTACCTGCACAACGGCATGAAGCAGTTGTCGGCCAACAAGGCGCTGAACACGCCGGCCGACGCCAAGGGCCTGAAGTTCCGCATCCAGAGCTCGGACGTGCTGGAAGAGCAGTTCAAGGCCGTCGGCGGCAACCCGCAGAAGCTGGCTTTCGCCGAGGTCTACCAGGCGCTGCAGACCGGCGTGGTCGACGGCACCGAGAACCCGTGGTCGAACATCTACAGCAAGAAGTTCCATGAAGTGCAAGGCTTCATCATGGACAGCAACCACGGCATCCTGGACTACATGGTCATCACCAACGCCAAGTGGTGGAACGGCCTGCCGGCGGACGTGCGCACCGCGCTGAACGGCGCGATGCAGGAAGCCATCAAATACGGCAACAAGATCGCCGAGGAAGAAGGCGACGACTACCGCAAGAAGGTGATCGCCGACAACAAGGCCAAGGTGCTGCCGATGAGCAAGGAGAACCAGATGGCCTGGCGCACCGCGATGAAGCCGGTGTGGAAGAAGTTCGAAGGCGAGATCGGCGCCGACCTGATCAAGGCGGCCGAGAAGGCCAACAAGTAAGCAGGCCCTGGCGCCACGCGGCGCAGGTCGTGTCATCACCCCGGCTGGTCCGGGGTTTTTCTTGGAAGAGTCATGAAGATACTGGACCACCTCGAGGAGTGGATCATCTCGCTGATGCTGTTCGCCATGACGGCGCTCGCATTCATGCAGGTGGTCCGGCGTTATGTATTCAACACCGGGTTCTCGTGGAACCTGGAACTGACCGGCGTGTTCTTCGCCGTCATGATCTTTGTCGGCATCTCGTATGGCGTGCGCGTGGGTTCGCACATCGGTGTCGACGCCCTGGTCAACCTGCTGTCGCCGGCGAACCGGCGCTGGGTGTCCATGCTGGCCGTCGCGTTGTGCATGGTCTACGTGGGCTTCATCCTGTACGGCTCGACGATCTACGTCAGCAAGATGCACGAGGTGGGCGTCGAACTCGACGACCTGCCGATCGAACGCTGGAAGGTGCTCATCATCATGCCGATCGGCTACGCGCTGATCGGCCTGCGTTTCTTCCAGATCTTCTACAACCTGGCCACCGGCAAGACCGACAGTCTGCACCTGGCCGATGAAGCCGCCGATGCAATGAAACTCAAGCAGCAGGAGTTGGAGTCATGAATACCGCCGTCCTGTTCATCTGCATGTTCCTGTTCATGGCCATCGGCATTCCGGTGGCCATCAGCCTGGGCCTGGCGAGCCTGCTGACCATCGCGTTCTTCTCGCAGGACTCGATCGCCTCGATGTCGATCAAGCTGTTCGAGACCAGCGAACACTACACGCTGATGGCGATCCCGTTCTTCGTGCTGGCCGGCAACCTGATGTCCACCGGCGGCGTGGCCAAGCGCATGGTGCGTTTCGCGATCGCCGCGGTCGGCCACCTGCGCGGCGGCCTGGCGATCGCGTCCATCCTGGCCTGCATGTTGTTCGCCGCGGTGTCGGGCTCGAGCCCGGCCACGGTGGTGGCAATCGGCTCCATCGTCATTGCCGGCATGGTCAAGAACGGCTACACCAAGGAGTTCGCTGCCGGCGTGATCTGCAACGCGGGCACGCTGGGCATCCTGATTCCGCCGTCCATCGTCATGGTGGTGTATGCCGCCGTCACCGAGGTCTCGGTCGGACGCATGTTCATGGCCGGTGTCGTGCCCGGCATCATGCTGGGCCTGATGCTGATGGTGGCCGTGTGGTGGCGTGCCGGCAAGCTGCAGATCACGCCGCCGGCCAAGGCCACGGCCGGCGAGGTTTTCCGCGCCTTCCGCGAATCGATGTGGGGGCTGGCACTGCTGGTCATCATCATGGGCGGCATCTACGGCGGCGTGTTCACGCCCACCGAGGCGGCCGCCGTGTCCGCGGTGTACGCGCTGGTGGTGGCGGTGTGGGTCTATCGTGATTTGCGCATCCGCGACCTGCCCGAGGTGTTCCTCGAATCGGCCAAGACCACGGTGATGATCATGTTCATCGTCGCCAACGCGCTGCTGTTCGCCCACGTGTTGACCACGGAGCGCATCCCGCAGGCGATCGCCGAGCAGATCCTGGCCGTGGGCATGTCGCCGTGGATGTTCCTGCTGGTGGTCAACATCATCCTGCTGATCGCCGGCAACTTCATGGAGCCCACCGGCATCATCCTGATCCTGGCGCCCATCCTGTTCCCGATCGCGACCCAGCTGGGCATCGACCCGATCCACCTGGGCGTGATCATGGTCGTGAACATGGAGATCGGCATGGTGACACCGCCGGTGGGGCTGAACCTGTTCGTCACCAGCGGCGTCACCGGCATGAACCTGGTGCAGGTCACCAAGGCCGCGTTGCCGTGGCTGATGGTGCTGCTGGTGTTCCTGGTGCTGGTGACCTACATACCGGCGATCAGCCTGGCCTTGCCGAACGCGATGTTCGGGGCGCAATAGTCGTCCGGATCGCGCCGGCGCATTCTTGCGCTATCGCCGTCATTGTCAAAACCGACTGGCTGGATCGAGCCCGGGTCTTTAGACTGGGCTCGTGTTCACGCAACCGAAGGAAGAGACACCCATGACGAACGAATCCCAATGCCCATTCGCCGGCGCATCGCACCGGCAGGCGATGGCCGGTGCCACCACCAACGCCCACTGGTGGCCGAAGCAGCTCAACCTGAAGGTCCTGCACCAGCATTCGCCGTTGTCCAATCCGATGGAGCCGGGCTTCGACTATGCCAAGGCTTTCAAGAGCCTGGACCTCGACGCGGTCATCCGGGACCTGCATACCTTGATGACCGACTCGCAATCCTGGTGGCCGGCGGATTATGGTCACTACGGCCCGTTCTTCATCCGCATGGCCTGGCACAGCGCCGGCACCTACCGCATCTCCGATGGCCGCGGCGGCTCGGGCACCGGCGCGCAGCGTTTCGCCCCGCTCAACAGCTGGCCAGACAATGTCAGCCTGGACAAGGCGCGCCGCCTGTTGTGGCCGATCAAGCAGAAATACGGTCGCAACATCTCCTGGGCCGACCTGATGATCCTCACCGGCAACGTGGCGCTGGAGTCGATGGGCTTCAAGACCTTCGGCTTCGCCGGCGGGCGGGAAGACACCTGGGAGCCTGACGAGTCCATCTACTGGGGCCCCGAGTCCGAATGGCTGGGCGACAAGCGGTACAGCGGCGACCGCGAACTCGAGAACCCGCTCGGCGCGGTGCAGATGGGGCTGATCTACGTCAATCCGGAAGGGCCGAACGGCAAGCCCGATCCGGTGGCGTCGGCACGCGACATCCGCGAGACCTTTGCCCGCATGGCCATGAATGACGAGGAGACCGTGGCGCTGGTGGCCGGCGGCCACACCTTCGGCAAATGCCACGGCGCGGCCGATCCGGGGCAATATGTCGGTGCCGAACCGGAAGGGGCCGACATCGCCGAACAAGGCCTGGGTTGGAAGAGCAGCTTCGGCAGCGGCAGCGGCGTGCACACGATCAGCAGCGGCCTGGAAGGCGCCTGGACGACCAACCCGATCCGCTGGGACAACGACTACCTCGACATCCTGTTCAAGTACGAATGGGAACTCACGAAAAGCCCCGCCGGTGCCCAGCAATGGACGCCGAAGGACGCATCGGCCCAGGGCACGGTGCCGGACGCACACGATCCTTCGCGCCGCCATGCACCGATGATGTCCACCGCCGACCTTGCGCTGCGCATGGATCCGGCCTACGAGAAGATTGCGCGTCGCTTTCAGCAGAACCCGCAGCAGTTCGCCGATGCGTTCGCGCGCGCCTGGTACAAGCTGACGCACCGCGACATGGGCCCGGTGTCGCGCTATCTCGGCCCCCTGGTGCCGAAGGAGGAACTGCTGTGGCAGGACCCGGTTCCCGCGGTCGATCACGAACTCGTCGGTGCCAGCGACATCGACGCGCTCAAGGCCAGCATCCTGGGCTCGGGCTTGTCGATCGCGCAACTGGTGAGCACGGCCTGGGCTTCGGCGTCCACCTTCCGTGGCAGCGACAAGCGCGGCGGCGCCAATGGTGCACGCATCCGCCTGGCGCCGCAGAAGGACTGGGAGGTGAACCAGCCGGCCTCGCTGGCCACGGTGCTGGGCGGGCTCGAGGCGATCCAGCAGGCCTTCAACGCCCGGCAGGACGGTGGCCGCAAGCGGGTGTCGTTGGCCGACGTGATCGTGCTGGGCGGCTGCGCCGCCATCGAGGAGGCGGCCAGGCGTGCCGGTACCCCTGTCGCGGTGCCGTTCGCACCGGGGCGCACGGACGCGTCGCAGGAGCAGACCGACGTCGAATCGTTCGCGCCGCTGGAGCCGCGGGCGGACGGGTTCCGCAACTATGTGCGCAAGGGCGCTGAAGCCGAGGTGGCCGCGCAACTGCTGGACCGCGCCAACCTGCTGACGCTGACCGCGCCCGAGATGACGGTGCTGGTGGGCGGGCTGCGTGTGCTCGGCGCCAATGCCGGATCGTCGGCGCACGGTGTCTTCACGCAGCGCCCGCAGACACTCACCAACGACTTCTTCGTGAACCTGCTCGACATGGGTACGCAGTGGGCGCGCACGGCGAACGACCCGCATGTACTCGAAGGACGCGACCGCGTGTCGGGCCAGCCCCGGTGGACCGGTACCGTGGTCGACCTCGTCTTCGGCTCGAACTCGCAGCTGCGGGCCTTGGCCGAGGTCTACGCCAGCAGCGACGCGCGGGAGGTGTTCGTGCGTGACTTCGTGGCGGCGTGGAACAAGGTGATGAACCTGGATCGATTCGATCTGGCCTGAGCGCGGTGTCGATCAGCCCGGCGCGTCGATACGCACCGGCTGGTCGATGGCCCCGAAGACGGTACGCCCCTGGGCGTCGCACACCTCCATGCGCACCGTATCGCCGTCGCGCAGATACGGGCACAGTTGCTCCTCGGGAACTCCGTCGAGGATCTGCCGCACCCGCGCTTCCGTGATGCAGGCGCTGCCGGCCGCGGCCGATGCGTTGCTGATGGTGCCGGCGCCGATGATGCTGCCGGCGCACAGGCCTCGCGTGCGCGCCAGGTGCGCGATGATCTGGCCGAAATCGAAGATCACCTCGGTGTTGGCATGGGGTTCGCCGAGGCGATGGCCATTGACCTGTACTGTCACCGGCAGGTCGAGCATGGCGCCCGTCCAGTGGGAGCCCAGTGCCGCCGGCGTCACGGCGATGGGCGCGAAGCTGCTCGCGGGCTTGCTCTGGTAGAAGCCGAAGCCCTTGGCCAGTTCGCCCGGAATCAGGCCACGCAAGGACACGTCGTTGAGCAGCACCACCAATGCGATGCAGCTGCGCGCCTGCTGCGCCGTGCAGCCCATGGGCACGTCGGTCGTGATGACGCCGATCTCGGCCTCCAGGTCGATCTGGTGGGCTTCGTCCGTGGCCACGATCGGATCGCGCGGACCGAGCAGCACGTCCGAGCCGCCCTGGTACACCAGCGGAGCCGTTTCGTACCCCGGCGGGATCGGCTCCTTGCGCCACTGGTACATCAGGCGCGCATGGTTGCGGTAGACCGACGCGTCGGCCCATTGGTAGGCGCGTGGCAGGGGCGCCATGCACTGTGCGGCGTCGAAGTCCTGTGCGCCGGCCCAGCCATGGCCGTGCAGTGTGTGGCACCGCCGCTCCAGTGCGGGGGCGAGCCGGTCCCAGTCGTCGAGCAGCGTCTGCAGGGTCGGCACATCGGAGCCGGCCGCGATCCAGTGCCTGGCGTCCGGACTGACCAGCATCAGCTCGCCGTCGCGGTGTCCGTTGCGCCGGGTTGCCAGTCGCAGTTCAGGGCTGGCGCTCATGGGGTGGACGGTGCTGGCACCGGCTGCTGGTCCGGGCGCTGCGTCCATGCGCGCAGTGCGGCATGGGCCTCCCGTGCAAATTCCGCCACGGTGTGCGCGTCGGCGACCTCCACCGTGAGCTCCAGCCGGAACCCGTTCGGATCGAAGAAGTAGATCGAGTGGATGTAGCCGTCGTGGTCGGTCACGCCGATCACCGGGAGCCCGGCGTCTTCCAGTCGCTTTTTCATCGCGGCCAGGGCTTCGGTATCGGCCACGCGCAGGGCGATGTGGTTGACCCAGGCCGGGGTGTTCGGCGAGGGCAGTGCGGCGGTGCGGTCGCCGAGGTCGAAGAACGCGAGGTGCGAGCCGTCACGCATGCGAAAGAAGATGTGCACGTAGGGACAGAATTCGCCGGTGCTGGGCACGTGGTCCTTGCGGATCACGTGCACCAGCGGCAGTCCGAGCAGGTCCTCGTAGAACTGGCGTGTCTCCTCGGCGTCCCGGCAACGCCAGGCGAAATGGTGCAAGCCTTCGATCGGCTGCGCGGCGGTGTTCGGCATGGCGATGTCAGTCCAGCGAGATGCCGTTGGCCTTGATCACCGTGCCCCAGCGTTGCGACTCGGAGCGCGCCAGGGCCTTGAACTGCGCCGGCGCCAGGCGCAGCGGCTCGAAGCCGAACTCGGTGAACTTGCCCAGCACGGCGGGGTCGGCCAGCGCCTTGTTCAGTTCCTGGTTCAGCCGCGTGACCACCGCCGGCGCGAGCCCGGCCGGGCCGAGCACCCCCTGGAACGCGAAGACGTCGACATCCGCCACGCCGAGTTCCTTGAGCGTGGGAACGTCGGGCAACACGGCCGAGCGTTGTTGCGAGCCGATGGCCAGCGCGCGCACCTTGCCGCCGCGGATGATGGACAGGCCCGAAGCCAGGTCCAGGAACATCGCCGGCACCTGGCCGCCCATGACGTCCTGCATGGCCGGTGCCGCGCCGCGATACGGGATGTGCGTGATGAAGGCGCCGGTGCGGTGCTTGAACATCTCCATGGCCAGGTGGTGGGGCGAGCCGTTGCCGACCGACGCGTAGTTGACCTTGCCCGGGTTGGCCTTGACGTAGGCCAGGAACTGCGCGAAGTCCCTGGCCGGGAAGTCCGGATGGACCACCAGCGCCAGCGGGAACTTGCCGATGCCGCCGATGTAGCTGAAGTCGTTTTCGGGCGAGAACGGCAACCGCTTGAACAGGTGCTCGTTGAACGCCAGCACCGCGTTGTCGGCCGACATGATGGTGTAGCCGTCGGCCTTGGCGCGTGCCACGGTTTCGGCACCGATGTTGGTCGCCGCGCCGGGGCGGTTGTCGATCAGCAGGGGCTGGCCCAGGCTGGTGCGCATGGCTTCCGCCAGCGTGCGGGCCAGGTTGTCGGTGCCGCCGCCGGCCGGGTAGGGCACGATCCACTTGATGGGCTGGTCCGGGTAGCCGGTCTGGGCCTGGACGAGCGGGCTGGTGCATGCGGCGCTGGCCAGCACGCTGGCGACAAAGTGACGACGGTCCATTGATTGCTCCTTGTGGGTCTTGTCGGGGTGAACGGGAACGGGAAACGCGGGTATTCAGTCGGCCGACAGCGACGGCATCGGCAGGTCCCGGGCCGCGGCGTCGATGGCGTCGAAACAGGCTTGCTGGTCGTCGAGCTTCTCGAACAGCAGCAGCGCCAGGCGGGACAGGAACAAGGCCTCGCGCTCGCGCCCGGCATCGGCGATGGCCTGGCTGCAACGTGCGTAGATGGCGTCCTGGACATGGGCTTCGTAGGTCATGGTGTCGGGCTTTCTCATTGGCAGCAGGCCACGCGCAAGGCATGGCGGACCGTTGCCGCATCCGGCGTGTGCCAGCGGCCGCAGACGTGTCCATCGGGACGCACCAGGTACACGGTTCCCGGTCGCGCGTCGTACAGCGTGGCCAGGCGGCTGCCGGTGTCGGCATCGTCGTCCAGCGGCAGCGACACGCAATGGCACGGCATGCCGCCCTGGTTGCCCGCCCGCAAGCTGCCGGCGAGTGCGCCGCTGCCGGCCGGGTCGCCGAACACCAGCGCGGTGAAGCCGCCGTCGCGGGCCAGCAGGTCCGTCAGGTGCATTCCGTCGCGCACGGGCGCGTCGATCAGGGGAGCCCCGGCTTCGGGCCCATGCGCGAACCCGCTGCTGGGTGTCGACAGCGGCGAGTTCACGTAGTGGATGGCCTGGGTCTGGCGCGGGTTGACCAGCCGCGCGATGCCGCGATGCCGCACGGCCAGCGACAGCGCGGCCTCGCGCATGAGCTCGAAGCCCCGGTTGGGCGGCGACATGAACTCGGTGCTGCGCATCGCGTTGGCGGCGTTTTCGTGAAAGGCCTGCAGCCGCTCGGTGTCGTAGCTGTCGAGCAGGGCGTCGCCGCCCTGGCCCTGGATCACGGCGGCCAGTTTCCAGCACAGGTTGTCGCCATCGTCGAAACCCGAGTTCAGCCCGCGCACGCCGAAGATGGGCATGGCGTGTGCCGCATTGCCGGCGAACAGGATGCGTCCGTGGCGGTAGGCGTCGAGTGTCATGGCGCCGGCGCGGTAGATCGACGACCATACCGGCGTCCACGCCAGGTGGCCTTCGCCGATGGCATCGAGATGGGTCTGCACGAACAGGCGCACCTGCTCCGGGCTGAGCACCTGCGCCGCGTCCTGCCCCGCGGCGAGCTGGAAGTCGACGCGCCACAGGTCGTCCGGCTGGCGGTGCATCAGGATGGTCGTGCCCCTGGCCCATGGCGGGTCGAACCAGGCGCGCCGCTCGGTCGGGTAGCTGCTGTGCAGTTCGATGTCGACGATGGCGTAACGTCCCTGGTAGGCGGTGCCATGCAGCTCCAGGCCCAGGCTGTTGCGCACGAAGCTCTGGCCGCCGTCGGTGGCCAGCAGCCAGTCGCCGGAGCTCTCGTAGCGGCCCAGCGCGTTCGCCACGCCGAGTGTCACGCCGTCGGGTCGCCGCTGCAATGCATCGACGGTGCTGGCCCAGCGGATGTCGACCATGCCCGGCGCATGCGCATTGATCGCGTCGATGGCATCGAGCAGGAACTGCTCCGAATAGAACTGCTCCAGGTTGATCATCGGCGGGAACTTGTCGCCGGGCTGCGACGGCATGTCGAACACCAGGACCTCGTCGGTCCCGTAGTAGCTGCGCCCGCGCGTCCAGGCCAGGCCCTTGTCGACAAACGCCTGCGCCACGCCGAGCCGGTCCAGGATCTCCAGGCTGCGCCGCGAGATGCAGGCGGCGCGGCTGCCTTCGCAGACCGCGTCGTCGGCCTCGAACACGACGCTGCGGATGCCGCGCCGCGCCAGTCCGAGTGCGAGGCTCAGGCCCACCGGCCCGCCACCGACGATCAGCACCGCATGGCGGGCGAGCTCATGGCCGTCCGGCCGCAATGCGGGCATTGCGGGTGCGAATCGCCGGTACTGGAACTGTCCGATGCGGTCTGTGGCCATGGTGCGCGCCTGTGTCGATGCGGGAAGAGCGTGTGCATGATTCTTGACGCTTTCGCCTCATAAAATGTCCTGACAAGTTAGGACATCAAGGAGACACCATGCGGCTGACACGACTCGCCAGGGACGCCATGGCGCCGCGCGACGGCCTGGCGATGGATCTGATGGCCGCGATCGGTTCGGACGATTTCGCCGATCGGCTGATCGGCGCCGTCGAACCCGCGTTGCCGGCCAACCACTGCACGGTGTTCGCGCTGCGCAACAACGGCCGGGTGCAGGTGGTGTCCACCGCCAGCGTGATCGGCGACGCGGCCGCCGACACGGCCCAGGCCTATGCGCGCATGGGTTTCGATCGCCAGGACTCCAACATGGCGTGGCTGGCCGCCCGCAAGGCCGCACGCCAGACCCAGTACTGGCTCGGCCACCAGTTCGCCGAGGAGGTCGCGAACGAGCAGTACCGGCGCGTGTGTTACGGCGAGAACGGCATCCGCGAGCGCCTGTCCCTGCTGGTGCTGTATCCCGACGGCTACCGGGTGGCGATCAGCTTCTACCGCAACCACTCCCAAGCCGACTTCGCCGAGGCCGACCTGGCATGGCTGCGCGGCGTGTCGCGGCTGATTGCCGCAGCGGTACGGCACCATGTGCAGCAGTGCCATCGATCGTCCGGCGCGGGGGGCACGGCAGCGTTGCCGGAGCAACGCATGGCGCAGCTGCCGCGGCGCGAGCGGGAAATGCTGGCCCATATCCTCGACGGCTGCACCACCCGCGAGGCGGCCGAACGCATGGGCGTGGCGCAGACCACGGCGCTGACCTACCGGTATCGCGCGTTCGCGCATCTCGACGTGCGCAACCAGCGCGAGTTGCTGTCGAAGCTGCATCTCCAGGCCGGTGGTGGCGCCGGGCTGCGTCCCTGACCGGGCGCACGCGCGGGACGCGCCATGCGCATCGCCATTCGCCTTGTCATCGCTGCCGTCGTGTCGGCGACGCTGCTGGTGGGGGCCGCCGGCGAATGGCTCAGCCGCCCGGCCGCGCGGGCCGTGGGCGAGCCGCCGGCCGACCTGGCGGCGCGATCCGTGCGCGTGCCGGTTGCGGACTCCGGCCACCTGGCGGGCTGGTTCGTGCGCGGGCACGGCCGTGGTGCGGTGTTGCTGCTCCATGGCCTGCGCTCCGATCGCCGGCAGATGCTCGGGCGGGCGCGTTTCCTGCGGGACGCGGGTTATGCGGTGCTGCTGGTCGATCTTCCCGCCCACGGCGAGAGCAGCGGGGAACGCATCGGCTTCGGCCTGCAGGAGGCGGCGGCTGTCAGCGCGGCGATTGCGTATCTGCGCGCGCAGCTGCCCGGGCAGCCGGTTGGCGCCATCGGCGTGTCACTGGGCGCTGCCGCCCTGGTTCTGTCCCGTCCCTCGCCGTCGCCGCCGCTGGACGCGGTGATCCTGGAGTCGCTGTACCCGACCATCGCCGAGGCGGTGTCGAACCGGCTCGATCAGCGCCTCGGGCCGTACGGGCGCATGCTGGCGCCGTTGTTGTTGTGGCAGTTGCCGCTGCGCCTGGGCGTGTCCGCCGGCGATCTGCGTCCGGTGGCCGCCATGCCGGCCTTGTCGGCTCCCGTGCTGGTGGCCGCCGGCACGCAGGACCGGCACACCACCTGGTCGGAGACGGAACGCCTGTTCGCGGCGGCCCGGGCACCCAAGGCCTTGTGGGCCGTGCAGGGCGCGCCGCATGTCGACCTGCATGCGTTCGGCCCGGATGCCTACCGGGCGCGGGTGCTGGCCTTCCTGTCCCACCATCTGCGGCCCGCGGACTGAGCAGCGGGCCCGCGGTCCGGCAGGCAGGCGGACGGTGTGTGCGGCGCCGGCAGGCCCCGGATGCGTCAGCGGCCCCGGATCCGCGGGTCCAGCGCGTCGCGCAGGCCGTCGCCGATGTAGTTCACCGACAACACGGTCAGCGAGATCGCGATGCCCGGCAGCATCACCCGGTTCGGGTACAGCTGCAGCTGGTCGACCGCGTCGAACAGCAGCCGGCCCCAGGTCGGGAAGTCGGGCGGGAAACCCAGGCCGAGGAAGGACAGGGCGCTCTCGACGATGATGGCCCCGGCGATGCCCAGCGCGGCGGCGACCATGATCGGGCTCAGCGTGTTGGGCAGGATATGGCGCAGGATCATGCGCACCGGCGGCGCGCCGATGGAGCGGGCGGCCAGCACGAATTCGCGCTCCTTGAGCGCCAGCACCTCGCCGCGCACGATGCGCGCGGTCTGCATCCACGAGGTCGCGCCGATGGAGATCACCATCAGCAGGAAGATGCCGGCCTCGGGCCCCATGTTGGCCGACAGCGGTTCGCGGAACAGCATCACCATGACCAGCAGCAGCGGCAGCAGGGGCAGGGCCAGGAACAGGTCGGTCAGGCGCATCAGGATGCCGTCCATGCGGCGGAAGAAACCGGCGGTGACGCCGATCAGCGTGCCCAGCAGCACGGCGATGGCCATCGCGGTCATGCCGACCGCGATCGATACCCGGCCGCCTGCCATCATGCGGGCGAACAGGTCGCGGCCGAGTTCGTCGGTGCCGAACGGGAACTGCAGGCTGGGCCCCTGGTTGCGCATGCGCAGGTTGGCGTAGCCGGGGTCGGTGCCCCAGACGAAGGGGCCCACCAGCACGAACAGCAGGATGGAGATGAACACGGCGGCGCCGAGCAGGGCGCCCTTGTGCGTCTTGAACTGGTCCCAGACGTCGAACCACTGGCTGCGCGGCGGGCGTTCGGCCTGGTCGACCGCCGACCGGAGGGGTGCGGCTGCTTCAGTCATAACGGATCCGGGGGTCGAGGATGCCGTACAACACGTCGGCGATCAGGTTGAACGCGACGATGAGCACGGCGAAGATGAAGGTCAGTGTCTGCACCATCGGCAGGTCGTTGACCTGGATGGCGTTGATCAGCAGCTGGCCCAGTCCGTTGACCTTGAACACCTGCTCGGTGATGATGGCGCCGGCGAAGATGGACGGCACGCCCAGCGCGATGACAGTCACCACCGGGATCATCGAGTTGCGCAGCACGTGGATCAGCACCACGGTCTTCTCGCGCATGCCCTTGGCGCGCGCGGTGCGCACGTAGTCCTGGCCCAGGTTGTCGAGCATCGAGGCCCGCATGTAGCGGCTGACCTGCGCCGCGTTGTACAGGGCCAGCACCGCCACCGGCATCACCATCTGCTTGACCTGCTCGATGAAGGTGGGCCAGGAGTTGACCACCAGCGTGGTGTCGTAGATGGACGGGAACCAGTTCAGGTGCACCGAGAACACGACGATCAGCAACACGCCGGTGAAGAAGGTGGGAACGGAAAACCCGATCATCGAGATGAAGGTTCCGATCTGGTCGAACCAGCTGTATTGCCGGTAGGCGGACAACACGCCGATGGGCACCGCCAGCGACACGCCGACCAGGTAGCCCATGCCCACCACCCACAGGGTTTGCGGCAGGCGCTGGATGATGAGTTCGGACACCGGGCTGCGGGTCTGCCAGGAGATCACGCGCTGCATGTCGGCGCCGTACGCGGTGCCGAACCAGTGATCGACCAGGTGCAGCGGCTCGACCCAGAAGAATTGCTTGAGCCACAGCAGGTAACGCACGTAGCTGGGCTGGTCCAGCCCCAGCGCCTCGCGCATCTTGGCCTTGACCTCGGGCGGAACGGTCAGCGGAACGTCCGACATCGGGTCGCCCGGCGCCAGTTCCAGCAGCATGAAGATGACCAGGCTGATGATCAGCACGGTCGGTATGGCCGTCAGCAATCGGCGAAGCGTATAGGTGAACATGCGCGGCTTCGTGGTGGGCCCCGGCGCGACGGGCCGGGGCCTGGAGGAATGGGGACTGCTGGCTGCGCCGTCCGGCGCGCGAGTCGCCGGGCGGCGCAGCCAGGACCGGTCTTACTTGATGCGGTACCAGTCAGCCACGTTCCACAACTCGCTGTCCCAGGTGTTGAGCTTGACGCCACCCAGGCTGTTGGAGTGTGCCGAAACACGTCCGCGGTCGACCAGCGGCACGACGACGTAGCTTTCCTTGGTCAGCATGTCGTTGAGCTTCTTGGCGATGACGGCGCGTTTCTCGACGCCGGCGGTCGAGCTCAGCTCCTTGACCAGCTTGTCGTACTCCGGGTTGCAGTAGCGGTTCATGTTGGTGCCTTGCCACTGGGTCTCCGGACGCGGGATCTTGTCGCAGACATGTTCGGCCAGGTAACCTTCCGGATCGGTGCCGTCGAAGTTGTTCGCGTACATCTCGACGTCGGCGAAGAACTTCTGGAACGTGTCGGGCGAGCCCGCGTCGCCACCGAAGAACACCGAGCCGGCGATGTTGCGCAACTCGACCTTCACGCCGAGCTCGGTCCACCACTGCTTGATCAGCGCCTGGAAGTTCTGGCGCACGGCGTTGGTGGAGGTCTGGTACAGGATCTCCATCTTCACGCCGTCCTTGGCGCGCACCCCGTCCGAGCCCATCTTCCAGCCGGCCTGGTCGAGCAGCGCCTTGGCGCCGGCCATGTCCTGCTTGAGGCAGTCGGTGTTGTTCGAGGCGAACGCGGCCGGTGCCGGCACCAGGTTGCAGGTCGCACGGCCGGCGGGGCCGTAGCCGATCTCGACCAGCAGGTCACGGTCGATGGCCATCGACAAGGCCTTGCGCACCCGCATGTCGGTGAGGAACGGGTGCGGATGCTTGGTCGTGGCCCGCATGTCGCCATGTTTGGGCGACGGGTCGGTCAGGTTCATCTCGATGCGTTCGACCAGGGTGCCGAAGGCCGCCACGGTCTTGCCCTTGCCGCCGGACTGCATCTTCTTGATCACGTCGGGAGCCAGTTGCAGGTTCCACGCGTAGTCGTATTCGCCGGTCTCCATGACGGCGCGGCCGGCCGCGGCCGCGTCACCGCCACCCTTGAAGGTCAGCGTGGCGAAGGCCGGCTTGGCGGGATCGCGGAAATTCGGGTTGGCGGCCATCTGGATCACGTCGTTGGGGCGGAAGTCCTTGACGACGAAGGGGCCGGTGCCGATCGGGTTGAAGTTCTGCTTGCTGCAGCTCGGGGCCTTCTCGCCCAGGCAGTCCTGGAACTGCGCCTTCTGCAGGATCGGGGTGCCGGCGCCGCCGAACACCGAATACGGGTAGGGCGCGGCGGTCTTGAAGTTGATGCGGATCGTCGAGGCGTCGACGGCGGTCACCTTCTCGACCGGCGCGAAGATGTTGGCCTTGGCGCAACCCTTGATGCCGGTGCAGTATTCGTAGGTGAAGACCACGTCCGCCGCGGTCAGCGGCGTGCCGTCGGACCATTTCAGTCCGGGCTTGAGCTTGTAGGTGATGGTCTTGAAGTCGGCCGCGAAGCCGCCGTTGGCAACCGTCGGGACTTCGGCCGCCAGCCAGGGCACCATTTCACCCTTCTCGTTGAAGCGGATCAGGGGCTCGAGCACGAGCGAGGCGCTCTCGACGTCCTTGGTGCCGGTCGACAGGTAGGGGTTCAGGATCGACGGGGCCTGCCAGTAGATGATGTTGACGTTTCCGCTGGAGCCGCGCTGGGCCAGCGCGCTCTGGGACAACGCGATCAGCGTTCCCATCGCGATGAGGGTATATCGGGTTTTCACGTGTGACTCCTTTTCCTTGAGGTGGATGGGTTGCGAAACAGAGCTCATGGCGCCGCCGTGGAACCGGCGGTCGAATCGTTGTTCGGGGAATAGAGGTGGCAGGCCACCTGGCGGCCCGGCTCGATGGCGGTCAGCGCCGGCGCCTGCACATGGCATTGCGGCATCACCTTCGGACAACGGGTGCAGAACGCGCAACCGGCCGGCGGGTTGGACGGCGACGGCACGTCGCCGGTGAGCACGATGCGCTGGCGCACCGCCTCGGTCAGCGGGTCGGGCTCCGGCACCGCCGACAACAAGGCCTGCGAATACGGGTGCTTCGGGTCTTCGTACAAGGCGTCGCGGTCGGCCAGCTCGACGATGCGGCCCAGGTACATCACGGCGACCCGGTTGGCGATGTGGCGCACCATCGACAGGTCGTGGCTGATGAACAGGTAGGTCAGGCCGTGGCTTTGCTGCAGGTTCTCGAGCAGGTTGACGACCTGGGCCTGGATCGACACGTCGAGCGCGGCGATGGGTTCGTCGCAGACGATGAACTTCGGGTTCAGCGCCAGTGCCCGCGCAATGCCGATGCGCTGGCGCTGGCCGCCGGAGAACTCGTGCGGATACCGGTTGGCGAAGTTGCGGTTCAGGCCCACCTGGTCGAGCAGCTCGTAGATGCGTTCGCGCTGCTCGGCCTTGCCCATGCGGGTGTGCTCGACCAGCGGCTCGCCGATGATGGAGGCCACCGTCATGCGCGGGTTCAGGCTGGCCTGCGGATCCTGGAACACCATCTGCATGGTCGGCCGCAACTGGCGCAGCGATTCGCGGCCGGCCGCGGTGATGTCGCGCCCGTCGATGGTGATGGTGCCCGCGGTCGGTTCGTACAGGCGCAGCACGGCGCGCGCGCAGGTCGACTTGCCGCAACCCGATTCGCCGACCAGGCCCAGCGTCTCGCCCGACGGGATGTCGAAGCTGACACCGTCGACCGCCTTCACGTCGCCCGTATGGCGCCGCAGCAGGCCGCTGTAGATGGGGAAATACATCTTGAGCCCGCGCACCTGCACCAGCGGCGCAGCGGCGGGGGCGGCGCCTTGCGGCATGGGGGTTCGCGCGGCAACGGCGGTATCAGGCATGGCGCGGTCCTCCCGTGCGGGCGTCCCAGAAGCAGGCGACGTCGTGGCCTTCGCCGACCGGGGTTCGCAGCGGGTTTTCCCGCGCGCAGCGCTCCATCGCCTTGGCGCAGCGGGGGCGGAAGGCACAGGCGGCAGGCGGCGCCTTCATGATCGGCGGCTGGCCTTCGATCACCTCGAGCTTGGCGGCACGCGCCCCCTTGAGGTGCGGAACGGTCTTGAGCAATGCACGGGTATAGGGATGCTCCGGTCGCGCGAACAGGTCCTTGACGGGGGCCATCTCGACGATCTGGCCGCCATACATGACCATGGCGCGGTCGGCGATGCCGGCGATGACGCCCAGGTCGTGCGTGATCCAGATGATGGCCATGCCCAGGCGGTGACGCAACTCCCGTACCAGTTCGAGGATCTGCGCCTGGATCGTGACGTCGAGCGCGGTCGTCGGTTCGTCGGCGATCAGCACCTTGGGGTCGCAGGCCAGTGCGATCGCGATCATCACGCGCTGGCGCATGCCGCCCGAGAACTGGTGCGGGAAATCCTTGAGCCGGCGTTCGGCGTCGGGGATGCCGACCAGTTCCAGCAACTCGCGCGCGCGCTTGCGCGCGGCCTCGCCGGTCAGGCCCATGTGTTCGCGCAAGGGCTCCATGATCTGGAAGCCGACCGTGAAGACCGGATTGAGCGAGGTCATCGGATCCTGGAAGATGAAGCCGATGCGTCCGCCCCGGATGGCGCGCAGCTGCTCGGGCGTGCAGCGCAGCAGGTCCAGGCCGTCGAACATCACCGACTCGCCGTCGACCACCGCGGGCGGGATCGGCAACAGGCCCAGCAGCGACATCATCGTGACCGACTTGCCCGACCCGCTTTCGCCGACCACGCCGAGCAGTTCGCCGGGCCTGAGGTCGAAACTCACGGAATTGACGGCATGGACATCGCCCGAACGCGTCTTGAAGCGGGTGTTCAAGCGTGTGACCTGCAACACGGGTTGCTGACTGTTCGAAGATTCAGGCAATTGCGATCCTCAGGTAGGCCGCGTGACGGGTTTCACCGGGTCACGGAAGGCCCGGGGGCGGCTGGCGAAAAGGAATTATGGGCGGGTTTGGTGGGCGTTTTACTTAGGGAATACCTAGGGAATCCGAATCGCAAATGCACGCAATTTCCGGGCCCGCGGCTGCGCATGCGCCGGCCATCGCCCGGCCCCGGGGTCAGGCCCGGCGTCAGGCCCGGCCAATCCACTACGATCGGCCCATGACCGACGACCGCGCCCCCGATCCGCAGGCCGCTGCAGCCGTGCGCGATGCCGGACTGCCGTATTTCGGACGCCCGGAGCAGGGCTGGCGGCTGCGCATGTACACCATCATCTTCGAGGCCGACACCCGTGCCGGACGCTGGTTCGACCTGGGCCTGATCGCCGCCATCGTGATGAGCCTGACCGTGGTCGTGCTCGACAGCATGGCCGCCGTGCATGCCGTGTACGCGCGCGAGTTGTGGCTGCTGGAATGGGTGTTCACGCTGACCTTCACGGTCGAATACATCGCCCGGCTGGCCTGCGTGCGCCATCCCGGCACCTATGCGCGCAGCGCGTTCGGCATCATCGACCTGCTGGCCGTGTTGCCCACCTACGTGGCGCTGCTGGTGCCCGGTGTCAACGCGCTGATCGACGTGCGGGTGTTGCGCCTGTTGCGCGTGTTCCGCATTCTCAAGCTCACCCATTACGTCGCCGAATTCGGCGCCCTGGGCCGTGCGCTGGCAGCGTCGCGGCGCAAGATCCTGGTGTTCATGTCCTTCGTGATGCTGGTGGTGCTGGTGATGGGTACCCTGATGTACGTGGTCGAGGGGCCGGAGCATGGCTACACCAGCATCCCGGTGGGCGTGTACTGGGCGATCACGACGATGACCACCGTCGGCTTCGGCGACATCACGCCGCAGACCGACCTGGGCCGCATCATCGCCTCGATCATGATGCTGGTGGGCTGGGGCACGCTGGCCGTGCCCACCGGCATCGTCAGCGCCGAGTTCACGGCGCAGCGCATGCACCGTGAACCCACCACCCGCACCTGCCACGAGTGCCTGAGCGAGGGGCATGCGCCCAGCGCCCGGTTCTGCCGCGACTGCGGCGCGGCGCTGCCGCCGTACCGCCGGGATTCTGCTACTGCGTGAACCCCGAGACGATGTCGTCGCGTACGCGCCTGCTGGCCAGCCGCAGGCAGGTAGGTGCGCAGGCCGCGGTCAGTGTCGGCGGGCCGACGATGCGCCTGTCCAACCGCCTGCCGGCGATCGAGCAGGCGGTGCGTGGTGGCGCCGAGGAGATCTCGCGCATCCTGGGTTTTGTGGGGGACTGGCCGGCGGGCGACCCGGGGGGCGCCGCCGGCTAGCGCCAGGCCGTGTGCTGCAGCGTGTGCTGCACGATGTCGCGGATCTCCCTGGCCACGGCGCGTGTCGCGGCGGTGCCGGGCTTGCGGCTCGACGACATGAGTGACAGCAGTCGGGGCACCATGGGCGTGGTCAGTCGCGCGGCCGACAACTGGCCGTGGGCGAGGTCGTCGTGCACGGCCTGGCGCGGCAGCACCGTGCACAGGCCGGCCTGGACGACGAGGTCCTTCATGATGAACATCGAGTCCGACTCGACCGCGACCTTGAGCTGCACGCCCGCGCGCCGCGACGCCTGGTCGAGCGCGACCCGCAGTCCGTTGGGGCGGGCGGCCAGCACCAGCGGATAGTCGGCCAGCTGGCGAAATCGCAGTTGCTGGCCCGGCTGGAACATGCCCGCCGCGCCGATGACCAGGCTCTCGAGCACGCAAAGCCTTTCCTCGCCGCGGCGCGGAGCGCGGCCGTACCGGTTGACGATGGCCAGGTCGAGTTGTCCGTCGGCCATCTGGTCTTCCAGCGGGTTGCTGAAGCCTTCGACGAATTGCAGCCCGATGCGGGGAAAGCGCTCGCACAGGCGCTGGTACAACATGCCCACCAGCGGCCGGGCCGCGCCCGGCACGACACCCAGGCGCACGATGCCGCTGGGCCCCTTGCCGATGTCGGCCGCCTCGTTCGCCGCACGCTGCATCTCGTCGATGGCCGCGCGCAGCCGGGGCGCCAATTGCTCGCCGGCCGGAGTCGGCGCAACGCCGCGGCCGGTGCGCGCGAACAGGCGGCAGCCGAGCTGCGCCTCCAGCGCGGCCACGTGGCGCGTCACCACGGACTGGGCCACCTCGAGCTGCACCGCTGCGCGCGTCATGTTCCGCGCTTCGAACACCGCCAGGAAGGCCTCGATGCGTCGCAGGTTCAGGCTGGGCATTGTCATGCCTTGAGAGCATATCTGAAATCCCCTGATGTGCCTTGTTCTGCATGATGACCGGTTCCTACACTCGGTCGCATGTCTGCTTCCCTCGACCTGGCCGAACGGCCCGACACCTCCGAACGGCGGAACCCGCGGCCCCCGCTTGCGCCGTTGTGGTGTCCGCTCCTCACGCCGTACGGCAGCGATGGCGCCATCGACCTGCAGCGCCTGCGCCGCCACGTGGAATACCTGACGCCGTCGGTCGGCGGCTTCCTGGTGCCCGGCTCGACCGGCGACGGATGGGTGATGTCGGATGCACAGGCGCTGCAACTGCTCGACGCCGTGCTCGACCTGGCGCAAGCCCGCGGCGCCGCGGTGCTGGTGGGCGTGCTCCGGCCGGATGTCGCGGCCATGCAGGCCACGATGGCGTGCATGCTCGATCGGCTCCGGCGGCGCGCCGGCACCGACGACGCGCAGACCGCGATGCGCCGTGCATCCGTCCAGGGCTTCACCTTCTGCGCACCCCATGGTGCCGACCTGTCGCAGGACGCCATTGCCGGCGCGTTCGACAGCCTGCTCGGGTGCGGCCTGCCGGTATCGCTGTACCAGCTGCCCCAGGTGACCGGGAACGAGGTGGCGCCCGCAACCGTGCGCGCGCTGGCAACCCGCCATGCCAACCTGCACATGGTCAAGGACACCAGCGGTGCGGACCGGATTGCCGACGCCGGCCTTGACGGCGTGTTCCTGCTGCGTGGTGCCGAAGGCGCCTACAGCCGGCACCTGAAGATCGCAGGCGGCCGCTACGACGGCTTCCTGCTGAGCTCGGCCAACGGCTTCGGTCCGCAACTGGCGCAGATGATCGATCTCCTGCGCCAGGGGCGCCGGGCCCAGGCGGATGCCATGTCCGCGCGCATCGAGGCCGTGGTCGAGGCGGTGTTCGCCGCCGCCGCCGGCATTGCGTTCGGCAACGTGTTCACCCATGCGAACAAGGCGATCGACCACCACATGGCCTTCGGCCCGCTGGCCCGCGACGTCGCTGCGCCGCGTCTGCATGGCGGCCAAACCCTTCCCGATGAACTGATCGCCGTCGCCGGCGACGCGCTCGCGCGTCATGGCCTGATGCCGGCGCGTGGCTACCTTTACTCCTGAACAACGACACACACCATGAAAATCACCCGCATCACCGCCTTTGCCCTGTCCTATCGCCTGCCGCAGGGCCAGACCGTCAAGGTCGGTGTGGGCGCCACCATCAAGCGCGACACCATCATCGTGCGGGTCGAGACCGACGAAGGCCTGACCGGCTACGGCGAGTCCCATCCCGGCCGCAGCCCGGGCGCCGTGTGCAGCCTGGTCAACCAGACACTCGATCCGCTGCTCGCGGGCATGGACCCGTGTGATGTCGTGGGCGTGTGGGCCCGCGTGAACCGGATGCAGTTGTCCAGCCACGGGCTGGGCGCCGGTGCGGCACTGGCGTTGTCGGGCATCGACCTGGCCTTGTGGGACATTCGCGGCAAGGCGGCCGACATGCCGCTGTACCGGCTGCTTGGCGGCAGCCGCAAGCGCCTGCCGGCCTACGCGGGCGGCATCTCGATGGGGTTCCAGCCGCCGGAGCAACTGGTCGAGGAAGCCCGCAGCTATGTCGCCGCCGGTTACCGGGCCATCAAGTTGCGCCTGGGCGACAACGTGCGCGACGACATCCTCCGGGTCCAGGCGGTGCGTGCTGGCCTCGGGGACGAGGTCGAGATCCTGACCGACGCCAACACCGCCTGGCGATTGGCCGATGCCCGCCGCGTCATTCCGGCGCTGGCCGAGGCGCGCGTGGGCTGGCTCGAGGAGCCGTTCAGCGCGCTGGACTTCGGCGCCTACCGGATCGCCGCGGGCATCAGTCCGCAGTTGCCCATCGCCGCCGGCGAGAACCACTACACGCGTTACGACTTCGCGCGCCTGCTCGAGGACAAGGCGGTCACGATCTTCCAGCCCGACCTGTCCAAGACCGGCGGCATCACCGAGGCGCTGCGCATCGCGGCCATGGCCTCGGCGTTCGGCATCGCGGTGCATCCGCACAGCTCGGCCACCGGCATCAACCATGCCGCCAGCCTGCATTTCCTGGCCGCCCTGGACAACGGCGGCTACTTCGAGGCCTGCGTGTCGCACTTCAACCCGATGCGCGACATGTTCGGCCGGACCTTCGAGATCGGTGCCGACGGATGTGTCGAGCCGCTCGATCGCCCGGGCATCGGACTGGACATCGACGAGCGGATCTTTGCCGAGTACCCCGCCATCGACGGACCCGGTTATGTCGTGACGTTCTGATTTTCCCCCGACCCCAGAAAAAGGAGACACCCATGGACAAACGTATGCTGATTCGTGCTGCCGGCGCCGCCCTGGCGCTGGCACTGCTGGCCCCGGCACAGGCCCAGGTCGCGGCGTATCCGGACCACCCGATCCGTATCGTCGTGCCGTACCCGCCGGGCGGTTTCAACGACACGCTGGCGCGTACCGTGGGGGCCAAGCTGCAGTCGGCCTGGGGCCAGCCGGTGGTGGTCGAGAACCGCCCGGGCGGTGCCACCAACATCGGCATCGACATGGTGGCCAAGGCGCCGGCCGACGGCTACACCCTGGTCGTGTTGCCGTTCTCGTTCGCGGTCAACCCCTTCATCTTCGCCAAGCTGCCATTCGACCCGCAGACCGACTTCGCACCGATCACGCTGGCGGCCACCACGAGCAACCTGCTGGTGGTGCCGGCCGCCTCGCCGGTCAATTCGGTGCAGGAGCTGGTCGCGCTGGCCAAGTCCAAGCCGGGCAGCCTGAGCTACGCCTCGACCGGTGTCGGCAGTTCCAACCACCTGTCGATGGAAATGTTCAAGCAGATGGCCGGTGTCGACATCACCCATGTTCCGTACAAGGGCAGTGCGCCGGCGGTGGCCGACCTGATCGGCGGGCACGTGGGCACCATGTTCGACAACGTCTCCAACGTGCTGCAGCATGTGCAGTCCGGCAAGCTCAAGGTGCTGGGCGTGACGACGCCGGCCCGTTCCGCGCTGGTGCCCTCCGTCCCGACGGTTGCCGAGTCCGGCGTGCCCGGATACGAGGTCGGCGTGTGGTTCGGATTTGCCGCGCCGGCGGGTACGCCCAAGCCCATCATCGACAAGCTCAATGCCGAGATCGTGAAGATCCTGCGCATGGCCGACGTGCGGGAGAAGTTCAGCCTGCAGGGCGTCGAATCCATCGGCAGCACGCCGGAGCAGTTCGCCGCCCACCTGCAGGCGCAGCGCGCGGTCTGGTCCAAGGTGGTGCGCGAAGCCGGTGTCCGTGCCGACTGATGCCGTCGCCCCCCGCCGTGCCCGGGTCCTGCTGACCGGGCCGGTGGACGCACAGACCTGGCACGACCTGTCCGCGCTGGCGCATGTCGTGCTGGCGCCGGACGCCGGTGCGGATACCTTGCGCCGATGCATCGCCGATGCCGACGTTCTCGTCGTGCGCTCGGCCTTGCCGGCCGACCTGCTGGACTTCGCGCCCCGCCTGCGTGGCATCGTTCGCCATGGCGTGGGTGTCGACATGATTCCGATGGAGGCGGCCACCCGGCGCGGGATCGCGGTGGCCAATGTGCCCGGATCGAACCGCCATGCCGTGGCCGAGCACGCGATCGGCGTGCTGGGCGTGTTGCGCCGGCGCTGTGCGCAGATGGACGCGACGCTGCGCGCGCGTGGCTGGGATGCCAGCCGTGCGCTGGCCGACGGGGCCGGCGAACTGCACGGCCACACGCTGGGCATCATCGGCGTGGGCGCGATCGGCTCGCGGGTTGCCGAGATCGCCCACCATGGCTTTGGCATGGTGGTGCTCGGCCATCAGCGGCGCCTGGCGGACCTGCCGTCGTTCGTCGCGGGCACCGCCTTGGACGAGCTGCTGGCGCGCAGCGACGCCGTCGTGCTGGCGGCGCCGCTCAACGCGCAGACCGAAGGCCTGATCGACGCCCGGCGCATCGCACTGATGCCCCGGCATGCCGTGCTGGTCAACGTCTCGCGCGGCGCTCTGGTCGACGAGGCCGCGCTCGTCGCCGCCTTGCGCACGCGCCGCATCGCAGGCGCTGCGCTCGATGTGTTCGCGACCCAGCCCTTGCCGCAGGGGCATGCCCTGTGCGGTCTGGACAACGTGTTGCTGACGCCGCATGCGGCCGGATTGACCGTCGACAGCATGCGGCGCATGGGCGCCGGCACCGTGCGCGAGGTGGAGCGACTGCTGGCCGGCATGATGCCGGTGAACTGCGTCAACCGGGACGGCCTCGGTGCACGGGGGATGACGGCAGCGGCGATGCCGCCCTGAAACGGGGCCGGCACGCCACCCGCATGCGGGTGGCGCCGGGCCTGCCAGGTCAACCCCCGGTGGCCGCCGTGCCGCCGCGCACCCGCTGGTACAGCTGCACGGCGCCGACCACGAGCAGTCCGGCCAGCAAACCCGCCACCGCATTGCCCAGGCTCGATACCAGCACGCCGGCCCAACCGAGTGAGGCGGCGTAGTCCTCCAGCGCATGGCCGACGGCGGGCACGCCGTGCACCAGGATGCCGCCGCCGACCAGGAACATCGCGGCGGTGCCGAAGACCGACAAGGACTTCATCAGCCACGGCGCCGTGGCCAGGATGCCGCGGCCGAAGCCTTGTTTCCATGGCGCCGGCTGGGCGCTGAGGTGCAGGCCGGCGTCGTCGAGCTTGACGATGCCCGCAACCAGGCCATAGACGCCGACGGTGATGACCAGCGAGATGCCCACCAGCACGGCGACCTGCTGCGCAAAACCGGCTGCGGCCACGGTTCCCAGCGTGATCACGATGATCTCCGCGGACAGGATGAAGTCGGTGCGGATCGCGCCGCGGATCTTGTCGCGTTCGAACGCGACGATGTCCTGCTGCGGATCCGCGACCGCGCGCACCAGTTCCGCGTGATGCGCTGCGTCCTCGTGCGCATGCCAGCCCAGCGCATGCAGGACCTTTTCGGTCCCCTCGAAACACAGGAACAAGCCGCCGAGCATCAGCAGCGGCGTGATCGCCCAGGGCGCGATCGCGCTGATGAGCAACGCCGCCGGCACCAGGATGGCCTTGTTGCGCAACGATCCCTTGGCCACGGCCCAGACCACCGGCAACTCGCGGTCGGCGCGCACGCCGGTGACCTGCTCGGCGTTCAGCGCCAGGTCGTCGCCGAGCACGCCGGCGGTCTTCTTCGCCGCCAGTTGCGTCATCGCCGCGACGTCGTCGGCCGCCGCGATGCCCTTGCGCGCGGCGACCTTGGTCATCAGCGCGACGTCGTCGAGCAAGGTGGCGATGTCGTCGATCAGTGCAAGCAGGCTGGATGCGGCCATGGGGTCTTTCGCTCGCCGATCAGCGGCGCGTCAGTGGCACGGCCAGTTCGTGCGACAGGCTGGGATGCGGCACCCGGTCGTACGGTGGCTTGGGCCAATGCCAGTGGGAGCCTGCGAACAATGCCCGCACCGCGTTGATGTCGCAGTGGTAGGGCGGGCCTTCGATGCGGCCTTCCTGCACCGCGGCCGGACGCGGCATCTGCACGAACAGGCCCCACAACGTGGCTCCGGGCACGAGCCACTGGTGCAGCCGTTGCGCATAGGCGATCCAGTGGTCGGGATGGATGGCGCACAGGCAGGTCTGTTCGTAGATGGCGTCGAATGGCCGCTGCGGTTCGAAATGCAGCACGTCGGCCTGCAGCACCTCGCCCGCCAGTTGCCGCGACTGCAGCAGTTCGCGCGTCCGTTGCACGGCCGCGGGCGCGTAGTCCAGGCCGGTCACGTCGAATCCGCGCCGGGCCAGTTCCGCCACCTCCCAGCCGCTGCCGCAACCCGGCACCAGGATGCGGCACGGCGCCAATGCGCCGCTGTCCAGCCAGGACAGCAGCTGCGGACTGGGGCCGCCCCGGTCCCATGGGGTTTGCCGCTGGTCGAACCGCTGCTGCCAGAACGCGGGGGTCGGGCCCGTCACGGCACGCGCCTCGTCACGATCGACATGATGCCGCCCATGGCGCCGCGAACCCGGTGTGCCCGCGCCGGCATCACGCCGGCTTGTGGGCCGAGTTGGCCACCGCCAGCGCTGTCATGTTGACCACCCGGCGCACCGTGGCCGAGGGTGTGATGACATGGGCCGACGCGGCCGCGCCCAGCAGGATGGGGCCGACGGTGACGCCGTGGCCACCGGTGATCTTGAGCACGTTGAACAGGATGTTGGCCGCGTCCAGGTTGGGGCAGATCAGGATGTTGGCCTCGCCCTCGAGCTTGCTGTCCATCAAGGCGTTGCGCCGGATCGATTCCGACAGTGCCGAGTCGCCGTGCAACTCGCCGTCGCTCTCGATGTCCGGTGCCATGCGCGAGAACAATTCATGGGCCTGGCGCATCTTGATCGCCGACTTGCGCTTGGACGTGCCGTAGTTGGAATGCGACAGGAAGGCCACCTTGGGCGGCAGGCCGAAATAACGCACCTCCTCGGCCGCCATCAGTGCGATGCTGGCCAGCTGTTCGGCGTCGGGATCCTCGTTCACGTGGGTGTCGGCAATGAACAGCGTGCGCTGGTCCAGCATCAGCGCGTTGAGCGTGGCCAGGCCGGTGGCGCCCTTGCGCACGCCGATGATGTCGCGCACATGGTCGAGGTGGCTGTCGAAGCGCCCGACCAGGCCGCACAACATCGCGTCGGCGTCGCCCAGGTGCACCATCAGGGCCGCAATGGTGGTGTTCGACCTGCGCACCACCGACTTGGCGGCCTCGACCGATACGCCGCGGCGCCCCATCAGCCGGTGGTACGCCTCCCAGTACTGTCGGAACCGCGGGTCGTCTTCCGGGTTGACGTTCTCCACGTCGACACCGAGCTTCAGGCGCAGTCCGGCCTTGGCCAGCCGGGCCTCGATGACGGCCGGACGGCCGACCAGGATCGGGTGCGCCAGGCCTTCGTCGACCGCGACCTGTACCGCGCGCAACACCCGCTCGTCCTCGCCCTCGGCATAGGCCACCCGCTTGGCGGCGGCGGGCACGGACTTGGCCGCCATGAACACCGGGCGCATGAACATGCCGGTCTGGTAGACGAACCGCGAGAGTTGCTGGCGGTAGGCGTCCAGGTCTTCGATCGGCCGCGTCGCCACGCCGGAGTCGGCCGCGGCCTGGGCCACGGCCGGCGCGATGCGCATGATCAGACGCGAGTCGAACGGCGTCGGGATCAGGTAGTCCGGGCCGAACACCAGCTCCTTGCCGGCATAGGCGCTGGCGACTTCCTCGCTGATGTCGGCCTTGGCCAGGTCGGCGATCTGGCGCACACAGGCCAGCTTCATCTCCTCGGTGATCTTGGTCGCGCCGCAGTCGAGCGCGCCGCGGAAGATGTACGGGAAACACAGGACGTTGTTGACCTGGTTCGGATAGTCCGAACGCCCGGTGGCGATGATGCAGTCCGGCCGCACCTCCTTGGCCAGTTCGGGCCGGATCTCCGGTTCCGGGTTGGCCAGTGCCAGGATGATGGGCGCGCGCGCCATGCTCTTGACCATGTCCTGCGTCAACACGCCGGCGGTGGAGCAGCCCAGGAACACGTCGGCGTCCTTGACCACGTCGGCCAGCGTGCGGGCGTCGGTGTCCTGCGCCACGCGTTGCTTGGACTCGTCGAATCCGCCCGGGCGCCCGGTGTAGATCACGCCCTTGGAGTCGCACACGTACATGTTCTTGCGCGGCACGCCCAGGCCGGCCATCACGTCCAGGCAGGCCAATGCGGCGGCACCCGCGCCCGAGACCGCGACCTTGACGTCGTCGATCTTCTTGCCCACCAGCTCCAGCCCGTTGAGCAGCGCGGCGGCCGAGATGATGGCGGTGCCGTGCTGGTCGTCGTGGAACACCGGGATGTTCATGCGCTCGCGCAGCTTGCGCTCGATGTAGAAACACTCCGGCGCCTTGATGTCTTCCAGGTTGATGCCGCCCAGCGTGGGTTCCATGGCCGCGATCATGTCGACCAGCTTGTCCGGGTCGCGCTCGGCCAGCTCGATGTCGAACACGTCGATGCCGGCGAATTTCTTGAACAGGCAACCCTTGCCCTCCATCACCGGCTTGGCCGCGAGGGGCCCGATGTCGCCCAGGCCCAGTACGGCCGTGCCGTTGGTGACCACGCCCACCAGGTTGCCGCGCGAGGTGAACTCGGCGGCCAGCGACGGATCCTCCTCGATGTCCAGGCAGGGATAGGCCACGCCGGGCGAATACGCCAGCGACAGGTCGCGCTGGTTGGACAAGGCCTTGGTCGGCGTGACCGCGATCTTGCCGCGGGTCGGGCTGCGGTGGTATTCGCGGGCGGCTTCGCGCAGGGCATGTTCGGCAGGGGAGAGTTCTTTGCTCATGGTGTTTCGTGGGTCTGCGGGTTCGGGTCAACAAGGGCGGGACAGGCGATAGGCTAACGCATCGCGGCCCAGGCGGCTGCTGGTGTTTATGCCAATAGAGCATCGCATTGTGCTCGATGGGAGTAAGCTGTAGGCTGTGAGTGGACGCCACTGCCAGGGCGAACCTGGCGCGATTGGACAAGCATGAAAAACGACATCCCCGCCCCGCTGGAACTGGCGCTTGCGCTGCAGCGCGACGCCTATCTGGCGCATCCGGTTCCCAGCCTCGACGAACGCCTGGCCGACCTGCGCACCCTGCAACGTTTCATCCGTGAAAACAAGGATGCCTTGTGCGAGGCCATCAGTGCCGATTACGGCCACCGTTCGACACACGAGACCCTGCTGGCCGAGATCTTCCCGGCCGTCGACGGCATCGACCATGTCGCCCGGCACCTGCGCGGCTGGATGAAGACGCAGCGCCGTTCGGTCGACCTGCGCAATTTCCTGGGTGCGCGCAACCGGGTGATTCCGCAGCCGCTGGGCGTGGTCGGCGTCATCGTGCCGTGGAACTTTCCGGTCAACCTGAGCATGGTGCCGCTGACCTACATCTTCGCGGCCGGCAATCGCGCCATGGTCAAGATGAGCGAGAACTCGCGCCACCTGGCGCGACTGCTGATCGAGAAGATCCCGGCCTATTTCCCGCCCGAGAAGCTGCAGTTCTTCGACGAGGTCGGCGGCGTCGGCGTGGCGTTCTCGAAGCTGCCGTTCGATCACCTGCTGTTCACCGGCTCCGGCCAGACCGGCCGTGCGGTGATGGCCGCGGCGGCGCAGAACCTGTGCCCGGTCACGCTGGAACTCGGCGGCAAGGCGCCGGCCATCCTGTGCGACGACTTTCCGCTGCGCAAGGCCGCCGAACGCATCCTGTTCGTCAAGTACCTCAATGCCGGCCAGATCTGCACCTCGGTCGACCACCTGTGGATGCCCCAGGCCAAGATCGCGCAGTTCGTCCAGGAGGCACAGCGCATCGTGCCCCAGCGATATCCGTCGCTCGACTCGCCGGACTACACCTCCATCATCGACCAGACCGCGTTCGACCGCCTGATCGGCGCACTCGACGAGGCGCGCGCGCGTGGTGCGCAGGTCATCCAGCTGGTGCCGGGGCCGGACCATGATGCCGCCACGCGCAAGATCGCGCCGTGCATCGTGCTCGACGCGCCGCCCGACAGCATCCTGTGGAAACGCGAGATCTTCGGGCCCATCTTGCCGATCCGCGGATTCCAGGCGCTGGACGAGGTGGTCGCCGCCGTCAACGCCGGTCCGCGGCCGCTGGCGATCTATCCCTTCTCCAACGACCCGCAGGTGGTGCAGATGCTGCTCGAGCGCGTGATGTCCGGTGGCGTGTCGGTCAACGACGGCCTGTTCCACGTGGGCCAGCACGACCTGCCGTTCGGCGGCGTCGGCGACTCCGGCATGGGCCACTACCATGGCAAGGAGGGGTTCCTGACCTTCTCCAAGCTGCGCCCGGTGTTCTACCAGGCCCGTTTCTCCAGCCTGAAATTCATGATGCCGCCGTATGGCAGGTTCGCCAGCAAGATGCTGGCCTTCCTGATCAAGTAGGCCAGCTGGCAGGTTGCCGACCCTCAACCCCTTGGCCTGCCGCACGGCCGGGCCCGCATGAAAGGCCCGACCGCGATGCGACAACTCTCCGGACTGGACGCCAGCTTCCTGTTCCTCGAAACGCCGCAGATGCCGATGCATGTCGGCGCGTTGCACCTGTTCGAGCTGCCCCGGGGCTACCGTGGCAGCTACGTGCGGGATCTGCGCCGGCACGTCGAGCAGCGCCTGCCCCTGCTGCCGGTGTTTCGCCGCAGGTTGTGGTGGATGCCGCTGAACCTGGCCAATCCGGCCTGGGTCGATGTCGCGCCCGACCTGAGCCAGCACATCGTCGAGATCAAGCTGCCCAAGGCCGCCGCGGGCGCCGACGCGCTGCAGGCGCTCGAAGCCCAGGTCGGCCTGCTGCATCCGGTGCTGCTCGACCGCAGCCTGCCGTTGTGGAAGATGCATGTGTTCACCGGCCTGGCGCCGGGGCCGGACGGCCGCAAGCGGGTCGGCGTCTACACCCAGCTGCACCATGCGGCGGTGGACGGCCAGGCGGCCGTGGCGCTGGCCAACACCTTGCTCGACGTGACGCCGCAGCCGCGCACGATCGAGATCGTGCGCAGCACCCGGCGCAAGGTGTTCCGGCTGAGCATGGCCGAGATGCTGCGCGGCGCGCTCGGCAACGAGATCGCGCAGGTGTCCCGGATCGTGCGCGATCTGCCGTCCACGGTCGGCACCCTTTCCGGTGCGGCGCGCACCGCGGTGGGCAGCAGCGCCTTGTTCGGCCTGCGCAAGGGCCGGGTCAGCAACCTCACGCTGGCGCCGGCAACCCCGTTCAACGTGTCGGTCGGTACCGGCCGCGCGTTTGCCGCCGTGAGCCTGCCCATGGCCGAACTCAAGGCGCTGGGCAAGTCCATGGGCGCGACCATCAACGACATGGTGCTGGCGGTGTGCTCGGGCGCATTGCGCAGCTACCTGCAGGGTCGGGGCGTGCTGCCGAAGAAAAGCCTGGTCGCCGCGGTGCCGATCTCGCTGCGGGCGGCCGGCGACACGTCCAGCGACAACCAGGCGTCGATGTCGGTGATCAGCCTGGGTACGCACCTGCCGGATGCCGGCGCGCGGCTGGCACACGTGAAGGCCGCCACGGCGGCGATGAAGTCGGCCATGGGCAGCGTCAAGAGCATCCTGCCCACCGACTATCCGTCGATCGGCGTGCCCTGGCTGCTCGAGGCCGCGACCGCGCTGGTGGGCAAGACCAGGGTGGCCGACCGGCTCGGGCAGGTCACCAACGTCACGATCTCCAACGTGCCGGGGCCGCCGGTGCCGCTGTACATGGCCGGGGCCCGGATGTTGACCAACTATCCGACCTCGATCGTCGTGCACGGCATGGCGCTGAACATCACGGTGCAGAGTTACGACCAGTCGCTGGATTTCGGGCTGATGGCGGACGCCGCCGCGGCGCCGGACGTCAAGGCGCTGGCCGACGCGATCACGGCGGAATTCGACGCCTTGCGCGCATTGCGCGTCGATGCCGTTGCGGCGCCCGCGCCCGCGGCCAAGCCGGCCGCCCGCGTGCGCCGCGCCACGGGCGCCGACAGCGGCAAGAAGCGCACGTCGGCCCGCGCCGCAAGCCCGTCCCAGGCCGCCGGCAAGCCCGTGGCCAAGCGCACGGCCAAGCGCGCGGCCAAAACGGCCGCCGCGACGGCCGGCGAGGGCGTCGCGCCACGCCGCAGCGCGGCCCGCCGCAAGCCTGCGCGGGCCTGATCAGGGCTGATCGGCGTCGGCGGCTGGCGCGCCAGGCTGCTGCGTGGCGCGTGATCGGAACCGCGTCAGGCGAACTCCGCGCCGGCGTATTCGGTATCGGGCTGCAGCGCCCCCGACAGCAGCTGGTGTTGCCAATGGGCCAGTGCCGCCCGGTGCTCCTTCGACACCGCGTCGCTGCAGACCAGGCGCACGCAGTCGGGGTTCTCCAGTCCGTAGCGCCGCACGGTGCGTGGCAGGAACCGGTTGTCGGCATGGTCTTCGATCGCCTGCAGCGCGCAACTGCCCGAGTCCGCGACCGCCGAGGCCAGGAACACGGCGGGGTCGCGCTCGACCCAGTCCAGCACGTTGCCGATCTGCCGCATGTCCAGTTCGCGGCAGGCCTGGGTGACGCCGTCGCGTCCGCCGTCGATCATCGCGAACACGATGTCGGCGCCTCCATGGCGCAGGTCGTGGGCCACGGCATAGGCGCGCTCGGGGTCGTGCTGGTTGCCGATGAAGGTGGTCAGCAGCCGGCAGTTGTTGCCGACGGCGCGAACACCGTGGGCGAAGGCGGCGCGGCCCTTGAGGCCGGGGCGCACCCGCTCGCCGGACAGATGGGCCACGATGCCGGTGCGCGAGTGCAGCGCGGCCAGCACGCCGGCCAGGAAGGCGGACTGCTCCTGCAGCACTTCATAACAGGCGCTGTTGGCGGCCGTCGTGTGTCCCTGGGTGACGGCAAATTGCATGGCGGGGAATTCGTCGCACACCAGGGCGACCGGTTCGTCGCCCTGGCCGCCGTGGGCCACCAGCAGGTCCAGCCCGCTGGCACAGATCTGGCGCAGGTGGTGCGCCCGGTCGTCGGTATCCGCCGCACCGATCCAGTGCACCTGCACCGCATGGCCACGTTCGCGGGCGCGCAATGCGCCGCGCAAGCCGGATTCATTGAAGCTGCCCTTGCCTTGCGGCCCGAACAGGGCGACCGCCACGCGTGCCTTGTTCATATGGTCGCCCCGGTCTGCTTGACGGCGGGCGCCCAGGCCAGCACCTGCTCGCGCACGAAATCGGCAAATTCGCTGCGCGACTTGGTGGCCAGCTCGAAACCCATCTGGCGCAGCCGGCTCTGGACCTCGGGCATTTTCAGCACCTGGTCGGCCGCTTGCTGGAACGCCTGGGCCACGTCCTCGCTCAAGCCGGCCGGTGCGGATATGCCGACGAAGTTCTCCGCCACCAGCGACGGATAACCCAGTTCGACGACGCTGGGCACATCGGGAGCGGTCGGCGCGCGCCGGGGTGCCGTCAGCGCCAGCAGCCGCAGCTGTCCGCTCTGCTGGAACTGCAGGTTCTGCGGCAACGCGTCGATGGCGACCTTGATCTGGCCGCCGAGCAGGTCGTTGCGCATCGGGCCGGCGCCCTTGTACGGGATATGCAGCATCCGGATGCCGGCCTTGCGCGCCAGCATCTCGCCGACGATATGGCCCACCGACGCGGCGCCGCCACTGCCGAACGCGACGCCGTCCGGCTGCGTCCGGGCCCAGGCGATGAAGCCGGCGAAATCCTGGATCGGCAGCGACGGGTGCACCACCAGTACCGTCGGCACGGCACCAATATAGGTCAGGTGGGTGAAGCTGCGGATCGGGTCGTACGAGGGTTTGTCCATCAGCGCCGGCGAGATCGACATCGGTGCGGAGTTGGACATCAGCAAGGTGTAGCCGTTGGCGGGAGCGCCGGCCACGGCCGCGGCACCGATGGTCGAGGCGGCGCCGGGCTTGTTGTCGATGACGACCGGCTGGCCGAGTTTCTCGGCCAGCAGCGGTCCGATCAGGCGCGCGACGATGTCGCTGGATCCGCCCGGCGGAAAGGTCACGACGAGCCTGATCGGCTGGCTGGGCCAGCTCCGGGTTTGTGCGGACACGGAACGGGACAGCGCGGGCACGGTCAAGGCGGCAAGACCGGACACGAAGTGGCGGCGGCAGATGGACATGGCGTCTCCTGGGGTGTTGCAGAAGCGGCATGGCCGTGGCCCTGCCTCCTGCCACACACAATGCAAGTGACATGCCAGCCCGGCGCACGGCACGCGGGCTTGCCGCCACGGCAACGCGGCGGTCCGCGGCCGGTCGTGCGCCATTTGTGACCGGCGGTCGCCGGCCACGGTCGTTGGCGGGCCGTCAGGCCAGCAGGTCGTGCAGGCTGCGCGCGATCACCTGGGTGGCGCGGCGCAGGTCCTCGAGTTCGAGCCGTTCGTCGGCGCGCTTGGCGTGCGACTCCAGCACGGTGCGCGGCCCCGCGCCGTAGATCACGCCGGGGATGCCGGCCTCGCAGAACAGGCGCACGTCGGTGTACAGCGGAGTTCCCAGCGCGGGGATCTTCTCGCCGAACACCTGCTCGCCGTGTTGCTGCAGTGCCGACACCAGCGGCTGGTTGCCCGGCAGCGGCCGCATCGCCTTGGCCAGCAGCATGCGGCGGACCTCCACCGTGACGCCGGGCATCGCGGCGGCCGCCTGGTCGATGATGCCGCGCAGCGTGGCCTCGACCTCGGTGGGGTCTTCCTCCGGGATCATGCGGCGGTCGAGCTTGAAGCTGGCGCGCCCGGGCACCACGTTGGTGTTGGTGCCGCCTTCGATCATGCCGACGTTCAGGTAGGGGTGCGAGATGCCCTCGACCTGCGAGGTGACCGAGCGGTACAGCGTGTTCTGCGCATACAGCGCGTTCAGGATCTGCACCGCGGCATGGATCGCATCCACGCCGGAATCGGGAATGGCGGCATGCGCCATCTTGCCGTGCACCGTGACCTCCATCTGCAGGCAGCCGTTGTGCGCGGTGATGACCTGGTAGCTGAAGCCGGCGGCGATCATCAGGTCCGGCCGCACGATGCCGTGCTTGAGCAGCCAGGCCGGGCCGACCTCGCCGCCGAACTCCTCGTCGTAGGTGAACAGCAGCTCGACGCTGCCGCGGGCCGGCCGTGCCACGGCCTCGAGCGCACGCACCGCGAAGGTGTAGGTGGAGAAATCGCACTTGCTCACGGCCGCCGCCCGGCCGTAGATGCGGCCGTCCGCGATCTCGCCGCCATAGGGGTCGTGGGTCCAGCCCTCGCCCGGAGGCACCACGTCGCCGTGCGCATTGAGCAGCACGGTGGGACCGTCGCCATAACGCCGTCGCGCCACCAGGTTGGTGACCGACTCCATGCCCACCGCCCGCACCTCGGCCTGGGGCACGGCGTGTTGTTCCACGTCGATGTCCATGGCCTGCAGCAGTTGCGCGGTGCGTTCGGCATGCGGCGCGTTGTTGCCCGGCGGCGTGTCGGTGGGGACCTTGATCAGTTCCTGCAGGAAGCGGACCTGTTCGTCGAAATGCCGGTCGATCCAGGCGTCGAGTTGTTCGTAGGTGTTCATGTCGGGTCCCGGTGTCAGAGGTCGGCCGCGGTTTCGTGCAGCAGGTTCGAGAACGCGCGCACGGCCAGGTCCATGTCGTCGCTGGTGGTCGATTCGAGCGGGTTGTGGCTGATGCCGGCGTTCTGGCCGCGCACGAACAGCATGGCCTGCGGCATCACCTCGTGCAGCTTCATCGCGTCGTGGCCGGCGCCGCTGGTCATGCGGTGCACCGGTACGCCGAGGGCGTCGACGGCGCGTTCCCAGCGCGCCTGCCACGCGGGCGCGCTCGGCGCCGCCGCCGCGCGCATGGTTTCCTCCATCGTGCAGCGCAGCTGGCGCCGCTCGCACACGGCCGCCAGCGCGGCGAGGATGTCGCGCTCGAGCGCGTCGCGCTGCGCGTCGGTGGGCGCACGCATGTCGAGCGAGAACTGGCAACGCCCCGGCACCACGTTGATCGAGCCGGCCGGGACGTTCAACAGGCCGACCGTGGCCACCGATTCGGCGTCCTGCGCGGCGCGGCGCTCGACGGCCAGGATGACTTCGGCCGCACCGGCGGCGGCATCGCTGCGCCGGTCCATCGGCGTGGTGCCGGCATGGCAGGCGGTGCCGATCAGTTCGACCAGGTATCGCACGCTGCCGTTGATCGAGGTCACGACGGCCAGTGGCAGGTCGATCTCGGAGAGCACCGGGCCCTGTTCGATGTGGACCTCGACGAAGCCCAGATAGTCCCGCGGGTCGCGCTTGAGCGCGGCGATGTCCTGCACCCGCAATCCGGCCTGTTCCATGGCCTGCTGCATCGTGATGCCGTCGGCATCCTGTTGCGCCAGCCACTCGGTGCGGAAATCGCCGATCAGCGCGCCCGAACCCAGGAAGGTGGCCTTGTAGCGCTGGCCTTCCTCCTCGGCAAAACCGATGACCTCGATGCCGAACGGCAACCGGGTGCCGCTGCGGTGCAGCTCGCGCACGCAGGCCATCGGAACGAAGATGCCGAGCCGACCGTCGTATTTGCCGCCGTTGCGCACCGTGTCGTAGTGGCTGCCGGTCATCAGCAGGGGCGCACCCGGTGTGCCCGCGTGGTAGCGGCCGACGACGTTGCCGACCGCATCGATCTCGACGCTGTCGAAGCCGCATTCGCGCATGCGCGCGGCGATCTCCGCGGCGCAGGCGCGGTGCGCGTCGGTCAGGTAGGTGACGGTGAGCTGGCCGTGCTCCGCAAAACCCGGGTCGGAATGACGGCTCAGCGACTCATGCCAGTCCCAGACCCTGTCGCCCAGCGCCGGCGTGATGCCGAACTTGTCGTTCAGCCGCAGCTCGACGATGCGGTGGATGTTTCGCAGGCATTCCTGCAGCTCGACCTCGGGATGGTTGTGCAGGCGCCGTGCGAAGGTGGCCAGGATCTCCTGCTTGGACAGGCCTTCGGCGCGCGGGCCCCGCACCGCCAGGATGAACGGGTGGCCGAAACGGGCCGCGTAGTCGGCATTGAGCTGCGCGATGCGGGCCAGTTCGTCGTCGGTGCATTGCGTCAGCCCGGCCTTGTTCTGTTCGTGCGTCGACGCGGCGGTCAGCGTGTTGTCGCGCATGGCCTTGCCCGCGAGCTCGGGGTGGGCGCGCACCAGTGCCAGCTGCTGCTCGCGGCTGGCTGCGCGCACGACCGTGGCCATGGCGTGCTTGAACTGCGCCAGCGAACGAAAAGGGCGGCTGGCCAGTGCCTGTTCGGCGATCCAGGGCGAATGTTCGTACAGGCCGTCGACCATCGCCAGCGCCTGGTCGCGCGGGGCATCGTTGAGGGCTTGCAGCGTGAGGGGGGGAGTGCTCATGGGCGGGCCGGCGGGTCAGCCGGTGAAAGGGTGGGTGTGCGCCCAGTGGCGGGCGATGTCGATCCGGCGGCAGATCCAGACCTTGTCGTGCGACTGCACATGGTCCAGGAAACGCTGCAGTGCCTTCATGCGGGCCGGGCGGCCGAGCAGCCGGCAATGCATGCCGATGCTCAGCATCCGGGGCCGGTCCAGGCCCTGCGGGTCGCCCTCGGCGTACAACACGTCGAAGGCGTCGCGCAGGTAGGTGAAGAAGTCGTCGCCTTGCGCGAAGCCCTGGGCCGATGCGAAACGCATGTCGTTGGTGTCCAGCGTATACGGCACGATCAGCTGCGGGACCACGCTGCCGTCGGTCTTGCGCACCCGCATCCAGAACGGCAGGTCGTCGCCGTAGTAGTCGCTGTCGTATTCGAAGCCGCCGTAGTCGGCGACCAGTCGGTGGGTGTTCGGGCTGTCGCGGCCGGTATACCAGCCCAGGGCGCGTTCGCCGGTGAGCTGCTCGATGATCTCCATGCCGATGCGCATGTGCTCGCGCTCGGTGGCCTCGTCCATCGACTGGTAGCTGATCCAGCGCCAGCCATGGCAGGCGATCTCGTGGCCCAGCGAGCGGAAGGCGGCGGTGAGCTCCGGATGGCGCTGCAGCGCCATGCTGACGCCGAACACGGTCAGCGGCAGCTGGCGGCGTTCGAATTCGCGCAGGATGCGCCAGACGCCGGCGCGCGAGCCGTATTCGTAGATGCTCTCCATGCTCAGGTGGCGGGCGTTGAACGCGGCCGGATTGAACATCTCCGACAGGAACTGCTCGGAGGCCGGATCGCCGTGCAGTACCGCGTTCTCGCCGCCTTCCTCGTAGTTCAGCACGAACTGCAGCGCGATGTGGGCGCCATCCGGCCACCGGGCGTGGGGCGGATGCGCGCCGTAACCGACAAGGTCGCGGGGATAGGCGGCGGTGGCGTCGTAGCTGGGCAGGGGTTCGGTCATGGTGTGGTGGTGTTCAGGCCAGTGCCTGCGTGATGTCGTTGGTCGGATAGGAGCGGGTGGCGGTCAGGTGGGCCTCGACATGGCTGAGGTGTTCTCCCATCAGCCGGGCCGCCAGCTCGCCGTCGCGCGCGGCCAGCGCGCGCACGATCTGCACATGTTCGTCGTGGGAATGGCCGGCGTCCTGGCTGCTCTGGTACATCAGCGTGATCAGCGCGCAGCGCGAGATCAGCTGGCCGAGCATCTGGGCCAGCACCTGGTTGCCCATGAGTTCGGCCATGCGCACATGGAAATCGCCCAGCAGTTCGGTGCGTCCGCTGGCGTCGTCCTGCTCGACGGCGCGTTTTTCCTGCGCGACATGCTCGCGCAGCGCGCGTGCCATGGCCGGTGTGACCTGGGCCGCGAAGGCGCGTGCCATCTCGCATTCCAGCATGCGGCGCACCGCGAACACCTGGCGCGCCTCGTCGACCGATGGCGCGGCGACGAAGGCGCCGCGCGCCGGCTCCAGCGTCACCAGCTGGTGCTGCGAGAGCTGCAGCAGCGCCTGTCGCACCAGCGTGCGCGAGACACCGAAGTGGTCGGCCAGCTTCTGCTCCGCCAGCTTGCTGCCGGGCAACAGGCGGTGCTCGGTGATGGCGCGGGTCAGCGCATGCACGATGGCCGTGGTGGACGACGATTCCATGCCGGCATGATAGCCAAAGCGCCGGAAACTGTATACACTTTTGTTTTCCGTTTCGGCAACCTGACCCGCGGCGCGGCGCTCCGCCGGCGCGTGGAGCCGGTGCCCGCCAGGAGGATTGCGATGGGATTGAGCACACATGTACTGGACACCATGCACGGCGTGCCGGCCGCGGGCATGCGGGTCGCGCTGTATACGGTCGATGGCGGCGAGCCGGTGCTGGTCAAGCGCTTCACGCTGAACCAGGACGGACGCAATCCCGATGGGCCGCTGTACGACGACAAGAGTCTGCGCACGGGGCTGTATCGGCTCGCGTTCGACGTCGCGGACTATTTCCGCTCGAAACAGGTGGTGTTGCCCGAACCCAACTTCCTGAACCGGGTCTGCCTGGACTTCGGCGTCGCCCATGCCGACCAGCACTACCACGTGCCGCTGCTCGTGAGCCCGTGGAGCTATTCCACGTACCGGGGGTCCTGAGCCCGGCCGGTGCTGCGCGAGTGCCTACATCTGGCCTTCGGTCAGGGTGTCGAGCTGGAACTGGCCGCTCTTGTCCCACAACCAGATGTCGCTGTACGTGACCCGGCCCATGCGCGAGGGAATCGGGTAGGGCGCGGCGGCGCGCACCGTGCGCACGATCTCGGCCATCACTTCGGGCGCATGCCGCGGCGCGCGCCGCCAGTGGATGCCCGCGACCTGGCCTTGCCGGTCGATGTCGATCTCGAGCACGCCGATGGCATACAGGTGGGGCTTGAGCATGCCCTTGTAGATACGCGCGGCGTTGTGCGCGTACAGGTGCAGCGCGGCGTCGCGCCGGTAGGCCTGGGGCGTGCTGGCCTGGGATACGGTCGGCAGCAGCGCCACCGGCGGCACCACCACGGCCGGTGGCACCTCGGCGGCCGCGGGGGGCGGTGCCGACGGAGTCGGAGCCGCGGGCGCCGGGGGCACGCCGGTCGGGGCGCTCTCGCGTGGCGGGGCGGAGCACGCGGCGACGAGCACGCCGACGATGGAGACCAGGGCGAGCAGCAGCGAACGATGGGCGATTTTCACGGACAGGGCTTTCGGGCGAGGGGTTCGGCGATTATCGGCTGCACACCCCGCGAGCGAGAGAGCGGCCGGTCGGGCGCGCCTGCGGCGCAGGCATACTGTGCCTCAAAATCCCTGCGTGATGCCCGTTTGTCGATCCGTTCCCGGTAACCATTCGTGAAAGCTGTTGACCTCGCCTTGTCGCGACTGATGCGTGAGCCCGCGGTCTGGGTCACGGTCGCCTCCACCCAGGGCTCGGTACCGCGCGATGCCGGTACCTGGATGGCGGTGTTCGGCGCCGACTGTGTCGGCACGATCGGCGGCGGCCATGTCGAATTCCAGGCCATCGCCCATGCCCGGGCCTGCCTGGCCGGCACGCCGGTGGACCTGCAGCGGCGCTTTGCGCTGGGGCCCAGCCTGGGCCAGTGTTGCGGTGGCGTCATGCATCTGCGCTTCGAACGCGTGGACGCGGCGTCGGCGGCCGGGTTGCGAGAACGCCTGGCCTCGGCGCTGGTTCCGCTGGCCGTGTTCGGTGGCGGCCATGTCGGTCGGGCGCTTGTGCAGGTGCTGGCCCGGCTGCCGTTCGCGGTGCACTGGTACGACAGCCGCGACGAGATTTTTCCGCCGCTGCCCGACGGTTCGGTCGTCACCGAACACTCCGAGCCGGTGCATGCCGCCGTGGCCGACCTCGCTCCCGCGAGCCGGGTCGTCATCATGAGTTTCAGCCATGCCGAGGACCTCGACATCGTCGCGGCCTGCCTGCACCGGCTGCGGGCGTCGGACGATCTGCCCTACGTGGGCCTGATCGGCAGCAAGACCAAGTGGGCGACGTTCCGCCACCGGCTGCAGGCACGCGGTTTCTCCGATGCCGAACTGGCCCGCATCACCTGCCCGATCGGCGTCGCCGGCATTGCCGGCAAGGAGCCCGAGGTGATCGCGGTCGCGGTCGCGGCGCAACTGCTGCAGCTCCCGGCAGGCGGGAGGAGGCCATGAGCGCGCGCCAGCGACCCCGCCGTGCGCAGATCTTGGAATTGCGCGCAAAAGTGTATACACTTGCGTCGCCTTGTCGCAGCGGAGCCGGACTGCCCGCCAGTCCGTGTTCGCGACCCCGTCCTGCTTACAGAGCCCGCAGTGGTGAGCAGGGGGATTCACCACGGGCGCCCCGTCCCGTCTCGCGAAAGACCTGACCGATGGAAAGTTACTACCTCGACTGGGCCAACCTGTTGCTGCGCTGGGCGCACGTGATCACCGCCATCGCGTGGATCGGCTCCTCGTTCTATTTCGTCTTCCTCGACAGTTCCCTGGTGCCGCCCACGGACCGGCAACTCCAGGAAGCCGGCGTCGGCGGCGAACTGTGGGCGGTGCATGGCGGGGGGTTCTACAACCCGCAGAAATACGCCGTCGCGCCCAAGGTCGTGCCCGACCATCTGCACTGGTTCTACTGGGAGGCCTACAGCACCTGGCTCACCGGGTTCGCACTGTTCACGGTCTCGTACCTGTGGAACGCGCGCACCTACCTGATCGATCCGGCGCTGATGAACTGGTCCTCCGGCGCGGCGATCAGCATCGCGGTGGCCTTTCTCGTCGTGTTCTGGATGCTGTACGACGGGGTCTGCCAGATCTTCGGCCGGCGCAGGAACGGCGACGCCATCGTCGGCGCGCTGGTGCTGGTGATCGTCTGCCTGGCCGCCTGGCTGGCCTGCCACTGGTTCGCCGGCCGCGCCGCGTTCCTGCTGGTCGGCGCCATGCTGGCGACCGCGATGAGCGCCAACGTCTTCTTCTGGATCATCCCGGGCCAGCGCACGACGGTGAAGGCCTTGCGCGAAGGCCGGCCGGTCGATCCGATCCACGGCCAGCGCGCCAAGCAGCGCAGCGTGCACAACACCTATTTCACGCTGCCGGTGTTGTTCGCGATGCTGAGCAACCACTACAGCTTCACCTACAGCCATCCGCAGAACTGGCTGGTGCTGATCCTGCTGATGTTCGCCGGCGCGGCGATCCGCCAGTTCTTCGTGATGCGCCACGGCCACAAGCTCGGGCGCAACCGCCATCCCTGGCCGTATGCGCTGGTGGGCGTGCTGGTCATCGTCGCGACCGTCGCCTGGCTGCGGCCGGCGCCACCGCCGGCCATGGCCGCGGCCGCCACGCCCGCGGCGGCGCAACCGGCGCCGTCCGTCACCGAGGTGCTGGCGGTGGTCGAGCAGCGGTGCGCCATGTGCCATGGGGCCCAGGTCCAGATGAAGAACGTGCGGCTCGACGCGCCGGCGCTGCTCAAGCAACATGCCCAGGCGGTCTACCAGCAGGCCGTGGTGACCCGGGTGATGCCGATGAACAACTCCACCGGCATCACCGAGGCCGAACGCGCGCTGATCGGGCGCTGGTTCACGGCCGGCGCGAAGATCGAATAACGAGGGCGCCGTCCGGCGCTCCGCTGCCGGCGCGCGGATCGCCGGCGACCTGCGCTGGATCAAGGCGCCGCTGCGCATGCGGCCGTATGCTGCCAGCCATCATCCGGCCCGTGCCGCCAACCGTCGATCGATCGCACCACCATGTCCTGTGCTCCACCGTCTTCCGATGCCGTCGCGCTGGCGCACGGCCCTGCCATTGCCGCCGCCGCAGCTCCGGCGCAGCATCGTGCCCACGAAGACGTGCAGGCGCTGGTCAGCGCGACCTTGCTGGTGGCCTTCGGGGTGGTGCTGTTCGGCAAGAGCGGCCTGCTCACCGGCGGCACCGCCGGGCTGGCGTTCCTGCTGGGTTACGCCAGCGGCATGGATTTCGGCGTGGCCTTTTTCCTGGTCAACCTGCCGTTCTACTGGTTCGCCTGGCGCCGGCTCGGTGCGGTGTTCACGCTCAAGACCTTTGCCGCGGTCAGCCTGTTGTCGGTGTTCGCGCAACTGCTGCCCCACGGCATCGGCATCGACTACCTGGCGCCGGGCACGGCCTCGGTGCTGGGCGGCCTGTTGTGCGGCGTGGGCATGCTGATCCTGTTCCGCCACCGCGCCAGCCTGGGCGGCGTCAACGTGCTGGTGCTGCATCTGCAGGAGCGTTACGGCTGGCGCGCCGGCACGGTGCAGATGGCCATCGACGGGGCGATCGTCGCCGGCGCCTTGTGGATCACCGACTGGCAACGGGTGGCATGGTCGGTGCTCGGCGCCGTGGTGCTGAACCTGGTGCTGGCCGTCAACCATCGGCCCGGGCGCTATGTCGTGGTCTAGCCGGCGGCGGGCCGGCCGGCGCCGGACCTAGGTTTGTTCGGCCTCGAGTTCGTCGAGTGCCGCCTGCTGGGCCTGCTGCAGCACCTTTGCCAGCGGGTGCGTGGCGGCGACCAGGCCGTTGCGCCGGGCATCCTTGGCCAGCGCGGAGAATCCCGGCGTGATCTCCCAGCGCTGCGCGGCCAGGCCGAACAGCCGGTGCATCTGCTCGGTCAACGCGGCGCCGAAGGCCTGCGACGGCGGCACCGGCAACTGGATGCCGGAACGGTCGATGATGCTGAACGCGATGGTCCACCCGGTGTCGTGCAACATGCCGGCCAGGTAACCGTCGAACACCGACTGGCCGGTCGGGGTCGCCAGGATGCCGGTGTGGCGTGCCAGGGCTTCCGAGTGGTCCCACATGCGCGGGCCGGCGCGCCCGCTCAACGGGCCCGGCGGCGACTGGTAGATCGGCTTGAGCAACACGCGGGCGATCACGGTCTGCAGGCCCTGCAGCCCGATCAGCGAGATCGCCTGTTCCAGGTCGTTCACGTCACCCTGTACCCGGTAATACGGGCTGCTGGCCAGGCGCATCACCTCGGCGGCCAGCACGGCATCCTTGCCGATGCGCTCGGCGATCGCCGGCGTGGGCAGGTCGGTCTGGCGCACCAGGGCGATCAGCTGGGGAATCAGCGCCGCCGCACGCGGCAGCAGGTTGTCCGGTATTTCGGGCAGTGCCAGCGTGCGGGCCACGGCGTCGAGCGCCTGGCGCTCGATCGGCGTGATCGGCGTGTCGCTCAGTTCGCCGCAACCGAGCAGCCAGGGCAATACCGGACGCACGTCGGCAACCGGCGCGGCCGGCTCCTGGACCGGTTCGATGCGCACCGGTGTCGCGTCGGATGCGGGTGCGCGCGTGCCGGTCTGCGGCGCAGGTGGCCGGCCCCATGGCCAGAGTCGGGACAGCCAGCTCATGATGCGGTCGCCGCGCATGCGGGGCGGCCATAGGGCAGTGTCGGGCGCAGGATCGACATGGAGGGAGCTTTCGTCATGGCGCGTTGGCGCGGTCTGCCACGTTCATGGCGGTTCATTGTCCCATTGCCAGTGTCGTCGCCAGCCGGTTGTGGCGTTCGAGCAACGGCTCCAGTTCGATCGTGCACAGACGGCCGTCGCGCACCACGACCCGGCCGTCGACCACCACATGGCTGGCCGGGGCGCTGGCGCACAACATCAGCGCGCCCACCGGATCGTGGACCGCACCGCCGGCAAAACCCAGGCTGCGCAGGTCGAACAGCGCCAGGTCGGCGCACATGCCCGGCGCCAGATGGCCGATGTCGGTGCGTCCCAGCACCCGGGCGCCACCGCGCGTGGCCAGGGCCAGCGCGTCGCGGGCCGTCATCTCGGCCGGACCGCGGTCGCAGCCATGGACCGGCCGGCCGTCGGCATCGGGCACCGACGGCGCCAGGGAACGGGCGACCCGGGCCAGCAGCAAGGCCTGGCGCGCCTCGGCCACCATGTGGGCCCCGTCGTTGCTGGCGCAGCCGTCGACGCCCAGGCCGACCGGGACACCGGCGTCCAGCATGCGCCGCACCGGCGCGATGCCGCTGGCCAGGCGCATGTTGCTGCAGGGGCAGTGGGCGACACCGGTGCGCGTGGCGGCAAACAGGCCGATGCCTTCATCGTCGAGCTTGACGCAGTGCGCATGCCAGACGTCGTCGCCCAGCCATCCCAGTTCCTGTGCGTATCGGGCCGGGCTGCAACCGAACTTCTCGCGGCTGTAGGCGACGTCGTGGTCGTTCTCCGCCAGGTGGGTGTGCAAGCGCACGCCCAGACTGCGCGCCAGCGCAGCCGTCTCGCGCATCAGCGCGCGGCTGACCGAGAACGGGGAGCACGGTGCCAGCGCGATCTGCACCATGGCGCCGTGGCCGGGGTCGTGGTAGTGCTCGATCAGCCGCTGCGCGTCGCGCAGGATGTGGGCCTCGTCCTCGACCAGTGCGTCCGGCGGCAGGCCGCCGAGCGACTGCCCCACGCTCATGCTGCCGCGGCAGGCGACGAAGCGCATGCCGATCTCGCGCGCCGCCTGCACGCTGTCGTCGAGCCGCACTCCATTGGGATACAGGTACAGGTGATCGCTGCTGGTGGTGCAGCCGCTGTGCAGCAGTTCGGCCATCGCGACCTGGGTCGACACCCGCACCATCTCGGGCGTCAACCCGGCCCACAGCGGGTACAGCCCCCGCAGCCACGAGAACAGTTCCGCATCCTGTACCGCCGGGATGGCGCGGGTCAGCGACTGGAACATGTGATGGTGGGTGTTGATCAGGCCCGGCGTCACCAGCCGGCCGCGCGCGTCGAGGATCTCGTCGGCTTCCTGCGGCAATTCGCCCGCCGGGCCGATGGCGTCGATGCGGTTGCCGCGCACCAGCACCGAGGCGTCGCGCAGTTCGCGCGAGCGGGCCGGCTCGTCGGCGTCGCAGGTGGCGACACACGCGGCATTGCGGATCAACAGGGTTTTCATGATCGAGGTCCGTTGCGTGTGCCGGTTCGGCCGGGCATGGGTTGGGCACAATCGGAGCATGACCGAGCAAGCATCCACTTCCGACCCAACCGATACTACCGCGCAGGAGACGCGCCGGGCCCGCGCCTTGCTGGACCGTTTGTACCAGGCAGCCGTGACGCGGGCCTTGCCGGCGCACGTCACCGCAGCCTGCCTGCCGTCGCCGCCGGGTCCTGGCGGGCGTACGCTGGTCCTGGGCGCCGGCAAGGCGGGCGCGGCGATGGCGCAGGCCGTCGAGGCGGCCTGGCCGGCCGATGCGCCGCTGTCGGGCCTGGTCGTGACCCGTTACCACCATGTGCCGCCACGGGCCGTTGGCCTGGCGGCACGCATCGAGGTGGTCGAGGCCTCGCACCCGGTGCCGGACGAAGCCGGCCAGCAGGCGGCCCGGCGCATGCTGGCACTGACCGAGGGCCTCACGTCGCAGGACCTGGTGCTGTGCCTGATCTCCGGCGGCGGGTCGGCCCTGCTCAGCCTGCCGGTGGAGGGGCTGGACTTCGCCGGCAAGCAGGCGGTGAACCAGGCGCTGCTGGCCAGTGGCGCCAGCATCACGGAGATGAATTGCGTGCGCAAGCACCTGTCGCGGGTCAAGGGCGGTCGCCTGGCCGCGGCCTGCGCGCCGGCGCGGGTCGTGACGCTGACCATCAGCGACGTACCCGGAGACGACCCCAGCGTGATCGCCAGCGGCCCGACCGTGCCGGATGCGAGCACCTGCGCGCAGGCCCTGGCCATCCTGCGGCGCTACGCGATCGACGTGCCGCCGGCCATCGTGCAGGCGCTCGAACGCGGCGAACTGGAAACACCCAAGCCCGGCGACCCGCGCTTCGCGCACCACGAGGTGCATCTGATCGCGACACCGCAACAAAGCCTGGAAGCGGCGGCCGAGGCCGCGCGTGCGGCCGGCCTGACCGCCCATATCCTGAGCGATGCCATCGAAGGCGAGTCGCGCGAGGTCGGCAAGGTGCATGCCGCACTGGCGCGGGCGGTGGCGCTGCGCGGCGAGCCGTTCGCGCGGCCGTGCGTGATCCTCAGCGGCGGCGAGACGACGGTCACGGTGCGCCCGCGCGCGCCGGGCGTGCCGCGTGGCCGTGGCGGCCGCGCCGGCGAGTTCTGCATGGGCCTGGCCGAGGCCTTGCAGGGCCAGCCGGGCGTCTATGCATTGGCCGCCGACACCGACGGCATCGACGGCGTCGAGGACAACGCGGGAGCCTTCGTGACGCCGGACACGCTGGCGCGCGCGGCGCGGCTCGACATGAAGATCGCCGACCACCTGCAGCGCAACGATGCCTACGGCTTCTTCGAGCCGCTGGGCGACCTGGTGTTCACCGGCCCGACCTATACCAACGTCAACGACTTCCGCGCCATCCTGGTGCTGTGATGGCGCTGGCGCGGGCGCCTGCGTAATGCGTCAGGCCCGCAGCGACAACACGGCGCCGATGGCCATGAAGATGCCGCCGCAGACCTGGTTGAAGCGGCGTCCCACCCGCTGCAGCCACGGGCGGATGCGTTGCGACAGGCTGGCGACGAAGGCCTCGAACACGATCTCGATGGCGGCGAAGGTGCCGGCCATGATCGCGAACTGCAGCACCAGGCTGCGCGCCGGATCGATGAACTGCGGCAGGAATGCGGCGAAGAACAGGATGGCCTTGGGGTTGGTCAGCGCCGACAGGGCACCCTGGCGGAACAGCGAGCCGCCCGTGCGCGATGGCGCCTGTGCGAGCGGCTCGATGCCCACCGGCGGTGAACGCCAGACCTGGATGCCGAGCCAGACCAGGTAGGCCCCGCCGACCCACTTGAGCACGGTCAGCCACAGCAGCGAGGTCTGCAGCAGGGCGCCGATGCCGAACATGGACAACGCGATCACGACGACGAAGCCGAAGGCGCCGCCGCAGATCGTGTACATCGTCTTGCGCCGGCCGTGCAAGGCGCCGTGCGTCAATGCCAGCAGCCCGTTCGGGCCGGGTGACAGGGACAGGCCGAGTGCGGCCAGGAAATAGATCAGCCAGGTATCCAGGCTCATGGACTTGCCGCTCCCTTGAGTTCGATCGTGTTGCCGTCGGGATCGTGGAAATACAGCGAAGGCCCGTTGCCCTCGGCGCCGAAATTGACCGTCGCCGGCGCCAGCGGCGGGGCGCCCGCCGCATGCAGGTGCCGCACCAGCGCGGGTTCGTCGAAGGGCTCCACGCGCAGGCACAGGTGGTCGACGTTGCGCGCCTCGTCACCCGCCGCGGCACCGCCCTTGCGTCCCAGCGGGCCGTCGACGGCGACCAGGTCGACCATCGATGCGCCGGCGCGCAGGTGGACCAGGCCGAGGTCGTCGCGCCGCTTGACCACCGTGCAACCGAGCGCACGCGCGTAGAACGCGATGGCGCGTTCTACGTCGACCACGCGCAGCACGACATGGTCCAGGCGCAGCACGTCGAATGGGGGTGTCGGCAAGACGGTGTCGGAGCGTTCGGGCATGGCGTGCAAAAGCTGGCATTGTGCCGCGGATTTGACATGGTCGGGCAAGCCGGGCACCGGCCGGCCGTTTGCGCGCCAAGTTTGATATTGCTCAAGGTTGCCGGCCCTGTTACGCGGCACATTGGGCCCCATGTTGCCAAACGAGTTGCTTGATCTCCCTGCCGAACGGTCTGCGGCCGAGCCTGGAGTGGTGTTGTTGCATCGGGGCAAACTCGCCGATGGCGTGGTGTTTGTCGAGACCGGGCGGGTCGAGCTGGGCCTGATGGACGGCGAGGGACTGACCCACCTGCTCGGCACGGTCGAGGGGCCGTTCTGGCTCGAGGCCAGTGCGGCCATCCTCGGCCGGCCCAGCCTGGTGGACGTGGTCACCGAGACCCGCGTCAAGATGCGCCGCCTGGCGTTGCCGAGCTTTCGCTTGTGGCTCGGCAGCCTGCCGGCGTCCGCACAGACCCTGCTGCGCGACATCGCGATGGCCCACTGGCAACAGAGCGAACTGGCCGTGAGCCGCCTGGCCAAGGACGCCGAGGCGCGGTGTGCCGAATGGCTGCTGCGCCATGCGCAGACCAGCGCCCAGGGGTCGGTGGCGGTGATGCTGCAGCAGCGCAAGCGGCTGATCGCCGCGCAACTGGGCATCGCGCCCGAGACCTTGTCGCGGGTGCTGCGCCATCTGCGCGAACGCAGCCTGATCAGCGGTTCGGGCCGGGTCGTGAACCTGGTCGACCCGAGCGGCCTGCGGTCGCTGGCGGGGGTCTGACTAGCCGCCCCGTCGCGGCAAGGCGCCCAGCACGTTCTCCGCTGTCGCAGGCGCCGAAAGCTGGATCGGCATACGCCCGTCCGGATCAACCGCGCCCGCGGCCGCCCGCAGGGCCTCGTACACGCTGATCGCCAGCATGAACGGCGGCTCGCCGACGGCCTTGGAGCCGAACACGTTGTCTTCGCGGTTCGGCTCCGGCCACAGCTCGACCGTGAAATGCTCCGGGATGTCGCCGGTGGCCGGGATCTTGTAGGTGCTCGGCGCGTGGGTCGTGAGCAGGCCCTTGTCGTTCCACACCAGCTGCTCGGTGGTCAGCCAGCCCATGCCCTGCACGAAGCCGCCTTCGATCTGGCCGATGTCGATGGCCGGGTTGATGGAGCGGCCCACGTCGTGCAGGATGTCGACCTTGAGCACCCGGCTCTCGCCGGTCAGCGTGTCGATGGCCACTTCGGTGCAGGCCGCGCCATAGGCGAAGTAATAGAACGGCCGCCCGGTCAGCGTGGTCTTGTCGTAGTGGATCTTGGGCGTGCGGTAGAAGCCGTCGCTCCACAGCTGGATGCGGTTGGCATAGGCCAGGCGCACCACCTCCTCGAAGCTGCGCGTGGCCTTGGGCGAGATCACCTGGCCACCGGCAAACCGGATCGCGCCGGCGCCGCAGCCGTCCAGGCCGCAGACGAACTGGGCCAGGTTGTCGCGCACGTTGCGCGCCGCGAACTGCGCCGCGCGCCCGTTCAGGTCGGTGCCGGCCGACGCGGCGGTGGCCGACGCGTTAGGGATCTTGCTGGTGTCGCTGGCCGTGGCCAGCACCTTGTCGAACGGCACGCCGAGTTCGTCGGCCACCACCTGTGCGACCTTGGTGTTGAGCCCCTGGCCCATCTCGGTGCCGCCGTGGTTGACCTGCACGCTGCCGTCGGTATAGACGTGCACCAGCGCACCGGCCTGGTTGAACAAGGTGGCGGTGAACGAGATGCCGAACTTGACCGGCGTGAGCGCGATGCCGCGCTTGATCACCGCGCTGGAACGGTTCCAGCGCGCGATCTCGGCGCGCCGGTGTTCGTAGCGGGCCGTTTGCGCCAGCTGGTCGATCAGCGGCTGCAGGATGTTGTCCTCCACCGGCATCTGGTAGTGGGTGACGTTGCGCTCGTCGATGCCGTACAGGTTGCGCCGGCGCACGTCCAGCGGGTCGAGCCCGAGCGCGCGCGCGATGTCGCCCAGGATGGTCTCGATCAGGATCACCCCCTGCGGGCCGCCGAAGCCGCGGAACGCGGTATGGCTTTGCGTGTTCGTCTTGCACCGGTACGACGCGATCTCGACGTCGGCCAGGTAATACGCGTTGTCGCAGTGGAACACCGCCCGGTCGGCGACCGGGCCGCTGAGGTCGGCCGAGAAGCCGCAGTTGGCCGCCAGCGCCAGCTGCAACCCGCACAGGCGGCCGGTGTCGTCGTAACCCACCGTGTACTGGTAGGAGAACGGATGGCGCTTGCCGGTGATCATGAAGTCGTCGTCGCGGTCCAGCCGCAGCTTGACCGGGCAGTGGTACTTGGACGCGGCGATGGCGCTCCACACCGCGAGGTGGCCGGCCTGGGTTTCCTTGCCGCCGAAGCCGCCGCCCATGCGCCGGCATTCGACGCGTACGCCATGGTTGTCGATGCCCAGCGCGTGCGCAACCCAGTGCTGCACCTCGCCCGGATGCTGGGTGCTGGAATACACCAGCCACTGGTTCTGCTCCTGCGGCACCACGTACGCCACCTGGCCTTCGAGATAGAAGTGCTCCTGGCCGCCGACCTCCAGCGTGCCGCTGAGCCGGTGCGGCGCCTGCGCCAGCGCGGCCTTGGCGTCGCCGCGGCGCACGAACACCGGCGGCAGCACGAAACTCTCGGCCTGCATCGCCTGCTGCGTCGTCAGGATGGCGGGCAAGGCGTCGATCTGCAGCCGGACCTTGCGCGCGGCGCGCCGCGCGGCCATGGTGTCCGTGGCCAGCACCAGCCCGACCACCTGGCCGACGTGTTGCACCGTGTCGCTGGCGAAGATCGGTTCGTCGCCGGCGAACGAGGCCAGCGTCGGATCGCCCGGAATGTCGCGGCCCAGCACGATGCCGCGCACGCCGGGCATGGCCAGCGCCTCGGCGGTGTCGACGCCGCGCAGCCGCCCGTGTGCGACCGTGGACAGGATCGGCGCCGCGTGCAGGGTGCCGCGCAGCTCGGTGATGTCGTCGACATAGGTCGCGCCGCCGCGGACCTGGGCGCGGGCGCTTTCATGCGGCCGGGACACGCCGGCGGCCGCCATCGGCTCGGTGTCGGGGCGGGTGCCGGGCAGCATGAGTTTTTCCGGTGCGTTCATGCGGCTTCTCCTTGCGGTGCGAACGACTCCAGGTTGATCGCCTGCATGCCCTGGCTCTCCAGCCAGAAGCGGTGCATCAGGTTGCCCAGCACGGTGCTGCGGTAGCCGGCGCTGGCGCGCATGTCCGAGATCGGCTGGAACTCGCTGCGCAAGGCGTCACCGGCCTGCCGGGCCGCCGCTGCGCTCCAGGCTACGCCCGTCAATGCGGCCTCGGCGCGGCGGGCGCGTACCGGTGTTGCCGCCACGCCGCCCACGCCGATGGACGCGGCAACGACCCGGCCGCCGTCGATGCGCAGGTTCACGGCCAGGCAGATGGCCGAGATGTCGTCGTCGAAACGCTTGGAGATCTTGTAGACCCGCGCGCATTCGCCGTCGACCGGCAGCGGCACCTTGATCCAGGCCAGCAGTTCGTCCGCGGCCATGACGTTGCTGCGGTAGCCGGTGTACAGGGCCTCGAGCGGCATCTCCCGGTGCCCGCGGGTACTCATCAGCACCACGTTGGTGCCAAGCGCGATCAGCAGCGGCATGCTGTCGCCGATGGGCGAGCCGTTGGCGACATTGCCGCCGAGCGTGCCGGAGTTGCGCACCGGCAGGCCGGCGAACCGGCTGGCGAACGCCTGCAACTGCGGGCGGTCCTGCGCCAGCGCCGCATAGGCGTCGTGCAGCGGAACCGCCGCGCCGATGGCCACATGGTGGGGATAACGCTCGATGCGGCGCAGTTCGGCGGCACGGGTGACGTCGAGCACCTGGTCGAAGCGACGATGCTGCTTGGTGACCCACAACCCGACGTCGGTGCAGCCGGCCACGACCTGGGCCTCGGGATATTGCGCGCGGGCCTGCAGCAGCGCGTCCAGCGTGCGCGGCGCCAGGTAGGCCGGCGTTGCCGCCGGCCCCCCGCCGCCGGCCGCGGCGGGCTCGGGGGCCCGGGCCAGCTGCTGCAGCTGCGCGAGCACGGCGCCTTCGGCGACATCGGCCCGGGGCAGGCGGGCCATGGCCTGCGCCGCATCCAGGATCGGCCGGTAGCCGGTGCAGCGGCACAGGTTGCCGGAGAGTTCCTGCTGCGCCAGCGCGCGGTCGATGGTCCGGCCCTGCACCACGTGGTTCTGGTACATGCCGAACAGGCTCATGACGAAACCGGGGGTGCAGAAGCCGCACTGCGAGCCGTGGCTCCGTACCATGGCCTCCTGGGCCGGATGCAGGGCGCCGTCGCTGCCCGCGAGGTCCTCGACCGTCCACAAGGCCATGCCGTCGATGGAGTGCGCCAGCCGGATGCAGCTGTTGACGGCGCGAAACCGCAGGCCATCGCCGTGGGGCTCGGCCAGCACGACGGTGCAGGCGCCGCAGTCGCCTTCGCCGCAGCCCTCCTTGGTGCCGGTGCAGGCCAGGTCTTCGCGCAGCAGGTCGAGCAGGGTGCGGTCGGGGGGGACGTTGTCCAGGGTCTGGATGGCGCCGCGGCGGATGAATCGGATGGTCTGGTGGTGCATGGTGTGTCGTGACGGTGCAAGGCGGCCGGGGAGGCGCAAGTTCTGCGCCAGTACGCGCGGGCGCGACTCATGCCGAAACTACGCGCTTGGGCAGGACGCGGCATACACGCTAGCATATGGACGCCATTGCACTGCCTGTATGCGAGACCACGCCATCTTCGACAAGATCGACCTTCATTTGATCAGGGTCTTGCATACCGTGTTGACAGAACGCAGTGTTTCGCGCGCCGCCGTCCGACTGGGCATGCACCAGCCGGCGGTCAGCGCGTCGCTCAAGCGGCTGCGCGATTTCGCCCAGGACCCCTTGTTGGTGCGCGCCGGTGGCGGCATGGTGCCCACGGAGGCCGGTTCGCGCATGATCGAGACCAGCGCCAGCATCCTGCGCAGCGCCGAGGTGTTGTTCGCCGACGCACGGAGCTTCGATCCGCCCCGGGCCGAACATCTGTTCCGCATCGCCGCCAGCGACTACCTCGATACCCAGTTCCTGCCCCGGCTGGTCGGGCAGATCAAGTCCCAGGCTCCGCTGTGCGGCATCGAGATCCTGCCGCTGTCGCGCGACACCGACTACCGCAACCAGCTGGCCCAGGGGGAGGTCGACATCGTGATCGGCAACTGGAGCACGCCGCCGGACGATCTGCACCTGGGCTCGCTGTTCGACGACGAGGTCGTGTCCATGGTCTCGGAGCACCATCCCGCGGTGCGCCGCGGCTGGGACCAGCAGGACTGGCTGGCGGCCGACCATGTCGCGCCCGGTGCGACCCATCCGGGTGCCAAGGGCGTGATCGACGAGCATCTGGAGGTGCTGGGCCTGCGGCGCCGGATCAGCGTGCGCGTGGCCCATTTCGGCCTGATGCCCGCCATGGTGGCATCAAGCTTGCTAGTGCTGACCACCGGTCGTGCGTACTGCGAACGGTTTGCCGGGCGACTGCCGGTGTGTATCCTGCCGTGTCCGGTGCCGTTCCCGCGCATGCGGTATTACCAGCTCTGGCATGCCCGCAGCCACGGCTCGGCGGCGGGCCGGTGGCTGCGTGAACGCGTCAAGGCGGTGGCGGCCGGCTTGCCGCACGAGGCGACGACCGATTGACGGGGCGCGACGACAATGTTTCCCTGCAACCGGACCTGCAACCTGCGCCCGCGGGCGCATCGATGAGCGACAAGCCAGGATGACCACGACCACGACGGCACGACTGCAATTGAAGGGCATCACCAAGCGGTATCCGTCGGTGGTGGCGAACAGCGAGGTGTCGCTGACGGTGATGCCGGGCGAAACCCATGCCGTGCTCGGCGAGAACGGCGCCGGCAAGTCCACGCTGATGAAGATCATCTACGGCTCGGTCAAGCCCGATGCCGGCAGCGTGGTGTTCAACGGCGAGCCGGTGCACATCCGCAATCCGCAGGAGGCGCGGGCGATGGGCATCAGCATGGTGTTCCAGCATTTCAGCCTGTTCGACACCATCACCGTGGCCGAGAACGTCTGGCTGGGGCTGGCCAGGACCCTGTCGCTGGCCGAAGTCACCCGGTCCATCGTGTCCAAGGCCCAGGAATACGGCCTGGACATCGACCCGGCGCGACCGGTGCACACGCTCAGCGTGGGCGAGATGCAGCGGGTCGAGATCATCCGGGCGCTGCTGACCAACCCCCAGTTGCTGATCCTGGACGAGCCCACCTCGGTGCTGACGCCGCAGGCGGTCGACAAGTTGTTCATCGTGCTCAAGAAGCTGGCCTCCGAAGGCTGCAGCATCCTGTACATCAGCCACAAGCTGCACGAGATCCGCGAACTGTGCACCGCCTGCACCGTGCTGCGCGGCGGCAAGGTCACCGGGGTGTGCAACCCGGCCGACGAAACGAATGCGTCGCTGTCGCGCCTGATGATCGGGGCCGAGCCGCCGGAGTTGACCCACCGCGAGCAAAAGCCCGGCGCGCCGGTGCTGCAGGTCTCCAGCCTGAGCCTGGCGCGCGAGGACCAGTTCGGCGTCGACCTCGACGACGTGTCGCTGCAGGTCTGCGCCGGCGAGGTGGTGGGCATCGCCGGTGTCTCGGGCAACGGCCAGCGCGAACTGCTGTATGCCTTGTCCGGCGAAGACTGCCGCGCCCGCGCCGGCAGCATCCGCATGGGAGAGGTCGACATGGCGGCGCTGCATCCGGGAGCGCGGCGCAAGCTCGGCCTGCATTTCGTGCCCGAGGAGCGGCTGGGGCGTGGCGCCGTGCCCACGCTGGGGCTGGCGCACAACCTGCTGCTGACCCGCAACGAGGCCTTGTCCGGGCCCATGCACTGGATCCACCTGGGCCAGTTGCGCGCGCAGGCGGCCGACATCATCCGGCGCTTCAACGTCAAGGCGGGCGGGCCGGATTCCGCCGCCCGGTCCCTGTCCGGCGGCAATCTGCAGAAATTCATCGTCGGGCGCGAGATCGACGCCCGGCCCAAGCTGCTGATCGTCTCGCAACCGACCTGGGGCGTGGACGTGGGCGCGTCGGCCCAGATCCGCAGCGAGATCCTGGAGCTGCGCGACCAGGGCTGTGCGGTGCTGGTGGTCAGCGAGGAGCTCGACGAACTGTTCGAACTCAGCGACCGGCTGCACGTGATCGCCAAGGGGCGGCTGTCGCCGTCGGTGCCGATCGCGCAGGCCACGGTGGAGAAGATCGGCGAGTGGATGAGCGGATTGTGGGAGGCCGACCATGCTCAGGCTTGAAGCGCGGCCCCAGCCCTCGGCCCTGTGGAGCTACGGCTCGCCGATCCTGGCCCTGCTGCTCACCGTGGTGATCGGCGTCGTCATGTTCGTCGCGCTGGGCAAGGACCCGCTGCGCGGGCTCGAGATGTTCTTCTGGCTGCCGATCAGCAGCGGCTACCAGGTGGGCGAGCTGCTGGTCAAGGCCACGCCGCTGCTGATCATCGCGCTGGGGCTGGCGATCTGCTTTCGCTCCAATGTGTGGAACATCGGCGCCGAAGGCCAATACGTCATCGGTGCCATCTTCGCCGGCGGCGTCGCGCTGATGGCCGACAAGACCACCGGCGCCTGGATCCTGGTGCCGATCGTGCTCGCCGGTGTGCTCGGCGGCATGGTGTGGGCCGCCATCACCGCGCTGCTGCGCGACCGCTTCAATGCCAACGAGATCCTGGTCAGCCTGATGCTGGTCTATGTCGCGGTGCAACTGCTCAGCTACCTGGTGGGCGGGCCCTGGAAGGATCCGCAGGGTTTCAACTTCCCGCAGACCAAGACCTTCGAGGCGATCACGCGGATTCCCCGCCTGTTCGACGGCTCGCGCGTGAGCATCGGCGTGTTGTTCGCCGTCGTCGGCGTGCTGGCGATGTGGGTCTTCCTGTTCCGCACCCGCGCCGGCTTCGCGCAGCAGGTCGGCGGCCTGGCGCCGGCCGCCGCGCGGTATGCCGGTTATTCGTCGCGCCAGGCCTTGTGGACGGCGCTGCTGATCTCCGGCGGCGCGGCCGGCCTGGCCGGCGCGCTCGAGGTGGCCGGGCCGATCGGCCAGCTCACGACCTACCTGCCGGCCGGTTACGGCTTTGCGGCCATCATCGTGGCCTACGTGGGGCGCCTGCATCCGGTGGGCATGGTGTTCTCGGCCATCCTGATGAGCATGTTCTACATCGGCGGCGAGATGGCGCAGTCCCGCCTGGGCCTGACCAAGTCGCTGACCGGCGTGTTCCAGGGCCTGTTGCTGTTCTGCCTGCTGGCCTGCGATACCTTGGTGAACTACCGGCTGCGGATCGGCCGTGCGGGGAGGGCATGATGGATTCCTATGCATTGCTGGTCGCAGCCACCCTCAACGCCGGCACCGTGCTGGCGCTGGCCTCGCTGGGCCTGCTGATCAACGAGAAGGTCGGCATCGTCAACCTGGGCGCCGAGGGCATGATGCTGTGCGCGGCGATCGCCGGTTTCGCCACCGTCGTGCACACCGGCAGCGACGGCCTGGGTTTTGTCGCCGGCATCGCCGCCGGCGCGGTGCTGGCGGCCCTGTTCGGCCTGCTGGTGATCTGGCTCAACACCAACCAGTACGCGACCGGGCTGGCGCTGACGCTGTTCGGCGCCGGTTTCTCCGCCTTCGTCGGGACCGGCTACGTGCAGGCCCGCATGCCGGAGCGGCCGTCGTTCGCGATTCCCGGGCTGGCCGACATTCCGCTGCTGGGCCCGGCGCTGTTTCGCCACCATCCGCTGGTCTACCTGACCGTGCTCTTCGCCGCCGCGCTGATCTGGTTCATGTACCGGACCCGCGCCGGGCTGGTGATGCGCAGCGTCGGCGAGAGTCCGGAATCGGCCCACGCGCTGGGGTATCCGGTGCGGCGCATCCGGCTGTTGGCGGTGGTGGTGGGCGGCGCATTGTGCGGCCTGGCCGGCGCCTACCTGTCCATCATCTACACCCCGCTGTGGGTCGAGGGCATGGTGTCGGGCAAGGGCTGGATCGCGCTGGCGCTGACCACCTTCGCCACCTGGCGACCGGCACGGGTATTGCTAGGTGCCTATCTGTTTGGCGGTGTGACCATGCTGCAGTTCCATCTGCAAGGTATCGGCGTCGAGGTGCCGAGCCAGTTCCTGACCATGCTGCCCTACCTGGCCACGATCGTCGTGCTGGCACTGATTTCGCGCAACCCGCAGTGGATTCGCATCAATATGCCGGCATCGATCGGAAAGCCGTTTTATCCCGGCTCATAATCGAGTGTTTCGCTGATCCCTCATCAAGGAAGACCATGACTGACCTGAAAAAACGATCCCTGATCCAGATGGCCGCGTTGTCGGCCATTGCCGCCGCCGTATTGACCGGTTGCGGCAAGAAAGAGGAACCGGCGCCCGCTCCGGCGCCGGAACCCGCACCCGCGGCGGCCGCCGCGCCGGCCAAGCCCGAGCCGCTGAAGATCGCGTTCGCCTACGTCGGCCCGGTCGGCGACGGCGGCTGGACCTACGCGCACGACCAGGGCCGCAAGGCGGTCGAGCAGGAGTTCGGCGACAAGGTCGTGACCTCGTTCGTCGAGAACGTGCCCGAGTCGGCCGATGCCGAACGCGTGCTGCGCGACATGGCCAGCCAGGGCAACCAGCTGATCTTCGGCACCACCTTCGGCTACATGGAGCCGATGCTCAAGATCGCGGCCGACTTCAAGGACGTCAAGTTCGAGCATGCGACCGGCTACAAGCAGGCCGAGAACATGCGCACCTATGACAGCCGCACCTACGAAGGCGCCTACATGGCCGGTGTCATCGCCGGCAAGATGACCAAGAGCAATACGCTGGGCGTGGTCGCGTCGGTGCCGATTCCCGAGGTGATCCGCAACATCAACAGCTTCACGCTGGGTGCGCAGTCGAGCAATCCGAAGATCAAGACCAAGGTGGTCTGGGTCAACGAATGGTTCAACCCGCCAAAGGAAACCGAGGCGGCGACCTCGCTGATCAACGGCGGTGCCGACGTGTTGTTCCAGAACACCGACTCGCCGGCCGTGCTCAAGACCGCACAGGACAAGGGCAAGCGTGCATTCGGCTGGGATTCCGACATGACCGCCTACGGTCCCAAGGCCCACCTGGGTTCGGCCATCATCAACTGGGCGCCGTATTACATCCAGGCCACCAAGGAAGCGCTGGACGGCACCTGGAAGGGCGGCGGCGGCGTGTGGTGGGGCCACAAGGAAGGCGCCATCGACATGGTGTCCATCGCCGAGGACGTGCCGGCCGAGACCAAGGCCCGCATCGACGAGATCAAGGCCGGCCTGAAGGAAGGCACGTTCGCGATCTGGAAGGGTCCGATCGTGGGCCAGGACGGCAAGGAGATCCTGGCCAAGGACGTCGTGGCCGATGACAAGTTCCTGGGCGGCGTGAACTTCTACGTCAAGGGCGTCGAAGGCAAGGTGCCCGGCAGCAAGTAAGCAGCAGTCCGCCGGCCCCGTCGCCGCCAGGCGCGGGGCCTTGCCTGCAAGGGCTGCCCGATGGCAGCCCTTTTGTGTTTTCGAGAGGAAGGATGCCACCGTGAAAGTCAAACCCGTTGCGCCGGACCGCCTGCCCGAGCTGCTGCGCGCCATGCCCAAGGCCGAGCTGCACATGCACATCGAAGGCTCGCTGGAGCCGGAACTGATCTTCCAGCTGGCCGGGCGCAATGGCATGACGCTGGACTATCCGGACGTGGAGTCGCTGCGCCGGGCCTACGTGTTCAACAACCTGCAGGACTTCCTGGACATCTACCACACCGGCACCACGGTGCTGCGCACCGAGCAGGACTTCTACGACATGACCCACGCCTACCTGGCGCGTGCCCATGCCGACAACGTGCTGCACGCCGAGATCTTCTTCGACACCCAGACCCACACCGGCCACGGCCTGGACGCGTCGGTGGTGGTCAACGGCCTGCACCGCGCCTGCGTGGACGCGCAGGCCGCGTTCGGCATCAACGCCTCGCTGATCATGTGTTTCCTGCGCCACCTCAGCGAGCGCGAGGCTTTCGAGGCGCTGGAGCAGGTGTTGCCGCTGCGCGAGAAGATCGTCGGCATCGGCCTGGCCTCGAGCGAGGTCGGTCATCCACCGGAGAAGTTCGCACGCGTGTTCGCGCGCTGCCGCGAGCTGGGGTTCCGGCTCGTCGCGCACGCCGGCGAGGAAGGCCCGCCGGCCTACATCTGGAGCGCGCTGGACGTGCTCAAGGTCGAACGCATCGACCACGGTGTGCAGGCCATCCACGACCCGGCCCTGATGCGGCGCCTGGCCGACGCGCGGATCGCGCTGACGGTGTGCCCGCTGTCCAACATCAAGCTGTGCGTGTTCGACGACCTGTCGCAGCACAACCTGGGCCGCATGCTGGACGCCGGCATCGCGGCGACCATCAACTCCGACGACCCGGCGTATTTCGGCGGCTACATCAACGAGAACTTCACGCAGACCTTCGCCGCGCTCGGCCTGTCGGCGCAACAGGCCTGGCAGCTGTCGGCCAACAGCTTCAACGCCAGCTTTGCCGACGACAGCGTCAAGCGACGGTATCTCGAGCGCCTGAACGGCTGCTTCGAGACCTTCCGGTAGGCCCGTGCGGGGCGCCGCGCCCCGCGTAAAATGCGCCTCGGCCCGTCGCTCCGGCGGGCCTTTGTCTTTCCGGAGCCATGTAGAGGACCACCATGTACAAAAACCTCGCCGCCGCATTCGCGGCCGCCTGTTGTTTTCTTTTTTCCCCTGTTTTTCCTGCCCACGCGCAGACGCCACCGCTCAAGGTCGGTTTCGTCTATGTCGCGCCCCTGACGCCGATGGGCTGGGTGCACCAGCACGACGAGGGCCGCAAGGCCATGCTGGCCGCGCTCAATCCCCCCGGCGCCGCCCCGCGGGTGACGACGAGCGTGGTCGAGAACGTGGCCGAGGGCCCGGACGCCGAGCGCGTGATCCGCGACCTGGCGCGCCAGGGCCACACACTGATCTTCACGCCCAGCTTCGGCTACATGGAGCCCACGCTGGCGGTGGCGCGCGAGTTTCCCGACGTCCGCTTCGAGTCGATCACCGGCTACAAGACGGCGCCCAACGTGGCCACGGCCAATGCGCGGTACTACGAGGGGCGTTATCTGGCCGGCGTGGCGGCCGGCCGCATGACGAAGACCCATGTCGCGGGGTATGTCGCGGGTTTCCCGATTCCGGAGGTGCTGCAGGGCATCAACGCCTTCACGCTGGGCATGCGCTCGGTCGACCCCCAGGCCCAGGTCAAGGTGATCTGGCTGCAGGCCTGGTTCGACCCGACACGCGAGCGCGACGCCGCGATGGCGCTGATGGACCAGGACGCCGACGTGCTGGCCTTCCACACCGGCTCGAATGCGGTGATGGTGGCCGCGCAGGAACGCGGCAAGCTGGCGGTGGCCTACCACTCGGACATGCGCGCGGTCGCACCGCAGGCGCAGATCGTCGCCGTGACGCACGAGTGGGGCGCGTATTACACCCGCCGTGCCCGGGCCGTGCTCGACGGCAGCTGGCGTTCCGGCAATGTCTGGGGCGGCATCCGCGAGGGCATGATCCGGGTCGGCGACTTCGGTCCGGCGGTCGGCGCGCCGGTGCGCGACGAGGTGATGGCGCGGCAGAAGGACATTGCCGAGGGCCGCCTGCACCCGTTCCGGGCGCGCCAGCCGGTGCTGGACAACACGGGCAGGACCGTGATCGCCGCCGGCGAGACCCTGAGCGACGCCCGCATCCTGGCCATGGACTGGCTGGCGCAGGGCGTCAGCGCGGCGCCGCTCAAGCGCTGATGGCGCGCGCGCAGCCCGCCCATGGCCTTCATGCGGGTTTTCGTATGAAGCCTGCCGTGCTTGTTCGGTAAGCTCGGAGCCATGAAAGCCTATCGCGCGTCGATCCTGCGTTTCGATGACCACGGGCAGGCCGTGTTCGACAAGGACGGCCTGCTGGTCGTCGGCTTCGCCGCGGGTGGCGGCTGCGAGCGGGTGCTGGCGGTCGGTCCCCGCGACACGGTGGCCCCGCAATTCCCGGGCATCCCGACCGAGGAGCTGGCCGGGCGCATCATTGCACCCGGTTTCGTCGACCTGCATGTGCACTACCCGCAGATCGACGTGATCGGCTCGCCGGCCGAAGGCCTGCTGCCCTGGCTGGAGAACTACACCTTCCCGCAGGAAAGCCGCTTCACGGACCCGGCGCATGCGCAGGCGGTGGCGCAGTTCTTCATGACCGAGCTGCTGCGCAACGGCGTCACGACGGCACTGACCTTCGCCACCTCGCATCCGGCCTCGGTCGACGCGTTCTTCACCGAGGCGCGCCGGCGCCGCATGCGCATGATCGGCGGCAAGGTCCTGCAGGACCGGCATTCGCCTGACGGCGTGCGCGACGAGACGGAGCAAAGCCTGATCGACACCGAGGCCTTGATCGGGCGCTGGCATGGCGTGGACCGGCTCGGTTACGCGATCACGCCGCGTTTTGCCCCCAGCTGCAGCGCGGCGCAGCTGCGCGGTGCCGGCGAGCTGGCGGCGCGGTATCCGGAGGTCTGGATCCAGTCGCACGTGGCCGAGAACCGGGACGAGATCGCCTGGGCGCGGGAACTGTTTCCCCAGGCGCGCTCCTATCTCGCGGTCTATGACGATTTCGGCCTGATGCGCCGGCGTGCGATCTATGCGCACTGCATCCACTTCGACGATGCCGACCGTGCGCTGATGCGCGACACCGGCGCCGCCGCCGCGGTGAGCCCGACCAGCAACCTGTTCCTGGGCAGCGGCTTCTTCGACTATGCGGGGGCCGAGCGCACCGGTTTTGCCTATGGCCTGGCCAGCGACGTCGGCGGCGGCACCTCGTTGTCGCCGTTTCGCACCATGCTGGCGGCGTATTACGTCGGCCGCGAGGGCCAGACCAAGACCGGCATCAGCCTGTCGCCGCAACACCTGTGGTGGCAACACACGGCCGGCGCCGCGCAGGCCCTGGGGCTGGGCGGCGTGGTGGGCAACCTGCAGCCGGGCTGCGAGGCCGATTTCGTCGTGCTGCAGCCCCGGTGCACCGCCTTGCTGGAGCGGCGCACGGCCAGCGCGCGCGACCTGGACGAACTGCTGTTCGCGATGATCGTGCTCGGCGACGACCGCCTGGTCGAGCGCACCGTGATCGCCGCCGGTGCCGCGTCGTAGCGGTGCCTGCGCAGGCGGTGCGGCGGGCCTCGGGGGGTGGCCGCGGCATGTTCCTACAATCGGCGCTCCGCATTCGAACTGACTCCCGGAAGCCCAGCATGACCATCAAGAGCGACAAATGGATCCGCCGCATGGCGGAAACGACCGGCATGATCGAGCCCTTCGAGCCGGGGCAGATCCGCGAGCGCGAGGGTCACCGCATCATCAGCTACGGCACCAGCAGCTACGGCTACGACATCCGGTGCGCGCCCGAGTTCAAGGTGTTCACCAACATCCACAGCACCGTGGTCGACCCGAAGAACTTCGACGAGAAGAGCTTCGTCGACTTCCACGACGATGTCTGCATCATCCCGCCCAACAGCTTCGCGCTGGCGCGCACGCTGGAATATTTCCGCATCCCGCGCAACGTGCTGACGATCTGCCTGGGCAAGAGCACCTATGCGCGCTGCGGCATCATCGTCAACGTGACGCCGTTCGAGCCGGAGTGGGAAGGCTACGTGACGCTGGAGTTCTCCAACACCACGCCGCTGCCCGCGAAGATCTATGCCGGCGAGGGCTGCGCCCAGGTGTTGTTCTTCGAGAGCGACGAGGCCTGCGAGACCAGCTACAAGGACCGCGGCGGCAAGTACCAGGGGCAACACGGCGTGACCCTGCCGCGCGCCTGAGGCGCCCGTGGACCTGGCCCGGGCGTGACCTCAGTGTTCGGCGCCTGCGCCAAGCTTGACGTCCTGGCGGGTCGTCAGCGCACTGGCGATGGCCACGCGCAGGCCGCGCTGGATCTGCTCCAGCGTCATGCTCGGTTCGCCCTGCTCGGGCAGCAGCGGCAGGTGCACGAAACCGCCGCGCACGCCTTGCATGGCGCGGCGGCGCTCGAGCGTGTGCATCATGCCGTAGAACACATGGTTGCAGACATAGGTGCCGGCGGTCTGCGACACCTCGCCGGCGATGCCGGCTTCCTGGACGGCCTTGAGCATGGCCTTGATCGGCAGGCCGGTGAAATACGCGGGCGGGCCGCCGCTGACCACCGGCTTGTCCACCGGCTGCTTGCCGGCGTTGTCGGGTATGCGGGCATCGGCGATGTTGATGGCGATACGCTCGAACGAGATCGCCCGGCGTCCGCCGGCCTGTCCCAGGCACACGACCAGCGACGGATGGTGTTTTTCGATCAGGTCGGTCAGTGCCTCGAGCGAGGTGTCGAATTCGGTGGGCAGTTGCGCGGCGACCAGGGTATGGCCGTCGATCACCTCGCCGCCGAGCGATTGCGCGACCTGCCAACTGACGTTGGTGGTGGCGCCGCCGAAGGGGCTGAAGCCCGTGAGCAGTACGGTCGCCGTCGGGGCGGGTCGGTTCGAGACCGGCGCGAGTCGTCCCTGTTTGGGGGCAGTGGGCAGTTGTTTGCGTAGCATCGCCATATTTTCCGCGCTTTTTGGCGGCGCTGGAGGGAGATTCACATGAAGTGGGAAGGCAATCGGCAATCGGACAACGTCGAAGACCGCAGGATGTCGGGCGGCGGCGGTCCGCGGCGTGTCGTCGGGCGCGGCCTGGGCATCGGCACCATCGTGATCGCGCTGCTCGGCGGCTGGATGCTGGGCATCGATCCCATGACCATCCTGGGCGCACTCGATGGCGCGGCGCCGCCGACGCAGCAGCAGGCCCCGGCCCCGCGTCCGCCGGCCGACGACCGCATGGCGCGCTTCGTGTCCACCGTGCTGGCCGACACCGAAGACGTCTGGAAACTGGTCTTCGCGCAGGGCGGGGCGCAGTACCAGGAGCCGCGCCTGGTGCTGTTCCGCGGCTCCACGCCGACGGCCTGCGGCACCGGCCAGTCGGCGATGGGCCCGTTCTATTGCCCCGGCGACCGGAAGGTCTATATCGACCTGGGTTTCTACGAGACGCTGCGCGAGCGCCTGGGTGCGCCAGGCGACTTCGCCCAGGCCTACGTGGTCGCGCACGAGGTGGGTCACCATGTGCAGAACCTGCTGGGCATCACCGACAAGCTGGCGCAGGCGCGGGGACGGGTCAGCCAGGCGGAATACAACGCGCTGAGCGTGCGCCTGGAACTGCAGGCCGACTGCCTGGCCGGCCTGTGGGCCCACCACGCCGACAAGGCACGCCAGGTGCTGGAGAACGGCGACGTGGCCGAGGCGATGAATGCCGCGGCGCGCATCGGCGACGATGCGCTGCAGCGTGCGGGCGGCGGCGCCGTGGTCCCGGAGAGCTTCACGCACGGCACCAGCGCGCAGCGCCAGCGCTGGTTCGACCAGGGCCTGCGCACCGGTTCGGTCAAGGCCTGCGACACCTTCTCGGCGGCCTCGATCTGACCGGATTTGCCGATGGGGGGATAATAGGCGTTTGCCCCGCCCGGGGGCACCACCCGCCCAGCCGCCCAAAACAGGCGCTGGAGCACGTTCTCCCACAGGTATAGATGACCGATCCCGCAAGCCTTTCGCCCGCCACCGCCCCTGATTCCATCGACGCGTTCTCGCAGCTGCAACTGGCCCCGCCGCTGGCGCGTGCCGTCGCGGAAATGGGATACACGTCGATGACGCCCATCCAGGCGCAGGCCATCCCGAAGGTGTTGCAGGGCCATGACGTCATGGGTGCGGCGCAGACCGGAACCGGCAAGACGGCCGCGTTCTCGCTGCCGCTGCTGCAGCGCATGCTGGGCCACGAGAACACGTCCACCTCGCCGGCGCGCCATCCGGTGCGCGCGCTGGTGCTGCTGCCCACGCGCGAACTGGCCGACCAGGTGGCCAAGTCGATCAAGGACTACGCCAAATACACGCAGCTGCGCAGCGCCGTCGTGTTCGGCGGCATGGACATGAAACCCCAGACGGCCGAGCTCAAGCGCGGCGTCGAGATCCTGGTGGCCACGCCGGGCCGGCTGCTGGACCATATCGAGGCCAAGAACGCGGTGCTCAACCAGGTCGAATACGTGGTGCTGGACGAGGCCGACCGGATGCTCGACATCGGTTTCCTGCCCGACCTGCAGCGCATCCTGAGCTACCTGCCCAAGCAACGCACGACGCTGCTGTTCTCGGCCACGTTCTCGCCCGAGATCAAGCGCCTGGCCAACAGCTACCTGCAGAACCCGGTGACGATCGAGGTCGCGCGCCCGAACGCGGCGGCCTCGACCGTGGAGCAGCATTTCTACAGCGTCGGCGACGACGACAAGCGCCGCGCGCTGCACCAGCTGCTGAGCCGGCACGAGACCAAGCAGGCCTTCGTGTTCGTCAACAGCAAGCTCGGATGCGCCCGGCTCGCGCGCTCGCTCGAGCGCGAGGGCCTCAAGACCACGGCGCTGCACGGCGACAAGAGCCAGGACGAGCGGCTCAAGGCGCTGGACGCGTTCAAGAAGGGCGAGGTCGACCTGCTGGTGTGCACCGACGTCGCGGCGCGCGGACTCGACATCAAGGACGTGCCCGCGGTGTTCAACTTCGACATCCCGTTCAACGCCGAAGACTACATCCACCGCATCGGCCGTACCGGCCGTGCTGGCGCGTCCGGCCTGGCCGTGACCTTCGTCACGCGCAGCGATGCGCGCCTGGTGACCGACCTGGAAAAGCTGCTCAAGGCCAAGCTGGAGATCGAGCCGATCGAGTTCGACGAGGACAGCCCGGACATCCGCCGCCAGGGCCGCATCAACGATGGCCGGCGCATGTACGGTGGCCGCGACGAGGTGCCGGCCGAGCCGCGCGCCGGCGGCCGCTCGCGTGGCGGCGCCGACGCCGAGCGGCGCGAACGCGGGCCGCGGCGCGACATGGTGCGCCCGCCGCCGGCGTCGCGCGACCCGTTCTTCGACAAGCCCTACGAGGAGCCGGCGGCAAGCCAGGAGGCCCCGTCCTGGGAGTCCTCCAGCCCGCGCCCGGCGCGCAGCATCTCGGCCAACATCAAGTCGCGGCGGCGTGTCGCGGCCTTGTTCAAGCCCGAGATGCCGGCGCCATCCGAAGCGCCCGCCGCGTCCGATCCGCCGGCCGCAACGCAGCGGGCCGAGTCGCCCGAGACCTCCGACCAGTCGTCCTGACCTGCCGCGCCGCGTTCAGCGGCCCGGTCGTTGCGCCTGCGAACACGGCACCTGCACCAGCGTCACGCGCAGCCGCCCGGACGCGTCCGCATCGGTGCCGATACGCGCCGCACTGAGCCGTCCTCCCCATACACACCCCGTGTCCAACGCGATCACGTCCCGGCGCTTGAGCTGGCTCAGCGTCGACCAATGCCCGAACGCCACCGTGGCCGTCGCCGTGCGCCGACCCGGCACGTCGAACCAGGGCAGGAAGCCGGCCGGCGCGGCATCCGCGTCGTCCTTGGTCGCGAATTCCATGCGGTCGTCGGCGTCGCAAAAGCGCAGCCGTGTCAGCGCATTGACGATCACGCGCCAGCGGGGCACGCCGTGCAGCTGCTGCGACCAGCGCTCCGGCGTGTCGCCGTACATCTGGTGCAGAAAGGGCACGAACGCGTCGCTGGCCATCATCTGCGCCACCTCCTGCGCCAGTGCCAGGGTCTGCTGCGCCGTCCACGACGGCAACACGCCGGCGTGCACCATCAGCAGGTCCTGGCCGTCGATCCGGTCCAGCAGGGCCAGCGGCTGGGCACGCAGCCAGTCCAGCAGCGCCGCACGGTCGCTCGCCCTGAGCACGGCATCGACCGTGTCCTTGCGGTGCGGCGGGCGTACGCCGTGGGCGATCGCCAGCAGGTGCAGGTCGTGGTTGCCCAGCACGCAGCGTGCCGCACCGTCCAGGGCCATGACCCTGCGCAACACACCCAGCGAGTCCGGCCCGCGGTTGACCAGGTCGCCCAGCAGCACCAGCCGGTCGCGGCTGGGTGAGAAATCGATGGCCGCCAGCAGCCGCTCGAGCGCGCGGTCGCAGCCTTGTACATCGCCGATCAGGTAAAGTGCCATGGTGCACATTTTGATGCCGGATTCATGGACGTATTGCTGATCGCGCTGTTGACCCTGCTCAACGGCGCTTTTGCCATGTCGGAACTGGCTTTGACGGCGAGCCGCAAGGCGCGCCTGACCAGCATGGCCGACGATGGCGACCGCGGCGCCCATGCGGCGCTGGCGCTGCTCGAGAACCCGACCCGATTCCTGTCGTCGGTGCAGGTGGGCATCACATCGATCGGCGTGCTCAACGGCATCATCGGCGAGGCGGCCTTCAGCGGCGGCCTGTCGTTGTGGTTCCAGGGCTTCGGCATTGCCGACACCGTGGCCGATCTCACGGCGACCGCGCTGGTCGTGACCGTCATCACCTTCACCACCATCGTGTTCGGCGAGCTGGTGCCCAAGCGCATCGGCCAGCTCTATCCCGAGCAGGTCTCGCGCCTGATCGCGTTGCCGATGACCTGGGTGGCCAGCATGGCCAAGCCCTTCGTCTGGTTGCTGTCGGCCTGCACGCACGGCACGCTCAAGCTGCTGCGCATCGACAACGAGGGCAGTCGCGCGGTGACCGAGGCGGAGATCAGCGCCAGCCTGGAGGAGGGCGTCGATGCCGGCGTGATCGAGGAGCAGGAGCGCCAGATGGTGCAGAACGTGTTCCTGCTCGACGACCGGCCGCTGACCTCGATGATGCTGCCGCGCTCGGACATCAAGTGGCTCGATGCCAGCCAGTCGGCCGGCGAGATCCTGGAGCAGCTGCGCGAAGGCGGCGCCAAGCGTGCGTTCTCCTGGTACCCGGTGTGCCGCGGATCGCTGGAGAACGTGGTGGGCACGATCAGCCTGGGCAAGCTGATCGAACTCGGATCGCAGCATACCGGGACCATCGAGGAACACGTGCATGCCCCCGTGTTCGTGCCCGAGACCCTGTCGGGCATGGAACTGCTCGAGCAGTTCCGCACCAAGACCGCGCGCATGGTGCTGGTGGTCGACGAATACGGCGACGTGCAGGGCCTGATCACGCCCAACGACATGCTCGAGGCGATCACCGGCGAACTGCAGCCCTACACCCCGGTGGACGCCTGGGCCACGCCGCGCGACGATGGCAGCTGGCTGATCGATGGCGCCATGCCGGTGGGCGAATTCAAGTCGCGGCTCGACATCGACGATCTGCCCGACGAGGAGCGCGGCCGCTACAACACCGTGGCCGGCCTGTTGATGGCGGTCTCGGGAACACTGCCGGTGGAAGGCGAGCGCATCGATTGCGCGGGCTGGAGCTTCGAGGTCGTCGATCTCGACGGACGGCGCATCGACAAGGTGCTGGCCACCCGCATGACGCCCGAGCAGATCGCCGATTCGTCCTACGACACCTGAGCCTGGGTGCCGGCGGTCGCCGCGATCAGATCCAGCCGGCCAGCCGGTAGGCCGCGATGCCCAGCCACTCGTGCAGGGCCAGTTTCCACAGGCCGGGCCCGTAATGCAGCGAGAAGTCGAACCAGGAGTCGTGCGCGGTGGTGCGGTAGTCGACCGGCCACGGCGTCACGTTCCAGCCCACGCGCCCGAACACCCCCATCGAGCGCGGCATGTGGAAGGCCGACGTCAGCAGCAACCAGGGCTGGCGTTTGTCCACGCCGGGCAAGCCGGCGCTGTACAAGGCGTTTTCGTAGGTGTTGCGGGATCGGTCCTCGTACACCACCCGCGCGGGGTCGACCCCCATCGCCGTGAAGAACACCCGGGCCCGTTCGGCCTCGCTGGCGCCGGTGGCCGATACCGTGGCGATGCCGCCGGTGAACAACAGGCGCAGGTGCGGATACCGGCGCATCAGGGCCACGGCCGCCGTCATGCGTTCGGCCTGCTCGTTGAGCCCGACCTCGTGGTGGCTCTCCCACAGGCTGGGGTGGGACAGTGCGCCACCGAGCACGACGATGCCGACCTGCTGCTCCATGTCGATGCCGGCCGGCTTCGGGTGGCGCGACTCCAGCGCACGCACCAGCGCCTCGGGGCCGGAGGTCCAGCAGGCGCCGATCAGCGCCAGCAAGGCCAGCCAGCCGAGCGTGCGGCCCAGCCGGGGCCGGCGCCACGACGACGCCAGCAGCCCGCCCGCCAGCAGGCCCATGACCCAGAACAAGGGTTCGATCGCGAATGACAGCAGCTTGGAGGCGATGAACATCGGCCGTCGGGATTCAGGCCGTGTTGCGCCGTGGCACGGGTGCGGCGCGCAGCCGGAACGCATCGGGCATGCCTGAGCCCAGCAAGGGCCGCAGGTAGAGCCGGAACGCATCGGTCACGTCGGTTCCGCTGGCGGCGATGAAGGCGTCCTCCATGACCCGGGTCTTGCCCGCAACCGTGGCCAGGTCGAGCAGCTCATAGTCCACCGAATAGAAGCCGGTGCGCCGGATCGCCACCGAGCCGTCCTGCGTGCCCCACATCGCGAACTGCACCGCCTTCTCGCCGACCTCGCGGGCTTCGCGCTGGTCCACGTCGGACACACATCCGATGAAGGAGCGCTGCAGGTAGCCGAAGGTGTCGCCACGCACCCGCTTGATGCCCAGCTTGCCGCGGATCTCCTCGCACAGCAGATCGGCCAGTGCGCCGGTGCCCGAGAGCTGCACGTTGCCGTGCGCGTCGTGTTCGAGTTCCTTGGCCAGCAGGCTCAGGATGGGCGTTCCCGCGGCGTCGTGCACGCCCTCGGAGACCGCCACGACACAACGGCCGAAGCGCTCGTAGGTGGACTTGACATCGGCCAGGAACTGCGGAATGTCGAAGGTGCGCTCGGGCAGGTAGATCAGGTGCGGGCCGTCGTCCTCGAACTTCTTGCCCAGCGCCGAGGCCGCCGTCAGGAAGCCGGCGTGCCGGCCCATGACCACGCCCACGTAGACGCCGGGCAGGGCGGCGTTGTCCAGGTTGACGCCGGCAAAGGCCTGGGCCACGAATCGCGCGGCCGACGGAAAACCCGGCGTGTGGTCGTTGCCGACCAGGTCGTTGTCGATCGTCTTGGGGATATGGATGGAGCGCAGCGGGTAGTTCGCCTTGCGTGCCTCCTCGCTGACGATGCGCACCGTGTCGGACGAGTCGTTGCCGCCGATGTAGAAGAAATGCTCGATCTCGTGCGCCCGCAGCACCTCGAAGATCGCATGGCAATAACGGGCGTCGGGCTTGTCGCGCGTCGAGCCCAGCGCCGACGACGGGGTGGCCGCGACCAGTTCGAGGTTGTGGCTGGTCTCCTGGGTCAGGTCGACGAAGTCCTCGTCGACGATGCCGCGCACGCCGTGGCGCGCGCCGTAGACCCGCTGCACGTTGTGGTGGCGCCGCGCCTCCAGCGCCACGCCCACCATTGACTGGTTGATCACCGCCGTGGGGCCGCCGCCTTGTGCGACCAGGATTTTTCCGGATGCCATATGCGCCCTTTCGATGCTCGGTTACGAGCACCATTGTGCCGAGTTGGCGCCAGGGGCGGTAGTCGGTGGCGCGACGGCGTCGATCCGGGCGCTGGCGTGCCCGTGCGGGGCAGGCGGCATGCCGGCCGTGCGTGCGGCCCGGCGGCGGGGGGTGGTGTCAGTCCTTGCCGGGACCGGAGCGGCCGCTGCGGCGCAACTTGCCGCCGGTGCCGGCGTCGAACATGCGCGTGATGTCGGCCAGGCACTGCCGCGCGACGGATTCGCCGCGGGCCGCGGCAATGGCCGTCATCAGGTCGGGGCGCACGTACCACAGCTCGTCGAGATCATGGGCGAACAGCACCTTGCGTTCGACCGCGCTGTTCCTGCCGTCCGGGCTTTGTTCGAGCAGTTGCAGCATCGCCTTGCGGATGTCTTCCAGGCGCGCGCTGGGCTCCGCCGGGCTCTGATGGGCCATCCATCCGAAAAAGCTGTTTCGCAAACTGGTCTTGGCCCAACGCATGCCCGCATCCTCCCGTCGATCACTGGTTTGGCAAGTTGCTTGCCGAAAGCGGCAATCATCCCACCAACAGGGCTTGTCAGGCAACAGGCAGATGTAACATTGTTTCAAGCAGCCGCCGCCTCTGTCTGTCTTATCGGCACACGCGCCGCGGACTGAACCCCGGCTTGCCCGGATGGCGCTCCCGCCGTGTCCGCGCGGCGCGCTTTCGCGCCGTGCCGACACCGAATGCCGACGTTCTCCTACAGGCGGTTGCAGCCGTCACTGTTAAAACTACCAACAGTGACAAACATCGACATTTCCCGCACCGGTCCGGCACTGGACAGCCGCCCCTCGATCCGTGTACTGACGGTCAACATGCACAAGGGTTTCGGTTTCCTCAATCGCCGCTTCATCCTGCCCGAACTGCGCAGCGCGGTACGGGCGGTGCAGGCCGATCTGGTGTTCCTGCAGGAGGTCCAGGGCGACCATGCACTGCACGCCGAGCGCACGCTCGACTGGCCGCCGGTGCCGCAATACGAGTTCCTGGCCGACGCGATGTGGCCGCAGTTCGCCTACGGCCGCAATGCGGTGTATCCGCACGGCCATCACGGCAACGCCTTGTTGTCCAAGTACCCGATCGTGCAGTACCGCAACCGCGACGTGTCCATCCAGGGCCCCGAGCGGCGAGGCATGCTGCATTGCACGCTGGCCGTGCCGGGGTTCGGCGAGCTGCACGCGATCTGCGTGCACCTGGGCCTGGCCGAGGCGCATCGCCGCCGGCAGATCGACATGTTGTGCGAGATGGTGGGCGAGGCCGTGCCGCCCCAGGCTCCGCTCATCGTGGCGGGCGACTTCAACGACTGGCGCTGCCGGGCCAGCGATCCGCTGGAGCGTTGCGCCGGCCTGCAGGAGGTGTTCCAGATGGTCTACGGGCAGGCTGCGCGGACCTTTCCCGCACGGCTGCCGATGTTGCGCCTGGACCGGATCTACGTGCGCGGGGCCGGCGCCCATGCGCCCATGGTGCTGCCGCGCAAGCCCTGGTCGCACCTGTCGGACCATGCGCCCCTGGCTGCGGAGATCGACCTGTGAAACCCACATCACGCTGGATCGGCGGCAATCGGGTGCAACTGCTCGAGAACGGCGAGGCCTATTTCCCCGCGGTGTTCGAGGCGATCGAGGCCGCGCGCGAGGAGATCGTGCTCGAGACCTTCATCCTGTTCGAGGACGCGATCGGCCAGCAGTTGCACACCCACCTGCTCGCGGCGGCGCGGCGCGGGGTCCGGGTCGACGTGCTGGTCGACGGTTATGGCTCGTGCGACCTGTCGCCCGAGTTCATCGACGCCTGCGCACAGGCCGGCGTGCGCCTGCGGGTCTACGACCCGGCGCGGCGCGTGCTGGGCACGCGATTCAACGTGTTGCGCCGCATGCACCGCAAGATCGTCGTGGTCGACGGCCGGCTGGCCTTCGTGGGCGGCATCAACTTCTCGCATGACCATGTGCGGGAGTTCGGCCCGCAGGCCAAGCAGGACTATGCGGTGCGCGTGCAGGGCCCGATCGTGGCGCATATCCACCATTTCGTGCGCGCCCAGATCGATCCGTCGACGCCCAGGCCCGCCGCGGTGCCGGCGCCGGCAGAGGCCGCCGACGCGGCCGGCGGCGACGAGGCGCCGTCGTCCGGCGCCGAGATGATCTTCGTCACGCGCGACAACCATCGGCATCGCAATGCCATCGAGCGCCACTACCGCGCGGCGATCCGCGGCGCGCGCGAAAGCGTGGTGCTCGCCAATGCGTATTTCTTCCCGGGTTACCTGCTGCTGCGCCAGTTGCGCCGCGCCGCGCGCCGCGGCGTGCGGGTCACGCTGATCCTGCAGGGCGAACCCGACATGCCCATCGTCAAGACGGCCGCCAGCCTGCTGTACGACCATCTGCAAAGCGCCGGCGTGCAGATCTATGAATATTGCGAGCGCCCGCTGCATGGCAAGGTGGCCGTGGTCGACGGGCGCTGGGCCACGGTCGGTTCGAGCAACCTCGATCCGCTGAGCCTGGTGCTCAATCTCGAGGCCAACCTGGTGATCCGCGACCGCGATTTCGCGCAGCATCTCGACCAGCGGCTCGAGCACCTGATCACGGAGCACTGCAAGGCCATCGAGCCCGACCCGATGCCGGCGTGGACGTTCTGGCGCCCCTTGCGCGCCTTCCTGCTCTACCACCTGCTCAGCGGATATTCGCGCTGGTTCAGCTGGCTGCCGCGCCGCGCACCGAAGATCCACCATGCGACCCGCACGCAAGCGTCGGCCGCAGCCGGGTCGGGAGGAAATGGCTGATGGCGCGGGACGACCACAGCGGCGGCACGTCGTCGCAGCCCCGGCGCTGGTGGCCCTGGGTGCGCCGCGGCCTGACGCTGGCGTTCTTCGTCGCCGTGGCCGTGTTGTTGTGGCGTTTCGGCAGCGCCGTCGAATGGAGCGAGGTCTGGAGCACGGCGCGCGCCCATCCGCCGCAGACCCTGTTGCTGGCCGCGCTGCTGGCCGTCGCCAGCCATGCGCTGGTCGCGTCCTACGACCTGATCGGGCGCCACGTGACCGGCCACGATCTGTCGGTCGCACGGACCTGGTCCGTGGCCTGGGTGTCGTATGCGTTCAACCTGAACCTGGGCGCGCTGGTCGGCGGCGCCGGATTCCGCTGGCGCCTGTATTCGCGTTCGGGCCTGGATGCCGGCGTGATCGCGCAGGTCTACGGGCTCAGCGTCGTGACCAACTGGCTGGCCTATGTGGTGCTGCTCGGTGCCACGCTGGTATGGGCGCCGATCGACCTGCCGCCGGACTGGCAGATCGGGCGCCAGGCACTGACGGCGATCGGCGCCGTGTTGCCGCTGCTCGCCGTGGCCTACCTGCTGGCCTGTGGCTTCGCCCGCCGGCGTCGCTGGCAGTGGCGCGAGCATACGTTCGCGTTGCCGTCGGGTCGGGTCGCAACGGTGCAACTGGTGTTGTCGTCGATCAACTGGCTGGTCATCTCCGCGGTGATCCACACCTTGCTGGGGGGCAAGATCGACTACACGCTGGTGCTGGGCGCGACCTTGCTGGCCGCGGTGGCCGGCGCGCTGACCCACGTGCCGGCCGGTCTGGGCGTGCTCGAGGCCGTCTTCGTCGCGCTGCTGGGCTCGCAGATGCCGCAGAGCGCCATCCTGGCCGCCTTGCTCACCTACCGCGGCCTGTATTACATCGGGCCCTTGTTGCTGGCGCTGGTCACCTATACCATCACCGAGGTTCGGCTGCGTCGGGCCCACGCCGAGCCGGCCGGCGCGCCGGGCTGAACCCCACACGACGACACCACCACCGATGCCAGACGCCGGATTCCACCTCGATGCCGTGCTCGCACGCCTGACCGAGGTGGCGTACCGACTGGCAGCCGGCCTGCCGCTGTTGCTGCTGGCCATGCTGATCGTCTGGCTGGCCTGGTTGTTCGGCAGCTGGTTGTCGCGGCGCGCGATGTTCGAGCACCTGGTGCGCAGCAACGCCTTCCTGCGCGACCTGGCCCGCACCACGGTGCGCACCATCGTCGTGGGGCTGGGCGTGCTCGCGGCGCTCGAGCTCATGGACGCCACCGCGCTGGTGGGTGCCGTGCTGGGCACCGCCGGCGTGATGGGCCTGGCCCTGGGTTTTGCGTTCAAGGAGACGCTGGAGAACTACCTGGCCGGCATCCTGATGAGCCTGCGCCAGCCGTTTGCGCCGCGCGACCACCTGGTCATCGACGGTCACGAAGGCATCGTCATCGCGATGAACGCGCGCGCGACCATCCTGATGACGCCCGACGGCAATCACCTGCGCCTGCCCAATGCGCGGGTGTTTCGCAGCGTCATGCTCAACTACACGCGCAATCCGAGCCGGCGCTTCGAGTTCGACGTCGGCGTGGGCGTCGGCGAGGACCTGGTGCTGGCGCAGTCCATCGGCACCGACACGCTGCGCGGGCTCGACGGCGTGCTCGACGAGCCGCCCGCGCGGGCCCATATCAGCGCGCTGGGAGACTCCAACGTGCAGCTGCGCTTCCACGCCTGGGTCGACCAGCGCAGCCATGACTTCCTGATGGTCAAGAGCGAGGCCATTCGCACCGTCAAGCTCGCGCTCGAACACGCCGGCATGGACATGCCCGAGCCGATCTACCGCGTGCAGATCACCGAGCGTGTCGGCGCGCCGGCCGACTCACCTGCGCCGCCATCCGAGCCACGGGCCCGCCGCCCCGCGGCACCCGCGGCGGTGGACACGCGTGCCCACAGCGATCTGCAGCGGCAGATCGCGCACGATCCGCGCGCCGACGCATCGGTCGACCTGCTCGACCCGGCCGCACCCCAGGAGTAGACCGATGACGCCGCACGCATTCATACCCGGCCCACGGACACGCGGGAGCCGCGCATGGCGTTGACGGACTGGTCGAAGAGCCACATCCTGTTCGCGCTGCGCCGGCTGCGCGAACGCCTGTGGGCACGGCCGCTGGTCATGTGCGTGCTCTCCATCGGCGCGGTGTTCTGCGCGACGCTGGCCGACCGGTTCGCACCCGCGGAGTTCCTGCCGCGGATCCAGGCCGACTCGCTGGAGAGCCTGCTGACGATCCAGGCCTCGAGCATGATGGTGATCGCCACCTTCGCCGTGGCCTCGATGGTCTCGGCCTATGCCTCGGCCAGCACGGCGGCGACGCCGCGCGCGTTCGCGCTGGTCGTGGCCGACGACGTGTCGCAGAACGCCTTGTCCACCTTCATCGGCGCCTTCATCTTCAGCATCGTGGCGCTGACCGCGTCGCAGAACGGTTTCTTCGAACGCGCCGGCATGTTCACGCTGTTCGCGCTGACGCTGTTCGTGTTCGCGGTGGTCATCCTGACCTTCGTGCGCTGGGTCGACCGCATCGCGCGGCTCGGCCGCATGGGAAGCACCATCGAGGCGGTGGAGCGTGCCACGGCGCAGGCGATGCGCCGGCGCAGCGCCAAGCCCTTGCTCGGCGGCGTGCCGATGCGTCCGCTGCAGGCCCGGGGCGAAGCCATCCTGGCGAGCCGGGTCGGATATGTGCAGCATGTCGACGTGGACGCGCTGCAGGCCTGCACCGAGGCATCGCAGGCGCGGGTCCAGGTCGTGGCCTTGCCCGGTGCCTTCGCCGCACCCGGCGTGGCGCTGGCCTACCTGCAGTTGCCGCCCGGGGCCAAGGACGACGTCGATCGCGAGCGGCTGGCCGCGGCCTTCCTGATCGGCAACCAGCGCCAGTTCGACGACGATCCGCGTTTCGGCCTGGTCGTGTTGTCGCAGATCGCCGGGCGCGCCTTGTCGCCGGCGGTCAACGACCCCGGCACCGCCATCGACATCATCGGCACCCTGGTGCGGCTGTTCGCGCAGTGGGCCGAACCGGTGGCCGCCGTCGACGAGGCCGCCGGCATCAACCATCGCGTCGAAGTGCCGGCACTGGCCGTGCAGGACATGTTCGACGATGCGTTCACCTCACTGGCGCGCGACGGCGCCGGCTCGATCGAAGTGGCGATCCGCCTGCAGAAGGCCTTTCGTTCGCTGGCCCGGCTCGACGATGCGCCGATCCAGCAGGCGGCCAGCCTGCATGCGCGCACGGCGCTGGAGCGTGCGCGCCTGGCACTGGCATTGCCACAGGACGTGCGCACGCTCGAGGCGCTCGCCGCCGACTGGCTGGAGCAGCCCGACGCCCCGGCCGAACCCGTCAGGGCCTGAAGGCCGGGCCTTGCGGGCGCAGCCGCAGTCCCGGCGGCAGCCGGGTCCAGGCGAACTCGCTCGGATCGTGGATCATCGGCCCGGGCGCCTTGGCCACCAGGATCTCCTGGGCGATGGGCGTGAAGTCGGCGCGGAAATGCACCGAACTCTTGTTCACCAGCACGCCTTGTTCGGTCGGCTCGATGCCGACGAAGCGATACAACTCCTGGTCGGCCAGCTGGGTCTTGGTGCTGACCACGACCACCCGCACCCCTTCGATCGACAGGCAGGCGGACGGACCGAGGTGCATGGTCGAGCCGCGCGAGAACGGGCCGGTGCACACGACCGTGCCCTCGGACAGGCGCTCGACGCGGAAACTGCCCTGCAGCGGCGCATCGCCCCGGATGCCGGACCGGCCGCCCAGCGCCAGCGTGATCGTCGCGCCGGGGCCGGCATGGTGGGCGGCCTGCGCCGCGGCGCCATCGGCCATCAAGCCCAGCGCCGCGCCGCGCCCGGTATGGCCGGCGCCGTGTTGCAGCAGCGCGCGCAACATGCCGGTGGTGTCGGACTCGCCGCCGGCGCCGGGGTTGTCCTGGGTGTCGGCGATCACCACCGGCCGTGTGGACCGGGCGGCCACGGCCAGGGCCTTGCGCACCGCGGCATCGGCGTCGTAGACCGGTGCGTCGAAGTCCGCCTCGTGTCCGGCCACCAGCCGCTCCAGCGTCTGCACCGCCTGCTGCGCCGCGGCGTCGCTGCTGCCGTAGGCGAACACGACCGGGCCGCATTCCGGGAAGTCGGCCGCCGGGAAGCCGGGCGTGAACGATGCGCTCGGTACCTGCGCGGATTCGAGTGCCGCAACCGCGCGGTAGATGGCGCGCGCCGGCTCCAGGTCGGTCGACTGGCAGGCCAGCGGGATCAGGAACGGCAGGCGCCGCGCCGCGCAGTGCGGGCGAGCCATGCCGCTGAGCCGCTGCGCCAGCGCGAAGGCGGTGCGCGCGCCGGTTTCGGCCATGTCGATGTGCGGATAGGTGCGGTAGGCCACCATCAGGTCGGCGCAGGCCAGCATGCGGCGGGTCACGTTGGCGTGCAGGTCCAGGCTGGCGTAGATGGGCGTGTCGGGACCGACCACGGCGCGCACCCGCTCGAGCAGTTCGCCTTCGCCGTCGTCCCGGTGCTCGGCGACCATCGCGCCATGCAGGTCGAGGTAGACCGCGTCCGGCCGGGCCTCGCGGATGCCGTCGACGATCATCGCGGCGATGCGTTCGTAGGCATCGCGCGTCACGTGGGCCGACGGTTCCGCCGCGGCCCAGGCCGTGGGAACCAGCTGGTGCGCGCTGCCCTTGAGCTGCTCGATGAAGCCGGCGATCGGCAGGTTGCACGCGACCATGGTCTCGAGGATCTCGCCGCCGCGGCACAGGCCCGGCCAGCCGCCACCGCGGGCGAAATGCTCATAGTGGGCCTGTGAGGGCGCAAAGGTGTTGGTCTCGTGCTGAAAACCCCCGATGGCGATACGCATGCCGTGATCTCCTGTGGTGTCGGCCGCGCTGCAGTGGCGCATGCGCGTGCCAGGCCCCGATGCTACCGGCAGCGGGCTGCGCGCCGCGCGGGGGCGCGGTTAGACTGTGTCCGCAACGGGCCGTGTCGCCGCCGGGTGGCGTGCGACGCCGGCGGCCCGGGCAACCTACCTGTCATCGAAAGGACAAACCCGACATGAACGATCTGAAGGGCAAGGCGGTGCTGATCACCGGGGCTTCCACCGGCATCGGTGCCGGATGTGCATTGGCGCTGGGTGCGTTCGGTGCCAGGGTCGCAGTGCACTACAACAGTTCACGCAGCGCGGCCGACGACGTTGTGGGCGCCATCGCGAAGTCCGGCGGCGAGGCCATTGCCGTGCAGGGCGACCTGCGCGAGAGCGCGCAGTGCGAACGCGTGGTCAACGAGGCGGCCGCGCGCTGGGGACAGATCGACGTGCTGATCAACAACGCCGGGGCGCTGGTGCAGCGGGTGCCGATCACCGAGCTGACCGATGCGACGTTCGACGACATCATCAACCTGAACGTGCGCTCGATGATGATGTGCACGAAACACGCGGTCGGTCACATGAAGAACGGCGGCAGCATCATCAACGTGACCAGCGTGGCCGCGCGCAATGGCGGCGGGCCGGGCGCGTCGATGTATGCCTCGTCCAAGGGTTTCGTCAGCGTGGCCACCAAGGGCCTGGCGCGCGAGCTGGTGAGCCGCAACATCCGCGTCAACGCGGTGTCGCCCGGCGTGATCCAGACGCCGTTCCACGAGAAGTTCTCGACCCCGCAGCAACTCGAGACCATGCGCCAGGGCATTCCGATGGCGCGCCTGGGTTCGGTCGACGAATGTGTCGGGGCCTTCATCTACCTCGCATCGCACCAGCTCTCGAGTTACGTCACCGGCCAGGTGCTCGAGGTCAACGGCGGGCAATACATGCCCTGACGCCGGGCGCGCGCGGCAGGCGCGCAGGCGGGTTTCGTCAGGCTTCGGCCGCGTGCCGGCTGCGCTGTGGCGCGGCCGCCGGCGTGTCCACCAGGTGGCGCACGCTCAGTGCGCAGATGCGCTGGCACAGCTGGCGACGGAAGGCGCCGGCATTGGCCGGCGAACTGCCGCCGGCATGGTGGTTGCGCACCAGCGGATGCTGGCGTGACGACGCGGCGATCGGCACGCCGGCGCCGTAGATGCGGGCCGCGCCCGCCACCACGCCCAGATGCGGGCCCAGGCGCTCGGCCACCGCATCCGATACCTCGGGCGAGAGACAGGCCACATGGGCCAGGCCACGGACCGCCATCGCCAGGCCGGCCGGGTCGACGCCGAAGAAGCGCGTGCCGGGCCGATTGGCCAGCGCGATGATGGGCAAGGTCCGCCGGGTCGACGACACGTGGGCCAGGAAATTCTCCAGCTGCTCCGGATCGCTGACGGTGCGCGGCTCGCTGATGACACCCACCGGGCCGTCGACCAGCTCCAAGCGCTCGACCCAGCTGCCCAGCAGGCGCGGCGGGGCGACCACCAATGGCGTGTCCACCTGTGCCGTGCAGCCCGTCTGTATGGACAACATCGGCGCACCGTCGGCGCGGCCGATCTCGACATGGGTGACCCAGGTGCGCGAACCGTGGCGTTCGTCGTAGGCCACCGTCATGGCCCAGCCGCCATGGGCCTGGCTGGCCGCGACCAGCTTCTGGCCCGGCGCGCTGCGGGCGTAGTGGTCGGAGTCCATGCCCGCGGCCGAAGGCAGCAGGCGCGGCCACTTGCTGGCCACCCATTGCCATGCCAGGTCGCGCGCCAACCGGCCGGTCTGGTCTGCGGGGGTGGCGGCGCGCAGTTGCGCGTACACGACCGGGCGGATGGGAGACGGCGAGGCGTTGGCGTTGCGGGATTCGTGGCTGGTGGACAAAGGCATTCGGTTGGGATGGCTGGACGCAAAAACGACAATCGGCGCATCGAGGCGCCACACGAGTATCGCGCACGCAAGTTGCGGGCCATGCGCCCGGCACGATTCTGGTGCGTCCTCTCCAGAACTGCGGCGCCGTGGCGGGGCCGGCTCAGCGTGGCGGCGGCAGCGGCTCGCCCCACGCGCGATGCCACAACCAGGGCAGGGCGCGCGACAGGTCGGGCCGCATCCCCACCTGTTCGACCCTGGCCAGCGGAACCGGCGGGCTGTTGCGCTGCGCCACCGCGAAGGTGAAGGTGTAGGCGGGCTCCTGGCCCATGCGCAGGTCGCTGATCAGGATGCGGGAACCATCCTGGTGCAGCTTGTAGAAGCCGTGGCTGAAGGCCATGATGCGCTGCACGCCGTCGATGGGCGGCAACTCGCGCGCCAGCGACGCGCCCTGGTCGAAGCGGTCGAGCGTGACCGTGGGGCTGGCGTCGAGCAGCGAATAGAAACCCTCGTGGTAGTGGCCGCCCTCGACCACCAGCACGCGCCACAACACCGAGTTGAATGCGGTGGGCGACACCAGGATGCGTTCGGCCTGCAGGCCTTGTTGCGCCAGCGAGGCACGGGTGATGTCCTCGACATGCTGCTGCGCGACGTAGGTCCAGCCGAGATACGCCGTGCTCACGGCCAGGCCGATCGCATTGGCCGCCAAGCCCCGGCCGCCACCGCGGCTGGCCAGGGCCCAGATGCCGCCGATCAGCAGCGGCACCGTGTACAGCGGATCGATGATGAACACGCTGGCCACGCCGTACGGGTGGTCCGTGAACGGCAGCCCCAGCTGCGTGCCGTAGACCGTCATCGCGTCGAGCAGCGGATGGGTGATGAGCACCAGCCACATCGCCAGCCACCAGCGTCGCCACAGCGGCCACTCGCCGCTGAGCCGGGCCACCAGCGCGGCGAACGGCAGCGAGAACAGTGTCAGCCAGAACGGCGCATGGGTCTCGGCACGGTGCAGCACCATGTTGCGGATCGGGTCGCCATGGTCGATGAGCACGTCGAGATCGGGCAGTGTTCCGGCCACGGCGCCCCAGGCCGCGGCCTTCCACACGGCCGTGCGCCGGCCCATCACCGCCACGCCGACGGCCGCGCCGAGCGCGAGTTGAGACAGGGAATCCATGGCGGGCATTCTGCCAGCCATGGCCGCAACGCCGCAGCGTGCGGGGTATTGCCGGGGGCCCCGCGTGGCGCGTCCTACAATGATTCGAGGCGCGGCCGCACCATGGCTGCCATGCAACATCCGGAGACGATGGACGACACCTCGACGATTCCCGCGGTACCGGGCCAGACCGTGCTGACGCCGGTCCAGGCCCGCGTGCTGGGCACCTTGATGGAGAAGGCCCGCACGGTGCCCGACAGTTATCCGCTGTCACTCAATGCCTTGCTGACCGGCTGCAACCAGAAGACCAGCCGCGAACCGATCATGTCGCTGGACGAGGCTGCGCTGGCGTCGGCGCTGGACGAACTGCGCGCGCTCGGGCTGGTACGCGAGAGCAGCGGCGGGCGCACGGCGCGGTATGCGCACAACTTCCAGCGCGGCATCGGCGTGTTCGAGCAGGCGGCGGTGCTGCTGGGCATGCTGATGTTGCGCGGGCCGCAGACCGCCGGCGAATTGCGGCTCAACACCGAACGCTGGTATCCGTTTGCCGACATCTCCTCGGTCGAGGGTTTCCTCGACGAGTTGCTGGAGCGTTCGGACGAGAAGGGCGGACCGCTGGTGGTCAAGCTGCCGCGCGCGCCCGGCACGCGCGAGCAGCGCTGGGCGCACCTGCTGTGCGGGCCGGTTGACATGACAGCCGCCGAACCTGGGGCGGCGCCGGATGCGCCGGGCCGTGACGCGCGGATCGAGCGGCTCGAGGCGGAGGTCGCCGCGTTGCGGCAGGCGGTGGAGCGGCTGTGCGCCGAACTCGGCGTGGCCCCGCCGCCGACGCGGGACGCGCCATGACGGCTGCAACGACGACGCGCCATCGCCAAGGCCGGGAACCGCGCTGATGCCGAGTTATCCACCGACCACATCGGCCCGCGTCGTATGGATGGCGGGCCTGGCGGTGTTGGTGCTGTCGTTGTGGCTGCAGATGCAGATGTGGCTGGTGGTGTTCGGATTCGCACAGGTGGGCGCCGGTGGCGGCGAAACCATGGTGGCGCTGTTCGTCGGACTGCCGGCGTTGCTGGTGGCCACCGTGCTGCTGGGCCTGAGTGCCATGGTCCAGGCCTGGCGCAACTGGGTGTCCTTGCTGTCGTTTCGCATCGCACTGGCGCTGTGCGCGGCCTGGGTGGTCCTGTTCCTGGCGGGCTGACGGGCACTGGCGCCTGCGGCGCCGGCACGGGCGCCGCGGCGGATAATCCACTGTTCGTCCACCGGGAGTCCCGTATGTTGCGTGTGTCGTTGTTTCTCGCGCTGGCCTTGTCCGGCAGTGCCGCCATGGCCGACTGGATCAAGGTGGCCGAGGCGTCCGAGGGCAAGGTCAGCCACTACATCGACCCGGCCACCTTGCGCCGCATGGGTTCGCTGATGCAGGTCGTGACGCTGACCGATTACCAGCAGGCGCAGGCGATCTCGGAAACCCAGCGGTTCATGTCGGTGAAGATGCAGGACGAGTTCAACTGCGCCACGCGCAGTGGCCGGCACCTGAGCCTGGTCGCGCTGGCCGGCAACATGGGCACCGGCTCCATCGTGGCCAGCGAGAGCGCTGCGGCGCCGGAACGTGCGATCGTTGCCGGCACCGCCGACGAGGAGATGTGGAAACACGTGTGCGGCGAAAAGTGAGCGTGTGACGCACCCGTGAGCGGCTCTTTTCGCATCCTGGGTCAAGCGCCCGGATGACGGCTTGACGCCCGCCAGGCCAGTACCGGCGCGGCGTTTGACGTGCACCCCGAATCGGTGGACCATACGGGTTCACAGGAAGGAGGTTGCCGTGCCGCACACCCAGTACCACCCCCACGACGTACCCACGCCCGAGCCCGAGGACGAAGCGGATCTCGAACTGACCGCGGACGACCGGCACGATGGACTGGTGCCACCCGACATTTCCGACGATCCGGAGCATGACCGCCTGATCGACCCGGAGGACTGATGGCCTGCGGTGTGCCGCCGGCGTCGGCATCGCGATGAAAGATCCGGCCCGCGGCCTGCGACCTACATGCCATGTGTCCTGCAACCCGGCAGGATGCGAACCGAAAGGCATGCCATGCATCGACGTACCCTTTTGACCCTGCTGACCAGCATCGGGCTGGTGCGGACCACGAGTGCCGCAACCGGCGCGCCAGCCGCACCGCCTGCGGGCGCCATCGAACCGCTGCGGCTCAGCGATGCCCAGTGGAAGCAGCGCCTGACACCGGCGCAGTACCGCGTGTTGCGCCAGGAAGGCACGGAGCCGCCCGGCTCGAGCCCGCTGGACCGCGAGAAACGCGCCGGCATCTTCCATTGCGCAGGATGCGACCTGCCGCTGTTCTCGTCCGACGCCAAATACGACAGCGGCACCGGCTGGCCCAGCTTCTTCCAGTCATTGCCCGGCGCGGTGGGCACGCGGACCGACTACAAGCTGCTGTTCCCGCGCACCGAATACCACTGCGCGCGTTGCGAGGGGCACCAGGGCCATGTGTTCGGCGACGGTCCGCCGCCGACCGGCAAGCGGTATTGCAACAATGGCGTGGCGCTGGTGTTCGTCGCCGCGTCCGCGTGAATGCAGCACGCCGCTGACACCACCGCCGACGGCGCCTTGCATGCCGGCGCGTGTCGCCGATCCGGGTGGGCGCGGTTGCCTTGCCGGCCGCATGTGCCGACAATGGCCGCAGGAGGTGGCGCATACCGCCACATCGCGCAGTCGTGAAAACGGTCCTGATCACTGGAGCCAACCGGGGCATCGGCCTCGGACACGCGCGGCGTTTCGCCGAGCGCGGCGTGGCGGTGTTCGCCACGGCCCGCCGCATCGACGCCGACGATGAACTGCATCGGCTGGCCCATGCCCACCCCGGCCGCTTCACCGTGCTGCATTACGACGCGGCCGATCCGGAGGCGCCGGCGCAACTCAAGGCGGCGCTGGGCGACACCCCGGTCGACCTGTTGCTGGCCAATGCCGGGGCCACCGGCGAATCGGGCCAGGCCCTGGGCAATATCCATGTCGACGGCGTGCTCGACCTGATCCGCACCAACGCACTGGCGCCGCTGAAACTGGTCGAGGCGCTGGTCTACAACATCACGCTGTCCGAACGCAAGCTGGTGGCGCTGCAGTCCAGCCGCATGGGGTCGATCGGCGGCAACACGACGGGCGGCAGCTACGAATACCGCCTGTCCAAGGTCGCCGTCAACATGATCGCCCGCAATCTGGCGAACGACCTCGCACCGCGCGGCGTGACGGTCGTGGCCCTGCATCCGGGCTGGGTCAGGACGCGCATGGGCGGGCAGGGCGCGAACATCGACGTCGAGACCTCGGTGGCCGGGCAGCAGCAGTTGCTCGACACCGCGGGGCCAGCGCACAACGGGCGCTTCTTCAACTACGACGGCACCGAACTGCCGTGGTGAGCACGGGCCCGCCATGAGCGGGCCGGCGCCGCGGGGCGGCTTGATCGTCGCGCCGGCCGCCTCAGCCCGACTTGCCCGCGCGTGGTCCCAGGAAGAACCACAACGCGAGGCCGAGCAGCGGCAGCAGCACCACGGCGACGATCCAGATGAGCTTCTTCTCGTTCGAGACCGTGCTCTGGAAGATGTTGATCACCGCCCAGATGTCGCCGACAAGGATCAGCACGCCAAAAAGACCGCCGAAGCTGTTGTTCATCATGGTCGCGATTCCCTTGTGCTGGTTGGTGGTCCGCGAGCGCGCAGGCCCGCGGCAGGTCGCGCCGCCGCGGCAGTGCGGCGTCGCAGCGACAAGCCTAGCATGGCTCACACCGACAACGCACAGGAAGATGCGCTGGCCGCATGCCGGCATGCGAAAACGGCGATGCAGCTGCGCTGCGCATTGACGCCATCCGCGGCCCTGGCGATCATCGTGGCATGGACGTCGCGCATCCGGAATATCCCAGCTTCGCCGCGCTGGCCGCGGCCCGCCATGAAGGGCGCGACTATATCCGCCGCTGGCGCTTCCAGGCCCGCTCGCGCGTGGCCATCCTTGCGCCGCACGGCGGGCGCATCGAGCCGCATACCGACCAGATCGCGGCCGACATCGCCGGCGCCGAGTTCAGCCTGTACACGTTCCGCTCGCTGCTGTCGCGTGCGCAGGCCAACCTGCACATCACCAGCCACCACTTCGACGACCCCGCCTGCATCGACCCGCTGTCGCGCCACCCGTACGTCGTGACGGTGCACGGCTGCCGGGTCGACGGCGAACGGGCCTTGCTCGGCGGGCTGGACACGGAACTGCTGGCCGACCTTGCCGATGCGATCCGCGACGCCGGATTTGCCGTGCAGACCGACGGCCACCGTTTTCCCGGACGGCATCCGCGCAACATCTGCAACCGGGGTGCGCGCGCGTGCGGCGTGCAGCTGGAGCTGTCGCCGTTGTTGCGCAGGAGCCTGCGGCGTGGCGACTTCGTGGAGGCGGTGCGCGCGGTGCTGGTGGCACGGCAACGCCGCGGCGCGCTCGACTGAACCACAAACAGAAAAGCCCCCGGCCATGGAACCGGGGGCTCGCGCTGCGGCGGGATGCGCGGGCACCACCGCCGTGGCGCGAACGCGCCCACCGCGGGCGCGCTCGCGGATGGAACGATCAATATTCCATCTCGGGTGCTGCCGGCGCGGCAGACTTCTTCTCGTCCTTGGGCGCCTCGGCCACCGTGGCGTCGGTGGTCAGGATCAGGCCGGCCACCGACACCGCGTGTTGCAGCGCGGCGCGCGCGACCTTGGTCGGGTCGACCACGCCCATCTCGATCAGGTCGCCGTATTCGCCGCTGGCGGCGTTGTAGCCCCAGGAACCCTTGCCGGCGACGACCTTGTCGACGACCACCGACGGTTCGTCACCGGCGTTGGCGCAGATGGTGCGCAGCGGCTCCTCGAGCGCGCGCAGCACGATCTTCACGCCGGCGTCCTGGTCGGCGTTGCCGGTGGCCAGCTTGCCGAGCGCGGCGCGGGCGCGCAGGAACGCAACACCGCCGCCGGGCACGATGCCTTCCTCGACCGCAGCGCGGGTGGCGTGCAAGGCGTCGTCGACGCGGTCCTTCTTCTCCTTCATCTCGACCTCGGTTGCGGCACCGACCTTGATCACGGCCACGCCGCCGGCCAGCTTGGCGACCCGCTCCTGCAGCTTCTCGCGGTCGTAGTCGGAGGTGGTGTTCTCGATCTCGGTCTGCAGCGTCTTGACGCGGGCCTGGATCTTCTCCTGCTCGCCGCCGCCGTCGATGATGGTCGTGCTCTCCTTGTGGATCTCGACCCGCTTGGCGCTGCCGAGTTCGGCCAGCGTGGTCTTGTCCAGCTGCTTGCCGGTCTCCTCGGCGATGACGGTGCCGCCGGTCAGGATCGCGATGTCCTCGAGCATGGCCTTGCGCCGGTCGCCGAAGCCCGGCGCCTTGACGGCGGCGACCTTGAGCACGCCGCGCATGCTGTTGACCACCAGCGTGGCCAGCGCCTCGCCCTCGATGTCCTCGGCCACGATCAGCAGCGGCTTGCCGGCCTTGGCCACTTCCTCGAGCACCGGCAGCAGGTCGCGGATGTTGGAGATCTTCTTGTCATGCAGCAACACCAGCGGATCGTCGAGCACGCAGCTCTGCTTCTCGGGGTTGTTGACGAAATACGGGCTGATGTAGCCGCGGTCGAACTCCATGCCCTCGACCACGTCGAGTTCGTTGTCGAGCGACTTGCCGTCCTCGACCGTGATCACGCCTTCCTTGCCGACCTTGGCCATGGCCTTGGCGATGATGTCGCCGATGGCGGTGTCGGAGTTGGCCGACAGGGCCGCCACCTGGGCGATCTCCTTGTTGGTCGAACAGGGCTTGGACAGTTTCTTCAACTCCTCGACCATGGCCTCGCAGGCCTTGTCGATGCCGCGCTTGATGTCCATCGGGTTCATGCCAGCGGCCACGACCTTCATGCCCTCGCGCACGATGGACTGGGCCAGCACGGTGGCGGTGGTGGTGCCGTCGCCGGCCACGTCGGCGGTCTTGGAGGCCACCTGCTTGAGCATCTGCGCGCCCATGTTCTCGAACTTGTCCTTGAGTTCGATCTCCTTGGCCACGGTCACGCCGTCCTTGGTGATGACCGGGGCGCCGAAGCTCTTCTCGATCACGACGTTGCGCCCCTTGGGGCCGAGCGTGACCTTGACCGCGTCGGCGAGGACGTTGACACCATGCACGATGCGGCTGCGCGCACCGGCATGAAACTGGACTTCCTTGGCTGCCATTTCAGTTTCTCCTTGCGAACAATGAATGAACGACTATGGGTGTGACGGGACGCGCCGGCCTCAGGCGGCCTTGCGCAGCTGGCCGGCGGGTTTGTCCTCGAGGATGCCCAGCACCTCTTCCTCGCGCAGCACCAGCAGTTCCTCGCCGTCGACCTTGACGGTCTGGCCGGTGTATTTGCCGAACAACACCCGTTCGCCCGGCTGGACCTGCAGCGGGCGGATGCTGCCGTCCTGCAGCAATCGGCCGTTGCCCACGGCGATCACCTCGCCCTGCTCGGGCTTCTCGTTGACGGAATCCGGGATCACGATGCCTGCGGCGGTCTGCCGTTGCTGGTCGATCCGCTTGACGATGATCCGGTCGTAAAGGGGACGAATTTCCATGACGAAATCTCCTGTTCAAGATCAGATGAAAGTCGAATGCCGTTGCCGCCGGGCGCCGCCCGGCAACACCGTGTGCCGACCCGCCAGGGGTCGACGGGAATCGATGTAGTGGCGCCGTGCGGCTTTTTCAAGAGTTTTTTTTGCGGCCTGTGCCGCCGGCGCGACCCTCAGGCGCGGGTGCGCCGGATCACGGCAACACCAGGCGCTGGCTGCGACCGAGCCGGTACCGGGTGCGCGACACCCGCGTGCCGACCCGGGGCTCGGCGGGAACCGGGCAGGGCGGCGCGCGGCCGCCGTCCTCGTGCAGGCTGTCGTCGCCGCCGACGTCGCGCCACAAGCCGTTCTTGACCGGCCGGAACTGCCAGCGCACATAACCGACACGGGCCGCGAGGTGCATCAGGTCCATGCGGTCGGGCGCCTCGGCCACCAGGTGGTCTTCGCTGCCGGGGTCGAAGGGGTCGTCGGCGAACGCCTGCCGGCAGGCATGTGCCTCGCGCTCGGAGCTGCCGACGGTGTTGCAGCCGCGGTGCTCCTCGCGCACCAGATCCCAGGCGCCGAACTGCCAGGCCGCGTCGAGCATGGCGTGGTCCAGGTTGGCCATCTCGCGCCAGGATTCGTTGACCTGCAGCGCCGAACCCGGCACCGGCCTGGCCGCCGGCCGGTGCGGTGCCACGGACGCCGACGCCGGCGCAGGCGAAGGTGCCTCGCGGGCAAAACCATGCCAATGCAACACCAGCAACACCGGCGTGTTGGCACGCGGCACTGCGGTGAGCGAGACAGCGACCATCGGCAGGCCGACGGCGTCGACCTGGTCGCGGATCCTTGCGAATACATCCATGCGCGACATTCCTCCACAGGCGTCGCGAAAATCTAGCAAAAACCGGGGGCGCTTGGCAAGACCTGCCGGACCCGTGGCGCGGTCGTCCCGCCACCGTGGCGTCGCGCGGCCGGATTTGCGGTGGCCATGCGATTGGCATAGACTGGCCGCGGGCAATTGCCGAGCCCGTCCATTCCATGTCTGCCGATCCCAAAACCGTCATTACCTGGGTGCTCGTCCTGGTGGTGCCGTTTGCCGCAACCGCCATCCTCGCGGGCTTCCTGACGCGAATTCCATACGACGTGCAGTTGCAGATCGTTCAGGACCACTTTGCGGCCATCGTCGGTCTTCCGGTGGCCGCCATCTTCTCAGCCTTCCTGGTCGTCGTGTTGCAGCAGACGTCCGGCCCGGTCCGGTTCGAAGGGCTGGGTTTCAAATTCGAAGGC
>JACKLK010000012.1 GCA_024236015.1 Rhodoferax sp.
CCGGACAGACGGGGGGCGTCCTTCATCCTAATTACGCACCGGCTTGCCGGTGGACATCATGCCCATGATGCGCTCCTGGGTCTTGGCGTTGGTGACGAGTGCACAGAAGACCTCGCGCTCGAGTGTCATCAGGTATTCCTCGGTCACCAGCGTGCCGGTCTCGACGTCGCCGCCGCACACCACATGGGCGATCTGGCTGGCGATGTGGAAGTCGTGCTCGCTGATGAAGCCGCCGTCGCGCATGTTGACCAGCGAACCCTTGATGGTCGCGATGCCGTTGCGCCCGGCCACCGGGAAGGTCCGGCGCAGCGGCGGCCGGTAGCCGGACTGGAACATCGCACGCGCCTGCGCCGTGGCCACGAACAGCAGTTCGTCCTTGTGCGGCACGATCAGGTCGCTCTCCAGCAGGTAGCCGAGCTGGCGCGACTCCAGCGCGCTGGTGCCGACCTTGGCCATGGCCGCGGCGGTGAACGCATCGGTCAGGAACGGCAGCAGGTCCTTGTTGGTCGAGGCCGCGGCGTTTTCGGCTGCGCGGCGGGCGATATAGGTCAGACCGCCGGCGCCGGGCACCAGGCCGACACCGACCTCGACCAGGCCGATGTAGCTCTCCATCGCGGCGACGCGTTTCGCGCTGTAGACGGCCATCTCGCAGCCGCCGCCCAGCGCCATGCCGCGGATCGCCGACACCGTCGGCACGCTGGCATACCGCAGCCGCAGCATCGCCTTCTGCAGCTCGTGTTCGGCGCCGTCGATCGCGGACACGCCGGCGACCATGAAGGCCGGCAGCATCGCCTGCAGGTCGGCGCCGACCGAGAACATCTCGTCGTTGGACCAGATCACCAGGCCCTCGTACGAGGCCTCGGCCAGGTCGACCGCGCGCACCAGGCCCTCGGCCACGTCCGGGCTGATGGCATGCATCTTGGTCTTGATGCTGGCGATCAACACCGGCGCCTCCAGCGTCCACAGCCGGATCGCGTCATCCTCGTAGACGGTGGTGCCCGCGGTTGCCGCGCTCGGCGCGTTGGCGCCGCGCACGTCCTCGCGGAAATGCTGGCGCTGGTAGACCGTCAGTTCGTGGCGCGGCACGAACCTGCCCGCCGACGCGCTCCACGAACCCTTGGGCGTGTGCACGCCGCCGGCCTCCGCCACCGGGCCCTTGAACACCCATGCGGGCAGCGGCGCCTTGCCCAGCGCCATGCCGGCGTCGATGTCCTGCTGGATCATCGTGGCCACCTCCAGCCAGCCGGCCTCCTGCCACAACTCGAACGGACCCTGCTTGAGCCCGAAGCCCCAGCGCATCGCCAGGTCGATGTCGCGCGCGGTCTCCGCCACGGTGTGCAGATGCACGGCCGCATAGTGGAACTGGTCACGCAGGATCGCCCACAGGAAACGCGGCTCGGCGCCTTCGGCCTCGCGCAGCAATTTGAGGCGTTCGCCGGCCGGCTTCTTGAGCATGCGGGAGACGACCTCGTCGGCCTTGGCGCCGGCGGGCACGTAGTCGCCCTTGCCCTCGGCCGCCGATTCGTCGTAGCGCAGGATGTCGCGCCCGACCTTCTTGTAGAAACCGGCGCCGGACTTCTGGCCCAGATGCCCCATCTCCAGCAGCTTGGCGAGCACCGGCGGCGTGGCGAAGCTGTCGTAGAACGGATCGGTGTCGGCACTCAGGTTGTCCTGCAGCGTCTTGATCACGTGCGCCATCGTGTCCAGGCCCACGACATCGGCGGTGCGGAAGGTGCCCGAGCTGGCGCGGCCGAGTTTCTTGCCGGTCAGGTCGTCGACGACGTCATAACTCAGCCCGAAGGCGCGGGCCTGGTGCATCGTCGCCAGCATGCCGGCGATGCCGATGCGATTGGCGATGAAGTTGGGCGTGTCGTGCGCGCGCACCACGCCCTTGCCCAGGCTGCTCGTGACGAAGGCCTCCAGGTTGTCGAGCACCTGCGGCTCGGTGGTCGGCGTGTTGATGAGTTCGACCAGCGCCATGTAGCGCGGCGGGTTGAAGAAATGGATGCCGCAGAAACGCGGCTTGATGGCTTCGGGCAGTGCTTCGCTGAGCTTGGTGATCGACAGGCCCGAGGTGTTGGAGGCGACGATGGCGCTCGGAGCCAGGTGCGGCGCGATCTTGCGGTACAGGTCGAGTTTCCAGTCCATGCGTTCGGCGATCGCCTCGATCACCAGGTCGCACTCCTGCAGCAGCTCCATGTGCTCCTCGTAGTTGGCCTGGCGGATCAGCGCGGCCTCCTGGGCCAGGCCCAGCGGCGCCGGCTTGAGTTTTTTGAGGCCCTCGACGGCCTTGGACACGATGCCGTTCTTCGGCCCTTCCTTGGCCGGCAGATCGAACAGGATGACCGGCACCCGCACGTTGACCAGGTGCGCAGCGATCTGCGCGCCCATCACGCCGGCACCGAGCACGGCGACTTGTTTGACTTGGAATCGGGACATGGATGAATGAACTCTCGGTTGGCACGCCGGGGCGTGCAGGGGGCCGGGCGCTGCCCGGCCGGAAAGGGGCGAACGGAGTTACTGGGCGCGAACCCAGGTCTGGGTGCGGCCGATGCCGAACAGCGATCCGCGCACCTCGAGCTTCTTGCCGCCTTCGATCGGGGTCAGGCGCAGGCTGTAGGTCGAGCCTTTCTCCGGGTCGAGGATCTTGCCGTCTTCCCACACGTCCTTGCCTTCGGCCTTCTTGGCGCCGCGGATGATCTCCAGCCCGAGCACGGGCTTGTCCTTGCGGTCATCGGAACATTTGTCGCAGATCGCGTCCTGCTTGGCGCCCTTGCGCAGCAGCTTGGTCACCTTGCCGCTGAGCACGCCGCCGTTGTCGACGATCTGGACCTCGGACTTGATCTCCTTGGTCTCGTCGTCGATGGTGTGCCAGCTGCCGACCGGCGTCATCTGGGCTGCAACCAGGCCGCTGGCGCCCAACAGGACGCATGCCGCGACGATATTCTTGAACATGGATGTCTCCTCGATCGTATGGTGAAGTGGGACGAATGGTTTCCGAGCGGCAATACTAGGCAAACACCGCTTCGGTGTCCATCAAGGCCTTGGCCCCCGAACGCACGGTCAGCATCAGCGACGCGGTTTCGGGGAACAGCTTGGCGAAATAGAAACGCGCGGTCTGCAGCTTGGCCTGGTAGAACGGGTCGGTGTTGCCCGCGGCGATCTCGCGCAGCGCGACCTGCGCCATGCGGGCCCAGAAATAACCGAACACCAGGTGGCCGGCCACGCGCAGGTAGTCGACTGCGGCCGCCCCCACCTCGTCGGCATTCTGGAAACCCTTGAAGCCGATCTCGGTCGTGAGCTTGGTCATCTTGTCGCCCAGGTAGGCCAGCGGGTTGATGAACTCGGCCATCTTCTCGTTGACGCCTTCTTCCTCGACCAGTTTCGCGATCAGCTTGCCGAACTTCTTGAGCGTGGCGCCGTTGTTGCCCAGGATCTTGCGGCCCAGCAGGTCCAGGCTCTGGATCGTGTTCGTGCCCTCGTAGATCATGTTGATGCGGGCATCGCGCACGAACTGCTCCATGCCCCATTCCTTGATGTAGCCGTGGCCGCCGAACACCTGCAGGCAGTCGGACGTGGCGCGCCAGCCGTTGTCGGTCAGGAAGGCCTTGACCACCGGCGTGAGCAAGGAGAGCATCTCGCCGCTGTCCTTGCGCACCTTCTCGTCCGGGTGGAAGTGTTCCTTCTCGAGCAGCACCGAACAGAAGATCGCCAGTGCGCGGCCACCTTCGGCGTAGGCGCGGGCGGTGAGCAGCATCTTGCGCACGTCCGGGTGCACGATGATCGGATCGGCCGGCTTGTCCTTGGCCTTGGGCCCCGACAAGGAACGCATCTGGATGCGGTCCTTGGCATAGGCCAGCGCGTTCTGGTAGGCCACCTCGGTCAGCCCCAGCGACTGGTTGCCCACGCCCAGGCGCGCCGCGTTCATCATCACGAACATCGCGGCCATGCCCTTGTTCGGCTCGCCGACCAGCGTGCCGACCGCGCCTTCGAGCACCATCTGGCAGGTCGCGTTGCCGTGGATGCCCATCTTGTGCTCCAGGCCGCCGCAGTAGATGCCGTTGCGGTCGCCCAGCGTGCCGTCCGGGTTGACATGGAACTTGGGCACGATGAACAGGCTCACGCCCTTGATGCCGGCGGGCGCATCGGTGATGCGCGCCAGCACCAGGTGCACGATGTTGTCGGCCAGGTCGTGTTCGCCGGCGCTGATGAAGATCTTGTTGCCGGTGATGCGATAGGTGCCGTCGGCCTGCGGCTCGGCCTTGGTGCGCATCAGGCCCAGGTCGGTGCCGCAATGGGGCTCGGTCAGGCACATGGTGCCGGTCCACTCGCCGCTGGTCATCTTGTGCAGGTAGGTCTTCTTCTGCGCGTCGGTGCCGTAGGAATGCAGCGCGGCGTAGGCGCCGTGCGTCAGGCCCGGGTACATGGTCCAGGCCTGGTTGGTCGAGTTCAGCATCTCGTACAGGCACTGGTTCACCACCAGCGGCAGGCCCTGGCCGCCGAACTCGGTGTCGCAGCTCAGGCCCGGCCAGCCGCCGGCGACGAACTGCGCATATGCCTGCTTGAAACCCTTGGGCGCGGTCACCGCATGGGTCTTGGGATCGAGCGTGCAACCCTCGGCGTCGCCGCTGACGTTGAGCGGCAGCGCGACCTCGGCGGCGAACTTGCCGGCCTGCTCGAGCACCGCGTCGATGGTCTCGGCGTCGATCTCGGCATGGCGCGGCATGGCCTGGTAGTCGTCGCAGACCTTGAGCACTTCGTGCATGACGAACTGCATGTCGCGCAAGGGAGGGGTATAGGTGGGCATGGGTTCAACTCCTGGAAAAACAAACAATCGGATGGGGGTGCACAGCCGGGCGGCGCTCAGCCAACCCGCGCGGGCGCGCCGGCGGCCGCGGCCGCGGCCGGCGCCGTGCCGTAGGTGGACAACACATGGGCAAAACCGGCGTGGGCGCGCGCGATCGAGCCCGGCTTCTTCAGGAAACGCGCCTCGTAGTGCAGCGCCAGGATCAGGCCGTGGATCTCGTAGACCATCTGGTCGATGTCGACGTCCGCGCGCAGGTGGCCTTCGTCCCGTGCCAGCGACACGGCACGGCGGTAGGCGTCCAGCCAGGTATTGACCGACTCGGCCAGCGCATCGCGCACCGGGCCGGGCTGGTCGTCGAACGCGACCGCGCCGCTGATGAAGATGCAGCCGGACTCGATCTCGAACGCCACGCGTTTCATCCAGTTCGCGAACAAGGCCTCGACGCGCGGCAGCCCGCGCGGCAGCGCCAGCACCGGCATGAAGACTTCCTGCTCGAAGCGGTGGAAATGCTCGCGCACCACCGAGATCTGCAACTCCTCGCGCGCGCCGAAATGCGCGAACACGCCGGACTTGCTCATCTGCATGATCTCGGCCACGGCGCCGATGCTCAGGCCCTCCAGGCCGAGCCGGCTGGCCAGGCGCAAGGCGGCATCGACGATGGCGGCCTTGGTCTGCTGGCCCTTGAGCGATGCACGCGCCTCCTTGGCCGCGGGAGCCGCGCCTTCGCCGGCGACTGCGGCAGCAGCCCGGCGACGGGGAAGTTGGGATATGGACATCGGAGCAAAATAAAACGAACGGTCGTTCTATTTTGCTTCATATTCAGGGCCCGTCCCCGCCCACGTCCCGGAATAGAGCCGGGTTTCTAGTAGCCCTCCGGGTAAACCCGCAACCCCTCGATCACGCCGCCGCCGCAGCCGCGGCCGGGCACGCCATGCCAGGCCTGCGCACCGCCCGGCGCGTCAGGCCGTGGCCGCCTGCGCCGCCAGCACCTCGGTGCGCACCTGCTCGGTCAGCTCGGCCTTGAGCTCCATGAACACCGGCGTGGTCTTGACGTTGTAGTGGCGCGGATGGGCCAGCGCCACCGGCCGGTCGAGCTTGATGCGGCCCGGGCGCGCACTCATGACCATGACGCGGCTGCCCATGAACACGGCCTCGTCGATGTCGTGGGTGACGAACAGCACCGTCTTGCGGTCCGACTCCCAGATGCCGAGCAGCAGCTCCTGCATCAGCTCGCGCGTCTGGTGGTCGAGTGCACCAAAGGGCTCGTCCATCAGCAGAATGCGCGGGTCGTTGGCCAGCGCACGCGCCAGCGCGGTGCGTTGCTGCATGCCGCCCGAGAGCTGTTTCGGGAAATGGTTCTCGAAACCCTTGAGGCCGACCTTGCCGATGTACTGGTGCGCAATGGCCAGTTGCTCCTGCAAGGCCATGCCTTTTTCGCGCAGGCCGAAACACACGTTCTGCAGCACGCTGAGCCAGGGGAACAAGGTGTAGCTCTGGAACACCATGCCGCGGTCCGCGCCGGGGCCGGTCACCGGCTTGCCATCGAGCATGATCTGGCCGGTGGTGGGTGCATCGAGCCCGGCCACCATGCGCAGCAGCGTGCTCTTGCCGCAACCCGAGGGCCCCAGGATGGTGATGAAGTCGTTCTCGGCCACCTGCAGGTCGGTGGCCTGCAACGCGGTCGTGCCGCCGCCGGCACCGGGAAAGGTCTTGGAGACCTGGGAGATGGAAAGAATACTCATGCGAAAGGGGCGCCGGTAATCAGGAAGATCCCCGCCGTGCTGCGCACTCCGGGGCCATTCGACTTGGGGACGGCCCGGCGGCTCATCAGAATCCCCTTCGTGCTGCGCACTCCGGGGCTATTCGCCTTGGGAGCGGCCCGGCGGCTCATAGCCGGGCCCACGGAAAGAGCTTGCGGTTCAACGCCTTGAATGCAAGGTCCGTGACCAGGCCGATGACGCCGATCACGATGATGCCGAAGATGATCTGGTCGGTCGCCAGCAAGGCCTGGCTGTCGGTGATCATGTGGCCGATGCCGCTGGAGGCACCGATGAGTTCGGCGACGATGACGTAGGTCCAGGCCCAGCCCAGCACCATGCGCAGCGTCTCGGCGATCTCGGGCGCGGCGCTGGGCAGCAACACGCGGGTCACGATGCCGCGGTCGAGCGCGCCCAGCGTGTAGGCCGCCTCGACCAGGTCGCGCCGGGTGTTGCCCACCGCCACCGCGAACATCAGCACCAGCTGGAAGAAGCTGCCGATGAAGATGACGCTGAGTTTCTGCGCCTCGCCGATGCCGGCCCACAGGATCAGCAGCGGGATGAAGGCCGACGCCGGCAGGTAGCGCGCAAAACTGACGAAGGGCTCGAAGAACGCCTCCACCGGCTTGTAGGCACCCATCATCACGCCCAGCGGCACGGCCAGCAAGGCGGCGATGGCGAACCCGCCAAGCACCCGCCATACGGTCATGCCGATGTCGTAGGCGAAGTTCTGGTTCACCATCAGGTCGTAACCGGAACGCACCATGGTCAGCGGGTCGGCCAGGAACACCTTGGGCACGACACCGCCGAAGGTCACGGCCGCCCACAGGGCGAAGAACAGGACGAAGAACGCCGCCCCCAGCGCCACGCGGGCGCGGGGGGAGGTCGGCTGCAAGGGTCGCATGCCGGACGGCTTACTGGATGAAGCGCGTGTCGGCCAGCTTGCTCAGGTCGGGAATGGCCCGGATGATGCCGGCCTCGAGCAGCAAGCCGGCGGCTTCCTTGCTGAACTCGGCGTGTTCGCCGGCAAAGAACTTCTGGTTCGCCGCGCGATCCTGCCAGCGCAGGTATTTCTGGCTGGCCTCGAATTTCTCGCCGGTCTGCTTGACGTCGGCGCCCATGATCTCGAAGCTCTTCTTCGGATCCTTCTTGATCATGTCGACCGCGTCGAAATATCCATCGGCCAGCGCCTTGGCGGCCTTGGGGTTTTCGGCCAGGAACTTCGGCGTGCAGCCGAAGGTGTCCATGATCATCGGGTAGTCCAGCGTGGTGGCGATGATCTTGCCGGCCTCGGGCTTCTCGCGCACCGCGCCCAGGTAGGGCTCGTAGGTCATGGCCGCGTCGATGCCGGAGGTACCGGCGATCATCGCGTTGGCGGCGGCCTGCGGCTCGAGGTTGACGACGTTGACGTCCTTCACGCTCAGGCCGTTCTTCTTGAGCATCCAGGCCAGCGTGAAATACGGTGCCGTGCCCGGTGCGCTGGCCGCGACGGTCTTGCCCTTGAGGTCGCTGATCTTCGCGATGGCGGGCTTGACCACCATGCCGTCGGCACCGTAGCTCTTGTCGAGCTGGAAGATCTGCGTGGTCGGGATGCCGTTGGCGTTCCACACCACCCAGGTCTCGACCGTGGTTGCGGCGCACTGGATGTCACCGGAGGCGATGGCCAGGTGGCGGTCCTTCTGCGGGATCTTCTTGATGTCCACGTCCAGGCCGTGTTTCTTGAACAGGCCGGCTTCCTTGGCCAGCGTCAGCGGCGCAAAACCGGTCCAGCCGGACATGCCGATGGCGACCTTGGTGTCTTGCGCCTGGGCCAGGGACATGCCCAGCGAAAGCCCGATCAGGGCAAGCATTGATTTCTTCATGGCGGTGATCCTCTTGAATGGGAGTGGTGGCTCGAAACGGTGCACACATCGGCGTGCGACCGCGACACGGGAGCTAGATTCTCCCGCATTTACGGCGTGATCCGCCCGCAAAGATGCGGATGGCGCATGCACCGCGACGCCATGCATTTCCCGTGCCAGCGATGGCCGGGCCCTGTCGATTCCGGGGCAGTATGTGTACGGGGAGAAATGGGGCCGGGCTCCGCGCGGGAACCCGGCGACCGGCCCGTTGCGGGCCGGTGATGCTGCGTTGCGCTTGTGCCTTACAGCTTGAACGGCACCACGGTCTGGCGCTGCTCGCCCAGGCCTTCGATGCCCAGCGTCATCACGTCGCCCTTCTTCAGGTAGACCGGCGGCTTCATGCCCAGGCCCACGCCCGGCGGCGTGCCGGTGGTGATCACGTCACCGGGCTCGAGTGTCATGAACTGGCTGACGTAGCTCACCAGCTTGGCCACGGAGAAGATCATGGTCTTGGTGTTGCCGGTCTGCATGCGCTTGCCGTTCACGTCCAGCCACATGTCGAGTTTCTGCGGATTGGCGATCTCGTCGCGCGTGACCAGCCAGGGGCCGATCGGGCCGAAGGTGTCGCAACCCTTGCCCTTGTCCCAGGTGCCGCCGCGCTCGATCTGGTACTCGCGCTCGCTGACGTCGTTGATCGTGCAATAACCGGCCACGTGCTCGAGCGCCGCCTTCTGCGACACGTAACGCGCCTGCTTGCCGATCACCACGCCGAGCTCGACTTCCCAGTCGGTCTTGACCGAACCCTTGGGCAGCATGACGTCATCGTCCGGGCCCTGGATGCAGCTCGTGGCCTTGGTGAAGACGATCGGCTCCTTCGGGATCGGCAGGTTGGACTCGGCCGCATGGTCGGCGTAGTTCAGGCCGATGGCGATGAACTTCGGCACGCCGGCGACCGGGCAACCCATGCGCGGCTTGCCGCGCACCAGCGGCAGCTTGTCGGTCTTGAGCTTGCGCAGCTTGGCCAGCGCGGCGTCGCCGAGTTGCGAGGGATCGATGTCCTTGATGACGGCGCTCAGGTCGCGCAGCTTGCCGTCGGCGTCGATCAGGCCCGGCTTTTCCTTGCCGGGTTTGCCATAACGTACCAGTTTCATGGGGTGTTGCCTTTCCAGATTGTTGTGTGGGATCCATGCCGGCCCGACCGTGCCTGCACGCGGACGTACAGGCAGGTTCGGGCTCGGCGCGAACGGGGAAGTCTATGCCATTCGGTTGCGCGGCACCGCGTCAATACGTCGAGCGTCCGCCCGAGAGGTCGAACACCGCGCCGGTGGAGAACGAGCAGTCCTCGGTGCACAACCAGGCCACCATGGCCGCGATCTCTTCGGGCAGGCCGAAGCGGCCCATCGGGATCTTGGACAACATGAAGTCGATGTGCTGCTGCGAGATCTGGTCGAAGATCGCGGTCTTGACCGCCGCCGGCGTGATGCAGTTGACGCGGATGCCGGTGTCGGCCAGCTCCTTGCCCAGCGACTTGGTCAGGCCGATCACGGCCGCCTTGCTGGCGCTGTAGGCGCTGGCGTTCGGGTTGCCGTCCTTGCCGGCGACCGACGCGATGTTGACGATGCGCCCGTAGTTGCTCTTGCGCATGTGCGGCACGACTTCGCGGCAGCAATAGAACAGGCCGTTGAGGTTGATCTGGATGACCTTGTGCCATTCGTCGATGGCGTAGTCCCAGGTCTTGGCATTGGCGCCGGCCACGCCGGCGGAGTTGACCAGCGCGTCGATGGCCGGGTTCTTCCCGAGGGTCTGCGCGACCGCAGACTGCACCGACGCATGGTCGCCGACGTCGACCGTCACCGCGGCGGCCTTGGCGCCGAGTTCCGCACAGGCACGCTGCAAGGCCGCCTCGTCGCGGTCCCACAAGGTGACGCTGGCGCCCGAGGCCAGCATGCGTTGTGCAATCGCATACCCCAGGCCGGTCGCGCCGCCGGTGACGACCGCATGGCGGCCGTTCATGTCGAGCTGGTTCATATCGTCATGCCTCCGTCGACGGAGAAGATCTGCCCGGTCGCGAACACCGACTCGTCGCTGGCCAGGTAGGTGACGATGGGCGCGATCTCCTCGGCCTGCGCGATGCGGCCCATGGGCTGGCGGGCGACGAAGTCCTTGCGTGCCTGCACCGGATCGGCGTAGCTGTTGATGCGGCCCTGCAGCGACGGGGTGTCGACGGTGCCGGGCGCGATCGCGTTGCAGCGAATGCCCTTGGTCACGAAATCGGCCGCGATCGACTTGGTCAGGCCGACCACCGCCGCCTTGCTGGCGCCGTAGATGAAGCGGTTCGGCAGGCCCTTGAGGCTGCCACAGACACTGGCCATGTTGATGATGCTGCCGCCACCGGCCGCGAGCATCTTCGGGATCACCGCCTGGCACATCCAGAACTGGGCCCGCGCGTTGAGGTTGAACGCGAACTCCCAGTCGGCGTCGTTCGCCTCCAGGATGCTGCCGTTGTGCACGACGCCGGCGCAGTTGAACAACACGTCGATGCGCTCCATGCCCTGCACCAGCTGGGCCATGGCGTCCTTGTCGAGCACGTCGAGCACCGCGGTGCGCACGTTGGCCACGCCGGCGTAGGACTCGAGCAACTTCGCGTCGCGGTCGGTCGCCAGCACCTGCGCGCCCTCGGCCGCCATCGCCAGCACGCTGGCCTTGCCGATGCCCTGGCCCGCTGCGGTCACCAGGGCCGATTTACCTTTCAGTCGCATAGTCTCTCCTTGGAAGTCTTGTTCACCACGGTCGTGCTGCCGGCCCGCGATCGCCCTTGCGGCGCGTCGCCTGGATTGGCCTTACCACTTGTCCAATTATGACCGAGGCGCGAGCGGCGCCTGCGGTCGCCTCCCGCATCAGTAGTTGACGAAGCGCGGCGGCCCCACGTCGACGGTGGCCATCAAGGCATTCATGTGCGCGCGCATCTGCGCGAGCTTGAGCGCCTCGTTGCCGGGCTCGAGCCACAGGTTGCGGTATTCCTCGGGGTCTTCGGCGTGGTCGAACAGCTCCGCGATCTCGTGGCCGTGGTAGAAGATGCTCTTGTAGCGGCCGTCGAACACCATCGACGCATGCGTGTTGTCCGGGTGCCCGCCCATGGCCTCGCGGTATTCGCAGACCACGGCCTTCTTGTGCACCTGCGGGTCGACCTCGCCGCGCATCAGCGGCAACAGCGACTGGCCCTGCATCTCGGGCGGCACGCCCAGGCCGCAGGCGTCCATCAGCGTGGGCGCCACGTCCACCGTCTCGACCAGCGCATCGCTGCGCAGGCCGGCCTGGAACTGCCCCGGCCACGACAGGATCAGCGGCACCCGCACCAGGCCGTCGAAGAAGCGGCAACCCTTGAGGATGAGTCCGTGGTCGCCCAGCATCTCGCCGTGGTCGCTCATGTAGACGACGATGGTGTTCTCGAGCTGGCCGGTGTCGCGCAGCGTCTGCATGATGCGCGCGAACTGGTCGTCGATCTGCTCGATCATCGCGTAGTAGTTGGCCTTGACGTCGAGCGCGTCGTATTCGTTGCGTGCCGATGCGATCGCGTCGTGGCCGCCGTCGGCGGACACCGGTTTGATGGTCTTGCGCACGCGCGGATCGTCCGGCTGCTTGGTCTGCTGGTCGATCGCGGCAAAGGCCTTCTGGCGCTCGACGTCCGAATCGCGAAACCGCGGCAACGGCATCTTCGCCGGGTCGTAACGCTCGAGGTATTCCGGCGGCGCGTCGAACGGGCCGTGCGGATCGAAGGGGTTGACGCTGATCATCCACGGCCGGTCGCGCCGCTCGCTGATGAAACGCATCGCCATCTCCGAACACCAGGTGGTCTGGTGGTATTCGGTGGGAACGCCGGGGCCGCAGAAGTAGTTCAGGTTGGCATACAGCTCCTGCGGATCCACCTTCTTCTCGTGCTTGAGCCAGTTCTCGTAGTCGTGGCCATAAGCCTGGTCCGGCGTCGGATGGTGGCTCCAGTGGAACAGCCGGTAGCCGTCGTCGGTGCGCACCTCGTAGTGCTTGGCCGCGGCCAGGTGCAGCTTGCCCACCAGTGCGCAGTCGTAGCCGGCCTCGGCCAGGCGCTTGGTCACCAGTTTTTCATGGGCCGGGAAATACGCATTGCCGTTGCGGTAGACATGGTGCGAGGCCGGATAACGCCCGGTCAGGAAGGTGGCGCGGGCCGGCGTGCAGATCGGGCTTTGGGTGTAGGCGTGCGTGAACGCCACGCCCGAGGCGACCAGCGCGTCGATCGCGTCGGTGCGGATGTGCGGGTTGCCCAGCGCACGGATGGTGTCCCAGCGTTGCTGGTCGGAGCAGTACCACAGGATATTGGGTCGGGTGTTGGCCATCGGTCAGGGTTTGGTTCAGTTCGGCGTGATGTTGGCGGCCTTGACGGTGCGCTCCCAGCGCACGTGTTCGCCCTTGAGCAGGTCGGCGAACTCGGCCTGGGTGCCCGCGGGCACGTCGCCGGTCTGCGCGATCTTGTCGCGGATGTCCGGGCTGTTCAAGGCCTTGACGAGTTGCTCGGACATGCGCGCGAGCACGTCGGGGGGTGTTCCGGCCAGGGTCACGAAGCCGAACCAGGCCAGCGACTCGAAGTTGGGCACACCCGACTCCGCCAGCGTCGGCAACTCGCCCAGGCCGCTGGTGCGCTTGAGCCCGGTCGATGCGATGGCCGTCATCTTGCCGGCCTTCACATGGGCCTGCACCTCGATCGGCGAGAAGAAGGCGCTGTTCACGTGGCCGGCCAGCAGGTCGGCCACGGCCGGGCCGCCGCCCTTGTACGGCACGTGCAGCAGGTCGACGCCGGCCTGCTGCTTGAACAACTCGCCCACCAGGTGCGGCAGGCTGCCGGCGCCCGGCGTGGCGTAGTTCATCTTGCCCGGGCTGGCCTTGGCCGCGCGCAGGAAGTCGGCCGGCGTCTTGAGCCCCAGCGACGGATGCGCAACCAGCACCAGCGGCGTGGTCTGCAGCAGGCCCAGCGGCACGAAGTCCTTGCGCACGTCGTAGCTGAGCTTGGGATACACGTATTGCGTGATGACGAACGGCGCCGCCGCCAGCAATATGGTGTAGCCGTCGGCCGGCGCCTTGGCCGCCTCGGCGATGCCGATGGTGCTGGCCGCGCCGGGCTTGTTCTCGATGACGAAGGTCTGGCCGGTCTGCTCGCCGAGTTTCTGCGCCACGGTGCGCGCCAGCGTGTCGGAGGCGCCGCCGGGCGGGAACGGCACGATCACGCGCACCGGCTTGCTCGGCCAGGATTGCGCATGGGCACCGAAGGCCAGCAGGCCGGACAACGCGGCCACGCAGGCGGCGCGCAGCACCAGCGCGCGGCGGGTCGAAGACGAAGGGGTGTTCATGGGAAAGCTCTCCTAGACGATGTCCTGTCACCGGCCACGGCCGGCGGACGCGCGCACCACAAGCCGGAGCTGCCACGACCACGACGCCGGTCGGCCAGGCTCCGGAACGGCCGGCCCGGGTGCATCAGGGTTTCGCCTGATGCCGCCGGGCCGGTATGATGCGAGTATTGATTGGCCTTACCACTTGGCCAATTATCGAAAACCCTATGGCCCTCAAGATCGTCGAAACCCAGCGCCTGTACCGCCAGATCGCCGACCAGCTGCGCGCCGCCATCCAGGCCGGCGAATGGCAGGTGGGCGAACGCCTGCCGGCCGAGCGCGACCTGGCCAAGCAACTCGGCGTCAGCCGGCCTTCCGTGCGCGAGGCGCTGATCGCGCTCGAGGTCGAGGGCTTCGTCGAGGTGCGCACCGGCTCGGGCGTGTACGTGCTGCAGGGTCCGGCACGCCCCGTGGCCGGCGCGCAGCCGCCCCACCCCACCGAATGGGGACCGCTCGAACTCATCCGCGCGCGCCGCGTGCTCGAGGGCGAGATCGCCGCCATCGCCGCCACCACGGCCAAACGCAGCGACGTCGCGGCCATGGCGCAGGCACTGGACGCGATGATCGCCGACGCGAACCAGGGCGTGTTGCCGCTGCAGGGCGACCGCGACTTCCATTCGGCCATCGTGCGCTCCTGCGGCAACAGCGTGCTGATCGACACCGTGCAGCGTTTCTGGGACGCCCGGCGCGGCCCGATGTTCGAGCGCATGGTCGACCATTTCGAGACACCGGAATCGTGGAACGCCGCGATCGACGAACACCGCAAGGTGCTGGCGGCCATCCGCTCGCATGACGCCGCGCAGGCGCGCATCGCCATGCACGAGCACATGGACCGCTCCCATACCCGCTTCAACGTCAGTTGGCGCCAGACCAAACGCTCCAAGGAAACCAGACCATGACCCCTTTCATCCGCCTGCATCCCGCCGACGACGTGCTGATCGCACGCGCCCAACTGGTCGGCGGCACCGACGTCGACGGCGTCAAGGTCCGCGGCATCATCCCGGCCGGCCACAAGGTCGCGGTGCGCGACATCGCCGTCGGCGAGCCGGTGCGCCGCTACAACCAGATCATCGGTTTCGCATCGCGCCCGATCGGCGTGGGCGAACACGTGCACACGCAGAACCTCGACATGGGCCCGGACAAGGGCGACTTCGAGCGCGACTACGCGTTCGGCCAGGACGTCAAGCCCGAACCGGAGCGCCTGCGCGCCACGTTCATGGGTTACAAGCGCGCCGACGGCCGCGTGGCCACGCGCAACTACATCGGCATCCTGTCGAGCGTGAACTGCTCGGCCACCGCCGCGCGTGCCATCGCCGACCAGTTCTCGCGCCAGATCCGGCCCGAGGCGCTGGCCGCGTTCCCCAATGTCGACGGCGTGGTCGCACTCACCCACGGCAGCGGCTGCGGCATGGACACCGAAGGCACGGGCATGCAGATCCTGCAGCGCACGCTGGCCGGTTATGCCACGCATGCCAACTTCGCCGCGGTGCTGGTCGTGGGGCTGGGCTGCGAGGCCAACCAGATCAACGCCTGGCTGGCCACCAGCAGCCTGCGCGAGGGCGAGACGCTGCGCGTGTTCAACATCCAGGACAGCGGCGGCACGACCAAGACGGTGGAAAAAGGCGTGGCCCTGGTCAAGGAGATGCTGCCGCTGGCCAACCAGGCGAAACGCGAGCCGTGTGACGCCAGCCACATCACGATCGGACTGCAGTGCGGCGGCTCGGACGGGTATTCCGGCATCAGCGCCAACCCGGCGCTGGGCGCCGCGGTCGACCTGCTGGTGGCCCACGGCGGCACCGCCATCCTGAGCGAGACGCCGGAGATCTACGGCGCCGAACACCTGCTGACCCGCCGCGCCGTGGACAAGGCCATCGGCGAAAAACTCGTCGCCCGCATCAAGTGGTGGGAGAACTACACCGCCATCAACGGCGGCGAGATGAACAACAACCCCTCGCCCGGCAACAAGGCCGGCGGCCTGACCACCATCCTGGAGAAATCGCTCGGCGCGGTGGCCAAGGGCGGCACCAGCAACCTGCAGGCGGTCTACGAATACGCCGAGAAGGTCGACAAACACGGCTTCGTCTACATGGACACGCCCGGCTACGACCCGGTCAGCGCCACCGGCCAGGTAGCCGGCGGCGCCAACATGATCTGCTTCACCACCGGCCGCGGCTCGGCCTACGGCTGCGCGCCCTCGCCTTCGCTCAAGCTGGCCACCAACAGCCGGCTGTGGCAACGCCAGGAAGACGACATGGACATCAACTGCGGCGAGATCATCGACGGCAACTGCTCGGTGGCCGAGATGGGCCAGCGCATCTTCGAGCTGGTGCTGGCCACCGCGTCCGGCGAAGCGAGCAAGAGCGAGAAACATGGCTACGGCCAGAACGAGTTCGTGCCCTGGCAGGTGGGCGCGGTGATGTAGGCTTGCAGGGGATGGGGTCAGGTCTTTACCTTGTACTCGTCCCCATCTTCTTTGCAAGTACGAAGTAAAGACCTGACCCCACCAACCCCACCCACACCACCGAATCGCGCCATGCCCAAGACCATTTCCGCCGCCGACCTGCGTGCCACCGTCGAAAAGATCCTCGTCGCCAACAAGAGCAGCCCGGCCGAAGCGGCCACCGTGGCCGCCAACCTGGTGCTGGCCAACCTCAGCGGCCATGACTCGCACGGCGTGGGCATGGTGCCGCGCTACGTGGACGCGGTGCTCGAAGGCGGCCTCACGCCCAACACCAGCGCCAAGGTCGTGCTCGACACCGGCAGCTTGCTGACCATCGACGGCGGCCACGGCTTCGGCCAGGTCATCGGCGAACAGGCGATGGCGCTGGGCATGGAGCGCGCCAAGCAACACGGCAGCTGCATCATGACCGTCAAGAGCGCCCACCACCTCGGGCGCATCGGCCACTTCAGCGAGATGGCGGTGGCGCAGGGCCTGGTGTCCATCCATTTCGTCAACGTCATCGCCCGGCCCATCGTCGCGCCCTGGGGCGGCGGCGACGGACGTTTCGGCACCAACCCCTGCTGCATCGGCATCCCGCTCAAGGACCAGCCCCCCTTCGTGCTCGACTTCGCCACCAGCCGCGTCGCCCAGGGCAAGATGCGCGTGGCCCACATGGAAGGCCGCCGCGTGCCCGAGGGTTACCTGATCGACGAGAACGGCAGCCCCACGACCGACCCCGGCGTGGTGGTCGTGGAGCAGAGCAACGGCCTGTTCGGCGCCTTGATGACCTTCGGTGAACACAAGGGTTACGGCATGGCCGTGGCCTGCGAACTGCTCGGCGGTGCGCTCAGCGGCGGCGCCACCTGGCGCGGCGAGACCGACGGCCGCGCCGCCGTGCTCAACAGCATGCTCACCATCCTGATCGACCCGCAGAAACTGGGCACGCGCGAGAGCTTCGAACACGAGGCGGCCGCATTCATCGAATGGGTCAAGCAGAGCCCGCGCCCGCAAGGCAGCGCCGACGACGTGATGATCGCCGGCGACCCGGAACGCGCCGCGCGCATCGCCCGCGAACGCGACGGCATCGTCGTGGACGACAACAGCTGGGCGGCGATTGTGGAGGCGGGGGCGAAGGTGGGGTGCGTGGTGGGGAACTGAACCCGGCCGGTCTCTGCGCGACCGGTCCCCGTCACCCCGGCAACACCTCCCGCGTCCCCCGCACGCCCTGCACCAGCGCCGCGTCGTCCCGCAGCGCCGGGTCCAGCGCAAAACGGGCGAACACCTCGGGCGGCACGTCGGTGGCCACCATCAGGGCGATCATCTGCCGCAACATACGCGCCTCGACCTGGGCGTCGTCGATCGGATGCAACTGCCCAGGGTCGCTGGCCAGGTCATACAGCCGCGTCTTGCAATCGATCTGCACGCCCGAGCCCTGGCGGTTGAACACCGGCGACTTCTCGGTGCATGGCACCTTGAGCACGCGCAGGCCGCGCGTGAAGCTGAACGGCTCGGCCAGCGTCGCGTCGAGCAGTTCGCCGACGCTGAACAGGCTCTTGATGTGGGCCGGCATCAAGGTGTAGTTGTGCAGGTTGCCGCCCTTGACGTTGGGCGGGTACAGGAAATAGGTGTAACGCCCGTCAGTCAGGTTGATGGCGCAGCCGTGCTGGCCGTACAGCGCCGCGTCGCGGATGCGGGCCTGGTCGTCGGCCAGCAGCGGCAGCAGCGATTGGCCCTGCACCTCGGCCGGCGCCGGCAGGCCGAACAGCTCCAGGAAGGTCGGCATCAGGTCGATGGTCTGCGTCAAGGCGCTGCGGCGCTGGCCGGCCTGCGCCGCGTGGTCGGGGTGCCAGATCATCAGCGGGATGTGCGCGACCTCGTTGTAGACCGGCATCACCAGCTTGCCCCACATCTCCTGTTCGCCGAGCAGCAGGCCGTGGTCGGTGCCCAGCACCAGCACCGTGTCCTTCCACATGTCGTGGCGGTCGAACAGGTCGAGCAATCGGCCGAGCTGGTGGTCGCAATGCGCCAGCGTGGCGGCGTAGTTGGCGCGCATCTCGGCCACCTCGGCCGGCGTCTCCTTGACCGGGCCGTAGTTCGGGTAGTCCAGCGTCGGGCCGCGGTAGTCGGTCGGGTAGTCGTCGCGGTAGGGAACAGGCGCGTCGAACGGCTCGTGCGGGTCGAAGGTCTCGATCTGCAGGAACCAGTTGTCGGCCGCGATGTTGCGTTCGATGAAGCCGATGCCGGCGCTGAAGGTCTGCGCCGCCGGGTAGTCCTCGGGTTTGGTGATGTATTCGCGGTTCGCCATGTTGATGCGGTTCTTGTGGCGCCGCGCGATGCTGTATTGCAGCGGGTGGTACTGCTGGGCCCATTTCTCGGCATCGGGCTCGACGATGCCTTTCCAGGCGTCGGCCTCCTGGCCGCGGATCAGTTCGGCGCTGTCGTACCGCGTGTGGTAGGTCGCGCCGCCGTCTTCCCAGTAGTGCGCGTGGTCGGTCGCCAGGTGGCAATAGACGCCGCGCTGCTGGCCCAGGATCTCGGGGAAGGCATGGTCGAACGGCTCCAGCGGCCCCCACGAGCGGTGCAGGAAGTTGTGCCGCCCGGTCATGATCTCGCGCCGCGCCGGCATGCACGGCAGGCTGCCGACCCAGTGCTGGTCGAAGGTGACGGAGCGCCGCGACAGGCGGTCGAAGTTCGGCGTCTTGACGGTGGTGCCGCCATAACAGCCGAGCGAGCGCCGGTTCAGGGTGTCGAACAGGGCAAAAACAACACGCATGGTGGCCAGCCCTTCGGTTCAGGGCTTGAGGCCGAGTTGCCGGATCACGCCGCCCCAGCGCTCGGTCTCGCTGGCCAGGAAACGGCCGAAGCTGGCGGAGTCGGCCCCCATCGACGACGACGCCATGGCCTTGAGTTTTTCCTGCACCTGGGGCAGCGCCATGGCGGCATTGAACTCGCGGTACAGCCGGTCGACGACCGGCGCGGGCGTGCCCTTGGGTGCCAGCAGGCCGGTCCAGATCGACACGTTGAAGCCCGGCAACTCGGTCTCGGCAACGGTCGGGGTGTCGGGCAGCAGGTCGATGCGCTTGTCGGTCGACACCGCCAGCGCGCGCAACTTGCCGGCCTGCACGAACGGCAGCGCGGAGGCCGTGGCGTCGGAGTCGCAGTCGATCTCGCCGCCGATCAGCGCGGTCAGCGCCGGCGCCGACCCCTTGTACGGCACGGCCGTGATGCTCAGCTTGAGTTCGGACTTGAGCAGTTCGAACGCGAGGTTGGTCACCGTGGCCCCGCCGCCGCCGCCCGCGCAATTGAGCTTGCCGGGTTCGGCCCGGGCTGCCGCCACCAGGTCCTGCATGGTCTTGTAGCGCGACTGTGCGTTCACGACGACGACCACCGGCGCCGTCGTGAGCCCGATCACCGGCGCGAAATCCGCCACCGGATCGAACGGCAGCTTGTCGTACAACGCGCCCATGCCGGCATGGCCGGCGGCGACCAGCAGGATGGTGTGGCCGTCGGCGGGCGCCTTGGCCACATGGCCCGCGGCCACGCTGCCGCCCGCGCCGGCGCGGTTCTCCACCAGCACGGGCTGGCCCAGCTTGGGCTCGATCTCCTTGGCCAGCAGGCGCGCCAGCACGTCCGACGAGCCGCCCGGCGCAAACGGCACCACCAGGTGGATGGGCTTGGACGGAAAGGCCTGCTGGGCCAGCGCGGCGCCATGCGTGATGGCACCACAACACAACACGGCTGCGGCGAGGCCGCGCAACAAGGGAAATCGAATCATGTCTGTCTCCTGAATGGGCAACGAAGGCTGCTCGGAAAAATTCTAGGAACAGGGCGTGGTGTGCGATAGTGCTGATTCACGAACAGCCGATGCGCCTGGCGCATCACCAAACCCCCGCCGCCGACATGCCGCACCGCGCGCCCGAGCCGCTGGCCCCGCCCACCACCGTGCAGTCCGCGCCCCGGCTGCTGCGGCGCGCCGACCTGCTGCGCGACTTCCTGGCCGTGGTCAACGCCGGCGGCATCCGGGCCGCGGCCGAGCAGGTGCACCTGAGCCAGTCGGCGCTGACACGCCGTGTGCAGGAACTCGAACGACTGCTCGACGTGCAGCTGTTCGAGCGCCATGCGCTCGGCATGCGCCTGACCCGCTTCGGCGAGGTGCTGCGCCACCATGCCCAGCTGGTCGACCTGAACTGTTATTACGCGGCCACCGAACTGGAAGACCTGCGCGACGGCGGCGCCGGCGAACTGCGCCTGGCCGCCGGCCCGGCCTGGGATGCGGCGCTGGTGCCCGACGCCATCGCCGCGGTGCAGAAGACCTTCCCCCGGATCCGTTTCTTCGTCACCAGCCGGCACAACGACAGCACCCTGCCCATGCTCAGCGACGCGCGGCTGGACCTCGTGCTCGGCTCGATTCCGCAGCCACACGACCGCGACCCGAACATCACCTACGAACACGTGATGCACATCGAGCACCGCGTCTTCGCCCACGCGCGCCACCCGCTGCACACGCGCCGGCAGAAGCTGCGGCCGCAGGACCTGCAACACGCAGCACCCTGGCTCTGGTTCTCCGAGGCCGTGACCACCCGCGCCGACCTGCGCCAGTGGTTCCGCCAGGACGGCCTGGAAGCGCCGGACTCGGCGATCGAGGTCACGTCGCTGCAGGCCGCGGTGCGCCTGATGCAGCAGGGCGACTACCTGATGCTGCTGCCGTCCACGCTGATCCCGGTGCTGGTCGAGCGCCAGTTGCGCCCGCTCGAGACCCGGGGTTCGATCGCGCGGTATTCCGTCGGCATGATGTACCGGCAATCGACCTTGCGCATGCGGGCGTTCGCCGAGTTGCGCAAGCACCTGCTGCTGCTGGCGGGAGCGATCAGCGGCTGAACGCCGGATGTGTGCGGCGGCTCCCGTGCCACCTGCGCGTGGTCATCGGCCACCGCCCCCCCAAATGCCGTAGCCCATGGCCCGGGAACGGCCCAAACTTTCAGTTACATTCGCACAAAAGAATGAACGGGAGGAGAGCCGCAATGGCCCGCAGGGGGGGCAGGAGTAGAAGTAGAAATAACAACAACAGCAGCAGTGCGGCCGAAGGCTTCGTCGACCTGATCGCCCTGTTGCCGTGGTGGGCCGGTGTGCTGATCGCGTTCGTGTCATACACCGTGTTGCACCGGTATGCCTTCCAGCCCGCAGCGGGCGCCCCGCTCGTGCCCGGCCAGCTGGGCGACTTCGTTGCCGGCGCCATGTGGCGTGCATTCGCCGGTATCGGCCAGTACCTGCTGCCGTTTTTCTGTCTGGTCGGCGCGGCCATCTCCGCCTACCGGCGCCGGCAACGCAAGACCCTGCTGGCCAACGCACAGGCCGGCGACACCCTGGACGGCATCTCGTGGCAGGAGTTCGAGATGCTGGTCGGCGAAGCCTTCCGGCTGCAGGGTTACAGCGTGACCGAGACCGGCGGCGACGGCCGCCCGGACGGCGGCATCGACCTGGTGCTGCGCAAGGGCGGCCAGGAAAAATTCTTCGTGCAATGCAAGCAGTGGAAAGCCTTCTCGGTCGGCGTGGGCGTGGTGCGCGAGTTGTACGGCGTGATGGCCGCACACGGCGCCACCGGCGGGTTTGTCGTCACCTCGGGCCGTTTCACCATCGAGGCCCAGGCGTTTGCCGAGGGCCGCAACGTGACGCTGATCGACGGCGACGGGTTGCGGCGGATGATCCGCTCGGCCCAGGCGGCCCGTTCGGCCGGCGCCGGCTTGCCGCGGCAGCGGGTGGTGGCGGGGTCAACTGGGGTGGAGGTTGCGGCGCCGGTTGCGGTTGCTGCCGCTGCTGATATTGATGTTGACGATGGCTCTCCGCCCTGCCCGGTTTGTGCGAAGCCGATGGTGCGGCGGGTGGCCAGGAAGGGTGGGCATGTGGGGCAGGCGTTTTGGGGGTGCGGGGATTTTCCGGGGTGTCGCGGGACGAGGGCGGTTGGATGACGGGCGAGCAGCTTCGAATGCGGTACTTGCGGCCTTGTCGGCTTCAGGAGGTGCGCCACATGGATGCTCCTCAATGGTTATCGTCTAGCGGCAGTCGGCCAGGAATTGCCCTTGGCTGGCGCCAACCGGTACCCGTTTCAGACTGATCAGAGTCATTCACGATCGACCTCGCGAACGACTGCTGCGATCGGCATCGGCCATACTTCGTTGCAGAACGGCGTTCGTTGAGTCAGCAGCTTACCCCTCAGGTGCTGGACGCACCGGGTGATGCTGAAGCGGTTTCCGTTATCCAGGTTGGCACCAACTAACCGATCCGATTCCATGGCATCAAAAGCACCCAAGAATTCGAAGCCATCCGCCGCTGCAGTTCCTGCAACGGCGCCGGCGGAAGGCGAACGCCGAGCAATTCGCGGATATGTTGGCCAGTATGAGCGGGCAGGGGCTGCCATTTACGCCGCGCTTGAGCGTGACGAACTGCTTTGGATCGGCGTCGCCGACCGCAATGCGGGTATTGCCGACGACTTGGTACTCGGCTTCGATTGCTTGGTAGTCGGCCACCAGTTCAAGACGTCCAAGTTCCCGAGCACATTCACTGTTGAGACGCTGCTTACTGGCGCAAACGGCCTCTTGAGGCCGCTGGTTCACGCCTGGCAGTGCCTGCGAAAGGACAACCCGGGAAGCGGTGTCGAGATTCGCCTTATCGTCAACGACTTCCCGTCGACTACCGACAAGCCAGGCGATGGCACGCCGGCCCACAGCGCGGCCTTTCTAGAAGAACTCAGGCAGCATCCAAGTCGCTCGCTGGAAGATTGGTACACCCCCGGATGGAGCCGGCTAGTTGACCACCTGCGTCGTGAAGCTGGGCTAAGCGATGGCGACTTTGAACAGTTCTTGCACAGCCTCCGGGTGGTGTGTGGTCCCGCTGCCGACTTCGTCCAAAACAATAAGCTGAACGCCGAGCAGGCGCGGCAGGCATCCGAGATTGCAAGCGTACTGCCCAAGCTGGTCGCCGACGCACGCGACAAAGACAGGTGGACGCGTGACGAGCTGCTTCGTGAGCTTGGCTGGCGCGATCCCGCCAAGACGCTGCTCATCCACCGGTTCCCGGTCGGCGCCTATGTCCAGCGCAACCGCGACACTGAGGTCAAGCTGCTAGCCGCGCTGCATGCCGCCGACCAGGGCTACGTCTCACTCATAGGACCGCCTGGCTCCGGGAAGTCCACTCTCCTGCAGGTTGCGCTGGCCACTGAAGCAAATGTCCGGCTCGTCCGCTATTTGGCGTACGTTCCGGGCGCTGCCCAGGGCGTGGGTCGCGGAGAGGCCGATAACTTTTTGACCGATGTCGGCACTCAGCTTCGCAACACAGGTTTGCTTGGACTGCGTCTTCGCGATGACTCGCTGCATGAGCGCCGCGAACAGTTCGGCGTCCTGGTGCGGCAGGCTGGTGAACGCTTCGACCGCGACGGGATCCGGACAATCATTGTCGTCGACGGGCTCGACCATGTGCCCCGCGAAGAGCGGCCGACCAACTCGCTTCTGGGCGAGCTGCCTCTTCCTACGGCAATCCCCAACGGGGTTGTGTTCGTGCTCGGCACGCAGCGGCTGGATCTCGCGAATCTGAAGCCCGCCGTAAGAGAGCAAGCGGAGAAGAGCGAGCGACAGGTTCTCATGGGGCCTCTCGGCCGCGAGGAGGTCGCCCGCATGGCGGATGCGCTTGGCCTGCCTGCCGAGATTCCGAGATTGGAGCTGAGCAATCTCACGCATGGCCACCCGCTTGCAACGCGTTACTTGATTCAGGCGCTGTTGCACGCGGACGAAGCCGGCCGTAAGCACCTTCTCAGCGGCGGGATGCCGTTCGATGGCGATATTGAGACCGTGTACACCGCTGCTTGGCGCGAGATCGCAAGCGATGTCGATGCCATGGACGTGCTGGGCTTCATCGCTCGGGCTGAGGCGCCCATGGACCTGCGGCTACTGGCCACGATGGTCAAGGAGTCCGCGATTGAACGCGCCCTGATCGTTGCACGGCACCTGCTCCGCAATTCATCCCAGGGGTGGAGCGTCTTCCACAACAGCTTTAGGCTGTTCGTCATCGCTCAACCGCGAACCCGCCTCGGAAGCGTCGACGCCGAATACTCGCAGCGCGTGTACCGCGACCTCGCCCAGTTGGCGAAGAGCGCGCCACCCGAATCGGCGCAGCACTGGCTTGAGCTTCGCTACCGCGCCCGTGCCGGCGACGGTGCCGATGTACTTGCACTGGCGATGCCCGCTCGCTTCAGGCAGCAACTGGCTGACGGGCGTTCTATCGCCGAGCTCCACGCCGATATCCGCCTGGCTCTGTTGGCAGTGCGTGGAACGCACGACGCGACTGCCTTCGCACGGCTGCTGCTGTGTCGTGACGAAGTGGGACGGCGCGAAACAGCCCTTGAGTACGCCAACCAGCTTCCGCTGGCGATGCTGGCGGTCGGGGACATTGATGCAGCCCTCTCCTTCGTGCAGTATTTCCCCAGCCACGGCTACGAGGTCGTCGACGCCCTGTTGGCGCGGGGCGACTTCGAGCGCGCGAAGGAACTGTTTGAAAGCCTCGAGCCCCTGTCGCAGCTCCATACGTCCAAGTTCCAGAACCACGGACACGACCACAACATCAAGGAATTCGAGAGATGGGCAAGGCGCGCCGTCCACTTCCGAGACACCGAGCAGATCCAGATAGCGATTGACCACCTCGCCGCAGAGGGGCTACGCCAGCCCGAAAGGGTGGATCCGCGAACCGTCGCCGCGCTCCAGCTGCATCTGAGGAGGGAAGCCGCAGAGGCTATGCTTCTCCAGAAGGTTGGCGCCGATCCGCAAGAACTCTGCAGCAAGCTCGGGGTAACCAACGAAGACAAGCCTTCGGTGATGGTTCACGCAGGGCTTGTGGCCAGTCGGCGTGGCGACGTTGTGCAAGCGCTTGCCCTCTTTGATGCTGCCGCCGCCCTTCCTGGCTTCGGAGAAGTACCCACCGGCTACCGCCGCCGGATGGCACTGATTGCATTCGAAGCTGACCGTCGTGACCTAGCCGAGGCCCTGTTCGACAAGCTGGTCGCACCGATGATCTCCATGTGCGACGACGAGACAGACCTGGCTGGGCTGGGTAATCTGGTCGGCGCGGTGATGCATCACGCGAGGCTTTGCACGCTGCTAAATAAGCCGCTGCCAAACGCGACACCGTCGAAGCACACCTTCCTTCATCCGTTCCAGCAGCACGCCTCGACGATAGGCGTGCTTCTAGGTCGCGCCGCCGTCGACAACGCGTCCGTGCCGGTTGGGAGCATCCAGGACGAAGCCCGCATTGCCCTTGGGTACGTCCTACGGCTGACATTGGGCGGCGGCAGTGAGTCATATCGCATCCAGCAGGCCTTCAAAGCGGTCCCCATGCTCGCGCAAGCTCTGCTGAAGCTCGGCGCCAAGCGCGGCGAGACTGAGTACCGCGCGGTACTTCGGGAAATTGACGCAGCCATCGCCTCATCGACGCTGGGGGGCACTGCGTACCTGCGACGCAGATTGGCCGTCGATGCGTATCGGGTTGACGGTGACCGGGTGGCGGCCGTCGATCGACTCAACGCACTCGTAGCGGAGCTTCAGGAGAGCACGCCGAGCGAGCAGATCGACGGGTTGGCGGATCTGGCCATCGCGTTGGCTGCGGTCGGGGACTTAGAGCGGGCGAAACAGTTGCTGGCGACAGTTCCCGAGCAATGCCTTGGCTACGCGTTGGCCCCCAAGAAAGACCCGCAATACGCAATCTGGCGAGACATCCTGGTCCTTGCGAACGCCGCTGACCCGGAGAACCGTATCAGTCGGATCTCAAACTTGATGCGCCAAGTCGGCGGCATGACCGAAACGGAAGGGTCGTCGGCCGCGCATCGCCTCACGATGTCGCTCATTGAGGAAGCGATGCAGGTCGGACCTCGATTCGGCTTCGAGGTGTCTAGGACACTGGCAGAATGGCATTTAATTGGCTGGCCAAACCGCGTCGACCTGCTCATGACGGGGATGGTCCGGCGAAGCCCTGAAATCGTCTTGGCCTGCGCGGCCGTCTGGTGCGGGCTGTGCTTGCCGTTCTACATGGAACCGCACTACCGGGATCCGCACCACGTCGGCGACTTCATCGACATCGCCGCCGACGCCGCAGGTCCTAGACAGATAGAACCGCTCGCGCTGATGCTTTTGGGGGTGATCGAGGTAGCCAGCAGGGCACACGAGAGGGTCGGCTTGCTCCGGCGCCTTCGCACCGCTGCCGGACAACATGGGTTTTCATCGGCCGAGCTCGACGCCGCCGTAGCCCGGTGGACGTCAGAAGCGCCGGAACCTCGACACTCGTCTACGCCAAGCAAGTACGACTCGGAGACCACCCTCGAGCAGCTTGAGCGCGCGTTTGAAGCGGATGGCGACGAACTGAACTACAACGCCCCGTACCGTTTCAGAGATCTGGCCGCGACGGCCCCGCTTCATCTGGCGCGGAGGATGTTTGAGCACTGGCAGGTCTTGCAGGACGACGCGCGCTGCCGCTTCCTGATGGTTAGACGATTGGCTGCGGCGGGGGAGGTCGAGTACGCCAAGAAGCTGATGCAAGGCTACGAGTCAAGCAAGGAGCCCTGGAACTCCTGGAGCCAGTGGATGGGTGGCGGCAAGTTCTTCTACTTTGAAGCGAAGAAGCTCTTGCAGGGACCATCCACATGCCGTGCCGCCTTCGAGAACATCGTCGATTCAGTGACGGCGGACCAGGAGAGCACCCAGTCACTGCTGACAGAGCTGGATTCGATACTGCCGGTAATCAGCGCGACGCCGGATTGGCCGGCCATCTGGTCGCTACTTGAGGAGCAGATGGCCTGCACTCGCGAGTTCCAGCTGGGGCGGCCCTTCCAGCCGAGCGAGCTACCGCTCAGCGACACGGAGCTTCTGGAGGATTTGCTGTACTTTGCCTATCGGCTCCCCGTTGCAGAAGGTCAGCGACACGCACGCAATTGCACGCTGAGCTTGGCAAGGCAAGCCGGACTCGGCCAATCTTTGTTCAAGTCCCTTATGCGGCGACTCATGGCCGGCGAGTTAGATGCCCCCTTGCAGGCGCTCGGAACGCTGCTGGCTGCTGACAGCGCGGACCTTGCACCCGAGTTGGGCAGCGCCGTGGCTGCGTTGGTCCGTCACCGTGACATCGCGGTGGCAGAGTCAGCCGCGCTCTTGTCGCATCGGTGGGGGCTGGCTGTCCCCTTGGACGCGATGCCACTGCCGCTCTTCTATCGCCTCGAACTCGAGCACCCGCCAGAGGGCGACCAGGCATTCACGGACGAGAGAACTGGTGCAATGCGCGTCGAGTCGCCGCTTGGCTGGACCGAGATGTTGCGCTCGACGGCACGTCACATTGCGGAGGCGGCAGGCATTGAGGAGATGACAGTTCGCCGGCGCGCGGCGATGTTCATCCAGGATTGGGGTGGACTTGAGGCATTCGGGCCCTCTGGCGTCAAAAGGCTTGAGGCTCAGCTTCGCGTCCTCGACATGCAGATCACTTACCTGAAGCCCCATGCCTACATTGCCATTGCCGCCCTTCGCCACGTCGCGGGAGAACTTCGGCTGGCCGGCAAGCTCAACGGCCGCGACATGCCGACGCTATTGGAGCGTTTGGGTTGCGCGCTTCCCCCTCGGCCGCTGACGCTCCCGCAAGTGCGTCCCGAATGGATTCGCATGCCGCTGCTTGACCGAAGTGCGGGTTGGTCCGAGCGAGAGCGGAAATGGATTGACGAAGTCGACGGCGACGTTGCCCCCTTCCCAGCACACCGCGACGGCCAAGTCGTGGCCGAAGTGTCTCGCTTCAAGATCCTCAAGCCACGGCTGTCGGAGCACCGCCTCTATCGCTTTAGAGCACCCTCGGCAGAAACTGACAGTGAAGACTTCGACGACTGCTATGCCAGCCTGCCCATCGTTGTTTGGCTAGGCCAGTACGTCGCACTTGACAATGATCTGGCGCCGACGCTGGTAAGGCGGGTTGTTTGCTCCATAGACATGGGCTTTGACGCAGCGGCCTATCCGTTCGCGTTGTGCCCGAACTGGATGAAGCGGCTTCGCTGGCGCGCGCATGACGAAGAGCCCAGCGTCTTCCTCGACCCAAGCGGCGCCATGGTCGCAAGGATCTACTGGTGGCGTGATGCCGGCCCGGTCGATATCGATGCGGAGTCTCTGTGGGGCGAGGGTTGCTACCTCGTTGTGACGCCGGCGGGCCTCGAACAGCTCTCCGCGGCACGTGGGAAGCCAGCCCTAGCCATCAACGTGTTCGCAAGCAGGCAGATCAAGCAGCCAAGTAGCGACGGGCAATTTCTCCTAAAGACGGCAAAGAACGGCTACTCGGTCTGATCCGGTCAATTACTTTTTTCATTTGGCCTGGACTTCAGTCGGTCAACAAAGTTAATCCGTACGATCAATTGACCGTACTGCCCGAGGGTATTCGTCACCGCTCGCCAACGAGGCCATGGTCAATGCATTCGCTGGTCTGAGAAGTGCGCGCTATGACGGCTTGTCGCCAGTTCGCGTGAGTTCGGTTTTAGAACCCCAATGTCGGCAGCCGCTGGATTCAGTTGAAAAACTCGTTTCGCAAATTCGAACGGGCTGCGCGGCGAAATCCGACCTCTCAGATCGGCCCAAAATCCACGATCACGATGTCGGCAAGGGTCGAAAGACCCCTTAAAAATCGTCAACGGTCGGCTCCCCTAGTTTTTCAACAGAATCGCTGCATTGCAGCCGCCCAGAACCCGCGACCAATCGCCGCATTGGGTCGATTCAAGGCGCCCGCACCTACCCGCCGTTGCCGCCCCGTCAAACCGCCACCTCCGCAATCCTCACCGTCCCCCTTCTCCTCACCCACACCGCCCGCACCAACGGATACACCACCACCATCACAACAAGCACAAACACGACAAGCGCAATCGGCCTCCCACTCAGGTGCTCCACCACCTCCCCCTGCGACACCAGCATCATGCGGCGGAAGTTGATCTCGCAGACCGGGCCGAGCACGAAGCCGACGACGACCGGGGCCAGCGGGAAACCGAGTATGCGCAACACGTATCCGGCCACGCCGAAGCCGATCAGCAGGTAGAGGTCGAACACCTGGCGCTGCACCGCATACGTGCCGACCAGCGCCGCGAGGATGACGCCAGACGGGATCAGCCATTTCGACAGCCGCAACACCGCGACGATCGCGCCGCCCGCAATACCGACACAGGCTCCCAGCGCACTCGTTTCAGGTAAACCCTGATCGAGCCTGCGCCACCGCCATGCCATACTCGCGCCGCCGGCATCTCCACGCAGACCAACAACCATCGCCGGCGCAACAGGGAGAACCCGCTTGAATCGCCTGGTATCACTGGCCGGTGCCGCTGTCACCGTCGGCCTTCTGCTTTCGTGCGGCGGTGGTGGAGGTGGCGGCGGTGGTACCGATCCGGCCGCGGGAGGCGGTTCCGCCGGCAACGGTGTCGCGCTGCAGGCCAGCGTCTACGCCGGGGACTATGTCGACATCTGCGAACCGGTCCCGGACAGCCGCCGGGTCGACACCGGCGCTGCGCTTTTCGCGCGATCCGTGCTGACCGTGGGTGCGCCCAATGGCGCCAGCGCCCACGTGGCATTGCGCTTCGATTTCTTCGACAACGCGATCTGCGCCGGCCAGGCGCTTGGCACGTTGATGAACAACCATGCCGGCAATTCGCTGACCCTGGTCTCGGCAACGACGATCGACGGCCGGCCCGCGCACCGGCTGATGCTGCAGTTCGGCGTCCCGAGCGTCAGCTACTTGCCCGGCCCCACGGCCGAGACCGTGATCTACGGCAGCGTATTGCCGCTGCAGTTGCCAAGCGTCGTGTTCACCGGGTTCGCCTACCGCGACCTCTGGATGCTGAACAACAACGTGTTGTACGAGGGCGACTACAACTTCGACGCACTGGGTTTCCCGACCGGGCTGCTGGCGACCCCGGCCGCCACCCGGATGGACGTGGCCCCGGTCGGACCGGAAGCGCCGTGCCCGACGCAGACCGTGAACTGGACCGACAACGGCCGAAGCTGCGTCGGGCTCGCCATCCCGTCCGCGTCGCGCGCCAGCCAGATCGTGCAGTCCACACCCAACACCGGTTCGACCGGGAATGCCGCATTCACCTGCACCAACGGCAGCTGGTCCGCACCGTCCAACCCCAGTTGCCAGGCGCAGGCACCCGCGTTCACGATGTGCCCGGTGCAGACCATCACCTGGACGAACACATCGCAGACCTGCTCCGGCGAGACGCCCGTCACGGTGGCCGGGAACGACATCACCGTGGTCAACAACCTTGCCGGCAAGGACGGCGCCCAGCGCATGTCGTGCCGCTCCGACGGCACCTGGTCCGTCTGGGCCGGGGTCACCGGCCGTTGCGAGGTGCCACCGCCGCCCATCACCGATCCCCGGCTGCTGGCCCAGGCGAAAAACTGCATGAGCTGCCATACCGAGACCGACCCGGGATACACCTTCGGGCCGACCGGATACAGCTTCCCGTCCTTCCAGGCCATTGCCGCGTTTTACCGCAACAGCCCGCCCGCAGCCGGCGTGCTGGAGGCCCGTGTCAAGGGCGGCAGTGTGGGCGTCTTCGGCAGCACGCCCATGCCCGCCAATCCGCAGGTCAACGATGCCGAACTGGCCATCCTGATCCCGTGGATCCTGTCGCGATAGGCGCGGCCGGGCACGCGCCGCGCCTCTATCGCTGCGGGCGGCGAATCGCATCGCCGCCCAGGGTCAGTCCGCTCGCCTACTTGCCCGCACGGATCCGGCCGGGCGTGGTGACCACGGCGGTGGCGGAACTGGCCAGGTCGATGTAGTCGAGGCCCGCCGAGCCGGAATAGGTGACCGTGACATGGTCCTTGCCGGGACGCAGCGGATGCGGCCGCGTCGCGCAGGTGGCCAGGCCGTTGGCGTCCGTCGTCGCCACACACGCGGCGCCGGTCTCATTGACCGAGAAGGTCACCTGCTGGCCGGCCACCGCGCCCCAGCCGCTGGTCACCCGGGCTGACAGCGACACGGGCGTCGGGCCACCCCCTTCGAATTCGACACGGGTCACGCGCCAGGTCGGGATCAAGGCCGTCGCGTCGAGTTGCGCGACCTTGGCTGCGGCGCACTCGCGCAGCATCGCCAGCGAGCGCAGCGTCTGCGCCTTGCCCAGCAGGAACGGGTTGTTGGCGCGGCCGTTCGCCTGGATGTTGTCCACGTGCTGGAGCGAACCGTCGACGAAGGGATGGGTGTGCATGGTGCCGTCCGCGCCCTGGTCACGCGCCAGCGCATACAGGCGCTCGGTACCGTCCAGATACTGCAGCGCCGCGGGCACGTTGTTCGGCATCCCGGTTCCGCCCCAGAACGCGAGCTTGTACTGGACGCCATCCTGGTGCACCGGAATCACGCCCGAGAACGTTCCCGGGGTGTGGCCGGGGGTCGACAGCAGCGTCAGGTTGCGGTCCGGCAGCGGCAGGATCTGCGGCGCCAGGTTGGCGGAGTCCAGCGGCGTCACGACAAAGGGCTTGTTCGCCTCATCGCCCGAACCCAGGTAGATCGGTATGCCGAAGTTGGTCTGGAGGTAGGCCCCACCGCCATGGTGGTCGCGGTGTCCGTGCGTGGGCAATGCGCCCAGCAGCGGCACGCCCGCGTTCAGGCCCAGTTGCTGCAACGCAGGGACCGTGATGGTCTGCGCTTCGGTGTCGTTGTTCAGCGTATCGATCAGGAACATGCCGCCGCTTGTCTTGATGATGTACTGGCTCACCCAGCGCGGGCCGACGAACCACATGTCGTCGAATATCTGCGTCAAGGGTTCGAGGGCGCGGTCCTGCAGGTCGGGCGGCGCGCCGGAATTCTCCGCCGTGTAGCACCACTGCGTGCGCAGCGTCCCCGTGAAGAACGGGTCGGAGCCCGCGTTGCGGGTGGCCGCGTCCAGGTGTCGGTAGTATTCTGCGCTCTGCGCGCCGGCTGCGCCGCAGACGGCGGCAGCGGCCAGCGCCACGAGCACGGGTGCAACTCTGCGGATGGTCAGGGTCATGGGTCGTCTCCTTTGGTTGTTCCGAAGCCTGTGCAGGACGATGTCTCATCGACCAGATCGGCACTGCGCAAGGCGCTCGCCTGGCGGGCCCACTCGTCGATGACGGCCATTCTGCCGCCAACAGCGGCACCGGTGTATCGAAATAAACTAGCCCTTCATTGAGAAAAACTGGATAAACGCACCGGCGACGACCATGAACATCACGATCAAGCACTTGCGGGCATTTGCGAGCGTGGCCGACGTGCAGAGCTTCCACCTCGCCGCGCAGCGGCTCAATGTGACCGCGGGAGCCATCAGTCTGCTGGTGCGCGACCTCGAACGCATGGTGGGGTTTGCGCTGTTCGATCGCACGACGCGTCGCGTCGCGTTGTCCAAGGCCGGGCGCGACTTTCTGCCCGCGGCGCAACTTGCGCTGCGCCATGTCCAGGCCGCCGAGATGGCCGCCCATGACGTGCGCAACCGGGCGACCGGCGTCGTGCGCGTGGCCGCGCCCCTCATCGTGGCGCACGCGATGCTGCCGGCGGCGATGGCCGCATACCGCAAGTGCCACCCGCGCGTGCTGGTACGCCCGACCGACTGCACGGTCGAGAACTTGGTGCACTTCGTCGAGGACGACCGGGCAGACCTTGCGATCGGCCCGGACCGCCCGACCGGCGAACAGGTCGAACGGATCTCCTTGTACGAAAGTCCCTGGGTGCTGTGGTGTTCGCCCGGGCACCCGTTGGCGAAGAGGAAGACCTTGACCTGGTCGAACCTGAAGGGGCAGTCGGTCGTCGCCGCCGGTCGCGACTACGAGACCTGCGTCGCCGAGGCCACGCAACGCCGGTCGGACGCGGACCGCTTCGTCCCCACCTACGTCGTCGACAACATCACGACCGCGCTCGGCATCGCCTCGTCAGGCCTGGGCGTCACGTTGTCGCCCATGTATGTCGGGCTGGTTGCATTGCCCATGGGTCTGGTGATGAAACATGTCGAGGGGCCCGAGATCGTGCGCGATTTCTGCATCTACCGTTCGCGCGTGCGCACGGAAACACCTGCGGTGTCCGCCTTTGCGGAGTTCTTGCAGGCATACCTGTCGGAGCATCGCCTCAGGCCGGCGCCGGAACGCAGCCGCGGGCCTCGCGCCGGCACACCGTCCCGCATGCAGTTCGCGCGAAGCGCTCGCGCCTGACCGGGCATGGCTCGGTTGCGGCGCAATCGCGCGCCGCGCAGTGTCGAACCCGTGGGCAACCCGCACCGGCAAGCGACGGTCGGGAACCTGCCGCCAGAATTGGTGGCTGCACCAGCTTGCCGCGCCAGCCCGCCCAGGCTTCGCCGTGCCCGCATCAGCCGGACCCATGCGCCTGCATTGCGGCATCAAGCCACGCCCGACAAGCCGGGCGGCGCCTTTCGCGTGTCGCCGGTGCAGGATGCGCCGCCGGGCACGGCGGCTGCGCATGTCCGCCCTTTATCCCCGCCGCGCCGCCTCGATCGCCGCGATGTCGATCTTGCCCATCTGCATCATCGCGTCGAACGCCCGCTTGGCGGCCGCCCGGTCCGGGTCGGCGATCGCCTCCATCAGGGCCCGCGGCGTGATCTGCCACGACAGGCCCCATCGGTCCTTGCACCAGCCGCAGGCACTCGGCTGGCCGCCGTTGTCGACGATGGCGTTCCACAGCCGGTCGGTTTCCATCTGGTCTTCGGTGGCGACCTGGAACGAGAAGGCTTCGCTGTGCTTGAAGGCCGGGCCGCCGTTCAGGCCCAGGCACGGGATGCCGAGCACGGTGAACTGGACGGTCAACACGTCGCCGTGCTTGCCGTCCGGGTAGTCGCCCGGCGCATGGAACACGGCGCCGACGGCGCTGTCCGGGAAGGTCTTGGCGTAGAAGGTCGCGGCGTCCAGTGCGGTGCCGTCGTACCAGAGGCAGATGGTGTTCCTGGCCATGGTCATGCGGGTGCTCCTTGTCGTGAACGAATGGGTCAAGGCGGGCCGGCACCGGTGCCGGCCTGAGGGCCCCATGCGCCGGCTGCTGCTCGGCGCGATCGGGCTGGACGCGACACGCGGTTCGGCGCCCATGCTGCCACGACGACCGACCGAGGCGCATATCGACAACCCGCATCGGGCCGTCGACCCCATTGGCCACCCGGGTGGCTGCCGGCGTTGCCCCGTGCCCTGTGCCCTGTGCCCTGTGCCCTTGCGCCTATGCCCTTGCGCCTATGCCGCCGTCCGCGCCGTGCCGGCAGGCGCCGCGGGTTCGCCGTCCGCACCCACATAGGCCCGCATGCCCTGCACCAGGGCATCGAACACCACCCGGCAGCGCGGGCTGTTGCGCAGGTCGGTATGCATGGCCACCCAGGTCGACAGGCGCAGGTCGACCGCGCCGGGCATCACCGGCACCAGCTGCGGGTCGCGCCGGGCCAGCGCCAGCTGGCAGATGCCGATGCCCGCGCCGGCACGGATCAAGGCCAGCTGGGCCAGGTCGCTGTCGCAGCGCAGCGCGAACTTCTCGCGGCCCCAGTCGGCGTAGCGGGTGCGCGCGGCGCGGATCCAGGCGGTCTCCTGGTCGTAGCCGATCACGTCGTGGTGCTCGAGCTCGGCGGCGTTTTTCGGCGTACCGCGCCGGCGCAGGTAGTCCTGGTGCGCCACCAGGCCCAGCGGCACGTCGCCGATGCGGCTGGCCATCAACACGTCCTGGCGCGGCGCCGTCATGCGCACCGCGATGTCGGCCTCGCGCCGCACCAGGTCCTGCAGCCGGTTGCTCAGCACCAGTTCCACCTCCAGCTGCGGATGGGCCTGGCGCAGGCCGGCCAGGATGGGCGGCAGCACCTCGATGCCGATCACCTCGCTGGCCGAGACACGCACCGCGCCGCGCACCCCGGAGCCGAAGCCGTGCGCCTCGCGCGCCAGTGCCGCCGCGGTGTCGCGCATGGCCTCGGCATGGCCGCGCAGCGCCAGGGCCGCGTCGGTCGGCAGCAGGCCGGTCTGCGAGCGGGTGAACAAGGCCAGCCCCAGCGCCTCCTCCAGCGCCGCCACCTGCCGGCCGAGCGTGGGCTGGGTCAGGCCCAGCGCACGCGCCGCGCCGGACAACGAGCCCTCGTCCAGCACGGCGAGGAAGGAGCGGTACAGGTCCCAGGCCACGTCCGATGTATTCATACGAAAAAGTATAGCGACGGTACAGACTTCGGCAATTTACTTTTAACCACCGGATTCCCAGAATCACCCCATCACAACCCCGCAACACAGGAGAAACGCCATGCACGCGCACAACGACAACAACGACGACCAGGGCCTTGCCGACGCAGGCCGCACCGGCCCCTCACCCGCAGCTCCGGCGGCCACGGCCCTGGTGCTGGGCGCCGGCGGCGGCATTGGCGGCGAGATGGCGCGCCAGCTGCTGCAGGCCGGCTGGCGGGTGCGCGCGCTCAAGCGCGCCCTGGGTGCGCCGCGCGTGTGGCAGGGCGGCATCGAATGGATCGACGGCGACGCGCTGGTGCGCGAACAGGTGCTGGACGCCGCCCGGGGCTGCGCCGTCATCGTGCATGCGGTCAACCCGCCCGGTTACCGCAACTGGTCGACGCTGGTATTGCCGATGGTGGACAACACGATTGCCGCGGCCCGGGCGCACGGTGCGACCATCGTCCTGCCCGGCACGGTCTACAACTATGGGCCGGACGCCTATGCCAGGCCGCTGCACGAGTCGTCGCCGCAGAACCCGGCCACGCGCAAGGGCGCGATCCGCGTCGAGATGGAACGCCACCTGCAGGACGCCACCGGCGACGGCCGGGTGCGCGTGATCATCGTGCGCGCGGGCGACTTCTTCGGGCCGCGCAGCGGCAACAACTGGTTCGCCCAAGGCATGGTCAAGCCCGGCCGGCCGGTGCGCCAGGTGTCGCTGCCGTCCGACCCCGGCGTCGGCCACCAGTTCGCCTACCTGCCCGACGTGGCGCGCACCATGCTGCAACTGCTGGCGCGGCGTGCGCAGCTGCCGCCGTTCGCGCGTTTCCACATGCGCGGGCACTGGGACGCGGACGGCGCCGAAATGGGTCGCGCCGTGCAGCGCGTCGTGGCCCGGCGCTGCGGCACGTCGCCAACGCTGCGGCGGTTCCCGTGGTGGCTGGTCCGCCTGGTGGCGCCGTTCCACACCACGATGCGCGAGTTGCTGGAGATGCGTTACCTGTGGCGGCAGCCGGTGCAGATGGGCAACGAGCGCCTGGTCGCCCTGCTGGGCGCCGAACCCCACACACCGCTGGAGCAGGCGATCGAACAGACGCTCGAGGGCATGGGGTGTCTGGAGGGCGGCCGGCCGACACAGGCCCGCGAGCACACGACCTGGGCCTGAAGAACTGGGGGGCGGGTCATTGGCCTCTATGCAGAAGGAGGGGGTCAGGTCTTTACCTTCTATCCGGGACTACAAGATACAGACCTGACCCCGACACAACACCTGACCCCACGCACCCGGCAGCCGGCAAGGCGGCTGCCGGGCGACGGGCGCCTTACAGGAAGGTGAAGGTCACCGTGTAGGGCAGCGTGACCGGCTGGCCGGTGAGGCTCAACGTGGCGTTCACGGTGCCCACGTTGCCGGAATACGAACAGCTGTTGACCGTCAGGCTGCCGCCGCCGGAAGTGCCGAGATCGGTGAAGACCGGGTCCGAGGCCAGGTCGGAGCAGAACTCGGACTGGTTGGCCGGCGCATCGACACCGCCGACGTCGAACGTGGTCGCCGGTTGGCCCGACACGGACACGGCGACGCGCACGGTGCCGGTTCCACCACCACCGCCGCCGCTGTTCACGACCACCGTCGCATAGGCGCTCAGGAAATCGAATCCGTTCGGAGCGGTGAAGTTCGGGTTGACCGCCAGCGCCAGCAGGGCCTGGTGGCTGGCACCGGCCGCGGCCAGGGCTTCGAGCACGTCGTCCAGCAGTTCGCCATTGGTGGCGGCGAAGGCGGTGGTCAAGGGGTTGGCGCCGGACAGGGTGGCCGTCATGCCGAGCGCGTCGCTGACCATCTGCAGGGCCGCGCTGATCCGGGCCGGGGTGATGGCCTGCAAGGTGCTTGCGTTGATGCCGCCGAACCAGGTGGCGGGCGTGGCGCCGCCCAGGTTCGCCACGATCAGGTCGGTCAGCGGCGTGATGTTGACGGTGCCGAAGTTGATCGCGATCGAGTGGTATGGCGTGTTGTTCGCGGCACCGCCGACCGTGCCGCCGGTGACGCGCACCGCGCATGGCAGGGTCTGGCCGGACGTCGTGACCTGCCAGGCACCGGTGGCCAGCGTGGTCGCGCTCATCGCGCTGCCGCCGGCGCAGGTCACCGAGACGGTGCCGCCGACGATGGGAGCGCCCACGGCGGCCACGCCGCTCAGGACCGGCGTGCCGGCGCCACCATCACCACCACCGCCACAACCGGCCAGCAAGACCGCAGACAGGCCGGACACCAGCGCCACATGCTTCAACAATTTCATGAAAATACTCTCAGGGTTGGAAAGAAAAAACGGATCCGCGGACCGCCCCACAACCGGGTCGCCGCCGACCTGCACCATGCTAGGGTGCTGCCGCGCAACGTCATCGTCCGAACGGACTACACTGCCCAAAAAACCACACCCGCCAGTCTCTTTCCCCCCCATGCACGACGCGCTGATCGACCGCATCTACGAATCCTCGTTTGTTCCCGAAAACTGGCCCGGCGTGCTCGACGACCTGGCCGCCTTGACCGACGCCAGCGGCGGGCTGCTGTTCGCGGTGCGCGACAAGGTGCTGAACTGGACTTCCTCCGACAGCCTAGGCCCGGTGTTCCAGTCCTACGTCAGCGACGGCTGGTTCAGCCGTTGCACGCGGCGGGTCTGCCTGTTCAGCCGCAACCAGCCGAGTTTCCTGGTCGAACACGACTTCTGGACGCCGGACGAACTCGACGCCAACCCGATCTACCGCGATTTCTTCCGCCCGCGCGGCCTGGGCTGGTCGGCCGGCACCGGGCTGATGATGCCCACCGGCGACAACATCGTGTTCAGCATCGAGCGCGCCTTCGACCGCGGCCCGATCGAACTCGAGCGGGTCCACGCCCTCAATGCGCTGCGCCCGCACCTGGCCCGCGCGGCGCTGATCGCGGCCCGGCTGGGCCTGCGCAGCGCCAGCACCGCCAGCGATGCGCTGGCCGCGATGGGCCTGCCCGCGCTGGTGCTCGACGAGAGCGCGACCGTGATTGAGGCCAACGCGCTGATGCAGGAACTTGACGAACACGTGCACTGGCGCGCGCTCGACCGCATCGTGCTGCGCGACGCAACGGCCGACGCGCTGTTGCGCCGCGCCTTGTCGGCACCGCCCGGCAATACGGATGTCGACGCCGGCGTGCAGTCGTTTGCGCTGCGCGCGCAGGACGGCCGTGCGTCGCGGGTCGGCCATCTGGTCCCGATCCGGCGCGCGGCGCACGACATCTTCGGGCGCTCGTATGCGGTGCTGGTGATCACGCCGGTCACCACGCGGCGCGCGCCGCCCGTGGAATTGCTGCGTTCCTTGTTCGACCTCACGCCGTCCGAGGCCCGCGTGGCCCGCAGCCTGGCCGGCGGCGACTCGCTCGACGACATCGCCGCCGATGGCGGCGTGTCGCGCAACACGGTGCGCGCGCAGCTGCGCCAGGTCATGGACAAGACCGGCTGCACCCGCCAGGCGGAAGTCACGGCGCTGATGGCGAACATCGCGATCGGGCAGCCGGCCGTCACCGCGGACGGCAGCGGGCGCTGACGCCAGGGCCTCGGCCGCACCGTGCCAGGCCGACGGGTCGGGCGCCGGCGCCACGCAGCGGCCACCGACGCCACACACCGGGCCGAAGCCATCGCTGCCGGGGCCGTGGCCGGCCGCCGCAGCGCTACGGGCGCACCACGGCCGATGCCGGCCGGGCCGCCAGCGTCGGTGAACCCATGGTCGTCTGCCAGCCCCGGGACGGCATCAGTTCGCGCACGATGTCGGCCACCGCCCGCACGGCGGCGCTGGGCTGGCGCCGCCCGCCCACGGCCAGGCTGAAGGTCTGGCGCAGCACCGGGTTCACGATGCGGGTGGCCGCCAACACGCCGGCGGCCACCTCGACCGCGACCCAGGGCCAGGTCGCGACCATGCAGAAGTCGCCTTGCGCCGTGAAGTGCTTGACCAGGCTGGCCGAATTGACCTCCTGCGCGATGTTCAGCCGCAGGCCGCGCCGGCGCGCCTCCTCCTCGAGCAGCATGCGCCCGCCGTTGGGCGCCGTGGGCGCGACCAATGCGACGTCGGCCAGTGCGCTGAACGGCAGCGTCGGGCGCGCCGTCTGCGCAGCCCCCGCCCTGGACACCAGCAGCAGCGGCAACGAGAACAGCGGCCAGGCCTCGATGTGTTCGGGCGACGGCGCACGCGACATCACACCCAGGTCGCAGCGGCCGTCAGCCAGCCATTCCTCGATCTGGTGGGTGGTGCCGTCGCTGATCTGCAGCCGTATCGACGGATGACGCTGGCGCGTGACCGTCAGCAGGTCGTGCGCCAGCGGCCAGCTGACACTGGGCTGCACGGCAAACCGCACGGTGCCCGACACGGCGCCGGTGAGGTCGGCCAGCAGGCTGGTCAGCGACTGCACGTCGGCCAGCAGGGCATTGGCGCGCGGCAGCAGCGCGCGTCCGGCGGCGGTCAACGCGGCGCCGCGCCCGGTGCGGTCGAACAGGCGTGCGCCGAGTTCGGCCTCGAGTTGCGACACCGCCTTGCTGACCGAGGACTGGGTCGTGCCGGCCAGCGTGGCGGCGCGCGAAAAGCTGCCGGTGGCGGCGACGTCGAGGAACAGCTTGAACCTGGTGGTCTCCATGGCCTCATGCCCCTGTGCCGTGGACGCAGTTCATGCGAATCCGGGACCGCCTGCGGGGCTCACACCGCCCCGTGGGCAGGGCCTTCGTTCGCGGGACGCAGACACGCGAGCAGCGCCCGGACCGCGGCATCGACATGGGCACGCGCCACCGGGTTGACACCGCCATGGCGCAGGAATCCGTGGGGCATGTCGGGCGCGACATGGACCTGCACGTCGGCTCCGGCGGCGCGCAACAACTGCGCGTAGGCATGGCCTTCGTCGTGCAGCGGGTCGTGCCAGGCCAGCGCCACCACCGTGGGCGGCGGCCTTCTCGTCCAGCGCTGGCGCATCAGCACCGCGCGCGCATCGTCCGTGATCGACGCGCCGCCGGCCAGCTGCTGCCAGAACGCCAGCATGCCGGCACGGGTCAGGCCCGGCCCGTCGCCGCGCCCGGTGTAGCTCGCATTGTCGAAATCGACGTCGGCCACGGGATAGAACAACAAGGCGGCGGCCGTGGCCAGGTCGGGGTTGGCATGCATCGCGTGCGCGGCCAGGTGCCCGCCCGCGCTGTCGCCGCCCACGGCCAGGCGGCTGCAACCCCAGGCGGCGAGCTGCGTCGCGGCCCAGGCATAAGCCTGGGCGGCATCGTCGCAGGGGGCGGGAAACGGATGCTCCGGCGCCTTGCGGTATTCGACGCTGAGCACGCGGCAACCGAGCTGCTGCGCCAGGTAGGCGCAGGCGGCGTCATGGGTGTCGAGGTCGCCGAGCACCCAGCCCCCGCCGTGGAAGAACACCAGCAGCACATCGTCGGCAGCGCCGCGCGGGCGCCCGGCGGCGGGCCGGTACAGCCGCGCCGGCAGGCTGCGGCCGGGCAAGGGCACGGACAGGTCCTCGCGTTGCGCCGGCACGCGCGCCTCGGGCGGGGCGTACACCGCGATGCTGTCGCGCATGAACTGGCGCTGGCGTTGCGGCGTCAGTTCATGCGCCGGAACGGCGGCGGCCCAGCGGCCGACACGGATCAGCATGTCGCGGCAGGTCGGATCGAGCGCGGAGGGCTTGGTGTTCGGGTTCATGCCGGTGAATATACGTTGCGCGCCGATCGTGTCGGCGCACCGTGTCCGCAGCGCCGGCCTGGCCGGCAAGCTGCGGCTCGGCGCTGTGCCGGCGGGTACTGGTGCATTCCAATGTCGAATATCTGATATCGCCGCATTCTGGTTTCAATGGTACAGCCGCGTTCCTAGAATTTGCGGCAACCCGCAGCGAACACGCCGGGAACCAGGATGGCGGGTTGCATCCATTGCCCTTTGAAGGAGACATCACCATGCTTGCATCGTTTTCCGTGTCGCGGCGCGCCGGCGCCTTCCTGGTGGCCGGCTTGCTGGCCGCCTGCGCCTTGCCGCTGGCCGCGCAGGACTGGCCGAACCGCCCGATCAAGCTGATCGTGCCGCATTCGCCGGGCGGCGCCACCGACGCGGTGGCGCGGCTGGTGGCGCAGCCGCTGGGCGAGGCGCTGGGCCAGTCCATCGTGGTCGAGAACAAGCCGGGTGCCGGCGGGATCCTGGGTACCGACATCGCGGCCAAGGCGCCGGCCGACGGCTATACGCTGCTGATGCTGGTCGACGCCAACACCATCTATCCGTCGACGACGCTCAAGCTCAACCACGACCCGGCCGGCAGCTTCGCGCCGATCAGCCTGATCGGCCGTGGCTCGCATGTGCTGGTGCTGCACCCCTCGGTGCCGGCCAGCAACCTGCAGGAACTGATCGCCTACATCCGCGCCAACCCGGGGCAGTTGTCGGCGGCCTTGCCCAGTTACGGCGGACCGCAGCACCTGGCGCTGGAGATGATCAAGTCGAACGCGAAGATCGACGTCACGCCCATCCCCTACAAGGGCGGCGGCCAGGCCATCACCGATATCGTGGGCGGCCAGGTCAAGTTCGGCGTGCTGGGCATGGCGCCGGCCGTGCCGCACATCAAGGCCGGCAAGCTCAAGGCGATCGCGGTCACGGGCTCGACCCGATCCGGCGCGTTGCCGGACGTGCCCACCGTGGCCGAGTCGGGCATCCCCGGCTTCGAGACCAACCAGTGGCAGTCGATGGTGGCGCCGGCCGGCACGCCGCCGGCCATCGTCAACCGCATCCACGCCGAGCTGGTCAAGGTCATGCAGATGCCCGCGGTCAAGGACAAGCTGGCCACCATCGGCATGGACAACTCCAGCAGCCCCTCGCCCGAAGCCTTGGGCAAGCTGATCCGCGATGAGCTCGACCGCTGGCCCGGCATCGTCAAGACCGCCGGCATCAAACCCGAATGACGACATCCATGCACAACAGACGCCCGAACATCCTGTTCATCACCTCCGACCAGCAACGTGGCGACTGTTACGGATTCGAAGGCCGCAAGGTCAAGACGCCGCACCTGGACGACATGGCGCGTTCGGGCACGCGTTTCAACGCCTGCATCACGCCCAACCTGGTGTGCCAGCCGTCGCGTTCGTCCATCCTGACCGGGCTGCTGCCGCGCACCCATGGCGTGTCGGACAACGGCATCGAGCTGGCCGACGCGATCGGCGAGGCGGGTTTTGCCGGCAGCCTGTCACGGGCTGGCTACCGCACCGCGATGATCGGCAAGGCCCACTTCAAGACCTCGCACACCTTCGCGCCCACCGGTTCGCCGGAATGCCGCGAGAGCAGCGCGCGTTACGGCGCCGACTGGATGGGGCCCTACATGGGTTTCGACCAGGTCGAGCTGATGCTCGAGGGGCACAACCATTTTCCGCCGATGCAGCCGCCACTGGGCCAGCACTACGAACGCTGGTACCACATGGATGGCCGCGGCGAGGAGCGCACCGCGTTGTACCGGCAGGCGGTGACGCCGCCGATCGGCGCGCACGAGACCTGGAACTCGGCGCTGCCGGTGGCCTGGCACAACTCGACCTGGATCGGCGACCGCACCATCGACTTCCTGCGCCAGCGGCGCGAGCAGCCGTTCTGCGTGTGGGCCTCGTTCCCCGACCCGCACCATCCGTTCGACGCGCCCGAGCCCTGGTGCCATCTGCACCATCCGGACGAGGTCGACCTGCCCGAACACCGCACGCTGGATCTGGACCGCCGGCCCTGGTGGCACCGTGCCAGCCTGGAAGGTTCGCCGAAGATGGAAAACGAGCGGCTGCGCGCATTCCGCGAGAAGTCATCACGCACGCCGCGCCAGTCGGACGAACAGCTGCGCCATCTCATCGCCAACTACTACGGCATGATTTCTCTGATCGACCACCAGGTCGGGCGCATCCGCATCGCGCTGCGCGAGCTGGGCCTGCACGAGGACACCATCGTCGTCTATTCCACCGACCACGGGGACTGGCTCGGCGACCACGGCCTGCTGCTCAAGGGGCCGATGGCCTACGAGGGCCTGCTGCGCGTCGGCATGTTGTTCGAAGGGCCGGGCGTGCCGGCCGGCAAGGTGGTGCAGGACCCGGTGTCCACGCTGGACCTGGCGCAGACCTTCTGCGACTACGGCCAGGCGCCGCTGGACGACACGGTGCACAGCCGCAGCCTGCGCCCGCTGCTCGAGCGCGACGACGCCAGCCGCGATTTCGCGTATTCGGAATGGGACCTGCGTGCATCGCGCTCGGGGGTCGACCTGCAACTGCGCACGGTGCGCACGCAGCGCCACAAGCTGACGATGGAGCTGATCAGCGGCGCCGGCGAACTCTACGACCTGCAGGAAGACCCGACCGAGATGCACAACCGCTTCGACGATGCGGCGCTGGCCACGGTTCGACGCGAGCTGCAGGACATGATCGCCAGCCGGCCGGATGATGCCTGCGCGCCCTTGCCGCAGGTGGGCATGGCCTGAGCGCGCAGCCTGCGCGCGGGCTCAGGCGGGCTGCGTCGCGCGCCAGTCCGGTGGCGGGCGGAAGGCGCGGATCTGCTCGGCGATACATGCGACGGCCGGTGTCGGATGGCGCCGCGCCGCCAGCGCCAGGTGGTAGGTGTGGCGCAGCTCCGGGCTGACCAGCCGCGCCGCGGCCAGCTCGCCGCGCGCCACCTCGAGGTAGACCGTCGGCCAGGCCGCGACGGTGCACAGATCGCCACTGGCCACGACACGCTTGATCAGGCCCACGGCATTGATCTCCAGCACGACACGCAGCGCCATGCCGCGCCGGCTGGCCTCCTCCTCGACCAGCACGCGGCCGCCGTTGCGCGCGGTCGACAACACGAGGTCGATGCCGGCAAGACGGCTGAACGGCACGCTGGCACGCGCCGTGTGCGCCGCGCCGGCGCGCGACACCAGCAGCAGCGGTACCGAGAACAAGGGGCGCGAGTCGGCGATGCCCGGGGCCGGCGCGCGCGACAACACGCCGATGTCGCAACGCCCGTCGCCGAGCCACTCCTCGATCTGGTGCGTCGTGCCTTCGGTGATCTGCAGGCGCACGTCCGGATACCGGGTGCGGGTCTGCGCCAGCACCACCTCGACCAGCGGCCAGCTCAGGCCGGGCTGGATCGCGATGCGCACGGTGCCCGACACGGCGCCGCGGCGCTCCGACATCCAGCCCTTGAGCCGCGCGGCGTCGGCCACCAGCGCCTCGGCGCGCGGCAGCAGGTCCCGCCCGGCCGCAGTCAGGGTCGCGCCGCGGCCGGTGCGCTCGAACAGGCGCACCCCGAGTTCGGTTTCGAGCTGGGTAACCGACTTGCTGACCGTGGACTGTGTCGTCATCGCCAGCGTGGCGGTGCGCGAGAAGCTGCCGGTGGCGGCAACGTCGAGGAACAGCTGGAGTTCGCGCAATTCCATGGCGGGTCGGGCTCAACAGTTTGCGAATAGCTGATATCGGATCATTCCTCTTCCATCATACCGATGGGCTGCCTAGACTGGCGCGGTTCGCATCAACCGAGAGGAGACATCCATGTTCGACAAGCTGCTGATGGCGTCGCTGCTGGCCGGCACCGCCCTGCTGGGCCCGGGCGGCGCCCATGCTGCCGGCTACCCCGAGAAAACCATCCGCCTGGTCGTGCCGTACGCACCCGGCGGTGCCTCCGACATCCTGGCCCGGGTGCTGGCACAGAAGCTGTCGGACAGCCTGGGGCAACAGATGATCGTCGACAACAAGCCGGGTGCCGGCGGCACCATCGGCGCCGACATCGTCGCCAAGGCCACGCCGGACGGCTACACCCTGCTGCTGGCCGATGTTGCCGTCCAGACCATCGCTCCTTCGTTGTACGCCAAACTTCCCTATGCCCGCGCCGACCTTGCGCCGGTCATCAACCTGGCCACGTTCGCGCACGTCATGATCACCGCCCCCGCATCGAACCTGAGCAGCTTCGCGGACGTGCTCAAGCGCGAGCGCGCCAACCCGGGCAGCACCAGCGTCGCATCGTCGGGCAACGGCACCAGCACCCACCTGACGGCCGAGATGGTCAACAGCCTGGCCGGCATCAAGCTCACGCACGTGCCCTACAAGGGCGGTGGCGCCGCGCTGGCCGACGTGATGGGTGGGCAGGTCGACGCGATGTTCATCGGTTCGCCGCCGGCGATGCCGCTGCTGGCCAGCGGCAAGCTCAAGGCCATCGCCGTGACCACCTCCAAGCGCATGGCTGCGCTGCCGTCGGTACCGACCGTCGCGGAGTCCGGCCTGGCCGGGTTCGAGTCGATCGCGGCGCAGGGCATCTTCGCGCCGAACGGCACGCCGCGTGACATAGTCACCCGGCTCAACGGCGAGATCGCGCGCATCATCCAGCTGCCCGACGTGCGCGCCCGCTGGGCGCAGCTCGGCGCAGAGCCAGTCGAGAACACGCCGGCGCAGTTCGCGAGCTGGCTCGACGGCGAGGCGCTCAAGTGGGGCAAGGTGGTGAAGGATTCCGGTGCCCGAGCCGACTGAGCCGCAGGTCGTGCACGCAAGCCCTGTCGCACAATGCCGCTCATGACGGATCCACATTTCCTGGGATATGCGCGCGCCAACGGCTCGGCCGGCGTGCGCAACCATCTGCTGGTGCTGTCGGTCGCCGGCCTCACCGGGCCGGCGGCACGGCGGGTGGCGCAGGCCTTGCCAGGCGCGCGTCTGGTGACGATGCCGTATGGCGGCGGCCTGATCGGCGACGACCATGCGCTGCACATGCGCGCGTTGACCGGGCTGGCCTGCAACCCGAACGTCGGCGCCGTGTTGCTGATCGGCAGCGACCCGCCCAAGCTGCGCACGCTGGCGCAGGCCGTCGAGGCGCGCGGCACACCCATGGCCTCGGTCTGCCTGGACGACTGCGACCACGACAGCCTGAGCCTGAGCGACCGCGCCATCCGCGCCGGCGCGCGGCTGCACCGGGAGCTGTCGCGCCAGCGCCGCGTGCCGCTGCCGCTGTCGCAGCTGTTCGTCGGACTCGAATGCGGGCGCTCCGACCCGAGTTCGGGCATCGTCGCCAACCCGCTGATCGGCAGGCTCACCGATGCCGTCATCGGCCACGGCGGCAGCGCGGTGTTCGGCGAGACGCTGGAATGGCTGGGGGCCGAACACCTGCTGGCGCGCCGCGCCGCGACGCCGGCGGTGGCCGAGGCCGTGCGCCAGGCGGTGCTGCGCCGCGAGGCGCTGGCCACGCGCCAGGGCGTCGACCTGCTGGGCAACAACCCGGGGCCGACCAACATCGCGGCCGGCCTGTCCACCATCGAGGAGAAGTCGCTGGGCGCGATCGCCAAGAGCGGCACGGCGCCGATCGCCGGCGTGCTGGCCTATGCCGAGGCACCGGCGGAGAAGGGCCTGTATGCCATGGATGCACCGGCGTATTCGCCGGAGTCGCTGACCGGCTTCGTGGCCGCGGGTGCGCAGCTGCTGCTGTTCTCCACCGGCGTGGGCAACAGTTATGTCAGCCTGCTGGCGCCGACGATCAAGCTGTCGGCCAATCCGCAGGCCACGCAGCGGCTGCACGAGCAGCTCGACTTCGACGCCAGCGCCGTGCTGCGCGGCGATCGCACGCCGGACGACGCGGCGCGCGAGTTGCTGGAGTTGCTGGTGGATGTCGCCAGCGGCAGCCTGACCTGGGGCGAGGTGCTCGGTGAAGGCGAAGAAGTCGTCAGCCGCCTGGGAGAAGCCTTGTGAACCGGCCCGATCCGCCCCACCCCGCGCAGTCGTACACCGATGCACCGGCCGGCGGTGCGGCGCAAGCCCTGGTGCTGCACGCACACGACAACGTGGCCACGGCCTTGCGCGCACTGGACGCCGGCAGCCAGGTCCGCGTGCACGGTGCCGAGGCTGCGGACACCCGCGTCACGCTGCGCGAACCGATGGCGCTGTGCCACAAGTTCGCGCTGCGCGCGATTGCGCGGGGCGAGGTGGTCGTCAAGTACGGTGAGGCGATCGGCCGCGCCACGCGGGCCATCGAAGTTGGGGAACATGTGCATACCCACAACCTGGTGAGCGCGCGGGCGCGCTGAGCGATGCGCCGCGGCGCGCGCCGGCCGCTACAGGATCAGCGCGAGGCTGGCGTCGAGGTGCTCGGACGGCAGGCGCTTGAAACCCGAACGCGCAAACCGATGCAGCCGCCCGACGAGGAAGGCCGTCAACGCCGAGGCCATGACCTGCGCGTCGACACTGGGCGTGTCGCTGCCACTGCCTTCGACGACAGGGCGCAGGCTCTGGCGCAGCGTGGCCTCGAGCTTGTCGAAGAACTGGTTCATGCGCTGCTGCAGCCGCGCGTTCTCGAACACCAGTGCATCGCCGACCATGACGCGTGTCATGCCGGGATTCTTCTCGGCGAACTGCAGCACCATCGAGAGCATCGTGCCGGCATGGCGCGGTATTGCCGTTGCGGCCGCGGTGTCGTCCGATGCCTCGGTCTGCGCCCGTTCGGCGACCTGGTTCACCAGCGTGAACACGCTGTGTTCGATGAACTCGATCAGGCCTTCGAACATCTGTGCCTTGCTCGCGAAATGCCGGTACAAGGCGGCTTCGCTGACGCCCAGTCGGGCTGCCAGGGCGGCCGTCGTGATGCGATCGGCATCGGGCTGTTCGAGCATCTCGGCCAGTGCCTGCAGGATCTGGATCCGACGCTCGCCGGGCTTGGGCCGCTTGCGCGCGACGGGTACGGCCGCGCCGTCCGGTTCGGATGCGCTGAGACTGTTCGGGGCGTCTGGCATGGTGGCGGCGGCGATGGGTTTTTTATTCTCGCATAGCGCCATCTAGGGGCAAACCCGCACTGGCAGGGCCGCAGCGACCGGGGCGTGCGGCACGCCCGGGCCCGAGCCGCCGCGCGCCGGAGCTGGGTGCGTTCAATGGGAACGGATCATGGTGCCGAACGGCTGGTCCGTCAGGATCTCCAGCAGCAAGGCGTGCGGGACGCGGCCATCGATGATGTGCACCGAGGCCACGCCGCTCTTGGCGGCGTCGAGCGCCGACGCGATCTTGGGCAACATGCCGCCGCTGAGCGTGCCGTCGGCAAACATGCCGTCGATCTCGCGCGCCGTGAGGTCGGTCAGCAACTGGCCGGACTTGTCCAGCACGCCGGGCGTGTTGGTCAGCAGCAGCAGCTTCTCGGCGGCCAGCACCATGGCCAGCTTGCCGGCGACGACGTCGGCGTTGATGTTGTAGCTCTCGTTGTCGTCGCCGAAGCCGATCGGCGTGATGACCGGGATGAAGGCGTCGTCCTGCAGCGCGCGCACCACGCTGGGGTCGACACTGACGATGTCGCCGACCTGGCCGACATCGTGTTCGCGGCTCGGATCCTGGTTGTCGAGCATCTTGAGCTTGCGCGCCCGGATCATCGCGCCGTCGCGGCCGGTCAGGCCGACCGCCTTGCCGCCGGCCTGGTTGATCAGGCCGACGATGTCCTGCTGCACCTGGCCGGCGAGCACCCATTCGACCACTTCCATGGTCTCGGCATCGGTGACACGCATGCCCTGGATGAACTCGCCCTTCTTGCCCAGGCGCTTGAGGGCGCTTTCGATCTGTGGGCCGCCACCATGCACGACGACCGGGTTGATGCCCACCAGCTTGAGCAGCACGACGTCCTCGGCGAAATCAGCCTGCAGCGCCGGGTCGGTCATGGCATTGCCGCCGTATTTGATGACCATGGTCTTGCCATGGAACTTGCGGATGTACGGCAAGGCCAGCGCGAGGATCTCGGCCTTGTCACGCGGTGCGATGGGGGACGAATCGGTCATGGGGCAGCAATATTCGACGATGATGAAGCACCATTGTGCAACATCACTTCAGCGCGCTCACTTCAGGACGCCGAACGCGGACTCCACGTAGCCATGCACGCAGGTCGTCAACACGGACTTGATGCCGTCGACGTCGTCGCGCAGGGCGGCCTCGCGCAGCAGTTCGAGTTGCGCCTCCAGTTCCTTCCAGGGCAGGAACTCCTCGTGCGCCTTCATGATGCGGGGGTGGTCGGTCGGCGAAGGGTCGTCGCCGATCAGCAGTTCCTCGTAGAGCTTTTCGCCCGGCCGCAGGCCGGTGATCTTGATGGCGATATCGCCGTCGGGGGCGTTCTCGTCGCGCACCGTCAGGCCGGACAGGTCGATCATGCGCCGGGCCAGGTCCATGATCTTGACCGGCTCGCCCATGTCGAGCACGAACACCTCGCCCCCCTTGGCCATGGCGCCGGCATACAGCACCAGCTGCGCCGCCTCGGGAATCGTCATGAAATACCGTGTCACCTCGGGATGGGTCACGGTCAGCGGCCCGCCGCTGGCCAGCTGCGAGCGGAACAGCGGAACCACGCTGCCGCTGGAGCCGAGCACGTTGCCGAAACGCACCATGCAAAAACGCGTCTTGCCATTGGCCGCCGCCATGGCCTGCAGCACCAGTTCGGCCATGCGCTTGCTCGCACCCATCACGTTGGTCGGCCGCACCGCCTTGTCGGTGGACACCAGCACCATGTTGGCGACATGGCTCTCGACCGCCGCGCGCGCCACGTTGAGCGTGCCGAACACGTTGTTCATGATGCCCTCGGCCGGATTGCTCTCGACCAGCGGCACATGCTTGTAGGCCGCCGCGTGGTAGACCCAATTGGGTCGATACCGGCCGAACACGTCGTGCAGGCGCTGCGGATTCGCGACACTGCCCAGCAACGCAACGATGTTGACGTCGAGCCGCTTGGCGGCGCACAGCGACAGCAACTCCTGGTGGATCGTGTACAGGCCGTATTCGTTGTGGTCGAACAGCACCAGCTGCGCCGGCTGCTCGAGCGCGATCTGGCGGCACAACTCGCTGCCGATGCTGCCGCCGGCGCCGGTGACCAGGACGACGCGGTCGGTGGTCGAACGGGTGGCGATGGACGGGTCGGGGATGACGGGATCGCGGCCGAGCAGGTCCTCGACGTCGAGTTCCTTGAAGTCGCGCACCGTGATGCGGCCGCTGGTGAGATCGGAAATGCCGGGCAGGGTACGGATATGCACCGGTACCGAACGCAGGCTTTCGATGATGGTATTGCGGCGTGCGCGCGACACGCTGGGAAGGGCCAGCAGGATATCGGTGACGCCGCGGTTGCGAACCAGCTCGGAGATCTTGCTGGCCGGATAGACCACGGCTCCATTGATGCTGCGCCCTGTCTTGCGAGGATCGTCGTCGACAAAACCCAGCAACTTGTACTGGTGGGCATTGCCGATGGCAGCCGCCGTCTGCACGCCAGACTCGCCGGCGCCGTAGATCAGCAAGCGACCCTCGTACTCCAGCCCATGGCGCCCGGCTCGCGACAACCACGCGCGGGCAAGCATCCGGCTGCCGGCCACCAGAAGCAGGAACACCAGCGGTTGCAACACGCCCATGCTGCGCGGGACGCCCGGCCAGCGTTGCCAAAGCAGGATGGCGAACAGGATCGCACCGTACAGCATGACCGCCTTGACTATCGCCATCAACGCATCCATGCCGGTGTAGCGGAAGATGGCGCGGTACAGGCCGAAGCGCACGAAGATGGGAATGGCCAACGCTGGCGTCAATGCATATGCCCACCACTGCGCGTCGGTCGGCCAGTGCAGATAGTCGAGGCGCAAGCTGAAAGCGATCCAGGTCGCCACGGTGGTCAACGCAACGTCCAGGACGATGACGGCAAGTTGTTTGCCCAGCCGCGGCCAACCGATGATCATGTTACGCATGGTCCGCGCCCCGATGCCAGGCCATGCTGACAGCCAGCAGCCACAGCAGTGTCGACCCCAGCGCCGCATCGCGCAGCGGGGCATTGACGGCGGCCGTGACCATGACAGCCACGCCGAATACGACCGTGACGCCACCTGCGAGCGAATGTCGGCGCCAGCCGGTTGCGACAAAGGCCAGCAGCAGCCAGATCAGGATCAACATGCCGGGGATACCCGTTTCCATGCCTGTAAGCAGAAAGTCATTGTGCGGATTGTTCGTATCGGCGAGATGGGGAGGTGTATCCGGCGGCAGCCGGTCGGCAAACCCGGCCCACGCCAGGTGCCAGCGTGACAACCAGCTGCCCAGCCCGGTCCCCATCAATGGATTCTCGCCGATTGCGGCAACCGCCTCCTGCGCCATGCGCCAACGCAAGCCGATACTGGTGACCGCGTCCGATTCGGTCTGCACACCCCGCACGTCGCTGGCCAGTTCGGCGAATCGATCATGCACCGTCGGCGACAACGACCAGGCTCCCGCGGCCAAGACCAGCACGGCAGCGGCACCACCCGCGGCGGCGCGCCAAGTGCGAAAGCGGCACACCACCACGACCAGCAACAGCACCGCCATCAGCAGCTGGGCATTGCGTGACTGTGCGTGCATGGCCACGGTGGCGGTCGTGGCCAGGCCCGCCGCAATGGCGGCAGCGCGCCGGGTCGTGTCCAGTCGCGGCTGCGTGGCCATCCACCAGAAAACGCCGCTCGCACTGGCCAGCACGATCATGTTGCCGCTGCTGAAGTTGTTGCGCGAGGTCAGCAGGCTGCTCCAGATGGTCCAGTCCGGCAGGCCCCAGATCCGGTGCGCGAGCACGATCAGGACCGCGACGATTGCGCTGGCGAGAAAAGCCAGGATCGCCAGGCGCGCCTCCGCGTTGCTGAGCATCAACCCGAGCGTGATGATGAGCGCGACGCGCACCAGGTGGAACAGGCGCGTGGCGGTATCGGGGTACCAGGGGCCGGCCAACACGACCAGCAACGACCACAGCAGCAGCAATGCCATCGGGATCGCCACGGCGGTTCGACGCATACGCGACCATCGGTGCCGGCGGTCAGGCTGCAGGCCCAGCACCAGCAGCATGATCAGCAGATTGAGGTACATCACCCCGACCGGCAGGAAGGCGCTCAGGCCCCAGCAACATGCCGCCACCGCCACCATCCGCTCACGCAGGCCGGCGCGACGGCCAGCCTCGGAAACTGTCATTGCAAGGGAATCACGCTCCAATCGCAAAGTCTTCCTTCTTGGCGCCCTGATCCACCAAATGGCTCATCCAGCGTGGCATCAGCCCGCGACCGCTCCAGGTCTCTCCGTTCGGACCACGGTACTTGGGCGCGACGGTGGTCCCGGCCATCTTGCTGGCCTTGCCGCCTTTGGCGCTGGCTGCCGCCTGACGCTTGCGGCCACCGCCGGCCTTGGCGCCACGCGACGTGGCTGCCTGCAGGTCCTTGACGGTAATTCCAAATGCCTGCATCTTGGCAAGGATCTCCTGCACGGTTTTATCGAATTCCCGCGTGCGAATATCGTTGGCCTGTTTTTGTAGTTTCTCGATCTGGCTTTGAATATCCAGCAAATTACCCATGGTTAGATCTCCATATCGATGCAATAACTCCCGTCATGCGTCCAATACCAGGCCGCTTGCTTTTCTAGGTATTGGCCGATTCTAGTGATCTGCGGCCCGAAAACCGGAAACTCCGGAAGTTCATCACGGCCGACCGCCTGTTGCAGCACCATCGCGGACATCGGTCGCAAGATCGGCCGAGAGCCCGACACCACCCTGCCGAACCCGGTGGCGGCATGATCCACCGGAGCGCGTAGCCGCCCGGAGCGGCTGTGGTCTTGGGGGATAATGCGACCTTCTAAGGGCAGGATCACAATGGAAAACCGTTCTAAAACGGAGACGCTCGGACTTCTGGAGTTGCTCATCGCCATCCTGCGGCACATCCGGTTGCTCACCGTCGTGCCTTTGGCCGTTGGCGTAATCGCCTTTGCCACCGCATACTTCAAGCCGCCGTCCTATACGAGCGAGGCGATCTTGTCGCTGTCGGAATCGGCATCCAAGCAGGCGGCGTCGATCATGTCGACGCCTCTCGTGCTGGATACCGTGATACAGAAGCAGGGCCTGGCCAAGGACATGCCCCTGCAGGATGCGCGCGACGTACTGGCCAGCCGGTTCCGGGCAAAACCAGGCAAGGATGGCCTCTTGTGGCTGCAGGTGAGCGCGGAGTCTCCCGCGCAGGCCCAGACGCTGGCCAATGCCGTGATCGACGCCTGGCGATTGACCACGATTCCCGGCGCGCAGGAACAGGCGGAGTTGCAGGATCGGCTGCTGTACGTGCAAAAGAGCTTGAAATCCATCGAGCAACTCATGACGCGCCTGACGTCGGAAGCCCCCTCCTACTTCGACGGCCAGGTGTCGCGAGGCGATCGCGGCCTGACGCTCGTGTCGCTGGGAGAATTGCAGTCGCGATACTTCGGTGAAGCCCAGAGCATTCCGCGCACGCTGCAAGGCATTTCACGCGATGTGGTCAAGCAACCGCCGTCGTTGCCAGCACGCGCGGATCCAGCCGGCAAGGCCAACTTCGCGGTGCTGATGACCGTCGCCACGTTCTTGCTGCTGCTGATCGGCGTCCTGCTGCGACACCTGCTGGTGCGGGCCCTGCATGCACCGCACAACGCCGCGACCATTGCTCGGCTGCGTTCTGCGCTGCGCACCGACGGAACGCCGGCGTCCGCGCATGCGGCGCCCCCAGGCAACTGAAAATGCCAGGGCCAGGCGGCTTATCGGCAACCATATCCATCAATATTCATACCGGGTCATTCGAGTACTCCATGGCAGATTCACAGAAAACAGCTCTGATAACCGGCATCACCGGCCAGGATGGCTCCTACCTCGCCGAGTTTCTGCTGGAAAAGAACTACATCGTGCATGGAATCAAGCGACGCGCGAGTTCCTTCAACACGCAGCGGGTCGACCATATCTACGAAGACCCGCATGTGGATAACCCGCATTTCCGGCTGCATTACGGGGATCTGTCCGATACCAGCAACCTGGTGCGCATCATCCAGGAAACCCAGCCCGACGAAATCTATAACCTCGGTGCCCAGAGCCATGTGGCCGTGAGCTTCGAGAGTCCGGAATATACGGCGGATGTCGACGCCATGGGCACTCTGCGCCTGCTCGAGGCGATCCGGCTGCTGGGCATGACGAAGAAAACCCGCTTCTACCAGGCCAGCACGAGCGAGATGTTCGGCTTCGTGCAGGAGGTGCCGCAGAAGGAATCGACACCGTTCTACCCGCGCAGCCCGTACGCGGTGGCCAAGCTGTACGCGCACTGGATCACGGTCAACTACCGCGAGGCCTATGGCATGTATGCCTGCAGCGGCATTCTTTTCAACCACGAGTCCAAGCGCCGCGGCGAGACCTTCGTCACGCGCAAGGTGACGCGCGGACTGGCCAATATCGCGCAAGGCCTGGAGCCCTGCCTGTACATGGGCAACATGGATGCGCTGCGCGATTGGGGCCATGCGCGCGACTATGTGCGCATGCAGTGGCTGATGCTTCAACAGGACGAACCGGACGACTACGTCATTGCCACCGGCGTGCAATTCACGGTGCGCCAATTCGTCGAGAAAAGCGCGGCGCAGCTGGGCATACGGCTGCGTTGGGAGGGCCAGGGCGTGGACGAGGTCGGCATTGTGGATGCCATCCTCACCCACCAGCCGGCGAAACGCTGTCCCGCGCTGCAGCCGGGCATGACGATCCTGCGCATCGATCCGCGCTATTTCCGGCCGACCGAGGTCGAGACGCTGCTCGGCGACCCGTCCAAGGCGAGGGCCAAGCTGGGTTGGGCACCGGAAATCACGCTGGACCAGATGATCGAGGAGATGATCGAGTCCGACCTGCAAGAGGCCCGCCACGCCGTGCTGATCCAGAACGCAAAGCAACAGCCATGACCCTGCCGGCCGATTCCGGGGCGAAAGCCGCCGTGCGCAGCGCAACCGACCGTCCCGTTGCCGCGCTGCCCCTGGTCTGGCTGAACCAGACCGCCACCCGCTTCACCGATACGCGTGGCCACCTCGACGTGCTGTACGAACATGGCGACGTCGTGCTCAAGCGCTCGTTCTCGCGCGCGGGCGTCTTTCGCGGCATGCATTGGCAACGGCCACCGCACGCCCAGTCCAAGCTGATTCGGGTCGTGTCCGGCCGCATCCTCGACTTCGTCGTCGATCCGCAGTCCGAACCCCGGCAGTTGTTCCACCGCGAACTCGGCCCGGACGACGGCTGGGTGCTGGTGGCCGCGGAACTGGCACACGGTTTCTATGCCATCCAGGACACCGAGTTCGAGTACCTGTGCCATGGCGCCTATGCCGAGTCGGCCGAGCACAGCTACTCCATCCTGCACCATCTGGCCGAACACCACGGCATTCACGGCGCCACGGTATCGGCCAAGGACGCCGCTGCCGCCCCCCTGGCCGTCACCGCTGCGCCGCAACACCGCTGACAACGGCCACCCGCGACACACACCATGAAGATATCCATCATCACGGCCTCCTTTCGCAGCGCCGCGACCATCCGCGACACGCTGGAGTCGGTCAATGTCCAGACCTACCCGGACATCGACCATGTCATCATCGACGCGGCATCCAAGGACGATACGCTGAAGATCGTGCGCGAGGTCGGCAAACGCGTGGTGCACATCACCTGCGAACCCGACAAGGGCATCTTCGACGCCTACAACAAGGGCCTGCGGATCGCCAAGGGCGACATCATCGGGATCCTGAACTCGGACGACTTCTACGCATCGCCGAACGTGATCGCCGACGTGATGCGGGTGTTCGAAGACCCGTCCGTGGAGGCGGTGTACGCCGACCTGGTCTATGTCGACAAGGACGACACCAGCCGCATCGTGCGGCACTGGAAATCCCGTCCGTACCACGAAGGCGATTTCAGCCGCGCGTTTTCGCCGCCCCACCCGACCTTGTTCCTGCGCCGCTCGGTCTACGACCGCACCGGCGGCTTCAATCCGGACTTTCGGCTTGCCGGCGACTACGAATACATGCTGCGCGCCTTCCATGCAGCCAAGGTCCGGTCGGTCTACCTGCCCGAGGTGGTGGTCAAGATGCGTACCGGTGGTGCAACAGGCGGCACCTGGAAGTTCATCAAGCACCAGAATGTCGAGATCCTGCAGGCGCTCGAAAGCCAGCATGTGCCGGTGTTCAAGCCCGCGTTTTTCCTGCGCAAGCTGGTGGACCGGGTGATGCAGCGCATCCGCGCGCGTTTTGTCCGACTGCCGGCCTGACGACGGAGAGCATCCCATGATCGGCAATTCGCGTGTCCTGGCACTGATTCCCGCCCGCGCAGGATCCAAGGGGCTGCCCGGCAAGAACATACGGCCATTGCACGGCAAGCCGCTGCTGGCCTGGCCGATCGCCGCCGCGCAGGCCTCGCGCTACGTGGACCGTGTCGTGTTGTCGACCGACAGCGCCGAATTCGCCCGCATCGGGCAGTCCTTCGGCGCCGACGCGCCCTTCCTGCGTCCGGCCGAACTGGCCGCCGACACGGCGCCCAGCAGCGCCGCGGTGGTGCACGCACTGGATTTCCTGGCCGCGCAAGGCCAGGCCTATGACTATCTGGTGCTGCTCGAGCCGACCTCGCCGCTGACCGAAGGCACGGACGTGGACGCGGCGCTGGAATCCCTGGTGGCGCAGCGCGCACACGCCGATGCCATTGTGAGCGTCAGCGAGCTGGTCAGCAGCCATCCCGCCTTTGCCGTGCGTATCGGCGACGATGGCCGCATCAGCCCGTATGCAGCCACCGACTTCACCCGCTTGCCGCGACGCCAGGACACCGAGGCGGTGTTCGCGCTCGACGGTAGCCTGTACATATCGGACGTGACGCGGTACCGTGAACGGCTGAGCTTCTGCCACGAGCGCACCGCGGCCCACCGCATGCCCCACTACAAGTCGCATGAAATCGACGATCTGGTCGACTTCCTGTGCATCGAGGCCATCATGGGCCACTACGACGAAGTGCGCGCCGCAGCCTGAGCCCGCACCTGCCATTTGCATTTGGAGAATTGCCATGAAACGTTGCACCCGCTGCCTGACCAAAGAGACGGTCGACACCATCACCTACGACGAATTCGGCGTGTGCAGCGTCTGCCGCCAGGTCGAGTTCAAGAAAGAAAAGATCGACTGGGACGAACGCGCCAAGCAATTGCACGCCATCGTCGAAGAACACCGCGGCAAGGGTCTGTATGACTGTGTCGTGCCCTACAGCGGCGGCAAGGACAGCGTGTTCCAGCTCTGGTACATCGTCAAGAAGCTCAAACTCAAACCCCTGGTCGTGCGTTACAACCACTGGGGCTACCGGCCGCTGGTGGGCGAGAACAACACCAAGGTGTTCAAGCAACTGGGCGTGGACATCGTCGAACTGTCGACCAGCTTCCACGTGGTGCGCGAGCTGATGCTCGAGTCGCTCAAGCGCCGGGGTGACTTCTGCTGGCATTGCCACACCGGCATCTATGCCGGCGTCATGCACATGGCGCTGAAGTTCGACACGCCGCTGATCTTCTGGGGTGAATCCACCGCCGAATACCACAGCTGGTACACCTTCGAGGAGATGGAAGAGGTCGACGAGAAGCGCTTCAACCGGCTGATGAACCAGGGCATGACAGCCGATGACATGTTCGAGTTCCTCGGAGGCCGGGTCGAGCGGCGCGACCTGTGGATGTTCGACTACCCGAAACGCAAGGACCTGGTCAAGCTCAAGGTGCAGTCCATCTGCCTGGGTAACTACATCGAGTGGAACACCAAGCCCCAGGTCGAGATCATCAAGAGGGAACTCGGTTGGCAGGGCCAGCCGGTCGAAGGCGTGCCGCCGCAATACGACTACGAGAAGATCGAGTGCACCTTCCAGGGAATGCGCGACTATGCCAAGTTCGTCAAGCGCGGCTACGGCCGCACCAACCACCTGGCCACGATCGACATCCGCAACGGCGAGCTGGACCGCGACACCGCGCTGAAGCTGGAGTCCGAATACGACGGCAAGCGACCGGCATCGATCGACTGGTTCCTCGACATCCTGCAGATCACCGAGGACGAGTTCTACGACATCCTGGAAAAGCACCAGGTCCACCCCTGGAAATTCGACCGTGCCGCTGTCGAGACGGGCAAACCCATGCCCGACATGGACCGCTGGGATCACACCAAGCTGGAGGGCCCCGTGGGTCCGGCCAAGGACGCCAATGGAAAGGTCGTCAAGTACGTATGATCGCCATCGTCGATTACGGCATGGGCAACCTGCGCTCCTTGTCCAATGCCTTCGAGTATCTGGGCGAAGACGTGGTCGTCACCGACGATGCCGGGGAGCTGGACAGTGCTGACCGCATCGTCATACCGGGCGTAGGGGCGTTCGGAGACGCCATGCAGGCCATGCGTGCGCATGGTGTGATCGACGCATTGAACCTCCAGGTGCGTACCAGGCGCAAACCGACACTGGGCATCTGCCTGGGCATGCAACTGGTTGCCCGCAGCAGTTGCGAACACGGCCAGCACGAAGGCCTGGGCTGGCTGGATGCGCACATCGAACGGCTGCAGGTCGAGCCTCCGCTGAAAGTGCCGCACGTGGGCTGGAACAACCTGGACTACCCGCAGGACGACTGGTTGTTCAAGGGCATCCGGCGCAAGGAGGCCAACTTCTATTTCGTGCACAGTTTCCACATGGTCTGCGACGACCCGGCGGACCTGCTGGCAACGGCCGACTACGGCGGACCGGTGACCGCCGTGGTGCGCAAGGACAATATCGTCGCCATGCAGTTCCACCCCGAGAAGAGCCAGGACAACGGCCTGCGGCTGTTGCAGAACTGGGTCGACTGGGTGCCCGCCTGATGCTCAAGAAACGCATCATTCCGAAGTTCCTGATCCGCGGTGGCCGGCTGGTCAAGGGCGTGCGATTCCACGAAAACTTCCGCGAGGCCGGCAATCCGGTCTCGACCGCCAAGGTCTACGACTCGTACGGCGTCGACGAAATGATGTTCGTCGACATCGATGCCAGCCGCGACAAGCGATCGGTGGCCGACAACATCATCGAGCGGGTGTCCGAGGAGGTGTTCATGCCGTTCACCGTCGGTGGCGGCATCACCAGCCTGGAGCAGATCGCCGCGCTGCTGCGCTGCGGCGCCGACAAGATCTCCATCACCTCGGCGGCAGTCGAGCAGCCCGGTTTCGTGCGCGAAGCCGCGGCGCGATTTGGCGACCAGTGCATCGTCGTCGGGCTCGACTACCAGCGCATGCCCGACGGCCGCAACCGACTGTTCACCCACGGCGGCACGGTGGCAACCGAGCTCGACCCGGTGGAGCAGGCGCTGCGCATGCAGGACCAGCATGCCGGCGAGATCCTGCTGTGCTCGATCGATCGCGACGGCACGATGAGCGGCTACGACCTCGAGCTGATCCACCTGCTCGGTGAACGCCTGGACATCCCGCTCATCGCGTCCAGCGGATGTGGCACGCTGCAGCACTGCCGTGACGCGCTGGAGGCCGGTGCCTCTGCGATCACGATCAGCAGCATGTTCCTGTTCTCGGACCACAGCCCGATCAAGGTGCGGACCTACCTGTCGACGAACGGGGTGGGCGTGCGCTCGCAAAGCGGCAGTCACAGCTGATGACACCGGGTCTCTCGACATCCATGGACGGCGCCGGCTTGTGCCGGCTGGCGGCGCGACAGGTGGACAACCTGTTTCCGGATGGACAGCCGGTGCCGGCGGACGCGCTCCATGGCAGCGCGCACCAGGCACTGCAGCGGCTCGAGCATTGCTTCAGCAAGGTCAACAACCGCTACTTCTTCGACGGAACACGGGCGGTCTTCGATCATCTGCATGGCGACCAGTACGCGATGTGGCTGTATTTCCTGGCCAACCAGCTGTACCGCGATGGCGCACCCAGCCACTGGTGCAAGAAGTTGTTCCTGCTCAACAAGAGCCTGCATGGTTGCGACATCTTCTATGAGGTCGCGCTGCCGTCGGTGTTCCTGCTCGTGCACCCACTGGGCACCGTGCTCGGCCGGGCGGCCTACAACGACCATCTGCTGGTCTACCAGCGCTGCGGCGTGGGCAGCAACCGCGACATCTATCCGCAGCTGGGCCGTCATCTGACCTTGCGCCCGGGCAGCGCCGTGCTCGGCCGCTGCAAGGTGGGCGACAACGTCACGATCGCCGCGGAGTCCCTGGTGCTGGACCGGGACATCGCGGACAACACCACCTACATCGGAAACCCGCGTGACATGGTCACGCATGCCAGAAACGGTACGGAGAACATATGGCGGACCTGAACGAAGACGGCATCACGGCCGAAGAGTGGCGCGCACGCCTGCACGGCGTCATCCCGGGAGGCGCCCATACCTATTCGCGTGGCGACGATCAGTTCCCCGCCAATGCCCCGCCTCTGCTGACCCACGGCAAGGGCGCCTACGTCTGGGGCATCGACGGCAAACGTTACCTCGACTACGGCATGGCGCTGCGCGCGGTCACCCTCGGCTATGCCGATGAGCGTGTCAATGCCGCGGCCTTTGCCGAGATGCAAAAAGGCGTCAACCTGACGCGCGCGACGCTGACCGAACTGACGGCGGCCCAGGCGCTGGTCGACCTGGTGCCATCGGTGGAGATGGTCAAGTTCGCCAAGAACGGCTCCAACGTCACCACGGCGGCGGTCAAGATCGCGCGGGCATACACCGGGCGCCGCCTGGTCTGCGTACCGCGCCAGCAGCCGTTCTTCTCGTTCGACGACTGGTTCATCGGCACCACCACCCTGAAGCGGGGCGTGCCCAGCGCCCATGTGAGCAACACGCTGTTGTTCGACTATGGCGACCCCGCCAGTCTGCAGCGCCTGTTCGACCAGCACCCGGGCGAGATCGCCGCGGTGATGCTCGAGCCGGCGACAACGATGGTGCCCTGCGCCAGCAGCTGCGAGCAGATCGCGCAGTGGCCAAACCCGCCGTGCAGCGCCTGCCCGCGCAATGCTGACAACTTCCTGCACAAGGTGCAGGCCATCTGCCGGGACGGCGGCGCCCTGTTCATCCTGGACGAGATGATCACCGGATTTCGCTGGCACATCGCCGGCGCGCAGGTGTTCTTCGGTGTCACGCCGGACATCACCACCTTCGGCAAGGGCATGGCCAACGGTTATTCCGTGGCCGCGGTCGCAGGCCGGCGCGAGGTCATGCAAGTGGGATCCATTGACCAGCCGGGCATGGAGCGAACCTTCCTGCTGTCGACGACCCACGGCGCCGAGATGCCTGGCCTGGGTGCATTCCTGGAAACCGTGCAGATCTACCGCAACGAAGACGTCACAGGCCACCTGTGGGCCTATGGACGCAAGCTCAAGGCCGGCCTGCAGCAGGTGGCCGGCCGGCACGGCCTGCAGCAGCATTTCAAGCTCGACGGGCCGGACATCTCGCTCAATTACCTCACGCTCGACGCCAATGGCAATGCCTCGCTCGCGCTGCGCACGCTGTTCGCGCAGGAGATGCTGGCGCGTGGCGTGATGATGCCCTGGATCGCGGTCTCGCAAGCCCATGGCGAGGCGGAACTGCAAGCCACGCTGGATGCGGCCGATGGCGCGCTAGGCGTGTTCAAGCAGGCGTTGGCCGACGGCGTCGAAAAACACCTGGTCGGTGCTGCCATCAAGCCGGTGTTCCGCTCGCACAATTGAGGAACACACGATGACAGCCACGGACAAGTTCATGCTCCAGGGCAAGGTCGCGCTGGTCACCGGTGGTGCGGGCATCCTCGGGCGCGGTTTTGTCAAGGGCCTGGCCGAGGCCGGGGCCCAGGTGGCGATCGTCGACATGCAAGCCGATGCGGTCGATGCGCTGGCGCGAGAAATCGGACCGCAGGCGGCAGGCTTCGTCTGCGACGTCGCGAACCCCGACTCGGTCGAACAATGCGTTGCCGCCGTACTGGCGCGTTTCGGTGGCATCGACATCCTGCACAACAACGCCGCGACGAAGACTGCGGACGCACGCAAGTTCTTCACGCCGTTCGAAGACTACCCGTTGGAGACCTGGCGCGAGGTCATGTCGGTCAACATCGACGGCATGTTCCTGATGGCCAAGACGGTCGGGCGCGACATGGTACGGCGTGGCAAGGGCGGCTCGGTGATCCAGACCGCGTCGATCTACGGGCTGGTCGGACCCGATCCTCGCATCTACGAAGGCTCCGACTACCTGGGCGGCGCGATCAACACGCCGGCTGTCTATGCGGCGTCCAAGGCGGCCGTCGTCGGGCTCACCAAGTGGCTGGCCACGCACTGGGGACCGGCAGGCATCCGGGTCAACTGCCTGGTGCCGGGCGGCGTTTCCAGCGGCCAGAACTCGGTGTTCTCGGACAAGTACGCGGCCAAGGTCCCGCTGGGTCGCATGGCCCGGGCTGACGAAATGGTTCCCGCCCTGTTGTACCTGGCTTCAGATGCATCGAGTTATGTCACGGGCCATGTACTGGCCGTCGATGGAGGCTGGACGAGTTGGTGAAGCCGCCGGCTCACCATGCGCTCCGAAACCATGCGTCAACGGGTCATCCTGGGCACCAAGTTGTTCGAGACCGTCGCACGCGGCGTGTTCGTGCTGAGCTGCACCTACCGCCTGCCGCTGGTGGACGCTGGCCAGTTCGGCCTGGGCGTCACGCTGATCGGCCTGGCCGCCTTTCTGCTGGGCTACGAACGCCAGATCGACGTGCAGCGGGCTGTCGCCGGGCATGAAGCCGCGGTGATCCGGCAACGGCTGTCCGACACCTTGCGTTTTTTCGCGGCCCATTTCACCTGGCTGCTGCCGCTGCTGGCGTTGACCTTGTGGCAGGGCTTTGGCTGGAACCCGATACAGGTGGGGCTTGCTGTCGTGATCATCGTGTCCGAGCACGTGTCCAATCAGTCCTACCAGGCCACGCTGGTCAGCCCGCGCAACTATCCGCTGCAGGCGGTGGCGGCGTTGCGCCATGGCGTGCTGGCAACAGGCGCCTTGCTGCTGACCGTCATCGACCCCGGCAACTTCACGATCGACCGCATCCTGTGGTGGTGGGCATCCGTGTCGCTGCTGTCACTGCCGCTGGCCAGTTGGGTCTGGCTCGTACGGCTGCGGTTGCGAGAGGGCCCTGGTGCGCCAGCCGGCCACGGCACGCCGCCGCGACAGGGCATCGGGCAGCAATACCGCGCGTCCCGGCTGCACTTCATGGTCGGCGTGGTGGCGGTTGCCGCCTTGCAGGCCGACCGGGTCGTCGTCGGTGCCGCGCTGGAGCCAGGGGACATCGGCATCTATTTCCGCAACGTGATGCTGGCCGGCCTGGCCTTGCAGGTGTTCAGCATCGTGTCGTTCGGGCGCGTCGCGCCGACCGTGTACGCGATGGCACGCAACCAGGACATGGACGGGGTGCGGCGCCGGGTGCTGCGAGAATACGCAGGGTTCGCGCTGGCGACACTGGTGCTGATGAGCCTGGCCCTGACGGCCAACACGCTGCTGGGTTATCCGGCAAGCCAGCTGGGTGTCAGCGGCGTATTCCTGTCCGTGCTGATGCTCGGCGTGCTGTTGCGGGCGGCGGCCGACTATACCGGGCTGCTGCTGCTGGCAGGCGGGGCGGACCGCGCCGTGTTCCGGAACCAGCTCATGGCGGTGCTGGTCGGGGTCGCCCTGCTGATGTTGCTGGCGTACCGATTCGGCCTGCCCGGCGCCATTGCCGGCGCCTTGCCGACCTCGCTGGCCTATCTGGGCCTGAACTCCCTGGCGCTGCGCAAGCGCGCCACCTGACGAATCGAACGCCGTGGATCGACCAGACACCATCCTGATATATGCCATCAATCGCACCGACGCGTGGTGGAAACACGTCGGCGAGAACCTCGGATTTGCGCGCAATGTGGTCGTGACCGACATCCGCGGCAAGGGTGATTGCGATGTCATCGACGACTTCTACGACGCCTACCGGCGCCAGCGGACGCAGCCCAACGCTCCGATGGCCGTCCTGTCGGCGGAAGAGGTGGACGATGTCATCGCCCGCTGCCGCTTGCTGCGCTGGCTGCCGACGCGCCAGGCCCGCGGCATGGTGGTCGCCATGGAGCATGCGTTCACCCGGGTGCTCGATCGCGTCGATCCGGCCTTGGTGCTGAGCTTTCCGATCGACCGTTACGTATCCGACGTGCTTGAACGCCTGGCCAGGCGCCGCAACATCCCGTACGTGGAGCTGACCGCCAGCCTGATCAGCGGCATGTCGATGCTGATGTACCGCGGCCAGCTGGTCAAGACGGCGGCGGCTCCATCGCCCGACATGGTGCGCGAGCAGGTGCAGACCATTGCCAAGCCGGACTTCACGCCGTCGTACGTGCAGACCGCCGTGAGGTACACCTCGTCCCGGTGGTGGAAGACGTTCATCTACTTTCGGATTCGGGGTCTCGGCTTCAAGCTGATCTCCTGGTTCAAGCGCGATGCGCTGAATCTGCACTATCTCGACGCCCAGGCCTTTCTGGGCCACAAGCCCCGCCTGGCCGACCGCCGCATCGTCGACATGGTCGACTGGCAATGGCGCGACAAGATCGACGCCTTCCCCAAGCACAAGCGGGTCTTCTTCGGCCTGCAGCTGTTTCCGGAGGCCTCGATCGACTACTGGCTGGCCAATCGCGAATTGATCGACTACGAGGATCTGCTGATCGACGCCGCGACAGCGTTCTCGCGTGCGGGATTCCAGATCCTGGTGAAGGACCATCCGTCGCAGTTCGGGTTCCGCCAGTGTGCATTGCTGGACCGGCTGCTTGCCCTGCCCAACGTCGTGCTCCTTCCCTATGAGGTGAGCGGCAACGAGGCAATATCGTTGGTGGGCAGCAATTTCACGCTGACCGGCACACTCGGCCTGCAGGCAGCCTTGCTTGGCCTGGTCTCGGTCGCCAGCCCCACTTACTACACCACACCCGGAGATTTCCTGACGTTCAACAGTCGCGCGGCGATACCCGACCTGCCCGCGCTGGTACAAGCGACGCCGCCGGCCACGGCGCTGGAACAACGACAGGAACGCATTCTCACGCACCTGCTGCAAGGCAGCTTCGAAGGCGACTTCTTCTCGTTCCGGGGCTTTTCCAGCGATGCCCCCCACCCCGGCGCAAAAACGCTTGCCGAGGAGCTGGGACGGCAACTGCGCGCGGTACTGAATCGATCACGGCAGGCCCTGCATGCCTGACAACCGAGCCGTCCTGCCGGAGCCCCACCGATCATGAGGTGGCATCCTGCCCTGTCGATGACACTGGTGTGGTTGCTGTGCACGGCGGGCTTCGGCCTGCTTCCGTTCCACCTGGTCGAGCGAGAGCTGACATGGCACGGCGGCTTGATGCAGATCATCCTGATCGGCGGTTTCTGCGCGGGCAGCCTCATGGTCTCCAGCCTGCGTTCCTCCGACGAGAACCATCATCAGAGCCCGATCAACCTCTCGTTGGCCGAGCGCCTGATGATGGCAGTTTCCGCAATCGCCACCATTGCGCTGTTGTTCGATGCCCATGGCAGGGACATCTTCGATCTGGCTGCTTCCTACGATGCACGCAGCAGCAGCGCCGATGCGCTGCTCAAGGGAGAGAAATCCGAGAGCAGCATCTGGTTCCAGATCGCTTTCGTCACCTATCCGGCAGCCTATGTCTTCACCGCCTTGCACCTGCTGTATGCACCGCGCATTCAACCGCTGCGCCTGATCCTGCTCGGACTGGCGCCGTTCTTCCTGGCCAGCATGGTGATGGGCGGGCGCATGCCGATCTTCTACGGCCTGTTGCTGGCGTGGCTGGCGTTCCGGCAGCGGCGGCGGATGCGGACCGATTCGTCGGGGCACCTCGCATCCACCGGCAACTCGACCCTGGCGCCAATCGCCCGCATCCTGCTGGCAGGTGCTGCGTTGGCATACTTCGCCAAGGTGTTCCTGGTGCGCGCCGAATCGGCGGGTGGCGCCGAGTCGATGTTCGAAGTCGCACAGGAACGATGGGGCATCGCGTTCAGCGGCCCGATGGCCGATGTCATGATCTCATGGCTGGGAATGGAACTGAGCTACCTGATCTTCATTTTTGTCTGGTATGGCGTACAAGGCCTGGTCATCGGCAATGAACTGCTGTATTCATATGCCGAGCCTGCGCAATGGGGTGCCTATGGTGTCGATCTGTTCTCCGCATTGCTGAGACGGGTGGACCCTGAGCGGCTGGCCAGCGGTTTCGACGCGTTGATGGACCTCGGCGCCTATGGATTCTTCCCCTCGGCCTGGGGTTCACTGTTCGTCGATTTCCGCTACGGCGCGATTGCCGTCGCCGTGATCTGGGGCGGCCTGGCCGGACTGACCTACCTGCGCATCGTCTCGAACAAGCGCCGCGATTGGGAAGTGATCGGACCGTTCATCAGCATCGGCATTCTTTGCAGCACCATCAATACGCCATTGGGCTTCACCAACGGCCTGGTGACCCATTTCTGGCTGCTTGTCGCTTTTCTCGCACTGCGCCACAACCCAGTGGATCGTTCTGCCGACGCCGACTCCACGGACGCATCGGAACCAACCGCGCCATGAGCGCAATCCGGTATCGCCCGGAAATCGACGGGCTGCGTTGCATCGCCGTCATGGCGGTGATCCTGTTTCATGCCGGCTTCACGCCGTTCTCGGGCGGCTTCATCGGCGTGGACATGTTCTTCGTCATCAGCGGCTACCTGATCACGCGCATCATCCAGACCGAGATCGGACAACGGCAATTCAGCTTCGCCCGCTTTTATGAGCGGCGGGTCCGGCGCATCTTCCCGGCCTTGTTCGTCATGGCCCTCGCGACCAGCGTGGCGGCCCTTTGCCTGCTCACGCCGATCCAGCTGGCGCAGTATGGCGGCAGCCTTGTTGCGATGAACCTGTTCCTGTCGAACCAGTTCTTCTACAAGCAGACCGGCTATTTCGCACCCAATGTCGACGAACTCCCGTTGCTGCACACCTGGTCGTTGTCGGTGGAGGAGCAGTTCTACCTGGTGTTCCCGCTGTTCCTGATCGGGCTCGCGCGATGGTGGCCGCAGCGGATACGTGGCGCTCTGGTCAGCGTGCTGTTGTTGTCCTTTGCCTTGTGCGTATACCGTGAACAGACCGGCAAACTGGATCTGGGTTTCTTCAGCACGCCCTCGCGCATCTGGGAACTGCTGCTAGGTTGCTGGCTTGCCGCCCATGAGGCGCGCCATGGCATGGTGCGGGCCCGTGCGGCAGGTACCTGGGCCGCGGCTGGCCTGCTGATGACCGTGATTCCGGTGTTCGCCTTTGGTCCGGCCACCGGCTATCCCGGCTGGCTCACCGCGATCCCTGTGGCTGGCACCGCGCTGCTGCTGCGTCATGCCGATGCGACGACCCGGGTCGGGCAACTGCTGGGCTTGCGCGCCCTGGTTGCGATCGGACTGGTCTCCTACAGCGCCTATCTGTGGCACCAGCCGCTGTTTGCCATGGCGCTGCACGCGACAGGCCGGCACGCGACGACCGGCGTGCAACTGGGTCTCATCGCGCTGACGCTGGGCCTGGCCTATCTGAGCTGGCGCTTTGTCGAGCGGCCGGTGCGCTCGCCCGCACGGGTTGCGACCCGGCACGTCTGGGCCGGGGCTGGCCTGGGCAGCGCTGCGCTGGTGACGGCGGGGTTGACTGCCAATCTCACCGACGGTCTGCCCGGACGCTTCGATCTGGATTTCACACCGTTCCAGGCGATAGAACTCCCTGTCCAGGACCAACACTGCCGTGCGTTGTTTCCGGATTTCGGCGGCAACTGCCTTGCAAGCCCGACTGTCGAACCGGGCAAGCCGATCGACTACCTGATTCTGGGAGACAGCCACGCGCAAGCCTTCGCCGCCGGGCTGCTGACGCGTCATCCCGCTTTGCGCATCGTCTCCCTGGGTCGCGATGGCTGCCTGCCATTCGACGGCGTCGATCGCTACGACGTGAACGAGAGGATACCGTGCGAACAAGCCGTAGAGCAGCTGACCCGGCGTCCGCTGACTGCTGCAAACACGGTGCTGGTCGCGCGTTTCGCATACTATGCCCACGGAACGGGGTTCGGCCCGGCGGACACGGCAGGGCGGCGGCCGCGCAGCATCCACATCCAGCCGCAGGGACTGCCCGAGCGCACCGATACGCACGACTATGCCACCGTGCTGGCCCATGGTCTGGACGCGACGCTGCAACGGCTCAGGTCGGATGGCACGACCCGGGTACACCTGATACTGCAGACGCCCGAACTGGGGTTCGACCCCAGCAATTGCCTGGCATTCGGGATGCGCGTACGCTCGGCGCACGCCTGTACGATTGCCAGGGGCGACGTGCTGGCGCGCCAGAACAGTTACCGGCAAGCCATGGAAAGCGTGCTGGCGCGCCATCCAGAAGTCGACGTGATCGATCCGACGCAGGCCTTGTGCGATGCCCGGTTCTGCAACGCGACCGCATCAGGGAAAATACTCTACCGCGACGACGACCACCTCAGCCTGGACGGCGCGGCCATCGTCTACGACAAGCTGTTCCAACCCCACTGACCGCCACGTGCATGTACTGATCACCGGCGCATCCGGCTATATTGGCCGCGCCCTTACCCAACGACTGCTCGATGACGGCCACACCGTGCTTGCCATGGTGCGTCGACCCGATCCGAACCTGCCGGCGCCGGCCGAGCAATGGCCAGTCGCCGACATCTGTGCACTGCCGGCCGACAGCGCGCACCGACTGCGGTCCGTGGATTGCGTGATCCACTGCGCAGCTCGCGTGCATGTGATGCGCGAGACGCAGGCGATGCCGATCCATGCCTTTCGCCAGGTCAACGTCGATGCCACGTTGGCGCTGGCACGCATTGCCGCGGCGGCCGGCGTGCGGCGCTTCGTGTTTCTCAGCACCATTGGCGTCAATGGCAGCGACTCCAGCGCGGGCGCGTTCCGGCATGATGACCCGCCCCGGCCAGCATCACCGTATGCCGTATCCAAACGGGAAGCCGAGCAGGCGCTGGACGCACTGGCCAGCGACAGCAAGATGCAGACCATGCATATCCGTCCGCCGCTGGTCTACGGACGTGGCGCCCCCGGCAATTTCGCGCTGCTGCGCAAGGCTGTTGCGAGTGGCCTGCCCCTGCCGCTGGGCGCCTTGCACCATGCGCGCAGCTTCGTGTCGCTGGACAATCTGGTCGACCTGCTGGCGCATCTGGTCACCTGGCCCGGCAACGGCCGTGGCGCCTATCTGGTGAGCGACGGCCAGGACCTGAGCACGACCGAATTTGTCCGTGCCATTGGCCTGGCGATGGGCAAGCGCCCGTGGCTGCTGCCGATTCCGCAGTCCCTGCTGACCGCGCTGGCAGGCCTGCTGGGGCGGGCGGAGCAGATACGCAAGATGGCCGTACCCTTGACCCTGGACATCGCCCGCACCCGCACGGAACTGGGTTGGACGCCACCGTGGTCGGTGCAGCAATCGCTGCAGCGTGCGCTGGGTGCGCCCGACAATCCAGCAACATCCCCCGAACGGGGCAGGAGCCTACCGTGAAACCCGTGTTCATCATCGCCGAGGCCGGCGTGAACCACAACGGCGACGAAGCCTTGGCCATCGAACTGGTCGAGATTGCAGCGCGTTGCGGTGCCGACGCCGTCAAGTTCCAGACCTTTTCGGCCGACAAGCTGGTTGCCCGCGGCACGGCGAAAGCGGCCTACCAAAGCCGCGAAACCGGAGCCGGCGATCAGCACGGCATGCTCAAGGCGTTGGAATTGTCGCAAGCGGCGCATGAACGACTGGCGGCGCGCTGCGCGGATGTCGGCATCGAGTTCATGTCGACACCGTTCGACATCGAAAGTGTCGACATGCTGCTGGGACTGGGCATGCGACGCATCAAGGTGCCATCGGGCGAGATCACCAACCTGCCCTTTCTGCGCTATCTCGCAGGCAAGTGTGTGCCGCTGGTGGTATCCACCGGCATGGCCGACATGGACGAGATCCGGCAGGCCGTGGATTTGATACGGCAGACCTGGCACGTGCAGGGATTCACGCCCCAATCCGACTCCTTGACCGTGCTGCACTGCACGTCCAACTACCCCGCCGCCTTTTCCGACGTGAACATGCGCGCCATGCACACCATCGCGCAAGGCGCCGGCACGCCCGTGGGCTACTCCGACCATACCAACGGAACGGCGATTTCCATTGCGGCGGTCGCATTGGGTGCGACCGTGATCGAGAAGCACTTCACCGTCGACACCCGCTTGCTGGGCCCCGACCACAGCGCGTCGCTCGATCCGTCCGAGCTCGCTGCGATGGTCACGGCGATTCGCGCCGTCGAACAGGCCATGGGCTCCGCGACCAAGTCGCCGACCGCGTCCGAGTTGCCGATCCGCGACCTGGTGCGCCGCAGTGCCACCTTGACACGCGACATCGACGCGGGCGAGGTCGTGCACGCGGCCGACATCGTGCTGCTGCGCCCCGGCACCGGCATCCCCCCGGCGGAACTCGACCGCATCCATGGCAAGCGCGCAACACGCAAGCTGATCGCCGGGACCACCCTGCAATGGGCCGACCTGGCATGAGCCGTCAAGGCGCGCACATGCGTGGCACCACGTCACGCGATGCCAAGAGCGCCGGGATGACGCCCTGGATGACAACGAGATCATGATGCGCCGCAGGATCTGTTACCTCTCCGGAACACGGGCCGACTTCGGCCTGATGACGTCGACGCTGCAGGCCGTGCATGCGGACCCGGCGCTGGAGCTGGATCTTCTGGTCACCGGCATGCACCTGAGCGCCGACCATGGGCACACTGTCGACGAGATCGAGGCGACCGGCATGCGTATCCGCCAGCGCCTGCCCGTCGCGCTGCGCCCCACCACCGGAGCCACGATGGCCCGTGGCATCGGCCATATGCTGACCGGCGTTGTCGACGCGTTGCAGGCTGACCCACCGGACCTGCTGCTGCTGCTCGGCGATCGCGGCGAAATGCTGGCGGGCGCCATCGCCGCCTTGCACCTGGGGCTGGCAATCATGCACATCCATGGGGGCGAGCGCTCCGGCACGGTGGACGAGCCGGTCCGCCACGCCATTTCCAAGCTGGCCCATTACCACTGCGTGGCCACGACCCGATCGCGCGAACGGCTGATCCGCATGGGCGAGCAAGCCACATCGATTTTCGTGACGGGCGCCCCCGGACTGGACGGCCTCGCCGAACTGGCCTCGGAAAGCCGGGCCGACCTGTGTCAGTCCGTGTCACTCGACCCGCGGCGGCCTGTCGCCCTGATGGTGTTCCACCCGGTGCTGCAGGAGGCCGATGACGCGGCCCGCGCCGCCACGACGATTCTCGAAGCCCTGCATGCGCGTGGCTGCCAGGTCGTGGCGCTGATGCCCAACGCCGACGCCGGCAGCGACGCGATCCGCCAGGTACTCGCGTCGGCTTCGCACCATGCGGACGTGCGGGTGCTCACCCACCTGGGACGGCCCCGCTTTGCATCCTGGATGTCCGCATGCGACTGCATGATCGGCAACTCCAGCGCCGGCATCATCGAAGCGGCCACCTTCGGCACGCCGGTGCTCAACCTGGGCAGTCGCCAGAACCTGCGCGAACGCAATGCCAACGTCGTCGACCTGCCGCTGCAGGCCGATCCGATCCGCCAAGCCATTGGCGCCGCACTGGCCACGCCACGGCACGCCTGCGTCAATATCTACGGCGACGGCGCCGCCGGCAGCCGTATCGTGGAAAACCTCAAGACCGTGCCGCTGGGTGCTGCCATGCCCGCCAAGACCAATGCCTACTGACACGGTGCAACTGCTGGGTGCCGGCGGCCATGCCCGGGTCGTCATCGACGCCTTGTTGTGCTGCGGCTGGCCGGTGCAGCGCATCACGCCGCGCGACGACCGTGCCGAACTGGCCGGAACGCTGATGCTCGGTTGCCGCATCGAGACGCCGGTGCTGGACCAGCTGCCGCCGCACGGCCAGGTCCACGCGGCCATCGGCGACAATGCAGCCCGCCAGCGCCTGCTCGAGGCATCGGGCATCGCCGCCGACCACTGGCTGGTCGTGTGCCACCCGGCGGCGGTGCTCGCGGCATCTGCGCGCATCGATGCCGGCAGCTTCTTCGCAGCGCAGTCGGTGACCGGGCCCAACGCCAGCATAGGCCGTTCGGTCATCGTCAACCACGGCGCCGTCGTCGACCACGATTGCCAGGTGGGGCATTTCAGCCACATCGCGCCGCGCGCCAGCCTGGGTGGCGGCGCACGTGTGGGCCAAGGCGTGCTGGTAGGGGCGGGCGCCGTGATCCTGCCCGGCGTGACCATTGGCGACCGTGCCGTGGTGGGCGCCGGTGCAGTCGTGCTGGCGGATGTCGCCCCGGGAATCACGGTGACCGGTGTGCCGGCCAGGCCCACCAACAAGGGAATTGCATGATGGAAAATGTTGCATCGGTGACAGTGACGCGCGGCACCAGCCTGCGCGAGGCCCTGTCCATATTGGACCGGACCGGGGCGGGATTGCTGCTGCTGGTCGACACCAACGGCGTGCTCGAACGCACGCTGACCGATGGCGACCTGCGCCGCCTCATCCTTGCCGGCAACAGCCTGGATGACACGCTGCAGCCAACACCGCAGATCCATTCGCACGTACTTTCCGAAGGCAGCAGCAGACGTGACGCGCTGGATCTGATGAACGAGAAAGGCATCAACCATCTTCCGGTGATCGACGCCAACGGCAAGGTGGTGGCCATCCTGGACCGCAAGGAGATCGACCAGCAGATCCTGTTGTCGACACCCCACATGGGCGATGCCGAGCGGGCCTATGTCGAAGAAGCCTTTCGCACCAACTGGATCGCACCGCTGGGGCCGAACGTGGACGCGTTCGAGCGGGAGTTTGCCGCCAAGGTCGGCGTCAAGCACGCCGCCGCCCTGTCGTCCGGCACGGCGGCGATTCATCTGGGCTTGCGCCTGCTCGACGTCGGCGCCGGCGACCGCGTGTTCTGCTCGACGTTGACGTTCGCCGCCAGCGCCAACCCCATCGTCTACCAGGGCGCCGAACCGGTATTCATCGACTCGGACGACATGAGCTGGAACATGTCGCCCGCCGCACTGGAGAGAGCGTTCGACACGGCTCGCGCCGAGGGATGGATGCCCAAGGCCGTGATCATCGTCAACCTGTATGGACAGAGTGCGGACATGGATCCGCTGCTCGCCTTGTGCGAAAAATTCGATGTCCCGGTGCTGGAAGATGCGGCAGAGTCACTGGGCGCGACCTACAAGGGCCGTCCCAGCGGTTCGTTCGGACGCATGGGCGCCTATTCGTTCAACGGCAACAAGATCATCACCACATCGGGCGGCGGCATGCTGGTGTCGAACGACGGGAAGCTGATCGAACGCGCCCGCTTCTTCTCGACCCAGGCGCGCGATCCCGCTCCCCATTACGAACACACCGAGATCGGCTACAACTACCGCATGAGCAATATCCTGGCCGGCGTCGGTCGGGGCCAGCTGATGGTGCTGGACGAACGGGTCAAGGCCCGCCGCGCAGTCTTTGCGGCCTACCGGGACGCATTCCATGACGTGGCCGAGCGCATCACCTGGATGCCCGAGCCTGATTGGAGCTATTCCACGCATTGGCTCACGGTTTGCACGCTCGCGCCGGATGCAGGCATCACCAGTGCCGAGCTGATGCGCCGACTGGCCGGGGAAATGATCGAAGCCCGACCGCTGTGGAAACCCATGCACCTGCAGCCGGTGTTCCGGCACTGCCGCTATTTCACTGACGGCACCGAATCGGTCGCCGATCGCCTGTTTGCCCAGGGCCTGTGCCTGCCCTCGGGATCGAACATGAACACCGCCCAGATCGAGCGCATTCTGTCGGCGATCCGCAATATCCTGCACTGAGGACCGCCATGAAGAGGGTGTTCGACATCGCGATGGCGTTGTGGGCAGGTCTGCTGCTGTGCCTGCCGTTGCTGGCAGTCTGGCTGGTCGTGCGACTCACCTCGCCAGGGCCCGCCTTGTACTGGTCGGACCGGGTCGGGCGCCACAACCGCATTTTTTCTATGCCCAAGTTCCGTACCATGCGCATCGGGACACCGGCCGTGGCAACGCATCTGCTGACGGATCCGGACACCTATCTGACGCCGGTGGGTTCGTTCCTGCGCAAGAGCAGTCTCGACGAACTGCCTCAGTTGTGGAGCATCCTGGTCGGCGACATGAGCTTCGTCGGGCCACGCCCCGCATTGTTCAACCAGGATGACCTGGTGGCGCTGCGCACCGAGCGCGGAGTACACGAACTGCTGCCCGGCCTGACCGGCTGGGCACAGGTCAATGGCCGCGACGGCATCTCGATCCCGGACAAGGTCGAACTCGATACCGAATACCTGCGTCGCCAGTCGATCGGCTTCGACATCCGCATTCTGTGGCTGACCGTCCTGAAGGTCGTGCGGCGAGACGACGTCTCGCACTGAGGCTGCGTGCCTCGGCGTGGCGGGCAACAGGCTCGCGAGGCTCCGGATGTCAACCCGCCACGACCTCTCGGAAGTAGTCGATGGTGCGCTCCAGACCCTGCTCCAGGCCGATTCTCGGCTCCCAATCCAGTCGCGCACGTGCCTGCGAGATGTCGGGACGGCGCTGCTTCGGGTCGTCCTGCGGCAGCGGCTCGAAGCGCAGCTGGCTTCGGGATCCGGTCAGGCGCAACACATGCTGGGCGAGTTCGAGCATGCTGAACTCGCCTGGATTGCCCATGTTGATGGGGCCCGTGCAGTCATCCGGCGAGTCCATCATGCGCACCAAGCCGTCGACGAGGTCGTCGACATAGCAGAAACTGCGTGTCTGGGACCCGTCGCCGTAGATCGTGATGTCCTGCCCGCGCAGCGCCTGCACGATGAAGTTGCTGACCACCCGGCCGTCGTTGGGATGCATGCGCGGGCCGTAGGTGTTGAAGATACGCACGACCTTGATCGGCATCTGATGCTGGCGCCGGTAGTCGAAGAACAGGGTCTCGGCACAGCGCTTGCCTTCGTCGTAGCAACTGCGCGGCCCGATCGGGTTGACGTTGCCCCAATACGATTCCGGCTGCGGATGCACGCTCGGGTCGCCATAGACCTCGCTGGTCGACGCCTGCAACACCTTGGCCTTGGTCCGCAAAGCCAGGCCCAGCATGTTGATTGCGCCCATGACGCTGGTCTTGGTCGTCTGTACCGGGTCGAACTGGTAATGGACCGGCGACGCGGGGCAGGCAAGGTTGTAGATCTGGTCGACCTCGACCGGCAGCGCAAACGTGACGTCGTGGCGCAGCAGTTCGAAGTTCGGATTGCCCAGCAGGCCCTGGATGTTGGCGCGGGTACCGGTGAAGAAGTTGTCGACGCACAGCACGTCTGCGCCCTCGGCCAGCAGGCGTTCGCACAGGTGGGAGCCCAGGAATCCGGCGCCGCCGGTGACAAGCACCCGTTTTCGGAGGGAGTAGCGTGACGTCAAGTTGTGCCTTCGGAAAGTGGTTTGCGGCCCTTGTCGCAGGCTATCGCAACTCGGTGTGCGAGTCGCGAACGGTAAGTTTAATCGCAACGCCGAACCATGCGGGCGCCGACGTGTGGCCGCGACATGTGCCGCGTGCGGGTCAGGCTTCGAAGTTGAAGCCATGCCCTCGCATGAAACCTTCGCCAGCACACACAACGCATTGCCTCACGCCCGGCTCGCCGGGCCATGCATGCGTCGAGCAATCCGTTCCGGTTTGCTCGGATCAAGTTTAGCAGCGGCCTCCCGGTCAAGGGTCAAGGGTCGCCTGGGGCCCCAGGACAGCGTGGCGTCTCGCACTGCCCCCCCTCTCACGGCGGGGTAAACGATCAGAAATGAATCCCCCGCATCATCTGCTGCATCGCGATCGCCTCCGCGGACAGCTGCTGCTTGGCCGGCTTCTCGCCCGGCTTGGCGCCCTTGGCCGCTGACGAATCCGGGAACATGCGAAAGCTGGTGTTCATCGCGATCTGCGCCACACGCGGCACCAGCGCGTGCATCAGCTGGCCGGTGATGCCGAGCCGGGTCGCGATGCGCACCGGCTTGAAGATGCAGGCCTGGGCGATCATGTCGGCGGCCTCCTCGGGCGAGAGCGTCGGCACGTTGTTGTACAGGCCGGTGGGCGCGATCATCGGGGTGCGCACCAGCGGCATGTTGATGGTCGTGAACGAGATGCCCTGGTCGGCGAACTCGCTGGAGGCGCAACGCGTCCAGGCATCGAGCGCCGCCTTGGAGGCCACGTAGGCCGAGAATCGCGGCGCATTCGTCAGCACGCCGATCGAGCTGATGTTGACCACGTGGCCCTTCTTCTTCGCCACCATGGCCGGCAGGATGCCCATCGTCACGCGCAGGCAGCCGAAGTAGTTGAGCTGCATCGTGCGCTCATAGTCGTGGAAGCGGTCGTAGCTGGACTCGATCGCGCGGCGGATCGAGCGGCCCGCGTTGTTGATCAGGAAGTCGACGCCGCCGTGGTTGTCGTGCAGCAGCTGGATGAAGCGGTCGCAGTCGGCCATGTCGGCGATGTCGGCCGGGTAGGCGATGAAGGTGTAGCCCTTCGATTTGGCCTCTTTGCAGGCTTCCTCGAGCTTGTCGACGTCACGCCCGCAGATGATGGTGGTGGCGCCGGCTTCGGCGAACTTGTGCGCCGCCGCCAGGCCGATGCCCGACGACCCACCGGTGACCAGCACCACCTTGCCGCCCACGGTGCCGCGCAAGGAGCGGTCGATGTGCAGGTCCGGGTCGAGGTGGCGCTCCCAGTAGTCCCAGATGCGCCAGGCGTAGTCCTTCAGGTTCGGGCAGGCGATGCCGGTGCCCTTGAGCGCGGCCAGTGTCTCGCGGCAGTCGAAGCGCGTGGGATAGTTGACGAAGGTCAGCATGTCCTCGGGCAGGCCGAGGTCCTTCATGACCGCATTGCGCACCCGGCGCACCGGCGCCAGCGCCATCAGGCCCTTGGTCACGCTGCGCGGGATGAAGCCCAGCAGCGCCGCGTTGACGAACAGGTTCATCTTGGGCGCGTGCGCCGCCTTGCTGAAGATGTCGAGCACGTCGCCGACGCGGTAGCCGACCGGGTCGACGAGGTGGAAGCACTTCTTCGCAATGCCGCTCTTGTGGCTGATCGCATCGAGCGCATCAACGACGAAGTCGACCGGCACGATGTTGATGCGCCCGCCCTCGAGCCCGATCGACGGCATCCATGGCGGCAGCAGCTGGCGCATGCGCTGGATCAGCTTGAAGAAGTAATAGGGCCCGTCGACCTTGTCCATCTCGCCGGTCGTGCTGTCGCCCACCACCATGGCCGGGCGGTACACCGACCACGGCACCTTGCACTCCTGGCGCACGATCTTCTCGCTCTCGTGCTTGGTCATGAAATACGGATGCTCGATGTTCTCGGCCTCCTCGAACATGTCCTCGCGGAACACGCCCTCGTACAGGCCGGCGGCCGCGATCGAGCTGACATGGTGGAAATGCCCGGCGTCGATGGCCTTGGCCAGTTCGACCGTGTTGCGCGTGCCGTCGATGTTGACGGCCACCTGCTGCTGCTCGTCGGCCGACAGGTCGTAGACCGCCGCAAGATGGTAGAAATGGTCCACCGTGCCCTTGAGCGACTTGATCGCCTCGGCCGAGACGCCGAGTTTCTTCTGCGTCAGGTCGCCGAACACCGGAACCGCACGCGCGGCACTGACGCCCCAGTACTCGCGCAGCGCCTTGACCTTGGACTCGCTCTCCTTGCGGATCAGGAAATGGACCACGGATCCCTTGCGCGCAAGCAGCTTGCCAACCAGGCGCTTGCCGATGAATCCGGTCGCGCCCGTCACGAAATAATGCATGTCAGTTCCTCATTGGTTGCCGGTGGACTCTTCACTCATGGCATTCTTGCCGAAAAAACCCCGCTTGGCATTCAGCATTAACCCACCCTGCTTGCGGGCCGGCGGTACGCGACAATTTAGTGGCAAGCACCTACACCCTGCCCGCCCGCCTTCGTACAGTCGACGGGTCATCACCCGCCGTCCGTGCCCCTGCGGACGTCGCATCGCGAGGAGACTCCCATGGTCAAGAAACTGCACAAATCCGGCCCGTCCGCACCAGAGGCCCATGTCCCGCTGACCGGTTCGGTCAAGGATTCCGCCCAGCAGATCTGGCAGGCCGGCCTGGGCGCGTTTGCCAAGGCGCAGGCCGAAGGCACGCGCGCCTTCGAGGCCCTGGTCAAGGAAGGCACGGCGTTGCAGCGCAAGACCCAGGCCGCGGCCGAGGACCGCATCACCGATGCCACCGACCGCATGACCCACATGGCCAGCGACATCTCGTCCCGGGCCACCGGCCATTGGGACAAGCTGGAGAACATCTTCGAGGAGCGCGTGGCCAAGGCGCTGAACAAGCTCGGCGTGCCGTCGGCCAAGGACGTCAACGCCCTGATCGCACGGATCGACGAACTCAAGCTCAGCGTGCAGAAGCTCTCGGGCGAGCAGCCGGCAGCCACCGCCGCCCCCCGCAAGAAGGCCACGCGAAGCAGCAAGCCATCCGCGCCGGCGGCCAAGGCCACGGCCGCCCGGAAGGCACCGGCCAAGGCAGCAGCCAAGGCCGTGAAGACCACGGCGACGACGCGCCGCACGGCGGCCAAGCGCAAGCCGGCTGGCACGTCGGCTGCCGGCTGATTTGGCCGCGCCAACGCGCAAGGCGGCGCGCAAGGCCGCCACCACCCGGGCCGAAGCAGGCCGCGGCACGAAACCCCGGATCGCACTGGCACTGGCCGGCGGCGGCCCGTTGGGAGCGATCTACGAGATCGGCGCCTTGTGCGCCCTCGAACAGTCGCTGACCGGCCTGGAGTTGAACCGGCTCGACCACTACGTGGGCGTGTCCGCCGGCGGCTTCATCGCGGCAGGCCTGGCCAACGGCATCTCGGCGCGCGACCTGTGCGCCTCCTTCATCGAAGGCGACCCCAGCGGCCATGCCGTGTTCGACCCGGCCTGGCTGATGCAGCCGGCCACCGACGAGCTCATCCGCCGCGGCATCATGTGGCCCGGCCTCGTGCTCGGCGCCTTGTGGCGCCTGACAGCCGGCCGCAAGTCGCTGATGCATACGCTCGAGCACCTGGGCGCGGGCCTGCCGACCGGGGTGTTCTCCAACCGCAACATCCATACCGAGCTGGCACGCCTGTTCGAGCGCGAGGGCTTCACCAACGACTTCCGCAAGCTCAAGAGCCGCCTGACCCTGGTCGCCACCAACCTCGACACCGGCGAGGCCGCGCCCTTCGGCAGCCCCGGCTGGGACCACGTGCCGATCTCGCAGGCGGTGCAGGCCAGCTCGGCCCTGCCCGGGCTGTATCCGCCGGTGGAGATCGACGACCAGTATTACGTCGACGGCGCACTCAAGAAGACCTTGCATGCGTCGATGGCGATGGACCAGGGCGTGGATCTGATGTTGTGCCTCAATCCGCTGGTGCCGTTCGACGCCAGCATGCCGGAGTCGCCACGCGTGATGCAGCGCGGCCTGGCGCCGGAGCGCCGGCGCATACCGCGCATCATCGAAGGCGGCCTGCCATCGGTGCTGAGCCAGACTTTCCGCTCCATGATCCACTCGCGCATGGCACTGGGCATGAAGCACTACGAACGCGCCTATCCCGACACCGACATCGTGCTGATCGAGCCCGATCACCGCGACCCTGAGCTGTACCTGGCCAACACCTTCAGCTACCGCCAGCGCCGCCACCTGGCCGAACATGCCTTCCAGCAGACGCGCCAGATGCTGCGTTCACGCAAGACCGGCCTGTCGGCCAAGCTCTCGCGCCACGGCATCCACATCAACCATGCCGCGCTGGACGACCCCAAGGCCCACCTGTGCACCCCCTTGAAGCCGCCGACCCGTGTCGGCCGCGCCATTGCATCTTTGCAGGAAGTGATGGACGATCTGGGGCATATGGTCAAACACCACCCGACAGCGGCTGCGTGAAATGAAGGCTGCGTCAAGCTTACACGATGGCCATCCCGGCTCGATGGGTTCGATTCCCGGCGGACCGGCACTGGCGTTGGGCGCGGAGAGCGCAGTGGTACACGGGCTGCGAAGGCCCGTGGGGCCCATGCGCGGCGCTTCGGTGCGGCGGTCGGGCGCTGAACGCGCCGACTGCCCTGCGGTGCTCGCTCTTGCGCCTGCATCGCGCAACTCACTGCGCGCCCTGCGGGCGCTCCGTTCAGACAGGCGCGATGAGAATGATGACGAACGCGCTTCGCGCGAGGCGCAAGACCTGCGCTCCTCGGCGCCGCACAGGCGCGCCGCGCATGGGCCCCACGGGCCTTCGCAGCCAGGCTGTGGCTTGCCGTCACGCCACGACCAACCGACCGGCGCTTTCAGTGCAACGTTCACCGCAGTGCCCGCGCCGGGGCCGGCCTGCCGCGACGCGCATCGAAGCCACAGCAAGGCGCGGGCGCGGAGCAACTGACATGGCCAAGAAAGCCCCTCGCCGCACCGCCGAGCGCATCCTCGAAGTCACGCTGGAGCTGTTCAACCGCTTCGGCGAACCCAATGTGTCGACCACGCTGATCTCGGCCGAACTCAACATCAGCCCCGGCAACCTGTATTACCACTACCCGGCCAAGGACGAGCTGATCAATTCGCTGTTCGATCGCTTCGAACGCTCGCTCACCGAACTGCTCAACGCCAGCGACGGCGTGCGTGATGTCGAGGATGCCTGGTTCTTCATGCACAGCCTGTTCGAGCTGATCTGGCAATACCGCTTCCTGTACCGCGACCTGAACGACCTGCTGTCGAAGAACCGGCGCCTGGAAACCCATGTGCAGACCATGCTCAAGAACAAGACGCGCTCGATCCGCGCCATGCTCGACGGCATGAGCCGCTCGGGCGCGGTCAGCATCGATTCGCGCGAGGTCGAGCCGACCGCCACCAGCATGGTGGTGGTGCTGACCTACTGGCTGAGCTTCGAATACGTGCGCGACCCACGCAAGGCACTCGAGCCCGAAAGCGCCGAAGCCGCACTGCTGCGCGGCGCCCACCATGTGCTCAACCTGCTGGTGCCCTACCTCGAGCAGGGCCAGCGCATGCACCTGCTGACGCTGGTCGGGGCCTACGACAAGCCTGCGGCGACCTGAGTCCGACGGCCACGCCCGGCCTCAGGCGATCACTCTCACTCGTTCCAGGGCAACATCAGCGTCAACAGCGACAGCTTGGCGAACTCCGGCTCGAAGCCATTGATGATGTTCTGCGGGTCGGAACACAGCTGCGTGTCGGTGATCACGCCGAACTGCACGCCGCCGCCGTAGCTGAGGATGGACACACCGAGCCCGACCGAACCGCTTTGCGGCACCCAGAACAGGCTTTGCTCCAGCGTCGACCCCAGGAACCTGAGTTTTTCGCGCGGCCCGGGCACGTTCGTCATCACCGCCGTCGTCTTGCGCGAGAACAGGTTCAGCAAGGCATCCTGCGCCGGCTTGATCAGCAGGCCGGCAACCGCCAGCAGGCCGAAGGCCAGCAACGGCTGCAGGCTGCCCTTGAGTTCGCGCATGCGCCGGCGCACCTCGTAGACCCGCTCGACGGGGTTCTCCAGCCCGATCGGCAGCACCACCGGCGCCAGGCCGAACCGGTTGCCCAGCTTGTAGGCCTCGTCCAGCGGACGCAGGTTGACCGGCACCATGGCCCGGATCTCCTTGCCCTGGACCTTGTCGCCCTTGGCGCGCAGGTAGGCACCGATGGCGCCGGCCACGCAGCTGAGCAACACGTCGTTGATCGAGCAGTTCAGCGCCTTGCCGACCGCACGCACCTCGTTCAGCGGAATCGGCTCGCACCAGGCGACCCGCTTGTGGTTGCCCGGGGTTCCCTTGAGGCGGGTCGGCGAGTCGTCGGGCATCAGCGCGAGCGCCGAGGCATCGCGCATCAGCTGGTAGGCCAGGCGCGCCACCTCGGCGCCGCCGGCCATGCCCTTCTCGACGCCTTTCTGGGGTTCGGCCAGCAGGTCGAACGCGCCGGCCACACCTTCGCCGGCGCTGCCGATGGCTTTCACGGCCAGGCCGGTGAAGGGCCGGATGAAGGTCTCGGCGATCCAGTCCTGCACGTCGTGGCCGTCGCCGGCTCCATGGCTCGATGCGGGCGCGGGCGCAGGCGGCGGCGCACCGCCGTCGACCAGCGACTGCGTGACCGCGATCAGCGCAATGCCGTCGGCGATGCAGTGGTGGATACGCACCATCATGGCCGAGCCGCCCTGGTAGTCCTCCACGAGGTGGAACTGCCACAACGGCCGGCGCATGTCCAGCGGCGTCATCGCCAGCTCGGCAAGGCGGTCCTGCAACGCCTCCTGCTCACGTCCCCTGGGTTTGCGCGCCAGCGTCTCGGTGACCACGTGGTGATCGATGGCAAACCCGGCATCCTCGACCCAGCTCGCGCCGGCGGCGTCATGCTCGACGCGCTGGCGGAACCGCGGGTATTGCAGCAGCCGCTCGGTGATGCGCTGGCACAGGTCCTCGCGCCGGATGCCCGGCTTGAGCACCCAGACACCGACAATCATCATCAGGTTGGACGCGCCGTCCATGCGCAGCCAGGCGGTGTCGACCTTGCTCATGCGTTCGCCGGCAACCGCCCCCGACACGGCGCCGACCGCCGCACCGACGCCGTCACGCACCGTGCCCGCCGCGCGCCGAGCCGCCTTTCGCACCCGTTTCGCGGCCGTGCCGGCGCCGCGGGAACCAGGCTGGGCGGCTTTGCCGGTGATGATGCGGGTGACCATGGATGTCGTCTCCGGGTGGGCCGCTGGCCGCGGCGCGCGAAAAAAAGAGTGCAGGAGGCCCTGCGCTGGTTATTGTGGCGTCAAAAGCCGGCTTAAGATACCGCAAGACCATTGCGCGTTTGCGCAATGCACCAACCCGATCCGAGACCGGACACACCCAGGAGCACATCCCCATGGCCGACCTGAAGAAGCAATTCGAAGCCGCCGCTGCCAACTCGAAGAACCTGAGCGAACGCCCCGACAACGCCACGCTGCTCAAGATCTACGCGCTGTACAAGCAAGGCAGCAACGGCGACAACACCGACAAGAAACCCGGCTTCGGCGACATGGTCGGCCGCGCCAAGTGGGACGCCTGGAACGCGCTCAAGGGCACGTCGCAGGAAGACGCGATGCAGCAATACATCGACCTGATCGAATCGCTCAGCTGACCCTGCACACCCCCCGCGGCCGCGGCACCCTGCCCTCAGGGGCCGATGACGCCGCGTTCGCGCAAGGCCTGCAGCTGCGCGTCACTGACGCCGACCTCGCGCAGCACCGCCTCGGTGTCCTGGCCCAGCGCGGGTGCATTGCGCCGGTGGCTGCCCGGCGTGCGCGACAACTTCGGCACGAAGCCCGGCACGGCCACCTGCGTTCCATCCTCCAGTTGCACCGACGACAACATGCCGCGCGCCGCGTAATGCGGGTCGGCGGCGATGTCGGCAATGGTGTAGATGCGCCCGGCCGGCACCGCCGCCTGTTCGAGCGCCTGCAACACGTCGCCCGCCGGCAGGGTGCCGGCCCAGGCGCCGATGGCGGCGTCGATCTCGTCGACCCGCGCAACCCGCCCGGCGTTGTCGGCCAGCGCCGGGTCCTGCCCCAGGTCGTCGCGCCCGATCGTCCGCATCAAGCGCTTGAAGATGCTGTCGCCATTGCCCGCGATGATGGCCCAGGAGCCGTCCGCGCACTGGTAGGCGTTGGTGGGCGCAATACCCGGCAAGGCACTTCCCGAAGGCCCGCGCACCGCGCCGAACACGCCGTATTCCGGCAGCAGGCTTTCCATGCAGTTGAACACGGCCTCGTACAAGGCCACGTCGACCACCTGGCCCAGGCCTTTCGGATGTTCGGCGCTGACGGTTGCATGCCGATGCTGCAAGGCCATCAGGATGCCGATCACGCCGTGCAGCGACGCCAGCGTGTCGCCGATGCTGATGCCCACGCGTACCGGCACCCGGCCGGGTTCGCCGGTCAGGTGGCGCAGGCCGCCCATGGCCTCGGCCACGACGCCGAAGCCGGGGCGATCGCGGTAGGGACCGGTCTGTCCGTAGCCGCTGATGCGCAGCATGATCAGCGCCGGATTGGCCGCCTGCAGCACCTCCGGGCCCAGCCCCCAGCCCTCCATCGCACCGGGCCGGAAATTCTCGATCAGCACGTCGGCCTGCGCGGCCAGGCTGCGCACGATGTCCTGTGCCTCGCGCTGGCGCAGGTCCAGCGCCACGGAGCGCTTGTTGCGCGACTGCACCTGCCACCAGACCGAGGTGCCGTCCTTGAGCAGCCGCCACTTGCGCAGCGGGTCGCCGCCGGCGCCGCCCTTGCCCGTCGGGTCGGGGGGCGGTTCGAACTTGATCACGTCGGCGCCGAAATCGGCCAGGGTCTTGGCCGCGAACGGGCCGGCGATCAGCTGGCCGAGTTCGAGCACCCGCAGCCCGGCCAGCGGCCCCGCCGATGCCGCCGTCATTTCTTCGTCGCCGGCTTCTTGACGGCGGCGGCGGCGGTCTTGCCAGCGCCGCCGGCTGGCGGCTCCGGCAGCAACTGGTTCAGCATCTCGGTGATCTCGGCCTCGATCCGGCCCTTGAAGGCGCCGACCAGGAAACCCAGCTTGGCATCGAGTTCGAAGCGGTCCTTGGTCACCTGCAGCTCGCCCTGCACGCCCGAGCGGCTGAAGCAGACCTTGTCGGCGCTGCGCCCTTCCTCGTAGGTGCAGCTCATGCCCAGGTCGTTCTCGACCTGCTCGGCCCAGTTGAAAGCGATCTTGCGCGCCTCCTTCAGGCCCAGCGCATGTTTGCGCACGATATGTAGATCAGCCACGCTGCGTCTCCCGGTTCATGGTGTTCGGCCCGCGCGCTCCAGAGCGTCGCGCCGTTCGGCCGGCGGCAGTTCCGCGATCTGCCCCACCGCATGATAAAACGCCGGCCAGTTGCCGCCCTGGCGGGCGAACAGCGCCTCGAACTGCGGCACCAGGCCGTCGTAGGCCGCCTGCGCGCCCAGGCTGGCATTGTTGGCCTGCGCCACCCAGCGGTCGTAGCCGGCGTAGCCGCCCCACTGCGTCTTGAGCGCGGCATACCGTTCGCGGAAGGCCTGCATCACCTGCTGCTTGCGTCGCAGCAGCGCGTCGCGCTCGCCGGTGTCCGCATCCCGGTAGACCTGGGCGAGTTCGGTACGGGTCGCCAGCACCAGTGCCCGGAATTCACGCCGGCGCGCATCGAAGGCGGTGTATTGCGCTCGCGCCTCCTGCGATGCCTGCTCCTGCAACCAGCGCGCACCGCCGATGCGCTCGACCGTGGTCGCGAACGACTCGTTGAACATGGTGTCGTCGCGCGCATACACCACCTGGTGCGACAACTCGTGGAACAGCAACCGCGCCAGCTCGCCCTCCGGGTAGTGGATGAAGGTGTTCAGCAGCGGGTCGCCGCCGGCCCAGTTCATCCAGCCCAGCGTCGAATACGCCGGCACGCCGTAGACGCTGACCTCCAGCCCGCGCGCGCGCAGACGTTCGGCCTCGCGCTGCGCCGCGGCCTCGTCGAAATAGCCGCGGTAGGACACGCAGCCGAGCACCGGAAAACACCAGGTGTGCAGCGTCAGCGACAGCTCGGGCGCCGCCACCACGTTCCAGACCACGGACGGGCGGCCCAGGTCCGCATAACTGCGGTAGCTCGGGTTGTCCGGCAGCGCCAGTTCGGTCACCGCGAATGCGCGCATGCGCTGCGTCAGCTGCAGCCGTTCCTTGAGCGACGGGGGCGTCTGGGCATCGGCCAGCCACTGCGTGACCGGCCGCGACGCATGCATCAGCCGCAGATGCCCGCCCACCGACTGCCAGTAATACTGCGTGTCCGCGCATCCCGCCAGCACCAGCAGGCCCAGGCCGGCCAACGCCATGCGCATGCCCCGCGCCAGCTGGCCCGCGAACCGGGCTCCGGCCTTCCAACCCCGTGACGCCGCATCGTGTGCCATGGCCGGATTGTGCTGCAAGCCGCCACGCGCTCGTGCGTCCGGTGGCTTTCGCGCCCCAGCTCGCTTATGCTCGAAGCCGATGCTTCGACTCACCCAGGCCCCCAACCTCGCGATTGCCACGTTGTGGGCCGATGCCCTGTGCAACGAAGGCATCGAGGCCAGCGTGCAGCGGCAGTTCCTGGTCGGCGTGGCCGGCGAGTTGCCGCCGGACCAGTGCCTGCCCGAGGTCTGGCTGACCCATGACCAGCAGGAAACCCGGGCGCGCGCGCTGCTGTTCGACCTGCAGCACGTGCCGCAGCGGCGCTGGCACTGCAGCTGCGGCGAGCTGGTCGAAGGCGGCTTCGAGCAATGCTGGAACTGCCAGGCCTTGATGCCCCGGACCTGAGCCCCGGCCCGGCCCGGCCCGCAACGGCCGGGCGACCCGTGTGGCGATCAGCCCAGGATGTCGCGCACGCCGAAACGCGGCGCGTAACCCAGCTGGCGCCGCGCCTTGGCGTGGCTGATCAGCGAGCCGGCACCCACCAGTTCCGGGCCGATCGCGTCCGCGGCGAGATCGGGATAGAAACGCTCGAGCAGGCCCCGAGAATCCAGGCCGGTCCAGTTGTCGGCCGCGGTGATGAAAAACGCCTCGTGCAAGTCGCCCGGCGTCGACTCCAGCGCCAGCCGATGCGCCGTGGCCACGTCGCGCGCATCGACGAAGGCCCACAGGTTCTTGCGCCAGTTGCCGTAGTCGCTCACCAGCGCCTGGTAGAACGATCGCTGCGCCGGCTCCGGCAACCAGATCCACGGCGCGCGCAGGCAGACCGTGCGCATGTGGTAGCGGTCGGAATACGTCCGGCAGATCTGCTCGCACACGACCTTGCTCAGGCCGTACGGGTCCTGCGGCCGGCCCGGATGGTGTTCGTCGATGGGCACGGACACCGGCTGCAGCGCATGGGTGCTGAAGGCAAAACCCAGGGTCGACTCGCTCGAGGTCATCACGAGCTTGCCGATGCCATGCCGGGCGGCCGCCTCCAGCGTGTTGAAGGTTCCGTTCACGTTGACGTCGAACACCCGCTTGGCCGGGTCGTTCAGCGGATGCGGGATGCCGGCGACATGGATCACCGCGTCGTAACCCTCCATCGCCCGTGTCACCGCGTCCAGGTCCAGGATGTCGACCGCATGCACCGCCACGTCGGCGCGTTGCGGCGCCACCCGGTCGAGCACGCCGACACGGTAGCCGTGCAAGACCAGGTCGTCGACGACGTAACGCCCGACGGCGCCGCTGCCGCCGGTGACCAGGATCCGTCGTGTGTGCGCGCCCATGGATGGTCCTCGTCAGTCCGGCAATACCGCCGTCACCTCGATCTCGACCTTGGCCCGCTGCTCGACCAGCGCGGCCACCTGCACGCAGGTCATGGCCGGGAAGTGGCGCCCCATGACCTCGCGGTAGACCTGGCCCAGCTCCTTGAGCCGGGCGTTGTATTCGACCCGGTCGACGATGTACCAGGTCATGCGCACCATGTGCGACGGATCGGCGCCGGCCTCGTGCAGGATGGCCACGATGTTGCGCAAGGCCTGCGCCGTCTGGCCGATGAAGTCGTCGGTCTCGAACTGCTGCTGCGCGTTCCAGCCGATCTGGCCGCCGACGAAGATCTGGGTGCCCCGCGCGGCCACGCCGTTGGCATATCCCTTGGCCGGCAGCCAGCCGGGAGGTTGGAGGAATTTCATGCGGTCTTGAGCTTGAAGCGTTGCAGCTTGCCGGTTTCGGTGCGCGGCAGGCTGGTGACGAATGCGATGTCGCGCGGGTATTTGTAGGGTGCGATGCTGGCCTTCACATGATCCTGCAAGGCCTTGACCATCGCGGCGTCGCCACTGGCGCCGGGCTTGAGCACGCAGAACGCCTTGACCCGCATGCCCCGTTCCTCGTCCGGCACGCCGACCACGGCGCACTCGGCCACGGATGCATGCTTGAGCAAGGCGTCCTCGACCTCCGGTGCGCCCACGTTGTAGCCGGAGGTGATGATCATGTCGTCGGTACGCGCCTGGTAGAAGAAATAGCCGTCCGCGTCCTGCTGGAAGGCATCGCCGGGATAGTTCCAGCCGTCGCGCACATAGTTCGACTGCCGTGGGTCGCCCAGGTACTTGCATCCCGTGGGCCCCTGGACCGCCAGCTTGCCGACCTGGCCCACCGGCAGCTCGCACCCCTGGTCGTCGACCACCTTGGCCACGTAACCCGGCACCACCTGGCCGATGGCTCCGCGGCGCACCGCGTCCGGCGGCGACGAGATGAAGATGTGGAACATCTCGGTGGCGCCGATGCCGTCCAGGATCTCGATGCCGCTGGCGTCCTTCCACAACTGCCGCGTCGCGTCCGGCAATGCCTCGCCGGCGCTGACGCAGATGCGCAGCGACGGCTTGCCGCGTTGCGCCGCCAGCGCCTTGAGGTGCGGCGCCATCTGGCGATAGAACGTGGGCGCGGTGTAGCAGATGGTGGCCCCGACCTCGAACATCAGTTGCGCCATGCCGTCCGGCGTATACGGCTTGCCCGGGAAATACACCGAGGCGCCGGCCCACATCGGGAAGATCAGCAGGCCGCCCAGCCCGAACGTGAAGGCCAGCGGCGGCGAACCCATGACGACGTCGTCCGGGCCGGCGCGCAACACGTGGCGCGGCCAGGCCTCGCAGGCCGCCATGACGTCGCGGTGCGTGTGCACGGCTGCCTTGGGCTTGCCGGTGGTGCCGGAGGTGAAGGCCAGCAACGCTACGTCGGTGGCCGCGGTCGGGCAGGCGGTGAATGCGCCATGCTTGTCGGTGGCGCGTGCCTCCAGCGAATCCGGCTCGCCCGCGCCGACCGGCGCGTTGAACGCGATCACCGTGGCCAGCACCGGATGCGCGGCCTGCGCCTGCTGCAGCTCGGCCAGCAACGCGACGTCGCACAAGGCCGCGGCCGGCTCGGACTTGTCGATGATGTCACCCAGCTCCTTGGCCCGCAGCAAGGGCATGGTCGCCACCGCCACCAGGCCGGCCTTCATGACCGCCAGCATGGACAAGGCCATCATGATGGAATTGCCACCGCGCAGCAGCACCCGGTTGCCCGGCACCAGGCCCAGGTCCTGCACCAGCACATGGGCGATGCGGTCGACGCGCACCCGTGCCTCGGCATAGGTGACAGTCTCGGTGTCCGAGCGCAGCATCGGGAAATAGGTGAACCCCTTGATCGGCGCCTTGTCCAGCAGCTCCTGGACCAGGTTGAGCTGCTCCGGGAACTGCAGCTCCGGCGCATCGAAGCGCAGCTGCGGCCACTGCTCGGGCGGGGGGAGTCGATCGTGGACGAAACGATCCACCTGGGCGGACGCGGACATCATGCTGCTCCTTTCAACACGGACTTTCCGATGATGAGCTGTTGCACCTCGGTGGCACCTTCGTAGATGCGCAGCGAACGGATGTCGCGGTACAGGTGCTCGATGGTGTTGCCGACACGCACGCCTTGGCCGCCGTGCATCTGCAGCGCCATGTCGATGACGCGCTGCGCGTTCTCGGTCGCCGCCATCTTGGCCATGGCCGCCTGCGCGGTATAGGCCTGCGCCTGCTCGGGTGTCGCCGTGCCCACGCAGTCGCGCAGCCAGGCGGCACGGTAGGTCAGCAGCGCGGCCGCATCGAGCAGCGCGGCCATGTCGCCCAGCCGGGCCTGCGTCAGCTGGAAGTCGGCCAGGTGCTGGCCGAACATCGGCCGCCGGCGCGTATACGCCACCGCCTCGTCCAAGGCGCGCCGGGCCATGCCCAGCGCCGCGCCGGCGACCGAGGCGCGGAAGATGTCCAGCGTCCGCATCGCCAGCTTGAAGCCGCCTTCGCGCGGGCCGAGCTGCGCACCAGCCGGCACCCGGCACTGGGTCAGGCGCACGCTGGCCAGCGGATGCGGCGCCATCACGTGGATGTGTTCGGAGTCGTCCAGCCCCGGGGTGTCGGCATCGACGATGAAGGCGGTGATACCGCGGCTGCCGCGCTCGGGCTCGGTCTTGGCGAACACGCAGTAGTAGTCGGCAATGCCGCCGTTGCTGATCCAGGTCTTGACGCCGTCGAGCACGAAGCCGCCGTCGGCATCGGCGCGGGCCGTCGTCGCCATCGCGCCGACGTCGGAGCCGGCGTCGGGCTCGCTGAGCGCGAACGCGGCGATCGTGTCGCCGCGCGCCACGGCCGGCAGGTAGGCCTGCTGCTGTTCGGCGCTGCCTGCCAGCGTGATCGCGCCGCTGCCCAGGCCCTGCATCGCGAACGCGAAATCGGCCAGCGGCGAATGGTATGCGAGCGTCTCGCGCAGGATCACCAGCGCCCGCGAGTCGAGCGCGGGCAAGGCACCGCCAAAGGCCGCCGGCACACAGTAGCGCAACCAGCCGGCGTCGCCGAGCCGACGCACCCACTGGCGGCAGGCGGCCCGGTCGTCGGATTCGTCGACTTGCTGCGTAGCCGCCCAGGCGGCCAGGCCATCGGCCAGCGTGTGATGCGCCGCGTCGAAGAAGGGCAGTGCGTAGTGCGAAGTCGCGGCGGCCATGACTCAATCGCCTCCGAACACCGGCCGGGCCTTGGCGGCGAATGCCTCGTAGGCGCGGGTGAAGTCCCGGCTCTGCATGCAGATGGCCTGCGCCTGTGCTTCGGCCTCGACCGCCTGCTCGATCGTCATCGCCCATTCCTGCTGCAGCATGGTCTTGGTCATGCCGTGGGCGAAGGTCGGCCCCGCGGCGAGTTCGGCCGCGAAGGCCTGCGCCTTGGGCAGCAGCTCGGCGCTGTCGTGCAAGGCATTGAAGAATCCCCAGGCCAGGCCTTCCTGCGCCGTCATCGCGCGACCGCTGAACAGCAACTCGCTGGCGCGCCCCTGGCCGATGACCCGCGGCAACAGGGCGCAGGCGCCCATGTCGGCGCCGGCCAGGCCGACACGCGTGAACAGGAAGGCGGTGCGCGTGGCCGGCGTGCCGTAACGCATGTCGCAGGCCAGCGCCATCATCGCGCCGGCACCGGCGCAGATGCCGTCGATGGCGCCGATCACCGGCTGCGGGCAGTTGCGCATGGTCTTGACCAGGTCGCCGGTCATGCGGGTGAACTCCAGCATCTCGGGCATGCTCATCTTGGTCAGCGGCCCGATGATCTCGTGCACGTCGCCGCCGGAGCAGAAGTTGCCGCCCGCCCCGGTGACCACCACCGCCTTGACGTCGGTGCTGCGGCGCAATGCGTCGAACAGCTGGCACAACTCGGAGTACGAATCGAAGGTCAGCGGATTCTTGCGCTCGGGCCGGCTCAGCGTGATCGTGCCGACCCCGTCCGCACAGGTCCACGCAAAATGCCGCGCAGCAAATCCGGCGGTCGCGTCGTAACGGCCCCGCATGGGGTTGGAACTGCCGATGTAGTGTTTCATGCCGAATCCTTGTGTGTGATGACCGCCTGGCTGTGTTGCTTGACCTTGCCCAGCAGCCGGTGCAAGGTGTCGATCTCGCGCTCGCTCAAGCCGCCGAAGGCTTCGACCACCCAGGCCTCGTGGGCACGGGCCATGTCGGCGAACTGCGCGCGTCCGCGCGGCGTCAGCCGCACCCGGTAGGCGCGGCGATCGCCGGGCACCTGCACCCGCTCGACCAGGTCTTCGAGCACCAGCTGGTCGGTGATGCCGGTGACGTTGCCGCCGGTGACCATCATGCGGCGCGACAACTCGTTCATCTTCAGGCCGTCGGGGGCGCGCTCGAGCTGCGCCATCAGGTCGAAACGCGGCAGCGTCATCTCGAACTGGTCGCGCAGGGCGCCGCGCACGCGGGCCTCGATCAGGTGGGTGCAGGTCAGCAGCCGCAACCACAGGCGCAGCTCCTGCGGGTGCTCCGCGGCGCTGGTGCCGATCAGGCGGGCCTCCTTGTCCATGACGCCTTCCACCGCTAGAAACCCTGCGCCCGGGCCTGGGCATCGGCATCGGCAACCGCGTTGCCGGCGCCACCGGCCTGTTGCAGCTTGCCGGCCTCGCGGTACAGCTGGTCGCGTCCGGGCAGGTACTGGCGCGGCCAGTCGACCCGGGGCGACTGCAACGCCGCCGTCTCGTGCAGCGTCCAGGCCGGATCGGCCAGGTGCGGGCGCGCGATGGCGCACAGGTCGGCGCGGCCGGCCGCGATGATGCTGTTGACCTGGTCGGCCTGCGTGATCGCGCCCACCGCCATGGTGCGGATGCCGGCCTCGTTGCGGATGCGGTCGGCGAACGGCGTCTGGTACATGCGGCCGTAGACCGGCTGGGCGTCGCGCGTGGTCTGGCCGGACGAGACGTCGATCAGGTCGCAGCCGGCCTGCTTGAACAGGCGCGCGATCTGCACCGCGTCGTCGGCATCGGTGCCGCCGGCGACCCAGTCGTGCGCCGAGATGCGCACGCTCATCGGCTTGTCCTCGGGCCAGGCCGCACGCATGGCGCGGAACACCTCGAGCGGGAAGCGGCAGCGGTTCTCCAGCCCTTCGCGGCCCTGGCCGCCATAGGCGTCGGTGCGCCGGTTGGTCAGCGGGCTGATGAAACTCGCCAGCAGGTAGCCGTGCGCGCAGTGCAGCTCCAGCCAGTCGAAGCCGGCCTCCAGCGCGCGCCGTGTCGACGCGACGAAGGCCTCGCGCATGTGTTCCATGTCCTGCGCCGTCATCGCCGCCGGCGTCTGGTTGCGCGGGCCGTACGGCACGGCGCTGGCAGCGAGCAGCGGCCAGTTGGCGCCGGCGTCCGGCAGCGGCTCGTCGATGGCCTCCCAGCCGAGCTGGGTCGAACCCTTGGGACCGCTGTGGCCGAGCTGCAGGCCGATCAGCGCCGTGCTCTGGCCGTGCACGAAGTCGACGATACGCGCCAGGCCGGCCTGCTGCGCGTCGTTCCACAGGCCGGTGCAGCCGGGCGTGATGCGGCCTTCGGGTGTCGGGCTGGTCATCTCCACCATCACCAGCGCGGCGCCGCCGAGCGCACGGGCGCCCAGGTGCACCAGGTGGAAGTCCTGCACCACGCCGTCGACGGCGCTGTAGGTGGCCATCGGCGAGACGACGATGCGGTTCTTGAGCCGCGCGCCGCGCAGCTGCAGCGGCAGCAACATCGGCGGCAGGGCCGGCGCCCCGGTGGCGTCCGGCGCGGCGAGCGGCGAATCCTGGCCTCCGGGCGCCGGCTGGTGGCGCGCCATCCATTGCTCGAAGCCGCCGACCCATGCGGCGTCGCGCAGGCGCAGGTTCTCGTGGCTGATGCGCTGCGAACGGGTCAGCAGCGAATACGCGAACTGCTCGATCTGCATGCCGGTGTAGCGGCTCACGTTCTCGAACCATTCGGTCGAGTTGCGCGCGGCGTTCTGGATCTTGAGCACCTCGACGCTGCGCCGGTCCTCGTAGTGCTGCAGCACCGCATCACGATCGGCCGCGCCCTTTGACTCGCCGAACGCGTTCGCCAGGTCGATCGCGTCCTCCAGCGCCAGCTTGGTGCCGCTGCCGATCGAGAAATGCGCGGTGTGCGCGGCGTCGCCCATCAGCACCACCGGCACCCGGCCGTGCGACAGGTCGACATGGTGCACCCAGGTCTTGCACATCACGCGCGGGAAGCGGATCCAGTTCGCCGAGCCGCGCAGGTGGGTGGCGTTGTTGATCAGGCGGTGCCCGTCGAGGTAACGCGCGAACAGTCGCTCGCAGAAGGCGACCGCCTCGGCCTGCTCCATGTTGCCGATGCCGTGGGCGTCCCAGACCGGCTGCGGCGTCTCGACGATGAAGGTCGAGGTCTTGTCGTCGAACTTGTAGGCATGGGCCTGGAACCAGCCGTGTTCGGTCTGCTCGAACGCAAACGTGAACGCGTCGAAGGTCTTGTGCGTGCCCAGCCAGACGAAACGGCATTGCCGGGTGTCGATGTCGGGCTGGTAGACCTTGGAATAACGGCTGCGGATGCGGCTGTTGAGCCCGTCGCTGGCGATCACCAGGTCGGCGCGGTATTCGGCGGCCAGCGCCTGGTCGTCGGCGACGTCCTGCTCGAACACCAGCTCCACCCCCACCGCCTGGCAGCGGTCCTGCAGGATGTTGAGCAGATGCTTGCGCCCGATGCCGCAGAAGCCGTGGCCGCCCGAGCGCACGCTGCGCCCCTTGAAGAACACCTCGATGTCGTCCCAGTGGTTCAGTGCATCGCCGATCAGCCGGGCACTCGGCGGATCCGCCTCGGCCAGGTTCTCCAGCGTCTGGTCCGACAACACCACGCCCCAGCCGAAGGTGTCGTAAGGCTTGTTGCGCTCGACGACGACGACCCGATGGGCCGGATCCTGCAACTTCATCAGCAAGCCGAAATACAGGCCGGCCGGACCGCCGCCAATGCACAGGATATTCATGACGGAATAGTTTATGCCTAAAGAATATGGTGTCAAGCCGGGATGACACCAAGCGCCCCGCTGCAGCATGCCGCATCGGGTCGTCGCGGCGACCGCACCCTGCGGTACGATACGGCCACCCGCGCCATTGGCGCCGGTACCCCCTGCCGCCCTCCACGCCGACGATGCCCCGCCCTGCCGCTCCCGCCCTCACCGCCGGCCGCCCCGCGAGGCACGGCCTGGCCTGTGTCGGCTTGCTGCTGGCGCTGGTCTTGACGCAATGGCTGGGCGTGGTGCACGGCAACATGCATGTCGAGTCCGTGGCGGCGCATCATCACGACGACGCGCATGCACATGCGCGGCACGCACCGCATCCGGCGCCGGACCAGACATTCGCCACGTGGCTTGCCAGCCTGCTCGACGGGCATGGATCCGCCGCCGATTGCCGGCTGTACGACCAGATCAGCCATGGCGACTGCGCGCCGACACCGGTGCTGGTGCCGTTGGCGCCGGCCCGGCTGGCGGCAGCGGCGTTGCCGGTGATCGCGGGCCAGGTCGGGCGCATGCCCGCTTGGGCCCGGGCGCGCGGCCCCCCGGCCATCCGCTGAGAAATCGCCCTACACGCCGCCCCGCCGACCCGCGCGGGCGGTTTGCCATTTCCCTCTCGACGGATGCCACATGAAACCCTTATCCCCGCGCGCGCCCGCGCGCCCGCCCCGCACTCTCCCCCCGCTCGGCACAGCCCTGCTGTCCATCACCCTGGCCGCCAGCCTGCCCGCGCAGGCCGACCAGGCCGCCCACACCCACGGCCGACTGGCATTGGACGTGGCGGTCGATGCCGGCTCGATCACGATTGCCATGGAGGCCCCGCTGGACAATTTCCTGGGCTTCGAGCGCGCTCCCCGGAACGCCGCCGAACGCCGCCAGGCGGCCGATCTGGTGGCGCGCCTGCGGCGTGCCGACACCTTGTTCGTCCCCGATCCCGCCGCCGGTTGCCGCCTGTCGGGCGTGACGCTGGCGTCGCAGGTGCTGGGCCTCGATGACGACGCCGCCTCCGGCCAGGCCGGCGCCGCCAAGGACACACACGCCAAACACGAGGAACACGCGGAACATGCCGACATCGACGCGCGTTTCACCTTTGCGTGCACGCAGGCCGATCAGGCGCGTTACCTGGAGGTGCCGCTGCTGGCCGCGTTCAAGCGCATCCGGTCGATCGACGTGCAAATGGCCACGGCACAAGGCCAGTTCAAGCGCCGGCTGACGCCGTCGGCCTCGCGCCTGTCCTGGGGAAAATGAGGCGATGACCGACACGGTGCTGGCGCTGCGCGACCTGTGTTTCCGCTGGCCGGGAAGCGGACAGGACTGCCTGCAGATCGCGCATGTGCAGGTGCAGGCGTGCGAAAGCCTGTTTCTGTACGGTCCCAGCGGCTGCGGCAAGAGCACGCTGCTGTCGCTGATGGCAGGCGTGCTGCAGCCACGCGCCGGCACGGTGTCGCTGCTGGGCCGGTCCTGGTCCGACATGCGCGCGGGCCAGCGCGATCAGTACCGTGTCGACCACGTCGGCTACATCTTCCAGCAGTTCAACCTGCTGCCCTACCTGAGCGTGCTCGACAACACGATGGCGCCGTGCCGGTTCTCGCCGCCACGCGCCCGGGTGGCCATCGAGCAATCGGGTTCGCTGCTGGCGGCCGCGGAATTCTGGCTCGGCGGCATGGGCCTGCCGGCGAGCGACTGGCTGCGGCCGGCACGGGACCTGTCGGTCGGACAGCAGCAACGCGTGGCCGCGGCCCGCGCGCTGATCGGTGCGCCCGCGCTGGTGATCGCCGACGAGCCGACCTCGGCCCTCGACGACGACCGGCGCAATGCCTTCGTCGAGCTGCTGCTGTCGTCGTGCCGCGCAACGCGCAGCGCCCTGGTGTTCGTCAGCCACGACCGGCGCATCGCCGAGCGCTTCGACCGCCAGCTGGGGCTGCCGGACGTCAACCAGGTGCAGGCCGACGGGACGGGCAAGCCACTGGCGCCGGACGGGGAGGCCCCATGATGCGTTTCCTGCTGACGCTGGCCCTGCACAGCGCCTGGAACCGGCGCTTCACGCTCGCGCTGACCGTGTGTTCGATCGCGCTGTCGACCTTCATGCTGCTGGGGACCGAACGGCTGCGCACCGACCTGCGCGGCAGCTTCACGTCCGCGCTGTCCGGAACCGACCTGATCGTGGGCGCGCGTACCGGCTCGGTGCAACTCCTGCTGTATTCGGTGTTCCGCATCGGCGCGGCCACCAACAACATGCGCTGGAGCTCGGTCCAGGCCATCGCGGGTCAACGCGGCGTGGCCTGGGTCATCCCGCTGTCGCTGGGCGACTCGCACCGGGGATTTCCCGTGCTGGGCACGAGCGCCGAGTATTTCAGCTTGTTCCGCCACGGCGACCGCCAGCCCCTGCGCATGCACGAAGGCGCGGTGTTCTCCGACCTGTTCGACGCGGTGCTCGGCGCCGAGGTCGCCGAAAGGCTCGGCTACCACGTGGGCGACCGCATCGCGTTGTCGCACGGCAGCGGCGAACTGGGGCTGAACGAACACGCCGACAAGCCGTTTGTCGTCACCGGCATCCTGCGCCCGACCGGCACACCGGTCGACCGCACGGTCCATATCAGCCTGCAGGCCATGGAGGCCCTGCACGTGGACTGGTATGCGGGTGCGCCGCTGCCCGGCATGCGGATCGACGCCGAACGGGCGCGTGCGATGCAGCTGCAACCCAAGGCGGTCACCGCGGTGCTGGTGGGCCTGCACAACCGCGCCGCGGTGTTTTCGGTGCAGCGCAGCGTCAACCAGTTCCCCGACGAGCCGCTGATGGCCATCCTGCCCGGCGTGGCGCTTGATGAATTGTGGGACGTCATCGGCGCCGGGGAAAAGGCGCTGCTGCTCATGTCGGTGCTGGTGGCCCTGGTCAGCATGGCGGGCCTGGTCTCGGTGGTGCTGGCCAGCCTGGGCGAACGGCGCCGCGAACTGGCCGTGTTGCGCGCCGTGGGCGCCAGCCCGCGCAGCCTGCTGTTCCTGCTCTCGGTCGAGGGCGTGCTGGTCACGGCATGCGGCATCGGCGCGGGAATCCTGGCGCTCGGCGCCACCGGCCTGGCGCTCGGGCCGTGGCTGCAGTCCGGGTTCGGACTGACGCTGCACCTGGCCGAGCCCACGCGCCTGCAGGGCCAGTTGCTGCTCGGCCTGCTGGCTTGCGGTTGGCAGGCCAGCCTGGTGCCGGCCTGGCGCGCCTACCGACTGTCCCTGGCCGATGGCCTGTCACCGAGGAGTTGAACCATGAAACCTGACCACGATCACGCCCGCGCACCGAGCCGCCGCCGCTGGCTCGCCATGGCCGCGGCCGGCCTGGCCTGGAGCCAGGTGCGCGCCGCGCAGTTCCCGGAGATATCCTGGGACGACCTGGTACCCAAGGGATGGGACCCGTTGAAATCGCTGGGCGACATGAAGCCCTTGTCCGACAGCGATCCACGTGCGGTCAAGCAATACGAAAAGCTGCGCGAAGTCTGGGACAACGCCCCGACGGTTGCGGCCATGGCGGGGCGCCGCGTGCGCCTGCCCGGCTATCTGGTGCCGCTGGACGAGGCCAAGGACGGAATCCGGGAGTTCCTGCTGGTGCCCTACTTCGGCGCCTGCATCCACACACCGCCACCGCCGGCGAACCAGATCGTGCACGCGCGGGCCCAGACCGCGATCAAGGGTTTCCAGACCATGGACGCGGTCTGGGTCGACGGCACGCTGGGCCTGGTGCGCGGCAGCTCGGAGATGGGGGCCAGCGGGTATTCGATGGTCGTGTCCCGGATCGAGGCCTACAAGAAGAAGTGAGCGGCTCATGCGCACCAGCCTGAACATCCTCGGCGTGTTTGCGTTCGTCGCCGCACTGGGCGGCGCCACGCAATGGCTGGCGCGGGACTTCGAAGCCGACCAGGCCGCCAGCCGGGCCCAGGCCCGGCCGCAGTTCCGCGAGATCGCGTGGCAGGAACTGGTTCCCCCCGGCTGGGACCCGCTTGCGCAGTACCACGACCAGGACATCGCGCAGTTGGACGATGGTTCCGCCGAAGCCGTGGCGCTGGCCCGGCGCATGCGCGAGACCTGGGACAACGCCCCCACCAACCGCGCCCTCGACGGCGCGCGGGTACGCCTGTCCGGCTATGTCGTGCCGCTGGAGTCCGACCAGGGCCGCATGAGCGAATTCCTGCTGGTGCCGTATTTCGGTGCCTGCATCCATGTGCCGGCGCCGGCCGCGAACCAGATGGTGCACGTGCGGCTGGCCGAACCGGCGGCCGACCTGCGCACCATGGACCTGGTGTGGGTCAACGGGCAGCTGGCCACCGGCCGCACGGATTCCGCGATGGGCATGGCCGGTTACCGCATGCTGGCCACCGACCTGCAGCGACGGCACACGCTGCCGCGCTGACCGGGCGGCGCGGCGGTCCGCTGCTACGGCAGGCGATACACCGGCAGCGGCTGGCGCGGCCACGGATGGGGCTGCCAGCTGGCCTCGCGCATGCGGTACAACACCCGACCGTGGGGCGTGACCGCGGGGGCGTGCTCCAGCGTGCCGGTGACCCAGACGGGGAACTGGTACATCTGGCGCGGCAACTCGCGATCCAGCGTCACCAGCACCGCCTGGTTCGCCGGCGGTGGCGGCGAGTGGATGCAGGCGCCGTAATACGGGACCAGCAGGATCTGCGTGACCGGCTTGTCGCCTTCGGACAACATCACCGGGAATCCGGTCATGCGCACCGGGCCGTCAGGCATGCGCCGGATCGGCGGTGCCTTCTGCCACTGGCGCTGTACCTCGGCCAGGATCGCCTCGGCCCGTGCATCGCGGTCTTCCAGCTGATCGACACCGAGGCGATCGAGCACGGCCTGGGCCCGGTACCCGGGTGGCGACAACTGGGCCCAGGTCAGGTCGGGCGGTGCGGCCACGACCGTGGCCGGTGCCACGATCGCGGCTGCCGCGATCCACAGCGCGGTGATGGGCATCCGGGGCCGCGATGGCCGGCGGTCAAGGGGTAGCAGCGGTCTGGTCAGCATGGGCAGCGCAGGTCAGTGTCGGGCCATTCTGCCTGATGCGCCCGGCCCGGGCAGGCCATGCTGTCTATCATGCACGGGTCGTGGTGTTCGCCACCGCTCCATCCGCAACCCCGTCACAGGAACCCGCCCATGTTGTCGCCCACGGAACGCCATGCCATCGTCGCCGAATGCCAGGCCATCGTCACCGCCTTCTCGGTCCATGCCGACCTGGGCGAGCTGGAGCAATGCGCCGCCCTGTTCACCGAAGACGGGCAGTTCGAACGCCGCGGCGAGATGTTGACCGGGCGTCCGGCCATCCTGGCCGCGTTGCGGGCGCGCCCGCCCCTGCTGCATGCGCGCCACCACTGCCTGCCGCCGCATGTGACGATCCGCGATGCCGACAGCGCCGACGGCATCACCTATTTCACGATCTACCGGCATGAAGGCGCGCTGGCCGCCGGCACGCCGGCGCCCTTGACCGGCCCGGCGTCGATCGGCGAATTCCATGACCGATTCGTCCGCACGCCCGAGGGCTGGCGCCTGCGCCTGCGCACCACCCAGGTCGCGTTCCGTCGCTAGCCAGCGGCACCAAGCGCCCGCCACATACGGCCCCTGGGCGTTCGGCCCGATGGCCACCGGCGCCGTGCGGCCACCGGGCCGGCCAGTTGACGCGGCGGCGCAACATCGCCAAGAATCGGTTCATGGAACACCTGATTCGCAGCGCCGAGTCCCGATTGGCGCGCATTAATGTGCCATTGAGCCTGCGCCTGCCGGGAGGGCGCACGGTAGGACCCCCACGCGCCGACGTCACGGTCGAATTCTCGCGCTGGCCCGCGGTCGCGCTGCTGGCGGCGGGCGAAATCGGCAAGATCGCCGAAGGTTTCGTCGAAGACCGGATCCGCATCGAAGGCACGATGCGCAAGGTCATGGACGTCGCCGCGCAGCTGCTGCCGGCCTCGCCGGTACCCGAGAAGATTCCCCTGTGGCAACGCGCGGTGCGTCGCGTGCGTTCGGCCGCGGCGCATTCGATCACGCGCGACGCCGCGCAGGTGCAGTTCCACTATGACGTCAGCGACGATTTCTATGCCTTGTGGCTGGATCCGAAGCGGGTCTATTCCTGCGCCTATTTCTCCCAGCCCGCCATGACACTGGCGCAGGCCCAGGAGGCCAAGCTGGACCATATCTGCCGCAAGCTGATGCTGCGCCCGGGCGAACGCTTCCTGGACATCGGTGCCGGCTGGGGCGGCCTGTTGTTGTGGGCGGCCGAACATTACGGCGTCGACGCCACCGGCATCACGCTGTCGAAGAACCAGCATGCCCATGTCACGCAGCTGATCCGCGACAAGGGCCTGGAGTCGCGGGTGCGGGTGTTGTTGTGCGACTACCGCGACCTGGCGGCCGAGCAGCCCTTCGACAAGATCGCCTCGGTGGGCATGATCGAACACGTCGGCCAGGCCAACCTGGGCGCCTACTTCGGCAAGATCTTCGGCCTGCTGGCCCCGGGCGGGCTGGTACTCAACCACGGCATCACGGCGGCCGGTCCGCAGGCCGGCCAGCTCGGCGCGGGCATCGGCGACTTCATCGAGAAATACATCTTCCCCGGCGGCGAACTGCTGCATGTCAGCCAGCTGCTGCGCGAAGGCGCGGTCGCCGGCCTGGAGATGCTCGACACCGAGAACCTGCGGCCGCACTACGCACGCACCTTGTGGGCCTGGTCCGACGGCCTCGAGGGCCAGCTCGGCCAGGCGCTGGTGGCGTTGCGCTCCAATGGCAGCACGCCGGCGCAGGCCGAACGGGTGCTGCGCGCCTACCGGCTCTACCTGGCCGGCAGCGCGATGAGTTTCGAGCGCGGCTGGTTGTCGCTGCACCAGATGCTGGCGACACGCCCGGCCCAGGGCGAAGATTTCGGCAATCCGCCGGGCGCGGCGTCGCGGTATCCGTTCACCCGCAAATACATGTACCCTTGAGACGCATCGGGTCCGACGACACCCGGACGGACCGGTGCGCTTGAATCAAGGGGGCACGGACGAGCATGTTGTACAAGTTCAAATCCAAGGCGGCGGGTGACGTGATCATGCTGCAGGCCAATGGCGAGCAGATCCTGCGCATCATCGGCAAGGAGCCGGGCCCCAAGGGCATCGTGTTGCCCGAGCAGATGCCGGCCGCGATTGCCGCACTGGAACAGGCCATCGCGCAGGGCCAGCAGGCCGCGCAGCCAGCGGCCGACGATGGCGCGCCCCACGACAAGGACGACGACACCCCCGCCGCCGACCGCGTCAGCCTGCGCCAGCGCGCCGCGCCGTTCATCGACATGCTCAGGCGCTGCCACCAGGCCGACAAGGAGATCGTCTGGGGCGTCTGAAGGCTTGCGGGACAGACCGAGCCACACGCAGTGGGCGAGCTCTGTCCCCAACACTTCGTCGGATGTTCGGATGTCCGGCTTGCGGGACAGACCGAGCCACACCTAGTGGGCGAGCTCTGTCCCCAACACTTCGTCGGATGTTCGGATGTCCGGCTTGCGGGACGGACCGAGCCACACGCCGTGGGCGGGCGCCGTCAGCGCGCGGGCCGAAACCGCTCCAGCGCCTGCCGGCAGCTCTGGCCGGCAACGACACCGTGCGCGGCCGCCAGCGGATTGCAATGGCTGACGACGCCGGTGGCCAGCGTGCTGGCCGCCTCGCCGATCCGGGCCGTCATGTGCGAGACGGTGCAGGCGGCCAACCCCTGCTGCTGGAGCTGGTCCAGCGCCACCAGGCCGGCCCGGTCGAGACCGACGCCGGCATCGTTGAACACGGTGAACCGCGGCCGCGCCGCGATCGCATAACGGGCCGAACTGGCGCCGCCGTGCGAGCCGCAGACCGCCAGGCAGCCGGCGTCGGCCGGGCCGAGTTCGGTGATCGAGTCCACCACCCGCAGCGGCGGCGGACCCGACGCGGACACACGCTCAGTCGGCAAACTGTCCGGCCGCCTCGATCACCGGCTTGAGTTTCGCCATCTCGGCCGCGACGAAGGCCTTGTGCGCCGCCGGCTCGAGCCGGCCGTCGGTGACGACCAGCGCGCCCAGGGCTTCCTGCTTCTTGATGAAGTCCGGGTCCTTGAGCGCCATCTTCAGGCCCTCGTTGATCTGCTTGAGCACGGCCGGCGGCGTGCCCTTGGGTGCGTACAGAGCGTGCCAGATGGTCAGCTCGAAGTCCTTCAGACCCATTTCCTGCAGCGTCGGATAGTCCTTGAGCAGCTTGTGCTTGGACAGCGGCTTGGCGGTCGTGACCGCGAACGCCTTGACGCGGCCCGATTCGATCTGGCCCGTGGTGTTGGTGGTCTGGTCGCACATCAGGTCGACCTGGCCGCCCAGCAGCGCGTTCATGGCCGGGCCGGTGCCGCCGTAGGGAATCGTCGTCATCGCCTCCTTGGCCTTGACCGCCGACTGCCACATCAGGCTGCACAGGTGCGATGCCGAGCCCAGGCCGGCGTGGGCGATGTTGAGCTTGCCGGCATTGGCACGGATGTAGTTCTCGAAATCGCGGTAGGTGTTGGCGGGCAGCTGCGGCTTGCCGATCAGGGTCATCGGCACTTCGTTGACCATGCCCAGGAACTCGAAGTCCTCCAGTGGCTTGTAGGCGATCTTCTTGTACAGCGCCGGCGTGGACGCCATGCCGATATGGAACAGCAGCAAGGTATGGCCATCGGGTGCGGCGCGCGCGACCTTGGTGGCGCCGATCGTGCCGCCGGCGCCGGCCGCGTTCTCGACCACGAAATTGGCGCTGCCGCCCATGGCCTTGCGCATGGCCTCGCCGAGCTGGCGCGCGACCAGGTCGGTCGGCCCGCCGGCGGCGAACGGCACGACGATGGAGATCGGCTTGGATCCCGGGAAGGTCTGGGCGTTGGCCAGCATGGCCGTGGCGGCAACCGCAATCGCAAGGAGTCGTTTCATGGAAGTCACGATAAGGGGGTGAAGAGGACGCGAAGTGTACGGACCGCCGCGGCGGCGCGCATTCGCGTATTCACCTATTGGCCCAGCCTCCGGCCGGGCATTGTCCCGGCGCCGCCTCACCGGTAGCTGCGCGCGTCCTCGATCACCTTGCCGTCGTTGGGCAGGCTGCCCGGCAATACCAGTTCCACCTCGCCGCGCAGCTTGGTCACCTCGCGGATCGCCGCCTGCAGCTTCTCGATCAGCGCGTCCGGCCCGCTGCAGGCAGTCTCGACCTGCAGCGTCATGGTGTCGTTGGCCATCTCGCCGCGCACCACCAGCCGTGCCTTGGCCACCTCGGGAAACCGCTTGGCGATCGCCTGCACCTGTCCGGGATGCACGAACATGCCGCGCACCTTGGTGGTCTGGTCGGCCCGTCCCATCCAGCCCTTGATGCGCGCATTGGTACGGCCGGTGGGACAGGCCCCGGGCAGGATGGCGCTCAGGTCGCCGGTGCCGAACCGTACCAGCGGATAGGCCGGGTTGAGCGTGGTCACGACCAGTTCGCCCACTTCGCCCTCGGGCACCGGGTCGCCGGTGCCCGGGCGCACGATCTCGACGATGACGGATTCGTCGAGCACCAGGCCTTCGCGCGCACGGGTCTCGTAGGCGATCAGGCCCAGGTCGGCGGTCGCGAAGCACTGGTAGCCCGCGATGCCGCGTTCCAGGAACCAGTCGCGCAGGCTGGGCGGATAAGCCTCGCCGCCGAACAAGGCCTTGGTCACGCTGGGCAGCGGCACACCCATGTCGGCCGCCTTCTCGACGATGATCTTCAGGAAGCTGGGCGTGCCGATGTAGCCGGCCGGACGCAGGTCGGCCATGGCCTGCACCTGCTGCTCGGTCTGGCCGGTGCCGGCCGCGAACACCGAGCAACCCAGCGCATGGGCGCCGGTTTCCATCATCGAGCCGGCCGGCACGAAGTGGTAGCTGAAGCAGTTGTGGATCAGCTCGCCGGGACGGAAGCCGGCGGCGAACATGGATCGCGCCAGGCGCCAGTAGTCGCTCGCGCGGCCCTCGGGCTCGTAGATCGGCCCCGGGCTGGCGAACACGCGCGGCATCTCGGCGCCAAAGCCGATGGCCGCAAAGCCGCCGAACACGTCCTGCGCGCGCTGGGCCTGCTGCTGCGCGAGCAGTTCGTGCTTGCGCGTGACCGGCAGCCGGGCCAGCGCCTGGCGGGTGTTCACCGCGGCCGGGTCCACGCCCTGCAGGATGCGGGCGAACGCCGCACTGGCGCGCTGCGCATGCGCCACCTGGCCCGGCAGGGCCTGCAGCAGGGCCGCTTCGCGCGCGGCCGGATCGCGGATTTCCAGGGAGTCGTAATGGTCGTGTTGCATCGGATGGCGCCTCTCGATCGGATACGGAATGCGCGTCAGGCCAGCCAGCGCTTGCGCCGCTTGTAGCTCTTGACGTCCTTGAACGACTTGCGTTCGCCGCCGCCCATGCCCAGGTAGAACTCCTTGACGTCCTCGTTGTCGCGCAGATCGGCGGCGACGCCGTCCATCACCACGCGGCCGCTTTCCATGATGTAGCCGTAGTCGGCGTATTTCAGCGCCATGTTGGTGTTCTGCTCGGCCAGCAGGAAGGTGACCTTCTCCTTGGTGTTGAGGTCGCGCACGATGTTGAACACCTCCTCGACCAGCTGCGGCGCCAGTCCCATCGAGGGTTCGTCGAGCAGCACCACGCTGGGGTTGGCCATCAACGCGCGGCCGATCGCGCACATCTGCTGTTCGCCGCCCGACGTGTAGGCAGCCTGGCTGGTGCGACGGGTCTTGAGTCGCGGGAAATAGGTGTAGACCTTGTCCAGGTTGCGCGCGATCTCGGCCTTGTCGGTGCGGGTGTAGGAGCCGGTCATCAGGTTCTCCTCGATCGTGAGGTGGGCGAAACAATGCCGCCCCTCCATGACCTGCACCACGCCGCGCTGCACCAGGTCGGCCGGCGAGAGGTTTTCGATGCGTTCGCCGCGCAGCTCGATCGAACCCTTGGTGACTTCGCCGCGTTCGCCCTTGAGCAGGTTGGAGATGGCGCGCAGCGTCGTCGTCTTGCCCGCGCCATTGCCGCCCAGGATGGCGACGATCTTTCCATTGGGCACGTGGAGCGAGACGCCCTTGAGCACCAGGATCACGTGGTTGTAGATGACCTCGATGCCATTGACATTGAGGACGATGTCCGAAGTGCTCATGCGCGATTCCGTTTCATGCTGTGTGAGGCCAACTGCAAGGCCGGCGCTGCCAGCCTTGCAGTTGGCGGCTCGTCACCGAGCCGCCACCGGGCCATAAAAGGTCGAACAATCATGGAGCAGGCAAGTAGGGTCCCCCACGGAACTGGCTCTGCCAGGCCGTAGGGGGCGCCCCCCAGTGGGGGGTTCGGCCGGTCTACACGCAGTGAGACCGGACAGACGGGGGGCGTCTACCATCTCAGGACTGGCAGTCCTGGCCCGAACGACGGGTCCACTTCTTCTCGGCGGCGTACTTGTCGGCGGCGTTCTTGACCATCGGCTTGATGATCTGGTCGTCGGCCTGGTACCAGTCGCTGGAGAACACCCACTTGCTGCCGTCCCAGGTGTGGATACGGGCCCAGGCCGCACCCATGTGGTCCTGGCAGCTGGTGGAGATCGGACGCATCACGTTCTTGAAGCCCAGCGCGTTGAGCTTGTCCTGCGTCAGGTTGAGGTTCTCATAACCCCAGCGTGCCTGCTCGGCCGTCATGACCTTGCCCTTGCCGAAACGCTCCTGCGCCGCGCGCACACCTTCGACCGCGAACATCGCGCTCATCAGGCCGCGCATGTACAGCACCTGGCCGACCTCTTCCTTCGGTCCCGTGCCCTCGTTCTTGGCATGCAGCTTGGTCAGGATCTCCTTGACCACGTCGGAGTTGGTCTCGGTGCCGTGCTGCATCGTGATCGCGTTGTAGCCCTTGGCACCCGCGCCGACGTCCTTGACGTCCGGCTCGGCGCCGGCCCACCAGACACCGTACATCTTCTCGCGCGGATAACCCGTGGCCTGGGCCTCCTTGAGCGCGGTGGAATTCATCACGCCCCAGCCCCACAACAACACGTAGTCGGGCCGGTTCTGGCGCACCTGCAGCCAGGTCGCCTTCTGCTCGACACCCGGATGGGTCACCGGCAACACGCTGAGCTGGAAGCCGTGCATCGCCGCGCGCTCCTCGAGCAGCGGGATCGGCTCCTTGCCGTAAGGGCTGTCATGGTAGATCAGCGTGATCTTCTTGCCCTTGAGCTTGTCCAGGCCGCCTTCCTTCTTGGCGATGTGCTGGATCAGCACGTCGGCGGCCACCCAGTAGGTGCCGGCGATCGGGAAGTTCCACTTGAACACGCCGCCGTCGGCCGACTCGCTGCGGCCGTAGCCGGCGGTGATCAGCGGGATCTTGTCCACCGGCGCCTTCTCGGTCAACGCGAACGTGATGCCGGTCGACAGCGGTTGGAACACGGTCGCACCGCCGTTCTTGCCCTTGAGGCGCTCGTAGCATTCGACGCCGCGGTCGGTGGCGTAGCCGGTCTCGCATTCCTCGAACACCACCTTCACGCCGTTGATGCCGCCACGCGCATTGGTGAGCTTGAGGTAGTCGGCGTATCCGTTGGCGAACGGCACGCCGTTGGGCGCGTAGGCGCCGGTGCGGTACACGAGCGAGGGAAAGAACTGCTCCTGCGCCTGTGCGGCGGTCGTCACCAACGCCGACGTCAGGCCTGCACAGGCCACGGTCACCCCCAGTACCAGGTTTCGAATCTTCATCACTTCAGTCTCCTTCAAAAAATTACTTGCACACTCACACAACCACCCAGGCCCCTGGAATCAACCCCACCTGGCATCGATGCATCGGCTCCACCCGGGTGCGGGACGGATCCGATGCCCCATGCCGAATGGGGCTGGACATCAGTGCGGGAAGGGCCACAACCGCAACTTCTGCTTGCCGATGCTCCACAACCGCGCCAGTCCGTGCGGCTCCACGATCAGGAACCAGACGATCAAGGCGCCGAAGATCATGAACTCGGTATGCGAGACGGCCGCCGTCGAGATGTCGACGCCGATCAGCGTGCCGACCCAGGGCAGGAACTGGTTCAGGAAGATCGGCAACACCACGATGAACGCGGCGCCGAAGAAACTGCCCATGATCGAACCCATGCCGCCGATGATCACCATGAACAGCAGCTGGAACGACCGGTCGATCGAGAACGCCGCCGGCTCCCACGAACCCAGGTGCACGAAGCCCCACAGGCCGCCGGCCACGCCGATGATGAAGGAGCTGATCGCGAACGCGCTGAGCTTGGCGTACATCGGCCGGATGCCGATCACGGCCGCGGCCACGTCCATGTCGCGGATCGCCATCCACTCGCGTCCGATGGCCGAACGCACCAGGTTCTTCGCCAGCAGCGCGAACACCACCAGGAAACCCAGGCAGAACAGGTATTTCTCGACCGGCGTGTTGATGGTCCAGCCCAGCACCTGCAGGTTGGACACCGACACCGAACCGGAGGCATTGTTGTTGGTGAACCAGCCGATGCGCAGGAACGCCCAGTCGCAGAAGAACTGCGCCGCCAGCGTGGCCACGGCCAGGTACAGGCCCTTGACGCGCAGGCTGGGGATGCCGAACACGATGCCCACCAGCGTGGCGAAGAATCCGCCCGACAACAACGCGACGATCAGCGGCATGCCGTCGATGCGGATGAAGGTGTTGTAGGCCGCGTACGCGCCCACCGCCATGAACGCACCCGAGCCCAGCGAGATCTGCCCGCAATACCCGACCAGCACGTTGACGCCGATGGCCGCCAGCGACAGGATCAGGAACGGGATCAGGATGGCGCGGTACATGTATTCGTCGACGATCATCGGCACGCCGACGAAGGCGAAGGCGATCAGCGCCAGGATCATCCAGCGGTCCTGCGCGATCGGGAAGATCTGCTGGTCCGCGCGGTACGAGGTCTTGAACTGGCCGTTTTCTCTGTAGAACATGGTGTTGCCTTCCTGCCGTCAGACGCGGTCGATGATCTTCTCGCCAAACAAGCCCTGCGGGCGGAACAGCAGGAACACCAGCGCCAGCATGTAGGCGAACCAGATCTCGATGCCGCCGCCGACATACGGCCCCAGGTAGACCTCGGACAACTTCTCGCCGACGCCGATGATCAGGCCGCCGATGATGGCGCCCGGCACCGAGGTCAGGCCGCCCAGGATGATGACCGGCAATGCGCGCAGGGCCACCGTGGTCAGCGAGAACTGCACGCCGAGCTTGGAGCCCCAGATCACGCCGGCCACCAGCGCCGTGATGCCGGCCACGAACCAGACGATGACCCAGATCCGGCTGAGCTTGATGCCGATCGACTGCGCGGCCTGGTGGTCGTCGGCCACCGCGCGCAACGCGCGGCCGGTGCCGGTCTTCTGAAAGAACAGCGACAACGCCCCCACCAGCAGCGCGGCCACGATGGCGGCGTAGACGTCCTCCAGGCTGACCAGGATGCCGCCCTGGAAGGTGTCCTGGAACAGGAACAGCGGCTCCTTGGGCATGCCGACGTCGATCTGGTAGATGTTGCTGCCGAAGATGGTCTGGCCCAGGCCGTCGAGGAAATAGGTGATGCCCAGCGTGGCCATCAGCAGCGTCACGCCCTCCTGGTTCACCAGGTGGCGCAGCACCAGGCGCTCGATCAGCCAGGCCAGCGCGAACATCACGGCCGCGGCCAGCGCAAACGCGATCAGGTTGCCCAGGAACTTGCTCTCGATGCCCAGCCAGCCGGGAATCCATTCGGAGAACCGGGCCATGGCCAGCGCCGCGAACAACACCATCGCGCCTTGCGCGAAGTTGAACACGCCCGAGGCCTTGAAGATGAGCACGAAGCCCAGCGCCACCAGCGAATACAACATGCCGGCCATCAGGCCGCCGATCAGGGTTTCAATGAAAAAAGCCATGGGTGCTGTCTCCGCGTTCAGTGGCTGGTGCCCAGATAGGCACTGATGACTTCTTCGTTCGCGCGCACTTCCTGTGGCGTGCCGTCGCCGATCTTCTTGCCGTAGTCCAGCACCACGACCCGGTCGGAGATGTCCATCACCACACCCATGTCGTGCTCGATCAGCACGATGGTGGTGCCGAACTCGTCGTTGACGTCCAGGATGAAGCGGCTCATGTCCTGCTTCTCCTCCAGGTTCATGCCGGCCATGGGTTCGTCGAGCAGCAGCACCTGCGGCTCCATGGCCAGCGCCCGGCCCAGGTCGACCCGTTTCTGCAGTCCGTAGGGCAGCTGGCCGACCGGCGTCTTGCGGTAGGCCTGGATCTCCAGGAAGTCGACGATGTGTTCGACGAACTCGCGGTGTTTCTCCTCCTCGCGCTGGGCCGGACCGATGCGCAGCGCCTGCAGGAACAGGTTGCTCCTGATGCGCAGGTTGCGGCCGGTCATGATGTTGTCGATCACGCTCATGCCCTTGAACAGCGCCAGGTTCTGGAACGTACGCGCGATGCCCATCTCGGCGACCTGCCGGCTGTTCATGTGCTTGAAGGTGCGGCCGCGGAAGCTGATCTCGCCCTTCTGCGGCGAATAGACGCCGTTGATGCAGTTGAGCATCGAACTCTTGCCGGCACCGTTGGGGCCGATGATGGCGCGCACCTCGTGTTCGCGCACGTCGAACGAGATGTCGGTCAACGCATTCACCCCGCCGAACGACAGGCTGATGTTCTTGACGTCCAATATGACGTCACCGATTTTCTTCTGGGGCGCAATGTCGCTCATGAACGTGCTTTCAGGCCGCAGCCTTGACCGGCGCAAAGGTCCGGGTGTCGTCGATCCGCAGCGTGGCGCTGACCTTGCCGGTGCGCCCGTCCTCGAACTTGACGACCGTCTCGATGTATTGCTCGGTCTTGCCGCCGTACAGGCCGTCGACCAGCGGCTGGTACTTGTCGGCGATGAAGCCGCGCCGGACCTTGTTGGTGCGGGTCAGCTCGCCGTCATCGGCGTCGAGTTCCTTGTGCAGCACCAGGAAGCGGCTGACCTGGCTGCCCGCCAGCAAGGCGTCCGCGGCCAGGTCGGCGTTGACCTTCTCGATGCATTCCTTGATCAGCTGGTAGACCTCGGGTTTCTGCGCCAGGTCGGTGTAGCCGGCATAGGCCAGGTTGCGCCGTTCGGCCCAGTTGCCCACCGCGTTCATGTCGATGTTGACCATCACGCAGACCTTCTCGCGCCCGTCGCCATAGGCCACGACCTCCTTGATGAACGGGAAGAACTTGAGCTTGTTCTCGACGTATTTGGGCGCGAACATGGCGCCGTCGTTGGCGCCGCCCTTGATGCGGCCCACGTCCTTGACCCGGTCGATGATCTTCAGGTGCCCATGCGCGTCGATGAAGCCGGCATCGCTGGTGTGGTACCAGCCGTCCGGCGTCAGCACCTCGGCCGTGGCCTGCGGGTTCTTGAAATACTCCTTGAGCAGCCCCGGCGACTTGACCAGGATCTCGCCGTTGTCGGCGACCTTGATCTCGACACCGGAGATCGGCAGCCCGACCGTGTCGGCGCGCGCCGCGTTGTCGGGCTGCAGGCAGACGAACACCGCGGTCTCGGTGGAGCCGTAGAGCTGCTTGAGGTTGATGCCGATGGAGCGGTAGAACTGGAACAGGTCCGGCCCGATCGCCTCGCCCGCCGTGTAGGCCACGCGCACCCGGCTCATGCCCAGGTTGTTGCGCAGCGGCCCGTAGACCGACCAGTCGCCCATCGCGTAGAGCAGCCGGTCCAGCAGGCCGAGCGGCTTGCCGTCCATGCGATCCGGGCCGACCCGCTTGGCCAGCGCCATCGCCGCATGAAACAGCTTGCGCTTGAGCGCACCGGCGTCCTCCATGCGGATCATCACGCTGGTCAGAAGGCCTTCGAACACCCGCGGCGGCGCGAAATAGTAGGTGGGGCCGACCTCCTTGAGGTCGATGGTCACCGTCTCGGCCGACTCCGGGCAGTTGACGACATAACCGCAGGCCAGCCACTGGGCGTAACTGAAGATGTTCTGCCCGATCCAGGCCGGCGGCAGATAGGCCAGCACCTCCTCGGCGTGGGTCAGCTTGTCGAAATCGGCGCCGGCGCGGGCCCGGTCGAGCAGGCTGTCGTGGGTGTGCACCACACCCTTGGGATTGCCGGTCGTGCCCGAGGTGAAGAACATCGCGGCCACGTCGTGCGGCTGTGCCTGCTCGATATGGCTGCGCAGGAAGTCGTCGTGCTGGCGCGCGTAGACCTTGCCGGCCGCGATCAGTTCCTCGATCGCCATCAAGCCCGGCTCGTCGTAGTTGCGCAGGCCGCGCGGGTCGTCGAAATAGATGTGCGCCAGCTGCGGACATTGCTCGCGGACCTCGAGCAGCTTGTCGACCTGTTCCTGGTCCTCGGCAAACGCGAAACACACGTCGGCGTTGTTGATCGGGAACACGCACTCGGCCGCCACGGCGTCCTGGTACAGCGGAATCGGAATCGCGCCCAGCGACTGCACCGCCAGCATGGTCGCGTACAGGCGTGGCCGGTTGGAGCCGACCACGACCATGTGCTGGCCCCGGCCCAGCCCGGCCTGGTGCAGTCCGCCGGCGATGTCGGCCACCAGCTCGCGCAGGTCGGCCCAGTTCAGCGTCTGCCAGATGCCGAACTCCTTCTCGCGCATCGCTGCCGCTTCCGGTCGCTCGGCTGCATGTTTCAGCAACAATCGGGGGAACGTGGTCTGCACGGTGTCTCCTTCAATGCCATGGGTCCTGCGTTGGCACCGCCGCGTCGGGTCGGTTGGCAACGGGCCTGTCGTTGCCTCCCAATATAGGATTTAATTTGACGTCATCCTGTCGGTCGGACGACAATTCAGGGTTATGGAGGCTAGGGATTTCCCTAGGCTTTTGCCCTCTTTCCCGACCTTCCCGCGCCCGCGCTGATCCATGTCAAACGAACTCTCCCTGCACCATCGACGGCGCCCGCCCTCCGACGCCGAGGTCGCGGCCATTCCCTGGATGGCGGTACTGGACGACGCGCAACGCGAGCGCGTGTTGTCCGAGCTCAAGGTCGGCGATGCCCTGCCCGGCGACTATGTCTGCCGCACCGGACGCCATGTCACCTACTGGTTCGGCGTCGTCGACGGCCTGCTCAAGATGAGCAGCGACACCTTCGACGGCCATTCGATGACCTTCACCGGCCTGCCGCCCGGCGGCTGGTTCGGCGAAGGCACGGCGCTCAAGCGCGAACCCTACCGCTACAACATCCAGGCGCTGCGCAAGAGCATCGTGGCCGGCCTGCCGGTCGACACCTTCCACTGGCTGCTCGACCACTCCATCGGCTTCAATCGTTTCGTCATGAACCAGATCAACGAGCGGCTGGGGCAGTTCATCGCCGCGCGCGAGATCGACCGCATGGGCAACCCGGACCTGCGCGTGGCGCGCAGCCTGGCGGCGCTGTTCCATCCCGTGTTGTATCCGGGTGTCGGCGAAGTGCTGCGCATCACGCAGCAGGAACTGGCCTTCCTGGTGGGCCTGTCACGCCAGCGCGTCAACGAGGCGCTGCGTGCCTTGCAGGAGCAAGGCATGATCCGGGTGGAATACGGCGGCCTGCGCGTGCTCAACCTCGACGACCTGCGCTCGCGCGTCTTTCCCCGCACCGAACCGACGACATGACCAAACCCGACGCTCCCCCCGGCTTCCAGCGCGCACCGCGCCCGGCCCATGCACCCACGCGCAACCCGGCGCGGGCCCCTGCTGCGGGCGGCGCCACGACCAGCCGCCTGAACAAGCGCATGGCCGAACTGGGCATGGCCTCGCGGCGCGAGGCCGACGACTGGATCGCCCGCGGCTGGGTGCGGGTCAACGGCAAGCCGGCCGAAATGGGCATGCAGGTCAGCCCGTCGGACCGCATCGAGATCACCAAACAGGCCCAGGGCCAGCAGGCCAACCAGGTGACCATCCTGGTGAACAAGCCGATGGGCATCGTCAGCGGGCAGGCCGAGGACGGCCATCTCCCGGCCATCACCCTGGTCCAGCCCCAGAACCGCTGGGCCGACGACAACGCACGCTTTTTCTTTCACCCGAAACAGTTGCAGAGCCTGGTACCCGCCGGGCGGCTGGACATCGATTCCATCGGACTGCTGGTGCTGACCCAGGACGGCCGCATCGCGCGCCAGCTCATCGGCGAGGACTCGGTGATGGAAAAGGAATACCTGGTGCGGGTGAGTTTCACCGGCCTGGCCACGGACCATGCGCCCGCGGGCGATGCCGCGTTGCAGGAGATTCGCGAACACGACCCGGTGACCCAGAATGTGCAGGCGGTGTTTCCGCCCGAACGCCTGGCGCTGCTGCGCCACGGCCTGACGCTCGACGGCCAGCCGCTCAAGCCCGCCAGGGTCAGCTGGCAGAACCCGGAACAGCTGCGCGTGGTGCTCACCGAAGGCAAGAAGCGCCAGATCCGGCGCATGTGCGAACTGGTCGGACTCAAGGTGGTCGGGCTCAAGCGGGTGCGCATCGGCAAGGTGATGCTGGGCAACCTGCCGCTGGGGCAGTGGCGCTATCTGGCGCCACACGAACGGTTCTGATGGCCGGCCATGTCCGCCCGTCCGACCTGCGCGCCGCCGCACGCCTGGCCACGCAAGCAACACTGGGTACGTCCGGCATAGTCGAAGGCGTGCACCAATCCGTCTGGCGCACCCTGGGAGCGCCCGGCGGCGCACAGAGCGACCGCACCCGTGGCCTGACCGGCCTGGTCTACCGCTGCGTGAACGGCATCACGCAGGCCGTGGGCGCGGGGCTGGACACCGCGCTGGCCCGCCTCGAGCCGCTGCTGGGTGCCATGGATGCCGCGCCAGCCGACTCCACGCAACGGCTGGCGGTGCTGGCCGCACTCAACGGGGTCATCGGCGACCGGCTGCAGGCCGACGCCAATCCGCTGGCGCTGCCGATGACGCTGCAGTTCGACAGCCGCACCATCGATCCGGACGCGCCACCGCCGGCCGGCGCGGTCGGCGGCAGGCTCGTACTGCTGGTGCATGGCCTGTGCATGAACGACCGGCAATGGCAGACCTGGCGCACGGCCGCCGACGGTTCGCTGCAACCGGGCCTGGACCATGGCCAGGCCCTGGCGCAGGCCCAGGGCTTCACGCCGCTGTACCTGCGCTACAACACCGGCCGACCCATCTGCGACAACGGGCGCGAGTTGTCGGCGCTGCTGCAGCGCCTGCTCGCCGCCTGGCCGGTGCCGGTCGACGATCTGGTCGTCGTCGCGCACAGCATGGGCGGGCTGGTGACACGCAGCGCGGTGCATCAGGCGCAGCAGGCCGGCCAGGACTGGCACCAGCGGCTCACGCGCATCGTGTTCCTGGGCACGCCGCACCACGGCGCGCCGCTCGAGCGCGCCGGGAACTGGGTCGACGTGCTACTGGGCAGCACACCCTGGTCGGCGCCGTTCGGGCGGCTGGCGCGCCTGCGCAGCAGCGGCATCACCGACCTGCGCCATGGCACGCTGCTCGCCGGCGACAGGGCCGGTGGCGACCGCTTCGCGCGCCGCGCCGACCGCCGGCTCCCGGTGCCGCTGCCGGCCGGCGTCGCCTGCCTGGCGGTGGCCGCGACGCTGGCCGGCCGGCGCAGCCGGGTCGCCGAGCGCCTGCTCGGCGACGGGCTGGTGCCGCTGCGCAGCGCGCTCGGCCGGCATGACGAACCGGCGCGGGCGCTGGCCTTCGCTGCGCACGCGCAGAAAATCGTCTACCGCACCGGCCACATGCAGCTGCTGAGCGACCCTGCGGTCGGGCGCATCGTCTCCGACTGGCTGGCGCAGCACCCCACGGCGCGGCACTGACAGGCGCATGATTGGCGCGCCCGGCACGCGCCGGTGGCGCCGTTGCCGCAGGGGGCACTCTCCTACATTTCGCGACGGCGAGTTACTACAGCCAGTGCGCGCAGGCCGACCGACACTGCAGTCATCCTTCGCACCATCGGACCTCGGAACCAGGCCGCGGGCGCGAAGGCCGCGGCCGCCATCGCAACACGGTGCGGCACCGAGCAAGCGACAAGCACATCCACAGGAGGAAACATCATGCTGTACTGGGCCCTGATCTTCTTGGTCGTCTCCATCATCGCCGGCGTCTTCGGCTTCACCGGAATTTCGGCCGCCACGGCTGGCATCGCCAAGATCCTGTTCTTCATCGCCATCGTGGTGTTCCTGGTCTTCCTGGTACTGGCGCTGATGGGGGGTGCCCTCGTGTTATGACCCGGCACCGCCCGGGCCGGAAATCGCGGCCCGGGCCGCGGCGGCTGCCTGCGCCGGCCGCCGTCGCAGGGTATTGAAAGCCATGCCATCGCCCATAATTGAGGGTTTTCGATGGCATGGCCGTGACGCTCGAGCGCTCCGCCATGCCGTATCACCGACCGAGAGCGGAGTTCCATGAGCAAACAAACCCTATCCTTTCAGGCCGAAGTCGCGCAGCTGCTGCACCTGGTCACGCATTCCCTGTATTCCAACAAGGAGATCTTCCTGCGCGAGCTGATCTCCAATGCGTCGGATGCCTGCGACAAGCTGCGTTTCGAGGCCATCAACGACCCCGCCCTGTTCGAGGACGCACCCAACCTGGACGTGCGCATCGAGCTCGACAAGAAGGCGCGCACGCTGACCATCACCGACAACGGCATCGGCATGACCGAGCAGGAAGCGATCGACAACCTGGGCACGATCGCCAAGAGCGGCACCAAGGACTTCGTCTCGCGCCTGACCGGCGACCAGAAGGCCGACTCCCAGCTGATCGGCCAGTTCGGCGTGGGTTTCTACTCCGGCTTCATCGTCGCCGACAAGATCACCGTCGAGTCGCGCCGCGCCGGCATGGAGAAGCAACACGGCGTGCGCTGGATCAGCGGCGGCAGCGGTGACTTCCAGGTCGAGACCATCGAGCGCGCGCAACGCGGCACCAGCGTCACGCTGCACCTGCGCGAAGACGCCGAGGAATACACCGGCGCCTGGAAGGTCAAGAGCATCATCGGCAAATATTCCGACCACATCAGCCTGCCCATCCTGATGCGCAAGGAAGAATGGAAGGAAGGCGAGAAGATCGACGGCGACGAGTCCGGCGCCACCACGGGCGGCGAGATGGTGGTCACCGACGAGTGGGAGACCGTCAACAAGGCCAATGCGATCTGGTCGCGTCCCAAGAAGGACATCACGCCCGAGCAATACAACGATTTCTACAAGCAGATCAGCCACGACTTCGAGGATCCGCTGGCCCACACCCATAACCGGGTCGAAGGCAGCACCGAATACACGCAGCTGCTGTACATCCCGTCCAAGGCGCCGTTCGACCTGTGGAACCGCGACAAGAAGGGCGGGCTCAAGCTCTACGTCAAGCGCGTGTTCATCATGGACGACGCCGAGGCGCTGCTGCCCACCTATCTGCGTTTCGTCAAGGGTGTGGTCGACTCGTCCGACCTGCCGCTCAACGTCAGCCGCGAACTGCTGCAGGAAAGCCGCGACGTGCGTGCGATCCGCGAAGGCTGCACCAAGCGCGTGCTCAGCATGCTCGAGGACATGGCGCGCAACAACAAGCCGGTCGAGGCGGAGAAACCCGCTGAAGGCGCCGACGGTGTCACCGACGTGGTCAGTGAGGAAGACAAGGCGGCCGCCGCCGCGAACGCCGGCAAATACACGAAGTTCTACGCCGAGTTCGGCGCCGTGCTCAAGGAAGGCGTGGGCGAGGACTTCACGAACAAGGACCGACTGGCCAAGCTGCTGCGTTTCGCGTCCACCCAATCGGACAGCCCCAGTGTCGGATTCGCCGACTACAAGGCGCGCATGAAGGAAGGCCAGGAGGCGATCTACTACATCACCGCCGACTCGCTGGCCGCGGCGAAGAACAGCCCGCAACTCGAGGTGTTCAAGAAAAAGGGCATCGAGGTGCTGCTGATGACCGACCGGGTCGACGAGTGGGCGCTGAACTACCTGACCGAATTCGACGGCACACCGCTGCAAAGCGTGGCCAAGGGTGCGGTCGACCTGGGCAAGCTGCAGGACGAGGCCGAGAAAAAAGCGGCCGAGGAAGCGGCCGAGGCCTTCAAGCCCCTGCTCGCCAAGCTCAAGGAGGCGCTCAAGGACAAGGCCGAAGACGTGCGCGTGACCACGCGCCTGGTCGACAGCCCGGCCTGCCTGGTGGTCAAGGACCACGGCATGAGCACGCAACTCGCGCGCATGCTCAAGCAGGCCGGCCAGCAGGCCCCCGAGGTCAAGCCGGTGCTCGAGGTCAATGCCGAACACGCGCTGGTCAAGAAGCTGGACGGCTCGGTGCATTTCAACGACCTGGCCCACATCCTGTTCGACCAGGCGCTGCTGGCCGAAGGTGGCCTGCCGGATGATCCGGCGGCGTACGTCAAACGTGTCAATGCGCTGCTGACCTGAGCTGCGGTCACGGGCCGGCCGCACCGCCGGTGCGCGCCCGGTCCAGCCGCGAGGCCCAGCGCTGCAGCATGGGCCGCAGATGCAGGAATCCGCGGTAGGCCTATTCCATCAGCCAGCTCGCCCCCGGCAGTCGACCGGCGCGTGCGAGCCAGCGCCAGCGCGGCAACAACGCCCACATCGCCAGAACGGCCGGCGCACCGTCGAGCAGGCGACCGTCGGCCTGGCGCACATGGAACCGCGCCAGCGTTCAGCCATGGGCGGGCACTCCGACCGCACCGCGCCGTATCGCCGCGGCGCGATCACGCACCGTCTGCCGCTGCGCATCGTCCAGCCGCGCCAGGTTCTTCACCTGCAAGGCCATGCGCGGATTGCCCGCCAGCAAGGTTTCGTGGCGCAGCAGGAAGTCCCAATACAGGGTCGTGAACGGGCAGGCTGTATCGCCGGTGCGCTGCGCGGGGTCGTATCGGCAACCCTTGCAGTGCGGGCCCATGCGGGCCATGTAGTTGCCGGTGGCCGCATACGGCTTGCTCGCCATCAGGCCGCCGTCGGCGTATTGGCTCATGCCCAGCGTGTTGGGCAACTCGACCCATTCGACGGCGTCCACGTACATGCCCAGGTACCAGGCGTGCACCTGGGCCGGTGCGACGCCCAGCAGCATCGCGTACAGCCCGGTCACCATCAGGCGCTGGATGTGGTGGGCATAACCCTGCTGCACCGTCTGCGTGATCGCATCGTGCAGGCAGGCCATGTCGGTGTCGCCATTCCAGTACCAGGCCGGCAGGTCCTGGTCGCCACCGAGCGCATTGAGATCCCGGTAGCCCGGCATCTGCGACCAGTAGATGCCGCGCACGTATTCGCGCCAGCCCAGGATCTGGCGCACGAAACCCTCGGCCGCCGCCAGCGGCGCGTCGCCGGCCCGGTACGCGGCTTCGGCCCGGGCCACCACCTCGCGCGGATCGAGCAGCTTGAGGTTCAGCGCGGCGGACAGGTGGGCGTGGTAGAGCCAGGGCTGGCCGGGCCACATCGCATCCTGGTAACGGCCGAACAGCGGCAGCCGCTCGGCGATGAAGGCGTCGAGCGCCTGCAGCGCCTGCTGCCGCGTGACCGGCCAGGCAAAGCCGTCGACCGTGCCGGGATGGTTCGCGAACCGCTGTTGCACCGTGGCCATGACCTCGCGCGTGATCGCATCGGGCGCACAGCGGCTGCGCGCAGGCACCCGACCGGGCCCCGCGGAACCAAAAGCCTTGCGGTTGTCGGCGTCGAAGTTCCACTGACCGCCGGCCGGCGCGTCGCCGTCCATCAGCACACGGTGGCGCCGGCGCTGCTCCCGGTAGAAATACTCCATGCGCAGGGTCTTGCGGTTCTGCGCGTAGCCGGCAAAGGCGCGTTGACTGACGTAGAAATGGCGGTCCTCGCGCACCTCCAGCGGCACGGCGGCGGCATCCGCCACCGCCTGCAGCGCCTGCAACACCCGCCACTCGCCGGGCTCGGTCAGCACCAGCCGCGCGGGCCGCAGCCGTTCGATCGCGGCCTGCAGTTCCCGCGCCAGGCTGCCCCGGTTGCCGGCATCGTCCAGCCGGGTGTAGTGCAGCGACCGGCCCGCCGCCCGCGTCTCGGCGGCGAAGTGGCGCATGGCCGAGAGGAACAACACGCTGCGCATCTTGCTGGAGGTCACATGCGTCGACTCCTCGGCGACCTCGGCCATCCACACCGCATCCATGGCGGCATCGAAGCCGTCGAACGCCGCCGCGCCGTGGTCGAGCTGGTCGCCGAGCACGATGACCAGCGTGCGCAGTTCAGCCATGGCGCTGGCGCGACAGCCTGCAGGCGTCGCTGCAGACCGTCACCACTTCCCAGTTGCGTGCCCAGCGCCGGCGCCAGACCATCGGCCGCCCGCATACGGCGCAAGGCTTGCATGGCAAGGCTGCCTTGTTGCCCTTGAATCCGTTCGCACGCGCACGCATGGTCGACACGGGCGTCGCGATCCGCCGGCCGTCGCCGATCAGGCCTTCTTGACCCAGGCGCTGCACCAGCCCGGCCCCGCGACCTGCTTGCCGGCGAACAGCGGGCAACCGCCAGCCTTGTCGGTCGGCTTGCCCTGGAACAGCGAGCAATTGGTGCAGACCTGGCCGGCCGCGTACTTGGGGTACTTCTTGGTGTCCACGCGTTTGGCGTCGGCGACATAACCAAGCGCGGCGGCCTGCGGATTCTTTTCGTCGACCATCTCCTGCGCCTGGGCCTGGCCGGCGAAAGCGAGGGCCGCACTGGCGGAGGCGGAATGGATCAGGAAGACACGGCGGTTCGAGATGATGGACATAAACACTCCTGGTAGGTCATGACTTGAAGCCTCGAGTATAGAAATTACAGATTCAATTCCGTTTCAATATATGATTCAACCCTGAAAATACTCCGATATTCCTCGTCAAAACCAGTTCAATTTGAATAGAGCATGGGCAACATCGACGCAGACAACGCCGTTCCGCTCCCCACCACGGCCTCCGACGACACACCGCGATACCGCAGCGGAGCGGTCGCTCGCATGGCGCGCATGCCGGTTGCCACGCTGCGTGTGTGGGAGCGTCGTTACCGGGTCACCATGCCGGCGGTCACGGCCAGTGGCCAGCGGCTGTATTCGGCCGCCGACGTGCACCGCCTGGCCCTGATCCGGCAATTGACCGACCTGGGCCATGCGATCGGCACACTGGCGCCGCTCGACCTGGCGCAGTTGCGGGCCGTGGCCGGGACCCATTTCAGCGCCGCCGGTGCCATCGCGGGGACGGGCCACGACGAGGCGCCAGAGGCGCCCGTCGGCGGCCGCCTCTGGCGCGTGGCGGTGATCGGCCCGGCACTGGCCCGGCGCCTGCAGCACCCGGCACTGCTGCGGCAACTCGGTGCCGGCGTGCAGGTGAGCGGCCCTTTCGACACGCTGGCCCAGGCGGCCCCGGCCATCGCGGACGCGCCGGTGGACGCCGTGCTCGTCCATGCGCCGACCCTGCATCCGGGCTGGCTCGCCGAATTCGATACCGCCGGCCCCGGCCTGCGTGCGTTGCCGATGGCCATGCTCTACGGGTTTGCCGCCGACAGCACGTGCACGGAACTGGCCGCAGCCGGGGTGGCCTTGTTGCGCGAGCCGCAGAACGATACGGTACTCGGGCAATGGCTGCGCGCCCTGGCCAGGCCCGCACCTGCGCCCGGCGCGCCACGCGCGCCGGACGCGCCGGTGACCGCCGCGGCGCCGCAACGCCGCTGGGACGACGCCAGCTTGTCCGCGCTGGCATCGATGTCGACGACGATCGCCTGCGAATGCCCGCGCCATGTCGCCGAGTTGTTGTTGCAACTGACCCGGTTCGAGGCCTACAGCACAACGTGCGAAAACCGCAGCACGGCCGATGCCGCCTTGCATGCCTATCTCGGGCAGGTGGCTGGCGCGGCGCGGGCGTTGTTCGAAGCTGCGCTGGAGCGGGTGGCCGTGGCGGAGGGCTTGCCATTGCCGCCGGCGTGATGTGCACGTTGCCGAGCGCGGCGCAGGCCACCGACGACACGCGCTGGCATCCGGTCGACCGACGGTGCGCCAGCCGACCGGCGCAGGCGATCACATCGCGCGCAACATCCGCGCCGGCACCAGCCCGCGCTTGCCGTTGTCCAGGCTGACGTCGTAGGCCAGCTCCGGCCCGTTGCGGCCCTTGACCTGGCGCACGGCATTGACCTTGGCACGGATCCACTGGCTGCCGTAGCGGGCCAGCACCACCTGGCCCACCGCATAGTCGGCCTTGAGCGCCACGGCCGGCGGCGGCCCGGCGCGAACGGTACCGGCTCCGGCCGCCGCAGGCGCCTTGGCCTGGCCCGCCCGCTTGCCGGCCTGCGGGCACAACACCTCCCATTGCTGCGAGATGCCCAGCCCGCCGCTGGCGTTGTCGCGCCCGACGATCCTGCCCTGTGCGTCACGCCAGCGGCTGCGCCCCCCGCCGATGTCGCTGTTGTCCCAGGTGCCGGCCAGGCGGTAGGTCTGGCCGTCGACCGGCGTGATGCGCCCGGCCGTGCAGTCGGCGCTGGCGCGGTAGACCTTCTGCAGGTCGTGCTCCTGCAGCCCCCGTGCGACACAGCCGGCATCGCCGGGTTGCCAGTTGGCGCACCAGCCCTCGATCTCGGCCCGGGTGATGCGTGCCTGCGCAACGGCGTGCGCAGTGCCGGCGCCGGTGAGCGAAAAAATCGTCGGGCTGACGCACTTGCTGCACAAGGCCAGCCATTCGGCGCCCGCGCCGGCGGCGGCACACGACAACAACGCGGTCACGCCGAGCCATCGCAGCAGGGATGGCGCTGCGCGGACGCGGATACAGCAGATGGGCTCCGGCATGGCGGCTCCTGCGTAGTCGAAAACCGGATTCTGCGGCAATCCGCGGCTGCACGCATCGCCCCGTTCGGGGGACGCCGCGCCCTGGTGGCGCCATCGGGCCGCGCAGCGCTCAGGACGCCTGCGCGTGCCGACGCCGGGCGAACAGGAAAGCCTCGTGCACGCTCAGGAACACCCGGCCCTCGAGCCGCCGACCCAGGTCGGTGGTGCGCAAGCGGTCCATCACCGGCCCCTTGACCTCGGCCAGCAGAAAGACGATGCCGCGCGCGGCCAGGCTGCGTTCGAGCTCGGTCAGCACCTCCAGCGCGGTCGCATCGATCTGGTTCACCGCGGAACAGATCAGCAACACATGGTGTAGGCCCGGATCGAGCTGCAACTGTTCGCCGATGCGGTCCTCGACCACGACGGCATTGGCGAAGAACAGGCTCTCGTCGACCCGCAAGGCCAGCAGACCCGGCACCGTCTCGACCTTGTGGCGCAACACGTTGCGGAAATGCTCCGTGCCCGGCACGCGCCCGACCACCGCCATGTGCGGGCGGCTGCTGCGCCACACCAGGGCGCCCAGCGACAAGGCCACGCCGGCCAGGATGCCGGCCTCGACGCCCAGGACCACGACGCCCAGGGCCGTGCCGACCAGCGACAGGGCGTCCGCGCGGTCGTAGCGCCAGGCCCGGCGCAAGGTGTCCAGGTCCACCAGGCTGGTCACGGCCACGATGATGGTGGCCGCCAGCACGGCATGCGGCAGGTGGAAGAACAGGCCGGTGAATGCGGCGATCACCAGCGCCATCAGCGCGGCGGACACGACACCGGCCAGCGGCGTGTGGGCACCGGCCGCGAAATTGACGACCGAGCGCGCGAAACCGCCGGTGACCGGATAACCGCCCGATACGGCGCTGGCGATGTTGGCCGCGCCCAGGCCCAGCAGTTCGCGGTTGGGCACGATGCGCTGCTGGCGCTGCAAGGCCAGCGACTGCGCCACCGAGACGCTCTCGACGAAGCCGACCAGGGCGATCAGCAGGGCCGGCAGCCACAACAGGCCCAGGGTGTCGGCGTCCGGCAACACCAGCGCCAGCGCGGGCAGGCCTTGCGGCACCGCACCCACGACCGCGATACCGGCCGTCTGGTCGAGCCGCCCGATCGCGACGGCGGCGGTGGCCACCACCACGGCCACCATCGGTGCCAGCTTGGCCAGCAGCCCGGCCATCGACGCAGGCACGCCCCAGCGTTCGAGCAGCGGTGCCATCGCCCGGCGTGCCAGCAGCAGGAAGACCAAGGTGGCCACACCGGTGACGACGGTGGGCAGGTTGGCGTGTTGCCAGGAGGTCACCAGGCCGGTGAGTTTTTCCATCACGCCGGCGCCGACGATGCGCACGCCCAGGATGTATTGCAGCTGGCCGATCGCGATCAGCACGGCCGAACCCGTGATGAAGCCGCTGATGACCGGATGGCTGAGGAAATACGCCAGGAAGCCGAGACGCAACACGCCGAATGCCAGCAGCATCACGCCCGAGATCAGGGCCAGTTGCACCGCCATCGCCGCGTATTCGGGGCTGCCCGCCAGCGCCAGCGGCTGCAGGGCGCTGGCCGTCATCAGCGAGGCCACGGCCACCGGACCGACCGCCAGCGTCATGCTCGAGCCCAGCGCCGCATACGCCACCAGCGGCAGGATGCTGGCATACAGCCCGACCTGCGGCGGCAGTCCCGCCAGCATGGCATAGGCCAGGCTTTGCGGAATCAGCATCACGGTGACGATCAGGCCGGCCGTCAGGTCACCGGCGAGCCACCCCGCCCGGTACTGCCGCAACCAGGCCGGCACCAGCGCCACGTCAGCGCGCGCCTTCGGCCTGCGGCTGCGGCTGGCTGCGCGTGGCCCAGTCGAAAGCCCACATGCCCAGCACCATCGCCAGCACGAACACCGCCGCCTTCGGCTCGCCGCTGCCCAGCGACACCAGCGCCGGCCCCGGACAGAAACCGGCCAGGCCCCAGCCGACACCGAACACCAGCGAGCCGAGCACCAGCGGACGGTCGATCTGACCGGCACGGGGCAGGTGCATCGCGCCGCCCAGGAACGAGGTCGTGCGCTGGCGCGCGACGAAGAAGGCGAACACGGCCACGCCGATGGCGCCGCCCATCACCAGCGCCAGCGACGGGTCCCAACTGCCGAACAGGTCCAGGAAACCGATCACCTTGCCAGGGTCGGTCATGCCGGCCAGGATCAGGCCGATGCCGAACACCAGGCCCACGAGGAATTCGATGACGCGGTTCATGCCATGCTCCGGCGCGCAAAGGCAATGGGATCAGGCGAACACATGGCGCACCAGATAGACCGTGGCAAAACCGGCGCCCATGAACGACAGGGTGGCCACCAGCGAGCGGGGCGAGAGCTGCGACAGGCCACACACGCCATGGCCGCTGGTGCAACCCGAGCCGTAGCGGGTGCCGGCGCCCACGAGCAGCCCGGCGACGATCAAGGTGGCCCAGCCCGCATCGATGCGCGGCACCACCGGCTGCGCGAACACGGCATAGGCCAGCGGCGCGGCCAGCAGCCCGAGCAGGAACGAAAGACGCCAGCCGACGTCACCCGGCCGCCGCGCGAGCAGGCCGCCGAGAATGCCGCTGATGCCCAGCACGCGGCCGCCCAGCAGGATGAACACGGCCGAGGCCAGTCCGATCACGATGCCACCGGCCAGCGAGGCCCAGGGCGTGAAATGCGTCCAGGCTATGGTCATGCCCGCGTCTCCGTTGCCAGCCGGCAGAACTGTTCGTGCAGGACCTGCATCACCGCCTGCGCCTGCGGGCTGTCGATGCGGTAATAGATGGCCTTGCCGTCGCGCCGGGTGCTGACCAGCCCCTCGTCGCGCAACACGCCGAGTTGTTGCGACAGGGTCGGCTGCAACACGCCGACCCGGGCTTCGAGTTCGCCGACCCGTTGCTCACCGTGCACCAGTTGGCACAACAGCAGCAGGCGGTCGGGGTTGGACAGGACTTTCATCAGCCGGCAGGCCTGGCCGGCGGAATGGCGCATGTCGGCCAGTGGGGGTGTGACGGCGTCACGGGGCATGGGGGGGTTCTCCCGGTTCAAGGAGGCGCCATCATAGTTTAAGAAGCAATAGTTTGTTCTTGCGCAAACTGTCCGCCCCCCGACGTGACAAATCCGCCGCCCGTCCAGGCCGCCACGGAACCGGCTTTGCCAGGCCGCAGGCGGCGCCACCCCGTGGGGCTGAGGCCCGCGGCTCCAAGCCTGCCTGCGCAGGCTTGGACAGGCCGAAGGGGCGCCTGCCTCTGGCAGCGCCACGACTCGGCCGGCTTACACGCAGTGAAGCCGGACAGACGGGGGGCGTCCTTTCTCCAGTGGCCGCCGCGCACGGCCGCTCCGAAGCGGCCGGCCCGCCCCCCAGTGGGGGGTTCGGCCGGCTTACACGCAGTGAAGCCGGACAGACGGGGGGCGTCTTTAACCTCAGCGCAGCTTGCCCAGCATCGCCTCCATGTGGGCCATCATGTGGGCAAGGTCGTCGGAGGCGCCGGCCTTGTCGCCCAGGCGCTCGCCGAGTTCCTGCTCGATGAAACACACGGTCATGCGCACATAGGCGCTGTCCAGTGCCTTGCGCACCGCCGACATCTGGCCGGCGATCGCCAGGCAGTCGTCGCCCTCCTCGATCATGCGCTGCACGCCACGCAACTGGCCCTCGGCCCGTTTGAGGCGGTGCAACAGGTCGGTGCGCGTTTTCTGGTCGCTGAGAATGGTCATGGCGCAGCTGGCCGCCTTGCGGCGCTCGGAGGAAGTCGGAGCCGCCATTATGTTGTCACTTCAGCAGCGCACCGTCGGCGTCGTGCACCTGCACCGTGATCGGGATGCCGGCACCCACGCTCTGGGACACGGTACAGAAGGCCTCGAACTGGTCCAGCACGCGGTCCAGGTGCTGCAGCCCGGCGGCCGCGACGCCGAGCGTCAGCCTCACCTGCATGCCCAGCACACGCAGCCGGTTCTCCGGGTTGCGGCCAACGTCGGCCGTCACCTCGCAGCGGATCGGCTCGGGCGCCTGCTTGTACTTGCGCAGCGCGAACAACAGCGAGTCGCTCAGGCAGGTGCCGACCGCGGCCGACAACAGCTGCACCGGTGAAGGGCCTTCGCCCTTGCCCAGCGGCGGCGGTTCGTCGGCCAGCCAGTCGGGTGCCGCGCCGCCGAACTGCATCGTGAACTGGTAGTCCTGGCGCTGGACCAGGTGCACGGTTTCCTTGCCGTCGGCCATGGCTCAGGCCCGGCCCGGCGCTTTTTCCGGCACACCGAGTTTCTTCAGGATGAAGCCCAGCGGGCAGACGTTGGTGAACCCGAACTGGAACAGGTTGGCACCGACGAAGGCGGTGAATGCCAGCCACCACGGGCTGACGAACAGCGGGCTGCCTTCGACGCCCAGCGCCAGCGAGATCAGGATGAACAGGCCGGCAAAAATGCGGATGTAACGTTCTACGGTCATGTGATAACTCCTTGAGGTTGAAAAAAAGAAAGATCGATGGGTCAGGCTGTCATTTCTCCACCAGGCGCACGATCCCCAGCGCCTTGAGCACGTACTTCTCGTACACCGGCTCGACGTTGCCGGTCTTCATCTTGCGCATGAAATATTTCTCGAAACCGATCTTGGCCAGGTGCACCCACTTGCCCTTCTTGAACCAGTTCACGTTGCGCGGCGGGATCTGCGGCAGGGCCACGAAGGCGGCTCCGGTGTCGCCCATGTCGGCCAGGCAGATCGCATTCCAGGTCGCCCGCGCCGAAGGCTGCCGGCCCGCCAGCTCGTCGGCGATGTTGTGCGCGATCGCCGTGACCATGGTCTCGATCATGTAGCCGGTCTTGGGTGCACCGGTGGGAACCGGCGTGGCCTCCACCGGCGGAATCGCCACGCAGACGCCGGCCGAGAAGATGTTCCGGAACGCCTTGCTGCGCTGGAATTCGTCGATCATCACGAAGCCGCGCGGGTTGCACAGGCCGGGCACCGCCGCCACCGGATCGACGCCCTTGAACGCGGGCAACATCATGGCGAGCGTGAAGCCCACCTCGTGTTCCTTGTGCACCTGGCCCTTGTCGTCGAGCTCGGAGACGAACAGCTTGTCGGCCTCGACCCGGGTGGTCTTCGCGTTGGTGATCCACTTGATGTCGTGGCCACGCAGCTCCGACTCCAGCATGGACTTGCTGTCGCCGACACCACCCAGGCCCAGGTGGCCGATGTACGGCTCGCTGGTCACGAAGGTGATCGGCACCTTGTGGCGCAACTTGCGCTTGCGCAGATCGGCGTCCAGGATGAACGCGAACTCGTAGGCCGGGCCGAAGCAGCTCGCGCCGGGCATGGCGCCCACGACGACCGGGCCGGGGTCCTTCAGGAACTCCTGGTAGCGGCCCCAGAACTGCTCGGCATGCGGCACGGTGCACACCGACTGCGTGTGACCGCCATGCGGGCCGGCGCCGGGCACCTCGTCGAACGCGAGCTTGGGTCCGGTGGTGATGATCAGGTAGTCGTAGGCCAGTGTCTCGCCGCCGTCCAGCGTCACGCTGTTGCCGGGGGCGTCGATGGCAGTGACCGCCTTGGCCTTGAAGGCGATGCCCTTGCTCTCGAGCGCGGGCGCAATCGGCATCGTCACCACCGGCCGTTCGCGCCAGCCCACGGCCACCCACGGATTGGACGGCGTGAACTGGAAATAGTCGACCGGGTTGACGACGGTGATCGTGTGTTCCTTGGGCAGCAGGGCCCGCATTTCATACGCGGCGGGCATGCCGCCGATTCCGGCTCCGATGATGACGATATGGGCCATGCTTGTCTCCTTGGGTTGATCAGACGACGGGCGCAGCGGCTGCGCGCGCTGCCATGCGACGCCGGAACACGGCGTAATACAGGACCGGGATGACGACCAGGGTCAGCAGCGTCGACACGAAGATGCCGAAGATCAGCGACACCGCCAGACCGTTGAAGATCGGGTCGTCCAGGATGAAGAAAGCGCCGATCATCGCGGCCACGCCGGTCAGCACGATAGGCTGCGCACGCACCGCCGCCGACTGCACGACGGCCTGCTGGAACGGCACGCCGCGTGCGACCTCGAGCTCGATGAAGTCCACCAGCAGGATGGAGTTGCGCACGATGATGCCGGCCAGCGCGATCATGCCGATCATCGACGTGGCCGTATATTGCGCGTTCATCAAGGCATGGCCCGGCATCACGCCGATGATGGTCAGCGGAATCGGCGCCATGATGATCAGCGGCGTCAGGTAGCTGCGGAACTGCGCGACCACCAGCAGGTAGATCAGGATCAGGCCGACGCCGTACGCCGCACCCATGTCGCGGAAGGTCTCGTAGGTGATCTGCCATTCGCCGTCCCACTTGATCGCGTAGCCGCGGTACGGATCGTCCGGCTGGCGGATCCAGTATTCGCCCAGTTCGCCGGTGTTGGGCAGCGCCGCGTCCTGCAACCGGCTGCGGATGCCGAACAGGCCGTACAGCGGCGAGTCGACGAAGCCGGCCACCGGGCTGCCGTCGTCCGCGAGCCGTTCGCCAACGTCCCCCATCACGTAGGTCAGCGGCTGCAGGTCCTTGGTGTACAGCGTCTTGTCGATGACGCCGCGCTCGACGTGCACCAGCTCGGACAAGGGCACCAGCGTGCCGTTGGCCGCGCGCATCGGCAGCGCCAGCACCGCGTCCAGCCCGACCTGGCGCTCCAGCGGCAGGCCGATGCGCACCGGCACCGGGTATTTGGACTGGCCGTCGTGCAGGTAGGTGGTGTTGGCGCCGGCCAGCGCGGCCTGCACCGTCTGCGCCACGGCCGCCACCGGAATGCCCAGCGTCTCGGCGCGCTGGCGCTGCACGCGCAGGAATGTGCGCGGCGCGTCGGCCTGCAGCGTGCTGTCGATGCCGACCACGTGGGCGGTGTCGCCGAAGGCCTTGACCACACGGGCCGCCAGCGCCTGCCGGCCAGCCTCGTCCGGGCCGTAGACCTCGGCCACCAGCGGCGACATCACCGGAGGCCCGGGCGGCACCTCGACCACCTTGACGCGCGCGCCGTGGCGCTGCGCGATGGCCTCCAGCGCCGGGCGCATGCGCTGCGCGATCGCATGGCTCTGCTCGTGGCGATGCGCCTTGTCGACCAGGTTCACCTGCAGGTCGCCCTGTTCGGCGTCGGCGCGCAGGTAATACTGCCGCACCAGGCCGTTGAACGTGATCGGCGACGCGGTGCCGGCATAGGCCTGCAGGTCGCGCACCTCGGGTTGTGCCGACAGGTGCAGGCCCATCTCCTGCAGCACGGCGGCGGTGTTCTCCAGCGGCGTGCCGGCCGGCATCTCCAGCACCACCTGGAACTCGCTCTTGTTGTCGAACGGCAGCATCTTGAGCACCACCCACTGCACGGCGGCCAGGCCGACCGACAACACCAGCGCGGCCACGATGCCCAGGGCCAGCAGCCAGCGCTTGCGCGCGCTTTGCAGCATCGGCAGCAGCAGCCAGGTGAACAGGCGCTGCACCCGCCCGGGCCTGGCCGGGGCATCGCCTTCATGCGCATGGGCCGCGCCGCCGTGGTCGCCCGCCTTCATCAGCCGCAGCGCCAGCCAGGGCGTGACGGTGAACGCGATCGCCAGCGACAAGGCCATGCCCAGACTGGAGTTGATCGGGATCGGGCTCATGTACGGACCCATCAGGCCGGTCACGAAGGCCATCGGCAGCAGCGCGGCGATCACGGTCAGCGTGGCCAGGATGGTCGGGCCGCCGACCTCGTCGACCGCCCCCGGGATGATCTCGCGCAGCGGCTTGCCCGGTTCGAGTTGCTGGTGCCGGTGGATGTTCTCGACCACGACGATGGCGTCGTCGACCAGGATGCCGATCGAGAAGATCAGCGCGAACAGCGACACCCGGTTCAGCGTGAAGCCCCAGGCCCAGGACGCGAACAGCGTGGCCGTCAGCGTCAGGATCACCGCCACACCGACGATCACCGCCTCGCGCCGGCCCAGTGCCAGGCCCACCAGCAGGATCACCGAACCGGTGGCGAAGGCGAGTTTCTGGATCAGCTTGTTGGCCTTCTCGGCGGCCGTCTCGCCATAGTCGCGGGTGATCGTGGTCTGGACTCCGGCCGGTATCACGGTGTTGCGCAGTTCGTCCAGCCGTACACGCGCCGCACGCGCGACGTCGACCGCGTTCTGGCCCGGCTTCTTGGTCACGGTCAGCGTCAGCGCGGGATAGGACTGGCCGGCCATCGGGGTGGTCGTCGCGGCCGCCGCATCGGGCGTCCCCGCGGCCGCGCCGGGCGTGAACCAGACGTACTGGCTCGGCGTGCGCGCGCCGTATTCGATGCGCGCGACCTCGCGCAGGTAGACCGGACGAGCGTTGCTGACACCGACCACCAGGTCGGCCACCTCGTCGATGGAGGCGATCAGGTTGCCGGTCTCCACCGTCAACATGCGCGTGGCGCCGCCGCCCTGCTCGATCACGCTGCCGGCCGGCAGGCCCATGTTGGCCGCTGCCAGCGTCTGCTGCAGCGTCAGCAGGTCGACGCCACGTTCGCGCATGCGCCCGGGGTCGAGCCAGACGTTGACGGCCCGGCCCGGCCCGCCGATGGTCTGCACCTCGCGCGCGCCCGGCACACGCTTGAGTTCGGCCTCGAGCGTGTGCGCGACCCGCTCGAGTTCGACGGCCGGCGTCGCGTCATGGCTCCACAAGGTCACGCCGAGCACCGGCACGTCGTCGATGCCCTTGGGCCGCACCACCGGCGGCAAGGCGCCCAGGTTGCTCGGCAACCAGTCCTGGTTGGCGTTGAGCACGTCGTACAGCCGCACCAGCGCCTCGGTGCGCGGCACGCCGACCTTGAACTGCACCGTCAGCACCGCCACGCCGGGACGCGACACCGAATAGGTGTGCTCGATGTCGGCGATCTGGCCCAGCACCTGTTCGGCCGGGCGCGCCACCATGTTCTGCACGTCGGCGCTGCTGGCGCCGGGGAAGGCGATCAGCACGTTGGCCATGGTCACGTTGATCTGCGGCTCCTCCTCGCGCGGCGTCACCAGCACCGCGAACAGGCCCAGCAGCAGGGCCACCAGGGCCAGCAAGGGCGTGATCGCGTTGTTCTGGAACGCCCCGGCCAGGCGACCGGCCACGCCCAGCGCCGGCGCTGCGGCCGGCGGGCCCTGGTGCTTGTCGGTGGATGGCATGGCCGGCATCACTGCGCCATCGCGCCCGGCAGCCCGGCGCGCACCGGATCGCGGGCGATACGTTCACCGCTGCGCAGTCCGGCCAGCACCTCGACCTGCTGGTCCAGGGCCGGCCCGACGCGGACCGCGCGCAACAGGAATCCCTTGTCGGTCGCGACATAGACCGCGGTCAGTTCGCCGCGGCGCAGGATCGCCTCGCGCGGCACCGTGAGCCGCGCGGCGGCATCGGCCTGTGCGGCGCCGCCGCTGGCACGCACGCGCACCATCTGGCCCGGCCGCAGTCCGGTGGCGCT
>JACKLK010000013.1 GCA_024236015.1 Rhodoferax sp.
GCTGGCAATGCGCGCCTTCCAGCGCGAGAAACACGTCGAGCAGAACATCAACACGGCGGCCCTGGAACAGGTCGGCCTCTCCATGGCCGAGGTCGAGGAGATGTACCAGGTGATGGCGATCGCCAACTATGAGGACCGCTTCGTGATCCCGACCACGCACCGCGAATATGCCGAGAACGCCTTCAACGTGCGCGGCGGTTGTGGCTTCAGCTTCGGCAACGGCTGCTCGGAGGGCACCGGCGAGATCAGCCTGTTCGGCAGCGAGAAGAAGCGCACCATTCCGATCCGGGCGGAGGTATGAACATGTTCGGTTCCACCAAACCCGTGGCTGCCGCGCGAACCCTGCGTACGCTGGCGGTGCTGCTCGGTTATCCCGATTCCGAGCTGCGCCGGGCCCTGCCGCAGATGCGCGAGGTGCTGCATGCGGAGCAGGCCTTGTCCGCGCCACGCCAGGCCGAGATCGAAGCCCTGCTGGCACTGCTGGCGCGGCGCGAAACGCTGGACAACGAGGCGGAATACGTCGCGCTGTTCGACCGCGGACGCGCCACCTCGCTGCATCTGTTCGAACATGTGCACGGCGATTCGCGCGACCGCGGGCCGGCGATGATCGACCTGGCCCAGACCTACGAGAAGGCCGGCCTGTACCTGGCCGAGGGCGAATTGCCGGACTACCTGCCGGCGGTGCTGGAGTTCGTTTCCACACAACCGCCCAAGGAGGCACAGGCCTTCCTGGCCGAGATGGCACATATCTTCAATGCCATCTTCGCCGCGCTGCGCAAGCACCAGAGCCCGTATGCCAGCGTGCTGGGCGCGCTGCTGGAGCTGGCCGGCGAAAAGGCGCAGCCTGTCACCGTGCCCAAGGAAGACGATCTCGACGAGAGTTGGGCCGAACCGCCCGTGTTCGACGGCTGCTCGACCAAGGGCCAGGCAAGGCCCGGAGATGAACAGACCATACAGATAGTCCGGCGCAAGGGCGCCACCATGCACGAAGGAGTTCCGTCATGAGCAGCATCCAGACCTACCTGCACAATTTCGCATTCAACGTCTACCCCTATGTCTGTCTGGCGGTGTTCCTGATGGGCAGCCTGGCGCGGTTCGACCGCGACCAATACACCTGGAAGAGCGACTCCTCGCAGATGCTGCGCACCGGCACGCTGCGCTGGGGCAGCAACCTGTTCCACGCCGGTATCCTGTTCCTGTTCTTCGGCCATTTCGTCGGCCTGCTGACGCCGCACTGGGTCTACGAGCCCTTCATCACCGCCGGCCAGAAGCAGATGATCGCCGTGACCGCGGGCGGCATCGCCGGCGCGATCTGCTTCGTGGGGCTCAGCCTGTTGCTGCACCGCCGGCTGTTCGACCCGCGCATCCGGTTGACCAGCCACCGCACCGACATCGCCATCCTGCTGATCCTGTGGGTCCAACTGGTGCTCGGACTGGTCACGTTGCCGTTCTCCTTCGCACACAACGACGGCAACGTGATGTTGCTGTTGTCGGAATGGGCGCAACGCATCGTGACCTTCCGTCCCGACGCATCGCTGCTGGTCGCTGTCGACTGGCCGTTCAAGCTGCACCTGGTGCTGGGCATGACGATCTTCCTGCTGTTCCCGTTCAGCCGGCTGGTGCACGTCTGGAGCGGTTTCGCCACCGTGGCCTACCTGTTCCGTCCGCACCAGATGGTACGCAGCCGCCGCCTGAACCTGCCGGCCGGCCACAACCAGCCGCGCCAGCCCGGCGCCGGCGTCTGATACGGAGACCGGACCATGAACGAACATACCCCCACGGTGCTCGAAGCGCCGGTCGCCACGATCAACGGCATCGCGCTGCACGCGCCGGGCGAGTCGCTCGGCGCCGAGGCACTGCGCCAGCGCGCCTGCACCGAGTTGCTGCGCCAGGCAGCGCAGCAGGCCGGCCTGCTGGCCCCCAACGACGCCGGCACCGCCGACGGCGTGATCAGCGAGGCGGCCAGCGATGCGATCGACACCCTGATCGCGCAGCAGGTCATCGTGCCCGAGCCGACGGAACAGGCCTGCGAGCGCCATTACCAGGCCCATGCGGCCGACTACCGCAGCGGCGAGAAGGTGCATGCGCGCCATATCCTGTTCGCGTTGACCCAGGGCATGGACGTGGTGCCGCTGCGCGACCGCGCCGAAGCCTGCCTGCTCGACGTGCGTTGCCACGATGGCAGCAGCAACACGGCTTTTGCCCGCGCGGCGCGCGAACTCTCCAACTGCCCCAGCGGCGCCGATGGCGGCGACCTGGGCTGGCTGACACGCGACGACGTGGCACCGGAGCTGGCACGCGAGCTTTTCGGCCAGGCCCAGGTCTGTGTATTGCCGCGCCTGGTGCACAGCCGCTTCGGGCTGCACGTCGTCGAGATCCTGGCGCGCGAACCCGGCCAGGATCCGACCTACGCGGCGGTGCGCGGCGCTGTCGCCATGGCCCTGCGCCAGCACAGCTTCGTCACCGCATTGCGGCAATACCTGCAACTGCTGGCCGGCCAGGCCCACATCGTCGGCGTCGACCTGGAAGCCGCCGACACGCCGTTGGTGCAGTGAGCCACAGGGCCGGCCGCTCGCACGACGAACGACCCCGCAGCGCCTGCCCCGGCATTGTGGCGACACACCGCAGCGGACTTGACCGTCATCAACGACGTGGCCGGTGGTGACCGCCCACAATGACCGTCCGACACCGATCGGCGAGCAGGAGAATGACCATGAGCGACAACACCCCCCGCAGCAGCGCCGGCTCCCAGGATGCGCCGATCGCCAATTTCTCGCAATGCCATGTCGGCATCATCGGACACCTCGATGCGCTGGGTGAACTGCCGGCGCTGATGGCCCCGGCGCAACGCGCGCGCAAGGTCGCGGCCGACATGCTGGCCTTTTTCGATGCGGTGATCCTGGAGCACCATGGCGAGGAGGAGCGCGAGCTGTTCCCGGCCGTGCTCAAGAGCGCAGCCAAGGGCAGCGAGCACGACAACGTGCGCCACATCGTGGAGCGGCTGACCGCCGAGCACCGGCAGATCGAGTCCTGGTGGTCGCGCATCAAGCCCCAGCTCCGGCAGATCGCCAAGGGCCACGACACCGCACTCGATGCGGTGGCGGTGCAGCAGCTGGTCGACGAATACCATGCGCACGCGCAGTTCGAAGAAACCGAGTTCCTGCCGCTGTCCCAGGCCATCCTGGGGCGCAACGCCAACCACATGGCCGCACTGGGCCTGTCGCTGCACATGCGCCACGTCAAGCCGGCGCCCGGCTACATCTGACCCTGCCGCGCGGCAGGCGGCGTTCGCGCCGCGGCGCCCGGCGGCGGAGCCGGCGAACCCGGCCTGCTGCGCGCCGGCGCCGTGCCGGTGCGCCGGGCGCATGGTCGCGTTCCCCTTGCACCCTTCGTGCACAATCGGCGCCTGGCGCAGCCGATGCGGCTGGCCCATCCACGCGACTGCGAAACCATGAAGAAGCCCCACCTGCCCGTCTGGTTGCGCGGCATTTTCCTGATCCTGTCGCTGATCGGTCTGGGGTTGCTGATCAAGAGCGCCGGACTCGAGCATCTGTTCGAGCGCGAATGGATCAATGCCAATGTGCGCGGACACGGCTACCAGGGTTTCGGCGTGTTTCTCGCCGCCGGCGCAGTCATCACTGCACTGGGGCTGCCGCGCCAGGTGGTTGCCTTTTTCGGCGGCTACGTGTTCGGCGCCATCGCCGGCACGGTGCTCAGCGCGGTCGCCACGCTGGGCGGCTGCATGATGGCGTTCTACTACGCGCGCTGGTTCGGGCGTGCCGTGGTGCGGCGCATGTTCCCAGCCAAGCTCAGCCGATTCGACGACTTCGTCGGCGGCGACCCGTTCACGATGACACTGCTGATCCGGCTGCTGCCGGTGGGCAGCAACCTGATCACCAACCTCGTGGCCGGCGTGTCGCGCATCAAGACCGCGCCGTTCTTCGGCGGCAGCTTCGTCGGCTATCTGCCGCAGGCGCTGATCTTCGCGCTGGCCGGCAGCGGCCTGACCGTCGACTCGCGCTGGCGCATTGCGTCGTCGATCGCGCTGTTCGTGCTGGCCGGCCTGCTCGCACTGCCACTGTACCGGCGCCTGCGCCACGGTCGTTCGCTGGACGAGACGCTGGACGCCGATGCGGCGCCCGATCCCTGAGGACCCGGCATTGGTCGTGGGCGTATGCGCATCTTGCATGGGGGGCCCGAGTAAACCCCGATGCAACCGGCACGGGAAGTGGCTACAGTCGTCTGCAGGACGAATGTGCCGCAGCCGGCCGTGGCCGGCTTCGATGCGTGTCCATCCATTGTGTATTGGAGGAACCAAGATGAAATCAAGCAAACTGCAACTGGCTGCCGTCGCGCTGGCTGCCTTCGGGGCGATGTTGGCTGCGCCGGCCGCGCATGCGGGCAAGACGCTGGACGCGATCAAGTCGCGCGGACAGGTCGTCTGTGGGGTCCACACCGGCCTGGCCGGTTTTGCCGCCGCCGACTCGACCGGCAAGTGGTCCGGCCTGGACGTCGATGTCTGCAAGGCGCTGGCTGCCGCAACGCTGGGCGACGCCGAAAAGGTCAAATACGTTCCGCTGACCGCGCAGCAGCGCTTCACCGCGCTGCAGTCCGGCGAGATCGACGTGCTGGCGCGCAACACCACGTTCACGCTGTCGCGCGATGCGTCGCTCGGGCTGTCGATGACGGTCGTGAACTACTACGACGGCCAGGGCTTCATGGTGCCGACACGCACCAAGATGAAGAGCGCCAAGCAACTCAAGGGCCAGACGGTGTGCGTGCAGTCCGGCACCACGACCGAAAAGAACCTGACCGACTATTCCAAGGCCAACAACCTGAACATCAAGCCGGTGGTGTTCGAGAAGGTCGAGGCCGCCACCAGCGCCTACTTCTCGGGTCGCTGCATCGCCTACACGACGGACGCCTCCGGCCTGTCCTCGGTGCGTACCAAGGAAGCAAAGGATCCCAAGGAACACATGATCCTGCCCGAGCTGATTTCCAAGGAGCCGCTCGGCCCGATGGTGCGCCGCGGTGACGACGAATGGTTCGCGATCGTCAAGTGGGTCTTGTACGGCATGATGGAAGCCGAAGAATACGGCGTCACGCAGGCCAATGTCGACAAGATGAAGGCCTCCAGCGATGACCCTGTCGTCCAGCGCCTGCTCGGCGGTGGCAATGAAGACACCGGCAAGCTGCTCGGCCTGGACAAGGACTGGCTGGCGCGCGTCATCAAGGCGGTCGGCAACTACGGCGAGAGCTACGACCGCAACCTGGGCCCGAAAACGGCCCTGAACCTGCCGCGCGGTCTCAACAACCTGTGGAACAAAGGCGGATTGATGTATCCGTATCCGGCGCGCTGATCGACCCCTCGGTCCGTGCAAAACGCTGCTGCCCGAACGCACCATGCGCCTGGGCAGCGGCTTTTTTTTGTCCGCGCACCTGCGCGCGATGCATGAGAAGCAGTGCCCATGACGGATAAAGCCCCCAAGAAGAAGAGCCCATGGTCCTGGCGCAGCCAGGCGTTCCGGGGCGTCATCTACCAGATCCTGGCCATCGGCATCGTGGCCCTGGCGGTGTGGTTCCTGGCCAGGAACACGATGATCAACATGCAGGCCCGCGGCATCCAGAGCGGCTTCGACTTCCTCGGCGATCCGGCCGGTTTCGATATCGGCGAGAGCCTGTTCGCCTTCGATTCGGCCGCCCCCTACTGGAAGGCCTACCTGGTGGGCATCGTCAACACGCTGCGCGTCGCGATTCTCGGCATCATCCTCACGACCATCCTGGGCACCTTGATCGGCGTGGGACGCTTTTCGCGCAACGCCCTGGTGCGCGGCCTGTGTTATGCCTATGTCGAGATGTTCCGCAACATCCCCATCCTGCTGCAACTGCTGATGTGGTACCTGCTGCTGACCGAGACCCTGCCCTATGTGCAGGACGCCATCACGCTGGGTCCGATGTTCCTGGCCAAGGGCGGCTTGATCTTCCCCAAGCCGATCTGGGAGATCGGCCACCTGTGGGGTGCGATCGGCCTGGTCGCCGGCGCGATGCTCGGTTTCGCCTATCGCAACTGGGCCTATCGCCGCTTCGAGGCAACCGGTCAGTTGCGCAGCATGTTCTGGGTTCCGCTGGGCATCTGCATCGTCACCGGCGTGCTGGCCTGGTGGGCCGGCGGAGCACCGCTGCATTTCGAGTTCCCGATCAAGGGTGACTTCTCCATCGAGCGCGGCGGCGCATTGACACCCGAGTTCCTGGCCGTGCTGCTCGGCCTGACGATGTATACGGCAGCATTCGTCGCCGAAGTGGTGCGCTCGGGCATACAGTCGGTGTCTGCGGGGCAAGGCGAGGCCGCCGCGGCGCTGGGACTGCATCCACGCCAGGTGATGCGCCTGGTCACGCTGCCGCAGGCGCTGCGCGTGATCATTCCACCGGTCACCAACCAGTTCCTGAACCTCACGAAGAACTCCTCGCTGGCCGTGGCCATCGGTTATCCCGACGTGGTGTCCATCGCCAACACCTCGCTGAACCAGACCGGCCGCGCCGTCGAGGCGATTGCCATCGTGATGCTGGTCTACCTGACGACGTCCCTGTCCACGTCCTTGCTGATGAACTGGTACAACGCCCGTGCGGCGATCCAGGAACGTTGATCGGACCGACACCATGCGCGCACAGATTTTTGAACCGATTGCGCCCCGTCCGGCGCCCGTCTCGACCGAAGGCCCGATCGCCTGGATCCGCATCAACCTGTTCGGCGACTGGAGAACCGGCCTGATGACGGTCATCGTGCTGGCCGCGTTGCTGGCCGTCCTGCCGCCGTTCTTCAGCTGGGCCGTGATCCGGGCAGCCTGGCTGCCCGACTACGACGCGTGCCGCGTCGACGGAGCGGGCGCCTGCTGGGGTGTCGTGGCCGAGAAATACCGCATCATCCTGTTCGGGCGTTATCCCTACGAGGACCAGTGGCGTCCCCTGCTGGCAACCAGCCTGATGCTGGCCTTGCTGATCGGCAGCTGTACCCGCGGCTTCTGGAAATCCTGGCTGTTGCCGGCATGGATCGTGATGCTGGCGATCTTCTTCACGCTGATGTACGGCAATGTGCTGGGCCTGGAGAAGGTCGAGACCGATCGCTGGGGCGGACTGCCGCTGACCATCATGCTGTCGGTGCTGTCGATGATGATGGCGTTCCCGATTGCCATGGTGGTGGCTCTGGGCCGGCGCTCGAGCCTGCCGGCGATTCGCACGGTCTGCACCATCTACGTGGAACTGATCCGCGGCGTGCCGCTGATCTCCGTGCTGTTCATGGCCTCGTTCATGTTCCCGCTGTTCATGCCGGTGGGCATGTCGATCGACGTGCTGGTGCGGGTGATCATCGGCATCACGCTGTTTGCCGCAGCCTACATGGCCGAGGTCATCCGCGGCGGCCTGCAGGCCATACCCAAGGGGCAGATCGAAGCGGCGGCCACGCTGGGCCTGTCGTATTGGCAGACCCAGTACAAGATCGTGCTGCCGCAGGCGCTGGCCATGGTCGTGCCCAGCATCATGAACAACTTCATCAGCCTGTTCAAGGACACCTCGCTGGTGACCATCGTCAGCCTGTACGAACTCACCGGCGCGCTCGGCATGGCGCTGAACTCCGACGCCAACTGGCGGCCGTTCAAGATCGAGGGTTATCTTTTCATCGCCCTGATCTACTTCGCTTTCTGTTTCTCGATGTCCCGCTACAGCGTGTGGGTCGAGAAGCAGGTCAACAAGGGCAAGGCCCGCTAGGCGCCCCCGCCCGAGGCCCTCCATCACCCGCATCCGGACGCACACCATGGCAGAACCCATCATCATCTTCGACAAGCTCAACAAGTGGTACGGCAACAACTTCCACGTGTTGCGCGACATCGACCTGAGCGTCGCGCTGGGCGAGCGCATCGTCATCTGCGGCCCGTCCGGTTCCGGCAAGTCGACGCTGATCCGATGCATCAACCGGCTCGAGGAGCACCAGGAAGGCCGGCTGGTTGTCGATGGCGTGGAACTGACCGACGACGTCAAGGCAGTGGACGACGTGCGCAAGAAGGTCGGCATGGTGTTCCAGCAGTTCAACCTGTTCCCGCACCTGACCGTGCTCGAGAACCTGACACTCTCGCCGATGTGGGTCGGCAAGATGCCCCGCAAGGAGGCCGAGGCCAAGGCCATGGCCCAGCTCGAGCGGGTGCGTATCGCCGAACAGGCGCAGAAATACCCGCTGCAGCTCTCGGGCGGCCAGCAGCAGCGCGTGGCGATCGCGCGCGCCTTGTGCCTGACGCCCAAGATCATGCTGTTCGACGAGCCGACTTCGGCGCTCGACCCGGAGATGATCAAGGAGGTGCTCGACGTCATGGTCGAGATGGCCGACCAGGGCATCACGATGCTGTGCGTGACCCACGAGATGGGTTTTGCCAAGGCCGTGGCCGACCGCGTGATCTTCATGGACCAGGGCCAGATCGTCGAGCAGAACACGCCTGACGAATTCTTCAACAACCCGCAGAACGAGCGCAGCCGGGACTTCCTGTCCAAGATCCTGGGCCATTGACCGGCCCGGGCCAAGCGCGGACCGGGCGCGCGCCGGTGCGTGCGTATCGTCGTATCGGAGACTTCACGATGTTCGCTTTCCGCTTGCCGCTGGTTCGCACGTGGGCATGGACGATGGCGGCCGTCGCCTTGCTGGCACTGGGTACCGCGCATGCCTTCGACCTGCAAGGCCACCGCGGTGCGCGCGGCCTGCTGCCGGAAAACACGCTGGCCGGCTTCGAACATGCCATGCAGATCGGCGTCACCACGCTGGAGCTCGACATCGCGATCACCGCCGACGGCACGGCCGTGATCTCGCACGATCCGGCGCTCAACCCCGCCATCACGCGCAATGCGCAGGGACAGTGGCTCAAAGGCAAGGGGGCCTTGATCAAGTCGTTGAAGCTGGCCGAGCTGCAGGCCTTCGACGTCGGGCGCATCGACCCGTCGAGCGAATACGGGCGTGGCCTCGCGGATCAACAACCGCGCGACGGCCAGCGCATCCCGACGCTGGCGTCGTTGTTCAAGCTGGTGAACGACAAGGGCGCGCACACGATCCGGTTCGACATCGAAACCAAGGTGTTTCCGCACCGACCCGACGATACGCTGGGCGTGGCGGAATTCGTCGACGTGCTGCTGGCCGAGATCCGCGCCGCGGGCATGACCCGCCGCGTCATGGTGCAAAGTTTCGACTGGCGCACGCTGCAGCTGATCCAGAAGCTCGAACCGGCGATCGAGACGGTGTACCTGACGATGGAGTTCGCGCGTGCGAACACGGTGCGCGACAGCGCCTGGACGGCCGGCATGTTGTGGCGTGACCATGCCTCGGTTGCGCACATGGTCAAGGCCAGTGGCGGCACGACCTGGTCGCCCAATTTCAACCATGTCGACGCCGCCAAGGTCAAAGCTGCACAACAACTCGGCCTCAAGGTGATTCCATGGACGGTCAACGAACCATCCGACATGGACCGCCTGATCGGCTGGGGCGTGGACGGTATCATCTCCGACTACCCCGATCGCCTGCGTGCCGCCATGCAGCGCGCCGGTCTGCCCCTGCCGCCCGCCATCCCTCCCTGAATCCCAGCCACCCCGTGCCGTCACTCCTGTATCTGCTGGCGGCCTGCAACCTGGTGATCGGCACCGGCGCGTTCAGCCTGGCCGGCATCCTGCAGCCGGTGGCGCAATCGCTGCAGATCAGCGTCGGCGCGGCCGGCCAGTCGATGACGGCCTATGCCATGGCCAGCGCGCTGCTGGCGCCGATGCTGCTGATGGGCACCGGCCGCTGGCAACGCAAGGCGGCGCTGCAACTGGCACTGGCACTGTTCGCCGGCGGCATGCTGCTGTGTGCCTGGGCACCCGACCTGCAGACCTTGCTGGTCGGCCGGGTGCTGATGGGCACGGGGGCGGTGTTCACGCCGATCGCCGCCAGCATCGCCGTGGCCATCGTCGCACCGGCCTTGCGCGGCAAGGCCTTGTCGATCACCTTCCTGGGCATGAGCCTGAGCTACGTGATCGGGTTGCCGCTGGGCGCCTGGTTCGGCCTGCGATTCGGCTGGCGCGTGCCGACATTGGCGATTGCCGCCTGCACGCTGGTGATGCTCGGGCTGGTGTCGCACCGCATGCCCCGGCGCGTGGACGCGCCCGGCGCCACGCTGCAAGGCCTGGGCACGGTGCTGCGCCAGGGCGAGGTGCTGCGCAGCCTGGGCCTGACACTGATGTATTTCAGTGCCATCTTCACGGTGTTTTCGTATTCCGGCCCGGTGCTGCTGGCGCTCAACCCGATGGGTCCGGAGCAGCTGTCGCTGACGCTGATGCTGTTCGGTCTGGCCGGTGTCACCGGCACCTTGACCGGCGGCTGGGCAAACGACCGTTTCGGCGCATTGCCCACCTTGCGTTGCCAGCTCGCCGTGTTGTCGCTGATGATGCTGCTGGTGCCGCTGACGGCCGGCTCCTACCTGGCGATGATGCTGGCGTTCATGGTCTGGGGCACCGCCGGATTCGGCATGATGGCCCCGACCCAGGCGCGGCTGGCCGGCGTGTCGATGCACCAGGCGCCGGTGCTGTTCAGCCTGAACACCTCGATGCTGTATTTCGGCACCGCGTTCGGTGCGGCGCTCGGTGGTGCGGCCAGCACCACCCTGGGGTTCGCGCACCTGTCCTGGGTCGGTCTCTGTTTCGCGTTGCTCGGAGGCCTGACCTTCTGGCGCAGCGGGCACAATTGAAAAACAGGCGCCGGTGGCATCAGGGCTGCGTTGGCGCAATCGGATCGCCGCGGCCCCGTGGCAACATGGGCATGCGGTCGCGCTGCGCATGCGGCACAGGCGCGCCGCGCCGTGCGTCGCGCAACGCCGGATCTGTTAACCTCATCAGACGCAACCGCATCAATCGACAAGGAGTCCCTACGATGGAAACACAAGAATCCGCCATCAGCGAACAACAGAAGCTCGTCACCGACATGAAGACGGTGATCGCCGACGCCGAAGACATCCTGCAGGCGACGGCCGACCAGGCCGGCGAGAAGGTCGCGACCTTGCGGGCCCGCATCGAGGAACGCCTGCGCGGCGCCAAACTGAGGCTGGGCGAAGCCGAGGCGGCGCTGGTGGCCAAGACGCGTGCCGCCGCACGTGCCACCGACAACTACGTGCACGAGTCGCCCTGGACCGCCGTCGGCATCGCAGCCGGCGTCGGCCTGCTGGTAGGACTGATCATCGGCCGTCGCTGACCTGTCGGCACCGTCCTGTGCCGGAGCCCGACGCCACCATGTCCACGCCGGGAGCACGCCAAGGCCTGTTCGCCAGTCTGCAGAACCTGTCCGCCACGTTGCTGGCCATGCTGCAGACGCGCGTGGAGCTGCTGGGCAACGAGTTCGAGCTCGAGAAGCTGCGCCTGCTGCGCATGCTGATGCTGGTCCAGGCGCTGATGTTCGCCGGCACCCTTGCCGCCCTGCTCGGCGTGGCGCTGCTCACGTTGTGGCTGTGGGAACTGCGGCTCGGGGTGCTGGCGTTGTTCTGCGCCATTTTCCTGGGCGTTGCCGTATGGTCGTACCGGGCCCTGATGCAGATGGTGCACCGCACCGACGCCCCGTTCGACGCCAGCCTGGGCGAGCTGCGCGAAGATCTGCATCGCCTGCGACAAGCCACCGCCGATGCAAGCACGCCTGATTGAACTGCAGCTGCAGCGCGGGCGGCTGCTCGAGCGCATCGCCCACCAGCGCCGCGCGCTGGCCGACCAGAGCCAGCCGGTGGCCCATGTGCTGCATGTCGGCGACCGCCTGGCCGAGGTCGTCGCACAGGGCAAGGTTTTCGTACTCCGGCACCCGCTGGCGGTGGCGGCCGTGGTCGGCGCCCTCGTCGTGTTGCGCCCGGCCGGGGTCTGGCGCTGGTCGCGCCGCGGCTTTTTTGCGTGGCGCACCTGGACCGCCATGCGCGCGGCGCTGCCGGCTTTCCTGTCGCGCCTGCTCTGACATCCGCCCGCGCCGGGCCACCACGACCCCATCACCAGCACCGCGCTTGGCCGGCAGCGTGCGGCGGACGGTGGCGGACCTTGCGTCAGCGCGCCGCCGTATCGCGATGGCGCGTCACGTCGAGCTCGTGTACCGGCGCGGCACGGTTGCCCCAGGCCGAACGGATATGGGTCAACACGGCGGCCACGGCGCGGTCGTCGAGTTCGAGCTGGTAGGGCGGCATGCCGAAGGGCCGCGGATGGCCCTGCGTCGCCGGTGCGAATCCGCCATGCAGCACGACCTGCACCAGGTTGGCGGTATTGGCCATCAGCACCGCCCGGTTGCCGGCCAATGCCGGGTACGCACCCGGTACACCCTGGCCCGCATCACCATGGCAACGCGCGCACTGCGTGTCATAGATATCGGCGCCTTGGGCCGACGCCTGCGCCGGCGCACGCATGTCGCTGCGCGCCCCAGCCCGGTCTTTCGGCAGCGACCGCAGGTAGACGGCGATCGCGCGCAGATCCTGCGGTGACAGGTATTGCGTGCTGTGCAGCACGACCTCGGCCATCGGCCCCATGACACTGGCCGCATCCGAGACACCGGTCTGCAACAGGCGCACGATGTCGTCCAGTGCCCAGTCGCCCACGCCGGCCTCGTCGGGCAACACCAGCGAGGGGGCGTACCAGTTCTGCATCGGCATCGGTCCGCCCGCGAGATCGAGCCGGTCGTCGACCGCACCGAGCAGGTTGCGCGTCGTGTGGCAGGCGCTGCAATGCCCGAGGCCGCGTACCAGGTAGGCGCCGCGGTTCCAGTCGGCGTCGCGCGCCGGGTCGGACTGGAACACCGCCGGCTCGAAATACAGCGTGCGCCAGGCCGCGAGTGCGAGTTGCGAGTCGTAGGGCCAGCGCAGCGCGTGCGGCCGGTTCGGCTGGCGCACCGGCGCCAGGCTGCGCAGGTAGGCGAACAAGGCGTCGGCATCGTCCTGGGTCACCTGCGTGAAGCTGGTGTAGGGGAACGCCGGCACCAGCAGGCGGCCGTCCTTGGAGCGCCCCTCGTGCATGGCGCGCCAGAAATCGACCGCGGTCCAGTTGCCGATGCCGGTGTCGCGGTCCGGCGTCAGGTTGCTGGAATAGACGGTTCCGAACGGCGTCTCGATCGCGCGCCCGCCGGCATACGGTGCGCCGCCCGCCGGTGTATGGCAGAGCATGCAGTTGCCGGCACGCGCCAGGTAGGCTCCTTGCTCGACCAGTCTGGCGCTCGGGTTGCGCCCGGCATCGGCCGCCTTGCCACCCGGCGCCGACGGACCCGCCTGGCGCCACCATGCAGCGGCCGCCACCAGCAGCAGCAACAGCACCAGCAGCAGGCCGATCCGGCGCTGGCGCGTCATTGCGCCGCTCCGGCCAGCTCGGGCGCACTGCCGCACGCCGGCCGGGTCGATGCGCTGCGCGGCAGGCTGCTTGCCGCGACAGCATGGGTATCGGCCGGCAGCGGCTGCGCAGCCAGCCAGGCACTGACCGCGGCGACCTCCTCGACCGTCAGCGCGCGGGCCACCTGCGCCATGCAGTCGGGCCCGGCCGCATGGCGCTGGCCGGATTTCCACGCGCCCAGCTGCGCGTTGAGGTAGTCGCGCGGCAGGCCGAGCAGACCCGGCACATGGGGCGACACCCCGGTGAGCGCCGTGCCGTGGCAGCTGCTGCAGGCCGGCAGTTGGCGTCGCGCGTCACCACGTTCGACCAGCGCCTGCGCCGTCGCCGCCGCCCGGGCCGACAGGTCCGCGGCCGCCGGCGCCGGATACGGCAGGTCGAGTGCGGAGAAATGCTGCGCGATCTCCCGCAGGTAGTCGTCGCTCAGCAGCCGGACCATGCCGGTCATCAGGTGGTACGAACGGCGGCCGTCGCGGAAATTGCGCAGCTGGTTGTAGAGATAGCCGGCGGGTTTGCCGGCGATACGCGGGAAATAGACATTGCCCACGGCGCGCCCGTCCTTGCCGTGGCATCCGGTGCAGGCCAGCAGCCGCTGCGCCAGCGTGTCCTCGAACGGCGCCTGCTGCGCCAGCGCCGGCAACTGCGCCAGCAGCAGCAGGGCCAGCACCAGGCGCCCGATCCGGACCCCTGTACCGGCGGCGCGAGCCCGCAGGTATCGGGTCGCGGGAACAACCGCAGCGGCGCGCAGGTGCAATGCCCGGGCGTGCGCGTCGTTACTTCTTGCGCGCACGTCCCTCGCCCGACGCCGCCGAACCGCCCTGCGAAAGACCTTCCGACATGCCGATCAATACACCGCTGACCAGCGCGGTGTAGCTGTCCATCATCGCCTGTGCCGCCTTCAGGCCGCTGGCGCGGCTGTCACGCATGGCGCTGCGCGACTGCGCCATCAGCTGTTCGATGGCCGCGCTGGCCTGGGTGCCGGTGCCGGTGCCGTTGAGCTTCATCGCCGACAGCACCTGCTGCCAGGGGCCTTGCAGCGGACCACTGACATCCTTGACCGCCTTGCCGACGGCATCGAAGAACATGTCTTCCATCTTCTCGACGTTGGCCAGCGCGGCCTTCATCTGCTTGCCCTGCATGTCCACGCCCTGGGCCGCGAGTTGTTCAAGCGCCTTGCGGTTGGCCTGCACCGCCTGCAGCAGTGCGGCGTCCATGCCGGCGAAGGCCTTGGACAGCATCGCCTCGATATCCTGCGGGCCGGCCGGGTTGAGCGCCGCGCCGGCCGAACTGGCCTGCGTCACCGCCTTGAGCACCTTGCGGATGTTCTCCATGCTCAGCTCACGCCCCTGCAAGGCCTTGAGCGTGGCGTCGCCGACAGCCTTGCGCAGCGCTTCACCCTGCTTGGCCGTGGCTTGCGAAAACATGCTGATGATGGCGTCCTGGTCGATTCCCGACTTGATCATGGTTGGCTCCTGTTCAGGTTGGCGGCAAATGCGCTGGATCGGATAACCCGCCCATTATGGGCCCGCGCCGCACGCCGCCTGCTGCAGGCCCGGACCGGTGGCGGTGGCGGGCGCGAGCGGCCACGCTGCGCGTGGCGCAGCGCCAACGCCAACGCCATGTTCCGCCCGCGCGCGCCGGCCGTGCCACAATTTGCGGCTTGACCGCGCTGCGGTACCGCATCCGACCCACACCCTCTACACCACCATGCGAATCCTCCACACCATGCTGCGCGTCGGCGACCTGCAGCGCTCGATCGATTTCTACACCAAGGTCATGGGCATGCGATTGCTGCGCACCTCGGAAAACAAGGAATACAAATACACGCTGGCCTTTGTCGGCTACGGATCGAACCCGGATCATGCCGAACTCGAACTGACCTACAACCATGGCGTCGACAAATACGAGATGGGTACCGCCTACGGTCACATCGCGCTGCAGGTCGAAGACGCCCATGCCGCCTGCGAACGCATCAGGGCCGCCAGCGGCAACGTCACCCGCGAAGCCGGCCCGGTCAAGGGCGGCACGACGGTGATCGCCTTCGTCACCGACCCGGACGGCTACAAGGTCGAGTTGATCCAGCGCTGACACGTCCACGTCCACGACCATGGCATCGGGAGGCCTGGACGCGCGCGGCGCGTGGCTGGTGTTCGGCGCAGCTGCGATCTGGAGCTTCGGCGGCGCGATCGCGCGTTTCCTGGAGGTCACCGACAGCTGGACCATCATCTTCTGGCGCTCGTTGTGTGCAGCGGTCTTCCTGCTGGGCTTCATGTTCTGGCGCGACGGCGCGCGCGGCACGGCGCGCCTGTTCCGTGACATGGGTTGGGCCGGCGTGGGCGTCGGCCTGTGTTTCGCCACCGCATCCACGTCGTTCATCATCGCCTTGTCGCACACGACGGTGGCCAACATCCTGCTGATGCAGGCCGGCGCGCCGCTGTTCGCCGCACTGATGATGTTCCTGCTGTTTCGCGAACGGGTCGGGACCGGCACCTGGGTCGCCATCGCCGCGGTGATGGCCGGCATCACCGTCATGGTGTCGGACTCGCTCGACGGCAGCGTGTCGCCGGTCGGAGATGGCCTGGCACTGCTGATCGCACTGGCATTTGCCAGCGCGACCGTGCTGACGCGCCGCAACGCCCATGTGCGCATGATGCCGGCGGCCTGCCTGGGCACGCTGGTCACGCTCGCCGCGGGGTTTGCGCTGGCCGGCAGCTTGCAGGTGGGCGCGGCCGACGCTGCCTGGTTGTTCGTGTTCGGCGCACTGAACCTGGCATTGGGCATGATGTGCTTCGTCACCGGTGTGCGCCTGCTGCCCGCGGCCGTGGCCGCGCTGATCGGCACCGCCGAGCCGGTGCTCGGCCCGGTCTGGGTCTGGCTGGTGCACGGCGAGGTGCCGGTGGCCCGCACCGTGCTGGGCGGGGCCATCGTCATCGGCGCCTTGCTGGTTCACCTGGCCTGGCAGATGCGACAGACCCGGCAACCCCACATCGTGCCGATGGCGGATTGAGCGCTGGCGGCATCGGCGCGCCTTCAGGATGGTGGCTTCGGGCCCGCCTGGCCGGCACCGGCGTCTGCGCGCCGGCCGCGGCCAGAGCGGCCGGCACGCATCGCGCCACGGATTGCATTCCGTTCAGCCTGCGTTCACACATGCGACCGCACCATACGCTCCATCCCAACCCCAGGAGCTGTTCCATGCCCCGCATCGCTCTTCTTCTTCCCCTGCTGGCCGCCACCACGCTGGTCGCGCAGGCCGAGACCTTCGTCGACACCGCACGTGTGCGCGACGTCCAGGCGCAATACGACAGCATCACCGTGCCGCGCCAGGAATGCACGACCCAATGGATCAACGAGACCCACCGCGTCGAGGCGCCGCGCAACTACGGCGGCGCCATCGTCGGCGGCCTGGCCGGTGCGGTGGTGGGCAACCAGGTCGGCAACGGCCACGGGCGCGAAGCGGCGACCGCGCTCGGTGCCGTGGTCGGTGCCTTCACCGGCGACCGCATCGCCCGCCGCGGGCATGGCGACCGTTATGAACAGGTACCGCGCCAGGTGCAGACCTGCCAGACCGTCAACGAGGTACAGCAGCGGCTGACCGGTTACCGGGTCACGTACGACTACCGGGGCCAGGAGTACACGGCGCTGCTGCCGGAGCACCCCGGGCGCCACCTGCAGGTGCGCGTGTCCGTCGACCCGGTGCAATATCCGTCACGTTGATGCGGTAGTACGATGCCGGCATGCCTGCCGCCACCGTTGTCCGTGCGACACACGCCACGATGATCCGTCCCCTGCTTGCCTTGTGCCTCGCCGTGGCACTGGCCGCGCCGGCCTGGGCCGAGGTCAGCCGCGACCAGGCGGCGGCTGCGGCCCAGCGCCAGACCGGCGGGCGCGTGTTGTCGGTCGACATGGCCGAGTCCGGCCGCCGCGCGGTGTGGCGCGTCAAGGTCGTGACGCCCAAGGGCGAGGTGCGGGTGGTGTTCATCGACGCCGGCAACGGCAACGGCAACGACAACGGCAACGACCGCGGCCGCGGCCGCCAGCCGTAGCCCCGACGCCGATGCGACTGCTGCTGATCGAGGACGAGGCTCCGCTGCGGCTCACGCTGGCGCGCCGGCTCGAGGCCGATGGTTACCGTGTCGACCAGGCGGCGGACGGCGAGGACGGACTGCACCAGGCGCGCGAATACCCGGTCGACCTGGCCATCGTCGACCTGGGCCTGCCCAAGGTCAATGGCCTGGGCATCGTGCAGCGCCTGCGTGGCGACGGCCGCACCTTGCCGATCCTGATCCTGACCGCTCGCGGCGGCTGGCAGGACAAGGTCACCGGCCTGGAGGCCGGCGCCGACGACTACCTGGTCAAACCCTTCGAATATCCGGAGCTCGCGGCACGCGTCAAGGCGCTGCTGCGCCGCGCGACGCAGGCCGCGTCGGATGTGTTGACACTGGGGCCGCTGGCGCTCGACGTGTCGGCGCAGCAGGTCCGGCGCGACGGCACGCCGGTGGAACTGACGACCTTCGAATACCGCGTGCTCGAATACCTGGCGCGCGCGCGTCCGCGCATCGTGGGCAAGCAGGAACTCTCCGACTATCTCTATCCGCACGACGACGACCGCGACAGCAACGTGCTCGAAGTGCTGATCGGCCGGCTGCGTCGCAAGCTCGATCCGGCCGGCACGCTGCTGCCGATCGAGACCGTGCGGGGACGGGGTTACCGGTTCACGCTGCAATGAAGCCTCGAAGGCCGGCGCTTCCCGGGCGCGTGCGCCGCCTGGACTGCGCATGACGGGCCGCCTGTTCCACGACGTGCCGGGCCGGTCGATCCGTGCCCGGCTGATCCTGGGCGCGACGCTGGTGCTGGTCGCCTTCGTCGCCGCCGCCGGCTGGGCCGTGCAGCGCGCCCACACCGACAGCGTGCGCGCGGCGCATCTTGCGCAATTGCAAGGCACGGTCTACCTGCTGCTGGCCGGCGCCGAGGTCGATACCGACGGCGCGCTGCTGATGCCCGCATCGTTCCCCGAGCCGCGCCTGTCGCTGCCCGGATCGGGCCTGTATGCCAGCGTGCGCAATCTGGCGCGCGACACCGCCTGGCGCTCGGCCTCCACCGTCAACGTCGACCCACCGTTCCTGCACGACACCGCCGTCGGTCAATGGCGCTTCGAGTCACCCGCGGCCAACGGCCGTGACTACCTGGCCGTGGCCTTCGGCGTGCGCTGGATCGTCGGTGCACAGGCCACGGTGCTGCAACTGTCGGTGCTCGAGGACGCCGCCGCGTACCGGCGCGAAGTGGCCGCATTCGCCCGCACCTTGTGGACCTGGCTCGGCGGCGCCGGCGTGTTGCTGCTGCTGTCGCAGGCCGTGCTGCTGCAATGGGGCCTGTCGCCGCTGCGCCGCGTGGCGCTCGAGATCCGGCGCATCGAACGCGGCGAACAGGCCGAGGTGGAGCAGCACTATCCGAGCGAGATCGCGGCGCTGACCGACAACCTCAATACCTTGATCCGCCAGGAGCGGGTGCGCCAGACCCGCTTCAAGGAGGCCCTGAGTTACCTGGCCCACAGCCTGAAGACACCGCTGTCGGTGCTGCGCAATGCGGCCGACGAACCCGAGCCGCATTTGCGCACAACGGTCACGCAGCAGGTGCGGCGCATGGACGACATCGTGCAACACCAGCTCGGCCGCGCCGGCGCCGGCGGCACGGCACGTTTCGCACCCTATCTGCGACTGGCGCCGATCACCGAGCGTGTGCGCGACGCGCTGGCCAAGGTCCATGCCGGCAAGGGCCTGGTGTTCACGCTGGACTGCCCGGATGCGCTGGACTGGCGCATCGACGAAGGCGACGCTTTCGAGTTGCTCGGCAACCTGATGGACAACGCGGCCAAATGGGCCACTCGGCAGGTGCGCGTGCAGCTGTCGCGTGACGTGCGGGGACTGACGATCCGCGTCGACGACGACGGAGCGGGTTTCCCGCGAGACACGGCGCCGGTGCTGCAACTGCATGTCCGTGGCGACGAGCGGGTACCGGGCCATGGGGTCGGCCTGGCCGTGGTCGATGACCTGGTGGCCAGCCACCAGGGAAGCCTGGTGCTGGGCCGCTCCGACTGGGGCGGCGCGCGCGTCGAAATCGTATTGCCGGCGCTGTAGCGGCGTCGGCCTCGGCGTGCGCCAGCGGCGCGCCTCAAGGCAAAGAATCGTTTTCGTTCAGCGCAGGTTCAGTGAGCCGGCGGCACCATCGAGGCAGCACAACCCAAGGAGCCAACCCATGCTGTCCACCCTCTTGACCCGCAGGTTCACCTGCGCCGCGCTGCTCGCCGTCGCCGCGTGGGGCGCCGCAAGCACGGCGCACGCGCGCACCGACGTTGTCGTCTCCATCGGAGTCCAGCTGCCAGGGGTACACGTACATGCCGTACCGGTTCATGTGCCGCCACGCTACGTCCATGTCCAGCCGCGCCCCGTGTTCGTGCAGCCCGCGCCGGTCTACGTCCACCCCCGCCCGGTCTACATCCAGCCCCACCCCGTGTACATCCAGCCCCACCCGGTGTTCATCCAGCCACCGATGCATGGCCACCATCATGGCAAGCCGCGCCACGGCTGGCGCAAGGCCCAGTGGGAACGTGCCCATCTGCACGGCCACCGTGGACACAAGGACCATGGCGGGAGACATGACTGGCACCGGAACTGAGCGTCGGCCTGGCGCCGCGGTGGGCGGCATGATCGCTGCGGCGTAGTCCGTTCGACCCACCCGGTACGCCCAGGTCTTGCGAACCATCGCTATTTGCGCACAATGGTTGTAACCTTGCCGGTCGGGCTGCTCGCCCGCAGCCCACGGCGGGTCGGCATCCGGCCGCCAGGCGGCGACAAGGCCATGGCCCCATTTGCGGGTCGCCCCATCTGACGCCGTTCCGGCGCAGCGTTGCACGCTCCCTCCCTGGCCTGTCTCGTTGCGACCAGCCGGCATCAGCCGCAGCCATCGCATGCACCAGGGAGAACCACCGTGCCACCTCGACTCCGAAACCTTGCCATCGCCGCACTCGTCGGCGCCACCTGTACCGTATCGCACGCCAGCCTGGAGACCCGCGCCGGCGGCGCGGCGGTGTTCGACACCGAGCTCGACCTGACCTGGATCGTCGATCCCCACCTGGCCGCCGTCGAGAACTTCGGCGTGGCCGGCATCACCGCCATCCCCGTCCCCAGCCTGCCCGGCATCCACACGGCCACCATGAGCTGGGACACGGCCATGAGCTGGCTCGACGCGATGAACGCGCACGGTGGCAGCGGCTACCTCGGCGTGAACAGCTGGCGCCTGCCAGCCACCTTGCAACCGGATGCGAGCTGCTCGAACATCACGCCCACCTTGTCCGGCATCGTGCTGGCCGCCGGCACAGGCTGCGTCGGCAGCGAGATGGGTTACCTGCGCACGGTCGAGGGCATCTCGCTCACGTCGGTGCCCAACACCCCGCCCTTCACCAACCTGGGTGGCATCGGCTTCTGGTCGGGCACCGAGTTGCCGGTCGCCGCGGCTGAAAACGCGGCCTTTACCTATGTATTCAATGGCAACGGCGTGCAGGGCGTGGCGGACAAGAGCGCCGGTTACGGCGCCTGGGCGGTCGCGCAGGGCGACGTGTTGTCACCGGTGCCGGCGCCGGCTGCGGTGTGGATGTTCGGGGCCGGCCTGTGCGCGCTGCTGGCGCGGCGCAGGGTTCGGCAGGCCGCGTAGAAGTCATTCGCAGCCCGGCGTGGCACGGCGCCGCGCGCCGCGACCAGCCGGCGGGCAGGCGTGGCGGGTCAAACCGTTCCCGACACGGTATCGCGCTGACCGTCGTTTGCGACGAAACTCGGCTCCTGACCACGGAGCGCACCATGGCGAAACGTCCGTCCGCAGAACCAAGCCGCGCATTGCGCGCACTCGCCTGCGCCGCATTCGGACTGGCGCCGGCCGTCGCCGCCCTTGCGGATGCGGGACGCCCCGATGTGTCCAATCCCGACCAGTTCCGATGCCAGGGCCGCAACCAGTTCTCCGGCGCACCCGACGGGCCCATCGAGAGGCAGGACGACAGCGGATACTGGCCCTACGCGGCCTTCTTCGTGGATCCGGTGGCGGGCACACCCACCATCGTCTACGGCCCCGGCTTTCGCGCGCTCGACCCCTTGATGCAGGTCTTCATCCGCCGCCATGAATGCCAGCATGCGAACGGCATGCGCGACGAGATCGCGGCCAATTGCGCGGCGCTGGCGCAGATGCGCGCGCAGGGCCTGGCGCCGCAGCAGGAAGCACATCTGGCACGCTGGCACATGGCCGTGGGGCGGCTGGACCCGCAATACGGCGGCAGCGCAGACGTGTTCTGGGATCGCACGGTGCGGTGCGCGGCGGGCCTGCGTTGAAGGATCCACCCCTACGGCGCCGCCTGCATCCAAACAAGACGTCGTGTCCTGCGGCCGGACGATACGCCATGCGCCCGACATCCGAACCCTGTGACGAACCCGGTTCCACAGCAAAGGCGAGATTGTGTGGGCTGCACCTGGTCGCCACCCGATGCAGGCACGCAGTCTTGCAAGCCAGGCATTACGCCGACGCGGCACCCTCATGGGGCAGATACCGACAATCCATCTCGTCGGCCAATGCGGCAAGCCTGAGATCACGCGTCCAGATGCGCGCCTGGCCGGACAACATGGCTGCGGCCAGCAGGCTCAGGTCCACGAATCCGCAGCCACGCCCGAACAGGCGCCGGCGCTCGATGAACGACAGCAGTTCCGCTTGATGCGCCACCGCAATACTGTCGAGTGTCGCCAACATCGACACGACGGCATTACGTGCCGGGGGAGTCCCACATGCGACTTCCACGACAACATACGGATGGCAGACAACCAGCCCGATTTCGAGCAAGGACACCAGATGGTTGTCGCGCTGTTTGAAATGGGCCACCCAGACAGACGTGTCGACCAATACCCTCATGTCGGCAGACGATCCTCACGCCTGCGGGGTGCAAGGTCCATGTCGGGCACGGTGCCACCCAGCGCGGCCAGACGACGTGCAGTCTGAAGCTGGATGAAGGCCCGAACACACTCTCGGATCAGTTCGGATTTCTCGACACCCGGATCCGCCAAGGCCACGGCCTTGTCGTACAGGTCGTCGTCGATCGTGATGGTGGTTCGCATCGGCATTCCTTGCATCAAACGCGGCACCATTTTGCATCAATTCGAGATACGACGCCCATTGCACAAGCGATCGCCACCGTCGTCTGACGTGGAATGACGAGTGACGCACCGGACTGCGCTGCGCGCTGCGGGGCTATTCGCCTTCGAACGGCCCGGCGCCTCATGGACGCGCCGCCATACCAGCCTCCTCCACCAGCCAGTCGCGCAGATACACCGCCTCCGCCCGCAACTTGCCCCGCCGAGACGCGACGAGGTAGATGGGTTGGTCCGTCGTCACCGCCTGCGGCACCGGCCGCACCAGCAGCCTCTGCCCGATCAGCGGCTCGACCAGATGCCGCCAGCCCAGCGCCACACCCTGGCCCTCGATGGCCGCCTGCAACACGACCGAATAGTCGTTGAAGCGGAACAGCCGGGTGCTGCGCCCGAGGGTGACGCCGAAACGCGCCAGCCAGCCGGCCCAGCCCAGGCGCGGGCGGTAGCGCTCCTCCAGGTGCAGCAGGCTGGCGCGCGTCAGCGCCTGCACATCGACGATGGCGCCGTGCTCACGCAGGTAGGCCGGGCTGCAGACCGGGAAGATCTCCTCGTCGACGAAATGCCAGCGCTGGTGCTGTGGAAATTCGCCCGTGCCCAGCGTGATCGCCAGGTCGATGCGTTCGCGGCTCAGGTCGAGGTCGGTGTCGGTCGTGATGCAGCGCAACTCGATATCCGGATGCTGCTGCTTGAAGCGGGCGATCCGCGGCAGCAACCACCAGGTCGCGGTGGCGGTGGACACGGCCAGCGTCACCTGCGGGCCGCTGGCCATGGCCCGCACCTCGCTCAGGGCCTGGTCGATCAGCGTCAGGCCGAGTTGCGTCTGTTCCAGCAGGTGGCGACCGGCCTCGGTGGTCTCGACGCCCTTGTGGCGGCGCGCGAACAGCGCCACGCCGAGTTCGCGCTCGAGTTCGCGCATCGCATGGCTGATGGCCGGCTGGCTGATCGACAGCTCCTCGGCCGCGCGCGTGAAGCTGCCGGTGCGCGCAGCCGCCTCGAACGTGATCAGGTTCGCCATCGCCGGCAGCTGGAATCGTCTGGCCATGAGCCCATCTTATGGCAAAGATGAAAACGCGTGCCGATCACAAACCCCACGATTCTTTTTACGATGGGCGCCAATCGGCAGATCCGCTGCCACCCACCAGGCCCCACGACATGAGTGACACTGATACCAAACGGCACCGCCGCGGCGGCCGCGAGCGGCGCGACCCGAACGCCAAGCCGGCGGCGCCGCCCTACATCCGGCGCAACATCCCGACCTACGACATCATGGGCGAGGAGAACCTGCAAAAGATCGAGGCCGCGACCGACCGCATCCTGGCCGAGGTCGGCATCGACATCCGCGACGACGACACCTGCCTGGCGCTGTTCCGCAAGGCCGGCGCGAAGATCGACGGCATGCGGGTGCGTTTCGAGCCCGGCCACCTGCGCGAGATCCTGAAGACCGCGCCGAAGGAATTCACCCAGCATGCGCGCAACCCGGCGCGTTCGGTGCAGATCGGCGGCAACAACGTGGTGTTCGCCCCCGCCTACGGTTCGCCGTTCGTGATGGACCTGGACAAGGGGCGGCGCTACGGCACGCTGGAAGATTTCCAGAACTTCATCAAGCTGGCCTTCAACTGCCCCTGGCTGCACCATTCGGGCGGCACGGTCTGCGAGCCGACCGACGTGCCGGTCAACAAGCGCCACCTGGACATGGTCTATGCCCACATGCGCTACTCTGACAAGGGCTACATGGGCTCGATCACGTCGGAGCAACGCGCCGAAGACTCGGTCGAGATGAGCCGGCTGCTGTTCGGCGCCGACTTCGTCGACCGCAACTGCGTCGTGCTGGGCAACGTCAACGTCAACTCGCCGCTGTTGTGGGACGGCACGATGACGACCGCCGCGCGCGCCTATGCCCGTGCCAACCAGGCCGCCGTCATCGTGCCCTTCATCCTGGGCGGCGCGATGGGGCCGGTGACCAATGCCGGCGCGATCGCGCAGTCGCTGGCCGAGACCATGGTCGGCTGCGCGATCACGCAACTCGAGCGCCCCGGCGCGCCGGTGGTGTTCGGCAACTTCCTGTCCAGCATGTCGCTGCGTTCGGGTTCTCCCACCTTCGGCACGCCCGAGCCGGCGATCGGCTCGATGGTGATAGGCCAGCTCGCACGCCGGCTCGGCCTGCCGCTGCGCTGCGCCGGTTCGTTCACCACCTCCAAGCTGCCCGACGGCCAGGCGATGCAGGAGAGCGTGATGTCGATGTTGTCGGCCGTGCATTGCGGCGCCAACTTCATCCTGCATGCGGCCGGTTTCCTCGACGGCCTGCTGTCGATGAGCTACGAGAAGTTCATGATGGACGCCGACTTCTGCGGCGCGCTGCACAGCTACCTGGCCGGCGTGACCGTCGACGACAACACACTGGCGATCGACGCCTTCAAGGAAGTCGGCCCTGGCAGCCACTTCCTGGGTTGCGCCCACACCATGGCCAACTACACCACCGCGTTCTTCGACTCCACGATCTCCGACGACCGGCCCTGGGAGACCTGGAGCGAAGACGGCAGCAGCGACAGCGCCACACGCGCGAATGCACGCTGGAAGGCCTCGCTGGCCGAATACCAGATGCCGCCGATGGATGAAGCGGTGGACGAGTCGCTGCGTGACTACGTCGCACGCAAGAAGGCGTCGATGAGCGACCAATGGTACTGAGCCGCGCACCGAACACGACGACCACAACCTGAAGTACGCTCCACCCAGCGGCGCGCCAGGCCGGGCCTGTGACGAAGCCCCGCAAGCCCCGCGATGCGGACAAGGCAAGCGCCGATTGGAAACTGCACACCATGTCCACCAGCAATGACCCCCTGCTCCAACCACTCCAGCTCAAGCACCTGCGCCTGAAGAACCGCATCATCGTCACCGCCCACGAACCCGCGTACCCGGAAGACGGCATGCCGAAGGAGCGTTACCGCGCCTACCAGGTCGAACGCGCCAAGGGCGGCGTCGCGATGACGATGACGGCCGGTTCGGCCGCGGTGTCGCGCGACAGCCCGCCGGTGTTCAACAACATCCTGGCCTACAAGGACGAGGTCGTGCCGTGGATGCGCGACATGACCGACGCCATCCACGAACACGGCTGCGCGGTGATGATCCAGCTCACCCACCTGGGCCGGCGCACGACCTGGTCCAAGGCCGACTGGTTGCCGGTGGTCGCGCCCTCGCACGAGCGCGAGGCCGCGCACCGCGCGTTCCCGAAGAAGCTGGAGGACTGGGACATCGCGCGCATCGTCCAGGACTATGTCGACGCCACCGAACGCATGGTCGCGGCCGGTGTCGACGGCGTCGAGTTCGAGGCCTACGGCCACCTGATGGAGCAGTTCTGGTCGCCACTGACGAACACGCTGGACGCGCCCTACGGCGGCAGCCTGGAAAACCGGGTGCGTTTCGCGTTCGACGTACTGCGTGCCGTGCGAAAACGGGTCGGCGACAAGCCCATCCTGGGCCTGCGGTATTCGGCCGACGACACCTTGTCCGGCGGCTTTTCGGCACAGGACGGCATCGCGGTGTCGAAGATGCTCAAGGAAAGCGGTCTGGTCGACTACCTGAACATCGTGCGCGGCCACATCGACACCGACCCGGGTCTGACCGACCTGATCCCGGTGCAGGGCATGCCCAGCGCGCCGCACCTGGATTTCGCCGGCGCGATCCGTGCCGCCACCGGATTCCCGACCTTCCACGCGGCGCGTATCCAGGACGTGACCACGGCGCGGCACGCCATTGCGTCGGGCAAGCTCGACATGGTCGGCATGACCCGCGCCCACCTGACCGACCCGCACATCGTGCGCAAGATCATGGCCGGCCAGGAGGACCAGATCCGCCCCTGCGTGGGCGCGAACTTCTGCCTGGACCGCATCTACGCCGGTGGCGAGGCCTATTGCATCCACAACCCGGCCAGTGGGCGCGAACTGACGATGCCACACGCCATCGCGCCGGCCGACGTCAAGCGCAAGGTCGTGGTCGTCGGCGCCGGCCCTGCCGGGCTGGAAGCGGCGCGCGTGGCGGCCGCGCGGGGCCATGCGGTGACGGTGTTCGAAGCCGCACCCAAGGCCGGCGGCCAGATCCGGCTGACCGCGCAGAGCCCGCGCCGGCGCGAGATGATCGGCATCGTCGACTGGCGCCTGGCGCGCTGCGAGGAATCCGGCGTCGTCATCCGTTTCAACACGCTGGCCGACGCGGATGCCGTGCGGGCCGAAAAACCCGATGTCGTCATCGTTGCCACCGGCGGCTTGCCGCACATCGATGTCCTGTCGGCCGGCAACGAGCTGGTCGTGTCCAGCTGGGACATCCTGTCGGGCGATGTCAAGCCGGGCCGCAACGTGTTGCTGTTCGACGATGCCGGCGACCATCCTGCGTTGCAGGCGGCCGAGGTCATCGCGCACAGCGGCGCCCGCGTCGAGGTGATGACGCCCGACCGCAGCTTCGCGCCCGAGGTCATGGCGATGAACCTCGTGCCCTATATGCGCAGCCTGCAGAAACACGACGTGACCTTCACCGTGACGTTCCGGTTGGAGTCGGTGCAACGCGATGGTGACGGCCTGCTGGCCTTTGTGGGCAGCGACTACGGCGGCGTGCGCAAGGAACGCCGCATCGACCAGGTCGTCGTCAACCACGGCACGCGGCCCTTGGACGAGTTGTATTTCGAGCTCAAGCCGCAATCCAGCAACCAGGGCGCTGTCGACTACCCGGCGCTGATCGACGGCCGGCCCCAGGCCCTGCCCGCGGCCGGCAGCGGCGCCTTCATGCTGTTCCGCATCGGCGACGCGGTGTCGGCGCGCAATACCCATGCGGCCATCTACGACGCGTTGCGGCTGGTGAAGGATCTGTGACGATGCCGCCACGCGCGCCGTCGCAGCCGGGCAACGACAACCGTCCGGGCAGACCTGCGCCGCACTTGCACGCAGGCACGCGATGACCCAGCCCTTCCCCCACCTGTTCCAGCCGCTGCAACTGCGCCACCGGCAGTTGCGCAACCGCATCGTGTTCGGCGCCCACACCGCCAACATGGCCGAACACGGCATTCCCGGCGCGCGGCACCTGGGGTTTTGCCTGGAGCGCGCCAAGGGTGCCGTTTGTAGGGTCAATCCGTCCGACAAGGCGCTGACCGCGCAGATCCGCGAAGGCCAGGGCACGATCTTCGCGCAGGACCTGGATCGAACCCGTCACCGGCGGCCTGCCGCCGTTCCAGGCCGGCGCGCACACCGATGTGCACCGGCCCACGCCGGGCGGCGAACTGGTGCGGCCGTATTCGCTGTGCAATGCGCCGGGCGACATCGGCTGCTACCGCATCGCCGTGCTGCGCGAGAGCGGCTCGCGCGGCGCGGCTCGACATGGCTGCGGCACTGCGCCAGGCGCCGGCGGGCAGGCACCTGTACGCCTGCGGCCCGCAACGCTTCATCGACCCCGCGCTCGAGACCGCGCGTGCGCAGGGCTGGTCGCAGCAGCGTCTGCACTGCGAATATTTCTCGGCCGCGCCGGCCGACACCACGGCCGACGGCGCCTTCGAACTGGAGATCGCCAGCACCGCACGGGTGATCCCGGTGCGCGCCGACCAGAGCACGCAGCAGGCACTGCAGGAGGCCGGCCTGGACGTGCCCAGTTCCTGCGAACAGGGCGTCTGCGGCACCTGCCTGACCGGCGTGAAGGCGGGCATGCCGCTGCACCGCGACCACACCCTGACGCCGGAGGAACAACAGGCGAACGACCAGTTCCTGCCCTGCTGCCCGCGGGCACGCAGCGCACGGCCGGTGCTCGACCTGTAGCCACCGGGCTCCAACCGCCGGCGGCGCAACTGTATCGCAGCGAAAGCTCTATAGCTCCAATGCCATTGACGGTGCGCGCGCGCGGCTCCTAGAATGCGCCGATGACCACCGACCCCGGCCCCATCGCAGCACGATTCCTGGCCGGTGCCGACACCTCCATGCCCAAACATGCGCGATTGCGCCGGGCCATCATGGATGCGGTCGAGGCCGGCGAACTGCCGGCCGGATCCCGACTCGCCGGCGAGCGCGAACTCAGCACGCTGCTCGGCCTGAGCCTGGGCACGACGCAAAAGGCGCTGGGCCGGCTGATGGACGAAGGTTTCCTGGTGCGCCGCCAGGGCCATGGCACCTTCGTCGGCAGCACGCGCCGGCCCATCGCCGGCTCCTGGCATTTCCGCTTCTACCCGCCGGACAGCGGACGCGAACTGCCGGTGTTCGCCACCGTGCTCGAACGCCGGCTGGAGACGCAGATGGGCCCGTGGTCGGCCGTGCTCGGCCCTGACCCCAAGGGTTACGTGATGCTGCGCCGCAGCCTGGACATCGGCGGCAAGTTCACGTGCACCAGCCGCATCTACCTGCCGGCAAGCCGGTTTGCGCGGCTGCTGCGCACGGCGGCCAAGCGGTTGACCGATACCAACCTCAAGGCGGTGCTGGCACAGGATTTCGCAGCCCCGACGCTGCAGTCCGACGGCCTGGCCAGCCTGGCACCGATCGAGGCCGAAGACGCCGGCATCATCGGCGTGGCACCCGGATCGCTGGGGTTGCAGGTGCGCATCACCGCGCGCAGCTTCGGCCGCCAACCCATCAGTTACCAGTGCATGTGGGTACCACCCACACCGTATGCGCTGAAGTTCGATTTCCATGCGCCGGACCACGACCCAACCGCGGCCTGAGTGCCCCGTCCCCTTGCCATTGCAACCTGTCAACCACCCATGCGCAACAACGCCTTCCACTCCACCTACCTGTGTGACCGCGTCGGTCATGCCAGCATCACCCCGACCACGCCGGTCGAAGCGGGCGCCTTCACTTCGCTGACGCTGACCTATACCGCCGGTTATTTCGGCATCGACGACACCGGCAGCCTGAAGATCGTGCACCGCTTCGCCAGCGACATGGGCAAGATGCAGTTCGCCGACCCCAAGGGCTGGAACTACGTCACCGCCGAGGCCAGCAACGGCGCGGTGCTCGAGTTGCGCTACGACCAGAAGGGCAACATCCGCCCCTGGGACAAGACACTGTCGATCCGCGTGCAGCGCGGCTTCCTGCGCGAAGGCGACACCATCGTCGTGCGTATCGGCGACACGCGCCAGGGTTCGCCCGGCATCCGCGTGCAGACCTTCACCGAGCCGACCTTCGAGTTCAAGGTGCTGGTCGACGCCTTCGCGACCTACAACTTCGTCGAACTGCCCGTGCAGCCGTGGATTCCGGTTGTCGCCGGCCCGGCCGTGTCGTTCAAGGCGGTGTTGCCCACCGAGCGGCGCATCGGCCAGCCGTTCACACTCGGCTTCAAGGGCGAAGACAAATGGGGCAACCCCAGCCACCAGGTCAGCGGCCGCTTCACGCTCGAGCCCTCGATGCCGGTGCGGGGCCTGCCCGACGCCGTCGACGTGCAGCACGGAAACCTGTCGACCTTGCTCGAAGGGCTGACCGTCGAACAGGCGGGCGAGCTGCGCATCACCGTGCGTGATGCGCACGGCGCCGTCGTCTGCCGCTCGAACCCGCTGCGCATCAGCGAGGCCGGCGACCTGCTGCCGTATTGGGCCGACCTGCACGGCCAGTCCGAGGAAACCATCGGCACGAACTCGGCCCGCGAACTGATGGAGTTCGCCCGCGACCGCGCCTTCCTCGATGCGATGAGCCACCAGGGCAACGACTTCCAGATCACGACACCGTTCTGGAACGAGCTCAACCGGCTCAGCGCCGAGTTCAACGAGGACGGTCGGTTCATCATGTTCCCGGGTTACGAATGGTCGGGCAACACCGGACTGGGCGGCGACCGCAACGTGTTGTTCCGCGACGAGGGCCGGCAGATCCACCGCTCGCACCATGCGCTGGTCGAGGACCTCGGCGACGTGGACACCGACGCCAACAGCGCGGCCGACCTGTTCAAGGCGCTGGCCGACGAGAACTGCGTGGTGTTCGCCCACATCGGCGGCCGTTATGCCGACATCACTGTTGCGCACGACAGCCGCATCGAACGTTCGATCGAGATCCATTCCGACTGGGGCACCTTCGAATGGCTGCTCGAGGATGCCTTTGCCCAGGGCTACCGGGTCGGCATCCTGGCCAACTCCGACGGCCACAAGGGGCGGCACGGCGCCAGCCATCCGGGCGCCTCGCTGTTCGGTGCCTACGGCGGCCTGTCCTGCCTGCTGGCGGGCGAACTCACGCGCGACGGCCTGTTCGACGCCTTGCGCCGGCGCCACCACTACGCCACCACCGGTTGCCGTGCCTTCGTCGACACCCGCGTCGCGTTCGACACGCCGGCCGGGTTGTATGGCGACGACCCCGCCATGGGCGGCACCGTGGTCGACCAGGTGCGCGAGGCACGCATGGGCGACATCCTGCATTGCGGCGACGACAGCGTGACCTTCACCATCGACGTGTCGACCGCCGCACCGATCGAACGCATCGAGATCCGCAACCGCATGCAGGTGCTCGAGACCTGGCGTCCTTATGCCGACGAGCAGCTGGGCCGGCGCATCCGCATCATCTGGGAAGGGTCGGAATACCGCGGCCGCGGCCGCCAGAGCGTGTGGGATGGCACGGCCACGCTGAGCGACAACCGCTTCGAATCGGTCACGCCGATCAACCTGTGGAACATCGACAAGCCGCTGCAGCAGCCGGCGCCCGGGCGCCTTGCCTGGTCGGCGCTGACGACCGGCGGATTCGGCGGCGCCGACGTGTTGCTGGCCGACGCGCGGCGCGGCCGGCTGCAGATCGACACCGGCCTGGTCAAGGCCGACATCGCGCTGGCCGACATCGGTCTGGAAGACACGGTGCTGGAGACCGGCGGCGGCATCGCACGCCGGATGCGGCTGTTCCGGCTGCCCGACGACAACCCGGTGCACACGGCACAGCTGAGCCGGCGCATCCGCCGCAGCCAGGTCGGCGAAGACGCACTGTATGTCTGCATCACGCTGGCCGACGGGCACCGCATCTGGTCGAGCCCGACCTACCTGATGCGCTGAACATGCGGCGCCGGCACACGGCCTGCTCGGTCCGGTGACCGCCATTTTTCTTCCCCGCTCCGTGCGGATTCACCCTCGTAAAGGCAACCCATGAAAACCACACGCTCCCGGTTCCTCGCCCTGCTGGCCGTCGCACTCGCGGCGGCGCCCTGTGCCAGCGCGCTGGCCCAGCAGAACTACCCGTCCAGGTCGATCCGCCTGATCGTGCCGCTGGCCGCCGGCAGCACGGCCGACATCCTGTCGCGCACCGTCGGTGCCGAACTGGCCAAGGCGCTGGGCCAGACGGTGGTGGTCGACAACAAGCCCGGCGCCGGCGGCACCATCGCCACCGCCGAACTGGCCCGTTCCCCGGCCGACGGGTACACCATCGAGTTCGCATCCCAGGGCACGCTGGTGTTCAACCAGGCGCTGTATTCGAAACCGGGCTACGACTCGGTGAAGGACATCGCGCCCATCATCCTGGTCGGCGGCGTGTCCAACGTCATGATCGTGCCGCCGAACAGCCCGTCCAGGACGGTGGCCGACGTGATCGCCGCGGCCAAGGCCAAGCCGGGCGCCTTGACCTTCTCCTCCGGCGGCAGCGGCACCAGCCACCACATGTCGGGCGTGTTGTTCGGCCAGCTCACCGGGACCCAGCTGGTGCACGTGCCGTACAAGGGCGCGCCGCAGGGCATCCTGGCCGTCATGAGCGGCGAGGTCGACATGGGTTTCTTCAACACGCCCACCGTCATCAACCAGATCAAGGAGGGCAAGCTCAAGGGCCTGGCGGTGACCAGCCTGGCCAGCTCGCCGCTGATGCCGCAACTGCCGACGATGGACGGCACGGTCAAGGGTTACGAGGTCAACACCTGGTTCGGCTTCGTCGCCCCGGCCGGCACGCCGGCACCGGTCATTGCGCGGCTCAATGCCGAAATCGGCAAGATCATTTCGGAGCCGGCGATGCAGGAAAAACTCGGCGCCCAGGGCTTCGAACTGGCGCCGGTGCAGCCGCCCGCCGCATTCGGAAAGCTGATCCAGGACGACCTGGTCAAGTGGCCTCCCGTCATCAAGGCCTCGGGCGCCAAGGTCGACTGACAGCTTTCGTCCCGCCGGTGCGCACGTTGCGGCGATGCCGCGACGCGCGCACCGTCGCAGTTGAAGCTTTTCAGGTCGGCGATGGAATGACCGCGCCCGCAGGCGTTGCGGTACCGTACGCTGCGCCAGGCGACAGGCACGCCCGGTGATGCGTGCCTGCCCGGGCGTGCCGATTTTTTTTTCAGCTGCCGGGCTTGCCGCGGTCCTGTCCCACAGTCCGCCACCGGAGTCCGCCACCATGTCCCGCATTGCATTCGCCGCCGCACGTCCGAGCGGAACCCAGGCCCTCGCCGTCGACTACTCCGACGGCAGCCAGGCCACGTACAGCCTGATGTGGCTGCTCGACAGCTGCCCCGAAGGTTTTCACCCGCAGACCGGCGAACGCGCGTTCGACCTGTTGTCGGTGCCCGACGCACCCTTGCTGCATGCGGCGCATATCCTGGCCGATGGCCGGCTGGAACTGCAGTGGGAACACGAAGGCCCGGCCAGCCATTTCACCGCCGAGTGGTTGTCGGCGCACCGCCACGGCGTGCCGCGGCCGGATGCGGCGATGGTCGCGCACCGCTACTGGAAAGCCGCCGATCTGTCGGACGGGGCGCCGCGCCACGAGGCCAGCGCGATCCTGCACGACGACGCGGCGCTGATGGCATGGCTGGTCGACACCAAGCGGTTCGGCCTGACCATCGTGCACGGCATCGAGGGCAAGGGCGAGGCCAGCATGGCGATCGCCCGGCGCATCGGTTTCCTGCGCGAGACCAATTTCGGCCAGACCTTCGAGGTCGTCAACAAGGCCGACCCGAACAACCTGGCCTACACGTCGCTGGCGCTGGCGCTGCACACCGACCTGGCGAACCAGGAAACGCCGCCCGGCTACCAGTTCCTGCACTGCATCACCAACGACGCCCAAGGCGGCGGCTCGGTGTTCGCCGACGGTTTCGCGATGGCCCAGGTGCTGCGCGACAGCGACCCGCAGGCCTTCGACGTGCTGGCCGGCACGCTGATCCCGTGCCGCTTCTTCGACCGCGATTGCGACATCCGCATCCACAAGCCGGTGATCACGCTGGACCATGCGGGCGCGATCCAGGAGATCCGCTTCAACGCGCATCTGGTCGACCTGATCGACCTGCCGCTGGAGACGGTGGACGCGTGGTACCGCGCCTACCGCGCCTTCATGCGGCTCACGCGTGACCCGGCGTTCCGATTGGGTTTCCGGATGGCTCCCGGCGAGATGGCGGCCTTCGACAACCGGCGCATCCTGCACGGCCGGGAAGCCTTCAACCCGGCCACCGGCAGCCGGCAGCTGCACGGCTGCTATGTGGACCGGGTCGAATACGATAGCCGCATGCGCATGCTGAAACGCCACTGAGCGTCGCCCATTGGAAATCGCGGCACTGGCCCTGCTGTTCGCCGGCGGTTTGCTGTCCGGCGCGGTCACCGCCATTGCCGGCGGCGGCAGTTTCCTGACCTTTCCGATGCTGCTGGCAGCCGGCGTGCCGCCGATGGCAGCCAACATCACGAACTGGATCGCGCTGATGCCGGGCAACTTCATGGCGCTGGCGGCCTACCGGACCGAACTGGCCGAGATGCGCCACGATGTGCGCCCGCACCTGCTGGTGGCCTTTTCCGGTGGCCTGACCGGCAGCCTGCTGCTGCTGTGGGCCGGCGAGGTGCGCTTCGAAAAGGCCGTGCCCTGGCTGATGCTGACCGCCACGCTCTTTTTCGCGTTCGGCGAATGGGTCAAGAAGCGGCTGCACGCCTGGCGCAAGCCGGACCGTCCTGTGCCCAAGCGCGCCATCCTGGCGTTCGAATTCCTGCTGATGGTCTATGGCGGTTATTTCGGCGCCGGCCTGGGCATCGTGCTGCTGGCCGCGCTGGCGATGGGCGGCGAGGCGTCGATCCACCGGGCCAACGCGAAGAAGAACCTGATGGTCGTCGCGCTCAGCGTTGCCGGCAGCATCGTGTTCCTGCCCTCAGGCGAGGTAGTCTGGCTGTACGCCGCGCCGATCCTCATCGCATCGGGTATCGGCGGATATGGCGCCGTCTACCTGGTACGCCGGGTACCGCAACACGTGTTGCGGCTCTCGGTGCTGGCCTGGGCCATCGTGCTGACCGGGGTGATGTTCTGGAAATACGGCTGAGCCCGCCGCCACCCGACGCCGCGAACACGGACGTTCGCCATCGCTGACGACACGGGTCAACCCGCTTTGCGTCCCAGCACAGCAGCCTCGCGCGCCAGCTGCGTGATGCGCGCCCAGTCTCCTTGTGCGAGCGCATCGGCCGGCACCAGCCACGAGCCACCGACACACACGACGTTGGGCAAGGCGAGGAACTCGGCCGCGTTCGCCGGCGACACGCCGCCCGTGGGGCAGAAACGCACGTCGCCGAACGGTCCGCTCCAGGCTTTCAGCATCGCCGTCCCGCCGGCCTGCAGCGCCGGAAAGAACTTCAGTGCGCTCAGGCCGTCTTCCTGCGCCAGCAGGATTTCGCTGCCGGTGGCCACACCGGGCAGCAGCGGCAGGCCGAGGTCGCGGCAGGCCTGGCCGACCGCGGACGTGTAGCCGGGGCTGACCGCGAACCGCGCACCGGCCGCGGCCGCGGCCCTGGCGTCGGCCGGGTTGCGCACGGTGCCGGCGCCGAGCACGGCCTCGGGCACGTCGCGGGCGATCGCCTCCATGCAGGCCAGCGCCTGCGGGGTGCGCAGCGTCACTTCCAGCATGCGGATGCCGCCGGCCACCAGCGCACGCGCCATCGGCACCGCATGGGCCACGTCGTGCAGCACGATGACCGGGATCACCGGCGCATCCTGCATCACCTGCAAGGCCGTCAGTGGCGTGTTGTCGCCTACAGCCATGAACATGCTCCTTCTTCCGCCGTCGTCACGTTGCGCCGCATGCCGGCGAACAGTTCGCGCCCCATGCCAAGGCCATTGGCCTGCACCAGCTCGGGGGGCATGGTCGCCACGCTGCGCTCTTCCCATTCCCGCGGGTCGACCAGCGCCTGCAGCATGCCGGCATCGGCGTCGAGCCGCACCCGGTCGCCGTCGCGCAGCCGTGCCAGCGGTCCGCCGGCGGCCGCCTCCGGCGACACGTGGATGGCAGCCGGCACCTTGCCGGACGCGCCACTCATGCGGCCATCGGTCACCAGCGCGACCTTGAACCCCTTGCCCTGCAACACCGCCAGCGGCGGCGTGAGCTTGTGCAACTCGGGCATGCCGTTGGCCTGCGGGCCCTGCCAACGCACGACACAGACCACGTCGCGCTCGAGTTCGCCGGCGGCAAAGGCCTTGTGCAGCGCCTCCTGCGAATCGAAGATGCGGGCCTCGGCCTCGATGACGTGCCGGTCGTCGGGCACAGCAGAGACCTTGATCACGCTGCGGCCCAGGTTGCCTTGCAGCAACTGCAGCCCGCCGGTCGCGGCAAACGGGTCGGACGCCGGGCGCACCACCGTCTCGTCGCCCGAGGGACCGGCATGCTGCCAGGCCAGTCCGTCGCCGTGCGCCTGCGCAAGACGCGTGAACGCATCGATGCCTTCGGCGCGCACCGTGGCCACGTCGGCATGCAGCAATCCGGCATCGCGCAGTTCGCGCAGCACGAAACCCGGCCCGCCGGCCGCCTGGAAGGCATTGACGTCCGCGGTGCCGTTGGGATAGACGCGCGTGAGCAACGGCACGACGGCCGAGAGCGCGGCGAAATCATCCCAGTCGATGACGATGCCCGCCGCGCGCGCCACCGCGACCCAGTGGATCAGGTGGTTGGTCGAGCCGCCCGTGGCCAGCAGGGCTACCATGGCATTGACGATGCAGCGCTCGTCAACCAGCTCGCCGATGGGCGGGCAGGTCCAGTCTGCGGGTGGCTCCGTCGGGCCGCCGTCGAGGGCGCTGGCCTTGCCGAGCACGGTGCGCACCGCCTCGCGCGTCAGTTCCTGGCGCAGCGCCTCGCCCGGGTTGACGAAGGCCGTGCCCGGCACGTGCAGGCCCATGGCCTCCAGCAGCATCTGGTTGCTGTTGGCCGTACCGTAGAAGGTGCAGGTGCCCGGGCCGTGGTAGGCCTGCGACTCGGCCTGCAGCAGTTCGGCGCGCCCGACCAGGCCTTGCGCCGCCTGCTCGCGTATCGTGCTCTTGGCGGTGTTCGACAGGCCCGAGGTCATCGGCCCGGCGGGCACGAACAGGGTGGGCAGGTGGCCGAAATGCAGCGCGCCGATCAACAGGCCCGGCACGATCTTGTCGCATACGCCGAGCATCAGCGCGCCGTCGAACATGTCGTGCGACAACGCGACCGCGGTGGCCATCGCGATCACGTCGCGCGAAACCAGGCTCAGCTCCATGCCGGGCGTGCCCTGGGTCACGCCGTCGCACATCGCCGGCACGCCGCCGGCCACCTGCGCCGTGGCACCGAGCCGGCGCGCCTCGGTCTTGATCAGCTCCGGGTAATGCTGCAGCGGCGCGTGCGCGGACAACATGTCGTTGTAGGCGGTGACGATGCCGATGTTCGGTGCGCGCTGCGCGAGCACCGGGATGCGCGGCCTGCCGGTGGGCATGGCCACGGCCTTGTCCTCGTCGGGCATGGCCGCCAGGGCGTGCCCGACGTTGGCGCAACCCAGGCGCTCGGTGCCGGGAGGCCGGACGGCCGCCGCCTGCAGGCGGCGCAGGTAGGCGGAACGGGCCGGGCCGCTGCGTCGACGGATGCGCTCGGTGACGCGGTCGATCGTCTTGTGCAGTTTCATCGTGGTCCTGTAACAAAATTACAGAGCCGATGGTAACCCGATTCCCGAACCGCCGGGTTACCAGCCGATTACGAGACGCTCCGGGCGGATGCCCTGAACCGCAGCCCGGCGACACGCGCGGTGCGCGCGTGCGCAAAGGGTCAATGCAAGGCGTCGTACTTGGCCTGCAACTCTTCGGGCGACTCGACGAAATCCGGATTCTGCACGATGCAGTCGGCCGGACAGACCAGCTTGCACTGCGGCTCGTCCTCGGCGCCGACACATTCGGTGCACGCCAGTGCATTGATCACGTAGATCGGGTCTCCGACGCTGATCGCATCGTTCGGACACACCGGCTCGCACGCATCACACGCGGTGCACTCTGCATTGATGAGCAAGGCCATGGCGAATCTCCTTGTAACTAAATTTCAACCTGCGCTTCCAGCGCTTCCAGCCTGCGGTGCCGGAAAGCGCCCCACAACGCGGCACCGATGGCGCCGGCGTAGATCGAATCCGGATGCGAACACGCCGTCACCGCGACCTTCTCGGCCGCCATCTCTTCCTCGATCGCCGCCAGCAGGCCGGTGTCCAGTGCCAGGCCGCCGGTGAGCAGCGCGGTCCCGGTCTTGATGCCGGTGACCTTGAGCAGCTTGACGATGCGCGAGGCCATCGACAGGTGGATGCCCTTGAGGATGTCGGGCGTCGAAATGCCGCGCGACACCATGTTGATGACATCGGTCTCGGCCAGCACGGCGCAGATCGAGCTGACCTTCTCCGGCTCCTGCGAACTCTGCGACAGGCGGCCGATCTCCTCCACCGCCACGCCCAGATAACGCGCGATGTTCTCCAGGAACTGCCCCGAGCCGGACGCACACTGGCTGGTCATCTTGTACGACAGCACCTTGCCGCGTTCATCGACATAGATGGCGCGGCCATTGAGCGCGCCGATGTCGACCACGGCGCGGGCCTGCGGCACCAGGTAGACGCCGCCGCGCGCATGGGTGGTCATCGAATAGAAATGGCCGGTGGCGAACTTGACGTTCTCGCCTTCGCCGGTGGTCGCGGTGTAGGCGATGTCGTCCTCGTCCAGGCCGGCGTCGGCCAGCACGCCTTCGAATCCCTCGCGCGCCAGCGTCATCGGGTCGCGGCTGCGAATGCGTTCGCAACGCTTGGCCAGCCACTGGGGCTGGTCCCCCTCGTGGCGGAACAGGACCGACTTGACGGCTCCGGAGCCGACGTCGATGCCGATCGTATGGATCATGGTGTGCTCCTTCTTCTCAGGTCCGTGCCTCGGCCAACTTGCCGTCCTCGACCACGGCGCGCCATGCGAAGGTGGCCCCGCCCAGCGCGCCGGTGTAGATGGAATCGGGGTCGATGTTCAGCGTCACGTCGCCGTAGTTCTCGTGCACCAGCTCCTTGAGCGACTTCACCGCCGCCTCGTTCTTGGCCACGCCGCCGGTGAAGGTGAACTGGTCGCGCACGCCGCCGGAACGCGCCAGGATCGACATCGCGCGCAGGATGATGGCGCGGTGCAGCCCGGCCATGATGTCCTCGCGCTTGTCGCCCAGGCTGAGCCGGTCGCGCAACTCGGCGCCGGCGAACACGGTGCAGGTCGAGTTGATGCGGATGTTCTTGGTCGACTTCATCGCCATCGGGCCGAGTTCGTGCAGGCCCATGTTCATCTCGTCGGCGATATACCCGAGGTAGCGGCCGCAACCGGCGGCGCAGCGGTCGTTCATCTGGAAACTCTCGACGATGCCGGCCGGGTCGACCTGGATCGCCTTGGTGTCCTGGCCGCCGATGTCGAGCACGGTCGCGGTGTTCGGGTACATCACATGCGCACCCAGTCCGTGGCACAGGATCTCGGAGCGGATGTGTTCCTTCGAGAACGGCAGCCGTGCGCGGCCATAACCGGTGCCGACCACATAGGCCTCCTCGAGTTCGGTGTCCAGGATGCCCTTGATCGGCGCCTCCACCTGGGCGCGGCGCTGCTGGGTTTCCGGCAAAACGATGAATGCCCGCTCGAGCGCGGCCAGCAGATGGCGCCGGATCGAATCACTGTAGACCCGGTTCTCCACCTCGATGATCGAGCGGTCGAACACGTTGAGCAGGTAGTCGTAGCGGGTGCCGGCCTCCTTGGCGACGACCTCGCCGGTGGCCAGGTACTGGCTGCCGGCGATGTCGCGGAAAAAATCGGACTTGCGTTTGGCACCGGGAGCGAACAGGGCCGGGGCCTCCGCCGTCAGCCGCTTGAACACCTCGGTCAGCGCCTCGCCCACCGGCGCCGCGTCGTCGGCAAATCGCGCCGTCGTCAGGCTGCGCTGGCAGGTCTGCTCCAGGTCCGCGAGTTGCTCCATGTATTGTTCGGCGCGGAAGTCGCGCTCGAGTTGCGCCAGGAAGGCATCGAGCGAACCATTGAGCGCCTTGGTGTCGCCCAGCGCCTGGCGGAACAGGAAGAAGCGGCTGTTCACCAGTGCCTCCTGCTTGGCGATCGCCGCTGCCGTGTCGTAGTTCGAGCGCGAATTGGTGATGCCGCGCCCCAGGATGTTCTGGTTCTCGTCGACCACGACCGCCTTGGTCGTGGTGGAGCCCAGATCGATGCCGATGAAACAGCGCATGGTCGTGCTCCCTTCAGTGTGCCGCGGCCAGCGCACCGCGCTTGGCCTTGACCATCTGGAAATAGCTCTCCAGCCGGTTCTTGACGTTGGCCGCGGAGAAATAGCGGGGATCGACCAGGTCGGTCTCGATGAAGGCGGCCGGCTTGCCGGTGCGCTTCTCGACCTCGCGCATGATCAGCAGCTGGCCGGCGGAGAAGCTGTTGCAGCTCTTGATCGAGTTGATCAACAAACCGTCGGCCTGGTATTCGTCGATGTACTTGCAGATCATGTCCACACGCGAGGGCAGGTTCAGGTTGGTGTAACAACCCAGGCAGTATTCGGCCAGCGACTCCAGCGGATGATCCGGGTCGTGGCGGAAGCCGAAGTCGTACAGGCCGCCGACCTTGGAATAGGTCGACGCCACGACCACCGCGCCCTCGTCGTAGAACATCTTCCAGAAATCACGGAAGTGGGTCCAGTTGGGCGGCCCTTCGATGACCAGCCGGTATTTCTCCTCGCCCATTTCGCCATCCGGCGTGATCGGGCCCTTGCCGTCACGCACGCGTTGCTCGATCTCGGCGCGCAGCGTGCGGTAGTAATTGGTCGCCTCGGGCGTGCCGCGAAACGCCGTGAAGATCGGCCCGATGTAATACACGGAACCGAAGTAACCGTCGATCGGCGACGGCCGGTTCTTGGCCGACTGCAGCACCGCCACCAGGTCGTCCTCGGCCTTGACCGATTCGCGCATGTACTGGCGCAGGCGGTCGATGTCGAACTTCACGCCCGAAATGCGTTCGAGTGTCGGGATCACCGTCTCCTTGAGCTGCTTGACGACATAGTCGCGCATGTTCGGCGCGATATGCCCCTCGCCCTGGTACGGCACATGCAGCATCACCGTTTCGCAGCCGTATTTGTGGCGGATGAGTTCGAACCATTTCATGAACGTGAAGCAGCCGGTGTACGACAGCAACAACACGTCGGGCCGCGGCATGGCCTCGCCGGTGGGGCCGATCTCGCCGCCCATCATCATGCCCAGGTCGGCCTTGACATAGGTGCACACGTCCTCGCTCTGGCCGTCGCGTTCGGCGTCCATGATGAACTTGCCGCTTTTCTTGCGCATGCCGTTCTGCAAGGCATTGGTCTCGGGCAGGCTGCGCGCGAAGTCGAAACACATCAGCAACTCGTTCAGGTTGCCGGGAACGAAGGTGGCCGAAACCTTGCGGTTGTTCGCGCGCGCGCTGGCCAGTTCCATGTAGTTCTGGTTGATCAACTCCTTCTGCTGCCACATCGCGTCCTCTTTCTGGACGGGACGTGAGCCCCCCGATGCGCCGCGTTGCGGCGCCCCGCCCCCCGAGGGGGACGAGGAAGCTTGGGAGCGGCCCGGCGCTTCCTCGAGCGGCTTCTTCGAACTGGTCGGTGCGGCAATGGTGGTCATGATCGGCTTCCTGGTTTCGGCTTCACGCCGCGTTCCACAACTTGATCGAGTCGGCGAAGGTTCCCGCCTGCTCACGGATGGGCGCCATCTGCCCGGTGTTTTCGGCGAACTTGAATGCGGTGTGCGGTATCGCATGGCGGCTCAGCACGTCCTGCAGCATCGGCCGCTCCAGCAGGGCCGGGTCGCAGAACGACGGCGCGGCGAAGATCACGCCTTCGGCACCACGGGTCTTGACCTGCTTCATCAGGTAGACGCCCTTCTGCTCGCGGGTCGTGTCGTATTTCGCCGAAGTCGATGCCGACCGGTGCAGGAAGGCGCGCGACAGCTCCAGCAGCGGATCACCGTCGGTCGGCACCTGGTCGAGCAGCCAGCGCGTCACCAGCATGAAGTCGTCGTCGACGATGTAGCAACCCGACATCTCGATCGACTTGATCAAGGCCAGCGGCGGCTGCTCGCAGAACGATCCGTTGATGACGACCCGCGCGTTGTCGCGCCTGGCACGCTGGACCTGCGCGGCCGCGGCCAGGTAGTCGCGCACCAGCACCGTATGCTCCTCCACCGGCAGCACCATGCCGGCGCGCAGCAGCAGGTAGACCTCGGAGGTCGGCGCCTGCCACGGTTCGGCCGCGCGGTAGCGGTACAGATCGGCGATCGCGGCGCGGTTGTCGTTATAGACCGCGATCGACGCGTTGATGTCGGCATCGGTGATGTCGCGGCCGGCCATGCGTGCCAGGTCCTCGCGCAGGATCTGCATCTCCTGCCGGTAGAACACGCCGCCCACCTCGTCCTCGTAGTTCTGCGGCACATCGATGTAACGCACGTATTTGTCCTTGAACAGCATCTTCCACATGCCCGAGAGGTTGCGGATCACATCGCAGATCGACGGAAACAGCATGCCGTCCAGACCGTTCAGGCGGCCGGTCAGGCCCAGTTCGATCGTGGAGCGTGGTATCCGGCAGATGTAGCTCTGGTAATACGCGTCGCCCTGGATCACCTCGAGCGCATCTCCGCCGCCCAGGATGCCGACCGGCAACATGCCGGCGGCATGGATCAGTTCACGCGGCACGTAGATCGGCATGTAGCCGATCGCCTTGCGGCCCGGCAGCGCATCCTTCCACTGCTGGACCGCCTTGAAGTCGAGATCCTCGAACAGCGCTTCGCAACGCTGAACAATGGCGGCGACGGGCGAGAGAGTCGAAGCGGACATCAGTGGTGCTCCCAATGCGGTTTGCGTTTGGCTAGGAATGCGACCAGGCCTTCGTTGGCATCGCGGGTCGACATCAGGCGCTCCAGATACAAGTGCTCGACCGCGCCCAGGCGCTGACGCACGTCGCGCACCATGGCGCCACGGGCCGCCAACACGGCGCAGGCCATGGCGGCGGCGCTCTTGTGCAGCAGATGCTCGTTGACATAGGCCAGCGCCGCGGTCTCGGGGTCGTCGAACACGGTGTGAACCAGGCCGATGCGGTTGGCTTCGGCGGCGCCGATCGCGCGCCCGGAGAACAGCAGGTCCTCGGCCGCCGGCTGGTTGACTCGGTAGGGCAGCAGCACCGATGCCGCCGGTGCGAACACGCCCAGCTTCATCTCGGGCTGACCGAACACAGCGTCGGATGCCGCGAAGATCGGTCCGCCGGCCAGCGCCACTTCCAACCCGCCCCCCAGGCACTGGCCCCGCACGGCGACCAGGATCGGCGCCGGGAACTCCAGCATCGCCAGCACCAGTGCGTGCAGCGATGCCAGCATCGCGGCGCAGCGGTCCGGAAGATGTTCCTCGACGCTGGCGCCGAAGCTGAAATGCGGGCCCTCGGCATCGAGCAGCACCGCGCGCAACGTCGTCAGCGTCCCATGGGCGCGCAGCGCGCCATGCAGGGCGGCGATCATCTCGGCGTCGACGATGTTGGCCTTGGGGCGCGAAAGCCTCAGGCGCAGCAACGCGCCGTCGCATTCGAGCCAGTCCTTGAGCGGCGCCATGATTCAGAGCCCGCGCCGGCCCTTGGGCTGGATGTCGTCATGCAGCGCGCCGACCCAGCTCTGGCCGGCCGCCAGCTTCTGGCGCAGCAGCACGAAGTCGACCTCGCGGTCGTCCTTGCTGCCTTCGTTGAAGGCGGTGAAACCCGAACGCGCCTCGGTCATCATGTTCAGCGCCAGCCAGGCCCGGGCGTCCTCCTTGTTGCGGTTCCAGGCCTCCAGCTTGGGTTTGCGCAACTCCTCCAGCGTCTTGGTCGTGCAATCGGGAAAGGTCAGCAGGATCTTGGCGCACAACTCCTCGATACGGGCATCAAGCATGGACAGGTCGACGCTGCCGCGCGCCATCAAGGCCTTGCCTTCCTTGAGCGCTTCACCGGTCTTGGGCTCGCCGAAGGCGTTGCGGCCGAACTCGTCGACCTGCCGCTGGGTCTCGACCAGCGGATTGGCGACGAACCCTCCGTCCACCTTGAGCGCCGGCACCACGTCGGTCAGGATGCCCATCTGGTAGGCCTTGTGCGCCGAAAACGGCTCGCACAACACGCAGGCGGCCATCGCGCGCTCCGCGCCCACGATGACCGGCAGAAAGTCGGTGGCGCCTCCGATCGGCGCCGAGCCGTGTTTCGGCCCGGCCTGGCCGAACCGGGCCAGATCGGAGGCGACCGAGAAGTCGCAGGCCATGCCGATCTCCTGGCCACCGCCGATGCGCATGCCGTTGACGCGGCAGATCACCGGCTTGTCGCAGGCCAGGATGCTCGACACCATGTCGTTGAACAGCCGCATGTACTGGCGGTATTCCTGCGGCTGGCCCGCATAATATTCGGCATATTCCTTGGTGTTGCCGCCGGTGCAGAACGCCTTGTCGCCGGTGCCGGTGAACACCACGCAGTTCACGTCCCGTGCATTGGAGGCCGCGCGCATCGCCAGGATGACTCCCTTGACCATGTCGGTCGTGTAGGAGTTGAACTGCGTCGGGTTGTCCAGGATGATCCAGGCGTTGTACAGCCCCGCAACCTCGGTGCCGTCGGGCCGCCGGGCGGGTCGCTTCTCGTAGCGCACACCGGGCTTGGACGTGTCGTCGACCAGATCGTGGTTCTTGAAATCGAGCATGTTGTTCATCGGGAGGGGGGCGTTCATGGTGTCTCCTGCAAAGGGGTCGGTCTATTGCGGCACGAGCACGGCACGGCGCGTGATCGCGCGCCTGTGCACCGCATCGAATACCTGGTTGATGTCGTCCAGTGCGTGGACTTCGACGAACGGCGCGATCTGCACCTTGCCGTCCAGCACCAGGTCGAGCGCTGCCGGGTAATACTCGGGCGGGCAGCCCCAGTTGCCCAGCGCACGGGCGTCGAAGGCCATCAGGTTGGACAGCCGCAGCTCGACCTTGTCCATCGTGAATCCGACCACCGACAACGTGGCGCCGTGCACCAGCAGACTGTAGGCGGTGAGCTGGCCGGGCGCGGTGCCGGAACATTCGAAGATGCACCATTCGGTCTGGCGCAGCCCCTGCTGCGCGGCGAACTCGGCAATCGCCTTCTTGATCGCGCGGCTGTCGTGTTCGCGGCTGTTGATGGTGAGCGCCGCGCCGTGCGCAGCGATGGTTGCGAGCTTGCGCTCGTCCACATCGATCGCCACCACGGTGGCACCGAACGCGCGGGCCACCTGAACGCAGTAGCCTCCGACACCGCCGGCGCCGATCACGATCGCCAGCGCGCCGTCGGCCACACCGGCACGGCGCACCGCCTGGTACGGCGTGGTCAGCGCGTCGGCGACGATGGAGACCTGCGGCAAGGTCAGGCCGGCCTCGGCCAGACGCGCCGGATCGACCGCGCACAGGCCCCGGCCCGGCACCACGATGTGCGAGGCAAATCCGCCCTGGATGTCGTTGCCCGGCATCTTCTGCCCGCGGCAGATGGTTCCCAGGCCGCGCCGGCACAGATCGCAACTGCCGCACGGCAACACGGCCGGCACGATCACCGACTTCCCGATCCACGCCTCACTGCCGGCACCGGCGGCCACGACCGTGCCGCTGACCTCGTGGCCGAGCGCCAGCGGCAAGGGCTGGTTGGTGCGCACGCCATCGTAGAAGTAGCCCAGGTCGGTGTGGCACACGCCGCACCCGGCCACCGCCACCACGACCTCGCCGGCCTGCGGCTCGGCATGGAAGCCATCCCGCACCATCGGGGTTGCCGGTTGCGTCATCAGCCAGCGGTAGGCGTCGATTGTCATGGCCTGGTCCTTTCCGTCCGTCGTCCGGGGCTCCGTTCGGAGCCACGCGGGCGCAATATTCGTATAGCGGTACCGTAATGCGTGTTTTGTGCATTGTGGAGGGAGTTTGCCTGCGCGACCTTTGATCTGGATCAGACCCGGTCGCGCTTGTCGCCGGTTTACTCGAACCAGTTCGACGCGCAGGAGCCCCACGTGGACATCCCGACCAGACCCGACACCCAAGCCCGCGCTGCGGCAGCACCGGCGGCTGCCGCAACCCGCAGCAGCCTCTCCATCGCGATCGCCGGCAGCGGCGGCAGCGGCGTCATGACGGCCGGCACGCTGCTGCTCGATGCCGCAGCCCGGGCCGGCCTGTACGGCCTGATGGTGCGCACCAGCGGTCCGCAGATCCGCGGCGGCGAGGCGGCCGCGCTGCTGCGCCTGGGTCACGAACCGATGGAGTCGCTGGACGATCGCTTCGATCTGCTGCTGGCCATCGACTGGCTCAACGTGCACCGCTTCGCCGACGAGATACCGCTGCATCCCGACGGGCTGGTCATCGGCGGCGCCGAGGGCGACCCGGTGCCGCCGGTGTTCCTGGCCAGCGGCGCGCGCGCGCTGTCGCTGCCGCTGAAGAAGATGGCCAAGGCGGTACCGGGCAGCTGGATCAACATGCTCGCGCTGGGACTGACGGGTGCACTCGCGGGCCTTGCGGCCGATGCCCTCGAAGCGGCATTGCGCCACAGCTGGAAACGCTCGGAAAGCGCACTCGACGCGAACCTGAAAGCGCTGCGCGCCGGCATGGATGCGGCGGCCGACATCGGTGGCTTTCCGCGCCTGGCACGCCCCCGCGAACTGCCGACACAGCCGCCGCGGCCACGCTGGCAGATCAGCGGCAACGAGGCCGCAGGCTTCGGTGCCGTGCGCGGCGGCATCCGCTTCGTCGCCGCCTATCCGATCACACCGGCGACCGAACTGCTCGAATGGATGGCACCGGCGCTGGCCCAGGTCGGGGGCAGCTTGCTGCAGGCCGAGGACGAACTGGCGTCGATCAACATGGTCATCGGCGCATCGTATGGCGGCGTACCCGCGCTGACGGCCACATCCGGGCCGGGCCTGGCGCTGATGACCGAAAGCATCGGCCTGGCAGTGGCCTCGGAAGTGCCGATCGTGGTCGTCGACGTGATGCGCGGCGGTCCGTCCACCGGCATACCGGCCAAGAGCGAACAGAGCGACCTGTCCTATGCGGTCAGCGGCCTGCATGGCGACGCGCCACGGCTGGTGCTGGCACCGCGCTCGATTTCCGATTGCCTGGACACCACCGCCTGGGCGGTGGAGCTGGCCGAGGCATTGCAGGCACCGGCGATCGTGCTGTCGGACCAGTTCATGGGCCAGTCGCGCGCCATCATCGACCGTCCGGCATCGGAGCCCGTCGCACCCCGGCGTCTGACCGCCGCGGCGCACACGCCGGACTACAAGCGCTACCGCGACACGCCGTCTGGCGTCTCGCCGATGGCAATCCCCGGCACACCCGGCGTCGAATACACCGCCGACGGGCTGGAACATTCCGAATCGGCCTTGCCCAGCAGCCAGGCGCACGATCACCGGTTGCAGCTCGACAAACGTGCGCGCAAGCTGATGCTGCACGACTACGGCAGCCGCTGGGCCGACATCGACGGTGCTGGCGCGCGCGCGATCATCACCTTCGGGTCGGCCAGCGGCCCGGTGGGCGAGGCCGTGCGGCGCGCGCGCCAGAGCGGCGTGCAGGTGCGGCTGCTCGTGCTGCGCCTGCTCGCGCCCTTGCAGGCCGCGGCTTTCGATCTGGCGCTGGCCGGCGTCGAGCAGGTCATGGTGGTCGAGCAGAACCATGGCGCGCAACTGCTGCGTTACCTGCGCGGCATGCTCGACCTGCCCGGCCGGCCGACCGGGTTCAACCGGCCCGGCCCGCTGCCCTTGCGGCCGGCCGAGTTGTGCGCGGTCATCACCGCCTGGTCCGGCCATTCGACGCTTCAAGGGGAACCCGCATGAACGACTGTGCAACAGCACCCGTCTTGAGCGCGTCCGACTACAAGTCGGCGACCAAGCCCATCTGGTGCCCGGGCTGTGGTGACTTCACGGTGCTCGGCGCCATCACCCGCGCGCTGGCGCAGCTGCAGCTGCCGCCGCACGAGGTCGCGGTGGTCTCGGGCATCGGATGCTCGTCGCGCATTCCGGCCTACACCACCTGTTATGGTTTTCACGGCGTGCACGGCCGTTCGCTGGCCGCGGCCACCGGGTTGAAGGTGGCCCGGCCGGAGTTGACGGTGCTGGTGGCCAGCGGCGACGGCGACGGTTATTCGATCGGCGGCAACCACTTCCTGCATGCCTGCCGGCGCAACGTCGACCTGACCTACATCGTCATGGACAACCATGTCTACGGCATGACCAAGGGCCAGGCTTCGCCGACCACCGAGCCGGATTGGGACAACAAGCTCTCGCCCGGTGGCTCGGGCGTGCGTTCGTTCCATCCGCTGGTGATCGCGCTGGCCGCGGGTGCGAATTTCGTCGCCCGGGCCTTCGCCGGCGATCAGAACGGCACCGCCGGCATCATCGCGCAGGCGGTGCGCCATCCCGGCTTTTCCTTCATCGAGATCCTCAGTCCCTGCGTGACGTTCCGGCCCGAACAACGCGCATGGAAGGAGCGGGTGCACCACGCCACCGTCGATCCCACCGACGATCCGGCCCGCGCGGCGCGGCGCATCATGACCGACGACGGATTCAACCTCGGTGTGTTGTATGCCGGTGACCGGGAGCCCTACCGCCACAAGCGCAAGCCGGCGTTTCGCACGATGCAGGACCTGGAACAGGAGTTCGCGGTATGAACGACGCCCGACAACATGGTCAGCGCCCCGGCACGGCGCGCCGCGATGCCCCCGCCGAACACGTGCCGGCGACGCTCGACGCCTTCATGGCCCAGGCGCTGGCGATGGAGTTCGAGGCGGTCGAGCGCTACACCGAATTCGCCGATGCGATGCAGACGCACAACAACCCCGAGGTCGCTGCGCTGTTCCGCACCATGGCCGGCTACGAAACCCGGCACGCGCAAGCCATCATGCAGAACATGGGGTGGACCGAGGCCCCGCCGGTTCCCCATGATCAGGTCGCCTGGCCCGGCTTCGACGCACCCGAAGCGGCGCCCATCGATGCGATCCACTACCTGATGCAGCCCTGGCACGCGCTGGAGCTGGCGCTGGCCGCGGAACAGCGCGCAGAGGCATTCTTCGGCGCCCTGGCCGAGGCCGCCACGACGGACGCCGTGCGCGCAGCCGCGCGGGAACTGCAGGCCGAGGAAGCCGAACATGTCGCCCTGGTACGCCAATGGATGGAGAAGGTGCCGCGGCCCGACAACGACTGGGCGGCCGACCCGGACCCGCCGCGCTACACCGACTGACGCATCACGCCATTGCCGGGACACCCCATGCAGCACCTGCTTCCTGAAGGATGGACACCGCCGGTCGGCTACAGCAACGGCATCGCCGTGCCTGCCGGGCGCATGGTCTTCATCGCCGGCCAGGTCGGCTGGAATGCGCGCCAGGAATTCGCGTCCGACCGGATCACGCCCCAGTTCGCGCAGGCCCTGGACAACGTGCTCGCGGTACTGGCCGTGGCCGGCGGCCAGGCGCACCATATCTGCCGCATCACCGCCTACTGCTGCAACAAGCCCGCCTACCTCGCCGCACGGGGCGAACTCGGCGCGGTGTGGCGCGAGCGCATGGGTCGGCACTACCCTGCCATGAGCATGGTCTTCGTGAGCGACCTGCTCGACCATCCGGCGCAGATCGAACTCGAAGCCACGGCGGTGCTGCCGGTCTGAGCCGCACACAACCAGGAGATGCAATGGACTACCAGGACATTCTGTACGACATCCAGGACGGAGCCTGCTGGATCACGATCAACCGGCCCGAGCGCATGAACGCGTTTCGCGGCCAGACCTGCGATGAGCTGATCCACGCGCTGCAGCGCGCGGCCAGCGACCGCAAGGTCGGTGTCATCGTGCTCGCGGGCGCCGGCGACAAGGCCTTTTGCACCGGCGGCGACCAGTCCGCACACGCCGGCCAGTACGATGGCCGGGGCACGATCGGACTGCCCATCGAAGAACTGCATGCCGCGATCCGCGATGCACCCAAGCCGGTGATCGCCCGCGTGCAAGGCTACGCGATCGGCGGCGGCAACGTGTTGTGCACCCTTTGCGACCTGACCATCGCGTCCGAGCGCGCGGTGTTCGGGCAGGTCGGCCCCAAGGTCGGTTCGGTCGATCCGGGTTATGGCACCGCCCTGCTGGCACGGGTGGTCGGCGAGAAGAAGGCGCGCGAGATGTGGTACCTGTGCCGCCGCTACCCGGCGGCCGAGGCGCTCGCCATCGGCCTGATCAACAGGATGGTTCCGCACGAAAGACTCGACGACGAGGTGCGTACCTGGTGCAACGAGATCATGGAACGCAGCCCGACGGCGCTGGCGATCGCCAAGCGTTCGTTCAACATGGATACCGCGCACCAGAGCGGCATCGCCGGCATGGGCATGCTTGCACTCAAGCTGTACTACGACACCGAGGAATCGCGCGAAGGCGTGCGCGCGTTCCAGGAAAAGCGCAAGCCCGACTTCCGACGCCGGGTCGAATGACCGGGCGGCCCACGGGCATTTGGTAACGAGGACAAGGCCATGTTGCAGATCATCATCCAGGGCCGCGGTGGCCAGGGTGCGCAGACCGCGGGGCAGTTGCTCGCGCATGCGTTCTTCGCCGCCGGCCGGCAGGTGCAGGCGTTCGCCAGTTATGGCGGCGCCCGGCGCGGCACCCCGGTGAGTTCGTTCCTGCGCGTCGACGAGCGGCCGATCCGCCTGCGGTGCGACATCGAACGGGCCGACGCCATCCTGTGTTTCGACGCCAGCCTGCTCGAGGGCCGCCTGCTGGCCGCGGCCCACCCCGAAACACTGATCGTCGTCAATTCGGCGCGCGGATCCGAAGCACTGCGCCAGGCCCTGCCCGGTTACCGGCTGATCGCCGTCGACGGCCTGGCAATCTCGCGCGCGCACGGCCTGGGCCGCATCGTCAATTCGGCCCTGCTCGGCGCACTGGCGCGTGCCATCGGCAACCCGCCGCTGCCGGTACTCGAACAACTGCTGCTGACGCAGTCGCCCAAGCTGCAGGACGAGAACGTGGCAGCCTGCCGCGCGGGTTACCACGACGTCGACACCGCGTTGCAGGAGGCATGAGCATGAACCAACCCGCCATCTGGACCACCGGCAGCACCGAGGCCATCCGCACCGGCACCTGGCGATCGGCGTTGCCGCACTACATCGCCGCACCGGCACCGTGCCACCAGGCGTGTCCGGTCAACGGCGAGATCGCCGACTGGATCGGCCGCGCCCGCGCCCGCGACTGGCGTGGTGCCTGGGACGTGCTGACCCGCCACAACCCTTTCCCGGCCATTGCCGGGCGGGTCTGCCACCATCCCTGCGAGTCCGCCTGCAACCGGGCCGGATACGATGCCGCGCTGGCCATCTGCAAACTCGAACGCACCCTGGGCGACATCGCGCTCGAGCGCGGCTGGGCCTTCGAGCCGCCGCGCCAGGAGTTGCGCGCCCGTGTGGCCATCGTCGGCGGCGGCCCGTCGGGGCTCTCCGCCGCCTACCAGCTGCGCCGGCGTGGCCTGCAGGTCGACCTGTTCGAGCGCCGCAGCGCGCTGGGCGGATTGATGCGCCATGGCATCCCGCCCTACCGGCTGGCGCGCGACGTGCTCGACGGCGAGATCGCGCGCATCGTCGCCATGGGCGTGCAGGTCCACACCGACCACGCCATCGCCAGCGCCGAGGACCTGGCTCGGTTGCGCGCGCAACACGACGCGGTCTACCTGGCGCCCGGGGCCCAGCGGCCGCGCCGCCTGACGCAGTTGCCGGAGCAGGCACCCTGGCTGATGGACGGCGCGCGTTACCTGGAACAGGCCAATGCCGGCCGTGCGCCCGCGCTCGGACGGCATGTCGCCGTCATCGGCGGCGGAAGCGCCGCGCTCGACGTCGCACGCAGCGCACGGCGCGCGGGCCATGCGGTGACCATCATCGCGCTGGAGGCCGAAGCCCGGATGCCGGCGCAGCACGAGGAACTGGTCGAAGCCCGCGAGGAAGGCATCACCCTGGTCGACAGTGCCATGGTCGCAGCGGTGCAACTGCAGGCCGACGGCACCGTGCTGCTCGAGTGCCAGCCGGTGCACCTCGAACCCGGGCCGGTGCGGGGCCAGTTCGCGCTCAGCCCGCTGGCGCTGCCTGCGTTCCCGGTACGGGTGGACGCCGTCGTTCCGGCCGTGGGCCAGGAGCCCGACCTCGACACATGGGCGGCCGGCGTGGCGCGCAGCGGTGCTTTGCTGCAGACTGACGCGCATCAGGCCACCGGCACCGCCGGCGTCTGGGCCGGCGGCGACGTCTCCAGCATGGCGCGGTTCGTCACCGAGGCGATCGGCATGGGCAAACACGCGGCTACCGACATCGCGCGCCGGCTGCAGCCGGCTCCCGATGCTGCGCGACCGGTTGCGGGCACGGGCGCCGCAGCGGACGGAGCTGCGACCGACGCGCACGAGGCCGAGACGGCGCCGTCGACCGTGACGCTCGATCGCATCGCAACCACCTACCACCCGACGGCCAGCCGCGCGGCCGAACACCGGCTGGCGCCTGCGCAGCGCCTGGCCGGTGGCGACGAGGTGCAGTTGCCGCTGTCGATCACGCAGGCACTGCAGGAGGCCGAACGCTGCTTCTCCTGCGGCCACTGCACCCATTGCGACAACTGCCTGCAGTATTGCCCTGACCTGGCCATCGTCCGCTCCGACGGGGGCTACGCCGTGCTCGGCGACTACTGCAAGGGCTGCGGCATCTGCGTGGCCGAATGCCCGACCGGATCCATGCGCATGCAGGAGGAACTGCGATGACCCATCCTGCCGAAGCGACCGCCACCGGGCGCACCGACGCCGGCCCCGCGATGCTGCTGACCGGCAACCATGCCGCGGCTTGGGCCGCCCGGCTGGCGCGGCCGCAGGTGGTGCCGGTGTACCCGATCACGCCGCAGACGCCGATCCTGGAAAAACTCACCGACTTCCAGGCCGAAGGCTCGTTCGACGCCGAGATCCTGACCCCGGAGTCCGAGCATTCGGTGTTGTCGGCCTGTATTCCGGCATCGCTGGCCGGTGCCCGGGTCTTCACCGCCACCGCATCCCAAGGCCTGCTGCTGATGCACGAGTTGCTGCACTACGCCAGTGGCGCCCGGGCGCCGATCGTGATGGTGAACGTGAACCGCACCGTCGCCTCGCCCTGGGCATTCTGGCCGGACCAGACCGACAGCCTGGCCCAGCGCGACACCGGATGGATCCAGTTCTACTGCGAAAGCGCGCAGGAATCGCTGGACACGGTGATCCAGGCCTTTCGCATCGGCGAGCAGGTACAGCTGCCGGTGCTGGTGAACCAGGATGCGTTCTACGTCTCGCACGCCCTCGAACCGGTGTGCGTGCCGGCGCAGCAACTGGTCGACGACTACCTGCCGCCCTACGCGCCGGCGCACCGGCTCGACACGGCGCTGGGCGAGTCCTGGGGCAACGTGGTCAGCCAGGACATGTTCTGCCGCCACCGGCAGGACATCGAGGCGGCGATGGGCAAGGCGCTGGCCGTGGCACAGGACGCAGACCGCCTCTGGGGCGAACGCACCGGGCGCAGCTACGGGCTGGTCGAACGCTACCGCTGCGACGGCGCGCGCGTCGTCGTGCTGGCCATCGGCAGCATGTGCGGCACCGCACGCGAAGCCGTCGACGCGATGCGCGAGGCAGGGTTTGCCGTCGGCCTGCTCAAGCTGCGCCTGCTGCGGCCGCTGCCGGTGGCGGCGCTGCGCGCGGCGCTCGCAGGCGTGCCCGACGTCGTGGTGCTGGACCGCAACCATTCCCCGGGCCAGGGCGGCATCCTGCTCCAGGAACTGCGCGCCGCGCTCTACCAGATGCCCCATGCACCGCACATCCACGGCTTCCTCGCCGGTGTCGGTGGTGTCAACGTCTCGCCGGACGCGATCGCACACATGGTGCAGACCGCACTGGCCCGGCACCCCCCCGTGCACTCCGAATGGATGAGGACTTCCCATGCATAAACACACACTCCCCGCCAAACCCATGTTGTGCTCGGGCCATGCCGCCTGCCCGGGTTGTGTCGAGGCGCTGTCGGTACGCCACCTGCTGGCCGTGATCGGCCCGGACGCGATGGCGGTGATCCCGCCCTCGTGCATGGCCATCATCGCCGGCCCGCAGCCGTTCAGTTCGCTGCGCATTCCGGTCTACCAGCCCACGCTGGAGTCGAGCGCCGCCGCCGCCTCCGGATTGCGCCGCGCGCTCGACGCGCAAGGGCGCCACGAGACCCAGGTCATCGTGCTCGCCGGCGACGGGGGTACCTACGACATCGGCTTCCAGTGCCTGTCGTCGGCCGCCGAACGCAACGAGAACATCCTGTATTTCTGCCTCGACAACGAAGGCTACATGAACACCGGCGCGCAGAAGTCGTCATCGACGCCGCACTACGCGCGCACCGGCTCCACGCCGGCCGGCAAGGCCACGCGCAAGAAGAACCTGACCGAGATCATGGCGGCGCACCGCGTGCCGTATGCGGCGACCGCCAGCATCGGCCACCTGGACGACATGGTGCGCAAGGTGGAAAAGGCGAAGGCGATGCGGGGCCTGCGCATCATCACGCTGCTGGTGCCCTGCCTGGACGGCTGGGGCCTGCCGGACGACGGCGGCCTGCGCGCAGCCCGTTACGCCGTCGAGTGCGGCGCGTTCCCCCTGTACGAGGTCGAGGACGGCAGCCACTACACGCTCAACCACACGCAGCGCAGTCGGCCGGTGGCCGACTACCTGGCGCTGCAGCGGCGTTATCGGCATCTCGATGCCGACACGATCGCGCTGCTGCAGGCCGAAGTCGACGACAGCTGGGACCGGCTGGCACGGCGCATCGACAGCAGTGCCATCGCAGCGGCGTGACCGGGCGTCCCGGGTGCACGCGTGGTCACGAACTGGCGCGTGAACCCGTCGCGCCGTGTCCGTTCGGGTCGCGTGGCTGCCGAGCGACCAGCTGCAGCATCGTCGCCAGCGTGATCGAGCTGAAGGTGGCGCGCGCGTTCTCGTCGATCTCGTGCAGCACCATGTCCAGTGCCTGATCGACCGGTGTCGCGTCCGCGCCGTCGCGCCGCGTCCGGTTGCCGGGCCCGAAGTCCTCGAACAGCGCGATCACGTCCATCAGCGTCAGCCGGCGCGCATTGGCCACGAACCGGTAGCCACCGCCGACGCCACGCACCGACTCCACGATGCCGACCCGCGCGAGTTCGGCCAGCACCTTGGCCAGATGGTGCGGCGAGACACCGTATTTCTCGGCGATCACGACGGCCGGCACATGCCGCTGCGGATCGGCGGCGAACTCGATCACGCTGTACAGCGCCAGCATGGTGTTGACCTGCAGCTTCATCGCGCTGCCTTCGGGGCCGCGGCTGCCGGCGGGTCCAGGTCCATCTCGAGCGGGATCAGCGGCCCGGCCATCATGCCCTGGCTGCGGAAGAACGACAGGATCACCGTGTTGTCGCGAGACAGCAGCGTACGCAGCTTGCGCACCCCGGCGCGGCGAAAGGCGGCGATCAAGGCCGCCAGCAACAAACTGCCGGTCCCGGCCTGGCGCGCCTCGGGCGCCACGTCGATCGCGAATACCCAGCCGCACGGCGGTGAGCCGAACTCCCAGTCGCGCACCTCGCCGATCAGGAACCCGACCACGTCCTTGCCCCGCAAGGCCACCAGGAAGTGCCGCTGCTCGCCGGCACTGGCCACGCCGTAGCGCCGGTACACCCGCAGCCAGTACGGACGTTTTTCCTGGCCGGTGACGGTGGCATCGATGGCGATGACCCGGTCCAGGTCGGCCCGGCGCACCGGCCGCACCTGCACCGCATCCGGATCGGGCGGTGCCTTCGCCGCCGCGGCCCGCTTGCGCGGCGTTGCCGCACGGCTTGGAGATGAGGAGATTTTGGTCAAAAAGCTGTTCTAGATTAAGTCAATACCTGCATTCCAGTACCAGAATGACTTGCGCTCCCGGAATTTTAGCCGCGCCGGGGCGTGACGAGCCGACACGGCCGACCGCGGCACCCTTGTAGGAGACACAGCCATGCATCCCATCCGCTCCAACCTGCGCTGGGCAGGCCGACTCGCAGCAGCCGCCCTGACCCTGAGCATCGGTTTTTCCTCGACCACCGCCCTGGCACAGGAACCTGTGCGCATCGGCGCCTTCCTGTCGGCCACCGGCCCCGCGGCATTCCTCGGCGACCCTGAGCTCAAGACGCTGGAGCTTTATGTGGATCGGCTCAATGCCGCCGGCGGCGTGCTCGGGCGCAAGCTGCAGCTGGTGGCCTACGACGACGCCGGCGATGCCGAGAAGGCGCGTACCTTCGCCAAGCGCCTGCTCGAACAGGACAAGGTCGACATCATCGTCGGCGGCTCGACCACCGGGACCACGATGGCCGCGGTGCCGATGGTGGAAGCCGCCGGCATGCCGTTCATCTCGCTGGCCGGCGCCGTCGTGATCGTCGAGCCGGTCAAGAAATGGGTGTTCAAGACACCCCATACCGACCGCATGGCCTGCGAGAAGATCTTCGCCGACATGAAGGCACGCAACATGACCAAGGTGGCCTTGATCGCAGGGACCGGCGGCTTCGACAAGTCGATGCGCGCCGAATGCCTGAAGGTGGTGGGCAGCTACGGTGTCGAGGTGGTCGCTGACGAGACCTACGGAGCAAACGACACCGACATGACGACGCAGCTGACCAAGATCAAGGGCAGCAACGCGCAGGCGGTCCTGAACGCCGGTTTCGGCCAGGGCCCGGCCATCGTCACGCGCAACTTCCGCCAGGTCGGACTGACGCTGCCGCTGTACCAGTCACACGGGGTCGCATCGCGCGAATACATCAAGCTCTCCGGCCCGGCGGCCGAAGGCGTGCGCCTGCCCGCGGCCGCCTTGCTGGTAGCCGACCTGCTGGCCGCGGACGACCCGCAGAAACCGGTGGTCGTCGGTTACCGCAAGGCCTACGAGGAGAAATTCAAGTCCGACATCTCCACCTTTGGCGGGCATGCCTACGACGGCCTGATGCTGGCGGTCAATGCCATCAAGGCGGCCGGATCGACCGACAAGGCCAAGGTGCGCGACGCGCTGGAAGCGACCAAGGGTTATATCGGTACCGGCGGCATCGTCAACATGTCGGCCAAGGACCACATGGGCCTGGACCTGAGCGCGTTTCGCATGCTCGAGGTGCGCAACGGCGACTGGACCCTGGTGAAGTGACCTGCGCGGCATGACCTGACACGGGTGGCACCATGGGCGGCGCGTGGCTCCAGTTCATCGCCAGCGGCCTGACCGCTGGCGCCATCTATGCGCTGGTCGCACTGGGCTTCTCGATCATCTACAACGCCAGTGGCGCGATCAATTTCGCGCAGGGCGAATTCGTCATGATCGGCGGCATGAGCGCGGTCACGCTGCTGGCCGCCGGGCTGCCGCTGGCACTGGCCGTCACCTTGGCCATCGTCGTGGCGGTGGTGGTGGCACTGCTGGTCGAGAAACTCGCGATCGAACCGGCGCGCGATGCCGACACGGTGACGCTGATCATCATCACCATCGGCGTGTCGCTGTTCCTGCGCGGGCTGGCCCAGCTGATCTGGGACAAGGGTGTGCACCGCCTGCCCGCGTTCTCCAGCGAGCAGCCGCTGCAGTTCCTCGGCGCCACGCTGCTGCCGCAAAGCCTGTGGGTGATGGGCGGCGCGGCGCTCGCCGTCGTGGCGCTGAGCGCCTTCTACGGGCGCACGCTGCTGGGCAAGGCCATGCTGGCCACCTCGTACAACCGGGTGGCGGCCCAGCTGGTCGGCATTCCGACCCGTGGCGTGTTGTTCGCCAGCTTCGGGCTGGCGGCGGCGCTCGGGGCCCTGGGCGGCGTGCTGATCGCGCCGATCGCGTTCACCGCCTACGACACCGGCGTCATGCTCGGTCTCAAGGGATTCGCCGCCGCCATGCTCGGCGGCCTGGGCAGCTTCGGCGGCGCCGTGCTCGGCGGTCTGCTGCTGGGTCTGCTCGAAGGCCTGGGCGCCGGATTCATCTCGTCGGCCTACAAGGACGCGATCGCCTTCGTCGTGATCCTGGCCGTGTTGTTCCTGATGCCGGGAGGGCTGCTCGGTGCGCGCCGCAGTGATCGGGTCTGAGGCCGCAGCGCGCAAGCGCAGCCGGATCGCGACACCGCGCGTCGGCGGCAGCCTGCTGCTGGCGCTCGTGCTGGCGTCGGCCCCTCTGTGGATGGCCAACAACTATGCCTACGACGTCGCGATCCAGGTGGCGCTCAACGCCACGGTCTGCGTCGGACTGAACCTGCTGATCGGTTATGCCGGACAGATCAGCCTGGGCCATGCCGGCTTCTTCGCGTTGGGCGGCTATGGCAGCGCCATTCTCGCGTCGCGTTACGGCGTGCCGGCATGGCTGTCGTTGCCGCTGGCCTGCACCGCCGTCGGGCTGCTGGCCTGGATCGTCGGCCGGCCGACCCTGCGCCTCAAGGGGCACACGCTGGCCATGGCCACGCTCGGCCTGGGCATCATCATCTCCATCGTGCTGACGACGGAAGACCGCTGGACCGGCGGCCCGGACGGCATGGTGGTGCCGCCGCTGGTGCTGTTCGGCGCGGCTGTGCAGGGAGAGCGCCTGTGGTACTGGATCGCAGCCGGTGTGCTGATGCTCACGGTCTGGCTGGCGCTGAACCTGATCGAATCGGCCAACGGACGCGCCTTGCGCGCCCTGCACGGCTCGCCGGTGGCCGCCGAGACACTGGGCATTGCCAGCGAACGTTTCAAGCTTCAGGTATTCGTGTTGTCGGCCGTGCTGGCCGCCGTGGCGGGTGCGCTGACGGCGCATTATTCGGGCTTCCTGACACCGGCCAAGTCCTCGTTCATGCATTCGGTCGAGCTGGTGATCATGGTCGTGTTCGGCGGCATGGCGTCGGTGTTCGGCGCGGTCGTCGGCGCGGCCGCGTTGACCATCCTGCCGCAGTTCCTGACCGTGCTCAAGGACTACGAAATGATGGTCTTCGGCGCGGTGCTGATCGCCACCATGGTGTTCTTTCCGCAAGGCGTGGTGCCGACCCTGCAGTCATGGTGGCGGCAGCGGCGCCGGAGCGCGCCCGGGAGAGCGCCATGACGCTGCTGGCGATCGAGAACCTGTCCAAGTCCTTCGGCGGCGTACACGCGATCGCCCAGCTCGACCTGCAGGTCCGCGAAGGCGCGGTGAACTCCATCATCGGCCCCAACGGCGCCGGCAAGACCAGCCTGATCAACCTGCTCAGCGGCGTCTACGCGCCCGACACCGGCAGCATCCGGCTCGACGGCCGGGAGCTGGCCGGACAACCGACTTTCCGCTTCGCCCATGCCGGCATCGGCCGTACGTTCCAGAACCTGCAGGTGTTCTTCAACATGAGCGCGCTGGAGAACGTCATGACCGGGCGCCACCTGCGCCAACCCTGCTCGCTGCTGGCCTCGCTGCTGCACACACCGGCGCAGCAACGGGCCGAGGCCGCCTGCCGCGCCACCGCGCGGCAACTGCTGCAGCGCGTCGGGCTCGACGCCTACGAGGACGCCGCCTCGGACAGCATGCCCTACGGCGCACTCAAGCGGCTCGAGATCGCGCGCGCGCTGGCGGCCGAGCCCCGGCTGCTGCTGCTCGACGAACCGGCAGCCGGGCTGAACCAGACCGAGGCGCGCGAGATCGACGGCCTGATCAAGCGGCTGGCGCAGGCCGGCACGACGGTGATCCTGGTCGAACACAACATGCGCCTGGTGATGGAGGTGTCGGACCATGTGTTCGTGCTCGACCACGGCCGCAAGCTGGCCGAAGGCACGCCGCAGGAAGTCAGCGCCAACCCGCAGGTGATCGAGGCCTACCTGGGCACACCCGACGACGCGGCTGCGCCGGCACCGGAGTCGGCCCATGCTTGAAGTCGACCGCCTGCAAAGCCGCTACGGCCGCATACCGGCGCTGGCCGGTGTCAGCCTGCGTGTGGATGCCGGCGAACTGGTGGCCCTGGTTGGCGCCAACGGCGCGGGCAAGACGACGTTGCTGCGCACCTTGTCCGGCGTCCAGCCGAGCTGCGGCGGCACGGTCCGGTTCGACGGCCAGGACCTGGCTCGGCTCAATGCGCGCGAGCGGCTGCGCCTGGGCATCGTGCAGGTGCCCGAGGGGCGCCAGGTGTTCGGGCCGCTGAGCGTCGAGGACAACCTGCGGCTGGGCGCCTTCGCACGCGGCTCGCAGGACAGCCTGCCCGAGGTGCTGGAGCTGTTCCCGGCGCTGGCGCAGAAACGCCGCGAACTGGCCGGAAACCTCTCCGGCGGACAGCAGCAGATGCTGGCGATCGGGCGCGCGCTGATGGCACACCCGCGCCTGCTGCTGCTCGACGAGCCGAGCATGGGACTGGCGCCACGGCTGGTTGCCGAGATCTTCGCCCGCATCGCCGCACTGCAAGGGCGCGGCACCACCATTTTGCTGGTGGACCAGAACGCCCGCGCCGCGCTGACCGTGGCCAGCCGCGGCTACGTGATGGAGACCGGCCGCATCGAACTCGAAGGTTCGGCGGCCGAGCTGCTGCACGACCCGCAGGTGCAACAAGCCTATCTCGGACTGTGAACCCAGGAACCCCACCATGAAAACCACACTGACACCCGGACTCGAGCACAGCGTGACCTTCGACGTCACGCGCGAGCAGACGATCGACTTCATGGGCGAGCAGGCCCGCGTCTATGCCACGCCCATGCTGGTGCGCGACATCGAAGTCGCCTGCCGCAACCTGCTGCTGCAACACCTCGACCCCGGCGAGGACTCGGTGGGCACCCGGGTCGCGATCGACCACATCGCCGCCACGCTGCTGGGCATGCCGGTCACGCTGACGGTCCGCATCCAGGCTGTCGAAGGCCGGGCCGTCGTGTTCGAGGTCGACGGTCGCGACGCGGTCGAACCCATCGTGCGCGGGCAACACGCGCGCTTCATCGTCGATGTCGCCAAGACGGCCCAGCGCCTGGCCGCCAAGGCGCGGAAGGCGAAAGAGGGATGAGCGTGACGGCCTCGACCGCGACCACCCGGCTGGTGCCGACCTACTGCTACCAGTGCGTCGCAGGGCCGGACCTGCTCAACGTCAAGGTGCAGGACGGTGTGGCGACCGAGATCGCGCCCAACCTGTGCGCGGCCGAGGTCCATCCCGGTGGCGGCAAGGTCTGCGTCAAGGCCTTCGGCCTGGTGCAGAAGACCTACAACCCGAACCGGGTGCTGACACCGCTGAAACGCAGCAACCCGCGCAAGGGCCGCGACGAGGACCCCGGTTTTGTCGCGATCTCGTGGGACGAAGCCTACGGTCTGATCGCGGACCGGCTCAACCGGATCCGCGGCGAAGGCCTGCGCGATGCGTCCGGTTATCCGCGGGTGGCCGCCAGTTTCGGCGGCGGCGGCACGCCGCAGTCCTACATGGGAACCTTCCCCGCCTTCCTGTCGGCCTGGGGTCCGGTGGACATGGGTTTCGGCTCCGGCCAGGGCGTCAAGTGTTACCACTCGGAACACCTGTACGGTGAGTTCTGGCACCGCGCCTTCATCGTCGCGCCCGACACGCCGCTGTGCAACTACCTGATCTCCTGCGGCTCCAACATCGAGGCCTCGGGCGGCGTGGTCGGCATCTGGCGCCACTCCAAGGCCCGCGTGCGCGGCATGCAGCGGGTGCAGGTCGAGCCGCATCTGTCGGTCACCGGTGCCTGTTCGGCGCAGTGGGTGCCGATCAAGCCCAAGACCGATCCGGCCTTCCTGTATGCGCTGATCCATGTGATGCTGCACGAGGTCGCGCGCGACCGGCTGGACCTGCCGTTCCTGCGCCAGCGCACCGCCTCGCCCTACCTGGTCGGGCCGGCCGGTTATTACCTGCGCGAGCGCGCCAGCCGCAAGCCGCTGGTGTGGGACCTGCGCAGCGCCAGCGCGCGTGTGCATGATGCGCCCGACATCGAGGAAGCGCTCGAGGGCAGCTACGCGGTCGACGCGATCGAGATCGGCCCGGACGGCGATGTCGTCGGCGACGGCCTGCTGCAGGGCCAGACCGCGTTCACCCGGTTGGTCGGGCACATGTTGCCGTATGCGCCCGAATGGGCCCAGGCCATCTGCGACGTGCCGGCCGAGGCCATGCGGCGCATCGCGCTGGACTACGTCGGCCATGCCTGCGTCGGCCAGACCATCGACATCGAAGGCCAGACCATGCCGTACCGCCCGGTCGCGGTGACGCTGGGCAAGACCGTCAACAACGGCTGGGGCGGCTTCGAGTGCTGCTGGGCGCGCACCGTGCTGGCCACGCTGGTCGGCGCGCTGGAGGTGCCCGGCGGCACCATCGGCACGACGGTGCGCCTGACCCGCCCGATGTCGCAGCGCCACGACAGCGTCACGCCAGGGCCGGACGGATTCATGCATTACCCGTTGAACACCACCGACAAGGCGAAATGGGCACCGACGCCCAATATCCGCAATGCGTATCGCACCATGGTGCCGCTGGCGGCCGACGGCCCGTGGAGCCAGGCGCTGGGGCCGACCCATTTCTCGTGGATGTTCATGGACGAGACGCCCAAGGGCCTGCCCCGCGTCGGCCCCCCGGATGTCTGGTTCCTGTACCGCACCAACCCGGCGATCTCGTTCTGGGATACCGACGCGCTGGGCGAGAAGATGGCGCGTTTCCCGTTCGTCGTGGCCTTTGCCTACAGCCGCGACGAAACCAACCATTTCGCCGACATCTTGCTGCCCGATGCGACCGACCTGGAAAGCCTGCAGCTGATCCGCATCGGCACGACCAAATATGTCGAGCAATTCTGGGACCATGAAGGTTTCGCGCTGCGCCAGCCCGCCGTCGAAGCACGCGGCCAGGCGCGCGACTTCACCGACATCGCGACCGAACTGGCCGAACGCACCGGCTTGACCGCCGGTTACAACGCCGCGATCAACAAGGGCGCGGCCGGTGTTCCCTTGCGCGGCGAACACGCCGACCACAGCCTGGCGCCGGACCAGGTGCACAGCCGCGACGCGATCTGGGACGCGGTCTGCCGCGCCGCCAGCGCCGAGTTGTCGGACGGCGCCGAGTCGCACGGCCTCGACTGGTGGAAGGAACACGGCCTGGCCACCAAGCCGTACCCGCGCAAGCGCTGGTACCTGCTGCCGACCATGGTCGAGCGCGGCCTGCGTTTCGAGTTGCCCTACCAGGAGCGCCTGATGCGCGTGGGCGCCGAACTCGGCCGGCGGCTGCATGAACACGATATGCACTGGTGGGACACGCAGCTGGCCGAGTACCAGGCACTGCCGAAATGGAAGGATTTCCCGGCCTTCTGGGAGGCCATCGTGGTCGAGGCCGGTGCCAAGAAAAGCGACTATCCGTTCTGGCTGCTGACGGCGCGCTCGATGCAATATGCCTGGGGCGGCAACGTCGGCATGCAGATGATCAAGGAGGTGGCCGACAACATCGCCGGCCACCGCGGTGTCATCGTCAACAGCCAGACGGCCGAACGCCTGGGCATCGCGGACGGTGACGCGATCGAGATCGCGACCCCCAAACGCGCGGTGCGCGGACGCGCCGTGCTGCGCCAGGGCATACGCCCCGACACGCTGCTGATGATCGGCCAGTTCGGCCACTGGGAGACGCCGCTGGCCAAGGACTTCGGCGTACCGAGCCTGAACACGCTGGCCAGCATGTCGATGGCGCAGACCGACGCCACCGGTTCAGGCGCCGACATCGTGCGCGTGGCGTTGCGCAAGGGCACGAGATGACGAAACCCACACACCTCCCGTTCGCCGTCCAGACAGGAGGCCGGCCATGACCCGCTGGGCAATGGTCGCCGACCTGCGCCGCTGCGTCGGCTGCCAGACCTGCACCGCAGCCTGCCGCCATGCCAATGCGACGCCGCCGGGCGTGCAATGGCGGCGCGTGCTCGACATGGAGTTCGGCAGCTACCCGGACGTGCAGCGTGTGTTCGTCCCGGTCGGCTGCCAGCATTGCGACGAGCCGCCCTGCATGGACGTCTGCCCGACCACGGCGACCCGCAAACGTGCGGACGGCATCGTCACGATCGACTACGACCTGTGCATCGGCTGCGCGTATTGCGCCGTGGCCTGCCCCTACCAGGCGCGCTACAAGACCGAACGCGCGACCTTCGCCTATGGTGCCGATCCGATCACCAGCGAGGCGGTGCGCCAGGACGATGCACGGCTCGGCGTGGCCACCAAGTGCACCTTCTGTGTCGATCGTATCGACGCCGGGCTGGAACAGGGCCTGACCCCCGGGGTGGATGCCGAGGCCACGCCCGCGTGCGTCAACGCCTGCATCGCCGACGCATTGGCCTTCGGCGACCAGGACGATCCCAACAGCAACGTGTCGCAGCTGCTCGCGCACAACCAGCACTTCCGCATGCACGAGGAACTGGGCACCGGTCCCGGCTTTCACTATCTGTGGGATACGACACGGGAGGATGGGGCATGACCTACGGGCCCGCACCCTGGCAGCAGGCGAGCTGGGACTGGCGCGCCGCCGGCAACTTCATCGGCGGCGGGGCCGGCAGCGGCCTGATCGCCGTGACCGTGCTGTCGGGCGCGCAGGGCCCATGGGCAGCGGTGCTGCTGCTCGCCGGCATGGCCCTGGTCGGCGCCGGCCTGCTGTGTGTCTGGATGGAGATCGGCCGTCCGCTGCGCGCGCTGCATGTGTTCTTCAATGCCCGCACCTCATGGATGACGCGCGAAGCCCTGGTGGCGCCGCTGCTGCTGGGCTGCGGCTTGGCGGCGGCGCTCGGCTACCCGGCGCTGGCGCCGCCGGCCGCCCTGGCGGCGCTGGCCTTTGCGTATTGCCAGGGCCGCATCCTGCAGGCCGCACGCGGCATACCGGCCTGGCGCGATGCGCGCATGGCCATGCTGATCGTGTCGTGCGCACTGGCCGAGGGTGCAGGGCTGTTCTGGTTGCTCGCCGGCTGGGCGCATGGCAGTGCGCCGCTGGCCGCGCTGCTGGCCGGCCTGGTCGTGGTGCGCGCCGTGGTCTGGCGGGGTTGGCGCCGCGGCATCGCGGCCAGCGCCGCACCACGGGCACTGGCCGCGCTGGACCCGCCGGGGCGCTGGCTGTGGTGGGCCGGCAGTGTCACGCCCCTGGCACTGATCGCCATCGCGGCCAGCGGCAGCGCCGGGGCCGGCGTGGCGACCGTGTCGATGGCATCGGCAGGGCTGCTGGTGGCCGCCACCGGCGCCTGGTTCAAGTTCGTGCTGATCACGCGCGGCGCCTTCAACCAGGGCTTCGCGCTGACCCGGCTGCCGGTGCGCGGCGTGCCGCGCGCCGGAGGTGGCCGTACAACCTGACAGGAGGTCCCATGGGCGCATCGATCGACACCGAAATGGGCATCGCCCCAACCCGCAGCTACCTGGATCCGGAGCACGAGACCATGCCCCGGGAGCGGCTCGCGCAGTTGCAGCTCGAGCGGCTGCAGGCCACCGTGCGCAGCGCCTACGACACGGTGCCGCTGCACCGTGCCCGTTTCGACGCACGGGGCATCACGCCGCACGATATCCGCAGCCTGGACGATCTCGCGCAGCTGCCGTTCACCGTCAAGTCCGACCTGCGCGACCACTATCCCTTCGGCATGTTCACCCAGCCGGTCGAGCAGCTGGCGCGGCTGCATGCATCCTCGGGCACGACCGGCAAACCGACGGTGGTCGGATACACCGCAACCGACCTCGACACCTGGGCCGGCCTGATGGCGCGTTCGCTGCACGCGGCCGGTGCGCGCCGCGGCGACGTGTTGCACAACGCCTACGGCTACGGCCTGTTCACCGGCGGGCTGGGCGCGCATTACGGTGCCGAGCGGCTGGGCGCCGTGGTGGTGCCGATGTCCGGCGGATCGACCGAACGCCAGGTCGCGCTGATCATGGACTTCCGGGCCCGGGTGTTGTGCGCCACGCCGTCGTATGCGCTGGCCATCGCCGAGGTGGCCGAGCACCAGGGCGTGGATCTGCGCGGCAGCGCGCTGCGCGTCGGCCTGTTCGGCGCCGAGCCGTGGACCGACGGCATGCGCCGCGAGATCGAGCGGCGGCTCGGGCTCAGGGCGGTGGATGTGTACGGCCTGTCCGAGATCATGGGGCCCGGCGTCGCCTGCGAATGCGTCTGCCAGAGCGGCCTGCACGGCTGGGAGGATCACTTCCTGTTCGAAGTCATCGATCCCGAGTCCGGGCGGGTCCTGCCCGAGGGCGAGGCTGGCGAACTGGTCATCACCACACTGACCAAGCAGGCGCTGCCGATGCTGCGTTACCGCACCCGCGACATCACCCGGCTGACGACGGCCCCGTGCGACTGCGGCCGCACCCATGTACGCATCCTGCGCATCACCGGGCGCAACGACGACATGCTGATCATCCGCGGCGTCAACGTCTACCCGTCCCAGGTCGAAGCCGTGCTCGTCGGCCTGCCCGACCTGGCGCCGCACTACCTGCTGGTGGTCGAGCGCCGCGGCACGCTGGACCATCTGCGCGTCCAGGTCGAGGCCCAGCCCGGCGTCGACCCGGGGCGCCACCCGCAGCTGGCGCGCGACGCGACCCACCACATCAAGTCGCTGATCGGCATCACGACCGAAGTCGAGGTCCAGGCCACCGGCAGCATCGCCCGCTCGCAGGGCAAGGCGGTGCGGCTGCGCGACCTGCGGCCGAAGGATTCGCCGTGACCACATTGGACAACGCCAACTCCGCACCCGCGCCCGTGCGGCTGCTCGCGCTGCAGGTCAACGGCCGCCAGCACACCGTCGCGGCGCCCGACAACGCGTTGCTGCTCGAGGTGCTGCGCGACAGGCTGGGCCTGAGCGGCACCAAACAAGGCTGCGATGGCGGCGAGTGTGGTGCCTGCACCGTGCTGGTGGACGGCGCGCCGCGACTGGCCTGCATCACGCTGGCCGTCAGCGTGCAGGACCGCGCCATCGAGACCATCGAGGCACTGGCCCGGGGCGGCCGCATGGGCCGGCTGCAACAGGCGTTCCACGAGAAACTGGGCACGCAATGCGGCTTCTGCACGCCGGGCATGGTGATGGCGTCCGAGGCGCTGCTGCGCCGCGAACCGCATCCGGACACCGACCAGATCCGCGCGGCACTGGCGGGCAACCTGTGCCGGTGCACCGGCTACGTCAAGATCATCGAGTCCGTGCAGGCGGCATCCGGGGACGCGCCATGAGAAACGACTCCGCCGCCCTGCGCCGGTCGGCCGCACCACCCACCCACTCCATCGGCCAGCGTACACCGCTGGTCGACGGCATCGAGAAGGTGACCGGCCGCGCGCGCTACACCGCCGACCTGCCCTTCCCCGGCGCGCTGGTCGGGCTGATCGGCCGCAGCACGGTCGCCCACGGCATCATCCGGTCCATCGACACCCGCCGCGCACGGGCCTTGCCCGGGGTCGCCGCCGTCATCACCGGCGCGGACTTCGCCGCACCGTATGGCGTGATTCCGATCGCGCAGAACGAATGGCCGCTGGCCCGGGACAAGGTGCGTTACCGTGGCGAGCCGCTGTTCGCGGTGGCGGCGGTCGACGAAGCCGGCGCGCGGGCCGCACTGGCCGCCGTGGTCGTCGATATCGAGCCCCTGCCGGCGTTGTTCAGCGCCGCCGACGCGCGTGCCGACGGCGCACCGCTGCTGCACGACAACAAGCCCGGCAACCTGGAACGGCAGGTCGAGCAGGATTTCGGCGACGTCGAGGCCGGGTTCCAGGCCGCCGACCTGGTGATGGAGCGTGAGTACCACTGCGCGGAGATCGCCCATGGCCAGATCGAACTCAACGCCAGCGTCGCACAGTGGGAACCCGAACGCGAACGGTTGACGATGCATTCGGTGACCCAGGTACCGTATTACCTGCACCTGATGCTGGCGCAGACGCTGGGCATGGACAGCGCGCAGATCCGTGTGGTCAAGCCGTTCGTCGGCGGCGGTTTCGGGCATCGGGTCGAGCCGCTCAACTTCGAGATGATTGCCGCGGCGCTGGCACGCGCGGCCGGCGGCACGGTGAAACTGGAGTTGACGCGCGAAGAGGTGTTCCTGACCCACCGCGGCCGGCCCGACACGACGACCCGGCTGCGTATCGGGCTCAGACGCGACGGAACCATCACCGCACTGGATGCGCACGTGGTGCAGCGCGGCGGCGCCTATGCCGGTTACGGACTGGTGACCATCCTGTACGCCGGCGCGCTGCTGCACGCGCTGTACCGGATCGGCGCCGTGCGTTACCGCGGCTACCGGGTCTACACCAACCTGCCGCCGTGCGGCGCCATGCGCGGCCATGGTGCGGTGAATGTGCGTTTCGCGGTCGAGTCGCTGCTCGACGAGATGGCGGGGCAACTCGGCATCGACCCGTTCGCCTTGCGCCGGGCCAACCGGATCGAGGTGCCATACCGCACGCTCAACGACCTGCAGGTCAACTCCTGCGGGCTGCCGCAATGCCTGGACGCGGTCGAACAGGCGTCCGGATGGCACACCCGGCGTGGCAAGCTGCCCCCCGGCCACGGCCTGGGCATGGCGTGTTCGCACTACGTATCCGGTTCGGCCAAGCCGGTGCACTGGAGCGGCGAACCGCATGCCGTGGTCAACCTCAAGCTCGACTTCGACGGCGGCATCACCATCCTGACCGGAGCGGCCGACATCGGCCAGGGGTCGACCACGCTGCTGACCCAGGTCGTGGCCGAGGTGCTGCTGCTGCCGATGGCGCGCATCCGCGTCATCGCCACCGACAGTGCGTTGACGCCCAAGGACAACGGCTCGTATTCGTCCCGCGTCTCGTTCATGGTCGGCAACGCGGCGCTGCGTGCGGCGCAGGCGTTGCGCGAGTTGCTGGTCACCGCCGCAGCCAGCCGGCTCGGGGTGGATGCGGCGCAGATCGAATGGGAAGGCGAATCCTGCGGCGTGAGCGGGACCGGCCGGCGGCTCGATTTCGCCCAATGCGTGCAAGCCGCGCTGGCCGACGCGGGCACGCTGACCGTCAAGGGCAGCTGGTCCACACCGCCCGAGACCCAGGGCGGCACGTTCCGCGGCGCCGCCGTCGGCTCCACCGCAGGCTTCAGTTATGCGGCCCAGGTGGTCGAGGTCGCGGTCGACGAGGACACCGGCGCGGTGCGCGTGGTGCAGGTCTGGGTCGCGCACGACTGCGGCCGTGCCTTGAATCCGCTGGCGGTCGAGGGCCAGGTGCAGGGTGCGGTCTGGATGGGCATGGGCCAGGCCTTGTCGGAGGAGACGCGGTACCACCAGGGACTGCCGGTGTGCAGCAACCTGATCGACTACCGCATCCCGGGCATCACCGAATCGCCGCCGATCGCGGTCAGGCTGGTCGAGAGCATGGACCCGCTGGGGCCGTTCGGCGCCAAGGAAGGCAGCGAAGGCGGCCTGCACAGTTTTCCACCGGCCATGGCGAACGCGATCGCCGACGCCGTGGGTCTGCGCGTGCGCGCCTTGCCGGTCACGCCGGACCGGCTGTTCGATGCGCTGCTCGAACGCCGGCGCGAACGCCAGCGGCAGGCGCGTCGCGCGGCCCGCCAGGAGGCCTGACCATGCACGCGCTGCCCCCGACTACCGTCCACCGCCCGGCCAGCCTCGCCGAGGCCTGCACCGTGCTGGCCGCAACGGCGCAGGCGCGGCTGATCGCCGGTGGCACCGACCTGCTGCCGAATCTGCGCCGCGGCCTGGAGCATCCGGCGGCGCTGGTCGACCTGTCGGCGGTGCAGGACATGGCGGACTTCGCCGCGGCGCCCGAGGGCGGTTGGCTGCTCGGCGCCGGGCTCACACTGGCCCGCATCGCCAGCGACACGGCGATCACGCAGGTGTTGCCGACGCTGTCCGAAGCCGCACGCGCGGCCGCCGGCCCCGGCCACCGCAGTGCCGCCACGCTGGGCGGCAACCTGTGCCAGGACACGCGCTGCATCTTCTACAACCAGAGCGCCTGGTGGCGTGCCGCGAACGGCTACTGCCTCAAGCGCGACGGCGACACCTGCCATGTCGCGCCGCACGGCGCGCGTTGCCATGCGGCGTTCAGCGGCGACCTGGCACCGGTGCTGCTGGTGCTGCGGGCCGAAGCCGAGCTGATGTCGGCGCGCGGCACGCGCTGGTTGCCGCTGGACGGCTTGTACCGAGACGACGGGGCCGCGCACCTGACACTGGCCGCCGACGAGGTGTTGGCGCGGGTCCGCGTGCCCGCTGCGCCGCCCGGCCTGGCCACGGGCTACCGCAAGGCCCGGGTGCGCGACGCGATGGACTTCCCGCTGGCCGGTGTCGCGGTCGCGCTGGCCTGTTCCGACGGCGTGCTGGAACAACTGGCCATCGCCATCAGCGGCATCGCATCGCGCCCGGTGCGCGTGGCCGGGCTGGACGGCCTGCTCGGCCAGCCGGTGGACGACACCATGCTCGGCGCCATCGGCAAGGCGGTGCAGAAACAGGTCAGCCCGATGCGCAGCACCATCACCGAATCGAACTACCGGCGCCAGGTGGCCAGCACGCTGGCGCAGCGCCTGGTACAGGCGCTCGCGCACGGCGCCGCGCCATCCCCGGCAATGACGCGGTAGCGGCCCGGCACGCACAGGGTCGACCGGGAGGCACCACCGATGCAGCCATGGCAGGACGGAACTGACTGGCATATCGACGTACGCGGCCTGCCCCCGCCCCAGCCGCTGGTGAGAATATTGCAGCTGGTGCGGTCGGTGGGTCCGTCCGGCGTCGTGGTCGTGCACCATGACCGCGACCCGAAGATGCTGTACCCGGAGCTGGCGCAGATCGGCTGGCAGGCGGACATGCTGGACGGTGAACCGGGCGAGGTGCGGCTGCGCCTGAGCCGCGTGCCGTGACCGTGTCGGCCGCACCGGAACCGACCACGGCGCGTCCGGGCCCGTCGGTCGCATCCCGGGCCCCCCCACCGCGCCAGGCCCGCACGCCGGCCGGGGCCTTCATCGGCGGGGCGAAGGGGCGGCTGCTGCCGGCGCACATTCCCTTGCGCTATTTCGGAGCGGCCGTGGTCTACCACCTGCTTGCGTGGCTGGCGCTGGCCGCGGGCGCGGCGCAATGGACGGAGTTCGGCGGCGGCCTGGGCTGGCCGCTGGCGAGCCTGCACCTGATCACGCTGGGCGTGCTCGGCATGTCGGTGCTCGGCGCCGGCGCACAACTGCTGCCGGTCGCATCGCGCCAGGCCGTCACCGGTTGGCCGCTGTTGACGGCGATCTGGTGGCTGTACACGCCCGGCGTGGCGCTGTTGGCATTGGGCATGGGACTGGCGCGCGCCCCGCTGGTCGGCGCCGGCGCGCTTGCCACCACCGTGGCGTTGCTGGCGTGGGCCTGGGTCACCGGCCGCAACCTGCGGGGCGCACGCGGCATGCCCGGTGTGGTCGGCCATGGCTGGGCCGCACTGGCGGCGCTGCTGCTCATGCTGGCGGCGGCACTGGCGCTGGTTGCGGTCTGGCTCGGGTGGCCGGCGCCGCCACGCGGCACGGTGCTGGCGCTGCACCGGGTGATGGCGCCGTATGGCTTCATCGGCATGTTGACGCTCGGCCTGTCCTATGTGCTGGTGCCGATGTTCGTGTTGTCCGACACGCCCGAGGAGCGCCACCAGCGTGTGTCGCTGGCCTTGCTCGTGCTCGCCCTGGTGCTGGCCGCGCTGGCGACGCTCGGCCTTGCGCGCGCCTGGCTGCTGCCCGCCGGCCTGCTGGCCGCAACAGCGGCGGTCGGGCTGCACCTGTGGCTGATGGCGCAGGCGATCCGCCAGGGCATGCGCCCGCTGGCCGGTGCTTCCGGGATGTTGGTGCGCCTGGGCTGGTGCGGGCTGCTCGGCAGCCTGGCAGTGGCGTGGCTCGTGGCATCGGGCCGGCCGCCACCCCGGGCCGGTCTGTGGTTCGGGTTGTGTCTGGTGGGGGTCTGGCAACTGAGCTTCCTGCTGGGCATGTTGCAGCGCATCGCTCCCTTTCTGGCCGCCATGCATGACGGCGGCGGCCGGCGCGCACGCACCCCCTCGGCGCTGACGCACGAGGGCGCATTGCGGCTGCACTGCGCCTGCCACTGCGCCGCCTTGCTGCTGCTCGCCATCGCCATCACCAGCGGCAACCGCTGGGTCACGCTGGTGGCGGCCGGCCTTGGCGCGGCCGGTGCCGCGGCCTTCGGCGTGTTCTTCGCAGCGCTGGTGCGGCGGTTGCGCCAGGGCACGGCCACCCCCCGGCCGCCGGCACCGATGCGGCATGGCCAGCCCTCGTAGGCGATCGACTGCCACGGGCTTGCGATCCGGCGGCCCCGAGGAAACCGGAGATTGACAAATATCAAACCCCGCCGGCGTCAAACACGTATTCTGGTACTTTAATACCATATTTAGGCAGGGCCATGTCATTCAATCGCCAGGTCGGCCGCGCGCTCGACGAAGAACACCGCAACTACCTCGAACTGCTGGGCAAGCTGGAGCACAGCCTGGCCCGTGCCAAGACCGGCGACGCCGAACTCGGCCCGCTGATGGCGCAGTTCGCGCGCGCCATGGAACACGACATCGAGCGCCATTTCCGGTTCGAGGAGGAATCCCTGTTCCCGCTGATGCGCGACGCCGGCGATGGCGAGATGGCCGATCTGCTGGTCGACGAGCACGAGACCCTGCGCGAGGTCGCCACCGAATTGCTGCCGCTGGCGCGTGCGGCCGCCGCCGGCCCGCTGGACGCCGCGCAATGGGGTAAGCTCAGGCTCCATGCGCAGGAGATGATCGAACGCCAGGTCGCCCATATCCAGAAGGAGACCATGGCGCTGTTGCCGATGCTCGACGACCTGCTGGACGAGCAGTCCGATCGCGAGCTGGCTTTCGCCTACGCCTGCGACTGACGTCCCGCCGTCGATCGCGTCCTGCAACCGGCCCGAAACGGAGTTGCCATGGTCATGCACAACCCCATCCGATCCTTGTCCCGCACCAGCCGCAGGCGCGCCATGCCAGCCGCGGCGAGGACTTGCCCACCCAGCCACCCCGCACCGGGAGCCCGCGCATGAACACCACCATCGCCACGGCAGTGCTGGCCACGCGTCCTCTGGCAGCCTCGGATCTGGACGCCGTGGTGGCGATCGACGCCGCCATCGAAGGCCGTTCGCGCAGTGCCTATGTGCAACGCCGACTGGCTGCCGCCCTGCGCGAACCCGACTTGCACGCGCAGTTCGCCGTCTGCCACGGCAAGGACCTTGTCGGAGCCATCCTGGCGCGGGTGTTGCATGGCGAATTCGGCCTGGGCCGCCCGGCCCTGCGCCTGGAGATGGTGGGTGTCCGGCCTGGCGAACGGGGTCACGGTGCCGGCCGCATGCTGTTCGACGCGTTGACCGGCTGGGCCCGGCGCCACGGCATCGTGCAATTGCGCACCGCCGCGCACTGGAACGACACCACCATGGTGCACTGGCTCGACGCGATGGGCTTCGTGCTCGCGCCGGACCTGATCCTGGGCTGCGCCGTCGACGGCCGCGCCAGCGAACCCGAGGCCGAGGAGCAGATCGTCGCGTCGGCCGGCGAGGGCCCGGGCCGGGAAATCGATTTCGGCCTGCCGCAGGCGAACGATTTCGAACGCCAGGCCCGCAGCAGTCCCGAGGTCCGCGCGATGAGGCCCGAGGACCTGCGCGCCATCGTGCGCATCGACCGCAGCATCACCGGCCACGACCGCACGACGTACATCGCTGGCCGGCTCGACGAGGCCATGGGCAACGGCGCGATCCGGGTTTCGCTGAGCGCCAGCCGGGACGGCGCGATCGTGGGCTACCTGATGGCGCGCGCCGACCTGGGCGACTTCGGCCGCACCGCGCCGGTGGCGGTCATCGACACGATGGGCGTCGACACCGGCTACGCACGCCAGGGCGTGGGCCGGGCACTGCTGCGCGAGCTCTTCGCCAGCCTGGACGCGTTGCATGTCGACCAGGTCGAGACCGAAGTGCCATGGACCGACCTGGCGATGCAGGCATTCTTCCAGCGCAACGGCTTCACGCCGACGCAACGGCTGCCCTTCGTGCGCGTGCTGGAGGCACCGGCATGACCACGCCATGGGACGACGAGGTGGTGCGCGAGGCCTTGCGCGGCGTCGACGACCCCGAGGCCGGAATGAACATCGTCGATCTCGGACTGGTCTATGCAATCGATGTCGGGCCGGGCAAGGTCGAGATCGACCTGACGATGACGACCGCCGCATGCCCGATGGCCGACATGATCGTCGACCAGGCCCGTGCGGCCGTGACCGCGGCCGCGCCGCCGGACACTGCGGTGGAGATCCATCTGGTCTGGGACCCGCCCTGGACGCCCGACAGGATGAGCGGCATTGCGCGCGAGTTCTTCGGCTGGACCTCGTTCTGAGCCATGGCCGAGCACTCGAGGGCGCAGCACTGTGGCAAACCAGGCGGCGACCGGGCCGCGGGCCCGCCGGCCGCAACACCCGAGGCAGCCGTTGCACGCCGTGCGCATGCAGCGCGGAACCTGCCACCACCGGCACGCCTGCCGCTGCTGCTGCTGGGCTTCGTCGCACTGTTCACCGGTGTAGGTGCCGGCCTCGCACGGCTGGGCTGGCCGATGCCCGACATCGCCGCGTCCAGCGCCGGACTGCACGGCGTATTGATGGTCAGCGGCTTCTTCGGCGTCGTGATCGCGCTCGAACGCGCGGTGGCGATGGCGCGCCTGTGGGCCTACGGCGGCCCCTTGTTCGCGGGGCTGGGAACCGCTGCCGCGGTGCACGGCAGGCCGGACCTCTCGGCCTGGCTCTACCTGGCGGCCAGCGCCGTGCTGCTGGCCGCCTCGCTCGACATCGTGCGACGCCAACGCGCGCTGTTCACGGTGACGATCGCGCTGGGCGCGGTCAGCTGGGGTGTCGGCAACCTGCTCTGGGCCGGCGGCGCCGGCGCGGCCATCGTCGCGCCCTGGTGGCTGGCCTTCCTGATCCTGACGATCGCCGGCGAGCGCTTGGAGCTGTCGCGTTTTCTGCAGCCCTCGCGCAACGCTCGCTGGACCTTCATCGTGGTGCTGATGCTGATCGGCGCCGGCCTGGTCGGCATCGCACAGAGCGGGGGCCCGCGGGTTTTCGCGCTGGGCCTGCTCGCGCTGGCCGCCTGGTTGTTGCGCCATGACATCGCGCGCAAGACGGTGCTCCAGCGCGGCCTGACACGCTTCATCGCGGTCTGCCTGCTCACGGGATACGCATGGCTGGTGGTCGGCGCCCTGGTGTTGCTGGGCGCCGGGACCCTGGTCCCCGGCAGCGCGTCGTACGATGCGCTGATGCATGCGCTGGGCATGGGTTTCGTGTTCTCGATGGTGTTCGGCCACGCACCGATCATCTTTCCGGCCGTGCTGCGCGTGGCCGTGCCGTACCACCCGGTCTTCTACCTCCCGCTGTTGCTGCTGCATGGCGCACTGGTGGTGCGCCTGTCCGGCGACGCGCTGGGGCATTTCGGCCTGCTGCGCTGGGGCGCCCTGTTCGGAGCCGTGGCATTGGTGGCGTTCATCGCCAACACGGTTGCCGCGGTGGTCAGGGGGCGGCGTTGACCTGGCTCAGCGAAGCATCTGCGCTGCCAGCTCCGCATGCAGCGCCACGACCCCGCCGATCACGATCAGCGCAGGCGCCCGGATCGCGTGCGCACGTGCCAGCGTCGGCAAGGTCCTGAGCGTTCCTGTCACGGTGCGCTGCGTCGGCAGCGTCGCGTTCTCCACCACGGCCGCCGGCGTGTCTGCGGCCAGGCCATGGCGTTCGAGCTGCGCGCAGACATGCGGTAGCGTGGCCACACCCATGTAGACCACCAGCGTCTGGTGCGGCCGCGCCAGACAGGACCAGTCGAGCTCCAAACCCCGTTCGCCGGCCTCGTCACGCAGGTGGCCGGTGACCAGCGTGACCTGGGTCGCATGGTCGCGGTGCGTCAGCGGAATGCCGGTTGCCGCCGCCATGCCCTGTGCCGAGGTGATGCCGGGCACCACCTCGAAGGCGATGCCGGCTGCCGCCAATGCCTGCGCCTCCTCGCCGCCGCGCCCGAACACGTAGGGGTCACCGCCCTTGAGCCGCACCACCGATCGGCCGCTGCGCGCCAGGCGCACCAGCAGCGCAATGATCTCCTCCTGGCGCAAGGTATGCAGACCGCTCTGCTTGCCGACATAGATGCGGTCTGCCTGCGCGGGCACCAGCGCCAGCACCTCGCGGGAAACCAGCTTGTCGTAGACCACCAGCTGTGCCTGCTGCAACAGACGCAAGGCCTTGACGGTCAGCAGGTCCGGGTCGCCCGGGCCGGCGCCGACCAGCGACACCTTGGGCGGCAAGGCACTGGCACCGGGGGCCAGCGGCGAGAAGTAGCGGGTTTCATCGAAGCTCGTCATCGGGCCCTTTCCGGCTGGCGCGCGCCAGACGCCTGGTGCCTGCACAGCACAGGCCAACGCGTTCGGAGCATTGTCAAAAGCACCTCCGCATGCGTCCTTGACATGGTTCAAGGACGGCCGCGCAAAGGCGAAGGATCATGCCTGCGTCCGGATCAGCCCCTGCAGCCTGCACCGGACCGAAGGCTGCCGCACGGCAGCGACAGATACCGCTGCACCGGGTCGCATGCGACCCGCACCATGAAGAAAGGCCGACATGAAGACACTCCCACTGGCCCGCCTGGCGGCGGCCGTCGTCGCGGCGCTGAGCCTGGCCGCGCTGGCGCAGGACAAGGGCGTCAGCAAGCCCGAGCTCAACTACCAGGCCGCGCCGCTGTCCATGGGCACCGAGCCGATGGTTCAGAGCATCAATCCCAAGGCGCCGCCGATGACGAAGGCGGAATTCGACAACGCCCAGACCATCTATTTCCAGCGCTGCGCCGGTTGCCACGGTGTGTTGCGCAAGGGCGCCACCGGCAAGCCGCTGACACCCGACCTGACGGTGGCCAAGGGCACGGACTATCTGAAGATCTTCATCGCCTATGGATCACCGGCCGGCATGCCGAACTGGCAGACCTCGGGCGAGATGACCGAGAAGGAAGTGGACCTGATGGCGCGCTACATCCAGCACGACCCGCCACAACCGCCCGAATTCGGCATGGAGCAGATCAAGGCGACCTGGAAGGTCATCGTCCCGCCGGCGCAGCGGCCGACGAAGAAGATGAACAGCTACGACATCAGCAACATCTTCTCGACCACCTTGCGCGACACCGGCGAAGTGGCGCTGATCGACGGCGCGAGCAAGAAGATCATCTCCATCGTCAAGACCGGCTACGCGGTGCATATCTCGCGCCTGTCGGCCTCCGGACGCAACCTGTTCGTGATCGGCCGTGACGGACGGGTCAACATGATCGACCTGTGGATGGACCCCCCGGCCAACGTGGCCGAGGTGCGCATCGGCCTGGAGGCGCGGTCGGTCGACACCAGCAAGTACAAGGGCAAGCTCGGCGACTACACCGACAAGCTGGCCATCGCCGGCGCCTACTGGCCGCCGCAATACGTGCTGATGAACGGCGACACGCTCGAGCCGATCAAGGTCGTCAGCACCCGCGGCATGACCGTCGGCAAGCAGGAGTACCACCCGGAGCCGCGCGTGGCGTCCATCGTCGCCTCGCACTTCAAGCCCGAATTCCTGGTCAACGTCAAGGAGACCGGCAAGACGCTGATGGTCGACTACACCGACCTGAACGCGCTCAAGACCACCGAGATCGGCTCGGCGCAGTTCCTGCATGACGGCGGCTGGGATTCGACCAAGCGCTACTTCATGGTCGCTGCCAACAACAGCAACAAGATCGCCGTCATCGACGCCAAGGAAGGCAAGCTCGCTGCGCTGACCGAGGTCGGCAAGATCCCGCACCCGGGCCGCGGCGCGAACTTCACGCACCCGAAGTTCGGGCCGGTCTGGGCCACCGGCCACCTCGGCGACGAGAACATCTCGCTGCTGGCGACCGACCCGGTCAAGCACAAGCAGTATGCGTTCAAGGAAGTCGCGCAGCTCAAGGGCCAGGGCGGCGGATCCCTGTTCCTCAAGAGCCATCCGAAATCGACCAACCTGTATGTCGACACCCCGCTGAACCCGGACGCGAAGATTTCGCAGTCGGTCATCGTGTTCGACATCAAGAACCTCGACAAGGGTTATGTCGTGTTGCCGATCGCCGAGTGGGCGGGCATCAGCGACGGCGGCGCGATGCGCGTCGTGCACCCGGAATTCAACAAGGCCGGTGACGAGGTCTGGTTCTCGGTCTGGTCGGCCAAGGACAAGCAGAGCGCCATCGTCGTCGTCGACGACAAGACGCTCAAGCTCAAGGCGGTGATCAAGGATCCGCGGCTGATCACGCCCACCGGCAAGTTCAACGTCTACAACACGCAACACGACGTCTACTGAAACCGCAAGGAGAACCATCACCATGAAGCAACACATCTACGCCGCAATGGCCTGCGCAGCCGCGCTGGCATGGACCGCGCCGGCTGTTCAGGCCGCAGGACCGGAAGACGCGATGGTCAAGGCCGGATGCACCGCCTGCCACAACAAGGACAAGAAGGTCGTGGGCCCGAGCTACAAGCAGATCGCCGAAAAACACAAGGGCAAGAGCGACGTGGCCACCCTGATGGACAAGGTCCGCAAAGGCGGCTCCGGTGTCTACGGCCCGGTACCGATGGCACCGAATCCGCCCGACAAGATCAGCGATGCCGATCTGAAGGCGGCGGTCGAGTTCATCCTCAAGCACTGACGGACGTGCGGGGCGTGCGCGCCGTGTTGATCAGCGCACTGCTGGCAGCTGCGCCGGCATACTCCCAGCCAGTGCAGGCGCCCGCATCCATGTCTGTCACCGACCCGGCACGCCAGCAGGTGCTGATCCGCATCGTGCGCCAGGATTGCGGGTCCTGCCACGGCATGCAGCTGACGGGCGGCCTGGGGCCGGCACTGACACGCGAGGCCCTGGCCGACATGCCGTTCGAATCCGTCGTGGCCAGCATCGTGCATGGGCGCCCCGGCACCCCGATGCCCGGCTGGAAGAGCCTGCTCAGCACCGCCGACGCGCACTGGATCGCGCAGCAGTTGCTGGCCGGTTTTCCGCAGGAAGCCAAGGTCATCCGATGACGTCCCCGCTGCTGTGTGCCATTCGCACCGTGCTGGCCGCGACGCTGCTGGCGCTGCTCGGTGCCTGCGCCAGTACGCCGGCACCACCTGCGCTGTCCCGGGGCACAGGCGATCTCGGCCTGGTCGTGGGCCGTGCCGACGGCAGCCTGACCGTCGTCGACACCAGCGCCCGGACGGCATTGGGCACGATCACCGGGCTCGGCGACCTGTCGCATGCCTCGCTCGTGTACGCACGCGACGGCGCGACCGCGTTCGTGTTCGGCCGCGACGGCGCGCTGACCCGCGTCAACCTGCTGCAGCAGCGCATCGAGGCACGCATCCAGCAGGCGGGCAACAGCATCGGCGGCGCAATCTCGCAGGACGGCAGCCTGGTCGCCGCGCAAAACTACCAGCCCGGCGGCGTCAAGGTGTTCGATGCGCGCACGCTGCAGCTGGTCGCCGACATTCCGGCCCGGTACGACGCGCCCGGCGCGGCCGGCAAGACTTCGCGTGTCGTCGGACTGGCCGACCTGCCGGGCAAGCGCTTCATCTTCTCGCTGTTCGACGCCAACCAGATCTGGATTGCCGACCTGAGCCAGTCCGGCGCGCCGGTGCTGACCAAATTCACGGACGTCGGTCGCCAACCCTACGACGCGCTGGTCACGCCCGACGGCCGCCACTACATCGCCGGCCTGTTCGGCGAGGATGGCCTGGCCATGATCGACCTGTGGGAGGCGCAACCGAAGGTGCGCCGCATCCTGGGCGGCTATGGCCGCGGACAGGAAACCCTGCCGGTGTTCAAGATGCCGCATCTGCGCGGCTGGGCGGTGGCTGGCCGCCACGCCTACCTGCCGGCCATCGGGCGCCACGAGGTACTGGTGGTGGACACGCAGACCTGGCGGGAAGTCGCCCGTATCCCCGTGGCGGGCCAGCCGGTGTTCGTGATGGCACAGCCCGACGGGCGCCAGGTGTGGGTCAATTTCGCACTGCCCGACTACCACCGGGTCCAGGTCATCGACACACCGACGCACACCGTCGTCAAGACGCTGGAGCCCGGCGCCGCGGTATTGCACCTGGAGTTCACGCCCCGCGGCGACGCGGTCTGGATCTCGTCGCGCGACGCCAACCGCGTCTCGGTCATCGACACCCGCAGCTTCGCGACACTGGCACGGCTGGACATGCCGGCACCGAGCGGCATCTTCTTCACCAGCCGCGCAGCCCGGATGGGATTCTGATGACCCCCTCGCACGCCGCTGCATCCGTGCCACCCGCCGAACCGGTGCCCCGGCTGCTGAACGCGTGGCAACACGGCTTTCCGCTGGTCGAGCGCCCCTTCGATGCGCTCGGCCTGCCGTTCGGCCTGAGCGGAGCCCAGGTGCGCGCCACCTTGCGCCAGGCGCTCGCACGTGGCGAGGTCAGCCGCGTCGGCGCGGTGTTCGGTGTCGGGGCCGGTGGCAACGGCATGTTGTGCGCGATGCAGGTGCCGCCGCACCGGCTCGAATCGGTGGCCGCCCTCGTCAATGCCGAGGCCGGTGTGAACCACAACTATGCGCGCGAGCACCGGCTCAATCTGTGGTTCGTCGCCACCGCGCCGGACGCGCGCGCGCTGCAGTCCATCGTCGCCCGGATCGAGCAGGCCACCGCACTGGACGTGCTGCGCCTGCCGATGCGCCGTGCCTACCGCATCGACCTGGGCTTCGACCTGTTCGGCGCCCACGCGCCGCATCGGGCGGCCGCCAACGATGCGCCACCGGTGCCGCCCCATCTGCACGCCCTGGCCGCCCGGCTCGAAGACGGCCTGCAACTGGTCGCGCGGCCCTACGCCGAACTCGGCGCCGCGATGGGCATGGACGAACCCGCGGTGCTCGCCTGTCTGCGCCAGTGGTGCGCGCAAGGTACCGTGCGGCGGCTGGGCGTGATCCTGCGCCACCATGAATTCGGCGTGACGGCCAATGCGATGACGGTATTCGATCTGCCGGCGGACGCGGTCGATGCGGCAGGTGCCCGGCTGGCCGCCCAGCCCGGCGTGAACCTGTGTTACCGGCGCAGCCCTGCGCCGGGCTGGCCCTACACGCTGTACTGCATGGTCCATGGCCGGGAACGCGCCGCGGTACGCGCCGCGGTGGAGGCCGCTGCGCACGGAGCCGGCCTGTCCGGCGTGCCGCGCGAGCTGCTGTTCAGCAGCCGCCGCTTCAAGCAGACCGGCGGTCGTTATTTCACGCCGACAAGCCCGTGAACACCGCACCCGCAAGACCCGATCCGGCGCGCGCCCGAACGCGGCGTGCGGAGGCTGCCGCATGAACGCCTTGGCCATGCCCCCGGTGCCACCGAAGGGCGCCCTGCCCCGCATCGACCCGATCGATGCCATGCTGATCCAGCGCCTGCATGGCGACTTCCCGCTGCAGGAACGCCCCTTCCGCGAGATCGGCTGCCAGCTCGGCCTGCACGAGGACGACGTGATCGCGCGGCTGCAGCGCATGCTCGACGACGGCCTGCTGACACGTTTCGGGCCGCTGTTCCAGATCGAGCGTGCCGGCGGCCAGTATGTGCTCGCTGCGATGCAGGTGCCCGAGGAACGTTTCGATGCCGTGGCCGCGCTGGTCAACGCCCACGACGAGGTCGCACACAACTACCGGCGCGAGCACGCGTTCAACATGTGGTTCGTGCTGGGTTGCACGTCGAGCGACGCAGCACAGGCGGCCTGCGATCGCATCGCGCACGAGACCGGTCTGCGCGTCTACGCGTTCCCCAAGGAAAGGGAGTTCTTCGTCGAACTCCGGCTGCCGACCTGACGCCATGCTCAGCGCCTTCGACCGCGAACTGATGCGCGCCACGCAGGCGGGTCTGCCACTGGTGCCGCGTCCGTACGACGCGCTGGCACAGCAGCTCGGGGTCGACGCCAAGCAGGTGCGCGCGCGGCTGCAGGGCATGCTGCACGAAGGCCTGATACGGCGCATCGGCGCGGTGCCCAACCACTACCGGCTGGGTTATGCCGCCAATGGCATGACGGTCTGGGACGTCGACGATGACGTGGTCGACGAGTTCGGAGAAAAGATCGGTGCGCTCGACTTCGTCTCCCATTGCTACCGCCGCCCGCGCGCGCTGCCCGACTGGCCGTACAACCTGTTCGCGATGGTGCACGGCCACAACCGGCCGGAAGTCGAGCGCCAGGCCTTGCAGATCCATTGCCTGCTCGCACAGGCGTGCCGGGCCCACGAGATCCTTTTCAGCACCCGCATCTTGAAGAAGACCGGCCTGCGGCTGCCCGGCACATCCGAGGGCTGACACACGATGTTCCGAATCTCCCAAACCATGCGCGAACTCGCACAGGCGCAGCGCGAGGGCACCTATCCGCGCACACGCAGCGGCCAGCCCCCTGGGCCGGTCGTGATCTGGAACCTGATCCGGCGCTGCAACCTAACCTGCAAGCATTGTTATGCCTTGTCGGCCGACCACGACTACCCGGGCGAACTCTCGCGCGACGAGGTGTTCACGGTGATGGACGACCTCAAGGCGTTCCGGGTGCCGGTGCTGATCCTGTCGGGCGGCGAACCGCTGCTGCGCGCCGACATCTTCGACATCGCGGCGCGCGCCAAGGCCATGGGTTTCTATGTCGGCCTGTCGACCAACGGCACGCTGATCGACGCGCCCATGGCCGACCGGATCACTGCGCAGGGATTCGACTATGTCGGCATCAGCATCGACGGCATGCGCGAGACCCACGACCGCTTCCGGCGCAAGCAGGGCGCGTTCGATGCCTCGCTGGGCGCGGTGCGCCTGCTGCGCGAACGCGGGGTCAAGGTCGGCCTGCGCTACACGATGACCGACATGAACGCGGGCGAGTTGCCGGCACTGCTGCAACTGCAGCGCGACGAGGACGTCGACAAGTTCTATTTCTCGCACCTGAACTACGCCGGCCGCGGCAACATCCACCGCGCCCGCGACGCGCGCTTCGCTGCCACGCGCGAGGCGCTCGACCTCCTGTTCGACACCGCCTGGCAGGCGGCGCAGCAAGGCCAGGCGCTCGAAATCGTCACCGGCAACAACGACGCCGACGCCGTCTACCTGCTGCACTGGGTCGCGCAGCACCTGCCGCAATGGCACGGCGCGCTGCAGGCACGGCTGCGCGCCTGGGGTGGCAATGCCTCGGGCCTGCACGTGGCCAACATCGACAACCTCGGCCATGTGCATCCCGACACCATGTGGTGGCACCATGACCTGGGCGACGTGCGCAAGCGCCCGTTCTCGCAGATCTGGCCCGATACGTCGGACCCGCTGATGGCCGGGCTCAAGCGCCAGCCCCGGCCCGTCACCGGCCGCTGCGGTGCCTGCGCCCATCTCGCCATCTGCGGCGGCAACACCCGGGTGCGCGCGCAGCAGGTCAGCGGCGACCCCTGGGCCGAAGACCCGGGCTGTTACCTGGACGACGACGAAATCGGCCTGGCGGACATGCCGGCGGTGTCGGTGCCCACCGCGGCTGGCGGCACGCGCAAACGGTTGGTGATCACGCCATGCTAAGCCTGTGCACACGGAACGGGCTGCGCCGCGCCGTTGCGAGCGTGTTGCTGCTGGCCGCCCCCGTGCTGCAGGCCCAGGCACCGGCCGACGGCGCCACGCTGTACCGCGAGCACTGCGCCGCCTGCCATGGCGCGCAGCGCCTCGGCGGCATGGGGCCGGCGCTGCTGCCCGAGAGCCTGTCGCGGCTGCGCAAGGCCGAAATGCTGCAGGTGTTGAACCAGGGCCGGCCCGCCACCCAGATGCCGGGTTTCGGTGACACCCTGGGCAAGGAACAGCTGGCCGCGCTGGCGCAGTGGATCACGACGCCCGTGGTGCCGGCGCCGCAATGGCTGGAGGCCGACATCCGGGCCTCGCGCGAGGAGAATCCGCGCGCCAGGGATCTCCCGAACAAGCCAGTCTGGTCGGCCGACCCGATGAACCTGTTTCTCGTCGTGGAGGCGGGCGACCACCATGTCTCGCTGGTCGACGGCGACCGCTTCGAGCCCATCCACCGCTTCCCGTCACGGTTCGCGTTGCACGGCGGGCCGAAATTCACGCCCGACGGCCGTTTCGTCTTCTTCGGCTCGCGCGACGGCTGGATCACCAAATACGACCTGTGGAACCTGACCGTGGTGGCCGAGGTGCGGGCCGGCCTGAACATGCGCAATGTCGCCGTGAGCGGCGACGGGAAGTGGGTGATGGCGGCCAACTACCTCCCCCACACGGTGGTGCTGTTCGACGCCGACCTGCAGCTGCGACGCATCTACGCTGGCGCGGATGCCGACGGCAAGACCACGTCACGCGTGTCGGCCGTCTACGACGCCGCCCCGCGCAACAGCTTCATCGTCGCGATGAAGGACATCCCCGAATTGTGGGAGATCTCCTACGACCCCCAGGCACCGGACATCTACGACGGGCTGGTGCACGACTACCGCATGCGCGAAGGCGTCGCCAAGCCCGGCTTTCTCGGCATCAAGCGCACCCGGCTGGCCGAGCCGCTGGACGACTTCTTCTTCGACCAGGCCTATGCGCATGCGCTGGGCGCGACACGCCCCAAGGCCGATGGCACGCCCAGCGGGCAGGTCGTCAACCTGGACGTGCGCCGCAGCATTGCCGCTCTGCCGATCAAGGGCATGCCCCACCTGGGCTCGGGCATCACCTTCGCGTGGAACGGCAGCACGGTGCTGGCCAGTCCGAACCTGACGGACGGCTCGATCACCGTCATCGACATGAAGGACTGGAGCCTGGTCAGGACCATCCCCACGCCCGGCCCCGGCTTCTTCATGCGCAGCCACGAGAACACACCGTTCGCGTGGACCGACTCGATGATGAGCCCCCAGGCCAAGGACACGCTGACCATCATCGACAAGCGGACACTGGAGCCGGTGGCCCAGGTGCGTGAACCCGGCAAGACGCTGGCCCATATCGAGTTCACGCGCGACGGCCGCCATGCACTGGCCAGCCTGTGGGAGATGGACGGCGCATTGATCGTCTACGACGCCAGGACCTTCAAGGAAGTGCGCCGCCTGCCGATGCGCAAGCCGGTCGGCAAATACAACGTCTGGAACAAGATCTCGCGCAGCGAAGGCACTTCGCACTAGCGGCCGGCGCTGAGGGATTCGGGCGCCCAATATCCCTTTGGCACCACGGCCATTGCTGGTCAAGCACCTGCCATGGCTTTAACATTCATGACGTTTGCATCTTAAACCGGGCGCCGACATCGCGATGCGAGGGTGGCCGGTGCCCGGATGCGAGCGGATTCCCTCCACTCCCACCGCAGTCCACCATGGCACAACCCCATCTGCACCTCTCGCCCGAGGCCATCTACCCGTTCGACGCACGCGGCGTCGCCAAGCGATTCCGCCACGCCGCGATCTTCGGTGCCCTGGACGCGTTGCGACCCGGCGAGACCATGCGTTTCGTCAACGACCACGACCCGCTCCCGCTGCTCGACCAGCTGCAGGCACGTTACGGCAATGCGGTAGACATCACCTACCGTCAGCGCGAACCCGGGGCGATCGTCATCGACTTCGTCGTGACCGGACAGGACTGATCCGCCCGCCCCGTGAGCAAGGGCGCCGCCCCACGCGTGATCCCCATCCAGCAGGCGCAGGACGGGGCGGACGGCCTGTTCTCGGCCTACGAAAAGCAGGTCAGGATCTATCCGCGCGCGGTCCACGGCTGGTTTGCCAACTGGCGCTGGATCATGGTGGCACTGACGCAGGCTGTCTTCTACGGCCTGCCCTGGCTGCAGTGGAACGGACGACAGGCGGTGTTGTTCGACCTGTCCGAGCGCCGCTTCTTCGTGTTCGGCCTGGTGCTGCATCCACAGGACTTCATCTACCTGGCAGCCCTGCTGGTCATCAGCGCGCTGGCGCTCTTCTTCTTCACAGCCGTGGCCGGTCGCCTGTGGTGTGGTTATGCCTGCCCGCAGACCGTCTACACCGAGATCTTCCTGTGGATCGAGCGGCGCATCGAAGGCGATCGCAGCGCGCGCATGCGGCTGGACGCCGCACCCTGGGGCATGGAGAAGCTGCTGCGCAAGGGCGGCAAGCAGTTCGCCTGGCTGTCGGTGGGCCTGTTCACCGGTTTCAGTTTCGTCGGTTACTTCACGCCCATCCAGACGCTGGCGGTGCAGGCCGCGTCGCTGTCGTTCTCGCCCTGGGAATGGTTCTGGGTCCTGTTCTACGGCCTTGCCACCTACGGCAATGCCGGCTACCTGCGCGAGCAGGTGTGCAAGTACATGTGCCCGTATGCGCGTTTCCAGAGTGCGCTGATCGACATGGACTCGCTCGTCATCGCCTACGACACGCAGCGTGGCGAGTCGCGCGGTTCGCGGCCGCGCAAGGCCGATCCGCGCTCCATGGGCCTGGGCGACTGCATCGACTGCACCCTGTGTGTGCAGGTGTGCCCGACCGGCATCGATATCCGCAACGGGCTGCAGAACGAATGCATCGCCTGCGCCGCCTGCATCGACGTGTGCGACGACGTGATGGGCAAGATGGGTTATGCGCCTGGACTGATCCGCTACTCGTCGGGCAATGCCATCGCGCAATCCTGGTCGCCCCGGCAGATGCTCGCGCGCGTGTGGCGCCCACGCGTGCTGATCTACGGCAGCCTGCTGCTGGCGGCCAGCCTGGCCTTTGTCATCAGCCTGTCGATGCGTTCCGGTTTCGGCGTCGACATCATCCGCGACCGCGGCGCGCTGGCGCGCGAGACCGGCAAGGGCCGGATCGAGAACGTCTACCGGCTGCAGATCCGCAACAGCACCGAGCAGGCGCAGCGGTTCAGCGTGCAGGTCTCCGGCCTGCCCGGCCTGCAACTGGCGACGCCGGCGCAACTCGAGGTGCCGGCCATCGGCATTGCATCCATGCCGGTGCGGCTGACGCTGGCCCAGGAACAGGCCGAGGCGCTTCGCGGGCATGCCAATCCGATCCGGTTCATGATCACCCGTGACGGCGACCTGCGCAGCAGCTCCGAGCCGTCGACCTTTTTCGTGCCGCGTTGAGCGCCGGCTTCGGGCCGGCCGGACCGCGCAGGCAGGCGTTCCGGCGTGGCAGCGACGTCCCGGCCTACAACGCCAGCGCCTGGAACATCTTGTCGACCCGGGCCGCCACGGCCTGGTCCATCGTGATCGCACGGCCCCACTCACGCGCCGTCTCGCCCGGCCACTTGTTGGTGGCGTCCAGCCCCATCTTGCTGCCCAGACCACTGACCGGGGACGCGAAATCGAGGTAGTCGATCGGCGTGTGCTCCACCAGCAGCGTGTCGCGCGCCGGGTCGGAGCGCGTCGTCAATGCCCACACCACCTCGCGCCAATCCCGGATGTCCACATCCTCGTCGACGACGATGATGAACTTGGTGTACATGAACTGGCGCAGATGGCTCCACACACCCATCATGATGCGCCGTGCATGGCCCGGATAGGCCTTGCGGATCTGCACCACCGCCATGCGGTAGCTGCAGCCCTCGGCCGGCAGATGGAAGTCGGTGACCTCGGGGAACTGCCGCTGCAGCAGCGGAATGAACAAGGTGTTGAGCACCGCGCCCAGCACCGCCGGTTCGTCGGGCGGCTTGCCGGTATAGGTGGAGTGGAAGATCGGTTGTTCGCGCATCGTGATGCGATCGACCGTGAACACCGGGAACTCGGCCTGCTCGTTGTAATAACCGGTATGGTCGCCGAACGGGCCTTCCAGCGCGTGCCGGTAGCCGCTGGCGTGGGATGCGTCGGGCCCGATATGGCCCTCGAGCACGATCTCGGCGTGGGCAGGTACCTGCAGCGTGCTGCCCAGCGCCTGCACCACCTCGGTGCGCGTGCCGCGCAACAGGCCGGCGAACTGGTACTCCGACAGGCTGTCGGGCACGGGTGTGACCGCACCCAGCATGGTCGCCGGATCGGCACCGATGGCCACCGCCAACGGAAACGGCTGGCCGGGATGCGCCGCGCAGTGGTCGCGGAAGTCGAGCGCGCCGCCACGGTGGGGCAACCAGCGCATGACCAGTTCGTTGCGCGACAACACCTGCTGGCGGTAGATGCCCAGGTTCTGCCGCCGCTGGCGCGGGCCGCGCGTGATCACCAGCCCCCAGGTGAGCAACGGCGCCACGTCCAGCGGCCAGCAGTGCTGCACCGGCAACCGTGCAAGGTCGACATCCGGCCCCTCCCAGACCTGCTGCTGGCACGGCGCGCTGCGCACTGCGCGCGGCGCCATCTGCCACAGCGTCTTGAGCATCCCGCCCATACCCACCATGTCCTTGAAGCCGCCGGGTGCCTGCGGCTCCTTGAGTGCAGCGAGCATCTCGCCCAAGGCGCGCAGGCCGCCGGCTTCGCGCAGGCCCATGGCCCGCATGACCCGCGCGGGCGTGCCGAACAGATTGCCCAGCACCGGCATGCCGTGCCCGCTCGGCTGTTCGAACAGCAGCGCCGGGCCTGCCTTGCGCAGCACCCGGTCGCACAGAGCAGTCATCTCCAGATGCGGCGACACCGGTGTGGCGATGCGGCGCAGCTCGCCATCCTGCTCCAGTTGGTCCAGGAACTCGCGCAGGTCGCGGTACACGATCAGGCCGGGACGGGTGGGCGTTGCGCCGGCACCGAAGCAGCCGCTGGCGCGCGCATTTATTGCTGCGCCGTCGACGCTGGCTGCAGCTGCGTGCTGCGCAGATCGGCGGCAACCTGCATCAGCACGCTGGCGGCCTGGGCAGGGTCGAAGTCCTCGTGCAGCCGCTTCTTCACGCCGTGCTGCTGCAGCTGGTAGTGGCGTGTCGGCACCACCGCATGCCGCGCCAACGTATTGCGCACGCAGGCCAGCGGGCAGCCGTCGAGCGCGATGATGGCGCGCCCCGAGCGCGCAAGCCGGACCAGCGACGGCACATCGCCACCGACGCCGGCAATGCAGGACATCTCGGCCAGTCCCTGGCGATCGAGCTGCAGCGCGACATGGTTGGCCAGCTGCGCGGCGCTGGAGCAGCCCGAGCACGAGTACACCAGCGCAGGCCGGTCCGGACCGTGCGGCATCACCGGCTCCCCGTGTGGCGCGGACCCGCGCCGCGAGCGGGTGCAGGCGCGAACCGCGCCAGCACCGCTTGCGGCGTCCATTGGCGCAGGTCGAACACCGGCGTCTCCAGTGCGTCCAGGGTGTTCTTCACGATCAGTCCGAGTTCGGTGTCACCCTGCATCGACAGGCGCCGGGCGAAGAACAGGGTGTCCGGGTCCTCCTGGCGCTGGGCCAGGCGCAGGAAATCGTGCGCGCTGGCACGGATGGTCAGGTCGCTGGTGCCGGCCGCAGCAACCGCGACGAACCGGCGGTTCACGCAGCTGAAGTCGAAGCGCAGGCGCGCGTCGGACACGTCGATGCGCAGCGTCCGGTTCGCCAGCAGTTCCGGCACATCCGCTGGCAGCCGGGGCAGCAGCAGGCGGTTGAGCAGGCCCGCGAGCAGCACCGAGCCTGGATAGGCCGGCAGCCGTGCCAGCAATGCGCCGACGGGTCCGGGCAACAACAAGGATGGGGACGGTTTCATGGTGGCAACCCGGGTTCAGGCCAAAGACAGCAGCACGGTCAGGAAATGGCAGATGCTGCCGGCGAGCACGAACAGGTGCCAGATGCCGTGGCCATGCTGCCAGCGTTCGTCGTTGACATAGAAGACGACACCGCCGGTATAACAGGCGCCGCCGGCCAGCAGACCGGCGAATCCGAACGGCCCCAGGGCCTGCCACAGTGGCGACACCACCAGCAGCGCCAGCCAGCCCATCATCAGGTAGATCACCAGCGAGGCGATGCGCGCGCCGCGCGCCAGCCAGACCTCCTGGACGATGCCCACCAGCGCCAGGCCCCAGACGACGCCGAACAGTGTCCAGCCCCAGTTGCCGCGCAGGCTCACCAGCAGGAACGGCGTGTAGCTGCCCGCGATCAGCAGGTAGATCGAACAATGGTCGAGCTTGCGCAACACGTCCTTGGCCCGGCCGCGCAGACTGTGGTACAGGGTGGAGAGCACATACAGCAGCACCAGCGCGCCGCCATAGATGCTGAACGACACGATGCGCCACGGATCGCCCGCCAACGACGCCTGCACGACCAGCCAGGTCGCCCCGACCAGGGCCAGCGAGGCGCCGACCAGGTGGCTGATGCCGTTGAAGCGTTCACCGTGCACCAAGGGCCACCTCCTGCACCAGCGACTGTTCCGTGGCGACCTGATCCAGGCCGGGTCGGCCGTGCCAATAACCGTTGCACGGCTGCTCCGGCATCAGCGGCAACAGCCGGGCCTGCGCGGCGTCACCGTCCAGTTGTCCGCGACGCACCGCATCGAAGATGGCGATGACCTCGGGCATGTGCTGCGCCTGCGGGCTCAGGCGCACGACGTCGACGCCGAGTGCGCGCATGTCGTCCAACGCCTGCACCAGGCAGCAGACCTTGGCCGACTGGGTCTGTATGCCGTTGAGCACCAGGAACGGTTGCTGCTCGCGCGTCCTGAGCGTCAGGCCGTCCGGATGGTCGATGCAACCGAAGCGGCAGTCGTCCTTGGGCAGGTTGCGGTGACGCGCCGTGAAGCAGCGCGCCGAGAAGGCCAGCGGCATGCGGCCATAGGCAAACACCTCGGTCTGCAAACCCTGCGGCCGGCCCTGCTGCAGCACGGCCAGGTCGCTGCGCCGCATCTCCAGCGGCACCACCCAGCGCGACGCACCCAGCGACGCCATCCATTGCAGGGACGGCAGGTTGTACAGGTTCAGGTGCGGGCCGGCGACAAAGGGCAGCTTGCCGGCCAGCTGGCGCACCGCACCCATGTCGTTCGCCTCGACCGGGTATGCGCCATTGGTCGTGACCCGGTGCATGGTGCCGACCTCGGCGCCCGATTCGAGCAGCACCAGCGTCGACAACACGACCTCCTTGCCGGCGGCACGCAGCCGCGCCGCGAGCTCCAGCCAGTCGGCCAGGCGCAGTTCGTGGCGGCGCGAACACACGGTTTCGCCGAGATAGACCACATCGACCGCCGTATCGGCGATCGCCTCGTAATACTGCAAGACGGTTTCGCGCGGCCAGTAGTACAGCGGCGGGCCGAGTGCGATCTTCATGGCGTGCAGGGCCTCATTTCCAGGGCCGGTGGTAGGCGCCGAGCGTGTGCTGCTGGCCCTCGGCGACCTGGTCGAGCTGCGCCATCCAGGCGGGACGGGGCGCATAGCGGTGCGGATTGGCCAGGCAGTGGTCGATCGCGTCGCGCCAGACCCGCGTCACCTGGGCCACGTAGGCAGGGCTGCGCTGACGGCCTTCGATCTTGATGGCGCACACACCCATCTTGTGCAGCTGCGGCAGCAGTTCGAGCGTGTTCAGGCTGGTCGGCTCCTCGATCGCGTAGTAGTTGGTGTCTGCGCCGACGTCGAAGCGGCCCTTGCACAGGGTCGGATAACCGGCGTTTTCGCCCGTCTGGTAGCGGTCGATCAACACGCCGCCGAGGCGCGACTCCAGACCCCGGGGGGTTTCCTCCCAACGCACCGCCTTGGGTGGCGAACACACGCCATGGGTGTTGGGTGACTCCCCGGTCACGTAGGACGACAACGCACAACGGCCCTCGACCATGACGCACAGGCTGCCGAAACCGAACACCTCGATCTCGACCGGTGTCTTCTCGATCACCTGCGCCACCTGGGCCAGCGACAACACGCGCGGCAACACCGCGCGCGCGATGCCGAACTGCTCGTGGTAGAAGTTGATCGCGTCATGGTTGGTGGCCGAGCCCTGCACCGACAGATGCAGGCGCAATTGCGGATGGGTCCGCACGGCGTAACCCATCAGTCCCGGATCGGCCAGGATGACCGCGTCCACCCCCAGCGTGACGGCCTGGTCCATGGCCTTGCGCCAGGGCGCCGGATCGGCAGCCTGCGGATAGGTGTTGAGCGCCATGAACACCTTGCACGCACGCGCATGCGCGTAGGCAATGCCGGAGCGGATCGCCGCCTCGTCGAAATTCAGGCCCGCGAAATTGCGCGCATTGGTCGCATCGCGCAGGCCGAGGTAGACACAGTCGGCACCGTTGTCGACGGCGGCCGTGAGGGCAGGCAGGCTGCCGGCCGGACAGACCAGGTCGAACGGGGAAGATCCGGTGGAAGAGGCTTGCGAGGACACGGCATGAAGCTTAGCCATGCTGGCGCCAGGACTCCGTGATCTTCATCAACAGCCGGCGCATTTGCCGAACCGCTCGTCCGACGACGCACAACCCGGGTGTCATGCGGGCGCTGCACTTCGGTCATGTTCGAGCAACGCGCCGATCTGCTGATCCTTGAATTCCCAGATCGTCTCCAGCCACTGATGGAAGGCGCGCCGGAAACCCCGGTCCTGCGCATAGTCGCCGTGGCTGAACTGCGGCGGAATCGGCACCTGGCGCACGCGCACGATGATGCGCGGGACGCGGCCACAGAGGAAGGACCACAAATCCGGAGCGCCAGCCGGATAGACGATGGTCGCATCCAGCATGGAATGGAACTGCGTCCCCATGGCACCGAGCGTCAGCGCCAACGCGCCCGCCTTGGGCTTGAGCAGATGGCGATACGGCGAGCCCTGGTGCTTGGCCGGCGTGAAGCGGGTGCCCTCGGCGAAACTGACCACGCTCGTGGGCAGCCGGGCAAACCGCTGGCAGGCGCGCAGTGTCGCCTCGCGGTCTGCCAGTCGCTGGTTCGGGTTGCGGCGCAGGTCACCCTTGGTCTGGCGTCGCAGAAAGGGGAAATCCAGCGCCCACCAGGCAAGGCCGATCAACGGCACATAGATCAGCTGGCGCTTGAGGAAGAACTTGAGCAGCGGTACGCGGCGGTTCAGCACCCGTTGCAACACCAGCACATCGACCCAGGACTGGTGGTTGCAGTTGACCAGGTACCAGTCCTGGTCATCGAGTTGTGCGACGCCGCCGACATCCCAGCGCGTGCCCTGTGTCAGCCGCATCCATCCGCCATTGCAGCTCACCCAGCCACGGGCCATGCGGTTGAGCAGCGGGTCGACATGCCGGCGCACGCCCGGCCAGGGAAACAGCAGCTTGATCGGCGCCATCAGCAGCAACAGGCAGCACCAGAACACGGTGTTGGCGATCAGCAGCATCGTTGCGATGGCGCCGCGCAACACCGGAGGCAGGAAGGACAACATCGGCGCAAGGACAGTGCTCGGAACCGGCATCGGGACGGCGCACCATGCGCGCCCCGGACAGTCCGATCGGATTCGGAGCGGCAGATTCTGCAGCACCCCGCTGCATGCCGCCTTGCTCCAGGTCAGCCAATGCTGCGGCAGCCGGATTGAAAACGGCGGGGCGCTGTCAGGCCACCGCCAGCTGGTAATTCGACAACCTGCGCGAATCGGGAATGCGGATGTTGCGCCGGTCGATTTCGATCAGGCCCTGGCTCTCGAGCTCATGCAGCACGCGCGAAAAATATTCCGGCGTCAGCGACAGCCGGGACGCGATAGTGGCCTTGCTCACCGGCAGCGACACGGTGCGCATCGCGCCGGCCTCGCACTCGTCGACATCCTGGTCGCGCAACAGGTAGCCGATCACGCGCTGCAGACCGGAATGCAATGCATAGGCCTCCACGTCGTGCACCAGTCCGTGCAACCTGCGCGACAGGCCGCCGAGCATGCGCAACGCGAAACGGTGGTCGCGAGCGATCTCGTCGATGACGGCCCGCTTGGACACGACCAGCATCAACGAGTCCGCCAAGGCCTGGGCACTGAGGAAATAGGGCCGGTCCGTGAACATGATCGCCTCGGCAAAACTCTGCCCGTCGCTGATCAGTTCCACCACCTTCTCCTGCCCCGACGGCGACAGCACGAACAGCTTGACCTGCCCGGTGACGACGACATGGAACTCATTGCACGGTTCGCCGACGCGAAACACCAGATCGCCACGCGAAAGGCGGCGCAACGTGGAGCCGTCGGCCACATGCCGCAACTCCTGCGGACTGAGGTCGTTGAACAACGGCAATACCGAGAGGTACCTCGGCACGTCGAACACGCGATCTTCCATGCGGATCTCCCGTCATCTTGTTACATCTGGAATTGTGACGGGCCACCTCTTCGAGCAATTGATGAAAATCAAATCATGCGCACGAGCGTTGCCAGCAGCAGCAGCGCCATCAGGTTGTGTGCCAGCGCCAGCGGCAGCGCCAGGCCCGTGCCCACCATCCATGCGCCCAGCGCCAGTTGCAGTGCCAGCAACAGGAGCACGGCCCAGGCCTCGCGCCGGCGCCCGTCACGCAGGGCCAGTGCCGCCAGCGGAGCCAGCAGCAACACCATCACGACCGCGCCGACGCGGTGTACCAGTTGCGTCACGGCCGCACCGGCGTTGACCGGCAGGCTGTCGGCGTTCCATGCCGGTTCGCGCCACGGGTCGAGCATCGCCCAGGGCCAATGCGCCGCATCCGCCGCGCGCAGGCATTCGAGCATGCCCAGGCAACTCTGCCCAGCAAAAGACGCGCTGGTCAAGGCGCCCAAGGCGATCTGCCCCATCAACACGAGCGATGCCACGCCCGCCATCACACGGACCGCCCTGCCCGGGCCTGCGGCCGGGCGGCCGATCGGCGCGGCCAGCCGCCAGCACAGCGCAAACATCGCCATGCCGCCCAGCAGGTTGCCGATCGCCACCGCGGGCACCCGCGCACCACGGGTCCAGGCGCCGAGTACGGCCAGTGCCAGCGCCAGTGCCACCAGCACCAGCGCCAGCAGACCGGCCCGCCACATGCGCGGACGTGGCAGCAGGCACAGCGCCACCATCGTGCAAACCCCGGCCAGCGCCACGGTCGCGGTCACGCGGTGCGCCAACCGTGCCATCTGCACGGGCGCGCTGTCGCCGGCCGGCGTCGTGCCCTGCTGCGCCGCGCGCAGCGCGCTGCCGAAACACCCGGGCCAGGGCGCGCAGCCCAGGCCCGACTGGGACAGCCGGATGAAGGCGCTCAGGCTGGTGATGGCCAGCACCAGCGCCGCGCACCAGAGTGCCAACTGCCGCAATCGGGCTCGGCGGTGTTGTAGCAGGTCCATGCGCTTGTGGTCCGGTTGATGCGAACCGGCCGATGGTAGCGGCGCCAGCACCGGCCTTGCCCTTACTGCGCCTGTGACATTTCTCTTTCTTAATTTGGTTCAAGTCAATTGCCGCAGCGCAACCGCAGAATGGCTCGCACCGACAGGCGGCAGACCGTGACGACGCGGTAGCCGCAGGTCGCCATCCATCACCCGAGGAGACGACATGCACGACACCGATTCAGACGACGAGAAGGTTCCCTTCATGCAGCAGTTGCTCGACAACCCGTTCCTGCTGCTTTTCCTGGGCGTCATGATTCCGATGGTGGTCTATTCGCTGTGGGGCGTGATCGACATCCTGACCGTGCCGCTGGCCAAGTAGGTTCCGAACCACGACAAGAAAGGCCCACACCATGAGCGCCATACTGCCCCCCGCCGAACGACTGTGGTGGAAACATCCGCTGGACCGGGTCGAAGGAACCTGGATCCTGCTTTCCCTGATCTGGTGCCTGATCATGTTCGGCATGATGGTGGGCTGGCACATCTACGGCAAGCAGAACCTGTCGACGGAAACCTACAAGACCAACCCCGAGAAGTTCACGGCCAGCGCCCAGGCCTTCGTCGACAAATACACCGTTCGCACCGAGACTGCCGAGAAGACGCCGGTGGTCGCTCCACCGCCGGGCAGCGACATCTACATGATCGCGCGCTTGTGGAGTTTCTGGCCGATCCTCGAACTGGAGAAGGACAAGACCTACCGGCTGCATCTGACGTCGATGGACTACAACCACGGCTTCTCGCTGCAGCCGGCCAACATCAACATCCAGATCGTGCCGGGTTACGAACACGTGGTGACGATAACGCCCAATCAGGCCGGCACCTACTCGGTGGTGTGCAACGAATACTGCGGTATCAACCACCACTCGATGGTCGGCCGCATCTACGTGAAGTAAGGCGGAGCCGATCATGTCGACAACAACCTATCGCACCTGCCCGCGCTCGGGCCTGCAGTTCGAGTCCCAGGCCGAGAAACTGATGCTCGCCAATGCCGTTGCGGCCGTGGTGTTCCTGCTCATCGGCGGCATCCTGGCCATCGGCGTCGTGCTCACGCGCTGGCCCGCCATCCACTGGCTCGAGGCCGACACCTTCTACCAGGTGCTCACGGCACACGGCATCGACATGCTGATCTTCTGGATCATCTTCTTCGAGATCGCCGTGTTGTACTTCTGCTCGTCGACGTTGCTGCGCTGCCGCCTGGCCACCCCACGGTGGGCCTGGGCCGCATTCGTGCTGATGGTGGTCGGCGCGGTCATGAACAACTGGGCCGTCTACCAGGGCGGCTCCAGCGTGATGATGACGTCGTACGTGCCGATGATGGCCGAGCCTTCGTTCTATCTCGGGCTGATCCTGTTCGCGGTCGGTGCGCTGATCGGCTGCTTCGTGTTCCTGGGCACGCTGGTGGTGGCCAAGCGCGACAAGACCTACCAGGGCTCGGTGCCGCTGGTGACCTTCGGCGCCATCACCGCCTGCATCATCGCGGTGTTCACGATCACGTCGGGCGCCATCATCCTGATCCCGACCTACCTGATGTCGCTGGGCATCGTCAAAGAGGTCGACCCGCTGATCTACCGCACCATCTGGTGGGCCTTCGGCCACTCGTCGCAGCAGATCAACGTCGCCGCGCACATCTCGATCTGGTATGCAGTGGCGGCCATCGCCTTCGGTGCCAAGCCGATGAGCGAACGGGTCAGCCGCGGCGCCTTCCTGCTGTACATCCTGTTCCTGCAACTGGCCAGCGCGCACCACCTGCTGGCCGACCCGGGCGTGTCGACCGCATGGAAGGTCGTCAACACCAGCTACTTCATGTATTTCGCGGTGCTGGCCTCGATGATCCACGGGTTGACCATTCCCGGCGCGATGGAGGTGGCACAACGCGCCAAGGGCTTCAACAAGGGCCTGTTCGAATGGCTGCGCAAGGCGCCCTGGGGCAACCCGGTGTTCTCCGGCGTGTTCATCTCGATCATCGGCTTCGGCTTCCTGGGCGGCATCTCGGGCGTGATGATGGGCACCGAGCAGCTCAACATGATCATCCACAACACGATCTACGTGCCCGGCCACTTCCATGCAACGGTCGTCGTCGGCACCACGCTGTCGTTCATGGCGCTGACCTACTTCCTGATTCCGGTGCTGTTCAAGCGCGAGATGATCGCGCCCAAGCTGGCGCAGTGGCAGCCCTACCTGTTCGGCCTGTCGATGTATTTCTTCTGCCTGGTCATGATGGGCGCCGGTACGCTGGGTGTGTCGCGGCGGCACTGGGACATGGCCTTCAACGGCGCGGCGCTGGCCTATGAATGGCCTGGCGCGGCCTACCTGATGATGGGCCTGGTCGGCATCGGCGGCATTGCTGCCATCGTCGGCGGCGCGATCTACATCTACGTGACGGTCGGATCGCTGCTGTGGGGCAAGCGGCTCGACGAAGGCAAGGCCAGCAGCACCTTCACGCCGATTCCGCGCAGTGCGCCGACGGTGGTCGCGCAAAGCTACGGTTCGGCCGGTTTCGCCGCACCCGGCACCTTCGTGCTGGCCATGGTGTTCCTGGTGTCCTTCATCCTGTACTACTTCATCAACTGGAAATATCTGTCGCAGGTCTGGGGCCTGAGTTGAAATGAACCAGTTCCGGAGCGCCACGACAGCCCCGGCCGCCGCAACCAGGATGGAGAAAACCCCATGACAAGCACCACGACCCATCCGGCCCGGCTGGCCCATGCCAGCCGCGCACGCACCGTGCTCGGGCTGTTCAAGCTGCGCATCGGCTCGATGATCATGGTCACCGCACTGGTGGGCATGGCCGTCACGCCGGGCGCATTGCCCGCAGCCTGGCAGATCGCCGTGCTGGCACTGTCGGTACTGGCGGCGTCGGCCGCCGCCGGCGCATTCAACCAGTACGTCGAGGTCGACACCGACCGCCTGATGGCACGCACCCGCGGCCGTGCCTTCGTCACCGGAGCGCTGCAACACTCCCCGATCTGGCTGCTGGTGATCGCGCTGTTGCTGGCGGTTGCCGTGGCCGGCGCCTGGGTCGGCCTCAACGCCGCCGCGGCGCTGTACACCTTCCTGGGGGCGTTCACCTACGGCGTCGTCTACACCCTGTGGCTCAAGCGGCGCAGCTGGCTCAACATCGTGGTCGGTGGCCTGGCCGGCAGCTTTTCGGTGCTGGCGGGCGCGGCCGCGGTCAACCCCGACATCGGCGCGCTCCCGCTGCTGCTGGCACTGGTGCTGTTCCTGTGGACACCGCCGCACTTCTGGAGCCTGGCCATCGCCAACCAGGCCGACTACGCGGCCGCGGGCGTGCCCATGCTGCCCGTCGTCGTGGGCGCCGAACGCGCCGCACAGATCGTGTTCCACAGCACGGTGGCGCTGGCGCTGGCCTCGCTGCTGCCGGCGTTCTTCGGCGCCGGCCCGATCTACCTGCTCGGGGCGGCCATCGGCGGCGGCCATTTCGTGCACAAGGCCTGGCAGCTCAAGCGCGCACCCGGGCGCAAGACCGCCATGGGCGCGTTCTTCGCATCGCTGGTACAACTGAGCCTGGTGCTCGCCGCCGCCACGGCGGATGGCCTTTTGAGATGACATGTCTGCGGGTTGCCATGGCACTGGCCCTGACCCTGCTCGCCACCGCGGTGGCCGCGCAGGGCTCGGGTGCGGCCGCCACCGCGCTTGACCCGACGAGCGCGCTGCGCGACAGCCAGGCCGCCATCGGCCGGGACATGAGCCGGCACCAGCTGCTCGACACGCGCGGCAAACCGGTCCGGCTGGGTGACTTCGCCGGCAAGCCGCTGCTCGTGAGCTTCATCTATACCGGTTGTTTCCAGGTCTGCCCGACCACGACCAAGTCGCTGTCGGAGGCTGTCGACCAGCTCGCCGAAGTGTTCGGCGAAGGCTCTTTCAATGTCGTCAGCATCGGCTTCAACCAGCCGTTCGACTCGCCCGCGGCGATGCGCGCCTTCGCCGCGCAGATGCGCGTGGACAGGCCGAACTGGAAATTCCTGAGCCCGCCGCCGGCCACGGTGGACGCGTTGACCGCCGATTTCGGATTCCGCTACGTGGCGACGCCGGCGGGCTTCGACCACATGCTGACGGTATCGGTGCTCGATGCCAAGGGCCGGATCGCGACCCAGGTCTATGGCGAACGGCTGACCCGCGACCAGCTCGGCGAACCGTTGCGGCTGATGCTGCGCGATGCCCCCATGCCCGAGAGCATGCAGCTGGCCGACCTGATCGAGCGGGTGCGCATCCTGTGCACGGTCTACGACCCGGAGACGGGAACCTACCGCTACGACTACGCACTGTTCATCGAGATCGCCGGCGGCCTCACCTTCGCACTCGCCATGGCCTGGTTCTTCCTGGACGAATGGCGCAACCGTCGGCGCCGGCAGCGCAAGGCCGAACGCGCGATGCGGGCCTTGGACGGAACACCGGGCTAGGGTCGGCATGCCGCTGCTGCGCACCCTCCGCATGCACGCACTGGCCGCCTTCGCGTGGCTCGAACGCCGGCTGGACCGGGTGTGCGGTTCCCGCTTGAACCCGCTGCGCCAGCTCGGCGCGCTGGGGTTCATGCTGTTCTGGCTGCTGGCCATCAGCGGCATCTACCTCTACGCCGTGCTGGACAGTTCGGCCGAGGGCGCCTACCGGTCGATCGACGGGTTGTCGCGCCAGCAGTGGTATCTCGGCGGCGTGTTGCGCAGCCTGCACCGGTATGCCGCCGACGCCTTCATCGTCGTGATGCTGCTGCATCTGCTGCGCGAAGCGCTGCTCGGGCGCTACAGCGGTTTCCGGCGTTTCTCCTGGCTGACCGGCGTACCGCTGCTGCTGCTGGCCTTCGCCAGCGCCATCGGCGGCTTCTGGCTCAACTGGGACCAGCTGGGGCAATTCTCCGCACTGGCCACGGCCGAACTGCTGGACGTATTGCCGATCTTCGCATCGCCGCTGACACGCAATTTCCTGGATGCGGCCGCCGTCAGCGACCGCCTGTTCTCGCTGTTCATCTTCGTGCACATCGGCGCTTCGCTGTTCCTGGTGTTCGGCCTGTGGTTCCACATCCAGCGTCTGGCCCATGCCGCCATCTTCCCACCGCGCGCCATGGCGCTGGGCCTTCTGGCCGGCCTGCTCGCGCTGGCCCTGGCCGCACCGGTGCTGAGCCATCCGCCCGCCGACATGGCGCTGTCCCCGACCACGCTGGCGCTCGACTGGATCCTGCTGTTCATCCATCCGCTGGCCACCACCACCTCGCCCGGCCTGGTCTGGGCCGCGTTGCTGGCAGTGCTTGCATTCCTATTCCTGCTGCCCTTCCTGCCGCAACCGGCGCCGGCGCCGGTTGCCGTCGTCGACCCGGCCAATTGCAACGGCTGCCGGCGCTGTTTCGATGACTGCCCCTACGCCGCGGTGACGATGGTTCCGCATCCCATCCGCGGTGCGCGCCAGATGGCGCAGGTCAACTCCGACCTGTGCGCGGGCTGCGGCATCTGTGTCGGCGCCTGTCCGTCTTCGACGCCGTTTCGCAGTGCGGCCGAACTGGTCACCGGCATCGACATGCCTGCCAGTCCGATCGGCGTGATGCGCCAGCGCCTGACCGAAGGCCTGGCCGCGCTGGATGCGACAGGCAACCGGATCGTCGTGTTCGGTTGCCGGCATGGTGCCGCCACCGGCCGTGTTGCCGCACCCGATGTGCTGGCACTGGAGCTGATCTGCACCGGCCAGTTGCCGCCATCGTTTGTCGAATACGCATTGCGCGACGGCGCCGCCGGCGTCGTCGTGAGCGCCTGCTCCGAGGGCGGCTGCGCGTTCCGGCTCGGCCAGCGCTGGACCGCGCAGCGCCTGCGCGGAACCCGCGAGCCGCATCTGCGCGCGACGGTTCCCGCTGCAAGCCTGGAGCTGGTCTGGGCCGATGCGGGCGACGAGACCGCGCTTCGAAGGGCGGTCGACACGCTGCGCCACAGGCTGGCCAGCCCCCTGCAACCGCGCAACGCCGCTGCGGCGCACGCCCATGGCTGAACGCATGGCAACCGGACCCCTGGCCTGGGCCGGACAGGCCCTGCTGTACGGCCTGTTCGCGCTGGTGATCGGTGTGTTCTCGCGCTGGCCTCCCTACCAGGTGCTGGAACCGGGCCAGGCGATCATCAAGCTCAGCTTCAACCACCAGGGCAAGGTCGTGGCCGACTGCCAGGCCGTCAGTGCCGAGGAGCAGGCCAAGCTCAAGCCGACGATGCGCCAGACCCGGATCTGCCCGCGCGAGCGCTCGCCGATCACGGTCGAACTCGACCTCGACGGCGCGACCACACTGCACCATGTCGCGCAGCCCTCCGGCCTGTCGCGCGACGGTGCGTCGAGTTATTACCACCGGCTGCTGGTGCCGGCGGGCACGCACCAGCTCACCATCCGGCTCAAGGACGACGTGCGCAGCCCCGGATTCGACTACCAACGCCAGGCCAGCGTCACGCTCGCGCCGGCGCAGATCCTGGTCATCGACTTCGATCCGGCCAAGGGCGGGATCACACTGCAATGAGCACACTGACAGAACCCCGCTACCTGCACGCCGGCTCCGCGGCAAGCACGCAACGCTCCGGCTCCAGCTACCCGATTGCGGTGCCGCACGGCGCACAACGCGCGCTGGCGCGCGCATGGTTGTGGCTGGGCCTGCTGGCGCTGATCGGCTCGGGCCTGTTCTCGCTGCTGCTGGTGTTGTCACGCACGCCGGTGGTCAACCAATGGCTGCCGGGAGTCGACTTCTTCCGCGTCGCGCTGGTGGTGCATGTCGACCTGTCGGTACTGGTCTGGTTCGTCGCGCTGGCCGGCATGTTGTGGAGCCTGAACAACACGCCCCGCGGCACCCATTGGGGCTGGCTTGCCCTGGCCGGCTGCGGCGCGGGCGCGGCACTGATGGCGCTGTCGGCCTTCGTCGGCCAGGGTGCGCCGGTCATGGCCAACTACATCCCGGTGCTCGAGCGGCCGATGTTCCTGCTCGGCCTGGTCGTGTTCGCGCTGGCATCCGCGGTGCTGGTCGGGCACAGCCTGTGGGCCGCCCCGTGCACCGGACGGTCGATCGACGGCGCGGGGGCGCTGCGCTTCGGTCTCAATGCCGCTGCGGTCTCTGCGGCCGTCGCACTGGGCGCGTTCGCCTGGTCGTTCCTGGTGGTGCCCGCATCGCTGGACGGCAAGGCCTATTACGAGATCCTGTTCTGGGGCGGCGGACACGCGCTGCAGTTCACCTGGACGCTGCTGATGCTGGTGGCCTGGCTGGCACTGGCCAGCGCCAGCGGCGCCCGGCTGATGATCAGCCCGCGCGTGACGGTGCTGATGTTCGTGCTGGCGCTGGTGGCGGTGTTCGTGACGCCGTATGCCTATCTCGCGCACGACATCGCGTCGGTCGAACACCGCGCCCTGTTGACCTGGGCCATGCGCGTGGGTGGCGGCCTGGCGATCCTGCCGATCGCACTGGCCGTCGTGCTGGCGCTGCTCGCCGCACCCAGGGCCGATGCAACCACCCGACCGCTGCGCGCGGCCCTGGTGTGGTCCATCGTGCTGTTCGCCTCCGGCGGCGTGATCGGCATCTTCATCCAGGGCTCCAACGTGCGCATCCCGGCGCATTACCACGGTTGCATCGTCGGCGTGACGCTGGCGCTGATGGGGCTGGCCTACCACCTGCTGCCGCGGCTCGGTTTCGCTGCGCCCGCCGGCAGGATGGCGGCCTGGCAGCCGGCCCTGTACGGCATCGGCCAGCTGATGCACATCACCGGGCTGGTCTGGTCCGGCGGTTACGGTGTGCAGCGCAAGGTGGCCGGGGCCGAGCAGGTCTTGCGCAGCACCGGCGAGATCGCCGGCATGGGATTGATGGGGCTGGGCGGCCTGGTGGCGATCATCGGCGGCCTGCTGTTCGTCGTCGTGATGCTGCGTGCGATGCACCAAATCACTTACGACAAAACACAGGGCCCCGCATGATCGCGGGGCTGCAATCGCTGCTGCGCTGGGCCTTCATGCGGGTGGAGGCGCTGTTCAACCGCGCCTTTGGTGACCGGGTCAATCCGCTGTACCACCTGGGCTCGATCACGTTCTGGCTGTTCTGGCTGGTCGCCGGCAGCGGCCTGTACCTGTATGCCTTCTTCGAGACCGGCGTGGCCGGTGCCTACGATTCGGTCGAGGCGCTCACGCATGGCCAGTGGTATGCCGGCGGCATCCTGCGCAGCGTGCACCGCTATGCATCGGACGCGATGGTGCTGACGATGCTGCTGCACATGGTGCGCCACTTCGCGTTCGACCGCATGCGCGGCTGGCGCTGGTTCTCCTGGGTCAGCGGCGTGGCGCTGATCTGGGGCGTCTACATCTCCGGCATCAACGGCTACATGCTGCCGTGGGACCAGCTGGCCCAGTTCGTCATCGTCGCATCGTTCGAGTGGCTGGACTGGCTGCCGGGCTTCGGCGGCGCGATGGCGCGCAACTTCCTGTATGAATCCAGCGTCAACGACCGCTTCTTTTCGCTGCTCGCCTTCATGCACATCGGCCTGCCGCTGCTGGTGTTGCTGCTGATGTGGGTGCATGTGCAGCGCATTCCCAAGGCCAGCACCAGCCCACCGCGGCCCATCATGCTGAGCCTGGGCCTGACGCTGCTGGTGTTGTCGCTGGTGCGGCCCGCATTGAGCCAGGGTGGCGCTGCCACGCTCGGTGTGTCGCCGACGGAGCTGCGACTCGACTGGTTCTACCTGACGGTGTTTCCGCTGCTCTACCTATGGCCGATGGCCCAGGTCTGGGCGCTGCTGGTGGCCGCCACCGCCGTGATCACCCTCGTACCCTGGCTGCCGCCACGCTGGCGGCGCGCCAAGACCGCCGGCGAATTCCACATGACCGTCGACGACGGCACCCAGGCGCACCCGGTGCGCGCCGGCGAGACCCTGCTCGACGCCGGCCTGCGCGCCGGGCTGGACCTGCCCTACGAATGCCGCAACGGCGCCTGCGGCCTGTGCCTGTGCACGGTGCAGCACGGCGAGGTCGACCACGGCCCGTTCCAGGAAAGTGCCTTGCCCGAATCGCTGCGTGCGCAGGGCCAGACGCTGATGTGCTGCGCCACGCCGCGTTCGGACGTGGCCATCGAGGTGGTGCGCGCAGACGGGCCCCGGCGCACGGCGGTGCATACCTACGAAGGCCGCGTCGAAACCCTGGAGCGATTGGCCCCGGAGCTGATCCGGCTCACGATCGCGTTGCCGCCAGGCCAGCAGATCCGCTTCACGGCGGGCCAGTACATCAACATCATCCTCGAGGACGGCCAGCGCCGCGCGTATTCGTTTGCCAGTGCCCCGGACAACGGTTCCACCATCGAGTTGCATATCGGCCTGGTGCCGGGCGGCCGGTTCACCGGCCATGTGTTCAACGCGATGCAGGTCGGCGACCTGCTGCGTTTCGAAGGCCCGCTGGGCCAGTTCACGCTGCGCGAGAGCGAAAGGCCGATTCTCTTCATCGCCGGCGCCACCGGATTCGCACCGGTCAAGAGCATCCTGGAGGATGCCTTCCAGCGGGGACTGCGCCGGCCCATGTGGCTGTACTGGGGGGTGCGCCGGCGCGACAACCTGTACCTGGCCCGGCTGGCCGAACAGTGGCAGGCGCAACACGACAACTTCCACTTCGTTCCGGTGCTCTCCGAGGCGGATCCGGCAGACGCCTGGACCGGGCGCCAGGGCCTGGTGCACGAAGCCATGCTGGCTGATTTTCCCGACATGCGCGGCTACGAAATCTATGTCTGCGGCTCGGTGCGTATGGTCGAGGCCGCGGTCCCCGCGTTCATCGGCCATGGGCTGGACGAGAACCTGTGTTTCACCGATGCGTTCGTGCCCGCGGCCCGGCGGGATTCGGCTCCGGCCGATTGACTCCTGCAGCCGGCGCTGCGCACCAAAGGCGGCACATCCGGGCTGTGCGTGTTCGCCTCTGCATCACCGATCTGGCGGCCCGACCGCCAGCTTCCTATACTGCCTGCATGAACACCATCGCCGACCTGCGCAAGAGTTACGAACGGGCCGAACTCAGCGAGGACGCTTCCCATGCCGACCCGCTCAGACAGTTCGCCCAGTGGCTGGACGAAGCCATCGCCGCCAAGGTACCCGAACCGAACGCGATGACGCTGGCCACCGTCGACCACCGGCTGCGGCCCAGCACCCGGGTCGTGCTGATCAAGGGCTACGACGAACGCGGCATTGTCTGGTACACCAACTACGACAGCCGCAAGGGCCAGGAACTGGCCGGCAACCCCTATGCCGCGCTGCAGTTCCACTGGGTCGAGCTCGAGCGCACGGTGCGTATCGAGGGTGTGGTCGAAAAAACCAGCGCCGAGGAAAGCGACGCCTACTTCCACAGCCGCCCGCTGGACTCGCGCATCGGCGCCTGGGCCTCGCCCCAGTCGCAGGTGATCTCCGGGCGCGGCGTGCTGGTGGCCAATGCCGCCAAGTACGGCGCGCAGTTCCTGCTCAAGCCGCCGCGCCCGCCGCACTGGGGTGGCTACCGCCTGGTGCCCGACAGCTGGCAGTTCTGGCAGGGGCGCAAGAGCCGGCTGCACGACCGGCTGCGCTACACGGCCGACGACGATGGCCGGTGGTTGCGCGAACGACTCGCGCCCTGACGCCCCGGCCGACCGGCCAACTGTTTGACCGGCCAACCGATCGACCGATCGATAGATCGACCTGTCGCCCCGCCGTTGCGCGCTGCGGCGCGCGTCAGCCGCCCAGCAGCAACACCGCCAGCGAGACGGTGAAAGCCGACAACGCCGTCGACACCGCGATGCTGGCAGTGATCGTCTCCTGCGCCACGCCGTAGCGCTGCGAGAACAGGAAGGCATTGGCGCCGACCGGCAACGCGGCCATCACGATCATCACGGCCAGCGGCTGGCCCGACATGCCGAAGCCCCAACCGAGCACGCAGGCCAGCACCGGCACCAGCAGGTTCTTCAGCAGGCAGATCGCCAGTGCCCCGCGCAGATGCCGGCCCACGTAGGACGACGCCAGCGACACGCCGACCAGGATCAGCGCCAGCGGACCGAAGGCCTTGCCCAGCCAGAACATCGGCGTGTCGATCCAGGCCGGCAACACCAGGCCGGTCTGCGCGAACAGCAGCCCGGCGATGATGGGCAGGGGCACCGGATGGATCAAGGCCTTGCGCAAGGAACGCAGCGCCACCACCCACAGGCGGGCGACCAGTTCCGGGCGCGCAGCGGCATGGTCCCGTGCCACGGCAAACTCCAGCACGACGGTGGCCGTGGTCAGCAGCAGCAGCGAATGCAGCGGTATCAGCGTGAACAGTGTCACCAGGCCGGTGCTGCCCCAGACCAGGTCGATCAGCGGAATGCCGATCAAGACCGAATTGCCATAGGTCGCGGCCATCGCCACGACGCCGGCGCGCCGGTTCACGCCCTGCACATACAACACGCCCCCGAACACCAGCGCCAGCACCAGCGCATACACCAGGGCCGGAAGCAGGTCGAGCTGCTCGACATGGACCCGGCTCATGGAGCGAAACAGCAGGATGGGCGTCAACACCATGAACGCCAGTGTCGACAGGCGCCGCACCATGTCCGGCCCCAGCCAGCGCGCCCGCCCGATCCCCAGGCCCAGCAGGATCAGCGCCATCACGGGCAACAGGGCGGACAGGACGACATGGTTCATGCAGGCAGGGATGGTACATGCGGGTCGGAAGGTCTCGGGCTCCGGGTTATCGGCCATGCGCGGCGCCGTGCCTCGGGCCGCGATACCGGCCCACTGGATGCGCGCGCCGTCGCCGCTGGCCGATGACCTGGCCCATGACCGGGCCGACGACCGGCATCGGCGGTACAGTCGACAGGTTATGGACATCGCTCCACCGATGCCGGTCGACCTCACCGCCCCCGCCGCCGCCGAACGGCGCCATTACCGTGGCGACCACGGACGGCACGCACACGCCCATGCCCAGTTGCTGTTCGGCATCGGCGGTTGCCTGGACGTGGAAGTGGGCGGGCACCTGATGCGTGTCGACGCCGTGACGGGGCTGATCGTGCCCGCCGGCGCACTCCATGGCTCCGCCTCGCGCGACGGCGCCGACGTGTGGGTCCTCGACGCGCCCGCCGCCCGGGAATTCGACCGCGTGCGGCCGCTGGCACTGGCCGGTGGGCGGCCCCACGGCATGACGACGGCCCAATGGCTGGAACTGGCCCGCACGGCGCGCCGCGCAGCGCCGCGACGCCGGCTCGATGCCGCACGGCTCGAGCGCGCGGTCGCCGCCGCCCTGCATGAAGACTGGCCCGCCGCCCGCATGGCGGCGCTGTTCGCGCTGTCGGTGCCGCAGTTCCATGCGCGCTGGCGCCAGTTGACCGGGCAGGCGCCGCAAGCCTGGCTGCGCGAACGCCGCCTGGACACGGCGCATCGCCTGCTGCGTGCCGGCTGGCCCGGCGACACGGTGGCGGCCCAGGTGGGTTACGCCAGTGCCAGCGCGCTGCTGTACGCGTTGCGCCGCGAACGCGGCGAGGGCGCACGGGCATTGCGCGGCGCCTGAACGACAAGAGTCCCTCGACATTCGCCGGCCTGCGTCGGGCGACGATGACGCCATGCTTGTTCATGTTTCATCGATACGCGGCATGGCCATGGTGGTGGCCGCTGCCATGCTCTGGGGTACCACCGGCACGGCGCAGAGCTTCGCGCCGCCGCAACTCTCGTCCTACTGGGTCGGCGCCTTGCGACTGGCCGTGGCCACGTTGTTCTTCTGGCCCATGGTGTGGGCCAGCGACCGTTCGGCCCTGTCGGCCCGCGCGCTGCGCGACATGCCCTGGCGCGGCATCGTGCTGGCGGCGACCTGCATGTGCGTCTACAACCTCGCGTTCTTCGCGGGCCTGCGCGCCACCGGCGTGGCCATCGGCACGGCGCTGGCCCTGGGCAGCGGTCCGGTGTGGGCCGGCCTGCTGCAGGCAGCCATCACCCGGGCCCTGCCGACGCCCGCCTGGTGGCTGGGCACGAGCGTGGCCGTGGCCGGAGTGGTGGCCATGGCCACCGCCGAAGGAACGGCCGCGCAGGTCTCGTGGACCGGCGTGGCCTTGTGCCTGCTGGCCGGCCTGTCGTACGCCACCTACGCCATCCAGAACCAGCGCATGGTCAGCGGCGCGTCACCGGCGGCGGTGACGGCCACCGTGTTCACGCTGGCCGCCGTGCTGGCCGTACCCGGCGCGGCGCTGCTGTCCGGTGCACCGCAGCTGCGGGGCGACGACGTCGCCATCCTCGTATGGCTGGGCGTGGTCAGCACCGGCGTCGCCTACCTGCTGTTCAGCCATGCGCTGCGCCTGATCTCGGCCGCCACCGGCGTCGTGCTGGCACTCGTCGAACCCGTGACCGCATTCATGCTGGCCATCGTGATCGTCGGCGAGCGGCCTGGCCTGGCCGGGGTGCTGGGGTTGGCAGCGGTGCTGGCGGGGCTTTTCGTGGTGGTGCGCAGCGAGTTGCGCGGCCAGAGGGCGCCACGGCCGGGTCGCGACTTGCCTTCACGGGGATTTCGGGCTGGTTCTGGCTGATGTGCCGGGACTTCTTGTTTTCGCATCTGCCGTTGATTCGGGGCCGCGTTGTTCCGCGGGCCTGCTCGGGGGCTGCGAAGGCCCGCGGGGCCCGTGCGTGGCGCTTCACTGTGGCGGTCGGGCGCTGAACGCGCCTGCGACTTCCCTGCGGTGCGCGGTCTTGCGCCTGCATCGCGCAACTCACTGCGCGCCCTGCGGGCGCTCCGTTCAGACAGGCGCGATGAGAATGATGACGAACGCGCTGCGCGCGAGGCGCAAGCCCTGTGCTCCTCGGCGCCACAGAGGCGCGCCACGCACGGGCCCCGCGGGCCTTCGCAGGGGGCTTCTGGTTGGAGACGGGGTCAGGGTGCAGCGGGGCGGGCTAGCAGCGGACAGCGTGCGAGGCCTGGCGAGGGGCGTGGCGGGCCAACTAAATCGAGCGGCGGGTGCAGACACGGGGGCGCAACAGGATGCGGGAGTGGTCGGGACACGTTGACTGGCGGGCTGGCCGCCCGTGTCGTGATTGGGGTGGCGGTCGAGGGTGCGGCTGGGCGTATTGGCGGCTTCAGACTGGGTGCCGACATTCGACTATTGAAATTGCTTGCCCCAATCCGGTCACGCAAGGCCAGGGACGGGGGTCGCCAATGCAGCAACGATCTGGAGATCTGCCTTGCACCGGGTTCAGTGCGTGCGGCGAAAGCTCCGTGCCGCGCAGTGCAAGTGGTCTGTCGCTGCCCCCCAAATGGGGGAGTATGCCGATCATGGCTCGGCCGGCAAAATCAAAGCGGCATTCGACGCTTTCTTGCCACCAACAAGGTACACCCATGAAATTCAAAGCTAATGTCTCTGTGCTCGCCATCGTTGCAATTGCCGGCTTCTTCTTTGGGGCGCCGGCGAGAGCGGTGGATCTATTCACACTCAGTTTCGACATCGACACCGGCGATACGGCGTTGACGCTGTCAACCTATGGTTTGAACAGCAGCATCACGTCGGTAACGGTGGCTGGAGGGCAGTTGGTGGTTGGAGCGGGTGGCGCACAAAGCAGTGTTGACTTCGGTAGCTTCGTTGGCGATCTGACAATCGGGTTCGACACAACTGTGGTTGGCTCCGCTGGTTCGATCAATGTAGGGTTGCGCATGGGTGACAACACGTTCTTGTTTCACCCTGGATATCCAACCGGCGCCTTTCGAATCGACGGGCCTGGCGGGCACCCAAATTCAGACATGGGATTTACACCGTCTTTTGATCCGAGCCGTTTCACGGTAGGAGTTAATGCAAGCACCGGCGTTGCCACGATTGACATCGTCAACTCGGCGGGCAGTCACCACGAAGTTTTCAACGACCCCAACTACGTGGCAGGCTCAACAACATTTGGGCTGAGCGTTGGTGGATCCGGCTCGGCCAAGTTCGACAATTTGCTCGTGGCATCGCCCGTCCCGGAACCGGAAACCTATGCCATGCTGCTGGCCGGGTTGGGGCTGATAGGTGCAATCTCTCTCCGTCGAAAAGCAAAGAAAATCTCGTAGGCAGTCTGCGCTATGCAAATAACAAAGGGAGCTTCGGCTCCCGTGTTGCTTTACGGTTTTCGTCTCATTGCAAATTGACCGCCGCATTGCGGGCATTGGTGGATGACTGCACTCGCTGCAAAGCCGCCATCGCACTTCGGCCCCTGCACCACTTTCATCCTGCCCGTCATCCCGCCCGCTTCAGTGATCGCCCGGCGCGCCTGCACCGGCATCGACTACACCACAGGCCAAGCCCCGACCTGTGCCGCAAGCTGCCGTAAACGCAGCCATTCGAGATGTCGGCAGTACGCGCATGGGACTGCCGGGCCAGTCCGACGGACAACACGTGCTCCCTTTCCAGGCCGGCCCGCAGCACGCCCAGCATCCAAGCCGAGCACGGTACTTCTACAACACCCACGAATCAGGTATGGTGTCCCGATCGCGCACCGTCGAGAGACCTCGCCATGGCCGACCCCTCCTCCCTGCCCTCCTCCCTGCCCCCTGCCCTGATCGCTGCCCTGATCGCTGCCGGCGCATCGCTGCTGGTGGCCGTGATCAGCGCGCTTGCCGCATTCCTGGCGCAGAAGCGTTCGATCGAGAACCAGGCCGAGTTGCAGCGGTACCAGGCCGATCTCAAGCGGCTGCAGGCGGAACTCGACGACCGGCGCGCGGAGCGCGATGCGCGGCGGGACTACGAATACGAGGCGCTCAAGCGCATGTACCAGGAATGTTCGCCCTTGCTGTTCGTGCTGGTCGAGCAGGCGGCTTCGGCCTATGGGCGCATCCAGGGGCTGGCGCACACGGCGGCGCAGGGCAATCTCGACGGGCCGGGCTCATGGCTCACGGCCCGGCGTTACCGCTACTACCGGCTGTCGACCGAATACCGGCTGTTGGCGCCGCTGGCCACGCTCAAGCTGCTGCAGCATCGGTTGACGCAGTTCGATCTGTCGCTCGAACCCGGGATTCGGCTCATGTACGGCCTGGCGCGCCACGCCGGCCGGGTGATCGGCGACGACTTCGATCTCGCGCAGACGGGTCCGACGCCGCTCGCCTACGATCCGCATCACGAACATGCGCAATCGCTGAGGCAGGCGCAGCCGGCCGTCTACTGGCAGCAAGGTGTGCCGCGCGGCATTCTCGACAACGCCATCGAATCGCTGCTGGTGCGCGAGAGCGGGGCCGCGCCGCGCGTCATGAGTTACCTGGAGTTCGAACAGGCGCGGACCTTGCAGGACGGGCCCACCTGGAACGCGTTCGAGCGCATCGCGTATCTGGTGGCCGACTTCCATCCCCGTACGCGGCCGGTGTTCTGGCGCGTGTTGTTGGCCACGGCCGGCATCTACCGCGCACTGATGCGGGTGGCCGATCGCAACACGCACGATATCGCGTCGCTGAGTGCTGCGCAGCTGTTGGAGACCGTCGACGCCGAGCGGGCCAGCTTCGACTGGCGCGCGGCGGACAACAGCAGCGCCGACGATGACCAGGCCATCGAACAGGCGCATGCGGCGGTGGCCGCATACCTGCGCCAGTCTGTGGTGCCAACGGTCGCGCGCGACCTCGCCGCGCTGGCTCAGCAGGCCATGCCGGGCGGCCGGGGGCGCTGAGCGGTCGAACGCATCGAACGCGGGCAGTCTCTCGGCGATCCATCGGGCACGCCGTGGACGGGGCCTGGCGCAGCCGCGGTTACACGCCCCGCGTCACGATCACATCGACGGATCGATCAACACCTTCGCACCGGTATGGCGCTGGCCGTACAAGGCAATGGCGTCGGCGCTCAACGCGCCGGCCAGCGAGACTGTACGTGCGTAGTGGCTGGCGAAGGTGGTCTTCAGTTCGGCCGCCACGCGTTCGCGCAGTGCCTGCGTCGCGTCAGGCCCGATCTTCTGCAGGAACGGGAACAGCAGCCAGCCGCCCACGCCCCAGGCCATGCCGAACGTGCGACGGATCTCGGTCGGGCGCGTGTCCAGGGCGCCATACAGGTAGACCTGCTTGTGCACCGCGGAGCCATAACGGCTGTATTCCTTGGCGTTGCGGTTGATGGCAACCTCCATGCACTGCAGGATCTGCCCGGCCAGCGTGCCGCCGCCGGTAGCGTCGAACGCGATGGTGGCGCCGGTGCTCGCCAGCGCGTCGGTCAGCGCGTCCATGAAGCCGGGTGCGCTGCTGTCGCACACATGTTTGGCGCCGATGCCGCGCAGCAACTCCGCCTGCTCGGGCTTGCGCACGATGTTGACCAGGTCGATGCCATCCTTCTGGCAGATCCGGTTGAGCATCTGGCCCAGGTTGCTGGCGGCGGCGGTGTGCACCAGGGCCGTGTGGCCTTCGCGCTTCATGGTCTCGACCATGCCCAGCGCGGTCAGCGGGTTGACGAAACACGATGCGCCTTCGGCCGCGGTGGTGCCGGCCGGCAGCGGCAGGCACTGCGCCGCGGGCATGACCCGGTATTGCGCATACATGGCCCCGCCGATCACGGCCACGGTGCGGCCCAGCAAGGCCTGCGCGGCGGAAGAGGCGCCGGCGGCCACCACCAACCCGGCACCTTCGTTGCCCACGGGCATGCTCTGACCCAGGCGTGCGGCCAGGCCGGGCATGGCGCCATCGGGAATGCGGGCGGTCACCACCGGCAGTTGCGCGCTGCCGGACACCGTCACGGTGGACAGATCCGCCGGGCCGAACAGCAGGCCGATGTCCGACGGGTTGATCGGTGTCGCCTGCACCTGGATAAACACCTCGTCTGCGCCCGGTACGGGCACGGGTGTGGGCTCCAGGCTGATCTGCAGGCTGCCGTCGGCCTTGACGAGTGAGCGCAGTTGCAGCGCGGTGGTTGGGATGGACGGGTTCATGGTGTGGATCTCGGATGGTTCGTGGGCTGCACGCCGGTTCGGCGGCATCGCATGTCGCGCGTGCGGCGGGTCGATGGCGGGCAAGGACGCGCCGCAGCGGACACCATTGTGGACCAGGCCGTGACGCCCCGCGTCGCGCCGCCGCTCCGTTATAGTGGGCGCCGCCGCCCGCTGGCCAGGGCCACCCGGCACTCCGCCCACCCATCCTCTGCCCCGCACCATGCCCCAGCCCGTCTCCACCAGCGCCTTGCGCCTGCATAGTTTCCGCGCCCTGCAACCCGGCCCGCGCCTGATCGTCACCGGCGCGGTGCACGGCAACGAGGTTTGCGGCAGCCGGGCGATCGAGCGTGTCGCGCGTGAGTTCGACAGCGGCGCGTTGGTGTTGCAGCGCGGCAGCCTGACGCTGTTGCCGGTGACCAATCCGCTGGCCTACGAGCGCGGCCAGCGCAACGGCGATCGCAACCTCAACCGCAACCTGTATCCGACCGCCGAGCCGCAGGACTACGAGGACCGCATCGCCAACGTGTTGTGCCCGCTGCTGGCCGAACACGACGTGTTGCTGGACCTGCATTCCTTCCAGTCGCCGGGTGAACCCTTCGTGATGCTCGGCCCCCAGGACAACACCGGAACGCTCGAGCCGTTCGCCCACGCGGCCCGGGAGCAGGCGCTGGCGCTGCGGCTGGGCCCGCGGCGCATCGTCGAAGGCTGGCTGGCAACCTACGCCGACGGTGTGCGCCGGCGGCTGGCGCGCACGCCGGCGCAGGACCGCGCCGGATTGCTGTCCACCGACCCGCGCTACGGTGTCGGCACGACCGAGACCATGCGCAGCCAGGGCGGCTTCGCGCTGACGCTGGAGTGCGGCCAGCACCAGGACCCGGCGGCCCCCGAGGTCGCCTGGCGCGCCATCCACCGCACGCTGGCGCAGCTGCAGATGATCGATGCGCCGGCGCCGGAACCAGTGACCCGGCCCCAGCTGCTGCGCCTGACCATGGTCATCGACAAGCTGCACGCTGACGACCGTTTCTCCCGCGCATGGGCAAGTTACGACCCGGTGCGCGAAGGCGAGACCATCGGCCAGCGCCACGACGGCACGCTGGTGCAGGCCGACCGCGACGGCTTCATCGTGTTCCCGAACCCCGGCGCCACGCCTGGCAACGAGTGGTTCTATTTTGCCCAGGCCAGTACCCGCGATCTCGGCCCTTGAGCCCTGGCGCCGGGCCGCGCCCGCTCGAATCCGGAGGCCGGCCGCACCGCCCGAAGCGCCGCCGGCGCGGCCCAGTCCCGGCACCTGCGGGCAGATCCGGCCTCGCGCGGCAAGGTAAAACTTCGGTAAACATGCTGCTCCCGCATTGTCTGTCCGGTTGGGTTCCGCTACATTGCTAACCGATCAGTCATTAACATGCCGTCCTCCCCTTCCCCAACAGCAACCAGTCCCGCAGCCCCGCACCGACCGTCGCGCCGCAAGCAGGCGCGTCCTGGCGAGCTGCTGGCCGCCGCACTCGATCTGTTCGTCGAGAAGGGTTATGCCGCCACCCGGGTCGAGGAGGTCGCGCGGCGCGCGGGTGTGTCCAAGGGCACGCTGTTCCTGTATTTCGCCAGCAAGGAAGAACTGTTCAAGGAGGTCGTGCGCGAAAACATCTCCGGCCGTTTTCCGCAATGGAGCGACGAAGTCGATGCCTTCCCCGGCTCCAGCGCAGCGCTGCTGCGCTACGCCATGCAGGTCTGGTGGGCGCATGTGGGCGACACCAAGGCATCCGGCATCTCCAAGCTGATCATGAGCGAAGCGAGCAATTTTCCCGAACTTGCGGCCTTTTATACCCATGAAGTGATCGAACCCGGCAACCAGCTGATCCGCCGCATCCTGCAGCGGGGTGTGTCCAGCGGCGAGTTCCGCCCGCTGGACCTGCAATACGGCGTGCACACGGTGCTGGCGCCGATGCTCTACCTGCTGGTCTGGAAACACTCGCTCGCCGCGTGCGCCGGGTCGGACGCGCTGCTGGTGCCGCAGGACTACCTGGCAGCCCAGATCGACACCTTGCTCAATGGCCTGCGTGCGCCGGCGCCAGCGGGCGCCATCACGCCATGAAGACATCCTTCTTGTCCCGTGCCTGGAAATGGCTGCTGTTCGCGGCCGTCATCGGCGGCCTGGCATTCGGCGCCACGCGCATCGTCGCGCAGCGCAAGGCCCAGCAGCAGCAGGCCGAACAGGCCGCCGCGCGTGTCGCGCCGGTGATCGAGCTCGTGCCGGCCGACCTGGTCCGGGTGCAGGACCGCGAGCTCCTGCAGCGGCTGGCGGTGTCGGGCACGCTCAAGGCCACGCAGTCGGCCTTCATCAAGGCACGCGTGGCCGGCGAACTGCAGGACCT
>JACKLK010000014.1 GCA_024236015.1 Rhodoferax sp.
GCCGGGTTCTGGTCTGCCTGGGGATCCGGCTTGTTTTCTTCAGTCATGTCTGGCTATCTCTGAACAATTCGTGTCACTCATGAAACGCCGAACCCGCGTGTGCAGCGGGTTCCAGCGTGCGTGCGTGCGCCTGTGCGAAAGGCGCCGCGTCAGATGCGCATCGGCATCACGACGTATTTGAAGGTGGTGTTGTCGGGGATCGTGAACAGCGCCGAGCTGTTGCCGTCGGAGAGTTCGAGCTTGACCATCTCCTGGCTCATGTTGCTGAGCGCGTCGATCAGGTAGGTCACGTTGAAACCGATCTCGATGCTGTCGCCCGCGTAGTCGATGTCGAGTTCGTCGATCGCCTCTTCCTGCTCGGCGTTGTTGGATGCGACCCGCAAGGTACCCGGGTCGATGTTCAGTCGCACGCCCTTGAACTTGTCGCTGGTCAGGATGGCGGTGCGCTGCAAGGTGGCCAGCAAGGCCTGGCGGCCCAGCGTGATGCTGTTCTTGTGGTTCTTCGGGATCACGCGGTTGTAGTCGGGGAACTTGCCCTCGACGAGCTTGGTCACGAATTCCATGCCACCGAATGCGAACTTGGCCTGGTTGGATGCGAACTGCATCTCGATGGCCCCTTCGGCGTCGTTGAGCAGGCGCTGCAGTTCGATCACGGTCTTGCGCGGCAGGATCACTTCCTGGCGCGGCACCTCGGCTTCGAGCGTGACCGATGCGAATGCCAGGCGGTGGCCATCGGTGGCCACCAGGCTCAGTTGCTTGCCTTCGGCCACGAACAGGATGCCGTTGAGGTAGTAGCGGATGTCGTGCACCGCCATCGCGAAAGCCACCTGGCCGAGCAGGTCCTTGAGCGTCTTTTGCGGCACGCTGAACAGCGGGCCGAATCCGGGCGCTTCCTGCACCAGCGGAAAGTCTTCGGCCGGCAGGGTCTGCAGCGTGAACTTGCTCTTGCCACCCTTGAGGATGACCTTGTTCTGGCTCGACTCCAATGCCACGGTCTGATCGGCGGGCATGGTACGCAGGATGTCGATCAGCTTGCGCGCGCCGATGGTCGTCGTGAAGTTGCCCTTGTCGCCGCCAAGCTCGGCCTCGGTGCGGATCTGGATCTCCAGGTCGCTGGTGGTGAACTGCAGCTCGCCATCGGTCTTGCGGATGAGCACGTTGGCCAGGATCGGCAGGGTATGGCGGCGCTCCACGATGCCAGACACGGATTGCAGGACGGACAGTATCTTTTCCTGCGTTGTCTTCAATACGATCATGTCAACCTCTTCCTCAATTTATAGATAGATATAAGTAGTAGTAGTAGCTAAGGGTGGCACCTGGCTGTGGACAGAGGCATTTTCCCCTTTTTTATCAAGCACTTGGAAAGTGTTGAACGGTGTGTGCAACCCTGCTTCGGCGACGCGCCCCGATTGGGTACAACTTGGTGCCTGCGGCCGACGCTGTGGATAACTGCACGGTTGTGCGCGAACTATCCCCAGCTTTGTCAAGCGGCCGAAATACAGCATGGCAGGCATCACCGGGTCAGCCCTTGAGCGTCTGTTCGAGCACATGCAACTGCTGGTTGAGCTCGGTGAGTTGCTGCCGCTCGGCGCTGATCTTGCGCACCGCATGGAGCACGGTGGTGTGGTCGCGTCCACCGAACAGTTCACCGATCTCCGGCAGGCTTTTCTGGGTGAGTTCCTTGGCCAGGTACATCGCGATCTGGCGCGGCTTGGCGATGCTGGCCGGCCGCTTCTTGGAATACATGTCGGCGACCTTGATCTTGTAGTAGTCGGCGACGGTCTTCTGGATGTTCTCGACCGAGATCTGGCGGTTCTGGATCGACAGCAGGTCGCGCAGGGCTTCGCGTGCCAGCGCGATCGAGATGTCTTTCTGGTTGAAGCGCGAATAGGCCAGGATCTTGCGCAGCGCACCCTCGAGTTCGCGCACGTTGGAGCGCACGTTCTTGGCGACGAAGAAGGCCACCTCCTCCGGCATCTCGGACAACTCGGCACGTGCCTTGTTGATCAGGATGGCCACCCGCATCTCGAGTTCCGGGGGCTCGATGGCCACGGTGAGGCCGGAATCGAAACGCGACACCAGGCGCTCGTGGATGTCGGTCAGGCCCTTGGGATAGGTGTCGCTGGTCATCACGATGTGCGACTTCTTGGCCAGCAGGGCTTCGAACGCGTTGAAGAACTCTTCCTGGGTCCGTTCCTTGTTGGCGAAGAACTGCACGTCATCGATGAGTAACAGATCCAGCGAATGGTAATGGTTCTTGAACTCGTCGAAGGTCTTGCGCTGGTACGCCTTAACCACATCCGAGACGAACTGCTCGGCATGGATGTAGAGAACCTTGGAGCCGGGCTTGTTCACCAGCAGGCGGTTGCCGATGGCATGCATCAAGTGGGTCTTGCCGAGCCCGACGCCGCCATAGATGAACAAGGGGTTGTACAGGTGGCCGGGCATGTCCGATACATGCATGGCCGCGGCGCGGGCCATGCGGTTGGCCGATCCTTCGACCAGCGTCTCGAAGCTCAGTACCGAATTGAGGCGGTTGCGCAAGCCGGCGGGTGCGGCGTCTTCGCCCAGATCGGCGGGTTCCTCGATCGGCATTTTCCCGTTGACCGATGGAACGAAAACCGACTTGGCTTGTGGTTCCCGCGGAGCAAGCGCTAACTCGAGCGACACATGCTGACCGACGATCTTTTCCAGCCGGGCCGAGATGCGTGCGCTGTACTGGGCCCGGATCCAGTCCAGCTTGAACCGGTTGCCGACAAAGATCGTGACCTTGGACATGTCGCCGGCCACCACGGCCGACAGGGGCTTGATCCAGGTGTTGAACTGCTGTTCGGGCAGTTCCTGCGCCAGTTGTTCGATGCAGGTCTGCCAGACGTCGTGTGTGGTCTCCTGACGGTCGCCAGATGCGCTTGTCGCGTGTTGCCCCTCGGTCATCGTTGTTGTTCTTCTCTGTGGATATATGCCTTGCAAGGCGACCGGCGATTGTAGTTTGTCAAGAATTTATCCACAAGCTCGGAGACGCATCCGCGGGGCCGCAAGCGGGTTCCAGTGTTACGCACTGAAAGCCGCGCAAGCGCTTGCCGGTGTTGAGAAAAATGGTGATAATCGCGGGTTCCCCGGAAACCGGGCTGCAGGCCGATCCTTGGGACGGCACCTCAACAGGATTATTGTCATGAAACGCACATACCAACCTTCCAAGATCCGCCGGGCCCGCACCCATGGCTTTCTGGTTCGCATGAAGACCCGTGGCGGCAGGGCTGTCATCAATGCCCGCCGTGCCAAGGGACGCAAGCGTCTCGCGGTCTGACCTGCATCACTGACTGACTCCTCCCGGCAGACGTCTGCAGCGTCGTGCAGCGCCTCAAGACGCACAGCCAGTTCCAGGCTGTGCTCGCTGGCCAGCGAATCGCCAGCACGGCGCACTTTGTTCTGCATCTGCGTGGCTTGACGGACATCGGTTTGCGACCTGCTTCGCAGCACGCGCAGGCTCCCGGCCTTGACGCCGCACCGTCCGCATCGCCACGCGAATCCGTGATGGGCGCCATGGTGCCCAAACGCTGGGCGAAACGGGCGGTCACACGCAACATGATCAAGCGCCAGATATACAGTGTGGGAGCGATGGCCGCATCGGCCCTCCCCTGCGCTGCCTATGTGGTGCGACTGCGCTCGGGTTTCGACCGTGCGCATTTCGTCAGTGCAACATCCGTGGCCTTGAAGCGACAGGTGCGCCAGGAACTGGTCGCGCTGTTTGCACACGCACAATCGCGCCGCTCCGACCGCACGCCAGCCGTGGCGTCCCGCGCATGATCAAGGCATTGCTGATCGGCCTGGTGCGGGGCTACCGCCTGTTGCTCAGTCCCTGGCTCGGCAGCGCCTGCCGGTTCGAGCCGAGTTGTTCGGCCTATTCCCTGCAAGCCTTGCAGGAACACGGAGCCGCGGCCGGAAGTTACCTTACAGTGGCGCGTCTGGTGCGATGCCATCCCTGGTGCGCTGGCGGCAACGATCCGGTGCCCGCAGTCGCTCCGCGGCTGTTCAGTGGCCTGATCACACCGAATCCTCACAAGAAGAATTTATGAACGATATCCGCCGCACCATTCTGTGGGTGATCTTTGGCTTTTCGATGGTCTTGTTGTGGGACCGATGGCAGGTTCACAACGGCAATCCGGCGACCTTCCTGCCGACCGCTCCGCGGCCGGCACAGACCGCCAGCGCGCCGGCGGCCAACGGTATTCCCAGTGCGGTCCCGGCGCCGGTTGCCGGCGGCAACAATGCGGTGCCCGGTCCCGTGGCCGTGCCCGGAGGCGCGGCTGCGTCGGCGGCACCCGTGGCGGCAGGATCGGGCAGTGCGCAAGGCGAACACGTGGTGGTTCGCACCGACGTGATGGAACTGACCTTCGATACCCAGGGCGGATCGCTGGTGCGGGCCGCATTCCCCAAGCACAAGGACATGGAAGATCGCAGCAAGCCCTTCGTGCTGCTCGACGAATCGCGCGAACGCGTCTACGTGGCGCAGACCGGCCTGATCGGCAACGTGGCCGGCATCGAGTACCCGACCCACAAGACCGTGATGAACTTCAGCGGCGAGCGCGAGCTCAAGGACGGTGAAAACGAACTGGTCGTCAGCTTCACCTCTCCATCGATCGGCGGGGCGACGCTGGTCAAGACCTATACCCTGCGCCGCGGTGCCTACGACATCGCGGTGCGCCATGCGATCACCAATACCGGAACCGAGCCGGTCACGCCGCAGCTGTATCTGCAGCTGGTGCGCGACGGCAACAAGCCCAAGGGCGAATCGTCGTTCTATTTCACTTTCACCGGCCCGGCGGTCTACACCGACGCCAAGAAGTTCCAGAAGATCGACTTCGCCGACATCAAGAAGGGCAAGGCCGAATATCCGCAGACATCGTCGGATGGATACGTCGCGATGGTCCAGCACTATTTCGCCACGGCCTGGTTGTTGCCCGAGGGCATGCCCCGCAGCATTTCGATGGATGCGGTGGACATCGGCTCGGCGGTGCCCGATTGTTGCTATCGCGCCACGCAGATCGCGCCGATGGAAGCCATCGCCCCAGGAGCCAGCAAGGCGGTCGATGCCAAGCTCTTCGTCGGACCGCAGGAAGAGAAGAAGCTCGAAGCGCTCGCGCCCGGCCTGGAACTGGTCAAGGACTATGGCTGGCTGACCATCCTGGCCAAGCCGCTGTACTGGCTGCTCGACAAGATCCACAGCATCCTGGGCAACTGGGGCTGGTCCATCATGGGCCTGGTGCTGCTGCTCAAGATCATGTTCTATTGGCTCAACGCCAAGGCCTACAGCAGCATGGCCAAGATGAAGGCGATCAATCCGCGCATCACCGAGATGCGCGAACGCCTCAAGGACAGCCCGCAGCAGATGCAGCAGGAAATGATGAAGATCTACCGCGAGGAGAAGGTCAACCCGATGGGCGGATGTTTCCCCATCATGATCCAGATCCCGGTCTTCATCGCCTTGTACTGGGTGCTGTTGTCCAGTGTCGAGATGCGCAACGCGCCGTGGGCGATGTGGATCACCGACCTGTCGTCGCCCGATCCGTATTTCATCCTGCCGATCTTCATGACGCTCACGACGCTGCTGCAGACGGCGCTCAATCCGGCGCCGCCGGATCCGATGCAGGCCAAGCTGATGTGGTTCATGCCGCTGATCTTCTCGGTCATGTTCTTCTTCTTCCCGGCCGGTCTGGTGTTGTACTGGATCACCAACAACGTGTTGTCGATTGCGCAGCAGTGGCTCATCAATACCCGCATGGGTGTGCCGCCGCAGTTCAACCTGCCGAAATTCCGTTGACCCGCCAGACCCGCTTCCCAGCGGGCTGACCGACCCAGCATGTCGCCGCACCGGCCCGAACCCATCGTCGCGATCGCGACAGCGCCGGGTCGTGGCGCGGTCGGCATCGTGCGTGCATCGGGCGCCGATCTGTCGTCGCTGATGCAGGCCATGTGCGGCCGGACATTGCGCCCGCGCGAGGCGACCTACCTGCCCTTCCTCGACGCGCAGGGTCAGGCCATCGACCAGGGCCTGGCGCTGTTTTTCCCGGCGCCGCATTCGTTCACCGGCGAAGACGTGCTCGAGTTGCAGGCGCATGGTGGCTCGGTGGTTCTGCAGATGCTGCTGGCGCGTTGCCTGCAGGCCGGACAGTCCATCGGCCTGCGGCTGGCCAAGCCGGGCGAATTCACGCAGCGCGCGTTTCTCAACGACAAGATGGACCTGGCACAGGCCGAGGCGGTGGCCGACCTGATCGATGCCAGCACCGAAACCGCGGCGCGCAGCGCCGTGCGTTCCTTGTCGGGCGATTTCTCGGCCGCCGTGCATGGCGTGCGAGATGCCTTGATCGACATGCGCATGCTGATCGAGGCCACGCTGGATTTTCCGGAAGAGGAGATCGACATCCTGCGCCGGGCCGACGCCCAGGGCCGCCTGGCGCAGTTGCGCGACGCGATTGCCGCCATCGGGCGCAATGCGCGCCAGGGCGTGTTGCTGCGCGAAGGCATCAAGGTGGTGATCGCTGGCCAGCCCAATGCGGGCAAGTCATCGCTGCTCAACGCACTGGCCGGCGCCGAACTGGCGATCGTCTCGCCGATCGCCGGCACGACACGCGACAAGATCCAGCAGACGATCCAGATCGAAGGGGTGCCGCTGCATGTGATCGACACGGCCGGCCTGCGCGAGAGCGGCGACGAAGTCGAGCAGATGGGCGTGGCCCGGGCCTGGGGGGAAATCGATGGTGCCGACGTGGTGTTGTTCCTGCATGACCTGACCCGATTGCCGGCACCGGGAACCAGGCCCGCACCCGATTCCGACGCGGCCGCCTACCTGACGGCCGACGCGCGTATCGGTGCCGACCTGGCAACGCGGCTGTCGTCGCAGGTCCCGGTGATCGACGTCTGGAACAAGATCGACCTGGCCGATGGCCCGCGCCCGGCCGATACCGAGCGCTCGGTCTGCCTGTCGGCCCGTACCGGCGACGGACTTGCGCACCTGCGCCAGTGTCTGCTGCAGCTCGCGGGTTGGAACACCGTGCCCGAGGGTGTCTACATGGCCCGCGAGCGGCATGTGCAGGCGCTGCAACGGGTGGACCACCATGTGGCGCAGGCCGCCGATCAGGTGGCCGAGGCCTCGCCCGCGCTCGATCTGGTGGCGGAGGAACTGCGCTTGGCGCAAAATGCACTGGGAGAGATCACCGGAGCCTTCGGTGCCGACGATCTCCTGGGAGTCATCTTTTCACGTTTCTGTATTGGAAAATGATGTGTCGCCGTTGCCGTGCGCGTTGTGCGGCTGACCGGGCGATCACGGCCAGAGTCAATGGTGTTGCCACATGAGTACTGCTCCTGCCCCCTACGCCAAGGCGGACATCCAGATCCTGCTCAAGGCCATTGCCAGCGATACGACCGATACCACGCTGGCCCATGGAATCACCTCTGCGCAATGGGATGTGCTGGCGGCCTACATGCAGCCGATGGACATCGCCGCCGGGCGCATCCTGATCTCGCAGGGCGCTGAGGACCGCACCCTGTATTTTGTCGAGTCGGGCATGCTGACGGTGCATTTCGAGGATGCAACCGGCAAGATCCGGCTGGCAGCGGTGGGTGCCGGATCGGTCGTCGGCGAGGGTGGTTTCTTCTCGCGCATGGCGCGCAGCGCGACGGTGCAGGCCGGCAGTGCGTGCCGGTTGTGGACCTTGAGCCCGATGCGCTTTTCCGAACTCGCCAACCGCCAGCCGAATGTCGCACTCGCATTGGCCATGGCCCTGGGCGCCATCATGGCGCGTCGCCTCGTGAGCAATCGCAGGCGTATTGCGGTGACCTGAAGCGCCGGGGTTCCCCGAGGGACCGCGGCGTCGCCGCGCAGTGTCAGTGGCCTTCGAAATCGATCAGGGTGAACAGCTCCAGGCCGGAGGCGCGCAACTTGGCCGAGCCCCCGAGTTCGGGCAGGTCGACGATCGCGGCGCCTTCCATCACGCTGGCACCGAGTTTCTCCAGCAGCTTCTTGCCGGCCATCATCGTGCCGCCGGTGGCGATCAGGTCGTCGATGAGCAGCACCCGGTCACCACTCTTGACCGCATCGGTGTGCAGTTCCACGGTGGCGCTGCCGTATTCGAGTTCGTAGGTCTCCTCCACCGTCGTGAACGGCAGCTTGCCCTTCTTGCGGATCGGCACGAACCCCACGTTGAGCTCGTAGGCCACGACCGAACCCAGGATGAAGCCGCGCGCATCCAGCCCGGCGACCACGTCGGGCCGTTGCTGCGCATCCATGTAGCGGTGCACGAAGGCATCGATCAGGACCCGGAATACCTTGGCGTCCTGCAGCAGCGGCGTGATGTCGCGGAACTGGACACCCGGCGCCGGCCAGTCGGGCACGGTGCGGATATGGTTGCGCAGGTATTGGGCGACGCTCAGGCCATGCATGTCAGGGTGGTTCACAAGCGTTCTTTGTCGTGAAGGGCAAGGTCGTCATTGTGCCTGCAGCAGCTTCTGTTCGGCGATGGACAGGTTCTCGGGAATGCCGGACAACACCAGGGTGTCGCCGTCCTCGAGCTCGGTATCGTCCTGCACTTCCATCGAACGGCCGTTGTTGCGCCGCAGGTTGACGACGCGCACCCCCAGGGCATGCAAGGCCAGGTGGCCCAGCGGCTTGCCGATCGACTTGGCGCCCAGCGGCAGCGTGAAGGTCGCCAGCCGCTCGTTGCGCATGTCGTCGACCGTATCGTCGTCGGCGCCGTGGAAATAACCCCGCAACAGGTTGTAGCGGGCGTCGCGCTGGTTCTGCACCACCCGGATCACCCGGCGCATCGGCACGCCGACCAGCGCCAGCGCATGGCTGGCGAGCATCAGCGAGCCCTCGATGGCCTCGGGGACCACTTCCGCGGCGCCGGCCGCCTGCAGCCGCTCCAGGTCGTGGTCGTCGCGGGTGCGGATGATGACCGGCACGTGGGGCGCATGCGCGCGCGCATGGTCGAGCACCTTGAGCGCGCCATGGGTTTCGACATAGGTCACGACCACGGCACTGGCGCGCGACAGGCCGGCGGCCATCAGTGCCTGCAGCCGCACCGCATCGCCGAACACCACGGAATCGCCCGCGGCGGCCGCCTGGCGCACCCGGTCCGGGTCGAGGTCGAGTGCCATGTAGGGGATGCCCTCGCCCTCCAGCATGCGGGCCAGGTTCTGGCCGCAGCGACCGTAGCCGCAGATGATCACATGCTTGTTGGAGTTGATCGACTTGCGCGCGATGGTGGTCATCTGCAGCGACTGCTGCAGCCAGTCGCTCGAGACCAGCTTCATCACGATGCGGTTGCTGTACATGATGATGAACGGCGTGGCCAGCATCGACAGCACCATGCTGGCCAGGATCGGGTTGAGCAGCGCCGGCGGCACCAGGTCGTTGCGCTGCGCCAGCGTCAGCAGCACGAAGCCGAATTCGCCCGCCTGCGCGAGATACAGGCCGGTGCGCAGGGAGATGCCCCAGGACGAACCCAGCCCCTTGGCCAGCAGGGTCACCAGCACCGCCTTGAACAACACCGGCACCGTCACCAGCAGCAACACCAGCGGCCAGCGTTCGAGCACCAGACGCCAGTCCAGCAACATGCCGATGCTGATGAAGAACAGGCCCAGCAACACGTCGTGGAAGGGCCGGATGTCGGTCTCCACCTGGTGCTTGTATTCGGTCTCCGAGATCAGCATGCCGGCGATGAACGCCCCCAGCGCCAGGCTCAGGCCGGCCATCTCGGTCATCCACGCCAGGCCCAGCGTGATCAGCAGCAGGTTGAGCACGAACAACTCGTCGCTCTTGCGACGCGCCACCAGCGTCAGCCACCAGCGCATCACGTGCTGGCCGCCGACCAGCAGCACCGTGATCAGCACGGTCGCCTTCAGGGCCGCCAGGCCGAGCGCAAACGCCAGGTTCTCGCCGGCGGCACCCAGCGCGGGAATCAGCACCAGCATCGGGACCACGGCCAGATCCTGGAACAGCAGCACGCCCATCACCCGCTTGCCGTGTTCGGACTCGAGTTCGAGCCGCTCCACCATCAGCTTGACGACGATGGCGGTGCTGCTCATCGCCAGCGCGCTGGACAAGGCCAGCGCGGTTTGCCAGGACATGCCCCAGAACCGGGGCAAGAGGTAGGCCAGGATCAGCATCGACGCGGTGCCCAGCAGCATCGTCAGCGAGACCTGGAACACGCCCAGTCCGAACACATGGGAGCGCATCGAACGCAGCTTGGCCAGGTTGAATTCCAGGCCGATCACGAACATCAGGAACACCACCCCGAACTCGCCCAGATGGCGCACGGCCTCCGAGTTTTCCGCCAGCGCGAGCGCGTTCGGCCCGATCACCACCCCCACCGCCAGGTAACCGAGCATCGGGGGCAGCTTGAGCGAACGGCACACGACCACTCCCAGTACCGCGGCCAGCAGGTAGACCAGAGTGAGTTCGAGTGCGCCCATTGTCTGATACTAGCAAGAGAAGTGCCCGGCCCGTCGATAAAATCGGGCCATGACCGACACCGCAACGACCATCCCCGTATTCGATGCGGAGCAGGCCTTGCGTTTGGCGCGCGAGACCTTCGACATCGAAATGCAGGCGCTGGCCGGGATGCGCGATCGGGTCGGGCCCGCGTTCGTGCAGGCCGTGCAGGCCATGCTGGGGGTGCGTGGCCGTGTCGTCGTGATGGGCATGGGCAAGAGCGGCCACATCGGTCGCAAGATGGCGGCCACGCTGGCATCGACCGGCACGGCGGCATTGTTCGTGCACACCGGCGAGGCGATCCATGGCGACCTGGGCATGGTGCGCGCCGAGGACCTGCTGGTGGCGATCTCCAACAGTGGCGAGTCCGACGAGCTGGCCGCGATCCTGCCGGTGGTCAAGCGACTCGGAACGCCGGTGATCGCGATGACCGGCAGGCTCGACTCGACGCTGGCGCGTCACGCCGACGTGGTGCTCGATTGCGGCGTCGAAAAGGAAGCCTGCCCGCTGAACCTGGCTCCGACGGCCAGCTCGACCGCGCAGATGGCGATGGGCGACGCCCTGGCCATGGCCCTGCTCGATGCCCGGGGATTCAGGGCCGAGGACTTTGCACGCTCGCACCCGGGCGGCGCCCTCGGGCGGCGGCTGCTGACACACGTGCGCGACGTGATGCGCAGCGGCGATGCCGTGCCGCGCGTGGCGCCGCAGGCCGGGCTGACCGAGGTCATGCGCGAGATGAGCCGCAAGGGCCTGGGCGCGGTGGCCGTCGTCGATGAAGGCCAACGCTTGCACGGGATCTTCACCGATGGCGACCTGCGCCGTCTGGTGGAGAAAGGCGCGGACCTGCGCGTGGCGACCGCCCAGGAGGTGATGAGCCGTGCGCCGCGGACCATCGCGCCGCATGCACTGGCGGTCGACGCCGCGCATCTGATGGAGCTGCACCGCATCACCAGCGTGCTGGTGGTCGACGATGCGGGCGCCTTGTGCGGCGCTCTCAACAGCAACGACCTGATGCGGGCCAAGGTCATCTGATGCAGCCGGTCGTGCGCCACCCGGCCGAACTGCTGCTCAAGGCGCAGGGCATTCGCGTGGCGTTCTTCGACGTGGATGGCGTCTTGACCGACGGCGGCCTGTATTTTTCCGCCGGCGGCGAGACGCTCAAGCGCTTTCATGTGCTCGACGGATATGGCCTGGGCCTGTTGCGGTCCTCGGGCGTCGTGCCGGTCGTCATCACCGGGCGAGACTCCCGGCCCTTGCGGGTGCGGCTCAAGGCCCTGGGCATCGACGAGGTGCACTGCGGGGTCAAGGACAAGGCTCAGGTGGCTCAGCAACGCCTGCAGGCCTTGCAGCTGTCCTGGGAGCAGGCGGCCGTGATCGGCGACGATTGGCCGGACTTACCGTTGATGCGCCGGTGCCGCTTTTCGGCGGCGCCGCCGGATGCCCACGCGGAAGTTCTGGCCACGGTCGACTTCGTGACCACGCGCCGTGGCGGTCACGGCGCGGCGCGGGAATTCTGCGACCTGCTACTGATCGCGGCGGGCCGGTACGCACAATATTTGCAGGACGCCCGGCCATGATCCACCTGTTGCTGGCCATCTGGGATCGCCTGTCGATCTACCTGCCCATCGCCGTCATGGGGTTGATGGCGCTGGGCACGTATTGGCTGGTGCAGAACTCGCCCAAGCCGGCCGCGCAGGTGGTCGAGCGGCCGGTACGCCATGAACCGGACTATTTCATGAAGGACTTCTCGGTGACCACCTTCGTCGAGTCCGGGCGGCTCAAGAGCGAAGTGTTCGGCGTGGCCGGGCGACATTACCCGGACACCGATCTGCTCGAGATCGACCGCATCCGCATTCGCAGCTACGACGACCAGGGGCGGCTCACGACGGCCACCGCCAACCGTGCGCTGACGGACGGCGATGCCGTCGTGGTGGAACTGTTCGGCAATGCGGTGCTGGTGCGCGAGGCGCAGCCGGACAAGGACGGCAACATCGTGCCGCGCATCGAGTTTCGCGGCGAATACCTGCACACCAACACCGAGACCGAACGCGTGACCTCCGACAAGCCGGTGCAGCTGCGGCGCGGCAACGACGTCTTTGTCGGTGACACCATGGATTTCGACAACGTCAACCAGATCATGGTGATGCAGGGCCGGGTCAAGGGCCTGATCAATCCCAAGCAGCCGTCCGCGACCGCGACCAAACCCTAGGGTGCATGTGCCAGCCAGGCTGATCTTCATCACCGGCGCTTCCAGCGGCATTGGACAGGCCCTTGCGCTGCGTTTCTACCAGGACGGCTACACGCTGGCGTTGGTCGCACGACGCGGCGATGCGATCGCGCAGTGGGCTGCGCAGGCACGACTGGATCCGCAGCGATGGCGTGCCTACCTGGCCGACGTGTCCGATATCGACAGCATCGTCGCGGCCGGGCAGGAATGCATCCGGGTACAGGGATTGCCCGACGTCGTGGTTGCCAACGCCGGCATCAGCATCGGCATGGACACGGCGCAGCGGGCCGATCTCGACGTGATGGCGCGGCTGCTGGCCGTCAACAACGTCGGCATGGCCGCGACATTCCATCCCTTCATCGACGCCATGCGCAACCGTGGTTCGGGAGCGCTGGTGGGTATCGGCAGCGTCAACGGCATCCGCGGTTTTCCGGGTCATGGCGCCTATTGCGCCAGCAAGGCCGCGGTGATCGCCTATTGCGAGTCCTTGCGAGGCGAGTTGCGTTCCTCGGGGGTGCGGGTGGTGACCTTGTGCCCGGGGTATGTCGATACGCCGTTGACGCAAGGCAACCGGTATTCGATGCCGTTCCTGATTCCGGCGGACCGGTTTGCCGACGCCGCGTTGCGCGCCATCGAGGCGGGAGTCAGCTATACGGTCATTCCGTGGCAGATGGGCGTCGTGGCCAAGCTGCTGCGCATCTTGCCCAACCGCGTCTTCGATGCGGTGTTTGCCGGCCGGCCGCGCAAGCGCCGCAGCGATGGGTCGTGACTGGGACGTAGGCGAACAGGGCGTGGGCCGATAACGGGCGGACAAAAGAAAAGGGGCCGAAAGGCCCCTTTGGGTACGTTGCCAGGTTTCATGCACGCATGAAACCCCGCTGTGTATCAGTAGCTGCTGCGACCACCGCCGTAGCCGCCGCCACCGCTGCGGCCTCCGCCGCCGCCGTAACCGCCACCGCCACCGCTGCGACCACCGCCGCCGCCGTAACCACCACCACCACCGCCGCCGAAGCCACCGCTACGGGGGGGACGCGGCTCCATCGGGCGCGCTTCGTTGACAACCAGGCCACGACCACCGACCTGCTGGCCGTTCATGGCGCTGATGGCCGTCTGGGCCTCAGCATCGCTGCCCATTTCGACAAAGCCGAAACCCTTCGAGCGGCCGGTGTCACGCTCCATCATGACTTTGGCGCTGGAGACGCTGCCGTGGGCCGAAAAGGCTTGCTGGAGGTCTTCGTCGCGGAAGGAATAGGGCAGGTTGCCCACGTAAAGTTTGTTGCCCATCAAGGACTCCTGAAAATGACTCAAAAAGCGATGGAGTCCGATAACCGCAATCAACAAACCAATGAAGAATAAAGCAGACGCGAAAACTGACTAATCACCGCAAACTCGTATCGCCATTCTTTTGGCGATACCGGGCGAATTATGCGCCAACTTAAAAATATTGCAAATTATTTGTGCGGTGGCTTTGGGGCCGCCAATTCCTTGTGTGGCGCGGCCTTGCGGGGGGTCAGCGCCCGGGCGTCGGGGGCTCGTCGGAGGCGTAGTTGCGCCACTGACGCATGGCGTTTCGCATGGTCAGCAGCTGGCGTTCGAAGTTCGGGCAGGTCTTGCAGGCCATCAGGTGCAGCCGAACCCGGACCCGGTCGCTCAGGCTGATCAGGCGGTCTTCATTGGCGATCAGCAGGGCTGCCGCCTCCTTGCAGGTAGGCATGAAGGGCATCGCGGTTTTCATCGGGATTGCGGCCGGGCTCCAAACCAGTTCAGTTCCAGGCATTCACGCAGGCGCAGCCGCGCCCGGTGCAGCGTCACGTAGAGGTTGGTCGCCGACAGACCGAGTTCCTTACAGATATCGTCGCTCGAGAGTTCGAGCCACTCGCGCATCAGGAACACCCGGCCCATGGCGGGCGGCATCTTTTCCGTACAGGCTTCGAGTACGGCAAAGAACTGCTGCGACTGCAGGTCCTGTTCCGGGTTGCCCCAGTTCGCCGGCGGCTGTGCGAAATGGCCGTTGGCCTTGAATACCAGCGCATCGAGCTCGTCGTTCGCATGGCCCGCGTGCGGGTCGGTCTCGAGCGCGACGGTTCGCGCATGGAGCCGGAAGATGTCGATCACCTTGTGCTTGAGGATGCCGACCAGCCAGGTCTTGAGTTGCGATCGATTGCCGAAGGCCTGCGGCTTGGACAAGGCCGCGACGATGGTTTCGGAGACCGCGTCTTCGGCCCAGCTCTCGTTGCGCAGTTGCAGCCGGGCGAACTTCAGCAGGTAGTCGCGGTGCGCTACCAGTTGCTGTTCGAAAGTCGGATCGGGTCCCGGCGGCATGGTAGCGGCGCATTGTAGGAGTGGGCCGGCGGCTGGCCGGCGCTCCGGCTGCGCCGCCCAGCGCGCGGCATCACCAGTTCACCTCGCGTTCCGGTGTGGCGCCGATGCGATGGATCGACAGGTCGGCTCCATCGTATTCCTCCTCCTGGCTCAGCCGCAGGCCCACGCCGGCCTTGAGTGCGCCGTAGACGAGAAAGCCGCACAGGACGGCCCATCCGACGCCCAGCAGGGTTCCGAGCAACTGGGCGGTGACCGACACGCCGCCGAGTCCGCCCAGCGCGGTGCTGCCGAACAGGCCGGCGGCCAGCCCGCCCCAGGTGCCGCACAGTCCGTGCAAGGGCCAGACACCGAGCACGTCATCGATCTTCCACTTGTTCTGCGTCAACGTGAACATCGACACGAAGATGGCGCCTGCCACCCCACCGACCACCAGCGCACCAAGCGGGTGCATCAGGTCCGACCCGGCGCACACGGCCACGAGCCCGGCCAGCGGTCCGTTGTGGATGAATCCCGGATCGTTCTTGCCCACGGCCAGCGCGACCAGCGTGCCGCCGACCATGGCCATCAGCGAATTGACCGCCACCAGGCCCGAGATCTTGTCGATCGTCTGCGCGCTCATGACGTTGAAGCCGAACCAGCCCACGGTCAGGATCCAGGCGCCCAGTGCCAGGAACGGGATGTTCGATGGCGGATGCGCACTGATCGAGCCGTCCTTGCGATACCGGTTGGCGCGCGCGCCGAGCAGCAGCACCGCCGGCAAAGCCAGCCAGCCGCCGACGGCGTGCACGACGATGGAGCCGGCAAAGTCATGGAACTCGGATCCGGTCGTAGCCTTGATCCAGGCCTGGATGCCGAACATCTGGTTCCAGGCGACACCTTCGAACATCGGATAGACCACGCCGACGATGACGGCCGTGGCGATCAGCTGTGGCCAGAAGCGGGCCCGCTCGGCGATGCCGCCCGAGATGATGGCCGGGATCGCGGCGGCAAACGTCAGCAGAAAAAAGAACTTGACCAGGTCGTAGCCGTTGCGCGCGGCCAGTTGTTCCGCGCCGACCAGGAATCCCGTGCCGTAGGCAATCGTGTAGCCGACCAGGAAATAGACCACGGTCGAGACCGAGAAGTCGACCAGGATCTTCACCAGGGCGTTGACCTGGTTCTTCTTGCGCACCGTGCCCAGTTCGAGAAATGCGAAACCGGCGTGCATGGCCAGGACCATGATGCCGCCCAACAAGATGAACAAGGCGTCCGAGCCCTGTTTTAGTGCTTCCATGCTGTCCCCGGAATTGTTGTTGCCTGAAATTGGTGCGTGAAAACGTGCGCGCGCACCGCCGCACCAAAAGCAAGCAATAACTGCGCCAGTGTGGGTTGTGGCGCGCCACAAGCGTGCGTCGTGCGCACACTGGCCCGTCGCCGCGGGACGGGCCTATACTCGGGGCTTGTGCCGATTTGCTACAGCTTGCGGGCACCGGGGTCCTGGAACCCCGAAAATCAGCTAAAGACGGCACACCGATCCCGGCCCCGCTTTTAGCGTCGCCGGGATTTTTCATGCTTGTTTCGCCTTCCACACACCATTTCGCCGATCCGCTGCCGCTGCGCAGCGGGGGATCGATCCGGGCCTACGACCTGTGTTACGAGACCTACGGCACACTCAACGCCGATCGCTCCAATGCGGTGCTGGTCGCGCATGCACTCAATGCCTCGCATCACCTGGCGGGCCACTACGCCGGCCAGGACAAGTCGGAAGGCTGGTGGGACAACATGATCGGGCCGGGCAAGCCGGTGGACACCAACCGCTTCTTCGTCATCGGCGTGAACAACCTGGGCTCGTGTTTCGGCTCCACCGGGCCGATGCATGTGAACCCGGATACGGGCCGCATCTATGGCGCCGACTTCCCGGTCGTGACGGTCGAGGACTGGGTCGATGCACAGGCCCGGCTGCTGGACGTGCTGGGCATCGAGACGCTGGCCGCGGTCATGGGGGGCAGCCTGGGCGGCATGCAGGCGCTGAGCTGGTCGCTGCAGTACCCGCAACGGGTGCGGCATGCGGTGGTGATCGCCAGCGCACCGAACCTGACGGCCGAGAACATCGCCTTCAACGAGGTGGCGCGCAGGGCCATCGTCACCGATCCGGACTTCAACAATGGCCACTTCTACGCCCAGGACGGCCGGGCCGAGACCAAGCCCAAGCGCGGACTGCGCATCGCCCGGATGATCGGCCACATCACCTATCTCAGCAACGACGTCATGAACGCCAAGTTCGGCCGTGCGTTGCGCCAGGCGCTGATGACAGGCGTCGACGAGGCCGGCGACACCGGCTTGCCCGGTGCCGGCGGTTACCGCTACAGCACGCAGGAAGTGGAATTCCAGATCGAGAGCTACCTGCGCTACCAGGGCGACAAGTTCGCCGAATATTTCGACGCCAACACCTACCTGCTGATCACGCGGGCGCTGGACTATTTCGATCCGGCGCGCGCCTACGATGGCGACCTGAGCCAGGCCCTGGCGCGCGCGAGCGCGCGTTTCCTGCTGGTGAGCTTCACCACCGATTGGCGGTTCTCGCCGGCGCGCAGCCGCGAACTCGTCAAGGCGCTGCTGGACAACCGGCGCGACGTCAGTTACGCCGAGATCGACGCGCCGCACGGCCACGACGCCTTCCTGCTCGACGACCCGCGATACACCGGCCTGGTCCGCTCGTATTTCGAACGTATTGCCGTGACCGAGACCCAGGGGGTGGACCATGAGTGACCTGGCCACGATGGAGGCGGTCGCACGCCTGGTGCCCGAGGGCTCGCGCGTGCTCGACCTGGGCTGCGGCGACGGTGCCTTGCTGGACCATCTGCAGGCGAGCCGCTCGTGCAGCGGCTACGGCATCGAGATCGACGATGCCAACGTACTGGCCTGCGTGCGCCGCGGCGTCAACGTGATCCAGCTCAACCTGGACGAAGGCCTGGCGATCTTCGAGGACGCCAGTTTCGACGTGGTGCTGCATATCGACACGCTGCAGCACCTGCGCAACACCGAGGTCGTGTTGCAGGAGACGGCGCGCGTCGGGCGCATCGGCATCGTCGCGTTTCCCAATTTCGCGCACTGGCCGAATCGCCTGAGCATCGCGCGCGGGCGCATGCCGGTCACGCGCCGCCTGCCCTACCAGTGGTATGACACGCCGAACATCCGCGTCGGCACCTTCGCCGACTTCGAGTTGCTGGCACTGCGCAACGGCTTGCGGATCCAGGACAAGTTCGGCCTGCAGGACGGGCGCACGGTGCGTGCGTTGCCGAACCTGCTGGCCGGCACGGCCGTGTTCAAGTTCAGCCGCTGAAAACGCGGCCGGGTGGGGACGGCGCGGCTCAGCGCACCAGCGCCGGCCGCTTGGGATCGAACTTCCAGTTGGGAACCAGGTATTGCATGGCGCGCGCGTCGTCGCGTGCGCCCAGCCCGTGCTGCAGATAGAGCTGGTGGGCCTTGTCCACCTCGGTCATGTCGAGCGTCACGCCCAGGCCGGGCGCGGTCGGCACGGTGATGGTGCCGCCGCGGATCTGCAGCGGATCGGTCGTGATGCGCTGGCCGTCCTGCCAGATCCAGTGCGTGTCGATCGCGGTCACGTTGCCCGGCGCGGCCGCCGCGACATGGGTGAACATGGCCAGCGACACGTCGAAATGGTTGTTGGAGTGCGACCCCCAGGTCAACCCCCAGGCCTGGCACATCTGGGCCACCCGGACCGAGCCCTGCAGGGTCCAGAAATGGGGGTCGGCCAGCGGAATGTCGACCGACTGCAGCGCCAGCGTGTGCGCCATCTCGCGCCAGTCGGTCGCGATCATGTTGGTGGCGGTGCGCAGCCCGGTGGCGCGACGGAACTCGGCCATCACCTCGCGGCCCGAATACACGCCTTCGGCGCCACACGGGTCCTCGGCATAAGCCAGCACGGCATGGCGGTCGCGGCACAGCCGGATCGCGTCCCGCAGCAGCCAGCCCCCGTTGGGATCGAGCGTGATGCGGGCCTGCGGGAAGCGTTCATGCAGCGCCACGATGGCCTCCATCTCCTCTTCGCCGCGCAACACGCCGCCCTTGAGCTTGAAATCCCGGAAGCCGTACCGCGCGAAACTGGCCTCGGCCAGCCGCACGATGGCCTGTGGGTCGAGCGCGGCTTCGTGGCGCAGCCGGCACCAGTCGTCGGCGGCGTCGGGTTCGCTGGCATATGGCAGGTCGGTCTTGTTGCGGTCGCCGACATAGAACAGGTAGCCGAGCACGTCCACCACCGCGCGTTGCTGGCCCTCGCCCAGCAGCGCCGCCACCGGCACCTGCAGGTGCTGGCCGAGCAGGTCCAGCAGCGCGCTTTCGACGGCGGTGACCGCATGGATGGCCACGCGCAGGTCGAAGGTCTGGTTGCCGCGGCCGGCGTTGTCGCGCTCGGCGAAAGTCTGGCGCAGGCGGTTGAGGGTCCGGTTCCAGTCGCCGACGGAGTGCCCGACCACCAGCGACTGCGCGTCTTCCAGCGTCTGGCGGATCTTCTCGCCGCCAGGTACCTCGCCGACGCCGGTGCGGCCGTCGCTGTCGGTCAGGATCACCAGGTTGCGGGTGAAGAACGGCGCATGGGCGCCGCTGAGATTGAGCAGCATGCCGTCGCGCCCGGCAATCGGGATCACGCGCAAGCGGGTGACACGGGGTGTTTCGCGCGGCGCCGCGGCGGCGCCCGGCTGGGTCGGGGTCATGGTGGAGGGTTCCAGTTCGGCGGGATCGGGAAAGGGATGGAATTGATCAGTCATCGTATGACTGATCGGCAAGAGACGGTTGGCAGTCGGCGGCCGCCGGGTTCAGGTGGGACGGGCGCCGCCGCCGGGCTCCGCGGATTGCGTGCGGCGCAGCCGTTCGCGGCTGTTGCTCAGGTGGGTTCGCATGGCGGCGCGGGCCGCATCGGCATCCCGGTTGCGGATGGCCGCAAAGATGTTCTCATGCTCGCCGTTGACACGCTGCAGATAACTCAGGCGGCCTTCCGGTGCATGCCGCGGCGTGTTGACCCGGGTGCGCGGGATGATCATCGCGCCCAGGTAGGTCATCAGGTCGGTGAAATGCCGGTTGCCGGTGGCGCGTGCCACTTCCATGTGGAACTGGAAGTCGGGAGGCACCGCGTCCGAGTCCTGCTGGATCGAGCTCTGGAAGGCGTCGAGCGCCGCCTGCATCGCGGCCAGGTGCTCGTCGTTGCGCCGCTGGGCGGCCAGGCCGGCCGCCTCGGTCTCCAGGCTGATGCGCAGTTCCAGCACCGCGATCACGTCGGCGACGGTGGCGAAGTCCTGGCTGGAAATCCGGAAGTTGCTCGCCGGCTCGGGCGGGCTGACGAAGGTCCCGATGCCATGGCGGGTCTCGACCAGGCCCGAGGCCTGCAACCGGGACAGGGCCTCGCGCACCACGGTGCGGCTGACGTCGAAGCGATGCATGATCTCGGCCTCGGTCGGCAGCTTGTTGCCCACCGGCAACTGGCCGGCGCGGATCTCGGCCTCCAGCGTACCGACGATTTCCAGAACCAGGCCGCGCGGGCGGCGCCGTGCCGCGGCAGGGGTATTCGCGCCGGACGGCTGCATCGAAGTGCTTGGGGTTTTCACGGAGTCCATCAAAAAACGCTTGACAGCCCTAAAGTCGGTGTTGACAATTTCAGTTGTCAGACAACATATGACTGACAAGAATCGATGATGCGGCGACTTTAGCAAACCTGCCGCAAATGTCCAGCCGACATGCCGTGAAACCCGCTTGCGCCACAACCAGAGGTCTGCGCGATGACGATCCAGAGCCACGAACGAATCCTGATGACCGGCGCGGCCGGCAACCTGGGCCGCGAAATGCGCGACCGGCTCAAGGCCAATTGCGCGGTGTTGCGCCTGTCGGACCGGCAGGCATTCGGCGAGGCGCGGCCCGGCGAGGAGGTGCAGCTGGCAGAACTGGCTGACGCACAGGCGGTCTCCGCCCTGGTGCAGGGTGTCGACGCCATCGTGCACTTCGGCGGCATTTCCGTCGAAGGTCCGTTCGATCCCATCCTGGCCGCCAACATCGTGGGCATCGTGAATCTGTACGAGGCCGCGCGCAAGCACGGTGTGCGGCGTGTCGTGTTTGCCAGCTCCAACCATGTGACCGGCTTCTATCGCCAGAGCGAAACCATCGGCGTCGACGCCGCGCCGCGCCCCGACGGTTTCTACGGCCTGAGCAAGGCCTTTGGCGAAGACGTCGCGCGTTTCTATTTCGACCGCTACGGCATCGAAACCGCCTGCGTGCGTATCGGCTCGTCCTTTCCCGAGCCCCGGGACCGGCGCATGCTGGCCACCTGGATGAGTTTCGACGACCTGCACCGGCTGATCACCGCGTGCCTGACGACGCCGGTGCTGGGCTGGAGCGTCATCTACGGCATGTCCGACAACGCGGTCACCTGGTGGGACAACACCGGCGCCCGTCATATCGGCTACAAGCCGCAGGACAGCTCCGACGTGTTCCGCGACGCCGTGTACGCGCGCACCAGCGCCCCCGACCTCGCCGATCCCGCGGTGCAGTTCCAGGGCGGCGCTTTCGTCAGCATGGGGCCGTTCGAATGAAGACGACACAGGCCAGCTCCGAGGCGCGGGTCGTCTCCCGCACCCGCGACGCCGTTGGCGAGTCACCGGTCTGGGATGCCCGCGCCCAGGCCCTGTATTGGGTCGACATCGAGGGGCGCCATGTCCGCCGGCTCGACTGGGCCAGTGGACAGCAGCAGACCTGGAACACGCCCGAGCGTGTCGGATGCATCGCGCTGGCCGACGACGGCATCGTCGTGGCGGCGATGGAGACCGGCGTCTATGCGCTGCGCCTGGGCGAGCCACCCGCGGTCGAGGCCACGCGGCTCGCCGCGATCACGCACCCGATGCCCAACATGCGCTTCAACGACGGGCGATGCGACGCCAGCGGCCGCTTCTGGATCAGCACCATGTGCATGGACATGTCGCTGGCCGCGCCGGTCGGCGCCTGGTATTGCCTCGATGAACGTGGCCTGAGCCCGGCCCATTGCGAGGGCCTGGTCACGCCCAACGGGCTGGCGTTCAGCCCGGACGACCGGATGATGTATTTTTCCGACTCGCACCCCAGCGTGCAGAAGATCTGGGCCTTCGAGTTCGACCTGGCGCAGGGCCGTATCGGCGCCGGACGCGAATTCCTGGACATGACCCACCTGCCGGGCCGACCGGACGGCGCGGCGGTCGACAGCGAGGGTTGCTACTGGATCTGCGGCAACGACGCGGGCGTCGTGCTGCGCGTCGATCCCCATGGCGAGGTGTTGTCGTCGGTGGCGGTTCCGGTGGCCAAGCCCTCGATGTGTGCCTTCGGCGGACCGCGGCTCGACACCTTGTTCGTCACATCCATCTGCCCGAACGGCGTCTCGGCCGGCCTGTGCGGCGCCGTGTTCGCCATCGACGTGGGCGTGACCGGCCGTCCCGAACCCCGTTTCACCCGTTTTCCGTCAGCCGGTGCCTGACGCTTTTTTCTTCCCAGCACCTCGCCGTTCCCAACCCTTGTTCCAACCCTCAGGAGACAAACATGATTGTGCGCAGAACCCTCGTTGCGGCCACGCTGGCCGCCGCTACCCTGTCCGTGTCGATGCACGCCAGCGCCCAGACGGTGCTCAAGGCCGCCGACGTGCACCCGCCGGGATACCCGACCGTGGTCGCAACCGAGAACATGGGCAAGAAATTCGAAGCCGCCACCAATGGCAAGTACAAGATGCAGATGTTCCCCAGCAGCGTTCTGGGTGACGAGAAGACGATGATCGAGCAGACCCAGATCGGCGCGATCCACATCCTGCGCACCTCGCTCGGCCCGCTGGGCTCGGTCGTGCCGGACGTCAACGTGTTCAACATGCCGTTCGTGTTCCGCAACGAGGCCCATATGCGTGCGGTCATCGACGGCCCGATCGGCCAGGAGATCCTGGACAAGATCAGCGCCAGCCCGGCTCGCCTGGTGGCACTGGCCTGGCAGGACGGCGGCTCGCGCAGCGTCTACACCAAGAAGCCGGTGCGCAGCCCGGCCGACCTCAAGGGCCAGAAGATCCGCATGATGGGCAACCCGCTGTTCATCGACACGATGAACGCCCTGGGCGGCAACGGCATCGCCATGGGTTACCCCGAGGTCTACAGCGCCTTGCAGACCGGCGTGATCGACGGCGCCGAGAACAACCCGCCCAGCATGTTCACGGCCAACCACTACACGACCGGCGCCAAGTACTACGCACAGACCAACCACCTGATCATTCCCGAACTGGTCGTGATGTCCAAGGTCGCGTACGAGAAACTCACGCCGGCCGAGCAGACGCTGATCAAGAAGCTGGGACGTGAAGCCCAGATGGAACAACGCGTGTTGTGGGACAAGAGCGTGGCCGACTACAGCGCCAGGCTCAAGGCCGCCGGCGTCGAATTCATCGAGGTCGACCAGAAACCCTTCTTCGATGCCACCGCGCCGGTGCGTGCCAAGTACGGCGCGCCTTACGCCGACCTGATGGCCCGGATCGCGGCCGTCAAGTAAACGCCCCGCCAGCGGTCCATCCGGGATGCCCACGGGCGTTCCGGGTGGATGCGCACGCCCTGCCAATTCCTGTTCCATTCCCCTGGCGCCGCTGGTCGGCCATTCGTCCATGAAGAACGCGATTCTCTCGGCACTCGACGGTGTCTACCTGGCATGTATCTGGATTGCCGGCATGTCCATCTTCGTCATGAGCATCATCATCCCGATCGGCGTCTTCGCGCGTTACGTGCTGGGGTTCGGCGCTCAATGGCCGGAGCCGATCGCGATCCTGCTGATGGTGATCTTCACCTTCGTCGGCGCGGCGGCGGCCTACCGGGCCGGAGCCCACATCGCGGTGGCCATGTTGACCGACCGCCTGCCCGCGAATGTACGTGCGGCGTGCCGGTGGCTGGTCCACCTGCTGATGCTGGTGGTCAGCCTGTTCATGATCGTCTACGGCACCAAGCTGTGCCTCGAGACCATGGGCCAGACCATCACCTCGCTGCCCTGGATGCCGGTGGGCGCGACCTACGCGCCGGTGCCGATCGGCGGCCTGCTGACCTTGTTCTTCGTGTTGGAGAACCTGGTGTTCGGCACCCAGCATGATCGCGCCGTGGTCGTGTTCGACCATGTCACCGACACGGCGGAGGCCTGACCATGGATGCATTCGTCCTGCTGGGCAGCTTCGCGCTGCTGGTGGCCATCGGCATGCCGGTGGCCTATTCCCTGGGCCTGGCGGCGCTGGTCGGCGCCGTGTGGATCGAGCTGCCGATCGACGCGGTGATGATCCAGATCGCCAGCGGCGTCAACAAGTTCTCGTTGCTGGCCATCCCGTTCTTCGTGCTGGCCGGCGCCATCATGGCCGAGGGCGGCATGTCGCGCCGGCTGGTCGCGTTCGCCGGCGTGCTGGTCGGGTTCGTGCGCGGTGGCCTGTCGCTGGTCAACATCCTGGCCTCGACCTTCTTCGGCGCGATCTCCGGATCGTCGGTGGCCGACACCGCTTCCATCGGTTCGGTCATGGTTCCCGAGATGGTCAAGAAGGGTTACCCGCGCGACTTCGCCACCGCGCTGACCGTCAGCGGATCGATCCAGGCCACGCTGATTCCCCCGAGCCACAACGCGGTCATCTATTCGATGGCGGCCGGCGGCTCGATCTCGATCGCGGCATTGTTCATGGCCGGCGTGTTGCCCGGCCTGCTGCTGGGCCTGACCCTGGCCGGATATTGCCTGTACGTCGCCAAGAAGCGCAACTTCCCGGTCGGCGAATCCATGCCGCTGCGCCAGGCCCTGCGTATTGCAGCCGACGCGCTGTGGGGCCTGGCCACGATGGTGATCATTCTCGGCGGCATCCTGTCCGGCGTGTTCACCGCGACCGAGTCCGCGTCGATCGCGGTGTTGTGGGCGTTCTTCGTGACCATGTTCATCTACCGCGACTACCGCTGGCGCGACCTGCCCAAGCTGGTGCATCGCACCGTCAAGACGGTGTCCATCGTCATGATCCTGATCGGTTTCGCCGCCAGCTTCGGCTACATCATGACGCTGATGCAGATCCCGCTGAAGATCACCACGGCGCTGACCAGCTTCACCGACAACCGCTACACCATCCTGCTGCTGATCAACTTCCTGCTGCTCGGTCTGGGCACGCTGATGGACATGGCCGCGCTGCTGCTGATCCTCACGCCCATTCTGCTGCCGGTGGTGCAGTCGGTGGGCATCGATCCGGTGCATTTCGGCATGATCATGATCGTCAATCTCGGCATGGGCCTGATCACGCCGCCGGTGGGCTCGGTGCTGTTCGTCGGCAGCGCGGTCGGCAAGTTGCCGATCGAGCAGGTGGTCAAGGCCTTGCTGCCGTTCTTCGGCCTGCTGGTCATCGTGCTCGGCATCGTGACCTACGTGCCGGAACTGTCCCTGTGGCTGCCGCGCCTGGTGGGTGTGTGATGTTGCCCTTGGTGCTGGTCACGCATCCGCGTCATCGTCTGGCGAGCTACTTCGGCGACGAGGCGCTCGCACGGCTGCGGGGCATTGCACAGGTGCGGCTCAATCCGACCGACGACGACCTGGCCGGCACCGCCCTGGTGGCCGCCGCGCGCGATTGTGCGGTGGTGATCGCGTATCGGCAAACCCCGGTCGGTGCCGACGTGTGTGCCGGCCTGGATGACGTGCGCGCCATCGTGCGCTGCGCGGTCGACATCCGCACCATCGACGTGGCCAGCGCCAGCGCCCACGGCATCCTGGTCACGCAGGCCAGCGCCGGCTTCATGGCGTCGGTGTCCGAATGGATCGTCGGCGTCATGATCGACCTGGGCCGGCACATCACGGCCGCAGCGCTCGACTACCGCGCCCACGGGGCCGCCCAGCCACGCATGGGCCGCGAGTTGCGCGGCGCCACGCTGGGCATCATCGGGTACGGGCGCATCGCCCGCCACCTGTGCCCGGTGGCCCGTGCGCTGGGCATGCAGGTGCTGGTGTCCGATCCGTTCGTCACGGTCGATGCGCCGGGCGTGACGCAGCTGCCGATGGCCGATCTGCTGCGGCGCAGCGACTACACGGTGTGCCTGGCACCGGCCAATGCCGAGACCGAGAACCTGATGGATGCGCGCGCCTTCGCGACCATGCGCCCGGGCAGCTTCTTCATCAATGCCGCGCGCGGCAACCTGGTCGACGAGCCGGCCTTGTTGCAGGCGCTCGACAGCGGTCACCTGGCCGGCGCCGCGCTCGACGTCGGGCGCGCCGAAGATCAGATGCCCTCGGCCGCACTGGCGCGTCATCCGCGGGTGATCGCCACGCCCCATGTCGGCGGCCTGACGCCACCGGCCATCGAACACCAGGCGCTGGAAACCGTGGCGCAGACCGCGGATATCCTGCAGGGCCGCATTCCTCCTGGCGCCGTCAACGCCGATGCCGCCGCGCGCATGCGCGCGGCCGGCCTGTCGGCAACCCATGGCGGCGCGGCGGATGCGAGCCGGCGCCGAACAGCCCACCTTCCTTGACCCACAGAAAGCACCGCATGAACCCCCAAGACCTCAAGACCATCCTCAGTTCCGGCCTGCTGTCGTTCCCGCTCACCGATTTCGATGAACAAGGTGACTTCCGGCCCAAGACCTATGTCGAGCGGCTGGAGTGGCTGGCCCCGTATGGCGCAACCGCCCTGTTCGCGGCCGGCGGCACCGGCGAGTTCTTTTCGCTGACCGGCGACGAATACCCGGCCATCATCAAGACCGCGGTCGACACCTGCCGTGGCAAGGTGCCGATCATCGCCGGCGCCGGCGGTCCGACCCGCTTCGCGATCGCGTGCGCGCAGGAGGCCGAACGCCTGGGCGCGCACGGCATCCTGTTGATGCCGCACTACCTGACCGAGGCCGGCCAGGAAGGCCTGATCGCCCACGTGGAGGCGGTATGCAAGAGCGTCAAGTTCGGCGTCGTCGTCTACAACCGCAACGTCTGCAAGCTCACGCCCGATTCGCTGGCGATCCTCGCCGACCGGTGCCCGAACCTGATCGGTTTCAAGGACGGCGTCGGCGAGATCGAGAACATGGTGGCGATCTACCAGCGCATGGGCGATCGTTTCTCCTACCTGGGCGGCCTGCCCACGGCCGAGGTCTATGCGGCGGCCTACAAGGCGCTGGGCACGCCGGTGTATTCGTCGGCCGTGTTCAACTTCATTCCGAAGACGGCGGTGGAGTTCTACAACGCCGTGGCGTCGAATGACATGGCGACCCAGCACCGGTTGCTGAAGAACTTCTTCATGCCCTACCTGACGATCCGCAACCGCATGGCCGGTTATGCCGTGAGCATCGTCAAGGCCGGCGCAAAGATCGTCGGCCATGACGCCGGCCCGGTCCGCCCGCCGCTGACCGACCTCAAGCCGGCCGAGATGGAGCAACTGACCGCGCTGATCAAGTCGCTGGGCCCGCAATAAGACGGCGCGCCGGATGAACACCACTGCCGCCGCGCCGTTCGAAGTCGCCGTGGTCGGCGCCGGTCTCGGGTCGGCGCCGCATTTTGCCGCGCTGGCCGACCTGCGTGGGCCTTACCCCTGGACCTGGCTCTGCGCGCGCGACGCGCAGCGCCTGCAGGCGGTGGCCGTGCCCGACGGCGTGCGCCGCACCACCCGTTTGCAGGACGTGCTGGACGATCCGCGTGTCGGCGCCGTGCTGGTGCTCACGCCGCCCGGTGCCCACCTGGACGTGGCGCGCCAGGCGGCCGACGCCGGCAAGCACGTGCTGGTGGAAAAGCCGCTCGAACGCGACCTGCGGCGGGCCTGCGAACTGGTGGCGCATTGCGAGGCGCGCGGGGTGAGGCTGGCGGTGATGTTGCAGCACCGGATGCGCAGTGGCGCATTGCGCCTGGCGCAGCTGCTGCGCGACGGCGCACTTGGCACCATCACCAGTGCCGCGATGCAGGTACGCTGGTGGCGGCCGCAGAGTTATTACGACGAACCCGGGCGCGGCACGCTGGCGCGTGACGGCGGCGGGGTGTTGCTGACCCAGGCCATCCACACCCTGGACCTGCTGCTGGCGCTGATCGGGCCGCCGCAACGCGTCAGCGGCGTGGTCTCGACCAGCGTGGTGCATACGATGGAGTGCGAAGACTGCGCCAGTGCGCTGCTGCATTACGACGGCGGCAGGGTGGCCGTGCTGCAGGCCACGACCGCGGCGTATCCGGGTTACCCGGAGCGTATCGAGATCAACGGTGCATCGGGCACGGCGACGCTGGAGTCGGGGCGGCTGCAGGTGGCCTATGCCGACGGGCGCCGGGAGAACGTCGATGCCGAAGGCGGCGGCGGCGTTGGCGCCGATCCGATGGCTTTCCACCATGGGCCGCACCGCGCCGTGTTGCGCGACTTTCTCGACGCGGTGCAGGAAGATCGCCCGCCGGCGGTGACCGGCCGCAGTGCGCTGGCCGCCCAGCAGGTGATCGAAGCCATCGTGGCGTCATCGGCTGCCGGCGGCGCACCGATCGCGCTTGCGCCGTCGGCGCCGTGAACGTACCCTCGGCCGGTCCCCTTTCCTGATCGCAACCTACAACCTACGGACGAACTGCCATGACGACACCACAACACGACAACTACATCAACGGCCAATGGGTGGCTGGCGACAAGTACAGCCCCAACGTCAATCCGTCGAACACCGCCGACGTGCTGGGCCTGTACACGCAGGCCAGTGCGGAGCAGCTCGACCAGGCGGTGCAGGCCGCGCGCGCGGCGTTTCCGGCCTGGTCGGTGTCCGGCATCCAGGCCCGCGCCGACGCGCTGGACAAGATCGGCAACGAGATCCTGGCCCGGCGCGAGGAACTCGGCACCTTGCTGGCGCGCGAGGAAGGCAAGACCCGGCCCGAGGGCATCGGCGAGGCCGCACGCGCGGGCAACATCTTCAAGTTCTTCGCCGGCGAGTGCCTGCGCCTGGCCGGCGAGACGCTGGCATCGGTGCGCCCGGGCATCGGCATCGAGGTCACCCGCGAACCCCTGGGCGTGATCGGCTTGATCACGCCGTGGAACTTCCCGATCGCCATTCCGGCGTGGAAGGTCGCCCCGGCGCTGGCCTATGGCAATTGCGTCGTGCTCAAGCCGGCCGACCTGGTGCCGGGCTGCGCCTGGGCGCTGGCCGACATCATCAGCCGCAGCGGCATTCCGGCCGGCGTGTTCAACCTGGTCATGGGCCGGGGCAGCGTGGTCGGCGACGCCCTGGTCAACCATGCCGGCATCGACGCGATCAGCTTCACCGGCTCGCAGTCCGTGGGCGGGCGCATCGCGCAGCAATGCGCGGCCAACCTGAAGAAGGTGCAGCTCGAGATGGGCGGCAAGAATCCGCAGGTGGTGCTGGACGACGCCGACCTCGGGCAGGCGGTCGAGCTGTGCGTGCAAAGCGCGTTCTTCTCGACCGGCCAGCGCTGCACCGCGTCGAGCCGGCTCATCGTCACCGAAGGCATCTACCCGAAGTTCATCGAAGCCATGCAGGCGCGCATGGCCGCGCTCAAGGTGGGTGACGCCTTGCAGGCCGGCATCGACATCGGGCCGGTGTCGTCGCAGTCGCAGCTGGCGCAGGATGCCGACTATGTCAGCATCGGGCAGCAGGAGGGCGGCACCTTGCTGATGGGTGGCGAGCGCCTGTCCCGCGATGCCGACGGTTTCTACATGGCGCCGGCGCTGTTCACCGACACCACGATGGACATGCGCATCAACCGCGAGGAGGTGTTCGGGCCGGTGGCCAGCATCATCCGGGTCAAGGACTACGAGGCGGCGCTGGCCGTGGCCAACGACACGCCGTTCGGCTTGTCGGCCGGCATTGCCACGACCTCGCTCAAGTACGCCACGCATTTCAAGCGCCACAGCCAGGCCGGCATGGTGATGGTCAACCTGCCCACGGCCGGTGTCGACTACCACGTGCCGTTCGGCGGTCGCAAGGGCTCGAGTTACGGCCCGCGCGAGCAGGGGCGTTACGCGCAGGAGTTCTTCACCACGGTCAAGACGGCCTACACGCTGGCCTGAGTCCGCACGCGGGCGCTCTGCGGGCCTGGCTGGGCCCGGCCCCGCGCGCCCATCGTCATTCCTCTCACGAACCGCACCCATGTCCGACACTCTGCCGATCCGGCCGCACCGCATCGCCATGCACGCCGATGACAACGTGGCCATCGTCGCCAACGACGGCGGCCTGCCGGCCGGTACCGTGTTCGCCGACGGCCTCACGCTGCGCGACAAGGTGCCCCAAGGCCACAAGCTCAGCCTGGTCGACATCGCCCAGGGTGCGCCGGTGCGGCGCTACAACGTCGTCATCGGCACGGCGCTGCGCGACATTCCCGCCGGCAGCTGGGTGCACGAGCGGCTGCTGCAGATGCCGCAGGCCCGCTCGCTCGAAGGCCTGCCGATGGCCACCGCGGGCGCGCAGCCGCTGCCGCCGCTGGACGGCCACACCTTCGAGGGTTTCCGCAATGCCGACGGCTCGGTGGGCACGCGCAACATCCTGGCGATCACGACCACGGTGCAGTGTGTCGCCGGCGTCGTCGACTTCGCGGTGCGGCGCATCAAGGACGAGCTGCTGCCCCGGTTCCCGAACGTCGACGACGTCGTGGGCCTGGAACACGGCTACGGCTGCGGCGTGGCGATCGACGCGCCCGACGCCGTCATCCCGATCCGCACCTTGCGCAACATCAGCCTGAACCCGAATTTCGGCGGCGAGGTCATGGTCGTCAGCCTGGGCTGCGAGAAGCTGCAACCCGAACGGCTGCTGCCCAGCGGCGTGATCCCGATCCGCGACCAGCGCGGCGAGCCCGAACAGCCGCTGGACGTGGTCTGCCTGCAGGACGCCGGCCATGTCGGCTTCATGTCGATGATCGACTCCATCGTGCGCCAGGCGCAGCTGCACCTGGAGCGGCTGAACCGGCGCACCCGCCAGACCTGCCCGGCGTCAGACCTGGTGGTGGGCGTGCAGTGCGGCGGCAGCGACGCCTTCTCGGGCGTCACGGCCAACCCGGCCGTCGGGTTCGCGACCGACCTGCTGGTGCGCGCCGGCGCCACCGTGATGTTCTCGGAGGTCACCGAGGTGCGCGACGGCATCGACCAGCTCACCGCGCGTGCGGTGAACCCCGAGGTGGCCCAGGCCATGGTGCGCGAGATGGACTGGTACGACCGCTACCTGGAGCGCGGCCAGGTCGACCGCAGCGCCAACACCACCCCCGGCAACAAGGCCGGCGGCCTGTCGAACATCGTCGAGAAGGCCATGGGCTCGATCATCAAGTCCGGCAGCGTGCCCATCGTGGGCGTGGTGCCGCCGGGCGAACGCGCCACGCAAAAAGGCCTGCTGTATGCGGCCACGCCGGCGAGCGACTTCATCTGCGGCACGCTGCAACTGGCCGCGGGCATGAACCTGCACATCTTCACCACCGGCCGCGGCACGCCCTACGGGCTGGCCCCGGTGCCGGTGATCAAGGTCGCGACCCGCAGCGACCTGGCGCGCCGCTGGCATGACCTGATGGACCTGGACGCCGGCCGCATCGCCACCGGCGAGATGACGATCGAGCAGATGGGCTGGGAGCTGTTCCGGCTGATGCTCGACGTGGCCAGCGGCAAGAAGAAGACCTGGGCCGAACACTGGAAGCTGCACAACGCCCTGGTGTTGTTCAATCCGGCCCCGGTGACCTGACGCCCCCACGGCACCACCCCATCATGCCCCTGCACGATCCCGTGCGCCGAGCCTGCGGCGCAACGGCCACGCGGGCCGCGTCCGCGTGCCGCGGGTGCGCGCCGCGCCGATGCCGACCTTCGCTTGTTTCCCCCTGTCCCGTCGTTCCCCCACCCCTCAACTCCAGGAGACTGGTTCATGCACCGTAGACATCTTGTTGCCCTCTCGATGGGCATTGCCGCGGCGTTCGCCGCCGCGCCCTTGGCCGCGCTGGCGCAGTCCGACTATCCGAACAAGCCGATCAAGATCATCGTGACCTTTCCGCCCGGCGGCACCAGCGACGTGATGGCGCGCATGGTGGCCGATGAACTGGGCAAGCTGCTCAAGCAGCCGGTCGTCGTCGAGAACATCGGCGGCGCGGGCGGCATCGTCGGCACCGAGCGGGCGGCCCGCATGGCGCCCGACGGCTACACGCTGGTGCAGACCGGCGTGGGCCAGAACGCGGTGGCGCACGGCCTGGATCCGAACCTCAAGTACAACTCGCTGACCGATTTCATACCGATCACCCAGGTGCACTCCGGCCCCAACGTGCTGGTGGTGCATCCGGACACGCCGTTCAAGTCGGTCAAGGACGTGGTGGCCTACGCCAAGGCCAACCCGGGCAAGCTCGACTACGGCTTCACGCATGCGGCGTCCGGCCACATGGCGATGGAGCTGTTCAAGCAGACCGCCGGCATCTACATGACCGGCATCCCGTACCGCGGCGGCGGCCCCATGCTCAGCGACCTGCTCGGCGGCCAGATCCCGATGATGTTCATCAACCAGGACGCGGCGCTGCCGCACGTGCGCGCGGGCAAGATGCGTGCGCTGGCCGTGAGCAGCGCGCAGCGCAACCCCCTGTACCCGGACGTGCCGACCATCGCCGAATCCGGCTACAAGGGCTTCGAGGCCTTGTCGTGGTCCGGCCTGTCGGCGATCAAGGGCACGCCCCAGCCCATCGTCGACAAGCTCGAGGCGGCGATGGTGCAGGTGATGCAGTCCGACGCCGTGCGCCAGCGCATGGGTTCGGTCGGTTTCGTGATCCCGCCGCTGGGCGCCAAGCCCTATGCGAGCTTCATGAAGTCGGAACTCGAGACCTGGAGCAAGGTGATCAAGGTCGCGGGCATCAAGCCGCAATAAGCGGCTGGCCCGGCGGCAACGGCGGGCGCGGGCCTCATCACGCCAGCACGCAGGCGCGTTCGTCGTCGCCCAGCGGCTCGATCCACTGCAGCTGCTTGTCCAGCACCTCGAGCGTGGCCTCGGAGGCGTCCTGGCCGCCGGCCTGGCGCGCGGTGATGCGCCGGCGCAGTTCGTCGGTGTCCGCCTGCGGCGCCAGGATGGCGAAACCGGCACCGCAGGCATCGGCCAGCGCGCGGAAGTCGTCGCGTTCGCTGCGCCGCAAAAAGGCCGCATCGACGATCACCGACCAGCCCGCGTGCAGCAGCAGCCGGGCGGTGTCCTGCAGGTGGGCGTAGGTGCGCTGGTGCGCGCTGGCGTCGTAGATGCCGGCATTGACGCCCGCGCCGCTGCGCTGGTTGCGCTGCAGGCCGAACAGGCGCCGGCGCTCCACGTCCGAGCGCAGGCGCAAGGTGCGGGCGTGGGCGGCGTCGTCGCTTTGCAGCAGCCGGTTCGACGCGAACGTCTTGCCGCAACCGGCCAGGCCGTGGGTGATGATCAGCCGCGGCGTGCGCGGCGCCACCAGCTGCTCGGCCTGGGTCACGTACACCAGGGCCTCGTCGAACGAGGCCGCGTCGTCGCCGTGGCCCGGCGCCTGTTGTTCCCGTTGCTGGCGCGCGCGGATCGCCGCCACCTTGGCCCGCACCAGGGCCCGGTACACCGCGTAGAACGGCAGCAGCCGGGCCGCGGCATAGTCGCCGCTGCGGCTGAGCAGCTCGTCGACGAACCAGTTCGCCAGGCCGCCCTGGCCGTGGTCGAGCAGGTCGACATAGGTGAAGGCGATCTCGTTGGCCACGTCGATCCAGCGCAGCTCCTCGTTGAACTCCAGGCAGTCGAACATGCGCACCCGGCCGTCGATCAGCACCATGTTGGCCAGGTGCAGGTCGCCATGGCATTCGCGCACCTGGCCGGCCTGCTGGCGCGCCTGCATCAGCGCGGCCAGCGCCTGGTGCTGCTGCTGCGTCCACGTGCGCAGCGCGTCCAGGCGGCGCCGGGTGTCGGCGGCTGGCGGCATCAGCGCGCTCAAATCGTGGAAGTTGTCGAGCGCCGGCGCAAGCACCTGGGCCGGCGAACCGAAGCGCCCGGCATCGTCCACCGCGGCCTGCCGGTGGAATGCGTCCACGGTCTCGGCCAGCTCGCTCATGTGCGCGGCGGTCAACGCGCCGCGCGCGGCCACCCGGTCCAGCCCGTCGGCCTCGTCGAAACGCAGCATCTGCACCGCGTATTCGACCACCGGGCCGGCGGCACCGGCGGCACCGGCGTCATCGGCGTTGGGGCCGCCCACGCGCAGGCCGTGGCTGGGAACGTCGCGGATGGCGACCACGCCCAGGTAGATGTCGGGTGCGAAACGCCGGTTCAGCCGCAGTTCGTCTTCGCAATAACGCTTGCGCAGCGCCAGCGTGCTGAAGTCCAGGAACGGCAGTTTGACCGGCTTCTTGATCTTGTAGGCATGCTGGCCGGCCAGCAGCACCCAGGAAATATGGGTTTCGACCAGCCGCACGGGCGGCTGCACCGCGCCGCCGGGGTAGGCCTGCGCCTGCAGCAGGCCGTGCAGCGCGGCGGGCAGCGTCGTGGTGGTGGCGGTGGTGGTCGTGTCCGGGGTGGGCGGGGTGCCGGCAGGGGAGGCGCTCATGCCTGCCATGGTGCCAGATGCCGGGCGCGCCGCCACTGACCTGGCGCAGTCCATGGCCGGTTGCGCAGCCGGCCGCGGCCCGCGCCGGCAGTTTGCATCGCCGTGGTCTGCAGGCACAATGACTTTTCTCCCTGCATTTCACCCCCCGTTTGGCTGCAACCCACTCGAATGACGCTCGCCCCATGACCCAAGCGCCCCCCTTTGAATACGACAAGGCCTTTTCCCGCAACATCGGCTGGATCACCCGCGACGAACAGGCCCGGCTGCGCACCGCGCGGGTGGCCATTGCGGGGCTGGGCGGCGTGGGCGGCGCCCACCTGCTGACGCTGGCCCGGCTGGGCGTGAGCCGCTTCGTCATCTCGGACTTCGACGAATTCGACGTGCACAACATGAACCGCCAGGCCGGCGCCTTCATGTCGAACATGGGCCAGTCCAAACTCGCCACCATGGCCCGCATGGCGCTGGACATCAACCCCGAGATCGAGCTGCGCCAGTTCCCCACCGGCGTACAGCCCGACAACGTCGATGACTTTCTGGACGGCGTCGACGTCTATGTGGACGGGCTCGACTTCTTTGCGCTGCCGGCGCGCCGCATGGTGTTCGCCAAGTGCCGCGAAAAAGGCATTGCGGTGCTGACCGCCGCGCCCCTCGGCGTGGGCGTGGCCCTGCTGTATTTCTCGCCCACCGGCATGAGCGCGGAAGACTATTTCAAGTGGGAAGGCCACGATGTGCAGGAACAATACGCCCGCTTCATCGCCGGCCTGTCGCCGGCCATGATGCAGCGCAACTACCTCGTCGCACCCGAGGCCGTGAACTTTCAGGAAAAACGCGGCCCGTCCACCGTGATGGCCTGCGACATGTGCGCCGGCGTCATGGGCGCGTCGGTGATGAAACTGCTGCTCGGCCGGGGTGCCTTGCGCGCCGCGCCCTGGGGCATGCATTTCGACGTCTACCACCAGAAGCTCAAGTTCACCTGGCGGCCGTGGGGAAACGCGAATCCGTTGCAGCAGTTGTTGTTGATGTTTATCCGGCCGCGGTTGAAGGGGGGGAAATAGGGGTGGACGCGGTTTTGCCCATGGAAGGATGGCATGCCGGCGTCAAGCGGCGACATCGCGACCCGCATGCGGCGGCGACGATGGATGCGCCGCGCAGACGTCAATGCAGCAACACGTTCAATCCCGGCCGGAGTTCGGACTCCTCGATGTAGCCGATGGCGCCGGGCGTGGACGTCACGAATCGGATGATGTCGCTGCTCCTGCTCATTTCCCGGGGCGGGGCGCCCTTGCCGATATAACGGCGAACCGTCCAGTAGGCCGTGTATTTGTCCTCGTCCTGGTTCAGGAACGCCTGCAGGAACCGGTTGCGGACGGAAGTGCCCGCAGGGGCGTTGATGGCCGTGACCGGCACGCCGTCCACTTCGATGACCCGCCCCGTGTAGATGCGGGTGACGATCGTGGCATCGAGGCGCTTGACGGTCGGGTGGCCGATCACGACAACGCCATCGGCGGCCCTCGCGCCGGACATCAACGCCGCCAACAACAGCAGCGACAAAACCGTCCGATGGCGCATCGCGGGCATGGTCACGAGCGTCAGAAGACCAGGCTGTAGGACAGAGATATCACGTTGATACTCTGGTTGCGGATATTGCTGCCGGGCGGCGCATCCACGAGGCTAGATACCTGGCCGATGCGGACCCGCATCCATTCGGCCTTGATCTTGCTGGTGGGGGAGAGGGCGTAGGACGTGCCGATGGACCACGAGGACTGGTCGTAGGCCAATATACCGTCTGCTCCCGCACGCTGAGAGGCATTGATTAGTGTTGCGCCGGGTATTCCACTGGGCACAGTGTTTTCATTGACTCGACGATAGAGGTTCCGCTGGGCAGCATCTGAGCGGAGCGCGGCGTACGTCACATAGGGCGTCCATTTGTCGAGCCGCTTGAGTAAAGAGACATAGCCCCGATCAGATCTGTTCGCGATTTGAACCGTCGAGTCGTCGACCAAGGTCCGCGCGTACTCGCCGATTAACCTGTATCCGTTGCCAAGTGACAGGTCTACGCCAATCGTCGCGATCGTGTTTCGTATTCCCCTCACCGAGTCGATCCCTGGCCCCGGTAGCGAGGGGTCGACCTGGAAATAGCCAAAACCCGGAGAGAGCGAAACAAATGGGTAGCTGGCTGGCAAGAGCGTTCCATTGCGCAATCGCCCCATTGACCTGTGCAATCCAGCACGGTAGATGCCATCGTCTGTCCTGTAAGACAAGACTACTCCCTGTCCATCCAGAGTAATGGCGCGAAACGTTGAGCCGGCCATTTGCTGTATCTGAGGTATCCCGTCCCGAATCCAATATCGTGCATCGACGTTCGTGGAGCCCAAATAGCCGTCAAGCACCAGCTCCCCATTCCTGAGGTTCCAGTTGGTGCTGACAGAAATTCCGTTGAACTCATTTCCGGGAGATATTGAGTACATCTCCGTAGGTAACCTGGCGAATTCGTACGTTACGCTCACATCGTGGTTCTGAGAGTACAAGTACAAAGGAATGCGTTGCCGCCCCATTCGAACCAACCAATCATTTGTCGGCCGCCACGAGACAAACGCCCAGGCCAGCGTGCCATCGAACTGATCGTCGTGATTGGACGATGGCGACGCGAGAGCCTGGACCGTGGCGCCCACGCTGGGTGAGAACACCGCATCCAACTGGACGCCAGCCACGGAGTCGCGCCTGAACGTGCCGTTGTCGTCGACGAATCGCTGATATCGGTAGGACTTGTCGGATTTGGCAAACCCGAGCGTGCCGAATCCGGACAAGGAAAAATCCGCAGCACCGGCGGTGGCCGGCCATCCCAGTATCAGTGCCGCGAGAACGGGAACCAAGGCGAAAGTGATCGAGGCGCGGAGTCGTGGCGCGATCACAGGCCATCCAGAGCATGTGCGCGTCATGGCATGGCTTCTTCGGGGATGCGACGTCGCCATGCCAGGCCATGGGAGTCTGGTTCGATCAGCCGGAGCCATTTCTGCACGATTCCCTTTCGTGTCTGTTCGACGATCGGCATATTGCGTCGGAGGGTGGTGCTCGCAGTTTAGAAACATTGGCGGGAAATGGCGGCAAAACCCTGCCTTGTCTCGCGAGCTGGTGTTGACATGTTGGCAGAAGGCAACACACGCGTGCTTGCTCAGCGCGAGATGCCGATGGTCTTCAGCTTGCTCAATGCACTGTCGAAATCGAAATTTTCCATGTCGCTCGAAATCTCCCGGATGACCTGGATTCCGACGGTCTCGGTCAATTCGGTCTTGCGTGCCTGCCACAATGATCTGGCGTCGTTGTCTCCTTGTGACAGCAGGGCGCGCAGCTGTTCCAGCCACGGATCGTCTTTCTCAAGAGCGGTCGCCGTGGACCGTCCTTCGGTTGATGCTGCAGGCAGGCCGGATCGCTCATCGAGCTGCCCGTCGCCATCGTGAGCGTGTTCACGCAAGGTGGCAAACAACCTGTCCAGCGCAAGGCCGATCTCTGCCAGACTCCGCGACTCATCGGCATGGATGCCCGACGCCAGCGCGGCTTCCAGCGCCATGGCCTGATCGTGAACCCGCATCGCTCCAAGCGTCGCACACAGGCCCTTGAGCGTATGGGCGGTGCGTTGTGCGCCATCCCGGTCGCCGGCGTCCAGCATGGCCTGCATGGAGGGACTAAACGCGGAAAAATCCTCTTCGAAGCGGCGCAGCAATTGCAGATACAGCTTTGCGTTTCCGCCGGTGTGGCGCAGTCCGATCATTGTGTCGAGACCGAACGCACGGGGAAGATCTGCCAGCGCTTGTGCTGGCCCGGATTCGGTTCGGGGGGCGGACGGTGTTGTCGGCCCCGGTCGCGCGTCGGCGTTGACCAGATAGCCGGCCAGCGTTTCGTACAACTTCGCCGGCTCGATGGGCTTGCTGATGTGAGCGTTCATGCCCAGCACCTGGCAGCGCTGGCGCTCATCCGGCATTGCATGAGCGGTCATCGCGATGATCGGCAGGTCGAGGTGGCGTTCGTCCAGCCGCAACTGTCGTGTCGCCTCGTACCCGTCCATCACCGGCATCTGCAGGTCCATCAGCACCACACGAAAATGATCCGGACCATGGGCAAGAATCTTGTCGATGCCTTCCTGGCCATTGTTGGCCACCTCCACGTCGACGCCGCGTGCCACCAGAAGCTCGGCAGCCAGTTGCTGGTTGATCGGGTTGTCTTCCACCAGCAGCACCCGCAGCCCGGTCAGATCCGGATCGGCGGTCGTTTCCCGTGCAGCGGGCGGCACGCCTTGCGCACTGCCGACCAATGCTCGGATCAGGTCGCGCAGCGATTCCGGCAGGATCGGTTTGGGCAGGAAGTGCTGCACCCCGAGAGCCTTGGCGGTGTTGTGCAGCTGGTCCGAGTCGTATGCGGACACCACGACCGCCAGCGGGGCGGGTTTGTCGCCTCCATCGCGCTCCAGCAACCGCGCCAGCATGCCTGCCCCGTCCAGGCGTGGCATGACCCAATCGACCAGCAGCAGGTCGTAGGGACGGCTCACGGCAAGTGACTGTTCGACCATGGCGAGGGCCGTGTCTCCGTCGTCCGCACAATCGACGCCGCCGGGAAATGTGGCACCGACGCCCAGTGCCCGGAGAAGGTCCGCCAGGGCCAGGCGGGCATCGGGTTGGTCATCCACGACCAGTACGCGCATGCCATCGGCCCGTGGCATCGGGGTGGCCGGTGGTGCGGGCGGCTTGGTCGTTGGAAAACGGGCCGTGAAGTGGAAGCTCGATCCCTCGGATGGAACACTCTCGACCCAGATCTTCCCGTCCATCAATTCGACGATCCGCTTGGAGATCGTCAATCCCAGTCCGGTACCGCCATACTTGCGGGTCGTGGAGCCGTCCGCCTGCGTGAATTCCTGGAACAGGCGCTCGATCTGTTCCGGCGTCATGCCGATGCCGGTATCGCGCACGGTGAATTGAAGAGTGACGCCGTTGGCATCCGCGTCGTTGATGTGTATCAGCAGCTTCACGTATCCGTGGTGGGTGAACTTCACCGCATTCGACAACAGATTGGTCAGCACCTGCCCGAGTCGCAACGGGTCCCCCATCATCGCGCCGCTCTCGCCAAGCAATCGCGGGTCGGTCACGTCGAACAGCAGTTCGATGTCTTTTTCATGCGCGCGCTGGCGCAGCAACGACAGGGATTGCCCCGCCACATCTTCGATCCTGAAACGGCCGATCTCCAGGTCGAGTTTGCCCGCCTCGACCTTGGAGAAATCCAGGATGTCGTTCACGACTCCCAGCAGAGATCGCGCTGCTTCATGGATCTTGTTCACATAGTCGTATTGCCGGGAGTCGAGCTCTGTCTTGAGCGCAAGATGCGACATGCCCAGAATCGCGTTCATTGGCGTGCGTATCTCATGGCTCATGTTGGCCAGGAATCGGGATTTCGCAAGCGTGGCTTCTTCGGCCTGCTGGCGCGCCAACTCCAGTTCCGCCTGGACCTCCCGACGGCGTCCGATGTCGTCCTCGATGGCCTGTGCCATGGTGTCCACCGTCCGACCCAATGCATTCAGTTCATCGAATCCGTTCAGCGCGCGGGTGCGGGTTGCGTAGTCGCCCTCGGCAAGGCGATCGGCTCCCTGGCCCAATTGGTGGATCGGCAACAGGACCTTGCGCCGGATCACCCGCAAGGCGAGTACGGCCAGGACAATGGTGCCGCCCATGCTGAACAACGAGAGAAGGATCCAGCGTTCGAGTGCGCGTTCGGCCGACGCGACCTCCGCCTGTGTCCGGTCGTCCGTCGTTGCCATGAGCACGCTGACCGCGCGCGACTGATTGGCCTTGAGCGTGTTGTACATGGCGCTGTGGACCATCTGGTTTGCAATGTCCAGGCGGGGCAGTCCGTCCGACACGAACTCGCCCGAATCCGGATTGAGCAAGCCCTGCGTCGCGGCAAAGGCCGTCTGCTCGACCTTGCTCAATGCAGCCGTAGCCCGGAAGACCTGGTCCAGCGCCGTAAGCTCGGCGGCACCGAATCCCTGCGATTTCATCAGCTCCACAACCGATCGCCTGGCGCCACTGGCGGGAATCGCGTGCCGGATTCGGCCCGCGATCACCGCATCCCAATAGGAGATCGGATTGGCTTGTTCGGGCGGCGTTTTCGTGCCCTCTCGTACACCAAGGATGTCGTAGTAATACAGCAGGTAGCGTGCTTCCCCGGTGCTGGTATAGGCACGAACCAGTCGCGCCAGCTGCTCGGTCTCCTGCTGCAATTCGGTGGACAGTCGCAGCGAGCGTTCGCGGTGGTCGCGGGCTGAAACCACCTCGTCGTAGGAGCGCTTGATCAGGACCAGAAACATCGCGTTCGCGGCCAAGGCCAGCAACACGATGGCAAAGAACCAGACCGAGACCCTTTGCAGCTTCATCGTATCGATCGCTCACTCAGGCTTGGGCATCGTCCGCTGGCCCGCGGCGTGGCGAAACGGCATAGACGGCAACCGGATTGCGAAACCCCTTGAGTTGCATGTTGCCGACAAATTCGCTGCACACGTGGTCCGCCACGAAACCATGGACGCGTTGCGACACCAGGACCTGTCCGCCGGCGGCCTCGCTGCACAGCCGTGCCGCGAGATTGGTCACGTTGCCGATCACGCCGTAGTCGCGTCGACCTTCGAATCCGATCGCGCCGATGGTGGCAAAACCCTGGGCCACGCCAATACCCAATGACAGTTCGTACCCGCGCCGGTGCCAGTCGCTTTTCAGCTCGGTGAACCGGGCCTGCATGCCGATGGCCATGTCCACCGCCACCAGTGCCGGGTTGTCGATTTCGACCGGGTCGTTGAAGTAGATCATCATGCCGTCGCCGGCGAAGTGCTCCAGCGAGCCGCCATGCGACATCACCAGCGCCCCCATGGCTTCATGGTATTGGCGGATGACATGCATCACGTCTTCAGGGTCCGACGCCTCGGTGAAGGCCGTGAACCCGCGCAGGTCGACAAATGCCGCGGCCACTTCCCGCCGGTGGCTCTTGAGCGGGTCGTCGGAGTTGCCGGACAACATCAGGTCCACGACCGACGGCGAGAAATAACGCTTGAGCCGGCCCAGGCGTTCGACCTGGGCCACGCCATCCGCGATACGCTGCTCCAGCGTGTGATTGAGTTCGGACAGCGCCGAAGTCTGCTGCTCGAGCCGCGTCACCAATCGCTCGCGTTCGCGCGATTGCCCCGCCATCGCCAGATGGGTCCGGATGCGGGCCAGCACGATGGCCGGCCGGATCGGCTTGGTGACATAGTCGACGCCACCGAGTTGCAGGCCCAGCGTCTCGTCCTCGACCGCTCCCATCGCCGACAGGAAGATGATCGGAATGTCCCGCGTGCGGGGATCGGCCTTGATGCGCCGGCACACGTCGTAGCCGCTCAGGCCGGGCATCATCACGTCGAGCAGGATCAGGTCGGGCGGCTCGGTGCCCAGTGCCAGCGCAATCGCCTTTTCGCCGTTGATCGCCACCCGGGTGCGGTAATGCGGCTGCAGCAGCTCGACCATCAGCGCCAGGTTGGTCGGCGTGTCGTCGACGATCAGGATGCTTGCGGCGGCAGCGTTCGAATCCGGCACCAGACACTCCCCCATGACACGTGTTTGCTTGTTATGTGTGGGTCATCACCGTCCGGCGCGGCGGCTGTGGGGCTGCCGGTGCCGGGTGGTGTCTTGCTCGTCGTGTTGTGCGTGCCGCCTCCCCTGGCGGCCCAGCGAAAAACATTATCCCGGCATCCGCGCCACCGTGGTGCGGCAATTGCACCCTTGCCCCCGGCCGGGTTTCATCGGGCAGCGGCCACCGGCGCGCCGGCTTAAGAAGAATTTAGCGATCCGGTAGGTGATTCTTAACAACGTGGGTCTGCCCGCGTTCTTACGCTATCCCCCGTCGCCCGGCAATCCCCGGTCCGGGTGGTCCCGACCGGCATTCCCGCCCGGCGCACCTCCATCATGTCGTACACCGCTGCTTCGCATCATCGTTCCGTCGCCCAGGCCTTGGCGCGCGCCAGGCGCATGGTCGTGCGGGTGCAGGCCGGTGCGTTGTTGGTGTTGTTGTTGCTGGTGGTGGTCGCGTCCCCGGCGCGCGGCGAGGTCACTGAGCGGTCCGCCACGACCGTCGCCACTGCGCCTGAAACCCCGTTGCCGCAGCGCCTGAGCGAGACCGGGCTGTATGGCGCCGACGGCGCGTCGGCCCGGGTGGTGGGTGCCGACACCTTGCCGTTTTCGCCGCAATACCCGTTGTGGTCCGACGGCGCGAGCAAGCGCCGCTGGATCCGATTGCCGCCCGGCACGTTCATCGATGCGTCCGATCCGGACGCCTGGCGCTTCCCGGTCGGCACCCGATTGTGGAAGGAGTTCGCGCACGCCGGCCGCCCGATCGAGACCCGCTTCATCGAACGCCTGGCCGACGGCCGGTGGCGTTTCGCCACCTATGTCTGGAACCTGCAGGGCACGGACGCCCTGCTCGCGCCCGAACGCGGCGTGCGCGCCCTGCCGGCGCCGGGCGCGCCCGGCGGCCTGTACGCCGTGCCGTCGCGCGCCGATTGCCGCGGTTGCCACGAGGGCGGCCCGACGCCGGTGCTGGGGTTCGGCGCCCTGCAACTGTCGCCGGACCGCGACCCGCAGGTGCCGCACGCCGAGACGCCGCCGCCCGGCCACACCGACCTGGCCGACCTGCAGGCGCGGGGCCTGCTGCGGCTGTTGCCGCCAGATGTTGCGCGCACGCCGCCGCGGATTGCCGCCGGCAGCGCCGTCGCCCGCAGCGCGCTCGGCTACCTGCACGCCAACTGCGGCCATTGCCACAACGACACCGGCCCGCTGGCCGCGATGGACATGGCGATGTTGCAGTCGGTCGCCGACGCGCCCGGCAGCGCCCGGCGCACCTGGGCTTCGCTGTACGGCAAGACCAGCCGCTTCCGCGCCGACCGCGGCGACCGGGGCGACGACGCCGAGGCGCAATGCATCGCGCCCGGCCGCGTGGACGACAGCACGCTGCTGCAGCGCATGGCCTCGCCCCATGTGATGAGCCGCATGCCGCCCATGGGTGTTTCGATCGTCGACGTCGCCGGCCTGCAACTGATCCGCCAATGGATTCTGGACCACGAACATCTTTCACACCTCAAGGAGAACGCACCGTGAAAACGCAGCAAACGCAACTTCATCTTCACCATCCCCACCGCCACCGGGGCCGCCGCCAGCGGCTCGCTCTGCTGGCCACGGCGGGCGCCGCAGGTTTCCTGCTGCTGGCCGGCGCCAGCCCGGCCCTGGCGCAATCGGCCCCGGGCAAGCCGGCCGCCCCGGCCGCCGGCATGTCCAAGGACGAACTGGTCGCGCGCGGCAAATACATCGTCTCGACCTCGGGTTGCCACGACTGCCATACGCCCTGGCACGTCGGCCCCAACGGCCCGGAGCCGGACATGCGCCGCGCCTTGTCGGGCCATCCCCAGGCCATGGTGATGCCGCCGGCGCCCAAGCTGCCCGAAGGCCCGTGGCTGGTGGTCACCGCCGCCACCAACACCGCCTTCGCCGGCCCCTGGGGCGTGACCTACACCGCCAACCTGACGCCAGACCCGGAATCCGGGCTGGGCAAGTGGACCGCCAAGGATTTCATCGAGACCATCCGCACCGGTCGGCGCATGGGCCGCGGCCGCGAGATCCTGCCGCCGATGCCGTACCCGGTCTACAACAACATGACCGACGCCGACCTGACGGCCGTGTTCACCTACCTGCAGTCGATTCCGGCGATGCCGAACAAGGTGCCGGAGCCGCGTCCGCCCGCCGCGCCGGTGGCCGGCAAGTCCTGATGCCGTTGTCACATCCCCTGAATGGGTGATGTGACAACCGGCCACCGCCGGCGCACCATGCGGGAACACACAGGCGGAGGTGTTCCATGGATCCGGAAGTTCGGCTGCTACACGACATCTACGCGGCTGCGCTGGATGCAACCCCCTGGCAAGGCGTCGTCGGGCAGGCGGCAGACCTGTTGCAGGCCACCAGCGCATTCCTGTTCACGCCCTTCCAGCCACCGGCCGCCGGCGGCTTCAAGGTGTGCCACAAGATGCCGGAATCGGTGATGGACCGCTACCTCTCCGAGGTGGCCGACGTCGACGTCTGGTACCACGCGCTGCTGCAGCGCCACACCCATCTCGCCACCGGCACCAGCTACCGCACCCGCGACCTGATGCCGGATGCGCAGACGCGGCGCTCGCGCATGCATGCCGACTATCTCGCTCCGTGCGGCATCGGGCATTGCCTGGGCGCCATCGTCAACGACGGCAGCACGGGCGACATCCCGGTCACGCCGCTGAGCGTGTACCGGCCGTACGGCTCGCCCGATTTTTCCGCGAGCGACGAAGCCTGCCTGCGGCGCATCCAGCCCCACCTGTCGCAGGCCTTGCTGGTGCGCAGCCGCCTGGCCGCGGCCACCGACAACTGGGGTTCGGTGGCCATCGAGCGCGTGGCCACCGCGGTGGTGGTGTTGTCCAGGGAGCGGCGGGTGCTGCTGGCCAACCCCGCCGCCGAGGCGCTGTTTGCGTCCACCGCACCGCCGCTGGTGCGCCAGGGCCATCTGGTGGCGGACGATGCCGCGCAGGCCGCCGCATTGGCCAAGGCCCTGGCGGCCTGCAGCAACTACCGCTTCGACACCCGGTTCACGTTGTCGATCCGCCTGTCCGGTGCCGCCGGCCATGGCGTCGTGATCCGGCTGGCGCCGCCGCCGGCGCGCACACCCAAGGCCGACCAGGCCGCGGCCGTCGGATTCCTGGTGCGCGAAGGCCGCGCCGCCGTCGACCCGCGCGCAATGTTGTCCGCGCTCTACCAGCTGACCCCGGCGGAAACCGCGCTGGTCATGGCCTTGTTCGAAGGCGCCACGCCCGAGTCCTACGGTGCACAGCGCCAGGTGGCGCAGTCCACGCTCAAGACGCAGATGCGCGCGGTGTACGACAAGACCGGCGTGCACAAGCAGTCGGGCCTGATGCGCCTGGTGATGTCGCTCGCGCACTGAGCGCGCGGCGCGTGGTGTGCCGCCTCAGGCGCGGAACAGCCGGGTGTCGCGCACCGGGTCGTCGTGCCGCTGGATACCCGCGCCGGCACCGGCCATGGCGATCGACGCGCCGTCGCGCGCGAACAGCGGCAGGCTGGCCCACGACACGGCCACGGTGTGGACCTGCCCGGCGGCGAAACGCTCGCCGGTGTGGAAGTCGAACCAGGCCTGCGGCCCGGCCGGCAGATGGACGCGGCGCAGGGTCGCACCCGGCTCGACCACCGGCGCCACCAGCAGCTCGCGGCCCAGCATGAAATCGTCGCTGTCGGCGAAGCAGGCATCGTCGTCCGGAAAATCGTAGAAGGTCGGCCGGATGATGGGTTCATGGTGGCGGCTGGCGCGTTCGAACAAGGACCACAGGTAGGGCATCAGGCTGTAGCGCAGCCGGATCGCCGCCGCCACGTGTTCGGTCACCTGCGGATGCAGCCAGGGCACGTTGTTGGTTCCGTCCGCCTTCCAGGAGTTCATCACCATGCGCGGGTTCAGGCAACAGGCCTGCACCCAGCGCAGGAACAGCTCCGCATCCGGCGACGGGCCGGCAAAACCGCCGACGTCGTGGCCGACGTTGAACAGGCCCGACAGCGACATCTGCAGCCCGGTGCGGATGTTCCAGCGCAAGCTGTGCCAGCTGGTGGTGTTGTCGCCGCTCCATGTTTGCGCGTAACGCTGGATGCCCGGCGGGCCGGCGCGGCTGACGCTGAACGGCGTGGCGTCGGGCGCATGTTGCCGCTGCGCCTCGACGCTGGCGCGGGTCATCAGCAGTCCGTGCAGGGGGCGGGCGCGGTGCATCGGGATCGGCTGGCCGAAACCGTCGCACCGTGCGTCGTCGTCGAGGATGGCGTATTCGTTGTTGTCGTTCCAGCCCGCGTCGATGCCGTAGTCCAGCACCTGCTGGCGCAACTGCTGCTGCCACCACGCGATCGTCGGCGCATGGGTGAAGTCCAGGTGGGCGCCCATGCCGTCCCAGAACGGTTCGAGCACGGGTTGGCCTTGCGCGTCGTGGATGAAGCCGCCGCTGGATTGCACCTGCGCAAAGGCGGGGTGGTCGTCGAGCAGGCAGGGCTTGATGTTGGCCACCACCTGCATGCCGCTGGCGTGGAAGCGGGCATTGAGCGTCTTGGGCTGCGGAAACTTGGTTGTGTTCCAGGTGAACACATACCGCCGCTTGCCGCGCGACGAATATCCCGAACCGTAGTGGAAGGCCGAGCACGGAATGCGTTCGTGTTCGATGCGCTCGATGAATCCGTCGAGCTGCTGCTGGGCATCGGGCGCGTCGGCCAGGCCCATGGCGGTCTGCGCGTATCCGAGCGACCAGCGCGGCGGCAGCGCGGTGCCGCCGATCAATGCGACGAAACGCGCGATCACCTCGGCGGGGGTGTTGCCGGCGATGACGTAATAGTCCAGGTCGCCGTCGTCGATCTCGACATGGCGGTACAGGCCGTGGTAGTTGTCGTGTTCGCACCCGAGGTCGAAGCTGCAGGCGGCCAGCGTGTCGTAATACAGCCCGCACCAGGCGCCCTGGCTGCTGCGGCTGAGCACGAAGGGCCAGTGCTTGTACAGCGGGTCGCCGCTGCGCGGGTCGTAGCCCAGCGCGTCCATGGCCAGCGTGCGCAGGCGGCGGCCGTGCAGGTCCAGCGGCCCGGTCTTGTCGCCCAGGCCGTAATACCGGTCGCCGGGTTCGCGCTGCAGGTAGTGGCGCACGGCGCCCAGGCGGTGGCTGTGCATGTAGGCGGCGCTGGCGCGGTCTGCGAGCAGGGGGCGGCCCTGGGCGTCGCTCCAGCGCAAGGCCAGCGCGCCGGCGCCCAGCGTCACGGACAAGGCGTCGGTGCGCAGCGTGACGGCACCGTCGTCATGGTGTTGCAGCTGCGCCTGCTGGCAGGCGAAACCGCTGCGGTCGTCGCGCTCGCGGCCCTGCCACGGCACGTCCTGCCCGGCCTGCGGCGCGATGGCCCAGGTGCGGGGTTCGCGGTAACCGTCCGCGGGTTGCAGGCGCACCCGCGCCAGTGCGGGCTCCAGGATCTCGAGTTGCAGCCGGGCGCCGCCGTGCAGCGCGATCGTCATGCCGTGCGCGTCGGCCCGGGCCGGACCTTGTGGCTGCAGTGTCTTCATGGTCGGTGGATCGAAACGCGGTTGGCGGCGTGTGTGGTCAAGGCCTTGTGGCCGCGCCGATGCCGTCCAGCCGCAGGCCCTGGGCATCGAACCAGTGCAGGTGTTCCAGCGGCATGCCGATGCCCACGCTGTCACCGCCGCGGATCGTCGTCTGGCCGGCGCAGACCACCTCGAACGGTGTGTCGACGCCGACATGGCCGTGCAGCAGGCTGGTCGAGCCCAGTTGCTCGACCTGGTCCACCTGCATGCGGATCGGCCCCTGCTCGGAGACCACCGCGTGTTCGGGCCGCAGGCCGATCGTGTGCGTGCCCGGCGGCGGCGCGGGCGCGCCGTCCGGGTGGTCGGCGCCGGTCACCAGCTGCGCCGGCAGGAAGTTCATGCGCGGGCTGCCGATGAAGCCGGCCACGAACGTGTTGACCGGGTGGTTGTACAGCTCCAGCGGTGCGCCGACCTGCTCCACCCGGCCAGCGCGCAACACGACGATCTTGTCGGCCATGGTCATCGCCTCGACCTGGTCGTGTGTCACGTAGACCATGGTGGCCTTGAGCCGGGCATGCAGGTCGCGGATCTCGGCGCGCATGGACACGCGCAGCTCGGCGTCCAGGTTGGACAGCGGCTCGTCGAACAGGAACAGCTTGGGTTCGCGCACGATGGCGCGGCCGATCGCCACCCGCTGGCGCTGGCCGCCCGAGAGCTGCGTGGGCTTGCGCTGCAACAGCGCATCGAGCCGCAGCAGCTTGGCCGCGGCCTGCACCTTGGATTCGATCTGCGCCCGTGGCTCGCCCGCGTTCTCGAGCCCGAAGGCCATGTTGTCGTACACGCTCATGTGCGGGTACAGGGCATAGGACTGGAACACCATGGCGCAGCCCCGGTGCGCGGCCGACACGTCGTTGACCACCTGCCGGTCGATGCGCACCTCGCCGCTGGTCGGCGACTCCAGGCCGGCGATCACCCGCAGCAGCGTCGACTTGCCGCAACCCGAGGGCCCGACGAACACGACGAACTGGCCGTCGTCGACCTGCAGGTCGATGCCGTGCAGGATGGTGGTCTGGTCGAAGGTCTTGACGATTCGTGCGAGTTCGAGGGTGGCCACGCTATGGTCCTGGTCGGGAGGCAGGTGTCATTTCACGCCGGCGCTGGCGATGCCGGTGGTGATGTATTTCTGCAGGAAGGCAAACACCAGCGTGATCGGGATCAGCGTGATCACGGTCATCGCCAGCAGGTAATGCCACTGGGTGTTGAGCTCGCCCTGGAAGGCATTGAGGGCCAGCTGCAGCGTGAAGAACTCGGAGCGCGAGAGCACGATCAGCGGCAGCAGGAAGTCGTTCCAGCGCCACATCACCGAGAAGATCGCCAGCACCGCCAGCGCCGGCGCGGCCAGCGGCAGGATGATCTTCCAGTAGATGCGCCATTCGCTGGCATGGTCCATGCGCGCGGCCTCGAGCAGTTCGTCGGGAATCGTCAGCATGTACTGGCGCAGCAGGAACACGCCGGTGGGCGTGGCGATGGCCGGCAAGATGACGCCCCACAGGCTGTTGAGCAGTCCGACCGTGTTGATGACCAGGAACACCGGCACCAGGATGATGGTGGGCGGAATCATCAAGGTGGCGATGATCAGCAGGAACACCGCCTTCTGGCCGTGGAACTTGTACTTGGACAACGCGAACGCCGCCATCGAGTTGATCAAGAGCGTCAGCAGCGTGGCCACGACGGTGATGAACACGCTGTTCCACAGGTACAGGCCGAAGCTGAACTTGCCGAAGATCTCGGTGTAGTTCGACAGCGCGAACTGCAACTCGTTGATCGGCGTGCGGTCGTTGATGTTGACGCGCACCTGCTGCTCGGGGTCGGCCGGGTCGACCATGGTGGCCATGATGCCGATGCGCCGTACCTGGGCCATGGGCCGGACCTCGCCCTTGTCGTCGCGCGTCATGAACAGCGGCAGCGGCTTGTCGTACCCCGCCACCTGCACCGACTTCTGCGTATAGGGCAGGAAGGTCGGCGGAAACTGGCTGATCGCCGCCTCGGACTTGAACGAGGACATCACCAGCCAGAGCACCGGCGCGAACATCGTGAACAGGCCGAGCGCCAGGTAGGCGTAGCTCAGCCAGTCGGTCCAGTCCATGCGGCCACGGCCGTGGGTGCGGGTGAGGAAGTCCTTCATCGCGCCCTTTCACCGGCTTCGGACGCGCGCGTCAGGCGCAGCTGGATCAGCGTCAGCAACACCAGGCCCAGCGCCAGCACCAGCGAAGCCGCCGCCGCCAGCCCGTACAGGTGGATCTGCTCGGCGAAGCCGGTCTGGTAGATGAACTGCACGATGAAGGTGGTGGCCGAACCCGGGCCGCCGCCGGTGAGCACGAACACCTCGTCGAAGATCTGCACTGCGCGGATCATCGCCAGCACCAGCACGACGATCAGGTTGGGCATCAAGAGCGGCAAGGTGATGCGCCGCAACGTGCGCCACGGCGAGGCGCCGTCCATCTCGGCGGCCTCGTACATGTCCTTCGGGATCGCCTGCAGCCCGGCCAGCAGGATCAGCGTATAGAAACCCATGTGGGCCCAGATGGACACGAACACGACCCAGAAGAACGCCCACGACGACGTGGTCAACCAGTCGATGGGTTGTGCGCCCATGCCCACCAGCGCGGCGTTGAACACGCCCTGGCTCTGCAGCAGCCATTTCCAGATCAGCGCCACCACCACCGGCGACAGCAGCACCGGGTAGAAAAACACGCCACGCCAGAAGCCGCGCCCGATGATCTTGCGGTTGAGCACCAGCGCGGTGACCAGCGACAACACCACCATCAGCACGACCTGGATCAGGCTGAACTGCACGGTGTTGAAGATGGCGCGCCAGAACACGTCCTTGCGGCAGGTCGTGATGTCGGAATAGTCGCGGCACTCGAACAGGATGCCGAAGTTCTCGCCGCCCGTGTAGGGGCGCTCGAACGGCATCAGGTTGACGCCGCCGGTGGTCGCATAGACCAGGTTGATCGCGATCGGCAGGAAGGTGAACAGCCCGAACACGAGCAGGTTCGGCGCCACGAACAACCAGCCCAGCCGGCCCAGTCCGAGCCGCCGCTGGGCAAGCCGGAACAGCGGCTCGAACAGGTTGAAGAACAGGCCTGCGACGCGCGACAACACGGACACGGTGACAGGCCTTTCGGGACGCCAGCGGATTTACTGGGTTGCCTGCTTGACCGCGTCGGCCGCGTCGGCGGCGATCTTGGTCATCGCCTCGTCGGTGCTCATCTCGCCGACGATGGCCTGCGTGACGCGGGTCACGGTTGGCAGCATGATGGCGCGGTTGAACTTGTAGCCCTGGAACCGGTAGGCCACCGGCGACAGGTTGGCCACGCCCGCGCTGAATACCGACAGCGCGGCCTGGGCCTGCGGCGTCGCGCCGGGGTATTTCACGCCCTTTTTCGCCAGCCCGGCGTGGGCCGGGATGTTGTTGGTCTTGCCGGTGAACTCGGCGTACTGGGCTTCCTGCGCCAGGAAATCCAGGAACATGCCGACGTCCTTGGGCGACTTGCTGGTCTTGAGCGCGACCCAGGCTGCGCCGCCGGGAATGCCGGAGCAGGCGGCCGGTCCGCAGGGGTTGGGCACCGCGACCCAGTCGAAGGCATTGCCGATGTCCTTCTGCAGCCGGTTGATCTGCCACGAACCAGACAACACCATGGCCACGCGCGCGTTCTTGAACTCGCCGATGGAGTCGGCATAACTCGAGCCGCCGCTGCCGGCCCAGACCTCCTTGAGCATCGCGCCGTCCTTGTGCCAGCCGACGAACTTGGAGACCGCGGCCTTGTAGCCTTCATCGATCACGATGTCGCCCTTGGCGTCGAACAGCTTGGCGCCGTAGCTGATCGCCGGGCCGGCGAAGCGGTGGCCGGAGCGGTCCCAGGCCATCGCCGCGGGCAGCTGGTTGGCCTTGGCCACCTTGCGCGTGGCCTCGACCCATTCGTCCCAGGTCGCCTTCGGGCCGGGCATCGGCACCTTGGCCTGTTCGAACAGGGTCTTGTTGACATAGGGGCCGGTCATCGTCAGCTGCGACATGAAGCCGTAGAAGCCGGTGTCGCCGGGGCTGGGGCGCAGCCAGGGCAAGGTGGCGCCGAAATTGGCCTCCCAGTAGGACTTGTCCTTGACGTGCGCGCTGATGTCCAGGTAGTACTTCGACAGGCCGCCCAGGTCGGTGACGCGGGCGATGTCGGGGCCCTGGCCGGCGGCCAGCTGCACCGGCAGCTGTTCGACGATGGTCTTGTAGGGCACCACGTCGATCACGACCTTGGTGCCGGCATTGGCGGCCTCGAAGCGCTTGGCCTGCTCGGCCACGACATCGCACTCGACGCCGTCCTGGTAACACATGACGCGGATCTCCGCGCCATGCACGGCGGCGGGCAGGACGAACATCGCGGCGACGAGTGCGCCAACGGGATGATGGAGGATACGGGTTACCATGGTGACGACCTTCATGAGAGTGGAGGAAAGCGTCCGCCATCCTAGGTGAAATCGGCCGGCACGCGCCTATCGTTTGTACCGACCCGGTCATATGAATGACCCCCTTGACACCATGGTGCTTCCTGCCGGCGCCCCCTGGCCCGACCCGCTGCTGAGCCTGTCCGGAGAACGGGTCGTCGACGCCGCGTCATGGCCGCGGCGGCGCCGCGAAATCATCGATCGCCTGTTGCCGCTGGTCTATGGCGCGTTGCCGCCGGCACCCGCGTCGACGCGACTCGTCTGCCTGCACGATGCACCGCTGCGCCGATGGCCCGGCGCCCGCCTGTTGAGCTGTCGTGTCGAACCCGAGGCGATGCCCGGCTTCCTGCTGCGCCTGTTCATGCCCGATGCCTCCGGGCCGCTGCCGGTGGTCGTCAGCGGCGACGGCTGCTGGCACTACGCCGACGATGCGGTGTTGGCGCTGTTGCTGTCGCGCGGCTATGGCTTTGCCGAGTTCAACCGGGTCGAGATCGCACCGGATCCCGGCCATCCCTCACCGCACCCTGTCCAGGTGCCGCAGGCGACGGCGCGCCATGCCACGCTGGCGGCGTGGGCCTGGGCCGTGCACCGGGTGGTCGATGTGTTGTGCACGCTGGACGGAATCGACACGCAGGCCATCGTCGTCGTCGGCCATTCCCGTGGCGGCAAGGCCGCGCTGCTGGCCGGCGCGACCGACGAACGTATCGCGCTGACCAGCGCCAACAACTCCGGTGCCGGCGGTGCCGGCAGCTGGCGCCACCAGGGGCCGGGCGCGGAGACCCTGGGCGACCTGATGCGGGTGTTCGGCCACTGGTTCGATCCGGGCCTGCGGGCCTATGTGGGGCGCGAGCAGGAACTGCCGTTCGACCAGCACCTGCTCAAGGCTTTGGTTGCGCCGCGGGCGTTGTTGACCACCGAGGCGCTGGACGACCACTGGGCCAATCCGCAGGGCAGCTGGCAAAGCCACCGGGCGGCGCAATGCGTGTTCGAGCTGCTTGGTGCGGCCGGGCGTTCGGACATCGTGTTTCGTCCGGGCGGCCATGACCATCGCCTGGCGGACTGGCAGTGCCTGCTGGACTTCAGCGACGCGTTGCTGCGGGGCGAGCCGCAGCGCCGGCCGGCGTCGGCCGACCCGTTTCCCGGTTTGCCACCTCCCGTGTTCGGCGCGGCGGCCTGACGGGAGCTGGCGCCGCGCTGGCCGGCGCCGAGCGCGGCCGATCCGCGGTTCAGACCCTGGAGAGCGCCGCGCCGATCGCGCGGTAGGCGGCGCGGACCTGTTGTTCGACCTCGCTCTCCAGCGGGCTCAGCGGGGCACGCACGTGGAGCCAGGCGTCGTCGCCGGTCTGCTCGGCCAGCATGGTCTTGTAGACGTTGACGAACGCCAGGCCTGGGCGCAGCGACAGCAATGCAAGCAGGTCCAGCACCAGCTTTTCGTCGGCAGGGTTCACCTGGGCCGGGTTGGCGATGATGCGCGCCATCAGGGCCGGCGCGATGTTGGCCAGGCCGTTGATCGAGCCGCTGCCGCCGGCGCGCATGATCTCGGCCACGTATTGCTCGGCGCCGCTGAGAATGGCCAGCTGCGGGAACGCCCTGGCCAGTGCCAGGCCGTGTTCCAGGCTGCCGCTGCTGTCCTTGACGCCGATGACCTGGCCGGGATGGCGCTCGGCCAGCGTGCGGATGCTGTCGTGGCTGAACACGACGCTGGACAGGCCGGGGATGTGGTACAGCAGCATCTTGAGCCGTGGGTCGCCGATGCCGTCCACGACGGCCGTCACCGAGGCCATGATGCCCGCATCGGGTGGCTGGCGGAAATAGAACGGCGGCATGAACAACTGGCGCATGCAACCCTGGGCGATCGCATGTCGTCCGAGATCGATGGCGTCGGCGAGCGCGCTGCAGGTGGTCGTGACCACGATCTGGTCGGGCCGGATGCCATGGGCGATCAGGTGTTCGAGCAGGCCCTTGCGTTCGGCATTGGTGAATGCTGGGCCTTCGCTGGTGGTGCCGAACAGCGTGATGCCGTCGCTGCCCTGGGCCAGCAGGTGCCGGGCGTGCGCCAGTGCGCGTGGCGTGTCGAGCGTGCCGTCAGCGGCCACGGGCGTGAGCATGGCCGGCCACAGGCCGGAGATATCGGGGTTCACGGTGTTTTCCTTCGGAGCGGGGTGGATCGGGTGCTGCGTGCCGCGGCCCGGCCCGCGCCGCCGATGTCGGCCAGTGCCGGCTCCAGCGGGGAGGCGAGCACGCGGTCGCGGGCGCTGCGGATATGGGCCTCGAGCAATTCGGTGGCGCCGACGGCGTCGCGCTGGCGCAGCGCAGTGATGAAACGCATGTGCTCCTCCATCGCCGGTATCAGCCGGGCTGGCGTGATCACGCTGGAGTCGAGCCGGATCAGCCGGATACGCAGGCTGTTGACCCGGTAGATCTCGGACACGATCTCGTTGCCCAGCGCATCGACCATGCGATCGTGCAGCCCCCAGTCGACCGCCTGGGCGTCGTCGAGCAGCTGGCCGTCGACCGGCGTGGCACTGGCGCGGCGCAGGATGTCGCGGTGGCCGTCCTCGATCTGCGCGAGTTCCTCGTCGCCGGCGGTGTGCACGAAGTGGCGTATCGCCTCGTGCTCGATCATCGAGCGGACCTGGAATGCGTTGCGGATCAGCTTGAGATCGACATGCGCGATCTGCAGGCCGCGCTGGGGCACGGTGCGGATCAGGCCGGCCGCCTCCAGCCGCGGGATCATCTCGCGCACCGCTCCCAGCGGCATGTCGAGCAGCGTCATCAACTCGCGCTGCGAGATGAACTGCCCGCTGCGGATGCCGCCGCTGAGGATCTGCTGCGTGAACCCCTGGTAGGCACGGGCACGCTGGCTGGTGCCTTCGGCCGGCGGTGCAGCCGCCTGGCGTGGGCCGGACTTGCGTCGCCCGGTCATGAACGCACGACGCCTTTCTTGAGCAGGATGTTGCCGAAGACACGGCGTTCGCCGGTGGCGACGATGGCGAACGCGGCGGCGGCACGCTGGTAGAAGGCGAAACGCTCGAGCGGTTGCGACACCGCGCAGCCATGGCGTTGCAAGGTTGCGTTGAACTCCTGCACCACCTCCGGCACGCTCGTCGGGTCCGACACCACCTGCATCGTGAACGCGGCCTGGTCGACGAAGTCGTCCAGCGGCATCAGCGCGAGCACGGCGTCGAGCAGCTGCGGTGCGTCGGCGCCGCTCAGGGGCACGAGCCGGCGAGCATGCGTTGCGGCCGGAAAGTTGGCGTCGGCCAGCACGATCTCGTCGCCGTGGCCCATGCTCGCCAATACATGCAGCAGGTCGGGTGACAACAGCGGGGACAAACCTTTGAGCATGGCGGGTGGATACCTTCAGAACGCAGGGACCACACGATGCGTGCGCCACCGACTGACATGTTAGTAATGCTATCAGATCCCCGATCCTGCGGTCAAGGCCGTGGGACCGACGCCGTCGTTTGCTCGCCGCTGCGCAGTAGTCCGTCCGGACCACACCATGGGGCGCCAGGCGTCACGCCGGTGTCACCGAGTCGGCGGACCATGGGCATTGTGTCCAGAACCGCGCCGCGCCTGCGCGGAGTGCGCGGTCCTGGCCATCGCCCCAGTCCCACTTTCCACGCCAGGAGAAATGCCATGACCCGATTGACCCCCATCGCCGCAGCCTTGTCGCTCGCGTTTGCGAGCCAGCTTGCAACAGCTGCCACATCCGCCTTCGGCAACTTCACGCCGCTTGCCAGTTCCGTGCCGGCCGGCGCCTTGCCCGAAGAGGCGCCCTTGCAGCTGGGCAGTCCGAAGTTCTCGCAGGTGTCGATCGCCGACCGCAGCACCCAGCTCGCCAATGGCCAGTTCAACAGCGGCAACTGGGACATGATCGATACCAACCGCACCGGTGCCGATGCCGGCCGCTACCTGTATACCGTGTTCGAGACCGGCCAGGCCGGCATCCAGCGCTACGACCGCCACAGCGGCAACATGGTCTCGATGTGGGCTTCACCGGCGGCCGCGCCAGCGCTCAACAGCACCCGTTCATTCGACGCTTCACGCTGGACGCCGTTCGGGACCTACCTGACGGCCGAGGAGTCCTGGGGCAGCCAGCCGCAGCCATATGGCCGGCTGTTCGAGCTGATCAACCCGACCGAGGCCAACGGCATCGGCAACGTGGTGCACCGCAATGCCGTGGCCCGCGTGTCGCACGAGGGACTGGCCTTCGACAAGAACAACAACCTGTATTACATCGACGAGCTCAACGGTGGCAGCATTTACCGCTACAGCTCGGCCACCCCTACCGATGGCGCGACCTATTTCGACGGGGGAGTCAACGCGGTGCTGCGGGTGGGCGACGGCAATACGCCGAACGCGACCGGCGCGTTCAGCTGGGTGGCCTTCACCGACGCCAGCGGCGCCGCCTTGCCCGGCGCCGTGAGCATCACCGATCCGAATGGCGTGACATCGGTGGACGGGCGCGCCAGCACCAACGTGGCAGCCTACAAGGGCACCGATTACCAGCGTCCGGAAGACCTCGAGATCCAGACGCTGGCCAACGGCGACCAGATCCTGTACGTGGCCACGACGACCACCCACGAGGTGTATTCGATGAACCTGGCCACGGGCATGATGAACACCTTCGTCAGCCGCAGCACGGTCGACCTGGCAACCGGGCTGGCCGTGGGCAATGCCTTTACCAATCCCGACAACCTGGCCATCGATGCCGATGGCAATATCTACATCATCGAGGACCAGCCGGGCGGCATGGCCGACATCTGGTTCGCCAACGACGTCGACCGTGACGGCGTCGCCGAGTCCATCGCTCGCTGGGCCAGTCTGTCGACGATCGGCGCCGAGCCCACGGGCCTGTATTTCGACGTGACCGATCCGAATGTCGCGTTTCTCAACGTGCAGCATCCGTCCAGTGGCGTCGACCGGATGATCCAGATCACCGCGGCAGTGCCCGAGCCCGAGACCTACGCGATGATGCTGGCCGGACTCGGCCTGCTGGGCACGATTGCTCGGCGGGGTCGCCGTCGGGTTTGACGAAGTCCCGGCCGCGTGCTCGTGATGGGCCGCGGCCTGGCGGTGGCCGGCGAAACGCAGCTGCGCATGGCCTAAGATGCGCAGTTTTGAGGAGACCCCATGAAAATCGAAACCATCGCCGTGCACGGCGGCTATACCCCGGATCCGACCACGAAGGCGGTCGCGGTGCCGATCTACCAGACGGTGGCCTACGCGTTCGACAACACGCAGCATGGCGCCGACCTGTTCGACCTGAAGGTGCCGGGCAACATCTACACCCGGATCATGAATCCGACCAACGCCGTGCTCGAAGCCCGGGTCGCGGAGATGGAAGGCGGCATCGGCGGCCTGGCAGTGGCTTCGGGCATGGCGGCCATCACCTACGCGATCCAGACCATTGCCGAGGCCGGCGACAACATCGTGTCGGCTTCGACCCTGTATGGCGGCACCTACAACCTGCTGGCCCATACCTTGCCCCAGATGGGCATCGAGACCCGGTTCGCCGACTACCGCGATCCGGCCTCGTTTGCCAAGCTGATCGACGACAAGACCAAGGCCGTGTTCTGCGAATCGGTCGGCAACCCGCTGGGCAACATCACCGACCTCAAGGCGCTGGCCAAGGTGGCCCACGACGCCGGCGTGCCGCTGATCGTCGACAACACCGTGCCCAGCCCCTACCTGTGCCGGCCGTTCGAACACGGCGCCGACATCGTCGTGCATTCGCTGACCAAATACCTCGGCGGCCACGGCACCTCGATCGGCGGCATGATCGTCGATTCCGGCAAGTTCCCCTGGGCCCAGCACAAGACCCGTTTCAAGCGGCTCAACGAGCCGGACGTGAGTTACCACGGCGTGGTCTACACCGAGGCACTCGGCCCGGCGGCCTACATCGGCCGCGCCCGCGTGGTGCCGCTGCGCAACATGGGCGCGGCGCTGAGCCCGATGAACGCGTTCCAGATCCTGCAAGGTATCGAGACACTGGCGCTGCGCATGGACCGCATCTGCGACAACGCGCTGAGCGTGGCGAGTTTCCTCAAGTCGCATGCCAAGGTCGGCTGGGTCAACTACGCCGGCCTGAGCGACCATCCCGACCACGGCCTGGTCAAGACGCTGATGGGCGGGCGGGCCTCGGGCATCATCAGTTTCGGTCTCAAGGCCAAGGACGGACGGGAAGCCGGGGCCCGGTTCCAGGACGCGCTCAAGCTGTTCACCCGGCTCGTCAACATCGGCGACGCCAAGTCGCTGGCCTGCCATCCCGCGTCGACGACGCACCGCCAGCTGGGCGCCGATGAACTCGCCAAGGCCGGTGTGCAGGAGGACATGGTGCGCCTGTCGATCGGCATCGAGCACATCGACGACCTGCTCGAAGACCTGAGCCAGGCCCTGGCCGGCACCTGAGCGCCGCAGCCCGGGTCTGGACCGCGGGTCGTGTTGTTCGCCGGCCACGGCGGGCGCCGGAGCCGGTGGTAAGCTGACACGCAGGGCCGGTGGCACATGGTGTGCCGCCGGCCGGTGCAACAGCATGTCGGCAGCCGAGCCGACCCGACCCGGGGGCCGAGCGTATGGAAGTATTGACGGACTGGAGCGCGGTACTGGGCAGCGCGTTCACGCAGTTCGCGGCCCGCGCCGGGCAATACCTGCCGAGCCTGCTGGGCGCCTTCGTGTTGTTGCTGGTCGGCTGGTTCGTGGCGCGGGTGATGCGTTCGCTGGCCGTGCGCGCCGCCGTGGGCGTGGACCGTGTGCTGGCGCGCCTGACCGCGTCGGGCGGCACCGAGCGGGCCAAGCTGCCGCAATCCTCGGCCCGGGTGCTGGGCAGCCTGGTGTTCTGGCTGATCCTGCTGTTCTTCATCACCGCGGCCACCCAGGTCCTGGGCCTGAACGCCTTCACCGCGTGGCTGGCGGGTGTCGTCAACTATGTGCCCACGTTGTTCTCGGGCGCACTGATCATCGGTGCCGGTTTCCTGCTCAGCCGGCTGGCGCGCGATCTGGTGGTGGCCACCTCGTCGGTGTCCGGGTCGCGCCAGCGCGAACTGCTCGGGCGCACCGTGCAGGCGGTGATCCTGGTCACCGCCCTGCTGGTGGGGGCCGACCAGATCGGCATCAAGGTGACCTTCCTGGTCATCATCGCCGCCATCGCCGGCGGCTCGGTGGTGGTATCGGTGGCGCTGGCCCTGAGCCTGGGCGCGCGGACCTATGTCGCCAACCTGATCGGCGGCCACCACCTGCGCCACAGCTTCTCGGTCGGCCAGACGGTGCGCATGGGCGGTTTCGAAGGCCGCATCCTGGATCTGACGCCGGTCGCCGTCGTGCTCGAGACCGAGGAAGGCCGCGTCACGCTGCCGGCCAAGGTCTATGGCGAGGAGGCCATCGTGCTGCGCATCGGGGAGAAAGCCTGATGGCGCGCAGCGAACGACTGTCGTTCGCTTTTCTGGAGTCGCATCCGGCCGATGCGGCCCGGGTGCTCGAGCGCCTCGCGCCGCAGAACGTCTCGGCCCTGTTGTCGGACGCGCCGCTGCGCCTGGCGGCGCCGGTGCTGCGGCTGATGTTGCCGCCGTTCGTGGCGCGCTGCCTGGAGCCTCTGGACGACGAGGCCGTGTCCGGCTTGTTGCGCGGCATGGGCCCGCAGGCCGGCGTGGCGGTGCTGCACTACCTGCCGGAGGCCCGGCGCCATGCGCTGCTGGCGCAGCTCCCCACCGGCATGGGCATGGCTTTTCGGCTGTTGCTCGGTTATCCGGAGGACACGGTCGGGGCCTGGATGGATCCGCGTGTCGTCGTGCTCGCCGGCGACACGCCAGCCGAGTCGGCGCTGCGGCGGCTGCGCGAGGCCCAGGGCGAGATCGACGCCATGGTGTTCGTCGTCGGCGCCGGCCAGCGCCTGCTGGGCCAGGTCGAGTTGCCCGAGTTGCTGCGCGCCGCGCCCGATACCGTGTTGTCGCAGCTGATGCGCAAGGTCCGGTTCACGCTGCCGGCGCGGGCGTCGATCCATGGCATCGCCGATCACGCGGGCTGGGACGATTATCAGATGTTGCCGGTGATCGAACGCGACGACCGCTTCGTCGGTGCGCTCGATCGTGGCGTGATGGCGCGTGCCGTCGTGCGTGACCACCTGGTCCAGCCCCAGGTCGGCCTGGGCGACATGTTCGCCAACCTCGCGGGCGGTTATTGGCTGGGTGTGTCCAGCCTGATCGCGCTCGCGGTCGAGATGTTGCCGGTGGCGGCACCCCTGCCCGATGGAGACAGCCATGAACACCCGTCGTGACGCCGACAACGCGGTCGAAGCCCTCAACCTGCGGTACCTGCTGGATTATCCGGGCGAGGCCGCGCGGCAACTCGAGCGCATGGACGCACAGGAGGTCGCCGACCTGCTGTCGCAGCAGCCGGCCCATGCGGTGGTGCCGGTGTGGGAGCAACTGAGCTCCGACGTGGAGCAGGCGGTGATCGGCCTGCTGCCAGACGCGCTGGTGCGCCACATCGTCTCCGAGCTCGAGCCGGCGCTGGCGGTGGCGTTGCTGGTACGGCTCGAGCCCGAGCAGCGCCAGCATTGCCTGGCCCTGCTCGATCCGCAGGTGGGCGCCGAACTGGCCAAGCTGATGGACTATCCCGCCGACTCGGCCGGCCAGCTGATGGATCCTCGGGTCGTGGTGCTGCGCTCCGAACTGACGGCACAGGAGGCCTTGACCCGCCTGCGTGCGCTCAAACGTCGTGACGTGCACGAGTTCTTCCTGATCGACGACGACGGCCGGCTCGAAGGCCGGGTGCAGATCCAGCAGCTGGCGCTGGCCGAACCCGCGGAATTGCTGGGCACGATGCGCCACCGCATCGCCGCCGTGGTCAACGACATCGCGCCGCGCGAGGAGGTGGTCGAACTGCTCGAGCGCAGCGACATCACCGATTTGCCGGTGGTGGATTTCTCCGGCCGGCTGGTCGGCGTGATCCGGCAGTCGGCGCTGGTCTCGGCGATGCAGGAAGAGGCCAGCCTGGACATCCAGACCATGGTCGGTGTGAGCAAGGACGAACGCGCGTTGTCGCCGGCCCGTTTTGCGGTCGTCAAGCGCCTGCCCTGGCTGCAGATCAACCTGCTGACCGCCTTCCTGGCGGCCGCGGTGGTGGGCCTGTTCGAGGACACGATCGCCAAGTTCACCGCGCTGGCGGTGCTGCTGCCCGTCGTTGCGGGCCAGTCGGGCAACGCTGGCGCGCAGGCGCTGGCGGTCACGATGCGGGGCCTGGCGCTGCGCGAGATCAGCCTGCGCCACTGGCCCAAGGTCGTGATCAAGGAAGTCAGCGTCGGCTTCACCAACGGCATCGCCATCGCGGCCACCACGGCCATCGGCGTCTATGTCTGGAGCCGATCGGTCGGCCTGGTGCTGGTCATCGTCTCGGCGATGATCATCTCGATGGTGGCCGCCGGTTTTGCCGGTGCGCTGGTGCCGATCACGCTGAGCCGGCTGGGCCAGGATCCGGCGCAGTCCTCGTCGATCATCCTGACCACCGTCACCGACATCGTCGGTTTCTTCTCGTTCCTGGGAATCGCCACCGTGCTGTCGGGCATGCTGGTGGCTTCCTGACGTCTTCTTGCGATTGCAGCGCATCCATGGACTCTCCGCGTGAAACATCTCCAGCGCAACCACTGATCGCCTGTGTCGGCCATTGCGCCATCGACCATGTGTTCCAGATCGACAGCTTTCCCGAACGCGCGACGAAGACGCCGGCGCATCGCTACGAAAGTGTCGGCGGCGGCATGGCCGCCAACGCCGCCCTCGCCTGTGCCCGGCTTGGCGCGCGGGTGCGTTTCGTCGGCGCGGTCGGCCCGGACGATGCCGGACGCATGGTGCGCCGCCAGCTGGCCGCCGAAGGCATCGACCTGACCCATCTGCAGGAGGTGCCGGGCACCCATACCTCGGCCTCGGCCATCATCGTCGATCGACAGGGCGAACGGCATATCTTCAACCACCGCGGCAACGCACTGGCGGGTGCGCACCTGCCCGAGGATGCGGTGTTCGACGGTTGCGACGCGGTGCTGGTCGATCCGCGCTGGCCCGGTGGTGCCCGGGCTGCGCTGATGTGGGCGCGCGCCCATGGGCGCCTGTCGGTCTTCGATGCCGACGTCGCGCCGCAGCATGACCTGGCCGCGCTGGTGCCGCTGGCGGCCTGGGCGGTGTTCTCCGAGCCCGGCCTGGCGGCATGGTCGGGCCCGGTCGCGCAGGAAGAGGCGTTGTTGCGGGCGATCTACCTGGGTGCCGGTTGCGCGGCCGTGACCCTGGGCGCACACGGCGTGGTGCTGGTGTCGGATGGCCGCCGGCAGCGCATCCCGGCATTCCCGGTCCAGGCCATCGACACCACCGGTGCCGGCGACGTGTTCCATGGCGCCCTGACGCTGGCGCTGGCCCGTGGCATGCAGAGTGTCGACGCCTGTGCCTATGCGAGTGCGGCGGCGGCGCTCAAGTGCACCCAGGCCGACGGCATCCGTGGTGCGCCGACCGCGCAGGCATTGGACACCTTTCTGCGCGAGCGACACGGATGACACAAGGACCCCTGCCCATGATCTTCCATCCCATGACCCATGGCCTGCGACTGGGCCTGGGCTGTGCCCCGCTGGGCAACCTGTTCGCCGCGATCGACGACGATGCGGCGCTGGCCCTGATACGCCGTGCCTGGGACTCGGGCTGTCGCAGCTTCGATACCGCGCCGCACTATGGCAATGGCCTGAGCGAACATCGGCTGGGCCAGGGCTTGCGCGGGCGCGACCGGGACGACTTCACGCTGTCGTCGAAGGTCGGCCGGCTGCTGCGGCCCGATGCGTCGGCGCCGCGCGTGCAAAACGGCTACGTCGACGTGTTGCCGTTCGTGCAGGCCTGGGACTATTCGGCACGTGGCGTGCGTCGCAGCGTCGAGGACAGCCTGCAGCGCCTGGGGCTGGCCCGGCTGGACGTCGCGTACGTGCACGACTGCGACGCCGGTGTGCACGGCCCGGACTATCCGCGCGTGCTGCGCCAGGTCGTCGAGGAGGCCCTGCCCGAATTGCGCCGCATGCGCGACGAAGGTCTGCTGCGCCACGTCGGGCTGGGTGTCAACGACGTACAGGTGTGCCTGGACGTGCTGGCCCAGGCCGAGCTCGACTGCCTGCTGCTGGCCGGTCGTTACAGCCTGGTGGACCACTCCGCGCTGGCCCGCTTGCTGCCCGTGTGCGAGCAGCGCGGCGTACGTATTGCGCTGGGCGGCGTGTTCAACTCGGGCATCCTGGCCACCGGCGTGCGGGGTGCCGCCGGCGCGCCGCCGCGTTTCAACTATGACCGGGCGCCGCAGCACTGGATCGACCGGGTGGGCGCGGTCGAGGACGTCTGCGCACGGCATGCGGTGCCGCTGCGCGCCGCCGCGCTGCAATTCCCGTTGGCCCATCCGGCGGTCGACATCGTCTTGCTCGGCCCCCAGGACGTGTCGCAATGGGACGATGGGGTCGCGATGCTCGCCCATGCCGTGCCGCAGGCCTTCTGGCAGGCGCTGCATGCCGACGGACTGCTGCCGGCGGCCGCGCCGTTGCCAGCCCCGGAGCGTCGTTGATCGGCGCGGCCGCGCGCCCGCACGGACGGCGGCCGCTTTCGCCGCGAACCGGCGCGAAGCGCGCGCGGACTTGATACGATGGGGGAAATTCCACCAGGATCTTCCATGAATGCACCGCTGCACCAGGAAATACCGCCATCCGTGCTGAACGACGCCCAGGCACTGGAACACGCGAGCGCGCAATGGGACAACGACATCCTGGCCCGCCTGCAGGACTACATCCAGGTGCCGGCCAAGTCGCCCGGCTTCGATGCGGCCTGGGCCGAACACGGCCATATCGAGACGGTGCTGCGCGCGGCCGCGGACTGGGTCCAGGCGCAGAAGATCGCCGGCCTGCGCCTGGAGATCGTGCGCATCGACGGCCGCACCCCCGTGCTGTTCTTCGAACTCGATGCGACGCGGCCCGACTCCACCCAGACCGTGCTGATGTACGGCCACCTGGACAAGCAGCCCGAATTCAATGGTTGGCGCAATGACCTGGGGCCCTGGACACCCAAATACGAAGACGGCAAGCTGTACGGGCGCGGCGGTGCCGACGACGGTTACGCGGTCTACGCCAGCATCGCCGCTGTGCAGGCGCTCAAGGCGCAGGGCGTGCCGCATCCGCGCATCGTCGGCCTGATCGAGACCTGCGAGGAAAGCGGCTCCTACGACCTGTTGCCATATGTCGATGCGTTGCGGCCGCGCCTGGGCGACGTCGCCTTGGTCGTGTGCCTGGACTCCGGCGCCGGCAACTATGACCAGCTGTGGCTGACGACCAGCCTGCGCGGCATGGCCAGCGGCACGCTCAAGGTCGAGGTGCTGACCGAAGGCATCCATTCCGGTGATGCCTCGGGCCTGGTGCCGTCGAGTTTCCGCATCATGCGCCAGGTGCTGGACCGCCTCGAGGACAGCGCCACCGGCCGCCTGCTGCCGGCCAGTTTCCATTGCGAGGTGCCCCCGGACCGGCTGGCGCAGGCACAGGCCACTGCGGCCATCCTGGGCGACGAGGTGACGCGGCGTTTTCCCTGGGCGCACTACGACTGCGAGGGGTCGCGCACCTTCGTGTTGCCCACCACCACCGACCCGCTCCAGGCGCTGATCAACCGCACCTGGACGCCAACACTCAGCGTCACCGGCGCCGAGGGCTTTCCGTCGCTGGAGGATGCCGGCAACGTATTGCGGCCCTACACCGCATTCAAGCTCAGCCTGCGCCTGCCGCCGCTGGTCGACGCCGCACAGGCGGTGCAGGAGATGAAGGCCTTGCTGGAAGACAACGCCCCGTACCAGGCCCGGGTCACGTTCGAGAGCCATGGCGGCGCCACCGGCTGGAATGCGCCGGCGATGACGCCCTGGTTCGAGCAGGCCCTGCATGCCGCGTCCCGGGCGCAGTTCGGCGCGCCGTGCGGCTATATCGGCCAGGGCGGCACGATTCCGCTGATGAACATGCTCGAGCGCGGTTTCCCGAAGGCGCAGATGATGGTCTGCGGCGTGCTCGGCCCCAAGAGCAATGCGCACGGGCCGAACGAGTTCCTGCATGTGACTTTCGCCAAGAAGCTCACGGCCGCCGTGGCCAGGGTCATCGTCAGCCTGCCGTGAGGCCAGCGCGCGTGAACCGCAAGCCCCAGGCCCGCAGGTCGGACATCGCGCCGTCGTCGTGGCCGGCCGTGAACGGATCGCAGGTGCACCATGGCTGAGACCAATTTCAGCCCCTTGACCGCACGCGACGGTACCAACCTGGTCGTGATGGACTGGCCCCTCAAGAAGGCGCCGGTGCGTGGCGTGGTGCTGATCGTCCACGGCCTGGGCGAACATGCGTGGCGCTACGACCACGTGGCCGCGCGGCTCAACGACTGGGGCTTTGCGGTACGGGCCTACGACCAGTACGGCCATGGCGAGTCCATGGGCCAGCGCGGTGCCTTGCCCTCCGACGACCGGCTGCTGCAGGACCTGGCCGAGGTGATCGACGAGTCGCGGGCACGCATGCACGACTCGACCCCGCTGATCGTGCTGGGCCACAGCATGGGTGGCCTCGTGGCGGCGCAATTCGTCGCCCAGGGGCTGCGCACGATCGAGGGGCTGGTGTTGTCCTCACCCGCGCTGGACGCGGGGCTCAGCGGCGTGCAGAAACTGCTGGTGGCCGTGTTGCCGAAGATCGCGCCGAACCTGCGTGTGGGCAATGGGCTCGATGCCGACTACCTCTCGCACGATCTGGCGGTGGTGGCGCGTTACAAGGCCGACCCGCTGGTGCACGACCGGATCTCGGCGCGCCTGGCGCGTTTCATTGCCGACGGCGGTCCGCAGGTCGTGGCTGCGGCGCCCGCGTGGAGTCTGCCGACCCTGCTGATGTATGCAGGCGACGACAAGCTGGTCGACCCAACCGGCAGCCGGGCCTTCGCCGCACAGGCCCCGAAGAGCGTCGTGACGTCACGGTGCTTCGAGCCGCTGTACCACGAGATCTTCAACGAGGCCGCGCCCGACAACGAGCAGGTGTTCGCACAACTGCGGTCCTGGCTGGACGAACACTTCTGAACGGGCGTACGCCCGTTCCGATCAGGGCTTGTTGCCGAGCAGGCCGCCCAGCATGCCCATCAGGTCGTTGCTGCTGCCCAGGCCGCCGGCCGGCGCCTGGCCTTGCGGGGTGAGCTTGTCGATCAGCCCTGGCAACACCTGCGAGACCTGGCTGGCGGCGTCCGACGGCTGGGTTCCGAGTTTCGACGCCAGCATGGACAACGCATCCCCGCCCAGGACCTGTTCGATCTGCGGGCCGGACACCGGCAGGTTCTCGCCGCTGCCGATCCAGGACTGGATCAGCTCACCCAACCCGGCTTGTTGAAACCGCGCCAGCAGGCCACTGAGACCGCCCACCGGTCCGTCGTTGCCGAGCATGGCGACAAGCGCCTGCACGACCTTCGGATTGCTCGCCAATGTGCCCAGCAGTCCACCGAGTCCTCCCGTGCCGGCTGCCGTGTCGGAGCCGCCCTGCACTGCGCCGAGTACCGAATCCAATAGTCCCATGGTCTACCTCCCTTTTCGCTGGTCAAAGGCCACTAGCTTACAACGCGGGCTCGCGACGGGTCGCCACCCGCCAAGCCAGCCAGCCCAGCGCGGCGGCGGTCAGCGTCACCGGCACCAGGGAGCCGAGGTTCAGCAGCCGCCAGCCCTGGGTCGTGACCAGCGCGCCGGAGGCGAACGAGGTCACCGCCATCACGGCGAACACGCAGAAGTTGATGGCGGCCTGCGCGCGGTCCTTTTCCTCGGGGCGGTAGGACTTGAGCGACAGCGTGGTGGCGCCGGTGAACAGGAAGTTCCAGCCGATCCCCAGCAGGAACAGCGCGATCACGAACTGGTGCAGTTCGACGCCGGACAAGGCGATGACGATGCACAACAGGTTGAGCACCACGCCGACCGCCATGATCTGCAGCGTGCCGAAGCGCCGTATCAGGTGGCCGGTGAAGAAGCCCGGTGCGAACATGCCGATGACATGCCACTGCAGCACGAAGGCGGTGTCCTCGAACGGCAGTTCGCAGACCTGCATGGCCAGCGGCGTGGCCGCCATCAGCAGGTTCATGACGCCGTAGCCGAGCGCGGCGCCCAGTGTCGAGACGATGAAGATCGGCTGGCGCATGATGAGCGACAGCGGCCGGCCCTTCGGGTCGCCGGCGACCTTGGGCGGCACCGGGGGAAATTGCATGCGTGCCATCAACACCATCGAGATCACCGCCACGACGGCCAGCGCCAGATAGGCGCCGACGAACGGGGTTTCCGTCAAGGTCTTGGTCCGGGTTGCGATGTTCGGCCCGATCACGGCGCCGACCAGGCCGCCGGCGAGCACCAGCGAGATCGCTTTTTCCCGGTAGCTCGGCTCGGACAACTCGGCGGCGGCGAACCGGTACAGCTGGCCGTTGGCGTTGTAATAACCCGCCACGATGGTGGCCGCCACCAGCAGCCAGAAGCTGTGCGCCATCACCGCATAGGCACAGGCCAGCGCGGACACCAGCGCCACGACCAGGCCGATCTGGAACGACACCTTGCGTCCCCAGGCACTTTGCGTGCGGGCGACCAGCGGCGTGCTCAAGGCACCGCCGACCACGTAGGCCATCACCGGCAGCGTGGCCATCCAGCCCAGTGGCGCCAGGCTCAGCCCGATCAGGCCGTTGATGGCGATGAAGATGATGTTGTTCGTCAGCAACAAGGCCTGGCAGATCGCCAGCAGCCAGAGGTTACGGTTCATGCGAGCAGTGTAAGTGCCGCCAGCGCGGCGGTTTCCGAGCGCAGCGTGCGTGCGCCCAGCGACACCGGGCGGTGTCCGGCGGCGATGGCCTGGGTCTCTTCGGCCGCACTCAGGCCGCCTTCGGGGCCGCACAGGAACACGATGTCGACGGCCGCCGCACCCGCGCCGGCGCGCCATTGCGCCAGCGGCTCGGAGCCGGGCCGCAGGGACAGGACCAGCGCCGCCGCACCCGGCCCGGATGGCTCGGCCGGGCGGCGCATCCATTGCGCCAGCGTCATGGGTGCGTGCACCCGGGCCACCTGGTTGCGGCCGCATTGTTCGCAGGCGGAGATGGCGATGCTCTGCCAGTGCGAGAGCTTCTTCAGGCTGCGTTGCGCGTCCAGTCGCACGACGCTGCGTTCGGTCATCAAGGGCTGGATGCTCGCCGCGCCGAGCTCGGTGGCCTTTTCGACCAGCCAGTCCATGCGTTCATTGGCCGGGATGCCGATGGCCAGATGCAGGCGATGCGGGGTCTCGCGCTCGACCGGGTCGTGTGCCCCGACCTGCACCTGCACCGATTGGCGCCCCATCGCGGTCACGGTGGCGGCAAACTCCCCACCCGGCGGCGTTCCGTCCGGATGCCCGAACAAGGTGATGGCTGCGCCCGGTTGCAGCCGCAGCACCTGCACGTGGCGTGCCGCCGCGGCCGGCAGGTCCAGCGTCATGCCGCTGCGCAGCGGCACGGGACAATGGAAACGGGGTCCGCCCGGCACGGTGGTCAACGCGCGGGTCGCGGGCCCATGCTACATCCGGCCGTAGGCAAAGCCGCTGCGCTCCTCGATGCCTTCGACCTGGTCGACCAGGCGCAGCAGCGGCTTGAGTTCGCGATAACGCGCAGCAGTGGCACGGATGTACTGGATGAAGCGGGGGGTGTCGGCCAGGTATTGGGGTTTGCCATCGCGCAGTGTCAGCCGGGCGAAGATGCCGGCCACCTTGAGATGGCGCTGCAGTCCCATCCACTCGACGCCGCGGTAGAAGGCGCCGAAGTCCGCGCCCACGGGCAAGTTGGCGGCGCGGGCCTTTTCCCAGTAGCGGATGGTCACGTCGAGCACGAACTCCTCGTCCCAGCTCAGGAACGCGTCACGCATCAGGCTGGCGATGTCGTAGGTGATCGGCCCGAACACGGCATCCTGGAAATCGAGCACGCCCAGGACCGGATGCGCGCCGGCCGTGCCGTCGCCGGGCGGCGGCATCATCAGGTTGCGCGGCATGAAATCCCGGTGGACGTAGACGCCGGGCCAGGACAGGTTCTCGCGCACGATCTGTGCGAATGTGGACGCCAGCGTGTCCAGCATGCGGGTGTCGGGCATGACGCCCCGATGCTGCTGCAGGTACCACTGCGGAAAAAGCCCGAGCTCGCGTTGCAGCAAGGCTTCGTCGTAGTCCGGCAACACGCCGGGCCGCGACGAGCGTTGCCAGTCGACCAGTGCGTCGACGGCCCCCAGGTACAACCCCAGATTGGCCTGCGCGTGGTCCCGGTCGATGGCCTGCAACATGGTCTGTCGACCCAGATCGCTGAGCAGCAGGAATCCGTGGTTGCGATCCCAGGCCAGCACCTGGGGCACCCGCAGGCCGGCGGCGGCCATCAGGTCCGCGACATGGACAAAAGGTTCGCAGTTTTCCTTGTCGGGCGGTGCATCCATGATGATGCGGGTTTCGCCCGCGCCGTCGATGCGCAGGTAGCGGCGGAAGCTGGCGTCGGCCGACGCCAGGCGCACGCTGGCCGGGTCAAGGCCGTGCCCCGGCGCGACTTCGCCGAGCCAGCGCATGAACGCCGCATGCCGCTGCGGATCGGCCCAGATCACCGTGGTGTCGTGCTCGGGCACCGGATCGGACCGGCGGTCGGGGATGGCGGTTTCGCTCATGGATAATCCATTCTACAAAGCCGCTGTCCGGCGGCCCCGCCTGCGTGCCTGATTCCGCCATCGCCTGATCTTCCATACCCCGACCACCCGATGTTTCGAATGTTGTCCGTTACCGAATCCAGGCCCGCCGCTCCGGCCCGGTGCTGGTTGCGCAAGCAGGTGCTGGTCGTCGGCGCCAGTGCCTGCCTGGTCGGACCGGTCGCATGGGCGCAGGCCTCCTCGCAGCCGGAGCTGGCGCCGCTGCAGCTCAAGAGCAGCCGCTTGCTGCGCGACGCCATTGCGCCGCAGGATCGCGACACCCAGCCGACCTTCGTGACGGGTGAGCGCATGTCCTCGCGCACCGACCTGGAGACGGTGATCGAGGGGCAGGCGGAACTGCGGCGTGGCGACCTGGTGATCCGTGCCGACCGGCTCGAGTATTACCAGCCGGACGATCTTGCGACGGCACGCGGCAATGTGCGGATCAACCGTGCCGGCGACGTTTACGAGGGCCCCGAGCTCCAGCTCAAGGTCGAGTCGTTCGAGGGCTTCTTTCGCAACCCCCGCTACCAGTTGCTGAAGAACCAGGGCCATGGCGAGGCCGAACGTGTCGATTTCATCGACGAGAAACGCGCCGTGGTGCGCAATGCCACCTACACGACCTGCCGGCGCGAGCCCGGGCCGAGCTGGTTGCCGGACTGGATCATCCGCGCCGCGAGCATCAGCATCGACAACGAGGAGGATATCGGCGAGGCCGAGGCCGCGGTGCTCAGTTTCAAGGGTGTGCCGCTGCTGCCGGTGCCCGCGTTCACGTTCCCGCTGAGCAACCGGCGCAAGTCCGGCGTATTGCCGCCCACCTTCGGCATCGACAGCGTCAATGGCGTCGAGGTGTCGGTTCCGTATTACTGGAACATCGCGCCGAATCGCGATGCCACCTTGACGCCCTCGCTGATGAGCCGGCGGGGCGTCGACCTCGGCGCCGAGTTCCGGTACCTGGAGGCGAACTACTCCGGTCAGGCCAAGCTCAACTACATGCCGAGCGACACCTTGCGCGACAGGAGCCGCTGGGGTTATTCGCTGACGCACACGGGCGTCATCGACACCGGCTTGCGCTCCGTGGGCAATGTCAATGCGTCGTTGTCGATGAACCGGGTCAGCGACGACAACTACTGGCGCGACTTCACGCGCGTCAGTCCCGGTCTGACGCAGCGGCTGCTGCAGAACGACCTGAACCTGTCATGGGCGCGCGGCAACTTCTCGACCAGCCTGCGGGTGCTCAAGTGGCAGACGCTGCAGGACGTGGACTCGCCGATCACGCCACCGTACGACCGGTTGCCGCAGCTCGCGATGCGGTATGCGCGCCTGAACCTGAACGGCTTCGACCTTTCGGTCGACGCCGACATGACCCAGTTCGAGTCCGATCGGACCTTGACGCTGCAGCCCAATGCCCGGCGGGTCTTCTCCCAGTTGGAGGTATCGCGGCCGTGGGTCTGGCCGTCGGGCTACATCACGCCGAAGTTGCGCCTGCACACCACCAACTACCAGTTCGACAGCGCGTTGACCAATGGCGCGAGATCGGCCACGCGCACGCTTCCCACCTTCAGTCTCGACAGCGGGCTGGTGTTCGAACGCGACACCCGCTTGTTCGGGCGCGCGTTCCGCCAGACGCTCGAGCCCCGCGCGTTTTATGTCTATACCCCGTATCGCGACCAGAGCGCACTGCCCAATTACGACAGCGGCGCCAACGACTTCAATTTCGCCACCATCTATACCGACAACGCCTTCGCCGGCAACGACCGCATCTCGGACAGCAATCTGCTCACGCTCGGCCTGTCGACGCGCCTGATCGATCCCGATTCGGGTGCCGAGGCCGCGCGGTTCGGCATCGCGCAGCGCCTGCGGTTCAGCGACCAGCGCGTCACCTTGCCGGGAGGCGCGACGGTGGACAAGGGGTTCAGCGATGTGCTGGTTGGCGCGACCCTGAACCTCGATCCGCGCTGGACCTTCGACTCGACCGTGCAGTTCGACATGGATACCAAGCGGTCAGTACGATCGACCATCGGGGGGCGATACAGCCCTGGCAACTACCGTGTCGTCAGTGCCGCCTATCGCCTGCAACGGGGCACCAGCGAACAACTCGACGTCGCCTGGCAATGGCCGCTCAACGATCTGTGGGGTGATCGTGGCCAGGATCTCGGGCCGGGCCAGGGCCAGGGGACCGGCCGCTGGTATTCCGTGGGTCGCATGAACTTCAGTCTGCGCGACGGCAAGCTGGTGGATACCGTGCTCGGCTTCGAATACGACGGCGGTTGCTGGCTGGGTCGCGTCGTGCTCGATCGCCTGCAGACCGGGTCTTCGACGGCCAACAACCGCATCCTGTTCCAGCTGGAGTTTGTCGGGTTCTCCCGGCTGGGCTCCAATCCGCTGGACACGCTCAAGCAGAACATACCGCGTTACCAGTTTCTGCGAGAGACCAGCACCAGCGCCGGTCGCTTCAGCAATTACGATTGATCACGATGACACTTCGCCTTTCGCGCATTTTCTGGGCCGCCCTGTTGGGTTGCGGCATGTTGTCGGCGCAGGCACAGGGCATCCGCCTGCCGGGCAATGCGGGCACGGTGACCAGCCCCGGCTCCGGTGCCCAGCGCGCCTCCGACTACATCGTGGCCATCGTCAACACCGAACCGATCACGAACCTGCAGGTGCGCCAGGAAATGCAGCGCCTCGGCCAGGAGCTGGCGCAGCGGCAGGAGACCGTGCCATCGACGGCCGAACTGGCGGAGCGCGCATTGGAGCGGCTCATCACCGAACGCAGCCAGATCCAGTATGCGCGCGAGGTCGGTATCAAGATCGAGGACTACGCACTCGACGAGGCCGTGCAATCGGTGGCGCGCCAGAATCAGGTGGATGTCGAGGAGTTGCATCGTCGACTCGCCGAGGAGGGTATCTCGCGCAGCCAGTTTCGCAACACGCTGCGCGACCAGATGGTGTTGTCGCGGGTGCGCGAACGTGAGGTGGCCCAGCGGGTCCGGGTATCGGAGCTCGAGATCGACCAGTACCTGCTGGACCAGAAGCGCGCGAGCGGCAGCAACCTGGCCGAGGTGAACATCGCGCACATCCTGCTCGAATTGCCGGAGTCCGCCAGCGCGGCCCAGCTGTCGGCCGCGCGTGCGCAGGCGGAACAGATCATGGCGCGGGTGCGCGCGGGCGAGGATTTCTCCGCATTGGCGCGCAGCCTGTCCAAGGCGCCCGACGCGGCCGAGGGTGGACTGTTCGGCATGCGCGCGGTCGATCGCTACCCGCAGCTCTTCATCGATGCCGTGCGGACGCTGGAGCCGGGCGCCATGACCACGGTGCGGTCCGGCGCGGGTCTTCACGTGCTCAGGCTGATCGACAAGCGACTGGCCGGCGCGCCGGAAACCTCGGTGGAGCAGACCCGGGTGAGCCATATCCTGCTGCGGCCGACCGCATCCATGGACGAGCAGGCGGCCATTGCGCGGCTGCAGGAGTTCCGTCGCCGGATCCTGGCGGGCGAGGCGAGTTTCGAGGCGCTGGCCAAGGAATATTCGCAAGACGGCAGTGCGAGCCAGGGCGGCGACCTGGGCTGGTCCTCGGCGGGCCGCTTCGTGCCCGAGTTCGACGCCGCCGTCGCGGCGCTCGCGCCCAAGGAAATCGGCCCGCCTTTGGTGTCGCGATTCGGCGTGCACCTGATCCGCGTGGACGGGCGCCGGACGGTCGAACTCAGTGTGCGCGAGCAACGCGAGTCGGTACGCGCCTTGTTGCGCGAGAAGAAGCTGGAAGAGGCCTACCAGAGCTGGAGTCGCGAACTGCGCTCGCGCGCGTACGTCGACCTGCGCGAGCCTCCGAGCTGATGCAGGCCAAGGTGCGTGGGACCTCTCAGCCATCGGCGGGCCGCCCGTCCGCCGGCGGGCGGGTCAAGGCCGGGGCAGACGGGGTCGCAGGCCATCATGCACCGCGCAAGCGGTTCGGCCAGCATTTCCTGGTCGACCATACGGTCATCGATGCGATCGTGCGGCTGATTGCGCCCGAGCCTGGGCAGGTCATGGTGGAAATCGGTCCGGGCCTTGGCGCGATGACCCAACCCTTGGTCGAACGGCTGGGCCACCTGGCCGTGATCGAACTCGATCGGGACCTGGCCGCCCGGCTGCGTGCGCGGGCTGACCTGCGTGTCGTCCAGGCGGACGTGCTGACGGTCGATTTCACGGCGTTGCGCGATACGCTCCAGGCCGGGACGGCATCGGCCGCCGCCGGGCCGGCGCAGCGCCGTCTGCGCGTCGTCGGCAATCTGCCGTACAACATCTCGACGCCAATCCTGTTCCATCTGCTCGACCATGTCGATGCGATCGAGGATCAGCACTTCATGCTGCAAAAGGAGGTCGTCGATCGCATGGTTGCGGCGCCGGACAGCGCCGCCTATGGACGCTTGAGCGTGATGCTGCAATGGCGCTACGCGATGGACGATGTGCTGCATGTGCCGCCCGAGAGTTTCTCGCCGCCGCCGCGCGTCGACAGCTCGGTGGTCAGCATGCGGCCGCGGGTCGATGCGCCGCCGGTGGACGTGGACCTGCTGAGCACCATTGTGCAGGTTGCCTTCAGCCAACGCCGCAAGCTGATGCGCCATACGCTGGGTCGGTGGCTCGATGCGCGCGGCTACACGGGTGCGTTCGACCTGCAGCGCCGGGCACAGGAGGTTCCGGTGCACGAGTTTCTGGCGCTGGCGGCCAGCGCATGAAAAAAGCCCGTCGCGTGAACGACGGGCCTTTTCTCGGACGATGCCGGCAGCTGCTGCCGGGTCAGGCTGTTGCCAGCCAGTACTCCGCATTGAATGGGCTGCTCATGCGCAGCGCCAGGGGCGAGACGTCCAACAGCTTGTCCGTCGGCATCTTCTCGCCGGTCTCGGTCGTCAGGTTGATGCCCGACAGCGACTGATTCGCGTGCACGTCGCTCTTTGCCTCGTTAGCCCGTTCCGCTTGGCTGGTTTGTGCGGAACGGGCTACAGAAAAGAATAGAAACATCGGAACGGGACCTTTCGGTCGCTCCAGTAGTCGGCGGCATCGCGGAAGATGTCGAGCAATTGCTCGCGGGCTTCCTTGTCGAACTTCGCATTCGCGGGAATGTGTTCGAGAACGGCGACAAATCCCGGCTGCGGGCCGGACTTGTGGACCGGGTCGGTCATGCTGTCGTACAAGGCATCGAAGTTCTTGCCGACATGCGAGGGCAGCGTGAATTGTTGCCCGATCATGTCCAGCACCTCCTGCTTGGACTGCGCGTTGGCCAGGTTGGCATAGAGGAAATGGTGCCCCAGGCTTTGCGCGGCATCTTGCAGGTCCTGAACCCGGAAGGCCCGGATCGATTGCACGATATTGCTGCGCACGCCCCGAAGCGGCGCTTCGGCTTCTTGCCGAGGCTGCATATCCATCCCCGTTTCGTTTTCGATATAAGACATATAAGTAGTTCCAACAAAAACCTATGGCACGATCCGGCGAAAACTCGCGTAGTGATCGGCGGTGTAGTAGCAGGCGTCCGGCTCCCGCGGCTTGCCACCACACACGATCCGCCGGGTGCCACGATGGCTCAACCCCGGCGTAGCTACGGTGTACTCACGGTAATAACCCCGGCTCTTGATCGGAAGCAAACGTTCGCGATTTCCGAACACCGTTCCGTCCTTCTCATAAGGAAACGGACCCCCTCGGATGATCAGTCCATACGTCTGACCGCCCTGGGCCGGCATTTCGGCAATTGAGATCGTCGATGTGTCGTCGGGCGTGACAACTGGTGCTCTTGCACATACAAGGCCCGTGACAGACGCCGCAGCAAGTATTAAGCCAGTGAGTACTAACTTGATCCTTCTGACAGCCCCCATGCATTTACGCTCCAGAACCGCGGGTTTACCCCTAAATCACTCGAGACGTAGTGTCGCCTATCCCATCCGAAAATGCAAGGGCCTGCACAAAAAATGGGCATCTTGTGCAACGCAGCAAGATGGTGGAAGTCAGTGCCTGCTTTTGCGTTGACGGTTATCGATTGGCGTTGGCGTCAGCCACGGTCAATGCGGTCATGTTGACGATACGCCTCACCGTGGTGCTGGCCGTCAACACATGCACCGGACTGGCGGCCCCGAGGAGCACCGGGCCGATCGCGATATTGCCGCCTGCGGCCGTCTTGAGCAGGTTGTACGCAATATTGGCCGCATCGATATTGGGAAGCACCAGCAGGTTCGCATTTCCGACCAGGGTGCTGTTGGGCATCAGTCGGGCACGCGCAGCGCCGTCCAGGGCCAGGTCGCCGTGCATTTCGCCGTCCACTTCCAGCCACGGCGCCTGGGCCCGCAGGATCTCCAGTGTTTGCCGCATCTTGACGGCGCTGGGCAGGTTGCTGCTGCCGAAGTTGGAATGCGACAACAACGCCACCTTGGGTTGCAGTCCGAAGCGAACCATCTCCTCGGCCGCCATCACGGTGATCTCGGACAGCTCCTGCGGCGTCGGATCGGTGTTCACATGGGTGTCGACCAGGAAGATCAGCCGGTCCGGCAACATCAGGCCGTTCATGCAGGCGTAGATCGGCACATCCTGTGGCGTGCTGGGGCTGCCGCCCTTGCGCTTGCCGATGACCTGGTCGATATAGGCCAGATGCATCGTCGTCGTACCCCAGGTGCCGCAGATCATGCCGTCGACATCTCCCTTGTGCAGCAACATCGCGCCGATCAGCGTGAGGCGCCTGCGCATCTCGATCTTGGCCATCTGCATGGTGACACCCATGCGCTCCGTCATCGCCAGGTAGGTCTGCCAGAAGTCGCGGTAACGCGCATCATGTTCGACGTTGACCACGTCATAGTCGAGTTCCTCGCGCAGGCGAAGCCCGAATTTTTCGATGCGTTGCGCGATGATGGCGGGCCGCCCGATCAGGGTCGGACGAGCGAGTCCTTCGTCGACGACGATCTGGCATGCCCGCAGGATGCGTTCTTCTTCGCCTTCGCAATAGGCGACCCGCTTGCGCTGCGCATTCTTGGCTGCGGCGAAGATCGGTCGCATGGTGTTGCCGGATGCGTAGACGAAGCTCTGCAGCCGATCGCGGTAGGCCTGCAGATCGGCGATAGGGCGCAATGCGACCCCGCTGTCGGCGGCCGCCTGCGCCACCGCCGGCGCAATCTTCATCATCAGCCGGGGATCGAAGGGCTTGGGAATCAGGTACTCGGGACCGAACGCCAGCTTCTGACCGGCATAAGCCGCGGCCACCACTTCACTTTGTTCCGCCCGGGCCAGATCCGCGATGGCATGCACGGCCGCGATCTCCATCTCGTCGGTGATCGTCGAGGCGCCGGCATCGAGGGCGCCGCGAAAGATGTAGGGGAAACACAGGACGTTGTTGACCTGGTTCGGGTAGTCGGTACGGCCGGTGGCCATGATGGCGTCGTCGCGCACCAGCTTCACGTCTTCCGGAGAAATCTCCGGATTCGGGTTCGCCAGCGCGAATATCAATGGCTTGGCGGCCATCTTTCGGACCATGTCGGGCTTGAGCACGCCTCCGGCGGACAGGCCCAGGAAGATGTCGGCGCCATCGATCACCTCGGCCAGCGTGCGGGCGGAGGTCTTCTGCGCGAACACGATCTTGTCGTCGTCCATCAGTTCGGTGCGGCCTTCGTACACGACGCCGGCAAGGTCGGTCACGAAGATGTTCTCGCGTGGCATGCCCAGCTTGAGCAGCAGGTTCAGGCAGGCCAATGCCGCGGCGCCGGCACCCGAGGCCACGAGCTTGACGTTGTGCAGGTCCTTGCCCACGACCTTCAGGCCGTTGATCATGGCCGCACCGACCACGATGGCCGTGCCATGCTGGTCGTCGTGGAACACAGGGATCTTCATCCGGTCGCGCAGCTTGCGTTCGACGTAGAAGCAGTCCGGCGCCTTGATGTCTTCCAGGTTGATGCCGCCGAACGTGGGCTCGAGGGCAGCGATGATGTCCACCAGCTTGTCCAGGTCCTGCTTCTCGTTGACCTCGATGTCGAACACATCGATGCCGGCGAACTTCTTGAACAGGACCGCCTTGCCCTCCATCACCGGCTTGGCCGCCAGCGGACCGATGTCACCCAGGCCCAGCACGGCGGTGCCGTTGGTCACGACCGCGACGAGGTTGCCCCGACTGGTGTACTTGAAGGCGTTGTTCGGGTCGTTGACGATCTCCTCGCAGGCTGCGGCAACGCCCGGGGAATAGGCCAGCGCCAGGTCGCGTTGGTTCGACAACTGCTTGGTGGCGGCAATCGCGATCTTTCCCGGCGTCGGGAATTCGTGATATTCCAGTGCCGACTTGCGCAGTTGCGCGCGAACCTCGTCGGAACCGGGGGTGTTCTCTGGCATGTGAAGTCTCCTGCCGCAAGCGGCGTGGCGCGACCGATGCGACAGTACATCGGCTCCGTGGCGATGGGTGAAATTGTAGGCTGCGGCTACAGCAGCGGCGTCGTCTGTCCGAGCGGCTGCGGGCGGCCGTACAGGAAGCCCTGGACGATGTCGCACGACTGTGCGCTCAGGAACATGCTTTGCTGCCGGGTCTCGACCCCTTCGGCGACCACCTCGATACCGAGCTCATGCGCCAACGCAATGGTTGCGCGCACGATGGCGGCGTCATCGGCGTCGGTGGCGATGTCCTGCACGAAGGAGCGGTCGATCTTGAGCTCGTCGATCGGGAACCGCTTGAGGTAGGCCAAGGAGGAATATCCGGTTCCGAAATCATCGACCGCGATGCGCACGCCCAGCGCCTTGATTTCCTCGAGCAGTTCGATCACCTGCGCGGCATCGGTCATGGCCGTGGTCTCGGTGATCTCCAGCTTGAGCAGCGATGGCGCGATGCCGGTGTCTTCCAGCGCGCGTCGCACGACGTCGACGATGTTGCGGTTGATGCACTGGCGCGCGGACACGTTGACGGCCACCGGCATCGCCTGCCGGCCGTCGGCAACCCAGCGCGCGATGTCGTGGGCGACGCGTTGCATCACCCAGGCTCCGATGTCGACGATCAATCCCGACTCCTCGGCCACGCCGATGAAGTCCGCAGGTTGCACCAGCGTCTCGGGGCTTCGGCGCCACCGCAGCAAGGCCTCGAAACCGACCAGCGTCCCGCCATCGAGCCGGAATTGCGGTTGGTAGTGCATCTCGAACAGGCCCTCGCGCAGGGCATGGCGCAACTCGACCTCCAGCGACAGCCGTTCACGGGTCCAGATCTTGAGATCGGTCGAGTAGAACTGGAAGCCGGTATCCGGATGCGACTTGGCGCGGTACATCGCGGTGTCGGCCTTGGCCAGCAGGTCCTCGATCTCGGTGCCGTCCTGGGGCGCCAATGCGATACCCACGCTGCAGGAGCTGGCCAGCCGCAGATCGCGGATCTCGACGTCCTCGCCCAGTGCCGCCACCAGTTTGGCCGCAGCGGCGGCCACGGCCGATTCGCCGGAGATGTCCTCCATCACGACGATGAACTCGTCACCTCCCCAGCGGGCGACGAAATCCGTGCTCCGGCAGATGGCGGCGAGGCGTTGCGCGGTGACGCAAAGTACCTCGTCGCCATGGCTGTGCCCCAGGCTGTCGTTGATGCGCTTGAACCGGTCCAGGTCGAGGAACAGGATGGCGATCGTGCTGTGCAGGCGTTGCGCACGCGCCAGGGCCAGCGCCAGCCGTTGCTGCAATTGCACCCGGTTCGGCAGCCCGGTCAACGCGTCATGCGTGGCGGCATGGCGCAACTGGTCGGCACTGGCCACGCTGTCCGTGATGTCGGACAGCACGACCACGGCACCTTCGATCCGGTTGCTTGCATCGCGCAATGGGCTGACACTGGCGCGCAAGACACGCCCGGCCGTATCCTGCGTCTGGGCCAGGCGCAGCTGGTGGGCCGGGAAGACGCCCTGGTCGCGATGCAGGCACTCGCCAATGGCGGCCTCGAGCAACGCCATGCCGTCGTCTTCCAGGGCCACCACCTGGGACAAGGGGTGTCCGACCAGCGCCCCGTTGGCGATCTGGCGCAGGGCGACCGGGTTGGCGTAACGGATGATGCATCGGGCGTTGACCGTGATCACGCCGTCGCCGATCGCCTCCAGCGTGGCCAGCGCGTGTTG
>JACKLK010000015.1 GCA_024236015.1 Rhodoferax sp.
GCGGGCGCATCGACGTCGCGCTGCTGTTCGATCCGGCGCCGACCCCGCTGCTGCATTGCGAAACCCTGCAACGCGAGTCGATGGTGCTGGTCGCCCCCCAGGGCAGCAAGCTGCCGGCCTGCGTCAGCCTGGCCCGCCTGGCGGACTATCCGATGATCCTGCCCAGTGCGCCCAATGCGATCCGCAGCATCGTGCACGCCGCGCTGCGCCCGCGCAAGATCGAACTCGAGGTGGTGGCCGAGGTGGGCGCGGTGCACACCGTGCTGACCCTGGTCGCACAAGGCGCGGGCTGCACCATCGTGCCCACCAGTGCCATGCATCTCACGCGCGAAGCCGCCAGGCTGCCCACCGCCGCGATCGGCCCACCGGAGATCACCAACACGCTGGTGCTGGCCACACCCGTGGCCAGGCCCGCGAACCGGCTCGCGCGCGCAACCGCACAACTGCTGCGCGAGCTCGATTTCCGCAGCATGTCGGCCTGAGGCCGCTGGCGGTTGCCGTGCGCGCGGCCGATAATCCGCCGCACATGCCCCTGCTCTCCCATGCGCGCATCGGCGCGCACATCCCATGCCGCTGCTGACCGGCCTGGCCTGGTTGCTGCTGTGTCAGACTGCCGGCGAGCTGCTGGCGCGCCTGCTGCAGCTGCCGCTGCCCGGCCCGGTGCTGGGCATGTTGCTGCTGCTCGTGGCGCTGCGCTGGCCGCAGGTACGCACGCCGGTGGGCGCCGTGGCCGACGCCTTGCTGGCCCACCTGTCGCTGCTGTTCGTGCCGGTGGGCGTGGGCGTGATGACGCACCTGGGCCTGTTGTCGCAGTACGGGCTGCGCATGCTGGTGGCCATCGCCGTGTCGACCTGGATCGGGCTGGCGGTGACGGCGCTCGTGTTGCGCCTGATGCTGCGCCGGGAACCGGCCGCGGGCGATTGACTCGCGGCGGGGCAGACACACCATGCAGGAATTCGTCCAGCTCTGGGTCTACCTGTCCACGACGCCGCTGTTCGGCCTGACCGCGACCATCGTGACCTACGTGCTGGCGCAGGCCGTCTACCTGCGGGTCGGCCAGGCGCCATGGGCCAACCCGGTGTTGTGGACGGTGCTGGTGCTGGCGGTGTTGCTCACGCTCAGCGGCACGCCGTATCCGCGTTATTTCTCGGGCGCGCAGTTCATCCATTTCCTGCTCGGACCGGCCGTGGTGGCACTGGCCTGGCCGTTGTGGCAACGCCGCGCCGAACTGCGCCGGCGCGCAGGAGCCATCGTGCTGGCGGGCCTGGCCGGCGGCGCCGCCGCCAGCCTGAGCGCGGTGGCGATCGGCTGGGCACTCGGCCTGCCCGACGAACTGCTGCGTTCGCTGGCGCCCAAGTCCGTGACCGCGCCGGTGGCCATGGGTATTGCCGAACAGCTCGGCGGCATCCCGGCGCTGGCGGCGGTGTTTGCGGTGCTGACCGGCCTGGTGGGCGCCATCAGCGGCAAATACCTGTTCGATGCCATCGGCGGCCTGTCGATGCCGGCCCGCGGGTTCGCGCTGGGCACCGCGTCGCACGGCATCGGCGCGGCGCGGGCGCTGCAGGTGGATGCGGACGCGGGCGCCTACGCCGGACTCGCGCTGGGCGTGCAGGTGGTGCTGGCGGCGCTGCTGATGCCGCTGCTGGCGCGGGCGTTCTGACGCTCCGCGCGGGCGCGGCGACAATGCGGGCCCGTACCATCCCATGCGTCAGCCCCGCCGCCCATGAGCCACCCCTTCGCCAAGCTGATCGACCTGCATCTCCTGGACCACGCCCAAGGCAGCAACCGCTTTCGGCTGACGGTCGATGAAAAACACCTGAACCCCAACAAGGTCGTGCATGGCGCCGTGCTCTTCGCGATGGCCGACACCGGCATGGGTGCGGCCGTGCATCCGACCCTGGCCGCGGGCGAACTGTGTGCCACGGTCGAGATCAAGATCAACTATTTCAAGCCGGTGCATGCGGGCGAACTCGTCTGCACGACGACGCTGGTCAACCGGGGCAAGACGCTGGCGAACCTCGACGCGGTGATCCACTGCGGCGAATCGCTGGTGGCCAAGGCCAACGGCACCTACGCGATCTTCCGGCCCAGCGCGCCGCGCGGCTGACGCGGGTTGCAGCCGGGCAGGTATGGCCGGCCCCACCGGATGCCCGGTGCGGGTCGCCCCGGCCAGCCTGAATGAAGCCGGCATGCGCGCCTGCTACAGTCGCCGAGGGTCCTGCGGGACCCTGAAAGGCCTGCCATGAAAACCATCAAGACCTTCCCGCGCAAGATCCGGGAAACCCCCAACACCTTCATCACCCTGGCCGACGGCTGCAAGCTGGCCGCGCGCATCTGGATGCCGGTCGACGCCGACAAGAAGCCGGTGCCGGCCATCCTCGAGTACCTGCCCTACCGCAAGCGCGACGGCACCCATGTGCGCGATGCGCTGACCCACCCCTACCTGGCCGGGCACGGATATGCCTGCGTGCGCGTCGACATGCGCGGCAACGGCGACTCCGACGGGCTGATGCAAGACGAATACACGCAGCAGGAACTGGACGACGCGGTCGAGGTCATCGCCTGGCTCGCGAGCCAGCCCTGGTGCAGCGGCAACGTGGGCATGATGGGCATCTCCTGGGGCGGCTTCAACGGCCTGCAGGTCGCCGCCCTGCAACCGCCGGCGCTCAAGGCGGTGGTCACGCTGTGTTCGACCGACGACCGCTACAGCGACGACATCCACTACAAGGGCGGCTGCCTGCTCAATGAGAACCTGGGCTGGTCGGCCACGATGTTCGCGTATTCGTCCCGGCCGCCGGATCCGGCCCTGGTGGGCGAGACCTGGCGCGACCTGTGGATGCAACGGCTGGAGAACGAGCCGCTGCTGGCCATCCCGTGGCTGGAGCATCCGCACCGCGACGCCTACTGGAAACACGGCTCGGTGTGCGAGGACATCGGCGCCATCCAGGCCGCCGTGCTGGCCGTGGGCGGCTGGAACGATGCCTATACCAATGCGGTGCCGCGCCTGGTCGGCTCGCTCAAGGCACAGGCGCGCGGCATCATCGGTCCGTGGGCGCACAAGTACCCGCATTTCGCGGTGCCCGAGCCGCGGATCGGTTTCCTGCAGGAGATGCTGCGCTGGTGGGACCAGTGGCTCAAGGACATCGACACCGGCGTGAAGTCGGACCCGGCCTACCGCACCTACATCATGGAGCCGGGCAAGCCCGGCGCGTCGGTGGCGCAGATCGAGGGCCGCTGGGTCAGCGACCGCAACTGGCCGGCCGACATCCATGCGCTGCAGCGCCTGTATCTCAACACCAACGGCCTGGGCGGCGTCAAGGGCATGCCCGACAAGCGCATCATCCATTCGCCGCAGACCACCGGTGCCGACGCGGGCGAATACTGCATCATCTGGCTCGGCCCGGAGTTCCCCGGCGACCAGCGGCGCGACGACTCCGGCTCCGTGACCTTCGACAGCGCGCCGCTGGCGCGCGACATCGACATCGTCGGCGCAACCCAGGTGCAGCTCAAGCTCAGCTCGGACAAGCCGGTGGCGAACATCGCGGTGCGCCTGAACGCCGTGTGGCCCGACGGCGCGGTGTCGCGCCTGAGTTACGGCGTGCTCAACCTGTGCCACCGCGACAGCCATGAACACCCCGAGCCGCTGGAGCCGGGCAAGGCCTATACCGTGCGCATGCAGCTCGACGACGTGGCGGTCAAGGTACGCAAGGGCCAGCGCCTGCGCATCAGCATCTCGACCAGCTACTGGCCGCTGATCTGGCCCGCGCCCGAGGCACCGACGCTGAGCCTGCACCTGGGCACCAGTTTCGTCGACCTGCCGCTGCGCAAGATCCGCAGCGAGGAAAAACCGCCGCAGTTCGCGCCACCCGAAGCCGCGCCGCCGGTCAAGCAGCAAGAGGTGCGCGCTCCGTCGAACCGGCGCGAACTGACGATCGACCAGAAGACCGGGGAACAGACGCTGAGCATCGTCGACGATTTCGGCGCCAGCACCATCGTCGAACACGGCCTGACCTACGGCGCCGTCGGCCGCGAGACCTATCGCATCCGGCCGGACGACCCGTTGTCGGCGCGCCAGGAATGCCACTGGACGGAAGAGCGCGCGCGTGGCGACTGGAAGGTCCGCACCGAGACCTGGTCGGCCATGACGGCCAGCAAGACCCACTGGCACGTGACCGGGCGGCTGGAAGCCTACGAGGGCGACACACTGGTGTTCAGCCGGGACTGGGACAGGAAGATCAGGCGCAAGCTGATCTAGTGCCGGTCAGCGCGGCCGGTTCTTGCTGGCGGGCCTGGTGGCGGCCGTGCTTGCGGCAGCCGGCGCCTGCGCGCCGTCGAGCGGCGGCAGCTGCGCGGCCAGTCGCTTGGGCGCCTGCGCCCGGTAGCTCTCGTCGATCCATTGCCGGAACAGGTCGACCGGCACCGGCTCGCCGTCGGCCAGTTCCGCGGTGACCCAGCCGCTCTTGCCCAGGCCATAGGCCGTCGGTTTGGCGAATGGCAACCACAAGGCGTCCTGGCCTGTGCGCGGCAACTTGCAGGAGATGCGGAACGGCTGGCCCTCGATGCTCAGGTAGGCAAAGGTCTTGTTCCGGACCGCGAGGTCGAGATGCCCCGGCCACGGACTCTTGGTATGGGCCTCGGGATACGACAGGCCGAATGCCCGCAGGGCCTGCAGATCGCGCTCGCGCGGGTTGTTCCTGGCCATCACACGCTCCTGTCACGCCACCCCTGGCGGTGCCAGGCACCGTGTCAGTGTACCGGGCGCGGCGTGAGCGTCACGCCGAAATGGCGTTGCACGATATCGGCGATGTTCTCGAAACACGAGCCGTGGCGCACCACTTCGAGCGTCTCGCAATTGAGCAGCGTCGAGGACGCCTTCCAGGTGTGGTATTTCATCAGGCCGTAGTCGACCACCAGGTCGGCAATGGCGGTGATCTCGGGCTCCATGTCCTCGACCCGGAACTTGGTGCCGTGCATGGACAGGTTGGCCGACGAGCCGAACAGCAGCGTCTGGCGCTCCAGGCTCAGCCGGGTGATCTCGCGGTGGAACGGGCCGGCGTTGAGCAGCATCAGCAGCGTGTCGCCCTTGGTGCTGCGCTCGAAGGTGTCGGCGTCGAGCGCGCGCAACAGCGGGTGGTCGGTGCGGCAGGGCGCGATCAGCCCGAGCGGCAGGTCGTAGTCCTGCGTGATGGCCTGGACAATGGCACGGCCACGCGCGCTGACGACATGCAGCTCGCGATGCAGCGCATCGTCGCCGAGCATCGCGTTGAGCTTGCTCGGCGCCCGCTTCTTGGTCTCGAAGATGCGCCGCAGCGCCGGCCGGTGCGCGGCGATCAGCGAATAACCGACATCGTTGGGCAGGATGGCGATGCCGCCACCCGCCATCACGTCCATGGCCTGTTCCGCGTCGGCGCGGAGATTCAATACTGTCATCGTTTTCCTCACTCGTGTACGACCGAAGACGGTCTGCGCCGGCAGCGCCAACCGCATGTGCCACGGCCATCCATCGGATATGCCAACCGTGGCTTCATGGGATGGCGCGTGTCCTCGATGGCGTGGTTGCCCGCATGGTTCTGTGCGTGGGCCGCTCAGGCCGCGGTGCTCGCGGGCAGGAACAGCCAGTTCATTCCCAGCACCGACTGCAGATCGATCTCCAGCGTGCCGTCGTCATGCCGGCGGCATGGCAGTTGCAGACGCGCGCACTGCGCGCGCAACCCGTCCAGGTCTGCGCCGCCCCACAGCAGGGCCTGCGGCAAGACGCTGGCATATCGTGCATCGGCAACGACCTCGATGGAGGCGTCGGGCAGGGAGAGCCGCTTGTGCCGTGGTCCGTCGTGCACCAGCCGTGCACCGGCCGCGCACAGCCGGGCCGCCCACGGTGCCAGTGCCGCGGCCGGACCGGCGTAGCGGATACCGCGCAGTGCGCGCGCGCCGTTGCCATGGGCCAGCAGGCGCGGGTTGCGCAACAAGCCGGGCGTCCGGTGTTCGACCCAGCACAGGTAGGACGGGTCCTGCGCCGTCCAGCCGGACCCGAAATAGGCGAACTGCGCCGTGCCCTGCAGGTCGTGTTCGTGCACCGGCCGCGACCAGTACAGCACCTCGCCCGCCTGCACGCCAGCGGCCATGCGCCGCGCATGGCAGGCCACGGCGTCGCCGGTTCCGAAGGCCAGGATATGCAGGCCGTGGCGCTGCAACGGCGCGCTGGCCAGCTGGTGCCCGGCGTGCGGGTCGGTGATCTGCATCAGTTCGACATAACCGCTGTGCAGCATGATGGAATGCTGCGAACTACCGGCCGGCACGCTGCGTCCCTGCGCGTCCGTGCGTGTGTGGTCGGCGCGTGCCGTCAGCACGAAACCGAGCTGGCGCACCAGTTCCGCACTGGCGTCCAGGTCGCGCACGATGTAGCCGACATGGTCCAGGTGCACGTCCGCGCCGATGTCCGTTGGCACGCTCATCGGACGACCCTCCGCACTGCGCGCTGCGGGATTCGCGCTTGGGAACGGTCCGTCGCGCTCATGCCGCAGGTGCCTCCTGCCCGCTTCCGCCCGCCTGCGCGGGCACGCCGAAGATCACCTGCTTGGCCGCGTGGATGTGGGCACACATGGCCGCCTCGGCCCAGACCGCGTCGCGCGACTCGATGGCCGCGACCAGGTCCAGGTGCTGCGCGGCGCTGCGCGCCAGCGAGGCCGCGGAATATCGGCCGAAGGTCTGCTTGACCAGCGGAATATGCACCACCGCCACCAGCATCGACGCCAGCCGCTTGTTCTTGCCCGCGTCCAGGATCAGGCGGTGCAGCCGGTTGTTGGACTCCGCGATCAGGCGCATGTCGGGCGCCGGAACGGCGCCGACCAGGGAGGCGAACAGCTCGGCCTCGGCGCGCATCTGCGCCGTCTCCTGCGCCGTGGCCCGCAAGGCGGCCAGCGACGCACCGTATCCCTCGAGCATGGCGCGCAGATCGAAGATCTCGAGCAGGTTCTCGTCGGTCCAGTCGATCACGACGGCGCCGCGGTTGGGCCGCAACTCGACGAAGCCCTCGGCCGCGAGCAGGGCCAGCGCATGGCGCACCGAGGTGCGCGAGACCTGGGCCATCTCGCAGACCTCGAGCTCGCGGATACGGTCGCCGCCGGCGAAGCGGCCGCTGCGGATCGCCTCGCGGATCACCTCGCAGGCGATGTCCACCGTGCTGGCCGCGCCGGCGCCGTTGTCGTCGCCGTCGTCACCCGCGACGGTGTGCCCGTCATGCATCTTGTCGTCCATCACATCCGCCCCCCGTGGCGCAGACCTGCGCCGTTCAACGCCAGTATGCCGGGCGCGAGAATCCCTTGGCCTTGGGATCGTTCTCGACGAAGCTGCGGTACTCGGCCGACTTGTAGCCGTCGACGAGCTGCTGGATCAACGGGCTCTTCGCCACGTCCTTGCGCGCCACCAGGATGATGCGGTACTGCGGCGCCGGGTCTTCCAGCGCGATGGCCGACGACAACAACATGCCCGAGGCGATCACGTGGTTGCCCAGGATCGCGGCCAGATCGACCTCGTCGAGCGAACGCGCGATCTGCGGTGCATCGAGCAGCACCAGCTTGAAGTTGCGCGGGTTGGCGGTGATGTTCTTCTCCGTCGCCTTGCCGGCCGGGGTGTTCGGATCCACCGTCAGCAGGCCCTGCGACTGCAGGAACACCAGCGCGCGGTTCATCGAGGTCGGGTCGTTCGGCAAGGAGATGCGCGCGCCGTCGGGCAGCGACTTGAGGTCCTTGTATTTCTTGGAATACAGGCCCAGCGGTGCACTGGGCACCTGCAGCACCTCGACCAGGTCGCCCTTGTACTGGGCATTGAAGCTGTCCATGTAGGCGCTGTTCTGGAACACGTTGGCATCGAGGTTGCCGTCCATCAGCGCCGAGTTGAGCTGGATCACGTTGGAGAACTCGGTCGCCTGCACCTTCACGCCCGCCTTCTCCAGCGCAGGCTGCACGCCACGCTTGAACTGGTCGGCATACGGGCCGGGGAAAAAGCCTATGCGTAGCACTTGTTGGGCGTGTGCGACGCCAGCGAGGGCGACGCCGGCGGCGAGCAGGGTCTTGATCAGGATGCGCTTGTTCATCATCATCTCCAGGGGTGGTTGGGAAGGAAGAAAGGGGAGCGTCGGTGCGCCGCGGCATGTCCATGCGCAGCCCACCGATCATCAAAGGCGAGGCAGCCGCACGACAAGCCGGTCCAGGCCCCCACGGAACTGGCTCTGCCAGGCCGTAGGGGGTGCCCCCCAGTGGGGGGTTCGGCCGGTCGACACGAAGTGCGACCGGACAGACAGGGGGCGTCTTTCATCTCAGCGCTTGTCCAGGCGCCGCGCCACCCAGGCGCCGGCGATCTGCGTGAGCTGGACCAGCACGAACATGACCACGACACACCAGACCATGACCGAGGTCTCGAAGCGGTAGTAGCCGTAACGGATGGCAAGATCGCCCAGGCCGCCGGCCCCCACCGCGCCGGCCACGGCCGAGTAGGCGATGAAGCCGGTGGCGGTGACGGTGAAGCTGCCGACGATGGCCGGCATGGCCTCGGCGATCAGCACCTTGAAGATGGTGGTGGTGCGCGAGGCACCGCAGGCCTGCGCCATGTCGATGATGCCGCGCGGCACGTCGCGCAGGTTCTGCTCGACCAGCCGCGCGAAGAACGGGATCACCGCGAACGACAACGCCACCGCCGCGGCCTTGGGCCCGATGCTGGTACCCACGACCAGGCGCGAGAACGGGATCAGGATCACCAGCAGGATGATGAAGGGGAAGGAGCGCAACACGTTCACGATGTAGCCCGCCACCAAATTGAGCAGCGGCTTCGGATACAGCCCGCCCGGCGACGAGGTGAACAACAACACGCCCAGCGGGGTGCCGATCAGCAGGGCGCTGACCATGGTCGCGCCGACCATCAGCAAGGTGTCGAGCGTGGCTTTCCACAGGTCGGGGCCGAATTCGACCAGGGCTTGGAAGAGTTCCGTCATGTCTGCTCCTGCGGCAGCACCGTCTGGTCGGTCCAGCCCTTGGCGGTTTCGAAGAAGAACCTGCCCAGCAGGCTCTGCGGTTGCGGGTTGTCCATGGCGATGCGGTCGACGACACGGCCCTGCTCGAGCACCACGCAGTGCTGGCACAGGTAGTTCGCGACCTTGATGTCGTGCGTGACGATGACGATGGTCATGCCGCGCTCGCGGTTGAGTTGCTGCAGCAGGCGCAGGATCGACAAGGCCGTGTGCGGGTCCAGCGCCGAGGTCGCCTCGTCGCACAGCAACACGCTCGGCGAGGTCGCCAGTGCGCGCGCGATCGCCACGCGCTGGCGCTGCCCGCCGGAGAGCTGGGCCGGGTACGACTGCTCGCGATCGGACAGCCCGACCGCCGCCATCGCCTCACGGGCCTTGGCACGGCGCTGCGCGGCCGGCATGCCGGCCACCTCCAGCGCGAACTCGACGTTGTGCAGCGCGGTGCGGTGCGACAACAGGTTGAACTGCTGGAAGATCATGCCGATGCGCTGGCGCGCCTCGCGCAAGGCGTCGCCCGACAGGCCGACCATCTCCTGCCCATGGACCCGCACCGATCCCGCACTGGGCTCCTCGAGCCGGTTGATCAGCCGCAGCAAGGTGCTCTTGCCGGCGCCCGAGAAACCCAGCAGGCCGAACACCTCGCCCGAGGGGATGTGCAGGTCGGTCGGCTGTACCGCATCGATCGTGCGTCCGCCGACCTGGAAGCGCTTGGACACCTGCGTCAACTCGATCATGTCGTTCCTCCGGCAACGGTGATGGTTCGGGCCTGCGCCGAATCGCGCCAGGCGGCCACGACCTCGCCCGCGGTCGGCGTCCATACCGCGGGCTGGCGCATCGCATGCGCGAGCACCCGTTCGAACATCGCGATGCGCAGCGCAGCGCCGCTGACCCAGGGCCGCACGCAGTAGTGCAGCAGCCGCGCGTTCGACGCGCCATCGAGGGCCAGCTGGTCCAGCGCCTTGCGGAAGTGGTCCTCGAACATGTCGAGGTTGCACATGCGGTTGACCAGCACGGTCTGGTCGTCGAAATCGGCCCACAGCGGCATCGACACCAGGTCGCCGGGCGTGGTCATCGCGTAGGGCTGCTCGTCGTTGGCCCAGTCGCACAGGTAGGACAGGCCGGCCTCGCCGAGCAATTGCGGCGTGCGTGTCGACTCGCCGTATTCGATGCCGAACCAGCCGCTCGGGGTGATGCCGCAGGCCTGCAGCCGCTCGAGCGTCTGTGCGATGTAGTCGCGCTCCTGCGCCAGCGTCATGGCGCTGGTGATCGGGCGCGTCACCGACAGGCCGTGCGCGACGAACTCGCTGCCGGCATCGCGCAGATAGTGCACCAGGCTGGGGTAACTCTCGGCACTGAGCACGTCGATGGCCACCGTCGGCCGGATGCCGTGCCGGCGCAAGGCCTCGACGAGCCGGAAGATGCCGACCCGGTGGCCGTATTCGCGGGTCGACACCCGCGAGATGTTGGGGAAGTCGCGCACCAGACCGCCCCCGACGCTGTGGATCTGCGGCCAGCCTTCGGGCAGCGGGTCCTCGACCATCTCCAGGTTGATCAGCGGCACCACGGCCAGCGCACGCTGGCCCGGCCAGCGCAGCACCGGCCGCGCCGGATAGGGGTTCCAGCGGAAATGCGGATGGTCCATGCCGGCCGTCCGGTTCGCCGGCGACGCGGCGGCGGGCATGTCCGTCGACGCGCGTTCGCGCACCACGATCGCCGGCCGCGCGGCGGCCGCTTCGGCGGCCATGCGCGCCACACCCTCGGCATGGCGCAGATGGGCGTCGTAGTCATGGGCCAGGAAATGCGCGGCGATCTCGTCGCCGGTAGCGTGCCAGACGCCGTCGTGGCCGCAGATGTGGTCGAGGATCTCGCGCAGATGGCCGATGTGGTGCGGCTGGCCGATCTGGTAGGGGTGCAGGGCGATGCAGAACACCCGTCCGCCGTCGGCGCTTTCCGCATACAGGCGGTCGAACGCCGCCTTGCAGGCGTCGACGAAATAGCGCCCGCCGTAGGGCCGGCCGTCGAACAGCGGCGCGTCGTTGAGATCGTAGGAATACGGCATCGAGATCAGGCGCCGTCCCGGCACGATGATCGGCACCGGGACGTCGTCGTGCACCCAGTCGGCGTGGTAGCTCAGACCGGCCTCGGCGATCAGCGCCGGCGTGCGCGCGGTATTGGTGATGGCGGGCGTCAGGATGCCCTGCAACTGCGCGCCGGTGTGGCGCGCCAGCGAGGCCACGTTGTCGGCATAGAAGGCGCGCTCCTGCGCCTCGTCCATGCCGTACAGGAAACGGGTGTTGTAGATGCCGTGGCTCATGACGGCCCAGTCCTTGTCGCGGATCAGCTGCGCGATCTCCGGAAAGTGGTCGAGCAGGGCCAGGTTCAGCGACACCGTGGGCCGCACCGGATATTGCTCCAGCAGTGCGCTCATGCGCCAGATGCCGACGCGGTTGCCATAGTCGCGAAAGCCGTATTCGCGCACGTCGGGATGTGACGGCACGCGGTCCCAGGTCTCGCGGCCACGCGCCGGCGGCGGCGTGTATTCGTAGAACTCGACGTTCGGAACGATCCAGAACGCCAGCCGCTTGCCGCCGGGCCACTGCACCGGCGGGCGGCTGGTCACCGGTGCATAACGTACGAAGTCCTGGATCGAGGGCATGGTGCGAAGACTCTGCAATGGCGCTGGGTGGACCCGTCAGGCGGGCAGGGGAATGGCGTCGGGCCCGGACAGGCTGTCGATGCGCTGCATGGCGTCGAACAGCGCGCGCGCGGCGTCCTGCGGCACGCCGGCATGGCGCGCGCAACCGAGGAACTTGGCCCACAGCTGCGCGTCGGTCAGCGGCGTGTCGGCATGGCCGGCCGCGCGCCGCACCTGCGGCGACGAGACCGTGCGGCCGTCCGCCAGCGTGACATGCACGATGTCGAATGGCGCGGCGTCACGCCAGTTTGGCTCGAACGCATCGGTGGTGTGGATCGTGACCAGGCCCATCAGGCGCTGCAGCGCGGGCTCGCGCACGCCCGCATCGGTGAGCTGCTCGAAGCCGACCGCATCGTGCACCAGCGCACAGGCGATCGCGAACTCGATGCTGAACTTGGCCTGCAGCGTGTCCTGGGGCCGGTGGTACGGCATGACGGCCGCGTGGCGCTCGCTGATGTGCACGTCGATGGACCGCACCTGCGCCGGATCCAGGCGCTGGCTGCGGTTCAGGGCCAGCACCGCGTCGATGACCCGCTGCGATGATCCGACCGTCGGATGTTTCTTGATGTTCAGCCGCATCGCCGCGCTGCGCCAGGCCTGGCCCACCCGCGCCGGCGTGTCCAGGTCGACCCGGCCCTGGGGGGACAAGGCGCGCATCAGGCCGCGGCGCCCTTCCAGCGCCGTCGGGCTGGCGGCCAGCCCGGCGGCGGCCAGCGCCGCGGCGTTCAGGCCCGCGGCCGCGGCGCGTCCACCATGGTAGGGCTTGGCCATGGTGCCGAAGTTCTCGAACACGCCGCCGGAATCGGATGCAGCCAGCGCCAGCGCGTGACGGGTCCGCTCGGCGTCCAGCCCCAGCACCACGCAGGCGGCCGCCGCCGCGCCGATGGGACCGAGCACGGACGTGGGATGCCAGCCGCGGTCGTAGTACAGATCCGGCTCGCGCAGCATCAGGTCGGACCACACCTCGTAACCGAGCAGATAGGCCATCGCCATGCAACGCCCGCTGACGCCACCCGCGGCATCGGCCGCCGCCAGCACCACCGGCACCAGGATCGCGCTGGGATGGTTGGAGAACGCGAAATCGTCGTAGTCCAGCGCATGCGCGGCCGTGGCGTTGACCAGGCCGGCCTGCACCATGCCGACCCTGTCAGCGCCGCTAACCAGCCGCGCGCGGCCCTGCCCGCCCTGGGCCTGCACATAGGACCGCAGGCAACGCACCGCGTCTTCGGCGCGGCCCGCCAGCATCACGCCGGCGCAATCGGTGAAACCCAGCCGGGCGACCGCCAGCGCCTCTGGCGGGGCTTGCAGGTCTTGCCAGCCGGCAAGTGCCTGTGCATAGGTTTCGGTCAGGGGAGCAACCATGGCGGGGAACCGGATTTGTGGCAGATCGGAGTCAGAAGTTGGTTCTAATGTACACAATAAATCGCGCAGATCAACAAGAACGCTTTCAAAAAATTTTTGCCAGAGAACAATGTTTTCATTAAGTTATTGTTTTAAATAAAGAAAATAACCATCTCTTCCATGGATCGACGTTTTCACATATTGCATCAAGGTCAGGAATGCATACAATTTTGCGAAACCGACAGAAAGGAAACACCATGCCGTTGTGGCAATTGACAGCCGGCGAAGCGGCCCGGCGCATGGCCGCGGGCCAGCTCACCAGCGAGGCGTATACCCAGGCTTTGCTCGAACGCATCGCGCAGCGCGAGCCCCAGGTGCAGGCCTGGGCCTACCTGGACGCCGAATGCGCGCTGGCGCAGGCACGGGCGCGCGACCGCGAGCCCCGGCGCAGCCCGCTGCACGGCATCCCGGTCGGCGTCAAGGACGTGATCGACACCTGCGACCAGCCCACCCAGCACAATTCGCCGCTGTACCAGGGCCACCAACCGTCGGAGGACGCCAATTGCGTCGCGGTGCTGCGCGCCGCCGGCGCCGTGATCCTGGGCAAGACCACGACGCTGGAGTTCGCCTGTGGCGGCCGGCTTCCACCCACACGCAACCCGCACGACCTGGAACGTACGCCGGGCGGCTCCTCGAGTGGCTCGGGCGCGGCGGTCGCCGACGGCATGGTTCCGCTGGCCCTGGCGACGCAGACCGGCGGCTCGACCATCCGGCCGGCGGCCTTTTGCGGCGTCTACGGTTTCAAGCCGACGTTCGGACGCCTGTCGTTCGCGGGCGCCAAGCACTATTCACCGCACCTGGACACCATCGGCCTGATGGCCCGCAGCGCCGGCGACCTCGCCCTGCTCGCACGCCTGTACCGGCTGGCCACCGAAGAAGAACTCGCGCCGCTGCCGGTGCGCGGCCTGCGCATTGCCCTGTGCGAGACGCCGATGTGGAACCAGGCCGACCCGCAGGCGCAGGCGGCGCTGCATGCCGCGGCCGACCAGCTGGCACGGGCCGGCGCCCACGTGACGCCGCTGGTGCTCGATTCCGCCTTCGATGCCTTGACGCAGCAACAGGACACCATCATGCAGGACGGGGGACGCGGCGCCTTCCTGCCCGAGTACCTGGCGCATCCGCAGCAGTTGCATGCCGAGTTCCACCGCAAGGTCGAGAACCAGTACGGCCACACGGCACAGCAGATGCGCGACGTGCTCGACGCCGCGGCGCTGCGGCGCATCGACTTCGAGCGCGCCAGCGCGGATGTCGACGCCGTGCTCACGCTCAGTGCGCCGGGTGTGGCACCGACGGGCATCGCCTCTCAGGGCATGGCCACCTTCAACCGCATCTGGACGGCGTTGCACGTGCCCTGCATCAACGTGCCCGGCATGCGCGACACCAACGGCCTGCCGATCGGCATGCAACTGGTGCAGCGCCGATACGAAGACGCGCGACTGCTGCGGGTCGCGGCCAGCGTGGCCGCCGTGCTCGACACCCGCGAGGGAGCCTGACATGGAATGCATCGACCGCGGCCACGAACCCGATGCCGACACCATCGCCGCCGACGCGCGCACCGCGTTTCGCAGCATGCGCGCCGGCGGTGTCGCCGTGTTGCCGCTCAGCGTGTCCTATGCGATCTTCGCCCACACCGCGCGCGGCGTCGAACGCATCTATGAACTCAAGCAGCGGGCGCAGACCAAGCCCAACGGCGTGATCGGGAACTGGGACATCTTTGCCGATGTGATGGTGACCACGCAGCGCGACCGCGATCTGGTGCGCTGCATCACGCAGGAGCATGACCTGCCGCTGTCCGTGATCGCACCGTATCGCGCCGACCACGACTGGTTGCGCACGGTCGAATACGGCGGGCTTCGCCGCTCGACCAAGGACGGCACCATGGACCTGCTGCTCAACGCCGGCCGGCTGCACAACGAACTGGCCCGCATGAGCTGGGAGGCGGCCGCGCCCCTGATGGGCTCGTCGGCCAACGTGTCCCTGACCGGCAGCAAGTTCGAGCTGGCCGACGTGCAGGAGTCGCTCAGGAACGGCTGCGACGTCGTGCTCGGATATGGCCGTTCGCGCTACGCGAACGACCTTGCCATCGGCAGCACCATCATCGAACTGCCGAGCTGGCGCGTGCTGCGCTGGGGCGGCTGCTTCGAGCAGCAGGCCGCCATCGTGCTGGAGCGGTTCGGCGTCGCATGGCCGGCACGCCCGGCGGACGGACGGCTGAGCCTGGTGTAGCGCCGCCCCGCGGCGACCTGTGCCGCAGCCATCGACACACGCTGGAGGGGACTGCGGCACCGGCACGACGAATCCGCAGTGCACCACGAATCTCGCGGGTTGACGCGCTCCAACGGCGCGCGGCGCCGGCATCGTGCCGGTCGCCACCGTCTCCATGCGTTCGATCACCTTGCCGCCACCGCGTATTGGCGCGCCGTGCCGGCGGCGTGCCGGCATTCGGCGAACTCATGGCGCAATGAGGGTAAACCCCAGTTTTCCTCGGATTGATCTGCATCAAAAATGACTTACCTATAAGTAAGTTTGTTCATACCAATCCGCTCAGAAAGCCCCACCATGTTGCGAGACACACAGTTCCGGCACATCACGGTCAGCCCCATCACTGGCGCGCTGGGAGCCGACATCCACGGCATCGACCTGGCATCGCATCCGGATGACCCGGCCTTCGACGAAGTGCGTCGAGCACTGGACAAGTACCACGTGGTCGCCGTGCGCGAACAAAACCTCACGCCACAGACGCTGCATACGGTCGCGCGACGCTTCGGCCCGTTCAGCGGCAATCCGGTGCATGCGCCGATCGAGGGCCTGGACGACATCATCCGCTTCGTGCGTGAACCCGACGACACCGGCAAGGTGATCGGCGAAGACTGGCACATGGACCTGGCCTGGATGGCCAAGCCGCCCGGGTTGACGATGCTGTACGGCGAAGTCATTCCGCCCGTGGGTGGCGACACCTGCTTCAGCAGCCTGGCCCAGGCCTACCGGGCCCTGTCGCCCGGCATGCAGGCATTGCTGCACGATCGCATAGGCGTGCACAGCGGCAAGGGCGTGTTCGAAATCAACGCGGCCAACTCCCGCCTCGCCTTGCGCGAAGACGCGCAGAACATCGACACCATCGAGGCGGAGCATCCCATCGTCTGTGTGCATCCGGCCACCGGCGAACGCTACCTGTTCGTCTCCAGCGTGATGCAGTCCATCAAGGGCTTGACCGCGGAGGAGAGCCGGCCGCTCATCGACTATCTGCTGCGCCACGCGGTGCGACCCGAATTCAATTGCCGCGTGCGCTGGGCGCCCCGCACATTGACGATCTGGGCCAATCCGTTCGTGCTGCACACGGCCATCAACGACTATCCCGGCTACCGCCGGGTCACCTACCGCACGACGGTCGAAGGCTGGGTACCGATGGCCGTACCGGCCGCCTCGGACACGATCGCGCAGGCGGCCTGATGCGAGCCGTGCGAGATCTGCCCCCGACCCGCGACGGCTTCGCCGCAGCAAGGCCATGAGCATGGCGACCTCCCTCCCCTGGCTGGCGGCCGGCGGCGCCATCGACCGCCTGATGGCCAGGGCGTTTGCCTGGATGACACCGGCGCTGGTGCTGGTGTGCACGGTGCTGGTCCTGCCCGCGGCGTATGTGGCCTGGCTCAGCCTGACCGCGTCCACCTATGGCCAGGCACCCGAATACGTCGGCCTGGCGAACTATGCGAAGGTGCTGGGCGACCCGTACTTCTGGCGCGCCATGCGCAACACGCTGGTCATCGTGGTGGTGGTGGTGCATGTCGAACTGTTGCTCGGACTGGGCATGGCGCTGCTGTTCAACAGCGGCGTGCCGATGCGACGCCTGATGCTGGCCGCGGTGCTGGCGCCGTATGCGGTCAGCGAGGTATCGGCGGCGGTGGTCTGGCGCTTCCTGTTCGACATGGACGCCGGTCCCGCCAACTGGCTGTTGCAAGGGCTCGGACTGCCGGCGCTGGAGTGGTCGGTTGTGCCCTCCCATGGGCTGGCGCTGGTGATCCTGCTGTCGATCTGGCTGCACCTGCCGTTCACCTTCCTGATCCTGTACGCAGCCCGCCTGGCCATCCCCGGCGACCTGTACGAATCGGCGCGCATCGACGGTGCCACGCCCTGGCAGGCGTTCCGGCGCATCACCATCCCGCTGCTGATGCCGGCCATCCTGCTGGCATCGCTGTTCCGCTACATCTTCGTGTTCCGGCTGTTCTCCGAAGTCTGGCTCATGACCGGTGGCGGACCGGCGCGCACCACCGAGGTGGTCGGCGTATACCTGTACCAGGAAGCCTTTCGGTACAACGCGTTCGGACCGGCATCGGCCACCGGATGGATCATGGTCGTGGTCTCGATGGCGCTGGGCTCCATCTATATCTGGGCGTTGCGGCGCGACATGGTGTCCCGTGCGCGCTGAAGCCATCGCCGTCGGCATCGGCAAGGCGCTGGCCGTGCTGCTGATCCTGGGCTGGTCGCTCGGGCCGCTGGTGTTCATGGTGATGTCCTCGTTCAAGCCGGGGCAGGAGATCTTCGCGGTGCCGCCGCGACTCGCATTCGAGCCGACGTTCACCCACTACCGGGCCCTGTGGCAGCAATGGCAGGTGTTTTTCGACGGCCTGATCAACAGCTTCATCGTCACCGCGGGCGCCACCGTCGTCGTGGTCGTGGCCAGCACGCTGGCGGGTTACGCCTGCTCGCGGTTTCCGGGGCCGACGACGCAGCGCAGCGTGTTGTTCCTGATCGTCGTCCGGCTGCTGCCACCGATCGTGATCACGCTGCCGCTGTTCGGCATCGCCAACCTGCTGCGCCTGAACGACACCCACCTGGTGCTGATCGTCCTGTATGCCACCTTCTTCGTCTCCATGGGCACGGTGCTGATGCGCACCTTCATCGAGCAGATCCCGAAGGAGCTCGATGAGGCGGCCATGGTCGACGGCGCCAGCCGCTTGACCATCCTGTGGCGCATCGTACGGCCACTGTCGCGCCAGGGCATGCTGGCCGTGGCGGTGTTCGTCATCGTCTATGCCTGGAACGAGTTTCTGTTCGCCTTCATCTTCACGTCGACGCGCGCCAAGACCGCGCCCCTGGTGATATCCGAGATGCTCGGATCTCTCAGCGGCGTCGACTGGGGCGTGTTGTTTGCGGCCTCGACGGTACAGCTGGTTCCGATCCTGCTGTTCGTGATGCTGATGCAGAAGCACCTGGTGGCGGGGCTAACCGGCGGCGCCGTCAAGGGATAAAGCCGGACAACCAACCTAGGAGACCTACACCATGACCTTGAACTGGACACGACGCCGCCTGCTGCAGGCCGGAGCCGGCGCCGGCATTTTCGGCTCTGCCCTGCCGCTGTTCGCCGCCGACAAGACGCTCAACATCCTGTGCCACCGGGTGCATCAGAACTGCCTGACGCAGGGACCGGCCGGTGACCAGACCACGGCCTGGCGCGACGCGAACAAGGCCGACCTGGCCTGGACCAGTTTCGACTCCAATCCCCTGCAGGACCGGCTGTTCCGCGAAGCCAGCCTGTCGGCCACCGACTTCAGCGTCGGATTCCTGGTCAACAGTCGCGCCACCGCCAGCGCCGCCTCGCTGATGCAGCCGCTGGACGACTACATGGCCAAGGCGCCGATCGAGGACATGGCCGACATGGCACCGGGCCTGCTGGCGGCGATGAAATTCGACGGCAAGCTGGTCGGAATTCCCTTTCGCCACGCCACGCAGGCCTTGTTCTACAACGAAGCCTTGCTCGAAGAGCGTGGCATCAAGGCGCCGCCGGCCACGCTGGAAGAACTGGTCGAGCAATCGAAGCAGCTGACGTTCAAGTCCGCGGCCGGCACGCCGGTGACCGGCATGATCCTGGCCAGCGACCTGAGCGTGTTCCCGGTGACCTTTGCGCGGGCCTTCGGCGGCGACTTCATCAATGGCGAGCTGAAGTTGCTGCCGGACCCGGCTGCCATGGAGAAGGCGCTGGCCACGCTGCAGGACATGTACAAGGCCGGTGCCTTGCCGCGCAGCTACGCGACCACGACGAACGACGACCAGGTCACCTGGATGCAGCAAGGCCGCGCCGCTTTCACCGTGTTGCCGTTCGCACGCCACGCCCAGCTCAACCGGGCCGACCAGTCGAAGTATCCCGGCCGCATCAAGGCGATCGAGTTTCCGATCTCGCAAGCGCTCAAGGGCAAGGTTCCGATGGCATCGGTGGTCGAGTTCTGGGCCATGTGCATGCCCAAGCCCGCGCGCGACAAGGAACTCGCCTGGAGCTTCATGCGGGCGATGTCGAGCAAGCAGGTCACGACCGGCGCCGCGCGCAACGGCAACGGGCCGGTTCGCATGTCCACCTACCAGAACGCCGAGTTCGCCAAGGACCAGCCACTGGCCGCTGTCGAGGCGAAAACGCTGGCCGGTGCCCGGGTGCCGCTGCCGGCATTCCCGGAGGCGGCACGTGCCCAGACCACGTTCCTGGAGGAGGTGCAGTTGACGGTACTGGGGCAGAAGTCGCCCAAGGAGGCGGTCGCCGCCATCGCCCAGCGCGTGGCACCGCTCGTCAAGGCATGACCCTGCGCCGGATGCGCCGCCCCGTGCCCCAAGCCTGGCGGGCCCCAGGCCCTCGCAATGCGATGGACGGAGCCACGACATGACAGTGGCCGTCATCGCGGTCGACGTCGGCTCCACCGGCGCACGCGCCGGCGTGTTCGACCTGTCGGGCCGCATGCTGGGTTACGGCGCACACAGCTTCGACGTGCACCGGCCCGCGGCCGACCATGCGGAACACGACAGTGCGCAGATCTGGCGCGCGGTCTGCGCCGCCGTGCAGGCGGCGCGCGACGCCGCCGGGGTGTCGCCGTCGCGCATAGCCGCACTGGCGTTCGACGCGACCTGTTCACTGGTCATGCTCGATGCTCACGGGGCGCCGGTCACGGTGTCCACGACGCTCGAGGACCGCTGGAACGTGCTGATGTGGGCCGATCATCGCGCCACGAACGAGGCTCAGGCCATCACGGCCAGCGGCCATCGGGTGCTCGCGCATGTCGGCGGCACCATGTCACCCGAGATGCAGCTGCCCAAGCTGATGTGGCTGCGCGAGCACCTGCCACAGGCCTGGGCGCGTTACGGGCACGCGTTCGATCTGGCCGATTTCCTGACCTGGAAGGCCACTGGCACGCCAGGCGTGTCGAATTGCACCGTCACCTGCAAATGGGGATACCTCGCGCATGCTGACGGTTGGCCGGACGACCTGCTGGAGTCGATCGGCCTGGGCAGCTTGCGTCGACAGATGCAGCTGCCGGCGCGGGCATGGCCGGTGGGAGGCTGCGCCGGGCGCCTGAGCGCCGACAGCGCGGCCGAACTCGGATTGGCCGCCGGCACCGCCGTCGGTGTCGGCCTGATCGATGCCCACGCCGGCGCCCTGGGCGTGCTGGGTGGCACGGCACCGGACGCACTCGACCGGCAACTGGCGCTGATCGCAGGCACCTCCAATTGCCACATGGCCCTGTCACGCGCACCGCGCCGGGTGCCCGGCGTGTGGGGCCCGTACCTGGGCGCGGTGTTGCCCGAATGGTGGCTCAACGAAGGCGGGCAGTCCGCCACCGGCGCCGCGCTCGACCACCTGCTGGACACCCACACCGCCGCGAGCACCTTGGGCGCCGACCGCCATCACGCCATATGCGAATACATCGGGCGTCAACGGCAGGCAGACCCGCAGGGGTTCGGCAGTGGCTTGCTGGTGGTACCCGACTTCAACGGCAATCGATCGCCGCTGGCCGATGCGCGGCTGCGTGGCGTCATCCACGGACTCGACCTGGACGCGTCGTTCGATGGGCTGGCGAAGCTGTACCACGCCACGGCGCTGGGCATCGCCTTTGGCACCCGGCACATCGTCGACACGCTCAATGCCCATGGTTATGCGATCGACCAGCTGAACATGACCGGAGGGCATGCCCGCAGTCCGCTGCTGGTGCAGATCTATGCCGATGCAACCGGCTGCGACGTGATGCTGCCACGGGAGGGCGATGCGGTGCTGCTGGGCACGGCCATCGCGGCAACGCTGGCCGACGGCCATTTCGCGGACTTCGCGCAAGCGGGCAAGGCCATGGCGCACCAGGGTTCGCGGGTGCGCCCCGTTGCCGCGACGCGGCGCCGCTACGACCGCGAATACGCCGCGTTCCGCCTGCTCGTCACGCAACGCGGCGCACTGGCGGCGCTGCTGCACGAAACACCGGATCGAACAACATGACTATCCAGGCAGGAAACATCCCATGGCCAGCGTGAGCATTGACAAAGCGGACAAATCGTATGGCGCCACGTCGGTGCTGCGCCAGGTGTCCATCGATATCGCCGACAGCGAGTTCGTCATCCTGGTCGGGCCTTCGGGTTGCGGCAAGTCGACGCTGCTGCGCATGATCGCCGGCCTGGAAAGCCCCAGTGGCGGCACGATCCGGATCGGCGATCGTGTCGTCAACGATATTCCGCCAGCGCGCCGGGACGTCGCCATGGTGTTCCAGAACTACGCGTTGTATCCGCACATGACGGTGGCGCAGAACATGGCGTTCTCGCTCGACCTGGCCGGCGCCTCCAAGGCCGAGATCACGCGCAAGGTCGGCCATGCGGCCTCGATTCTCGGGCTCGAGTCGCTGCTCGAGCGCTACCCCCGGCATCTCTCCGGCGGGCAACGCCAGCGCGTGGCCATGGGGCGCTCCATCGTTCGGGATCCGGCCGTGTTCCTGTTCGACGAACCGCTGTCCAATCTCGATGCCCAGCTGCGCGTGCAGATGCGCAGCGAGATCAAGGAGCTCCAGCAACGCCTGGCCACCACCACCGTGTACGTCACCCATGATCAGCTCGAGGCCATGACCATGGCCGATCGCATCGTCGTGCTCAACCGGGGCGTGGTCGAGCAGTGTGGCGCACCGCTGGATCTCTATGACCGCCCGGACAACCGCTTCGTCGCCGGATTCATCGGCTCGCCAGCCATGAACTTCCTGGCCGGTACCATCACCGAGACCGGGGCCTTTCGCACCACGTCCGGCCACGAGCTGCCGTTGCCGGAATACCCGGCACTGCGGCCCGGCCATGCCGTCGAATTTGGCGTGCGTCCCGACCACCTGGTGCTGGCCGACCACGGGCTGCCGGCCACCGTCGTCGTGGTCGAACCGACCGGATCGGAGACGCAGATCGTCGCGCGCCACGGCAAGCAGGACATCGTTTGCGTGACACGCGAACGGGTGCCGGTGCGGGCCGGCCAGGCCATCCGGCTGGCAGTGGACAATAATCGGGCCCACTTGTTCGACGCCACAAGCGGCAAGCGCGTGGCCAGCGCCAAAGAGCTCGCATGAAACAACCTGTCCCGAGAACCCGCACGCGCAACGCGGCCGCGACCGCCCCCCCGGAAGGCCTGACCACACCACGTGGCGCGACGCGCGAGCGGATTCGCACCATCGCCGAGGACCTGTACGTGCTGCGTGGCCACGATGGGTTCAGCTTCGGTCACATTGCCGATGCCGTGGGAACCACGCGGGCCAACATCCACCACCATTTCAGAGACAAGCGCCAGCTCATGGGTGAGCTGATCGACGTCTTCGTCGACGATGCGCTGGCTCGCATCGCATCGAACTGGACACAGCCCGGCGCCCGTTTTGCGGACCGTCTGGCGGCCCAGCTCGATGACCTGCACCGCTTCTACACCCGCTTCAATCCGCAACCCGGCGACCGGAACGTCTGGAGTCCGTTGTCACGATTGCGGCTCGACCTTCCAACCCTGGGTGAACTGGCAAGCGATGCGCTGATGCGCGTGGACCATGCCTACGATGCCAGCCTCCGGCAGGCCGTCATCGAAGCGGTCGAGGCCGGCGAGTTGTTGCCCGATACACCCGTCGACGACGTCGCACGTCTGTTGCGCGTGAGCCTGCTGTCATGTGCGCCCATGACCCAGGACAGCGGCGACTTCAAGGAAGTGCAGAAGTTCTTCGCCACCATCGAACGCATGATCCTGGCGGCCTGGTCGAGCAAGGGCGGGCCGACCCCTGCCGCCCGTGCCCGGCCACAGCCGTCCAAGCCCCGCAACCGGCGGGCTTGACGGGCTCACTCCAGCACCAGATCGCCGCTGGCCACGTATTGCTCGTAGTCCGCCCGCGGCATGGCGGTCGAGCAGTGCACATCGTCCTCGAACCAGGTCAAGGTGACGTCGAGGTCTTCGATCTCGATCTCGCAGGGCCCGCGCGGGATTTCCATCAGGACGCCATCGCCTTCGCGATAAACCACCGTCCCATTCACTTGTCCATTCAGACGTGCCATGGTGTCCTCCTTGGTCTGCGCACGACATTGCGCCAGACACAAAGCTAACATCATTTGGGGCCGACGGGTTTCGGCACGACGGCAAATCCCCGCGCGGTGCCTCGGTAGCGGGCCGTGTCCGGGCGGATGCCGCGCGATCCGAGCCAGGGATGGCCTCAGGAGCTGTGCGACGCCAGGTACGCGCGCACCGCGGTTACGTGAGCGCCTACCTCGTCCACAGCCCGCTGGAGCTGGTCTTCGGTGCAATGCAGCGTTTCACACCAATACTGCCGTTCGAACTGATCGAGCAGGTCGATCCGTCCGGGATCGAGCGGCTTGTAACGGGAGGGGTCTTCGTGCATGTTGGCTCCTCGTGCTGGAATGCGATCGGTCGCCGGCGGAATGCCATCACCACCCGCAACCGCGCAGGGTTGACCACCAGCCTGCCATGAGGCGCGATCGATTCGGGTTGCGGCGAACCCGGTCTGCGCGCCACGCCAGAACTGCCGCTTGCATCGTAGTCGGGCGACGGTGTCGTGCCTTGCGCTGCATCAAGGCACGGGGCATGCAGGCTGGCGCAGACATGCACCGGCACAGGACGTCCGCGGGCGGCCGACGTGGCACGGTCGTGCCGGCGCCGGGCAGGCCAGGCGGGTCGACGAGTCCGATCCGCCGGTGTCGGCGGATGGATGCGTTTCAGCCGACGCCCAGTGCCGCCAGTACCTGCGCATGGCGCGGCGGCTGGCAACCGGCGCGGGTGCAATTGATCGCGGCGGCCTGCATGGCTGCGGCCAGCGTCGCGGCGACCCGTTGGGCGGCGTCCGAAGCTTGCTGGGCCCAGTCGCCGATGCAGTTGCCCCAGAAGGTGTCGCCGGCACCGACCGCATCGACGACGTCGACGACCGGCACCCCCATGTCGGCACGGGCGCCGTCGACCTCGAGCCAGGCGCCGCCCGCGCCGAAGGTCATCGCGATGCGCCGGGCCCCGAGTGCGCGGAAACGTTCCGCCAGCTGCGGCGCCGAGGCGCGATCCGGCTCCGGCAGGCCCAGGATCTCGAGGTCTTCGTCGCTGGCCTTGATCCAGTGCGCCAGCGCCGCGATCTCCCAGACGCCGGCCACGTACAGCGGCAGGTCGGCCGCCAGCCTGGGGCGCATGTTGACGTCCACGCTGACGGTCCAGCCGAGCGCGCGCGCGCCGCGCAGCACGGCGGCCACCTTGCGGTCCTCCGGCGGCACCAGCAACAGGGAACCGGTATGCAGAATGCCCGGCGCCTGGCGGGACAGCAGATCCAGCATCGCATCGACCTGGTAGTCGCGATCGGCAATGCCTTCGCGGTAGAAGCCGTAACTGGGTTGGCCCTGGTCGATCTGGACCACGGCCAGCGAGGTCGGCAGGCGGCTGGGCGGCGACACGACACGCACGCCGTCCTCGGCCAGTTGCGCGCGCATCCGGTCGCCGAAAGCGTCGGCCGACAGGGGGTTGAGATAGGCGACGTCCGCCCCGCGCAAGGCCGCGGCCCGCGCCAGGTTGAACGGGCTGCCGCCCATCAGCGGGCGCAGGTCGCCGCCGGGCTGCGCCACGCAGTCCATCAATGCCTCGCCCAGGACCCAGATCGGCGTGCGCATGGTTTCTTCGCGCCGGTGGCTACTTGCGCAGCAGCCGCTGACGCCGGATCACGTCGATCCAGACCGCAACGATGACGACCGCGCCGATGGCCATCATCTGGCGGAACTGCGAGATCTCGAGCAGGTTCATGCCGTTGCGGATCATCGTGATCAGCACCGCGCCCAGCAGGCTGCCCCAGATGCTGCCGCGCCCTCCGAACAACGAGGTTCCACCCAGGATGACCGCCGCGATCGCGTCGAGTTCGAACATCTGCGCCATCTTGCCGCTGGACGAATCCATGCGCGCCATCAGCACGATGGCACCCAGCGCACAGCTCAGGCCGGAGATCACATACACCGACAGCTTGTACCAGCGGATGTTGATGCCGACCTGGCGCGCACCCATCTCGTTGGACCCCATGGCATACACGTAGCGGCCCAGCTTGGTGCTGGACAACACGAACGCCATGACGACGAAATACACGCCGGCGATCAGGATCGGCATCGGCACGCCCAGCAGTTCCCCATAACCCAGGAAGGGCAGCGGATCCGGCAGTCCGGAGGCGTCGAAGCCGCCCGTGGCCTCGAACGCCAGGCCGCGCCACAAGGTCAGGCCGCCAAGCGTGACGATGAAGGACGGAATGCCGACGAAGGCGACCAGATAACCGTTGAACAGGCCCACCGCCGCACCGATGGCCAGGGCCAGCGCAATCGCGACATAGGGGTCGACGCCGATCTTGATCATCAGGTGCCCGGCGATCGCGCCCGCCAGTGCGGTCATCGCACCCACGGCCAGGTCGACACCGCCGGTCAATATGACGAAGGTCTGGCCGCCCGCCAGCAGCGCGATCACCGAAGCCTGGACCAGGATGTTGGACAGGTTGCCGGTGGTCAGGAAATAGGGCGACGCGACACTCAGGAGCAGGCCCAGGACCAGCACGGCCACCAGTGCGCCATACCACTCTTGCCGGGTGAGGGATTTCATGTGGATCTCCGATGAAGGGAGTGGCCGCGCGGGCCCGCACCGTCAGGCGACGGCTCGCGCAGCGGGGACGGGAAGGCACCGCGGCCGCGGCGCCCGGGGCTTATTTGACGCGCATGAACTGGGCCACGCCCGAGTCCTTGGCGAACTGGTCGACGTTGGACGGCAGCACCAGGAACGAACCGGTGTCGATGCGTGCGTCGACCTTCTTGCCCTGCGCCGCGGCGATCGCGGTTTCCACGCCGATCTGGCCGATCCTGGCCAACATCTGGGCCGCGTTGGCCTGCTGCCAGCCCTGCTTCATCATGTCCAGGCCACCGGGCGAGCCGTCGAAGCCGGCGATCTTGATCGAGCCCTTGCGCTTGCCGGACGACAACATCGCGGCCTTCGCACCGAGCGCGCCACCATCCCAGGCACAGGCGATGACCTTGGCACCCGGGTTGGCGCGCAAGGCGGTCTCGACGCCGTTCTGGGCCTGGGTCTGGTCCCAGCGGGTGGGCACTTCGACGACCTTGACGTTCTTGCGCTTGGCATTCAAGCCGTCCAGGAAACCCTTGCGGCGTTCCTGGCCGGTGGACTGGCCCTGGTCGCCGGTGACGTAGATCACCGTGTCGCCATCCTTGACCTGGCTGGCGACCCACTCGCCCTGGACCATGGCGGCCTTGATGTTGTCGGTGGCCACGTACGAGGTGATGTCGGCGCCGCTGATGCCGGTGTCGACCGCCACCACCTTGATGCCGGCGGCCAGCGCCTTGTTGATGGCCGGTGCGATGCCGGCACTGTCGACCGGCGCGATCGCGATCGCGTCGACCTTGCGCGTGATCATGTCTTCGACGATGGCCAACTGCTTGGAGAGTTCACCCTGCTCCGCGGCCAGCTGGATGAACTTGATGCCTTCCTTCTCACCGGCCTTCTTTGCGCCGCCGTTGATCAGGGTCCAGCCTTCGTTGGTATTGCCGTTCGTGATGTAGGCCACCGTGGTCTCGGCCATGGCGGCGGCCATCAGGCCGGCGGTTGCGAGGGTGACGGCCATGCGGCCGATGGTGCGTGTCATGTTCATGCGAATGTCTCCGATTGGGCGAGGAAATGGGGTCATTGCGGCAACGCAGAGGTCTTCTGCCAGCTGCTGGAGCAAATTAAAACAGAAATCGCCGATTAAATAAACCTAGTAGTTTTACTAATATGGATTTTTGCGTGGATCTGTCATGCTCAGCCCCACGTCAACCAGCGAGTCCACCATGTCCAACACCCAACCTGTTCTTGAGATCAGCAACCTGACCAAGCATTACGGCGGCGTCAAGGCCCTCACCGAGGCCGGTTTCCGGCTCATGCCGGGCGAACACGCCGCCATCGTCGGCGACAACGGCGCCGGCAAGAGCACCTTCGTGCGCCTGATCACTGGCGTCGAACAGCCCAACTCGGGCGACATCCGGCTCGACGGGCAGTCGGTCAGCTTCGATTCGCCGCTCGACGCCCGGGAAAAAGGCATCGAGACCGTCTACCAGACGCTGGCGCTGGCCGAAGACCTCGACGTGCCGGCCAACATCTTCCTGGGCCGCGAACTGACCCGGCTGAACCTGGGCCCCTTGTCGGTGCTGAACCACAAGGCGATGCGCGAGCAGTCCGCGTCGATGCTGGAGACCACCGGCGTCAAGATCCAGGACATGTCGGAGACGCTGCGCGGCATGTCCGGCGGCCAGCGCCAATGCGTGGCGATTGCCCGCGCGGCGGGTTTTGCCAAGAACCTGATCATCCTGGACGAGCCGACCGCCGCGCTCGGCGTGGCCGAGACCGCCCGGGTCGAGCAGATCATCCGCGGGCTCAAGGAACGCGGCATACCGTTGATCATCATCAGCCACAACCTGCGCCAGGTGTTCGACCTGGTGGACCGGATCTGGGTTTTCCGCCAAGGCCGCATCATCTGCAACCGCCTCAAGACCCAGACCAACCCGGAAGAGATCGTCGGCCTGATCACCGGCGCCATCGACCCGGCCGACCTGCCCGCCGAGGAGGCCGTGGCATGCTGAAAGGCATCGATCCGCTGCTGACCCCCGAACTGCTGATGCATCTGTCGGCCATGGGTCATGGCGAATGGGTCGCGGTGGTCGACGCCAACTTCACCGCCGACCACCTCGCCGGTGGCAAGCCGCTGGTACGGATTCCCGGCCACAGCCTGGAACGGGTCAGCCGCGCCGTGTTGTCGGTGATACCGCTGGCCGACGACGTATCCCGGCCTGCCGCCTACATGCATGCCAGCGGCCAGCCCGAAGGCCATCGCACGACCGCGCAGCGGGACACGCTGGCCGCGCTGCAGGAGCATGGCCTGGACGCCGACCGCGTCGAAGCGGTCGAGCGATTCGCGTTTTATGACAAGATCCGCCTTGCCAGCGTGCTGGTGCAATCGGGCGAGACCACCGCCTTCGGCAATGCCATGTTCTGCAAGGGCGTGATCCTCCACTGATGTCCGCAACCACCGTGAACGCCCCGCCCGCCTTCATCCGCGACCCGCGCCAGATGCGCGGATCGAACCACCGCGGGATGCGCCAGTTCAACGAGCGCATCGTGCTGCAGGCGATCCGCCATGCCGGTGCGATCGCCAAGGCCGATCTCGCGCGCCTGACCCGGCTGTCGACGCAGACGGTGTCGATCATCGTGGACCGCCTGCTCGACGACGGACTGCTGCTGCGCCAGCCCCGCGTGCGCGGCAGGATCGGCCAGCCGTCGATCCCGCTGGCGCTCAATCCGGACGGGGTGTTCAGCCTGGGCCTGCAGGTCGGGCGGCGCAACCTCGAGGTCATGGTGACCGACTTCCTCGGTCAGCCGCGGCATCGGCTGCAGTTCCGTTATTCCAGCCCCGATCCCGACGTCGTGCTGGCCCATATCGCATCGGGCCTGGCGCAGATGCAGCAGACCCTGGGCGACGACTGGGAGCGCACGGTCGGCATCGGCCTGACCGCGCCGCTGTCGATGCACAAATGGTCGGAACTCTTCGCCGGCCCGGCCGGCGACGCGCTCGAACGCTGGACCGGCGTCGACCTGGTGGCGCGGGTGCAGGCGATGACCGAGCTGCCGGTGCAGTTCGCCAAGGACACCATGGCCGCCTGCATGGCGGAGATGCTGCAGGGCCAGGGCCTGAGCATCGAGAGTTACCTGTATGTCTTCGTCGGCACCTTCGTCGGCGGCGGACTGGTGCTGGGCGGGCACATCATGGCCGGCCCGCATGGCAATGCCGGCGCCATCGGCTCCATGCCGACGGCGATCGCCCAGGCCGGCGGCAAGCCTGCGCAGTTGCTGCGCATGGCCTCGGGCCAGCAACTGGAACGGGCCCTGGAGGCGGCCGGGCACGACCCGCAGCTGGCGCACGACGACGCCATCATGGCGCCCGAGTACGCATCGATCACCGATCCCTGGCTCGCGCAGGCCAGCCTGGCACTGGCGATGACCATCGTCAGCGCCAGCGCGCTGGTCGACCTGGACGCCACGGTCATCGACGGTTCGCTGTCGCCGGCCCTGATCCGGGAGCTGATCGCGCGCACCCGCGCATGTGTCGACCACTACGACCTCGAAGGGCTCGATGCGCCGTCCATCGTCGCCGGACGGGTCGGCGCCCACGCCCGTGCCCTCGGCGGCGCCCTGCTGCCGCTGCACACCCAGTTCTTCCCGGTGAAGGACATCTTCCTGAAACAGGACCTGGAGTGAAGATCTATCTCGACTCGGCGCATGCCGACCATTGGGCCCTGCCCGCCGGATGCCCATCCATTGCCGGCGTCACCACCAACCCCAGCCTGGTGCACCAGGCCGGCCTGCCGGTCACGCTGCAAACCTATGAACGCCTGGTGCAGGCCGTCGCCGCACGCGGCATCGCCGAACTGATGCTGCAGTTGCCGACCGCCGATGCCGACGACGCCCTGCGCTGGCAGGCCCGGCTGCAGGCGCTGGCGCAACAGCACCGTGTGACGCTGACGATCAAGCTGCCCTGCCACCCCGACTGGTTGCCGGCCATCGACGCGATGCGCCAGGCCGGCCAGCCGGTGCTGCTGACCGGCCTGTCGAATCCGGTGCAGTTGTTGTGGGCGCGCAGCCTGCAGGCGACCTACGTGGCACCGTATGTCGGCCGGCTCGCTGCCGACGGCCGCGACGTCTGGCCGCTGATGAAGGCCTGCGTCGCGTTGCAGCACAGCGGCGGCCCGGCGCTGCTGGCCGCCAGCATCAAGTCGCCCGACGTGCTGGCGCAGCTGATCGCCTGCGGCGCCGCCGCCGTGACCTTGCCCCCCGAGAGCCTGGCGGCCTGGTCCGGCGATGCGCTGACCGACACGGCGATCGCGCAGTTCGCGCGCGACACGGCGCAGAGCCTGCGCACCCCGGACCACTGAACCGGCGGCGCGGCCCTGCCGCGCGCGTTCAGTCGTTGTCGGTGGACTGCGGCGCCGGCGTTCCGTTGCGATGGGCGTCGTGGCGCTCGACGCGGGTCGCCAGTGCACGTTTGAGCTTGCCCAGCGCCCCGTCGATCGCCTGGTGCGCCGTGGCCGCATGGTCCTTCACGACCACCGGATCGAGATGCGCCAGCCGCGCCTCCAGCGTGCACTGGATCTGGTCCGAATGCGAACTGGCCTGGGCGTTGGCGTCGACGATATGCGCCTCGACACGGGTGACATGGTCGCGGAATCGCTCCAGGGCTTCGCGCACGACGGAGTCCAGGTGCGCCGCCATGGCCTGGCGGCCGTCGACATGGGTATCGGTATTGAGCAGGACTTGCATGGGCCGTGGTGTCTCCTGGTTGCCGGCAATCGACGGGACGCTGCCGGACGTTGGTGCCGCGCGCCCGATGCGCGTCGACCGTCAGGCACAGTGTAGACCCCCCGGCGGACCGGCCTGCCGGCCACCTGCGAGCCCCCTGCATCGGGCCGCGTTGACCGGCCGGGGCCGCGCCGCGCGGTGCGGTGCGGCATCAGCGCTTGTACCGCGCCGCCATCAGGCTCGGCCAGGCCGTGACTCCGATCGCCAGCAGGATCACGCCGCCGCCCCAGAACACCGAGGTGGCCGGCACCTCGCGGTGCACCAGCCAGACCCACAGCGGATTGAGCACGGTGTCGGCCATCGTGATCAGCACCATCTGCACCGCTGGCACGTGCCTGGCGCCACGCATGTACAGCACCATCGGCACGGCCAGCTGGATCACACCCATGAACAGCAGCACCACCAGCGCACCGAGTGCCAGCGGCTCCAGGCCGACCGTGAAACGCACCAGCAGGTACACACCCAGGCCACCGAGGATCATCGCCGGCTCCATGCGCAGCGCGCTGTAGCGCCGCAAGGCCACGCTCTGGCCGGCGAAACACAGGGCATAGGCCAGCGACACCGCGATGCCGCCCAGGCTGCCGACCGTGGCCGCCGAGGCTTCGCCCACGGCGATCAGCACCACGCCGACGATGGCCATGACGATCGCGATGGTGAACACCACCGGCGTGCGTTCGCCCAGCCACAGGCGCGCCATCAGCGCGGCGAAGATGCCCGAGGTCGCGCCGATGCAGGACGCGGCCGCGACGCTCGAGAGCTGCAGCGCCAGGATGTACATCGACGAGCCGAGCGCGAAGAAACCGCCCGAGATGGCCAGCGCGCCGGGTCGGACTGCAGGAACAGGCGGATCGCGCCGAGCCGGTATTCCCAGGCCATCCACAGCAGCAGCGCCACACCCATGCCCAGGCCGCGCGTGGCGTTGAAGGTCCAGGGGTCGACCTGCGGCAACCAGCGCGCGAAGACGCCGCTCAGGCTCCAGAAGAAGGTGGCGCCGGCCACCAGCAGCAGGCCGCGCGAGGCGTCGTCACGCATGGCGTCACGTCGTGGATGACGGGAGAGATCGGGTTCGGTCTGCTGTTATTCGGCCGCGGGGCCGGCGCCGCGCCGTCCCCGGCCGCGGCGCAGGTTGGCGCCGGCGGCCGCCCCGGCCAGCCGGTCCTGCGCGCCGCCCCACTGCGCCCGCGCGCCGGTGGACACCTCGCCGAGCGCCTCGACGATGTGTGCGAGCTCGGGCGCGGCGCCCGAGGGCACGTGCGCGTCGAGCGCGTCGCGCATCGCGCGCAGGTGCGCCGGCGAGGTGCCGCAGCAGCCGCCGATGATGCGCGCGCCGGCGTCCAGCGCCATGCGCGCGTACACGGCCATCAGTTCGGGCGTGCCGTTGTAGTGGATGGCGCCGTCGACATATTGCGGAATGCCGCAGTTGCCCTTGGCCACCAGCACCACCTCCGGGCCGGCGGCCTGCGCCAGGTTGCGGATGCAGGCCACGACCTCGGCGGCGCCGACGCCGCAATTGGTGCCGCAAGCGGCCAGCCGCGGCTGCAGCGACTGCGCGAGTTGCGCGAAGTCGCTCGGCGACAGGCCCATCATGGTGCGGCCGTTGGTGTCGAAACTCAGCGTGCAGACGATGGGCAGGCCGACGGTCGCGGCGCCGGCCACGGCCGCCTGCACCTCCTCGGCCGAGGACATGGTCTCGATCCACAACACGTCGACGCCGCCTTCGGCCAGCGCCGCGGCCTGTTCGGCAAAGGCATCGCGCGCCTGCGCGAACGTCAGCGGGCCGATCGGCTCCATGATCTCGCCGGTCGGGCCCATGCTGCCGGCCACGGCGATCTCGCGTCCGCCGGCATCGTCGGCCACCGCACGCGCCAGCTCGGCCGCGCGGCGGTTGATCTCGGCCACCCGGTCCTGCGCCTGGTGCAGCTTGAGCCGGTAACGCGTACCGCCGAAGCTGTTGGTCAGGATGATGTCGGCGCCGGCGTCGACAAAACTGCGGTGCAGGTCGGAGATCTTGTGCGGCTGTTCAAAATTCCACAACTCGGGCGCATCCCCCGAGACCAGGCCGACGTTGAACAAATTGCTGCCGGTGGCGCCATCGGCCAGCAGCCAGGCCCGGCTGTGCAGCAGGCGCAGGAAACGGTTGGACGCGAGGCTGGGGGAGGCGGTCATGGTGGAGGGGTCCTGCGCAAGGGCCGGTGATGGTCGTCGGGGTTGGTGTGGCGATCGGGATCGCGCTCAGCGGATCTCGTCGGGCGTGACGATGATCCAGTTGCGGTTGGCGGTGACCGGATGCGCAAGGGCGCTCTGGTGCCCGGCGTGCTCGTCCTGCAGCGCCTGGATATGGTCGCGGTAGCTGTCCTTGCGCGCGATGAACAGGCGCAGTCCGCCGCGGTCCGGGTCCGGCCCGCGCAGGAACATCGGGCCGTCGCTCAGCGGCGTGTCGCCGGCCACCAGGATGGGTTTCTTCCACGGATGGATATAGGTGTGGATCGCCGCCTGCTTGCCTTCGTACCAGGTCAGCGGCGCCCACAACGCGGTCGTCAATTCGTCGTCCAGCAGCAGCGCCGGGTCGTAGCGGTGTTCGGCGATCAGCTTGCGCGCCGTGGTGACGGTACCGGCGGCGCGGTCGCGCAGCAACACGGTCACGCCGATCACGTTCTGCGGCTTGACGTGGTAGCCGTATTGCGGGTCCGACACCAGCATGCGCACGATCTCCTCGCTGGCCGCGCTGACGATGTAGACCTCGATGCCGTGCGCCGTCAGCGCCCGGAACAGCTCCTGCGTGCCGCGCTGCATGCGCGGCACCTCGATGGCCAGCTCGACCACGTCGTCGCCGACGTATTGCCACGCGGGAACCGGTTCGCCCGACGCCAGCATGTCGTCCAGGTGGCGCTTGATCTCGCGCAGCGTGAAGCCGGCGAAGACCTGGGTCGCCCACGGATATCCGACCTGGTCGTCGATCTCGCCCAGGCGCTGGTAATAACTGGTCAGGCTCTCGCGCCGCGTCGGCGTGTCGCGAAACGGAATCAGCTGCAGCGACGGCGCCAGGGTCTCGCGGGTCAACACGCCGCGCAGCTCCATGAAGGCCAGCAAGGCGCCGAGCAGGTCATGGTGGTAGGTGGTGTAGTCGGCGTCGAACACCACGTAGGCGCCGGTGTGGGCATGGGCCTGGATCAGGTCCGCCAGCGGCGCGGCGGCGTGGGCCGGCCAATGTGCCAGCATCGCTGCCACGGCGGCCTTGTCCGGCCTGGCGGGGGTGGTGTCGGAATTCTTCATCGAGTTGTGCCGCGGATATCGCCCGTTACCGCCGGAGCGCCGCTGTCACCGCGGCCAGCGCGTCCTGACCGTCGATGGTGGTCACGCCGAGCAGCCAGGGGGCCACCACCGAGGGATTCTTCTGCAGGTAGGCGCGCGCGGCGGCATGCGGCCGGCCCTTCTCGAGGATGGGAACCATGACATGGCTCTGCATCTCGGCCGTGAAGCGCAGGTTGGACAACAAGGCCGCGACGTTGGGACAACGCTCCCGGTACCCACGTGCCAGCACGGTGTAGACCCGAGCCGCGCCGTCGTCCGGCCCGAACACCTCGTCGCCGCCACTGAGGTAATGCATCTTCAGCTGCACGTTCATCGGATGCGGCTCCCAGGCCAGGAACACGATCGCCTTGCGGCTGCGGCTGGCGGCCTGCACCTGCGCCAGCATCGCCGCCTCCGACGACTCGACCAGCGTGAAGCCGCCCAGGCCGAAGCGGTTGTCGCGGATCATGCGCCGGATCGGCGCGTTGGCTTCGCTGCCGGCCTCGATGCCGTGGATCCGGCCCTCGAGCGCCTTCTCGAAACGGGCGATGTCGGCGAAGCTCCTGAGCCCCTTGTCGTGGAGATGGCGCGGCACCGCCAGCGTGTAGCGGGCGCCGCTCAGGTTGGGGGCCTCCAGCACCTCGACCTGCGCGTCGCGCACGAAGGGTTCGACGACCGGCACCATCGAGGGTTTCCAGTAACCGAGGAAGGCGTCGATCTGCCGGTTCTTCATGCCGGTCATGGCGACGGGCAGCGCGGCCAGCGTGGCACTGGGCTGGTAACCCAGGGCCTCGAGCACCACCGATGCCAGGCCGTTGGCCGCGGCGATGTCGCTCCAGCCCACGTCGGCGAACCGCACCGCCTTGCAGCTGGCGGGCTCCGCCGCCGCCACCGGTGTTGCGGCAAGCAGGGATGCGAGGGCAAGGACAAGTGACGGGAAGGCGCGGGACATCGTGGGTTCGGTGGTCGTCGGGTTGGCAGCGAGGCGGTGCCGCGGGCCGCGGCTTGCAGGCCCCTGCCCGGACAGCGGCCACGCTGGCCCGCACCATTCTAGGAGGCAGCCTGCGCCCGTGCCGCTTCGCGCCGCGCACCCCGGCGGCCCCGGCCCGGCGATTCGGTGTTGACCGGCTGGCGCTCGGGCAGGGTCACCGACTCGCGCAGGCGCTCGTACGGCGCGGTCAGGTGCGGAATGGCCATCGCCTCGACGAAGAACTCCTGGAACCGCGGCTCCACGGCGGTCTCGATCTTCTCGATCCGGCGCACCAGCGACTCGATCGTGGGCCGCGCACGCTGGTCGAGCAGCGCGATGCGCGCACCGGTGCCCGCGGCGTTGCCGGCCGAGCTGACCTGCTCGAGCGTGCAGTCCGGGATCATGCCCAGCACCATGGCGTACTTGACGTCGATATGGCTGCCGAAGGCGCCGGCCAGCCGGATCTTGTCGACCTTGTCGATGCCCATGCGTTCCATCAGCAGGCGCACGCCGGCATACAGCGCGGCCTTGCCCAGCTGGATGGCGCGCACGTCGTTCTGCGTCACCCGGATCACGCTGCCGCCCTCGGGCGCCGGCCACAACTCGTAGGCGAAGGTGCGCCCGTCGCTGTGGATGCGCGGGCAACGCGCCGCCAGTTCGCCATTGATGACGCCATCGTGGCGGATCACGCCGGCCAGGTACAACTCGGCCAGCACCTCGATGATGCCCGAGCCGCAGATGCCGGTCACGCCGGTGGCGCCGATGGCCTCGACAAAACCCGGGTCGTCGGACCACAACTCGCATCCGATGACCTTGAACCGCGGCTCCAGCGTGCCCGCATCGATGCGCACCCGCTCGATCGCGCCGGGCGCGGCGCGCTGGCCGCAGCTGATCTGCGCGCCTTCGAAGGCCGGACCGGTCGGGCTGGAGCAGGCCAGCAGCCGCTTGCGGTTGCCCAGCACGATCTCGGCGTTGGTGCCCACGTCCACCAGCAGCGTGATCTCGTCGGACAGGTCGGGCCGTTCGGCCAGCACCACACCGGCGGTGTCGGCGCCCACGTGGCCGGCGATACACGGCAATACATAGATGCGGGCGTTGCGGTGGATGGCGAAGTCGATCTCGACCGCCCAGATCGTGATCGCGTGGTCGCTGGCCAGCGCGAACGGCGCGCCGCCGAGTTCGATCGGCGAGATGCCCAGCAGCAGGTGGTGCATGATGGGATTGCCGACAAACGTGGCCTCGAGGATGTCGGTCGGGTCGATGCCGACCTGGAAGGCGACGTCGGCCGCGAGCTGGTTGATCGCCACCCGTACCGCCTGTGTCATCTCCTTCTCGCCGCCCGGGTTCATCATCAGATACGAGACCCGGCTCATCAGGTCCTCGCCGAAGCGGATCTGCGGGTTCATGATGCCCGAGGCCGCCACCACCTCGCCGGTGGACAGGTTGCACAGATGGGCGGCGATGGTGGTCGAGCCCACGTCGATCGCGATGCCGTAGGTGTGTTCGCGGAAACCCGGCCAGACCGCGATGATCTGGTTGCCGCCGTGCACCGCCACGGTGACCTTCCAGTCGCCTTCGCGCAGCGCCTGCTGCAGCCGGTGCAGCACCAGCACGTCGCACTTGAGGTCGGTCAGCCGCCATTCGAATTCGAGCGCGTCCTCGAGCCGGCGCAGGTCGCCGGACGGGTCGTGCATGTCGGGTTGCTGCACCTCGACGAAATGCAGGCGCACCACCGGATTGAGCTGGATGTCGTGGGCCTCGGCCTCCTTGCGCACGACCTGGCGATGCAGCTGGCTGGCCGACGGCACGTCGATGACCACGTCGCCCAGCACCTGGGTCGAACACGACAGCCGCATGCCCTCGTCCATCGGCTGGGTGCTGCAGTATTCCTGCTCCACCGCGCTGAACGCGGACAGGTGCTCCGGCCGCGAACGCACGCCGTGCTTGGCGAACTCGCCCACCGCCTGCGTGACCTGGCAGCGCCCGCAGATGCCGCGCCCGCCGCAGACCGAATCGATGTCCACGCCCAGCGAGCGGGCCGCCTGCAGCACCATGGTGCCGACCGGGAACCGGCCCCGGCGACCGGAAGGCGTGAAAACGACCAACGGGTCCTTTGTGCTCATGTGGCCCCCACGCTTGTCGCTACGCGTACTGCGCTGCCCCCCGAGGGGGCTAATTTCCCTTGGGGCGGCCCGGCGGGAAATTGCTGTGAGAGCATGTGTCGCATATCGTCCGTCTGCATTCCTGGCCCTCAGGCGCGCCGGCGTCTCCCCACCTCGCGCCGGCCGCGGCCCATTTCGCCATCGGCTCCCATGGCCGGCGCCTCGCGGAACTTGCGGATCCAGCGCATGCAGTCGGGGTCGTGGCCCATCATCACGTCGGCCGACATGATGGCCTTGACCACCTCGGCGTGCAGCGGGTTGGTGATGGCCGAGGTCATGCCGGCGGCGATCGCCATGGTCAGGAAGCCGGCATTGATGCCGTTGCGTTCGGGCAGGCCGAAACTCACGTTCGACGCGCCGCAGGTGGTGTTGACCTTGAGTTCGGTGCGCAGCCGGTGCACCAGCTGCATCACCTGCACGCCGGCCTGGTTGATCGCGCCGATCGGCATCACCAGCGGGTCGACGACGATGTCGCTGGCCGGGATGCCATGGTCGGCGGCGCGCTCGACGATCTTCTTGGCCACCGCGAAACGCACGTCCGGATCCTGCGAGATGCCGGTCTCGTCGTTCGAGATCGCGACCACCGCGGCGCCGTATTTGGCCACCAGCGGCAACACCGTCTCCAGGCGGTCCTCCTCGCCGGTGACCGAGTTCACCAGCGGCTTGCCCTTGTAGACCGCCAGCCCCGCCTCCAGCGCGGCGACGATGGACGAGTCGATCGACAGCGGCACGTCGGTGACCGACTGCACGAGTTCGATCGCCTTGGCCAGCAGCGCCGGCTCGTCGGCCAGCGGAATGCCGGCGTTGACGTCGAGCATGTGCGCGCCGGCCTCGACCTGCGCCAATGCGTCCGAGATCACGCGGCTGTAGTCGCCGGCCAGCATCTCGGCGGCCAGGATCTTGCGCCCGGTCGGGTTGATGCGCTCGCCGATGATGACGAAGGGCCGGTCGAAGCCGATCACGACCTCCCGGGTGGCGGAACTGATGACGGTATCGGTCACTATGCTGCTTCCTTGTTGGGTTCGATGGGAACGGGTTGGAGGTCGGGCCTGGGGCGCCAGGGTTCGCGGCCGGCCAGCACGCCGGACTTCTGGATGATCTCGGCCACGGTCTCTTCCTGCCGGTAGGCCATGACGTGCACGCCGGCCACGCCCTTGATCTCGCGGATCTCGTTGATGATGTCGATGCAGATCTGGCGCCCCTCGAGCGCCTGCTTCTCGGCGCCGGACATGCGCCGGATGATGGCGTCCGGGATATGCACGCCCGGCACGTTGGCGCGCATCCACTCGGCCGCCTTGGCGCTGCGCAGCGGGCCGACGCCCACCAGGATGAACACCTTGTCGAGCAGGCCGAGGTCCTCGACCTGCTGCATGTAGGCGCGCAGCCGCGGCACGTCATAACAATACTGGGTCTGCACGAACTGGGCCCCGGCGGCCACCTTCTTGGCCAGGCGGTCGGCGCGCCATTCGAACGGCAGCCCGAACGGATTGGCCGCCGCGCCCAGGAACACCCGCGGCGCATAGGTGATCTTGCGCCCGCTCTGGAAGCGGTGGTTCTCGCGCATGTCGCGCGCCATCTCCAGCAGCGACATGCAATCGAGGTCGAACACCGGCTTGGCCTGCGGATGGTCGCCCGACTGCACGCCGTCGCCGGTCAGGCACAACATGTTGCACACGCCCATCGCCGCGCCGCCGAGGATGTCGCCCTGGATCGCGATCCGGTTCTTGTCGCGGCAGGAGATCTGCATGACGATGGCGTAGCCCTTGCGCGCCAGCAGCGAACACACGGCGACACTGGACATGTGGCAGTTGGCGCCGCTGCCGTCGGTGGCGTTGATCGCGTCGACATAACCGTCGAAGATGCGCGCGCGCCGGAACACGTCTTCCGGATCGGCCGAATCCGGCGGATCGAGTTCGGTCGTGACCGCGAACGCGCCGCGGCGCAGCACACGCTCGAGCCGCCCGGGCGAGCTGTGGCCGGGCAGGATGGGCATCGGATAACCGGGGACCGGTTCGTCTTCGAATTTCACAGCTTCTCCAGCGCCGCCTCGACGGCCGTGCCTTTCTCGCGCGCCACCTTGAGCCAGGACGAGCGGCCCTCGAGCCGCCGGTCGACCGCGATCTGCACGACCCGGATCGCCTTGTCGCCACCGACCATGCGCTCGCTGCCCTCGAAGGCCTCGACCCAGACGCAGCGCATCTCCGGCTTGACCTCGCAGTTGCCGTTGGAGCGCACACCGCCGCAGGGGCCGTTGCGCAGGTTCTTGGGGCAGTTCATCGAGCACGACATGCCGGTGGAGCTCAGTGCGCACTGGCCGCACATCTGGCAGTCGAACAGGAAACCCTTGGTCACGCGCTCGACCGCGGCGACCGGTTTTTCCAGCCGCTCGTAACCGATGCGTTTCCACAGCGGATGCAGCGTGACCAGCACCCATTCGAAGGCGTTGTAGAAAGCCTGCAGGCCGCGTGCATGGCGCACCGACCAGCGTCGCACGGCGTACATCAGGCGACTCCGCCCGGCTCGGCCGGCGGCGCTGCCACCGACGGCGGGGTTGCACCCGGGGCGGCCAGCGTCTCGTCGACGCCGTGCGCGCGGATGATGCGCAACAGGTCGGCGTCGGAATACCGCGCCTCGATCCGGTCCGCCTCGGCCTGCGCCTCGGCCTGCAGGTTGTCGCCGCAGCGGCGCGGCTCGCTGCGTTTCCAGTCGGCCAGGTAGGCCTCGGAGCCGGACTTGCCGGCGCGCATGGCCGCGCGGTCCACCGCTTCCTGGAAACGATGCGACAGCTGCACCTTGGCGGTCTCGCGCCCGGACTTGACCAGCACCTGGGCTGGCACGTCGCGCCAGGAAATCACGATCAGTTTTGCCAAAACACCACTCCTTCGCTGGCCGCCTGCAGGCTGCCTTGCAGGTCGCCGTACCCGGTGACCCGGTATTCGTATTCCAGGCCCAGCCGCCGGGCGGCTTGCCGCCCGGCCTCCTCCATGCCCGGCTGCTCGAGCTGGGCCAGGTAGACCAGGCGCGTGTAGTTGCCGAAATACAGCGGCATCAGCTCCGGATGCCGGTCGATGCCCAGCCCGCGCAGGATCAGGCGATCGAAATGCCGGAGCAGGAAATCGGTCAGGTAGAAGGTTCCCGGCTCGGCATCGGACAAGGCCGCAAAGGCCTGGCTGCCGGCGAAGAACTCGTAGCAATGGGCGCCGGGAATACGCTCGATGCCCTCGTGCTCCAGCACCGCATCGAGCTGTCCGCCGGTGCCGCAGTCGGCATAGGCCACGAACATGGACGCGAACTTGCCGCGGTTGGCGGCAATCTTGTCGCGTACCGCGGCCGCGATCTTCTCGGGCCGGTTGTGCAGTTCGGCCGGCAGGCACTGGACGGCCATGTGGGGCCACGCGTTGATGCGGCGCAACGCGACGATCTCGTGGGCCAGCGCGCCGCAGGCGATGACCAGAATGGCGGGGCGATCGCCCATGATCTGGTCCTGGCCGGTTGCGCTGTTCCGGTGGCCTGGATCAGGCCGTCGCGGCGCGCCGGGCGGCGATCAGCGACTTGGCGGTCTCGACCGCGATGCCGGCGTCGCGGCAATAGGCGTCGGCGCCCACCGCCTTGCCGAACTCCTCGTTCAGCGGCGCGCCGCCGACCAGCACGATGTAGTCGTCGCGCAGGCCTTTTTCCTTGAGGGTGTCGATCACCACCTTCATATAGGGCATGGTGGTGGTCAGCAGCGCGGACAGGCCGAGGATGTCGGGCTTGTGCTGCTCGAGCGCCTCGATGTATTTCTCGACCGGGTTGTTGATGCCCAGGTCGATGACCTCGAAGCCGGCACCTTCCATCATCATGCCGACCAGGTTCTTGCCGATGTCGTGGATGTCGCCCTTGACGGTGCCGATGACCATCTTGCCGATCGGCTCGACGCCGGTCTCGGCCAGCAGCGGCCGCAGGATTTCCATGCCGCCCTTCATCGCGTTGGCGGCCAGCAGAACCTCGGGCACGAACAGGATGCCGTCGCGGAAGTCGACCCCGACGATGCGCATGCCTTCGACCAGCGCGTCGTTGAGCACCCGGTCCGCGGACCAGCCGCGGGACAACAGGATGTTCGTGGCTTCCATGACCTCGTCGCGCAGACCGTTGTACAGGTCGTCATGCACCTGTTCGGTCAGTTCCTCGTCGTTGAGCGAACTCAGATCCAGGTCGTCGTCAAATTCTTCAGCCATGGTGAAATCCTCGGGTTTTGGAACCGCGACACGCTGTTGTCCGGCACCAGATGGTATGAGTCGGCATCTGCGTCAGCTGATTGAATCGCGACCAGCGGTTGTCGCCGCACGACAAAGCGCGACGGCCGCCGCAAGCCCCGATTTCAATCGGTCTGGACCGATGCGTGCTGGGCCAATCCGGCCAGTGCCTGCGACCGGCTGGCGCTGCGTTCGGCGCTCGGCGTATAGCCGTACAACATGCGGTAACACTTGGAGAAATGCGGTGGCGACTGGAAGCCGCAGGCCACCGCCACCTGCATGATGGACATCGGGGTCTGCAGCAGCAGGTCGCGCGCCCGGCGCAGCCGCATGTCCAGGTAATACTTGGTCGGCACCTGGCCGACATAACGCTTGAACAGGCGCTCGATCTGGCGCCGCGAGACCCCCACCAGCGCGGCGATCTCGTCCAGCGACAGCGGCTCCTCGATGTTGGCCTCCATCAGCGCGGCCGCTTCGATCAGGTTCTCGTGGAACAGGCCGACGCGCGCCTGCAGCGGGATGTGCTGGCGGTCCTGGTCGTTGCGGATGCGGTCCAGGATGAACTGCTCGGAGATCAGCGGCCCGATGTCCCGGCCCTGGTGCTGCTTGATGATGTGCAGCATCAGGTCCAGCGGCGCGATGCCGCCGGTGCAGGTATACCGGTCGCGGTCGATCGCGAACAGCTGGTCGGAGAAGATCACGCGCGGGAACTCCTCGCGCAGCGCCGTCATGTTTTCCCAGTGGATGACGGCGCGGTACTTGTCGAGCAGACCCGCCTTGGCCAGCGCGTATCCCCCGGTGCACAAGGAGCCGAGCGAGACATGGCGCTGGGCCAGCCGGCGCAGCGCGGCCAGCAACGGGGCGGTGGTGGCTTTTTCCACCTGCACGCCGCCGACGACGAAGACGATGTTGGCGGGCCCGGCCTGGTCCAGCGCGACCGTCGGACTCATGGACAGGCCGTTGCTCGCGGGCACGGGTTCACCGTCGAGCGTGGCCAGCGTCCATTCGTACAAATCTCTCTTGCTGACGCGATTGGCCATGCGCAGCGCATCGATGGCGCTGGCCAGGGCCAGCATGGTGTAGTTGGGCAGCGTCAGGAAGACGAACCGGTGCCGGGGCAACTGCGGGACCGGGGGCTTGCTGGTGTCGCTCATGGTGTTCCGCCAGGCTCTGGCGCCAACGAAAATTCGAGGGGTAACGCAGCAATTCCGGGACTGTCGGATTTGACGTGCAATCGGTCGTATTTTGACAGGCGGCGCTTGGTCGCCACAACAATTTTCATCACGACGTCACAGTTTGTTGCGTCCACGACAACGGGCCTGACCGCGGCCCTGGCGGCCGGCGTGGGTGTGCCGCTCCAGCCGGGCAGCCGGGCCGATTTCGGCTCCGGCTGATAATGCCCGCAACGACCATGACAGCGAACAAGACTCCCGTCCGTCGCAGCGCCGCGGCACCGAACCAGGCCGATGGCGACCCTGCCGGCTCCCGCGCGGCCATCCTGGCGGCGGCCCGGGCCGAGTTCGCCGTGCACGGGCTGACCGGCGCGCGGGTGAACACCATCGCCAGCCGCGCCGGCGTCAACAAGCAGCTGATCTACTACTACTTCGGCAACAAGGACGGCCTGTACCGGTCGGCGCTGGAGACGGTGTACGCGGAGATCCGCACCCAGGAGCGCAGCCTGAACCTGGGCCAGATGCAACCCGTGGCCGCAATGGAGTCGCTGATCGGGTTCTCGTTCGACTACCTGTCGCAGCATCCCGACTTCATCGGCCTGCTCAACCACGAGAATGCCGCGGGCGCGCGCCATGTGCGCGACTCCGACGCGATCCGCGACACCAACTCGCCGCTGATCGAGCTGATCGCCCAGACGCTGGCGCGCGGCATCAAGGCCCGTGTCTTCCGTCTCGGCGTCGATCCGGTCGAGTTCTACATCTCGGTGGCCGGCATGTCGTATTTCTTCTTCTCGAACCGGCTCACCCTGTCCTCCATCTTCGGCCGCGACCTGGGTGCCGCCGACGCCGTGGCCGCCTACCGCCGTCACGTGGTCGCCTTCGCGATGGCCGGCCTGCGGCCCTGACACCCGCCGCCGCCGACGGGCGGCATGCGGTTCGGAGCCGGTTTCAACCAAACGGTTGACGCTTCGCCATGAAGTCCCTAGACTTGGCAACGAAGCTCGACAACTGGAACAGGCATGGACCGACAAGCGTTGGATACGAACCCTCAGACCCCGGTGCTGGATCCGGCCCACCTGCCGGCGCGACTGGACTCGGTGGACGCACTGGAAGACTTCCTGGTCCGCCCCAGCCAGGCCTTGATCGACGACCTGGCGCAGGTCGACGGCGACATCATGATCCTGGGCGTGGCCGGCAAGATGGGGCCGACGCTGGCGCGCCTGGCGCGCAACGCCGCGCCCGGCAAGCGCATCATCGGCGTGGCCCGGTTCAGCGACCCGCAGGTCCGCACCCGGTTGCAGCAACACGGCATCGAGACCATCGCGGCCGACCTGCTCGACCGTGCCAGCGTCGAAGCGCTGCCGCGCGTGCCCAACGTCATCTTCGCGGCCGGACACAAGTTCGGTGCCACCGGCAACCAGCCGCTGACCTGGGCCATGAACACCCATGTGCCGGCCCTGGTGGCCGACACCTTGCGCGAGGCCCGCATCGTCGCGTTCTCGACCGGCAACGTCTATCCGCTGACGCCGATCGGCCAACCCGGGGCCGACGAGAACACCGCGCTGGCACCGATCGGCGAATATGCGCAGTCCTGCCTCGGGCGCGAACGCATGTTCAGCTATTTCTCGTCCCGGCATGGCAACGCCGGCCGCATCTTCCGCCTGAACTACGCGATCGACCTGCGCTACGGCGTGTTGCACGACATCGCCACCAAGGTGTACCGCGGCGAGCCGGTCGATGTCACCATGGGTCATGTCAACGTGATCTGGCAGGGTGACGCCAACGCCCAGGTGCTGCGCTGCCTGCGCCATTGCACGACGCCGACCACGCCGATCAACTGCACCGGCCCGGAAACCCTGTCGGTACGCTGGCTGGCCGAATCGCTGGCCAGCCGCCTGGGCACGCAGGCCCGGATCACCGGCCAGGAGGCCCCGACCGCCTTGTTGTCGAACACCACGGCGTCGGCCGGCCTGTTCGGATATCCGCTGGTGCCGCTGGCCGCGATGCTCGACTGGACGGCACACTGGGTCGGCAGCAACCAGCCCTCGCTGGACAAGCCCACGAAGTTCGAGGTCCGGGATGGCAAGTTCTGAGCCGCACCGGCGCCCCGGGCTGTCGCGGCCACGGCGCGCGGGCGTGATGGCGCGGCACGCGCGAGGACGCGCATGAAGATCGCCCGCATCGAGGTCTTCACGCTGGGCCTGGCGTTCAAGTCGGTGTTCGTGCTGGCCGGCGGCGTGGCCGGCGCGCCCGGCAGCCTGTCGCACCGGGTGCTGGTCAAGCTCACCACCGACAGCGGCGTGTGCGGCTGGGGCGAGGCCACGCCGACGCCGCGCTGGACCTACGAGACCACCGAGACCATCGTCTCGACGCTGCGCCACTACCTGGCGCCGGCGGTGATCGGCATCGAGGTCTGGAACCTCGATGCGCTGCACCGCGCCATGGGGCGGGCGATCAACCCGGGCCTGTCGCCCGGCTCTCCGCTGGCCAAGTCGGCGATCGACGTGGCCGCGCACGACGCCTGGGGCCGGGCCCTGGGCAAGCCGCTGCACCAGCTGCTCGGCGGCTGCCGCCGCACCCGCTTCGACCTCACCTGGATGGTGTCGGTGGCCGACCCCGGCGGCGCCGGCGATGCCGTGGCCCAGGGGCTCGACGCCGGCTACACCGCGTTCGACGTCAAGGTCGGCATGCACGGGCCGGCCGCCGACCTGGAACTGGTCCGGCGCACCCGCGCCGCCGCTCCCGACGGCGCCCTGCTGGTCGACGCCAATCGCGGCTACCGCATCGATGCGGCGATGCGCCAGGCGCGTGCCTTCGCCGATTGCGGCGTCAGCCATTTCGAACAACCGCTGGACGGCCTGAACCTGTCGGGTTACCGGCGCCTGGTCGCCGCGAGCCCGGTGCCGATCGGGCTCGACGAATCCCTGCGCGCCCTGCCCGACCTGCTCGAATACATCCGCGCCGACGCCATCGGCGTGGCGGTGGCCAAGGTGCAGCGCAATGCCGGCCTGTACCAGTCCCGGCGCCTGTGCGAGATGGCGCAATCGGCCGGACTCGAGCTGTCGATGTCCGGCCTGACCGAGACCGACCTGGGGCTGGCCGCCGGGCTGCAGCTGGCCAGCGTATTCGACATCAACCCGCTGGCTTTGAACGGCCCGCAATACATCGACTCCCCGTTCCTGCAGCACCGCATCTGGCAAGGCACAGGCACGGTCCACCTGCCCACCGGACCGGGCCTGGGCGTGGACGTCGACGAAGACCATGTGCGCCGCCACGCACTGGAGGCCTATCGTGAATAAAACCGTACGCACCATCGCCCGCAGCCTGGGCCGGCACTGGCCGGCATTCGCCATATTCGCCGGATTCATCGTGTTGTGGCAGCTGGCGGTCACGTTCCTGGGCATGCGTGAATACCTGTTGCCCAGTCCGATGTCGGTCGTGCGTGCGATGTTCGGCGACGAGATCCGCTGGGCCGGGCATATCTGGGTCACCGCGGTCGAGATCGTCGGCGCCTTCGTGCTGGCCGGTGTCGGCGGCGTCCTGCTGGGCGTGGCCATCGCATGGTCGAGTACCTGGGCCAACGCGCTCACGCCGTTCCTGGTCTTCGTCAACACCCTGCCCAAGGTCGCGATCGCGCCGCTGTTCCTGATGTGGATGGGCTACGGCATCGTGCCCAACATGCTGATCGGCGCCCTGATCGGCTTCTTCCCGGTCGTCATCAACACCTCGGTCGGACTGACCCAGATCGACCAGGACATCGTCGACCTGGGCCGGGTGTTCAATGCACCCAAGTGGAAGGTGTTCCTGAAGATCCGCGTCCCGAATGCCTATCCCTACATCCTGTCGGCGCTCAAGGTCACGGCGACGGCCGCCGTGGTCGGCGCGATCGTCGGCGAATTCGTCGCCTCGCAGGCCGGCCTGGGCTACGTGATCATCACGACCCAGAGCAGCATGAACACGCCGGTGGCGTTCGCGGCGCTGGTATGGACGTCGATTCTGGGGCTGCTGCTGTTCGGATTTGTCGCAGCCCTGTCCCGGCTGCTGGTCCCGTGGGCCGAGGACATGTGAGTGGTGGTGGTAGTGGTCGATGGAGCAACTTTTTCCAACTGCAAAGGAGTGAACGATGCACAGCAAACTGAACCCTCTCTGGCGGACGCTGGCGGCAACCGCCCTCGCACTCTCGGCGGCAGGCGCATCCGCGCAGGCAACCGAGAAATTCACGTTCTCGCTGAACTGGTTCGCGGTCGGCGACCATGCGGCCTACTGGGTGGCGCTCGAGAAGGGCTACTACGCCAAGGCCGGCCTGGACGTGACGCTGGAGAACTCCAAGGGCTCCGGTGATTCGATCGCCAAGGTCGACACCGACCGCGCCGACGCCGGCCTGGCCGACACGGTCGCGGTGCTCGCGGCCAATGCCCGCGGCGCCCGCGTCAAGATGGTGGGCATGGTGTTCGACAAGACCCCGCTGAACTTCTTCAGCCGCAAGGACAGCCCGCTGACCAAGCCCAAGGACCTCGAAGGCAAGACCATCGGCGCGCCGGCCGGCGACGGACAGCGCCAGGCCTGGCCGGCATTCGCCAAGCTGCACAACATCGACCAGAGCAAGGTCACCTGGGTCAACATCGAGCCGACCGCGAAGATCGCGGCACTGGCCGAAAAACGCGTCGACGTCGTGGGCGACTACACGACCGGCCTGCCGTTCTACGAGAAGGCCATGGGTGTGGGCAACGCCGTCATGATGCCGTGGGCCGATGCCGGATTCGACCTGTACAGCATGTCGATCATCGCCGGCGAGTCGACGATGAAGAACAAGCCCAAGCAGCTGCGGGCCTTCCTCGAGGCCTCCTACATGGGCTGGCGCGACGTCATGAACGATCCGAAGGCGGCGCTGGCCATCTTCAAGAAACGCGTGCCGGAGATCGACCTGTCCATCATCGAACCCAACATGATGCTGGGGCTGGAGCTGATGCGCACCCGGATGTATGCCGACAAGGGCATCGGCTGGATCGACGAGAAGAAGATGTGCACCTCCACCGACATCGTCAACACCTACATGGGACTGCCGAAGAAGGTCGACTGCAAGACGGTCTACAGCATGGACTATTTCACCAAGGTGGCGATGCCGCTGCCGGTCAAGTGATGGCCGCTCGCGCAATGCCGCTCGAGGACAGACATGGCGACGCTTGACACAGGCCCGCACGCAGCCGGCGAGGCCGGCGCGCGCCGCGTCATGATCCGCGTCGACGGGGCCGGAATGATCTACCAGGCCGACAGCGGCCCGGTCGAGGCCTTGCGCGACATCACGCTGGAGATCTTCGAGGGCGAGTTCGTCGCCCTGGTCGGACCGAGCGGCTGCGGCAAGTCGACCCTGATGCGGGCCATCGCCGGCTTGCGGCCGGTGACCAGCGGCAGCATCTCGGTCGATGGCAGCCGGGTCGAAAAACCGGTGCCCAAGGTCGGCATGGTGTTCCAGGCGGCATTGCTGCTCAAGTGGCGCTCGGTGCTGGACAACGTGTTGTTGCCGGTGGAACTGTCGGACCAGAATCCGTCGCAGTTCCGGGACCGGGCGATCGAGCTGCTGCAGCTGGTCGGGCTGGGCGACTTCATCCACAAGCGGCCGGCGGAACTGTCCGGCGGCATGCAGCAGCGCGCCTCCTTGTGCCGTGCACTGATCATGGACCCGCCCATCCTGCTGATGGACGAACCCTTCGGCGCCCTCGACGCGATGACGCGCGACGAGATGAACATCGAGCTGCTGCGCATCTGGGGCGAGAGCAGCAGCACGTCCCGGCAGCGCAAGACCATCGTGTTCGTCACCCACTCGATCCCGGAGGCGGCCTTCCTGGCCGACCGGGTCGTCGTCATGTCGGCCCGCCCGGGCCGGGTGGCCAGCATCCGCACCGTGCAGATCGCGCGCCCGCGTGTCGCCGAAACCCGCGCCGACCCGGAGCTGGGCCGCCTGTCGTTCGAGATCTATTCCGAGCTGGCGGGTACCGCGGCCAAGCGCGATGCGCGCGCCGGCCCGCAGTGGTGACGGCGCGGCCGCACCCGGAGCCCACGCCGATGCGCCTGGCCTTGTGCAACGAGGTGCTGGCGCCCATGGCGTTCGAGGACCAGTGCGTGTTCGCGGCGGCGCTGGGTTACGACGGCCTGGAGCTCGCACCGTACACGCTGGCCGACACACCCCAGGCCATCGACACGGCGCGACGCGCGGCCATCCGCCGCGCCGCGCGCGATGCCGGCATCGCCGTCAGCGGCCTGCACTGGCTGCTGGCCAGGCCCGACGGCCTGTCGATCACGTCAAGCGATGCCGCGGTCCGGGCGCGCACCCTGGAGCATATGCACCGGCTGATCGACCTGTGCGCCGAACTCGGGGGGTCGGTGCTGGTGCACGGCTCGCCCGCGCAGCGCCGGATCAGCGATGACGCCGACCCGGCCTCGGCACGCCAGCGCGGCATCGACGCCTGGGCCGCCGTCGCCGATCACGCGCGCGATGCCGGCGTCGTCTATTGCATCGAGGCACTCGCGCCGCCGCACGCCGACTTCGTCGTGACGATGGCCGAGGCGGTCGAGATCGTGCGCACCATCGACCGGCCGGCCCTGCGCACGATGCTCGATTGCTCCGCCGCCGCACGCGGCGAGTCCGACGCGGTCGCGACGCTGCTGGCGCGCTGGTTGCCCAGCGGCTTGCTGGCCCATGTGCAGGTCAACGACGGCAACCTGCAAGGCCCCGGCCAGGGCGCGCAGCGTTTCGCCGACACGCTGCGCGTGCTGCAGCAACACCGGTATGCCGGCTGGGTCGCGGTCGAACCCTTCATCTACCAGCCCGACGGCCCGGCCTGCGCGGCGCGCGCCATCGGTTACCTGCGCGGCCTGCTGGAGGCGCTGGAGCCGGCGCACGGCGGCTGATCATCGTCACGGGAGTCTGCATGCCATCCGCACCACGCCTCAAGGTCCTGTCGGTCGACCTGTTCGAATCGCCCTACCGGTTGCGCCTGCCATTTCGCTTCGGCGTCATCACCGTGACCGAGGGCCGCCAGGCGATCGCGCGCGTGCGCATACGCCATGCCGACGGCCGCGAGGATGTCGGTTATGCGGCCGAGGCGCTGGGCGCCAAATGGTTCGACAAGAACCCGGCCCTGAGCGATGCGCAGAACCACGACCAGCTGCGGCGCGCGCTGGAGCTCACGCGCGACGCCTATCTGGCCGCCCCGCCGCTGGCCGCCTTCGCGCTGCACGCCCACCACTACCGCAGCCTGCTCGCGGCCGGCGCCGCGCAAGGCCTGGACGCGCTGGTCTGCAGCTTCGGCCCGGCCTTGCTGGACCGCGCCGTGCTCGACGCCTTGTTGCGCATCGAGGGCCTGTCGTTCTGGCGCGGCATGCAGTGCAACCTGCCGGGCATCGTGGCCGACACCCTGGCGCCCGACCTGCAGGGTTTCGCGATGGACGAATTCCTGCGCAGCCTGCAGGCGTCGCAGACGATGCACGTGCGCCACACCGTGGGCCTGCTCGATCCGCTGGTGGCCGCCGACCAGGGCGACGGCACGCGGGTCGACGACGGCCTGCCGGAAACCCTGGAAGAGGTGGTGCGTGGCTACGGCAACCGCTATTTCAAGCTCAAGGTCAGCGGCCGGCTCGATGCCGATCTCGATCGCCTGCAACGCATCGCTTCGGTGCTCGACCGCAGCACCGAGCCCTATGCGGTGACGCTCGACGGCAACGAGCAGTTCGACGATGCGCAGACCATCGCCGCGATGTGGCAGCAGATGCTGGACACCCCGGCGCTGCAGCGCCTGTGTGCGTCCACGCTGCTGGTGGAGCAGCCGATCCGGCGCAGCGCGGCGCTGAGCCGCACGGTGGCGCCGCTGGCCCGCTTCAAGCCGGTCATCATCGACGAGTCGGACGGCGACCTCGACGCCTTCGTGCAGGCCCGCGCGCTGGGTTATACCGGCGTGTCGAGCAAGGCCTGCAAGGGTTTCTACAAGTCGGTGCTCAACCTGGCGCGCTGCCGGCGCTGGAACGGCGGCGCAGCCGGCCCCTTCTTCATGTCGGCCGAGGACCTGACAACCCAGGCCGGCGTGTCGGTGCAGCAGGATCTCGCGCTGGTCAGCCTGCTCGGCCTGAGCCATGTCGAGCGCAACGCGCACCATTTCATCGACGGCTTCGCCGGCCGGCCCGCGGCAGAAGCGCAGGCGTATCTGCAGGCCCACCCCGACCTGTACCACCTGCACGCGGGTCGACCGCACCTGCATATCCAGGGCGGCGTATTGCAGCTGGCCTCGCTCGACGGTGCGGGTTTCGGCTCCGGCGTCGCGCCGGTGCTCGACGACACCGCCCCCATGCCCCCGGCCGACTGGCCGCCCGCCGACAAGGCCGCGTCATGACCGACTACGAGAACCACGATGCGCTGGGCCTGGCCGCGCTGGTCCGGCGCGGCGAGGTCACGCCGGGGGAGTTGCTCGACGCCATGCTGGAGCGCCAGGCGCGCGACAACCCGCGGCTCAATGCCGTCGTCACCCCGCTGCACGACGCCGCGCGCGCACAGATCGCGGCCGGGCTGCCCGACGGGCCGTTTTGCGGCGTGCCCTTCCTGGTCAAGGAGCTGGTCGCGTCGGTCAAGGGATGCCCCACCACCTTTGCGTCGCGGCTGTATGCGAACAACATGCCGGCGGCCGACAGCGAGGTGGTCGCGCGCATGCGGCGCTCGGGCCTGGTGATCGCCGGCAAGACCAACTCGCCCGAGTTCGGCCTGTCGCCCGTGACCGAGTCGCAGCTGTTCGGGCTGACGCGCAATCCGTGGCGCACCGACCTGACGCCCGGCGGCTCCAGTGGCGGCTCGGCGGCGGCGGTGGCCAGCGGCATGGTGCCCATGGCCCATGCCACCGATGGCGGCGGATCGATCCGCATCCCGGCCTCGTGTTGCGGCCTGTTCGGCCTCAAGCCCACGCGCGCGCGCTCGACGGCCGGGCCGGAAGGCGGCGAAGGACTGAACGGTCTGGCGCAGCAACACGTGGTCAGCCGCAGCGTGCGCGACAGCGCCGCCCTGCTGGACGTGATCGCCGGCCCGATGCCGGGCGACCCGTACCAGGCGGTGCCGCCCGAGCGCCCCTACCTGCAGGAGGTCGCCCGCCCGTGCGAGCGGCTGCGCATCGGGTTTGCGGACACGGCGCCGTCGGGCACGCCGCTGGACCCCAGTTGCATCGCCGCGGTCGAAGACGCCGCGCGGCTGTGCGAGTCGCTGGGCCACCATGTCGAACGGGCCTCGCCCGACTACGACGCCAATGCCTTGCTGCAGGGTTTCGAGACCGTGTTCGCCGCGAACACCATGGCCAACATCGCGCGGGTCACCGGCGGCGCAATGCCGGACCGTGCGCTGGTCGAGCCGCTGACCTATGCGCTGGCCGAACGCGGACGGGAGATTCCGGCGGCCCGCTTCATCCTGAACCTGCACGGCCTGCACCGCCAGGCGCGGCAGATCGCCGGTTTCTTCGAGCGTTACGACATCTGGCTCACGCCCACGCTGGCGCAGACGCCACGGCCGATCGGCAGCTTCGACATCCGGCGCGACGACGTCGACGCATGGATCCGCGAACTCGGCGCGTATCTGCCGTTCACCTTCCCGTTCAACATCACCGGCCAGCCGGCCGCGTCGGTCCCGCTGTACTGGGACGCGGACGGCCTGCCCATCGGTTGCCAGTTCGCGGCCCGCTACGGCGAGGAAGGCCTGCTGCTGCGGTTGTGCGCGCAGCTGGAACAGGCCCGGCCCTGGTTCCACCGGCGGCCGCCGCCAGCGCCGACGGCATGAACCTGGCCGGCGGCGCGCAGCGTCACTAGTCGCGCTGCGCGAACACCGTCAGCACGCCGGTGTATCCGTACAGATGATGGCGTGCGATCTCGCCGCCGGCGAAAAAGCCGACCAGCGGCACGTCGCCCAGCGCACGCCGCACGATCTGCAGCTCGGCGCTGGGCCCGCCAAAATGCGGCCCCCCGCGGCCGGAACAGCTGACGTAGACCGCACCGGCAATGCCGCGGGCCGGGTGGGCGGCGGCTTCGGCCTCCGACGCGGCCAGCGCGGTCGCGGTCTCCATCGTCAACTCCAGCGGCTCGAGTTCCTCGCGGATCTCGGCGCAGATCCGGATCAGGTCCGAACGCGCGGCTTCGCGGTTGCGCTGGCAGAACGCCAGCTGCATGCCGCTGCTGGCCTGGTCGGAGATCGCGATGCCGCGGCGCGCGGGATCCAGGCCGATGATGTGGCGCACGATCACGTCGCTGCCGAAATTGCCGCCGCGCCCCATGGCCTGGGCGCCGTCACCCTCGCTCGGACGCACCAGGCCGACCAGCGTGGCGCGGATCGCGTCGAGCGCCTCCTGCGGACGGTCCAGCGATACGCCGAGTTCGCCCATCAGCACGTCCAGCGCCGGTTCGCCGCCAATCGTGACCACCAGGTTCTGGTCGGCCTCGGTCACGGTCCGGAAACCCGACACCGGCTGGCAGCCCTGGGTGACACGCGAGACCAGCGGCACGCCGGGACCGAAGGCGACGCCACTGAGGCCGCCGCTGAACACGCCGCCCGCCGCACCGTGGCCGCGGATGTTGCCGTCGCCGGCGGCCGCGAACTGGACCGTCCGCGCGCGGCTGGCCGACAGGCCGCCGAACAGATAGCCGGAGGTGGTGCGCGCCGCCATTTCCTGCACCAGTTCCGACACGTCGGGCGTGGCCGGGTCCACGTGCACCAGCGCGGTGGCGGCGTCGAACCCTGCGCCCAGCGGGGCGACGCCGGAGAACACCCGGTACTGGTCGGCGGGCAGGTCGCACAACATCACCGCCATCGCCGGCTCGTCGAAATATTCGACGTTGTTGGACGAGACGCCGACCCCGACGGTACCGGACCAGTCGGTCACGCCCGGCAATTCGGCGCTCAGGTGGTCCAGGATGTCGTTGGCCGAGGCCGCGTAATGGTCGGTGATGTACAGCAGCGCCAGCGTGGGCGACTTCGCATACTCCGGCAGCGCCATCTGCGCGCGCAGCTGCGCCAGCACCAGGCCGGCGGCCATGGTCCAGTCCGGATGGGTCGCATGTCCATGCGGGAACAGATGCATCAGGTCTTGCTCCGGCTTGATGTCTTGCGTGTCGTCTTGCGCGCGGTCTTGCGCGCCGCAACCGCCTTCTTGCCGGCCTTGACCGCCTCCTTGGCCAGGCCGCTGCTCATGTTGCGGGTCGCGTCCACGGCCGTCTTGCGTGTCGCCTCCTGCAGGGCGCTGGCGGCGATCTGCTGGAACTGCTGGGTCAGCGAACCCCACAGCTGCAGCGGATCGATCAGGCTGCCGGTGGCCGCGGCCGGCTTGGACTTCTTGCCGCCGGTGCCGGCCGGGCTCCCGCCCTGTGGCGGCGCGTCGGCCGCGGCCTTGGCGGCCGCCGTGGCGGCGCGCTCGCTGGCCATCTGCACACCCGAGGCCACCGAATCGGCGGCCTTGAGCTTGAACGCATTGGCGACGTCGCCGATGTTGAAGTTCATGCCCTTGAGCGTGGCCAGGGTCATCTTCTGCACCTCGAGCGCCTGTATCGTCGCGCCGAGCGCGCGCGAATTCTGCTCCAGCCAGAAATGCACGGCACGCAGTTCCTCGATGCGTTTCTCGAGTTCCTCGACGTTCAGCGATGGCGAAACCCAGTTGGCCAGGTTCGGAATCTGCGGGATCGACTGGGTCGCGCCCTTGGCCAGGTTCTGCAGGAAATCGAAACCCGGCACGAACTTGCCGAATGCATTGCCGCTTGTGTCGCTCATGTTGCCTCCAGGATGCACGGCCATGATCGGCCTGCTCACAGCTTAACCCAATGGCGCGGCGATAGCGATGGGCGTTGTCCCGCGGCCGGAACCGCGGGCCAGCGCCGGGCCACAGGCTCAGTGCTTGTGGGCCATCGCGCCGGTGGAGACCGGCAACTGCAGTTCGACCCGGCTCTCGGCGCCCTTGGCGTCCTTGAGCAGCAGCGTCACCGGCACCGTGCTGCCCTTGGGCAGCGCGGCCTTGAGGTCCATCAGCATGACGTGATACCCGCCCGGCTTGAGTTCGACCGCCTTGCCGGCGGGCAAGGCAAGCCCGCCTTCGACGGCGCGCATCTTCATGACGCCGTTGTCCATCTTCATCTCATGGACTTCGGCCACGCCGGCCACGGGGCTGGCCACGCCGACCAGGCGGGTGTTCTCGCGGGCCGTGATGGTCATGAAGGCGCCGGTCGCACTCTGGCCCTGGACCGACGTGCGGACCCAGGCGTCGCGGACCTCGACGGTCTGCGCCAGCGCCGACGTGGCGATGCCGGCGAACAAGGCGGCGATGGCGGCTAGTTTTTGCAATGTCATGAGGAAACTCCTGTTGCTATCAATAAGGGGGAAAAAGGAACCGGTCGCGCAGGCCGCTGGCCCAATGGCTGCGGCCTGCGTGGGAATGCACGTCAGTGCTGGTGCGCGGCCGGGCCCGACTCGATGACGTCGAGCAGCGCCGCCGGCCACTGCAGGCCTCGCGTGGCGCTTCCCGACGCGGGCACCTCGACCCACCGGTTGCTGCCCTGGGCGCAGGTCTGCACGACCTTGAACCACATCGGGCCGGCAACCGGCGCCAGGCCACCGCGGAACACGAACTCGTCGTAGTGCGCGTCGGCCAGCCAGTGCTCGGGCGACGTGGCGGTCCAGACGATCTCGGACACGTCTTCGGTCACCTGCCGGCCATGGCTGTCATAGGGGTTGGCCAGGGCCGTCTTGTAGGTCGTCAGTTTCCAGCCCGTCTTGGGCATGGGCTTGGCACCCCGGAAGTGGGCGGGAATCTCCACCCGCATCTCGGTCGTGGGCGAATCGCCGCAACCATGACCGACCCGCAGGGCGGCGCGATAACTGGTACCGGCCAGCGCGGCGGGCTCCGCCAGCACGACATGGGACAGGGACATCTGGGAATACCCCAGGCTCAGGCCGACGAGCGCGGCCGCACGAATCACACGCATGAAAACTCCAGAAAAAACCGGGCGAACACCCCAGCGCGTCGCGGCGCGACGGCGGGTGCAAAGACGGATGGTTTCAGGAGATGACAGGCGGGCCGCGTGGCGGCAGCGGCGGCGCAGTGCGCGCCGCATCGGACACGGGCGGCAGCGCCGCAAGCAGGGCCGCTGCCGGCGCCGGCAGCGGCACGGTCAGCGCGAGCCGTTGCGGCGGCGCGCCGGCCAGCACACACAGCGGGCAATCCTGCAGGCCATTCGTGACCCGCGGCGCACCACCATCGTCGACACCGACCAGTTTGAAGCCACCCGCCGCCGTGCACACCAGCTGCTGGTCGGCGGTCCGCACCAGCGGCGACGCGGCGGCGGCGCCGAGCGCGAGCGCGAACCACACCAGCACGAAGCGGGCGAAGGCACGGCAGGAGCGCGGCGACATCATGGCCCGATTATCGACGCAGCACGATCGACGCGGTTTCGACGCGGCGACTCACCCGCGCGCCAGGCACGGCGCAGCGGTCAGCCCGGCGCGGCGATGCGCTGGTCGATCGCGCCGAACAGGCTCTGCCCATCGCGGCCTTTCATCTCGATACGGATCGTGTCGCCATGGTGCATGAAGGCGGTCGACGGCTTGCCGTCCTGAATGGTCTCGATCGCGCGTTTCTCGGCGATGCAGCTGTAGCCCTTGGGCCATTCCATCCGGCCGTTCTTCTCGACACCCTTGTTGCTGACCGTGCCGCTGCCGATGATGGAGCCGGCCCGCACGTTGCGCGTCTTGCACAGGTGCGCGATCAGCTGCCCGAAGTGGAAGGTCATGTCGGGACCCGCCTCGCACATGCCGACCTTGCGGCCGTTCCAGGTCGACTGCAGCACCAGGTCCAGCCGCCCCTTGTCCCAGGCGTCTCCCAGTTCGTCCAGCGTGACCGCCACCGGGCTGAACGCCGTGGCCGGCTTGCTCTGCAGGAAGCCGAAACCCTTGGCCAGTTCGGCCGGCACCAGGTTGCGCAGGCTGACGTCGTTGGCCAGCATCACCAGCCGGATGCCGTCGAGCGCGCGCTCGGGCGTTGCGCCCATCGGCACGTCGTCGGTGACGACCACGATCTCGGCCTCGAAGTCGATGCCGAAATCCTCCGACGGACAGACCACGTCGTCGCACGGACCGATGAAGTCGTCGCTGCCGCCCTGGTACATCAGCGGATCCTGGTAGAACGACTCCGGCACCTTGGCGTCACGCGCGGCCCGCACCAGTTCCACATGGTTCAGGTAGGCCGAGCCGTCGGCCCACTGGTAGGCGCGCGGCAGCGGCGCCATGCACTGGCGCGGATCGAACGCGAACGCGTGCCGGCCCTTGCCCTGGTTCAATACGTCGTACAGGTCCTGCAACTGGGGCGACAGGAAGTTCCAGTCGTCCAGCACCTGCTGCAGGCGGTCGGCGATGCCGGTCGCATAATGCGCGGTGCCCAGGTCGCGCGACACCACCACCAGCTGGCCATCGCGCGAACCGTCTTTGTAGGTAGCAAGTTTCATCGGAGTCCGGGAGAAGTCCGGTGTCCAGCGGGGAATCCACCGGCACACCCAGGAAATTTCGCATTGTTAAACTCGTTTAACTAAACGAAACCATCACGTTCGCAGATTATGCACAAGGCGCGTGCCGGCATCCAATCGGTCGAGGTCGGCTTTGCGCTGCTCGACGCGCTGTCGCGCGCGACCGGCCCGCTGATGTTGCGCGATCTCGCCGCGGCCGCCGGCATGAGCGCCGCCAAGGCGCACCGCTACCTCGTGAGTTTCCAGCGCCTGGGGCTGGTCCAGCAGGACAGCCAGACGACGCGGTACGACCTCGGTCCGCAGGCACTGAAACTGGGGCTGGCCTGCCTGTCGCGCATCGACGCGGTCAAGCTGGCGCGCGAACGCATCGGCCCGCTGATGCTGGAGATCGGCCACACGCTGGCGCTGGCAGTCTGGGGCAACCACGGCCCGACGATCGTGCATTGGGAGGAGTCGCCGCGGGCGGTCAAGGTCAACCTGCGGCTGGGTGACGTGATGCCCTTGCTCAGCTCGGCCACCGGCCGCTGCTTCGCCGCGCATGCGCCGGCCACGGCGATCGCACCGCTGCTGCAGGACGAGCTGGCCCAGGCGCGCGAGGAATCCCGCACCGATGTGCCGCTGACGCAGCACGGCATCGACGCCATGCTGGCCGAGGTGCGCGCACGCGGCCTGGCGCGCGCGATCGACAGCCTGCTGCCGGCCCTGGCCGGCTTCTGCGCCCCGGTGTTCGACTGCGACGGACACATGGTGCTGGGCATCGTGGCGCTGGGTTCGGTCGCGCATTTCGACGCCGATTGGGACGGCCGCATTGCGCGGGCCCTGCGCGAGGCCGCCACGCGCCTGTCCGGTGACCTTGGCCACGCGGGGTGACAGGGTGCCGGCACCGCTGCCGCCAACGGCTCCGGCGGCGGTCCCGACCCGGACCGCCTGGTTGCTCGCCGCCATCGTCGTGCTGGGCCATGTGCTGGCCTTGCGCGGCATGGCGATCCAGCTGCCGACGCCCGACAGCATGTCGACGCGCAGCTTCTCGACACGCAGCATCCGTATCGAGCCGCCCCCGGCGGCAACACCGGTGCCGCTGCCACGGCGACCGGTCAGCCTGACACCCCGACCCCGGCCCGAACCCCGCGCCAAGCGCCCGGTGCGGCCGAAAACCGAAGGCGTGATGGCGTCGGCGACACGCGCCGCGGAACCGGCACCGCTGCCGGAGCCCGCGCCCGAGGTTCCGGCATGGACCGGCCCCGCGTTGGAGACGGCCACGGCTGCGCCGGAGCCCGCCCCCCCCGCGCCCGCGCCGGAGCCCGCGCCGCCGCCCGCTCCCGCCGCACCGGCCCCGGTTGCCGCCGCCAGTGCGCCGCAGGCCGAGGTGCCGCTGGCGGGCGCATCGAACCCGGAACCCGATACAGCCACAGTGGCGGCCGGCGCCGTGCGGCCGTTCACCATTCCCGGCTCCACCCGGCTGGCATTCGACGCCGTCGGCAAGCGCGGCCGTTTCGACTACAAGGCCATGGGCGACCTGGTCTGGCTGCAGGATGGCGACCGCTACGAGATGCGCATGGAGATGGGCGACTGGATCATCGGCAAGCGGGTGTTGTCCAGCACCGGCAAGCTGACCGCCAACGGGCTGGAGCCGACGCGTTTTTCCGACAAGTTCCGCTCCGAGCGGGCCGCGCATTTCGATCGCCAGCAGGGACGCATCATCTTCAGCGCCAACACGCCGCAGGCCGAACTGATGCCCGGCGCGCAGGACCAGCTGAGCATCTTCGCCCAGCTCGCGGCGCTGGTCGCGGGCGACCCGCTGGCATTTCCGATCGGCACGACACTGTCGATCCAGACCGCCGGCCCGCGCGACGCCGAACCCTGGGTGTTCGCGGTCGAACGCGAAGAAATGCTCTACCTGCCCGGCGGCCACGTACCGTCGCTCAAGCTGGTGCGCAAGCCGAACAAGGACTACGGGCAGAAGGTGGAACTCTGGCTCGCACCCGAACTCGGATTCCTGCCGGCGCGGATCCGGATCACGTTCGAGAACGGCGACTACCTGGACCAGCAATGGAAATCGACGAGCACGCCCTGAGCCGGGTGATCGGAGGTGGCTTGGAGCCGGACGACAGCCGTGCTGCGCAAGGTGTCGCTCGCCTCGATCAGCTGCCTGGCTGGCCATCTGCATGGTGTTGGCAACGGAGACGCACCGTCTTTTCGCCAGCATTCGACCCGATTCGGGCGGTCGCAGGTCGCGCACGTCGACGCTCGGCAGCCGACATAGAGCGGCTGGGTAAAGCTTGTAGCGCAAGCCCGTTGGGATCCGCGCGATCAAGGGGTAAACAGCACACAGGGTGCGAGATGGGCTCCCATTTTGCTAAGGTTCTCTATGGTTGTATATCCTGAACTCGATATACTTTGATAGCAACTCATAGAATTTGCGCGACAGGAGATCCCATGGACGCAGTGAGAAACCCTTTTGCCCCAGGCGCGGGGAGTAGGCCGCCAGAGCTTGCCGGACGGGAATCCATCCTTCAGGACGCGCAGACAGCCATTCAAAGGGCGTTGATAGGTAAGCCAAGCCGGTCACAGATGCTGCTTGGCCTGCGCGGCGTAGGGAAGACGGTGCTGCTGAACAAGATCGAAGACATGGCCGAAGCCGCTGGGCATGTGGCATCCTCGATCGAAGCACCAGAGGGAAAGGCGCTGAATGAGTTGCTCGTACCAAAGATCAATCAAGCCTTGCGCAAACTCTCGGCTTCGGAGAACGCGAAGGCCAAAGCGCACCAGGCTCTTCGGGCGCTTCGCTCTTTCGCCTCTGCGTTCAATCTCTCGTACGGAGATGCTTCAATTTCAGTTGACCCCGAAGTAGGCGTCGCCGATAGCGGAAGCATGGAAGCAGACCTACCCGAGCTGTTCGTACGCGTCGGCGAGGCGGCAAAGGCCGCCGGCAAGGCCTGGACGCTGCTCATTGACGAAGTTCAGTACCTACGCTCTGAAGATCTGGCAGCTTTGATCGTCGCTGTCCACAAGGCCAACCAGAAAGCCCTGCCTGTCTTGTTCTTCGGCGCTGGGCTGCCGCAAGTGGCGGCTCTTTCGGGCGATGCGAAATCCTACGCCGAACGGCTCTTCCACTTCCCTGCGGTTGGTGCGCTTGTGGAGGCGGATGCGGAGACCGCAATCAGACAGCCCATTGAGGACGAGGGTGAGCAAATTGACGACACCGCAATCAGAGAAATCCTGACCAAGACCAAAGGCTATCCCTACTTTTTGCAGGAGTGGGGCTATCAATGTTGGAATATCGCCGAAGGGCCGCGCATCAAGCTGGAGGATGCTTCGAAGGCAGCAGGAGCGGCGACCAAACGGCTGGACGAAGGCTTCTTCAAGGTACGATTTGATCGCCTGACGCCCAAGGAGAGAGAGTACGTCATCGCGATGGCCAAGCTGGGTGTCGGGCCATATCGATCATCGGACGTCGCAGATGCACTGAAGGAAACCCATCAGAGCCTGGGGCCGCGGCGCGCCCAGATCATCAGCAAGGGAATGATCTACAGCCCATCGCACGGCGACATCGCGTTCACCGTTCCCATGTTCAACGATTACCTCACCCGCAACTACGTGGAGAAACCGAGCAAGGCGTAGCTTCTCGCAGGGCGGATGAATGTGTCAGACGTTCCGCGTATTTCCGGTCGCGGGCTTTCGTGTCGAACGAGATGCTGCCTGATTGCACACCGTCACATGCCGCTCCCAACGGCCGACCCGATGCGAGCAGTTTCTCGTTGGAGCGTCGCTCGGCGATTCGTATTGATCACTTGCACGGCCGCTGCAAACTTCCGTTCGCCTTGGGGTGGATGGGCACATGACCTCAGCAAACAGGCGTTCGCATTCGATCCGCCTTGTCAGACTCGCCAGCTGACCGACGATCAGCGCGCTGCCGCCAAGTCGGCACCGCCTTGAAATCCCCGCGAAAGCTCCCAACTGCAAGGTAATTCAAGCCACCGCACAATGACACCATGCACACCTTGTACGACTCGGACAGCTTCTGCGTGAACCACATGCTGGCCAATGCGCCGGAGATGGCGCCGCGCGAGGCCGACGCCGGCCACGCATCCGACCGGGAGCTGGCACCGGCCATTCCCGCGATGCCGCGCCACGGGTTCGAGATCATCGACAAGCGTTCGGGCAAGGAAATCTACCTCGATGGCTCCTGGGCCGAGATGTTCCAGCAGCAGATCATGGCCTGGCAGGCGACCACGCCGACCCAGGAAGAGGTGGAAGACACGCTCGAAGGTTACGCCAGCCTGGCCCACACCCCGGTCGTGATGCACTGAGCCGCGGCGTACGGCGAACGACTTGGGACCACCCGCACACCGGCTTCGCCCGACCCGCACCGCGGCCGGCACCCTGCTCGCCACGCTGCTGGCGGCGGCCCTGGCCGCCTGTGCCCACGACCCCATCGGGCCGGTGCAGGCGCGGCTCGACGCCTTGCTGCCGGCCGACGCGCTGCTGATCGGCGAACAACACGATGCGCCGGCGCACCAGCAACTCCAGCGCGCACTGGTCGAATCACTGGCCCGGCGCGGGCAGCTGGCCGCGCTGGTGCTGGAGATGGCCGAACGCGGCACCAGTACCGCGCCCTTGGCGCGCGACGCAAGCCCGGACCAGGTGCGGGCGGCCCTGCGCTGGAACACCGCCGGCTGGCCCTGGGAACGGTATGCGCCGGTCGTGATGGCAGCGGTGCGCCAGGGTGTGCCGGTCATGGGAGCGAACCTGCCGCGCGCGGCGATGCGCGAGGCGATGTCCGACGCCGCGCTGGACCGGCACCTGACGGCATCGGCGCTGGATCGCCAGCGCGAGGCGATCCGCGTCGGTCACTGCGACCTGCTGCCCGGTGAACGCCTGATGCCGATGGTGCGGATCCAGCTGGCCCGTGACGCCAGCATGGCCGACACGGTGATGCAGGCTGCGCAAGCGGGCAAGGTCGTGGTCCTGGTGGCCGGTGGTGGCCATGTGTTGCGGGACCGCGGCGTGCCCACGCATCTGCCGGCGTCGCTGCGGGTGCGCACGGTGCTGGCCGTGGCCGGCGCGCCCAGCGCCGAGGCGGCACTGGCATCGGACCTGGTGTGGCAGACGCCGGCGCTGGCACCGCGCGACCACTGCGCCGAACTGGCACGCCAGCTCAGGCGCTGACGCAGACAACGCCAGCGGATCCGATCGGGCGACCGGTCAGGCGGCCTGCGTGCGGCCGCGTCGCAGCAGTGCCAGCAGGACCGGCAAGGTCCAGACCAGGATGGTCACCACCGCCAGCGTGGCGGCGATCGGCCGCTCGAAGAAGGCCAGCATGTTGCCGTCGGCCTTGATCATCGAGGTGATGAAGTTCTCCTCCAGCATGGTGCCGAGCACGACACCGAGGATGGCCGGCGCGATCGGGAAATCGTTGGCCTCGAGCACATAGGCGACGACGCCGGCGACCAGCATGACGCCGACCCCGAATGCCGTGTTGTTGATCGCAAAGGTGCCGACCATGCAGAACAGCAGGATGATCGGCATCAGGATGTTGCGCGGCACCTTCAGGATGCGCCGCGCGGCCTTGATGCACAGGATGCCCAGCGGGATCATGATCAGGTTGGCCAGGATGAAGATCAGAAACACCGCGTAGATGTTCTGCGGGTTGTTCGTGAACAGCGACGGCCCCGGGTTCATGTTCTTCATGTAGAGCACGCCGATGATGATGGCCGTGATCGAGTCGCCCGGAATGCCGAACACCAGTGCCGGAATCCAGGAGCCGGCCAGCGCGCTGTTGTTGGCCGCGCCCGACTCGACGATGCCCTCCGGATGGCCGGTGCCGAATTTCTCCGGCTCCTTGGAGAATTTCTTGCTGATCGCATACGACATCCAGGCCGCGATGTCGGCACCCGCACCCGGCAAGGCGCCGACCGCCGTACCCAGGGTACTGCCGCGCAAAATCTGCACCGGGTATTTCTTCGCCAGTTGCCACTGGCCCTTGAGCACGTTGCCGACCTTCTCCACCACGACCTCGCCCGGCGGCTTGGTGTCGACCACGAAACGGATGATCTCGGAGAACGCGAACATGCCGATCATCATCGGGATCATGCCGATGCCGGCCATGGTCTCGGTGCTGCCGAACGTGAAGCGCGGATACCCGGCCGGATTGCCCAGGCCGACACAGGACACCATCAGGCCCAGGAACAGCGTGATCAGGCCCTTGAGCGGCGCCGACGACGTGATGAAGACGGCGCAGGTCAGGCCCAGCAGCACGAGCCAGAAATATTCGAAGGAACTGAAACGCGACGCGAACTCGGCCAGCGCCGGCGCCGCGACGATCAGCACCGCGGTGCCGAACAGGCCGCCGATGGCCGAGAACACCAGGCTCGCGCCCAGGGCCTTCTCGGCCTCGCCCTTGCGCGTCATCGCATAGGCTTCGTCGGTGTAGGCCGCGGACGCCGGGGTGCCGGGAATCCGCAGCAGGCAACCGGGAATGTCGCCGGAGAAGATCGCCATCGCGGTCGCGGTGACGATGGCGGCGACCGCCGGAATCGGCGCCATGAAGAAGGTCACCGGCACCAGCAGGGCCGTGGCCATGGTCGCCGTCAGCCCGGGCACCGAGCCCACGAACAGGCCGTAACAGGCGGCGATCACCATCACCATCAAGGTGTAGGGATCGAGCACCATCCCGAAGGCCTGCGCAACGGCGTCCATCATCGTGTTTCTACCCGGTTCGAGACGGCCACCGCGGCCGGGACATCACCACGCATACTGTTCCAGCACGCCCCAGGGCAGCGGCACGCGCATCAGCTTGTAGAACGCGAAATGGATCACCAGGGACGCGATCACGGCGATCAGCACCGAACGCCCCAGCGGCACCTGCAGCACCCGGAACAAGATGGCCAGGATCGGCACCGCCGTCAACAGGAAACCCAGTTGCTGGGACACCAGGATGTAGAACAGCACCGAGCCGATCAGCAGCACCAGCGCAAGCACGTGGCGCGGCGAGCGGACCCAGTCGCCCATCTGCAACCAGGGCACCGTCGCACGTACGCGCCAGCCGCGCACCAGCAGGATGCAGCCGCCGATGCACAGACCGACGGCGATCAGACCCGGGAACAGATCCGGGCCCACCTGCTGGCCGGGAATCGACGGGTAGTCCCGCACGATGAACAACACCACGCCCCCGAGCACCAGGAGCAGCAGACCGAAAACCGCGTCGTTGAGTTTCATCGGCAGATGGGTTGCCCGGTGGCGTGCAGGACGTGGAGTCTTACTTGATCAGGCCGACGGCCTTCATCGTCGCGCCCAGCTCCTTGTCGGACTTGGCCATGAATGCGGCGAAGTCATCGGGAGCCTTGTAGATCACGCCATACCCCTGCTTGGACATGAACTCGTTGAACTCCTTGCTCGCGGCGATTTTCTTGATCGCGGCGGCCAGCTTGTCGCGCACGTCGGCGGGAATGCCCTTGGGTGCGACGATGCCGCGCCAGGCCGCCATGGTCCAGTCGCTGCCGATGGCTTTCTTGAGCGTGGGCACGTTCGGGTACAACGCGGCCGGTTCCTCGGACATGATGGCCAGGCTGCGCACCTTGCCCGCGTCGATCAGCGAACGCGACTCGGGCAGGGACACCGGCGCCAGGTCGACGCCGCCGGCGATCATGTCCTGCAGGCCGGGGGCGGCGCCGTTGCTCGGCACCCAGGGCACGGTGGCCGGATCGATCTTCTGGTCGCGCAACAGGCCGGCGATGGCCAGGTGCCAGATGCCGCCTTGACCGGTACCCGAGGCCTTGAGCTTGCCCGGATTGGCCTTGATCGCGGCCAGCAGGTCCTGGATGGTCTTGTACGGCGACTCGGTGCGCACCTGCACGCCGGCAGGGTCGGCGTTGACCAGGCCGATCGGGGTATAGGAGGTGCCGGTCAGCTCGGTCAGGCCCTGCCAGTGCATCATGCCGATCTCGACCGTGGCCACGCCGATGGTGTAGCCGTCCGGAGCCGCGGCGGCAATGGCCGAGTGCCCGACGACACCGCTGCCACCGGTGCGGTTGACCACCGTCACCGGCTGGCCGAGTTCCTTCTCGAGCAGGCTGGCGATGATGCGGGCGGTGGCGTCGGTGCCGCCGCCGGCGCCCCAGGGGCAGACCATGGTGATCGGGCGCGTCGGGTAATTCTGGGCCATCGACGGCATGGCGGCGACGGCCATGGCCATGCCGGCGGCAACTCCGGCGGCCTGGGCAACGAACGAGCGACGGGTACGGGTGAACATGGGAGCCTCCTTGTGTGGGATGCGGCCGGCGCGGCCACGAAAGTCACAAGGCTAACGGCTCGACACCGTCTTGGCATTAGGGAGAACCATAGTATCGTATGACTATTGGCCGCGCGACACGCGACAGGGTGCGCCGATCGCGACGTAGACTGTCATGCCCCATCACCGGAGACCGCATGCCCGACGATTCCAGCACCTTCGAGGTCCTGCCCCGCGACCTGTCCGCCTACCGCAGCGGCAACACCGGCATCGACTACGTGCATCGCTTCGACTCCGGCGTGGCGGGCCCGCACGTGATGATCAACGCGCTGACCCACGGCAACGAGTTCTGCGGCATGGTGGCGGCCTGCCACCTGCTCGACACCGGCGTGCGACCGAAGATCGGCACGCTGACCGTGAGCTTCGCCAACGTCGCGGCCTACGAGAGCTTCGATCCCGCGGACCCGTTCGCCAGCCGCCAGATCACGCACAACCTGAACCGCATCTGGTCCGACGACTGGCTCGATGGCGACGAGCACAGCGTCGAACTGCAGCGCGCGCGCGTGATGCGGCCGGCGGTGGCCGCGGCCGACCATATCCTGGACATCCACTCGACCAGCCAGGACGTGGTGCCGTTCTGGGTCTACCCGCATTTCGAACGCAACAGCGCCGTGGCCAATGCCTTGCCGCGACCGGGGGTGCACCTGGTCATGCCACGCGGACTCGGGTCGGGAACACCGCTGATCCAGCATGGCCGCCACGGCCACGCCGACGGGCCGGGCGCGGCCATGGTGGTCGAATGCGGCCAGCATTTCAAGCAGGCCAGTGCCGACCTCGCGGTCGCGGTGACCTACGACTTCCTCGGCCACTTCGGCCTGCTCGAACGTGCGCCCGTGGACACGACACCGCCGCGCCGCTTCGAGCTGCTGCGAACCCACGTGATCGCCACCGAGGCGTTCGCCTTCACGCGGCCGGTGGTCGGATTCGAGACCTTTGCCAAGGACGCGTTGATCGCCACCGACGGAGACCTGGAGATCCGCGCACCGTGCGACGACTGCACCATCTTCATGCCGGCGCGCGTGGCCATCGTCGGTCGTGAAGGTGTCTACCTGACACGGCCGCTGGACTGACGACACACGCGCAGGAAACACCCCACCCATGGCCCACCGCGTACTCCAGGTCACCGACAGGCTGTACCAGTATCTGCTGGACCATTCCCTGCGCGAACATCCGGCACAGGCCGCGTTGCGCGAGGCGACCCGCACCCATGCACACGCCGGCATGCAGATCGCGCCCGAACAGGGCCAGTTCATGGCCATGCTGGTGCGCCTGCTGGGCGCGCGCCACACCATCGAGATCGGCGTGTTCACCGGCTACAGCGCCTTGAGCGTGGCGCTGGCGTTGCCCGACGACGGCACGGTGCTGGCCTGCGACATCAGCGACGCCTATACCCGCGTCGGCAAGCCGTTCTGGGACCAGGCCGGCGTGGCGCACAAGATCGACCTGCAGTTGGCGCCCGCACAGGACACGCTCGACGCCCGGCTGGCCGCCGGCGAGGCGGGTCGTTACGACTTCGCCTTCATCGACGCCGACAAGACCGGCTACGACGCCTATTACGAGCGCTGCCTGAAGCTGGTGCGCAGCGGCGGCCTGATCGCCATCGACAACACCTTGTGGAGCGGTGCCGTCGCCGAACCGGCCGCACCCGGCGATGCCGACACGCTGGCGCTGCAGGCACTCAACACCAAGCTGCACCACGACCCGCGCGTCGACGTGTCGATGTTGCCGTTCAGCGACGGACTGACCCTGGCCCGGATCCGCTGAGCCGGTCTTTGCCGGGCCGTGCAGCGCCCAGCCGCCCCGTTCCTGCGTGCGCCTCAGTCGACCTTCACGCCGGTGCGCTTGATCACCGGTGTCATCACGCGCAGTTCGGTCTGCATGAAGGCGGCCAGGTCCTGTGGCGAACCGCCAATGGGCTCCATGAAATAGGAGTTGAGCTTCTCCTTCACGTCGGGCATCTGCAGGATGGTGTTGATTTCCTGGTTCATGCGTTGCACGATGGCGTCGGGCGTGCCGCTCGGCGTCATCAGCGCCATCCAGGCCAGGTTTTCGATCTCGGGCAGGCCACCTTCCTTCATCGTCGGGACCTCGGGCATCATGCTGTTGCGCTTGGCCGTGGACACGGCCAGGGCGCGCAGCTTGCCGCTTTTCACGTGCGGCATCACCGCCACGCCGGGCACACAGGCAAACTGCACGTCACCCTGCAACACGGCCAGCACGGCCAGCGGCGAGGATGCGTACGGGATGTGCACCGCAAAGGTGTCGGTCTTGACCTTGAGCAGTTCCACGCCCAGTTGCGACAGGCTGCCGACACCGGTGGAGGCGAAATTGAACTTGCCAGGCTCCTTCTTCATCGCCGCGACCAGGTCCTTGATCGATTGGATGCCGGAATCGGCGCGCACCGCACACACGTTGGGCTGGCCGCCGGCCAGCACGACCGGGCGCAGTTCCTTGAACGGGTCGTAGTTGAGGTTGGGATACAGCACCGTGTTGTAGACCAACGGGCCGTTCGTGCTGATGACATAGGTGTAACCGTCGCCAGCGGCCTTGGCCACGGCACCGGTACCCGTGTTGCCGCCGGCGCCGGCACGATTCTCGACGATGACGGGTTGGCCCAGCTTGGCGCCGAGCTTGTCACCCATCAGGCGGGCGATGACGTCGGGCGACGAACCCGCGCCATACGGCACGACGATGCGGATCGGCTTGTTCGGCCAGTCGGACTGTGCCGTAGCGGTGGCGCCGGCCAGCGCCACGGACACGATGGCCACCGCCTTGAGCAAGGTGGCCAGGGGTTTGCGGGTCAGGGTGTTCATCAGGAAGGAATCCTTTCGGTTGCGTGGAAAAAGCGGTCTTCGCCGGCGATGAAGCCAGCCACCAAGGTCCGGTAGGTCGACTCGACGATGTCGGCCAGGCCCGGGAACCGGTCTTCATGCGGCTGCGCGAGTGCGCGCACCTTGGCGAACACCTGTGCCTGTCGCGCGGGGGCCGAGACCTGGTATGCGTCGAGCTTGAAGCGGGTGGCGTCGCGCACACACAAGGCACGCTCGGCCAGCAAGGCGACGATCTGCGCGTCGAGCGCATCGATGCGATCGCGCAGTTCGCCCAGCGTGTCTGCCTGCGGTTGGTAGTCGGGGTCGGTGAAGCGACGAACCGGGGCGCCGGACGCGTCCGGCTCGGTGGAAGTGGTCATGTCTCTTGTTCTGGCGCGCCTCGGCGACGCGCGGGTTGATCGATCAACCTGCGAGCTTAACAAACGCGCAGCGGGTCCGGATCGATCCGCGGCCGGCCCGGCGATGCCCCGCTGCGCGCGAGGGCGCCGTCAGGTGCGCCGATAGACGCAGAAAACCCCGTCGGGCTGCTCGGAACTGTCGTAATGCCGGTCGAGCCGGAATGCGGACTCGGTGATGCGGCCCTCGGCCACCAGGCGTTGCAACGCGTCCTTGAAGCCGAGCGGCTCCCAGACTTCGCGCTTGACGGTGAACGCAAACGGCGCACCCGGTCGCAGGATGCGGAACAACTCGTCGAGGCAACGCGCATCGACATGGCCGTGCGTGAACGTGCCGCTGCAGGTTGCGCCGTCGTAATGCGCATCGGGCATGTCCAGCGACTGGTTCAGGTCGGCCGCAATGAAGTGCCGGTACACGCCGCGCCGCGCCGCCACCTGCATCATCTCCGGTGAGATGTCCATGCCGTCGATGAGCTCGAATCCCAGTTCCGCCAGCGACTGGCCCGCGAGCCCCGTGCCGCAGCCGACGTCGAGCACCTGCGCCGTGCGATCCGGCAGGTGTTCGCCCAGCAAGGCCGCCACGAGCGCGGGCGACCGGTACCGCAGGCCGTCGAGCATGGTCGCGTCGTACGTCTCGGCCCAGTCGCGATACAACGCACGCGAGGTCGCGTCGCTGTCGATGGCATAAGCCCGCTCGAGCAAGGCCGCGGCCTCGGGGCTGACATTGGCGGGGATCGTGCGGGTGTTGCGGGTCATCGGACCAGTGTAGGCGGCCCGCCCGGGGTCGTGCAAGCCGCCACCCTCAGGCGGCCGCACCCGGATACGGGCTGGTGTCCGCCGCGGCCAGCATCTCCCGCGCCAGCTGCTCCGCCAACGCGCCGCGCAGCGAGCGCGCGGCCGCGTCGTTCCACAGGTTGCGCAACTCCAGCGGGTCCTGCCGCAGGTCGACCAGTTCGCCCCAGTCCTGGCCGTCGTACAGGGTCAGGCGGTATTGCCCGTCGCGCAGGGTGCGCATGCGCAGGCGCCGGTCCATGCCGAAATCGCTGCGTTGGCTTTCTTCCTCGATCAGCAGGCGCTGGCGCACCCCGGACGTGTCGCCGGCCAGCACCGGCAGCAGCGACAGGCCCTGCATGCCGTTGGACGGGGCCAGGCCGGCGCGCGCCAGCACGGTCGGGGCGATGTCGATGGTCTGTGCCAGCGCCGCCGACGTGCGCCCGGCCGGCGCGGCAACCGGGTCGCGCCAGATGAACGGTACACGGGTGAGCGCCGGGTAATGCAGGCCACCCTTGAACATCAGCCCGCGGTCGCCCAGCAGGTCGCCGTGGTCGCTGGTGAACATGACCACGGTGTTGTCGTCCAGCCCCAGCGCCTGCAACTGCGCGAGCACGCGGCCGATGCCGTCGTCGATGAAGGCCAGGTTGCCGTGGTTCAGTGCGATCGCCTCGCGGGCCTCCTGTTCGCTGCAGGCGAAACTGCCGAAGGCCGGCCGGAAGTCCGGGTCGGACCTGCGCTGCTCGCGCAGGTAGGCCAGTGCGGGCGGCGGGTCGACCAATTCGGCACCGAAGGTCGCGGGCAGCGACACGTCGTCGGGCCGGAACATGTCCCAGTACCGGCCGGGCGGCGTGAACGGATGGTGCGGGTCCGGGAACGAACACTGCAGGAAAAACGGCGCGCCGTCGCGCTGCGCAAGACGCGCCAGCATGTCGCAGGTCTGCTCGGCGATGTATCGCGTCGGATGCAGTTCCTCCGGCAAGCGGGTGCGCCAGGCCTGGCCGAGCCGGCCCAGGTGCAGACCCGGCGTGGGAATCGCGTTTTGCGGGCCGATCAGGCGCTCGGCATCGGCCACCTGCGCACGCAACCAGCGCCGCCAGTGGCCGTGTTGCTGGTCGCCATGGCCGATGGTCAGCACCACCTGCTCGAAGCCGTAATACGGCAGGTCCAGTTCGAACGCCGGATCGTCTTCCCAACGCTTCCAGACCTCCTGGCCGTAACGGCCGGGATACGGTGTGATCGCCTCGTGCGGCAAGCGTTGTCCCGCGGCCGGCCAGGCCGTGGGTGCGGTCGTGATGTTCTGCAGATGCGACTTGCCCACCAGCGCCGTGCGCCAACCCGCTTCGCGCAGGGTCTGGACAAAGCTGCGTTCGCCCAGCGACAACTCGCGCCCGTTCATCCGCAGGCCGTGCGCACTGGGCAGCCTGCCGGTCATCAGCGAGGCCCGGTTGGGCTGGCAGATCGGCGTGGCGACGTGAAAGTCGTCGAAGCGGCAACCAGCCGCGGCCAATGCGTCGATCTGCGGCGTGCGCACGTCGGCGTTGCCGTAACAACCCAGGTGGTCGGCCCGGTGCTGGTCGGTGACGAACAGCAGGAAGTTCGGGCGCCGTTGGTGCGCGGCCGGCATGGGCTCAGTCGGCCTTGATGTTCAGTTCCTTGGCCAGGCCGCCATAACGCTGGTTGTCGTTCTTCATGAAGTCGGCCAGCACCTGCGGCGTGCCGCCCAGCACCTCGACACCGGCGGCGTTGAGCTTGGCCTGCACGTCGGCCAGCTGGAGCACCGCGTTGACCTCCTGGTTCATTCGCGCGATCGCCGGCACCGGCGTTCCGGCCGGTGCGAACATGCCGTACCAGGCATTGACCTCGACACCCGCGACGCCTTGTTCCGTCGCGGTGGGAATGTCGGGCATCAGCTTCGAGCGTGCCTTCTCCGTCAGCGCCAGCGGCACCAGCTTGCCCGCCTTGATGTGCTGGATCGCACCACCCAGGCCGGTGAACAGCAGCTTGACCTCGCCGCCGAGCGTGGCCGTGATCGACGGCGCGACGCCGCGGTACGGTACATGCAGCAGGTCGAGCTGCCCCGACTTCTTCAGCATCTCGCCGGCAAAGTGCATCGGCGAGCCATTGCCCGGGCTGCCATAAGCGATGCCGGGCGTCTTGCGCGCGGCATCGGACAATTCCTTCAGGTTCTTCACGCCCAGCTGCGGGTTGGCCACCAGCACCAGGGGCGTCGTGGCCGGCGCGATCACCGGCACCAGGTCCTTGTGCACGTCGACGCCGCCGGCCGCGCCGGGCGACAACACATGGGGCGAGATCACCATGGTGTTGGGCGTGAGCAGCACCGTGTGCCCGTCGGGCGCGGCCTTGGCCACGGCTGCGGCGCCGAGCAAGGCACCGGCGCCGGGCTTGTTCTCCACCACGACGGCCTGGCCCAGGCGCGGCGCAAGTTTCTCGGCCAGGATACGGGCCGTCAGGTCCGGGCCGGCGCCGGCCGGGAACGGCACGACGATGGTCACGGTGCGCGACGGAAAGGCCTGTGCGGCGGCCAGCAGCGGCATGGCGCCCGCGAGCAGGGTCAACACGGAACGCAGCGCGAAGCGGCGACGGTTCGATCGGATCATGGAAGGTTCTCCGGTGGTGGGGGAAATGGGGCGTCCGCGGCGGTCGGGTCGGGTTCGATCAGTCGGCCGGCAAGGCCACGGTCCAGGCGTCGTAGCCGTAGACCCAGCCGGCATTGCCCTGGGTCTTCATCCACTGGTTGCCGCGCGAACCGATCTGGATCTTCGCGGTGCGCTCCTGGCGCGCCCGGGCATAGGTCTGCAGCGCGGCGGCCGCCTGGGCCCGGTCCGTGACCGGCTCCAGGCAACGTCCCAGCACCACCGCATCCTCGATCGCCTGGCAGGCACCTTGCGCCATGAACGGCAACATCGGGTGGCAGGCGTCGCCGAGCAAGGTGACATGGCCGCGCGACCACTGCGGCAGCGGGTCGCGCTCGTACAGCGCACTCTTGAGCGTCTCGGTGCAGGCATCGAGCAGCTTGCGCGCATCGGGATGGAAGTCGCGGTAGAAGCTGCGCAGCTCGTGCACATCGCCCGGGCTGGTCCAGGACTCCTCGTGCCAGGACGCCTGGCCGGTGGTCGCGAACACGAAAGTGTCGCGGCCCTGGTTGAGCGGAAAGGTCACGATCTGGCTTTGCGGGTTCGGGCCCCACCATTTCGTGAAGGCCTCGATCTCGGGCACGTCCCGGACCTTGTCGGTCGGCACCACGGAACGGAACGACACGACACCGGTGAAACGCGGGCTCTCGTCGCCGAACAGCGCCGTGCGCACCCGCGAGTGGATGCCGTCGGCGCCGATGGCCACGTCCACCGTGTCGGTGCCACCATCCTCGAATTGCAGTTCAACCCCGGCGTCGGTGTCGCGCAACGTGGTGAGCCGCTGGCCGAACCGGACCTGCGCCGCGTCGAAGCCGCTGGTCAGCGCAGCCAGCACATCGGCCCGATGAATGGTGATCTGTGGCGCGCCGTATTCCTTCTCGGCCACATCCGACATGCCCAGGCGCGAGGTTTCCTTGCCGGTGTCCCAGTCGCGGCTGATGCGAAAGGTCGGGCGTGCGCCGCGCTGGCGTACCGCCGCACCGACGTCCGCGCCCAGCCCGTCCAGTGCCCGCACCGCGTTCGGCGTCAGGTTGATGTCGGCCCCCACGCGGGCAAACTGGCCCGCCTGCTCATATACCGTGACCCGGTGGCCACGGCGGCGCAGGGCGATGGCCGCTGCCATCCCGCCGACACCGCCACCGACGATACCGATGTGCAAATGGCTCATGGATGCCTTGTCTCCGTTGTGGTGTCGGGTCCCGGTCGTGCGCCAGGGGTGCCGATCAGAAAACGCCGCCAAACGACCCGCCGTCGAGCAGCAGGTTCTGGCCATTGATGTAGCCGGCATGCGCGCTGCACAGGAAGGTGCAGGCGGCGCCGAATTCCTCGGGCTGGCCCAGGCGCCGCGCCGGATGCTTGGCGATACGCGCCGCACGCACGTCGTCGGCATCGCGCCCCTCGCGTCGGGCCTGGGCCGCGAAGTTGCCGGCCAGCCGCGCGGTGTCGAAGGTGCCCGGCAGCAGGTTGTTGATCGTGACACCCCGCGCGACCGTGCTGCGCGCCAGGCCGGCGACAAAACCGGTCAGGCCGCTGCGCGCGCCGGTGGACAGGCCCAGGCCGTCGACCGGCGCCTTGACCGCGCTGGACGTGATGTTGACGATGCGCCCGAAGCCGCGCTCCATCATGCCGTCGACCAGCGCGCGGATCAGCGCGATCGGCGCCAGCATGTTGGCGTCGAGCGCCGCCACCCATTGCTCGCGCTCCCACTGGCGGAAGTCGCCCGGCGGCGGGCCGCCGGCATTCGTCACCAGGATGTCGAAGCTCGGATGTGCGGCCAGGATGCGCGCACGCCCGGCCTCCTGCGTGACGTCGGCGGCCACCGCATGCACCGGCGCCGTCGACAGGCCCGCCAATCGGGTTGCCGCCTCCTGCAACGGTGCTTCGGTGCGCGCGACGATCACCACCTCGACCCCTTCGCGGGCCAGCGCGGTGGCGCAGGCCAGCCCCAGGCCGGCGCTGGCGCCGCATACCAGGGCCTTGCGCCCGGCGATTCCCATGTCCATGGCAGTCCTTCTCTTGCTTCTTGCTGCTTGCCCGTGGTGCGTCGCGTCAGCCCAGCGGCATCGGCGTGGCGGCGCGCAGGTCGACGTCCAGGCGTGCCCAGGCGTCGATCTCGACCGTCAATTCCGGAAACACCAGCGCCGGCACGGCCACCAGCGTCGAACACGGATACACGTCGCCGAAGAACTCGCGCCTTGCCCGGCCCACCGCGTCCTTGTCGGCGATGTCGGTCACGTAGACCACGGTCTTGGTGATGTTGTGCCGGTGGCCGCCGGCGGCCTCGACCAGGGCCGCGATCTTGCCCAGCACGCGCAGCGTCTGTTCGTAGGTGTCCAGCGGCTGGCCGGCGGCAGCCGCATCGCGGCTGGCCGGATGCGCCGTCATGCCCGAGAGCACGACCTCGTCGCCGATGCGCCAGCCGTTGCTCCAGCTGGCGCTGGGCAGGTCGGGCACGGCCGGTGCGACGATCCTGTGCACGGCACTCATGGCACGGCCTCAGGCCTTGGCCGTGGCGGCCGGCGCAGCAGCCTTGGCGTCGGCCGCCTGTTGCGCAGCCGCGATTTGCTTCTGCGCCAGGCTCTGCTTGTGCCGGCGCAGCCGCGACAGACCGACGTCGTGCTCGTACAGGTGCTCGCGCCGGTTCGCGTCGGGCTCCATCGCCTCGAGCATGACCCGGTCCTGCTCGAGCACGGTCCAGTGCCGCGCCTCGAGCCGGTTCTTGTACAGGAAGCGCCAGGTGTCGCGCTGCCAGCCGCTGAGCTTGCGCAGCCGCCAGTGGAACACCGCCGAGACGTTCTCGACGATCGGCGTGTAGCTGCCGATGATGGTGAACGGGCCGCCCGGGCCGCCGGTCTTCGGATACGGGATCTCCAGCCGCATCCAGTGCAGGTCGGTGTCGCACCACTCGGTCCAGTCGAAGTTGACGTTGCGCTGGCCGGCCTTCTCGAACATGAAGCCGTTGTCGGTGCGGCGCAGCTGGAACTTGGCGCTGATGTCGCCCTCGCTCATGGAGTGCGACTGCTTGTGCACGAAGGTGCCGTGCATCGGGTCGATGACGTTGTCCTCGACGTAGCGGTAGTCCGCGCCCCACTCCGTGTAGCACAGGAAGCCGGACCACTCGGGGCTGGTCATCTCCTCGGGCAGACGCAGCGGCGGCGGCTCGGCCAGGTGCGGGTCGGTGGCGTTGTACAGGAACACCGCGCCGTGGGCCTCCCGCACATGGAAGCTGCGCGCGGCCAGGCTGCCCTCGAGCGTGCAGCCCGGGCTGGCCGGCACCTTGGTGACGCGGCCGTCGCAACGCACCTCGACACCGTGGTAGGGGCAGGCGAGCCGGTCGCCCAGGTTCACGCCCATGGACAGCGGCGCACCGCGGTGCGGGCAGTGGTCTTCCAGCGCATGCACGGCGCCTGCGCGGTCGCGCCAGACGGCGATCTTGTAACCCAGGCGGCGCAGCGAGATCGGCGTGTCCTTGACGAAGGACGAGGGGCAGATGGGGTACCAGAGGTCGCGCAGGCCTCGGGCCAGCAAGGCGTCGACTTCGGTGGGGCTGTTGGCGGTCATGATGGGGTTCTCCTCTCGGGTATGCGTCAGGCGCCCAGGCGGGCCATTTCCGCCTGGAAGGTTTCGGGGGTCCAGGCTTGCCCGTCCGGGCCCAGCGGACCGGCCTTGTTCAGATAGGCGAGCAGGTCGTCGATCTCATGGTGGCCGGCCGCATAGGCGCGTTCGATCGAGTCGCCCAGCAGGTCCTCGTAGGCCGTGGGCTTGCGGGTACGGGCCTGGTGCGGCTCCAGGTAGCTGGCGATGACGGGTGCGGAGACAGCGGCGATGGGAATCATGGAAATACCTCCTTGAAAACAAATGGAAACAGGGGTCCAGGCACGGCCTCATTGGCCCCCGTTGCGAACCCGCTCGCGAATGCGCTCGCGCACGGGGACGAAGTCATAACTCGGATAACACTCGGTCTTGAAGACGCCCCAGGCGGAGCGCTCCAGTTCCAGGTTGACGATCGGCAGCAGGTGGGGCGGCAACTCCAGCGTGACGATCTGGCCCAGGCCCATGGCCACGGTCCAGGACACGATACGCGCCCCCTCGGGCGGAAAACGTTCCCACCAGTCGCTGGCCTTCATGCGCGACTGCACGTCCTCGAGCGTCAAGCCCGCATGGTGCTTCATCACGATGGTCAGCAGCATCGTCGGCGCGTCGGTGGGGGTGGTGGTGGCGGTCATGGCAGTTTCCCCTGGCCTTATTGCGCGACGATCCTGCGCGCCTTGATGACGCCGGCCCAGGTGTTCGTCTCGTTGCGGATGTAGGCACCGAACGCGGCCGGCGTCATGGTGGACTCGCTCAACCCCTGCTGGTTCAGCGACTCGCGCACCGCGGGCTGGTTCAGGATCTCGCGCGCATCCCTGGCCAGTTGCTCGGCCACCTCGGGCGGCGTTCCCGCCGGCGCCAGCAGCCCGTACCAGGACGTGACGACCACGTCGGCCACGCCTTGCTCGGCCAGCGTCGGAATCTCGGGCGCAACGGCGCTGCGGTTGACATCGGTGATGCCCAGCGCCACCAGCTTGCCGGTGCGGATGGACGACAACATGACCGGCAGGTTGCTGAACATCAGCGGCACCGTGCCCCCCAGCACGTCGTTGAGCGCCTGGCCAGAACCCTTGTACGGCACGTGCAGGATCTCCACCTGCGCCTGGTGCTTGAACAACTCGCCGGCCAGATGCAGGCCGCTGCCCACGCCCGGCGATGCGAACGACAGGGTATCGGGCTTGGCCCTGGCCGCGGCGATCAGGTCCCGGGCCGTCTTGAAGCCGGTCGACGGGTGCGCGACCAGCACGTTCGGCGCCTTGGCCAGCATCGTGATCGGCACGAAGTCGCGTTCGATATTGAACGGGAAATCCGGCATCAGCGTCGGATTGATCGTCAGGTTGCCCGCCGGCACGACGAGCAGGGTCCGGCCGTCGCCCTTGGCGCGTTTGACCTTGCCGATGCCGATGTTGCCGGCCGCACCGGGCAGGTTCTCGACCACGGCCGGCTGGCCGTATTTCTTGCTCAGGCCGTCCGCCATGATCCGCGCCAGGCTGTCGATCGGACCGCCCGGAGGAAACGGCGCGACCAGCGAGAAACGCTCCTGCGCCAGGTATTTCTCGGTCGGCGACGCCAGGGCGCCCGTCTGGGCCAACGCCGGCGGAAGCACCGCCAGCAGGCCAAGGGCGAGCGCGGCGATGGCCTTGTCAGGCCGCGGCAACATCATCAAACGCATACAGTCTCCGATAAAAGGTGTCGACATCCGACTGCGCATGCGCACGCATGCGCTCGTTGCGCGCCACGCAGCTGCTGGCGCTCTCCGTTCCACCGGCCTCGCCCACGCGGCGCGACGCCTCCTGCACGAAGGCGCACTTGGGCTGGCGCCGCACGTCGAACGCGCTCAAGGTCTGCGCGACATCGTCGCCGCGTGCCAGCATGTCGGCCAGCACGATGCTGTCTTCCATTGCCATCGCACCTCCCTGGCCCATGAAGGGTGTCGACGCATGGGCCGCATCGCCGATCAGGCCGACACGGCCGCGGCTCCAGGGCAGGGGCAGGCGCACTTCCTCCACTGCCGTATAAAAGGCCTGGGTCGGCTCGCGCAGATCGTCCAGGAACGCGCGTGCGGGGCCTTCGAACTCGGCGAACTTCTCGCGCATGGTCCGGTGCAGCGTGGCGGGTTCGTAGAACGGATGGCCGGGCTCGTTCGTCGTCGCGTAGACGTACAGCTGCTCGTCGCTGATCGGCATGATGCCCAGGCGCTTGCCCACGCCCATCATCATGATCTTGTCGACCAGATGCGCCGGCCTGCGGTGGATGCTGCGCCACACGCCGAACCCGGTATCGACCGGCTCCACCGCGCCGAACAACATGCTGCGCAGCTGCGAACGCACACCGTCGGCGCCGATGACCAGGCTGGCCTGCAGCGCCGTGCCGTCGGCGAGCTGCAATCGCACCGCGTCGCCGCCCGCCGGATCGTCGAGCGTCGCCACCGTGCAGTCCAGCCGCACCCGCACCTGCAGCGCCTGCATGCGTTCGAGCAGGATGCGGTGCAACTCGGCGCGCCGGATGCCCAGGATCGGGGGCAGCGCGGTACCGGGCGCATGCGGGTAGAAGGTCTCGGTGATGGGTTCGCCCCGCTGGTCGTAATAGACGTTGCGCCCGCGCGCGATGGCAAATCCGCTGTCCAGGATCGCCGGCAACACGCCGATGGACTGCAATGCGGCCAGGCCGTTGCTGTAGACGAAGATGCCCGAGCCATGGAACTGCCATTGCCGCTGGCGCTCGACGACGGTCACCGCGACGCCGCGACCGGCGAGCAGGATCGCCAGCGTGCATCCCGCGATGCCGCCGCCGACGATCACCACACCGTGCTGCAAGCGCTTCATGGTCCGCGCACCCGGCCTATTTCTTGTC
>JACKLK010000016.1 GCA_024236015.1 Rhodoferax sp.
CCGAGCCGGCCGAGGAAGTCTTCGCGGCTGGCCTCGAACACCTTGATCAGGCCTTCGACCGTCTTGCCGGGCGAGGCCAGCGGATGCGACACGCTGGCGTCGACCGGGCAGATGGCTTCGACGCCGGCCAAGGGCTCGCGGATGATGCCGGAGAAGAACGACGAGGCGGCGCCATTGGGCCGGCCCGGGCGCACCGAGACGGTCATCAGCCGCGCCGCGCGGCCGTCGATGAAGCCCTTGCGCGTGTAGTCCGAGACCAGGTGTTCGCAGATCAGCTTCTGGATGCCGTACGAGGACTGCGGCGCCGGCAAGGTGTCGTCGGCGACCGGCGACGGCATCGGGATGGCCGCGTCGGGGCCGAACACCGCGACCGAACTGGAGAACACGAAACGGGTCGGCTTGCCGCTGGCCTGGCCGCAGGCGCGCAATGCGTCGAGCAAGGCGCGTGTGCTGTCCAGGTTCGAGCGCATGCCGAGTTCGAAGTCGAGTTCGCATTCGCCGGACACCGCCGAGGCCAGGTGGAACACACCGTCGAAGGTTTCCGTCTTGAGCGCCTCGCATTGCGACAGCAGCGGTCCGGTGCGGTCCTGCACGCGCGCGTCGGCGACGAGGTCGGCGGGGGACGCGACCTGGTCCGTCAACACCAGGGTCTTGATGGTCTGGCCGGCGAGCGTGCCGCGTGCGAGCAGGGTGCGGGCCAGGCGCGCGCCGACAAATCCGCCGCCGCCGGTGATCAGCAATTTCATGACTGCAAGTCCTTCGTGGTTCAGGGAGCGGACAGTGTAGTGCGCACCACGGCCACCGCAGCCTTACAGCGCCGGATCGATGATGCCCGGCATCGCGATGAAGCCGGGTCGATGGCGCATGGCGTGGATCCATGCCTGCAGCGCGGGATAACAGCGCAGGTCGAGCCGCGCCTCGCCAGCCAGCGCGGCATACGGAAAACACGCGATGTCGGCGATGCTGGGTTCGCGTCCGGCCAGCCAGGACTGGCCGCGGTAGTGGTGCTCGGCCAGCGTATCGTCGAGCAGGCGCAGCGCCGTGTGGCCTTGTTGTTCGCAACGCGCGATGTCCGCCGGCAGGCCGAAGCTGTGGTGCAGCCGGACGGCGGAGATGCTGCGCGTGAGATCGTCGGCCGTGGACAGCCACAGCTGGATGCGGCCGCGGGCCTGCGCGTCGTCGGGGTACCAGTGTCCGCCCGGCGTGTCGTAGCGGCTCGCCAGGTACACCAGGCCGGCCTGCGCGTCGCGCAGCACGAAGCCGTCGTCGTCGAGCACCGGCAACTGGCCCAGCGGGTTGACGTTCTGCACGAATGCGTCCGACTTGTGCGCACGACCGGGATGGAAGTCGACCGGGACACGTTCGAAGGGCAGGCCCAGCCAATGCATCAGCAACCGCAACTTGTAGCAGTTGCCCGAGAGTTCGTAGTCGTACAGGCGGATCATGCGGCGGTCGGGGCGTGCACGCCGAAGCGCACATCGCGCTGGCGCAACCAGCGCCGGTAGGTCGCCGCCGTCAGGTCGCAGCGCATGTGGGCCTCCAGCGGCCCGCTCAGCGGCAGCCGGCGCGGACGGTGACTCTCGAGAATGGGCTTGTCCTGGCCGAAGATCATGTGCTGGAACGCGATCATGTCCGCGTCGGACAACACGTCCTCGAAATAGACGAGCAGCACGTGGGCGATCACCTGTTCCTCGTCCAGCGGCTGCACGAACAGGCAGATCACGTCCCGCTCGCCGTCGCGGTTGGGACAGGACTTGTACAGCGCCGCCGTGAAAGGCTGCATCACCCGGTACTGGTACTGGGCGTCGATGCCGTCCGCGGCCGATGCCGACGCGCGGGGCTGGAAGAAGTGGCAGTCGGTGGCCCAGATCTCGCCGGTGGCCGGGTCGACCTGCGCGCGGTACGGCGCCACCTCGGTATGCGGCACCTTGCCCAGCGTGCCGGTGTGCACATACGGGAAATGGCCGATGTCCAGGAAGTTCTCCACCACCCGCAGGCCGGAAGTGGCCACGCCGATGCCGCCGCAGTCGACGATGCGACGGCCCGGTTGTGCGTATTCGGGCAGGTCGAACAAGGCGGGCGCGGTGCCATCGCCGGCCAGGACCCAGAGGTAGCCGTAACACTGCCGGATCGGCATGGCGCTGCCGTCGGCGCTGCAGTGCGGCGCGCCGTCGGCGTCCTGCCACAGCAGCAGGTCATTGCCCAGCAGCCGCGTCGTCACGGGGTGCTCGGAATCGGTGCCCCGCAGTTGCGCCGCGGAGCCGACGGTCAGCCAGTCGTTGCGCAGGTTGGGGTCGGTGGTGCAGAACGGCATGGGGTCAGCTCCGTGGGTGTTCGATCCGCGCGCGCAGCAGGCGCAGCGCGTTGAACAACGTGGCCACCGCGGCGTCCGATGGTGCCGCCTCGCTCGCCACGTGTAGCACACACGTGTCGGCGGCGGCGTCGAGGACCCACAGATGCAGCGTATGGCCGGCCCAGTGGCCGCGCCACCGGCACGGACCGGCCGGCGCGAACTCCAGTGCCGCCAGCGCGGCGTCGACCGTGGCCGACGCTGCCGCCACGGCCATCGAGCGCAGGAACCGGGGGGGCGCCACACCGGGCGGATCATCCGCAGGCGCGGCGGCGTCGCTGTCCAGCGCCACCCAGACCATGCCCTGGCGCTCCACGGCGGCATAGGTCTTGACGCAGACCTTGCCCGGAACCGGTTGCTGCGGCATCGCCGGAATGGCGACACACCGGCCGCTGCCCTCGGCATATTCCCAGCCATGGTAGGCACAGGCCAGCCGGTCACCCAGCACCCGGCCCAGGCTCAGCGCGACACCGCGGTGCGGGCAGCGGTCTTCCCAGGCCTGGATCGTTCCGGAGGCGCCGCGCCACACGGCCAGATCCTGCCCACGCAGCTGCACGGCGATGACCGCGCCGGTGGCCGACACCCGCTGTGCAGGCAGGGCCGGGTACCAGTTGCAGGGTGAGGTCATGGGGTGATTGTCTTCAATTCGTCGCCATGCCCAATGTGGCGTCACTAGAATCAAACCTTATTTTGATTTGCCAACACTTGTTTGCATGACGGCGCGTGAACAACAAATCCTGGCCCTGCTGCGCGCCGACCCGCTGATCGCGCAGCAGACGCTGGCCGATCGGCTCGGCATCAGCCGCGCGGCCGTGGCCGGCCACGTGATGCAGCTCACGCGCAAGGGCTACATCGTCGGCCGCGGCTACGTGCTGGCCCAGCCGCGATTCGTGCTCGCCATCGGTGCGGCCAACATGGACATCACCGGCACCACGACCCATCCGCTGGTGGCCCAGGACTCCACGCCCGGGCAGGTGCGCTGCGCGCCCGGCGGCGTGGCGCGCAACGTGGCGGAGAACCTGGCCCGGCTGGGCCGCGACGTCCGCCTGATCAGCGCCGTCGGCGACGACCTGTACGGCCGCACCCTGCTCGAGAGTACCCGGCGCGCCGGCGTGGATGTGCAACTGTGCCCGGTGCTGCCGGGGCAGTCCACGTCCACGTATCTGTCACTGCATGGCCCGGATGGCGACATGGCGCTGGCGCTCAACGACATGGCCATCCTGGAGCAGCTCACCCCCGAGCGGCTGAGCGCCAGCGCCGATCTGCTGCGCCATGCCGATGCGGCGCTGATCGATGGCAACCTGCCCGAGGCCAGCCTGGCCTGGGCCATCTCCCAGGCCGGCGACACGCCCGTGTTCGCCGAGCCGGTGTCGGCATTCAAGTGCCGCCGGCTGCTGCCCTGGCTGGGGCAGATCCATACGCTCAAGGCGAACCGGCTCGAGGCCGGGGCGCTGACCGGCCAGGCCGTCGACAGCGACGCCGACGTGGTGGCCGCGGCTGGCGCGCTGCTCGGGCGCGGCCTGCGCCAGGTGGTGCTGAGCCTGGGCGCGCGGGGCCTGTACTGGTGTGATCACACGGGCGCGAGCGGCTGGCAGCCCGCGTTGCCGGTGGCCGAGGTCCATGCGACGGGCGCCGGCGACGCCGTCATGGCCGGACTGATGCATGCCTGCCTGGACGGCGCGCCCTTGCGCGATGCCGTCGCGTTTGCCGCTGCCTGTGCAGCCTTGACACTGGCCGTACCCCAGGCCAACCATCCGAACCTGTCGCCGGCCAGCGTGCAGCAGCAGCTGTTGCACCGGGCAACGCGCACCGCGGCGCCGGAACCTGCGCACAGGCCCTGAGCGACACGATTCAACGGGAACCACACCCCATGCCCACCCCTCCCTACCTCGACATCCATCCCGACGTGGCGCAGGCCCTGGCCGAGCAGCGGCCGGTCGTCGCCCTCGAATCGACCATCATCTCGCACGGCATGCCGTATCCGGCCAACGTGGCCACCGCCTTGCGGGTCGAACAGGAGATCCGTGCCCATGGCGCCGTTCCGGCCACCATCGCGATCCTGGACGGACGGCTCAAGGCCGGGCTGACGCCGGCGCAGATCGAGGCACTGGGACGGGGCGGGCCGGCCGTGGCCAAGGCCAGCCGGCGCGACCTGCCGTTCATCGTGACCAGCGGCGCCATGGGGGCGACCACGGTTGCGTCGACGATGATCGTGGCCGCGATGGCCGGCATCCGGGTGTTTGCCACCGGCGGCATCGGTGGCGTGCACCGCGGCGCACAGCAGAGTTTCGACGTGTCGGCCGACCTGCAGGAACTGGCCCGTACCTCGGTTGCCGTGGTCTGCGCCGGCGCCAAGTCCATCCTGGACCTGCCGCTGACACTGGAATACCTGGAAACCCATGGCGTGCCGGTCATCGGTTATCGCACCCGGACGCTGCCGGCGTTCTTCACGGTGGACAGCGACAGCATGGTCGACTACCGGCTCGACAGTGCCCTGCAGATCGCGCAGGCCATGCAGGCCAAATGGGCAATGGGACTGCAAGGCGGCCTGGTCGTGGCCAATCCGGTGCCGCAGGCGTTCGCGATGCCGCGCGCGCGCATGGACGCGGCGATCGCGCAGGCGCTGCAGGAGGCCGAACGCCAGAAGGTCGGCGGCAAGGAGGTCACGCCGTTCCTGCTGGCGCGGGTGTCGGAACTGACCGGCGGCGACAGCCTGGCAACCAACATCGAACTGGTGCTCAACAATGCCCGACTGGCCAGTGCCATTGCCGTGCAATATGGGCAGATCGGTGGTTATGATGCGGTCATCGCGAGTCCCGCAATCGTTTGACGCATGTGGCCTTCGGCGTGTGCCGGTGATGCCGCATGGGGAAAGCCCCGATTGCCGCCCCTGACCGGGCGTCCTAGGCTCGCGGCTGATGAGTCCGCATTCCAACTTCAACCTCGAAAGACCTTCACCATGAAACTCCAGACCCAACTCGGGATTCTTGCCGTCGCGCTGGCCGCGAGCTTTCAAGCCATGGCGGAGCCCGCCATCGTGTACGACCTGGGCGGCAAGTTCGACAAGTCCTTCAACGAGGCGGCCTACAACGGCATGGAGCGCTGGAAGAAGGAAACCGGCAAGAACTACCTCGAATTCGAAGTGTCCAACGAGTCGCAGCGCGAGCAGGCGATCCGCCGCATGGCCGAGAAGGGCGCCAGCCCGATCATCGCGATGAGCTTCAGCCAGGCCTCGGCCATCGAGAAGGTCGCCAAGGAATTCCCCAAGCTCAAGTTCGCCATCATCGACATGGTGGTCGACCTGCCCAACGTGCAGTCGGTGGTGTTCAAGGAGCAGGAGGGCAGCTTCCTGGTCGGCATGATGGCCGCCATGGCCAGCAAGACCGGCAAGGTCGGATTTGTCGGCGGCATGGACATCCCGTTGATCCGCAAGTTCGAATGCGGCTACGAGCAGGGCGCCAAATACGCCAACCCCAAGGCCGAGGTGTTCCAGAACATGACCGGCACCACGGGTGCGGCCTGGAACGACCCGGCACGTGGCGGTGAACTCGCCAAGGCCCAGTTCGCCAAGGGGGCCGACGTGATCTTTGCCGCGGCCGGCGGCACCGGCACCGGTGTCTACCAGGCCGCCAAGGACAGCGGCAAGCTGGCCATCGGCGTGGACAGCAACCAGAACCACCTGCAGCCCGGCACCATGCTGACCTCGATGCTCAAGCGTGTCGACGTGGCCGTGTACAACGTCTCCAAGAACCACAAGCCGGGCATGTCGGTGCTCGGCCTGAAGGAAGACGGCGTCGGCTACGCGCTCGACAAGCACAACGAGAAACTGGTCACGGCCGACATGAAGAAGAAGGTCGAGGCTGCCAAGGCCGACATCATCGCCGGCAAGATCAAGGTCGCCGACTACATGGCCGACAACGCCTGCAAGTATTGATATCCGTCCGGAAATGACGGTGTCATTCCCGTTGCCAGGGATCCGGAAAGGCGGCTGCGCCGCTTTTCCCCGTTGAGGCCATGAAGTTCTTGTCCGCGCGGACCGGTCGGGCGTCTGCAGCGCGCGCCGTACCCGCGTGTGGCGGTGTGGCTGCCGCTGCCCGCGGCATGCCCCTGCCGGACGCGACGACATCTTCATCACCCCGACGGGCCTGCGTTCCCCCCATTCCTTGAATCAGAGGTCGACCGCCTTGTCCGACGCACCTGCGGTCGAGATGCTGGGTATCAGCAAACGGTTTGGCCCGGTGCAGGCCAACGCGGATGTGAACCTGACCGTGATGCAGGGCACGGTGCATGGCATCGTGGGCGAGAACGGCGCCGGCAAGAGCACGCTGATGTCGGTGCTGTACGGCTTCTACACCAGCGACAGCGGCTCCATCAAGGTGTTCGGCCAGGAGGCGACGATCCGCAATGCGCATGAGGCGATCGCGCTGGGCATCGGCATGGTGCACCAGCACTTCATGCTGGTCGACACGCTGACCGCGCTCGAGAACGTCATGCTGGGCGCCGAGCCCCATGTGCTGCTGCACAAGGCCGAAGCGGTGGTGCGTACCCGACTGGCCGAACTGATGGCCTCGACCGGCCTGAAGGTGGCGCTCGACGCGCTGGTCGGCGACCTGTCGGTCGGCGACCGGCAGCGGCTGGAGATCCTCAAGGCCTTGTACCGCGGCGCCAAGGTGCTGATCCTGGACGAGCCCACGGCGGTATTGACACCGCAGGAGACCGAGCAGCTGTTCGGCGTGCTCGAGTTGCTGCGCGAACAGGGCACGACCATCCTGCTGATCACGCACAAGCTCAAGGAAGTGATGCGCCTGTGCGACCGGGTCACGGTGATGCGTGCCGGCCAGGTGGTCGAGGAGGTGGCGATCGCCGATGCCACCATCGAGGGGCTGGCCGAGGCCATGGTCGGGCGCAAGGTGCAGATGGGCCGTGTCGGCGACAGCGACCGGCCGCCGGGCGAGGTGATGCTGCAGGCGCAGGGCATCCATGTGCGCGATGCGATGAACGTGGTGCGCCTGCACGACCTGGCGATCGAACTGCGCGCCGGCGAGATCGTCGGTATTGCCGGTGTGTCCGGCAACGGGCAGAGCGAATTGCTCGAGGTCCTGTCGGGCCTGCTGGCACCCTTGCAGGGCCGGATGTCGCTGGCGGGCAATACCTTCGAGGCCGGCCACTGGATCGACCCGCAGACGGCGCGCGCACTGGGCGTGGCCCATGTGCCGGAAGACCGCCATGAGCGCGCGATGGTCATGAGTTTCGATGCCTGGGAGTCGGCCGTGCTGGGCTACCAGGGCCTGCCGCAGTATTGCCAGCGCGGCTGGATGCGGCATCCGCAGATGCGCAAGGCGACCGTCGACATGATGGAGCGGTTCGACGTGCGACCGCGCGATGCGCAGCTGTCGTGTGCGAGCTTTTCCGGCGGCAACCAGCAAAAGCTGGTGCTGGCACGCGAGCTCGGGCAATCGCCCCGGATCCTGCTGGTGGGCCAGCCCACCCGCGGTGTCGACATCGGCGCCATCGAATTCATCTACGGGCAGCTCCGGGCCATGCGGGACGCCGGGTGTGCGGTGCTGGTGGTGTCCAGCGAACTGGACGAGATCCTGGCCTTGTCCGATCGTGTCATCGTCATGAACCAGGGCCGGGTCGCCGGCGAACTGCCGATCGCCGAATGCAACGAGAACACCCTGGGCATGCTGATGATCGGTGGCGGGCATGCCGCCGATGCTATTCCAGCCGGCGCCGCCGCATGAACCCGTCGCATTCCGCCGCTCCGCGCAAGGGGGCCCCATGACACAGCAGCCGCTGCCACGCTGGGCCGACCTGGTCCTGTTGCCCATCGTCAACCTGGCGATGGCCCTGCTGTTTGCCGGCGTCATGGTCTGGCTGGTGGGGCAGGACCCGCTGGAGGTGATCACCGTGCTGGTGCACGGCGCCTTCGGCACCACGCGCGGCCTGAGTTACACGCTGTATTACGCAACCACCTTCGTGTTCACCGGCCTGGCGGTGGCGGTGGCGTTTCACGGGGGCCTGTTCAACATCGGCGGGGAAGGGCAGGCCATCCTCGGCGGCCTGGGCACCGGCCTGGTCGCATTGTGGTTGTCGGCGCTGCTGCCGGCCTGGCTGATGTTGCCGCTGATGCTGCTGGTCGGAGCCTTGTTCGGCATGGTCTGGGCGGCGATACCGGGTTACCTGCAGGCCTACCGCGGCAGCCACGTCGTGATCACGACCATCATGTTCAACTTCCTGGCCAGCAGCCTGCTGGTGTACCTGCTGGTCAATCACCTCAAGGTGCCGGGCAACATGTCGGTCGAGAGCGCGTCGTTCGCGGAGTCGGCCAAGCTGCCGAGCATGGCGACCTTCATGGGCTGGCTCGGCATCGAGTGGCCGAATTCGCCGTTCAACACCAGCGTGTTCCTGGCGGTGCTGGCCGCGGTCGGTGTGTATTTCCTGCTCTGGCATACCCGGCTGGGCTACGATCTGCGCGCGACCGGCTCCAGCGCCCGCGCGGCGGCGTATGCCGGCATCAAGCCCAACCACCAGATCATGATGGCCATGGGTGTGTCGGGCGCGCTGGCCGGCATGGTCGGCATGAACGAGATCGCCGGCGTCAACGGGCGCCTGATGCTCGAATACGTCAGCGGCGCGGGTTTCACCGGCATCGCGGTGTCGCTGATGGGGCGCAGCCATCCGTTCGGCATCGTGCTGGCCAGCATCCTGTTCGGCGCGCTGTTCCAGGGCGGCGCCGAGGTCAGCTTCGAGGTGCGCGGCTTCAGCCGCGACATGGTCGTGATGCTGCAGGGCTTCATCGTGTTGTTCTCCGGTGCCATGGCCTACGTGCTGGCGCCGGCGGTGGCGCGGGTCGTGCACATGCTGGGAGCCGGCGGCTCCGCGCAGAAGGGAGCGGCCCATGGATGAGGCCATGATCGGTTCGCTGATCGCGTCGACGCTGCGCGTCTCGACGCCACTCATTCTCTGCGCGCTGGCCGGCCTGCTGTCGGAGCGCTCCGGCGTCATCGACATCGGCCTCGAGGGCAAGATGTTGTTCGCCGCGTTTGCGGCCGGCGCCGCCGGGGTCGCGTTTGGCTCCACGGCGATTGCGCTGCTGATCGCCATGGGCGTCACGGTGTTGTTGTCCTGGCTGCACGGCTTTGCCTGCGTCAGCCACCGCGGCGACCAGGTGGTGTCGGGGGTGGCGATCAACATCATTGCCGTGGGCATGACGGCGGTGCTGGGTATTGCCTGGTTCGCGCAAGGCGGCCAGACGCCGCCGGTCAGCAACGAGGTGCGCATGCAGGCCTTGATGCCGGGACTGGTCGAGGCCGTGCAAGGCATCCCGGTGCTGGGCCAGGTCATCGGCCAGGGCCTGCTCAGCCACAACGCGCTGGTCTATGTGGCCTTGCTGCTGGTGCCCGCCGTGTGGTGGCTGATGTTCCGCACGCGCTTCGGCCTGCGGCTGCGCGCGGTGGGCGAGAACGCCCACATGGTCGACGCCGCCGGCGTGTCGGTCTCGCGCATGCGGTATGCGGCGCTCACGCTCAACGGCCTGTTGTGCGGCCTGGCCGGGAGTTACCTGGTGCTGGCGCAGAACGCGGCCTTCGTGCCCAACATGACGGCCGGGCGTGGCTTCATGGCGCTGGCTGCGCTGATTTTCGGCAAGTGGCATCCGGTCAAGGCGTTCTGGGCCTGCCTGCTGTTCGGTTTTCTCGACGCGGTGGCGATCCGCTTGCAGGGCGTGCCGTTGCCGATCATCGGCCTGGTGCCGGTGCAGCTGATCCAGGCGCTGCCGTACCTGCTGACGGTGGTGCTGCTGGCCGGTTTCATCGGGCGCACCGTGGCGCCTCAGGCCCTGGGCCGGCCGTACCTGAAGGAGCGTTGAGCCCATGACCGACACCCGGCCACCCGTCACCGATGCGCAACGCGACGCGATGCTGGCTGCGGCCACGGCGGCGATGGCGCGTGCACATGCGCCGTATTCGAAGTTCCAGGTCGGCGCCGCGGTGCTCGACGCGCAAGGCCGCATCCATGCCGGCTGCAATGTCGAGAACGCCGCCTACCCGCAAGGGGTCTGCGCCGAAGCCGGCGCGCTGAGCGCGATGGTGCTGGCCGGTGGCACGCAGGTGCAGGCGGTGCTGGTGGTCGGCCATGGCGAGGGACTGGTCACGCCGTGTGGCGGCTGTCGCCAGAAGATCCGCGAGTTCGCCGGGCCCGATACGCCGATCCTGATCGCGAGCCCGCAGCAGGTGCGCGCGCGCTTCACGCTCGACGCGTTGTTGCCGCACAGCTTCGGGCCCGAACATCTGGCCTGAACGCGCCTTGAGGCGATGACGATGCTGGCCCAGGAAATCATCCGCACCAAGCGCGACGGCGGCGTGCTCGACGCATCGCAGATCGGCGCCTTTGTCGCCGGCCTGGTCGACGGCAGCTGGAGCGAGGGGCAGGCCGCGGCGCTGGCGATGGCCGCATTCCTCAACGGGCTGGACACCGACGAGACGGTGGCGCTGACCCGCGCGATGACCCATTCCGGCAGCACCATGGACTGGGCCGGCGAGAACCTCGGCGGCCCGATCCTGGACAAGCACTCCACCGGCGGCGTCGGCGACAAGGTCAGCCTGATGCTGGCGCCGATGCTGGCCGCCTGCGGCGCCTATGTGCCGATGATCTCCGGGCGCGGCCTGGGTCATACCGGCGGCACGCTGGACAAGATGGACAGCATTCCCGGCTACCAGACCGCGCCGTCGAGCGACATGCTGCGCGCCGCCGTGCGGGGCGCCGGCTGCGCCGTCGTCGGCCAGACCGCCGACCTGGCACCGGCGGACCGCCGGCTGTATGCCATCCGCGACGTGACCGCCACCGTCGAGTCGATCCCGCTGATCACGGCCAGCATCCTGTCGAAGAAACTCGCGGCCGGTCTGCAGGGCCTGGTGCTCGACGTCAAGACCGGCAACGGGGCCTTTGCCGCTTCCATGGAGATGGCGCAGGAACTGGCGCGCTCGCTGGTGTCGGTTGCCAACGGCGCCGGGTTGCCGACGCGGGCGCTGATCACCGACATGAACCAGGTGCTCGGTCACAGCTGCGGCAACGTGCTCGAAGTGTGGGAGGCCCTGGAGTTCCTGAGCGGCCAGCGGCGCGAATCCCGCTTGCGCGAGATCACCACGGCGCTGTGCGCCGAACTGCTGGTGCTGGGCCGACTGGCGGGCAGCCATGACGACGCGCTGACCCGCATCGATCGCGTGCTGGACGACGGTTCCGCACTGGAGCGATTCGCGCGCATGGTCGCCGCGCTGGGCGGGCCGGCGGATCTTGTCGAACGGCCCGGCCAATACCTGTCGGCGGCGCCGGTGTCGCGCCCGGTGCCGGCTGCGCGCGACGGCTGGGTCAGCCAGGTCGCCACGCGCGACATCGGCCTGCTGGTGATCGAACTCGGCGGCGGCCGCCGCCAGGCCGCGGACCGCATCGACCACCGGGTCGGGTTCAGCGAGGTGCTGCCCCTGGGTGCCCATGTGCGAGCCGGGGATCCCTTGGCCGTCGTGCACGCCGCGGATGATGCCACGGCACAGGCCATGGCACGCAAGCTCGCAGCTACGATCGCGTTGTCGGACGTTGCCGCTGGCGCCCAGGCGCCACTGCTCACGCGCCTTTCCGCCGACTGACCTGGTCCGGCCGCGCAGCCGCGCCGGCGGCAAGAAACATGTGTGTGATATTGGTGTTCGTCGCACCGCAGTTTCTTGCCTCCTGACCGAGCGGCAGGCACCATCGCCTCTCACCAAACCCATGCCGTTGCGGGGCTGTGGCAATGCCGTCGCTGACAAGCTCAGCGCGACTTTCGCTGGGCTGCCCGTACCGGCAACCAGAAGCAGACATGAACACCGGACCCTCCTACGCAAACTCCTCTCCGAGCAACCCGACCCTTGGCGAACAGCGCGTCACCGGCGATTCGCCACGCACGGATGCGCGCCCCGACACGGCCGCCGCGCGTGATGCCGGCCGTGGCGCGATACGGCGCCTGGATGTGGTCGTGGTCGGTGCGGGTTTCGGCGGCCTGTACGCGGTCTACAAATATCGTGAGATGGGCCTGCGTGTGCTGGGGCTCGAGATGGGTGGCGATTTCGGCGGCGTCTGGTACTGGAACCGGTACCCGGGCGCGCGGGTGGACCTGCCCAGCCTGGACTACAGTTATGCGTTCTCGCCGGAGATCGAGCAGGAGTGGACCTGGTCGGAGCAGTTCGCCGCCCAGCCCGAGCTCCTGGAGTATTTCGCGTTTGTCGCCAAGCGGCTGGACCTGCGCAAGGACTTCCAGTTCAATACCCGTGTCAACGGTGCGACCTGGGACGAGCAGCGCGCCTTGTGGGTGGTGACCACCGATCGTGGCGAGGTCTTCGAGGCCACGTACTGCGTCATGGCCACCGGCCCCCTGTCGGTTCCGAAAGACCCGGAGATTCCGGGTATCGAGCGGTTCAAGGGCCAGTTGTTGCGCGCCGCGCGGTGGCCGCATGAGCCGGTCAGCTTCGAGAACCGGCGGGTCGGCGTCATCGGTACCGGATCGTCCGGTATCCAGATCGTGCAGGAGGTCGGCAAGCAGGCCGGCGAACTGTTTGTCTACCAGCGCACGCCGAGCTTCACGATGCCGATGCGCAACGAGCCGCTGGAGCCCGACTATGTCGAGGAAATCAAGCGCCACTATGCGGGCATGCGCGAGATCGCCCGCAACAGTCCGATTGGCGGTATGCGGCCCCAGTCCAGCCGTGCATTCTTCAGCGTGACGCCGTCCCAGCGGCGCCAACTCATGGAAGACGCCTGGAACGCGGGCGGCCTGGTGCTGCTGGGTACCTTTGCCGACCTGCTGGTCAACGAAGAGGCCAATGCCCAGGTCGCGGACTTCGTGCGGGGCAAGATCAGCGAGGTCGTCAAGGACCCCGAGACCGCCGAGAAGCTCAAGCCGCGCGGTTATCCGATCTTCGCCCGCCGCCCCTGCCTGGACACCGGCTACTACGAGACCTTCAACAAGCCCAATGTCCATCTGATGGACTGCCTCACTGATCCGATCGTCGAAATCACCGAGACGGGCGTGCGAACACAGGCGGGCGAGACCGCGCTCGATGCCCTCATCTTTGCCGCCGGCTACGACGCGCTGACCGGTGCGATGCTGGCATTCGATGTCGTCGGTCGCAATGGCCGCACCTTGAAGGAACACTGGAAGCGGGGCGCACGCTCCTACCTGGGCCACATGATGGAGGGTTTCCCGAACCTGTTCCTGACCACGGGGCCGAACGGGCCTGCGGCCCTGGCCAATATTCCCCGGTTGAGCGAACACGACGTCGACTGGATCGCCGGCCTGATCACGCACATGCGCGACAACGGCCTGGCGGCCGTCGAGCCGACCCGGCAGGCGGAAGACGAATGGATGGAACTGGTTCACATGTACTCGCAACGGACCTTGCTGTCCAAGGCCAACACCTGGTATGTCAACGCGAACATCGAGGGCAAGCCGCGAGGCCTCACCTTGTTCACCGGAGGTTTCCAGAAATACCGCGAGTTGTGCGAGTCGGCGGTACGGGACGGCCATCGCGGCTTCGTGTTCGAGCCGCTGCAGCGGGCGCTTGCAGCCTGACGGTCCTGTCCCTGGCCGGGCCGCCGGCGCGCCTGCTGGCGGCATGGCAGGCATGGTGTGTGCCCGGGTATCACGCATGCGATTCTTGGCGCGGGCGCCTGCAATCCGCACGGCGGCGATCTAGGATCGGTGCACCAACCCGTTTTCATCCCACAGCGGTGCTTCAGGCACCGGAAACCCCATGAAGAAATATCTGACGATCGCGATGACCAATGCCGCCGAAGGCCGCGAGGACGACTACAACGACTGGTACGAGAAACAGCATGTGTTCGATGTGCTGGCCATACCCGGCGTCAAGTCCGCCCAGCGTTTTCGCATGTCCGACCTGTCGCGCCAGCAGCTGGGTTATCGCTACATGGCCGTGTACGAGATCGAGACCGCCGACATCACCGACATCCACAAGGCGATTGCCGAACGCGCGGGCACGCCGGCCATGCCGCGTTCGGATGCGGTCGGCGCCGATCGCATGTTCCTGGACTATGAAGTGATCTCGCCGCGCATCACCGCGCAAGAGGCCGAGGCGAAACGTCCCAAGCGCTAGCTGACCGCGGCCACCGGGCCGCTGCCGCGCCCGATGGGCGGCCTCGTCTCACAGACTGGCACGACACGGCGTGCAGATCGGCACCAAGGGCCTTCGCGGCCCCTGGTTCTGCCATCCCTGCAATGCCGCCCGCCACGGATCTCCCCGCCAAAAAAAATGCGCCGCTGGGATGCGGCGCATGGTCTTGCGGTTTCCGGCGCGGGGTCGGCGTGGCGATCAGCAGGATCGGCGCCATGCAGGCGCCGGGATCCCGCGGGTGCAGCAGGCCACCCGCCCGTGCCCATTTACTTCTTGAGCAGATTGCACTGGCTCTCCGCCGCCGGACGCCAGGCTTCGCTGGCCGGCACGTTGCGCACCACCTTGTAGTAGTCCCACGGCTCCTTCGATTCCGCGGGCGACTTGACTTCGAGCAGATACATGGGGCGCATCATCTGGCCGTCGTCGCGGCGCATCACGTTCTTCATCTGGAAGTCGTTGACGGGCACGCTGCGAATCTTGGCCATCACGGCGGAGCCATCGGTCGTGCCAGCGGCCTTGACCGCGGTGAGGTAGTGCGTCACGGCGCTGTAGACGCCTGACTCGATCAAGGTCGGGATCTTGTTGTCCGAATACTTGAGGAAGCGCTTGTTCCAGGCGCGGGTTTCGTCGTTCATGTCATGGTAGAACGGCGACACCATGCGCAGGCCCTTGGCCTGGTTCAGGCCGATGGCGTGGACATCCTGGATGTTCATCGACAGCGCCGCGAGTTTCTGGCCACCGGCGAGCACGCCGAACTCGTTGGCCTGCTTGATGATGCTCACGGTGTTGTCACCGGTGGTGCCCAGGGCGATCACGTCGGCCTTGGACGCCTGTGCACGCAGGATGAAGGCCGAGTAGTCCTGCATGGTCAGCGGAAAGCGCGATACCCCCAGCACCTTGCCGCCCGCGGCCGCGATGAATTCGGCGGCGTTGTTCTCCAGCGACTTGCCGTACGCGTTGTCGATCGTCAGGATGTACCAGGTCTTGGCTCCCTCCTGACTCATGCCGTTGATGACCGCTCGCGGCAACGAATACACGTTCCAGATGTAGTTGCTGCTGAATTCCGAGCATGACTTGCCGGTCAGGTCTTCGCTGCCCGGCCCGGTCAGGAGCAACGGGATCTTGTTCTTCTTGGCCAGGTCGACCAGGGCGAAGGTGGAGGCCGAAATGGTGTTGGCCACCATCACATTGAGTTTCTCCTCATCCATCCACTGGCGCGCCACGGACAGCGCGACGTCGGGCTTGTATTGCTCGTCGCCGGTCAGCAACTCGATCTTCTTTCCCAGCACCGAGCCACCAAAGTCGTCGATCGCCATCTGCGCGGCCGCCACCACCATCTTGCCGCCGATCTGGTTGCCGCCGAAACTGGTCAGCAGGCCCATCTTGAGCACGGTGTCATCGGCGGCGGCGGTGACCGCGGCAGGCAGGGCGGCGCCCATGAGGCCGGCTGCCAGCAGGCGGATCAGGGTGCGTCGCGGCTTGGCCACGAAAGTGGAGAGTTGCAGCATGTGTCGTCCTTCGTTGTTGAATGGGTACCCGAACCGCTGTACCCGGAATGCACGGCATCCATTGCGGTCAATGGACTCGGTCGGGGAAACGGAGCGGTCGCCTCAGCCGGTGACCTTTCCGTTCCAGTTGTTGCTCATGCCCAGGTTGGGCATCAGCGTGTTGACGAGGCCGCCATCGACCACGATGTCGGCGCCGGAAACATAGGCGGCGTCCGGTCCCACGATGAAGGACACGACATTGGCCATGTCTTGCGGATCTGCCACCCGGCGCAGCGGAATCTTGGATGCGCGCAGTGCCTTGACCTCCGGGTCGGCGAACACCACGTTGCTGCCATCGGTATGCACCAGGCCCGGCGACAAGGCGTTGACGCGGATGCCGTCCGGACCCCATTCGACCGCCAGCTGCTTGGCGAACATCAGCGTGGCGGCCTTGCTCGGGCTGTAGGCGCCCAGCGCCGGCGTCGCGTTCGAGCCGGAGATCGACGCGGTGATCAGCATGTTGCCCCGGGTTGCCTTGAGGTACTGGTGCGATGCCTTGGCCAGCAGCCAGGCGCCGCGCGTATGCACGGCGAAGTTGCGGTCCCAGTCTTCGAGCTTGAAATCCATGAACGAGTTGCCGACCGCGTAGCCGGCATTCGAGATCACCACGTCGATGGTCTTGAACGCGTCGACCGCCGCGGCGACCATGCGTGCGGGCACCTCGGGGTCGGACATGTCACCGGCAAAGCAGGTGATGTGGTGGCCGTTGGCGCGCAGTTCCTCCGCCAGCACTTCCAGCTCGGATGCGTGCTGGTCGGACAGCAACATGGCGGCGGGCGCCTTGTCGCGCGTGAGGGAGTCCTGCGCCAGTCGGCGCGCGATGGCACGGCCGATGCCGCGTGCCGCTCCCGTGATGATGCAATGCATGGGGTTTCAATCTCCTGGTTGAACGTGTGACAGCGAAAACATGGATGGGCCGGTTGCGCGAGGCCGGTCAGTCCTGGGCGACCTGAACCAGCACCTTGCCGAAATTCCTGCCCTTGAGCATGCCGATGAAGGCCTGCGGCGCGGCATCGATGCCCTGGTGCACGTCTTCCCGGTAGCGCAGCTGGCCGGCGCGATGCCAGGCAACGGCTGCGGCATTGAACTCGTCCTGGATGTGCAGGAAATCCGTCAGCACGAATCCGCGCAGCTCCAGCCGCCTGGACAGGATGAGGCGCATCAGTTCGGGCGTGCGATCGGGCCCGGGCGGCGGTTCGGTCGCGCTGTACTGGGAGATCACGCCGCACACCGGCACGCGCGCGAAGTCATTGAGCAGCGGCAGCACCGCGTTCCAGACCGCGCCGCCGACGTTCTCGAAATAGACGTCGATGCCGTCCGGACAGGCCTTGGCCAACGCCTGTGGGAAGTCGGGGGCGCGGTGGTCGAGGCAGGTGTCGAAGCCCAGCTCGTCGACGACGAAGCGGCACTTCTCCGGGCCGCCGGCGATGCCGACCGCGCGGGCGCCGCGCAGCTTGGCCATCTGGCCCACCAGGGAGCCCACGCCGCCGGATGCAGCGGCCACCACCACGGTCTCCCCGGGCTTGGGCTTGCCGATGTGGAACAGGCCGGCGTAGGCCGTCATGCCGTTGCCGCCGAGCACGCCGAGCATGACAGCGCTCTTGCCCCATTCGGCATCCTGCTTGCGCAAGGCCTTGCCGTCGCAGACCGCATATTGCTGCCAGCCGCCGAGGCCGATCACGATATCGCCAGCGGCGAAGTCGGAGTGGCGCGAGCGCACGACCTCGCCCACGGTGGCGCCGACCATCACGTCGCCCAGCGCCACGGGTGGTGCATACGACTTGGCATCGTTCATGCGCCATCGCATGTACGGAGCAATGGACAACCAGAGGGTCTTGACCAGCACCTGGCCTTCGCCCGGTTCGGGCATCGGCACGTCCTGCACCTCGAAATTCTCCGGAACCGGGTCGCCGACGGGACGCGACGCCAGCACGATCCTGCGATTGAGGCTCACGCCTTGCCTTCCCGGATCGCCAGCGCCTGGGCATGGGTCATGCGCGGTGTGATCAGCTCGTATTCATAGAAGACGCGGTCCATGTCCATGAGTTCGCTGCGCGGCATGCGCGGCGTGTTCGCACGCGTGTTCACCTCATGCTGCATCTTGAGCACGTCATCGATCTCGTAGATGGCCAGGTAGCGGTAGGCAGACTTGTTGCGGCTGTTGTCGCAGAGCCGGTAGCGCTCGCCCCACTGGATGCCGGGGATGACCAGCGCGTCGACGAGATGTTGCTCGTCGTACCACTTGTTGTATTCCTCGTGGCGTTCGTTGGTCGCATTGGTGAATGCAAGCGAGATGATCTTGGACACGGTGTTCTCCAGTTGATGTGTGCGTGCGCATGGCGCGACGGGTGGCGGGACTGCGTTTCAAAGCTTAGCAAGGCACTTCGCCGATGGGATCGGAGCGCCCGAAAATCGCGTATGTGATGGGCGATGCCGCGACGGTGTCAGCCGACCGTGGTGCCACCATCGACGGTGAGCCCCGCGCCGGTCATGTAGGACGCGCGTTCCGACAGCAGCCATAACACCAGTTGCGCGATCTCCGCCGGTGTTCCCATGCGTTTCATCGGTACCTTGTCGACGATGGCGGCGATGCGCTGTGCGCTCAGGTCCTCCGTCATGCCGGTCTCCACGTAACCCGGGCAGACCGCATTCACGCGAATGTGTTTTGCCGCATATTCGAGCGCGGCGGTCTTGGTCAGCCCGAGCACGCCATGCTTGCTGGCAACATAAGCCGAAGCGGTCGGGATGCCGGTCAGGCCGGCGATGGACGCGGTGTTGACGATGGCGCCACCGTGCCCCTGTTTCTGCATCTGGGCCAGCTCGTACTTCATGCACAGCCAGACGCCGGTCAGGTTGACCGCGATGATGCGGCTCCAGGTCTCCATCGGCATCTCGGCGATGTTCTGCGGCAGCGCGCCGATGCGGCCGGCACCGATGCCGGCATTGTTGAAGGCACCGTCCAGTCGACCGAACGCGGAGACGGTTCCATCGATCATGTGCATCACGGAGTGTTCGTCCGACACGTCGGCTTGCAGCGCCAGGGCATCGCCGCCGGCATCGCGAATCATCATGGCCGTCTCGGTGGCGGCGGACAGGGATTGGTCCGCGACCGCGACCCGCGCGCCGGCCTGCGCGAGCAACAGCGCGCTGGCCCTTCCGATGCCGGATCCGCCGCCGGTGACCAGGATGGCCTTGTCGGCCATATCTTTGTCTTGTTGATGGGCTTGCATGTGGTTTCTCATCCTTCGGGGATGGCCGACTATCGTGCATCCCATGGCCAGGCGTGCCCGCCCGCGGATCAATCACATACGCGATTTGTGCCCGCATGCATGCGCTATTGCCCTGGCTCCATAAACTTTGCGCTCGAACCCGCCAGTGGCGCGAGCAGCGCCCTTACCCCGAGGAGAGACCATGAATGACCGATCCGTTTGCGCCTGTCTAGCGACAGTGCGATCCCATGTGTACGCCGGCATGCGCACGGCCGCACTGCTGGCCATGGCCGCCGTGGCGTTGCCCGGCGTGGCGCTGGCCCAGCAGGACACGACGCCGATCAAGCTCGGCCTGTTGACCCCGTTTGGCGGCCAGCAGATCGGCGGCAAGTCCGTCTCCAGCGCGGCGCAGATGGCGATCGACGATTTCGGCGGCAAGCTGCTGGGGCGACCGATCGAGTTGCTGGTCGGCGATGAGCAGGGCAAGCCCGATGTGGCGCTGGCCATCGCACGCCAATGGATTGACCAGGAAAAGATCACGGCCTTGTTCGCCAACGCCACGTCGGCGACGACCTTCGCCATCTCGGACATCACCAAGCCGGCGAAGATCCCGCTGCAGCTGGTCGGACCCGGCAGCGAGGATTTCACGGGCGTCGCCTGCTCCGAGTTCAGCACCAACTACATCTGGAACGTGTACTCCCTGCCGCGCGCCGTGATCAATGGCGTCAGCCGCGAAGGCGTCAAGACCTGGTATGTCATCACCGTGGACAACGCATTCGGCAAGTCGGCCGAATCCAATGCGCGCGAGTTCATCACAGCCTCGGGCGGCACGGTGGTGGGTTCCGGACGTTTCCCGGCATCGATGCAGGACTACTCGTCGGTGCTGTTGCGCGCCCAGGCATCCAAGGCCGATGCCATTGCGCTGGGTACCACCGGCGAGAACAGCGTGAGCCTGATCAAGCAGGCCAACGAGTTCGGCATCATGCAGGCGGGCCAGAAGATCGTCGTGTTGTCGATGAACATCCAGGACGTGCACGCCATCGGACTGGAGCAGGCCAAGGGCCTGAAGATGGTGGCGCCGTTCTACCACGACCTCAATGCCGAGGCCCGAGCCTGGACCGAGCGTTACCTGAAGGTGTCGGGCGGCATCATGCCGACCTTCATGGAGTCTGGTGTCTACAGCAGCATGGAGCACTACCTCAAGGCGGTGCAGGCTGCCGGAACCACGGATGGCCCCGCCGTCATGGCCAAGCTCAAGGCCATTGCACTGAATAACTTCGAGATGAAGAACGTCAGCCGCCGCGACGATGGCCAGATGATGCGCCCGATGTACCTGCTGCAGGTCAAGTCCAAGGCGGAGTCCAAGGCGCCATGGGACTACTACAAGGTCGAGCGTACCGTCCCGGCGGCAGAAGCCTGGCGTCCTGCGTCGGAGAGCAAGTGCAGGCTGCTCAACAAGTCCTGATCCGCGGTACCCGCACCGCGAACCCTTTCACACTGATCTGAGAACCGGAACCATGGATACCCTTGTTTCAACCCTGTTGTTCACGCTGAATCTGGATGTGGCGCTGGATCGCACCCAGGCGATCGGCCAGGTCGCGGACCACAAGCGAATCATCGTGCCGATCAACGGCGGGACGTTCGAAGGCCCGCGCCTGCGCGGCACCGTTCTGCCCGATGGCGCGGACTGGTTGTCCGTGCAGTCGGACGGCTCCTGGAACATCGATGTCCGGGTCACGCTGCGCACCGATGACGAGGCGCTGATCTACATGCGTTACACCGGCGTCACCATTCCCAAGCCGGAGATGCTCGAGCGCTTCAACCAGCGCGAGATACTGCCGTACGACGCCTATTACGCGCGCACCACGCCGCGCTTCGAGACCGCGGCGCCGAAATACCGGTGGCTCAACGGCGTGATCGCCGTCGCCAACGGCATGCGCCTTGAAAGCGGCCCCAAGTACCAGGTCTTCGCCATCCTCTGAAGCGCGCCCATGCCCGGCGCCGGGTGCGCCATCCTGTTTTGCATTTCTGTTCCATCCACTTGCGAGTAAAGCCATGAAACTGCCTTCCTTCCTCACAACCCGACGCGCGTCGATCGCGCACGTACTGGCGGCCACGCTGCTGTGCGGCGCTGCGGCGCCAACCGTCCTGGCCCAGGACAAGGAGCCGGTCAAGATCGGCGTGCTGACCTATTTCGGTGGCGGGCAGATTGGCGGCGCCACCATCGTCGGCGCAGCGCAGATGGCGGTGGACGACTTCGGCGGCACCGTCAACGGCCGCAAGATCGAGTTGTTGCAGGGCGACACCCAGCGCAAGCCCGATGTGGCGCTGACGATTGCGCGCGAATGGATCGAGCGCGAGAAGGTCAGCACCATCATGACCAATGCCATCTCGCCCATCACCCTGGGTCTCGTCGATCTGGTGAAGAAGGCGAAGATCCCCTTGCTGATTGCCGGCCCCGGCAGCGAGGATCTCACGGGCACCGCCTGCTCCGCCTTCAGCACCCAGTTCGTCTGGGACGCCTACTCGCTTCCCCGGGCGGTCATCAACGGCTTTGCGTCGCAAGGTGCCAAGACCTTCTACATCCTCACCACCGACAACGCGTTTGGCAAGTCGCTCGAGGCCAATGTGCGCGAATTCGTCACCGCCACCGGCGGCAAGGTCGTGGGCGTCTCGCGCCATCCCCTGGGCATGCAGGACTACTCGTCGCTGATCCTGACCGCCCAGGCCTCCGGCGCGGACGTGATCGCGCTGGGAACGACCGGCGAGGACATGGTCAACGTGATCAAGCAATCCAACGAGTTCGGCGTCATGCAGCAGGGGCAGAAACTGGCCTTGCTCACCGCGTCGATCAACGACATCCACACGCTGGGCCTGAAGACCGCACAAGGCCTGCGCATGGTGTCGCCGTTCTACCATGACCGCAACGACGAGACGCGGGCCTGGAGCAAGCGCTACATGGAGTACCAGAAGACGTCCGTGCCACCCAGCCACCTCGAAGCCGGCGTGTATACCGCGGTCACCCAGTACCTGCGGCTGGCCAAGGCGACCGGCGGTACCGACGGCGAGAAGATCATGGCCAGGTTCAAGACCTCGCCGGTGACCGACTTCGAGCTCAAGAACGTGTCGCGCCGCGACGACGGTACGATGCTGCGCCCGATGTACCTGGTGTCGATCAAGACGCCGGCCGAGTCCAAGGCACCCTGGGACTACTACAAGATCGAGAAAGTCGTGCCGCCGGAACAGGCCTGGCGTCCGGCTGCGGAAAGCAAGTGCAGCTTGCTCCGTCCTTGACCGTCACCATCACAACGTCCACACCCGTCGCAACCGAGGATCGGATCCGCCACGATGACCATCAAGCGTGTCTATGTCGTACACCGCAACGCGGCACTGCAGCACCACGAGTTTGCGCCGCGCTGGAAGCAGCATTCGGAACTGGCGCAGACCTTTCCGGATCTGGTCCACCAGTATCCGAGGCTGGCCTATTGCTGCACGCTGGAGCAGGATCCCGGCATTCCAGGAGCCTCCCGCCGCTACGACGGCGTCGGCATGTTGTGGTTGCGCAGCGACGACCTGGTGGCGGTCCAGCCCGCCGATCCGCGCGTACGGCCGGTGATGCAGGAGGACGAGCTGCGCGTATTCCAGGACAAGATGCTCAACGCCATGATGACGGTCGACGAAGATGTCCGCAAGGACGGGCGCGGCGCGCGCTTCGGGCTGATCAGCTTCCTGACGTCACGGCCGGGTCTCGATGCCGAGGCCTTTGCCGGCGCCTGCGCCCGGCATGCCGATGCCATCCTGGCCGCGCCGGAGTTGGCCGCTGCGATCCGGCGACTCGTGATCGGGCGTGTCATGGGCACGCCGACGTTCGCCAGTGACGGCGTGCTGGAGTTGTGGTTCGACAGCGCGCAGGACGCGGTGCGTGCCTGCAACACGGCGGCCTATCGTGCGGTGGTGCTCGATGCACAAGCGGACTTCGCTCTGCCGGAACCCCTGACCTTGCTGACCGAGATCGGACACGCCTGGTCGGCCGCCGACGATCCGCATCCCAAACCGTTTCCCTGACCGGATAGCGCTCTGCGGGCGCTGTGTGGGCCTGCGTGGGCAGGTCCACATCCCGTGTCGCGCTCAGTCAGCTGGGCGATGCGACGATCACCTGTTCGCGCACGCACAGCGTCGTGGCACTCTTGGTGAAACGCGATACGTCCCGGCGGATTTCTTCCTGGCCCTCGGCCGACACATAGAAGTCTTCGCCCAGCGACCGCACGGACGGGAAGTGCAGTTCGGCAATACCCGTCACCGTCGGGCAGTCGGGTGTGGTGCCGGCCGTCACCCAGTTCTGCACGTACTGGTTCACGCCCACATGGATACGCGGTACCAGCCGGGCATGTTCCGTCCAGTAGCGACGACCTTCCGCGTCCGTCAGGTGATCCTGCCAGCGGCCCAGCGCCATGAACTTGATGTCCACGGGGGTTCCGGCTGCGGGTGCATAGAGCACCTTCTCGTCGACACGGTAGCCGTGCACATGTTCGGCGCGCGCACCAAGACCATCCAGGCAGGTCGTGTGCCAGTCGGAGCCGGCATCGCCCGCGAACCACAGCTCCGCGCACACGTCGTAGGCGGGGCGCGCCGCGCCGCCCCGTGCGATGAAGGGTGCGATGCGGAACGTCGGCACCACATCGCAGATATTGAGCACGAAGCGCTGCAACGGCGCCTTCGCCGCACGCAGTGCCGCGGGGTAGTCCCGCGCGAACCATTGCGCGAAGTCGGCCAGGCGATCGTCCGCGCGGGCTCGCGCGAACAGGAAGACCTTACTGGTAGGCAAAGGTCAGTCCGCCATCGACCGAGATCACGGCCCCGGTCACGAACGCGCTTTCCGTGTCGGCCAGGAAAAACGCCGCGCGGGCGACATCCTCCGGCTCTCCGATGCGCCGAAGCGGGGTGCGGTCGGCGCGGTTCCGGGCCTTGTCGGGGGGCAGCACGGCAGCGGTGGTGGGCGACCAGGTCGGACCGGGCGCGACCGCGTTGACCCGTATCTTGCGCGGGCCCAGTTCCACCGCCGCTGCGCGGGTCAGGCCCAGCACGCCGGACTTGATGCCGCAATAGATCATGGCGTTGTTCAGGCCGAGGAAGGATGCGCCCGATGCGATGTTGATGATCGCGCCCCCGTCGTCGCCCATGGCCTGCGCAGCGGCCTGGGTGCCCCAGGTCACGCTGGCGAAGCCGGCAGCCATCATGCGCGAGAAGCTGTCTTCGGTGATGGCGGGGATGGCCTCGTAATGCACCCACGCGGCATTGTTGACCATCACGTCGAAGCGGCCGTGTGCCCGCGCGAGTGTCTGCACGGCATCGTGCATGTTGCCGCGCTGGCCGATGTCCAGCACCAGCTCGACGGCTTGCCCGCCGGCTGCGCGGATCTCCTGCACGACAGCGCGGACTCCCGCGCCATCGATGTCGTTGACACCCACGATCATGCCTTCGGCCGCGAAGCGCCTGGCAATGGCCTTGCCGATGCCGACCGCCGCTCCCGTGACCAGGCCCACCTTGCCGGCCATGCGCCGGCCCGCCGCTACGGAAGGCAACACGCTGTCCGTCATCATTCCACCATCTTTCGTGGCCGTCCTGCGACATGGCCACCGTCGACCACGAACTCGGAGCCGGTGCAGTAGGTGCTTTCGTCCGACGCCAGGTACAGCACCAGATAGGCGGCTTCGGCGACGGTCCCGACCCGTTCCAGCGGGATACCCCGGGTGATCTCCTGCGCGCGCTCGGGGCCCACGCCCTGGCGCACCATGTCGGTGTCGATCAGGCCCGGATGTACGGAGTTCACGCGGATGTTGTAGTCCGCCAGTTCCAGCGCCGCGGTCTTGGTCATGCCGCGTACCGCCCACTTGGACGACGTGTAGGAGATCGCGCCGGCGCTGCCGATCATGCCGGCGACGGACGAAATATTGACGATCGAGCCGCCGTTCTTCTTCATCACCGGGATGACCGCGCGCATGCCCAGGAACACGCTGAGCTGGTTGACCTGGAAGATCCGGGTGTAGGCCTCGACCGTGGTGTCCACGATGTTGGAACGGTTGTAGATGCCGGCATTGTTGACCAGCACGTCGAGCTTGCCGAAACGCTCCATCGTGGCCCGCACCACCTCGCTCCAGCCATGTTCGTCCGCCACATCGAGCGGCAGATAGACGGCATCCTGCAGCCGGGACGCGAGTGCGCGGCCCGCCTCATGGTCCACGTCGGTCACCACCACGCGGGCGCCTTCTTGCGTGAACATCTCCGCCTCCAGCGCTCCCTGGCCATGCGCCGCGCCCGTGATCAGGCAAACCTTTCCCGCAAGTCGATTCATGCATGCTCCCAAGCACAGTTGTGATGGGCGATGATGCCGCGCGCCCACGGCCAGGGTCAATGCGTGGTCGGATGTTCACGGATGTGATTTGGAGTCCGGCGCGCGAGGCTGTGCGTGCGCGTGCGTATGCTTGCGCGCTCCGGTGGACCAGGTGTGCTGCGTGCTGCCGAAACAGGAGGACGCCACGCGATGCAAGTGCAGATGAACAGGATCGAGGCCAGCCGCGACAAGCTGGGCGAGGGGGCCTTGTGGGACAGCCGCACGCAGTGCCTGTACTGGGTCGACAGCGTGCGCAGGCTCGTGCGCAGACTCGACCCGGGCTCCGGTCACGTGACGGATTGGGTCATGCCCGGTCTGGTCGGCAGCGTTGCGCTGATGCGCTCGCAGACGCAGCTGCTGGCGGCGCTGAACGACGGGTGGTATCTGCTGGACCTGGACACGGGTGCGGTGACGCCTTTCGCCCGGCCGTCCGACATGCCGCACGACGCGCGCCTGAACGACGGAAAGACCGACCGGCAGGGCCGCTTCCTGGTCGGCACCATTCTCGAGGACCCCTGGAGCCGCACCGCGGGCGTCAAGTGCGCGGGAATCCTGTACCGGCTCAACGCGGACCGTTCGCTGGAGCAGATCGACGACGACATCCGCCTGTCGAATGCCACCTGCTTCAGTCCCGCGGGCGACAAGATGTATTTCGCTGACTCGCCGGATTGCGAAATCCGGGTCTACGACTACGACGGCGCCAGCGGGCGGGTTGCTGCGCCCCGAACCTTCATCGACACCAGGCCGCACGGCTCCTTGCCCGATGGCGCCACCGTGGATTCCGATGGCTGCCTCTGGGTGGCGTTGCCCCAGATCGCCGCCGTCGGACAGTTCGATCCGCAGGGCGCGTTGATGCGCACCGTGAAGACGCCGTGTCCGCTGCCGACCTGCCCGAGCTTCGGAGGTGCGGATCTCGACGAGTTGTACGTGACATCGCTGCACGACTCGGGCAACGGCCGCTTGTTGTCCCCGCATCCGGACAGCGGCTTCGTGTTCCGGATCACCGGACTCGGCGTGCGCGGCCTGCCCGAAGTGCCATATGCAGGTTGATGCCGACCGGGCCCGATCGACGCGAATATCACATCCGCGATCATTTCGCGCCGTTTTCCGGTTTTCTTGGATCGGCCGGTGTTCCTTGTTAGCCTCGCGGCCTATTGCTCGGGGATGGGTGGGTCGAGCGTACGCAACTCCCAACGAAGGATGAGGATGACAGAAATCAGCAAACAGGAGCGGCCGGCGTCCGGCGGCATCGGTGGCCCCGCGCCGCGGCCGTTGGCCGGACGGTCCGCGCTGGTGACAGGCGGCGGGCGTGGCATCGGCAGTGCCATCTGCGAACGGCTGGGTGCGATGGGAGCGCTGGTGGCCGTGGTCTACCGTTTTGACCAGCGCTCGGCGCAGGCGACCGTCGACCGTATCCATGCGGCGGGTGGACAGGCCTTTGCGCTGGCCGCCGACATGGGCGCGTTGGCCAGCATCGACGACATGCTGGCCCGACTCGATCGGGAGTTGATGGCCCGCACCGGCGAGGCCCGGATCGACATCCTGGTCAACAACGCGGGTGTGGCGCCCAACGGCACGGTGGAGCAGACCTCCGAGCAGATGTTCGACGAGGTCATCAACGTCAATCTCAAGGGGCCGTTCTTCCTGACCCAGAAGGCGATACCCCGGCTCAGGGATGGCGGGCGCGTGATCAACATCTCGTCCACCGCGGCGATCCGCGGCCGACCGTACCTGGCCATCTATGGCTCCAGCAAGGCTGCGCTCAACATGCTGACGCTGTCCTTGTCCAACCACCTGGGGCCACGCGGCATCACGGTCAACGCAATTGCGCCCGGGGCGGTCGAGACCGACATCAACGCCGCTTATGTGGCGGCCAACCCGAACGTGTACGCCGATTTCGCCAAGGGCCTGGCCCTGGGTCGGGTCGGACAGCCGAAGGACCTGGCCTCCATCGTGGGGTTCATCGCGTCGGACGATGCGTCATGGATCACCGGGCAGGTGATCTATGTCGACGGCGGCAGTTCTTTCAAATGATCGGAGGCATGCGTGTCTGACGTGATTCTCGAGGCGCGGGGCCTGCGCAAGGCATTCGGCGGCTTCTATGCCGTCGATGGCGTGAACCTGCAGGTGCGCGAAGGCACCATCCATGCGCTGATCGGTCCCAATGGCGCCGGAAAGACGACCTGCTTCAACCTGCTGAGCAAGTTCCTGCCACCGACCGCGGGCAGCATCCATCTGGCCGGGCGCGACATCACCCGCCGCACGCCGGCCGAGGTGGCGCGGCTGGGCATGGTGCGCAGCTTCCAGATCTCGGCGACGTTCCCGACCATGACGGCGCTCGAGAACGTGCGCCTGGCGTTGCAGCGACAGCGCGGCGAGAACTACGATTTCTGGGTCGGCCGCAAGGTGTTGCGGCAATACGAGGAGCAGGCGCGATCACTGCTGGCCGACGTGGGCCTGAGCGAACTGGCCGATTCACCGGCCAACCTGCTGTCGTACGGGCACAAGCGGGCACTGGAGCTGGCGACCACGCTGGCACTCGATCCGCGCGTGATGCTGCTCGATGAACCCACGGCGGGCATGACCCAGATGGACGTCGAGCGCATCGTGGCGCTGATCCGGCGTATCCGTGCCGGGCGCACCATCGTCGTTGTCGAGCACAACCTGTCGGTGGTCGCGGGCTTGTGCGACACCGTCACGGTGCTGACCCGTGGCACGGTCCTCACCGAAGGCGACTACGAGACCGTCTCGCGGGACCCCGATGTCATCACGGCCTACCTGGGGAGCGAAGATGTCCAATGAAGTGATGTTGAAAGTCGCGCAGCTACAGGCGTGGTACGACGAGAGTCACGTGCTGCATGGGGTGGACTTCGAAGTGCGGTCCGGCGAGATCGTGACGCTGCTGGGGCGCAATGGCGCCGGCAAGAGCACGACGCTCAAGTCCATCATGGGCCTGATACCGCGGCGCGCCGGCAGCATTTCCTTCCAGGGGCGCGAGATGATGCAGGCCCGGCCGGACCAGATCGGCATGGCCGGAATCGCGTTCTGCCCGGAGGACCGGGGCATCTTCCGCTCGCTGACCGTGACCGAGAACCTGATGCTGCCCCCGGTCATTGCATCGGGGGGCCTGGATCTCGACACGATCTACGCGATGTTTCCCAACCTGAAGGAGCGCGCGAGCAGCCGCGGCACGATGTTGTCCGGCGGCGAGCAGCAGATGCTGGCGATTGCACGCATCCTGCGCACCGGGGCCCGGCTGCTGCTGCTGGACGAACCGACCGAGGGCCTGGCTCCGGTGATCGTGCAGCAGATTGGCCAGATGATCCGCGAGATCAAGAAGCGCGGATTCACCGTGTTGCTGGTGGAGCAGAACTTCCGTTTTGCCGCGACGGTCGCCGATCGCCACTACGTGATGGAGCACGGCAGGATCATCGACGAAATCGCCAATGCCGATCTGCCGGCCGAAACCGAAAAGCTGCACGGATACCTGGGTGTCTGAGCCGCGCTAAGAGAGCAAATCCATGTTTACCATCTTCGGCATTCCTTCCCAACTGTTCTACGGCCAACTGATGCTGGGCATCGTGAACGGCGCCTTCTATGCGTTGCTGTCGCTGGGACTGGCCGTGATCTTCGGCATGCTGGGCATTCTGAATTTCGCCCACGGCGCGCTCTACATGCTGGGTGCGTTCGTGGCCTACATCCTGCTGGAATCCTTCCAGATCGGATATTGGTGGGCACTGTTGATCGCCCCGCTGGTGGTGGCGGCCTTCGGCGCGTTGATGGAAACCACGCTGATCCGTCGCATGTACAAGCTGGACCATGTGTACGGCCTGCTGCTGACCTTCGCATTGGCGATGATCATCCAGGGTGTCGTGCGCCTCGTGTTCAACAACGCCGGCCTGCCCTACCGCATTCCGGAGGAGCTGCAGGGCGCGATGAACCTGGGCTTCATGTTCATGCCGTATTACCGGGCCTGGGTAGTGGTGGCGGCGCTGTCCGTATGCCTGGTCACCTGGTTCCTGATCGAGCGCACCTCCCTGGGCGCCAAGTTGCGTGCGGCGACCGAAAACGCGCCGCTGGTGCAGAGCTTCGGCGTCAACGTGCCCCGCATGGTGCTGCTGACCTATGCGGGCGGCGCGGCGTTGGCCGCCTTCGCCGGCGTGCTGGCCGCGCCGGTGTATTCGGTCAACGTGAACATGGGGGAGCACTTCATGATCACGGTGTTCGCGATCGTGGTCATCGGGGGCATGGGCTCCATCATGGGCTCGGTCGTTGCCAGCCTGATCCTGGGAATGATCGAAGGCCTCACCAAGCTCTTCTATCCCGAGGCATCGGCGCTCGTGATTTTCATCGTGATGATTTTCGTGCTCCTGACCAAGCCGGCGGGACTCTTTGGACGAGGTAACTGACATGAGCGTTTCATCCCCTTCGCAACGGTCGCCGATGGCGGCGTCGACCCGTTCCCCTGGCGGCCTGCAGATCCTGTCCTTCACGGGCGCGCAAAGCATCGCCTTCCTGATCATGGTTGGCCTGCTGGTGTTGTCTCCCACGGTGGTGTATCCGGTCTTCCTGATGAAGATCCTGTGCTACGCGATCTTTGCCTGCTCGCTGAACCTGATTGCCGGTTATGGCGGCATGATGTCCTTCGGGCATGCGGCCTACTTCGGCATCGGCGCCTACACGGCGGCCTGGTGCACCAAGAACTGGGCCATCACCCCGGAGATCGGCATCCTGCTCGGCGGCGCCACCGGCGCCCTGGCGGGCCTCGTGTTCGGCTGGCTCGCCATCCGACGCCCCGGCATGTTCTTCACCATGGTCACGATGGCCATCGGCCAGGCGGTGTATTTCATCTGCGTGCAGGCACCGTTCACGAACGGCGAGGACGGCATCCAGAAGGTGCCGCGCGGTCAGTTTCTCGGCTTGATCTCGCTGACCGACAACATGACGATGTACTGGCTGGTGGTGCTGCTGTTCCTGGGTGTGTTCCTGTTCCTGCACCGCCTGACGCAATCCCCGCTCGGCCATGTGCTCAAGTCGATCCGCGACAACGAGCCGCGGGCCACCTCGCTGGGCTACAAGACGCAGAACTTCAAGCTGATCACCTATGTGCTGGCGACCTTTCTCGCCGGCGTCGCCGGATCGACCAAGGCGATCGTGTTCGGCATCGCCACGCTCACCGACGTCGGCTTCAACATGTCCGGCGAAGTGGTGATGATGGCGCTGTTCGGCGGCATGGGCACCATCTTCGGGCCGGTTGTCGGGGCGACGCTGACCGCATCGCTGTCGTATTACCTGTCGCCGTTCGGCGCCTGGATCTACATCGTGCAAGGCACCGTGTTCGCACTGTGCGTGTTGTTGTTCCGTCGCGGCATCATCGGCGAGATCAACATGCGCTGGAACACCAAGCTCTGATTGCCGGGCACGCGCAGGCGGCAATGAAGAAGGGGCGCTGCGGCGCCCCCTTTTTCTTGTCGTGTGTCGATGCCGCGGACAGCGGCATGGCATGACCCCGCAGCCGACCCCGCAGGGTGTCCGCAGGGTTTCGCTCAGTGCCTGGCGAGCAACGAATCGGCCATCTGCCGGGCCTGCTGGTAGTTGCCCTTGCCACTCTCGCTGCGCGGCATGCCGTCGACCGCGAAGATGCGCTTGGGAATCTTGTAGCCGGCCAGCTTGCCGCGCAGCGCCTGGCGCAGGGTGAACTCATCGAGCGTGATGTCGTTGCGCATGCGCGTCAGCGCCACCACGATATGACCGAAGCTGGCATCCGGTACGCCGATCACCATGGCGTCGTCGATGCCGTCGAGCTGCTTGACCGCCTGTTCGACCTCCTCGACGAAGACCTTCTCCCCGCCGGTGTTGATCACGAGGTTGCCGCGTCCGATCAGCTCCATGCTGCCGTCTTCATGGCGTCGCGCCCAGTCGCCTGGCACGGCATACCGTTGACCGCCGTGGACCTGGAATGTCTCCCGTGTCTTGACCGGATCACCGAAGTAACCCTGGGGAATCGGCTCGGGCCGCGCAATCATGCCCTCGCCGGGCTGATCCGGTCCAAGGATCTCGCCGCTGCTGGTGATGAGCACGGTCCGGGGGCCGGGCTGGAAGCGGCCGGTGGGCATCTCGGTGTCTGCGGTTGTCACCGAGTAACCCAGGCCCGAGGCTTCCGAGGCGCCATAAAGATCGACCAGCTTGAGCTGCGGCAGGTGGCGCAGGAGCTGGCGCTTGTTCTCGATGCTCCACATCAGGCCCGATGAACTGATGACCTTGAGGGCGTCCAGCGCAAAGGGCTTGCGCGCCTCGTCCAGTACCCGCGCCATCGGCCGAGCGAATACGTCGCCCACGATCAGCAAGCGGGTGGCTTGTTCGCGCGCGGCCACCTGCCACAACTCCTTGGCGTCGAACGTCGTGGAGGGCAGCAGCACCACGGTGCCGCCGGCGAGCAGCTCCGACAGGGTGCTGGTGATGCCCGCCGCATGCATCAGCGGGCACGCGGGAATGACCCGACCTGGCGCCGTGGTCGTGCGCACCGACTCCAGGTACTGGGCCATGTTCTCGGGCCGCCAGGTCACCAGCGGCGATTCCAGCTGCACTTCACGCACCGTATGGCCGGGCCATATCACGCCCTTGGGTCGGCCCGTCGTGCCGCCCGTGTACATCAGAAAGGCGTCTTCGGGTGCGCGCTGGATGTCCAGCGGTGCCCCGTTGCCTTGGGAGGCCAGTGCTTCGAACCGTTGGGCGTTCCGGTGCTCGCCGTCTTCGCAGATCCACAGCACCACCTCGGGCAGGGTTTCCTGGAGCAGCGCGATGTCCCGCGCAAACTCCTTCTGGAATATCACGCAGCGTGCGCCGGAGTTGCGCAGGATGTAGGCGACCTCGTCCGCGGTGTAGCGGTAGTTGATGTTGGCCGGCGACAGGCGCGCCTTCAGGCAGCCGATGAACGCTTCGACGTAGGCGGGCTTGTTTCGCATCAGAAACCCGACCCGGTCCCCGCTGCGCAGGCCGGCCGCCAGAAAGGCGCGGGCCAGCCGGTTCGTCCGCTGGTCGAAGTCGCCCCATGCGATCGACACGTCGCCTTGCACGATGGCCTGTCGCTCGGGCGGCACCACCGTGGCCACCGCGTCCAGCATATCTCCAAGAATCCAGCGCATGAATATTCCTATGGTTCGGCCTGCAACGCAGGTGCAGCACTCCCGCAAGAGGGGGCAAGCGCATGGTAATCACAGCCGTGCCGGCGACCATGCGAAACGCTGCATCGGGGTGCAGATTCACATATGCAATAGCCAGGTCCGCGCATGGGGGTGTGCGATAGTTGCCGCTCCAATATCACATACGTGGTAAATGCTGCCATATGTGTGGCAAATCCGTGTGACAGGCGAAACTATCGCCGTTCACCCAATACAGGGGCGCACAACAGCCCCGAGGCATCCAGAGAGACATGTCATGGCATTAACCACTTCCGTGAAATCGGCCATCCGGGTCATCGAGGTCCTGGAACTGTTCGAGAAGACACGCGAACCGTGTTCCCTCAAGGAGATCATCGATCACCTGCAGTATCCGCAGTCGAGCACGACGATCCTGCTGAAGAACCTGGTGAGCATCGGCTACCTGAATTACGACCGGCAACGCCGGAAATATTTCCCGACCCTGCGCCTGGCCCGGTTGGGGGGCTGGGTGCCCACGGCCTTGTTCGGCAACGGTCGGGTTTTCGACGTGATGAACGATCTCGGCAAGATCACCGGCGACTACATCGGGCTGGGTACCCAGAACGATGTGTATCTGCAGTACATCAAGAACGTCCAGTCCACCTATCCCGTGCATTTCGTGATCCCCGAGGGCAGCATGCGCCTGCTCACGCAGTCGGCGGCCGGCTGGATGCTGCTGGCCGCGCTCGACGAACGCAAGGCCGACTACACCATCCGCCGCGCCAACATTGCGGCCGACCGCGCCGAGGATCGTGTCAATGTGAGCGAGATCATGGCCATGTTGCCGCGCATCCGCGAGCAGGGATACGCCTACGCCGAGAACCGGCCGTTCGTCGGCGCCGCGACCCTGTGTGTTCCGCTGCCGATACGGGTGCAAGGGCAGCCGGTCGTCATGAGCGTCGGTGGCCTGGTCGACCGTATCCGGCCGCGCAAGAACGAGCTCGTGCGTCTGCTCAAGCGCAGCGCCGAATCGGTGACGGGAGAAGGCGATCCGCCGGACCTGAGCATGATGCCGGGTGGCGACTCCCCGCCGACCGGGCTCTCGACGGCTGGCGCGGGCGCGGGCGCAGACGCGGGGCCAGGGGCGGGCGCAGGCGTCGCCGGTCAGGCCGACACGGCTTCGTCGCAGCACGACCGGTTGGCGCGCAGCTGGTTCAACGCCCTGAGTCGTTATGGCGAACGCGACGGGCTTTCGGCGGGCCGGCATTGATGCGGCGTGCCGCGATGCGGACCCCGGGCCCCGGCGCAGGCGCCTGGACAGGCGCAGGGGCCCGTGCATGACCCGTTATGCCTCCATGGTGCTGGCCAATCCCGTGCCCGGGCGCGAGGATGTGTTCAACGACTGGTACACCCATGTCCACATCCCCGACGTGCTGACCATCGACGGCATCGTGGCGGCGACCCGCTACCGGCTGGTGGCGCAGCGCGGTGGCGACCCGGCCATCGCCGGCTTTTCCTACCTGACCATCTATGAAATCGAAACCGATGACCTGCGAGGGGTCTTCCGTACCCTGGTCACCCGCATGGGTACCGCGCTGATGCCGATGAGCGACGCCATTGCGCCCGAGCGCGCGTTCTACGACTGGGAGGTGCTGGGCCCGCGCGTGCTCGCCGATCCCGACGGCGTGGCAGCCGCGGCCGGTGCCCAGGGGCTGCCGGATGCAGCCGCCTCCGAGGAGTCTGCATGACAAGCCCGATCGACCCGCACGCCGGGTTTCGCGCAGAATTGCGCAGCTTTTTCCGGGACAAGGTCCCGGCCGATCTTCGCGCGCGGCTACGCAGCGGCCTTCGTCCGACCCCTCGGGAGTGGACCGAGTGGCAGGCTGTCATGCACCGGCAGGGCTGGGGAGCACCGACATGGCCGGTGCAATACGGTGGCACCGGCTGGTCCGCCGAGCAGTTGTACGTATTCGAGCAAGAGGCTGCGCGCGCCGATGCGCCCGTCCAGTTCCACCAAGGACTGGAGTTGATCGGCCCGATCCTGTTCACCTATGGATCGGCCGAGCAGAAGGCACGATTTCTGCCGCGGATTCTGTCCGGTGAGGACTGGTGGTGCCAGGGGTATTCCGAACCCAATGCCGGATCCGACCTGGCCGCGCTGCGCACCAGCGCGGTCCTGGAGGGCGACCACTATCGCGTGAATGGCCAGAAGTTGTGGACCAGTTTTGCGCGAGAGGCGAGCATGATGTTCTGTCTCGTGCGCACGGATGCCTCGTTGCGCAAGCAGGACGGCATATCGTTGCTGTTGATCGACATGCAGTCGCCGGGCCTGCGCATCCGGCCGATCCGGACGCTGGACGAGCACTATCACGTGAATGAAGTGTTCCTCGACGACGTCATGGTCCCGGCTGCCAACCTGGTCGGTGAAGAGGGCAAGGGCTGGACCTACGGCAAGGTGCTGCTCAAGCGCGAGCGTGGCATGACGGCGATTCTCGGCCTGCGCCTGGCGCGCCAGCTGGAGTGGATTGCCGAACTGGCGGGTCAGACGCCGGCCCATGGCGGCACCCTGGCGCAGGACCCGGTATTCGCACACAAGCTGGCGCAGTTGCAGATCGAAGTGATGGCGCTCGACACCATGGGCCAGCGTACCGTGGCCGATGTGATGGCGGGGCTCGACTCGGGATTGCGGGGTTCGATGCTCAAGGTCCGCTGGTCGGAGATCCTGCAGCGCTCGACCGAGCTGTGGGTCGAGGTCGTGGGTGATGCCGCCCATGCCTTTGCTCCATTGGGCGACGCGGCGCAGCTCGATGCGCAGCCCGCGTATCCGATGCCCGGTCCGATGAATGCCTATCTGCATTCGCGCGTGACCTCGATCTACGGCGGTGCCAACGAGATTCAGCGCAACATCATTGCGCACCGCGCACTTGGACTCTAGGACACCCACGCGATGCATTTTTCGTTGGACGCAGAACAGCAACAGTTTCAGGAGAGTGCTGCGCGCTTCTTTCGCGACAAGGCCGGCTTCGAACGATGGCGCGCCAGCTGCGAGGCCGGCGTCCCGTTTGACCGGGCCTTGTGGTCCGACATGGCGGAGTTCGGCTGGTTGGCACTCAACCTGCCCGAAGACTGCGGCGGTTTCAGCGCCGAGCCGGTCTACACGAACCTTCTGATGGAGCAGGCCGGCCGCGCGTTGTCGCGTGAGCCGCTGGTGGGCAGCTGCGTGATCGCGGCGAAGTTGATTCCGCACCTGGCCGAACCCTTGCGCGGCGAACTGGCCGACGCGATCATGGCAGGCAAGGCCGTCGTGGCGCTGGCGCATGGTGAATCGCAGGCGCGCTTCGACCTGGCCGACGTTCAGGTCCGCGCGCAGGAGGCGGGCAAGGGCTACACGCTGCATGGCCAGAAGTCCCACGTGCCCGATGGTGCCGCGGCTGACTGGTTCATCGTGCCCGCACGCAGCAGCGGCGAGGCCCGCGACCGCGACGGCATCAGCCTGTTCCTGGTGCCGGCCAGCAGCCGTGGCCTGACGCGCCATGGCGTCCGCAGTGCGGACCATCGGCACCATGCGCGCCTGCAACTGGACGCGACACCGGTGGATACGAATGCCCTGATCGGCAAACCGGGCCAAGGCCTGGAGCTGCTCGAGATGGCGGTCGACCATGCCATCGTGGCCGGCCTGGCGCAGGCCGTCGGCATCATGGAGGCCTTGCGCGACGAGACCTTGGCCTACCTGAAGACCCGCAAGCAGTTCGGCGTGCCCATCGGCAGCTTTCAGGTGCTGCAACACCGCATGGTCGACATGGAGATCGCCTGCGAAGAGGCACGTGCCATGTTGTGGCAGGCAAGCTCCCACCTGTTGTCGCCTTCCGCGCAGCGGCGGCGCGCCGTGTCGGCCGCCAAGGTTCGGGTCGGGCAGACGTCGTTGTTCGTCGGGCACCAGGCGGTGCAATTGCACGGCGGCATCGGAACCACCGACGAACTCATCGTCAGCCATTACCTCAAGCGGCTGCTCATGCTGGAGTCGAGTTTCGGCCATGCGGATTTCCACCGTCGCCGCTTCATCGACGCCGATGCCGAGCTGGCGGCTGCCTGAGGCCTGTGTGGCGTTTCTGCGGCGCCGGGCGACCTCCGTTCGGCCCGTGCGGCCCCTTTTTCCACCCATTCCTGGAGCAACATGAACTTCATCAAGACCGAGGTCAAGGACCACATCGCCACCGTCGTGATCGACGCACCACCTGTCAATGCCGTTTCGTTCGAGCTGATGAAGGAGATCATCGCGACCTTCGATGCATTGAGCGAAACGGACGACGTGCGGGTGGCGGTCCTGACCGGGGCGGGCAAGGTGTTCTCGGCCGGTGTCGACATCAAGTCGCGCGTCGGCGCGCAATACCAGCCGGGCGACCGTCTGGCCAATGCCCGCCTGGCGCGTGAGATGAGTTATTGCATGATCGAGTGCAAGAAGCCCATCATTGCCGCCGTCAACGGTCCGGCACTGGGTGCCGGTCTCGGGCTGGCGTCGTCGTGCGACATCCTGGTCTGCTCGGAAACGGCGTCGTTCGGCCTGCCCGAGATCGACGTGGGCCTGATGGGTGGAGGCAAACACGCCATGCGGCTGTTCGGTCATTCCCTGACCCGGCGCATGATGCTCACCGGTTACCGTGTTCCGGCGTCGGAGCTGTACCGTCTGGGTATCGTGGAGGCCGCATTGCCCGCAGCGGAGTTGATGCCGTACGCACTGGACATGGCCGCCGTGATCGCCTCCAAGAGCCCGATCGCGAGCCGTACCGCCAAGCACTCGGCCTCGACCATCGAGTCCATGGGCCTGCGTGACGGCTATCGCTTCGAGCAGACGCTGACCGCCGACCTGGGCCGCACCGAAGACTCCAGGGAGTCGATGCGTGCCTTTGCCGAGAAGCGCAAGCCGGTCTTTACGGGGCGTTGACCACAGGCATACTCGGCGGGCCGATGCGGGCTGAACCTCGGCAGGCGCATGCGTCGGCATCCTTTCGTCATCGCTCAGGGAGAACGTCAATGAAAACCACCACATCCTTCGCCGCGGCCATCGTGCTTGCCGCACTGGCCGGCGGCCTGCAGGCCCAGACCACCATCGAACCCGCCAAGCCGATACAGCCCAAGACACAGACCGGCAAGCTCAATGCGATCACCGACGTGCCCGGCATCGAGGTCGGCAACTTCGAGCAGCGTTTCACCGGCACCACGGTGGTGCTGGCGCCCAAGGGTGCGGTCGGCGGCGTCGACGTGCGCGGCTCGGCCCCTGGCACGCGCGAGACCGACCTGCTGGATCCGACCAATCTGGTCGACAAGGTGGATGCGGTGGTGCTGACCGGTGGCAGTGCCTTCGGGCTGGATGCCGCCCACGGCGTGATGATGTGGCTGGAAGAGAACAAACGCGGCTGGAACGTCGGCCGGGGCAACGTGGTGCCGATCGTGCCCGCGGCCGTGTTGTACGACCCCGGCCGTTTCGGGCGCGCCTTCAACGACCGGCCCACGCACGTATTCGGACGCAAGGCGGCGGAGAACGCGTCCGCCGGCCCGGTGGCGATGGGCAATGTCGGCGCGGGTGCCGGCGCCATCGCCGGCGGCCTCAAGGGTGGCCTGGGCACGGCGAGCACCGACCTGGGCAACGGTGTCATCGTGGGCGCCATCGTCGCGGTGAATCCGGGCGGCTCGACCGTGAACCCGGCCACAGGCGAGTTCTATGCGAAGTACCTCGAGGTGGGTGACGAGTTCGGCCCCTTGAAGGCGCCATTCGCCCAGGGCCGGGCCACGGGCGATGTGTTTGCACTCGGTGCCGGCGAGCCGGTCAAGAACACCACCATCGCCGTGGTCGCGACCAATGTCAAGCTGACCAAGGCCCAGGCCCAGAAGATCGCCGAGATGGCCCAGGACGGCCTGGCCCGTGCGATCCGTCCCGCGCACACCATGTTCGACGGCGACACCGTGTTCGTGCTGGGCACCGGCACGATCGACCTGGACACGCTCAAGCAGGAGGCGACCTGGGGCTTCACGCCGGCCAACATCAATCTGCTGGGATCCACCGCCGCCGACACGCTGGCACGTGCCATCGTGCGGGCCATGCTGCATGCCGAGACCGTCGGCACGACGCCGAGCTACAAGGACCGGTTTCCGGCGGCCTTCGGCAAGTGATGCCCGGGTGAGCCGCGCGCCGGCGCACTTCGGCGCCGGTTCGGCGCGTTCGACCTGAAGAACACCCGGGCCGGACGCGGATGGCGTGTGTGGCTCACGGCGTCGCCGCCATGTGCTTGTGCAGCCGCACAGCGTCGATCCGGCCCTCGTAATAACCGCCGACCATGCCGCCCTGGCGATAACCCAGGTGCTGGTAGAAGGCGATGGCGTTGACGTTGTCGGCACGGCACTCGAGCCGGATCTCGGTGCTGCCGGCCAGCCGCGCCGAGTGTTCGAGCCAGCGCAACAACTGCTTGCCCATGCCCCGGTGCCGCAGCAGCGGCGAGACGGCCAGCAACACCAGATGGGCGGCACCGTCGTCCGGATACTGCATGATGCCGAAACCCTCGAGGCGCTCGTCCTTCAGCAGCACCGCCACGTTTGTCGACGCGTCGTCGACGGCCTGAGCCACCCGCTGCGTCGTCCAGCTCCAGCCCAGGCCGTGCTCGATCCAGTCGCGCGACATGCGGGCGATGGCATGCGCTTCGGCGCGATGCGCCAGGCGGATCGTGGGCGGGGCGGGCATGGGGGGATTGTGGCGGCAAGGGCCGGTCAGCCTGCCTGCGAGCAAGCCGCCGCCGGTCCGGCTCGCCTTGCCGCCGCGCGGGCCGCGTGCCTGCGACGGTGTGCGCGGCAGCGATCACTTGCGCAACTGTCGTTGCGTATAGGCCAGGATGCGGTCCTTGAGGCCGGCGCGCGCCGCCGATGCGACCAATGCGGCCAGGTCGGCCGCGGCGCCGCTAGCGGCGCGGGGGCGGCGACTGCTTTCGGTTGCGGCATGGACGGCCGCGTGGGTCGTGGCGTCGAGTCGGCGCGCGGCCGTGCAGCGCGCGTGCAGATCGTCGGCCAGCGTGGCGCGCGCCACCTGGCGCTGCGCCAGGCCATGCGAGAGAGCCGCGTCGGCGGCTATCGTCTCGCCGGTCTCGATCCAGCGGTGGGTGACGGATGCGCCCACGGCCTCGGCCAGCCGTGCCGTTCCCAGCACCAGGCCGAAACCCGCGCCAGGAAAGGCGAACTGCGCGTCGTCGACGATCCAGCGCTCCGAGCAGGCGCAGAAAATGTCGGCGCCCGCACCCATGGTGCGGCCATGGGCCAGCGCCAGCGTGGGAAAGGGCGCGGCATGGATGGCCTGCAGCATCAGTTCGACCCGCGTGAATCGCGCCAGCAGGCTGTCGTCGGTCTCGAGTTCCAGCGCTGACAGGTCGAAGCCGGTGCAGAAGTGCCGGCCTTCACCCGAGAGCACCAGCAGGCGGGTCGGTTCCTGGTGCGCCTGTTGCACGGCGGCGCTGATACCGGCGACCAGCGCGGCGGACAAGGCGTTGCCCTTGTCCGGACGGTTCAGCCGCAGATGCACGATGCCATCGTCGCGCGAGACCTGCACGATGGCCGGATCACCCGGAGCCGTCGCTGCATTCATGCCGCGCTCCCGGCCCACAGGTTGGGCACGAGCGTGTTGGAATAACCCGACACGAAGGGTTTGGCGATTCCGGTGTCCGGCGAAAACGCGTGGCGCTCGATGCGTCCGATGTTGCCCCCGTACAGATGGATGCTGATCGAGACGCGGTCGTCGAACGCGTTGCGCACCTGGTGGATATCGCCGATGCGGGGCGACACCCGGTCGATGTCACCGGGCTCGAGTCGTTCTTCGTCGGCATCTGCCACGAGTTCGCCGCGGTCGTTGCGGGAGAACCGTTGGCCGCACTCGGCCCCGCGCAGCATGGCGATGATGCCCCAGACCGTGTGGTCGTGGATCGGCGTCTTCTGCCCCGGCCCCCAGACGAAGCTGACCAGCGAGAAGCGGTCGAGCGGGTCGCCGTACAGCAGGTGTTGCTGGTAGTAGCGGGCGTCGGGCACCGCCATCGCATCGGGCAGCCAGTCGTCGTGCGCCACCAGTGCACGCATCAGCGGCGCCGCCTGTTCCAGCAGCTGCTCCTCGGCCACGGGGCCTTTCTCGACGAGCCGGGTCATTTGCTGCACGAATTCCAGCAGACGGTTGCCAGGCATGACGCTACTCCTCGGTCGTCGACGCTGCGCCGGCGGCGTATTGCCGGCGAACCGCGTCGGTGTGCTGGCCCAGCCCCGGCGGCGGCCTGCGGATCGCAAACCCCTGGCCGTTGACCCGGATGGGCGAGGCAAAGGTCCGGGTGGTGTCGCCCGTGGGCAAGGTCAGTTCCTGCACCCAGCCCATGTGCCGGGTCTGTGCATCGTCCAGCGCGGCAGCATAGTCGTTGATGCGCGCGTGCGGAACACCCGCGGCCTCGAACGCCGCGATCCAGTGGTCGACCGGCTTGTTACCGAAGGTGGCTTCCAGGATGTCCTTGAGCGCCGCCTGGTTGGCCGCGCGGTCGGTGGTGGTCGCGAACCGGGGGTCCTGCGCCAACGCGGGCAGTTCGACCACACGGCATACGGCGAGCCAGAGCTTGTGGTTGCCCGCCGCCACGGCGAAATAACCGTCGCGGGCCTTGAACGCCTGGTAGGGCGCATTGCGCGGGTGGGCGGAACCCAGCTTGCGCGGGCTGACGCCATTGCCGAAATATTCGCTGGTCTGCAGCGCACCGACACCCAGGGTGCAGCCGAACATCGGCACGTCGATGTGCGCGCCTTTTCCGCCGGCGCGCACATGGGCCAGGGATGCGGCAATCGAGAACGCAGCATACAGGCCCGATGCGAAGTCGGACAGCGGCACGCCGCACTTGACCGGCGCGCCATCGGCTTCGCCGGTCACGCTCATGACGCCGGCGGCGGCCTGTATGGTCAGGTCGAATCCGCCTTCGGTCGCACGCGGGCCGCTCTGGCCATAGGCGGAGATCGAGCAATACAACAGGCGGGGATGCGCGTCGGCAAAGCTGGCATAACCCAGGCCGAGCCGGTCCATCACACCGGGACGATTGTTCTCGACCACGACGTCGGCATCCAGGATCAACCGGCGCGCCAGCGCCACGTCGTCGTCCTGCTTGAGGTCGAGCACGACCGAGCGCTTGTTCCGGTTGAGCGACGCGAAGTTCTCGCTGTACCCGTTGCGCAAGGGTGGCCATTGGCGCAAGCCGTCACCGGCCGGCGGCTCCACCTTCACGACGTCGGCGCCGAAATCGGCCAGCAGCATGGCGGAAAAAGGGCCGGCGGCGGTCGAGCAGAACTCGATCACGCGAACACCCGCAAGAGGAAGGTTGGCGGAGGCGGTGGTGGTCATGATGGCATGGGGACTTCTCGTTGGCGTTGACGCGTCGCGGGCGCCTGTGCGGCGACGCCGGGCTTTCGCGACGCATTGTCGCGGCACGGTTTGCCGTCGCGCCATTGTCATGGACGCTGGCCGCCGTTGCACGTGGCAGCGGCCCACGCCATCAACCCGGCCTCATCCCCACACCTGCCCCGCCACCCGCATCATGTTCCCGCCCATCACCAGCGACGCTTCGTCCGCCGTCATGCCGGTGCGCTGCAGCGCGGCCGACAGTTGCTGCCAGCTCTCGACCGGCGGATAGGCCGAGCGGACCAGCGCGCGATCGTAGCCGGCCGACTTCGGCCACCAGTAGGTGGCGTCGTAGTCGCCGGGCGGGGTGTCGTCGAGATCCGGCTGGCTGAAGCTGATGTCCAGGCCGATGCCCACGTGCTGCACCCCGACGAGGTCGGCCACGTAGGCGGCATGGCGCGCCACGTCGTCCGCGGTCGGCTGTTGCACGCCGAGAAAGAACGACACGCCGTTGACGCAGATGACGCCGCCGGTGCCGGCGCAGGCCTTGATCTGTTCGTCCGTGATGTTGCGCCCGTGGTCGACCAGCGCCACCGGGTTGGCGTGGCTGAAGATCACCGGCTTGCCGGACGCAGCCATGATGTCCAGGCTGCACTTGCGCCCGGTATGCGAGCAGTCCATCAACACGCCGGCGGCGTTAATGGCGGCAACCACCTGGTGGCCCAGCGGCGTGAGGCCTTGCTCGGTGTCGTGGCATCCGCCGGCCACGCTGTTGTTGCGGTTGTAGGCCAGGTGCATCTGGTGCACGCCCAGGCTCTTGTACAGCGCGACCATCTCGGGCTGCTCGAGCAGCGGCATCGCGCCCTCGAGGTCGAAGCCGATGCCGATGCAGCCGGCGGCCCTGGCCGCGTCGATGTCCTGCAGCCGGTGCACCAGCCGGTACTTGTCCGGATGGGCGGCGATGGTGGCGCGGAAACCGGCGATCACGGCCATCACCTGCGGCAACGGGTTCATGTCCATGCCGATGTTGATGGACACGTAGTGCACGCCGGCGGCGCGCAGGCGGTCGATCGGCGCAAAGTCCGCCTGCGGATGCAGCGGCAGGCAGGCGTGGGCTTCCCAGTGGATCATGGCGAGGATTCCAGTGCAATGAAAGAGTGGAACACGAGGGTCGGAATCATCACACAAGGCCGGCAGCCGGGCGTGTGTGCGGATTGGCGTGGTTCAGGCGCGCACCGCGTCGCGGTTGAATCCGCCCGAGGCTTCCATCAGCCTGCGGGTGTAGTCCTGCGTCACGGCGTGTGCGGCCAGGTCGCCGGACGACAGCAACTCGACCGTCTGGCCGCGCTGCATCACCATCAGCTTCTCGCACATGTGGGTGACCACCGCGAGGTCATGGCTGACCATGATGAAGGTCAGGCCGCGCCGGCGGCGCAGTTCCTCGAGCAGGTTCAGCACCTCGGCCTGCACCGACGCGTCCAGCGCCGACGTGGGTTCGTCGAGCAGCATGATCTGCGGCTCCAGGATCAGCGCACGCGCGATCGCGATGCGCTGGCGCTGGCCGCCCGAGAGCTGGTGCGGATAACGGAACCGGAATCCCCGGCCCAGGCCGACCTCGTCGAGCGCGCGTTCGATGCGGGTCTCGGCGTCGCCGATGCCATGGATGGCCAGCGGTTCGGCCAGGATGCGGTCCACCGTCTGGCGCGGATGCAAGGAGCCGTAGGGATCCTGGAACACCATCTGCACGAGACGGCGGAACGGCTTGCTGCCCGGTGGCGGCAAGGTCAAGCCGCTGCCGCCGATCAGCTGCACCGTACCCGAGGCCAGCGGCGCCAGTCCGCAGATGGCGCGCAGCACGGTGGACTTGCCGGAGCCGGATTCGCCGACGATGCCGAAGCTCTCGCCGGGCTCGACCCGCAGCGTCGTGTCGGCCACCGCGACGAAATGGTCGTAGACCACGCGCAGGTTCAGCGCATGCAGGCCGACCGATTCGACCTGTCGGGTGTCCAGCGTGGGTTCGATCGTCATAGTGCCCACTCCGGCCGGCGGTCCAGTGTCGGCAGGGGGTGGCGGTCGTCCGCCAGTTTCGGCAGGCAGTTCAGCAGGCCGCGGGTGTAGGGGTGCTTGGCGTCGGCCAGCGCACCGGAGGACACCTCCTCGACGATCTTGCCGGCATACATCACCAGGATGCGGTCGCAGAAGGTCGACACCAGGCGCAGGTCGTGCGAGATGAAGACCAGGCCCATGCCGCGGTCGGTCACCAGCTTGTCCATGATGGCCAGCACCTGCAGCTGCACCGTCACGTCCAGCGCGGATGTCGGTTCGTCGGCGATCAGCAGTTCGGGGTCGGCGATCAGCATCATCGCGATCATCGCGCGTTGGCCCATGCCGCCCGAGACTTCGTGCGGATACAGCTTGTAGACCCGTTCCGGCTGGTCGATCTGCACCGCCGCCAGCGCCTCGATCGCCTTGTCGCGTGCCTCGCGGCCCGAGATGCGGCGATGCGCACGCAGCGTCTCCACGATCTGGTCGCCGATGGTCATGACCGGGTTGAGCGAGAACTTCGGGTCCTGCAACACCATGGCGATGCGCCCGCCGCGCAGGTCGCGCCGGTCCTTGGCCGAGCAGGTGAGCAGGTCGGTGCCGTGGAACTCCAGCCGCCGGGCCGTGACCTGGCCTTCGGGCGCCGTCAGGCCCAGGATGGCGCGGCCGGTCTGCGACTTGCCGGAGCCGGACTCGCCGACGATGCCCAGGCGCTCGCGACCGAGCGTGAACGACACGCCGCGCACGGCTTCGGTCCGCCCGCCGTCGCGGCTCGGAAAGGACACGCGCAGGTCTTCGACGACCAGCACGGGGCGTGGCAGCGGCACCGAGGACTTGAACGCCGGCTCGATCCGGTCGGTCTCGTCGGCCAGCACCGGCTCCGCCGCCGCCGCGCGCGTCGGTGGGGGTGGCGATGGTGGCGGCACGTCGGCGTCCGCTACCGGCAGCGCCGGCTCGGCCGCCACGTCTGTCTGCGGATCGTGTCCGGCCGGCACCGGATCGGCTTGCGCCGCCGGCGGCTGTTCGGGCTGCGGCTGCGCGCCGTCCGGCGGCGCGGCCGTCGGGGCCGGGTGTTGCAGCAGTCCTTCCGGGTCGGCCTTCTCGACGCCCTTCTTGGCCAGCGCCTTGTCGATGATGCTCATGCCAGGCCTCCGCAGGCGCGCGTTGACGGTCTCATTTCACCCCCTTCGGGTCGAGCGCATCGCGCAGGCCGTCGCCGAGCAGGTTGAACGCCAGCGACACCAGAAAGATCGCCGCGCCCGGCGCCGCGGCCACCCACCACTGGTCGAGCACGTAGAGCCGGCCGTTGGCAATCAGGGCGCCCCATTCGGGCATCGGCGGCTGCGCGCCCAGGCCGAGGAAACCCAGGCCGGCGGCGGTCAGGATGATGCCGGCCATGTCCAGCGTGACCCGCACGATGACCGAGGACACGCACAGCGGCATGATGTGGCGCAGCACGATGCGCCAGGGCGAGGCGCCGATCAGTTGCACCGCGGCGATGTAGTCGGCCTGGCGGATGGTCAGCGTCTCGGCGCGCGCGATGCGCGCATATGGCGGCCAGGAGGTGATGGCGATCGCGATCACCGCGTTCTCGATGCCTGGCCCCAGTGCGGCGACGAAGGCCAGCGCCAGGATCAGGCGCGGAAACGCCAGGAAGATGTCGGTGATGCGCATCAGCGCGGCGTCGACCCAGCCGCCGGCGTACCCGGCCACGGTGCCGACGATCAGGCCGATCGGCGCGGCCAGCACCGCCACCAGCGCCACCACGTACAGCGTGACGCGCGAGCCGTGGATGATGCGCGACAGGATGTCGCGCCCCTGGTCGTCGGTGCCGAGCCAGTGCGTGCTCGAGGGCTCGAGCAGTCGGGTCGTGCGCAGGTCGCCTTCGTATGGCGAAAACGGCGCCAGCTGGTTGGCGAAGATCGCCACCAGCACCAGTGCCAGCACGATGCCCAGGCCCAGCATGGCCAGCCGGTTGCGGGCGAAGGTGCGCCAGGCGCCATAGGCACGGCCCAGCGATGCCTGGCGCCGCGATTGCGGTCGCTCGGACATCAGCCAGTCGTGCAGGCTTTCTTTCGGGGCGGATGCGGCGGGACTGTTCATCGGGTACGGGTACGCGGGTCGAGCAGTTTGTAGAGCAGGTCCGACAGCAGGTTCAGTCCGATGAAGATCGAACCCACGACGATGGTGCCGCCGAGCACGGCGTTCATGTCGGCGTTCTGCAGCGAATTGGTGATGTACAGGCCCAGGCCGGGCCAGGCGAACACGGTCTCGGTGAGCACCGAGCCCTCGAGCAGGCCGGCGTAGGACAAGGCCACGACGGTGACCAGCGGCACCATGGCGTTGCGCAAGGCATGGCGCCAGATGATGCGTGTCTCCGACAGCCCCTTGGCGCGCGCGGCGATCACGTATTCCTGCGCCAGTTCGTTGAGCATGAACGAACGCGTCATGCGGCTGATGTAGGCCAGCGAGAAATATCCGAGCAGGCTGGCCGGCAGGATCAGGTGCGACAACACATTGCGGAACGCATCCCACTGGCCCTGGCGCGCGGTGTCCAGCAGCAGGAAGCCGGTCTCCAGCGTGACCGAATATTCGTAGGCGACGTCGATGCGGCCCGGGCCGCCGACCCATCCGAGCCGGGCGTAGAACAACACCAGGCCCATCAGGCCGAGCCAGAAGATCGGCACCGAATAACCGACCAGGCCCATCACGCGCACGACCTGGTCGACCATGCCGCCGCGGCGCACGGCCGCCCACACGCCCAGCGGAATGCCGATGCCGGCGCCGATGATGATGCCCAGCGTGGCCAGCTCGATGGTGGCCGGGAAGGTGCGCTTGATGTCGGTCATCACCGGGTTGGAGGTCAGCACCGAGGTGCCGAAATCGCCGGTCGCGACCTTCTTCAGGTAGATGCCGAACTGGGTGTACAGTGGCTTGTTCAGCCCCATTTCCTCGCGCACCCGTTCCACCACGTGTTCCGGCGCCCGGTCGCCGACGATGGCCAGCACCGGGTCGATCGGCATCACGCGGCCGATGAAAAAGGTGACCGCGAGCAGACCCAGGTAGGTCAACGCGATGACCCCCAGGAAGTTGACGCCACTCTTGATGGCGCCTGCCAAACGGGCGCCGCCCGGACGACCGGGCGGCGATTGCACTTCAGCGTTCAAACCGGAACCGTCAGGCGGGTCTTACTTGCTGACCTTGAACATGTAGGTCGCGTCCGACGTCGGGCCGATCTTGAAGTCCTTGACGTCGCTGCGGATCGCGGCCGTCTCGATCATCTGACCGATCATGACGAAGGGGCTGACCTTGCGGTGGTCGGCCTGCAGTTCCAGGTACATGGCCTTGCGCTTGTTGCCGTCGCGCTCGAGCACGGCCGCGTCGGCCTTCTTGGTCATCTCGGGGATGTCCCAGGCATTGCGCCAGGCCAGCGGCTTGGACTTGGCGTTGTCGCCGTTGTCCGGGTTGCGGGCGAAGGTGTCGGCATTGGTGTGCGGATCCCAGTAGTCGGCGCCCCACTGGCCGATGTAGATGTCGTGCTGGCGCGCGCGGTACTTGGTCAGCGTCTGCTTGCCGTCGCCGGGCAGGATTTCCATCTCGATGCCGGCGCGCTTGAGCGTCTGCTGGATCGCCTCGGTCATGCCCTGGACCGGCTGCGTCGTGCGCATGTCGATGGTGATCTTGAAGCCGTTCGGATGGCCGGCCTTGGCCAGCAGCGCCTTGGCCTTCTCGACGTCGAGCTTGTACGGCTTGTCGGTGCTGGCACCGAGCAGGCCCACGGGCAGGAAGTTCTGGTGCACGACGCCGATGTTCTTGATCATCGTGGCGCCGATCGCGTCGTAGTCGACCAGCCACTTGAAGGCTTCGCGCACCTCGGGCTTGGACAGGATCGGATGTTTCTGGTTCAGGCTGAAGTACCAGACCGTGCCCTTGGGTGTGGCCGTGGTCTTGATGTCCTTGTTGCTGGCCAGTGCGTCCAGGTCCTGCGGCTGCAGGTTGCGCGCGATGTCGGCGTCGCCTTTTTCCAGCATCAGGCGCTGCGTGGCCGCTTCCTTGACGTGGCGGTAGATGACGCGTGTGAGCTTGGATTTCTCGCCCCAGTAGTTGTCGTTGCGCTCGAGCAGCACGACTTCATTGGCGCGCCACTCGCGCAGCTTCATCGGGCCGGAGCCGGCATAGTTGGTCTTGAGCCAGCCATAACCCATGTCGCCGCCCGTCTCCTTGGACATCAGCAGCTTCTTGTCGACGATGGCCGCGACGTTGGCGGTCAGGCAGTTGTAGACGAAGGTCGGCGCGTAGGCCTGGTCGGTCTCGATCGTCAGGCTCAGCGGGCCGGTCTGCTTGATCTTGTCCTTGACGTTGTCCTTGGTCAGGCCGAACTGCGTCAGGATGAAGGCCGGTGTCTTGTCCAGCTGGATCACGCGCTGCAGCGAGTAGACGACGTCTTCGGCGGTCAGCGGGTTGCCCGAGGCGAACTTGACGCCGGGGCGCAGTTCGAAGGTATAGGTCTTGCCGTCCGGCGACACCGACCACTTGGTGGCGAGGTCGGCCACCAGCTTGGACGGGTCGTTGACGTCGTAACGCAGCAGGCGGTCATAGGAGTTGCCCATCACCTCGCCAGCCGAGATCTCGAACGCCTCGGCCGGGTCCATCGTGATGATGTCGTCGATGGCCCAGGTCACGACCAGCGTGTCCTTGGGCGTGGCGGCCAGTACGCTGGTCGCCGGAAGCGCGAACGCGGTCGCCACCGCCAGCGCCGCTGCGGAACGGATAAACATGGATTTCACGAATAGCTCCTTGGGGGAAAGATAGGGACCCGAACCTCGGGCGGGGATGTTATCGCACGGGATACGGGGACTGCCGTTGCAAGAACAGTGCCCGAAACGCCGCGGTTCGCATCCTCCCGACGGAACCGGTACGAGGCTGCGATTCTGGGCCTGTCGCCGGGCATGCGCCATCGGGGTTTACCAGTGGGTAAAACTCGCAAAAAATGCACGCGGCAGCGCGCGGATGCATGCCGGCGTTCAGGGGTGCCGGCATGCACCGGCCCGCGTCGCCCGGTCGTGCTGCGCACCGCGCCGGTGCCGGGCGCCGCGGCGCCAGTTCGGTGCGCGGGACGCAGGCTCAGCGTTGCCGCATCCGCACGAACCACTGCGCCAACCGGTCGGCCCATGCCGCGCGGGGTGGCTCCTGGCCCGGTTCGCTTGGCGTGGCCGCATGCGCCAGGTCGATCTCGCCGCCGCCGGGGCGGTAGAGGCCGGAGAACATGTCCAGCACACGGCTCCTGACCATGCCGCGCAGCGGGATGTGGGCCATCATGCCGTAGGTGGCCGCGCCGCCGCGGTCGGCCAGTGTCGGGTCGGCGCGCACGGCATCGACCGACGCGCGCAGGTCGCGCAGGTAGTCGTCGATCACCGCCAGGTGCTGCGCGGTGATCATCGCGTGCAGTCCGTCGGGCTTTTGCAGCCGGTTGATCTGCCAGCCGCGCAACTCCATCTGGTCGCCGACCGCGAAGATGTTGACCGCCTTGTCGCGCGCACCATAGGCCAGCAGCGGGCCGCTGGGCGCGCCGAGCACGCGCAGCTCGGGCATGGCCAGCACGCCGTCGCGCATGCGCGTGAACGCCTGCATGGTGCGCCGCGCCAGCTCCTGGTAGCCGGAGCGGCCGAAATACTGCATCGCCGCCCAGGCCGCCGCATAGGCGCCGCCGGGCCGGGTGCCGAGCAATGCGGGCGATGCGAACACGCCGCCGGGCCAGTCGACGTCGACGAACATCTGGTGCTTGAGCAGGTCCATGCTGCGGTAGGTGATGGTCGACACGCCCTTGGACGCATAACCGTACTTGTGCAGGTCGGCCGAGATCGAGGTCACGCCCGGCACCCGGTAATCCCAGGGTGGCAGTTCGATGCCGTTCATCTCCATGAAGGGCAGGATGAAGCCGCCCACGCAGGCGTCCACGTGCAGCGGCACCGTGCGGTCGTGGGCGATGCGTGCCATGGCTTCGACCGGATCGATGGTGCCGTGCGGGTATTCCGGTGCCGACGCCAGCACCATCACCGTGTTGCGGTTGATCAGCTGCGGCAACCGGGACACGTCGGCGCGCAGCTGCCCGTCCAGTTCCAGCCAGCGGATGCGCACGCCGAAATAGGCCGACGCCTTGACCCAGGCCACGTGGGCGGTGCGCGGCAGCACCATTTCGGGCCGGCGCACGCCGCGCGTGGCGCGTGCCATGTCGCGGTAGGTCTTGACCGCCAGCAGGCAGCTCTCGGTGCCGCCGGAGGTGACGACGCCACAGACCTCGGGCGGGCCATGGTGCAGCGCGGCGGTGCTGGCGATGATGTCGTTCTCGAAACGCTTGAGGCTCTTGAACGCGGTCGGGTTGAGCCCGTTGCCGGATGCGTACATCTGCCAGGCCTGGCCCTGGAAGGCGTGGTAGGACTCGTCCAGGTAATAGACCAGGCTCCACAAGCGGCCTTGCTTGTAGTTCGGGTCATCTGCGCCCATCTGCGCCAGTTCGGACAGGATCTGCTGCGGATCGCGTCCGCTGTCGGGCAGCGTGCCGGTCATGCCGGCTCTCCGGTGGCCGCGGGCATGGCGCCCTCGCGCAGGCGCCGTGCCAGCAGCGCCGCCAGCAGGCTGGCCAGCAGCGCGGCCACGGCGATCGCCGACAGCGCCATGTCGAAGCTGCCGGTGGAGGCGACGATGGCGCCCGGCACCATGGAGCCGACGACGCCGCCGATGATCAGGCTGGTGCCGTTGTAGGTGCCGGTGGCCGCGCCCACGTCGACGTCGCCCGCCAGCTTCTGGATCGTCGCGTGTTCCTGCGCCTGGAATGCGCTCTGGCAGAACACGGCCAGCGCGAACAGCGCGACCATCGGCACCAGCGATTGCGACGGGATTGCGAACACCAGCGAGACGGCCGCGCCGGCGAAGCCGACGCTGGCCAGCAGCACCCGGCGCTGCAACCGGTCCCCCAGCCAGGCGATGGCCAGCGTGCCGACCACGCCGGCGCCGAACACGATGCTCAGCGGCCAGCCCAGCGCCGCGAAGTCGATGCCCTTGGCGCGCACGAAATAACTCGGCAGCCAGCCCAGGATGCCGAAGCCGCAGAACGCATTGAGCACGCCCACGCTCACGTACAGCCAGTAGTCGGGTCCGCCGCGGTAGATCCGGGGCGCGCCGGAGATCGTGCCGGGCGCCGGCTTGGTGTGGTGCACGAACAGCAGCACCAGCGGCAAGGCGATGACCAGGCCGGCGGCGCCGACGATGACGAAGGCATTGCGCCAGCCCCAGGTCGCGATGATGGGCACGGTGATCAGTGCGCCGGTGGCCGTGGCCACGATGATGCCGACGTTCCAGATCGCATTGGCGCGCGCCCGCACCGCCTGCGGAAACTGGCGCGCGGTGATGACGCCCATCATCGGCACATGGACCGATTCGGCCAGACCGAGCAGCAGCCGCAGCGCGACCAGCATGGCCAGCGAACCGCCCAGCGGCCCCATGGCCATGCTGACACAGGAGAAGCCGATGATCACCAGCACCAGGCTGCGCTTGGCGCCGAATCGTTCGGCGGCGCCCGACAGCAGCAGCTGCGCCAGGCCGTAGCTGAGGAAAAACGCGCCCAGCAGGTACTGGCCGTATGCGCCGACCTGGCGGTCGCTCCAGTGCAGCTCCTGCGCCATGCGCGGCAGCGCGAACGCGATCACGTTGCGGTCGAGGTAATGCACGATGAACGTGACCGCGAAGATCAGCGGCACGTGCCAGGGCAAGCGGGTCGAGGTGGTGTGGTCGCGCATGGGATCCGTCATGCCGGTGGCATGCCAGCACAGAGCATATATGCTTGCCGGCGGCCCCGTGCCGGATGTCGCATGTCGGACGGCGCCGCGCCACCGGGCTGCCGCACAATCGCGCGATGATCGCGATCCATTCCCCCTTGCAGGCGCAACTCGTATCCTGGCAGGTCGAGGTCGGCGCGTCGGTGCGCGCTGGCGAGCCGCTGCTGATCCTCGAGGCCATGAAGATGGAGCACGAGGTGCGCGCCCAGGTCGGCGGGGTGCTGTCGGAGCGCTTCGGCGAACCCGGCGACATGGTCGCCGAAGGCCAGCTGCTGGCACATATCGCGCCCGGCGCGGCGGCTGCGGCCGCCGCCGGGGCCGGGCCCGACACCCGGACCCCGGGTACCGGCGCGATCCGGGCCGACCTGCAGCGGCTGCGCGATCGCGAGCGCTTCCTGTACGACGACAACCGCGCGCCGGCCATGGACAAGCGCCATGCGCTGGGCATGCGCAGTGCACGCGAGAACATCGCCGACCTGTGCGATGCCGGTTCGTTCTCCGAATACGGCGCGCTGGCGGTGGCGGCGCAACACGCGCGGCGCAGCGCGGACGACCTGGTACGCAACACGCCGGCCGACGGCATGGTGACCGGCATCGGCACCATCAACGCGGCCGCGTTCGGGCCCGAACGCGCCAGTGCCGTGGTGATGTCCTATGACGCGACCGTGCTCGCGGGCACCCAGGGCATGCGCAACCACCAGAAGACCGACCGTCTGCTCGGCATCGCACTGCAGAACCGGCTGCCGGTCGTGTTGTTCGCCGAAGGCGGCGGAGGCCGGCCGGGCGACGTCGACATGCCGATCGTGGCCGGCCTGCATGTGCCCACCTTCGCCCGGTTCGCGCGCCTCAATGGCCAGGTGCCGGTGCTCGGCATCGTCGCCGGACGGTGTTTTGCCGGCAATGCCGCCTTGCTCGGGTGTTGCGACGTGATCATCGCCACCGCGGGCAGCAACATCGGCATGGGCGGGCCGGCGATGGTCGAAGGTGGCGGGCTGGGTGTGTTCCGGCCCGAGCAGATCGGGCCGTCGGATGTGCAGCACGGCAACGGCGTCATCGACATCCTGGTCGACGACGAGGCGGCGGCGGTGGCGGCCGCGCGCCGCTACCTGGGCTTTTTCCAGGGCGCCACGCGCGACTGGCGCGCGCCCGACCCGCTGGTGCTGCGCGACCTGGTGCCGGAGAACCGGCTGCGTGTCTATGACAGCCGCGCCGCGATGGACGGCATCGCCGACGACGGGAGCGTGTTGCCGCTGCGCACCGGTTTCGGCCTGGGCATCCACGTGGCGCTGGCGCGCATCGAAGGCCGCCCGGTGGGGCTGATGGCCAACAACCCCGGCCACCTGGGTGGCGCCATCGATGCGGACGCGGCCGACAAGGCGGCGCGTTTCCTGCAACTGTGCAATGCCCATGGCCTGCCGGTGGTCAGCCTGATCGACACCCCCGGTTTCATGGTCGGCCCGCAGACCGAAGCCACGGCCCAGGTGCGCCATGTCAGCCGCATGTTCATCGCCGCGGCCCACCTGCGCGTGCCTTTCGTCAGCGTGGTGTTGCGCAAGGCTTACGGCCTGGGCGCGATGGCCATGGCCGCCGGCGGTTTCCACGCGCCGCTGGCCACGCTGGCCTGGCCCAGCGGCGAATTCGGCGGCATGGGGCTCGAGGGGGCGGTGCGCCTGGGTTACCGCAAGGAGCTCGAGGCCGAACCGGCCGGCGCCGCGCGCGAGGCCTTGTTCCAGCGGCTGGTCGACGAACAATACGACAGGGGCAGCGCCATCAACATGGCGGCCACGCTGGAGATCGACGCGGTGATCGATCCGGCCGAAACCCGCGCGCGCGTGGCGCGGGCGCTCGCCGCCGGCGCGCTCGACGCGCCACGCGGCATGGCGCTCGACAGCTGGTGACCGGCCCGTGCAACAACCTTGATGCCGCCAGCGTCGCGCCAGTCTGCCAAAATGCCCTTTTGCCCATTCGGAGACTCCCATGCCCGGTTTGTTGCCCCATGTCGACCCCAACGGTCTGCTCGAATATTCGGTCGTCTATACCGACCGTGCGCTCAACCACATGTCCGGGGCTTTCCAGGGCGTGATGAAGGACATCTCCGGCATGCTCAAGGAGGTCTACCACGCGCACAGCGCGGTGATCGTGCCGGGCAGCGGCACCTTCGGCATGGAGGCGGTGGCGCGCCAGTTCGCGCACGACCGCAAGGTGCTGGTGATCCGCAACGGCTGGTTCAGCTACCGCTGGAGCCAGATCTTCGACATGGGCAGGATTCCGTCCGAGCAGATCGTGCTCAAGGCGCGCCGCGCGGGTGACGGCCCGCAGGCGCCGTTCGCGCCGGCGCCCATCGACGAGGTCGTGGCCCGCATCCAGGCCGACAAGCCGGCGCTGGTGTTCGCGCCGCACGTGGAGACCGCCAGCGGCATGATCCTGCCCGACGACTACCTGCGCGCCGTGGCCGATGCGGTGCATGCCGTGGGCGGCCTGTTCGTGCTCGATTGCATCGCCTCGGGCACGATCTGGGTCGACATGCAGGCCTGCGGCGTCGACGTGCTGGTCAGCGCGCCGCAAAAGGGCTGGAGCAGCTCGCCATGCTGCGCGATGGTGATGCTCAGCGAGCGTGCCCGCACGCAGATCGATTCCACCACCAGCAGCAGCTTTGCCTGCGACCTGCGCAAGTGGCTGCAGATCATGGAGGCGTACGAAGGCGGCGGCCACGCCTACCACGCCACCATGCCCACCGACGCATTGACCCGCCTGCGCGACGTGATGGTCGAGACCCGGGCCTACGGCTTCGAGCGCGTGCGCGCCGAGCAGCAGGCGCTGGGCGACGCGGTGCGTGCACTGCTGGTCGCACACGGGTTCGCCAGCGTGGCGGCCGAGGGTTTTCAGGCGCCCGGCGTGGTCGTCAGCTACACCGACGATGCCGCCATCCAGTCGGGCAAGAAGTTCGCCGGCCTGGGCTTGCAGACCGCCGCCGGCGTGCCGCTGCAATGTGACGAAGGCGCCGACTTCCAGAGTTTCCGCATCGGCCTGTTCGGGCTGGAGAAGCTGCACGATGTCGAGCGCACGGTGGCCCATCTCGCGAAGGCGCTGGACAAGCTCAAGCCCGCACGCGCCGGGGCACCGGAGGCGGCCCTGCAATCCTGAGACCGCTTGCCGCGACGTCCCGGACAGCCCCCGATCGATCGACCCGCCATGGAGTCCGCGCTGACGCTCGAATCCCTGCCGCTGTTTCCGCTGGGCACGGTGCTGTTTCCCGGCGGGGTGTTGCCGCTGCGCATCTTCGAGGTGCGTTACCTGGACATGATCGGCAAATGCCACCGGCACGGCGCGCCGTTCGGTGTCGTCGCATTGACCCGGGGCTCGGAAGTGCAGCGCGCGCCGCAGGACGGGCCGACGGGCGAAGCCTATGCCGACGAGGGCTTCTACCCGGTCGGCACGCTGGCCACGATCACGGCGCTGAACAAGCCCCAGCCGGGCCTGATGGAGATCCGCTGCGTCGGCACGCAGCGCTTCACGGTCACGCGCCAGGAGAAGCTGCGCCACGGCCTGTGGATCGGCGACGTGCAGCAGATGTCCGCCGATCCTGCCGCGGCGGTGCCGCCGGATCTCGAGCCGGTCTCCCGGGCTCTGGGCAATCTGATCGACCAGCTGCGCCAGCGCGGCGTCCCCGAGCGGGAGCTGCCGATGCAGGCGCCGTTCCAGCTGCAGGACTGCGGCTGGGTCGCCAACCGCTGGTGTGAACTGCTGGGCCTGCCGCTGGAGATGCAGCAGCGCCTGATGGCGCTGGACAACCCGCTGGTGCGCCTGGAACTGGTGGGCGACATCCTGCAGCGCCAGGGCATCGGCATCTGAGGCCTGCGCGATCGGCGGCGCCGGCCGGCACGCCGGGCGCTGCGGGGATAATCCGGGGTTTTGCCCGCCTGGACCCTGATGTGAGACCGCCCGTGCGTCGTGTCGACGCGACCCTTCGCCCGTGCACGACGCTGTCGGCCGGCATGCTGCGCCATGCTTGAACTGCGTGGCGTGGTCTGCGAACGTGGCGGGCGAACCCTGTTCGGGCCGCTCGATGGCCAGGTCGCGGCCGGGCGCCTGTTGCGGGTGCGCGGCGTCAACGGTGCCGGCAAGACCAGCCTGCTGCGCATGGTGTGCGGTCTGTTGCCGGCGGCCGCGGGCCAGGTGTTGTGGCGCGGCGAGCCGATCCGGGACCTGGCCGAACAATTCGGCCGCGAACTGGTCTACCTGGGCCATGCCGCCGCGCTCAAGGACGACCTCAGCGCATTGGAGAACCTGCAGTCGGCCTGCCTGCTCGGCGGCCTGGTGCTGCCCCGCGCGGCCGCGCTGCAGGCCCTGGCGGCGGCCGGCCTGCCGGGGCGCTGGCGCGCGCCGGCGCGGCAGCTGTCCCAGGGGCAACGCCGGCGCGTGGCGCTGGCGCGGCTGGTGGTGTCGCCGGCAACGCCGCTGTGGGTGCTCGACGAGCCCTTCAATGCCCTGGACACCGCGGCCACCGGCTGGTTGTGCGGCCTGTTGCAGGCGCACCTGGAGCGCGGCGGCGTCGTCGTATTGACCAGTCACCAGGACGTGGCGCTGGATGCCCTGGCCGAACGCGTGATTCCGCTCGCATTATGAAAACACCGGCCCCGGACCCGATCAGCGCCGGCGCGCCGGCAGCCGCCGGCATGGTGCGGGCGATGCGCGGCCTGGTCGCGCGCGACCTGCGCCTGGCCTTGCGCCGGCGCGCCGACCCGCTGAGCGTGCTGGTGTTCTTCGTGCTGGTGGCCAGCCTGTTCCCGCTGGGGGTCGGGCCCGAGCCAGACCTGCTGCGCACCATGGGGCCGGGCGTCGTGTTCGTGGCCGCGCTGCTGGCCGCGATGTTGTCGCTCGGGCGCATGTTCGCCGACGACTACCAGGACGGCACGCTCGAGCAGCTGTTGCTGTCGGCCTGTCCCTTGCCGCTGCTGGTGGCGGCCAAGATCGCCGCCCACTGGATCTGCTCGGGGCTGCTGCTGGCCCTGGTGTCGCCGTTGCTGGCCCTGCAGTTCGACCTGGGCTGGCCGGCCACCGGCGTCCTGTTCCTGGCCTTGCTGGTGGTCTCGCCGCTGCTGAGCCTGATCGGCGCGGTGGGCGCGGCACTGACGGTCGGCGTGCGGGGTGCGGCGGTGCTGATGCCCTTGCTGATCCTGCCCTTGTGCGTTCCGGCGCTGATTTTTGGAACGGCGGCCGTCGAAGCGAGTCGTATCGGCATGGACTCCATCGGACATTTCTCGTTGCTGGGCGCCTTTCTGGTGCTGGCCCTGGTCGGCGCGCCCTGGGCCACGGCCACGGCCCTGCGGATTGCGCTGGAATGAGCCACCGGGCCGTTCCCAAGGCGAATAGCCCCGCAGCGCGTAGCGCGCAGGGGAATCCGGTTTCGAGCCGCCGGGCCGCTCCCAAGGCGAATAGCCCCGCAGCGCGCAGCGCGCAGGGGGGCCGGATACTGGCTGCCGGGCCGATTACCCCAATCGTCTCCACTGCCATGGCGACTAGGGTAAATTCAGAGGCTGTCTATATTTGTCATGACTGATAAACGCGTCAACTGGTTCAAGTACGCGGCCCCGCAGACCTTTTTCCTGCTGGCGGGCCGGGTCGTGCCGTGGTTCGCCATTGCCGCGGCGGTGCTGACCGCCGCCGGCCTGTACCTGGGCCTGTGGGCCGCGCCCACCGACGCCCAGCAGGGCGACGCCTACCGCATCATCTTCGTGCATGTTCCGGCGGCCTGGATGTCGATGGTGGTCTACCTGGCGATGGCGTTCTGGGCCGCGATCGGCCTGATCTTCAATTCGCGCCTGTCCTCGATGCTGGCCAATGCGCTGGCGCCCACCGGCGCCTGGATGACCTTCCTGGCCTTGTGGACCGGCGCCTTGTGGGGCAAGCCGACCTGGGGTGCCTGGTGGGTCTGGGATGCCCGGCTCACCTCCGAGCTGGTGCTGCTGTTCCTGTACATCGGGTACATGGCGCTGCATGCGGCGATCGACGACGTGCGCCGCGCCGACCGTTCCGCGGCGCTGCTGGCCATCGTCGGCGTGGTCAACGTGCCCATCATCTATTTCTCGGTCCAGTGGTGGAACACGCTGCACCAGGGCGCGTCGGTCAGCCTGACGCAGGCCCCGAGCATGGCGCCGCCGATGCTGGTCGGCATGCTGGTGATGAGCCTGGCGTTCTGGATGTATTGCATCGCCGTGGCGCTGGTGCGGGTGCGCACCATCATCCTCGAGCGCGAGCGGCATGCGGCCTGGGTGCGCCGGGTGCTGGTGGCCGCGTGAAGGCCGGCGTGAAAGGATTCGCATGAACTGGTCGAGCTGGTCCGATTTTCTCGCCATGGGCGGATATGGCTTGTACGTATGGGGGTCGTTCGCGATGTGTGCGCTGGTCCTGGTGCTGGAGGTCGGCCTGCTGTCGGCGCGCCGGCGCGCGGCCCTGCAGCAGGACGACGCGGACGCCATCGACAACACAGGAGTGAGCGCATCATGAAACCCCGTACCAAACGCGCGCTGGCCGTCGTGTTGGCCCTGGTGGCGCTGGGCGTGGCCAGCGCGCTGGTGCTGCAGGCGTTCCAGAGCAACCTGGTGTTTTTCTTCAGCCCGACCCAGGTCATGGCCAACGAGGCGCCGCGCGAGCGCAGCTTCCGCGTCGGCGGCCTGGTCGAGGAGGGCAGCATCGAGCGTGATACGCAGGGCCTGACGGTGCGATTCAAGGTCACCGACACGGCGCATGCGATACCGGTCACCTATACCGGGCTGCTGCCCGACCTGTTCAAGGAAGGCAAGGGCGTGGTCGCCCAGGGCAAGCTCGGCAGCGACGGCGTGTTCCGCGCCGACCAGGTGCTGGCCAAGCACGACGAGAACTACATGCCGCCGGAAGCCGCCGAGGCGCTGAAGAACGCGGCCAACCACAAGGAGCAGTCGACCGCCACGCTGGCGATGCCGCCCGCGGGGACACGACCATGATCTACGAACTGGGGCATCTGGCCCTGATCCTCGCACTGGCCATGGCGCTGGCGCAAAGCGTGTTGCCGCTGATCGGCGCACAGACCGGCAATGCCGCCTGGATGGGGCTGGCGCGGCCGTCGGCACGCGGCCAGTTCCTGTTCGTGCTGATCGCCTACGCCTGCCTGACGCACGCCTTCGTCACGAACGATTTCACGGTCGCGCTGGCGGCCAACCACTCCAACTCGACCTTGCCGCTGCATTACCGGATCACCGCCGTGTGGGGCAACCACGAAGGCTCGATCCTGCTGTGGTCGCTGATCCTGTCCGGCTGGACGCTGGCGGTATCGATCTTTTCGCGCCAGCTCGACGATCGCATGGTGGCGCGGGTGCTGGGCGTGATGGGCCTGATCAGCTGCGGTTTCATCCTGTTCACGCTGCTCACGTCCAATCCGTTCGAGCGCATGTTCCCGCCGCCCGCCGACGGACGCGACCTCAATCCCCTGCTGCAGGATCCGGGCATGGTGATCCACCCGCCGATGCTGTACATGGGATATGTCGGTTTCGTCGTCGCGTTCGCGTTTGCGGTCTCGGCGCTGCTGTCCGGGCGGCTCGACGCGGCCTGGGCGCGCTGGTCGCGGCCCTGGACCACGGTGGCCTGGTGTTTCCTGACCGTCGGTATCGCGCTGGGCAGCTTCTGGGCCTATTACGAGCTGGGTTGGGGCGGCTGGTGGTTCTGGGATCCGGTCGAGAACGCGTCCTTCATGCCCTGGCTGGTCGGCACCGCGCTGATCCACTCGCTGGCCGTCACCGAAAAACGCGGCGGCTTCAAGATGTGGACCGCGCTGCTGGCGATCCTGGCGTTTTCGTTGTCGCTGCTGGGCACCTTCATCGTGCGTTCGGGTGTGCTCAGTTCGGTCCATGCGTTCGCGACCGATCCGGCCCGCGGCATCTTCATCCTGGCGTTCCTGGCCGTCGTGATCGGCGGTTCGCTGGCCTTGTTCGCCTGGCGCGCGCCGCAGGTCGGGCTCGGCGGCAGTTTCGAGCCGGTCTCGCGCGAGTCCATGCTGCTGGCCAACAACGTGTTGCTGCTCGTGGCCGCGGCCGCGGTGCTGCTCGGCACCTTGTATCCGCTGGTGATCGATGCGCTGGGCATGGGCAAGTTGTCGGTCGGCCCGCCGTATTTCGACACCGTGTTCGTGCCGCTGATGACGCCGGCGCTGTTCCTGATGGGCATCGGGCCGATCGCGCGCTGGCGCCAGGCCAGCGTGCCCGACCTGGCGTACCGGCTGCGCTGGGCTTTCGGCGTCAGTGCGGTCACCGCGGTGATCGCCTTCGTGTCGCTCGGCAAGTGGACGCCGATGATCGGCCTGGGGCTGGCGCTGGCCGCCTGGATCGCCAGCACCGCGGTGCTGGCCCTGGTGGCCCGGCTGCAGGAGAACAAGTCGCCCAGCTGGAAGCGCCGTTTCGCCGCGCAGCCGGGCAGCTTCTACGGCATGTTGCTGGCGCATTTCGGCGTCGCGGTGTTCATCGTCGGCGTCACCATCGTCAGCGGCTTCGAGAGCGAGAACGACGTGCGCATGGAGCCCGGTGACACCGCCACGGTGGCCGGCTACCAGGTGCGGCTCGACAAGATCGAGGACGTGACCGGCCCCAACTTCCAGGCCTCGCGCGCCACGCTCAGCGTGATGCAGGACGGGAAGCTGGTGGCCACCGTGACGCCCGATCGCCGGGTCTACAACGTCAGCCGCTCGCCGATGACCGAGGTCGCGATCGACCGCGGCCTGTTGCGCGACGTCTACATCGCGCTGGGCGATCCGGTCAGCGCGACGGCCTGGAGCGTGCGGCTGCACCACAAGCCCTTCGTCAACTGGATCTGGATCGGTTGCGTGCTGATGGCACTGGGCGGCTTCCTGGCCGTGATGGACCGGCGTTACCGCAAGGTGCGTGTCCATCAGGCCTCGCGCCAGGCCGGTGCTCCTGCTGCCAGCGCGGGTGGCGGCGCCGCAGCGCCCGCAGCGCCGGACGTGGCCGCTGCGCGTGTCGAGGGGTTGGCCCGATGAAGAAATTCCTGATTCCGCTGGCCATCTTCCTGGTGCTGGTCGGTTTCCTGGCCGTGGGCCTGGGGCTCAATCCGCGCGAGGTACCGTCGCCGCTGATCGACAAGCCGGCACCGGCCTTCAGCCTGCCGTTGCTCGACACGCCGGAGCAGCAACTCTCGGCCCAGGACCTGCGCGGCAAGGTCTGGATCCTCAACGTCTGGGCGTCCTGGTGCGTGGCCTGCCGCATCGAACATCCGCTGCTGGTCGAGTTCTCGAAAATGGGCATCGTGCCCATGTACGGGCTCAACTACAAGGACAAGCGCGACGATGCCATTGGCTGGCTGAAGAAGTTCGGCGACCCCTACACCCGCTCGTTGTCGGACACGGAAGGCCTGGTCGGCATCGATTTCGGCGTCTACGGCGTGCCCGAGACCTTCGTCATCGACAAGCAGGGCGTGATCCGATTCAAGCAGATCGGGCCGGTCACGCCCGAGGTGTTGCGCGACGAGATCATTCCGCTGGTGAGGAAACTCGGTGCCTGAACGCCTGCTGACGACCGCGTGGCGCCGCTGCCTGCCCGGCATGCTGGCGCTGGTGCTGGCCGTGCTGGCGCTGGCGGCCCACGGTAAGGAGGCGCAGCCGCTGTCCGACGACCCCGAGCTCGAAGCGCGGGTGTTGACGATTGCCGAGGAACTGCGGTGCCTGGTGTGCCAGAACGAGACCATCGCCGCGTCGCAGGCCGATCTCGCGGTGGACCTGCGCAAGCAGATCCGGATCAAGCTGCAGGCCGGACAGTCGCAGCGCGAGATCCTGGATTTCATGGTCGAGCGGTACGGCGACTTCGTGTTGTACCGCCCGCCGTTCAAGGCCCGCACGCTGCTGCTGTGGCTCGGGCCGTTCGTGTTGCTGGTGATCGCGGCCGCGGTGATGGCGGTCAACATCCGGCGCCGCCGGCGCGCGTCCATGGCGCAGGACTGGAGCGAGGAGCAGCAGCGTCGCGCGCGCGCGCTGCTCGACGAACCCGTGCCGCCGTCCCAATCCCGATGAGGTTCGCCTTCCGCTTATGAGCATGTTCCTGGTCTTCGTGTTGGGCCTGATCGCCCTGGCCCTGGCGATGGTGTTGCCCCCGTTGCTGCGGCGGCGTGCGCCGCCGCAGCCGGGCGCCGGCGCGGCACTCGCGTCCCGCCGCGCCAACGTGCAAGTGCTGCGCGAGCAACTCGCCGCGCTCGACGCCGACCACGCGGCCGGTGTCGTCGACGATGCGCAGTACCGGCTGGCGCGTACCGAGATCGAACGCCGCGCGCTGGACGAGGAAGAGCGGGACGACGCGAGCCGCCCGGTCGTGGCGCGTCGCGCGACCGGCACGGCCGTGGTGCTGGCGGTGACGATCCCGGTCTTCGCGGTGCTGATGTACGCCGCGCTGGGACGGCCGCAGGCGCTCGATCCGGCGTTGGCGGCCGCGCCGCAGGGCGAGGTGACGCTGCCGCAGATCGAAGCCATGGTCGACGGCCTGGCCCGGCGGCTGGAGAGCCAGACCGAGCCCCAGGAGGGCGACCTGCAGGCCTGGACCATGCTGGCCAATTCCTATGCGGTGCTCAACCGTTTCCCCGAGGCCAGCAAGGCCTTCGCACGGGCGCGTGCCTTGTCGCCGGACAACGCCCAGCTGCTGGCCGACCACGCCGACGTGCTGGCCATGATGCAGGGCCAGAGCGTCGAGGGCGAACCCGGCCGGCTCGTCATGCGTGCGCTGCAGCTCGAGCCGAACAACCTCAAGGCGCTGACGATGGCCGGCAGCTGGGCCTTCGAGCGCCATGACTACGCCGGCGCGATCAACTACTGGAGCCAGGCCCAGCCGCTGGCGCCGCCGGGCAGCGAATTTGCCGCCGGCCTGGAAAACAGCCTGCAGCAGGCCCGCGCTGCGGCGGCGCAAAGCGGCCAGCTGGCGGCCGGTACCGACAAGGCCACGCCGCAGCAGGCGCCGGGCAACAAGCCGGCGTCCAATGCCCATGCGGCACAGGTCAGCGGCGAAGTCCAGGTCACCGACGTGCTGGCCAAGCGGGTGCGTCCGACCGACACCGTGTTCGTGTTCGCGCGCGCCACCGAAGGCCCGCGCATGCCGCTGGCCATCATCAAGCGCCCGGCGGGCGACCTGCCGTTCACGTTCACGCTCGACGACAGCAGCGCGATGGGGCCGCAGTTCCGGATCTCCGGCGTGCGCCAGGTCATCGTCGGCGCGCGCATCTCGCCCACCGGCGAGGCGACGCCACGCACCGGCGACCTGACCGGCCAGATCGGCCCGGTCGACGTCGGTTCGGGCAAGCTGGTGCTGATGATCGACGGCGTCGTGCCCTGACAGGCAATTCGTCCGCAGCGTCCGAACCCGACCGAGGCCTGCCTGCACGAGCGCCCGCCTCGAGCAACCCGATTCCGGCCATGACACGGCTACCGCCCCTGACCGCCTTGCGTGCCTTCGACGCGGCGGTGCGCACCGGCAACTTCACCCGCGCCGGCGAGTCGCTGCACGTGACCCAGGGGGCGATCAGCCGCCAGATCCGGCAGCTCGAGCAATGGCTGGGCAAGCCGGTGTTCCTGCGCCAGCCGCAGGGCCTGGCACTGACGCCCGCGGGCAGCCTGCTGGCGCACAGCCTGGAGTCGGCGTTCGGCACGATCCAGGATGCGGTGGAGCAGATCGGCAGCCTGGGCGCGCGCCAGCGTATCTCGGTCAACGTGCCGGAGACGTTTGCATCGCGCTGGCTTGCACCGCGGCTGGGGACGTTTCGCAGCCGGCATCCCGACATCGACCTGACGATCACGACCAATCCGGTGCCCAACCAGCGCGAGGCGCAGCAATACGACTGCCTGGTGATGTTCCTCGACCAGCCCTGGCCCCGGGGCGCCAGCCGGCTGCTGCGCCAGGAGCACTACGTGGCGGTGGCCAGCCCGCACCTGTGGCGCAACGGCGAGCCGCCCGGCCTGGAGTCGGCCACGCTGCTGCATGTGCTGGCCGGCGCCAAGGGGCGTTTGCCGCTGTGGGAGAACTGGCTCGCGTCGCTGGGCCTGCGGCATGTCGATCCCCGGCCCGGGATCGCGTTCTCGACCATGGACCAGGCGATCAATGCCGCGTTGGCGGGAGCCGGCGTGGCCATCGTCGATGCGCCCATGGTGGTGCACGAGTTGTCTGAACAACGGCTGCGGCGGATCGACGGCCACGAACTCACCGCCACCCACGGATACTGGTTCGTGGAGCCACGCGAACCGGCGCAAGGCACGCCGGCGCACCGCGCAGTCGTGGCCCTGTTCCAGGCCTGGCTGCTCGACGCCAGCCACGCGTCGGCGAACTGAGCCGGTCACCCGGGGGGCATGCGGCCATTGCCGCCGCGCCGCGTCACTGCCGGATCACGACCGCCTCGAGCTGCATGGCCCGGATCCGTTCGGCTGCCGCATCGGCCTGGGCCTGTGTGGCGAACGGCCCCACGCGCACCCGCGTGCGCTGGCCGTTGCGCATCTGCAGCGAGTCGCTGATGGCGGGAAGTCCGGCTTCCTTGAGCCTGGCGTGGGCACGCAAGGCATTGTCCTGCTGCGCGAACAGCCCGACGTTGATCAGGTAGCGACCGGTCTGCGCCACCGGTCGCTTCGACGGCTGTTCGACCGCCGCCGCCGAGGCTGCCGGCGTCGCTGCAGTGGCAGGCGCCACCGGACGGAGCCGTGCCGCGCGGGCCCGCGACGCGAGCGTGGCCTGCCGTTCGGCGGCCGCACGCGCGGCCGGCCCCTGGGCCCCAAGGTCGAAATCGGCCAGGGTCGTGGTCGTGGCGTCGCCCGCAGGCGGCGCTTGCGGTGGCGTGTCCGGGGCTGGGTCTGCGGAGTCCGGCGTTTCGGGTGCGGGTGTGGGTGCGGATGCGTCCGAGGCCGCCATGTCGACCGTCGCCTGCGCGGGGGGCTCGGCTTCGGACGCCGCGGCCATGGGGGCCGCCTCCGGAGTGACCGCCGGAGGGGTCTCGGCAGGCTGCGTGTTGTCGGCGGCGCCGGGCGCCGCAACGGAGGTGTCCGTGGCCGGCGCTGCCTCGGCCGTCGCTGTCGCCGGGGGCGGCGCGGCGCCGGACTCCGGGCTGGCCAGGCTGGCGATGTCGCCGCTCACTCGTGGCCACATGCGCACATGCAGGTCCGATGGCCACGACCCGATGCCCACCAGCGCGGCCAGCGCGAGGTTGCCGAGCGCGATGGCGAACAGGCGTGGCCGGGTACTCGATTGGCGCGCCAGCCGCATGCAGGCCTCATCGAGGTTGGCCGTGCCCGTCAGTGCCTGGTCCAGCCGTTTGCGGTAGACCCGGTACAACCAGGCGTTGCCAAAGAAACCCGGTACCAGCAAGGCCATCGTCAGCAGCGCCGCCCACAGGCTCCACTGCACCGAGGCGGGCAGTGGCGGGTCGGCCAGTGCCATGCCGGCGGCCAGGGCCAGCACGGCGGCCGCCAATGCCGCCAGGTACACCACCGCCGGCCACCACAGGCCGCGAAACAGCATCCAGTTCAGCGTGATGCCGAATGCGGCCCAGTTCCAGCTCGGGCTGGCGCGACCATAGGTCTCGAAACGGGACAGGATCGGCAGGTAGTAATCGGCCTGCATCGGGCCGATGGCGGCGCGGTACAAGGTGTCGAGGTGGCTGCCGGTCGACAAGTCGAGTCGCGTGGGTTCGGTGTCGGCCGCGCTGGCGTGAACATGCGTCTCGGGCATGGCGCATTGTGGCACCAGCGGCAACGCAAATAGTTACCCGGCGCGTCCTGCACTGGAGCCAATGTCAACGCTTGAAGCCCCCCTGTTTACGTGGGCAATCGTGCATCGCATGAGATTGACTCCTGCCGAAACGCGCGCGTAGAATTTTTTCGGGGCTGTGCGCCGGTGCCACCGACGCGGCTCCGTCAACAAGATTCGGAGAATGATATGCATCACTTCGCACTGCGCAAATGCATCGTCGCTATCGGAATGATCGGCGGCATGGCACTTACGGGTTCGGGCTGGGCCTCGCCCATGGAACATGCGGTCGATACCGCAGGCTCGATAGGTCCTGTCGGACTGGCGTATGGGGACCACACGCTCAACAGCGGCCTGTCTACGGCGCTGGAAGTGGACAATTACACGTTCGCAGGTGTTGCAGGAGACAGTTTTCGGCTACTGCTTCACACATTGACATTAGGTCTCGATCCCTCGATCGTTGTGCGCTCCTCAAGCGGAGCGATCCTGGGGTCAGCTTCTTGCAATGGCACCAACACATTCGGCAGCAACGTCTTTTGTAGTACCAGTCTGGATCAAACGCTCGCTCAATCGGGCCAATTCACGATAAATGTGTCCGACTTAGGATCGAACGAAGCAGGCAACTATCAATTGCATTTGGAGCGATACCCTCCTGTCGACAATTGGATGGGTTTCAAGTATGCAGTTGCCGTTGATGAAAGGCTTGACCATTTCACCGACATTGATTCCTTCGCGTTCAATGGGGTTGCGGGTACTGGAGTCAGGCTTACCGTCGCATCGGCAACGCTTGGCCTCGATCCGGCGTTGAGGGTCTGGGATCCAATTGGCAATGAAATATCGAGCTTGGGCTGCAACGGAACAAATACGTTTGGTAGCTCGATCATGTGCATCAGTTCCGTGGACCTCAATTTAGCATCGAGTGGCGTTTACAAGTTTAGTGTTTCAGATACTGGCTACGACGAGTTAGGGGACTTCAGATTCCAGGTTAGCTGCCTTTTCGGCGCCTGCCCCTCACCGTTGGACGGAGCACCCATCCCCAGTCCGATTCCCGAGCCGGAGACCTATGCTTTGCTGATGGCCGGTCTTGGCGTGATCGGCATGGTGGTACGCCGCCGACAGCGTCGATGCTGATGTGGGTCGGCGATTGGGCCTCGCCGAGTGCAGCCCCCTTGGCGCAACCCACGCGGTGGCCGGCAATGCGATGCGTCAGGCAACACTATTTCGCCGGCCGGCCGGTCGGGCTGGCGGGTTCGCAGTCGCAGGCCGGGTTCTTCGTGCTAGTGTGTACGGCGGCGGTTCCCGCAACCACCATCGACAACCAACGGAGGCACCACCATGCATTTTTCCTCACTATCGATCCTGTTGCGCACGAGTACCGCGGCGATCGTACTGGCCGGCGCAGTGGCACTGGCCTTGCTGTTGCTGCGCGGCACGCCGGCGCAGGCGCAGGGACCGATGTCCGCGCCCGCCTGCCAGTGTTCGGCGCCGACCCCGATACCGGGCATGACGAGCCGGATCGCGCACTGCATGTGTGGCGTGTTGTCCTGTGCGATCGCCGAACCGGCCGAAGGCGCGCGGAGCAGCCAGATGCAATGCGTGCGGCAGTGAAGCCGTCGCCGCGCGGCCGCCTGCGCGGCTGAGCGCGACCGGCGCGCACCGGCCGTGTCGTGTCACGGCCGTGTCATTGGCGCCGACTAACGTGGCGGCTTCTTTCAACCCTGGATGGAGCCGACATGAAAAACGCGTTGACCCTGGCGGTCGCAATCGCCGCTGCCGCACCGGCAATGGCACAGGTGCAGATCACCGAGTGGATGTATTCCGGCAACAGCGGCGAATACATCGAGTTCACCAACCTGGGCAGCGGTGCTGTCGATTTCTCCGGCTGGGTCTACGACGACGACTCGCGGCATGCCACCGCAGCCGCCGGCGGCTTCGACCTGTCGGCGTTCGGCCTCGTCGGCGCCGGGGAGTCGGTGCTGATCACCGAGGACGACGCGGGCAGCTTCCGCGCCAACTGGGGCCTGGCCGCCAGCATCAAGGTGCTGGGCAACTACGCCAACAACATCGGTCGCGGTGACGAGATCAACCTGTTCGACGCCGGCGGCAACCTGGTCGACCGGCTGGCCTACGGCGACCAGGTGTTCGCCGGAACGATTCGCACACAGACCGCCGGCGGCACGCCGGTGTCGATCGCCGCGCTCGCTCCGCAGTCGGTGATGCCCGGCAACTGGGTGTTGTCCTCGACCACCGACGCCTATGGCTCGGTGATGGCCGCATCGGGTGACGTCGGCAACCCGGGCCAGTTCATCCTGGCCGCGGTACCGGAGCCCGAGACCTATGCCATGCTGCTGGCCGGCCTGGGCGTCATCGGCTCCATCGCCCGGCGCCGCCGCGCACGCTGAAGCGAGGACCCCCGACCATGCGAGTTCCTCTTTCTCGGCTGCGCACCGGCCTGGTCGCGCTGCTGGCGTTCGGCGCCATCGGCGCGTCGGCCCAGTCGCTCGGCCTGTCGAACTACCGGTTGACCGGCAACTACGCGCTGGACACGCTGGGCGGCATGGGCCTGGAGGCCTCCGCCGTCACCTTTGCCCGGGACCGCGGCAGCCTGTTCTTCGTCGGCGACGAAGGCATGGGCATCGTCGAGATCAGCCTGACCGGCGCTACGCTGGGGTCGATGGCTTTCAACTGGGCCGGCACCGGCAGCACCAACAACGACGCCGAGGGCCTGGCCTACATGGGTGGTGGCCAGTTCGTGCTGGTCGACGAACGTCCGCAACGCGCCTATCGGTTCGCCTACCAGGACGGCGGCACGGTGGCGCTGGGCTCGACGCCGTACGCCACGATCAGCAACTATTCGCCGAGCAACATCGGCATCGAAGGCATCAGCTTCGACGCGCGCGACGGCAGCTTCGTCACCGTCAAGCAGGACGCCGACGGCAACCCGGCGCGCGGACCGCAGGAGGTCCGTGCGGGGCAGCTGAGTTTTGCGCAAGGGGGCGGCAGCACGTCGATTCCGGTGCTGTTCGATGCCAGCCTGCTGGGCCTGGCCAGCCTGTCCGACGTGCAGGCCCTGTCGGCGGTCGATCGGTTCCTGGGCACCACGGTGGCCGACAACCTGCTGATCCTGTCGCTGGATTCCAGGCTGCTGGTCGAGGCCACGCGCACCGGTCAGGTCGTCGGCAGCCTGGACATCTCCGGCATCACGAATCAGGCCATCGAAGGCGTCACGATCGACAACCTGGGCAACATCTACCTGGTGGCCGAAGACTCCGGCACGCCGAACTCGCGCCTGTTCGTGCTCACGACGCCGGTTCCGGAGCCGGAGACCTGGGCCATGATGGCGGCCGGCCTGGCCTTGCTGGGTTGGCGCGCACGGCGTCGGCGCGGCGCCTGATCCCGGCCGGGTCGTCGTCGGGGCTGGCCGCCAGTGGCCGGATCCCGATGGCCGGCGTCCACCGGCGCCGCTACAGTCGGTCGGCTGCGACGTCCGCTTCGCCGTGCCACACCGGCAACTGGTCCAGCGGCAGCTTCAGCGCGTCGAGCACGGCCCAGGCCGCGTAGGCGTCGTTGGCCGCATACAGGATCTGGCGGGCCTCGAGCCGGGGGTTGGCCCAGTTCGAGGTCGTCACCCGCTTGGACTTGAGCAGCCGTCGCTCGAACAGCAAGGCGATTGCGGCCTTGACGCCGATCGAACGCGGATAACCCCGGCCGGAGAACACGAAGTCCAGGTCCAGCATCGGCTGGGCATAGACCTTCAGCAGGCGCTTGAGCTGCTTCTGGTCGCTGCGCAGGTCGAAACCGGCCTTGACCACGGCGCGCGCGGTCAGCACCTCGGCGACCAGTTCCGCATTGGCGCCATCGTGCATCTGGAACACCCAGGCCTGGGTGCCGGTGGCAAACTGGACCACGTCGGGCCCGCGCAGCGGCTCGCCGGCCTTGAACGTGGGCTTGACCTCGGTGTCGAATCCCAGGAACGGCGCGTCCAGCAAGGCGCTGCGCGCCTCGGCCCGCTCGGCGCCGGACTGCGGCAGGCGGATCCGCTCCAATGGCAGCCCTTCGAAGGGCTGGAACTGCAGCACGGTTTCTTTCGGAATGGTGCGGTGGCGGGTGTGTTCGGGCATGGCAGGCGTGCAGCGCCTGTGCGGCACTGCAACCCTGCAGTGTAGGCCTTGCTCCGGCGGTGCGGTCGGTT
>JACKLK010000017.1 GCA_024236015.1 Rhodoferax sp.
CCCGGACACCAGCTACGAGGCACTGGAAGACATGACGCGCCATGCCGAGACCATCCTGCAGCGCCTGGGCCTGCCGTACCGGGTGATGGCGCTGTGCACCGGTGACATGGGGCCGAGCTCGGCGCGCACCCACGACCTCGAGGTCTGGCTGCCGGCGCAGAACACCTTCCGCGAGATCAGCTCGGTGTCCAACTGCGAGGCCTTCCAGGCGCGCCGGCTGCAGGCGCGGTTCAAGAACGCGCAGGGCAAGAACGAGTTCGTGCACACGCTCAACGGCTCCGGCCTGGCGGTCGGTCGCGCGCTGGTGGCGGTGCTGGAGAACTACCAGAACGCCGACGGCTCGGTCACCGTGCCCGAGGCCTTGCGGCCCTACATGGGCGGGCAGGAGAGGATCAGCGCCTGAGGCCGTCGCGTCATCACGACAGGCTGCACTGCAGCCGTTCGATCTGGCGCAGCACCGATTCCGGCTCGGTCCACAGGAAGAAGTGGTCCTTGCCGGGCAGCCGCTCGACCTGCATCCAGTGCCGGGGCAGGCGTTGCTCCAGGTAGTCGGCGGTGCGCGGGTCGACCAGCGGGTCCTGGTCGCCCTGCATCGCGATGATGGGCCGGCGCAGCTCGCCCAGCGCGGTGTCGAGGCGTTGCAGCTCGGCCTGCAACACCATCATCTCCTGGTTCGATCGGCTCATCGCCGTCGGCAGCAACTGGTGGGCCAGCCAGTTGTCGGCGATATGGTTGTACCAGCGCGGCTGTTCCAGCGCGGGCGCCATCGAGCCGGCGAGCATGACGGCGCCACAGACCTTGTCGGGATGGTCGATCGCCATCCACGCGATCAGTGGTCCGCCCAGCGAATGGCCGACCAGCACCGCCGGCGGGCCGGGCGGGATCAGCGCGGCCAGTAATGCGGCCTGGCGCCGCAGGTCCGGCACCACGCCGCTGGCGCCGGAGCGTCCGAAACCCGGGCGATCCATCGCGATCCGCGGCCCGAAACCCTTGAGTGCCGGCGAGTCGAGGAAACGCGCCCAGGATGTCCAGCCGCCAGGGGAACCGTGCACGAACACGATGGGCGGGGCGTCCGGCCGCTCGGCCGGCATGCGTGCCACGCCGATGTCCATGCCCTGGACCCGGACGGTCTGCAACTGCGGACGGCTGTCCGATCGCGGGAACAACTCCTCGACACTGCCGCGTGGCCAGGGCGGCTTGGTGCAGGCCGCCAGTTGCAGCAGCGTGGTCAAGACGAGGATCCAGCGCAGTGCCATGGACATGTACGGGTAGGGGCGGTGGGCGTTGCAGCGTGCATCTGGTGCCTCCGATGGATGCGGCCGGACGCGGCGCTCGCCGGACCGTCCGCGGGACACGGATCATTGTAGGCAGGGCCACAGCCGTCGTGTCGGCCGGCGACGGCTGGCACCATGCCCCGAACGGGTCATTGACGATGTGCCGGCGTGGCGTTACGGTGGCTGGGCAGCGGCACGATCACGCAGGAGACAGGCAACATGGCACAGCAACTACTGGTCCGGGGTCATCAGGGCGCGGATGTCCAGCGTCTGCGGCGCGAACTGGTCCGCGAACTCGGCGACGATGCCCATGCGTTCGCGCAACTGGCGCAAGGCGATGTGCTCGATGCCGACGTCGAAGCCGCGGCGCGGCGCTGGCAGTCGGGCGTGGGCCTGATCGCCGACGGCGTGATCGGGCCGCGTTGCCAGTGCGCGCTCGGCCTGCGGCGTTCGGGCACCTTGGCCGTGCCACTCGAACTCGACGCCGTGCGCCGCCTGTTTCCGGCCACCAAGCCGGCCAACATCAACCGCTACCTGCCGTATCTCGCCGCGGCACTGGACAGCTGCGGCCTGCGCGATCGCACCATGATCTGCGCGGCGCTGGGCACGATCCGCGCCGAAAGCGAGGGTTTCCTGCCGATCTCCGAAATGCAGTCGCAGTTCAACACCCGTCCCGGCGAGGCGCCGTTCGGTGCGTACGACGGGCGGCGCGCGCTGGGCAACACCGAACCCGGTGATGGCGCCCGTTTCAAGGGCCGCGGCTTCATCCAGCTGACCGGGCGCGCGAACTACCGGCAATACGGGCAACGGCTCGGCGTCGATCTGGAGGCCAACCCGGACCTGGCCAACGCGCCCGAGATCGCGGCGCTGTTGCTGGCGCTGTTCCTGGCCGACCGCGCCGACGCCACGCGCAGCGCGATCGCGTCCGGCAAGTTCGCGCAGGCACGCCGGCTCGTCAACGGGGGTGTGCATGGGCTGGACCGGTTCAAGGACGTGTTCCGCCTGGCCGACCAGGTCTGGCCGGTGGCCGCACCGGCGGCGTCCGGCGCGACGCGGCGCCGGCGCGGCAGGCAACCGGTGGCGGCGGTGGCGCACGTGGCGGCAACGAGCCGTTTCCTGACGGCCGGCAAGGATCCGGTCGACCTGCGCGATCGTGCCTACACGCCGGCGCCCCGTGGCTTGCAGGACGCCTTCCCGACCGATGACGAGGTGCGCCAGTTCCTGCCCGTGTACAGCCGCGCCGGCCTGATCCTGGACCAGGGCCAGGAGGGCGCCTGTACCGGTTTCGGCCTGGCCTGCGTGGTCAACTACCTGCGCTGGCGCAAGGCCGGCTGGCCGCAACGCATGGAGTCGGTCAGTCCGCGCATGTTGTACAACTTCGCGCGGCGCTACGACGAATATGCGGGCGAGGACTACGACGGCTCGAGCTGCCGCGGCGCACTCAAGGGCTGGTTCAACCACGGCGTGTGCCTGGAGGAAGACTGGCCCTACAGCGGTCCGCAGTCGCAGCCGCGCTACGGATATGCGAAGCGCGCCAGCGCCACCACGCTGGGGGTGTATTACCGCGTCGAGAAGAAGTCGATCACCGACATGCAGGCGGCGATCCAGGAGGTCGGTGCCGTGTATGTCTCGGCCTTCACCCATGACGGCTGGAGCCGCCTGCCGAACCAGCGCCGCGCGCCGAGCGGGCACGACAGCCTGGTCGAGATCCCGTTCGACGGGCGGCCCTCGGAGAGCGGCGGGCACGCGTTCGCGCTGGTCGGTTTCAACAACCGGGGCTTCATCGTGCAGAACTCCTGGGGCACGTCCTGGGGGTCGGGCGGCTTCGCGCTGCTGAGCTATGGCGACTGGCTCGCCAATTGCATGGATGCCTGGGTCGTGGCCATGGGTGTGCCCGGCGTGGTGGTCGGGCGGGTCAGTGTCACCGGCTCGGCACCGGTTGGCGCCGCGGGCGGCGGTGCGCATCAGAACCTGTGGTGGAGCCAGGACCAGGCGTACCGGCACAGCGTGGTGCTGGGCAACGACGGGCGCGTCAAGCGTTACCTCACCGAAGACGAGCTCAGCCGGACCTTGCTGCACCAGGTGGCGGGCCTGCCGGACCAGTGGTTCCGCAGCCAGAAGGCGAACCAGCCGCGCCGGCTGGTGATCTACGCCCACGGCGGCCTCAACAGCGAAGACGCGGCGATCCAACGGGCGCGCGCGATGGGGCGGCACTTCGTCGGCAACGGCTGTTATCCGCTGTTCCTGGTCTGGAAGACCGGCTTGTTCGAGTCGCTGGCCAACATCTTCAGCGAGGCCATGCGCCGGCAGGCGCCCATGGCCGGCGGCGCCGGCGAGTGGATCGCGGAGCGCACCGACCTGATGGTCGAGAAATCCATCGGCCGCCCGATGGCCCGACCGATCTGGAGCGAGATGAAGGAAAACGCGGAACTCGCCTTTGGCAGCGGCCGCGGCGGCGACCTGCTGATCACCGCGCTGCAGCGTCTGGCCGGCACCTGGGGCGACGACTTCGAACTGCACCTGGTCGGCCATTCGGCCGGCGCCATCATGCTGGGCCACATGCTCAGCGCGCTGGCCGCGCGCGGCATGAGCGGCTGCGTGCGCACCATGCATCTGTTCGCGCCGGCCTGTTCGGTGCAGTTCGCCAACCGGCATTACACGCCGCATGCCGCATTGATGCAGCACCTGTACCTGCACATCCTGTCGGACCGGGTCGAACGCAACGACACGGTGGCGACGATCTACCGCAAGTCGCTGCTGTACCTGGTCTCGAACGCCCTGGAGATGGATCTGCGCACGCCCATCCTGGGGCTGGAGAATGCATTCCGGCCGGATTACAAGGGCTGGGACGGAACCTCCAGCGCTGGCGAAACCCTGCGCGCCTGGCAGCAGGCGGCACGCAGTGCCGGCCTGCGCAAGGCCGGCCGCACCACGGTGCTGGACCAGGACACCGTGCTGACGGCCTTGCCCGATCGGCACATCGGCGCCGCCCACGGCTGCTTCGACAACGACATCGACACGCTGCGCCGCACGCTGGTGCATATCATCGGCGGTGCGTTGCCGAACCCGGTGGACGACCTGCGCGGCTTCTGACGGGGCGTGATCCGGGATGTGGCGAGGCCATCAGCAGAGCGATCCGCCTCCCGCCGCGCCGGGGGCAGCAAGGAGAAAGCCGTGAGCAAGTCCGACGCCAGCGTGAGCCCGATCGTACCGGGCCGCTATTTCGTGTTCGTCGAGCGACTGGTGCTGGAGCAATACCAGCAGCAACTGGTCGAGGCCGATTCCGAGGACGCGGCGCGGGAGCAGGCGCTGGCGCAGTTCCTGGCCGGTCGGGTGGCCTACATGAGTTCCGCCCAGGTCGAGGCTCCCACGGCGCGGGTGCGGCCGGTGCGCGAAAAACACCTGCGCAAGATCTCCAACCGCGACGACGCGCCGCCGCCGGCGCGCCATTTCCGCACCTCGGCCCGGTTCGAAGGCCCCGGCGACGAGCAGATCGAGCCGTGCGGCGGTTACCCGGGCACCCACCCGGAGCCGATCAGCCGGGCGCAGGCGCGGCTGATGTGCCAGAACTTCGATGCGAGCGGATACTCGAACCACAGCGGCCGGGGATCGACGCTGTGGGTGGTGCTGGAGCATTGTGCCGAGGCCGACATCGCCTACAACCTGCGGGCCATGCCGGGCATCGGTTTCTACGTCGAACGCGCCAAGTCGGTCGACGACGGGCTGGCGCTGCACATGTCGGTCGATACCGGGTACGGACCGTTGCGGGATTGATCCCCCTGCCGCCGGGGCGGGTGCGCCGGCCACCGGTGCGACAATGCCCAGCCGTCCTGCAAACCCGAGTCCATGTCTCCTCGTGCCCCAGAAATATCCGTGGTTGTGCCGGTGCACAATGAATCCGGCAATGTCGTCGCGCTGCTCGACGAGATCGAGGCCGCGTTGACCGGTGTCGCCGCGTTCGAGGCCGTGTTCGTCGACGATCGCTCCAGCGACGACACGGCCGGCGTGTTGCAAGCCTACGCGCAGACCCATGCCTGGCTGGCCGTGGTGCGACATGCCAACAACTGTGGCCAGAGCACGGCGGTGCGTACCGGGGTGCGTTTCGCGCGGGCCCCGGTGGTTGCCACGCTGGACGGCGACGGGCAGAACCACCCGGCCGACATACCGGCGCTGCTGGCGCGCTGGCGCAGCCTGCAGCAGGCCAGCGGCCGCGGTCCGGTGCTGATCGCGGGCTGGCGCGCCAAGCGGCTGGACACGCCGTTGCGGCGCTTCTCGTCGCGGGTGGCCAACGGCGTGCGCAGCCGGCTGCTGGGCGATGCGACACCGGACTCCGGCTGCGGGCTCAAGCTGTTTGCGCGCGACGACTTTCTCGACCTGCCGTATTTCGATCACATGCACCGGTTCCTGCCGGCCCTGTTCCGGCGCGCGGGCGGCACGGTCGAATCGGTGCCGGTGCGGCACCGCAACCGTGCGCACGGTCAATCGCACTATGGCGTCGGCAACCGCCTGTGGGTCGGCCTGGTGGACATCCTGGGCGTGATGTGGCTGCAGCGGCGTGCGCGCATCGCGCAGGTGGCGGCGCCCGAACGCAAGGCATGACGAGCGCTGCGCCTTCCTCCCCGGCCGATGCCGCGCGCGAGCGCCGGCTGTTCTGGTGGCTGATGCTGGCCGCACTCGTCGTGCTGGGCGCCGGCATCGGGCTGCGCGACCCCTGGCCGTCCGACGAGCCGCGTTTCACGCTGGTGGCCAAGCACATGGTGGAGTCGGGCGACTGGTTGTTCCCGCACCGCGGCACCGAGCTGTATTCCGACAAGCCGCCGATGCTGATGTGGCTGGAGGCGGCGGCCTACCAGGTGTTCGGCAACTGGCGCATCGCGTTCCTGTTGCCCTCGTTGCTGGCCGGCATGCTCACACTGGTGCTGACCTGGGATCTCGGCCGGCGCCTGTGGAATCCGCGCGTGGGCCTGTTCGCCGCGGCGGCGGTCCTGGTCACGTTCCAGTTCGTCTACCAGGTCAAGCGGGCCCAGATCGATCCGCTGGTGATGATGTGGATCACACTGGCCAACTGGGGCCTGCTGCTGCATCTGCTCAAGGGGCCGAACTGGCGCGCCTACTGGCTCGGCTGCTTCGCCGCCGGCCTGGGGGTGATCACCAAGGGTGTCGGCGTGTTGGCCCTGCTGATGCTGCTGCCCTGGCTGTTCGCGCGGTCACGCGGCTGGGAGGGCGTGAACCGTGCGCCCGGCTCGGCGTGGCAATGGGCCGGCGGCGCGCTGGCCTTCCTGGCGGCCATCGCGTTGTGGCTGGTGCCGATGCTGCTGGTCGCGCATGCGCGTGGCTCGGCGGAGTACGACGCCTATGTCAACGACATCCTGCTGCGGCAGACCGCCAAGCGTTATGGCGGCTCGGTCGGCGGCCATGCGCAACCGTTCTGGTACTACCTGCCGGTGCTGGTGCTGCATTTCTTCCCGATGTCGCTGGCCTACCTGGGTGCGTGGCGCGGCTGGTGGCAAGGCCTGCGCCAGCGTGACGCGCGGCTGCTGCTGTTGCTGGGCTGGTCGGTGCTGGTGGTGTTCTTCTTCAGCCTGGCCGGCGGCAAGCGCGAGGTCTACCTGATGCCGGTGTTGCCGATGCTGGCGTTGGCGCTGGGGCCGTCGCTGCAGGCCAGTGTCAGCGCACTCTGGATGCGCGTCACGGCCTGGCTGGCCGCACTGGCGGCAGGCCTGTTCCTGCTGCTGGGCGGCATCTGGGCCATGCAGGGTCACTGGACCCGCATGGAGCAGCAAATCGTCGAGCGCGGCCTGGCCGACGGTGGCCGCGGCCTGTGGTGGATGGGCATCAGCATGGGCGCCGTGTTTCTGCTCGCGGCCCTGGCCTTTCGGCCGCGTCGCGGCGTGCATGCCTTGCTGGCCGGCATGGCCGGCTTCTGGATCATCTGGGGGGTCTGGGCCTCCGCCCTGTTCAATGACGCGAACTCGGCCGTGGGCGTGATGCGCAAGGCGGGCCAGATCGCCGGGCCGCAGGCGCAGATCGGACTGGTCGCGTGGAAGGAGCAGAACCTGCTGATGGCCGATCGCCCGGTCACGACGTTCGGCTTCAAGCGCGAATGGGAGGCGCAATATGCCGCCGCGGTACGCTGGCAGGCAGAGGCGCCCGACCGGCGGTGGATCTTCGCGTTGCGCGACGCCGTCGAATCGTGCGTGATCGAGGACCGGGCGCAGGTCGTCGGTTATGCGAACCGGCGCCTGTGGTGGATATTCCGTGCCGATGCGGTGCGGCCCGACTGCGTGCCGCGGATCGACCCCCAGGCCGAACGCTGGGACAGCAGCTACGGTTCGGACGACGAGGACTGACGCGACTCGGTGGCTCAGCCGAGCAGCAGCTTTTCGGGTTGCAGCACGCGCATCACCTCGAACAACCAGGCCAGCAGCAACAGCGCGACCATCGCGCCCAGGACAACCCATGCGGCCAGGCCGAGCTTGCCCGGCGTGTGCTGCAGCCGCCGGGGCCAGCTGAACCGGATACCCGTGGCCTGGCAGGGCCGGCAGATGAGCTCGTCGTAGCGGTTGCGGTGGCAGTCCTTGCGCAGCACCGGCGCCTTGCAGACGGAACAGATCAGCAACATGTGATGGCCTCCGGTGCCTGGTGCGGGTTGTGGGGGTCCGCTCCAACTGCGTGCGCAGTCTCGGTGGCCGGTCCCGTATCATGCGCCCTGTCGGACGGATTGCGGCCACGCGATGAAAACCATCGGCCCGATCCGGCAGCTTTTGGCCCGGTCAGGGCATTTTTTTCGACCCGTTGCCGCTCCGGGCGTGCGAGCGGGCAGGAGCAGGATTCACATGCAGCATGTCGTCACCGAACAGGCCGGATCGGCCGGCCTGATTACCCTGGCACGTCCCCGGGCCCTCAACGCGCTGACGCTGGCGATGATCCGCACGTTGACGGCGCAGCTGCTGCGCTGGCGCGACGACGACACGGTGCGGATCGTCGCGCTGCGCGGCAGCGCCAAGCATGCCTCGGATCCGTCGGGCCACGAGCCGTTCGGCAGTTTCTGCGCCGGTGGCGACATCCGGTTCTTCCATCAGGCCGCGCTCGCGGGCGATCCGGCGCTGGAGGACTTCTTCACCGAAGAGTACCGGCTCAATCACCTGATCCACCGGTATCCGAAACCGATGATCGTGTTCATGGACGGCATCGTCATGGGCGGGGGCATGGGCGTGGCCCAGGGTGCGCGTGTGCGCATCGCCACCGAACGCACGAAGATGGCCATGCCCGAGACCGGCATCGGCCTGTTTCCCGATGTCGGCGGCGGTTATTTCCTCAGCCGTTGCCCCGGGCATCTGGGCGAATACCTGGCCTTGACCGGCAACGTGATCGACGGCGCGCAGGCCGTGGCCGCCGGATTGGCCGACCATGCCGTGCCATCGGCGGCGCTGCCCGGCCTGTGGGCCGACATCGCCGCCGGCCGATTGCCGGACGCCGCTTCCGTGCAAGGCCGGTGCGCCCAGGCGGCCGGCGACCTTCCGACGGCGGCGCCCTGGCCCGATGCCGGCGTCGAGCGGATCTTCGGCCTTGCCGATGTGCCGGCCATGATGCAGGCCTTGCAGGCCGCCTCGGCCGAAGACCCGTGGGCCGCGCGGACCGCGGACGTGCTGGCACGGCGCAGCCCGCTGATGCTGCATGTGACGCTGGAGCAGTTGCGCCGCGCCCGCGGCATGGACCTGGCCAGCGAGTTGCGCATGGAGCGCGACCTGGTCCGCCACTGTTTTCATCCGGCGCACCTGGGCCGCAGCGGCGCCGACGTGGAGGTGGTCGAAGGCGTGCGCGCGCTGGCGGTGGACAAGGATCACCATCCGCGCTGGAACCCGACTCGGATCGATGCGGTGTTGCCCGCCATGGTGGCGCCGTTCTTCGACAGCCCCTGGCCGGCCCACGCGCACCCGCTGCGCGACCTGGATTGACCGTCGCGGTACGGCGTTTGTGCGAAATCCCAACACTGCGTCGCGATTTCCATCGTGCCGGGTTCCGCGAACATCCGGGCTCCCGCAGAATGGTGGCGGTTCGGGATAATCGTCACGGGCTGTGCAGGCCTCCGGTCTGCGGCCGATTACCGCTTTTCACAAGGAGATACCCCATGCTGTCCGGAAAATTTCTCAAGATGCTTGCCGCCTTCTTCATGGCTGCCGTGCTGGCGGGTTGTGCCAGCACCAGCAACGAAGCGAGCACCGGCGAATTCCTCGACGACACCGTCATCACGACCCGTGTCAAGGCCGCGCTGGTCAAGGATCCGATGGTCAGCGCGCTCGACGTCAGCGTCGAGAGCTTCAAGGGCGCCGTGCAACTGAGCGGCTTCGTCAAGACGGCCGCCGAGCGCGATCGTGCGGTCAAGATCGCCAACGACGTGCCCGGCGTCACCCAGGTCTTCAATTCGATCCAGCTGCGCTGATCGCGCGCCGGCCGGGGCCTCCCGCAACGGGAGACCCCGTTAGCCGGCCAGTCGCGCCGTCCGGCGCGCGCGAGCCATCGCAACCGATGTCGTCGCCGCCGCCAGGTCCCTCTCCATGTCTTCCAAGCTGCGCATCTTCCTCGTCCTGCTGGGGGGTAACCTGGGGGGTGCCCTGCTGGTGTTCGTGCATCTGCGATTCCTCGATCCGTTCGCCCTCGACCAGGTGGCGCCACTGGGGTGGCGCGAGGTGGCGTTCTTCATCGTGGCGTTCTCGACGCTGCTGATCGGTGGCCGTGCCATGGCGCGCCGCTACGCCTCGACGGTGTTGCGGGCCACGGGCCCCTTGCCCGACGGTCCGGCGCATGCGAGGGCCCGGCGGCGCGCGGTGCAACTGCCGGGGTTCCTGGCCGCGCTGTCGATGGTGCTGTGGGTGCTGGCGGCCTTCGTATGGGGTTTTTTCTGGCCCTGGCTGATCGGCAATTTCAACCTGCAGGCCGCCGCACGCCAGGCTTTCGGCATGGCCCTGGTGGCAGGGCCGACCGTCGGCCTGTTCGTGTTCCTGGCCACCGAACGCATCTGGCGCGAACGCCTGCCCTTGCTGTTTCCCCGCGGCGACCTGGCCGCGAGCGGCGCGCGCAACTGGCGCGTGCGCACCCGCATGCTGGTCGTGTTCCTGTTCGCCAGCATCGTGCCCTTGCTGGTGATGGCCGTGGCCACGACGGTCCGGGTGCGCACCATGCGGGGCGCCGACATCGGCACGGCCGCCGAACACCTGCAGGACCTGATCATCGTCCAGGGCGTGCTGGTCGCCACCGGCTTGCTGCTGGCGATCGTGCTGGCGCGTTTCCTGGCCGACAGCGTTTCGGCACCATTGCGCGAGTTGCAGGCGGCGATGGTGCGGGTCGAGCGGGGCGACCTGCAGGCCCATTGTGCGGTCGTGTCGAACGACGAGATCGGTGCCGTCACCGCCGGGTTCAACCACATGGTCGACGAATTGCGCGACCGGGAACTGATCCACGAAGCCTTCGGGCGTTATGTCAGCCCCGAGATCCGCGATGAAATCCTGTCCGGGCGGACCGACCTGACCGGCGACCAGCGCGACGTGACCATCGTGTTCGCCGATCTGCGCGGTTTCACGACCTGGGTCGAAGCCAGTCCGGCGACCGAGGTCGTCGAGGGGCTCAATGCCTATTTCACGGAAATGGAGCAGGCCGTGCGGGCCCACGGCGGCCTGGTGCTGCAGTTCATCGGCGACGAGATCGAGGCGGTGTTCGGCGCGCCGCTCGCAGACGAGCAACATGCCGATCACGCGGTTGCCGCGGCGCTCGAGATGCAGCAACGGCTCGAGGCCTGGAATGCCGTGCGCCTGCGTTCGGGCCTGCGTACGCTGGACCACGGCATCGGCATCCATTCGGGTACCGTCGTGGCCGGCAATATCGGCAGCACGCGGCGCATGTCGTATGCGCTCGTGGGCGACGCCGTCAATGTGGCATCACGCATCGAGTCGCTGAACAAGCAGTTCGGCTCGCATATCCTGGTCAGCGGGGCCACACGCGAACGCCTGCGCGCGCCGGTGCCGCTGCAGGCCTTGCCTGCGGTCCGCGTCAAGGGCCGCTCGGCCGAGGTCGAGGTGTATCGGTTGGCCTGAAGGCCCGGTGGGCCGTCGGCGTCAGTGCGGCATGCGGGCCATGGGGTCGTTTCCCGGGCGTTTGGATCCGTCGCCGCCATCGCGGGGCAGGTCGCGGATCTCGTGCGCCGGCACATCGACGACATCGGCCGGCGGCGCCGCCCCCCGCCCGCCCGGGCCACCGGTGCCGGGCCAGGCGCCGCGGGTGTAGCGCGCCGACGTCTGGCGAAACTGGCCGAAGATCTTGGCCGGCTCGGGCTTGCGCCCGGTGACGATCGACCACAGGGTCACGCCCAGCATGACCACCAGCGTGGCGATCAGCAGGCTGAGCAGGAAAACCGCGATCGCTGCGACCAGGATCAGTCGCAGCACGCCGCGAAACAGGCGGTTGAAGAATTCGGTGATTCCATTCATGGATGATGGAGCCTTGCGGCCCTGGGGAGTTCCGGGTCAGGCGCGCTCGGACCGACAGAACCGCGCATGCGGAACCGGTGCTCGTGGGCCGGCGCTGTTGCCATTATTCCGCAGTTGGGGCTGGACGGGGAGATTGCAAGCCCGGCAGCCGGCCGCGCCGGTGCGCCCTGACGGACGCGGCCTGCGCAGGGTGCCCGGGATGCCCGGGATGGCTGCTATGCTGGCTGCGCCGCACAACAGCGGCAGTGTTTCAACGTATTGCCAGGTTACAAGATGAAAAGCATGTACCGCTACTTCTTCCGGGGTCTGATCGCCTTCCTGCCGGTCGCGCTGACGGTCTATCTGCTGTTCCTGTTCGTGTCGGGAGCCGAGTCGATCGCCGTGTGGCTGGTGCGGCCCCTGATCGGCGATTTCTACCTGCCCGGGCTGGGCTTGCTGTTCGGCGTGGGCCTGATCCTGATGCTGGGGTTCCTGGTGTCGCATCCGCTGGCCTCGCGCCTGTTCTCGTGGGTCGAGATGCCGTTCACCCGCTTGCCGGTGGTCAAGAGCATCTATTCGTCGCTGAAGAACTTCGCCGACTATTTCTCGCCGCACGACAACAAGCCGCAGCAGCAGGTGGTGTTGTTGCGCATGCCCGGCCAGCAACTGGCCATCGTCGGGCTGGTGACCCGCCAGTCGATGGCGGGCCTGCCGTCGCCGCTGGCCGAGGAGGAGCGTGTGGCGGTCTACCTGCCGATGGGATACATGATCGGCGGCTACACCGTGTTCGTGCCCCGCAGCTGGACCGAACCGCTGGACATGACGGTCGAGGAGGCGATGCGTTCCTCGCTGATCGCCTGGATGGCGTCGAGCCGGTCGGCGCCGGACGCGGCCTGAGCCGGGCTTGCGCAGGCGCAAGTCGGGGGCGGGCGAGCCGGGTTACAGTGTGAGCAACAGGGCGGTGCGATGGCCGCACCCCCCACCACGAGGAGGTCAGATGTTTCCTGAATACCGCGACAAGATCACCGAGCTCAAGACCAGCAACCATCATTTCCTGCGCCTGTTCGACCAGCACAACGCGCTCGACCAGAAGGTCAAGAACATGGAGGCGAGCATCACGCCGGCCACGCACGAAGAGATCGAGAAGCTGAAAAAGGAGAAGCTGGCGCTCAAGGACCAGCTGTACGCGATCCTGAAGAACGCCTGACGAGTCCGGCGATCGGCCGCGGGCTGCGCGCGCGTGTGCGGCGACGGGCGCGACTGCGCCGCGCGCGTGCGACGATGCATTTGTCTGCAACCGGAAGCAGGATATACCCTGTAGATCGATGGTCCGCCGATTGGTAGAGTGGGCGCAAGCGATGGAGCACAAGGAGACACGATGACCACGATAGCACCCGACATGCTGGCCCTGCAGCGTCTGTATTACTGGGAAAAGACGGCCCCCACGCGGGTGGCGCTGACCCAGCCCATGGGCAACGGGGCGGTCAAGGACTTCACCTGGGGCCAGGTGGCCGACGAGGTGCGCCGCATGGCCGGCTACCTCAAGGCCCAGGGCTGGGAGCCGGGCGCGAAGGTGGCCATCCTGTCCAAGAACTGTGCCTGGTGGATGATGAGCGACCTGGCGATCTGGATGGCCGGCTACGTTTCGGTGCCGCTGTATCCGACGCTGGCGGCCGACACCGTGCGGCAGATCCTGACGCACAGCGAGGCCAGGGCCTGCTTCGTCGGCAAGCTCGACGGCTGGGAGCACATGAAACCGGGTGTGCCCGATGACATGCCCTGCCTGAGTTATCCCCTGTCGCCGGACGACGCCATCAAGGCCTATGTCGGGTGGGACGCCGCCTGCAAGGACAGCGAGCCCATCACGGGCACGCCGGTGCGCGAGGCGGATGAACTGGCGACGCTGATCTACACGTCCGGCACCACCGGCATGCCCAAGGGCGTCATGCACAGTTTCGGCAACTTCGCCTGGGCGCTGGACGCCGGCATCCGGCGCCTGCCCATGGGCGCCGAGGATCGCATGTTGTCCTACCTGCCGCTGGCCCACGTGGTCGAGCGGGTGCTGGTCGAACACGGCTGGCTGCGCACCGGCATGCATGTGTATTTCGCCGAATCGCTCGACACCTTCGCCGCCGACCTGCAACGCGCGCGCCCGACCATCTTCTTCTCGGTGCCCCGGCTGTGGGTCAAGTTCCAGCAGGGCGTGCACCACAAGATGCCGCCGGAGAAACTCAACCGGCTGCTGTCGATCCCCATCCTCGGCGGCATCGTGCGGCGCAAGATCGTCAAGGCGCTGGGCCTGGACCAGTGCCGCATCGCGGCCGGCGGCGCGGCACCGATGCCGATGGCCTTGCTGCAGTGGTACAGCCGGCTCGGACTGCATATCAACGAGGGCTACGGCATGACCGAGAACCTCGCGGTCTCGCACATCACCGAACCCGGCAAGAACCAGCAAGGCAGCGTGGGCCCGGCCTATGAAGGCGTCGAGCATCGGCTCGATCCGCAGACCGGCGAGATCCAGATGCGCAGCCCGGCGCTGATGCTGGGTTACTACAAGGAACCCGAGAAGACGCGCGAAGCCATGACCGAGGACGGCTGGTTGCGCACCGGGGACAAGGGCCGCATCGACGCCAACGGCATCCTGTACATCACCGGTCGGGTCAAGGACCTGTTCAAGACCGGCAAGGGCAAATACGTGGCGCCGGCTCCGATCGAGGACAAGCTGGTGATGCACGACGCGGTCGAGGCCTGTGTCGTGACCGGCGCCAACCTCGGCCAGCCCCTGGGCATCGTGATGCTGGGTGCCGAATACATGGACCGTGTCTCGGATGCGGCCGTTCGCAGCGAACTCGAGCAGTCGCTGGCCGCGCACATGCAGGCCATCAACGCGACGCTCGATCCGCATGAGCGGCTGCAATGCGTCGTCGTGGCCACCACGGCCTGGACGGTGGAGAACGACGTCATCACGCCGACCTTCAAGGTCAAGCGCAACCGCATCGAGGACCTGTACGCCAGCAACTACGAGCGCTGGGAGTCCTCGGGCAAGAAGGTGCTCTGGCAGGACGGCTGACGCCCGCGCCGACGCGTCCGCGCCCCGGTCGCCGGGGCCGCGGACCGCGCAACCTTCGATGAAGCGATCCGGGTAAACACCTAGCGGTACAAGATCGTTCGACGCTAATATGCGTGAACATTGATATTGTGATGTTCCGATAGATGGCTGACGATTCCGCAGACCAGGTGTTCGAGACCGCGGCAGAGCTGTTCGCGCTGCTGTCGACCGCGACCCGGCTGCGCATCGTCTGCGCCCTGTGCGACGGCGAGACGAATGTCGGCGAACTGACGCAGCGGGTCGGGGTGAGCCAGTCCAACATGTCCCAGCACCTGGGCGTGTTGTACCGGGGCGGGGTGCTGGGCCGCAGGCGCCGCGGCGCGCAGGTCTACTACCGCGTCACCAGCCGGCGCGTGATGCTGTTGCGCGAGGTGATCTGCGCGGCGCAGGTGGCCGTGCCCGGGCCTGTGCAGGCACCCTCCATCGGGGATCGCAGAACCAAGGAGCTTTCGTGAATCTGGATACCAACGGGCCCGGGCGACTGGCCAAGGCGCCGGAAAACTTTCTCGATCCGGCGGCTATCCGCCAGGTCATGGCCGGCCGGCGCGACTTCCTGCGCCGCGCCTTTGTCGCCGCGGGCGCGGCCGGCGCCACGGCAGCGGTTGCCACGCGGGTGCAGGCCGCCTCGGCCGCGGCCCTGGGCGATGGTGACCCGGCGGTGCTGGAGCTGCCCGCGCATACCCGGGGCCTGGGCCAGCCGGTGGTCACCGACGGCTACGGCAAGCCGTCGCAATACGAGGCCAACGTGCAGCGCCGCCAGAGCCCCGGACTGACGCAGACCGCGCAGTCCTCGGTGTCGTTTGCGCCGCTGCAATCCATGTTCGGCATCGTCACGCCCAGCGGCCTGCATTTCGAGCGCCACCACCAGGGCTGGTGGGATGTCGACCCGTCGAAGCACCGCCTGATGGTCAACGGCTCCGATCCCGCCTTGCTGCGCAAGCCACAGGTGTTCACGATGGACGAGCTGATGCGGCTGCCGTCGGTGTCGCGTTTCCATTTCATCGAGTGTGGTGCCAACACCGGCATGGAGTGGGGCAACGTGGCGGTGCCGACCTGCCAGTACAGCCACGGCATGCTCAGCTGCAGCGAGTTCACCGGCGTGCCTCTGCGGGCCGTGCTGGACATGTGCGGCGTCGATCTGCGCAAGGCCCGCTTCGTGCTGGCCGAAGGTGCGGACGGCTCGTCGATGACCCGCACCATCCCGATGGAGATGGTGGAAAACGGCGAGGTGCTGCTGGCCTATGGCCAGAACGGCGAGATGTTGCGGCCCGAGAACGGTTACCCGCTGCGCCTGGTCGTGCCGGGCGTGCAGGGGGTCAGCTGGGTCAAGTACCTGCGCCGGATCGAGGTCGGTGACAAGCCCTACGGCACCAAGGACGAGGTGCTGCACTACATCGATCTGATGCCCGACGGACGCCACCGGCAATACACCAGCATCCAGGAATGCAAGAGCGTGATCACCACGCCTTCGGGTGGCCAGGTGCTGCTGGACAAGGGTTTCTACAGCATCAGCGGCCTGGCCTGGTCGGGGCGCGGCGCGGTCAAGCGGGTCGACGTCTCGGTCGACGGGGGCCGCAACTGGCGCAGCGCGCGCCTGGAGTCGCCGGTGATGTCCAAGTGCCTGACCCGCTTCAACCTCGACTGGGTCTGGGACGGCAGGCCCGCGCTGGTGCAGAGCCGCGCCATGGACGACACCGGCTACGTGCAGCCCAGCTACCGGCAACTGCGCGCGGTGCGGGGATCGCGCTCGATCTACCACAACAACGCGATCCAGACCTGGCTGGTGCAGGAAAGCGGGGAGGTGAAGAATGTCCAGCTTTCGTGATGCGCTGATGGCGGCCCTGGTATGGGGGCTGGCCGGCGCCGCGCTGGCCCAGGCCACGCCGTATGTCGGCATCGGACGCGCGGCGACGCCGGCCGAACTGGCCGCGTGGGACATCGACGTGCGCCCGGACTTCAAGGGCCTGCCCAAGGGTTCGGGCTCGGTGGCCCAGGGCATGGAGGTCTGGGAAGGCAAGTGCGCCTCCTGCCACGGCATCTTCGGCGAGAGCAACGAGGTGTTCACGCCGCTGACCGGCGGCACGACCAAGGAAGACATCCAGAGCGGTCGCGTGGCCCGCCTGACAGATCCGGCCTTTCCGGGGCGCACCACGATGATGAAGCTGTCACAGCTCTCGACCTTGTGGGACTACATCAATCGCGCCATGCCGTGGAATGCGCCGAAGTCGCTGACCACCGACGAGGTGTACGCGGTCACGGCCTATCTGCTGAACCTGGGCGGCGTATTGCCCGAGGGCTTCACGCTGTCGGATCGGAACATGGCGCAGGTGCAGGAGATGTTGCCCAACCGCAACGGCCTGACCACCGACCATGGCTTGTGGCCCGGCAAGACGATGGGCAACGCCAGGGCGGACGTGGCCGCGGTGGCCTGCATGAAGGACTGCGCTCCCGCAGGCGCGGTCACGTCGAGCCTGCCGGACTTTGCGCGCAATGCCCACGGCAACCTGGCCGAGCAGAACCGCCTGGTCGGACCGCAGCGGGGCGCCAACACCACCGTGGCGGCGGCCACGACACCTGTGGGCGCTGCGCCGGCGGCCGCGGCGCCGGCCGCGACCGCGACCGCGACCGCGACCGCGACCGCGCCAGCCCGGCCGGCGGCGCCGAAGGCCGGCGCCGCGGACGCAGCCGCCATCGCATTGACCCAGAAACACGCCTGTGTCGCCTGCCATGGCATGGACAAGAAGATCCTGGGCCCCGGATTCCAGGAGATCGCCCGAAAATACGCGGCGCGCGCGGATGGACTTGACTATCTGGCAGGCAAGATCAAGAGTGGAGGGGCGGGCGTCTGGGGGGCGGTGCCGATGCCGGCGCAGACGCTCGCGGGCAGCGAGGCGAAGCAGATCGCCCAATGGCTGATGGACGGTGCGCGCAAATAGGGTGAACCTAGGGAACATCCCTAGGTTCAATCTCATGTTGGTTAATTAGCATATGCGAATAAAGGAGTCACTTATGCAAACTCGTCGGGATGTTTTCCTCCATTCAGCCAAGGTGGCCGCGTTGCTCGCCTCGGTCGGCATGTTGCCGACCCTGGCGTCGGCCCAGGCCGCTGCCTACAACGCTGCCGCGTTCGAGTCCAAGAACATGGCCGATCTGGTGAAGGCGCTTGGCGCCAGCGCGCCGGTCGAAAGCAAGGACGTCACCGTCACCGGCCCCGACATCGCGGAGAACGGCGCCGTCGTTCCGGTCGGCGCCTCCAGCAGCCTGCCCGGCGTCAAGCGCCTGCTGCTGCTGGTCGAGAAGAACCCGTCGATCCTGGCCGCGATGTTCGACATCACCGATGCCATCGAGTCCAACGTATCGACCCGGGTCAAGATGGGCCAGTCGTCCAATGTCTACGCGGTGGCCATGATGGCCGACGGCAAGATGTTGTTCGCCCAGAAGGAAGTCAAGGTCACGCTGGGCGGTTGCGGCGGTTGAGCCGCGCGCAGCCACCCGCCTGGCCACACGACGATCCGATACCAATCACAGGAGAAAGAACATGGCAGATCCGATGCGCATTCGCGCACAAGCCGCCGGTGGCAACGCCACCGTCCGTGTGCTGATGGCACACGAAATGGAAACCGGGCAACGCAAGGACTCCGCAGGCAAGGTCATCCCGGCCTGGCACATCCAGCACGTGACCGCGCAACTCAACGGAGCCACGGTGATGACCGCGCAATGGGGTCCGGCCGTGTCGAAGAACCCGTTCCTGCAGTTCGTCGTCAAGGGCGCCAAGGCCGGGGACAAGGTCACGATTTCCTGGACAGACAACAAGGGCGACAAGCGGACCGACGAGGCCACCGTTTCATGACGCCTGTGGACCGGACCGTCGACAGGCGGCCGGCCATGCGGGGGTGGGCGTTGTAGTGCATGGCAACCGCATGCATCTGTGAATACCAACGAGAGGAGACTATGAAGCCACTATTGATCATGACCGTGCTGCTGGCCTCGACCGTGACTGCCTGGGCGCAGACCAAGTCGACGGCTGACGGCATTGCCGAGTACCGCAAGATGCTCGAGGACGGCAATCCGGCGGACCTGTTCGAGGCCAAGGGCGAGGAGCTCTGGAAGAAGAAGCGCGGGCCGAAGAATGCTTCGCTGGAGCAGTGCGATCTGGGCCAGGGGCCTGGCAAGGTCAAGGGTGCCTTCGTGCAGCTGCCGCGTTATTTCGCCGATACGAACCGGGTGCAGGATCTCGAGTCCCGCTTGCTGACCTGCATGGAAAGCCTGCAGGGCCTCGATGCCGCGGCCATCGCCAAGACCGGGTTCGGCCGTGGCGAGCAGGCCAACATGGAGGCGCTCGTGGCCTATGTGTCCGCGTCCTCGCGCGGCATGAAGATGGACCTGCCGCAGTCGCACGCGCAGGAGAAGACCATGTACGAGGTCGGCAAGCGCGCATTCTTCTACCGCGCCGGGCCCTACGACTTTGCCTGCGCCTCCTGCCACGGCGAGGAAGGCAAGCGGATCCGCCTGCAGGACCTGCCCGACCTGACCAAGAACCCCGGCGACGGTGTCGGCTTCGCGGCCTGGCCCGCGTACCGGGTCGGCAACGGCCAGCTGTGGGGCATGCAGCGTCGCCTGAACGACTGCTTCCGTCAGCAGCGCTTCCCGTATCCGGGCTACGCGTCGGACGTGACGATTGCGCTGGGTGTCTACATGGGTGTCAACGCAAAAGGCGCGGAGTCGATTGCGCCAGGCATCAAACGCTGAAGGAGGCACGCAGATGAGCAACACACGCATCACCCTGGTACTCGCGCTGGGTAGCGCCATGGCACTGGCCGGTTGTGCCGGCGGTGCATCCTCCGTCGACTACGACGCCATGCTGGCGTCGATGATGAAGTCCTCGTTCCGCGACCAGGGCATTGCCAAGGTGGACCGGCTGCAGCAGGACGCATCCAACGCCGAGTGCTCCAAGGCCCAGGGCAAGGACCTGCCCGAGGCGCTGGCCAAGTCCATCGAGGCAGCCAACCTCAAGACGGTCAAGATGCCGTCGGACGGCAAGTTCCTCGGCGACTGGAAGGCGGGCGAGAAGCTGGCCCAGAACGGACGTGGCATGACCTGGTCCGACGACTCGACGGACACCAGCGCCAATGGCGGCAATTGCTACAACTGCCACGAACTCGCCAAGACCGAGATCTCGTACGGCACGATCGGCCCCAGCCTGTACAACTACGGCAAGATCCGCGGCGTGGCGGATCCGTCCAGCGCCGCGGCCAAGCCCATTGTCGAATACACCTGGGGCAAGCTGTACAACGCCAAGGCCTACAACGCCTGCTCGGCGATGCCGCGTTTCGGACACGCCAACATGCTCGACGAGAAGCAGCTCAAGGACCTGATGGCCTTGCTGCTCGATCCCAAGTCGCCGGTGAACCAGTAGGGCCGGCATCCGGACCCGCCCGCGGGCGGGTCCGTTTTTCCGATAGATATCATTGATTGCTGATTTATGAATTTGTCCAAGCGCGATTTCATGCAGGTGCTCGGCGCGGCATCGGTCGCGGGCATGGGACTGGGGCGTTACGCCGATGCCGATGCGGCCACCGCGCAGGCCGGCCTGTACGACATCGCGCCGTTCGGCAACGTGTCGCTGCTGCACATGACCGACTGCCATGCCCAGCTCAAGCCGATCTATTTCCGCGAGCCCAGTGTCAACATCGGCATCGACTCCATGCAGGGCCAGTTGCCGCACCTCGTGGGCGAGCACCTGCTCAAGCGCGCCGGCGTGCGGCCCGGAACCGCGCTGGCGCATGCGTACACCTATCTCGATTTCGAGAGCGCGGCGCGCCGGTACGGCAAGGTCGGAGGGTTCGCGCACCTGGCCACGCTGGTCAGGCAGCTCAAGGCCAGCCGGCCCGGTTCGCTGCTGCTCGACGGTGGCGACACCTGGCAGGGTTCGGCCACGGCCTTGTGGACGAATGCCCAGGACATGGTCGACGCCTGCAAGCTGCTCGGCGTCGACATCATGACCGGGCACTGGGAGTTCACCTACGGCATGGAGCGCGTCAAGGAGATCGTCGAGAAGGACTTCCAGGGCAGGATCGACTTCCTGGCGCAGAACGTCAAGACCGCCGATTTCGGCGATCCGGTGTTCAAGCCCTACGTGATCCGCGAGATCAACGGCATACCCTGTGCCATCATCGGTCAGGCCTTCCCGTACACGCCGATCGCCAATCCGCGTTACCTGGTGGCCGACTGGAGCTTCGGCATCCAGGACGAGAACATGCAGAAGATGGTCGACGAGGCCCGCGGCAAGGGTGCCCAGGTCGTCGTGGTGCTCTCGCACAACGGCATGGACGTCGACCTGCAGATGGCGCAGCGGGTACGCGGCATCGACGCGATCTTCGGCGGCCACACGCACGACGGCGTTCCGCTCGCGGTGCCGGTCTCCAATGCCGGCGGCAAGACCCTGGTCACGAACGCGGGCAGCAACGGCAAGTTCCTGGGCGTCATGGATTTCGACGTCAAGGGTGGCAAGGTCACCGATTTCCGTTACCGGCTGCTGCCGGTGTTCGCCAACCAGCTCAAGGCCGATCCGGAGATGGACGCGCTGATCACGCGGGTTCGCCAGCCCTATGAAGCCAAGCTGGCCGAGAAGCTGGCCGTGACCGACGGCCTGCTGTACCGGCGCGGCAACTTCAACGGATCCTGGGACCAGCTCATCTGCGACGCGCTGATGGAGGTGCAGGGTGCCGAGATCGCGTTCTCGCCCGGTTTTCGCTGGGGCACCTCGCTGCTGCCGGGCGCGACGATCACGCGCGAGCTGATGATGGACCAGCTGGCCATCACCTATCCTTATGCCACCGTCAACGACATGACCGGCGAGACCATCAAGACCGTGCTCGAGGACGTGGCCGACAACCTGTTCAATCCCGACCCGTATTACCAGCAGGGCGGCGACATGGTGCGCGTAGGCGGCCTGAGCTACACCTGCGACCCGGCGCAGAAGATGGGCGCCCGCATCTCCGAGATGCGGCTCGGCGGCAAGGCCGTCGAGGCCGGCAAGACCTACAAGGTGGCAGGCTGGGCCCCCGTGGCGGCGGAAGCGCGCAATGCGCCCGGCGTCCAGCCGGTGTGGGACGTCGTGGAGACCTGGCTGAAGTCCCAGGGCGGACGTGTCAAGCAGCGCAAGCCCAACATGCCCCGCCTGGTCGGACTCAAGGGCAACAGCGGCCTGGCCGGCGGTTGAGTCCGCGACCGGCACACGAGAAAGGCACCACCACCATGAACCTGTCCACCGCCACCCGGATCCGCCTGCGCGTGCTGGCCGTGATCGTGTTGTTCGCCGCCGCGTGCTCGCTGGCGCGGGCGCAGGCGAGCAGCACCTTCAGCGTCAAGCTGATGACGCCCGAGACCGCGCTGGCCGCGGCGCGCGCGGCGTTCGATGACTGCCGCCGGCAGGGCTTCCAGGTCAGCGTGGCCGTGGTCGACCGCTTCGGCATCCTGCAGGTGCTGCTGCGCGATCGATTCGCCGGCGCACACACGGTGGGGGTCGCCAGCGACAAGGCCTGGACGGCTGCGAGCTTTCGCATCGCCTCGGCGGCGCTGGGCGAGGAGACCCAGCCCGGCAAACCCATGAACGCCTTGCGGGGACATCCGCGCGTGCTCGCGGCCGGCGGCGGCCAGGTCATCGAAAGCGGCGGCTCGGTGCTCGGCGCGATCGGCGTGTCGGGCGCGCCGGGCGGCGAGGCGGACGACAGCTGTGCCCGCGCGGGCATCCGCGCGATCACCGATGCGCTGGAGCTGCAAGGGTAAGTACGTATATCAGTGGGCGCTGATACTGATGGGCGCCGATCGATAATGCGCGTGTGGCTTGCATCGCTCATGCGCGCGGCGACACCCGAGCCGGGCAGGGGAATGCGCCCGACAACCACGAAGGAGCATGACATGGCAAGCTGGAAATGGATGGCGGCGCTGGCAATCGGGTGCGCGAGCACGCTGGCGATGGCGCAGGACACGGTCGTCTACCACATCAACGACGCTGCCGAGCAGGCGCTGGGCGGACTGCGCAACATCAAGAACCATCTCGACACCGACCCCGCCGCCAAGATCACGGTCGTCGCGCACGCGACCGGCGTGGACTTCCTGCTCGACGGTGCCAAGGACAAGAATGGCGGCCTGTATTCCGGTCCGGTGGCGGCGCTCAAGGCGCGCGGCGTGAACTTCGAGGTCTGCGAGATCACGCTGGCCAACCGCAACCTGAAGAAGTCGCAGTTCATCCTGGAGGCGGATTTCACGCCGTCCGGCGTGGTGCGCATCACCAAGCTGCAGAAGCAGGGTTTTGCCTACGTCAAGCCCTGAGCGGGCCGTCCGGCCCGTGCCGGCCTGATCGAGCCCGTCAACCCAGCGTATCGGCCCAGATGTTGCGGGCCCAGGCCATCGCGTAGCGCGCTTCCTGCTCCGAGCGTGCCGCCGACACGCCGCCCGAGCCGGCAACGGCCTTGAAGGTCTTCTCGGCTGCCACGTAGGCGTGCACGCTGGCCACGTGGATCACCTCGCCCGGGCTGACGAAGCTGTAGCAGGTGTTGGTCAACATCGGCTGCGTGTTCACGGCCAGGCCCTTGATGCGCGCCACGATCGCCGCCGCGGCGACCTTGGCCTGGTTGTTGGCCATGTGGCCCGACTTGGGCATGGCCGGCGCGACCTGGATCGAATCGCCCAGCACGTGGATGCCGGGTGCGGCCGTCGATTCGAAATTCAGGAAATCGACATGGCACCAGCGCGCATTGGCGTTGGCCAGCCCGGTCTGCACGGCCAGCGCACCGGCGCGCATCGGCGGAATCACGTTGAGCACGTCGGCCTTGACCGGATCCTGGAAGTCGAAGCGCAGCGTACGGTTGGGCAGGTCGACGCCGACCAGCTTGTGCTGACTACGGTATTCGAGCATGCCGGGATAGAGGTCGGCCCAGGCCTTCTTGAACAGCGGCCCCTTGGAGGTGACGTCCTGGTTGGCGTCGACCACCAGCACCTTGGAGCGCGGCTTGTTCTTCTGGAGATAGGCGGCCACCATGCTGGCGCGTTCGTACGGCCCGGGCGGGCAGCGGTACGGCGCCTCCGGGATCGCCAGCGCGAACACGCCGCCGTCGGGCATGGCCTGCAACTGGCGGAACAGCGCCGCGGTTTCGGCGCCTGCCTTCCATGCGTGCAGCACCTGGCCGTCGGCATTCGCCTGGCGCAGGCCCTGCACCGCGTCGAGCAGCAGCTCGACGCCCGGAGACAGCACCAGCGTGTCGTAGCGGATGTCGCCACCGCCCGCCAGGCGCACGCTCCTGCGCTCGGCATCGATCGCGGTGACCGTGTCATGCACCACGGTGATGCCGTGTCGATCGCGCAGTGCGTCATACGACGTGGTGATGTCGGCCAGCGTGCGTACGCCGCCGACCACCAGGTTGGAGATCGGGCACGACACGAAGCTGCGGTTCGGCTCCACCAGCACCACGTCGACGGTGTTGCGCGAGAACAGCCGGATGTACCTGGCGGCCGTCGCGCCGCCGTATCCGCCGCCCACGACCAGCACTTGCGCCTTGGCGGGAGCACCCCTGCTGGTGGCGCAGCCGACCATGCCAGCCAGCACGCCGGCGGCAGCCGCCGACCGGATCATCCATTCACGTCGTTGCATGGTGTGCCTCCTGTTCAACGCTGGGCGGCGAAATACGCGGCCAGCGCGCGGATCTGTGCGTCGCTGAATCCCTTGGCCAGCTGGTGCATCACGGTAGCCGGGCGGGAGCCGGAGCGAAACGCCTGCATCTGCTCGACGATGAAGGCACTCGATTGCCCGGCGAGCCGGGCGCTGCCGGAGCCGGCAACCGCGTAGCCGTCCGTGCCGTGGCAGTTGGCGCAGGTCGCGGCCAGTGCCCGGGTGTCGAGCTCCTGGGCGGTCTGCGCGAAGGCCGTGCTGCACAGCAGGGCCGCGACCAGGACCGTCGCGCGCCGCAGTGGTGCGGGAAACAGGAAGGTGTGCATGACAATGTCTCCGTGGGTCGGCAACTGGCGCGCGGCACCTGACGGGCCAGGGGCGCGGTCCATGGCACAAATGCTACCGGGTTTTCATGCTTCCCGAGTATCATCCTATACGGATATAGCGAAGATTCTTGGAGGCAATCGTCATGGCATTTCCCCGCTGGCTGTCCGCGTGTGGGCCCTGGTCCTGGGCGCTGGTTCTGGGCATGGCGGCGATTGTTCCGGGCATGGCGCAGGCCGCCGCGGCGGTCAAGGCCGTCGAGGTGGCCGAGAACGTCTGGATGGTGCAGGGCGAGGCGGCCCTGGGATCATCCGCCAACCGCAATTTCATCTCCAATGCCGGCTTCGTCGTCACCGAGGAGGGCGTGGTTGTGGTCGATGCGTTGGGTTCGCCGGCACTGGCGAACGAACTCATCGCCGAGATCCGGCGCATCACGCCCCAGCCGATCCGGTACGTCGTGGTGACGCATTTCCATGCTGACCATATCTATGGCCTGCAGGCCTTCAAGGCGGCGGGCGCGCAGATCCTGGGGCATCCGTCCGGCCGCGAGTACCTGTTTTCGGAGACGGCGAAACTGCGGCTCGAGGCCAGCCGCCAGGATCTGGCGCCATGGATCGACGCGCAGACGCAGTTGCTGGGCGCCGACCGCTGGCTGACCGATGCCCAGACCGAGCTGCGCCTGGGCTCCTACCTGTTCCAGATCCGGCATGTCGGCCCGTCGCACACGCCGGAGGACCTGGTGGTGTTCGTGCCCAAGGCCGGCGTGTTGTTTGCCGGTGACCTCGTCTTTCGTGGCCGCATCCCCTTCGTCGGCCAGGCCGACAGTCGCCAGTGGATCGCCTCGTTGGGGGGCTTGATCGCATTCGCGCCCCGGGTCATGATTCCCGGGCATGGCGGGGTGTCGACGGACCCGATGGCCGACCTCACGCTGACACGCGACTACCTGGTGTTCCTGCGCAAGAGCATGGGCGAGGCGGCGCAGAATCTGGAGCCGTTCGAGGAAGCCTATGCCAAGGCCGACTGGTCCCGGTTCGAGCACATGCCGCTGTTTCGCGCCGCCAACCGCATGAATGCCTACAACACTTTCTTGCTCATGGAGCAGCAGGGATCGAAATGAAACGACGTACATGCCTGTTGGCCGGTGTCGGCTCCGCGTTGTCCCTGCCGGCCTGGGCCGGGCCGGCGGTCGTCGGGGAGCGGGTCGACTGGCCCCGCCTGCAACTGCTCGACGGCAGCGTGCTCGAGGCCGCCGACTGGAGCGGCCAGCCGGCGCTGGTGGTCCTGTGGGCCACCTATTGCCCGTTCTGCAAGCGCCACAACGCCCATCTGGACAAGCTGTACGAGCAGACCCGTGCGCAGGGCCTGCGGATCCTGGCCGTTGCGCAGGACACCGACGAGCGCCTGGTGCGCCAGTACATGGTGAACAACGCCTACCGGTTCCCGGTTGCCATGGACGGCGGCCAGGTGCGCAGTCGCCTGACGTCGCGACGCGTCATTCCGATGACCTGCGCCATCGACCGCCAGGGGCGCCTGGTCCAGGCCATCCCCGGCGAAATGTTCGAGGAAGACCTCGTCGACCTGGCGCGCGGCCTGATCCAGCGCGCGGCCTGAGCCGCGGCCCGGCGGCCGGCACGGCTCAGCCCATGCGGTCGATGCGCCAGATCTGGTAACGCAGCGCCGCCAGCGCCCCGCAGACGATGGCCGCCAGCGCCAGCAGGCTGCCCAGCGACAGGGTCGAGATACCCGACAGGCCCTGGCCGATGGTGCATCCCATCGCGGTCACGCCGCCCACGCCCATCATCGCCGCGCCGGCCAGGTGGTTGGCCGTGTCCTCGACGTTGCCGAATCCCTCCCACCGGAACTCCCGGTTCGCCAGCGCCATGGCGGCGGAGCCGGCCACCACGCCGAACATGCTCACGATGCCGATGGTCAGCAGCTTGGACCGGTCGCTGAAGAACAGCAGCCAGTCCAGCGCAAAACCGACCGGCGCCACCATGCTGAGCGACTCCATGCGACGCGAGTTCGTGGCCAGGAAGCTGGCCTCCAGCGTCATCGGGTGCTCGGCGACAAAACCCAGGCGCCCGGAGATCCACCACATCAGCACGACCGTGGCGCCGATGCCCACGCCGCCCAGCCAGACCATCGGAGTGCGCCCGTCGGGGCTGCGCAGGACCCAGGCCAGCAACACCAGGCCGAGCACCAGGCCCAGTCCCAGCGCCGCGGCCGGCGTGCCGATGCCGACCGCGGCGGCCAGCATGGACGGCAGGTCCTGGTGCCCTGGCAGCTCTGTCGCCACCCGGTCCACCGTCGCCACCCGCGCCACGGCCGTGATGCCCTTGAGCGTCGCGAACGCGCAGGCGCCCAGTACCAGCAACACGACCCAGGCCTTGAGGTTGCCCGCGCCGGCCCGCACCAGGTTCTTGCTGCCGCATCCCGACGCCAGCACCATGCCGAACCCGAACATCAGGCCCCCGACCAGCAGCGACAGCCACATCAGCCGCGGCTCCGCGTACAGGCTGTCGGCAGCGCGGATCCAGCCGGCGCCCACCATGGTGTTGAAGCCGATGATGGCCACGGCGATCGCCAGCACCCACATGCGCATGCGGCTCCAGTCTCCCATGTTGACGATGTCGGCGATGGCGCCCATGGTGCAGAAGTGGGTGCGCTGGGCCACGGCGCCGAAGACGGCGGCGGCGGCAAAGGCGCTCCACAACACGGCCTGCGTCAGCGGGATCAATTCCTGTTCTTGCATGGCGGTATTGTCTCCGCAGCCGCGCTCGCGTGCGGCCGCCGCCCTGCCGCCCGCCTCGTGCCGGATGCGGCGTGCGGCCGCATCCGTGTAAACACCAGTGCACCATCGCGCCGGAAACAAATATCATTGAATTTGCATATATAGATCGGTTCCGTCCGGAACCTCGCAACCAGGAGTCCTGTGTGAAGTCCGTGTCCGTTTTTTCCCTGGCGCTGTTCGCGTCGCTGCTGGTGCTGCCGGCACATGCCAGCATGCAGCTGGCCCAGGCCAACGCCTGCCTGGCCTGTCATTCGGCTGACAAGAAGCTGGTCGGCCCCGCCTATCGCGACGTGGCGAAAAAATATGCCGGCCAGGCGGACGCTGCCGCACGGCTGGCCGACAGCATTCGCAAGGGCGGCTCCGGCACCTGGGGCGCCGTACCCATGCCCGCGCAGCCGAACCTGAGCGAAGCGGACGCGCGCAAGCTGGCGCAGTGGGTGCTCGAGGGCGGCAAATAGTCTGCCGGTCGGATGGCGCCGAACGCCTGGCATGGCGTGCCGGCCGCATCCGATCGGACTATGCGGCGGGGGCTCCCTATATTGGTGGTTGCGAATAGAATGGAAATTCGATGGAATCACCAGGGGAGACGCCAATGGAAGACTTGCACAGTGAAGATCGGGTATTCGAATCGGTCGCCGAATTGTTTTCGGTTCTGTCGACGCCGATCCGCCTGAAGATCATCAGTGCTGTCTGCCAGAGCGAGAAAAGCGTCTCGCAACTGCTCGCGGAGATCGAGACCACGCAACCCAACATGTCGCAGCACCTGAGCACGCTCTACCGGTGTGGTGTGCTCGCCAAGCGCCGCGAGGGTACCCAGATGTACTATCGCCTGCAAAGCGAACGGGTGGCAACCTTGTGTCGCGCCGTGTGCACGCAGGTGGCCATCGAGCTCGACGGCGAAGTTCCGCTGCCCCCCTCGGACCGGCTGGTGCCGGCCATGCACCGCTAAGCATCGTCCTGCGCTGCCCGGCCCGGCGGTTTGCTGCGCGTGGCGCTGCGGCGGCGCATGGCGCTCGGGGTCGCACGCAAGGCGCCGGTATCGGTGCGTACCATCACACGCAGGTAACGCTCGCTCGGCGCCAGCAAGGCACCGTACAGCTGTTCGCACAGGCTGCGCGCGCGTTCGCCGGGCCAGTCCGCGGGCAGGAAAGCCTTTGGCAGGTTGGGGTCGCGCAGCACGACACGCCGGTATTCATGGATTAGCAAGGTGCGCGCCATGAAGGCCTGCGCCGGCTCGAGTTGTGCCGCGTCGCGCAACACGGGCGAGAACCGGTCGACGAACTGCGTCCAGGCCCGTGCGACCTTGGCCAGGTCGAACACGGCATGCATGATCGGCAACAGGGGCCGCTCGCCGACGCCCGGCAGCCCTTGTGCGCGCAGCACCGCCACCTGCTCGGCCATGCCCGCCGCCGAGATGATCTCCGCCAGCACCCGTGCATGCATGTGCGGCTGGACAAAGACCAGCGGCGACAGGCGGCCGAAACTCTCCCACAACAATTCGCGTTGCAGCTTCAGCCGGTCGCTGGCCCGCATGCCCGGATCGAGCAGCACCAGGGTCCAGTGTCCGTCCCACTGCGCGGTGTTGAAGTCGTAGATGCGCTGGTCCGCATGTTGCACCCGCAACACGCCGGCGTCCGACAGGCCGTAGTAGCTGCGCCGGCCGATCCGCGTTGCGACGAACCAGTCGTCCGCGCCCAGGCGGAACGCGCTGGTGCGCACCAGGCGCGACGAGATGCCGAACAGTCCGAGCAGTTCGATCAGGCTGCCCAGCCAGATCGACTGTCCGCGCGGCGCAAATGCGTCGCCGAACACGGTGATCAGCAGCGAGTTGGCACGCAGGTCCAGCCCACGGCGCAGCCGCGCCAGCGCGGGTGCCACGGTTGCGGTCGGGGCGGCACGGGCCATGCAAGCTCCAAAGTGATACAGACATTTCGATTGTAGGAGTCCATCTGTATCACTAAGATGCACGTTTTTCCCGCCCGGATTGACACCTGTCAAATCCGCAGACCGGAGACAGTCGCATGTACGCACAACTCGTCGAAACCGGCGCCACCGCGGTTCGCAGCCTCGAGGACATGGACCCGCAGGAGCGGGCCTTCCAGGAGCGCATCGACGCCGGCATCAAGATCGAACCCAAGGACTGGATGCCGCCGGCCTACCGCAAGACGCTGGTGCGCCAGATCTCGCAACATGCCCATTCGGAATATGTCGGCATGTTGCCCGAGGGCAACTGGATCGGCCGCGCGCCGTCGCTCAAGCGCAAGGCCATCCTGATGGCCAAGGTGCAGGACGAGGCCGGCCATGCGCTGTACCTTTACAGCGCCGTCGAGACGCTGGGTGTCGCGCGCGACGACACCTACCGCGAACTGTTGTCGGGCAAGGCCAAGTATTCGAGCATCTTCAACTATCCCACGCTGACCTGGGCCGACATCGGTGCCATCGGCTGGCTGGTCGACGGCTCCGCCATCGTCAACCAGATCCCGATCTGCCGCTGCTCCTACGGACCGTATGCCCGCGCCATGGTGCGGGTGTGCAAGGAGGAGTCGTTCCACCAGCGCCAGGGCTTCGAGATCATGGAGGTGCTGGCGCGGGGCACGCCGGAGCAGAAGCAGATGGCGCAGGACGCGCTGAACCGCTGGTGGTGGCCGTCCATCGCGATGCACGGCCCGGCCGATGCGCAGTCGGTCAACAGCGCCCAGTCCATGGCCTGGAAGATCAAGCTGCTGAGCAACGACGCCTTGCGCCAGAAATTCATCGACCAGACGGTGCCACAGATCGAGTTCCTCGGCCTGGAGTTGCCGGACCCGGAACTCAAGTGGAACGAGGAACGGGGCCACTACGACTACGGGGCCATCGACTGGGATGACTTCTTCCGCGTCGTCAAGGGTTTCGGGCCGTGCAATCGGCAGCGCCTGGAGGCCCGCAACAAGGCCTGGGACGAAGGCGCGTGGTTCCGCGAAGCCTTGAGTGCGCACGCGGACAAGCGGGCGGCGGGTGGCGAACGCAAGGTGGCTTGAGGGATGGCTTCTTGTGCCTCTCCTGTGGTGCACGGGCTGCGAAGGCCCGCGGGGCCCCTGCGTGGCGCTTCGGTGCGGCGGTCGGGCGCTGAACGCGCCGACTGCCCTGTGGTGCTCGGTCTTGCGCCTGCATCGCGCAACTCACTGCGCGCCCTGCGGGCGCTCCGTTCAGACAGGCGCGATGAGAATGATGACGAACGCGCTTCGCGCGAGGCGCAAGCCCTGCGCTCCTCGGCGCCGCACAGGCGCGCCACGCAGGGGCCCCGCGAGCCTTCGCAGCCAGGCCGGTGGTTGGCGCGGCGCCCGAAAGGGGCCCGGACTTCGAACGGCTGCGCAACGATCACCACCGGCTCAGCGTCGCGGCAGGCGGGACTCGGCGCGGGCGACTTGTGGGGCGCCGAGGAGCACAGCGGGCTGGGCAGCGCGCGCAGCGCGCTTCGTGATCATTCTCATCGCGCTTGTCTGAACGGAGAGAGCGAAGCGAACGCAGTGAGTTGCGCGATGCGCCCTGCCCGCGAGCACCGCAGGGCAGTCGGCGCGTTCAGCGCCCGACCGCCCCACCAGGCGCCCGCGCCGATTCCCGCCTGCCGCAACGCGTGCGCGTACCCATGCGGTTCCAGTGCCAAAGCCAAGGCAAAAAATGCGACGGCTCACCGTCAAGCACACCCCGTCTCCGCCCAACCCAGCCCCTGACATGACCGACAGCAACAACACGACGAACCGCCGCGACTGGCCCCTCTGGGAAGTCTTCATCCGCAGCCAGCACGGCCTGGCGCACAAGCACGTGGGCAGCCTGCATGCGGTCGACGCGGAAAGCGCCGTCCAGCATGCGCGCGACGTCTACACCCGACGCAACGAAGGCGTCAGCATCTGGGTGGTGCGCGCTACCGACATCGTGGCCAGCAGCCCCGGCGACAAGGAGGCCTTGTTCGACCCGTCCCAGAGCAAGGTGTATCGCCATCCGACCTTCTATCCCATGCCCGACGGCGTGAAGAACATATGAAGGTGGATACGGTGGACCCGAAGTTCGAATACCTGCTGCGCCTGGGCGACAACGCGCTGGTGTTGTCGCAGCAACTCGGCGCCTGGTGCGGCCACGGCCCGGCACTGGAGGAAGACCTGGCTCTGACCAACGTCGCACTCGACCTGCTGGGCCAGGCCCGGCTCTGGCTCAGTTATGCCGGCGAGGTGGAAGGCAAAGGCCGCGACGAAGATGCCCTGGCCTATCTGCGCGACGGCGCCGCCTTCCGCAACCTGCTGCTGGTCGAGCAGCCGAACGGGCATTACGGCGACACCCTCATGCGCCAGTTCCTGTTCGACGCCTGGCACCAGCCGCTGCTGCTCGCGCTCGCCGCGTCGAGCGACCCGCGCATCGCCGAGATCGCGAACAAGGCTTCCAAGGAGGCGCGTTACCACCTGCAGCGCAGTGCGCAGCTGGTCATCGCGCTGGGCGACGGCACCGACGAGAGCCATGCGCGCATGCAGGCTTCGCTCGAGCGCCTGTGGCCGTTCACGCAGGAGTGGTTCGAATCCGATCCGGTCGACGCGCAATGCGCGGCCCAGGGACTGGCCCCCGCGGCGGACAGCCTGGCCGCGCCCTGGCGTGCCAGCGTCGAGGCGGTGCTCACGCGCGCCACGCTGCAGATGCCGACGGTCGTCGGCCACCAGCGTGGCGGCCGCCAGGGCGTGCATTCCGAATACCTGGGGCATCTGCTGGCCGAACTGCAGTTCGTGCCGCGTGCCTATCCGGGGGCCCGGTGGTAGAGGGCAGCGTGCCCGTGGTTCCGGTGCGCGTGGCCACCGAGCAGGTGCTGCAGTGGCTGGACGAGGTCATGGACCCGGAGGTACCGGTCGTCTCCGTCGTCGGCCTGGGCATCGTGCGCGAGGTCGTGTGGCAATACGGCCTGGGCGCCGCTCCGCGGCTGCAGATCGTCGTGACGCCGACCTATTCCGGTTGCCCGGCCACCGAAGTCATCGCCGCCGCGATCCGCGACAAGCTGGCCTCCCACGGCGTTGCGCCCGTCGAGGTCCACACACGGCTGTCGCCGGCCTGGACCACGGACTGGATGAGCGTGGAGGCACGCGAAGCCCTGCGTGCCTACGGCATCGCGCCGCCGGTGGAACGGGCACCGGATGCCGACGGCAGCCAGGCGATCGACATCGGTGCCTTGCTGCAGCCGTCGGCGCGTGCGGTGGTGCCGTGTCCGTTGTGCGGCTCGCACAAGACGCGCCTGCTGTCGCAGTTCGGCTCCACCGCCTGCAAGGCCTTGTACCAGTGCAACAGCTGCCTGGAACCCTTCGACTATTTCAAGCCCCATTGAGAGCGACCCCATGGCCACGACCCGATTCCATGCCCTGCAGGTCCAGCAGGTCCAGCCGCAGACACGCGATGCCATCGCCGTCACCTTTGCATGGCCCCGGGAGCTGGAGTCCGAATTCACCTACCTGCAGGGCCAGTACCTGACCTTGCGCACCCGCATCGGCGACGAGGAGGTGCGCCGCTCCTATTCGATCTGCTCGGCGGTGCAGGACCATTGCCTGCGTGTCGCGATCAAGCGTGTACCCGGTGGCGTGTTCTCGAACTGGGCGGCCGAGCAGCTCCGGCCCGGCGTCTCGATCGACGTGATGCCGCCGCAGGGCCAGTTCCACCTGCCGCTGCAAGCCGATGCGCAGCGGCATGTCGTGGCCTTCGCATCGGGCAGCGGCATCACGCCGGTGTTGTCCATCGTCAAGTCCACGTTGCTGGCCGAGCCGCAGACCCGGGTCACGCTGGTGTATGGCAACCGGTCCTCCGGCGCCATCATGTTCAAGGAGGAACTGGAGGATCTCAAGGACCGCTACCTCGGCCGCTTCAACCTGGTCTGGATCATGAGCCGCGAGACGCAGGACATCGACCTGTTCAACGGCCGTATCGACTACGACAAGTGCTGCCAGCTGCTCGCGCACTGGCTCGACCCCACCGACATCGACGCCGCCTTCATCTGCGGTCCGCAGGACATGATGCAGGCCGCGGAGCGTGCCTTGCGTGACCACGGGGTCGACCCCGCGCGCATCAAGACCGAGTTGTTCGGCACGGTGCTGGACGACGGTCGGGTGCGGCCGCCGCGTGCGCCGGTGCAGGGCAGCGGCCAGTGCACGGTCGACGTGGTGCTCGACGGCACGCGGCGCAGCTTCGTGATGGACAAGAACAAGGACAACCTGGTCGACGCCGGCATCCGGGCCGGCATCGAGATGCCGTTCTCCTGCAAGGGCGGCGTCTGCTCGACCTGCCGCGCGCAGGTGGTCGCGGGCGAGGTCGACATGGACATCAACTTCGCGCTCGAGGACTACGAGGTGGCGCGGGGCTTCGTGTTGTGCTGCCAGAGTTATCCGGTGACCGACCACCTGGAGATCGATTTCGACCGCGAACACGCGCATTCCTGACGACCCGTTTTTGCCACAATCGGCCCAGCGGCACAGCGCGACGACACCACAGCCAGGAGACAGCATGCCCCGACACGCCACACCGACCGACCTGCTCGAACCCATCGAGCGTGCCAGCCGCGACGAGATCACCGCGCTGCAGCTGCAGCGGCTCAAGGCCACGCTGCACCATGCGTATGCCAACGTGCCGCACTACCGGCAGGCCTTCGACGCCGCGGGTGTGCATCCCGACGACCTGAAGTCGCTGCAGGACCTGGCCCGTTTTCCGTTCACGACCAAGCAGGACCTGCGCGCCAACTATCCGTTCGGCATGTTCGCGGTGCCGCGCGAGCAGGTGGCGCGGATCCATGCCTCGTCGGGCACGACCGGCAAGCCGACGGTGGTCGGTTATACGCTCAAGGACATCGACAACTGGGCCCAGCTGGTGGCGCGATCCATCCGTGCGGCCGGTGGCCGCGCCGGCGACCTGCTGCACGTGGCCTACGGCTACGGCCTGTTCACCGGCGGGCTGGGCGCGCATTACGGCGCCGAGCGGCTCGGCTGCACGGTGATCCCGGTCTCGGGCGGACAGACCGAGAAACAGGTGCAGCTGATCCAGGACTTCCGCCCGCGCATCATCATGGTCACGCCGTCCTACATGCAGGTCATCATCGAGGAGTTCGTGCGCCAGGGCCAGGATCCGCGCGCCACGTCGCTGGAGATCGGCATCTTCGGTGCCGAACCCTGGACCGAGGCCATGCGCACCGAGATCGAGGCTTCGTCGGGCATGGACGCGGTGGACATCTACGGCCTGTCCGAGGTCATGGGGCCGGGCGTGGCCAGCGAATGTGTCGAGTCCAAGGACGGCCCGGTGATCTGGAGGACCATTTCTACCCGGAGATCATCGACCCGCAGACGGGCGCGGTGTTGCCCGACGGGCAGGAGGGCGAACTGGTCTTCACCTCGCTGACCAAGGAGGCGTTCCCCATCGTCCGCTACCGCACCCGCGACCTGACGCGGCTGCTGCCGCCCACGGCGCGTGCCTTCCGGCGCATGGGCAAGATCGTCGGGCGCTCGGACGACATGCTGATCATCCGCGGCGTCAACGTGTTCCCGACCCAGATCGAGGAACTGGTGCTGCAACACGGCAAGTTGTCGCCGCTCTACCAGATCGTCGTGACCCGCGACGGGCCGATGGACAAGGTCGAAGTGCTGTGCGAACTGCAGACCGCGCATGCCGACCAGCCCGCCGGTGGCGTGCAGGAGATCGCCGGCTGGCTGCAGCACCGGGTCAAGAGCCTGGTGGGCATCAGCACCACGGTCAGCGTGTTGCCGCCCCATTCGGTCGAGCGCACCCAGACCGGCAAGGCGCGGCGGGTCATCGACAAGCGGCCCAAGGGCTGAGCCGCCGCAAGCGCATCGCCCGTGCCGCGCGGGTGTCAGCCGGGCAGGGTCGCGGTGGCGAGGATGAGGCGCAGTTCGTCGGCCTCGACCGATCGCGCGGCGCCGAAGCCGGCCACCTGGCGGGCCTGCGAGACCTGCACCAGCAGCAGCCGGAAGTCGCCCAGCTGCATCATCGGCTCGGTGTCGGGAAACCGGTCCAGGTAGGCCTGGCGCACCGTGGCGTGCCGGGTGTCCTCGCGGGTCACGGTCTCGGCGCGGCCGTGCAGCGTGACCCGGGGCAAGGCATGGACCGGCTTGCCGGCCCGCTCGGGCTGCATCACCAGCAGCGAGACCGCCGGGTGCCGTGTCATGTTCCCGGTGTGCGCGGCCAGCGCACTGACGTGCAGCACCAGTGCCGGTATCGTGGGCGCGATCGCGAACGGCACCATCGAGACCATGGGCGCACCGTCCGCATCCAGTGTGCCCAGCGCCGCCACGCGCGTGTGGTGCAGCAGGTGGTGCAGGGCGCGGTGCAGGCGGGACGGATGGGTCTTGGTGGTCTAATTGCTGGCTGATTTGTAGCAGATCGCGCCGGCCGGCCGTCGCCCGTCGCCCGTCGCCCGCCGTTGTCGCTGCATCCGTCTTCCCGCTCACCGAGACCGCGCATGGCCACTGCCGACCCCGCCACATCCGCAGCCGCCCCGGCGGCGGCCCGCCCCGTGTTCGATTCCGGTGCGCTCGACGCTGCCGTGATCGCATCCATCCTGGACGCGTCCCGCCGGGCGCCGTCGGGCGTCAACACCCAGCCCTGGACGCTGTGTGTGCTGCAGGGCGGCGCGCTGGAGCGGCTGGTCGACACGGTCTGCCGGCAACTGCCGGGCCTGTGTTCCGATGCCGGGCACGAGGCCGAGTTCTGGCGGCAATACCGCTTGCTGCCGGGTCGTGCGCCGTGGCCCGGACCGTCATGGGAGCAGGCGGGCGATACGTTTGCGGCCCGCGCGGATGCGGCATTCGGCGCTGGCGCGATCCGCGGCGAAGCCGATCTGCACGACTATTTCGCGTTGTACCGGGCGCCGGTGGCGCTGGTGTGCACGATCGACCGGGCGCTGGGTCTGGGTTCGGTGCTGGACTATGGCATGTTCGTGCAGAACGTCGTGCACAGCGCGGCCGCGCGCGGCGTGCAGGCCCATCTGCTGGCGGGCTGGAAGGGTTTTTCCGGCACCGTGCTGGCACAGGTGGCAGCGCAGGAGGCCGACCTGCTGATGGCCGTGCTGGCACTGGGCCATGCGCGCAGCGTGCCCGCGCCAGTGCCGATCGCCGCGCCGGCCGTGTCCGCACGTGCGCAGACCTTCGTGCACTGGCACGATTGACGCGGCTGCAGCCCTTGCGTGCGGGGTTTCAGCGGTCGCCGGACGGGTCGAAGTGGCCCTGGTCGCGGAAACGATCCATGGCGTCGACCAGCGCCGACTGGATGCCCGGCTCGAATGCCGAATGGCCGGCGTCGTCGATGATCTGCAGACGGCATTGCGGCCAGGCCTGTTGCAGTCGCCAGGCGCTGGTCGGCGGGCAGATCACGTCGTAGCGGCCTTGCACGATGATGGCGGGAATGCCGTGCAGCCGGCCCGCGTCGCGCAGCAGCTGCTGCGGCTCCAGGAAACCCCCGTGCAGGAAATAATGGGCTTCCAGCCGCGACACCGCCAGCGCGTGGGCGTCGGCCTCGGCGTCCTGGGGTTCCTGCGGCTGGGGCAGCAGGTGCAGGCAGCGGCTTTCGTATCGGTTCCAGGCCCGGGCGGCGTGCAGGCGCCGCGCCGCATCGTCGCCGAACAGCTGGCTGGCATAGGCCTGCAGCACGTCGTCGTGTTCCGCGAGGCCGAGCGCGTCGCGAAACTCCGCGTGGGCCTGGGGAAAGAACCAGCCCATGCCGTTGAGGAACCAGTCGATCTCGGCGGGCGTGCACAGGAAGACACCGCGCAGCACCAGGGCATGGCAATGCTGCGGCCAGGTCTGCGCATAGGCCAGCGCGAGCGTCGAACCCCAGGAGCCGCCGAACACCAGCCAGCGGTCGATCTCCAGCATGCCGCGCAGCCGCTCCATGTCGGCCACGAGCAGCGCCGTCGTGTTGTCGCGGATGTCGCCGAGTGGCATGGAGCGGCCGGCGCCGCGCTGGTCGAACAGGATGATGCGGTAATACGCCGGGTCGAAGAACTGGCGATGCTGCGGCGTCGTGCCCGAACCCGGCCCGCCATGGAGCAGGACCACCGGCATGCCCTGCGGATTGCCGGACTCCTCCCAGTACAGGGTGTGCACCGCGTCCACCGGCAGGAAGCCGCTGCGCAGGGGTTCGATCGGCGGATAGGAGCGGGCGGCGGCGGTCATGCGATGGTGCGACAGGCAGGCAGGATGGGGCGGGCTCGTCGTCGGACAATGCAGCCAACGACCATTCGGGAATTGCATTGTGACCCAATCATTGCACGGCATGACGCTGCTGGTACACGACTACGACGACGCCATCGCGTTCTTCACCCGCGCCTTGCGTTTCGAACTGTGCGAGGACACGCCGCTCGGCGGGGGCCGGCGCTGGGTGCGGGTGGCGCCGGCCGGCAACGCGCACGGGGCAAGCCTGGTCCTGGCGCAGGCCGCCACGCCGGCGCAACGCGACGCCGTCGGCCGCCAGGGCGGCGACCGGGTGCTGCTGTTCCTGCATACCCGCGACTTCGCCGCCGACCACCAACACATGCGGGCCCACGGCGTGCGGTTCCTGGAGGAGCCGCGCCACGAGGCCTACGGCACGGTCGCGGTGTTCGAGGACCTGGTCGGCAACCGCTGGGACCTGCTGCAGCCGCGCGCGCCATCCGACGCCGCCGAGGGACCCGTTGCGGGCGGCTGAGCCGGGGCCGCCATCGCCGCCGGCCGGAGCCGAGCGACTATCATTCAGCGAGTATCAAGGTTTCCCATGCGCATGATCATCCTGGGCGCCGGACGGGTAGGCGAGAGCGTCGCCGAGAGTCTGGTGTCCGAGCAAAACGACATCACGGTGATCGACCCCGATCCCGAACTGCTGCGCGTGCTGGAGGATCGTCTCGATCTTCGCGGTGTGGCCGGCGACGGCGTGCAGCCGTCGGTGCAGCGGCGCGCCGGTGCCGAGGACGCCGACCTGTTCATCGCCTGTGCATCGCTGGACGAGACCAACCTGGCGGCCTGCAAGGTGGCGCGCAGCGTGTTCGGCATCCAGACCACGATCGCCCGGTTGCGCTCGCCCGAATTCGAGGAGGGCGAACCCTTGCTGGCGGCCGACGGCTTCGCGGTCGACCACGTGATCTGCCCGGAAGAGTCGTTGATGCACTACATCAACAAGCTGATCGACTATCCGGAAGCGCTGCAGGTGCTCGAGTTCTCGCAGGGCCGCGCCCACCTGATCGCGGTGCGCGCCGCCTCGGGCAGCACCCTGGTCAACCACAGCATCGGCGAGTTCCGCGACCTGTTCCCGCAGGCGCCGATGCGGGTGGTGGCGATCTACCGGCAGGACCGCGAGCTGCCGATCGAAGCCAGCACCCAGGTCTGGCCCGGCGACGAGGTGTTCGTGCTCGCCGACAAGGACAAGATCCGGCCGGTGCTGCGCGCCATCCACAAGGACGACCGCCCGGTGCGCAGCGTCATGATCGCCGGCGGCGGCAAGGTCGGCATGCGGCTGGCGCGCAGGCTGTCCGGGCAGCTGCAGGTCAAGATCATCGAGACCAGCCGCAAGCGCTGCGAATACCTGGCGGGCGAACTGCCCGGTGACATCATGGTGCTGCAGGGCGACTCGACGGACGAGGAACTGCTGATCGAGGAGCGGGTCGGCGAGATGGACCTGTTCATCGCGCTCACCAGCGACGACGAGGACAACATCCTGGCCGCGATGCTGGCCAAGCGGCTCGGCGCGCGGCGCGTGATCTCGCTGATCAACCGGCGCATCTACGCCGAGATGATGCAGGGCAGTGCCATCGACATCGCCTTGTCGCCGGCGCAGACCGTGATCGGCGAGTTGCTGGTGCACGTGCGCCGCGGCGACGTGGCCGCCGTGCACAGCCTGCGCCGCGGCGCGGCCGAGGCGATCGAAGGCATTGCGCGCGGCGACAAGGGAACCTCGCGCATGGTGGGCCGGCGCATCGACGCCATCGAGCTGCCCTCGGGTGCGCGCTTCGGCGCCATCGTGCGCGGCGAGGACGCCCGGTGCGAAGTCCTGATGCCCTACCACGACCTGGTGATCCAGGAGGGGGACCACGTCATCATCTACGTGCCGAACAAGCGCCAGCTGCGGGCCGTGGAGAAGATGTTCCAGGTCAGCGCGACCTTCTTCTGATCGCCCATGAACGGTCTGGCTCCGGTCCTCAATGTGCTGGCCACCATCATGGTGGGCTTTTCGCTGATGTTCCTGGTTCCGCTGGGCTGGGCCTTGTCGCTGGACCATTCCGACCTGCACGGTGTCTGGGCGACCGGCATGGCGCTGACGCTGGGCGCCGGCCTGCTGATCCTGGTGCTCACGCGCCACCACAAGCGCGAACTGCTGCCGCGCGACGGTTTCCTGCTGGTCAACCTGGTCTGGATCGTGCTGCCGCTGTTCTCGGCCATTCCGCTGATGCTGGCGATGGAGCGGCTCAGCTTCACCGACGCGTATTTCGAGGCCATGAGTGCGCTCACCGCCACCGGTGCCACCGTGCTCAGCGGCCTGGACGACCTGCCGGTGTCGGTCAACGTCTGGCGCTGTTTCCTGCAACTGATCGGCGGCCTGGGCATCATGCTGCTGGTGGTGGCGGTGTTGCCGCTGCTCGGGCTCGGCGGGGTGCAGCTGTACAAGGCGGAAACCCCCGGTCCGATGAAGGACGCGCGGCTCACGCCGCGCATCGCCGAGACCGCGCGCGGACTGTGGGGCGTGTATTTCGCGTTTTCCGCCGCCTGCATGCTGGCCTACCGCTGGGTCGGCATGTCCTGGCCCGATGCCTTCATGCACATGTGCACGACCATGGGCCTGGGCGGTTTCTCGTCGCATGACGCCAGCTTCGGCTACTGGCCGGACAAGAATGTCGAACTCGTGGCGATCGTGTTCATGGCGCTGGCCGGCATCAGCTTTGCGCGGTATTTCATCGTCTGGCGCGGCCGCTCGCTCGGCCCGCTGCTGCGCGACGCCGAGGTGCGCACCTATGCCCTGGTGCTGCTGGCGTCGGCCGTCGGCCTCACCGCCGTGCTGATGCTGCATGGCACCTACGACGTGTTGTCCGAGGCGGTGCTGTCGGCGGCCTTCCATGTGGTCTCGGTGGCCACGACCACCGGTTATGCCGCCACCGACTACGCGATGTGGCCGGTGTTCGCGCCGGTTTGGCTGATGTTCCTGGGCACCTTCGTGTCCTGCGCCGGCTCGACCGGCGGCGGCATCAAGATGGTCCGCATGGTGGTGCTGGTCAAGCAGGCGCGGCGCGAGATGGTGCGGGCGATCCATCCGCGCGTCGTCAACCCGGTGACGATGGGCCGCACGACGATCCCGTCCACGGTGATCGCGGTCGTGATGGCCTACATGCTGATCTACGGTGCGACGACGCTGGGCCTGACGATGCTGATGCTGCTGTCCGGGCTCGACATCGTGACCGCGTTCTCGGCCGTGGTGGCCACCGTCAACAACATCGGCCCGGGCCTGGGACAGGTCGGGCCGTCCACCAACTTCAGCATCCTGAGCGATTTCCAGACCTGGGTCGGCACCCTGGGCATGTTGATGGGGCGGCTCGAATTCATCGCCGTCTTCGTGTTGTTCGCCCCCGAGTTCTGGCGCAAGTAACGGCCTGCTGCCTCAACCCGGCGGGGCGGGCGCCGCGACGGTCCGCTTGCCGGGAAAACGCAATACGCCGCTGGACAAGGCCGTGCCCAGCACCACGACCACGCCGCAGCCCAGCATGTACGGCGTCAGGTTCTCGTCGAGCAGCGTCGTGCCGTACAACACGGCGAACACGGGCACCAGGAAGGTCACGGTGATGGCGCGCGCCGGACCGAGTTCCGCGATCAGCCGGAAATACAGGATGTAGGCCACGCCCGAGCACAATGCGCCGAGCACCAGCAACGACAGCCAGGGCGCCCAGCCCGGGTTCTGTGCCGGCCACCACCACCATGTCGGCAGCGCCAGGCCCAGCGTGGCGCCGAGCTGGCTGCCGGTGGCAATGGCCAGTGGATGCGCGCCGCCGAGGTGGCGCTTGGTGTAGCTGGCCGCGTAGCCGTAACACAGGGTTGCGACCAGGCAGGCCAGCACCGCCCAGCCGGTTCCACCCGGCTTGAAGCTGGCCTTGTCCACCGCCAGCAACGCGACGCCGGCAAAACCGATGAACAGCCCCAGCACACGCGCCACCGTGAGCCGGTCCTTCAGCCATAACCATGCGATCAACGCGCCGAACAGCGGCGCGGTGGCATTGAGGATCGCGGACAGGCCGGTGCTGATGTGCAGCACCGCATACGAGAACATCACGAACGGAACGGCCGAATTGATCAGGCCGATGAACAGGATGCGCGCGGCGTTGTGGCGCAGCGAATGCCAATGGCCGCTGAACACGAGGATGGGCAGCAACAGCAGGGAGGCGATGGCCACGCGCGCGCCGGCCGTGGCCACGACGCCGAATTCGGCCGCGCCCAGGCGCGTGAACAGGAAGGACGCGCCCCAGATCGCGGCCAGCGCGATGAATTCGATGATGGGATGGTTTTTCATGGGCAGCTGTCGGTGTGGGCCGGGCACCGGCACGAACACGGTCAGGCGGCGGTGTCGCGGCAACGGTGGCCGCGGCGGTCAGACGGCGATTGTGCTACGGCTTTCGGACGTGCTCCGTGCCCTGCGGAGTCGGGGACCGGGCGATCCCGGCCCCGCCACGGCCGCCGCTTCCAGTGCCAGCAGCTGCGCCTTGCGTGGCAGGCCGCCGGCATATCCGGTCAACGCGCCCCCGGATCCGACGACGCGATGGCAGGGCACGACGATGCTCGCGGGGTTGCGCCCGACGGCCGCGCCCACGGCACGCACCGCCGCCGGCCGGCCGACGGCCGCGGCGATGGCGGCGTACGAGCAGGTCGAGCCGACCGGGATGGCCAGCAGCGCCCGCCATACGGACTGCTGGAACGGCGTGCCCCCGCCCAGGTCCAGCGGCAGGTCGAAGTGGCGCCGTGTGCCGTGCAGGAAGGCCTGCAACTGCTGCGCGGCCTGTTGCAAGGTCGGATGCCGGTCGTCGCGGCGCCCGAGCGCGGGTGCCGGTGGATAGTGACGTTGGCCGGCAAACCAGGCGCCCGCCAGGCCGTGTGGCGTGGCGGCCAGCGTCATGCGGCCCAGCGGGGTGTCGATGTCGGTATGGATACGTTCGGTCGTGGTGTGCATGTCAGTCTCCTCGGGACGGTGATCCGGACTCTGCCGTGGGGGCCGCGGCCGGCGTGGCGTGCCAGGCCCGCAGCACCGCGTAGCTGCGCCACGGCCGCCAGGCCTGGGAACGAGCCTCGGCCGCGCGCGCCGGATGCGGATGCTGGCGCAGGCCGAGCGCGGTGTGCAGGGCGACGTCGCCGGCCGGAAACGCATCGGGCCAGCGCAGCGCGCGCATGGCGATGTATTGCGCCGTCCAGTCGCCGATGCCCGGCAGCGCCCGCAGCCGCGCCATCGTCGCCGGCACGTCGTCGGTGGCACGCAGCGTGAGGTCGCCGCTGGTCACGGCCAGGGCCAGGGCCTGGATCGCGCGCTGGCGCTGGCGCACGATGCCGATCGCACCGAGTCGCTCCGGGTCGGCGGCCGCGAGTGCCGCGGCGTCGGGAAACAGCCGGTCCAACGCGGGGTAGGGGGTCACGATCGGCGTGCCGAAGGCCTGCACCAGCCGCTGTGCCAGCGTTCGGGCGGCGGCCACCGTGACCTGCTGGCCGAGGATCGCACGCACCGCCAGTTCGAACCCGTCCAGCGTGCCCGGCACGCGCAGGCCGGCGCCGTCGGGGAAGTCGGCTCGCAGCAACTGGTCGATGGCATGTGGGTCGGCGTCGAGGTCGAACCATTGGCGGACGCGCCGGATCAGCTGGGGCAACACCGGCCGCAAGGCGTCGTCCACCTGCAGCACGACCTGGTTGCGCGACGGTTCCATGCGCGCCAGCAGCCAGCCGTGGTATTCGGTCGGACCGGACGACAGTCGCACGGTGCGCGCCAGCGTGAAGCCCTTGCCATCGGGCGCGATGTCGACCTGTTCGAGGCCGGCGATCTGCCGGCGCTGGAAAAACTGGCCCATCGCCGCGTCGTCCAGCGGCGGCCGGTAACCCAGCCGCACCCGCACGGCGCCGCCCGCGGGCTGCGTGCCGGCGCGGCGCAGCTGGGTCGGATTGAGCCGGTAGTGCGCGACGAAGGCATCGTTGAAGCGGCGCACGCTGGCGTAGCCGCTGGCGATCGCGACCTGGTGCACGGGCAGGTCGGTATCGGCCAGCAACTGCTTGGCTGCCAGCAGCCGGCGGGTCTGCAGATACCGGATCGGCGCGACGCCGAACTGGGCCTCGAAGATGCGCCGCAGGTGGCGGTCGCTGACGCCGAGCCGCTCGGCCAGTCGCCGCACCGACGCATGGTCGGCCAGCCAGGTGTCCGGATCGTCCATCAGCTGCGCCGCCTGCTGCGCCAGGATGGCCGACGCGTCCTGGATCGACCACCACGGCCTGCCCGGCGCCAGTTCCGGACGGCAACGCAGGCAGGGGCGGAATCCGGCCGTCTCGGCCAACGCGGCATGCGCGAAGAAACGGCAGTTCTCGCGCCGCGGCGTGCGTACCCCGCACACCGGCCGGCAATAGATGCCGGTCGACGTCACGCCGGTGAAGAAGCGGCCGTCGAAACGCGTGTCGCGCGTCTTCAGGGCGCGGTAACACGCGTCCGAATCGATGGGGTCGGCGGGGGTGGCCATGGGGTCATGGTACGCCCGCGCCGGTCTGTGATTGGCTGTTTTCGGACATGTGAAGGAACGCGCATCGAAGGTAGCCCGTGACAGGAAAACACCTGCTCCTTTTGGCAATGTTATCGAGAGAACTTATGTCAGAACCAGCACATCAGATCAGATCAACCGAACCGCAAAGAAACAGCACCAGATTGTCAATTCCACGTTGGTCGATGTCGGAGAAAATCTTCGCCTATCCAGGTCCAATGCCCTTTGCGCGGCTCGACATCGTGATTGCCTCATGGTCAGGGTCAAGTCGCTTCATTACCTCGCACCAGTTTTGTAGAGCGAGAGACTGCGTGGGGTCAAGGTCGGTGGCTCGTTGATAGTGCTCGATCGCTTCCGGATACAAAGCCATCTTGAACAACACATTACCCCAGTTGTTGTGCGCGCGATAGTCTCGCGGATCTATGCTGATCGCGATTCGATACTTATCGATCGCAACGACAGTGAGGTTCAGCGCCGCCAGTGCATCGCCCCAGTTCACATAGGCCAGTGATAGCTTCGGGTTGAGATCCGTCGCCTGTTTGAACATGCGGAACGATTCCTCATGTCGACCGGACTTGAACAATGCATATCCGAGGCTGTTGTACGCGAGCGCAGATCGAGGGTCAAGCACGATTGCGCGCCGAAACTGTTCGATCGCCTCCTTGTTTCGATTCAGGCTGAACAGAGCACTGCCCCAATTGAGAAAAGCGAGCGAAAACTTCCGATTGGAGTCAGTCGCCTTGCGATAGGTCTCGATCGCGTCTTCGTACCGGCGCATTGCTGACAGAGTGTTGCCTAGACCCAGCCATGCCCAGTGATGATCTCCGACATCAGGGGCGTCGAGGATCTGCCGAAACACGGAATCTGCCATCGCAAAGTCGCATTGCTTTTCTCGATTGCATTTGGCGAACGCCGTTTGGAAGTAGTAGCTTCCCAACACGTATGGTCTGATGACCCGCATAATCTCTTCGGCTGATTTTCGAGCGATGGACTCTTCGGTGCCCGAATCGTCGTGCACTTCAATGGATCTGACGCCCCCCGATGCCAGATTGATCTGAATGTGCATGACCAGATTGCCGCCGTTCTGGATCAGATCGCCAGTGACCAAGGTGTCGTTGAGGCCGATCATCTCTTTTGCGAAGCGCACGATAGACCGGTAATTGATACCAACGCCAGGAATCTGAATATCGATCTGTTCGCTTTGGCCCGCGAGCTTGTCCCGTCGCATCACACTGGCTGATCCTTCGTCAATTTCGCGCAACCTCGACCCGATGCGCTTAGAAACCACAGCAGCGGAGTAGCCTTTCTTTTCCATGGATTCAGGTACATGAATCGGCGCGATGAGAATGAGGCGGCTCTGAGTTTCTCGGTTGACCATCCACACTACTGCCAGGGTGAGGCTAACCAAGACAAGGTTCAAGATTAGGCTTCTTCCTTGAGTCAATAGGTCAGACAGCTGCGTCAACCCACGCAACACGCCTGCGCGGGCGGAGGACGACTGCGAGTTGGAATTTGCACGCCGCCGACGCTGCTGCCAGGCGGGTTCGGTACGGCGACACATGACAGTGGTCTCCAGCGCTGGATTGAACGATTCTTGTGCACGACCTCGATGAAGCCTAGTCGCATAGGGATGATGACTCACATCCAGAAGCCTATGCACGTGTGAACAGTCCGTCATCCCCCAAAAACTGTCTTGACGCAGTACCGTTCGCGACGCGTTAAGGTCTATTTCTCGTAAGACTGAACGTTGCAATTCTCATGCTCGCAGGGCGGCGAGCTTGGCGCCATGCTGTTCACGATCGGGGGCCCGGAGCGTTGATCAAAACGGTTTTGATCATTCCATGACGCCGGACCCCGCCGCCGCCAGCAGTTGCAGGCTGTGCGCGGCCACGGGTAGGGCCACGTCGCCCTGGCCATGCCAGCTGCCGATGCCCCGCGCCTGGGCCGTGTCGAGCACGCATTGCCAGACCCCGCTGGGCAGCTGGAAATCGATGGCGCGGGTGTCGGCATTGACCAGCAGCAGCAGCGGCGCCCGGGCCCGTCCCGGCTGCCCGATCAGGCAGCCCAGCGTGCGGTCGCCGTTGCCCCAGTCCTCGCCGTGCAGTTCGCTGCCGTCGGGACGCAGCCAGGTCAGGTCGCCCAGGCCGAGCCGGTCGGCGTGTCCGCTGTACCAGGCGGCGCCCAGCGGCAACGCGGTGCGGCGCAGTTGCAGCAACCGGGTCGTGATGGCTAGCAGGTCGGCGTCCACATCGGCCCAGTCGATCCAGGTGGTGGCGTTGTCCTGGTTGTAGGGGTTGTTGTTGCCGCCTTGCGTATGGCCGAGTTCGGCGCCGGCGGCGAGCATGGGCGTGCCCTGGCTGAGCACGGTGGTGGCCAGCAGCGCGCGTTGCAGCTTGCCGCGCAGGGCCAGGATGCCGGCGTCGGCGGTCGGGCCTTCGACGCCGCAGTTGAAGCTCAGCGTGTCGGCGTGGCCGTCCTGGTTGTTTTCGCCATTGGCCTCGTTGTGGCGCCGGTTGTAGCTGACCAGGTCGCGCAGCGAGAAGCCGTCGTGCGAGACCACGTAGTTGACCGATGCGCCCGGCAGCCGCTGGCGCGTGCGGAACAGATCGTCGGAGCCGCACAGGCGCCGCGCGAACATGCCGCGCAGGCCCTGGTGTTCCTCGTGGCCGGGCTCGGCATGCCAGCGCAGCCAGAAATGGCGCATGCCGTCGCGGAACCGGTCGTTCCATTCCATCCAGCCGCGCGGGAACTGGCCGCACTGGTAGCCGTCCGGGCCCAGGTCCCAGGGCTCGGCGATCAGCTTGACGGCGCGCAGCACCGGATCCTGGGCCAGCGCCATGAAGAACGGCCCGTCGCGATCGAAGCCGTGGTCGCCGGCGCGGCCCAGCACCGGGGCCAGGTCGAACCGGAAACCGTCGACCCGCATCTCGGTGGCCCAGTAGCGCAGGCTGTCCATGACCAGGCGCAGCACCGGCGGCCGGCGGATGTCGAGGGTGTTGCCGCAGCCGCTGTAGTTGTCGTAGCGCGCCGGGTTGTCGTCGCGCAGCCGGTAGTAGGCGCCGTTGTCGAGTCCGCGCAGGTGGATGGTGGGGCCGTGTTCGTCGGTCTCGGCGCTGTGGTTGAACACCACGTCCAGGATGACCTCGATGCCGGCGCGGTGCAGCGCCCGCACCATGCTGCGGAACTCGTCGCGCGGCGACAGGCCGTTGTGCCCGCTGGCCAGGCGCGGGTCCGGGCAGAAGAAGGACAGCGTGTTGTAGCCCCAGTAGTTGCGCAGGCCCTGCGCGGCCAGGCGCTGTTCGTCCAGCGCCTGGTGCACCGGCAGCAGGCTGACCGCCGTGATGCCCAGCGAGCGCAGGTGGTCGATCATGGCCGGATGCGCCAGGCCGGCGAAGCTGCCGCGCAGGTTCAGCGGCAGCGCCGGATGCAGGCGCGAGAAGCCGCGCACATGCAGTTCGTACAACACCGTGTCTTCGGGCGCGACCTTCGGCGGCTGGTCGTCGCCCCAGTCGAAATGGTCGTACACGACACGGCCCTTGAGCGCGGCGTGGGCGTTGTCGCGGTCGTCGATGCGCAGCGGGTCGTCCGGCGCTGCACCGAAATGGGCTTCGCCCCAGTCGAAGCGGCCGACGATCTCGCGCGCATAAGGGTCGAGCAGCAGCTTGTGGCGGTTGAAGCGCTGGCCGCGCGCCGGGTCCCACGGTCCGTCGGCGCGCAGGCCATAGACCAGGCCCGGTGCGGCATGGCTCAGGTAGCCGTGCCAGACGCCGTCGACGGGGCCGAACATCGGCAGCCGCGCCTCTTCGCGCAGGCCGCCGGGATCGAACAGGCACAGCTCGATCGCACGGGCCTGGTCCGAGAACACCGCGAACGACACGCCGTGGCCGTCCCAGTGTGCGCCCAGCGGGCCGGCCGGCCGCCCGGGTTGCCAGCCGCGCGCCGCGGCGATGCCGGTGGCCATGGGCGGCCTATGCGTCCGCCAGCGGCGTCACGTGCCAGATCTCGGACGCGTATTGACGGATCGTGCGGTCGGACGAGAACGGCCCCATGCCGGCCACGTTGGCAATGGCGCGCGACCACCACAGCGCCGGTTCCTGGTACAGGGCGTCGACGCGGGACTGAGCCGCGATGTAGGAGCCGTAGTCGGCCAGCAGCATGTAGTGGTCGCCGCGCCACAGCAAGGCGTCGACCAGCGGGCTGTAGCGGCCGGGCTCGTCGGGCGAGAACTGGTCGCCGGCGATCGCATCGAGCGCGCCCCGCAGCGCCGGCACGGTCTCGTAATACCCCATCGGGTGGTAGCCGCGCTGGCGCAGCGCCTGCACCTCGCTGGCGCCCAGGCCGAAGATGAAGATGTTGTCGTCGCCCACGTTCTGGCGGATCTCGATGTTGGCGCCGTCATCGGTGCCGATGGTCAGGGCCCCGTTGAGCGCCAGCTTCATGTTGCCGGTGCCCGAGGCCTCGGTGCCGGCGGTGGAGATCTGCTCCGACAGGTCGGCGCCGGGCATGATGACCTCGGCCACCGAGACGCCGTAGTTCGGGATGAACACGACCTTGAGCTTGTCGCCGATCAGCGGGTCGTTGTTGACCACCGTGCCCACGTCGTGGATCAGCCGGATGATGGTCTTGGCCGTGTGGTACGACGAGGCCGCCTTGCCGGCGAAGATCACGGTGCGGGGCACCCAGTCGGCGTCGGGGTCGGCCAGGATGGCCAGGTAACGCGTCACGACGTGCAGCACGTTGAGCAGCTGGCGCTTGTATTCGTGGATGCGCTTGACCTGCACGTCGAACAGGCTGTCCGGACTCACGACGATGCCGGTCGTGTCCAGGATCAGCCGGGCCAGGCGCTGCTTGTTCTCGCGCTTGACGGCCGCGAAACGCTGCTGGAACTCCTTGTTCTTCGTGTGCGCGCGCAGGCCCGCGAGTTGTTCGAGGTCGAGTCGCCAGCCCGTGCCCAGGGTGTCGTCGAGCAGTGCGGACAGGCCCGGATTGGCCTGCGCCAGCCAGCGCCGCGGCGTGACGCCGTTGGTCATGTTCGTGAAGCGCTGCGGCCACATGCTGGCGAAGTCGGCGAAGATGGTCTGCACCAGCAGGTCGGAGTGCAGCCTGGACACACCATTGACCTTGTGGCTGCCGACGATGGACAGGTGGGCCATGCGCACCCGGCGTTCGCCATGTTCGTCGATCAGCGACAGGCGGCGCAGAAAGCCGTCGTCGCCGGGCCGGTGGCGTGCGGCCTCCTCCAGGAAGTCCTTGTTGATGTGGAAGATGATCTCGAGGTGGCGCGGCAACACGTGCTGCATCAGCGCCACGCTCCAGGTCTCCAGTGCCTCGGGCATCAGCGTGTGGTTGGTGTACGAGAAGGTGCGGGTGCAGATGTCCCAGGCCGCGTCCCAGGCCATGCCGTTCTCGTCGCTGAGCACCCGCATCAGCTCGGCCACGCCGATCGCCGGGTGGGTGTCGTTGAGATGGATCGCGACCTTGTCGGCGAAGTTGTCGAGCGAGGGATGTTCGCGCAGGTGGCGCGCCACCATGTCCTGGATCGAGGCGGCGACGAAGAAATATTCCTGCTTGAGCCGCAACTCGCGCCCCGCCGGCGTGCTGTCGTTCGGATACAGCACCCACGAGATGTTCTCGTATTCGTTCTTGGCGCCGGCCGCGCGTGCATAGTCGCCGGTGTTGAACGCGCCCAGGTCGATGTGCGCCGGCGCAGCCGCCTTCCACAGCCGCAGCGTGCTCACCTTGCGGTTGCCGTGGCCGGGAATGACCATGTCGTAGGCCTTGGCCACGACCTCGGCCGCATGCCGCCAGCTCACGCTGCCGTTGACATGCTCGACCCAGCCGCCGAAACGCACCGGATACGCGCGCTCGGAGCGCGGAAACTCCCAGGGCGTGCCGTCCTTGAGCCAGGGGTCGGGGTATTCCATCTGGTTGCCGCCCTGGATCTCCTGCGCGAACATGCCGTATTCGTAGCGGATGCCGTAGCCGTACGAGGGCAGGCCGACCGTGGCCATGGAGTCCAGGAAACAGGCGGCCAGCCGGCCCAGGCCGCCATTGCCCAGTGCGGCGTCGGGTTCATGGTCGCAGAGATCTTCCAGCGTGCGGGCGTATTCCTTGAGTCCGGCGCGCGCCGGCTCGTCCAGTTCGAGCGCGCCCAGGGCGTTGGACAGGCTGCGTCCGACCAGGAATTCCATCGACAGGTAATACACCCTGCGGGCCCGGCTGTTGCGCTCGCGCGCATCGTTTTCGACCCAGCGTTGCGACAACTGGGCACGCGCCACCTGCGACACGGCCTGCACCAGTTCGTTGTCGCTGGCGTGGCGGGCGTCGACCGCCACCGTCTTGAGCAGTTGCTCGCCGATGGCCACACCCAGGCTGGCGGGAAGTTTGGAGTCTCGCTTGCTCACACGCAAATCCTTTGTTCGTTCCTGCCACGCTGCCATGCTGGCCGGGCGCGGCCGCAGACGTGGCGGGTGACGCTGGCGCCCCGGTCGTGCCGGAATTTTCGCATGGGCCGCCGGGCGCCCGGGCGCATCGGACGCAGGCGGGTATTAAGATGGTCGCGTCAACAACCTGCCATCAACGAGGAGACAGTATGGAACCCCATGAGCTGGCCCAGAGTCTTGATCTGCCCAAGAGGGCGATTGCCCTTGTGCTGGCCGGCGGTCGCGGCAGCCGACTGATGGCGCTGACCGACCATCGTGCCAAGCCGGCGGTGTATTTCGGCGGCAAGTTCCGCATCGTCGACTTCGCGCTGTCCAATTGCCTGAACTCCGGCATCCGGCGCATCGGCGTCATCACGCAGTATTCGTCGCACAGCCTGCTGCGCCACCTGCAGCACGGCTGGGCGTTCCTGAAGTCCGAGATGAACGAGTTCGTCGACCTGATGCCGGCCCAGCAGCGCAACGACGACGAGAGCTGGTACCGCGGCACGGCCGACGCGGTCTACCAGAACCAGGACATCCTGCAGAGTTACGGCGCCGACTATGTCGTCGTGCTCGCCGGCGACCATGTCTACAAGATGAACTACGCGCTGATGCTTGCCGACCACGTGAAGAAAGGCCGCCCGTGTACCGTGGCCTGCATCGCCGTGCCGCGTGCGGAGGCGACCGCCTTCGGCGTGATGCACGTCGACGAGAACAGCATGATCACGGATTTCCTCGAGAAGCCGGCCGATCCGCCGCCGATGCCGGGCAACCCCGACATGGCCCTGGCCAGCATGGGGGTCTACATCTTCGACGCGCAATACCTGTACGACGAACTGGCGCGCGACATGGCCGACGAAACCTCCAATCACGACTTCGGCAAGGACATCATTCCCAAGGCCGTTCGCACCGGCCGTGCGGCCGCGCATCCGTTCGCGCTCAGTTGCGTGCCGCTGGGGTCGGACCAGGATGCCTACTGGCGCGACGTCGGTACCGTCGACGCCTACTGGGATGCCAACATCGACCTGACGGCAACCGAACCCAAGCTCGACATGTACGACCAGCGTTGGCCGATCTGGACCTACCAGCAGCAGCTGCCGCCGGCCAAGTTCGTGCACAACCAGGAAGACCGGCGCGGCGTCGCCGTCGAATCGCTGGTCTCGGGGGGGTGCATCGTCTCGGGCTCGGTGTTCCGCTCGGTGCTTTTCTCCAGCGTGCGGGTGCACTCGTATGCCAAGGTGGACTGGTCGGTATTGCTGCCCTACGTGCAGGTGGGCCGCGGCGCGCGCCTGGTCCGCACCGTGATCGACCGCGGCTGCAAGATCCCGGACGGCATGGTGATCGGCGAGGACGCCGAACTCGATGCCAAGCGCTTCCACCGCAGTGCCAACGGCATCTGCCTGGTGACGCGGGACATGCTGGCCAAGCTCGCCGCATGAAGGTCTTGCATGTCGGGGCGGAGATCTTTCCGCTGATCAAGACCGGCGGCCTGGCCGATGTGATGGGCGCCTTGCCGCAGGCCCTGCTGGCGCGTGATGCCCAGGTGCGGCTGCTGCTGCCCGGCATGCCGGCCATCATGCAGGGCGTGGTGCGGCAACGCCTGGTCTGCGAGATCGGGCCTGCGTTCGGCGCGGCCCGGGTGCGCCTGCAACTGGGCGAGGTCCAGGGCAGCGGCGTGCCGGCCTATGTGATCGACGCGCCTTATCTGTACCGGCGCGACGGCAATCCCTACCTCGATGCCGATGGCGCGGAGTGGGGCGACAACCAGCAACGTTTCGCGCTGCTGGGCTGGGTCGCGGCCCACCTGGCCGGTGGCGAGATCGATACCGACTGGGCGCCCGACCTGGTGCATGCGCACGACTGGCACGCGGCCATGTGCTGCGCCTATCTGGCGGCGCACCCCGGGCCGTCGGTGGCATCGGTGTTCACCGTGCACAACCTGGCCTACCAGGGTCTGTTCGACGCCAACGACTACCACCTGCTGGGCCTGCCGGCGCGCTTCATGGCACACCATGCGCTGGAGTTCCACGGCCAGTTGTCCTTCATGAAGGCCGGGCTGGCCTATGCGCAGCGCGTGACGACGGTCAGCCCCACCTATGCCCGCGAGATGGCGACCGAGGCGTTCGGCTTCGGCCTGGACGGCCTGATCCGCGCCCGGGGCACCGATGTCAGCGGCATCCTCAACGGCGTCGATGGCACGGTCTGGGATCCGCAGACCGACCCGCGGATCGGCGCGAACTATTCCAGCCGCACGCTGCGCGGCAAGGCGGACTGCAAGGCGCGCCTGCAAGGCCAGATGGGCCTGGCCGCCGACCCCGATGCCCCACTGCTGGCCATCGTGAGCCGATTGACCGAACAAAAGGGGCTGGACCTGCTGCTCGAGGCCCTGCCAGCCCTGGTGGGGCAGGGTGCCCAGATCGCGGTGCTGGGCACCGGCGACGCGGATCTCGAAGCGGCGTTTGTCCAGGCGGCCGAGCGCCATCCGGGCCGGGTGGCGGCACACATTGCCTACGACGAGACTTCGGCGCACCGGATGGTCGCCGGCGCCGACATGATCCTGCTGCCCTCACGCTTCGAGCCCTGCGGCCTGACCCAGCTCTATGGCCTGCGTTACGGCACGGTGCCGGTGGTACGCCGTGTCGGCGGCCTGGCCGACACCGTGGTCGATGCCAGTGCGGCCGCGCTGGCCGACGACACGGCCACCGGCTTCGTGTTCGGGCCCGCGACCGCCGGTGCGCTGGCCGGCGCGGTGGAGCGGGCGATCGCCGTCTATCGCCGCGGTGACGTCTGGCAGGCGGTGATGCGCCGCGGCATGGCGCAGGATTTTTCCTGGGACCCTGCGGCCAGGGATTACATCGCCTTGTACCGCTCGATACTCGGCCACGGCGGCGACTGACGCTGACCGGCATCGGTGTCCCGGCACGCGGGCGACCGGGCCGGGCGCCCTGTCATGCCGTGGCGATGCGGATCAGGTTGGTCGTGCCAGGGGTACCGAATGGCATGCCGGCAATGGTGACGACGCATGCGCCGGGCCGCGCAAAGTGGTCGCGACGCGCCACTTCGCATGCGCGCTCCGTCATCTGGTCCACGTCGGCCACGTCGGCGATATGCACGGAGTGCACGCCCCAGACCAGGGCCAGTCGTCGTGCGGTCGACAACACCGGTGTCAGGCTGAGGATGGACGACTCCGGGCGTTCGCGCGCGGCGCGCAGGCTGGTGTGGCCGGAGTGGGTGTAACACACGATCGCCGCGGCGTGCAACAGGGCCACCGCGTGGCGCATCGCGCAGCACACGGCCTCGGCCACGTCGCCACCGGGCCGCGCCCGGACATGCGAGGCGTCGATCAGCTGGCGATATTGCGGGTCGGCCTCGACCTGTTCGATGATGCGGTTCATCATGTCGACGGCCACGACGGGGTATCGGCCCGAGGCCGATTCGGCCGACAGCATGACGGCGTCGACGCCGTCATAGATGGCGCTGGCCACGTCGGATGCTTCGGCGCGTGTGGGCACCGGGCTCTCGATCATCGACTCGAGCATCTGGGTCGCGACAATGACCGGCTTTCCCAGCTTGCGGCAGGTGCGCACGATGCGCTTCTGGATCGTCGGCACCTGTTCCGCCGGCAGCTCGACGCCGAGGTCGCCGCGCGCGACCATCACGGCGTCGGACATGGCCACGATGGCGTCGAGTTGCTCGATGGCCGATGGTTTCTCGAGTTTGACGACGATGCTGGCGCGCTCGCCGATCCGGGCCCGCGCCTCGGCCACGTCTTGGGCGCGTTGCACGAAGGACAAGGCGATCCAGTCGGCGCCATGCTCCAGTGCAAATGCCAGATCGCGATGGTCCTTGTCCGTCAGGGCCGTGATCGGGAGCATGACGCCGGGCACGTTGACACCCTTGCGTTCGGATAGGGTGCCGCCGACAACGACCCGGGTCTGCGCAAAGTCCCTGCCGCATTGCTCGACCACGACGCGCAACTTGCCGTCATCGAGCAGCAATTGCGCACCGGCCGCCAGCGCCGCGAAGATCTCGGGGTGAGGCAAGGTGGCGCGTCGCCTGTCGCCCGGCGCGGGGTCGAGATCGAGGCGGAACACCTGTCCCGGCTCGAGCATGACCGGGCCGGCGGCGAAGCGGCCGACCCGCAGCTTGGGCCCCTGCAGGTCGGCCAGGATGCCGATCGGCCTGCCGGTTTCCTGCTCGAGCGCGCGCAAGGTCTTGAAGCGCTGCTGGTGGTCGGCATGGTCACCGTGGCTGAAGTTGAGCCGGAACACGTCGACGCCGGCCATGAACAGCCGGCGCACGATGGCCGGATCCGAACTGGCCGGCCCCAGGGTGGCGACGATCTTGGCGTTGCGGGTTCTGCGCATGGGGAGGGGTTCCTTCTAGGGCATGTCGGGCGCGTCGATCAGGATGGCGCGGAAGTCGTTGACGTTGGTCCGTGTCGGTCCGGTGACGACCGCGTCACCCAGCGCCTCGAAGAAGCCGTGGCCGTCGTTGTTGTCCAGCCTATCCTGCGGCGACATGCCCAGTGCCCAGGCACGTTCGAGCGAATCGGGCTTGACGACGGCGCCGGCAATCTCGTGCAGGCCGTCGACGCCGTCGGTATCCGCTGCCAGGGCATGGATGTGCGGATGGCCGTCCAGCGCGATAGCCATGGACAACAGGCATTCGACGTTGCGACCGCCCCGCCCCTGGCCACGCACCGTGACGCTGGTCTCGCCTCCGGACAGCAACACGCACGGCGCGGCGACGGGTTGTCCGTGGCGGGCTGCCTGCAGCGCGATGGCGGCAAGCACCTTGCCGACATCACGTGCCTCGCCCTCGATCGCGTCGCCCAGGATGCAGGGGGTGACTCCTGCCCTGCGCGCCCGTGCCGCGGCGGCCTCGAGGGCCATCTGGGGAGTCGCGATGATGCGGGTCTCGCTGCGCGCGAGCCGCGGGTCACCGGGCTTGACCGATTCGCCCTCGCCGCTGCGCAGGACCCGCATCACCGCCGCCGGCAATGCGATGCCGTAGCGGCGCACGATGGCCAGCGCGTGCGCGCAGGTGGTCGGGTCGCCGACGGTCGGGCCGGAGGCGATATCGACGGGGTCGTCGCCGGGTACGTCGGAGATCAGCAGCGTGAGCACCCGCGCCGGATGGCAGGCCGCGGCCAGTCGACCGCCCTTGATGGCGGAGAGATGACGGCGCACGCGATTCATCTCGCTGATCGTGGCACCGGACCGGAGCAGCGCCCGGTTGACCGCCTGCTTGTGTTCCAGTGTCAGCCCGGGCAAGGGCAGGGGCAACAACGACGAGCCACCGCCGGAGATCAGGCACAACACGCAGTCCTGCGGCTTCAGGTCGCTGACCCGTTCCAGCAGCCGTTGCGCCGCAGCCAAGCCGGCCGCGTCGGGCACCGGATGGGATGCCTCGACGATCTCGATCCGGTCACACGGTACGGCGTAGCCATGCCGCGTCACGACCAGACCATCGAGCATCGACATGTCCCCGGCCCAGTGATCCTCCACTGCGCGTGCCATCGCAGCGGATGCCTTGCCGGCGCCGATCACCACGAGCCGACCGTTCCCCAGTTCGGACGGATCGGGCACATGCGCCGGAACACACAGCGACGGTTGCGCGCTGGCCACGGCTGCCGCAAACATGTCACGCAGCAGGTCGTGTCCCCGCAGTCGGTCACGAGGGCTGGAATGGTCCATCGGGGAGATCGCCATCACCGCTTCAGGCGACCGTCGGGCCGATCTCGACGTTCGACAGTTTCTCCAGCGCGCGCACCATGCCTGAATGGTCCCAGGCTGCACCGCCGTGCGACACGCAGGCGCTGAACAGTTGTTGCGCGGTGGCCGTGGCAGGAAGGGCCAGTCCCAGTGACCTGGCGGCGCCAAGCGCCAGGTTCAGATCCTTCTGGTGCAGGGCGATGCGGAATCCCGGATCGAAGTTGCGCTGGATCATGCGTTCACCCAGGATGTCGAGAACGCGCGACGTGGCCAGTCCGCCCATCAGCGCCTGCCGGACCCTGGACGGGTCGGCCCCGGCCTTGGCGGCGAACAACAGGCCTTCCGCAACGGCATTGATGGTCAGCGCCACGACGATCTGGTTGGCGACCTTGCAGGTCTGGCCGGCGCCGCTGCCGCCGACCAGCGTGATGTTGCTGCCCACGCATGCGAGCACCGGTCTCACTTGCGCGAAGACCTCGGGTTTGCCACCCACCATGATGGACAGTGCCGCGTTTTTCGCGCCGACCTCGCCGCCGGATACCGGCGCGTCCAGATAGTCGCAGCCCAGCGCCTCGATCTTCTTCGCGTAGGCCTTGGTCTCGACCGGCGAAATCGACGACATGTCGACCACGGTCTTGCCGGCACTCAGGCCCTTGGCAACCCCCGTGTCCCCGAACAACACGTCGCCCACATCCGGGGTGTCCGGCAGCATCAGGATGACGATGTCGGCGCGTTGCGCCACGCCCTTGGCGTCCACGCACTGCGTCGCGCGGCTCTCGCCGATGTGCGCAGGCACCTTGCCCCGCGTGTAGATGAACAGTTGATGGCCTGCGGCGATGAGATGGCCGGCCATGGGGGTACCCATGATGCCCAGGCCGATGAAGCCGATCTTGCGTGCGTGTGTCGTCATGGTCTTGGTTGATCCTTGTCCGGTTCGAAGGGGATGGGTGGGGCTGCGTCAGCGAACCGGCCGTGGTCGCCAGCCCAGGCCGGCCTCGGTGGTCGTCGCCGGCTTGTATTCGCAGCCGATGTGGCCCTGGTAGCCGATGGCGTCCAGGTGCGCGAACAGGAAGGCGTAGTTGATCTCGCCGGTTCCCGGTTCGTTGCGCCCGGGGTTGTCGGCCAGTTGAACATGGCCGATGCGTGCGACTTGCCTGTGCATCGTGGCGGCCAGCTCGCCTTCCATGCGCTGCATGTGGTAGATGTCGTATTGCACGAAGGCGTTGTCCATGCCGACCTCGTCCAGGATGGACAGGGCCTGCGTGGTGCCGCTCAGGTAGAAGCCGGGAATGTCGAACGTGTTGATCGGCTCGATCAGCAAGTGCAGCCCTGCCTTGTCCAGTTCTGCGGCGGCGAAGCGCAGGTTGTCGACGACGGTCGTGCGCAGCACGTCCGGTGCCACGCCGTCGGGGGTCTTGCCGAGCAGGCAGTTCAGCCGGGGGACACCCAGCACCTGGGCGTAGGTGATGGCCCTGGCGACACCGTCACGGAACTCCTGAACACGATCCGGATGGCAGGCGATGCCGCGCTCGCCGGCATTCCAGTCGCCGGCGGGCAGGTTGTGCAGCACCAGCTCGAGCTTGTGCGCATCGAGCCGCCGCTTGATCTCGTCGGCCGGCCAGTCATAGGGGAACAGGAATTCCACAGCGTCGAAACCGGCCTTGGCCGCGTGCGCGAAGCGATCCAGGAAGGGATGCTCGGTGAAGAGCATCGACAGGTTGGCGGCAAATCGGGGCATGCGGGTGCCTTTCAGTCGAGCAGCGAGACAGCGGTGGGCACGTCGGCGCGGCTGCTCGCGAGTTCCTCGAACTCGGTCACGTTGTCGATCTCGGTTCCCATGGCGATATTGGTCACGCGCTCGAGCATGATCTCGACCATGACCGGCACCTGGTACTGCGCCATCCAGGCCTCGGCCTGCTGCAGGGCCGGCGCGATCTCTTCCTGCGTGTGCACCCGGATCGCCTTGCAGCCCAGGCCTTCGACCACGGCGACGTGGTCCACGCCATAACCATGGGCCACCTGTTCGGGCGGCACGTTGATGTTTTCGTAGGCCAGCTGCACGCAGTAGTCCATCTCGAAGCCGCGCTGGCTCTGGCGGATCAGGCCGAGGTAGCTGTTGTTGACCACGACGTGGATATACGGCAGCTTGAATTGCGCGCCCACGGCCATCTCCTCGATCATGAACTGGAAGTCGTAGTCACCGGACAGCGCGACGATCTTGCGTGTCGGGTCGGCGGCGCGAACACCGAGCGCCGCCGGAATGGTCCAGCCCAAGGGCCCCGCCTGGCCACAGTTGATCCAGTGGCGCGGGTGGTAGACATGCAGGAACTGGGCGCCGGCGATCTGGCTCAGGCCGATCGTCGATACATAGGTGACGTCCTTGCCGAACGCACGGTTCATGCATTGGTAGACGCGTTGCGGCTTCATCGGCACGGCGTCGTAGTTGGTCTTGCGCAGGTATTCGATCGAGCCTTTTCGCGTCCGGCATTCCCCGGCCCAGGCCGACCAGTCCCGCAGCTTGCCGGCATCCTTCCATTCCTGCGCGACCTGCACGAGAAGCCGGAGCGCGGCCTTGGCATCGGACACGATGCCGTAGTCGGGCGCGAAGACCCGGCCGATCTGGGTCGGTTCGATGTCGACGTGGATGAACCTGCGCCCCCTGCAATAGACTTCCGGGCTGCCGGTGTGGCGGTTGGCCCAGCGGTTGCCGATGCCGAGCACGAAGTCGCTCGCCAGCAGGTTGGCGTTGCCGTAGCGGTGGCTGGTCTGCAGCCCGCACATGCCCGCCATCAGCGCATGGTCGTCGGGGATCGCGCCCCAGCCCATCAGCGTCGGGATGACCGGGATGCCGGCTGTCTCCGCAAACTGCTGCAACAGGTCGCATGCGTCGGCGTTGATGATGCCTCCGCCGGCGACGATGAGCGGCCTGTCGGCCGTGTTCAGCATGTCCAGTGCTTTCTCGATCTGCTTGCGCGATGCCGTGGGCTTGTAGACAGCCAGGGGTTCGTAGGTATCGATGTCGAACTCGATCTCGGCCATCTGCACGTCGAAGGGCAGGTCGATCAGCACCGGGCCGGGCCGGCCTGACCGCATCAGGTGGAACGCCTGCTGGAACGCACGTGGCACCTGGGCCGGCTCCAGCACGGTGGTGGCCCATTTGGTCACCGGCCTGGCAATGGAGGCGATGTCCACGGCCTGGAAGTCTTCCTTGTGCATGCGGGCCCGCGGCGCCTGGCCGGTGATGCACAGGATGGGGATGCTGTCGGCCTGGGCCGAATACAGGCCGGTGATCATGTCGGTGCCGGCCGGACCGGAGGTACCGATACATACGCCGATGTTGCCGGCCCTGGCGCGCGTATAACCCTCGGCCATGTGGGATGCACCTTCGACGTGGCGCGCCAGCACGTGGGCGATGCTCTGGCGCTCGCGCAGTTGCGCGTACAGGGGGTTGATCGCCGCACCCGGCACGCCGAACGCCTGCGTCACGCCTTCCTTTTCCATCACCAGCACTGCGGCCATAGCGGCCTTCATCTTTGCCATGGATCCCTCCTTCGGTTGTTGGAGCAGATGTTCGTCCCGGTGCCCATGTCCGTGAACCCCAGTCCGTCGATAACACTTATTCCGTGGCGGCATAATTGCCACGGTACCGGACCGGGAAGCAACATGGATCGCGTCTTCAGCCTTCAACTGTTCATTCGGGTGGTCGAGACCGGCAGTTTCAGCCGTGCCGCCGAAGAGTTCGGCATCACCCAACCCACGGTCACGAAGGCGCTGGCTGCCACCGAAAAACGCCTGGGCGCACGCCTGCTGCATCGCTCGACGCGCGGTGTCACGCCGACCGAGGTCGGCCAGCGGTACTACGAACGCTGCCTGATCATTGCGCGCGACATCGATGAAGCGGAAAACGTGGCCGCCCTGCTGCAAAGCGAGATGGGCGGCACGATGCGTATCAGTACCTCGGTCGCATTCGGCCGCAGGGTCATGGCGCCGCTGGTGTTGCGCTACATGCGCCTGCATCCGAAGGTCGTGGTCGACCTGAGCTTCGACGACCGCTACGTCGACCTCGTCGAACAGGGCGTGGATGTCGCGCTGCGCATGGGGCGCCTGGCCGACTCGACGCTGGGTGCGCGTTACCTCGGCAAGAACCCCTGGCTGATGGTCGCTGCGCCGGCGTATCTGGAGACGCGGGGCGTCCCGCGCAAGGCCAGCGACCTGGCCCGGCACGATTGCCTGATCTACAGCAGCGTGCAAGGTGACGCCCGCTGGAGCCTGACACCGCCCGGTGGAAAGGAGCAGTCGGTGCCGGTCAAGGGCCAGCTGCGATCGAACAGCCTGTCTGCGGTGCTCGATGCTGCGATTGCCGGCATGGGGCTGGCCATACTGCCCTGGTATGTCGCCGGTCCGTCGGTCGCCGCTGGGCGGGTTCGGCAGGTGTTGACCGAACATGGACTGCCCACGCAGGATCTGCACGCGGTGTTTCCGTCGCCCAAGCTGGTTCCGGCCAAGGTCATCGAGTTCATAGAATGGCTTGCCCATGAGTTCGACGGCGAATGGTGGCGGCGGGTGGGATGATGGCCGCCGTTGCCGGGCGCCGATGCGCTGGCGATCGCGCGACATGGGTGACTGGAGGTTGATCCGACATGCCCGACCCATCGATGCGTTCCTATCCGCGCGACCTGCAGGGGCATGGCCGCCACCCGCCGCACGCCCGGTGGCCAGGGCAGGCGCGTGTTGCCGTGCAATTCGTGCTGAACTTCGAGGAAGGCGCGGAACGCAGCGTGTTGCATGGTGACGCCGGCAGCGAGCAGATCAACTCCGAGATGTTCCATCCGCCTGCCGTCGCGGCACGGTACATGGGCATGGAGAGCGTCTACGAATACGGCTCGCGCGTCGGTGTGTGGCGCATCCTGCGCGAATTCGAGCGGCGCGGCCTGCCACTGACGATATTCGGCGTGGGCATGGCGCTCGAGCGGTGTCCGGACATCACGGCGGCATTCTGCGAGCTCGGGCACGAGATCGCCTGTCACGGCTGGCGCTGGATCGGGTACCAGCAGGTTCCCGAGCACACCGAGCGCGAGCACATGGCACGCGCCATGCACACCATGACGCAATTGACCGGGTCACGTCCCATGGGCTGGTATACGGGGCGTGACAGCCCGCAAACGCGCCGCCTGGTGGCCGACTACGGCGGATTCGAATATGACAGCGACTACTACGGCGACGACCTGCCGTTCTGGCTGCGCGTGCGCAAGACCGATGGACAGCTTGCACCACACCTGGTCGTGCCGTATACGTTCGATGCCAACGACATGCGTTTTGCCTCGCCACAGGGGTTTGCCACGGGTGACGACTTCTTCCGGTACCTGCGTGATGCCTTCGACGTCCATTACGCAGAGGGTGATGAACGGCCGGGCATCATGAGCATCGGCATGCATTGCAGGCTGCTGGGTCGGCCCGGCCGGATGCGTGGTCTGCAACGTTTTCTGGACCATGTCGCGCAATTTGACCGGGTCTGGGTCACGCGCCGCATCGACATTGCACGCCACTGGAGACAGGTGCACCCATTCGACGCCGATACGGCATTCGTCTGGGAGTGATGCCTCGAGGGCTGGGACCGACGGCCGGCCCGCGTCAGTGGGGCTTGGGCATGTTCCGCGACAGTGACTGGATCTGCCGCACCGCGCAATACACGCCGTCGAGTACCGGCAAGGCGCAACGCGCCTGCAAGGCTTCGGCATAACCGCACAGGACCGCGCCCGCCAGCACGATCAGCTGTGCGCCGGCTGCGCGCATCGGTTCACACGCGTCCGTCAGCAGATCGAGCAAGTCCGGGGCGACGCCGGCTGCGTCCGCGCCGAAGGCGGCTGGCGCCTCGGGGGCGGCGTAGGCGACCACGCGCGACGCGATCCCGATCTCGACGACCCGGTCCCGGTACAGCGGCAGCATGTCGGCGCCCAGTGTCAACAGGCCGATCCGCTCGACGCGCAGGCAGGCTGTCAACAATGCGGCTTCGGTCATGCCGACGACGAGAAGGGCCGGGTACTGCCGGCGTAGCGGGATCGCGGCGCCATCGAGCGAGATGGCGAGCACGATGGCGTCGTGCTGCGCCGCATGGCGGTGTGCCAGGGCCAGCGCGTTGGTGTTCGCCACAAGCAGGTCGGCGGCACCGCGTACGACCTGCGGACTTCCCTGGGCAGTCACGGCCGTCAGGGTGTCGTCGGGCCCGAGCGCACGGCGCGCGGAGGACGCGAGCCGCTGCGTGATGTGGGTCGAGGTGTTGGGATTGATCAGCAACAGGCGCATGGCCATCGCCCGGAGTCACGCTTCATGTCTTGAAGATCGATTCGAGGTCCACGTCGTCTGACGCGGCATCGAGCTTCAGGCTGCCTTCGATGTGCTGCAGATGCTCGAGCATCAGTTTCTCCGCGCGTGGTGCATCGCGATGGGCGATCGCATCGATGATCTCCGAGTGTTCGTCCGCGCGGCAGGTCGTCGCCGTCGGCGCGTCGTACAGGAAGATGATCAGGCAGGTCAGGGACGACAACTCGCGCATGCTGCGGGCGAGGGCCGAATTGCCGGCCAGGTCGGCCAGCAGCATGTGGAAGTCTCCGGACAGGCGCACGATGGCACGCTTGTCGTCACGCCTGCGCGCGTCGATCTCCAGTTCCTGCTGCTGGCGCAATCGCGCGACACGCTCCGGCGTCAGGTTCTCGATCAGCCGGCGCAACACGGCGGGTTCGATCAGGCGCCTGGCCTCGAAGACATCATGGGCCTGTTCGATCGACGGTTTGGCGACAAACGCGCCGCGCTGCGGGTACAGGTCGACGATTTGTTCATGGGCCATCCGGTTGAGCACTTCGCGCACGCGGGCACGGCTGACGCCGAATATCTCCGCCAGCCGCTCTTCGACCAGCTTGGTGCCCGGCGGCAGGCGATGCTCGAGGATGGCCGTGTAGATGCGTTCGTAGATCGTGTCGTTGGTGTTTTCCCGCTCCAACCGTGTCGGTGGGGCTGGCTTGCGTACTTTTCGGGTCATGGTCGGTGTCGATGGGGCCGCAATGGGGGGGTGATCATCGATCGATCTGGCCTGCTTGTTGCCTCGCAACGCGGGTCCCGACTTGGATGAACGCATGCCGAGGATTTTATCGAGCGCGAGGTGGGGCATCGGTTCAGGCCCAGTCGAACAGCCGGCCCCAGCCACGGATGACCTTGGGGTCGGCGCCGACGGCGCGCAACATGCCCCACACCGTCGTGCTGACGGTGTCCAGCAACGGGATGTCCAGCCGCGCTTCGACCTGCTGCGCCAGCGGTGCCGCCCGCAGGTTGGTGCAATACGTCGTGATGGCTTGGGGCCGCGAAGCCGCCACTTCCGTCATCAACGCTTCCAGTCGCTGCGGCTCCACCAGCGCGAAATCGTGGTTGACCGTGATGCCGAGGTGGCGCTCGGCCACGACGTCAACACCGATGTCCCGGTAGTTGTCGACAATGCGTCGCTGCACATCTTCGGTATAGGGTGTGACGAGGGCCAGTTGCGTGATCGTGCGCAACGCCATCAACTCGTTGAGGGCGAGTACCGCAGTCGTCGCCCGGATACCGGTCCGTTCCTCGATGCGTTCCACGAGGCGGCGGTCGCTGTCGAAACCCAGCCATCCAGCGGCGGTCCCGCTCCAGCCGATGACGTCGACCCTGGCGTCGGCCAGCAATTCGGCCGCCGCCAGGATCTTGCTGTCGTCAAACTGGCCCAGTCCTTGCGTGGACAAGGATATCTCGGTGACTTTGAATCGGGAGAAATGCGCGCTGCAACCGGGAACGACTGCGGCCAGCGCGCTGGTCAATGGCTCCAGGGCCGTGTTGGATGACGGCGTCAGGACGCCGAGTCGGATGGGGCGGGTCATGGATACGGGCTCCAGGAGGGTTCACAGGTTCGGTCGAACGATGGTGTTCCCATCGATGCGCAGATTATGCCGAATGTGCAATGTTATGTCGACATAGGTGTAAACACCATGTTCAACGATATGAAAGTTGACAACAATGTTGACATCTAATTCGACTTACTTTGGTGCAATGCACTGAAACGAGGCGAACTGCCATGGCGGATGAAGTGATCAATTTGGTGCAAACAATGATGCAAACACGACTGTCAGATGTGAGCCGGCGCAAAGCCGCTTGCGCCCGATGCTGGTTGACGATCCCGGGAGGGCGCCCATGACTGCCCAGGACTTCGACCTGGTGATTCGTCGCGCCCGGGTGGCGACCGCCAGCGACACCTTCGACTCGGATATCGCCATTCGCGATGGTCGCATCGTGCAGTTGGGGACCGGTCTCGCGGCGGGCCAGCGCGAGATCGACGCGGCCGGGCGCGTCGTGACGCCGGGCGGCGTCGATGCCCATTGCCATCTGGATCAACCGATGCTGGCGCCCGCGCGCATGGCGGACGACTTCGAAAGCGGCACCCGTTCGGCGGCATGTGGCGGAACCACGACCGTCATCCCTTTTGCCGCGCAGGAAAAAGGCCAGTCCCTGCGCGCCGCGGTCGATGACTATCACCGGCGTGCCGAAGGGCTTGCCCATGTCGACTACGCGTTCCACCTGATCGTCAGCGATCCGACCGCCACCGTGCTGAACGACGAACTGCCGGCCCTGATCGGCGAGGGATACACCTCGTTCAAGATCTACATGACCTACGACGATCTGAAGCTCGACGACGGCCAGATCCTGGACGTGTTGTCGGTGGCGCGCGAACACGGTGCGATGGCGATGGTGCACGCGGAGAACGCCGACTGCATCGAATGGTTGACCCGCAGGCTCGAAGCCGCCGGCCGCACCGCTCCGCGCTTTCATGCCCTGTCGCGACCGATGCTGGTGGAACGCGAAGCCACGCACCGGGCCATCGCCCTGTCCGAACTGGTCGACGTACCGATCCTGATCGTGCATGTGTCGGGCCGCGAGGCGGTCGAACAGATTCGTTGGGCACGCGCGCATGGCCTGAACGTGTTTGCCGAGACCTGCCCGCAATACCTGTTCCTGACCGCCGAGGACCTGGGCCTGGACGACAGCTACCAGGGTGCGCGCTGCATCTGCAGTCCTCCGCCGCGCGACAAGCGCAACCAGGACGTGATCTGGAACGGTCTCAACGACGGCCTGTTCACGGTGTTTTCGTCCGACCATGCGCCATTCCGGTACGACGCACCCGAAGGCAAGAAGCCGGACGGGAAGGAGGTGGCGTTTCGACACATTCCCAACGGCATCCCGGGTCTGGAGACCCGCATGCCCCTGCTGTATTCCGAAGGTGTGCTGGCAGGGCGCATGACGCTCAACCGGTTCGTCGAACTGACGGCGACCAATCCCGCCAAAGCCTACGGACTGCATCCGCGCAAGGGCACCATCGCCGTTGGCAGCGACGCCGATCTGGTGATCTGGGACGAACGCGATCTCACGCTGCGCAACCAGGATCTGCACCACAACGTCGACTACACACCGTACGAAGGCCGTGCCCTGCGCGCATGGCCAGGCGTGACCCTCGTGGCGGGTGAGGTCGTCTGGGATGGCGCCTTCCACCCGCGCAAGGGCCGTGGACGTTTCCTGCCATGTGGTCAACCGTCACTGATGCCGCGGCGCAGCCCGATGCCGCCCGCGGTGCGCGGGGAGGCCGCATGAAGCTGCTGCTGGTCAACCCGAACACCTCGGCCAGCGTCACGGATCTGATCCGGGCCGAGGCCGAACGCACGGCTGCGCCCGGTACCGACGTGCAGGTGCTGACGGCCCCGTTCGGGGTGGCCTACATCGAGACGCGGTTCGAGGCGCTGATCGGCGCCTATGCCGTGGCGGAACTGGCGGCCAGGCACCATGGGCAATACGATGCCTTGGTTGTGGCGGCCTTCGGCGACCCCGGACTGCAGGGCCTGCGCGAGGTCCTGCCGTGCCCGGTGATCGGCCTGACCGATGCGGCACTGGCCAGCGCCTGTCTGCTGGGCCAACGTTTCTCCATCGTCGCGATATCCCAGCGCATCCGTGCCTGGTATGGCGAGACCGTTGCGCACTATGGCCTGGGCAGCCGGCTGGCCAGCATCCGCGGACTCGACGAGCCGTTGGCCGACATCGGCAACGTGCAAGGCGACCAGAGCGAACGTCTGGTGCAACTGGCCGAGCGTTGTGTGACCGACGATGGCGCCGATGTCATCGTGCTGGCCGGAGCGCCGCTGGCCGGGCTGGCGCGCAGCTTGCACGGCCGACTGCCGGTGCCCTGCGTGGATGGCGTGTCCAGCGCCGTGCGCCACGCGGAATCGCTGGTCGCGCTGCAGCCTGGCAGCGCCAGCCGCGGGAGCTTCGCTCCCCCGCCCATCAAACCCCATCATGGCTTGTCGCCCGCGTTGCAGCGCCTGCTGGCGTCGGGCCCGGATGTTTCCGCGCCATCGAACTGATCCCGCTCTCTCACCACCACCACCAAAAGGAGTTACCACCATGTCACGGTTCACCCAAGCCATTTCCGTCCTGGCGCTGGCCACAGGCCTTGCCACCGGCGCGCAGGCGCAGGATCGCATCACCTACAAGGTTGTCGGCCAACCGGCGGCAACCGGTCTGATCCAGAAGAACAAGGAAAAGCCGTTCTTCGACGAATTCGCCAAGCGCACCGGACTGCCGTTCGATGCCGACTACAAGTCGATCGATTCGCTGGGCATCAAGGACACCGAGCAGCTGCGCGTGATGAAGGCTGGCCTGTTCGACATCGTGTCGCTGCGCGTATCGCAGAATTCCCGCGATGAACCCACCTTGCTGGGCATGGATCTGGTGGGGGCCGCACCGGACTACGCCACCGCGCGCAAGGTCTACGAGTCTTACCGGGACACGCTCGACCAGCGCCTGCAGAAGCAGTTCAACGTCAAGTTGCTGGGTATCTGGCCCTTCGGTCCGCAGATCCTGTTCTGCAAGAAACCCCTGACCCAACTCGCCGACCTCAAGGGCATGAAGGTGCGGGTGTACGACCAGAATCTGGCCAAGTTCATCGAGACCGTCGGCGGCACGCCGGTGCCGCTGTCGTTCACCGAGGTGCACCAGTCGCTGTCGCTGGGCGTGGTGGATTGCGCCATCACCGGTCCGAGCTCGGCGAATTCGTCCAACTGGCCTGAGGTCACGACGCACCAGTACGCGCTGGGCTTTCAGATGGCGCTCAATGGCTACGCCATGACGATGAAGGCATGGAACCAGCTCAAGCCGGATCAGAAGACCAAGATGCAGGCCGCGTTCAACGCGCTGACGGACGACATCTGGACCTATTCGCAGGAACTGACGCAAGATGCCATCAACTGCAATGCCGGCAAGGACCCCTGTACCACCGGCAAGAAGTTCAACCTGGTCAACGTGCCGGTGACGCCTGCCGACATCGAAACCGTGCGCAAGGCGGTGGCGACGATATCGCTGCCGACCTGGGCGGAAATCTGCGACAAGTCCAACCCGACCTGCTCGGCCGACTGGAAGAAGACCGTCGGCAAGGCCATCGGCATCAACTGAGGGACTGAGGCGGGGGGCGCGCCGCACGGTGCGCCGGCCCCTCGCCTGGAAGCACCAAAGGACGCATCATGAAAGACTCCATC
>JACKLK010000018.1 GCA_024236015.1 Rhodoferax sp.
CTCGGCGCAACACACCTTCCATTGGAATCTACTCCCATGTAAAAGACCGGTGGGGCATCTTCCATGCGCAGCCCTTTGTGCTCAATGAGCGCCAGGCGGGCGTGGCCATTGAAGGTGTCATCCGCCAAGAAAAGCTGGAGACCAGCCAGCTTGCTGTGGATACCCATGGCTACACCGACTTTGCCATGTCACATGCCCGTTTGCTTGGTTTTGATCTTTGCCCGCGGTTGAAGGAACTCAAACAGCGCCACCTCTTTGTGCCACGCGGCACCAAAGTGCCCGCAGAAATCGCTGCGGTGTGCGAAGCCAATGTCGACGTCGCTTTGATCGAAAAGCATTGGGATAGTCTGGTGCACCTGGCAGCCTCGGTCATGAGCGGACATGCCAGTGCGGTGGCAGCTCTTGCGCGGTTCGGTTCTGCCGCCCAGGGCGATCCAATCTATGAGGCTGGCGTGCAATTGGGGCGGTTGCTGCGTACGGCGTTTTTGGCTGACTACTTTGTCAAGGACGCTTTCAGGAACGAGTTGCGCCGGGTGCTCAATCGGGGCGAGGCTGTTAACGCCCTCAAGCGCGCCATTTATACCGGCCGGATCAGCCCGGCGCAGGCCAAACGTGTCGATGAAATGCAGGCTGTGGCCGATGCGTTGAGCCTGATGGCCAACATCGTGATGGCGTGGAATACCTCACAGATGCAGGCGGTCCTGGATCGCTGGTCGAACCGCCGCCAGGTCATTCCACCGGAACTGATCGGGAAGATTGCGCCCACCAGGCTGGAGAGCATCAACTTGCGGGGTGTGTTTCGCTTCCCGGTTGACCGCTATGCTGACCAAATCCTGCCTTCGCGGCCAAATGCATCGATAACTGGCACCAATGGATGAAACCGACCACGGTTTGACGCCACGAATCGCAGATTTGAAAGTGAACAGGAAAGTCAATGAAATCAACGATCTACCAACACCACCTCCGCGCCAGTGCTAGCTTTTCGTACCGTCACTTATTGCACTGAAAACGAGGAGACCCCGATGCGGGCGGGCCGCCTGGTGCATGCGATCGGAGCGGTGTTCCCGCTGGCGGAGATCGCGGCCGCCCATGAGGCGGTCGAGGCGGGGGATCGGGTGGGAAATGTCGTCTTGCGGGTTCGTGGCTAGGCGATCTGCGGGCCTACGGATCGACGACAACCAGAGAGGCGCAGTGCAAAGCGCCGACGCAGAAACGCCGTTAAAACTCGCAAACTTTTTTGCAGCTCATCAGGGCTACGTCTGCTCGCGGCCAAAACCTGCCATCACCGAATTCGCTCGTAACCGGCCTTGTCTCTGCGGATGGTTGTGCTCTGGATCTTCCGTGAACCCAGTTGCCCGGTCCATGATTGCGATGGCCGCATGGTTCCGTGACGATCAGCGCCCTGTCGGCCGCAGCTTCCACCAGCCGATGAATATCAATGCGCACGAAAGTGCAACGTGCTCGAGAAAGACATTGCGCTGCTGGGCGCGCGCGGGCCCGTCGAACTCGGCAACCGCGTCGCTGAAGTTCAGGAGCTTTGCGATGCCACTGAACAGGAGCGGAAGGCAGATCCCGGCAATCAGCAGCCTCGAAAGCCATCAACGGTCGATGCGTTGCTGACGGCACTACCTGAATAGCCATCCTGCCACCAGCCGCGTGTACCTTGGCATGATCACGTAGACCATCAACCACACGATGGCAATCGCGATGAGAAGCTTCGCAACCCAGAAGTTCGCGAAGAAGGGCATCGCATCCGACAGGGGCTGCAGGAGCCACGGGACGACAATCGTCAGCGGGAAGATCGCCGACAGGGTGATCAGGAACTGCTTGAAGGCCCTGGCGTGCGGCTGCTTGGTGTGAGGTGGAGTGAACCAATACTCGAGCCCGGTCTGGAGCTCCAGGTCCTCCTCGGCCACCAGAAGTGTTCGCGCCTCCTGGACGAGCAGTCGCCGGGCTTCCGAGTCGATCCAGCCCTGGAGGTTCTCGTGCGAGTCGAAGCGCAGGACGATCGTGTAGGAGCTCGAAGTGCCGTGCGGTCGAATGACGTTGACACCCATGTGTCCCTTGAAGTGTTGACCCTCAGCCGCGATCTTCTTGATCCAAGACTCGTAGTCGCCCTTCGCTATGGGATTCACATGATGCTGAATAACCAGAGTCGCAATGCCGTTGTCGTCCATTGCATTCACCTCGAGATAGTTGCGTGCCAACTCCATTTGAGGCGGTCGGACCGGCTTTGCAAAGGGTTTCTCCGCGAACACTGCGTTCTCGCGGGAGATACGTTGGGAACGCTCGTGAGCTAATGACATTCGCGCCGGGTTCTCCGGTGACGGCGCGCTCCGGAGACGACTGCTTGTCGACCCACTCCAGGCCGACCGGCCCCGTCGCGATGCGGAGGTCATACGCCGGAATCACCTGGATGAGGTCGATGATGCCGCGCGCAAGCGTCGGGCAATCAAGGATCAGGCCCATCTCCGTGTTGACGCGCTCCGAGCGTCTGGTGAAGTTGAGGGAGCCCAAGTAGACCCGTAAGCGTCCAGCGAACCCATCTCGCGTTGCTCGCTAACTTGATGCAGCGGCTTCAACCCAGATGATCTGTCCAGGATGGTGCTCTTCGATTGTGCCGATGGCATCGTCGACCAGAACCCGGTCTCCGAGCTCGTAGATGAACCTGGTCAGGTTCCGGTGCTTCATCGTGGCGTAGTCAGCTTCGGAGATCGCGTCGCTGCCGCACCAGATGGCGTCATCGGGCGTAGCGGCGCGAAGGGCATTGGCAAGGCCGGTATGCGTGATCGCGAGGAAGACCATTGAATGTGCAGATGTCGAGGTAGCGTGGCTACGCAGTTTGCCATCGGTGCGGCAGCAACTCGTCGATGCGACTATCCGGCTGCGTCGGAAGCTTGGTCAGCACATCCTTCAAGTAGCCCCAAGGCTCCAGTCCGTTGAGCTTGGCCGACTGGATCAAGCTCATCACGGCTGCTGCTCGCTTGCCCGCCCGCAGGCTGCCTGCGAAGAGCCAGTTCGAACGCCCCAGCGCCACCGGCCTGATGCGGTTCTCAACCCAGTTGTTGTCGATGGGCAGCATGGCGTCGTCGAGGTAGCGCGTCAGCGCCGCCCAGCGCTTCAAGCTGTAGTCGATGGCCTTGGCTGTGGCGGAGCCGTCTGGCACCTTCTGCCGGTGCAGCGTGAGCCATCGGTGCAAGGCGTCGGCAACAGGCGTGGCCTTGCTCTGCCGAGCCTGCAGCCGCTGTTGCGGTGTCGCTGCCTGCACCATGCGTTCGACCTCGTACAGCTCGCCGAAGTGGCTCAGCGCCTGCTCGGCGATCTGGCTGCGATGGTTGGCCCAGAGCTCATAGAACTTGCGCCTGGCGTGCGCCATGCAGCCAACTTCGAGCAGACCCTTGGTGAGCAGCGCCTTGTAGCCCGAGTAGTCGTCGCAGACGAGTGCGCCGCGCCAGTCACCCAGGAACTCCATCGCATGCTTGCCGGCGCGACTCTCGGCGAAGTCGTAGACGACGATGCGGCTGTCCTCGAACTGGCCGGTGCAGTAGCTCCATAGATAGGCCCGATGCGTCTTGCCGGCGCCAGGGTCAAGCATCGCGACCGGCGTCTCGTCGGCGTGAAGCACACGATGGCCGAGCATCTCGGCCTTGAGTGCGTCCACCAGCGGCTGCAGCTGCACGCCGCAGGCACCAACCCAGGCCGCCAGAGTTGAGCGCGGCAATTGGACGCCGGAGCGGGCATAGATGCCTTCTTGGCGATACAGCGGTTGGTGATCGGCGTACTTGGCGACCAGCACCTGCGCGAGCAGGCCAGCAGTCGGGATGCCCTTGTCGATGACGTGTGCCTCGACCGGCGCCTGCACCAGGCGCTCGCACTTGGCGCAGGCCCACTTGCCCCGGATGTGGCGCTCGACGGTGAACACGCCGGGCTCGTAGTCCAGCTTCTCGGCCACATCCTCGCCGATGCGCTTCATCTGGCAGCCGCAGGCGCACAGGGTGTTGTCGGGCTCATGGCGGAACTCACGGCGCGGCAGTTCGACTGGAAGGGCTTGGCGCTTGGGTGTCTGACGCTCCGTGCTGGCGGGCTTGGTGGCGAGCTGCTGCAACTCGCTTTGCACCGCTTCCAGGTCTTCATCGACCGAGTCTTCAAGCAGGCTTCGCTGATCGCCTTGGAAGACCTCGCTGGTGGCAGCGAACTTCATCCGCTTGAGCACCGCGTTCTCGTGCGTGAGCTTGTCGATGGTCGCCTGCTTGTGGCGCACCTCGCTCAGCAGTCGCTCGGTCAACTCGCGCAACTGCGCGGGCGTGAGGTCGTCGAGCTGGGCTTCGTGGATCACGAGAATGCATCTTGCTCTCTTCGATGCCAGCAGGCATCGGCACTTCCGGCAATTGCACTACAGCACGCGGATGACTCCGGCCTCTCCCATCATCTGCCAGGGCAGGCCCAGCACGAGCGCATCAAGTTGCGGGCGGCTCAGGGTCAGCGTGCCTTCGACGTTATGCGGCCAGATGAACTTGCCGCGATGCAGCCGCCGCGCGGCCAGCCAGACGCCGATGCCGTCGTGCACCAGGACCTTCATCCGATTGGCCCGGCGATTGGCGAAGAGGTAGGCCGTGTGCGGGTGGGCAGCGCCGAAGACCTTGACCACGCGGGCCAGCGCTGACTCGGTGCCGGCGCGCATGTCCAGCGGCTCGACCGCCATCCACACGGCGTCGATGCGGATCAACGCAGCAGCTCGCGGGTCCAGGCGGCGAACTCGGCCGCTGCCGAGGTCGGCCAGTTGATCGTCATGGCAATGGCGCCACGGCGCAGTTCGACCTGGATGTCAGCACTGGCGTGCGACTCCGTCGCAGGCGGCGAGGCAAGCGTCACCGGGACGAACCCGCTTGAGATCGCGGGCACCGAGGGCTTGCCTTCGCGAACCAGTTGCCGCCAGCGGTGTACGACGTTGGCGTTGATGCCGTGGGCCAGCGCCACCTTCGCCACCGAAGTGCCCGGAGCGTCGCATTCGGCGAGCACTTGGGCCTTCAGCGTCTCGTCATACGTGCGCCGCCTTGCGGGCTTGTCGCTTGCCATCGTGTCCACCTGTAGTTACGTGGACACGATCCTTGCAGCCGCGATGGACGACTTCAAGACGGGATGGCCGGACGCATACGTAGACCCAGCGCTCATCGACCGTGCCGGGGATCTCTGCGATTGCCCGCCGCTGGCCGGGGCGAGTGGAATGCGCACGAGGCGCTTTCTCGCCGTTGACCTCGCAGCCAGCGCAGTGTGGTCTGCAGTTGGACTCGGGCTCTAACTGCTGAGGATCGGCTGTTCAACTCGCGACGAACCCGGGCTCGGTGTTCGAGTGCGTCAGGGCCAGCTCTGTCGTGCGTTGCAGGTGTTGCTCGAGCACGCGGCAGGCGGCATCCGCATCGCGGGCAAGGATGGCATCGACGATCGCCTTGTGCTCGCCGGGAACGTTGCGCTGCGGGCCGGCCGAGGCGCCCACCGTCAGGTGCCGGTAGCGCGTGGTCTGGTCGCGCAGCGTGTCGGCGAAGCCCTTCAGCCAGGCCGACGAGCAGTTCGAGAGAAGCTGCCGGTGGAAGTCGTCGTGCGCGCTCTCCCAGTCGGTGTTGAGCGTCGCCCCGCGCTCGGGCTGCACGATCGGCAGCCGTGACATGCGGTGCAGGGCGCCGACGATGCGCTCCTCCCAGTCCAGGTCGGCATGGGCGATGGCATCCCGCAGCGCTTCCTTCTCGACCAGGAGGCGCACGCGCGTCAGGTCCTGCAGTTCGGCCTGCGAGACCGGCCGCACCCGGAAGCCCTTCTGGTCCTCGAAGTCCAGGAAACCACTCGTCGTCAGGCGGGACAGCGCTTCGCGCAAGGGGATCGTGCCGACCCCGTAGGCCTCGGCGAGGTCCTTGATCTTGAGCTTGCTCCCCGGCGCCAGCCGACCCCGGATGATGTCGTTGCGCAGCCGGGCGGTGAGGGTGCTCGCCATCGTGGTCGTGGCGTCGCCGTTGCGCGAGCGGCGGCCGGGCTGGGGCCGGGTGACGGCGTCGAGCTGAAGTGAACTCATGAGAAAAGTATATTTGTTACTGCAGCATAGATATTAGGGATACCCCTAACCAAAAGCACAAAATATACGATTGACCGATCATATATCGGTGCCTAGAGTTCGTCCCCATCGCACGAGGAGACGAACTTGTCGCAGCAACCCGTCATCGGATGGATCGGTCTCGGGGCCATGGGCAACCCGATGGTCCGGCACCTGCTCACGGCCGGCTACACGGTCCACGTCCACGACCTTGATCCGGCGCGCGTGCGGGCGCTGGTCGCGGCGGGGGCCATCCCGCAACCCGATGCCGCTTCCGTGGCGCGCCATGCCGAACAGGTGTTCTCCACGGTTCCCGGCGACGCCGCCCTGGTGGAGCTGGTGACAGGCGCCGACGGCGTGCTGGCCGCTTCGCCGCGCCGCTTGAGCGTCTTCGCCGACCTGAGCACCGTCACCCCGCAGGCGTCCGCCGCTGTCGCAAGGCCCCTGCAGCAGGCCGGGATCGATTACCTGCGCATCCCCGTCTCCGGCACCGTGACGCTGGCCGAGAGCGCCCGGCTGAGGGCCTACGCCTCCGGACCGCGCGAGGCGTTCGAGCAGGTGCTGCCCTTGCTGCGTCACCTGTCGGTGCATCAGGAATGGGTGGGGCCGGGCGAGGAAGCTCGCGTCGTCAAGCTGGTCGTCAACACGGTGCTCTACCTCGGTACCGCGGTGCTGGGTGAGGCGCTCGGCATCGCCGATGCGGCCGGCGTGGACCGGCAGGCGGTGCTGCGCGCCCTGGGCAGCAGCGTCGTGGGGAGTGATCATTTCCGCGGCAAGGCCGACAAGATCGCCGCCCGCGACTGGTCCCCGGTCGGTGCGCTCACCCTGGCGGTGAAAGACCTCGACATGGCGCTGGCCACGGCCGGCGAGCGCGCAGCGGCGATGCCGCTGGCGCAGCAAGTCCGCGCGCAGCTGGCCGGTGTCGAAGAGCAGGCGCTGCCTGCCACCGACATCGCCGTGCTGGCCGACATCCCGGCGCTGGCGCAGCTGGGCGGCCCCGAGGCCGCCCGGCGCCGGATCCTCGCCGCCGACGACGCCCGCTACGCCGCCATGCTGGCCGGCGACCTCGACACCCTGGCGGACCTGCTGGCCGACGAGCTGATGTACTGCCACTCCACCGCCGACGTCGAGACCCGGCCCCAGTACCTGGCCTCGCTGGCGAGCGGCCGGGTGAAGTACCGCAGCGCGCGGCGCATGGGGGAAGCGATCCACCTGCTGCCGGGGCTGGCCCTGATGACCGGCCTGTCGGTGGTGCAGGCGGAGGTCGGCGGCATCGAACGCGAGTTGCGCAACCGCTTCACCACCACATGGATCCAGCGCGGCGGCCGCTGGCAGCTCCTGTCCTGGGCCTCGACGCCCCTGAAACCCGCGCAGCCATGATCTTCGAGCGCCGCACCTACACCCTGAAGCCGGGGCAGCGCGCCGCGTTCCTGCAGGCGCAGCGGGACCGCGGCTTCGCTCCGGTGGCGCCGATCTGCGAACGCCTGCTGGGGTATTTCGTGGAGCCCGACCCGGCCGGCGACCGCGTCGTGCACCTGTACCGCTACGACGATTTCGGCGACTGGCAGGCGCGCCTGCACGGCCTCTACGCCGTGCCCGAGCTGCGCCCGTACTTCGGCACCGTCCGCAAGCTGATGGCGCGCCAGGACAACGTCTTCCTCGCGCCCGTGCCGGTGCCGCTGCTGACGCCCGTGTGGGGCCCGGGCCGCGACTGGCTGCCCGGCCAGGGTCCGGTGCCGGCCGCGGCCGGGCTCGATCCGGCCGGCGCCGTGCTGGTCGAGGACAGCTTCCTGTTGCGCCCGGGCCAGGCCCTCGGCTTCCTTGACGCGCTCGCCAGCGCCGCCCCGCCCGGTGCGGGCTCGCTGGGCTGGTTCGCCGCGCTCACCGGGCGCCTGCACCGTCACGTGCACTACGAACTGTTCGCGTCGCGCGCGGCCGCCGAGCAGGCCCGCCCGACGGCCGACCTGCTGCCACCGGCCCGCCTGGCCGGGTGGGCCGCCGAGCACCGCCGCCGCCTGCTGCTGCCGATGTCCGACATCGGCGAGATGGTCCCCCTGTTCGGGACTGCCGCCTGACCTCACCCCGCCCACCGAAGGAGACACCATGAACACGAACTACCCGCGCACCCGCCGGGCCCTGCTCGCCGCGGCCCTGCTCGGCGCCGCCGGCACCGCCATGGCCCAGCCCGCCGGCGAGCCGATCACCATCGGAGCGCTGCTGTCCACCACGGGCCCGCTGGCCACCGTGGGCATCCCCGAGCGCGACGGCATCCTGCTGGCCCAGAAGCTGGTGAACCAGCGCGGCGGCGTCGCCGGCCGGCGGCTGGACATCGTGATGGAGGACGACGCCTCCAGCCCCGACGTCGCCGTGCAGAAGGCCAATGCCCTGGTGCACGGGCGCAAGGTGCGGGCGCTGCTGGGCGCCTCGGGCATCGGCAACACCGTCGCCGTCGGGGCCATCACGGCGCCGCTGAAGCTGCCGCAGGTGGCGTTCACCGGCATCGGTCCGGCGGTGGAGAAGGACCGCACCTGCCTGATGCACCTGCTGCCCTCGCAGGAGCTCAACGCGCGCGCGCTGCTGGAATACGCGACCGGGTCGGCCAAGGCCCGGCGGGTGGCCATGCTGCACGACTCGGGCTACGGCCAGGTCGTGTTCAATGCGCTCAAGGCGGTGGCGCCGCAGTACGGCGTGGAGATCGTCGGGTCGGAGAAGTTCGACATCGGCGCGACCGACGTCACCACCCAGGCAGCCAAGCTGCGCTCGCAGAACCCGCAGGCCGTGTTCGTGGTGGGCGTCACGCCGGTGCCGTTCCGCAACGTCAAGCAGGTCAAGCTGGGCGCCCCCATCATCTCGGCGCTGGGCTCCTCGTCGTACGACGTGGTCCGCGGCATGGGCGACGCGGCCGACGACATCGTGTTCCCCGAGTTCGTGATCGCCGAGGACCCGCTGCCGCACCAGAAGGAATTCGTCGAAGCCTTCCGCAAGGAGTACGGCCGCCTGCCCAAGAACTACGAGGCCGCCGGCTTCGACGGCGTGATGGCGCTGGCGCGCGCCTTCGAGAAGGCGGGCGCGACCGCCGGCAACGAGGCGGTGTGCTCGGCGCTGCGCGGTCCGTTCTCCGGCGTGTTCGGCCAGTACGACTTCGGCGCGCCCGACATGACGGGGCTGAAGCTGGCCAGCTACAGCTACTCGCGCCTGGACAAGGGGCAGTTCACCCGCGCCGCGTTCAAGGTCGAAGGCCGCTGAGCGCCCGGCGGACGAAGGAACGGTCATGTCCCTGGTACTGCAGTCCATCCTGTCGGGCCTGGTCAACGGCGTGGTCTACGCCCTGATCGGCGTCGGGATGTCGGTGATCTTCAAGGGCTCCCGCGTCATCAACGCGATGCAGGGCGAGTTCTCGGTGGTGGGCGCCATGTTCTCGGTGCTGCTGCTGGCGGCGCTGAAGGTGCCTTACCCCGTGGCCATCGCCGGCGGCGTGGCGGCGGGCGCCGTGCTCGGCGTCCTGATCGACATCGCCTTCGTGCGCCCGATGATGCGGCGCGGCGCCAGCGAGGAGAGCTACCTGCTGCTGACCGTGGGCCTGGCGTCGGCGCTGTCGGCGGCGGTGCTCTATTTCGGCGGACGCGACTCGCACCTGCTGCCGGCCATCGGCAGCGACGCGATCCACGACGTGGGCAGCGCCACCATCCGCGAGCATGCGCTGTGGCTGCTCGTGGTCGCGCTGGCGGTGGTGGGCGCGCTCAAGCTGTTCTACCAGCGCACCGTGCTGGGCCTGTCGATGGCGGCGGCCTCGATCGATCCGGATGGCGCGACCACGCTCGGGATCGACGTGCGCCGGATGCGCACCCTGACCTTCGCGCTGGGCGGCGCCCTCGGCGCGATCGGCGGCATCCTGTTCGCGCCGCTGGTGGCGGTGAACTACGCGCTCGGGCTGACGCTCACGCTCAAGGGCTTCGCCGCGGCCATCATCGGCGGCCTGGCGAACCCGCTGGGCGCGGTGGCCGGCGGGTTGGTCCTGGGGCTGGCCGAGTCGCTGGCGGTCGTGGTGTTCCCCTCGGGCTATCGCGATGCCGTGGCGCTGGCCCTGCTGGTGCTCATCATGCTGGTGCTGCCCAACGGCCTGCTCGGCCGCGCGGCGCGCAAGGGAGGCTGAGGCCATGGACCGACGCCATCTCCCGTTTGCCGCCGCGGTGCTGGCCTGGCTGCTGGTGGGCCTGTTCGGCAGCCGCCACGCGGTCGACCTGGGCAACTTCGCCGCCATCTCCGCCATCGCCGGACTGGGCGTGGGCATGCTGCTGGGCCAGTGCGGCATCGTCAACCTCGCACAAGGCCTGTTCTTCGGCATCGGCGCCTACGCCAGCGCCTACCTCACGGTCAACGCCGGCGCACCGGTGCTGGTGGGCATCGGCTGCGGCCTGGCCCTGAGCGCGGCGCTGGCGCTGGCGCTGGGCTGGCCGATCCTGAAGCTGTCGGGCTTCTTCCTGGCGCTGGCCACGCTGGCCATCGGCGCCATCGGCACGGTGCTGTTCTTCGAATGGGACGGCATCACCGGAGGCACGCTGGGCATCGGCGGCATCCCGCGCCTGTCGGTGGCCGGCTGGTCGCTGGACACGCCGCAGCGCTTCCACTGGCTGATCTGGCCGCTGGCGGCGCTGCTGATGGCGCTGTGCGCCAACCTGGTGGACAGCCGCCCCGGCCTGGCGCTGCGGGCCATGCGCGACGCGCCGGCCGCCGCCCAGGTGATGGCGATCGAGCTGCGCCGCCTGCGCACCGCGATGTTCGTGCTTTCGGCGGTGCTGGGCGCGCTGGCCGGCTCGCTGTTCGCGCACTACGTTTCGTTCGTCAGCGTGCAGAGCTTCGGCATCGAACGCTCGATCGCGCTGCTGCTGATCCCGGTGCTCGCCGGCGCCCGTTCGGTCTGGGGCGTGACCGCGGGCGCCCTGCTGGTGACGGTGCTGCCGGAACTGCTCAGCCGCTTCGGCGACGTGCACCAGATGCTGTTCGGGCTGGCGCTGGTGCTGGTGGTCACGCTGGTGCCGGAAGGCCTGGCCGGCGCGGCGCTGTCGTGGGTCCGCAAGGCCCGGAAAGGACAGGTGGCGTGATGGATGCCTACCGGGGAAGCACGGTCCTGGCCGAGCCCGCGCCGCTGCGGCACGAGGCGCAGGCGCAGGCCCATGTCCAGCCGGCCCTGCTGGAGCTGCGCGGCATCGCGCACAACTTCCGCGGCCTGAAGGTGCTCGAAGGCGTCGACCTGCCGGTGCCGCGCGGCGGGATCACCGGCCTGATCGGACCCAACGGCAGCGGCAAGACCACCTGCTTCAACATCGCCTCGGGCTTCCTCTGCCCGGCGGGCGGGCAGGTGCTGCTGGACGGGCAGGAGGTCACCGGCCACTCGCCCGCGCGGCTGAGCCGGGCGGGCCTGGTGCGCACCTTCCAGACCCCGCAGCTGTTCGAGCACATGACCGTGCTGGAGAACGTGATGGTCGGCCTGCATGCCGCCACGCGCTCCGGCTGGTTCGCCGGCATGCTGCGCCTGCCGGCGGCGCGGCGCGAGCTGGAGGACACGCGCGGCCGCGCCGCCGAGGTGTGCGAGCGCTTCGGCCTGTCGGCGCTGCTGCAGGCCCAGGCGGGCACGCTGCCGGCCGGGCGCAAGCGCGTGGTCGAACTGGCCCGCGCCTTTGCCGCGCGGCCCCGCCTGCTGCTGCTGGACGAACCGTCGTCCGGCCTGAACACCGAGGAGATCGAGGTGCTCAAGGGCTGGATCGTCCGGCTCCACCAGCAGGGCATGGCGATCCTGCTGGTGTCGCACGACATGGGCCTGATGGCGGTGGCCCAGCGCGTGCACGCCCTGTACTTCGGCCGCATCATCGCCAGCGGCAGCTTCGAGCAGGTGCAGGCGGATGCCCGCGTGCGCGAGGCCTACCTGGGAGTCTGATCATGTTGAAGGTACGCGAGCTTCGTGCCGGCTACGGCGGTGTCGACGTGCTGCATGGCGTCGACCTGGACCTGGCCGAGGGCGAATCGGCGGCGGTGGTCGGCGCCAACGGCGCCGGCAAGACCACCCTGGTGCGGGCCGTCTGCGGCCTGCTGGCGCCGTCCTCGGGCCGCATCGAGGTCGACGGCCAGGACCTGGCGCGGCTGCCCGGCCATGCGCGGGTGAAGCACGGCATCGCCGTCGTGCTGGAAGGCCGCAACCTGTTCCCCGAGCTCACCGTGGCCGAGAACCTGCGGGTGGCGCAGGAGGCCGGACGCCGCAGCGGCCGGCGCATCTTCAGCCGCGAGGAGATCCTGTCGCTGTTCCCGGTGGTGGCCGAGCGGCTGGACACGCCGGTCGGGCTGATGTCCGGCGGACAGCAGCAGATGGTGGCGATCGCTCGGGCGCTGCTGCTGCAGCCGCGCCTGCTGCTGCTGGACGAGCTGAGCACGGGCCTGGCGCCCAAGGTCGTGCGCGAGATCCTGGCGGCGCTGGCACACCTGCGCGGCCGCGGCACCAGCCTGCTGCTGGTGGAGCAGAGCATCGCCATCGCCGCCGAGATGACGCAGCGCGGCTACGTGATGTCGGTCGGTCGCGTGGTCCACCGCATCGAACATGGCGGCTGGGCCGCGACGGTGGAAGACGGAACCCTGCTGAAGGCCTACCTCCATGGATGATCGAGCCATCGAACCCGTGCGCGTCGCGGTGGTCGGCCTGGGCTGGTGGGGCCGCAGGATCCTGGCCGGCATCGCGGCCAGCCCGCTGCTCGAGGCCGTCGCGGGCGTCGATCCCGATCCGGCGGCGGCGCGGGCGGCGTGCGACCCGCACGGCCTGGCCACCTACGGCTCGCTCGAGGAGGCGCTGGCGCATCCCGGCCTCGAAGGCGTGGTCATCGTCACGCCCCACGGGCTGCACGAGTCGCAGGTGCTGGCCGCCGCGCAGGCCGGCAAGCACGTGTTCTGCGAGAAGCCGTTCGCGCTTGGCGCGGCGGCGGCGCGGCGCATGGTGCGAGCCTGTACCGAACGCGGACTGCGCCTGGGCGTGGGGCACGAGCGGCGCTTCGAGCCGGCGGTGCAGGCGCTCGCGGCCAAGGTCCGTGCCGGCGAGCTCGGCACCCTGCTGCACATCGACGGCCATTGGTCGCACAACACCATGACGCGCCCGTCGGCGCCCGGCTGGCGCCAGGACGCGGCGCAGGCGCCGTGCGGCAGCTTCACCGCCACCGGCATCCACGTCACCGACCTGATGCAGTCCATCGCCGGCCGCGTCGCCGAGGTGGACGCGCGCGAGGCCAAGCGTTCGGACAAGTTCCCCGGCCGCGACGTGCTGGTGGCGCGGCTGCAGTTCGCCAGCGGCGTGACCGGCCAGCTGGCCAACCTGGCGGCGACGCCGTTCTACAGCCGCATCGGCGTGTTCGGCGACGGCGGCTGGGCCGAGATCCGGGACCACGCTTTCGGCGACGTGGCCGACCCGTCGGAGCTGCTCACGCGCGACCTGGCGCTGGACTACGAGGCCCGTACCTTCCGTCCGCGCGAGGTGGTGCGGCTGAACCTGGAAGCCTGGGCCGGCTCGGTGCGCGGCGTGGCCGAGTACCCGTTCACGCCGGACCAGCTGGTCCACAACGTCGAGATCCTGGAGGCCATCGTCGCCTCGGCGCAGCGGCGCGAGCCGGTGCGCATCCCCGCATCCGAGAACTGAAAGGAGACAACCATGGTTGCCGTCGCCGACATCGCCTACGTGGTGTACGACCATCCCGACCTCGACGAGGCCGAGCGCTTCTACCGCGACTTCGGCCTGGTGACGGCCGCCAGGCGGCCCGACGAACTGCTGATGCGCGGCGCCGACGGCCAGCCGTACTGCTACGTGGCGCGCAAGGCCGACCGTCCTCGCGCCGTCGCCATCGGCATGCGCGTGAACTCGCGCGAGGACCTGGAGCGCGCGGCGCGGGAGGAGGGCGTCGAGATGGAGCCGATCGACTGCCTGGGCGGCGGCTGGCGGGTGCGGCTGGCCAGCCCCATGGGCGTGGACTTCGAGCTGGTGCACGGCTGCCGGCCGCTGGAGCCGCTGCCCATGCGCGATCCCCTGGTGCTCAACCACGCCAGCAACAAGGCGCGGCGCGGCCAGTGGCAGCGCGCGGTCACGGAGCCGGCCCACGTGCTGCGGCTGGGGCACGTGGCACTGGTCAGCTCCGACTTCAAGGCCCATGGGCAGTGGCTGCAGCAGCGCCTGGGCATGATGCCTTCGGACATCCTCTACGACGGCACGCCCGACAACGCGCTGGGCGGCTTCTTCCACTGCACCGGCGGCGACGACTGGGTGGACCACCACACGATCGCGCTGTTCCCCGCGCCGGTGTGCGGCATCCACCACGCCTCGTTCGAGGTGCAGGACATCGACGCCCAGTTCCACGGCAACAAGTTCCTGCTGGCGCAGGGGCGCAAGCCGCTGTGGGGCGTGGGCCGCCACATCCTGGGCAGCCAGGTGTTCGACTACTGGTTCGACCCGCAGGGCAACGTGGTCGAGCACTTCACCGACGGCGACCTGGTGCGGCCGGGCAAGGCGCCCGACTACCACCAGGTGGCCGACGACTCGCTTGCGCAGTGGGGCCCGCCCATCTCGGTGCAGGCCTTCATCGAGCGGCGCCCGCCGCCGGGCGCCGCCTAGCGGACCGCCGCTTCCCTTTCTTTTCGTTGTGTCCCGTCATCGGCGCGCGCCGCGCGCCCAAGGAGAGCTTTTCGTGAAAATCCTGTCGTTCCTGCAAGAAGGCCGCGCCGGACTGGCGGTGCAGTCGGGCCCCGAGTGGCTCGATGTCAGCCGCGCCGATCCCACCCTGCCCACCGATGTGGCGGTGCTCCTGGGCGATCCGCAGTGGCAAGGCCGGCTGGCGCGCGCCGCGGAGCGCGCGCCCAGGCTGGACCTGCCCACCGTGAAGTTCCTGTCGCCGCTGCGCGCGCCGCAGAAGATCCTGTGCGTGGGCCTCAACTACGTCGACCACGTGGCCGAGAGCCCGTACAAGCAGCAGCCGACCTACCCGACCTTCTTCCCGCGCTTCGCGTCGTCGCTGATCGCGCACGAGCAGCCCATGATCCGGCCGCGCGTGAGCGACCAGCTCGATTACGAAGGCGAACTGGTGGTGGTGATCGGCAGGCAGGGGCGGCACATCGGCGTGCAGCGCGCGCTGGAGCACGTGGCCGGCTACACCATCTTCAACGAGGGTTCCGTGCGCGACTACCAGTTCAAGTCGCCGCAGTGGTCGGTCGGCAAGAACTTCGACGGCACCGGTGCCTGCGGCCCCTGGTTCGTCACCGCCGACGAGCTGCCCCCGGGCGGCAAGGGCCTGCGCCTGACCACCCGGGTCAACGGGCGCGTCGAGCAGGACGCGAGCACCGACGACATGATCTTCGACGTGCCCACGCTGATCGCGCTGGCCAGCGAAGCCATGACGCTGCTGCCCGGCGACATGCTGGTCACCGGCACGCCCGCCGGGGTCGGCTTCGGCAAGAAGCCGCAGGTCTACCTGCGCGCGGGCGACCTGTGCGAGGTCGAGGTCGAGGGCATCGGCGTGCTGCGCAACGCGGTCGCCGACGAGGCCGTCGTCCAGGAAGCGGTGCCGGCATGAGCGCGCGCGAGATCCCGACCGTGAAGCTGCTGATCGACGGCGAGTTCGTCGAGTCGCGCAGCAGCGAATGGCGCGAGGTGGTCAACCCGGCCACGCAGGAGGTGCTGGCGCGCGTGCCGATGGCCACCGCCGGCGAGGTGGAGCAGGCCATCGCCGCCGCGCAGGCGGCCTTCCGGACCTGGCGCAAGACACCCATCGGCGCGCGCGCCCGCGTCTTCCTGAAGTACCAGCAGCTGATCCGCGAGAACATGCCGGAGCTGGCGGCCGTCCTCACCGCCGAGCAGGGCAAGACGCTGGCCGATGCGCAGGGCGACGTGTTCCGCGGCCTCGAGGTGGTCGAGCATGCCGCCGCCATCGGCAACCTGCAGCTGGGCGAGCTGGCCCACAACGTGGCCGGGGGCGTCGACACCTACACGCTGCTGCAGCCGCTGGGCGTCTGCGCGGGCATCACCCCGTTCAACTTCCCGGCCATGATCCCGCTGTGGATGTTCCCCATGGCCATCGCCTGCGGCAACACCTTCGTCCTGAAGCCGTCCGAGCAGGACCCGATGGTGACGATGCGGCTGGTCGAACTGGCCCTGCAGGCCGGCATTCCCAAGGGCGTGCTCAACGTCGTGCACGGCGGGCCTTCGGTGGTGGACGCGTTGTGCGACCACCCCGACATCAAGGCCGTTTCCTTCGTCGGCTCCACCCGCGTCGGCACGCACGTGCACCAGCGCGCCACGGCCTCGGGCAAGCGCGTGCAATGCATGATGGGTGCGAAGAACCACGCCGTGGTGCTGCCCGACGCGAACAAGGAGCAGGCCCTCAACGCCCTGGTGGGCGCCGCGTTCGGCGCCGCCGGCCAGCGCTGCATGGCCCTGCCGGTGGCGATCCTGGTCGGCGAGGCCCGCGCCTGGCTGCCCGAGCTGGTCGCCAAGTCGCGCCAGCTGAAGGTGAGCGCCGGCCACGAGCCCGGCGCCGACGTGGGGCCGCTGATCTCGCGCGGCGCCTGCGAACGTGTGCGTGCGCTGATCGACAAGGGCGTGGCGCAGGGCGCCCGGCTGGAGCTGGATGGCCGCAACGTGGACGTGGGTCGCTACCAGGCGGGCAACTTCGTCGGGCCCACCATCTTCTCGGGCGTGCGGCCGGGGATGGCGGTCTACGACGAGGAGATCTTCGGGCCGGTGCTGTGCGTCGTGGAAGCGCAGACGCTGGAAGAGGCGATTGCCCTGATCAATGCCAACCCCAACGGCAACGGCACGGCCATCTTCACGCAGTCGGGCGCGGCGGCGCGGCGCTTCGAGGAGGAGATCGACATCGGCCAGGTCGGCATCAACGTGCCCATCCCGGTGCCGGTCCCGACCTTCTCGTTCACCGGCTCGAGGGCGTCCAAGCTCGGCGAGCTCGGTCCCTACGGCAAGCAGGCAGTCCTGTTCTACACCCAGACCAAGACTGTGACGGCGCGCTGGTTCGAAGACCCGGTCACGTCGCCTGCAGGCCTGAACACGACCATCGCGCTGGCCTGAAGCGAGCTCGTCACTTCATTTCGAAACGCCCTGTCCTCGAGCGGCGGCATCATGCGTCGCAGCGGAGCGCTCCATGCACCTGCGCACTGAGAACATCGAAGCCTTCCTGCGGGTCGTCGAGATGGGCAGCATCAGCGGCGCCGCCCGGCGCATGAGCCTGTCCAAGTCGGTGATCAGCAAGCGCCTGACCGAGCTGGAGCACGGCATGGAGGTGCGGCTGCTCTACCGCTCGACGCGGATGGTCCAGCCGACCGAGGCGGGGCGGCAGTTCTACGAGTCGGCGCGCGGCGCGATGAACTGCCTGTGGGATGCGGCCGAATCGCTGGCGCGGCATCCGCAAGGCCCCTGCGGTGAACTGCGGGTGGTGGCGCCCACATGCTTGGGCGTGCGCTGGCTGTCCGCGATGGCGGCCGACTTCGCGGAGCGCCTCCCGCGTGTGGAGCTTGTGTTCGACCTGGACGACAGCGCCGCCGATGTCGATGTCCGGCGCTACGACGTCGGCGTGCTGGTGGGCCGGCTGGGCGACAGCTGGTCGATCGCCCGCCGCCTCGCCGTGAGCCGCCGGGTGCTCTGCTGCAGCCCCGGCTATGCGGCGCGCAACGCGCTGCCGCGGTCGCCCGAGGACCTGGACCGGCACGCGTGCCTGTCCCGCGTCGGCGCTGCGCCGGGTTTCGGCAGGGAGGGCGATTCGGCACGCGCGGCGCAAGGCGCAAGCCGGCGCTACGTCACCGGCAGCGAGGATGTGCTGCGCGACGCGGCGCTGCGTGGACTCGGGCTGGCCGTGCTGCCGCTGTACGCGATCGCGGATGACCTGGCCGGCGCGCGGCTGGTGGAGGTGGTGCCGGGCTGGCGGCCGGCCGACGAGCCCATCCACGCGGTGTACCCGCGCGAATCGGCCCGCTCGCCCAAGGTGAAGGCTTTCGTGCAGCACCTGCAGGAGGCGCTGGCGCAGCCGCCCTGGGAGCGGGTCGCGACGGCGGCGATCCCGGTGCAGCGCCACGCTGGCGGCGGGACGCTGTCCGTGTTGCCGCCCGCCGCCGTCTGCGCCGAGGCCAAGGCCCGCTAGGATGTCCGCCGCAAGACCCCCTTGCGCCACCCACGACGAAAGAAAATCGATGGACGAGCAGCGAATCCTTGTCATCCCCGGAAGCGTCCGACGGGGGGGACTGAATGCGGCCCTGGCGCAGTTCGCGTCGGGAAAGGCCCGCAGCCTGGGGCTGCAGGTCGCGCAGATGGACCTGCGGGCGCTCGAGCTGCCGGTCTACGATGGCGACCTGGAAGCCTCCTCGGGCGTTCCACCAGGAGCGCACCAGCTGCGGGACGCCATCGCCGACAGTGACGGCCTGCTCGTGGTGACGCCCGAGTACAACGGGTTTCCGCCCCCCCTGGTCATCAATGCCTTCGACTGGCTCTCGCGCGTTCCCGCCGGCGACTCACGCCCGGACGGATTGAAAGCCACCGCCGGCAAACCCGTGGCCCTGCTGTCCGCCTCGCCGGGGCTGTACGGTGGCCTGCGGTCGATCAACTTCCTGCGCCAGTACCTGCAGATGGCGTTCCAGATGGTCGTGGTGCCGCAGCAGTTCACGCTCGGCCGGGCCCACGAGGCGTTCGGTCCGGATGGAGAACTGAAGGACCCCAAGGCCTCGCAGTCGGTCGTCGGCGTCGTGAGCGCACTGGCCGCGCTTGCCGGCGCGCTGCGCGGCGCGGAGGCCCGCGGACGCTAGTCGAGGTCGAACCAGAGCCACCTGCTCGGCGTCAGGATGGTTGCCTTCGGAGTCGATGTGCTCCAGCCAGCCTTCGAGAATGAAGCTCAGGATCTCGAATGACCCGCAGCGCCCTGAATCCCATGCGCGTCGGGTCGTTGAACGAGCCGAACGAGAAGGTGTGGTGCGCCTCCCGCCGGCCGGTCCGTGTGTGGCCGCGGCATGCCTGTCGTGGGAGACGTCCTTCATCAGGACATCTCGTCGCGCGCCGCCTCCAGCGAGATCTGGTAGGCGCGGATGAAGACGGGGATGCTCCTGCCTGAGCGCTTGTCGAGCAGCGTTTCCTCACCCAGTACCTCGAGTTCGCCCTCCAGCGCATCGTTCACGCCTACCGGCTCGGTGCCGAGCAGGTCCACCAGCGTGCAACTGCCGTCGTCGAGCTGGATGGCCGCCATGCCCGACTTCTCGTTGACGATCGACACGATCCCTCGCTGACTCATGGCTGCTCCTCGAGGCTCCGCGGGGAGCCTGTCCAGAGAATCCTAGTTCACGCTGCCCGGCGCGAGGAGGCCGGTTCGGGAAACACGGTGTTCTCGCCGCGAGGCTCTCCGAACCGCTTCGATTTCCGAGTCCGAATCGCCGGCTGCGAAGCAGGGACCAACTTGTGCCCGAGTCAATCCAACCGGCTTCCGCTGGCCGCATCGAACACGTGCGCCCGCGTCGGCAAGGTCGACAGAAAGAGGCGGTCACCAGGTCGGGCATCCACGCGGTCGCGGAACGCCGCGATGATGTCGTGGCCACCGAACCGCGCCGCGATCTGGGTCTCCGACCCGGTGGGTTCCACGACCAGCACCTCGGACGCGACGCCCGACTCGTCCAGCCTGAAATGCTCCGGGCGGGTGCCGAGGACGACCCGAGTCCCGTGCTCAGCCTGAGGTCGGCTGCCCAACGGGAGCACCAGCCCATCGTCGGTCACCACGCGCGCGGGACCGTCCAGGTGCAGTTGCCCGGGGATGAAGTTCATCGCGGGGGAGCCGATGAAGCCGGCCACGAACGCGTTGCGTGGGCGGTCGTACAGCTCCAGGGGCGTGCCCTGCTGCTCGATCACGCCGTCCTTGAGCACCACGATCCGGTCCGCCATCGTCATGGCCTCGACCTGGTCGTGCGTGACGTAGACGGTGGTGGTGCCCAAGCGCTGGTGCAGCGCCTTGATCTCGGTGCGCATCTGCACGCGCAGCTTGGCATCCAGGTTGGACAACGGCTCATCGAACAGGAAGGCGCGCGGCCGCCGCAGGATGGCGCGCCCCATCGCGACGCGTTGGCGTTGTCCGCCCGAGAGCTGCCCCGGACGGCGGTCCAGCAGCTGACCGATGCCCAACGTGGCGGCGACCTCCTCGACCTGCCGCAGCACGTCACGCGCATCGACCTTCTGCAGGCGCAGCGAGAAGGCCAGGTTCTCGGCGACGCTCATGTGCGGGTAGAGCGCGTAGTTCTGGAACACCATCGCGATGTCGCGGTCGCGCGGAGCGACGTCGTTGACGAGACGCTCTCCCACGCGGATCTCGCCGCCGCCGATGTCTTCCAGGCCCGCGATGAGCCGCAGCAGCGTGGATTTGCCGCAGCCGGAAGGGCCCACGAGCGCGACGAACTCGCCGTCGCGGATCTCCAGATCGATGCCGTGCAGCACCGTCTGCTTGCCGTAGTTCTTCTTCAGGTTCTTCAGAGTGATGGATGCCATGGTTTCAGTCCTTCAATCCACCTGCAGTGAGCCCGCGCACGAGCCACTTGCGTACCAGGACGGTGAAGACCACGACGGGAAACATCACCAGCGTGCCGGCAGCCGCGATGCGGCTCCATTCCCAGCCTTCGTACTGCAGGAAGTTGACGATCGCTACCGGTGCCGTGATGGCCTCGGTGCGCGTGAGGATCAACGCGTAGAAGAAATCGTTCCAGGAGAAGACGAAGCACAGCACGGCCGTGGCGGCCAGCCCCGGCGCGGTGAGCGGCAGCGTCACGCGCCAGAACGCCTGCCACACGCCGCAGCCGTCGATGTACGCCGCTTCTTCGAGCGCGGTGGGCACCGCGGCAAAGAAGGTCTGCATCAGCCAGATCACGATCGCCAGGTTGAACGTGAGGTAGACGATCGCCAGACCCGCCACCGTGTCCTGCAGCCCGAGCCAGCGGTAGGCGAGGAAGAAGGGAATCGTGAAGGCAATGGGCGGCGCCATGCGCGTCACCAGGATCCAGAGCGCCACCTGTGAACGCGCCCGGAAGTTCCAGCGCGTGAGCGCATAGGCCGCCGGGACGCCGATGGCCAGTGAGAGCACGGTCGACAGGGTGCTGACCAGCAGGCTGTTGCCGAAGGAGCGCGGGAAGTTGCCCTGCAGCAGGCTGGCGAATGCATCCAGGGTCGGCGTGAACAGCACCGCCTCGGCGAACACGTCCGCCGCGGGCCGGAACGCGAGCTGCACCAGCCAGAGGAAGGGGAACATGAGCACGAGCAGCAGCAACAGTGCCGCGGCGTCGCGCCCATGCCGGCGCACGAGCCCTGGCACGCGCCACGCCTGCCGCACGGGGGCCGCGGCGTCGTGCGAGTGCGCGAGCACGTGCGCACGGTCGAGATCCTGGAATGCGGGATTAGCGGTGTTCATGCTGGCTCCATCCAAGCCGTCCGACGAACCAGCTCAGGGCGAAGACGCCGGTGAGGATCACCATGGCGATCGCGCTGGCATAGCCCCAGTACGAGAAGTTGAAGGCTTCGATGAAGCCGTAGTAGTTGGTGACCTCGGTTACCGTGCCGGGTCCTCCGTTGGTCAGCACGTAAATCAGCGGAAAGGCCTTGAAGCTGTCGATCAGGCGGAAGAGGGCGCAAACCACCAGCACGGGCCGCAGGTGCGGCAGCACGATGAAGCGGAACAGCTGCCAGCGGTTGGCGCCGTCCAGCCGCGCCGCTTCGAGCGGGCTCTCCGGCACCATCTGCAGGGCGGCGAGCACCATCAGCATGGTGAATGGGAACCACTGCCAGGTGTCGGCGAGGGTGATCGCCCCAAGCGCCGTGTCCGGGTTCGCGATCAGCGACGAGTAAGGCAGACCCAGCGCTTCCGCCGCGCGGTGCAGCGGGCTCACGTCCGGCGTGTACATGATCTTCCAGATCAGCGCCACCACGATGGGCGGCAGCACCATGGGGATCAGGAACACCGCGCGCGTGGCGGCCAGCAGCTTCGATGGCCCGTTCAGCAGCAGCGCGATCCCGAGGCCCAGACCGACCTGGAGCGTCACGCTGGAGGCGGAGAGCTTGAGCTGCGTCACGACGGACGCGAGGAAGCGTCCGTCCTCCAGCAGGTGGCGGTAGTTGCCCAACGGATCGCCGAAGTGGAACGTGGCCGCCGGGTTCGTCAGGCTCAGGGGCGTGAGGCTCGCCACCAGCAGCGCGGCCGCCGGCAGCAGCGTGATGGCGAGCAGCACCAGCAGCGAGGGCGCGAGGCCCAGAAGGAAGGCGCGACGGCGCTGGGCTTGCCAGCCGGCCGCCTGCAGGAGGGCGGCCATCGTCTACAGCGCGACGCCCGCGCGCTTCAGTTCGGCGATGGAGGCCGCCTGCGCCTGCTGCATCGCCTGCCTGGCGGACAGCTGCTTGGTCACCACGAGTTCGATGGCCTTGTTCAGCTGCTGGTCGACCTGCGGGTAGACGGACACGGTCCGGTACTTCATGTGGCCCGTCTTCGCGGCGAGCTCGATCGAGTCGAGTGCGAGCTTCGCAAGGTCCGTCCCGTTGATCACCTGGCGCGAGCGGAAGTCGGTCGAGTCGACGTCCGAGCGCCGGGCGGGCGAGCCGTAGCCGGCAAGCACCGCCTTGCGCGTGGTCTGCTTGGACAGTGCCCACTGGATGAAGGCCCACGCGGCCTCCTTGTTCTTCGAGCCCGCCGGAATGCCGAGGCCGTGCACAGCCGTCCCCGGGAATCGGCCCGCCGGGCCCTTGGGCACCAGCCCGAACTTCACGGTCTTGACCGTGCGGCTCGTCGCTGCGTCCCCCAGCTGCGCCAGGTAGAGCTGGCCTTGGTCCGTGAAGTTGACGCGGCCCTGCTTGAGCGATTGCAGCACCTGGTCGGGCGTGTACGTCACGGCGCCGTCGGGGCCGAACTCGCGCAGCAGGTTCGCGTAGTAATCGGCGGCGGCGATGGCCTCGGGCGAGTCCAGCGTGGGGAACAGGTCGTCGGGCGCCTTGCGGAACACGTCACCACCGAACGCGTGCAGGTAGGGCACGAAGGTCCAGCCGTAGTGGTTGTCGGCCACGAAGCCGGCCACGCGATCCTTCTTGTTCACCGCGCGCAGCACCTTGACCAGGTCGTCGGTGGTATCCGGGTACGGCAGGCCGGCCGCCTGCACCAGGTCGAAGCGGGAGGAGGCGCTGAGCAGGGCCTCGGCTGTCCAGGGAATCCCATAGAGCTTGCCGTCGCGTCCGGTCTCCGGGGCCCGCGCGCCGGGCAGGAAGTCGTTGATGTCCCAGTCGGACGGCGTGAGGTTCGGGTTGCGGATGTAGTCGTCCAGCGGCGTGAGCCAGCCCGAGTTGATCCAGCGGCTCGAGTAGATGAAGGTGACGTTCACCACGTCGTAGGCCGCGCCGCGGGTGGACAGCTCCAGGTCGGCACGCTGGTTGTAGACCGGGAAGGACGGCGTATCGAAGTTCACCTTCGCGCCGGTGAGCGCCTCGAATTCGGGCAGGGCCTGCTGCAGGAACCTGGGATAGGCCGCGCTGAACGTCGACACGTTCAGGTTCACGCCCGCGAACTTCTTCGCGCCGCCTTGGGCGGCACCGATGGTGGGCAGCAGGGCGCCCGCGCCGAAGGCGGCACCGGCGGCGAGGAGCTGGCGTCGTTGCGTCATGTCTCGTCCTTCCTGCTCAGGCCGCCTGCGCGATCGCGGCGCGGATCTGGTCGTCGTTCACGGCGTCCGGGCGCTTGCGGGTGCGGCTGCGCTGGCCGTCGACCGACACGGCCGGCTCGCCCTCGATCGTCACGCGCCGGACCACCCGCGGCTGGTCTCCGTAGTCGTTGATGGCGTAGTGTTGCGTCGACCGGTTGTCCCAGATCGCAACGTCGTCCTGGCGCCAGCCCCAGCGCACGGTGTTCTCCAGCCGCGTCACGCGGTTCTGCAGCAACTCGAAGATGCGGGCCGATTCCGTGCCCGAGAGGCCGACGATCCGCTTGATGAAGTGGCCGAGCAGCAGGGCACGCTCACCACTGACCGGGTGCACGTGGACCAGCGGGTGCTCGGCCTCGAACACCGCCGAAACGAACACGTTCTGGTGGTGCCGCAGGCGATGGTCCTCGACTTGTTCGCGCGTGGCACCGTAGTCGTAGTCGTTGCTATGCACCGCCCAGAGCTTCTCGGCCAACTGCTTCAGCTCGGGCGTCAGCCCCTCGTAGGCCGCCACGGTGTTGGCCCAGACGGTGTCACCGCCGTAGGCGGGGATGGATACGCCGCGCAGGATCGAGATCTTCGGGAAGGCGTCCACGAACGTCACGTCGGTGTGCCACGAATCGGCCCGGCCACCGCCCTTGGAGGCGTCGAGCTCGAAGATGCGCGTGCCTTCGCGGGCCGGCACGGTGGGATGCGCGATGGTCTTCCCGAGCTTCGCGCCGAAGGCCTGATGCGAGGCGTCGTCCAGGTGCGATTGGCCGCGGAAGAACAGCACTTTGTGCTTGACCAGCGCAGCCTGCAGGTCGGCGACGGTGGCGTCGTCCAGCGAGGCGGACAGCTTCAGGTCCTGGACTTCGCCGCCGATGCGGCCGGCCAGCCGCCGGATGCGCAGGTTGCCGAAGGAGGTGTCGATGTTCGTGGTGTCGTGTGCGGTCAAGGTCAGCTCCGGGGATGGAGCTGCGCACTCTAGGCAAGCCCTGCCGTGATGGGAACGAATCGATTTCGATTTGCTTAGCACGCAAACATCCGAAGGGTCCTCGGATGTTTGCGTGCTAAGCAAGCTCCGATTCCGTATTCCCTTTGCGCCGGCTCATCCCCGGAGTGCGCCGATTCACGGATGTTCGTTGTTTGACACCTTCACGCCCGTGCTGCTCGACTGTTCAGCCAGTGGGCGGCCTGGAAGACGCCTGTGATGGTCGCGTATCGGCCTCATCGGTGCGCAGTTTGGCGTTCCGCCCGCCGTCTACCTGCGCCTGTCCGGCTCCAGCAGAGCCAGGCCCAGCAGGCACTAGTCGTGGCCCGCTTCAATCCTGATGTGCCCGGCGGCCTGCATCTGCATGAGCTCGGAGGACCGCCCCGCGCTCCGGATTGGCGGCGGCTAACGTGGTATTCCACACGCTGGAGAGCATGACGGCGCGGCGGTGGTGAATGCAGCCGTGGAGAACGGGGCGCGAGCGAAATAGGGGCGACCGCAGTGCTGGTTCAGGATGCCTGCTTGGGTCGAAGGCAGACATCGGGGCCGGCGGATCGTGCATGTGCCAGAAGGGCTTCTTAAGCGGCAAGTCTCGGCGCGCACGTCCGGATGCGGCTCGACTTCCTTCGAAGAGAACGAAGGAGTCGAACTTCTCGGGGTCGACGAACCACCGGCCGGTGATCAGGGGTAGTGCTCCTGCTTCGGTTGCCGCCTGCTCCAATATTGTCCAGGGACGTTGCCTGGCGAGTCGGTCTTGGCTTTCATCCCAGCGAACGTTCTGGTTGTGGGCAACCTGTGTGGTTCGACGGACGTTGCGGCCGCGCTTTTATGGGGGTAAGCCAGGGGCACCGGCTTGCTCCGACTCCGAAGAATGTCCTTGCACGGCTAGTACTTAGGCGCCCGATACTGCCGCCTCCTGCTCCGCCAAGGACGTAGTCCGGAGAGGTCCATGGAGTCCTCTCGAACAGCAAAAAGGCCTTGAGTAATCAAGGCCTTTTTCATTTCTTGGTCCAGAGACGACCTTCCCGAATATCGACGCAAGACCGCACAGGTCGACTTGTCGGCCGCGCAGGGCGGCAGCCCCCGGACTTGACGGCATCTTCCCGGCCTGATTACATTTCCGGTTATCTAGTTAACTGAATAAGGGCGGCGCAACCCATGGCCGGTCTCTACTTCGAGGACTTCGTGGTCGATCACGTGTTCCGGCACGCGCTGACCCGCACGGTGACGGAAACGGACAACCTGCTTTTCAGCGCGCTGACCATGAATCCCCAGCCGCTGCACCTGGACGAGGAGTTCGCCAAGGGCTCGCCTTTCGGCACGCGGATCGTCAATAGCGTCTTCACGCTCGGGCTGGTCGTGGGCATCCCGGTCGCCGAGGTTTCGCTGGGGACCACGCTGGGCAACCTGGGCTTCGAGGACGTGCGGTTTCCCGCCCCGGTCCGGATCGGCGACACCCTGCGCGCGCAGACGCGGGTGCTGTCCAAGCGCGAGTCGCAGAAATGGCCGAACGCCGGCATCGTGCATTTCGAGCACACGGGCTTGAACCAGCGCGACGAAGTAGTCGCCACCATCCGCCGGGCCGGGCTGATGCTCAAGCGCCCCGTCGCCCAGGCATAGGGGGCCTCATGCAGACGCCATGGCCCCTGCGGTCGCTGCTGTTCGTGCCGGCGCACCGCATCGACTGGGTTCGCAAGATCGGCCGCACGCCCGCCGACGCGGTGATCCTGGACCTCGAAGACGCGGTTGCGCCGGACCTCAAGCCGAAGGCCCGCGAACTGATCGCGGAGGAGATCTCTCTGCTGCGCGAGCACGGGATCGTGCCGATCGTGCGGGTGAATGCGATCGGCTGCGGTGCCGAGGAGGACCTCGAGGCGATCGTCCAGCCTGGACTGGCCGGCGTCATGCTGCCCAAGGCGGACCAGCCGGGTGACGTCGCCACGCTGGACGCCTGGCTCGCGTTGGCCGAGCACTCGCGCGGCATGCCCCGCGGCGGCATCGGCATCATCCCGCTGCCCGAGACCGCCCGCGGGCTGTGGCTTGCGCACGAGATCGCGGCGGCCAGTCCGCGCGTGAGCGGCCTGATCACGGCGGTTTCCGGACCGGTGGTGGGCGACGTTGCGCGCGCCTTCGGATTCCTGCCGAGCGAGCAGGGCGACGAACAGCTGTTCCTGCAGTCGCGGATCATCCTGGCCAGCCGCGCCGCCGGCGCCCGGTACCCGATCGGCACGCTGCAGGGCACGCGGCTCGACGACCTCGACGCGGTGCGCCGGCTGGCCCACCGGGCGCGGCGACTGGGTTTTTCCGGCGCGGCGCTGATCCATCCGAGCCACGTCCCGATTGCCAACGAAGTCTTCCGCCCCAGCGCGCAGGAAGTGGCCTACGCGCGCGGCCTGGTGGACGCGATGGCCGCCGCGCAGGCACAGGGCCAAGGCGCAGCGGCGTACCAGGGCGTGATGGTGGATGCCGCCATGCTGCCCTTTGCGCATGAGCTCATCGCCGCCGACGCTCGCTTCACGCAACGCGATCTCGCCCGGCGCGAAAGCGCGTCCGGCGCCGCCTGAGGCCCGCCCGCCGCTCCAGCCCGCCATCGACCCATCGACATGAAGCCCATGCCCGATTCCGACCGCACCGCAGCCACGACCACGTCGCAACGCCCCCTGGACGGCGTCCGCGTGGTCGACCTCACCACGATCATCTTCGGCCCCTCGTGCACCCAGATCCTGGCCGACTACGGCGCCGACGTCGTCAAGATCGAGGCGCCGGACGGCGACTTCTCCCGGCACGCGGGATCGTCGCCGGTCGCCGGCATGGGGCCGATGTACCTCAACCTCAACCGCAACAAGCGCGGCGTCTGTCTCGACCTCCGTCGGCCCGCAGCGGTGCAGGCGCTGCTGCGCCTGATCGCCACGGCGGACATGTTCATCAGCAACGTGCGGCCCGCCGGCCTGGCGCGGCTGGGGCTGGGCTACGACCAGCTGCGCGCGGCCAAGCCCGACATCGTCTGCATCAGCCTGGTGGGCTACGGCCAGTCCGGACCCTATGCCCACCAGCCCGCCGTCGATGACGTGCTGCAGGCCGGCAGCGGCATGTCGGACCTCTTCGCGATCAGCCAGGGCGGGGCGCCTTCCTATGTGCCGATGAACGTCGCCGACCGTCTGGCGGGCACGGTCGCCGCGCATGCCGCGCTGGCGGCGCTGATCATGCGCGATCGCACCGGTGACAGCCAGCACGTCGAGGTGCCGATGTTCGAGACCATGGTGGCCACCGTCATGGGAGACCACCTGATGGGGGCGAGCTTCGTCCCCGAGGCCGGGCCCATGGGCTACTCGCGCATCCTTTCGCGCGACCGGCAGCCCTTCAAGACCGCCGACGGCTACATCAGTACGGCCATCTACAGCGAGAAGCACTGGCAGGCCTTCCTCCCGGCCATCGGACACGCCAACCTGCGGGAAACCGACCAGCGCTTCGCCAATGCGCCCTCCCGGGCAAAGCACTACCCCGAGGTCTACCGGTTCCTGAGCGAGCAGTTCCGCCAGCGCGGTTCGGGCGAGTGGCTCGAACTGCTTTCCAGCCTCGACATCCCTTGCTCCCGCGTGGTGTCGCTCCAGGACGTGGTGGCCGACCCGCACCTGAAGGCGGTGGACATGTTCCCCGAGGTGCGGCATCCCACGGTAGGCCCGATGCGCGACATCCGCATGCCCATCCAGTGGAAAGGCGTGGAGCTGGGCACGCGCCGGCCGGCGCCGATCATGGGCCAGCACACGGAGGAGGTCCTTCGCGAGCTGGGTTATGACGAAGCCGGGATCGAAGCCGTGACCGGTTCGGCCGCCCGCGCCGTGCCCCAACCCTGAACACTGACCCGAGGAGCCCCGCATGCCCCTGACCACACCGATGTACGACGACAGCCGGCACAGTCCGCTGGACTCGCGCTACGTGAACGTCGACGAGCTGCCGTGGAAGCCGACGCCCACGCCCGGCATCGACATGAAGATCCTGCTGCAGGACAAGGACACCGGCCTGCTGACTGCGCTTTTTCGCTGGGCCCCCGGAACCGAACTGGCGCTGCACGAGCACGTCGAGGTGGAGCAGACCTACGTGCTCGAGGGCAGCATCGTCGATGCCGAAGGGGAAGTCACGGCGGGCAACTATGTGTGGCGGCCGCGTGGCAACCGGCACGTGGCGCGCTCGCCCCGCGGCGCCCTGGTCCTCTCGTTCTTTCTCAAGCCCAACGTGTTCATCGACGCCGAACTGGCCGGGCGCACGCTCGAGTAGCGTCCTCCGAGTTCCCTTTCTCACTCACCCAGGAGACATCCCGTGAAGAAAATCCTCATGGCACTCGCCGCGGCCGGCGCGATGCTGGCCCTGCCCGCCGGCGCGCAGGGTTTCCCGTCCAAGCCGATCAGGATCGTCATGCCCACCCCGGCCGGAAGCTCGAGCGACGCGCTCGCGCGCATGCTCGGCGAGCAGGTCCAGAAGGACACGGGCACCTCCATCGTGGTCGAGAACCGGCCGGGCGCGCTCGGCACCATCGCGGCCGAACTGGTCGGGCGTTCCCCGGCGGACGGCTACACGCTCCACATGAGCTCGGTGTCCACCCATGCGCAGGTGCCGCACCTGCTGAAGAAGGTGCCGTACGACGCGAACAAGGATTTCGAGCACGTCGCCCGCCTGGCCGTGTTCGAGTGGCTGATCGTGGCCGACCCGGCCAAGTACAACTCCCTCAACGACCTGATCGCCGCCGCCAGGAAGGCGCCCGGAAAGCTGTCGTTCGCGTACGGCACGGCGTCCTCCCTGGCCGGGGTCGCCGAGTTCAACAAGCTTGCCGGTATCGACGCGCTTGGCGTCGCCTACAAGGGCCAGCCGCTCGCGCTGACCGACGTGGCCGGCGGCCGCGTCGACTACATGCTGGTGGATGTGAACGTTTCCGCGCCGATGATCGCGGCCGGCAAGCTCAAGCCGTTGGCGGTGGCCGCGCCCAAACGGGCGCCGCTGCTGCCCAACGTCCCCACGATGGCGGAATCCGGCGTGCCCGCATTCGAGTTCATCGGCTGGGTCGGCCTGTCGGCCCCGGCGGGCACGCCGCCCGCGACGGTCAAGTGGATCGCTGACCATGCCAAGGCAGCGCTCGACAAGCCTGAACTGAGCAAGCGCCTGATCGATGCCGCCATCACGCCGGCCTTCATGCCGACGGAGGAGTTCAAGAAGTTCGTCGCCGGCGAGGTGACGCGCTGGGGCAAGCGCATCGACGCCGCCGGCATCCAGCCGGAATAGCGTGATGAGCGTCGAAACCGGCCAGAGAACCTTCGCTACCGCCAGCGCGGAAGACATCCGGGCCCTGCGCGAGGTGCTGCGGGAGTTCGGGCGGTCCGAGATTCGGCCCAACGTCCGCGCGCTCGAAGCCGCGGGAACCCTGCCGAAGGAGATGTACCGCCGCATCGGCGAGCTCGGCGCCTTTGGATGCGCGTTCCCGGAATCGCTCGGGGGATCCGCGATGGGCATCGAAGCCATGGCGGTCTGCGCCGAGGAGCTGGCGTACGCGTATCCGCCCCTGAGCGCCGGCATGAACATGCAAGGTGCGACGGTGCCGCTGACCATCCTGCAGTGGGGCGCCGCGGCCCAGGTCGAGCGCTACGTGCCGGGGCTGATCTCTGGCAGAAAGATCGGCTTCAACGCCATGACGGAGCCCGACGGCGGAAGCGACTTCGTCGGCGCGATGCGCACCCGCGCCGTGCGGGACGGCGGGGACTATGTGCTCAACGGCTCTAAAATGTGGATCACGAATGCGGACGTGGCCGACGTCGGCATCGTGTACTGCAAGACGGACCCCGCGGCGGGGCACAAGGGCGTCTCGGCCTTCCTCGTCGAGCGAAACACGCCCGGATTCCAGACGCGGCGGATCAAGTGCTCCGTGCTCGGCAGCCTCATGACCACCAACGAACTCCATTTCACCGACATGCGCGTCCCGGCCGGCCAGATGCTCGGTGAGGAGGGCGAGGGCTTTCGCATCGCCATGAGCGCGATGGACTACGGCCGGGTGGTGATCGCCGCGCGCTCGCTGGGCCTGGCGCGGGCCTGTCTGGATGCCTCGGTGGAGTACGCCGACCTTCGCACCGCCTTCGGCCAGAAGATCGGCAACTTCCAGATGATCAAGAAGATGATCGCCGAGATGGTCTGCGACGTCGCCGCCGCGCAGGAGCTCGTCTACGGCACCGCGCGCAAGTTCGATGCGGGACAGGTCAGCACGCGCGACAGTTCGATCGCGAAGTTCTTCGCGGGCGAGGCCGCCAATCGCGCGGCGCAATCGGCCTCGGAGATCTTCGGCGGCTATGCGTTCTCGGATGAACTGCCGATCTCGATCTACCTCAACTACGCCAAGCTGTGGCAAACCGGCGAAGGTTCGGCGAATCTGCAGCGTGTGCTGATCGCGGACGACGCGCTGGGCTGGAAATCGCTCGACCGGCACCAGCGCGCGCCGCGCAAGCTTCCGCAATGAGCAGCAACCCCCTGGCGGTGCGGGAGCACGGCCCGAGGTACCTCTGGATCCGCGAGCAGCTCGTCAGGATGATCCTGGACGGCGGCTTCAAGGGCGGGGCGCCCCTGCCGCCCGAAGGGCAGCTCGCCAGGCATTTCGGCGTCGCGCTCGGCACCTTGCGCAAGGCCATCGACGAGCTCGTCGCGCGCAAGATCGTCGAGCGCGTCCAGGGCAAGGGTCTCTTCGTCGCGGCCTATGACACCCAGGCGGCGATGCGGCTGTTCCGCATCGTCGATGCATCGGGGGTCAAGCAGTTGCCGAACTTCGACCGGGTACTGGGCATCCGCACCCGTGCCGCCGGCGCCAACGAGCGCCTGCGGCTCGGCCTGGCCAGGGACGAGAAGGTCGTCGAGCTGCGGCGCACCCGGACCTTCGCGGATGGCGCGGTGATGCTGGAGTCGATCTGCCTGCCCGGTTCCCGCTTCGCGGACTTCAAGGCGCGGCTGGGCACGCAGCGTCCGGTGCTCCTCTACGACTTCTACGAGCAGGAATACGGTGTCCGCATCGTCGGCGTGGAGTCGCGCCTGCGCGCGGTGTCGGCGACTGCCGACGATGCGAAGGAAATGGGCCTTCGCGCCGGGCATCCGCTGCTCGAAGTGGAACGCGTTGCCTTCGAACTCGACGCCAGGCCGGTTGAGCTGCGCACCACCTTGTGCGACACGACGGAGGGCCGGCATTACCTGGACGTTCCGGGCTGACCTGCCGTAGCGATCAGAACAAGTGCTGCGCCAGGAACGCAGTGCTCCGCCCGTGCGCCAGCGCCGCGCTCGCCGGGTTGTAGGACCCGCGGTCCCAGCAGTTGAACCCGTGGGTGGAGCCCTCGTACACGAAGATCTCCGCGTCCTTGCCCGCCACCGCCTCGCGGACCTTCTCCACCGCCGCGGCCGGGATCGATTCGTCCCTGGACGCGTAGTGGAACTGGATGGGGCATTGCAGCTTCGGCGCGAGCGCGAGCTGGTCCTGGATGCCGCCGCCGTAGTAGGCAACCGCGGCGTCGATGCCGGCGATCGCCGCGGCGGTGTAGGCGAGCCGCCCGCCCAGGCAGAAGCCCAGCGCGCCGGACTTGAAGCTTGCGGTCTCCGGGCGTGCGCGAAGCGCCGCGACGCAGGTCCGGATGTCGCTTTGCAGTTCCTCGGGCTTGAGGCCCTTCATCAGGGTGATCGCGCGCTGGCGCTCGGCATCGTCGTAGCCCAGCTCGACGCGGCGCTGCTGGCGCCAGAACAGGTCCGGGGCCAGCACGACGAACCCGTCCTGGGCATATTGCTCGGCGACGCCCTGGATGTGGCTGTTGACCCCGAAGATCTCCTGGAACAGGACAATCCCCGGTCCCTTGCCGGCGGGCGGGAGGGCGAGGTAGGCGTCATAGCGCTGGCCCTCGCCGGCATCGACCTCGATCCATCGAGTGGACACTTTCTTGCTCATGCTTTCATCTCCAGTCAGGTGAAGCGCCTGCCGCCAGCTGGCGCAGGTCGTCGATCTCGTGCAGCTGTTCGAGCAATCCGAGCAGGCGCTCGCCGTCGGCGCGCCCGCCGGCCTGGCAGCAGTCGAGGAACTTCTCGCGCAACCGGCGATGGGGCGTCGCGGCGGCGATCTCGCCGCTGTCCAGGGTCCTGCCGTCGCGCAGGCGAATGACGACCCGATCGGCCATGGCGGGGCCGCCGCCAGGCTGCGCGCCACGCTCCACCAGCCGCACTTTCTGCATGAGCGCCTGCGTTTCGGCCGATGCCACGAAGGCGTCGTCGAGGTCCGCCAGCGCCACGCGGCCGCGCAGCAGCGCGCAGGCGGCGCCGAAGTGCATGCTGAATTTCGCCTCGAGCCCGGTGCGCGGCCGGTCGAAGCGCAGCAACCGGGCCTGGGTCGCGCGGATCTCGACCTCGACGGCTTCCACGTCAGCCGCCGTGATGCCGTGGGTGGCCGCCAGCTCCAGCAGGGCGTCGAGCGGGCGGTGCGTCGCGAAGCACACCGGGTACTTCTTGAACATCAGGGGCTTGTCGAGGAAGAACCACTGCCGCCCGAGGACGGGAGCGCCGGCGAGGTCCACCGCGGCGCTGGGCGACAGCGCGGCCAGCATCCCGCCCAGGCCGTCGTCGCCGGCCGTGATGCCTTCCTGGGCCATGTCCACGGTGGTGATGGCCGAGGAGGCCGCGCGGCCGGCATGGATCGACTTGGACATCGCGCCGAAGTTGGCGACCACGCCGCCGGTGAAGCTACCCGCCAGCGAAAGCGCGGCCTGCGTCGTGGCCGCATCGAGTCCGCGCAGGTACGCCACGGCCGCGGCGGCCGCAGCCGTACCCAGGACCGAAGTCGGGTGCCAGCCCTTGTCGTGGTAGGGCATCGGCTCGCGCCGGTGGAGTTCCCCCCACACCTCGTAGCCCGCGACATAGGCGCGCAGCACGCGCTCTCCCGGCGCCGCGGACCGTTCCGCGGCGGCCAGCAGGGCGGGCACCAGCACGGTACTGGGATGCGCGTTGAACTGCACGTCGTCGTAGTCGAGGGCATGGGCCGCCGTGCCGTTGACGAGTGCAGCGGCCGAGGCCGAGCGCTGCATCCCCTTGCGCAGCAGCAGGGAGCAGGGCCCGGCGGCGTCGGCCGTATGGGCGGTGAGCTTGCCGACGACCGGCTCGTCGCGGGCCGCGAGCATCACGCCCACCAGATCGATGAACGCGCTGCGCGCCATGTCGAGCGCCGCGCGCGGAACCTCCTGGCGATCGAACGCCGACAGGAATTCCGCGACGGATCGCGTGAGGCCACCGCCAGAAAGTGAATCGTTAACTCGCATTTCGAATCGAGAAGAGGGCGAATGGCGGACAGCGACGGCTGCCTAGATCGAGCGTCCCGCGAGCGCGAGCGTGATCTTGCGCGCGAGACCGGCCACGGCCGGGCCGATTTCGTTGCGCAGCATCTTCGGCTTGAGGTCGGGACCGCCGCAGTTCACCACGTACTGCGGCATCCCCGAGCGGTCCACGGCGGCCGCGGCCACGGCATTGACGTTCGGGTGGTAAACGCCTTCGTTCAGGACGAAGCCGTGTGAGAGGTAACCGGCGGACGCGGACTCGATGGCGGCACGCAGGCCGGACCACTTGCCGGCATGGAGCGGCTGGAGCCTGGTCATCGTCTCGTCCTTCTCGTCCGCGGGCAGCGCGGCGATGTAGGCCCAGCCGGCCGACGAGGTGGCCAGCGGCAGGCGGGAGCCGATCGTGAGGTTCATCAGCAGCGGACCGTCCCCCTGCGCGCGCTGGATGATGAGCATGTCGTTCTGGTCATGCACCGCGAGCGAAACCGCGGCGCCGCTCAGCTTGGCGATGCGGGTCATCTCCGGCAGGGCCATCTCGCTGATCTCGGGCGACCGCAGCGAGGACTGCCCCAGGCCCAGCACCGCCATGCCGATGCGCAGCTTGTCGGGGTTGTCCGGCGACTGCACCAGGTAACCCAGCTGCTGGAGCGTGTAGCAAAGCCGCCAGACGGTGGGTTGCGGCATGCGCGTCATCTGCGCGATCTCGGTCGTGCCGAGCTGCACGTGCTGCGCATCGAAGCACCGCAGTACCGCAGTACCGCCAGTCCCCGGCCGACCGCCGTGACGAACTGCCGGTCGGTCGCCGGCTTGCGCGCACGCGCGCGGCCCGCTTGTTGCGGGGTGTGGGTTGCCATGCGGCCAATTTTAGTCAATGGCCGAGCATGTGATCGCATCTCACGCGGCCTTGACGATCCCGCGCTGGTGCAGCGCCATGATGTCGTCGTGCGCGAAGCCGGCTTCCTCCAGGAAGTCCCGCGTCTCGGTGCCGACCTCGTGCTTGCCCAGCCAGTTGATCCGGCCCGGCGCATTGCGAAAGCGCGGGACGACCTCCTGGACCGGCGTGTCCCCTAGCACTGGATCCGGGATGGAAACGACCGTGCCGCGCTCCTGCACGTGGCGGTCCTTGACGATCGTCTCGACGTCGTTGACCGGCGCCGCCAGCACGTCGAACCTGCTGAGCCGTTCCATCACCTCCGCCTGCGTGTGCTTGAGCATCCAGTCGGCGATCATCCCGTCGCATTCGTCGACCCGTTTGAGGCGCTCGCGGTTGGTCGCCCAGTCCGGGTTGTCGGCCAGGTCCTCGCGGCCGATGGCCCGGAAGAGGCGCATGGCCGGCGAATCCGCGGCGCTCGACACCGCGATCCAGCGGTCGTCCTTGGTGCGGTACGTGTTGCGCGGGGTCGACCAGCGGGCACGATTGCCTTCGCGCCTGGCGATGACGCCGCCCTTGGTGTAGTTGATCAGCATCGGGCCGGTCATGCTGAGGAGCGGTTCGTACAGGCTGATGTCGATCTCGTCGCCGATCCCGCCATTGCGTTCGCGGGCCCACAGCGCCGCCAGCACCGCGTAGGTGGCGGTGAGCGCCGCAACGCCGTCGGCCAGGGGATAGGAGGGCAGCGTCGGCGGTCCGTCGGCTTCGCCCGTGACGTGGGCGTAGCCACTGAAGGCTTCGGCGAGCGTGCCCACGCCGGGCCGCGCGCTGTACGGGCCGGTCTGGCCGTAGCCGCTGACGTGCAGCACCACGAGGCCGGGGTTGGTCTTGCGCAGGCTGTCGTAGTCGAGGCCCCACTCCTTGACGCGGCCGGGGCGGAAGTTCTCGATGAAGACGTCGGCCTTCTCCAGCAGCTTGCGGATGACGTCCGCGCCTTCCGGCTTCTTCACGTCCACCGCGACCAGCTTCTTGTTGCGGGCGACGACGCTCCACCAGAGGCTGGTCTTTCCCTGGCCCAGGCCGCGCACGACGTCGCCCTTGGGATGCTCGATCTTGATGACCTCGGCGCCGAGGTCGGCGAGGTTGGTGGCGACCAGCGGCCCGGCGAACAGCATGCCGAGCTCGACGACGCGCAGGCCCTTCAGCGGCCCCTCTCCCTGGAATGTCTTGTGATTGGTCATGGAGTCGTTCTGCGTCATGCGGTCTGGGCTTCCCGGATCTTGTTGCGCAGGCCGCGCAGGCTGCCGCCGCGCATCACCGAGCCGGGAAGCGGGTGGCCCACGATGTCCTCGGCCAGCCGCGCCGAGTCGAGCAGCGCCTCGAGGTTCACGCCTGTCTCGATGCCCATCTCGTCGCACATGAACACGAGGTCCTCGGTGCAGACGTTGCCCGCCGCTCCCCGGTGCCCGGCGAACGGGCAGCCGCCGAGGCCGGCCACGGCTGCGTCGAAGGTCTTCACGCCCATCTCCAGGCCGGCATAGGCGTTGGCGATGCCCATGCCGCGGGTGTCGTGCAGGTGCAGCGTGATGGACAACTCGGGGTGCTTGTCCTGCACCGCCCCCACGACGCGCTTGATCGACGCCGGCGTGGCCCAGGCCATCGTGTCGGCCAGCATCATCTCCTGCAGGTTGAACCCGTGCGCGGCCGCGATCTCCTTGGCCTGCCGCACCACCTCGAGCACGGTCTCCACCGGGATGTCGCCGGCGAAGTTGCAGCCGAAGGCGGCCATCACGGCGCCGCGCTTCACGTCCACGCCGTGCGCCTTGAACATCTCCATCGTCTGGTGCTGCAGCGGGATGTTCTCCTCCATCGTGCGCTTCTGGTTGCGCATCAGGAAGGGTTCCGAGGCGCACAGGGACACCGAACCCTTGACCTCGAGCCGCTGCGTCTCGATCGCGCGCTGCAGGCCCTTGTCGTTCAGCCACAGGCCGACATAACTGATACCGGGCTTCTTGTTGAAGCCGGCCACCACCTGTTCGGCGTCGGCCATGCCCGGGACCGCCTTCGGATTCACGAACGAGACGATCTGGATGCGGTTGAGGCCGGTCTCGGACAAGCTGTCGATCAGCTCGATCTTGCGTTCGGTCGGGATCACACCCTTCTCGAACTGGAAGCCTTCTCGCGGGCCCTCCTCGTTGATCTGGACCTTGGTGGGGATATTGGACATGGGTTTCTCCTGGTCTTGAAAGGGGTCAGGCCGGCGCCACGGCGGGCACCGGCGGCGTGAACGGGTACGGCACCGGCCAGCCGTCGCGGTAGGGGAGGGCGACGGTGGCTTCGCCGGGCGTGCTTTCCTTGCCGTCGCCATCGAGGATGCCGAGCTCCACGACCACCAGGCCGTAGTCGGGCAGGCGCTGCATCGACTTGACCTTGCCCCAGACCTTCAGCGTCTGGCCCACGTAGTTCATGGCGCGGAACTGGAAGCCGACCTTCCAGACCCAGCCGTCGCGGCCGGCCCAGTCCTTGACCAGCTGGACGAGGAACTGCTGCTTCAGGGAACCATTGATGAGAAGGTCCTGCAGCTTGTCGTGTTCGACGGCGAACTGGCGGTCGTAGTGGATGCGATGCCAGTTCTCCATGGCGGCGGACCAGCGGAACAGGTGGATCGGACCCAGTGGGCCCTTCTCGAGGAAGGGAAGTTCCATCCCTTGCGAGACGTCTTCGAAACAGGTCTGGCGTGTCATGGCTTATCTCCGGATGGCGGTCATCCGCGATCGCATCAGCAGCTCGCCGTCGCCGTTGCGGAACTCGTACTGGCGCACGACCAGCACCATCGGGCCCTTGCTGGTCTGCTTCTCGGTGATGTCGGCGTAGCTCAGCTTGACGCGGACGCGCTCGCCGTGGCGCGCGTACCGGAACAGCTCGAACTCGGAGCCGCCGTTCAGCGAAGCCAGGTGCGCGAGCGGCTTGATGGGCGGCAGGCCGGCGACCGGCAGGATGCCGTCGAACTCGGGGTTGTGGGCATTCGCCTGGATCGGGTCCTCGGTGCCCAGCGGGCGCCGGATGATGTGGTTGACGAAGAGCGGAGGCGCCACCGGCCCGCCGAAGCGGCGGTTGGCGTCGTTCTCCTGGTCCTGGTAGGCCGGGTCCTCGTCCATGATGGCCTGCGCGAAACGGCGCACGGCGCCGCTTTCGACCGGATCGCAGGCGAATTCAGCCTCGGTCGAGACGCCGATGTAGGCGCGAACCTCATCCGTAACGAGCATCGTTGTCGAACTCCTGATTTGCTGTGCAAATTAGTAATTCGTAAATGATAGGGAGCTTTCCTCCGCGCTGTCAAATCGGTGCGGCCTCGTGTTGACGCCTGTCCCGCCGCTGCCTATGATGACGATCATGCGAATCGTTAATTCGCACAGAGAATTGAGCTCAACGCAGGAGACGTCAATGGAGAAGATGAACGGCGCGGAATCGCTGGTGCGCACGCTGCTGGCCGGCAAGGTGGACGTCTGCTTCGCCAACCCCGGCACTTCGGAGATGCAGTTCGTGGCGGCGCTGGACCGCATCCCCGGCATGCGCTGCGTGCTCGGGCTGTTCGAGGGCGTGGTGACCGGCGCCGCCGACGGCTATGCCCGGATGACCGACCGGCCCGCGTCGACCCTTCTGCACCTGGCGCCGGGCCTGGGCAACGGCCTGGCCAACCTGCACAACGCCAAGCGCGCCCAGGTGCCCCTGGTCAACATCGTGGGCGAGCACCGCCAGGGCCACAAGGTGACGGATTCGGCGCTGACCGGCGACATCGAGGGCGTGGCGCGCACGATGTCCGACTGGGTGAAGACCTCCACCTCCGCGGACGACATCGCCGCCGATGCGGCGCAGGCGATCCGCGAGGCGCGGCAGCTGCCCGGCCGGATCGCCACCCTCATCCTGCCGGCAGACACGGCCTGGACCGAGGCGCGTCCTTCGGGCGCGCTCGACTTCGAGCCTCCCGCGCCCACCATGCCCGACGATGCCCGCTTCGAAGCCGCGATCCGCGCGCTCAAGTCGGGCGAGCGGGTGATGCTGGTGCTGGCCGGCCGCGCGCTGCGCGAGGAATCGCTGGCGCTGGCGAGCCGGATCGCGCAGCGCACCGGCGCCGCCCTCGTCGCGCCCTACGGAGTCGGGCGGCTGCAGCGCGGCGTGGGCCGGGTGGCGATCGAGCGCGTGCCGGCGCCCGTCGATGCGGGCGTGGCGACGTTCAAGGACGCGCGCCACGTCATCCTCGTCGGCGCGAAAGCTCCTGCAGCGATGTTCGGCTACCCCGGCAAGCCGGACTTCCTGGTCGGCAAGGGCACGGAGCTGATCCACCTGGCGCGCCCGGGCGACGACCTGCACCAGACCCTGCGGGAACTCGCCGTCCGGGTCGGCGCGCTGCAGGAGAAGCCGGTCGTCGTCGCCGCCGTCGACGTGGCGCCGCCCGAAGGCCCGCTGACGGCCGAGGCCGTGCTGCGCGCGGTGGCGGCGACGATGCCGCACGACGCCATCGTCGCGGACGAGTCGATCACCGCCGGGCGCATGTTCTTTCCGTTCTCGCGCGCGGCGCCGGCCCACGACTACCTGCAGCTGACCGGCGGTGCGCTCGGCTGCGGCATCCCCATGTCCACCGGCGCCGCGATCGCCTGCCCGGACCGCAAGGTCATCAACCTCGAGGGCGACGGCAGCTCGCTGTACACGATCCAGGGCCTGTGGACCCAGGCGCGGGAGCGGCTGGACGTGCTGACCATCGTGTTCGCCAACCGCGGCTACCAGGTCCTCAAGGGCGAGCTCCAGGCGGTGGGCGCCCACACCTGGGGCGAGCGTGCCGAGCGCATGCTGTCCATCGTCGACCCCGACATCAGCTGGGTCAAGCTGGCCGAAGGCATGGGCGTGGAGGCCGCCGCGGCGACCACGTCCGAGGAGCTGGTGCGCCTCATGAAGCACGGCGTCTCGCGCAAGGGGCCCTTCCTCATCGAAGCGCGCATCGGCCGCTGACCGCGCGGCCACTCTCTGGACATCGCATGGATTTCGAGTTCACCCAGGAAGAGGAAGCCCTGCGCTCGCAGGTGCAGGCCTTCATCAAGGACAACCTGACGCCGGAGGTGCTCGCCGACCTCGCCGGCGGCAAGCGCGGACGCGGCTTCGGTCCGCGCGCCAAGGGCATCTTCGAGAAGATCGCCGACCGTGGCTGGAACGCCATCGCCTGGCCCAAGGCCTACGGCGGCCAGGGCGGCAGCCGCATCACGCAGTTCCTCGTCGAGGAGGAGTTCTACCGCGCGGCGCAGGTGGTGATCGGTGGCGGCGGCACCGGGACGCCGGCCGTGCTCGCCTCGGGCACAGAGGAGCAGAAGCAGTACTACGTGCCCCGCGCCATCCGGCGCGAGATCATCTTCTGCCAAGGCTACAGCGAGCCGCAATGCGGCACCGACCTCGCGGGCGTGCGCTGCCGCGCCACGCGCGTGGGCACCGGCGCCGACGCGCACTACGTGGTCAACGGGCAGAAGGTCTTCACGACCAACGCGCAGGTGGCCACTCATGTCTTCCTGCTGGTGCGCACCGACCCGGAGTCGAGGCGCCACGCCGGCCTGTCGATCCTGCTGGTGCCGATGGACACGCCGGGCATCACGATCCGGCCGATGTACACGATCCAGAACAACCCCGGCGGCCCGCCCGGCACGACCTACGGCGAGGAGCGGACCAACGAGGTCTTCTTCGACGACGTGAAGGTCCCCGTGTCGTGCCTCCTCGGCCAGGAAGGCGACGGCTGGGCGGTGTCGCAGCGCGGCCTGAACCTGGACCGGGTGGGCGCCTGGCGCTACCTCATCTCGATCAAGCGCGACGAGGATTTCGCCAACTGGCTGAAGTCGGACGATCCGCGCGCGGCGGACCTGCGGGACGACGAGGCCGTGCGCGACAAGGTCGCCGAGCTCTGGATCGAGGCGCAGCTGTGCCGGCTCATGACGATGCGCAGCATGAGCATCGAGCAGCGCGGCGAAGGCTTCACCTACGAGGGCGCGGCGGAGAAGGTCTTCGCGCCCGAGCACGGCGTGCGGACGACGGAGGCGATCGCGCAGCTGCTCGGGCCGCATGCGCAGCTGCTGAACGGCTCACCGGGCAACGTCCAGGACGGCCTGTATGCGCACAACCTGCTGTCCGCCTTCCAGTCCACCGTGAACCACGGCAGCGTCCAGGTGATGCGCGACCAGATCGCGCGCAAGGGCCTGGACCTGCCCAAGCCGCGCAAGTAACACCACCCCCGACACAAGAGCATCACCCGTGGACCTGCTACTCGACGACCAGGAACGACTCATCCAGGAAACGGCGCGCGGATTCTTCGCGGCCGAATCGACGCCGGCGACGGTGCGCGCCGCGGAAGAGGATCCGCGCAAGTACTCGCCGGAACTCTGGCGCAAGGTGGGCGAACTGGGCTGGCTCGGCGTGAGCCTGCCGGAAAGCTGCGGCGGCCAGGCGCTGCCGCTGACCTACGCCGGCCTCCTGCTGGAGGAAGCCGGGCGCCACGCCGCGCCGGCGCCGCTGCACAGCACCATGGCGGCGGCGCTCGCGCTGGCGCGCCATGACAGCGAGCGTTTCTCCGGCCTCCTGGCCCAGGTGGCCTCGGCGCAGGTCATCCTGACGTTCGCCGTGCAAGGCGCGGACGGCGCGTGGTCGTTTGAAGGGACGGGCCTCGACGGCAACCGCGAAGGCAAGGGCGTCGTGCTGAACGGCGTGCGCTCCTTCGTCGACAACTTCCGCATCGCGCACCGGTGCCTGGCGCTATACCGCGACCCGGACGGGGGCGTGGCGGCGGCGCTGGTGGACCCGGCGGCGCCGGGCGTGCGGTGCACCGACCTCGTGACCACGGCCAAGGACTCCCAAGCCACGGTGCGCTTCGACAACGTCTTCGTCGCCGAAGCCGACATCGTGGCGGACGGCGACGCGGCCCGGCGGCTGGCGGGCGACCTGTGCGACCTGGCCGCGGCGCTGATGACCTCGCAACTGGCCGGTGCAGCCCGCCGCGACATGGAATTCGCCGTCGAGTACGCGAAGCAGCGCGAGGCCTTCGGCCAGCCGATCGGAGCCTTCCAGGCGATCCAGCACATGGCGGCCGACATGCTGATCGCGGTCGACGGCGCGGAACTGCTGTCGCGCGAGGCGCTGTGGCGCCTGGACCAGGGCCTGCCCGCCTCGATCGAGGTCTCGCAGGCCAAGGCCTTCGCCAGCGACCGCTGCATCTTCGTCGCGCGCTCGGCCCAGCAGATCCACGGTGGCCTCGGCTTCATGATGGAGTGCGACCTGCAGCTGTGGTACCGGCGGATCGCCGCGTACAGCCTGCGCTGCGGGTCGGTGCGGGAGCACCGGCGGCGCGTGGCGGCCGCGCTGCTGGACCAGGCGGGGAAGGTGCGGCTGGGGGCGACCCAGCGCGCGCCCGACTGAGATGGAACCGCAGCCGGGATTCCTGCCGGATCACGAGGCCGTCCCGCGCGAGCCGGTCCACACGCGCCACGTGGTGAGCCGGGGCTACCTGTGGGCCGATGGCCTGTGGGACATCGAATCCGAGATCACGGACACCAAGGACTATCCCATGACGAACCTGGACGGCCGGCACGTTCCGGTCGGCGAGGCCGTCCACCGCATGCAGGTGCGGCTGACGCTGGACGATGCGATGAAGGTCCATGCCGCGGTGTCCGCGATGCCGGGCACGCCCTTTCCCGAATGCCCGGCCGCCGCCGCGCCGGTTGCCGGCCTGGTGGGCGCCACCATCGGGCCGGGCTGGCGCAAGACCATCGATGCCGCGATGGGCGGCGTGCAGGGATGCACGCACCTGCGCGAGCTGCTCGCCGCCATGGCCACGGTCGCCTTCCAGACCATCCCGAACTACCGCAAACACCAGCAAAGGCAGCTCGGACTGCCCGATCCGAACGCGGGCCAGCCCGGGCACCAGTTCGGCAAGTGCCTGGGCTGGGACCCCTACGGCCCCGTGGTGGCGCGGGTCGCGCCGAAGTTCATCGGCTTCACCCGCGGCGCGGTCAAGGCGGAGTGATGGCCGGGTGTCCCGGCAGGGTGGTGCCCTCGGACACCTCGATCAGCAGTTCGCGGAATCGCTTCGCCACGGGGGATTCGGTTTGCGCATGAGTGGCCACTGCGATCGCGACGTCGAGGCGTTCGTTCGCGCCGGTGAACGCCTTGAAGGCCAGTCCCATCGACGCCTGGGCCTGGCTGGCCGACGGGACCAGTGCCACTCCCAGGCCGCTTTCGACGAGGCTGAGCAGGGTCTGCACCTGCACGGCCTCCTGCACGATGCGCGGCGCGAAGCCCGCGGCCTGGCAAACGGAAAGCACCTGCGCGCGCAGGTTCAGGGCGGCCGGCGCCGCATAGATGACGAAGGGCTGCTCCGCCAGGTCCCGCACGGCCAGCCGCCGGCGTTCGGCCAGCGGGCTGCCGCGCGGCAGCGCCGCCACCAGCTGGTCGTGTTCCACCGGCAGCAGGTGCGCGGAGGTCGATTCGATCAGCGGGTAGCGCACCAGGCCGACGTCGAGCTCGCCGGCCTCCACGGCGCGCAGCGCGTCCCGCGTCGAGGTCTCGCGCAGCTCGAGCACCACGCGGGGGTAGCGCTCCCTGAACGCCGGCAGCACCCTGGGAAAAAGCGTGTAGGTCGCCGATCCGATGAAGCCGATCCGCAGCAGGCCCCCGACGCCCACCGCCGCTTCCGTGGCCGACTTGCGAGCCTCGCCGGCGTGGAACACCGCCTGGCGCGCATGCGCCAGCATGGCCGCGCCGGCCGGCGTGAGCCGAACGCCCCGCCGCTCGCGAAGGAAGAGGGGAGTGCCGAGGTCTTCCTCCAGGCGCTTGATGGAGACCGAGAGCGGCGGTTGCGCCATGTGGAGGCCCTCGGCGGCCTTGCGGAAGTTCAGCGCATCCGCGACGGCCAGGAAGTGCCGGAGCTGTCTCAGATTCATCGACGAAAAGGATATCACCGGACCGCGAATCCGGTATTGGACCGCTATGGCTGGACTTCCTATAGTCAAACGCCCTGATCGCCGGGTGACCCGGCTCGAATGGAGACAACATGGAAACGGAACGTGAGGAGACCCTGGCTCTCCTCGTCGAGGCTTGCCGCCGCTTCGCGCGCGAGGTCCTCGTCCCCGCGGAAGTCGCGGTGCAGCAGACCCAGGAGATCCCGGCCCACGTCGTTCGCGGCCTGCGCGAGCTCGGCCTCTTCGGCATGACGGTGCCGGAGGAATACGGCGGCCTCGGGCTGAACGCCTTCGAGGAAACGAGCCTCGTCACCGAGATCTGCTACGCGCAGCCGGCATTCCGCTCGTTCTTCGGCACCACCAACGGCGTCGGCACGCTCGGCATCATCAATTTCGGCACCGAGGCGCAGAAGCTCAGGTACCTGCCCAGGCTCGCGAGCGGCGAGATGATGGCGTCCTTCGCGCTGACCGAGCCCGACTCGGGCTCCGATGCCGCGTCGCTGCAGACCCGGGCGGTCCGCGACGGCGACCACTGGGTCATCAACGGCACCAAGCGCTTCATCACGAACGCGATCCACGCCGGGGTCTTCACCGTCTTCGCACGGACCGGTCCCAAGGAGCTGGGCGCGAACGGCATCTCGGCGTTCCTGGTCGACCGCGACACGCCCGGGCTGTCGGTGTCGAAGCCGTACGAGAAGATGGGCTTCGCCGGCTCGCACGAATCGGACGTCATCTTCGAGGACGCGCGCGTGCCGGCCAGTGCGATGCTGGGCCCGGAGGGGACCGGCTTCAAGAACGCGATGCGATCGCTCGACCACGCGCGGCTGCACATGGCGGCGGTGGCCAGCGGGCTTTGCCAGCGACTCATCGACGAGGGGCTACGCTATGCGACCGAACGCAAGCAGTTCGGCCAGCCGATCGCCAAGTTCCAGCTCATCCAGGCCATGCTGGCCGACAGCCAGGCCGAGGCGCTGGCGGCGCGCGCGATGATCGAGCGCGCCGCCCGGGACATGGACAGCGGCAGGAAGATCACGAAGGAAGCGGCATGCTGCAAGTACTTCGCGACCGAGGCGGCCGGGCGCATCGCCGACCGCATGCTGCAGATTCACGGCGGCAACGGCTACATCAAGGAGTACCCGATCGAGCGGCTCTACCGCGACGTGCGCCTGCTGCGCATCTACGAGGGCACGAGCCAGATCCTGCAGCTGATCACCGCCCGCGAGATGCTGCGCGAGTTCGGCGCCTGAGAAGGGGACGGGCGATGAGCGGTCCCCTCTGCGGCATCCGCGTGATCGACCTGACGTCGGTCGTGATGGGGCCTTATGCGAGTTCCGTGCTGGCCGACTACGGCGCCGACGTCATCAAGATCGAGCCGCCGGACGGCGACGTCATGCGCAAGTCCGGGCCGATGAAGAAGCCCGACATGGGCCACTTCTACCTGGCGCTGGGACGCAACAAGCGCTCGGTGGCGCTGGACCTGAAGAATCCCGCCGCGCTGGCGGTCCTGCTGCGCATGGCGAAGGACGCGGACGTGCTGGTGTACAACATCCGGCCGCAGGCGATGGCCCGCCTGGGACTGGGGTACGAGCGGCTGCACGAGATCAACCCGCGCCTGGTCTATGCCGGCGCCTATGGCTTCAGCCAGAAGGGCCCGTACGCGGCCAAGCCCGCCTACGACGACCTCATCCAGGGCATGTGCGGCATTCCGTGGCTGTCGCAGGAAGCCGGCGCCGACCGGCCCCGCTACGCGCCCATGGTGCTGGTGGACCGCATGGCGGGGCTGCAGCTGTGCACCGCGATCACGAGCGCGCTCGTCTACCGCGAGCGCACCGGCAAGGGCCAGAAGGTGGACGTGCCGATGTTCGAGGGCATGCTGTCGGTGATGCTGGGCGAACACCTCGCGGGCTCGCAATTCAGCCCGCCGAAGGGGCCGCCGGGCTACCAGCGCAGCCTCGCGCACGACCGCAGGCCCTATGCCACGCTCGACGGCCACATCTGCGTCCTCGTCTACAACGACAAGCACTGGCGCGCGTTCTTCTCGGTGATCGGCAAGCCCGAGATCTTCGAGACCGACGCGCGCTTCCAGAGCCAGAGCCAGCGCCTGGAGAACATCGATCACGTGTACGGCTTCCTGAGCGACGTCATCGGGACGCGGACGACCGCGTACTGGCTGGAGGTCTTCGACAAGGCCGACATCCCGGCGGCCCGCATGTACGCGATCCAGGACATCCTTGCGGACGAGCATGTGCGGGCCACCGGCTTCGTGCGCAAGGTCGACCACCCGACGCAGGGTGAGCTGCAGATCACGGCCATCCCCACCGAATGGTCCGAATCGGTGCCGGAGAACCGGCTCCACGCGCCGGATCTCGGCGAGAACACGCGCGAAGTCCTGGCCGAGTTCGGTTATTCGGAGGCGGAGATCGACCAGCTGCACGCCAGCGGCGCGGCCGGCGCGCCCTCCCGCATCGCAAATCCAATCCCTATCGAAGGAAACGCATGAAGGTTCTCGTCCCGGTCAAGCGGGTGGTCGACTACAACGTGAAAGTCCGGGTCAAGTCGGACAACACGGGTGTGGACATCGCCAACGTCAAGATGAGCATGAACCCGTTCGACGAGATCGCGGTCGAGGAGGCGGTCCGCCTGAAAGAGAAGGGCGTGGCCACCGAGGTGATCGCCGTGTCCTGCGGCGTGCAGCAGTGCCAGGAGACCCTGCGCACCGCCATGGCCATCGGGGCCGATCGCGCCATCCTGGTCCAGACCGACGAGGAGCTGCAGCCGCTGGCCGTGGCCAAGCTGCTCAAGGCGCTGGTCGACAAGGAGCAGCCCGGCCTGGTGATCCTGGGCAAGCAGGCGATCGACGACGACGCCAACCAGACCGGCCAGATGCTGGCGGCCCTGGCCGACCTGCCGCAGGCGACGTTCGCCTCCAAGGTGGAGATCGCCGACGGCAAGGCCAAGGTGACGCGCGAGGTCGACGGCGGCCTGGAGACGATCTCCATCACGCTGCCCGCGGTGGTCACCACCGACCTGCGCCTGAACGAGCCGCGCTACGTGACGCTGCCCAACATCATGAAGGCCAAGAAGAAGCAGCTGGACACGGTGACGCCCGCCGACCTGGGCGTGGACGCCAAGCCGCGCCTGAAGACGCTGAAAGTGACCGAGCCGCCCAAGCGCAGCGCCGGCGTGAAGGTGCCCGACGTGGCCACCCTGGTGCAGAAACTCAAGACCGAAGCGAAGGTGATCTGAACATGACGGCTCTCGTTATCGCCGAACACGACAACGCGTCCATCAAGGGCGCCACGCTCAACACCGTCACCGCGGCGGCTGCCTGCGGCGGCGACGTCCACGTGCTGGTGGCCGGCCACAACGCCGGCGAAGCGGCCAAGGCCGCCGCGCAGATCGCGGGCGTTTCCAAGGTGATCCACGCCGACGGCGAGCAGTTCGCCCACGGCCTGGCGGAGAACCTGTCCGCGCAGGTGCTGGCGCTCGCCGGCAACTACAGCCACATCCTGTTCCCGGCCACCGCCAGCGGCAAGAACACCGCGCCGCGCGTGGCCGCCAAGCTGGACGTCGCGCAGATCAGCGACATCACCAAGGTGGACGCGCCCGACACCTTCGAGCGCCCGATCTACGCCGGCAACGCCATCGCCATCGTGCAGAGCGCCGACGAGAAGAAGGTGATCACGGTTCGCACGACCGGCTTCGACTCGGCGGCCGCGACCGGCGGCAGCGCCGCGGTCGAGACGGCCAACGCCGTCGGCGACAGCGGCAAGAGCAGCTTCGTCGGCCAGGAGATCGCCAAGAGCGACCGCCCCGAGCTGACGGCCGCCAAGGTCATCGTCTCCGGCGGCCGCGCGCTGGGTTCCGCCGAGAAGTTCAATGAAGTGATGACGCCGCTGGCCGACAAGCTGGGCGCCGCGCTCGGTGCCTCGCGCGCCGCCGTCGATGCGGGCTACGCGCCCAACGACTGGCAGGTGGGCCAGACCGGCAAGATCGTCGCGCCGCAGCTGTACATCGCCGCGGGCATCTCGGGCGCCATCCAGCACCTGGCCGGCATGAAGGATTCCAAGGTGATCGTGGCGATCAACAAGGATCCGGAAGCGCCGATCTTCAGCGTGGCCGACTACGGCCTCGAGGCCGACCTGTTCGCGGCGGTGCCTGAGCTCGGCGCTGCCATCGGCCGGGTCTGAACCGACAGGAGCCCGCATGCAGGCCGACCCGCGTTCCCCGTCAGCCCACCGCTTCAAGCTCTTCTGGCAGCCCGGCTGCTCGTCCTGCGTGCGCACCAAGGAGTTCCTGCAAAAGCGCGGCGTCGACTTCGAGTCGGTCAACGTCGCCGCGAATCCGGAGCGCCTGGCCGAGCTGCGTGCGCTGGGCGCGCGGTCCGTGCCCATCGTGTCCAGCGGCGACACCTACACCCTTTGCCAGTCGATCCAGGACGTGGCCTCGTTCGTCGGCGTCCCGATGGAGGCGCGCGAGCCGCTTGCCGGCCCGGTGCTCTTCGACAGGCTCCAGAAGGTGCTGGGCGCGGCGATCCGCTTCACGCTGCAGTTCCCGGTGGCGTCGCTGCGCGAGACCTTCCGCGACCGCAACCGGACGCTCGGCGATACCGCGTTCCACATCTTCCGCGTCGCGGAGATGGGCCTGGAGACCGGGCAGGGGCATCCGCTGCGACCCGAGGGGTTCGCCCAGAAGGCCCCAGCAGACTGGGGTGGCGAACAGATCGCAGCCTACGGCCGGGACGTCAGCGCACGCCTGGACCGCTGGTGGGCTTGCGCGGACCCGGCGGTGGCCCACAGGGTGGAGACGTACTATGGCCGCCGGACGATGCATGAAGTGCTGGAGCGCACCACCTGGCATGCGGCCCAGCACGCGCGCCAGCTCGTGCTGATGCTCGAGGCGCACGGCATCGCCGCGGACCGGCCCCTCACGCCCGCCGACCTGGCCGGACTGCCGATGCCGGACGATCCCTGGGGTTGAGCGCCGCACGGCCCCATCGCGCAACAAGGAGACACCGCATGACGATCACTCGAAGGCAACTGACGCTGGCCGGTTCGCTGGCAGCGCTCGGCGTTCCCGCAGTCCACGCGCAATCCTGGCCACAGAAGCCGATCAGGCTCATCGTGCCCTTCTCTGCCGGCGGTCCGAGCGACGTGCTGGCGCGCGCATTCGCCAAGCAGCTCGGCGAGGCGCTGGGCCAGCCGGTCGTGGTCGACAACCGGGTCGGCGCCGGCGGTGCGATCGGGATCGATGCGGCCGTGAAGTCCGCGCCCGACGGCTACACGCTCGGCTTCGCGCATACCGGGACGACGGCCATCAATCCGCACCTGATGGCCAGGAGTCCCTACGACCCGCTCACGGAGCTTCTTCCCCTCACGCCGATCGTCTCGTACGCGAACGTTCTGATCGTGAATTCCCGGATCCCGGCGACCACGGTCCAGGAGTTCGTGCAGTGGGCGAAGTCGCATCCGAACGAGGCTTACTTCGCCTCGGGCGGCCTGGGCGCGACCAACCACCTGTCGGGTGAACTGCTGAAGGCACTCACGGGCATGCCGCTCAAGCATGTCCCCTACCGCGGTAACGGTCCGGCGATGAACGACGTGATCGCCGGAACGGTCGCGTGCATGTTCGACATTCCCGTGACGGTGGTGCCGCAGCTCAAGGGCGGCCGCGTGCGCGCGTTGGCCATCCTGAGCTCGAGGCGCAGCTCCGTGCTGCCCGACGTGCCGACGCTGCGCGAAGCCGGGTTCCCCGGCGTCGAGGACGCCGGCAGCGACCTGTGGTTCGGATTGGTCGCACCGCCGGCGCTGCCGCCGGCGGTGGCCGAGCGGCTGCACGCGCAGGCGGTGAAGGTCGTCCAGTCGCCGGAGATGAGCGCCGCCATCCGCGAGATGGGCTACGAGCCCTGGACGATGACGCCCGCCGAATTCAAGACCTTCATCCGGAACGACCATGCGAAGTGGGGCAAGGTGATCAAGGCGGCCGGCCTGCAGCCCCAGTAGATTCGCGCCGGCGGCCGCGCATGGCCAGCGGCCATGGCCTTGACGCCGCTGCCGCCTTCCGGAAGAATCGGATTGTTATGCGAATGTGCAATTCGCATAGCGAATGATGTCCAAGATCAATTCCGGAGGCAAGATGAACCTTTCCCGCCGCAGCCTCGCTGCCATCGCCCTGGCGAGCCTCGCCGGCTTCGCATTCGCGCAGGACAAGTACCCCAGCAAGCCGATCAGGCTGATCGTTCCGTATCCGCCGGGGGCCTCCACCGACATCCTGGCGCGCTCGCTGGGGCAGAAGCTGAGCACGAACATGGGCGTGCCCGTCGTCGTCGACAACAAGGCTGGCGCCAGCGGGATCATCGGCACCGCGGCCCTCGCCAAGGCGGAGCCGGACGGCTACACCATCGGCATCGCGGTGCCCTCGACGCACACGCTCCCGGTCGCACTGAACCGCAAGGTGCCTTACGACCCGATGAAGGACTTCACGCCGCTGAGCATCGTCGCCAACAACCTGCTGGCCATCGTCGTCAACCCGGCGGTGCCCGCGAAGACGCTGCGCGAGCTGGTGGACTACGCGAAGCAGAACCCCGGCAAGCTGTCGTACGGCACGTCGGGCACGGGGACCGCGCAGCACCTGGTGGGCGAGATGCTGAGCCAGTTCGCCAAGATCGACATCGTGCACGTGCCGTACAAGGGCGGCTCCGGCGCGCTGAACGACCTCATCGGCGGGCAGATCCAGGTCGGGTTCGTGGTGGTGCCGACGGTCCTCGAACACGTGAAGGCCGGCAGGCTGCGCATGCTGGCTGTCGTCGACGACAAGCGTTACTCGGAACTGCCGGCCGTACCCACGCAGCGTGAGGCGCTGCCGGGCTTCTCACCGAAGACATCGTGGCTGGGCGTGTTCGGCCCCGCCAAGCTGCCGCCGGCCATCGCCACCCGGCTCAGTGCGGAACTGCAGAAAGCCGCGCAGGACCCGCAGCTGTCCCACTACCTGAACACGCACGGCATGCCGGTCGTGGGGAGCACCGGCGAGGAGTTCGCCAAGCGCCTGCGCGAGGACGTCGAAGGCTGGACCCCGATCGTGCGGGCCGGCAACATCGCCGCCACCGACTGAGCGCGGTCCGGGACAGTGTCGAGGCAGGCGCCGTGCTGCACGCCGGCGGCTCCCACGACGGCCTGTTCTTCGAGCCGACGGCGCTGGGCAGGGTGCGCGCCGGCATGCGCGCCTTCGACGAGGAGGTGTTCGGCCCCGTGGCATCCGTGACGCCCTTCGCCACCGATGACGAGGCGGTGGCGCTGGCCAACCAGACCGACTACGGCCTGGCTGCCGCGGTCATGTCGCGCTCCGTCGGACGCGCCCTGGCCATCGGGAAGCGACTGCGCACCGGGTTGCTGCACATCAACGATCAGACGGTGCTGGGCGATCCCCATGCGCCGTTCGGCGGCCGCGGCATGTCGGGCAACGGCAGCCGCGTCGGCGGGCCCGCCAACTGGGACGAATTCACCCAGTGGCAGTGGGTCACCGTGCGGGATGCGCCGCCCAGCTACCCGTTCTGATCCTCGCGCGAGAGGGTGCTCCGGTCAAACGGATGCCGCTCGCCGGACTTGCTCGAGGCCCCTGCGCGTCACCGTCAACCCTTCGGCCTCCCGGTCCCACAGCGAAGGGTTGTTTTCGGCCCGCTCCCGCAGCTTGTACTTCTCCACCTTGCCGGAGGGCGTCAGCGGCAGTTCGTGCACGAACTCGACGAACCGCGGCACCATGAAGTAGCTCATGTTGTCTGCGCAGTAGCGGATGAGATCGACGCACGTGAGGGCGCTGCCCGGGCGCAGGAGGGCCGAAACCGCGACCTCGTCCTCCTCCATTTCGGCGCGTAGCGGGTAGACGGCCGAGGACACGACGTCCGGATGCGAATTGACGACCGATTCGACCTCCTGCGTCGAAATGTTCTCGCCACGCCTGCGGATCGAGTCCTTCTTCCTGTCCAGGAAGTAGAGGTACCCGTCCTTGTCGAGATACCCGCGGTCGCCGGTGTGGAAGAGAAGGTTGCGGCGCGATTCGAGCGTGGCTTCCGGCAGCTTGTAGTAGCCGGTAGCTGCGCCCCAGGCGTGTTGGATGCGAAGCACGATCTCGCCCGGACTGCCGGGGGCGACATCGATGTCGTTCTCGTCCACGATGCGCAGTTCGACGCCGTCGCGCGGCCTTCCGCAACTGAATCGTTTTTCGGGAGGGTCGTCAGGCCGCGTGGATGCCGCCAGGCAATAGTCGCTCAGTCCGTAGCCGGTGAAGATCCTGACCCCGAATCGCTCCTCGAATTGCGCCGCGTAGGCAGGGACCGGCGCCATGGAGCAGACGCGCAGGTCGTGGTCGCGATCACCCGTGCCCGGCGGTTGGGCCCACAGGAAGTTCGCCACGGCTC
>JACKLK010000019.1 GCA_024236015.1 Rhodoferax sp.
GGCGGTTGCCAGCCTCTCGTCGAAGGTGGCCAGCGGAGCCTTGAGTTCGGCGGCCAGCCACAGGTAGCAGGCGTCATAGGCAGACAGGCGATATCGGTCCGCAAGCGCAATGACCTCCGCCTCCTGCACACGATGCAGCTCAATGGCAAGGGCCTCGAGTTGTGCAATGCCGTCTTGCACGATCTGCCCCATTCCCTGGCGGCTCTTCTTGATCGCGACGTTGGCAATTTCAGCTTGCAGCAGATAGGGTGCATGCAGCAATCGATTGGCGATGTTCTGCTCCGCCTCGACGACCCAATGTTCCCGAAACAACAATGCAGCCAAGGTACTGCAATCAACAACGAGCGGTGTACGCAGAATGAACGCGGTGGGTGGCTCTGCCACGAACAGAGACCGTGTCGCCGACCCGCTCACCGGGAATCCCGGTCCCGGCGAATGATGTCGACGCCCAGTGGGCCATCGACAAATGGCTCGGGGTACTTTGCGCGCAATTCGGCTGCCACTTGTTCCACGGTTTTCCAGCCGCGACGAACAATCGGATGGCCGAACCTGTCCAGGCCAACCACGGTGCTGCGGTGATCGCCGCTCATGGCAGCGTGCTCGTTGCGGGTAGCACCGGACAGCGCACCGGCGCCGGTTGTCTGCTCCAGCACAGCGCGTTCGATGATCGCCATCAACTCACCCTGCAGCGACCGGTGATTGCGCGCAGCCCGCTGGCGCAGCGCGTCTGCCCATGGCTCAGGCACGTCCTTGACTGAAATATTGGGCATATTGGCTCCAGAACAGATCCTGGCGCCATACTAGCTCCAATACGCAGCACGATCAAGCGATCGCGTGGCTGGCTTGACGACCGGCATCAATCCCCATCTCCCGCATCGCCAGCCCCACCGCCTGCACCGCCTGGCGCATCTCGTCTGGCCCGATGGCACCGATGCAACCGACGCGAAAGGTCTCGATCTGCGTCAGCTTGCCCGGGTACAGGATGAAACCGTGCTGCTTGGCCGCCTCGTAGAAGGCCTTGAACTGGTAGGCGGGATGCTCGGGCGCATGGAAGGTCACGATGATCGGCGCCTGCACCGCCGGATCCAGGAACGGCTTGAAGCCCAGCGCCGCCATGCCCTGCACCAACACCTCGTAGTTGGCCGTGTAACGCGCCAGCCGCGCCGGCTGCCCGCCTTCCTCCTCGAACTGCTTGACCGCCTCGGCCAGTGCCACCACCACATGGGTCGGCGGCGTGAAGCGCCACTGCGTCGTCTTTTCCATGTAGACGTATTGGTCGTGCAGGTCCATGGCCAGCGACTGGCTGTTGCCGGCACAGGCGTCGAGGACGGCCTTGCGGATGAACACGAAACCCATGCCCGGCACGCCTTCCAGGCATTTGCCGCTGGCCGCGACCAGCGCATCGAAACGGGTCTTGCGCGCATCGATCTCCAGCGCGCCGAATGAACTCATGGCGTCGACGATCAATCCCTTGCCGTGTTTCTCGCAGACCTCCGCCACCGCCTGCAGCGGGTTGAGCACGCCGGCGCCGGTTTCACAATGGATCAGCACCACGTGGCTGATGCTGGCGTCGGACTGCAGCTTGTCGTCGAGTGCCGTGGCGGACACCGCTTGCGCCTCGTCGAAGGCCAGCACGGAGCAACGCCGCCCCATCATCGTCGTCAGCCGGGCGGCGCGTTTGCAATACGCGCCGTTGTCGAGCACCAGCACATGGCCGTCGCGGGGAACGACGGTGGCCACCGCGGCCTCGACGCTGAACGTGCCGCTGCCCTGCAACGGCACCACCACATGCGAATCCGTGCCCTGCACGATCTGCAACAGGCTGCGGCGCAGGCCGGCGGTGACGGCATTGAAGTCGGCATCCCACGAGCCCCAGTCGCGCAGCATCGCGAGCTTGGTGCGCAGCGTCGTCGTCAAGGGGCCAGGCGTGAGAAGAATCTTGTCCCTGTCCATGGGCGGGTCCTTCATTGGTGAGACAGTAGGGGCTTGGCGCGGCGGCCCGTGGCATGGGCACAACCTGCGCCGGATTGTCCGATTGGGCCTTCTGACTTGTCAATTGTTTTTTGTAAATTGTTGACAATTGATGGTTTTGTGCTTCAATCCGGCATGCCCGTTCACGCACACGCCATGTCCACGACCCCGCTCCCATCCCCGACGATTGCGCTGCTGCAGTCGAGTTCATTGACGATGGCCGTTCAGCAGGAGGTCGAACGCGCCATCCTGGCCGGCGAATACGCCCCCGGCGACAAGCTCAACGAAGCCGCGCTCGCGCTCAAGCTCGGCGTCTCGCGCGGGCCGGTGCGCGAGGCCTTTCGCATGCTCGACGAAGCCGGCCTGGTCCGCACCGAGAAGAACCGCGGCGTGTTCGTGCGCGACATCCCGCTGGACGAGGCGCTCGAGATCTTCGAGTTGCGCGCAACGATGGAAGAACTGGTCGGCCGGCGCCTGGCCGGCACGATGACGCCGGCGCAGCAGCAGGAGATCGAATCCCTGGTGCACGCGATGGAAGACGCGGTCAAGGCCACCGACTCGCACACCTACCACCTGCTGAACCTGCAGTTCCACGACCGTCTCGTCGACATGGCCGGCAACCGCAAGCTGGCGACGATCTACCGCAAGCTGGTCAAGGAGATCTCGCTGTTCCGCCGCCTGAACCTGGCTGGCCGCAATGTGTTGCCGGTGTCGGCCCACGCGCATTGGGAGATCCTCGAAGCCATCAAGTCCGGCAACCCCGACACCGCCGGCCGCGCCCTGTTCGAGCATGCGATGAACAGCCGCACACGCACCATCGAAAACGAGGAGCAGCGCCATGGCGCCGAGTCCCCGTCCACCCCGTCCTGAAAGTGCCATCCCCATGTTGAACGTCAACAACCGCAGCTACCAGCTCCCCACCGCACCCACCGTCGTCGTCTGCGTCGACGGCTGCGAACCCGACTACCTGGCCCAGGCCGTGGCCACCGGCCACATGCCCTGGCTCAAAAAGACGCTGGCCAAGGGCTCTGGCCTGATCGCCGACTGCGTCGTGCCCAGCTTCACGAATCCGAACAACCTGTCCATCGTCACCGGCGCGCCGCCCAGCGTGCACGGCATCTGCGGCAACTACCTGTACGACACCGCAACCGGCACCGAGGTCATGATGAACGACGCCAAGTGGCTGCGCGCACCCACGCTGCTCGCGGCGCTGGCCGACGCCGGCAAGTCGGTGGCGGTGATCACCGCCAAGGACAAGCTGCGCGCCTTGCTCGGCCACAAGATGAAAGGCATCTGCTTCTCGTCCGAGAAGGCCGACCAGGTCACACAGGCCGAGAACGGCATCGAGGGTGTGGTCGACCTGGTCGGCAAGCCGGTGCCCAGCGTCTACAGCGCCGAGCTGTCGGAGTTCGTGTTCGCCGCCGGCGTCAAGCTGATGGAGACGAAACGCCCCGACGTGATGTACCTGTCCACCACCGACTACATCCAGCACAAGCATGCGCCCGGCACACCCGGTGCGAATGCGTTCTACGCGATGATGGACGGCTACCTGGGCCAGCTCGACGCCATGGGCTGCGTGATCGCACTCACCGCCGACCACGGCATGAACGCCAAGGCGGCGATGGACGGCACGCCCGACGTGGTCTACCTGCAGGACTGGTTCGACGCCTGGCTGGGCGAGAAGGCGGCCCGCGTGATCCTGCCGATCACCGACCCCTACGTCGTGCACCACGGCGCACTGGGCTCGTTCGCCACCGTCTATCTGCCCCCGGACTGTGACGTGTCCGCGGCCTGCGAACGGCTCGCTGCCGTCAGGGGCATGGAAGTCGTGCTCACCCGCGAACAGGCGGCCGAGCGTTTCGAGCTGCCGGCCGACCGCATCGGCGACATCGTCGTGGTGTCCGAGCGTTTCACCGTGATCGGCACCAGTGCCGCGCGCCACGACCTGACAGCGCTGGAGGTGCCGCTGCGTTCACACGGCGGCATCAGCGAACAACGCGTGCCGCTGATCCTGAACCGGCCAATGCCGGAGCTTGACCACAACCGCCGCTTCCGCAATTTCGACGCGTTCGACCTGGCGCTGAACTTCGCGCAATAACATCCGCAGGAGCGCAGCATGATCGACCAGTTCATCCTCGACCACCAGCTCAACGCGATGCGGCTGGCCGGCGCCAAGGTCGGCGCCGGGCGCAGCGGCGAACGCACGATCACCGTGACCAACCCCTATACGGGCGCGGCCATCGGCACCGTGCCCAAGGCCACGCTGGAGGAGGTGCGCGCCGTCTTCGCCCAGGCCCATGCGTACCGGCCGACCCTGACCCGGTTCGAGCGCGCCGCGATCCTGAACAAGGCCGCCGCGATCGCGACCCGCCGCCTCGACGAGGTCGCGGCGTTGATCTCGGCCGAGTCCGGGTTGTGCATGAAGGACGCGATCTACGAGGCCGGCCGCGTCAGCGACGTGTTCCTGTTCGGTGCCAACGAGGTGCTCAAGGACGACGGGCAGATATTCAGCTGCGACCTGACCCACCACGGCAAGAAGCGCCGCGTGTTCACGCAGCGTTCTCCCTTGCTGGGCGTGATCTGCGCGATCACACCGTTCAACCATCCGATGAACCAGGTCGCGCACAAGGTGATCCCGAGCATCGTGACGAACAACCGCATGGTGCTCAAGCCGTCCGAGAAGGTGCCGTTCTCCGCCATCCTGCTGGCCGACATGTTGTACGAGGCCGGCCTGCCGCCCGAAATGTTCAACGTCGTCACCGGCGACCCGCGCGAGATCGCCGACGAACTGATCACGAACGAACACGTGGACCTGATCACCTTCACCGGCGGCGTGGCGATCGGCAAATACATCGCATCCAAGGCCGGCTACCGGCGCATGGTGCTCGAGCTCGGCGGCAACGACCCGCTGATCGTGATGGAGGACGCCGACATCGACGAGGCCTCGTCGCTGGCGGTGGCCGGCTCGTACAAGAATTCCGGCCAGCGCTGCACCGCGGTCAAACGCATGCTGGTGCACGAAGCGGTGGCCGACACCTTTGTCGAGCAGGTCGTGGCCAAGACCCGGGCCTGGCGCCATGGGGACCCGAGCGACAAGTCCATGGACATGGGCACGGTCATCGACGAGCCGGCCGCCATGTTCTTCGAGTCGCGGGTCAACGACGCCGTGGCGCAGGGCGCGAAGCTGCTGGTCGGCAACGAACGCCGCGGCGCCTTGTACGCGCCCACCGTAGTCGACCGGGTGCGGCCCGAGATGTTGCTGGTCAAGGAGGAGACCTTCGGGCCGGTCTCGCCGATCATCCGCTTCAAGGACATCGACGAGGCGATCCGCATCTCCAACGGCACGGCCTACGGCCTGTCCAGCGGCGTCTGCACCAACCGGCTCGACTACATCACCCGCTTCGTCAGCGAACTCGAGGTCGGCTCGGTCAACGTGCGCGAGGTGCCCGGCTACCGGCTCGAACTGACACCCTTCGGCGGCATCAAGGACTCCGGCCTGGGCTACAAGGAAGGTGTGCAGGAAGCGATCAAGAGCTTCACCAACATCAAGACCTATTCCCTGCCCTGGGCCTGATACCGTGGGCCCTGTCGCCAGCCCCGGACCCGGAGGCCAGCCGCCGTGGAACTGACCTGGCCGGTGGTGCTGGCCGTGTTGTTCGGCGCCTTGCTGCACGCGAGCTGGAACGCGCTGGTCAAGTCCAGCACCGACAAGGCGCTGGACACCGCGCTGATCAACCTGCTGGCCTCGTTCCTGGCGATTCCATTGGTTGGGTGGTTCGGCTGGCCGCCGCCCGAGGCCTGGCCCTTCATCGCGGCATCCATCGTCATCCACATCGGTTATTACGTCGCCTTGTCCGGCGCCTACCGGCATGGCGATCTGGGCCTGACCTATCCGCTGATGCGCGGTTCGGCCCCGCTGCTGGTGGCGTTGTCGGCGTCGATCACGCTGGGCGAGACCTTGTCGCCACTGGCCTGGATGGGCGTGGTCGGCGTGTGCCTGGGCGTGTTGACGCTGGGCCTGACGAAACACGCCTTCGACAAGCCGCGCGCGCTGCAGTTTGCACTGGTCAACGCCGTCATCATCGCCAGCTACACCGTCGTCGACGCACTGGGCGTGCGCGCCACCGGCAGCGCCATGCCGTATGTCGCCACGCTGTTCCTGATCGACGGCTGGCCGTTTGCGCTGATCGTGTTCGCGCGCCGCCAATGGGCGGTCGGAGCCTATATCCGCCGGCGCTGGCCGATCGGCCTGGGCGGCGCCGCGGCGTCGATCGGCTCGTATGCCGTGGCCTTGTGGGCGATGACCCAGGCGCCGGTGGCCACGGTGGCCGCGTTGCGCGAAACCTCGGTATTGTTCGCCGCCTTGCTCGGCGTCTGGTTCCTGAAAGAAGTGTTCACGCTGCGCCGCGCCGTCGGCACCTGCGTGATCGTCTCTGGCGTGATGGCGCTGCGGCTGGGCTGACGCGCAGCGCCGGCCGTCATTGTTGAAAAGGATTGCATCATGGACCTGCCCACACAGGCTGAAATCGTCATCGTCGGCGGCGGCATCGCCGGTTGCTCCACCGCCTACCACCTCGCGAAGATGGGCCGGACCGACGTGGTGCTGCTCGAGCAGGGCAAGCTGACCAGCGGCACGACCTGGCACGCGGCCGGCCTGGTCGGCCAGATGCGGCCCAACCGCAACATGACGGCGATGAGCAAATACGGCATCGAGCTCTACAGCACGCTCGAGGCCGAGACCGGTCTTGCCACCGGCTGGAAGGCCTGCGGCAGCGTCAACGTGGCAAAGACACCCGAACGCATGCAGGTGCTGAAGAAACAGGTGGCGATGGCCGACAGCTTCGGCGTCGAGTGCCACCTGATCGATCGCAGGGAGATCGCCGAACGCGTGCCCATCATGCGCACCGACGACCTGCAGGGCGGCATCTGGCTGCCCGGCGACGGCAAGGCGAATCCGGCCGACCTGTGCATGTCGCTGGCCAAGGGTGCGCGCAACCGCGGCGTGAAGATCCACGAGGGCATCGAGGTCACCGGCGTGCTGATCGAGAACGGCCGTGCGGTCGGCGTGCGCACGGCGCAGGGCGAGATCCGCTGCCAGGTCGTCGTCAACTGCGCCGGCCAGTGGGCGCGCCAGTTCGGCCGGCTGGCCGGCGTCAACGTGCCGTTGTATTCGGCCGAGCACTTCTATGTGGTGACCGGCAGGATAGCTGGCGTCACGCCCTCGATGCCGGTGGTGCGCGACCCGGACGGCTTCATCTACTACAAGGAAGAGGTCGGCGGCATCGTCATGGGCGGCTTCGAGCCGGTCGCCAAGCCGTGGAAGGTCGACCCGATTCCATCGACCTTCCAGTTCGAGCTGCTGGGCGAAGACTGGGACCAGTTCGAGCCGCTGATGACCAACGCGATCCACCGCACACCCTGCCTGGAGACGGCCGAGATCAAGATGCTGCTCAACGGCCCGGAGAGTTTCACGCCGGACGGCAACTTCATCCTCGGCGAGGCGCCGGAGTTGCGCAACTATTTCGTCTGCGCCGGTTTCAATTCGGCCGGCATCGCGAACTCGGGCGGCGCCGGCCGGCTGATCGCAGAGTGGATCATCCAGGGCGAACCGAGCACCGACCTGTGGGACGTCGACATCCGGCGTTTCGCCGCCTTCACCGGCAACCGCAAGGCCTTGTTCGAACGCACCGCCGAGACGCTGGGCCTGCATTACGCGATGCGCTGGCCGCGCCAGGAGCTGGAGACCGCGCGGCCGCTGCGCACCTCGCCGCTGTACGACGCATTGGCCACCAAGGGCGCGGAGTTCGGCAGCAAGAATGGCTGGGAGCGGGCCAACTATTTTCGCCCGGACGGCGCGGCGGCGCCCATGCACACGCTGGGCAAGCCCCACTGGTTGCCATGGGTCATCGCCGAACAACGCGCCACGCGCGAGGCGGTCGCCATCTACGACCAGAGCTCATTCTCCAAGCTGGAACTCAAGGGCCACGAGGCGCTGGCCGTACTGCAGCGGCTGTGCGCCAACGACATCGACGTGCCGGTCGACAAGATGGTCTACACCGCGATGCTCAACGAGCGCGGCGGCTTCGAGAGCGACCTGACCATCATCCGGCAGAAGCCGGACCGATTCGGCGACCGCTTCCTGATCGTCACCGGCTCCGCCCAGACGACGCGCGATTTCGACTGGATCTCGCGCCACATCGCACCGACCGAACACGCCATCCTGACCGACCTGTCGGCGCTGTATGGCACCTTGTCGATCATGGGCCCGAACGCGGATGTGCTGCTCGCACGGGTCAGCGGCGACGCGTTGGCGAACGACCCGCTGAAGTTTTCGTGGACCCGTCTGATCGACCTGGGTTTCGCGCGGGTGCGCGCGGCGCGCATGAGTTATGTCGGCGGACCCGGCTACGAGTTGTACGTGCCGGTGGAGATGACGCGCCATGTCTACCAGGCGCTGACCGACGCCGGCCGGGACCTGGGGCTGACCGATGCCGGCTATTACGCGCTGGACGCATTGCGCATCGAAATGAACCGTCGCGCCTGGGGCGCCGAGATCGGCCCGGACGAGACGCCGCTGGAAGCGGGCATGATGTTCGCCGTGCAGATGGACAAGGCCGTGCCGTTCATCGGCCAGCAGGCCTTGCGCCAGAAGCAGGGCGAGCCGCTGCGCAAGCGCCTGGTGCGCATCGTGCTGGACGATCCCGATGCCTATGCCTGGGGCGGAGAGACCATCGTGCTCGATGGGGCGCCGGTCGGCGAGCTGACGTCGGCGGGCTGGAGCCCGAAGGCCGGCGCCTGTGTCGCCATGGGTTATGTGCGCGGCGCTGCCGCGCAGCGCAACCATCGCGACACCGCGGCGCAGCTGGAGATCTGGGGCGAGCGCCGGCAGGCGCGGCTGAGCACCCTGTGACGGCGGGTGCCGGCTACAGGCCGTACTGCAGGATCAGGCCGTACGACAGCCCCGCCCACATGATCAGGAACAGCGGCGTGCCGACCCGCACGAAGTCGCCGAACCGGTAACCGCCGGCGTTCATCACCAGCAGGTTGGTCTGGTAGCCCATAGGCGTGAGGTAACACAGGTTGCAGCCGAACAACACGGCCAGCACGAACGGTTCCGGGTTCACGCCCAGCGAGCGCGCCAGCTCGACCCCCAGCGGCGTGCCGATGGCGGCCGCCGCGTTGTTGGACACGAAATTCGTCAACAGCCCCATCAGGCCCATCAGCAGCACCAGCAGCCAGTTCGGCCCCAGGGTGTCGGTCAGGCCGGCCAGCTGCTGCGCGCCCCAGGCCGTGGCGCCGGTCACGCTCAGCGCGTCGCCCAGCGCCAGGCTGGAGGCCACGAGCAGGATGACCTTGACCGACAGGGACTGCGCGACGTCGTCCCAGGACACGCACCGTGCCAGCAGCAGCACGATCACGCCCGCCAGCGCGGCCAGGGCGATCGGCAGGGTCTTGGTCGCCGCCAGCACGACCACGGTGGCCATGACGGCCAGTGCGATCCAGGCCTTCTCCTGGCGCGGCAAGGTGTAGCGGGCATCGAGCAGCAGGCCGTAGCCGTCGCGTTGCACCCGCGCGATGTCCTCGTTCTTGCCCTGCAGCAGCAGGATGTCGCCGCCCCGGACCATGCGGTCGGCCAGGCTCTGGCGCTCCCAGCCCTCGGGTTTGGTGCGGGGTCGCAGGCCCACGACGATCACGCCGTATCGCTCGGCCAGCCGTTCCTGGCGCACGGTTCGGCGCACCAGCGGCGACTCGTTGACCACCACCAGCTGTGCCACCATGGCAGACGGCACGGCTTCGGAGCGTTCGGCCGCGCCGTCGTCCTCGGCGTCTTTGGCCGGCGGGTCGGTCGCGTCCCCACCCCTGTTTTTGCTGCTCCCGTCTTCGGCCTGCTCGTGCAGGCTGTGCAAGGGCGCGTCCAGCGTCGCCTCGAGCTCCTTCAGGTCGCGCGCCGTCCCCTGCACCACCAGGATGTCACCGGCGCGCAGGGTGACCGACGGCAGCTTGACGATGGACAGCTTGTTGCGGCGCAACTCGACCAGCTGCAGGCGGTTGCCGCTGGCGCCGAACGCCTCGCCCAGCGTCTGGCCTTCGAAGGAGCTGTCTTCGGTGATGCTCAGCTCGGCGTCGAACACCTGCTCCGAGAGTTGTTCGGCGCGTGGTTGCACATGAGCCAGCAGGCGGGGCGCGATCAGCCACAGGTAGGCCATCGCCGGCACCGCGGCGACCGCGACGATGCCGGTGAAGCTGAACATGCCCAGGCCGGTCACGCCCAGGCCGGTGGCCAGCGCAACGACGATGAGGTTGGTGGATGTTCCGATGGACGTGGCCATGCCGCCCATCAACACGGCGTAGTTCATCGGCAACAACATCGCGCCTGCGGCCACGCGTGCCCGCGCCGCCGCGGCCAGGATCAACGGGATCAGCAACACCACCACCGGCGTGTCGTTGATCAGGCCGCTGACGCCCGCCGCGCCCAGCAGCACGGCCAGCAGGGCGAGCCGCGGTCGCTGCGTGACCCAGGTCGACAGGCGGCGGGCGAGGGGCTCGAGCGCGCCGGTCACGACCAGCGCCTGCCCCAGCACCATCAAGGCGCAGATGGCCACCAGCGCGGGATGGCCCAGGCCCAGGAAGAAACGTGTCGGATCGACTGGCCCCTGGGCATCGGACAGCGGCGCGAGCACGAAACCCAGCGGAATCGCCGCCAGCACGCCCAGGCTCACGGTCGCGATCGGCCAGCGGTCCCAGATGAACACGGCAAAGACGGCGATCGCAAACACGATCATCGCCAGCCCATGCGCGCCCAGTGTCGCCTGCTGCATCACGGCGGCAGCGGTGGTATTCATCGCATCGGAACCGCGCGGCGGGTCGGCGGGATTCGGGGTGTCGCCATGGGTCGAAAGCCGGGTGGGAAGGGGACCCCATCATGCCATTCGCTTGCTGGCACGCAGGCAGGAATCGAGGAAGCGACGGGGTAGGACCACGCCGCATTGTCGGCACGTCGTGGCGCCGGACGGCCCGCCACCGCTGCTCAGCGCTGGCGCCAGGCCTGGGTCCTGCGGTTGAGCCGGCGCGTGATCAGCAGGTGCGCGATCTTGACGCTGGCCGACGTCGCGACGATGGCCACCGCCATGGCCGCGGCGGCGGCGGTGAAGCCGGATTCGTCCATGTTGATGATGGTCACGGCGGCAAGCTTGGTCTCGGTCGAATACAGAAAGATGACCGCCGAGACGGTCGTCATCGCGTTGACGAAGAGATAGATGCTGATGTCGAGCACCGCCGGCAGGCACACCGGCACCGACACCCGCGTCATGGTGCGCAACAACGACACCTTGAGCGACGCCGAGACCGCCTCGAACTCGTGGTCCATCTGCTTGAGCGCGGTACTCGCCGTCAGGTGGCTCACGGTGTAGAAATGGGTGATGGAGTTGACCACGAGGATGGCCATCGTCGCGTAGATGAAGCCGAACGGGTTGCCCCGGGCGTTGAAGAAGAAGATATAGGCCAGGCCCAGCACCAGGCCGGGCACCGCCATCGGCAACATGGCCATGAACTGCGCCAGCGCCCGCCCCGCTGCGAAGCCGCGTGTCTTCTCGAGCAGGTAGGCACCGACGAAGATGATGACGGTGCCGATGGCCGCGGTCCAGGCCGCCATCTCGACCGAGTTGTAATAGGCGGACCAGCCATTGGTGTCGAAGTCGCCGAAGTTGTAGTTCTTCAGCGTCAGCGCCAGGTTGTAGGGCCAGCGCGACACGAACGAGGCCCAGACCGCCATCGCCAGCAACACGAAGATCAGTCCGCCGACCACGGCACAAAAGACGAACAGGCCGTTGTCGCGGCCGGAGTCGGGCTTGGGGATCAGCGGTACGGCGCGCGCGGACAGCAGCGCCACCTGCCGGCCCTGGATGATGCGGTCGGCAAAAAACGCAACAACGGCCGGGATCAGCAACACGAAGCCGACCACGGCACCCATCTCGAAATTCTGCTGGCCGATGACCTGCTTGAAGATGTCGGTGGCCAGCACGTTGAACCTTCCGCCGATCACCTTGGCGATGCCGAAGTCGGTCATCACCAGCGTGAACACGACGAAGCCCGCGCTGATGACGCCGTATTTGGCGCCCGGCAGCGTGACCGTGAAGAACACCCGCGTCTTCGACGCGCCCAGCGCGTCGGCGGCTTCGTACAGGCGCGAGTCGGCCATCGACAGCGCCGCCAGCAGGATCATCAGCGCGTGCGGGAAACAATAGAACACCTGCGAGATGACGATGCCGACCGGGCCGTAGATCTCGACGCCGAACATCCACTCCTTGAGGAACCCCTGGTTGCCGAACAGGTAGATCAGCGATATCGCCGGCAGCAGCGAAGGGGCCAGGATGGGAATCAGCGCCAGCGCCTGGAACAGCCCCTTCCAGCGCATGCAGCTGCGTTGCAGCGCATAGGCATAGACAAAGGCCAGCGGCAGCACGATGGCGGTCGACAGCACGGCGATGAACAGGCTGTTCCAGACCGAGGCGAACAGCGCCGGCGTCGAGAAATATTCGACGTAGTTCGCCAGGCCGATGAAGTTGCCGTCACGGTCCTGGAAACTCTTGGACAACAACCACCACAGCGGCAGGATCAGCGTGAGCCCGAGCCAGCCGATCATCAGGCAGATGCCACCGCGCATCAGCCAGTCGTCGCGGTCCAGCCTGCGCCGTGTCGGCGGCAGATCGACCGCCGCGTCGCCCGTCGTCGCCGCCGTGTTCACGGCAGCTTGGGCGCGCCCGGGAACACCCGGATGCGTTCGCTCGGCACACCCACCAGCATCTGCATGCCTTCGGCGATGGACAGGTCGCGCACGGTATTGATGGAGAAGTCGGCCAGCAGGGCCGGCTTGTCGTCTCCGTTCAGGCTCAGGCCTACGCGGCAGAAGGAGCCGAGGAACTCCATCTCGGCCACGCGCACGGCGAAGGTGTTGTCGGCGCTGGCGTCGACATTGCGCACCACCACGTCCTCCGGCCGGATGGCCAGCGTGACGTCGCTGCCCGGTCCGGGCTTGATGTCCACGTCGCAGCTCAGGTCCATGGCGCCGTGGCGGACCAGGCCCGGCTTGACGACGATGCCGGGCAGCAGGTTGGTCTTGCCGACGAAGTCGGCGACAAAGGCGCTGGTGGGCTCGCGATAGACCTCCAGCGGGGTGCCGACCTGCTCGATCACGCCCTGGTTCATGACGACGATCCGGTCGGCCATGGTCAAGGCTTCTTCCTGGTCGTGGGTGACCATGATGGTGGTCACGCCCAGGCGTTTGTGCAGATGGCGGATCTCCAGCCGCAAATAAGCGCGCACCCGCGCGTCCAGCGCGCTGAGCGGCTCGTCGAGCAGCAGCAGGCCCGGCGACAAGGCCAGTGCCCGGGCCAGCGCCACGCGTTGCTGCATGCCGCCCGAGAGTTGTGCCGGATATTTGGGACCGGAATCGGGCAGGCCGACCAGGCGCAGCAGGTCGGCCACGCGGGTGGCGATCTCGACCTTGGGCATGCGCCGGCTGACCAGGCCATAACCGACGTTGTCGGCCACGGTCAGGTTCGGGAACAAGGCGTACGACTGGAACACGATGCCGAAGTCGCGCTGCGACGCCGGCAGGTTGGAAATGTCCTTGTCGGCCTGGTAGATGCGGCCTGAGGTCTGGATGTCCAGTCCGGCAATGGCGCGCAGCAAGGTGGTCTTGCCGCAACCCGACGGGCCGAGGAAACAGACGAACTCGCCAGGATAGACCTGCAGCGAAATGTCCTTCAATGCCCAGAAGTTGCCGAACTGCTTGCGCAGGCGTTCGATCCGCAGATAGGGGGACTGGTCCGTGCTGGCGTCTTGTTCGTGCATGGTCACGCGCGGGCGATGGACGCCCGGCACGGATGCCGGGCGTCGCTACCGCCTTGCTGATCTCCGGTTGGCGGCGGTGAGGCCAGGCTGCTTATTTGGGTGCCGACTTGCCGTCGTATCGCTTGGTCCACTCGGCCAGGATGCGGGCGCGGTCGTTGCCCATCTTGGCCAGGTCGATCTTGACCATGGCGTCATCGGCGCTGGGCGGATAGTTCGGCGGCGCCGGGTTCATGCCGGGGTAGCCGACGATGGCGTAGTACTTGCCATACAGCTCATACGCACCCTTGCTGACGGCGAAGTCGGCCACCTTCTGCGCGGCGGCGAGGTTCTTCGTGCCCTTGACGATGGCGGTCGCTTCCATGTCCCAGGGTGCGCCTTCCTTGGCCAGGATGATGTCGATCGGTGCGCCGGCGGTCTTCTCCTTGGCGCCGCGCATGTCGAATCCGATGCCGATCACGCGCTCGCCCTTGGCCGCCTGCACGCAGGGCGCCGAACCGGAGTGGGTGTAGACGGCGACGTTCTGGTGCAGCTTGTCCATGAACTCCCAGCCAGCCTTCTCGCCCATGATCTGCAGCCAGGCATAGACCGCCTGGTAGCCGGTGCCCGAGGACGCCGGATTGGGCATGACGATGGAGTCCTTGTAGACAGGCTTGGTCAGGTCGGCCCAGCTGGCCGGCTTGGGCATGTTCTTCTTGCCGCCTTCGATGGTGTTGAAACACATCACCGCCAGCCAGGCGTCCATGCCGGTCCAGGTGGTCGGGTTCTTGTCGCTGCGGAACGCCGGCTTGATCTGGTCCACCCCCTTGGGCGTGTAGGGCTGCAGCATGCCCATGGAATCGAACAAGGCGATGCTCGACGCGCCCAGGCCCCAGATCACGTCGGCGCGGGGATTGTCCTTCTCGGCCAGCAGCCGGGCGGTGATGACGCCGGTGGAGTCGCGCACCCAGGCAATCTCGACATCGCTGTTGGCGGCCTCGAAGGCTTGCTTGTAGGCGCCCAACTGGTCGTTTTCCAGTGCCGTGTATACCGTGAGCTTGGTCTTCTGCGCCTGGGCCGGAACGGCCATCAATGCGGAGACCGCAAGTACCGCTGCACCTTGCAGCAGTTTGCGGACGGAGGGTTTGAACATGGTGAGAACTCCTTTTTCCAGTTGGGACTTGGTCTGCCGAACGATCCGGCACGGGTTACACACTGTATGAACAGTTGGCGACAACTTGGTTACACGGATGCCTCCGGGCGCAGTGTCACGACATTCATTCTGATTGTCAACAATTTACAAAAAACAGTCTACATAAGACGCGGGGCACAAGCATCCGAGTAACTGCAACTCCAGCATACGCGCGTCGCTGCGATCGACACGCAGGATTTACCCGTAGGAATCCGCCCCCTGGCGCTGCGGGTCGGTACCGGTGTGCGCCCGCAACAAACATGCCTGGAAAACCCGGGCGGCGCGCGACGGTTCCGGCGAGCGCCGCACGATGGCCAGGAACTGGCACGCATACCGGAACAGCTCCGGGCGCAGCGCCCGCATCTGCCGCTGCCGGACGAAGCCGGCCGCATAGTGGTCGGGCAGGAAACCCAGGAACTGGCCCGACAGGATCAACGTCGCGATCGCCTCCTGGTCGAATGCCGTGGCCTGGCGCGCCAGCCGCATCTGCTGCGTGATCTCCATGTTGGGGGAGTGGTACCCCAGGCCGGCGAAACGGTACCGTGCCAGTGCATCCCACCCCATTGTGGTGTCCCGGGCCTTGAACAAGGCATGGTCGGCACCGCAGTAGAGCAGCATGGTTTCGTCGAACAAGGCGTCATAGGCCAGGCTGTCGGAGCGGCGATGGCCGGGAATCACGCCGACCTGGAACTGGCCGTCGATGACGCCGCGCTCGATCGCATTGATCGGCGCCACGTGCAGGTTCAGCGCCACATCCGGCGCCTGGGCACAGAACAGCGCGATCGCCGCTCCGATGCGGGCGGCGGGATTGGTCGCGGTCTTGTCGAACACGGCCACGTGGAGCTGGCCGCCCAGGCGGCGGTGGATCTCGTCCACGCTGGCCCGGAACGCCTCGGTGGACGCCAGCAGGCGCAGGGTTTCGGCATAGATCTGCTCACCTTCGGCGGTCAGCGAAAAACCGCCCCGGCCGCGCCGGCACAAGGTCATGGCCAGCCGGGTCTCGAGGTCCTTGACATGGCGGCTGATGGTCGAGGTCCCGATATTGAGCTCGAGTTCCGCCGCCGCCATGCCGCCGCAATCCACCACCGTCTTGAACACCCGCAACAGCCGCAGGTCCATGTCGCCGAGCTGGCCGAGCACCGCGTGACTCTTTACTTGCATATTCTGGCAACTGAATGGTGATATTTAGTCATTCATAAGAGTAACAGAGCCGGCCACAATGCCGCTTTCACCACCCCATGCCATCCCGGTATCTCCCGGAGCCACCGCCATGAACCTGAACGACGCCCAACACCTGTCCCCCGCGCCCCGCCTCGACGCCGCCTGGCTGGAGCCCCACTGGATGCCATACACCGGCAACCGCGACTTCAAGGCCAATCCGCGCATGATGGTGAGCGCCGAAGGCTGTTATTACACCGACGCCAACGGCCGCAGGATCTTCGACGGCCTGTCGGGCCTGTGGTGCTGCGGACTGGGCCATGCCCGGCCGGAGATCACCGAAGCGGTGAGCCGGCAGATCGGCAAGCTCGACTATTCGCCGGCATTCCAGTACGGCCATCCGCTGTCGTTCGAGCTGGCCAACAAGATCAAGGAGCTCACGCCCGAAGGCCTGGACTACGTGTTCTTCACCGGTTCGGGGTCCGAATGCGCCGACACCTCGCTGAAGATGGCACGTGCCTACTGGCGCGCCAAGGGCCAGGCCAGCAAGACCCGCTTCATCGGCCGCGAGAAGGGTTACCACGGCGTGAACTTCGGCGGCATCTCGGTCGGCGGCATCGTGGCCAACCGCAAGGCCTATGGGCAGGCGGTGGAAGCAGACCACCTTCCGCACACCCTGTTGGCAGGCAACGCGTTCACGCGCGGCATGCCGGCCACCGGCGTCGAACTGGCGGACGACCTGCTGCGGCTGATCAACCTGCACGACGCGTCCAACATCGCCGCGGTGATCGTCGAGCCGATGTCGGGCTCGGCCGGCGTGATCATCCCGCCGGTGGGTTACCTGCAGCGCCTGCGCGAGATCTGCACGGCGCACAACATCCTGCTGATCTTCGACGAGGTGATCACCGGTTTCGGCCGCTGCGGCGCATTCACCGGCTCGGAGGCGTTCGGCGTGACGCCCGACATCCTGAACGCCGCCAAGCAGATCACCAACGGTACGCAGCCGCTGGGCGCGGTCGTGGCGAAGAAGGAGATCTACGACACCTTCATGGCCGCCGGCGGGCCCGACTACATGCTCGAGTTCGTGCATGGCTACACCTACTCGGCCCATCCGGTGGCCTGCGCCGCCGGCGTGGCCGCGCTCGACGTGCTGGTCAAGGAAGACATGATCGGCAGGGTCAAGGCCCTGGCCCCGTATTTCGAGCAGGCGGTGCACAGCCTCAAGGGCGCCAAGCACGTCGCCGACATCCGCAACTACGGCCTGGCGGCCGGGTTCACGATCGACTCCGCACCCGGCGAGCCGGCCAAGCGCCCGTACCAGATCGCGATGAAGTGCCTGGAAAAAGGCTTCTACGTGCGTTACGGCGGCGACACCATCCAGCTGGCGCCACCGTTCATCGTCGAGAAGTCCGAGATCGACAGCCTGATCAACGCGCTGGGCGACGCACTGCGCGAGACCGACTGACAATCACATCCGACTCTTCTTATTCACGGAAATCAGCACCATGTACAACGACCCTTTCCTGCAAATGGCAGGCACCAGCAGCACCACGATGCCGACCATCGGCCACCTGATCGACGGCAAGCTCGTCGCCGGCGGCAGCCGCTCCCAGGACGTGTTCAACCCGGCCACCGGCAAGGCGGAAAAACGCCTGCTGCTGGCCGATGCCGCCACGCTGGAGCAGGCGATCGCCTCGAGCCAGGCGGCGTATCCGGCCTGGCGCGCGACGCCGCCGCTCAAGCGCGCGCGGGTGATGTCCAAGCTCAAGCAGCTGCTCGAAGAGCATGCCGACCAGCTGTGCGCGCTGCTGACCGCCGAACACGGCAAGGTCGTCGGCGATGCGCTCGGTGAATTGCAGCGCGGCATCGAGAACGTCGAATACGCCAGCTACGCGCCGGAACTGCTCAAGGGCGAACACAGCAAGAACGTCGGCCCGGCCATCGACTCCTGGAGCGAATTCCAGCCGCTGGGCGTGACCGCCGGCATCACGCCGTTCAACTTCCCGATCATGGTGCCGCTGTGGATGTGGCCGATGGCCGTGGTCTGCGGCAACACCTTCATCCTCAAGCCGTCCGAGCGCGACCCGTCGAGCGCGCTGATGGTGGCCCAGCTGGCACTCGAGGCCGGCCTGCCCCCGGGCGTGCTCAACGTGGTCAACGGCGACAAGGAAGCCGTCGACGCGCTGCTGGCCGACAAGCGTATCGCCGCGGTGAGTTTTGTCGGCTCGACGCCGATTGCCGAATACGTGTATGCCACCGGCTGTGCCAACGGCAAGCGGGTCCAGGCCCTGGGCGGAGCCAAGAACCATGCCGTCGTGATGCCGGACGCCGACGTCGCCAATGCGGTCAGCGCGATGATGGGCGCGGCCTACGGCTCCTGCGGCGAACGCTGCATGGCCGTGCCACTGATCGTCGCCGTCGGCGACGAAACGGCAGACGCAATGATCGCCGGCCTGAAGACCGAAATCGCCAAGATGAAGGTCGGCCCGGGCAAGGACGCGTCGAACGACATGGGTCCGCTGGTCACCAAGCCGCATTTCGAGAAGGTCGTGGGTTATGTGGACCAGGGCGTCAAGGAAGGCGCCCAGCTGCTGGTCGACGGCCGCGGCGTCAAGGTGCCGGCCGGGCACGAGGAAGGTTATTTCCTCGGCCCCTGCCTGTTCGACAACGTCAAGCCCGGCATGTCGATCTACCAGGACGAGATCTTCGGCCCGGTGCTCGGCATCGTGCGCGTCAAGACGCTGCAGGAAGCCATGGAACTGATCGACAAGCACGAATACGGCAACGGCACCTGCATCTTCACCCGCGATGGCGAGGCCGCACGTTACTTCAGCGACAACATCCTGGTCGGCATGGTCGGCGTCAACGTGCCGCTGCCGGTGCCGGTGGCCTACCACTCGTTCGGCGGCTGGAAACGGTCCTTGTTCGGCGACCTGCACGCCTACGGGCCCGATGCGGTGCGCTTCTATACCAAGCGCAAGACCATCACGCAGCGCTGGCCGTCGGCGGGGGTTCGGGAGGGGGCGGTGTTCAGTTTTCCCAGCAACCGGTAGGGGCCCCCGCAGTTCGAGGTTCCGCATCGACAGCCGGTGCCGGGCCTGGGTCCCGGGCCGGCGCGGACACGTCCTCGCAGACCGGGCCTGCGAGCCCGCAGCGTGAACGATGTCCGTCCCGAACGGGAAAGGCGGCCATTCCCCATCACCATGGCGGGTTGCAGGCCGCTTGTTCGCAGCCTTGCGCTACGATGACATCTTGTTCCGATCTGCGATGCCCAGCGCGCCATGACAACACCACATTCTTCTCTCGGCCGCATGCAACGCCATGCGATGCACGCTGTTGCGTTGTCGTGCTCGCTGCTCCTGGCCAGTACCTGCGTATTCGCCCAGACCAACACCAAGGCCGCCGGCTATTACGAAGACGCCCTGGTGCGTTTCGACAAGAACGACATGCCCGGCGCGATCATCCAGCTCAAGAACGCGCTGCAGATCGATCCGAAGATGCTGCCCGTTCAACTGCTGCTGGGCAAGGCATTGATGCGCAACGGCGACGTGGTTGCGGCAGAAGTCGCCTTGAATGAAGCGCTGCGACTGGGCGTGAATCGGGCGGAGCTGGTGGTCATGCTGGGCCAGTCCTATATGGCCCAGGGCAAACACAAACTGATACTGGAACAGGAGACGTTCCGTCCCGCCGGACTGCCACCCCGCGTGCAGCTCGAACTGCAGCTGTTGCGAGCCTCCGTATTCAGCGATCTTGGCGAACCCGCCAATGCGCTCAAGGCCATCGATGAGGCTCGAATCATCGATCGCCAGGAACCGGATGTCTGGCTGGCCGAAGTGCCGATCCGCATCCGATCGCGCCAGTTCAGCGAGGCCGTCGAGGCCTGCGAAAAGGCACTGGCGCTGGCACCGGACTCTGCCCAGGCGTGGTACCAGAAAGGATCGATCGCCCATGTCCAGGGAAACCTCGCGGATGCGGTGGCAGCATACGACCGCGCGATCAAGGCCGACGATACCCACGTGGAGGCCCGCGTCGCACGCCTGGGCATCCTGATCGATCAGGGCCGCTTCGCCGACGCAGCCAAGGACGGCGCCGAACTCAAGCGCGTCGCGCCGCGCGAGCCGCGCGGCGCCTATCTGCGCGCCTTGCTGGCGGAGCGCGATGGCGACAACGAAACATCGCAGCTGGCGCTCAAGGAGGTCACGAACCTGCTCGATCCGGTTCCGATCGACTTCATTCGTTATCGGCCGCAGCTGCTGATGCTCAACGGCCTGGCGCATTTCGGACTGAGCCAGGGAGAAAAGGCAAAACAGTATCTGGAAGCCTTCCAGCGGGTCCAGAACAACAGCCCGGCGTCCAAGCTGCTGGCCCGCATCTACCTCGCTGACGGCAATGCCACGCAGGCTGTCAACGTGCTGGAGACCTATCTGCGCGCCCAGCCTGGCGATGGCCAGGCCTTGACACTGCTCGCCTCTGCCCATATGAGTCTGGGCCGCAATGCCAAGGCCACGGCACTGATGCAGGAAGCACTGCAGTCGAAGGACGACCCGGCTTTTCGCACGGCACTGGGCCTGAGCCTGGTCGGAGACGGACAAGACGCCAGCGGACTGGTCGAGCTGGAAGCTGCCTACAAGAAGGATCCGCGGCAAACCCAGGCGGCGGTCGCGCTGGTCCAGCTGTATCTGCGCAACGGACTGCCTCGCAAGGCCGTGCCGGTCGCGGAGCAACTGGTCAAGCTCAACAAGTCCAACGCGAGATTCCACAACTTGCTCGGCATGGCCCACGGTCGTTCGGGCAATGCCGCGGCCGCGCGCGCAGCATTCGAGAGCGCGATTGCCATCGACAGCAACATGACGCAGGCCAAGCTGAACCTGGCCCGATTGGACATTGCCGCCAAGGCCTACGATGCCGCAACCCAACGGCTCAACGCGCTGCTGTCGACGGACGCGCGGCTGGGCGAAGCGATGTACGAGCTGTCCGTCATCGCAGAACGAAAAGGCGCCCAGGCCGAGGCCCAGCGGTGGCTCGAAAAGGCGCGGGATGCAGGTACTGGGCGAGATGTCCGAGCAGACCTCGCACTGGTCGAGTTCCATCTGCGCCATGGTCGCCCAAGCGAAGCGCTGGACGCCGCCAAGATGGCCTCTGGAAAGGCGCCGGACAACATGAACGTGATGCTGACCTACAGCCGCGCGCAGCTGGCCATCGGTGATTCGGTCGGCGCCAAGAGCACCTTGACAGGTGCGACCCGATTCGCCGAATACAACGCGCCGCTTCAAGTACAGATCGCCACGCTGCAGCTATCCGCCAACAACCTTGCCGGTGCGGCCTACAGCCTGGACAAGGCCTTGTCCAGCCGGCCGAATTTCCTGCCGGCCCTGGCGCTGATGACCGAAATCGAACTGCGCCAGGGGGAGCGGGCCAAGGCCGAAAAACGCGCACGCGATATTCTTGCGGCGCACCCCAAGCTGGCGATCGGCCATGCCCTGCTCGGCGACATCGCGATGACAGGCGGGCAAACAGGCGCGGCGGTCGAGGCCTATCGACAAGCGCACAGGATCGACGCGTCCAGCGCATCCCTGCTCAAGTTGTTCTACGCCATGTCGATGCAGAGCGATGCCAGACCGGCCCTCCAGTTGGCCGAACAATGGCTCAAGACGCATCCGCGGGACCTGACCGTGCACAAGGCATTGGCCAACGGCCAAGCCCGCGCCGGGAACTTCTCCGCCGCAAAGGCGGCTTACGAGTCGGCGCTCAAGATCGAACCGAAAGATGCGGAACTGCTCAACAATCTTGCCAATGTGCAGTTGCGACTGAAAGACCCGGGAGCGGTCAAGACCGCCGAAGCGGCTCTGGCCAATGCCCCGGGCAGTGCATTGGTGACCGACACACTGGGATGGGCTCTGTACCAGAACGGGCAAACGGATCGCGCCCTGCAATTGCTGCGTGACGCACGCCTGCGCGCTCCCGGCAACCCGGAGATCCGCTACCACCTCGCCGCGGTGCTGGCCAAGACCGGGCGGACCAGCGAAGCACGCTCGGAACTCGAATCCGCGATCAATTCGGGAGTGGCCTTCGAAAGCCTGGCCGAGGCCAAGGCACTGTCGTCATCGCTCCGCTGACATCGTGACACCGTGCATGCGGGACCGTGACGGAACAACCAAGTACATGATCGCGGTTGGCGAAACAGGCTGCTCCTGCGACGGCGCATGACCGCGTCCTTGTAGCGCTGCCATTTTCCAAGGGGGTAAATCGAATGCGAATCGGCCTTCCAAAGGAAATCAAGAACCACGAATACCGGGTTGGACTGACGCCTGCCAGCGTGCGGGAGCTGGTTTCACACGGGCATCAGGTGCTGGTGCAGGCCGGCGCCGGCGCTGCCATCGGTCTGTCGGATGCGGACTATGGTGCGGTGGGCGCCGGCATCGCGCCGGATGCCGAGTCCGTGTTCGCCCAGGCCGACATGATCGTCAAGGTCAAGGAGCCCCAGCCCCAGGAATGCGCCATGTTGCGCCCCGGCCAGATCCTGTACACCTACCTGCACCTGGCTCCCGATCCGGCGCAGACAAAAGCGCTGGTCGAATCCGGTGCGATCTGCATCGCCTACGAGACCATCACCGGCCCCGGCGGCGGCCTGCCGCTGCTGGCGCCGATGAGCGAAGTGGCCGGTCGCATGGCGGTGCAGGCCGGCGCCGCGCACCTGGAGAAGTCCAAGGGCGGCATGGGGGTGCTGCTCGGCGGTGTTCCCGGTGTGCCCGCGGCCCATGTGGTCATCATCGGTGCGGGCGTGGTGGGATCGAACGCCTTGCAGGTCGCCGTCGGCATGGGTGCCCGCGTGACGGTACTCGACAAGAACGTCGACCGGCTCAGGCAACTCGACCTGGTGTTCGGCAACCGGATCCAGACCGTGTATTCGACGGCGCAAAGCCTGGAGGACGCGGTGCTGGATGCGGAGGTGGTGGTCGGCGGTGTGCTGATCCCCGGTGCCGCCGCGCCCAAGCTCGTCACGAAAAAGATGATCGGGGCGATGAAAAAAGGCGCCGTCGTCGTCGACGTGGCAATCGACCAGGGCGGCTGCTTCGAGACCTCGCATGCCACCACCCATGACAATCCGACCTTCGTCGTCGACGGCGTCGTGCATTATTGCGTGGCCAACATGCCCGGCGCCGTGGCCCGGACCTCGACCTTCGCGCTGAACAACGCGACCATCGGCCATGCCCTCGCCTTGGCCGACAAGGGTTGGAAACAGGCGCTCCGGGACGACGAACACCTGCGCCGTGGCCTGAACGTGGCCGAGGGAAAGGTCACGTACGACGCCGTGGCGCGTGATCTCGGCTACGACCACGTTCCAGCGGCCGAACTGCTGGGCTGATCGACCGGCCACCATCCCCCTGGGACGATGGGACTGCTCTGAACGCCGTCAGCCGCCCTTCAGACAAGCCGCGACGATGGCTTCGAAATGCGCCGGCGAAGGCCCCTCGAAGCCGACGATCTTGCCTTCCTCGTCCCAGCGCCGCAGCCGGATGGCGTCGGCGAAATACGGCTGGGCCTCGAAAGCGCGCACCTGTTCGGGCGACATCGGTCCCCCTTGCAGCTGGAGCGACAACTTCGAAGCGTCCGACAACAGATCGAAATATCCCGGCTCGGTGGCCGCCAGGTAACGCTTGGCGGCCACGTGCATGCGCACCGGCTCGGTCAGCTCGGGACCGAAAAATTGCGACAACCATGCCGAACCGGTCGACTCATGCTGGGTATCGATGCCACGATCGGCGATGTCCTGCGGCAGGTCGTGCAGCAGATGGCCGATGTCGTGCAGGTAGGCGGCAGCGACCAATGCATCACTGGCGCCATCGCGCTCGGCGAACGCCGCACACTGGATCGCGTGTTCCAGCTGGCTGACACCTTCGCCATACCCTTCGCCGCCGCGCCGGGCAAAGGCACTGCGAATCTTTTTCATCACATCCATGTTCGTGTTTCCATCGTCTTGTTGGGATCGACCTTCATTTTCGCGCCTCGTGCAACGCGAACATGCCCGCCACGGCAATCAACACCGCTCCGGTCACCGTCGTCAGCAGCGGCACCTCGCCGAAGAACAGAAATCCCCACAACGGCGCCCACAGGATGCCGGTGTATTCGAACGGCGTCACCAGGTTGGCCGGGCTGATGCGGTAGGCATGGGTCAGCAGCAACATCCCGGCCGACGCGATGACGCCGCAGGACGCGATCAACAGGAAGTCGCCTCCGGTCGGCCAGGTCCAGGGCCGGACCAGGAACGAGAGGCTGGGATGGCCCGCATCCTCGATACCCATCCAATGGGTGCCACCGGCAATGAGCAATGCCCCGGCCAGGAAGACCCCGTTCTGGTAGAAGGTCATGACCGAAGCCGCTTGCGCGATCCCGATGCGCCGGGCCATCAGCATCGAGGTGGCATACAGCAGCGCCGACATCAGCGACAGCAACGCCGCCCATTGGAACAATCCACTGCCCGGCTGCAGGATCACCAGCACGCCGCCGAACCCGACCGTCAGTGCCGCCCAGACCTTGGCCCCGATCCGCTCGCCCAGGAACGGTCCGGCCAGCGCCGTGACGAACAGCGGCACCGTGAAATACAGGGCGACGGCATAGGCCAGGTTCATCGCCGGAAACGCCATGTAGTAGGTGGTGTAGGCCCCGAACATCAGGCCGGCGCGCGACACCAGCGAGCGGAAATGCGGCGTGAAGATCGCGCGCCAACCCGCCTCGAGTTGCACCATGACAAGCAGGATCGGGATCGCGACGATGGAGCGGATCGTCATCACCAGCGTCAGCGGATAGTCGCCACTGACCTGCTTGACGACCGCGTCCTGCAGCGAGAAGACGAACACCCCCGCGCACAGGAATCGAATGCCACGCGCAGCGTCGGGTTGGATCACGGGGGAGGGCTGCGGTGGGTCGGTGTTGGCCGTATTGTGCGGCCGTCCCACGCTGCCGACAGATCGGCGAATGCGACCTGTTCTGTCACTCAAGCGAAAATCCATGGCGCTCACCCGGGAGCGCCATGGAGTCGGCCAGCAGCTATTGGCCGGCGACGACCCGCGCCATCTCCAGCACCTTGCAGGAATAACCCCACTCGTTGTCGTACCAGGACACGACCTTGACGAAGGTGCCGTCCAGCGCCATGCCGGCATCGGCGTCGAATACCGAGGTGCAGCTCTCGCCGCGGAAGTCGGTCGATACCACCTTCTGCTCGGTGTAACCCATCACGCCCTTCATGCTGCCTTCCGAGGCCTTCTTCATCGCGGCGCAGATCTCGGCGTAGGTCGCTTCCTTGGACAACTCGACGGTCAGGTCGACGACCGATACGTCGGACGTCGGCACGCGGAACGACATGCCGGTGAGTTTCTTGTTCAACTCGGGAATCACCACGCCCACGGCCTTGGCGGCACCGGTGCTCGACGGAATGATGTTCTCCAGGATGCCGCGGCCGCCGCGCCAGTCCTTGTTCGACGGGCCGTCGACCGTTTTCTGGGTGGCCGTGGTGGCGTGCACCGTGGTCATCAGGCCGCGCTTGACACCCCAGTTGTCGTGCAGCACCTTGGCCACCGGGGCCAGGCAGTTGGTGGTGCACGAGGCGTTGGAGATGATGGCCTCGCCTTTGTAGGTCTTGTCGTTGACACCGAACACGAACATCGGCGTGTCGTCCTTGCTGGGCGCGGACATAATGACCTTCTTCGCGCCGGCGGCGATGTGTTTCTGCGCCGTCTCCTTGGTCAGGAACAGGCCCGTGGATTCGATGACGATGTCGGCACCGACCTCGCCCCATTGGAGTTCGGCCGGGTCCTTGACCGCAGTCAGGCGGATCTTGCGGCCGTTGACGACCAGCGTGTTGCCGTCCACCGCCACGTCACCCTTGAAGCGGCCATGCACCGAGTCGTACTGCAGCATGTAGGCCAGGTAGTCGGGCTCGAGCAGGTCGTTGATGCCGACCACTTCGATATCGTTGAAGTTCTGCACCGCCGCACGAAACACCATGCGACCGATCCGGCCGAAGCCGTTGATGCCAATCTTGATAGCCATACCCTGTACCTCCGTTGGTTGAAACTCGATGATTCCGTTGTCGATCCGTCCGGGCGCGGATCAGCGCCTGGCCAGCACCTTCTGTACCGTGGCGGCGACGTTCTCCGGCGTGAAGCCGAAGTGCTTGAACAACACCGGCGCCGGTGCCGATTCGCCATAGGTGTCGATGCCCACGACGGCCGCGCAGCCGTATTTCCACCAGCCGTCCGTGACGCCCATTTCCACCGCAATACGCGGCAGGCCGGCCGGCAGCACCTGCTTCTTGTAGGCGACCGGCTGCCGGTCGAACGTGGTGGTGCTGGGCATGGACACCACGCGCACCGCGATCTTGCGCGCGGCCAGCAGTTCCTGCGCCTTGAGCGCCAGTTGCACTTCGGAGCCGGTGGCGATGATCACCGCCTGGGCCTTCTTGCGCAGGCCCACTTCCGTGGGTTCGGCCAGCACATACGCACCCTTGTTGATGGCATCGAGGCCGGCCGCGTCGGGCGCGGCGGCGCAATGGCCCTTGGGCGCATAACTGATGCCCTGGCGGCTGAGCAACAGCGCCGTCGGCATGGAACGGTTCTGCAACGCGACCGCCCAGGCCACCGCCGTCTCGGCGGTGTCGGCCGGACGCCAGACGTCCAGGTTCGGAATCAGGCGCAGCGACGCAGCGTGTTCGATCGACTGGTGAGTCGGACCGTCTTCGCCCAGGCCGATGCTGTCGTGCGTGAAAACATGCACCACGCGCAGCTTCATCAGTGCCGCCATGCGGATCGCGTTGCGGCTGTAGTCACTGAAGGTCAGGAAGGTGCCGCCGTAGGGAATGTAGCCGCCGTGCAGCGCCACGCCATTCATGATGGCCGCCATGCCGAACTCGCGCACGCCGTAGTTGATGTGACGGCCGCCGTGCGGCGTGCCGTTCGCGTCGGGCGTCTGGGCGACCTGGCCCTGCACGTCGAAACGCAGGCTCGCCGTGCTCTTGGTGTTCGTCAGGTTTGAGCCGGTCAGGTCGGCCGAGCCACCCAGCATCTCCGGCAAGGCGGCGGTGAATGCCTCCAGCGCAAGTTGCGAGGCCTTGCGGCTGGCAACGGTTTCGGCCTTCTCGTGCGCGGCGATCACGGTGTCGACCGCCGTCTGCGTGAACACGCGCGGCAGTTCGCCGCGCATGCGGCGTTCCAGCTCCAGGGCCAGTTCCGGATGCGCGGCCCGGTAGGCGGCAAAACGCTGCTCCCATTGCGACTCGGCGGCTTCGCCGGCGGCCTTGGCATCCCAGGCGGCATAGATGTCCTGCGGCACCACGAACGGCGGCTCGCTCCAGCCCAGCTGCTCGCGCACCAGCGCGATTTCCTCGGCACCCAGCGGCTCGCCATGGGCCTTGGCCGTGTTGGCCCGGTTCGGGCTGCCCTGGCCGATCCGTGTCTTGCACATGATCAGCGTCGGGCGTTCGTTCTGGGTGCGTGCCTCGGCGATCGCCTTGGATACCGCAGCCGTGTCATGCCCCTCGATCGGACCGACGACATTCCAGCCATAGGCCACGAAACGCAAGGCCGTGTTGTCGACGAACCAGGGCGCGACCTGCCCGTCGATCGAAATGCCGTTGTCGTCGTACAGAGCCACCAGTTTGTTCAGCTTCCAGGCGCCGGCCAGGGCAGCCGCCTCGTGGCTGACACCTTCCATCATGCAGCCATCGCCCATGAACACATAGGTGTGATGGTCGACGATGGCATGGTCATCGCGATTGAACTCGCTGGCGAGCAGCTTTTCGGCCAGTGCCATGCCCACGGCATTGGCAAAGCCCTGGCCCAGCGGGCCGGTCGTGGTTTCCACGCCGGGCGTCAGGCCGGACTCGGGATGACCCGGTGTCTTGCTGTGCAGCTGGCGGAAGTTCTTCAACTCGTCCATCGGCAAGGCATACCCGCTGAGGTGCAGCAGGGAATACAGCAGCATCGACGCATGACCGTTGGACAACACGAACCGGTCGCGATCGAACCAGTGCGGGTTGCCGGGGTTGTGCTTCAGGTGGCCGGCAAGCGCGCCGTCCGCCGACTTCGGTCCCCACAAGGCCACCGCCATCTCCGCCATGCCCATGGGCGCTCCGGGATGGCCGGAGTTGGCTTGTTGCACGGCGTCCATTGCCAGCGCACGGATTGCGTTGGCCATTTGATTGAGAGTTGTCATACTTGGGAGAATGCAGGACTGGGCCGATGACAAACGTCTTGCACCGGCTGCCGTGTCAATTGGGGAAATCGCGATTTTATCGTTTGGCATTCTGCGTGCCTGATCGGAAGCGGCTCGATGGCGATTTACACCAGCCGGTCCGATCGACCGGGCCCGCGAAGACGCAGGGATCACGCAGGCCGACAACCGTCGTCGAACCGCGCAGCGTCGGCTCAATGCGACGAACACGCTGGAGACGGTTGGCACCAAGGGCCCGAATCAGTGTCGGATCCCCTTACATAAGCTACAGTCGAATATCGTATTGACGACTCAAGTTATTGAAAACAAATGACAAATTCGATCTGGCACGGAACTGGCTTGATTCTCGCCACGGTTGGCTGCATAGCGACCAATGACCTAGATTGAGGATGAGTACCATGACGCTGAGTAAAACAACAATGAACACCGCACTGCATTTGCTAGCCGGGGTGGCGTTGGCCAGCGCAAGCTTTGCCGCATCCGCCGTATCGACCTGGAAGTTTGGCGAAGCCGGAAGCCTGTGCTCCCAGTCTGAAGTGCTGGCGGGCAATTGTGCAGCGCAGTCCGGATCCGATCCCGGCGCTCCGTTGCTGAAGGGCACGGCGTTTTCGGTCAGCACCAGCAGTTCCGGCTCCACCTTCGCCACCGCCGCATTGACCGACTGGAGCGGTGGCCTGGGGGCTGGTGGTGAGTCGAGCTCTCCGGACCATGCCATTGACAACAACGGTCGCGTCGAATTGATCGCGTTTGACTTCGGTGCATCTTCGATCGCGCTGACGGGCTTGACCGCAGGTTGGTGGAGTGGTGACTCCGACTTCAGCCTGCTTCGCTGGACCGGTTCGACCGCACCCAATCTGTCGACTCAGCTCGCAGGCAAGACGATTGCCGGCCTCACGTCAGCTGGCGGCTGGGAGTTGGTAGGCAACTACGCCAACATGTCCACCGGCAACCCATACGCGGTCAACAGCGGCAACCTGACCTCCAGCTGGTGGTTGGTGAGTGCCTACAACAGCGGGTACACCGGTGCGAACACCAGCTGCAACAAGCCAGGCAGCAACTACTCTTGCACGAATGGCAATGACTACTTCAAATTGTTGACCCTGGCCGGCACCGTGACGACGCCGCCGGACCCGGGCACCGGCGTTCCGGAACCGGGTTCGTTGGCCTTGATGGGCGCGGCTTTGGCCGGCTTGGCCGTGATTCGTCGCCGTCGCAACGCAACGGCCTGAGCCACCGCTTTTTTGCTGCGTCGCGTCTACCCTTGGTAGCGCAAGCAAGAACCAGGCGCCATTATTGGCGCCTTTTTCATGATCTGATCGAATGGCATGGAAGCGGCTTGCTCCGCCGTCGAGGACTGCGGCTAGCATGACAATGCAGTCAACGCGCTGCTTTCCAGCGCGCCAACCCATCGATCAACGTGACTTCACAACCCTTGTTGGCAGACGCCATCGTGTTGGCCGCCGGACGCGGCGAGCGCATGCGACCGTTGACCGACCACTGCCCAAAGCCACTGCTTGAGTTGGGTGGCAAGCCATTGATGCAGTGGACCATGGAAGCCTTGGTGCGCGGGGGGTTCGACACTGCAGTCATCAATACCGCCTGGCTGGGCGACATGATCGAGGCCCGATTTCCGGCCGGCGTCGTGCAATTGACCACCGATCGCCAAGCCACTGCGACCGTCCCGATGCGCGTCATCTACTCGCATGAGGGACATGATTTCGGGGCAGCGCTGGAAACCGCGGGCGGTATCACCCGTGCATTGCCGCACCTGGCAGACCCGTTCTGGGTCGTTGCAGGCGACGTATATGCCCCTGACTTCGAATTCTCCAACGTCGACCTGCAGCGGTTCCGTGCCAGCGGTGCCTTGGCGCATCTGTGGCTGGTACCCAATCCATCACACAATCCGGCAGGCGATTTTGCGTTGGCCGCCAGTGGCCTGGCGCAAAATGACGGTGCGTTGCGGCACACCTACAGCACCATCGGGCTGTTTCGCCACGCCTTGTTTGCGCCACCGTACTGCACCGTGCCGCCGGGCAACCCTGATGGCGCCCAGGCAGCGCTGGCTCCGATGTTGCGTGCGGCAGTTCGTGAGGGCAAGGTCAGTGCTCAGCTTTACACTGGCCGTTGGACCGATGTCGGCACGCCGCAAAGGTTGGCCCAATTGAGGCAGGCGCAGCAGATAGATACGCAATCGCACACACCATGACTCTTTCCATTCATACCGGGCGCCGCGCGGCACTGGCCGCACAACTCGGCCCCCGCGGCATTGCCATCATCCCCACGGCGCCCGAGCGCCAGCGCAACCGCGACAGCGACTTCCTTTTCCGGCACGACAGCTATTTCTATTACCTGACCGGATTCACCGAGCCACAAGCCTGGCTGGTCATCACCGGGGACGGCAAGAGCACGCTGTTCTGCCAGCCCAAGGACATGGAACGCGAGATCTGGGACGGTTACCGGCTCGGACCGGCGGACGCGCCGGCGCGACTGGGCGTGGACGCCGCGTTTTCCGTCGCCGAACTCGATGCACAACTGCCGCGGCTGATCGACGGTCGCGACGTGGTCTGGTATCCGTTCGGCATCCATTCCGGCCTGGAGACGCGTGTCGACCAATGGTTGTCCAGCCTGCGCGCGCGGGTGCGTTTCGGTGCCTTGTGTCCGGACCAGCAACGCGACCTGTGCAGTCTGCTCGACGAGATGCGGCTGATCAAGGACGCCAGCGAACAGGACACCATGCGCCGCGCCGCACGCATCAGTGCCGGCGCGCACATCCGGGCCATGCAGCTGTCGGCCCGCATGTTGCGCGAGGGCCAGGACGTGCGCGAGTACCACCTGGACGCCGAACTGCTGCACGAGTTCCGCCGCCATGGTTCGCAATACCCGGCCTATGGCTCCATCGTGGCCGCCGGTGCCAACGCCTGCGTATTGCATTACCGCGCCGACGCTGCACCGATCCGCGACGGCGAGCTGGTCTTGATCGACGCCGGCTGCGAACTCGACGGTTACGCGAGCGACATCACCCGCACCTTCCCCGCCAACGGCCGGTTCACCGGGCCCCAGCGTGAGCTGTACGACCTGGTGCTGGCCAGCCAGCAGGCCGCCGTGGACGCCACCCGGGCCGGCGCCCGCTTCACCGACCCGCACGACGCCAGCGTGAAGGTACTGGCCCAGGGCATGCTGGACCTGGGCTTGCTCGATCGCCAGAAGGTCGGTACCTTGCAGGACGTGATCGACAAGCGCAGCTATTTCCAGTTCTACATGCATCGCACCGGCCACTGGCTGGGCATGGACGTACACGATTGCGGCGGCTACCTCGAACCCGGCGAACTGGGCCAGGCCAGCGAACGCAAGGATGCGCTCAGCGGCGAGACCATCGTGAACCGGCCGGCCCGCATCCTGCGCCCCGGCATGGTGCTGACGATCGAACCCGGCATCTACGTCCGCCCGGCGCCCGGGGTTCCCGAGCAGTTCCACAACATCGGCATCCGCATCGAAGACGACGCCATCGTCACCGACGATGGCTGCGAGCTGATCACCCGCGCGGTACCGGTCGACGGCGCGGACATCGAAGCCTTGATGCGAGCGTAGCCCGATACGACGGCACCATGTCCAGCGAGCTGCAGCAGACCTTCTCCGGACAAGGCTTCGCCGTCCTTCCGGGGTTCAGGAATGCGGCGCAGATCGCATCGATCCGCCAACGCGCCCGCGAACTGGTCGATGCGTACGAACCGGACGGAGAACAGGCCGTATTCAGCACCCAGGAGCAGCAACGCAGGGTCAACGACTATTTCCTGGGATCGGCGCAGACGATACGCTGCTTCCTCGAAGAGGAGGCACTCGATGCGAACGGACGGCTCCGGCAGGACAAGGCACTGTCGATCAACAAGATCGGCCACGCCATGCATGATCTCGATCCGGTGTTCGAGCGGTTCTCCCACGGGAGCGACCTGGCAGCCGTCGCGCAGGACGTCGGGTTGCTGCGTCCGCTGGTGTGGCAGTCGATGTACATCTTCAAGCAGCCGGCCATCGGCGGCGAGGTGCGCTGGCACCAGGACGCGAGCTTTTTCGTCACCACGCCACTCAGCGTGACGACATTCTGGTTCGCACTCGAGGATGCCCACCAGGGCAACGGATGCCTGTGGGTGCAGCCCGGCGGCCATCGGGGCCCCTTGCGCGAGCAATTCGTGCGCAGCGGCGATGCGGCCGCGATCACGCCGCTGGATGCCACCCCCTGGCCGAATCTGCACGAGGCGCAACCGCTGGAAGTGTCGGCGGGCACTCTGGTGGTGTTCCATGGCCTGCTGCCACACTACAGCGGACCGAATCGATCGGCACATTCGCGCCATGCCTATACCCTGCACGCCACCGACGCCCGGGCGACCTATGCGCCGGAAAACTGGCTGCAACGCTCCCGCGCACTGCCTCCCCGCGGCTTCGTCTGACCATCGCCCGCCATGCCTACCAAGCCACTGACCCTGCGCCTGTACCACCTGGCTGTCGCCACCTCGATCTTCACGAGCGCCAGCGTCCACGCCGTCGACGAGTTCGTCTACACGGTGCAGGTTGGCGACCACCCCTGGAACATCGCCCAGCGGTATCTGAAGGACACGTCGTTCGCGCAGCAACTGACCCGGCTGAACCGCATCACGAACGACCGCAGGGTGCCGCCCGGCACGCAGCTGCGTATTCCGGCCCCGTGGCTCAAGCTCCAATCGACACGCATCCGTGTATTGGCGGCGCACGGCCAAGCCATGGTGGAGCCGTCGGGCAAACCCGTGCGTGCAGCCGTCGCCGGCGAAGAACTGCCGACCCGCGCGCAACTGCGTACTGGCCCCGGATCCAGCGTGTTGCTGGAGTTCGACGACGGCTCGCGGGTCATGATGCGCCAGGCCTCGGAGCTGCGCCTGGTGCAGTCGGACCGGCGGCTGCTCGACGGCGGTTTCATGGTCGAACTCGAACTGATCCGCGGCGGACTGGAGAACATGGTCACGCCACTGCACCGCGCGCCCGCGACGCGGTTCGAGATCCGCACGCCGGCCGCTGTGGCGGCGGTGCGCGGTACCCGGTTCCGGGTCCATGCCGACGACCAGACGGCGTGGACGGAAGTGCTGGACGGCGCCGTCCAGGTCGACAACGCGGCCGGCGGTGTTCGGGCCAACGCCGGATTTGGAACCATTGCCCAGGTCGGACGCGCCCCGGAACCACCACGATCACTGCTGGCTGCCCCGGACCTGTCCGGACTGCCCGAACGGCTGGAACGGCTGCCGGTCAACTGGCCCCTGGCGCCGGTTCCCGGCGCGGTGGCCTACCGGAGCCAGGTGGCACCGGATACACGCTTCGAAACCCTGTTGTCCGATGAGCTCACGCCACAGGCACGGATCCGCATCACGGATATCGAAGACGGTGATTTCGTGCTGCGCGTGCGCGCCACCGACGCCGACGGCCTCGAAGGCCTCGTCGCGGAACGCACGATCCGGGTCCATGCACGCCCGCAGGCCCCGGTCCTGATCCGGCCGGCGCCCGACGCCGTCGTTGCCACGCCACGTCCGCCATTCCAATCGACCATTCCCGATCCCGGCTGGCACTATCGGCTTGAAATACGCCAGGGCCCATCGACCGAGGGTGCGCCCTTGGTCGCGCAATCGGTAGCCGAAGCGCAGGTCGGCGCGCTTGCCACCGACCTGGCACCGGGCCTTTATCACTGGAGGGTCGCCTCCGTGGTTCCGGCCAGTGGCCGCCAGGGCCCGTGGGGTGACACACAGTCGTTCCGGGTGGTGCCGCCGGCGCCTGAGGCCGCGCCGGTGCAGGTCCAGTCCGGGCAGGTCACCATCCGTTGGCCGGCCGTGCCGCACGCCACCGGTTATGAGCTGCAGGTGGCCACCCGCGACGACTTCTCCCAGCCGGTGGTCGACGTGCGCTCGAACGAGCCACAGCACCTGCTGCATGCGCTGACACCCGGCACCTACCACTTGCGCATCCGCACGACCAGCCAGGATGGTTTTACCGGTCCCTGGAGCCGGCCACAGCTCTTCGTGGTTCCCGAGCCGCCCCCGCCCGCACCCGATCCTTCACCATGGCGCGCCTTGCTGATCGTGCTGCCGGCCCTGATCCTGCTGGGCCTATGAGTTCCGCCGCCGCAGCGACCGGCGCGCCGCAGAGCGTTCGCCGTCGCTGGATGCGAAACCTGTCGACCCGTGCCCCGCTGTGGGTCGCGCTGCTGGTACTGGCGATCTTGACGGCGACCCAGCCCACGGCCGTGACACGGCTGGACCTGATGGCATACGACCTGTTTGCGCCGTCACATCGGGCCGGAGCCGGTGCCGGTGCCGTGGTCGTGCTGGCCATCGACGATGAGACCCTGGCCGCCGTCGGGCGGTGGCCCTGGCCCAGAACGGTCCATGCCCGGGTGCTCGACACCCTGCGCGAAGCCGGCGTGGCCACGGTGGGCATGAACATCCTGTTCACCGAGGCCGACGCAAGTGCCGATGCCGACGCAGCCCTGGCGCAGGCGGCACTGCGCCACGGTGGCGTGGTGCTGGCCCTGACACCGGCGCTCGGCGTCGATGGCGCCATGGCGGACGGCCTTCCGGTTCCG
>JACKLK010000020.1 GCA_024236015.1 Rhodoferax sp.
AGTTCTGCCAGTTGTCGGGCATGTTCGCGACCCAGGCCGGATCTTCGAAGCCTTCCGAATGCGCGACGACGGCGTGGCCGTAGCCGGCAACCGCCAGCAAGGCGGTGGCAAAACCCAATTTGAGTGCGATGGTCATTCTCGGTCTCCTGAAGTGGTTGAAAGTCCTTGGCTTCCCCGCATGGCGGCGAAGCAAATCGGTGGGGTTTGTCGTGGCGACCTGCCGGATCGATGCACGGGACAAGACGCTTTGGCTTGTATGCAAGGCAAGAGCCATGCCACACTAGATCAAAGTCGTGCCAACTAATTGTTTTTATTGGACAAAATATTCTTGTCGCCCGATCGGGCGGATGGCCGGGCTATAGTTTGTGTTACCGCGTGTAAGGCATGCTGACACTCCCGGCACCGGCCGATGCGCCCGGGCGCAAAAAAATGGCCCGCGCTTGCGGGCCATTGCGTGTTGATCGACGCTGCGATTACCGGGCCTGCTTGCGCCGACGCGAAACCGCCAGGCCGGCCAATGCCACGCCGACCAGCGCCAGCGACGCGGGTTCCGGCACCACGGCTGCGCCGCCCTGGCCGACGATGATCTGGATGTCGGTACGGGCCACTTCACCGCTGGCGTTGGATGCCGACAGGAAGATGTTGTAGGTACCGTCGACGGTCGGATCAAACCCCGCGATGAACCAATGCGGCTTCCACGAGTTCTGCGCAGCATTGTTGGTGGCCAGCAATGCGGCATAGTTGGACGCGGCATTGGCAGCGCCGCAATTGACAACGGCAGAAGCAGCCGAATTCGTGCCCGTATTGTGGTCCCAGCAAACAGAGCCGTTGCCGGGATTGATGCCATTGATCAGGTCGAACATGCTGTAGTTCGTGCCTTGGGACGGGTCAGAATCCAGGCCCAGCATGTAGGTGTAGTCATCGAGGGTAGCGCCGTTCGCGGCGCCAGTGATGTTGGTATTGATCGACCATTCAAAGCTCCAGATTGCCGTGCCGGCCGCTTGGCCGACGGCTTGGCCTGCTGCAAAGCTGTAGGTGCCATCGCCGTTGCTGTTCCACTGATTCTTCGCCTGGCCGACCGGGGTGCTGGTCGGGTCATGCCGCAACTTGCCACGCAATGCCAGTTCGAGTTCGTTGGCGGTCTCCGTCGTGAACCCACCGTTTGTGTTGCCGGAGCCGAAGAAGACTCCGGGCGGAGAGACGACGTTCTGATCAAACAAGTCGGCGTGGGCGCCAAACGATGCGACTGCCACTGCGGCAGCGACAAGCGAGGTACGAATCATGGAATCCCCCAATGAGAATGGTGCAGGTTGTTGCAAGGCGTTGCGCGGTTTCGCCTTGACGGCGAAGTATTCCGATGGCGCCTGCCTCGACATTTGTGGCATCGATCAGTCGTTTCGACCCGGAACACTTGCATACATAAGCAATAGCCATGCCGAATTCGATCGTGTTGATGCCAAACCCTTGTTCTTGAACGGGAAAATTTCTCATGAATGGCGATAAACACGCAGCGGCTTGCGCCGCCTGTGACCGGGTGTAAAGCCTGCCGACATTTTCGCGACGACAAAAAGCCGCCCGAAGGCGGCTTGTGTCATGGTTGGCGACGCGGCTGGATCAGTTGAAGTAGTCCGACACCACCTTCCACTTGCCGTCGGTGATCTGCGACAGCCGCGAGGCGTCGCTGCCCAGGCGCTTGGTCGGCGAGAAGGTCTGCCTGGCGCCGCCGAACATGTCGGGCTCGATCACCATGGTGTCCATGACCTTGATGAAGCTGTCGGTGCTCAGGTTGGCGCCGGCCTTGCCCGCCACCTTGGCGAAGGTGTCGATGATGTAGTAGCCGTACACCGAGAACACCGTGGGCTCCTCGTTGAACTTGGTCATGTACTTGTTGGCCCAGAAACGCACCGGCTGCGAGGCCGCGTCGAGGTAGGGGTTGGCCACGGTGTGCGTGGCGTACAGGCCGTTCATCGCCGGGCCGCCGAGCTTGTGGATCAGGTCGGTGTAGGCGGCGCTCGATCCCAGGAAGGTCGGGCTGTAGCCCAGCTTGCGCGCGGTGCCGATGGCGCCGATGGTCTCGCGGATGATGGTGCCCAGCACGATCATGTCGCAGCCGGCCGCCTGCATCTTCTGCACCTGCGACGAGAAGTCGGTGGCGCCGCGCTTGTAGGTGGTCTCCTCGGCGAACTTCATGCCGATGGTCTTGAGGCCTTCCTCGGCACCGCGCTTGACCTCCAGGCCGAACTCGTCGTCCTGGTACATGGTGCAGACCTTCTTGGCGCCTTTTTCCTTGGCCAGTCGGGGCGCGGCGTTGCGCATCTGATCGTAATAGGTGGCGGCATAGGAGTACTTGAGCTTGTGGAAGGGCTCGTACATCTCGCGCGCGGCCGTGACCGGGAAGAAGTTGATGACGTTCTTCTCGAACTGGATCGGCATTGCCGCCATGTTCTGCGCCGTGCCGATATGGCCGACCATCATGAAGATCTTGTCCTGGTTGACCAGCTTCTGGGCGGCCAGCACGGCCTTCTTCGGATCGTAGGCGGAGTCCTCGACGATCAGCTTGACCTTGCGGCCGTTGACGCCGCCCTGCTCGTTGATCTCGTCCACGCGCAGCATCATGCCCAGGCGGACCTGCTTGCCGAAGCCGGCGATCGGACCGGAGAGGTCCTGGATCGAACCCAGCACGATCTCGTCCTTCGAGACGCCTTGGGACTGGGCATGCGCCCCGAATGCGGCCAACGCAAGCGCGGCCAGGAGGATGGTTGACTTGAGTTTCATGGTGTGTCTCCTTCGTGGTTAACGGTACATCGCCTCGATCTGCGATTCATACTTCTTCTCCACCAGCTTGCGTTTGAGCTTCATGGTGGGGGTGAGTTCCTCGTCCTCGGCGCTGAGCTGGGTGTCGAGCAGGAAGAATTTCTTGATCTGTTCGACGCGCGCGAACTTCTTGTTCACACGGTCGATCTCGGCCTGGATCAGCGCCTGCACCTCCTGCGAGCGGGTCAGGCTGGCGTAGTTGGAGAACGGCACGTCGTGGTCCTGCGCGTATTTCTCGACGTTCTCCTGGTCGATCATGATGATGACCACCAGGTAGGGGCGCTTGTCGCCGATGACCACCGCATCGGTGATGTAGGGCGAGAACTTCAGGTCGTTCTCCAGCTCGCTGGGCGTGACGTTCTTGCCGCCGGCCGTGATGATGATGTCCTTCATCCGGTCGGTGATCGTGAAGTAGCCGTCCTCGTCGACCTTGCCCACGTCGCCGGTGTGCATCCAGCCATCGGGATCGATCGTCTCGGCGGTCTTGTCCGGCAGGTTCAGGTAGCCGGCGAACACGTTCTTGCCGCGCACCAGGATCTCGCCGGTGGCCGGGTCGATCTTCATCTCGTTGAAGGCCGCCGCCGGCCCGATGGTGCCGGGCTTGATGCGTTGTGCCGGCACGCCGCTGGAGCCGCCGCAGGTCTCGGTCATGCCCCAGACCTCGAGCATCGGCACGCCCAGCGCCAGGTACCACTTGATCAGCTCGGGCGAGATCGGCGCCGCGCCGGTGAACAGCACGCGCGAGCGGTGGATGCCGATCATCTTGCGCACATTGTCCAGCGCCAGCCAGCCGGCCACCCGGTACTGGATCTTGAGCCAGGCGCCCACGGGCTGCTGCGCCAGCACCTTGTCGGCAATCTGCGTGCCCACGCCGATGCCCCAGGCATAGACCGCCTGCTGCAGCCGGCTCGCCTCCTTCAGGCCGATCAGCACGCCGGAGTAGAACTTCTCCCACACCCGGGGCACGGCGACGAACACCGTGGGCGCGATCTCGCGCACGTTCTCGGGAATGGTCTCGGGGTTCTCGACGAAGTTGAGCTTGGCGCCGGTATACAGGCAGTGGTACTCGCCGCCCATGCGCTCGGCGATATGGCACAGCGGCAGGAAACACATGCGTTCGTCGGTCTCGTCCTGCTGCACCAGCGAGCTGTAGCCGCGCATGGTGTAGACCAGGCCGCTGTGCAGGTGCATCGCGCCCTTGGACTTGCCGGTCGTGCCCGAGGTATAGACCAGGATGGCCAGGTCGTCGGGCTTGACGGCCTTGGAGCGCTGCATCAACTCGTCCGGATGGCTGGTGTTGTACTGGCGGCCGAGCTCGCGCAGCGCGTCCAGGCTGACCACGCCCGGGTCGTCGAGCTTGCGCAGGCCCTCCATGTCGAACACGACGATCTTGCGCAGCAGCGGCAGTTGATCGCGAACCTCCAGCGCCTTGTCGAGCTGCTCGTCGTCCTCGACGAACAACACCGTGGTGCGCGAGTCCTCGCACAGGTATTGCACCTGGCTCGGCGCATCGGTCGGGTAGATGCCGTTGGACACGCCGCCGGCGCACAGGATGGCCAGGTCGGCCAGCACCCATTCGATCACGGTGTTGGACAGGATGGCGGCGGTCTCGCGCGGCTGCAGGCCGAGCGCCATCAGGCCGCCGGCGATCTCGCGCACCGCCGTGGCGGTCTCGCTCCAGCTCCAGCTGCGCCAGATGCCCAGGTGCTTCTGGCGCATCCACACGGTGTCGCCGCGCTTGTGCACCGCATTCCAGAACACCTGCGGAATCGTCTCGCCCTGCAGCACGATCTCGGTGCTCGGCTGGATATGGCTCAGGTCCCAAAGTTGATTGGCCACGCCGTCACCTCCAGTTCTTCTTCTTCTTCCAGCGCCGCTCGTCGCGCTGACCCTCTTCCTTCATGCCGAGGTAGAACTCCTTGATGTCCTCCTTCTCGCGCAGCCGGGCACAGGTGTCTTCCATCACGATGCGGCCGTTCTCCAGCACATAGCCGTAGTCCGACGCGTTGAGCGCCATGTTGGCGTTCTGCTCCACCAGCAAGATGGTGGTGCCGCGTTCGCGGTTGATGCGCACGACGATCTCGAAGATCTCCTTGGTCAGCTTGGGCGAGAGGCCCAGGCTGGGTTCGTCGAGCAGCATCAGGTCGGGGCTGGCCATCAGGGCGCGCGAGATCGACAACATCTGCTGTTGCCCGCCCGAGAGCAGGCCGGCGTCCTGGCCGGCGCGTTCCTTCAGGATCGGGAAATAGCCGTAGACCGCTTCCATGTCCCGGGCCACGCCGTCGGAATCGTCGCGGGTGTAGGCGCCCATCAGCAGGTTGTCGCGCACGCTCAGCAGCGGGAACACCTCGCGGCCCTCGGGCACGTGCGACAGGCCTTGCTGCACGATGAAGGCCGGATCCTTGGCCGTGATGTCTTCGCCCTTGAACTCGATCGAGCCCTTGCGCGGGTCGATGATGCCCGAGATGGTCTTGAGAATCGTCGTCTTGCCGGCGCCGTTGGAGCCCAGCACGGTGCCGATCTCGCCGCGACGCACCTGCAGGCTGACGCCGCGGATGGCGCGGATCGGCCCGTAGGCGCTCTCGACGTTCGACAGCTTGAGCACCGGCTGGTCGCTCACGGGCACGGGTGTGGTGCTCATGATGGTGCCCCCACGTTCGCCACTGCGGGTACGTCACCGCCCCCCGAGGGGGCCTTCGCCCTGGGAATGGCCCGGCCGCTCATGGCTTCCTCCGCAGCGAAGACACGTCGTCGATGGAGCCGAGGTAGGCCTCGATGACGCCGGGGTCGTTCTGCACCTCGCGCGGCGTGCCGGTGGCCAGCACGGCGCCCTGGTTCATCGCGACGACGCGGTCGGAGACCTTGGATACCAAAGACATGTCGTGTTCGACCATCAGCACCGTGATGCCCAGTTCGTTCTTGATGTCGGAGATCCAGAACGCCATGTCGTCGGTCTCCTCGACGTTCAGGCCCGACGACGGCTCGTCGAGCAGCAGCAGCCGGGGCTCGGTGCACAAGGCGCGTCCGAGTTCGACCACCTTGCGCACGCCGTACGGCAGGCCGGCGACCATGGAGTCGCGGTGGTGCTGCAGGTCCAGGAAGTCGATCACGCGCTCGGCCTTCTCGCGCGCCGCGATCTCGGCCCGCAGCGTGTTCTTCGTGAAGAACAGCTCGCTCCAGAAACCGGTCTGGCGGTGGGTATGGCCACCGATGAGCAGGTTGTGCAGCACCGAGGCATGTTCGAACAACTCGATGTTCTGGAACGTGCGCGCAATACCCAGCGCGGCGATGTCGTGCGGCGGACGCGTGGTCAGGCGTTCGCCCTGGTACAGGATTTCGCCCTCGGTGGGGGTGTAGATGCGGCTGATCAGGTTGAACACCGTCGTCTTGCCGGCGCCATTGGGCCCGATCAGCGTGAAGATCTCGCCGGCCTGGACGTCGAAGCTCACGTTGTCGACAGCCACGACGCCGCCGAAACGCACGGTCAGGTCCTTCGCGGAAAGCAGTGGCTCGGTCATTTGAGGCGGTCCGACTTCTGGAAGGATTTCTGGCGCTTGAACATGCCCTTGCGATAGAACGGGAAGGTCTGCAGGTAGGTGCGAATCTTGAGCCAGCGCCCGTAGATGCCCATGGGCTCGAACAGCACGAAGGCGATCAGCACCAGGCCGTAGACCAGGCCTTGCAGGCCCGGCGCCTGGCCGATGAAGGCGGGCAGGTGGTCCTTGCTCTGGGCGATGATCTGCGGCATGGAGATCAGGAAGATCGCCCCCAGGAAGGCGCCATGCACCGAGCCCAGGCCGCCGATCACGACCATCAGCAGCAGGTCGATGGACTGCAGGATGTTGAACTGCTCGGGCGAGATGAAACGCAGCTTGTGCGCATACAGGGCGCCGGCCACGCCGGCCAGCGCCGCCGAGATCGCGAACGACAGGGTCTTGTAGCGCGCCAGGTTGATGCCCATGCTCTGCGCCGAGATCTCGGAGTCGCGGATCGCGACGAACGCGCGGCCGGTCGACGAGCGCAGCAGGTTCAAAATGCCCAGCGTGGCCGCGACCGTGATCACCAGGCACAGCAGGTAGAACTCGGTGCTCGAGCCCAGCTGCCAGCCGAACATCTCCGGCGACTTGACGCTCATGCCCGAGTTGCCGTGGGTGACCGACTCCCAGCGCGCGAACACCTCCTCGACGATGAAGCCGAAGGCCATCGTCGCGATGCCCAGGTAGATGCCCTTGAGCCGCAGTGCCGGCAGCGCCACGACGACACCGACCGATGCCGCGATGCCGGCGGCCAGCGCCAGCGCAAACGGGAACGGCACGCCCATGGTGGTGAACACCGCCTGGGTATAGGCGCCCACGCCCAGGAAGGCGGCGTGCCCGATCGAGAACTGGCCGGTGAATCCGGCCAGCAGCATCAGGCCCAGGCCGGCGATGGCGTAGATCAGGATGAAGGTCAGCTGCGCCAGCCAGTATTCGTCGATGACCCAGGGTGCCGCCAGCAGGGCCAGCAGCATCACGCTGTACCAGAACCGGTGGCCGCCGTGCTTGGCCAGCCGGATGTCCTGCGCATAGTCGGTCTTGAAGATGAAACGCATCAGACTTTCTTCCGCAGTTTTTCGCCGAACAGGCCGTTCGGCTTGACCATCAGCATGATCAGCACGACGACATACGGTGCGACATCCTTGACGCCGGCCGGCGCATAGAAACCCGCCAGGGACTCGACGATGCCGATCACCAGACCGCCGACGATGGCGCCGGGCAGGCTGCCGAAACCGCCGACCACGGCGGCCGGAAACGCCTTCAGGCCGATGAAGCCCATGTTGGCATGCACGAAGGTGATCGGCGCCAGCAGCAGGCCGGCGATGGCCGCCACTCCGGCCGCCAGGCCCCAGACCAGGCCGTTGATGCGCTTGACCGGGATGCCCATGTAGTAGGCGGCGAGCTGGTTCTGCGACGAGGCCTGCATCGCGATGCCGACCTTGCTGTACTTGAACAGCGCGAACAGCAGCGCGCACAACACCGCGGTGGCCGCGATCACCACCATCTGCTCGACGTTGATCACCAGCGAGCCCAGGCGCCAGATCTGGTCCTTGTACGGGACCGGCAGGACGTGGGTCTCGGTGCCGATGACCGGGATCATCGTGATCAGCCCGCGCGCCACGTAGCCGATGCCGATGGTCAGCATGACGATGGAGAATGCCGGCTGTCCCAGGATGGGCCGGATCACGACCCGCTCGATCAGGAAGCCGAACAGGCCCATGCCGGCGATCGCGCACAGCACCGACAGCCAGAACGGAAACTCGAGCAGCGTCATGCAGGCCAGGCCGCCGAACGCGCCCAGCATCATCAGGTCACCCTGGGCGAAGCTGACGGTTTCCGTGCCCTTGTAGATGAGCACGAAACCCAGGGCAATCAGTCCGTAAATGCATCCCTGGGCGACGCCACTGATCACCAGTTGCAGAAGTAGCACACAGTCCCCTCGTATTGTTCGTATGTGGCGAGTGCCATTTATAGCGGCTTTGGTTCGCTTCGCCGTGAGGGTTCTCCCCGATAGGCCGGGTATACCCGGGTCGGTCTAATGGGCCGCATGGACGACGCCGTGCACAGTTCCCGAACCGATGCGATCACCGTCGTGCGCCTGCGCCGGCCGCAGGTGCGCAACGCCGTCGACGCGCCGACCGCGCGGGCGCTGTACCAGGCCTTCCTGGACTTCGACGCCGACCCCGAGGCACGGGTCGCGGTGTTCCATGGCGACCACGGGCACTTCTGCGCCGGCTGGGACCTGCAGGCCGGCGCCCGGGCCCGGGCGCCGGATGCGGCCCAGGCCCTGGCCGCGCAGTTCGACTTCGATCCGCGGGACGACCAGGCCGTCCAAGGCCCGATGGGGCCGTCGCGCCTGCTGTTGTCCAAGCCGGTCATCGCCGCCGTCAGCGGCGCGGCGGTTGCCGGCGGCATGGAGCTGGCCTTGTGGTGCGACCTGCGGGTGATGGAGCAGGACGCGTATTTCGGCGTCTATTGCCGCCGCTTCGGCGTGCCGCTGATCGACGGCGGCACGGTGCGGCTGCCGCGGCTGATCGGCATGGGCCATGCGATGGACCTGATCCTGACCGGGCGCAAGGTCGAGGCCGACGAGGCCTTGCGCATGGGGCTGTGCAACCGGGTCGTGCCGACCGGCCAGGCGCTGGAGGCGGCCATGGAGCTGGCGCGCCAGCTGGCGGCATTCCCGCAGGCCACGATGCGGGCCGACCGCGCCAGCGCCCATGCGCAATGGGATCTGCCGCTGCACCTGGCGCTGCACCAGGAATGGGAACGCGGCAAGGCCTGCCTGGGCGACGCGCTCGAGGGCGCCGCCCGGTTCGCGGCGGGCGACGGGCGGCACGGGCGGTTCTGAGGCCGCGCCCGCTGGCCCGTCAGGGCTTGGGAATCGGCCGCGGCCGGCCGTTGTCGTCGATCGCCACGTAGGTCAACGAGGCCTCGGTCACCTTGACGTAGGTGCCCTGGGTGCGGAACTGCTCCGCGTAGACCTCGACCTGCACCGTGACCGAGGTGCGGCCGATGCGCGTCAGCGATGCGTAGAACGACAGGATGTCGCCGACCCGCACCGGCTGCTTGAACACGAACTCGTTCACCGCCACCGTGGCCATGCGCCCCTGCGCGTAGCGGGCGGGAATCACCGAGCCGGCCAGGTCGACCTGGGCCATGACCCAGCCGCCGAAGATGTCGCCGTTGGCATTGCTGTCGGCCGGCATCGGGATGACCTTGAGCACGAGCTCCTTGTCGGTGGGCAACATGACCTTGGTCGTACTGGCTTGGCCGGAGTTGGTCACAATCGGTTCCTGATCAGGGCGGGTCGGGCGCACGGGCGGTTGCAGTGCCGCCGCAGGCCGGGCCCGCCAAACAATTGAAGTCACGGATTGTCTCTCATGCGCCGCGCCGCCGTTCTCAGCCCTCCCATCACATCCGGCGTCCCCGGCGAGCCCCGGCACTCGGACTGGTCGACGCTGGCGCGGCTGCTGCCCTACCTGTGGCAATACAAGTGGCGCGTGGTCATCGCGCTGGCCTTCATGGTCGGCGCCAAGATGGCCAACGTCGGCGTGCCGTTGCTGCTCAAGGAACTGGTCGACGGCCTGAGCCCGAACGGCGGGCGCAACCTGGCGCAGGCCGGCGGCAACGAGGTGCTGCAGGCGGTGCTGGTGGTGCCGGTCGCGCTGCTGTTCGGCTACGGCCTGCTGCGGCTGTCGACGACGCTGTTCACCGAGTTGCGCGAACTGGTGTTCGCCAAGGCCACCGAAGGCGCGGCGCGTTCGATCTCGCTGCAGGTGTTCCGCCACCTGCATGCGCTGAGCCTGCGCTTCCACCTCGACCGCCAGACCGGCGGCATGACGCGCGACATCGAGCGCGGCACGCGCGGCGTGCATTCGCTGATCTCGTATTCGCTCTACAGCATCGGCCCGACGCTGATCGAGGTCACGCTGGTGCTGACGCTGCTGGCGGTGAAGTTCGACGTCTGGTTCGCCTGGATCACCATCATCGCGCTGGTGGTCTACATCGTGTTCACGGTCACGGTCACGCAGTGGCGCACGCAGTTCCGGCGACAGATGAACGAACTCGATTCGTCGGCGCACACCCGGGCCGTCGACTCGTTGCTGAACTACGAGACGGTCAAGTATTTCAACAACGAGGAGTTCGAGGCGCAGCGCTACGACGAGAGCCTGGAGCGCTACCGCAAGGCGGCGATCAAGAGCCAGAGCACGCTGAGCCTGCTCAACACCGGGCAGCAGCTGATCATCGCGGCCTCGCTGGTGGCGATGTTGTACCGCGCCACGCAGGGCGTGGTCGACGGGCGCATGACGCTGGGCGACCTGGTCATGGTCAACGCCTTCATGATCCAGCTCTACATCCCGCTGGGTTTCCTGGGCACCTTGTACCGCGAGATCAAGCAGAGCCTGACCGACCTGGACAAGATGTTCCGGCTGATGGAGCAGGAGCGCGAGATCGCCGATCCGCCGGATGCGCCCGCGCTGCATGCCGACGGGCCTCCGACCGTGCGTTTCGAGAACGTCTCGTTCGCCTACGACAACGGCAAGGCGGGTGATGCCGCGGCCCGGCGCAGCATCCTGAACGACGTGAGTTTCGAGATTCCCGCCGGCAAGACGGTGGCGGTGGTCGGGCCCTCGGGCGCCGGCAAGTCGACGCTGGCGCGGCTGCTGTACCGTTTCTACGACGTGCAGCAGGGCCGCATCACGATCGCCGGGCAGGACATCCGCGCCGTGACCCAGGCCAGCGTGCGCCGCGCCATCGGCATCGTGCCCCAGGACACGGTGCTGTTCAACGACTCCATCGCCTACAACATCGCCTACGGCAATCCGGGCGCCAGCCAGCAGCAGGTCGAGGCGGCCGCGCGTGCGGCGCATATCCACGACTTCATCGTCAGCACGCCGGCCGGCTACGCGGCGACGGTGGGCGAGCGCGGGCTCAAGCTCTCGGGCGGCGAGAAACAGCGCGTGGCGATCGCGCGCACGCTGCTGAAGAACCCGCCGGTCCTGATCTTCGACGAGGCGACCAGTGCGCTGGACTCGGCCAACGAACGCGCGATCCAGGCCGAGCTGCGCAGCGTCGCGCGTGGCAAGACCACGCTGGTGATCGCGCACCGGCTGTCGACCGTCGTCGACGCGCACGAGATCCTGGTCATGGACGGCGGGCGCATCGTCGAGCGCGGCGCGCACCAGCAGCTGCTGGCCGCGCGCGGACGTTATGCGCAGATGTGGTCGATGCAGCAGTCGTCGGAAGCGCACGGGCCCGCCGCACACGCTTGAGCCGCGGGCGGCGGGCGCACCAAGCGTTCGCCCGGATGCGCCGCCAGCGCGGCCCGCATGCGGGCCGCGCTGCCCTCAGACCCGCTCGAGCACCACCGCGATGCCTTGCCCCACGCCGATGCACATCGTGCACAAGGCGTAGCGTCCACCGCTCTTGTGCAACTGGTTCACCGCCGTCGTGGCCAGGCGTGCACCGCTGGCGCCCAGCGGATGGCCGAGCGCGATGGCGCCGCCATTGGGGTTGACGCGGGGGTCGTCGTCCTGCAGGCCGAGGTCGCGCAGCACGGCCAGGCCCTGGGCGGCGAAGGCCTCGTTGAGTTCGATCACGTCCATCTGCGCCAGCGTCAGGCCCGTCAGTGCGAGCACCTTCTGTGTGGCCGGCGCCGGGCCGATGCCCATGATGCGCGGCGGCACGCCGGCCGTGGCCATGCCGACCACGCGCGCGCGCGGTGTCAGTCCGTGTTTCGCGGCGCTGGTTTCATCGGCCAGCAGCAGCGCGCAGGCGCCGTCATTGACGCCGCTGGCATTGCCGGCGGTCACGCTGCCGTCCGGACGCACCACGCCCTTGAGCCTGGCCAGCGATTCCAGCGAGGTGTCGCGCGGGTGTTCGTCCTGGCTGACGACGATCGGGTCGCCCTTGCGCTGGGCCACCGCTACCTGCGTGATCTCGGCATCGAAATAACCGGCCTTCTGCGCGGCCAGCGCCTTGCGCTGGCTGGCCAGGGCCATGCGGTCCTGTGCCTCGCGCTCGATGCCGTAGTCGGTGGCGACGTTCTCGGCCGTCTCGGGCATGGAGTCGACACCGTATTGCGCCTTCATCAGCTTGTTGACGAAGCGCCAGCCGATGGTGGTGTCGTAGACCGCGTTGCTGCGGCTGAACGCGGATTCGGCCTTGGGCATGACGAAGGGCGCGCGGCTCATGCTCTCGACGCCGCCGGCGATCATCAGCGCGGCTTCGCCGGCCTTGATGGCGCGCGCAGCCGTGCCGATCGCGTCCAGGCCGGAGCCGCACAGGCGGTTCACGGTGGCGCCGGGAACCTCGATCGGCAGTCCGGCCAGCAGCGCGGCCATGCGTGCGACGTTGCGGTTGTCCTCGCCGGCCTGGTTGGCGCAGCCGTAGACGACGTCGGTGACGGCCTGCCAGTCGACCTTGGCGTTGCGCGCCATCAAGGCCTTGATCGGGATCGCTCCCAGGTCGTCGGTGCGCACCGAACTCAGGGCGCCGCCGTAACGGCCGAAGGGGGTGCGGATGGCGTCGCAGATGAAGGCGTGTCGGGTCATGGGGGGCTCCAGGGTGGTGTTGCGCAGGCCGCGCGCGAGCGCGGGCCGCTGGGGGTTCAGGTGGCGATCGGCAGGCCGACCAGGCGTTCGAGCTCAAAGTGTTCCAGGCCCTCGACCTTGTCGATGAGCCGCAGGCCCTGGGGCGTGCAGGCCAGCGTGGCCAGGTCGGAATAGATGCGCTTGACGCAGCCGATGCCGGTCAGCGGATAACTGCAGTGTGCCACGACCTTGCTCTGGCCCTGCTTGGTCATCAGGTCCATCATGACCCAGGTCTGCTTGGCGCCGATGGCCAGGTCCATGGCGCCGCCAACGGCCGGAATCGCATCGGGCTCGCCGGTATGCCAGTTGGCCAGGTCGCCGGTGGCGGAGACCTGGAACGCGCCGAGCACGCAGATGTCCAGGTGGCCGCCGCGCATCATCGCGAAGCTGTCGGCATGGTGGAAATACGCGCCGCCGGGGAGCAGGGTCACCGGTTGCTTGCCGGCGTTGATCAGGTCGTAGTCTTCCTGGCCCTCGGCCGGCGCCGGGCCCATGCCCAGGATGCCGTTCTCGCTGTGCAGCAGCACCTCGCGGTCCGGCGGGATGTGGTTGGCCACCAGCGTCGGCATGCCGATGCCGAGGTTGACGGTGGCGCCTTCATGGATGTCCTGCGCCACGCGCCGGGCGAGCTGGTCCTTGCTGCGTTTCTGGTAACTCATGTCAATACTCCTGGGCGCAGTGCGCCAGCCACAAGGCAGGTAAGGTCAGGCGGCCGCGGAGCAGGCCAGTCCCGGCCCCCACGGAACTGGCTTTGCCAGGCCGTAGGGGGCGCCCCCCAGTGGGGGGTTCGGACGGTCTACACGCAGTGAGGCCGGACAGACGGGGGGCGTCGTTCATTTCACGCCGCCGGCCTGGGTGGCCACGCGGTCGATCAACACGATCTGGTGGACGTGGATGCCCGGGGTCACGATCGCCTCCGGGTCGAGCGCGCCGAGCTCGACCACCTCGTGCACCGTGGCCACCGTCTTGCGTGCGGCCATCGCCATCACCGGGCCGAAGTTGCGCGCCGCCTTGCGGTAGGTCAGGTTGCCCCAGCGGTCGCCGCGTTCGGCCTTGATCAAGGCCAGGTCGGCGTGGATCGGCATCTCCAGCACATAGTGCCGGCCATGGATCTCGCGCGTTTCCTTGGGCGAGCCGTCGGCATGCTTGGCCAGTTCGGTGCCGTAGCCGGTCGGCGAGAAGAACGCGCCGATACCGGCGCCGGCGGCGCGGATGCGCTCGGCCAGGTTGCCCTGGGGCACGAGCTCGAGTTCGAGCTTGCCGCTGCGGTACAGGCCGTCGAACACCTGGCTGTCGACCTGGCGCGGAAAGCTGCAGATCACCTTGCGCACCCGGCCCGCCTTGAGCAGCGCGGCCAGCCCGGTCTCGCCATTGCCGGCATTGTTGTTGACGACGGTCAGGTCCCTGGCGCCTTGCGCGATCAGGCCGTCGATCAGCTCGTTGGGGATGCCGGCGGTGCCGAAGCCGCCGATCATCACGGTGGAGCCGTCGCGCACGTCGGCCAGGGCATCGGCCATCGAGCGCGCAATCTTGTTGATCATCCGGTGGTCTCCGTAGGGGGTTGCAGGGCATGCCGGCGTGCGGATGGCCCGGCTGAAAAATGTTCGACATTCGAACGTGTGTTCGTATAATGAATTCTAGGAGAAAGTGATCATCATGGCAAACACCGCATCCGCGCGCATCGCGAACCTCAGGCCCGGCGATGGTTATGTGCAGTCGTTTGCCCGCGGGCTGGAGGTGATCCGCTCGTTCAGTGCCAGCGCGCCGAGCCAGACGCTGAGCGAGGTGGCCGCGCGCAGCGGGCTCAGCCGGGCCGGCGCCCGGCGCATCCTGCTCACGCTCGAGGCGCTGGGTTATGTGCGAAGCGACGGCAAATGGTTCAGCCTGAGCCCGCGCATCCTGGACCTGGGTTTTTCCTACCTGTCGTCGATGCCGATCTGGAACCTGGCCGAACCGTTCATGGAGGAACTGGTCGCGCAGGTGCACGAGTCCTGCTCGGCGGCCGTGCTCGACGGTACCGACATCGTCTACGTGATGCGCGTGCCCACGCGCAAGATCATGAGCATCAGCCTGGGTGTGGGCTCGCGCCTGCCGGCCTACTGCACGTCGATGGGCCGCATGTTGTTGTCGGCGCTGCCGCAGGACGAACTGCTGGCCTGCCTGGAGGCCTCGGAGCGCACACCCCGCACCCGCCATACCGTGACCGAGGTGCCGGAGCTGGCCAGCCGCATCGCGCAGGCCCGGCGCCAGGGCTGGTCGCTGGTGAACCAGGAGCTGGAGGAAGGCCTGGTATCGCTGGCCGCCCCCATCGTGAACCGGACGGGCCAGATGGTGGCGGCGCTCAACATCAGCGGCCAGGCCAACCGCACCAGCGCCCGGGTGATGCAGGACACCATGCTCGAGCCGCTGCTAGAGGCCGCGCGCACGATTTCGCAGCGGCTGGACGGTGCGGTCGGGCGCTAGATCCGGCGACCGCGGCGGCAGGGTGCGGCTGCATCGTGCGGCCTTGACGCGGATCAAGGCGCCGCGGGGCCGGGGTCGTAGACTGGTCAGCGTCACCCGTCGCGGGCGTCGCCGTGCCGGATTCGTGGGCGCATCCGTGCGGCCCGCTTCGGTGCGCGAGCCCGCCATCCAGCCATCCATCGATCCGCACCATGCGTACGGCATCCGCCACCCCTGTCGCCCGTCCCGACGCGCCGCCGCCGGCGGAGGTCGTGTTTTCCGCGCATGGCCTGGCCAAGGTGTACGGCACGGGTGAGGTGCAGGTCCATGCCTTGCGCGACGTCGACCTGGAAATCCGCCGCGGCGAATTCGTCGTGTTGCTCGGCGCCTCGGGCAGCGGCAAGTCGACGCTGCTCAACATCCTGGGCGGGTTGGACGTGCCCACGCGCGGCGAGGTGCGCTTCGGCGACCATGTGCTGACCGACGCCAACGAGAGCGAGCTCACCACCTACCGGCGCGAACATGTCGGCTTCGTGTTCCAGTTCTACAACCTGATCCCCAGCCTGACGGTACGCGAGAACCTGGCGCTGGTGACCGACATCGCCGACGACCCGATGCCGATCGACGACGCCGTCGACAGGGTCGGGCTGACACCGCGGCGCGACCACTTCCCGGCCCAGCTCTCGGGCGGCGAGCAGCAGCGCGTGGCCATCGCGCGCGCCATCGTCAAGCGCCCGGCGGTGTTGTTGTGCGACGAGCCGACCGGTGCGCTGGACTACAAGACCGGCAAGCTGGTGCTCGAGGTGATCGCGCGCATCAATACCGAACTCGGCACCACGGCGGTCGTCATCACGCACAACGCGGCGATCGCCGGCATGGCGGACCGGGTGATCCACCTGGGCGACGGGCGCATCCAGAAGGTCGAGATCAACACCCACAAGATCAGCCCGTCGGAGTTGTCGTGGTGATGACCGCCCACCAGAGGGAGGCCCTCCGGTGAAGGCGGTGGACCGCAAGCTCTTGCGCGACCTGCGCCTGATGTGGAGCCAGGCACTGACGATCGCGCTGGTCGTGGCCAGCGGCATCGGCGGCTTCATCACCAGCCTGTCGGCGGTGGAGTCGCTGGCGCTGGCGCGCGACCGGTTCTACGCCCAGGCCCGGTTCGCCGACGTGTTCGCCAGCGTCAAGCGTGCGCCCAACGCGCTCGAGGCGGTGCTGCGCGCGGTGCCGGGCGTGGCCGACGTGCAGACCACGGTCGAGCAGATCGTGCGGGTCGAGGTCGATGGCCTGGCCGATCCGGTGATCGGCCAGCTGATCGGCATCGACCCGCGTGTGCCCTCGCGCATGAACCAGGTCACGCTGCGCAACGGCCGCTCGCTCGATGATGCCGCCGTCAGCGACCGCAGCATTCCGGTGCTGGTGTCGGCCGGTTTTGCCGATGCGCGCGGCCTGCAGCCGGGTGCGCAGTTGTGGGCGCAGGTCAACGGCAAGCGCCGGGCCCTGACCGTGGTGGGCATCGCCCTGTCGCCGGAGTTCGTGTTTGCCGGCCTGATGGGCAGCCCGGATCAGCGCGGCTTCGGCGTGTTCTGGCTGCCGCGCGACACGCTGGCCGCGGCCTACGACATGGACGGCGCCTTCAACCGCATCGCGATCAAGCTCGCGCCTGGCGCCTCGGAACGCGCGGTGGTGGAGCAGGTCTCGCGCCGCATCTCCCGGTACGGCGGACGCGAAGCCCACGGCCGCGCAGATCAGCCGTCGAACGCCATGCTCGACGCGGAGATCAAGAGCCAATACGTGATCGGCACCTTGTTGCCGTCGATCTTCCTGGGCGTGGCCGCCTTTCTGCTCAACGTGGTGGTGTCACGCCTGGTGGCCACCCAACGCGAGCAGATCGCCGCGCTCAAGGCGCTGGGTTATCCGAACCGCAGCATCGGCGCGCACTACCTGAAGATGGTGCTGCTGATCGTGCTCGGTGGCCTGTTGATCGGCGTGCCGTTCGGCGACTGGCTCGGCGGCCTGTTCACCGGCCTGTATGCCGAGTCGTTCCAGTTGCCCGGTTTCGTGCACGTGATGCCGGCCTGGCTGCTGGTGGTGAGCATCGGCATCACCGTCGGCACGGCCGTGCTCGGCACGCTCAATGCCATCCTGGCCACGGTGCGGCTGGCGCCGGCCGAGGCCATGCATCCGCCGGCGCCGGGGCGTTACCGGCGCACGCTGGTCGAGCGTCTGGGCATCACCCGCATCACGCCGGCCCTGCGCATGATCCTGCGCAACATGGAGCGACGGCCGCTGCGCACGTCGCTGTCGATCGGCGGCGTGGCGGCCTCGGTGGCCATCGTCGTGATGGGCAACTTCTTCCGCGACGCGATCGATTTCCTGGTCGACTCGCAGTTCAACCTGGCCATGCGCAGCGACGTCGTGGTCTGGATGACCGAGGCGGTCGACGACAGTGCGCGCCATGAACTGGCGCGGCTGCCCGGCGTCATCGCGGTCGAGTCCGGACGCGACGTGCCGGTGCGATTCATCAACGGCCACCTCAGCGAACGCGGCCAGATCCAGGGCCTGGCGCGCAACCCGGAACTGCGCCGCGTCATCGACACCGACAACCGCGAGGCCAGCCGCCTGCAGGGCGACGGGCTGGTCATGACCGACCGACTTGCCGCCAAGCTCGACCTGCGCGTGGGCGACCGGGTCCGGGTCGAGGTGCTCGAAGGCCGCCAGCGTGCCGTGGAGGTGCCGCTGGCCGCGACGGCGCGCGAGATGATGGGGCTCAACGCCTACATGGAGCGTCGCGCGCTCAACCGCCTGCTCGAGGAAGGCGACCGGTCCTCGCAGTTCTCGCTGGCGGTCGAGCGCGGCCGCGAACCGGCGCTGATCGAGGCCACCAAGGGCATGCCGCGCATCGTCGGCACCTTCAGCAAGTCGACGATGCTGCGCAACATGGAGGAGATCAGCGCGCGCAACATCCGCATCATCAGCACCATCCTGACGTTGTTCGCGGCGGTGATCGCGGTGGGTGTGGTCTACAACAACGCGCGCATCGCACTGGCCGAGCGCACCTGGGAGCTGGCCAGCCTGCGCGTGCTCGGTTTCACCCGCGCCGAGGTCTCGGGCCTGCTGCTGGGCGAGATGGCGATCGGCATCGCCATCGCGCTGCCGCTGGGCATGGTGATGGGGTACGGGCTGGTGATCCTGATCGCGGACCTGACGCAGTCGGACCAGTTCTATTTTCCGGTGGTGATCCAGCCGCGCACCTATGCGATCGCCGGCCTGGCGGTGCTGGTATCGGGCGTGGCCAGCGCCCTGGTGGTGCGCCGGCGCATCGACCGGCTCGACATGGTTGCGGCGCTCAAGACACGAGAATGAGGAATCCATGAAACGCAAGACCTGGTTCATGTTCGCCGCAGGCGTCGCACTGCTGGCCCTGCTGCTGGCCTGGGCGCTGGCGCCGCGACCGGTCGAGGTCGAACTGGCGCCGGTCACCCGGGGCCTGTTCGAGACCACCATCGACGAAGACGGCAAGACCCGGCTGGCCGACCGTTATGTGGTGTCGGCGCCGCTGGCCGGCCGGCTCGAGCGCATCACGCTCAAGGAGGGTGATGTGGTCGCGGCCGACGCGCCGCTGGCCCATCTGTTGCCGGTGCTGCCGGCCATGCTGGACGAACGCAGCCTGCGCGAGGTGCAGGCCCGCGTGGCGTCGGCGCAGGACAACGTGGCGCGTGCCGGCGTGCGCATCGCACGCGCCCAGGTTGCGCTCGAGCAGGTGCGCAACGATGCACGGCGCAATGCCCAGCTGGCGCAGCAGGGTTTCATCGCACCGGCCCGGCTGGAGTCCGATCGCCTGGCCGTGGTGGCCGCCGAGCGCGAAGTCGAGTCGGCCGCCGCCGAGCGCCGCATGGCCACGCACGACCTCGAACAGGCGCGCGCGGCGCTTGGTGTGGTGCGCCAGGGCGCGGCGGGCGCCGGGCAAGCCCGGTTCACGGTGCGCGCGCCGGTGGCCGGCCAGGTGTTGCGCGTGTTGCAGGCCAGCGAGGCGACGGTGGCCCTGGGCACGCCGCTGCTCGAGCTCGGCGACACCGGCCAGTTGGAAGTGGTGGCCGAGTTGTTGACCACCGACGCACTGGCCGCGCGCCCGGGCAGCCGGGTGCTGATCGAACGCTGGGGCGGGCCGGGCACGCTCGAAGGGCGCGTGCGCAGTGTCGAGCCGGCGGCCTTCACCAAGGTGTCGGCGCTCGGTGTCGAGGAGCAGCGGGTGCGCGTCGTGATCGACCTGATCAGTCCGCGGGCCCAATGGCAGGCGCTGGGCGACGCCTACCGGGTCAGCGTGCGTATCGTCACCTTGTCCGAGGAAAACGCGGTGCAGGTGCCGGTGAGTGCCGTGTTCCCGTTGCCGGCCGGCGCCGCCGCGTCCGGTGCCGCCGCGCCTGCGGAGGCGGCCAGCCACGCGGTGTTCGTCGTCGATGCGGGCCGTGCGCGGCAGGTGCCGGTGCAGCTCGGCGGGCGCAACGGCAGCATGGCCTGGATCCGCAGCGGCCTGCAGCCCGGCAGCCAGGTCATCGTCTATCCGCCGGCGGCGGTGCGCGAAGGGGTGCGGGTACGCGCGCGCAAGGTGTAGCCGAGGCGCGTTGCAAGCGCGGCCGCCGGGTCGGGCGTCCGCGGCGAGCCGGCACGCGCCGCCCCGGACACCGGCGGCTATCGGCTCAGGCCTGTTGCAGCCGCCGCCTGCGCCGCGCGGCGACGCCGAGCAGGCCCAGGCCGGCGAGCAGCATGGCATAGGTCTCGGGTTCGGGCACCGGCGCGGCGAATCCGAGCTGGTCGCTGGCCACCCGTTGCAGCGCGAGCGCCTGCGCCACGCTGATGCCCAGTTCCTGCGCCGCGATCTCGCCGGCGCCCAGGCTGGCCGGATCGAGGCCGGTCAGGGTACCGAACAGCGTCAGTGCGCTGAGATACGAGCCGTACTTGCTGGCGTGGGTTCCGTCGTCGAACCACAGGTCGATCAGGCCGTCGGTGAGCGCGTCGGCGGCATACATGTCGCGCGTCGCGACGCCGCTGGTGACGGCGCGCAGAAAGGATTCGCCCACCGGGGCAATGGCCGAGAAACCGATGCTGCCGTCCGCCCTGGCCTGGTCGAATGCCGCCTGGTAACCGGCCTTGAGTTCGGCCGTCATCGATTCGAGGTCACTGAAATAGGTGGTCGCGGCATTGCCGGTGCGGGTCACGGCGCCGGTCGTCTCGTCGGTCAGCGTGACGAAGGCGCCGTCCACCAGATTGGGTCGGGCCCAGGTCTGGTACAGAAACATCTCGGTGGCGGCACTGGCGAAGCTGTTGGTGTACGAACCGCGATCGATGCTGCAGGTGCCCGACGATATGCCCGCCGCGATGCAGGCGGCCTGCCGCTCGGCGGAGGTGGCGCCGGCGAACGCATCGCGGTTGCGCAGCGTCCCGGTGGGATTGCTGGAGTGCACGAAGTCCTCGATCGCGTCGGCGTAGTAGCGGAAATACTCCGGGTTGGACGCCAGGCCGTCGCGGCGCAGCAGCGGTTCGTCGCTTTGCTCCTGCAACACGACCTTGTTCCAGGTCTGCGACGCGATATTGCCCCGCATGTCCCAGCCCGCCGGGTTGCTGTTGAGCATGTGGCCGCGCAGCGATGCGGCATTGCGGGTGGACAACGCCACGTCGTAGTCCAGGCCGGCCTGCACCGTGAACTGCTTGAAGATGCCGGCCACGCCGCCCCAGGGATGCGGTTCGAATGCATTGCTGCCGTCCGGGCTGGCCAGCCACATCGGTGCCGTCAGGTCCCGCACGTTGGCGGTGTTGTAGCTCATCACCGGGTCGACCCGGCCGAAGGTATAGCTGTTGCCGACGAACAGAACCGATATCGGATCGGCCTGGGCGGCGCCCAGTGCAAGCGCGGAAAGGGTCACTGCGAGCAGTCTTCTCACGGGGGTCTCCTGGTAGGTGGCGGCACCGCGGCCGACGAAGCCGGCTGCGCGCGGTTGCCACGATACGGAGCGGCTGCCCGATTGCCTACTGTGGCGTTCCACAGTGGTGTTTACCCTGATGTCGGCCGTGGGTGACGCCGGCCGCCGGCCCGCCGACAGAGGCCCGGAGCCGGGACAGCTGGGTAGCCAGGGGCGGCGCGCTGTACTACCATCGAATCGCAAGACCCCGCAGCAACGCGGCTGGTGGCCTCCAGCCGCAGACAGCAAGGAGGTGGACGATGCGCAGGATTCTCGCGATCGCGGCGCTGGTGGCAGGCACCGCGGTATCCGGCCCGGTGGGGGCGCTGCAGTCGACGCTGCTGCCCCAGTCCTTCGACACCCCGGTGTTCCTGACCGCGCCGGCCGGCGACGCGCGGCTGTTCGTCGTCGAGAAGGCGGGCCGCATCCAGTTGATCGACAACGGCGTCGTATCGACTTACCTCGACCTGTCCGGCCAGGTGAACAGCGCGGGCGAACGGGGTTTGCTCGGCTTGGCCTTCGATCCGGACTTCGGCAACAACCATCGGTTCTACGTGAACTACATCGACACCAGCTTCAACACCGTGGTGTCGGCGTTCACCGCGCCGTCGGCCGGTGCCGCCAGCGTCGACATCGCGACCGGGCAGACGGTGCTGTCGATCGCGCAACCGGCCGGCCGCGACAACCACAAGGCGGGCTGGATCGGTTTTCGTCCCACCGACCCCGGCCGCTTGTACGTGGCCACCGGCGATGGCGGCGGCGGCGACGACCCCGACAACCTGGCGCAGGATCTGAACAGCAATCTGGGCAAGATCCTGCGCGTGACGCCGTCGGCCGGCGGGGGTTACTCCGTGCCGCAGGACAACCCGTTCGTCGGTGTCGCCGGCAACGACGAGATATGGGCCTATGGCCTGCGCAATCCGTATCGCAACAGCTTCGACCGCCTGAGCGGCGATTTCTGGATCGCCGACGTCGGGCAGAACGCGCGGGAGGAAGTCAACCTGGAGTTGAACGGTGCCGCTGGCGGCGCCAACTACGGCTGGCGCGCCCGCGAAGGCAGCGTCGACAACCCCGCGGTGCCCGATGCCAGCCCGGCCGGCGCGCTCGACCCGTTCTTCGAATACGCCCACGGCACATTCGGCCAGTCCGTGATCGGCGGTTACGTCTACCGTGGCAGCGCCGAGCCGGGGCTGGACGGCAATTATTTCTTCGGCGATTTCGTGTCGGGCCGCATCTTCACGTTGCGTGCCGATGCCGGCGGCGTCATCGACGTGACCGAGCGCACGGCCGAACTCGGCACGCCGTTCGGCGCGTTCGAGCTCAGTTCCTTCGGCGAGGATGGACTGGGCAACCTGTATGCGATGGGTGTCAACGGCCAAGTGGTGCTGATCGCGGCGGCCGTGCCGGAGCCGTCCACCTGGGCCATGCTGCTCGCAGGAACGGTGCTGCTCGGAACTCTCGCCGCCCGCCGGGGCCGGTGGCGCATGTGACACGCGCCGACCGGCGCGCGGCGGCGGTGCTCAGGAACTGAACAGGAAGTTATGCGGCACAGGCCTTGCAAAGCGGGCGATTTTGTGTTCCAGCATCAATTTCATGCCCGATTTTGTACCCGGTTTCGATATCACGACCCTGATCTCAATGATTGCTGAATGGCCGCAGACCATAGGGCGCATCAGATCAGGTTGGCTCGCACCACTCGCTTGGATTCAAGGTCGACCATGCATCGGCTTGACTGGTCTTTTTGCAACTTTTCGAAGTCAATGCCAGGGGTATGTCGATGTACTGTGTAGATTGATCCCTGCTGCGAGTTAACGCTCGCTAGGCCGCAACCATGAAGGACCTCGAATACTTTGCCTTCGACCTGGTAGGTTGTTGATTGCATGAGATTCTCCTAGACCGGTTGCCGCGGTTGCCGCGGTTGCCGCGGTTGGGGCTGATCGATGCTCCCTTATGTGAGATCGAAGATGATGAGGCGAGATTGCGACCCTATCGGAGCATGTTTGGGGAGCAATCGCAAGCCATCTCGTGCAATAGACGTATCTGCTGTGTTGCAAAATCATTGCATCATCCACGCTCGAAGCAATGGCAATTGCAGTCAGTGCGAGCGCTTCTGCTGCCGGGTTCCGTCGAGCGTTGGCAACCGTCGGTTCTGAGCAGATGGCTGAAGGCTAGTCAACTGACGGCACAGCCATCTGCCACATTAGGCCCCGTTTGGGGCCTGCCTCGCGGCTTGTGCTAGTCGGCTTCGCGCAGCATGAATGCCGTGGTGACTTGGCCTGC
>JACKLK010000021.1 GCA_024236015.1 Rhodoferax sp.
GAGACCGCACGCCGCGGCAACCTCTTCGGCATGATCGGCATGGCGCTCGCGGTGCTCGCCACCGTGTTCGGCCCGCAGGTCAGCGCGGGTGGCATTCCCTGGATCATCATCGCCCTCGTCATCGGCGCCGCGGTTGGCCTCTACGCCGCCAAGACGGTGCAGATGACGCAGATGCCCGAGCTCGTCGCGCTGATGCACAGCCTGGTGGGCCTGGCCGCCTGCCTGGTCGGTTATGCGAGCTATGTGGACACCGCGACCGTGTTCCCCACCGCCGCCGAGAAGACCATCCACGAGGTGGAGATCTACATCGGCATCTTCATCGGTGCGGTCACCTTCTCCGGTTCGCTGATCGCCTTCGGCAAGCTCTCGGGCAAGATCGGCGGCAAGCCGCTGCTGCTGCCGGCGCGCCACATCCTCAACCTGATCGGCCTCGTGCTGGTGATCCTGTTCGGCAACTGGTTCCTGAACACGCACTCGACCGGCGCCGGCATGACGCTGCTGCTGGTGATGACCGTGATCGCGCTCGCCTTCGGGGTGCACATGGTGATGGCGATCGGCGGCGCGGACATGCCGGTGGTGGTGTCGATGCTCAACAGCTACTCGGGCTGGGCGGCTGCGGCCACCGGCTTCATGCTCAGCAACGACCTGCTGATCGTGGTCGGCGCGCTGGTGGGTTCCTCCGGTGCGATCCTGTCCTACATCATGTGCCGGGCGATGAACCGCAACTTCATCAGCGTCATCGCCGGCGGCTTCGGCACCGGCGGCGGCGCGCCCTCGGCCGCGGCGGCGGGCGCCGAGCCGGCCGGCGAGGTGCAGCCGATCAGCGCGGTCGAGACCGCCGAGCTGCTGCGCGAGGCCAAGAGCGTCGTCATCGTGCCGGGCTACGGCATGGCAGTGGCGCAGGCCCAGCACGTGGTGTGCGAGATCGTCAAGATCCTGCGCGACAAGGGCGTGACCGTGCGCTTCGCCATTCACCCGGTGGCCGGCCGCATGCCCGGACACATGAACGTGCTGCTGGCCGAAGCCAAGGTGCCCTACGACATCGTGCTCGAGATGGACGAGATCAACGAGGACTTCCCGGACACCGACGTCGCCATCGTGATCGGCGCCAACGACATCGTGAACCCGGCCGCCCAGGAAGACCCGGGCAGCCCGATCGCCGGCATGCCGGTGCTGGAAGTGTGGAAGGCGAGGACCTCGATCGTCATGAAGCGAAGCATGGCCTCCGGCTACGCAGGGGTCGACAACCCGCTCTTCTACAAGGACAACAACCGCATGCTGTTCGGCGACGCCCGCAAGATGCTCGACGAGGTGCTGGGCGCGCTGAACGCCTGACACCGACCCGACAACGCTCGGACGGATTTTTTCAAAGGATCGACCCATGACCACGCCTCAAAGCACTTCAGCTCCACCGAGTTCCCCTCGGGTCGGGCTGTTCGTCACCTGCCTTGTCGATGCGATGCGCCCGAGCGTCGGCTTCGCGGCGCTCAAGCTGTTGCGTGACGCGGGCTGCCGGGTCGAGGTGCCCGAAGCGCAGACCTGCTGCGGACAGCCGGCCTTCAACAGCGGCGACACGGCCGACACCGCCGTGCTCGCCCGCCGTTTCATCGAGACCTTCGAGGGCTACGACTACGTCGTCGGCCCTTCGGGCTCGTGCGTCGGCATGACCCGCGCGCACTACCCCGAGGCGCTCGCCGACGACCCCGCGTGGGCCGAGCGCGCGCGTCGCCTCGGCGAGCGCACCTACGAGCTGATGAGCTTTCTCGTGGACGTGATGCACTTCACCCCCGGCGACGTGAAGCTCGACGCGAGCTTCACCTACCACGACAGCTGCTCCGGGCTGCGCGAGCTCGGCGTCTTCGCCCAGCCGCGCACCCTGCTCGACAAGGTCCCCGGGCTCACACTCAAGCCGCTCGAGGGCAATGATGTGTGCTGTGGCTTCGGCGGCACCTTCTGCGTCAAGTACTCGTCGATCTCGAACGCCGTGGTCACCGAGAAGACGGCTGCGATCGAGCGCAGCGGCGCCCAGCTGCTGCTCGGTGGCGACCTCGGCTGCCTGATGAACATGTCGGGCAAGCTCAAGCGCCAGGGCTCGAAGGTGCGCGCCTTCCATGCCGCCGAGATTCTGGCCGGCATGGGCAAGGGCCCGGCAATCGGCGAGGAGGACTGAGCCATGCAGGAAGCCCCCGTATCGTTCAAGCTGCGCGCCGACCGCGCGCTCGCGGATCCGACGCTGAAGATCGCGATCGACCGCACCACCGGCACCGCAGAGCGCAAGCGCGCGGTGGCGATGACGCAGTTCCCGCAATTCGAGGCTGCACGCGAGCGCGGCAAGCGCATCAAGAACCACGTCATCGCCAACCTCGATCACTACCTGCTCGAATTCGAGCGCAACGCCATCGCCTCGGGCGCCAAGGTGCACTGGGCGAGCACCGCCGAAGAGGCCTCGCAGATCGTCGTCGCGCTGTGCAAGCAGGCGAACGCGAAGCGGGTGACGCGGGTGAAGTCGATGCTCGGCGAAGAGATCGGCCTGCCCCATGCGCTGGACGAGGCCGGGATCGAGCGTGTCGAGACCGACCTCGCCGAGCACATCGTGCAGCTGGGCGGCGACCGGCCCTCGCATATCGTGTGGCCGTCGATGCACCGCACGCGCGAGCAGGTCTCCGAGATGTTCAAGCGCGCACACCGCGTGCCACACCAGGAAGAGACCATCGAGGCGATGGTCGCCAGCGCACGGCGCGAGCTCCGCGACAAGTTCCTGTCGGCCGACGTCTCGATCTCGGGCGCAAACTTCCTCATCGCGGACACCGGCGCCACGTGCACCGTGACCAACGAGGGCAATGCCGAGCTGACCACCACGCCGCCGCGCGTGCACATCGTCACCGCCGGCATCGAGAAGCTGGTCCCCAGCACCGAGCATGCCTTCCTGATGCTGCGCCTGCTGGTGCGCTCGGCGACCGGGGCGGACGTCACCCAATACACCACCTTCCACTGCGGCCCGAAGCAGGCGGGCGACCGGGACGGCCCGGAAGAATTCCACATCGTGCTGGTCGACAACGGCCGCACCCGCATGCTCGCCGACCCGGCACTCAAGGAAATGCTGCGCTGCCTGCGCTGCGGCGCCTGCATGAACCACTGTGTCGTGTTCCGCCAGCTCGGCGGCCACGTCTATGGCGGCACCTACCCCGGCCCGATGGGCGCGGTGCTGACGCCGGTGTTCGATGGGCTGGAACAATCCCGCGATCTTGCGCACGCGTGCACGATGAACGGCAAGTGTCAGGAAGTCTGTCCGGTGGCGATCCCGATCCCCACGCTGCTGCGGGGCTGGCGCGACCGCTCCTGGCGCGAGGGCCTGGAGCCCGCCGCGGCCCGCTTCGGCCTGGGCATCCATACTTTCGTCGCATCGCGCCCCCGCCTGTACCGGCTGGGCACGGCAATCGCGATCAAGGTCATGCGCCTGTTCAGCCGCGGCGGCCTCGTGCGTGGCATGCCCGGCCTGGGTGCCTGGACCAAGTATCGTGAATTCCCCGCGCCGGCAAAGCGCAGCTTCATGGCGATGTACAAGGACTCGGAGGGCAAACGATGAGCGCACGCGAAACAATCCTCAACGCGGTGCGGGCCGGGCTCGGCAGCCGCAAGGTCGATGCCGAAGCCGCGCGCCGCGAAGCCGACGCCCTGCTGCAGGACCTCGACGCGATCCGCCCGGAGCTGCCCGCGGGCGCGCTCGTGGACGCATTCATCGCGCGCGTCACCAGCCCCAAGGTCGCCGCCACCGCAGAACGCATCAAGGACATCACCGAGCTCCCGGCCGCGGTCCGGCGCTACCTCGATGCGCACGATCTGCCGCCGCATGTGGCCCTGCAGCCGGCCGCGGTGCTCGAGGACCTGGACTGGGTTGCGCTGGAGACACGTGACGGGGTGAAGCCGGACGACGTCGTCGGCATCGGCATCGCGCGCTGGGGCATCGCCGAGACGGGCTCGCTCGTCTTTCACTCCGGCCCCGAAACGCCGATTCTGGCCAACTTCCTCCCGCTCCATCACATCGTCATGGTGCGCGAGCGCAGCATCCTCGCCTTCCTGGACGACTATGCCGTGGCCGTGGCCGGGCAGCGCCCGCCGCGCAACGTCAACCTCATCACCGGCGCCAGCGGCACCACCGACATCGAGGGCAGCCTCGTCCTCGGCGCGCACGGCCCCGCGCATCTGCATGTGGTCATCGTCGAGAACGACATCCACGGCGACATCGACGCCGACAAGAGCACCCCTGGCGCATCGTCCTGAGATGCGCAATCACCGAGCCTGCGTAGCCCCTCGCTGAAACCCGCGTCCCCCTCCGGGGCGCGCCGCTGCACCTTTACAAAGTCGTCCATCCACTAGACGACAAAACCACAAACGCGGCGACCCGATCGGCCCGATCGGGTGCGCCGTCCAGAGGAGACATATCGTGAACCAGACCTTGTTGTCCCTGCTTGCCTTCGTGCCATTGATCCTGGCGGCAATCCTGCTCGTCGGCTTCAACTGGCCTGCCCGGCGCGCGATGCCGGCGGTGTATGTCAGCGCTGCCGTGATCGGACTGACGGCGTGGGAGATGACCTTCAACCGGGTCCTCGCCTCCACCCTCCAGGGCCTGATCCTCACCGGCGCCATCCTGTGGATCATCTTCGGCGCCATCCTGCTGCTCAACACCCTGAAGCACTCGGGCGCGATCACCGCCATCCGCGGCGGGTTCTCGGGCATCAGCACCGACCGCCGCGTCCAGACGATCATCGTGGCCTGGCTCTTCGGCTGCTTCATCGAGGGGGCGTCGGGTTTCGGAACGCCCGCCGCAGTGGCGGCGCCGCTGCTGGTCGCGCTCGGCTACCCGGCGCTCGCCGCGGTGGTCATGGGCATGATGATCCAGTCCACCCCGGTGTCGTTCGGCGCCGTCGGCACGCCGATCGTGGTCGGTGTCGCCGGTGGCCTGGACAAGGCGGGCATCACCACCCAGCTCGTCGAAAACGGCTCGAACTGGGAGGTCTTCTTCCGCCTCATCACCTCCGAAGTCGCGCTCACGCACGCCACCGTCGGCATCCTCATGCCGCTGTTCATGTGCGCGATGCTCACCCGCTTCTTCGGCAAGAACAAATCCTGGGCCGAAGGCCTGGCGATCGCACCCTTCGCCATCTTCGCAGGCATCGCCTTCGTGGTGCCCTACGCCGCTGCGGGGGTCTTCCTCGGGCCCGAGTTCCCGTCGATGATCGGCGCACTGGTTGGCCTGCTGCTGGTGGTGCCGGCGGCCAAGGCAGGCTTCCTGGTGCCCAGGCAGAACTGGGACTTCGCCGACGCCAAGGACTGGCCGGCGAACTGGATGGGCAACATCCAGATCAAGCTCGACAGCCTCACCGCACGCCCGCCGATGTCGATCACGATGGCCTGGCTGCCCTACGTGCTGCTGGCCGGCCTGCTGGTCCTGTCGCGCGTCAATGCCGACGTGAAGGCCTTCTTCAGCAACAACCTTGTGCTCGGCTGGACCAACCTGCTGGGCGAGACCGGCGTCTCCGGCAGCATCCAGTTCCTGTACCTGCCGGGCGGCATCATGGTCCTGGTCGTGCTCGCCACCTTCCTGCTGCACCGCATGAAGTTCTCCGAGCTGACCGCGGCCGTCGGCGAGTCGTCGCGCACCCTGCTCGGCGCCGGCTTCGTGCTCATCTTCACCATCCCGATGGTGCGGATCCTCATCAACTCGGGCGTCAACATGGGTGATCTGCCCTCGATGCCGCGCGCCATGGCGCAGCTGGTGGCGACGAGCGTGGGCGACATCTACCCCTTCTTCTCCTCGTGGGTCGGCGCGCTCGGCGCGTTCATCGCCGGCTCGAACACCGTGTCCAACCTGATGCTGGCCCAGTTCCAATTCGACACCGCGCAGCTGATCAATGTCTCCGGTGCGATGCTGGTGGCCTCGCAGGCGGTCGGCGCCGCCGCCGGCAACATGATCGCGATCCACAACGTGGTCGCCGCCTCGGCGACGGTGGGCCTGCTCGGCCGCGAAGGCGAGACGCTGCGCATGACCATCATCCCGACGATCTACTACCTGGTCATGACCGGCATCATCACCATGGTCGCGATCCACCTGCTGGGTGTGACCGACGCGTTGATGTAAGCTGCAGACGAACAAAACCCCGCCGGGCCGCGTGATTTCAACGCGGGCCCGGCGGGGTTTTTCGTTTTCAGTTCCGGATCGCTTCGAGCGACACGGTGATCGTCACCTCGTCGCCCACGTTGGGCGCGTACTTGCCGGCGTTGAACTCGCTGCGCTTGATGACCGTGCTCGCGTTGGCACCGATCGCGTCCTTCTGCAGCATCGGGTGCGGCATGGTCGCGAAGTGGTTCACCTGCAGCGTCACCGGCCTGGTCACCCCCTTGATGGTGAGCTCGCCGTCGATCGTCACCGGCGCATCGCCTTCGAAAGCCACCTTGGTCGACTTGAAGGTCGCGGTCGGGTACCTGGCGGTGTCGAGGAAGTCCTCGCCCTGGATGTGCTCGTCGAAGGTGCCGTAACCGGTGCTCACCGAAGTCATGTCGATGGTGATGTCGACCGCGCCGGTCTTCGCCGCCTTGTCCAGCGTGACGGTGCCGGTGGTCTTGTCGAACTTCGAGATCTGGGTCGACATGCCGAAGTGGCTGTACGAGAAGCTCGGGAAGGTGTGGGTGGGGTCGATGGCGTAGGTCTCGGGCGCGGCAAACGCGGACGAGGCCGCAGCGGCAGAGACGATGAGGGCGGCGTTGAGCTTGACGAGACGGTTCATGGTTTGTCCTCTGTGGGTCGGGGTGGTGAGCAAGGCTTGTGCTTGGTGGATGGGCCGCGGCTTACTTCGCCACGGCGGTGATGCGGAATCGGATCACGACGTCGTTGGCGACGATGTCGAAGGAGTTGTGTGCGTCAAGTTGTGCAAAAGGGTTGATCAGGTATTCGGTTGATTCCGGGTTGCCGTGGTCGGCGCGCAGGGCGTAGCCCGGAGCGCCGACCACGGCGGCGGCCGTCAGGCGGCCAGTCTCAACAGCTCCTTCTTCTGCTCGGCCAGCAGTGCCATGTTCAGGTAACGGTTGTCCTCGAGCCACGTCTCGTGGGTTTCGACGCACAGCGCCCGAATCAGCCGCAGACACGACTCGGTGTTCGGGAAGATCCTCACCACGCGCGTGCGCCGCTTGATCTCCTCGTTGAGGCGCTCGAGCATGTGGGTGCTCTTCAAGTGCTTGTGGTGCGCCCGAGGCAGCCGGTAGAAGCTCAAGGTCTCGCCGATATTGCTCTCGACCCAGTCGACGAGTTTCGGGTACTTGCCCTGCCACTTGGTGATCCATGCCGCCAGGTCGCGGTTGGCTTCCTGCAAGTCGCGCCGGTCGTAGATCCAGCGCAGCTCCTGCAGACAGTCGTCGTCGGCCTTCCTGGGCAGGTAATCGAGCGCGTTGCGCAGGAAATGCACATAGCAGCGCTGCCATGCCGCTTCGCACAACACCTCGCTGATCGCCTTCTTCAGGCCCGCGTGGTCGTCCGAGACCACGAACTCCACGCCGGTGAGCCCACGCTCCTTGAGCCGCAGCAGGAAGTCCTTCCAGCTGCTCTGACTCTCCCGGTTGGCCGTCTCGACCGCCAGCACTTGGCGCTGCCCCTCCCAGTTGATGCCGATGGCGATCTGCACCGCCATCGAGCGGATCACCCCATCCTCGCGCACCTTCTCGTAGCGCGCATCCAGAATGACGTACGGATACGCCTCTTCCAGTTGCCGGCTGGCAAAGCGCTCGAGCGCCTCGTCCAGGCTCTTGTTGATCGCCGAGATGGCCGAGGCGGAGAAGCTGTGCCCGCACAGCTCTTCAGTGATCGCCTTGACCTTGCGGGTCGACACGCCCTGCACGTACATCTCGGCCAGCGCCGCCACCAGCGCCTTCTCGCTGCGCGCGTAGCGCTCGAAGAGCGCCGTCGAGAACTCGCCGCTGCGGTCGCGCGGCACTCGTAGTTCCAGCTTGCCGATCCGGGTCACCAGCCCCCGGTGGTAGTAGCCCGCCCGGTACCCGCTGCGCGTCTCGCTGCGCTCGCTCGGTGCCGCGCCGAGAAACTCCGTCATCTCGCCTTCGAGCACCTCCTGCAGCGCTTCCTTCATCAGCGTCTTCATCAGGTCCCGGTCGCCCGACACCCACTCTTTCGCCGACAACGACACCGTATTACTCTTGCTCGTGGTCATGGTTTGCCCTCCTCAGGGATCAAGGTCGATCTGCACAATCAACCTCTTACCATGACCACCCTTCTCTGCAAGCCCGTTCGGGCTTTTGCACACTGATCAGAACACTACCGATCGGGGATGCCGGCCCTGCCCAGGACGCAAGCCGGGCACCGCCCCCCGAGGCTGCGTCATCGCACGTTCGATGCCATGCAGGCTGATCCAAATGAATCAACACCTTAGCCCGCACGACCGGTCTCATCACCGTCGCATCTGTTGCATCCCGCACGCGACAGGTGTCGCCCCCGCTGCGACAGTCGTCCGCCGCACGAAGCGCCCCAGGCGCTCTGCCGGACCGTACCCAGCCCAGACCAAACAGTTGTTTTTATTGCCTTTTCCAGGAGTAACAAAAACCTGCAGCCGCAGTGGCACCGAAGTTGCAATGCAAGCCCCAGACGCAGTGGCAAGGCGGGGCGAGCACGGACAGCACGGCCACCCCCGCTTCCCGACCACGGCGCGACCAGACGACCCAATCGACGAGGAGGCTTTGCAGCGATGGAAGCGACAAGCGAGCAACTGCTGTGGATGTACGAAAAGATGATCGAGATCCGGGAGTACGAGGAGACCATGGCCCGGGTCTATCTCGAGGCCAAGCTCCCGCCGAAGATCCAGAAGGGCCTGGCCTTCGACATCGGCGCCGGCCCGGTGCCCGGCGAGATGCACCTGGCTGCCGGCCAGGAACCGGTGGCGGTCGGCGTGTGCGCCCACCTGCGCCGCGACGACACCGTGGTCGGCGCCCACCGCCCGCACCACTTCGCCATCGCCAAGGATGTCGACCTGAACGCGATGACCGCCGAGATGTACGGCAAGGCCACCGGCCTGGGCCGCGGCAAGGGCGGCCACATGCACCTGTTCGACCCCGCGGTGAAGTTCTCCTGCAGCGGCATCGTCGGTGCCGGCGCGCCGCAGGCCTGCGGTGCCGCGCTGGCGGCGAAGAAGCTCGGCACCGATGCGGTGGCGATCGCCTTCTTCGGCGAGGGCGCCGCCAACCAGGGCGCTTTCCACGAGGCGCTGAACCTCGCCGCGCTGTGGAAGCTGCCGGTGGTGTTCGTGGTCGAGGACAACAAGTACGGCATCTCGGTCGAGAAGTCCGCTTCCACCGCGATCGCCTCCAATGCCGATCGTGCCGTGGCCTATGGCATGCCGGGCGTGCTGGTGGAGAGGAACGACGCGCTGGCGGTGTTCGAAGCCGCCGGCGAGGCGGTGGCGCGTGCCCGCCGCGGCCAGGGCCCGACCCTGATCGAGGTCAAGACCGATCGCTACTTCGGCCACTTCCAGGGCGACCCCGAGACCTACCGCCCCAAGGGCGAAGCCAAGGCGCTGCGCCAGCACGATCCCATCCCGGCGCTCGCCGCCACACTGCGCGCGCGCGGCCTGCTCGACGACATGGCCGACGCCGCGCTGCGCGAACGCGTGTCGGCGCGCGTGCAGGCCGCCTACGACTTCGGCCGCAACAGCCCCTACCCGGAACCGCAGGACGCGCTGCTGCACGTCTTCGCCGAATAAAGACCAGGAGACCGCAATGAGCACGACCACCACCACCCGCCGCCTCACCATGGCCCAGGCGATTTCGGAAGCGACCGCGCAGGAGATGGCGCGCGATCCACGTGTCTTCGTCATGGGCGAGGACGTCGGCAAGTACGGCGGCATCTTCAGCGCCACCACCGGCCTGCTCGAGCAGTTCGGCCCGGAGCGCGTGATGGACACACCGATCTCGGAGACCGGCTTCATGGGCGCCGCGCTCGGCGCCGCAGCCGAAGGACTGCGGCCGATCTCGGAGCTGATGTTCGTCGACTTCTTCGGCGTCTGCTTCGATCAGATCTACAACCACATCGCCAAGAACCACTACATGTCGGGGGGAGCCTGCAAGGTTCCGCTGGTGATCACCACCGGCATCGGCGGCGGCTACAACGACGCCGCCCAGCACTCGCAGTGCCTGTACTCGATCTTCGCCCACGTGCCCGGCCTCAAGGTGGTGGTGCCGTCCAACGCCTACGACGCCAAGGGCCTGATGACGTCCGCGATCCGCGACGACAACCCGGTGGTCTTCCTCTACCACAAGGGCATCATGGGCCTGAGCTGGATGTCGTATTTCGAGGGCAGCACCAACGAGGTCCCGGAAGCGCAATACACCATCCCCTTCGGCCAGGCGCGGGTGGTGCGCGAAGGCCGCGACCTCACCATCGTGACCCTGTCGCAGATGGTGCAGAAGTCGGTGCTCGCCGCCGACCAGCTCGCCGCCGAGGGCATCTCCGCCGAGGTGCTCGACTTGCGCACCCTGGTGCCGCTCGATCGCGCCGCGGTGCTGGCCTCGGTCGCGAAGACCGGCCGCCTGCTGGTCGCCGACGAGGATTACCTCAGCTACGGGCTGTCCGGCGAGATCGCCGCGCTGGTGGCCGAGAACCTCGACATCCTGCGTCTCAAGGCCCCCGTGCGCCGCCTCGCAGTGCCCGATGTACCCATTCCCTTCAGCCGCCCGCTCGAGCAGTTCGCCATTCCGCAGGTGGACAACATCGTCGCCAGCGCACGCGGCCTGATGACCTTCAAGCTCGATTGAACCCAAACCAGGAGACAAAACATGACCGACATCATCCTCGACGACGCGGTGTGGGCCGACGTCGATGAAGGCACCGAAGCCCTGCTGCAGGAATGGCAGGTGAAGGAAGGCGATCACGTGGAGGCCGGCCAGGTGCTGGCAGTGGCCGAACTGGTCAAGACCAGCCACGAGATCTTCGCCCCCTCGTCCGGCCGCATCGTCAAGCGCTGCGTGGCGGAACAGGACACCTTCGGCCGCGGCGCAGTACTCGCGCAGCTGGAGGCCTGAGCCATGGCAGCGAGCGTGGCGGCGAGCGCCGCCCCCTCCACCGCCGCCCCCGCCGAGCGCCGTGTGGTCTCGCTCAGCGGACTGCGCGGCGCGATCGCGCGCAACATGGCTCAGGGCTGGCAGGCCCCGCGGGTGGCGCACTCGGTGGACGTGGATCTGAGCCGCGTCGAAGCCCTGCGCACCGAACGTGCCGCCGCCGGCGAGAAGCTCAGCGTCAACGCCTTCGTGATCCATGCGGTGGCGCGGGCGCTACGCAGCCATCCGCGGCTGAACGCGCTGATGCGCGAGAAGGAAGTCGAGCTGATCGACGACATCAACATTGGCGTCGCAGTCGCGCTCGACGAGGGGCTGATGGTGCCGGTGATCCGTCACGCGGACACCAAGTCGGTGGCGATGCTGGCGGCGGAAACCCGTCAGCTGGCCGAGGGTGCGCGCGCCGGCGCGCTCACGGGCGGCGCCTACCAGCGCGGCACCTTCACCGTGACCAACCTCGGCAGCACTGTGGTCGATCGCTTCAGCCCGGTCATCAACCCGCCGCAGGTCGCCATCCTCGGCATCGGGCGAACCCGCCAGCAAGCGACGGTGAGGGACGGCGCGATCGTTGCCGCCCCGCTCGCCAATCTGACCCTGGTGTTCGACCACCGCGCGGTGGATGGCTACCCGGCCGCGCTCTTCCTCGGCGAACTCGTGCGCCGGCTGGAACAGGCGGAGTTCGACTGATGCCGGCCGCCGCCCTCGCCCCCACTGCCGTCGCGTGCCCGCCGCGCGGCGCGGTGCCCGCCGGCACCGCGTTGACCGTCGCCCGCGCCAGCGCCGAGCAGGCCTGGAACAGCCGCCAGCTTGCAGCGCCGATCACGGTTCCACGCGTGCGGGTATGGACCTATCCCGCACCCGGCGTCGTGTTCGGCTGCGCCCAGGCGGCGCTGCACGGCGAGGCGGCACGGGCGGCGCGCACCGACTGCGAGCTGGTGCAGCGCCGCGCCGGCGGCGGCGCCGTGCTCACCGGACCGTGGATGCTGTCGTCCTCGGTGGTGCTGCCGCCGGACCACCGCCTGCTTGCCGGCGGCACGGTGGCGAGCTACCGCTGGCTCGGCGTGCTGCACGCCGGGCTGCTGCGCGACCTCGGCATCCCCGCCCACGCGCTGGCGCCCGACCAGCTCAAGGCACGCCCGGCCGACCCGGCGCTGGCCTGGGCCTGCTTCGGCGGCCTGTCGCCGTGGGAGGTGATCGCCGACGGCCGCAAGCTGGTCGGCCTCGCCCAGTTGCGCGGCCGCCATGGCGTGCTGCTGACCACCGGCACCCTGCTGTGGCGGCCGGACTGGACGCTGCTGTGCCGCGCGCTGGACCGTCCGGAGACGGACGTGACCCGGCTCGATGCCGCGACCACGTCCTGCGCCGAACTGCTCGGCGCCCGCATCCACATCGAAACACTCGCCGAGGGCCTGCGGCAGATGCTCGCCGACGTGCTCGGCGACTTCGCCGCGGGCGCCGCCGCCTGACTCGAAGCTGCCGCACCCACATCCACACAGAAAGGCCATCCCGGCCGCCAGAACAGTACGGAGACAAGCATGAGCACGGAATACACCCCCACCCCGATGCGCATCGTCGACAAGCGCATCACCCTTTCCCGCCGCGGCTTCCTCAAGGGTGGCGGCATGGCCGCGCTGGGCGTCGGCACGCTGTCGGCGTCGACGCTGATGACGCCGGCGCGCGAGGCGCTGGCGCAGGAGTTCAAGGTGCTGGGCGCCGCCACCGGCAACACCCTGCTGGTGCTGGCGCGCGACATCTTCCCGCACGACCGCATCTCGGACCGCTACTACCTGCAGGCGCTCGAGCCGCTGGAAGCGCAGGCCGCCGCCGACGACAAGCTGAAGGCGCTGTTGAGCGAGGGCGTGGCCGCGCTCGACCGCCTGGCCAAGCTGCGCTTCAGGAAGGCCTACGCCGCGCTCGACAAGGAAAGCGAGCGCCTGAGCCTGCTCTATGTGATCGAACACGGCGCCTTCTTCCAGAAGGTGAAGGGCCACCTCGTCACCGGCTTCTACGACAACAAGGCGGTGTGGCCGCTGTTCGGCTACGAGGGCTCGTCGTGGGAGAAGGGCGGCTACCTCAACCGCGGCTTCGACGACATCGACTGGCTCGACCAGGCCTGAACCGCCCCCCGATCAAGACGACATAACGGAGACAAACCATGAACGCGAAATTCTCGCTGGACGACGACAGCGTGGTGGTCATCGTCGGCTCGGGCGCCGGCGGCGGCACGCTGGCTGACGAACTGACCCGACGCGGGGTGAACGTCGTCATCCTCGAAGCCGGCAAGCATTACACCCAGGCCGATTTCGAGAACGACGAGTGGGCGATGTTCCACAAGATCTCGTGGCTGGACAAGCGTATTTCGGCCGGTGGCTGGCATCACACCGAGACCTATCCCAACCTGCCGGCGTGGATCGTGAAGGGCGTGGGCGGTTCGACCATGCACTTCTCCGGCGTGGCGCTGCGCTTCCTGCCGCACGACTTCCGCACCAAGAGCACCTATGGCACGGTCGATGGCGCCAACGTGCTCGACTGGCCGATCAGCTACGAGGAGCTGGCACCCTACTACGACATCGCCGAACGCAAGATGGGGGTGGCCGGCACCAAGGCCAGCGGCCTGCCCGAGATGCCGCCCAACAACCATTACAAGGTCATCGCCGCCGGCGCGAAGAAGGTCGGCTACACCGACATCAGTCGCCCGGTGGCGTCCAACACCCGGCCCAATGACGGCCGCCCGGCCTGCCAGCAGATCGGCTTCTGCATGCAGGGTTGCAAGATCAGCGCCAAGTGGTCGACGCTGTATTCGGAGATCCCGCGCGCGATCGACACCGGCCGCGCCGAGCTGCGCCCGCAGAGCATGGTGCTGAAGATCGAGCACGACAGGTCGGGCAAGGCCAGCGGCGTGCTCTACGCCGACAAGGATGGCCGCCAGCACCTGCAGAAGGCGCGCGTGGTGTGCGTGGCCGGCAACTCGATCGAGTCGCCGCGGCTACTGCTGAACTCCGCCTCCAGCCTGTTCCCGAATGGCCTGGCGAACTCCTCCGGCCAGGTCGGCAAGAACTACATGAACCACACCACCGCGGCCGCGGTGGCGATCCACAAGGGGCCGGTGTACATGTACCGCGGCTTCGACATCGCCGCGGTGATCTCGGACGAGGCGCAACTCAATCCCGACCGCGGTTTCCTCGGCGGCTACCACCTCGAGGGCCTGGCGCTGCACCTGCCCTTCACCGCGGCCTTCATGAAGCCGGGCGGCTGGGGACGCGAAGTGAGCTCGGCGCTCGAGCAGTACGACCACATGAGCTGCGTGTGGGTGTGCGGCGAGGACATGCCGCAGGAAGAGAACGGCATCACGCTGCACCCGACCGAGAAGGACCAGTACGGCCTGCCGATCCCGATCGTGACCAAGACCGACCACACCAACGACGCCGCCATGCGCCGCCACGGCCTGGCGCAGTGGCGCAAGGTGTCGGAAGCGGTGGGCGCCACGCGGGTGATCGACATGCCGCCCTACCCCGCCAGCCACAACATGGGCACCAATCGCATGAGCGCCAATGCACGCGACGGGGTGGTGAACAAGTGGGGCCAGACGCACGACATCGGCAACCTCTTCATCTCCGACGGCAGCCAATTCACCTCGAGCTCGGCCGCCAATCCCACCCTGACCATCGTCGCCCTCGCCGTACGCCAGGCCGAATACATCGCCGGCGCGATGCAGCGGCGCGAACTCTGAGCCACACCGTGCAGTTGCGGATCCACACCGCGGACTGCACCTCCCACCACAAGAAACGGAGACACCCATGAAGCAGAAGAACCGCATCCGCCGCATCCTGTCGGCCGCCACGATCACAGCCGGCCTCGCCACCAGCCTGGCGGCAACCAGCCTCCCCGCACAGGCGGAGCCGATTCCGGGCATGCGCGGCATCCAGCACATCGGCATTACCGTGCCGAACATGAATGAGGCCGTCGCCTTCTTCCGCGACGTCCTCGGCTGCGAGCCGTCATTCACCTTCGGCACCTTCAAGTTCGAGGACGACTGGATGGAGCGCCACCTCGACGTACACCCGCGCGCGGCGATCAGCGACTTCCAGATGGTCCGCTGCGGCAACGGCACCAACCTCGAGGTCTTCGAGTACACCGCACCCGACCAGAACCGCCGCGGGCCCCGCAACAGCGACATCGGCGGCCACCATCTCGCCTTCTATGTGGACAACATGGACGCCGCGGTGAGCTACCTCAAGGCCAAGGGCGTGCGCGTGCTCGACACGCCCAGCACCTTCACCGAGGGCCCTGCGGCGGGGCTGACCTGGGTCTATTTCCTCGCTCCCTGGGGGCTGCAGCTCGAGCTCGTCAGCGCACCGAATGGCATGGCCCACGAGAAAGCCCTGCAGCGCAAGCTGTGGGACCCGCGCTTCCCCGCCAGCTGAGCTCCTGCCCGCACGCGCATGCCCCCGGGACGCCGCGCGGCCTACCCGGGGGCATCGGTTTCCCATGCCTGACTCCTCCAGGCGCTTTGCGGGGCGCGCCGTCAAGGCCGCCCCGTCCTTTCTTGTTGAGCCGCCGGGACGGGAGGAGTAACTTGCAAGGTCACACAGAGACCGATCCATGGTCCGCACCGGGCGCCAAGGTGAAACGGCCCGGAAGAGGAGACAAGATGCTGGCCCAATCCCAAAGGGAGCACATCGATCATGTGCTTGCCGTCTCGAAGACCGGCGCGCCCCCATCCGATCGCATCGGCCGTTCGTGGGTACGCTGTATCCGCGACTACGGGCTCGACCCTTGCCGTCCGACGCGGGCCCACATCGTCGAACATGCGCGCCTGCGCGAACACCAGGACCACATCGAGGAATTCCTCGGCGTCGCCCGCACCGGCATGGAGCAGCTGTACAAGCGCATGGCCGGCATCGGCTACGTCCTGTTGCTGACCGACGCGCACGGGATCGCGGTGGACTTCATCGGCAACGACGCCTGGGCGCGCGAGCTGAAGCAGGCCGGGCTCTACCTTGGCGCCGACTGGAGCGAGGCGCGCGCCGGAACCTGTGCGGTGGGCACCTGCATCGTCGAGAAGGCGCCGATCACCGTTCATCACGCCGACCACTTCGACGCCACCCACATCGCGCTGACCTGCAACGCCGCACCCTTGTTCGACCCCACCGGGGGCTTTCTCGGCGTGCTCGACGTCTCCGCACTGACGTCGCCTTCGCCGCGCGACGGCCAGCATCTGGCGCTGCAGATGACCACGATGTTTGCGCAGATGGTGGAGGACGCCAACTTCCTGCGCTATTTCCGCGAGCGCTGGGTGCTGCGCCTGGGCTCGGCGTGGTCGATGGTGGATGTGTCGGCAGAGATCATGCTCGCCTTCGATGCCGACGGGGTCGTCGTCGGCACCAACAGCGGCGCCCGGCGATCATTGCGGCCATTGCACGGCGGCGGTGACAACGCCCTGGTCGGCCGCTCCCTGGGCGAGATCTTCCGCGAAGGCATGGATTCGATCTGGCGCATCGCCCGGGCAGGCTTCGCCGCCGACCGCACGGCGCTATCGACCGGCAGCGGAGAGGTCTACTACGGCACCGTCGTGCAGCCCCGGGTGGCGCCGCGCGCAGCACGGCCGAGCGTGACCGAGACGGCCGCGCGCGCCCCGGCGCTCGAGCGCCTGGCGGGCGATGATCCGCAGATGCAGCGCCTGATCGCGCAAGCCTCCAGGCTGGTCAACCGCCCGGTTAACATCCTCGTCCACGGCGAAACCGGCACCGGCAAGGAGGTGCTGGCCAAGGCCCTGCACGAGTCCAGCGATCGGGCCGCGAAGCCCTTCGTTGCGGTCAATTGCGCGGCCATTCCCGAGTCCCTGATCGAGAGCGAGCTGTTCGGCTATACCGCCGGAACCTTCACCGGCGGGCGCAGCAAGGGCATGCGCGGTCTCATCCAGCAGGCGGACGGTGGCACCCTGCTGCTCGACGAGATCGGCGACATGCCGCTGCACCTGCAGACCCGGCTGCTGCGGGTGCTGGCAGAGCGCGAGATACTGCCGCTCGGCGCGGAGAAGCCGATCCCAGTGAACCTGACCGTGGTCGCAGCCTCCCACCGCGACCTGCGAAAGCTGATTGCCGAGGGCAGCTTCCGCGAGGATCTCTACTACCGTCTGTGCGGCGCCATCCTTTACCTGCCGCCACTACGCGAGCGCCGTGACCTCGACTACCTGATCGACCGCCTGCTGGCTGCGGAGGGGGGTGAATTGGGCACCACCGCAAGCCTCGGACCGAGCGCGCGTGCAGCCCTGCTCGAATACAGCTGGCCAGGCAACGTCCGTCAGCTGCGCAACGTGTTGCGATTCGCACTCGCGGTCTGTGACGGCGGCACCATCACGACCGACGACCTGCCCGCCGAGCTCATGTCCGCGAGTCACCATGACACCCCGTCACTCGAGACGACGCAGCCGCCGCGCGGCGAAGCCGCCGAACTGGAGGCCGCCCTGCGCCGCCATCGCTGGAACGTCACCGCCGCCGCCGCGGAACTCGGCATCGTGCGCGCGACGGTCTATCGGCAGATGAAGCGCTTCGGCATCGTGCCACCGAACCAGCTCTAGCCGATCCTGGTCGGGCGCGCATCAGGCGGCCGCCAAGGCGCGCAAGGGAAGCGCCGGGAAGCCGGCCTCGGCCTCTGCGCTCAGCGCGGCCTGGGCTGCCGCGGAGATCCGCACCCCCCCCCGACTGAACCCCGCCCGCCCCCGGCGCATCGCGCCAGAACTCGAGGCGCTCGCTCGTTTCGAGTGCCCGGGAGAAGCGGTGGGAGGACTGAAGCTCGATATTGAAGGCGGCAATCTTCACGGACGGACCTGTGCGCTGCGTGGGGACGGGTGCTTAACGGCATCTGGATCAAGGCCTTGAGCTCGCGACCCCGGATCAGTGACGCGCCCACCCCACAGTCGGTCCGAGCCAGGCGGCCATGCGCCGCGGGTCACCCCGTTGGCGATCGCGACCCAGAGCGCCGCTCCGCGCTCGCACCCAAGCCGTCACGCCGAATCAGCCCAGTGAGAACGGGCGACTGAACTATAAAAAGACTCATGATCGTTCTCCATACGTGAGCCCCTTTTCAGCGCCCCCCAAGGACCGGGATCGAACTCGGACATCTGCACTTCTTATTGCACGCCCTGTTGTGAGGCCCGAACCGGCACCAATGAAAACGCCTTTCCTTTTCCCGAAGAGCGATGGGGGGACGAATCGGGTCAAACCTCGATGCTGATTTCCTCTCGCCCGTCACGCCGAGGAATGGCAGGTTGATGCCATGTTCTGCTGACTCCCCTCAGCAACATGCCCAGGTAGCCATGATCCCCGAGGCTACGGCGCGGTTCCGGCCGCGTTGATCACACCAGTTCGCACCGACATCCATGCGCGAACGGCCATCGCCTGTCGATGGCGATGTCACCAAGCTGTTCC
>JACKLK010000022.1 GCA_024236015.1 Rhodoferax sp.
CAAGCCGCCGCCTGACGCACGGGGCCGGTCAGGCCATGATGTACACGCCCGCCCCCGTCGACAACAACTTCCCGTCCGCGCCCCGGAACTCCATGCGCGTGGACGCCACGCGCGAGCCCAGCCGCATGACGTTGGCGTGCAGGTCGAAATATTCGCCGACACCCGGGCGCAGGTAATCCACGCGCAGGTCGATGGTGCCGAGCTTGGCGAACCGGTGCAGCCGCTGTTCCGGCGGCTCGTCCATGTGGCGCGCACCGATGGCGGCCATCACGGCCAGGCCTCCCATGGCGTCCAGGCCGGCGCTGATGACGCCGCCGTGTACCCGGTTGTAGCTGTAGTGCCCGACCAGTTCCGGCCGCATCGTGATGCGCCCGGCCACCTGCTCCGGCTCCAGGGTCCGGATCTTCAGGCCCAGCGTCTGGTTGAAGACGATCATCTCCTCGAAGATCTTCCTCAGCCCCGTGACGAATTCCGGCTCGAACACCACGGGCGGCTTTGCGTGGGCGCCGCTCACAGGCCGAGCTGGCGCGCGGCCAGGTCCTTCATGATCTCCTCGGCCCCGCCGCCGATCATCATCACCTTGACCTCACGGTAGATGCGTTCGCTGCGCGTGCCCTGCATGTAGCCCATGCCGCCGAGGATCTGCACCGCCTGGTCGGCGCAGAACTGCAGCGTCTGGGTCGCATGGTTCTTCAGCATGCAGACCTGCGCCACCCAGCGCGCGGCGGTGTCGCCGCCGGCATGTTCGTCGCCGGCGTCCATGCGCTCGGAGACCGCGTCCACCCAGGCCTGGGTCGAGGCGATGCGCATCTGCATGTCGACCAGCTTGTGGCGGATCACCGGGTGCTCGACCAGGGCCTGGCCGAAGGTCTTGCGCTGGCGCGCCCATTCCAGCGCCTCGTCGTAGCAGGCCTGGGCAAATCCGAGCGCGGCCACCGACATGCCGAGCCGCTCGCCGTTGAAGTTGCCCATGATCATCCGGAAGCCTTCGCCCGCCGCGCCGATGCGGTAGCGCGCCGGCACGCGCACGTTGTCGAAATGCAGTTGCGCCGTATCCGAACAGCGCCAGCCCATCTTGTCCAGCGCCGAGCGCGACAAGCCCTTGCTGTCGCCCGGCACGACGATGAGCGAGATGCCGCGCGCCCCGCGGGCGGGCGCATCGTCCAGCTCGTCGAAGGCCGAATGGCCGTCGCTGGTGCGCACCGCCACGGTCAGGTAGTCGGCGCGCAGGCCCGAGGTGATGAAGGTCTTCTCGCCGTTGATCACGTAGTGGTCGCCGTCGAGGCGGGCCGTGGTGCGGATCGCCGCCACGTCGGAGCCGGCTCCCGGCTCGGTGATGGCCAGTGCCGCGATCTTCTCGCCGCGCAGCACCGGCGGCACGATCTCGCGCTGCAAGTCGTCCGACCCATGGCGCAGCACCGGCGGCAGGCCGATGTTGTGCGAGAACAGGCCGGCGAACACGCCCCCGCTGGCGCCATGGCGCGCCATCGCCAGCGACATCGCGTTGCGCATGCGCTGCGAGGCGGGCGTACCGCCCAGGTCCTCGGGGTAACCCAGGCCCAGCAGGCCGAGCTGCGCGGCGCGCGCATACAAGGCGCGCGGAAACTCGCCGGCCTGGTCCCATTCGGTCACATGGGGCGCGATCTCCTTGGCGGCGAAACGCGTGACCAGGTAGGACAGGGTCTCGATGTCGTTGTCGTCCTCGACCAGGTCCGGGGACGCGGCACGATCCGAAGTGTGGTTGGCGTTCAAGCGTGTGCTCCGCAACAGGATGAACAGAAAGAAAGAAGGCGCGCGGACCCGCTCAGCCCTTGGGCGGGCGTTTCGCGATACCCATGATCTTGGCCAGGATGCCCAGCATGACCTCGTCCGCGCCGCCCCCGATCGAGCCCAGGCGCCCGTCGCGGTACATGCGCGAGACCTTGTTCTCGAGCGTGTAGCCCATGCCGCCCCAGAACTGCAGGCAGCCATCGGGAATGATGCGGTTGAGCCTGCCGGCCTTGAGCTTGGCCATCGACGCGAGTTCGGTCACGTCCTGGCCGGCCACGTACAACTCGCAGGCCCGGTAGGTCAGCGCGCGCAGGCTCTCGAGCTCGGTCTTCATCTCGGCCAGCTTGAACTGCACCCATTGCTGGTCGGCCAGCGTGGCGCCGAACAGCTTGCGCTCCTGCGCCCATTCCACGGTCCAGGCGATGCAGTTGCCCAGGCTTTGCAGGCAACTGGCCGCCGCCCACAGGCGCTCCTCCTGGAACTGCATCATCTGGTACATGAAGCCCTGGCCCTCGGCGCCGATGCGGTAACGCTGCGGCACGCGGACCTCGTCGAAATAGATCAGGCCGGTGTCGCTGGCGTGCATGCCGATCTTGCGGATCTTCCTCGCCTTCTCGATCCCCTTGCTGTCCATCGGCACCATCACCAGCGACTTGTTGCGGTGCTGCGGGCCGTCGCCGGTGTTGACCAGCATGCACATCCAGTCGGCCTGCAGGCTGTTGGTGATCCACATCTTCTGCCCGCTGATGACGTAGTCGTCGCCGTCCTTGCGCGCATGGCTCCTGATCGCCGCCACGTCGCTGCCGGCGCCGGGTTCGCTGACCCCGATGCAGCCCACCATGTCGCCGGCGATCGCCGGCGCCAGGAACTGCCGGCGCAGTTCGTCGCTGCCGAAACGCGCCAGGGCCGGCGTGCACATGTCGGTCTGCACGCCGATGGCCATCGGGATGCCGCCGCAGTCGACATGGCCCAGGGTCTCGGCCATCGCCACCGCATACGAATAGTCCAGGCCGCTGCCGCCGTAGGCCTCGGGCTTGGTCAGGCCGAGCAGCCCCAGCTTGCCGAGCTTCTTGAACACCTCGTGCGCCGGGAAGATCTCGGCCGCCTCCCATTCGTCGACATGGGGGTTGATCTCGTCGTCGATGAACCGCTTGAGCGTGTTCTGCATCTCGCGATGTTCATGGGTGTATTGCATGCGGTGTGTCTCCCGAATCCATGGCTGAGTCTACTGGTCGAACAAGCGGGGCGTCACCGCGCGATGGAATCCGTCGAACGGCTGCACCGCCGCACGCGCGGCCGCCTGCGGCGTCAGCGCCTTGACGTCCCATCCCAGGCGCACCTGCGGCCGTCCGCCGTCGATGCGCAAGGTGGTGCCGGTGATGAAGGACGCGGCCGCGCTGAGCAGGAACACGATGCCGGCCGAGGTTTCCGCCTCGTTGCCGAAGCGCCCCAGCGGAACCGTCTCGGCCATGGCACGCAGATGCGGGCCGAACTCGGGCGGATAGTGGTCCATGCCGCTGGAGGCGATGTAACCCGGCGCCACCGCATTGACCCGCACGCCCTGGTGCGCCCATTCGGCCGCCGCCGTCTCGGTGAAGCTGACCATGCCGGCGCGCGCCGCGCCGCTGTGGCCCATGCCCGGCATCGAGCCCCACATGTCGGCCACGATGTTGACGATGGCGCCGCCGTGCGTGCGCATGCTCTGCAGGTAACACTCGCGCGCCACCAGAAAGCCGCCGGTCAGGTTGGTGTCGATGACCGCCTGCCAGCCCTTGGCCGATATCGCCTCCAGCGGCGTGATGTATTGCCCGCCGGCATTGTTGACCAGGCCGTCGATGCGGCCCCGCGCGGCGACGACCTGCGCCACCATGGCGCGCACCGCGTCTTCCTGGCGGATGTCGCAGGGCGCGGTATCCGCCTGCCCGCCGTCGTCGGTGATCTCCTGCTGCACGGCCTGCAGCTTCTCCGGCTTGCGCCCGACAAGCACCACCCGCGCGCCCAGCGACGCCAGTTCGTGCGCGGTGCAGCGCCCGATGCCCGATCCGCCGCCGGTGACGACGACCACCTTGCCAGCGAACAGGCCGGGCCTGAATGCAGATGCGAATCCCATGCTGTCTCCTGATTGTCTGTCTGACCGTGCGCCCAGGGCGCGCCGGGCGCACGGCCTATTCTGCCGGACGATAGGCGGCAATCACCGCCTCGCCGTGTTTTTCCAGTTGCGCGATGCCGTGGCGGTATCCGGCGTCGACGATCCGGTCGAACTTGGACCACTCCAGCATGCCGAAGGCATAGACCGGGGGCGCGAACGCCAGGTCCACCAGCGACTGCGACTCCTGCTGGCGCGCGTAGCTGTACATGAGGCTGGTATTGAGCAGCAGCGAGGTCAGCGACGGCAGCCGGTAGCGCCGCGCGCGGCCGCGCAGCCGGTCACGCATCAGCTCGAGCGCACCGGGCACCTCGTCGAGTTCGTAGCGCAGCCCCCGGTCGCGCAGCAGGTCGACGCCGATGATGCGCGCCGCGCCGCGGCGGTCCATCACGTCGGTGGGAAAGTTGTTGAAGGTGCCGCCATCGATGTGCAGTTCGCCCTCCAGCATGACCGGTGGCAAGGCGCCGGGAATCGACACGCTGGCCCGGATCGACTTGGCCAGCGGCCCGCGCATGTGCACCGCCTCGCGCGCCGCGGAGTAGTTGCTGGTGATGCAGAAATAACTCTTCCACAGGTCTTCGATGTCGATGTGCTGCCCGCGGCTGTCCACGACCGCCGAGTCGATGATGCGCCGCAGCCGCTTGCCGCTGATCAGCGATATCAGCGGCACCATGTTGTAGTCGCCGGTGGGGTTCTCGCGGAAAGCGGCGCGCGCCGCATCGATCATCTCCCGAGCCGGGATGTCCATGCCGCCATAGGCCGCCATCACGGCACCGATGCTGGTGCCCGCCACCATGTCGAAGCAGATGCCGGCCTCCTCCAGCGCGCGCATCACGCCCAGGTGCGCGAAGCCGCGCGCGCCGCCACCCGAGAGCACCAGCCCGACGGTGTTGCGGCTGACCACGCGCGCCAGCCGCTGCCAGTCCCGCGACATGCCGCGGCGCACATGGACATGGGTGGACAGATGCCGCAGGTCGAGCCAGCGCGCGGTCCCGGTCGGTGAACGGCGGTCGTCCGGATGCAGCAGCACCAGCGTCTGCTGGGCCTCGCCGTCGTCCTGTGCATCATGCAGCCCGGCCTCGTTGGGATGCAGTTGCGCCGGCTCGTCGGCGTCGGCCACCAGCAGCAGTTCGTCGCAGTGGCGGATGCAGCGCTGCGTCCATTCGGTGCGCCCCGCATCGGCCACGAACACCACGAAGTCGTGGCGCGCCTCGATCTTGTCCAGCCAGACCGTGACCTGCCGCGAACGCGCGATGTCGGCACGCGTGGCCTGCGCCACGCCGGGTTCGCCCAGCTGCTCGTCCATGCGCTGCGAGCTCATGACCGTGGTGTTGCCATGGGCCTGCAGCCGCCGCGCCAGCGACTCGGCGAAAGCCGCCAGGTCCAGGTTGCGGGTGATGCCCAGCACCCCGATGATGACCGGCTTGGTCACCGGGCTGCGCCCGCTGGTGACGCGCTTGAAACGCTCGATGACCTGGCGCGTCATGTTCAGCGAGACCAGCGGATAGGCCAGCAGCAGTTCGCGGAACACGGTCTTGGAAAAGCGCGCCAGCACGCTGTCGCGGATCGCCGTCACGGTGGCGGTGCGCGGCTCGCCGGTGAAGAAGGCCATTTCCCCGACCGTCTCGCCGCGGGCGATCTCGCCGAGCACGGTGCGTACGCCGGCGGCGTCGACCGAGCAGGCCCGCAGGCGCCCGCTGACGACGAAGAACAGGCATTCGTCGGGATCGTCCTGGCGGAACAGCACCTCGCCGCCGCCGAGTTCGATCCATTCGACCCGGGGCAACACATGCCCGAGCATCTCGGGATCGAACGCACCGAACACGGCCGTCAGCCCGTCGATCAGCAGGCCGTGATGGGCATCGAGCAATTCGTCTGGCGAGCGCAGGGGCATGGACGGCTTCATCTCCGTGGTCGTCACTGGCCGCAGCAGCCGTGCCGTGTGGGGGGACCGCGCAGTCTACGCCAGGACGGGAGGCGCCAGACGCCTCTCAATCGACGAAGAAGTCGGGAATGAAATCCTGCGTGCCCGGCGTCACCGCGTACGGATCCAGGTCGGTGATGCCGTGCGCGGCCAGCAGTTCGTCGTCGATGTAGAAGTTGCCGGTGTTGCCGCTGTCGCTGGTCAGCACCAGATAGGCGGCATCGGCCAGGATCTCCGGCTTGCGGCAACGCGCCACGTCGACGCCGGGAATCATCTGCAGCGCCGCCGTCGCGATCGCGGTGCGCGGCCACAGGCTGTTGACGCCGATGCCGTATTTCAGGAACTCGCCGGCATGGCCCAGCGTGCACATGCTCATGCCGTATTTGGCCATGCTGTAGGCCACGTGGTTCTCGAACCAGTGGGTCTTCATCGACAGCGGCGGCGACATCGTCAGCACATGCGGGTTGCGCCGCTGCTTGGCCGACTCGCGCAGCGCCGGCAGGCAGGCCATGGTGCACAGGTAGGTGCCGCGCGCGTTGACGCCATGCATCAGGTCGAAGCGTTTCATCGGTGTCGTCTCGGTCCCGGTCAGGCTGATGGCGCTGGCGTTGTTGACCAGGATGTCGATGCCACCGAAGGTCTCCACCGCCCGGGCCACCGCCGCCAGCACCGAGGCTTCGTCGCGGATGTCGACCTGCAGCGCCAGCGCCTTGCCGCCGGCCGCCTCGACCTCCCGGGCCGCGCTGTGGATGGTGCCGGGCAGCTTGGGGTTGGCCTCGGTGGTCTTGGCCGCGATCACGATGTTGGCGCCGTCCGCGGCGGCACGCCGGGCGATCGCCAGCCCGATGCCACGCGAGGCACCGGTGATGAACAGGGTCCGGCCTTCGAGCGTCTGGGTTTCCATGGTGTTGTCTCCGCGTTGTCGTGTCCGGTTCAGGTGCCCGAGAAGTCCGGCCGGCGCTTTTCCATGAAGGCGGTGAACGCCTCGCGCGCCGCCGGCTCGCCGAGCATGCGGCCGAAGCTGGCGCCTTCCTCGGTCATCTGCTGCAGCACCAGCTGCGCCTGGCCCTTCTTCATCAGCCGCTTGGTCTCGACCAGCGAGCGGATCGGCTTGGCCGCCAGCTTGCGCGCCTGGGCCTGGGCCAGGTTGCGGGCCTCGGTCGGCGGCACGATGCGGTTGACCAGGCCGACCTCCAGGGCGGCCTCGGCCATGAAGGGCTCGCCCAGCAACAAGGCCTCGGCCGCCCGGTGGTAGCCGAGCATCTGCGGCACCAGCAGGCTGGAGGCCGCCTCCGGGCACAGGCCCAGGTTGACGAACGGCAGCGAGAACGCCGCGTTGTCGCCGGCATAGACCAGGTCGCAGTGCATCAGCATGGTGGTGCCGATGCCCACCGCCGGGCCACACACCGCGGCCACGATCGGCTTGGGAAAGGCCGCGATGCCGTGCAGGAACCGGTACACCGGCGCGTCCTGGCTGGACGGCGGTTTCTCCAGGAAATCGGCGATGTCGTTGCCGGCCGAGAAGATCGTCTCGTTGCCCTGGAACACCACCACACGCACCGCGTCCTGCTCCTTGGCCTGCGCCAGCGCATCGGCCATGGCCGCATACATCGCCGCCGTGATCGAGTTCTTCTTGTCGGGCCGGTTGAAGGTGATGGTCATGACGCCATCGGTGACGTCGGTCAGTATGTCGCTCATCGGTGTGCTCTCTCGGTTGTCAATCGTTCTTCAGGGCGCTGCGCACGAAATCGAGCCGATCCTGGCCCCAGAACATCTCGCCGCCGACAAAAAAGGTCGGCGCGCCGAATACGCCGCGTTCCACCGCCTCCTGGGTCCAGGTCTTGAGGGTCTCCTTGACCTGGGGGTCGGAGGCCATCTCGAGCAGTTCATCGGCCTCGAATCCGGCGGGCGCCAGCACTGCGGCCACGGTGGCCGGATCCCCCATGTTCTTCTGCTCGGCCCAGACGCCGTTGAACACCGCGGTGCGGTAGGCATCGAGCCGCGTGTCGCCGGCCAGGCTCAGCGCGACGTCGATGCGCATCAGCGTGATGGTGTTGATCGGGAAATGCGGGTTCATCGCCAGCGGCACGCCATAGGCCCTGGCATAACGGTTCAGGTCCTTGAACAGGTAGCTGCCCTTGGCCGGCACCGTGATCGGCGCCCGGTTGCCGGTGGCCTGGAACACGCCGCCCAGCAGGATGGGCTTCATGACCACCGTGGCTCCGGTGTCGGCCGCCAGCTTGCCGAGCTGGGTCCAGGCCAGGTAGGCAGCCGGGCTGCCGTAGTCGAACAGGAAATCGACGGATCGTGACATGGTGGGTTCCTTTCGGGGACGTGGGTTGGTGTGGGCCAGGGTTCAGAATTTCTCGATCCACGGCCGCAGGTCGAGTTCGTGGGTCCATGCGTCGCGCGGCTGCCGGTGCAGCATCCAGTACTGGTCGGCGATATGGTCCGGGTTCAGTATGCCGTCATGGTCCTTGAGCGCGTACCGCTCCGGGAAATTGTCGCGGATGAAGGCGGTGTCGATGGCCCCGTCGATGATGACGTGTGCGACATGGATGCCCAGCGGGCCGAGTTCGCGCGCCATGCTCTGGGCCAGCGCGCGCAGCGCGTGCTTGGCACCGGCGAACGCGGCAAAACGGGCCGAACCGCGCACCGAAGCCGTCGCGCCGGTGAAGATGATGCTGCCCTTGGGCCCCTCGCCGGCGCGCGCCACCATGCGCCGGGCCACCTCGCGGCCGGTCAGGAAACCGGCCAGGCAGGCCATCTCCCAGATCTTGGTGTAGCGCCGCGTCGTCTCCTGCAGGATGGAGCTCGGCGCATTGGCGCCGATGTTGAACACCAGCACCTCGATCGGTCCGATCGTGGTCTCGATCTGCTCGACCAGCGCGACCACCGCGTCCTCGTCGCGCGCGTCCGAGCCGAAACCATGGGCGACGCCGCCCTCGGCGCGGATCTGCGCCAGCAAGGGCTCGAGCTTGTCGGCGTTGCGCCGGGTCACGCAGGCCACCAGGCCCGCGCGCGCGAAACGCCGCGCGATGGCGCCCCCCGTGGCGTCGCCGGCGCCGATCACCAGCGCCACTCCCGTCTTGCCTGCCTGCGTCGTCGTCGTCATGGCTCCATCCCTTGGTTCATCGGTTCATCGACACGCATCCGGTGTGCCGGCGATGCCGCTCACTCCTTGTAGTAGACCACTTGCACGCTGGTCGCGAGCAACTGGCCGGCCGCGTTCCACAGCCAGGCACTCTGGTCGTGGAAGCCGGCGCCGAAACCATGGGCGCGTGCCTGGCCCAGCACATGGCCGTCCGCGGTCGCACGCAGGGCGGCATCGTCGGCATGGAAGTACACCGTCATCGACACCGTGCCCGCCGGCACGCGACGGCGCCGGCGCAGGAAGATGCGCGGGTAGAACACGTCGGCCAGCGCGGTCAGCGCGCAATGGTCGATCGGGCGCGGCGGTGCGTCGCGCATCCACAACCGGCTCAGGCTGGCCTGCGCGGCATCGGCGGCGGACACGGCGCCGTCCCAGTGCTGTGGCAAGGCACCGTCGAGTTGCACCACCTCGTACCGCTGGATCCATGCGACCGGCGCCACCCACGGCGGGCCCCGCACCGCGTCGGGGGCGGGCACCGCCGGCATCGGCGCGTCGTTGATGCCCCAGGTCTCGCGCCGCACGGCGGTCACGACGCTGCCGGTCAGCACCACGGCGGGCACGCCGTCGGCATCGTCCTGCCGGATCTCGATGCTCCAGTGCTGGGTCGAGCGGTTGGTGCGTGCCGCCCGGGCCACGACGATGAAGCGCCCCTTGGCCAGCGCCGCCGCATAGTTGACCGTCAGCGCCACCGGTTGCCCGAGCAGGGCCGGATGTTGCAGCACCGCGTTGAGCGCGGTGGCCGCCGTGATGCCGCCGAACGGCCCGACCATGTTCCAGTAGGCGTCGCTGGTGTGACCCTCGAAACGGTCGTCGCCGAGGGCGGTCAGCGCGATCGCCTGGTCGAACACATGGGCGCTCGCGTCCATCGTCGTGCCGATGCGATCAGACGCGCTCGAAGATGCCCGCCGCGCCCTGCCCCATGCCCACGCACATCGTGACCATGCCGTAACGCTGCTGGTTGCGGCGCAGCGCATGGATCACGGTGGCTGCGCGGATCGCGCCGGTGGCCCCCAGCGGATGGCCCAGCGCGATCGCACCCCCCATCGGATTGACCTTGGCCGGATCCAGGCCCAGCGTGTTGATCACGGCCAGCGACTGGGCGGCGAAGGCTTCGTTGAGCTCGATCCAGTCCATGTCGTCCTGCTTCAGGCCGGCGCTGCGCAGTGCTGCCGGAATCGCCTCGATCGGGCCGATGCCCATGATGTGGGGCGGCACGCCCTTGCTGGCGAAACTGACGAATCGCGCCAGTGGCGTCAGTCCGAACTGCTTGACCGCCTTCTCGCTGGCCAGGATCAGCGCACCGGCGCCGTCCGAGGTCTGCGAGCTGTTGCCGGCGGTGACCGAGCCGCGGGCGGCGAACACCGCGCGCAGCTTGGCCAGGCCTTCGAGCGAGGTGTCGGGCCGCGCGCCTTCGTCCAGCGAGACCGTGCGCGAGCTGACGTTCACCTTGCCGGTAGCGAGGTCGGGCGTGCGCTCGAACACTTCCACCGGCGTGATCTCGTCGGCAAAACTGCCGGCCTTCATCGCCGCGATGGCACGCTGGTGCGATTCGAGCGCAAACGCGTCCTGCGCCTGGCGCGACACCTTCCACTGGCTGGCGACCTTCTCGGCCGTCAGGCCCATGCCGTAGGCGATGCCGATGTTCTCGTCGTTGTCGAACATGGCTGGCGACAGCGACGGCGAGTTGCCCATCATCGGCACCATGCTCATGCTCTCGGTGCCCGCGGCCAGCATCACGTCGGCCTCGCCGACACGGATGCGGTCGGCCGCCATCTGGATCGCGCTGATGCCCGAGGCGCAGAAGCGGTTCACGGTGATGCCGCCCACGCTGTTGGGCAGGCCGGCCAGCACCGCACCGATACGCGCCACGTTCAGGCCCTGCGGGCCTTCGGGAATCGCGCAACCGCAGATCAGGTCCTCGATGGCCTGCGGGTCCAGCGTCGGCACCTGCGCCAGCGCGCCCTGGATGGCCTTGACCAGCAGGTCGTCGGGGCGGGTGTGGCGGAAAAAGCCGCGGTGCGAACGCCCGATCGGGGTTCGGGTGGCGGCAACGATGTAGGCGTCCTGGATCTGTTTCATGGTTCAGTCTCTCTTCAGTTTGTGCATCGCGCGCGGTGCGCCCCGCGTTGCAGGAAAGGTCAAGTGATCGCGGAGCAGGCAAGTGGGGTCCCCCACGGATCTGGCTCCGCCAGGCCGTAGGGGGCGCCCCCCAGTGGGGGGTTCGGCCGGCTTACACGAAGTGAAG
>JACKLK010000023.1 GCA_024236015.1 Rhodoferax sp.
CGCGCAGGTCGTCGACCAGCTCAAGACCAACCCCGACAGCCGGCGCATCATCGTCAGCGCCTGGAACGTGGCCGAGCTGTCGCAGATGGCCCTGATGCCCTGCCACGCGTTCTTCCAGTTCTACGTGGCGCCAGGCCAGTCGCCTTCGGCTCCGGGAAAGCTCAGCTGCCAGCTCTATCAGCGCAGCGCCGACATCTTCCTCGGCGTGCCCTTCAACATCGCCAGCTACGCGCTGCTGACGCACATGCTGGCGCAGCAGTGCGACCTGGACGTGGGCGACTTCATCTGGACCGGCGGCGACTGCCACATCTACGACAACCACGTGGAGCAGGTGCGCACGCAGCTGACCCGGGAGCCGCGGCCGTTCCCCGACCTGGTGATCAAGCGCCGGCCGGCTGCGATCTTCGACTACACCTTCGAGGACTTCGAGATCACCGGCTACGACCCTCACCCGGCGATCAAGGCGCCGGTGGCGGTGTGATCGCGGTTCGACTCAGGATTTGCCCAGCAGCAGCGGCTTGAGCGCGTCGTCGGCCGGCTTGTCGCCCAGCCAGATGCGCAGCACGGCGTTGTAGAACGCGGGCTCGTCGATCGGCGTGCCCACGGGCTGGCCGCCGCGCGTGGCCACCAGGCCGGTGCCGGGTACCCAGTCCATGTGGATGACCTCACCCTCCTTCAGGTCGCCCTGGCGCGAGAAGGTGCCCACGAAGGCCTCGATCTGCGACTGCAGGCGCTGGCGCTCGGCCTCGCCGGTGTTGTTGTTCAGGCCCTCGGTGAAGGCCTTGGCGAAGTCCTCGCCGGTGAGCTTGCGCAGCAGGTGCAGCGTCACCCGCCGGGCGCCGGGGCTGGCCAGCACCTCGGCCGTGCTGCCCACCTTCTTCGGCAGGTAGAGGCCCATCGCATAGACCTTGAAGAACACGCGCGTGCGCACGCCGGCACCGTTGAGCACCAGGGCCTGCCCGCCCACCGTGGCGCTGTCGGGTAGCGTGGCGCCGCCGACTTCCACCGCCATGCCGTCACCCGGCACCGCCACGCTGGCCACGACCACGGCGGCAGCGGCCGCCAGAACCTGTCTCCTGTGCATCTCTGGGCACCTCCTGCAGCGATGGTAGCGCCGCCGCGGCACCGCACAATCGGTGCATGTCCAGCGCGCCTCCTGCCCTGCCTCCCGTGAGCCTGATCGCCGCCGTGGCCCGCAACGGCGCCATCGGCCGCGGCAACGACCTGCTGTGGACCGACCCGGCCGACCAGCGCCACTTTCGGCAAACCACGATGGGCTGCCCGGTCGTGATGGGCCGCCGCACCTGGGACTCGCTGCCGGCGCGATTCCGCCCGCTGCCAGGGCGCCGCAACGTGGTGGTCACCCGCAACGCGGGCTTCGACGCGCCCGGAGCCGAAACGACACCCAGCCTGGACGCGGCACTCGCGCGGCTGTCCGATGCGCCGCGGGTCTTCGTCATCGGCGGCGGTGAGCTGTATGCGCTGGCGCTGCCACTGGCCGACACACTGGTGCTCACCGAGATCGACGCCGACCTCGACGGCGACACCTTCTTCCCGGCCGTCGACCGCGGCCTGTTCGACGAGACCGAGCGCCTGCCGCAGCAGGCCGCCGACGGCACCCGCTTCGCCTTCGTCACCTACCGGCGGCGTCCCCAGACTGTCGATTGACAGTGCGGGCGGCGGCGCCTAGCGTGCGTCGACCACCCCCAACGAGGAGACGCCATGGTCATCGCCCGAAGCGTCGGCATCGCCGGCCGCAACGACCTCACCGATGTGCTGGTCGTGCAGTTGCTGTTCAACATGAACCTGCCGCAGTTCAGCGCGCCGGTGCCGAAGAAGCTGGACACCGACGGCCGCATCGGCAGCAAGACGCTCAAGGCCATCGAGGCCTTCGAGACGCGGGTGATGGGGCTGCCCGAGTCCGACCAGATGGTCGCCCCCGGCGACGCCACCATCAAGGCGCTGCTCAAGGGCCTGCCCAAGGGGCCTTCGCCGGAGAAGCTGCAGCTGGTGATGCCGCGTGCGCTGGCCAGCAAGGTCAAGCTGTACTACGAGCCCCTGGTGGCCGGCATGACGCGCTACAAGATCACCACCGACCTGCGCATGGCGCACTTCATCGCTCAGCTGGCGCACGAGTCGGCATCCTTCCGCTACACCGAGGAGCTGGCCAGCGGCGACGCCTACGAGGGCCGCACCGACCTGGGCAACACCCAGTCCGGCGACGGCCGGCGCTTCAAGGGCCGCGGGCTGATCCAGTTGACCGGGCGCGCGAACTACGCCGAGTACAGCAAGGCCGCCGGCACCGACTACGTCGCGAAACCGCAGCTGCTGGCCAGCGACCCGTTCGCCGCCGTGGACGTGGCCTGCTGGTTCTGGCACACGCGCAAGCTCAATGCACTGGCCGATGCCGACGACGTGAAGGCCGTCACTCGCCGCATCAACGGCGGCTACAACGGGCTGGACGACCGCATCGAGTACCTGACGCGCGCCAAGGCGGTGCTGGGTCTGCGCTGAATGCGGGAAGATGTTCGCGCCGCGGCAGCGGTCCTCTGCCTGCTGGCCCTGTCGGGTTGTGGTCCCGCACCAGCACCGGTCGCGGACCCGGTGCTGCAAGCCCCAGAGGCCGAGCCGCCGGCGGTGGCTGCCCTGCCGCCTGACAGCGTGGTGGCGGGCTCGTTCGTGGTCACGGCGCAGGGGGAGCGTGTCGGTGACGTGCTCCATGTCCACCGACTGCTCGTGAAGCGGGCAGGCCAGCATCAAGCCGTGCAGCAGATCGAAGGCCTGGAGACGGAGACGCCATGGCCCACCAGTCAGCCGGGGCTCGAGGCGCCGGACATGAATTTCGACGGCCACCCCGACCTGCGCCTGATGCTGTTCCGCGCGGCTGGCCCGAACACCCCATGGCGGCACTGGCTGTACGAACCCGCCACGGAGCGCTTCGTCGCGAGCCCTGCGCTCGACGAACTGTCGCCAACGCGCTTCGACAGCAGCCACAGGTGGGTGGTGGTGGACTGGCGCGACGGTGCGGCACGCAGCGGCAGCGACGCCTACACCTGGCGGGACGGCCAGTTGCAGCCTGCAGACCTGGCACGCTGAGGCGCGCGACGCGAACGGCACGGCGCACCGTGCCCGTCAGGTGCAACTGGACAATGGGTACGTTTGGCCGCAGGCGCCCGGGCGGGCCTCACGGTGATCTTCACGGCCAGGCTGCAGCCGATCAACGGACCGGCAGACCTCCAGGTCGTCGCGCTCAAGACGGGCCGGCGACCGCCGAAAACGACGCATGACGCCAACGCCGGCCAGCACGGCGGGGATGACGGTGCTCGTCGTCGATGACAGCCCGGTCATGCGCCGCGTGCTGTGCGACATGCTGATCGCTCACGGACATCGCCCGCTGGAGGCCGCCGACGGCAACGCGGCGCTGGCCCAGTTCGGCGCGCACCGGCCCGATCTGGTGCTGCTGGACGTCGAGCTTCCCGGGCAGGATGGCTACGCGGTGGCGCGTGCGATACGCGCTGCCGAGGCTGGCAGCTGGACGCCGATCATCTTCCTGTCGGGGCATGGCGACGATCGCAGCCTGTGGGACGGCATCTCCGCCGGCGGAGACGACTACCTGACCAAGCCGGTTGGCTCGCTGGCCCTGATGGCCAAGCTCCACGCGATGCAGCGCCTGCAGCGCATGCGGCGGCGCCTGGTGGAGCTCTCGGCCGAACTTCAGGAGGCCAACGAACGGCTGGAGAACCTGAGCCGCGTCGACCCGTTGACCGGTCTGGGCAACCGTCGCGACTTCGACCTCCGCCTGGCTTCCGAACTCGATCGCTGCCGGCGGGAGGGCAAACCGATGACGCTGATGTTGTGCGACGTCGACCACTTCAAGCGCTACAACGACTGGCTTGGGCACCCTGCCGGGGATGCCTGCCTGAAGGCATTGGCCGAGGTGCTGCGCGGCGTGGTCTCGCAGCGCCCACGCCACGCCGCCTGCCGCTATGGCGGCGAGGAATTCGCACTGCTGCTGCCCGAGGCCCCGCCCAGCGGTGCGCTGGCCATGGCGCGCGTGCTCCAGCGGGTGCTCGCGTCGCGTGCCCTGCCGCACCCGAAATCGAAGGTGTCGCCGTACGTCACGCTGTCGGGCGGCATCACCACCTGCACGCCCGACGATCGAACCAACGCGGCCGATTTGGTGCTGCGCGCCGACGCCGCGCTCTACACCGCCAAGCAGGGTGGCCGGGCGCGGTTCTGGAGCTTCGACATGCAGGTCGAAGCCATCATCCCAGGCATGCCCCGGTCGGCATGCGATACCAGTAGCGACGACGGCTGGCGATGACCCCGGCACGGTGGCCGGGGAACCCGGCCACGCTGTTCCCCCGCCGCAGCCACCGGCCGACGCCCACCAGGCCCGGACGGCGCCGTCGCAGCGGCGGCCCCGCCTGGCCATGCCGACGTTCGGCGCAGTGCCGCCGCCCCCATGCCACTTGGCCCCTTGTACGATCAGTTGTCTGGTCGTTGGACCTTGGGCTCCGACGGCCAGAATCCGTTGCCCGCGTGACGCCGCCGTTCCTGGCGGATTTCCTTGTTCGGGTGCCGGGCCCGCAACCTCCAGCAGATCAGGACGATCTTGAAACTCGCCACCTGGAACGTGAACTCCCTCGCCGTGCGCCTGTCGCAGGTGCTGGACTGGCTGGCCGCCAATCCGGTCGACGCGCTGGTGCTGCAGGAAACCAAGCTCACCGACGACAAGTTCCCGCACGCCGAGTTCGCCGCCGCCGGCTACGCGGCGCAGTGGCACGGGCAGAAGACCTACAACGGCGTGGCCCTGCTGTCGCGCTCGCCGGCACTGGACGTGGTGCGCAACATCCCCGGCTTCGACGACGAGCAGGCGCGCGTGATCACCGGCACGGTGGACGGCCCGCTGGGTCCGGTCCGCTGCATCGGCGGCTACTTCCCCAACGGCCAGGCGCCCGACAGCGACAAGTTCGTCTACAAGATGCGCTGGCTCGACGCGCTGCACGACTGGGTGCGTGCCGAGATGGCCGCGCATCCGCAGCTGGTGCTGATGGGCGACTTCAACGTGGCGCCGGAAGACCGCGACGTGTACGACCCCGTGGCCTGGGCCGGGCAGATCCACTGCACGCCGGAGGAACGGGCGCAGTTCCAGCGGCTGATCGACCTCGGCCTGACCGACGCCTTCCGCCTCTTCGAGCAGCCGCCCAAGAGCTGGAGCTGGTGGGACTACCGCAACCTGGCCTTCCGCAAGAACCAGGGCCTGCGCATCGACCACATCCTGGTCAGCCCGGTGCTCAGGCCGCGCGTGGCCGCCTGCAGCATCGACAAGCTGCCACGCAAGAACGAGCGGCCCAGCGACCACGCGCCGGTGGTCGTCGAACTGGCCGCGGGCTGAAGCCGACCTCGCCGCGTCTGGGCGATCAGTCCAGCTTCAGTTCCTGGATCTTGCGCGTGATGGTGTTGCGGCCGATGCCGAGCTTCTGCGCGGCTTCGATGCGGCGCCCGCGCGTGATGTCCAGCGCGGTGTGGATCAGCTGGCCCTCGAACTGGCGCGTCAGCGTGTCCCAGACATCGGGCTGACCGCTTTCCAGCAGGCGGCGCGCCTCGCGCTGCAGGTCGTCGAGCCACATCGGGTGGCCGTTGGGCGCGCCAGCACCGGCAGGCGGCACGGCATCGGCCGGCGCCGCCGGTGTGTGCACCAGCGGCATCGCGCCATCCGAAGCGGCGGTCGGCGGCGTCTCCGTCACGGGCGCCACGGCCGGCACCGGGGCCACGGAGGCCGACTGCGGCGCCGACGCCGGCAGGGCGACGGCACCATCCACCTCCGGTGGCAGGTCCTTGGCCTGCACCAGCTGCGCCGGCGCCATCACCGTCAGCCAGTGGCAGATGTTCTCCAGCTGGCGCACGTTGCCCGGGAAGTCGAAGGCCACCAGCCGCGCCAGCGCCTCGTCGCCGATGCGCTTGGCCTCCACGCCCAGGTCCTTGGCGCTCTTGGCCAGGAAGAATCGGGTCAGCGTGGGGATGTCCTCGCGCCGCTCGCGCAGCGGCGGCAGACGCAGCCGGATCACGTTCAGGCGGTGGAACAGGTCCTCGCGGAACACACCTTCGCGGACCCGCTGCTCCAGGTTCTGGTGCGTGGCGGCGATCACGCGCACATTGCTCTTCAAAGGCTGGTGGCCGCCGACGCGGTAGAACTGCCCGTCGCTGAGCACGCGCAGCAGACGCGTCTGCAGGTCGAACGGCATGTCGCCGATCTCGTCGAGGAACAGCGTGCCGCCGTCGGCCTGCTCGAAGCGGCCACGTCGCGTGGTCTGCGCGCCGGTGAAGGCGCCGCGCTCGTGGCCGAAGAGCTCGCTCTCCAGCAGGTCCTTGGGGATGGCCGCGGTGTTGATGGCCACGAAGGGGCCGCTGCCGCGCGGGCTGTGCTTGTGCAGCGCGCGCGCCACCAGTTCCTTGCCGGAGCCGCTCTCGCCGGTGATGAGCACCGTGACGTTGCTCTGGCTCAGGCGGCCGATGGCGCGGAACACGTCCTGCATCGCCGGCGCCTGGCCCAGCATCTCCGGCATCTCGGCCATGCCGCTGTCGCGCACCTCCTCGCGCACGCTCTCGTCCACAGCGCGGCGGATCAGCTCCACCGCCTTGGGCAGGTCGAACGGCTTGGGCAGGTACTCGAAGGCGCCGCCCTGGAAGGCCGAGACGGCGCTGTCCAGGTCGGAGTACGCCGTCATCACGATCACCGGCAGGCCCGGCAGGCGCTCCTTGACCTTGCCCAGCAGCTCGATGCCCGACATGCCCGGCATGCGGATGTCGCTGACCAGCACCTGCGGCTCGTCGCCATCGTCCAGCGCACCGAGCAGTTCGCGCGCGCTGGCAAAGCTGCGCACCGCGAACTGCTCGCGGGCCAGCGCCTTCTCGAGCACGAAGCGGATGGAGTGGTCGTCGTCAACGATCCAGATGGGTTTCATGCGGCGCGTTTCTCTCGTCAGTCGCCCAGCCGCCCGAAACCACGTGTGCCCGGGTGGGCAGCGAGTGGATGCGAGCAGGCAGGCTTCAAGGCAGCGGAATCATGATCCTGAACACGGTGCGGCCCGGTGTGCTGTCGCAGTCGATCGTGCCCAGATGCTGCTGCACGAAGGTCTGCGCCAGCGTGAGGCCGAGCCCCGAGCCACCATCCCGCCCCGACACCAGGGGCTGGAAGATGCGATCGCGGATCGCCTCGGGCACGCCGGGCCCGTTGTC
>JACKLK010000024.1 GCA_024236015.1 Rhodoferax sp.
GATGATGGGGACGTAGTCCTTGTCCTCGATGTCCAGCAGGGCACGCGCCGTCTTCTTGGGCAGGCCGCCGGGCATCTTCTTGTTGATGAAGTGGATGACCTGTTCCTTCACCGGCGCCGCACGCAGCGTGGCCGGCGGTGCGGCCGTCTGCGCCCGGGCCAGCGGCTTGAGCAGGTCATGCACGAAGCGCTGGGCCTTGAAACCGACGCCGACCATGGCGCTGCGCATCAGCTTGATGGTCTGCGGGTTGGTGGCGTTGAGGAACAGCATGGCCGCCGCGTTGCCGGGGCGGAAGCTCTTCTGCCCCATCTTGCGCAGCAGGCTGCGCATGGCCATGGTCACGTCGCCGAAGTCGATCTTGACCGGGCAGGGGCTGGCGCACTTGTGGCAGACGGTGCAGTGGTCGGCCACGTCCTCGAACTCCTGCCAGTGCTGCAGGCTGATGCCGCGGCGCGTCTGCTCCTCGTAGAGGAAGGCCTCGATGAGCAGGGACGTCGCGAGGATCTTGTTGCGCGGGCTGTACAGCAGGTTGGCGCGCGGCACGTGGGTGGCGCACACCGGCTTGCACTTGCCGCAGCGCAGGCAGTCCTTGATGCTGTCGCTGATGGCGCCGATGTCGCTGCGCTGCATGATCAGCGACTCGTGCCCCATCAAGCCGAAGCTGGGCGTGTAGGCGGCGCTCAGGTCCGCCGCCCAGGCGCCGTCCATCGCACCGCGCAGCAGCTTGCCCTTGTTGAAGCGGCCTTCCGGGTCGACGCGCTTCTTGTAGTCGGCGAAGTTCGCGAGCTCGTCGTCGGTCAGGAATTCGAGCTTGGTGATGCCGATGCCGTGTTCGCCGCTGATGACGCCACCCAGCCGCCGCGCCAGCGCCATGATGCGCGCCACGGCCTCGTGGGCCGTCTGCAGCATGGCGTAGTTGTCGCTGTTGACCGGGATGTTGGTGTGCACGTTGCCGTCGCCGGCGTGCATGTGCAGCGCCACCCAGGTGCGGCCACGCAGGACCTCCTGGTGGATCGTCTTGCACTGCTCGAGGATGGGCGCGAAAGCCCCGCCGGCAAACACCTGCTGCAGCGGCTTGAGGATCTGCGTCTTCCACGAGGCGCGCAGCCGGTGGTCCTGCAGCTGCGCGAACCAGGTCTCGCCGGTGGCGGTGTCGACGATGTCCAGCCGGTCGTGCCAGGCCTGCCACTGCGCGCGCACCTCGCGCAGCAGCGCCAGAGCCTGCTGCACGCGGTCTTCCAGCAGCTCCGCGCTGGGGATCTCGCCGGCGTCGTCGCTGCGGCCCAGCGGCAGGGCCCCGGCCTGGAAGAAGGCCAGCAGGCGGTCGGCCAGTTCCAGCTTGTTGCGCAGGCTGAACTCGACGTTGATGCGCTCGATGCCTTCGGTGTACTCGCCCATGCGGTCGAGCGGGATCACCACGTCCTCGTTGATCTTGAAGGCGTTGGTGTGGCGCGAGATGGCGGCGGTGCGCTTGCGGTCGAGCCAGAACTTCTTGCGCGCGTCGGCGCTGACGGCCACGAACCCCTCGCCGCTGCGGCCGTTGGCCAGCCGCACGACCTCGCTGGTGGCGCGGGCTACGGCGTCGGCGTCGTCGCCGACGATGTCGCCGATGAGCACCATCTTCGGCAGGCCGCCGCGCTTGCTCTTGGTGGCGTAGCCCACGGCCTTGAGGTAGCGGTCGTCGAGGTGCTCCAGGCCGGCCAGGATGGCGCCACCTTCGCGCTTCATCTCGGCGAACATGAAGTCCTTGATCTCGACGATGCTGGGCACCGCGTCCTTGGCGTTGCCGAAGAACTCCAGGCACACGGTGCGCACGTGCTCGGGCATGCGGTGCACCACCCAGCGCGCGCTGGTGATCAGGCCGTCGCAGCCTTCCTTCTGGATGCCCGGCAGGCCGGCCAGGAACTTGTCGGTGACGTCCTTGCCCAGGCCTTCCTTGCGGAAGACGCGGCCAGGGATCTCCAGGATTTCGCTGCGCAGCAGCTTCTTCCCGCTGGCGTCGAAATGGCGCAGCTCGAAGCGCGCCACCTCCACGTCGTGGATCTTGCCCAGGTTGTGGTCCAGCCGCACCACCTCGAGCCAGGTGGCCTGCGGTGTGACCATCTTCCAGCTGGCCAGGTTGTCCAGCGCCGTGCCCCAAAGCACCGCCTTCTTGCCGCCGGCGTTCATGGCGATGTTGCCGCCGATGCAGCTGGCCTCGGCGCTGGTGGGGTCCACCGCGAACACGTGGCCGGCGCGTTCGGCGGCGTCGGCCACGCGCTGGGTGACGACGCCGGCCTCGCTGTAGACCGTGGGCACCTTGTGGGCCACGCCCGGCAGGTCGACCCACTCGACCTCGCTCATGGCTTCGAGCTTCTCGGTGTTGATCACCGCGCTCTGCCAGGTCAGCGGCACGGCGCCGCCGGTGTAGCCGGTACCGCCGCCACGCGGGATGATGGTCAGGCCCAGCTCGATGCAGCCGGCCACCAGCGCCGCCATCTCGGCCTCGCTGTCGGGCGTGAGGACGACGAAGGGCATCTCCACGCGCCAGTCGGTGGCGTCGGTGACGTGCGAGACACGGCTCAGGCCGTCGAACTTGATGTTGTCCTTGGCCGTGACGCGGCCGAGCACGCGGCGCGCGCGCTGGCGCAGGCGCTGCACGTTGTCGAAGTGGGCGGCAAAGCGCTGCACCGCCGCGGTGGCGGCCTGCAGCAGTTCGCGCACATGACCGTCGCGCACCGGGTCGTCCTGCGGCGTGCGGCGCTTCTCGACCTCGCTCAGACGGTGGTGCAGCGCGTCGATCAACAGGCCGCGCCGCTTCGGGCTGGCCAGCAGGTCGTCTTCCAGGAAGGGGTTGCGCTGCACGACCCAGATGTCGCCCAGCACCTCGTAGAGCATGCGCGCCGAGCGGCCGGTGCGGCGCTCCTGGCGCAGCAGGCTCAGCAGTTCCCAGGCCCGCGCGCCCAGCAACCGCTGCACGATCTCGCGGTCGGAGAACGAGGTGTAGTTGTACGGGATCTCGCGCAGGCGCGCGGGCGCACCATCGCGGGCATCCGCCGCAGCGTCGGCCGAAACCGCCGACGCCACGGGCACGAGGAGGGGTTGTGGCGCATTCATGGCGGAGCCCAAGATCTTACCGCGGTGCAACAAAGCCGCGCCGCCTGCGAGGGGGTTTGTCCGGATGGCCCGGACCCACCGGTCCGTGACAGAAACGCCGCTGTCATAAAACGAGATGACACTCGCCGCACCGCGGCCGTGTCCGCTGAAGGAGTTCCCCCCGATGTCCCTGAAGAAACTGTCCCTGGCGGCCGTGGCCGCTGCCGCGTTCGCCACCACCCTGCCGGCCGCTGCACAGACCGAGATCCAGTGGTGGCACTCGATGACCGGCGCCCTGGGCGAGCGTGTCACCGAGATCGCCAACGGCTTCAACGCCAGCCAGTCCAACTACAAGGTGGTGCCGGTCTACAAGGGCTCGTATGGCGAGTCCATGACCGCCGCCATCGCCGCCTACCGCGCCGGCACCGCCCCGCACATCGTGCAGGTGTTCGAGGTGGGCACGGCCACGATGATGGGCGCCAAGGGCGCCATCAAGCCGGTGTACCAGCTGATGAAGGAATCCGGCGTCAAGTGGGACCCCAAGGCCTACGTGGGCGCCGTGGCCGGCTACTACACCGACCGCAAGGGCAACATGCTGTCGATGCCCTTCAACTCGTCCACCCCGGTCTTCTACATCAACAAGGACGCGTTCCAGAAGGCCGGCCTGCAGCCGGTGGCGCCGAAGACCTGGAAGGAATTCGCCATCACCGCGGGCAAGCTCAAGGCCAGTGGCCAGCAGTGCGTCTACACCACGGGCTGGCCGAGCTGGGTGCACGTGGAGAACTTCAGCGCCTGGCACAACCTGCCCATCGGCACCGCCGAGAACGGCATCGCCAGCGTGAACACCGAGTTCAAGATCAACTCGCCGCGCCACGTGGCCCACATCGAGATGCTGGCCGGCTTTGCGAAGAACGGCTGGTTCACCTACGCCGGCCGTCGCAACGAGGCCGAGGCCAAGTTCTTCAGCGGCGAATGCGCGATGCTGACCTCCAGCTCCGCCGCGCAGGCCAACATCCGCAAGAACGCCAAGTTCGCCTTCTCGGTGAACATGCTGCCCTACAACGACGACATCCCTGGCGCACCGCAGAACAGCATCATCGGCGGCGCCAGCCTGTGGGTGCTGGGCGGCAAGAAGGCCGACGAGTACAAGGGCGTGGCCCAGTTCTTCAACTACCTGTCGGCGCCGGAGCTGCAGGCCCAGTGGCACCAGCAGACCGGCTACGTGCCGATCACCAACGCCGCGGCCGACCTGACCAAGCAGAGCGGCTACTACGAGAAGAACCCGGGCACCGACATCGCCGTGCTGCAGCTCAACAACAAGACGCCGACGGCCAACTCCAAGGGCCTGCGCTTCGGCAACTTCGTGCAGGGCCGCACCGTGATCGAGGAGGAGATCGAGGCCGTGCTCGCCGGCAAGAAGGACGCGCAGACCGCGATGAACGACGCCGTCAAGCGCGGCAACGACATCCTCAAGCGTTTCGCGGCGACCACGAAGGAGTGATCTCCGGGTGAGGATGGCATAGCATCCGCGACCTCGCCGGCCAGGGCGCCCGCCCTGGCCGGCCTGTTTTGAGCCCCGGCATGGACAAGCGCGTCACCTTCCGTTCACCCTGGCTGCCCTACCTTCTGGTGGCGCCGCAGATCGCGATCACGCTGATCTTCTTCTTCTGGCCCGCCGGCCAGGCGCTGTGGTTCGCCTTCCTGCGCCAGGACGCCTTCGGCGTGAGCAGCGAGTTCGCCGGCTTCGAGAACTTCGCCTACCTGTTCGCCGACGAGGCCTACCTGGCGTCGTTCAAAGTCACGGCGCTGTTCAGCGTGCTGGTGGCCGCTGGCGGCATCGTGGTGGCGCTGGCGCTGGCGGTGATGGCCGACCGCGTGATCCGCGGGGCGATGACCTACCGCACGCTGCTCATCTGGCCTTACGCGGTGGCACCGGCCATCGCCGGCGTGCTGTGGGGCTTCCTGTTCGCGCCGTCGATCGGCATCGTGACCTACGTGCTGCGCGGCTTCGGCATCGACTGGAACTGGGTGCTGCAAGGCGACCAGGCCATGCTGCTGGTGGTGATCGCGTCGATCTGGAAGCAGATCTCCTACAACTTCCTGTTCTTCCTGGCCGGGCTGCAGTCCATCCCGCGCAGCCTGATCGAGGCCGCGGCCATCGACGGCGCACGGCCGTTCCGCCGCTTCTGGACCATCGTCTTCCCGCTGCTGTCGCCCACCACCTTCTTCCTGCTGGTGGTCAACATCGTCTACGCCTTCTTCGACACCTTCGGCGTCATCGACGCGACCACGCAGGGCGGGCCGGCCGGTGCCACCGAGATCCTGGTCTACAAGGTCTACAACGACGGCGTGAAGGCCGCGGACCTGGGTGGCTCGTCGGCACAGTCGGCGATCCTGATGGTGATCGTGATCGCGCTGACGGTGGTGCAGTTCAAGTTCATCGAGCGCAAGGTGAACTACTGACATGGTCGAACGCCGCCCCTTCCTGACCGCGATCACGCACATCGGCCTGTGGCTGGGCATCGCCGTGGTCGCCTTCCCGCTGTACGTCACCTTCGTCGCCAGCACGCTGACGATGGAGCAGGTGCTGGAGGTGCCGATGCGCCTGCTGCCCGGCGACCAGTTCTGGGCCAACTACACGCAGGTGCTGGGCGCCGGCTCCACCCGCGGCTCCAGCGCCCCGGTGGCGCCGATGATGTTCAACAGCCTGGTGATGGCGCTGGTCATCGCCATCGGCAAGATCGCCATCAGCATCGTCAGCGCCTTCGCCATCGTCTACTTCCGCTTCCCGCTGCGGCACTTCTTCTTCTGGATGATCTTCGTCACCCTGATGCTGCCGGTGGAGGTGCGCATCATCCCGACCTTCAAGGTCGTGGCCGACCTGGGCATGCTCGACAGCTACGCCGGGCTGACGCTGCCGCTGATCGCCTCGGCCACGGCCACCTTCCTGTTCCGCCAGTTCTTCATGACCGTGCCCGACGAGCTGGCCGAGGCCGCGCGCATCGACGGCGCCGGGCCGATGCGCTTCTTCCTCGACGTGCTGCTGCCGCTGTCGCGCACGTCGATCGCGGCGCTGTTCGTCATCCAGTTCATCTACGGCTGGAACCAGTACCTCTGGCCGCTGCTGATCACCAACGACGAGAGCATGTACACGGCCGTCATCGGCATCAAGCGCATGATCGTCGGCGGCGACGCCCTGACCGAGTGGCACCTGGTGATGGCCACCGCCATCCTGGCGATGCTGCCGCCGGCGGTGGTGGTGTTGCTGATGCAGAAGTGGTTCGTCAAGGGCCTGGTCGACACCGAAAAATAAGCCTTCCCATGTCCGCCATCTCGCTGAGAAACGTCGTCAAGCGCTACGGGCGCGGCCCCGCGGCCAACCAGGTCATCCACGGCGTGAACGCCGAGATCGAGAGCGGCGAGTTCGTCGTCATCGTCGGGCCGTCGGGTTGCGGCAAGAGCACGCTGCTGCGCATGGTGGCCGGCCTGGAGGAGATCTCCGGCGGCGAGATCGCCATCGCCGACCGCGTGGTCAACCACGTCGAGCCGGCCGACCGCGACATCGCCATGGTGTTCCAGAACTACGCGCTCTACCCGCACATGAGCGTGTTCGAGAACATGGCCTACGGCCTGAAGATCCGCAAGATCCCGGCCGCCGAGATCCAGGCGCGCGTGGACAAGGCGGCGAAGATCCTGGAACTCGGCCCCTACCTGAAGCGCAAACCGAGGGAACTGTCGGGCGGTCAGCGCCAGCGCGTGGCGATGGGCCGCGCCATCGTGCGCCAGCCGGCGGTGTTCCTGTTCGACGAGCCGCTGAGCAATCTTGACGCCAAGCTGCGCGCGCAGACCCGCATCGAGATCCAGAAGCTGCACCAGGA
>JACKLK010000025.1 GCA_024236015.1 Rhodoferax sp.
GACGATGGAGACGGTGACCGTGGACACCGCCTCGAAGGGGTTGGCCGTGAGCACCGGCGCGTTGCCGGCGGCCAGCACGACGATCATGGTCTCGCCGATCGCGCGGCTGACGGCCAGCAGGATGGCGCCGACGATGCCCGGCAGCGCCGCTGGCAGCACCACCTTGGCCACCGTCTCCGAACGCGTGCCGCCCAGCGCCAGCGAACCGTCGCGCATGGCCTTGGGCACCTGGGTGATGATGTCGTCGGACAGCGACGAGATGAAGGGGATGATCATGATCCCCATCACCACGCCGGCGGTCAGCGCCGACGTGGCGCGGATCTCCAGCCCCAGCAGCGTGCCCAGGCCGTTGAGGGAGGGGCCCACCGTGACCAGCGCGAAGAAGCCGTAGACGATGGTCGGGATGCCGGCCAGCACCTCGATCGCCGGCTTGACCCAGGCGCGCGTGGCGTGGGCGGCGTATTCGGACAGGTAGATGGCCGTCATCAGCCCCAGCGGCACGGCCACCCCCATCGCGATGCCGGCGATCATCAGCGTGCCGGCCATCAGCGGCAGCATGCCGAAGCCGGTCTGCGCCGCGCCGTCCACGGTCTGGAAACGCGGGTTCCAGACCGTGCCGAAGAAGAAGTCGGCCGGGCTGACGATGCGGAAGAAGTTCAGCGCCTCGCCCAGCATCGACAGCACGATGCCCACGGTGGTGAGGATGGCCACCGCGGAGCAGGCGATCAGCGCCACCTGGACCGCACGCTCGACCTTGTTGCGCGCCCGCGTGGCCGGCGTGGTGCTGCGCCACGTCCAGGCCAGGCCGGCAGCGGCGGCGGTGGCCATGGCCGCGGCCACGATCGCCTGGCCCGTGGCCTGCAGGCGCGCCAGGGTCTCGGCCGCAGCCTGCTCGAATCCCTGCGCCTCGCCCATCAGCCCGAAGCCCGAGGCCAGGTTGGCGATGCGCTGCAGCAGCGCCTGACGCTGGAAGTCGTCCGTGGGCAGGTGTTCGGCGGGGATGCTGCCGAGCACCATGCCGTCGATCAGCGGGCCACCGACGGCACGCCAGATCACGTAGACCGCCGCGGCGGGCACGGCGGCACGCAGCACCGCCAGCAGGCCGTGATAGCCCGGCCGCGAGTGCATGCGCTCATCGAGTGCGGCACCGGCCACACGGCGGCTGCGCACGAGGCCGACCTGGTAGGCCAGCGCCACCAGCAACAGCAGCACGGCGGCGACCATCAGGGAGTTCATGGGTCTGGCAGCGGGAAGATGCTCTTCAGGACACGACCGGGCGGTCGGATGGACACGCCCGGTCGGCAGTCGGGGTCAGGCCCCGATCACAGGCTGGCGCGCGACTTGATCTTGGCCAGGATCTCGGCCCGCTCCTTGTTGTTCAGCGGGATCAGGCCGGCTTTCTCCAGCGGGCTGCCCATGCCGGAGACCTGCGGCGACAGGAAGTACTGCGCGTACTCGAGCAGGCCCGGGATCACGCCGACGTGCGCGTCCTTGATGTAGAAGAACAGCGGCCGCGAGACGGGGTACTTGCCCGACTCCACCGTCTCCAGGCTGGGGGACACGCCACTGATCGTGGCGACCTGCAGGCGGTCCTTGTTCTGGTCGTAGAAGCTCAGGCCGAAGACGCCCACGGCGGTCTTCTGGGCGTCCAGGCGGGCCAGGGTCTCGGTGTAGTCGCCGGCCACCTCGATGATGCGGCCGTCGGTGCGGATGGCCTTGCAGAAGTTCTCGCCCTTCTTCTTGTCGGCCTTCATCATGGCCTTGACTTCGTCGAAGCTCTCGCAGCCGTGGATCACGGTCTTCTCTTCGTAGACCTCGCGCGTGCCATGGTTGCTGCCCGGGATCACGAGCACGATCTCCTGGTCGGGCAGCGACTTGTCGATCTGCGACCACTTCGTGTACGGGTTGGCCACCATCTTGCCGCCCTGCGGCACTTCCTTGGCCGCGGCCAGGAAGATGTGGCGCGGCTCGAGGGCGAAGCTGCCACCGTCGCGGCGCGACGCGAAGACGATGCCGTCGTAGCCGATCTTGACCTCGAGGATCTTGCTCACGCCGGCCTTGGCGCAGGCCTCGACCTCCGACGACTTGATCGGGCGCGAGGCGTTGGCGATGTCGATGGTGTTCTCGCCCACGCCCTGGCAGAACTGGCGCAGGCCGCCCGACGAACCGCCGGAGCCGACCACCGGCGTCTTGAACTGGCTGAAGGAGCGGCCGAACTCCTCGGCCACGATGGAGGCGAACGGCAGCACGGTGGACGAGCCGGCGATCTGGATGGTGTCGCGCGCGGCCTGGGCCTGGGTGGCGCCGAACAGGCTGCCGGCGGCCACGGCCGCGGCGATCAGGGTGTGACGGAAGTTCATGGGTTCAGCTCCTGCAGATCGTGTGGTGGGCACCCGGCGTGATCCCGGGCGACAGGTCGGCATGCTGCCGATCGAATAAGAAGGTTTCGTGACAGCGGCGTGCCGGTTCCGTGACAGTCATGCGTCGATGTCGGCCGCGCGCAGGTCGATGCGGTAGCCGACGCCGCGCACGGTTTTCAGCGCCGCGTCGGCGCCGACGGCCGCCAGGGCCTCGCGCAGCCGGCGCACGTACTGGTCCACGGTGCGCGCATCGACGTCGGCGCCTGCACCCCAGACGGCGCCGACGAGGTCGGCGCGCGAATGCGTGCGGTCGGGCTGCAGCATCAGGTGGTGCAGCAGCCGCAGCTCGGTGGGCGCCAGGTCGGCCCAGGTGGCCGGCCCGCCGTGCTGACGCACGGCACGCAGTTCGAAGTCCAGCTCCAGCGCGCCGGCCCGCAGCCGCCCGGCCGACGGCAACGGCGCGCGCGGGGTCGGCTGCCCCGCCTGCAGCAGGCGGTGCACGGCATCGGCCAGGGCCTGCGGGCGATAGGGCTTGGCGATGCGCAGTTGCGGCGCCAGCCCGCCGGCGCTGGCCCCGGACTGCAGCAGCACCAGCGGCAAGGGGGCGTTGTCATCCGCACCGCGCAGGCAGGACAACAGCGCGGGGTCGCGCGCGGAGTCGGTGTCGCCATCGAGCAGCACGAGGTCCGGCTGCACCTCGGCGATCAGGCGGCAGGCGTCGGCCGCGCCGGCGGCCGGCAGCACGATGTGCCCCTGGTGGCGCAGGTGCGCGGCGATGAGTTCGCGCAGCGCCGGATCCTCGACGATGACCAGCACGTCGCGCGCGGCGACCTGGCGGCGCGGAAGGGTCTCGAGGGCATGGATCGGCATCACGACGGCATCGTGACGCCGTTGTGTGACATTCGTTTGACAGCCCGGAACGCAAGACGGCCGGGCAGGGCCCGGCCGTCGTCACAGGGGCCTCGCGGCCGTCAGCTGCCGATGATGCCGCCGTCGTCCTTGGTGATCACGACCACGCTGGAGCGCGGGCGGCCCGGGGGCAACGACGTCACGCCGTCGGCCTTCAGCGCCCACTGGCTCTGCGGCCAGCTGGAGAACTCGGTCGGATTGGCGGCCGTGGCGTCCTCGCCCGGGTGCTGGATGCCGACGAACATCGTGCGGCCGTCCGGCGTCATCGTCACGCCGGTGACCTCCGACCGCGGCGGCGCGGTCAGGAAGCGGCGCGTGAGGCCGGTGTTCGGGTCGGCGCAGACCATGCAGTTGGCGCCGATGTTGACCCAGTCGCCCGAGGCCTCGCCGGCCTGGTCGGTCTGCACCCACAGGCGGCCGAAGTCGTCGAACCACAGGCCGTCCGGAGCACCGAAGTCGGCGCTGCCGGCCGGGTCGGCCACGATGTTGCCCTTGTAGTCGTTGGTGGGCAGCGGGGTCTTGGTGGTCTGACTGTCACCGGCCTGCACGAACAGGTCCCAGGTGAACGTGGTGGCGGCCACGCTGCGGCCATCCTCGCGCCAGCGGATGATGTGGCCGTAGTCGTTGTCCTCGCGCGGGTTGGCGGCGTCCACCGGCGGGCGGGCGCTGCCGGCGGCGGTGCTGCCGTCGGCGGCGTTGACCGTGGTGCCGGTGCCGCGGCGGTTGTTGTTGGTCAGCGTGCAGTAGACCTCGACCTCCTCGAAGCCGCCGACGCGCGGGCGCGCACCGGTCCACTCCGGGCGGTCCATCATCGTCGCACCCACGGCGTCGGCCGCCATGCGGGTCTTGATCAGGATCTTGGCCTGCACCTCGGCGTCGTCGGCGCCGGCGAAGTTGGGGTTGTCGCGCAGCGCCACGCCGTCCACGCCGACGGTGCCTGGCACCAGCGGCAGCCAGGCGCCGGTGCCGTCGGCATCGAAGCGGGCCACGTACAACGTGCCGTCGTCGAGCAGGCCGCGGTTCAGGAACTTGCGCTGAGCGTTGTACCTGCGGCGCGCCACGTACTTGTAGATGTACTCGTTGCGCTCGTCGTCGCCCATGTAGAAGGCGATGCGGCTGTCGGCATCGACGACGTACTGCACGCTCTCGTGCTTGAAGCGGCCCATGGCCGTGCGCTTGACCGGCGTGCTGGCCGGGTTGAACGGGTCGATCTCGACGATCCAGCCGAACAGGTGCGGCTCGTTCGGGTTGATGCTGACGTCCCAGCGCGGGTCGGTGGTGTGCCAGCGGTAGCCGAACCCGCCCGCGCTGATGCCGTAACGGCGGTTGAGCTTGCCGATCTCGGTGTCCGGGCTGGTGTCCACCGCGCCGGTGCCGCCGAAGTTGCCGTTGAAGTTCTCCTCGCAGGTCAGGTAGGTGCCCCACGGGGTGTAGCCGTTGGCGCAGTTGTTGACCGTGCCGTAGACCACGCGGCCGTTGGTGGTGCCGCCGGTGGGCACGCTGGCCTCGTCGGTGATCGTGAACTCACGGGCCTGCAGCAGCGCGTGGCCGGCGGCCGGGCCGCTGAGCGCCATCGGGGTGTTGGCGGTGATCTTGCGGCCGTAGCGCGAACGGGCGTTGACCGTCCAGTTGCCGCGGAAGTTGCGTGCCTCGAGGATGGACACGCCGTGCGCCGTCTGCGACTTGCGGGTCTTGGCGATGGTGTAGCCGGCACCGACCTGGCCGTCGGTGAACAGGATCTCCTCGTGCGTGTACTCGTTGTTCACGCACAGCAGGCCGCGCTTGCTGGCATCGGCACTGCCCGGGTTCGAGACCGGGAAGAAGTGCATGCCGTCGTTGTGGGTGCCGAACTGCAGCGCCTGGTCGGCGGCCGTCTCGGACGCGTCGCCGACGAAGGCCTTGCCGCCCGGGGCGATCGGGTCGCCCCAGCAGACGAAGGCCTGCACGGTGTAGCCCTGCGGCACGGTGACGCGGTCGGCCACCGGCGCCAGGCTGGGCGGCACGCTCTCGAAGCCGATGCCCGGGAAACCCAGCGACGGCGGCACCGGCGCGGCGTGCACGGTGTTGACCAGGCCGCCGAGCGTCAGGCCGCCGGCGGCGGCGAGTGCGGCACCGCCGACGCCACCCTGCACGAAACGGCGGCGGGTGACGTCGACGCGGTCGATGACGTCGTAGATCGAGGGGTTGCCCGACGGGTTGATCGTCAGGTCGTTGGTCGGGTGGGACTTGCCCTTCATCGCTGGCTCCTGCTGGCAACAGTGGTGTGGCATCGGTGCGGATGCACCGGCCACGCCACTGTGCGCAGGCGCCGTGACAGTCTCGTGAATGCCCCCGCAGGTCAGGCAGCCAGCGGCGCCGTGACGGCGTCGATGCGCGCCTTGACCTCGGGCGTCAGCTTGTCCAGGACCGCCAGCGCACCCAGGTTGTCCTGCAGTTGCGACCCCTTCGAGGCGCCGGTGATCACGCTGCTCACGCGTGGGTTGCTCGCCACCCAGGCCAGCGCCAGTTGCGCCAGCGAGCCGCCGAGTTCGGCCGCGATGGGTTCGAGCTGCGCCACCGCGGCGTTCTTCGCCGCATCGGTCAGGCCGTCGCGCAGGAAGGCCATGGTCTCCATGGCGCCGCGGCTGCCTTCGGGCACGCCGCTGCGG
>JACKLK010000026.1 GCA_024236015.1 Rhodoferax sp.
ACAACCGGTTCTATCCACCGGACCAGGCCGGCCCATACGGCATCGGCCATACCTCGGTCATCCTCACCGACACGTCGCGCAATCTCAACGGGTCGATGCCCGCATCGGGCAGCGCCCGGCCGCTGCGCCTGGACATCTGGTATCCGACCCGCGTCAAGCCCACGGAGCACATCCGTTATACGTGGAACAACCCGATGTACAACGAGAATCCGGGCAGCACGGTGTTCCCCGGGTTGCCGGATCTGCCGCCGCTGACGGCCCTGGGCGCGCGATCGTACAACCGCGTGGCCGAGAACGCGCCACTGGCCCCCGCGACATTCCCGCTGCTCATCGCATCCCACGGCAACCTGGTCGCGTCGACCAAGAACATGCCCGACACGCTGGAGACGCTGGCCAGCCACGGCTACGTGGTGGCCTCGGTGGAGCACACGGGCAACAGCGATGCCTACTACCAGGGCAGCTTCTTCAAGAACTACATCCCCGCCGTGGCGATCGGCCCCAACCCGGTCATGAGCGGCGGCATCGCGACCCGTTCGCGGGACGTGCGATTCGTCATCGACGCGATCCTGCAGGGCACACTCGACGACACGACGGGCATGCCGTTCACCCAACGCATCGACGCCGACAAGATCGGCGTGCTGGGTTATTCGCTCGGCGGCCAGACCAGCCTGGCCACCGTCACCGGCATCGGCTCGGCCGGCCTGGCACCGGACGGCCGGGTCAAGGCGGCGCTGATGAGTGGCGGCAGCAACTGGGGCCTGTTGCTCAAGCCCTCCGACTATGCGAAGGCCACGGTGCCGCTGCTGTTCCTGGGCAACGACACCGGCATCGCCTACAACGACTTCAACCTGTTCAGCAACAGCCCTGCGAAATACCTGGCCGACATCGCCGGCATCGCGCACCACACGGCCGGTTACCAGTCGAGCTGGTGCCAGGACTTCCGCAACTCCATGCTGACGATCAAGCCCGGCATCAACGGCCAGGTGTTCACCAATCCGACCGCACTCGACCCCTCGGACATCGCCAACTTCATCTTCGACTCGACCTTCTATTTCACCTACACCGGCTCGCGCCAGGCGGGTGTCTATGAATATTGCGATGCCTCGGTGTTCGACGGCATCAGCGACGCGCAGCTGGAGTCGGTGTTCTTCGGCCCGTCCGACATCGTCGCGGTGAAGAACGAACTGCAGCCGCTGATGCCGCTCAAGCCCGAGGTGTCGCTGGACGAGATCACCCGGCTGACCAACTGGTATGCGGTGTCGTTCTTCAACCAGTCGCTCAAGGGCGACAAGCGCTACGACAAGTACCTGAAGGACACCGGGTTCCAGCGCCAGGAGAACCCCCTGGTGGATTTCACCAGCAGCTGCCTCAAGCAGAAGGAGCATCCGCTCGACCTGCTGCCCGGCGACAAGATCAGTTTCGTGCCGCAGGGTTATGACGGTTACCGGGTCAGCGTGAAGTCGGGCCAGCCCCTGTACGACAAGGGATCGACCAAGCTGCGCTCGAGCGGCAATGCCAGCGTCTACCTGAGCTACCCCGACTTTGCCTTCTGGGTTCCGGGCCAGCGCGAACCGGTCCGCACGTTGATCGTCAGCGAAGACGGCGCGATCACGACGCGCACCGCCGCGGCCTACAGCGGCATCGACGAGAACGGTTCCCCGTGGTTCATGCGCGGCCAGTTGCTGCTGAGCAACCGCTTCACGATTGCCGCGCTGATGAAGAACCTCGACAGCGGCGCCTTCAGCGCCACCGATCGCGGCGTGTTCGGTTACCACGATGCCGCCAACCAGCGTGTCGTCGTGACCTACTGGAACGTGCCCGCGGCCGGAACGACGGAGCCCAATACCGTGCAGGTCGCGATCCATGCCAGCGGCACGATCGAGATCATCATCGGCGAGTTGTCCGCCACCGGGCCGGCAAATTCGCCGGTGGTGCTGGGAACCATCGGGGTCGCAACCGGCGAGACCCGGGCGAAGGACCTGCGCAAGGTCAAGCAGGTCGACTTCAGCAAGCTGCGCGACCGCAAGCGGCCCGACTACATGCGCCTGGACGCACGGAACGCGATCTACGAGCAATACGTCGCGGCTTCGATGGGCAGCTGTGGCAAGCACGCGCGGCACCACGACGACGACTGACCGCACGATCGGCGACACGCCTGCCGCTGCGCCGCGCGCGTGGCGGCGCCAGACACCGGCCGCATGGCCCGGCGACACGCCTGGGCCTTGCGAACCGCAGGATCAGTGCAGCAGACGCCCGCCGACCGGCGGGCGCAGATGCGCGTCTGCCGAAGACGTCGCGCGCCCACACGCGCACCGGCTCGACCAATGCTGGCGCAATCGGGCCAGCACCATCCTGAACTCGCCCGACAGTGTCGGGTGCGCCGACAGGCGGTCGAGATTGGAGACGATCTTGGCGGGCAGGTGCTCGCAGGCGCTCGGACTTTGCGCGGCGGTCATCAACACCAGGGTGCCGGACAACAAGGGTTCGACATCGGCCGCGGAACTGAAAACGGGATCGGACATGGCGTGACTCGGGAGTGGTATGGGTTCAGTGTAATGCGAACCATTCTCAACAACAACCCATGAACAAGACCCTGACGGCGTCGTTGCCTCTGCCCGTGCCCGTGGCGCCGCGTGGCAGCGAGGCCCCGGTTGCCGACAAGCGCAACACGCGGCCGCAGCCGTCGGGCACCCCGCCGCAATCGCGCGGCCGATAATGGCCGGCCCAGGTGCCGCGTCGTTGTGACCCGGCCCCGACGAACCGACGGAGACCCTCCATGTTGCTCGATGCCGATGAATGCCAGTTGGTGCTGGTCGACTACCAGAGCCGGCTGATGCCGGCCATCGCCGACGCGCCGGCCGTGCTGGCCAACGCTGTGCGCCTGGCCCGCATGGCCCAGGCGCTGCAGGTGCCGATCTGGGCCACCGAACAGAACCCGTCCAGGCTGGGGGCCAGCGATCCGGCCCTGGATGCGGTACTGGGCGAGGCGCATGCCCGTGTGTTGCCCAAGATGGCATTCAGCGCGTGTGGCGACGGCCTGCTCGAGGCACTGCGCCCCGCGCCGCGCAAACCCGCGCAGGGCGGCAACGCGCGCAGCCTGCCCAAACACCTGCAAAAGGCGGTGCCCGAAGCGGCGCCGGTGCGCAACACGGTCGTCATCGCCGGCGTCGAAGCCCATGTGTGCCTGCTGCAGACGGCGCTGGAACTGCTCGAGGAGGAATTCGAGGTCTGGGTCGTCACCGACGCCTGCGGCTCACGCACCGAGCGCAACCGCGACGCCGCCTACGACCGGCTGGCCGGCAACGGCGCCGAGCTGGTCACGACCGAGATGGTGGCCTTCGAGTGGCTGCGCAGCGCCGACCACCCGCTGTTCCGCGAGATCCAGGCGCTGATCAAATAGGCCGCCGCGGCCGGCGCGGCTATTTCGCCATCGAGCAGTGGCCGCCGCTGACCACCTGGCCGGACCCGGCCGCGATCAGCGGCGGCTCCTGGCGCAGGTCCACCGGCGCCGAGGTCGACCAGTCCCAGGCCAGGAAGCACACCAGGCCGAGCCAGAACACGGCCTGCCAGAGGCGACGGGACGAAGGAGAGGATGAAGAGGAAGTCATCGTGCGCTCCTGTCCTCAGTAGTTCGCCATCAG
>JACKLK010000027.1 GCA_024236015.1 Rhodoferax sp.
ACCTTCGACGGCACCGCCCGCGTGATCCGCCAGGTCAGCGACGTCTTTGCGCTGCGCGCGCGCAGCCATTCGCGGCAGGTCGAGGACATGGAATTGGTGCGTGTCGGCCATCTCGACCTCAGGGCCGACAAGATCCTCAACATGAATGCCGAACACGCGATCGTCAAATCGCGCGAACTGGTCAAGTTCGACGGCAAGCAGATACAGGTGGGCTGAGCCATGTTCGCCAATTCGCAGATGGGGGGTGTCGACTTCGCGTTTCCCGACGTGTGTCTGACGCCGGCGCCGCCGTCACCGGTGCCGGTGCCGATCCCCTACCCGAACATCGCCGCTGGTCCGATGGGCGTGCCGGCGGCCTACAACGTGCTGTGGAGCTGCACCCCCGCCCACAACATGAGCACCGTCGTGCCGCTGTCCAACGGCGACAACCCGGGCCTGGCGATGGGCGTGGCCTCGGGTCTGGTGATGGGACCGGCACGGCACCTGACTGCAGCGTTCACGGTACTGGTGGCCGGCATGCCCGCCACCCGGATGACCAGCATGTCGTTGCAGAACTCGACCAACGCGCCCGGCATGCGCATTGCCCCGAGCCAGGTGAACGTCCTGTTGCTGTCGCCGTGACGGCGCGCCGTCACGGACCTGCCGTCGCTTTCCCCGCGTTACAGATCGCCTGCCCCGTGCCGTTGACCGCAATTCGGGGGGCTGGCCGCGCGCGCCACGTTCGCGGCCGGGGAAGCGGCCGGCAGCCGATTTCGGGCCATCGCCATTGCGTATAATCGAATGCCGTATCGTGCCTGGCGCTGCGGTCCGTGAGGCGGTCGCGGGCCCCGGGCGGACCTTCCTCTGGAGACAAGACTGATGCTGCAATCATCCCCGCTCGGCCGATCCCCGCGTTCGCTCCTCGCACTCGCCTTGTTCGCGCTGCTGGCCGTCGGCTGCTCGTCCACGCCGGATCCGACGGTTGTCGCGGCAACCTTCCAGGCCGAAGAGAACCTGAATCCCGATTCCTCCGGACGGCCGTCGCCGCTGGTGGTTCGCATGTATGAACTGAAGGCATTGTCGGCCTTCAAGGACGCCGATTTCTTCTCGCTGTGGGACAACGAGCAGCAAACCCTCACCGGTGACCTCGTTGCCCGTGAGGAGATGGTGCTGCGACCCGGCGACACCCACTCGATTCAACGCACCACTCAGCCCGGTACCCGGTTCGTCGGCGTGGTCGCGGCCTATCGCGATCTCGAGCGCGCCGTGTGGCGTGCCAGCGTGCCGCTGGTGGCGCACAAGACCCTGCCGCTGTCGATCAAGCTCGACAACCGTTCGGTGGCGATCACCGGTACCGCCCAGTAACCCATCAGCCCGGCGACCCGGGGTTGCCACGGGATGAGCTAGCCATGTCATGGAATAACAAGGTCATCTGGTCAGAGGGCATGTTCCTGCAGCCCCAGCACCTGCAGCAGAACGACCGCTACGTCGAGCGACTGGTCAATGGCCGGGTCGCGCCGCTGCGGGCGTGGCAGTGGGGATTCGGCGAGCTGGTGCTCGACGAAGACGCGCTGGCGCTCGGCAAGATCGCCCTCGCGTCGGCCAGCGGCCTGTTCCCGGACGGCACACCCTTCGATTTTCCCGGTACCGACCGCGGGCCCGAGCCGATCGAACTGCCGGCCGAGATCAAGGATGAGCTGATCGTGCTGGCCGTGCCGATGCGCCGTCAGGGCGGGCTCGATGCCGACGTCGCCGGCACCGGCCAGGCCGCACTGGCACGCTTCGCTGCGATCGAGGCCGAGGTCGGCGACAGCACGCTGAACTCGGCCCAGACCGCGCTGGTCCAGGTCGGTCAGCTCAACGTGCGGCTGATGCGCAGGAGCGATGTCACCGACGCCTATGCCACCCTCGGCGTGGTCCGCGTACGCGAGCGCAGGGTCGACAACCAGGTGGTGCTCGACAAGGCCTACATCGCGCCGACGCT